>JAFIGX010000014.1 GCA_017849455.1 Pseudobacter sp.
AGTTGGCAGTTGGCAGTTGGCAGTTGGCAGTTGGCAGTTGGCAGTTGGCAGTTGGCAGTTGGCAGTTGGCAGTTGGCAGTTGAAATATGTGAAGCCTGTGAAGGTATGAATTAAGATACTTTCAGGGCTTTTTTATTTTCAGTATGTTTTATAAAGTGCAAGGTGTCTCCCAACTGCCAATTGCCAACTGCACACTGCCAACTCCCCTGGTCTTCCGTGGAAAAATCAGGCTTCCAAAAGCTGGTTTTCCGGCTTAAATAGGGTAGATTTGCAGCCTTCACGTTACGCCTCCGGCGATTAAAAACGGATGAAAATTGTGCCTTAAAATCACAGGTCAAGTATGGAAGATAATCTAACACCACAGGAAACGAATGACCAGAACCGGATAGTTCCCGTCAACATTGAAGAGCAAATGAAAACGGCTTATATCGATTACTCGATGTCGGTGATCGTTGGCCGTGCCCTGCCCGATGTACGGGATGGGTTCAAGCCCGTTCACCGCCGCATCCTGTATGCGATGAATGAGCTGGGCATCAATTCCAACAAGCCACACAAAAAATCTGCCCGCGTAGTGGGTGAAGTATTGGGTAAATATCACCCTCATGGCGATAAATCCGTGTACGATGCCATGGTGCGGATGGCCCAGGAGTGGAGCATGCGTTACACCCTGGTGGATGGACAGGGAAATTTCGGCAGCCAGGATGGTGATGAGCCGGCGGCCATGCGATATACCGAAGTACGCCTACAGCGCGCTGCCGAAAGCATGCTGGAGGATATCGATAAGGATACGGTGGATTTCCAGCTCAACTTCGACGATTCACTCGAAGAGCCGACCGTATTGCCTACCCGTATCCCCAACCTGTTGCTGAACGGCTCGAGCGGCATTGCGGTGGGTATGGCCACGAATATCATGCCCCACAATCTCAGCGAGGTGATCGATGGCTGCGTGGCGTATATCGATAAGCGCGATATCACGGTGGAAGAAATGATCAAGCATATCAAAGCCCCTGATTTTCCTACCGGTGGCATCATTTACGGTATGGAAGGAGTGAAGGCCGGCATGTATTTCGGACGGGGCCGTGTGGTATTGCGCGGTCGTTTGCAGGTAGATACCAAGGCCAGCGGCCGTGAGCAGATCATCATTACCGAAGTGCCTTACCAGGTGAACCGGGATGCTTTGTGCGACAGGATCGGGCAACTGGTGGTCGACAAAACGATCGAAGGTATCGCCCATGTCAATAACGAATCGAACAAGAAGGAAGGAACACGCATTGTGATCGACCTGAAAAGGGACGCTATCGCCAATGTAGTGATCAACCAGTTGTATAAGTTCACCGAGCTGCAGACCTCTTACGGTATCAATAATGTGGCCCTGGTGAAAGGCCGCCCGAAAACGCTGAGCATCGTGGAGATCATCAGCGAATTCGTGGAATTCAGGCATGAAGTGGTGGTTCGCCGCACCGAGTTCGAATTGAAAGAAGCGCAGAAAAAAGCGCATATCCTGCAGGGTTACCTGATAGCGCTGGACCATCTCGATGAAGTGATCGCCCTGATCCGCGCTTCTGCCACCCCGGAGATCGCCAGAGAATCGCTGATCAATGCGGGATGGGGGCTGGATGAGGTCCAGGCCAAGGCCATCCTCGAACTGCGCCTGCAACGCCTCACCGGCATGGAGCGTGAGAAGATACGGGAAGAATATGATGAGCTGATGAAACTGATCGGTTACCTGCAGGAACTGCTGGGCAATGAAGGCATGCGGTACGACGTGATCAAGAAAGAACTGCTGGAAGTAAAAGATAAATTCGGGGATGAACGTAAGACCGAGATCACCTATCTCGATGATGAAGTACGGATCAAAGACCTGATCAAGGAAGAGGATGTGGTGATCACCATTTCCCACCTGGGTTATATCAAGCGTACCTCTGCCACGGAATACCGCGCCCAGCGCAGGGGAGGCAGGGGAGTGATCGGCGGCCGCACACGGGAAGAGGATTATATCGAACATCTCTTCGTGGCGTCTACCCATCATACGATGCTGTTCTTTACGGAAAAGGGACGCTGTTACTGGCTCAATGTTTATGAGATCCCGGAAGGCGAGAAGACCAGCAAGGGCAGGGCGATCCAGAACATGATCCAGTTACCGCCGGATGATAAGGTGAGGGCGATCATTGACGTGAGAGACCTGGAAGACAAAGATTTTGTAAATAGTCATAATATTGTACTTTGTACCAAGAAAGGGATCATCAAAAAGACCCTGCTCGAAGATTTCAGCCGTCCCCGGCAAACAGGTGTCAATGCCATCACCATCAATGAAGGTGATGAACTGCTGGAAGCAAAGCTCACCGATGGCGAAAGTGAGATCATGATGGCCGTAAAAAGCGGCCGGGCCATCCGGTTTCCCGAAGAGAAAGTCCGACCCACAGGCCGCGGCGCCATTGGAGTGGCCGGTATCGAGGTAGACGATGCCAATGATGAAGTGATTGGCATGATATGTGTCAACAAAGGAGATACTTCCCGTACTGTATTGGTTGTAAGCGAAAAAGGATATGGCAAAAGAACGCAGATCGAGGAATACCGCGTTACCAACCGTGGCGGTAAAGGGGTGAAGACCATCAGCGTTACGGAGAAGACCGGTTCACTGGTAGGGATACTGGACGTAACGGAAAAAGAAGACCTGATGATCACCTGCAAAAGTGGTGTCACCATCCGGATGCCGGTAAACGGGATCAGTGAACAGGGAAGGGCCACACAGGGTGTAAAACTGATCAGGCTCGACGATGGCGATGAGATCGCAGCCATCACCAAGCTGGATGAACATGATGAGCCTGTCAATGGTGCGCAGGCCGCCAACCCGGGCGAAGGCCCTGCAGATGGATCGGCCAATGATCAGGGTGATACAACCGGAGATGCCGGAAATCCATCTTCAGAAAATGACGACCAATAAAACCCAAGTTCTCAATATTAAATAAAAAGCAAACAATGAAAAAAGTATTGCTGTTAGCATTGCTCGCCACCTCAGGCGTTGGTTTGTATGCACAAAAGCTGGACAAGGCAAAGGACCTGTTGAAAAGCAAGAAACTGACAGATGCAAAAAATGAGATCGACAACGTATTGGCTGTAGAGAAGAACCAGAACAATGCAGAAGCATGGTATACAAAATCGAAAATATATGTTGCCATCGCGAATGATTCCGTTGCAAGGGCCGGTGTTCCCAATGCGCGTGACGTGGCCTTTGAAGCCGTGAAGAAATATATCTCGATGGAAGAGGCCAGGGAGAAAGATCCCACCAAAAGGAATGTATTGCTGACCATGGACAACAGCCAGCCGCTGCTCGATATGTATGCAGGTTATTCCCAGGCCGGCGCCACCTTCTACAATGCCGGCAACTTCAATGATGCGCTGACCAATTTCAAAAAATGCCTGGACATTTTCGATTTCATGTCTGCCAGGAGCCTTACTACTTTAAAGCTCGATACCACTACCACCTTGTATGCCGGGATATCAGCCGAAAAAGCCAGCAAGCCTGATGAAGCGGCTATATATTATGGTAAGATCGCCGACAACAAGGCCAAGGGTGAAGGTTTTGCCGAGATCTACAAATGGCTGGCTGATCACTACCGCCAGAAAGGCGATATTGCAACCGCTACCAAATATTCCACACTCGGCAGGGAAGTATATCCCGGAGATCCTTTCTGGACAGGCTTCGAGCTGGAAATGCTCCGTGAGAAAGGCACCAAGGAAGAATTGTTCAAGAAGTACGACCAGGTATTGCAGGAGAACCCAGACAATCACCTGTTCCTTTTCAACTATGGCGTAGAAGTTTACCAGGAAGGGTATAACCAGGATATTTCCAAACGCCCCGCCAATTCCAAAGAGCTGATCGCAAAAGCCACGGGACTGATCAAACGCTGCCTGGAGAAAAAGCCCGATTATCCCAATGCCAATATGGTAATGGGCCAGATCGTCTATAACCAGGGTGTGGACTTCAACAATGAGAACAAAGCCATTAAACCGGCAGGTGGTGTTAAACTCACGCCCGACCAACTGAAGAAAAAAGAAGAACTGCGTTCCGAAGTAGTAAAAAAGTTCGATGAAGCGTCACCTTATTTTGAAAGGGTAGCCGATGCGCTCGACAAAGAAGCCAAACTGAAAATGGACGATAAGGATATCCTGAAAAATGCGCTCGACCTGCTGATCACGATCAATGAAGAAAAGACGGCGCAACTGGAGCAAAAACGCAACCAGGCCGACAGGGAGAAGAAAGCGGCTGATGTGAAGAATTATGAGGCAGAGATCAAGAAATTACAGGACAAGACCGCCGGTTACACCGAAAGGTTCAACAATGTTGACCGCAAACACTAAATTTAAAGATCAGGCTTCGGTTCTAATGATCTGAGTACCTTGATATTATTAATTTATTTCACATTTTTCTCATAGACCCTCGTAATACGAGGGTTTTTTTTATATTTAACCTTTAACGCTATATAACCTATAACCTAACAACCAACAACGATTACATGTCTGCCATTTTCAATGATCTGCTGTTGATCGTTTTCGTACTGGTGACCGTACCATGTTTTGCTTATTGGATGGGCTACCGGAGTGGCGAAAAATCCGGCGAACTGAAAGTCTACAAACGCCAGGAAAAAGCCGAACCGGAGGTAAGCCCGGAATGAGTCCGGCAATTGCAGTATCGAAATGAACCAGGAAAGTATTAATGTATCAAGGACGGTGAAAGCCGTCCTTTTTTGTTGGGGGAATTATATTCAGGAATCGCTTATGAAATGTTATTGCCGCATCCTAATACTGAATATGAATCTCAAAAGAATAGTGAATATCCATTTCCTCTATCTTTTTTAGATGTAGGTTTTTGAAGCATTGCTTGATTATAGGTAGTAATTTCATTTTCAAGATGTTTCCTATACTGGTTGAACATGAATGCATTAAAAACTTCTATGTCTTCTTTTCTTCTGGTTTCCTGAAGTGCGACATAATAATCTGCTTTATCTTCCTTAAAGACAATAGCCAGGGGCAATCCATAATAGGCTTGTATGTAATTCATGAGAAGCCGGCTTGTACGGCCATTGCCATCATAGAAAGGATGGATAGATACGAGGTCAAAATGGGCGGCAAAGGAAAATTTTAATCGCTCCAATTCTTCTTGAATTTTTGAAAGGTTGTTGTTCAATCGCTCTACAAGCTCATTGGTATAAGGAATAACCTTATCATAATTAGGAAAATAGGTTGTACCTGCGCTTACATTTCCTTTTCTAAACATTCCTTTTGAAGCATCAACTTCACCCAAAGCAGTATTGTAAATATTACCAGTATTTTTCATGACCAAAGCATTAATATGCTGGATAAGATCAGTTGTAATAGCCTTTTTAGACGCTGCTGAATCCAGCACGTAAATAAGGGCATTATAATGATCCTTTACCATTAAGCTATGAGAAAGGGGTTTTCCTTTTGGGGTGATATCTTCTTCCAAAAGGAGCCTGGTCTCTACTTCGGTTAGCGTGGATCCTTCAATGGATGTTGAGTGGTGAACAATGGAAAAATTATTGAATTTGTCATGATCCAAAATATCCTGCAAGTTCAAATCTCTATATTGTTTCAAAAATCCCAAAAGAGCACTTGTCATAATTTTCTTTTACATAAGTGTAAAATAGTTCAAAATGACACGCCGTAATGTTACATAATTAATATTATGTTAAATAAGAAATGGGTTATCTAATACCATCTTTATTCGTTCTCATCGAGCGATAATAAACCTTACACGTGTCTAATTTGAATTGTTCCAATTTGTTCCAAATAATTCAAAATTACACCCTTTTCTTTTTACTCACAATAAGCCCACAGTAGAATCAAGGAGCTTTCGCTCCATGTCCTCATTACGCAAAATATTACATTTGCCTTATAACACATACTACTATGGACACCACTACCTATTCCAGGATCAAAAAAATGAGCCCGCTGTTTCTTGTTACTGACCTCGACCGGTCCATTGAGTTCTACACAAAAAAATTGGGCTTTGATATAGATTTCCGGTATGAAGACTTTTATACAGGCATTATCAAAGACGGCAATTCAATCCATCTTAAATCAGGCAAGCCCTCAATAGAAGAAAGAAAAAACAGGAGAAATAATGAGGATCTTGACATCGTTTTTTCGGTTGACGGAATCGAAGAATTATACCAGGAATTCGTAAGCAAATCTGTTGAGATCATCCAGCCGTTACGGGATATGCCTTATGGAAAAGAATTTTATATGATAGACCCAGACGGTCATATCATCGCCTTTGTAGAAGAAGCCTAAGGATCTTTTTTTGCGCCCAAATCCTGCTACTCCCTCACCCAGTTCACTTTTTCACCGATCGATCCGGGTGTACGCCGGATCGAAGGAACACGGATATACCCAAGGTAAAAGAAGCCGAGGAATTTATCTTCCGGCGACAGGTTGAATAGTGGCTTTGCCTGCTCCAGGTAAGTGATGCCGCCGGTGCTCCAATAACCGCCGATGCCATAGGCAGTGATGGTGAGGTAGATATTCTGTACGGCGCAGGCCACTGCTGCGATCTCTTCCATTTCCGGGATTTCCACATGGCGCTTTAAGCCGATGCCGATCACATGAGAACAAAGCATCGGCGTAATGAGCATCTGGTCGTACTTGGCCTGTTTGAATTTGGGGCCTGCATATTTTTTATAGATGGCAGCCTGTTCATCGGCCAGTTTTTGCAATCCATTACCGGTGAAAACAGTGAATCTCCACGGTTCGGTGAGCTTATGTGTGGGAGCGGTATTGGCATTTTCGAGTATCTCGGTGATCAGTTCGTCGGGGATGGTCTTCCCTGGCTCGAACTGAGCAGTGAATACACTTCTGCGGGAACGGATCAAATGGGTGATGGTGCCGGGATCGAATGCTGTTGCCGGTGTTACAGACATGATTTTTTTTTGCGAAGATATAGCCTGAATTCCGATTATCTTTGCCACCTTAACCCAGGCACCATGTTAAAAGTCGGTATTCTTGGCGGCGGCCAGTTAGGACGAATGTTATTACAGGCTGCGGCCAATTACCCTGTTGAAACTTTTGTGATGGAAAATGATCCGAGCTGCCCGGCTGCTCATCTCTGTCATCATTTCACAGTGGGCGATATCAGGAATTTCGATGATGTATACCGGTTTGGAAAAGGGTTGGACGCACTAACGATCGAGATCGAATCGGTGAATGAAGACGCCCTTGAAAAGCTCGAACAGGAAGGTGTGAAAGTCTATCCCCGGCCTTCGGCCCTTCGCACTATCAAGAATAAGATACTGCAAAAGGAATTCTATAAACAATCCCAGATACCTACAGCCGAATTCATCATTACCAACAACCTGGAAGACCTGCACAAGCAGGAAGCCTTTCTGCCCGCTGTACATAAGATCGGTATGGGCGGCTATGATGGCCGCGGCGTGCAGGTGATCAGATCAAAGAATGATCTCGGTAAAGGCTTCGATGCCCCAGGTGTACTGGAAAAAATGGTCAGCATTCACCAGGAGATCGCACAGATCGTGGCCATCAATGAAAAAGGCGCTACTGCCTTGTATCCCCCGGTGGAGATGATCTTCGACCCCGATCTCAACCTGCTCGATTACCAAATCAGTCCGGCCGGTCTTCCCGATAGAATACTCTGGAAGATCGAAGCTATTGCACTGGCCGTGGTGAAAGGATTGAACAGCCCCGGCATCTTCGCGGTTGAATTATTCGTAGACAAACAGGGCGAAGTTCTTGTGAATGAAACTGCTCCCCGTGTGCATAATAGTGGCCATCATACCATTGAAGCCAATTACAGTTCACAGTTCGATATGCTGTTGCGGATCATGCTCAACTACCCCTTGGGAAATACCGAGCACATCCTCCCCGCTTCTATCGTAAACCTGCTGGGTGCGGAAGGATATTCCGGGACGGCGCATTATGAAGGACTGGAAGAAGTACTCCAGATGGACAATGTTTTCGTACATATCTATGGGAAAAAAGAAACTAAACCAGGCCGCAAGATGGGTCATATTACCATCGTCAGTAAGGACAAGCAGGACCTGACCTACAAGGCGCATCGGATTAAAAACATATTAAAAGTGCGCAGTTGATGCCGGTTACAGGCTGCCGTTCATAACCTTTTTCACTGACTGCCGGTTCGAAAACACTAATTTTAATCAATAGGTCTATTTCATTCATTAACCAACTGTCCCTGATACAAATGAAAGGATTACGCTGCATTGCAGCCGGATTATTGCTGACCGTTTTCTTTATCTCCTGTCAGGAAAAGAAAAAAGAAAAAGCCCCTGCCGCCTCAACCAGAGCCGCCGGTCCCATACAGGCCGAAGGATTTATCGTAAAGACCACTTCCCTCAGTGAGAACCTTGAAATTCCCGGCACCTTGTTACCGTATGAACAAACAGAGATCCGGCCCGAGATATCAGGCAGGGTTGTACAACTGAATGTACCGGAAGGAAGTTTTGTTCAGAAAGGCGCACTGCTCGTAAAATTATTCGATGAAGACCTGCAGGCACAACTCAAAAAATTACAGGTACAATTACAGATCTCTGAAAAAACGGCCGAGCGCCAGCAGGCATTATTGAAGATCAGTGGCATCAGCCAGCAGGAATACGATCTCAGCCAGTTGCAGGTCAACAATCTCAAGGCAGATATAGAACTGGTGCGCGTGAATATCGGCAAGACCGAGATCAGGGCGCCGTTCAATGGCAGGATCGGTTTGCGGAATATTAGTCTGGGTGCCTATATCACTCCTACCACCCTCATCACAACCATCAGCCAGGTAGGACAACTGAAAATGGAATTCTCCGTCCCTGAAAAATACAGTGATGAAATGCGTAAAGGGCGACAGGTAACATTCACCATTGCAGGCAATGATACCAGGTTCAATGCTTCCATCATCGCTACTGAATCGGTGATAGAAGCCAATACAAGAACATTGAAGGTAAGAACGGTGATCAAGGGCACGCATCCTTTGCTGGTGCCCGGTGCATTTGCGAAAGTGGCATTAAAACTGGGAGAAAACGATAAGGCGCTGATCATTCCTACACAGGCCGTCATACCACAGGCGAGGAATAAACGAGTGATCGTATACAAGGGCGGTGTTGCATCCTACCAGGTGGTGACCACCGGCATCCGCGATTCTTCCAATGTTCAGATATTAGATGGATTAAAACCTGGAGACACCGTATTGACGACTGCCCTGCTCGCCGTTCGCCCAGACAGTAAAATTAAATTAACAAAAGTTCAATAGGAACTTCTTATGAATATCTCTGAACTGAGTTTGCGCCGGCCGGTATTGGCAACGGTACTGAACATCATGATCGTGCTGTTCGGTATCATTGGCTTTACTTTCCTGGGCATACGTGATTATCCTGCCATCGACCCGCCCAATGTAAGCGTCAGCACTTCCTATCCCGGCGCCAATGCAGAGATCGTGGAATCGCAGATCACCGAGCCACTGGAAAAAGCCATCAACGGTATTGCCGGTGTGAAGAATATCACTTCCACCAGCAGCCAGGGCACAAGCCGTATCAATGTGGAATTCGATCTCAGCATCGACCTCGAAGCAGCAGCTAATGATGTGCGTGATAAAGTGTCGCAGGCTTCCCGTTCACTGCCCGATGATCTTCCTGCACCGCCTGTGGTATCAAAAGCAGATGCCAGTTCGGATGCCATCATCTCCATGACGGTGCAGAGCAATACCCGCAACCAGTTGCAGGTAACGGAATATGCCGACAATGTGCTGGTGGAAAGATTGCAGACCATTCCGGGTGTGAGCGCCATCCAGATATGGGGCGAAAAAAGATATGCCATGCGCATCTGGTTCAACCCTGCCAAACTGAGCGCCTATGGGCTTACGCCCGGTGATGTGCAGGATGCCTTACGCCGTGAGAATGTGGAACTGCCTTCAGGAAAAATATCGGGCAATTCAACCGAGCTCACGATCCGCACTTTCGGTCGTTTGTTCACGGAAGATGATTTCAGTAATGTGATCATCAAAACAGTCAATGGAAACGATATCAGGCTCAAAGATGTGGCTGAAGCCGTATTGGGGCCGGAGAATGAGGAAAGTGTCCTGAAAGAAAGCCGTATCCCGATGATCGCTATGGCGCTGGTGCCGCAGCCCGGCTCGAACTATGTGGCCATCTCCAATGAATTCTATAAGCGTTTCGATCAGTTGAAGAAAGAAGTGCCGGGCGATATCAAACTGGATATTGCGCTCGACCAGACGCGGTTCATCAAACAATCCATTTCCGAAGTGGAGGAGACGCTGATCATTGCATTGATACTGGTGGTGCTGATCATTTACCTGTTCTTCCGCGACTGGCTGATCGCCATTCGTCCGCTCATAGATATTCCCGTGGCCCTGATCGGCGCCTTTTTCATCATGTATATAAGCGGTTTCACCATCAATGTGCTCTCACTGCTCGGCATCGTGCTGGCAACGGGCCTCGTGGTGGATGATGGTATCGTGGTAACGGAGAATATCTTCAAGAAAATGGAGCAGGGTATGAATAAATACCAGGCTGCCAAGGAAGGTTCCAAAGAAATCTATTTTGCGGTGATCTCCACGTCGATCACACTGGCGGTGATCTTCCTGCCCATTATCTTCCTGCAGGGGTTTGTAGGCCGCCTGTTCCGGGAGTTCGGGATCGTGGTGGCAGGCGCCGTGCTGATCTCTGCCTTCGTATCACTCACACTCACGCCCGTACTAAACGTGAAGCTCACCCGGAATGTACATAAGCATGGCTGGTTCTACCGTGTTACCGAACCGTTCTTTCACTGGATGGAAAATGGTTATTTCAGTTCCCTTCGCGGGTTCATGAAAGTGCGGTGGCTGGCATTGGTGATCGTGGTGGCATGTTTCGGGATCATCTATTTTATCGGGACCAACCTTCAATCTGAACTGGCGCCTTTGGAAGACCGCAGCCAGTTCCGTTTATCGCTCACCGCACCGGAAGGTACTTCCTATGATTATATGGACAACTATGTAGACCGTGTAGGCCAGTTCATGATGGATTCGATCTCGGAGCGCCGCATCGTGCTCATGATCACTGCACCAGGGTTCAGTGGCGCCGGCTCCGTGAATTCAGGAACGGTACGGGTGACAATGGTAGACCCCAAAGACCGCACCCGTTCGCAGAAAGAAGTGGTGGCGATGGTGAACCGCAACCTTCCAAAATATTCGGAAGGAAGGGCCTTTGCGATCGAAGAGCAGACCATTTCCGTGAACCGCCGGGCGGGACTGCCGGTTCAGTTCGTGATCCAAAACAACAATTTCGATAAGATCAAAGAGGTATTGCCGAAGTTCCTGGACGAAGCAGGTAAGAACCCGGCATTCCAGAATGTGGATGTGGACTTAAAGTTCAATAAGCCGGAATTAAGGATTGAGATCGATCGTATTAAGGCCAGTCAACTGGGCGTCAGCATCGAGGCCGTATCACAAACATTGCAACTGGCATTGAGCAATCTCCGGTTGGGCTACTTCTACCGGGAAGGTAAGCAGTACCAGGTGATCGGGCAGGTGGCGCGGAATGACCGGGACGATCCCACCGACCTGAAAAATATTTATGTACGCAACAACAGGAATGAGATCATCTCACTCGACAATGTGGTAACGATCCGTGAAGAGACCACTCCTCCTACCCTTTATCATTTCAACCGTTACAAATCCGCTACTGTGTCGGCAGGATTGGCGCCCGGCAAAACCCTGGGCGATGGCATCAAAGCCATGCAGGAGATCGCATCCAAATTACTGGATGATACATTCAACACATCACTCTCCGGCCCTTCCCGCGATTTTGCAGAAAGTTCGGGCAATACGAGTTTTGCGTTCGTGCTGGCGCTGGTGCTGATCTTCCTGGTATTGTCGGCCCAGTTCGAAAGCTTTATCGATCCGCTGGTGATCATGTTCACTGTTCCGCTGGCGATCGCAGGTGCGGTATTATCGCTGTGGTTATTCAACCAAACCCTGAATATCTTTTCGCAGATCGGGATGATCATGCTCATTGGCCTTGTTACGAAGAACGGGATATTGATCGTGGAATTTGCGAACCAGAAACAACTGGCCGGATTACCTAAAATGCAGGCGGTCACCGAAGCGGCGAAAGCCCGTTTGCGCCCGATCCTGATGACCAGCCTGGCCATGTCGCTGGGCGCTTTGCCGATCGCCATGTCGTTGGGTGCTGCGGCCACCAGCCGGATCCCGCTCGGCATCGTGATCGTAGGCGGTATCATGTTCTCCCTGATATTGACATTGTACGTAATTCCCGCCATGTATACATTCCTGTCGAGAAAAAAGAAAAAGAGCGAGCTCGACCAGATGGAGACAGAAGCTCAACGGGCATAAATGATCTTGATTATGAGAATTTTTGTATTGTTTGTTTTCCTGTCGTCGGCCTTCCAGGTAAGAGCTCAACAGGTACTGACCCTCGAAGACGCTGTGGCAGCGGCCTTGAAGAGCAATTATGATATCAGGATGTCACAGAACGATTCCGCTTCCTATGCATTGGATAATTCTTATGCTTATGCCGCCTTCCTGCCGCGGCTGAATGGCACGGCCAGTAAAACATGGAACGTGAATTCGCAAAAGCAGGAATTACAGGATGGAAGAAAACCTTCCGCCAGCGGTGTCCGCTCGAATAATCTCTCGGCCGCCGTGACCCTGAACTGGACCCTGTTCGATGGATTGAAGATGTTCGCTACCCGCGAGAAACTGGGCGAGTTCGAAAGGCTCGGCGCACTGGGCGTAAAGAACCAGGTGGTGAATACGGTGGCTTCCGTGGTCACGAACTATTTCAATATCGTTCGGCAGAAACAACAACTGAAGGCCATCGAAGAACAGATCACCATCAATGAAGAGCGGGTGAAGCTGGCCGATATGAAATTGTCGGTCGGGTTGGGCAGTAAGCCCGAACTATTACAGGCCAGGGTCGACCTCAACGCACAGAAAGCAAACAGGCTGCAGCAACTCACACTGATCGCCCAACTGCGAGATCAACTCAACCAACTTACCGGCTTTCGCCAGGGTTCGGTGTATGAAGTGCAGGACAGCATTCCCATCAATACCAATCTGCAATATGGCGACCTGAAGAACAATCTCGAAACATCGAGCCCGGCATTGCTCTTTGCGAAAAAGAATATCGACATAGCAGAGCTAACCGTGAAAGAACGAAAGGCCGACCTCCTCCCTATCCTCAGCTTCAATTCGGGCTATTCATTTTCCCGCACACAAAATAAAACGGTCATCAATACTTTCACTGCGCTGCTGAACCAGAACAACGGCTTCAATTATGGTTTCGGCCTCACCGTTCCCATTTTCAATGGCTTCAATACCAGGAGGCTGATCAAACAGGCCCAACTGGACGTTCGCTATCAGCAGCTTTTTTATGAGAACCAGCGCTCACTGGTGGATGTGGGCCTCAGCAACGCCTTCAAGAACTATGAATTGCAGAAAAGCCTGCTGGCGCTGGAAGAAAGCAATATCGACTTTGCCAAAGAAAATGTGACCATTGCACTGGAGCGGTTCCGGCAGGGCGTATCCACCTATCTTGAACTGAAAGATGCCCAGCAAAGCCTTGAAGATGCTTACAACAGGCTCATTGCAGCGAGGTTCAATACCAAGGTGGCGGAAACAGAGTTATTAAGATTGAAGGGCGACCTTGTGAAATAATAGTTATTTTTCTTTTCTTTGCGGCTTAAACGAATGAGTGCATGGGTCCACAGGTAGGTATAATTATGGGCAGTGATAGCGATCTTCCGGTCATGCAGGCAGCAGCGGATGTGTTGAAAGAGTTTGGCATAGAGATCGAGCTGACGGTCGTTTCGGCCCACAGAACCCCCCTGCGAATGGTGGAGTACGCAAGTACCGCCAGGGACCGGGGCCTTAAAGTGATCATTGCCGGCGCCGGAGGCGCCGCCCATTTGCCGGGCATGGTAGCTTCCATCACTTCGTTACCGGTGATCGGCGTTCCTATCAAATCATCCAATTCAATAGACGGTTGGGATTCTATATTGTCTATCCTTCAAATGCCCAATGGTATACCTGTAGCCACGGTGGCGCTCAATGCCGCTAAGAATGCCGGTATCCTGGCTGCTACGATCATCGGGTCATTTGATCCTACAACAGGCGATAAAATAACTGCGTATAAAAGAGACCTGGAAGCCGAGGTGTTGAAAAAAGTGGAAAAACTAAAATCAGGTGGCTGGTCAAACAGCTTTGATTAATAAGTGAAGTATGAAGGTAAAACTGTTTGAGTATAAGGAAATTGCTGCTTTTCCTTCCGGATCGGGCATTGAATATTATGATGAGAAGCTGTTCCTGGTAGGCGATGATGCCAGAGAAGTACTGGTATTGAACAAACGATGGAAGGAACTGGAAAGACTGCCATTGTTCGATGCTCCCGGTACCCGCAGCTCTAAAAAAACAAAGGCCGATCTCGAAGCTAGCACCATCGTCACAGTGAACAGGATCCCCCGCCTCCTGATCATGGGCTCCGGTTCCAAAGAGCAATACCGCAATAAAGCAATACTCTTCGATCTCGACAGCTATCTCAAGGAAGAATTCGACCTCAGTGTTTTTTATAATCGCCTCAAAGCATCCGGTATTCCTCAACTCAATATCGAATCTGCCGCATTGGTAGAAGACCATATCCTGCTCAGCAACCGTGGCAATAAAAAAAATCCGGGCAACCAACTGATCATTACACGGAATACATTCTGGAAGAAACAACAACAGGCGGATATTGCCATCATACCCCTCGAACTTCCGTTGAAAGACAGCAAGGGAGTGGGTATTTCAGGCATGGCTTACTCCATTATCAACGACTGCCTGATCTTTACAGCCTCTACCGAACTAACGGAAAATGCCGTCGATGATGGGCCTATCGGCGATAGCTATCTCGGCATTATCGAAAATGCTTCCCGTAAGATCGGTCGAAAGAATATGAAGGTAAATGAACTGCTGAACCTTAGCGGCACCCACGAATTGTTCAAAGGATTCAAGATCGAATCCGTCTGCATCCAATCCGAAAAAGAAAGAAGGATGAAACTGCACCTGGTGGCAGATAATGATACAGGCAAGAGTTATTTATTCAAGGTGAGGATGAAGTGGTAGTCTCAATGCTCCCTGATCACCACAAACCCCTGTTCCAGCGTCAGCGAGCTTTTATGGATACAATCGAGGAATGCCTTTCCCCATTTGGCATAATAAGGCAGGAAATTCTCTACACGTTCCTGCAACCCATTCTCGGGGAAGAGACCTGATTTGAGATGATGGATCTGCTGCTGTTCGTCTTCATATTTACGTTTTTCGGCCCTGATCATTTTCTTTTCGAGTTCCTGCAAAGGCTTTACGGTGCGGGCTTCCAGGGCTTCGATATGGGGCAGCAGGGTCTCATCCACCTGTTCTGCTTTTTCACGGATCTGTCGATAGAGCTGAGTGGCGGCCTGCAACTCATGTTCCAGTTTCAGGTGGCCATTTGAATATCGTTTGATCAATGAGGTTAGTAATTGCTGTTCGCTCTGAAAGAGATCAGGGAGGGAAAATCCCAGCCGTGCGATCTTTTCCTGCCATTTTTGCTCCACGATCATGAATGAATTCCGTAATACCAGCACCGGGTAAGGAACAGCATAGTGATGGAAAAGGTCTTTCAATTCAAGCCAGTAGCTTGTTTCTCCCCCACCCCCGATGAATGCAAGGTTGGGAAGAATGGACTCCTGGTAAAGTCCGCGCAGGATCACGTTGGGACTGAACCGTTCAGGATGCGTTTCCAATTCCTCCAGGATCTCCTCTTTCGTGAAACGCCATTCGGTGTTGCGCACTTCATATTGCCCGTTATTCAGCTCTATCAATTCACGGATATTATCCCTCAGGTAGAAAAGATTGATGGGCCTTGGGTTGGCCTGCACTTTGTATTCTTTCGAAAGTCGTTCGATGGTGCTGCCAACGATGGAGGAAGGTGTCTGCTGAAGCAGGTCGTCCCGGAATACAGGCTGCATGGCCCTTTTCAGGTGTTCGTCATCTGGCATCAAAACGATCAGGCCATGATCCGCGAAGAGGGCATGCAATAATTTGAAAGTGGCCGTTTGAATATCCGGGCTATCGAGGTAGCAATCTTTCAATAATTGCACCAAAGGAGGTCCGAATGGTTGTACGGATAATTCACCTTCGATGCGGTGAATGAGCTTGTCGAGCCCTTTGGTACTCATCCTGCCTACAGCGCCTGTTTGTTTGGTATCCCAAACGAGTTTGTCGCCGCTCAGCCAGATATTTCCTAACTCTTCGAGATCCGCATCTTCACTGCCGATCCAGAATACCGGCACAAAATGATGGCCGGGCAGATCGGATGTCAATTGTTCGGCAAGCCTGATGGCATGTATGATCTTGTAAATAAAATAGAGATGTCCCGTGAAAATGGCGGGCTGATGTGCTGTGCAAACGGTGAAAGTATTTTCCTGCAACAGCGATTGGATATTTTTTTGGACTGCTTCCGATGCAGGCGCCTGCTCATACTGCTTTTGAAGTGTGCTCACCAGCAACGCCCTGTCGGGCCCGAATTGTTTCCGGCCTTTAATGGCGTTACGAATGCCATCGAGATCGGGTGAATATTCGTAGAACGGTTGTATCGTTGGGGCTTGTTGCAGGTAATCGATGATGATCCTGGAGAAATAGCCCGTTGATGTATAAGGTAGTTGTGTAGTGCTACAGTTCATAAGCTATCATAAAAGTACAACTTGCCTGCTTCTGGCAAATCCATAGGCCATATTTAACAAAGTGTATGAGAATTTGTTCAGGCCGGTCATTTTCTCTCCACAGCGAAGGCAGTCATTTCTATGCTGGTAGCTTTTTTCCCCACGATCTCTTCCACCAGCTTCCCCGTCCCGGCGGCCAGTGAAAGGCCGAGCATGGCATGCCCGCAGGCAATGGTCAGGTTATTGTACTTACTATGCCGGCCGATATAGGGCAGTCCATCGGGGCTCAAAGGTCTCAATCCACTCCATATTTTTTCCCTTGAAGGAAAGCTCACCGGCAGATCGGGATAATAATCTTTAGCGGCATTGAAAATGGCCTCTGCCCTTTTGATGAGGAGTGGTGAGTTCAGTCCACTGATCTCCATGGTGCCACCCATGCGGAGATCAGGGCCCATTGGTGTCATGGCAGTGCGGCGATCGATGAGGATGGCCGGGTAACGCAGGTTACGTTCGATCTTTTCGAAGGTCATGCTATATCCTTTACCTGCCTGCAACAAAATGTGGATACCCAGGTGTTCCGTGATCACAGGTAGCCAGGAGCCGGGCGCCAGCACCAGCTCATCACAATTGAATTTTCCTTTGTCGGTGATGACAGCCTGCACCCGGGTACCGTTTTTTTCAAATCCTGTTACGGTAGTATTCAATTGCAGCGAAACGCCTGCCTGTTGAAGATGTTGTTTGAGCGTGCTCATGAAATCACCGGGATGGAGATGGCAATCGATGGGATACAAAACACCTCCTCTTGCCGTTACTTCCACATCGGGTTCATGAGCCTGCACTTCCTGTGCATTCATCACTTTTGCTTCGATATTCAATCGTGTGGCCTGATGCGCCAGTTCTATTTCATGTTTTTCAGTGGCCGGATTTTTATAAAGCATGAAACAACCGATCTCTTCCATGCGGAAATGATTACCGATCTCATTTTTGATATCGGTAGTGAGCTCGCGGCTCAGGTGGAGAATATTATTGAGATGTGGAATATTATGTTCCATGGTATGGGCATTGGCCTTTCGCCAGAATGCCATTCCCCAGCGGATGAGGTCTGCATTGAAACGGGGTTTGATGTAGAAAGGGCTGCTGGAGCTCAGCATCCATCGTAGTCCTTTTGCAATGATGCCGGGAGAGGCCAGTGGAATAAAATGACTGGGAGAAACATAACCTGCATTGCCGAATGAAGTACCATTGGTGATATCGCCGCGTTCGATCACGGTAACCTGGTAACCTGCCTTGTTGAGATAATATGCGCAACACAATCCGATCACTCCTCCTCCTACGATCGTAACATTTGTAGAACTTGCCATCTGGGAAATAATAGTAGATTTAAGAGGGTCTAAATATACTAACTACAGCCCATCTTTTGTCAACTCATTATTCACGGTGCGCCAGATCCCCAATGGGTTTGCATTTTTCAATTCTTCGGGCAATAATGCATCGGGCCAGTTCTGGTATACGATTGGTCTTGCAAAACGTTTGATGCCGTCTGCGCCAACGGAGGTGAATCTTGGATCGGTGGTAGCGGGGAACGGGCCGCCGTGTTGCATGCTCAATGCTACGGTAACCCCGGTGGGCACTCCATTCATGATGAAGCGGCCGCCGATATTTTTGATCGCTTCTACCAATGGTGTGTGTTGCAGGATGTCCTGTTCTGTAGCGATGAGCGAAGTGGTGAGTTGTCCTTCCAGGTGTAAGGCCACTTCCGTCATTTCTCTTATATCGCGGCAACGCACCACCAGTGAATAAGGACCGAATACTTCCTGGTGAAGCAAAGGATTGCCGAAAAAATGGGCGCCGGTCACGGAGGCGATGGTAGGGACACCCTGGTTGTTGCCGGCCGCTGTGTCCGATTCGGCGATCTTGCTCACTCCTTCCTGGATCAGGGCAGCAGCTCTTTTTTCCTGGTAGGCTTTGGCGATGCCGGGATGGAGCATGGTGCCGGGCGGGATTTTCCGGATATTTTCACCCAAAGCCTGTATGAATTGCTGCAGGTCTTTGCCTTCGATGCCGATGATCAGACCGGGATTGGTGCAGAATTGTCCAACACTCTGCGTGATCGAATCTGCATACATGGAGGCGATATCATGGGCAGCCGTGGAAAGTTTTTCAGGAAAAAGGAAAACAGGGTTCACGCTTCCCATTTCTGCAAATACAGGGATGGGCTCCGGGCGTTGATTGGCCCAGTCGAACAGGGCTTTGCCGCCATTGAAGGAACCGGTGAATCCGACTGCTTTGGTGAGCGGATGCGTTACCAATGCTTTGCCGGTCTCGAAAGAGGCCCCCTGCACATGTGCGAAGATGCCTTCAGGCATTTTACATGCTTTTGCAGCAGCCAGGATGCAGGCTGCTACCAGCTCGGATGTTTGTGCATGGGCCGGATGTGCTTTTACGATCACGGGGCAGCCTGCTGCAAATGCGCAGGCTGTATCGCCTCCTGCTGTCGAGTAAGCAAAGGGAAAATTGCTGGCGCCAAAAATGATCACAGGGCCCAACGGCGTGAGTGTTTTGCGGAGGTCGGGCCTGGAAGGGTTGCGAGAAGTATCTGCTGTATCGATGCGGGCATCGAGCCAGGAGCCTTTTTCGCAGAAGTCGGCATAGCTGTTGAGCTGGAATACCGTTCTGGTCAATTCGCTGCGCAGGCGGGCTTCGGGAAGATGGGTCTCTTCCATGGACATCTTCAACAGGTCAGGAGCGGCTTCAGTGAGACGGGTTGCGATGGTGCGCATGAATTGTGCCCGCTGCTGCAGGGAAAATTTCCTGTATTCAAGAAAAGCCTGCCAGGACTGGCGCAGGATGCCATCGATGGCTTCGGGAGGTGTATCGGTTGGCATGTGATAATATTTTGGTATTGCCTTTATTCTGCCACTTCTCCTTCGAGATCGTAATCGTAGGCTTTGGTGATGGTCACATTCACGAATTCTCCTACCGGTAATTTTTTCTTGCTGTGAATGATCACTTCATTGTCCACTTCCACACTATCGAATTCGGTGCGGCCCAGGTAGCGGCCGGCCTCTTTTTTATCGATCAGTGTTTTGAAGGTCTGTCCTATTTTTTGCTGGTTCTTTTCGTAGCTGATCTCCTGTTGCACTTCCATGATCTCCTGTGCGCGCAATTCTTTTTCTTCCTGTGGAACATCATCTTCCAGCACGTGGGCTGAAGTGTTCTCCTCATGTGAATAGGTGAATATCCCTACCCTGTCGAACCGGTGTTGTTGGAGGAATTGGTTTACTGTTTCCACATCGTTCCGGGTCTCGCCGGGAAAACCTGCAATGAGCGTGGTCCGCAGGCAGATGCCGGGAACTTTTTCCCGGATGGCCGCGATCAGCTCATCCATTTCGGATTTGGTGATCTGACGGCGCATGGCTTTCAGCATATTGTCGCTGGCATGTTGCAGCGGCATATCGAGATAATTACAAATATTCTCCCTTTCTCGCATGACGTCGAGAATTTCCAGGGGGAATTTGGAAGGATAAGCATAATGCAGCCTGATCCATTCCAGTCCTTTCACATCGGCCAGGCGATGCAGGAGTTCCGGGAGCATTCGTTTTTTATAAATGTCCAGTCCGTAATAGGTCAGCTCCTGGGCTATCAGCATCACTTCTTTCACACCCATGCTCACGAGCTTTTCTGCTTCTTTCACCAGTTCTTCCATGGGTTTGCTGATATGGGAGCCACGCATGAGGGGAATGGCGCAGAAGGAGCAGGTGCGGTTGCAACCTTCCGATATTTTCAGGTAGGCATAATGTTTAGGAGTGGCCAGCAGCCGCTCTCCTACCAGCTCCGACTTATAATCGGCTTCAAATTGTTTGAGGATGAGGGGCAATTCCATGGTGCCGAAATAGGCATCCACTTCGGGGATCTCCTGTTCGAGGTTATTGCGATAGCGTTCGCTCAGGCAACCTGTTACATATACTTTATCCAGCTTGCCACGGCGTTTAAGCTCTACCTGGCCCAGGATGGTATTGATGGATTCTTCCTTGGCTTTGTCGATAAAGCCACAGGTGTTCACGATCACGATGTTGTGGTCCGATTTGGCATTTTCATGCACCACATCGATATCATTGGCTTTGAGCTGGCCGCTCAATACCTCACTGTCGACCATATTCTTACTGCAGCCCAGCGTAATGATATTGACCTTGTCCTGTTTGCGCGTTCTTGTTTTCATACTGAGGGCGCAAAGTTAACTACAAAAAAAATAAGAGCCCCTTCTGGGGCCTATTCCGTTGAAATTTATGCATTTAGCTGTAAAAATTTGATTTTGGTGGGGGTTTGGCACAGTTTTTTACTCTTTAAAAGCAGATTAAACACAATAATGTATGAAAAAATTTTTGGTTGTTTTGGGGATTACAGGGATGGCAGCGGTTGCATCCTCTGCTTCTGCTCAATCCCTGGGGTCTGATTATCAAACGGCAGTGGGTGTGAAAATCTATCCTGGCGCCTTATCGGTGAAGCATTTTATCAAGGATGATGTAGCGCTCGAAGGGTTGGGATATTTCTGGAGATATGGCTTTCGTGTTACAGGCTTGTATGAATTCCATGGGGATATCAATAATGCGCCTGGCCTGAAATGGTATATCGGGCCTGGTGCGCATATCGGGTTCTGGAATAATGACTGGTCCAAACGTTATCCCGACCGCAGCGATGGCGTGAATGTTGGTGTAGATGGTGTGCTGGGCCTCGATTACAAGATCAAGGGCGCACCGATCAATCTCAGTCTCGACTGGCAGCCTTCCTTCAACATTATCGGCTATACTTATTTTGAAGGTGGCTGGGGAGGATTTGCAGCGAGGTTTGCTTTCTGAAGAACGGTTGAAAAGTTAACAAGTTGACAAGTTGAAAAGGGAATTCCCGAATTGCAGGAACTCCCTTTTCAACTTTTTAACCTGTCAACATATCAACTATCCTTCTTTACTTCGCCTCCAATCCATTCGTGATCAGATACACCAGGTTGGCGCGATGCGCTTTTGTTTCTTCATTGGAAGAAACGGCAGCGCTCATCTGTGCCTTGACCTTCCTCAGCGTATACAAGGCGGCTGCCTTGGACACATCATCGTACGACTGGTTTTTCGGGTCTACTATTTCGAGCAGACCTTTTACAAAGGCCGTTTGCAGGTATTGACGATATACATTTACGTTAGTGTTCAGGTCGGCATCGAATATGCCTTTCTGCAGATCGCTCATCAGGCTGGCAACGCTGTATTGATTTCCATAGAGACGGGTATTGGTCATGCGTTGCAGGGTGGCGGGATGCGCAATGTGCGACAAGGCGCCGCCTACCTGCATCGTCAGGCTGTTGGCGGTAATGCGGGGGTCATCGCCATTCTGGCCCTGCGTGAAGCCACGGCGCTGGGGTTGCAGGTAAGGGAATACCTGTGCATCTGCATCGAAGGCATTGGGCGCGAAAATATATTTGTTCAGTACCTCCACTGCCCTCTTCTGCGTGGCCAGCGGTACGGGCGTGTAAGGCTTCTCTCCTGATTTTTGTTCAGGATAGCTCCTGTCGATATAGACACCGCCTATATAGCGGCTCACGGCAGAGATCATGCTGAGGCGCTGGTTGAGCAATGTGCCGTAGCGCGAGCGTAGTTCGCCATAGGATTGCCCGTTCTTGGTATATTTCTGTACGAGCTTGCCCATGGTGGCATTCACGATCCTGAACCTTTCTTCCGCATAGCCGATGGCATCATTGGTGAGCTCATTGATATTCACGCGGGGGTCCATGGCCTTACCGGGCGCGCGCATGTCATCGCCATCATTTCCGAAGGCCAGGTATGGCTCATTGCTGCGGGAAATGATCTTTTTCAAGCCTTCGGCTTCTTCGGCCTGACTGAACGGCGTATACCCATACTCGATAGCCCATAGATCGTAAGGGCCTGCTTTGGTGGTATAATAATCGCCCTGCTTGCTTCTGTCGGCAGCGATATTGATGGCCGGATAATCCATCACGGAGCCGATCAATCCGATCTTGTGGGTGATCGCCGTATTGTTGATCTCTGCAGGCGATAGCATCTGGCTGGCTTTCATGTTATGGTTCAGACCGAGGGTATGCCCCATTTCATGCATCACCAGGTAAGTAAGGAATTGCTTGTGCATTTCCTTGATCTCTTTTTCCGGTGCGCCGGTGGCGTCCAGTACGGTCATGCCGGTCATGTACTGGGCCTTGAGCTCACTGGCGATATTGCAGGTGTTGAGATGATTGGGATCGTCCATACCCGGCACATGGAATGGCAGTTGTGGTTGCTCGGCTGTCCTGAAACCCTGTGGCATGGTCGAGATGGAAGGCCCGCCAAACAATTCATCCAGTATCGGTGTGGCGCTACCTGAATACCACTCGATGGTGATATCGGCGCCCAGGATCTGTCCTGTCTTCGGGTTCACGAAACTAGGTCCTATAGCGCCATAACTGGGTTGTGCCGAAGCTACCCAGCGGATCACATTGTAACGGATATCATCAGGGTTCCAGGTGGCATCGTCGGGCATGATCTTCATCTGCACGGCATTTTTGAAACCGGCTTTTTCGAAAGCTTCATTCCATTTCAATCCGGCATCCACGATAGCCTGACGGTATTCTACCGGGGTCGTGTTCTCTACCCAGAAAACAATGGGCTCTACCGGCTCACTGAGCGCAGCAGAGGGATCTTTTTTCACAAGATTCCAGCGGTGGATGATGTCCTTATAGGGTACAGGGCTGATGCTGGTCTGATTATTCACAAACTGGGAGAAATAACCAACGCGGGGATCATCGGCCCTCGGCCTGAAATCGTTTTGCGGCATTTCGATCAGGCTGTGCTGCATGCGAACACGCACATAGCGGGCGTCGGTAATATCGGGGCCGCCGCTGTTGAAAGGCGCCGGGTTATCATACGCGAGGTCCACCACTACGTCCGTATTGTTGGGGAAAGAACGTACTTCATAATACTTCGATTTGGCGGGGTTGAGCGAACCGAGGTTGAAGAACATGGAAGCAAAGGGCCCTGGTGGGATCAGTGGTTTCACACCGTCGAGCTTTTCACTGATGAAAAGGCCGTCTGCATTGATGAGGTAGCCGTCGCCATCTTCTGCATTTACTTTCTCGGCGAGGAATACGGCCTCCGGTTTATCTACTTCCGCCGTTTTGCTTACTGCATTGGCGGGATCATACCAGAAACGGGTGTTGACGCGGGAGAACTCGAGCTTGTCGAAACTTTTCTGCACTTTGAACACCAGTGTTGTCCTGTGCATGCCCTGGTTGAGGAAGAGGGAAGTAGGGCCGTTGACGGAAAAGCTCTGGTAAATATATTCTTTACCCAATTGATTTTTTTTGACATAAAGCTGAACGCTGCCAGTGGCGGTATCCTGGTAGATGGTGAACATCCCATCGACCTTGCGACTGGATTTCACCTTATCTGTGATACCGGCCGGTTTCTTCGGCTTTGAGGTGTCGGGAGCTGCGACAGGAGGCGCAGGTGTTTTGGACTTGTCCTGGGCCTGGGCATTGGTCGGTATCAATGCTGGCATCACCAGGAACAATAACAGTAGTTTTTTCATAACATGTGCGTTTAATGTACAGTTTAGTTCCATTGAATATACAACGCAATCAGGGAGAAAGAGACAATAATTGGATGGAAGTGAAAAATTTTGATAAGACCGGTCTGCCCGGCTGCGGGAGATTGGGTATTACCAACCGCTGGCCAGTACGTCGGCAATATGCATGGTTTGCAGGGAAAGCTTTTTATAACGGATATAACCATCGAGGTGCATGAGGCAGGAATGGTCGGTTGAAATGATGCATTCAGCGCCGGTTTCACGGGCATTGGTCACTTTCTGATCGGCCATGCCCATGGAGATCGGTTCGAATTTTACGGCGAATGTGCCTCCGAAACCGCAACAGGTCTCCACGTCTTTCATCTCCACCAGTTCCAGTCCTTTCACATTCGACAAAAGCCTGCGGGGTTCTTCCTTGATCCTGCATTCCCGAAGCCCGGCGCAGGAATCATGATAAGTTGCCTTGGTATGAAGAGAAGCGCCGAAATTGTCGGCCTGTAATACATTAACGAGGAATTCCGAAAATTCGAAAGTTCTTTTTTGCAGATCTTTTACTTCATTATGATGAGAAGAGTTATCGAATAATTTGGGGTAATAGTTCCTTACGAAACCAGTACAGGAAGCGCTGGGCGCTACCACGTAATCCGCTCCACTGAAATCTTTCAGGAATTTGGTACATACTTCTTTGGCATCGCTCCAAAAGCCTGCATTGAAGGCAGGTTGCCCGCAGCAGGTCTGGTTGCTATTATATTCTACCGTGCACCCGGCTTTTTCCAAAACCTTTACCATGTTGAAGGCCGTTTGCGGATACAACTGATCGATGAAGCAGGGTATAAAGAGTTGTACGTTCATCCTTCATGATTTCTTTTAATGGCATTGGTCAGCGCCACCATTTTCAAAGCAGTGATGGCAGCTTCTTCGCCTTTGTGCCCATGCTTGCCGCCGATGCGTTCATCGGCCTGTTGCTGGTTATCGACCGTAAGCACACCGAAGATAACAGGAACGGCCAACTGAAGGTTCAGATGCACTACCCCATCCGTTACTCCTTTGCATACATAATCGAAATGCGGGGTATCTCCGCGCAGCACGCATCCCAGGGCGATAAATGCCATTGGCCTGTCGTCCTTATACTTGTTATGGTCCCAATAGCTTTTGATGGCGAACGGGATCTCGAAGGTGCCCGGAACAGTGATGGTATGGATATGCTTCACGTTGTGTTGCTGTAGAACGCGGACGCAGCCTTCTTCCAGCTTATCGACGATGGCCGCGTTCCATTCGGTACGCACAATAACGATACAGGCATCCTGGTTGAGAATGCCTGCATCTATCTGTAATAATTTGCTGTTGTTGACTTCTGCCATTATGAAAAAGTTTGGTCCGGGTAGTTGGCTTCTCTCCTACCTGGTCACTCCCAGTTTGGCCAGGTATTTATCGGCCTCATACCCGCGGGGGCTGATTGGATATTTTTCTTTAAGCTGTTTCAGGGTGGCAACGGCGTCGTTTGTTTTGCCGAGGTCCTGGTACAGCATGGCTGCACGGAACAGGTATTCGGGAGAATTGATATTGTCGTCCGGGAAAACTGTTCCTGCTTTTTTATAATAGTCGATCGCTTCCTGTTTTTTGCCGAGCTCTGAAAGCGCATCGCCCAGGAGGCCGTTCGATCTTACCTGCAAGGGTTTGGAACTGGTGGAAAAATCTTTCAGTTGTTTTATGGCGTTGTTGAAATCGCCCAGTTGCAAGTAGCAGGCGCCTGCGTAGAATTTTGCCAGGTTGGCCGAAGGCGTACCGCTGTATTTGGAAATGATCTTCAGGAAACCCTGGTTGGCGCCATCGCCATTGAGGGCCAGGTTGAATGAATCATTCTTGAAATAGGATTCCGCTTTCCACATAGCAGTGCCGGCTTTGACCTCTTCAGGGCCTTTGATGAAATTTTTATAGCCGAAATAGCCGCCTACTGCCAGCACGATCACAATGAGCGCATAGCTGAGCGGTTTACTATTCTTGCTCCAGAACTGTTGGGCAGATCTCACCACCCTTTCTTCCGAGGTCTTTTGATTGCTCTGTTCCGGTTGCTTCACTTCAGTAGCCATGTATTATAATTGTGTTTTAAGGTTTTTAGTCTACGATGAACGGGTAATCGGGTTGGGTAACGATGTCTTTGTATACTTCGTCTTCCGCCGGCCACGGAGATTCTTCTGCGAATTTCACGGATTCAGCCACTTTATCGGCCACTCTCTTATCGATCGCTTCGATCTCTTCTTTGGTAGCGAATTTATTTTTCAGGATGGTGTTCAATACCAGTTGGATAGGGTCGCGCTGTTTGTATTCTTCCACTTCTTCCTTGGTGCGGTATTTTTGCGGGTCGGAGATGGAGTGACCTTTGTAGCGGTAGGTCTTGATCTCGAGCAATGTGGGGCCATCTCCTTCACGGGCCCTTTTCACGGCGCGGGTAACGGCATCATGCACAGCTTCGGCGCTCATGCCATCGACGGAATCGCTGGGCATTTCATACGCATCGGCGAGTTTATAGATATCGACGATATTGCTGGTACGCTCTACGGAAGTACCCATCGCATAATTATTGTTCTCACAAATAAAGATGGCCGGCAGTTTCCAGGTCATGGCCATATTGAATACTTCGTGAAGCATACCCTGGCGGGCAGCGCCATCACCGAAGAAGGTGAGCGAAACATGATCGGTGCCTTTGTATTTTTCGGCGAATGCCAGTCCGGCCCCGGTGCCGATCTGCGCCCCAACGATCCCATGGCCACCGAAGAAAAATACATCTTTCCCGAAGAAGTGCATACTACCCCCTTTTCCTTTGGCGCAGCCGGTAGCTTTTCCATAAAGCTCGGCCATGCAGGATTCAGGAGAAACGCCTTTGGCGAGGGCGAGGCCATGATCGCGGTAGGCGGTAACGAAAGGATCTTCCTGGCGGGTAGCGGTCATACATCCGGCGGCGATGGCTTCCTGACCAATATAGGCATGGAAGAAGCCGCGGATCTTGCCATCCATTTTATATTTTTCTTCTGCTGTCAATTCAAACTGGCGGATCAATTGCATCAATTCGTACCAGTACAGATAAGTCTCTTTAGTGAATTTGGTGGCCACAGTTCAAAAAATTTGAGGGGCAAAGATAAGGGGGAATTGGGAAATTCGGAGGGGAGAAATGAGTTCCGAGGTCTGAGGTTGGAAGTCTGAACACCAGAATAGTCTAAAAGGCTGTATTACCGGGTACTTCCGATCTCGGACTTCTGACTTCCGACCTCATTTCGTTACCTTTGCTCCCCTTGCTATTCCTTCGTTCCATATCTCTCGTTCAGTTCAAAAACTACTCCCGGGGCTCATTCCGGTTCGATGACCGTATTGTGGGCATTTGCGGCCGTAATGGCATCGGCAAGACCAACCTCCTCGATGCCATCTATTATTGCTGTTTTACCAAGAGCTATTTTGCCAAATCCGACAGTCAGCATGTGCAGCATGGGGCCCAGGGATTCCGGATCGAAGCCCGGTTCGAGCATGCCGGAGAGCAAAAGCAGGTCACCTGTATTCTCCGGGAAACGGGCCGGAAAGAATTTTCGGTAGATGATGAGAACTATGAAAAATTCGCGCAGCATATCGGCCGCTTTCCCTGTGTGATCATTGCGCCGGATGATACCAATATCATCATGGACGGCAGTGAAGAGCGCCGCCGTTTCCTCGATGCACTGCTCTCCCAACTGGACCCTGCCTACCTGCAATCCCTGATCGATTATAATAAAGTATTGCAGCAAAGGAATGGCTATCTCAAATCCCTGGCCGAAAACAGGAACGGTGATACGGGATTACTGGATATTTATGATGAGCAGCTTGTCAGGTATGGAGAATATATATTTCAGCAACGGAAAGAATTTGTAGAAGAGCTAGTGCCGCTGGTACAGGCATTCTATACGCAGATCGCGGGCGAAGATGAGCAACTGGAACTGGTATACGAAAGTCAATTGCTCGGTAATTCCTTCCGCGACCTGCTCCGTCAACTCCGCCAGAAGGATATCCTCTTACAGCGCACGAATGGGGGTACCCATAAAGATGACCTGGACTTCCGGCTGCGTGGCCTGGCGTTCAAGAATATTGCTTCACAGGGCCAGCGCAAAAGCCTGTTATTCGCCTTGAAGCTGGCCGAATTCGATATATTAAAAAAAAATAAAGGATTTGCTCCCCTCCTGCTCCTCGATGATGTTTTTGAAAAGCTGGATGAGCAAAGAATGCATAACCTGCTGAACTGGGTATGTGTACAGAACGAAGGACAGATATTTCTCACAGATACTCATGAAGAGCGTATCCGGAAACACTTCAATGAGCTGCATCAACTCCACCAGGTGATCTGTCTGTAACCCCGGCAGCACTGCATTAAAAAGCCTTTAATCCCTTTCCAACATCGCGGGAATAGCTTATATTTATAGAGGTTAAAGATACCTTTTTGCTTATGAGTAACTCTATACAATCCGTCATTACATTTCTGGAAGAAACGAATGATCCCCGGGTGGCCTATTTCTCCTATTCCGTAGATGATACCGGCGATTACGGAGCGATCCGCGCCAACAAGGAAGGGCTGCGTTTGTATGCCATGGAGCTGTTGAAAAAATCAATGGAGATGGAAAGAAGGCAGGACAGTTTCCCACTGGCTTTCTCCCCAAGCGAATGGATGGTCAGTGATGCCGGTTATGATCTGATCGCTTATGTACAACCTCAATACGGATCCCGCGATGTGATCCTTTCAGGAGTGGTTGATAAGTTAACAAGTTAACAGGTTGCCAAGGATGTTCCCTATAGCGGAAAACCTGTCAACATTCAAACTTTCCAACCTTTCAACATTTTCCTACCTTGCAAATATTATGGGTGAATATTCTCTGGGCGATGCCATGAAGTATTTCCTGAATAAGAGCCGCCTCAAAGGTCCTATCCAGGCTTTGCAGATCGAAGATGTCTGGGAACAGATCATGGGAAAGACCATTGCGAAATATACCGACAAGATCCAGATCTACGGGAATACACTCTACATCACCAGCACCATGGCGCCATTGAAACAGGAATTGCTTTATCAGAAAGAGAAGATCATCCAGCGCGTAAATGAGGCATTGGGCGAGCAGGTGGTCAAAGAAGTGGTGATCAGATAACGCTCTAACTCTATCGGCAATTCCTTATCAACTTTTCAACCTGTAAACCTTTCAACTTACCTCAACCAATTCTCACTCTCGGGTCCACTATGCCATACAGGAGATCGGCCAGCACACCGATTGCGATGAAGAAAAAAGAAGATATCAATACCGAACCCATCACTACTGGAAAATCGAGTTTTTCCAAAGCATCTACCGTTACTTTGCCGATCCCTTTCCAGCCAAAAATATATTCCACGAAGAATGCCCCTGCCAGCAGTTCGGCGAACCAGCCTGTGATGGCCGTGATCACCGGGTTGAGTGCATTGCGCAAAGCATGCTTCCACACTACTTTCCGGGCAGGCAATCCTTTCGCATAGGCTGTGCGCACATAATCCTGGTTCAGCACATCGAGCATGGAGCTCCGGGTAAGCTGCGTGATGATGGCCAGCGGCCGGATACCAAGTGTGAGGGCGGGCAGTACGAGATTTTGGAGCGACCAATATCTCTTGCCACTGATCTCATCGATATCGAACCAACTGCCTGTCATCTGAAGGCCGGTATAATTGCTTAACACAAATCCGAAAAGATAGGCGATCACGATGCCCATGAAAAAAGAAGGCGCCGAGATACCAAGTACACTGGTGAAGATGGCGGAAGTATCCATCCAGGTATTTTTTTTCAGGGCGGCCAGCACGCCCAGCGGAATGCCGAGCACTATGGCGATGAACATCGCTGCCACTGCCAGGATAATGGTGCCAGGCAGTGCTTCCATCAATAATTCCCACACATCTTTTTTAGTTTGATAAGACCGTCGCAGGTAGGGCACTTTGATGGCGAAAGTGGTTTCACCACCAATGAAAAGTCCATGCAATTTTTTTTGTTCGATGGATTCACGGGAATGGATGGCAAGCGGTGAAACATCGTTGAGGTACAGAAAGAATTGTTTCCATTTTGGCTGGTCGAGGTAAAGTTCTTTGCGGATATTCTCACGGGTGGCGGCATCTGCCCGTTGTCCCATGATCAGTCTCGACGGGTCCCCGAATCCCTGGAAAAGAAAGAATACGACCACGATCACGCCCAGCATGACGAGCGTTCCATAGAGGACCCTTTTGGTGAGATATTTGATCATGGCAGGGATTGTACTGTTCCGAGGGCTCTCTCGAGATCGGCATAACTCCATTTATCGATCACTGTTCCCTTTTTTACCAGGTACAGTGTAGGATTGGCGCGGGCAGCGGTCTTGATAGCCACCGCATCGCAGGCCAGCGGCGTGAAAGCCAGGAACGCATTGGGCGGATTGGTGCGCAGGGTCTCGAAAGGAATACTGGTAACGATAAAACCCTGAACATCTTTTTTAGCGGCGGCCTTCATCACAACGTTGAGCACATCGAGCCATTGACCGGCGGCATAATCATTCTTCAGGAAAAGATAAAGCTGATATTTGTCTTCATTCAATAGTGCCTGCGTGGTATCATTGCCATAGAAGGTGGTAAGAGAAAAGTCCTTGATCTTCGGGATTGCATTGCCTTTCCGCACGATCTTGTTGCTGCGTTTCACGAAATGGTAGACCGAATCATCGAAATCTTCCGGGAACTGGTCGGCGGTGAAGCTCACTTCCTTTCCGTCTTTCTGGTATACGAAAGTGATCACCGTGCTGTCAGGGATAGCTCCTGCCGGGATGGTCATTTTTTCCGGGATATTATTGCCTTTTTTATAAGGAAGGCAATCCACCAGTGGCAGGTGCTCCAGCACGTGCCATTGGATGGCGAAGGAAAAAATGGTAGTAAAGAATAGTACCACGATGCTGTACAGTGGTTTGAAGACAGGCACGATCCTGTTGCGGTTGAAAAATATGAGGAGGATCAGCACCAGTAGTATCAGGTCTTTGAGGAAGGACTGATCAGCGGTAAGCGGTATACAATCGCCGAAGCAGCCGCATTCGCGTACTTTGCCGGAGAAGAGCGCATAGCCGGTGAGGAAAGTGAAGAAAATAATAAGCAGCAATAAAAGCCAACTGAAAAGCCGCATCTGCCAGCCAACGAGCACGGCCACGCCCGCGATGATCTCGAATGCGATCATCGCCACGGAGAATGCCAGCGTATAGTTATCGAGGAAATGCCAGCCCCAGATCTCGAAGAATTCCTGCATCTTGAAGCTGAGGCCCAGCGGGTCGTTTGCTTTCACGAGGCCGGAGAAGATAAAGAGCACACCAACGATGGTCCGGGCAATTTGGAGAACGATTTTCATGCAATAAATTTTTTGTTCAGCCCTTGTGTTTGCCCTCAACGATGAGGATAAGGGCAAACAGGGAATAATTGATGATGTCGATATAATTGGCGTCGATGCCTTCGCTGATCAGGGTTTTGCCTTCATTGGCCAGGATCTGCCGGATGCGCATCAGTTTCATGAGGATGAGGTCTGCAAAACTCTCCTGGCTCATGCCCCGCCATGCTTCTCCATAATCATGGTTTTTGTCGAGCATGACCTCCCTCGTAACGCCGATCTTCTCATCATAGAGCTGTTCCACTTTATTCAGGGGCAGGTCTTCCACCTTCGTATCGGCCAGATCGAGCTGAATAAGCCCGATCACTCCGTAATTGACCATGGCCATGAATTCACCGGTAATATCCTCCCCTACCATTTGCGTACCTTTTTCCTGGATCGTGCGGACCCTTTGCGCTTTGATGAAGATCTGGTCAACGATGGAGATCGTGCGAAGTACCCGCCAGGAAGTGCCATAGTCTTTCGTTTTCTTGATGAAAATATCCCGGCAGGATTGTACGGCCTTATCGTATTGTTGATTGGTCATGGTGAATGTTGGTGATTGCTTCTTCCTATCTTTAGCTCCAAAAATAACGAACAAAGGTTAATGTTCACATTGAATTGTAAAGGCAAATTACTGGTGGTGGATAAACCCATTGTAATGGGGATCATCAATACCACTCCTGATTCCTTTTACAGGAATAGCCGGATCGGGGCCGACGAAATATTGCCGCAGGCAGAACGTATGCTGCGTGAGGGGGCTGTGGTACTGGATATTGGTGGACAAAGCACCAGGCCTGGTAGTGCAAGGATCGGTGTGGAACAGGAGTTGCAGCGGGTAGTACCTGCCATTGCCGCCATCATTCAGCAATTCCCGGACACCGTCATTTCCATCGACACCTATCATTCGGCCGTGGCAGTGGAGGCTGTGGCTGCAGGCGCTTCCATTGTGAACGATATCAGCGCCGGTACAATGGATGCCGCCATGATCCCTGCTGTGGGGCAACTGGGCGTGCCTTATATCTGTATGCATATAAAAGGTACACCCGATAATATGCAGCATGATCCCGTTTATGAGGATGTGACCAGGGAGGTGCTGGACTACTTCACCAGGAAACTACCTGCATGCAAAGAAGCAGGTATTCATGATATCATCATTGATCCGGGCATTGGCTTTGGCAAAACATTCCGGCACAATTTCGAACTGATCAGGAATCTCGGAGCGTTCTCCATCCTCCAGAAACCAATTCTGCTGGGCGTTTCAAGAAAATCTACCATCTACAGGACTTTGGGGATTACAGCAGAAGAAGCGCTCAATGGTACTACTGTCCTGAATACTATTGGCCTGATGCGGGGAGCCTCCATACTGCGTGTGCATGATGTGAAGGAAGCTGTGGAAGCGGTGAGGTTATTCAGTGAAATAGAGTTAGAGTTGACAGGTTAACAAGTTGAAAGGTTGACAAGGAGGTCCCCGAAATTCAGGGATTCCCTTATCAACCTTTCAACTTGTTAACCTGTCAACCTATCTAAACACTACTTTTTCTTCGGGGTTGTTACCTGGGGAGAGGGAACTACCGTTGGAGCCTGCGGTTGCTGGGCATCTTTCAATTCTACCACTTCGATATCGAAGACCAGGTTCTCATTGGGTTTGATGGGACCTCCGGGAGGCGGGTTCGGGCCATAGGCCAGTGTGGAAGGGATCAGCAGTCTTCCCTTATCTCCTTTTTTGAAATGAAGGATACCTTCCAGCATGCCTTGGATAGCACCTCCTGAACCTGCTGCGAACTGGAACGGGTCCAAGGGGTGTTTTTGTATCTGTTTGGTGCTGTCGATATTTGAATCGAAGAATTCTCCTTTGAGGGTATAACCGGTGTATTTGACCGACACGATCTTGCCTGAATCTACGGTAGGACCGTTTTGGGTGGAAAGGATCTCATAGTACACACCACTGGCTGTTTTGCCGGCTTTGATATTATTCTTGGTGATATAGTCGCTCAGCAATTTCTCATCCTTGCTCTTTTGGGCCTGTGCTTCTGCTTCCATGCGTTTCTGCTCTTTGGCCATTTCGGCCTGGCGGTCGACATCGGCAGTGCTATCGGCGGCAAATACGTCCACGATCCTGAAACTAAGCACCAGCTTATCTTTCCGGTTGATGAACGGAGGCAGTTGGGCCCCTTTCTTTACCAATGTATCGGCGAGCATGATCACGGTCACGCTGTCGCCTTTATGCAGCAAAGGGAAAATTTCGGCGGGATTGTAGATAGGGCCAACACTGTCGACCGGTGCATAATAAGGCATCTTGCCAAAATTCGTTCCGAGAACAGAATCACGGACCTTCTGTGTGAAATGCAGTTTCAGGATCTGGCCGCGTTTTACTACCGGCTGGTTCTTATCGGATGGAATGATCTTATATAAAAGGCCGCTCTTCGTTTTCTTGAAAGAGCCTCCGCCTGAGCAGGCAGCGAAGAGGATGGCCACTACCAGGCTACTGAGAATGAATACTGTTTTTTTCATGTTGGAATTTTTTTTTAATCCTTCGTATGCTTAATTATAGTTTTCTTCCTGTAATTGTGCCTGGTTCTCTTTCATGGCATCGATGAAATGCTGAACGGTGTCGTCGAGTGAAGCGCTGCTGCGTCCGCCGGCGGCGTTGAAATGGCCACCACCTTCGAAATAATTGCGGGCAAAAGTATTCACATCGAAATCGCCTTTGCTGCGGAAGCTCCACTTCCTTTCTTCATCACGGTCGATCACCAGGGCTGCCAGGCGGATGCCCTGTATGCTCAGGGGATAATTGACCAGTCCTTCCGTATCACCCGTCTTGATCTCATACCGCAACAGGTCTTTTTTTGAAATGGCGATCAGTGCCGTATTGTATTCATAGAACACTTCCATGCGGTGCAACAGCACATGGCCAATGAAGCGTAACCTGTTCTCCAGGTAATTGTCGTAAATATTTTCATGCACCCGTGTATGGTCGAGCCCACGGCCTTTCAGGAAAGCTACCATATTATGAACGGCAGCGCTGGCAGCGGGAAAACGGAATGAGCCGGTATCGGTCATCACCCCTGCATAGAGGCATTCCGACACTTCCAGGTTGATCAGGTTACCGAAGCCGCCACCGATGATGAAGTCATAGACCATTTCACAGGTGGAGCTTTTGGAAGTATCGCTGATGCCAAAAGTGAATTTGGGCATATCGGGCTGCTGGTGATGATCGATCAGGATGCGGGTAAAGGGCAGTTTTTCCAGGGTGGCGGCCATCTGCTTGGTGCGTGCCAGCACATTGAAGTCGAGGCAGAACAGCCATTCGGCCTTAGCCAGGATCGTCTCTGCCTTTTCTCTTTGCAGCTCGTAATCCACCACTTTGTCGCAGCCCGGCATCCAGTAGAGCCAGCGTGCCCAGTTGGTGGGTGAGATCACGGTCACCTCATGCCCCAGTTGCACCAGGAAATGGTACAGGCCCAGCGCAGAGCCCATGGCGTCCGCATCAGGCTTTTGGTGCATGGTGATCACTGCTTTACGTGGCGTGCCCAGTAAGGGATATAATTCGTGGATGGGTTGCATAAAACGCTGGCAAAGTTGCACAAATAAAGTGCAATGTCCAAATGGAATGGGTTGAAAAGTTGACAGGTTAAGAAGTTGACAGGTTTACAAGGGAATCCCCGAATTTCGGAGACCTCCTTGTAAACCTGTCAACTTCTTAACCTGTCAACCTTCTCAAAGCTTATTAGTTCCCGGAGCCTGCATATCATTCTTCAGTGGCTTCACGGTGAAACCGTCTTTCCGGAGCAGGCTGATCACGCCTTTGGGACCTGCCAGGTGGCCAGCGCCAACGGCGAAAAGGACCGTTTGCCGGCCATGATGGGTAATGGCGGGAATATGTTTAACCCAATTGCGGTTGCGGTCGTACAGGAGCAGGTCCATGTATTGGTCCATGCCCGGATCGCTCTTTCTGATGAGTGAATCCATCCGTTGGAGGTCCTGGTTACGATATACATCCACCATTTCGAGGGTGGTTTTCTTATAGTTATCGATACTGTCGATATAGGCCACCAGGTCTTTGGCCTGCTTTTCATAAGGAATACTGTCGAAGATGCCGGCCTGGAAAGCGGCTGTCTCCAATCCTTTGATCTCTTTGCCGTACTGTTTGGCCTCCTTCATGATCAGTTCTTCCATCCCGTTCTTCTTCTCACAATCCATCATTTTTTCCCCGATCAGGCTGGAAATGAAATAGGGTTTGAAGCGTCCCATCATGGAAAGCGGCATGGGGAATTTATTCTTGCTGAAATAATCCTCTACGCGGTGGTATTCTTCCGGGGTAAGCAGTTCCTCCAGTTTCCTGCCGTCGTTCATCCGCAGGTATTTGACGGCGCCCAGCATTTCCTGGATATTGTCCATATCCAGCTCGAAATAGATCTCACCGGCGTCCTTGATAGCTTTTTTCAGGTTATCGCTCAGGGTAGCGTCATCGGCGCAAAGGATATGCATAGTGCCGAAAAGGTAGGAAGGCTTCTGCATATCTTTCCCGCTCACCTCCCATAGAAGGGTATTCGGGTCTTTGGGGGATCTCGAAGCTTTTTGCGCATACGTAATCAGTGAACTGATCGTTAATAACATTGCCAGGCCTGATTTCTTCATAAAACCGGTATTTAAAGTAATAGACAAGCAAATTACAGAGAAAGTTTAGTTTTCCTACATTTGTCATCCATCAAACCCCCTTACAACCGCTATGTTTAGATCGTTATCCGTTCTGCTATCCATCACCCTGCTCTCACTCAGTTCCGCTGCCCAGTTGCAAACTTCCGATGAGGAAGGCCTCGGCCAGATCGCTGCCCTCAAAAAATTGAACAAGAAAGCCCGGTATGGCGCTTATCTCATCGAAAAGGAGCTCAGCTTCAGTACCGGTAAAGGCATCACCGGCTCACCGGTGGTAACGGCCCAGGAAGCTGGTAAAGTGGAAATGGTATCTATCGAAAATAAGGTCAATGTCGGGTACCTGTTGCCATACAACCAGTTCGTGAAACTCACCGATTATGACTTCGGTATCTTTTACAAGAACAAATTCAAGAGCCAGAAATATCCTCCGGTGAAGGTATCGCTCACGGACGAATCCATTTTCATGGATGATAATTACGGGCAGGTCTATGGATTTGAAGCTGCCGAATCGGGCCAGCGCTGCCGTTTCGTATACAATTATGAATATACGGATGCCAAATACCTTACCAGGCTATTCTTTCATGAAACCTTCCCCGTGAAAGAAACCCATATCAGTTTCAAAGTGCCTTCCTGGCTGGAACTGGAAATACTCGAAAAGAATTTCGCAGGATACAAGGTGAAAAAAGAAATAAAAAAAGAAAAGCAATATAACGTATATACTTATACGGCAGAGAACCTGCCGGGTATCAGGCAGGAACCCGCGTCCCTCGCCCGCCCTTACTATCTCCCCCACCTGGTGATCACTGTGCGGAGTTATACTGTTGGCCAGCAGAAAATGAATGGCTTCAAATCGCTCGATGATATGTACAACTGGTATAATTTCCTGTACAGGAAAGCTGCCAACCAGCCGGAAGTGCTGAAGGCGCAGGTAACGCAGCTCCTACAGGGAAAAACGAGCGATGAAGAAAAAGTAAAAGCATTGTATTACTGGGTGCAGGACAATATCCGCTATGTGGCTTTTGAAGAAGGTTATGCAGGATTCGTACCACAAACCGTGCAGGAAGTATATAAGAACAAATACGGTGATTGTAAAGGGATGGCCAACCTGCTCACGGAAATGCTGAAGCTGGCAGGCTACAATGCGCATTTCGCCTGGATAGGGACACGGGAGATCCCGTATGATCGTACAGAAGTGCAATCGCTTTGTGTCGACAACCATGCGATCTGCGTACTATACCTCAAAGGCAACACTTATTTCCTCGACGGTACGGAGAAATATGCTCCCTTTGGCAGGAATGCTTACCGGATCCAGGGCAAGAACGTACTTGTACAGGATGGCGACAAATACAAAGTTGAAAAAGTGCCGCCTGCCGTGCCGGCGGAAAACCTCATCTCCACCAAAGCATCGCTGGTATTGAAAGGCAATAAGATCACCGGCCATGTGACCATGACCTTCGATGGAGAATCGAGGAGCTTCTTCCATTATATCTACAACAATATCCCTGCTCCGAAGAGAAAGAGTTTCATTACCCGGTTGGTTGAACTGCAAAACGGCAACACAGAGGCCACCAATATCAAAACCTCCGATTTCAAGGACCGGGATATCCCACTGGTGTTGGAAGGTGATATCGAGATCAGTAACCAGGTAACGCAGGTAGACAAGCTCTGCTATACCAGTATCGACTTTTTCCCCGGCACATTCAGCGGTTTCATTCCCGACGATGAAAGGCAGAACCCGATCGATATGGACCATGTGTTCCTGGCGAATGATGAAGTGACGCTGGAATTACCGGCCAATGCCAAAATGCAGGCGGCGCCCGCCAATTTCCAATCATCTTTCAACAATAACAGCATGGACGCATCCTACACCACCGTGGGTAACAAGATCGTGCTGAAAAAGAAGATGAGCCTCACTTCCCCGGTGATCAACAATGCCGATTTCGCCGGCTGGAAAGCATTCCTCAACAAGATCAGGGAATTCAACCGCAGTAATGTAACTATCAAATTACAATAGCCCTCGAATCAATAATAAAGAGCAGTCATGAAAAAAATAGTCTTATACCTGTTATTGGTGGCTTTAAGCACCGGCCAGTTGTATGCGCAACAACGGATCACGAAAAAAGAACTTGACCTTTTCAAAAAGAACTTGGAGGCTAGTCCACTGTTGTCCGATGCCGATGAAGATTTCAAAGGGAATGCCGTGCCGGCCAACTGGTCGAACGAAAGTGCTGTGATCCTTTGTCAGAAGACTTCTATCGACTTCGACAGGAAGGGGCTTAGCGTAGGGAAGCGGATCGGACGGAATATCTTTGGCATCATCGGCGCCATCCCTACCCTCGGGATCAGTCTCATCACCGCCAATACCAGCAATGATACCAAGATCCTCATCGAAGAAACGGAAAGGCGCAAGATCCTGCTCAAAGACAAATTCGCTATCGATCAGTATTCGATATTATATTTCCGCCTGTCGACCGACGGGGATGCTTTCTCGGCGCGGGTCATCAAAAAAGACGGTACAGTTCGCCCTGTGGACTTTGCAGATGCTGTACGGGTGGAAGACATCAAATCGGTCCCATCCATATTCAGGAGCTATACGGACGAGCGGGTATCTTCTACCTATCGCCCGCTGTACTTCAAGATCGCAGTGCCTGACCTGGAAGAAGGTGATATGATCGAATATGAATTCAAGAATTTCAATACACAGCAATTCTATCATAATCCCAGCTATATGGAATTCGACCCGGTCTACTATCTCTGCAACCGGGAAATGCCTGTGAGCAAACAGATCATCGAGGTAGTAGCGGCGGATGACAAATACTATATCGGGTATAAAAGCATGAAAGGGGCTCCTGAATTCATGCAATCGAACAACAAAGGTAAGAGGGTTTACCGTTGGGTCGACAATAACCGGGAAAAGCTCACGGATACCCGCTTTGTGAGCGAGTTCATGGAAATGCCTTCCGTCAAATTCCAGGTGATCTATGCGCGGAACAGCAGCAGGAACTTCATCTGGTTCAAGGATGAAGCGGACATGAAAAGGGATATCAGCCTGGATGAGCTGGGCGCCAAGGCCAAAACATTCTGGTTCAATCCTGAAAAGCTGCAGACCACCGGCGACTATAATGCCGGACTAAGGGCCGATGTGGATGTTACGGTAAAGAACATCTTCAAATCGCTCAAGAAAAAAGGGATTACAGATGGCCTCGAAGATGACTACGTACGCAAGGCATACTACTATATAAGGTCGCAGACCCTATACCGGAATTGGAGCGATTATGCATTTGCCCGGGTATTCTCCTGGCTGCTGGAACTGAAAAAGATCGATCATGAGATCGTGGTAACGGCGCCGAATAACCGGACAAACCTGAACTCGGTGGCATTCACGCAGGAAATTGCCTGGCTCATAAAATATAAGAACAAATACTACGTGAATCCCGGCGAGCACCAGAACCCGGAAGAAATACCGGCCAACCTGGCGGGCAATACGGTGATCCGTTTCAACTTCAAAAATGAAAAGGCAGCCATCGCCAATGAAGTGCTGCCGATGTCGGATTCTCTCGACAATGCCCTGCTTACGCAGATCAATGCCTCTCTCAATGGGGCCGGTATGACGATAGAGAAAACGGTGGATGCAAAGGGATTGGTAAAAGACGACCTGGAAGATGATGTACTGGCATTGACCCCGTTCATGGAATCCGATTTCAGGAACTACGATGGTATGAGCATGTGGGAAGGGCTCGATAACAAGCAGGAAGAAAAGGCCCAGACGGATTTCAATGAGCAAAAGAAGCTTTGGAAGGATGCCAAACCGGATATGATGAAGGCCATAGCGGAAAATGACTACGGGTTTACTGTAGAAAAATACTCGAGCTTCCGGGTATTGCAGGATGGCCGGAGCTATAAAAAGAAAAATCTGAAGTATAGCGAATCATTTGTGCTGGCCGATATGAGCGCATCGGCCGGTTCCGATCTGGTAGTTCCGTTACCGGCCCTGATGGGCACGCAATTGAAGGTCAAAAAAGAAGAGCGCGTACGTTCGTTGCCGGTAGATACCAGGTACCCACGCGCATTGAGCTGGAAGATATATTTCACCATACCTGCCGGTTATGCGGTGAAAGGATTGGAGGGCCTGCAGCAATCGGTCGACAATGAATGCGCCAGCTTCAACAGCAGGGCGTTCCAGGAAGGGAATATGCTGGTGCTGGAGCTGAGAAAAATGTACAAGGGACGCCGGTTCGATGCGGCGCAGTGGACGCAGGTGGTAGCTATGCTGGACGCGGCCTACGCATTTTCACAGGCGAAGATCATACTGCAAAAGCAGTAAGCGGGAAACCGTTTACTGCTTTTATTTGGTATTGGGATGGGAAAAAAAACGAAAAAATGGTGGTTTTTTCGGGAAATTCGTATTTGGATAGCCGTTATTTTTGTTGGGTGGAAATTATATTTTAGATTTGTAAACGGTTATAACAATGACCCCCATCGCAATGTCAGCAGCAGGCAATATAAAATTGTATGATATCTTCAGAAAAGACCTCCATCTTCCGGATGAGAAGGCGCTGGAATTGGTACAAGCCATGGAAGAAGCCCATGATGACCGGCATGCTCTAAAGCTTGAGCCGAGGCTGGCAGCGATAGAAGAAGGTATCCGTTCACTGAAGGCATCTTTCGACACACTCGAAGACCGGTTTGTCACCAAAGTAGAGTTTTATAAAGCGATCGAGGCAGTGAACACAAGGATCTACGTTATGGGTGTTGCTCAATTTGTCGCTATTGTCGGGTCTGTGCTGGCTATCATGAAGTTCATGCGCTGAACTGATCATACCTTCCACCTGTTTTCTTTTTATCTATTAAATGGATGATGCCTCAAAAAAATTGAACTTCAACACCCTACTGGTGATGGCAGATATTGTATATTTAAGAACTAATCTGCATTGACACCATGCCTGGTAAAACCACAGTAGCCTATGGACGGGCTTTATACTATCCTTATATTGAATTCCATGATGAAAAATGGGTAAAAGCTGCTGCCTTATATTATGAGGGTATCGACAGGATCGTACCCGGATCGGTGATCCCCCGTGATACGGATTTTGTAAAGAAATTGCAGGATGAAGAAGGATTCACCCGTCAGCTCGACCCCATGGAGGCAGCAGAGCAGATCGCTCCTGATTTCTTCGGGTATGCAGGTGAAGTATTGCAGGAGCAGGAACAACGCGGGCTGTTATTACACCGTCTGGGCATTCATTACCAACATCAGCAGGATTTCTCCCTCCATATCCACAAAGTGGGGCTTTCACTACAGCGGCAATTGCCTGCACTGGGGCTGGCACTTCCCCCCGACCCTTCACATCCACTACTTTTCAAACTCGAAGGAGCGACAGCCGCCATGTACATGACCTATCTGGCCCAATTCATGGCCAATGAGCGCAACCTGCCTCTTGTCACGGATGATGCGGATTTCCAGGTATTGCTTCGTCGGGCGCCTATAACGCCCTACCCCGCCCAGGAAGATAAAGGGCCACTCCTCGCATCGATGGTGGTAGAATCGGTGGTCCCGCGGGACCTCGCCAATATTTCCGCCGATCAGATCATTGCTTTTCGCCGACGGTATAAAGATGAAAGGGCATTGTTTTATGATGCTGTGCGGGAACTGGTTTCTGAAATGGAGACCATGGACCATCCCGAAGCGATCCGCGATTTCCTGGAACGAAAGCAGCACACAGTTTTACACGCTACCAGGAACCTGGAACGGGCATATACTTCATTGAAAATATCAACGGCCACTGCCCTGCTGAGCCTGTCAGTTCCGGCTTTTGCCTCCGGACTGGGCCCAGGCATTGCTGCCGGTGCAGTGGTGGCTGTTGCTGTTGGACGGGCGGTGGGCACCGGGCTCGACTATTTCCGCAACCGAAAAAGCAGCCCTTATGCCTATGTGCTGGCCCTGAAACACCAGTTAGATAAGGAAAAGCTGGCCTCTCAACTGATAGCCGGTAAGCTGATCCTGTGATCGATCAGCAAAAAAATCGATACATTGCATACTAAACTGGTCCAATCATCATTATACAATAAGCAATTTCGAACAATAAAATCCAGCGTATATGTCTTTACTATCCAACAATAAAAAGAACGACAAAAAGGGCAAGAAGAATCCCCAAAACAACGCTTCCGGGTCTAAGTTCATCCTCAAACCAGGCAATGTCAAAAGCGCAGGATTTTCCAAAAAGCCTCTCAAGACCGGTGGCACCAGAGGTAGCTGATCTGTTCAGCCAGTAATATCATGAACGACCCCCACGACGATCTTTTTGATCTCCCTGTGACCTACAAGGGACAATTGCTGCATTTCCCGGCAAGATTGCTGAACTATGGATATACCCATAAGATCCGGGTAGAAGTATATGGTGTGGAGGTATTGCTGGAACCGGATGAGGAAAGGAATTACCGGGCAGTGGTCGATAACGAGCTGGCCCATGCCGGGTCGATCGATAAGGCATTGCTGGCGGAGATTGTATCGGTTGTTGAATCGATCGTCAAGTAACCGGTTTTCATTGCAAGGGACCTACTCCACATAATAATATATTGTAATAATTTCTTCCTGTTTCGAAATAATCACTGTTGCATATAGGGGGAGCGGCTTTTGTCAGGTTTTGTATTCGACCAAACCTGATTAGTTGCATGTCATTAAGGCTTTTCAAACTACTTCTCGGAAAGAGAAAAAAGAACACCTGGAACGAACAGTACCTCGAAGGGAAATGGGATACTTTACGATCAAACTGGGAGGATGCCAGGTTTGATGTAATGCGCAAGTTCATGGGCTCATATTCAGTGAAAGGGAAAATTTTGGAAATAGGTTGTGGGGAAGGATTATTACAGGCGCAGCTCGATCCCGTGATCTATTCATCCTATCTGGGTATCGATATTTCGGAAGTAGCTGTTCAAAGGGCATTGTACCTGGAAAACTCCTGCACCCGATACCGTGCTGCCGATATGGAAGAATTCAATCCTGCCGAAAAGTTCGACATGATCATTTTCAATGAATCACTGTATTATGCAAAGTGCCCCTGTTCCACAATGTTGAAGTATATGGGATTCCTGGAGGAGAACGGTGTTTTTATCACTTCTATTTATGAAACAACCAGGAATAAAAGGCTCATCAAAAAGATCAATAAATTTTTCAAACCGGTTGAGAGTGCTGTTACAGCCAACGACAGAGGCCGATGGCATTGCCAGGTATACCGGAAGTGTACCAGGGTGAAAATGGAAAAGAATAGCACAATCAGTATGAACCTGTTCCGCTACCTGAGCAATTTGAGGGATATGGTAAAAATATATACGGGGTGGAGCCTTGTTGAATATAGTGATTGTGAATTGGTATTGCAGTCTATCTTTTAATAACATCGTTTTTTGGGGTGCTGCTGGGTAATTTCATACTAAAAACTAATCCTTTGAGAAATAGTAATATACTCCTATATTTGCACCCCGATTTCACCGATTCGGGTGGTGGCGCAGCCCGGTAGCGCACTTGTATGGGGTGCAAGGGGTCGCTGGTTCGAATCCAGTCCACCCGACTTCGCCCGCCAAAGCTTTAGCGAAGGCGGGCTTTTTTATTTTCAAGCTCTACTCTCCACTGCGGGCTTCGCCCGCCGAAGCCCGACGAGAGTTCGAAAAAATATAGATCATTCAATTATAGGCAAACTGGCTTATGTTGTATCCACTCTTACAGGAGTTACCGTTTTAATCAGCTTCCTTGTATCAGCATCAGATCTTACAGGCTTGTATTAATTCTTTTCCAAAAGAGGAAAGGATGGTGTCTTTTGCGGATGGGTAAGCATCTTACAAAGGTGTTGCTCCAATAGAAGGTAACAGATGGCGGGCCGCCCTCATCACATCGTCCGCAGCCGCTCTTCTTCCAGGTCGATCTGGAATAATTGTTTACGGATTATTTCTTCGTCGATGGATGGGTCTTTATTGAATTCTGCAATGTATTGACGTTGACTTTCGAGCATCTCGATGAAGATGGCCCTTGTTTTTTCGTTCATCCAGTCATCGTTGGATGCTTTTGATTTTTCTTCCCAGTGCTGTAGCATTCTCTGCATACCGGCATGGTCGTGGAATTCGTTGTCGTATTTGTTTTTTAGGAACCGGTAGGTATGTTCCCGAAGGCCCTGCTTCAATTTTTGTGTCATGATTTCTTCGGGTTCTTCACTAATCCCGTCGAACATCCGTCCGCGTCTTATGATATAAGGCAAGGTAAGTCCCTGTACAACAAGCGTAAGGAGTATCACTACAAAGGTGATGAACAAAATGAGGTTCCTGTAGGGAAAAGCAGTACCATCGTCCAGGGTAACCGGTATGGCCAACGCGGCTGCCAGCGATACCACACCACGCATGCCTGTCCAGCCCAGAAAAAGGGGTATCAGCAACCATCTTCTTCCGGAAGTAGTACGGGGCGCTACGCCTGGCCGAAAAATAAGTGTGGCGATCAATGCGGCATAAGAACTGATGATCCTGGCAACGATCAGGACAACAGTGACCAGCACGCCATAGCCCATGGCTGTGCGTAATGGAATACCTTTTGAGCGCATTCCTTCCACAATTTCAGGAAGCTCCAGGCCGATCAACAAGAACACAATACCATTAAGAATAAATACGAAACTTTCCCACACGCTGTAACCCCTGATACGGCTTGTGCTGTTCAAAAAAAACAATCGTCTGTTGGCCATGAACAGCCCACCGCTTACCACTGCCAGTACACCGGAGCTGTGTACCTGTTCCGCTACCCAATACAGGAAATAGGGTTCAATAAGTGTAAAGACTATATCGGATGGCGCATCGGTCGGTAAGCGTTTATGAGCCTGAACGAAGAACCATCCCAGCAACAACCCGATACCAACACCACCCACGACCATCCACAAAAAATTTAGCGCTGCCTCATGCCAAATAAGTTGACCTGTGCCTACTGCTACTAATGCAAAACGAAAGATGATAAGCGAGGATGCGTCGTTCAGCAAACTTTCGCCTTCTAAAATGGCTGCGGTGGCCCTGGGAATTTTTACAAATTCCATAATGGCCCCGGTACTTACTGCATCGGGCGGGGAAATAATACCGCCCAATAAAAACCCCAATGCAATCGAAAATCCGGGGATGAAATAATTAGTGACCACTGCTACCGACAATGCCGTAAAAAATACCACGAGAAAAGCGAAGCTGCCGATGATGCGCCACCATTTTTTCATCTCTTTAAAAGAGATAGACCATGCCGCTTCGAACAACAAAGGGGGAAGGAAAATGAAAAAGATAAGGTCGGGATTGATCTTCACGACCGGCAGACCCGGAATAAAACTTATCAATAGCCCTGCCACTACCAGTAATATTGGGTAAGCAATTTTAAGCCTGGTGGCCAGCATTTCCAAAAGCACAATGGCAGCTACCATCGCCAGTAAAAAGGGTAAAATGCTATGCATTAATAAAGTGGTTGTTTATGAATGTAGCTTAAAAATAAACAGAGTTGTCAACTTTCCGCTATCAAAAATAAAAGAGCCTTCAAGTCCATGGCTTTGAAGGCTCCTTTGGGTTCGAATTTCCCCTACCGGAGTACTATCCTGTCTTTCAATATAAATCAGCACTATACCACTATGCACATCGTTATCGGTGATTGGGAAGTTTGCATTTGCGCTGAAAATAAATAGTTTTAGCATTTACCAGATGATCGCCCCTCTCTTCAGTTCATCAGTTGCACGTAAGATCACTTTATCCCCCGGATGCAGTGCTCCAAATACTTCAGATGAATCATGCACACTATTCCCTTCCAACACATCTACCCATTTTGCATTATGACCATCCGCTACCACTACATATTTTTTTTCAGTCGAGGTTACTATAGCGGATCTCGGAACGACCATCGCGGCCCTGTTGCCCGCCACCGGTAATCTCGCTTCAGCATACATTCCCGGTTTAAGGAGATGGCCTGTGTTCATTACATCCACTTCCACCGTTTCTGCTCTGAATTTATTACCCAGAACTCCTGCCGACCTGCTGATCGATCCTTTAAAAACCTGTCCAGGTATGGCATTCACGCTAAACTGTACCGGCTGACCTTTGCCGATCTGCCCGCTGTATTCTTCCGGAATGTCGATCACAAGCCGTAACCTGCTCTCCTGTTGAAGTATTAACATTGGTTTATCATCGCTTTTCATGTTCGCTCCAACCAATGCCCCGGGGTGTACATTCCGTTCGGTAATTACCCCATCGAACGGAGCCCTCAATACCAGGTAGTCCATCATCGCACTCAGCGCTTTGAAATTGGATCGCTCGCCCTCTGCCAGTGAACTATCGGCTATCATTTTTGCATGGGCCATCGCCAAATCATGGGCGGATACGGTTCCTGGAATGCGGCTTGTAGCGACCAATCTTTCATAGGTGTCTTTACTGGCCTCCAATAAAGCAACCTGCTGCAGGTATTTAGAATGGGCAGCAAGATATTGCTGTTCCACTTCAGGTGCATCGAGGCGTACAAGCACCTCTCCTTTATGTACAACCGATCCACGATCAACCAATACTTCCTTTACAAATCCATTCACTTTGGGATACAACTGTACCAATTCATAGGGCAGCAGTTGACACGGGAGTGAAAGGCTCGATGAAATACTTCCTTCCCGGACTACCGCCATCTCATAGTGCTTAGCCCTGGCCGGTGTGGGGTCAGTTCCCGGGTCTTTGTGCTTATTTCTGCAAGCGGATAGTAAAACGATTATCAATATTAGGCATGAATATTTCATGATATCATTTTTTAAGACTGTTGAGTAAAAGTTTCCGGTAATAAGGAAGGTGATAGCAGACTGGCTTTCCGTTGAATGATGGAATACACAAGGGGCAATATGAGCAGTGCCGCCAATGTTGAGAACAACAGACCTCCGATGACCGCCCTGCCCAATGGGGCAGTTTGATCCCCCGCTTCGCCTAATCCGGTTGCTATGGGGATCATTCCTGCGATCATGGCCAGACTTGTCATCAGTATTGGTCTCAGACGGATGGAAGCACTCACTATGGCAGCTCTGGCAGCGTCTTTGTAATCAAGTCGCAATTTCTCGGCATTGGTAACGATCAAAATAGCATTCGCTACGGACACGCCGGTACTCATGATCATGCCCATATATGATTGAAGGTTCAATGTAGATCCTGTTGCAAGCAGCAATAGAAGAGAGCCTACGATCACTGCCGGAACTGTAGTCAGGACGGCCAGAGATAATCTGAACGACTGGTAATTGGCGGCCAGCAGCAGAAAGATCACCACTATGGCTACCAATAATCCATTTTGTAAACCCGACAGTGTTTCCATGAGCAGGCCGGAGGTGCCTTTTATTTCAGCTACCAATCCTTTTGGAGGCGTCCCCAAACTGTTGATGGCATTTTGAACAACGAAAGTGGCGGTGGCCAGGTCCTGTCTGAAAATATTAGCGTTCACAGTAACAAACCTGCGGGGCCCTACCCTATCATACTCACCGGGCATGCTGTCGACAGCCAGGGTAGCAATATCCTGTAAGATTGGTCTTGCCTGCCCTCTCACCAATGGTATCTCTTTCAGATCATCCAGCGCATCCATAATATATTCCGGCACCTGTACCTGCACCTGGTATGTATAGGCCACATGCTCGTCAAGCCACTGGTTCTTCTCCGTAAACCGGCTGGAGGAAGTAGCGTCTGTAACCGAACGGGCTACCTGGTTAATGTCGATCCCCATTTGTGCAGCCTTGTACCGGTCTACAGTGATCTTTATCACCGGGTATTTGAGCGGCTGTGCGATCTGTACATCACGCAGGAACGGGATGCCCTTCAGTTTATCTTCCAACTGATGTGCATAAGCGGAGATCTGTTGCATGTCCTTACCCGCCACGCGCACCTCGATAGGTGTAGCTGCGCCCTGGCTCATGATCTTTTCGGTAAGATCGATAGGTTCAAAGGATATCCGCAGCCCGGGCATGGCTTCACCAATGCGGGCACGCAGTTCATCCTTCAAATCGTCAGGATCGACCTTAAAATCATCATCCAGGGTTACCTGCAATATGGCTTCATGGGTACCGCTGTTGAATATGTACAGGTTACTGGTGCCGTAACTGCTGGGGATCAATCCTACATACGATGAACTGATCGCCACATGCCCGTTTGCCGTTGAGCCGATGATCTGTAATACCTGGTGTACCGCTTCCTCGGTGCGTTCCAGCCTGGTGCCGTCAGGCTCTTTGATGCGTAATTGAAACTGACCGGCATTTACTGCAGGCATGAGGTCTTTACCGATGAAATAGAAACCGGCAATGGCCAGCGCTGTGATTAGGATGAAATAGACGCTTATCAATAAAGTACGTGCTGCCATCAGCCGCTCCAGCAAGTGCAGATACCAGATTTTGAACCGTTCGAATAGATCATTTTTGCCAGGATCTTTCAATTCATTCCCCAGGTGTACATTCACTTCCTGTACTTCCTGTTGATCCAGTGCAAGGCCGGCATGAGCATGTTTCTGTCCGTGGTGGTATGTATATTTTTCTTCCTTCAGCAACCAGTTGGATATGACCGGCACCAATGTTTGGGCTGTCAGGTACGATACGATCATGGCGAAGCCGATCGATAACGATAAGGGTAAGAACATAGCTTTAGGCACACCGGTCATCACAAAGGATGGTGCGAATACTGCGAGTATACAAAGCAAGATCAACAATAGCGGAAAGGATATCTCCTTACATGCTTCATAAATGGCCAGGCGTTTCCCCTTTCCCATTTCCAGATGCTGATGAATATTTTCAATGGTCACGGTAGCCTGGTCGACGAGGATTCCAATGGCCAGGGCGAGGCCACTCAACGTCATGATATTGATGGTTTGTCCGGCCAATTTGAGAAATAATACCGAACTGATGATGGATATTGGAATAGTAATGATCACTATCAGGCTACTGCGCCAGTCGCGCAGGAACAACAACACCATCAGTCCGGTCAACAGTGCGCCCAGTATGCCTTCTGTGATCAGGCTTTTTACCGCATTGATCACGAATATGGACTGGTCGAATTCGTACGATATATGTACATCATCGGGTAGCAGGCTTTGCATTTCCGGCAACCTGGCCTTCAGCATTTTCACTACGTCCCAGGTACTGGCTTCTGCCGTTTTTACTACTGGTATGTAAACGGATCGTTTACCATTTACCAGGGCATAATCCACTGTCATATCTGTGGCATCGGCCACTGTACCCAGGTCATGTACGAACACAGTGTGGTTGCCATCGGTTACCACTGGAATATCTCCAAATTCTTCTACCTTTTTTTCCAGGGAGTTGATGGTGGTCAGATACATGGTATTATCGATACGGAGATTGCCCGAAGGCGTCATCACATTATTACGCGCGATCGATTCCACAACCTGGTCCGGTGTAACATTACGACTACGCAGCTTTGCCGGGTCTAAATTGATCACGACGGAACGCGAATTTGCCCCGAATGGAGGAGGCGCCGACAAACCAGGAACAGTGGCAAACATAGGCCGTACACGGGTAACGGCAAGATCATAAATTTCTTTCAGGCTTTTACCAGGGCTGCTGAATACCAATTGCCCTACAGGCAAGGAAGAGGCATCGAACCGTACTACCTGCGGAGGTAAGGCGCCGGGCGGAAAAAATTTCATTGCCCTGTTGACCTGCAAAGCTACCTGAGCAGAGGCTTCGGCCATATTCGTATTCTCAAAGAACGAGAGTTTCAATAGCGTAAGCCCCTGTATATTCCGGCTGCTGATATTTTTGATGCCGGACACATAAAGGAACTGGTCTTGCAGCCGTGTAGCGAAAAAACCTTCCATTTGTTGTGGCGACATGCCTCCATAAGGTTCAATTATATAAATGACAGGCTGATTGAGTTTGGGGAAAATATCTACAGGGATATCGAGGGTCGCTATTACGGAAAACAATAGAATACCCAGCGTTATCACTACTACCGATATTGGCTTTTTTAAAGCTGATGACACTAAAGACATATATCAATTACTTTTTCATTTTAATAAAGAAAGCAGATGGTCTAACTGATTGCTGGCATAGGCTTTTTGGAAAACCGATTTCCAGAATTCATTCTTTGCTTCAACCATATCCGTTTCAGCACGGTTCAAAACATAATAAGCATTCACTACATCGATGATGTTGGCCAGTCCTGAGTTATATAAAGCCAGCTTCTGATCGTAGGCATCCGTAGCGGCCTGCAACTGTACCGGGATTTCCTTTAGCTTTTGAATAGCGGCCGATTCATTTATATCTGCCTGTGAGATGGCCGATTGTAATTCTTCCTGCTGTAAAGTGTATTGCTGGTACGATGCCCGCGTGCGAAATTGTTGTTCCGTCAACTGGTCGTGCTTTTTGCGTAGATCGAACGGGTTGTATGTCACAGCAATACCTGCCAGGTAATTGGACCTTGTTTGCGTGAACGCCGAACTCACCGGATGGTGAAAATCATCGGTAGCGTCTACCGTCGATCCCCTCAACCAGGCGGACCCAAGCAAGGATATCTTAGGTCGATAGCTTTTACGGATTACACCTTCGTTGGCCAGGTTATTACGGTAAATCGATTGATAGTGCTGGAGTACCGGGTGGTATTGAATGGAATCCTGTACACCTTTATGCCATGATATTTGTTGTGGACTAAAGTCATTCACGCTATCAGGATTCAGAGCGGAAGTGTCCAGGCCGGTTATCAGGGCCAGCACATTTTTGGCAAGCGCCAACTGCCGGACCGTTTCCAGGTTCGCCAGCCGCGCCTTCGATAGTTCCGCATCGGCAATGACACTATCTACACCTGGTCGTAATCCGTTTTGTGCATAGTACCCAATGGCCTGCCTTATCGTTTTGATCCGATCGATCTCTCTTCGACTGTATTGTAATAAATAATAGTTCTTCAATACATCATAATAGGCGCCAAGCACAGCCCCCTGCATCAAGAATTGTTCCTTTTCAAGATCATATTGCTGTACTTCAATATTTGCTTTTGCTGCCAGATCTTTTGCCCTGTAAGCACCGAAGTTGATCAACTCCCATTCCAGTAGCCCGATCGCGATATTCCCAAACTGCACATCGGAGATATTGTTCCGCCGGTTTCCTCCTCCAACAGACGGCACTATGCCATTGGGGAATATAGTACCGATCAGGTTGTTGTTAGTACCACCTTCAAACTGTTCCATAAGTTTCAAAGAAGGCGTACGCTCATGGGCAACCTGCAACGCATGTGCTCTGGCCGCTTCTACTAAAGATCTCTTGATTTGTAATGACGGATAGTTTTTTTCCATGGAAGCCAGGGCCTGGTGAAGGCTCAATAAGTTTTGGGCTTGTACAAAAAGACCGGTAAGCAGGATACTTCCCGACAACAAGCTCCTTTTTAATGAACTCATTATTTACTTCTAAGTAAGAATTATCAATAAAATTTCCTTTCTTTTGACAGGATGTCAAGAATTGTCCATCGGTCAAATCAGACCGGGCTAACAATATCGAATATACGCAGAAGGCGGGCCCCGGGAAGAAAAGGGATCAAATCGAAGCAAAAAATAGAAGGACCTGCGAAATGTAGTTTTATTGCTTGTAATTACATCAGGATTCAGCGGCTCTATACTGGCAAAGTAATGATCTGTTTCCTCCAGTATGATTTTCTTCCTGGGCTTGGTTGAAGAAAATCGAGTGGGGCCCGACTTATTGAATTGTGTGTCGGGAAAGAATTTACTGTGCAATAAGCCAGCTTTCCTGAATGTTGGCGAGGCAGAAACCAGTGATTTCTGACTCCCCATGGAGACAGGCTGTAGCGATAATAATAATAATGAGACCAGGATAGTCAACCCCATTATTACTGTTATCTTATTAACCTGCTTCATGGTAGGTGATGTGGAAATAAAATCGACGGTAAGTTAATCAATAAGATGTTAATCGTTTGTTACCGGTAACCAGATAAAAAAAAGGCCGGCTTACCAATAAGCCGACCTCTCTCCTTCATACCAAAAACGATCTCTACAATTTCGTCACCTTCACCTGGCCTGCCGGTACACCATTCCGGATAATTTTTACCAGGTGAATACCTGAAGGCAGCATTTTCATATTCAATGTGTGTGTATTCCCGGTTGCTGTCTCTGTCATCTCCAACCGTCCATCGCTTCCGAACACCATCAACTTCTCTCCACCACCAAGCCCCGAAATGGTAGTTGTTGAAATGACCGGATTAGGGAGCAAACGAATATCGATATTACTGCAAGCTCCCTGCACTACTGCAATATGACTGTATTGGGAGCTGCCATTGCGATCTACCATCTTCAGGCGATAATAGCTCTTTCCTTCTGTTGCATTATTATCGGTATACAGATAGGAATTACCTGATGGATTGTTACTGCTTTGTACTTCAGCAATCGTATGGAACTCGCTGCCATTTGTACTTTGTTCTATTTCGAAATGACTGCTGTTCTCCTCCATCGCAGTGGTCCACCTGATGCGGGCGGTACAGTTCCCTAACGGAGATGCAGTAAAGCTCTTCAGTGTTATTGGTAACGGTGCTGCATACCTTACAAAATAGTCTTCCACTTCGCCGTTAATGAAAGTGCCTGTCCCGTTCATTTCTTTTGTGAAACCCGGGTCTACTGCTGTAGCTATTACACGTATTGCTCCTTCAGTTGCGCCAAAGGCCGCAGGAATGGTAAAGGAGAAGGTTGTGGATATGGGGCTGCCGTGTGTCAGGCTACCGCTGATGAACAGGTCTGTAGGATCTGTAAAGCTGCCATTGGCATCGACATCGTACCAGGCTGCCCAATATACCGGTTTGGGGCTGCCGTTCCCGTTTACAGTAATGGTGAAATTGCATACAGTGCCCACACCTTTCACCATCCAGGGAGCGGCTTTGGCGCCATTACCACTGGTAGAGCCGCTGGTCATTACAAGTCCGTCTGCACCGTCATTCTCATCAGGTGCGCACTCGGCGGTTGGTGCTGTAATTCCCAGCCAGGCAGCGTCTGTCACGAACATGCTGGCGCTTGCCAATGGCCATGAGGCCAGCAGGTTTCCAAAGTCTGCAGGCATCGGCCTTACAACAATAGATGCAATATTGTTTGAATAATTACATTCCTTCACATTGGAGTTTACTATTGGAAGTGTGAATGGCGCCGGTGTGGAACCGTCGTCATTCATCACTGCATAGATATTGTATGGTGGAGTAAATGCGCTCACATTCAGGGTAACCGTATCCGTGACCGAAGCGCCGACCACCAGGTTCGCTGCCAGCTCGCGGGTGGTCGACAACAATACAGCTCCGCTTGCGCGTGGATCGCCCATGTAAAAGCGAACAGGCGTTCCTGCGGGTGCAGCAGCAGAGCCGTTGTTGGCGACAGTGTAGACCAACGAAGCCGCTGAAGGTGTAAACTCGCAGGCAGTGGCACTCTTCAGCACTTTGAGATCGGAGATGTACAGGTCGGAGGCTGCGATCAGTCCGGGACTTAATAATCTCGCATCTATCTGCGCATTGAACACATCCATGGGATATTTACCGGAACCGGATGGATATTGCAGTGTGATGCTCTGTTCCTTTACAGGAATGCTCAGATCATCATTCACGGATTTGGGACGATACCCACGTCCATTCCAGATTTTCCGGGTATTCTGCCAGGCAGATGTGCCGTTGGAGGCACTAAACACACGCAGCATACCCGTGAAGGCCGAGCTGCCGGCAGATACACATACAAACTCTGCGGAGCCATCATTGTCGACATCCACTACTACCGGATGCTCCATCCAGGTAGCCGTTCCGGAAGCAAAGCTGGCAATATTGGCCGGTGCAGCCGTATTGCCATTGACGACACGGATATTATCCTGGTCATTATAAATGATCTCCAGCACCCCATCCCCATTCAGATCGAAGGCAGTGACTCCAGTTTCGCCGGAACCATCTGTCGTGACCATGCTCCACACAGGACCTGCCGTGTTGTTCAGATTGAAGGCATGCATCCTAAGGCCGCTATTGAAAATGATCTCCGGCAGGTTGCTGGGTTTGCCATTCAGTGTTTGCTCATCGTATACATTGGCAATAGCAGGCAGACCTCTGTTCATGCCGCCATTATTGAAATAAGCAGCTTTCATTTTAAGAGTGCCTGCCGTAGGGTCCCATACGATCATGTGCGTACCGTTGGGGTAAGCGATATCGAGATTACCGTCAAAATCAAGATCGGCCACGGCAGTAGGCCCATCGTCATTGGCAGGGATAACACCGGCGCCTGCAATAGTACTGAGGTTGGCCAGTACGGTGGTTGTTCCGGTTGCGAGGTCTACCCCATACACCTGTGAGCCGGCCACGATCTCCTTGCCTGGATTGGATGCAAGGATGTCTATCACCACAATATCATTCCCCCATTCGTTACCCGCACCAATTCCATCCAAACCGCAAGGCGCAGTAGCAGAACCGGTAACGGCCTTGATCAAAAGACCTTTGCTGAAATTGAACTGGAACACATCGAGCCCCACCACTATTTCAGGTATGCCATCTTCATTGATGTCAACGATCCTCGGTGATCCATTGGCGAAGCGGGTAGACACCACTTCAACAGAACGGTATTTATAATTGGTGGAGCTTCCTGATACATTGTTGAACACATATACATACCCATCGGCGCCTACCACTACCACTTCCGGTTTGCCGTCCCTGTCTACATCAGCCACTGCCGGCTGCATGGTAGACTGGGTCACTCTCACCGGTAACTGAATATTATAGTCGATCGTATTCTTGCCCAGGTTGGAGCCATTTCCTTTGAAATAAGTAATACCTGTCCCTCCTGCCCTTACAGTGAGTATTTCAGGTATGCCGTCCCCATCGAGGTCAGCGATTGTGGGAGATACAGAGGCAGCCAGGGCGTTGGTAGTGCTGGTGACCCATTTTTGTGAAATAGCAAAGCTGGTCAATGGTGGTGCTGCGGCTGTACAGCCAGGTATGGGCGCACAGGCAGCATCCAGTTCATCGATGTACCCATCCAGGTCGTCGTCGATACCATTGTCGCAAATTTCAGGTACGATCTGGGCTGCAAAAGAGAAATAGGAAGTAGCCGTTACCGGGAATGTAAGCGCGAATGACTGATACGTTTCTCCATTGATCGTTACAGTGCCGCCGGCGCTCACTCTTGCAGCACTGCCATCATCCATCGAGCTTAGGCTGCCATAGATAAGCTGTGGAGCATTGCCCAATCCATACAATCCGCTTACAGGGTAATACACTGTGACAGACTGATTGAATGAATTGGTATTCTGAAGTTTCCAGGTACTGGCCAGTCGCTTCTGATTGACCCCCATATTGTAGTTATAGCCCGGCGCATTATTATCGCCCCACACGAGGAACTGAAGGTCGGATGTAACTGCATTGGTGTTTGCTTCATTCGAAGCAGCAGCCGAACCGGTCGCCATCACTACCTGTGTGCCGGGATTGACGCTCTGCGACTGGCGTTGATGGAGACCTGTATTATCATCGCGGCCGATACCTGCTATATTGTTCCCATAACCGGTTACTGCATACACTGTGCCCCCATCTGTAGCCACATAATCCGCACCGAGTGTAAGGCCATATTTGAGGGCGAGGTAGCTCTCCACGCGACGGTAATCACCTTGAACAAGTGCTGTATTATACATGACCGCTTCTGCGATATTGCTTCCTGCACTTAACAGGTTGCTGCCTCCGTAACCACCGATCTGCACTTTGTCGACATTATGATTGGTAGAGGAAGTAATAGCCGTGCTGGTAGTCCCGTTCACACGGATCAAAGTTCCATTGGCCGTACCATTACTGAACAACTGGGTACCCAGGTACTGCTTACCGGGATTGATGCTGCCGGCGGGCGTAGTGGCGATCTCCACTGCATTGTGCAGCATCTTGAGGGACTGATTGGGCGTATACATTGCCGAGCCCGGAGCTCCGGCCGCAGCAGATAGCAGGTTGAGGCCCCCGGCGCCTCCAGCCGATCTGAACACAACGAACTTGGTATAGCTGGCGGCAGCGCTGGTGGTTATATTGGCCGCGCTGGTCAGGTAACTGGACCCATCGAATAACACGGTTGGATTGAAGTTCACGGCCCCTGTCGTAAGCTGCGGATTGCCGGTGGGTGTGAAGCTGTTGCCTGTGTTCATCTGGTTGATCCAGGAGGTAACAGATGTACCGGAAGTACTTACCCCTGCATCTCCGCGTACCCATGCGGCTGCGCCGCCCACACCACCAGGGTTCACCGCTTTGGAGGCAAAGCTGAAATACAAAGTGCCTGTTGCCGGGAAAGTAAGCGTGAATCCCGTATAGGCCACACCGTTAATAGTGGTATTGGAGTTTGCTGCCACTTCTGTGCCAGGGCCTGTAAGCGTTGCACTGGTATTATAGATGAGATACTTGGTTGCGTTCGTTAGCAGGTGGAGGCTTGTTGTGGGGAAGTATACAGTTACTTCCTGGTTGAAGTTGCCGGTATTCTGCAACTTCCACACCCTCGTGAACCGGTTGTTCACGGTAGTGAAGCCGGTAACGGCTACTGTATTGGCGATGGAGGCATTATCATCGCCCCATACCAGTAATTGTTTATCTCCTGCAATGGTGTTGGAATTGGCTGCATTGGAAGCTGCGATGCTGCCAACGGCCATTATGACCTGGCTGGTAGCCGCCGTATTGATGCTTTGACCCTGCAACTGGTTCAAGCCTTCATCATCATCGCGGCCGATGCCCGCGATATTATTGTTATGACTGGCGATCGAATAGGTAGCGGTAGTTCCATCCGATGCCAGGTAATCGTGTCCCAGCGTAATACCATATTTTATTCCCAGGTAGCTTTCGATCTGCCGGGTGGCAGTAGTCCCGCTTCCCAATGCAGATGGATAAACGATCACTTCAGCAATGCGGCCGGTAAGGTTGTTGCCATCACCGTGAGCCCCCAGTTGCATGGTAGACGCCAGGTAGCCGGCTGAAGAGTTGATACTGCCTTTATTGGCGCCATCAACATTGATGAATGTACCTGCTGCCACACCGCTCGCAAATCCGGCTGCTCCCAGATAATAACGTGAACCAGTAACCGCGTTGAGAGCTGTAAATATCGCTGTGTTATGGAAAATTACCAGGTTCGTATTGGTGTTGGCCCCAAAAAGCGCATTGTTGCCAGTGCCGCCGGAAGAGACAATGTTATTAGTGGTAGCGCCATCATATTTGAATACGACAAATTTGGTGTAATTGCTATTGGCGGGCAATGCTACTCCTGCGCTGGTAAGGTAATTACTGCCGCTGAAGGTAATGCCGGGATAGAAGTTGATATTACCGGCTGCCAGTTGCGGGTTACCTGTTCCGGTAAAGCTGTTCGCGGCACTGACCTGGTTGGTCCAACTGGTCACATTGGTACCGCTGGCGTTGATCCCGGCATCGGGACGAAGCCATACGCTTGCTCCGGCTACATTACCGGGATTGACTGCTTTAGCGGCAAAACTGAAATATAATATGCCTGTAGCTGGGAAGGTAACTGTAAAACTTTTATAAGCTATACCATCGATCATGACTGTTGGGCCGGCAGGCACTTCTGTACCTCCTCCAGCCAGTGTATTGCTGGTATTGAAGATGAGGTAAGGATTGGTGCCGGGCAAATAGTTCAGGCTGGTCACAGGGAAATACACGGAAACCTGCTGACTGAATCCACCAGTGTTCTCCAATTTCCAGATCTTGCTGAGACGGGTAGTACTGGTAGTCCAGCCACTAAGCCCCGTAGTGGTTGTAACAGAGCCGTTATCATCACCCCATACCAGGAACTGGTTATCGGATGGAATGACGCCGGTATTGGTTGCATTCGTGGCTGCCACACTCCCGAGCGACATCACTACCTGGCTGGTGCCGGTATTGATGCTTCTGCCCTGCTTCTGATACAATGCGGTGTTATCATCGCGGCCGATGCCTGCAATATTATTGGCGAAACTGCTGACGGCATACGTTGTAGTGGCGCCATCCGAAGCGAGGTAATCATGAGCGATCGTGATGCCATATTTAAGACCGAGATAGCTTTCTATTTGCCGGGTACCGGCAGCGTTATTTCCCAGTGAAGAAGGATATACGATCACTTCTGCAATGCGCCCGGTAAGATTGGAGCCATTGGAATACGCCCCCAACTGTATCCCAGATGCTACATAGCCAGATGGCGAAGTGGTGGTGCCTTTTTGGGCCCCATCTACATTGATGTACGTGCCGCCTGTGAGGTTCCGCGTGAAGCCACCGGTACCAATGAAATAACGGCTTGCATTGACCGAACCTGTAGCATTCAGGATATTGCCGCTATGCCATAGGATCAGATCAGTGGTAGTATTGTTCCCGAAGAAAGCGTGGTTACCGCCTGAAGGTGAAGAAACTATATTGTTGGTATTGACCCCGTCATATTTGAATACCACGAATTTGGTGTATGCGCTGTTGGCAGGCAATACATTGCCGGTGCTGGTCAGGTAATTGCTGCCACTGAAGGTGATGCCAGGGTTGAAGTTCACATTGCCTGTGGCCAATTGAGGATTGCCGGTCCCTGTAAAACTATTGCCTGCATTCATCTGGTTGATCCAGGTGTTGACATTGTTGCCCGTTGCCATCACACCTGCATCGGGGCGAAGCCATACCAGCGCTCCTGCAACATTACCCGGGTTGACGGTCTTTGCGGCAAAGCTGAAATACAACGGACCGATTGTTGGAAAGGTAACCTGGAAGCCGGTATAAGATATGCCTCCGATATTGGTCACTGCACTGGAAGGAACTTCCGTTCCACCACCTGCCAGCGTATTGCTGGTATTGTAAATGAGGTATGGGTTAGAACCGGGCAATACATTCAGGCTGGCCGTGGGAAAGTAAACAGTTACCTGCTGATTGAAGCCGCCGGTGTTCTGCAATTTCCAAACTCTCGTGAGGCGGGTGGTTGTGATGGCCCAACCCGACAGTGCAGTAGTGGTATTGATGGAACCATTGTCATCACCCCACAGAAGGAATTGTTTATCGGCAGAAAAAGTATTTGAATTGGCTGCATTCGTGGCTGCCACACTACCAAGCGCCATCACCACCTGGCTGGTGCCGGTATTGATGCTTTGGCCTTGTTTCTGATTAAGGGACGAATTATCATCGCGGCCTATACCGGCAATATTATTGGCAGCACTACTTACATCATAAATGGGGGCTCCTGCTGAAGAGAGATAATTATGTGCAACGGTGATACCGTATTTGATGCCCAGGTAGCCCTGTATCTGCCTCGTGGTGGTGGCATTGCTGGCCAATGCTGTTGGATAAACGATCACTTCAGCAATACGCCCGGTAAGATTATTGCCATTGCCATGAGCTCCCAGTTGCATGGCCGCCGCTGTATAAGCTGCGGAGGAATTCATGTTTGCTCTTGTGCTTCCGTCCACATTGATATAAGTGCCGCCAGGGGCGCCGCTGGTGAAGCCGGCCGTTCCCATATAATACCGGGCACTGCTGACTACGTTGGATGCAGTAAGGATGTTGCCGGCATGATGGATCACCAGGTCTGTATTGGTATTATTCCCAAATAAAGCATGACTGCCGCCTGTTCCCGATGAAACGAGATTGTTGGCTGTGCTCCCGTCATATTTGAATACCACGAATTTGGTGTATGGATTGTTGTTCGACAGGATCGTAGAATTGCTGGTCAGATAATTGCTGCCATTGAAAACAATGGCCGGATTGAAGTTGACGCTGTTCGCATTCACCTGGGGATTGCCCTTTCCAGTGAAGTTGGCGCCACCGGCCTGGTTCACCCAGGTAGTGATATTGGAACCTGTGGCAATAACGCCCTGATCGGCCTTCAGCCAAACAGCGGCGCCACCGACACCACCCGGATTGGATTGGGGAAAACCTTGCAGACAAGCAAATACAAGCAAAATAAGCGCCAACGGGCGCTTACCCTGTTCAGTTGGGGTGTTTTTCATATACTGAATTATTAATGGGATCGTTTTAAATCCTGACGCAATAAATAATGGTGGGATTTTGCCAGCCTGAACAGGCCGACTTTAATACTTGTAGAAGGTGTTGCAATATTAACTTTTTTTATTACAACTACAGATGACTGTGAATAAATTTGATCGATTGACGATTGTGCAGTTGAGATATGAAGTGTCGATGCCGGGTATTGTATATGGTTTTTGAGTTATATGTGTTGCCCGTCAACGGATCAGGACAATGGTCCCGGCAATGATCATCGCAGCGCCGACCATCGTTTTCCAGTCGACATTCTCTTTCAGTATAATTATGGAAAGCCCAATAGCAATGGCTACGCTGAGTTTGTCGATAGGCGCTACTTTGGATACAGGGCCGGTTTCCAGCGCCTTGAAGTAAAAGACCCAGCTCAGCCCGGTAGCAATGCCAGACAGGACCAGGAACAACAGGTTGTGCTTTGTCAGGACCTTGATCTCCCTCCACTGCCCTGCTGCCAGTACGATGCCCCAGGCAATAAATAAAATTACCGTGGTCCTGACAGCAGTGGCGATGTTACCATTAACTCCTTTGATACCGATCTTGGCCAGGATAGCAGTAAGTCCGGCAAAGAAAGCAGAGAGAACAGCATAGTACTTCCACATGTTACAAATTTTTTATTTTATGTACACGGGCCATCTGTCCGATAGCATCGATCGAATGTACGTTATCCTGCTAAGTTATTAAAGTCGGGCCTGACTGCCTGAAAACAGGTAGCCGGCCGTTGTTTATATGTCGAACGAAGCCAATCAATAATGATGTAGGGAAGAACTGAGCGCCTTTCTCATATCGCCTATCAATAGCAGGGTCCTGTGATCAATGCCTTTTTTGATCAAATGATAAGGAGTGTTGAACAACATCGTATCCGGGACCTTGTAGCGTTCAGGCGATCCGAGTATATCGAAAACCTCTCCTTTCCGCAGTACCTGTTCGATATAGCGTATTTGGTCTGCCGAGTTGTCGAATGAAGCGGATTGAAAGCAGGGAAAGGAAAGGTACATTTTTGCTTTTCTAGCGGTCACCAACTCCTGGTATCCTTTCAGTTCCTCTACTACGGATCCATTGAAGGGCCCGGTGAGGGTTTTGTAGGGAAGAACTTGCTGAGATGGTTCATCCCAGTGCGCATCTGCATCCCCGAATTCATTGAAGGAGCTTCTTGAATACCATTTGTCGGGAGTAAAAGACCTATACTCATACGGGTTCAATTTCGACCGCAGGTATTTCGGAAAAAATGGTGCTATCAGGCCAACCTGCTGTATTCGTAAGTTCAGCAACTCTTTGCGGGCATCGACATCACATACAGTACGGAGCAATTCTTCTCCCCCAAAAGCGAAGTTGTCATAGAATTGGGCATATTCCGGGACCACCACCACGATATCTCCTTCCTGGATATATTTCTTTGTTTTGTCGAGCATGTACAACAACCCCAAAGATGCGTGGATACCGGTATTGACAGGATTCAGGCCCAGCGAATCTTTTATCAGCCGGCTGTTCAGGCCGAAACTCAGATTCGAGCCTCCTACAAAAATGATCCGGGGAGACGGCGTATTCTTCAACAAAGTATCTTTATCGGCCCCGGCAAATAGCAAGGTCGACTGGGCGCGCGGAGTGGGAGGAAGAAAGAATACGATGATAGCTGGCAATACCACACTCAGAAAAAGAAAAAAGAACGTATTCAATAATAGCTTTTTCATGGAGATCAGAATTGAAAGTAGATGAACTCATGAGGCGCTTCCGAATTTTTAAGGCCGTAAGAAAGTATGGTCAGGGTGATGGCCGAGTAAAAAAGCCATCGAACAGGCCTGGCCCTTATAAGCCCTGCCTTTTCTATCGCGTATTTATTTTCCCTTCCCAGCCATTCTACCAGCATGAATACAGCGATCAGGAACAGCAGCCCTTTCGAGTAGGTATCCGGTTCGGGCAACCTGAACAGGGATCTCGAAAAAATGCCGGAGATGTACTGAATGGCAGTATCGAGATCCGCTGCCCGGAAAAAGATCCAGGCAAATACTGTCGATGCAAATGTGATAGCGATGGCAGATGCTTCCCTGAATGAAGGCAGGTTTTTTCCCGGGGCCACTATTTCAAGATGCTCCCTGTTTGTCCTGAACAGGATGGATGGCAGGATGAACAGGGCATGAAGTGATCCCCATACAATGAAAGTGAAATTGGCGCCATGCCAGAATCCGCTGACTAGAAAAATGATCAGCGTATTCCTGATCCGCATCCAGTTCCCTCCCCTGCTTCCACCGAGCGGGATATACAGGTAGTCCCTGAACCAGGAAGACAGTGAAACATGCCAGCGTCGCCAAAATTCCGCGATATCTCTCGAAAAATATGGGAATTTGAAATTCTGCAGGAGCTCGAACCCGAACAACCTGGCGGTTCCCAGTGCAATGTCCGAATAGCCGGAAAAATCGGCATATATCTGGAAAGCAAATAACACGGCCCCCAGCGCCAGGGTGCTGCCGGACCAGGCAGCATGATCATTGAAGATCATATCCACATAGCCTGCACAACTATCTGCGATCACCATTTTCTTGAACAGGCCCCATAGGATCTGCCGGAGACCGTCGACACTTTTTGCATAACTGAATTCCCTGGCCTTCTCTACCTGGGGTAATAAATGTGTTGCCCGCTCGATAGGGCCTGCTACCAGCAATGGAAAGAAGCTGACGAACAAAGCATAGTTGATCCAATTGCCGGTCGGGGCTATTTTCCGGTTGTAGATATCAAAAACATAAGAAAGACCATGAAAAGTATAAAATGAAATGCCGACAGGTAAAATGATGTTCAGTGTTGAATGATGCGGTGTAAACCCGAACTGTTGCAATAGCGCTGCAAACGAATCGACAAAGAAATTATAGTATTTGAAGAAGCCCAGTAAGGCCAGGTTGATCACAACAGAGATGATCAGCCATGTTCTTTGCTGGGACCTGGTGGACGACCGGTGGATCTGCAAGCCGGAAATGAAATCAAGAAAAGTTGAAAAAGCCAGTAAGAAAACGAATCTCCAATCCCAACAACTGTAAAAAAAGTAGCTCGCGATGAGCAGTAGAAGGTTTTGGTAAACAAGCTTCCTGCCGGACAAAAACCAATAAAGTGCGAATACAACCGGTAGGAAAATAGCAAAGGGCAGGGAATTAAAATGCATCCTGGGCAACGATTTTCGAGTGCCCGATAAAGTTATGGATTCCGGGAGAACAGGGTGCGAATGATTTTTTTCACGATAATTTTACATTGAACGCAAGTCATATTCCATAAATACTTAATGATGGAAATCCAATCATCACTGCCAGGATGCTGCCAGTGTTTGCGACAGTGCTGAAAGGAAAGTATATTTGATGAGTGATCATTAAAAAATATTTTATATGAACCGTTTTGATGAGGTCCAGAAACTGGCCGCCACCTATGCCCGGCAATTGCAGAAGACAGTAAAGACTTTGGAGACCATTCACCGGGCGCAACCTGAACACTTTTCCCCACAGATGATCGCGGATTACGAAGCCGCAAAGGCCGCCAGTGAAATAACTTCAGAAAAATTCAGGAATTTGATCGGGTCGATCAGCCATTGATCGCCTGTCTGTGTTCAGCCACCCTTTACTTTCAGGGGCAGCCCTCTGTCAATTATTCTAAAATTTTTCATTTTCAAAATGAAGCCCTATTTTCACCGAAAAATAGGCCAATGAAATTTACCGCACATAATATCTTACTTGATAATGGAGAAAAGACAATGGGCGACAGCGTGGTCTTGCTCGGTGAAAGTGCAGTCTGGCAGTCCATTCTCAAATCACTTGACCTGTTTCTTCCGGGCACCAGGGAAGAAAGAAGTAAGATGCGGGTAGTGGATTTGGGATGTTTGGAAGGAGGATATGCAGTAGAATTTGCCAAATTGGGATTTGATACCCTCGGAATAGAGGCCAGGGAAGAAAATATTCAAAATTGCAATTACGTCAAGGACAACCTGAATTTACCCAATCTGAATTTTGTCAGGGATGATGTTAGAAATATGTCGAATTATGGAAAGTTTGATATTGTTTTATGTTATGGCCTGCTGTATCACCTGGATGATCCTACTGATTTTTTAAAAATTGTAAGTAGTTGTACGACCAGGTTATTGTTTTTAAATACCCATTTTGCTCCGGAATTCGATATCAGGTATGAACTGGAGCCGTTGAATACCTATTTTATTGCTCCACTGCAAAAGAGGACACGCATATTGCTGTTTTCCCAGAACTACCGGCTGTCGCGGATCACAAAGGTCAATGGATACAGAGGCCGATGGATGAAAGAATGGAGCAGGAATTCCAATAAAGCCACCATCGAGAAATTGTTATGGGCTTCTTATAATAATCATCGTTCGTTCTGGTTATGTAAAAAAGACCTCACGCAAGCCCTGCATGATGCGAACTTTGATAATGTTTTCGAACAATTTGATTATACCGGCGATCTGATGCCGCATAACTATACCTTCTTTTATAACCGGACCATGTTTGTTGGGGTAAAGAACTAAGTTGGACGCAGCACTCTCAATGCCTGCCGCCACCTCATATTAATGGAATGGAAATATCTATCGCATATCCTTCCGGATATTTGTTGTGCAATCGAAATTCACCCTTTAAGAGCGTTACCCTTTCACGGATATTCTGTATCCCGATCCCTGTTGGTCCCAGGCCGGTTTTCATCCCCTTGCCATCATCGGAGTAATTGATCATGAGATGATGCCCGGACACTTTCAGGTTTATGAATAACATGGTGCATTCCGCATGTTTAATGGAATTGGTGACCATCTCGCTGATGATCTTCTTCAGGTTGCTGTATTGTAAATAACTGAGTATCCGGCTGCCATTGTTCAGCCTGACCTTGAAATCGATCTCGGTGGATGCTCTTATTTTTTCCAGCAGGCCTGTGATATCACTGTAGAAACTATTCACCGTATTGAGCCGGTCTTGCTTGAGGTCCTGCGCAATACCTCTCACGGTTTCCATGATATTCCTCACATGCTCTTTCAGTTCTTCCAGACGGGGTGAAGGATTGACCTCCGATTCCTTTTTGAGCAGTGTGCCCGCATACAGCATCATCGGGCCGATCTCATCATGGAAGTTACGGGCAAGCCCCAGTTGCATGTTGAGCAATCCTCTTTTTTGTTTCGACCTGTACACCGCAAACCCGGTTATCCCTGCCATGACCAGGGTACCGAATACAGCCACCAGCAGGATATTGAAATGTTCTGCCCTTCTTTTTGCAGCGTTGGACCGCTGCAGCTCATCAAATGTATTTTCCGCCTTTGCGAGTGCATACAGGTTGTTATCCCTGTCGGCATTTACAGCATAATAGGCAGAAACGCTCATGTCATGCGCTTTCTGCAGGTGCTCAAAAGCTGCTTTGAAGTGCCCGTTGCTGGCCAACAGTTTACTATTCCCTTCCAGCCAGAATGATAATCGCTCATTGGTGAATTCCTTTTCCTGTGGTATCAGTTCATGAATGAGGTCAAGGTAATGCTGTGCACTATCATTCTGGTGACAACTGAAATAATAATCGAAGGCTTCCATGTAGCGATCGCAGGCGTATTCAAGCGGGGAGTTGATCTCACCGAAATCTTCCGACCTCACTTCTTTCAGTGAGATCGCCAGCAGGTCCCTGACGGCCTCCTGTTCCCTTTTTAGATAGGCCCGGTATAAGCGGGCGCCATGGTGAATGAAACTGTAGTAAACAAGGTATTCCCGGTATTTCAATGGTTGCTTCCTGGCTTCGTTCAGCATTTTTTCACTAAGTACGATGGCTTCATTCAGGGTAGTGGAATCCCCGGTCTTCCAGGCCGCAGTGCCCAGTACGTCCAGTACGCCGAATGCCATGGAGATAGCTTCAGGACTTGCCGCTTTTCTGCCGGCAGCCATCATTCCCGGCATCGCATGCATTTGTTTTCTCAACATATCATACCTTGCATAGACCCTTTTATAATCCTTGTTGAGTACGTATATTGCCATTGCGAATAATTCACTATGCGGTAATTCATCTTTTTCGAGCAGGCCTGCCTTTATACTTTCTTCCTTTCTTTTCTCCGAGTAATAGATGGCGCTGCCATACCTGCTTTTGTTGTCCGAGAGTTTCATCAGGTGCCTGTAATAGTGTACCCTGTACTTACCATATCCTGTATCCGAAAACGCGATCTGCTGATAAGGGTCAAGCCATTGCTCCAGGCTGTCCTCATCATAGAGCAGGGCGGCCAGTGAATCTACGGCATTGAGGTATGCGGTATCCGGGAGTGTCGATTGTTGGTATTGCATCGATAATGTGGCCAGTTGCTTTTTCGCAGAGATGGGATCCTGCGCCCGAAGCGTGAGCGTTGCAGGCAAGAGAAGGCACAGTAGAAATGCAGGCAGCTTTGTATGCTGCCGGTAAGGTTTAATGGACGCGATCATAGGACGATGTATATGACCGCTTAAATTACTTCAAATCCTATATATTTCAATAAATATTAATGTGGCGGTGGTCATTCCTGGATGATCGTTGTTCCGTCCACGGGAAGGCTGATCATGCTTGATCTATTATTCAAAGTGATCTTGACCGACGGCCCTTTATGGGCAGGATCACTGATATATGATTTACCGTTCTTCACCATCACGAGGCATGGCTGGTCTACCTGCAAGTTTTTAATGGACGGAGCTTTCAGGTTACCGGGAGCATAAAAAGCAGCCATCACCGTTCCATCGCTGAACTGAACCGCCTGGCACTCCCTGTCATTACGCAAAATTTTCCATACCGGTTTTGCCGCTATTTTCTCAGCCTGCTCAGGCGTACTGCATAAGGCCAGCACGTATCCGGTTGCACCGTGTTTCGAACGTTCATGGTCCATGACAGGCAGGAAGATGTTTTCTGTGACCGGCTCTTTTGTTTCAGAGGTATTGATGGTAGTCCAGCTTCCGGTAACTGTTTCGAGATGCAGATCGATGGTAGCCGGTATCAACGGGATATATGCCAGGCCCGCATGATGCACCCATTTTACTTTTTCGATCCTGTGAGCGCCTTGGCGGAGTATGTTGCCTGTTTTATTCACCGTTACATCACCCTGCCGGCGGCATTGATCGAGGGTTGTATATAGACTGTCCCCGATGTTTTGAACGTCGATGTATGATAGCAGGCAAACCACCAGGTCGCCCTGGCAGGCCCAGAATTTATGGGTGGTGAGGGTCTGGTCCCCTGGTTTGTTTTTAAGGACATAATCCATTACCGATAATCCTTCCATGCCATCGCTCACGGACCCTGTAAACTCCTGCCGGTCGATATGATCGGCCGTTTTGAATGCGGTCACGCCGGGAAGATGCATCCAGTCCCACACCGGCATCATATTGAAATATTCCTGCCCGTTCCTGACCAGGTACGCATCTCCGCTGTTGAGCAATTTCCCACGCAGGTTCTCGCTATTGATCGATTCGGTGGCGAGTGTACGGGTGGAAATGGTCTTCAGGAAAAAACTCCACCCCGGCCGCTGATATGCCGAAAAATCGGAGTAAGGATAATAACGATAACCAATAAGCGAACCATGACCTTCCTGCCTTGACCCCAGTTCCCGGAAACGGCCTGCCACGGCCGGGCTCAATTCCACCAGGAACGGGATCAGCGGACGAAGATCGGCGCTTCTCAGCTCTCCTTTTCTCGATGAGGAGCGGTCTATCGTGCCGGGAACCGTATTGATCCCACGGGCCATCCACTGCCAGCCTTGCAGGATAACATCATTCAGCAGACCGGTCTTTTCTTCCGGGAAAGCCCAGGAGGTATTCCTGCACTGCCAGGCAACGCGGACACTTTCCCATAAATAAGCCTTTCCATATTGGAACATTTGCAGGCGTTTACCATGCTGGTGAAAACTATGATCGGGCTTTATCCCATCTCCGTCGCTGATCCTGATCTCCGCCATGATGAGGTCCCTGCATCGTTCTATCAAAGGCAGATCATTGGTAAGGGCCCCGTAATGCAAACCGAGATCGGCACACCATACCAGGTTACCGCCTGTAGCATTATCACGCACCCGCAACTGCGCCATCACCTGCAGGGCCTGCTGAAGACGGGCCGGTTCAAGGTCATTGCGGAGCAGGATGATGATATCCCTCATCAAGCGGGGAATGCCGATCTCATTATGCCACCAGTTGGCGCTCTGGTAGCGCTTTTCGAGCCAATGATCGAGCGCTGCATTCAGTGTTTTCCATGTTTGTGCATCATGATAAAGGGAAGATGATGGATAAGACCAGGCAAGGGCCATCTCCCTAATTCTCACCAGGTGTTTTGCGATCTTCCATCCTGCCAGTTCCTTATCCTGGTAATCGATATCAGGCCACTGTTTCGATGCATTCAGGTTGCCGGCCCAATTTTTTACTGCATCGGTTTGAACAGTACTTGTCCTGTAAATATAGGAGCGGTAACGGTTCAATAAAGTATCCGGTTGAGCATAACCTGAGCAGGAAAAGAATAATGCAAGAAAAGATATGATAGCAATCCTGGTTTTCATCTGGCAATATTCAAATTTTTTCTCTGTTCTGTTTCATGGTTTTTATGAGGGGATAATATTAGAGAGAACCCCATTAAATTAAATGGAAATTCTTATGGTAGTGGTGGATAATTTTACTGTATTCCACGATATATTTCAGGCGGTTGTATAAACGAAGGTGGATTTTGTGTAAACTTGTGAAAGCGTTTACTCATTCTAAACCTTATCAATATTTTTTATGAAACCCGTCTTCGTTTTAATATCTGTGTTTGTTCTTTCCCTGCTGGCACGCGCTGTTTTCGTGAAGGAGTGGAACTATGTACTGGCAGGTAATATAGCCATGGGTGCTATGATGATCTTTACTTCGGTAGCGCATTTTGCCTTTGCGAAAGGCATGGTGATGATGATGCCTTCTTTCCTGCCGATGAAACAATTCCTGGTGTATATCACCGGCCTCATGGAAGCATTGCTGGGGATAGGGCTTGTCATGTCTTCAACCAGGTATTATGCCGCCATTGCTCTCATCATATTTTTCATATTGGTATTGCCTGCCAATATCATGGCAGCCAAAAGAAAGGTGAATATCGAGAAAGCCGACTATACCGGTCCGGGCCTCTCCTATCTGAAATTCAGGATCCCCCTCCAATTATTTTTTATTGCCTGGGTCTGGTATTTTGGAATAAGATGAAACATACTTTCTCACCACTGGCGCTACTTTGGTGCCCAGCAGTTCTATCGAGCGCATCACCTGCGCATGGGGCATGGTGCCTACGCTGATATGCAATAAGAAGCGGGTAAGGCCGAACATCTCCTGTTCGCGCAGGATCTTCTCCGTTACTTCTTCCGGGCTTCCTACCAGCAATGCCCCTTTCGGTGAGCGAAGGCCCTCGAATTGCTGACGGCTCATGGGAGGCCAGCCACGCTCCTGTCCAAGCTTTGTCATCACATATTGATAGGAAGGGAAAAATTCATCTGCCGCCTGCTGAGAGGTTTCGGCTATATATCCATGTGAGTGAACGCTAAGCTGGAATTTGTTTTCAGGAAAGCCTGATTCCAGGTAGGTTTTTTTATATAGTTCCGCGAGGGGCACGAAATGGTCGGGGCTGCCGCCGATGATCGCCATGGCCAGTGGTAACCCGTAGGAACCTGCGCGGACAACGGATTGCGGCGTTCCGCCGACCGCCACCCAGATAGGTAACTCCTGCCTGAATGGCCGGGGATAAACCCCCTGCCCATCGATGGGCGAACGGAATTTACCTTTCCAGGTGATCCTTTCGGACCTGTTCAACTGTATGAGCAGTTCGAGCTTTTCGGCAAAGAGCTCATCATAATCATCGAGGTCGTACCCGAAGAGCGGAAATGATTCTATGAAAGAGCCGCGCCCTGCCATGATCTCCGCCCTTCCATCCGAGAGCAGGTCTACCGTGGCGAAGTCCTGGTATACACGCACAGGATCATCGGAACTGAGCACCGTTACAGCGCTCGACAGTTTGATCTTTTTGGTACGTACTGCTGCAGCTGCCAGTATCACGGCCGGAGAGGAAGCCACGAAATCGGGCCGGTGGTGTTCGCCTACGGCAAATACATCGAGGCCCACCTGGTCCATGAGTTCCACCTCTTCCATCAGGTCGAGGATACGTTGATGGGGCGATATGATCTTACCGGTAACCGGATCGGGTGTTCTTTCCACGAATGTGCTGATCCCTATTTCCATATTGTAGAGGAACAAAAAAGGGGCCCATTTGTTCAATGATGGGAAAATGACACGGGTCAGGGCGCCAGCACCGGGTTTTTCCTGCAATACTTACCGCCTTCGAAGCTGATGATATAATCCGATGGGAAGAGCCTGCTCTTCCTGTAATAATCGGTGGTGATGATCTGTGCACCGGAGCGGCAGGCGGCTTCGAATGAAGAGCGGTCGTTGTTCCGGGCTTCCCGGGTATCGGCATCGGCGCGTGTGCGTACGATATATCCCTGCTTTACGAGTTCGGTGATCCTGTCTTTTTTGGGATCATTGCGGATGAGGATCGCCGCCTCTGGCGTGCCGGGCTCTGCATTGGCAAAGAGCATGCGGCCTTTCAATGAAGGGTGCCCTTCAATATAGGCCGCTCTTTTATCACCGGTTTCATCCAGCACAAAAAGGAATTTGCCTTTTGCTTTTTTCACAGTGGGCCAGTTACCGGCCAGCACGGCTTGTTCCAGCGTGGTGAATTGTGCGCGGATATCGTCCGGTGTGATGAGCTTTTGCCTCCCCAGGTTTTCTGCAATCGTTTTATCGAGCTGATCGAGCACAGTCGGCGTATAAGGATCAGGGATAGTAAAGCCAGGTCTTTTCATGACCTCATCCTTGGCATTCATCGTAATGAAGATGGGATAATGATCAGGATGCGCGTCGGACCACTGTTTGAGGGTGAGCAGGCATTGTTGCAAGGTGAGGCAGTTGCTTCTGAAATCGATGTCCTGGATATGCAATACCTTGAAACCGGGCTGGTCCATCAGATGGCCCGGATCATAAAGTTGCTGACCCTGTGCCCAGCTCAACCCATTTGGATGCGCATATTTTCCGCCTTTTTCGTCGGCATAGATATCGATCTCGAGATTGCGCAGGCCGAGGTCGAGCTGCTCGTCGATGGGAATATGTTCATAGGCGATTGTCGAAGCGCCTGACGAATCCGCTTTGCTCAATACACGGAACAGGGCCGGGTCGATGGCCTGTTTGTAGCTGTTGTGCGAGCCGATCACCTGTATCTTGTTGATGGGCAGCCCATCCATGTCGGACTGACCGGATGGAACTGCCATGAACAGGATCGACAAGCCAAGAAATAATTTCAGCATAGTCAATAATTTGCTTAGTTATAGCCTGGGTTTTGCGACAGTTTAGGGTTTAGCTTCATTTCACTTGTAGGGATAGGGAATATTTTTCTATCGGAACTTTTATCCATTCCCGGCGTATAACCCGGTACGGGGGCATCACCGGGTATGGGATATTCTGTTTCATATTTCCCGAAACGGACCAGGTCATTGCGGCGCCAGTTCTCCCAATACAATTCACGGCCTCTTTCATCGAGCAGTCCATCGAGGTCGATGGACGAAGCAGGCGTTGCTTTCACGCGACTGCGGATTTTATTTACCAGCATAAGGGCGCTCTGCAATTCGCCATTCACAGTGGTAGCAGGGACCCCACGTAAAATGGCTTCAGCTTTCATCAGATAAATATCTCCCAGCCTGAACACCTGCATATCGTTGCCGCTCATGCGGGTGGCGGCCGTAGTGGCTTTATCGGGATAATATTTGATGGAGCGTACGCCCATACATCTTGCCAGGAAATCATTGCCCACGTCGAATGCCTTCTTGCCCGTCATTTTAATATCCTTCGTGATCTCCAGTTGCCAGACAGTATCGGTATTGTTACCGGTATAGGAAGCATCCAGGTCTCTCTTTTTAATAGTGATGGTAAAAGGCGTTCCATCGAAGTTATATTGTTTTCCAATGAGCCAGGTCGCATTCCTTTCGTCGCCGCCCAGGTTGAACTTGTCATAGAAATTCGGCGTGGTGCTCATGGAGATACTAAGGTTGGAAGGTACGCCGTATTTGGGATAGAGGTAAGCCATAAATCCATGGCGTGTGAATTGCTGTCCGGGGATCAGCAGGGCATCGTACGGAATGGCGAAAATGGATTCTTTGATCTGCGGCCCGTTATCGGGCGCAAAAACGGCGGCATAGCTGGCGTCGAGATCATAGGCTTTGCTGGCGATGATGCTGTCGCACATGGCCACTGCTTCTGTATATCTCGGCGTGCCTGTATATGCTTCTGCGTTCATATACAATTTGGCGAGGAGGGCAAAGGCCATGCCCCGCGTGGGATGCCCATAGGTGGCGGTCGCATTGGCGGAAGTTTTTACAGGCAGGTTATTGAGAACGCCCTTTACTTCTTTTTCGATGAAGGTGAATACATCCTTCCTGGGTTTGGTGCCAGGCAGGTCGCTCACAGGGAAACTGTCTACGATGGGAATATTGCCATACAGGTCCATCATGAAGTAGTAGAAAAGAGAGCGCATCGCTTTCACCTCTGCCAGGGCCGCCATTTTGGTAGGGTCATTGGCAGGAGTTGGCGCCTGGTTGAAGATCTTGATGATCCGGTTGCAGGTGTTGATGCCGCCGAATCCCCACTCCCACACTTCTTTCACGTTGATATGATCTTTCGTATAGGTATGGTTGTGATGCTGCCTGTACTGGCCGTTATCGTCGTAGTTGCCGTCGCGGCCGGGGATGATGGCCTCATCGGTCGACAATTCCTGCATCCGGAAATATTCGATGGCGTATTTGGATGAAAGCTGGCTGTAGATGGGGCCGATCACCGCTGCATAGTCGGCAGCCGTGGTAGGAAAATTGGAACTGATATATTGTGATTCCACCTTCACGTCGAGCTTGGTACAACTTGCGGCGAGCAGGGTGGCTGAAAGGATACTATAGACTAATATGCGTTTCATATTGTGATGGTTGATGGTTTTAGAATACCAGGTTGGCGCCGATGATGATGGAACGGGTTTTGGGATAATAATTCTTTGCGTCGATGCCTGGGGTGAGACCTCCGATGTTGATCTCCGGATCGATGCCACTATACCCGGTGAGCGTGAAGATATTGGTGCCTGATACGTACACACGCAGCTTGCTGATGGCTGCTATCCTTGTCTTTACGGTGTAGCCAATGGTGGCATTATCGAGCCGCAGGTATGATCCATCTTCCAGGTAACGGTCTGAAGTGAGATAGGCCACATTATCCGCGAAAGCCTCATTCAGCGTGAACCTCGGCACGTTGATCGTTTTGGAATCGGCGGGATTGTTTAGGGAGGCCAGTGTATTGTTGAGGATCTTGTTGCCGGTAACGCCACGGAAGAACAGGTTGAGATCGAAATTTTTGTAGGTGATCGAGTTGTTCCATCCGAAGGTCAGCTTCGGCTGCGCATTGCCTGCAATGATATAATCGGAAGTGGCGGGCTGTGAGTTGATGATGGTGCCATCGGCTTTCTGGAAGGTGCTCACGCCATTCTTATCCTTGCCCATATAATGGTAGAGGTTGAAAGTGCCGATGGGTTGTCCTTCCATCACGATCTGGCTCCAGTTACTGGTCTGTCCCTTCCCACCGAGGTAGGCCGTGGGGATGGAAGGCAGGTTGAATTTGCTGTTCGACAAAGACACGACTTCATTCTTATTATGCGCCAGGTTCAGCGTTGTATTCCAGGTAATGTCCTTCGACTGAACAGGAATGGCATTCAGGGTAAGCTCTATGCCGGTATTCTTCACTTCACCCACATTGGCCGTCAGCACGTTCACGAAATACTGGGTGGTAGATACGGGATAGTTCCAGATCAGGTCGGAAGTCTTTTTGATATAATAGTCGACCGAACCGCTGATGCGATTCTTCAGGATCGAAAAATCCAATCCAATATTGGTCATGGCGGTGCTCTCCCATTTGAGGTCGGGGTTCTCATTCTGTACCACGCCCAGTGCCGTCAGCAACTGGCCATTGGAATAATAGCGGCCTGCCGAGCCATAGCGGAGGATGGCGGTGAAGGCATCGAAGCCGAGTGAATTACCGGATACGCCGTAACCGGCCCTTAGTTTCAGGTCATTGAAAAAGGAAACGTCCCGCATGAAGCCTTCCCTGTTGATCCTCCAGCCGGCGGAAACGGCCGGGAAATAACCCCATTGGTTATTCGAACCGAAGGCGGAGGAGCCATCATAACGTAAGGAAGCCTGGAAGAGATATTTATCGTCGTACTGGTAATTCACGCGGCCATAGTATGAGATCAGGCGGAGCGTGGAAATGGCAGGGTTATCGAAGTTGACATTACCAACGGTGAGCGGGTTGCTTACATAAAGATTGTAATAAGTGAGCAGGTCATTGGTGAAACCCTGTGTGGACACGCCGAATCCGTCATTGGTGCGGTCCTGTTGCCAGGAGTAACCGGCGAGGAATTTGAAATTGTGCTCACCGAAAGATCTGTCGTAGTTGAAATAGGATTCGATCACCTGCTTGCGGTTCTCATAGGAACCCCTGTAGGCTTTGCCGTTGGCGCCTACTGCCATCCCGGAGTTATAATAATTGTATACGTTCCGGTCGAATTGTTCCTTCTGGCTGGAAAAGCTCAGGGTGTATACCAGTCCTTTCAGGATCTTCACTTCTGCCAGCCCGTTGATCAGTGTCTTTTCTTCTTTTCCTTCGAGCAGGTTATTATCGATGATGCCCCTGGGGTTGAGGTAGCCGCCACGTCGGAAGTCTTCCGTGTAAGTGCCATCCGGTCTTTTTACATTCACGGTTGGCATATAGGTGAGCATATTGTTGAACAAAGCGCCCTGGTCTACATCACTATGTCTTGTAGTGCTGTTGATCAATGCAATGCCCAGCTTGAGGCGGTCGTTGAAGAATTTCTGTTCGAGGTTACCACGGGCGATCACCCTTTTGAGGGATGTTTTTTTGATGATGCCCTGGTTATCGAAATAGTTCACGCTGGCGCCGTAGAGGCTGTTGCCCGTAGATCCCGTGACGGCCACGTTATGATTGTGTGAAATGCCGGTGCGTTGCACTTCTTTTTGCCAGTTGGTATTGGCGCCGGGATCGTTGTATTCGGATAATAAGGTCTGACCGTTCCTGGCGAGATAGTCGCGCAACTCATCACCAGTGAGCATATCGATCCTTTTGGCGACTGTTTCTATTCCCACATAACCGTTATACGAAAGCCTGGCCTGACCTGCTTTTGCTTTGCGGGTAGTAATGATGATCACACCGTTGGCGGCGCGTGAACCGTAGATAGCCGTGGAGGAAGCATCTTTCAGCACATCGATGGTGGCGATATCTGCCGGCGCTACCAGGTCGATCGAAGCTCCAGGCACACCGTCGATGATATAAAAAGGTTCATTGGCCCCATCGCGCAAAGTGGAAGGGCCGCGAAGGATGATGGCGGGGTTTGCATTGGGATCGCCACTATTGGCGATGTTGAGGCCAGCCACTTTACCCTGCAGCAATTGAGCAGGTGACCCGGTAACAGCCTGGTTGAAATTGTCGGAGCTGATGCTGGTGATGGCCCCTGTGATATTCTTCTTGCTCGCCTTCCCATAACCGGTCACTACCACATCGTTCAACTGTTTGGAGGAAGGTGCGAGGCTGAGATGGACTGCATTGTTGTTGCCAACAGCCACTTCCCTGGTCTCGAATCCCACATAACTGAATGCAAGAATTTTTTCAGCGCCGCTGAGAGAGAGGGAGAATTTTCCATCGGCCCCTGTGCTGGTGGCTTTGGATGATCCTTTTACCGTAACGGATACTCCCTGTAGTGGAGCATTGTTATCGTCGGTGATGGTGCCTGTTACAACCCGCGACTGCTGGGCAGTTCCGGGAACGATCATGAATAATAATGCGATGAGAGCAAGGAGAACAACTTTACGAGGATACCGCAGGGACATGGCAGTGCCTGCAATACTAGGCAATGGTCTCATACAATTAGTATTGATTTTTTTTCGGGTTTAATGAAATATGTATTCAATCAGAAGACGGGCAATGAAAATTCAATTGCAAGACAGGTATCATTGTGTATTATGGCCCAAAAGTATTTGCCCAATATTGCTACAATATGAAGAGGTTGTTACGAAAGTATTAAGGCGGGATTAATGTAGAAGCATAATAAAAATTACCACGAAGGCTCGAAGGCACAAAGGAAATGGAAAAAAGATGAAGTCAGCCCTTAAACCTATCGACTGGCCTTTGTGTCTTTATAAAGTGTAATCACTTCAACAATTTGGGATCATTATTAAGGCACGAACTACCTACGGTAGGACTGAGTAAATCCCAAACTCCTATTCTTATCCTTTGTGCCTTCGAGCCTTCGTGCCCCTAAAAAAACAAAACCCCGTAAAAACGGGGTTTGTCCTTTTTTGCTAAATCGAAACCTAATATAACCATTGAACTGCTATGCTAATTTTTCTTGGCCCACCACAAGGGGGTCAGTACGGCATCTGCTCCGCCCAGTTGTTGAAGGGCCTGGTTGTAACCTTTGGTATTGGTGTTCTTCAATGAAGAAGGATAGGCCAGTCGTTGCGGGAAGAACTTCACGCTGTTGGTCATATAATTCCCGGCATTCAGATCGGGCAGTGTCGGCAGCGGTTGTTCAACACAGGGGTTCTCCATGAATGGAAGGCCCAGCCTGCGGTGGTCGTTCCAGCTTTCGAGGGGCAGCCAGGGAACCTGTGCAATGAATTTCTGTGTGATGATCTTGCAAAGCAGGTCATTCCGCACGGAACCTCCTTTATAGATCGTATTGACAGGATACACGATCGTGGCGGTGCCCGCTGTACCTGTATAACCATCTTTATAATTCATGCTGTAACTGGCAGGAGGCTCGGTGGTATGGTTCCAGCTCACAGATGTACCTGTGCGGTTATAATCCGTGGAGGTGAGATAGTTCCCGACAAAAGAACTTACTCCCCAGTAGTCGAAGCTCGACCTGATCGCTGCTTCATAAGCATCTTTGCCGGTCATGGGAACAGTCCATCCCCGCACCGCAGCTTCTGCGATCAGGAAGTAGGTTTCCCAGGGAGCAAAGAATATCCGTTTGTTGGTGCTGTTCCTGAATTTGATACCGATGCGGGGTGCTGCACCGGGCCAGCCGCGCCATTGGTTCTGGGCTCCTTTCGTGCCCCAGGCCCCGGCATTGGTGCCGTTCCAGCAGAACTTGCCGTCCAGTGTTTTCACGGTGGCGCCATTGGCATCTACCAGGTCGGCCGTGGTGGTTTGCCAACTGGGAGCATCATACGTAGGATATTTTGCGAAATCCGTATTATCGAAATCGCCCGGCAGCGGGAATGCTTTGTATGCGCGGGGGTCCATCGTATAAGGCAATCCATCGAACCAATAACCGGCATACGGCTCATTGGTCATGGTGGAGAAATGGTTGGTGAGCTTCAGTCCGGCCCAGTTGGCTGCCCTGATATAAGTAGCATATTTTGGATCGGTGAGCTGGTCGGATGTTCTCACACCACCCAATCCTGTATAGATATTTTCAAGGGTGGTGGAAAGGATCTGGGCATTCCATTCGCGGCTCATCACACCTGATAAGGGGCTCCATCCGTCTTTCTCCTGTACCTGGAAAATATGGTCAGTCCCGGTGATCAGGTCGCCGGTAACGGCGGCCTCAAATTCAGCTTTGGCTTTGGCGGCGTCCACTTCCGACAATCTCATTGCCAGCCGGAGCCGCATGGAATTGGCATATCTTTTCCATTTCGCATAATTATAACCGTAAGCAGGGTCTTCATTCTTGAGGGGGTCCGGGTTGGTGACGGAGAGATCGAGTTTGGAAGCTGCGTCTTTCAGTTCATCCAGCATGAAATAATAAACGGTCTTCACATCTGAAAAGTCGGGGTTCACACCCTGGAAGCCATTGAGGGGAATGGGCCCGAAATTATCTGTCATCTCACTCATCAGGTAAGCACGCCAGATGCGGGCCACCTGTTTCAGATTGCCGGTATAAGCCTGCACTTTGCCGCTGGCGATCTTTTCATCAGCGATCTGTATGGCAGTATTGGCATGATTGAGCCAGGTGGAAATATACCGGTAATAATCGGTAGACCAGCTATCGTTGGGTGAACCGGAAGAGAGGCCACCGCTGAAATGCTGACGGCCGGCGGTTTTCCAGTACAACACGAATACACGCTCTGCGATATGCGGGTCCATCTGGGCGCTGATGATGGCATTGTTGATGAAATATTCCACCTGTACCTGGTCCGCATTCGCATCCTTGGGGTTCACATTGATATCTTCAAATTTCTTGCAGGAAGCCGCCAGCACAATGGCCGATACAAGCAATCCTGATTTTATGGTAAGTTTTTTCATTGTTAAACTGTTTGGCGATTAAAAACTGAGACTGAGGTTGAAAAGGATCGTGCGCGTGGTGGGTGGACTGGAATTTTCAAAACCCACGGCATTGGTGCCTGTTGCGAACACGGATTCCGGATCGATACCTCTTACATGGCTGGTGATCATCCAAACATTATTGCAGGATACCCCTACCCTTGCTCTCTGGATGGGCGTTTTGTTCAGGAATTTACCGGGCAGTTCATAGCTGAGCTGAATATTACGCAAACGGACATTCGTAGCATCGTAAATATTCGCTTCCGTGATGCCCAGGTTGTTGACGGTAATGGCTTCCCAGTATTGCTGCGGTGTGATGGCATTGGTATTCTTCGTATAACCGCCGCTGCCATCAGCTACTACTCCATCCACGGTGATCTTTTCGCGGCCCCCGTTCATTACGGTAACGCCGGCGGAACCGTTACGCTGCATCGCAACCTGGGTAGCGGAGAAAATTTCGCCGCCGATGCGGGCATCGATCAGGAAGGCCAGCGTAAAACCTTTGTAGCCGAAACTGTTCGTGATCCCGATCAGCGCTTTGGGCTGCTGGTTGCCCAGCTTCACATTCGTGCGGTTGCCATCGCGTTGAGGGAGACCGGTGCCTGAGAGGATCAGTTGCCCGTAGTAAGGGCTCTTGGTATCCAACATGCGGGTGTACATGCTTCCATAGATATCTCCGTACAGCTCGCCTTTTTTAGCCACTACGGAAACATCGTCATAAGAGCCCAATGGATAGAGCATCACACTGTCTTTCGTGGAAATATCGATGATCTTGTTCCTGTTGGCGCTGAAATTTGCTGAAATATTCCAGTTGAAACCAGTGGGATTGCTGAAGATCCTGGCATCTGCCATCACTTCGAAGCCGCTGTTCTGGATATTGCCGGCATTGATCTTCCTGAAATTATAACCGCTGGAAGGGTCCATCGGCAGGTCGATGAGCTGATAGGTAGCATTGGATTTGTAATAGCTGAAATCCAGTCCTATCCTATTGTTCAGGAATCGCAGCTCGGCGCCGGCCTCGAACGACTTGATCAGTTCGCTCCTTACGTTGGGATCATAGAGCACCTCTTTCCGGCTGGCATTGGTATTGCTGTTGGGATCGTTTTCTATATTGTAAGTATTATACAATTGATAAGGGCCCATATCATTACCCACAGTAGCATAGGAAGTTCTCAGCTTTCCGTACGTGAGCCAGCCGGGCAATCCTTTGAACGATTCCGTGAATACATACGAAAGGCTTACGGAAGGATAAAAATAGGAACGGTTCACTTTGGCAAGCGTAGATGACCAGTCATTCCGGAAAGTGGCGTCCAGGAAGAGGTATCCATCCCAGTTCACCCCAACCGATCCATAAACGGAATTGATCCTTTGCTCGCTGGCCTCATCCTTGATATCCGGTGGGTTCTTGCCATTGCGCAAGGAGAAGAGATTGGGCACTTTCAATTCTCCGGCATCCAGGTAAAGCCTGGCGTTCTTTTGCCTCATGAGGTTACCGCCCAGGGTGATATTACCTCCGAGCTTTCCGAGCACATCGTCTTTTTTGGCGGTAATGAGTGTGCTGTAATTTGTTTCGGAAAAGGTTTGCTTACCGTTGGCATATCTGCCATTGATTGCGACCGGGCTGCCTGCATATACTTTGGATTCAACATTGGTAGTGTACATATCAGAACCGGCTTTGATCTCTGCATCGAGCCATTCGGTGAATTTATATTTCAGCGACCCGGTGAGGATGTAACGATCACGTATATCCTGGTTCAGGTTGTACCTGCTTGACCAGTAAGGGTTCACCTGGTTACCGATGCCATACCAGATCATATTGCCGTATTGGTCAACGGCATTTTTGAACTGCCGCACATCCATGCTTACGGGCATCAGGTATAACAGGGAGGAATAGTTGTTGAGGTTCGATCCGCCCTGGGGCCTGTTCCTGGCATTGGCATTGGAATACTGGATCTTGGTATCCAGCGTCCAGCGGTCGTCCTTGCCGAACCTGCTCACCTGCCGGCCTGTAAGGTTGATGCGGGTAAGCTTGGTGCCCGGAATGAGGCTCTTGTCGTTGAAATAGTTGATGGAAGTATATACGGAAGTGTTCTTGTATTGTTGCTGGAAAGACAGGTTATGATTATTGCTGACCCCGTTCCGGAAGAAATTATCGACATTATTATAAGCCTGGAGATTTTCTTTTTGTCCGTTCCAGTTGGTCACTTCCTGCCCGGTGATCTGCGGCCCCCAGTTGCTTCCGCTGATCTTGTCGAAAATACCATTGGAGCCTTGCCCGAAGGTCCGCTGCATATCGGGGTTGGTGAAAATGCTTTCGAATCCAAGGGTGGAAGAAAGCGTGATACCGATCCCTTTTTGTTTTTTCCCGGTTTTGGTGGTAACGAGTATGGCGCCATTTCCCGCGCGACTTCCATACAAAGCGGCAGCAGTAGGGCCTTTGAGGACTGAAATACTTTCGATATCCTCCGCATTCAGGTCGGCCAGGCCATTGCCCATATCGAGCCCCGGGTTCCAGTAATCGTTATTTTCTTTGGCGGCCCCGATGGATTTGGTCACGCCCACGAAATTGTCGACCGGAACACCATCTACTACAATAAGGGGTTGGTTCTTTCCGGTGAGCGAGTTATTACCGCGCAGGTTGATCTTGGAAGAGCCTGCCGGGCCATTGCTGGAGCGGATCACCTGCAAACCTGCCACTACGCCGGAGAGGGCGTTGGTGAGGTTGGGCTCACGGGCATCAATAAGCGTTTTGCTTTTTACTTCCTGCATGGCGTAGCCAAGGGATTTTTTTTCGCGTTTGATACCGAGGGCTGTTACCACTACTTCATCGAGACCGGCAGCGGCCTGGTGAAGCGTGATATTGAGGGGAGCATCCCCTGCGGCGGATTCGATCGTGGCAAACCCTACTGAAGTAATGACGAGGGTGGCGCCGGGCAATACCTGAAGGCGGAAAGCGCCCTGGGCATCGGATACCACTTTGTTGCTGGTACCTTTTTCGCTGATCGTAGCAGAGACGACCGGGTTACCATCGGCGTCTTTCAGTGAGCCCGTAACCCATTTTTTTTCCTGTGCGGTAGCGGTGAGAAAGCACAGGGCTGCAGAGCATGTCAGCAGCAGGCAAAGCAATTTTTTCATTGCAGATGTACTTGTTTTTGGTTAAGAAATACAGTTCCCATCCTGTGATAAGGATGCGGACCTGTCAGAAGTCAGGCGTACGTCATTTTTGGATTTTTTCGATGGGGCAGGATCTTGTCGTAATGTTCCATGACCAGTGCGGCAGCTCCCAGTCTTTCCGCCTCATAGCCGAGTGGTGAGATCATGATCTCGATGTTCTCGGCTATTTTGGGGATGCAATGTTCATTCAGGGCCTGCTGAATGGGCGCCAGCCAGAGCTTTCCGGCCAGGGCTCCCCTGCCGCTCAGCACGATCAGTTGGGGGTTCAATATGTGCATCAGGATCGATACACCCCGTCCGATATTGTAGGCCGCTTCGGATAAGAGTTCGATGGCATATTTATCGCCGTTGACGGCTGCGTTCATGATAGCACGGAAAGTGTCTTCCACATGGTCCAGTGTGAGGTTTTTCAATTTGGAAGTCCTGCCTTCGGCCAGTCCCTGGATCGCTTTTTCGGCTATTACGAACAGTGAGGTCTCGGTTTCGAGGCAACCCGTCTTACCACAATTGCAGATCTTATTATTGGTGAAGAGGGGAATATGGCTGAACTCACCGGCAAACCCGTTCTGTCCGCGGAACAGGCTCCCGTTCAGCACCATACCAAGACCTATGCCCCAGCCTATATTGATCACCATGGCGTTCCTGCTGTTCTTTGCTGCCCCCAGTTTCCATTCCGCCAGGGCGATCAGGCTGGAATCGTTGTCGATAAGGACCGGCAACCCCGTTACTAATTCAATATGACTGACGATACTTCCGTTCTCGGTCTTTAAGAATGTGTGGTTGATCCCTTTGGCGAAATCCACAAAGCCCGGCATACCGATGCCGATACCGGCAAATTGTTCTTTGGGGATCCCCGACCCGGTAATGAATTCATCGAGGAAGCGGGCGAGCTGATCCAGTGCGTTGGGATTATTGGCCAGGTCGAGCTCCAGTTTATCGGCTTTCTTTACATACTGGTTGTGCAAATTGAGGATGGCGATATGGCTGATGAACTGGTCCATTGCCACCGATACGATATACATCATATTGGGTTGAACGGAGTACATCTGTGGCCGCCGGCCGCCTGTTGAACTGGCGTGCCCGGATTCATAGACCATGCCTTCATCGACCAACTGGTTCAGCGCGCGGGCAGTATGTGGAAGACTTTTCGAGGTCAACAGGCTCAGATCAGCACAGGACAATTCCTTGTTGAAGTACAAATGCTTGATCAGCGACTGTTTATAAAGGTTGGCTTTCTTTGGCACTTAGTTAACTTTTAAACAAAAATCAAGTTAATTTTTCATTAAAGTAGTCAACTTCTTAAAATAAAGCAAAAAGTTTTTTCAAAAAGCGAAAAACTTATCTGGACTTTTTTCACAACTGCCTCAAAAACAGGAAGTCTACTGTACCAAAAGCAGACATATTTTTATAAAGACTATATGAATAAAAGTTGGGAAGCTGTGATCGGCCATCTCAGTACTAAAGGAGATGGACATACGCCGGATACCAACATGGTCCAGTCGCCCATCACTGTCTGCCACCGCAATCTGAAAGCCACCGTGCCGGTGCCTGCGGCCCTATGGCTGCCAGGAAGGGATACTAACGGAAAGAAATAAACGATCAACATGCCCGGCCCCTGATCAGTGGCCCGGGAGCATCTCTGCCCAGGTATCCGATGCATCTCTGCCCGCTGTGGAAGTGGATGGCGATACAGGTTCCAGGGTTCATCGATTTGGTGTATGTTTTGCAAAGCGCCTCACGGGCACTAACAACTGCTTCTCTGTTCCTGCAAGCGGGTTGGAGTAGTACGAAAAGGATCGTGATAGATGGGATCGATCATAGCAAAACCGCTACGGCCGTGGATTTCCGGGTAGGTGCCCAGTAAAAAGATCGGTGCGTTAAAGGGTAGCCGATAGCAAAAAAAACATAAAAATTCGTGAAGTTTTTTTGGATTTCCCATTAAACAATCCGTATATTTGGATTGTACAAATCCCCTTTCGGCTCTCATTAGACAGGAGGTGGCGTTACCACAGACCAATCACCACAAGCTCCCTCCCAGTTAAGCTCAAGTATCCTCTTACAGTTATACCCTTATCTGGCAATTCAATGGTAATTGCTGTATCAATGCATTTATTTTATGGCATCAACCAGGCATATCGCGTAGGCATCTTGTGGTATTCTTGGGTTGAAATGATAGCATAATATTCGGATCAGTTCGACTATATCTCAACTTTATTTTTCGCTAGGACTTCAGGGCTAATAAAGACCGGTAGTATTTACTGCCGGTCTCTTTCCAGCACTCTCCCCCTGCTTTCCTGGCGGCCTGACTTTTTGTATCACCTCGTTTCGTTAAGGTTTCAGAGCTAAAAACAGGCCGGTGGTTTATACCACCGGCTTTTTCCTTATCTTCGCTCAACTTTTTCTTCGATGAACGTTCTCATACAACAAGTTACAATTGCTGATCCATTATCGCCACTACAGGGAAAGAAGCAGGATGTTTATATTGAATCAGGCATCATTAAGGATATCCAGGACAGTCTGGACCTTCCCGCCAGCCAGGTGGTGAGTGGGCACGACCTGCATATTTCACCAGGTTGGGTCGATCTATTCGCACATTTTGGTGATCCCGGCTACGAATTCAAAGAGACCCTCGAAACAGGCGCCGCTGCCGCTGCCGCCGGAGGCTTTACCGATGTATTGGTTGTGCCCAATACGCAACCGGTCACAGACAATAAAACGCAGGCAGCGTATATCAGTCGCAGGTCAGCACAACTTCCAGTCAACGTTTATCCCATCGGCGCCATCTCCAAAAATGCAGAAGGCAAGGACCTGGCAGAAATGTACGATATGCGAACAGCAGGGGCCATCGCTTTCAGTGACGGCTTCCATCCGGTACAATCTTCCGGCGTATTGCTCAAGGCCCTCCAATATGTAAAAGCTTTCGACGGCATCCTGATCCAGATCCCCGACGACCGGAGCGTTGGAGCCAGCGGGCTCATGCACGAAGGCATCGTCTCCACCCAGCTCGGGCTGCCCGGCAAACCCATGATGGCAGAGGAGTTACTGGTAGCACGCGATATCAAACTGGCCCGTTATGCTGAATCGAGACTGCATTTTACCGGTGTCACTTCTCCCAAATCACTCGAATATATCAGGCGCGCCAAAGAAGCCGGGCTTTCCATTACCTGCAGCGTGGCGCCCTACCATCTGTTCTTTACGGATGAGGACCTCAAACAATACGATACGAATCTGAAAGTATACCCGCATCTCCGCACCAGCGTTGAGCGCGATGCATTGCGGAAGGCTGTGGCCGATGGCACTGTGGATTGCATAGCCTCACATCACCGTCCCCATGAATTCGACAGCAAGGTATTGGAATTCGAATACGCTAAATATGGAATGACCGGCCTGGAAACCTGCTATGCCGTGCTCAAAACAGCGATGCCTTCCGTGCCGGATACCAGGTGGGTGGAAATGCTGAGTGTACAGCCGAGAAAAATATTCGGGCTGCCGCCCTGCACAATTCAGAAAGGAGCACCGGCGCATGTAACGATTTTCGATCCTTCCCAACAAACAATTGTCACCGATGATTTCTTCCGTTCCAAGTCCAGGAACTCCGCCTTTATCGGCAAAACCCTGGCCGGAAAAGTAAAGGGAGTGATCAACGGTGAGAAAGTAACCATACATTAACCTTAAATCATTTACGATGACTGCAGAAAGCACACCCCGTAAAAAGAATATCGGATTCACTTATGGCCTCATTGGAGGATTGATCCTGGTTGTATACCTTCTATTATTATACCTTGGTGGAGTGAGCTATTTTTTAGGTGCGCTTGGTTGGCTGGGAGCTGTCTTCATCATTGGCCTTGCCGTAATGGCCGGGATCAAGCAAAAGCAAATCAATGGCGGGTACCTCAATTTCAGCGAAGCGTTGAAAGTCGTATTTACTGTGTTCGTAGTGGCTTTTCTGATCCAAACTGTGTTTAATTTCATTTTGCTTAATTACATCGATACCTCCTTCCGTGATGCATTGACGCTTGCTACACTCGAAAAGACGGAAGCATTCATGAAAAGGATGGGACTTTCAGAAAGCCAGATCGAAGAGGCCATGAAGAATGCCAGCAACACCAACAACTATTCTGTACGCAATGTTTCGTTGGGCTTCGGGTTTATGTGCATCATTTGCTTCCTGGTGTCATTGATCATCGCAGCGATCATCAAGAAGAAGCGACCCCCATTCGAAAATACTTTTAATCAATAGTAATTATGGATGTATCCATTGTGGTCCCCCTGCGCGATGAAGAAGAGTCTTTGCCGGAGTTATGCGCCTGGATACAACGGGTGGTAAAAGAGAATGCCCTGTCGTACGAGATCATCCTGATCGATGATGGCAGTGTAGACAATTCCTGGGAGGTGATCGAATCCCTGCGGGCAGCCGATCCCTGCATCAAAGGGATCAAGTTCCAGCGTAACTATGGTAAGTCCGCCGCCCTCAATGAAGGGTTCAAGGCAGCCCAGGGCGATGTGGTGATCACGATGGATGCAGACCTCCAGGATAGCCCGGATGAGATCCCCGAACTCCGGCGCATGATCGTGGCCGATGGATATGATCTGATCAGCGGATGGAAGAAAAAGCGCTACGATAATACCCTCACGAAAAATATCCCCTCCCGCTTCTTCAACTGGGCCACACGGCGGGCTTCAAAGATCAAATTGCACGATTTCAACTGTGGACTTAAAGCATACAAACGGAAAGTGGTCAAGAGCGTTGAAGTGTATGGTGAGATGCACCGCTATATTCCTGTGCTGGCCAAATGGGCCGGCTTCCGGAAGATCGGTGAGAAAGTGGTAGAACACCGCGCCCGGAAATACGGCCATACCAAATTCGGGTGGGAAAGGTTCGTAAACGGGTTCCTTGATCTGGCCTCCATCATGTTCGTAAGCAAATATGGGAAAAGACCCATGCACCTGTTCGGACTGTGGGGCACCCTCTGTTTCCTGGTGGGCTTTGTGATGGTGGTCTGGTTGATATTCTCCAAGATATACGATCCTGCCAACAGCCTTACCAATCGCCCCCCGTTCTATATTTCTCTAACGGCGATGATCATAGGGAGCCAATTGTTCCTGGCCGGCTTTCTCGGGGAGCTGTTGGTAAGGAATGCGCCCGGCAGGAATGTATACCTGATCGAAAAAAAACTGGGAGTTGAATAATGACCGGTAAAATCATTATTGTTGGCCCTGCATATCCTCTCCGGGGAGGTGGGATCACTACCTTCAATCAACGACTGTGTAAGCAATTCATGGATGAAGGCTTCGATTGTGCCATCTATTCTTTCTCCCTTCAATACCCTTCTTTCCTCTTTCCCGGCAAATCACAATATTCAACCGAACCGCCGCCGGAAGGAATGGAGATATACTCCGTCATCAATTCCATGCATCCCCTCAACTGGTGGCAGGTGGGCACTGAGCTTCGACGGATCAAACCTGATATCATCGTGGTGCGTTTCTGGCTGCCCCTGATGGGACCGGCACTGGGCACCATTTTGAGAAGGGCCAGGAAAAATAAACATACCAGGGTCATTGCTATCACGGATAATATCATCCCGCACGAAAAAAGACGGGGTGATAAACCTTTCACCCGCTATTTCCTCGGCAGTTGTGATGCCTTTATCACCATGAGCGATAAGGTGACGAAAGATCTGCAGCAGTTCAACACGGGTAAACCGGTGAAACAGGTACTCCATCCGCTCTATGATAATTTCGGGGAGCCTGTTCCCAAACCTGCGGCACGTAAAAAACTTGGGATCGATACGGGCGACAGGATACTGTTGTTCTTCGGTTTTATCCGTCATTATAAAGGTCTCGATCTCCTGCTGGAAGCAATGGGGATACTGATGTCTGAAGTCGGAGGTCTGAAGTCTGAAGGGATCCCTCCGGCTTCAGACCTCCGACTTCAGACCTCCAATATCAAACTCCTCATCGCCGGAGAATTTTATGAAGACAGGAAAATATATGATGCCCTTATCGAAAAGCTCGGCATCGGTGACCGGCTGATCCTGCATACGGATTTTATTCCCGACAGTGATGTGCGGTATTACCTCTCGGCCGCCGATGTGGTGGTGCAGCCATATCGTAATGCCACCCAAAGCGGTGTTACTCCCCTGGCCTATCATTTCGGGAAACCGATGATCGTGACCAATGTGGGCGGCCTGCCGGGGATGGTGCCGCATCTGCGGGCCGGACTGGTCTGCGAGCCCGACCCCGCTTCCATCGCCAAAGCCATCGTTGAATATTTTGAAAAAGGCGAACAATATTTCATACCTTTTCTGCATACCGAAAAGGAAAAATATTCCTGGCATCAGTTGAGCAAAGCCATTATAGAATTAACCCATGAACAAATTGAACATCCATGATCTATAGAAGCAAAGCTCCTTTACGTATAGGGTTGGCAGGCGGCGGCACTGACGTAAGCCCTTATTGCGACCAGTTCGGTGGCGCCATCCTGAACGCGACCGTATCGCTCTATGCCTATGCCAATATCGAACCGCTTCCTGAGAAGACGATCGTTCTGAAAGCAATGGACAGGCAGGAAGAACAACGATTCGAATGGCAGCCAAAATTGCCACTGGATGGTCATCTTGACTTACTGAAAGGAGTATATAACCGTATTCAACAGGAATATCAATTGCCCGCTACCGGCTTTCAATTGTCGACCTATGTTGACGCACCTGCCGGCTCCGGGCTTGGGACATCTTCCACACTCGTAGTGGCCATCATCGGTGCGTTCGTAGAAATGCTGCGGCTCCCATTGGGTGAATACGATATTGCGCACCTTGCGTATGAAATTGAAAGACAGGAACTGCAGATGGCAGGTGGGCGCCAGGACCAATACGCAGCTACTTTCGGCGGGGTCAATTATATGGAGTTCTATGCCAACGATAAAGTGATCGTGAATCCTTTACGGATCAAACCTCATTACCTGTTCGAACTGGAAAATAACCTGTTGCTGTATTATACCTCCACCAGCCGCGAATCAGCTAAGATCATCGAAAAGCAAAGCCGGAACGTGGTGGAGAAAAAAGAACAATCGATAGAGGCCATGCACCAGCTCAAATACCAGGCACAGATGATGAAAGAGGCTTTATTACGCGGACGTGTAAACGAGATCGGTGAAGTGCTGGACTTCGGTTTCCAGCAAAAAAAGAAAATGGCGGAAGGGATCAGCAACAACCTGATGGACGAAATATACGAAGCAGCTAAAAAGGCCGGGGCCAGCGGCGGAAAGATCTCCGGGGCCGGTGGCGGCGGATTCATGACCTTCTACTGCCCCGACAATTCAAAATTTGCCGTGATGGAAAGCTTGAGCAAATTCGGAGGCTATTTGAAGAATTATCAATTTATCGACCATGGCCTGACTTCGTGGACGATCTAAATCATCATTATACAACCCGAAAAAAATATCCAATGAATCAAAAGATCAGGAATATTATCCTGGATTCGATCGCTGTAAAGAACAAAGTGCTGGAGAATAATGAATTGTTGAAGACCGTGGAGAATATCGCCACGGCCATGGTAGCAGCGCTGAAAAAAGGGAACCGTATCTATTTCTGCGGCAATGGCGGCAGTGCTGCCGACGCGCAACACCTGGCCGCTGAATTTTCAGGCCGGTTCTACACCGACAGGGATGCTTTACCTGCAGAAGCACTGCATTGCAATACATCCTACCTCACTGCTGTGGCCAATGATTATAGTTACGATGTGGTTTATTCAAGACTGATCAAAGGGATCGCCAATGCAGGGGATTTCGTGGTTGGACTTTCCACTTCCGGCAATTCCGACAATATCGTAAAAGCATTTGAAGTAGCCCGTGAGAAGTCGGTCGTAACAGTTGGCTTTACCGGTGAATCCGGTGGTAAGATGAAGCCACTGAGCGATTACCTCGTGAATATTCCTTCCAAAGACACGCCCCGTATCCAGGAAAGCCATATCATGCTGGGGCATATCATGTGCCAGTTGGTGGAGGAACTTTATTTTGGCTAATCAAGCCCGATCCCTGCAATGTATCGTACTGGCCGGCGGCCTCGGTACCCGCCTCCGTTCTGTCGTATCGGACCTGCCCAAATGCATGGCGCCGGTTGCCGGCAGGCCCTTCCTGGCATGGGTGATCGATTACTGGCAGGAACAGGGGATCAGGGATTTCATTTTCTCGTTGGGATATAAACACGAAATGCTCACTACCTTCCTGGAAGAGCGGTTTCCGTTATTGAATAAGCAGTATGTGATCGAAGAAGAACCGATGGGCACAGGAGGCGCTATACGGCTGGCCTGCCACGCGGCCTTGTCGGACCAGGTGCTTATCGTGAATGGAGATACCTTATTCAAAGTACAGCTACCCCAACTCGAAGCGTTCCACCTTCGGCGCCAGTCCGATTGTACGCTTGCGCTCAAGCCCATGCAACATCCAGATCGTTATGGAACGGTAGAGCTCGATGCAAATGGCCGCATCCTGCATTTTCGTGAAAAGCAATTGCTTGCCGAAGGCGCGGTAAATGGAGGCGTTTATATTGTAGAGCGGCGGAAATTCCTGGAGGAAGAGCTGCCGGAGAAATTTTCATTCGAAAAAGATTATCTCGAAAAATTTTTTACCGCTCGTCCACTGTACGGGCTGCTGCAGGATGACTATTTCATCGACATCGGCATCCCGGAAGATTTTGCCAGGGCGAACAAAGAACTCGAAAACTGATGCCATTGTTACAACTTTCAGATATTGACCAGCATTGGACCTTATTTCTCGACAGGGATGGCGTGATCAATCATGAGAAATACCAGGACTATGTATATTCCTATGATGAGTTCATCTTCTATGATGGAGTGCCGGAGGCGCTGCAGGGATTGGCGGCCAGGTTCAAATACATTTTGCTCACCACCAATCAGCGGGGTATCGGCCGGGGTTTGATGACGGAAGCCGACCTCTCGGCCATTCACACCAACATGCTCCGGGATATTCGTGCGGCAGGAGGCAGGATCGATAAGATATATTATTGTACGTCGAACGACAATAACGATCCCAACCGGAAGCCCAATCCCGGTATGGCTTTCCAGGCACAAAAAGATTTTCCGGATATCGACCTGAAGCGTTCCCTGATCGTGGGCAATAACCTCAGTGATATGGAATTTGGCCGTAATGCCGGTATGTATACTGTTTTCGTGCGGACTACCCAACCCGGTCTGGCCCTGCCCCACCCCCTGGTCGACCTGGCGTTCGATTCTTTGCCGGATTTTGCAAAAGCTTTGCAATTGGCACAAAATTTTATCGGGTAATGGACGTTGTCTGTCTGTCCATCTGAACCATGATCTATTGGATTTTAAGGATTGGGAGGAGAATTTGAAGGTGTCTTAAATTTGCTTAATTAATCAATTGTCTATTATACATGAGTTTTTATCAGTCAACGATATTTCCTGTCAATCTGTTTAAGCCATCCAAATCCAGGTTCGGCCTTCTCTTTGTATTACTGTTGCTGGCCGGTACCGGGTTCAGTCAAACCATTTCGCAAGCTAATCGGAAGACCCTGTACCTGAAAGAAGATTCATTGAAGGAACTTTCTAGGAAGATCGTAATGGCTGATGAAGCGTCCGACAGGTTCCGGGCCGACAGTGGTTTTATCCGCATGTTCGTCAGGGCGCTGAAGGTCCCCCATTCATTTTACTATCCTTTCGATTCCCTGAATATCTCCAAGCTCTATGCACCGGACAGCAGTTTCAGGATTTTTACCTGGCAATTGAAAAAAGATGAATATGTGCTCATGCAGAAAGGCGCCATCCAGATGAACACTGGCAATGGCTCCCTGAAATTGTTCCCGCTCTTCGATGTGTCGATGTATACGCGCAACCCGCTCGATTCTGCCCGCGACCAGGACCACTGGATCGGGGCCATTTATTACCGCATCATCCTGAAAGAGTACAAAGGCAGGAAATATTATACGCTGTTGGGCTTCGATGATTACAGTATCAGCAGCAATAAGAAATGGGTGGAAGTGCTGCATTTCGATGATATGGGCAAGCCTGTTTTTGGAGGCCCCTTCTTTTCTTTCAAGGAAGATTCGGTGAAGAAAGGGGTGCAGTCGAGGTTCAATATCGAATATAAAAAGGAAGCCAAGGCTTTTCTCAACTATGATCCTGAGATGGATATGATCATCGTTGATCACCTGATCTCGGAAACGGATGAGCCTGATAAAAAATTCACCTATATCCCCGATGGCGATTATGAAGCATTCAAATGGCAGAATGGCCAATGGGTGCATGTGAACAAGTTGTTCAGCCAGATGCAGAAAGATGGCGATTTCCCCAAAGAAGCCATGATCCTCGATGATGCAGGCAACGCCGATGAACAGAAACTGGAAGAAGCTTCCAGGAAGAACATGCAGAAAGGCGCTCCTCCTTCACCTCCCGTGAAACAAAAACAACCGCCTTCCAAGAAGAAGCCGGCTAATTGAGTTGACAAGTTAACAAGTTGACAGGTTAATAAGAGAATCCCTGAATTTCGGAGACCTCCTTGTCAACCTTTCAACTTGTCAACCTGTCAACCATTCAGCAGCTTCTCTTTCGCACGGTTATACTCCTCCTCCGTCAATACGCCCTGTTCTTTCAACCGGAATAATTTTTCCAGTTCAGTGGCGATAGAGGTGGATGAACTGCCGGAATGCGCGGCTGTATTGGGATGCAGCCCCATGGCAGTGGCCATTTGTTTGGCCTGGTTGGTGAGCTGGATATTCTTGTATTCCGCCTGGGCCAGCGTGATGGTATCTTTCAACCGTTTGGGTTTGTGCACATCATAATAATCGGTAGCCCCTATTTCGGCGGCGGTCTGTATTTCCACATGCCCGAAATTCAGTATCCTGCCCCAGAGGCTCTGATCGTAGGAAACGTTGTTGATCTTTTCGAGCGGGCTTTCTTTGGCATGATGGCTGAGCAATCCCGATTCATCGATGACCCTGAAATTGGTCACCACCCAGATATCGCATTTCCATTCGAGGTATTTGATGAAGCCGTAGATCAGTCCTGCCACCGCTGCTATCCATCCATAATTGCCGAAGCCGATCAGCCAGGCCGCCACAAAACCGATCAATACGATAATAACGGGCATTACCAGTTTTACCCAACTGGTATAATTGATGAGCAGGATGGTCTCATCTTTCTGCAGGGGTGTGCGCATGTATGAGGTTGGTTTAATCGTCCAGTTTCAGTACGGCCAGGAACGCTTCCTGCGGCACTTCCACATTACCGATCTGGCGCATACGCTTTTTGCCCTCCTTCTGTTTCTCCAGCAGCTTGCGTTTACGGCTGATATCGCCGCCATAACATTTCGCCGTTACGTCCTTGCGCATGGCGGAAATATTTTCGCGGGCAATGATCTTGGCGCCGATGGCGGCCTGGATAGCGATCTGGAACTGTTGGCGGGGCAGCAGCTCTTTCAGTTTCTCGCAGAGCTTACGACCGAAATCCTGTGCGCGGCTGCGGTGAATGAGCGCACTCAGCGCATCCACCTTATCGCTATTCAGCAGGATGTCCATTTTCACGATATCGCTTTCACGGTAACCGATCGGGTGATAATCGAAGGAAGCATATCCGCGTGTCTGGCTTTTCAGCTTATCATAGAAATCGAATACGATCTCGGTGAGCGGCATTTCAAAGATCAGCTCAACGCGCGTTTGTGTGAGATAGCTCTGGTTGATCAGGATACCACGCTTGTTGAGGCAGAGGGTCATGATATTACCGATGTATTCGGGCTTGGTGATGATCTGGGCTTTGATATAAGGCTCTTCGATCCTGTCCATCTGGGTAGGCTCAGGCATTTCCGCCGGGTTGTTGACGGTCGATTTTTCACCCCTGGTAGTATAGGCGATGAATCCTACGTTGGGCACAGTGGTGATCACGGTCTGGTTGAATTCCCTTTCCAGCCTTTCCTGGATGATCTCCATGTGCAGCAGGCCGAGGAATCCGCACCGGAAACCGAAGCCAAGGGCCTGTGAAGTTTCGAGCTCGTAAGTGAGGGAAGCATCGTTGAGCTGGAGCTTGTCCATGCAGTCGCGCAATTCCTCGAAGTCGTCCGTATTCACCGGGAAGATGCCGGCAAATACCATGGGCTTCACTTCTTCGAAACCCCTGATAGCTTCAGGATGCGGGTTATTGGCCAGGGTGAGGGTATCCCCCACTTTTACTTCTTTTGCGTTCTTGATACCGGTAATGATATAACCTACGTCACCGGTGCCCACCTCCTGTTTGGGAGTTAAACTTAATTTGAGGATACCTACTTCATCTGCTTCATATTCAGTACCGGTGGCGATGAATTTTACCTTGTCGCCTTTCTTCAGTGACCCGTTCAGGATACGGTAATAAACGATGATGCCGCGGAAAGAATTGAATACACTGTCGAAGATCAGGGCCTGGAGCGGTGCATTCGGATTTCCCTCCGGGGAAGGTATCTTGTCCACGATGGCGGAGAGGATACCATCTATCCCGATGCCTGCCCGGCCACTGGCCAGCAGGATCTCTTCTTTTTTACATCCGATGAGATCGATGATCTGGTCCTGCACTTCTTCGATCATGGCGCCATCCATATCGATCTTGTTGATCACGGGAATGATCTCGAGATCATTGTCGATGGCGAGATAAAGATTGGAGATGGTCTGTGCCTGGATACCCTGGGTGGCGTCTACCAGCAGCAGTGCGCCTTCACAGGCGGCCAGTGCGCGGCTCACTTCATAACTGAAGTCCACATGGCCGGGAGTATCGATCAGGTTCAGGATATATTCCTGTCCGTCGGTATGCTTATAGTTGATCTGGATCGCATGGCTTTTGATCGTGATCCCTTTTTCCCTTTCCAGGTCCATATCGTCCAGCACCTGGTCCATCATCTCGCGCTCACTGATGGTATTGGTGGTTTGCAGGAGCCTGTCGGCCAACGTGCTCTTACCATGATCGATGTGGGCGATAATACAAAAATTGCGAATATTTTTCATCTGTTCGTCAACCCTTCATTTTCAACAGGCGATCCTCTTGGCCGGGCCTGCGCCCTGGTACCCGGAGGTAGGGCGCAGGCGGCCGGTGCCTTCTGCGAAGGATGGCAAATGTACTTGATTTTAGGCTTACCTGCCAATTTGGAGAGGCAATGAATATATTAATCCTTTCCCGGTATGCCGGAATACCAGTTGATATCGTCCATTGGGATAGGCAGCCACCGGAACCCTGATCATCGCCGCTGAAATGCTGGCGCCCGAAGCCAGTTTCATGCCTGCCATATCCACCAGGTCCCAGTCTACCCTGCCCTGCTGCCAGCCGGCCGGAAGCATGACCATCACCTTATCGGAGGCTGGGTTAGGGTATGCTTTCCAGTTAGTATTATCCGGTATATTGTCGATTTTCTTAATGACGGAATAGGTGAATGCACCATCGATATCCACCATTTTCAACCGGTAATAAAGTGTACCCGGTGGCGCCTGTTGGTCTGCATATCGATAATTTTTATCGGAGCTGCCGGACTGTGCCGCCACTTCCTGCAGTAATGTAAAATCGGTTCCGTTAGACGACCGTTCGATCCCGAAATGAGAGAAGTTCGATTCACCCGCTGCGATCCATTCCAGCAAGACCTGGTTATCCGTTTTCCGGGCGCCAAAACTTTTCAGGGTCACGGGCAGTGTACTGATCACCTGGGTGGTAACTTCCGATACATTATTGGTGAGGTCGAGGTCGGTGATATTGCCGGAGCCGACCTGAACGGTATTCGTCATATTTCCGCCGGGAGGGAACGAAGACAGTTTCCCATTCACTGTGATCGTGATCTCCTCATTGGCGGCCAGGTTGATGGAGCCGGTGATCTCTCCCGCCGGTGAAATGGCTATGCCATTCATCTGGTTCGTGGGATTTCCATGATTATCTACACTGATATCGGCCAGCGCGGCGGTATAATTGGGAGGCAAAGGATCGCTGAAACTGATGCCGGTGACAGTGCCGGCCGTTCCGTTCGCCACCACGATCTGGTAAGGCATGGATACCGGTGATCCGGAATAATTCATGTTCAGCGGCCCGGATTTGTTGACCCGCACATTGCCGGGTGTGGTGATGATCACGTTCCTGATCTCATGCGTATTGATGAATGACCCGGTAGATGCGGCAAAACCTACTTTAAGTGTAGGGGGCGGCGCTGTGGCAAGCGTTGTGGGGCCAAGCAGGGTAACAAAATTTCCCGTGGGGCTTGTTTTCCATTTTACGGTCAGCGCGTAACTGCCTCCTGATGGAGTGATGGTGAATTGCAGGCGGCGATAGAACTGTGCCTGGGTTGGCCGGGTGCTTGTTACTGAATTATAATCGATCCCGCCGTTATCACCTGTGCCGGCATCGGAGGGGATGATCTGCGCCCCGGTGATATAACTGTAATTGGGTGCAGGCCCCCTGACGGCTACCGCATTGGGGGTATTCCCCGGCCCGCCTATCTTTCCATTCACGTTGCTGGAGTAATTCCCGAATTCATCCACCCCGATCCCGATATAGCCGCCCGACAGACCTGGTGAGGGATTGAGCGTGTTCTGGGCATAGCCGAGCGAACCGCCTGTTCCGCCAATATTAAAAGATAAGACAGATGCGTCGTACAGGAAAACGGAAAAACCATCGGCCCCAGAGCTGCTGGTCCGCCAGGCCGTGTATTCAAAATCGACCAGCACGCCGAGCGTGGAAGGAAAAGTGGCATTGACTATTCCATAGCCAAGCTGGTTGGTAGTGGAAGGAGTTAAACGCAGCCAGCCATTGCCAACAGGGTCCACATTCCCCGATGTGAGCGTGGCGCTACCTCCGAGGGTCACGCCTGTACTGGATGATCCCCTGAAGGTTTCATTGATGGTAAATTGTGCGGAACCCGATAACGAGATCAAAAGCAGGAATACCCACAGGTGGTTTCGAAGACAATTGTACATAAGGTTCTTGTTTAGGTTATGGTAAAAATTGATTTAGCGAGGCAGGACAAGAGGCTTCGTGCAGGCGCATAGTTGAACAGGCATGCAGGGACATAGTCATGCTGTGGTGTAGCCCTACGGGCAGATTGAATGGATGTCAGGAAAAAGATCAGCCCTGTGAAGTAATTGACTGAGAATGGGCTGTTTACGTGTAAGAAAAAACTATGGAATAAAGATAAGGGTATTTTCTGACTTTTTTAGTTCTTTCATCATAGGGGTAAATGTGCAACGCGATGTTTTACAGGCGGATCAATGCGCATATATGAACATGAAACCGGTAAGCAGCCCTTTGCCCTGGGGTAAAGTAAGTGCTGTTATTATTACGTACAATGAGGAACGGAACATTCGCAGAACGCTCTCACAGCTTCATTGGTGTGATGAGATCATTATTGTGGACAGCTACAGTACCGATGCCACCGTTGATATCTGCAGGGAATTCAATTGTACCATTTATTTGAGGGAGTTCAATGGGTATGGCTCTCAAAAACGCTATGCTGTTTCGAAAGCCACGCACGACTGGATCCTTTGCATCGATGCCGATGAGGTTTTGAGCGATGAACTGGTGGAGGAGATCACCACCCTGCCGGCACAGGACCTGGCCGATTATGCAGCCTTCTCTTTCCGTATGAACCTGGTTTTCCTCGATAAAGAATTCAGGCATGGAAAAGAAAGCGGCCGGTATTTCATGAGGCTTTTCAACAGGATGAAAGGCGGGTTCACGGACGACAAAGTGCATGAAAGCATCCGCGTGAACGGCCCCGTAAAAAGATTGAACTCCATCATAAGGCATTATAGCTATACAAGTCTTCACCAATGTCTTGAAAAAAGCAACCGCTACTCGACCTATTCAGCCGAGATGGCCTTCAATAAAGGAAAGGACAAACCTATGGCAGTCGTACTGCTCGGTTTACCTTTCAATTTCATCAAATATTATGTGCTGGAAAGGAATTGTCTGAACGGCATCAAAGGTTTTTACTGGTCTGTTTTCTCGAGCTATTATCATTTCGCCAAGCATGTTAAATTAAAGGAGCTGCGCGATAGCTATCGTAAGCAAAACGCATCTGTTCGCAATGTTCCTAAAGTCATTTCCTGATCATGGGCTGGTACCTTATCGCAGCGATGATCGTCGTATTGTTGGCGGGCGGCTTGTTCCTGTTGAAAGACCGTGCCGCCAAAAATGCCGCCCTTCGGGTATTGATGTATCATAAGGTATCTGCCGACGGCACGAGGGATTTCCTGACCGTTCCGGTAGAAGATCTCCGCCGGCAATTCAATCACCTCCTTGCAGAAGGGTACACACCTGTTCTGTTGAGCGATCTCGTAAAATTTGTACAACATAAACAAGCTTTACCCTTAAAACCCGTTCTCATAACTTTCGATGATGGGTATCGCGACAACTACACTGTCATGTACCCATTGCTGAAAGAACTGGGCATGAAGGCAAATATTTTCCTCGTGCCTACCTACGTTATGGAGGCCGAAGCCAACCGGGATCCGCAATACCTGAACCTTCAGGAGTTGCAAAAGATGGATAAGGCTCTGGTTGAATTCGGTCTCCATTCCTATCAGCATAGAAACTACAAAGAACTTACCACGCGCCAGGTAGACGATGATCTTATCCAGGCCCAGGCCTGGCTCACTGCCCATAGCATTCCATTCCAACCATGCCTTGCCTTTCCCTACGGCGCCTATCCCAAAAAGAACCCGGTAAGAAGAGCTGCATTTTTCGATACGCTCGGCCTGAACAAGATCGTGGTGGCCTTTCGTATCGGCAACCGTGTCAACCCCCTCCCTCTCCGAAATCCCTTGCTGGTACAAAGGCTCGATATCCGGGGCGATGCGCCTGCTGGAAAATTCGAACGCCTGATTCTCCACGGCAAGCGCTGATAACAAAAGCTCAGTTATATTTGACAAATTTTTCTGTTACCGGCATCCCGTGCCAGTTAAAATGGCGTATAGGTACACGCTGATCATAAACAGGAATGGCGCCTATGGCCGGAACGGAAATCATTCAACTGCATGACTAAAAGGGCTATTATCATTGGCGCAGGGCCGGCGGGCCTTACCGCCGCTTACGAACTGCTGCATCGTACGGATATCATACCTGTGATCCTGGAAAAATCGGGTGATATCGGCGGACTGTCGAAAACGGTGAACTATAAAGGAAACCGGATCGATATCGGCGGCCACCGCTTCTTCTCCAAATCCGATAAGGTCATGGACTGGTGGCTCAAGATACTGCCGCTGGAAAATACTTCCGATAATAAACCATTCGAGATCCGCTACCGGCAAAGCTCCCGGACCGTTTCCCCATCATCGATGCCCGCCACCTCCGGCAATGAAAAAGACAAAGTGATGCTTGTCCGCAACCGGTTATCGAGGATCTATTATCTCCGCAATTTTTTTTCGTACCCCATTGCTTTATCGGCCGATACCATCCGTAAGCTCGGTGTGATGAAGATCGCGCGTATCGGGTTTTCCTATCTGCGTTCAAAAATAATTCCCGTGAGACCAGAGCGCTCGCTGGAAGATTTTTATATCAACCGTTTCGGAAAAAATCTATACCGCACTTTTTTCAAGGACTATACGGAAAAAGTATGGGGCATGCCCTGCAGCCATATTTCGGCTGAATGGGGGGCACAACGCATCAAAAAATTGTCGATCACCAAAGCAGTGGTGCATGCGGTGAGGAAGAAACTGTCGGTGGGCCGCAAGGATTCACTGGCGCAAAAAGGTACCGAGACCAGCCTCATCGAAAAATTCCTTTATCCCAAATACGGGCCCGGACAATTATGGGAAGAAGTGGGCAGGATCATAAAGGAGAAAGGTGGTGAGATATACTTTCACCAGGATGTGCAGAATATCCGCACGGAAGGGAATATGATCAAAGAGGTAACAGCCAGGGATATCCGAAATGGAAACATCTCGACTTTTGCCGGCGATTATTTCTTCTCCACCATGCCCGTTAAAGAGCTGGTGGCCGGCCTGCAGGCCAATGTGCCGGCTGAAGTGGCAAGCATTGCCGGCGGCTTGCAGTACCGCGATTTCATTACTGTAGGACTTCTCCTGAAAAAATTGAAACTGGAAGATAGCGGCGGCGCCGGTACACCGCTCATCAAAGACAACTGGATCTATATCCAGGAAAAGGACGTGAAGCTGGGGAGACTGCAGGTCTTCAACAACTGGAGCCCTTTCCTGGTGAACGATCCCGACACCGTATGGCTCGGCCTTGAGTATTTCTGCAATAAAGGCGATGAACTTTGGGAAATGCCCGACCCCGCATTCATGCAATTTGCGGTCCGTGAACTGGCTGCCATCGGGATCATCGACGCACAGGATGTGCTCGACAGTACACTGATCCGGATGGAAAAGACCTATCCGGCTTATTTCGGCACGTATCCCTCTTTCGATAAGGTGAGGAATTATCTCGACAGTTTCGAGAATCTTTTCCTGGTCGGCCGTAATGGCATGCACAAATACAATAACTCCGATCATTCCATGCTTACGGCCATGACGGCGGTCGACAATATCATCAATAATGTACGCTCCAGGGATAATATCTGGGCCATCAATACGGAAAATGAGTACCACGAAAAAAAATAAAGCACCTGCCTTTTTCAACCTGCCAACCTATCTGAACGTCTCCTTCAATTGCCTGAACAATTCTTTCTGTTGATCGGTGAGGTGTTCCGGCAACTCTACCTGGATCTCTACCATCAAGTCTCCATGCTGATTCGGATGATCGTATACCGGCATTCCCTTGCCTTTGATGCGCAGCAGCTTTCCATGCTGCGTTCCGGGCGGGATGGTGATATTGAGTTTGCCCGATAAGGTATTGATCTCTTTCTTTCCTCCTAATACAGCGGTGAAAAGATCTATGCCGAGCTGTTGCCGGATATTGTCCTGCTCTCTGGTATACATGGGATGCGGTGCTACCTGTATGGTGAGATAGAGATCGCCGGGTTGCCCGCCATTATTGCCTGCTCCGCCTTTACCTGCCAGCCGGATCATCAATCCCCTGTAACTACCGGGCTTCAGTTTAATGCGAAGTTTCTGACCATTGAGGTCGATGATCTTCGATGCGCCATGGTAGGCATCTTCGAGGCTAATGCCGAGTTCGTAGTGGAGGTCCTGCCCTTTTCGGGTACGGCCTTTGCGACCGGAGCGTGAATATGGATTGCCCCCGCCCTGGTTCCTGAAAAAGGATTCGAAGATATCATTAGGGTCGCCTTCAAAACCAAAAAATCCGCCATTGTCCGGGCTGCCCTGGTATTGACGGTAATTGGGGCCCTGCGCCTGTGCTTCTTCATTCACGCGGTTCCAGTTCTCGCCGTAGAGATCGTATTTCTTTCTTTTCTCCTTATCGCTCAATACCTCATAGGCTTCATTGACCTCCTTGAATTTATTCTCTGCTTCCTTGTTATTGGGATTTTTATCAGGATGGTATTTAACGGCGAGCTTGCGGAATGCTTTTTTGATCTCGTCTTCGGTGGCCTTCCTGTTAACTCCCAGAATGCTGTAATAGTCTTTCGCCACTGTATGATTTTTAAGTGTGAACCGGCTGTGATCGGGAAAAGGGGTCAAGTGGAAGACAATTTACAAAATTGCCGCTCCATCTTAAAAAAACAATTTGAAATCAGGGAAGATCAATATTTTTGAATAGACACTAATCTTGCAAAACCAAACAAATGAATGAAAAGCTCCAGCAATTGGAAAAGGTCCTGGGTACTATCAATCCTCCACTCATTCGTTATCTCGATAATGGTGCTGACAGCCGGCAGATCACCGATCTCTTTAAGAATTATTCCCTCTCTATTGCTGATACCTCAACGTTATATGCTCTTTTTGCATGGCATAATGGAACAAACCTGAATGAGGAAGAACATTGCCTGAACTTTTGTTTATTCCCGGATTTTATTTTGATGTCGCTCGATGATGTGCGGGAGTGTATCGAGACTGATCATTATTTCAATTTCAAGGGCAAGGGATTGATACCGCTATTCCGTTCCTGCGGCGGGGATTTTCTGGCCATCAAGGCCCGTGAGTATGACCAGTCGCCCCAGTCGGCAAGTGTATACTTTTGTTCCCCGCGGGTAACGACGGATGATAATTATATTTCGATGTACGATAGCCTGGATACGATGATCGATTGCATCCTGCTCAGTTATGAGCGGTCATATTATTTCATCAACCCGGAAGACAATCTCATCGATAGGGATATCGATGAGATCTACCATTTGTCGGAAAGGCTTAATCCCGGATCACAATACTGGACTTCCGATGAGGTATTGTGATCCAGGACCAGCCTTCAATAATAGCTCATTTAAAAAGCAAGGCCCAATGCATTGAGATAACTTTCCTTCTCACTATCATTCATATTTCTCATATTGTAATCATTGATCCAGAAAATACCTTTCCCTATTCCATAAAATAACATGCCGTACAACCCCGCTCTGCCTGCCAAACCATTCAATAGCGGCGATGGCCGGAAGCCAGGAACAGAGGGTGAAGGAACACGTGGAACGATCGGAACGTAAATTACAGGTGGCGGCTGTACCGGTTTCGGTTGTGGAGTATAGACAGGGACCGGAACGATCGGGGTTATTTTGGGTATCAATACCACCAGGAAGTTATCGCCTACCTTCATTTTGTTACCCGTGCCATACCCACCATACATGAATCTCAGGTCAATTGCCTGGAATTGTTGTTCACCTACCGGCACGAATCTCACCCAGGCATTTCTACCTCCCTGCATCGTTGTGGCGTAAGCGAACTCATCCCTGCTTTTGCCAAAGGGCGCCAGGCCTGGTAATTTCCGGGTTGCCTGTTCCCGGTTCCTTTCAGCAGCTTTTCCTCCCCCATTATACGTCAATAAATTCCATTGTGGATTAGCTTTCAGTGCATCTCTTGTGAGTGCATAGATATCAGGGGTAAAGTCCTCGAATACGAAATGGATCCCTTTAATATTGAGGGAATTAAATCCTGGAATGCCCATGATCACCTGGCTCAGTTGCTTTACCTGGTTCTCTGTTAATGACGGAACCAGGATTTTCTGCCCCTCCTTTATTTTATTGGCATCCTTGATATTATTGATGCGTTGAAGCATTTCAACAGTGGTGCCCCTTGCTTTGGCGATGCCACTTAAAGTTTCGCCTTTCTTGACGGTATACTCTTCACCTCCTCCATTGAAATCGACCTTCGCAATAAAATTATTGGAGTAATAGGCATAGGGAGATTGCCATGGATACTCATCCTCTCTTGGGTCGATGCTCAGGAACCTGCATATCCGTGGATCATAGATCCTGAGCCCAAAGTCATAACTGCTTCCTTCACCTCTCACTTCTTTGTCCTGTTCTTTGCCATTGAAACCATATCTGCCAAGGGCCCCATATTTTCTTCCGGGCATCAGCAGTCCTCCGGGGTAGTAGTCATTGGCCGAAACGATATCAGCCTCATAATAACCTACCATGCCGGCGTTTGTGGTACTCTGTACCTGGAATTTCCTGTCCGTAACTGTTACCAGCACATTGCCTATGTGATTCGTCAGTTCAAAGATCTTTTCGCCTCTGATAAATGTATCGATCTTTGCCGGCTCCCAACCTGCTGCTAATGATACCGATACCTGTACTGCAGTATGTTCCATCGCTATTCCTATCCTGTTACTGCCATACAGGTGAGTCTCTTTTTGTTTTACGTTACTGGCCTGGACCTCATAAACAGACATCACATTCCCTGCTCCATCCCGCACATATACGGTCGTTATTCCACCGGCTGTTTTTGTGATCCTGTTCCCGGCCGCATCATACGTGAAATTGATGATATTGCCACTCTTATTTATACTGCTGATCCTGCCATATACATTCCACGAGATGGTAGTGTCCTTATCCTTCGTCAGATTACCAATGGAATCATACTGATAATTACCCGGATTTTGTGAACCTATGTCGTTACCATAGGTTACGCCTGCTGCATCCGATACATAATCCAATTGGTTCCTGTTGGATTTATAATAGTAAGTGAGATCGTCCATCACTATTGGATTGCCCGCGCCCAACGACGGGGAGCCGTTTCGCTTATAGCTAAGGATATTGCCGTTAGGATCGTATTTGATGGTCTCCTTGTAATCATTGAGGATCACGGGCATCCATTGATTGTTATTGTCAAGTCCCTTGTATGCCTGCATGGCCACAAGCCGGTTCAATTGGTCATATCGGTATTGATAGAATAAAGCTTCTCTGATCGTGGAAGAAGGGTTCCCTTTGAGCAGACCACCATTGTTCATCGTGATGGCAGCAATATTGCCATTGTATAAGGAGCCTAAGTTCAGGCCCATTGGCGGTCTTGCAAAAGCGCTGCCGGTTGTTGCTATCGCCGTATAATCGATCCAGTTGTTGCCATCGACCGACTGGTCGTAGTAATGCAATGCAAATCCCAACACATCGCGGGCAACTGCAGAGCTTACGGTGCCATCACGACCCATATCTTTCGCTGTATCCAGCAAAGTACTGTTCACTCCTTTTAACCAGCCCTGTATCGTATAGGCATAATCCATACCCTGTACTCTCAATTTGCCATATTCCATCCGGGCCAAAGGGCTATGTTTATAGTATTGATAGGATGCATCCTGGTCCCAGATTATTTTATCCCGGCTGGTATAAACGCCGAGCAGGCGGTTCTCTGCATCGTACAGATAGCGATGGTAAAACGCATCTTTTAGTCCGGGCTGGTAACTGACCATATTTACTTTAGCGCTGATCAGATCATAATCATAGGCAATATATTTAAGGCGGTCCGATACGGGGCCCAGGGCCGATACGCCCATGAGGTTCTGGAGCAGGGTATCTACATTGCCATGCACATCGTACGTAAAGAATGTTGCACTATAGAAATCCGGATCAGTAGCGAAATTCCTGGTGCCGGTATAACTAATGCGGTTACGCAGGTTCCTGGGAGTGAACATGGGGGTATAGGATGCCAGCCCTGCTTCATCATACACAGTAAAAGTGATCTGCTCTTTTGATGCCCCGGTATTCAGCCAGTTTTTCAATTGTAGTGTGTCCTGGCTTACTACCTGCGACATGCTGCCGTTCGTTTGAGGTTTCTGCCCTACTTCGATAATGCGGCCCAGATTATCGTAGATCGTATAACTGAACTTACTTTCCACGAATTGTTGTTTATTCTGGCTCACCACAAGTCTGCCGAGCTTATCATACCAGTAGTAAGTCGTTCCACCATCGGGTGTTCGCTGGGCTACCAGATTGTCCAGGCTATTATACCTGAATTCAGTCATATATTCGTGTGGAGGAGCAACCAGGTAATCCCCTGCCCTTCCATTCTTCACCTGGAGTGCAAAGGCTGCTGAAAAATCAGGCTTTACTCCTTTGGGCGGAACGGTTTTTACCAGGTTGCCTGCCATATCGTAATAATGAAGGGTATAATGGTACTCGCTGTTATTGAAGGTGACCGTGAAGATCTCCCTGTCTTTGGCCGACATACATTTATCACGATAGCTCGCTTCCAGGTTTGCCAACAGAGTCGCATTCCTTTGTTCTATGATCTGCTGGCCCATAGCCACGGCCATTGAATAGGTAGCCTGGCAGGGAGGATCTTTCATACCAACGCCCGTAGTATCATTGAACGGTTTGGTGTCTGCACAGATCACGGTCTGGCTGCCGCCCGTTCCATTGAGGTTACAGGCAGGAGTAGCTGCGGCAGCGGCTTTTGCATAATCTATCCAACTATATTGAAAACCTGTTCTGTAATTGATGAAGCGCTGATAGTTGAGATTGCTTTCTATGGATGTTTGTGAGAGGTCTGCAGAATCGAAGACCGGCGCTATATTGTACGGCGTTACGAAATAGGATTTGAACTCCTGGGTGAGCGCTTTCAGGTCCGAGCAGGTAAGGCAACGTGGAGCAGGACTGGCGCCACATTTCAAAAAATCGGGTAATGGCTGCGGAAAGTTCAGCGGGTAATAGTAAACATCGAGGGAATCGCAGACGGAGAACGGACAACTGGCGATACAGGAATCCTTGACACAAGTCTGCAAATTATCATCCCAATGATATCCATTCAGACAAAGATGGGGCACTATCAAGTCCGACACACACTTTTGCAGGTACGGGTCCCAATGGTAACCTACCGGACAGAGAGGAGGAGGAGGAGGCAGTATGATCCTTGCCATTGTTGTATTCCTGGCAGCCGGTTGGTTATTGTTGCTGCCGGCAAATCCCGCAACAGCACAGGGTGATCCATCAACGCAGGCATAGGTGACGGACCTGGTCTCCGTTGTACAGATGAACTTCCTGCCAAATTCCTGGCAGTGGTCCATCCCCTGGAATACGGGCAAGGTCAGTGTATCTCCATATTTATTGCGCAGGTATTGATTCAATGCACTGAAATTAGAAGGGTTTACCCCGGAGGCAGTTGCTTCTGCCCTGATCTCGTTGAACCGGTTACAAGTGCAGGTGTCTATCTCCGTTATGACGGAAGGAACGAGATTCGGGGTTTTGCCATAAGGCTTTGGAAACTCTATCACAAAAGGATTACAGTAATTTGTTCGGGGGATATTATACGAAGCAAATACCGTGTTCACCACTTCCTCGAAGTTCCGTGGGGTGCCATCATTGGGAGTGTTGGGCGGTACGGTGGAAGCACCATAGGGATTGGCCGCATTGATCCCTTTTTTGCACACCGCCTTCATCTTCGTGGTGATGTCATTCAGTATCTGGTCCCTGAGCGGATGCCTGGCCAATGAATCGCATTGAAGTAAAGCTTGTTTCCAGGTCTCTATATAACTGTCGCAGGGATCTTTGCGGTTGAGGATAGGATAAGGCGGATCACCCGGGTTGGCAGGCCAGAATGACCAGTCGCCATTGCTCTGTAAATTGAATTGGTCCACTGTCTGTCTTTCCGTAGGGAAATGCAGGATGAATCCTTGCTGGGCCAGCGTATTGGCATTGGGAACAGGCCGCTGGTTGTTCAGGTATTGATTTACGTGTTTCTCCCTTTCATAAGCATACAGGCCCTTGAATATGGTCCAGAGCTGATCTTTCTCTTCAGTAGTCGTCAGATCAGCATACGGTGGCTGTTTGGGGGCATTCACATAACAGGATTTGCGAAGGTTGAGGTCTGCCAACTGATCGCATTTTAAATTTCCGTAGGCGACCTGCCACATGCTCAGGCTGACATACTTGTTCGACACGTAATAATTCTTCACCCAATTCTCCATGATGCTTTTATTGCCGGGGTCGAGCGAATAAAAAGGATCATTGTAGGGAGCTGCTGTGGTATTGCCGGAAAAAAGGATATAATTTTTATTTGTACTGGCCGCTTCTGAATAGGTTTCCGTGTTGATGAAATCGCTGATCCAATTATAGGAAGGGGCCATGGTAGCTGATTCGGAGAAAATCAGTTTCTGGTATTCCGGGTGATAAGGCAGCAGTGCTTCTGCCCATTTGAGATCAAAAGCGGTAACAAAATCGGCCTGGCTGAGCGTGCTGAGCACTGCATTGATCGGGTCGATGGCATTCAGTGATGTCAGGTAATTGCCGGCATTTCCGGTAACAACATCTTTAGGGTACCTGTAAAACGGCCTGTTTCCCGGAGAGGTTTTAAAAATGTTATACTCATTGAACATGGAGCCTGATCCTGTTTCCTGCGCATATTGTCCACTGTATGGCACCATATCCGCCAGCATCAGTTGCCGTTTCGTGGCCTGGACTTTTGAAACATCGGTACAAAGCCTGTCGCAATTTCTTTTTGCCTCATCGTAGGCTGCCTTGATCTGACCTTCCAGTGGTACGGGGTCCGGATTGCCCAGCGAATGGAGGAAAGCAGTTCTGAAATCGGTGAAACTACCCAGGGCAGTATTGCATGATTGGCAGGTAACTGTGGATGGCGCATTGCAATTGGTGACGATCTGAAGCGCTCTATAGATCGAGTCGATCAGTAAAGAATCCTTTTGACACCAGCCTTTTCCTTCCTGCATATAATCTTTCTTATACTTCTGCAGGGATGCTTCACTCAATGTGAGCGTTTTCCGTACCATGTAGGAGCCTACTGTGAGCGGAACGGTGAAACTGATATTATTGCTGGCCGTCGTAACGCCATCCGAGAATTTATCGACGGCCGTATTGCAATTGTTATCGGCGTTTAGATTTATGTTGCTGAATTTTTTGATGACCGGGGCCTTCACACCCGCTTCATCCGTGATGGTGATCTCGAGATCGTACTGGCAATCGTAACATATAGTCGATGGATTGGAACCCGGACAAACGGGCAGGGACAATGCATCGGGGCTTAACTGGTAATTGAACAGGTAGTCGCTGGGCTGTGGCACCAATATGGTATTGATGGATTCGATACTATTCCCTTTCACGATATTGGTGCCGGCATCGATCAGGTTCCTGGTGATCGTTGTTCCTCCCTGGTTCAGGTATTGTGCACGGTCCAGGGAATCCATCGCATCCGGTTTCCGGCCGGCCAATGCGGTGGCGATCGTTCGCCCCTGCATATCTATATAGGAAATGCTCATCTGCCCGTTCGCATCGAGCACCATGTTCTTGTAATAGTGAGTATATGTCCCTACTTCAGTACCGAATAATCCTTCCAATTCTTCTTTGGCTGCCGTGCCATAAAAATATTTCGTTTCATGTCCTTTATCCATCTGGAACGCAGCCCCTGCCCCACTTTGTGCGGATATCCTCTGGCTACCATCCTGCATATACCTCGTAAGGGTGTAGGGAAATCCTTCTGCATCGGGAAGATGTCGGTTGAACCCGGAATCTTTTTTGGGATTGAGGGTGCTGTAATACTGGGAAGCCCCTGAATTGCTGCTCAGCCTCATATCTCCCGGAGGAGTTACCGGTTCCAGGTCGAAAATGCTGGAAGGATCGCTATTGACCGCCTGGCCGTTAAACATATTGAGGTTGTGCTGATAGCTTATCACATTGTTGATACCTGGTGAGGGCAACACTTGTACGGCGGCACGTCCCTGCTTGTCATAAAACGTTTCCGCAGCGATGACACTGTTATTGCTGTTATCTTTGGTGATCGTTTGCCTGCTTCTTAAAGTACCGTCGAAGTAGCTGATCACTGTTTTTCTTTTGCCTTCCTCGGAATAGGTGGTGGTAGCCTGCCAGTTCAGGCTATCGGACGGGCTTTGAAAGGAATGGCTTTTTACGTACGACCACCCGCCATCCACACGGGTACCATTGCTTTTGATGTTTACCGCCCTGATGCGATAATAGAGTTTGCCCACGCCGCTATAGAGTGTAGGAATACCGTATATGGTCTTCTCGACCGGAAGGTCGACCCGGGTTGAATTATTTTTGAATAGCAGGTCGAGATTCAGGCTGCCGCTTTGTATATAAGTCGAAGCAAGATCATCTTCAAGCCAGGCCCATTCCAGTTGGGAATAATTATTGGTGGCATCGGTTGGCCAGCTCCAGGAGATCTTCAATTCGTCTGCTGTTGAATCTTCGGGTTTGTATGTAGCCAGGGATTTGTCGACGAAAACCGGGAACCTCCTCCCTGTCATCTCATTCTCCAGCAACAAAAGGTTGCGGATATCAGGACTGCTCATTACCGGATTTGAAGTAATATCCAGTACGGTGACCTTCACGTATTCCGCTCCGCTAAAATGAAAATAGTTCCTGCTTTTATATTTCGATCCTCCTGCCCTGTTATAACCCACTTCCAGTTCCTGTGAAGCTACCTGGCTGAGAGAGGAGGGTGAATGACCGTATTCGATCCTGAGCTTCACTTTGGCCGTAAAGTCGACAGGCAGGTATTCTTTCGTCTCTTCCCGCAGGCTGAGGGTGATGATGTTTCGAAGATCCCTGGTATCCGCAGCAGGATAGAAATCGAAATAATTGACTGCGGAAACAGCATTCAGGATCAGTGGAGATGATTCTCCATTGACGGCAGTGAGGCCGGTAAGCCTCGAAACCAGGCGTACTGGTAACCCATCTTCTACGCCGGCCTGGGCCGTAAAGCAACTGCTGATGCTTAGCGCCAGGAATAAAGCTATTGGTAATTTTCTCGATTGCATGTTGTCTAAAAGTTTTGGGTCACTGAAAAAGCTTCATAGCCTTTTGCGGGTACGTAGGCTCCCTTCTCATTTTTAATAACCCGGTCGGATATGCGTACGGGTATGGCCGCTGTGTTATCGTGCGATATATCGATGAACCGGAAGATCGATACCTGTTCTTTTACGAAGAAACTGCCCTCCCCTTCCATGGTGATCAGCATACCGGCATTGCGGGGCTGCTGCACCAGTTGGAGGCTGTCGGCCGCGGAGATCGCTATCAGGCTGCGCCGGGTAGTGGTAATGGCTTCCGGCTCGCCGGATGAAAGACGATAGCGCAACTCGACCTGTTCTTTGGGGAGATGGGTGCCCGGGACCAGCGAGCGGCTGAAAAGATCGATTGCCCGGATTGTCGTATTGTGCTCCTTATCTTTGACCTGGTACTTCGAAGCCAACCGCCCCATGGATGAATCTGCTATTGGCAATGCCAGGGCCGATCTCATGTAATTGATGATCTCCTGTGCATTGGTATATACGACTATCCTCTTCAACTCCCTGCTGACGAGCAGGGCCATGGAATCGGAAACGATCTGTTCCAGGTCGCCGAAGCGCATGTATCCACCGGATCGATTACGGTGGAAGCTCGCCTGTATAGTTGCCGTATCCTCTTCCTGCAAAACCAGGTTGGTACTGTTCCTGCATTCGAGGTTCACCTGGAATGGCAGCATCTGATAGGACCGGCTTACAGTAATGAATGTCCTGAGAATGGCAGTGCTGTCGGCCTGCTGTGCTTTCAGCCCTGGACAGAAAGCAGTTGCCAATAAAAGCAAGAGGACGAACACCGTTTTTTTATTTATGCTGGAATGGTTCATGACTGCTTTTTACTGGATGGAATTGATGTTTTTTTGTTTGGAGCTTCTTGTTTCCTGGATGGTCTTGATACCTTCTTTGGTCTCTGCCTTGGTCCTCACCAGTGTACCTTCCTCATCATATTCATAGAAGGTCCCGTAATTATTAGGGTCCAATTCGGCTATCAGGCGAAGCGTTACCGGATCGTATACATAACTTTTCATATTGGCATTGAATGGATGTATCCGGATGTCATCGTAATAGATCGGAACGCCGCTCCCGTTCACGAATTTCAAATCCATGGAGGTCACTCCCGGAGGGGCGGTGAATTCCCCTTCGATCTTTTGCCAACCTTCTATTACAGGGCCGGAGGGCCTGAATGGCTGTGAAATGCTGCTGCCATTATTGAAGGTGATATTGACGCTATTACAGGGAAGGCCGGTCGTAGAGTTGATACAGGGATCTTTTACCCAGGAACTGAAGAGCATTCTTTTGCCTGCCGGAAATGAGAATAGCGGATTTAGCATCGAACCTGTTCCATAGGCCGGCTTTGTGAAGATGCAACCATTTTGGGTAGAGGGAGATTTATAACCCGGTTTGAAATCGTCGAAGATCAATGAGTATTCCACCCCTGGTAATTCCCACGTGCATCCGGAACCGGAACAGGAATAATAGTAATCGGCATGTATCGAATAATCGATCCTGTAGATACCTTTCGGGAGGCAACAACTAAATAACTTATCATCGAATGAGGTGCTTATATAAGTTATAGGGACCTGTACACCCGAAAGCGAAGTAATTCTAAAAAGCATGTCTGCGAATGTGCTGGAGGTTTGCCGGTATTCCATTACTTTTCGCGTGATATTGTATACCCGGTCCTGCAATACTTCGATATAATTGAAAGCATCGATGTCATAAGCATAGCTGACGGAAGTGCTCGTTTGGGTGGGGCGGCTTTGTCGCACCCTCAGGAACATCGCTTCATTGCCACTGGAGGCGTTGGGGTAGATGGAAGTGTCCAAAACCAATGTTGAAGGAGATTTTCTGATGGTGCCTATATTCAAGCCGATCGCATAAAGACTTTTAGTGGTATCCTTATCGAAAACAAAAGAGAAGTCTTCACTGATACTGCTTTTAATAGGAATGGTTTTGGTGGCAGTACTATTCCCATTTACTTTTAAAGCATATTTGCCGGTATGCGCATTCATTGAAATACTGTCCATATTGGTGAGGACAGCATTGGGCATATTCGCAAGAGAAATATGCTTCTCCAAACAAGGGTTCTCCTGGACTGCGTTTATATTCCCATTGAAGTACTCGTCTTCAAATCCTGCATACAACATCTCATGGTACCTGGAATTATCGGCGATGGCAATTGGCAGCGTCTTTTTGTAACCATATTGCGCCCCTGTATAAATATTCAAAGCATTCCTGGTTTCCAGTTGCCTGCCCAGGGAGTTTATTCTTGTGACTTCCTCACTCGATACCCACTGATTACTGGAAAGGTCGGGAACCAGTGATGACCCGGCCGAAAAATCCCAGTATAGTTTAAAATTATCGAATGTGCCGTTCCTGGGCAGGTTGGTGGGTGTTGCCGGGTTTGTTTCCTTTCTATCGGCAAGAAATACGAGCTTCCTGTTTGTAATGAAGCTGCCGAGGAGCCCTTTGGTGTATGGATTTATCCTCTTCTCGAGATAACCATTACAGTCGATCACTTCCTTAAAGGAACAGGTAGCGTTGTCGAAGACCGTGCTCAGCTTATTGATGGTTTCATTGTCGATCTGCCATTTTTCCCTGAACTCTGTGGCCGTTGCGCTGACCGTGTTGCTGTTATTATTGATCCTGAGCGTTGGGGTACTGCTTCTGTCTATGGGGTCGGCCAATGTAATTGCCGTGGCCACAGGGTCAGCAAGCAAATTGCGTCTGCCACTTCTGATGATCCTGAAACTAACATCCTTCTTGGTATATAGCCTGCCGGCGCTATCCATGAAAATAAAGTCTGGGTTAGGATTTTTTAGTGAGCTTGTATTTTTATTCTGATCAAAGGCCCAAAGGCGGTTCACGCTCTGGGCTTCCAGTTTTGCCCCGCAATTGTCGGATGGTGTGGAGCCTGGGAATGAAAGGTATAACTCGTCACCGCTTTCAAAGAGATTGCTGATCTCTGTGGATGATACGCCACTGATGATCTTTCCGTCCTTGAATCCAACACCTGAAAAATTCAGGTCGATATTCTTATAGGCAGGTCCCATCCCGCTGTAAGCCCAATATGCAGGATAGGTTGTTTTATAGACCGGCTTATCGAATTCATTATTGGTACGGGTCACCAATACCTGCCCTGTTTCCGCATCGTATACCATGTCTCTCTTGCTCACCTGGCTGCCTTTGTCGATCACTACCACGCTATCGAGCACACTGTGGTAGTTGATCACTTTGGTGGTGGTAACGGCCCTGTAAATGCTTTCGCTTTCGCCGAATACAGGCCAGATAAATGGTAACCATACTGGCAATATGACCGGGTACAACTCTACCTGGGCCTGTATTTCGAGACTGCTCCCATTGATCTTCATCTCGCGTGTGTCTGTCATCAGCTCGATATCTATCCCCATATTGCCCTGCTCTACTTTGCCACCCTGGTCACCATAGGCGAAATCGAATTTTTCATTCAGTCCTTTTGCGCCTGTATTGCGATAGAAGTATTGCGTATAGTTGATCCGTGTGGCGGTATCTTTCTCTCCGTACGAAGACTGTGATTTCATTTTTCCATGCATGTCGTTGTTCTCGATGAGAAAACCCTGCGACAGGCTGCGGCTGTCGAACGCATATTTATAAAAGAAGGCCGTGAAGTTGGAATTATGTGATCCTTTATCGGAACCGGGATCGAGAGAAGTATAATTATAATAGACCGGGTAATCTTTGGCGGTGTAGAATTCCGTTACCTGGCGGCCAACCCCTGACCGGGATTTTCGCCCTGCAGGAATACTGTCGTAAATGATCGAGCGTACGCTCACCTTGCTGTAACCTACTGTTGGGGACGGGAAAAATGCATCCAGGAATGGCATTTCTATCGCACCATAAGTAGCTGGTCCGGCCGGCAACCTGTTGGCCACCAGCAGGATGGTCTGGAATGGATTTTCTTCATTTCCTATAGCCGGTTCATAAGTGGCCACACCGCTGCTGATCGTTCGCTTGCTGCCATCCGGCAATACTTCGGTGGTCGTATAATCGTATGCCTGTCCGTAAACGGCAGTGAACTTATTCGCCATGGCTTTCCAGTTGTCTTTCAAGAGAACCTTTTTCACCCGGTGGCCACCGCCATATTTAAATCCGGTAGGTTCATTCAGTCGTACAAAAGACTTCGAAAGGAGCACTGTTTTGCCCGCTCCTCTCGAGCGCATATTCAGAATAGGGTTCCTGAAAGCGTTCTTGAGCGCATTGCCCCAACCGGCCAGCATATCACCTACCTGTTGAAGTGTGCTCCCATCCGCTATTTCATACCCCGGAAATGCCTGCCCGGGCAGTTTTTCTTTCAGGTATTCGAGGGCTGTGAGTGACATAGGGCTTAGGCCATCCATCAGGTTTACCCGCACCCAAATAGTGGAACTGTTATACACTCCATAATCGGCAATGGTGGCATAACTGGTCACATATTCATATTCCCCCTTCGGCATCACCACTGCCAGTTTGAAAGCGAGCTGTTGCACCCCATCGAGATATTTTCGACCAACTTCTGTTCTGTTATTGCAGGGATCGGGCAGATTGATATAAACCACATCGTTCTCTGTGATAGCGGCCGCGAGACCTGATACCCCATACAGGTTATTCGAGTAAATGCCATCAGGGGCTTTGCCAAATCCGGCGATCTTCATCATGGAGGCGGCCCTTCTGTTCTGCACGTAGGCATAATCGTCACTTTCATATTCAACTTCCAACTGCCCCCCGGAAGGAAGCAATATTTTTTTCAGCGACCAGGCGCCTGCATTCTGTCTTATATTGGTAACAGATGCCGCATCCGTTTTTTGAAGACTATATGGATAGGCGGAATTCTTTAACTGATCCGGATTATTTTCTTTGGGTTTATAGGTCCCCCAGCGATCGGTAGCATTGAATGCATACGCAGGATTTTCAGCGGCCGTGCTGCCATAGGAGAAGAGGTATTGTTCATTCTTGCTCCTGAGCTTGCCGTTGTAGGTGAAATAGATTCTTTCGAGTGTGAGCTTTCCCCTCTCTGCATTCACATTCTGCCCATTCACGATCTCCGTAGTGTCCTTATTGCCGGGCACGCGGGCGCATAAGCGATAGCTGTATTCGAAGTTTACGGTCTTGATCGGTTTCGCATTGGCGATGCCATTCTTTTTCAGGTCGGCTTTGTTGTAGAGATCGATCTTTTTCAAACGTCGAAGGGAGGGATTATTATAATCGATGCCGCCGACCGAATCCACGGTATTTCTGCCGTCGGCCCTCGTTTCGAGCGTGAACAGGGCGATCATGGTCTTCGATTCTATGGATTGCAGGTACCATGTTTCCCGTTCACCATAGGAAATGATCCCTTTATTGTCTTTTGGATTGGAGCGGTTGCCTGTATTGTAATTCGCCTGTTGTCCTTCTGTCAATGGGCTTCGCCAGCGATAAGGGACGGCCGTCTTGGTATAATTGAATTTTACAGCTTCACCAAGATCATCTTCAGTAATGCCATTGCCGGTGAGGTCAACGTAATCGGGGGAAAGGATACCGGATAATAAGAAGGAATGCGCATAGGCCGGCATTCTGCTGATCTGAAGGTATCCGTCCCTGCTGCTTGAATTGTTGAGATGGGCAGAGCTCCTGGTGATCTCGGATGGCTGGATACCTACCAGGTCATCGTCGATGGCATTGCTGCCTACAGAAAACGTGAAGTCCTTTTGCACGATATTGTATACCGGTATTCCATAAACGTATCTTTTGCCGTCTGATTCGGCTACGTTGATCTGTGAGATATGATGGGCTTTCCTGTAGCTCCCTACCCGGTCTATCGAATCATAGACCAGGTTGTTGGTCCCATTGAGGATATTGGTGGTTGAATAGCTTTTTATTTTTTTGTCGAGCCCGACCACACTTGCTTCTGCAGCAGTGAGGAAACTAAATACCTGGCTTCTCTTTTTTCTTTTGGAAATATCCGGTTGCAGCAGGTTTACAGTACCGATCAGTTTGTTATCCCGCGAAAACCTTTCCAGTGTGGGCTCGATGCTGGTACTCCCATAATAGCCGCCCAGTTTGAACCTTACGAGGTCTGTGCCGCCGATCTTTGCAAATTGCTGATCTGTCAGCACACTGGTCTCACCGGGATTCCGGAAATAAACCTTCTCCCATGCTCGGTCCGGGTTACTGTTGGCATTGGCGAATGAAAGGAAATTCCTGAGTTTATTCCCTTCTGTCCATTCACCGATCACCGAAGGCGTTTTGATAAGATTGAAATTCGCCCCGAAATGCCCGGGGATACCGATGTCGACCCCTGCGCTGATGTTCTTGTCCTGCGAGCGGGTAGTATTATCACGCACATAGCCATAATCGTTACGATACGCCCTTACCGAGCCACCGGTGCCTTCACCCTGTAATTCAAAAACATCATAAGTATACTGCGGGGCCGATATGACAGGTGTACGCGGTGTCACCTCATTGTCGTTGAACCTCGTGAAATCCATAACGGCAGCCGGATTGCCGGCGGCCTTTTCATAATACATATAACCTACCAGCGGCTTTAGGAGATCGACATTTTCTTCAGCCACCTTCGATACGGATTTGAATACTTCCACTTCAGCGGAACCATAAATGCCCCAGATCGCACCTCCCAACTGGAAATGGCCCGACCAGGCTTCATTGCTCATCGGCATGCGGATAGCAGGAATATAACTGGGCCTGGCAAAATTGATCGAAGTGCCTATCAACGCACCATTACCGGAACCATGTTTTTCCAGTTTGCGGTATTCACCTTCTCCCCCATCCTTCCATTCATGTGCCCTGTTGAAGCTGGTCTGCTCACTGATCTGGAGCGCCTTGATCCCCGATCTGGAATTATAGCTCGTGCCCAGGGAAAGCCCGAATGAAAGCGTTTTATCGGTCAGGAATTTCGTGCCGGTGAGAGAAACATTGGGTGATAATGTGAGTCCATATCTTGAACTGAGGTTGGCGCTCACTCCGGCAGAAACGCCGACAGAGGCCGTTAACAGCGTATCTTTAGTATCTTTCTCGGTTTTCGTATAGTCCGCGATCTTGAATCCAACCCCTCCTTTGATCCCAAAATCAATAGCAGGTCCCAGGTAATTGTTGAAGGAAACGCCCAGGTTAACCCCTACAGATTGCAGGAACTTCGGCATTTTCTTTAGACCATTGAATTCCAGATCGGCATTCAGATTGACCCCCCAGGTAACATTGGCTTTCATCTTCTGCGTTTGCAGCATCATGTCGGTACCATCGAAATCATCCGGTACACCCCTCATATTGCGATTGATATTGCCAGGGTTGATATTCCAGCCAAGGCCCACCCAGCTTGCCTCTTGCTCCATACCGATGCCGCCGTTATAAAAGATGTTCACGGGATAACCACCCACATCCAGCAAAGGAATATTATAACTGAAATTGCCGGTGAACAGGTTCACCATATTATCTGCCCCGATGGATTTGAATGATGACATTTCAGGTTGTGAGGGACCGCCGATGAATTGCTGATTGTGCCTGGCAGGTCTGTTCTTAGCTTTTTTTTCGGTTGCTGCTTTCCGAATGTTGCTCCCTGTTGCAACAGGATTCACCGGCAATGGGTTCTTCAGTGAAGGCCGGCCGGCAAGATCGCGGCGTAATTTTTCCAGCCTCCACGCATCGAAGTCAAAACCCGATCTACGCATGGCATACAGTGGGATGCTGAATTCAAGAAAGAAGATCAAGGACAAACTACAGGCAATGGATTTCCTGTATTTGTGTGCCAATAGCTGGATCATATCTACAGTTGGTTTTATTGGTTGATACTGAACAGTGCCTTATGACTGCCGTTTCGCTGATCGATGATCTCGACGATATAGGTGTTACCCGGCGCAAATGCCCTGGGAAGCTGGAAGCTGAGGAAGTTGTCACCGTACTGTATCTCTTTTTTTACTTCCAGCATCAGCTTATTTCCTGTGGTCAGGAAACGTACAGGGGCCGTGTGCTCCTTATCGGCTGAATAATATTTGATGAAAAGCCTGTTGCCGTGGACCACTCCCATATTCCCGCTTTCGCCTGCTTCGCCGAGTGTGATGAAACTGGCCTGTATGGGATCAATCCGGGGATGGTCGGGCTCTTTCACTTTGAATACCCATACTTCGGAATGACCAGCATAGTTCTTATCATCCCGCGCGATCACCTGCCAGGCATACCATTTCTCTTTATCGAATGCAGGCAGGCTGGCAGGATAGGTTTGCAGGTTATTGGCGATGCCGGCAGTATTGTAAAAGGAAAGATTGTTCTGCAATGCTTCCGCAGGTTTTTGTCCGGGCCTGATCTCTGCCACCAGCATTTCATAACGGAGCCTGTTGAACATCGTTGCAGGCGTGGGCGGTGTCCAGGTAAACTGGGCCGGCTGGATGTCGAGCACTGAACTGTCGGCCGGGAACATCAGCATGGGCGGGCTCAGCGGCTCCACATCGAAGCGGATACATTCTTCTGCGATCAGGTTGTTCTTTTCTCCCTGCCAGCTCACGAATGAATAGCAGGCCAGGTAAGCACCTGCCGGCAACAGGCCGCTGATCGTTTTATCCGGTTCCATACCCAGGTAATTATATTGGATAGGGCTGAGCCGGTTCACATTGAGCTGTGCAGAACCTTTGGGCAGGGTAAAACCCGCTGTGGCGGCGGTCATCAGCTCGATGCCCGATTGAGGGTCCCTGATCAATAGCTCCAGTCTCCCGTCGATCGCATGTCCGGTACCATTCACCAGTACGAGATTCCAGAGCTGGTTCTTTTGCACCAGTCCTACTGAAGGGATGGTGCTCTGGATTTGTACCTGTGCTTTCGCCAGCAAACCGGTGAACATCAGTAATAGTCCCCAGTATTTTTTCATATTCTATATTTTATAATTCTGTTTGTATTCATTTTAAAAAGTCCTGTTGAAGCCAATGCGCCCCATATCGACCGGCAACAGGTTGCGTGCTATACAAGGTAAAAAGCTCCTGTCATAATTCAATTGAAGGGCGCCTATCTTCGGAATATCGATTGTCAGTCCGGCCATCCCTCCCCATAAGGTTTGCTGTTTGTTCACCCTGTTGTATTTTCCTCCGGCGCTTACACTCAGCCATTGCATCAACTGGTAACCGAGGGATTGCTCGATGGTAACCACTTTCAAGTCCTGCTGTTTTGTATAGGTGAAACCGCTTTGCGATTGCAGTTTATTCCAGAAGATGGCATGGCTGACCGACCAACTGGACGCATTGTAATAGATGAACCCGGTATCGGCGCCATGATTATAAAAGCGGATATGGACGGCATTCGAGCTCATGGTTACCGGGCCTATGCGCCAGGCATGACTGATCATACCGGTGAGTGTGTTGTATTGGTTCTCCACGATCACCTGGTTATCGAGCACTGTTAACTGGGAGGAAGGATAATACCCTATCGAAACCATCGGGTATTTTGGGATGCGAAGGGTACCGACAAAAGATTTAAAGACCGTTTTGCTGCTCACGGAAGTATTGCTGTACGGATTGTTGAAATCATTCTTGCGGATGCCTGCTTCTACCGACAGGCGATTTTTCCAAAAGCCCTGAAGTACTTTTACCTGGAAGGCCTCCTGCCCTACATTCACCGGCAGCAGGTTGAATGATTGAAAATGTTCTCCCGTTTTCCGGTAATAGCCGGTGATACGCGTCGATGTGGAAGGCCATGAGCTATAAACACGAATACTGTACGCCTGGTTACTGCCATCTCTTAGGTCCCATACTTTTTTCATGAGGTCCTGCCGGCCCGGTGGAGCGCCTGTTGTATAGTAGGAGCTTCGCGCCGTTTCCAGCACTACATAATTGTTTTCATTGATGGCCACACGGCTTTCGATGGAAAAGCCCATCACTTTCTCAGGCCCGGACTGGTTATTGACTGTATAGAGAAGGCTTCGCTTACCATTATAATAGGTGACGATCACATTGTTCTTTTCTTTATGGCCGATGCCTGCCCGCACCACAAAGAGCGATTGAGGAGGAAGATGCTGGTCCCTGATCACGAAATCCCTGAACCTTGCATTGATCCTGCCCGCGGCGAATGCGAAATAATATTTACCGGGATTCATCGCCGCATTGATCCCTGTGAGTGAAATATTTTTTACGGTCAGCTCGGAATAGTCCACCCAGGTGCGACCAACCCCGAACGTGGTAACGGAACCCAATACCTGCCAGCCTTTGGGCAGGTCCCGGGCACTGCTTTTTGTTTTGTTCATGAATTCTTTCAAGGAGGCCGGATCGTTGATCCTGGCGATCTCCCCTTTCAACCTGCTGATGGAATCCTGTACAGACTTCTGTACCGATCTTAGTTTTTCTTCATAGGTTTTCAGTTCTTTGACCAGGCTGTCGAGCTCTTTCTTCTTTGTTTCCATTTTTTTCAAAGGCCCCATCTGTTCCAGTGAATCGAGACCTTTCTTCGAAAGAGAATCCTGCCAGGCTTTGCCCAATGCGGTGAGACTATCCTTTCTTTTTTGCAATAATGCGGTTGCCCGTGCGGCTGCCTGCTCTTTAAGCTGTACAGCATCGGGCAATTCCCGCGGAAGAGCAGGCAACCGGCCCATCAGCCTGTCTTTCTCCGCTGCCAGTTCATATAATCTTGCCGGATCATTGATCCAATTCCTCAATTCAGATAATTGCCGCTGCTTCTGCTGGTATTGCCTTTCCATATTTTCCAGCATGTTGTTGCCTGTCCGTATTTTTTCATCCATCTTTCTCCGCAGGTCGTCCCTGATCTGCTGGTAGAACAAGCCCCTGTTGAACTGGAAATTCACATCGGCGATATTGGAAAAATAAAGCGAGTTGCTTTGTCTGGCCAGCATGGTAAGCCGGAAAGGGTAACTTCTTTTATAGACCAGGTCCATACTGGTTTGTATGCTATGCTGAGAGAAATCTTTTTGAGCAAAAGGAGTATCTACCAGTGAACGGTAAATGAAATCGTATTGCACGTTTCCATGAATAGTGATCAGCGGTGAGGAACTGAGGTTCCATCTGCCGTTATCGTTGGGCAGGTCCGGCAGAATGGTATATCCTTCTGTTTGTTTACAGGTTCCATTCAGGTAGTAGACCAATGAATCGCTTCTCCCTGATGGTTTTGTGGCAGCAGGTTGGCTTTGCCCGTAGCATGTGCCCAGGCAAATCAGCAGGAGCAATAATAAATAAGCAGTGTAGCCCATTGGTCGGGGTAATTAGACAAGATCAGTACTGGTTGCAGACGGCAGAGGATCAGTAGTACTGATTATCCGGGCAATGGCAGGCTATGCTTGAACAATAAGTAGAAATGTTGGAGAGGGATTTGCAGGAAAAGATGTCGGGTGATAAGGTTCATATTTTTCATAAGTAGGTTAAGGTTATTTGAATCGTTGGAAAAGTTAATTGTTTTATTTCATTCAACAAGGCCGTTTCAAATAAATGTGACGATTTTACCTAGAACCCCTTAGCATGGACCGATGATCATGAAAGTATTCCCTCATGCAAAGATCAGGTTATTAATTGCCAATCGACGATACTGTTACTTTCCGCAAAGGATTTATTTTTAAAGAAAGAACGCCCTGCCGGCCATAAGCCGGCAATCATAAAATAATTATCTATGATGCGTAAACGCTTCAACATATTCTCATTGACCCTGATCCTTCCCGTTTTGATGAGCGCTCCTGTTTTCGGACAGCAAAATAAAAAAGCGCCGGTTGCGAAGAGCATGGAACTGGACATTAGTGAAGGAGCAACCCATATCGCCAGGATCAATATGGATACCATTGTTCTGATCAGTGGTTCCACCTATTCATTTACGGTAGATACGCCGGAAGACAAGGGCCTTGTTCCTACCGGTATCACCATAGCGCAGCTCCCTGCCGAGCTGACCGCCAAAGATGGCACCCCGCTGCAATACCAGGTCATTGACAGAGAAGGTGCTCCCAAATCAGAAGGACTGTTGGCCGATGGCGATCGCCTGCTCGTAACAGACAATAACGGAAAGGCCAAAAGAATTTACCATATCCAATCGGCATCCATGGCCCTGTGCGGAAAACTGGCATTACAGCGCCCTGCGCTTACGCTGGGCTCCAAAACGAGCCTGGAACTGCATTTCACGGCAGGCCAGCGTACACCGGATGCAACCGTCAGGATCGAAGTGCCGGCAGGGATACAGGTAGATCTTTCCAATACCACGGTGAATGTGATCGGGAGAGGCACAGTATTGCTGAAAAATCTCGCCACACAATCCATCGGCCGTACAGGTACGCATTATTCCTATTCCAAAGTCGGTGAAGTGAATATCTCCAGAACAACTGAAGGTAATACCCTGCTCCAGTTCTCGCATCTCGATCTCCGCCCTGCCAATGGGCCCGACCTGGTGATCACGATCCACGACGTGCAACTGAACAAAGCGGGCAAATATATTTTAGCTGCCAGCTACACCACGGCGCAGCCTGCAGTGCTCAACAGTCCGGCCTCTTCAGTTACGCTCACTATAACTCCTACCATTTCAGGGTTCGAAAGATCGGTCATGAGAGAACGTGAGTACAAAGAATCGCCTGGTCTCTATACCAGCGCCAGCTTCAACTGGCCCATAGGGCAAGCGACCACGGACATACAATTGCAGCAATCGACCGACAAAGGCAAAACCTGGAGCGCTGCGAAGAACGCCAGCATCGATGCAAAGAGTGGGAAGGCCACCATTTCAGGACTAACTCCCCACCAACGCTATACTTTCCGCCTGATGGTAAAAGATGGCCCACATAAAGGAGCTTCCAATACCGCCCGCTTTTATTCCGGGAAGATGGATATAAAAAACTTCGGTGCAGCGGGAGACGACAACCAGGACTATACTGAACAGATCAACAAAGCGATCGAATATCTTCACCAACTTGGCGGCGGCACCCTCCTTTTCAGCAAAGGCATTTATTCCGTCCGGACCGTTCATCTCAGGAGCAACGTTTATCTCTACGTGGAGAAGGGCGCTACCATCAAGGCTTTGAAAGGAGGTGATGCACCGGAAACTACCTGGTTCAGCGATAAAAAATACCGCTCAGGGCTCTCCCCTACTAATCCCGGGCCGTATAGCGATCCTGAAAATTATCTCACCAAACAGGATGTGGGACATCATTATTTCAGGAATGCCATGTTCTTCGGCGAAAGGCTCGACAATGTAAAGATCATCGGCAATGGCTATATTACCGGCAACGGTAATCTCGTAACGGGCGACAAGGTAATGAGCAATGCACCCGATAACCGCTGCGATAAAATGTTCACCTTTAAGCTCTGCACCAATATCGAGATCGGCGGCATCCCAAGAGAAGAAGATCTCTGGTACGATTCCACGAAAGATGAGCCTTACTATATCCGGAAAGACGGTTCGAAAGATCCCAACACCGACAATATGTTGCATATCGACCGTGCAGGTCATTTCGTATTGCTGGCCACCGGAACAGACCATCTCCATGTACACGATACTTATTTTGCCAAACAGCACCAGGGCAACGCTCGCGATATCTATGATTTCATGGCCTGTAATGATGTTACTGTCACCAATATCTATTCGAAGGTCAGCTCGGATGATATCGTGAAGCCGGGCTCCGACTGCTCCCTGGGTTTCACCCGGCCTGCTACAAAATACCTTGTGCGCAATGTGATCGGCGATACCAATTGCAACCTGTTCCAGATCGGTTCCGAAACGGCCGACGATATCACCGATATCTGTGTCGATAATATTTATGTGCTGGGCGCCAATAAAGCAGGGTTCTCCATTTCCACGAACGATGGCGGACACATTAAAGATATTCATCTCAACTGCGGCCATACAGGTATCCTTCATCATCGCTCAAAAATGTTCAGGACCTTCACTCCTTTCTTCATTTCGATCTCCAATCGCGGACGGGTACTTGGCGCTGATGTGGGAAAGTATGCGTTTACAGATAATGGTGAGCAGCACAATGAACTGCTGATAAAGAATGTCAATATCGGCCGGGTAGAAAATATCATTCTCAACGGAATAGATATTGCCGAAGTCTATGGAGGAAGCTCATACAGCGGAAAAAACAGATGGGCCGTGTATGATGGAAAGCAAAGAAGGGCAACACCTATCATTGCAGGATATGCCCTTCCTGAAAATAAGGACGTACAGGGCGGTCTCGATTTCCGGTTACCGGATGGCAGGCATACCGGTTATATCAGGAACGTAGTGTTCAATGATGTGCATCTGTTGGTAAAAGGCGGCAACCCGCTTTCAGACACCAGCGCTGCTCCTCCGGAACTGGGCGTTGGCCAATACAATGCGTCCAACCTGAAAGTGCAGCCTTCTTATGGGCTCTGGGCGCGGCACGTGGAAGGACTTACAGTGAATGCAAGCTCCTTTAATTATGAGAAACGCGACAGCCGTTATGCTATCTTCCTCCACGATGTGCTGGGAGCCACCATCAGCGATGTGAAGATGGTGAGGCCGGCAGATAATGCTGCAGTCGTGAAATGGAAAAATACTTCCGGCGTTTCCATAGATAAGACAACCTATTACCTTGACCAGTGGGACCATTCACCTGCTGCATTATCGGGTATCCTGCCTGATACCACTACAGGCAACTCCGGGCGAAGATGAATTTATTATTTTTTATCGCATCTCAGTAACCAGTGATTACCGAACTGATCAGTGAGATTGCCAAACAGATTGCCCGTTGCACTGATGGCTAAAGGATAGGTTGCATTCCCTCCTTCCGATAACTTTTCATAGATCAGCCGGGTTTCCTGTTCATCCCTACAGTTAAGCAGCAGTGAAATGCTGTTACCCTTTATCAACCCCTGTTCCGGGACCATATCCGATCCAAGCAGTACCAGTCCTTCCCTGGTCAATATTGCCTGAAGGATCAGGTCACTGATCCTGCCGGGCATCAGTCCCGGTGGATATGGTTCTCCTACTGTGCGGAAGGCGAGCTGTCCACCCAACACCTCTTTGTAAAAGGTCATCGCTTCCCTGCAATTGCCATTGAATGTTAAATAGGCACTGATCTCCGGCATCCTGGCGCTTTAACTTGTTATTGATTTGTCAATGCAATGTTATTGTGAAAGATCAGTTGATCACGGGGGGTAAAAAGACAATAACAAGGCCGATGCGGACAAAGCCGGTTATGTACATTTGTAATATGAAGCATATTTCCATTCTTATTCCCCGTGGACAAACCAGCCTGGTGAGGGCTCACGCCGGTGGAGTATCGAAATAAGTACAATAGGATATGAGGATAGGTTGATAGGTTAACAGGTTGATAAGGAGGTCTCCTAAATTCAGGGATACTCTTATCAACCTGTCAACCTGTTAACTTATCAACTAATGAGAACCGCAGTCCTCATCTGCTGTGCCGCCTTTACCATATTGATAAGCGCCTGTTTTGTTTCCGGCCATTTACGGGTTTTCAATCCGCAGTCGGGGTTTACCCAGATATTTCCAGCCGGCAAAAGTGCGCAGGCTTTTTCCAGTAAGGCCATCATCTCTTCTACCGTTGGTACACGGGGCGAATGAATATCATACACACCGGGCCCTATCTCATTAGGATATTTGAAACCGGCAAAAGCTTCCAGTAATTCCATCTGCGAACGGGAAGTTTCGATGGTGATCACATCGGCATCCATAGCGGCGATATGTTCTATGATATCGTTGAACTCACTGTAACACATGTGCGTGTGCACCTGCGTTTCGTCTATCACTCCACTTGCTGAAATCCTGAACGCTTTCACTGCCCAATGCAGATACGTGGGCCAGTCGCCTCTGCGCAATGGCAATCCCTCACGGATAGCAGGCTCATCGATCTGGATAATACTGATGCCTGCTTTTTCCAGGTCTATCACCTCATCCCTGATAGCCAGTGCCAATTGGTTGGTAGTGATCTCGCGCGGCTGATCATTCCGCACGAACGACCACTGCAGGATCGTTACAGGTCCTGTGAGCATACCTTTCATCAGGCGATCTGTTTGACCGGCCGCGAAGTGGCTCCAGTAAACGGTCATTTCCCTGGGGCGTTCAATATCGCCATAGATCACCGGCGGTTTTACACAGCGGCTGCCATAGCTCTGCACCCATCCGTTCTTCGTGAACAGGAAACCATCCAATTGTTCACCGAAATATTCCACCATATCATTTCTTTCGAACTCACCATGCACCAATACATCCAGCCCGATCTCCTCCTGCCAGCGGATAGCGTCTACTGTTGCTTTTTTGATGGCTGAATCATACTCTGCTGCAGAAATTGTTTTTGATTTCAGCTTAGCCCGAAATTGCCTGATATCATCCGTTTGCGGAAAGGAGCCGATAGTGGTAGTGGGGAACAATGGCAATTGAAACCTTTTCTTTTGTAATTGCTGGCGAATAGGGAAAGGGCTTTTCCGCTTTGCCATTGTATCGGTGATGCCGGCCACCCGCTCTTTTACATTTTGTTTATGGATCAGGGACGATTTGTTTTTGCTGAGGATCGCCTGCTGGTTCCTGCCGAGCAACTCCGCATTGCCTTCAGCCACCAGTTTTAACTCCATCACCTCTTGTAATTTCTGCCTGGCAAAGGCCATCCAGTTCCTGATCACAGGATCGATCTCTGTTTCCAGTTCGAGATCGAATGGAGTGTGCAGCAATGAGCAACTGGGCGCAATCATGGTACGCTCCGTACCTATGGTGCTGATCGTTCGTTGAATGGTCAGTAACGATTGGTGGTAATCGTTCTTCCAGATATTGCGGCCATCTACCACCCCAAGCGACAAAGAAAGTTTATCCGGCATGATGGGTAACAATTCGTCGAGCTGCAGAGGTGCGCGTACAAGATCTATATGCAGGGCGCACACGGGCAGTTGTACTGCCAGGGGTGCATTGTTGCGCAAGCCTTCAAAATAGGTAGTGAGTAAAATTTTCAGGTGTGGGCATTTAAGGTGGATCTCTTTGTAGGCGAGCAGGAATGCCTGCCTTTGTTTTTCGGTGAGATCGAGCGCGAGGAAAGGCTCATCGAGCTGGACCCATTCGGCCCGGTAATCGTTTCGGAGCCTGTTGAGGATATCGATATAAACAGGTAACAGTTTTTTCAGCAGGTCGAGTTTATCGAACCCGGGTTCCTTTTCCTTCCCCAACATCAAATAAGATACCGGCCCGATCAATACCGGCTTTGGTGTCTTTCCAATTGCAGCGCGGGCACTGCTGCATTCACCAAAAAGGCGCGTCGAAAATATTTTGAAATCCTGCGCGGCCGTAAATTCCGGAACGATATAATGATAATTGGTATCGAACCATTTGGTCATTTCCATGGCGGTGATATCGAGGTCGTCTTTTTGGTAGCCTCTTGCCATGGCGAAATACAGATCGATCTCTGCGTTCTCTTTTACTTCCGTTACTACAGGTGCATAGCGGTTGGGGATCACGCCCAGGAGCAGTGACATGTCGAGCACATGATCGTAGAAGCTGAAATCATTGCAGGGAATAAGGTCGATCCCTGCGGCTGCCTGTAATTGCCAGTGCTGCTCCCGCAGATTTTTGGCTGTGAGGAATAGTTGGTCGCGGGAAATTTTGCCTGTCCAGTATTGTTCACAGGCTTTTTTCAATTCGCGATGGGCGCCCATACGTGGGTACCCCAGGTTGTTTGTCAGCATACTCAAAAACTTTTAGGTTAAACATTAAATGAATTAATGCCTTTACGTTTAAGTGTATGCTTCCGGAATTTCAAACTGTAAGAAAGGACACGGCGATGCCGGGAAAGTGAAAGCCGTTCCTGACTACTGCTTTAAACTGCGAAAGCATTCGTCCCGTTTTTCAGGCAAGTTCCTGGCTTCACCTCCTGGAAGGTATTACAGTTGCGCAACAGCCCGTGAATTACACACGGTTCCTTATTAAGATCCCGCAAAAAAGATCGGGGACCACCTGAAATGGATCTGATAAAGTAAAGAACAAGGGAATAAAGATAGGGAAAGTTTGTGGTAATATCATTTTGTTTGCCTGGAAGGCACAAAGGATGTAGGGTTGACAAGTTGAAAAGTTGACAAGTTGAAAAGTTGATAAGGATACTTTAAATATTAATACCCAACCTTATCGTCTTTGTAAGAAGTTATGCAGGCGGGCATAGATCTCCAGCATCGCTGCCTGCTCGATCAATTGTTTTTTCGGACCTTTTCCCAACAGGTTGGCGGCGTCTCTTTCCTGCCATCTCGATTCGCCATCCGTGATGAAGGCATCTATGTACTTTTTATTCCTGTCGTATCGATACAGGGCCAGGTATCCTCTCAATAATACCGCGTTGAACCACGCATTGGGCGGCCATTTCCCGTTAGTATAAAAATGGGACCAGGCGCTTTCGGCCAGCCGTTGCGCTTCGCGGAGATACCGGGCATCGCCGGTGATGCCATGCAACAGTACATTGCTTTGCAGCATGGTGCCGGTATTGTAGGTATAGGTCCGTTTGTCGATCTTTCGGGAGGGTAATTTGATATTGTCGTAATAAACACCCTTATCGGAAAGAAGGTAGCGGTTGGTCCATTCATATAATAACAGGGCGGTATCGAGATAGGGCTTTTCTTTGGTTGCCTTAAACAACTGCAGGGCGAGGATAATGCCAGGGCCATTGCTGCAGGTATTCTTGGTGCTATGATCACGTTCTTTCCAATACAATCCACCCCCGGATGCAGTATCGAAGCCTGTCATCATGAAACGATAAATGAGTTTTCCCTGCTGGAGGAACAAAGGGTCGCCTGTTCGCTCCCAGGCATCCAGGCAGGCAATGCCGATCCATTGGTTATCATCATAGAACCTGTCTTCTTTTTTCAGTTTTACAATATGCGAGCCGTAGGCAGGGGCCGGTGGAGAGGGGTCATAATAATCGCGGATACTTTGGAGCACGCCTTTCATGGGTATGCGGCCGCTACCGGCACTCTCCGTTTCATTGGACGCCTGAACGAGTGCGCATAACGGCCATAGATAGCTGTAGTGAAAGTCGGAGACACTATCAGGGCGATAATATTCCTTGTAATACCTGGTGGACGGATCGAAAAAATATTTTTCCATCGAGCTTTGGATCGCCTCTGCACGCTTTTCATATTCAGCGGCGGCTGGTTGCGCCGCAGCGTCGATTGCCCATAGAAAGAAAAAAACAGCAATAAGGAACTTTAATATCATCCTGACTTTATTTATTATGACCCAAGCAGGTTCAGCCGTTTCAATTCGGCCATCACTTCCGCCATCATCACCCCACTCAATTGCGGTGTGAGGTTTACCTGTGAAGGTATGCTTTTCCAGTCGGGCCCGATCAGGCAATTCGGGTAAATGGTTCCTTTCTGCCACATGGTCTCTGCATTCTTTTGCAGGAACTGAACAAGATTCGTTTTCAGTGTGGCATCGATATTGCCGTCTGTGATCAACTGCAGCAGGTAACGGACGAAGATGCCGTTGAACAGACCACCATCCCCATTGTCGCCTGCCACCAGCACGCCATCCCTGCTCAATGCCGTGAGTGCTGCATTGGCCGTTCTGATGGCATCATTGCGATATTCAGGATCGCCGGTGATCTTGAATAACTCCACTGCGCTGCCGATCACCGTTCCATAATTGTATGTATACAACCTGGTATCGTAGCTGACAGGGTTGAAACTGGAAAGCCCATCCCAAATATCGCCATTCGATTTGATAAGATGCATTTTAAGCCAGCCGTAGATCTTTTTGGCCCAATCAAGGTCTGCCGCATCATTGGAAACCCGGTAAAGCCTGGCCGCAAAGATGCACGCAGGTGCATTGGCGGGCGTATTCTTATTGGCCCTGTCTTTTCTCCAGTAGAACCCTCCCCCGCTCACATCATCCCAGCCGGTTTTCACATCGGTCCAGAGAAGATCTGCCACATTTTTATACCGGGGATCATTGGTGGCTGTGTATGCTCTCAGGGATGATATGAGCAACCATTCCATATCGTCGTAATAATAATTGATATAAGTGCCGCCATTGGCGGTTTTGAGGCCATCGATCAGCCTGTCCATCTGTTGTTTGATCACAGCATCCTTTCCTTTGCGGAGGTACTGATCGAGCAATACATCGAGTGCGTGGGCATTGGGCCAGTAATTGCCATTGAAGGAAGTGCCTCCCTGCTGGGCGGCATAATAATTACCGGATGCATTCCAGAAATAAAAGTTGAGTGCGTTCTGGGCGCTGTCGGCAATTTTGGGCCAGTCGAATGTTCGCTTCGGGCCGGGGTTCCCATTATTGGGTGGGCCGTCATCCTTCTGTTTGAAACAGGAGCTGAGCAGGACCATAGCCATCGATAAGGTTAATATGTGAAAGTCCTTTCCTTTTATCATCATAAATAGGTTTGAGTTAAATGATTAGTATGGTTGACAGGTTGATAAGTTAACAAGTTGAAAAGTTGACAAGTTGAAAAGTGATCCCTGCTTGCCAGGAATTTCCCTGTCAACTTTTCAACTTGTTAACTTATCAACCTGTCAACCTGCCCCGGCCTCACTGCTTTTTATACTCCTGCGTATACGCTGCTTCGCTGCCGCGGAGCGATAACCAGAAATCTGCCACTGCACCTTGTGTGAGATAATTCCTGTCGAATTTCCAGCTCCAGTCCCACTGACTGCCGTTGTTGGCCGCGAAGTTGATGGTCTTATAAGGAACGGAATGCGGGTATTGGCCGTCCTGGCCCGGACTGTCGTTCGTGGAATAGTTCAGCCAGATATTCTTATCACCGCTTCCATCATTGATGACCATCCTGTATTTATATCGCTCATCCAATCCCCAGGGCATACTGGTATAGGTAACGGTGGCCCCATTCTTGCGCCATACTCCATTCGATGTATAGGGAAGCGTGAACCAGAAAGTATTGCCGGCGCAATACCAGAGCGCTACCTCTTTCACTTCTGCCAGCGAACCGTTGATATTGTTGAAATCGAGCCGGATGCGCATCACTTTATCGGCGCCTGTAAAAGTCGTTTGGCCATTGGTGCCGATCATCAGCACGCCGGCATTGTCGAAGAGATAAAATTCTTTCGGCGTTCCGCTGACGCCATCCACGAATTTGTAAGTGCCGGCTTTCAATAATGTGTAGATCTCGAATACGCCTGGTGAAAGCTGTTTCATCTTCAACGCATTGGCCAGGGTGGCGCCGCCTTCAGAAGAACTGCCTGTGATATAGACATCGCCGGGCAATACATCGAAACCACCAGGCCGTTCCAGGTCTATCACGGCAGAGAGGGCGGCTTTCCTTACATTGGTGCCCTTGGAAGCCATCACCGTCCACCTGAATTTTTTACGCTGAAAATAATCTGCCCCGCCCAGCTTTGCGATCTTGTTGAGATCGCCATGTGTGAGCGTGAGCTTATTGAGCAATCCTTTATTATCGGAGACCATCGAGTAGAAGGGCTTCGAGAAATCACCATTCTCCTGGTCGAAAGCAACTTCATACAGCACCACCGATCCGTCTTCGGCCTTCGCATCTTCCCATTCGAAGCTCACGGACTGGTTGGTGGCCGGCTGCAGCTTGATATAAATATTATTGGCAGGGGTGAACAGGTTCTTTACTTCGGTGAGGTTGAGATTGATATCCCGGTCATCTTTTTTACAACCTGCCATCAGGGCTGTGAGCGAAAGTACCAGCAGGGGCAATCGAAAGATATTTGTTTGCATATTTCTGTTGTTAGAGATAATAGTTGATGAATTAGTATCCGGTATTTTGAGAGAGGTTCGGGTTCAACGCCCTCTCGGATGCAGGTACAGGCCACAGATAATTCTTGTTCTTATCGAATAGTCTTTGCTGTACCCTGAGGTAACCATTGTCGGTGTTGGGATCGCCGAATTTTGCGCCATGCAGCCAGCCATTCAGCACTGTTTCCGACAATTTCCATCTCCTGATATCATCGATTCGTGTGCCTTCCATCGCCAGTTCCGATCTTCGTTCGCGGCGGATGATATTGGTCATATCCGTATTGCCGGGATAGTTCAGTGCGCCGGGATCGGTGAAGCCTGCCCGTTGGCGGAGGGCTTTGATCGTTTTGTTCCAGACGGTTTCATCCATTTGTCCGAGTGCCTGTTTCGCTTCTGCATACATCAGTAAAACATCTGCATAGCGGACCAGGATCAGGTTGGTACCGGAATTGAATCCGGAGATAGCGTCTTTGTCCCAGTATTTACGCCAATAGTATCCTGTTGCCGTTCCCTGGCCTGATGGTGTGTACTCGTTCGTGCTATTGCTACCTGCGGGTGTGGAGCCGGGTTTGATATAGATGATCTGTGTGCTGCCATCTGCGTTCTGCCAGGGATACTTATCATACACGATGGTTGCTTTCAGTCGCGGGTCGCGGTTATTGTAGGGATTGTTCTCATCATAACCTGAGCCTGTCTCGCGGATGCCTTTCCCGTTGAGCATGATATAATCGTCGACCAATTCCTGTGAGGGAGCGAGGTTATTGCCGCGGGCGCCGGCCGAGATGGGAGCGAAATCGACATAATCGCCCCACATCCGGTAGTTGAGTACGTATTGCAGATCGAAGATCACTTCACTATTGTATTTATTGGCCGCGGTGAAAATATTGCTGTACGAAGGCGCCAGGCTATAGGTGCCGTTCTGTGCCTGGTTATTGATCAGTTGTTCGCAGGTATTCACTACATCCTGCATACGGTTATTCTCATACAGCAGTACCCTTGCTTTCAGCGCCAGTGCAGCTCCTTTGGTGATCCTGCCTCTGTCGGCCGTTGCATAATTGGTATTGGCAGGGAGAACAGCGGCCGCTTCATCCAGCTCATTGAGGATGAAAGCGAGCACATCGGCACGCGGGGAGCGGTTGATCGTTTTGGCTTCATCTGGTGTCAGGTCCTTTTTCAGCAGGGGAACATCGCCCCACCAGTTCATCAGGCCGAAGTGATGCCAGGCCCGCACGAACCTGGCTTCGGCCTTCATCCTGTTCTTCAGTTCGGCGCTCATGGAGGTGTTCTTGTCGATATTTCCGAGAAAGAGATTGCAGGACTTGATGCCCCCGAAGCGGTCGCCCCATTCGCGCTGGAACCGTACAAGTGTGGGCGTGAAATTACCGCTGGCGATCACATCCGGAAGTCCGCTGTTGATGCCCAGTCTCGTGAAAGCATTATCGCTCATGGCCTCATTATAAAAAAATGGTTGGGCGCTGTAGATACTTCCATAAATATTGTTGAGGGCATTGTTCACATTGTCGTTCACCTGCCAGAAGGTCAATTCGGTAAAACGATCGGTCGGTGAAAGGTCCAGTTTTTTGCAGGATGCAAGCAACAAGACCGAAATAATGGAAGCAGTAGTATATTTTATAAGCGGCAGCATATCGTTGATTGTTTCGAAGTTTAAAAGGTGATATCCAGTCCCATCCCAAAAAATACCGGTAAGGGATAAGCTCTTGCACTGTTGGCGCCTGTATTGAAACTGGTATTGTTATCGAATTCGGTGATCTCTGGATCGAGAAAATTGAGCTTGGAGAGTGTAAGAAGGTTCTGTCCTGTAAAATAGATCCTGGCCTTTTGGATCTTTGCCTTCTGCAGGACCTTCGAAGGAATGCTGTAACCGATCTGCAGGTTCTTCAGGCGGGCATAGGCTGCGTTGAACAGGTAAATATCGGAGCCTGTCCGGTAATTATTGGTATTGGAGGCGGAGCCGGCTTCTGCGAGGCGTGGATATTTGGCATTTGGGTTGGTGGGGGTCCAGTAATCGGTTTGATGAACATACATCGTGCCTCCATATCCGAAGTGGAAAGGTTCTACCAACTCGCCGCGGATCATAGCGTCTCTTTTTCCAACGCCCTGAACAAAGATCACTATATCGAACCCTTTGATATTGGCGGAATAGGTGAAGCCGAAAGTATAGCGGGGAAAAGGATTGCCGAGAATGAATTTATCGTTATCGTCGATCACGCCATCATTGTTCCTGTCTACAAAACGAATATCGCCGGGGCTCAGGGAGCCTCTGTTCTGCCCTGCAAAGATGGGCGCTGTTTGAATATCTTTCAGGTTCTGAAAATAACCGGCGCGTTTGTATCCCTGGTAAACAGTGATCGGTTGCCCTACCCTTCTCACGAATTCAAATTCCTCTTTTCTTTCCACCAGTTCATTGGCGCCGAATGTGAAGGACTTTAATTCATTGTAGTTATCAGCGAGATTGAACCCGATCGTTTGCCTGATCAGCCTGCCCGGTATGGTATAGTTGACGCGGATCTCCCAGCCCTTGTTGTTCACCTTGGCCGTATTGAAATCGGGAAAGCCTGCACCAAAGATCAATGGTACATCTTTTCTGGGTACGAGGATATCACTGGTGGTCTTATCGAAATAATCGAGTGATACTTCCAGCCTGTTCCTCAACAGAGATGCATCGAGGCCCACATTGAAATTGGCAGACTTTTCCCAGGTGAGGCCAGGGTTACCCAGACTGTAGCCAGCCCCGCCTACTACCGTATTGTTGAAGCCATAAGCATTCGGGTAATTGAAGAAGGAGGTTTGATATTGATAGGCACCTACATTCTGGCTGCCCAGTAACCCATAGGTGGTACGGAGTTTCAGGTCGCCGAACTTTTGTTTTATGATGGCCAGGAATGGTTCGTCCGTTAATTTCCAACTGGCCCCTACAGAGGGGAAGAAGCCCCAGCGACCATTTTTGGCGAAATTGGAAGAACCGTCATACCGGAAACTGAATTCGAAGAAATATTTTTCATTGTAGGAATATCCTGCGCGGCCTAATAAGGAGTTGATGCTGGTTTCCGTAGTTCCCTGGTTGGAGTTCCTGGAATTGGTGCCAATGATAGTGCCGGTAGTAGGGGTACCCAGGTTTTGATCGGTCAGTGTTTTAAAGATGGAGCTTGATTCGGATTTGAAAGATTCGTTGGTGCCGCCCGCCAATACGTTTATGTGATGATCTCCGAAGTCCCTGTTGTATTCTACCAATAATTGCACATTGGTGAGGAGTGATTTGTAACTCTCATCGAACACTTCCCTGTCCTGCCCGTATTTGCCACCGGGTATGAAGTCGATCTGCAATCTCCTTCCGAAAGTGGAATTAGCACGAACGGTGCCACCGAAAACGCCCCGCACTTTCAAATGTTGGGTGATGGGATATTCTCCTGTGAAGCTGCCGAAGACCTCATCATTGTTATATTTCCGGTAACCTCCTTTTTGGAGGATGGCTTTAGGATTCAGTTCTGCTGAAACGGGGTTGGTAAGATAATTGCCGGCAGAATCCTGGAAAGAATAATACAAAGGTACCCGCCCGGCATCCACCACCAGGAAACCGCTGTTGAATGAATGATCGAGACCGGTGCTCTTCACATAGCTGAGGATGGTGGAGAGTTTGAATTTACCATATTCCATGGTGTGATTCAGCCGCAGGCTATAGCGCCTCCATCCGAAATCCTGGCCTATGAAATTGCTGCGTTGATCGATGTAACCGGCCGATAATAAATAGGTGCTTGTAGCGGAGCCGCCACTGATGCTGATGGTATGGTTTTGCTGGGCTGCATTTTGCAGGATATTATCGAGCCGCCAGTCGCCATCCCCTTTTTGTGCGAACTGCCTGATCTGTTCCGGAGAGAACAGCGGCTGCATCCCTGAATTGATCAGTGATTCATTTTTGTAATAGGCGTTCTCCCAGGCATGAACAGGTTTATATGTGATGCGCGGGGTCTGAATGCCATAGATGCCGCTATAGTTTATTCTCGGGCGTGAATCTTTTTGTCCTTTCCGGGTGGTGATCAGTATGACACCATTGGCCGACCGGGAACCATAGATGGCAGCAGAGCCTGCATCTTTGAGGACCGACACACTTTCAATATCAGCCGGGTTGAGCAGGTTGATATCCCCACCGATGATACCGTCGATGACTACCAGCGGTGTATTGTCGCCCAGTGTTCTTAGCCCCCTGATATTGATACTGACACCCTGCCCCGGTTCAAAATTCCTTTGTTGGATGATGAGATTGGGTGAGGCTCCCTGTAGTGCCTGCGAAAGGTTCACCGCCGGTTTACCATCCAGGGCAGACCTGTTGATCTTATCTACGGCGCCGGTGACCGATACCCTTTTCTGCGTACCATAACCGACCACTACCACATCTTCCAGTGTAAGCTCCTGTTGCACGAGAAAAACATTCACTGTTCTACGATCGGCTACCGGTTCTTCCAGTGTTGCATAACCGACATAGGAAAAAACAAGCACGGGATTGGGTTTGTTTTCGGGCACATCGATCGAATATTTTCCTTCCTTGCCACTGGTCGTTCCGCTGTTGCTACCTTTGAGCGTAACACTCACTCCTTCGATACCCTCTCCTTTCTGGTTCCTTACCTGTCCGCTGACAGTAAGATCTGCCGCAGCGGTCGCCTGCGTTTCTGTAAGGTATGATGAGTGTGTGGTATGGCCAGGGGAGCTTGTTTCCAGCTTGCCCCCGCTCCTGTTCTTGAGAATGATCTTATTGCTGAGGATCTCGTACTGGGCGTCGATCTGTTTGATGAGCTGGTCCATCAGTTCTTTCAGTTCAACATTCTTTGCATCGAGCGTTATACGTTGTGCGGTGTTGATATCATCATTGGAATAAACGAATACATATTTTACCTGTTTCTCGATCTTTTCCAGCACCGTCACCAGCTTTTCCTTTTTTACTTTGATGCTGATCCTTTGTTCCTGAAGGGGAGCGAGCGGCTGATTGGTATGATGGGAGCCCGACTGCCGGGCCAGGAGGTCCTGTGAGCTGGCGGTGTTGCATATCCCCGTAACGAGCATGAACACCATTATTTTTTGGAATAGAGATAGCTCTCTCATAGTAGCAATCGTTTGATTTTACTGTTATAAGCGATAAAATAAAAAGACCCATGTTGAACAACCGGCGCCTGGTCATTCTATCGGGTAAAGAAGGACCTGTGTTTCTGTAATCCTGTAAGTGAATGGTTTGCTTCGGGAGAGATAATAGAGTATCTCTTCGAGTGTGTTGTTGGTAAAAGACCCTGTGAGCCTGTAATTGGCCATTTCTTCATTGCCGAATATTACATCCTTGCCGAAATTCCGGTTGAGCACTTCCGCAATTTCTCTCAGCGATGCATTCCTGAACACCAGCTTGCCCTCTGTCCAGTCCTTGTCTTCCAGCGCAACAGTAGGAACTGTGATCACTTGGCCGCTGCTTACCTTGTAAATGGCCTTCATGTCGGGCGTAATGAATGTGGTGTCTGTTTTCGTGGATGGATTAACGGTAGTTGGTATGAAAGCGACCTTCCCTGTCACTACCGATGTTTCGATGGTCTCGCTGCCTTCATAGGCTTTCACATTGAAGGAAGTTCCCAATACTTTCAGGCTCCCTTTTGTAAGGTGAATGATAAATGGGCGCTTTCTGTTTTTTACGATATCGAAGAAAGCCTCCCCGGTGAGGGCCACTTCCCTCGTATTGCCGTTGAATGCCTGTGGGTAGGTCAGCTTGCTGTCGGCATTCAGCCACACGGTGCTCCCATCGGCGAGTGTGATCAGGGAACGGGTGCCTTTCGTATTATGTTTTTCCATGACCGGCTCCGTATCTGCGATGCTGCCCTTCAGCAATTCCCTGGCAGCCGGATTTTCTTTGGCTACCGGTCCCGGCTTGTCCTGATGCCATACAAGGAAGAACGACAAGGCTGCTCCTGTAACGAGCCCTGCTGCGATCAACAGGGCCAGTGAGCGCTTCCTTTTTCTGGGTGTGGAGAAGGCCGGCGGTTCATTTGCTTCTGTTTCGTGGACCAACGCCATTGTTCTCTGCAAGGCTGCTTCCACATCCGGATCATCGGCCGATCGTTTTTGTTCCCAGAATTGTTCCATCCGGTCGAACGCTTTCCTGTATTGTATATCTGTCAGCATCCCGGCCAGTTCTTTTTCTTCTCCGGCGGAGATCTCCAGCGAAAGCTTACGGGTCACTAAATAAATGAATCGGTCCTGGAACATATTCTCACTGATTATACAATTGCTATTCGATATAGACAGCGGCTTGTAACAACTTACTTACCGTATCAGAAAAATTAATGGGATAAGGATATCCAGCAGGCCGGTAATATTCTTTTTGTTCTTTGCCAACTGATCGAAAAAGACCTGTCCTACCCGTTTCATGGCCCGGTACAACTGGGTTTCAACCGTTCTGGTGGAAATATTCAGCATCATGGCTACCTGTCTGGGTTTGAGCCCATCTTCTTTCACGAGCCTGAAGATCTTTCGGCACTGGTCGGGCAATTGTGCTATTACCTGCTCAAGTTTGAACCGGAGCTCTTTCGATTCCAGGTCGAATTGCGGGTCTTCACGTGTAATGAGTTCCCCCAGCCCGGAATCCTCCGATGCGGAGATATGGAGGGTAGAATATTTTTTGGAGTGGTTGAGCGACTGGTTGCGGACGGCGATGAAAAGATAATTTTCCGGATTGTGGATGGTATGGAGCGTTTGCCTGTATTTCCAGAATTTGACGAATACATCGTTCACCACCTCTTCCGCCACTTCACGCAGTTTCACATATTGCAATGAATAATGATAGAGCTTCTTGTATTCCAGCCGGAACAATTCAGCGAAAGCCGCTTTGTCATTGTCAAAGCAGATCTTCTCACACAATGTTTTGATCAGTTCAGCATTGGCTGGCATAAGCAAACGTGGTCAGGCATAAAAACCCATACATAAATATGACAAGAAAAAACAGGATTTTACGTACGGTGAGTAAGAAAATTCCCGCTTTGCTTTGTATTGGGTTAACACGTTGACAGGTTGACAAGGAAGTCTCCGAAATTCAGGGATTCCCTTATCAACCTTTCAACTTGTTAACTTTTCAACTTATCAACCCCTGTCTATTCCTTTCGATGAGCTGCACGATCTCCTTTCGATGGAAGAAATGGGCCCAATCGAGGGGCGTTGCATGGTGGGTCTTGTCCTGGATGGTAAGATCGGCCCCGGCTTCCAGGGCCAGTTGGGCAAGGGCTATATCATTTCTTTCCGATGCTATATGCAGGAGGGTCATCCGGCAATCTTCGTAACGATCGTTCACCTGTTCAGGATGGCTTTTCAGTATGGCTGTGGCTTTATCTTTCCAGCCGAGGTCCCAGGCATCCAGCACTGTAAACGTAATTCCTTTCCCGATGAGCCATTCCGCGGACCGCGCTTGCCGGCAATGGACGGCCAGTTGCATCAATGTCATCCCATTTGTAATGGGTTTGGCCAGATCGGCCTGTGAAAATTTCTTTTCGAGAATGCCAAGCTGTTCGAGATCTCCCCTGCCGATCGATTCCACCATGGAAACTTCCGCTACAGCCGGAGGGTGTGTACGATAGCGGGAACTCATCAGCCACCAGGTCGATCCATAGCCAACGCACCGGAAGCCCAGTTGTTCATACATAGTCCTGCCGGTACCGTTCAGCAATGCATAGTGGTATCCCAATTGTTTTGCATAAAGACAGGCGGCGAGCACTACTGCTTTCCCGATGCCCTGCCGCCTTGCTTCCGGTACTACGCCCACATTGTAGATACCGGCCACTCCATGATCGCCGTGGGTAAAGAAGACGGAAGTATGTGCTACGATATTTCCATCGAGGATGGCGATGAACCTTTGTACATACTGCGGGTAGTTGGTTAGAAAGGCTACGGACAGCATATTGTCTTCGCTCGCATAAGGAAGCCCCTTCACCTGGTGAAGCGGTCGTTCATTATCTGCTTTGATCTCCAGGGTGGCGGGACGGGCGTGGTTGTCGTTGATCTTCCCCAGGTCGAGGCTCATCCAGCAGGGCTGCCAACCGAGTTGAAAACCTCTTGCCAATAAGCGGATGCCGAGATCGACAGGCTGTGATGGATCGAGCGACCAGCAACCTACATTATTCGGTAGATGGCTCCTGTAAAAATCCATCATGGTATCCAATGCCTCACCGGCCGTAGGATCATCCAATACCGGAAATGCCACCATGCCCTGTTTCCCCGGACCATTGTACGTATAGGTAAGTCCGGGAGAACTTTTCACTTCCCCACCATTTGCGGTGGCAGTCGTACAAAACAATTCTTTATGGTTGAGCGCTGCTGCCTGCTGCAATTGCAGGTCGGTAGCGTTCTGCAGGAACAGTGTCGGGAAATGATAGAGATTGCTCATACATCACAATTTAATTGGAAGGAAGATAAATTCCAGTATTATCCGGAAAAATAACCGACCTGTAATATTGCCTGTTGCCGATGGTATAGCGCTCTTTCGATCTATCGGTGCCAATGATCAGATCGGGAATAAAACCATCATCATACTTTGTGGATTCATTGCTGACCAGCACATGTTTCAGGACCCGTTCTTTACCTGCATGCGCTTTCAATAATTTGTAATAGGGATAATCCCATCCGTCGAGCCCAATAATAATGCCGATCTTTTCATAATGAGTGCTATCGAGATAATGCTTCAGTCGTAGATCGGTCTCCGTATAGATGGCGGCATCATATCCCTTTACAAAGATACTATCCCGTAATGGCAGAATGGGCCGCTTTACATTCTGCAATAGTGCTTTTGCGCCGAACCAGATCATGGCCAGGTAACAGATAGCCAGTATCCATTTTCTGAGAGATGTCATTTCAAATGCCAGGAACACGGCATACAGCATGAAAAGCGTTGTTTCCAATCTGTTGGCCCATGGTTGCCATTTCAGTAAAGTGCAGAACAGCAGCGAAGTAGCCAATAAGGTCAGGGCATACAACCTGTAGATGCCCAGCCGTTGATCCAGCAGTCTTTTTTTAAAGAAAAAAGTGATGGTGAGCAGAAGGATGAGGATGGTGTGAACGAAATTCTGCATGTAATCTTCATGAAAAAAGAAGCGGTCCATCATCCAACTGGTCGGTCCGAAATTATAGCGGGGGTCTTCTGCATCGATGCCGATCTTTGCAGAGGTATAAAACAACTTATTGGCTATCCCGTTTACGGGTATATGATTGAAAATATTCTTCACACCTACCAGCACCAGGTATCCGGGATGAAAGCCTTTATTTCCCGTATCATCATTGGCGTGGCCCAATACCGAACCATTCAATTGGTAATTCCGGTATAAGAAGGTACTATTGATAAACAGTGCGATCAATGGTATAAGTGCGTACCAGCCTGCTTTTGCTGCGAGTTGGCTGAATGGTGATGCCCTGTCTTTTACAAGCCGTACCAGGTACCAGCCGGCAAATGGAAGAAGAAAGATATAGGCAGTCCCTTTGGTAAGGCATGCCAGTCCCATGGCAATGCCTGCCAACAGGATGGCCCTGATGGTAAAACTTCTGAACAGCCTGACCGTGAGCCATACGAAGGCCAGCACGAAGAAAGCCACTATGATATCATTCTGGGTTGAATTGCTTTGGAGGATGGCCATAGGGATGAGGGCAGTGAAAAATGCGCTCATGTTCTGCTGTTGCCTGTTTGCATTCAGCTCTTTTGCGATAAGTGTAACATTTGAAATGCAGCCTGCAAAGAAAAATAGCTGAACGGAATTGGCGAGCCTGTCGCCCCCTGTCAACAATTGCAAATGCAGGATGATATATTCTGCAAATGGCTGATAGACCAGTTGCCTGATAACGTGGGTAGGATAATAGGCAAGACTGTGTTGCTGTTCCCAATGCACTACCCGCGCCATGTGGTAGGTCATCGAATCATAATTGTTGGGAGGATAGATAAGCCCGATGAGGAAAGACACCAGCAATATCACAAATACCACCATTCCCATCCAGTTCATTGTGACGCTCTTCCTGATATTGCCCGTGATCTCTTTGAATAACTTAAATGGAATGCTCCTGTACCGGCAATACCCCACCAATAATATTATCATGAAAAGCCATGCCATCAAAACAGCGGAGAAGGTGAGTAAGGAAAAAGCGCTCAATATTTCAGTGATGAGTAGCAGGCATAGTTGATGGAGCAGACTACCGATCAACAATGCAATACGCAGCCTGGTGAACGGGCCATATTGTCCCGGTTGCGAATAAACGACCAGGAAGATCAATAACCAGGCAATAAAGGGCGCCAGGGAAAAAAGCAGCATTGACAAAAATTTCTCAGTGTGGCGAACAAATTACTGAATATTCAATAAATCAGGGCATGTTCCTTGGAGTTCTGAATTACCTTTGCCCTTCTTTCAAGCAAGCAATTATGGTTGGAGACCCGGTTAGTTCGTCACCCCGCAAGGCCCGTATTGCCATAGCCGTATTCTTTTTTCTTTCGGGATTTGGATTTTCCACCTGGGCATCACGCATCCCTTCCATTCAGCAGCACCTTCAACTGAATGAAGCCCAGCTCGGCGCAGTATTGTTCGTATTGCCGGTTGGAATGATGCTTACCTTGCCGCTCACCGGTTACCTGCTTCGCCGGTTCAGCAGCCGTTATATTTTGCTTTTTGGAGTGGTCCTGTTCAACCTGATCATCTGCCTGCTGGGGTTTGTAAATGCCTCCTGGCAACTGGTAGTGTTGCTGCTTCTCTTCGGGTCTTCGCGCAACCTGATGAATATATCTGCCAATGCACAATCCATCGGTGTGCAGGCTATGTACACCCGTAGCATCATTGCCGGCTTTCATGGGATCTGGAGTGTGGCCGGATTTGCTGCTGCGGCCTTTGGCTCACTGATGGTGTCATTGGGTGTATTCACTGCCTGGCATTTCCTGGTAGTAGGTCTGCTGCTGACGGCAACCGGTATTTACTATTTCAAGGATACCGTTCATCAGCGACCGGCAGAGCACGAACGAAAGACCGGATTCGTGCTGCCTGACAGGAATATGTTGAAATTCGGGTTGATCTGTTTTGCTTCGATGGCCTGTGAAGGTACTATGTACGACTGGAGTGCTATCTACCTGAAAAAAGCCGTTGGTGCGCCAAAAGGCATGGCCACGGCCGGTTATGCAGTATATATGGTGGCTATGACACTGGGAAGGTTCACCGGCGATAAACTGGCCAATACCATTGGTGTGAGATCGATGCTGAAGTACAGCGGCGTGCTCATTTCATCCGGTATGCTCATGGCCGCATTGCTACCCTACCAGTTGACGGCAGGTATCGGCTTCCTCATGATCGGGTTTGGGGTGAGCTGTGTAGTGCCCATGGTCTTCAGCATGGCCGGCAAAGTAAAAAATATGAGCGGAGGCCCTGCCATTGCAGCCGTTTCAACCGTTGGCTATTTTGGTTTCCTTATCGTTCCGCCACTCATCGGTTTTATTGCACAAGCATTCAATCTCCGTTGGTCTTTCGGCCTGATGTCCTTACTGGGTGTGCTCATCATCTGGATGGTGGGAAAACTGAAGGAAGCAGCATGAGGCCATCGTCTCTTTATTTTATGCCTGCCTTCGGCTCATGCTTTACGGGAAAGTTCACTGAGTTGGCGATGAAGCATAGCTGACTGGCTTTATGATGCAGCTCATTCGCTTTTTCCACCATCGACTGATCGGCCACTGTTACCACGGGATGCAGTACTACTTCGGTGAAATGTCCTCCCCCATCAGGTGTTTCTTCCATGGTGCCGGTTGCCTGATCGGTATAGTCAAGCACTACAACGCCTGCCACCGTACATACGTGCAGGTACGATAACATGTGGCAGGTAGAAAGCGCTGCCACCAGGAATTCTTCAGGATTGTGTTTGGTCTTGTCGCCCCTGAATGCAGGATCTGAAGACCCCTGTACATCTGCCTTGCCGTCGATCCGGAGGGTATAACTCCTTTCATAGTCCCGGTAACCCGATGTTCCTGTTCCTTTGTTCCCTGTCCATTGTACATTGGTAATGTAATGGTGCGATCTGTGCATACGAAATTTATTTATTGAACGAAGTTATAGCAGATCTTTTAGTCTGTCGATTTTCAGTGTGGCTGATAGTTGAGCAGCACAGCCCCGCTCCTGAAAACTTTTGAATTGGTAAGTTTCAATTCAAGATGTTTTTTGATGTCATGGAAGATGGGCGTTCCGGTGCCGATGGCTACAGGATCGAGCAGGAACTGGTATTCATCGATCAGTCCATGTTCGGTGAACTGGTTGATGATGCTGCCACTGCCCATGATGGTCATGTCTTTTTCCTGCTTTTTCAGCTTCCTGATCTCCTCCACGATATTGTCCTTGATGAGCCTGGTGTTGTTCCAGCCGGGGTTCTTCAGTGTCCTGGAAAAGACGATCTTCTCTGCCTTGTTCATACCTTCTGCGAGAACAGGGAACATTTTGATGGCCTGCGGTGTTGGCCAGAAGGCGGCCATGTGTTCGTAAGTCACGCGGCCGAACAGGAGTATGCTGCCGGAAGTAGACCCTTCATCGGCTAACCTGCCTTCGTCCTCTCCCCCAGTATGCCAACTGATATCTTCCTGCGGTCCTTTGTAGTAGCCGTTGAGCGTGATGAAATTAAAAACTGTTAAGCGTGCCATGTTTGGTGATTTATGATGTCATAAAATGAGATTATATCCTTATAACAAATGATCCGGTGGGATTTGGACATCCGGGGCGGAATATTTTTCGGACTTATCCGGGAAGAGCTTTCAAGAACCTGGATCCTTACCTAAGATAAGAAAATTGCGGTACAGGCGGGAATTAGAAGTGAACCGGTCATTTAGCGTCTTTTTTGGAGCTAATCACCGCAAACGGAGGGGTTTAGCAACCATTGTCCTCTTCCGGGGAACCGGGGAATACTGCCCTTTTGGCCGCTTTCGACCAGGGCTGCCAGTAAAAGGCGCCATAAATAGCCGTTAAAATCGTACCTTCACCCAACTTATATTTCCTCCCTGCACCTATTTTGATTTCTTCTATTCAACATTTGTGAAGGTAAGATCGTAAGAAAGGTATTGTGCCGGAGCGTTTGGCAGCTTACCATCATTATTTAATTAAATACATAAAAATTGTCATTCGAAAAATTACAGATCATAGAACCGATAATAAAGGCTCTTAAAAATGAAGGTTATACACACCCCACACCTATACAGGAGCAATCCATTCCCCTCATACTCCAGAGAAAAGATATCCTTGGATGCGCGAGAACCGGAACCGGCAAGACCGCAGCCTTTGCGATCCCGATCATACAGATCCTGCATCAGGAAAAGCATCTCCTGAAAAAACAGCATTCGATCAATGCACTGGTCCTTACCCCTACCAGGGAACTGGCCATCCAGGTTCGGAATAGTTTCGAGACTTATGGGAAGTTTGCCGGGCTTCGACTGCTGACGGTCTTCGGAGGCGTTTCACAGCAAATGCAGGTCAATGAACTCAGGAAAGGGGTAGATATTTTAGTAGCTACCCCCGGACGATTACTGGATCTCATGCAGCAGCAACTGGTCCATTTGAGCGATATCCGACTTTTGGTATTGGATGAAGCGGACAGGATGCTTGACATGGGCTTCGTGCGGGATGTTCGAAAGATCATTGCGCAGGTACCTGCCCGCCGGCAAACCCTTTTCTTTTCGGCCACCATGGCCCCCGAAATCGGTAAACTGGCAGCCTCCCTGTTGAAAGACCCGGTGAAAGTAGAGATCACCCCTGTTTCTTCTGCAGCTCCCGCCATTCACCAGTCCTTATTTTATGTTGAAAAGAAGAACAAGCTGCCCCTGTTGATGCACCTCCTGAATAGCAGGAAGATACAGTCGGCATTGGTGTTCACGCGGACCAAACATGGCGCCGATAAAGTGGCCAAGGCATTGAACAGATCAGGCGTTCGCTCGGAAGCCATTCACGGGAACAAATCACAGACAGGCAGGCAAAGGGCCCTGCAGCAATTCACTTCCGGCCAAATAAAAGTGCTGGTGGCGACAGATATTGCTGCCAGAGGTATCGATATCGAGGCATTATCGCATGTATTCAATTTCGATCTGCCCAATGTAGCCGAGACCTATGTGCACCGGATTGGCCGTACCGGGCGTGCCGGCGCCAGTGGCATCGCCTTTTCTTTCTGCGACCCGGAAGAAAAATCATACCTTAAGGACATAGAAAAACTGATCACCAATTCCATTCCTGTTATGAACGACCATCCTTATCCGGTCGATACCAGTGTAAATGCTGATCAGGTGGGCGCCCGTGCAACAGAAGTAACCGGCCATACCAGGCCACGGCGCATTGTACATGCAGAAAGGAAGAACTATAATCGTTCAGGCCGCTAAAAATTTTATGCTGAGCTAATAAATCAAGGTTTATGTCAAATGAACAGATCGAAAAATTCCTGCAGGAGAAATACCTGGATAAATTACCCGTGCAGGTGAATTTTAAAACCAGGAAACAATTTGTAGGGCTATTTATCAGGACCTCCGATTATGCCGAACTGAAATCAAAGAATTTCTGGCGGATAGTGGGGCAGGCAAATTTGGAAAATTATAAAAGGTCGAAAGACCTTAATCTCGCCAGGATCTTCAGTGGTTCTGAAATAACAAAGCTAGTGGCTTTGTAAATGCCTTTTACTATATTATGAAACGAACGATCATCACAGGTACCGGGTGTTATATACCGCCACTCGTCCGGAAAAATGAAGATTTTGCCGCGGGCAGTTTCTATACGGAAGACCGGCAACTCATCGAACAGCCAATAGAGGAGATTATCGAAAAGTTCAGGAAGATCACAGGCATCGCAGAACGTCGATATGCACCGGCAGATATGAATACTTCCGGCATGGCCGCATTCGCTTCGAAGCTGGCCATCGACGATAGCGGTATCGATCCTGAAACGATCGATCAGATCATTGTAGCACATAATTACGGCGACCTCACTCCACACTCGCTTCAACCCGATACTGTTCCATCTCTCGCTTCAAGGGTCAAGCATCTTTTGAACATCCGCAATCCTTACTGCATAGCATACGATATTTTGTTCGGCTGTCCGGGTTGGCTCCAGGGCATGATCCAGGCTGATATTTATGGTAAGGCCGGCGTTGCCCAGAGATGCCTGGTGGTAGGTTCCGAAACACTTTCCAGGATACTCGATCAGCACGACCGCGACAGTATGATCTTTTCCGACGGCGCCGGGGCCTGCATTCTTGAATATAAGGAAACAACTCACAGTGGGCCCGGCGTATTGGGCGTCAGTATGAGGTCCGACTGCCTGGAGGAAGTTTCTTTTATCAATTTCGGCCAGTCGTATTCGCCCAAAGAAGATACAGGCGCCTGTTATATAAAGATGAAAGGCAGAAAAGTGTATGAATATGCTCTTCGTCATGTTCCTGAAGCGATGAAAGAATGTCTCGATCGAAGCGGTATACCGATCGGGGAACTAAAGATGATCTTCATTCACCAGGCCAATGAGAAAATGGATGAGAATATCACCAAGGCATTCTATGGCCTGTATGGTATAACCGAGGTCCCTGAGTATGTGATGCCCATGAGCATTCACTGGCTCGGCAATAGTTCGGTAGCGACCATCCCTACCCTGTTCGACCTTGTCAATAAGTGCCAGGTCCGGGACCATCTCCTTCATCCGGGAGATATATTGTTATTCGCTTCGGTGGGAGCCGGCATGAATATCAATGCCGTCTGTTACAGGTATTAGCAGGAGCGCTAAATTTTTTAAATTGTTTTATCACCATTCAATCATATTTTATGAACTTGTATGTTTCAAATCTGGGCTTTCATGTTAGTGATGAAGACCTGAACACACTATTTGCAGCCCACGGCACCGTTACTTCCGCCAAAGTGATCACCGACAGGGTCACTGGAAAATCGCGTGGATTCGGTTTTGTAGAAATGCCCCAGGATGCCGAAGCCAAAAAAGCTATCCAGGCATTGGAAGGAACGGAACTGGAAGGCAGGAAGATCTCCGTATCTGTTGCGAAACCGAAATCGGACAGGGGTGGTAACTCCTTCTCCGGTAACCGTGGTTCGAGATGGTAGTAATGGGAGGTATCTTTATATTATTTATTGACAGTCCTTGCCTGTTGCGGCGCGACAACAACAGGTAAGGATTATTATTTGTCGTATTTTGAAATGATTTGTTAAGCCCTCCTGGACTATCTGGGGTGAGAATTCATTACTTGTTCCTCTTATAAAAACTGAGCGCCGATGAGTGTGAAGGATGATCTTTGATCTCACTATTGGTGAAATATCCGCTGCCATCCGCAGCGAAACCTATCCCTTCACCCTGTGGTTCATTACGGGCATAGGGCGCATCCTGTGGTTTGCGCAAAATGGTTTTGGCGATGTCTTCATGCCCTTCCCGGTTCCAATACCAGATCTGGCCATTGTTGCGAAGCAGCACTTCACTACCGTCGGGGGAAATATCGCCTGCGGTCAGATGATCGAATGGCAGCAGTGCAAGGGGGATTAGTGTAGTGATTTGGGTAGTCGATTGCGGATAACGCGCCACAAACAGCGTGCTTCGATCTTTTTCCTTGGTGGCTATAAAAATGTCCTTTGTAAATGGATCGACCAGGAGCGATTCTGCATTGACCGCGCCTTTGGGATAAATGAGTTGTATTTTGTCAACGGCCGGAATATGGATCGTAGTCTGTGCAGAAACATTGGCCGGGATCGAAGGTTCCGGGAAACGATATACGAAAACAGACGGGTATTGCGTTTTGTTATCACCGATCTCACCTACATAGATATAACTTTTGCCTGCTTCGGGCCCCGGGCCTACGGCAATATCTTCCCAGTCGCGGTTCACAATACCATCCAATACGATCTTGCCAAGGTCCTCCCCTTTCGAATTGGTGATATAAATTTCATTCCTGTTGCCACTGTCTTCATGCACAAACAGAATACCCGCGTACACTCTCGAAGCGGCAACGCCTGATAGTTCAAGGTACGACTGGTTCTGCATGTTGTTCACCACGGGCGTAGCGGAAAACACGGTGCAGGGGTCCAGGTTGGAGAGATCATAACCGGCACGCGGAAGCGTGTCGGTTATGACAGGTATTGTTGTGGTAGTAGAATCTTTACGGGTTACCTCATCGGTCTTGCCGGATTTGTTACAGGATGCCTGTATGCCGAATGCAGCGAAGAGGAATACCGGGAACAGATGTTTCATGCAGCAAAAATAGATCAATATTTATGCTTATTACCAGATCCATCTGTTGGGAAAGCGCCCAGATCCCTGTTCGGGAGCGTTATATTGGCCCCGAAAGTACCGCCGGCAGGCAGTTTGGTCATCGGGAACCCGTATTGCAACAGTAAGGTAGCATTAGGCTTATAAGGAATGGCGTTGCTGCCGCTTCCACCTTTGTAGGCGCCTGTGCCGATGGCAGGCGATCCGGTCCTCAAATGAAAATCAGCCCCGGCAGGAATAACGTAATTACGATAATTCTTGCCGATACTGTTCTGTGCAACATCATAGTTCACGAATAACGGATCGTATTTGAGAGAATCATTGCCTATGTTCGTCCCGGCATTGGTACCATTCGCGGCGATCGGGCCGTTCACATAACTATTGAGATCCGTGGGCTGCTTCAGGGTGAACTGGTTGGGCTCGATGAAGATCATGAACTGTTCCGCACCGCCCATCGGTTTGCCACGGCCGATACAGGTAAGATTGTTGCCATACAGCGTATTCAACGTATCGCTCGGTTTTCCTTTTTCGGATTGATAAGAGATACGCAACCCTGCCTTGCAGTTCACGATGATATTGTTGAATACAAATCCCCCTGCATTGGTTTCGGTATTGATTGATCCATTTCTCGTGGCCTTCGTTTGTCTGAAACCGCAGTTGACCAGGGTATTGTTGTAAATATTCACGAGGCAGGTCTTACCATCTGCGCCAGACGTTTTCAGACCATTGGTGGCAACGCCATACGTGAGGTTGTAAGCCATATCACCGTAAGTGCCATCCTTGATATTGGTCGATTCTCCGCCTGTAGCGCCCATCTTCTGGAAGGTATTGCGCATGAGGCTCATGTATACATTCTGCGGCCTGATGCCATCGTCTTTGCTTCCATAGAACCAGGAATCTTCCACAATAAGATGTCCGCGCTCAGTGCCGGTATTATTCATGTACAGGGTGAAACGTGCATCCCCAGGTTTGGCGCCATAGGCGCTGGCATTGGTGCCCCAGGGGCCACCGGTATATTCTATGTGCGTCCAGCGCAACAGCAATAGTTTGGCATTGGGGCCACACTGGAAGCCACCCCAGTAACCTTTGAACGCAGGATCATTCACCACATCATCTTTATAGGTAGGGTTCGATTTCGGTACGGTGGGCGTTTCAAATACAGTGAACCAGTTCTCTGCTTCACTGGAACCATCGCTGACGAGCGAGCCATTGACGTAAATGGCCGGACTGGTTTCAGGGCTCAAGCCATTGCCATGTACCAGTACTTTTACACCAGGCTGCAGGTACAGTGTATCACCTTCATTGATGGTGACATCAGACATGATATGATAGGTCTTACCCGAAAGCATGGTACCCTTCAAAGGGATAGCATTCCCGGAAGCATCTTTCTGTGGAAGGATGGTATCCGATATCTGCTGGCCCACGATCCTGATCGGTTCGGAGATCCTTATATCATCGGTCTTTGTGCAGGAGTAGATGCCGGCGGCAATAACAGTGGAGAGCAAACAGATATTGATCTTACTCTTTGTCATCGGTATGGTTTTACGATGGTAAATAATGTTGAATACTAGAGAATATAACGTATGCCTAACTGGTAGTTTTGTCCATAGACATCACGCTGCGTCAGGGTTTTGCCACTGGAGGCATCCTGGTGCGGTGCCGGTATGGCGTTGACGGGCGGCTGCTTCACATACACTTCGTAAGGTGTATTGAAGAGATTCTGGATCTTGGTGAACACCGCGAACTTCTTGAAAATTTTCTTTTCAGCAGAAAGATCGAACAGGTGCATATCCTTTTGCCAGTAATCGAATCCATAATACGGAGCTACCAGTACAATGCGTTTGCCGGTGAACTGCCAGGTCAACTGTACGTCGATCCCTTTGGCAACGCTTTTATAAATGAGCGCGGCATTGGCGATATGGGCCGACTGTCCCTGCAACGGCCTTTTCTCTTCCGGGAAAGTCCTCTTGACGGCGCCGTTCTCAAACACAGAAGTCATCTTGTTGGTGGTAATGGAAGAATTGGTGTAGGTATAATTGGCGCGTACACCAAAATTCCTGAAGTATTTCTCGTACACCACTTCAAAGCCGAAATTGGTGGCGTCACCGAAATTGTTGGGTTGATAGACCGTCTGGTTCAACACACCTGTAAATGTGAACCCGTATTCGATGGGATTTTGGATCCTCTTGTAGAATGCACCTACGAGGATCTGCTCATTCGACCTCGGGAAAAATTCATATCTCAGGTCCACATTGTTGGCAGTAGTATGTTGCAGTCTCGGATTGCCCTGCTCACGCCAGTTATCTCCATTATAATTGTAAGGCACGATCTCGAAGAAACCCGGACGGGTGATCGAGCTGAAGTAAGATAAGCGCAGGTTGGTGCGCGCGTTCAATATATACTTGAAATGAATGCCGGGTAAAACATCTGTATAGGTAATGGTGCCTGATTTGGCTGGCTGGGTGATGGGCACATCCGTTTCAAAATCCTGCTTCGTATTTTCAACCCTTACACCGGCAGTTGTTTCCAGGTTTTCGATCCTGAATTTCACCATGGCATAACCGGCGGCCACTTTTTCATTCGACCTGTAATTATTGGCTTCGCCGGGTGTGCCTTTAGGGTTGAAGACCGACCAGTTGAAATGATAGATATCTGTCCAGATCTGATTGGTGCTGCCTGCATCGGGCACCGGCCTCAGTTCATAATTATCGTAGTGGTTGTCGCGGTGTTTGTCCCTGTACATACCTCCTACCGTTAAAGTATACGGTGTATTCAACACCTGGCCGGAATAAGCCACGTTAAGGTACCCGGAGAGGTCCCTGTCGGTATTTCTCCACCAGGAACGGTTAAAATTCTGAACAACGTTCGGGTGTTGGTAAGGCGGATCATTCGGCGTGGAAGGATCGGTGTAATATCCTCCGTCATATTCATATTCCGCCCAATCAGGAATTCTGCTGGTAGCGCGTGAATACACGGCAGACCAATCTACATTCAGTTTTCCGGGTATCAGCACATGCTCGCCCTGCAAGGTAGAATTGTAGATCGTCTGGCGTTGGAATTTGGAACGGCCATAATACCATACCTGCCCTGTACCTGGTCTGGTGCGGGGAGCAGGCTGCAAGGTATCTCTTGTGAGGCGTGTCTGTGCATCGTCGAGCATGCAGAACACATTGTACAGGCTGATCCGGTTCCTGTCGTTCAGGTTATAATCTATCTTGGCATTGAAACCGCTTCTTGTAAGGCGGGTTGAATATTCTCTTTCATTGGCATGTTTGATGAACAATAAACCGCCTTCCTGGAAATCCGCCGGATTGAAAATGCTGGAATAGGCCCTGTACGTGCGTTGGTAAGTGCCTCCCAGCATAATGCCCAGCTTATTGTTGAAGAAACGGTTGCCGATAGCGAGTGAAGCGATGGCATTGGGAGCGGCATTCTTTTTCGTATAGTTCAGGTTATCCCTTGTAAAATCCTGGGGCTGGGCCGAATAATCCGGGCCATTGGCTTCATACGGGGATTTTTTATTGATAGCCTTCACCGGATAGGCATCGAACTTACGATCGAACAGGGTTTGATTGTAACCGGTAGACAAACTCGCATTCAGGTACATACCGGCAGGCGCGTTCCTCATGACCAGGTTGGTAGTTCCTCCTATCGCATCTCCCTCCATATTGGGCGTTAGGGTCTTGTTCACTTCGATACGCTCTACGAGATCGGCGGGGAAAATATCGAGTGGCACGTACCTGTTCTTGTTGTCCGGGCTGGGGATCTTGATACCATTGATCAGCGTATAATTGTACCGTTGGTCCATTCCCCGGATAATGGCATAACGCCCGTCACCGCTGCTGCTTCTTTCCAGTGAAACACCGGAAACCCGCTGCAACACATTGGCCACGGTAATATCGGGAGAAAGCTGGATCGACCTGGCAGAAACGATGTTCATGACATTCTCTGCGTTTTGTTCGGTCCTTCTTGCTGCTGCGTCCGAGGAACCATCCCGTTTACCGGAGACGATCACCGTGTTCAGCGCATCTGAATTTCTTACCAGTGAAAAGGCAATACTGATATTTCCGTTCACGGTAAGCGTAGTGTCGATCGTTTTGTAACCGACATACCGGCAATGTAAAGTGTAGCTGCCGGCAGAAAGGTTTTTCAGCACAAAAGAGCCATCCAGTTCGGTCACGGTTGCCTTGTGGCCGCCGGAAATACTGATGCTCGCGCCAACGAGCGCTTCGCTGGTCTGGGCATCGGTCAGTTTTCCTTTGAGGGTGAATCCTGTTGTCTGGCTTAGGGAAGTGTGGTGAAATGCAACGATCAGGAGAAGGAAGGGAAGTACAAGTTTCGTCATGCAGCTAATAATTTGCTGCAAAGGAAGTTGTATTTTTATTCGGCCCCTACCGCAGGAATGAACTTAATGGAATGGTAATGATGTGGTAAAGAAAACTTAACATAAATCTGAATGAATTTTGAAATTGATGTACTCATCCAGGATATCGAACATGTCGATCCATCCCTGGTAAGCGCCTTTTTGTTTGGCGATCCCTTCCGGTACGGTCTGGTGTAATGTGAATTTTGTTTTTCTTCCCATCTCCATAAATGAAACGGTCACCACGGTAGCTTGTGGCCAGTCATTGTCGGGCACAACAAGGTCTCCTTTTTCATTGGTCATCTCAAGTTTGTAAATGATCCGCTCCGGGGCTTTGATCTCGATGTAGCTGCCTTTGCACCAGCAATCCGGATAATTGGGATTCTTGATGCAGGAAAGAAAACCTCCTCCTTCCCGTATGTCGATCTTTGCGAAATGAATGGTACAACCTCTGGGGGCAAACCAGTGCTTCAGGTGTTCCGCCTCTGTCCATACTTTGAACACCAATTCCCGCGGTGCATCGATGATGCGGGAGATATAGGTATCATTGTCGCTTATTGCCACGTTGTTTTCTTTTTTGAGTTCCATGAGTTTTATTTTTTGATTGTAATTCATGTAAATAATCTTCCATGGAATCGACGGTGCGGTTCCAGTATTTCCTGCATTCCTCCACCCAGCCTGAAACTTCATTCAGTCCATCCAGTTTCGCTTCGCAATATCGTTCCCTCCCCTTCTGATTGATAATGATCAGACCACATTCCGTCAGGATCTTGATATGCTGGGAAATGGTGGGACGACTGGAATTGAAATATTCGGCAATGCCATTCAGATTGAGTCTTTGCTTCGAAACCAGGTGGAGAATCTCTCTTCTGGTAGGATCTGCTATTGCCTGAAATACATCTCTTCGTTTTTCCATTACGTAGCCATTTGGCTACAAATATAAGGATATGTCGTTTAATGGCTACTCATTTTTTTTGATTTTTTAAAAAATAGTTGTTCAAAAATATGCACCCGATCGGGTGCGTATGTATATTTGCACCCAATCAGGTGCATTTTATGAGAAGAGATGTTTTTCAGGGCATTGCAGACCCCACCCGCAGAGCGATACTCGGAAGGTTGGTAAAAGAGAAATTGAACCTCACCACCCTTACCGATCACTATGATATCACCAGGCAGTCGATTACAAAGCATATCAGGATCCTGGAAGAGTGCGGACTGGTGACCATTGAAAAGATAGGACGCGAGAAGTATCTCAGGGCCCAACCGGAAAAGATCGGCGAAGTGGCCAAATGGGCCGAACAGTTCCGTTCGTTCTATGCCGGCAGCTACGATCGTTTGGACGATTATTTAAAAACCATGGAATAAAAAACAACAATTATGAGCACAAACAAGACCCAGGTAGAAGCAAATGGCGGGCAATTGATCATCACACGTCAATTCGATGCCCCGCGAAAAAAAGTTTTCCAGGCACATACGGACTGCAGGCATTTGAAGCACTGGTGGGGCCCCAGGGAATGGCCGCTGACTTACTGCAATATGGATTTCCGCGTGGGAGGCAAATGGCATTATTGCATGAGCGGACCTGACGGAGCGGAATCCTGGGGACTTACCATTTACAAAGAGATCGTCGAATCGGAACTCCTCGTATATGAAGACCATTTTTCCGATAAGGATGGCAACCAGAATAAAGAGATGCCCTCTACTACCGTGAGGACAGAGTTCCTGGAAAAAGATGGTAAGACAATTCTAAGGTCTACCGCCATTTACGCTTCACCCGATGATGTGAAGAAATTGATGGAAATGGGAATGGCGGCAGGAATAACGGAAACCCAGGACAAACTGGAGGAATATTTGGCGGTGATGCAGTGAGCATATTTGCTGCTGGAAACCCTTGTTCGGCCCGTGCAGTGGGAACAGGCTTGAAAGACCAGAGAAAATAAACAAGGCGGCCTCAGGAAGCCGCCTTATTTATTTTCTATTCATTGCCCGATTACAATCGGAAACTTAAACCGGTGCGCACATAAGCATCAGTGTATTCCAATTCATAAACGCGGCTTGGTCTACCCATATAGGTAAAGGCCGGTGAGTTCGTCAGGTTCACCACTTCTATATAAAACATCAATCGCTTGGTGAGCCTAACGGAACCGTTCAGATCGAATTGCCAGCGATCATCCATCCAGAGATCCGTTTCATTATCCGTACCCAGTGCATAAATGAATTTGCCGTTATAGTTGGCCGAAGCCTGTACGGTAAATCTTTTGGTAGAATAACCCAACGCTATGTTCGCTGTATTGTCTGCCTGTCCCGGTAGGCGAAGCTTACCACGTTTTTGATCGGTAGTAGCTTTTGAATGGGTATAAGTATAGTTGCTGGTAAAGACCAGGTTCTTCAGGAACCCTGGCAGGAAACTCAGGCTGCTGTTATAAGTAAACTCAACGCCAAACACATCGGCCGATTGTCCGTTCCGTGGTTGCGTCATTACGAACTGATCGGTAGCCGAAGCGCTATAGTATGGGTTGGTGGGATCGGTGATCGGCCCTTCGCTCAGGTATTGGAACTTGTTGATATGCTTATAGAATAACCCTCCTGATATGATGCCCACATTTTTCATATAGTGCTCCACGAGGAAATCAAGGTTATTGGCGTAAGCTGCTTTCAGTTTAGGGTTACCTGCTTCAACTTTCAACAGGTCGGTATTCACGTTCAATGTCGGCATCAGGTCCTGCAGGTTGGGACGGGAATAACCGGTTGTCCAGGCAGCGCGCACGACGGTGTTTTGGGCCACATCGTACTTGAATTGCAGGTTAGGAAGGACCATGAGATAATTCAATGAAGAATCTCCCGGGGTGCTGGTAAAGGCATTGTATACCGGTGTTGTTGCTCCAGGTTTTTGTCCGCCATTGACATTGGGATCAGCGTCCTTGTCATAGCTGAATATGCGCATGGCTTTATAATCAACGCTGGTGTTTTCCAGTCGCACACCAACAACGGCCATCAATTTATTGAACTGAACTTTATTCATTACATAACCTGAAGCTACGCGCTCTCTGGCTTCAAAGTACATCTGGTCCCTGCTCAAATAGGTACGGTAAGCATCCAACACAAATCTGTCGGGCCTGCTGTTGATGAAAGCCTGGATGGTCTTTACATCTGCAGCCGGGCCGAAATTCAGGTGGCCCTTCAGGAAATCGGAAGACAGATTGCTTTTGTGCAGGAATTTGGCCAGGCGGGTATCACCATAATCCGGACTGGAAGTATTGGTGATGGTAGCAATGCTCAGGATCGTTGAAGATTCCGGCCGGCGGCGATCGTTATCCAGGAACTTGCCTTTTGCTCCAAAGGAGAAAGTAGAAGCAAATTTTTTCGCCAGAAAATAGTCTTTCTTGATATTGATCCGGGCCGTATAATTTTTGCCTTCGGTAATATGGTCGTTATTATCGACCGTATAGAAATTAAACCGCGAAGGATCATCCGCAGGACCACCAAAGGGAGGATTGTATACATAAGAGGACGTGAGGAATTTGTCGGTATAGGATGGCATTTCAGCCAACACTGTCCTGTTGGGAATTTTGATCGGGCTGCCGCTACCGTTATCTGTTCCGGCTATATTCGCGTTGTTAGATCTCCAGTCGGGGGTTTGGAAGCCATACTGTCCGTTGATGGCTTGCTTCCTGCTCTTTGAATAAAAAACACCTCCATCGATTTTCCAGGTGCCGAGCGTTGATTCACCATCTAAACCGATATTGTAATTCTCCGTTTTACTGTTCTGATAAGTAGCCTGCACAATGTTCTGTATCCTGTCGGTACCTATTTTGCCATCTCCGCGGTCATAGAAAGCGCCCCTGTACCTGTAACGGTTACGATAGCGGTTATCATCTTCCGAACGTTTACTGTACATACCGCTTAGTGTAAACCTGGTATTTACCGTTGGTGCATAATCGAAGGCAAGCGTTCCACCCATGCGGACCAGCTTACCTTCCTGGTAGCGATACCGGAAATCAGTAGGCACATAAGTGCCTCTCAGGGATTCAACAGGTGTTCCTGAACTGTTCACAATGTCTTTGCGCTGCCAGGATTGTGCTTCCAGCCTGTCATAACCATTATAAGTATTGTAATAGCTAAGGTTGGCGGCAATTCCGAACCGGCCTTCTTTATTTTTATCTGAAGCGCCAAAACGTTTGGCATATCCCGCTTTCATATTGAATGGCGCCCGTTCGCGCAGCATATTATACCCTGTACCGGCATCTATTGTAATGCGGGATTTCAATGATCTCGCAATGGCGGTGCGCATATTGATCACACCGGCAATGGCATCGCCATCATTGGAAGGAAGAAGTGTTTTTTGCACTTCCATGGACGAGAGCACATCCGAAGGAATCACATCGAGAGAAGGGTTGCGTTTGCCGCCTTCACCAACGCCCAACAATTGTTCCCCATTGACATTGATGTTGACGAAATTGGCCGGAGTTCCGCGTAACTGGATCTCGGCGCCCTCACCGCGGTTACGGGTGATGGTCACACCACTCAACCGTTGCAGGGCTTCTGCCACGTTCAGGTCGGGGAAACGCCCGATCTGGTCGGCAGACAATACCTGCATCAGGTTATCTGCTGTCCTTTGCTGGTTCAGTGCCCTTTGCTGACCATCGATCACGGCAGTAACGGTCACGGCCCCAAGGCTCTTTACCGTTTCCGTCATTTTGAAATCATAGGTAAGGGTCTTTCCTTTTTCTATAGTCAAGGTTGCTGTTACGGATTTGTAGCCCAAATATTCCACAGTGATCTTTCGTTGACCGGCTGGTATGCCCCGGAGGGTATAAAAACCGTTAAGATCGGAAGACGTGCCCAGTGTGGACCCGCTGACCAATATAGAAGCACCGGGTAAGGTATTTCCATTTCGGTCAATGACCTTCCCACTGAGGTTGCCATGGTCCTGCGAATAGCCTGGCAAGAAGGCCATCAGCATGATTGCCAATAGCAGTACGGCAGGTTTTGTGTAGTGTAGCATCGTTAGACAATTTTAATGATGGGTTTGTTTGAATTACTGATTTTGGTCGGTTTGCTAAAAATGTCGTTTGGTACAAATTGATCAACTATTCTTTTGATTTATTTTTTTGTTCTTTTTGAATGACTTCTTTGTTCTTTAATGCGCTATCGGGGGAGATCGATTTATTGGGAGGCTCATAAACAACCGGCTGGCCATTTGCTGTCACTCCCCTGAACGATACGCCCTGTGCATGTTTGACCCTGAAAGGCTGCGGGGTCTTTATGACGTTCATATTGCGGACGGTAACATCCGATACGGGCATGGCTTCAAACCCGGTAATATCGATGCCGTAGGTCGCTGCATAGTTGCAGGAAATATCTTCGATCAGGAAATCGTGAAAGCGGGTGGGATTATTCTGTTTGCTTTCCGATTTATAATCAGGTTCGAATTTCACCACTGTTGAACGGGCGGAATCAACAGCAACCTTTCTTACACGGACCTGTTCGATAAAACCGCCACGATCGAGATTGGATTTGAAATAAATGGCATTGGAAGCTGCCGCCACCTGTATATTTTCCACAAACACATTTCGAACGCCGCCCGAAATTTCGCTGCCGATACAAACAGCATTTGTTTCTGTTTCGAAGAAGCAATCGCGGATGATGATGTTTTCCGAAGGCTTACCTACTCTCCACCCGTCGTTATCGCGGCCCGATTTAATAGCAATACCATCATCCCCTGTCATAAACCGGCAATGCTCGATCAGAACATTGGTAGATGATTCGGGATCGCAGCCATCGCTATTGAGGTTTTTGCTATCGACCGTTACGCCTCTGACGGTGACGTTATTGCAATAAACAGGATGAATGACCCAGAAGGTGGCATTGATCAGTTTGATATCTTCAATTAAGATATTCCTGCACTCGACCAGTTCCAGGAAAGCCGGCCGTAAATAATGCCCCTTTCCAAAAACACGTTGTTTTACGGGTACGCCTTTCCGTCCCATTTCCCTCAGGTGCTGCTGATCTTTTTTCTGGTCGGGCTTCCAGTTTGCGAAATTAGCCAGGCCCATTCCATTCAACAAACCCTTGCCTGTAATAGCAATATTGGTTGCTTTATAAGCATAGATCAGCGGTGAGTAATTGTAAAGCTCGGTGCCTTCCCACCTGGTGAACACAACCGGCAAATAGTCTTCGGCAGCACTGCTGAAAACCAGTTCGGCGCCTTCGCTGAAATGAAGATCGACATGGCTTTTGAGCAGGATGGGCCCTTTACTGTAATACTTTCCCGCAGGTATTGTTACCCGGCCTCCACCCTGTTCACTGCATTTGGTGATAGCATTATTGATGGCGGGGCGACAGTCGGCCGTTCCACCTTTCCTGGCCCCGAAGTCGATGATATTATAACTCCTGTTCCTGAATTGTGGGACCTGAATATTTTGTTCAATCTCTTTCAATGCTTCCCAACCATGCTGGGCAAGCGCACCCAATGAGCATACACAAAAGGCAAAAACCGATATGAATTTATTTTGCAGAGTCATACTTATTTACTTCTTTTCAAATTTTTCCGGTGCGCTTGGTTTATATCCGATGCGGGTGGCCACCACTGTTATGATATCTCCTTTCTTTAACGAAACAGGTTTCGAATACAGGAACCAATGGTTGGTGCGCAAACCTTTTCCATTGACCTGGTAGGCAAGCGATGCTCCTTGTGTTGCGCAGGTGATCCTGATAGTGCCATCCGGTAACCCGGTGATGACAGGTTGTTGCACAACCGGTTGGTTGCCTCCGGGCCAGAGCCTGTTTCGCAGTTCTGCTTCGCTCAATCCCAGATAAGGATTATACTGTTTGTCCAATTGTTTGAGTTCTTCCCTTAATCTCCTGATGTCTGCCTGGTACTTTGGATCATCGACCAGGTTATTCATTTCGTGCGGGTCCAGGTCCACATTATAAAACTCTTCATTTCGTCTTGGCTTGTCGAACCACCTGCGTGTTTCTTCGTTCAACTCTCCCTTCTTGTATAGCCCGACCATATTTTGCATCATCGGCATTTCCAGGCGCGAAAGGATTTCCATATACCCGGACTTCTCCGGCAAATAATTATGAACAAGGCGATAATGTTTATCGCGGACGGATGTTTGTCGTTCTACGATCTCATCGAGCCTGTCGCGGGCTCCATACACGTAGCTCCTTTCCGGCCCATTATATTTTCCAAGGAAAGGAATACCGTGCATGTAGGCAGGTGGTTTGATACCGGCAAGGGAGAGAATAGTAGCAGGAATATCGGCGAACATCAGCATCCGGTCGCTGACTGTTCCGGCAAAACTTCCATCAGGGAATCGAACCATGAACGGCACCAGTGCCCCGCTTTCATACAGTTCACGTTTTTGCCGGGGCAAAGGGCCTCCGTTATCGGAATACCATATAATAATTGTATTGTCCAGCAGTGCTGAATCGCGCACTTCATCGATAAATTTTTTCACCAGTTCATCCATCGCGTGGATATTGCTGTAAACGATGGCCCAGTCTTTCCGTACCACCTCATTGTTGGGATGGTAAGGAGGTGGTGTAATGGTGGCAGGATCGATCACCAGTGGTTCGTTGGCCCTTTTCCAAACCTGTGATTCATGTGTGATCTCCATATTGAAAATAGAGAAGAAGGGCATTCCTGCCGGGCGGTTTTTCCAATGGGCGGTCTTCCCGTTCTCATCCCAGGCTGTAACCGGAACATTGAACTGGTAATCCATCTTGGCATTGTTGGTACAATAGTAACCTGCCTGCCTGAGAAATTCCGTATAGCATTTCACACCGGCAGCAGGCACTGCTTCATATGGGGGCACGAGTCCTTCCGTCAATGGTTTGGTATTGGAGGTGCGCATATAGTTCGCGCCAAATGATGTGGGGAAAAGACCTGTGATCAATGATGCTCTCGACGGTGCGCATACGCCGATGGTGGTGAACATCCTGTTATAACGGACCCCTTCGGTGGCAAAGTGGTCGAGATTGGGTGTATTGGCATAAGGATCTCCATAACATCCAATATAGGGGCCGATATCTTCCGTCACCAGGCAAAGGATATTCGGTTGCCTGGCAGGCAGTGCTTTTTCAGCGGCCTGTTGAGTAAAAGCCGGCATTGCCGTGATCATGAATGCATGTAGGAGGAATATTTTAGTTCTTCTACTCTTCACCGTTTTTTTTCTTTTTCGATTCTTTTACGATGGACACGCGCGTCTTCCACTCCCTGAATGATTGCTCCATCCGATTTACTATGTCCGGGTTCGATGATGCCAGGTCCCTGGTTTCCGAAGGGTCGGCCTCCATATCAAAAAGCGACCATGGACTGTCCAGTCCCTGCCTCACCAACTTCCACTTCCCGGTCCTTGCTGCCTGGCCCCGCTGCCATTCCCAGAATATGGGTTTTTCCCTGGTTGTTTTTTCGCCGAGGATCACGGGCAGGAGCGATGTTCCTTCATAGGGAAGTACCGGCTTGCCTTTATATTCACCGGGATAAGGCGCGTCTGCAACATCAACGAAAGTGGCCATGATATCTATGATGTGGCCTGTGTGATCGGACAGGCGATTGGGATTTTTCAGTTTGTTCTTCCATGATATGATCAGGGGACTGGCCGTACCACCTTCGTAGCTATAGTTTTTGAAATAGCGGAAAGGGGTATTGCCCACATTGGCCCAGTCCTCACCGAGTGAGGTCCAGTTGGTCATCGAACCAATGGGCCCGTGGCTTTCATCGAGGGTCACTACTTCGCCGGATGCGCCATTATCCGAAAGGAAAATGATGAGCGTATTATCCAGTTTACCCTGCTTCTTTAATTTGTCAAGTACATAACCGATGTTGCGGTCCATCCGGTCGATCATAGCTGCATATACTTCCATCTTTCGTGCTTCTTCGGCTTGCTGTTTGGGTGTTAGTGAATCCCAGGACTTATATGTTGGCCCCGACAATCGATAGCGTGCATCGATCAGGCCGTTCTTCTTTTGCTTTTCATAACGGGCTTTTCGAACGGGTCCATAACCGGCATTATATTTCCCTTTGTACTTCGCAATATCTTCCGGCCAGGCCATTAATGGATCGTGGGGGGCATTGTAGGCCAGGTAAAGGAAAAATGGGGTGTCGTTGGTCTGATACTCATCCAGCCATTTCAAAGCATATTTGGTAAAGTAATCGGTGGTATAGAAATCCTTTTCTTCAGGTGTATAAGGAGCATATTCTTTGTCTTCGATGCACCAATAGCGGACCTGTTTTTTCTGTGCAGGTTTATCCTCACCTGCACGTTGCAGTCCCGGGTTGAAATAATTACAGGCGCCATCCCTGAGCCCGTAGTAATGATCGAATCCTCTTGTCTTCGGATTTTCCGCACCATGATGTTTGCCCGACCATAACGTGATATACCCAGCGCTTTTCAAATATTCACCCAACGTGATAGCGTTCACCAATGGTTTATCGAAGTCCTTGAAATATCCGTTCTGCTGTGCATACAGACCGGTGAGCAGGCATGCACGTGATGGATGGCATTTGGAGGTATTATGGAATTGTCTGAAGCGAATACCGGAGGCCGCCAGTTTATCGAGGTTGGGCGTGCTCACTTCGCTGCCGTAACAACCGATGTCCGACCAACCCAGGTCATCGGCACAGATCAGGAGTATATTGGGACGCTTATCGATCGCCTTTTTCTCCGGGGACGTACCCGAAAAGAAAAGCAACATAGTCAGACCTGCGATCGTAAATACATTAAAATTCATAAGGATTAATTAGCTTTCTGAAAATTCCTCATTTTGCCTTCAAGACGTGGATAGGTTTCCCATATTTCAGGGTTGGCTCCGATCCTTGTATCGTTGGTGGTAACCAGTTTGTCCCGGAGCTTTTGTTTCATTGTTTTCAAAACAGCAATATAAGAAGAATTGTCTGCTACGTTGTGCAAACAATCACTGTCTTTTGATAAGTCGTACAATTCAAATTCGGGCCGCTTGTTCATGGCCAGGTTGAAAAATGGCGCCACTGCCGGTTCATTGCGATGATCAAGTAGATATCGTTTGGATGGACCATCATCTATATCATAAAAGGCATCACTCAAGCTGCCGTCCTTTGCAATCTCCTTTGGATCACCGGCGGGCCATCGCTCCGGGTGGAAATTTTGGACCAGGAGATAATTTTTCCAAACTATGCTACGCATGGGATATCCCATATTATTGTAGCGGGAAAAAGAATGCCTCTCACGGCCTGCAAACACAGCATCCGATTTATAGCCTTTGGAATTTCCCGTCAGCAATGGAAGCAGGTTTTGTCCACTCAGCGGTTGGCCCGGTTTCAACCCGGTAACAGCCATAACAGTTGGAGCAATATCGATTGTACTGACCAGCGTTTCAATTACCTGGTCGGGCCGTATCTTACTTCCCCAGCAGATGGCCAATGGAACATGAATGCCGGCATCGGTGCAGTTCGCTTTAGCATAGGGAAATGAAAGGCCGTTATCAGCCGTAACGATAATAATGGTATTATCGAATTCACCGGTGCGTTTCAGTTCATCGATGCAATTCATCAAATGGGAATCGGCCCAGGAGATCTCGGTTGCGTAATCCAGCAGATCGCTTTTGATCGTATCGTTTTCCGGGAGGAACCCTGGTACCCGGGCCTGGGATAGCGTATAGCCTTTCTTCGACCATGACCCATTTTCAAAAGGGCGATGCGGTTCCTGGGTACCCACCCAAAAATAAAATGGTTGTCCCTTTTTGCGCTCACTCAAAAATTTTCTGAAATTGGCCGTATAGTCTGTTTTGGATATTCCGCTATAGGGCGGTGTAAGTGTTTGCGTATTGTACTCGGGCCCTGCCGGGTTGTATTTACGGCCTGATATTTCCCAATTGCCCGGCCCCCACCCTTTACCGGTATATCCGATATGGTAACCGGCTTTCTGTAGCAGTTCAGGAAAACAAATATATTTTGATGAGAATGAGCTGGCATGTGAGCCTGCCTCCTCCACTTGCCAGGGATAGAGCCCTGTAAGCAGGCTTGCGCGGGAAGGACTACACCCCGGAGAGGTAACATACGCTTTGGTAAATAAAGCTCCCTGTTTCGCTACGAAATCAAAACCAGGGGTAGATACCATATTGCTTCCGTATGCAGAAGCATGAGGATATGATTGGTCATCAGTAATGACGATGAGAATATTCGGGGGCTGTGTATTCAGTTTTGAATTATGCCCAAACGAGAGCAAGGCCGAACAAACGGCCATGTATTTTATCAGTTGCAGCAATCGATCCTGGTTTTTTGGTGATTACAAGTCTAATGATTATTCCTTAGCCTGCTCGTTTTTTAATTCAGAATTTCTACGGAAATGTTTTCGAAAACGATTGCGTAATTAATTAGGGAAAGTCATGCAGCTATTTCAAAAAAGCCGTTATTAAGCGCTCTTGTATTTATTTAACATTGTTGCTACTTTTTTAACACGACACTATCTTTCACGCACCGGAATCCAAGGTTATTGGAGGCACTTTTCACTTCTCCTTTTCCACGGCTGCCTGCTTTGTACCTGATACAATACTGATCACTGCATAAGAAAGACCCACCCCGCTGCACATGCTTGATGGCGTTCGGTTCATCCGGGTCATAACTATCCGAAGGCCCCTGCGGATTGTCGGCCGGGCTATGTTGATAATAATCGGGACGATAGAGATCATAACACCATTCCCAAACATTCCCTTCCATATCGAAGAGCCCATAGGCATTAGGAGGAAAGGATTTGACAGGGGCGAGAAATTCAAAGCCATCCAGTTTGGAGTTCTTGTTGGGAAAGGTCCCTTCGAAAATATTGGCCATCCATTTGCCTCCGGGAGTCAATTCATTGCCCCAATAATAGATCTGATCTTCTTTTCCGGCCCTTGCTGCATATTCCCATTCAGCTTCTGTAGGCAATCGTTTTCCTGCCCATTTAGCATAAGCGACCGCATCTTCATAGCAAACCTGTACAACAGGTTCATCAGGTTTTCCTGAGATGGAACTCCCCGGCCCCAATGGTTGATACCAGTTGGCGCCTTCCACATATCGCCACCATTTAAGAGGATCATCCAAAGAGACCTTTTCTTTGGGCGGCGCAAATACTGCCGAACCGATGATCAGATTTTCTTTTGGTACGTTCGGATAATCGGCCGGATCTAATGGGCGTTCAGCGATAGTCTTGTACCCTGTAGCTTTGATGAATCTTGCGAATTCCGCATTCGTAACTTCATGTTCATCCATCCAGAAACCGTTCACCCGTACTTCATGCACCGGTTTCGCATCAGGAAATTCAGGACTTTCAGTACCCATCTGGAATTTCCCTCCAGGTATCCAGACCATTTTTGAAGCAGTGGTATCATTCGTGAGCGCATTGAGCAGGGTCTGGTCGACGGAGACTTCTTTCACGGTTTCATTATTCACTTCAGGTCCGGAAGGGCCACAGCCATTCAGCACTATTGAGAGCAGTATTGAAAAAAGAAAAACTATTTGTCTGCTGAGCCGGCCAACAATCGCATCAACAGGCGAAGAATCGGTACAGATCAATGCATATTTATTTTCTTTCATGCTACAAAGTAGCGATATTTTAAAACATGGAACTACCGGTAAGGATAATAAAAGGTCATGATGAATATTCTACCACATTTTTGTATACGGTCATATCGACCTCTTTTTCACTTTTAGCGATGACAACGGTAGCAACGGTGTTCCCTATAAAATTGATGATGGCCCTTCCTTCGCTCATAAAGCGGTCAACGCCGATCAATAATGCAAGGCCCTCCAGTGGAATTACTTTCAGGGTAGTAAGCGTGGAAGCCAATACGATAAAGCCGCTGCCGGTAACGCCTGCCGCTCCCTTGCTGGTGAGCAGCAATATACCGATAACGGTAAGTTGCTGTGTCCATGAAAGATCGATCCCGTAAGCCTGTGCAAGAAAAATAATGCTCATGCTCAGGTAAATGGTAGTGCCGTCGAGATTGAAACTGTACCCGGTTGGGATCACCAGTCCAACAACTTCCTTTTCACACCCGGCATCGGTCAGCTTGCGCATTACGGAAGGCAGCACTGCTTCGCTGCTGCTGGAGCCCAACACGATCAATATCTCTTCTTTTACATAACCCAATAACCTCCATAAGCTGATCTTATAATAGCGGCAGATGAGATACAGCACAACGAAGATGAAAACGATACCGGTAAGATAGAAGGTCAGCAGCAGCTTACCCAGTATGGCCAATGTCGAGAAGCCGAATTTGCCAATGGTATATGCCATGCCTCCAAATGCACCGATCGGGCTCAGCCGCATGATGATCTTTAAAATATTGAACAAAACTTTATTGATCTTCTCGAAGTTTACCAGGAGATTTTGCCCTTGCGCGCCTAACATTTTCAAACCGATGGCGAACAGGATGCTAAAAAAAAGGATCTGAAGAATATCGCCCTTGGCAAATGCTTCCACAATATTATGCGGAACAATATGCGCAATGAAATCGCTCCAGTTCACCGTATTCGCCTGCTGTGATATTTCAGCAACCTGTGTGCTGGCCGTATGTGGAATGGCAATACCCGCGCCCGGCTTCACCACATTTGCAATAACAAGCCCGATGATCAGCGCAAGCGTTGTTACCACTTCAAAATAGATCAATGATTTTACGCCTACACGCCCTACCTTTTTCATATTGCCAGCTCCTGCAACACCAGCTACGATGGTGAAGAAAATAACAGGCGCGATCACCATCCTGATCATATTGATAAATGTTTCGCTGATCAGTTTCGCCGTAGAGGAGAAACCTGGAAACAGCCAACCCACCAACACGCCTGCAATGATACCGATGATCACCTGCACATATAGTATTTTCAGATATTTCATTGATCCCTGTTTAAATTTTTGACCGCTCTGCCGGTATTGTCTATTTTTTCCTGAAGATATCTTTTTTATAAAAACCATTGAGCGCAAGCCACTTTATAGCTGCAGGTAACCAGTTCTCATCCTGGGCTGCATTGTATTGTGCAAACCCGTGGCCTCCTTTCTGATACAGCAACATTTGCGCAGGGACCCTTTTAGCCAGCAGTGCCTTATAATAGGCGATGCTGTTGCCAACCAGTGAAGTGCTGTCATCTTCAGCATGTACGATGAATGCAGGTGGAGTGGCAACTGTTACGTGCAATTCGGGCGAGTAATCTTCCTTGTCCAGTTTCGAAATATTGCTGCCCAGTAAGGTGCTCCGTGATTTTAAGGTGGGTGATACCAATGAATCGGTAAAGCTGATGACTGGATAAGCCAGCAGCGTGAATGCCGGTCTGATGCCGTGGCTATTGACAGATGCCATTGCTGCCAGGTGTCCGCCGGCTGAGAATCCAAGCACGCCGGTATGAGCTGTATCGATCTTCCACTGATTGGCATGGGCACGGATGATCGTGAACGCACGTTGCAGGTCCTGCATCGGGATATCACGATAAGAGATAAAAGCACTATCCTGCCAGGTCCTGTATTTCAATACGAAGGCCGCAATGCCGGCAGCAGCGAAGCTCCTGGCCACTTCGTATCCGCCATCTTCAATGGTCAGCTTCAGGTATCCTCCACCGGGGCAGATGATCACCGATGTACCGGCAGCATTGGGATGTTCGGGCAGGAAAACCGTGAGTGTTGGATCAGTGACGTTGGTGATGGAGGGCCGGCCTTTTTCGGGCCGTACGAATTTTTCCCGGTTTTCATGGGTAATATTTCCCGGCGGTTGCCCGGTGTATAAATGTATCACCTGTTGGGCATAACCGCGACTATTCATTATAAACAGGACCAGGCAGAGAGACATCTTCAAAAACTCCTTCAATGTTCTTACGCTCATTGGTTAACTGGTGTAGGTGAGTAAAGTGATGGAATGGGTTTAGGGGTTGAAGTATTCAAATCGATCTCGACCTGTGGATAAAGGAACCGCTGTGGAAGCTGAGTGCCTGTATTGGGCGTTACCGGCACGCGCACATCCGTTTCCCTGAATACCCTCCTCATATCATTGAATCCTTCGATCTGCCCTATAAATGTAACGTATCGTTCTTCAAGTATCTCACGTAGCAAAGCGCGATCATCGGGAATGGGCGTGGCGCCTGTGTTTTCCATTCCTCCCGCCGCAAAATCCGCCGCGGTATATGGATCATATTTGTAGTTACCGGCGGTCAGGTAGGTAGCGCCAATATATCCGCCGCCCGCCATATAGCTTCTGAAGTTATTCAGTCGCGTGAGTCCCGCTGTCAATCCATTTACCCTCAGGTCGGCTTCTGCCAGTATCAATAAATTTTCAGCATACGTTGCCAAAGGAAAAGAGGCTGTCTGCGAATAAAATCCATTGGTGGTATAATTAGGGTTGGTGGCGGAGCTGTACAGGAAGTTGAACCTCGAGCGTTCTATCGTTTTGGCATTACCCCTGTATTTGCTTCCGGCTGGGTTGACCAGGCTGGAAGCGTAGGCGCCATTGGCATCGAGCCATGTTGGACGGTCCTGCGCGAAGAACTGGTAGTATAGATTGTACGTTCCTTTTGCCGCATTGGAATGAGGGGCCACCCAATTGTTGGCAGCCGTACTGATGCCGCTTTGTGCTGCCACGAGCGCCAGGGCATATTGTTTCGTATGCAGGTAATAACGCGCCTTCAGTGTATAGGCTGCCTGGGTCCATTTGGTCATGTTGCCGCCGAAGTGAATATCCTGCGCTGTAAAATCGACGAATGCCGTAGATGCCAGGTTCTGAATGGCGCTATCGAGCAATGCCTGGATGTAGCCATACACCTGTGCCTGCGGATCATAGGCAGGATTGGGATAGGATTCGCTGGAGGCCTGCCGGAAAGGAATATCACCCCACAGGTCCGTGGCAGTTCCCATCAGGTTGGCTTCTATCACCTGGGCAACACCAACCAGTCGCCTGTTATTGACCTCAGAAGCTTTTTGTTTCATCAGCCGGTCGTTCTTTAAAATTCCCGAGAAGAACCTTTGCCATGAATCGTCGTAATTGCGGGCAATGATCAGGTACTGGTAGAAGGCCTGGTATTGTTGCTGCTGTCCGGCGAAATAGCCACACCACATGCCGGCGATCCGGGCAGGTTCACCTTCCTGTACAGACATATTGCCAACTTCAATACCCGTAAGCATCGTAATGGCATCGGCATCTGACGGATTATTGGGATCGATATTGTAGCCTTCCACTGCTTTCTTGCAGGAGCAGATCGCCAGTCCGGTTACGATGAGTAAAAATGGCATGATATTTTTAAGCATAGTTGCAGTTGTTGAAGAATAATTAGAAATTAAGTTTTAAGGACGCGATGTAAGACCTTGTTGGCGGGTTCACGAAATAGACCACACCTCTTCCTGAGGTGGAACCGCTTACATTACTATCAGGGTCATACCCATTCACTTTGCTGATAAGGAAAAGGTTTCTTCCACTTAATTCTACCGTTACCGACTTTATACCGATCGTGCTGCGCAGTTTTGCGGAGGTCAATGTATAACCCAAATTCAGTTCCCTGAAACGGGTCCAGGTCGCATTTTCCAGGAACAGTTCTCCCACATTCCCAAAGAAACCACCGGGACCAGTGTACCAGCTTTGGTCCAGCGCCACTTTTCCTGCACCGAAGTCATGAATATTGCCGCGGAATGAAGTCCCGGCCGGGATAACCGTGCCGTTGTATTTTTTCAGGTCTGTTGGGGCAACCACTTCGTTGCCGGTGATGGCGCTGGTGCCGTAGTCGACCAATACGGCTTCCGTACCATTGGCCACTACTCCACCCTGTGAATGTTCTATCAGTGCGCTCACCGTAATGTTTTTATATTTCAGGTTGAACCCAATTCCACCGCGCCAGTCGGGGTTGGGATCTCCGATGGGGGCTGAGGTTATATCAGGTGTGGGAAAGCCGTTCGCATCGAGTTTAAGATTGCCTTTGTCGTCCTTCACCCAGGGAATGGAATATAAAATACCTAAAGCATATCCTTCCACGGCTCTCGAAGAAATGCCGGCAGTGCCTCCAAGATTGATGGAGCCGGCGCCGCTCAAATTGAGTACTTTATTACGGTTGCGCGTCCAGTTTACATTCACGCTCAGGTCCCAATCTTTTTTTCGCAATAAATTGTACGATAAATCGACCTCGATCCCTTTATTCTGAATGCTGCCGGCATTGGCGTACAAATTATCATAACCTGTCGATGCGGCCTGTGCTACGTTGATCAGCGCATCTACCGTTTTATTTTGATAATAGGTAAAGCTGGCGGAAAGTTTGTTGTCGAAAAAGCGCAGGTCGGTCCCCACTTCAAATTCCTGTTTGCGTTCCGGTTTCAGATAGGCATTCCCCTTATTTACACTTTGTATAAACGTGCCGCTCCCATATAAGCTCGGATCGAGAGCGCCTCCCCATCCATCATTCCAGGTGCGGACCACAAAATTGGTGGCCGTTTGATAGGCTTGCGGCTGAATACCGACAACACCATAAGATGCCCGTAACTTTCCGAACGACAGGAATTCAATATTCCTAAATAACGACCATTGGGTGAACTGCCAGGCAATATCCGCCGAAGGGTAGAAAAATGATTTATTGGAAAATATGCCGAAGGTGGAGGCGGCCTCCATTCTGCCTGTGGCATTGATGAATAGCTGGTCGTACAATCCGAACCCAATGCTCGTATAGCCGGCATTGCTTCTAACCCTGGTGAAGCCATCGCTGGTAGCGATATTCGATGGAGTGGCATTGTCCAGGTCCTGCGGCCCATTGGGAATAATAAAATTCTGAGCATTCGCTCCCAGTAAAGATGTATTGAGGGCATTGTAGTTATAGCCCAACAATAGATTGCCCGTAAAATGATCACTGAAGTTTTTCTCGGCCCTTGCTATCACATCCAGGTTGAATTGCATTTCAGTATATTCCTGCCTGCTGTAATTGCCCGCATTGGCATTCGTAGAAAAATAAGGAGCATAATTGATCTGCCTGTCGGTCCAGTAATCGACGCCTGCGCGTGCCGTGAGGTTGAACCACTGAACGGGTTTTATATTTACTTCCGCCGAGTTGATAAAGCGGTTTACCTTACTGGTGTTTTGCAGTTTGTACAGGTCCCACAATGGGTTATTGAAACCCGGATTGGCGCTGGCCCCGATGTAATTACGGTAACTGCGCTGCCGGTTTTCGATATAAGCCCCGCCTGCTGTGGCCGCATATTTCCCGATGTAGGCGGTATTATCGAAATCGGGGGGTGTACGGAGCAGGCCGATCATGAAGCCGGCATTATTCACCCCGGTTTGCATGCGATCCGACTTGATCAGTGAATAGCTGACTTTATTGGTGACAGACAACCATTTGTTCAATTCCTTCGTGACATTTAAACGGATACCGGTCCTACGGTACGTGCTTCCTTTTCTGAAGATGCCTTCCTGGTTGAGATCGCCTATGCTGAAAAAGTAATTCGATTTATTATCACCTCCACTCATCGACAGGAAGTTCTCAAAAAAATGCCCTTTCTGGATAACCGCGTTGTAATTGTCGGTCAGGAAAATATCTTTTGAATTTTTTGCAGTGATAGGATAATATGTCTTCCCGTCATTGCCAATAAAACTGGCGCCGGACGTATTCACTGCATCGGCTGTTCCCGATCTGTTGGCAATCCTGTCGCCCCAACTGCGGGTATTATTGGCCTGCCAGGCACCACCAGAACCTTGTCCGTAGTTGCTTTGCAGGTTGTAGAACTGGCTCACTTCGTCGATGGAATAAGTGCTCTTGAAAGTTATACTGGCCTGGCTTCCGCCCTTCTTTGTGGTGATGACGATAACGCCATTGGCGGCCCTGGTGCCCCACAATGCAGCAGCCGAAGCTCCTTTCAATACCTGGATAGAGGCAATATCGTCCGGGTTGATATCATTGATCCTGCTCTGTTGGGTAGTGCCGCCGTTCGTTTCACCGCGGCTGCTGCCATTGATGGGAATGCCATCCAGTACGATCAGGGGGTCCGTGCCTCTCGTGATCGTGCTTTGTCCACGGATCAGGATCTGTGAAGCGGCCCCCGGATCGCCTGAAGTCCGCGACACCCTTACACCGGATGCTTTACCGCCCAGCGCATCGGCCAGTCCGGCCTCTCCGGAAGTACTGAGTTGTTCGGCGCTGACCTTCGATGAAGCATAACCCAGGCGGTCCTTTTTCGTTTCGAATCCCAGGGCATTGATCACTACCACATTCGATAAAGTGGTGGCAGTTTGTATTAAGGTGATCTTTAGTACTGTCTGATCATTGAGGGTCATCTCTTTCGTGTCGTAGCCGACACTCGAAATCACCAGTGTATTGGCATTTGCCGGCATCGACAGCGTAAAAGCACCCTTTGCATCGGTGCTTTTGGCGAGCGTGCTGTTTTTTACTGCGACAGTAGCCCCTTCAATGGGGTTGTTCTTCTCATCCAGCACAACTCCCGATATGATTTTTGTTTGGGCATGGGAGTAGGTCCCCATCGATGCCCATAGCATTGAAAAAAGAAGCAGGCGTAGAATTGGTTTTTTTTTCATATTTGCAAGCGTTAGTATGTGTGAGCAAAGCACCAGGCAATCGTCCGGAACTAAATGTATACAAAATGAAGGGGCATTCCCGAAAATGGTCACTCCTGAATGATTCCAAGAACCTGAAGGATATTTCTGGAATTCCTCATAAATTTCTGGAATGAAATATTTTATTGAATTTTAAGGTTCTATATGGTCTTGAAAAATGGGAAAGAAGAAATCGTTTACCTGCTTGCAAAAGTGATCGAGCAGTATGAATCTCAAATAGGGCAAAAGATCATTCGTAATTCCAACCGGAAAAATTATGAAGGATTGGCCAGAGCGCTCAGTGAGATCAGCAATCGATTGCCCCATACAGCGGAAGAATTACAGCATGACTATTATTCCCCGGATAATGACCCCAGGAAACTGGATTACCCTTTCCGCAAATATGATATCACCGGCAATCAGATCAAGGACGCTTATTTTAATCAGATCGTCTCCAAGCCCCGTCCCTTCCTGGTAGATGCCTGCTATATTTACCTGTATGGAAAAGGCCGGAAGGGTTTTGAACTGGACCCGGTCGACAGCAACCTGTTACGGGAAGAGAACACTTTGCCCACTGCCGCCGTTCATGAATCCATTACCAGGCCGGTGGAGCGAATGGAACCCATATCGGTTACCCCGAAAAACAGGAAATGGCTTCCCTGGATGATCGTTACTATTGCGATCCTGGGAATCGCCATCATGTTCTATTTTCTGAAATCAATGAAAAATGAACTGGCCGGGCTGAAGCACGATATGAAGATCCTTCCCTATAAGCCATCAAAGGCCGAAATCGACAGCCTGGAAGGGATATGGCTCTGCTACACCGGTTCACCGCAGGCGAGAGTATCGGATTCGAACCGGTATCACCTGGTAGTAGCCAATGTAGTCGATGTAAAATACAGGAACGGATACTTCACTTTCAACAGGTATGGCGCCAGTTTCGATCACACAGGCTATATGCAATTTGAATCCCCCTGGCTGGTCTCTATCCATTCAAGTGTAAAAAACAACCGCGACAGCATCGAATCACCAAGACATTCTCTCATGCGCCTGGATAAGGACCCCTATTTTATCAGTGTCATCTCTGCATCCTGGAGCTTCGATGTAGGCAATCACAACAATGTTATAGGGATAAGGGAAGTCTACATCAAACAGGGAAAGGGAGGCTGGATAGAAGAAATCCTGAACACGCCGGAAAATGCCAGTTGCCGTTGTAAGATCATCAAATGGCATTTGGATAACAAGGAGAAAGTATATTACCTGCGGAATGAGCCACTGAATAATCTTCCCTACGAGACACTAAAGACGCTGCTGGATGAAAGGAGTATTTTATTGCGCGTACCGAAAGAAGGCCTCATTATCGGCGATACGCAGGCTATAAAGAAGAATTGAGTTAGAATCTAAAAGATTCCTTTACTTTCATCAGGAACATTTCTTTTTTCCTCCGGCTTACTTCTATTTCGGCATTATTGCTCATGATCACCGTGCCGCCTTCTCCCCTCTGGTATTCTTTTACATGATGGAGATTGATCAGAAAAGATTTATGTATTCGCAGAAAAGAGGTGTTCTGCAATATCTGATCATACTCCAGCAACGGCTTTGAAACAGTCACTGTCTTATTGCTTTCAAGATGAAATATAGTATAGCTGCGTTCAGCTTCGCAATAGATAATTTCATCCAGTTTCAATATCATGAATCCTTTCATTGTTGGCAGGCATAGACGCATTTCGGATGGATTTCCTGCTTTGCTGAGATTGTGAAGCAATGTTTTTGTCTGTTCATCTCTTCTTCCATTCTCCAGCCTTTTCTCCGCTCTTTGCACAGCCTCCATCAGCCTGTCTTCATCAACTGGTTTCAGTAAATAATCGGCTGCGCTGTACTGAAGCGCCTGCAGCATGTATTCATTGTGCGCGGTGACGAATATTACTTCGAAAGGCTTTTCATGCAGCTCCGTGAGAAGGTCCAGACCGCTTTTGCCCGGCATCTGTATGTCGAGGAAAACCACATCGGGCTCCAATTGCTGGATCTTTTGTTTAGCTAATGCGGCGCTATTGCAGGTAGCTGCAATTTTTACATGCGGACAGTGCCGTTCCAGCATTTTCTGCAAAGTACGGATGCCATCCGGTTCGTCATCTACCAAGATCGCTTGCATAAGAGTAATTATACTGTAATTAGATTGAACTGAAGCACCACCCTTGTGCCTGTTCCATTTTTACCTGCCTCTTTCAGATCGGTTATTTCCAAACTGCAGCCCATGTCATATTTTTCATTCATGATCTTGATCCGCTTTCGCAGGTTTTCAAGTCCCACCGGTTGATGCGTCGGTTTATTTTTTTCTTTCAGCTTTTCCGACTGACGGATACCGATCCCATTATCTTCAATGCTGCAGGTGATCTTGTTATCATATTCGGAAAACCGGATGCTGATCTTCTTGTCGGCCTTCCCCGGCAATAGCCCGTGCCAGATCGCATTCTCCACAATTGGCTGGATCATCATGGATGGGATCGCTGTTTCTTCGAGGTCCATATTCTCACCGGTATGGACCTTATACGTAAATGAATCATCGAACCTCAACTGTTCCATTTCAAGATATGCTTTCAGGTATTGTATGTTTTCATCCAGCGTAACGAAAATTTCTTTTGAATGATTCAATGTCATGCGGATCATCAGTGCAAATTTGCTCAGGTATCTTGATGCTTTTTCATTGTCCCCATCGAGGATCATGCGCTTGATACTGTTCAGCGCATTGAAAACAAAATGCGGGTTCATCTGTGCCTGCAATGCCGCCAGCCTTGCTTCAGCCAATTGCTCATTGATATTTGCCAGCTCCTGCTGCTTTACTTCTAATGTTTTTTCTGATTCGATTTGCTTTAGCTTATTGGCAATCAGCGTGGCAATGGTGGTCAATATTTTGATATCCCTTTCACTAAAATAATTGGGCAGATGATGCTCCGAATCGATGACGCCCATCAACTCGTCGCCATGAATGATCGGAACACAAACTTCACTTAACCGGAATTCATCATCCACCCGGTAACGACTGTCTGTTCTTGTATCATTTACCAGTGTGGGCTGGCGGGTCTCGATCACATGACCTACTATACCCTGCCCCGGCAATACCTCAAATACATTGGCGGAAATATATTCGGGTTTTCCTTTGGGGCCATACGCCGCTTTCTGTACCATTTTTGTTTTGTCTTCATTCCAGATATATATCATGCAATCGACATAGTTCATTCTGCCTATCAGGTTGCCGGCCACATCCCACAATACTTCATCCAGGGTCTTTTTATCGGCCAATGATGAAGAAAAATAATTACTGATATGTTCCAGCTCGAACTGGTTCCTGTAATCATCAGCGATCAGCTTCTGGACCTGCGTTTTCTCCATTTCCTTTTTTCTTGCAAGCCCGGTACGCCATTGAATGAATATATACAGGAGCAGTAAGGCCATAGCTCCCATTAAAATGATGAACCAGGTCTTTTCCCAAAGTGGCGGCAATACGGTGATGCGGATATCTTTTACCTGTTCCGGCCAGCGGTTATTCGGTGCATAGGTTTTTACCTGTATCCTGTGTGTGCCCGGCGAAAGGCTTGAAATGCTGAAGGAAGGCTGGCTCCCCATCAACGTCCATGAACTGGTGCTGTCCTTCACTATACGATAGGCAAAGCGCTGGATATTGCCATCTGAGAAATTGATTGAGCCTATTGTTATCGCCACATCATTATCCTGCCAGGAAGTGGTAATATTTGTTCCGGGAAGATAAATTGTTTCTCCCCCGTTGATGGCAAGGGTTTCTATAAAAGTATCGGGCGGTAATTTTTTCCGGAGTATGTCGTGGGGATTGAATCTTGCAACCGCTGTAGAAAATCCGATATATAATTGCCGGTGATCTTTGTCATAAAAAAACCTGGCCCCTTTTACGATAGACATGTCCGGAAAGCCATCTTCCTTTCCAAAGCTAATGATTTGAAAAGTTTGCAGGTCCATACAGGCAATGCCGGAGTAGCACGCGATCCAGAGCTTATCGCCAACTACGATCAATGACGCTATATTATCATCCGGCAGCCCATTGCTGCGTGTAAAATGATACATTTTTTTCGTAGCGATATCATAACCGGCCAGGCCATTGTTATTGCTATTGAACCAAACAATGTTCTGCTGGTCCACTACTATTGCATTTATTTGCTTGTCGGGCATTTTTATATACGGGAACGAATCGAGCACCAGGTCGAAACTATCGAGCAATGTATTATATCGTGCTATGCCATGGCCTGCCATCCAAATATGGCCGGCCGTGTCTTCAGTGATCACAAAAGGCACACTCAAAAGTTGCTTCAATGGCAGGATCGATATGAATTTATTGGTGATCGGATCATACTTGTAGATGTTTTCCGAGCTGATCCATATATGGCCTTTGCGATCTTTATATATATCGCTTGTCCAATCACCGGGGTGGTCCCATCCGGGTGGCGTTAATTGTTTTTCTTTGCTGCTCTTTGTATCGAACAATACCAGCGGCCCTACAGTGCCGATCAGCAAAGCGGCAGGGCCGGCAGGTACGATGGAACGGATATGGTTGGCACGGTTGTCGCCGGGGTTGAGCCTGAAAGACACCTGCTTTTCCAGTTGAAATGTATTCCTGTCAAATACGAACAACCCTGCATTGCCCCTTGCCCCTGCATATACTTTTTCTTCCGACACATAAATATCATCCAATTTAATATTGGGATACTGGTCTTCGATACCAGGTGGCAAGCCTGCAACCTGTACCTGCGATCTTTGCGGATTTTGCCTGAACAGCCCCCTGGTAGTGGCAATCCAGAGATTCTGATCTTTATCTTTCAACAAAGCTGTACAGAGATACGATGGAAAATATTTTTGCGGATCGATCCTCACAGTACCAGACCTGGTATCAAAAAGCATTTTAAAAAAGCCGGAAAACTGGCCAGTAATATAAAAAGCAGTATCGCTGATCGCCAGCATTTTTGTACGCCATGAAAATTCAGTATTGAGCGGATTGAAAGGCAAGCGGGAAATGACCTTTCTCTTCTCAATAGTATTGACATAGATCAATGAGTCGCTGAAAGATTTCAAAACAAAGAAAGCCCCGGGCTTTTGCTGATAGAACTGGTAATCGGGATCAGGATAATGGAGAAATTCCGAAAGCAGGGGGCAGTCATCCCCTGTCATTTTCCTGAATAGCATTTTGATCTTGTCATAAATATACAGGCCCCCGATAGACACGATCATCAGCCGCTGGCTATCCAGTTCAAAAAGCCCTCTCCCAAAATAAAAGTGAGAGACCGGCACTTCTTCTTCCTTATAGAAATCGTAGCGTGAGAGCAGGTTATAATTCTTATCGTAGTGATAGAATCCTGAACGAGTAAGGATGTATATACTGCCATTCTTATCTCCTATTGTCCGTACAATCATATTGTACTTGAACTGGTATTTAAGGTCATGATAAGGAATGAACAGGTTATGGGCGGTGTTGGTCCTTGTATCCAGCATGTACAGGCCGTTTGAGAAGACAGCCAGCCGGTATTTATCGAGCCATGCCATTCCTGTAAGGTCTTCTGCCGGTAAGGAAAGGCTATCACTGTTGCTGTGAACCTGTACGAAGCGGCTGCCGTTAAAGCGGTTCAATCCATAGGAAGTAGCGATCCAGATATATCCTGCCGAGTCCTGGGCTATTGCGGACACGGTATTATGCGACATGCCATCTGCCGTTGTATAGCGATCAAATTTATCCTCAGTGAAATGCTGCCCCTCTGCATGTCTTAAAGAAAGAATGAGTAATAATAATATGGAAAAACATTTCCGGTCCACGTGATGGTGTTGTTTTCTTTTCTTCTTTAAAGGTAATCACTTGCCGAACATTATTGTATTGTAAATACAGCATCATGAAAAATAGCGCCGTTGGGAGAGTAGCCCCGGCCGTTCATATCCCCCCGCATGCAGTTAAATAGGGCCCGGGGCAAAATATTTTTTTTGAGCGTTTTCCGGTCGGAAGAAAAATACAGCCGATGGATAAGGCGCAAATTTTACCGAATAACGACGCTTTTATTTTTGCACCCGCAATCAAAATTACAGGAGCAAACAGTTTTGATAAGAATTTGAATTCCGGAAAGAATGATCATTCCTTGAAAAGATATACTCTAAAAATATTCTAAGATGAAAAAGACATTTGTTACAATCATTGCTGGCATGGCGCTTACTTTCCCAGCCTGCAAAAAAGAGACCCATACAGAACCTTTCAATCCGGTCGGCTACTGGAAAGGATATATGTACTACTACAGCACAGCCATACTGAACAGGGCCGATGGGACCTCCAGGTTTTTTATCCAGATATTCGAAGGCGATACATCAGACAACAGTGGATGTTTGAAATATGAGGGGAGATATACTGTGAATGGAAATAATTTCCGGAGCTCTTACAAGGCGGAAAACAACGACAATTTTATTGTTGAATCGAACCAGACCTCACCAACTGTCATATCGGGATTCATATACAAAAATATCGGGGCCTTCCCGTTTGAAATCAAAAAACAACCTTAACCTTTTTTACAGCCAAGCATGAAAACAAAGATAATTTTTATCGCACTGATCTTTATTGGAGCATTGAATTCCTGCAGAAAGAGTGATTCCGGTACTGCTCCGAAGAAGCTAAACCATATTGAGACTTCAGATATTTTAAGTGAAGGCCGGTACAGTATGCAACTGTTGCAAACGGGTAACTATAGCTGCTTCATAGGAGGGGAAATTTTTTCGGTGTCGCCATTTGGCACAAAAAAAAGCACCAATACCGATGTGTACAACATCCAGGACGACTCATGGAACAGATTCGGGCTAAGTGTGAAAAGGGATTACTATGCAACGGCAGCTTTGAATAATGTGCTGATTATCGCTGGTGGAGCAGCTCCCAATTATGCTTATTCTTCAGTGGCAGATGTGTTTGATCTGGCAACCGGGCGGGTAACAGCTACCCATTTGTCACAGGCAAGAGGCTTTCTGGCCGCAGCCGGCGCCGGCAATAAGATCCTGTTTGCAGGTGGCTCCCTTCCTGACAAAGTCTCCGCCAGGGTGGATATCTACAACACTCAAACAGGCCAATGGACCATGGATTCGTTAAGCGTGGCGAGGGCTAACCTCTCAGGAGGAGCAGCCGGCAATAAAATAGTGTTTGCCGGAGGCACAGGCGTTAATAATAACAACGAGCCTTATTATTCCGACCGGGTAGACATTTACGACGTGCAGACAGGTCAATGGACGTGGGCCACGCTCAGCCAGCCCCGCAAGGATGTTTACGTGATTTCTGCGGGGACTAAAATTTTGTTTATCGGAGGAGTAGTTACCAGTAATTATGAAACTGTGGATGTATATGATGTGCAAACAAACCGGTGGACAGTACTCACATTAACGGGAAATACTTTGCCTAATATACTGGCCTGTACCAATGGCTCAAAGGTATTCCTGACATCCGGTACCAATTTCGATTACACCAAATTTCACGTGTATGATATCGGCGGCGGCCAATTGAATACAGTACCACTTCCAAGTCCGATCAGAGCGTCCGGAATGACTGCTCTCGGAAATAAAGTAATGATAACCGCCGGTGTTTTGGCCGACACCATTACCTCAAAAGTATTTGTATATGATACCCAGGGGGCCAATTTCGACACTACCAGCTTTAGCCTGCCGGAAAGGAAAGCATTGGTTACTGCTGCCGCCGCAGGGAATAGAATATTATTGGCGGGCGGAGTGTGGGATAACTCCCTTCCTGGTCAGCTAAGGAAAGTGATCAATTATAAAACAGTGACCGTGTTTGAGCTGAAATGATCAAAAGCAGGTCGCTGTAAGGTTTGCATAATAATTACTATCAATCATCACCATTAATCATTAAATCTTTCGATCCAAACTAAACCTATCAACATGACAACAGTAATATTCAAGCGAAAAATGAATTTCCTGACTGCATTCTTACTGTCAGGCACAGTCGTTGCTCTCACTTTTTTGCCTGCCTGTAAAAAAAATAACCCAGGCAACGGCCATCCACCTTACTATTCTTCTGATGTATTGGATAAGTGGATGACACTTCAACTACGGCTGATGCGCAATGCAACCGGTATCGCCAATCATGCATTTTCACGGCATTTTGCATATACAGGAATAGCAGCACTTGAATCACTGAAACCCGGCTTGCATCCCCTCTATCAGTGGACAGACAAGTGGAATGGTTTAACGGGCCTGCCTGTTCCTGATCATCATAAGAATTATTATCATCCGGCCAATGTGAATGCGGCCATGGCGTACATGAATAAAGCACTATTTCCAAATGCAAACCCTGCCGATAAGGCTGCCATCGACTCTTTGGAAAATGCATTGAACCAGGAATTTCTTGCCACTCAACCGGCATCGTTGGTCAGTAAGTCTGCCGAATTTGGAAAAGCCGTTGCCACGGCGGTTTTCAATTGGTCGGAAACCGACAATTATAAAAATGCGAACAACCCTTATACAGCGCCAACAGGCCCGGGTCTGTGGAAGCCCACCCCTCCTGCATTTGCAAATCCAGCCACTCCTTACTGGGGAAACAACAGACCCATTATTCGCGGCAGTACAGCAAATACACAGCCTTCCGGACCGCTTGATTATTCTACCGATGACCAATCGCCGTTCTATAAAATGGTAAAAAAAGTATACGATGTATCAAAAAATCTTACCGACGATCAAAAAGCAATGGCCATGTTCTGGAGAGATGTGCCGGGAACTACTTCACCCGGTCACTGGTTAAGCATTCTGCAGCAGGTGATACGAACAACCAAAACGCCTCTTTACAAATCCGCTCTTGCTTATGCGGTTGCCGGTTCTGCCATGAATGATGCTTTGATCAGTTGTTTTAAAGCAAAGTACCAATACAACTTGGTCCGTCCTGTAACTTATATCAGGGAAGTGATGGGAGACAATACATGGGCGCCGCTACTTACCACTCCGGCGCATCCGGAATATGTATCGGCACATGCCTCCCTTTCGATAGCTACGGCCGGCGTTTTGCAGAACTTCTTCGGTAATATTGGGTCATTTACTGATCATACTTATGATTATCTGGGTTTTGCGCCAAGGACCTACCCTACTCTTATTGCCATTGGTATTGAAGCGGGACAATCGAGATTATATGCTGGAATTCATTATCAGCCCAGTATCGATGCCGGTACAGAGCAGGGATTTAAAGTGGTCGACAATATTTTTAAGGTCGGTAATTCGGCAACAAGATAGTTGGTTTGGTTTCACTCTTTCACTTCGGGAACTAGGGGTCATTAAGGGGAACACCTCCGTCGGAAACGGCGGAGGTTCATTGATCCTGTAGGTTCAAAAAACTGTTCTAATTGAAAGCAGCGGGATCGATCTTGCAAAGAGTTTCCTGCCGGACAGTATCAGGATGTCTGTAAAATATGTTAAATTAGAATGAACATTCCTCCACCCTTTTTCGCCCTTTGAAAGCCCCATTTATTCTTAATCTAAAAAATCTACAACATGAGCGACTCTACTACATCACAACAAACGTCTTTCTCTCCATCGAACCTGAATCCCAACAAGGCGTTATGGGAAAAGGGTGATTTTACCCGTATTGCAGAGACCATGCGTGAAAGCGGTACTGCATTGGTTGCTCAACTGGGCATTACCAAAGGTCTCACGGTCCTTGACCTTGGGTGCGGCGATGGTACTACAGTTATTCCTGCAGCTAAATTAGGAGCGAAAGTATTAGGCGTCGACATTGCAAGGAACCTTGTCGATGCAGGTAACCTTCGGGCACAAAAGGAAGGACTTTCAAATTGTAGCTTCCAGGAAGGTGATGCAACTGATTTGAAAGGATTGGAGGACAAATCTTTTGATCTCGTGATCAGCATCTTCGGCGCCATGTTCGCACCAAAACCATTTGACGTGGCCAGAGAAATGGTCCGCGTCACTCGTCCGAAAGGAAAGATCGTAATGGGCAACTGGATCCCCGGAGATCCGACACTGGTAGCTCAAATTTTGAAGATCAGTTCTGCCTACGCCCCGCCCCCACCGGAAGGTTTTGTAAGTCCGATGTTATGGGGCGTGGAGAGTCATGTGCTCGAACGTTTTCAAAAGGCTGGCATAGCTGCTGAAAATATATCATTCATTAGGGACATATATACGTTTAATGCTCCATTTTCACCTACGGACCTCGTCGCCAGATTTAAGAATTATTATGGCCCTACCATGAATGCCTTTGAAGCTGCTGCAAAGAATGGAAAATCTCCAGAACTTCAGCATGAACTGGAAGAGCTGTTCAACAGTCAAAATAAAAGCACCGTAGCGGGCACAACTTCTATCCCGGCCATTTTCCTGAAGGTTGTGGTTACTTGCTAAGGAAGTTTGTTGCAGGATCTTTCCATGAATAAAATTCCGGTATTTATTCGATGTATTAAGCTATTCCTCAACATTCAGCTTCAGGATAACCGGCTTCACTAATTTATCAGGATTGGTGAGATGGCCATCTGGCTGAAGGCTACGTAACCGGGCGTTGGCAATAGAGTGGATTTGACCGTTCATTAATTATGTTCAACGGAGTGTTGGCAGTATGTTCCTCTGGTTGGCTTTTGATTGTGCGCCGGGATGACCGGATGCCTTTCGAATCAATTTATAGATGATGTAGCCCAGATCGACCCATCATAATGTCCAAACCACCCCCCTGGTGAGCAGAATTTACGCAATACATTTGATATATGAAACTTCGAACATTCATTAACTTTCATCATAAACATCATGAGAAAGATAATCTTATCGGAATGGATATCTTTAGACGGCTATGTTTCTGATAAAAAGGGGCAATTGGATTTTTTTGCCAGCTTAGTGCGTAAAACTTATGCTGAAGCCGATCAGGTAAAGTTCCTGGAAACCATCGATACCATACTACTGGGCCGCAAAACATACGAACAATTCGTTGAAATTTGGCCTGACAGGCCGGCGGATACAGAAGTACTTGCGGACAGGATGAATCGGGGAAGAAAAATTGTATTCTCCAATACATTGAAAGATGCTCCCTGGGGGAAATGGCCAGTTGCGGAAATTGCAAGCGGCAATGCCATTTCGTATATTCAACAGCTTAAATCAATACCGGGGAAAAATATAGTATTGTGGGCAAGCATTTCCCTTGCACAAACCTTGATGAAAGAAAATCTTATTGACGAGTATCGCCTCTTTCTTTGTCCAATATTGACATCTGGCGGCAGAAAACTTTTTACAGAGGAAATAAATCCAACTACTTTAAGGCTTTTGGAGGTCAGACATTATGATACAGGAATAGTATGTCTGAATTACCTATCGCCTTTGTAGTTCGCTTTATCGAGCAACTTTTCCGCGTCCGCACAAAATAAAAAACCCGCTCTCAGAGCGGGTTTTAAAATGATGCTCAACTCTACTTGGTTTGAAAACCTCAAAATACCTGCTTCCTGCCTTGCTTTAGACGCTGATATGAATTTGTGGATGGGAGATAATGATGGAAACATCAGCCTTTACAATCCCGAAAAAGCAAATACCACCAAGGTGAGGATCGTAAATAAAAGCATCCCCGCTAACTCCCGATCTGTAAGTAAAATATACCCGATCAACAATAACGAACTACTAATAGGCTGTTTTAGGCAGGGACTAAAAAGCTACAGTACTCAAACCGGTAAAGTCAGGTCCTTATCCCTGCGCACTGACAAAAGTGATATCTATGTTCGTGACATTGCCATTGACAATGATGGGCAATACCCACTCGTCTATCGTTGATGGTACGTTAACCCATTCTATTGACAAACTGATAAAGATCGTATCGTGGTACGATAATGAAGTAGGCATTTCGAACAGGCTCGCCGAACTGACGGTTGAACTGGCCGGTACAGTGAATAGCCTTGTGGAAGCCTGATATCTGCAAAAAGAGTATGGAATACAAAATGTCCTGTTAAATGAATAAAGAATTATTCAAATCAAAAACCCTTCAAATCCAATTATTTGAAGGGTTTCATTTTTCAGTCGGGAAAGCTGGGCAAATGTCTTACCTGCGTTGTAGCATATTTGATAGTTAACTGGTTATTGTTGAATTTTTAAAGGTGTTCAAAAGGACGTAGCTTTATCTCACAAGCCTCAGGAGGATGCTTAATTCTGGTTTTTTAAATACGATTGTTCTATTGGGTAGTCTTCAGGGATTTATCCTGAGCTGCCTGCTTTTTTGTTCTAAAAATAAGAGGCAAGCCAATCGTTTACTGGCCGTCTTCACATTCCTGATTGCCCTGGCCTGCCTGAATCTCTATTTGATACACCAGGACTGGTACGGTTCGACTACAGCATTAAGGGTTATTTTCTCAATGGTTCCCCTGGTGATTGTTATGCCCCTGGGCCCATTGCTCTTTTTTTATATCCGGTCCACACTTGAGCCGGATTTTGTATTGACCGGGAAATATCGCATTTATTTTTATCCTGTGATCCTGGACCTGGTTCCACAAATAACTGCCGGGATTTATTTTGCTGCTCTTTTAACCGGGGTAGTTAAAGGAAATGATGCTCCCGTAGGGAATTTTATAGACACCTATAATACTTATGTAGATGTTCCCCGCTGGATATCTTTGACCGTTTATCTCTATTTATCGGTCAGGTATGTTTCTTCCATCAGGAGAAAAGAAAGCACAGGAATACACAACCCGCCATTAAAATGGATGAAACAACTTATCGGCGGTTTCCTGATTTTTCAATGCATCTGGCTATTACATTTAATCCCTTATCTGATACCACGTTATAGCAATGCGCTACTGGATTGGTGGGACTGGTATCCGTTGTACATTCCCCTGGCCATCATCATCTATTGGCTGGGCATCAAGGAATACTTGTTAGCCCGCAATCACCCTGCCCACCTTAAGAAGATGGTATCAGCCTCCCGCCTACCGGAGGCGGCCGTTCAGGAAGCCATAGTTAAATTAAAGATGGTTATGGAAAAAGACAGGCTATACCTGAATGTTGACCTAAACCTGGCTATTCTATCGGAACATACCGGCCTTGCCCCGAAGGTCATATCGGCCGTATTGAATCAACAATTGAATAAAAGTTTTAATGAATTTGTCAATGAATACAGGGTGGCCGAACTAAAGGACAGGTTACTGAGCTCCGTGCGGGAAAGCCGGACGATTGCCGGCCTGGCCTACGAATGCGGCTTTAATTCCCAATCCACCTTTCAGCGGGCTTTTAAAGCCGTCATTGGCTCGACCCCCAGGGAATATTTAGCAAAAAATGCTGTCAAATCCGGATTTGACTAGGAGCACCCCACTGATTATACGTGTTTTGCTCTAAAACCTGGGTCATGAAAAATTATTTCTTAGTAAGCCTCATTTCTTGTTTCTCCTATTTTCCGTCATTAAGTCAAAATGTCACCAGTAAAGGGGATACTTCAATATCCGCAAAATTAGACGAATACCTGACTTCGCTTTCCAATGCGTATAAATTCAGTGGCTCCGTTCTGATCACCCAGGGAGGAAAAATTATCTTTCAAAAGGGATATGGCTGGAAAAATGCCGCCACACGTACAAAAAATGACGAATATGGCATTTTTCAAATCGGTTCATTAACCAAGCCATTTACTGCAGAGGTAATATTGAAATTGCAGGAGCAGGGCAAATTATCCGTTCATGATAAGCTGAGTACCTATTTACCTGGTTACCCTCATGGAAATGACATTACTATTGAGAACCTGCTCACGCATACCTCAGGAATACCAGGCTACGATGTGGAAGAAAAAGACACGATAGCATGGACACCAGTCAGCAAAGCCGATATAATGAAGCTGTTTAAAGATCTACCCCTTGAGTTCAGGCCGGGCGCAAAATACGCTTATAGCAATTCGGGATATTTCCTGCTTGGGAGCATCATTGAAAAGGTGACTGGCAAGCCTTATGAAAAAGTGATGAGGGAAATGATATTTGAACCCTTGCAGATGTCGCATTCCGGGTTTGATTTTATACATCTCCGTGACACCTTAAAAGTGACTGGTTATGCGGAGTACCAGGCAAACAGGCAAAGACCCGTTCATCTGATCGATTCCACCGTCAGCTATGCCGCCGGGGGCATGTACAGCAATGCCATTGATTTATACAAGTGGGCGAAGTCCATCTCCACCAACAGCATCTTGTCGGCCAACAGCTGGAAAAAAGCATTCATGCCCTTTACACCCAACTATGGTTATGGATGGATGATCGATTCGATGAACGGTAGAGCATACGTGGGACACAGTGGAGGAATAATGGGATTTACGGCTTACTTTGTCTATTTCCCTGCTGAAGATATCGATATTATCCTGCTGAACAATTTCCTAGACGAACAGGGCACAGTTATATTGCCCGTCCGGGATATCACTGCCATTCTTTTCAATAAGCCTTATATGCTCCATCAGGATACAAAAGAAATAAAAATCGATGACTCTCTTATGAACCGATATACCGGTACATATGCATTGTCCAATGCCCCCAAACGAACCCTTATCGTTACGATTAAAAATGGGCATTTGCAGGCAACCCTTTCGGATAAGACTATCCTGCAATTTGTTTTCCAGACGAATACTAAGTTTCAATTTAAAACTGTCACCAATGCAGCAGGCGAATTTGTTGTTGAAAACGGGGAAGTGCAGAAGATGATCATTTTTCAAAATGGGCAATATGAATGGAATAAAATGAAATGAAATATTGCAACCAGTAAATAGTATTTGGATACCCTCCCGTCACAAGTGGTATGTGCTATCGGGTTACACTTTAATAAATTTTTAGAAAAAGTAAAAGGTCGCCTCATTACTGAGAACGACCTTTAAAGCTGTCGGGACAACTGGACAGATTTCTAACCAGTTTTTAGGCGCCCTAATTCAAATTCAACGACTTAAATAGCAACATCTGTATAATATTTGTCAGTTGTAAATCCAACAAGGAACAACCTGGAAACAGGATCCTACAAATAATTGTTTTTTACTTTACAGCAGTTCATAAATAAAATTTGCGCAACCAAATAATTGCACTTATATTTGCAATCATGTAGTTGCAAATAAACCAAAGATGGAAACAAGAAGAGATATTTTTCAGGCCATTGCCGACCCCACCAGGCGGGCAATCATTGCCCTGATTGCATTGCAAGCAATGACACCCAATGCCCTTGCCGAACATTTTAAAACAAGCAGACAGGCCGTATCAAAACATATTCAAATATTGACGGAGTGTGAACTGGTAAAACAGGAACAACAAGGCAGGGAAATTTACTACTCACTCCAAATTCAAAAAATGAAAGAGATTGATAAATGGTTAGACCAATTCAGAAGGCTGTGGGAAACCCAATTTAATCAACTTGACAAAGTATTATCAACGCTTAAAAAACAAAAAAAATGACACCTAATTTGCTATTTGATTTTACCGTTGACAAAACAACAAAAACAGTGCTCATAACCAGAGAATTTGATGCCGAACTTTCGCTGGTATGGGATGCTTTTACCAAACAAGAACTTCTTGACCAATGGGTGGCGCCTAAACCCTGGACATCAAAAACAAAACACATGAATTTTGAAGTAGGTGGACGACGATTTTATGCGATGGTAAGCCCGGAAGGACAGGAGCGTTGGGCAATTCAGAAATATACTTCCATTACACCAAAGACCCATTTCAAAATGTTCAATGCTTTTGCAGACAAAGATGAAAACCCTGAATTGCCAGGTTCTGATTGGGATTTCAATTTTAGCGAACAGGGGGGGATAACAAAAGTGAGCATTACTATTTATAACGAATCGCTTGCCCGTATGGAGAAGATGATTGAAATGGGCTTCAAAGAAGGGTATGCTGTATCACTGAAAAATCTGGAAGATATGTTGGGGGCTTTATCGCAACGGCAGTAGAAATAAACGGCTGATAACATGTTTTTCCGCTTTTGCAAGCAAGCTTGCATCGCTGCAAAAACAGATAAAGCCCCTGGCTATCGCCAAAGGCTTTATCTGTTTGGTCGGCCTGCCTGTACAAATTTCGAACTTATTTTTGATGGATTTACGACGGTTGGCCAATATTTCAGATTGAAAACAAGGGAGATATCCTTCTATTGATGGGCGTTGTATCAAAGGCTTTCATTTTGAGAAAAGTTATCATTTGTTTTTTTAGAAAACAAGGTGACCAATTGCCCAAATAGCGAGATTTTTGGGAATTGAAGGCGACACCACGATGTGAAAAGAATTTATAGAACTGCCCTTTAAAATTAATTGATATTTAAATCTTTTTAAATACTTATCTTTATCTCCAATTGTAGAAAATAAGCTGTTGAGTTTAAGAAAATCGCATTTTCACTATCATGAATGACATAATGCGAAACTGATAATTTAAACCCCTATGCACGGAAAAAATCTTATGCCACTACTCAGATTGATAATGGTATATGTCACTATCACTATTTTTACTTCCTCCGTCATAGGCCAGCCAGCTACTCCTAAATTTGAATCATTCCAACCAACAAGCACTGCACACACTCCGGTATTACAGCCTACTCAACAATTCTTTCCGGTACAAAGAAATTCGTTAACCCTAAACGATCCTTACCGGGAACAAAATCTACGGCTGATGCAGCAGGGCGGTATGGATATTCCTGGACAACCCTCTATCAACAGACAGCAACAAATAGCTGCAGTGCGGGAAGTATTGCGGGAGGAAGCGCATGAGCGTCGCGATGGGGCGTCGCGTCCATTTCAAAACAGCCTGCGGCAATTCATGCAATTAAACCCGGACAACTTTTCCATCACTAAGGCCGTATACCTGGCAGAAAGTGCTTATGATCCGAACATGCCACCGTATGAGCAATTTGAGGGAGCTATTAAAGAATGGGCGGCACTGGTAAAACAAACCCTGAAGCGGGAGGGATTAAATCCTGCAAACAATACCGCTATCAATTACGCCATTCAGAAGCTATACAGGCATACGAATACCTATTACAACAGCCAGACAAAAAAGACCTACACCATCCCGCCACTGCGCTATGACTTTGAAGATATGATGGGCGATAAGGATTGGAAGAAAATGTTTGTAAGCAAATTGTTGCAAACGAAGACGGGCCAGTGCCGTAGTTTCCCACTATTCTACCTTTGCGTGGCGGAACAGTTAAATACTAAAGCATATTTGTCGCTTTCCCCGAATCATTCTTTTATTCAGCATTTCGATTCTACAGGCCATCGCTACAATTTTGAATGTACAAACGGCAACTTAGTATCACAGACATGGTTGGCACAATCTACTTTTGTTAATGCTACTGCACTCAAAAACGGTACTTATCTCGATACACTTTCCAGCAAACAATTATTTGCTTATTGCCTATCAGATCTGTTATTGGGGTATCTGATGAAAATTGGCTACAATAATGTATCCGATCAGATCACTAAACAAATCCTGAACATCGATTCCACCAATATAACAGCCCTGATGACCCAGGCAAACTATAACACCTATATTTTCAGGGACAGGTTACAAGAGGCGGGTAATCCACCACCGGATGCCATTTCCAATTACCCCTTGCTTAATGCTTTTTATAACAATATGCAAAATGCTTACAAGAAAGTAGAGCAAACCGGCTTCCAGGAAATGCCGCCTGAAACCTACCGAAAATGGCTACAATCACTGGAATTGGAAAAACGAAAGCAGCAGAACAAATTGGAGCAAGAGCGATTGGAAAATGAAATTAAAAAATTGAAAAAAATAAGACCAACTTTTATTAACCGCCCCAAACAATAGTTATTTACCATTAACCAAACCTGTCTATTTATGCACCCTAAATCTTTTCTTTCGGTATTCTTTTTTTTGATTTCATCGCTATTGGTAACAGCTCAGAACAAAAACCCTTATCAAAGCATTGGCAAAAAAGGAAAGATTCTCACGCTTTCTAATGGGAAGTATGAGGAACTGTTTGACCAGGACAGTATTCAACAGATTGGATCAGTGTTGGTAAATATCAGAACTAACCGGGTAGTAAAATTGCTATCAGTTCACGATGCAAAGCAATATTTAGAAAATACAAAGAGCAGTCGCTTTTTAAGTGTAGATCCGCTTTCAAATCAATTTCCGTTTTATTCACCTTATCAGTATGCTGGTAACAAGCCAATTTGGGCTACCGATTTAGATGGTGCGGAAGAATTAATTCTACCCAGAATATTTTTTCCCAGACCAGTGTTAAACCTGCCTAAATTGCCTCCTGTTCCTGTACAGCCATTACCTCCATTACCACCTGCCGTACCATCTGGTTTTTCGATGCCTCAAACCCCGACATTGCCACCTGGCCCTTATATGCCCCTACCGCCTCCAACGCCATCTTTAACCAGAAGCACACCAATTGATGAATCAAAAATAGATCCTAATGATGCTACGACTTATCCCACCCCACCATTTGAAGGAGAATGGAAGGTTGCACCTATTAAGCCAGGTATAAAGGGATATGAAAAACTAAAGGAGAAAGGTGCTACTCGCCTTGAAAATGAGGAGGGTGACGTTTTACGGTGGCACCCGTCTGACAAGTACCACCCAAAAGGGCATTGGGATTTAAAGAGAGCGGGTAATGAAAACAATCCTTGGGAAAACTGGACACCTGATGGAATACAAATACCAGATGGTAAAATATATGGAAAGGATTTTAATCCAGCCATTAATCCTTTCTCAACTGAATACTTGCTTGAACAATTAAAAAGAGTTGGGGAGCAAAGGGAATATGAAAAAAAGATGAAACAATATGAAAAAGATTTAAAGCAATACGAAAAGAAGAAAAAGGAGTACGATAAGAAGTGGCAAGAATTCTTAAAAGAAAACCCAGATTTAATTGCATAAATTATGAAGGTAGATTTCACAAATGAGATGGTATTCGGCTTTCCTGGCCCAACACTTTGTTTATTAGGTAACGAACACGATTTTCAAAGATTTGCGCAGGCTGTAGTTATTTTAACAAATCGACTTCAGGAAACATCGTTTAAATTGCTTGATTTAAACTTTATTGAAAACGTAGGTGAGCATAAGTCAATAATTCTCTCTTCTAAAGCAGATGGCAATCATTTAGCTGTTTTAAACAAAAATGAAGAGTTGATCTTTGAACTTTCTCCTACTATTTGGGAACGCCTATTAAAATTCTTTGTATTAATGTCGTGGAATAAAAGTACCTATTATCTAAATGTTAATGAAAACCATTTAGATGGTCTTGAGCTTCGGCAGGATGTAAACTTTGTTTGCAGCTCATCCTTTTAGATAAAGGACTGATATGATTAGGTATCAGATTATTTTGAGTATCGCTCTGTCGTTTTTGTTTGATCTATTTTCGATTAAAAAGAATTGGAGAGCAAAGAGAGCATGAGAAAAGAGGAAATAATAGGAAAAAGGGTACGATAAAAAGTGGCAAGAATGATTTAATCGTATAAACTATGAAAGTAGATTTCACAAATGAAATGGTGTATAGCCTTGAAGGGCCAAATTTATGTCTATTAGGAAACAAAGAAGATTTCATAAAATTATCTAAGATTATTTTGGAATTAACATACGAAAAGATCGAGAAGAAAATAAATATTACTGAGTTAGATTTTACCCAAATTGTAGGCCAAGACTGCACTGTTTATTTTTCTTCAAAAAAAGGAGCTAAAGAGTTAGCTGTTGTGCAAGAGAACAATAATGTCATTTTAGAATTGGACTGTTTTTTTTGGAATAGGATTTTTCAATTTAGTGCTTTACTGAGTTGGGAAAGGACCACTTATTACTTAAACTATTACGAAACCGGCCTAAAAGAATTTGATTTAAGGCAAAACTGTAATTTGGTTTGGAGTTCTGAATTTTAAGGCAATGATAAAGCTATGAACAAGAATCAGATAGTTTTAAGTTTCACTCTGTTGTTTTTGTTTGATTTATTTTTAGTTGAAAAACTATTTAGTCAGGAAATAAATCAAAATAAACAGCCGAATATCCTCAGCAATTATCAATCTGCACTCAGTAGCCTTGATACATTATTAAAAAATGACGGTTGTTTTGCTGATGCTGTTTTCCAAACAGAAAATACCTTTATGGGTGGGGGACTATCAAAGGATAATTTCGATAACTTAATTGCCTATTTAGGAGAATTAGTAAAACAGACTTCAGGTTTGCATAAATTACCGAAATACAAAAGCCTTGACAGTGCCAATTTTGAATGGAATATTGCCATTTTCCGCACCTTATTTGACACGCTCAAAACTACCAAAAAAAATAATATCCCTGGTTCACAGGTAATACCTTATGGATACTCTTTTACCGATCCTTTGGCAAGTACCGATTGGACGAATATGTTCGTGTATAAACTTTTAAGCAAACGCAAAGGAAATTGTCACAGTCTTGTTTTTTTGTATAAGATCATTGCAGATAAATTAAGCGCACGATGTTGGATCGCATTAGCTCCTTACCACATGTACATTAGGAATTATACGCAACAATACGGCTGGTACAATACAGAACTTACAAGCAAGACATTTCCAACCGATGCGTGGATTGCCACAACCAGTTATGTCTCTACCGACGCGATCAGAAGCGGTATTTACATGGACACCTTGAGCAATCAACAATCTATCGCTCTGTGCGTGCTTGATCTTGCCAAAGGGTATGAATTTCAAACCCACAATTACTATGATGGTTTTATTCTAAAATGTTGCGATCTGGTGTTGCAATATCATCCGGTCAATCCGATGGCTTTACTTTTGAAGGCCGAAACACTTAAAAAAGTCTATCTAAAGGAACGAGAAGAAAAAAGTCCTGAGGCCGATTCCTCCTACACGGAAATGGAAAAAATCTATATTACCCTGGCAAAACTTCATTACCGGGAAATGCCTGAAAAAATGTATAAAGAATGGCTACGCTCAATGGAAACGCACAAAGAGAAATACAGTAATAAAAAAAATCCTACTACAACTGGCAGAAAAAAGTAAATCGTTGCCGATACGATTGTCGGTTTTCAAAGGCCCAACTTTAAACAAATCTTTGAAACGGAAGAAAAGCCACCTGATCATTTTTGCACTGTTCTGTCATTTTTGCAAGACGTTCATAAAATGCTGATTAATTCCTGATAGAGGAAAAGCTACTGAGGTTGACTGAAATCCTCAACCTGCCAGATGTACCGTTGTCCGACAGGACAACGGATCTGGCCGCCCCCCTCCGAAGTCGGGGGCGGTGAAGAAAATACAATGAATGCAAAAAGTCAGGCAAGCGCCTGACTTTTTTTGTGCCCCGAGGATCGGGGCGCACGATCTGGGGCTGCGCCCTGTTCGGGATAATTTTCCCCTGCCAAGCCCCTTTGGTTTGTACGGGGGCGTTGGCAGGGAAAATTATAGTGGGTGGTGCTGATCGTCCGCCGCTCTATTGAGCAAGGGTTGCGCGTGCGCTTGCTTCGCGGCGAGTGCGCCGGAGGTGCGCACAGCAAGATGGTGTGTTGTCTACAACAGGTCTTTTTTTAAGCAATTTTTAGCCCCTTTCTCAGCCCCGATTTAAACAGCGTGAGGTAATGTTACCATTTTTATGCAGGAGCCAATTTTGAGCATGTAAAACGTCTGTGCTATACTTTGCATCTCGCCTGATCAAAATCGGAACTTTAGCCAGGTCTACAACATATTCCTCACTGTACCGTGAATCTGAGTAGCCATGCAATAACACTTCAAACAGTTCTCTTTCCTCCATTGTGTTGCATGGAAATATTTTTGCCATCTCAATAAAAAAGGAACTGACAAAGCCTAACAGATAATCCAGATTATGTGAAACGATTCGATGCCCCGTACAAACCCGGATCAAGGCCCGGCAGGTATGCTCTACAGCCTGATGCAACAAAAAAACGGTTAAGGCAGGAAATCGTTTAAACTGCGATTCCTCCGCAGTGATTAAGAAATTTACAGCAAGTGGAAAAAAACGGTTCCAGTCCTGCAATATTCTTTCCGGGGTTAAATCATGCTCCGGCGGGATAATTAGCCTTTCAGCAGGATCGGCCACATAAACGCAAAAACCACTCCGCAGGATTGTTGAAAAAAAAGCATCCCCAGTTAGCCAAATCTTATTAGCAACTGTTTTTTTATGAACCACGCAATTTATCTCGATATTGGTTTCCCGCTGCTGTCTGACCAGTGTAAATATATCCCGTTTATTTCTCCGGTTTGAATCACTGGTGAGGATCAGCAAATCAAACCTTAAATGTTCTTCAGTTCCCTGCCCGGTCGAACAAGTAAAACAACTCCAATTAGTGCGGGTTATAGACTGCATCCCGAAACAGATAATTGCATCCGGTTCGACCACTTTCACGATCTTGTTAGCAACGCGGGAAAGTGCGTTTTTCTGGTAGTCTGATAAAGTAATGGGATTGCTCATAAATTCATTAATCCTTAAAAACGCTTTTCTCTTGGCTATACAACAGGTTGTCCCAATCTTCATATAGACTTGATTCCGGCTGCTCTTTCTCGACTTCCCGAAAATGTGATTTATAAAATATGATCTCTTCCTTTTTCGTATAGGCAGCATTAAGCTGCCGGGATTCATGAAGGAATATTTCAGGAGGTGCAGAGAATCTTTTGCCGAGGCGCAATGCCTGTTCACGGGTCAGTAATGCGCGGCCTGATTCAAGCCTTTTATAATGCTCAACAGAGGTATCTAAAATCGCTGCGATTTGATTTCGATCGCAATTAAAAACGCGACGGAAATAGATTAATAGATAGCTTCTCATAACAATGCGATTTTGTACAAGGATTGGGTTTGTGAATTTTCCATCATAAAAAGCGGGGTGGGTGCGTCATCGAAAAGAATATCTATTCTCCGCAGGGCTGCGCCGGGTGTCATACTATTATAGTCTAATCGTCCCTGCTCGATCTGCGTGTACATTTCCTCGCTGATATGCACTTTTTCTGCTGCCTGCTTTTTAGATAATCCCTGAAAATGACGGCGGAGATACAGAAACAAATTGCTGCGAATGGCATGAGGTTTTAGTGAATCTTTTCCAACAAGACTAAGACCTTCCAAATAGTGATTTTGGAGGGCTTCACAGTAAAAAATTGTACCACTGATTTTATAGAGATTGGCCAGCTTTTCCGCCTGGTCTTTGTGAAGTGATTTTTCTCCCATTTCTACTGCCTTGTAGTCTTTGGCAGTCGTGCCGATTGTGTCGGCAATTTTAGCAAAAGTAAAACGGTGTTTTCTCCTGCAATAGATCAATAATTGACTTTGCATAAATCGGGCGTTATTAAATGCACTGGTTATACAACGCCTTTACGAAGAGATCGAACAGTTACCTGATGGAGAGAGGCGAGTGATCAAGGCTTATTTAAAAGGGATCAATACCAAACAAATTGCAACAGAATTAGGTGTTAGCCCACAAACAGTTTTGAATCAAAAAGCGCAAGCGGTTGCGAAATTGCGAGTGAGGTTTCAACCTATAATACATCAGATGTGATAGTGAGAATAATTCAAAAATGATGAGAATTCTGCTACTAGTTACAACAAGTAACACAAATAGCCCGAACCATCTTCAAACTGGAAAGTGGGGGTTTGGGTAATTGTAGATTCGGGGTTTGACTAAATTGTAGCGAATGGAAACGTGTAATAGAAGGTTGACGATCGAAAAACTGCGGTCATATCCAGGCTGCGAAAACTTAACGGATGAAAAAGCGGTTGAAATAATAGATTCGCTTTATAAGTTGGCAGCTATCTTATTAGAGTTTCACTATTTTAGGGAAAACCAGCCAGACGACGAAAGTACCTATTCAAAAGATTTAAACCAAGCAGCATGAAAACTATTGATTTATTTGCACCGTGGGCAAAGAAGGGTACTGATCTCAAATTAGCCACTTTTAAAAGAGCAGTTGTGTATACTCGTGTTTCATCAAAAGAACAGAGGGATGAAAACCTAAGCCTGGATTGGCAAAAAAAAGCAATTGAAGAATTTGCAGGAAGAAATCAGTTTGAAATACTGGAATATTTTGGAGGGACATACGAAAGTGCTACAACGGATGGCCGAAAGGAGTTTTTACGAATGCTGGAATTCGTGAAAAAGAACAAAAGGAAAGTAACCCATATCCTTGTCTATTTACTCGACAGATTTAGTCGCACTGGTGGGGAAGCGATTAAACTGGCCAAAGATCTGCGGGAAAAATACGACGTTACACTCATTGCAGTAAGCCAACCCATTGATACCAGTAACCCAGGTGGGGTTTTCCAGCAGAATATGCAGTTACTATTCAGTGAATATGACAATATGCTTAGAAGACAAAGGGCAATTGCAGGGATAACAGAGAAGCTGGAAAGAGGAATTTGGTGTAAGCAACCACCGATGGGCTATTCTGTAATTAAAGAGGGCAAAATCCGAAAAATTGTGATTAATGAGGTTGGTAAAAAACTACGAAAAGCATTTGAATGGAAGGCGATGGGGATGAAGAACGAGGAAATTATAGAAAGGTTACGTGCAATGGGGGTAAAAATTTACAAGCAGAAGTTGAGTATGATTTTCTCCAATCCATTCTACTGTGGCATCATAGCAAATACGATGTTGAAGGGGAAGGTTATTGAAGGTGTGCATGAGCCATTGATTAGTCAGGAACTATTTTTAACAGTGAATAATATCCGTCAAAGTGCAAACAAATATGGAGTACCCCACAAAATGGAGATTGAGCAACTTCCGTTGAAAATGTTCATAAAATGCCCAACCTGTAATTTTGGCTACACAGGTTACGTTGTCAAGAAGAGAAATATATACTACTACAAATGCCGGACGAAAGGCTGTTGTGCCAATAAGAATGCAGAGAAGGTTAATGAACAGTTTAACAAGTACCTGTTACGTTTATCATTAAAACCGACCTATTTTGAACCTTTAATGGAAGCCATAAAAGAGCAACTGGGTAATATATCCGAAACGAACAAAGAGCAAAAGAGGCTCTTTACAATGCGATTAAATGAGGTACAAGCTAAGATAGATACTATCGAAGAAAAGTTCTTTATTACAGGAGAGATGAGTAGGGAAAGTTTTGAGAAATTTGCCGGAAAATATCAGCAGGAGAAGCAAGAAATTCTCAATTCTATGACTAATACTTCGCTGGACAGTTCGAACCTCCAAAAAGGGCTTTTTTCAATAGCAGAATTTTCTATGAAACTACCGCCAGTATGGAGTTCCAGCCCAGTGAAGCTAAAAGAGAAGCTGCAAAATTTGATCTTCCCGAACGGTTTGGAGTATGATATGAAAAAAGAGGTATTTCGAACTTTTAAAACCAATCTGGCGTTTCAGCTAATCGCTGATCTGCACTGCGTTTCAGAGGATGACAAAAACGAACAAGGCGGCAATTTTGCCGCCTTGTCCAGTTTAGTCGGGTAGACTGGATTCGAACCAGCGACCCCTACGTCCCGAACGTAGTGCGCTACCGGGCTGCGCTACTACCCGATGACCCATAAAATGGGGACGCAAATATACCTAAATTCGATATTAATGGGTTCCAATCCCCTGATATTTTTCCGCACGGACATCTTCATATAACAACCCCGGGCAACAACTCAACCCCCAGCCCCGGCTTTTCCATTACTCCTACCCTGCCCGCTTCATAGCTGAGCCCTGTTGCCAGGTCTTCCGACAGTAACAAGGGCCCGTCGATATCCACATAATCCAGCAAAGGCATCAGGTGAGCAATAGCTGCTGATCCGATCGTGCTTTCATTCATACTGCCGAGCATCACTTTCATGCCCAACGCGCGGGCCTGAGCGATCATACGCTTCGCAGGCGTGATGCCACTGCATTTGGTGAGCTTGATATTGATACCATGAAAATGCCCCGCGCATTTTTCTACATCCGATTCCCGGACACAGGATTCATCGGCGATCAATGGCAGGGAAGATCTTTCATACAATACCCTCATGCCGTCCCAATTGTCTTTGGCCAGCGGCTGTTCTATGAATTCAACGCCGAGGTCTTTGAGCGCCGGTATCTTTTCGAGTGCCTCTTCCAATGTCCAGCCCGAATTGGCATCGACCCTGAAAACAGCATCGGTATGTTTGCGTAGTGCGGTCATGATGGCGATATCTTCATCCGTACCCAGCTTGATCTTGTAGATCGGCCACGGTTTTTCCTTCATCTTCTCCACCATCCTGTCGATGGTATCGATGCCGATGGTATAATCTGTAAGCGGCGCTTTCGACCAGTCGCCTTCCCAAAGCCGGTACAGCGGCTGCTGGCGGATCTTTCCATACAGGTCCCAGGCGGCAATATCGAGCGCGCAGACAAGAAAATTATTCTGTGGATATAAATGATGCAGGTAATGCCAATATCTCTCAGGTTCCATGAATGCAAACTGTTCCACCAGCTTCCGCTTGCCCTCCAGGTCTTCGATCATTTTTTCTACAGGGATGTCGTAATAACTGATAGCAGGCGCTTCACCATAACCGATGATACCTATGTGTTCCAGTGATACCACCAATGAGGGCTGATGAGTTTTGGTGCCTCTTGAAATGGTAAAGGGATAACGGAACGGCAGGTTGAACGGACGGTAACTAAGTTTCATTGAATATACGGTATATGCTTATTTCGAATCGCCACGGCCGCTATCCTCAACATATTCCTTCAGGGCTGTATTGAAATCTCTCTCTTTCAATAATTCCTCCAGGGTTATATGGACCCGGTATTTCCAAAAATGGTTGGAATTGGCCGGTACATTGATACGCTCTTCATGCGGATCTTCTCTCCTGATCTTTTCGTCCATGCCCAGGAGGTCCTGCAGTTGGAAGACCGACCAGATGGCGGGTGATTGCAAATGCTGGATCACGATCGCTTTGTTGATCCATGCCTCACAAAAATAAGGGGCCTCTCCCCACTGTCCTAATTCGTTATTGAAAAAACGCTGTGTCTTTTCACGGTCTTCCTCCCACCATCCGCGGATAGTGCTCATGTCGTGGGTCGATGGGGTGATCACCGACAGGTAAGGCGCGTGCGCCGTATCGAGGAATTCATGGGCCGAATCTTTCGGCATCCGCTGTATCTCGAGGCTGAGGATACCCAGTTGTTTCATCACGTCCGGTACACAGTGCGGCACCATGCCCAGGTCTTCCCCGCAAACAAGCATATTGGTGGAACGCTTCAGGGCCGGTAATTTTTTCATGGCCTCTTTCATCCAGCAATCATCCTGGCGGCGATAAAAATAGTTGATGTAAAGCTCCTTCAGTTGTTGTTGGGTATTCCAGTCGAGGTGACGGAATGATGGCGTAGTCTCCATCGCGATCCTGAAATGGAATTCCTGTCCGTTCGATCCGGGCTGCTCGAACAGGATCACATTGGCGATCAGATCGAAGAGGCCCTGGCGTATATGCGTATGGTCTCCATCCGGTTCCCTGGTAGCGAAGTATTGGTCTACCTGTCGCTGTGTACTGAACTCAGGCTTCAATTCATACATCCCATCCCCGATAGAATGGAGGTAGGGCTTGAATTTCTCACTATTGGGACCGAACATCTCCCAGAGGATGGCATCGGTGATGAATGGCTTGCAATACCTGTAATGATCGAACCAGGTATTGTTCTGTGCAAATTCCGGCAGGTGTACGGGAATGGCAGGAACGAAATAGCCCATCAATCCTTCCACTGCGTGGGTGGGAATGCTCCAGATCCTGAAAAATCCCAGGATATGGTCGATGCGGAATGCATCGAAATAATTGCTCATCTGTACGAAGCGCCGGTGCCACCATTCGAATCCGTCTTCCGCCATCCTTTCCCAGTTGTAGGTAGGAAAGCCCCAGTTCTGTCCTTTCACGGCAAAATCATCGGGCGGAGCGCCTGCCTGCACATCGATATGATACAATTCAGGTTCCACCCAGGCATCGCAACCGTAGCGGTATACGCCGATGGGTATATCGCCTTTGAGGATCACGCCATTCTTGTGCGCATATTCTGCGGCATCCTTCAATTGCAGGTGCAGGTGATATTGTATGAAATAATGCAGTGCTACCTGGTCGAATTGTTTTGCTTTGGGCGATACCAGCCGCTCGATCGATTCCTTACTGTATTGACTATGCGTTTTCCATTGGTTGAAATCGGAAGTGCCGTATCGGTCGCGGAGATAGCAGAAAGCGGCATAAGGCGCCAGCCAGTGCCGGTTATGTTCGAAGAATTGCAGGTATTCCGGGTCTTGCAACCATTCTTCTTTTTGAACGGCGTATAATTCCTGGACGGTGGCCAACTTGAATTTCATCACCTCTTCATAATCCAGATCAGCCAATTCATTGAGTTGTTTCTGTTTTTTCTTCAGGGGCTTTACCAGGTCTGCATATTTTTTGCCGGCGGTTTGTTCCAGGTTGAGATAGAGCGGATGAAGGGCGAAGGCTGAGATAGCGGCATAAGGATAGGTATCTACCCAGGTATGCGTGGCGATCGTGTCGTTCACCGGCAGGATCTGGATCAGTTTCAATCCTGTCTTGACGGCCCAGTCCATCAGTAATTTCAGATCGGCGAACTCGCCGGCGCCGAAGGAGTTTTTGCTCCGGAGACTGAATACTGGGATCGAGACACCGGCCCCTTTCCAGGTCGTATTGGGCAGGTGCACAAACCCATCGTGAAGGACAGTGACCTGTTTGTTATGTGCATCGCCGTATAATACCCTGTTCCCGCCATCCTCGAATCGTACGAAACGACGCTCTTTGATATTGTACACTCCGTATTTGTACAGGAGAGGAAACGATTCTTTGGGGAGTTGCACTTTGGCAGTCCACCAGCCATTGGTACGATGCAGGAGGATGGGTGAATCAGTATCCCATTCACCAGTGGCTTTGCTATTGCCTGAAAGGCATACTACTTCATTCTTCGTCAGCAGTGGTGCTTTCACCTTAAAAATATGGGAGAAGGCTTTCACTGGTTTGGCTTTCGTACGCGTTTCCTGTTCTTTAAGCAGGATCTGCTGGAAAGGATCTGAATAAAATGCATTCTCAAATTCACCGGCGTGGTTCCAGGTGTCTACTACCATCAATTCTTCGATACCATGGCCGGGCATTTCGATATAACGGTCGTCACCCCATTCGATAATGCTGAACCCATCTTCATTTTTCAGCACATATTTATATTGAAGGGAAGTTTTTTTCGGCAGATCGACCTCCAGCGTGCCGTGCCAGAACTGATCGTTCAGGTACGAGAGCGTAAAAGCTTTTTCGATAATATTATTTCCCAGGGCTTCTATGTTTCCTGAAACAGCAAGCAATTGGCCATATTTGGTATTGAAGCGTATGTAAAAGTGAATGATCATCAATACAGGTTTTTAAATCCGCCCCTTCTGCGGGTGGAAGTAACGGCGAATTTATTACAAAGTGTACTAATTACACAATATAGTTTCGATAAGGCTGCTTAATTGAAGGTCAAGGGGTTATTTTCGCAGGATGAAGTGAATCCGGCAGGGTGAAATTAATATAAAGAGGGTATAATTATCTTTTTCCCCTTATTTTTGCAAAAATTTTTTTTGACCATGGAAACATCAAAGAAGTACATCGGCTTATATTGGTTGTTATTTTTAGTGTTTACAGCCCTTTTCGTTTACGCCATCTTTGCACGCTGGGAATACCTGACCCTGATCCTTCCGTTCGTGTGCACTTTCTTTGTCCTGGCCATGGATATTATCTGATGTCTGAACCTAGATTTGGGGGATTTAATGGATTAGAAGGAAAGATCGTTGATTAATAAAAATACCTTTCAAGATTTGTATTGATAATCTAGCCAACAAAAAAAAGACAGCCGCCAATTGTTTGGCGGCTGTCTTTTTTATATCCTATATTTTAAACCTTATTTTTTCAGATAGATTTTCAACTCAACGATCTTTCCTTCTAATCCATTAAATCCCCCAAATCCAGGTTCAGACTTATTTCTCCACATAGATCGATTGCTTCAGCTTTACAGCCACATTCTTTTCCTGGCGGACTGCGGGCTTCCAGGTCGGCATTTTTTCGAATGCTTCCATCAGGTGATCATTCAGTTCATTGTTCCCTCCCTTGATCACTTTTACGCCGGCCGGCTTGCCATCCGCATCGATAACGAATTCCATCATTACATAGGTCTTGGTCTGTCCATCTTCCAGGTATTCCGCCATATCCTTGCCCAGTTTGTCGATGAATGCCTGGAATGCCGGGCTGCCACCTGGATATACCGGCAGTGTATTCACCACGGCTGTGAGCTCTCCGTCGAATTCCTTTACCGGCCTGGGTTCCCGCTTCTTCACCACTTTCACTTCTTTCACCGGTTCTGGCGGAAGATCGCCGATCACCTCATATTCGCCTTTTTTGTTGACCAGTACCAGCGGCAGTTCATGCGTGCTCTCGAAATATTGGTAGACATGTTTCAGCCGGTTGGCCAACAGGGCATATTCAGGGAAGTCCTTGATATACTTTGCGAGATAGTCATTGCTTTTCGCAGTGTTGAACTGGATAGGGAATATATGGACCGGTATGAAATCCTGCCCCTGGCTCCTCGCATGTGATGCAAGGATATACAGTTCTTCGATCTGCTGATCGTTGATGGGAATGCAGCCAGTGGTTACACAGCTTCCATGAATGTAGATATCTCCGCCGGGTTGCAGTGAATCGCCCAGTATCCTGTCGGAGGTGTTGGGATAGTTCAGGCCGAGCGATAAATGATAATTGCTTTTCGGGTTGAATTCATTGATATAATAAAATCCCTCCGGCACCTGGTAATCGCCCTGCATCCGCTTGGGGCCCAGCGTTCCGGCCAGTGCACACACTTTATACGTTTTGAAGAGTTTGAATTTTTCATTCCGGTTATTCTTCACCCATACTTCCAACTTGCTGTCGAATTTGAATGAGCGGAGATACATGAATTTCACCGGCCATGCCAGGCCCTTTTCCTGGAATTGTTTCATCAGCGTGTCTTCCTTTCGTTTCCACGCTTCATTCAGCCGGGGAAACGATCTTTGATATTCGATGAAATTGAAGTTGGAAACGGCAGACTGGGGGAATGCTGCTTCGTGAATGAGCAGGATGGCCGCTACTATCAGAAGATATCTCATGGTTCTTGATCGCACTGGATTATAACGTTTTCTTGCCCCGGTTATTTTTAAAGGAGAGCTTAACAGGGATTAAAATTAGGATAAAATCGCCTTTACCGATCATGCGGGATTGTTAACATTGTGCATAAATGGCTAAGAGGTTGAAAGGAAAAAGGAGCATGCAACCCTAAAAAACGAAAGGTCGACAAGCCAACAGGGCTGGCCCTGAAAGCTCATCAACCTTAGATTTGGGGGCTATTGTTTGTTTTTGTTTACCTTAAGCTGATGCCCCGTTTCAACTTTCAAGCTTTTCAATTACCTGATCAGTTATTACAAATTCCCCCGCTCAGCCTGCTCACGCTCAATCGCTTCGAAGAGTGCTTTGAAATTTCCCTTTCCAAAGCTTTTGGCCCCCTTCCGTTGGATGATCTCGAAGAATAAAGTAGGCCGGTCTTCCACCGGCTTGCTGAATATCTGCAACAAATAACCTTCATCGTCCCTGTCTACCAGGATGCCCAGCTCGCTGAGTGGTTCGATGTCTTCATCGATCTTCCCTACCCTGCTCTGCAGATCGTTATAATAAGTAGTGGGCACTTTCAGGAATTCAACTCCCCTGTTGCGAAGCGCCGTAACGGTTTCCACGATATTATTGGTGGCCAGCGCCACATGCTGGCATCCTTCCCCATCATAGAAGTCGAGGTATTCTTCCACCTGCGATTTTTTCTTCCCTTCAGCCGGCTCATTGATGGGGAACTTCACGAACCCATTCCCGTTGCTCATCACCTTGCTCATGAGGGCAGAATATTCAGTGGAAATATCCTTGTCGTCGAAGCTGAGGATATTCCGGAAGCCCATCACATCCTCATAGAATTTTACCCATTTGTTCATCTGGTTCCACCCTACATTGCCCACGCAATGGTCAACATACAATAGCCCGGTCGATGTTGGGTTGTATTCCGAGACCCAGGCTTTGTATCCCGGCATGAATGCTCCCTGGTAATTTTTGCGTTCAATGAAGAGATGCACTGTATCGCCATAGGTATGGATACCGCTCATGACCACTTCTCCCTGCTCATCTTTGTGGCGAACGGGCGACATGAAATTCTTCGCACCCCGTTTGGTAGTTTCCTCCCAGGCGCTGGTGGCATCATCGACCCGCAAGGCCAATGCCTTTACTCCATCCCCATGTTTGTAAATATGGTCGGCAATGGCATTGCCCGAACGCAACGGTGTGGTGAATACGAAAGTGAGCTTGTTTTGGCGAATAGCATAACTGGCGCGGTCTTTCACGCCTGTTTCGGGGCCGGAATAACCGAGCGACTGGAACCCGAAGGCCGTTTTATAATAATGGGCAGCCTGCTTGGCATTGCCTACATAGAACTCCACATAGTCGGTACCCTGCAAAGGGAGAAAATCAATATTGGTATTATTGCTGGTATTGACAGCCTGAAGTGTTGACATAAAACATAATTTTTTGAGGTCTGCAAAAAAGAGAACGGTCTGAGTAGTCCGGGGATCGCACGTTTTGCAGAAGGTGCAGTGCAATTTCTCAGGAGCAGCTACCGGGCGCAATCCATGGCTAATGCCTCCATCAGCAGGCAATAGTTGATGCGTTTGTCGTCAAAAATCTTATGCGGATAATCAGGGCGCATACCCAAAGGTAAAAACTTTCTTTCACCCTTTAATAAAATCGCTGACCAGGTAACTGATCAGTTTGCCTGTCGTATCGCTTTTTTTGCCATCTGTCAATTGTGCCGCTCCTTCGCAGATATGCAGGTAGGCCGCTTTACCGTTATTGGCCGCGAAAGTAACGTATTGGCGGGCATGGAGGGAAGACAGTCCGGCAGGCGTCATGGCGCTCGACAAGGTCTGCTCTACACAGTCCAGGTCGAGCTCGATGCCGGTATAGTTGTCTTCCGTAAAAACGGTTGCATCGGCCACGGCCTGGATGAAATTCCGTTTTTCATGGATGAAGATATCCTCATACGAAATGAAATCGATGAATGGATTGTTCACGATATCGAGCCAAACATTTTGGGGCAGATAATTCTCATGCAGGCCGATCACAAAATATTTCTGGAGATATCCGTCTTCTTCCGCATACCGGAACCCGTTGCCGCTATGCCTGCCTTCTGCCGGCCGGAAATCCGAATGGGCATCGAGGTTCATGCAATTGATCTGCGCCAGTGGGATCAGTCCGGCCTTGTGCAATCCCTTGGCCGTACCCTTGATCATCGGATAGGCGTTGTTGTGGCCACCGCCGATGGCTATGGGCACTTTATGCAAGGAGGTGATGATCTTCACCAGTTCTTCCACATCATCATCGATCATGTTCACGGCATGCCGGTAAGCATCGATCTTTTCGTCGTAATTGTTCGCATTCTGTTCTATCAGCCGCCTGGCATCGCCAAAATCGAAATGGCCCAGCACCAGCACTTCTTCTCCATTCAGGAAATCATTGCTCTGGGAATTGAGGAAGGCGGAGAGGAAAGGCGTCCATACCGTATCGGTACCTCCAATTCCATGATTGGCCCGCACGCCGATATCTTCCGGGATGCCGAACACCACATATTTGGCCGGGGAGAAAGCCAGTGATTGTTCCAGGTGTTGCCGGTCGGCGATCACCTGCACCGTTTCGCCCAATTTGGTCTCGAAGCGCCTGATCCTGGTCAGGGAAAGGATATCCTGTTTATCGTAGCATTGAAAGTTTTTCATGATGAGTAGTTTTCGGTTAACCGTTTACGTGGCCTGATGAAATCGAGCGGATGACGGCGGAAATACTTCCAGAGGATCTGTATGAATTCCGGGTAATCCCTCAGGTGAATGCCCCGCGACCTTACGGCCACGATAAAGGCCAGTGCAAAACTGATGAGAAAATTGAAAAAGCCGATCCCCAGTACGCCGGCCACCACCACGGCCATGTAGCCAAAGGAAATATTATGGACACCTACACCATATAAGCCGATAGAGGTATTGGCAGCGGAGATCGTGATATGCCTGATATCGAACGGGATGCCGAAGATCTTGCCGATCGTGCTGGCCATACCGAGGAAAAATCCAAGGGATATATTGCCGATCAGGCTTCCGGCATGTTTATCGAAGTAAGAGGCGATCTTCTGCAAACGTGGTTGCGAAAAATAGAGCCGCAACAATGGATGCTCCACCAGCCGCCTTTCTATACGGCCATAGTTCATTTTGTTTTGCACGTATCCGGCTATGATGCCACTGAGGAAGAGGAAAAAGCCGGTATTGCAGGCATACAGCAGTGAAAGGCTTTGCCAGGGATGCTGATCACGCAGCATTTTCATGGCAGCATCGCCTTCTATGATCGGATGCCCTACCATCCAGTCGAATGCCCATGCCAGCAGGTAAGTGACCGGAAATACGATGACCAGGTTACCGATAAATGAGGCGATCTGGCTCCTCGATACTTTCGATACGGTAACTGCGAGGTTGTATAAATTAGGTCTTTCACCCTTACGGGTATCGAGTGAGCTGGCCACTGCACTGGCAGTGAAAGCCGGTTGCTTGGTAGCCAGGGTCGATTTGGTCTCTTCAATGGCGATAAAGCCCAGGCTATAGTTTATACTGTATACGAAGCCCTGCCAGAAAGGGGCCATTTTCAGCAGTCCAAGCAGGTTCTTGAATACCGCTACAAAACAAACGATCAATCCGCCCCACATGGCGCTCACGATCATATACCAGTATTCGGCAGGTGACGATGTGATATATTTACTTCCTTTTTTCCCCTTGTGCTCGGCGATCTGGTAGGCGAGATAGCCGGTGGTCTGTGAAAGGAATTCCATCAGGCTGTTCTTGCGGTTCTCGTTGCGGACCACCGTGAGGAACAGGTCTACGAAGCGGGCTATATCGATCTCCTGGTCGGAATCCACGATGTCGAGCAATAGTTGCATGCGCACCAGCTTCTGCTCGATCTGGAATAGAATATAGGTTTGCGACAGGCTCGTGCCTCTTTCACTGGTGCGGTCGCGCAGTTCCTGCACCACACCCATATCTTCTTCGAGTACTTCTTTGATCTGTTGCGACAATTTCCCAATCTCTTCTTTCGGCGCCTGGGCCTTCACCAGTTCACTCAGTTCGTACACGAGTTGTTGCTGTGCAGCGAATGGGTTCTCCGACTGGGGGCGGACCTCCTTTTCCCATCCTAATTGTGCAACACCGGCAGAATGGATCTGCAGGGAGATCAGGGCCTGGTCGATGATGGCCGGCTCATTACCGGATAAAGGGAGGTGGATCGTTTCGAAGAACTGGACCCATTTCCCGCGACTGATCGCTTCCACCCACCTGTAATCCGATCTGCGGAAAAATATACGGTTGAGCAGGTAGAGAAAATCGTTCTTGTCCTGCAATGCCGGTATGAACTTATGTTTGAGCCGGGCATACAGTTCACGGCCCACCCCTCTTGAAGTAGTGATGCCGCTCTCGGTGAACATGGGCACCAGGTTGCTGTTGATCAGTTGTGCCAGGATAGCAGTGCGTAGATTATTGAGCGCAGCAGGATATTGGTAGAGCATCCGGATCACGGTAGACAGGTTTTGTTCCACCTTATCGGCTTCGGCAGGTTTGGGTCGGATGAGCGATACGAAGCTCACGAGGTAATTCAACGCTCCCTGCCGGTCCTTGATCGATACGGCGGGATTATTCTCGAAAAACTCATATATGGGATCAACCTTCTTTTTTTTTGAAAAAACCATAAGCACATTATATAACTGCCCTTGCATCCATTACCCAATCCATTCCCCCCGCACCATCACTTTGTCGATCAGCGGGGAACCAAATGCGTATGGAAGATAAGACAAAGAAGGGATAGGCCGGGTAAAAATCAGGTTAGCTTTTTTGCCAGTGGTAATGCTGCCCAGTTCATTGCCCAGTTCCATGGCCCAGGCGCCGTTCAGGGTGGCCGCATTGATGGCTTCTTCCGGCAGCATTTTCATCTGGATACAACTCATCGACACTACCAGGTTCATATTGCCGCTGGGTGATGAACCTGGATTGAAGTCGGAGGCCAGTGCAATGGCGCATCCTGCATCGATCAGCGCCCTTGCCGGCTGAAATGGCATTCGAAGAAAGAAGGCGGCAGATGGCAACAAGGTACCGATGGTATTGGAGGCAGCCAGTGTTTTGATAGCATCTTCATCCATGGTTTCGAGATGATCGACACTGATAGCGCCAAGCTTCACACCGGTTTGAGTTCCTCCTGAAAGGTTCAGTTGATTGGCATGGATCTTTGGTTTCAGTCCAAAGCTCATCCCTGCCTTGCAGATGGTTTCCGTTTCTTCAGGTGAGAAGAAACCTGTTTCACAGAACACATCGATATAGTCGGCAAGATTTTCCTGCCTGATCACCGGCAGCATTTCCCGGATGATAAGATCGATATATCCCTGGTGGTCCTCTTTGAATTCGGGCGGATAGGTATGTGCTCCGAGAAAACTCGCCCTGATCGTCAATGATGAACGCTCTTTCAGTTTCCTGATCACCCGAAGCATTTTCAATTCACTTTCTACCGTTAATCCATAACCGCTTTTTATCTCGATTGCCCCTGTACCCTGCTTGCTCACTTCTTCCAGTCTTTTCCATGCCTGGTTGAACAATTCATCCTCCGAAGTTTCTCTCAATTTCCGGGCGGAATTAAGGATGCCCCCTCCTCTTGCTGCGATCTCCGCGTAACTAAGTCCTCTGATCTTATCTACGAACTCCCCTTCCCTGCTGCCGGCAAATACGATATGTGTATGGCTATCGCACCAGGCAGGCAGTACGAACTGGCCGGTGGCGTCGATGGTTTCCTCCGGTATTGGTCGATTGGATGGCAATTCTGCCATTGTGCCGTAACCAGCAATTTCATTGCCTTCAATGAGCAGCCAGGCATGGTCGATGGAGGGTAGAACAGCTAATGACTGCCCACGGAGTAATTCATTTTTTTCCCGGACATTCACCAATTGCCGAATGTTAGTGATTAGGGTAGCCATGGTTCTTTTATAATTATATTATGGTCCTCAACTCGTTGAACGTAATGATCGTGAGTTTAAATGGAGGCGTGAAATTCAAAAGCTTCTTGTCCGAGGTCACCAGGTATTCAGCAGATACTTTTTTGCAGAGATCAAATAGGAAATCGTCATCGGGATCTGGCGCTATGTGGAAATGACGGAGAACTTTCGTGTATTCACAAATTCTTTCGTGAAGCCTGATAAAATCGTTTACGGGAAAAGGAAATTGCTGTTTGAATTTCGGCCTTTGGAGAACTTCTTTTAACTCATCAATCAAAAATTGTGAGGTGTAAATATTAATGGGGCGATCTGTAATCAATTGACAAGATAATCTGTCCTTGCATTTATGAAATAACTGACCCATATATTGGTATCGAAGACTGCTTTATGCAACATGCCTGCTTTTACGAATAATCCGGATTTCTTTTATAATTTCCTGAATAGGGATCTTCTTGCGGGGTTTAAAGGATGAAAGCCGTTGCGCTTCTGCTAAAAGCAATTGTTTTTTCAACGCTAATGTCAGCTCCTTTTTTTCATCGGCTGTCAACTGATTGATATACCTGTTCAATTCTTTTACTGAAGCTGTCATAAGCTTATATCTTTCATTAAAATTACAATTTTTATTTCACAACGAAATTATCCTCCATATCTTTCTATAAGAAATCCGCCTTATCCACCTTCCTCGCAATCCGGAACACCGCATTGATCAAACCCACATGGCTGTAGGTTTGCGGGAAATTGCCCCACTGCGATCCATCGAGACCCACATCCTCACTGAAGATCCCAAGATGATTGCTGAAGCCGATCAGCCTGTTGATATTCTGCATGGCGTCGTCCGTTCTTCCCACACAAGCCAATGCGTCTACATACCAGAACGCACATACGAGAAAAGTGGTTTCGGGGAAACCGAAATCGTCGTAGTGTTTGTACCGGTAGAACAATCCATGTTCGGCCAGTAATTCTTTCTCCAGGGCTGCGATATGGTCCCGGGCCCTGTCGGACCGGTGATCGAGGTAATTCATCGTTACCATGGACAGGGTGCTGGCATCCAGGTTAGGCGTTCCGATGGCCTGCGGATAGACTTTCCGGGTACCATCGTAAGCTCCATTCAGCATTTTGTCGGCCGCTGTAGCGATGGCCTGCGCCTGTTGCATCAGTTCCATATCATTGAACACCATCCCGATCTTATAGGCCGCCCTTGCGCCTGCCCAATGGAATAATAAAGTATAGGTATGCACCTGCACCTGGTTGCGGAATTCCCAGAGCCCCGAATCGGGCAAGGTAAGGGTGCGTTCTATCTGTTTCAGAAGCCAGGGCACGATGGTGCGGTACCCGTTGCGGCGGGAGAAGGTGAGCCGCTTATCCGTGTAAAGCGGCAGCAGGCTCACCAGCACTTGTCCGTATACGTCGTGCTGCACCTGTACATAGGCTTTATTCCCTATCCGTACAGGTCTGTTGCCCAGGTAGCCTTTGAGATCGATGGTATTCTCGGTGAGATCTTTCTCCCCGGTAATGGAGTAGAGCGGTTGCAGTGAACTGCCTGCATTACGCAGGATATTATGGATGAAGTCGAAATATTTTTCCAGTTCTTCGAAATGCCCCAACTGATTGAATGCCCTGAGTGTATAGTGTGCATCGCGGAACCAGCAGTAGCGGTAGTCCCAGTTGCGGGTACTATCGTGGAATTCAGGTAAACTGGTGGTGCCCGAGGCAATGATACCGCCGGTGTCTTCATATTGATGCAGTTTCAGTACCAGCGCCGAGCGGATGATCTCATCCTGGTAAATATCCGGGATATAGGAGCTCTTGATCCAATGCTGCCAGTGCAGGATGGTCTTTTGAATGAACTCTTCTGCCGTTTCTTTCAAGGGCGCTTCCAGCGGCTCACCATAAGTCAACACAAGATAGTGGTCCTGGTCGAGCACGAAAGGCTGTTCTTTTAAAATATAGGTGAGCGACAGATCGGTGGTCAATCGCACCTGTTGTTCGAAACCCATATAACGGATATGGTTACTACCGGTATATATCTCGGGCACGAATTGTCCGTAATCACCACGGGGCCGGCATACGACCCTGATGGCGGGATTGCCTTCCATCACTTCGATCTTACGCACTATCATCAGCGGCCTGAACTGACGTTCATGGACCATCATACGTGGGGCGCAATCCTTGACGATGAAGCTCCCATCCGGTGCTTTGAATTCGGTACACAGCACATTGCTGTTGGGTACATAGTACTGGCGGCTGGCATATCCTTCAGTGGCCGGGACAATGCTGAAATGACCTCCCTTTTCTTCATCGAGCAGTGATCCGAACAGGAAGCTGCTGTCGAAACGGGGCAGGCAAAACCATTTCAGGTCGGCTTGCAGATCGATATAGGCCAGGTAAGAGCAATTACCGATGATGCCCATGTTGTATTTATGTATTGGCATAACTGGCAGAGGTTAAGGGTTGCGTGAGCTCATTCAATAATGGCAATACGTTCAATTGCGATAGCACCGTATAATGTGCTGCGGTTGGGCCATTGCTTACTTTCAAGGTGAAAGCATCCGGCCCCAGCGCTTTGAACATATCTTCGTCGGTGGTATCGTCGCCGATACAGAGCACAAAATCGGGGTTCGTCTCATTCACGATCTTGAGCGCCATAATGCCTTTATCGAACCCCGACATACGCACTTCCACTACTTTATTACCATCGATCACCTGTAATAAAGTGTTCTGCAACATCTGGGTGAGGTTATTGATCAGTTCCCTCGACCGGCTGAAACCCAGGTCGGGGTGGGTATTCCGGTAATGCCAGGCGATGGTGTTGGTCTTCTCCTCGATGAAAGACCCAACGCACCGGCTCACGAATTTCTGCATGACGGGCCTGATCTCTTCTTTCCATTGGTCCGACATGGGGACGGACTGCTGCCAGTTCTCATGCTTCATTTTGAAGCTGGCCCCATGTTCAGCCACCAGCGAGATAGGCAGATAACCCAGCCATTTCTCGAGGGTATTGGCCTCTCTGCCGCTGATGATCACCACGTGGTTCTTTTCATCGCCCGATAATTTCGCCAGCAGCTCTTTCAACTCGGAAGATGGCATGGCATCCTGCGGGAGACGTGCAAAAGGGACCAGCGTGCCGTCGTAATCGAGCAGCAGGCAGCGCCTGGCGGCTTGCTGGTATTTGCGCTGGTATTGTTCCATGGTCCTGTCGTCGAGCAGTTTTGTCTTCAGCTTCTCCTGGTCTTTCTTGACATTCACCAGTTGATCGAGGAAATCGGTCACCCATTTCACCACGTCATAATCCGCCAGCCTTTTCTGCATGAGCGCCATGCGTTGTTTTTGTTCGGCGAGGGGCATGGTGAGCGCTTTTACGATAGCGTTCGATACGTCCTTGATATCGGTAGGGTTCACGAGCAGGGCTTCATTCAGCTCACTGGCAGCGCCGGCCAGCTCACTCAGGATGAGCACACCGCGTTGTGTGGCATTGCTGGCCACAAATTCCTTGGCCACGAGGTTCATGCCATCGCGTAGCGGTGTGATCAGCGCTACATCTGCAGCCTGGTAGAGCGCGGCCAGCTCATTGAATGGAAGGTGATTGAACCGGTAGATCACGGGCTGCCAGCTAATGGAAGAGAACTTGCCATTGATGGTGCCGATCTTTTCTTCGATGTTCCGCTTCCTGTCTGCATACGCCGGGATCTCATCCCTGGAAGGCACTACATTCAAAATGAACACCACTTTCTCCTGCCATTCCGGGTATTGGGTGAGAAAATATTCGAACCCATTGAGGCGGTCCATCAGTCCTTTGGTATAATCGAGCCTGTCCACGGAAAAAATGATCTTCTTCCCTTCGAAATTTCTTTTTACTTCATTACGGAGATCGAGTATTTCCGGGTCATAGGCAGAGCGGTTGAATTTCTTATAATCGACGCCGATCGGGAACAGATCGATCTTCACGAGGCGGTTATGGTACTGGATGTTGTGGAAATAGTTATCGGCGCCCAATACCATCCGGACCGATTGAATGAAATGCTGCACATAATCATAGGTGTGGAACCCAACGAGGTCGGCGCCCATCAATCCGCGCAGCAAAGACATTTTCCATTCGGTAGGCATTAGTCGCAGGATCTCATAAGAAGGGAACGGGATATGAAGGAAGAAGCCGATCATGGCATCGGGCTGGCGTAGCCGGAGCAGTTCGGGTAATAACATGAGCTGGTAATCGTGGATCCAAATAACGTCGTCCGGCCGTAGTAGCGGCGCCAGCGCATCTGCGAATTGCAGGTTCACCTGGGTATAGGCATCGAAATAATTGGATTGATATTCCGCTACTGAAGGAAAATAATGGAACAGTGGCCAGAGCACTGAATTGGAGAACCCGTTATAATAATCCTTGTAGAGAGGTTTGTCGATGAAGAGAGGCACGGCAGTGAAGTCATATTTTTCCATGAGGGGTGAAACTTCATTGTTCCAGTCGTCTTTGGAAAAATCAGCCACGCCCATCCACATCCTCTCTGTAATGGACTGACCACCGGTGATATCGCTCTCGAAATAGCTTTTGATGGCAGATACGAGCCCTCCCGAGCTTTGCCGGATTTTGACCTGCCCGCCATCACGATCAACTGAAAAGGGTAAACGGTTCGATATGATGATCAGTCGCGCCATAATCGAGTGGGATTTGTCGGAGTACGGAAAATTGAAGTTTCCGCGGTTCCGGGTTCAAAATAGAGGCCATGTCAGACAGCCGTGTGTATTAATCGTTAAGGCATTATCAAATAATGTCCTGGAAGTATAACAAAGATAGTACGAATCGGTTGAACAGGCCGGCCTGTTCGAGGCTGTAGACATTCAAAAACCCTGAAACACACGCACAGTGGCGACTTCACTTCAATTAAAATGATATTAATTTTCTGTAAAAACTGTGGAAATTTTTTCACATTTTTTTTAGACTGACATTCGGGCGGGGAAAAATAGCGCTAACGGGATAGCCTGTCCGAAATATCCAACCCATTCTTCCGGGCGGTTTCCTGGGCCAGTTCATAGCCGGCATCTGCATGTCTGATCACACCCAGTCCGGGGTCATTGCGCAGCACCCTGGCCAGTCTTGCCTCTGCATCGCTGCTGCCATCCGCCACGATCACCATACCGGCATGGATACTGTATCCCATCCCTACTCCACCGCCATGATGCAGGCTTACCCACGAAGCGCCGCCGGCTGTATTGACCAGTGCATTGAGCAGCGGCCAGTCGGCCACGGCATCACTGCCATCGAGCATAGCTTCTGTTTCTCGGTTGGGTGATGCCACTGAACCTGTATCGAGATGATCGCGTCCGATCACGATGGGCGCCTTCACTTTACCGGTGCGAACGAGTTCATTGAAAGCCAGTCCGGCCTTTTCCCTTTCTCCCTGTCCCAACCAGCAGATCCTCGCTGGCAATCCCTGGAAGGATATCTTTTCTTTGGCGAGTTTCAGCCAGCGTTGCAGGGATTGGTTCTGTGGGAACATGGAAGCGATGAGCTCGTCGGTAACGGCGATATCGGCCGGGTCTCCGCTGAGGGCGGCCCAGCGGAAGGGGCCTTTGCCTTCACAGAATAACGGTCTTATATATGCGGGAACGAAGCCGGGAAAATCGAACGCATTGGTCAAACCTTTTTCTTTGGCGCGGGCGCGGATATTATTACCATAGTCGAATGTGATGGCGCCGCGGTTTTGCAGGGCCAGCATCAGCTCTACATGGCGGTACATGGAGTTGTAGGCATATTCGATGTATTGTTTTGGATTTTTTTCCCGCAGCACTTTTGCCTGTTCATAGGATATTTCGTGGGGCCAGTAGCCGATCAGCGGATCGTGTGCGGATGTCTGATCGGTCAGGGTATCGGGAATGATATTCCTTTCGAGCAGGCGTTCTAGCAGGTTCACGGCATTGCAGAGAACGCCGATGGAGAGTGTTTCCCCATTCTTCCGGGCCAGCACTGCCCTGTCGATGGCGGCGTCGATATTGTCGATCATCAGGTCGAGGTAGCGGGTCTCCAGTCTTTTTTCGATGCGCCATTTTTCCACTTCCGCGATGAGGGCCACCCCTTCATTCATGGTGATGGCCAGTGGCTGTGCGCCACCCATTCCTCCCAGTCCGGCCGTTACATTGAGCGTGCCTTTCAGCGTACCACCGAAATGTTTATTGGCCGCTGCCGCATAGGTTTCATAAGTGCCCTGCACGATGCCTTGTGAGCCGATATAGATCCAGGAGCCGGCGGTCATTTGGCCATACATCATCAATCCTTTTTTCTCCAGTTCATCGAAGTGTTCCCAGTTGGCCCAGTTGGGAACCAGTTGGGAGTTGGACAATAAGATACGGGGCGCATCTTTGTGCGTTTTGAGAATGCCTACCGGTTTGCCGCTCTGGATGAGGAGGGTTTCATCTGCTTCGAGGTCTTTGAGTGCTTTGATGATCAGGTCGAGGGCCTGGAAATTTCTGGCGGCTTTGCCACGGCCACCGTAAACGATCAGTTCTTCCGGTCGCTCGGCCACTGCAGGATCGAGGTTATTGAGCAACATGCGGAGGGCGGCTTCCTGGACCCAGCCTTTGCATTGGAGTTTGGAGCCGGTGGGAGTTTTGTATTTGATGGGATCGTAATTGACTACTGCACTCTTATCCATACTTGTTTTTTTTAGGATCTTGCCTGGGAGCAAGCATGTTTACAAATATTACTTTCTTATCCCTGACGCGATAATAGATATGGTTATGCCGGGTCAGGATCACTTTCCTGATCCCCGCAATTTTTTGCGAAGGAGAGCCAATCGTTGGATGCTTCGAGATCAAATCGATTTTCTCATCCACCTTGGCAAGAAAGTCCTGCGCCACTTTTATTGACCAGTCCTTTTCAAGGTATTGGCTGACTTTAACTACTTTTTTAGTGAACCGTTTATTGATTATGACTTTGTACGCCATCTGGCAGTCTCTTTTTTAAATTCTTCCAGGGTCATCGTTTCTCCCCTATCCGCCTCCGCAATCGCTTCATCCAGTTCCTTCAACTGCTCGGGCGTCAAATCATCCAGGATATCCCTTTTTGAAGCAGCAGAATAATACGCGGCGTCTTCCATGAGCATATTCAGCGCCTGCTCGTCCTCGATCTCTTCGATCAGCTTGTACAGCTTCTCTTTGATGGTTTTCTTAGACATATACCGATGTTTTCTTTAAAATTACGAAATACCCCTTACAGCGAAAACTGTTCAAAATGGCCGTTCAGTGAAACGCCCTTCGATTTTGCAAATATATCACATTGATCAACAAACGAAAAATTACTGATGATGGACCTTATTTTGTTGATATCTTCTGCAAATATCCTGTCCTCCTCTGCGAAAGACACGAACCTGCGCACATGCTCATGCGCGAATTCGAGTATTTCACTGCTTTTCAGCGGGCGTCTGAATTCGATGGCCTGGCATGCGCTCAGGAGCTCTATGGCGAGGATGAATTCGAGATTGTCCAATACATTGTTGAGCTTTCTGCCACTGATACTCCCCATGCTCACATGGTCTTCCTGCCCCAGTGAAGTGGGAATGCTGTCGGCACTGCTGGGGAAACACAGCGTTTTATTCTCCGTGACCAGTGCCGCCGTGGTATATTGCGGGATCATGAACCCGCTGTTCAGTCCAACGTTCTTCATGAGCAGCATCGGCAGCCCCCATTTTCCTTCGAGCAGCAGGTAGCATCGCCTGTCGGCGATATTGCCCACCTCGGCTGCTGCAAAACAGGCATAGTCGAGCGGGAGGGCCATCGGTTGTCCATGGAAGTTACCACCGCTGATCGTATCATCGGCAGCCAGTATGATGGGGTTGTCGGTCACGGCATTCAGCTCGATCTCCGTCATTTCTTTCAGGTGCAGCCAGGCATTGCGCGAAGCACCATGTACCTGCGGCATGCAGCGAAGGCTGTAGGGATCCTGCACGCGACCACAATCCACATGGCTTTGCATGATGTCCGACCGGTGCAGCAGGTGTCGCAGGCGTTGCGCCACCAGCCTGCTGCCCGTGAATGGGCGCAAGGCATGGAGCCGCTCATCGAAAGGGGCTTTGGTGCCGGTGAGGGCTTCGAGGCTCATCGCCCCGATGATATCGGCCGCTTCGAGACAATTGTGCATCCGTTGCACCGCTTTCACGGCGTACGACAAAATGAATTGCGTTCCGTTGATCAGCGCCAGCCCTTCTTTGGGGCCCAACCGGATAGGCTGCAGGCCCGACCGCTGCAACAGCTCTAACGATCTGTGCCGCTCTCCTTTATAATACAGTTCTCCCAGGCCGACCAGCGGCAGGAACAGGTGCGCCAATGGCGCGAGGTCGCCGGATGCTCCCACACTGCCCTTTTCAGGCACTACGGGTATCATGTCGTGCTCTATATGCCAGTTGATGCGCTCCAGCGTTTCCAACTGAACACCGGAGAAGCCCTGGGCCAGTGCATGCATTTTGGTGATGAGCATGATCTTTGCCACCTCCACAGGGATCGGGTCACCCACGCCTACACTATGGCTCTGCAAGATCTTATGTTGCAGTGTCCGGGTATCTTCATCGGAGATATGGGTATTGGCAAGGATGCCGAACCCTGTATTGACACCATATACTGTTTTGTTGTCGGACACGATCTGTTGTACGTGCTGCTGGCTGGTGCGTACCTGCTGCTTTGCAGCCTCACCGAGCACACCTTTCACCGATCCGGATGCGATGGCCAGCACGAGGCCGGTGGTCAGGTGGTCGATGCCGTAATGAAATTCTTTTGACATGTACGCTATTTTAAAATATGTTCAACCCTGTTGAAAACGCTCTCGCCGGCCAGTCCTGCCTCCAGTTCACCAATGGCCTGCAGAATATGCCTGCTATGCTGTCCTTCACGGGCCAGTGATTCCATGGCCTTCGACAAAGCTTTCCATACCGGCTCGATCTGTTGCTGTAATTTTTGTCCTTTGGCCGTGAACTCGACCACCTTCTTGCGGCCATCGTCGGTGGCGGTGGTTGTCCTGATCAATCCTTTCTGCTGCAGGCTGCTCACCAGTTGACTGACGGCCGAATGCGACACGCACAGCTCATTGGAAATATCCCTGATCGAAACAGACTTCTGGCGGGAGAGAATATAAAAAACGGGGAACCAGGAGGCGTCGAATTTTATTTTATGGGTGGCATAAATCCTGTTCACATCCGAGATAAATGTTTCGCTCAGTCTTCTTAACCGGCTGCCGAAGACGAGAAAACCGAGGGATTCATAAAACGTCTGGACCATGATTTGTTGGATTTAATGGATTGGGAGGAAAATTCGCCGATATGTATCAGTCTCCATCCATTCAGGCAAAAATAATAAATTGTATAAGTGCTTATACAAATTTAGGTTTTCCACGGAACTGAACAAATCTTTTTGGGCCCCGGAACGGCGGCCCGTTTTCGGACCATGGAGCCCTGAACAGACCTTTTAGCGTTTCAAACAAGTGTTAGTCTGCCGCTTTGATACAAAGTAGAATACTGAATCGATTTAGAGCTGAAAAAATCTTTGCGCATTCATTGAGTACATTCAACATAATATTTTTCCCGCTGCTGTTATGTTTGGTCAAATTTGTTCGTAATTTCCCCACTTGTTATTTTTCAGATTGTTATATTTTGTCTTCACCTTAACTTAAACTTTGCTATATGAATGCAGGCCTTAGGGTAAAATTGTCTGTCATGATGTTCTTCGAATTCTTTATCTGGGGTTCATGGTACACTACCATCGGCGTATACATGAAAAACCACGATATGGCGTCACTGACACACTGGCCTTATACAGTCAACCCCATTGCAGCGATCATCGCTCCCTTTTTCGTAGGATTAATTGCCGACCGTTATTTCGCCACCCAAAAAGTATTGGGGACCCTGCATCTCCTGGGGGCATTGTTCATGTTCCTTACTCCTTCCGCAACCGGCAATCCCACTATTTTTATTCTGCTGCTCCTCGCATACAACATTTGTTATATGCCTACGATGAGCCTGGCCAACACCATCTGTTTTCATAAAATGACCGACCAGGAAAAAGATTTTCCGATGATCCGTGTATTCGGGACTATCGGCTGGATCGTTGCCGGTCTGATCATCAGTTATGTGCTTGGCAACTTCGTTGCGAGCCATCTCAAACCTGAACAAACGGCTGCTCCGCTTTACCTGACGGCTGCAGCCAGTCTGTTGCTGGGATTGTATAGTTTCACCCTGCCCAATACGCCCCCTCCTGCCGCCGGTAAAAAGATATCCGCCAGCAGTATCATTGGAGTGGATGCATTCAAACAACTGGGCAGTCCGTCCTTCTTCATTTTCCTGCTTAGCTCTTTCCTGATCTGTATTCCACTGGCCGCCTATTATAATATGACCCAATTGTACCTCGAAAGTGCAGGATTTAAAGATATTGCTGCCACTCAAACCATCGGACAGGGCTCTGAAATATTCTTCATGCTGCTGATGCCTTTGTTCTTTGCCCGCCTCGGCGTGAAATGGATGCTGGTGGCCGGCATGGCTGCCTGGGTACTTCGTTACGTTCTCTTTGCAGCGGGTGCTCCGGACGCCATTACCTGGATGATCCTTTCCGGTATTGCCCTCCATGGGATCTGTTATGATTTTTTCTTTGTTACGGGGCAGATCTACGTAGATAAAAAAGCCAGTCCCGAAATCAGGGGACAGGCACAGGGATTGATCGTATTCGTAACCTATGGTGTAGGTATGCTGGTGGGCGCTCAGATCGCCGGTATGGTCTATAACAGCTTCCTGGGATCGGCTACAGCCCTCACGCTCCAACAATGGCAAAGTTTCTGGTGGATTCCGGCAATTTTCGCTGCGGGTGTACTGTTGTTCTTTACGACATTCTTCCGCGACAGAAATAAGTCAAGAGCATAACGTGAATTGATTCCTATATTCATTCTTCACCAAAGAAAATATCTACTATATGCAACGGATAGCGATGCTCGGTTCAGGATTTATCGGAAGATTTTATGCGGATGCCCTGCAAGGTTACCGCAGTAAGGACAAGATAGTCAGCATATTTTCCCGTAGGGAAGAAAGCGCTAAAAAATTTGCACAGGATTACCAGGTGCCCCATATCACCACGGACATGGAAACCGCCATTGCCCATCCCGATGTGGATGTGGTGTGCATCTCCCTGCCCAATAACCTGCATGAAGCTGCCGTTCTGTTATGCTGCAAACACAAGAAAGCAGTGATCACCACCAAGCCCCTGGGCCGGAATGGCGAAGAAGCCAAAAGAATGCTCGAAGCAGTGGAGAAAGCCGGGATCTTCAATGGTTATCTAGAAGACCTCGTATATACACCCAAATTCATCAAGGCTTTCGATAGTGTGAAGAATGGAGCGCTGGGCCGCATCCTCTGGGCCAAATCGCGCGAAACACATCCCGGGCCTCACAGTGATTGGTTCTGGGATATCGAACAGGCCGGCGGCGGCTGCATCCTCGATCTCGGCTGTCATTGCGTGGAGATCACCCGCAGCTATATCGGGAAAGATATCAAACCGGTGGAAGTAATGTGCTGGGCCGATACCCAGGTGAAACCGATCGACGCAGAAGACCATGCCATCGGCCTTGTGAAATATGAGAACGGTTCCATCGCCCAGTTCGAGGTAAGCTGGACCTTCCGCGGCGGCCTCGATCTCCGCGATGAAGTGATGGGCACCGAAGGCACTATCTGGATCAACAGTTTCCTCCGTACAGGTTTCGATATGTTCACCACCGGCAAAGGGGCCGATTATGTTGCCGAGAAAGCAGAAAGCAATTCCGGCTGGCTGTTCCCGGTAGGTGATGAGCTGAATGAGCTCGGCTATAACCACATGTTCATGGATATGTTCAATTCCATGGAAGCCGGCAAAGCCCCTAAAGAAACGTTTTACGATGGCTACGTGGTGAATTGCGTCCTCGATGCGGCCTATCGTTCGGCCAAATCAAAACAATGGGAGCCTGTAAAGCTCGATACCTGGAGAGGAAGGACCGGCGTTACGAAAGACAGCCATCTGGTGGAATATGATGCCGATCACTACCTCGTGAAAGAAGAAGTGACACATTACGGCGCCAAAAAAGTGATCCTGAAAGATAAGAAGTCGGGGAAGATCAGTGAGCGGGTATTGAGTTAGGTTGAAAGGTTGATAAGTTGACAGGGCGTTTAACCTTGTCAACTTATCAACCTTTCAACTCTTTATTACGGCCTCCCCGCTGGCTTATTACCAGCCGGTTTATTGGTGGCAGGTGGTTGAGCTCCGCCAGCTCCTCCTCCGATAGTCAGGTTCAGCTTTTTGGCTACCAGCGGCAGCAGATCATCAGTTGCAGGGAATGCGATCAATTGCTCCTTGCTTAAAATATAGGCATAGCCATTTTCTTTCGCTACCGCCTGTGTGGTTTGAACGGCCTTTTGTTGTATCGGCGCCAGCAATTGCTGTTCTTTCTGTGCAAGGATTTGCTGTGCCTGCTGGTTGAAGTTCACTATTTTCAGGTATAGCTCATTCAATTCCTTGCGCTTGATATCCCGCATGGCGGGTGTCCATTTCAGAGAATCTACATTCATGATACTGTCTTTCCGCGAAAATTCTGCCTGCATATCGGTTGCCTGTCCCTGCAATGCTTTCTGCTGGTCGGCCATATCATCATTGGCTTTTTTGAATTCAGGCATGGCCGTGATCAGCTCCTGCAGGCTGATATAGCCGATCTTGTTCTGGGCCGCTGCCCTGCCGGCAACTATGGAAAGGCCGGCCACTAAAATCGCAAAACAAAAAAAATTCTTCATGATTGTTGGTTTATTGAATGAGTATTTATCCGAGATGAAGATCGCCGATGATGCCTTCAATCCTGTGCTGCAGCACCTGCTTCACTTTTTCGAAATCGGCTGCCTGTCCCATCGGCGCATGGACGCTGAAATAGAATTTGATCTTGGGTTCCGTTCCACTGGGACGGGCAGAGATCTTGCTGCCATCGGCCAGGATGAACTGCAACACATTCGATTTCGGCAATTGGATGCGCCACTGCTCCCCTGTTTGCAAATTCTTTCCCTGCTGCAGCTCATAATCCAATAGCTGCGCCACCGCTACGCCGTTGATCTGTTGTGGAGGATTGCTGCGGTAGGTCTCCATCATGGCAGCGATCTCTTTCTGACCGTTCATTCCTTTTTTGGTGATCGAGATCAGGTGTTCCTGGTAGAAACCATATTGTACATAGAGGTCGATCAGCTTATCGTAGAGTGTACGGCCTTTGTCTTTTTCGTAGGCGGCCATTTCACAGAGAAGGGCCACGGCAGATACTGCATCTTTGTCGCGCAGCTTAGCCCCTATCATCAACCCATAACTTTCTTCCCCACCGATCACGTAGTTCTCCGAAGCTTCTTTTTCCTTGATCAGTTCGGCGATCCATTTGAAACCTGTGAGCACATCATAACAATTGACCTCATTGGCAGCCGCAATCCGGTTGATCATGTCCGTGGTAACGATGGTCTTTACTACCATATCATTTTTTTGCGAAATACCTTTGACCCTGCGGGCTTCCAGCAGGTAATTGAAGGCCAGCACAGCAGTCTGGTTCCCGTTCATGAGCACCCAATTGCCGTTCTTGTCTTTGATACCGATGCCCACACGGTCCGCGTCAGGATCGGTGCCCAGCAGTATATCGGCATCCAGCGCCTTTGCCTGTTTGAGCCCAATGCTCATGGCTTCGCTTTCTTCAGGGTTCGGGTATACCACGGTAGGGAAATTGCCATCGGGTACTGCCTGCTCCTGAACGATATGAACATTTTTGAAACCGAACCTTTTCAATACCTCAGGCACAAGCTTGATACCGGTGCCATGAATGGGCGTATAGACGATCTTCAGGTCGGATTGCTTTGCGATCACTTCAGGATATACGCTCAATCCTTTCACCATTTGGATATAGGCTTCATCGACTTCAGCGCCGACCAGGGTGATGTTCGATTCACCACCTGTCCACTTCACTTCATCCACCGAAGCGATCTTCTCCACTTCCCTGATCACATTTTTATCGTGAGGCGGCACCAGTTGTCCGCCATCATTCCAATATGCTTTATATCCGTTGTATTCTTTGGGGTTATGGGAGGCAGTACAAACCACTCCGCCCTGGCAGCCCAGGTGCCTGATCGCAAAGGACAGCTCCGGCGTGGGCCGCAACGATTCGAACAAAAATACCTTGATGCCATTGGCCGCCATCACATTGGCCACGATCTCCGCGAAGCTGCGGCTGTTGTTCCGGCTGTCGTGCGCAATGGCCACCCTTATTTCCCCGCCCGGATAGCTTTGTTTAAGGTAATTGGCATAACCCTGGGTCGACATGCCCACCGTATATTTATTCATACGGTTGGTGCCTACGCCCATGATGCCTCTGAGCCCGCCTGTGCCGAATTCGAGGTTCCGGTAAAAAGCGTCCGCCAGTTCATTGGGGTTCTCCTGTTGCAGTTTCCTGATTGCCTCTTTTGTTTCCTGATCATAATTTCCGTTGAGCCAGGCATTCGCCCTCTCCAGGATCTTTGCTTCCATATATTCGTATTTGTTAACTATTATCCATTTGGATAGGAAGTCGTAAGTTATAGAATTTTATGAATGAGGAAATGTATTTTTGTTGAATGTTCCACAACACCGCCAACATGAAGAGCCTGCCAGTTACCATGCTTAAAAGAGCATTGCTGTTCGTAATATCGACTGCCCCTGCTTTGCTGTCTGTTGCCCAGGATAAGCTTCCTGCCCCTGGCCATGATACCACTACCAGGATCAATAAGAAAAGGTTGTGGCTGGTGGCAGGCACGAATGTAGCTTTATGGACAGGTTCCTACATCGCGCTCGATAAGGCCTGGTACTCCGGTTATCCACGCAGTTCTTTTCATTTTTTCAACGATAATGCAGAATGGAACCAGATGGATAAGTGCGGTCATGTATGGACAGCTTACCAGATCAGCCGCGTCTCTTCGGAAATGTGGGCATGGGCCGGTGTGGGAGACAAGAAAGCGGCCTGGTTCGGTGGCCTTAGCGGTGTAGCTTACCAAAGCATCATCGAGATACAGGATGGATTTTCCAGCGAATGGGGTTTCAGTTGGGGCGACATGACAGCCAATGTGGTGGGCGCTGCCGCTTTTGTGGCGCAGGAATTGGGGTGGAAAGAACAACGCCTGCAGATCAAGCTCAGTTACTGGCCCTGGGAATATGATTCGCCTGAGCTGAAAGCACGCCGCGACCAGCTTTTCGGCAAAAGCCTGCAGGAAAGGGTCCTGAAAGATTACAATTCACAAACCTATTGGTTAAGCGCTAATCTGCATTCTTTCTTCCCCGATAGTAAACTTCCCCCCTGGCTCAATATCTCTTTTGGATATGCAGCAGAAGGAATGCTGGGCGCCCTCGATAATAGCTGGATCGATAAACAAGGCGTTGCCCATAACCGTTCGGATATTGCCCGCATACGACGATTCTTCATTGCACCGGATATTGACCTTACCAAAATAAAAACCCGAAGCAAGTTCCTTCGCACCGTATTCTATGCGGTGAATATGGTCAAGATCCCTGCTCCTGCCCTGGAACTGAACTCCAAAGGCCATTTCCGGGCACACGCCGTTTATTTTTAAGCCAACTTTTCCCGATGGTCCTTTAAATCCTAAAAATCATGGTTCAGACAAATATTCCTTACATTCGCTACAAATCAGGAAACCATGGACCTTACTTCCCTATTTGAAAAAGCTGTATCAGATAGTAAGAATTTATCGGACCGTCCCAGCAATGATACCCTTCTCCAATTGTACTCATTTTACAAACAAGCCACCGAAGGCGATATCAATATCGACCCACCTGCCAATCCTTTCGATTTTGTATCGAAGGCCAAATATGAAGCCTGGGCCGGACTGAAAGGAAAAACCAAAGAAGCTGCTATGAAGGAATATATCGACCTGGTGGAGAAATTGAAGAATTGATGCCACTAAAGCCTTCTTCTATAAACTTCGGTTATGCGTTGTAGTTAGCTTTCTGGCTGTGATCTTCGAAATGGACGCAGCAGATACTCCTTCAGCAACAGCGAAAAATCATTCCGCAGGATGAATAATTGCACGATAAAGTAGGCCGTCATACAGAGTATGATCGACCAAACGACCCACCAAAAATTCGAAGTTGTCGTCCACCCGATGCCATACACGACGGGAATGAATAAGCAGCTCCCGATACAGGCATGAAACAACATCTGCCAGTTGAAGGTATAAAGCCCGCCCAAAGATCTCCGCACATAATACCCGCTCAGCACCAGCGTGATCACTTCGGTGATCAGGATCGCCATACAGGCGCCCTTGTCCTGGAATTGCCACGACAACAATAGGGTTAATCCTATGAACAGAAAATTACCGATCGAAAAGCTCTTCAGGCAAAGCCTCTCCTGGTTATGGGCGATCAGCAACTGGTTGCTGAGAAAAAGATTGAGTGATTTCAGCAATGGAAACAATGCCAGCATTTTCAGGTTTACTATGGCGGGGATGAAAGCAGCCCCCAGGAATACTTTCACCAGCGGATCTGCCAGCAGGAAGATCCCAACACACATCGGCACAGAGAAAAAGATCAGTAGTTGAAGGTTACGGTCCACGATCTGTTTAGATTGCGAAGCATCTCCCCCTTTGAGCTTGTATACGATCCTTGGAAAAAAGACCAGCAGTGAATCTGTCAGCAATTGTGACGACATCCGTACCATCCGGATGGAAAAAGCATAGTACCCTACCGCCGTGGCCGTGCTCACCAATCGCAGCAAAACGTTATCGAGCAATAAACTGATGCTGTATACCTGGCTGATCAGATAGGTGGTCCTGGTAGGATGGATATGCTTTTTCCAGTCAAGCCCTTTGAAATGTAGCGGCAGCTCCTTATAAAGTTTGTAGATATTGCATACACCATTCCCGATGCCGGCAGCCACCATGATGGCATAATAGATATAATAATCAGGAGGCGCTTTGATGAGGATGAAAATCGATGCCAGTCCCGATAAACGCGTGATCAGCGACCGGATGGTGATATACCTGAACCGCTCCATGCCCAGGAAATACCACTCGCACGCAAAAAAATTGACCAGGATGGAGGAGAGCGAGAACAATAACAGCCTTATGTCCTGTATCTTGCTCCAGAGCACCAGCACGGAAATGGCATAGAGCACCAGGGTGATGCTCGAAGCGATGAAATGCAATGTCAGCAATTCAGCCACCAGCCTGCTCCTCGCCGCTTTATCTTCCTGCTGTTTCGCTACTTCCCGCATGCCATAGACCAATGTTACGAACTCGGCCACCGAAACGAAATACCAGGTAAAGGAATCGATGAAACTCACCTTCCCGATACCTTCCGGCGTAAGCACCCGTGATAGGTAAGGGATCGACAATAAGGGCAGCAGGACCTGGCTGGCTGAGAGAAGAAAATTGTAGATGAGATTTTTTTTGATGCTCAACAAGCGGATAGATTTGGATCAGCGCGACAACGGATACAAACATAGGTATATTTTCATAAATCCTTATTTTTGTTTGATCCACTTGCACAACCGATCATTCAAACCAACATCAAAACAGTAGCCTGATAATGAGGATAGGAATATTTGAAACGGAACACTATGAAGGTATCTATCCCATCATCAGGTTATTCGACAATGGGAAGAACGAGATCACTATCTTCACCTATCCCGAATCCTGGTTACAACTTCAACATTTGCTGGGCGAAAGGGTGAATCATTATCAGTGGACCGTTAAGGAAGAGCATGAATCCCGTGCCCGGTTCATCCGCCGCATGTACCGTACCATCCGGCGGGAAAGACTGGAGCTCATCTACCTCAATACCATCTCCGATAATTTTATTTTTTATGCAGGGATGGTACGCATGCTGGGGAACAGGAAATGTATCCTCACCTTGCATGAGATCAATGATATGCTCCGTGCAAAACTCAACCGGGGCTTCCGGGGAATAGTGAGGTATATCGGTAAAAAACAGTTGACCGGCGCCGTTAGGGAATTCAATGTAGTAGCTGAGACCATGCTGCCCTACCTGCATTCTCTCCTGCCGGCCGGAAAGAAAACACATTGCCTGCCGGGCTCTATCTTTGAAGAATCACAATACCAGTCCCCGCCCCCGGTGTCGGATGGGAAAATAAATATCGTGGTGCCTGGCTCGGTCGATGAGAACAGGCGGGATTATGGTCTCGTTTTCGGGCTGCTGGAATCCTGCCGGCAAACAGGCATTCAAGTGAAAGTGACATTGTTGGGGGGATATAATGGTCTCTATGGACAAAAGACATTTCAGCAATGCAAGGACAATGCATCGGCCTTTGATAACCTGGTGCTGTATGAAAAAGGCGTGGTGGACCAGCCTGAGTTCGACAGGGTCATGTATGAATCGCATCTCGTGTTCACCCCTTCTGTGATCAGGACGCTCACGGCAGATGGCAATACAGAAACTTATGGTATCAGCAAGTCTTCCGGCAATATTCCCGATATTGTCCGTTTTGCCCGGCCATGCATCCTGCCCCGTGCCTTGGCCATACCCGATGCCATCGGGAGCAGCACCTTTCAGTATGAAACGGTTGGAGAGATCGTGACGTGGTTGCACTCGATAGCCGGTGATCCATCGAATTATGCTTCCCTGCTTGAAAAGGCGCGCAATAATTCAAGGTATTATACTATCGAATCGATCCGCGAAAGGGACCCTGCCCTGTTCGGGCAGTAGGGAGTAATGATGCTTCATGCCCAATGCAACTGTGCCAATTCCTTTTCCGGGATATCTTTTTCCATTTTGTGGACGAGCACATCGTCGACAAAAGAGATATGCTGTTGCACAAGGTTCACAAAGGTTTCATACAGGTAATAACCATCATCATGGATGGACAGTCTTTGAGCCAATACACGGATGGTGTTCTGCTCCCTTTGTAAAAGAGCCAGGTATTGATCGTTGAAGTGATGGCGTGCCAGGAAAGGCAGCAGGAGCCGCTCTTCGGCATCGATCTGTTTTTGAAGATCGTTTTGCCAGAACGCCAGCAAAGCTTCTTTGATCTTCCTCTTATCCCCGTTGCTACGGATCCCGTTCATCAGTTGTGAACAGGTCTTACGGTCGAGCTCATGTTCCCTCGATATGGATTGTAAGGCAATTGCTTTTTCCATAAGGTGCTGTTTCCTTATTGAAAACAAGAATTAATCCATATCCGGAAAATGGGGAAAAATTAGCCGCTCTTTAACGCCGGTGATCTATTTCAGGCTTTTGATGATGGTTTTGAACTCCTCTGTTTGCAGGGAAGCGCCGCCCACCAATCCACCGTCCACATCAGGACAGGAGAACAATTCTTTGGCATTGGCTGCTTTCACGCTGCCACCGTACAAAATGGAGATATTGTTGGCGAGCATCGGGCCGTATTGTTTGGCCAGAATGCTGCGCATATGGGCATGCATTTCCTGGGCCTGTGCTGCCGAAGCGGTTTTGCCCGTGCCGATGGCCCAGATTGGCTCATAGGCGATCACGATACGGGTGATGGAGGCTGCGGGCAAATGGAAAAGGGATTCCCGGAGCTGCGTCTCCACGAACGAATTCTGGGTGCCTGCTTCACGCACCTGCAGGGGCTCACCGCAACAGAAAATAGGACTGATATCGTTTTCCAGGCAGCGGTCAATTTTTTCTGCGAGCATTTGATTGCTCTCCTGGAAATATTCCCTGCGTTCACTATGTCCCAATACACAATACGGAACTTTAATGGATTGCAGCATTTCGGCAGAGACTTCTCCGGTATATGCGCCCGATTTTTTATTGTAACAATTCTGTGCGGCCACGAAATAATTGGTCTCGTCGGCCACTTCACTGTTGGCCATGATGAGGTAAGGGAACGGAACGGCAAAAACCACTTCCTGCTGTGCGCCGAGGCCGATACCGGCTCCCAGGATTTCATCGAGTAAATTTTCCGCCTGCTGATAGGTACAATTCATTTTCCAGTTTGCTGCTGCAATTTGTTTTCGCATGTATCGATATTTTGAATTCAATATCCCTCAAAAATATGTTTCAATTGGTTCACTTCCTTTTCTGTCAGCTCCTTATTCTTAAATTTTTTCCAGTTGGCGATATCGGACAGTGCTTTCCCGAATTCATATTTCGACAATCCTTTATTGCCCCAGGTAAAGCTGGGAATATATTTGGGGGTAAGCCCTTCGCCGAACACATTTGCGCAAATGCCCACTACTGTGCCGGTATTGAAAGAGGTATTGATGGCGGCTCTCGAATAATCGCCCATCAGCAACCCGCATTTGATGCCTGCCCGGATATAATCTTTCGAAGGATAATGCCATACCTTCACTTCGGAAGCGCTGTTCTTGAGGTTCGAATTGGAACTGCCTGCGCCCAGGTTGCACCATTCCCCGATCACTGCATCGCCCAGGTACCCGTCGTGCGCTTTATTGGAATAACCCATGATCACGGAATTCTTGATCTCACCCCCGGCGATGCTGTAGGGCCCGATGGTGGTGGCGCCGTAGATCTTTGCGCCCATTTTCACCACAGCACCTTCACAGAGGGCAAAAGGCCCACGGATGAGGGCCCCTTCCATGACCTCCGCATTCCGCCCGATATAGATGGGGCCGGTGGATGCATTCAAAATACAGTGGCTCAGCTTTGCACCGGGCTCAATGAAAATTTCCCTTGAATGGATCACCTGCACGCTTTCGGGAATGGGCTCGGATGTTCGGCCGGCGGTCACCAGTTGGAAATCTTCCCGCAGCGCCCAATCGTTCCATTGAAAGATATGCCAGGGGTATTGTATGATCTTTACCTTTTCCCAATCGGGATCTTCGGCAGGCATCGATGTTTTGCTCTTCAGGGAAGCGATAAATGACCGAGAGGGAATGATATTGGCCGCAAAGAGAGCAGCTTCCGCTTCGGAAATATTTTCGGTGCCGGAAACCAGTACTACTTCCTGGTCCAGTAATGCTTCCCATTTTTCCCGGATGGTGAGGATGCCGATCCGGATATCGGCTACAGGACGTATGAGTGAGAAAGGAAAAAGATGATCGCGGACCTCTTTGTCTGCAAGGTAGACCGGCTTCATGTGGGGATCGATTTTCGATGTAAAGTCATCAAATGTAAGTTGAAAAGTTAACAGGTTAACAAGTTTACAAGGTAATATCCGGGTTTCAGGAACTCACCAGTCAACATTTCAACCTGTTAACTTTTCAACTTATCAACCTGTCGACCAGGGTCCCTTTAAAAAAAGATCCCCTTCCTGAGAACAGGAAAGGGAAAGTATAGCCATGAAAAACAAAAATGTTATCTTGAAATTAAGATTTTATTTTTTCTTTTCGTAACGTTTCTTGAATTTATCGATCCTACCTGCAGTATCGACCAGAACTTTCTGACCAGTGAAGAAGGGGTGCGATGTGCTGGAAATTTCCAGTTTGATCAGGGGGTAATCATTCCCGTCTTCCCATTTAATGGTCTCTTTGCTGGGTGCAGTAGAACGGCTCAAGAAAGTATGCCCGTTACTCATGTCCTTGAAAACTACGAACCGGTAGCTGCCCGGATGGATGTCCTTTTTCATAAATCTCTGATTTAAAGGTCGTACGGATTTTGCCGTACGGTTTATTTTAATTGCAAAGCCGCAAAATTAGGCTTCATCCGGCGCTCTGCCAAATTAAATTTATTTCTATTGTTGGCCAATTCCGGGTTTCCACAATTGTGGAATTCTTGAACATATTGATGAATATCAAAAAAGAAGTTGACAGGTTAAACGGTTAACAGGTTGACAGGAAGACCTCCGTTTGGTTGGAACTCCTTTGTCAACATTTCAACTTTTCACCCTGCCAACATAAAAAGAGAAAGCACCGGATGCTTTATATACTTACCGAAGTTTGTATACTTACTAACCCAATGCTTTCCTTTAACCGCCTTCCATCTTTTTACAGATTTCCAACGATTTTGTACATTGAAGATACAGTTATCGAATGGCTAGTCCCAAATTTCCGGCCGCTCCGATTTGCACCAGTTGTGCACTATGTTATGCACATGTTTCAGAAGGCCAGTTAGCAATTGGCAGTGGGCACTGCAAACTGCCAACTGATATTGTCGCAATATCAGTTCCTCATATTCTCATACTGCAGCGGAAGGCCTGTATCTGAATTCCTGCATAGTTGGATCACTGATTGGAGATCATCGATTTTCTTGCCTGTTACCCGCACCATATCATCCATGATCTGTGCCTGCACTTTCAGCCCGGAATCCTTGATGAGTTTTACGATCTTCTTTGCATCTTCCTGTTTCAGCCCGTTCCTGACAGGCACTTCTTTTTTCGTTGCCTTGCCGCTCTGGTAGGCTTCTTTGGAAAGATCGAAAGCTTCCGGGGCGATCCCTTGTTTATGCGCCCTGCTGATCAGCACATCAACGATCTGGCGCATTTTCATATTATCGTCAGCTTCCAGGTTGATCCTGAATTCTTTTTTGTTGAGTTCGATGACCACATGCGCATTCTTGAAGTCGAAGCGGTTGGTGATCTCCTTGGTAGTAACATTGACGGCATTGTCCAATGCCTGTGCATCTACTTTACTAACGATATCGAATGAGGGCATAACAAACGGTTTGGCTCAAAGTTAAAGAAATCGTTTGTAGTTTATCGTCTGTTGACAGGTGGGGTTTACTGCTGCCCTCCCCCTGCCCTGTTCTGTTCTTCATTGGCGGCACTGTTGCGCTTACGTGCCTGTGCAACGGTCGATTTACCGAAGCGGTAGCTGAAGGTGGCCGTGAAGGAGCGGTTATCCCACCTGTTCTTTATCCGCATATCGATGTCACTATATAATGTATGCCCGCTGTATTTCTGCCAGTGGAAGGGATCTCTGAAATTGGCGCGTAAGGTGCCTTTCCCTTTCATGATCGTTTTCTGGGCCCCGATGTTCAGGAAATACATAGGGTCGCCGATCGTGAGCCAATCGATGTTCTTGCTGTTGTAAAACCCACTGACCTCCAGCGACCAGCTTTTGGGCAGGGTGAAGGTATTGGAGAGGTTGATAAAATAGGTGGTCTGTTCCAGGTCGATCGGGTCGTTCGTTCCGGTATAGGAATTAAAATAAACACCTGTAAAGCGGTTGTTGAAGACGTTCAGGGACAGGTTGGCCGTCCACCAGGAGACCGGTTTCAGTGGAGCACTGATGGCCAGTCCCACGTTCCGCAATTTCGCTACATTTTTCGGGATAGAGAAGGTGGTGCGTTGGGCCGTATTCTGTTCCTGCAAATTGGTGATCACGTCGTTGGTGACAGTATAATTGAGCGTGGCGGTATACTTGCTCCTGAAGGTATGTTTCAGCTCGAAATTATTGGTGAACTGGGGCATGAGGTAGGGATTGCCCTGCCGGTAGGTGAGTGAATCGAGGAACCAGATGAACGGGTTCAGGTCCTGGTAATTGGGCCGGTCGATCCTTCGGCCATACGAGATCGTTAGGGAATGGTCTTTATTGAATTCATAGTTGACATAAGCAGTGGGGAAAAGATTGGTGTAATTACGGGTGAAGGCCGAATCGAGGGTGACCTGGTTCCCTTTGGCGGTGGTTTGTTCCAGGCGTAGTCCAAACTGGCCGCTCCATTTTTTCCATTTCTTATTGACACTGGCATAAGCGGCATTGATATTTTCCTGGTAGATGAAATGGTTGGAGCGTGCGTCCGGCTTCCAGACAGGAACACCTCCATCCATTTCCTGCCGTTCATAGCCAACTTCATTATTATTCCTCACAAAACTCGATTTGAATCCTGCGTCCAGCCGCATATCGCGCGGCATAGGATAAGTATAATCTGCTTTAATGGAAAAAATATCGATGCTGCTGGGAATATCCCCTTTCAATACCAGGCTGCCTACCTTGTGGCCCCCGAAATCATCATACACATTGGTGCCAAGGAGCATCTTGGCATGGTTGCTGTAGCCGATATAATCCAGGTCTACCGTCAGCTCATGACCTGCCGAATCGAAGGAATGTTTGTAATTGAAATTGCCCGAATAATTGAAGAAATCGAACTGGTTGATGGTATTGGATTCCAGTACGTTCTCTACACTATCATCGGGCCTGGTGATGGCCTGTACGTTGTAAGGGGTGGGCCTTCCGAAAAAGCCGAAACCGTTGAGCACGACGCCGAATACGTTCTTCTTGTCCAAATAATAATCCAACCCGAATTTCAACGTGTGGTTATTATTGCGAAAGTTGAAGGTGGTATAAGAAGAGGAGATGGAATTGAGCGAGCCATTTTTCTCATACAGCCTTCTATCGAGGCTCAGTTCACCTTTTCCTTCCCGGTAATTGAAAGTATAATTCCCGAAGAGGTTGAGCTTGCCTTTCCTGTAATTGAGGTTGATGCTGTTACTGGTCTTGAAGGGAGTGAAAAGATCCTGCTGCCGCTTGAAAAATCCCAGGGTGCCGCCAAGGGTGATGCTTCCGTTGAAACCGTCGGTCTTGCTTTTCTTTGTTTTGATATTGATGATACCTGAATTGCCCGATGCATCATATTTGGCAGGAGGATTGGTCATGATTTCGATCTGGTCGAGGGCCGATGCGGGCATGTTCTTCAGCAGATTGGCCAGGTCGGCCGGTGAAAGGTAGGTCGGTTTTCCATCCATCATCACTATCACGCCCTGTTTACCTCTCAGGCTGACGACACCGTCATTGTTGACGGAAACGCCCGGCGATTTTTCCAATACTTCCATCGCCGTGGCCCCGGCATTGGTAGGGGCCGCTTCTACATTCACTACCATCCTGTCGATCTTGTTCTCGATGAGCGGTTTCTTGGCGGTGATCGTTACTTCATCGAGCGACTGGCCGGCGGAAGACAATTGAATGGAAGGGATGGTGATAACAGGTTTTGAAGCGGTGATGGAAATGCCATTGTGAAGCACTTGCCGGTACCCAACGGCAGTTATGCGTAACAGGTAGTTCCCTTCCTGCAATTGATCGAATTCGAAAGTGCCTGATTGATCGGATACAGCCACTTTGATCAACAGGGTGTCTTTGGCGCGGAGCAGCGACACGGTGGCCGCTTCCAGGCCCTTGCCGCTTTCTGCGGTAACGGAACCCTGGATCCTGCCCGGCCGGGTTTGCGCCAGGAGCTGGCCGGATAACATAATCATAATAAGGACTAAGGTAAAGAGCGTAGATTTTTTCATGTTTTGGTCCCCGTTTTTTGCACGATACAAGTCACAGCATGTTCTATATAAAATTCATGCTTCCGGGCCCGCCTTCAAACAGAATTATATACTGGCGGTCGCAGGGACTGACGAAACGCTTCGTAAAGAAAAGAAAAAAAGAGGCCCCGATAGACATCGGGGCCCGTTAACCAAAACTAACTGCTTATGAGAAAAACTGTATGACTGCTTGTGTAGATTTATTTGCTCAAATATTGACTTCTTTTTTTATCCCGTTCACATGTAAGAGATCCCACATCCAACCAGGTACATCAACAACACTGCTATGAGTAATATCTTTTTCATAATTCCGGTTTACATATATATGACTACTAAAGAAAGGAAAAGTTACGCCTGGTACTGTTAAAGTTTTTTTAAAGGGCCCCGATAGAAATCGGGGCCGGATTTTTCAAACTATTATCAAAAAACAAAAGTGAGACGCGTATGGTTTATTCTCCGCCTTTCACGCGGTTCTGTTCTTCACTGGCTCCTCTCCTGCGCTGCCCGTTATTGTTGTTACTCTTGATGGGCTTCCCGAAACGGTAGGTCAGCGTAAGGTTCACCACTCTGTTATCACGTCTATTGGTAAACGTAGCTTCGGTGGATTTGAAGTTGATCTGTCCTCTCGGGATCTGGGTATAGAAAATGTCCCGCACGTTCAGCTTGACGGTCCCTTTGCCATCCAACACCTGTTTGGAGACGCCGGCCCCCAACTGGCCCATCGGCTCAAGTTGTATCTGGCCTTCGATGCCTTTTGTGCGTGCCCATCCACTCAGTTCGGCGCTCCAGCCTTTATCGAAGCGGAATTGGTTGTTGATGCTCATCATAAGGTTGCCGGCTTCCACCTGGATATCTTCGCCATATAATTTTCCACTGTATTTGTTGTAATTGTAGTTCGTGTAAATATTGGTGGAGAACCATTTTACCGGTTGTAGCTGAAGGTTCACCGAAATACCTGCATTTTGTCTTCTCCCGATATTTCCCTGTCGCACGATGGTGCCATATCCTTTTCCGCCGCCTGGCAGGGAATCCTGGTCGAATATTTCATTGAACAGGTCGGTGGTGGCGCTATAGTTGAGCGTAGTGGTCAGGAATCCTTTGAAGATATGGGTCAGCTCGAAGTTGTTGGAATACTGCGGCCGCAGGAACGGGTTGCCAACTCCGTACGTGTATTTATCGATGAAGAACATGAATGGGTTCATATTCTGGTAATTGGGCCGGTCGATCCGGCGGCCGTAGGAAATGCCGAACTGGTGGTCCTTGCTGGCTTTGAAGCTGACATATACGGTGGGGAACAATCCGTCGTACGACCGTTTGAAGGAGGAATCTTTTCTTTCGGGATTGCCGTATTGCAGCCCATTGTAGTTGGTATTCTCATAGCGTAGACCTGTCTGCAAACCCCATTTGGGGCTCAATTGTGTACTGAGACTGATATAGGCGGCATTGATATTTTCCTTGTATTTGAAAAAGTTGGTCTTGCCATAATCGGGTGTCCATTTCATTTCTTCAGGATCTGCACTGACCAGGGAGCCGGTAAAATAATTCGCTTTGCTGTCGTTCACCACATAACTCGATTTCAGTCCCATTTCCAGTTTCGTTTCTTTGTTGATCGGGTGTGTATAATCGGTCTTGGCCGAATAGATACTGATGGTGGCCGGCAGATCGCCCATCAGGCGCTCGTCGTATTTTTTAGTCCATTCCGGTGTGAGCGTCGTATTGAGGAACTGTTGAGCGTTGGAGATACCATACAACACGTAATCCAGGTCTGCCGTGAGCTCGCGGCCGGTAGTATCGAACTGGTGGCGCATATTGAGGTTCACGCTGGCGTTCCTCCATATTTCTCTCATGGTGTTATTGGCCTGCACGATGGAATCGGTAATAGATTGCGGGTTCTTCAGGTAGCTGGTATTCACACCGAGCGTGGAAGAAGGATTGTAGAATCCGCTGAACACGACGCCGAGGGTCGTTTTATCGGTGAGAAAATAATCGAGGCCGATCTTCAGGTTATTATTCAGGTTCCTTCTGCGCATCAGCGTGCTCTGTTCGAAGATGGCTTTGGTGCTCTGGTCGTCGTTCTTATAACGGCGGTAGATATCGAGCTCCTGGAAATTATTGTTACGGTTGAAGCTGTAATTGCTGAACAGGTTTATTTTGCCGTTGCGGTAATTCAGGCTAAGGCTTTCATTGGTCTTTGCATATACACCCTGCCCATACCCTGCGCTCACATTGCCATTGAAACCTTTTATCTTGTTCTTCTTCGTTCTGATATTGATGATCCCTGAATTGCCGGAGGCATCGTATTTGGCCGGCGGATTGGTCATGATCTCGATCGTTTCGAGTTGGGAAGCCTGCATGCCTCTCAGCATGTTGGCCAGTTCCGATGAGGAAAGATAGGTAGGCCGTCCATCGAGCATGATCATCACTCCCTGTTTACCTTTCAGGCTGATATTACCGTCTTTGTCGACCTGCACGCCGGGCGCTTTCTCCAGCACTTCGAGCGCATTGGCCCCTACATTGGTCACGGACGCGTCTACGTTCAATACCGTTTTATCGATCTTTTGCTCGATCATCGGCTTCACGGCAGTAATGGTCACTGCAACGAGTTCCTTTGAAATGGAGGCGATGGTGATCACCGGCAGGTCGAGCACAGGTGTTGTATTGCCCAATTCGAATAAATGGCTATAGGATTTGCTATAGCCAACAGCCGATACGGCTACCAGGTATTTACCCTGAGGTGTGTTCTCGAATATGAAATTTCCAGATTTATCCGAAACGGATGTTTTAAGGACGCTTGAATCGGCAGCCCGAAGCAGGGAGATGGTCGCTGCATTGAGCCCCGGTCCTTTGGCATCTGCTACCCTGCCCCTGATGGCGCCAGGTGTTTGGGCATTGACTATCAGTGGCAGGATAACAATACCAAGGATGTTGAATAGTTGAAGTAGCTTTCTCATGGCTATAGTTCTAATAATTGTTTGATACTTTGTCTTAATGATTACAGTCCAAAAATAAGTACTATGTTTTGCATAGTACAATGCCTTGGGTTCAATGGTTGATTTTACTGATAACCGGAAAATAAAGGGAACATGGGTTGGACGAACAGCGGTCCAATGAGGTTACAGCCCTGAGCCGTTCAGGGATGAATGGAAAGAAAATAGAGATTGGCGGTAAAAATGACTATATCCTCCTTAAGCGGGCTTTTTCTTCGTGAAAAAGAGGTACAGCCCAATACCAGCGATCACCAGCAAGGTGGAGATGATCTCAGCCTGGGTGGGGTGGAACCCGCCGATATCATATTTGGTATTGACGCGGATCTTTTCAACGAAGAAACGCTCGATACCATTTATAATAAGGTAAACAGCGAACATGGTGCCCGGCACTTTGAAGCGACGGCGGAAAGTCCATAATAGCATGAAAAAGATAAGACAGGTGACCGTTTCATAGAAGGGTGTGGGAAACACCGGCACCGGCAATTGAGAACAATATTGTTGTCCGGTACATCCGGCGATCGGGGTGCCTTCATTGATCACGTTGTGCGGATAGGGATAAGCGATCATCCAATCGGGCAGCCAGCCGGGCGCTTTCACACGCTTATGGTGTACTCCTTCGAGAGAGAGTGTGTTGAATGTTTTCAGGTAGAAATTCTTGTTTTGCTCCAGCGTTGCGCGGAAAGTGGCTGTATCTGCGAGGGCAACTTTCGAATCGGGCGTAGTGATATAGGCGCTGTTGAGAATGCCCCAGTCGCCATCCCCGGAAACCTGGCAGCCGATCCGGCCGATGGCATAAGCGATCAGGAGGCCCGGCGCCACTGCATCACAAAGATGTCTGAAGCCGATCTTGTGTTTACGTGCATAGATCCAGATAGCGGCGGCTGCGCAGATCAACCCGCCATAAAAAGTAAGTCCGCTGAACGACAGCAACGCTTCCACCGGGTTACGCACAAATTCATTCCAGTTCTCGAGATTGTGAAATATTTTGGCGCCGAGAAACCCGAACAGGGCTGCATAGATCACGAGGTCTCCTACCCTGTCGTGCGGCCATATACGGATGGTGCGTTCTTCGGGCTGTGCCAGTTTTTGTTTATTCTTTTCATACCATTTGATACCTGCGAACAGCAAGCCGGCAATAATACCTGCCGGCCAGTTACCTTCACCGGAAAATATGAATTCCTGCGGATCGGCGGTGCTGCTATTATCGGCGAGGAAAAGCCCCAGTATCTTATAACCCAGCAGGAACCCCAGGAAAAAATTAAGCAGGAGTTCCGTCATCCCTGCCGGTTTTCCCACCATGATCTTCACATCTTTTCCCACCAGTAATCCCGCACGCTCCTTGCGTTTCAGCTCTTTGGTCAGCACCCAGGCCGCTGCCAGGAAGGCGATAGCTACAAAGAAACCGAAAGAGTTGATGAAACGGAGACCGGGGAGGTTAATGCCGAAAAGATCCTTGAATGCGTAGTACAGGTTGGGATACATGTAGGTATAGTATAATTGAAAGTGCAATGATAAGGAAAGCTGGCCAATGAAAAAACCCTCCCATGAATGAGAGGGTAACCACTATGAACAAAGCTGAACTAATCAGCAACATTCCTTAACAATATTGATCGAAAGCGGCGATCAGGTTATGCGCGATCATCTGCGCCGGCCTGCCTTCGATCTGGTGCCTCTCGATAAAATGGACCAGTTCCCCATTCTTGAACAGGGCAATAGCCGGTGAAGAGGGCGGATAAGGCAATAAATGCTCACGCAATTTCTTGACGGCATCGATATCGAACCCGGCAAAGCTGGTGCTGAGGAAATCAGGCTTTTTGGAGGAATTGGCTACCGCCATCAGTACGCCAGGACGGGCAGAACCGGCCGAACAACCACAAACTGAATTGATCATGACCAGTGTAGTGCCTTTTTTCTGCAATTGATCGTCGACTTCCTGGGAAGTTAAGAGCTCGCTAAAACCATGGTCGGTCAGCTCTTCTTTCATCGGTGTTACTATTTCTGCCGGATACATTTTTTTATGTTTTTGATTCGGATGTAGAACGCAAATCTAGGTAAAAAGGTTGATTTGGGCTTTGAATAATCAAAAAACTGCAATTGTGACATGATTTTTAAGTAATGACTGCAATTGTGTCCTGATGGATATTGATAACGAGACTGCCCGGCAGAAAAAGGCCCTGATTTTTGACATGGTACGCCATTTGAAAAAAGACTAACCGTACAAGCAATCAATAAACTTAAAAAAGTATACACTATGGCACTTGTCAAATTCAACAACCGGATCAGCAATTCAGTATTCGATGAATTGTTCAATCATTTCCCTGCTACCTGGACCAACGGATGGAAAGACAATTATTTTCATTTCCCTCCCGTGAACATTCATGAAACAAAAGATGCCTATCATCTCGAGCTGAATGCAGCAGGATTGTCTAAAGAAGATTTTCAATTGAACGTAGAAGATGGTTTATTAACCATTGCCTTTGAGAAGAAGGAAGAAACAAAATCCGAAGACTACAAAACTGTTCGTCGTGAATTCTCGCAACGCAGTTTTAAACGCAGCTTCCATCTGGATGAATCAGTGGATACCGATAATATCCAGGCCAAATACGAGAACGGTGTGCTGAAATTACACCTGCCGAAGAAAGAGCAGACAAAAGCTGCTACCAAACAAATTAACATTCAATAATTAAAGGAAAATTAAATTTTCTATTTCATAAGCAGTTGGTTTTGGTTTAAGTCCCATCCCGGTTTCTACCAGGATGGGTTTTTTATTGTTTTGTGTTAACTTCGGCCACGATTTTACCATAACATGAGATCATGCTAAAGACCCGTATCTGCAAAATCACCTTTTTGGTTATAATACTGATTAGTCCTTTTGCCAGGATGGCCGCACAGGAAAACCGTTCGGACACCCTCAAAAAACCGGCTGACACCATCCCAGTGCCACATGATTCCGTCGAAGTGGCTACCAGGATCAAAAACCTGACCCCCTACTTCACCCTTCCTGTCGATTCCGTGTTGAATTATAACCTGGAGCTGAATAAGGATGAATCCAAATATTACTGGTACCTGCGTAATTCGCCTGTCGGGCTCCGGATCAATAAAGACAATGGGATGCTCACCTTCAAGGCCGAGAAGTCCTATTTTCTCTCCGGCCGCCTGAAATACGACCAGGAATACCGCGTGCAGGTGGGCGTCCAGAACCTTGATAATCCTATCGACAGGGTGGATACTTTTTTTGCCGTGGTCTTTTATAATACGGAGATCATCCCTTCCAAATTGAAGCCTTCCGTGAGCACAACCCTTACAGTGGAAGAAGGCGATACCGTTGCCTTCAAAGTGCAGTGTGAAGATGGCAGCTTCCCCATCGAAAATATTACCTTCTTTGCCAATACACCCCTGAAGAATTTCACCCAGGTGAAAAAATGCGATGATGATTTCATCTGGACGGTGCCTTACGATTTCGTGAAGGATACGGATTCCGGCAAAGTGCGATTGCTTAACCTGAGCTTCGTGGGCGCCAATAAATTCATGGTCAAGGATACGGCCATCGTGCGCATCATTGTAAAAGATGCCCTGAACTATCCACTGGCCGTACAGGAATACAATATGCAGGTGCGAAATATCAACACCTATATCCTCCAACTGAAATATTCTTTCCTTCAACTGGATAAACGGGTACGCAACGTAAAGAATACCCGCACCTCTTTCGATATTACCGGCTCCACCACCGCGCTTACCGGAAGCATCCTCTCTTCTTCCTCTTCAACCAATAGCCAGCAGGTAGGCAAGGTTTTGCCCAGTGTAGGTGTTTCACTGGTGCCGATCAAGGAAGCCGTGGCCCCCCAAAAAGTGTTCGACCAGAACCAGGCTTCACTGGTGCGAAGCTCCATCAAGCGACTGGATTATATTGTGCGCGATAATAATCTCGTGGGAGAAAGAGACCCGGATATCACCAAAAAGACAGCCAAATTGAAAGAAGAATTGAAACAGATCCAGATCCAGTTGATCGATATCCCGATCGTAGATACCAACGATATGACGGAGGAAGAGCTGAACCAGTATTTCAACAGTCCGAAAGTGACCAGGAAATACAGGTTGAAAAAATAGCCCGGGTGGTCAATCGCATTCCCCTTTGTCCTGTTTGCTCACCGTTTCTGCGAACGACTGTACCGGTACATTTTTGATGGTCGTCTTACCACCTTTATTCACAGCAATGGTCTGGAGTATGGCGCTATCTGCAAATGCTTTTTGCACCAATACCCCGTCCGAGTTGTTCATCCCTTCGAATAAAAGGTTCACGGCAGCCTTTACTGAATCTTCAGTGGATTGTGCATGCAGATAAAAAGCAGGGAGCAACAGCACTGTTAACAATAATACAATTCGGCCCATGTTAATGGAATTAACTGTTTCTGGCAAATGAGTTGGCATATTTAATATAAACCGAACAGTTATGAATGCCTCATCTTTTACACAGGCGGCTGTAGCCGCAGCGCTTACCGTACTGGCCGTGAGTTGCAGTACTGCCAACAGCACGCGTAGTTACCCGGAAGACCGCCCGGTGGTGGTGGTCGACGGACGACCTGGCCATATCCCTCCGGGGCAAATGAAAAAATACGAGCGTTATGAATACAGGCGGTACCCACTCATCGTGGTCCGCACACCTTCGATCGTCATTCAACGTTATAGTGATGGCCGCGACTGTTATGTGAACCCGGCAGGATATTATTACTGGAAAGGGTTCGACAACAGGTTTTACCTGGATGAAAGGTATCTGTCGCGCGTCGATTACAACGACAGGGATTACCGCGACTGGAAGTACAAAGGCAAATATTACAAGGAACGTGGCCGAGGCCATGGCAGGTATAAAGACAGGGACAGGGATGACGACGACGATCGTTAAAATTGGAATGGCCTGAATGAAAAACGGGGCGCAGGATATCAAAAGTCCGGCGCCCCGTTGTATTATATCGGGCTGGTTCAATACCCCAGTATCTTCAACATACTTTGGGCTGTTTGTTCCTTGGCATATACCCAATCGGTGAGTTTGCCATTCTTATCATAACCAACGATCACATGCTTGGGCGATGGGATGAGGCAATGCTTGATGCCGCCATAGCCGCTGATCTGGTCCTGGTAAGCGCCGGTATGGAAAAAGCCTACACGCAGCGGTTCCCCATTGGTGATCTTGGGCAGGAACACTTCATTCACATGCTCTTCCGAATCGTAATAATCGTGGCTGTCGCAGGTGATGCCACCGAGCACTACCCGCTGGTATTCCTGGTCCCATTTGTTGACCGGCAGCATCAGGAATTTTTCACCGATGCCCCAGGTATCGGGTAAGGTGGTGATGAAAGAAGAATCGATCATATACCAGATCTCACGGTCGTTCTGCATCTTCTGGCCGATCACACTGTAAATATGCGCCATGCTCTCTCCTACCGTATAGCTGCCGAACTCGGTGAAGATATGCGGCATCGGTACGTTGTTCTTCTTGCAGGCTTTCTTGATATTCCCTACGATCTCGTTGATCATGAACTGGTAGTCGTATTCGAATCCCAGTGAGTGTTTGATGGGGAAGCCGCCGCCGATATTGATGGAATCCAGTTCAGGACAGATCTTCTTCAACTGGCAATAAAGGTTGATCACTTTATTGAGCTCGCTCCAATAATAGATATCGTCTTTGATCCCTTTGTTCAGGAAGATATGGAGCATCTTCAACTGGAAGCGGTCTTCATTGCCTTCGATCTTATCTACATAAAATTCCAGCACATCCCTTGCCCTGAACCCGAGCCTGGAGGTATAGAAAGGAAAGGTAGGTTCTTCTTCCGCTGCCACGCGGATGCCCAGTTTGAAGGGCACTTTTACCGATTTCTTGTATTGCTGGAGCTCATCCTTGTTATCGAGCACAGGCACCACATTCTTGAACCCGCTGTTGAGCAGGCTGGCAATGCGGCTGGTATAGCTCTTTTGCTTGTAGCCGTTACAGATAATAAAAGTGTCTTTGGTGATCTTCTTCCTGGCGTACAGCTTCTTGATGATCTCGATATCGTAGGCGTAGGAGGTCTCGAGGTGAATATCGTGTTTCAGGGCTTCCTCTACCACAAAGGAGAAATGGGAGCTTTTGGTACAATAGCAATAGTTGTACTCTCCTTCGTAGCGGTGCTTTTTGATGGCATTGGCAAACATTTTCTTCGCCTTTTTGATCTGCATCCCGATCTTGGGAAGATAGGTCAGCTTCATGGGCGTGCCATACTTTTCAATGAGCCCTGTCAGATCGAGTCCGTTAAAGAAGAGGTTACCTTCTTTCACATCAAATCCTTCCTGGGGGAAATTAAAGGTTTGCTGCACCAGGTCGGTGTACGAGTTGTTCATGTACTGATTAGGATTGCTGATGGTGGTGGATTTAATTGGTTAGAACTACTACAGATGCGGAAACAGTTTACAAAAATAAATGTTTGTCCGATTTTACAAATAAAAAAAACCGGGTGTTAACACCCGGTTCATATTGGCTAGTAATTATGATGCTTATTTTACGGAAGCAACCAGTTTCTTGAAGCTCTCCGGCTCGTTCATGGCCAGGTCGGCCAGGATCTTACGGTCGAGGCCAACGCCTTTCTCGTTCAGTTTGTGGATGAACTCGGAGTAGGTCAGACCTTCTTCCCTGACGGCTGCGTTGATACGGGCGATCCACAGTGCGCGGTATTCCCTTTTCTTCAGTTTGCGGCCTACATATTTGTACTGGAGGCCTTTTTCCATTACGTTCTTCGCAACGGTATAAACGTTCTTACGTTTGCCATAATAACCTTTGGCTGCTTTCAGGATCCTTTTCCTGCGTGCCCTGGATGCTACGGCGTTTACTGAGCGTGGCATATCTTAATAATTTGAATAGTTGAAAAATGTGATCATTTGAAAACCGTCCGCTGATCGGAGATCAATGGACTATTTCAGTCTTAACAGGCGTTTTACGAAATCGAGGTTTGCCGGGTGAACTACCCCGTCTTTTCTCAGGGCACGTTTACGCTTTGTTGATTTTTTGGTCAGGATGTGACGCTTGAAAGATTTCTGGTGTGTGATCTTCCCGGTGCCGGTTACTTTGAATCTCTTCTTGGCACTGGAATTGGTTTTAACCTTTGGCATTTTAATACCTTTTACGATGATACCCTGCTGGCGCCCCCGAACAGTCGGAGAACTTTTTGGGCCTTGTGGGCAATATGCGGATCGGCCTGGTTAGGACCAAAACGCAAAAATGGAGCGCAAAGGTAGGCGATTATTATGATATAATCAACAGTTCCTATTTATAAAAAGACCGGGAACTGATGGTGGCTCCAAAGGTAACCAATTTATTTGCAGGCTGTTAGCTATCCGCGACCGTTGTTGCCAAGAATATTGGAAATTCAAAACAAATAACCCAATTTGCGGTGATCGTGCATCTGCTACAGAACCTGATGAAATGATTTCCTATGGAGCAAATTCTGATCGGAACCTGTGTTTATATCCTGAAAACGGGCAAGAACCTGTATAAGATCGGTAAAACGCAAGATCTTGCCAAAAGGCTGGCGGCTTACCATACCCATTCACCCGTGGTGTTCCGCGTGATCCGGCAGTATGCTGCCAGCAATATGGCCGAACTGGAAGAAGGGCTGCATATCGTTTTCCAGCATAAACGGGTGAAAGGCGAATGGTTCGAATTGCAGGATTCGGATCTCCTTATCTGCGATAATATCGCCCGCAGCTACGCGCTGGCAAATATGCAGAAACAATCCAGAAAATATTCGGATATCCATTACAGTGAGCATCCCCTCCTGCAGGTAATGGAAGCCAACGAAAAATACCTGAACGATTATGCCCGCGTAACGCAGGACGTGGAGATGGGCCTCAGCACAGAAGAGATATTTGCCCTCAACGAAGGCACTGTCCCCAAAACGACCATTGAAACGGTACGCCGGTTGCTCAAATTCAGGACTCCCAATTCTGCCTACCTCGTGAAGTGGCTGAATGTGGTGAACGACCTCAGCGAAGGGCTTACCGAGAAAGCCATCCTCGAAAAATATGCAGGTACGGTTAACAGGACTACCATCCAGATGATCAGGAGGATCCTGAGGAACCAGTTGTATTGAGTGCTTACAATTCGAAGATCAGTTGGTCATCCCTGTCTTCCACCTGTATCCTCCTGATAAAATTATCGTACCCCGCCTCATTCTCATGGCTGCTGTACGTGCCATAGGCATCGATCGTGTAACCGATCAGTCCGTCATTGGCCTGAATGATGTATATAATGGAGGAATCATCCGGGTTCGATTCCCCTTCGAAGCGGTAGGTCTTGATGATCTTCATATCTTCCGGCTGGTAGAATTTTCCTTTCCTGGCCGTAAATCCTTCGGGCGACCATTTGAACTCATTGTCCTTTTGCTGCACCCTCAGTTTTTCCAGCACTTCCATCATGGTTGTCATTTGTTCGGAGCGTGTCATAAGGATTGTATTTTATTGTTCCCGGTAGGGTTTTATCCTGGGTATCCAGCGGGGTACCTGTTTTTTATATTCCGCGTAATCATTGCCAAACCTTTTCAAAAGGTCCGGCTCCTCTTTGAGCATGAAATAACAGGTATTGATGAGAAAGAAAATGCCAGCCCAGATGAGCACCCGGGTAGAATGAAAGAACATTGATTCTCCGATCAGGATAAAGAACACCCCGCTGATCATCGGGTTCCTGCAATAGCGGTAAGGCCCCTCCACCACCAGTTTCTGCGGCGCTGCCCAGGGAGCCAATGTTCCCTTGCCTTTTGTGCCGAACAAAAAGATCGTGAAGATGAGCAGGGAGAGCCCACACAACAGGACGAGCGCCCCGGCTATTTTGAGGAGGATATGATCAGGGATGAACGATGCCTCTCTACGAATGATCTGCCAGGGAACGATGACCGTTACGGTGAACGGCAGCAATAGCACATCCCGGAGGTGCAAGAGAATAGAAGGGCTGTTCATAATAGTTGAACTTTCTCTTTTATCAATGCAAAGTTGCCAAATATTCAGCAATCCCGCCGGTATTCTTATCAGGGCAGGACACAATTATTTCCATAACTACTGAAACCTAAAATTTACCTGGAAGACAACGCGCTTACCCAGGTGTACGCTATGAACGTGCTGGCATACACTATCAACAGGTTGTTGGAGAGGTTCGACAGGGTAATGACGAAGGTGATCAGCCCGAATATTATGAAGACCATCGACATCCATTGCACCCTCGAATTGTTCCTGAAGCGGAAGGGATATTGGGAATGGCCGAGCGGCAGCGCAAGTGAAAGCATCACAAGACCGCCAAATAATAATGGCTTGCTGATGCCTGGCAGCAACAGGCTGATGACCACCAGGGCAAAACCAGCCGTAAGTGCACCCACCGTGAGCCAGGCGCTGATGCGTTCGGTAGCGGTCAAAGCATATTTGCCGTCTTTGTGGAAGAGCAGGAAAAAATTGGCCAGTGGATTGATGATCCAGGAGGTGGCGGCGAATAAAATATAGATCCCGGCAACAGCGACCCCTACTACTGTCCAGTGATCATCGGTGCTTCCTGTCAACCTAACGAGCACGCGCATCCCAATATAGATCGCCACAGGTATGATCCAGCGGGCATTTTTACCTTTGTTGTTGATCCAAAAACTGTATTGCAACAACCAGCGGTAAGGAGCTATCTTCGATTTGAGCGCCTGCTTCAATCCTACCCTGCCGCTTTCCATATTCGGTTGTAGTCGCAGTGCTTCGCGGAAATGACTGGCAGCTTCCCGGTGCTTTCCTTTTTCCAGGTAGTTCCAGCCAACGGTAGTATGGGTGAAATGATTTTCAGGATCCTGCTCCAGGGCGGCCTGCATGGTCTGGATGGCATCATCGACCCGCCTGAGCTTATTGAGCGCCGTTGAGCGTGCATTGAGGCAGGTGATATTTTCGGGGTTCACCGCCAATCCTTCATTCGCTTTTTCCAATGCCTGTTCAAAATTCCGTTCTTCGATCAGGGTGAGCGACCACAGCCCGAAAAAATCGGCCGCATAGGGATTGAGCTCAACGGCCTTTTTCAGGTTTGCCTGTGCGGCGCTATGCTGGTCGGTCTGGTAATAACCGAATGCCAGCAAATAAAAATAGTAACCTTCCAGGGGTGCGAGCTGGATAGCTTTTTGTGCGAGTGCGATGCCTTCGTTGAATTGTCGAAGTTCATATTTGCAGCGTGCCAGCAGGGAGATGGCCTGGTCATTGTCGGGGTCCTGCCGGAGCGCATCCGTCAGTTGCTGCTCCGCATCTATGGGCCTTCCCTGTGCCAGTAAGAGATTGGCCCTTCCCAGCAAGGCTTCTACTTCGAACATGGCTATTTTTTGAACTTGAGGAATTTCAGTATATCATCATACAATCCCGATTCATTGGCATAGAGCGCATAATTGCGGGCCGACGAGAACCATTCGAGCGTGGTGGGCCTGTGTTGTTTCACAGCCTTCAGCAGATCTTTCGTGCTGATCGCCTGCAAAGCGCCACTGCTTAGGGATTCCCGGAGCTTGGCTTCTACCGCCAGGTCTATCACAGCTTTGAGATCGGCGCCGGAATAGTCGGCTGTTTGCTCCGCGATCTTTCTGGTATCGATCTCTTTGACCGGTTTATTTTTCAACAGGCTGATGAGTATTTCTTCCCTGGCTTTTTCATCCGGAGGCTCCACGAAGATCACGCGGTCGAACCGGCCGGGGCGGCGGAATGCGCCATCCACGCTCCACGGCGCGTTGGTTGCGGCCAGCACCAACACCCCTTCATTGTCCGATTGTACCCCATCCATCTCGGCCAGGAACTGATTGATGACATGCCGCATGGCCGATTGTTTCATATCGTTGCGGCTGGCGCCCATAGCATCCACCTCATCGAAGAAGAGCACGCAGGGCGCGTGATGCCGGGCCAGCTCGAAAATGCCGTGCAGGTTCTTTTCACTGTTGCCGATCCACATGTCGAGGATATCGTGCAGGCCGATGCTGATGAATTTTGCATTGATCTCTCCTGCCGTTGCTTTGGCAATAAATGTTTTGCCGCAACCGGGAGGGCCATATAGCAGGATACCGCCTCCGATCTTTTTCCCGAATGCCTTGTACAGTTCCGGGTTCTTCAGCGGTTGTATGATCTTGATGGCTATCTCTTCCTTGATGCGCTCCATGCCGCCCACATCGGAGAAACGGATGGAAGGCTTTTCGAGAAAATGTTTTTGGGAATCGTACTGAAGATCGTCCTCCTGATCTGCCGCATCTTCCTGCTGTCTACCGGTGCCGGATATACGAAGAAGGTTGTCGATCTCCTCATCCCTGAAATCGGGATGAAGGGCGATCACTTTCTGGTATACTTCCACTGCCTGTTGCAGGGAATGTTCCCGTACCAGGCATCGCACGAAGAGTACCAGGGCCTGGGTAGGCAGCTGGTCCTGGATCTCCTCATAAATGATGATGGCTGCAGAATATTTCTTTTGATGGTAATAGGCTTCCGCCAGTCCGAGCCTGGCTTTCATATTACCATAGCTGCGCGCCAGCACTTCACGGAACTGTTCTGCCGCTTCAGGATACATTTCTTCCCTCAATAATACATCTGCGAGGTGAAGGCGCAGCGGCACATTATCGGGCGATAATTCCAGGGCCTCCCGCAGATTTTTGATCGTTTCATTCATCGCACACTGTTTCAGACATTAATACAACAATCTCACTTTGATCGTGTTCTTCACTTCCTTGAGCAACTGGAAGGCGGTATTGGATATTTTGCGGTCCACGTCCAGCACTACATAACCAATATCATCATTGGTCTTGAGGTATTGGGCCAGGATATTGATATTGTGCTTCGAGAGCTCTGTATTGATCTCCGACAGGACCCCCGGCACATTTTTATGTATATGGAGGATGCGGTGGGTGCCTTCCTGCGGCGGAAGGCTCAGCGGCGGCACCGTATGTGAACCAATGGTGACGCCCATTTCCAGGAACTGGTATAATTTATTGCTTACATCATCCCCGATATTCATCTGCGCCTCTTCTGTAGAGCCGCCGATATGCGGGGTGAGGATCACATTGGGCAGGTCTTGCAAGGGTGTCTGGAACCTGTCCCCGTTCTTTTCAGGTTCCCAGGGGAATACATCGATCGCAGCACCACTGATCTGACCTTCGAGGATCGACTTGCGCAATGCTTCCAGGTCTACCACTTCGCCTCTTGCATAGTTGATCAGTATAGAACCCTTTTTAAAGTGCTTCAGGGTATTCTTATTGATCATGTTCTTCGTGGTATTGTTCTCCGGCACATGCAAGGTTACGATATCTGCCTGTGCGACCACATCCTTTAACGTTTTTTTAGCCACTGCATTGCCCAGGGGCAGTTTGGTGATGACATCGTAAAAGATCACTTTCATGCCCAGTGCTTCAGCCAGAACGCTCACCTGCGATCCGATATTGCCATACCCGATGATGCCCAGGGTCTTTCCCCTCAGCTCATAACTTCCTTTGGCTTCTTTCTGCCAGAGCCCTTCATGGGCAGCTTTATTCTTATCAGGAATACGGCGGATGAGCATGATCGACAAACCGATGACCAGCTCCGCCACCGAACGGGTATTGGAATAAGGAGCATTGAAGACCGCCACACCCTGGTGGGTAGCGGATTTGAGGTCTACCTGGTTCACTCCTATACAGAAACAACCGATGGCCTGTAATTTTTTGGCGGCCTCCAGCACGCGGGGCGTGATCTGTGTTTTGGACCTGATGCCCAGCAGGTGCACGTCTTTCACTTCCCGTACCAGGTCATCTTCCGTGAGGGCCCCGCCCAGTTTCCTGACCGACGTATAGCCTGCGTCCTTGAAATTTCTTACTGCTGCGTCGCTGATATTCTCGAGGAACAGGATGTTCACTTTTTCTTTGGGATAGCTCGTATTTTTTTTCTCTGTCATATATTTATCGCCCGTCTTTTGCGTTAAGTGTAGGTTGATATGTTAATAAGTTGAAAAGTTGACAGGGATTTATTCGAAACTGGAAATTTCCTTATTAACTTGTAAACCTTTCAACTTTTCAACCAGATTCTTTCTGCTCCGGCAGCGAATGCAAATATGTCTCATAAATTTGAAACTGAAAAAACCGATTGCATAACTAAACGATTGTTAGTTTGTTGTAAATTCGCCAATCACTAACCCAAATAAAAAATTCTCCGTTTGAAGAACTTGTCGAGGCTCCTTCCATTATTAGTATTTGTTTTTAGCTGTGCCCATGGAACCGATCAAAAACATGCCGATGAGGCAAAGGCACAGGCTGCCATGACTGCCGTGAATCCCCCTCCTACCGGCGATCATGGACAATACCTCGCACTCGTAAAAGCCTTTGTGGACAGTACTTTCAGGAATGGCCAGCAGCTCAATGGCAGTATTCTCGTGGCAAAGGACGGGCAGATCATCTACGAACAATATAGCGGCTATACCAATCCAAGAGCACATGCCGACAGCATTACAGCTAATACTCCTTTTCACCTGGCATCCATCTCCAAAACATTTACCGGCATGGCCGTACTGAAATTATGGGAAGATGGGAAGCTCAACATCGACGATTCCGTTTCAAAATATTTATCCGGCTTTCCCTGTAAAGGCGTAACGCTGCGTATGCTGCTCAACCATCGCAGCGGCATTCCCAAATACGATCATTATATGGGAGCCCTCGGCTGGAATACACGCCTGCAGGTCACCAACCAGGACGTGCTCGATTTCCTGATCGCCAAAAGAAAAAGCATTCCTGTTGGCCGCCCTGATCACGGGTTCAGCTATTCCAATACCAATTACGCCTTGCTGGCACTGGTGATCGAAAAAGTTAGCGGGAAATTTTATGGCGATTATCTCAAATCCACTTTCTTCGATTCGCTGGGCATGAAAGATACTTATGTGTTCACCCATGCCGATTCGGCCCGCTCTCTCCGCTCCTTCTATAATACAGGTCGTCCTTATGCTTTCGATTATCTCGATATAGTGTATGGAGATAAAAATATTTACAGCACCGTGCGCGACCTGGTGAAATGGGACCAGGGCCTTCGCAGTGGCCGCATCTTCAAACAGGAAACACTCGATGCCGCTTATTCACCGTATAGTTTCGAAAAACCAGGCACACATAATTACGGGCTTGGCTGGCGCATGTACCTTCTGAAGAACAACAAGAAACTGATCTATCATAACGGCTGGTGGCATGGCAACCGTACTGCCTTCTACCGTTTGCTGGATGAAGACGTGACCATCGTTGCCCTCTGCAATAACGATTCGAAGAAGATCTATTCCGTGAAGGAAATGGCGGATATCTTCGGGGACTATATGCAGTCGAAGGACCATGGTGATGAGGGCGAGACGATCGTAAAGAATACCGTTCGCAAGAAATCCTCCCATAAGGTTAGCCGCTCCCGCGCCATACTGGCCGCCAATAAGAAAAAAGTAAAAACAAGAAGTTCCCGCACCAGTTATTCAGCCAAGAAATGAGGTCGGAAGTATGAAGTCAGGGGACTGAAGTGCCCGAATTTTAAAAAGACTTTACTTTCGGCGTCTCTCCGATCTCTAACTTCATACTTCCGACTTCTTTTCTTAGCTTAGCTGAAACTGTTCATGCGCTATGCAGATCCTCACTGCCGCACAGATACGTGCATGGGACGAATATACGATCCGTGAAGAGCCCATTGCCAGCATCGATCTTATGGAAAGGGCCTCCAGGGCTTGTTTCAACTGGCTGATGGAGCACGGTTTCCGCGGGCGATCATTCAATATATTTTGCGGGAAAGGGAGTAATGGCGGGGATGGACTGGCCATCGCCAGGTTTCTCGCACAAAGCGACCACGCCGTGATCGTAAGCATTCTCGAGTTCGGTCATAAGGGCACAGAAGATTTCCAGGTGAATCTCGCCCGGCTGCATGAGACCCATGTAGCGATCCGCTTTATCTCCTCGGCTGATGCCATCCATCCTATCGAACCGGATATGGTGGTGATCGATGCCTTGCTGGGTTCGGGGCTCAACCGCCCGCTCGACGGACTGACCGCTGCCATTGTGGAGCATATTAATCGTTCAGACAATACCGTTATAGCTATCGATATTCCTACCGGCCTTTATGCCGATCGCAGTTCGAAAGACAATACGGTCGTTCATGCCAAACATACCTTGAGCTTTCAATGTTACAAACTGGCCTTCCTGGTGGCAGAGAATGAACATTCGATAGGCAACCTGCATATCCTGGATATAGGGCTGCATCCCGGATTCCTGCCAACCCTGGTGAACAATTATCAATGGATCGATAATACCATCGTGAAAGCTATCATCCGGCCCCGAAGAAAATTTTCGCATAAAGGAGACTTTGGGCATGCAGGGCTCATTGCCGGCAGTGCGGGCATGATGGGCGCTGCCACCCTGAGCGCCAGGGCCTGTTTGCGCAGCGGTGTAGGAAAACTCACCTGTCATGTGCCCGCGATCGGCTATACCATCATGCAAGTGTGTGTGCCTGAGGCAATGTGCAAAGTGGAAACAGGGCACGATCATATCCAGTCGCTCGCAGACCTCCAGCCTTATGATGCGTTGGGGATCGGGCCTGGACTGGGCCTGCATGATTCGCACCGGCTCCTGCTCTCCTATATTTTCCAGGAAGGCCATTGTCCGCTCGTGATCGACGCAGATGCCATCAACATCATCGGGCAAAACCCCGGGCTTCTGCACCAGTTGCCGCCAGGCACTATCATAACGCCTCATGTAAAAGAACTGGAACGCCTTTTTGGGAAAGCCGAAAACGACCTGGACCGTATGCAGCTCGCCATCCGGAAAGCGGTCGAATACAGGATAACCATCGTGCTGAAAGGCGCCTATACCATGGTGGCAACGCCAGGCGGTATGGCCTGGTTCAACAGCACCGGTAACCCTGGCATGGCTACCGGCGGAACAGGCGATGTGCTCACGGGCATGATCACCGGACTCCTGGCGCAAGGCTATACACCGGAACAGGCCGCCATTGCAGGAGTTTATCTTCACGGTCTTGCCGGAGACCTGGCAGCAGGCTATACCTCCCAGCCATCCCTGATCGCTTCCGATATTATCGATAACCTGGGGAATGCCTACCAGATGTTATCGGCCGGTTAATGGGATGGCCGTATTCCCGTTTTTGTAGACCTTTAAGCCAACAACTATCCTCTCTCAAAATATTTTTGCGATTTTTCCCGGAACCTTTTTATTTTAGTATCTTGATAAATCTCCACATCCTATATAAGCTTGCCGAAGTCCATCTCCTAATTATCCTCCGTAAATCTCCACGTCCTATTTAAGCTGGTCAAAGTCCATCTCCTGCTAAGTTATCTCTGATCACTTAAAAAGAAGTTTATGTCTAAACTCTACAAAACTCCATCGAAGTTTTTCATTTTACTTTTGTCCATTTTTTCAGTAAAGTCCGTATTCGCTGATGCAGTAGTGACCAATACCAACAGCAGCGGGCCCGGATCGCTGGCACAGGCCATCACCGATTGTAACAATAACCCGGGCGCAGATGTGATCACTTTCAACATTCCCGACGGCGGGCCCACTATCATCAACCTGACTTCAGCCTTACCCACTATTACGCAAGCGCTTTTCATCAATGGTTACTCGCAGCCCAATTCTCTGGCAGGGCCGATCGCCAGCAGGGTGATCCGTATCAATATCAACGGCGCGGGATTGCCCGGAGGGGATATTTTCACGATCCAGTCTTCCGATGTAACGATCGCGGGCCTGGCCATCTACAATTCAAAAAGAATGGCGATCAATATTCTTCAGAACAGCAGTGTGGTCCATATCTGGGGAAATTATATCGGCACCGACAGTACGGGCATCGCTACCGGTTTGGGTAATTCGAACGACGCCATCGCCTCCAATTATGGTATTTTGGGAGGTTCTCCCAACACCGGGATCGTGATCGGGATCAAAGACAATGACGCCGTTCCGGATGCCAATGAAGGCAACCTGATCTGCAGCACCCTTGCCGGTGGTTCCGGTGAAGGTGATGGCATTGCTCTATATGTGACCACCACTTCCGTCATTGCGGGAAATATCATCGGTCTGAACAAGAATGGCCAGGGGCTTGGGTTTGGGAATGCGCGACATGGCATCCTGCTCACCGTTGGGGCCGATCAGAATATCATCGGCACGAATGGGAATGGCGTATCCGATGTTTTGGAAGGGAACCGGATCGCCCGGAACAGTCAGAAAGGTATCCTCATTCTCAAATCCATCAGCAATGTGATAGCAGGTAACAAGATCGGTCTCGATGCGCTCAATGCTGCAGCAGGGAATAACCAGCAAGGCATTTACCTGATGAACAGTTCTTCAACCAGGATCGGGACAGACGGACTAGGCCCTGTCAATGCCAATGAAGCAAATATCATTTGCAATAACGGCAGCCACGGCATCATGGTCAGCTCGGAAGATTTTTTTGGCATCAACGATAATAGCAACAACAATACCATAGCCGGTAATGGGATCGGTACTGATCTTGCCGGTACGCTGGTGGCCGGCAATGGCGGCAGTGGTATATTCCTTTCGGCTACACTATCGGGTTTCACTACTTCGAACAATATCATCGGATCGAACTTCGATAACCAGGGCGATGCAGAAGAAGGCAATATCATCAGTAACAATGCCAATAGCGGTATCGTAACAGGCACACCGGCGGTTGTGGCCACCGGCATCCTCAATAATAAATTCGCCCGTAACCGCATTTTCAACAATAATAATGGAAACGGATTGGGCATCGACCTGAACAATGACGGTGTTACGTCTAATGATAATGGTGATGCCGATGTGGGCCCCAACACCCTGTTCAACTTCCCCGTGATCACCTCCCTGCAGGTGAACGGAAGCAATGAACTGATCGTGCAGGGTTTTTCAAGGCCAGGCTCCGTGATCGAGTTCTATATCGCCGATGCAGGCCCTCACCCCAATCCCCTGCCCAACGGCTATACCAAGAGTTTTGGCCAGAGCGCAACCTATCTTTTCCGTGGTTTGGAAGATGGTACGCTCAATGGCATCACTGATGATAGTGTAGGCAAAGTTGGTACCTATACTGCTGCTGAAGAAGGCACCGGCACTGGCGGCCTTCGCACCGAAAACAAATTCAGTTTCAAAGTCCCCATCGCCAGCCTGGGCGTACCGGTTTCAGCCGGCTCGCGCATTACGGCGTTTGCTTATGAGAATACTACGGGTACAGGTAATACATCCGAGTTCGGGCCCGTAATGGCAGTGGTGACCACACCGGTCACGCTGATCTCATTCACAGCCAACCTCAGCAATGGGAAGACCAATCTCACCTGGAAAACGACCGAAGAGATCAACAATAGCCATTTCGAGATTGAAAAGAGCACTAACGGCACCGATTACTCCACAATTGGCAGTGTGCCGGGCAAGGGCGGTCATGGTATCAATACCTATACCTACGTGGACAATGATGTAACGGCCAAAATAAATTACTACCGGCTCAAACAGGTGGATATCGATGGAAGGCCCACCTACAGCAAAGTGCTGGTGGTGAGAGGTGACCTGGTCACACTGGCCGCCAAACTATCACCGAACCCATTCGATCAGTTCATCAATATTTCCTATAAGCTCGACAGGGCCGAATCGATACAGGCACGTCTGTACAGCACATCGGGCGCCATGGTGAAAGCTGTTACCATCCAGGGTAATGCCGGCACCAATACGTTCAGCTTCAGCGATCTCGGGTTCCTGCCCGCAGGGAACTATTTGCTTGAACTGAAAGGCGACCAGCTATCGTTCAGGCAGCAGGTTTTGAAAAAATAATGCCGGAAGCCTGAAGCCTGAGCCCAGCCGTCGGAAAATACCCGAAAATTCGATCTTTTCGAAGTTTTCGCAGTTCTGACGGCTGAGCTCAGACTTCAGACTTCTTCTTCTTACTTTTGTCCTCCATGCCGTCCAATGACCAATTATACCACAGGTACCAGGAGGAGTTCTATCGATTCTACGAGCCTCTTTGCCAATACGCTTTCACTTTCCTGAAGGAAATGAATACCTGCGAGGACATCGTACAGGATATCTTTCTTCATGTTTGGGAAAAAAAGAAGGACCTGATAGGCAACGAGGCGTTGCGCTACTATCTTTACACGGCAGTCCGTAATAACTGCCTCACCAGCATACAGAAGAGCAGGAAGAACCCGCTTACCCCCCTTACCGGACAGGAATGGATACATGATCACAAAAACCAGCAAAATGCAGAGAAAGTCGAGGCCGATTTTTCACGTCTATTGGAACATGCCCTCGACCGTCTGCCACCCAAATGCCGGGAAGTATTCGTGCTGAGCAGGATGAGCAAGCTCACCTATCAGCAGATAGCCGATACCCTGGACATTTCCATTAAAACCGTTGAAAATCAGATGGGAAAAGCATTGAGGATACTGAGGGCCTTCCTCCAGGAGAAAGAGATTTTCGTGTCCGTACTGCTTATTTCATTGATTTATGGCCCTCTTTGATAGGGGTTTTATAAAATTTTTAGTTCTAATATCAACCTATACCTATATCACCCTTCGATTCGCCCATGAACGACCAAATTGCTGATATCATCGCTAAGAAACTGCAAGGGACCGCCAGCCAGGAAGAACTGGCCCAATGGCAGACATGGATGGATGCCAGTTCCCTGAACAGAATCCAATATGAACATTTCGTACGTATCTGGCAGGAAAGCGGCCCCATCCTGACCGGCCCCACCGTCGATACGGACGCTGCGTGGTCTAAGCTGGACCGCACCATTCAATCCCGTTACGAATCTACGCTCCCTCCCATCATTCCTTTATATCTTAAACGGCTTTCCATTGCCATTGCCATCTTCGTGGCTTTTGTGGCCGCCTGGTATTTCTGGCATGAAGGCGGGCAGTCCTGGGAAACCTTTACTGCCGCCAATTCCAATCAGTCCATTGAGTTGTCCGATGGCTCTGTGATATTGCTCCGCAAGGGAAGTACGTTGAAATACCCCCACTCCTTCAAGGCCCATGAGCGTTCCGTTCAACTGACCGGCGAAGCCTTTTTCCAGGTAAAGCATGATGAACAAAAACCCTTCCTCATCAATACTTCCAACTCTATGGTAAAAGTACTGGGCACTTCATTCCTCGTGCATTCCGGTAAGACTACCGATGAAGTAGTGGTGCAGGAAGGCAGGGTGAGCGTTCAGGCGAACCGGACCGGCCAAAAGGCAGTGGAATTGATCGCCGGGGAAAGACTGGTGCTTTCGGAAGGAGAAGCCAGGCAATCTACCGTGAACGACTCGAACTACATCGCCTGGAAAACAGGACTGCTCGATTTCAAGGGCACACCACTCAAACAGGTATTGGAAGACATTGAGCACTATTACGATATACCAGTGCAATTGGAACTTTCCGATAGCATCGATCTCGAAAAACTACACGTAACTGCCCGTTTCGAGAACCAGCCTGCAGAGCAGGTACTGGACGAGATCCGCCTGACCACCGGGTTAGAAACCAGAAAACAGGGGGATACTATAATTTTTTATAAGAAATAGGCTCTAATTATTAGGGAAAAATGCCATATTGCTGCGTCAAAGCAAGGGATTACCCTTCTTTTGCATCAGCATGAAAGGACGTTTTCGACTAATACTGATCCTTATTATTCTCCCAACCATAACCGCCAACGCCCAACAGCAGCGGTTATTCGCGCGTTCCTGGCGTCCGTCCGTTCAACAAGCCACCATCCGGGAATTTCTCGAAGATATCAACCACCGGAGCGGAGTGATCATCGAATACTCTTCGAATAGCATCGATACCGATAAGGTTGTGCTGCTCACCGGTTCACCATCTACATTGGGCGCCGTTCTCCAACAGGTGCTGAGGTCCCAGAAAATAAGAGTGATCGAAAAGAATAACAAGATCATCCTGGTTCCTTCCAATACCCCGCTGCCGGACGATGCATTCGTGATCATGTACGCAGTATTCGGTTTTATCAAGGAAGAGAATAGCGGCGAGCCGCTCTCAGACGCCAGTATTTTCGAATCTCTCCGCAAAAGAGGAACGCTTTCCAACCAGCATGGTTATTACACGCTATTATTGCCCGAAGGGGAACAAACGATCATTGTTACCTATACAGGCCATAGTCCGCGGCAACAGACCGTCAATGTGCGGGAGGATACAAGGCTCGACATACAACTCCCTATCAAACCGGATATTTCGGAAGTGGTGATCTCCTCCGATGGCAGGCAGAAAAAAGAAGGGGCCGACAGGGTCGATGCAGATGGTTTCAACAATGTGATCGGCGAGCCGGATATCATGCGCTCGCTTTATTTATTGCCAGGCGTCAAGAATATATCGGAACTCCCCAACGGCATCCTGGTGCGCGGCGCCAATCCCGGCGAAAACCTGTTCCTGATGGATGGCAATCCTGTATTCAATCCTACCCACCTGTTGGGCTCCTTACCGATCGTGAACAGGACCTCTCTCAAATCCATGTACCTTTATAAGAGTAATTTCCCTGCCCGGTATGGCGGCGGCCTCTCTTCCGTGATGGATGTGGCCACCAAGGACGGTAATATGACCCAATGGAAAGGTGAGGCCAATGCAGGCGTACTGGCAGGATCGTTCACCATTGAAGGCCCCATCAAAAAAGACCGGACCGCCATGATGCTTTCATTTCGTCAAAGTTGGGTAAACCCTTTTCTCAAGCTCATCGGATCGGATGTGGCAGTGAAATTCTATGACCTTCAATTCAAGCTCACTCAACTGATCGGGAAGAAAGATAAGCTCATGCTCAATGTGTATGCCGGCGATGATAACCTGACCATGAAACAGGACAATATCAACAACCGGCATCAGTGGGGGAATAAGAATATTTCACTGGCATGGAACAGGCTCCTGGGCACCAGGGCTTTCATCAATACAGCGGTTAATATGAGCAGTTATAATAATATTGCCGGTTTCCGTTATTCCCTGTACGACAGTACCGGCTCACTGGTGCAAAACCGGGTTTATAATATCTTCTCCTCCATCCAACAATACAACCTTCGCAGCCAACTGGAAGTAGCCCTCTCCAACAATGTTCGCATGAACGTTGGCGGTAGGGTTTCCGAAACCCATATCAAACCATTCACCCGTACCGTAACGGAAGATTTTGTGGATGATCCCCAGGAATTCAGTTCCTTCCCTACCCTTTCATTCCGTGAATATGTATTGTTCTATGAGAACGAGATCCGCGCCGGTCAGCATTTTCTCCTCAGGCCCGGCCTGCATTTCTCTCATTACGATTACAATGATTTTCATTACAATACCCTGCAGCCCCGCCTGTATACGGCCTGGCGGCCGCACAGGTTCCACCAGGTAAGCCTTTCCTGGAGCCAGATGGCCCAATACCTGCACCTGGTCACCAATCCATATCTCGGTGTGAACAGCGATGCCTGGGTGCCTGCTACCCGGAAACTGTATCCTGAGAAAAGCCAGATGATCAACCTGGGCTATTCCTACCTGAACCAGCGAAAGATCCTGATCAGCCTGGAAGGTTATTACAAGCAATTGATGAACGTAACGAATTATGTGGAAGGAAAGAACCTTTTTCTCAATAATACAACGTGGGAACAGAATATCCAATCCGGTAAAGGCTGGAGCTATGGAACGGAACTGATGGTAAGCAAGAAAACAGACAGGTGGCAGGCGCAGCTCAGTTATACCTTATCATGGAACTGGCGTCAGTTCAAGAGCGTGAACAAAGGCAACCGGTTCCCTTACAAATACGATCGCCGACATGACCTGAGCGCAGCAGCCACTTACAGGATCTCGAACAAGTGGTCGGCTTCAGGTATGTGGACCTTCGCCACCGGTGATGTGTTCACCCTGCCGAGCCTTATCTATCCTGATTTCGATGATGCACAACAGATACGTGATCCGATGTCCCCGCAGGAGTACCGGCTCATTTATCATTCAACCGATAACAACCGTTATCGTACGCCAGCCTATCACAGGCTCGACATTTCTGTCGGTTACCTGCATGCCTGGAAGACAAATATTCCGGCTAAATTGCTGATGGGGATCTACAACGTTTATGGTGCGCCCAGTCAATATGTGTACGACCTGGAAGGCACCCTGGGCAAGCGATCGCTGGTGGTGACCACGAGGTACCAGTTCTTTACGATAACACCCTATGTTTCGTATACGGTAAGTTTTTAAAAATTGAATTTGAACAGATCGATCCATACCAGTTTTCAAACCTTCGCCCAAACGGGTTGGACCGGCATTCTATTGTTGCTGCTTTTCACGGCGGGTTCCTGCAAAAAGAATTTTCTGCCCGACCAGTCAGGCGATGATAAGATCGTGATACTCGCCGAGATCACAGCAGGCGATATGGCAAGGGTGCCCATCTCCAAAACTATCCATGCCGGTGGTGGTAACCTGGTGAATTTTGAAAAACTCAACGATGCCACCGTAACCCTGCAGGAAGGCAATCATTCCAAATGGCTGATGAAAGTCGATAAGTCTGCCCAGTACGCCGACAACCCCGCCTGTGTTTTCTATTACCGTCATAACTTCAAATACAATACCTTCTATACGCTGGAAGTGCAGCATCCGGTGCTCGGTAATGCCAAAGCCGTTACAATAATACCGCCACCACTGCCGCATATAACGATCGATACCGTGCATTCGCTGCATCAGGGCAAACAAGTATTGAAAGTAACGCTGGAATGGAAGGATTCAGCCGGCCGGGCTGATCTCTACATCGTCGAAGCTGTTAAACAGTTGATCAAAATGCGCCGCTATTTTTATTTTGGCGGTACCAGGTATGATTATGATACGAAGGATGGAGCTAAATTGTTTGAGCAGGTGAAAGATAGGCCCGGCGTACGTTTGCTGCTCGATACGTTATTACAGCAAAAGTTTTTGCGGCTCAATCTCTATTCTTCCGATAAGAATCTCGACAATTTCCGTTTCGAAAACCCCGAGAGCGCCATGCGCAGGATGTTCCTGACCGACCAGGCGTTCAATGGGGAGACCTACAAACTGGTCTTCAGTATCGACAAGGACCTGTTCACTGCTTCCACCCCCGATCAGAAAGGCCGGATACTGTTGCAGATGAAATCTGCGAGCAAGGACTTATACAAATACCTTGTCACCTACGAAAAATATAAAACGGAATTCGGATCTATCCCGGCCAACCAGTTGACCTCTCCTGCCGGGAACGTTCTGAACGGGCTGGGCGTATTCGGGGGAGATACACAACGGGAGATCGTTTGGTATTATGATGAACTGAAATGAGGTCTGAAGTCAGATGTCTGACCTCCGACTTCCATCATCATCCTTTACCCGCCCGGCATTTTCTTTTCCTGCCTCAGGTTCTTTAAAGAAGGGTCCATCTGGATGGCCTGATCACAGAGCTGCATACCTTTTTGCTTCTCGCCTTTTTTCTGGTAAGCAAGTCCGATCATATAAAGTGCGTTGGCATTCTTCTTGTCGATGGCCAGTATCCTGTCCCAGTAATCGATCGCTTCCTGGTATTTTCCATTTTTGAAATAAGCATCCCCGATATTATACAGCAATTCCTGGTCATTCGGTTTGCGTTGCAGCAATTGCTGCATGATCACCGCTCCTTTTTCGAAGTTGCCGGTATTGAGATAGGCATTGCCCAGGTTCTCGAGATAATCCAGTGTTGGCTTATACCCTTTGGCCCCTGCCCTTTCAAGCCAGTATACGGCTTTCTTGTCGTCGGGAATGGCAAAATACGCCAGCCCTGCTTCATACATCCAGGTAGCATTGGATGAATCCCGCTCGATAGCCTGTTCATAACAGCCGGCCGCTCTCTTATAATTGCTCATCTCAATAAAACAACGGGCAGCGATATAAGGCGTTTCTGCTTTTTTGGGATCATCTTTGAATGCAAGCTCGCAATAGCGCAGGGCCTCCCCATAATTCTCCAGTTCATAATTGCTTTTAGCGATGATGAAGTTCACCGGTTTGGCAATCTTCAGTTGCTGCATTTTCTGGGCATATTTGATGGCGTCTGCCCATTTGCGCATATTGAGGGAAAGCGTAGTGAGGTTCTCTGCCACTATCGGGTGGTTCGCATCGATCTGTTCGGCCAGGAGAAATTTTTCCCTGGCTTCTGCATACCTGTTCTGCTCTATCAGCACAGCACCGAGCTCGATCAGGGTATTGAGATTTTTGGGAGCGAATTGATGGGCTTTCGTGAATTGCTTTTCCGCTTCGCGGAAGCGGCGGGCCTGTTTTTCCTGCATACCGAGTTGCAGGTAATGATCGGCGCTATCCGTATTCTGCCCATATCCGGTATTGAAGGTGGACAGGGCCGCACAGGTCCATACGATCAGGTACTTTCGCATATTTTTCGATTAACAGGATAAGGGATCTGGTAAAGGTTATCGTAAAAGGCTATTTCAACACTATGGCTCCCAACGGCGGGAGGTGTACATTTATTTCGTATTGCTTTTCCTTTTTATCCACAATGGTAGTGATTATTTCCGGGTTGAATACATCCCCTGTTCCCCAGTATTTCTTATCGTCGCTGTTGAATATCTCTTTCCATTCGCTTTTCCCATAGGTGTAGAGTTTCCAATCCCTCCTCACCACGGGTGTAAGGTTGAGGATGATCAGGAGGTCATCAGCTTCATCCTTGCCTTTGCGGCGGTAAACCACTACACATTCTTCGCGGTGATTGAGGTCTACCCATTCAAAGCCATGGATATTGAACTGATTCTCGTAAAGGGCAGGCTCATTTCGCAACAAGTTATTGAGGTCGCGCACGCAATCCCGCAAAAGCCTGTGGGATTCGAATTGCAGCAGGTCCCATTGAAGCTCACTTTTATAATTCCATTCTTCGGTAGCCCCGAACTCATTGCCCATGAACAATAATTTACCGCCGGGATGGGTGAACATATAAGTATACAAAGTGCGCAGGTTGGCGAATTTCTGCCATTCATCACCCGGCATCTTATACAGCATGGGGCTTTTGCCGTGTACCACTTCATCATGACTGAGCGGCAACATGAAGTTCTCATCATAATAGTACATCATGCTGAAAGAGAACTTATCCTGGTGATATTGCCGGTGGATGGGGTCCATCTTGAAATAATCCAGGGTATCGTGCATCCATCCCATCATCCATTTCATGCCGAAGCCCAGTCCGTTATCGAAAGTGGGTTTCGATACGCCCGGCCAGTCAGTTGCTTCTTCGGCAATGGTCTGCACATCCGGGAAATCGCGGAAGATGGTCTCATTGAGGTCTTTGATGAAAGCGATGGCTTCGAGGTTGCCATCTCCTCCAAACTCGTTGGGCTCCCACTGGCCATGCTGACGCGAATAATTCAATTTAAGCATAGAGCTTACAGCATCCACGCGAATGCCATCTGCGTGGAATTTATCGAACCAGAAGCGGGCGCCGCTGATGAGGAATGATTTTACCTCTCCCCGTTTATAATTGAAGATATAACTGTTCCAGTCGGGATGAAATCCTTTCCGCATGTCGGCATATTCGTAAGTGTGCGTGCCGTCGAACAGGAAGAGCCCGTGCGCATCGTAGGGAAAGTGGGATGGCACCCAGTCGAGGATGATGCCGATATTTTCGCGGTGCAGGGCATCTACCAGCGCCATGAACCCTTGCGGATCGCCGAAGCGTGAGGTAGGAGCAAAAAAACCTGTGCCCTGGTAACCCCAGCTTCCATCGAAAGGGTGTTCGGTAACGGGCATGAACTCTACATGCGTAAAGCCCATCTCCTTTACATAAGGAACGAGCTTCCCGCGGATGATATCGTAACTGTTATAGGATTCTTCATTGTTCCGGTCGGGCCGCATCCAACTGCCGAGATGCACCTCATAAACACTCCAGGGAGCGAACAGGGAATTGTGGCGGTGACGTGACTGCATCCATTCTTCATCGTTCCATCCATAATGCAGGTCCCAGGTAATGGAAGCCGTATCCGGCCTGCGTTCCCAGAAATTGGCATAGGGATCGCCCTTGTCCATCTGCCGGCCTTTGTATCCATGAATATGATACTTGTACACCTCACCTTTACGGATATGCGGAATAAAGCCTTCCCAGATCCCCGAATTATCGAGCCGTACGAAGAGCGGGTGTGCGGCGGGGTCCCAATCGTTGAAATTGCCGATCACGGAAATAAAAGTGGCATTGGGCGCCCACACGGCGAAGTAATAACCATGTTGACCCAGTACTTCCGCCTGGTGTGATCCGAACAGATCATACAGGCGATAATGAGTGCCCTGCTGAAAATTCTTCACATCTTCATCCGTAAAAAATGAATAGTTCCAAACGGGTCCTGTGCTATCGACGAAGTTGAGCTCTTCGTATTTTTGGGGCAAAGCCAAGTGGTAAAGTTTTACAGTTTATGTGGTGGTTACCAGCTTAAAGATACAGGAAATCGGCCGATGGTCTATGGATTGACCGGGATGCGAAAATGAACGGCGGGTGTACTAAAAACGGACAGCTTTCAACCCTATTCCATTTTTTAAAACCCTGTTAATCAGAAGTCAATAAGAATGGTATTTTTTTGGCAAGGACAATGACATGTTAAGGAATTATTTCAAAACTGCGTGGCGCAATCTCGCCAAAAATAAATTCTACTCCCTTATCAATATCCTGGGGCTCACAGTTGGTTTAACGGTAGGCATTATGATCCTGGTATGGGTGCAGGATGAATTGAGCTTCGATACTTTCAACAGCAAATCCTCCGGGATATACAGGCTGCAGAACCAGGGTGGCACCGGCGCCAGTGTGCGGATATGGACGGTGACCACCGCTCCTATCGGTCCGATGGCCAAGAAGGAATTGCCGGTGGTGAAGGAAGCGGTGCGTCTTACCTATGATGGCGCCTACACCCTGTTCAGGTATAAGGATAAAGTGTTCAATGAAAATAATACCCAGTTCACCGACCCTTCGCTTTTCAGCGTATTCGATTTTCCACTGATCAAAGGCAACCAGGCCGATCCGTTCCCTGACCCTTATTCGGTAGTCATTACAGCATCCACGGCCAGGCGTTATTTTGGGGATGAAGAACCGATCGGGAAAGTGCTGGCGGCCAAAGACAATACCCATTTCACGGTAAGCGGTGTGATCAATGATCTGCCGCTCAATTCAAGTATCCAGTTCGATATGTTCTTTCCCATGAAGCTGCTGGCAAAAATGAAGCTGGAAGAAAAGGAGGATATGGAAACCGATTTCCGCCAATTCAATTTTATAACTTTTCTGCAAGTGCAGCCGGGTACGCGGACGGATAAACTGGAGAGCGATCTCAGAAATATCCATCTCCGTAACAAGCCCGATGATGACGATGTGAAATACCTCTTACAACCCTTGTCGAAAATGCATTTATACAATGCCGATGGTTCTGACCGCGGTATTTCAACGGTACGGATTTTCAGTTTTGTGGCCCTCCTGATCCTGACGATCGCCTGCATCAACTATGTGAACCTGAGTACTGCCCGCTCCATGCTTCGCGCCAAGGAAGTGAGCATGCGAAAGATCGTCGGCGCGGATAAATGGCAATTATTCCTCCAGTTCATTGTCGAGACGGCTGTCATGTTCCTCCTGTCGACCCTCCTGGCGATCGGTCTCATACAACTGATCATGCCCCTGTTCAACGAACTTTCCGGCAAACAGCTTGCGCTGGACCTGGCCAACCGTTCTATCTGGATGGTGATCGCCGCAACGATCGCCGGTACGCTGGTGGCTTCCAGCATTTACCCGGCGCTGCTATTGTCTTCCTTCGAGCCCATCAAAATACTGAGAGGGAAGATCGCCGCAAGGATCAATGATGCCCTGTTCAGGAAAATGTTGGTGGTGACGCAGTTCGTGTTTTCCGTGGGACTGATCATCGGTACGCTGATCATCAACAGGCAATTGAATTTTATCCGTTCCAAACAACTGGGGTATGATAAGGAGCATGTGCTTGTTGCCAGCTTGCGGGGCATGGCCGGCCATTATGAAGCTGTGAAAAATTCTTTGATCAAAGCACCTGGCGTGCATGGTGTGACCAGGTCGAATGGAGATATAGTTTGGATGGGCCAACAGACAGGCAATAATGATTGGGAAGGTAAAGCTCCGGGCCAGACATTCCTGGTCTATACCATGTCGATCGACCAGGATTTTATTCCTTTTTTCAAAATGACAATGGCCGAAGGCAGCAACTTCACCGGGAGCGTTTCCGATTCTACCCATTTTATCCTGAATGAAACGGCTGTAAAGCAGGCGGGGATCAAAGATCCTATCGGAAAGCGTTTCAAGATGTGGGAACTCGATGGCACCATCACCGGTGTGGTGAAAGATTTTCATTTTGCCTCCATGAGATCGAGTATACAACCTGCCGTGTTCTATTATCAGCCACAATATAGTAACCTGCTTTTTGTGAAAACGACCGGGCGCGATGCCCCCAGGGCTATCGAATCGCTGGCTGCGCAGTATAAAAAGTACAATCCGGAATATCCGTACACCTATCGTTTTCTCGATGATACTTTCAATGACCTGTACCGCAGTGAGACGCGCACTGCTACTTTGTTCCGCCTGTTTGCCGGTGTTGCCATCCTGATCTCCTGCCTTGGATTGCTGGGCCTCGCTGCCTATACTGCGCAGGTACGTACCCGTGAGATCGGGATCAGGAAAGTACTGGGCGCCAGCGTCAGTGGTATTGTTCACCTGCTCGCCAGGGATTTTATAAAGCTGGTATTGATCGCTATCATTATAGCGATACCGGTTGCCTGGTATGCCATGAATAGCTGGCTGCAGGATTTTGTTTACAGGATCGATATGGGGTGGATCGTTTTTGTACTGGGCGGATTGATCGCCGTCGTTATCGCTATCATTACGATCAGCTTCCAGGCCATCAGGGCAGCCCTTGCCAATCCTGTAAAAAATTTACGTACGGAATAGTGAGCACAACATAAGCAGTCTGAAATGTGCCCTCCTGTTATCGTGCAGGCGGGCTTTTTTTATGGTTGAAGCTCATATACAGCAAGGGTTTGGGCAGGTGTCGTGAGTTTGCCATCGATGCCTGTTACCGAACCGGTAATTATATCGCGGGCTTTTGAAAATCCTTTGGTACGTTCATTGAAGCGGTCAGCGGCGATGGTCATTTCCTTGTTGTTGGCATTCATGATGCACATCACCGTTTGTTTGGTATCATACCGGAAATACACGTACACGCTTTCTTCCGGGACATATTGCATGAGATGGCCGGTTTTGATGGCAGAGGACTGTTTCCTGAAATTCGCCAGTGTGCGACAATAATTGAAGACATCATTCTCGGGAGCCGTTCGGCCGGCCGCCGTGAATTTGTTGGCTGTGTCGCCGGCCCATCCTCCGGGAAAATCCTGCCTGACCAGTATGTCGGGGTTCGCAAAATTCTTCATCAATACTTCCGATCCGTAATATAGTTGTGGAATGCCGCGGAATGTGAGCAGCCAGGCCAATGCCATTTTCATTTTTGAAATGTCTTCCCCTACAACTGAAAAGATGCGGCTCACATCGTGGTTATCGAGAAAGATCACATTTTTCATCGGGGCCCTGTACACGAAATCATTGCTGGTGGTGTTGTAGAGGCGGTTCACACCTTCTGTCCACCCGAACGGCTGCGTCAGCGTCGGTACAATGCCATAGAAATTCAACTGGAAATCGGTAACGCCGGGCAAATTGCTTTTGTAAGGAATATCGTATACATTGGCGGTAAAGAAGCTTTGGTTGGGAATGCCATGCACCCAGGTTTCACCGAAGATATGGAGCTGCGGGTATTCAACGAGCAGGGCTTTGTTGCAGCGGTTCATGAAAGCAAGATCGTTGTAGGCATAAGTATCGATGCGCCAGCCGTCGAGCCCGAATTCTTCGGTGCACCAGATAGCATGTTGGACCAGGAAGCTGGCTACATACGGGTTGTTCTGGTTGAGATCTGGCATGGAGGGAACGAACCAGCCATCGCTCATTTTCTTTTTATCGATGGCCGAAGCATAAGGGTCCATCAGGGTCTGGTCTTTGTAGGTGGTATTGGTATAGGAAGGCCAGAAATGGAACCAGGTACTATCGGGCAGATCGCGGAACAAGAAATGTTCGATGCCTACGTGATTGTAGACCGCATCCTGTATGATCTTCATGCCACGCTGGTGAAGTTTGCCGATCAGTGAGTGGTAGGCCGCAACACCGCCCAGTCGCGGGTCGATAGTATAATGGTCTGTAATTGCATAACCGTGCTCTGTTCGTTCAGGCATATCGTTCTCCAGCACAGGATTGAGCCAGAGGGCAGTAACGCCCAGGTCTTGCAGGTAATCGAGATGGTCTTCGATGCCTTTGAGATCACCGCCGTGGCGCTTTGAAACATCCGATCTGTCGAGGGATTGATCTTTCATGCCAGGCACTTTATCGTTGGACGGGTCGCCGTTGCTGAACCTGTCGGGCATGATCAGGTACACCAGGTCTTCACTGCTGATCCCTTTGATCCGCATCTTTCCATTCTCCTTGTTGCGTGCTTTCAGCTCGTAGGAAATGGAGCGCTGTTCCTTTCCTGCCTTCATGAATTTCAACCGGAGCTTTCCTGGTTTTGCCGATTTACCGATCAGCAGATCGATGGCCAGGTAATGAGGATTGCTGAAAGTATGCGTACGCACCAGTGTTACGCCGGCATACGGTTCGATGACCACCTGGTTGCCTGGTTGAATGCCGGTGGACCGGACCAGGAGCTGGAGCGAAGGCTCTTTCATACCGGTCCACCAATGGGTCGGGTATACATCTACGTTATCCTGTGCAAATGACCGGTCATATACAATGAACAGCAGTACCAATAGAATATTTCTCATACAAAGGGTAAAATAAAGTTTGAAAAAGGAATGATCATCACACGCTGAGTTGTTGTTCCTGTTTGATCCTGATGGCGCCAGGGTCGTATACATAGATCACGCTGATGGCAGCGCAGATCATGAAAATGCCTGCCAGCACCAGTGCATACACGGGTTGGTTATTATAAATATTCTTCACGATGGGGCCGCCTACGATACCGTTCAGGATCTGGGGCATGGTGATGAAGAAATTGAAGATGCCCATATAGATCCCCATCTTGCCCGCAGGAATGGAGCCGGAAAGGATCACATAAGGCATGGCGAGGATGCTGGCCCAGGCGATGCCTACACAAACCATGGAGAAGATCAGGAATTCTTTATTGGGGGCGAAATAGATCGAGATCAGGCCGATGCCACCGATCAGTAAGGAAATGGCATGTGTTCTTTTGCGGCCGATGGCTTTGGCAATGGTTGGCAACAGGAGCGCATAAATGGCCGACACGCCATTGTACACGGCGAAGATCACGCCTGTCCAGTCCTGCGCTTCCCGGTACATCTTCGAGCTCTTATCATCGATCGATAACCCGAAAACATGGGTAGCGATGGTATCGGTGGTGAACACCCACATGCCGAAAAGGGCGAACCAGGAAAAGAACTGCACCAGTCCGAGTTGTTTCATGGTGCGGGGCATGCGGGCAAAATCTTTGAAAATGGTGGAGAGCCCTGCATGCTGGTCTTCATTCACGCCGTGGTATGAGGCATATTCTTTAGGAGGATATTCTTTTGTTTTGATCACTGTCCAGATCACGCTGGCGATAAAAACAGCAGCACCGATATAGAAGGCCATCTTCACATTCGAGGCCACTACTCCTTCTGCCGCTTCATTGGAAACATGGAACCAGTTATGCAGGATGGCGGGCAATGCGGAGCCTACTACGGCGCCAATACCGATAAGGCAGGTCTGGATAGCGAACCCTTTGGTGCGCTGTGCGTCCGGCAGGTTATCGGCCACGAGTGCGCGGAAAGGTTCCATGGCAAGATTGAAGCAGGCGTCCATGATCATCAGGAAGGCAGCGCCGATGATCACGAGCGGAGCGATATTGCCGAGGATACCGGCGTTGGGCATCAGTGTGAGTGCGCTGGCGGAGAGAATGGCGCCCGACAAAAAATAGGGCCTGCGCCTGCCGAGCCTGTTCCAGGTGCGGTCGCTGTAATGGCCAACGATGGGTTGAACGATGAGACCGATCAGCGGGGCTGCCAGCCAGAACCAGGATAAATGCTCTACTTCAGCACCATAATTTCGCAGGATGCCGCTTGCATTGGAGTTCTGAAGGGCAAATCCGAACTGTATCCCCAGGAACCCGAAGCTCATATTGAAGATCTGCGCGGTGGAAAGCCGGGGGTTGGGCTGTAATGCAGTGTGGGATTGACCTGTAGCGGTACTTAGGGCCATAGCAATCGTTATTGGTTTAGCAATTTGAAATGGGAAGATACAAGTTATTGTGTAAAAAATACACAATCTATATCTTTTTCATTTCATTATTTGAGCAATTCGATCAGCTATCATTCCGTGGCCCTGTGCTGCCTGTCAGATCACGAACCCATCGGGCAGTATGGCCCCTTTCTTCACCACCACGATCCCGTCCTTGATCGTATAAAGGGAGTGGTCGGTATTTTCGAGATGGTTGCTGCCATTGATGCGCACATCATTGCCGATGCGGCAATTTTTGTCGATGATGGCGTTACGGATATAGCAACGTTCACCGATACCGAGTTTGGGCAGACCTCTTTCCTGCGAGTGGGTCATTTCTTCTATGGTCTCGTAATAGTCGGTCCCCATGAGATAGCTGCTCACGATCGTGGTGCCATGCCCGATGCGCTGGCGGATACCGATCACGCTGTTCTCGATACGGCTGGCGTTGATGATGCAGCCTTCGGCGATGATCGTTTTTTCGAGCGTGGTGCCGCTGATCTTGGCAGGCGGCAGCATACGTGCGCGGGTATAAACGGCTTTTGAATTATCGAACAGGTTGAAGGGAGGTATCTCTTGTGTAAGGGCGAGATTGGCTTCGAAGAAGGAATAGATATGACCGATATCGGTCCAGTAGCCATCATACTGGTAGCTTACCACTTTATATTCTTCCAATGCTTTGGGCAGGATCTCTTTTCCGAAGTCGGTATAGTCCTTATAAATATCCATGAGCAGGTCGACCAGCAATTGCCGGTTGAAAATATAGATGCCCATGGAAGCGAGGTATTCCCTGCCCTGCCGTTTCATCTCCTCACCGGTATCGCTCACCCAGTCGGGCAGCAGATCGGCTTTAGGTTTCTCGATGAAAGAAGTGATATGATGATTGCTATCGGCTTTGAGTATTCCGAAGTCCGAAGCTTCCCTGCCGGCAACGGGTATAGTGGCGATGGTGATATCGGCGCCCTGTTCCTTATGGTTGGTCAGCATTTTCTGGAAGTCCATCTGGTAGAGCTGGTCGCCCGACAGGATCAGCACGTATTCGCAATCATGCTGGTTCAGGTGGCGAAGCGATTGCCTCACGGCATCGGCAGTGCCCTGGTACCAGGAAGTACTGTCGGGGGTTTGTTCCGCCGCAAGAATATCGACGAAAGCGCTGCTGAAGACGCTGAAATGATAGGTGTTCTTGATGTGCTTGTTGAGTGAAGCGGAATTGTACTGTGTGAGCACGAACATCCGGTTGATGCCGGAATTGATACAATTTGAAATGGGAATATCGACCAGGCGGTATTTACCGGCAATCGGTACAGCCGGTTTGGAACGGCTGGCGGTAAGGGGGTATAATCTTGTTCCTGCACCTCCTCCTAATATGACAGCAATCACTTGTTTACTCATAAAATGGCGTTTAATAGGTGTTTATATCAATCCGGTATAGAGCTGCACATATTGCCGCACGCTCCTATCCCAGCTAAAATCCAACTCCATCATAGTTGTGCGGACCTCATTCATCTTTTTATGGTCGTGGTACAATTCCGTTGCCCGCCATACGGCATGGGTGATATCGCCTACGGTAGCATCATTGTAACTGAGGCCATACCCGCCTTTGTCGCCCACATCGATCACGGTGTCTTTCAGTCCACCCGTTCTTCGTACCATCGGCACCGTTCCATATCTCATCGAATACATCTGGTTCAGCCCACAGGGCTCTACCCTGGAGGGCATGAGCAGGAAATCGGAGCCGGCATAGATCAGGTGGCTCAGCGATTCGTTGTACCCGATGTATACATTGTAATCGTATTGGCCCAATGGTTTCAGGGCCGAGAGGGCCGATTCCACTTCGGGAAAGCCGGTACCTAGCACCAGGAAATTCATACGCCTGCCGATATGGTAGAATGAATCACCGATGGCCCCGGGGAGCAGGTCGGCTCCCTTTTCGCCAACCAGCCTGCCGATGAAACTGATCAATGGTTTATCAAAATCCAGCCCAAATTGTTCGCACAGCAGCATCTTATTTTTTGCCTTGCCTGCCTCTGCCTCTTCGATCGAATAATGATTATCGAGATAGGCATCGATGGCAGGGTCCCATATATCGACATCGATCCCATTGAGGATGCCTGAGCATTTTCCTTTCTCGTATTCGAAAAGCGCTTCCAGGCCATTGCTCATGTACTTCAGTTCTTCGAGGTAACTTGGACTAACGGTGGTCACTTTCCAGGCGCATTTGATGCCGCTGGCGAGTGGATTGATATGGTTGTTCCAGTCGAGCATGCCCCAGCGCCAGGTATCCCAGCGGGGAAGGTAGATGGTCTTGTCCCATCCCATCCACCCCTGGTATTGGGCATTATGAATAGTAAGCACGGTGGGGATATTGGAAAGGCCGGCATACTTGTAACAATACTTCATCATGAACGGGATCAGGGCGGTATGATGGTCGTGCACATGCACTACATCGGGCTGATGCTGCCAGGCGCTGAGCCAGTCGAGCACGGCGATCTGGAAAGCGGTGAACCGTTCGGAATCGTCGTCGTACCCATAGATCTTTTCCCTGTCGAGCAGGCCGTTGATATCGACGAGGTAGAGATCGAAGCCCAGCACATTGTGCCGTTCCCTGATCACGGTGAACTCGAACCACCAGTTGCCTAAATTGGTATAGCCTTTATGCACCACATCCCATTCATGGGCATAGAGGAATTTGGTACGGTACATGGGGATCACCACCTTGGCGATATGCCCTTGTTTGTTCAGGTATTTAGGTAAAGCTCCAACCACATCGCCCAATCCACCTGCTTTAGCCACGGGATAACATTCTGCGCTGACGTGTAATATCTCCATGCTTCCTGGTCGGTTCGTTTGCAATGAATTACTGATTCAATTTAGGAAAGTTTTTCAATCATTGGAGAGAGAGGGGAAAAAAGTTTGCAGTTTGCAATTGGCAGTCGGCAGTTCGTTCCCGTACTTCAGGAAGTACTGATCAATAAGAGTGCTACCCGACTGCCAACTGCCAATTGCAAACTGTAAACTACTGCCAATTCCAAACTGCAAACTTTTTTCCCCTCGTCATTAAAAACTTACTATTTTTAAAAAATCTTTTCAACTCAAACGATTGTACATGAGTCAACCAACCAAATGGTCCCAATTCGGAGTACTTATCACAGTATTTTTCTTTTGGGGCTTTGTAGCTGCTTCCAATAGTATCTTCATCCCCTTTTGTAAAAAGTTCTTTCACCTCGACCAGATCCAGTCCCAACTGATCGGTTCCGCTTTTTACGGGGCGTATTTTTACGGTTCTTTGATCCTGTACCTCTTCTCTGCCGTCAGCGGCACAGACCTCCTCAATAAGATCGGTTATAAGAAAGGCATCATCTACGGATTATTGATCTCTGTAGTGGGCGCCTTATCGCTGGCCTTCATCAGCGGATCAGGCAGCGCCACCTTCGGCATGGTGCTTTTATCTTTCTTCATCATTGCGCTTGGCTTTTCATTGCAACAAACCTCCGCGCAACCATTTGCCATTGCCCTGGGCAGCCCTGAAACCGGTGCGCACCGCCTCAACATGGGCGGCAGCGTCAACTCCTTCGGTACATTGCTGGGGCCATTGGTGGTGAGCTTCCTCCTGTTCGGTACCCTGAAAGACGGCCGGGAAGCCTCCATCAGCAATATCCAAACACTCTATTTCTTCCTCGCCGGACTTTTCATTTTAGTATCGCTGATCTTCGCCGTGTCGAAACTGCCGAAGACCACCTCCAACGAAAAACTGGAGAATAGCCCGAAAGCCCTGTACACACTGGCTTTGATCGGCATCATCTTTTTACCTGTCCTGTTCGCCGATTGGGTGAAAGAGCAGATGGGCATCAGCAAAAGCGTCATTGTCGGCACTTCACTGGCACTGATCCTGCTCATCCTCTTCGTGAGTATGTACCTGGCTTCCAGGAACAAATCAGGATGGGGCGCCATGGCCTATCCTCAACTCGTATTGGGCATGGTGGCCATCTTTATTTATGTGGGAGTGGAAGTAACGATCGATAATAATTTCGGGGCGCTACTGAAACTGCCGGACTTCGGCGGGTATGATGAAGCGCATATCTCTCACCTTGTTTCGCTGTACTGGGGCAGCCTGATGATCGGCCGGTGGACGGGCGCCGTCAGCGTCTTCAATTTGTCAAAACAAACGAAGCGCATACTGGTGATCATAGTGCCATTCGTTGCATTCGGCATCATCACGATCGTGAATATCATCAAAGGCAACGATGTGTCCGATTTTTATATGTACCTGGTCTGTATCGCCATTGCGGTTGTGGCCTTCCTGTATGCTGAAGAAAAACCGGTGAAGCTATTGCTCACCGTAGCGGTGCTGGCTACCATCGCCATGATCATTGGCCTCACCACCAAAGGCATGGTGGCCAATTTCGCCATCGTGAGCTGCGGCCTTTGCTGTTCCGTGATGTGGCCCTGTATCTTTGCCCTGGCCGTGAGCGGCCTGGGTAAATACACCAGTCAGGGTTCTGCATTCCTGATCATGATGATCCTCGGCGGCGCGATCATTCCGCCTGCGCAGGGAGCCATCATCGATATCGATAAACTGAAGCTCGAACAAGGTATCACAGACACTCATTACACACATCTTTCCTATATTGTTCCATTGCTTTGTTTTGCATACCTGGCCTGGCACGCACTGAAGACAAAAGCTGTTTTGAAAAAGCAGGGTCTCGATGTGGATGCACAGGTGGCGGGTGGGCATTGATTTTTTACAACATGCTTAATGAATATTTAAATCCGATCGCAGAAATGGTTAGTCAACGTCAGGAATTTGCTATTGGTATCGACATCGGGGGTACCAATACAGTGTTTGGTATTGTAGACCACCGCGGTGATATATCATATCGCGGAGCCATCTCCACCCGGAAACACAACAGTCCCGATGCCTTCATCGATGAATTGTTCGAGGCCCTGCAACCTGCCGTAGACCAGGTAGGTGGTATCGATGCCATCCGTGGCATCGGTATCGGCGCCCCCAATGGCAATTATTACAATGGCACCATCGAGTATGCTCCCAACCTGCCCTGGAAGGGGGTGATCCACTTACGGCAACTGATGACCGAAAAATTCGGTGTCCCCTGCTCTCTCACCAATGACGCCAATGCAGCCGCGGTAGGAGAAATGATGTATGGAGTGGCAAGGGGTATGAAGGATTTCATTATGATCACCCTGGGCACCGGTGTGGGCAGCGGCATTGTGGCCAATGGCCAACTGGTGTACGGGCATGATGGTTTTGCCGGTGAACTGGGGCATACCACTATCATTCCCGATGGACGCAAGCATAAGGGAACAGGACTGCATGGTTCGCTCGAAGCCTATGCTTCCGCCACCGGCGTGGCGCTTACCGCTATCGAGTTCCTGGAAAAAGAACCGTCGAAAGACAGCCTGCTGCGCAATTATGCCAAGGAAGAGATCGATTCGAGGGTGGTGTACGATTGCGCCATACAGGGAGATGCTATTGCCAAGGAAGTGTACGCTTTTACCGGCAAGGTATTGGGATTGGCGCTCGCCAATTTCGTGATGTTCTCTTCCCCGGAAGCGATCATCCTGTTCGGCGGTATGACCAAGGCCGGCGATCTCATTCTCGATCCCACGCGCGAACACATGGAAAAAAATCTCCTTCCTATTTTCCAGAATAAAGTGAAACTGATCTTCTCGGAGCTGAAAGAAGCGGATGCGGCGATCTTAGGGGCATCGGCTTTGGTGTGGGAGATGAAGGGGAGTTGATAAGTTGAAAAGTTGATATGTTGACAAGGAAATCCCCAAAATGCGGAGTTCCTCTTGTCAACATATCAACCTTTCAACTTGTTAACTTGTTAACATGTAAACCTGTCAACTTCAGTTGTTATTGTACTGCCGAATAATGAATACGCCGGGCACAGGACGCTGTTGCCCGGCTTTGTCTGATGGGGTGATCGTTTCTTTCCCGTTGACGAGCATGCAACTGCTTCCGCCCCCGTCGAGGTTGAGCGCTTCCTTGCATCCCAGCAGCGCCAGTATATTCGCTTCTTCATTGAGCGTTGCTCCTTCAGCCACGCCGGGGAACCTGCCCTGGATCACCAATATGATGAGCTTCCCTTTGGCCGTATAACCCATTGCCGTGCGCGGATGCCGGTCGTTCTCACCATTCACCTGGATCTGTTCTTCCTTATTGGTAACGATGGGCTGGAAGTCTTTCACGAGTACCGGTCCGCCCCCGATAGCGGTCTGCATCCTCCACCATTTCCAATGTTCGAGCGTATTGAGGTCGTTGATGGTAGGTGTAGGATTATTGCCCCTGGCCACGATGGGTTTTTCCTGGAAGGCGTAGGGCCAACGTTTAGCAGTATCCGTAAATGTCCAGGCCACATCGGCTCTCCTGTTGCGACGAATGCCGATAGCACTGCGGGTGGGGTAATACAGGGAATCGGGCCCTTTGGTCTTGAGCGTAGGGATATTGTAAGCCACCAGTCTCCCGTGCCGGATCACCAGGTTGAGGTTCTGGTTGGTCTGGAAAGAAAAGTAAGTACCATTCACTACCACATAAGGAGAATCTTCCCTGGTGAAATATTCCGAGGGCGTATAGCGTTTGCCCGCGCCTACCTGTGTGGTGAAATCGAGTTGCCTGTCATTCAGGTCGGCTTCCAGGTACCAGCCGATGAATGGACGGCCATTGAGTGAATCCGTCGATTTGAAAAGTTTGATGGATGGAGGCAATTGGCCGAACCCCGTGTCGACGCGATGCCAACGAACCTGTGCGTTGGAAAAAGAATTGTTCAGGAAAAAAAGGATAAGGAAGTACGGGAATGAAATTTTACGATGCAAGGGTTTTATGTTGATGAGGTGAGAAGTTAAAGATAAAGAGTTGATAAGTTTATAAGTTAACAGGTTGATAAGGGAAGCTGCGCATTTCGGGGATATCCTTGTCAACATATCAACCTTTCAACTTTTCAACATCTATCAAACATATATCAATTGAGGCTAACCATTCTTCAGGCAAGCTCTTTTTCTTTCTCCCAAACCTTTCTTCCGTAACCGGGGATCACGTGTTTGTCGCTGTGATAGGAAGAGCGAACGAGGGGGCCGCTTTCCACGTAATCGAATCCGAGTGTATAACCGATCTCGCGGAGCTCGGCGAACTCATCGGGATGAACGAAGCGGATCACGGGCAGGTGTTTGCGGGTGGGTTGGAGATATTGTCCGAGTGTGATCACATCCACCCCACTGTTGCGCAGGTCTTTCATGGTCTGCACCACTTCTTCCTTTTCTTCTCCCAGTCCCAGCATGATGCCGCTCTTGGTGCGCATGCCTCCATTCTTCAGGATCTTGAGGGTTTCCATGCTACGCCAGTACTTGGCCTGGATGCGCACCTGCCTGGTGAGGCGTTCCACTGTTTCGATATTGTGTGAAACCACTTCAGGAGCTGCGTCGATCACGCGCTGGATATCTTCCTGCTTTCCCTTGAAATCGGGGATTAGGGTTTCCAGGGTGGTATCGGGATTGAGCGTTTTCACTGCTTTGATGGTATTGTACCAGATAATGCTGCCGCCGTCTTTCAGTTCGTCTCGGTCAACGGAAGTGATCACCGCATGTTTCACTTTCATGAGGTAGATGGCTTCGGCCACGCGCTGGGGCTCGTCCCAGTCCACTGCTTCAGGACGACCGGTGGCAACGGCGCAGAACCCACAACTGCGGGTGCATACATTACCCAGGATCATGAAAGTGGCAGTGCCTTCTCCCCAGCATTCGCCCATATTGGGGCAATTGCCGCTCTCACAGATCGTATGTAATTTATGGGTATCTACAAGACCACGGACATGCTTATAATTCTCGCCGGTAGGTAATTTGACCCGGAGCCAGTTGGGTTTTTGCCTGAACTGGGGCGTTTCGGATCTATCGGATGTATGACAGGAACCACCCTTCAATTCTTCCAATTCCTTCATTATTTGATCGCTCATGGAAACAGATGATTGATATAGAATAACAAAAATAAGGAATGAAAGTTGTCTGGCCCACTATTTCCTCCTGCCGAACAGGATGGTTACATAGGCATTGAAGAAGAATTGTTTCTCCTTTACATAGGCCATCTGGGAGATCTTGCTCGTATAATATTCGGCATTTACGCCGGCCTCGATAGCGGTGAGGGTTTCATTGAACCGGCCCCAGTCGAACCGCAGGGCTGCCTTGGCATGGAGACCGGGCTTGAACTTCACATCGCCCCATCCAACCGTGAAACCGGATGCACCTACCACGGCATATTGTTTTTCGGCAATTTCGGGATAGGTGGAACGGAAGATGCTGTCGGAGTTCTGTTTCACCACTTTTACATAATAAGGCTTCTGGAGACCTGCACTGATGCCGCCTGCATAGATGGCCATTACGGCAACGCCATTTTTGTTGCCTTTGCCGCCGATGATGCGTTGTTGACCTGCACCGAGTTTGAGCTGGTAAAAATTATTGGTCTTTCCGAAGATCACGGTATTGGTATTGAAACCACCTGATACCCAGGAATAACGTTTTTCTTTGGGATGCTTTTTTTCATTGAGCTCGAGCTGGAAGATGGTGGCCACTCTCGGACTTTTGAACCGCCCGATCTCATACGAAAGTCCATAACCGTCTGAAGCGATCTTGATACCGAATGCGCTTTGCTTGTTGAATATGATCTCCCCTTCTTCTTCCTGTTTCAGCAATGCATTGATCCGTTCACGTTTGGCAGCTTTCTTGTCTTTCTTGTCGGTAGGTGATTTGGGAGTGGGATTATCCTGCGCCCACAGCGTAGTTGCAATAATACCAGTCAATAGTAACAAAACAATTTTCTTCACCGGCTATGTTTTAATTATTCAACGTAAATTTAAGGTAAAAATATACACACAATGACCTCTTCTGTAGTTTACGAAGGAAACCTCCGAACGGTTTGTACCCACCTGAGATCGGGGAATGTGATCGAGACCGATGCGCCACCGGATAACCAGGGAAAGGGAGAACGGTTCTCTCCATCCGACCTGGTAGCAACTGCGCTCGGGGCCTGCATGATGACCATTATGGGCATCAAAGCGAGGGATATGGAAGTGGACCTTTCCGAAACGACCATCGATGTGGAAAAGATCATGAAGGCAGATCCACGGCGGATCGGCGCTATAAATTTAACATTTCATTTCCCGGATAGCCTCAAACTGGATGATAAACAGCGAACTATACTCGAAAGGGCAGCCCATACCTGCCCCGTGATCTATAGCATTCATCCGGATATCGATGTAAAGGTCACTTTCAAATGGCCGGTGAACGTATAGTATTTTCCTGCAGGATCGCGTTGCCGATAGCGCATTGCAAACATTTTTTCTGATCACACCAGGCTGTTTTCAGTTCGATCATGGCCTGGGAATCCAATGCATTGCGGGCAGGAATACCTAACTGGCCAAAACCGGCCGTGATGGTATTCCTTTCGGACTGGATAGATCCCAACCATTGAATGGCCTTTTCTTTGAATATATCTTCACCGTGATAATGGCCATAGGCAAACAGTACCGGGATAACGGTATTGATCAGCACCTGTTCGGCCGCCTGCTCCCCCAGCCTTTTGGGTTTGAAAGCCGCCACTTCACTGAAGGTGTAGTGATAGTCCCAATATTCACTCGCCTTTACATTGAGCAGTTCCTTCACTGCCTGCACGCCGGTACTTTCCCTGATCAGGGAGAACAAGTGTGTGGAGCTATGCAGCAACCCGGCCAGTTGCGCCAGCCGTAGCGTGGGGAAACTGACAGGCCGCATTCTCAGGAAATGCACAGGATGTGAAATTTCTTTCAAGCCATATTTGACCCGGTAAAACCGGTATTCACGCCGGAGCAGGTTCGGGTATTCATCCACGAAAGACCGGTTGAGCAGACCTGCCTGCCCGATGAATAGCGCTTCCAGTTGCAGCAACTGTGGTTTATGTTTGGCCAAAAGGTTCAGCGGTATGCTGCGGGCAATGGCTTCGAACGCTTCTGCGTTGACCTTATTGCCGAAACTGCGGGCCAGCAGCCGGTAAAAGGTCTCATCCCAGTGATGGTTGTTTTGCTCCAACAGGCCCAGCACGATCTTCGTCTTTCTTTCCAGTCTCGATACCAGCAACCGGTCTTTCCAGGCAGTGACCACCAGGTTGTTGACTGTGCTGAATTGCTGTTCGCAGGGAATGAAAGACCTGCCCATCATCCATGCCTCATATCGTTGTAAGAGCCCTGTGGACACACGCCCGGCCAGGCTGAACACAGGCGCCTGGCCCTTTTCACCATCACTGTCGTCTTCCCATACCACATGCAGCACCACATTGCCGTAATTGGGATCATGCTGGTGGGCATGCCTGTTCCAGCAGGAAGTTTTGAGATGCAGTTCCACATGCCCCACTAATAAAGTATTCCCTGCCCTTATCCTGGCTTCGAGGAAATCGGGCCCCTGGTTGGTATTGGGATGGCCGGGATGAATGATATGGAAAGGCTCTCCGTTGCTCATTTCCATATTCTCCTGGTTGAAATAGCGGTACTGCCAGATGAATTGCAGCAAACGTTCTGTCATGCACAAACAGTTTTTTGTGATCGTCGGAATGATGACGAAACGTTGTTGCCAGCGGCTTTTCTTTTATGGGAAGGAAAGGTAGCGCGTAAAGATCAACGTTAGGGGTAAGATGGAGTAAAGATAATCGTTCGGACGGGAATTACCATGAATTATTTCTCAATGCCTGCACTACCCTGCTTACCGGAAGCCCCATTACATTGTAGAAATCGCCTTCGATGCTTTTGATGCCGGTCACGCCTATCCATTCCTGGATGGCATAGGCGCCGGCTTTGTCGAAGGGCTGGTATTTGTCGACATAGAAAGCGATCTGATCATCCGTGAGCGGATGGAACCATACTTTGGTGATATCGGAGAAAGCCGTTTCATGTTCGGCATTCCGCATAACCACCCCCGTTATTACCAGGTGTTGCTGACCCGATAGCTGTTGCAGTACCTGGATGGCTTCATTCCTGTTGAATGGCTTGCCGATGATGGTATTGTTCAGGACTACCACGGTATCGGCAGCAAGGACAGTAACAGAAGGCTCTTCAAATCGTTTGAACTGCTCACCGTTCATCACGGCCAGGGCCTTGTTCCGGGCAATATGCACCGGCACTTCTTCTACCGGCATCCCTTCCGGGTATGATTCATCCGTTGTATGCACGATCACGTCGAAAGGGATCTCTGCCCATTCCAGCAATTGTTTGCGGCGGGGCGACTGAGAGGCCAGCACAATTCTATTCACAGGGACCATGATCAGGAATATAGTTTAAAGAATACCATGGAAATAATGCCGGTCAGCATGACCAGCTTCACCCAGGAACTCAGGTGATGAAAATCCGCACGGGAAGCGGCACGGAATAATTTGCGCAAAATATAGATCAGCGGGGTGATCACTACCGTTACGCAGTAAATGGCCGACCACCACCAACGGAAAGGCAGCACATACGCCTGCACGATGATGAGCGCCGCGATCAGTACTACCAGCCAGGTGGCCACGAAGACCTTCGACGACTGCACGCCCCAAACGATGGGCATGGTGCGGCATCCATAACGCTCATCGCCCTGCATGTCCTCGATGTCTTTGATCACTTCCCGGACCAGGGAAATGATGAAGGCAAAACCCCCATATAAAAAGGTAAGCCGCATCAGTTTCGATGCGTTCACGCCCGGGTATGATCCCGGATCGATGATCACCAGGTAATGGACCAGGAAGCCCACCACCAATACCACCCAGGCCGTGAGCAGTGAAATAAGGATATTGCCGCTGAGCAGTTTCCTTTTGAAGGTGGTGGAGTAGAACCAGAGCGCGATCACGCAACCCGTGTTCACCGGGGCCAGCCACCAGGCCTTCGTTTTCCAGGCGATATAAAAGCTCAGCATGATGCCCAGCAGGGAAAGACCCATATGCCAGAGAATGGCCCAGCGCCTGTTGATGATCTTTTCCACCACCAGCTTCCGGGGCTTATTCACCTGGTCGATATTGCGGTCGAAGTAATCATTGATGATGTAACCGGCTGCTGCAATGAATACGGAAGAAAGGATGAGCAGGATGAATAATGGCATCGACAGCGGTAAGGGCGCATTGGCCTGCTGAAAGACCGGCACCACGATGCAGTAATGGAATAATAACTGGCTGATCACAATGAACAGGAGGTTCAATGATCTGACAAGACGAAAAAATGCGACCAGCAATTTCATGGATGTGCTAAGATAAGAAAAGACTTTAACTTGATCGCACGTCCGTCTGCACCTCCCAATGGCCGTTCAACTTCAATACCTTCTCGATCACATCACGCACGCATCCATTCCCGCCGGTGACCGGTGAAATATAGCGTGCCACCTGCATGATCTCCGGCGCTGCATCGGCCGGGGCACAGGGCATACCTACGATCTTCATAGGCTCATAGTCGGGAATATCATCGCCCATGAACAATATTTCCTTCAATGACAACTGATGTTCAGTCGCATATTCCAGGAGCTTTGCTTTTTTATCTGCAATGCCCATGTAAATATCGTTGATGCCGAGTTGTTTGAAACGGAGAACGGCCGGTTCGGACGTGCTGCCGGAGATCACGGCAATGCGATAACCTTTTTTAACGGCCATGTGGATGGCAAACCCATCGCGGATATGCATACGACGGATGAATTGACCATTGTCAAGGATCATCAGGCCGCCGTCCGTGAGCGTGCCATCCATATCGAAAATAAAAGTCCTGATCTGTTTGAATTGATCTAGTATGGACATGGTGGAAAGAAAAGTGGGTTATTTCCGGTAAACTAAATTTTTTTGAACTACCATGTCGTTGACCACATTTACGGCTTCATTGAGGTAGATATCGGAATTGCGGAGGTTTTTGATCCATCCTTTGAAGCGTTCCAGTTTACCCGGATCGTATTCGAATTTCTTCAGGTCTTCCTGCAATGCCTCCACGTTCAGTTCCTGCGGCAGTTTATTGAGCGTTTCAATTTGTTTTACGGTGGCTTTTACTTTCCGCTGTTCTTCCTGGTATTTTTTCAGGTTGAGGGAAGCGATCTTATCGTTCTCTTTCGCCAGCCATTCTGCATTGGTGCGGATGAGGTTGAAGGCTTCATTATTTTTCAACCTTTCCTGGCTTGCTTTTTTGATAGGCGTAAGATCGAGACCATATTTCCAGCGGGTATAATCGGCTTTCTGGATCTCATCCCAGGGCAGCGCATCGGGATTGTCCTTTTCGCGCAGCTTGGAATATTCATAGATATCGGGCAGCGTAATGTCGGAGCTTACACCGCGCAGTTGGGTAGACCCGCCATTGATCCGATAGAATTTCTGCAGGGTCACTTTAATAGTACCGAGATCGCTGTTGGGATCGATCATGCCCATGGTCTTGTCGAGCCCGATATTGCGCTGTACAGTGCCTTTGCCATAGGTAGAGGTGCTGCCGATGATCACACCACGATCGTAGTCCTGGATAGCGGCCGCAAAGATCTCGGAGGCAGAAGCGCTGAATTCGTTCACCATCACGGCCAGCGGGCCATCGTACAGAACGGCTTTATCACGGTCTGAATAGATCTGTGGTTTGCCTTCACGGTCTTTCACCTGAACGATGGGGCCGCCTTCGATGAAGAGGCCAACCATCTGCACTACATCATATAAGGAGCCGCCGCCATTGCTGCGCAGGTCCATGACGATACCATCTATATGTTGCTCTTTGAGCTTGATGATCGCTTTGCGAACGTCTTCAGAGCAGCGGGCGCCCTTGGGATCATCAAAATTCGCGTAGAACTCGGGCAGGTAGATGAACCCGATCTTACCCCTGGCCGTATTGATCACGGCAGTGCGGGCAAAAGTTTCATCCTGCACGATCTTATCGCGGATCAGGGAAATGGTCTTGATGGAGCCGTCTGTTTTTTTGATGGTCAGTCGCACTTCCGTTCCTTTCTTGCCACGGATCAGTTTCACGGCGTCTTCCACCACGAAGCCGGTAAGTTCTACCGGTTCTTCGCTGCCCTGCCCTACTTTGAGAATGATATCGCCCACATTGAACTGGCCCGATTTCCAGGCAGGACTTCCAACCAGCAGCGTATTGATCTTGATATTGCCTTCTTCACCGAGCAGGGAGGCGCCGATGCCGAAGAACTCGCCGCTCATCTGTTCGTCGAAATAACGTTTATCTACGGGCGGGAAGAAAGTAGTGTGCGGGTCCATCGATTCGGCGATCACTTTCACATAATCATTGAACCGGTCGTCGTCGGTCACTTTCAGTTTGAGCCTGTCGTATTTCCTGTCCATGATCTTGAGCACGCGGTTGCGGGCCTCCTTTTCCAGTTCTTCATCCGATCTGGCTATGAACCCTTCTTTGCCTTTGTTCCTTTCACGGTCGGCAAGCAGGTCTGCATACCGTTCAAGCGTGAGGAATTTCAGGTCTTTACGCCATACCTCTTTGCGATCGGCCTCTGTTTTAGGATAATCGCGCTGATCACCATTGAGGTTGACGGTCTCTTCTTTGTTGAAATCGAAGGGTTGGGCCAATATTTCTTTATAAATAGCCTCTGTTTCCGGTATCCTCTTTTTGATGATCTCTGAAACGGCCGGTACGAACTGGATAGCGCCGCCACGGATCTCATCGTCGAGTTTGGTCTCATATTTTTTCAGGTCCTGGATATCGGACTGAAGAAGGACATTTTTCTGTTCATCGATCTTATCGGTCAGGTATTTTTTGAAGACCTCCCTGGAGAAATTATCGTCGATCTTTTTGGGGCTGTAGTGTATTTCCTGAAGCATGTCGCCGACATTATGGAGTATCTTTTCATACCGGGTGTCTGCTGGTTTCCCACCACCTAATCCCAGTGTACGGAATGCCACGAATACGCCTGCTCCCAGGAACAATATCAATACTGGCAGATTCTTTAGTTTGAACATATTGCGTAATACTTTAGTCATTGCTTCCAAAAATAACGATAATTAGTTTGGGTTGTTGCGGTTATCATTGAATATTAACAAACGAAAAGGAATAAAAAAATCCCGCAACAATTTATTGCGGGATTTGTTATCGGGTGGCTAACCGGGTTCGAACCGGCGACCCTCAGAACCACAATCTGATGCTCTAACCAGCTGAGCTACAGCCACCGTTTGAGGTGCAAAAGTAAATGAAAAAAAAATTCCGGCAAAATCTGATATGTGAATCAGAGAGTTCTTTTGTTTACCACGAAGGCACGGAGGCACAAAGAAAGGATGTGTAAGATTTGCTCAACACTACGGGAGTTAACTTCGTGCCATGATAAGAATTCTGGATTCTTGTGATGTTTGTTTCTTTATAAGGACACAAAGGTATGTTGGGAAACCGGAAGGCTAATGATTGAAAATGCAACTCCATTCCCTTTGAGCCTTCGTGCCTTCGTGGTAAACCCATGCCTTTGTGGTAAAAATTCCTTGTATACAGGATCACCGCCTGAAACTCCCTTGATGCACTTATCTTTGCGCCTCAAAATAAATCGAGTGACCATGAACTGGTGGCTATTAATGATCCCTGTTATTGGCGCATTGATCGGATGGATGATGAACGCCATAGCTGTTCAATTTTTGTTCCATCCCCGGAAACCCTTACATATACTGGGTTTCAGGATACAAGGCATTTTACCGGCACAACAACCCGCTATCGCTGCAAAACTTGGTAAGATGGCAGGCGATGAACTGATCTCCTTCAACGATCTCGAACAAAAGATCACCAGTCCGGAGAGCCTTCATAAAGTGATGCCATTGGTTGAAACCCATATCGATCATTTTCTCCGCACCAAACTCAGCAAAGCCTTTCCGATGATCAGCATGTTCATCGGGGAAAAGACCATCAACCAGCTCAAGGAAGTTTTCATGGAAGAGTTGAAAGAGATCTTCCCTGCATTGATGAAGGGTTATATGAAGAACCTGCAACAGGACCTCGACCTGGAAAAGATCATCACGGAGAAGCTGGTTACATTCCCTCACGAAAAACTGGAATCCATCGTTTCCGCCGCAGTTTCCAGGAAGTTCGGGATATGGGGCGCCCTGACAGGGTTCCTGATCGGCCTGGTGCTGCTATTCATTGTGATGGCCGCCACCTGAATCCGACCATTCATCATATTGTCAATTACCGGTCACAAGTTGCCGGTCAATTTTGCGTCTAATTGTTTCAACTTCATAAAAATCATGAGAAAAACCCTACTTGCTCTGTTGTGCTGTATATTGTCGATGACCCTTTTTGCCCAAATGCCCGGTGGACCTTCTGGCGCAGCCCGCGGGGGCCGTGGAGGCCAGGTACCGAGTATCGGTCATTTTTATGGGAGGATCGTGGATAGTAAGACCAATAAAGGCGTCGATGCCGCTTCTATTCAATTGATCCAAAGCAAATTCGACCCAGCCACCAAAAAAAGTAAGGATACCGTGATCGCCGGCATGCTCACCAGGGGCAACGGCGATTTCAGCCTGGAAAACCTCCCCATCTTCGGCCAATTCCGGCTGACCATCACTGCTATCGGATATAAAAAGATCGACCAGAAAGTAGCCTTCGACCTGAAATTCACGCCCGGCCAGGATATGAGCCAGGCGATGTCGGCTGTCGATAAAGACCTCGGCAATATCAAACTGGAACAGGATGCCGAAGTGCTGGAAAGCGTAACGGTATCTGCTTCCAAGCCCCTGATCCAGATGGGGATCGACCGGAAGATCTTCAATGTTGAAAAGAATATCACTTCTGCCGGCGGCACCGCTATAGACGTGATGCGCAACGTGCCTTCCCTCAATGTGGATATCGACGGCAATGTGACCCTCCGCAATGCAGCGCCCCAGATTTTCGTGGATGGAAGGCCCACCACCCTTTCCCTCGACCAGATCCCGGCCGATGCCATCCAAAGTGTGGAGCTGATCACCAACCCTTCGGCCAAATACGATGCGAGCGGCGGACAGGCGGGCATTCTGAATATCGTCCTGAAGAAGAACAGGAAGGCCGGTTATAGCGGTAGTGTGCGCGTAGGCGTGGATTCACGCGGACGGTTCAATGGCGGCGGCGATATCAATATCCGTCAGGGAAAAATAAACCTGTTCGCCAATGGGATGTATAACCAGCGAAAATCAAAGAGCTGGGGAGGCATGAACAGGCTGAGCACGTTGAACGACAAGACCACCGAAACCCTGCAGGACAACAACGGGGTTTTCAATGGCGCCTTTGGTTTCGGCCGGCTCGGACTGGATTATTTTATCGATAACAGGAATACCATCACGATCTCCCAATCAATCGTGAACGGCAGTTTCGATTCCGATAACCGGACCAATATCGATTCCGACACCCTGGGGCTGCCCTCCAGCTTCCGGTCGCAATACCGCAATACGCTCGGCGATAACAATTTCCGGAACTATGGCACCCAGTTGAGCTACAAACATAATTTTGCCAGAACAGGGAAAGAATGGACAGCCGATCTCAACTACAACCAGAGCAAGAATACCAATGAAAGCGATATACGCTACCGGTACTTCACCGATGCGGCCCACCAGAACCCGGTCACCCCAGAATTCCTGCAAACAACACTCGGCGGTGGCCGCAATAAATTCTTCATCGCGCAAACCGATTTCGTGAACCCTGTCACCGAAAAGATCAAATGGGAAGCAGGCTTACGTGCACAGATCAGGAAATTCGAAAGCAGCCAGACCAATATCATCAATGGCGTGGTGAAACCCGAATTCAGCAATGAGTTCGAGTATACCGATTATGTATATGCGGGATATGTGACCTTCTCACAGAAAGTAAAGGAAAGCTTCAGCTACCAGGTAGGTCTGCGTGCAGAAAGCTCCAGCTATGATGGAAAACAGATCGGCAAACAAAGCTACAAGAACGATTTCCCGGTGAGCCTATTCCCCAGTATTTTCCTGACAAAGAGTTTCGAGAACAAGCAGGACATCCAGTTGAACTATTCACGCCGCATCAACCGGCCTAACTTTTTTCAACTGATGCCAAACACGGATTATTCCGACCCGCTGAACTACCAGACCGGTAACCCGGACCTGAAACCGGAGTTCACGCATTCAGTGGAGCTTTCCTACCAAAAGACTTATGGCGCCAAAGGCCATACCTTCCTGGCCACCCTGTTCGGAAAATACACCACAGACCTGATCTCCCGTTATCAACGCTGGCAGCAACTGGGCCAGAGCCAGGATTCGGCCTATATCTCCACCTGGGTGAATGCCAGTACTGCCTGGGCAAGCGGTCTCGAACTGGTGTTCCGTAACAACTGGACCAAGTGGTGGGAAATGAACCTGAATATGAACCTGTATTACTCGAAGATCAATGGCGATAATGTAGTGAAGAACCTGGAGAACGAACGCACCAGTTGGTTTGCGAAAATGAACCAGACCTTCAAGATCAATAAAGGCTGGAGCATTCAATTGAGCGGGGATTACCAGTCGAAGAGCGCCTTACCGGTCAGCACCAGCAACAGCGGTCAGGGTGGCGGCGGAGGCCGTGGCCCCGGTGGCGGAGGTGGAGGATTTGGCGGAGGCACTCCTTCTACCACGCAGGGTTATATCGATGCCAATTATGGGGTCGATCTGGGATTGCGCAAGGATTTCCAGATCAAAAAGAATACAGCCACCATCTCTGTGAACTGGAGCGATATCTTCCGCACCAGGCGTTACTTCGTGCATTCGGAGGCAGTTGGATTCGTGCAGGATGATTGGAGAAGAAGAGACCCACAGATCGTACGGGTGAATTTCAGTTATCGCTTCGGCAAATTCGATGTGTCGTTGTTCAAACGCAAGAATATGCGTGGTGAATCGGAAGGGATGCAGAATGGAATGCAGGGAATACAACAGTAGCACACTACGTCTTATACGTTTGCCACTAAGGCACGAAGGCACAAAGGAAAAGAAGGTATATTTTCTAATTATTAAGCAAGCTGCCATTGATCAAACTTCGTTTGTGCCTTGATAAGATGTCCAACACCAAAAGTATTTGGAACCCTTATCAAGGCACGAAGCTACCTTCGGTAGTGCTGAGTAAATCCAACATTGCCTTTCCTTTGTGCCTTCGTGCCTTAGTGGCAAACCCAGATCTTTGAACGTTTACCTAATCGAAACAAATGTGGTTCGGGAGGTTAAAAAGGGAAACAGGTCGGCGTCAGGTGTAGTTTCATAGAGGACAAATCCATGCTCCTTTGCAGGACCATGGCCTGTTACAGAGGATACGAAGGTGGGTACGGCAATCAGTGTACAGCTTATTTACGTATGTATGGAGAGAAAAGTTTTGGATGATGGTTAAATTACGGCTCCTTTTGTATGCTTGTTTTAGTATTTTGCCCTCCTCATTGTCACCAAGCATGTTATCAAAAACTTATACATACCTGGCGCTGGGCGATTCCTATACCATTGGGGAAGGCGTACCCGTAGCCGATAATTTTCCTTACCAGACCGTACAGTTGCTCCGCAGGACCGGGCATGATTTTCATGCGGCAGAGATCATTGCCAAAACCGGCTGGACCACCGATGAGCTTCAACAGGGAATTGCCGGTTCCTGTTTTCAAAAGAAATATGATTTCGTTTCCCTGCTGATCGGTGTGAACGACCAGTACCGTGGCAGGGCAGTAAGCGAGTATGCTGCACAGTTCGAAGCATTATTGCAACAAGCCATCCAATTTGCCGGTGACCGGCCCGGTCATGTGTTCGTATTGTCGATCCCCGATTGGGGCGCCACTCCTTTTGCAGAGGGGCGTAACAGGGAGCAGATCACCACGGAGATCGATCTTTTCAACGATACCGGCCGGCATATCGCAGAGAAATATCGGGTACAATTTATCGATATTACACCAGGCACCCGTGAGGGCATCCATGATGAAAGCCTTCTTACCACCGACAAACTCCATCCTTCCGGTAAAGAATATGCACGTTGGGCTAAGGAGTTATATTCGGCCATTGGCCAGGCACTCCATTAATTGAGGAGTTTTTTGCCACGAAGGCACAAAGGCACAAAGGAAATGAAGTTGTATTTTCCATCAACTTACCCAACAATTGATCTGCCTGCCTTTGTGCCTCCATAAAGAGACCAACACCTCTAGTATACCGAATCCATATCAAGGCACGAAGCTACCTTCGGTAGTGCTGAGTAAATCCAACATTGCCTTTCCTTTGTGCCTTCGTGCCTTTGTGGTCAACCAAAACTAATTCCCGCAGATATTGGATAATCCTTGAAGCTTTACTAATTTGGCCCGATGCAAAAACTCGGTTGGAAAGAAAAATATGCGGGTATACTGGTACTGTCCATCGGTATCCTTTTTCTTTTATTACAGGTCATAGATCTCAGTTCCACGAAATCCAGCGCCTATAAAGTGCAGGAATCGGCCATACTGGTCAATAAGGCGGAACTCTACGCGCATGTACGCGCCCTGGTAACGATCGTAACCGGTATACTGGGCGGCTATCTCCTGCTGAAAGGCAGAACAGCCGGGTGGATATTGGGTGTAACACTCCTTATTTTGTTCCTTGTCTTCGCAATAGCAGGATTGGTACAACTGGGACTGATGCGCATTTTCGGTATCAGTTTTATAGCGATCGTTTTCGGTGTGGCTTTGCTGCTATTGGCGCTGTTATTCCTTTTTGCAAGACCGGCGAGAGAAAAATATAAGGTCGGCAGGAATACTTACCTGCCGACCCTGGTTTTCCTGCTGATAATAGCAGCTATTTATTTCTTCCTACAATAGATCATCTTCCCTGAACTGGTAACGCTCCTTGATCTTGCGCATCACTTCATCCATCGAAGCGCGATGATCTTTCGGGTTCCATTCTCCCCGCTCCCATTTTTCCAGTTCTTCATCGATATGCTTTTGCTGGAGTGCGCTGAGCTTGTCGACCAACTGGTCCGACATCTCCTTTTGTTTCTGGTAAAATGATCGCTTCTTTTCCGAGACCAGCTCTTTGTCTTTCCGCATCTCATTCTCTGCGGCGGCCATATTGGTTAGCTCTTCTTTGGCCAGTGCAATATCATAAGGGCCTACCGGCATGATAAGCTTGCTGAGGATTGGACCTACTTCGATGAGAATGATCAGTAATGAAAGCAGCAGGCTGGTCCAGAATACGCTGGGCTCTTCACCGGAGAGATCGGACAAAGCCTTGTTACGTTCCAGGAAACCGATATTGGCCCTGGTATCTGCTTCATATTTTTTCCTTTTGTCTTCCAGTGAATGATTGGCGATCTGCAGCAGGCTGTCCTGCGTGCGGATATCGTTGCCCAACTGTTGCAATTCAGGTGCGAACTGCACCCGCGCAGCGTTGTAAGCGCTCAGCTTGAGACGGGTGAGATTGTCGATGCCGCGCTGTAGAGAGCCGCCGGTCCCGTCTGCCTCCTGCACGTAAGCCTGCTGAAGGCGATGCAGGGTGTCTTCGATATTGAGTTTGCGGGCATAGAGACGGTCGCGCCCGGCAGTGGTCTCCTGCATCAGCGCCTGGTTCTCGATATGGAGCAGGCTATCATTCATCTGGATCTTCTTATGGATATTCTCCGTGACCTTGGTATCGATCTCCTTTTCGAATATTTTCAATTCGAGCGGGCGGGCAATAGTGATACCGATCAGCAATGCCAGTGCGATACGGGGTACGGCCATCCAGAGCTGTCTGCGTTTGCTCACACCATATTTACGCATGGTGGAGACCAGGAACCGGTCGAAGTTGAAAATGATAAGGCCCCAGATGAGGCCGAAGATGATCGTCCAGCCCCAACTCCCGAATACACTATACACCGCATAGCCCGCGGAGATCGACGCCAGTACGAAAGTGGCGAGGATGACGCCACCCAATCCGGAGTATTTACTATGTTCTGATGGGAATTCTTTAAGGAGTTGCTGGTGGGCCCCTGCGCACCACCATAAGAAGCGGCTTTCCGTTCTTTTGCGGTTATCATTGCTCCCACTGAATGAATCATACGAATACAGACCATGATCATGGCCCGACTGGTGCTCAGCCATAGAAAATCAATTAATGAAAAAAAATGTAGTGTTATTCTATAAGTGGTCGAAGTGTGGGAACAAATATTACAACGGCAAAATAGCCCGTTAATTGCAAACGAAACGCTAAAAGGGCAATTTATTAATATTAACGCCAGAGTGCGGGCAGGTCTGTTGCAATGGCCTTTATTCCCATCACACCCATTACTGCCACTACGGTCCATCCTGCGGCCTGCATCCAGAGCGGATGCCGGTACCCTTTCATCAGGTTGCTCTTTGAAGCAGCCACGAGCACGATGGCAAGCCCTACCGGAAGGATCAGTCCGTTCACCACGCCCGCTGCGATCAATAATTGTTTGGGTTTCCCGATCCAGCAAAAAATGAGGGTAGATAAAACAATAAAAATGGAGATGCACCAGCGTTCATATCGTGCGATCAACGGATGAAGGGTCTTCAGGAATGAAATGGAAGTATAGGCCGCTCCAACCACGGAAGAGATAGCAGCGCCCCAAAGCACAACCCCGAAAATGCGCAGACCGAATTCCCCGGCGGCGTGTTTGAATACGGAGGCCGGAGGGTTATCGGCATCCAATGAAACTCCCTGCGCCAATACGCCCAATGCCGCGAGGAACAATACATAGCGCATGATGCTGGAAATAACGATGCCGCTGATAGCGCTGCGGTCAACACGGGATTGCTGCGCAGCGCCTTTTATACCGGCATCGAGTAACCGATGTGCGCCGGAAAAAGTGATATAACCTCCTACTGTACCTCCTACCAGTGCAACAATGGCCACGGTGCTGATCTGTTCCGGAAGAATGGTTTGCCGGAGCGCATCTAGCACCGGTGGATGCGAGCTGACTGCAATGTAGAGGGTGAGCAGGATCTTGATGATGCCTAAAGTTTTGGTGAAATGGTCGAGCATTTTACCGATCTCACTGATCCAAAATAATAATAAGGCGATCACGCAACTGATCACAGCCCCTTCTTTGAATGAAACGCCTGTGAGCACATTCATGCCCAGGCCGCAGCCGGCGATATTGCCGATGTTGAAAGCAAAACCTCCAAGCACTACCAGGATGGCCAGTACGAGACCTAGTCCGGGTACCAGTTTATTGGCAAGGTCCTGCGCCCGCATTTCACTCACAGTAAGCACGCGCCAGGTATTGAGCTGTGCGCCGATATCGAGTAAAATGGAAACAAAGATCACGAAGCCCATGGCTGCCATCAGCTTCTGGGTGAAAACTGTGGTCTGGGTGAGGAAACCGGGGCCAATGGATGAATTGGCCATCAGGAATGCGGCTCCCAGGATGGCGCTGCCGGCGCCGGTGGAAAAACGGCCGGATGACCAGCCGGAAAATATCTTTTTAAACATGCGTGATGGTAATGCCTTTTTCGGTGAAAGCCTGATCGATATTTTTTGCCAGATCGAGCGCCCCTGCTCCATCGCTGTGAATGCAGATGGTCTCGGCTTTTAGTGAAACCGTTTTTCCAGTGATGGTAGTAACAGTGCCTTGTTCCACCATCTGCAGCACCTGTTGAATGGCTTGTTTTGTTTGATGGATCAGCGCGCCGGCTTCTGTACGTGGCGTGAGGCTGCCATCATCCTGGTATGTACGGTCGGCGAAGACCTCACTTTGTGTTTTCAATCCGATGGCCCTGGCTTTTGCGATCAGCTCACTCCCTGCGAGACCATAAAGGATCAGCCGGCTGTCGAAATCGAACAAAGCCCTGCTGATGGCGGCAGCAAGCCGGGCATCTTTCGCAGCCATATTGTACAACGCCCCATGTGGTTTTACATGGTGCAGGGTAGCGCCTTTTACTTCCAGAAAAGCTTGTAGCGCACCGATCTGGTAAAGGATCACATCGTATAATTTTTCAGGTGGGAGGTTCATTGACCTGCGACCGAAATTTTCTCTGTCGGGAAAGCCGGGGTGTGCCCCGATGGCGATCCCTGCTGTCAGGGCCGCATCAACCAAAAGGTGCATGGTATGAGGGTCGCCGGCATGGAAGCCGCAAGCCAGGTTCATGGAGCTGATATATGGAAGGATCGCCAGGTCATTTTCGATCCTGTAATCCCACAAGGGAGTGCTTTCACCCATATCGCAGTTGAGGTCGATCGTTAGCATGCCAGTTCATTCAGATGGTCGAGGCAGGCTCGTTCGAGAATAGCCAGCTCCCGCTGCTGTGAAAATAACAATTCTTCCGCTGTGTGCATATCGACCATTTTGAATTGGATGGTATCGCTGGGCCTTAGCTGGGCCAGTTTGGGAAGATGTGCGTTCACGACATGACCGATGCGCGGGTAACCGCCGGTAGTTTGATGATCGGCCATCAGCACGATGAGCTGCCCATCGGGCAGTAATTGCATGGTGCCGAAGCTAACCCCGGTCGATACCAGCTCGGTATCGGTAGATCTTTGTAGTGGTACTCCTTTCAGCCGGTAGCCCATCCGGTCGGAGAAGGGATGGATGATAAAATTATTCTGCAAAAGATCGTGACAGGAGTTTTCCGTAAGCTCTTTCCATTCATGGCCCATGGTGAAATAGATCTCATGGGGAAACTGGTAGGTCTTATCTGCATCTACTCTCCATTTGAGCACCTGGTAATCGCGCCCTTCACGAAGCAGCCCTGCGAAGTAGATCGAGCTTTCCCTGAAGGCAAGCTCATCATCTTTTTCCAGTTTACGGCCTTCGAGCCCACCGGCGCCTGCTTTGAGGTTGGTGCTGTAACTGTTCAGCCATTTTTTGATGCAGATACCGCCATGTACGGCGAGGTAGCACCGGGCGCCATTCCTGAGGCCATTGAAATGGAGGATGCTGTTTTTTCTTACCACGACGGGTTTCCACAGCGGGAGCGCTTCATCGTTGAGCATGGGGGTGAAATCGGCCCCGGTGATACTGATCAGGGCATTTTGTTCGAAGAAGATCTGCGGACCGGGGAAATGGATCTCCAGCAAGGCTTCGCGGCTGCAATTGCCGGAGAGCATATTGGCTATGCGGGCTGCGTACAGGTCCATGGCGCCACCAGGGGCAATGCCTGTGCTACTGAAACCAAAGCGGCCCGTATCCTGGATGGTGTCCAGTAAACCGGGTTTAATAACGGTGAGGGACATACGTTATATTGGGTTTGTCAAACTACAAGCTCATCGACATTTAATACTCTTCAAATTCTATAGGGGTGATCGGATAAAACCGGACCTGGTCGCCTGTCCGGAACAGAACAGGGCTCGAAGCATACGGATCGAATAATTTCAAAGGGGTGCGGCCAATGATCTGCCATCCACCGGGACTGGCAAGGGGATAAATGCCTGTTTGAATGCCTGCGATCCCTACGCTACCGGGAGCTACCATTACCGGCTGCGCCTTCCTGCCCACCGCAATGCGCTCATCGATGGTACCAAGGTAAGAAAAGCCGGGCAGGAACCCTATCATAAAAACCCGGTAGGTCCTGCTGGTATGCAGGTCAATAACAGCCGATACGTCCAGTTGTTTTTCAAGGGCCAGGGCCGGAAGGTCGGGCGCATAAGTCCCCTCATAACAAACGGGTACCCGGTGGAAGGTAGAGCCGGTTTCCCGGTTTACGTTGGTCTGCCCGAAAGCGTTGGCCAGTTGCTGCTTTACCCATTCAAAGATAGTGGATGAATGGCCGGCTACGGGCCGTACCTGGATGGGATCATATATAATGGTAAGCGAACTGTAGGCCGGGATGCAGTCCAGCAGGCCGGGAAAAGGGTGAGTGGACAACCACTGTTGCATGGCCATTATTTTCCCGTTGAGCGATTCATCGATCCGGTTGCCCAGGGAAATAGTAGCAGCCGAATCGCCCACCGGGAATATATCTGGAACAATGCTCAAATCAGTTTCGATTAACCAAAATATGCTGAAATATAATCATTTTCAAGGTTCTGACATCACACAAAATTAACCGACAATCCGGCATGTTTATTGGGTGAGGCCCTGGCACCAATTTGTTGTTTTCACCGTTATACACTAAACTTGCACGCCAACAGGCCTATTGTTAAACCGTTTAATCAGCGTATGGCGAAGAATTTATTGATCGTGGAGTCCCCTGCTAAAGCGAAGACTATCGAAAAGATCCTGGGATCGGACTTCGAAGTGAAGAGTTGCTATGGGCATATCCGGGACCTGGAGAAGGATGATATGGGTATCGATATCAAGAATAATTATCAACCCAGATATATAGTTCCTGAAGATAAGGAAAAGGTTGTGAAAGAGTTGAAGAGCTTAGCTAAAAAATCCGATGAAGTATGGCTCGCAACGGATGAGGACCGTGAGGGAGAAGCCATTAGCTGGCATCTTTGTGAGGTATTGGGACTGGATCCCCGGAGTACCAAACGGATCGTGTTCCATGAGATCACCAGGCCTGCTATCAAAAAAGCGGTGGAAAGCCCCCGGACGGTGGACATGAACCTCGTGAACGCCCAGCAGGCACGCCGGGTACTCGACAGGATCGTAGGCTTCGAGCTTAGCCCCGTGCTTTGGCGCAAGATGAGCATGAAGAACAACCTCAGTGCCGGCCGGGTACAGAGTGTGGCCGTACGCCTCATCGCCGAGCGTGAACGGGAGATCAATGCTTTCACTCCTGTCAGCACCTTTAAAATTGAAGCCCTTTTCACCGCTGATGACCTCAGTGGCAAGGCCGTTACTTTTTCGGCCGAAGGCAAAAAATATTCCGGCGCGGAAGATGCCGAGCAATTCCTCAAAAGCTGTATCGGCGCCAATTATTCGGTAACGGACATCCAGGTGAAACCGGCCAGGAAATCGCCTGCCGCCCCTTTCACCACTTCTACCCTTCAGCAGGAAGCATCACGCAAATTCGGGTATTCCGTGAGCCGCACCATGACGCTGGCGCAGAGACTCTACGAAAGCGGTAAGATCACGTACATGCGTACCGACAGCGTGAACCTGAGCGATACGGCCATGACAGAGATCCGCAACCAGGTGAATAACCAGTATGGCGACCGGTATTACCAGCCGAGAAAATATAAGAACAAGAATGAATCCGCGCAGGAAGCGCACGAAGCTATCCGCCCTACCTATATGGAAAACCTCACGGTAGATGACCCGGATTGCAAACGTCTCTATGAGCTGATCTGGAAACGAACTATGGCATCACAGATGGCTGATGCTGAATTGGAGCGGACCATCGCCAAAATTGCCATCTCCACCAATAAAGAAGAGCTTACTGCCAGTGGTGAAGTATTGAAATTCGAAGGCTTCCTCAAAGTATACCGGGAAGACCGCGATGATGAAGATATCAACGACGATGAACAGGCAGAAGGCATGTTGCCACCCCTGCGTGTGAGCCAGCAACTGCCGCTCAAAGAAATGAAGGCCATTGAACGTTTCAGTCGCCCTTCGCCCCGCTATACGGAAGCCTCTCTGGTCAAGAAACTGGAAGAACTGGGCATCGGCCGGCCGTCGACCTACGCTCCTACCATTTCCACGATACAGAAAAGAGGCTATGTAGAAAAAAGGGACAAGGAAGGTGTGAAAAGGGACTTTCGCATATTCAGGCTGGCGAACGACCAGATCACCAAACTCACTGAACAGGAAAATACAGGCGCAGAGAAATCCAAATTATTCCCCACCGACCTCGGACTGGTGGTGACGGATTTCCTGAAACAATATTTCGATGATATCATGGACTATGGTTTCACTGCCCGCATCGAGGAAGAATTCGACGAAGTGGCCGCAGGCAAAATGAAATGGAACCGGATGATCGATGATTTCTATGTTCCTTTCAAACAGGATGTGGACAATACCATCGAAAATGCAGAACGGATCAAGGGTGAGCGCGAATTGGGCATCGACCCTGAATCAGGAAAGAAGATCGTGGCGCGTATGGGAAGGTATGGCCCCATGGTGCAGATCGGGGATGTGAACGATGAAGAGAAACCCCGTTTCGCCAGTCTCAAAAAAGACCAGAGCATCGAAACCATCACCTATGAAGAAGCGCAGGCCCTGTTCCAGTTACCGCTCACACTGGGTGAATATGAAGGCCAGGAAGTATCCGTGAACGTAGGACGCTTCGGCCCCTATGTGAAATTAGGCGAACAATTCATCTCCATACCCCGTGGTGAGGACCCGCTGGAAGTGAGCATCGACAGAGCTATCGAACTGATCAATGAAAAGCAGAAAGCAGATGCCCCCATAGCCCAATACGATGGCAAGCCCGTCACCAAAGGCAAGGGACGTTTCGGTCCTTTCATAAAATGGAACGACATGTTCATCAATGTGCCGAAACGTTACAATTTCGATGCATTGACACAGGCAGATATCAATGAACTGATCGATGCCAAGGTGAAAAAAGAGGCCAACAGGTATATCCAGCACTGGCCGGAAGAAAAGATCTCTATCGAGAATGGCCGCTGGGGCCCCTTCATCCGCTTCGGTAAAAAAATGCTGAAGCTGGGCAGGAAGTCCGACGATACCAAATATACCGCAGAAGAGGCCGCCGTTATTCCGCTCGATGACGTGAAGAAAATGGTGGAACAGCAAGTACCGGATGCCTTCATGAAGAAAGCGGCCAAAAAAGCACCGACCAAAAAGGCAGCCCCGAAGAAAGCTGCGAAGAAGAAGAAATAGTTCGGGTGAACCCAATGGGTACCCGGAAATGAGACAGCATGCTTACGCTCAAATACCATCTGACACCGGAAGAGTATTTCAACTACAACTATTACACGGCCTGGGCCTCCCCGGACAAAAAGGGCTACCGGGTGCGTTATTATCTTCGCGTGTTCGTGCTTTATGGGGCCATTGCAGCATTGTACATTTTCGTGAACAGGCAGCATGATCTGCTGGTAGACTTTACTGTTTTCTTTGTGATCGCATTCATCTATTTCCTGCTGGTGCCGTTCCTCGTACGCCGTTCCATCCGCAACCGGGTGACCAGCATGCTGGCAGAACCGGAGAACGCACATATCCTCGACCAGGCAGAAGTGGTGCTCTCCGATACGGGGATCATCGATAAGGACAGTTCTTCAGAAAGCAAATATACCTGGGAGGCGATCGTGAAAAAGATCGAAACGCCCGACAGCTATTATCTCTATACCAACTCCTATCATGCCATCCTGATCCCGAAAAGGGCGCTCAGCCATCCGCAGGAAAAAACCGAGTTGCAACGTCTCTTCGATCAGTATCTTTCACTAAGCTCGGAGTTCGGACGGGGGAATGATTGAAAGAAATCAACAACCGCACCCACCGCAAACCCTTGCCAGCACTGGCTAACCGGCGGACGTAATTTTCCGCATTGTGGATTTGTGGATAAGATTTTTATCAAAATTTTACAAGTTCTCCGAAATTGACAACCATATCTAACCTGTCTATTATCCGGGAGACCAACGCACATGGAAGAGAACAAGGAAATATCGGCTCTGTTTCACCTGATAGACGATCCTGATGAGGAAGTCTTCAACGTCGTGTCTACCCGCATCATCGATTTTGGAAAAGGCATTATCCCCAACCTGGAAAACCTCTGGGAGAACACCATCAGTGAGGAAGTACAGGAACGTATCGAACTCCTGATCCATCGCCTCCATTTCCGCGACCTCACCGAAGATGTACAACAATGGAATAAGAATACCCACCAGGACCTCCTGACCGGCGCCTTGCTCGTAGCCCGCTTCCAATACCCGGAGCTGGCCACGGCCCAGATCTACCAGGAGATCGAAAAGCTGCGGCGCAATATCTGGCTCGAGCTCAACAGCTACCTCACTCCGCTCGAACAGGTGAATGTACTGACCAGCATCCTGTACAATTATTATAACCTCCGCGGAACCGAGATCGGGTATCAGCACCCGGAAGAGTTCCTCATCAATAAACAACTGGAAACAAAACGGGGCAATGCCATTGCCAACGGCATCCTTTACCTGATCGTGAGTGAACTGCTCGATGTGCCGGTACGCGCCATCAATATCCCACGCCAGTTCGTGCTTGGTTATTTCAAATCCGATTATGACTTCAGCCGGCATACCGAAAATCCGCTCTACAAAACAGAATTCTACATAGATCCCATGAGCGGGCAGGTGTTCACCCATAAAGACGTGGACAATTACTTCAAGCGCATCAATGTTCCTCCTGTCGCCTCCTATTTCAAACCGCTCTCGAACAAGCGCGTGGTCCAGTACCTGCTGGAAGAATTCAGCAAATGTTTCGACAACGACAAGGACCGCTACAAACAAAAAGAACTGATGGAACTGGTGTCCCTGATCCAGGACAATGAACCTGAACAGGGACAAGCCTGACCACCATCGAACAATTTTTTTGCTCTCCTGTTAAGTTGTAACTTCCGGTACGGAACTACTCACTGGTCATACTATTACCATCATACTAAAACTGTAAGACATGAAAGCGAATATCGGTCTCACCGACAAGAATGCGCAGCAAATTGCCCTCGTGTTGAACAAGATCCTGGCAGATGAGTTCGTCCTGTATGCCAAAACACGCAACTACCACTGGAATTATGAAGGCGATAATTTCATGGAGATGCACAAGTTCTATGAAGGGCAATATGAGGAACTGGATGATATGATCGATGATGTGGCGGAAAGGGTGAGAAAGATCGGGCATTATGCCGAAGGCCGGCTGAAAGAGTACCTGAAGCTTTCAGATCTTACGGAGCCTTCTTCCACCACCGATCAGCCGAAACAGGTCAAGAACCTCCTCGACGATCATGAGACCATCATCCGTTATCTCCGCCAGCAGGTGGATGTAATGACCGATAAACTCAAAGATGCCGGCACGGCCGACTTCCTCACCGGCATCATGGAACAACATGAGAAAATGGCCTGGATGCTGCGGGCCTACCTGAAATAGCTACTAAGCGATCAGGTTGAAAGAAACGAAAATGATCGTCAGCGAGATCAGCACCAACGCGATCAGGAATACGATATCGGCAGCATTTTCCAATCGCTCACTCCTGGTGTCGCTCATCGTTTTCATCGACAGGTAAGAAAAGATACAGCTCATCATCAACAATATGGCGGCTGCACCGGTCAGGTCGTCGATGAAAGTGGCCTGGTTGAATTTGGAGATCTTGATGGACGTGAGAATGATAAGGCAGAACCCAAGCAGGTTGGAAGACGTGTTGAGTATGTGCGGCGCTTTGTTATTGTTCATTACCGGAAACGGATTTGAGCCATTGAATGAAGGAACAGAAAGGAAGATAAAAGGGATTTCAAGGTAGGAACTTATTCCATATAAACAAAGAGGGTATATCTGACTGATATACCCTCTTTTCGTTATTTAACTTTTAACTGATCACAGCGAAAGTTTCCATCCATCGCGGTATTCGCGTTTCACGAACTGATTGGCTTCGTCGAAGTTGGTGATCTTCATATTTTTTGCATCCCAGAGCAGGCGTTTCCGGCCCAGGTATTTATCGTTCCAGCCTTTCAGGTTGGGATTCTTCATCATGAAACTGCGGATAGCCAGGTTCCCGATCAGTATGCTCTCCGTGAATGGGCCTGCAAATTCAAATGGGGAGCTGGTCTGCCCTTTGCCATATCCTGCAATACAGGCGTTCACCCATTGCACATAATGTCCTTCCGGAACACGTTTGATCGTTTCTTTCGGCAATGTTTTTTCAGTCATGTACCTGGTAGGCAGCAGGCGTGGGTTGGCTCCATAGCAATCGGCCATGATCTTTCCCTTTGTTCCTTCGAAGAGCACGCCGCCATCCCAGTTGCCCATGGGCTCATCGGGCAGCAGTTCGTCGGGCCGTTGGGGCAACAGGCCGCCATCGTACCAGGAAACTTTGATCGTTCCTTTCCCATCTTTACGTGGATAGGAAAGACGGATGATGGAAGAAGGCGGGCAGCTATCGGTATTCATCGTATCGTTCCACATCTCTTTCCAGATAGTGGCGATGCTGCATTCCACATCGGACGGATAATCGATGGGCAGGATGCGGAACACGGGGTCCATGATATGGCAGGCCATATCGCCGAGCGCACCGGTGCCGAAAGCCCACCATCCGCGCCAGTTGAACGGCAGGTAAGCCGGGTTATAATCGATCTTTTTAGCAGGGCCGAGCCAGAGATCCCAGCTCAGTTCATTCGGAATATCGAAACTTCCTGTTGGCGTGGGGATACCCTGAGGCCAAACAGGGCGGTTGGTCCAGCAATGTACGGTATGCACCTCCCCGATCATTCCGGCATCCACGATCTCTTTCATCCTGCGCACCCCATCGCCCGAACCTCCCTGGTTACCCATCTGCGTGATCACTTTATAGCGTCTAGCCGCTTCCGTTAGTACACGTGCTTCATGGATATCGTGTGTCAGTGGTTTCTGTACATACACGTGCTTACCCAGTTGCATGGCGGCGAGCGCTGCCACGGCATGGGTATTATCGGGGGTGGATACGGAAACCGCATCGATATTCTTTGCTTCCTTATCGAGCATCTCACGGTAATCGTGGTAATAGGGCGCATTGGGAAAACGCTTGCGGGATTTGTCTGCCTGGCGGTCGTCCACATCGCAGAGTGCTACTACGGAAGCGTTGGGGCTCTTCACGAATTCAGCCAGGTCGCTTTGACCTTTTCCCCCGATGCCGATGCCGGCAATGCGGAGCTTATCGCTCGGCGCCACAAAGCCACGGCCCAGCACATGACGGGGCACAATGAAAAAACCGGCTGCGGCCAGGGATGAATTGCGGATGAAATCACGCCGGCCCGACTGTTTCTTTTGGTTCATAGTGAGATTTTTTTTAGGACTAAAGATAAAAAAAAGTGAGTGATAAATCGATTTAGCTTGTCTGAACTGGGATTGGTGGGATGTATGGGATTGGTGGGATAAGATCACAATTTTCGAACTATCCCATTAATCCCATACATCCCACAAATCCCAGTTCAGACCAATTTCCAATCCCCCCTATACTCCCTCTTCACGAACTGGTTGGCCGGTTCGAAATTGGTGATGCGCATGGAGGGGCCGTCCCACAATAATTTTTTCCTGCCCGGGAATTGTTTTTCTCCCTTGCTGTTGGTGGTGGAATAATTGAAACTGCGAACGGCCAGGTTACCCATCAGAACAGTTTCCGTGAGGGGGCCGGCAATTTCAAAGGGAGAGCTGGTATAAGCGCCATGACCTTTCTTGCAGGCTTCCACCCATTGGGTCTGGTGGCCGTCCCACCCTCCGGGAACAGAAGCTTTCTCCTGCGCCGGCAGATGGGTGGTCTTCATTTTGGCGGTCGGTAATAAAGTTGGGTTCCTTCCAAAGAGACCTGCCATCAGTTTTCCTTTGGTGCCTTCGAAGAGGATACCTCCGTCCCACTCTGCAAATGGTTCATCGGGCAATAGCTCTTCCGGTCTTTTGGGAAGGATGCCACCATCGTACCAGACCATTTCCACCGGGGGCATGGAGCCACGCGCCGGGAACTGGATATGGATCTTGGCAGAAGGCGGGTAGCTGTCGGTATAGATGGCTTCCTGGAAGAAACCTGTCCAAACCCTGCCCACACTGCATTCCACTGAAACAGGATACCCGAGTTTCAAAGCCCTGTAAGGAACGTCGATAAAATGGCAGCCCATATCACCCAGGGAGCCGGTACCGAAATCCGACCATCCTCTCCAGGTTGCGGGCAGGTAGGCCGGGTTGAAATCACGGAAAGGCGCAGTGCCGAGCCAGAGGTCCCAGTCCACCTCTTTGGGAATATCGAATTTGCCCGTAGGCGTCGGGATGCCTTGCGGCCATACCGGGCGGTTGGTCCACACATGCACGGTATGCACATTGCCGATCACTCCTTTCTGTATCCATGTTTCCACTTTGCGGGTATCGTCGCCGCTGCTGCCCTGGTTGCCCATCTGGGTAACCACTTTGTATTTTTTGGCTGCTTCCGTGAGCATGCGGGCTTCATAAATATCATGGGTAAGCGGTTTTTCCAGGTAAACGTGTTTGCCCAACTGCATACAGGGCAGGGCCATCACGGCATGCATGTGATCGGGTGTGGTGATGATCACGGCATCGATGCCCTTGCCTTCTTTATCGAGCATGGTCCTGAAATCCTTGTAGTAAGTGGCTTTCTCATATTTTTTGCGGGAATCGACGGCCTGGCGGTCGTCCACATCGCATAAGGCCACGATATTTTCTGCTCCTTTATTATAGGCTTGCTGGAGGTTGTAAATGGCTTTGCCGCCGGCCCCGATGGCGGCGATATTCAGCTTATCGCTGGGCGCTATGAACCCTCTCCCGAGCACGTGGCGGGGAACGATGAAGAAGCCGGTAGCAACGAGGGAGGTATCGCGGATGAATTTCCGGCGGGAAGATGAATTGTTGTTTTTCATACCAAACAATCAGTTGAAGTTTTGAAGAAAGGTTTGCTTTTAGAAGTTTGCAGTAGGCAATTGGCAGTGGGCAGTTGGCCTGTTTGCAAATTGCCTACTGCCCACTGCCAACTTGTTTTCCAGGCACTCACGCCAAACTCGCTTCCATACTGATGGCTGCATTGAGCACTTTGCTCACCGGGCAGTTCGCCTTGGCATCATCGGCAGCTTCTTTGAATTTTTCCGGCGTGATCCCGGGCACTTTGGCTTTTACCACCAGGTGAGAACTGGTGATCACACCATTATCGAGCGTTACGGTAGAAGTTGTTTCAATCGATTCAGGCGTGAAGCCTGCCCCGCCCAGCACGAAGCTGAGCTTCATGGTAAAGCAACCCGCATGTGCCGCAGCAATCAATTCTTCGGGATTGGTGCCTACACCCTCTTCAAACCTCGATTTGTAGGAATACTGTGTTTTGTTGAGGGTAGTGCTTTGTGTAGTGAGATGGCCGCTTCCTTCTTTTCCTGAGCCGTTCCATACGGCTGTTGCTGTTCGTTTCATGAGAATTGTCGTTTATTTTTGAAAAAATATTTACCAATGATCACCTGGGATGATTTTGAAAAAATCGATATGCGTGTCGGAACGATCACGGAAGTTACAGATTTTCCAAAAGCAAAGAAGCCTGCATACCAAATTATGGTCGATTTTGGAGAATTGGGCACAAAAAGGTCTTCGGCACAGATCACGGCGCATTACAACAAGGAAGAACTGATAGGCAAACAGGTGATAGCGGTAGTGAACTTTCCACCCAGGCAGATCGCCAACTTTTTCAGCGAGTGCCTTGTATTGGGCATTTACACTGATAAAAAAGATGTAGTTTTATTACAACCGGAACGCCGGGTGGAGAACGGACGGAAGATCGGTTGATCATTCATGCTTCAATATTTTACTACATATTATCAATCGCCGGTTGGGCTCCTGCGGTTCAGGGTCACCGAACATTTTCTCAGCGAAGTTCATTTTGTGGACAATGACGAGAATATGGTCCCGGACGATGCCCTGAGGGGCTCTTTGCCTTCGATGGCCGTTCAGGCCATCGAGCAACTGATCCAGTATTTCCATGGCGATCGCCGGTCGTTCGAGCTGCCTGTAAACCAGGAGGGCACAGACTTCCAGCAAAAGGTCTGGAATGAACTGATGAATATCCCTTTCGGAAAAACGATCAGCTACCTGGAAATGTCGAGAAGACTGGGAGATCCCAAAGTGATCCGCGCTGCCGCAGCAGCCAATGGAAAGAACCATGTGGCCATCATTGTTCCCTGCCATCGCGTGGTCGGTTCCAACAACGACCTGGTAGGCTATGGCGGTGGTCTCTGGCGAAAGAAGTGGCTGCTCGAGCATGAGAAAAAAATAGCACACGGGGTGCTTACCTTATTTTAAATTTCAATCCGGGGACAGGATTTGCTGTGCCTGTATATTTTATGATCAACAGGAATTACTATGCCATTTAAAGCACTCTGGATCACGGAAACTGCAGACGGGAAATTTGAACGCAGCATCATTGAAAGAAAGATCGATGACCTGCCTCCGGGTGAACTGGTCATTAGGGTCTTGTATTCTTCCCTCAATTATAAGGATGCGCTTTCGGCCACCGGCAATAAAGGTATCACCCGCAAGTTCCCGCATACGCCGGGCATCGATGCGGCCGGTATCGTGGAGATCAGCCGGAAGGAACAATTTGCTACCGGTGATGAAGTGATCATTACCGGGTATGATCTGGGCATGAATACCTGCGGCGGTTTCGGAGAATATATCCGCATACCTGCTTCCTGGGCGATCAAAAAGCCGGAAGCCTACAGCCTGAAGGAATGCATGGTGATCGGCACGGCTGGTTTTACAGCGGCCTCTGCACTCTTTAAAATGGAGTTGATGGGACAAGACCCCTCCCAAGGCCCGGTGGTGGTGACAGGTTCCACGGGCGGTGTGGGCAGTATGGCCGTAACGTTGCTCAATAAAGCCGGATATGAAGTGATCGCTATTACAGGTAAGGCCAATGCCCATGAATACCTGCAATTCCTCGGCGCCAGCAGGATCGAGGAACGGTCATGGGTAAACGATCAGTCGGGCAAGGCCCTGCTCCGCCCCCAATGGGCAGGCGCCATCGATACTGTAGGTGGAAATACCCTGGTGACCTTACTGAAAGGCTGTCAAACCGAAGGTTGCGTGGTCAGTACCGGTTTGGTGTCATCCCCCAGGCTCGATGCCACGGTATACCCCTTTATCCTGAATGGCGTGAGCCTGCTGGGTGTTGGCTCGGCTGAAACGCCCATGCCTAGAAGGATGGCGATATGGGATAAACTGGCCACTACCTGGAATTGCAGGGATAAATTCAATGCCATCGCCAAAGAAGTGACACTGGAAGAATTGAACCATCAATATATCGACGCCATCCTGGAAGGAAAGATCATGGGAAGGATCGTTGTAAAACACACTGAGAAATAAAGACAATCCATGGAAGGAACCGGTACGTTCAGTTTGCGGGTAGCGGCCGTCATCCCTGAAACAAGAGACACCAAAACCTTTGTGCTGGAAGAAGTAACAGGGAAAAATATTCCTTATGAAGCCGGTCAGTTCCTCACCTTCCTCCTCTACCATCATGGCCGTGAATTGCGCAGGTCATTCTCCCTGGGGTCCGCACCAGGCATCGATCAGCAGCTATTCATTACCGTTAAAAGAAAGGAGAATGGGGAGATATCACGCTTCATCCTGAAGCACTGGAAGCCAGGCACCATCGTGAGCAGCCTGGCCCCTTCCGGGCGATTTACTATTAAAACAGCACTCCATCAGCCCCGGCATATTTTCTTCCTGGCTGCCGGCAGCGGCATCGTTCCGGTATTTTCCCTGCTGAAGAAAATATTGCTGGAAGAACCGCTCACCCATGTCACCCTGATCTACCAGAACCATGATGAGCGCGAGATCATCTACCATAAACAGTTGGAGCTGATACGGGAGCATTATCCCGGCAGGTTCCTCCGGATAGACCTGCTTAGCCATCCATTGCAGCATGATCTTCCATCGAAGCGGTTGAATAACGGGTTGCTGGAAGAGATGATGAACGTGTACAGGCCGGTACACCATCGCCAGGGCTCCGACCTCCTCTATACCTGCGGCCCGCCATCTTTCATGCGCATGGTGCAGTTCACGCTCCATGTAATGGGATTCGCCGAAGAACAACTCCGCAAAGAAAATTTCACCGTCGACCCGGTGCCTGCCCCTGCCTTCAGCATCGATCCGACGCCGAGGTTGATAACAGTACATGCGGAAGAAAAAACTTTTCAATTCACGGTATCTTATCCCACTACCATCCTCCAGGCGGCATTGAACAATCATATTCATTTGCCCTATAGCTGCAATGCCGGCCGCTGCGGGACCTGCACTGCCCAATGTATGCAGGGAAAAGTGACAATGAGCATCAATGAAGTACTCACGGAAAAGGATATGGAGCAGGGGCTCGTACTTACCTGTGTAGGCTTTGCCGAAACGGATGTTGAGATCAGGATTTAGATCGAGCCTGAACAACCACAAACATTTGGTTATAGGTCTTCGTTTGTAAACGCCAACGGAAGCAGCATACCCGATTGTGGGATGATATAGATCCTGCCTTCCTTTCCTGCGAGTATCAGGCGTATCGGCTGCCCTACCCTGCCTTCGAATTCCTGCAATGATTGTCGGCAGATACCGCAGGGGGTAACCGGATAATCACTGTTCCCATTGCCATTGAGATAACTGATGGCGATGGTCTCGATCGGTACTTCAGGGTACATGGAGCCGGCCGTACCCAGCAACACCCGTTCTGCGCATACGCCTGCCGGATAGGACGCATTCTCCTGGTTGGTGCCCGTTACGATCTTGCCATTGCTCAATTTGGCCACCGCGCCTACCTGGAAACAGGAATAAGGTGCATAGGCGAACCGGCTTATCTTACGTGCCTCCTGCAGCAACCAGGCATCCTGCTCACTGAGCTCGGCATCGCTATCGTATACTTCGAAAGTAAAATGATATTCAGATTTTTTCATAGACAAAAAATCCTTCCACCACGACGATGGAAGGACTTATTAAAGATAAGGAAATTTTGGTTGACAGGTTAAAAAGTTGATAGGTTGACAAGGCGCCTCCGAAGATCACGGCCCCCTTGTCAACCTATCAACCTGTTAACTTATCAACTTTAATGAATCATCTTGAATAACCGGTTCCAGCGAACGCCCTTGTTCCAGCTCATCCAGATCATCCAGGCTTCTCCCACCACATGGTCTTCCGGCACAAAGCCCCAGTAACGGCTGTCTTGCGATTTATGACGGTTATCGCCCATCATCCAGTAATAATTCATTTTAAAGGTATAGGAAGTGGCCGGTTCGCCATTGAGATAGATCTTGCCGCCCTGTTCTTCCCATTCATTGTTCTCATACACCTGGATCACTCTTTTATAGAGGATCACATTCTTAGGCGTCAGCGGGATGGTGCCCCCTTTTTTCGGGACCCATAATTTTCCGAAATTATCGACCGACCAGTTGAAATGCGCCTGGTCATTGGGGAAGGTAGCTCCGTAGTCGTCGATGATCTCCGGTTCGGCTGACTGAAAGCCCGGTAATTTCTTCACTATTTCCAACTCCGACAAAGTAAGGTTGATATGATAGTATGGCCCATCCTGCCTGAAATCGGGACTCTCATCATCCTGGTTCAACAGGATACCGGCATCACGCAGGGATTCTTCCGACATCTGTGCTGTTGTTCGCACATTGTAGAAAGTGGAGGCGGTTGGACTGATAAATGCCTTCTCATTGTTCACGTAGAGAATGCCATTGATGAGCTGCAGCGTATCATCGGCAACGGCTACGCAACGTTTGATATAATTCTCCCGCTTATCTACCGGGCGGGTGAGGATCGTGAACCGCTCCCATGTTTCTTCACGGCCTCTCGCACGGACGATATCGTAATAAGTTGTTTTGGAATCGAATTCCTTGGTCAGTGTATCCCCTGCGGGGAAATTGAAGACCACTACATCGTTCCTCTTCACCGGGCTGGCAAACCAGCGCACATAAGGCAGCTTGATCAGTTCGGAATATGATTTTGTATTGAGTACCGGTAAAGTATGATGCACGAACGGCACGGCGAGCGGCGTATTGGGAATACGCGGGCCATAGCTGAGCTTGCTCACGAACAGGAAATCATTGACCAGCAGGGTCTTTTCCATGGAGCCGGTTGGAATGGTATAAGCTTCAAAGACGAAGGTACGGATCAGGGTGGCGGCCACGATGGCGAATACACCGGCGTCGATCCATTCGCGGGTAGCCGATTTTTTATGTTTCTTCACGGCATCGGGACCGATATACCGCTCATTGGCGGAATAACCGAGATAGGGAAAATAAAGGAACGGGACCAGCACAGTGGCCGCATGCTGGAGAAAGGTGAACTTGCCGAACAGTTTCACAAATTCCACGAAAATCCAGAGGGTGATGAACCAGCCTACTACGGGGATGAACTGCCAGAAGAACCAATGTTTTTTAAACCGGGCAGCCTGAAGCATTTCCCAGGTATTGTAAAAAGGAATATACGCTTTCCAGGAAGGGATGCCCGCTTTCTCGAACATTTTGGCAAGCCCTATAGAGGGCAGCATCACCATCAGCAGGGAGATGAGAAGAATAACGGACAGATCGTGTAAACTCATGCTGTAACGTATTAAAAAATTCTGGCAAAATTACCAATTCGCTGCGTCCGGAACACTGGTGCGCCAACCAATTATTTGCTAAAATACTGCTATATCTTTTAACCCCAAATAATTGATTGGCAGGGCAAACCAATTTTGATCAGTAATGTTAGTTGTTATAACTTCCGCTTTGTTACCGGTATATGAACGTTTTCTCGATCAGGGACATAGAAAATCTTACAGGCATCAAGGCCCATACGTTGCGTATCTGGGAGCAGCGCCATCATCTCTTCAGTCCGAAAAGGAAGGAAAGCAAGCACCGCTTCTATGATTGTGACGATCTCAAATATATTCTCCAGATCGCCCATCTGTACAAACATGGATATAAGATCTCCCGGATCGCCAGCCTTTCGCAGGAGGAAGTCCGCCGGCTGGCGCTGGAATTGCAGCCGGGTTCGGATAATTTCGGCATCTATATCAACCAGTTGTCGGAAGCGGCCCTCGACTTCGACCAGCTCCGTTTCGAAAAGGTACTCGATCAGCTCGTTGATCGGGCGGGGTTCGAGAGGAGTATGGTCCATGTGATCTTTCCCCTGCTCAACAGGATAGGATCGCTGTGGCTGGCCGGGAAAATGCATACCTGCCAGGAACATTTTGCCAGTGCGCTGATCGTTCACAGGATGACCATGGCCGTGGATGCGCTCGAACGGCCTGCTCCTTCCGGTAAAAGGAAGGTCTTGCTGTTCACGCCCGAAGCGGAATTTCATGAGATCCCCATCCTCTTCATGCAATACCTCCTGCGCAAACATGGAGTACCTTATATCTACTTGGGACATAATGTTTCATTCGACACACTACGTACCGTATGCCGGCAAGTGCCGGTGACCCAACTGTATTTTCATCTCATCACCAACCTCACCGGTTGCGACATTCATCAATACCTGCTTAAATTATCGGAAGCCTTCCCCGGCAAAGAGGTCGTATTCTCCTGCTCCATGCACTGCCAGGATGCACGATTACCGGGGAATGTACGGGCGTTGAGGAAAACAGAGGAGATGCTGGCATTCTCCGAATAGTTGACAAGTTGAAAGGTTGGTAAGGAGGTCTCCGAATTGTGGAGAGCCTCTTGTAAACCTGTCAACATTTCAACTTATCAACCAATTAGCTATTTCTTGGGGAGTACATAGGCATATACATCCTCCGCTGTAATGGTCCTGGCTGAAAGAATGATCAGCCTTTCCACCACATTGCGGAGCTCGCGGATATTGCCCGTCCAGTTATGTTGCTTCAGTGCGTCGAGGGCTTCTTTGTCGATCGATTTTTTGGCGATGCCATATTCGGAACAAATATCGCTGAGGAATTTGTCGACCAGCAGGGGAATATCATCACGCCTGTCATTGAGCGAAGGCACATGAATGATGATCACACTTAAACGATGGTAAAGGTCGAGGCGGAAATTCTTTTCATCCACTTCCCGCAGCAGGTCTTTATTGGTGGCCGCGATCACACGTACGTCTACGTTGATGTCCTTATCGCCCCCTACCCTCGTGATCTTTCCTTCCTGCAATGCACGCAGTACTTTGGCTTGCGCATTGAGGCTCATATCGCCTATCTCATCCAGGAAAAGCGTACCACCGTGCGCCTGTTCGAATTTCCCGATCCTTTGCTTCACGGCCGATGTGAATGATCCTTTCTCATGGCCGAACAATTCACTTTCGATCAGCTCGCTGGGGATGGCCGCGCAGTTCACTTCGATCAGCGGCCCGGTTGCCCGGTTGCTCTTTTCATGAACCCAGCGTGCCACGAGCTCTTTGCCCACCCCGTTCTCACCGGTGACCAGTATGCGCGCTTCGGTGGGCGCTACCTTATCGATGGTTTCCTTGATCTTGACGATGGGCCCCGATTCGCCGATCATTTCTTCCACCTTGCTCACCTTACGTTTGAGCACTTTGGTTTCCGCCACGAGGTTGGTTTTGTCCATCGCATTGCGGATAGTGATCAGCAGCCTGTTGAGGTCGGGTGGTTTGGAAATATAATCGTAAGCGCCTTTTTTAACTGCTTCCACAGCGGTTTCGATGGTGCCATGGCCCGAGATCATGATCACTGGCACATCGGGATTGGCTTCGCGGGCCTTATCGAGGAACTCGATACCATCGAGCTTAGGCATCTTGATATCGCAGAGCACCACATCGTAAGTCCTGTCTTTGAATTTTTTCAATCCTTCTTCCCCATCGCCTGCCTCTTCGATCTTATAGCCTTCATAGGACAATATCTCACTCAGGGTCTTACGGATCGCCTTTTCGTCATCGATGATTAAAATATTAGACATAAACGGTTTAACAATCTTTTGCTGTGGAATAATAGAATAGCTGTATCCAATCGGTTACCCCAAAAATAACACTCCCGAACGATGATGGTTAAAAATAATAATTCTATCACGAGCGCTTCGCTCTTTTTGTCGATTATTTTACCGGTTTTTTGCAGTTGCCAGTTGGCTGCCCCGAAGCCCGGAACAGCCCATGCTACCCAATCACCGGCTGATGGTAATAATATGGTAATAAACACGGTGGGCGAAATACCGATTCCCCCCGGCTATACCCGTTTCGATGGGCGTGATAGCAGCTTTGCCCACTGGCTGCGGCAGGTGAAGATCAGGAAAGACCGGAGGGTCTATTTGTACAACGGGCAGTTGAAAAAGAACCAGGAAGCACAGTTTGCAGTACTGGATATCCCGGTAGGCGCCAAAGACCTTCAGCAATGTGCCGATGCCGTGATGCGGCTGCGGGCTTCCTTCCTCTATGATGCAGGACGGATACCAGAAATTTCATTTTCCGATAATGATGGGAAGAAATATAACTGCCCACGTGTACCCGACCCCAAAACATTCGATCTCTACCTCGAAAAAGTATTCGCTGCCTGCGGCACTTTATCCCTCTCGAAACAACTGCGGAAAGTGACCGTTTTTACGCAGGTGCAGCCGGGCGATGTGCTGATCAGGGGCGGCTCCCCGGGCCATGCCGTGATCGTGATGGATGTGGCCGTGAGTGGGCAGGGACAAAAGATCTACCTGCTGGCCCAGAGCTATATGCCTGCGCAGGACATTCATATTTTGAAGAACCCGATGGATGAGGATACCAGTCCGTGGTACAGCGCCAACACCGATAATTTCCTCATTTACACACCGGAGTGGACCTTTGCTAAAGAAGAATTGCGGAGATGGTAGGGACAAAATCGCGTAGTAATGCATCGTAAAACCCCGTTGCAGGAACGGCCTGCTATTTGTATTTTGTTCACTGATATAATATCCTTTGAAAGAATTCATTAACCCAAAAATGTACCTATGAAGGCCCAGTTAAACATTCAGCCTGCCAATAATGTAGGCAAAGTAGTAATGCGTTTAACATTGTTAGGAGGATTGATACTAGGTTGTGTGTATGCTTTCCTCGTTTTATGTTCTTCAGCCATCAAAATTTTTGAATAGTCGGTCTGAACAAACCAGCAAGCGAATATGCCGGGTCGCCTGAGGCGGATCCGGCATATTTGTCTGAACTGGGATTTTTGAGATGTATGGGATCAGTGGGATTGACCATAGAAAAATTATTATTCTCTATTAATTAATACACGTAAATTTTTTGTCCTTTTATTTAATCCTATTTTCGAGAGCACTCCTCTTACCCGGCGGGCTTTCCCACTGATCCCATACATCTCAAAAATCCCAGTTCAGACAATGCTCAATCCCCAATACAAGCTCTACATCAACGACGTTTGGTTCGAATCCCTTTTTCCTGCAGATTATTATAATAAGCGCGTTTATTTTGCTACCGGGGCCCGCAGGTTCTTTACGGTTTACCAGGTGATGCGCACGGGTGATTTCAGTCTGAGTATCGTGGACGATGCCACTGGCCACCGGCTGGAGCTGCCTACTGCCGCCGCTTTCAAGGAATGGGTAGAAAAGAATTACAGCAATTTCAGCCATTGTCTCGATGGCCTGGAATGGGCGAAGGAAGCCTGATCAGATGGTCAACTCCAATACCGTATCGAACTCCTGCCTGGGAAGGTCTTTCAGGTCGATCATCAGGTAGTTGTCGGGCAATGCCTGGAATTTGACAGGCTGTAGACCGCCGTATGTTTTCACTGTTCTTATTTTATACGGCACTTTCAGGAAGAGCTTCTCATCCGCGGCTTCGAGCAGGTGAATATATACCTTGTTGTCTTTCTCCGTAACGGCTCCCCAGGGTTGGGGCCTGATGAAACCGCGGCGTGTTCCATAGATGGTGGGGCCATATTGGTTCAACCATTTCCCCATTGTATCGAGCCGTTCGGTAAACTCCGGTTGTATTTCCCCGTTAGGGAGCGGACCGATATTCAGCAGGAAATTGGCGCCATTGCCGGCGGCCCTTACGAGGTAATGGATAAGCGCCCTGGGCGATTTATACTTTCTGTCGCTGATATTGAATCCCCATGAATCATTGATGGTTTCGCAGGTTTCCAGCGGGAGGGCTGAGATGGACGCCCCTCCGAAGCCGGTAGTATTTTCACCGGGCAGGTCTTTTTCGAACATCTGGAAATCCTCTCCCGGCAAGGGGGTGAGGTGGTGGTTATTCCCGATCATGCAATTGGGCTGCAGGCGGTGTATAAGGCCATAGATCTCATCATAATGCCAGTCTACTTTCGATTGCTGTCCTTTATCATGATCGTTGTCGAGCTGGTCCCAGTGCCCATCGAACCAGATACCGGCAACAGGGCCGTAATTGGTAAGCAGTTCGGTGAGCTGTGCTTTCATGAAATTGATATAGGAAGACCAGTCGCTTTTGGCGGTACGCCCGGTGCCTTTGCCGGTGCGGCCTGTTTCGTATTGGTAATCGCTGCGGTACCAGTCGAGCAATGAATAATAGAAGAACAGTTTCATTCCCTGCCTGTGGCATTCATCCGCGATCTGTTTCACGATATCCTTTCCGTAGGGAGTATTGGTGATCTTCCAGTCGGATTGTTTGGTATCCCACAAGCTGAACCCATCATGGTGGCGGGTGATGAGGGTGATATATTGCATGCCGGCATTTTTGGCAGTGCTCACCCATTTCTGTGCGTCGAAGTAAATGGGGTTGAAGATGCGCAGCAACCTGTTGTATTCATGCACCTGGATATTTCGATTGTTCATCACCCATTCTCCCTGTCCCAGTACACTGGACACTCCCCAATGGATGAACATGCCGAAGCGGGCGCTGTCGAACCAATGGCGTGTAGCGGCATCCGGGCCGGGATTGGTCTGGGCCTGCATAGTGAAGGAAAACAGTAAGAAGATAAAAAAGAAAAGCCTGAACCGGGATTTGTTCGATGAGTGGGATTGATGGGATGTCATAGGCAGCGTGTTGTTTAATAGTCGGCTAAAATACCTTATTTATCGTATAATGGTACAGACCCTGATAAAATGCAAAATTCCCGGCATTTGCCGGGAATAAATAATTTCAATTCAACCCTATTTTCAGTCAGCATCTTTTCTCTAGCTTCTAAACTATCCCATCAATCCCACTCATCGAACAAATCCCGGTTCAGACATACATCACTTCTTTCACCAGCTTCACCGTTCTTGGTATATCCGGCAGGGCGGCGGCAACGAGATTGGGAGCATAATGCAAGGGCGCATCAGCTGCGGTGATACGGCGGATGGGGGCATCGAGATAATCGAAACCTTCTTTCTGGATGCGGTAAGCGATCTCGGAAGAAACGGAGCACATGGGCCATTGCTCTTCCACGATCACCAGCCGGTTCGTTTTCTTCACGCTTTCCAGGATGGTATGCCAGTCGAGCGGACGGATGGTGCGCAGGTCGATCACTTCAGCGCTGATCCCTTCTTTTTCCAGCTCGGTAGCAGCGCCCAGCGCCACTTTCATCATTTTATTATAGGAAACGATGGTCACATCGCGCCCCTGTTTTTTTACATCAGCTTTACCGATAGGGATGATATAATCTTCTTCCGGCACTTCTCCCTTTTCGCCATACATCACTTCACTTTCCATGAAGATGACCGGGTCATTGTCGCGGATGGCCGCTTTCAACAGCCCCTTGGCATCATAAGGATTGGAAGGAGATATAACCTTGATACCGGGTATATTGGCATAATAGCTTTCAAAGGCTGTGGAGTGCTGTGCGCCGAGCTGACCGGCAGAACCGTTGGGGCCGCGGAATACGATGGGACAGCCTACCTGCCCACCACTCATGGCCAGCATTTTGGAAGCTGTGTTCAGGATCTGGTCCAGCGCCAGTGCGGCAAAGTTCCAGGTCATGAATTCCACAATCGGGCGAAGGCCGTTCTGTGCCGCGCCTACGGCGATCCCGGCAAATCCCAGTTCTGAAATGGGAGTATCGATCACTCTTTGGGGGCCGAATTCATCGAGCATACCCTGGCTAACCTTATATGCACCATTATATTCTGCCACTTCCTCTCCCATCAGGAATACATTAGGGTCTTTTCTCATTTCTTCGCTCATAGCTTCACGCAGAGCCTCGCGAAATGCTATCAATCTTGCCATCCGGTATTATGGTTTTTAAAAGATGGGCAAAGTTATTGGTTGAGAGGCAGATAAACAAATATGAAGTTTGGAGATGGGTGCAAAGGCACGAAGGCGCTAAGGTATGGAGGTTGAAAAGTTGAAATGTTAACAGGTCGACAGGGATCCCCGCATCCCGGGAACACACTTGTCAACATTTCAACTTGTTAACCTTTCAACTCCATTCCTTCATGCCTTCGTGGCAAAGCCCATTGACCAAAGGGGACTGCCCACACGTCAAAGAAATTTCACCAACGCCAATGCTCTTAATAGGTTTGCGTAACTTGACAAAGATGAAAAAGGTTTGGAGATACCTGTTTCCCGGTCTTTTTGGATTGCTCGTATACGGAACGATCCGGCTGATCAATGATACGCTCGCCAGTGAATTCTTCTGGGAGAGGTCCTGGAAGCTCAATGCCCTCGAGATCGGCGACAGCGTACTGACAGGCTACCTGCTGGTCTTTGCATTCAACCGGTTATTCAGGCGGTTCGACAGAAAACTACAGCAAACCATCGATTACAGGATCGTGCTGTATGAGCTGTTCTGGGTATTCGTGCTCACGGAGCTGATCGTGAATATGGTGCTCACACCACTGGTAGCATTGACGGATGATGGTTTATCGTGGGGCGATTTCGCCATCATCAATACCATTCCCCTGTTATATTGCCTGCTGTACTATGCCGTTGTCCGCAGCCATAAATTATTAAAAGCATACGTGAACAATAAGATCCAACTGGAAAAGATCACCAATGACCATCTCGAAACGGAATTGAAATTCCTGAAAGCACAATACCATCCGCACTTCCTGTTCAATGCCCTCAATACGGTCTATTTCCAGATGGATGAAGATGTGAGCGGTGCCAAAAGAAGTATCGAGAAATTTTCAGAGCTGCTTCGTTACCAGTTGTACGATCAGCAGCAAACAGTACCTGTAAGCCGTGAACTGGATTACCTGCAGCATTTTATCGAACTGCAACGGATACGGACATCCGAAAAACTGCAATTGAAGGTGCAATTCGACCCGCAACTGAACGGGCAGCAGATCTATCCCCTCCTCCTGCTTCCCCTGGTGGAGAACGCTTTCAAATATGTGGGAGGCGATTTCCGGGTATCTATCCATGCCTACCTGCAGGAGAACAGGATGCTTTTACGTGTCGAAAATTCCATCCCCCCACATGCGCCGGTAACTAAGGGCAGTGGGATCGGACTGGAAAACCTGCGACGCCGGCTGGCGCTATTGTACCCAGGGCAGAGCAGCCTGGAAACAAAAGTGCAACAAAGTCAGTATACAGAAGAAGGACACGATCAGCCCACGATAGTAAAGGAAGACCAGTTCGTGGCCCTGCTTACCATCAACCTGAAGCATTGAACCGTATGACCATCAAATGTATCATAACCGACGATGAACCGCTGGCCCGCAAAGGACTTCAGGGGTATGTGGAGAAAATAGAATTCCTGGAACTGGCCGGCAGTTGTGAAGATGCCGTGCAACTGAACGCCCTGCTGAAGCAGCAACCGGCTGATCTCCTGTTCCTCGACATCGAGATGCCCTGGATCACCGGCATCGAATTCCTGAAGAATTCAACGGTAACCCCGAAAGTGATCTTCACTACTGCCTATGAGCAATATGCGATCCAGGGATATGAACTGGATGTGCTGGACTACCTGCTCAAACCCATTTCGTTCGACAGGTTCCTGAAAGCAGCCAATAAAGCCTTTGATTATTTCCAGGGCAGACAGCCGAAACCAGGGCAGGATTATCTTTTTGTGAAAACAGACCATAAACTGGAGAAACTATCGTTCAGCGAGATCCTCTTCGTGGAGGCTATGGAAAATTATGTGGCGATCTATACTACAGGAAGAAAGGTCATCACGCATTCCACACTGAAACTAATGCAGGAAACATTACCGGCTGCCGGCTTCATTCAGCCACACAAATCATACCTCGTGAATATCGATGCCATCAGCTCCATTGAAGGCAATATCCTGCATATCGGTCCCTACCAGGTACCCATCAGCAAATACCAGAAAGAACACCTGATGACCACCATCGTCAATAATAAGCTGTTGAAAAAATAAACAGTCGGGTGCGTATCCTCAATAGCTCACAACTCCCCATGAGAGGAGCAGTTCCTTTGTTACCGGTCATTGGTCGACCCCCACTTCTCATTTGTTGAAAAGCTGTTCGGATCAATGGCAGGCGTGGTAAATTTAGCGGAAGAGCTAAGAAAACCGGTCATGAAAAAACGTAGGTATCCTTTAAAAACCGGGCCGGTAACCATAGTTACACTAAAAATATACAGTCAGTTTTTTAGCACGGGCGGGTATTTTCATACCTGCCCTTTCTTCAAGGCCCCTGCCCACTCCATTCTATTGTTCTTCAAACATTTCCTTAATTAAATTTTATATTTGCGCTGCCGGAATTTACTGGTATCGGATTTGCTTATGCTAAACCTGATTACTCACAAAAAAAATTGATTATGAAAACAATGCATTCTTTACCCGCAGCCATGTTGATCCTGTTTGCAGCCCTGTTCACCGCTTGTTCTCCCAGCAAAGTTTCCAGTCCTGATGGCGGAAATGTAAACCTGAAAGGCACCTGGACCGTCAGCAATATCGATCTGGACGGCGTTTCAAAATCAGGATTCAAGGTGACTGTTTTCGACGATGCACCGTATACCTGTTACATTGGCAGCACCTGGAACCTGGTCCCCAATGGGAACGGCACTTACACGGTACCGTCATCCGGAACAGGCTGTACGGGCGGGGATAGAAAAATATACTGGAGTGTGCAAACGATCGGCGGAGTAAAATATTTCCAATTCAAGAATATCGGCAGCAACAAGCCTAACCGTGTAGCGGAAGGCTATCGCCTCGAAATGAAATCACTCACTGCCAACAGCATGTTGTTGCAGTCTGCAGTTCCCTTTGAAGGAAAGACGGTATTTATCAATTATACGTTCACGAGATAGGTGTGAACCGTGATCTATGCAACGAGTTGATGTAGCAAGATAGTTACCAGATCAATTACTTCCTGTTAAAAAGAAGGTGCCCCCAAAAGTGTCTAACATTTTGGGGGCACTTCACTTTTACGACACCCTCTTTTTATAATTATGTAAACAACCAGGACTGAACCCATTGATCATATAGATCACGGTTCAGACCTTTCTCATCATTAACCAATCCGTCTGCACATCATTCCCCAACACAAAATCGTGTACGCCGAATTTTTCGAATCCCCATTTTGTATAGAACTCGATGGCCCGCTGGTTCTTTTCCCAAACGCCTAGCCAGATGGCTTCCTTCTTTTTTTTGAAGGCAATATCGATGGCTTCCTGCATCAGTTTGCTGCCGACCCCTTTGCCGATGGCGTTCGATACGGCATAGATCCGGGCGATCTCGATGGCGCGAAGCTTACCCAGTCCTTCCGGATTGGGGCCCTCCACCATCCGCACATAACCGAGCATTTCATTATTAAGGTATGCCATGAAAAAAATATTACCCGGCGCTCCTACCTGGGCTATCAGCTTCTCCCTGGAAAATTGTTCCACCATGAATTTATCGATGTCTTCCGGGGTATTGTAGGGAGCGAAAGTTTGGTAAAAGGTACTGCGACTGATATCGGCGATCATTCCGGCATCAGCTTTTGTGGCATCACGGATTATAACTTCAGACATACTGATGTTGAATTGATTGTTTGTCACGATCAGGGTAAGCTGATCACCATGGCGCTGGCGCCTCCTCCCCCATTGCAGATTCCTGCTGCCCCATAACGGGCTTTCTTATCTTTCAATACATTGATCAATGTTACGATGATGCGGGCCCCGCTGCAACCCAACGGATGCCCCAGGCTTACGGCTCCACCATGCACATTCACTTTGGCCGGGTCGAGTTTCATTCGACGGGTGTTCTCGATCCCCACCACGGCAAATGCTTCGTTCAATTCGAAGTACTGGATATCTTCCATCTTCAACCCAGCTTTGGCAACTGCTTTCGGCAGTGCGATCGAAGGAGTGGTAGTGAACCATTCCGGCGCCTGCTCTGCATCGGCATAGGATAATATTTTTGCGATGGGCTTCAATCCCAGTTCATCAGCTTTCTCTTTGCTCATCAGCACGAGTGCTGCGGCGCCATCATTCATCGTGGAAGCATTGGCAGCCGTAACGGTTCCATCTTTTTGGAAGGCTGGTTTCAATTCGGGGATCTTGTCGAATTTCACACTGAATGGCTCTTCATCTTTTGCGAAGAGTATGGGATCGCCTTTGCGTTGCGGTATCTCCACCGGTACAATTTCATCGGCGAATTTCCTTTCATTCCAGGCAGCCTGTGAGCGTTTGTAGCTTTCCACGGCGAACGCATCCTGTTCAGCCCGGCTGATGCCGCATTCACTGGCGCATAGTTCGGCGGCATTGCCCATGGCTTTGCCATCGTATACATCGGTAAGCCCGTCTTTGGCAAGGCCATCGACCAGGTTGCTGTTACCATATTTATTGCCCCAGCGCATATTCTCCACGTAGAATGGAACATTGCTCATGCTTTCCATGCCACCGGCCACTACGATATCCGCATCGCCGAGCGCAATGCTCTGCGCTGCCTGCGCTATGGCTTTCATGCCGCTGGCGCATACCTTATTCACGGTGGTGCAATTCACTTCGTTGGGGAGCCCTGCGAATTTTGCGGCTTGTCTTGCAGGCGCTTGTCCCAGGTTACCCTGCAACACGCATCCCATCAGCACATCCTGTACCTGTGCCGGCTGGATACCGGCCTTTGCCAGTGCCCCTTTAATGGCAGTGGCCCCTAATTTCGTGGCGCTGAGATCTTTCAGACCACCGCCAAAGCTGCCCATGGGAGTACGGACGGCGGATATGATATACACTTCTCTTTTATTCATATAGCTGATCTTTATTACCTGGTTTAGATGATAAATGTAATACAGAGTGCAAAGATAATGAATTTGCTAACAGTTGTTAGCGAGAAGTGAAGGCAACTACCTTGATTTAGGACAGTTATATACAGGCAGGGAAGCAATGTTGGTGCATAATCAGGCGATATTTTGGATCAAAATGGCTACTGAATGTCTGGCTAAATGCATATCGTTAGTTATGGCTAAAAAAAATTGCTCTTGGGTGGGTATCCTCGCTATTTTTAATTTCAGAAATTGAGAATACGTCTGCCAAGAGCACAATGATATGTGTACAAAATTAATACATTGATTTATGCACCACAAATTTAATTACTTGATGCAAATCAATAAGTTGCGACATACGTGAAATTTGTTATTGTTAAACCTCACGCAGAGCAGTAATCGATAAATTCAATATGGTCTGTAGGCTTGTTAAGCCAACATAAGATCATACCGCTGCTCGATCACCGGTTTCCCAAAATCATTAGATGGTTTCTCCTGCGTGAGCACGAACCCATGCCGTTTGTAAAGAGAAGCGGCAGCAGGCAATTCGCTGGTCGTCCACAGATAGCTCGCCTTGTAGCCTGTAAGACGAAGCCAGTCCATATACAACTCCATCAGTTTCTTTCCCAATCCTATGCCGCGGAAACCGGGGTGCAAAATAAAATAACGCAACTGCGCTCCTTCCGGCCGGTGCATACCCAGTAAAAAGCCGATGATGGCGCCGCCATGTTCACAGACCCATACCCTGTCTTTCAACGGGTCGTATTGCGTATAAAATTCGTATAGACCTTTGGCGACATAGGTTTCGAAAGCGATGCCATAACCATATTCTTCCTTGTACAAAATACCGTGGAGATAGATCACATAACCGATGTCACCTGACCGGAGCCCGGTGCGTATATCGATATCATTCAGACTGAGCGCGTGTTCCATGATCATTTTTTTATGACGGTCCCATGAATTTTTTCCAGGAGGTCACGGACACTGCGCAGATGCACAGCCAATTCCTCCTGTTGCGAAACTGATAATAGCTTTAATAATTCCTTCAACTGGCGGTTGGTGGCTTCGTTGAGCTTCCTGAACTCCTGTCTGCCGGTAGCTGATAAACTGAGAAGAACGGACCGGCCATCAGCCTCCGAACGAACACGGAGCAATAATTTCTGTTTGGTGAACTTCAGCAGGATGCGACTGAGATAGCTCTTGTCGATCTCCATGTTCTCCATGATATTACTGGCAGTGCAGGGCTCGCCATGGAACAGCTCATACAATACCCGTGCTTCGGGAAGCGAGAACCGGGTGTTCAGCAGGTGCCTGTCGAGCAGCCCGATGATCCCCGTATAAAATCGGTTGAAAGAACGGATCTCCTGGACCAATTGTTCCGCCATCAGTAAAGATTTTCATAAAAGTACAAAATAGTTGACAAAATCAACTATTTTTCTTTCCGGCGGCTATCAGCCCCAAGCCTGGTGACTGGTCCCCGCTAAATAGTTCCCGGCAGCCCGGGATCCCGGCCGGCAATATGGAAATATCATACTTTAACATCTTAGGATAGGCAGTACTACATAAATACAGTAATATTATCGTATGGCTTTTTCCCTTCACCGGCCGATACTACCTTTTTTATTGATACTCTCCTGCCAGCTTCATAGTCAAACGAACGCTGGCAATATCTTCGCTTCTTTCAGCAATACCATCTCTACCGGTCAGGATAGCGCCCTCAGGTTGCTCGACGAAGCATTGCTCCTCATGAAACAAAATCCATTCAGGAAGGAAACTATAGGCTGGGATTCGCTTCGCAGCTCTGCCAGGATACAATTGGGCAATGCCGGCGCCTGCAGCGATGCACACCCGGTGATCGATTGGTGCGCGAAGCAATTGCAATTATCGCACAGCTTCATCATGCCGCCCAAAAACACAGCCCTGTACAATAACAACCCTGCTGCCCTCAAAAGAAAGATCAACCTGGGTGAGGTGGTGGGAAAGATCGTAACGGAACAGTTCGACATGGGCATTGGCTATATCAGCATTCCCTGGGTACGGAGCACCGACCCGGTCACCTGCAGCCTCATTGCAGACAGTATCCAGGCCTCTATCGGCCGTCTGGCCAAAGCCGGCGCCAGCCGCTGGATCGTAGACCTCCGCAATAACAGCGGCGGTAATTGCTGGCCCATGCTGGCCGCGGTGGGCCCCTTACTCGGCAACGGCATTTGCGGATATTTTGTAAAAGAAGGGAACTATATTCCTATCCACTACGAGAATGGTTCGGTTATACATGGTAGTAAGACCATGTGCACTATCAATAATCCGGTTACCCTCAGTGACCGGCAACGGCAAGGCATCGTGGTACTGATCAATGGCAACACTTCCAGCTCCGGAGAGATACTTGCCCTTGCTTTCAGGGGATTGGGCCAGGTACGTTTGATGGGTGAACCTACGGCGGGCTTCACGACCGTCAATACCACCTACAACCTGCTGGACGGGTCCATGCTGGTGCTGACCGTTTGCCGGGAGGCCGACAGAACCGGTAATATCTGTGAAGGGAAAATAATACCCCATGATCCCGTGTCACCGGCCCCCGCCAACAGTTCGGAAGATGCCATGAGATCGGCAGCCATCATGTGGCTGCAAAGTCTATGAACTTGCTGCCGGGAGTTGACAGTTTACCATTTAATTTGTAACTTTTAAAGAAAAAATGCCGCAAAGCAGACATCGCCATAAGCATGGTCATGCCCATCATCGTCATGCGAAACCAGCACAGCAGCATACGGCCGCCAGGCCCCCGCAAAGACGTAGCGCCATCACCATCATGGTCATCTTCCTGGCCATCTTCGGTATCGGGATCGCGTGGATCACGGCCGGCGCCAGCTTCGTATGGCTGGCCGTAGGAGCATTGGCAGGAGCAGTGGTCGGATATTTTATCGGTCAGAGTATGGATAAGGTAGCAGCGAAGGAAAAATGAAGGGTCAGTTTTCCACCTGGGAGAGATAATATCCCTCTTCACTCAATACATAAGAATTGGGAACGATAGAAAGCAATGAATCTCTCACCATGGCTTCGGCAGCCTGCTGGTAAGTGCTGCCCACTTCGGGCGTTCGCATGGCGAATTTCCAGCTCTGGATCTTCAGTAATGCGATCTTGCTGGCATGTACGATATGGTTTTCCAGCAATTGAAATTTCTCGGCCAGGTAATCCTGGTCATTCTGGATAAAGGGGCTCATAGGGATTCCTTGGTTTTTCAGCGAATAACAGATCTATTTATCAACGCAAAGAATCCACGAAAATTGTGTTCCGCCCATCTCCCTAAAATCCCGTATCTTAAAGTAATATTTCCCCTCCTTCCCCATTCCGCCATCTTCTTACACTTTTATTTCTTAACCATTAAAATCAATTTACCATGTCAGTCGTAAAAGTCATCGAAGTGATCGCTTCTTCGGAAAAAAGTATCGATGAGGCCATAAAAGCCGGAGTGAAAGAAGTTTCAAAAACGGTCCGCAATATCGATTCGGTTTACGTGAAAGACATCAAAGTGCATGTGAAAGATGGCAAGATCAGTACTTATGGGGTCATCTGCAAAGTTGCTTTCAGGGTTGAATAGGCAATCGATTGCTAAATGGATTTAGTACGCGGGTTGTAGCTTCCCTGTAAAATTTAATGGCCGTTCCTCACCTTAAATGATCGAAAATTATTTAGGGATGAGGATTTCTTGTCCTGGGTAGAAAAAAAATTGTTGTGGATCACTTGAATACTTACATTTATACCCATCTTCTTACCTAAACATTTTACAAAATTGCTGTATGGGAGATCTGCAGATCAAAAAGAACGCTAAGCAATATGATGTGGTGATTGTGGGCTCTGGAGCAGGTGGCGGAATGGCTGCCTATATCCTCGCCAAAGCCGGTATCAAAGTTTGTTTGTTGGAAGCCGGCCCCATGTACGATCCCAAGACCAATATTACCCAGTTCAAGAATCCCTGGGAATCTCCCAGGCGGGGCGCCAGCACCAGGCTGCGCCCTTTCGGTGATTTCGATGCCTGCTACGGCGGTTGGCAGCTCGAAGGGGAACCCTATACCAAAGAGAAAGGCACCCAATGGGAATGGTTCCGCGCACGCATGCTCGGTGGCAGGACCAATCACTGGGGCCGCATCTCCCTGCGTTTCGGACCAAAGGATTTCAAAAGGAGGAGCATCGATGGATTGGGCGATGACTGGCCTATTGGTTATGAAGATGTGAAACCATTTTACGACCGGGTCGATAAACTCATCGGCGTATTCGGTACGAACGAAGGACTGGAAAATGATCCGGATGGATTTTTCCTGCCTCCTCCAAAACCCAGGCTGCATGAGCTGATCATCAAGAAAGCCGCCACCAGTGCTGGTGTACGCGTGATCCCTTCCCGGTTGTCCATCCTTACACAAGCCCTCCCCGACGATAAAGACCGCGGCGCCTGTATCTATTGCGGACAGTGCAGTCGCGCCTGCAGTACCATGTATGCAGACTTCTCTTCATCATCCGTGTTGGTGAAACCTGCCATCGCTACCGGCAATGTAGATGTGATCGCCAATGCCATGGCGCGTGAAGTGCTGACGAATAAAGAAGGTCTCGCTACCGGTATCTCCTATGTGAACAAAGATGACCTGCAGGAATACCAGGTGAGCGGTAAAGTAGTGATCCTTGCCGCCAGTGCCTGTGAATCGGCCCGGCTCCTGCTCAATTCCAAATCGGCCCGCTATCCCAATGGGCTCGCCAATAGCAGCAATGTGGTAGGTAAGTATTTGCACGATTCCACCGGTAGCGCTATGGGCGGTGTACTGCCGGATCTCTTCGACCGCAAACGGTATAATGAAGATGGTGTGGGCGGCATGCACGTGTATTCTCCGTGGTGGGGCAATAATAGGAAACTCGATTTCCCGCGCGGCTATCATATCGAATACTGGGGCGGCATGGGTCAACCGGCTTATGGCTTCGGATGGGGCATCGAGAACCTGAACGGAAAGTACCTGGTGAAAGGCAAACAAAAAGAAGCCGGCGGCTATGGTAAATCATTGAAAGAAGATTACCGCTTTTTCTATGGGGCCAGCGTAGGTATGGCAGGCCGTGGTGAAGCGCTTGCCTTCGAAAGCAATTATTGTGAGATCGATCCGAATGTGGTCGATAAATATGGCATACCTGTTTTACGTTTCAATGTGAAATGGTCTGATCATGAGATCAAACAGGCCAAACACATGCAGGAAACTTTCAAGGAGATCATGCACCAGATGGGCGCTGTGATTACCTGGGGCGAAGCAGGGCACGAAAGCAATTACGGGCTGGAAGCGCCGGGCAAGATCATTCATGAAGCCGGGACCGTACGCATGGGCAATGACCCCAAACGTTCTGCGCTCAATAAGTGGAGCCAGTCGCATGATTGCAAGAACCTGTTCTGTGTGGATGGCGGACAGTTCGTATCCCAGGCTGATAAGAATATCACCTGGACGATCCTCGCCCTCTCCATGCGCGCTTCTGAATATCTCATCGACCAGTTGAAAAAACAAAACATCTAAGTAATTGCCGTTTGTCGCCTGTCGTTGAGAACAACCACAAACAACTAACCACAAACTTGTTTATATGGATAGAAGGAAATCATTGAAAGCGCTGGCCGTAGGCACTATCTCCGCCGGTGTACTGCTCGAAGCCTGTAAGGATGGTGACAAGAAAGCAGAGGAAGCTAAAAAGGCCGAAGGGACCACTTCGACTGGCTTTGACCGTTATGCCGAAGAGGTCGAGCGCTACAAAGAAGTCACTTCCAAAACATTTTTTACGCCGCATGAAATGGCTACCATCACCATCCTCGGTGATATCATCATTCCCCGTGATGAAGTGAGCGGCAGCGCCTCCGATGCCAAAGTGCCGGAATTCATCGAATTCATCGTAAAAGACATGCCCGACCACCAGGTCCCTATGCGCGGTGGTCTACGCTGGCTCGACCTGCAAACCCTGAAACGGTTCGAGAAACCATTCAAAGATTGCACTTCCGGGCAGCAAATGCAGATCGTGGATGAGATCGCCTGGCCTAAAAAAGCCAAACCGGAAATGGCGCAGGGTGTTGCTTTCTTCAATCTTGTCCGCAATCTCACCGCCACCGGCTTCTACACTTCCCAGATCGGGGTAAAGGATATAGGTTATGCCGGCAACCAGCCCAACAGGTGGAACGGCGTGCCGGACGATGTGTTGAAACAGTATGGTATGGCTTATTCGGAAAAAGAACTGAAAGAGTGCGTTAAATATGATTAGTCAGGTCTGAACCTGGATTTGAAGGATTTTATGGATTAGGAGGAAAATTCGCTCAGCGTGTATTGCCCTGGCTTTTGTGCAATCTCAATGTAAGGAGATCCATAGACCCTATGCCCGGCCACCCGGAGTTGATCCTACATCAATTTATTGTAGTAAAACTTCGACATTTTGTGCAAGCAATTTAATTAGTAGTATATTTCCTGCCAATTAACTCTCCATCCAAACAGATCATCCCTTGGTCTGCAACCTGCTCCCTTCTGATTAGTTATTAAACTATTCCATTCGGCTATGTCCGGATGCAAATCCTTTTTATTCCTTTTTTCAAAATAATTTCCTTATTCATCAAAAAAAATGCCTATCATGAAAAACTTCGCCTTCACTATCATTAAGGTTTCCAGTGTCTTATTCTCAACAGTTTTCACCATTTCTTATTCACATGCCCAGAATGTAGGCATCGGCACTACTACTCCTACGCAAAAGCTGGAAGTAGTGGGCGCTGTGAAATCCGATTCTCTCCTGGTGATCAAAGGCACCAGTGCGGCCGGTGTGTTCGGTTCCAGTCCGAATATCCATGTCGATCTTGAAAATCCCAATGGCGGCAGCGTAGTACAACGGCTGTTTTCCAGTGGTAATGGTGGAAAAGAGATCATCATGGGGATCAATCCTACTGCCAATACCAATGGTATTTTCCTACTCAGCAACGGTTCCGGATCCAATTTTTTTCTGATGGACCCGGTGAATGGAAATTTTGGTTTGGGCGGAATGCCGACAGCTACCGACAGGTTATCGGTCAATGGCAACCAGGGCATCGGTATTGCCGGTGCAGGCGGGCCTGGCGTGTTTGGGACGAACACTGCCAATACAGCGCTGCACCTCACCAATAGCAATAGTGGCAATTCTGTGATCCAGACTTTCAGCACGAGCAGCAAAGAGATCATTATGGGTATCAATCCTACCTATAATACCAATGGGATATTTTTGATCAGCAATGCATCCGGCAACAATTATTTTGTAATGGATGCAGTGAGTGGAGAAGTAGCCATTAGTGCAACGCCATCTACCGCCAACAAGCTCACTGTTGGAGGCTCCATCGGCGCTACGGCTTTCAATGTTACTTCCGATGCCAGGTTGAAGACCAATATCCTGCCGGTGACACATGTATTGGGCCAGTTGATGAGCCTGAATGCCTACACCTACAATTTTGTAAAGACCCACCCTTCCGGTTTTTCACTGCCTACCGATAAAAGGCAGATCGGCGTGATGGCCCAGGAAGTGGAAGCGCAATTCCCTGAACTGGTCACCACCGATGCGAACGGGTATAAAGCCGTAGATTATACGAAACTTTCCGCGCTGCTGCTGCAGGCCATGAAAGAACAGCAACAGGATATCGATGAGTTGAAGAAGATGGTGATCGAATTGAAAAATTCCAAAAAAGGCAATTGACCAGCCTTGCAGTTCGTCGAACCATTTCATCATCCAGTATAAAATACTTTTATGCAAGTGAAATATATTACAGGTGTTGTTCTATTGCTGGCACTGGGTACAAGGGCCCATGCACAACAGAACGACCTGCTTTTCATCAAAGACCAGGTAACGGTACAGACCGGGGCCGTGGTCACCGTTCAGGGCGGTATCACCGTGTCGACCAGTGGGTCATTGCTTCATAACGGACAGATCACACTTACCGGCAACTGGCTGAACAGCAGCAATACGGCCGTGTTCGGCAATATGGATGCCGGTACTGTTTCCTTTATCGGGGCAACTTCCCAAACCATCGGGAGCACAGGAGGGCAAACTCGATTCCCTGCCATTGTTTTCAACAACCTGTCGGTGGTACAACCTGCCATATCGGTCATCAGTAATCCTTCCGCGGTCCAGGTAAACGCCACCTTCACTAACGGGATCGTATCTACGACGCCGGACAGTAAGTTGATCTTTTTGAATGGGGCCACTGCCACCGGCGACCATAGCACCGCCTATGTGGATGGCCCGGTACAGAAGATCGGTAATGCTGCTTTTGTATTCCCTATCGGCTCCCAGACAAAATGGGCCAGACTGGGCATTTCAGCTCCTTCAGAGGCCAGCACTGCCTTCACGGCCTGGTACCATAACCAGCCGCCGGCCAACCGTAGTATCCTGGGAGCAGGTTTGAACAACCCCGGCGCACATATCAGTAACAAAGAATGGTGGGAACTGAGCCGTGATGCCGGGATCGATAATGTGAACGTTACTTTGTATTGGGAGAGCCATACCGAAAGTGGTATCGTGTCTACCCTTCCCGCTGATCTCGTGGTGGCTCACTATAACGGAACACAATGGGTGAGCGAAGGCAATACCGCCGCAACAGGCCCCAATCCTTCCGGTACCTTGAGTTCCGGTGTGGTGAGTTCCTTCTCTCCTTTCACCTTCGGCGCACCTACTATCGTTAACCCGCTGCCGCTGAAACTGCTTGATTTCACCGGCAAACTGGTCAATAAATATGTTATGCTGAACTGGACTACCACCAATGAAGTGAACACCAGCCATTTCGATGTGGAGCGAAGCAGCAATGGCAGTGCATTCGATAAGATCGGGAGCGTAACGGCGGAAAACGATGCAAGCCGGAACAGCAAATACCAGTACAGGGATGATAAGCTACCTGCAGAGCTGCCGGTATTATTCTACCGGCTTAAGATGTCGGACCGCGATGGCCGTTTCAGCCATTCGCCGATCGTGAGCGTACGCATCCCGGCGACGGCCGGTATTCAACTCGCACAAAACCCGGTACACGATAATATTCGGTTGTTGATCAACGGTAGTATGCCTGGCAACCTCAGGGTCAGGGTGCATACTGTTGCCGGACAGGAAGTAGTACGTCGTGAGATCGCTATTCCTGCAGGGGCCAATACCATCACGATCGATCGTTTGGGGCATTTACTGAAAGGCGTATATATTCTCACCGTTCTGTCGGGAGATAACTCAATACTAATGAATGAACGGTTGATCAAGGACTGACCAACAGGCGATCCATTTCTGATAGGCAAAACCCGCTTCGGTAGCGGGTTTTGTCTATTTTCGACCCATAATTCTTTTTATTGCACCATTTGACAAAGTAGCGTTAATTTAGATTTTTATAAGCGATTTATTAGGATTTATTATCATCTGAACTATTTTTGATCTTTCGGGGGAATTATGACCATAAGTGAGCTATCCTATACATCCTATAAATCCCAAAAATCCCAGTTCAGACCGACATGAAACGATTCGCTCCTGTCAAATGGTTCCGCAATGTGTCTATCGCCAAAAAATTGTACTTCACAGTTGGCCTAATGGCATTGCTCATTGCGTTCGAATTATGGGCACTCGCCTTTTCCATCCATACCCTCTCCTCCGTCAGGGCTTATGTGAATGGTGAAGCACTCTGGTCGAAGGCGCAGAAAGACGCCATGTACCAGCTCCTCAAATATGGCCGCAGCCACGACGATGCCGATTACCAACGCTTCAAGGAATACATGAAAGTGCCGGAAGGAGATCACAAGGCGCTTGTGGAAATGAATAAACCCAAACCCAGCAGGGACATCGTATATGAAGGGTTCCGGGAGGGCCGCAACCACAACGAGGACGCTGATGGGATGTACAAACTCTTCACCCGCTTCTACGATAATTATTATATCAGCAAAGCTATTATTGCCTGGAGGAAGGCCGATAGTATGATTCCCCAGTTCGATGTGATCGGCCGGAAGTTACATGCAGAGATCAATTCCCCCTTTAAATCGCAGGACCGGATCAACGCCATTCTCGACGAGATCGATCCTGTCAATTCGGTGCTCACGAAATACGAAGATGAATTTTCCTTTACGCTGGGAGAAGGCTCCCGCTGGCTCGAAAAACTGGTCCTCCGCATCCTGCTGGGCATCGCGCTCACAGTGGAATGTACAGGTCTGGGCCTGGCCATTGTCGTAAGCCGCAGCATCCAAAAAGGACTGAATGAGATCCTGCTTTCCTCCAAAGCTGTGGCCAAAGGCGATTTCAGCCGGAAAGCCAAATCATTTTCGAAAGACGAGATCGGTACTCTTGCCAATAATTTCAATGCCATGGCCGAAGAGCTCGAGCAATTACAGAACGAGATCAAGGAAGCCAATATCAATCTCGAAAAGAAAGTAGAATTGAGAACGGCTGAACTGGAAAGAAAGAACAAGGAACTGGAACAATTTGCCTATGTAGCTTCACATGATCTGCAGGAACCGCTTAAAACTACTTCCGGATTCGTGGAATTGCTCCGCAAACAATACAAAGGCCATCTCGATGAGAATGCCGATAAATATCTCGACTATATCCTGCAGGCTTCCGACAGGATGAAGACCCTGATCAAAGACCTGCTGGACTATTCAAGGTTGGGCAGGAAAATAGAATTTGTGCCAGTCGATTGCAATATGCTCCTCCATGAAGTGCTGGCCGATATGGACAAAGGGATCAGGGAAAACCAGGCCCTGATCAATGCCCGGCCATTGCCGGTAGTGAATGCCTTCCCCACAGAGCTGAAATTATTGTTCCAGAACCTGATCAGCAATTCCATCAAATTCAGGAAAACCGGCACCAGACCTGAAGTGCAGATCCAGGCCTTCCGGGAGAACGGTTCCTGGAAGTTCTCGATCCGCGATAATGGCATTGGCATCGACCAACAACACAAGGACAAAATATTCATCATCTTCCAACGCCTGCATAACCGCACGGATTATGAAGGTTCGGGCATCGGTCTGGCACACTGCAAAAAGATCGTGGAATTGCATGGCGGCAGGATATGGGTGGAATCCACACCGGGCGAAGGCAGTACATTTTTCTTTACCATTGCAGAAAAACCACTGGTATTCGAAATGGATAACTAAACCTTACCGGCTCACGGATGCATTGAACACCTGCTGTTAGTCTGCCCGTAAAATTCAATATCTTCATGCCTGATTCCATTCATCTCATTTGATCGATCATGAAGAAGATCCGGTTATCCAAACTGTTCAATGAGTTTTTCCACAGTGAGAAGACCAGCGGTCTCCTGCTGATCGGATGTACGATCCTATCCATCATCATCGCCAATACATCGCTCGGCCCCGGCTATCTTCATTTCTGGCATCATTCCATCGGCTTCAATGTGCCGTATATCGACCTGTACCATCCTATCGAGTACTGGGTCAATGATGGGCTGATGGCCATCTTCTTCCTCATGATCGGGCTGGAGATCGAGCGGGAACTTTATGCAGGGGAATTGTCGAATGTCCGGAATGCGCTGCTGCCGGTCTTCGCAGCGATCGGCGGAATGGTTACACCGGCCCTGTTCCATTACCTGCTGAACCATGGAACAGATACGCAGGGTGGCATAGGTATTCCCATGGCCACTGATATTGCCTTTGCGTTGGGTATCCTTTCACTGTTGGGGAACAAGGTGCCCCCTTCCCTGAAGATCTTCCTCACGGCGCTCGCCATCATCGATGATCTTGGCGCCATACTGGTGATCGCCGTATTCTATACAAAAGGATTTTCATTGTTGTACTTTGGATTGTCGATGGCGATCTTCGGCCTGCTGCTGGTTTTCAACCGGCTCAGGATACGACATCTCATTTTTTACCTGTTGCCGGGTATCTTGATGTGGTACTGTATGCTTAAATCGGGCGTACACGCTACTATCAGCGGCATCCTGCTGGCATTCGCCATTCCATTCGGAGATGGAGGTGAACGCTCACCTTCGTATAAATTGCAGCATTGGCTGCACAAACCGGTGGCATTCGTCATTCTGCCGATCTTTGCATTGGCGAATACAGGCATTCTATTTTCTGCCGACTGGTATCGCGGTTATGGCACAAAAAATTCGCTCGGCATCATCAGTGGCCTGGTGCTCGGAAAACCAGTGGGCATCCTGCTCTTTTGTTTTGCGGCCATTAAATTGCGCATCAGCAGGCTGCCTGCAGATATCAACTGGCTGCATATTGCCGGAGCAGGCATACTGGCCGGCATCGGTTTCACGATGTCTATCTTCATCACGCTCCTTGCGTTCGACCATGCAGAGACCATTGTAGACGCCAAGATCGCCGTGCTTAGCGCATCTGTGCTGGCAGGGATATTGGGATTCCTGGTACTCCGGATGATATCGGGGAAATCAGAAGTCAGAGGTCAAAGGTCAAAGGTCGGAAGATCCTAATAACTCATAGTAGCCTACAGTCGGAGGCATCATACTTCTTACCTCCGGCCTCCTACTTCCTGCTCACACCTCTTCCTTCGCCAGCTTATAATAATCTTCCTGCAATTTTTTCTGGATCTCGAAAGGCACCGTAGCATATTCTTCGAAGCGCATATTGAATTTCGCTCTACCCTGCGTGATGGAACGGAGGGAAGAGGAATAATCGGCCATTTCAGCCAGCGGCACTTTCGTGATCACTTTGGTGAAATGCCCTTCCGTGTCCATGCCTTCCACGATGGCGCGGCGCGTTTGCAGATCACCGATCACGGCGCCGGTGAGATCGTCCGGGCAAAGCACTTCCACATGGTAGATCGGCTCCAATATCTGCGGATCTGCCTGCTGGAATGCCTGCTTGAAAGCCATCAGTCCGGCGATCTTGAAAGAAATATCATTCGAATCGACCGGGTGCATCTTGCCATCATATACAGATACCCGTACATCCCGCACGAAAGAACCGGTAAGCGGTCCTTCCTGCATTTTTTCCATTACTCCTTTCAAGATGGAAGGCATGAAACGAGCGTCGATGGCGCCGCCGACAATGCAATTGAAGTACACCAGCTTGCCGCCCCAATCGAGCGCGTATTCATCACGTCCACGCACATTGAGGCCCTTGGGATCGGGCATTCCTTCATACCAGGGCTCTATGCGCATGAACACTTCCCCGAACTGCCCTGCCCCGCCGGATTGTTTCTTATGACGGTAATTCGATTCGGCCATCTTGCGGATCGTTTCGCGGTAAGGTATTCTCGGCCTGCTGAACCTGACCTCCACATTATGTAAATGCTCGATCTTCCATTTGATGATGCTGAGATGGAGCTCACCCAGGCAATGCAGGATGGTCTGTTTCAACTCCTGTGAGAATTCCACGATCACCGTAGGATCTTCTTCCTTCAATTGGTGTAGGGCCTGCGACAATTTATCTTCTTCCCCTTTCTTCATCGATTCGATGGCCATACTCATATTGGGTGCCGGGAATACGATCGGCTCCAACTCTATATTCTTTCCTTTTTCATGCAGGGTGTTATTGACATGTGTGTTCTTCAGCTTCAGGGTAGCGCCGATATCGCCGGCGCAAAGCTCATTCGTGTTCATTCGCTTGTTGCCTTCCACTACAAAAAGCTGGTTAAGTTTTTCAGACACCCCCGTGGTCTCATTCACCAATTCCATTCCGCTCCGGATTGTGCCTGAATATACTTTGAAGAAAGACAGCTCACCCACATGCGGTTCAGTTACGGTCTTATAAATGAAAATACAGGCAGGCCCTTTGGCATCACAGGCCAGCCGCTGGCCGCTTTTGGTGGTCTGGGGCGGCATTTCATTGGCGCTCGGACACACATTATCGATAAAGCCCATCAGCCGGCCGCTGCCCATATTTCGTTCTGCAGAGAGGCAGAACAGCGGGAAGAGGTCGTGGTTGATCATCGCTTTCTTCATGCCTTCTTTCAGTTCGTCTTCATCCAGCTCGCCTTTGTCGAAATATTTTTCCATCAGGCTCTCATCGTTGCTGGCAACTGCTTCCACAAGCTCGCGGTGGAGCTCGTCGGCCTTTGCCTTTTCTTCTTCGGGGATCGGCAATTTCTCCGGCTTGCCACCGGCATCATGGAATTTGTAAAGGGTCATGCGCAGTACGTCGATGATACCGTGGAAGCCGGCGCCCTGCTGCTGTGGGTATTGCACCACTACTACTTTATTGCCGAAATGTGTTTTCGCTTCCTGTACGGTCGTATCGAAATCGGCATTGTCATCATCGAGCTTGTTCACTGCAAAGATCATGGGCGTCCTGAACCGTTCGGTATAATCCCAAATAATATCGGTGCCTACTTCCACACCGGTGGTGGCATTGAGGAGCATGATGCCCGTATCAGCCACGCGGAGGGCGGAAACCACTTCGCCCGCGAAATCATCATAACCGGGCGTATCGATGATATTGATCTTGTAACCCCGCCATTTGGTGTGGAGTAATTTGGAGAAGATGGAATTGCCTCTTTCCTGTTCCAGTTCGTGGTAATCACTGACTGTATTGCGTTCCAGAACAGAGCCGCGGCGGGTGATCAGGCCGGCCTCAAACAGCATACACTCCGCCAATGTTGTCTTACCGGAGCCTGCATGACCCAGCAAGACAATGTTTTTTACGTGTGAGGTATCGAATTCTGGCATAACAAATCGGTTTTATGATGAATTATTTTTTTTATGCCTTTTCAAGGGATGGGAGTTACGGGCTGCAATGGCGATATACTATTGCAGGGGAAATGAAGTATGTCGGGCATTCCGGGGAACAGTATGGAATAATTACCGCGCTCGGCTGATGAAATCAGCGAATTCCTTTCTTAAGTCCTGTAATGTGTGTTCGAGATTCTGGTAGTCGTCGTAGAGGTGTTCGTGGTCTGTGACTGTGTCGTCTGCGATCTGGCCGTCGTTAAGAGAATTTTCTGAGGTGATCCGGCGGTCATGGCCTTTGATAGCCTGTTTGAGATCGTGAATGTTGATGAGATGGATGTGGAATTGATTGTCGAGGTGTTCAACTTCCTGAAGTGCCTCTTTTTGCGATTGACGTCCGGCCACTTCCTGGAGGCGGGATTTCAGTTGGCCGAATTCGTCCCGATAAGAACGCAATGTCTCCCTCCAGGCATTGCATTCTCTTGACAACTGTGCGACATCTGTGGTTACCATGGGAGAAAAATTTAGGTGAAGAAATAAAAAAAAGAGCTGCGGTTGTATTCTACGGGTAGGATTGGAAAGGCGCGGCAGACTGCGCCCTGGCGTTGTTCTAATTTAGTAAAGTTTTCGGGAAAAAACTGTTGGATAGATGTAAAAATTATGCACCAGGGGAGGGATGAAAGGTTGATAAGTTGACAGGTTGAAAAGTTGATATGTTAACCAGGAGGCCCATGCAATTCGGGTTCTCCCTTGTCAACATATCAACTTTTCAACCTGTCAACCTATCTTTACACCTGCCCGGCCACCGGATCAAACACTATAAGCATTATAAATCAACGTGATAAGCCAGCAGACCATACAGCAGATACTCAGCAGGATCGATATCGTGGAGATCGTCGGCGGCTTTGTGAAGCTCAAGAAAAGGGGGATCAACTATCTCGGCCTCTGCCCTTTCCACAATGAAAAAACGCCTTCCTTCACTGTCTCCGCCACCAAGGAGATCTACAAATGCTTCGGATGCGGAAAGAGCGGCAATACCATCAGCTTCCTCATGGAGCATGAGAAATATTCCTATGTAGAAGCGTTGCGATGGCTTGCCAACAAATACAATGTAGAGGTCGAAGAAACAGCCGTAAGCCCGGAGGTAAGGCAACAGCAGCAGGTAGCCGATAGTTTGTACATCATCAACCAGTTTGCACAAAAATATTTTTCCGAAAAATTATTCCAGGATGAGGAAGGACAGGATATTGGCCTGAGCTATCTCAAGGAAAGAGGGTTCCGCGATGAGATCCTTCACAAATTCCAGGTAGGTTATTGCCTGCAGGAAAGAGATGCATTCGTACGCACGGCGCTTGCTGCACAATATAATCTCGAGCTTTTGCAAAAGAGCGGGCTGGTGGTCGTGCGTGATGATAGACCTGTAGATAATTACCGAGGCCGCATCATATTTCCCGTACATAACCAAAGCGGTAAGATCATCGGCTTCGGCGCCCGTATCATCGGCAAGAACGACAGGGCGCCCAAATACATCAATACACCGGAAAATGAACTGTACATCAAGAGCAAGATCCTGTACGGTTCCTATTTCGCCAGGCAGGCGATCGATAAGCATGATGAATGCCTGCTGGTAGAAGGTTATACCGATGTAATCTCTTTACACCAGGCCGGTATCGAGAATGTAGTGGCATCCGGCGGTACTTCGCTCACGCCCGACCAGTTGCGGCTGGTAAAAAAATATACCAACAACCTCACCATCATCTATGATGGGGATTCTGCAGGGGTGAAAGCTGCACTCCGCGGGCTCGACCTGGCACTGGAAGAAGGGCTGAACGTAAAGCTGGTGCTGATCCCCGACAATGAAGACCCCGACAGCTATGTGAACAAGATCGGGGCTGCACAGTTCCAGGAATTCATCAGGAACAACAGGAAAGATTTTATTCTCTTCCAACTGGAAGTATCGTTGAAGGATGTCGGCGACGATTCCAATAAAAAAGCAGCCGTGGTGAACCAGATCGCGGAAACCATTGCGAGGCTCAACAAGGTGGAGGACTTCACCAGGCAGCAGGATTATATCCGCCGTTGTTCTCAGTTACTGCGGATCGAAGAGGCCGGACTGAACGCCCTCGTCAATAAATTCATCCGGGATAAGGTATCGAAACAGGAACAAAGATCACTTCCTGATGGTCCGGCATTCAACGATGCCGGCATGCCGCCTGCCTTCACGGATGAAGATCCGTTGGTACTGCTGAACAAAGATGAACAATCCGAAAGAGCGATGGTGCGCTGCCTCCTCGAATTCGGCGGCAAACCCTGGAGCGATACCGGAAGCGTGGCCGAATTCCTCTTTGAAGAGTTTGAAGAGAACAGCCTGATCGATAGCCGGGAGCTGCTGCGGGTGGTAGACCTGTACAAGACCTGGTATAATGAAGGTATCGAGCCGGGGCCAAAGAATTTTCTCTATCATGAAGACCTTTCCCTCAGTACACTGGTGGTGGCCATCATGGATTTCCCCTATGAGCTGAGCCAGAACTGGAGCGAACATTTCGATGGAAAAATGCCTACACGGGAAGATCTCTACAAGGAAGAAGTGATCTCTACCGTCAATTATCTGAAATTGCGGAAGATCAAAAGGCTCATCGAAGAGAACCAGCAAGACCTGGCCCACGACCATACCCCCGAAGAACAACTCATGCTGATCCAGACCCACCAGCATTTGAAAATCCTGGAACTGGAGCTGACGAAAAAACTGGGTACGGTAATTTTGCGCTAATTGATTAAGGTACCGTTATCACAAAAATTTTCGGCATTGGCGTGTCAGGCTTTTTCCAATAACATATCGCTATACGAATGATGCAGGAGGTCTTCCTCCCTGATACCGAAAGCGTGCAAGTAATGATTGCATTGTTCATGTAGCTTTTCTACAGGTAGATCGATGATCTTATTGCCGGCTTCTATTTCAACGAAATGCCCCAGTCCTTCCAGTTCATCGATATGGAATTTGACATTATCGATAAAATAGATCTCCCGTTTTTTGGCGACGGTGACTTTGATGCCTATGGCGTTAGTGAGTATTGTTTTCAATTCATTTCCATTCTCTACCGGTAACAACCTGAAATCGGATTGTTTCGGGCCGGACTGGTCGGGCCTTTGATAATAAATGAGGTTGTTCTCGATATTTCCCTGCCGTAATTTGAGGCGGCCTGAACGGGTATTGAAATAAGTATCGGTCTGGTGATCGGTACCATGGAATACTGCGCCGTGAGCAAGCAGGTATTTACGTATGGCATCCGGGTGAGTGGTCCTTGCTTTGATCTCGATATTGATGAGCGACATAGCCTGCATTGATTTGTGGCAATATTATCGATTCTTTATCAACCGAGACTTTAATATTTTATCAAGTTCTTCATCAAAAATATTCTCCTTTTTGCTTTTATCGTAAACGGATAAAACATAGACTGCATTTTGGATGATCTTTACTTGAATGATCACGCGAGCACCACCTGATTGTCCTGCGTTCTTATCTGAAATGGCCATTCTCACTTTGTAACAATCTTTTCCTAAAGGAACATTGCCGGTGATAGGATCTTTTTTCAATTGTTGTTGCAATTTGTAAAAATCTTCACCAATATGGAGATACTTCTTTTTCAGGGCCTTTGCTTCCCTGATAAAAAGTTCAGTTGGAATGATGCTATAATTCTTCGAGGAAATTGTCGAAAGATATAGATTTACGTTTGCCTGATTGTATGTTTTCTGCCTCTTTCAGACTACGTAAAATCCTATTGGCTTGTTTTTTCGCCTTTATTCTTGCAATGGTTTTCACCAACACATTTATATGCGTAGGTTTTGATTGTTTGGCATTTTCTAAGTGTATGGAGTGTGCCATTAGGACCAAAAATAATATTTTTTTATCATACAACAAAAGCCTGATGTACTATTCGGATAAACCGATCAATACATCGGGCTTTATAATGCAGACTGATAATTTCTTTGGGAACTCAATTCACCATTGCAGGCGCAGGCGAAGAAGCTCTTTTTCCGGCCGTCACACGGCGGGCCCCTTTCGGTGCATTCACTTTGTTGAAACGCATGGCTGTCCATACATGGTCCAGCGCAACTTCATCGATCCTTTCAAAACCTGCGTCACAAACACAGTTCCAGCTACATTGCCGGTTGAGATCGGTAGCGATCTTACTGGTGGACTTCGGATAGGCAATCCAGAATTTACCGTCTTCCTGCAAAGCAGGGAGCACCTCTTTGAGAATGCAGCTTAACTGGTTCTCGTTAACGGCAAACACCAGTGCAAAGTCTATTTTACGGGCTTTCAGCAGCGGTGTAACATTCTTGGCAAATGATAATTTGACAAATTGTTTCTCGATAGAGGAAGGGAGACCTTGGATCAGCACATTTTTTTCCTCCTGTAGCCGAAGCTTTTCTAACAAGTTTTGCGACATGCCTGAGAAGTTTTTGGTATAGCTTAGGGTTAAAAAGATGGGATTGCAAAGGTAGGTAAAATGCCCTAACCTCCCAACTAATTTTGTACAAGCAATGTCCTCAGGACGGATTAAAATGAAATTAAATTCTAATATATTTTATCTACCCACTGGTTTATAATACTGTAAGGCTTCAGGCATCAGCTCTCTCAGCTTCTCGATACGCTTGGCTTCTGCAGGGTGTGTGCTGAGGATCTCAGGTGGTTTTTGTCCGTTCCCGGCCTTTTCCATTCTTTCCCACAAGGGAATTGCTTCCTGCGGATTGTAACCGGCCATAGCGGAGAAAATAAGTCCGAATTTATCAGCTTCGAGTTCCTGGCTTCTTGAAAAAGGCAACATCACACCTACATTGGAACCGATACCGTAGGCATTCATCAGCAGGCTCTGTGCTGCAGGTGTCTTATTGGCGACAGCCACTGATAACGCAACGCCTCCCAATTGTTGCAAAGCGCCGCGGCTCATGCGTTCATTACCATGTTTGGCGAGAGCGTGCGCAATTTCGTGCCCCATAACCACCGCCAGTGCCGCTTCATTCTGTGTGATAGGTAACAGACCAGTATATACTACGATCTTACCGCCAGGCATACACCAGGCATTCACTTCTTTCGAATCGACGAGATTGTATTCCCACTTATACCCTTCCAGTTCTTTCGATAATCCTTTGGTAGCATAATAGCTGTTGATGGCATTGGTAAGCCTGGTGCCTACACGCCTTACCATTTCCGCATCCTTGTTGGAACCGGTGCTGACCACCCTGTTCTCGCTGAGGAATTGTCGGTATTGCTGGGAAGCCATATTCTGGATATCCGCTTCATTGTAGAGAGTGAGCTGGTTCTTTCCTGTAATGGCATTCTGCGAACATCCCATTACCAGGAGCATAAAGCCGGCTAGAACGATAGTGCGTTGCATGAGGAGTTGTTTTGTCAAAGTTAGAAAATCAATGATTGTACCAATCACGAAAAATTTTCGTGCTAACCTTAACCTGGACCTGGTTTAACAAGATGTAAAGGAAAAAATCATTCGGGTTTATCGTCCCTGCGGCGCATCTTCCTGCGGTCGCGGTACTTCAGGATCGGCACTTTGCTTTCACTGCCCCGCAGCAGACGGCTGATATTTTTCTGGTGTGTCAGGATCACCAGTAGTGCCACTGCGATGGCGAAAGCCCTGTACAGCGGCTCTTTTTCATTGAAGATAACAAGTATAAAAACGGCGAAGGCCACACTGGCCAATATCGAGCTCAGGGAAACGAAGCGGGTGAGGTATAATACCAGCAGGAATACGCCTACGCAGCATACAGCTACGATGGGTTGAATGGCGAGCACCATCCCGAATAAGGTAGCCACTCCTTTGCCCCCGCGAAAATCGGCCCAGATAGGAAAGATATGTCCCAGTACAGCCGCCAGTCCGAGCCCCACCATCAGATTGGTGCGGTCCCATTCACTGGTAGTATAATACGGTAATAATAAATAGAGGCTGGTGGCGGCCACGCCTTTCAGTACGTCCATCACCATTACAAAAGTGCCCCACCTGGAGCCCAGGACCCGGAATGTATTGGTAGCGCCGGCATTGCCGCTTCCGTAGTCGCGGATGTCGATGCCGAAGAACGCCTTACTGACCCAGACAGCAGTGGGAACAGAGCCGATCAAATACGCTATTACAATGAGAAAAGCCTCTTTCATTGAATAGTTGGTTGAAGTTGGAAAACGAAAATACGAAAAAAAAAACGGTTTAACTTATTGTGAATTAATATTGTCCGACCAGTATTCGTGAGATGTGCCGGATAAATGCGATAAATTGCCTATGTAGAGGCATATCCCATAAATCCCATCTATCCTAAAAATCCCAGTTCAGACAAATTTCAAAGCAATCCAGTTCTGCCGTTCCATTATATCTTCAATTTTTAATGCATGCTTTATTGCTTCTGCCTCAATATCCTGCCGGTCGCCCGACAATAATCCACTCATTATTACAACGCCGCCGGGCCTTAAATGTTGCCGGATAGCCCCCATATTTCCCAATAATACATTTTTGTTAATGTTGGCGAGAATAACGTCGAAATGACCCTCCCTATTCAGGGAATCGGCCTTTTCAAGGGTTATGGCGCTGCAATGGTTGATGGCGATATTCTCTGCCGCATTTTCGATGCTCCAGTCGTCATTGTCGATCGCCTTCACCACCGATGCCCCGCACTGCTCTGCGAGGATCGCCAGGATACCGGTACCTGTTCCGAAATCGAGCACCTGTTTATTTTCGATATCTAACGTTGCCATATATGCGATCATCATCCAGGTAGTGGCATGATGGCCCGTTCCGAAACTCATTTTAGGTGTAATGACCAGTTCATGCCGCACATTCGTAATGGGAACATGAAAGTGTGCCCTGACGGCACAGAAGTCATTCACCACTACCGGTTCGAAATGCTGTTCCCAGGTAGCATTCCAGTTGGTAGGAGGCACTACTGCCCTGCTCACTTCCAGGTCTTTGATCCCGGTGATGTCTGCAAACGCAGCTTCATCCCAGGATGGTTCCGGGATGAAGGCCGACAAGGTATCGATGCCTTCTTCGAATCCTTCGAACCCGATCTCGCTCAACTGTGCGATCAGTATTTCCTGTTGTTCTTTCGACAACGGACGGAATGTGAAATGGAGATATGTCTGAACCATGATTTACTGGATGAATAGGATTGTGAGGAAAATTCGCCGTGAAAGAAAATTTCCGTTTAAAAATAGATCTAATCAATAAGAAAAAACAGCCTGCAAATTGCAGGCTGTTGAAAAACTTAGTATTGATGAATTATTGGAGCCGATAGGATAAACCAACCTCAAGGATAACCAAACTGCACAATCCTATTCATCCAGTAATTCATGATTCTGACTGTTCCGGGCGTTTGCCTTCCGGTTTTGGCATCAGCGCTTTGCGGCTCAGCTTGAACTTGCCTGTCTTATGGTCGATACCGATCAGCTTCACTTTCACTTTATCGCCCTCCTTCAATACGCCGTCCATGCTTTCGAGGCGTTTCCAGGAGATCTCGCTGATATGCAACAAGCCTTGTTTGCCGGGCAGGAATTCCACGAAGGCGCCGAATTCCTTGATGCCTTTCACAGTGGCTTCGTATACGGAACCCACTTCCGGTACAGCTACGATGCCTTTGATCCAGGCTACGGCTTTCTCCAGTCCTTCCTTGGCCGGGCTGAAGATGCTCACTTCACCATAGTTGCCCACTTCTTCGATATTGATAGTGGTGCCGGTTTCGCGCTGGATCTCCTGTATGATCTTTCCTTGCGGCCCGATCACGGCTCCGATAAATTCTTTGTCGATGAACAGTTTTTCCATCCTCGGCGCATGTGGTTTCACTTCTTCACGGGCAGCAGGGATCGCTACATACATGGATTCGAGGATGTGCAGGCGTCCTTTGCGGGCCTGTTCCAGTGCCTCACGCATGATGTCCATGCTGAGGCCATCCACTTTGATGTCCATTTGCACACCGCAGATCCCGTTGCGTGTACCGGTCACTTTGAAGTCCATATCACCGAGATGGTCTTCATCGCCCAGGATATCCGACAGGATCGCATATTTGTTATCTGTTCCGCGGGTGATCAATCCCATGGCAATACCGCCAACATGCTTGGGGAAAGGAACACCGGCATCCATCAGCGCCATCGATCCGGCACAGACAGTGGCCATGGAAGAAGATCCATTCGATTCGAGGATGTCGCTCACTATGCGCACTGTATAAGGATATTCATTACCGGGCATCATTTTTCTCAGTGAGCGCATGGCGAGGTTACCATGACCTACTTCACGGCGGCCGGGAGCACGCATCATTTTCACTTCACCGGTAGAGAAGGGAGGGAAGTTATAGTGCAGGATGAATTTCGAATACACGGAGGTGGCAGCGCTTTCTACAAGCAGTTCATCCAGCGGTGTACCCAATGTTACGGTGGTGAGAGATTGTGTTTCACCACGGGTGAACAGGGCCGATCCGTGAGGAGAAGGGAGAACGTCCACTTCCATGCTCAGCGGACGGATCTGGTCCAACTGGCGACCGTCGAGGCGGGTGCGAACATCTAGGATCACATTACGCACCACTTCCCATTTCAGGTCTTCGAAATATTTTTTCGCAAGCTTTTTCACGTCGTCTTCAGCTTCTTCACCCAGACTGTCGATCAATTCCTTTTTCAGGGTATCGAATGCCTCGGTGCGCTCGTTCTTGCCGGAGGCTGATTTGGCGATGGTAGCTATCTGGTCTTTGGCGAATGCAATGACTTTTTGCTGGAGCTCTTCGTTCTGTACGGGTTTTACGTATTCACGTTTTGCTTTGACGCCCACTTTGTCACGCAGTTCTTCCTGTGCTTTGATCTGGATGCGGATAGCATCATGAGCGATCTGCAATGCTTTTACCAGGTCTTCTTCACTGCATTCATCCGATTCACCTTCTACCATCATGAGGTTCTTGTCGGTGGCGGCGATGATGAAGTCCATATCTGCTTTTTCGAGCTCGGTGCGACTGGGATTCACCACCAGGTTTCCTTCTACACGACCTACCCGGACTTCGGAAATGATCTCCTTGATGGGAATATCGGAAACGGCGAGTGCGGCAGAGGCAGCGAGACAGGCCAACGCATCGGGCATTACTTCCTTATCGCTGGAAACGAGGGTCACGAGTACTTGCACATCGCAGAAATAATCTTCTGGGAAAAGAGGGCGCAGGGCGCGGTCGATCAGGCGACTGACCAACACTTCATAATCGCTCAGCTTACCTTCCCTTTTGAAGAAGGAGCCGGGAATACGGCCGGCCGATGCGAATTTTTCCATATAATCCACCACGAGGGGGAAGAACTCCTGCCCTTCGCGCGGTTCTTTGTTGGCTACCACAGTAGCCAGGATGATACAGTTGCCCTGGCGAACGGTTACAGAGCCATGTGCCTGACGGGCCAGTTTGCCGGTTTCGATGGAAACCATGCGTCCACCGCCTATATCAAAGGTTACACTAATAGGTTGAGAGAGCATAATAATCTCAATTTACGGCTGAAGATCCCCAATCGGGAGGAGGGAAAATGGAGGCTGGCGATCCGCAACCAGGTTAAAAAACGTTTTTTTTCTACTAAAAAGCCACCGGATAAAAAGAAGTATTCCCAACCGTTCTTTCAGTTGGGAATAATCATTTATCATACTGCAGTCTTTATTTTCTGATTCCAAGTTTCTCGATCAAAGCACGATAGCCCTGCAGGTTGTGCTTGCTCAGGTAGTTCAGCAAGCGCTTGCGCTGGCCTACCAGTTTCATCAATCCGCGGTGGGTAGAAAAATCCTTCTTGTTTTGCTGAAGGTGCTCTGAAATACGATTGATACGCTCTGTCAGTAAAGCGATTTGTCCTTCGATGGAACCTGTATTGGTGGCTTTACCTCCAAATTGCGTGAAAAGATCAGATACTTTTTCTTTGGTTAAATAAGGCATCTCAATTTTTTTTAAAACATCCAATAGTTTGCTTCTTCTTAATTTGCCGGCAAAGGTATAGAATTAATTCTGAATTTAATATTTTCGGGGTTGTATTTTTTATCAATGTAGGCGATAACCCCCTGGCTGCTATGAAGAAACTCGTGTTTACAGTGACCAACGACCTCTCGTTCGACCAGCGAATGATCCGCATTTGCTCCAGCCTCGTGCGGGCGGGTTATGAGGTTACGCTGGTGGGGGTCAAAAACAGGTCGGCATTGCCGCTAACAGAACAGCCCTTCCGGCAACGGAGGCTGCATTGTTATTTCAGCAAAGGAAAGGCATTTTATATCGAATTCAACCTGAAGCTCTTCTTCCTCCTGCTATTCAGGCGGATGGACCTGGTATGCGCCATCGACCTCGATACCATCCTCCCCTGCCTGTTGGTATCTTCCATAAAAGGTACCCACCGGGTATATGATGCCCATGAGCTTTTTTGTGAAATGAAGGAAGTGGCCACCAGGCCACGCATCCGGAAGATGTGGAAATGGGTGGAAAGAAAGTCCGTGCCCAGGTTCCGGCACTGCTATACCGTCAATGACCTGATCGCTTCGGAATTCGGGAGAATGTACGGTTGCCCTTTCGCCGTGATCCGCAATGTGCCGGTAGGAGCCCCGCTCACCATTCCAGCCAAAAAAGAAAAATTCATCCTTTACCAGGGAGCGGTGAATGAAGGAAGAAGCTTCGAGACCCTCATCCCGGCCATGAAACAGGTGCACGCCCGTCTGATCATTTGCGGGGATGGCAATTTTATGGAAAAGGCCCGCGCTTTAGTGGCGGAACATGGCCTTGCCGATAAAATAATATTCAGGGGAAGGGTATTGCCGGAAGACCTCCGGCGCTTCACACCGGAGGCCTGGGTGGGCATCACGATCTGTGATAGAGAAGGACTTAGCATCTATTATTCCCTGGCCAACCGGTTTTTCGACTACATGCAGGCCGGGGTGCCACAATTATGTGTGGATTATCCCGTTTACCGTGAAATAAACAATCAGTACCCGATCGCTGTTTTAATTGACGATCTGAGTATCGACACCATTGCCAACCAGTTGAATAGACTATTGCAGGACCAACAGCTTTATGATTCATTACAGCAAAATTGCCTGAAAGCGCGGGAAATCTTTACCTGGCAGGAAGAGGAAAAAAAACTGATCGCATTTTACTCAAATATTTTCTGAACTTTTGGAAAAGCATTTACATATCGTTTCTTTCGATGTCCCCTACCCCGTTACCCATGGCGGGTTCTTCGATCCTTATTATAAATTGGTGGCGCTTCATGAGGCAGGTGTCAGGATACATTTGCATTGCTTCGAATATGGCCGCGGTGAACAGCCGGAACTGGAGAAATATTGTGAAGAAGTTCACTACTATGAACGACAGTGTGGCCATAAAGGTTTCTCGCACAAGTTGCCTTATATCGTTGCATCCCGCGCCAGTGCTGAACTGACCGACAATCTCGTTAAAGATGATCATCCCGTATTGTTGGAAGGCGTGCATTGCACTTACTTATTGCACGACGATCGTTTCAGGGACCGCTCCATCATACTGCGCCTGCACAATGTGGAATACCAATACTACCGGCAATTGTTCAGCAGCACACATTCCGTGGTGAAAAAATTATATTACCTGCATGAAAGCAAATTGCTGCGATCCTATGAAGCTTCTATTGCATCGAAAGTAAAGGTCCTGGCCGTATCGGAGCAGGATGCACAAATTTACCGCGAAGAATTCGGCGCCGACCGGGTGGAGACATTGCCGGTCTTCCTTCCATTTGGTGAAATTGCTTCGCAGGAAGGCATGGGCTGTTTCTGTTTGTACCAGGGTAATTTATCGGTGGAGGAAAATGAAAAGGCCGCCCTGTGGCTGATGCGTGAAGTGTTCGATGAATTGCCGGTCCATTTCATTGTGGCGGGGAAAGACCCATCGCGCAAATTGGAGCGGGTCACCGGTCGCCAATCGCTCACCTGCCTGGTGGCAAATCCTTCCGAACAGGAAATGCAGGACATGATCGCCAAAGCACAGATCAATATTCTACCTTCTTTCAACTGTACGGGCACCAAACTGAAATTGCTGAATGCTCTTTTCAATGGCCGTCACTGCGTGGTGAACGATGCGGCGGTAGATGGCACCAGCCTGGGGCCTGCCTGCCATATCGGTTCCAATGCAAAGGCGTTGAAGGAGATCATTGCACAATTGTATCACAGCCCATTCACCCATGAAGAGATCTTGCTGCGACAAAGGCTGTTACAGGGCATCTACGATAACCGGCAGAATGCACGACAGTTGATCAACTATATCTGGAAATAAGATCAATCGATGGAAATGGTGGCATTATCGATCACCCTGCCCCTTTCGGTACGCACCATGCGTGCGGGGAATTTATTGATGACGATATAATCATGGGTGGCCATCATGATCGCTGTTCCATAATCGCGCGAGATCTGGAAAAGCAATTGCATGATCTCGTCGGAGGTTTCGGGATCGAGGTTACCGGTAGGTTCGTCGGCCAGGATCAGTTTGGGAGAATTGAGCAATGCTCTCGCTACGTCTACCCTTTGCTGTTCGCCGCCGCTCAGCTCGAAAGGCATTTTGAAACCTTTTGCTTTCAATCCCACTTTATCGAGCACATCGAGGATTTTTTCGTCCATCAGTTTTTCATCTTTCCATCCTGTAGCGCGCAGCACGAACTTCAGGTTATCGTTCACGTTACGATCGGTGAGCAATTGAAAATCCTGGAAAACAACGCCCAGGTTGCGTCGCAGGAAGGGCACTTTTTTCCAGTCCATATCCCGGAGGTTGAAACCAACCACCGTACATTCACCTTCTTTGAGCGCCAGGTCGCCGTACAGCGTTTTAAGCAGGCTGGATTTCCCGGTGCCTGTTTTTCCTACCAGGTACACAAATTCGCCTCTGTTCACCTGCAGATTCACATCCTGTAAGATCAGATTATTGCCCTGGTAAATATTAACGTGCCTGAGTTCGATAATGGTTTCCTGCATATCCGGGATCGGTTAAGTAGAAACAAATGTAAGAATAAAGTTCATATCTACTTCAGGACCAGCACGAGTTGACCCAAATGATGCGCCAGGTGATTGGTGCGGTTGATGAGCACATTCAGCTTATTCCGCCAGGGCTCCTTTTCAAAATCTTCTTTCGAAACAAGGGTATGTGGCCCGAACCATGCGTCGGGACTGAGTTCTGCAAAATGTTTGTCGAGCGTTCCATTGATGGATTTCCATTGCTCCCTTAACGATTGTGCCGGCGGCAATGCAGTACCGGCATTGTCCGGTTCCCGGATGAAAATACTATCGAGCCCGGGGTACTGCCGGTTGCCCAGTCCCAGGATGGGGAGCATACCATCATGAACGGCCGTGAGATGTCCCAGTACATAGATCACCCTGTTCCTGCCCGGTGCGATCTCTTTTTGCAGCCCTTCATCATCGAGCTGATCGAAAGCCGCGGTAGCTTTTTTGATATGGCTGTTCCAGGCATTCAATGCCATTTTAATAAAAAGTTGGTCTTTGTTTTCCATTGTAGTAGTGGTTAAGATGGGCGCTATTGAAAGAAAATTAATCTCACACTCTCGTATAATGTAATCCAACTGCTCCGTTTTTTAATGGTGTTGCTTTTACCAGCTTCAGATTGGTTTTGTTTTTTATATTCTGATAGGCAGGTATACCACTTCCCAATAGTACCGGGTTAAGCGTAAGCTGGTATTCATCAATTAAATCAAGCTCCATAAATGAATGCGCCAGTCCGGGACTGCCAAATATCACGAGGTCTTTCCCAGGTTGTTGTTTTAGCTTATTTATTTCTTCGGCAATGTTGTCATTTATAACTATAGTGTTGTTCCACTCTGCTTTTTTCATGGTTTTGGAAAACACAATTTTGGATACTTTATCTACCCATTGGGCATGTGCCTTACTGTGTTCGCTTGCATCAGGATTATCGAGCATTGCAGGCCAGTAGCCTGCCATCAATTCATAGGTTACCCGTCCATATACGGGAGAGCCAACAGTAGCCACTATTCCATCAGCGTATTGCTGCAATTCACTGTCATAAGGGATCCAATTCAGCCCGCTGTTTGCATCTGCAGCAAAACCATCGAGCGATACATGCATAAATAAAACCAGCTTTCTCATAGTACTATTTTTTAATTGTTATTTGTATTGTTTAGCTATGATAGCTCAGCAACCAGTGATTACCGAATTTATCGGTCAGCATACCAAACAACTCACCCCGGGAGATATCTGTCGGGGTGAATGGCTTTCCGCCAGCGCAGGTGTTCCTGTAATCCCATGCACTAAAATAAGGAATATTTAGCCGTTGCCGGGTCTTCTGACTGGTCAATCAATTTCAATCCGAAGTCCTGAAATATTCGCCAATCTCGTTTTTCATTAACGCTGGAGAGCGTCGAATTAATTTTCTACTGTTCAGGTTGTCGGACCGCTTCATGACAAGACCGGTCCTGCCATTCTTCAACACCGTGTTAATAAATCCGGTAAAGTAGATGACCGGTTTTTACTTAATTTTCCTGTACTGGTACAAACCTTGCTGTTTGCCGGAAGAATACCACTTCCTCCAACCCAAGAATACAAAGACCTATGAACTGGCAACCGAAGCAATCATTGACCGAAGAAGAGATCCGGACAGGAATGAGATTGGGGATTGGCGACGGGCTGGCGTCGGAGGCTATGACGAGCCTTACCGGCGGGGCCTTCCTGGTGGCTTTTGCATTGCTGCTGGGCGCATCCAACTTCGAGATCGGGTTATTGGCCGCCTTTCCCACACTCACCAATATCTTTCAACTGGTTTCCATCTGGCTCGTTCAGCGTTTCAATAACCGCCGCGCCATCAGCGTGATCTGTTCATTATGCGCACGGATACCACTGGTGGTCATCGGAAGCCTCCCCCTCCTCGTTCCTTCCATGACCATCCAGCCGGTGATCGCTTTCTTATTCTGCTATTACCTCTTTGCTTCCGTGGCAAGCCTTAGCTGGAATGCCTGGATGAAAGACCTGATCCCTGAAAACCTGCTGGGCTCCTATTTTTCAAGGCGCACCAGTTATATGACGGCTACCAATGCCACCATGAGCCTCACCATGGCCATCTTCGTGGATTATATCAAGAAACATCATCCCGATTGGACACTGAATGTTTACGCAGGCATGTACATTGCCGGGGGCATCATCGGGATCATTGGGGCGATCATTTTGTCGAAAGTGCCCGAACCGCAATCCTTTCTCGTACGGGAGAATATCGTGAAGTTGTTCATGCGCCCACTGCGCGACGGCAATTTCAGGCGACTGCTCGTTTTCAATTCGGCCTGGGTCTTTGCCGTGAATATAGCCACCCCGTTCTTTTCCGTGTTCATGATGAAAACACTGGGACTGGAGATATCCTACGTGATCGGCCTTACTATTATCAGCCAGTTGTTCAGTATGTTCACCGTGCAGGTCTGGGGACGCTATTCCGATAAATACAGCAATAAGACCATCATCGCTATCGGCGCGCCATTGTATATACTGGTGATGATCGGATGGTGTTTCGTGGGCATCTATTCCCGCTTCGGGGCCAATCTCTCGCTCCTGGTCCTTATCCATATCGTAACAGGCATCGCCACCGGAGGCATCAATCTCTCCCTCACCAATATCGGGTTGAAACTGGCGCCGAGGAATGAGGCTATCGTTTACCTGTCAGCGAAGAATATCGTGACCGCCATCTTTTCTGCCATGGCCCCGTTACTGGGTGGTTCCCTCGCAGATTATTTCTCCCACCGGAAACTGGTGATCAATATCGAATGGAGCGGGCCCCGCCTCAACAAGATCTTCCATCTCGTATCCCTGCATGAATGGAATTTCCTCTTTCTCATCGCCGCCATCGGGGCATTCATTGCTGCGGAGTTCCTGCTGGCAGTAAAGGAAACAGGCGAAGTGAATAAGACCGAAGTGATCCGTGAAATGCGCTCTTCCATACGCAACAACCTCAAGGAATATTTCCTGATCGGTCACCTGCTGAGCTGGCAGGAACACTTGTGGGGCTTGTTCCGCGGAAAGAAGAAAGAAAAGGAAAAAGAATAAGGCTTACCTTTGTTCTGTAGAACGCTCTACTCTTTCTCTCCCACCAACTGACTGGCCGGTAAATTGCTGCCACCTGACCTGATCAACAACCCGATCTGCTGTACAGTTGTACAGGTTCTGTTCAAGCTTAAATGATCCCATCATGGAACAGTATGCGAGTATCCGGGAAGAAGCAGGCACACCATTGCACGAGGAGCATGGTCATCATCGACAACACAATTTTGTTACCCGCTATATTTTCAGCCAGGACCACAAGATCATCGCCCGCCAATTCCTCATTACCGGGATGATCTGGGCCATCATCGGAGGATTGTTCTCCGTGCTGTTCAGGTTGCAACTCGGTTATCCCGACGATACCTTTCCTTTCCTCGAAACCATTTTCGGCAAATGGGCCAAAGGAGGGAAACTCGATCCGGCATTTTATTATGCCCTGGTGACCATGCACGGTACCGTGATGGTGTTCTTCGTGCTGACAGGCGGATTGAGCGGCACATTCGCCAACCTGCTGATCCCGCTGCAGGCAGGCGCCCGCGATATGGCCTCTCCTTTCCTGAATATGCTTTCCTATTGGTTCTTTTTTGCTGCCAGTGTGGTGATGCTTTCTTCCCTGTTCATCGAAACCGGCCCTGCGAGCGGCGGATGGACGGCCTATCCTCCTCTCAGCGCCCTGCACGACGCCTCACCGGGATCGGCCACGGGGATGGACCTCTGGCTGGTAAGCATGGCGCTTTTCGTGATCTCCCAATTGCTCGGCGGCCTCAATTATATTTCCACCATCCTGAACCTGCGCACAAAAGGTATGCTCATGACCAGGTTGCCATTGACGGTATGGGCACTGCTGTTCACTGCCATACTGGGTGTGCTGTCGTTCCCCGTGTTGTTATCGAGCTTTATACTCCTGATGTTCGATCGTCATTTCGGAACGAGTTTTTACCTGAGCGATATTTTCGTGGCAGGAAACGCCCTTTCCAATGAAGGCGGCAGTGCTATCCTTTACCAGCACCTTTTCTGGTTCCTGGGGCATCCTGAAGTGTATATAGTGATCCTCCCGGCCATGGGCCTCGTTTCGGAAGTGATGAGTGTGAATGCCCGAAAGCCAATTTTCGGTTATACGGCCATGATAGGCTCTTTGTTTGCCATCACCATCCTTTCATTTCTGGTGTGGGCGCACCACATGTTCGTTACGGGCATGAACCCTTTTCTCGGATCGGTTTTCGTGGTCACCACCCTGCTGATCGCTATCCCTTCCGCCATCAAGGTCTTCAACTGGCTCACAACGCTCTGGAGGGGCAATCTGCGGTTTACACCAGCGATGCTGTTCGCGGTAGGGTTCGTGAGCCTGTTCATTTCCGGTGGACTGACGGGTGTTTTCCTCGGTAACTCCACCATCGACCTGCATGTACATGATACTTATTTCATAATCGCCCATTTCCACCTGGTGATGGGCGTGGCTGCCTTCTTTGGCATGTTCGCCGGGATCTATCACTGGTTCCCGAAAATGTTCGGTCGCTATATGAACAATACAATGGCCCAGATCCATTTCTGGTTCACGTTCGCCGGCGCTTACCTGATCTTCTGGCCCATGCATTATATGGGACTGGCCGGCGTGCCCAGGCGCTATTATGATTTTGGAGTATGGCAATCCTTTCAACAGTTCAGCGAGCTCAACCGGATGATCAGTGTGGCCAGCATCGTTGTATTCGCTGTGAACCTCCTGTTCGTTTTCAATTTTTTCTATTCCATCTTCAAAGGACGGCGCGTGATCACTTCCAATCCCTGGCATTCAGCCACCCTCGAATGGACAACCCCACTGGTGCCGGAGCATGGTAACTGGCCCGGCGAGATCCCGGCCGTTCATCGCTGGCCTTATGATTATAGTAAGGATGGACGCGATTTCATTGCACAGACGGAGCCACCGGAAGGCCCTGTGAAAGAATCCGAAAAAAGCGGCATACCTACCATCAATGAACGTTCACAGGAAGCACGATCGTAAATGAAGACCCCTGCCCCAACACAGAGCTAACCGTGATCTCTCCCTTATGCAGTTTAATGATCTGTTTGCAGAGCGAAAGGCCCAGCCCGAAGCCGGTTTCGTGCCAGGAATTTTGTCCGCGGTAAAAAGGCTGGAAAATATACGGCACTTCTTCTTCAGGTATGCCGATCCCGTGATCGCTGATCGTGATGACCACCTGCCCTGCGATGGCTTCCAGTTTCACATAGGCCCGATGATCGTGAGAATATTTACAGGCATTCGAGACCAGGTTCTTGATGGCGCTGAACAGTAACTCTGCATTCCCTTCGATGATGAGCTGGTCTTCTTTTTCAGGAAGGTTATCGAAGTTCAATGCCACTGTAAAATGCAGATCGAGTTTATTCACTTCGGCCGGCAACTCCATCAGTATCTCATCTACACGGATAAGCCCTATTTCCAGTCCACCCGGATCTTCCGCTGCCTGTGCAATATCAAGCAATGTTTGCGTTAGCTTGCTGAGGTATTGCACATCCTGGTAAACCGATTCCATCACATGGCGGTAATGCCCGGCATCCCGGTCTTTCTGCAGGGAAACTTCCAGTTGGCTGGAAATGGCCGTGAGCGGGGTCGACAATTCATGCGACGCATTCGCAATAAACCTGCGCTGCAATTCGAAACTTTCCTGCAGGCGGTTGAGCAATTGATTGAGGGTGCCGGAGAGATAATGCCATTCATCGGGAACAGTGCCGGTTTGGATACGACGGGCCAGGTTGCGGGCGGAGATCTCATTGATATCGTCCGCTATCTTTCTTACAGGTTCCAGCAATCTTTTCGAAAAAAAATAACCGGCGGTGAAAGCGATCACCGTACCACCCAGGAAACAGGCCCATAGTATCAGCTCCAGTTGTTGCAGCTTTCGAAGCCCTTCCTCATCATAGGCTGCCGATATGATCACATGGCCATTGCTGGAATCCACGTAGTAATGGGCCACCGCATCTTTCTTACCTGCCAGGAAATAGATATTGTTCCTCGCCCGCGCTTCATCGAGAATGCTGGTATCGATGGTAAGGGTATCGTTCGGGAGGTCGCTATAACTGTAGATCCTGCTATTGAAACGATCATACACCTGCATGGATTTCTCCTTCATCGTGAGCGTGGTATTGGAATCGATCTTACGGAGCAGGTTCTTGTCGAATACATCCGATTCGGCAAGCAACCTGGCTGTTGTGATGGCGCGGTAAGTGAGCCGCTTCCTGATATCATTGCTACGGCCCGTATAGTAGAAATAGTATACAGACCCGCATACGAGGGCCAGGATGATGAAAACGATCATCCCGAACAACAGCGTAATGCGTAATCTGACCGGCATCAGCGTTCAGTTTCTTTTAGGATATACCCCATACCGATCTGTGTCTGGATCAGCTTGCGTGAAAAATCCTTATCGATCTTGTTGCGGAGATAACTGATATAAACGTCGATGATATTGGTATTGGTGTCGAAATCGATTTCCCATACATTGATGGAAATATCGGCCCTGGAAACTACCCGGTTCTTGTTGCGCAGCAGGTATTCCAGCAATTGAAACTCTTTGGCGGTGAGGTTGATCTTTTTATTGTTCCTTTTCACCTCCTTGTTATCGAGATTCATTTCCAGGTCTGCTGCCCGCAGCATATTGCCTACCGGGATGTGCTGGTTCATGGTACGTTTCAGCAACACCTGTATTTTGAGCAAAAGCTCCCTGAACTCGAAAGGCTTTACGAGGTAATCATCGGCGCCGGCATTATACCCTTCTATCTTATCGTTCAGCCGGCTGAGTGAAGTGAGCATGATGAGCGGAATGCCGGGATGATGATTGCGCATGATCCTGCAGAGCTCATAACCATTGAGCCCCGGCAGGTTGATATCGAGGATCACCAGGTTGAAAGGATATAGAAAGAATAATTTCTCACCGATCTTTCCATCATAAGCCACTTCGGCATGATAACCATTCTCGATGAGGCCCAGCTTCAAGGTATCGGCGATCTTCTTCTCATCCTCAACGATCAGTATTTTTCTTTCCTCCATAAATCGGGTTACATCGATAAAAATAAGTCAACCCCCATCAATAGTTCCGCAACTGCACAGATTCTAACCATATTCTAATCTCATATTAATCGGTCATTAACTACTGTGCTTTATTTTGGCGGCCATCGTACCTGACCCCTAAACCCATCCTTTTTATTCATTTCAAAACTATCCCTGCATGAAGAAACCGGTTGCCCTCATTATTTTGATTGTCTCTTCGTTGGCCTCTATGGCCCAACAAACCCTGGATGGACAAAAGCTCGTGTATTACCAGCGATACCGGTCGGCCATCGAGGCACTGCAAGCCCAAATAAAGACCACTCCTTCAGATGCCGGCGCCTGGTATTGGTTATCACAGGCATTTATCGGTTCCGGGAATTGGCAGGCAGGGAAAGACAGTCTGCTCCAGGCTCCTGCCCTGGTGATCAGCACTCCCTTGTACCAGGTCGCCTATGGGCATTTTTTATTGAAGGCCAATAACAGGGATAGTGCTGCCTGGTATTTCAATGCAGCGATGAATGCCACCAGGCAAAAAGATATTTCCGTACTGTCGGCCATTGCGCGTGCGCAGGTGGAGGCCAAAGCAGGCGATGCTTCCTCAGCCCTTGATGTACTGGAACGCGCACTCAAAAGAGATAAGAAAGATCCGGTGCTCTATTCATTACAGGGTGATGCCTACAGGAAGCTAGGTAATGGAACAGAAGCCTACAGATCGTATGAGGCGGCATTGAATAAAGACAAAAGTTATGCAGCGGCCTCTTACCAGTTGGGAAAAATATTCGTTGCCCAGAAAAATCCTGAGGTCTACCTTTCCTATTTCGAACAGGCCCTCAAGGCAGACCCATTGTATGCGCCCGCCTATTATGAATTGTATTATCATTACTACTTCAAGGACGTTGCCAAAGCCATGGATTATTTCAGGCAATACCAGGAAAGATCGGACTACGACAAACAAAATGATTACCAGCTTGCAGACATGCTTTATCTCACCCATCAATATCAGCCCGCTATCGACAAAGCGCAGCAACTCATCGCCACGGATGGTGATACCTCAGCCCCAAGGCTGTACAAATTGCTGGCCTACTGTTATCTCGGCATCGCCGATACCAGTCGCGCCATGATCAATATGCAAACCTATTTCCGCAAAGAAGCCGACAGCAATTATGTAGCCAAAGATTTCGATCTCATGGCAACACTCTATGGCAGGGAGCAAGGCAGGGAAGATTCGGCCATCTATTATTATAGCAAGGCCGCAGACATGGAAACGAATATGGATTCACGTTATGCCTATTATAAGAAACTGGGAGACCTCACCAGGTCCCTGCACCTGTATAGTGCGCAGGCAGGATGGTTGGAAAAATATTATGCCGACAACGCCAGGGCCACCAATCTCGACCTCTTCAACTGGGGACTGGCGCATTTCCGGGCGGAAGAATACCGTGAGGCAGATACCGTATTCGGGATGTATACGGAAAAATATCCCGACCAGGGATTCGGTTATTATTGGAGGGCACGCAGCAATGCACTGCTGGATTCAACCATGGAGAGCGGCATTGCCATTCCTCATTATAATAAACTGATCGAAGTGCTGGAAAAGGATACCAGTAATGCCACGAACAAGAAATGGCTGGTAGAAGCTTATGGCTATGTGGCTGCCTATGAAACGAACAAGGAAAAGGATTACGACACGGCCATCGAATACCTGGAAAAAGTATTGACCATCGATCCTGCGAACAAAGATGCACAGAGATACCTCTCCATCCTGGAGAAGAACAAAGATGCGCAGGACAATAAAAAATAGTTTGATGAAGAAGGTTTTGTTTTAATTGAATGCCAGGAACCGGTTTTCATAGTTTAACCGGGGTTTAAAAATGGTCTCTGTTCCTCAGGGGCCATTTTTTTGTTTCTGAGTCTCTATGGTTTTTTACCACGAAGGCACGGAGGCACAAAGGAAAGAAGGTGTAGGATTTACTCAACATTACCAAAAGTAGCTTCGTGCTTTGATAAGGGTTCCGGATTTTTGGGGAGATTGGTCTCTTAATGAGGGCACGAAGGCTTGCCGATAAATTGCCAGGTTGGGAATTGCAAAACTCAACTTCCTTTGTGTCTCCGTGCCTTCGTGGTAAAAATAGGTTGCTGGTTATTACAAAATGATAGGCTCCTAAAAGCAGGCGAACTTTTTAAATTAATTAGTAAGTAGTATTTGTTTGGGGGCGGCCGGGGACTTGCAGGAGCTTATCCCTGTTGAAATTTTCCATGACGAGGATGGCAGCGCCCAACAGTTCTCCGTCGAAACCGATGTCCGATACCAGTATTTCCGTATTGTTGGCAAGCCGGGGAATGCAATACCTGTTCAGGGCCTGTTGAATGGGGGCCAGGATGAGCTTGCCCACTTTCACGCCGCGGCCGCTCAAAACAATGGCGCGTGGGTTATTGATATGAATGAGGATGGAAAGGCCCCGCCCGATCTTGTAGGCAGCATCGAGGAAAAGTTCGATGGCGTACTGATCGCCTTCATTGGCCAGTTCCATGAGGGTATTGCCCAGCGTGAGCGGGCTTTGGTCGCCCAGGGACCGTAACTTCGACAAGCGGCCGTTCCTGATCCCTTTCACAGCCTTACCGGCGATAGCCAGGAGGGAAGCCTCCGATTCGAGGCAGCCTTGTTTGCCGCAATAACAGAGATCACCTTCTTCATCGATGGGGATATGGCTGAACTCACCGGCAAAGCCGTCATCCCCGCGAAAGAGCTGACCGTTGATCACCATGCCCAGGCCGATGCCCCAACTGAGATTGATGACCATCACATTCCTGAATGGTTTGGCTTTGCCGAATTTCATTTCCGATAAGGCTACCAGCGTGGAATCGTTATCGATATATACATGGAGGCCGACAGCATCCGTTAAATATTCGGCCAGGGTTGTATCGCCTGCGTCGAGGTACGAATAATTGATCCCTTCTTTACCGTTCACGAGCCCCGGCATGCCGATGCCAACACCGATGATCCTATCTTTCGAAATGCCTGAACTGGCAATATGATCATTGATGAGTTTGACGAGGGAATCCAGTGCCTGTCGATTGTTTAGAAGATCGAGCGCAACTGTTTCTATGTTCGTTACATAATTATTGAAGAGGTCTACCATGCCGATGCGGGTGCAGAGCTGGTCCATAGCTACGGTAACGATGAACAGCCTGTCTGGTTTCAGCGCATACATCAGTGGCCTGCGTCCGCCACTGGAGGGCGCATATCCCTGTTTGTTAACGTAACCTGCTTTGATAAGATGATTAAGCGCAGTAGTGATGAGAGGAATACTTTTGTCGATCTTCTCGCTCAGGTCTGCGCAGGATAATAGCCTTCCATAATAAAGTTGCTGGATGATATCGTAATTCAACCCGGATCTGTCGTCAGGTATATTCAGCATAGTTGAGCAGGATTTATATAAATCCTATCATAAATATATCGACTTTTTAAAAAATTAGGGAAAGTTTGTAGGGTTGAGGGGTATGTTGACAGGTTAATAAGTTGATATGTTGACAAGGCGAAGTCTCCGAAACGCTAAGGCCCCCTTTTCAACATATCAACTTATTAACCTGTCAACCTCCCTCTCAACTCCCGAATATCTCTTTCAGCCTGCTCTCCAGCTCTTCCGAGTACCCCGTAAAACTCTTCACGATCTTACCTTCCCGGTCAACCAGGTATAGGGTTGGAATTCCGCTGAAAAGGAAGGTGTCCATGGTCTTGTTCTTGTCGGGGCTCAGGGTCTGCGCCCAGGGCATATTCTCTTCCTGCATGGCCTTGCGCCAGGCTTTGTTGTCGGTGTCGATCGAAATGCTCAACACATCGAAGCCCTGTGCATTGTATTTTCCGTATAGCTCTTTCACTTTCGGAATGGCCTTGCGGCAGGGACCGCACCAACTGGCCCAGAAATCGATGAGCAGGTACTTGCCTTTATAATCGCCGATGGAAACGGGCTTTCCTGCCGGATCATCATAAGCGACCACAGGAACGGGTTTGCCGGGCTGCAACAATTTCGCCTGTGCAATATTCTCCTCCACTTTTTTCTTATACGCCGCAATGTCCTTGAACCAGGGATTATTCTTTTCAAGCTTTGCCAGGATGGGCAATATGAAATCCTGGTGCTTTTCCCAATTCAGCATTTTGATGCCATAGAGCACAACGGGCCTGTCCTGGTATCCCTGGATCGTTACCTTCAGCCTGTCGGTAAAATCCTGCGCCAATTGGCGATAGGGGTCATGCTTTTTCAGGTAAGCCGACCAGCTCGTATCCTTCACCTGCCCGGCATAGTACATTTCCTGGCTAACGGCGATCATCTGCTGGTAGTTGCGATAATTGAGGTGGTTCACCAGGTTGATGAAATTATTATCGGGAGAACCTTCGATAAAAATATAAGGCGGGTTCTTGATCTTCATTTTGGCCGTATCATACCCTCGGCTTTTGACGTTGAGATTGGCATCGGCCCAAACAGTTATCCTGTCCCATTTGAGGATCTCGATGTCATAGAATCTCGGCGTCGATGCGTCGACGGTGAACTGCCATTTGCCATCTTCCTTTACTTCTACGGAATCTATTGCCTTATAATCGCGCCCATCGCGCACTCCCAGCCATACCTTGTTGAGCTGGGCTAATTTTTCCGGGTTGATGAACTGAACCTGCCCGCTGATGACGACCTTTTTCTTCGTCGCTTTTTTCTGCGCCTGCAGGGACAGCATGCCCAGCAAGGCTGTTGAAATGATAAAGAACTTTTTCATTTTTTGTCAGAGCTTTTAATTAAAAAAATGGCGATGAAGATACATGTAAAGATGCCTGGCAGATAGCACCGGTAGACCAATTGGCCAAATGAATTGACCAATTTCCCAACACCGGTCCTGATCGATCGGGTATTTTAATGCATTCGTCAACCTGCCCGGCCCTTTCGTCCATCCCATTCAAAAAACCTCTCAACTTTTTTGAAACTTGTACACAGAGGCATTTTATCCTGTGAATTATGTATGTTGCGAATTATCTACCGATCCTAAAACAACCTGTATTGGGCAAAGCAGCCTGGATAAAGAACCCGGTCATCTCCTTTTTCCTGCATTATATCGTGTGGGAGTTCCTTTATATGTTGATGGGGGTTCCGGGACTGCTGACCATCCAGGACCCGAACTGGAATTTTTTCCTGTTCAACTACATTGGCCTGGGCACTGTCAATTTCATTCTTTTCTATACCTGCGCTTTTTTCATTATCCCGACTTTCTTTATCAGGCGCAGGCGACTGCTTGAACTGGCCCTGATCTGCATAGCCATAGCAGTATTGTTCACTTTCCTGAAATACAAGATCGAGAACTGGTATTACAAGGACCTGCTGGAAAGGGCCAAATCCCTGGCCAGCGTTACCAATACCGGCAGACGCGTGCAGGCCCTTCCACTCCTGCCATTTGCCAGTGGCCCTTATTTCAGGACCTATATCTGGTTCAATTTCCTGGTCATCATCATTGCCTTTGCCTATCGTCTCTTATTGGTTTGGTACAGGCATGAAAAGATCACCCGTGAGTTGGAGAACCAGAAGCTGCAGGCGGAATTGTCGTTCCTGAAAATGCAGATCAACCCCCATTTCCTTTTCAATGCCCTCAACAATATCTACAGTATGGCCGTGCTCGAAAAAAGCAGGAGGACGGGCGACGGGATCGTAAAACTCTCGTCCCTGATCCGGTATATGCTGTATGAAAAAGAAGATGAGCAATTCAAGGTGAGCCTCGACAAAGAGATCTCGCATATCAATAATTTCATCGACCTGGAAAAATTAAGGCACGATGGGGATATCAATATCCTTTTCTCGATCGAAGGGGATACGATCGACAAAAGAGTGCCTCCTCTCCTGCTGTTCCCACTGATCGAGAATGCGTGCAAGCACGGTGTGCTTCAAGACCCGAAAAGGCCCGTCAATATCCAGCTTGCCATCAGGGGCAGGCAGCTCGATTTCACCATTCATAATTTCAAGAATGATTTTTTGAAAGACCAGTCCGGTGGTATCGGCCTCACCAATGTCCGCAAGCGGCTCGACCTGCTGTATGCAGGCCGTCATGAACTCATCATCCGCGAAACGGACAATGATTTTTTCGTGCAATTACAATTACCTTTATAATGGCAACAAATGAACAGACAATGCTGCAATGCCTGGTAATCGACGACGAACCCCTGGCGATCAAACTGCTGGAAGACCATATCGGTAAGGTCCCCTTCCTGAAACTCGCCGGTTCCAATTCCAACCCCCTGGAAGCCCTGATCGCCTTCAATCAGGCCCCTGTTGACCTTATCTTCCTGGATATCCAGATGCCGCAACTCAATGGCGTGCAGTTCATGCAGCTCCTGCAGAACCGCGCCCAGGTGATCATTACCTCCGCATTCCAGGAATATGCTATCGAAGGGTTCGAGCACAATGTGGTTGACTACCTGCTCAAGCCCATCTCCTTCGAAAGGTTTTACCGGGCAGTGGAAAAAGCCTGGAAGCTGAAACATCCCGCCACCCATCTGCCTGCAAGCCCGGAGATCTTTCCCGCTACCGGTGGTTATATCTTCATTAAAGTGGAAACCAAAATGGTACGGGTGGAACTGGATGATATATTGTATGTGGAAGGGCTGAAGAATTATTTATCCATCTATACCAAAACACAAAGGATACTCACCCTGCAATCCATGAAGCAATTGGAGGAAACGCTTCCCCCTAACAGGTTCATCCGGGTGCACAAATCGTATATGGTGGCACTCGACAAGATCAATACCATCGAGCGGCAGGAGATACTGATCGGCAATACCATTATCCCGATAGGGAGCACCTACGCCGATAATTTTTTCAATATGCTGAACAGGCTGAAAGCCTGAGAAAATAAAATCGTTTAAATTCTATACGTATTATAAGTATTATGATTTAAGTTTACACCTACTAACATGCTTTTAGCTATTAAACCTCACCCTCTGCTCCGGCAGATCATCACGATAGTTTACAGCCATTGACGATCATTATTCCGAATTTTAAATGGCAGTCCTCAATTGCAAAATGAAAATCGACATACAGACAAGGTCCGGTCTGTACAGGAAGATGCATGGCTTCTGGAACAACTGGCAAATGGCAGTAACGATGCCTATATCGAGCTCTATAAGCGTTACCAGCCTGTATTGCAACGCTATCTTCATCCTTTCATGACCGTGGAAGAGCCGGAAGAGATCATCCAGGACATCTTTATCAAGATCTGGACCAAGCGGGAGGCTTTAACGGCCGTTCGTTCTTTCGAACAATATATTTTCCGAATGGCCCGCAACCGGCTGCTCGATCTGCATAAAAGCCGGAAGGCCAGGCTGGACCGCGAGACGATCGTTCACCAGCAATCCGGCACTGGCGCCGGACTCCCCGCAGAACTCGAGTACAAAGAGTTTTATAATTATGCAGTGAATGCCATCGGCAAATTACCTCAACGCCAACGCATGATCTATGAGCTGAGCGTATTCCAGGATCGTTCCCTCGATGAGATCGGCAAGGCATTGGGAATATCCAAATCGGTCGTCATCAAACAGCTATATCTCGCCACCCGCTTCGTCCGCCGTGAGATGCAACGCTATGGCCGGATGCTTCTCCTGTTCCTACTGCTGAGATTTTTTTAAAAAAACGGCGGTAGATCGTCCATGATCTTTCCCCTGCGTCGTCTTCCTGGTAATCAAGCTATATGAATTACCGCCACCTGTTACCAAAATTTGCTGCCGGGACTGCCACCGCAGATGAGCGCAGGGCCTTTCATCAATGGCTGGAAACCTTATCCATCCAGGAATTCCAGGAAGTAGTGACCGATTATGAAAAGCTTTTATCAGCTCAGTCCAGTTTCGATCCCTACAATGTTGCCTTGCTCGATCAACTGCTCAGCAGTATCCAGCAGGAAAAAGAAAAACCGATGGCCGTTCACCGGGTGCAATTCCTCCGGACCGCCTGGTTCCGTTATGCAGCGGCCATCCTGGTGATCGTTGCAGGGCTAGTTATCTATTATAGTATACCGCCCAATTCCTCCAAATCCATCAAATCTCCCCAGATCCAGGTTCAGACGCCTGACATCCAACCTGGCAGGAACGGGGCATTGCTCACGCTGGCGGATGGAAGAACGATCGTGCTCGATAGCCTGGGCAATGGCGCCATCGCCAGTCAGGGTGGAACAGATGTAGTGCTGCAGAACGGACAGTTGGCCTACAATGAAACAACCCAGGCCGCCCATGACACGACAAAAGGCAAGGTCTTGTACAATACCATGCAAACCCCGCGTGGACGCCAGTTCCAGCTCACATTGCCCGACGGCACCAGGATCTTGCTCAATGCAGTTTCCTCTGTAAGATACCCCACTGCATTCACCGGTCATACCCGTGAAGTAGAGATCTCAGGTGAAGCATACCTGGAGGTGGCCAAAGACCCTTCCAAAAAATTCATCGTACATACGACCTATTCCACAGTTGAAGTATTGGGCACGCATTTCAATGTAAATGCTTATGAAGAGGAAGCCACCACCAATATCACGCTCCTGGAAGGAAAGGTTTTGGTGCATGCAGGGAGAGCGGCCAACGGCATTGCCCATAGTGAAATGAGTCCGGGGTACCAGGCGCAAGTACCGAATACAGCCAACCCAACCGTAATACTGGCGCCGGTAGACGTAGACCAGTTCGTGGCCTGGAAGAACGGCGTTTTCAATTTCCAGGGATACAGTGTGCCTGCCGTGATGCGCCAGATAGAACGCTGGTATGATGTAGAGGTAGTGTATGAAAAAAATGTACCCAATATCGTATTCGGCGGCAAGGTGCAACGAAGCCTGAGCCTGTCGCAGCTTATCAAAGGGCTGGAAGATGAGCAGATCCATTTCAGGATTGAGGGAAGAAAATTGATTGTAACGCCATGAGAGATGAATAAATAGAACTGCATCCCGCTTATGCCTCAACCAGCTAAAGACCTGAAAGAAGCTGTAGGGCTTCGGCGGGCAAAAAATAAAAAACTGCTCCGGGCTCTGACCTCCGGAACAGTCGAATGTTTTGAGCAAAATAAAAAGCAATTGGTAGACCGCTTTATTCATTAACCCAAAACTGTTGCAAAAGTATGCAATTTAATGTTGGTAACTCCCGGACTTGTTCCGGGGTTGCTGCATCCCGGAATCATTACGGGGTGCTTTGTAACCAAACTGCTGTTGTACAACCGCTGCCATACCGGGAAGCCCCGGAAGCGGAGGTGCAACCACGTCATTGGTACTTCATCCAAACGCTGCGTGTTATGAGACTGACCGCTTTTTTCCTCCTGGTCTTTTGCCTGCATGTAAGTGCAAAAGGCATTTCGCAAACCGTCACATTTTCCGGCAGGGACGTGACGCTCGAAAAAGTGTTCACGGAGATCGAGAAACAGACCGGCTATTTCGTGGTCTGGAAATACAACCAGTTGAAACAGGCCAAACCTGTTACCATCACTGCGCAGGCCATGCCGGTAAAAGAATTTCTCGAGCAGGTGCTGAATGATCAGCCACTGGGATATTCCATCGAGAACCAGACCATTTTTATCAGTTTACGGGCTGCAAGGGCGATCCCATTCGTACCAGGGATCATGTTCGAAGAGCAGGCCCCGCCACCCATCACCGGCCGCATAACCGATGAGAACGGTAATCCGCTGGCAGGCGTGAATATCGTAGTGAAAGGAAGCACGAAAGGTGTGATCACCGATGCCAATGGCAATTTCAAAATTGCCGCCGATCATGGTGATGTGCTGGTCTGTTCATTCGTTGGTTTCCGTAGCAAGTATGTAACACTGGGGAAAGAAGCGACCGTGAACGTAGTACTCACCAAATACGTGCTGGAAATGGCCGATGTGGTGGTGAGCGGATTCCAGGACAGGAAGAAATCAGTGATGGTAGGGTCCGTGGCAGTGGCCACCAGCAAAGACCTCGAGAACTCAGGCATTACCACTTTCGATAAAGCGCTCGCGGGAAAACTGCCCGGCGTTTATGTACAAAGCGTTTCCGGCCGCCCTGGTGAAACGGGCAAGATCATCATCCGTGGTATCAATACCCTCACCGGTAATGTTGACCCCCTCTATGTGTTGGATGGAATGCCCTTGCAGGCAGGAGAAGTATCCGGCGGTATGAATACACTTATCACAAATGGTATCGGCAACATTCCTCCTGAGAACATTGAAAGTATTACTATCCTAAAAGATGCTACTGCGGCCTCCATCTACGGTTCGAGGGCAGCCAATGGCGTGATCGTGATCACTACCAAGAATGGTAAGATGGGGAACGATTATATCAACTATACAGGCAAGTTCACTACCACCATGCGGCCTGAGAACAAATTCAATTTCATGAACTCGGCTGAGAAGGTCGCTTTTGAAAGAGGGATCAGGGACGACTATTATCCGCCTTATGAGAACGGAGGCCGGGTGATCCAGTTGCTGAGCCTGGCCGATAAAGGCGCCATCACCCGCGAAGAAGCCGAAAGGCAGATCGCATTGCTGGAACGAACCAATACCGATTGGATCAAGGCACTCTATCGTGTTGCTACCAGTCAATCGCACAATATCAGTTTCAGCGGAGGCAATACCAAGACCACCTATTATGCCGCATTCAATTATGTGGACGCACAGGGCACTCTCATACAGAACAGGTACCAGACAGGCGGTATCAATATGAAACTTTCCCGGTTCGTAACAGATAAGCTGCTTTTCAAAGTAAATCTGTACACAACCCTCAAACGAAATACAGAAGGCAACCCCGGTCCTGTGATCGACCCCTTCAAATATGCAGTATTCGCCAACCCTTATGAAAAGCCCTATAACGATGATGGCTCCTACGCCTCTGATAATACTTACAGGGCCATCCCCTATTCTGTGGGCAGCAATTCTGCGTTATATTATTCCACTTTCAATATCATCCGTGAGTTGAAAGAGAACAGGCTCACGAATACCTATGGTAATATCAGGGGACAGTTTTCCGTTGAATATGATTTCTTCAATCATTTTAAATACACCGGTAACCTGGTGGCCTCCTATACTTCCGTGCAGGACAAGGATGAATCCTACGGCGGCACCTATCGCTCCTGGTATTATAACTGGCTGAACAGTTCTTCCACCGGTGGTGGGGTATTGCCTGAATACAACAGGGGCTACCTGCAGGAGAACTCCGGCAGAACGATGGATTATACCGTTCGCAATACCATTGAATACAACAATACATTTGCCGGCAAACATTTCGTGCAGGGATTCTTCGCCAATGAATTCGGCGCTGTCAAGAATGATCAGTTCAAGCACTTCAATCCCATCTACCTCCAGGAATATGCCATTGCCGGCTATCCCAGTTGGGACCTGGTGCCGGATAACCGGTTTTTCAATTTAGACCTCAACCGTTTCGGCGGAACGCTTACGAGGGAGAACAGAAGCGCTTCCTTTATCGGTTCGATGGCCTATTCGTATGATAACCGTTATGTGTTCAACGGTAATATCCGTTATGATGGCGTGGATATCATCGGCTCCGAAAACCAATTCGCGCCGCTCTGGTCGGCCGGTGTACGCTGGAATGCACATAATGAATCCTTCCTCAAAAAATACGACGGCGTACTGAATCGCCTCGTATTATCGCTTGGTTATGGTTACAGGGGAAGCATCAACCGGAGTGTATTGCCCTTCCATACTTATACATTGGGAACAAACGTATATGCCAACCTGCCTACTGCTGTTAATTTCCTGTATGGCAACCCGGTGATCAAGTGGGAGCAGAAAAAAGAGACTAACCTGGGACTGGAATTTTCACTCTTCAAAGGAAGGATCAATACAGAACTACGTTATTTCGATGAGGAAGTCTCCGACCTGCTCGATGATACCAAGACAGCCGCTTCTACCGGCCGGACTTCCGCCACCGTGAACATCGGGAACCTCACCAACAGGGGTGTGGAACTGAACCTGCGCGTGGAAGCTGTCAGAAATAAAAACCTATTGGTCGAACTTGGCGGTAATATCACGAAAGTAAAGAACACACTTACCAATGTATACCAGAAAGAACTTCCCGCGATCGCCAATTCCTATACCATGAATATCCAGGATTATCCTGTGAACGGTTGGTACGGATATAAATTCTCGCATGTAGACCCCGAATCGGGCAACCTGATCGTACATGCACAGAAAAAAATAACGAGCATGTCGGATGGCAAAGCACAAACGAGCTATGAAGATGCGCTGGTAGACCTCAGTAAGACCAGCCTGGCAGATATGCAAACCCTGTACCGCCCCTATTATCTCGGCCATAACGATCCTGAATGGTACGGAGGTTTCAACACAAGAGTTGTTTATAAGGCATTCGAGATGACAGCGAATTTCGTATTCGCGGACGGCAGTAAGATCCTCAGCTTCCGCGACAGAAGGGAAGGTCCCAGTGGAGCTGCCAGCGACATCACTGCCAGTCGCACCAACCGGTTGAAAGAAAACCTATACCGCTGGCGGCAGGCAGGTGATATCACCAATATTCCCATTTACCGTACTGCATCCACCAGTTATACCAATTATCTCATCTCTACCGATATCGAGAACGGCGCCTACATAAAATGTACGGAGGTGGGCCTTTCCTGGAGAGCACCAAGGCAATTCCTGTCGAGGACGGCCATGAAAACCCTGCGGGTAACATTGCTGGCCACCAACCTGTTCACAGTAAGCCCTTACAGTGGAACGGATGCTGAAACCAAAACACCTTTCGGCTATCCGAATACCAGGGCCTATGGAGTATCATTAACACTTGGATTCTAAAACTAGCATCATGAAAAATAGATTCACCATATATTTTCTGCTGGCAGCTATCCTGCTTTCGTTTGGCTGTAAGCGTTACCTCGACCTGCCACCGAAAAATCAACGGACCGTCACCACGCTGATCGATGTAAAATCACTCCTGGGTTCCTACCTGAAAGGTGTCGCTGAATTGAGGGTAAAACCATTGTACGGTACATACATGCCGATGGCGCCTGTGGCCGGCAACCTGCTATTCGAATCCTATTCCGACAATATCGATTTCGAAACAGCCCTCACCCAAACCTATCTCAAATCCAACAACTATCACCTGAGGCTCGAGCAAGGCTATGCCGATTGGCTTTTATGGAATGATTTTACGACACCGGAAACGATCTGGTCGAACCACTACAGCGTCATCGGGTTCCTGAATGCACTTATAGATCAGATGGATGAGATCAAAGATGCCACGCAGGAGCAGCGAGACCAGGTGTTGGGAGAAATGTATGCTCACAGGGCATATTATTTCTTCAAATTACTGCAATACTTCGCACCATATAATAAAGGAGAGCTGGGTATTCCTGTATACCTGCACACCGGAAAGGGCGTACTTGGTGCAGAGATTGCCCGCAAAACGCAGGTAGAGGTATACAAGACAATCCTCGACGACCTGAACAAATCGATGGAGATGATCAGGCGCACCACACCACAGTCAGGTTACAATATCTTCTTCAATGCCCGGTACCTGAACCACCTGTTGGCCCAGGTATACTGGTTCAAAGCCGAATCACCGGCAAAGGAAGCAAACGACTATGCACAGGTGAAAAACTTTGCCATGGCTGCCGCAGATGGAACGGACGCTGTGATACCCACCACGGCAACAGGCATCATCAATGCCTATGCGGCAAAAGATCCCAATTACCCTGCCGTTTGTATGGAGAATATCACACAGGGAGGCATCAGCGCGATCTATGGTTCCTGCTACCAATATCTATCGCCAGGCGCCTACGGCCCTGAGAACATTCCACTTACTGCAGAATTCGCCAACCTGTTTGCCCCCGGCGATGTACGTATCCAGACGATCTTCAACAATGATCCTAACCGGGCAGGTGGTAAAGTAGGCACTGCCGGCAAGACCCTGAACTGGGCCTGGCCTTCGGATGGAACTACGAGCGGTTCACTAAAAAGAGGCGATGCGTGCATCTTCAAACCGGAGGATGCGATCCTGATGCTGGCCGAAGCGCAGTTCAGGCTGAACGCGCCCGGCGATGCCATCACTACCCTGAACAGGTTCAAAGGGTTCAGGAATGCGGGCACAGCAAACGGGCTTTCAGGCGATGCATTGTTGCAGGAGATCATCAACGAGCGCCGCAAAGAATTTTTCGGCGATTATGATAAGCGCTGGCTCGATCTGAAACGATTTGGGCAGAAAACGATCACGAGAAAATTGGTCTTCTTTTCGAAACAATACGATCTGACCGTTTCGCCTAACGATTATCACTACGCACTGCCTATACCGTTATCGGAAGTGCAACAGAACCCGAATTTGGTCCCCAATGCGGGATGGGTACAGATCCAGTATTAAATATGATCGTTCAACATTGAAAAATACATTATGAACAAAATTATTACAGGCTTCTTACTGCTGGCTGTCGTTACCTGGGCAGGATGCAAGAAGAATAGCTATGATTTCAAAATGTTCAAGCCCGCTGTAGAAGACATCGATTCCATCTATTTATCAGCTACCGACAAGATGATGATCGCAGACGGTCAGGCTACCCTGGAATTTATCGTGGAGGCATACAGGAAAGTCCGGCTATCGGGCGGCAAGGATTCCATGATCTTCGTGGACTACCGCTTATTGCCACAGGGCTCTTTGAAGATGATCGAAGAACGCTCCGGCAAACAAACTGGCATGACCTATTCCACTACCACGATCCCTTATGACACGGTAAAATTCCATGCCGAGATCGGCAAAATAAGGTCCGCTACCAAATCCGTGGCCCTTCGTCCCAAACCTGCATTGCCTCCTAAACTCTATATAGATGTTGTTTTTCACGTATGGGAGCTGAATACCACCCATCTGACCTATGATGTATCATCGTATCAGCCGGTGCAATTATCACAACTGAAGGAAGCGATCAGGTACATGAATGAGGTGATCAATAACAAGGTAGGCAAAAGCCCTAATGGTGCAGCCGCCAATGTTGAATTCAGGCTGGCTACCAAAAACCAGTTGGGACAAACAATGATACAGCCTGGCTTCAACAAACTCATCTACAGCGATAATGTGAAGGTGAATCCCCTGGCCACTACATTTAGTCCGAATGATTTCATTGCCTATATCAATGCCAATAAATCATCCCTGATCTGGGACCCTAAACAATTCCTGAATATACATGTGCTGCCTTTCGGGGCCAACAATTCCATGGGCACCAATTATCCCGCCAAACAACTGGCGCCAGGCCCCGGTGAACAGGCCATTCTCGGCATGCCCACCACCGCTGCTAACGATAATGATTATACACTCGACTATGCCAATGCCACCTGTGGTTTTCCGAGAACGGTCCTGTTTCCCGGCTATGAAAGGAAGATCGAAGCATTCCGGTTTGTAGGCATGTTCTATGGATTGTATACCCCATTGTACAATTCTGCCAGGCTGTATTCGGATTATTGTTATGATACCCGCAAATTCGATGGCCTCGATCCGCGCAACAGCTATTCATTCGCCACGAAAGTGGGGGTCGACAATGAAAAATACATTGCCGACAATGCGATGGACGACATGCGCTACCCTACCCTACTCTCTTCCATCACCGCCGACCAGGTGGCCCGCATGCGCGCCGTGATGCTCAAATGCCCGGGCAGGATGAATGCAAAAACACAATAAAACAAAAATGTATATCATAAAAAACAAAAAATGAAAAGGATAATCCTATTACTGGCAGCAGGGGCCTATACCCTGACACTGCACGCACAAGAAAAAGAGAAGCTGCCTTTTACGCTCAAAGGCAAGATCGATGATATCGGTGAGCCCGCAAAAGCGATCCTGATGTATAGTTTCGAGGGTAAATCGAAATCGGACACTGTAGAAGTAACGAAAGGTGTATTCACTATCAACGGCTTTATCAACAAGCCTACCCGTTCAGTACTCACTATCATGAGATCCAGTGATAACCCGATGATGAGATTCGGCATGGGATACGGCGGTGAGATCATCGGCCGGGATGGAGTAACCTTCTACCTCGACAAAGGCGCCACGAATATGAATGGTAAAACGGTGAAGACAGCCACTATCAGCGGCTCGCCGGTACAGAAAGAGTTCGAGCAATTCCAGGCGCTTATGCAGCCGGTGGTCGACAAACTCACCGCCATCAATGAAGAGATGAAACCCTATGCAACAGACCGGGAAGGAGAAAAATACAAGGGCCTTATGGAAAAACTCATGAGCACCATGAAAGAAATGGGCCCCGTATCCGATGGTTATATCAAGGCCCATCCCGATTCCTGGGTAGCCTGGGATAAGCTCACAGGTCAATCGATCTTCAAGGATGCCAAAGCAACACAGACATTATTCAATGGCATGAACGCGCGTTTCCGCAATAGTGAGGATGGGAAAAAATTCCAGGAGAGACTGCAGATCGCTTTTACCACTTCCATCGGGGCACAGGCGCCCAATTTCATCCAGGATGACCAGGACGGAAAACCTGTAAGCCTGGCTTCATTGAAAGGGAAATATGTGTTGATCGATTTCTGGGCCAGTTGGTGCGGGCCCTGCCGGGCAGAGAACCCCAATGTGGTAAAGGCATACGAAAAATTCAAAGGAAAGAATTTCGAGATCCTGGCCGTATCGCTCGATAATAAAAAAGATGCCTGGCTCAAAGCCATTGCCGACGACGGTTTGCCCTGGCTGCATGTGAGCGATCTGAAAGGCTGGGAAAATGAGGTGGCCAAACAATACAATGTGCGCGCAGTTCCGCAAAACTGGCTGGTGAACCCTAATGGGGTGATCATTGCCGCCAACATGCGGGGTAAAGAGCTCGAAGATAAATTATCGGGCGTACTGAAATGATCTGTACTGACCGATACCATTAACCATTAAAATCTTTTCAAGGTGATAACAAAAAGAATACTGCTGCCTGCGATGCTGATCGCAACCGGAACGGTGATGGCGCAAAATACAGTCGTGATCAAAGGAAAATTCAACGGTGATACGAAGGGTTTCAATAAAGTGTATATCTATGGCAAAGGGGTAAAGAACGATTCGACCGTCATGAAGGATGGAAATTTCGAATTCTCCCTGGCATTCGAACAACCCTTCACACCATTATTCTACACCGAATATGACAAGAGTGTGAAACGCATGTATTCGCCTTTCCCGCTCCTGATCGAAAAGCCGGGTACGGTTGTGCTGTCGGATGGTGATATTGCAAAAGGCATGGGCAGTTTTAAAGTATCGGGCATGCAATCGGCCCAGGAGTTCAATGAATTCCGGGAATTGCATTCGGCTGTGTATACTAATGTAAACAAGCAATTAATGGCCAAATATGGAAAAGGATGGCTGCCTAATAACGATCCTAACGCTGAGGCTTTGAACAAAGACCGGGAAGAAATGGCCAGGGAAGGTGTCACGGCGCTGCTCACGGATTTCATAACGAAACATCCCGATTCCTACGCCTCTGTGCTGGCACTGAGTAATTATGGGCGTACCGGATTATCGATCGATGATCTGCAAAAGTTGCTGAATAAAGTTTCGCCGAAACGTCGACAAACAGATGAAGGCAAAAAAGTAGCAGGCTATATCGAAGGCGTGAAGAATTCCGCTATCGGCAAACAGGTGGCTGATTTCACTTTGAACACGGCCGAGGAGAAACCCATCAACTTCAATTCACTGAAAGGGAAATACGTAGTGGTCGATTTTTGGGCCAGTTGGTGTGGTCCGTGTAAAGCCTCCTTCCCACACATGAAAGAAGTGTATAAAAAATACAGGAGCGACAAATTCGAGATCTACAGCATTTCGATCGACGAGAACAAGGATGCCTGGCTGAAGGGCGTGAAAGAACAGCAACTGCCCTGGCTCTCTACCCTCGACACGAAAAATATTTCACAAAGCGGCTTTGCCATCACCGCCGTCCCCACCACTTACCTGATCGATCCTGATGGAAAGATCCTGATGAAAGAAGTAGGCTTCGACGCGAGCGGCAATGGAGCTTTGGAGAAGAAGATCGTGGAGTTGTTCGGGGTGAGGTAAGTTTATATTATTCTCCGTGCTCGATATCGACAAAGAGCGGGTGTTTTTCCAGGTAATTGGATACACCCGCTTATTTATTCCTGGAGGCGGATTTCAAATGACCCCGGTTAAGATGTGGCTTGAGTGGGACGGTCAGCGGGTATGGTCTGTTAAAGGCTTCCTGTGATACTTTGAAGCGTTCCGCCAGTTTTCTTATCATCTCTTTAGACAGGCCCCGCCTGTAGTTGAGGATGTCAGACACCAGGCTTTTACTAACCTCAAGCATATCGGCCAGGTCCTTCGACCTCAATTTGTTTTCAGACATCAGGTACTTCAGCAACCCTACAGGATCGGCATCTTCAAGCGTGTTGTGGTCTTCATCCCATTTTTCGATCAGTAGTGTTAACAGATCGATAGTATCGAGATGCACCTGGCTCTTGCGCCCGGCCAGCAGCAGCGCTTCCAGTTTATTGCAGTATTCGTAATACTGCTTTTCCGTTTTGATGACCTTGAATGGTAGTTTTTCCATGACCGTAATATTAATATTGATTGATAGTATACTGTTCCCGCAGGCGGCACAGCTTTGAATATTCCGCATGTGTGCCTAGCCAGCAGATGAATAAATGAACATTCTTCATCCCGAACAAATATTGGCAGATCATCCTGTAATTGTTGCCGCCAATATTGAATACCACCCTGTTTGTACCGTTGCCCAACAGGTCTGCAGAACCGAACTCCTGCTGGATATCATCGGGACAATGCCAATCTGCCATTTTGATGGCCGACAGCCACGAGGCAAATGGGCTCCTGCTCTGCGCATTGTTCGCTATGTAGCTTTCGATGGTTTGCTTCCTGATCAAATGTACTTTCATTCAATTCCATTGTAAAGTTAATGATTAGTACGCAATTTGCGTACTATTTTTCAAAATTATTTTTCCCTTCTTTAGCGCGTTGTCCGTATTGTGACCAGTACTTACATCAGAGAGGCCCGATGATTGGCAGTTGTAGTCAAAGTGATCCGCATCGATCACTATCCCGTGAAGATTCGATTATAGTATACTGTTATACAGTGACCTCAAAAATAATCAGGCTTTTATTGGGAAATTTTGGAGAGAAAAGAAAATAACCGGAATCAAGATTACTAAACGGTGTTGAAATGATGATCTTTTTAGGGTAGCATTCCTGTCATCGCATTTGGGGTAGAGTGTCATTTTGAAATCGGCCGGCGTTGGAAGTTTCGTACAAGAACCACTCTACAGGATACTGTAAATCAGGCTAATAAAATTTTTAGCACTAATTGCTAATTAATTTAGTATTTTGGTCGCCCGATTATGAAACAGACCAGGCAATTATCCACTAACTCGAGGGTCATCAAGGAGCTGCTCACCCGGTACAAGGATACTTTTACCGCTTTCTCCGAGCTGCTCAACAATGCCCTGCAGGCAAAAGCTACCCAGGTAGACCTGGCGATCGATTACCTGCAGTCCACCGCCACCAAAGCCCCCTTCAGCAGGATCGTGATCACCGATAACGGCGTGGGCGTTGCAGCTTCGGAGTTCGAGAAGAAGATCCTGGAGATCGGGACCGATGTGAAGAAAGACGGACAAGGCATAGGCCGTTTCGGCGCACTTCAACTGGGAGAAAAAATGACGATCGAGACCGTGGCGTATGATCCGGACCATGAACAGTTCACCCAGGTGGTATTTCCACTCAATACAGCCTTCATCTCCTCCAGTCTCTCCAAGGTGAACCTCGATTTCGATGTGGAGCTGCTGAAGAAAAAGTCGAATACCTATTATAAGGTCACTATTGAACATTTACATCATAACAAGCAAGGGAGGGTATTACCGAAGAACAGGATCGTCGAGAAGTTCAACAGCCACCTCATTCGTCAATCGTTGTTCGAAAGATACCCGCTGCAGGTTTTCAACCGTGAGGTGCGTTTCACGGTGAATGGAGCACCGCTCGAACCGAATGATTTTGTGGCAGACAAACCCTTTCTCAAAACAGTTACCTATACGGATATCAGGGGCAATGGGCATTCCTTCGATTTCCATTTCTACCAGATCAGGAGCCAGCTCAACAAGGTGAAGGTCTTTTTCTATGTAGAGAATGCAGGCATCAAATCCGTGGCGCACGAATTCACCTATACCTCCGACTGGTACACTCCCGACCTCGGCACCTGGTTCATCTACCTGGATGCTGCATTCTTCAATACCGACCTCTTCCGCAATATCGATCTCGATTCACTCGGTGATGAAGAGATCAGGAACCTGAAAGAATTCATCAAGGAAACCATCAATGATTTTTTCAAGGCGCGCAATAAACGGTTTGAAAAGTTCATTGCCGCCCTGGAAAAAGATGCGGCCTACCCTCAAACCTTCGATGCGCCCCTGTCGAAATCCAGGGAGCTGCTATTCCAGAAGATCGCCTATATCGTGGAAGACGAGTACAAACTATTAGATAAAAACGAAAAAATAAGGACCTTGTTCTACTCATTGATCGATAAAGCGCTGGCCAGCGGGCATGTTGAAGAGATTTTCAGGAAGGTCATTCACCTGTCCGATACCAATATGGAACAATTCCACCAACTGCTGGAAAAGACTGAACTGGAAAATGTGATCACGTTTGCCAGCGCCGTAGCTGCCAAGCAGGAATTCCTCGAATTCCTGCATGAGCTCATCTATGGCGACCTGGCCCCCGTCCTGCGCGAAAGAAGCCAGTTGCACAAGATCATCGAAAAGGAGCTCTGGCTTTTCGGGGAAGCTTATAATGGTACGCAGCATTTATGGTCCGACAAAAAGATCGGCAATATCCTTACAGAGCTACGGGATAAATTCTTCAGCTACGCTCCTTCCGCCACCGATGATAACCTGGTCCCCGTACAGGAAGTGGAGGGCTTGCAGAATATCACCGATCTTTTTTTCTTCAATGAAAAAGTGCTCGACAATGAAGACAGGGAGATCATGGTGGTAGAGCTCAAATCGCCCCATTGCGCCATCGGGAAGAAAGAATTGCAGCAGATCGATGAATATGCATTCACCGTGGAGAATTTTGCGGGCCTCCCCAGGGAGAATACCCGCTATAAATTCATCCTGATCTCATCGAAGCTTACCCCCTATGCCAAATCGAAACTAAGATCGAGCCGCGACCAGTACAAGATTCCTTTCCTCTATGAACGCAAGGCAGGCAAGCAAATTGAAGTGCTGGTAATGGAATGGTCGGAACTCATCGAGATCAATAAGCGGAAGTTGGGTTACCTCTCGGCCAAACTGAAGATCAAGGATAAGAGCGTGAAGGAAAAATTCGAGACGGAGTATCCCCATATCATCAATGAGAAGGTGGCGGCCCGCCTTACCCGTACCAGGAACGACCCCTTCTCCAAATGAGCCATGATGTATGCTTAGGGGCTTTTTCCAAAAGATTTACAAAACAATAAAGAAGATCGTGCAGGTGCATCCGTGTATAGATGTAAGTTTGAACCGGAACTCAACACTATCAGTAACAATAAAAACAAAAAAACATGGCATCAGTAAATCCTTACTTATCATTCAATGATAAGTGCGAAGAAGCATTCAATTTCTACAAATCAGTCTTTGGCGGCGAGTTCACTACATTGGGCAGATTCAGCGATATTCCCCCCGGAGACCACCCTACCCCGCCTGAAGAAGCCAATAAGGTGATGCACGTAGCATTGCCGATCGGTCCGTCGACCGTACTGATGGGTAGCGATACGCCCGCAGCGATGGGCACCATCCATAATGGGAATAATTTTTATGTGGCTGTTGCGCCAGAAAGCGAAGCAGAGGCTACCCGGATCTTCAATGGACTTGCAGCCGGAGGAACTGTGACCATGCCCATGGAGAAAGCCTTCTGGGGCGCTTATTTCGGAATGCTGGTCGACAAGTTCGGCATTCAGTGGATGGTGAATTACCAGTACGAGCAGTAAGGTTGAAAAGTTAACAAGTTGATAGGTTGAAAAGGGATGCCCGGACTTCGAGGTCCTCCTTATCAACCTATCAACTTGTTAACTTTTCAACCTGTTCTCAACCTCACTGCGTCATAGCTTCGAATTCTTTTCGCTTTCGCACACTATCGAAGGCCCTGTCGGCAGGTAGCATCTTTTTCAATTCAGGGCGGAGGGAGACGGCATGCTGCAGGTATCGAAGAGCATTGCCGCTCTCCCCCCTGCTGGCAGAAGCACTGGCAAGATTGTAATAGATAGCGGCATTCTCCGGCAGCAACGGCATCGATCGTTTATAACAGGTAAGGGCCTTTGAATAGTTTTCCAGTTCGGCATACATGACACCCATTTCATTCCAGGCCTCCCCATCTTTCGGATCATTCTTCAGGAGCCGCTCGAGATAACGGATAGCTTCCCTGAATTTTTTCAGTTGCCTGTAAGTGCGGGCCGCTATCAGGAGCACCGGGGACGAGCTGGGAGAAAGTGTAAGTGCTTTTTCAAAACATCCTGCGGCCTGCCCGGGTTTACCTTCTACCACATAAGAAGTACCGAGCACGACCCAGGCATCGAAATAGGCCGGATATATTGCAATCGCTTTTTGCAAACAATAGCGTGCGCTGTCTGATCTATTGGCGCCATACGATAACCCCAATTCGTACCATGCCTGTTCATTCGTTGGTTCGATGCGCACAGCCTGCTGGAATGCCAGCCTGGCTTTCAGGCTGTCTTTCCTTTGAATGTAGATTATCCCGGCATGGTATTGGGCCAGGTAATTGCCAGGATCATCCAGCAATGTCCTTTCAAAACAGTTCAACGCAGAGTTCTTGTTACGCAAATTGTAGTAAGTGATGCCCAACAGGGTAAGGTTACGCGGAGTAGGCTCCGCAACGATCAGGTTATTGACCACCTTCATATAGCATTCATTGGCTTTCACGGTATCCTTCATCGCTGCATACACCGAACCCAATGATCTCATGGCAGTGGCAAAACGGGCATCCTTGTGCACCACTTTCTCGAGGTATTTTTGAGCACTATCCAGCATGCCCAGGTGCAGGTATGTATTGCCGAGGTGTTCTATGGCATGGAGATCGTCAGGGTTCAGCACCAGTACCCTTTGAAGGCATCGGGCTGCCTCATTGTCCTTATGTGTGAAGAAATAACCATGCGCCAATTGAAAGAGAATGTCCGGTTTATCTTCATACTGCGAGATCTTTTTGAACAGATCGATGGCCCGCTGGTAATTGCATTTGCGTAGTTCTGAAATGGCGGCCACCTTATAGATCACGTAATCGATATTCTCCTGGCCGGCGCCGCGGCGAAGGTCTTCGAGACCGGCAATGTCCTGCATTTTGTATTCCGTCTGCGCACGCATCATGGCCCACTGCCATTTCCGGTAATCCGTCTGGTAGTTGAAACAGATCTTGTCTGTTTGCCCGCTCTCGCACTGACGGGAAGAATAGGAACCATAAAGGATGAGATCGGCGCGGTGATAATTCATGAGCGATACTGCATTGGCATGGGTGAAATTCCTGAAGTCGATCGAATCAGTGAGATAATAAGTGTTGATATGGATACTGTCGGCCCTGTCCAGTTCATTGAGCCTTTTCTGAAGTACCTTACCCACATCGCCCTGCCCGTCTTTGGTTTGGCATTCCAGGTCGAATGGCAGAATGAGTATATTGAATTGATCGGGCCTGGTATGTGCAAAAGCAACGGCAGGAGGCTCTTCCGGTGGTGCATTTTTCGCGACCAGGTATTCCTGGTACCAGTGGTAAAAAGGGCCGGCAAAGAGCAGCATCACGGCGCCGATCATGCCAAATTCAAGTTTGTCGGAAAATTTTACGATGCTCAGAGGGCGGCCTTTATCATCTACCCATCTGATCTTCCGGTAATGGAAAAGCAGTCGCAATATGATATAGCCTATGAGGATGATGGCTGTGATAAGACAGGCAAGCCGGAAACTGACCAGGGTGAGGGCGTCATTGATCATTCCGAAAACGCCTCCCATGCCCACGACGCCCAGCAAGACCCAGGAGCCTGTCTGAATGATCCGCTGGTGGATAGGTTTCTTCATTTGTCAGGAATTTTATGGAAGAGGGTCACTAATAATAGAACGAACAGGCCGCCGATTTACCCAGAACGATGCTGCGCCTTATTTTTGCTGTTGAAACCAATCAGCCATCATGCATTATGAAGTGGTCATTATAGGCGGGGCGGCTGCCGGGCTTTCGGCAGCATTAACCCTCGGACGCTCAGGAAGGAAAACTGCCGTGTTCGATACCGGCCAGCCACGCAACAGGCCGGCCCATGCTGCGCATAATATTTTTACCCGCGATGGCATACCGCCTTCGGAGCTCACCAGGATCGCGCGGGAACAATTGAAGCCATACAAGACGGTTTCGCTGCTGAACAAACGCATCGTGAAAGCAGAAAAAAAGGCCGGGCAGTTCACCCTGGTGGCCGATGACGGGGAAACGCATTCCGCCCGTCGTATCATTCTTGCTACTGGTCTCTCCGATCTCCTGCCCCCCATCAAGGGCTTTCAGGATTTATGGGGATCGAAGGTGCTGCATTGCCCTTACTGCCACGGTTGGGAAGTAAAAGACAGGCCCCTGGCCGTTATCATGAACAAGGAAGACGATCTGCACCTCGCCATCATGATGCATCACTGGAGCCAGGACCTCCGGGTATTGACCAATGGCAGGAAGGTATTGAACAGAAGAGAAAAAGAATCATTGACCGATAAGGGGATTGCCGTGATCGAAACTTCCATCGCCGCACTGAGCGATGAACGAAAAACAGTGAAGATAGAATTGAGTGATGGGACAGCTATTTCCGTAACAGCTATTTTCGCCAGGGCTGAAGGTTTCCGCTTCAACAATGAACTGGCGGTGCAGTTGGGTTGCAGGCTATCGAAGGAAGGAGCAGTGATCGCCGATGAAAAACAACTCAGCACAGTGGCCGGCGTATTCGTAGCAGGGGATCTTGCCGATGGATCGGGCCACCAGGTAGCTATTGCAGCGGCCGGGGGCATCAGGGCAGCCATTGCCTGTAATAATGGAATGATCATGGAAGATTTTGAGAGAAGCTGACAGGTTAATAAGTTGATATGTTGACAAGGATGTCCATGCAATCCGGTTTCTCTCTTGTCAACTTCTCGGGACAGATTTGCCCTTATGCATCAACCACAACTGGGCAAACTTTTGCTCCACCGGCGTCATGAACCGGATACATAAATGCAGGTCTTCCCCTGGCATGCTTCCGAAGAACATTTTATTCATCTCCGTCATACGATGGTAGCATTTTGCAGATACCTCCCTCCCCTTTTTGGTGATCTTTAGCCGCTTCGAGCGTTTGTCTTCTTTATCATGTTCCTCTACGACCAATCCCATTTTCTGCAACCGGTCGATCACCAGCAGGCCGGACGACAATTCCATTAAATGCAGGTTGATCAGTTCCGTCTTCCGGGGCTCTTTCAATTTATAAATTGCATCGAGGAATAAGAAGTCCTCGAAATTATTGAGACCACATTTTTTGAGGATCGGCATGGCATAGGCGATATGCAGCTTGGCGATCCTTCCTGTCATTTTGGCGATGAGGGAATGAAGATCGGGGCGACCTGCTCCATGCATGAATTCACTATCCTTGTTCAGCAGCCTTTTTTTCACCAGCAGGCTCAAACAAAAATCTTCCAGCTCAGCCGAAGGATGCGATTCTTCGAACTCCGCCCAAAGCCTTACCAGTTCAGCAGTTTTATTCATTTGAAACAGTTATGTGCTAAAAAATGCAATATTAGATCATTTTCAGTTAGTAATATAAATGATCTTCTTTTCTATAAAGAAGATCATTTATAATTTAATTCCAGGTTCACTGACCTTTCTGATGTAAGAATTGAAGAAAGGAACGGCCACTCCCATTGAACACATCGAAATCTGTTTTATGCGAATCGATGGTGAGCGTATCGCCTTTCTGCCAGAATGTATGTCCTTTCTTTTTCCAGGTGGAGGGCAATCGAGGCGCCGGACGCTTCGAATATTCAGCCAGCCAGAGCGGGTAACCGGCAAATATTTCTTCCGTGAGATAGTTATCGGCAAATGCCAGGCTGGTGTAGATGACCGGCTTACTACCCGTTTGCTGTTCTATATATTGGAGAAAACTGATCAATGCCTGTGACAGTTGGGGACCATTCCCCTTGTGGTGGATGCTACCATCCTCAATGTCCAGCACGAGCGGGATATCCATCGTGTCCAGTGGCCCTACTGTCCGCAGAAAATGTTGCGCCTGTTGCACCGGATCATCGAGGTCTGAATAAAAATGATAGGCGCCCCGGATGATCTTTTTTTCCTGCAATTGCTTCCAGTTCGATTTGAAATCCGGGTCTACGATGGTTTTTCCCTCTGTGGCCTTACAGATCACAAAATGAAGGGTGTCCATTTGACCCAGATCTTTGAGAAGGTTGCCCTGGTATTTCGAGATATCGAGCCCATACACGGTGTGGACAGTATCGAGGCCCTTGATCAAAGGAGCAGGTTTGTTGGGCGCACCTGTATGAGTTCCTTCTTTTAAATGGGTTGTATCCGAAACCTGTTTGACGGGATGCGCCTGTTCTTCTTCAGTACTTATGTAGACGCCACCCAAAAAGCAGATCACGGCCAGTAACACAACGCCCGAACAGATCATTACCCATTGACGGCGGCTGAATTTTTTCGGCAGAACCATAGAAGGCATATTCGCAAACAGGGGGCCCTGCTCATTGCCGGGCACCAACCGCTGGGCCATCAGGCCGGTGAGCTTGCCAGCCTTTTTCCAGGCCCTGCCATAATCACCTAAAGCAGTGGAGATGGTGTTGTCGAGCCCAACGATCATTTGATACGCCTGTGTGCATCGCCAGGCTTTTTCGTTGGTCTTACCGATGAAAGGGCTGCCGGCCTGCGACCTGTTGAGTTCCTGTATTTTCACGACGATCTCCGGTTGCAGTATATCGGGATCTTTTTTTCCTCCATTGTGCAGCCACTGGTCGAAGATGGAGAAATAGCCTTGCACCCACTGGCCCGACGATTGGTTCAGGTTCTTCCCTTTCACATATTCTTTCAATTCATCATACAGGTGAGACAGCTCGCGGATATTTTCATTGAACTCTTTCAGGCAGGCATCATATTCCCTGATGCCTGTATCCATCAATGCAGTGATATTATTATGTTGTTGCCATAACCCATAGTATTCGTCCACCAGCACCGTTGTAATGCGTGGTGCTTCCTTTCTTTCCAGCAGGGATTGATAATCGCGGTAAAAAGACAACACCGACACATCCTTCAACACCTGTCCGCTGTTGCTGATCAGTGCCTGGCCATCGAATTCATTCCCTTTTCGTGGAATATAATGTTGAAGCATATTGGTCACATGCCGGTAATGCAGATCGCAAAAATTGCTGAACGCATTCAGCGCATGGCCCAGTCTGATCCCGAGATTGGTGTGCTGGTAGTGGAATTTTGTTTTGCGTGCATAATGCCATACCATCAATACGGATGTTTTCACCATTACGGTAATGCCTACGATCACCAGGTGGTGAGGATTGAGGTGAAGGCTTTTTAAAAAAAAGAGTTCGTGTAACATGGGACCCTGGTGCTTTTTCTTTGATCAGGAATTGGTGGTAGCCGGCGCATCCTTGCGGGGATAATATTTTTCAAGCCATACTTCCAGCAATTGCCGGCGCGAAACCTGTTTGAGATAAAAGTTGACGGGCACACCCGTACTTTCTTCTTTATCCCTGATGGCTTGCAGGTAATTTTCAAATGCGGTCATCATGGAATTGATATCGAGCATTTTGTTCGACCCGTGATCGACCTGTCCCAACCCCTGCATCACACTTTGGATAGAGGCTGTTTGCATGGTGAGCAGCCTGTTGGCAGTGCGCGATTCATCGGCTGCCGAATCCATCGAATCCTGTAGAGTGCCGGATGATAAGGTGGCGAGATATCCACTGAGCTTATCCGGGTCTGGTTGCAATACTTTACGAACGCCGAGCTGCAATTGATTGGAAGCGATCGAAGGGACAGCGCCCATCACGATCATGCTTACATGCGATGATATGCTTTGGGTGCTGAGTATTTTTTTCACTTCATCCATCACCGTGGCGTCCACGCCAAAACCGCCGGAAGCATTTTCGAGCCATCCTCCTATTGCCAGCCGTTCCTGCAGTTGTGTGGCCACTTCTTCGGTAGGACCGCTATCGGTGACATCCCTTTTCAGGATATGCACCATGCCTACGAAACCAGAACCATACACCACCCCCGACAGCACGGTGAGCGTTTTCTCCCCAGCCACATCCGGGCTGCTCTCCGCCTGCGCTTTCACCTGCGCCGGGTCGGTGGTGATGATCCTGTCCTGACTGTCCGGGTACAAGCTGTTCCAAACAGCAATGGCTTTATCCGGCTCCAGCACGCAGGGCTCTATGATGGCCACATTGCGGTGGGTGCAACTGGCCGTGATGATCAGTGTACCGGCCAGGTTATGGTTTTGCCTTTGCTGGTTGATCTGTGCCGTAGCCGTTTTTGCCACGGCGCCTGATTGCGGTCCCAGGTTGCTGGTAGATTCCCGGACATACTTTTCAATACTGGCCACCACATCGTCTTCCTGGTTGCTACCGAATGAAAAATATTGTGCGTCCAGCTTCATCGATTCGGCAGAGAGCGGCAATCTCTTGATCACGCTCTTAGAAAAATCGACAGGGCTTTCGGGATTATTGGCGGTATCCAGCTCATACAACTGTTCCCGCATTTGCTGGATGCCTTTTTCATTCTCCAGGCAAACATTCATGAACTCCGTGGCCGATGTGGTGATGGATGTATCGATCTCCTGGATCTTCGATCGCATATCCGACACGTCTACGTTCATATCGGTGAGCTCATTGATGGTCATGGCCAGGCTTCTTTTCATCATCACGTACGAATTCATTTTCTCCCTGGCGGCGTCGATCTTGTTTTGCAGGTTGCCCGATTGTTTCAGGAGGTTGAGCACCCTGGTATCGACGATATTGCCCAGCACCAGGGATGGATGATCGTATGGGATGGAAGAAGACACGATGTGATGGTATTAGATGGTGAAAAAAGATCTTAAAGCGGTAACGTTTTCATAATGCGTACAGAACCGGAACCGTTCTTCCACAATTGTGTATCGTTGATCGTTCCTGCATCGGGCAATTGAATTGTCGCAGCCACTTTGTTCACGGTGGTATTGGCAAGCTGTTCGCCATTGCTGGCTTCGAACAATTTGCTGGTGGGCGGCACCGGCGTGCCGTTGGAGCCATTCCATACCTGGGTATGACAACCATTGCCGGTGGTCATGCCGTTGAGGCCGTCCACATTGAAAGCATAGGAATTGGTGGTGGGGCCTGTTGCCGGCAATAACCTGATCGATGCCTCTTCCAGCTCCATACCGCCGGAAGGCACCAACTGGATCTTCACATACTGGTTGGCTGTTCTGATCCTGCCGTAGTCATTGGTACTGTTGCCGCTGCTGGCGTGGTCGAGACATACTTCGATCCCGAATACCAGTGGTTTGCCGGCAGCATCGTTCACGTTGGCCAGGTTGAACAGTGCGCCGCCTTCCGGAACACCGAGCACGTCGGCGGGGATCACCGTTCTGGGATCGGCAGGAAGGATGGTGTTGTCCTTGAATTGAATGGGGTCTGAACCACTCGTATATTTCAGGTAATCGATAGGAGATTTATAATGTTTGCGGGAAGCATAATTGACGGCCGTATTGCCGGCGCCGCCCAATTGTATAAGCGCAGTATTGTATCCTTCTCCCGGTTTGGTGGGATCGAGATAATATTTGCCATCGGTGCCTTTGAGCGTGGGGAATGAACCGCTGAGCGCCGTTCCGAAAACGAAGATCCAGTTCTTGTAATTGTCATTGGCGGCGAGCGACTGCAACCCGCCGAACAATCCTGCCCATTTATTATTGTATGGAGCGGCCAGTCCGAGTTCAGGAGAAGCGGCGCCTGTCCAACCCGTGAGCAGATCATGCAGGTATGCGCCCCCTGCTCCCCTGAACAGGAATTCGGGGCCCATGAAAACTTTCAACACATCGTTCCCTTTATCGGCGTCTTTCAATGCCTGCGACATGGCATTGGAAGTGAAGGCCAGACGGGCCTGGATGTCCACGCATTGCGAATGGGCATCTATGCGGCTGTCGGTGGGACTGTTCAGTTTGATACCGGGATAAGTTCCCACCAAACCGAATGGTGGTTGCGGATCTTTGAATTTCAAAGGGCCTGTGTTCAATTCCCAGGAAATGAATTGCACTTTTGAATAGTTCATAACATCTGTTTTA
>JAFIGX010000015.1 GCA_017849455.1 Pseudobacter sp.
TTCAACGGTGAACCGGTTTTTACCGGATATCGACAAAGGCTTACGTACTATCATGCACCAATATACGAAACTATCATAGATCAATACACGAAAATGTTCAAATAATTCCTGAAAATTGATCCTGGTCATGAATTACCGCATGTATCGATCACACAAAAAACAAAAGCCCCGCTTTATTCAAGCGAGGCTCCTAATTAGGCGTCATTCTGTTCCAGCCTTCTGACCAGCAAGCAATTCGACGTTCAAGGTCGGATGGAGGGCCAGAATGACAATTTCTTTCCAGTTAATTTCTCATCAAATGTAAGCAGTGCGTCCGTTCCCTGAATGCGGAGGCAGTTAAACTTTTGTAAAGAAAATAACACTGGTCGAGTCAAATTGTTTCATCGTATTCAGATAGTATTCGTACTACTATCCCATACTGGTTGCCTTTTTCACCAGGCATTTTAATGATTCAATGAATTTCAAAAGAAATTGGTAAGGATCATAAGGCGATCTTTTTCTGCATCATCATTTTGCGCAGATTGATCAAACCATAGCGCATCCTGCCCAAAGCGGTGTTGATACTGCAATTGGTCAGCGAAGCGATTTCCTTGAAGCTAAGGTCTGCATAGTGACGGAGGATGATCACTTCCCGCTGGTCGTCCGGGAGGAGGTCCAGCATCTGGCGTACCCTGTCGTAACTCTGGCGCTTCATCATTTTCTGGTCGGCACCATCTTCCGTGAAATTGATCACTTCGAAAATGTCACGGTCATCGCTGGTCTTGATAGCAGGTGTCCGTTTTACTTTGCGGAAATGATCTACACAGAGATTATGGGCAATACGCATGGCCCAGGGCAGGAATTTTCCTTCCTCGGTATAGCGTCCGCCGCGAACTGTGTCGATGATCTTGATGAGCACATCCTGAAAAATATCTTCTGCGAGATATTTGTCTTTTACGAGAAACAGGATGGAAGTGTACATTTTGTCTTTGTGTCGGAGTATCAGGGTCTCAAGGGCATAAAGATCCCCATCCTGGAAGTCCTGGATGAGTTCATGATCGGTCTTTTTGCGTAGTAGATTCATAAACTTCTACGGTTTTGAAGGTTATAGGATATTTATTGATGGATTTTATAATGAAATGGCTTTTCAGTGTAGAAGTGACAAAGTCGATAGGCAGTAAATTTTAGTTTTCCACTTTATTGTACAAATTACTAACTAAAGATAGAGACTTTTTTCATAAAACCAAACTTTGGGATAATTTTTAAACTTCCCTTCATATTGCTAACGAGTTAAATAGCCTGAATTTGATTTATATCACACGTATATCGTGATTTTGCTATACCCGAAATATGGCCTCAGTTATTCAAGATACATGCCATCTTTCATTAAACTTTTGCACCTGCCGGCTGTATTATACTTATTCCCCCTTATTGCAATAATTTTGTGCTCCTTATTTATATGTCTACTACCACGAAGAAAAATAAAAATCACCAGGAGTCTGCCGGCCTAACTGCCTCAGACAGTATATATATTAAGGGCGCCCGCGTCCACAACCTGAAAAATATTTCAGTGGCCATTCCCCGCAATAAACTGGTTGTGGTGACAGGCGTATCCGGATCGGGCAAATCTTCCCTTACTATCGACACTTTATTCGCCGAAGGGCAACGCCGCTATGCCGAAAGCCTCAGCGCATACGCACGTCAGTTCATGGCCCGCATGGTAAAGCCCGATGTGGATTATATCAAGGGTCTCTGTCCGGCCATCGCCATCGAACAAAAAGTGATCACCCGTACCCCCCGGTCTACGGTGGGCAGCATGACGGAGATCTACGATTACCTCCGTCTCCTCTTCGCCCGTACCGGCAAAACGATCTCACCCATCTCAGGCCGGGAAGTGAAGAAAGATGATACCGGCGATGTGATCGCCGCCATCCGGCAACAGAAAGAAGGAGATAAAGTCCTTATCCTGATCCCTTTCCGGCAACATAAGAACCGCAACCCGCAGGAAGAACTGAATATCCTCCTGCAGAAAGGGTTTACCCGCCTGTATGCCGGGGAGATATACCATATCGAAGAACTCCTGGAAAATGCCAAATGGAAACCGGCCAAAGAAATGTATGTGCTGGTCGACAGGCTGGTAGTGAAAGATTTCGATGAAGATGATATCCATCGCATGGGCGATTCCATCGGCACGGCCTTCTATGAAGGAGAAGGAGAGCTGCTGCTCGAAGTGAACGGTTCGAAAAAAATACCTTTCTCCAACCGGTTCGAGCTCGATGGGATGCAGTTCGAAGAACCGGTGCCCAACCTCTTTTCATTCAACAATCCCTTCGGCGCCTGCCCCACCTGCGAAGGGTTCAGCCAGGTGCTCGGCATCGATGCCGACCTGGTGATCCCCGATAAACGTCTGAGTGTCTATGAGAGCGGTGTGGCCCCCTGGAAAGGAGAGAAACTGGGCTGGTGGAGAGAGCAATTCATCAAGGGCGCCAAAAAGTTCGATTTCCCCATTCACAAGGCCATTATCGATCTTACCAAAGAACAGTACCAGACATTGTGGGAAGGGAATGCGCATGTTCAGGGCATCAATGATTTTTTCAAGGAAGTGGAGCAGAACCTCTACAAAGTACAGTACCGCGTACTGCTCTCCCGCTACCGCGGTAGAACACTTTGCCCCGATTGTAAAGGCTACCGCCTCCGGAAAGAAGCCCTGTATGTGAAAGTGGGCGGCAAACATATCGGTGAGCTTTGTGAAATGCCCGTGAAAGACCTGGCGCAATGGTTCGAAGCATTGCAACTGAGCAACTACGATAAGCAGGTGGCCAAACGTGTGCTCATAGAGATCAATCACCGCCTGAAAACCCTGATGGACGTAGGGCTCGGCTACCTCACCATGAACCGCCTCGCCAATTCACTGAGCGGCGGTGAAAGCCAGCGCATACAGCTTACCCGTTCCCTGGGGAGCAATCTCACCAACTCATTATATATCCTCGATGAGCCTTCCATCGGTCTTCATTCAAGAGATACCCAACGCCTGATCCGGGTGCTGAAAGAATTGCGCGACCTGGGCAACACGGTGGTCGTGGTGGAACATGATGAAATGATGATGCGTGAGGCCGACCATGTGATCGATATGGGACCGCTCGCTTCACACCTGGGTGGTGAAGTAGTGGCTGCCGGCGATTATGATGCACTGGTCAGGAACAGGAATAGTCTTACCGGTAAATACCTGAGCGGTGAATTCAGGATCGAACCTCCCAAATCCGTGCGCAAATGGACCCGCTCCATTACAGTGGAAGGCGCACGCCAGAATAACCTGAAAGACCTTACGGTCGAATTCCCGCTGAACACCCTCACCGTAGTGAGCGGTGTGAGCGGCAGTGGTAAGACCACCCTCGTAAAACAGATACTGTATCCTGCACTACAGAAAATAAAAGGCGAATTCTCCGATAAAGTGGGATTGCACAAAGCTGTTACCGGTGATGTGGATTATATCTCCCAGATCGAAATGGTAGACCAGAACCCCATCGGGAAATCATCACGCAGCAACCCCGTTACTTATATCAAAGCGTATGATGAGATACGTGATCTCTACGCCAAACAACCGCTCAGCAAAACCCGCGGCTTTCAGCCCAAACATTTTTCTTTCAATGTCGATGGCGGCCGGTGCGATACCTGTAAGGGAGAAGGGGAACAGATCGTGGAGATGCAATTCCTTGCCGATGTTCACCTAACCTGTGAAGTATGTGGCGGGAAAAGGTTCAAGGAGGAAGTACTGGAAGTGCAGTACAAAGGCAAAAGCATTTATGATGTCCTCGAAATGAGCGTAGACGATGCGCTGGAGTTCTTTAAAGAGGAGAAAGATATCCTTCACCGGATCAAACCGCTCAGTGATGTGGGATTGGGTTACGTGAAACTCGGACAATCATCCGACACGCTCTCCGGTGGGGAAGCTCAACGGGTGAAGCTCGCGTCTTTCCTGGGAAAAGGCAAGGCCCAGGGGCATATCCTGTTCATCTTCGATGAGCCTACCACTGGCCTCCATTTTCACGATATCAAAAAACTATTGGCTTCTTTCAATGCGCTCATCGAGCAGGGACATTCCATTCTCGTGATCGAGCACAATACGGATGTGCTCAAAAGTGCCGACTGGCTGATCGACCTTGGTCCCGAAGCCGGGGACGGTGGCGGGACCCTCGTGTATGCCGGAGTGCCGGAAGGGATCAAAAAAGTGAAAGAAAGCTTTACGGCAGAATTTATCTGAACCGGGATTAGTGGGAGGTATGGGATTTCCGGGATGGTGCGGGCATTTGGATCATATCCCACTTCAGAAGAATTTAACAAATACAAAAGTTTTCCTGTCTTTATTTTGTGCCGATGTATAAATGGCTGTTACTACTTTCCCTTTTTGCGATCGGTAAACCGGGCATGGCTCAACAGATAAAAGTGCCTGATCTGATCACTATGCTCGAATGGGACCATTTGCATATCGATACGACCCTGAAAAAGAAGGGCTATCTGCTCATGCAGAAAGAAGTCGATTCGGCAAGCGCCTTATATCAATATTCCAATCTCGAACGACAGGCCGATATGCCTGCCAATGTTCGCTCATTCATGTACATGGATGTTACTACCAAAGAGCTTCAAAGCCGCCTGATCACGTATCGCACCTATAGCAAGGAAGAGTATGGTGACCTGTCTGCATACCTCCTGACCAATCAATACCATGCCACCAATAAATTCGACTTCGGCACGGCCAAACATACACTCTACAGCAACGGCACACAAACGATCACGATGAAAGTGATCTCCAATAAAATGAAGGATGGCCGCATTTTCACGGCCTATGAACTTGAATTGGGGAAATAAGGACCAATAGCCTGTCAACGCAGGCGCTCCAGGCTCTTCACCAGTTTCTGATCGCGGTAAATACCACGAATGGCCATGATCAACAATACCGGGATAATGATGGCGATCACTGCAGTGAGATCGAACTTGCCTTCGCCTGGTACAAACTTCTTGGTACCATTCCAGTAAAGGATAAGATCGATAATAGAAATACCCAGAGAGAGGAATAATAATCTCAACTGAAGTTTACGGTCTTTGTAGAGGAAGATAGCCGCCAGACAAACCAACCCCAATATCACCGTCAGGATCAATAGCAGGATATTGCTTTGCGCTGTCAATGCATCGAATTTTTTAGGCTGGCCTGCCGGTTCTATATTACCACTGTAAAAAGAGAATTTCAAGGTCAGGAAAGCAGCTACGCCTGCTAAGAGAAGCCATACAGATTGGATGCGTTGGATCATAATGGTTAATTTGGCTGACCCAAATGTAGATCATTTCGCGCAATGGCGCTACCTCAATTCTTTCCCGGCAGGTCCATTTCTTCTACCGTGCCATCCTGAACGCGGATATTTTTCCAGTCGTCCATCCAATTGATATGCACAACGTATACCGGGGAACCGGTCGGGAAGCGGACCTCCTCCACCAGCACGATCTTGTAATCGAACCAGGTGCTCTTCACTAACGCCCTTATTTCCTTTGGCAGCTTTTCCTCCTCATAATAACGAATGGTGGCTACCCACTGTCCCCTGTTGTCATAATCTACCCTGGTCTTCACACTGTCTACCACACATTTTACCATATATCCATTTTTGATCGTGAACCATCTTTCCTCACTGGCATTGGCAAACGAATTGCTGAAATGCCGGATGGCCTTGATATTGATATTGTTCCGGTATGGAATATCGGCTGAAAGGTCCTTTTCCATTTTAGAAATGATAGGGGCCTTTGGCGATAAACCCTGGTCGTCGCCCGCCACCTTCCCGCCCTGGGCATGCGCACCGGCGCCGGTGAGCAGCAGGGCTGCGATCATGGCAATGGGATGTAATTGGAGAAACTTTTTCATGGCTATACATTTATGTTACTTCAAAGGAAAGATCATTTTGCTTGCAGGCAGCACACTATTCGCTGTACAACAGTATTATAAGGTGGTAGGCACCCAAAATGCCGCAACGGCACTTCTTCACGATATATGGCGTTTGTCGAATTATGACAGGGCAGGAGCCGGAGAATCGGTATTTTTATTGTGAAAATATTCGGTGTGAAGAACAAGATCATCAAGACGAATCTCATTTTCTGGACCTGCTATTTCCTGTATGAATGGCTGGCCAATGCAGCGTATGATAACCTGTACAAGATGCACCTGCTGGCAGCAGCCCTTTATACACCGATCCTGTTCTCCGCTACTCAATTCACCATCTATGTGCTGATCAAAAAATATTTCTTTAGATCGCGGAAAATTGAATTTTGGATAGGACTGGTGTTGAGCATGTTGGTGTTCGGGATACTCAGGCGAGCCGTGAATTATTATGTCATTTATCAGTTGTATTCACCCGAATGGATGGCGATGCAGCCCTTCCTCTTTGCCCCCAAGATCATTTTCGAGATCGTGGGCACCTACCTCATCGTTGCGTTGTATGCCATGTTCTATTTTACCCGGGCCTGGGACGAACAGCAAAGGCTGGCACAAAGCCTTCAAAAAGACAAAGTGGAGGCGCAGCTTGAATTGTTGAAATCGCAGGTGCAACCGCATTTTATTTTCAATACGCTCAACAATATCTATTCCCTTTCCAAACAGAACAGCGCCCAAACGCCCGATCTCATCTATCGCCTGTCGGCCCTCCTGAGCTACATGTTGTACGACAGCAAACAAACCACCATTCCGCTCGCCAAGGAAATAGATTATATCAGCAATTATATCGAGCTGGAAAAGATCAGGTATGGAGACAGGCTGGATATTTCCATGAATGTGCTCACCGATACGAACAATATCAACATCGCTCCCTTCCTGATGCTGCCGCTGGTGGAGAACAGTTTCAAGCACGGCGCCAACAATGCCATCGACCAGTGCTGGATCCGCATCGATGTGCTTGCCAATGACGGATGGCTGATCATCAAAGTGGAGAACAGCAAGCCCCAGAACGGGGTGCAATCGAATGGACGTAATGGTATCGGCATCGAGAATGTGAAAAAAAGACTGGAATATATCTATCCGAAGAGATATGAATTCAAGACCATCAATGAAGAACAGAATTTTCTCGTCACCTTAAAAATCAAAGATATCGTTCATGAAAATAAAATGCCTGCTGGTGGACGATGAGCCGCCTGCCAATGACCTGATCGCTTCCTATATCGACAGGATGGACGACCTGGAAATTGTGGGCAAATGCAATAATGCCATCGAAGCCTTCAACTATTTACAGAAAACGAAGGTGGACATACTTTTCCTCGATATCCAGATGCCGAAAATGACCGGCCTCGACCTGATCAGGTCCCTGCAGGAAAGGCCAAGGATCGTGATCACCACGGCCTACCGGGAATTTGCCGCCGATGGTTTCGATCTCGACGTGCTGGATTATCTCGTAAAACCTGTATCCTTCGATCGGTTCCTCAAGGCCATTGCAAAATATAATCAGCAGAATATATTACGCCAGGTGGAAGTGGCGGAAAAAACACCCGACGCCTTCGAGAAAGCATACATGTACTTCAAAGTGAATAAAGACGTGAAGAAAGTCTTTCTGAAAGACATCATCTATATCGAAAGTGTGAAAGACTATGTGAAGATCGTCACAACCGGCAGGGCACTGATCACGTACCAGCGACTGAGCTATATGGAAGAAAAGTTACCGGAGAATAAATTCCTTCGCATCCACAAATCCTATATCATCGCCTCCGATAAGATCACGAGCTACAATAATGATATGGTGCAGATAGACCAGTATTCCCTTCCACTGGGAAGAAGTTACAAACAAAGTTTTCTGAAATTCATTGCCAATGCAGACCTGCTGCATCCGTAAAGACTGTTGATCAGCCCAGTTCGGGATACAGGGGGAATTGCTTCATGAATGCTTTCACGTCTTCCTTCACTGCTTTGATGGTATGTTCATCATCATGGTTCATCAACACTTTATCGATGAGGGAGACCACGGTTTCCATCTGGCCTTCATTCATGCCGCGGGTAGTGATAGCAGGCACGCCTACACGAATACCGCTGGTCACGAACGGGCTCTTGTCATCGAATGGAACGGCATTCTTGTTGAGCGTGATATGGGCTTTATCGAGGGTTTCCTGTGCTTTTTTACCGGTAAGATTTTTATTGCGCAGGTCGATCAGCATTAAATGATTGTCGGTGCCATTGCTGATCAGGTTGTAACCGCGTTTCACGAGTGCAGCGGACATGGCCTGTGCATTGCGCAGGATCTGTTGGCCATACGTGGTGAATTCATCGGAGAGGGTCTCACCGAAAGCCACAGCTTTGGCAGCGATCACGTGTTCGAGAGGGCCACCCTGCGTACCGGGGAAAACGGCGAGATCGAGGAGGGCGCTCATGGTGCGTGTGTTGCCTTTCGGGTCCTTGATGCCGAAGGGGTTCTCGAAATCATGGCGCAGCATGATGATACCGCCACGGGGACCGCGCAATGTTTTATGTGTAGTGGAAGTAACGATATGGCAATGTTCAAAGGGATCGTTGAGCAGTCCTTTCGCGATCAGGCCGGCAGGATGCGCGATATCGGCCAGTACCAGTGCGCCGATCTTGTCGGCCACGGCACGTATCCTGGCATAATCCCAATCCCGGCTGTAAGCGGATGCGCCGCAGATGATCATTTTAGGTTTTTCGGCAAGGGCAGTGGCTTCGAGCTGATCGTAGTCCACGGTGCCGGTCTCTTTCTTCACGCCATAGAACAGGGCCTGGTAATTCTTGCCGCTGAAATTGGCGGGACTGCCGTGGGTGAGGTGGCCTCCCATGCTGAGGTCGAGGCCCAGGATCTTGTCGCCCGGTTTGAGGCAGGCGAGGAAAACGGCCGTATTGGCCTGCGCTCCGCTATGGGGTTGAACATTGGCCCAGGTTGCTTTGAAGATCTGTTTCAGTCTTTCGATGGCCAGTGTTTCAATTTCATCGATGACCTCACAACCGCCATAATAACGTTTGCCGGGGTATCCTTCTGCATACTTATTGGTGGGTACGGAGCCCATGGCCTGCATCACCTGCAGTGAAGTAAAGTTCTCGGAAGCGATCAGTTCAATACCGTGGCGTTGCCGGTCGAGTTCCTTGCGGAGGAGGTCAAAAACGAGCGTATCTTTTTGCATGGCGCAAAAATAGGCCAACAATTTTTAAATGAGGATAAAAAATCTGAAGTTCAGGATTGTTTGTGGTTTGTGGACCAACCAGAAACCACAAACACTTGAGATTTTTTCACTACTTTCACAACTTCGGAAAACCGATGGGTTGTTTTTCAGATGAACGGGCAGTACAGAGACCAGTAAGATGAAAAGTGATGCAGGGGTCGATGTACCGGGTGAAAAACAAATATTATCAACATGAAAGCGATCATTCCTGTAGCAGGTGCAGGCACCAAGCTACGACCACATACCTATACTCAACCCAAGGCACTGATACCGCTGGCGGGAAAAACGATCCTCAGTATCATCGTCGACCAGTTACGCGAAGCGGGGATCCAGGAATTCATCTTCATCATTGGTTACCTCGGACAAAAGATCCAGGATTATGTAAAGGAAAAATATCCCGACCTGCATGTTCATTTTGTACAACAGAATGAAAGGCATGGGATCGGCCATGCTATCCAGCTCACCAAAAATATCGTGGGCGACGATGAGATCTTCGTGGTGCTGGGCGATACCATTTGCGAATACGATGTGAAGCAGGTACTCGAAATGCCGAACTCCGGATTGGGCGTAAAGCGGGTAGATGATCCGCGCGATTTCGGGGTGGCGGAGATCGGGGAAGATGGGTTCATCACCCGTGTGGTGGAGAAACCACAGATCCCTAAATCGAACATGGCCCTGGTAGGCGTGTACCGTATCAAGGAAACGGCCTTCCTGTTCGATTGCCTGGAAAGCAATATCCGTAACCAGGTGATGAGCCGTGGGGAATTCAGTATCACCGATGCGCTGGAATGTATGATCCAGCATGGGGCCAGGTTCCAGGCGTTCAAGGTGCAGAACTGGTTCGATTGCGGCAAGAAGGAGACCTTGCTGGAATCGAATGCCACCTTACTGAAGAAATTCGGGAGTGTGATCGCACCTGAGCATAATTTCGAGAATACGATCATTGTGCCGCCGGTGAGCATTGCCAAAGGCTGTGAGGTCCGGAACTCGATCATCGGCCCGAATGTGACCATTGGCGAAAAGACCATAGTGAACTATTCGATCATCAAAGACTCCATTATCGGCTCGTTCGCCGACCTCTACGATATCGTTTTGACCCATTCCCTCATTGGCAGCGACACGGAAGTGAAGGGGGAAAGCCGGAGCCTCAACATCGGCGACAATACAGAAATCGACCTGGGAGAATCATGATAAGAATTCATGGAATTTTGATGGCCGGTTTCGGGATTTTGGGGATTATAGGTAACTTTCCTCTACAGAATGCAACAATCCTGGATGACCGGGTGTCTTTTAGGGTGTTGCCTGGCGTGAAAACAGTGATGAGCGGCAGGTAACTAAACTTAGCCAATCTTTTAAAGCTCTATTTATGAGAAGTAGTAAAAAACTACTGCTGTTAACAGCGCTGCTACCCCTTTCCCTGTTGTCCAGGGCGAATGAGGATAACGGGAAGGAGCGTGGAAAAACCGATCCGGTGCTGTTGGGGATCGTTGCAGATGCCAGCACCAAAAAACCTGTACAGGGTGTAACTGTTTCCATATCTTCTATTGCCAAGGGGCAGGACAAAGAGAAAAAAGAATTTGTAACGGACGCGCTCGGTAATTTCAAAGTGCCGCAGATGCCTCCGGGTGAAGTGTTGATCGTGTTGGAGAAGAAAGGGTACAAGACCTGCCGCAAGGAAAATGTTGTGATCAAGGAAGGCGTTTCACTTAAACTGAATTTCGACATCAGCACCGCAGACGATGATGAAAGTGACGTATTTCATCCCCTGATGAGGATGATGGACGGTGATTAATAAAATGGGGTAACCCAAAAAAGAGAAGCCGCCCCGGATGCTTTCGGGGCGGCTTTTTTTGTCTGAACCGGGATAGTTGGGATGTATGGGATTTATGAGATAGTGCGAAATTTTTGATCTTATCCCAGTTCAGAAAAAAGCAGGGCCGGGAGCGGCCCCGCGTACTCTATGAGAAAAATGCTAATAGTTGCGGATCGTGAACTTTCCGTTCTTTTTCTCGATCCTTGTATTACGTTCAAAATACTTGCCATATCTGGCGGCAGTTTCGGCAGTTTGTTTTTTATTATCGATGAACAGGTCCCCGTCTTTCCATTCGATGGTGTAATCATTTTTGGTGCTGAGCAGGCCTGCTGATTCCATCTCGTAGATCATATCCTGGTAACCTTTCAGTGCTTCCCTGGCCTTGTCGATGCCGGTGCGTGCTTTTTGCATCGTCTCGCCCAGGTTGAGCTTATTCGTGGCCAGCTCATCTTTCAACTTGCTCAGTTCTTTCTCTGTCCGTTTCATGGCCTCTTCTACCTCTTCGTTCCTGAGCTTTTTAGTTTGTTCCAACTCTTGCTGTAGCTTCTCGAAATTGGCCTTGTTGAGGTCTTCCTGCATTTGCTTTCGGGCTCTCTGAAGTTCTTCGGCTATTTTTTCCCGGTCGTCCCTGCTGGCATGTTCCATTGCTTTTTCTGCGTCTTTCAGGACCTTTTTGAAATCTACTTTCTCCATCGCCTCTTTCACGGCACGTTGTATCTTCTCGATGTCTACCTGCCGGAGGGCTTCTTCTTTCTGCAGGCGGAACTTATCAGTGTTCACTTTTTGCATGGCCTCTTCGATCTTGGACTGGATCTGTCCCCAGTCTTTTCCCTGGAGGTTTTCCAATCTTTCCTGTGCTTCGTCCAGTTTGCGGAGCTCGTAATCAAGGTCTTTGGCGTTGGGATCACGCAGGGTTTTGTTCTTTTTGGAAGGGATCGTGTCTGAATGGTTACCGTTGGCTTGCAGAACGGGCCTGCCTGTCCAGGCTACCAGGCCTACGAAGAGCATGGCGAACAGGCCGGCAGGTATGAACCAGCGTAAGGATGTATTGACCGTTTTCATGCGAGATTCATTTTGGGTTGTCTAAATACGATGTCTTTCGTATAAAAATACGACACTTTTCGTAATTTGTTGCATGGGGGGGAAAGAATTTTGGTTGACAGGTTGAAAAGTTTACAGGTTTACAAGGGGATCGCCGTTTCACATACTACCCCCTATCAACTTTTCAACCTGTTAACCTGTCAACCAAAATTCCTCTACCCCTGTGTGGCAAATACGATCGATGCTTAGTTTTTCCGGAAGGCCCACTTCCACATCTCTTTCCAGGTCACTTTTTTGCCATACAATAAAATACCGGTACGATAGATCTTGGCGGCAACCCAGGTGGTGAGCATGAAGCCCAGGATGAGGAACAGCATGCTTAGCAGAAGCTCAGTGATGGTAACACCGGAAGGAATGCCATGCGCCAGTCGGGCCATCATTACAATAGGAGAGCTCAACGGGAAAAGGCTCCCGAAAACTGCCAGTCCGCTTGTAGGATCATTGACCGCCTTCATCATGATCACGAATGAGAACACGATCGGCATGGTCACCGGCAACAGGAGGCTCTGTGCATCCTGCGGGTCTTCATTGACGGAACTGCCAACAGCAGCGAAAAGGGAGGAATACAATAAATAACCGCCGAGGAAATAAAAAATAAAACAACTGATCAATAATGGAAAATTGATCTCGCTGAGATGGGTCATGAAAACGGCAACACCGCTTTGCTGTGCCTGTGCCATGCCGTTACCCGGTACCTGCTGCATAGCTTGTTGCGGGTCTACGCCCGGCATCAGCACTGGTAGTAAAGCCATCAGTACCGACACCAGCACGATCCAGATCAGGAACTGGACCAGCCCCACAGCCCCGATACCCAGGATCTTACCCATCATCAACTGGAAAGGCTTCACACTGCTCACGATCACTTCTGCTATGCGGCTTACTTTTTCTTCCATCACACCGCGCATAACCATGGTGCCATAAATAAAGAGGATGATATAGATAAGGAAGCCGGAGGCGAAACCAACTGCATAGCTTACGGCCGATTTATCTTTCTTCTCATTACCTTCCAGCGGGGTCACTTTTATGCCAACATCGCGCTGGGCGCTGTCGATCTGCTTTTGGGTAATGGCGGGGAGCGATAACAATCTCTTTTCTTTCAACCGGCTGCTGACACGTTTTTCGATCTTTTCTCTCGTCATCAGTCCAAGTGTTTTCTCCGCTCTTACCTGCAGTGAATCCGTTTCAAGGCTGGTGCTACCTGGAACATAGATATAACCGCTGTATTCCTTATTCTTTACTTTTGTCCTGATCGATCCTTCCGTTTCATCATTCAGGAATTTGAACTGAAGTTCCTTATCGCTCTTAATACTATCTCCGAACAGGTTGGCTTTGTCGACAACGGCGATCCTGACATCATCGCTTCCATTCACCGAGAAATAGATCATGAGTGCATAGAAGACAAAGATGAAAAGGGGCAGCAGGATGGTGCTGAGTAAAAAAGTTTTCTTGCGAACCCTGCTGGTAAACTCTCTTTGCGCAACGATCCATATTTTGTTCATGGAAATATTTTTAGGCGGTTATTTTTTCGAATTTTCTGGATAGAGGTGTGCCTTCCACCAGCCTGATGAAAATTTCATTGAGGGATGGAAGGATCTCCTGGAAGCCGGTAACGTTTTGCTGGCGGGAAAGAAAATATTGCAACACGTCATTGGGTTTATGTGTTTCCCTGATCCTGACGACGAGGCTATGGTCTTCCTGCCGCAAAATATCGAAGGCCGGAGATTCAATACCAGCGGGGATTTCCTCGAGACTGATCCTGAACAGGTGTTCCTTGAATTGCTGGCGCACGGCTTTTACGGTGCCATCGAGGATCTTTGTCCCTTTATTCACGAGAATGATATGATCGCAGATCTCTTCCACCTGTTCCATGCGGTGCGTACTGAAGATGATGGTGGCGCCATTCTGGGCCAGGCGATAGATCTCGTCCTTGATGAGGTTGGCGTTCACCGGATCGAGCCCGCTGAAAGGCTCATCGAGTATGATGAGTTTGGGTTCATGCAATACAGTGGTCACGAACTGGAGTTTCTGGCTCATCCCTTTACTCAGGTCTTCCACTTTTTTATTCCACCAGCTCTGCATTTCAAAACGGACGAACCATTCTTTTACTTTCCTGGTAGCTTCGGATTTGCTCAATCCTTTCAATTGCGCCAGGTATACTGCCTGCTCGCCGATCTTCATTTTCTTATACAAACCTCTTTCTTCGGGCATATAGCCGATCTGCAGGATATCGCTTACCGGGTTGAAGGGGCGGCCATCGAAGATGATCTCGCCTTCGTCGGGGAAAAAAATGCCGGTGATCATTCGTATCAGGGTCGTTTTACCGGCTCCGTTGGGGCCCAGCAGTCCGAAGATGCTGCCGGAGGCTAATGAAAAGCTGAGGTCATCTACGGCTTTCTGGGTAGCATAATACTTTTTGAGGCGCCTGACTTCCAGGATGTTCATGGGCAAATGCTTTGAATGATGATAGTTTGAATAAATGACAGGGCGGCTTTGAGAAAAGAGATGAAGCCATTCCTTAGTAGCAAGATAACAAGATTTGTTACAAGGAGGTATTTAAAATGGGGAAAGGCTGGCCGGCAGGTCAGGTGAGCAACCGGCCTATCTCCCCGGCAACACGTTCCCCGTCCATCGCAGCGCTGACGATCCCTCCGGCATACCCGGCGCCTTCTGCGCAGGGATAGAGCCCGCTGATCTGCGGATGCTGAAGGGAAACGGGGTCCCTGGGAATGCGCACCGGTGAGGAAGTCCTGGATTCCGTAGCCACCACCACGGCCTCATTGGTGAAATAGCCGCGCATTTTTTTTCCGAACTCCCGGAAGGCTCCCTGGAGGGAATGGTAAATAAAATGGGGTAATACCTGTTGGAGTGGGGCAGACTGAATGCCGGGGAGATAGGAACAATCCGGCAATGTGGTGGACGCCCGCTGTTCCGTAAAATCGACCATCCGCTGAGCGGGTGCTACGAATTTTCCGCCGCCATGATCGAAAGCATTCTTCTCGACTGCCTGCTGGAAATACATGCCGGCGAGCGGCCCGTATTTATTCCGGAGGAGAGCAAAATCTTTGGGTTCCACGGAGACCACGATCCCTGAATTGGCAAAGGGATTATTCCTTTTCGAAGGGGACCAGCCGTTCACCACCAGTTCACCGGGTGCTGTTGCTGCCGGCGCGATGATGCCCCCCGGACACATGCAGAATGAAAAAACACCTTTGCCATTAACCTGTTGAACGAGGCTATAAGAAGCCGGAGGAAGGTATTCACCCCTCGATGGGCAATGGTACTGGATACTATCGATCAGCTCCTGTGGGTGTTCGATCCGTACACCCATAGCAAATGGCTTGCTTTCGATAAGGACCTTTTTACGATGAAGCAATTCAAAAATATCACGGGCAGAGTGACCGGTGGCGAGAATGACTGCGTTGCCGTGGAATGAATGTCCATCGGCCGTGCGAACACCTTTGACGATATTATCCTGTATGATAAGATCGGTGACCTGCTGGTTAAAGAGGAATTGTCCACCATGTTCCAGTATCGTTTCCCGCATAGCAGTAATGATCTGCGGTAATTTATTGGTGCCAACATGCGGATGGGCTTCATATAATATGTTACCGGCACAACCGAAATGAACGAGGACCTGCAGGATCCGGTTCACATCACCGCGTTTGGTACTGCGGGTATATAATTTACCATCGCTGTAAGTACCGGCGCCGCCTTCGCCGAAACAATAATTGCTGTTGGGATCAACAATTCCTTCTTTGTTAAGGAGGGCAAGGTCTCTGCGGCGTGCGCGAACATCCTTGCCTCTTTCGAGAATGACGGGCCTTATTCCCTTTTCGATCAGTTTCAGGGCAGCGAACAGACCTGCTGGTCCGGCCCCCACGATGATCACCTGGTGGTTTGTCTTCGATACATCCTTCCATTGAAAGGAGGGGAGGGTGATCGATTGGAATGGTTCATTCACGAAAACGGTGATCGTGAGCAATACCCAGGCTTGTTTGCCTCGTGCATCGATGGAACGCTTCCTGATCTGGAAACCGGTAATAACTGATGGCGATACGCCAAGATGGCTGGCAGCAAAATGCTGCACGATGTCGGACGATGCTGCTTCTGCGGGCAGCAGTTTGATAGTGAATGTCTGTTGCATGGTGTTAGGCAGTTAACCTAAAATCCGTGTTGGTGAACTATTGCCGCAAAAGTACAATTTAAGAAGGAATGGCAGTGGATCGGCAGGGACGGCAGGAGGACAACATTACCTTGTAGAGAAGATACTACAATTTAATTGAACAGTTTTTATATAGGACGATCATTTGTTACAGAAATGAGGAATGACGCGGAATTCATGATATAGTGGAAAGTAAATCTACGCAATGGATGGAGGAATAAAAAAGGCTTTTTAAGGTAATACAATTTTTCATTTTATTGATCCCGATCGGGAAAAAAATATTTTCTGCGGAGCGCCAAAAAAAAACCGGTTAATCGGCTGATCGTATCAAATTATTTGTATCTTCAATGACATCACCAGTACCATTTATGAAGAGAGGATTTCCAGTACATATGATACCTGTTTCTTTCTTCATCCAGATTTCCTGCAAAACCAATTGCGAAAGGGCATCCGTTCAGTGTGTACAAAATGTGGTCCGTCCGGAACAACGAATGTGGTTGCTTATTTTGCAACTATTACGCCACGATCTCTGTTACCTTAAGACAATCAGTGAAAGAATCTCCATAGCAAGCTTTCGGGTAAGTAGGTATTTTATAAAGTGTACGGATTTTTTTTCCACAGTTCACCCGGTTGGCATTGTGTTTAAATCGAAACGATAGTGCATGAGAAATGCTGGTCAATCTTTAATGGATCAGCACGCTACGCCTGTATTTTAAAAAGAATGTAAAGAAAAATTTGTGGAAGTAGGCAGCCGTGTTTATTGTCGAAAAATCAAGTGAATAAAAAATTTTTTTTTCAACGAAAAATTTTGATATTCGCCCCCCTGCACAAAAAAATAGTAGCATAACAAGTCCGAAAATCCTGATCCTGATGAAAATCCAATTTGCGGTTGGCATGATTAGAATATTCTTAACTCAACATAAAAACTGCTTGTTGAATAATGGCAAAATCTTTTGATAAAGTTTGGAGTAATTGTTTAGAAATAATAAAGGATATAGTTGAGTGGCAACATTTCAAAACCTGGTTTGAACCTATACGGCCGGTTGAGCTAAAATCGAACATACTCGTGATCCAGGTACCCAGTCAGTTCTTTTATGAATACCTGGAAGAGCATTATGTGAATTTATTGGCAAAGACTTTGCGTAGAGTATTGGGAAAAGAAGCCAGGCTGGAGTACCGGATAATGGTGGATAGCGGTAACCACACCAATAAACCCCTGACGATGGATGTTCCTACGCATGGTTATAAAACTTTTTCCAGCAACGAAATGGACTTCCCACTCATCATACATAATCCTGTCAAGAATCCCTTCGTGATACCTGGGTTGAAAAAGATGCAGATCGATCCGCAGCTAAACCCCATTTACACGTTCGAGAACTTTATTGAAGGTGATTGTAACCGTGTGGCCCGTCGTGCCGGTAAAACCGTAGCCGAAAAACCCGGGGCGAGTTCATTCAACCCGCTTGTTATTTATGGAGGGGTCGGCCTGGGCAAAACTCACCTGGCGCAGGCCATCGGCAATGAGACCAAGCGCCTCCAGCCTAATAAAGTGGTATTATATGTAAGCTCCGAGAAATTCATCAACCAGTTCCAGGACCATAGCCGCAATAACGCGATCAACGATTTCATCCATTTCTACCAGTTGATCGACGTACTGATCATAGATGATGTACAATTCTTCAATAGGGCCGAAAAATCACAGGACGCTTTTTTCGCTATTTTCAACCACCTGCATCAAAGCGGAAAGCAACTGATACTTACTTCCGACAAGCCTCCCAAAGACCTGGAAGGCGTTCAGGAAAGGTTGCTGAGCCGTTTCCGTTGGGGGCTGAGCGCCGATCTGCAAGTGCCCGATTATGAGACCCGGATCGAGATCCTGGAGCGCAAAATGAAGAACGACGGGCTTGAAATGCCCCGTGAAGTGGTAAAATACCTGGCTTATAATATCAATAATAACGTGCGGGAACTGGAGGGAGCGCTCATCTCATTATTGGCACAATCTTCGCTTAATAAGCGGGAAATTGACCTCGATTTGGCAAAAAGAGTACTCCGTAATTTCGTGAAAACCAGTAGTAAAGAAATTACCATCGAAACCATCCAAAAAATGGTTTGTGAGTATTTTGATGTCCCCTACGACAAATTACTGCAGAAGACCCGGAAGCGGGAGATAGTGCAGGCCCGCCAGATCACGATGTACCTCGCCAAAGCATTTACCAAGAATTCATTGAAAACGATCGGAGAGCATTTCGGAGGCCGCGATCATACAACGGTGATCCATTCCTGTCAAACGGTCAAAGACCTGATGGATACAGATAGTACCTTCCGCGAGAGCGTCATGGAATTGCAACAGAAAGTACAGCTCGCCGCGATGTAAACACGATTAATTGCTTATATTCTTAAGGGGCCCGTTCAGCAATGAACGGGCCTTTTGTTTCGGTGGTTGATGCCCGCCAGATGAAGCGGTTCCAAATTGTAATTTGTATTGGCTATTTGTAATTTTCCGCTTATTTTTGCCATCCCTTATTCAAAAGGAGAGGTGCCTGAGTGGCCGAAAGGGCCGGTTTGCTAAACCGTTGTACGAGCTTAAACTTGTACCGAGGGTTCGAATCCCTCCCTCTCCGCTGAAATTCTTTGACAGCCCTCAATGCATTATATCTGAGGGCTTTTTCTTGTTCGAGCTTTTCCAACTATCTTTAACATCTTCTACTAATAGACTAATTTCCAAGCAATAAAGGCTCTAATCTTTTGATCATTTCATTGCACTTGTCAAACAAACCAGAAAAGTAATTCGCATCGATGCGGATGCGCAGATATTGGACTTCCTTTAATAATATCCTTTGCCTCTAATGCAATGTCTAACACCGCCTCTAGGATCCTCCATGTCTCCTTTATACCTGGGAATGACATGGCAATGAAAATGAAAAACAGTTTGCCCTGCTGCTGCTCCACAATTCATCCCAATATTGTATCCGTCCGGTGCATATTCCTTTAAAATATTTTCTTTTACCTGATTGATGACTTTCACTAATTCAATCTGTTCTTCTTCTGTCAGTTCAAAATAGTCCCTCCTCAATTTTTTAGTAATGATCAAGCTATGGCCCGGACTGACAGGATATCGATCTCTTAGCACAAAGAAGGAAGGTGTTTCTAAGACGTAATTCTCTCGTGGAATAATAAGAAAGACAGAGTCATTTTCCATTGTTCAAACGGGTTATCAGTATTTTATAAAATAAGTCTTTTTCTGGAATATAAGCATCGGAGCCGCCCCAATTATAATTGCCAAGAACTGATTTAACATTTTAATATTGACGTTTCAAGAAGGAGGCTCTTTCCGCAGGAGTCGACCCAACTGAATTTTCTATCTGTTGCTTCCAGGGATGGTTACTTCCTATAATATTTTCATTCCTGGCAACTAACTTATCCAGATAGTAAGGAGCTATTAGCTTATCCAGTTTGCTTTCGTTACAGAAACTATGTGCTAAGACAAGATTCCAGACCTCGTCATGACAAATCACTTGCCGTGGTAATACATGATCCACGTGTATTGACCCAATTGACATTTCCTCTCCACAATAAAAACATCGGCACCCTTGATAGGCCGAAAGAAAAGGAACCATCTTTGACAAATTTGTCCTCGAATATCCATTGCTCAGATAGATGAACCTTTCATCATTAGATAGCTGTACCTCAGTCCTTCTAATAGAAAAAGCGCCCTCCAATAAGTTCCATCGCATATTGATCTCATCGTGTAATGGATCAATATCTTCTCCACGTAAGGCAAAAAGCTCATTTTTAAGAATGAGCCTTTTGCCAAATTCGACATCGTAGAACCTATCTTTAATAAAGTATTTGTCTCGACCAATACAATGAAACCGGGGAATGACATCATTAAAAGCCTTCCTACTAATTTCTCTCACTGCTTCATCAAGAGACAACCTGCCTGCTTTGATTCCTGCCACTATTCTCTCTACAACCGTCAATCTTGTTGGATTAGCCTGTTGCGGCAGTGGATTATCTTTTTGAAGACGGGTAATATAAGCTTTCAGGAAGAACTCGGATAATACTTCCCAGGCAATTGAAGAAGCATCTTTGGACGCAAATTTAAGCAGTACGTCCCCCAGCGCTAACTTATACGTAGCATTATTTAGCCCGTATAAAATAATTGCATTCCAATAATCGATATTTCTGAATTCATTCATGGAAAATAAGAGAGACAAGTTAGTACTTTCATTCCCTACTTTTCAGAAATTGGTCCGGAGTTAATACGGCAAGTTCACTATGTTTAAAGTCTTTGGTATTCCTGGTGATAATAATGCGGGCTTTATCTGCCAAAGCCGCAAAGTGCTGTAAGGCATCTTCAAAATCAGAGAAATTGGACTCCAATGCTTCCATGACTACCGCTTTTGGCAATCCGCATATATCAATCAGTTTCGCTAATTGAGTCAGGTTTTCAATTACTTTTTTATGCGAGCCTATCTTTCTAAGTACGTAATAAGCATTTGAGAAAACAAGCCCTGTTGTACACAATGACACCTTTTTTCTCTCTGACAGGGAAAAAATTCTGGCTGCATCTAATGCAAACGGTTCACGCCCAGTTAGAAAGTCCAGTATTACATCGGTATCAATGAATGCTTTATCCATGCTTGCGCAGCTTTTCTTTCTGTAAGATTTTTTTGTAATCGAAATCCTTCGGCGCTTTGAAAGAACCCATTAACGCTTTTACTGAGGAGGATAATTCATCCGGTTCATTGTCTTCTTTCCCTGTAATAGATTTAAAATAGCTTTCAACCAATTCGGACACACTGCGACCTTTTGCCCTTGCATAACGCTTGGCTTTGCGGATCACCGCATCATCGAGTGTGAGTGTTAATTTTGTTGTCATAACACGTGTTATTTTGATTTCAAATATACGTGTATAGAAAGATATTTGCAAATTTTTTAATTCAATGGAGTATTGTGGGATGAAGGCCAAATTTCCTATTTTCATGATAGAATTTGCTGGACATTGAACTAGATGAGTGATTGGGTGAATGATAAAATTCGACCTTTATAAAATATTGAAGTTGAATGCGGTTGTGTCATAGGTCACGGTACCTCTCTCCGCCATCGCGCGCCGAAGCTTTAGCTTAGGCGAGCTTTATATTTTCGGAACTATCTCACTAACTGTGCAAATTTCATAAAATCAGTGCTTTTATTTTTTAACGCTGATCTCTTGCCAGAAAATCCTTTCTTGCAGGTTACAAACCCGATTTTTGGTTTTACTAACAGATAGAAGTATATGAGTCATCAACCTATGTATACTGATTCAGCCTTGCTGGCCGTTATCAAACAGCAAGAAGGGCTTGACCAGGCCATTCGTTTTATTTATGAGCAGTATGCCGATATGATCAGCGCTTTCATTATGAAGAACAATGGTACGTACCAGGATGCAGAGGATATTTTCCAGGAAACGGTGGTGGCTTTTATAGAGGTAGTCAGGAGTGATAAGTTTCGCGGTGAATCGACCATCAAAACATTTCTCGTGAGCATTGCCAGAAACAGATGGATGAATGAATTGAATAAGCGGGAGCGTACCGGTTACCGGGAACAGGTCTTTGAAAATGTCCGGGATGATAAAGAAAGTGATATCAGTTCATTGATAGCAGACAGAGAGATCCAGCAACAATTCCGTGAGGTGCTGGGTAGATTGGGAGAGCATTGCAAAAAGATACTGATGTTATTTTATTATGAAAATCTTTCCATGAAAGAGATCGTGGCGCACGTGCCTTATGAAAATGAACAGGTGGTGCGCAATAAAAAATACAAATGCCTTCAACAGCTCACCGGTCTGCTGAGAGATAACCCGGCGCTGACAAGGCTGATCACTTCACGTAACGGGTAATCGCTATGGAAGAAAATAAGAAGAATTTATTGGTAGACCATCTCGATAAGACCCTGCAGGGTGAATCCCTGCCGGAAGCGGCACAACTGATCCGGCAGGATGCCGAAGCAAAGGAGGAATGGGAATACCTGCAATTGGCCGTAGAGGCAATGAAGCATGAAGGCTTATACCAACAGGTGGCTGCCGTTAAAGAACAATATCTTGCAGCAAAGAAACAGCCACGTGTATTCCGCCTGTTCAGGACCCCCTTGCGCATAGCGGCCGCTATCCTTTTATTGATTGGGTCTGTGGCCATTTACAAATATTTCGCTACAACCGCCATCGGATTGTATCGTGATCAATATGCAGTGTATGAATTGCCTGTCAGCCGTGGAGAAGCCATTGCCGACGATGAAGAACGTGCCTATTGGAATAAAGACTGGAAGGGCGTTATAGCTGGGCTCGAAAAAAGTCCCATTCAGAATAATCAACAGTTATTTCTTGCGGGCATGGCGCACCTGCAATTGGACCAATACAATGAGGCAATCAAAAAATTTGAGCAGGTGATTGCCAATGACCGGCAGACCGGCGATCATTATTTCCATGATGAGGCAGAATATTATCTTGCCCTGGGCCTGCTGGCCAATAATGAACCTGCTGAAGCGTTGACCATACTGAAAAAGATCAAGGCCGATCCGCAACATCTGTATCATGAAAAAGTAATGGCCATGTCAGCTTTGGACCTGAAGGTCCTTGAATTTAAAAGTAGCGCGAAATAACCTATATACCATATACCCGGCAATTGCCATACCCAGGCAACCGATCACAAATGGCCATACAGGCCAATGTTTCACACTGACCACTGCATCCGTATTGCCGATCAAAACAAGGTTCGCCCAGTAATCAGGAGTTTTATATAACGTATTACTGTGGATATAATCCAGTTTGGACTGTTGCAGCGCTTTGGAGGCAGTAAATCCCTGCTGCAAATAATGATGGAATTGTTTGAGGATGGCAGAGGAAGCCGCATCATCGGATTTCCAGAGGCTATTGATGATACTGGCACAACCAGTATAAGCAAATCCGCGCGACAGGCTCATTACTCCTTCACTGCTGATCAGTTTGCCATGACCCGTTTCGCAGGCACTGAGAATGACCAGTCTTGTAGCATCCATATTCAAACCGTACAATTCATCGACATACAACCGGTCTTCTTCCGTCATTTGCCGGGCCGGATAAAAAGCAATGAAGGAACCCCTGCTATTATTGTTATCACTCACTGCATGTGTTACCAGGTGAACAATGGGAAATTGATTCACTTGTTGCAAAAATTGTGCTTTGGTTGCAACACTATCAAAGTATTGCCTTCCCGGCAGCCCTGCGATCTCGGCCGCTGATGCGGGCAGGCGGTACATCCCTGCATCGGCCGGCATCCCTTTACTATTGAAAGGCGCAAAGGAGAGAACACTATAGGGCTCATCCTTCCTTTCAGCCATTGCAGACGCAACGATGAGCCTCGAAGAAAAATGATAGCTGATCGTGGTTGTGGTCAGTAAAGGAAGCCCATCGCCGCCCGGCAACGATTCGAAAGGAAGGAAATGAAGGAAGTCATCCGGTATGATGATCCATTCATTTTTATTTTTTGTAACAGCCTGTATTGGCTGCACCAGTTGCCGGTATAATTGATCACCTGTGGCCTGGTTGTTGAACCTCCGTCCAGCCGTGGTTGATTGCAGTGCTGCGGTCCAGGATTCAACACGTTGTTTTAAATTGTTTAATGAATCGATGCAAACATACCGGAACAGAGACTGCGTAATGACAAATGTATGCAGCATGTTGGAAGTAGCATATAGACTGATCAAAGCCTGGTCAGGATGAATGGACCGCTGAATTTGTTGCAGGCCAGGATATGATTCATCATACTTCAACTTGTAATACGCATTATTGCGCTCAAATTCCTGCTGTAATTTGGATAGTTCAATCTCGACATCCATTTTTTCCTTTGCTATCGCTCCCAATGCAGATTGGTCCTGTATTTGATCACTTTTGATATTGAGGCGGGCGATATGGTATTTTAGTTGCCGCTCTTTTTGAAACAGTGACGGATCTATACCACGCATTTTCTTGAACTGATGCTCCGTCAACTGCGAAGCGATCACCGACGCTTTGTTTTTTTCTGCTATTAAGAAAGCCTGCTCGAGGAAATGACCATCGGGGTGCAATTGGTGTAATTGCAGGCAAACCAGGAAAGCACCCTGGTAAACAGCCTGACTGTTCTTTTTCAGTAATATCCTGGCATCATCCGTATCATAGCTTTTCTCGATATAACGCAAGAGGGAAATGGTGCTCAGGTAAGTAGCCAAAGTTGCCTGTAGGTAAGCATCGCGGTGGTCCGATCGGTACCAGTTTTCAAAGATCTCGGCCTTGGTCCTCAATGCTTCAAATAATTTGTAGGAGGCAAAATTGCCTGTGAACCCTGTCGGATTGGTGTAGATATCATTGTTGCTGAAACTGCCTGAAAATATAATGATGGCTTTTTGAAGGTAAACAAGCGCTTCGTAGAACCGGAGTTGTTTGCTCAGCAGTTTAGCCCTGTATAAATGATTGATGCCGTCGTCGATGCTATTTACGCTTTTTTTGTCTTTCAGGGATAGTAGTGAAAAACGATCCAGCGCATTGCCTGTAGCAGCCGATTGATCCAGTTGCAACTGCACCTGGGCAATCTCATTATATACACCCGGAACCTTGTTCGGATCAACTTTTTTGAAACAGGCCAAGGCTGCAACAGCATTTCCCATCGCGGCAAAAGCCTTTCCCATATTTACATGCAATTGACTGGTGAACTTCCCGTATTTGAGTAGTCTGTTGTAAATGGCAATTGACCGGTCGTACCATTCCAAACGATAATAGGAAGCAGCGATATTGTTTTCAAAATTGATAGCGGAGATCTTATCAAAAGGTTTCCTGTTCTGTACGATCTCCAATGCACGGGTAAAATAGTTACTGCTTTGCAGGTAATTGCCATTCTCGTAATACAGTGCTCCCCATACATTATAGAGGCGTTCCTGTTCCGGAGAGCCCGGGAAGCGCTTGCTCAATGTAGCTGCTGCCGATAAAAAATAATTGGCTGAATCGAAATGATTCAGATGATAATACACCGAGCCGACATAGATGGAAGCGGTATAGGCCAATGAATCACTCCAGGCAGGATTGAGTTGATGGATGGACAGCGCCTCCAGGTAAGCATCCCTGGCAGCCGGATAATTGCCCTGTACATCCAGCAGTACGCCTTTTTTGAGGTATGATTGAAAGAGGGTCGTGTCAACAATATGATCTTTTTCCAGGTGAGCAATGACCTGCTGAAAACCTGCAAGGGCCATGCTGTCGGTCCTGGGAGTAGGATCGGGAGCATTAAAGAGCCGGTTTGCTCTCTTGTACAATGCCAGGACCTCTTTTCCCGGTGTACCCGTGGCGGCGCTATGATACCACCCATAAAGCAGCAAACCCAGCAATAGTGCAGCTTTCCCGGGCATATAGAACGGTTTTTCTCAGGTTATGGTTGTTGTTATCGGGGTTCCTTTCACGTTCATCGATCATGGTAGTTAGTCTGCCAGTCGCGTAATAATGATCTGTGGCGGGCGTGGCACCAACGAGGCTATAAAACGCGATTGAAAGAAATCGTTTCTTTTGGACTTCACATCGTTGATGAGATTTTGCGGGATAGAAGATTTTTTATCATAATAGATGAGCCGGACCTTGATCTTTTGTAATGCTTTATTGCTGCAATCACTCAGCCGGTAATAAATCGTTACATCCTTGCTGTCGCCATTTTTAGGAGTGGCCCCAAACATGCCTTCATCCAGTGAGCGCTTTAAGTTGATGATCCCACTGATGGTACGCACCTTTACATGCTGATCATTGGCCCGCTGGCCGGGTGGCAGCTCATTATCGAACTCACATTTGTTATTGGCATTGCTGCTGCCACTCCCTTTGGGTGGATAATCGTTATCATCACTGGCATCGCAGAACGGAGTACCGGATGGATCTGCATTGAAATAGGGAATGGCGAGCGTATCATTATTGCTCAAGACGTAAATGCTGTCGACATAATTGACACCCCCTATGATCAATTCCTTGAAACAGGTATCTGAACTTCCACTCTTTACAAATCCTACCATATAACGGGCCCCGCATTCACTTTTGGATACATTGATGGCGCCTGTTGCCTCATCGATCACCAAACCCTGTGGTAAGGCAAAATACTTACCGGGGCCTGGATTATTCTGTGGAGTGATGATATGATCATTGTTCGGCCCTTTCCAGACCGGGCATATTAATTTATTCCCGTAGTCCGGTCCGGCGTTACAATTGATATTCGCAATGGTTTTGGGGATATCGGTATCGGGAACCATATCAGATGGTTCTTCCTGAACTGAAGTTTTATGGCATGCCACAACCTGTATCAGGATGGCTGCCGCTATGAGTGATAGCCCGAAAATGAACCTGGTTTTCATAGATATATGAATTCAGCAATTAATATGATACAACGTATTTACCGGTAAAAAATTGTGTCCAGGTCCCGGCGGCAAATACGAGTGAAATTTCGTGATTACGTCCCGGAAGGTCTTGGCGGGAATATGATGGCATTCATCAACCAAGATTGTTCCAAATGAATGATAGATTTTTTCCGGTAAACTGTCGGACTGCAGGCTTTGTATCATGGCAACGGTTATTTCATTGCCGATATCGCATCTGCCGCCTTCTATTTTTCCAATTCTGAATTTGGGAATTCCCAAAAATGATTGAATCCTTTCTACCCATTGATCGAACAATTGTTTACGATGTACGATTATCAGAGCCGGTTGCTGCTTTTGAGCTATGATATATAGGCCCATGACGGTTTTTCCGGATCCGGGTGGTGCGACAAGTACACCGAATTCTTTCTTGCTCGTTGATTGCACAGCTTTTTGCTGGTATTCGTGCAGAGATGCGGTAAACTTGAATTGGATTGGTTCTAGTTTTATTCTCTTGTCTTCAAGATGATAGGGAATTTTCTCCTTTTCACAGTATTCGATCAATTTGCCGGCAAAGCCCCTGGGAAGAAGGATCAAGCCATCCCTTTCGACCAGAGTTCGGAAATAGGGTTCTATATTGTAGGTGCTTTTGCCTGATTTTTGTTTGATAAGGTAATCGAGATTTAAGAAATTGAGGTTTTCCCGGAGGAAGGTTATTAGCTGCGGTGGTATTTGGTGTCGGGGAACGATGATCTGGTTTTCAAGAGTAATTTGGATCTTTTGAGAAGATGACGGCTGATGATGTACAAAAGGAACTCCTGACCGTTTTTCCGTCGAAGTAATTTCCGAATGTAGTTGATCAAGATTTACAGTGGATACCTTTTGAATAGCCCGCATGAAATCCCACTGATCGGGGAATGGCTTAAGAGTACCTGGGTCTATAAAGCAGGTATTCCCTTTTTCCAATGCGGCTTTTTGCATGGGCAGAGCAATCAAATTGCCAAACCCTTTTCCCGAATGGGAATCCTGGTTAGCGAAAAATCTGTCAAAATTTGAGTTCTTATCGAAAGGCGATATAACTCCTGATTCAGTTAGTAAGGTGAAAAAGAGTTGTCGGCTCTTGGCTGCTGGATATGGAGCGTCAAAGAAGATCCACACATGACCACCCAGACCGGATCTGGAACGTTCTAAATAGATGGGTAGTTGATGTTTTTGGCACTGTGAAATAAAGGCTTGGCAATCTTCTATCCAATTCTTTTTACCCGAACCGGATTGATCGAAATCCGCTGCAATAAACCAGGATGTATTATCCGGCAACAAGGGATATATGCCGATTACGTTTTGACCTAGTAAATGACGTATTAGTGCGTCCTCGGTTAAAGCCCGTGGCTTCTTATTGGTAAAATTGTCAAGCGTTCCACCGGCGGCCTTATGTTGTTTAAATTCTTCCCAGTCCAGATTGTAAGCTGGAAAATATCCTGCTTTGTCGTTATATTCTTTTCTGACGGCATAAATATCTTCTCTTGCCTTAAAGAGGGAAGTAAATATGCCGATTTGGTCTTGAGCGATTTGAGATTTTTTAATCGTAGTTCTACTTGAATGTTAACTTAAAGTTCCCCTCGGCTTTTGTCAATACAAAAAACTTCTTCTTTGCAAATGCTTCGATTCTCTTCTTCCCTATAGAAAATCTCCTATATTTATAGGAGACCTTTCTTCCTGGCAATAGAACGTCATTTAATTCTATGTTTATTTTATCTTTAAGCTCAAGGAACGTTTTTACTTCAAAGTCCATGGAATATGGCCACGTAATGATGCCAAAGTCACGATTGCGTTTTTTGATTTCAATCTTTATTTCCATACCCGAATATAAAAGCTTAATTTAAGCTTTAAAAAAATTATTTTTTCTTACTTTTACTCAGTAAATTTATATAATGGAAGGGAAGTTGACATACAAATTAATCAGCGAAATCGGTGTTAAAGAGAAGTACATCCGCAAGAATCATTACAATACCTTAAAGGTTTGGTGGGCTAGACGGCCCCTTACCACCGTTCGTTCCCTTTTGATAAAAGAGCTATTAGGTAAGAATGGTCATAGTCAGGAGCTAGTTGATATTAGTTTATTTTCTGAAATTAACCCACATAGCCACTCGATTAATTTGTTTAAGAAGAAATATAATACTGAAAGGATAACCCTTTTGGACGTTTTTTCAGGAGGCGGTGCTATTCCTTTTGAAGCTGCGAGGCTAGGGTTAAATACTTATTCTGCGGAATTAAACCCTGTGGCTTCTTTATTGCAGGAGACTATCTTTAATTCTTTCGCTATAGAGAATTACAGCGGCAAATTAAAAAGAGTAGGGCACTCAATAGTCGATAAGGTCGAAAAGCGGATCGGGAAATATTTTTTGATAGGGGGAATAAGACCATACGTAATTTTCTGGTCTAAGGTAGCAAAATGCAAGGCCTGCAACCACGATTTGGATTTAAGACGACTTCAATATTTGAGTAAAAGAAAAAGTAAACCGGTTCGAATCGTTGAAGAAGAAAATAAATTAACATTGAAATCTGATTTGGAAGGTGACGAGCGATTAAGGAAGGAGTTCGTTTGCAGGAATTGCGGCGCTGAGAATTCTTTTAAGGATATCAAGGAATTTTGCAAAAAAGAGAAATTTCAATATTCTCCTTTCGCTTTTTGTTACTCTTCTAGCGGGAAGAAATATAAGTTAATTGATGAAAAGGAAAGGGAGATATTAAACGGTTATTCTAGTGAAATTTCAAAGGAGTTAGCATCTCTTTCTTCTCTGTATCCTGTTGGAGAAGTAAAATCAAAAAGTGGTGTAATTAATCCAACATTATATGATTTGAAAAAGCCCCATGATTTTTTTTCAGATCGACAACTGCTGGTTTTGCTTACTGTAATTGATGAAATAATAAAGGAATATTCCAATTTAAAAGAATCTTTAGGAGAATTTGAGGCCAAACAAATTATCTTAGGGCTTACTAGTTTGATGGAGTTTCTAATTGACTGGAATAGTGTTTCTACTATGTGGATTTCCCAGAACGAGCAAACTGGTAGAAGCCTGGCGGGTCCCGGTGTTGGAATGAAGTGGGATTTTATTGAAATAAACCCATTTTCAAAAAATGGATCGAATTTAAAAGCCAAAATTGATCGGGTTTGTGAAACATTTGGGGTTGTCAAATTGGGCAATTCAATAAATATTATCAAGGGGTCCTCTACACACCTTCCAATTAAAGACGATTCAATTGACATAATTTTGACTGATCCTCCATATTATGATTCGATTGATTATACAGGTCTGAGTGAATTTTTCAGACCTTGGTTTGAAGTATTAATCAAAAACACCTATTGCAAGGAAATAGACCTGAAAAATAAAGATGAGTTTGAAGCGATTGTTGAGTTATCAAAGAAGTCTTTAAAGGGACATGATCACTACCAGTCAATCATGACAGGTGTTTTGAAAGAGGTGAATCGTGTTCTGAAAATGGAGGGTTGCGCACTGATGCTTTACTCTCATAAGACGTTTGAAGGTTGGAAAGTTATTGCTGATTCCTTTTTAAGCTCCAAGCTATATGTGCACAGTTGCATTCCGATAGAAATGGAAAGAATAGCCCGCCCCAGAGCTATGGCATATGATGCTTTAAATGGAGTCATTACATTTCGACTGACAAAAGTTGAAAGGGATATCGAGTCAGTGGAAAAAGATATTTCAAGATTAAAGGATTTGTTGTCAATTGGTGAAATCCTAGATAGCCAAATCGTTATATACTTGGCTGCGCTCGCTGTTAAGCAAGTTTCCTTGACGGGTAAGCCATATGAATTGGCTTATGATGAGATTATAACTTTGTATGAAAAAAGAAGACTCGAACATTGGATCAATGGTCGTATGGATTTGATTACCAAGTCTTATCTTGAGGCTAAGTTAAAGGGATCTCTAAATGGTCTCGAAAATACCTATTTTGAAATACTCAAAGAGAATGATTTAATCCTTGATACTCGCTTAAAATCAATGGATGAAATTAGTTTAGGAGTCAAAACGCAGAATACGATTTTGGAAAGTGCAGTATTAATTTATAATGATTTTAAGTATAACAGCAAAACAAAGATTTCATTTAAACCGGCGGAAAAGGAAAGTCTTATAGCGTTTTACTCAATTCTTAGCGGATTTCAGTTAAATACTGTTTCAAACAGGAGTAGCAGTAACGAAACGAAAGTGGCTCGCCTCGTCCTGTCTAAAGCGAATTAATGGCGTCTAAATTTCTTTATATTTTCAAGCTGTTTAATTATTTGACCACATTCATTTTCAAATTTTGAATCTACGAGAACGCCTCTTAGTTTGTCCACTTCGATTGCTTCTATTTCAATCTTAATTCTTTTTTTTGAATGTTCAAGATGTGAAGTGATCCTGTTAATTGTATGCGTTACTTTTTCTTTGGCGATTTCTGCATATAATTTTATGTACTCAAAAAAGTCATCTCGATTTTTTTCAAATAGAAACTTTATTATTGTGTCAAAATATGTGTGTTGGTCTTTTGAAGGAGTTGGAAATAACTTGGGATAATTTTCGAGTAAGTCGATGAGGTTATTGTGATTATAAGCGCGCAGTAAGAAGTAAGCCAAATATTCGTAAAATATTATTACAATTGGCTTGTGTTTATCGGTGGCATATAAATAAGCATCACTAGATCCCTTCCAGCGATGCATTGAAGGGAAGGTTATCAGCCCGCCGATGGCGGTATATTTGCCATATTGTACATGGGGCTCGTTGACATGCCACCAGTCTTGCCACTTTTCATAGTCGGCTTTTTTAATAGTATCTTTTACATTGGGGGCCGCTTGACTTCTTCCTAGGCGATAGCTTTTGGCATCACATACAATGACTGTATTTTCGATTTGTATTGTTACATCTTCCTTACTTGCCTTCTGTTTTTGCACGTAAGAGTCCTTAAACCCGATTCTTCTGGCCCATTCGCAGACTACTATTTCTATTAATTTTGAATATAACGTTTCCTGGGACGAATCGTGCTCATAGAATTCGGGAATATAGCCGGAATGGCAAAGCAGGAATGCAAAATCATTAGTCGTAAACTTACTGATAATGTTTGCGAAGTCGGAAGCAACCTTGTCAGTGTCTGGGGGATTTGACCAATCTTTTACACTTGCTTCAATATGGCTCTCGATTAAATCATAATAATACTCTCGTTGTTCCTTTGTAAAGTCTGTTCCAAAAAAACGCTTAAGGTTCTCTATCATGCATTATATATTGTTCGACTATGAATGTTGACTCGTGATAATTAATCGATCCCTCGAATCATTTAAAGAAAATACCAGGTTCAATGTTTAGACCGTAAGCAACTTTAAGAAAGCTACTTAATAACATATCACCGCCGCTTTCATACCTGGCCAAAGCACTTCTTGAAATGTTGATTTCATAGGCAAAATCTTCCAAACTGCTTCTTTCCTGGCGTACTTCTTTTATGAGCTTCCCGACCTTCTTAAGGATTTTTTCTACGTCGGCGGCCGACAACTCTTTTGCAACGGGATGCTTTTCAGTTCTTTTCTTCGTTCGCATACATAAAGTAACCCAATCCATCCCATACTTAAAACCCCTTATATAGAATCTTAAAATAAACATCCTTTAAAAGGGACTGTTTTAATTATATTTTCTTACTTTAGAGGAAGAAAGATATTTTGCGATCCTTCTGTTGTGAAGGCATTGAAGGGATTCGCTTGGAGTCTTGTTAACGAAACGTAGGAAATTTCAGAGCACAAGGCGATAAGTGAAGAGCCATACGTCTACGGGCGTAGGCTCACTTATTCGTGCTCGGGCTTCCTACGGCCTCGTTAACGGTAAGTTGAGACCTGCGCCTATTTTATTGCGCTCTCCCACCTCACATAGACTCCCCATTCGTCAAGGCTCTGTATGGTAATTCACTTTCGTGAACATTTAAACTATTATGCCATGTCGATCCCGGTTTCCAGCCAACCCGGCAAGGGGGAGGGGTTGGCCCGCTACATCCCCAAATTGCTAAGCTCCGATGAGGTAGGACAACCTGAAACAGTCCTCGTCAAGTTCTGCGAAGATAACTACTTGGACAGGATGAAAACTATCTTTTGGGAGGTGGTCTCTGTTGCCGCTTCCGTAGATTACGACTATTGGGATGAGTTCACGCCCCGCGAAATGCTGGCATTTCATTACAAGGTTGATTTTGTCTTGGAGGCTGCGTTTGTATTGTCTGGGAGATATGAAGAATCCAAGAAGCATCGAAAGCGTGGCGTGGTGGACATAGGTAACCTCCCGAAAAGGCTTAATGACGATCAGATTGACCACCCCGAGACGGTGGTCGCAGGCCTATTCGATGCCTATTCTTTGGAGGACATTCGGGCTATCATGCACGAAATTGTCATCCAGGCCGTATGCTCCGACAACTTGGGAACGGTCAACCTGACCCGCAGGGATATGGTTTGGTTTTGTGAACAGATCGAGATGCTTTTAAAGGCTCTTTATTTGCTGAATACGCACCTTGCTTCCGGGACAACTAATACCTGATTTTTATGAGTGAAATCGAAAATGGTGCCGGCCAATCTGACAGCCGGAAGGGGTTCGACGAGGAGGAGTGGATCAGGCTTTTGTTCCTCGTAAGCGACCTTCAGGAATGGATCGATGACATAGAAAAACGGATGTTCCTAGCCGTCCCGGTTGGCGGTAAAAAGAAATTATTCCGGAAGGACTTTTATCTCACGGCCAAGTCCTTTGCCCATATCATCGAGCGGCATTACCATAAGGTTGCCCGGCACCCGGAGGCTGGGAAATTTACCGTTCCGGTTCCCCACCTGATCGACCTCCTGAAACAGACGCGCCATATCCCGACAATACCCATTCCTGGCAGGGATGGGGTGTACCGAGTTGCTGATATTGGGAAGATTATTGGGTACGACCGGGCGGGGAGAAACACGTCCTTCGTGACCTTGATCAGTCACCCGGAAGGCCGGATTGAAACCGCGTTTCCCGGAATTATGGAGCTGCGGCAGCCCAATATTCCGGCCGGTGAACAGGAGGCCGATACGAAGACGATTATATGAAGAATTCTTGGTTTCTGGGGGAGAGGAATTTCCTTTCGTGGCACATTCTAAAGTCCACCTCATCGACATCGGCGAACGTTGGCAAGGGAGACCGGAGAATAAGAAGATTGTTTCAGGGAAAAATATATGGCCCCTCGCAAGTGTTAAAGAATCTGTTAAGTCGCCTGCTTTGCTGCGACCGGCCAGATGTACCAAAATGGCACGGCCAGTTGGAATCTGATTCCCTGGCCTCCGAAGTCGGCGGGAAAGGGGAGAAGATAGATTTTCCAAAGATAGAAAATGGCGCTGGCCAAAAAGAAAAAAGGCACCTCGTTGGAAGTGCCTCGCCGTGCTACGTAATGCCCATGAAAAGTTACTGATTCGTTGCGCCGGAATGCAAGATATCCTGGATCTTATCGTAGTCGAAGTAATGGACGCCGCCCATTTTGGTATAGGGGATCGCACCCTTTGCCTTCAATCGCTGCAATGTTCCTGGCGAGATTTTCAGTAGCTTCCTAACCTCATGAGCCTTCAATCATTTTTTCGGGGTTATGTGCAGATGCTTCTTAATGACCTCTTCGAGGTCGATGACCATCCGTTGGCGGAACCTTTCCAAATCCTGGCCGGTGATCAACTGATGCGGATGGATCCACGTCGGGGATACCGGCGGCTCCTGTTGTTGCCTCGTTCGTTCCATATTACCTCCTTCTCCTTCACTCATATTCCTAATGGAAAACCCAAACCGATGGGTTCTTTATCACCTTAAATTTACTCCGCTGCTGCTGGAATCAGCCGAAATATCCCCTTCAGATTTTGAAAAATTGGAAGTTTTTTGCGTGCCTGCTGCCAGCTTCTCTTTCAGCGTTGCCATGTTCTGGCTGATCTTTTTCCGCGTCACTTTGGCATAGTGCTGCGTCGTTTTTATCGACCGGTGACCGAGCATTTTGCTAACCGTTTCGATAGGGACATCGTTTTCCAAGGTGACCGTGGTAGCGAACGTATGCCGGGCCGTGTGGGTAGTCAGTTCCTTATTGATCCCACAGATGGCGGCAATCTCTTTCAGGTAGCCATTGAACCGCTGGTTGCTGCGGACCGGCAAGAGTTTTCCGTGAGCCGAACAAAAGGGGTGGTCTCGATACTTGTTTATAATCTCCAAGGGTATCGGCAGAAGCGGTACACATTCCGTTTGATCCGTCTTCTGCCGGTCTTTGGTAATCCATTTCTGGCCATCGATGCCGATGAAAATATTCTCCGGCCCTAACCCGAAAGCATCTTCATACGCATAGCCGGTATAGCACATGAAGGCATAGCAATCCCTGGCTTCGGCCAGCCGGCCGACCGGAATCTCTTTTGCGACCAGGGCGTTCAATTCAACCATCTCCAGGCGGACGGGTTCTTTATTGTCAAAAGAAAGCCGGTAACCCGACGTCGGGTCGATGGCCAACCAACCCATCTCCACGGCCAATTTTAATATGGTCTTGGTCTGGAGCAGGTACTTCATGACGGTATTGTTCTGCAAATGCTCAACCGTGAAAAGGTAATGTTCGAAATCGTGGATGAAAGAACGTTTCACATCTTCCAGGTACAGGTCGGATACTTTATAATGATACTTCAAAAATGCCTTTACCTTGTCAAACGTGTAGGCGTATTTGTCACGGGTTGCGGGCGCTTTGTGACCGGCTTTCATCTTCTCGGTGATCCTTTTGATATGTGTTTCAAACGCTGTGCATAAGGAATGCCGTTCGGGTCGCAGACCCAGGTATTCGTTTTTCAATATCTCGGCGGATACCGTTTTCCCCAGGGCGATCAGGCGGCTTTCGTGCATCCGTAGGGTGCCTTTGATGGTTTCGAGGTGGGCATTGAGGGATTTGGCCTGCTCTGAATTCCCTTTCACTCGTTGGGCTTTGGCGTCCCAGAGGGCAGGAGGGATTTCCCGGTTGGTGCGGATCTCGGCTCTTTCGCCGTTGACGGAGATGCGGACTGATAGAGGGGCCTTGCCGTCTTTCTGGCGATACTTGACTTGCCAGATGAGGATCGAGAAGGTGTGCTTCGTGCTCATACGATTCAATTTTTTGTTAACCGAATGGGTTGTTTTGAAGCTCTTTTCCCAGGAAGAAATCAGGCTCGGCCAAACCGCTGAAACCGCGGCCAACAGCGGGTTCCAGGACCATTCGGTTATCAAAATTCTGGCGACTAAACTGATAACCGAATTGCGACCGAATACATAGACATGATTGATTGCGATTGGACATGCCCGAAAACCGAAAACCCGCGTCAGCATTGCATCTGAAGCGGGTTTAAACGACTTTGTCTGAGTGACTTGCGGACCGGATAGGAGAGTGTCTTTTTTTTCGGTTAATCAGTACTGTTATATATTGATTTTCGTCAAATGCCCATCAATGTGCATTCCTTCCCCTTAGTAAAAGCCGGCGGGCTGTTCGTAACCAGGTTTCGAAGAAAATATATAAAATTTTGATATAGCACAAATAATTGAAAATTAGGTTGAAAACATTGGTATAGTAAGTAAGGATACATTTAATTTTACCACAATCCATTATCACCATGAAAACGCACTTATCGATTTCACGTACAAAAGATGTGTCTACATCTATCGCTTTTACCGCTACTTTTCCTTTCCCGGAGGCACCTGGTTGGCTGGCTATTGCAGGTTTCCGGGTTCCTTTCAGTCGTTTTCATGGTCATGATGGTACTATACCTTTTATCAAAAATCCGACCTCATGAAAACAATTGTACGCCTCATGGTCCTGATGTTATGCACCTCATTTGCGGAGGCCCAAATAACCACACCGGTTATCAGAGCTATGTTTGGTGTGGATGGGGATTTAAAAGCCAATTACATCAACGGGATGCCTCTGTCGGGGAATGACGACTGGTTCACACAAACCGGTGGTCAATGGGTTATTGATACTACTGGAGCGGCCGCACTGGTTGCCCGCTATGCCATCGATCCTAACTTCCGCCAGCTCCCATTCTACCGCATGATGCGTGTAGCGCCCTACTCACTCGTCAATAACAAGCGTTGGATAGATGCCGTATTCATCCGGGATTATCATGGTAATGATTCTACTATGTTTGCCAGTGGTTCCAATAAAAATGGGATGAGCCCCGCTGTTTGGTCGTGCCCGGTGGCGCAATCCGTTCCGGATAAGAATGAGATCCTCGACATGATGGTGCATGTACGGCGTGAAGGGCCATCTACCACAGATTCACTGTGGATGTTCGGAGGTATCTCCATCGAGAGCGTTACGGGCAACCGCTATTTTGATTTTGAAATGTACCAGACCGATATTTATTATGATCGTCCTTCGCTGCGGTTTTACGGCTACGGCCCCGATGCAGGCCACACTTCATGGAAGTTCGATGCCGGTGGCAATATTACTGTGCCAGGTGATATTATTTTCACTGCCGACTACAGCAGTAACAGCCTTACTTCTATTGAAGCGCGTATTTGGGTAGATCGCGCGGCTTTATCTGTAACGCCTGTTTCATTCAATTGGACAGGCTCATTTGACGGAGCCAATACAGGATCGCAATATGGGTATGCCGGCATAGCGCCGAAGACGGCAGGCGCTTTTTATACAGGATTGACCTGTGCGCCGACAACCTGGGCAGGTCCCTTTAAAGTGGTGCTGGGAGATAACAGTGTTGCAACCGATTATATAGCGGGGCAATTCATGGAATTCTCCGTGAACCTCACCAAGCTGGGCCTTGACCCGGTTACCCTCCTGGGAGGCAATGCCTGTGGTATGCCTTTCAGGCGTATCCTCGTGAAAACCCGCTCCTCCACTTCGTTCACCGCTTCATTGAAAGATTTTGTAGGCCCCTTCGATTTCTTCCTGGCTCCAAGAGCTGATGCAAAGGCCGATGTGCCGATCCTTTGTGGTACGGCGAGTATGACGGACGTGAAAGTGACCAATGCAGTTTCAACTTCCATTTATACCTGGTCAACGCCCGATGGCGTCATTGTAGGCAGCAACACCGGCCCTACCATTACTGTCAGCGCGCCAGGAACGTACATCGTACAGCAAACTTTACAATCCGGTTGCTCCACCTATGCAACGGACACTGTGACGCTTGCGTGGGACCCCCTGTGCAACGTACTAGCCAGCAGGATCACGGATTTCAGCGGTAACTTCAGAAGTGGCAATGTACAGTTGAACTGGACCGTTAGTCAAAACAAAGAGACCAGCGCTTTTGAGATCGAGCGAAGCACGGATGGATTGCATTTTGGCCCGGTGAGCCGTGTATCACCGCAAACAGGTCTGGAAACAGCTTCCTATACCACTACCGATGATGTGCATGGTACGATGGCCCCTGCTGTGTACTACCGGTTGAAGATCATCAACAACCAGGGTTATATTACATATAGCCGGACACTCAGGATCGTATTGAACAAAGGAGGGGAGACGGTGGTCACCATTGCACCCAACCCGGTAAAAGATGTGATGCAGCTCTATATTGCTGCCAATGCCGGTAAGCGTGTGCAGGTATTCATTTATGATATTACCGGTCAGTTGATGCTCACCCGGCAATCCCTTGTACAAAAAGGGATCTCGACGATCAGTATTACCGGATTCGATAAATGGCAAAAAGGTATCTATGCCGTGAAGGTGCTCCTGGATGATGAAACGTTTGTAGAGAAGATAGTATTGACAAAATAAAAGACGATTGATCTTTCATTCAGGAGAATAAAAAATCTGTATACTATGAAAACCATATCACTCTTCCTGCTGGTTATTTTGGTCATCCTCATTACGGCATATTGCACACGTGCGCAATCCATGTCTTCGCAGGTAGTCAATGTTTCCGGAGATTCAAATAAGAAAGGAAGGTTCTTCTTCGACTGGAGTTTGGGAGAGATGGCGCTGATCAGTAAAATGCAGAATACCGATAGCTCGGTCATCATGACCAATGGGGTACTGCAACCTTTTAATATCGGCCGACAGTCGTCGAACAATTTCAATTTACTGGGAGGCGATGAGGTGAGCCTGGTGCCCAACCCAACAACCGATAACGTAAGGGTTACGCTCAGACCAACGCAAAAGGGGCGGATAAAGATCTCACTATACAACTGGCAGGGAAACCTTTTGTATTATAAGGACCTTGCCGCTACCGGGGCAACGATCATGGAAATTATTTATATGAGCGGCTTTATCGAAGGTGTGTATTCACTTCGGATCGAGTTCTATCCCGAAGGAGCTGACCCCAGAAAAACCACTTATAAAATAGTCAAAGTAAGCAAATAGGCTTATGAACCCCTAAACACTTTTAATATCCATATTTATGAAAACGTTTTTATTTCTAATGGCCGGTGTTTTGTTATCGATCTCTGTATCGGCCCAGGTAGGCGACCAGATCAACTACCAGGGTGTAGCACGTAATGCCAACGGCGACCCGATCGCTAATCAGGTTGTGAGCCTTCGGCTGTCCATTCGGGATGGATCACCCAATGGGTCCATTGTATACCAGGAAACCCGGAAGCAGTCCACCAATCGTTTTGGTATGATCAATGTTGCGATAGGCAGCAGCGGAGCAACCAGTGTGATGGGCTCTATGGCAGCGATCAACTGGGCGAATGGAAATGCCAAATATCTGCAGGTTGAATTAGATCCGGTCGGAGGTAACAATCTTCACGACATGGGGACCGGCAGATTGCAAAGTGTTCCATTTGCCATCTATGCCGGTAGTGCCAGTCCGGTAGGGCAGGCCGGTGGCGATCTGAATGGCAGTTATCCCAATCCGGCTATTGCATCCGGTTCAATTAACAATCTTAAACTCGCCAATGGAGCGGTTTCCACAGCGAAGCTGGCAGACGGATCAGTAAACACTGTCAAGATCACCGATGGCGCCGTTACCTCCAATAAGCTCATGGATGGAGCAGTTACTTCCATCAAACTGGCTGATGGAGCCGTTACCACTGCGAAGCTCGCGGATGGTTCGGTCACCGCTTCCAAACTGGCAGCCGGTGTTATCCCCGCGGCATTGCCGCCTACAGGCCCTGCCTCCGGAGATTTAAACGGCGCATACCCTAATCCGTTAGTGAATAAGTTAAGAGGTATTAGTATTAGCGGTACGGCCCCTGCTGCCGGACAGGTGTTGAAATTCGATGGTACGCAGTGGGCCCCTGCCGCTGACAATAGCGGCAGTTTTTCTGTCCCTTATAATTCTTCGGCTACCTCCTCCACCGGGCTGCTTTCTCTTACAAATTCCGGAGCCGGTCAGGCTTTTGCAGGTAGCAATACCTCCAATGCTGCCAATGTAATCGGCATTATGGGCAGCATCGCCTCTACTACACCGGGTGCATTGTCAGCCGGGATCAAAGGCATCAATAACGGTTTAGGTTCGGACGGCATGGGCGTCTGGGGCTTTCATGCCGGTAATGGATATGGTGTATTCGGCTCTACTTCCGGCGGTGCAGGTGTAAATGGTGAAGCCACAAGTGGCTATGGCATTTATGGCAGCAGTACATCTGGTGTGGGTGTACTGGGAACCAGTAAAGATGGCACCGCCGGTTATTTTGATATCCCCAACGGCAATAGTTATAATGATGGTATAGTGGTCAGCAATAGTGGCTATGGAAATGGTATTACCTCTATGGGCACCTTTGGGAATGGTATTTTAGGGATCGCCATTGATGTTGGCGGGGCAGGTGTTTATGGGGTGAATATTGCCGGGGGTGAAGCCATATTAGGCAGGACCAATAGTAGCAATGCTGCTGGCGTGGTTGGACTGAATGACGGTAGTTATGCCGGTGTTCGTGGATTCAATACTGCCAATGGTGGGACCGGCATCCTTGCACAGGCCAATATTGGCGGGACTTCCAACGGGAATGCTCTCGTAGCGGAATTGGAGGGCGCCGCAATCGGTAACACCGCAGTATTTAAAGCCAATAACGCCAATGTAGCCCGCATAGACCAAACGGGAAAAGGATTTTTCAACGGTGGTACACAAATGGGCGGCGCCGATGTGGCGGAGTTATTTGAAGTAGCAGGTATGCGTACCAGCTATGAACCTGGTGATGTGCTCATTATTTCCAAGAGCTCCGACAGGAAAATGGAAAAATCATCCAGACCCTATTCCGCACTGGTGGCAGGCGTTTATGCTACAAAGCCCGGTGTGATGCTCACGGAAGAAAATGCAGAACAGGACCAACTGCAGCACATGGTGCCTATGGGCGTGATCGGTGTTATCCCAACCAAAGTTTGCCTGGAAGGAGGTAATATCGAGAGAGGCGATATGCTTGTTACTTCTTCCATACCCGGTGTGGCCATGAAAGCTGATCCGGACAAATTGAAACCAGGCCAGTCCCTTGGCAAAGCATTACAGGATTACAATGGGACCGGCATTGGTAAAATAAATGTGCTCGTCAGCATCAAATAAAATACCTCAACCCTAAAGAAATATCTGTATGAAATTCCATACCCGGCTAAAGATACTTACAGTTACCGTTGCTATTGCTGTTTTTTGCAAGAAAGCCGATGCACAACTGGCCAGTGAGAAGCCCCTGTCTTCATCCTATTCCAGATTGGTAAAGGAGAAACTGGCGGAAAAGCAAAATAAGAAACCACCCGTAACCGCAGTACAACAAAATTTACCCAGCAAACAGGCAATGCCGAAACAAACCATAGAAGCAATGGAAAAACGCAAGAAAAAACGGGGATGAACCGGAGGTCCATAATGCCTGTTGCGTTTCTTCGTGATCTACTTCTGTAGCTCACTCAAAAAGATCTTTATTTCTCTATATGTCTCTGCAGGTTTGTCTTTCCATACAAAACTTGCTGCTTCCTGTATATCTCTTATTTTGATCAATGGATTTTTAGCCGGCAGGTCTGTCCAGGTATCGATAAACTGTGGACGCACATAATTGTTCACCGGGGCTTTTAAAAGTTGTTCATTGAACATCGCTCTTAATACCAGTACAGGGCATTTGATCTTTTCCACTTCCGGTTTAATGTCGGAAGCGAAGAACTCACAGATATAACGCACCATCACCGGGAGAGGCACAGCGGCCGATTGTTTCCAGAGATCAGCGCCTTTAACACTATCCATTGAATAGATGGTGGACAGGTAATTGCCGGCATCAAAATCTTTTTTGTTCATTGGCCTGAACCAGACGGGCGCTGTATATTTATCGACATACTGAATCATGGTCTTCAACGGAAAGTCCTGTACCTGCCCCTGCAACACCGAAATAAATTTTGCTACCCCGCCTAAAATAATCACACCGCTGACTTTATCAGGGTGATCGATAGCCATTCTTAATGCCAACTGTGTGCCCTGCGTAAAATGACCTACTATTACAGGCTTTTGTATCTTCTCTTTTTCAATGAGCCTGATCAGTCCTTCCATCACCCCTTTATTCCAGCTTTGCTCGCCATAACTGATACTGGTATCGGGCATTGGCGGCGCCATCGTTTCACCATAACCCGGAATGGTAATGGCATACATCGTGTAATTGTTCTTGTTGGCTTCCATAAAATCCCTGAATACTGAGGCATCAAAGCCCCAACCTGGAATGAGGATCAAAGTACGTTTGCCTTTACCTGACCTGGTATACTGTGGAATAGCCCCATATTCACCGGTTTTGTAGCCGGGGATATGTACCAGATTATTGATAGCAGTGCCGGGCGCCTTGCCGGGCAATTGGGCATGACCAATAATACTGCATAATAGTAGCAAGTACAGCGCTGGCAGTGAAGTTGTCATAAGTGATCGGGTTTTATCAGGTTAAACAGGGAGACCAGCGCAAAACTATCCGGGTCAGACCGTTTAACCGGCCTGCTTTATAAAACCGTACTTCATTTTCTGGAAGGATCAATGAATAATGAATGCCTGGGCTGCCCAGGAACAGATCAGGAAGGTTCCTTGTAGTTGGAAGGTGTTTTTCCCGTCAGCTTCCTGAAAGCCGCGTTGAAAGAGGATTTACTGTTGAACCCTACATCCATGGCAATACTGTACAGGGTATACGTTTTATTTTGCACCAGGTTCACACGCCGTATGAATTCCTGTACCCTGTATTCATTCACATAGTCGGTGAATGATTTGCCGAACTTGTCATTGATCAGTTTGGAAAGCTGGTGTGGAGGTAGTTCGACCTGCCGCGCCAGCGATGCCAGCTTCAATTCAGGGTCAGTAAAGATCTTCTCCTCCGTCATCAATGAGAGGAGTTTACTGAGATACCTCTCTCCATTTTCCCCGGCAAAATGCATGTATGCCTGGTATTTTTTGATAAACCCCGGGCTGATCAGGTCTGGGTTTAAAACCTGTTTGTAAGCTATAAAGTAGATAATGACGGTAGTAATGAATGAAACGATATAATTGGTGACAGGATTATATTTCCCTTCCAGGAACAGGAAGCATTGCAGGGAGAGCAGTGTAACCAGCAACGCGAAGAAGCAGAAGGTCAGTGATCTTAGCCACCTGGTCCGGGATGGTACCGGAACAATATACCGGGTGCTTCCATGATTGGTTTCAGTGAGATGGATCAACCGGTATGTGATCACCAGATAAAATAAAAGATGCAGGTCCTGCACAATGAATGTCACTTTCGCCAGCGGAATGACGGGCAGGTTGCCTGCAAGAAATATTTCGATGAACCTGCCCCAATAGTTCCTGTCCTGGACCCACCAGGGCAGGAAAATAAATACCTGCAGTAAATAAGGAATGAAATGCAGCCAGTATTTCCTCTTCCAGCGAAAGGCATCATCGATAACCGATCGGGCATAAAAATAAAACAAAGGGCCAATGAGTAACGTGATCCCGAATTGCAGGGCAAAGGCATGAGGGATTCGATTTACCAGTTCTGTATGAATGGTGAAATACCCGAAGTTGATAATCAGCATGGGAATAATGAGTGCGCTGATAAGGCAAGCTGCCAGGGAATTGCCGGAGCCCTTCAACGCAATGAGCGAGATCAGAAAGAGACCTTGTGCAATACAAACTGCAAACAGCAATTGCCAGATCATATCTACGGCTTGAATTCAATTAAAGTTAATATAAGTTCTTCGAAGCGTCTGATCCGTTGAATGAACGGTCGCCATTATCCTCTACATCTTGAAGGATTGAAGGAAAATTTGTATATTCCTGTAGAATTGCCGGTACCGGGATCTCCGGTACCGGTAAAAACCTTGAACAACCACCTTTCATTGCCGTGAAATTCGAAAGACCTTTACAGGAGAAAGAGATATCTGTTCTCCATGAGCAACTTCGTGCTATCGACAAAGGTGTCGGCAGACAGGTCCGCTTCCTGTTTGTCTGGACCGTACTGGCTTTGATAGCAGGTGTTTATGCCTACTCTAAAATGAGATCTGAAGGCGATAGGATCCTGCTGTTTACTACGATAGCTGTGTACATAGGTATTGGGGCCTGGGTAGTGGCTGAAATGCGGTATAAAGACAGGCGTAAAAAGGAAAGTATCGCTTATTTGATCAACAAAAACCTGGTGACGGTTGCGGAAGTGCGTTCTGGAAAGTATATTGAACTGGAGGAAGAGGATGATGAAGGTGTCTATTATCTGTATCAGCTCGACAACGATACTGTTTTTTCTTTCGGTGGACAAGATCATTTTTATCCCGATGATAAATTCCCCAGTGACCACTTCGAGATCGTTGAAGGACGCGGTATGAAAAATGAAGTGATCCTTTTTGAATTGTACAACTACGGCAGAAAGACCCTGCCTGCTGCTGTCATCAAAGGAAAAGAAAAATGGAAAATGCTCGAAAGGCCCGCCTATCCTGATCCGCATAGTTTAACCATTGCAAAAGGCAGGCTGGAGGATTTCATTCCTGCACAGGGCCGCTGATCTACTATACTACTCGTCCCATGAAAGGATCGGTCTTGCCCGGCTTCCCCGTTTCCACCCTCCCCGCATACCTGCTTTCGAAGTTGGGATGCCCTTTTACTTTGATGGTCAGATCATACCAGCCGAAACTTTTGGAAAGATCCAACACGATCTTCGAAAGAGCCGCAGCTTTAACCTGGACCGTCTTTGCAAGGGTCTTGTATGAATTATCTGTGCTGTTAATATTAAGTGTTGATTTGCCTTTATTCTCGACTTTCAGCAGAAGGTTTCCCGTGAGCCTGCCGGAATTGCCGGGGAGCGTTTCATACAAACAACTTATTTCTACTGCAGGGTACTGCTCATTGCCCATGAATTCACGATAGAAACCATTCGGTCCATACACTCTCAGATGAAACCTGCCTTTATCGAAATCCTGCAGGTTCCAGGTGTCGACTACCTCATGTCCCTGTTCAACTGCATAGGCCCAGGCTTGCACCATCTGCTGTTTATAGATACCGGGGGCATATACATGGAATGGAGATCCGGCAGCCCTTTTATCGAACACCTTATCTCCGGCCTTTAGGCTGATCGAAAATGTCTGCCTGTCCTTATCGAGCTTGCCATCGGCATATAATTCATACGGCAATGGGCAGGAAGAACGGATGCCCTTTTCCTGCTGTGGCATATAAGGAGCATGATAGGGATCTTTATTGATAGCCTCTATCTCCTCTGCTGTAAGTTTTTTATAATTGGAAGGAAGACCTTTGAACTGTGCTTTGTGAATGCCTTCAATGAATTCATCGCGCTCCAGGAAAACCGGCAACGTTATTTTTTCTCCGGAATAAGGTCTGAAGGCAGAAGTGAGGTCACCACATACCGTTCTTCGCCATTTGCTGATATTATGCTCTTCGATTTTTTTGCCGGTCTTGTGCGATAGAAAATGTTCCAGGAACTGTATCGATGAGGTATGATCGAAAACTTCCGAGTTCACCCAGCCACCGCGGCTCCAGGGTGATGCGATCACCATGGGTACGCGATAACCCAGGCCGATAGGGCCATCACGAAGGTCTTCCGGCCCTGATGATTGTTGCTCTTTGCCGATCACATACTCGACACCGGTATCGATCCCTTCGGAACATAGACCGGTACCTGTCTTGTGAGGATGAGGCGCCACAAATGGAGGGAGATGATCGAAATAGCCATCATTCTCATCATAAGTAAGAATGAAAATGGTCTTCTTCCACACTTCAGGGTTTTGTGTGAGGATATCCAGAACTTCACTGATATACCAAACGCCGAACCAGGCCGCAGAAGGATGGTCTGAAAAATTTTCCGGCGCTACTATCCAGGAGACCGTGGGCAGGCTGCCGTTCTTTACATCTTCCCTGAACTGGTGAAGCACATCTCCTTTCGGCGCCAGCATGGTGCGTTCGGTAGCGACGTCCGTATATTTCAGCTCGGACAACCGGTGATAATCGGGGTCCTTGCTGTTGGTGCTGAAGGCTTTTTCGTGCAGGTTTTTCTGCTTTTGAGAAAGCTGTTCATATTTCTCTTTGGTATAGTTTACCTGATCGGCCTCAGCATTGGTGAGGTATTTTTTCAGTTCTATGATCCTCTTTTCTGTTTTGTTTTTATCGGCCGAATCAGGGGCAAGGGATGGCAATAGTTGTTCCTGTTTTTTTATTTCTTCCTTCAACCAGGCGATGCCTTTGGGAAGATTGTCGATATATGCCTGATGGAATTTCACCTGGTATTGTGTGAAATATTCGAGTGGATTATCGCCGAAATTGGCAAGCCATGCGTCTTCCTCTCCCTGAAATCCAACCCCAACGCTAAGCTCATTCTGGTATACTTTCCAGGGAATGCCCTGTTCTTCCAGCCTTTCGGGGAAAGTTGTCCAACCCACCATGGTGTTGTAATCCGCATCTTCATTCCAGACACTGGCCTGTGCATGTTCCTCCTGTGTGGCGCGAATAGTGCCGGTCCAGAAATACAGGCGGTTGGGCGTGGTGCCGGTAAGAGAAGAGCAGAAATTATGGTCGCACACGGTGAAAGCATCTGCCAGTGCATAATAGAAAGGAATATCTTTCCGGGTATGAAAACCGAGTGTGAGTGGCATGCCCTTGTACTCTTTCTTCCAGGAGGGTTTTGCATCGAGCCACTTATCATAGCGTCCTTCATTCCGGGCATCGACCTGGTTCGACCAGGAATGGGGCAGGGAGCTCATCCAGGTTGCTTTGGTATCTTTGATATCGAGGTGGAAGGGGGCAAAGGTCTCACCCTCTTTGTTGGTCTGAAGCCATACGGGATTCTTGTCGGGCAGGTTGATGGCCCTGGGGTCATTGAACCCGCGCACCCCTTGCAGTGTACCGTAAGCATGATCGAAAGACCGGTTTTCCTGCATCAGGAAAACAACATGCTCTGCATCGAGATAGGTACTGCCTGCAACAGGGTCGATGGCAAGCGCTTTGGCGATCGAGTCCGGGAGGATATGTAACAAGCCGGCTCCACCGGAAAGGAGGGACATATTTTTCAGGAACTCTCTGCGGGTATCCATATTGAAACAGGTTGTAGATTGAATGATAAAAATAGCGGTCTGACCGGGTAATCCGGCAGCAATATAAAAGAATTAAACAGGAGATAATGCAATTCCGGCATTAACATATCTTAACGATCTTTCTTAATCCAGTTTAATGGCCAGGGGCGGTTATTGTTGGAAATTTGTGTCGTCAGTAACAAAAACTTTTAAAACTTATCGATCATGAACAACCGTATCAATGGCATTCATCATATAACGGCCATTGCCGCCAATGCTCAACGCAATTACGATTTCTATACAAAAGTGCTGGGATTGAGGATGGTCAAGAAGACCGTCAACTTCGACGATCCGGGCACCTACCATTTTTACTTTGGGAACGAAACCGGTACACCCGGCACTATTCTCACTTTCTTTCCCTGGGAAGGTATCGTGAAAGGGCGCACAGGCACCGGTATGGCCACTGAAATAGATTATTCCGTACCGGCGGGCAGTCTCCCGTTCTGGGCCGATCGTTTCAAACGATCCAATATCGTTCATGGACAGGAAGGTGAAAGATTGGGTGAGTTGTATTTGCCTTTTGAAGATCCCGACGGATTGAAGCTGAACCTGGTCGTTTCAAAAAATAGTGATAACCGCAGGCCCTGGACAACCGCCGATGTGGGTGAACAAGCTGCTGCCAAAGGATTCCATGGCATCACGCTGACATTGAAAAATATCAGGCCCACGGCAGGGATACTCACAGATGTATTCGGGTATAAACAAACTGAACAGGAAGGCAACCGGTACAGGTTTGTTACCGATGCGGTGGAAGGGGCTTCCATAGTCGATCTCGTCGAGGCCCCGGAAATGATGATCGGGCATGTGGCCGGGGGCACTAATCACCACGTGGCATTCAGGGTGCAGGACGATAACATCCTGATGGAATACCGGGAAAAAATCCTGGGCAGAGGGTTGAACATAACGCCAAAGATCAACCGGGATTATTTCTTCTCCCTGTACTTTCGTGAGCCGGGAGGTGTATTGTTTGAGCTCGCCACCGATAACCCCGGTTTCACGGTGGATGAACCTTTGAACCAATTGGGCTCTGCTCTGAAACTGCCTGTACAACATGAACATCTCCGGGCAAAGATCGAACAGCAATTACCCTCACTGCAACAATAAACAGATAGTATGCACAATAAAAAAATATATGCGGCAGGAAAAAAGATCGGGGAGGCCGGAAAGGTATTGGTGATGGTGCATGGGCGCGGCGGTAGTGCGGAGGATATACTCTCTCTGGCCCCTCATTTGCAGGTGAAAGAATATGCCCTTCTGGCCCCGCAGGCAACCAACAACACCTGGTACCCCTATTCATTCCTGGCTCCGCAGAAGGAGAATGAGCCCTGGTTGTCTTCTGCGATATCGAACTTACAGGAATTGGTGGGCGACATCCAACAAAAGGGAATAGGGGCGGAAAATATTTATTTCCTCGGATTTTCGCAGGGGGCTTGTTTAACACTTGAATTTGTGACCCGTCATGCAACGAGATACGGTGGAGTAGTGGCACTTACAGGAGGGCTGATCGGGGACAGGATCAATACTGAAAATTATAAGGGTGATTTTGGTGGAACCCCCATATTTATCGGTACAGGCAACCCCGACCCCCATGTGCCCGTTCATCGGGTAATAGATACAGAGAAGATATTGAAAGATATGAACGCGGCTGTTACAGTGAAAATATACAACGGGATGGCCCATACTATCACCCAGGATGAGATCGAACAGGCCAACAAGTTGATCTTTTCACCATTGCAAAAGCAGGAGTAGAAGAAAATTTGTATCTAACAGGAATGTCACTCATCACTAAAACAACTGTATATGGAACCCGCACTACAAGAGGAACATATCGTCAGGATCATCGATGCTGCCTTCGTTACGCATAATGTTCGAAGGTTTACTTTGGAAAGGCCGGCTGCCTATACTTTCATTCCGGGCCAGGCTACGGAGATAAGTATCAATAAGCCGGGTTGGAAAGAGGAGCGCAGGCCATTCACGTTTACCGGTCTGAATGAATGGGACCATCTCGAGTTCACGATCAAAATATATGATGACCATGACGGCGTAACGGCTGCTCTGGGTAAATTGAAGCCCGGCGATGAGCTTTTACTGCATGATGTATTTGGCACGATCCATTACAAAGGCGAAGGCACTTTCATTGCAGGTGGGGCAGGAGTGACACCATTCATCGCCATCCTCCGCCGGCTCCATCACGATCATCTGATCGGAAAGAACACCCTGATCTTCTCCAACAGAACGGGCAAGGACATCATTCTCTATGACGAGTTCCTCGAAATGTTGGGCAATCGGTTCATCAATACGATCACCCAGGAGAAAACTTCTCCATACGATCACCATATCATCGATGAGCAGTACCTGAAAGAGAAGGTCAAAGTATTCGATCAGTACTTTTATATCTGTGGTCCTGATCCGATGGTAGAGACCATTCGTGCTGCATTATTGCGCCTGGGCGTCCCTTTAGAGAAGATCGTGATCGAGCAGTTTTGATCATTGGTCCTGAGCATTGCTGGTAAATATCACCGACCCGGCTATGGTGCTGTATTCGGGAAGGGCTGCTATATAAAGTTTTGTGGGATATTTGGGTATCCTGCCTATTTTACCCTATATTTGCGTCCCTTTTAATAGGTACGGGAAGTAGCGCAGGCCGGTAGCGCACCTGGTTTGGGACCAGGGGGTCGCAGGTTCGAATCCTGTCTTCCCGACTTGAAATAAAAAAGGCTTTAAGTCATTGCACTTGAAGCCTTTTCAGTTCGAATCCAACCTAATTAAAGTTCAACTTTTGTGAATTTTAAATGCATTACCCTGTCACTGTTTACCTCAAATCCGGTTATTCGTCCTTGTTTATTCCGCGTGATCATCAAATGGTTCATCCACCAGAAATCATTTAATAGATGATCAGGGCCGGCCAGGGTCAATACTGCATCGCTATATTTATTGTTTGTTAGTGCAAGATGATGATCTTTCAATATGATGTTATACCTGCAGTCAAGCTCAGGGCTATAATATACTCCAGTATATTGCTTTAATGCCCTTTCGTCTGATAATCCATTGTTGGTATATTTTTTCAGCGTATACTGTTGATCCGGTGTTGTGATAATAATGGTAGTATCTTTTGAAATCGGCAACAATTTAAATTTTATATCCGGCGCATAGAACATTGAATAAACGTTGGCTGAATCTTTAATCATCAAAAATAACTGGTTATTGAAGCGATAATATAATTTGTGGTCATTGATTTCAGTGCCAAGTACTATTCCTTCATTACTGATGTAATTGCCGAGATAATTTTTCAAAACAATTGAATCGCGTTTCAGATTTGCTGTGGCACTGTCCTTTTTGTCATTTGTCTTAGCAACTGCAGCTATTGACTGGCTCGTATCTTTTACAAAAAGATCGGCAAGTTGAAAAGCTTTTTCCGTTGGATTAAAATCGCCGATATTGCTGAACACTATAAAACCCATTTTTAAATCAGGCAATACGGAAATAAATGTCCGGAAGCCTGCGTCTCCTCCGCTGTGGGAAAATTGTTTCCAGCCCTTATGCGTATCTGAAATGATGCCCGCGGCATAATTCAATTCTTTACCATTTTTCAATCTTGTCCTTGTTGTTAAAACGTCAATGTCGCGCTGATCCCCGGCTTTATGAGAATAGAAATTGCTTACCCATTTCTGCATGTCCTGTATATTGGTGAAAAGATTCGTAGCTCCCACATTGGAATAACTCAAAACGCTATTGGCAAAGTGTGTACTGTCTATCCGCGAATACGAGAAAGATCGGTTCTTCACAATCTCTGTATAATCATCATGAAAATGCGTATGTACCATACCGAGAGTCTTAAAAATAGCAGAGTCTGCAAACTTTCGTAATGATTGACCGGAAACGGATTTTATAATCTCCGCCAGTAGTGTGTAGTTGCTGTTTGAATAAATGCTCTCTTCGCCGGGCGGAAAATTGAGCGCATTTTGTTTACTCAATATTTTAAGGATATGATCCTGGGCAATCACGTCATCTAACCTGGTCCCTTGTATTGCTAATAGCTGCCATTGATCCCTTATACCGCTGGTATGATTTAAAAGATTGCGAATCGTAATCTTTTGTTTCATATCAGGAAACCAGTGGAGATATTTATGAATGTCATCATCCAACCCAAGTTTACTTTGCCTTGCCAGCAAAATGATGCCGTATGCTGTAAACTGTTTTGAAACCGAAGCAATATGAAATATCGTTTCGTCAGAATTCGGTATTCCATACTCAAGATTAGCCATTCCGTATCCTTTTGAAAAGATCAGTGAATCATTTCTTACTATTCCGACAGCACAACCCGGACTATTGGCATTATTCCAGGTAGTAAAAAATGTGTTGATCTTTGTAACGATCGAATCCGGCAAAGCCTGGCCGATTGTTTTTCCAGCAAATGAAATTGACAAGAAAAACAACGCGGCTGTAGAACGCAAAATATACATACAGCGATGTTTATGGATTAATTATCGAGTACAACACTTCCATGCACTTCGAAATCTTTAGATGCAGGATTGTATTTGAGTAGTCCGTTTAAAGTTTTTAGAATTTTTATGTCCTTTTCCGACATTTCTTTGGGATATCCTAAGGTAACACCTTCTTTTTGCTCACCTTTTCTTATGACGTATAAAATGATGGGATCTGAAAGAGCTTTGCTATCGTTCGATGCTGTTATATCGCCAATCAAACGGCCATGCTCATTTGCAACAAGCCTGATTTGGGTGAGCAGATGCTGCTGGTTAAAATTTAGGCCTGAAAACTTAATGTCAACCCCTTCAGCAGATAAATAATTCCGAAGCTCTTCAAGCCTGTCCTTCGTCATATCTTCCCGGATAGCGAGATATATATTAATGCCGCTGTCTGCAGACGTCTGCGCTTTTACAGCGTTACCGTTATTACTGGCGTTGAACGAACTTAAAATAATTGTGATAAAAAGAATAATGGGGATAAAAATCAAATATTTGATCAATGCAACAGACGGAGAGGTTTCATTGTTCATCATGGCAATTCTTTTTTTTATGTGCGAATGGTTGAAATAATTAACGGCTGCCGTCGCAGATTTGTTGAATCCGATATTCAGCAAGCTATACTGATACTCTTTGCGGTCAACGCCGGATTGCAGCAATTCGGCATCCGCAATGTATTCAAGATTGAGTTTAATGCTTTCTTTTAGCTTCCACGCAATTGGATGAAACCAGAAAAAAGCAGTAAACAGATCAGCAAACAATATATCCAACGAATGAAAATGCTTTACGTGTACTTTCTCGTGGGTTGTGATATGTCGTAGCTGCCCTGCTGTATATTTTGCCGGGTTGAGGATGATCCATCTGAAAAAAGAAAACGGCGGCAAATCATCTTCAACGTAAACTATTGAATAATATTTTGACTGTTTTCTCTTTCCTCTTTTGATAAACCTGTATAACAGGTACAATTGAAAGAAAAGCCGACATAAAAAGTAAACCAATACAAGGCAATAACTAACAGCTACTGCTGAACGCCAATTAAAGTGGTTATGATTTTTATTAAAGACCGGGAAAGAGGTTGTTATTTCACCGAGTAAACCAGATGTGTGGCCTAAATACTTATTGGCCGTTACGCCGATGTTCTGAAATACAGAAGCAGATAAATCTGATGCTCCAACTGAAATACGTAAAGCAGGAAGAACCAACGTTAAAAAGACAATCAAAATGAGCATGAAGCGATTGAAAGTATGGAAAGTGTTTTTTCTAAAAAGAAGTCGGTAAACGACAAAAAGAATGATTAGTACAATGCTGGCTTCCAGTGTATAGACGAGCAGGTGAGACATTGTCAAACAATTTTATTTTCTTTTCTCAATCATCTGTATTATTTCCCTCAGTTCCTTTGGTGTAATTTCTTCTTCCTGGGCAAAAAAGGCGACAGCATTCTTAATAGAGTTGCCAAACAAGCCTTTGAGCAGGGGTTTTACTACCTTATTATTATACTCCCGCTGGCTAATTGCTGCCGAGTAACGATAACTACTTCCAAAATCTTCATAGATAAGAAAACCCTTGTCCGAAAGCCTCCTCATAATAGTAGCTACCGTATTAATGTGTGGCTTTGGCTTTGGTAGTGCCTCCCTGACCTCTTTGGCAAAGACTTTTTCTTTTTGCCAGACAATCTTCATGATGGCTTCTTCTTTTTCGCTTAATCTCTTCATACAACAAATATAAAACTATAATTGTAATTAATCAACTACAGGTGTAGTTAATGTTTTATTAAATAGAAAAAAAGTCATAAATCCAACGATTTTTGGCGCCATGAAAGTGCCTTCACTGCCTTGGGGTTGCTCATTAACCAACTGCAGAATACAAATAGTCGTCAAAAGTTTTGTTCCTTGCAAAAGAACTCACTATAGTAAAGGCCCAAAATTTCTCTTAAATCTTTTATAAACTGGTTCGACAATTGTCCAGCTTTACCGACTTAAACATAAAACCCGCTCTCAGAGCGGGTTTTATGTTTTAAGCCATCGACCTCAGAAACCTCCGTGATTGCCCTTCAGAAGTTTTGCCGGTCAGAAGCCGGGTGGAGGTATTCTTCCAATATATTATTGAACAGGACTGGTTGCTCCATCATTGGTGCATGGCCACATTTGTCGATCCAGCGTAATGTAGAATTGGGAATTAGCCGGTGGAAACTTTCAGCAACATCTGGGGGCGTTATTCTATCGTTTTTCCCCCAGATAATTAGCGTGGGTACTTTGATTTCTCTACATAGATCACCGATATAATTGCGTTGGGTGGCCTTAGCCATCTTTATCACGGAAAGACATTTGTGTGGATTGGTTGTTATAGCGAATATTTCCCTGATCAGGTCATCTGTTGCTATGGCAGGATCATAAAAAGTATATTCTACCCTTTCCTTTATATATTGAAAATTGCCTCGTTTGGGATATGCTGTGCTCATGTTGTTTTCATAAAGGCCGGAACTGCCTGTCAGAATTAAATTCCGGATACCTGCTGAATGCTTATGTGCGTATCTTGCTGCCAGGTGTCCGCCAAGGGAATTACCCACCAATATAAAATCCTGAAGTTGTAGTGCTTCAATCCATTGTTCAAAATATTCAAGCAGAAATTCAAGAGCCTTGTCCCCAGTATGTTTTTCTATCGGCAGGCTTGGGACAAGTATCCTGTATTGCTTATGAAAGTGTGATATAACGGAGGACCAATTACTAAGGCTTCCCATTAACCCATGCAATAGGATCATAGGTCTGCCATCCCCTTTTTCATAATATGGAAATTCCGAGCTCAACATAACTTGAATTTGATTGAGCCCAAAAGTAAGAGAGCAGGTTATTTGTATTCGTGATCTCAATCACAAATAGATCGGGCTTCATTCATTAAGGCCAACCTGGCCCTGCTCAACGTTTCTCTACTTAAGTTAAGGTATCTGGCAAGTTCGGTGAGAGAGAATGATTGCAGTAATTGAGGGTGTTGATCAAGTATATACCTGTACCTGGTTATCGGATTTTTCATCGACAGGAGATGTATATGTTCCTTCTGTCTTTGTATAACTGCATGGGCCAATTTTGCGCCAAATTGCAATAATTGATGATTGGCAAAATAAATTTTGTCAAGCAAGCCATTATCGAGGCAAATAACTGTTGAATGCTGCACCGCTTGAACACTGTAGTTGCACAATCGTTTTTGAAGATAATTATCAAAATTGCAAAGCACATCGTTTTCAATACATAGATCCACAATCCTTTCGCCAGCTTCTTCATCTATATAATAATACTTTAGTGCTCCGGAAACCACAAAAGCAGAATATCTTGGTAAAGTGTCTGCCTCGAATAACCGTTCTCCTTTTTTAAGGCATCTTACATTCGAAACTGACAATAACTGGTTTTGAGTTTTTTCATTCAGTTGTTCGTATCGCCGGGCGATTGTTTCGTAATACTGTTCTATCATCAGATTGTATTATTGTTCTTGATGGAGGCTTTCCAATAGAATGAGTACCTGGTATACATAACTCAGTCAAATGTACACCCGGAAACGCCTTCCGGTATACAGCTACAGGCAGGATTTTTTGGGAAATATAGACTCACTGACTTCCTTGTCAATACATGCCCAATAAAGCCACCGGACAAAGACCGATAAAGCAATTGGCCTGAATGGATTATCTCTACTCTATTGAGCCTCCGTGTCTTTGTGGCAAATGAATACCCCACCCAAAGGTGACAATTAGGTTCCATTGGATTATTGTTCAATGGTGAATGATTAATAGTCGAATAATGTTTTATTTTTAACTGAAATCACTTGAACCATGACACTCATAGCTATCCTGCTTCCGTGGCTCTCCTTTATTTTAAGGGGGAGAATATTTACTGGTATTCTTTGCCTTGTTCTGCAATTGACTTTGATTGGATGGATCCCGGCTGCAATCTGGGCAGTGATTTCTTTGAATAATGCAAGAGCAGACAAACGGACTGAAAAAATAGTCCGGGCGATTAAAAATAATAGAGGCTGAAGTCGGATCAATATTTGAATTGATAATTCTAAATCTCTAAAAAGATCACTTCGGTGTATTGATCTGAAGTATTCAGCCACCTGATAACAATGTAGTGTACCTGTTGTTAATCGGTGCAGCCTCCGTATATCAGCCGGTTACTTATCTTGTCAATTTTGCATTTTATAAATATCTGCATAGTGTTATTTTTACCCTTCTTTATCAAACAACCAATCAATGAATCATCAGGAGAATAAAAACCCCTCTCTTTATTTAATTCCACTCTACCTGGGCCTTATCGGTTTCTTTTTGAATGTGGCGGCTTATTCTCCCGGGTTCATGTCTCCTGATTCATTGGATATATATGAACAATCGGTCAATCATCATTACCGCGACTGGCACCCGCCTATGATGGCCTGGTTCTGGAGTTTTTTGAATATGCTTTATAAGGGCCCGCAGGTAATGCTCATATTCCAGTTGACATTATTATGGACAAGTTTTTACTTGTTGGCCACCAGTTGGTTCTCATCCCGGCGCGGCCGCACCTGGTTGTTTTTCGGGTTGTTACTGGCTCCTTTTGTACAAAATTTTGCAGGATATATTATCAAGGATGTTCAAATGGCGTTGTCCTGGTTGTTGAGCTTTTGCATTATTGCCCGTGCCGGCTATAAAAAGCGGCGGATGACACAGGTCGAGGCTGCTTTCTCATTTCTATTCATACTCTATGGAGCACTGGTCCGGATAAATGCCTTACCGGGCGCCATACCTTTATTTTATTTATGGTTCGATAATTATTTCAAATGGGCAAAACACCGGTTGCTGATGACGGGCGCGATTGTTATAGCGTTGGCTCTGGCAATAGGATGTCAATCCATTTTGAATTATGCTTTAAAGCCCCAAAAGCAGTATCCCGAGTACAAGCTTTACCTGCACGATATAGCTGGCATTTACACAAAGACAGGGAAGAATTATTTCCCATCATTTATCAATGAGTACCCAGGCTTTGATACTGCGTACTTACGGTCCAACTATACCACGGCCACATTCGATAACCTGTATTGGAACGACGAAAAGAAAATTTCCTTCCCCTCTTTAACTGATAATACTGAGCGTGATATCCGGCAAGCCTGGGTGCATAGCATTTCAGAGAACCCAGGTGCATACTTATTCAACAGATGGGATGGCTTTCTTTATTTCTTACGGATCAAAAAACGGACCTGGATAGTAACGATGAACGCGGTGGTTACGCCCAATAATTTTGGAATAACTTTTAAACCGAATTTTGTTTCACGGTCATTTATCTGGTTGATCAAGGTTCAGTCAGAGTTGCCTTATATGAGACCGTGGTTTTGGCTGATCATGAATATTGGTATGTTCATCGCGGGCTTTTATATCCATAATTCGATCACCAGGAAAGTTGTTTTTGTTTTGGCTGCTTCATCTCTATTGTATGTATTCCCCCAGCTTTTTATTTTCCAGGTGGACACCGACTTCCGGTATTTTTATTGGAACTGTCTTTCGCTTTTTATAAGCGTCTTCTTTTTCTTGAAGGACAGGGTATCATCACGTGGCGCCGTTCGGTCTATTTCTTATTCCGAAAATGATAAGCCACAGACAAGTCCCGATCTCAGCGATTGAGGCAGGCAGGGCTACTTTATTGATATTAATGGTCAGGAATTTGATTTTCATGCATATTTTGGCTCGGCTTGAATGGAGCGAAGGCTTGGCAGGGCCTCTTTTATCTGCCTGTCGTGGTGGTTGCCTCATGGTCTGGATGAAAATCCGGTTCGATCGGCCGGCTCATGCAATAAAAGGATAGAATTTAGGATTTAAAAAGGTGGTTTTGGGTTGACCAGATATCTAGCTTTGTTCCAATAGTTAATAACTGCGGTTATTCATCAACGTTAACTAGCTGAACGTTTATTTACTCGTAAAAACAAGATAGACCAATGATGTTTAAAAAGATCATACTGGTGGCCGTGGCCATTGGTAGCACGATTATTGCCACCGCGCAGGATTCTATTGCACCTATTGGTGTAAGAAAGGGGCTTAGTGATGAAGCTTTGCTGGAAACAGTGCAGAAGCAGACTTTCAGGTTCTTCTGGCATGGTGCACATCCCGTGAGCGGGCTGGCGCTGGAAAGAAGCAATACAGTCCTGGCGGAACATTATTGGGACTACATCAACGAAGCCTGGGGAGAACCCAATTACAGCACTACGAAATTCGGACCGGATGCAGGCGCGATCGGCGGCACCGGTTTTGGCATCATGAGTACGATCGTGGCAGTGGAAAGGGGCTGGATAGGCAGAGATACTGCGGTAGGAAGGCTTATCCGTATTGCAGATTTCCTGATCAATGCGGATTGTTACCACGGTATCTATCCGCATTTCATGGACGGCCGCACCGGTAAAACCATCAAGTTCGACCGGCTGGATGATGCGGCGGATATCGTAGAAACTTCTTACCTGCTCATGGGCTTCTTATGCGCCAGGGAATACTTCAACAGCGACAAACCCCGCGAGAAATATCTTCGCAAGCGGGTCGACCAAATGTGGGGCGCTGCCAACTGGAACTGGCATACCAATGATCAAAACAAACTGTTCTGGCACTGGAGCCCCAATAATGGGTTCGATATGAACTTCCCGGTATTGGGGTGGAATGAATGTTTGATCACCTACATCATGGCCGCCTCCTCACCCCGCCATTCCATTTCGAAAGAAGTTTACAATGGTACATGGGCAGGCAACCGCGGTTTCAGAAATGGCAATACCTATTATGGGATCAAGCTGCCACTGGGGAACTTTGATAAGGGTGGTCCTCTTTTCTTTGAGCAATACACCTTCCAGGGAATTGATCCTAACGGGCTGAAAGATTCACTGGGGATCGATTACCTGGAGCAGGCACGTAATCATACATTGATCAATCGGGCGTATTGCATCGAAAATCCCAGGAAGTACAAAGGGTACAGTGAAAAATGCTGGGGGCTTACAGCAGGCGATAGTTACAAGGGTTATGTGGCGCACTGCCCCGATACGGATTTAGGTGTGATCCAACCAACTGCCGCCATTTCATCCATGCCCTTTACACCCAAAGAAAGCATGCAGGCGCTGCGCTACTTTTATGAAGAACTGGGCAATAAAATATGGAGCAAATATGGGTTTACGGACGGCTTCAGCATTCATCACAACTGGTATGCCCGGTCACACCTCGCCATCGACCAGGGGCCTATTGTGGTGATGATAGAAAACTATCGTACCGGCCTGCTCTGGAAATTGTTCATGAAGATCCCCGATATTCAAAATGGACTGAAAAAACTCGGATTCCAAAGCCCGTGGATAAAATAGGCTGGCAGTTGCCGGGTTTTCAATAGGGATCGGTTTCTCATAAAAATTCATTATATTCGGTTGACGATTACAGGGATAAAGCCTTTGTATCAATAAACCTTATATTATGAAATACTTGAAGATCTTTTCTGCAGTCATGGTGTTTTTACTGGCCCATCAGGTTATCCTCGCCCAATCCGATTGCGATAAAATAAAGGCAGAGAATGACTATCTCCGAAAGGCACTGAAAATAGTTACCCCCGTCAAACTGATCACTTCTTCCAAAATCGATTTCAACCTGGTCAGTTGTAAAGGAAATATAAAAGAGCAAACAGTTACTGTGCAATTGATCCTTACCAATCATGCGGCTAATCAGGAATTTCAATTTAGTTCGGCGACGGCCGTTGACATTGAAGGAAATGAATTCAAGTATAATAAAATCAAATTGGGTAGTGAGGGCTCAAGGAATAAAATATATACAGACGTTCCCATAAAGACATTGATAACATTCTCCATGGTATTACCTTCCGTTAAGCTGATGAAATTGATCGCTGTGGAGTATTATGATGATGAACGGCCTGGCAGATCTATCGGGTTTGAGTATAAAGATATCCCCGTCGAATGGAATTAAGCCAGGGCAACTCATCTCCCAATCGCTTCGGCATTGCTGCCGGTAAATGATATTAGCCTGGTTCCCACTATAATAATGGTCAGGAATCATAAATCCGTACTACGGGATCATAACCCCAGACCTTCTCTTTTGATCCAGGTTGAATATTTGTGTTTGAAATCACTCCGTTTTTTTCAAACAAAATATGATCAAATGAGAACCTCGCTTTTATCTCTATTCCTTAGTTTTTGTTTCCTGGTAGTTTTTGCCCAAAAGGAAAATCCCCGGAAAGAAGTTATCGTGGAGGGGTTGAAACGTCCGTGGAGCATGGCTTTTCTCTCGGAAGATGAAGTGCTCGTCGGTGAGAAGGAGGGTGGATTGGTCAGGATCAATTTGTCTACCAAACAGAAATTCCCCATCAGCGGTTTTCCCGGTGACCTGGCCGATAGTGTCGGGTTGAAAGGCATAGGCGATAACGCCGGGATATTCCAGGTTTTGACTGATCCTGAATTCAGGAGAAACAAGTTCATCTATGTATCCTACGCCTCAGGGAACGGAGAAGGATCCACCACCAGGATCATCCGCGCCATCCTCGATAAGGACCGTATGGAAAAGGTCCAAACACTTTTTGTGGCCACACCATATACTCCGGAACGTTTTCATTATGGCGGAGGAATGGTCTTTGGGGCCGATGGTAAGCTTTATTTCACCATCGGTGAGCGGCTGTTCAAAGAAATAGATGAACCTGCGCTGCCCATCGCACAAAATATTGAAGATAGGAGAGGGAAAATATACCGCATCAATCCGGATGGATCGATCCCTGCCGATAACCCGGATTTCGGCCCGAAGGCTGTGCCCGGTCTGTATGCAACAGGTATCCGGGCCGCGCAGGGGATCATCGTTGAACCGGCCACCAAAAAAATATGGTTCAGTGAGCATGGTACTTTCCAGGGCGACGAGATCAATATGCTGCGACCTCGCGCCAATTATGGCTGGCCGGTGAAAACAACGGGCAAATACAGGTCGGCCGATTATGTTCCCCCGGTATTGGATGGGAATGTCTACACGCCACCGGTCTGGTATTGGTTACAGACCGTAGCCCCAACAGGGTTGTCGTTCTATACAGGCGATGAATTCCCATCCTGGAAAAATGACCTGATCGTTCCTGGCCTATCCTGGGGAAGTCTCTGGCGGTTCAGGATCGAAGGAGAAACGGTCAAAAGCGTGGAAGAATTATTTGTCGACGATAGGGTGAGGTTAAGAAGAGTGGTGCAAAGTCCTGGGGGTAAACTGTACCTGCTCACCGATGAGAAGAATGGCAAAATCATCCGGGTCAAAAATAGTAGGACACTTGCAGGCGATGGAGGGAAAAAGCCGGACCAATAAATGCCTGTTCAAATATACTATTACAGGCTGCAGGGGAGATTGACACTACGAATTTTTGTAATTTGAGGTATAATTGAAGCCCTCATTAATTTCCTGTATATGACGATCCAGGTAAAAAGGATATATGAGCCTGTTTCAGCCGCAGATGGTTGCCGGATATTGGTCGACCGATTATGGCCGCGTGGAATTAAAAAGGAGGATGCACATATCGATCGATGGATGAAGGAGATCGCTCCCTCCACGGCGCTGCGGAAATGGTTTCATCATCAACCGGAAAAATGGGACCAGTTCCGCAGTAAATATTTTGACGAATTGAAACGGTCTCCTTCCCTTGAAGAATTTCTTTCCTTTATTCATGAACATAAAACAGTGACATTGCTATTTGCAGCAAGGGATGTGGAGCATAATCATGCCCTGGCGTTGAGGGAATTCATAAACAAACATTCTGCAAAAAGGCAATAATGCTAATCCACCTTTTCCATCACGAAATGGCCGTACTTATACACTGATCCTATACCGGGAAAGGCCCTTCTGAAAATGTCTCTTCGTGGTATCCTTTCGAGCCGACCAGCATAGCCATCGGGCTTTTCAGGTTTTCTCCCGTTTTCAGGCGGTCGATAATGCTCCTGAAATCGTATTTGGGTTGCCAGCCTAATTCTTTCCTGGCCTTTTCGTTCACATATACACGGTCAAGCGTGGGGAGCATCTTCCAACCCAAACGGTCAAATACCGCTTCATAATCCGGGAAATGATTTTTCACGACCAGCGGAGCATTGTCGCGCAGGGCCTGCATCTCACCAGGTTGGAATGGAGTGGTGGCACTGATGATATATTTGCTGAAGCCTATCCGCTTTGCGTGTTTGGATGCCAGCAGGTGCGCGCTTACTGCATCTTCAATATCGACCCGCCGGAACAGGTATTCGTTCGTTTTGAGATTATCATCGGTATAGGCTTCCCGTTTCTCTTTATGGTCATCCTCTTCGGGGAAGAACCTCGATGTACGCAATACCAGGCAGGACAATCCCTGGTTGCGGTAGTATAGCTGGCATAGGTCTTCTGCCGCTGCTTTCGTAGCACCGTAAATATTTTTCGGAACGGGCGCCACTTCTTCCGTGATCCAGGCGGCACCAGCGCATCTCCGAAAACACTGGTGGTGCTGGTGAATATGAAGCTGTCTACCCCTGCTGCCACTGCTTCCTGCAGAAGATTGAGCGTTCCAGTGATATTGGTATCGATGAATTGTTGCGGGCTATGGGTAACCACATGGGGCTTATGCAGCGTGGCGGTATGGTAAACTATTTTTACTCCCTTCATGCAATGCTTCACGAACGAACGGTCAGCGATAGAACCTTTATGAGTGGTGAATGGAGATGAAAGGATATCGAGACCCACTACTTCATACTGCATGTCTTTGAGAGTACGGACCATCGCTTCTCCCAGATGCCCGGCGCTTCCTGTAACTAATACTTTCATGAATCACTGTTGAAAAAACAACAAAAATATGCATTTCGGGTAGATTGCCGCTATCAGCAGCGATTTCCTGATTATTTTTTGCCGTAATGAAGCGCGATGACCCCTGAACCGTATGTTTTGGTATTCAGCAATTTCAGGGATGTATCATGGCCGCCGTCCGGAAATACAGTGATACCCTTGCCGATGATAACAGGATTTACGTTGATAATGAATTCATCGATCAGGCCGGCAACAGTAAGTGTTTTCGTGAGGTAGGGACTGCCGAAGATGATGATGTCACGGCCCACCTGCGATTTGAGCTGATTCACCTGGCCGGTAATATCACCACTCATGATGCTGCTCCTGTTCCAGCTTGTTGCTTTCAGGGTATTCGAGATCACGAATTTGGTCACATCTTCCGACCATTGAGCAAAGCGATGTTCCATCTTCGTGCTCTGCGGATTCTTCAGTACTACCGGCCAATAGTCCTCCATTAAGTGGTAAGTGACCCTCCCGTACAGGGCAGTGTCGGCGGTATCGGTCAGCGCTACTGCATCCCCGAATATGTCTTCACCCATGGCGATCCAGTCCATGGCCCCATCTGGTCTTGCTCCAAAACCGTCTAATGATACATTCAGGTGCGATATGATCTTTCTCATTCGATAAGTTTTTAATTGATGAGCTGATTTATCGATGCAAACTTATTCATGTTCTTTCTTTTCGTGCCGGGGTGATCGGAACAATCCCCGGTGGCGATCCGGACAATTATTGTCGCAAACTCCCTAAAGATTGCCGCGATCACCCCCGTTTGAAAATCCATCACCATTATACATTTGTGACTGTCCGCTTATCCATCATCAAAAACGAATACTATTAAAACAATAGAAGTCATTTCAATCCCGGTCACCGATCAGCAAAGGGCAAAAGATTTTTATATGAAACTTGGCTTTCAGCTCCTCCTTGAAGAACCGATCGGCAATGGTCTGCATTGGGTCCAGTTGGGTTTTCCGCAGCAGTCTACCACCATCGCCCTGGTGGAATGGTTGCAGGAAATGCCCGCTGGTTCCCTGCAGGGACTTATCCTGGAATCGGAAGACCTGGAAAGGGATTTGAATGACCTGAGAAATAAAGGGATCGATATTGCGAGGGTAGATGATTCCCCGAGAGGAAAGATCGCCACCCTGATCGACCCGGATGGCAATGGCCTGCTGCTTCACCAGAATAAAAAGTAAAGCACGATCATACCCGTTTGTTGCGGATGGCTTTTGGGGTGCTGCCAGATGCAGTGAACGAAATTCGAAGCAAGCCCTTCTTTCCGGGAGATATGATTGAAGATGCATTCCTGCCCGGTACCGCACAGGGCGGCGATGAACAGCAGGGTCATACAGTGAGGGCAAAGAGTTTCGGAAAGACACAGAGGTAATGGACTTCATCGCTTGCCCAAGTACAAGTGCTGCGGGTAGCATGTTTATGCGATAGGATAGGCTTTTTTCATTAAATTGTTGGGCATTATTCTTTATGATGATGGAGAACCTGGACAAAAATTTCGAGGTGTTGTACCACGAGCGGTCGCTGCATGTAGAAGTGATCAGGACAGGCAAGCAGGTCCTGTACAGGGTAATGTCGGCCGACGGGCAGATGGCCCTGTTCCTTACCAGGGCCAAAGATGCGGAAGGATATTATTTCTGGACCTCCATCCCCGAAGGCAGGCAACAACTGGCTGAGGAGATCGGCGTACTGATCGAAGCATATATTCAATCATCTTCATAACCTTATCTTAATTATGTGCTATTATAATGGTGTAAGAGTGACCAGGGCCGAATTCATCCGGCTCAAGCAATTGGAAAAGGCGATCGCCAAATTGAATTTTCTCAACAAACCTTTACTGATCGGTTTTGAATATACCAATGCACCTGTACTGAAACGGGTGGCGGGCAGGCAGGATTTCGAGATCACTGAAATGGAATGGGGCTTTCTGCCGCCATACCTGAAGAACCGGGAAGCTGCTTCGAAATTCAGGCATGGGTATAAAGACGACAGTGGCCGGTTCCATCCACCCATCACTACCCTGAATGCAGTAGGGGAAGAATTGTTATTGCCCGGTAAAATGTACCGGGATGCCGCCCTGCACCGTCGCTGCCTGGTACTATCATCGGGTTTTTATGAATGGCGGCATGTACATCCGCTCGGGAAAACAGGCAAGCCGCTGAAAACAGCCGTGAAATATCCCTATCATATTTTTTTGCCCGGGCAGGAAGTGTTTTTCATGGCCGGGATCTGGCAGGCGTGGACAGACAAAGACACCGGTGAAACAGTAGATACTTTCGCTATCGTGACCACGGCCGCCAACAAACTGATGGAGCAGGTGCACAACTCCAAAAAAAGGATGCCGGTGATCCTCACGGAAGACCTCGCTTATGAATGGTTGCTGGGCGACCCGGATGAAGAACGCATCAAAGCCATTGCCACGGCACAATATGCGGCCGATAAAATGTCGGCCTATCCCATCGCCAAAGATTTCAGGTCGGCACTGGACCCGATGGAGAAAGTGGAATACCCTGAATTGGCGCCACTGATATAGTAATTCGGTTGTCCATTGATGTTATATTATATTATCCCTTTTGCCCTTACCAGGTAGGTTTCCCCGAACCTGTGCTTGATATGGTCGATGGACTGGTAGAGCCGGATCATCTCCTGTGTATCTTCGAACAGGTTGATCTGGTAATTGCCCGGCACCAGGTGCGTGAAGCGGATCCCTAAGAGGCGCACCAGCATTCTCCGTTCATAGAGCTTATCGAACAGTTCCCTCGCCGTTTTCAGCAGGACATGGTCTGCTGCTGTGTAGGTGATGGTCTTCTGGCGGCTCACCGTATCGAAATTGGAATAGCGCAGTTTGACGGTCACGCAGCCCGTGAGCTTGTTCTGTTCCCGCAATTGAAAAGCGATCCTTTCCGTCATCCTCACCAGTTCCGAATGCAGTCTGTCTATATCGATGGTATCCTGTTGAAAAGTATTTTCCGTGGAGATGGATTTCTGTTCATGATAAGGGACCACGGGCGCATCGTCGATCCCATTGGCGCGCCGCCATAGCTCGCTACCGTTTTTGCCCAGCAGGTTTTGCAGCATCTCTACCGGGATCTCGCTCAGCACTTTCACTGTTTCTACTCCCATCTTCAATAAGAGGAAGGCTGTTTCCTTACCTATGCCGGGGATCTTGGCAATGCTCAGTGGCGCCAGGAAACTTTTCTCCTTACCGAAGGCGATCTCCAACTGGCCATTGGGCTTTACTTCATTGGTGGCCACTTTGCTGATGAGCTTATTGCTGGCCAGTGCATAGGAAACCGGCAGGCCGCTTTCCTGCACCACTCTTTTTTTGAGATCGGCAGTGAAGCGGCTGCAGCCGAAATATTTGTCCATTCCCGTTAGATCGATATAGAACTCATCGATCGAGGATTTTTCGAAAAGGGGCACCGAATCTTTTACGATCTCGGTAACCAGGGATGAATACTTGCTGTAGGATTCCATATCTCCCTGTATGATGATGGCATGCGGGCAGAGCCTTTTGGCCAGTTTGATAGGCATGGCCGAATGGATGCCGAAGCTGCGGGCTTCATAGCTGCAGGCAGCCACTACGCCCCTGTCGCTGCTACCGCCAACGATCAGTGGCTTGCCTTTCAGCCTGGAATTCTTCAAACACTCCACCGATACGAAAAAGGCATCGAGGTCGAGATGGGCGATATGTCTTTCCGTTGTCAATAGCATATTACAGATTTGCGTATTTCCTTTCCTTATAACCGATCTTCATCATGCTGCTCACTTCCACGCTGCATACACCGAAATCTTCCACCACTTTGCCTTTGATCCGATAGAACCCTTTTCCTTTGAGCGGGTAGCGGCTGAGGGAATCCGGGAAATGAACGGTATCGACCCAGTCGAGCTGCTTATCGAGAAAAGTGCCGAACGACATCACCTGGCTGTTCTTCGTGGGCACTACTTTATGATCGACAAAATATGCCAGCAGGGTAACGGGTTTGCCGAGGTATTGCGGCAGGTCTTTGGAGAGAACATAGCTACTGTCGTCTTCCTGCACCAGTTCGAATGGATTGCGCAGGGTAAAGCCTATGAGCTCGATCTCGTCGTACACATCATCGAGCGGGTTATCGTTCAGTTCGGGCAGGGTGAAGGCCAGGGGTTTTTCTTTGAACAGGCGCATGGCGCCTTCCTGTACGGTCGTTTTCTTCTGGAGGAAATTGGCTTCCCACAATAAACGTTTCTTGCTCTTGCCGGTGAAGCGGAACGCGCCGATGCTCACGAGTATATTGAGCTGTTCGGCCGTGATATCTGTCCTTTCAATAAAATCCTGCAGGTGCAGGTAATCGCCATGATAAGATCTTTCGGTGAGGATCTTCTCCGCCAGCTTCTTTTCAAGCCCTTTCAGGTGAGCGAAACCGGTATATACGTCTTTGCCTTTGATGCCGGTGAAATAATGGCTATGGTTCACGCAGGGGAGATGAATGGTAGCCCCTGTTTTGCGCAATTCGAGAAAATAAAGCTCCGTGGAATAGAAGCCGCCGAAATTATTGATCACGCCGATCATGAACTCCATGGGGTAGTAGGTCTTCAGATACAGGTCCTGGAAGCTTTCTACGGCGAAGCTGGCGGAATGTGCTTTGCAGAAGCTGTAGCCAGCAAAGGATTCCATCTGTCGCCATACTTCTGCCGTGAGCTCATCTGCATAGCCCTGTGCGCGGCAATTCTGGAAGAACTTATCTTTCATCAGGGCGAAGCGGTTGTTGGAGCGGTACTTGCCGGACATGGCCCTGCGCAGCGTATCGGCTTCTCCCATGGCCAGTCCACCGAAATAATGCGCCACTTTGATCACATCTTCCTGGAACACCATTACGCCGAAAGTTTCTTTCAGGAGCGTTTCCATAGTTGGGTGGAGGTATTGTACGGCATCGGGCCGGTGGTACCGGTTGATATATTCCCGCATCATGCCGCTGCTGGCCACGCCCGGCCTGATGATGGAGCTGGCCACTACCAGTGTGGCATAATCGCGGCACTTCAGTTTATTGAGGAGTTGCCGCATGGCCGGGCTCTCCACATAAAAGCAGCCGATGGTATTCACCTGTTGCAATTGTTGCTGAACGGCAGGATCTTTCTTGAACCTGTCGACCTCATCGATATGGACCGTTACATTCTTATTTTCCTTCACCAGCCGGATGGTCTCTTTGATATGGCCGAGCCCGCGTTGCGAGAGCACATCGTATTTATACAGGCCGATATTTTCTGCGAGGTACATATCGATCTGCGTGGTGGCGAATCCTTTGGGTGGCAGCCAGGTGGCGGTATAGGCGTGGATGGGTTCTTCGCTGATCAGCATGCCGCCGGCGTGGATGCTGAGATGGTTGGGAAAATTATTCAGCAGCTTTCCGTATTGCAATACGAGGCGATGGTAATCATCTTCCTGGCCGCGTTTATTGAAATATTCGCCCCGCGAATTTCCGTAATAGTAACCTTTTTCTCCGAGTTCGTCGATCTCTTTGGCCGGCAACCCGAACACCTTTCCCAGTTCGCGGATAATAGCGTTATACTGGAAGGTGGTGTATGAACCTACGAGGGCTACATATTTTTCTCCATAGCGTTTGAAAATATAATCGATGATCTCATCGCGGTCGAGCCAACTGAAATCGATATCGAAATCGGGTGGTGAGGTCCTTTCGTTGTTCAGGAAGCGTTCGAAGAAAAGGTTGAGCTCGATGGGGTCGACGTCCGTGATCTTCAGGCAATAGGCTACGATGGAATTGGCGCCGCTGCCGCGTCCTACGTGATAGAAGCCGCGGTTATTAGCATAGCGGATAAAATCCCAGGTGATGAGAAAATAAGCTGTGAAGCCGAGCTCTTCGATCACTTTCAATTCCTTCTCCAGTCGCTCTATGGCCTGTGGCTGGTTGGCATACCGGTGCCGGAAGCCGTCATAAGCCAGTTTGCGGAGCAATTGTACATCGTCTTTTTTGCTGGCGGTAAAATATCGTTTGTTCTTGTCTTTCCCGAAATCCATCCTGATCTCGCAGGTATCCATCAACCGGAAAGTATTGGTGATCAGGAAGGGATATTGCTGGAAGGCTTCGAATAATTTAGCGGGTGGCACAAAATATTCCTGGGGCGAGCAGATAGCGGTGGACGGCAGTTTGGAGAGCACTACGTTTTTATCCACAGCCTGCAACAATCTGTGCACATTATGATATTTCTTGTTTTGTATGGTTACCGGTTGCCGCACCACGAACTTGTCGCGGCTACTGGCCGGCAGCCCGAACAGCTTATTGACTTCGGTGGGAAGAATGCCGATCAGTTCATTGGGAAGCAACTGTTCTACCGGTTTATGTCCCAGGGGATAGATCACATAACCATCCCAGGTATCCGTGAAAAAAGGTTCCTGGATGGCTTTATCGGGAAATGGTCTATTTTCACGCAGGTGGCTGGAGAGGAATTCATTGATCCAGGTAAAGCCTTTGTTATTGGCTGCCAGCAGAATATATAATAAACGATCACCATTGCGGACCTCGGCCCCGAGGATAGGTTTGATCCCTTCCTGATGGCAGGCCGTTACGAAATCCCAGGCGTCGCAGGTATTGTTGATATTCGTCAATGCCATTGCTGTAGCGCCGGTCTCTGCGCCTGCTTTGACCAGTTCTTCTGTACTGAAAGTGCCATAGTGGAAGCTGAAATACGATTTACAGTTTAAGTACATATCATCCTTTTTCAAACCAAAGGTAAATTTGAATGCTAATTTTTTTAGTACGCGTATTGCTAAAAATATTAGTATTTTTGTATTGTGCATCCTGGATGAATGATTTGAATGGAAGCGATAGGATACAGGTGGGAAAAGGGTTTCAGGGAATCAAAAAAATGCAGTGCAACTAAAAAAAGTGACAAAACTGATCAAAAAAAAGTACGAATCGTACTTTTTCTTCGGTGGATAAGGAGGTGAAAAATAGTTGAAATGGTATGTAAAAAAAATTTGAATCAGAGTGGTTATAGTGAAGGCGTATAGTAGTAATAGTTAGTTTATTGACTGAAAGTTAGCCATACAAGCTAAAAAAGGTGGAAAGGTTACCTAAAAAAGGAATGGTGCGATATCGATATAAAAATTACAATTGCTTTTCTTTGATTGATATTTTATTCAGAGTTTATGACAGAAGATCCTAGATATATTGCGGCTAAGCGTATGGTTGAGAATGGCGATATCGTTGCATTCAACCAGTTGTTCACTATCATTCCCAAGAGCATTGTAGCTGCTGACCTGGGCACTCAGAATGTCCGGTTCACCATGCTGATGAACCATATCGAACGTTTCACACTGCAGGAGCTTTTCCTGCTCGGTAGTTTTTTCGAGCTGAATGAAGAAGAGATCGTACGGCTCGCTCTCAACCAGTACAAAGAACAGAAAAAAGCGAAATCGGGTAATAACAACAATACTAAATCTTAGGCATATCCTTAACTCTCACTCATCCACTTCCTGAAAGCAGGCGCCACTTCCTGGCTGATGATAATGCTATGGTCGATGTCAGGAACGGTGAGGTATACCTGCAGTTTTACTTTTTCATAAGTCTTGAAGCCCCGCACATAATCGATGTTGATGATGTACTGCCTGTTGGCGCGGAAGAAAAGTTCTTCTGTCAGCTCTTCCTGCAGGTCGGTCAGGGTCTTATCTATCAAAAATTTCCGTCCCTGGTGATCGAGCACGTATACGATCTTGTTCTCGGTATAGATCAGCACGATATCGTCGAGGCGGATGGCGATATTCTCCAATCCTTTTCGTACTACCAGCCTGTTCTTTTTACGGGCAGCGACCGTTTGGGTGAGCGGATCGCCGGATGGTTCGGTCACCGGCAGGAACCCGGTGAACTCCTGCACTGGTTCGCTGAGTTTGGTGAGCAGTTCTTCGGGGTGGTATTGTTCAGGCTGCCTGGGAGGAAAATCGAGCAGGGTATGTGACATTTTTTCACGACTGAGCAGAACGATCTCATCGACCAGCGTGCAAATGATCACCGGGGCGGGGAGTAGCAGTATATATAGGTATACGCTCCTCCAGTCGGTATGCCCATGCAAAAAACTTATCCAGAGCAGTATCATGGTCCCGGCCGTGACGGTGCTGAACAGGATGGAAGCGCCGCAAAGGGAAATGATCTTGAGGAAAGGACTGGTATTGAAAGTATAATGATTCCGCAGTCGCTGATGAAGCCGGGAGCCGCCTTCATACAATAAAAAGGCAATGGTAATAAAAAAGATACTGACGCCAATGATATGCGGCGATAAGTCGGCACTGTAAGTAGCCAGTCCTGCCAGCGCTGGCACAACAATACCTGTTAACAGGATAAAGATAACCTGTAGATAAATATTCCTGTTCATAGCAACGAGAGTTCGGTTAACAATCGGATTGCAGACGGAATATTTCTCATGTGATCCATTGAACCTTAGCAGGCACTATTGCCGACATATATCCATCTGAACCCAACCTATTGTTCATCGGGCCAAAGAATACAGTCGTTGAATAGTAGATGTCCGTTGTTCGGTCTGTAAGGAACAGTGTACATAGCTCAAACATTTCATGATCAGGTAAATTAAGTACTGAGCATGTCGTATTTGATCTACATATAAGAAAGTTCAAATGTACAGAACGCTGCTTTAATCACCAAGATTCACGTTTCGGCAATATGTAGCCGTAGCCCTGAAACTTCTTCCCGAATTTTATTGCCTTCGAATAATTCCAAACAAAAACTGCAGGCACATGAAAAGTTTACTATTTCTGATTTCTTTTTTCTTCACAGTACTTTTTGCCGGCGCACAGACCAGAACGATCAGTGGGTTTGTGAAAGATGACAAGGGTAATCCTGTTGCATCGGCATCCATACGGGTGAAGGGCACAAAAACAGGTACTGCTACAAAGGCAGACGGTGCATTTATATTGGCAGTCCCGGCCAATGCAAGCACGCTTGTCATTTCTTCCATAGGTTATGAAGACCAGGAAGTGGCCATTGGCAATCGTACCGATTTCGACATTTCCTTAAAACCAAAGGCCGGCACCGACCTGCGTGAAGTGGTGGTCACTGCACAGGGCATCAGCCGCGATAAACGCTCGCTGGGTTATGCTACCCAGAACCTGCGTACCGACCAGATCGCCAATAAAGGCGAAGCCAACCTGGTGAATGCATTGCAAGGTAAAGTGGCCGGTGTGAATATTACCAGCGCCAGCGGAAGTCCCGGTGCGTCCAGTAATATCAATATCCGCGGTATCACTTCCTTCCTCGGCAGCAACCAGCCCCTGTTCGTGGTGGATGGTATTCCCGTCAGCAATGATGTTGACAGAACGACAGGCGGACCGATCGCCACACTGGGCGATCAGCAACCGCCGAACCGGATACTCGATCTCAACCTCAACAATATTGAATCCGTCAATATCCTGAAAGGACCGGCAGCCGCCGTTCTCTATGGATCGAGAGCTTCTTCCGGCGCCATCATCATCACCACCAAAAAAGGCGCAGGCGGCAGAGGCAAACTCGATATCAGCCTCAGCAGTTCCTATGCTGTTCAGAAAGTGAGCAGCCTCCCCGACTTCCAGAATGAATACGGACAGGGTTTGAATGGAGTGTACAACCCCATCAGCGGTAATAGCTTCGGCCCCAAATTCGGGTCGACGCCCACACGCGCCAATGGCCTTATCGATGCCAACGGCAATACAGTACCGTATCAATTATATAAGAACAATATCAAAGATTTTTTCGAAACAGGAAATCTTATCGAGAATAACCTCAGCATCAACGGTGGCGACGCCACACAGAATTTTCTCCTGAACATCGGGCACCTCACACAGAAAGGGGTCATGCCCAATACTTCTTTCAGGAGGACCAATATTCAGCTCGGCGGCAGCACCACGATCAGGAATGTGAAAGTAGGCGGTAGCGTCACCTTCTCCAGTTCCGGGCAGGATGGGGTTATAGGTGGTAACAGCGCAGGCGGCGGCTCGGGCTTCGCTTATCTTGTAAGCATTCCGCGCAGCTTCGACCTGCAATCCTGGAGCAACAAATCGCCCAATTATAAAAACCCGGATGGATCGCAGAACTTCCCGCTGCTGAGCAACAATATCGAGAATCCTTATTTCACCGCGTTCGAGAACCCGGTGAATAGCCAGTTGACAAGGATACTGGGAAATATCACATTGGGTTACGATTTCACCAACTGGCTCAACCTGACCTACCGGGTAGGGGTCGATGCCTATACAGACCGCCGCAAACAGGTCTTCGCCGTTTCCTCACGGGTAAGACCAACCGGTTTGGTGATGAACGATGTATTTTATCGCATGGAGATCAACAGCGACCTGATGCTGACCGCAAAGAAGAACGATATCTTCACCAATGGGCTTAATGCCACCTTGCTGCTCGGTAATAATATCAACCAGCGTAAATTCGAAAATACTACAGCCAGGGGTGATAACCTGACCATTCCCGGATTCTACAATGTGGGCTCCGCCGTAGTATTTTCCAATGGTACTGCCGATCTTACCACGCTCCGGAGGCTGGTAGGCTGGTATGGACAGTTATCGTTCGACTGGAAGAATTACCTATTCCTGGAACTCACAGGCCGGGTAGACCAAAGCTCTACGCTGCCGAAGAACAAGAATACCTATCTCTATCCTTCCGTGGCCACCAGCTTCGTGTTCACCGATGCCTTCGATCTGAAATCGAACGTACTTTCCTACGGAAAGATCAGGGCCAGTGTGGCCAAAGTAGGGCGCGACGCCAATCCTTACGTGCTGAACGATACCTATACCATCGGCACTTATGGTAATAACGTGTCTAGTGTTACCTTCCCCATTACTGTAGGAGGAAGTGCGTTCGGCGGGTTCAGCAAGAACAATACGATCGCCAATGCCAATATCAATCCCGAGTTCACTACTTCCTATGAAGTGGGCGCCAATATTGGATTGTTCAAGAACCGGGTTACGATCGACTTCGCTTATTTCAACGAAGTGAGCAAAGACCAGATCATTCCTGTGGCCCTGCCGGCCTCTTCCGGTTACAGCGCCCGCCTGATCAACGTGGGTGAAATGACCAACAAAGGCATCGAACTAACGCTGACGGCTACTCCTGTCAATACAAAGGATTTCCGCTGGGATGTATCGGGCAACTTCACACGTATCCGTAACAAGGTCACCAAGATCTTCGAAGACATCCAGAATTTCCCCATCGCTTCCGGCCAGAGCTTCAATGGCGTGATCCCTTCCATTGCGCTGGGCCAGCCTTATGGCGTTATCATCGGGAACAAATTCCCGCGCAGCCCGGATGGCAGGTACCTGATCAATCCTGCTACCGGTCTCTGGATGCCAGGTATACCTAACCAGGTGTTGGCCAACCCCAACCCCGACTTCACTGCAGGCATCACCAATACGCTGCGGTATAAAAGCATCAGTCTTTCCTTCCTCTTCGATCTTACCAGGGGTGGTGATATCTATTCTTTCACCGTTCCTTTCTTCCGCAGTGCAGGTATGCTGAAAGAAACGGCGGTAGACAGGGAGAAGCCCAGGGTGATCCCCGGTGTGATACAAACCGGGCCCGACAAATATGATGAGAATACCATCCAGATCCCTGCTCAAACCTACTGGAGAGGCGCAGGTGTTTCTTCCGAGCTGAGCGTATTCGATGCCACCGTATTCAGGCTTCGTGAATTGTCGCTCGGCTACGACCTGCCTGAATCGGTGCTGCAAAAAACGCCGCTCGGCAGCGCCAGGTTCACAGCATTCGCCCGGAACCTTTGGTATTATGCGCCCAACTATCCCATGGACCCCGAGGTGAACACACAAGGTGCAGGTAACCTGCGCGGCCTCGATCTGCAGGGTGCGCCCAATGCCAAAACCATCGGTGTGAGCTTAAGGGTTTCTTTCAAATAAAAAATTGTATCAGCTTAATACTAAAGTATATGAAACGAAGCATGAAACATAAAAGTATTCTATGGCTACTGTCCGGATTGTTGATCATGGCAGGAGGATGCGCCAAAAGCAAATTCCTGGACATTAATTCAGACCCTAATAATCCGGAAGATGTGCCACCGAGAGTGCTGCTGACCAATACTACGGTCGGTATCGCTTTCAGTAATGCCAATGAACTGGGCCGTGTGGCGAGCCTGCTCGTGCAACACAATGCGGGCACTGCCAACCAGGCGCTTGGGTTCGATATCTACAACCTCGACGGCAGCTTCGATAACTCCTGGAATTTCGAGATCTATGCGAATAGCTGCAGCGACCTGCGCACACTGATCAGCAAAACGGAAGCTAACAGTCCTGCCTATTCGGGGATCGCCAAGATCCAACTGGCTTATCTTTTCTCACTGAGCACAGATCTTTGGGGGGATGTTCCCTACTCACAGGCAGGGTTCGGTTTGCAAAACATCAAGCCGAGGTTCGATAAACAGGAAGATATCTACCAGGGGAATGCCGGTCTCGGTATCACGAGCCTCTTCGACCTCGTGAGAAGCGGGCTGGCCGATCTGGCGAAACCAGCAGGTACACTGAACCCCGGCGCAGATGACCTGGTATTTGGAGGAAGCCGTGCAGCCTGGATCAGAGCGGGCAATACCCTGATGCTGAAATTCGCCCTGCAGATCAGCAATCCCAATCCAACGCTGGCAACAAGCGTTATCAATGAAGTGCTCACGAACAATACCTATATCAAGGACAATGCCCAGGACTTCGAAGTTCCCTTCGGCACCAATGAAGGTAGCCAGAGCCCGATCTTCAGTTTCAATAACGTGAACAGGCCCACCGATCAGATGCTCAGCCTGCGTTTTCTCAACCTGATGAAAAGCCTGAACGATTCCGTAAGGCTGGGCAGGTTGTATACACACCCGGCCGGACCGAACCTCAGCAATTATGTAGGGTTCAACAACGGCTCCACTGCCGTGCCGCCTGCGGCTGCCACCCGTTCCAAATATGCTCCTTTTGTAACAGGCCCCGATCCCACGGGTAAATCATTCGTACGCCTGCTTTCCAATTCACAAAGGGCATTCATCCTTTCAGAAGCGGCGCTGGTATTGGGTACTCCCGGTGATGCGAATGCACTGTACCAGGAAGGTATCAGGGTCAGCATGTACAAGATGGGCATCCCGAAGGATACGGTCGATATTTACTTCACCAACAATCCGGCTATCGTAAATCTTGCCGGTACTGTAGAGCAAAAAAGGAAACAGATCATCACACAGAAATATATATCGCTTGTGCCCAACCCGATCGAAGCCTATAATGATTACAGGAGAACAGGATATCCCGAACTGGTACTGGCGCTCAACTCGGCAGGCGACGATCCCACCACCATTCCTAAACGTTATCCTTATACACCGAATGAAGCGGCTTCGAACCCGAATTCGCCCAAGCCGCGACCGTTGACGAATGTTAAATTATGGTGGGGGAAATAAATTGATCAAATCAAAAATGAACAACTATGAAACGAAGCATGATATATTTTTTGATCGTGGCGTCACTGGCCTCCTGTAAAAAGAGTGGGTTTGTGCCGTTATCGGATCCCAGGGCCACTGTGGAAGTGAATGTGTCCAATGCCACCGACTACAGGCCGGGGCCTACTGTTACAGCCTCCAGGGCTGCCAATAATTTCAGTATCACGCTGGAAGTGCCGGCAGAGAGCGGCAGAACGATCAAGGAGATCACCAAGGCGGCAGCTACTTCCGGTTCTTCAACGCCACTCTTCGGCAATACCGGGCTGTATGTTTCCACGCCGATCCCCGGTTCCGGCAACAAAGTAACGCTCAATACATCGCTTACGGAGTATACGGCAAAAACAGGTTCGGCCGTTCCCGACAATAACCCGCCGATGAATGCCATAGAGCTTACCCGCCAGTTCTATTTTTTAGTAACGTTGGATAATGGCCAAACGATCATCTCTCAGCAGGTGCGGGTGCTGGTAGTGCCGTAGGGGAAGCGAATATGTTGACAGGTTAACAAGTTGATATGTTGATAGGGGCTTCGAAATTCATGGACTTCCTTATCAACCTATCAACTTGTTAGCCTGTCAACTTTAATACTGCTTGTTCGGAATAATATGCACTGCCAGGAAACCGAAGATCCCGGTGAATGCAACGACAAGCAGATCGATGATACTTTTCTTCAGGCTTTTTCCTTCTTTCCTGATCAGCCAGACGGTAATGCCCAGCAGCACGATATTCAGGATGATCCAGCTCCAGGTAGCAGCCTTTACCGGAGTGAACCTGATGAAGGAGTTATAGGGTGAATCGAGGCTGAGCTGGAAGGGGAACAGGAAACTGTAGACCTTACCAATGGTCATAGTCGATTTCAGCGGAACGAGCTCCTCATGCTGATCTACCAGTTTATAGCTCCTGTCGACCGTGTAGAGTTTTACTCCATCCTCCCTGTACAGGGTCACTGTTTTATCGAACAGGGTGCCCATGATATTCATGGTTTGGTTTTCCGGAACATAATCATCGATCGGGAAGCGGGTAGTGCTGTAATCCCTTTTATTAAGGGTGTAAATGCCATTGCCGGTCGATATGAGAATGGCAAAGTACTCACCTGAATCGAAATCATTGCACTCGATGATCTTGAGCTTCACGCCGGCCGGCAGCGGTATATGCTTTACATAAGGCTCTCCTTTGACCATCATGAGGTGGAACAATTGCTCCTGGTTGTCCGTAAGGAACCAGCCTTCATCCTTCGACTTCATCAGGGTAGGGAGGCCCGATACGATCCTGGCAGGGAAATGAAACCCTTCTTTGATAAGCGCTTCCAAATATTTCCGGCTTTTTTCTTCATTGATGGTATTGCTCTTTGCATCGATGAACTCGATGCGCCTGTTGATCCTGAACATATCTTTCGGGTATGCCAGACCGAACTCCGGCCTCGATTCGAACAGTGGGTACAAACCGTATGCAGGAGCGAACAACTGTTGTGGTTCGAAGAACTGGAACGTGGATTCCATACGCAACTGTTGGGGGATCAGCTTTACGCCGGCAAAACTATCCGGCAGGGTGCCTTTGCCCAAATGGTAATGGAAGTTCATAATAGGGGTGGCGTCGAGGTACTCGTATTGATTGTACTCTTTGTTCTTCCTGTCGAAATATTTCGGTTTGCCGTCTACATTCCGGTAAGTGAAATAATCTTTTTTCGTTTGGCTATAGGTTATAAAAGGCTTGTTGATACGGGTATCGAACAAAGTATTGTAGATAGACGGCAGCACATAGGCCAGCGTTATCACGGTCACTATCAGTAAAAAGTATCTGCTTATTTTGGGTAACATATTACATTTCTCCTTTTCTGAATCGGTAAATGGAAAATAATGATGAAATACTGGTCAGCAGTACGCAGGCCGCCAGTGGTACGATCGCAGGCTGATAAGCGCCTGCCCTGTTGCTTTTATAGAACAGGGTGAGGAAAGCCCCGCCTGCCAGCATGTAAAGAATGCGGTATTTCCAGATAGGCTCCAGGATCACGAAAGAGGTAAGGAAATAAGCAGCCAATCCGGACAGGAACCAGGGGAATACCGTAAGTGATGCCAGTTTCAGGATCTCGTAGGGAAAGTAAACGATCCCCCAGGCATAGAAAACGAGGAAGAAAATAATGAATACCGAGAGAACGGTGATGGCGCCGAAGCCTACCATCTTCAACACCACTTCTTCTTCATTCATGGGCAGGTGCAGGGAAAGCTTGATCCTTTTATCGGTGGTCTCAGGCACGAACTGGGCAAATCCGGTCACCAATCCTGTGATCAGGGGCAGGAATTTGAAAATGGTAAAATAGATCTGCCGCTGGTTCACGATGCCGTCCCAGATCTTTTCTGCGTCGGTGAGCACGAGATCGTGCCGTACGGTAAGATAGATGCCTGCAATGATGAGGATACCGAGTACCAGGAACAGGAGGGTGATCTTTCCGATCTTGATCCATTCTTTATAAAATATCGATCGCAACATAGGTTTAATATTTTCCGGTTAAGCCGATGAACGCATCTTCCAATGTCATGTTCACGGGTCTGAAATTTTTGTACGAAATGCCAAGTCCGCCGAGATAGCTCTTGATCTCTTCTTCTTTGCCGTAGGTATACAGCTCGACGGAATTCTTCACTCTCTCGAAATTGATCACCAGTCCATTCTTTACGATAGGTGTCTGACTGCTCTCTGTTTCGAAATTGAACTGGCGGAAGCCACCGAGGAAGTTCTGCAAAGGCATATAGGCCAATACGCGGTTGTAGTCCATGATCATCACATCATCGATCAGGCGTTCCATGTCCTGGATGATATGTGAAGTGGTGAAGATGGTCTTGTTCTCTGCTTTCGCATACTCGCGCAGGTAATCGATAAAGAGCCTGCGGTAGCCGGGATCGAGGCCCAGGGTGAAATCGTCGAGCACCAGTAATTCGGGGTCTTGTGCAAGGATAAGGCCCAGCGCTACCTGTGAGCGCTGGCCGCAGGACATGGTCGATATTTTCTGTTTAGGCGTTACTTTCAGTTTGGCCATCAGCTCGAAATAAGCGTCCCTTTTCCAGTTGGGATAGAAAGCGGAATAGAATTTTTCGATCTGGTGGATATTCATGAAGCTATACTGAATATGGCCTTCGATCAGGAAACCGATCTTGGCCTTGACGGCGGGTGAGAGGTTACGTGAATTCTCGCCGAGGATAATGCACTCTCCGCTGCGGGGCGTAAGGAATCCGTTGAGGATATTGATGGTGGTGGTTTTACCGGCGCCATTCTTACCCAGCAGCCCGAGAATGCTCCCACGCCTGATATTGAAGCTGAGGTTTTCATACACCATCTTCTTTCCATAGTAGTGGGTCAGGTTTCTGCATTCTACGATATTGTCCATAAATATTGATTGGTTTAAAATGTACCGCAGGGGCGCCGTTTCACTGAGCCCTGCAACTAACGGGGGGCTGCGGGCCCTGTGTTGTTGCGCCCTTGCGGTGTGGAAGGATTATTGCCTGTTGTCTCTCGGGTTTTGTTCCAGCAGTGGGTTAAGCCCCATCACTTTTTTGGGGATGGCCAGCAGATAGTTCTTGCTTTCGGGTGTGAGGGTGATGGTCTCGCCGCCCCAGTCCCTGCTGATATTCTGTTTGAAACGCGGGTCGAGATTGAGCCTTTTCAGGTCGAACCATCTCCAGCACTCGGAAAACAGTTCGAGCCTGCGTTCCCTCAATACGAGCTTCAGTGCATCGAGGTCGGACTGATTGCGGTTGAGGGCCACGAACTTGCCGGCGTTGAATCGTTTTTCACGCAGGAGGTTCAGATCATCGATCGCTTTGCCGGGCTCCGATAGGCGGGCATTGCATTCTGCGCGGACCAGGTAAAGGTCAGGCGTGGTAACGCCGCATTTGAAGAACCTTTCTTTCGGCCATATTGCATTGCCATGCAGGTTGGCCCCGAATGGAGGGGATTCGATCTCCATGAAATACAAGCGGCGGTCGCCATCGACATAAAGCGCCTTGAGCTGGTCCGTCATGTACACGGCCACCATATAGATCAGCTTATTGTTCGATTCTTTATGCCATACCGCTTCCCGGTTATCGGAAGGTCTGTTGGGGAAACCTGCCAGTCCCAGGAATTTCGGTACCCCCGGTATATAATCATAGGCTTTAAAATCGTAGAGGTAATTGCTGATCTGCAGGGCAGCGTCTGCATGTGTCCTGGCCAGTTCATACTTACCTTCATAGAGATATACTTTTGCCAGGAGGCCGTTCACGCCTGCCTTGCTGGGATGATAATTGAACTCCGGGGTGGCGGGCAGGAGGTCGAGCGCTGTTTTCAGATCTTTCTCCACCAGTTCGTATACATCCTTCACCGTTGCTCTTGCTTTGGCATCATTGATATCCGGTTTGAGGTAAAGCGGAACAGCAAGATCGGTAGCATAGGACGCCGGATTATAGTGTTTGCCGTAGAGATTGGCCAGTATGAAATAGGCATAGGCCCTTTGCGCCAGTGCTTCTCCTTTTGCTTTATTACGGAGCACTTCATCGGAGCCCAGGGCTACATCGATCTTGTCCAGCACTACATTGCATACATAGATCTGGCTGTAGAGGGTATTCCAGTCGCGGTTGTTGTCATTATTATTGATCATGATATAATCTTTCCACAGGTAACCGTTCGCAAAATAATCTGCGCCGAAAAAGATCTTGTTCACTTCATCCTTATACACTTTGATCTCATCGTTGCCCAGGAAAGCATCGGCCGTACTGTAGATGAACCCGTCATAATCGCACATCAACTGGTAATAGTCCTTGATGGTCTTGGGGATCACTTTCCCCTTTTCGTTGATATCGATGTACTTGTCGCAGCCCGTGAGCAGCGTGGCGACCAATAGGAGATTTAGCATTTTTTTCATTGCGAGATAATATTTTGGTAGTAACGAATGAATTACAGGTCGGCCCTCAGCCCAAACGTGTAAGTGGGAACAGGTGCGAAGTACAGATCGGCCCACCGGCGATTGATGGCTTCGGGATCATAGCCCTGCTTGTTCTTTTTCCATACGGCGATATCCGTAACCTGCGCCTGTAATTGAATGCCTCTGAATATCTTTCCGGTCACGGCCCTGGGCAGATCATAGGTAAGAGAAACATTGCTCAACCTGATGAAAGATGCGCTGGCCACTTTGTTATTGCCATTGAAATAGAATTGTCGCCGGGCATAAGGTTCATTATTAGTAGCATACAGGCCGGGAAGGTCCGTGAACGCTTCATCACCGGGTTTGCGCCATCTTTTGTCGATATCGGCCATCATACCTCCGGTGGTTTGCAGGTAAGGGGTGGGCAGGCGCATGACATGGCCTAGTTGGAAGGTGATGATAGGCGTGAGCGTGAATCCTTTCCAGGAGAAATTATTGATGAAGGAACCGTAATAGAGCGGTACTGTTGTGCCGGAGTATTCAAGCCAATTGATATTGGGCTGTGCCGATGCTATATCGGAAACGACCTCTCCTTTATCATTATACACTTGTGGATTCCCGTTATGATCGAGCCCTGCCCAGCGATAGCTGTAAAAATAGTCGATGGGCCTGCCTTCGATTTCCCGTGCAGGGCCTCCGGCAAGGTAATTGTCGATATAGGGCGCCGGGTTATACACTTTGGTCACTTTGTTCTTGTTGAAGGAAAGATTGAGTGTCGAGTTCCACCTGAACTGCCCGGTGAGGATCTCGCCTGTGAGGCGGACATCGAAACCGATATTGCTCACGGAAGCTGTGTTCTTATAAACCTTTTCGAAACCCAGTGATGGGTCCGATTCAACTGGTCCCAGCAGGTCGTAGCTTTTCTTGATATAATAATCGAAGCTGGCCGACAGCCTTCTCTTCAGCATCACCATATCGAAACCGAAGTTGGTGCTGCGGGTGCTTTCCCAGCGAAGGTTGTTGTTCTCGGGGAAGGTGATCTTCAGGTAATCTTCACCGGTAGAATAGCTGTTTTTCATGGGAGTGGCTACCAGTACTTTGCTGGTCGATTTGTCGACATTGCCATTCACGCCGGTGGTAACGCGGAGCTTCAGGTCATCTATAACATGCACTTTGAAGAACTGCTCCCTGCTTATATTCCAGGCTGCGCCTATGCTGTAGAGCGGGGTCATTTTATCATTGGTAGCAGCGCCGAAGAGGTTCGATTTGTCGATACGTGCGCTGGTGCTTACGGTATATTTATCTTCGAAAGTATAGGAGCCGTTGAAGAACATGGAGAAATAGCGGTTCTCGGATTCCCTCACAGGTCTCCATAATGGGGCAAGATTGTAGACCTGGCCGTTGTAGCCGGTAGCACCCTTGCTCAGCCGGTCTTCATCGACAAGGCTGTACGTGAGCTTTTCACGGTCGTAATTGAAAAAGCGGTCGTCTTTGTATTTGGAAGCAATGCGGTTCAGTTCAGTACCTGCGATGGCGCTGATGCGGTGGCGGGTACCGTTGAACTCCCGGTCGAAACGCAACTGGTTACGCCAGGTAGTGGTTTGCATACTTTGGGAATTGACCTGGTAAATAGTTCCACGCGGAAGGTTATAGAGGAGGGTATTGCCCGGTTGCACTACCGTGTACAGATTGATGGTATTGCGGGTATCATACAGCTGATCATTCTGGAAATTATCATACCGGTACTCATACCTTTCATGTTGTATCCTGGTCTCGGCAGAGAATCCTTTGAAAACGTCATAATTCAAGCCCAGGCTGATGCGTGGGGCAAAGAAAAAACTGGTCTTGTCGCTGTTATCGAAATTCTGTTTCAGGTTCTTGTCCCAGTTGTAATATCCCTTTTGCTCCCAGGTGCGGGCTGTTTCCCTACTCATCTGGCCCGACTGGTAAACAGGAACATAATTGCCATCGGCGTCCACGAAAAGCTCATAGGGACGCTGTCTGCCGAACTCATACATCGACACACCATTATCTTCCGACCTGGAATAGGATAGGTTGATGTCCGCATCGAAGCGCAATTTCGACAGGAACTGGTAGCTGTTCTTGGCAAAGAGTGTGAAGCGTTTCTGGTCTTCGCGTTTGGAATATGGCTGGTTCTGTTGGTAGTTGAAAGAAATATAATATTTATTCAGGCTGGTGGAGCCTGCCACATTGAGGTTGTATTGCTGGTAGACCCCTTTGCGGAAGAAAAGGTCTTTCTGACCGAAAGAATTGTTATTTCTCAGTACATCGTATAGCCTGTTAGCCTCTGCTTCCGTGATCTCGCCTTTTGCCTGCTTGCGATAGATCTCGTAAGCCCTCGAATAACCGAAATTATTATCGGAGGTATTGAGGCTGAACCAGCCTTTGCGAAGTGCTTCGATCTCTACATCGATCATCTGGCTGGAATTGGCGAGACGCAGGTCGGCCAGGTTGGGCATGTCTTCGATCCTGATGGAAGAAGAGAAGGAGAGGGTTGGTTTGCCGTTCACATTGCGGCCCCGCTTGGTGATGATCACGATCACCCCATTGGAAGCGCGGGAGCCCCAGATGGAGGCGGCAGCCGCATCGCGCAATACTGTGATACTTTCAACGTCATTCGGATTAATGGTGGCCATGTCCAATGCTGAGGCGAAGCCATCCACCACTATCAATGGGGCCTGGGAAGCGTTGATGGAGCTTTTACCCCTTACGGAAATATTACCTCCATCTACCAGAACGCCCGGCAGCAAATTCTTGAATTTATCCTGGATGCTGAGGGCGCCGATCTGTTTGTCCAGATCCACCGTGCTCACATGCGAGAAAGCGCCGGTAGCTCTTTCTTTGGCGATATATTGATAACCGGTGCTCACGAAATTCACCACGGCGGTATCGATCACGGTAGACCTGATAGCCAATGTGATGCTGAGAGAAAAATTATCGCCCAGTTTGATCTCGCGGGTTTGGTAGCCCACGGAGCTGATCACGAGGATGGCCCCGGCCGGTGCATCGATCATGAACCGCCCTTCGGCATTGGTGCTGGTAGCAATATTGGCGCCTTTGATGGAAACGGTGGCAAAGGCGAGGGGTTGCCCATCGGGCCCTTTCACGATCCCAACATACGGAGGCGGTGGAAGAGGGTCGAAACCAATGGGTGGATCGGGAGCAGAGACGGACGGGGCTGATTTTACGATGATATTTTTTTCATCGATGGTATAGGTAAAGGGGGTGCCGTCGAAACACTTGTCGAGCGCCACTTTCAGCGGTACGCTGTTCAGTTGAACGCTGATCCGGCCGATCTTTTCAAGGTCTTTTCTGAAAACGACAAAAGTGTAGCCGCTTTGTTGTTCAATGCTTTTAAACACCTGTTCTACCGGTGCCTTCCTCACAGACAGTGTGATGGTCTGTCCTTTTCCTTTGGCCGATACCTGGAGCAGCCCAAGGAGCATAAAAAGCATGATCAATTTCATGATGCGCAGTGTTTTTTGGTATGGCCAGGTGAGTATGGCCGTGTAGCTTTTCCGGAAAGCTTTGGGAATGTTCCGGGCCGCCTTCGTTCCATAAGTAAACGGGGCTTTAGCGCCCGGGGCATTCATACAAGTTAAATACATAACTTTGTTGAAGTTTTGGGTTAATCAATTGCAATTGTAACAGGTTTGTCTTTGGGTTGCCCAAACATATCGCCGGTGGTGAGTACCAGTCACTGCCGGTTTTTTTATGCAGTCAACCTTTTCTTTGTCAGGTGATCATAGCAGTAAAATTTTGAGTTTAGCGGGTTACAGTTATTGTTTTATTGTCGATAGTAAAATGAAGGTTTCCGGTAAGGCTTAATTTGTACATCAGTCTTGAAATAGGCACATCGCGTGAAATATTCGCCATGATCTGTTCATTCGCCACATCATCCCTGAAAACGATCTTTACATCATACCAGCGCTCTACCTGCCGCATGGCATTGGCCAGGCTGATATTGGTGAAGGTGAAATTGTTCTTTGTCCAGGCGATGACCGGATCTGTGTCGACTGTCTGTACCAGGATCGCCTGTACAGGTGTCTGTGGCGATCCTTGTGATGAATGGGAGATGGCTGCCTGCTGGCCGGGCTTCAACGTAACTGAGTTCTGGCCTGCGTTTCCCCTGCTCACTTTCACGCTTCCTTCAACCAGGGTGGTATTGATAGAGGGCTCATTCGCATAGGCGTTGACGTTGAAATGGGTTCCCAGTACTTCAATGGCCGAACCTTCTGTCCTGACGATGAATTTGCGGTCCTTCTCCCTGGCCACTTCGAAATAAGCCTCCCCCGTAACCTCCACCTGTCTTTTTTCCCTGTCGAACACGGCCGGGTACCTGATGGAAGAAGCTGCATTGAGCCATACTTTGGTGCCATCGGGAAGGGTCAGCTTGTATTGTCCGCCTCGTGGCGTGCTCAGGGTATTATAGAGCAATGCCCCGTTGGTAGTTGCATGCTTCGCATCATTCAACCGGTAATCCAGCGCACCATTATCTTTTTTCAACACCTCTACAGCGCCTTGCCGGGCGATATTGCCATTGGCGGCGCTATCGAGCATGATCTGCGAGCCGTCTGCCAGTGTAAGCACCGCCTTATTGCCACCTGGTAAAATATCTGCCTGTGCAGGGGGTTGTCCGGCAGGTGGATCGATATCCTTTGTTGCCCGGTGGTTGAAGAGCCAGAAAGCTCCCACTCCGAGGGCCAGCAATATGGCCGCGGCAGCGGCCACTTTCGGAAAGCTGAACAGCCGGCGTGTGACGGGCCGGGCGGGATGGCCCATCGATTGAACGATCTGTGTATACATGCTCTCCCAGTCGATCTTTTCCGCTTCTGCACCGGCCTTTATCTGTGCAAACTGTTCGTCCATGAGCGGATGAAGCTGGTGGTCGGGGCTTTGACGGACCAGGGCATAGAGCTCTTCCAGTTCTTCCCGGGTACAGGCATTGATGGCAAACTGCCCGAACAGGTAATGGAGCCTGGCATTTTGATTGCTCATAAGGAAAGGTATTTAGCTGTTATGGTTTTTAGGGGTTTGTTCCAATATGACGAACGCGGATCATCCCAATAACCGCGTCATGAATGATTTTTTTTTCGGGATCAGGAAAGTTTTTCCCAGTGATAGAGCCAGAATAGGAGCGCCAGTTTACCGGAATGCTGTTCCAGGTAAGTTTTGATGAGACGGAGCGTTTCTACGAGAATATTGTTCACACGGCTCCTGGAGAGCCCTGTGATCGCGGCGATCTCTTCATGAGAGAATTCCTTTTCGCGGCTGAGACGGTAGATATATTGTTTTTGTTGGGGGAGTTGGGCCACTGCCTGATCGATCAGTTGCTGGTATTCGCGGGAGAGCAGCAGTTCTTCGAGGGAATGGTCTTGCTGCGAAATATTGCTCCAGACCTCATTGATGAGCTTTTGTTCGCGGGCGGTCTTACGAAGATGGTCGAGCGTACGGTTGCGTACCATTTTATAAAGGTATTGACCAGGCTTTTCGATGACGGGGAGGGAGGCGCGGGAGGTCCAGAGGCGGGTGAAACATTCCTGTACGATCTCTTCTGCGTCGGCAGCCGATTTGGTCATGGCCATGGCAAAGGTGAACAGCCTTTTGTTGTAGGTATCGAACAGGGTCCTGAAGGCCGGTTCATGACCCTGGGCCAACAGACGGATGAGTTCTTGATCGCTATCAGGAGGGTTGCTAAACAATCGAGCCTTGGTTAAGGCTTAAAATTAGTCAAAAAAAAGACCCCCGGCAAGACTACCAGGGGTGATTTACTAATCATTTCCATTAACACATTAACCCTTATCCTAAAAAAAGTTTACTAAAAAGTCTTTACACAGCGAAAGGTAGAGAACGGATTAAGATAGTTTCTTGATGTCGGTTGTTCGGTTACCAGGGACTTTGCTGTATCAAGACTGGTTAATTGCATTTCGGCATAACGACGGAAGGTTTTCGATCGGGTTATACTGGATCTCCCGCGGCACTTCCGGTCGAATGATCTCTTTTTCCATGTACTGTGAGGATTCCTGCCATATATAGGCCGACAGCTCCTCATCTTTCAATCCTTTCTGCACCTCATCGATGAACGCAAAACAGGCATCTCTGGTGGTGCTGTACAGGAAGGACTTTACCGCAACCAGGTCATCAAAATCCCTGCGACTGCTCCAGAGTGCTACAAAGGCATTCTCCACGATATGCTCGGCTGCCCGCGGCTGGTCCAGGATACGCTTGGAAAAAAAACAAAGATCGAGATAGAACTGGTGAAAGATCAACGCAAAGGTATACGTATCACCAGCCCTTAACTTACGCATCGTGTCAGTGTTGTTGATATCCTGTTTGTTCATAAATCCGAATCTGACAGAACAAAAATGAATCAATCAATATTAATTGATCCCGGATGTTGACTTTTGGTTGGTGATCAGAAGAATTTCTGCTGTAAACTTACAGTACCTCTCAGTATCAAAATGTAGTTTTTTATCTACACGTAAAATTGAGTATCTTCAGAATCATAAAACTGAAACCTCTTCCAGTGCCATCCAGGTTTTGTACCATTTGTCTGCTTGCCTTAACTATGCTGTTTGCGCTTCCTGTGCGGGGCCAGACCGCCTCCAATACTGAACCGTATATCCTGGTCAGTTCCCTCAACGATAACAGCGGCCTGCCTCAGAATTCCATCATTGGGCAATATATTGACAGCAGCTCAGGAATGTTATGGCTGGCCACTTTCGGCGGATTGGTACGCTACAATGGCATTTCCATCAAGGCCTTCAATCCCTCCACGAGAAGTACCCTTCTCACCAATAAGATGGTATGCCTTTTTAAAACTACCGGGGGCGAAGTATATGGTATGAACACCTGCTCGCAGCTCATGAAGATCGGGCCGCAGGAGATCACCATCGATGACCGGTATAAGTGGATATGGGATAAATATGCCCGTTATATCTGGTTCAGGGGATATCTTCATTCGCTGGACCATATCGAAAAACTGGGCCGCCACTCCATGGGCCAGCCACCTTATTTTCCCGAACAACCCTCCTGGACCCAGGCATCCTCCGATTATTATGTTACCGCCCTCCCCTCCGGGAGATATGCCGTGACCAACAGGAGCAATGAATTGCTGATATACCGGGATAGCATCCTGCTCAACAGGTTTGCCCTGCCCGTCAGGGATACCAGGACAGCACGGATCTGCTACAGCCGGGACAGGCTCATCGTGCTCGACGATCAGTTGAATGGCGCTTCTTATATCGTTTCCCCTTCACAGGTAACCCCCGTTCCCCTTGTATTGCAGGAAGACCTGGCGACGCTGAAAAAGAAATATCCCGGCAAAGGCAGATTGTATTATAATGAACTGAATGAACAACTGATCTGGCAACTGAATAAAACGATCTATCTCCTTGAACCAGGCCCGGCCGGGATCATGATCAGTAACAGGATGGAGGTCGACAGCCTGCCCCAGGGCATCAACAATATTCTTTATTATCCCCGTCATCATACCTTATTCATAGGCACCACCTCGGAAGGATTGTACGTGTACAGGCTGAATAATTTTAACCAACTGCGTTATACAGCGCCCGACGACGATAACAATGTCAACAGCAACTATGCCCAGATCATACAGGATGGGCATTTGCTCCGCACCTGCCGGAAAGTGATCTTCGACCTGTCTGGAAATGCCCCACCGGTGAAATCGAAAGGGCCCTATACCATCTGGTCTTCCTTCAGTTCAGATACCCGGAATTCCTTCTATTCTCATAATGATGATTCGGTGAGCTATTATTCAGCCGATACGAAGTCTTTCACCACCGTTTATGTGAACCAGGACCAGTCTGCCCGTGACCCGCAGGATATTATCAAATTCACCTGGCTCGACAACGCCACAGGCCGGCTCTGGATCATAGGCACCAGGAAATGGGGCTACCTGCTGCAGGGAAAATATCATCAGATAACACCATTGAAAGCAGAAAGATTTCCCCTGGTATGCTATGCTGCCAGGCAGGGCGATCATCTCCTGCTGGCATCCGACAAAGGATTGATCATACTCGATCAGGATAATGGCGACTGGCGTTTTGCTCCCGGAACGGCCGGCAAGGAAATAAGGTTCATCCGCCTCGATCAGGATACCCGTCATTGCTGGTTCGGCACTTATGGCAATGGTTATGGTATCTATGATCTTGCCAGGGATAGGGCATTCATGCTTCCACTCGACCCCCGTTCTTACCTCTCCGTGGTCCACTCGCTCATCGACGATGGGAATGGATATATCTGGGCCACCACCAATAAAGGTCTGTTCAGGATGGGGAAAGAAAAATTGCTTCACTCCCTGGAAAGCAGGGATAGCGTACTGCTCGTGCACTATGATTATTTCGACCGGGAGGATGGGCTGTACACCAATGAATTCAATGGGGGAGGAATGCCGATCTATAACTGGTGGCAGAACATACTGACCACTTCCTCCATCAATGGTATTACCCTGTTCAGTCCCGATAATATTCCGTCTTATTATTGGGATGAACCGATCTATATAGATGATGCGGAAACCTCACGGCGCAGGCATATCCTGCCATTGGCCGACAGCAGTTGGGAGTTCACGGCCGGCGAAAGGAATATCCACTGGAATATCAACAGGGCCTGCTGGCGCAATGCCTATGGGATGCGCATCGAGTACAGGCTTGATGATGAACCTCACTGGCAGGTATTGAACGACGGGGTTTCTGTTGTGCATCTCGAATCGCTCTCCCCCGGCCATCACGTACTGCATGTACGCAACTTCGCAGGAGGCACGGGCGATAACTATATTACGCAGTATTGCAGATTCTATATTGCTTATTACTGGTATGAGAAATGGTGGATCGTGCTCGCACTGGTGGCAGGCGCTATCGCTGCTTTCTGGATACTCCATGTACGCAATAAAAGATTGCTGAAACAAAAAAAGCGACTGGAAAGTACAGTGGCCGAACGAACGCAATCACTCAGCAATTCCATGGAAGAAGTGCTGCAGGCGAACCTGATGCTGGAAGAAGCCAATCTCTTCAAAACAAAACTGATCTCCATCCTGATGCATGATATCGCCGTGCCCATCTCTTCGATCGAAATGGTATCGGGCATGCTGCATAAAAAAGGCGACCGGGTAGATGGGGTAATGAGGAGTGATGCCTTGAAGGAGATCAACAATACGGCCAGGCAATTGATGTTGTTGTCGGACCAACTGATCCAATGGACCAGGATCCAGGAGAATATCGCCCAGCCCATTACTGCGCAATTCCAGTTGAGGCCGGTGCTCGATGAGTTGGAAAAGGACCTGGCCGACGTGATGAAATGGAAAGAGAATACTTTCAGGAACAATGTGAGCGGGGATTTCACCATGGTGGCCGATTCTGTGCTCATCCATCACCTGGTCTTCAACCTGCTGATCAATGCCATCAAGTATACCGACCAGGGAACGATCGAAGCAGGTGCTTATAAAGATGAGGAAGGCAATGTGGTGATACATCTCAGGGATACAGGCAAAGGCATGCCGCAATACCTCAGTGATCAGTTGAAGCAGGGCTTTTCCGTGGCCAGTCATGCAGGCACTATCAAAGAGAAAGGATGGGGACTGGGCTATCAGCTTATCTTCGACCTGTTATTGCTGCTCAATGGAGAGATCGATATACAGGTGCATGAAGGGGAGGGGACTGAAGTGAAAGTGACCATTCCACAATAATCCACAAACATTTATATGCTGTCGAATAAATTATGGAGAGTGGCCAATTGGTGCAATTCCACGATACTTTTTGCATGAAGCTTTTCAAGTAATCTTTGCTTGTAAGTAGCGATGGTGCTTTGTTTGAGCCCTGTAACCGTGGAGATCTCCTTGATCCGCTGGCCGGTGAGCAGGTGCTTCAGGATGTCCAGCTCGCGGATCGACAGGGCAGAGAAAGGATTATCCTGTACCTGCTGCGGGCGGTGATGGCCCGCAGTGGCCAGTCGCCGGTAGGCTTTACTGAAATAGATATTGCCGGAGAGAATGGTATTGATGGCAAGCAGGATCTCTTCTTCACGGGCATTCTTGGTAAGATATCCTCTCACACCCGCTTTGTAAAGTTGTTCTGCAAATACTTCCTCAGAGCTGCTGGTTACGATCAGCATATAAAGCCCTTCAAATCTTTTCAGGGTATTGCTGATCAGGGTCAACACATTTCCGTCGGTAAGCTGCAAGTCCCAGAGCGCGAAAGTGAATTCATGACCATGTTCATTCAACACAGCCTCCAGTTCTTTCCTGCTCTGGACAAATTTTTGCCGGCTTTTCGGGAAATTATCTTCCAGCAGGATCCTGTATCCCATATTGACGAGCGTATGATCTTCAGCAATTAAAAAATATTCTGATGTGGACATATATGGGCTTCAGTTTTGTAGGCAGGTATATAGACCTTTCTGATTGAGCAATCGGTTTGAATACGCTTTCTCTTATACGAAATGGAATGCTGTGCAGATTTTTTGTAGCTCGGGAGTAAAGGTATAAAAAAGAATGCAACAAAATAGTTGTACATTCATATTCCCTAATACAAGGAGTGCTTCTTATTGCCCTGGTCCATCCTGAAAAATTCCCTGACGAACTACCCAATTACCGTAGTAGCAGGCTTCTTCAAAACTTAACATAAGCCGATGAAGAGTACCTGTTAAAATAGTATATTTACTCGTAATGTGAACGATGCACAAAAACCAAATTCGCAAATCAAAAACAGCAAATCATGAAAAAATGGATGCTCTATCTGGCAACTGTATGTGTAGTTGCGCTTGGTCAACAGTCCTGTAAAAGCAAACCCAGCGATGCCGACCTTCAGAAACTCGCAACAGAAGCTATTTCCAAATTGTCTGACATGGGATCGCTGCCAATGATCTCCGTAAAAGATGGTGTGGCCACGCTCACGGGTGAAGTGAAAGATGATGCGGCCAAAACAGCTTTCGCTACTGCTGTTTCTGCTATCAAAGGCATCAAGTCGGTGGCCAACCAGATCACTGTTGCTCCGCCGCCTGCACCGGCCCCCGCCACTGTTGAAGTTTCGGCAGATGATGCATTGACGAAAGCCGTCAAGGATGTGGTGAAAGATTATGGTTCGGTCACAGCCGATGTTAAAGATGGTATCGTTACACTCACCGGCAATATTCAGAAAAGCCAGTTGCAGAAACTGATCATGGCCCTGAATACACTGAAGCCTAAAAAGATCGACAATAAATTGACTATTAAATAACCAAACAGGGAGGAAACAAGCTATGGCAATACAGGATAAATACAAAGAACTGGTGGATGCCGCCAATGCTTCCGGCGCTACCAACCTGCAGGTAAGAGAGCAGGACAATGTACTCTATATCGATGGTGATGTTCCCAACGGGGCTACGAAAGACAAGCTCTGGGATATTTATGGCAAGATCGATCCCGATTACAGGGCCGGCGACCTCGTCATGAACCTCAACGTGACCAGCATGGCTCCCGGCGCCAAAGCCAAAGTGACCACGCAATCATCCAACCTGAATGTGCGGAAAGGACCAGGCACCGATCAACCGATCGTTGGCAAGGCGGCACATCATGAGATCGTTACGCTCGTGAGCAAAGCAGATGGCCAGTGGTGGGCGATCCGTACGGATAGCGGTGTGGAAGGATATGCTTCCTCACAATATCTCACACCCGTAGACTGATCCGCATCATTCCTGCAATGATATTGATTGTCCATAAGAGGCTGCCGTCGGCAGCCTCTTACTGCTTCGGCTAACATTATGCACCATCTATTTTCCCGAAGCTTATTTTTGCAGCATAATTCTAACCGTTATGAAGAAAGGACTTGTACTCTGCAGCCTCCTCCTCCTCGCATTCTCCATCTCCTGCCGACAGTCTGACTGGAAAAAAGCGGTCCCTATCGCTCCCCGTGATACCACCATCAACCAATCCAACTCGTTCACCGGGCTTTTCTTCGACAGCGCCACCATGGAAAATTTCATCAGGGCCGAATCCCTGCATGATAGCCTGGCCGACCGTATCCGCAACTTCTACAATACCCGCAATTACCAGTACGCCTGGTTCCTCGACAGCAGCGTTGCCGAATATGTGCCCACATTCCTGGAGATGCAGCAACAATATGTCGGCTATTCGGGCGACAGCACCCTCTACGATCCCGACCTCGACCTGCTGGTCGATTCGATCAAAAGCAAAGAAGGGAATCGCTTTTCATCTACAGATACCATGCTCGCACGTACGGAGCTCAGGCTTACGGAACAGTTTTTCCGCTTCGCCCGCCGCGCGTATGAAGGGCGTAATAACCTCGATAAAGAACTGGATTGGTTCATCCCCCGGAAAAAAGTAGACCTGGTATCGCTCCTCGATTCAATGCTCAAAAGCAAGGGCAAGGACGTATCACGCTATGAGCCCGTGAACCGGCAGTACAACCTGCTGAAAGATTATCTCGTAAAATATTATGGTATCGAGAAGAATGGCGGCTGGCCCCTGATCAAAGCAGACCAGAAAACCTATAAGCCAGGAGATTCCTCCGCAGTGATCACCCAGATCAAAAAACGGTTGTTCATTACAGGTGATCTGCCTGTAGAAGACAGCAGCCCTGTCTTCAATACAGGGCTTCAACTGGCAGTCAAAGATTTTCAGCAACGGTATGGACTCACAACCAACGGCGCCGTCAATGCCAATCTCATCAAAGAAATGAACCGGCCTGCAGGTGACCGTATCCGTCAGATGTTGGTCAATATGGAGCGCATCAGATGGGTGCCTGCCAACCCTTCCGGCGATTATATCCTCATCAATATCCCGGAATACCGCCTGCACGTGTATGAACAGGGAAAGTATGAATGGAATATGAATATTGTGGTCGGCGCGCCGGCCCATAGCACCGTGATCTTTTCAGGCGATCTGAAATATGTTGTGTTCAGCCCTTACTGGAATGTGCCTCCCGGCATCCTGAAAGCAGAAGTGTTGCCGGGCATCCGCCGCGACAAGAACTATCTCGCCAAACACAATATGGAATGGTCCGGTAAAACGGTCAGGCAGAAACCCGGCCCATCGAATGCTTTGGGCGGGGTGAAATTCCTCTTTCCCAATTCCTATAATATCTACTTACATGATACGCCTTCGCGGAGCCTGTTCGGACAAGACCAGCGGGCATTCTCCCACGGCTGTATCCGCCTTCAGGAACCGGCAAAACTGGCGCGGTACCTGCTCCGCAATGAGCCCCGCTGGGATTCGTCGTCCATTGCAAAAGCTATGAGATCAGGTAAAGAGCAATACGTGACCCTGAAAGATCCCATACCCGTATTCATCGGTTATTTCACTGCCTGGGTAGACCGCGATGGAAAGCTGAATTTCAGGGATGATGTGTATGGGCACGATAAAAAAATGGCGGAGCACCTGTTTAAGAACTGATCATTTTTTTATCATTTGTAAAATTTTCAGGGCAGGCATTTGCCGAATTTTGTGCTCCTGAAATATTTCAGGTTCAACCTTTCATACATAATACTATGGCATGGATCATACTTATCATAGCGGGCCTGTTCGAAGTAGGGTTTACCACCTGTTTAAGCAAGGCGAAGGAAACCAGCGGCGCAGCTTCGGTCTGGTGGGGGATCGGTTTTCTTATTACCCTGATCATGAGCATGTACCTTTTATATAAGGCCACCCTCACTTTGCCGATGGGAACGGCCTATGCGGTATGGACGGGCATCGGGGCCGTGGGCACTGTACTGATGGGGATCATTTTCTTCAAAGAGCCGGCCGGTTTCTGGCGGCTATTCTTCATATTCCTGTTAATCAGCTCCATAATAGGGTTGAAATTCGTCAGCAAGGGCTGAGTACATTTTAACTCTTAGCTAAGAAAAATAGTCTACCGTCCCGATAGGAATTCCCGAAATCCCCTTTATATTTGTGGCTGAAAGAAAGTGCTGAATGTCCCATAATAACTCATATAACTCTTGTTGTTGCTGTTGTTGTACTCAACACACCAGGGTTATTTGGGTGGGCGATAGCCAATGGTAACAATACTGTATATTACTGAATCAATATAGTAAAAGCTCCACCAGTCGTGGGGCTTTTTTATTTTAATACCTATAACATGTCTCTTCTTACTGCGGCACAGATCGATTCGCGTCTGGTAGAAAATGTTCGCCTGCTGGGCAACAAGGTAGGGCGCACCCCTTTACACAGGATCACCAGGCTCTTCAGCAAACCCGGTGTATCCATTTATGCCAAAAAAGAATGGCTACAGCTCTCAGGCAGCGTCAAGGCCAGGGCAGGCTATAACATATTCAGGGATGCTATCGAAAAAGGAGCGCTCACACGCGGAAAAACACTGCTCGATGCCACCAGTGGCAATACCGGAATTGCCTATGCCACGATTGGCCATCAGCTACAGGTACCTGTTGCGCTTTGCCTTCCGGAAAATGCCAGCCGTGAGCGGAAGGAGATCCTCCAATCCCTGGGCGCCCATATCATTTACACATCGAAGTTCGAAGGGACGGACGGGGCGCAGGCACAGGCCAAAGAACTGGCGGCTACACATCCCGACAAATATTTCTATGCCGATCAATACAGGAATAACAATAACTGGAAAGCGCATTATCACACTACGGCGCCGGAGATCATGGAAGCCTTGCCCGGCATCACCCATTTCGTGGCGGCCCTGGGCACTACGGGCACATTTGTAGGGACCGGCAGGCGACTGAAAGAATCGAGCAGCGACATCAGGCTGATCTCCCTCCAACCCGATAACCCCTTGCATGGACTGGAAGGATGGAAACATCTTGAAACTGCGGTTGTGCCTGGCATTTATGATGCTACAGTTGCCGATGAGAACCTGGAAATAGGTACAGAAGAAGCGTATGAACTCATCAAAGCGGCCCACAGGTATGAAGGTCTGCTGCTGAGCCCGTCTGCCGCCGCGAACCTGGCCGGCGCCATCCGCGTGGCCAACAGCATTGAAGAAGGCATTGTGGTGACCATCTTCCCCGATAATGCCGATAAATACAGTGAAGTCATCAGGAAACTCGATATACTATGATCATCATCGACCCCATTGCCAAACAGGTATTGCTGAACGACGCCATTGGCGCCTTCCCCGACGAATGCTGCGGGTTCCTCTTTGGAAAAGAAGATAGCTATGGGAACCGGTCCATTACACAGGTGCAGGTGGTAGTGAATGCAAAGAAAGGCGACAAACGCCGGCGCTTTGCCATCGCTCCGCTGGATTATATCAGGGCCGAACAATTTGCCGATGAACAGCAGCTCCAGTTATTGGGCATCTACCATTCGCATCCCAACCACCCGGCCATTCCTTCGGAACACGACCGTGTGGCGGCACAACCTTTCTTTTCTTATGTGATCGTATCTGTGATCGATGGTAAACCGCATACATTACGCTCCTGGAGGCTGAATGATCAGTCGCAGTTCGAAGAAGAAAATGAAGTAGGAAGTCTGAGGTCGGAAGTCTGAAGTACCCGAATGGCGGAGTTCCCTTCTGACCTCAGACTTCCGACCTCATACCTCATTTAACAATTCATCTAAATAAAATCATCATCCATGGCAACAGTCATTATTCCAACACCACTCCGGAAATTCACCAACAATACGGCGAAGCTGGAAATACAGGCAGATACCATTGAAAAAACGGTCAGCGAACTGACCCACAATTTTCCCGATCTGAAAAAACACCTGCTCGATGAGAAAGGGCAGATACGGTCTTTTGTCAATATTTTTGTAGGGAACGACGATATCCGTAACCTCCAGCAGGAAAAGACCCATGTAAAACCTGATACCATTATCAGTATCGTGCCTGCCATTGCAGGCGGCAGTCGCTAACATTTTAAACTTATCGTCATGAGTGCTCATTCAACCATACAATTTTCAAAAGAGGAACTGGCCCGCTATAACAGGCATATTATCATCCCTGATTTTGGGCTCGAAGCACAGCAAAAATTGAAAGCTGCCAAAGTGCTGGTGGTAGGATCAGGCGGCCTGGGAAGCCCGGTATTATTGTACCTCGCAGCGGCCGGTATCGGCACCATCGGGATCATCGATTTCGATGTGGTGGACGACAGTAACCTACAGCGCCAGGTACTGTTCGGCGTGGAAGAGATCGGCAAACCCAAAGTGGAAGCAGCAAAGAGAAGGCTGGAAGCATTGAACCCGCATATCGAACTGGTGCTGTACAACACACAGCTTACTTCCGCCAATGCACTGGATATAATCAAGGACTACGATATAGTGGCGGACGGCACCGATAACTTTCCCACCCGCTACCTGGTGAACGACGCTTCCGTATTGCTGGACAAACCCAATGTATATGCGTCGATCTTCCAGTTCGAAGGGCAGGTGTCCGTTTTCAATTATCGTAATGCAAAAGGTGAACTGGGACCCAATTACCGCGATCTGTATCCTACACCTCCTCCTCCCGGCCTTGTGCCCAGTTGTGCGGAAGGCGGCGTATTGGGCGTATTGCCCGGTATCATCGGCAGCCTGCAGGCGCTGGAAGTGATCAAAGTGGTCACGGGTGTGGGCGAGCCACTTTCAGGACGGTTCTATATTTTCGATGCGCTCAATTTCGAGAGCCGCACGTTCAATATTTCAAGAAGGGCCGATAACCCCATCAATGGCGATAACCCCACGATCCGTCAACTGATCGACTATGAACAATTCTGCGGAATGAAAGCAGTGGAAAGGCCGGTGAAAGAGATCACGCCGAAAGAATTGTACGATTGGCAGGTGAAAGGTGAACCATTCCAACTGATCGATGTGCGGGAGCCGCATGAGTTCGAGATCGTGAACATCGGCGCCGAATTGATCCCGCTGGCCACTGTGGCGGATAATGCCGGCCGTATCAGCAAAGACATCAATGTGGTAGTGCATTGTAAGATGGGAGGCCGCAGCGCCAAAGCCATCCGGGAACTGGAAGAAAAATTCGGGTTCAGGAACCTTTACAATCTCAAAGGAGGGATACTGGCTTATATCGATGAGGTACAGCCGGAGCTCAACAGGTACTAGGAATTTTTAACCACTAAGGCACGAAGGCAACAATCCTTTGTGCCTTCGTGTCTTAGTGGTTCAATTTATTCCTTCTCATTCCATTCACTCTTCAACGGCTTTCCGCTTCGAATTGCTCAGGAACTTCTGCCGGATCACGTTCTGTACCGGCACATTGCTGATCTTGCTTTCGAGCCAGGAGATGATATCGAGGTACATGAAGGCCCGCGTTTCATAACGGTTACGCTCATGCTGTTTCAGTTTGTCGAGCAGGGTTTGAAATTCGGATTTGAGCTGCCTGGGCGTAACACGGAAGGAACGGCGGAGGAAGCGGAAGATCTCTTCTTCCACCACGCTCAGGTTTTCCATTTTCGACATGAACCGGTAAACCGACTTGAACAGGTATTCCAGCAGGTCGAAATTGCCGAGCTCATAATGTGCAATGAGGTGCAGCAGTCTTGAATAACATTGCAGGTCGGTGCGCAGGTCGACCTTCCAGTTGATGATCTTATTGAGATAATCGATCGAAGTGGCATAATCACCGCTCCCGAAATAGAGGGAGGCGATCTTGTAATAGAACACCAGCACACGGTGGCGGTCGAGGTACAACCTATATTCCTCCAGTTTCTCTTCGATATAAGGCACCAGCTTCAACCCTTCGGTGAAAGTGCCTTCCATAAAATGCTTGTTGATCTTGGAAGTATTGAGGTACACGAAGGTCTGGATCCTGTTGTTATCGTTGTTCTGAACGATCTTCGAGTGGGAGAACTTTTCAAATAGATGAAGGGTCTCGTTGAACTTCTGGTAATTCTGCAGATCGAAATGAGCGCTCAGCAGGTTATGCAATCCTTTGATGAAATGCGCCGTTTCCACTTCGATCATGAACTTGTCTTTCTCGAATAACTCCACCCATTTCTGCGTGTAGCGGTAATAGGAGAGCAGGTCCTGCCGGATGAAAGCATCCCAGCAGTAGGACTGATAGAGATAGAGCCGTTCATAAAAGCCTTTGGCTTCGGCGGCTCCTGGTGGAAAATGCTGATCGAAGAATTGACGAAGCGCCTTCTCATCACGGGCATTTCTCGCATGACCATTCCTGATATACCAGCTATACAACAGGAGGGATAGATTGGAGAGCCTGCTCGTCATCACCAGTCGCGCGTTCACTTCATCCACTTCACTGGTAAGCCGCTCGGCGCGGTCCTGCATGCTTCGTGTGATATGCAATGCTTCGATCTTCTTTTCGAAGAACAATACCTGTAAAAGATAAGTGACCTGGTTATGCGCCCGTGCCACTTCTTTCATTCGATCGAGCATTTTCAGGCTTTGGAGGTAAAGTCCTTTATTATACAGGATGCGGGCATGGTCCATCTGTTCGTGCAACTGGATATCGATATTATGCTCATCCTTGATCAACCGAAGGCTCGACAGTATCTGCCGGTAGAGGCTGGCCTTGATGTTCGACAACTGCTGCTTTTTGATCCCTTTGTTCTTTTTCAGGAGTTGAGCCTCATCATATTCTTCCATCTTGTCGAGCGCATCGAACAATTGCACGATCTTCAGTTCTTCACTGGATGAATTACGTTGTACATAGAGCTTGAAATTCCTCTTTTCCGACTTCTCCAGTGAGTGGATCAATTGAAACAACGCGTCTGTTGATCTATTGGGCATCGTATTTCTTAATCGTTAAAGTGCTTGATATACATGGTGTTATAGTATGTTCGCTTACCCTAAGCAGCGTAAATTAGGTACAAATTTGATTTCTTTCACCAAATAAATGGGAATACTTTCGAAGTAGCAGGTTGTTTTGTTCGTTTTTATAGCAAGCAACACAAAAATAAAGCAGCCTGCTCTTTAAATATCTTATATCTTACCAAAACCCATCTTTTGTCAGTATGCCAGATAATAAGGTTTACATATTCGATACAACGTTGCGCGATGGCGAACAGGTGCCGGGATGCAAACTGAATACCAAGGAAAAGATCGAGATAGCATTGGCATTGGAAGAATTGGGTGTAGACATCATAGAAGCCGGCTTCCCGATCTCTTCGCCGGGAGATTTCCAGAGTGTGGACGAGATCGCCAAAGTGATCAAAAATGCAGTGGTCTGCGGTCTGAGCCGTGCCGTGCAGAAAGATATCGAAGTAGCGGCAGAAGCTCTCAGGAATGCAAAAAGGTCCCGTATCCATACCGGTATCGGCACTTCCGATTTCCATATCAAAGGCAAATTCAATTCCAATCGTGAAGAGATCCTGCAACGCGCCATCCAGTGCGTGAAATGGGCCAGGAACCTCACCGCCGATGTGGAATTCTATGCTGAAGATGCAGGCCGTACCGACAACGAATACCTCGCAAGGGTAATAGAAGCAGTGATAGCAGCAGGCGCCACCACGGTGAATATCCCCGATACTACCGGCTACTGCCTGCCTTACCAATATGGAGAAAAGATAGCGTACCTCATGAACAAGGTACCCAATATAGATAAGGCGGTGATCTCCTGCCATTGTCATAACGACCTCGGACTGGCGACAGCCAATTCCATTGCCGGTGTGATGAATGGCGCCCGCCAGGTAGAGTGCACGATCAATGGACTGGGCGAAAGAGCAGGGAATACATCCCTGGAAGAAGTGGTCATGATCATCAAGCAGCACCATGCGCTCGGGTATTACACCAATATCAAAGCACAGCAGTTGAACCCTCTGAGCAGACTGGTATCCGATACCATGCGGATGCCGGTACAACCGAATAAAGCTATCGTAGGCAGCAATGCTTTCTCGCATTCTTCCGGTATTCACCAGGATGGATTCCTGAAAGATGCACTGACCTATGAGATCATCAATCCGGATGAGGTGGGAGCGGACGGCAGTAAGATCATTCTCACTGCCCGCAGCGGCCGCAGCGCGCTGGCACACCGTTTCCATAAGCTCGGTTTCCAGTACAATCGCAATGATATTGACGTATTGTACGAACAATTCCTCAAAGTGGCCGACCGTAAAAAAGAGGTGGCAGATGAGGATTTGAAGGCACTGGCCGGTGAATACCAGGTCACTGCCATAGTAGCCTGAGAGCAGTATTTTCTCATAATCATGTAGTTTTTGTTTACCGCGTGGCGCTTCTGCGCCACGCTTTTTCTCACAAAAGGAAGAAATGGGTAAAACATTATTTGAAAAGATCTGGGACAAGCACGTCGTGAAACAAATTGACGGCGGCCCCTCCGTATTGTATATCGACAAGCATTTTATTCACGAAGTGACCAGCCCGCAAGCCTTCCAGGGGCTGGAGAAAAGGGGGCTCAAAGTATTCCGCCCGCAACAGATCGTGGCAACGGCCGATCACAACGTACCTACACTTCAGCAACATTTACCGATCAGGGACGAACTGGGCCGACTGCAGGTGCAGCAGCTCATTGCCAACTGCAAAAAACACGATGTGGAATTATATGGCCTCGGCCATCCCTTCCAGGGTATCGTGCATGTGATAGGCCCTGAACTGGGCATTACGCAGCCGGGCATGACGATCGTATGCGGCGATAGCCACACTTCCACCCATGGCGCCTTCGGCGCCATTGCCTTCGGCATCGGTACTTCCGAAGTGGAAATGGTAATGGCCACGCAGTGTATGCTGCAGAGCAAGCCGAAGCTGATGCGCATCAATATAGAAGGTGAATTGAACAAAGGAGTGGTGTCGAAAGACATCATTTTGTTTATTATATCGAAAATATCCGCCAGCGGCGCTACCGGGTATTTCGTGGAATATGCAGGCTCCGCCATCCGCAGCCTGAGCATGGAAGCAAGGATGACCATCTGCAATATGAGCATCGAGATGGGCGCCCGTGGCGGTATGATCGCTCCGGACGAAACTACTTTCGATTATATGAAAGGCAGGTTGTTCGCTCCCGGCGCCGCACAGTGGGACAGGAAACTGGCCGCCTGGAAAGAATTGTATTCCGATGCCGATGCCGTATTCGATAAAGAGATACAGATCGACGCAGCAGCCATAGAACCGATGATCACCTACGGCACCAACCCTGGGATGGGCATGGGCGTTACTGGCCATATCCCCGCAGAGAGCGAGATCGATGAAAAGGAAAAACCCTCTTTCCTGAAATCGCTCAATTATATGGGATTGAAGCCAGGCGCGGAGATCAAAGGCAAGAAGGTGGACTATGTGTTCATCGGCAGTTGCACCAATAGCCGTATCGAAGACCTCCGCATGGTGGCCTCCTTCGTGAAAGGAAAGAAAAAGGCCGATGATGTGGAAGTATGGGTGGTGCCCGGTAGCAAGCAGGTGGAAAAACAGGCCATCGCAGAAGGTATCGATAAAATATTTGAAGAGGCCGGCTTCCAGTTACGGCAGCCGGGTTGTTCTGCCTGTCTGGGTATGAATGAAGACAAAATACCGGCGGGCAAATACTGTATCTCTACTTCCAACCGGAATTTCGAAGGCCGCCAGGGACCCAATGCGAGAACATTTCTTGCCAGCCCGCTCACGGCCGCCGCAGCAGCGATTACCGGGGAAGTGGCCGATGTGAGGGAATTCCTGTAATGAACCAGAAAAAAAATAATTCGTGAGTAAGAGCATCAATATAGTAACAAGCACGGCAGTGCCGCTCGATATCGAGAATGTAGACACCGACCAGATCATTCCGGCCCGCTTCCTGAAAGCCACCAGCCGGGAAGGGTTCGGGAAGAACCTGTTCCGCGACTGGCGTTATTTAAATGATGATGAACAACAGCCCCGGAGGGAGTTTGTACTGAACGATCCAACTTACAAAGGGAAAATTTTAGTGGCCGCCAAGAATTTCGGTTGTGGATCATCGAGAGAGCATGCTGCCTGGGCCATCAAGGATGCCGGCTTCGATGTAGTGGTGAGCAGTTTCTTTGCCGATATCTTCAAGAACAATGCCCTGAATAATTTCCTGCTGCCTGTACAGGTGAGTGAAGACTTCCTGCAAAAGATCTTTGCGGCCATAGAAAAGGACCCGGCTGTTGAACTCAAGGTGAGCATCGAAGATCAGACCATCACCATCAGCAGTACTGGTGAACAATCCGGATTCGATATTAATAACTATAAAAAAACATGCCTGCTGAATGGGTATGATGATATCGACTACCTGCTCAGCATTCGCAACGAGATCGAAACTTTTGAAGCTACTTTTACCCGATAGAGCTTTACCGCCTTTGCCAAATGGCTACAGCGGTCGAAGAGCGAAGCCGGGTCGATCCTGAATGATCCAATCCTTGAACCCGAAAACTACATGAAGATCATGGAAAAAAATATCGTTGTAATAGAAGGCGATGGCATAGGCCCTGAAGTCACCCGCCAGTCAGTCAAAGTACTGAACGCAATTGCCGATCAATTCGGCCATACATTTCATTATAAGCATTGCCTCATGGGGGCCGATGCGATCGATAAAACAGGGAACCCGCTACCCGATGAAACGATCGAAGCCTGCCTGAACAGCGACGCCATCCTTTTCGGCGCCATCGGCCATCCGAAATATGATAATGACCCCACCGCCAAAGTAAGGCCCGAACAGGGATTACTGAAACTGAGGAAATCGTTGCAACTGTTCGCCAATATCAGGCCCGTTACCACGTATCCTTCACTGGCGCATCTCTCTCCGCTCAAAACAAAAAATATTGAAGGTGTTGATTTCATCATCTTCCGTGAGCTCACCGGGGGCATCTATTTCGGCAAGAAAGAGGTGAACGAAGAAAAGACACAGGCATCTGACGATTGCGTGTACACCCGCGAAGAGATCGAAAGGGTAACGCATCTCGCTTTCCAGTATGCACAACAAAGAAGAAAGAAACTGACCCTGGTAGATAAGGCCAATGTGCTGGAAACTTCGCGTTTGTGGCGCAAAGTGGTGCAGGACATTGCCCCGCAGTATGCGGAAGTGACTGTCGATTTCCTGTTCGTGGACAATGCCGCCATGCAGATCATCCTGAACCCGAAACAGTTCGATGTGGTCCTCACAGAGAATATGTTCGGTGATATCATCAGCGATGAAGCCAGTGTGATTACCGGTTCCCTGGGATTGCTGCCTTCCGCTTCCATCGGTAAAGGCGCGGCCCTGTTCGAGCCTATCCACGGCTCTTACCCGCAGGCTGCCGGTAAAGATATTGCCAACCCGCTGGGCTCCATCCTGTCGGCAGCTATGCTGCTCGATCACCTGGCACTGGCCAGGGAAGCGGCACTGGTGCGGGAGGCAGTGGAATGGACCCTGCTCAACGGATTCGTGACCAAGGACATCGACCCGATCAATTTCTATTTCACCAGCACGATCGGGGAACTGATCAGTGAATATGTAGCCAATCGCATACCGGGTGGGATCAACAAAGCCAATATCGAGTTGAGAAAATCGACCATTATTTAAGATATTTTTTCAGAAAGTTGCTTGCTACAGTTCTTTTTTTAAAACGGCGGGTGTATATTCGCAGTACACATCAGTCTTTATGCTGAAAAGCGGAATCAAAAATATCGTCACTGTGGTAACTACAATTATAATTGTGGTGGTGGTGATTATTATTCCTGCTTCGCATGGAGGTGGTGTTTAGCGAATATCTGAATAGCTCAAAATACTAAGCGACCCGCCTCCAGAGAGGCGGGTCGCTTTTTTTGTCTGAACCGGGATTTATGGGATGAATGGGATGGGTGGGATAGACGTTTGAGCTGATACATCCGAAAATCAAATGCTGAAGTATGGCAACTTATTATGATCAGAACACAGTGCTCTTTTTAGATGGAGCTTATGTAAAGGCCGCTGAGGCTAAAGTGGACCTGTACGGTCAAACCCTGCATTATGGTTATGGCGTGTTCGAAGGGATACGTTCCTACCGCACAGCCGACGGGGAAACGAAGATCTTCAAGGCAGTGGAACATTATGAACGGCTGCGGAGATCTGCGGAAGCACTGAACCTTCCCTATCCATATTCAACCGAAAAACTGATAGACGCCACTTACCAGGTGCTGGCTTACAATAACCTGCAGGACGCCTATATCCGCCCACTGGTCTATGCGCCGGCCAATATGAGCTTTAATAAGAACACGGCATCGCATATCATGATCGCCGTATGGGAAATGGGACTTTTCCTGGGCGATAAACTGCTCCGTGTAATGACATCACCCTTTCAACGACCCAATCCCCACGGATTCAAGATCGAAGCAAAAGCTACCGGTCACTATGTGAACTCCATCCTGGCCAGCCAGGATGCCAAAGCCAAAGGTTACGATGAAGCATTGCTCACGGATATGAACGGATATGTAGCCGAAGGCCCTGGCGCCAATATGTTTTTCGAAAAGAACGGCAGGCTCTATACGCCACCGTTAGGAAATATTTTACCAGGTATCACCCGCGCCACAGTACTGGAATTATGCGGTGAAATGAATATACCGGTGGAAGAAAAACACATAAGGCCCGATGAGCTCAAACAGGCTGACGCAGCTTTCTTCTGCGGAACCGCCGCCGAGATCGTTGGATGGGAATCGCTGGATGATACCCGCTTCCCGCTGCGCTGGGAAGATACGCTCGGCAGGCAATTGCAGGTGGCCTATAAACAAAAAGTAACGGAAGCAACTAGAACGGAAGCAGATATGCTGGCAGCCGGTTAAAGCAAGTAATCAATGGCATTAATATAAAAACAATGGGAGCACTGAACAAATATTCAAAGACGATCACGCAGGATGTAACACAACCTGCTGCACAGGCAATGCTCTATGGCATCGGCTTAACGGAAGAAGATCTTAAAAAAGCACAGGTAGGCGTGGCGAGCATGGGCTACGACGGGAATACCTGCAATATGCACCTCAATGATCTCGCAAAGATCGTGAAACAAGGAGTGTGGGACAATGAACTGGTTGGACTTATCTTCAATACCATCGGTGTGAGCGATGGCATCAGCAACGGAACGGACGGTATGCGCTATTCGCTCGTGAGCCGCGATATCATTGCCGATTCCATCGAGGCCGTTTGCGGCGCTCAATATTATGATGCATTGATAGCTATCCCCGGCTGTGATAAGAATATGCCCGGCTCCATGATAGCGATGGGCCGGCTGAACAGGCCAGCCATCATGGTCTACGGCGGAACTATCGCCCCGGGCCATTATAAGGGACAGGACCTGAATATCGTGTCGGCATTCGAAGCCCTTGGTCAGAAACTGGCCGGTCAACTCAACGATACGGATTATAAAGGGATCATCCAACATTCCTGTCCGGGTGCAGGCGCTTGCGGAGGCATGTACACCGCCAATACCATGGCCTCTGCAATCGAAGCATTGGGTATGAGCCTTCCTTATTCCTCTTCCAACCCGGCACTCAGCGAAGAAAAAAAACAGGAATGCCTCGAAGCAGGCAGGGCCATCCGTCTGCTCATGGAAAAAGATATCAAGCCCAGCGATATCATAACACGCAAGGCATTCGACAATGCCATCACCGTGATCATGGTACTCGGTGGCAGCACCAACGCCGTTCTCCACCTCATCGCTATGGCGAAGAGCGTGGGCGTACCACTCACGCAGGATGATTTCCAGGCCATTTCCGACAAAGTGCCGGTACTGGCGGATTTCAAGCCCAGTGGCAAATACCTGATGCAGGACCTGCACCACCATGGTGGCGTACCTGCCGTGATGAAATACCTGCTGCAAAAAGGACTGCTGCATGGCGATTGTCTAACGGTAACCGGGAAAACGCTGGCAGAAAATCTCGCTTCAGTACCAGACCTGAGCTTCGAAACGCAAAAGATCATCGTGCCATTGGAAGCCCCGATAAAAGCAACAGGGCATTTGCAAATATTGTATGGTAATCTCGCTGAAGGTGGCAGCGTGGCCAAGATCAGCGGAAAAGAAGGAGAAAAATTCGAAGGGCCTGCCCGCGTATTCGATGGGGAGTTCGAACTGATCAACGGCATCAACTCCGGAAAAATAAAACCCGGCGATGTGGTGGTGATCCGGCATGTAGGCCCCAGGGGTGCGCCCGGTATGCCGGAGATGCTGAAACCCACGTCCGCCATCATCGGCGCCGGTCTGGGCAAGTCGGTTGCCCTGATCACCGATGGCCGGTTCAGTGGTGGCACACATGGTTTCGTGGTAGGGCATATCACGCCGGAAGCGTATGAAGGTGGTCTCATCGCATTGGTGGAAGACAATGATGTGATCGAACTGGACGCTTCAAAAAATACGATCACGCTCAAAGTATCCGGGGATGTGATCGCCAAAAGAAGAGCAGCCTGGAAACAGCCGGCCCTCAAAGCTACCAAAGGCGTGCTCCTCAAATATGCGAAGAGTGTGAAGAACGCCGCAGAAGGCTGCGTTACCGATGAAAACTAACAACAAGATTGAACATTAAAAAAAGATAGTATGAGCACAACTACAACAGCACCGAAAAAGGTTGTCGAAGAGAAAGCAACTACCAAACCTACCACTTCCATCAGCGGATCGGTGGCGGTGCTGGAGGCGTTCCTGGCCGAAGGCGTAGATACCATCTTCGGTTACCCGGGGGGCGCCATCATGCCCATTTATGATGCCCTGTATGATTACCAGGACAAACTGAAACATATCCTCGTGCGTCATGAGCAGGGCGGCATTCATGCCGCCCAGGGATATGCGAGAACATCGGGAAGAGTGGGTGTGGTATTCGCTACCAGTGGGCCTGGCGCTACGAACCTGGTCACCGGTCTGGCAGATGCCATGATCGACAGCACGCCCGTTGTCGCCATCACCGGCCAGGTATTCGCTCACCTGCTGGGGACCGATGCCTTCCAGGAAACGGACGTGATCAACATCACCACGCCTGTCACCAAATGGAATTACCAGGTAACGGATGCCACGGAGATCCCTGCCGTTCTGGCCAAAGCATTCTACATCGCCAAAAGCGGCAGGCCCGGCCCTGTATTGATCGATATCACCAAGAATGCGCAACTGCAAAAATTCGATTATGCAGGATATGAAAAATGCGACCATGTCCGCAGCTATCGCGCAAAACCCAATGTACGTAAAGAATACATCGAAGAGGCCGCCCAACTGATCAACAGTGCTGAAAAACCTTTCGTGCTCTTCGGACAGGGTGTGATCCTCGGAAAAGCAGAAAACGAATTCAGGAAATTCATCGAGAAAAGCGGTATCCCCGCAGCCGCTACCATCCTCGGTTTGAGCGCGCTCACTACCGATCATCCTTTGCATGTAGGTATGCTTGGCATGCATGGCAATTACGGGCCCAATGTGCTCACCAATGAATGCGATGTGCTCATCGCGGTAGGCATGCGGTTCGATGACCGTGTAACCGGGCGGCTCGACAAATACGCCAAGCAGGCGAAAGTGGTACATCTCGATATCGATCCCGCAGAGATCGACAAGAATGTAAAGGCAACGGTCCCGGTATGGGGCGACTGCAAGGAAACATTGCCGCTGCTCACGGAGCTGGTTGAATCGAAAGTATACCCGCAATGGTTGCAGCGCTTCCGCGATCACCAGCAGCAGGAAGAAGAAGCCTGTATCCATGCCGAGCTCAATCCCACCACTGAACAGATGACGATGGGAGAAGTGATCAAAACATTGAATGAACTCACCAAAGGAGATGCCGTGATCGTAACGGACGTAGGCCAGCACCAGATGGTAGCCTGCCGTTATGCAAAATTCACACAATCGAAAAGCAATGTCACTTCCGGTGGACTGGGCACTATGGGTTTCGCGCTGCCGGCAGCCATCGGCGCCAAATTCGGCGCTCCTGAAAGAACAGTGGTAGCGATTATCGGTGATGGTGGTTTCCAGATGACCCTGCAGGAGCTGGGCACCATCATGCAATGTGGTATACAGGTAAAAATACTCATCCTCAATAATCAGTTCCTGGGCATGGTTCGCCAGTGGCAGCAACTGTTCCACGACAGGCGCTATTCGTTCGTGGATATCACCAGTCCGGATTTCGTTCAACTGGCGAAAGCCTACCATATAGAAGGGGCCAGCATTTCAGAGAGAACTGGCCTCGAAGGGGCACTGAAGAAAATGTTGGAGCATGATGGCTCTTACCTGCTGGAAGTAATGGTAGGAAAAGAGAACAATGTATTCCCGATGGTGCCGCAAGGGTGCAGTGTAGCAGAAATCAGATTGAAATAAAATCATGTATAAAAAGAGATTATGTCAAAGCAGGAATTTACGCTTACGGTCTATACCGAGAACCAGATCGGTTTGCTGAACCGTATTGCGATCATTTTTTCGCGCAGGAAGATCAATATCGAAAGCCTCAATACTTCTTCTACGGAGGTTGAAGGCATCCATCGCTTCACCATCGTGATCCATGAAACGGAGGAAGTGGTGAAAAAACTCTCTCGCCAGATCGAAAAACAGGTGGAAGTATTGCGTGCCTATTACAACAACAACGAGGAGATCGTTTGGCAGGAAATGGCCATGTACAAAGTGCCTACCGATGAGATCGCCGAGAAAGTGAAAGTGGAAAGGCTGCTCCGCCAGTATGGAGCCCGTGCGGTAGTGATCAGGAAAGACTATACCATATTTGAAGCTACCGGTCATCGTGAGGAGACCGACAAGCTCATCAGTGTGCTGGAACCTTATGGGTTGCTGGAATTTGTGCGCAGCGGAAGGGTAGCCATTATCAAGGCCACCCGTGGCTTCCACGAAAAGTTGAAAGAGTTCGAAAAAAGGCAGCCCGGTGAAGAAGTGGTGGAGAATGAATTTTTGAACAGGAAGGATGAAGTGTTCTCTATGTAATCACCCAAAAGAGTTAATAACAACCAGTAATAAAAAACAATCGTAAACCAGCTAAGAGACTACTTCAATCTCTTAGCCCAAAAAAACTATCATGGCAAAATTAAATTTCGGTGGTGTGGAAGAAAACGTTGTAACCCGCGAGGAGTTCCCACTGGCCAAAGCGCAGGCGGTTTTGAAAAATGAAGTAGTGGCTGTGATCGGCTACGGTGTTCAGGGGCCTGGTCAGGCATTGAACCAGAAAGACAATGGCATCAATGTGATCGTTGGTCAGCGTAAAAATTCCAAAACCTGGGATAAGGCTGTGCGTGATGGGTTCGTGCCTGGTGAAACGCTGTTCGAGATCGAAGAAGCGCTGAAACGTGGCACCATCATCTGCTACCTGCTGAGCGATGCGGCCCAGATCCAGCTCTGGCCAACTGTGCAGAAATATTTAACTCCCGGTAAAGCATTATATTTTTCTCATGGCTTCGGTATCACCTTCAACGAACAGACAGGCATTGTTCCCCCCAGGGATGTAGACGTGTTCCTGGTGGCGCCCAAAGGTTCCGGCACTTCTCTCCGCCGTATGTTCCTCCAGGGCCGTGGTTTGAACAGCAGTTATGCCATCTTCCAGGATGCTACCGGCAAGGCTAAAGAAAGAGTGATCGCGCTCGGTATTGCCGTGGGCAGCGGTTACCTTTTCGAAACGGATTTCAAAAAAGAAGTGTACTCCGACCTTACCGGTGAAAGAGGAACACTGATGGGGGCCATCCAGGGCATTTTTGCTGCACAGTATGAAGTGCTGCGTAAGAAAGGACATTCTCCTTCTGAAGCATTCAACGAAACGGTGGAAGAGCTTACACAATCTTTGATGCCGCTGGTGGCCGAGAACGGGATGGACTGGATGTATGCCAACTGCTCCACCACTGCCCAGCGCGGCGCATTGGACTGGTGGAAGAAATTCCGTGATGCCACATTGCCTGTCTTCAATGAACTATATGAAAGCGTAGCCGCCGGCAAGGAAAGCCAGCGCTCCATCGATTCCAACAGCCAGCCGGATTACCGTGAGAAACTGGAAGCCGAGCTGAAAGAGCTGCGTGAAAGTGAAATGTGGCAGGCCGGTAAAACAGTGAGAAGCCTGCGCCCTGAGAACCAGGCAGCGCAGCCGGCGAAGAAGGCAGCCGCAGCAACGAATTAAATTGTTTTGCCATGAAGGCACGGCGGAAATAATATTGAAAGGGTAAAAAGTTGAAATGTTGATAAGGGAAGCATGAAATTCGGCGATCACTTGTAAACCTGTCGACTTTTCAACTTATCAACCAATTTCTTCGTGCCTTCGTGGTAAAAAATAAACTAACAACATGAGCACTTCAACCAACACATCAGCGACACTTGAATTCCACAAAGCAGCCATGCGATTGAGGAAAGTGGTGAACAGAACACCGTTGATGTACAGTCATAACCTCTCCCGCAAATATGAATGCAATGTATACCTGAAGCGGGAAGACCTGCAGGTGGTACGTTCCTACAAGCTGCGCGGCGCTTATAATATGATGAGCAGTCTGCCTACCGAGCAGCTCCGCCAGGGCGTTGTATGCGCCAGTGCCGGCAATCATGCACAGGGATTTGCTTTCTCCTGCAAGCGCCTCGATGTAAAAGGAGTTGTGTTCATGCCCATCATCACCCCCAATCAGAAAGTGAAACAAACCAAAATGTTTGGGGAAGATAATATCGAGATCAGGCTCATTGGCGATACGTTCGATGACTGCGCCATTGCCGCTAGAAAATTCACGGAAGAAAATGGAATGACCTTCATTCCACCATTCGACGATCAGCGGATCATCGAAGGGCAGGGAACGGTGGCGTTGGAGATCCTCGAAGATCAGTCGGACATCGATTACCTGTTCGTACCTGTTGGAGGGGGAGGGCTCAGTGCCGGGGTAGGATCATATTTCAGGACCTATTCTCCCAAAACTATCATTGTGGGGCTTGAACCGGAAGGCGCCCCATCGATGAAAAGGGCACTGGAAGCCGGTCATCCCGTTACACTGGAAAATATCGAGCGCTTCGTGGATGGCGCTTCCGTAAAAAGGGTAGGCGATATCACCTTTTCCATCTGCCGCGAAGTGCTGAATGAGATGCATCTCGTTCCCGAAGGAAAAGTGTGCAGCACTATCCTGAAACTGTACAATGAGGAAGCCATCGTGGTAGAGCCTGCGGGCGCCTTATCGATCGCGGCGCTCGACGACTATGCCACTGCCATCAAAGGCAAAAATGTGGTCTGCATTGTAAGTGGCAGCAATAATGATATCGACCGCATGCAGGAGATCAAAGAGCGCAGTCTGCAATATGAAGGGCTGAAACATTATTTCCTGGTACGTTTTGCGCAGCGGCCCGGGGCACTCAAGGAATTCGTGAACCATGTGCTGGGGCCCAATGATGATATTACCCGTTTTGAATTTATTCAGAAACACAACAAGGAAACAGGGCCGGCGCTGGTAGGCGTAGAGCTGAAGTGCAGGGAAGATTATGATGTGCTGATGGGCAATATGCGGAAATACCATATCAACTATACCGAGCTGAACAAGGACGACAACCTGTTCGGTTATTTGGTATAGCGGAGGGTAAAGGAGCACCCCTATGGTGTGTTCTTTTCACACAATAAAAAAAATTTCCGTTAACTATATGTTTACCAAACATTCATTTATATATTTGCCCCAGTTCTTACGGTTACTTATCCAGAAAGGCTGAGGGAAACGGGCCCGATGAAGCCTTGACAACCTTCCATCGACATGGTACGCGCATCATATCACCATTGCGATGGAAAAGGTGCCAATTCCTACCCTGGTCAGATACCGGGGAAAGATAAGTCAGTGCACAGCTTTGAAAGTTATGCTATAGGCATTCCTATACTATTAAAGCTCACCTGACTTTGTTCGGGTGAGCTTTTTTTTCGCCCGCCAGTTCTTTAAATGCTGAATACAACTTTTGTTTAATAGTAGATTTTCTCATGTGACCGTTTGGTCTATCCAGGGATTGTTTTCACTTTCCCTGCTTTTTTTTTCGACCGACTGAAAGCATTTGGTGACAGAGGGATGGCAGCGGCTCTGATAGCAACTCTCCGCCCTGCATTTAACAATTCCCTGAACTATGAAAGAACAGTCCCAATTGTTGTATCAACAGATGATGGCCGGGATCGACCAGTGTAGCCTTCTGTTTACTACCGAGAAGGAGCAGATCGAATGTTGCTTCCAGGCATGCGAGAAAACATGGAATGAACAACAGAAATTCTTGCAGCATTATCATTTCAGCAACGACAAGGAGGAGATCTGGTTCTTCAAAACAGTGAAACCCGCTCTTACCGGTATGCTGGAATACTATGCCCTTGTTTACAAAGCCAATCTTTTTGTCCCCGAAGAAGATCCCGGCGAAATCATCAATTTCTGGCAGAAAGAATTACGCTATACCCGGAAATTCTTCCGGGAACATGAAACCTTCTATAATTATTTCAAATCCGGCAGCACCGAAATGGATGAACTGTATTTCGTGCGTGCCAATAATGATCCTACTTTCGTGCCCCCGCAACGGACCTATAATCTCGATCCCCAGTCTTCCACCACCTACGATCACCTGCTGGCCGGCATCCTGGCACGGGAGAAATATGAACACTACGTTGAGGGCAGGATCTCCGCCTTGGAGATAGACGCATGATTTTCGAGTTGGCAGTTTGCAGTGGGCAATTTGCAGTTCGGGGCAGTCTTTACAAAGCTAATTGAACCCAAGCAAGCTGATAGAAAGGCAAAGGAATGGTACCAACTGCAAATTGCCCACTGCAAACTGTCATACAGTCCTTTATTTGCCAGGTCTTTACAACATTCCAGGATCCCATGGGGGTAAAACCATTTCCGGTTGTCATATATAATAAAGGACAATTGGCGGAAGCAGCTATATTTGACGGCAGATATCAAACCCTTCGAATGGCAGTTACTGATGCGGGAAGTATTCAACTGCTGGAAACAGCATTTGAAAAGGTTTTTAAAAGTCATTTTAAGAATCTGCACGCCTATGCCTGTACCATCGTCAAAGATGATATGACAGCAGAGGAAATGGTGCAGAACGTTTTCTACAAGATCTGGGAGAGAAAAGGCCAGCTCCATATTCAAACTTCCGTCACTGCCTACCTGTACAGGGCAGTATACCACGAAAGCCTCAATCACCTGAAACATCAGAAAGTGAAACAGGCCTATCAGTCCTATGCTGCCTGGCAAATGAAAAATGAATCGGATAACGCATCTAAAAAAGTTTTACTGGGAGACCTCGAACAGCAATTGCAAACGGCATTGAGTGAATTGCCGGAGCAATGCCGCACCATTTTCCAGATGAGCCGTTTCGAAGAGCTGAAATACCAGGAGATCGCCGACCGGCTCGAACTTTCCATCAAGACCGTAGAAAACCAGATGGGAAAAGCGCTGAAATTGTTGCGGCAGAAACTGATCGATTTTCTTCCACTTATCATCTTAATTCTACCCAACCTCTAAAACCAATCGGATTGAATGCCTATTTACACGATATGAACGATGACCTGCTGGTGAAATACCTGCTGGGTGAGGCATCTGCCAGTGAGCGGAGGGAAGTGGAGAACTGGGTGGCCGCCGATCCGGGCAATCAGCGCTATTTCGATCATTTCAAGCTGATCTGGGAGAAGAGCAAAAAACTGGCCGCTACCAGTACGGTCGATGAAGAACAGGCCTGGAGGCGATTTCAGCAAATCACCGGTCAATTGCCCTCCGAACAGCCGGCTCTCAGGTCGATCAACAGGAGAATGAGATCGCTGCGCGTTGCTGCGGTGCTGGTACTTACAGCCGGCATCCTCGGACTGGGATACCTGCTCTGGAAGCAGAACACCATTCCCCGCGAGATCGTGATCTCCACAGGTCCTCAGCCACAGTCGGACACACTGCCCGACGGCTCCATCGTTGTTCTCAATAAAAAATCTTCCATCACCTATCCAACTGCTTTCAAGGGTGGTAACAGGCCCGTACAATTAAAGGGCGAAGCATTTTTCCGCATCACGCCCGATAAAGACAAGCCTTTCGTGGTGCAGATCAATGATGTGACCGTTACCGTGCTCGGAACTTCCTTCAACGTTAAAAGCATCAATGGCAAAACCGAAGTGATCGTCGAGACCGGGCTGGTGAAAGTGAGCCGTGCACAGCAATCCATTCAGCTCAAACCGAAAGAAAAGCTGCTGGTATCTCCGCAGGATCCCCTCCTCAACAAGGAAAATGTAACCGACCAGCTCTACAAGTATTACCGCACCCGCGAATTTGTTTGCGATAACACCCCTTTGTGGAAACTGGTCGATGTGCTGAATGAAGCGTATGATACCCATATCGTGATCGAAAGAAAAGAACTGAAAAGCCTGCAGATAGATATACCCCTTTACGATGAATCACTCGACAGGATACTCGAGCTGATCGTAGAAACCTTCAAAGAATACAAGATCCAGGTAGTCAAAAATGATTCAACCATCTTATTGAAATAGTTTTACCTATTGATTGGCATGGAAAATAACATTCAACGGATAATGCGGAGAGGTCTTTTCTATTTACTGGTCCTGTTTGGTTTATTGTTCTCTACAATTCCTGCTTCGGCGCAGAATATCCTTAACCGCGTTGTAACATTCGAAGTGAACCGCCAGGAACTGAGCAATGTGCTGGAGATACTCAGCAACAAGGGGAATTTCTATTTTTCCTATAATAGCCGCATCATCAGGAAAGACAGCCTGGTTACCCTCAGCGTGCATAGCAAGACCGTTCTCCAGGTATTGGACATGCTGTTCCGGGAAGGTTACGAGTTCAAGGAGAGCGGTAATTATATCATCATCCGGCGCACGCCCATCAAAATTGCATTGGTCACCACACAAACGGCCAGCGATGACAACCTCTATTACGTTACAGGCTATGTGCTCGACGACCAAACCGGCGAAAGGGTCAACAATGCCAGCGTATACGAAAAAGACCAGCTCACTTCCACCATCACCAACCAGGAAGGGTATTTCAGGCTGAAGCTCAAAAGCAGGTACAAGAGCGCGGCCGTCAGTGTGAGCAAGCAGTATTATATCGATACTACCGTTGTAATACAACCGAAATTCAACCAGGAATTATCCATCACCATTATGCCGATGGACTTTACCGATACCACCACCATCATCGGTCCCTATAATTTCAAAGCACCCGATTCGATCATGATAGCGGTACGCAACCCCGACAGTACGCACTGGCTCTATACCTACCGGAAGGCGGATTCGGTGGTAGTGGAGAAAACGGCCATGGGCAAGTTCCTGCTTTCTTCCTGGCAAAAGATCCAAAGTATCAACCTGAAAAAATTCTTCGTGGTAAGGCCATATCAGGTCTCACTCGTTCCGGGCATGAGCACCAACGGCAAACTGAACAGCCAGGTGACCAATAATTTTTCATTCAACGTACTGGGTGGCTACTCCGGTGGCGTGGATGGGTTCGAACTGGGCGGGGCCTTCAACATCGACAAGAAGGATGTGCATTACGTGCAGATCGCCGGGCTCCTGAACGTAGTGGGGGGAAGCGCCAGGGGCGTACAGATCGCCGGCTTGCACAATGCGGTGCTCGACAGTGTGAGCGGCTTGCAGGTGGGCGGCATCGGTAATTTCGTGAAGCGTGATATGACCGGGTGGCAATTCAGTGGTATTTACAACCATATCGGCGGAAATGCCAGCGGCCTGCAGATGGCGGGCATAGGCAACTCGGTGAGAAGGGATTTTGCCGGCTGGCAGTTGGGGGGCTCTTACAATCTTGTAGCAGGCAGCATGAAAGGGCTGCAGCTCGCAGGCAATGTCAATTTCGCAAAAGGTAATATGGTAGGTACACAATTGGCCGGCCATCTCAATATCAACCTCCGCGATCTGCGGGGAGCACAGATCGCCGGCCTGCTGAATGTGAACCTTCGGGAGATCCATGGGGCACAGATCGCCTCACTCCTCAATTATACGAAACGCCTCAAAGGAGTACAGATCGGGCTGGTGAATATTGCAGATACATCCGAAGGCTATAGCATCGGCCTCATCAATATTATTTTCAAAGGCTATCATAAACTTTCCTTCTATGCTTCGGAGATAGTGCCCTTCAATGTCAGTTTCAAAACAGGCAATACCAAATTGTACAGTATCCTGCTGGGCGGCGTGAGCGCCGGTTACCGGAACGATAGTCTCGATAAACTGTATACATTCGGCTATGGGCTTGGGCGTGAATTCACTTTCAATAAGCGATGGGGATTGAATACGGAGCTTACCACACAGTATCTTTACCTGGGCACCTGGGATTATGTGAACTTGCTCACCAGGCTCGGCATCCATGCCAGGTTCAAAGTAGGGAAGTTCCTCTCCGTATATGCAGGGCCGGCCTTCTCCGTTTATTATTCCACCCAGCCACAAAAAGTGAAAGGGTACAAGTTCGATATCCAGCCCGGCAATAAGTTCACCTTCAGCGACAAGGTAACCGGCTGGTTCGGCTTCCATGCCGGCATCGATCTCTTCTAGCGACCGCCTAACCAAATATTAACAAATTGATTGTTTGAATTCCATAACTTTGGTTCATGGGCAGAAGTGAATCCTTACAGGAATTTTATGAAAGGGTCAATATCCGCAACGTCCCGTTGTCTGCACAAGTGAACGGACCAGGAAAACCAGGTCATTTCAATGTATACCGGAGGGGTGATTTTTCCTGCAAGCAGGCATCGCCCTATAACCGCCGCGACTTCTATAAGATCTCCATGATCATCGGCACAGGCAATCTCTATTATGCAGATAAAGGGATCAGGATCGACAGGAACGCGCTCCTTTTTTCAAACCCTACCATCCCTTATGCCTGGGAAGCCATTTCCCAAAAACAGGAAGGTTTCTTTTGTTTGTTCACGCATGATTTCATCAGTCCGGCCTTCCGCAATGAAAGCATCCAGGATTCACCTTTGTTCAAGATCGGCGGAGACCCGGTCTTCTTTATCAACAAACAACAGGAGGCCACGCTAACGGATATCTTCAATAAGATGCTGACAGAGCTTGAATCCGAGTACATCCATAAATACGACCTGTTGCGCAATTATGTGAACCTGATCATCCATGAAGCACTGAAATCACAACCCGCCAACTCTTACTTCCAACATACCAGTGCATCCACCCGTATTGCTTCATTGTTCATCGAACTGCTCGAAAGGCAATTCCCTATCGATTCAACGGAGCATGTGCTGAAACTGAGAACGGCCAGCGATTATGCCACGCATCTGTCCGTACACGCCAATCACCTCAACAGGGCTGTGAAGGAGATCACCGGCAGGACCACCACAGAACATATTGCAGACAGGATCACCAAGGAAGCAAAGGCGCTGCTGCTGCACACCAACTGGAATATTTCAGAGATAGCTTACACGCTCGGTTTCGAATATCCTGCCTATTTCAACAATTTCTTTAAGAAACAAACCAATCTGACCCCAGGCTCCTTCCGGCAGTAATTGTTTGAATTTTATAATTATTTGTTTGAAAAATACAATCGGAGTGAAAGTATTAGGGAATAATTTTACAAGCTCAAAGCTCACCAAAACTGCATGAGTATCTCCGCCTCTGACGGAATACGTGATGGACCTTTTTATATTGCTCATTTATTGCTCAACCTGATCTGACGAGGATCTTGCCAACACTTGATGATTTATCTTATTACCGGTTTATTGTTTCCCACTGGGACGAATTAATTATGTATCGCATGTCAGGAAAAAAACTGAATAGCCTGTTATGGCTGCTATTGATGATCTTTAGTACAGGTTTCGCAAAAGCACAGGTGATCACCCTGAAAGATGCCGTGCAGACCGCCCTCACGAATTACGGAACGATCAGGGCCAGGGCCAACTACGTGCAGGCTTCCAAAGCCACTGTGAAGCAGGCTTCCAAAGATTACCTGCCCGACCTGAGCCTTTCCTTCCAACAGGATTATGGAACAGTGAATGGACAAACGGGCCCGCTCTATGGCTATCGCGGATTGAGCACTGCTTCTTCCGGTCCACCCCTGGCCGAACAGAACTGGAATGCCGCATTCGGCGCCCTCTATCTCGCCAATGTGAACTGGGATTTTTTCACTTTCGGCCGGGCTAAAGAAAAGATCCAGTTGTCGAAGGCCGCAGTGGCCCGCGATGAGAGCGACTTTCAGCAGGAACAGTTCCAGCATGGTATCAGGGTGGCAGCCGCTTACCTCAACCTGCTGGCTGCACAAAGGCTTACCCAATCCTGGCAAAAAAATCTCGACAGGGCCGTGACGCTGCAATCCGTGGTAGTGACCCGCGCCAGGAACGGACTGAATGCCGGCGTGGATTCATCCCTTGCCAATGCAGAAGTATCGAACGCCCGGATAGCGCTCACCCGATCGAAAGATGCGGAACAGGAACAGGCCAATATCCTGGCCAGGTTCATGGGCATTCCCCCGCAGGAATTCCTACTCGATTCGGTATTCATTGCACGCATCCCCACAGCATTGTATGCACAGGCCGCCACTTCGCAGGAGCAACATCCCGTGTTGCAATTCTATCAGCGGCGAATAGACCTCAGCAAAGAACAGGTGAGCTATTTCAAAACATTCAATTATCCTACCTTCTCGCTCTTCGGCGTATTCCAGGGCCGTGGATCGGGGTTCGATTATGATTATGGTGCACAGGATTCGAAAGGGTTCACCCGCAGCTTTGGCAAAGGCATCGACCCCGTTCGCGCCAACTACCTGCTGGGAGTTGGGATGGTATGGAACCTCACCAATCCATTGCGCATACACGAGCAGGTTGCATCGCAGAAATTCATCTCGAAAGCTTTACAGGATGAATATGAACTGGTGGACCAACAACTACGCGCGCAATTGGCGCTGGCAGATAATAAGATCAGGAACGCAGTAGATAACTACAGGGAAGTGCCGGTGCAGATCAAAGCTGCTTCCGATGCTTACCTGCAAAAAACAGTCCTCTATCGCAATGGGCTTACCAATATGGTGGATATTACACAGGCATTGTACGCATTGAACAGGGCGGAGACCGACCGGGATATCGCCTACAGCAATGTATGGCAGGCCCTCTTGCTGAAAGCCGCCGCCAGCGGGGATTTTGGATTGTTCATGAACGAATTTTAGAATATGAGGTATGAAGTCTGAAGTCAGAGGTAAGAAGAGACTTGTACACAGGTTTCTCAAATAATTGGGAACATTCCGACCTCAGACCTCCGACTTCAGACCTCCAATTTAACACCTATGGGATTAATCAGAAGCGCACTCAGAAGACCGATCTCAGTACTGGTACTGGTAGCAGGGATTTTATTCTTTGGTATCAGCGCCGTGAATAAAATAAAGGTAGATATTTTCCCCGCCATGAACCTGCCGGTGATCTACCTCTCGCACCCTTATGGCGGGTTCACCCCTTCACAGATGGAAGCATTCTTTGCCAAACAATACATCAACGTGATGTTGTATGTGAACGGGATCAAAAGTATCGAGACCAAGAATATCCAGGGGCTTACCCTCATGAAGATCACTTTTTATCCGGGCACCAATATGGCCCAGGCCGCTGCGGAGGTGAGCGCGTTCAGTAACCGGATACAGGCGATATTTCCACCCGGAACACAACCACCGTTCATTATTCGCTTCGATGCTTCCACATTACCTGTGGGCCAACTGGTGCTGAGCAGTGATGTACGTTCCAACAATGAACTGCTCGATATGGCGAACGTCTATGTGCGTTCTTCCTTTACGTCCATTCCCGGTCTGGTTGGTTCACCCCCCTTTGGCGGTAATATCCGTACCGTGGTGATCAAGGCCGATCCCGAGTTGTTGCGTATCCATAACCTGACGCCTGACCAGCTTGTGGAAGCATTGCGCGTGAATAACCTCACAACCCCCGCAGGTAATGTACGGATCGGTGATTACAATTATCTCACCCCCGCCAATACCAATATCAAGACCATCAAGGATTTTGAAAATATTCCCCTGTATAAAGGCAGTGTAAGCAATCTCTTCCTGCGCGATGTGGCCACAATTGAAGATGGCGCCGATGTAACGATGGGATATGCTACCGTTAACGGAAAGCGCTCCGTATATATCAGTGTTGCCAAATCGGCCGATGCTTCTACCTGGGAAGTGGTGCAGAAATTGAAGAAGAACCTGCCGAAATTCCAGGCGCAGTTACCGGAGGACGTGAAGCTGACCTACGAGTTCGACCAGAGCACCTATGTGATCAATGCCGTAAAAAGCCTGATGCATGAGGGTGTCGTCGGGGCATTGCTCACAGGCTTGATGGTGTTGCTCTTCCTGGGTGATCTTCGTGGTGCCCTCATCGTTATACTTACCATCCCTACCTCCATCATATCCGGTGTATTGTTCCTGCAATTATTCGGTCAAACGATCAATATCATGACCCTGAGCGGCCTTTCGCTGGCCATCGGTATCCTCGTGGATGAATCCACGGTGACCATCGAGAATATTCACCAGCACTTCGATATGGGCAAGCCCAAAGCGCTTGCCATCTGGGATGCCTGTAAGGAGATCGCATTCCCCAAATTGCTCATCCTGTTCTGTATCTTGGCGGTGTTTGCCCCGGCCTTTACCATGCAGGGCATTCCCGGTTCCCTGTTCCTGCCTCTATCGCTCGCCATCGGTTTTTCGATGATAACATCTTATTTGTTGTCGCAGACCTTCGTACCGGTGGTAGCCAACTGGATCATGAAGCCACATGCCAAAAAAGGAAGACAGGCCCCGGCAGCTTCGGCAGTTCCGGCAGTATCGATAGGGGCTGATACCTGGGATGAAAAGAAAGTACTGGTAGAACGGGAAGACAGCAACCTCGACGGAAAGATCAGCCGCTTCGAAAGATTCCGCAATCGCTTCCTCCGTTTCCTGCAAAGGCTGATGCCTTTCAGGAGCCCTGTGGCGATCGTTTATCTCTTATTGGTATTAGGCGCTGCCGTGCTGATGTTGAGGAATATCGGAAGGGACGTATTGCCGAAAGTGAATGGTAAGCAATTCCAGGTAAGGCTTCGCGCCCCGGATGGCACGAGGATTGAACGCACGGAAGATAAACTGATCAGGACCGTATCGATCCTGCGCGACATGGTGGGCAGGGAAAATATTTCCATCAGCTCGGCTTATATCGGTCAGCACCCCGGTCTTTTTTCCATCAGCCCCATCTACCTGTTCATGAGCGGGCCGCAGGAAGCGGTGTTGCAGGTGGCCATGAAAGAAGAGTATGACGGGAACCTGGAAGAGATCAAGGAAGGATTACGGAAAAAAGTGACGGAGGCCATGCCCGAACTGAAATTGTCTTTCGAGCCGATCGAGCTGACCGACAAGATCCTGAGCCAGGGCTCACCAACGCCGGTGGAAGTGCGGATCAGTGGCCGTAATAAAAAACTGAATGAAGAGTATGGGTATAAGATCGTGGAGAAACTGAAACAGATCCCATACCTGCGCGATGTGCAGATTGCTCAGTCCATCAAATATCCTGCACTGAACATCAATGTAGACAGGGTAAGGGCCGCGCAGTTGGGGGTTGATATGGCCGACATCTCACGGTCGCTCACCGCCTCTACTTCTTCTTCACGGTATACGGAAAAAAATATCTGGCTCGATGAAAGATCGGGATTGAGCTATAGCGTGCAGGTGCAGGTGCCTGAGAACAAAATGGCACAGCTCAACAGTATCGGGGAAATTCCTGTGTTGAGGAATTCGCCCAGACCGGTATTGAATGATGTGGCTACCATAGAACCTGATACAACCTATGGTGAGAATGATAATCTCGGTGCGATGCCGATCATATCGGTCACGGCTAACCTGAGCAAGACCGACCTGGGAACCGCCACCAAAGATGTGAATGCCGCGATCCGGTCATTGGGTGAACTGCCTCGTGGACTGACCGTTGAACCGATCGGTATGAGCCAGGTGTTGACGGAAACGCTCGACAGCCTGCAATCCGGATTGATCGTAGCTATCGTGGTGATCTTCCTGATGCTGGCGGCGAACTTCCAGTCGTTCAAGGTATCGGCGGTGGTATTGTCGACCGTACCGGCAGTACTGCTCGGCGCTTTGGGGATGCTGAAGCTCACAGGCTCGACGCTCAACCTGCAATCTTATATGGGGATCATCATGTCGGTGGGTGTGTCCATTGCCAATGCAGTGCTATTGATCACGAATGCGGAACATTTGAGAAGACATAGTGGCAATGCAGTGACAGCGGCAAAGGAAGCGGCGGCGCTTCGTCTGCGCCCGATCCTGATGACGACTGTGGCGATGGTGGCCGGTATGATACCTATGGCGGCAGGTATCGGGGAAGGTGGGGAGCAGATCGCTCCGCTGGCGCGCGCGGTGATCGGTGGACTGGTAGCTTCAACGGTAGCTGCGCTGATCGTCTTACCTTTGGTGTTCGCCTGGGTGATGAACAAGACCTCCACCGATTCAGTATCTCTCGACCCAACCGATAAGGACAGTAAACATTATATACCAGCTTAGTATAAAAATTTTCAGATGAAAAGAATCAGTTATAACAACCACCTCGTACTGCTTGCCCTTTGCGGATCACTGGTAATGGCAGTGGGTTGCTCTTCTTCGGAAGGGGAGACTTCGCCGAAAAAAGCGGCGGCGCCGGCAGTACCTCCTACGGAAGTTTTTGTGCTCTCCAAAGGAAACCTGTCTACCTCTTTGCAAACACCTGGTGAGCTTATTGCCTACCAGCAGGTAGACCTTTATGCCAAAGAGAACAGCTTTGTAAAAAAATTGTATGCAGATATCGGTTCGGAAGTACGTGAAGGGCAATTGCTCGCCGTGCTGGACGCACCTGAACTGAATTCGCGGCTGGCTGCTGCCGAATCCCGCCTGAAATCGCAGGAGGCCATCTATACTGCCAGCAAGGCCAACTACGACCGCCTGTACGAGACCAGTAAAACGCCCGGCACCATTTCACAGAATGATCTCGATCAGGCTGAGGCCCGCCGCAACTCCGACCTGGCGCAGTTGGAAGCAGCGAAAGCAGCACAGAAAGAAGTGCTGGTAACAAAGGGATACCTGGAGATCAGGGCGCCATTCAATGGTATCATCAGTGCGAGGAATGTGAACACCGGTGCTTATGTGGGCCCTTCAGGAAAAGGTTCTGCAGAACCGCTCTTCACCCTGCAGGAGCAAAAAAGACTTCGGTTGGTGGTCTCCGTTCCTGAGGCGTATACAGGGTTCCTCGATCAGCAGCACGAAGTGAAATTCCAGGTGAAAGCATTGCCCGGCCTCATCTTCAAGGCCACCATCAAGAGACAGGCAGGGGCACTCGATACCAGGCTTCGTTCCGAAAGAGTGGAAATGGATGTGGTCAACAACGACAAAAAATTATTGCCCGGCATGGTAGCCGAAGTGAACATACCTTTCCCTGGGAAAGACAGCACATTCATTGTTCCGAAAACGGCTGTGGTGAATACGGCGGAGCGCATATTCGTGATCAGGGTGGTGAACAATAAACTGGAATGGGTGGATGTACAGAAGGGAAGAGAAGTGAATGGGAAAACGGAGATCTATGGGGAATTGTCTGCCGGCGATCAGTTGATCAAAGTGGCGAGTGATGAGCAGCGGGATGGATCGGAATTGAAGAGTGTGAAAGTGAGCCAATAATCATTAATTCAAAACACTTATTTATGAAATATCGTGAACTTGGGAAAACAGGAGAAATAGTTTCAGCGATCGGGCTGGGCTGTATGGGGATGAGCTTCGCTTATGGCCCGCGGAATGATGAGGAATCTATCGCTACGCTGAACAAAGCCCTCGATCTCGGGATCAATCTTTGGGATACGGCCGATATGTATGGTCCTCACCACAATGAAGAACTGATCTCGAATGTGCTGGTGCCCAATCGCCGGAAAATTTTCATTGCCACCAAATTCGGGTTCCGCTGGAGGGACGATGGCAGCTATTCATATTATTTCGATGGATCGCCCGCCTACGTGAAGCAGGCAGTGGAAGGCAGTTTGAAGCGGTTGAAAACGGATGTGATCGATCTGTATTATGCACACCGCATCGATCCGAATGTACCGGTGGAAGACATGGTGGGGGCTATGGCCGATCTCGTGAAAGAGGGCAAAGTGCGTTACCTGGGATTATCGGAAGCCTCACCCGAATCGATCCGCAGAGCCAATGCCGTGCATCCCATCGCTGCGTTGCAGAGTGAATTCTCCTTGCTGACCAGGGATGTGGAAGAAAATGGTATCCTCTCTACTGTACGTGAGCTGGGCATCTCATTCGTTGCATACAGCCCGCTGGCAAGGGGGCTTGTTACGACATCCATACAGGACAAAGAGCAACTGGCCGCCGATGATTTTCGCAGAACATTGCCGCGCTTCGATGAACAGCACTGGGAAAATAACCGGAAGCTCAATGAAGGCTTTGCAGCGTTGGCCAAAGCGAAGAATATAACGCCGGCCCAATTGTCGCTCGCCTGGGTGCTGGCACAGGGTCATGATATCATCCCGATCCCCGGGACCAAGCAGCGTAAGTATTTGCAGGACAATGCCGGTGCGGCCGACGTGATCCTCACGCCTGCTGATCTGCGTGATATCCAGTCGTTGCTGGAGAAATTTCCCAATACGGGGGAACGTTATGCTGAAGCAGGGATGAAGCTGGTGAACCATTGAGGTCAGACTTCATACATTCGTAACAACATATTGCAGGCGATTCGGAAAATTAGGTGATACATTTGTAACCTACGATTATGTGGAAGTACAACCGAATCCTAACTAACGCCCGCAACGCTGATGAGTTGGCCTTCAATGAACTGTACCATCAGCACTGGGAACTGCTATTCAGGATCGCGTGTAAGAAAACAGATTCGACAGATGACGCTTACGACCTTGTGCATGATCTGTTTATGGAAGTTTGGCGTGACCTGCACAAAATACCTCCGGCCGAAACGGCCCGTCCCTACCTCGTTTCCTGTCTTTATCATAAGCTATTCAATTATTTCCGGTCGAGGGGATTGCAACAGAAGCACTACCGGAACCTGGAATTATTCCTGATGCAGCAATCCGCCGGAGCGGCGAATGGAATGCCGGGAGAAGAGCATAATCAACTGGAAAAGATCGATGAGGCCATCAGTCATGAGATCACGAAGATGCCTGTGAAAATGAAGGATATCGTAATACGTAATCTATATCGCAAACAAAGCATTGACCAGATAGCCGGTGATCTCTCGCTTTCGAAGCAAACGGTCAAGAACCAGTTGCAGCTTGCTTCGAAGAGACTGAGGGTGGCCTTGAAAGAGATTTGCGCGCAATTGCTCACCTCTATAGTCCTCTTTATATCCTTTGCGCCTTCGGGCCTTTGTGGTTTAGCCATACTTCCCTTCGAGTTAACAGTTTAATAATCTGCCTATCTTAGTACTTTTTAAAGCCTGTGTTATTGTTGTAATATGGAGCAATACAACCAGGAGGCCCAGGAACTGATCGAGCGGCTTAGAAATAATGAATGCAGTGAGGACGAGCTGCAAAAGATCAGGCAATGGATTGATCAGCTCGACCTGTCTGACCCCGCCAATACAATTTCCCCTCCATTACTGGAAGAACTGAAAGCCAGGATGCATCAGCAATTGATGCATTCCATCAAGGGGCAACCTGTGATCGCTATGAACACAAGGCTGCGTATGCGTCGGTTGCTGGTAGCCGCTTCCGTTTTGGTGCTGGTGGTTTCCGGGATCGTTTTATGGGCTGTGATGCGCAAGCCGGTTGCCGGTGCGGAAGCAACGGCATATCAAGTGATAGAGAATAACAAAAAGAATAGTGTTCGGCAGGTAACCCTGCCCGATGGTACACAGGTATGGTTGAACCGTTTGTCGCGGTTGGAATTCGATCCGGCTGTCTATAACCGTTCGGGGCGTTTTGTGAAACTGTCGGGAGAAGGTTTCTTTGAAGTGGCGCCGGATGTATCGAGGCCATTCATCGTGCAAACGGACAACCTGCAAACGAAAGTGCTGGGCACTGCTTTCAACATTGAAGCATATCAGCGGGAATCGGAGATCAGGGTATCGCTTGTTCAGGGAAAAGTAGCTTTGTCGGATCAGTCTGCTGCCCGGTCAACTATTCTTGAGCCCAATCAAACACTCCGGTATTCGAAAGGGAGCCGGTCGTGGGAGGTAGTACCCATTGCCGTGGCCAAGGTCGATCAATGGAGAGGGGGGCAGTTGGTATTCAATGAACTACCTCTGGCGGAAGCTATAGAGCGGATCAATGAGCAATATGATTTGAATGTCCTGTATGATGCAGCCCTGCTGGAAGGCAAGCGTATCACCGGTATTTTTGCCTCAGGCAATGGGGAAACAGTACTGCAACAGGTATTATTTGTCCACGGGTTAGTCTTCAAAAAAACCGAAAAAGGCATCAGGATCTTGCAACCTTGAATCCTGGTATTACACACTTATCCTCAAAATCTACACAGTTACCAGCTAATTCTGCACAGTTACCAGAAAATCGTTCCGCAATATCGACCCCCTGAGATAGGCCATGGGCCCAGCTTTAGCCGCCTTAAATAAAAATTAATGCGGGCTTTTGCGCGCGAATTATAATTAATAACAGTAGATTGCGGCCCAATACAAACCCCTAAGTACCTAACTGCGCGTATGGGATATCCATTACCGTTAAACGTATTCCTATCTTTCATTGTACTGTTCTGTTTTACAGCAACAGTAGCGGTGGCGCAATCTACACCTGCGAAACAAGTCGATTCCACTTCTCATTTTCGAAAGAAAATCTCCGATTCAGCCAGGTCCCTGCTCGATACTACTTTGAAAGGCGGCCGTAAGCTCCTTGACTGGAAGAAGGAGCAATTGACGGACCAGGGGAAGTCCGGAATAAAGAAGCTGTCCGGCTCTGTGCAGCGCATGAAAAATATCCGGCCGGATAGTATTCGCTTCGACATCGATCATCCATTCAAAAATTTATTGATCACAAAGCCGGCTATTCAGTTCAGTGGAGGTTATATAAGTTACCAATTCAATTATCGTGCAAATATCGATACTCCTTATGTAGAGAAGGACATAGCTCAACACAATACAACCGGGAACCTGGGCTTCAGGATAGCAGGTGTATTACCAGTGCGTGTCAATTTCTGGTCGAGGCAAAGCAACTCGAAGATATTCCGGAATATGACCGATGTACAGGTCTCATTCAATGGCGCGGAATTCAGGAACGAGCTACAGATGGCCTTGCGCAACAGGCTCCTGAAACTGGCCCCGGGCCTGAAAGACTCGCTGACGGAAAAATTGTATGAATTGAAAAAAATACAATTGACCGATATCGATCAACTGCTCAGGAATTCTTTCTCACCGCAAAGTCTGGCAGAAGCGAACGAGATACTGAATGTGCCGCGGATCACCTGGCGACCCAACCTGCCGGATTCTGTAAATCATAGCAGGGAGGACTCACTTAAAAGAGCTGCTGCCTCTTTGCTGGACCTCTACAAAAAAACGATGCAACAATATGCCCGTGTAAAGGGGCAGGTAGATTCCCTCAGGCAGGTGTATGACAAGGACATGGCACGTATAACGGAATTCCGGAAAATGGTGAATGGGAAATGGGACGATCTCATATCGCCCCGCCAATGGAGATTGAAGCTGGAAAAATACGGCGTAACGAATGTAGAAGTGCCTCCCAAATACCGTTGGCTAATGGGACTCCGCAATGTGAGTGCAGGAAGGAGCACGATGAACTACACCGATCTGACGGCAAAGAATATCAGCCTGAACGGGATCAATATCGAATACAACTCATGGTATTATTTCGCCGTGGCTGCCGGTCTGGTAGATTACCGGTTCCGTGATTTTGCGTTCAACGGATCGAATAAAAAGCCGCAATACCTCTACATGGTACGTGCCGGGATCGGCAGGTTGGAGAGGAATTATTTCATTGCATCGGTATACAGGGGGCAGAAACAATTGTTCGCAGCTTCCAATCTCTCGTCTATCACTGTTACGGGCATCAGTGCAGAAACGCGCTGGCAGGTGAACCCAACCACCTGGGTCACGGCGGAATGGGCCAAATCGATCGCGCCGGATTACCGCAACACTCCGCCGCAGTCAAACACAAAATTCACGCTGTCCGACAATTCGAACCAGGCCATCGCATTCAGGCTTTATTCGTATATACCGGTATGGGGCACCCGAATAGAAGGGGCATACAAAAAAACAGGGGCCAATTTTCAATCTTTCAGCAGCTTTCAGACCAATGCAGAGATGGAGAGCTGGTCTGCCAAAGCAGACCAATCCTTTTTCCATCGAAAGCTGCGGGTAACGGCCTCTGTACGCAAGAACGAATTCTCCAATCCTTTCCTGCCACAGGATTACAGGAGCAATACGATCTTCAAAAGCCTTACAGCCAGTTTCAGGATGCGGAAATGGCCGGTGATAACAGTGGGCTATCAACCCATGTCGCAACTGACCGTACTGGAAGACCGTGTGATCGAGAACCAGTTCCAGACCTTTACTTCAACGCTTTACCATACTTATTCTATCAGGGGATTGCAAACAGCCTCTACCATCATGGTCAACAAATTCTATAACAATAACTCCGACACGGGCTTTATCTATTACAATGCAACGAACCTGTACTGGATGCAGAATTTTTTCTTTAAAAGGTTTACGGCCAATATCGCTGTATCGCATTCGAAGAATTCCAGTTACGTGCTGAATGTGATGGATGAGAGCATACAGGTGCATATAGACAGGATAGGCTCGGTGGGGTTTGGGGTGAAGATAAACAACCTCAATAATGAGCTGGTAAAAGTAGGTGGATATCTCAATGGGAATATCAGGGTATGGAGGCAGGATGTTTTGTACCTGAGTTATGAGAGAGGATACCTGCCGGGCTTCAACAACGGATTAGTGAGGAATGAGATGGCTACCGTTCAGTTTGTAAAATCATTTTAGTTCATAGCAGAATATTATTCTATGCCAAGGAAAATCTTATTATCAGGGTTCGCTGTATTGCTGGCGATCTGTGTGCAGGGCCAGGTGGTGCTCAACCTGCAATTGCCGCCATTGGGACTGACCATCAAGCCGCAATTATGGAACCTGTCGCTGGTGAACACTTCATCGCAGGACATGGAAGTTCGCATCGAGATGGTGATGACGGATGTATCGAACAATCAACGTGTGCTCACCGGTACTTCGAAATTATTCCTGCTGCCGAGAGGCGCCCGCCAGTTGCAGGCCAGGGATGTAATGCCTGTTACCTACAACGCAGGCACGGCCGGCTACCCACTCGATCCCAGTCCGGATGGTTTCCTTCCGGTAGGAGTATTCAATATCTGTTATTCGGTGATCAGGGTTACGGGAGGTGATGCCGTGGAAACACTGGGAGAGGCCTGTGAAACCCTGGAGATAGAACCGTTGAGCCCGCCGCAACTGATCATTCCGCTCGACCGGGAAAATGTGGATGTTACCCGTCCCTTATTTGCCTGGGTGCCGCCATCGCCGGTCAGTTCCTTCTACCAGCTTTTGTATGATTGGGTATTGGTGGAGGTGCAGTCTACCCAAAGCCCTGCGGATGCCATCCAACTGAACATCCCTGTGCTTACCCGCCAGCAGCTCTCTTTTACCAATTTTCAATATCCATTATCCGCACCTGAGCTGGACACCAGTAAGCTGTATGCATGGCGGGTGACTGCTAAGAATAATATATCCACGATCGCCAATAGCGAAATATGGACATTCAGGGTAAAGAAATTCGAGGCTGATACATTTTCGAATATTGGTGCTGGTTATTATGCCCGCGTGAGCCGATCGGAGGACGCAGCCTTTGCCCTTTGTACCGGTGTATTGCGGTTTGAATATATCAATGAATACAACAGCAGTTCGGTACAGGCCCGACTGTTCGACATCAGTAGCAGCAGCAGGAGGGAATTGTCGCTGGATAATAAGCAACCGCTTGTGCGACCGGGACAAAATTTCATCGAGCTCGACCTGCGTGAGCAATCGGGTATGGTGAACGGCCATCTCTACCTGCTGGAGCTGAGTAATTTCAGGAATGAAAAATGGTATGTGAAGTTCGAGTACAGGAAGTAGGAGGTAGGAAATTAGAAATCTATTCAACAAAATCAGAAAAAATCATAGTTCATGTTAGTTCTTCTGGCCCGTTATCCTAAATCGATCGCATGGTTCTTTACAGCACTCATTTACGTGGAGCTCTTGCTGACACCTCTTGGGACAAATGCTGCCGGCCGTTACATTCCGGTGAACGTCCATGCCACTGCCGGCTGGCAGTCTTATTTCGAAAACCCCTATCGGGGTATGGCGAATATACCAGCTAAGCCAGAGGCAGGAGTTGTTTCGGGAACTGCGGCCCCTCGTGCTGCACAGCCTTTACAGAAAGCCGGGCTTCGGCAGGCGGATGCATTCTATGGCGGAGGCCCTACGCAGCCTGAAATGCAGGCATTCAGCTCCATCAACAATGCGAATATGGTGGATCTGTTCAGTGGAGATTTTTCCTATACCATTCCGTTGATGGATGTAGGCGGTTATCCAATTACGTTAGGGTACAGGGCAGGCATATCGATGGACCAGGAAGCCAGTTGGGTAGGATTGGGGTGGAATATCAACCCAGGCACGATCAGCAGGAGTTTGCGGGGATTGCCGGATGATTTTAGCGGGGATTCGGTGAAGAAGGTGATGAATGTGAAGGAAGAAAAAACGATAGGCGTAACCGCTGGTGCAGATTTGGAGACCTGGGGAACACCTTTTAAAGTGGGTGCAAGTATTGGTGTAAAGCACAATAATTACAAAGGATGGGGTATCGAGCGAGCCATAAATGCCAGTATCAACTCAGGTCTTGGGGTGTTGGGAGGGCTCAATGCCGGACTTTCCATAACCAATAGTTCCATGGATGGGCTTACGATCGACCCTACAATTGGGTGGGCTCCCAGGATCGCCGCACTGAATTCTACCGAGGCAAGTTTTTCACTTTCCACAAGCTATAACTCGAGAACAGGAATAAAAAGTTTGCAAATGGGGCTTGGCCTCAGGCAGTATATGAATAATGGCAAAAACCAGGGCGGTACAATGAATGGCACACTTATTTCCTTCAACACTCCAACCTTTACGCCTGAGATCCAGATACCTTATACAAGCCGGCAGTTCTCGTTTACAGGAAAGGTTGGCCTTGAAAAAAGAGGTTACCATCCAAGCCTGTTCGTTTCAGGATATGTTTCCACTCAGGGGATTGCCTCCAAGGATACACTATTGGAGTTACCTTCCTTTGGATATTTGCATTTCCAGGATGGCGCTGGCAATAGTACCGCGTTGCTCGATTATAACCGGGAAAAAGAATTGCCCTACAGGGAAAAGCCGGCAGTGCCACATATTGCAGTTCCCAGTTATACTTATGATGCATTTTCCATAACCGGAGAAGGAACAGGTGGGATGTTCAGAGCTTATCGTAGCGATATAGGATTTGTATATGATCATTTCATGAGAACGAAGGATGCTTCGGACCGGGTGAGCATCGATCTGGGAGTACTTCCTGATCTTTCACATAGTGGGATCGATTTGAATATCAACAGGGCTTTTACTCAGTATGGGCCCTGGTTAGAAGGTAACCCTCTAAAAAATGTGATCAATTTCAGGAAAAATGCGAACTTTTTTGAAGCAGCGTATTTCCGTAATCCAGGCGAGAAATCCATCAACTCCAAACCTTTTTATGAAACGCTGGGTGGTGATGATGTAGTAACCGTTGGCCTCTATCAGCAACCGTCTACCAGCTCACATATTTATTCAACAAACTATCTTAGCCGTTACCGAAATAAGCGTTTGGTGGGCTCTAACCTGCTCACTCCACAGAATGCCATCAAACAGGAAAGGGATAAACGCACGCAGGTGATCAATTTCCTGACAGCCAAAGAGGCCGATGCCGCTGGCCTCGATAAATACATCGAGAATTACACGATGAATGTATTCGATTCCACGGCTTGCGGACCAATGAATATTCCTGTAGAGCCTTACGGAACGGGGATGCCGGCTGAATACTTCAACAATATCGAACGTTTGGGAAAGCCGATCCGCATTTTGCAGAATCAAGTCCCAAAAATGGCGCGTACAGAGGATGGCCCTCCCAACGTTCCGGGAATCCGCCCCGATTACTTTTCAGTGCGTTGGGTGGGTAGATTGAAAGCACCTGTTACCGGGAAATATACATTCTCTTCTGCAAGTGATGATGGTTTTGCTATCCGGCTGAACGACAGATGGGTGATAGTGGATTGGCGCCCCCGCAGTTTGCGCAATCCTCCTGTTACAGGTTCCGTAAACCTGGTGGCTGGTGAGTTCTATGAATTCGAGGCCGGTTTTTTCAATGATCGGGAAGAAGCGGAACTGAGATTCCAGTGGTCATACGATGGTAAGCCATTACATGATGTGCCGGCAGCATTCCTCTATCCTCCTGCTGTCGATACTTTTGAAATATACAAACCGGGTAATCCAAACCTGAAACTCCTGGTGAAAGAAAAAAGGGTCAATCGTTTCCGGAAACCCAACCATATTTCAGAGATCACAGTACTGAACAATGACGGCCGCAGATACGTATATGGCATACCGGTATACAATCTCAAACAAAAAGAAGCCACCTTTGCCGTCAATGGAAGAGATAGCGGAAACCGGCAAACCGGTATTGTCAAATACAAAGATGGAGTTGATAATACGGCTGGCGGTAACAGGAATGGAAAAGACTGGTATTTTAATAGCACAGAAACACCTGCCTATGCACATTCTTTCCTTTTGACGGGTATCCTCTCGGCCGATTATTCAGATCTTACCGGTAACGGCATTTCGGATGATGATATAGGCGATGCGGTAAAATTCAATTACTCGAAGATATGCGGAATCAATAATCCCTTTAAATGGCGTGCACCTGCAGTGGAAGGCAGTACAGCCAATTTCAACGAGGGACTTAGAACGGATTACCGTGATGATAAAGGAAGTTATATCTATGGTGAGAAAGAGCTATGGTACCTGCATACTATCGAATCAAAAACCATGATCGCCACTTTCATGCTGGAAGACCGATATGATCTACCGGCCATGGAAGAAGCCGGCAGAAAGATATATGACGGCACTGCGAAACGGCTCAAAGAGATCAATCTCTATAGCAAATCCGACTTTGCGGTGAAAGGCACCAAAGCACGTCCCATTAAAACCGTTCATTTCGAATATGCCTATGATCTTTGTCCTGGTGTAAATGGCGCATCTACCGCCAAACTCACCTTGAAGAAAATTTGGTTTACGTACAACGGCAACAAGAAAGCTGTTGCAGGACAGAACCCTTATGTGTTCCGGTATGCATCTACCAACCCCACTTACGACCTCAAATCATACGACCGTTGGGGTAGTTATAAAGACCCGTTGCAAAATCCGGGATCCAAAGTCAATAATATTATCACAAATGCCGAATATCCATATTCCCTGCAGGATAGTGCGATCGCTGCCCGTAATGTGACAGCCTGGACGCTTGATTCCATCGCCCTGCCCTCAGGTGGCTCCATCAAGGTAGACTATGAAAGTGACGACTACGCTTATGTGCAGAACAGAAGGGCCATGCAGTTATGCAAGATCGTTGGGTTGAATTCGACGCCTGTTCTTCCCAATAATACAGGCGAATTATACGGCAATGGCCAGGATTATCTGTATGTGTTTATTAAAGTACCGAGGGTTGTTACCTCATTGCAGGATGTATATACCGGGTACCTGTCGGCAATCGATAAACTTTATTTCAAGTTATATGTGAAGATGCCGACCGATAAGTATAGCAACGGTAATACGCATGAATATGTTTCCTGCTATGCAGACATTGAAAAGGGCGTTTATGGGATTGCAAACCCCACCACTATCTGGGTAAAGATCAGGGGTATTGAATTGAATGGAAACACTGGCGGACAATATAGCCCGCTGGCGAAAGCAGTAACACAGTTCCTTCGTCTCAGCCTGCCTTCCAAAGCCTACCCCGGATCTGAAACCGGCGACAACCTTGACCTTGAAGATGCAGTGAAAGTACTGGCCTCCCTGGCGGATAATATTAAAACAACTTTCAGCAATTTCGATAACATAGCCAGGAACAGGTCCTGGGCAAAATACATCGATACCAGCAGGAGCTTCGCCAGGTTAACGAATCCGTATTTTAAAAAGCTGGGTGGTGGGCATCGTGTGAAAAAGATCACGATCTACGACAACTGGGATAAGATGACCAACCAGCGGCCGGCAGTATATGGACAGGAATATACCTATACTACCCGCAAAGAGATCGATGGAAAATTGGTGACGATCAGTAGTGGAGTGGCAAACTATGAACCAGGCATCGGTAGCGATGAAAACCCCTTCCATGAACCCATCCAGTATGTTGAGAATGTTTCTGTACTGGGACCTGTTGCACTCGGATATTCTGAAGAACCGCTGGGAGAATCTTTTTTCCCGGCAGCAGGGGTCGGATATAGTAGTGTGAGAGTCCGAACTATTAACTATAAGAATAAGAAATCAGCCAACGGCTATGATGAAACCAAATTCTATACTTCGTATGATTACCCGGTGTTCACGGACAGAACAATGATCGACGGAGATACGAAGAAAAGGTTCAAGCCCGCCATTGCGAATTTTCTACGCGTGAACGCCCGTCACTACCTCAATCTCTCACAGGGCTTTAAAGTGGAGTTGAACGATATGCACGGTAAGCTGCGTTCAAAAGCGTCCTATCCTGAAACAGACCCCAATAACTACACTTCCTATGCGGAATATTTTTACCGGACAGAGAATCCCCGTGCTGAAACCAAACGGCTTTCGAATATAGTTACGGTAATGAAACCCAATGGAAGCATCGATACTGCTTCATTGATAGGGAAGGACGTTGAATTGATGGTGGATATGCGTGAACAATCTTCCGTTGTCAACGGACCCAATATCAATTTGAATACGGAAATGTTCACGATTCCCGTTCCTCCTTACTTCGGATTGATCCCTATGGCGCTGAACCTGATGCAAAGAGAAGAAACTATTTTCCGCTCAGCCGCCACTACCAAGATCATCCAACGCTACGGCATACTCGACAGTGTAGTACAGATCGAAAAAGGGAGCAGGATATCCACACGGGATATGTTGTATGATAGCGAAACGGGAGATGTGTTGCTCACCCGAACCCAGAACGAATTCAATGACCCGGTATACAATTTCACTTATCCATCGCATTGGGCTTATGATGGGATGGGACTGGCGTATAAAAATATCGGCGTAAGGCTCAGTGGAGTGAGTATCCGTGAAGGAAAGATCGTGGAATCTTCACCTGCCATCAACCAACTGTTCAGTAGTGGTGATGAGATACTCGTAGCCGGCAAAGTAAAAACAGGCGGCGCCGACGAATGCCATCCCGATACGGCCACCTTCCCCAACTACACCAAAATATGGTGTATCGACAGCAGCGTTCTCTCAGGTGGCCCCAGCGTCTTGTATTTTATAGACCGGGCGGGTTTACCGTATAGCGGGATCGATGTGGACCTGAAAGTGATCCGGTCCGGCCGGAGGAATATCCTTGGATCCATAGGGGCCGTAACCAGTCTCGACAGCCTGATCAGGAAAGATCCTGTTTCAGGTGAATACAAACTTAGTATCAACACAGGATCGAAGATCATCGCCGCATCTTCCAATGAATTCAGGCAATGGTGGAAGGTGGAAGATGTGCAACTGCCGCAGCCTGCCCGGAGTTGTTTACCCAATTGGCAGCCCAGCGGCGAACTGCGTTGCGTGAAAGATGGCAGCGGGAACAATACCGGGTACCAGGAAATGGAAGAGTTCGATATGAACCCTCAAAGCCCAACGCAAGGTATTTCCCGGTGGACGCTGATCGGCCTCAACTGTGCAGAGTGCTCCAAACCCGCCAAATGGGTACTTACCGGCCAGATACGATGCCAGCTCGATTCATTAGGCAGGAATACCGGTTACCAGCAAAAGGAAGAGCGTGATACTGCTACCTGCAGCGCTACGTATAACTATAGCCGTTGGACATCGAACACGCTGAACTGTACTTCCTGTCCGCAATCACCCGGATGGGTACCCACCGGCAATGTGCGTTGTGCAAAAGACGCGAATAATAATAACACGGGTTACCAGGAAAGGGAGGAAAGGGATACTACGCACTGTGGTGGGGATACACTTCGGTGGGTAGTCACTATATGGAATTGTACTACCTGCACTCAGGCGCCAGGTTGGAAAGCCACCGGTAATATGCGTTGCGCAAAGGATGCAAACGGCATGAACACTGGCTACCAGGAGCGGGAAGAGCGTGATACAACGCTCTGCGGCAGCAATGCAACGCGATGGGTGTTGGCTTCCCTGAACTGTACGGCATGTGCACAGACACCGGGTTGGAAGCCTACAGGCAATATACGTTGTGCGAAAGACGTCAATAACAACAATACCGGTTACCAGGAAAGGGAGGAAAGGGATACTACGAATTGTGGCGGAAATGCCACCAGATGGGTAGTTCAGGGATTCAATTGTACTACCTGTCCAAAGCCTCCGAGTTGGGTACCGACCAGCGAGTTCCGATGTGTGAAGAATACGAATAACAGTAACCGCGATCATAATACCGGCATGCGTGAAAGAAAAGAAATAGATACTGTTTGCGGTCGGAATGATATACGATGGGTAACAGTCGGACAGAGCTGCTCTTCATGCCCAACGGAGTATCCGAACTGGCAACCCACCAACCAGCCTCCGGGCTGCGAGCTCATTTCAGTGAAGCCTACACTTTACTCCGGTTACCTGGTGCAGGAATACAGGGATATGTCGACCTGCAGTGATTCATCGAATATGACGAAATACTTGAGGACTGTATTGGATTGCGATCATTGTTATCCGGCTCCACCGGAAGTATGTCCTAATTGCACCCCGGGGAATTGCCAGGATGAATTGGGCAGGAAATGTATCAATGGAGCGTGTACGGAAGGGACATTGGTTTGTGTAGAATCGGTGCCGATCTCCGGTGGCCGGTTCAGGAATACCCGCCGCTATAAGTTCCCTGATGGTACTTATTCCACGTATGCCCAGGTGTTGGAAGAAAACCTGGCTTGTCAGGTGTCACCAGACCCGGGTTTATTCAGCTCATCGGGAATGATTTCAACAAAACAAAGAGACAAGAACCAGGAAGCAGAAGTGGTAAAGGATCTATATATCAAACCCGTTGCCAACTCCACGGAATTGTTGTACCGGACAGTTTTACCCGAAGACAAATACCTCCTCTACCTGCAAAGGCAAAAGAACCTTTCCGGTAAAAGGCCAAACACTGACGACAAAAATGAAAGCAGCCGGTAAAATCATCACACCATGAAAATTCAATTCAAAAATATTTCCTGTATGCAACCTATTCGCTGCATAATTATTGCCGGAATACTGGTAGGAACGATTACAACCCAGGCCCAAACGATCAGGCCCATGGCCGAAAATCTTCCCTGCGACAGCGTCGTTGGCATCAACTGCCGCAGCATTGTGGCCGATACTGTTTTCAACCCCTATGTCACAGGAGCCCTGGGCAACTGGCGGGCCAACAAAAGCTATACCTATTTCGCCCGAAGGGCTGAATCCGATCCGACAACGGCCACCAATATACGCAGGAATGGTACTTTTAAAGACTTTGCCACCTTCTGGTCATTCCAGGATTCCGTTCTTCACCCTCACTACGATTCCACCCGCTGGGTGTGGAACAGTGAGCTCACGCTTTTCAACCGCAAGGGCCTCGAGATCGAGAACAAAGACCCGCTGGGCAGATACAACGCCGGCCTCTACGGGTATCAGCTCACCATGCCTGTTGCCGTTGTACAGAATAGCCGCTATCGTGAATCGGCCTTTGAAGGGTTTGAAGATTATGGCTTCTCCACCCGGAACTGTGATATCCGCTGCGCTGCTGCCAGGCATATCGACTTCTCCTCTTATCTGAGCTCCATCGTCACCACTGAAAAACACAGTGGCAAGAGCAGTTTAAGAGTAAGCCCATCGGGACAGGCCGGCCTCAACTTCAGCCTGGCGCCAATCAGCGCGGATACGGCTCTGGCCCGACTGGACTTCACATTGACAGAAGCAGCATGTATCGGCATGACCCTGGATCATGTCAAAACTTCCAACAAAGTATTGCTGCCGACATTTGCTCCTACGCCCGGGCGCAGGATGGTGATCAGCGCCTGGGTAAAGGAAGACCAGGACTGTAAATGTGCCAGCTATACCAGCAACCAGATCGTGGTAGCCCTGCTGATCCCGAACCAATCGCCGGTCAATTACATATTCAAACCATCGGGCAGCATCATTGAAGGCTGGCAGCGCTGTGAAGGCGTATTCGATATTCCGGCCAATGCCTCTACCATGACCGTTAGCCTCCGCGCCACCGGCAGCACCACCGTGTATTTCGACGACCTGCGCATCCATCCTTTCAACGCCAACATGAAATCATTCGTGTTTCACCCGGTAAATCTCCGGCTGATGGCTGAACTGGACGAGAACAACTATGCTACCTTCTATGAATATGACGATGACGGCACGCTGGTGCGATTGAAGAAAGAAACCGAAAGAGGTATCAAAACCATCAAAGAAACCAGGAGCGCTTTGGTAAAAGAACAATAAATGCCATCGCTCTCTAAACGAAATATGAACACTATGCGAGCACCGGTACTATTACTGCTGATCATCCTTGGAAGGATTTCCGTATCTGCCCAGGGACCTACATCAGCCCTGATCAAAGTGATACAAGACATTCAGGCTGCCTATTCCAAACCGGCATTCCTGAGTTTCGATATACAGTACAAATATGCGCCTGAAGAATCTCCCGGCAGTTACCAGGATTCGCTTCGGGGACAGGTGAAGCTCAGCGGCGCCAGATCGTGGTATAGCCTCGACAGTACAGAATCCATCAACACCGGCGATTACCAGATCATGGTGTTCAAGGAAGACCGGATACTATATCTCACGAAACCAGGAAGCGCGACAGGCAGGGCCGGTATGGGAGCCAATGGAACAGGCACCGAATGGATCAGGCAGCTCGACAGTATGCTGAAGAGCAACAAAGAGATCGAATGGCGACTGGATGAAACCAAAGCGCAACAGGTGATCATCATGGAGATGAAGCATCCGCAATCGCTGAAGAGGGCGGAATATTATATCAACCGGCAGACCGGCTTCCTCGATAAGATCATCAATATCGTTCGCGCCGACCAGTTGTATGATCCTTCCGTTCGGCAATCGATCGATGCAGAAGGATCTTATGCGATCATGGAAACCAGCTTTTCCAATTACCGGCAGAACAGTTTCGATAGCGACCTGTTCAACAGTGGCCGCTATTTCAAAAAACAGGGGGATCAGTATATCTGTGTGGGCGCTTATGAAACATATAAGGTGTTTCTTGGATCATCAGGATTGTAAAAAGGAAATTTCAAGGTTATAAAATATTTTATGAGAAAGTTTTTTAATTGGTTCATCGGTCTAATTCTCCTGCTAATTACCTCAGGCAGCCTGCAAGCCGGTATCGATCTGCCGGTGATTAAAGCACTGGATGGCAGCATCGGCCAGGTAAAGAAAGATTCGTCGGTGATGGTGGAAGATGCCAAGTTCTTCGATGCGAATTACGATGCGCTGTTGATCAAACCATACACGGTGAAGAATATGATCTCCTTCGAGATCAATGAAGAAGCACCGATCTTACTGCAATCCGCCTTCCGGGTAACGGCCAGGCTGCGGATCATTTATACCGATGTGAATAAAAATACAACCACAGTGGATCGGGACTTCACGGTGAACTACGATCCCGGCGGCAATTATACCAACAGGGCTACTTACCTGATGAACAATGCTTACCGGGTAGAGGTGAAGATCCTGCAGCTCGATAGCAATGTGAACTGGAACGTTTCGAAGACATTGAAGCTGGTGAACCAATTACAGAGCTTTCCGCAGTATGTATTTAATTGCTCTACCAATGCGGTCAAAGCGATCAACCCGTTAACATCCAGTTCTGCCGGGAACACGATCGATGAGCTGTCTGTGTGGTGGACACCGGATATCGCTGCCGATGAATATGACCTGGAATGGGCCTATATCGATTCCACAGCACTGGCCGACAGCCTGTATGGTGATCCTGCGCATCCAGATCCCAACCTGCTCTTCGAGAGCAATGCCAGCAGGGTGACCATTACCGGTAGTGCCTATAAGATCCCACTATATTATGATAACCACGGCTACCTGTTCTACCGGGTACGGTCGGTACAGTGGACAGCAGTGAACGGGCAGGGGGGTGGAAGATATGAAGCCAACTGGAGCTCTCAATACCCTAACGGACTGGGCCGGTTCGACTATGATGGTCATGAGCGGAAGCTGAACTGGCAGGTGACCACCTCCTTTGCAGAAGAGGGCAAGCGTAAAACAATGATGCAATATTATGATGGCAGTCTGCGGGGCCGGCAAACCGTCACCAAAGACAATACGACCGACCGAACGATCGTGGCAGAAAGCCTGTACGATTACCAGGGGAGGCCGGTGATCCAGGTATTACCTGCACCGACGCTAGATAACGTTATACACTATGCGCGAAACTTCAACCGGGGGATCGGCAAACAGGAATATGATAAGAGCTTGTACGATACGCTGGGCGATCCTTCACTTTATTGCAGTCTTAAAGGCGTTCCGATGGCCACCTCCAGTGGGGCTTCACGCTATTATTCGCCCGACAATGATTCGGTAGGCTCGGACCAGGCAAAATATAAATACATCCCCGATGCTAAAGGGTTCCCCTTCACTGAAGTGGAATACCTGCAGGACAATACCGGCCGGATCAGCCGCCAAAGCGGCGTTGGCCCCGATTTCAGGATCGGCAGTGACCATGAGACGAAATATTTCTATGGTTCACCGGACCAGCGTGAGCTGGACGCCTTGTTCGGCACGGAGGTGGGCGATAAATCCCATTATTTCAAGAATGCGGTCAGGGACGCCAACGGACAATACAGTATCAGTTATGCAGATATGCGCGGCCGCACCATCGCCACGGCTCTGGCAGGCAACCTGCCCGACAGTGCAAAGCTCGACGCGCTGGCTTCCAATGCCAGTAGCACGCGGATAGAATCATTGTCGGACCCGGCATCGGTAGTGGTCCGTGACATGGTGATGGAACATAAAAAAGGACTATTGGTAACAACCGCCGGCAATCATGAGTTCAGGTACCAGTTGAGCCCGCAGCTATTGAAACTGGAGGGATGTGATACCACGAAGATCTGTTATGATTGCCTGTATGATCTGGAGATCACGATCACCGATGATTGCAATAATCAGAAGCTGGGCGGACAGGCATTCGACACGGTATTCAGGAACTTTTCGATCGGCGCGATCGATACGATCTGTAATACGCAAATAGGATTCAGCATCAGTTTCACGAAATGGCTCAGTGAAGGCAGTTATGAAGTAACGAAGAAGCTTTCGGTAAGCAAATACGCACTTGATTATTACAGGGACAGCGTGTATCTGCAGACCAACAATTGCAGGGACCTGGAATCCTTCATCCGTGAGCAACGGCAAATACTGTCGGGCATGCGGCCCTGTCAGCCCAGTTGTCGGGGTTGTGTGGACAGCGTAGGCACCTGGCAACAGTTCTGGGCCCGCTTCCGTACCAACGCGGGTATTGCGGATGCAGACACGGCTTCTTACCGGGAAGCGGCCCTGAAATCTTATGATGATGCCCTGGCATCCTGCAAAGAGCTTTGCGAACAAACGAGTGAAGCCGATGATATCCGCAAGGCCATGCTGCTGGACCTTACACCTTCTTCAGGCCAGTATGCCGATGCAGCCAATGACCGTGATCCTTATTCCATATTCGTATCCAAAGACGGTCATATCATTTACCAGGAAGTGACCGATTACCGGGATGAAGAAGGCCGGCCCGACCTGGTGGCCGATGAGGTCAGCGGTAACCTGGTGTCTCCGGGAAAACTGACCGTTGTACAATTCACGAACCGCTTTAAACCTAGCTGGGCAGCGGCATTATTGCCCAGGCACCCGGAGTATTGCAAACTACAAAAATATGAGGAGCTGAAACCCAGTCATGAGTGGGACAGGCGCTTCGAGGCAGTGGACACATATGCAGAAGCCAAACAGAAAGGATACCTCAACCCTACCGGCCGTTCGGGTAGCCCTTTCAGTTACTTCAACGGAACGGGCACGCTTGACCCCGACCCGATCAGCGGTTCACTGAAGACCAGCCTGGAGAATATGATGTTGCAATACCAGTCGGCCGGCGGTCAGCCGGTGAACATCTGGGGCATTGCCGCCATCACGGCTGCCTGTGGGGATGGTAATGATATGGCCTGTTTCAATAAATACAAACCTGGCCCGGCACTGGATACCTCCTCCACCTTATGCACGGCCGACAGGGATATGGCCTGGCGCGCTTTCCGGCAATTTTATCTGAATGCCAAGCAGACAGTGATCAATCAGTGGTTGAAAGACAATTGCCCGAATACCCCTTCCGGGGCCACCCTGCTGAACGCAGGGCATCAGCCTCACTTCAGTGATGTGGGAGAGCTGCTGGGAGCCAATGGCATCGATCTTCCCACAACCGGTGGGCAGGGAGAGGTATTCAGACAACAGAACGAGAACAAGGTCAAAGAATATTATGATGCCAATTGCAGGGCTTATGTAAAATACTGGATCGAAACCTTATCGGGCTGTGCGCGGTATGATACCGCCAGCCTGAACCAGGTGATCATTCCACGACTGCTGGAAGTGTGCAGGGAAGGAGCGGATGAAAAGCATCCTTATGGTTCCAGTTCGGTCAAACCGTCGAGCACGTACCGCTACCGGAGCTTTGAGGAAGTGTTGAAGGATTTCAACCGTGGCCAGAATATCACCAACAATAACTGTAACGCGTATGGTATCACGGCTCCCAAACCGTATGATCAGCAGGCGATCAATGGCAATAAGCCTATGCTGACCGCACCTGATAGCTGCGAGTGCGCACTGATCAATAACTACCACCAGCGATACCTGGCGGTGGCAGGCAGCTATTCGTCGTTCTCCGACTACATGCAAAGAGTGTACAACACGCAGGTGAGTGATTCTGCGCTGAACCTGATGATGGGCCTGTGCAATGGCGCCACTACGTGCAATTACCTGGAAGCGGCATTGGTATTGCCGCCGGCCTTCCAGTGCGGCAGTGGGGATATCTGTATCGATTGTGAGCGGTTCAGAGCATTGGACAACGAATTCAAATCGAAGTATCCGGGCGTAATGCCCATCAGGGACCTGAGTGTAACGGATTCTGTGCAATTGAGCTGGAACACGCTGTATGAGCAGTTCATGAATTACAAGACGGGGTTCAATAAAACGGTGAAGGACTATCTGGATTTTGCCTATAGCTGTGATGGACAGTGGAGGAGCCCGGGATGTGATTCGCTCAATAAGATCGTGACGGATTTCAAAATAGATCAGCAGAATAAATATGGCGTAAAAACAGAATTCAGTACGCAGGAAGGAGAACTATTTACTGACCTGCATGATCTGGTGAGAAATGGGGCCATTCAATTACCCGATACCGTGAGAGCAAGACCTGGGCAATCATATAATAATGTAGGTTTCTATCTGAATAACAGGAACTCGTTTTGCACCAGTGCCGGGTATAGTATTGAATTCCGGATGAGAATGCTTCCATCGCCCCAGGGTTTATTGGCGGGCCACGTTTTTTATGCTGGCACCAGCCTCCAGTGCACATTTGGGAGATATTCGGGAGGTTACTTCATCTACAAAGGAGATACGATCAGGGCCGGACTATATATTCAGGGAATGGTCGATGATGCCGGGCATAGATATGGGTATGATTTTGGAGATTCTTTATTTTCATATTTGTTGGTGGACAGTAACCCGGATATCATTGCGGACTGGTTCACCTTAAAAGTGCAGATCACACCCAGCAAGTCCTACTTATATTTCAACGGCCGGCTTATCATTGCCCTGGATAGGAATCCGGCGCTCCCTATTGCATCGATATCCAGTTTTGGTATGGGGATCAGGGGCCGGCATGGTAATATGGATTGGGCGAAAGTGTATGATAATAACGGACAGGTGCGGTATTTTGAAGATTTCCTGGATCCCGATAATCCTGCGCTACCGGATGCTACATATTTCTGTACTCCCCCTTCGGGGACCTGCCAGAGCAGGTTTGTTCAATTCTTCAATCAGCGGCAAGGCACCAGTTATTCGTCGGCAGAGATCGATTCGATCTACCTGCGAAGCTGCGGTCGAACCCTGAATGCCTGTGGGCCTGTTGCCCCTTCCCCCCCTCCACCGATGATCACGCTCTGTGGCCGCTCGGAACCGGTCTTCCCACCGGTGGCGCTGGAAGCGATCGACAATTGCAGCGATTCTTCTTTCTTTATCGTCAGCAAATCGCAGGAGCTGCACAAGACCTACCTGGATTCACTCAGGGGCCGGTTCGACAGCAGTTATATCGCTCATTGTATGCAGGCTTATAAGTTCGAGAACTTCACAGTAAAGCATACCGTCAGTGAATATCATTACACCTTATATTATTATGACCAGGCAGGCAACCTGGTGAAAACCATTCCACCTGCCGGCGTTCGGGCCAATCATGATTCTTTATGGTTAGACAGTGTACGTATAGCCAGAATAGCCGGGACCGTCAAAGTGCCGCAGCATGAAATGCCTACGCAATACCGGTACAACACGCTCAACCAGTTGGTGGGTCAACAGAGCCCTGATGGCGGTCAAACGGCATTCTGGTATGACCGTCTCGGCAGGCTCGTCCTCTCGCAGAATGCGCGCCAGAAAGCGGCCAGTGTTACGGAAGACAACCGGTTGTACAGTTACACACAATATGATCATCTGAGCCGTATCACGGAAGTGGGACAACTGAAAAACCTCTCCAGTAATCCGGCTATGGCCGATTCCATCAGCCGTAACCCGGATTCACTCGATAACTGGCTATTGAAATTGTCCGGCCGTCGAGAGCAGATCACTCAAACGGTCTATGATACGGCGTATGCGGGATTTGTTGGTGCACTGATCGATGCAAGGCTGCTGGTCTACCAGCGCAACCTGCGCAACCGGGTGAGCTATATAACGTACAGTGATGGCACCAACCCGAGCGCGTACAATCAGGGTACATTCTACACCTACGATATCCATGGCAATGTGGACACCTTGCTGCAGGACTATGGCTGCGCGACGTGCGGGGTAACGGCCAATGTGATGAACCGGAACGGGAACCGATTCAAAAAGATCGGGTACCAGTATGACCTGATCAGCGGGAAGGTAAACATGGTGCAGTACCAGCGGGGCTGGAATGATCAGTTCTTCCACCGGTACAGTTATGATGGGGAAAACCGGCTGACGCTGGTGGAAACCAGTCTGGACAGCATGGTGTGGGAAAAAGATGCGCGGTATGGGTATTACCTTCATGGCCCGCTGGCCCGCACGGTGGTCGGCACGCAGCAGGTGCAGGGGCTGGACTATGCCTATACCTTGCAGGGCTGGCTCAAA
>JAFIGX010000016.1 GCA_017849455.1 Pseudobacter sp.
AGTATCTTAATTCATACCTTCACAGGCTTCACATATTTCAACTGCCAACTGCCAACTGCCAACTGCCAACTGCCAACTGCCAACTGCCAACTGCCAACTGCCAACTGCCAACTGCCAACTGCCAACTGCCAACTGCCAACTGGTATTTTAACGGCTCTTTGAAGATTTTTCCCCATGGCATTTTTGGTACAGACCTTGCCATCAGTTAACTTGCAGTAAGCCTACGATCCAATACCTTCCGATATCCCCAACCGTTCTACCCTTCAGACATCCGGTCCGGAAATGACCTGCTTATGGGCAACTGGTGCAATTCGATATCTATTGTTTACTTATTGGTGAATCATGAACAAGTATCTGTTATTGCGGGATAATAAACAATCGGGACCATATTCGGTCGAGGAACTGATCACAAAAGGATTGAAAGCATACGACCTTGTATGGCTTGAAGGTAAAAGTGCTGCCTGGCGCTATCCCAGTGAGATCGAAGAACTGAAACCATTTGCACCGGCCGTGGAAGAGCAGCCCTACGATCGCTTTTACAAAAAACCGGCGCAGCAATCCGCTACCGGCCAGTCGGCCCAGGTCAATACAGGCACTATCCCCATAGCACAAACGAATGCGACCACTCCCTCCATTGCTTCCAAAAAGATCTATGTTACGCTGCCTGCCGCACCTGGTAAGGCAACTGCCATCAATACCATCAATATCTCCGCCGCCAAAAAAGAAGTACCTGTAAAAGAACTGAAGGAACAGGAAACATTGCCGGCAAACAATGAATTACCTGAATCATACCCGGTCTTTCCGGAAAGTACCGCTTCTTTCGAAGACGATCCGCAAACCCCTGCCAGTCCAAGCTTTTCGACATTGGTAGGTCAGTCGTACAACCAGCAGAATAAAACCACTGCTACCCTCCCACTGCGAAAACCGGCAAGGGATAATTATAAATTACTGATGCGCGGCCTCGTAGCTGCCTGCCTCATCCTCGGTGGCGTAGTGATCGGCATCGCCATCACGTATAACCGTCAGCATTCCGATAACCAGGCCAACCTCGACAAACTGGTCCAGCAATTACAGAATAAAGAAAACACTGGTCAGGTGGCCGGGCCCAATAAACCCGAAGAAAAAGGACCATCCTCCACAACAGCTAACCAACAGCTACAGGAAGAAAAGAAAGAGACCGTTCCCCATCATCAGCCAAAACAAGACATCGCCGCAACGGAGGTGAGAAAGGAAAAGGCCCTGATGCCGGAGGACAAACGCCCCGCAACATCCGATATTAAAACGCCCGACGTAAAGATCGTACCGGCCGTAGTGACCAATAAACCCGAAGAAAAGGGGCAGTCGAACGAAGCTGCCACCAGTTCGGCCCGCCAGCATATCCGCCAGTTGGTGCAGGTGGAAGCCAGCCCGTTCAAGACCGGCGTACTGGGTGGGATATCTCAATTGACATTCACCCTTTCCAACAATAGCCCCTTCTCCCTCGATGAGGTAGAACTGGAGATCAAATACCTGGGGCCCGAAAAACGGGTCGTCAAAGTACAGCATCTGTTATTCAGTGATGTAGCTGCCGGAACCCAAAAAACGCTGGAGGCCCCACGTACTACCCGCGGTGTTTCGATCGATTATGTGATCACCCGGATCAACTCCAAAGCCCTGGGCATTGCCCATGCAGGGTTCTGACCCACTCTGTTATTAAATTGTTACTCAGTGTAATAAGTGCGCTTCCCCGGTCAATAATTTTCCACATCGTTTCGTATTGGCATAGTAGTTGGAGCATTAACAATCTCTACAAACAAGGCTCTTCCCTTTTAACCTACCGGCCAACAACAGAAGAATCGATCCCTTATTTGGCTCTAAGCCTGCAGTTCAACGTTGCGTGCCATTGAAATGCTTATTCTTCACCGAAAACACGTATGTCATGAAGAAGACGTTTGCCACCCTCGTCGCAATCATTGTTGCGGTTGCCGGATTACACGCCTTCCGCGCCATGCAAAGGGCCACTATTACCGGTAAGGTCGTACCCGCCGATGGCGCCGATAAGGTCTATGCCATCAATGGAACAGATTCCATCAAGATCAAGCCAACAAACGGAACCTTTACATTTACCATTAAACCTGGATCCTGGACAGTGCTCATCGACGCCAGGGAGCCGTTGAAAGATGTGGTGTTGGATGTAGCAGTCAGAGAAGGAAATTCCGCCAATCTCGGTGAAATAAAACTACAGCAATAAACCACATTCCATGGACGGTTCAACCTACAACAGCCGCCCCGAAAGCGATCGGGACGGCTGTTCTTGTCTTTTCATTATCTTGCATTCATGAAGCAAATTCTCGTTTTCGGTGCAGGAAAATCAGCCACATGCCTTATTGATTACCTGGTGAATGAATGCGCATTGAATAACTGGACCCTTACCGTTGTTGATGGCAACCTCGAACTGGCCAGATCCAAAACAGGCAATGCTCCTCATACAAAAGCCCTTTCCATCGATGTGGAAAATGAAGGGGAACGTTCCCAACTGATCAGGTCTGCGGATATCGTGATCTCCCTCCTTCCTCCTTCCCTCCATTTCCTGGTTGCCAGGGATTGCGTACAGGCAGGAAAGAATTTGCTGACCGCATCTTATATCGACGATAAGATCGCTGCCCTGAAAAATGAGATACATCGGAAAGGTCTTTTATTCCTCTGTGAAATGGGGCTCGATCCCGGCATCGATCACATGAGCGCCATGCAGCTCATCCATTCGATCAAGGCGGATGGCGGCCGGATCACTTCATTCAAATCGCATTGCGGCGGACTGGTAGCACCGGAGAGCGATGACAATCCCTGGCATTACAAGATCAGTTGGAACCCACGCAACGTGGTCATGGCCGGAAAGGCCGGCGCAACGTTTAAAGAGAACAGCGAAGTGGTGAATATGAAATACGAAAATCTCTTCGACCCCAAACGCGTGGTGGATATCCCGCAACTCGGCTACCTCGCTTACTATCCCAACCGGGATTCACTTGGCTATATCCCGGTCTATGGATTGGAAGAGGCCGGCACCTTTGTACGCACCACCCTGCGTTATCCTGAGTTCTGTTTTGGCTGGAAGAATATCATTGAACTGAAGCTCACCGACGAGACTATCGAATATGATACCAATGGCCTTTCCCTGAAACGCTTTTTCCAGGAACATTTCAATAAGCATGGCTTTTCAGACTGGATCGAGAAACAGCTCACTGCCCGATTTACGCAGACAAAACAATTGCTGGAAAAATTACAGCAACTGCTGGCAGCCGAAGAGAAAGCCGATGCTGCGCAGTGGAAGGAATTGCAGGAATTCATGATGATCGATCACAAGGGAGAACTGATGGATGTGAACCTGGATGAAGTGAAGACAAAGGCGGCGGCTACTGTGGCCGGACAAATGCATGAAGCCAATCTCTCCATGAAGCAATTGTTTTTCCTGGGGGCCGATGATAGCGAAACATTGATCAATAAAGGACAGTGCAGCGCTGCCGATGTGCTGCAGTTCGCGCTCGAACAAAAACTCGTATTGAAGCCGCACGATAAAGACATGATCGTGATGCTACACGAAATAGAATATGAAAAGAACGGGAAGACCGAAAAGGTCGACAGCTACCTGATCGTTCATGGCGAAGACCAGCTACATACTGCCATGGCAAAAACAGTGGGGCTTCCGCTTGGCATCGCCGCTAAACTGATCCTGCAGGGAAAAATCCGGCTTTCCGGCCTTCATATTCCTATCCTGCCTGAGATCTATGGACCAGTACTGCAGGAACTGCAGGCCAATGGTATCATCTTCCATGAGCAATAATTATTTCAGCTCTTTCAACAGGTCTGTCAACTCAGCAACGCCAGTGCTGGCAGGTTTTTCAATTGCTTTCAGGTTATAATAGGAAGATGTGTCGGGTATCTTCTTGTCGACAATGAACTTGGGAATATAGGGCGCCGCGAAGTGCAACAACCCTGCTGCAGGATACACGACCAGTGAAGTGCCCACCACCACAAATATCTCCGCCTGCTGTACGATGGGGATGGCCGCTTCGATCATGGGCACCGGCTCTTCAAACCATACGATATGCGGCCGTAACTGGGCCCCGTCCTCTGCTTTATCGCCCAGGTTGATATCGCCGGTGATCTCGTATACCAGTGATTCATCTTTCTCGCTCCGCATCTTGAATATCTCGCCATGCAAGTGCAGGATCTTCGTGGAACCAGCCCGCTCATGCAGATCATCAATATTCTGGGTGATGATATGCACGTCGAAATCCGCTTCCAGCGCAGCCAATCCAAAGTGGGCCGCATTGGGCTCCGCTTCCTTCACATTGACCCGGCGCAAATTGTAAAAGTCGAGCACCAGGGCCGGGTTCTTTTTCCAGCCCCTGGGCGTTGCCACTTCTGTAACATCGAACCCTTCCCAGAGACCATCACTGTCCCTGAACGTTTTCAATCCGCTTTCGGCGCTGATCCCGGCGCCGGTAAGCACAACCAGTTTCTTTTTACCCATAACCAAAAATAATGAAAAGACACCAACTGTTATGTATAACCGATATTTTTCATCTTTTTGTTGATAACGATCATGCTTCATTCTTCGAAACGGCTGCTTTGGCCCTTGCCAACTGCCCCCTATGCCTTTTATAACCATACCAGGCCAGGCCGAGCGCCAGCCACAAAGGCCAGAGGTTAAGCACCACTACCAGCAGTTCTCCCAACCACTGTAATCCATTGTTCAATGCCAGCAATACTTTCTGTCCGAAGCCGGGTTCAGTAACATCATTTGCCTTGACATCCAATACCTGGTAAAAGTTAAGCTGGATGGTGCTCATGGCTGCTGCATGGGAAAGATAATTGATACGTCCTGCGGCAGCTTCCATATTCTCCTGGATCTCATTGATCTCCTGCTGCACTTCCAGGATCTCTTTCATATTCTTCGCCTGCCGGAGCAGTTCCAGGTAGCGAAGCCGCACTTCTTTTTTGGCTTCCAGTCTCGCTTTCGTATCCACCACCTCACCTGTAACATCTTCCGAAGTGATCTTTTTCATCATGACCTTTTCGGTGGAAGGTGCAAGTGCCTGGCAGACCTCATCGAAGCGGGCCACCGGTACTTTGATCGTCATAGAGTTCTCGATCTTGTAGCTGGATTCATTTTGTTCTTCCTGTGCAATATAACCGCCTGCCTGGCGAACGGCATTGCGCACCAGTTCATTGAAGGCCCTGTAGTTCTTTACTTCAATGTTCAGGTTGGCGTTCCTGATGATCTTTTTATCCCAGTCGGGATTGGGAGTGGAAGTCTTGTCCTTCGAAACCTGCGGTGGGGCCGGAGTTTCCTGAGCTGTAGAATCTGCGGCCATATTGCCGGAGAACAATTTTTCTTCCTGCTTAGACGCGGAGACCTGGGCCACGGCATTTGTTGCCACTTCCTTTTTGTGAGCACTCATATAATTGCAGGAACTGGCCCATACCAGCAACAAGGCTGCCGGCAGCAAAACTGAAATTTTCATGGCGATATTTTTTAGTGTCGAATGTTAAGTGGATGCACTGCTATATATGATTACATAAAAAAAATAGCTGCCCTTGATGGGCAGCTATTTTTCCGGTATAAATTATAATAGTATGCATGGTTACTTTTTGTGCAGTGCATATCCATTAATGCTGCTGCACCTAAAAAAGTAACCTGGATGGAATGTTAAACCTCTTTGGCGAGTTCCATGACCACTTTCCATTCATCCTCTGTTACGGGCTGAACGGAAAGCCTGCCGATGCGGACAAGGGCCATATTGGCCAGGCGTTTGTCGGCCTTGATCTGGTCGAGGCTAACGGGGTGCTTCAAGCGCCTCTCCGGTTTCAGGTCAACCACTACCCAGGCTTCCTCATCGGTGGTGGGGTCCTGGTAAAACTCTTTCACAACTTTGGCGATGCCAACGATGGCCAGTCCTTCATTGCTGTGATAGTACAACACCTCATCCCCTTTCTTCATTGCTTTGAGATGGTTGCGCGCTGCGTAATTCCGCACACCATCCCAGTAAGTTTGTTTGTCTTTTACGAATTGGTCCCAAGAGTACGCAGCGGGTTCTGATTTAACAAGCCAATATGCCATAGGGAGTTCTTTAGATGAAGAATGATTGCCGTTGACAGGTTTACTTTTCAACCTATCACCAAATGTAGGGACTAAAAAAATTTCACGTATGAAAAATCCAATTTCCCAATTGCTCTCGTAAGTATTTCAGTTACATGTAACAAAAAAATCGGGCCCATTCGGATAAGCTGCTCTGATAATGAAAGGGATTTACGTCGTAATAACGTAGTTATACACCTGATCGATCATGTGGTGTTACCCAGGAGCTAAAAGGCTCTCTAACGAAGACCGGCTTTTGCTGGTCTTCCTTGTCTGTCTGAACCATGATTTGTTGGATTTTATCCAACAAATCATGGTTCAGACAGACAGTTCATCCATTCAGATTGAACAAACTGTCCACGAACTCGTGCTTATCGAACACCAGCAGGTCTTCCATCTTCTCACCTACTCCAATGAATTTTACAGGGATTTTGAACTGGTTGGCGATGGCCAGCACCACGCCGCCTTTTGCAGTTCCATCGAGCTTGGTGATGGCGAGTGCTGAAACATCGGTGGCTGCCGTAAAATGTTTGGCCTGCTCCAGTGCGTTCTGGCCTGTGGAACCGTCCAGCACCAGCAATACTTCATGGGGCGCTTCGGGAATATGTTTCTGTATGACCCTTTTGATCTTGCTCAGCTCATCCATGAGATGTGCTTTGTTATGCAGCCGGCCGGCCGTATCGATGATCACCACATCCACTCCTTTGGCGACGCCGCTTTGCACGGTATCGAAAGCTACGGATGCAGGATCGGAGCCCATGGATTGTTTCACGATAGGCACGCCTACCCTTTCGCTCCAGATGGTCAGTTGGTCGACGGCGGCGGCCCGGAATGTATCGGCAGCGCCGAGCAAAACAGATTTTCCGGCTTTTTTGAAATTATAAGCGAGCTTTCCGATAGTGGTGGTCTTGCCCACTCCGTTCACGCCCACCACCAGGACCACGAAAGGTCTGGCCGTCAGCTCCGAATCGAAGGTATAGGCTGAACCGGCATCGGCATCCACCAGCACCCCTTCGATCTCTTCCTGCAATATCCTGTTTAGCTCATTGGTATTGAGGTATTTATCTTTGGACACCCGCTTCTCGATGCGGTCTATGATCTGAACAGTGGTATCGATACCGACATCTGCGCCTACCAGTGCTTCTTCGAGGTTGTCGAGCACTTCATCGTCTACCGTGCTCTTGCCAGCAATGGCCTTGGTGATCCTGGAGAGGAAGCCCTCTTTGGTTTTCTGCAATCCCTGGTCGAGCGATTCTTTTTCTTTCTTGCCGAAGAGTTTTCCGAAAAATCCCATGATGCTGATTTGAAATGATGTGTAAGAAAAAGCGGAAAATTAAATATTTCCGGGCGATCTAAAATACAAAAAGCCGTTCCTGGAACAGAACAGCTTTTAATATTGTACTTACCAACTCCAACTTATTTTTTTGCAAGGAATTCCTTGATCTTGTCCTTGTGCACGATGCTTTCCTTGAAGGTATAGGCACCTGTCTTGGGGCTGCGCACTGAGCGGATCACTTTCGTCCAGTTCTTCGCTTCTGAAGCGGCTTTCTGGTCCTTCGTCTTGATCGCGGTTTTAGCTGCTTTTGCCATGGTTCAAATTTGAAAAATTATTTGATTTCTTTATGAACAGTCACCTTCTTGAGGACCGGATTGAACTTTTTCAGCTCAAGACGCTCAGGGTTGTTCTTTTTATTTTTGGTAGTGATATAACGGCTTGTACCGGGCTGACCACTGTTCTTGTGCTCAGTACATTCCAGGATCACCTGCACTCTGTTACCTTTCTTTGCCATAATACAGATTTGAAAATGTTATTTAGATTTTTTCACCCTTTGCCCTCAGTTCCTTCACCACATTGTACAGTCCTCTTTTATTGATGGTACGGATACCTTCAGTAGAGAGTTTCAATGTGATCCATTTTTCCTCTTCGGGAAGGTAGTAACGCTTCACCTGCAGGTTGGGTAAAAACCGGCGTTTGGTCTTGATATTTGAGTGGGAAACACGGTGGCCTGTTACCGGGACCTTACCTGTCACCTGACATACTCTTGCCATGACTTCAAAAATTTAGGACGGCAAAGGTCGGAAATACCGATCAATAAACAAAAAGAAAGTCACGTTTTTTTCGATTGGGGTTGTGCACAATGTGTATAACCCTGTTCAACCTATCTTATGGACCACGAAGGCACGGAGGCACAAAGGATAAGAAGTTGAATTTTCTAACTCCCAACCTGTCAATTTATCAGCTTATCAGCAAGGCTTTGTGCCTCAATAAGGTGATCAATCTCACAAGAAAACCGGAATCCTTATCAAGGCACAAAGCTACCTTCGGCAGTGTTGAGCAAAACTAAATTTTCTTTTCCTTTGTGCCTCCGTGCCTTCGTGGCCAAAACACCCACCCAAACCCATTGATAATTAGGCCAATAATTAATAATTCCTTAATTTAAAGTTCATTTTAGGATTCCCATCTTTGGGAAAACCGGGGTATTACATGCAATCTATGAAACCAAGCACAGGTTAGCTCACAATGAATACTGCGAGGTTCCATCTGACCATAGATAAATATAAATAACAACCAGATGAAGCGAAAAACAATTGCCAGGGATATCAGTTGGTTATCTTTCAATGCCCGCGTTCTGCAAGAGGCAGCCGACCCGACCGTGCCATTGCGTGAACGCATCAAGTTCCTCGGGATATTTTCCAATAACCTCGACGAGTTCTTCCGCGTCCGGGTGGCTACCCTCAAAAGAATGGCCTCCCTGGGCAGCAGGATCAAAAATATGCACCTGGAACAGTCGCCCGGCCGCATCCTCGACGAGATCCAACAGATCGTGCTCCAGCAGCAGTCGGAGTTCAACCAGATCTGGGAAACCGTTCGCAGGGAACTGGAAAAAGAAAAGATCTACCTGGTGAATGAACGCCAGCTCAACAAAGACCAGCAACGTTTCGTGCACAATTATTTCGAAGAAGAAGTTCGTTCCAATATCATCCCGCTCATGATCGAGAGTATTCCCCAACTCCCCTACCTGCGCGATAAATCGATCTACCTCGGGGTGCTGCTCTCCCGGAGGGATGGGAGCCTCAAGAGAAAATATGCCATCATCGAAGTCCCTTCAAAAGCGGTGGGCCGCTTTATCAAACTGCCCTCCCCGGAAGGTGAACACCATATCATCCTGCTCGAAGATGTGATCCGTTTCAACCTGAAAAGCATTTTCTCCTATTTCGGGTACGACCGCCACGCATCCTGGATCTTCAAAGTGACGAAGGACGCAGAGATCGATATCGATAATGATGTGTCGACCTCCCTGATCCAGAAGATCGAAAAAGGCGTGAAGAACCGTCGCAAAGGCAAGCCCGTCCGTTTTGTGTACGACAAGGAAATGGACGACGGGCTGCTCGACTTCCTGATCCGCAAACTCAACCTGTCGAGAAAAGAAAGCGTGATCCCCGGCGGCCGCATCCACAATTTCCGCCACTTCATGGACTTCCCGGATGTGTTCCAGAAAAAAGGGCAACGCAAGAAACCATTTCTCCATCCGTTGCTGAAAAATACCATCCGCGTTACCGATGTGGTATTGCGGAAAGACGTCATGCTGAATTTCCCCTATCATTCTTTCAACCCCATCATCGACCTGCTGCGCGAAGCAGCCATCGACCCGGACGTAACGGCCATCAAGATCACTGCCTATCGCCTCGCCTCCAATTCCAAAGTGATCAATGCCCTCATCAATGCCGTACGCAATGGCAAACAGGTGACCGTAATGCTCGAGCTGCGGGCCCGGTTCGATGAGGAAGCCAATCTCGAATGGAAAGAAAGACTGGAAGAGGAAGGCGTGAAAGTATTGATCAGCCTGCCGAATATGAAAGTGCATGCCAAGATCTGCCTCATCAAAAAAAGACAGAACAACCGCACCATTCACTACGGCTTCGTGAGCACCGGGAACCTGAATGAAAAGACCTCCACCATGTATGGCGATCATTGCCTGCTAACGGCCGACCGCTTCATCATGGCCGATGTGAACAGGCTGTTCAATTATCTCGGCAACCCGAAAGACGGCGGCCGTTTCCTCAAAGCCTGCAAAACACTGGTCCCCTGCCCCATCAGCCTGCGCCGCGAGCTGAACAGGCTTATCAGTAAAGAGATCAGGAATGCCAAAGAAGGAAAGCATGCGGCCATCACCCTTAAAATGAATTCCCTGTCTGATGAAGACCTGATCATCCGCCTGTATGAAGCCGCCAGGGCCGGCGTGGAGATCAAGCTCATCGTCCGGGGCATCTTCTGCATGTATTCGGAGAGCCCGAGATTCGTGCACCCGGTGAAAGCCGTGAGCATCATCGACGAATACCTGGAACATGCCAGGGTATTCATTTTCCACAATAATGGAAAAGAGAAAGTATATATCTCTTCGGCCGACTGGATGGTACGTAATCTCGATCACCGGGTAGAAGCCACCTGCCCCATCATCGACGAGAATATTAAAAAAGTGTTGAAAAATATACTGGCAATTCAACTGAGCGATAATGTAAAAGCCAGAATTTTGGACAACGATCTGAGCAACCGGTATGTGCGTGATAAAAAACAAAGAAAGGTCCGGGCACAGGTAGAAATATATAATTACTTACACCAAAAAACGATCGTTCATTCCGAACCAACGCAGCCATTAGCTGCAGAAGCAGTGCCTGCCTGAGGAGGGTTGAACCACTAATCCATGAGACTGGCGGCTATCGATATAGGCAGTAATGCAGCGCGACTACTGATCTCCGACGTGTTCCACAATGAATACGGAAAACCTGAATTCCAAAAGATCAACCTCGTACGGGTGCCCCTCAGGCTGGGCTTCGATGTGTTCGAAACAAAAGATATCTCCGAAGATAAAGAGGCCATGATCATGAATACGATCAAGGCTTACAAACTCCTGCTCGACGCTTATGGCGTTCCCCTCCAACACCTCAAAGCCGCCGCCACTTCCGCTATGCGCGACGCCGGCAATGCGCCCGCCATCATCGACCGGGTAAAAAAAGAGACCGGCATCAATATCGAGATCATCACCGGCGATGCCGAAGCCACCCTCATTTACGAGAACCATATTGCAGAAAAACTCGACAAGGAACATACCTATCTATATATAGATGTAGGCGGTGGCAGCACCGAGCTCACTTTTTTTGCCGACGGGAAACTGGTATTCAAGAGATCTTTCAATATCGGCACCATCCGGTTGCTGAAACAACAGGTGGCGGAAAAACAATGGGAGGAGATGAAGGAATTCATCCGCCGGGAAACGAAAGGCCATCCCGACGATATCATCGCCATTGGGTCGGGCGGGAATATCAATAAGGTCTTTTCCATCTCGAAGAGAAAAGAAGGTAAACCACTGCATATCGAACTGCTCAAAGATTATTATAAGGAGTTCAACAGCTTTTCCGTTCCCGAAAGGGTCCGCCTTTATAAATTGCGGGAAGACCGCGCCGATGTGATCGTACCGGCACTGCAGATATATATCAATGTGATGCGCTGGGCCAATATCGAAGAGATCTATGTGCCCAAGATCGGCCTGGCCGATGGGCTGATCCAGCACCTCTATGAAGAGTTGAAAAAACGCCCGGTGTAACTGTTTGTGGTTGGTCGTTTGTCTTTCTTCATCTGTATCAGCCGAACCAAAAAGAGGTTACCTTTATCCGGAATATTCGCCTGTCGGACAACAACAAACTACCAACGACCAACAACAAACAATTAAAGGAACCCCATGTCAGTTAACAAAGAAATCAAACGGATCACTACCAATACCCTGCAGAAAATGAAAGCCAATGGCGAAAAGGTCTCCATGATCACCGCCTACGATTTTTCATTTGCCCGCATCTTCGATGCCGCAGGCATCGATGTGATCCTCGTTGGCGATTCCGCTTCCAATGTAATGGCAGGCCACGAAACAACCCTGCCTATCACCCTCGACCAGATGATCTACCACGCTTCCTCCGTGATCCGTGGTGTGAGCCGTTCACTGGTAGTGGTGGACCTCCCCTTCGGTTATTATCAATCGAATTCAAAAGAAGCACTCGCCTCGGCCATCCGTATCATGAAAGAAACAGGCGCACATGCCGTGAAAGTGGAGGGCGGACAGGAGATCCTCGAATCGGTGAACCGCATCGTGGCAGCAGGCATCCCGGTAATGGGCCATCTCGGGCTCACGCCGCAATCCATTTACAAATTCGGCACCTATACCGTCCGTGCCAAAGAAGAAGCGGAAGCCAATAAGCTGCGGGCAGATGCAAAACTGCTGGAACAGGCCGGTTGCTTTGGCATGGTGCTGGAAAAGATCCCCGCACAGCTCGCCAAAGAAGTCTCCGAAAGCCTGCATGTACCCACCATCGGCATCGGCGCCGGCAAATACTGCGACGGGCAGGTATTGGTGATGCATGATATGCTCGGCATCAACACTGAATTCAAGCCACGTTTCCTGCGCCAGTACCTCAACCTGCATGAACAGGTAACAGGCGCCGTGAAACAATATATTACGGACGTGAAACGCAACGATTTTCCCAACGAACAGGAACAATATTAAATCGTTTGTGGTTTGTTGTTGGTGGTTTGTCGTTATCCGTTACTTAATTATCCCGAATAAAAACACTCCTTGCTGAGTATTGTTGATACGCATGAAGAACAACAAACCACCAACAACAAACCACAAACTTATTTCCTAATTTTGCAGTTTAAAATCTACAGACATGCTGGATTTCCTGGATGCACTGAAAATAAAAGCAACGAACGCCGGCGTATCGACCGGCAAGAACTGGATCGCCACGAAAGGAACGATCATAGAATCATTTTCTCCGGTAGATGGCAAACTGATCGGTACCGTGCAGGCAGCCGATCAAAAAAGTTATGAAGAAGTAGTGACACAGGCAGAACAGGCATTCAAAGCCTGGCGTACATGGCCTGCACCTAAACGCGGTGAAGTGGTGAGGCAGATCGGCGAAGCGTTGCGCCACTATAAAGAGCCGCTCGGCAAACTGGTGTCGTACGAAATGGGCAAGAGCCTGCAGGAAGGATATGGTGAAGTACAGGAAATGATCGATATCTGTGATTTTGCTGTGGGCCTGTCGCGCCAGCTCCATGGTCTCACCATGCACAGTGAGCGCCCCGCGCACCGCATGTATGAACAATGGCATCCCCTGGGGATCGTTGGCATTATCTCCGCCTTCAATTTCCCTGTAGCCGTATGGAGCTGGAACTCCATGCTGGCCTGGATCTGCGGCGACGTATGCATCTGGAAGCCTTCAGAAAAAACGCCCTTGTGCGCTGTGGCCTGCCAGCACATCGTTGAAGAAGTATTTGCAAAGAATAACGTTCCCGAAGGTGTTTGCGGCCTGGTGATCGGCGGCCGTGAAACCGGTGAATGGATGGCCAATGACCACCGCATTCCTTTGGTGTCCGCTACCGGCTCTACCCGAATGGGCAAAGCTGTTGGCGCAGCCGTAGGCTCACGCCTGGGAAGGGCGCTGTTGGAACTGGGCGGCAACAACGCCATCATCGTGTCGAAAGAAGCGGATGTGGACATTGCCGTTCGTGGCGCTGTTTTCGGAGCTGTCGGTACAGCCGGCCAGCGCTGCACCACTACCCGCCGGCTCATTATCCATGAAGATGTTTACCCACAGGTGAAAGATAAACTGGTATCGGCTTATAAACAGCTCCGGATCGGCAACCCGCTGGATGAAAAAAACCATGTGGGCCCGCTGATCGATAAGGATGCTGTACGCCTGTACAGGGAGGCGATCGAAAATTGTAAAAAAGAAGGAGGCCGTTTCATCGTGGAAGGCGGCGTGCTCGAGGGAGATGGCTATGAAAGCGGATGCTATGTGCGCCCCTGCATTGCAGAAGCACAGCCCGGCTATTCTATCGTTCAGCAGGAAACCTTCGCTCCCATCCTCTATCTCCTCCAATATAAAAATATGGATGAGGCCATCGGGATCCAGAACGGCGTTCCGCAGGGATTGTCTTCGGCCATCATGACACTGAACCTTCGCGAAGCAGAGCAATTCCTTTCTGCGGCTGGTAGTGACTGTGGTATCGCCAATGTCAATATCGGAACATCAGGCGCCGAGATCGGCGGTGCTTTCGGGGGAGAAAAAGAAACAGGCGGCGGCCGCGAGAGCGGAAGTGATGCCTGGAAAGCGTATATGCGCCGTCAGACGAACACCATCAACTACTCCACCCAATTGCCCCTGGCACAAGGGATCAGGTTCGATGTATGAGGAAGGAAGCACAATGTATGAAGTCGGAGGTCGGAGGTCCGAGATCTGAAAGACCAGGATATTGTAGGAAATACGAAGTAATATGACACGTATTGTTTCGTATTTCTTTTTTATACATTCGTACATTTCAACTACCCTCTCGTAGATTCCCGTTCATACCTCTTACTTCATACCTCCTACTTCCCTGTTTTCCTTGACATTTCTCATATTTTCAAGATTCTCAGCCTTTTCAATAATAAAAATATCTCCAATAGCGTTGTTTATACCGGAAATCTGATACTGGTGAAATGACCAATCTAACAACTGCTTCAGAGATACTGACCGGTTGTGCCTTGCCGTTATATGCCGGCAGCACAACCTCCCTCCCATGTAAACAGTTATTTAGACTGGAAATTTCATCTGCCCCTACAACCCAAATACTATTCAGATGAAAAAACTGTTTACACTACTGTGTTTTACGGTGGTTATGTCCGTCTCCTATGGTCAGCTCCGACTGGCCCTTACCGGCGGTCCGCATTATTCCTCTGTGCTCGAAAAGAATAACATGCCTGGTTGGGATTCCCTGACCAAGCCCGGCTATTCGAACCGCAGCGGATTCAATGCAGGACTGATCGCTGAAATACCGTTGGGCCAGAACCGTCGGTTCTTTCTTCAACCCGGTATTTTTTATATGACAAAAGGCAGGAAGTTCTCTCGTACTGTCGACACTGCCCAGGTTCTAACGGATACGCTATCCTACAAGAATAGCTTCTATCCGAATTACATCGACATCCCCATTAATGTAACCTACAAATTGCCGTTAGGACGAAAGAGCAATTTCTTCGTCAGCGCAGGTCCTTACGTTAGCTTCTTTTATACAGGCAAAGAATCCAGCGAGGCCCGCATAATCCAAAACGACAATTCCATTAAACTTAAAAAAGCCGATGGCACTATCGAAGCCGGCAATCAGACCTGGAAAGTGACTACTTTCGATTATGGTGTGAATGCCCGCGTCGGTTTTGAACTTGGCAGCCTGATCGTTTCCGGCTATGCCAGCCAGGGACTGAACAATTTTTACAACGCCCCCTACGATGGTACTTTCAAGCACCGCGTAATGGGTATCTCGGTCGGCTTCTGGCTGAACAAGACCTCCATCGAGAACAGGAAGCCGAGAGACAGCGACCATGATGGCGTGGATGACCAGGAAGATGCTTGTCCGCATACACCCGGCTCCATCGCAGCCAACGGTTGCCCGGATAAAGACAATGACGGCGTTCCTGATTACCTCGACAAATGCCCCACTGTTCCCGGTCTGGCCAAGTATGGCGGTTGCCCGCCCCCCGACAGGGACAATGACGGCGTGAACGATGAGGAAGATCAATGCCCAGACCAGCCCGGCCTTATCAGGTACAAAGGCTGCCCGATCCCTGATACCGATGGTGACGGCGTGAACGATGAAGAGGACCAATGCCCGAATCAAGCCGGACCTGCATCGAACCATGGCTGTCCGCTTCCCGATACCGATGGCGACGGCGTGAATGACAGGGAAGACAAATGCCCCACCATCCCTGGTACGAAGGAAAACAATGGCTGTCCTGCCATCAAAAAGGAGATCGTCGACAAAGTGAATTATGCGGCACAGAAGATCTTCTTCTCGAAGAACAGCTATAACCTTACCCGCAACTCGGTGAAGGAACTGAAGAAAGTGGCCGCCATCCTGAAAAGCAACAATAGCCTCAAACTCACTATTGAAGGGCACTCCGATAATACCGGTCCTGCCGAGTTCAATAAGATGCTTTCACAAAGAAGGGCGGATGCCGTTAAGAAGTTCCTGATGGATAATGGCATCAACCACGCAAGGTTGCAATCGATAGGATATGGTCAGGACAGACCGGTAGCCGATAACAGCACACCGGAAGGAAGGGCCACCAACAGGCGCGTGGAAATGAAACTGACATCTGATGGCCTGGCGCATAGATGGTAAGAGATAATACGTTAGTTACATACACGTTATAAACCCTTATTACAAATGAGTGGCAGTGTTGTCTGAATGACGGCTGCCACTCATGTATTTTTCATGGATCCCTGCCAGACTTTTATCTATTTTTATAAATGTACTTTTCTGTCCCTTAGAAAATTAACGTTAAAAAAGCGCAAAAAATGGGGATATTTGCCCCTTCGATGCACACTGAATACATTAGTTTATCATCTGTCAGTTAAAACAAGAACAATGATCAAATCGGGAAAAGCAATGGGGCTGACCTCAGCCCTGGTTGTTATTGGTATGCTTGCCTTCGCACAACAGGACAAGAACACCAAACCGGGAGATGTGCCGAAAGGCTGGCATCTGCTCGATAAAGCAAAAGACGGTTACAGCGGGATCAGTATGGAGAAAGCCTATGAATTCGTCAAATCCAAAAAACTAAAAGGCAAAACAGTGATCGTTGCCGTGATCGATTCAGGCATCGATACCCTGCACGAAGATCTCAAACCCATCCTGTGGAAGAACCCCAAAGAGATCCCAGGCAATGGCATCGACGATGACGGCAATGGTTATGTGGACGATGTATATGGATGGAACTTCCTCGGCAATAAGGACGGCCGCAACGTGAAGCAGGATTCTTACGAAGGCGCCCGCGTTTATCATAAACTGAAAAGCAAATATGATGGCAAGACCATCGATCCCTCCACGCTCAAAGGCGATGACCTCGAAGAATACAATACCTGGCTCAAGGCAAAAAGCAAAGTGGAAGGCGACGGCTCCGGAACAGTCGACCTCTACATGCTGAAGAATGCTCTCAAAAGCGCCAGGAAAAGTGACAGCGTTCTGCGCATCTCCCTGAAAAAAGAATCTTACACAGGTAATGACCTCGATACATTCAATGCCGTTACGCCTGCTGAAAAAAGCGCCAAAGGCGGCTTCCTGTACCTGTTCCGCGCCAACCAGATGATGGAAAGCACCAATACTGAATTTATCGGCGGCTTTGAAGAATTCGTGAACGGCGAAGTACGAAAGGCCGAAGCAAAAGAAAAAGCCCCTGAGGATTTCCGCGGTGAGATCACGGGCGACAATGAAAATGATATCAACGATAAATATTATGGTAATGCCGATGTGATGGCCTCCACTCCTTTCCATGGCACACACGTTTCCGGCATTATCGGCGCCGTGAGGAATAATGGTATCGGTATGAACGGTGTGGCCGACAATGTGCGCATCATGATGATCCGCGCAGTGCCCGATGGCGATGAGCATGATAAAGACATTGCACTGGCCATCCGTTATGCGGTCGATAATGGTGCACGTATCATCAACATGAGCTTTGGCAAGGATTTCTCTCCCCAGAAAAAATGGGTGGATGAAGCCGTGGAATATGCCAACAGCAAAGGAGTTTTACTGGTACATGCAGCCGGCAACGACGCCAAGAATGTAGATTCTGCCGATAATTTTCCCAATCCCGTTTACCTCGACCATAAGGGACGTGCATCGAACTGGATCACCGTAGGCGCCAGTGGCGATGCAAAAGCAGGTGGTATCACCGCTTCCTTCTCCAACTATGGAAAACAGGAAGTGGATGTATTTGCACCCGGTGTGAAGATATGGTCTACCATACCCGGTACTAACACGTATGGTAATGCGCAGGGCACCAGTATGGCCTCCCCCGTAGTGGCCGGCGTGGCAGCATTTCTGCTTACTTATTATCCGAACCTCACTCCCCAACAAGTAAAATATTGTATCGAAAAATCTGCCCAGGCGCCTGATGGCAAAGTGAAAAAACCAGGTACCGACGACCTGGTACCTATGTCGGAACTGAGCAGGACCGGCGGCCTGGTCAATGCGTATGAAGCCGCAAAGATCGCAGCCAGCCTGCAGTCGGGTAAACCGGCGCCAACGAAAAAGCCACTGCCGAAACCTACTTTGAAGAATAAGAAGAACTGAAGACTGAGGTCTGAAGTCTGAGGTTGGAGGTCTGATATCCGCAGCCGTTGAAACGCTGCCAATATCAGACCTCTTGCTTTTATAAAATACAGAATACCAACAATTTAAACTCGCGGCTACCCCCTCATATCTCTGACCTCTGGCCTCCTGCCTCATATTAAATATTCACAGGCTTTTTGCATTGAAAAAGAAAGTATTACCGATTCTTCTTAGATTTAATAAAAAAATATGATCAGCAGAAAACATGTTGTCGTACCAGAATCCTCTGCCAGGTATGTGGATACGGTGAACGAAGATGATCTGCTACAAGCTTTATGGAAGAATACCAAACAATTCAGGAAACTACTCCGGCAGATCCCCAAAAAGAAGATCAATTATGCCTATGCAGAGGGCAAATGGACGCTGAAAGAAATGTTGCAGCATATCGTGGACGCAGAGCGGGTATTCGTATACCGTGCACTTTCCTTTGCCCGCAAAGACCCTTCTCCCCTGCCGGGTTTCGATGAAAATACCTGGGCCATCACAGCCAAAGCACCCAAAAGAAAATGGAATGACCTGGTAGATGAGTTCATCGCCATGAGGACTGCCAACCAGTTCTTTTTCGAATCACTTGATGAAGACCAACTGCTGACCACCGGCACAGCCAATAACAGCATCTCGAATGTAGTGGGGCTGGGCTTTGTAACGGTAGGTCACCTGAACCATCACATGCGGATCATCCGGGAGCGCTACCTGAATGATTATGTTCTGGAAGGGCAAGAGAAAAAAGAGAAAGAGCAGAAAGACATGAAAAACGGCCAGGCGGTGATCAAAGAGACCAAAGAAAAGAAAGTGGTCAAGGAGAAGAAAGCGAAAGGAAAAGAGAAGAAAAAGAAAAAAGAGGAAAAGAAGATCGCAAAGCATCAGGCAACGACAACCCGGAAAAGGAAAGCAGGCGCCAAGGGCAAGAAGGCGCCGGTTGCCAGTAATTGATCTGCTCCAATTAAGATCACTTGTACATATCGCGGATGCTGTCGGTGAACAGCCTATATAAATTCCTCAATGCGGTATGGTCTTTCAGCAAGTCCAGGTGTTTCCGAATAGTACCCTCATCATCACGGACAGCAGGCCCGGTCTGCATTTCCGCCGGAGGCCATCGATGCAGCCGCTGCGCTACTTCCGTGATCAGTGGTATCAATAACCTGAAATCCACTTTTTCTTCCCGGCAATAATCATCGGCCAGCGCATACAGGTGATTGGTAAAATTGCTCACCATCACGGCTGCCAGGTGCAATTTCAATCTTTGTTCATCATCGGCTACCTGTACCTGACCGGAGAGGGTATGCGCAATTCCTTTGAGTTGTTCGATGGCTGCATCAGTATTGGCATCTACCAGGAACGGGATATCCGGCAATACATCCATTTCCTTCCGCATACTTTGTAGCGGATAGAGCACACCATAATATTCGCTGCATTCTCTAAGCACTTCTTTCGAAACGGACCCTGCTGTATGCACCACGATGCCGTGATTCAAACTTAATGCTGCTGCAACCTGAGGGATGGCCGCATCGGCAACGGCGATGATGTATAATTCTGCCGATGGATGTAGGGAATGGAGGTCGGTGACGGCAGATGAATGCAGTTCTTCGGCCAGTTGCGTAGCCACTTCCTGCTGCCGGCCATATACCTGCAACACCTCATGGCCTGCCTGAACGAACTTCCTGCCCAGTACAGTCGCCACATTCCCGGTACCGATCAAGGTTATTTTCATCTGGGTGATCAGCTATTGTTTTTTCCTTCTTTCATCGGAACAAAAGAGAAGTTATCGAATACCTCTTCCTGGAATTCTCCATCCGCTTTTTTCGTGATGCGCTGCATACGCTGTACATCGCCCTTCCCTACCGGTATCACTATGATGCCGCCTTTTTTCAGTTGCTCCAGGAGCCTGGGCGGGATATAGGGCGCTGCCGCTGTGACGATCACTTTATCGAAAGGCGCATACGTGGGCAGTCCTTCATATCCATCACCATAAAAATATTTGATGTTGGGGTATTTGTGCCGGAGCACGAACCGCTTATGCTCTTCGAATAATTTTTTCTGTCGCTCGATGGTGTAGACCTGGGCGCCCAGTTCGGCCAGAACGATCGACTGGTATCCGCTGCCCGTTCCGATCTCCAGTATTTTTTCGTAAGGCTTTACATCCAGCAATTGTGTTTGGTAAGCCACGGTATATGGCTGGGAGATCGTTTGTCCTTCCGCGATCGGAAAAGCACGGTCTTCATAAGCCACTTTATCGAATGCAGAATCGAGAAAATAATGGCGGGGGATCTTCAGGATCACTTCCAGTACCCGCTCGTCGGTAATGCCTTTCTGTCGCAACAGGTCGACCAGTTGCTTCCGTAATCCCTTGTGTAGATATGAATCTTCGTAGGTTCTCATAACAGCCGCAAGTTAAGGATTCGGCAGCGATGTTGACTATGAATGCACGATGGCACAAAGGAATTAGGGGTTGAAAGGTTGATAAGTTGAAAGGTTGATAAGATTGGTCAATAGCTTAATTTATTTGCTTCGATTATTGCTATTCCGCCCATGATCTTTTATCTTGCCATATTGTAAATAACCCTATTACAAACCCCGGCAATACATGCCCTTATTTCTTCATATCAGCACTGGCTTGCGGTATTGCTGCTGCCTGGCTTTTTTCCTGCTCGCCAACCGGGGGCTAATGGCGCAATTGAAGGCTGATTTCACGATGAGCCAATCAGGGGGATGTTCTCCGCTCAGCATCACCTTCACCAATACCAGCACCGGCACTTCATCGAACACAATATATTCCTGGGACTTCGGCAATGGCAACAGCGCAGCGATCGCCAATCCCGGCGCCATCTATACGGAAGAAAAAACTTATACCGTTACCCTCACCATCAAGGACGGCTCTCAAACGGCCAGCACTACAAAACAGGTAACGGTCTACAAAAAACCAACGGCCGACTTCACCGCTTCGACAGCCAAAGAATGTATGCCGAAGCCCATTACATTCACGAGCACTGCCGACGCAGGTAGCGGTACGATCTCCAATTACTATTGGGATTTCGGTGATGGCAATACCCAGCAGGGTTCCGGCAATAGTATTTCGCACAGCTATGCCCTGGTACAGAAAGCAACGGTGAGCCTTACCGTCACCAATAGCTTCGGATGTTACCATACAATAAGTAAGAAGGACATCGTGGATATCCTGCCCACACTCACCGCTTCATTCAGCGCCGATAAGAGAATACTTTGCCGTGAATCGGACCCGGTACAGTTCACCAACAGCAGTACAGGCCCGGGAACACTGAGCTATACCTGGGATTTTGGCGATGGCGCTACTTCCAACGCCGTCGCACCTTCGCATGTGTTCAATAAGAAAGGGATTTACACCGTGGGGCTCACAGTGAAAAGTTCGGAAGGTTGCGTTGCACAGAATACACAAACAGGTTATCTCAACGTTGCCAATTATAGCACTGATTTCGATGCGCCTGTCAAGGCATGTAAAAATGATTTGGTCACTTTCATCAATCGCGGCACACCATCCCCCAACTATTCTACCTGGTCGGTCGATGGACAAGTATATGCATATAATAACCCATACTTGTATTACCAGCTTCGCAGTGCCGGCACGCATACAGTTACATTGACGAATACTTATGGCACCTGCACGGAATCCGTTTTAAAACAAATACAGGTGAATGATGTTCCCGATCTGCGGGGCTTTATTGCTCAACCGGCCGGTTTCTGTGGTGCACCTATGGCAGTCAGTTTCAAAGACACCACACCCGGCGCCGTGAAATGGAACTGGTCTTTCTGGACTAATATCAACGGCGATGGATCAACCTTGCAGGCGCCTTCCTATACCTACAATTCTGATGGTGTCTATAGCGTTTTTCTGGAAGTGACCAATGCGGACGGGTGCAAAAGCTCCATTCTCAAAAGCGTGGCCATTCCCAAACCATATGTCTATATCACTTACACATCCAGCACCAGCCCATCAGGTCTGAGATCATGTGGGCCGCTTACGGTCGGGTTCATGGCCAATAGCTCGGAACCCATCACACAATATAAATGGGCCTTCGGCGATGGCAGCAGCTCCACCGATCCCGAACCTTCACATACATTTTCAACGCCTGGCAATTATACCATCCGGCTCGATTATGTAACGCAGAATGGGTGTACCGGCACTGCCTATTATAACGAAGTGGTCATGAACACGATGCCCAAAATGGATATTGTGGCTTCCGAAACGAACTCCTGCGTTGGGTCCACGATCATATTTTCTGTTACACCCGCTCAACCGGGCGTATATTCCTACCTATGGGAAACCGGTGATGGTGGTGTGTGGTCTGGTGGAGGGCCCAACGGTCAGTATCCGCATTCCTACAAAGCTGCCGGCACTTACACCATCAAGCTAACGGCCAGGAACAGCGCCTGCGATACAGTGATCACCAAAACAGACCTCATCAAAATAAATCCGCCGCAACCTGTCATTGCAGCAACTACCCGTACCTGCGAAGGCGCCAGGGGCGAGATCACCTTTACACATGCGTCTGTCGGGGCCGACAATATTACCTGGGATTTCGGCGATGGCAATACCCTCTCCACGCCCGGCAGCCAGTTGGAAGTGAAACATACTTACACCCGATCCGGCATCTTTCCCGTCAAGCTCACGGCCACTGCCAATCAATGTACGGCAAATATGAATTCGGCCGTGACCGTCTACCTCAAACAACAGCCGACCCTCACTGCCATGCCGCCACAGATCTGTGCAGAGAGGCCGCTCACCTATACGATCTCCAACCTCGAAAGGAATCCATTCTATGTTACCTGGTACGATTTCTATTATTTCAAAAAATGGGAGTATGATGATGGCACCGAGTTTACCGGTACCCGTGATTACTATATCGATAAGAATGGATTGCCTTTCACCGGCAATCTCTATTATCCCGATAAGAGCAAGACCAGGATCAGGGCCATCGTGGAAGCTACCAACAGCGGTTGCCCGGATACCACCAATTTCGTGGTGTACAGCGTTCAGCAAGGGCCGCAAGCCGGTTTCGAAGTGCTGAAGGATGATCAATGCTTCAAAGAGACATTCATGTTCCGCGACACTTCAAAAAGTTTCGGCAGTACCATACAAAGCCGCGAATGGAATTTCGGGGATGGCTTCACTTCCGGGCAGGCAGGCACGGTTTCCCATACCTACAACAGCCCCGGATCTTATTATGTAACCCTGCGGGTAACGGATGCATCCGGATGTACCACTTCAACGGGATCATTTTCAAAGTTGGTAAAAGTGAATGGGCCCAAAGCTTCATTCTATACATCGGAGACCGATGTTCCTCTCAATACCACTGTTAATTTTACCAATACCACCAATACCTACAATAGCCCCGGAACTGCCTACCGGTGGGATTTTGGTAATGGCGTCAGCTCTACCCAGGCCAATCCTTCCTATACATTTACAACACCCGGCACTTATATAGTGAAGATGACAGCCACTGATCCTGTCGGCGGATGCTCTTCAGACGCACAACCTGTTACGATCATCGTACGCGATTTCGTTCCGGCCTTCAGCTTCAATACTTCTACCGTGACAGGCAGGAATTGTCCGCCTGTTTTGATACGGTTCACCAATAACTCCATCAATGCGATCAGGGTGACCTGGGATTTCGGGGATGGTATTACCGCCGACAATCTCTACGCCCCGTCGCATGTGTATGAAAAGCCCGGCAGGTATACGGTTACGCTCTATGTATATGGCGCCAATGGACTAACAGCGACCCATAAGCGCGAAATAATAATAACCCAACCAGAGGCAACGATGCAAGCCGATGTAGCGGAAGGCTGTATCGGCCATACCCCTACCCTGAGCGCCCTGGCAAAGAACACGAGCCGGTTCACCTGGGACCTGGGTGATGGCACTGTGCTCACCACCACAGATACATTTACCAAACATACTTACAGAACACCCGGCATTTATACACCGCTCCTGCTCATGAGCGATGCAAATGGTTGTACAAGCGCTTCGGCCCCTGCGGGCAAGATCATCATCCGGCCTGATCCGGTCGTGAACATCAATCCCGCCCAACCCCTGATCTGCCTGGGCGCTTCCACGAAACTGGAAGCAAGCGGAGGCGCAACCTATGAGTGGACGCCTGTCACCGGGCTGAGCGCGGCAAACATCGCAGCCCCAATGGCTTCACCTGTGAATACTACCGACTACAAAGTAGTGGTGAAAGATGATATCGGTTGCAGCAGCACAGGAGCAGTGACCGTAACGGTAGTACAACCACAGAAGATCCTGGTATCACCTGACGCAGAAGTTTGTTATGGCAATTCGGTGACGCTGACAGCATCAGGTGCAGATTTGTATAACTGGATCTTCAACACCTCCGGTTTGAGCAATACCAATATTGCCAATCCGGTCGCTAAGCCACTGGTCAATACCACTTATACCATACGCGGGACCGACAAACACAATTGCTTCAGTGATACGGCGCAGGTCAGGGTAACAGTGCGCCCACTGCCAACGGTGGAATTGGGAGCCGACGTAGAAGTAATGGCCGGCACACCGGTACAGATGTCGCCGGTCTACAGCACCGATGTGGTAAGTTGGAGCTGGACGCCCGCTCAATACCTGAGTTGTGGCAATTGCCCGGCACCATTGAGTAAACCCATGTCGCAGACAAAGTATACACTAACAGTAGGCAATCAATACGGATGTAAAGCCTCCGACAGTATGCTGATCAAAATGTTCTGCGAAGAAAGCCGTGTGGCGATCCCCAATGCGTTCTCACCCAATAATGATGGCGTGAACGATGTATGGATGATCAAAGGCATCTCATTGATCAAACACCTGGTGATCTTCAACAGGTGGGGACAAAAAGTATTCGAGCGCAGCAATTTCATTGCCTCCGACCGCGCTTCCTGCTGGGATGGCATTTTCAATGGTTATCCTGCCCCGCCCGGTACCTATGTTTACCTCATAGAGATGGAATGCCCTTCCGGTGGGCCTTTCATGAAAAAAGGAACAGTGATACTTACCCGGTAATATTATGATACCGGGAGTTCAATACCGATATAAGCTGCTATCGATTGCAAAGAAGCGAACACTGATCGATCTACGGGGATACCTTCTTCCATCCTCAATCTATATGCTTCCCGTTCAGGATCACCGGGAATCAATACAGGTGGTTTGCCCGGTTGCGCTTTGGTACGCCGCATTGTTGCCACCCATTCATCCACCTCTTTTTTGAATTCAACCGGATCACGGAAACCTTCAATATCGAGGGCCCCGAAAAAATGACCGATCCCCTTTCCCACCAGCTTCGACGAAGGCGCCACATGGATCGCAAAAGGAATTGCATAAGGTCCCCAGTTGGCGCCGCTCAGTACGGCCGACAATATATCAACCATCACAGCCAGGCAATAGCCTTTATGGCCACTTCCTTCAGCAATGCTTCCCAATGGCAGGAGCGCACCGCCTTCTATCATTTCAGTAGGATCATTGGTAGGATGGCCCTCCCTATCGATGCACCATCCATCAGGCATCGCCTCTCCCTTGCGTTGCGCGATCTCTACCTTACCATAAGAAACGGCACTCGAAGCAAGATCGATGATGACAGGAGGTTCCCTGAAACCCGGAAATGCTATGGCGACCGGGTTCGTGCCAAGCATTTTTTCGGACCCATTGAAAGGGGCCACCCCTGCCGTGGTATTTGTCATGGATAACCCGATGAGGTTTTGCTGCAAGGCCATTACGGGATAATATCCGGCAGCACCATAATGATTGGTATTGCAAACGCTCACCCAGCCGGAACCAAAGACCTTTGCCCGCTCCATGGCGGTCAGCATGCATTTGGGACCTACCACTAGCCCCAGTCCATTATCCCCATCGATCGTAGCAACACTGCCTTTCTCCCGCACGATGCTGATCCTGGGAACAGGATTGATCCGCTTCGAGCGGAGCAGGTCGAAATAAGTTTTAAGGCGAGCAATGCCATGTGAATCTATTCCATGCTCATCACTGTAGGCCAATACATCCGCGGCCAGCACTGCATCTTCAGCAGGCACGCCAAAAAATTCGAAAACCTGCGTCGAGAACTGACGCAGGCTTTCAGGTCGGATCAAAACACTAGAATTGTTCATCGATTGCTATTGTTCCAGAAAACCTTCTTATGGTAATATTTGTTCCCATTTTTTTTCTTTTGCGCTTTGCACCACCGCTTCGATCACTTTCATATTGTTCACGGCATCTTCGAGTGGCACCGGTACCGGCCCATCCTGCAGAATAGCTTTGGAAAAAGAATCGCCCTGGAGCGTGTATTGATTGACGGGGTCAAACGAAAATTCTTCGGTGCCTGATTTCGAATGCAGCCAGATCCGGGTGGCTTTATCGGGCGGGGCATTGGCAGGTATCTCGATCTCTATCCTTGCTTCAGTGCCCAGGATATTGACCCGCTGATATGGCATGAGCCTGGTTGAGCAGGTGAAGACGGAAGTACCCGTTGCAAAATCGAGCACGCCTGAAGCCAGCGTATCTGTTTGCGTTACCGGATCATATTCCAGCTTACCGCTCACGCGGACCGGCTCCTGCCCGAAAATGAACCTGGCCCATGAAATGCAATAACAGCCTATGTCCATCAGGCCACCCCCGCCTGCTTCCTTGCGGTTGCGGATATTATTGGGATCTACATTGTGATAGGAGAAAAAAGTGTCCATGGTGCGCAGTTCACCGATCCTGCCTTGTTGCACCCATTGTTTGGCATGCACCCATTGCGGATGAAAGCGATACATAAAGGCTTCCATCACTTTCAGTTTGGGATGGCGGTCGGCAGCTTCCTGTAATTGTTTTGCTTCAGCCACAGAAAGTCCGATCGGTTTCTCACACAGAACATGTTTTCCCGCTTCGATGGCGCGAAGCGCCCATGGCACATGCAGGTCATTTGGCAGCGGTATATACACGGCATCGATGGAAGTATCTTCCAGTAATTCCTCATAAGAAGCAAAAACTTTGGGAATTCCAAGTTGCCTGGCTGTACGTTGACCAAGCTCTTTATCCCGCGAAGCGATTGCCACTACGTTGCAGTGATCACCGGCCTGCATGGCAGGTATCACCTTTTCACGTCCGATCTTAGCTGTACTCAAAACGCCCCAATTAACTTTTGCCATATCCTTCCATTTTGGTTTACCACAAAGGCTCAAAGGCACAAAGAAAATGAAGTAACCTATTCAGGTTAATATCTGATATCTGATCGATGGTTACTTTGTGCCTTCGTGTCTTCGTGGTCCAACATTTCTAATTGATACACTACCCGATTTTAATATTCTCAATTCTTCTCTCCTTTTTCACCTTTATCTCCTTTATCTCCTTTCTTTCCTTTCTTATCTTTCTTTTCATTCCCTTCTTTTTCCTTATCCTTGTCTTTGTCTTCGTCCTTATCGTCTTTCTTCTTCTTCAATGTATCGTAAAACGCATTTACTTTTTTAGCCTGATCGGCCCCTACTGCGGCTTCGATCTTTTTCTGTTTCTGCTCATTGAGCTCTTTGTACTTTGCCTTCTTATCGGCTTCGCTGAGATTGGTATCCGACTTGATCGCCTTCAGCTTTGGTCTGAATTCATCTTCAATGGCCATGACGGAATTGATCTGCTCATCGGACAGTTTCACTTCCTCTTTAAGACCGTTCCTGATCTGGGCCTTCTTTTCAGAAGCACGCTGTGCTGAAGCAAATGATATCGTGGTCAACAGAACGAAGACCGATAAAATAAGTCGTTTCATTGTTTACTGTTTTAATGGTTAAAGAATAGTGATATATTAAACTGGATTAGTTTGTTTGTAAAGCCCGTTGTACGATCTCTATATCGGTAGCGCTCCGGAAACCGCTGAAACCGACCGAGAGCATAGCGCCATCCGGTAAATGAATGGGTTGGCCGCCCTCCCATCCTATATAATCCGGCCTCTTGATACCGAACTGCGCTTCGTCGATCTCTCCGCTGAATGCCATCCGTTCAAATTCGCCGGTGCGGATACCCGTTATCCAAACCTGGCTTGCCTTCATCCATGCCACCCTGTACCGTTCCCTGGCCATGATCTTATCTTCTCCAAACATTTGCCCGTAAACACGCCCTTCCTGATCGATGATACAGATAGCGATCCCTCCTTTTGCTTTGGCCCGGTCTTCTTCCTGCTGCATGTAAACCGGGACCAGTCTTTTCACTTTTTCGATCAGTGCAGCGACGAAATCGGCCAGTTCCTGTCGTTCCATAGATTACTATTGTTTTCCATTTTTCTTTGCCAGCTCAAGTGCTTCCGTGGTCACATAATACTTGGCTAAAATATTAGGTATTTCCCAAACGGGCATGTTACCATTTTTCAGAAAGCCCAGGAATTTTTCAGTGACACGCGCAAAATGCGCTTCATGGCCTTCCTTGTATTTTTCAGGGATGGTGATCTCCCAGTTGGTCCCCGATCTTTTCAAGGCAATGCCCGGGTATTTCGCTTCGATCGCCTTGAATTTTTCCTGTACTTGTGCAGTATAAGCAGTATCGGCATTGTCATTCGGTTCAATATACAATACCGGTTTGAATTGCTGCGCTGCGCCCTGCCGGATGACCAGGCTGGACTTTGTTCCTCTCAGGATGGCATAGTGAGAATCGCCGGCGCCGTCAGGCGCCTTATAATCCCATTTGGCCGTAACAGAGACATGGATACCCTTCAGCCGGTAATTGATCGATCCATTGGCAAACACCTGGAGGATACTGTCTTTCACGATATTTCCCTTTAAATGATCCGGGAAGCGCTGCGCTTTGGTGATGGCGCTGAACTGAGAAAGGGTCATATCGGTGCTCCAGCGTTTGGCGCTACTCACGGTAATGTCTTTTTCATAGTTGATGGTCTGTTCAGGAAAGCAGGCCCACTGCACCAAATCGATGAGATGGGTGGCCACATCTGCAATGCCTTCTCCCTGCTGGGATACATCCATGAACCAGGAGGGCCTGGTAAGGATATTGCCCGATACATATTTGTAGAAATAATGCACACTCTCCATTTCAACGGCCGGAGTTTTCTCCGACCCCTGTTGCAAAGTGCCGAAAATTTCAGGCGTCATCGCCAGTTCCCGTTGGAGCATATTGGTGATCTCGTAGCGCTCCGTCATGATATCGTAGAGCTGCACTTTTTTCTCTATAGCCGTTGTGTAGGCTTTTTTGAGCAATTCGAAATGGGGCTTGTCGATGGCCATGGGCTTGTCGGCCAACACATGCAGCCCACCTTCGACCGACTGGTTGATGTATTCGGTCTTATTCTTATTATTACCGGCGATCACTACCACATTCCCTTTTTTTTCGGCAAGCATTTTCGCCAGGAAATCATCGCCAAGGTAAACCTGTTCATTCCAGTGCGTGGGGTTCTCCGGGCGCTGGTTATAAGCTTTGATCTTATCGAGGTGCAGCTTTACATCAGGGCCATCGGGCGCATATACGTATACGCTCGAATTGACACCTTCATACATGGATTTCTGGACAAGGGCCGCGTGAAAATGTCCCGGGTCGAGGGTGATCAGCCGAACGGCCGGCGGTTCGGGTTGCTTGGGGGTCTGACACGAAATTACCATCATGATCGACATACAATAACAGAAATTCTTCATCATTCTTCAATACTGTTTACAATTATATTTAATATTTATGATCGCCCGTGTTTGATGACCACGGGGTCCATTTTCGGTACCAGCAGCCGGAACATGATGAACCAGGCAACCAGGTAACCCAGACCACAAAATACAAACATTATGTAGTAACCTGTCTGGATCTCGCCCAATGCTTTGTAATGATCGAACAAAAGCCCGGCGGTCTTAGCCACCAGCATACCTCCCAACCCTCCCGCCATTCCGCCGATGCCCACCACAGATGCCACAGAGCTCTTGGGGAACATATCCGAGACCGTAGTGAAAAGGTTGGCCGACCATGCCTGGTGCGCAGAAGCTGCAATACCGATGATCACGATGGCATACCACATCTGGAAGGCGCCGGCAGACTGCGATACGATCACCAGCAAAGGGAAAAAGGCATAGATCAGCATGGAGCCCTTTCTGGCCTTTACGATACTCCAGCCTTTTGCTTTTACGAACCACATCGGAAGCCATCCGCCGATCACACTGGCCACACCGGCCAATGTATACACGAATGCGATCGGGAGACTTACCTGCATACCGGTGAGCTTGTATTCGGAACCGAGAAAAGCCGGTAACCAGAACAGGAAGAACCACCAGATGCCATCCGTTAAAAACTTACCTGCCACAAAAGCCCATGTTTGTTTATACTTCAGCAGGGCCGACCAGGATATCTTCGGCCCGTCCGGTTTTTCGGTAGCAACTTCACTATTGGCTGCATCGCTATCACTGTTGATATAATCCAGTTCTCTCTTCGAAAGTTTTTTATGTTTCGATGGGATCTCATACATCATGAACCAAAAGATCAGCCAGATGAAACCGATGGCGCCGATGGCAATGAAGGCGATCTTCCAACTGTAATTGATGGCCAGCCAGGGGACCACGATCGGCGCAATGATGGCGCCCACATTGGTCCCGGAATTAAAAATACCACCAGCAAAAGCCCTTTCCTTGCGCGGGAACCATTCAGCCACTGTTTTAAACGCGGCCGGGAAGTTTCCTGCTTCAGTAACTCCCAGGAAAGCACGGTATCCCATGAAACTGAACACACCTGTCGCCAATGCATGCAACATGCAGGCGATGCTCCAAAGCATCAGGGTGATGGCATATCCCAGTTTCGTTCCGATCTTGTCGATGATCCGCCCTGCCCCTATCATCCCCATTGCATAGGCGAACTGGAAGGCGATCACGATATTGGAATAATCCGATTCCTTCCAGTTGAATTCCTTTTCCAGCGTGGGTTTGAGAAGGCTGATCACCTGCCTGTCGAGATAATTGATAGTAGTGGCGAAAAATACCAGCGAACAGATCGTCCAGCGGTAGTTCCCGATCTTACCGATGACCTTCGTTGCCGTTGTCGATGCAGGTCTTTCTGCGGTTGGTATCATGAGATCAGCTCAGTTTTTAAAGAATGAAAAAAATGATGAAGGCAATGCCTCATAAAATACTCACAGGTACTGCGGCCCCCTTCCTTTCGGCAGAAACATAACCGGCATAGATGGTGGCGATGGTATCCGATGCCAGGCTGCTATTGCTTTCAATGGGATCGCCAAATGCAGCCGTTCTGTAAAAGGCGTTCATCTCATGCTGGTAGCCGTGGAACCAGCCTTCATCGGGCGAAATGAAAGACCAGCCTTGTTTGGTTTCGGTCTTCTCCACTACATACACGTCTTTATAATACTGCCCGTCTGGTGTATAGGTCTTCATCGAATCGTTATGGCTCATCTGGCATTTCGTTCTGTGATTGCTGGTATTGATCTCTATCCAGTTATTAACGCCGCCGAGCACCAGTTCACTGGCGAAGAGGCTGGCGATGGCGCCATCTTCGAATTCGATATGCATCAGGGAGAAATCCTCTATGTCTTTATAATGCGTCTGCAGAAACCCTTCATTCCTGTAACCAGGCATCCTGGTGATGGCATGGGTGCGGGCAGATATGGTTTTGGGCCTGATCGGTTGTCCATTTCGCACGCGGCCCTCCACATGTTTGAAATAGATAGCCACCGCCAATGGATGGCAACCCTTGCCGATCATGGAGCCGCCACCTGAATATTTCCATTGTCCATAAGCGAGGGAATGAGAGCCCGAATGCGATTGTTCTCCGTGCATCCACAGTATCTGCGGTTTCGTTTTCTCGATGATCTCCCGCTCTTTCTGTATGGCAGGCGCATAGATCCAGTTCTCTGCATACATGATCTTTCCTTTGCTGGCCTTCTCTGCAGCCAGCATCCTTTCGATGCTGCTCAGTGTATGGGCCAGCCCTTCTTCACGCGAAAAGTTATCGCCGTTGAAGCCTTCGCTCCCATCACCGAAATAACCGGTCAATGGTTTTTCCACGATCACATGCTTATCCTGCTTCAGTGCTGCCACCACAATTGGTTCATGGGTAATAGGCGGTGTGCACACATGCACCACGTCGGCATTGGCGATCAGTTCGTCGAGGGTGCCGACCGCTTTTAGATTTCTCAGTGAAGTATATTCTTTCAGTTCTTTTTCTGCAACGGAGTATACTCCTGTTACCTCGACCCTGGTGGAGAAAACATGTTGTAATGCATCGTAATGAAACCTTGCGGCAAAGCCTGAGCCAACAATGCCAGCCCTGATCAATTTCTTTTCCATATTTATTGGGTGTTATTTAAACTCAGCGTCCATGGCTGTTCTTACTTCTTTCAAAAAGGCCGGCACCAGTGTATAAGGATCATAGGGCCTTGAAGTGGCTGTTGTATCTTTTTCCTTGTCTTTTTTCTTCTTATTGCCTCCTGCTGCAGAGAGTGTTTCTATCGGCAGGTATCCCCTGTAGCCGCTTTTCCTGATGATCTTCATGAGACGGGGAACATCTGTCCTGACCGTGCTGGCTGCGCCGAACACACTTTCCTTCACCTGGAAATTGACGGCCCAGGGCATTACTTTCTCGATATCGACATAAGGATCGGGAGTGATGAAATAACCAGTATCCACGATGATGCCGAACCAGTCGGACCCAACGGTCTTTACGAGCTGAATGGTTTGATCGGCTGTCTTGAGGAAGTCACCATGATTTTGAACGCCTATAAAAACGCCTTTGGTCTTTGCATAATCGGCGCATTCCCTGATGCTGGTGGCCATATATATTGCAATGCTGTCCCATTTGTTTTCATAACCTGCCGGAATATTGCCGGAGAATATCCGCAACACGGGAGCGCCCAGTTTGGCGGCCACATCGATCCATTCTTTTACATGCTTTACATCGGCGGCCCTTTTGGAAGGATCGGGATTGGCGAAATCATTTCTTACTCCTGTGCCGCTGATATCGAGGCCCAATACATGTGCCCTTCTTTTGATGCTGTTGATAAAGGCATCATCGGGTACGGCCGGATAGCCGGGGAAAAAATAACCGGTAAGGTCTACTGCATCGAAATTATTCTGCGCAGCAAAATCGAGCAGTTGGAACAGTGTCATGCCTTCACCACGGCCTTTGATATGATCGTTCAGGGCCTTGGCAAATGAATAGGCATTGAGGCTTGTCTTGACATGAGCGCCGCCAACCCGTTCGATCTTTGTTTGAGCTGCTGCAGGCAGGATACACATTACGGTAAGGCATATCAGTAAATAGGTATAACGGATCATATTTTGTATTGATGTGGGTCGATGCATGATTTTTTATTTAGTAGCGTCTAATGGATATTCGTTCTTGTATTGTTCGTGGATAGCGGCCCTCACTTCTTTGAAGAAGGCGGGCACCAGCTTATACGGATCATAGGGCCTGAACGGGATGGCCGGTTTGGGTTCTCCTTTTTTCACTTTATCGGCCAGTGTTTCGATCGGCAGGTAGCCACGGTAACCGCTGTTATAGACGATCTTCATCAACCGTTTCAGGTCGATCCGAACGCGACTGAGCACACCGAATGCACTTTCCTTCACCTGGAAATTCACTGCATAAGGCATTACTTTTTCGATATCGACATAAGGATCTTTACTGATGAAATAGCCGGTGTCCACAATGAGGCCGAACCAGTCGGAGTTCACCATGGCCATGAGTTTGATGCAATCATCGGCGGTCTTGAGGAAATCGCCATGATTCTGCACGCCCACCATGACGCCCCTCAGTTTTCCATATTCCACGCATTCTTTCAGGCAGGCAGTCATATAAACGGCAATGCTGTCCCATTTTTTTTCGTAACCCGGTGGAATGGGGCCTGCAAAAACCCTGATCACCGGCGCTCCGAGCTTCACAGCCACATCGATCCATTCTTTTACATGCTTTACATCGGCCGCTCTTTTTTCGGGGTCAGGACTGGCGAAATCATTTCTCACACCGGTGCCGCTGATATCGAGCCCCAGGATATGTGCTTTTCTTTTTACGGCATTGATGAAAGAATCACTGGGCACTGCGGGGTAGCCGGGAAAAAAATACCCGGTAAGGTCTACTGCATCGAAATTCTGTTTAGCACAGAAGTCGAGCAGGTCGAACATAGACAAACCACTGTCTTTGTTGTTTGTCCGGTTATAATCGTTCAGCAGCTTGGCAAATGAATAGGCATTCAGGCTTGTTTTCACATAGGAATGGCCTTTCTTCTGGATTTGTTGCTGTGAAAAAGCATTCAGGGCCGTAACCAATAATAAAAGCATTACGATCGACTTCCTGATCTTCGACAGTGTTCCATGATGATTCATCATATCTGTATGATTAAATTTTATAGTTAATAATTCTGGTTTCATTTTTTATGCAGGGGTGGAAGGCCGATAGCTCCAATGGCTGCATGGGTAAGGGTTTCCCAGATCATGTGATGATCGGCGCCGGTAGGGCGATTGGTGGGAATGACTGCCGCCATTTTCGGAAGCTTGTTCCCCATCCTGTCGTGAAAATGGTTGAAGGCGATCTCCCAGGTGGGTTGCAGTCCGAAAGTCAGGCCCTCCGGCGCCGGTGTATTGTTCGGCTGAAGGTATTGCGCCTGGAATTCCAGTGCTGCCATCATACGCTTCCCCTCTTCTGCATAAAGATCGAATCCTTGTTGCCGGGCGGTTTCTGCCGCATTGGCCATGGAAGAGAATGCCATCCAGGGATGATGTGAATCGCGGGCGGTTTCCTGTAAAAGTCCGTCCACCAATTCAGGTGTTTTGCCTTTATTGCCCCAGATAGCCGGCCCACAACCCGGCGGCTCAACCGGGGCAGGGCCATCCGATCTCAGGTAGATATAGGCAGGAGTACGGCCACGCCACATTTTCAACCCAAGATCAAATACTGCACGATCATCGATGAACACTCCTATATTGATCAATGCCTCACACATGGCCAGCTCTTTATTGCCGTTCTCACAATCGCCATGAATGATGGTAGGCAGGTATTGTACGCGCAGCATGTTCTGAAATTTGGCGATATCGGCATTAGACCAGCCATTGTAGGTATACCGGATGATCTCAGCGGCACGCGGCCACACAGATCCGCACCAGGCGGCCTGTACGGGACCATTGGCGTAGTTATGCCCACCGGTGAGTGTGGATGCCCATGCATTCATGATCCTGATTGCATTTTCGGCATAGACCTTATTGCCGGTGATCTTCCAGAGCAGCGCTTGTGAATAGGCAGCAGCACAGTCTTTCTGCTCCACCTTGCAACCGAGATCGGGATTGGAACGTGGGCCACAGGAAACGATGGCTACGGGATCAGGAGCATAATCGATGGCGCCGAGCGGACTGGCCTTCAATTTTTCGAAAGCAGATCTTTGTGGTTCGATATTATTCGCCACCCGCTTTTTTATTTCTTCCAGTTGAGCGCTGTTCACCAATACGCCGGGATGAATGAACCCGGCCGGCTTTGCGGGCATGTCACCAGGAGTAGCAGTCAATACAACCGTGGTGGCAGCATAAGCCGGGTTCATTTCATCTTCATAGGCGGCTTCTACATTTTTGCCTCCGGTCTTTGCATTATCTGTTGAGCTTCCTCCTTTCTTCCTGCCTCCGCCACCGCCTTTTTTCCGGGGTGCTTCGCCATCACCTGATCCTGTGCCGGATGCAGCGGCCGTTTTATATCCTTCCGTTCCTTTGATGGTTTTATCGATCACCCATATATTCCTGAATTGATAGGCATTGCCATGTTCCTGCAGGTAAATGGGGCCTACACCGGCTTCTCCCAGCTTGCCGGTAGAGCCCTTTACTTCTTCCAGTTCAACATCTTTATAAATGGTAACTCCATTATGTACTACGGTGATGCGGGCATTGGCGGTTTTGGTGGCGCCGCCGGCATCGAACCTGGGCGCTTTGAATTCAATGTCGAATGTTTGCCATTGCATCGGAGGAAAGGCAACATTTACATCCGGATAGAGGTCTTTCGGTTTGGAAATATTTCCAAACCCGATCGGTGTTCCTCCCACGCCATAGGCATCTTTGATATTGATCTCGTAGCGCGACATCATGTATACACCACCATTGGTCACTTCGCCCTGCAAACGGAATTCCAGGTGCAGGAAACAATCTCCGAACTGTTGTTTGGTGATGATGGATTCATACTGGCCCGCGGCATGCGGCACTACCTGCAATGCACCATCGGGCAATATTTTGAAATTGTCGGCAGGTGAGGTTCCTTCCAGCCAGTCCTTTTCCATCACCTTCTTCCAGGCATCGAGGTTGGCGCCATCGTACAATACAATAGCTCCTTTGGGTGGCTTTGCATTCATGGTTGGAGAAATACGGCTGAAAGGTTTCATTTCATATTTCTCTGCTCCTTTGGTGATGATCAGTTTTCCTTTCCCGATCTTACCAGTGCTGCCTTCGCCTGTAAAATTTGCAATAGCGCCCGCCTGATCGCCTGTGAGCACTACGATCGGCGTTTCACGGGATATTGGATCTTTCGTTAGGTTTATTTTGTACAGGCCTTCTTTCGTTACATATACCTGGGCAAACATTCCATTGTCCGATTTCCAATCGCCCACATACGGAACCGCTTTACCTGCCTGATCATTTTCGCCATTCGCATTTTTCTGCGCATAGCCGGTATGCAGGGTAGCCAGACTGATCAATAACACCAGTATTTTACGGATAACAGGTTCTCTTTTCATTTGAATAGCGCTTCTTTTTGCTGATGAATATTTTTTGATCTGCTTAATCCCATCCTTTATTCTGCGGCATTTTGGAGGTGATATTGGCATCGATCACCGATTGTGGGACCGGAAGCAGTGTATCACGTAATGTAAGGTTCTTGCTGATCGTGTTCATGGTGCTCACCCGTGGGTAAAAGAAATCTGCTCCGCCCATGCGCAGCAACGTATACCTTCTTTGTTCCTCCACGATCAGCTCACGGGAGCGTTCGTCGAGGATAAAATTGAGAAATGAATTCAGGTCGCTCCCGAAATCGGCCACTGTAACGGCTTTTGCATTGGCCCTTGTTCTGAGCAGGTTGATATCGGCAGCAGCACCAGGGAGATCGCTCATACGGCCGCGGGCCTCCGCGCGCAGCAGGATGGTTTCGGCCAGCCGCATATAAACCTGATCGAGGTGCGATTCCGTGGTGTTGGGAAAACCGGGATCGCATTGTGCAAACTTCAGGCTGTAGGGCCAGTCGTTATTATTGGGCGCATTGTCGGGCAACAGGTTGAAATCGATAGCGCCGCTTTTTGAACGCTGACCACAACTATTGATATTACCCTGGGTAACGCCGGTTGCGAGGTATACCGTATCGCCCAGTTTCCAGGGGGCTTTGGTACCGGAATTGGTAAGTCCTGAAAAATTATCATAGGAACTGACGATGAAATATTTTCTCAGTGCAAAGTCGGAGGCACGTTGATCGAGCTTACCTGAAGCAATATCCGAAGAGGTATTGTATAGCAGCAGCGCTTTCTTGGTAATGGTCTGCCGGCTCCAGCCTCTCCCACCCCTGTCATCATGCGCAGCGAGGAAACCGGACCTGCCCTGGTATTTTGCATTGGGATACCTCATAGTAGTTTCGTGGCGCATCAGGTTATCACCGCCTCCCAGGGCATTTCTTTCCCATTGAAGCACCCAGAGCGCTTCTTTATTGCCATTGGCGATATTGGTGTTGGCAGGATCGAACATATCCATGAAAGCCACACCGGGCTTGCCGCTGCCGGAGCCATAACGGGCAGTGATCAGTGAATAGGGCCCAGTGGTGATACATTCATTCGACCAGTAGAATGCCGAATCGGCTTTGCCTGCAGCCAGGTAAGTTTCTGCGAGATAGGTCTGCGCTACTCCGCGCGTCATGCGGCCTGCCCTGATGGGAAGCCAGGGAAGGTTCTGCGCTGCGTACCTGAGATCGCCGATCATGATCTGCCTGATAGCCGCTACCTTTTCACGGGTGGCATTGGTGATGATATTCTCGCCGGTCCTTTCTTCAGTGATCAATGGCACATCACCCCATAAATATGTGAGATGGCGGTAAGCCCAGGCCCTGATCGTACGGGCTTCGGCAATGACACGCGACCTGTCTTCCTGCGAAGGCCAGTTGATATTCGCCTTTTCTGCCCGCGTGACGATCGTATTCGAAGCATTCACGACCTTGTAGAGCCAGAGGAAAACTTTGTCGAGGTTGGGATCGGCAGGGGTGCTCCTGTTCCAGTCGGCAATAATGGTCGACAAACCTCCCACATTGCTTCCGGAAGCGATATTATCCGTACCGGCAATGAAGATGGTGGCAGTAAGATCGATCGTTCCGAAACCATTGGTATAGTTCAACCCGTTCCGTTCTTCCCTTACCAGGGAATACAGGCCATTGATCCCTGCTTCAAAACCACCGGGCGTGGAGTATAAAGCATCTGCTGTGGTGAAATGGGGAGGGGTCTCATTCAACCGTGATTTGGAGCAGCTTCCAAACCCTGCTACTGCAGTAAGTATGATGAATATTCTAATAATTGGTTTCATACAAGCAATTGATGAATTTGTTAGAATGTGATGCTAAGTCCGGCTATATATTCCCGTTGCAATGGAATAGCCCGCTGGTCGTCGAGCTCCGGATCGAGCGCTTTCCATTTGGTGATGGTGAACAGGTTCTTGCCGGTCATGAAAAAGCGAACGGCCATGATCCCCGACTTGGAGAGCACTCTCCGGGGCAGGTCATACGACATGGTGATGTCTTTGATCCGGATAAAATTGGCGTTCTCATACACGCTGGGCGTATTGCCCCTTCCCAGGTATTTATTGGCCTGGCTGGCCCTCGACCAGAATTCATTGGTGGGGTTGTTGGGCGTCCAGAAATTCTGTTCTATCAGGTAATTCTTGTCTTTATATGGATTGGCTTTCACCACACCGCTCTTGCCATACATGAAAATAGAGAGGCCGATATTCCGGAATTTGAAATTGTTGGTGAGGCCCCAGGTGAAATTGGGTTCCTGTGCACCGATCAGTTGCCGGTCGTCGGGATCATACATCCCGTTGTTATTACGATCGTCGTACCTGGCATAACCCGGCTTGGCGCCATATCCGGCGGCAGCCACACTATCGGCCAGTTGCCATACGCCGATGAACCTGTAATCATAGTTCATGTAAATGTTTTGCCCGATGAACCATTTATTGGCCAGGTCATTCTTACCATCTCCATACAGATCCACGATCTGGGTTTTGATGATGGTGAAATTCAGGTTCGAGTTCCAGGAAAATTCTTTGGTCATGATATTATTGGTATTCACCATGAACTCGATGCCCTGGTTCCTGGTCTTGCCGATATTCTGGAATACACTGTTCACACCATTCACGGGCGATATGGCCCGTTTCAGCAGAAGATCATGTGTATTGTTGCGGAATACGTTGATCTCACCGGTGATGCGGGAGTTCAGGATACCGAAATCCAGACCGATGTTGAGAGAGCGGGAGGTTTCCCAGCCCAGGTCGCTGCTACCCAGTGTTGTAGGCACATAACCGGGCGCCGGCGTTGAACCATCCACGTAATTGCCCTGGCCCAGTTGTGAAAGCGACTGGTAAGGGATGATGGCCTGGTTGCCGTTTTCCCCGTAAGACAGGCGGAGTTTGAGTGTATTGATGGCAGTGGAGAAACGATCGAAGAATTTTTCATTGGCGATATTCCAGCCGATGGCCACAGAAGGGAATACGCCATATTTTTTGCCGGCGCCGAAACCTGAAAATCCGTCGCGGCGAACGGTAGCGGTGAGCAGGTATCTCCTGTCGAAAGAATAGTTGGCGCGGAACATCTGGGAAATGAGGTCCGTTTTGATATAATTGAAGGAAGGGGTGATCTTATTGGCCTGCGGAATACCATACCACGATAAAAAATCATTGGGGAATCCTTCACCATCCAATATGTCCGTTTTGTTCTCCTTCTCTTCCATACTGTAAAGGCCGGTAAGAAATATGCTGTGCTTACCGAATTCTCTCTGGTAAGAAAGGATATTCTCGATCGTATAGGAATAGTTATTCGTCTTCCGGGTTTCAGCTTCGCCTTTGAGCGCGCCGCTTTTACCGGTATTGGTGCCCCGGTACCAGTTGGCTTCGGCCGACTGATATTGCAATCCGGTATTGATCCTGTACGACAATCCTTTGATATAAGGGATGTCGATATTGAGGTAATTATTGGTAGAGACCGTATACCTTCTCTTGAGATCGTCGTATAAAAGTGTTTCGATGGGGTTGATCTTACGCGGATCGTCTGCGATCGGGGTAATATTCACCGATCCATCGGGATTGAACGGAACGGCCAGTGGAGATTTGTTGAACAGGTCTATGAAGGAAGGCGGTGCGCCACTGTTATTGGCATAAGACAGCATGGTATTGCTGCCGAGCGTAAGCCATTTGGTGAGATTGGAAGTAACGTTGATCCTGGATGTCCCTCTTTTGTATTGATCATTGATCACAAGCCCCCTGGTGCCGAGGTACGACAGGCTGATCACGAAGGAAGTCTTATCACCGCCACCTGATACGGAAATATTATGCTGCTGGCTGTTGGCGCTGCGCATGATCAGATCTCTCCAGGTAAACGATTTGTAAGAGCCTGAATTATACACGGCCAGCTCAGCAGGTGTAAGCGCCGCTTCATCGAGGGTATCGACCCCCTGTTTGAATTTGTAGTATTCATCACCGTTCATGAGGTGGGGGAAATTGGCCACCGACAGGACCGAATAGAAACCATCATATTTTATTCTCAGCTTGCCTTTATCCCCTTTCTTGGTTTGGATCAGGATCACTCCATTGGCGGCCCGCGAGCCATAGATAGCGGCTGAGGAAGCATCCTTCAGTATTTCAATACTTTCAATATCACTGGGATTTATATCCGAAAGGCTTCCGTTATACGGAACTCCATCGAGCACTATCAGCGGATCATTGCTGGCGCTGATGGAATGTCGGCCGCGGATCAGCAGCACAGCGCCGCTTTCGGGATTCGATCCGGCCGCGGTGGCTGAGACATTGAGACCGGCCGCTGCGCCCTGGATAAGCTGTACCACATCGGTACGCACCATATTCTCGATCCTGTCTTTGGGAATGGAAGCCACAGCCCCTGTCACATCGCTTTTCTTTTGCCTTCCATATCCTATCACCACCACATCTTCGAGATTGGTGGATGAGGGGGTCAATGTAACGGTAAGATTCGTTTGATTACCAACAGTCACCTCTTTCGCTTCAAATCCAATGGAAGAAAAAGCGAGAACCGACTGAGGGCCTGCCACATCGATCCTGAAATTACCGGCCTGGTCTGTGATGGTTGAATGGGAAGTACCTTTTTCATTGACAGTAACATGTTGTATACCTCCGTTCTTTCTCGGTTCATAGACAGTACCGGTGATGGTTAGTTGCTTTTTAGCCTCTCCTGTTCTTTTACCGGCCGGGATAGTATCGTTCGGTGATGGTGTATTGGGAGCCTCAGAGATCACCGCTCCTACCCTGTCCTTGGAGGTGATGGTGTAATAGTTCGGTTTGATGTAGAGAAAGATCAGGTTGTTGGGATACAGGATATCTTTCAGTACATCGTCGAGTTGCCTCTTTGTTTTGTCCTTGAAATCGTAGGTAGTCGTTTTCCCGGCCAGCAGATCGGGATCATAAACGAACTGGGTCCCATAAATTTTGGTGACTTTTTTAAGTGCCTCTTTCAGGGAGATGGGCGGGGTTTGTGAACGGGCGGTGCTGCATAGCAGAAAAATTCCTGCAAACAGGGCAATAACCACCCTTTTTAAATGGCAAGCAGTCATTTAGTAAAATTTATTAAAAGAATCGTTAGAAATGGTCCTTCCTAATTCTGGTGAAGGATCAGCGTATCGTTCCTGTGCTCGATCCTGGTGTTCAGTACTGTCGATATTACGAACAGTGCATCATCGAGGTTGTTCAACATGATCGGGCCTTCAATCTTTTTGTTCTTCAGGGCAGGATTATCGAGCACTATGTGTTTTCCATAAACATCTTCCAGGTATTCGATGATCTGTTCTACCGTAGGATCATTCAGCAACAATTTCTTTTCTTTCCACGCAGCATAATTTTCAGGGATGGTAATACTGCGGATCACCCTTCTTTCCAATGAATCGTAGACCACCCAATCGCCCGGCTGCATCACGATCTCTTCATTTTTGAGCAGCAGCCTGATCTTGCCCGACTGCAACACCACTTCGGTTTTCCCCCTTCGCTGCCTGATATTGAAAGCAGTCCCCAGCACTTCAATAGTGAGGTCTTTACCGTGTACCAGGAATCTTTCGTCCGGCCTGATATTGTCGGGCTGTTTATTCAAATGCTTTACATCAAAGAACGCCTCCCCTTCCAGCCATACTTCCCTTGGTTCACCGGCCGTCCATCGCTTTTTGAAACTGATCTGTGAATGAGCATTCAGCACTATATGTGTGCTATCGGGCAAAGTAAGTTCCTTCATCTCTCCATAATCTGTTGCCACGATAGAGCTGAGGGATTTGCCGGACTTACTATTCAACAGGAAAAAAACAACTACCATCAGTGCAAGACCTGCTACTACTGCGGCAATACTGGCTATTCGTTTCAGCGGCGATCTGTTCAGACGTATTACCCTCACAGGTGCTGAACCTTCAATAGCCTGCAAATGCTCCAGGAACCGGCGTCGAATATGTTCATCGTCCGGCAGGCTGGTTTCATATCTAAGGTTTTGCAGGAATGAGCGGCTGTAATTGATGCTGGCGGCTTTCGCGGGATATATTTCCAGGAAACCTTTCCAGAACCGCTCGTTTTCTTCATTGGGGGATATAACCCAGTCCTGAAAATAAGGGTCGCAGATGAGATCTGGTTCTTCAAAATCTTTGTACCTGTTGATCGAAATATTGTCCATTGCTAATTATAAGTGTAAGAAATGAATGATTTTACCCCATGGGGCAGAAGTTTTTTTAAATTATTCCTGGAAACGGGAAGTTCCCGCACCTGCAAAAGCATACATGTTCTGTAACAGGACCATGAGCGTGGTAATGGAAACGAGCAACTGTTCTTTCAGGCTGCCCAGGCTCCGGGCCATGATCTTGTAAGTAGCCTTTACGGTGATGTTCAGGACATTAGCTATCTCTTCATAGGACAGTCCTTCATAAAAACGAAGGAAGATGACTTCCCGCTGGCGGGGTGTAAGGCTTTGGAGGGCGGCTTTCAGTTTTTGAACGCGGGCCGGATCGTTCTCCTGGTCGTACGTTGCCTGTTCCGTCAGGAATAGTGTTTCATCTTCAAAATTGAACGCGGTGATCCGTTTCGCCTGCCGTAGTTTATCGAGGAGGATAAACCGGAAGGCGCCGAAAAAATAGCTGTTAGGTGAATGGAGTTGTGCGATCTTTTCTCTTTTATTCCAGATCAGTAAGAACACTTCCTGAATGCTGTCTTCGATCAATAATGGGTCAAGGGAGAATTTCTTACCATAAGTGTAGAACTTTTTAAACCAGGCAAAATAGAGCTGCTGATAGGCCGATTGATCGCCCTCCAGGATATTTTGCCATAATTGTTTATCCATTCAGAAAGAGTTGAGGCATTGCTTAGGACTGTTGAAAGTAAGAAAATAAAAGTTAACCGTATCTCTTTTTCGCGGGAGGTCAGTCGTGGTACCGACCTGTGTTTTACTGCGGGAGAGAATAAATTTTTCTGCAATTCATTGTTCATCATGAACTGGTCGTTCATTACGTGGTGATATGCCCAAAGTACAGTACAACGCTTCGGGGATCGCCAAAGGAAATAGTGTAGTCGGTTTGTTCTCCCGGCGTACCTACCCCAGACCTGTCGCGTGCAATACTAAAGATCACCAGGTTGCCGGGTGAGAGAATATTCCGGGAAATGCCATGGCTTCTGTAATAGAAATACATGTGGTCTGATGGAAATGTATGGCCGGGCGGATTGAGATTGCCCAGGGGCACCAGTGCCACGAAATGTGCGGTATCCAACGGAGAAAAAGAAAGGCTACCGGCAGTGATCTCCGCAGAATTGGGATTATCCGTTTTTTTCTTTTTGCAAGATGGCATCAGCAGCGTCACCACTGTCGATATCATCCATAACAACAAGATGTTCTTTTTCATCTGAATAATATTTAGAATGGTCCAAAATAGCGCTGCACAAATATCACTGAAGCGTGATTTTTCTGACCCTGCTGTTCATGTAATCGGCCACATACACATTGCCGTTATGATCACAGGCAACCCCATACGGGAGGTTGAACTGCGCCGAACCAGCGAGGCCCTCGGCATAGCCAGCCACAGAGCCGGCATAAGTGCTTACCATTCCATTGGGCGTTATTTTCCTGATCTTGTGATTTTCGGTATCAGACACATAAATATTTCCGGATGCATCGATGGCTACACCGGATGATCCGTTGAATGTTGCCTGTGCAGCCGCCCCATCCGTTGCACCGGTCACACCGGTCCCCGCAAAAGTGGTCACCACCCCGGCTTGAGTGACCTTACGGATACGATGATTCGAACGATCAGCCACATACACATTACCGGCCGCATCGATGGCCAACGCAAAGACCCCATTAAATTTGGCAGCCGTTCCGGTACCGTCCAAATAACCACCTGTGCCCCCTGCCATTGTCATCACCACACCGGAAGGTGTGATCTTACGGACCATGTTCTGTCCCTGATCGGCCACATACACATTTCCACTCGCATCGGTCGCTACACCGGTAGGGTAGCTGAATTTTGCTCCAATGCCGGGACCATCTGCATACCCTGCCACACCGGTACCTGCAAAGGTGCTGACATCACCTGCAGGCGTTATCTTGCGGATGGCATTGTTATTCATATCGGCTACATACACGTTGCCGGCTGCATCACAGGCCACACCATACGGCCAGTTGAATTTTGCCGTATTACCAGGACCATTGACGAATCCGGTTGTACCGGTACCAGCCAGCGTGCTGACCTGGCCCGACGGTGTGATCTTGCGGACCCTGTTATTAAATGGATCGGCAACGATAAGATTTCCCTCTCCATCGATGGCCATACTGGTGGGATAACTGAATTGAGCACTGGCAGCAGCGCCATCGGCAAAGCCGAATGTACCACTACCGGCGTAGGTCGAAACTTTAAGCTCTGCAGGATCTTTGTGCTTCCTGCAGGAGAACAGGGTGAGGACAAGTACTGTCGCGAGTAATAAGTTCCCTGCTATGCCGGGTAAAGAACATTTAAAATTTTTCATGTCGTTGGTATTCGGGTGAACAATGTATACTCCTGTTATGAAGTATCACATGCAAGGTAGGGCCGCCGATAAAGCGGTTTTTTGGCAATGAGTTACGGATAATGCTCGATGAGCCAACAGCGGGAATTTACCGGTGGGGGAAGTTGGTGAAGGATGAAATTGGAGGCCGTGGCCAGCTTATACAAGACCCAGCAGTTCGAGGAAGTCTTTTTTCTTGGTGCGGCTCACTTCCACTTCGCTGCCGTCTGTCATGGTGATGGTGCCCCCTTCACCCCTGATATAAGTAGTGATATAATCCATATTGATCAGGTGCGACCGGTGAGGCCGGAAGAAATTGTATTGCTCCAGCAGTTCTTCCACCTGCTTCAGTGTTTTGGATACCACCATCTTTTTCCTGCCTTCAAAAAAGAACACGGAATAGTTGCTCTCCGATTCAATTCGGATAATGTCTTTGATATTGATGAAATGGATGCCTTCCTGTGTAGGCAGGGCGATCTTGTCGAAATGGGCATTGATCTTCCTGAGTTCAGTCCTGGCAGCCAGCGGAACGGCAATTTCACCGGCATCTTTTTTTTGCTGAAGCTTTTCTTCCAGCCTGGCTACACAGTTCTTCAGATCGGTCTCATGCACTGGTTTCAGGAGATAATCGAGCACTGCTATGCGCAGGGCTTCGATGGAGTATTGGCCGTGGGCCGTAACGAAGACGATCTCCACCATATTCTTTATTTGTCGTGCTATGTTCAATCCATCCATTCCCGGCATTTCGATATCGAGGAAGGCCACATCCGGGGCCTGGTCCTGCACAAAATCAATGACGCCGGATGATTCCGTGAACATCCGCACGACCTGGATGGATGGGCAAAACTTTGCCAGCTTCAATTGAAGCAGTTCTGCGCTTTTTTCTTCATCATCTACTATGATCGCTTTTATCATACAGGAGGAATATAAATGGTTAGGGAATTAATCGACGATTGGAATGGATATATGTACTTCAGTACCAGTTTCACCGTTCTCCCCGATATCAAGGATCGATACAGATCCTTTCTCTGGCATCAGGTCGAGCCGTTGCTGTGTCAGCGTCAACGCAAGCGATTGATGCGGTCGTCCATTGATGGCCTTTATACGCCGGGCCGCTTCCCTCCCGATGCCATTATCCTTTACAATGATCTGCAATTCTTCACCGGCTACTTCCACCGATATGCGCAATATTCCTTTCGACCGGGTCTTATGCCGCAAACCATGAACAATAGCGTTCTCCACGTAAGGTTGAATGATGAGGGGCGGCACTTTATGTTCCAACACGTTTGCAGGGAAATGGTATTCTACATCAAAACTGTTATTGTACCGTTCCCGCTCGAGATCGATGAACAGGCGAAGACCTTCCAGTTCTTTTTGCAGGCTCACCATATTGTGTTGTGAGTTTTCAAGCACGGAGCGGATCAGTTGCGAAAAGGTATGCAGGAACCTGGAAGCTTTTTCCGGTTGTTCCTTGAAAATATATGCATCGATCGTGTTCATGCAATTGAAAATGAAATGGGGGTTCATCTGCGATCGCAGCGCTTTGATCTCTGCTTCGGCTGCCAGTCGCTGGAACCGGGCACGCTCCTCTCCTTCCAGTTTGTTGCGATAAGCGAGGCCGAGGGAAAAGAACAACATCTCACTGATATTTCCCAGCATCACCAGCGGGGTACCTCCTCCCAACTCCGGAAAAATTCCCCATTGGGTATCCCGGAGGAGTTCATACAAAGATCCCAGGGCATAAAAAAGCAGCATACAGAAGATGCCACCGTATAGGAATCGCTTGAGCCCTGCATTTACTTTCCTGATCCGGAATAAGGTATAACTCCCTGCGATCAGCAAAATGATGCCTGCGGTGGTATCCATGGCGATCAATCTCATCAGGTCCGCATACCGGAATGCATACCAAAGGTTGAAAACGGCAAAAGCCAGGATCAGGTAACTCGTATATTTCATCCACCTGGCCATAACAGGCATATTGGTATCGATATAGAGGAACCTGCGCACGAATTGCCAATAGGCATACAGGCTGATCCAGGCGCATGCGTCTGGCAGGAGGTAGATCACCAGGGGCTTTTCAGACATGATCAGTTGGTTGTTGCCATCCTGGAAAAAATTCAGCAGAAAGAAGATGGCGCTGAAAAGGATCGTGAGTGCATAATAGTAATAGGCGGAATCCTCCGTGTACACCCATTTGATGGAGATATAGAAAAACATGATCACGAACATACCGATGCCGATGAAGAAGATATATCCTGTACGCTGACTGTTCTCCAGTAATTTCACCTGCAATTCGTTCAGGGAACTCTTGCTCATCAGGTAAGGCTTGAAAGGGTCTACATGGTAGGTGGTATGATTGGTGATGCGGATGTAAAATGTGCTCGGATACCCGGCGGTCAAAGGCAGGAAGGCAGCCTGTCGCATGTTACCGATGCTCAGCAGGGACGCAGCGAAAAGGTTCCCACATACAGCCACTCTTGCCAGCCTTCCGTTATCGGCATAGTATACTTCCACATAATTCTGAAAGCCGGGATAAAAGACCACTGAAGTATCGGTGGAGTATTGACTTTGTATCTGCACTTTTAGCCACACTGATAATTTGGGTGGCAGATGCCTGGGCACGGCAGTAAAATAATAGGAAAAAGGTTGAAATGAACGCCTGGACACTGATGCGATCCCCTCACTACAGGTTGAATCGATATAGAAAGAGCCATAGTTCAGGTAGAGCGGTATGGGTTGTTGCAATAATTCCTCCCTGCCAAGGGTGATGACCTGCGACCGGGAACTGAAGGGCCCCATGAACAGGGTCCACATACAAAGAAACACCAGCCTGAATAAGCAAGGCATCGAGGTTGTTTTAGGGAATTATAAGGATGACATACAAATGTCTAAAATATTAATTAATTATTCAGGCTATTCACTCATCCGGGCCAACCATTCACTCATCCTTTCCCACGCAGCAACAAGGGATCATTAATTTAGTGCAGATGAATAGGTCCAGTAGAATAGTAATAATAATTGTCTGCATACAATTCCTATTTTCCGGATGCCAGGACCATGATAGCCGGGTAATACCGAAGCAGGCAGAAAAGATAGCCCAACAGTCCGTATGGCAGGCCCTTCAGTACAAAGGGATCACGCTGCGGTTGAACCAAGTAGTGAATTGCAGGTATCCTGTTCACGACCCGGTTTATTTCAACAGGAAATACATGAAACTGATCCTGATCGACCTTTCCGTAACATACGAAAACCACGCAGTAACAGATAAAAACCTGGTCATTCCTGCGGGAGCAACCCTCTGGGACAGCCGTGGGAATGCGTATGAATCAACGCCGGGGGTTATTGCCATGGCGCAAAATAGCCATTGCATCAAAGGCGATGATCTCGATAGCTATAATGCGGTCTGGAATGCGACCATACAGCCCGGCGAAACAAAAAGGGCTTTTCTGTTGGGTTTTGAATTACCCTCGGATGCAATACCGGCAAAGCTTTGCTGGAACCGGCAGTGGGAAAGGCAAAACCTCTGCATCATACTGAATGATACAACTGTTGTAAACAACTAAACTCCCTTGTTATGCTCAAGCAAGCGCTCCTGATCCCGGTCTTCACTGTATTCGGCCTGCTCCTTCATGCGCAACAGTTCCAGCATGAATCCACAGCCGGCAATATCAATGGCGGATGGACTTACCTCGACCATTCACAATTAAATAAAAATCCCGCAGCCATCATCCATGCTGTTTTGGTAAGCGGCCCGTCGAAGGGTAAGAATATCGGTGTTTGGTATGATGCAGGCCAGGCCAAATGGGCGATCTTTCACCAGGATAGAACGCCCATGGCGGCAGGGAATATTTTCAATGTTTATCCAGCAGCCAGCTACGTGCATGTTGCCACGGCAAAAAATATCGACAACTATATCACCATCATCGATCATCCGCAGTTGAACGATCATGCAGATGCAAAATTTTCCGTCACGGCCAACTGGAACCCGAATGGTCAGGGAGGCATTTATGACGATCACGCTTTCAGCATATCATATAAAGGCGCCCGATGGATGATCGCCCACAATGATCGCACCCCGATGCCACAGGGAGCCGCCTTCAATATCCTGATTGAAAGCAGCCCTGGTGCCGCTAATCAGCAGCCGGCAGTTAACCCGAACCCGCCTGTTACAACGATCATATTGAACCCTTCCGTAGTCGCCGATGCCCGGCTGATCAAGGCAGACACCGCATTCAATAACTGGGGCTTTGAAAACGGATTGAATGGATGGCAACCCGAAGGAGATGCTTTTGCCAATCAACCCACGTATGGAGATAATGTAATGTCTGTGCGCGTAAGAACGGAAATGCTGCTCGGCAATGGCGGCATCGGTGGTGATTACTGGAAGCAGATCCCCTATCCTATCGGCTTCAAGGGGAATTATTGGATAGGCACTTATGAAAACCATCCTGCAGGGAATGAAAGAAGGGAAAATGGTATTCTGACCGATGCCACCCTGGGTCAAACACAGGGCGATGGCCCGATGGGTTCGCTCACTTCTCCTGAATTCAAACTGTATCACCGCTATATCACTTTTTTGGTGAGTGGCGGCAGAAGCGAAAAAGTGAGAGTGGAGCTTCAAATGCTGAAAACAGAATTCGACGCCATGGATAAAGTGGTGATGAACCTGCTGAAAGCCGTATACCATAATACCAATCAGCCACTCCGGGGCGAATACCGGGTAGATCCCGATGGTCGTTTCGTAACGATCAAAACAGGCAATGGGTTCGACAGGGAGGAAATGAGAAGGATGATCTGGGAGATGCTGCCGGAATATTTCCGCGGTAAAACCTTTCGTATAAAGATCGTCGATCAGCAAAATGACGGATGGGGGCATATCAATGTCGATGACTTCAGGTTTACCGACACCCATCCAACGATCATCGCAGGTCTTTATGATGCCGATGCGCCAGTATGGGGATTTGCAGATACGCATACACATCCCGCGTCCGATCTGGGTTTTGGAGGATCACTGATCTGGGGCAAAGCGGATGGGGCCATCAGTGAGGCACTACATTTCTGCCGGCATGGGATGCTGGAAAGCATGGCCGAAGGTGGTCTCACCCATAACAACAAAGGATGGCCCGTGTTCAGTTACTGGCCATCATTCACCGACAGAACGCACCAGACCATGTATATCGATTGGATCAAAAGAGCGTATGATGGAGGTTTAAGGATCATGGTAGCGCTGGCCATCAACAATACCACCATGGCATTTTCCCTGAAGAGGGGAAGCTACCCGGATAAGCTCGCTACAAAACGGCAATTGGACGAACTCAAAAGGATCTTTGCCAACATTCCCTGGGCCGCGATCGCAACTTCTTCGAGAGAGGCAAGAAGTATCATCAAACAAAATAAACTGGCTGTAGTACTTGGGATAGAGGTAGACAATCTCGAAGATTTTACTACTGCCGAATATTTATACAGGAGAAATCACGGCGGATCTGTTTCCGCTTCCGCTGCCTATTCATTACCGTTGAGACCCGTGGATGCCACTGCTGAAGGCGTGGGCGTCGGTTCCCAGGAAACTGCCCGTAATAATATGCGGCAAATGTTGCAGGAGCTGAAACAAAGCAAGGTTGTTCAGATAACGCCTATCCATTTTGCCGATAATATGGTTGGTGGGGCTGCTGTCTATAATCGTATGTTCAATGAGGTGAGCTATCAGAGTACTGGTGAAGGATATTTCGTGACGGACGGTAGCCGCAACGGTTTCAAATATGCGCTGAACATGGATAAAGAAGATGATTTCCCCAGGTTGTTGGCAACTGGCGGTAACCACCTTTATAATGTGCGCGAAACGATGGAAGCCAATCCCGGCGGGCACATGAACGTTAAGGGAATACATGATAACGGCCGGGTCTTCGTAAAAGAAATGGCCAGGGCCGGCATGATCTGGGATATCGACCACAGCTCATTCAGGGCCACCAATGATATTATTACTGAAGCAAGGAGATATAATTATCCATTGCTTTCTTCCCACACTGATTTTGTCGACCTGGGTTTTACAGGCGCCGGTAATTTCCGCGATGACAAAGAGGCGGACTATCGGACATTCGGTACTTCGAGTATCCACCATCTTACACATGAATCCATGAAGACCAGGCAAGCCGTTGCCGATATCAATACACTGGGTGGCATGTTCAATCCCATCATGACGCTTACCAACCTCAAAGGAGGATCGACGCTCATACCCAATGATTGTCCCGGTTCATCCCGTACCTGGGCGCAGAAATATTTATATGCAGTGCAAAATGTACCGGGAAAAGGGGTTGGCCTGGCAACCGACAGGGGAATGCTGGAAAGTGTAGGGCCCCGCTTCGGCAATAAGGCTGCTTCCGGCATCAGCCATGAGGAATTTGGCAATGCACCCTATACGAAGAACCTGAGAATACAAACGGTTATGGATGTACGCCTACGGAAATGGCAACAAATCAATGGGGTGCATTATGCTACCCCGATGCGCTCTATTTACAATGATATGTTCCGTGGTGCGGCTCACCTGTACGAAAAGGATGAGGATATGGTACATTATATGATCGCCTGCCTCCTCTATAAAGCGGGCGCCCGTTCGCTCAATGATATTACATCCCTAGGAAAGCGCGATGCAGAGAATAGTACGGATGGATACCTGGTGAATATGAATATCAACCCCAATGATTTCGCGGGGGATATCGGGCTTGAGCCGGGAAAGTTCCTGGATAAATGGTATTCAGCCAAAATGATGCATGTGTTGAAAGGGATGTTCGCCCGCAACCAGGATGAACTAATGGGCCCCGGTATTGGCACCATGGATTCTCCCTGGGAAGAAGCAGCCGGGTTTGCCGTAGCGCACAACCTCACACCAGCACAGATCACTCGCTTTAGTGGGAACTATAACGATCTTCAATCCATGCAACGTATTTATTTGGACCTGATCGTTGCCTGGGACATGGCAACAAAGATGGAAGGCACCAACGATCCTTTGAGGAGGTGTACAACCGGTTACCGCGACTGGGATTTCAACCTCGATGGTGTGGCCCACGAAGGAATGTTGCCCGACTTCATGCAGGACCTGAACAATATCGGTATCAGTGGCCTTCGCCTCCAGCCATTGTTCATGAGTGCCGAAGAATATATCAGGGTGTGGGAAAAAGCGGAAGCAGCAAAGAATAATATTCGGGATTAAGCATGTGTCTCCCTGCTCTGCGAAATGCCGGTAACAAAGTATAAGGATACGGGGGCAACATTAAAAGGCAATTCCCGACCAGAAAGGATAACGCCAAAACTAAACATATATCACTTTTGTATTTATTCTTAATTTCGGCTTTAATCCGTTTTGAATTAATTGCCGGAAGCCACCTTAAATAGAGATAAAGAATTATTTGCACGCATCGCAGAGGGCGATGAAGCAGCCTTTGAGGAGCTATATCATTTATACCTGCCGGAGCTATATCCCGTCATTTATACTGTAGTAAGAACGGAACTGGTCATCAAGGACATTATCCAGGAAGTGTTCCTCTATCTCTGGATGGACCGTGAAAAACTGGCAGACATCGATAACCCCCGCCACTGGATATTCCGGATCACCTACAATCGTTCGTATACCTGGCTAAAAAAACAGATCGCAAGGGAGCGCATGGCCAGAACGATGCAACATGAGCAGGATGATCATGCCCTGTGGAACGCAACAGAAGAAACTGTACAATTCTCAGAAGCGGCCCGCCTGGTACAGGAAGCTATCCGGCGATTACCGGCAAAATCACAGCAGATCTACCGCATGAGCCGGGAACAGGGCCTCAAACCCGCAGCCATCGCAACTCAAATGGGTATGTCCGTACAGGTGGTCAAGAACTCACTCTACCGCTCCGGTAAAACTATCAAGACAATCCTTGCCGAACAGGGCATCATTATTCCACTCGCGATCATTGTGAGCCGGCTGTAATTTTTTTTATCGCCAATGATTACTTTTTTGATCATCGGTGTACGTACGTATATCAGGCCGTTCCTGGTCTGTTTTTCCATCCATTTATTCCTTATTCATTAAAAATTTTAATCCTGTGTATTCACCGGAAAGATTAGCGTATTTATTGTCAAAAATTGAAACCAAGACCGCCACGGAAGGCGATCTCGCGGAATTGTTGCATATCCTCCAGGAAGATCAGACCGGTAAAGTGGTTGAAGCATTGGAAAAGGCCCATGCTGCCGGCATTTCATCACGTCCTTTACCAGACTTCACAACTCCTTACTGGAAAGATGGCATCCGGGAAGTGTTGAGTGCCTACAGGCCCGATACAACTGCCTTACCCATTGAAACCGGACCAAAGCGCGTCCCTATGTTCCGCAGATGGACATGGGCAGCAGCAGCCGTACTGTTGGTAACGGCAGGTTCTTATTTTCTGTACACGATCACAAAAGACAAGAACGTAACCGTTCCCGGGCCTGCAATGGCGCAGCAGAATATCCTGCCCGGAAAAGATGGAGCAGTGCTTACACTGGCAGATGGCAGGCAGATCGTTCTCGACAGCGTTGCAAATGGCATTGTTGCTACACAACACGGCGCCAATGCAGTTTTGAAAGATGGTTCCCTCTCCTATTCGACCGGTGCAGGAACGAAAGGTGAAATGGTTTACAACACCCTCAGTACGCCCAAGGGCAGGCAGTTCCGGATGGAATTACCGGATGGCTCGAAAGTATGGTTGAATGCGGCCAGCTCTATCCGGTTCCCGACAGTGTTTGGTGAATCGGAAAGAAAAGTGGAGATCAGGGGTGAGGTCTATTTTGAAGTGATCCATCAGGCAGCACGTCCTTTTAAGGTGAATGTAAACAACCGTGCAAACATCGAGGTATTGGGCACCAGCTTCAACGTAAACTCTTACGAGAACGAAGAAACCATCAATACCACCTTATTGGAAGGAAGCGTGAAAATATCCCTCTTTGCTCCGGCATCCGACAATAAGGGGCAGGCACTGATGCTCAAACCCGGTCAGCAGGCAAGGATCAGTCAGACAGGGTCAGCAGGAACACCGGCTGTTTCAGTAGTTAACGATATCGATACAGATAAAATAATTGCCTGGAAGAATGGCTATTTCAATTTTGGAAAGGCCAGTCTGCAGGAAGTAATGCGGCAACTGGAACGATGGTACGATATAGAAGTGGTCTATGAGAAGGATATCCCGGATATCCATTTCGTTGGTAAAATGACGAGGAATATCAAATTATCCGATCTGTTCCAGATACTGGAAAGTTCTGGTGTGAACTTTAAAATCGAAGGCAAAAAAATTATCGTAACAAAATAACGATAACAGTTCCTGAACTTTTTTAGGCACTAAAAAGCCGCTCTAGTCTGGTCCACTAAAGCGGCAGGTGTTTAGTGATCTACATTTCGGCTTTTACGAATTAAATAACCAAACAATGCAATGTAAGAAAAAAGAAGCAAATCCCTGCCCGCGGACGGGTAGCGAGGCTATTCCCCTGTCCGGTACTGACCGGGCGAATGCTGCAAAGAAAATTTGGCTAACGATGAAATTGACAATGTTTTTTATGCTGGTAGCGTGCCTTCATTTGTCAGCTACCACATCATCACAAACCATTTCACTATCTGGTAAGAACCTGTCATTGCTGACTGTGTTCAACCAGGTAGAAAAGCAAACCGGGTACGTGCTGTTTGCAAATCAGACCATTCTTGACAATTCACGGGCAGTTTCGGTGAATGTCAAAAATATGCCATTGCAAACATTCCTGCAGGAAGTGCTCAAAGACCAGCAGATCGATTTTTTTATCAAGGATAAAACGATTGTTCTGAAAAAGAAGGTGGTCTCCGCTACAGGAATGCAGGAAGATCAAAAAGAAACACCCGCCCCACCCGTTCCCATCACGGGCAGGATCACCGATTCATCAGGTGTGCCGCTCGTTGGCGCCACCGTTAGCGTCAGAGGAAAGAACATCCATGCACTTACCGATAACAACGGCACCTTTTCCATCAATGCCGAACATGGAGATGTATTGGATATCTCTTACGTAGGCTTTGAAAACATCACCCACAGGATCAAACAGGGCGGTGAAGCTATTGCGCTGAGAATGTTCCCCAAGACCGAGAAAGAAGTGGTAGTGACCAGTTACGCCAATGGTTACCAGTATATTTCCAAAGAAAGGGCTACCGGTTCTTTCGAGCACATCGATAATGCATTATTGAACAGGACCACCGGACCTACCATTTTATCGAGACTGGAAGGCATTGCCAATGGGGTGCAATTCCTCACGCCGGGCTCCAATGATCCTTTGAACATCAGGGTACGTGGTTTATCTACCATCAACTCCAACGTACGCCCTTTGATCGTGATCGATAATTTCCCCTACGAAGGCAATTACTCTTCCAAACTCGCCACCGACAATACCAATATGGTGGACCTCAGCTTCATCAACCCCAATGATATCGAAAGCATCACCGTATTGAAAGACGCTGCTGCCGCTTCCATCTGGGGCGCCAGGGCAGGAAATGGTGTGATAGTCATCACTACGAAAAAAGGCAGACTGAACCAGAAAACACGCATGACCTTCAGTCAGACCACCACGATCGGAGACAAACCCGATCTTTTATACGACCAGTCGAGGTTGCCCAGTGAGGCGATCATGGGCATCGAGAAATTCAAATTCGAGAATCGCTCGGATTATAACCCTTCCTCCGATCAGAAAGTGATCCCGGAATATGCAGACCTGTTAAGGAGAAGAAGGGACAAATTGATTACTGAAGAGGAATTCCTGGCAGAAGAACAGCGATTGAAAAATACAGAGGTCAGAAACGATATCTCCAAATATTTAATGCAAAGGTCCATCCTTCAACAATATTCTTTGAATCTCAGTGGCGGCGGCCCCAATTACAGTTATTATCTCTCCGCCGGGTACGACAGGAACAAAGGCACCAATATCGGTGACAGGGACGATCGCTTCAATATCAGTATGAACAATACCCTGTCGCCCCTGAAAGGATTACAATTGCAGGCCGGTATCACTTACTCCCAAACCAACAGGCACAGCAATGGCATCAGCATTAGCGACCTCACTGCTGCCAACAACATCGGCCTGTCGCCCTACATGCGTTTGAAAGATGAAAATGGCAATGCTACTTCCATTGTAAAGGACTACAGGCAGGAATACAAAGACGCACAATTCAGGGCAGGGCTGCTCGATTGGAACTACCGTCCTATCGATGAAATCGGACTGCGAGATATTTATGCGAAAGGTAAAGAACTGCGCATCAATGCTTCCGTAAGTTATCGTTTCCTGAACAGGTTCGATTTGAGCGTTCAGTACCAGAATACCAATGGCAGCAATAATTCATCCACCCATTATAACAAAGAGAGCTATTATGTCAGGAACGTAGTGAACAGGTTCACACAGGCAGATGGAAGACGGATCGTTCCGTTTGGGGATATTTTCATCGAAGGATCTCCATTCAAAACACAGGCCAATACACTGAGGGCACAACTCAATTACAATGAAAAATTTGGAAGGGACCATGCAGTCGTTGCACTGGCCGGTTCAGAAGTAAGAGAGGTTATCCGTGAAAGCTCTACCGGTTATTACCTGTATAATTTCAACAAAGACAATATGACCGGCGATTCCAAGCTCGATTCGCCCAAGGCGCTCCCCGTAAGGCCCAACGGATCTGCTTTTATCCCTAACGCTTCTGCCATCGACATCAACAGGTATGTAGACCGTTTCGTGTCTTACTATTCCAATGCGAGCTATACATACAAATCAAGATATACTGTAAGTGGTTCCGTACGCTGGGATGGCTCCAATTTATTTGGTGTCAAGACCAACCAGAAATGGACCCCGCTATGGTCTATCGGAGGCAAGTGGGATATAGACAGGGAAAATTTCTACAAGAGTGAATGGGTGCCTGAACTGACATTAAGAGCAACATACGGCATCGGAGGGAATGTAAGTAACCTGTTGAGCAGCTTCCCGTACATCACGCTGACCCAACCCCAGGTCCCTGCCAATCTGTTGCAGGCAAGGATCGGAAGCGCCGGCAATCCATATCTGAGATGGGAGCAGGTGAATACCATCAATCTCGCTGTTGATTTTGTGTTGAAGGACAACCGTATCAGCGGTAGCATTGAATACTACAACAAAAAAGCCAGTGACCTCATTGGGGAAGACTATCTCGCACCCAGTACTGGTATCATCACCGGTGGCACTGCACAGGCTACCAAGATGATCAACTACGCCGATATGAGATCGACCGGGTTCGATATCAAATTATCATCCCGCAACCTGACTGGAGAATTGGGCTGGAACAGTACGGTATTGTTGAGCACTGTGAAGAACAAGATCACCAATGTGTTCACCAACCCTGCCCTGCAATTGTATCCGTTCTATGGCACCCCTGCACAACCCGTTGTAGGTGTGAGCAGGGATATGTTGTATTCCAATCCCTGGTATGGGCTCGACCACAACACCGGCGCTCCGGTCATGTATATTAAAGGTGAACCAACAATGAACCCACAGGCTTACTTCAATAGCCTGAAATCGGCAGACCTGGTCAAATCGGGTGTCTCCGTACCTACATTCTTCGGGTCATTGCGCAATGATCTCACCTGGAAGAACTTTGGGCTCTCTTTCCTGATCACCTGGAAAACAGGGCATGTGTTCCGCCGTACCTCCCTGTCGCCAGGCGCCGAGTTCAATGGCTATTACCACATGGATTATTTCAAACGATGGCAGAAACCCGGTGATGAGCTTACTACCAATGTACCTGCTTATTCCGATACTTATAACAACTATGCATCCACACTGTATACATATTCGCAGACACTGATCACCAAAGGCGACCTGGTCCGTTTGCAGGATATCAATCTCACCTACGCATTGAATAAGCGAACCATCAAAAGGCTGCCTTTCGAACGTGTAAGCATCATGGCCAATGTGAGGAACGTAGGACTGTTGTGGAAAGCAAATGATTTCGGTATCGATCCGGATTTCGCCAATGCATCGTATGTAACACCCCGCACGTATGCGCTGGGCATTCAAGTAGAATTTTAAACTGATAGCAATGAAAGTAAGATCATATAGTTTACTGGCAGGTGCACTCTTCTTATTGAGCAGTTGCGCAAAGGAATTCCTGAACGAAAAGAGAGATTCGAAACAGGACGTTCCCAACACTGTGGCCAAGTTCCAGAACCTGATGGACAATTTCAATATCATCAATACTTTTTCCACCGTATCGCTGGGATTGGTAGGCGCTGCTGAATATACACTGCCGGATGCCGTATTGACCACCTGGAAAGGGAACATACCTTATGAAACCAATGGGTACCTGTGGGAGAAAGAAGTATATGAAGGAAAAGAATTGCCCGACTGGAACAATGCCTATCACCGTATCCTGTATACCAACCTGGTGATGGATATCGACAAGATCACCCCTACTCCTTCCGAAAAAGCAGATTGGAGCAGTGTAAAGGGGAGTGCTTTGTTCGTGAGAGCTTTCTCTTTTTATCAGTTGGCACAATTGTTCTGCAAACCTTATAATACTGCTACCGCCACTTCAGACCCTGGCGTTCCGCTCAGGTTAAGTTATGCTGTAACCGAAAAATTTCCACGGGGCACCGTTGCGGAGGTTTATGCGCAGATCATTAAGGATGCAGAAACTGCATTGGAGTTGGTCCCGGAAAAGCAACCCTACGTTTATCGTCCCAATAAAGCGGCAGTGGCCACCCTGCTTGCCAGAGTGTATCTGCAAATGGGCAATTATGATAAAGTAAGGTATTACGCCGACCTCGGATTGAAATCGAAAGATGTTCTGCTGGATTTCAATAAAATAAAAGTAGATGGCGCTGCCCTCTTCCCTACCGATTATGGCGCTTCCATGCCTGAAATACTTTTTTATTCACAGATCAACAAACCCGGTTCTACTTATACAGGGTTCAATGCTGATAAGGAATTACTGGCGTTGTACGACGCACACGACCTCCGCCTGAAAGGTTATTTCACCAAAACGCCCACCGGTGAAATGAATTTCAAAGGATCGATGGCCGGCCCCAACAACATCTTTGTTGGTTATACCACCAGCGAACTGGTGCTGATGCGTGCTGAAGCCCGTGTTAGACTGGGAGAAGTGCAACCTGCATTGGACGATCTGAACCGCCTTCACCAATTCAGGTACGAGACAAATTACTACCAACCTATTGTATCCGGCAATGCAGATGAAGTGCTTAAACTGGTCCTGCAGGAACGCAGAAAGGAGCTTTATTTCAGAGGCGTACGGTGGGAAGACCTTCGAAGGTTGAATAAAGAGCCGCAGTTTGCAACGACACTTACCCGTACCGCTTATGGTAAACCCTATGAGCTGAAACCAGGTGACGATCGCTGGACATGGGCTTTACCTGATAATGAGATCCAGTTAAGCAATTATACACAAAACCCCAGATAGAGTTTTTCGGGGGTGAGATCAAAACATCTCACCCCCGAAAAACCTTCGTGAACATCTATGAGCGATAATATTGTAACTATCGAGAATCTGTCGCACCGGTATTCCAGCGCCTGGGCTATCCAGAACATCAACCTTAAAATAGACAGGAAAGGGATCTTAGGTTTGTTGGGTTCGAATGGTGCAGGAAAATCTACCACCATGAACATTCTTTGTGGGGTATTGAACCAGACCGAAGGCAACGTTTACATCTGTGGAACAGATATGCGCAAAAATCCCAAACAGGCCAAAAAACAAATTGGGTTTCTTCCACAGCATCCCCCACTCCACCTCGAATCCACGATCCATGAATATTTAACGCACTGCGCTCATTTGAGAAGGATCGAAAGATCGAAAGTGAAGCAGGCAGTAGAAGAGGTGAAAGTAAAATGCGATGTTGCCCATTTCAGTGATCGCTTATTGAAAAATCTTTCCGGAGGGTACCGGCAAAGAGTAGGTATTGCGCAGGCCATCATTCACAAACCACAACTGGTAGTGCTCGACGAACCTACGAACGGCCTGGACCCCAACCAGATCCTCGAAGTAAGGAAACTGATCAGGGAGATCGCGGAAGAAAGGGCAGTGATTTTTTCTACCCATATCCTGAGTGAGGTGCAGGTGTTGTGCAGGGATATTGTAATGATAGAGAAAGGGAAGATCGTTTTCGCCGATACCATGGAGGCTTTCAACAATTATATAGAGCCTAATGGGGTTCAGGTCTGGTTTGGCAACCAGCCGACAAAAGATGCGCTGCTGGAAATTCCCGGCGTCAAGGACGCCACCTTTCAGTCGGAGCATCTGGTGCGCCTGGTGATCGACAAAGATCCTTCTATCTGTGAAAAGATCATAGAAGTCAGTGTACAAAAGGGCTGGCGGATGAGAGAGATCAGTCGTGAAAAAAGTTCTCTCGACGATATTTTCAAACAATTGTCTTCTTAGTGGGCAGATAACAATACAACTTTATTATGCGCGTTTCGTTACGAATTGCTAAACAGGAACTAGCCTCCTTATTTTATTCACCCATCGCCTGGTTCATCCTGGTCATTTTCACTGTCCAGTTTGGCATTGCATTTACCGGTAAGATGGAGATGTACGTTTCATACAAGAACCTCGGCTATAATACTTTCAATCTTACTGATTATATCTTCACCAATGGTCAAACACCGGGCCTGTTGCTGACGGTACAGTCACAGCTTTATCTTTTCATTCCATTGATCACTATGGGGCTCATCAGCCGGGAGATCAGCAGCGGGTCCATCAAGCTGCTGCAATCATCCCCTATCAGTGTTGCCGAGATCGTTCTGGGAAAATACCTGGGCATCATGGCCTATGCACTCATCCTCATCGCCTTGCTGCTTGCTTATGTCATCACTGCTTCTTTCTTCATTCCACATTTCGAGATGGCATGGATGCTGACCGGTATTGCAGGTTTATTCCTGTTATTGAGCGCGTACGCATCTATTGGTTTGTTTTTGTCCAGCCTTACCGCCTACCAGGTGGTGGCGGCCTTGAGCACACTGGCGGTGCTCACCTTCCTGCATTATATCGGAACGCTCTGGCAAGACATCGATTTCGTAAGGCATATCACCTATTTCCTATCGGTGAGTGGAAAGGCCGACAGCATGATCGCGGGACTGGTCAGGAGCAAGGATATCGTTTACTTCATCGTGGTGATCGTGCTTTTCCTGGGATTGACGATGCTGAAATTACAATCGGGAAGAGAAAGTAAATCATTTGCTGTTCAGGCGGCCAGGTTCGGTCTCTTTATTGTTTTCTGTATCGGCATCGGGTACCTCAGTGCGCTCCCGAAATTTACCGGTTATTGGGACGCAACATCACAGCATATACGGACTATATCGCCTGTTAGCCAGGAGATCGTGGGTAAATTAAAAGACCCATTGGAGATCACTACTTATGTCAACCTGCTGGATAAAGATTATAACGTAGGCGCAAAGAAGCAGCGCAACAATGATCTGGCCAGGTTCGAGCAATATCAGCGCTTTCATCCTGCGTTGGAGATGAAATATGTTTATTATTACGACACCTGCGATAACAAGGGATTATTCGGTAATAAGATCAATGCCGGTCAGGACCTCAAATCGGTAGCAGCCAATGTTGCCGAATCTTATAAGCTCGACCTGGACGATTTTTTAAGCCCGATGCAGATCCATCAGAAGATCAATCTGTCGGATGAAGGGAACCGGTTTGTGAGGGTCATGAAAAGCGGCAATAAGAGAACTTATCTCCGGTTGTACAATGACTTCTTCAAACATCCGGGAGAACCTAATATCGTTGCCGCTATCAAAAGGCTGGAGGGAGGCCCATCCAGGATTGGGTTCGTGACTGGCAATGACCTGAGAAGCATCAAAGACAATAGCGACAGGGGCTATCGCCAGTCCACCAGCGAAAAATCGCAACGGAACACGCTTGTCAATAATGGATTTGAACCCTTCTCCATCGATCTCAGGAACGGTACTATCCCTAATGATCTTCAGGCATTGGTCATTGCAGATCCGCGCAGCAGTTTTTCAAAAGAAGAATTGGAGAAGATACAGAGCTATATCGACAACGGGGGTAATCTGCTCATTACCGGCGAAGGAGAATTCCAGGAATATCTCCAGCCAATCCTGGGGCCGCTTGGATTATCCTTTCTTAAGGGAACTATTGCGCAGCAAAATGATGGGATGGCTGCAAATATCGTCTACAGTTATTTTACATCCAACACCGGCGTATTGGGCAAGGAATATGAAAACAAGCAGAAAGATTCCACTTTCAAAGTGGTGATGATGGGAGCAAGTGCGCTGGATTGCAAGCCTGCCGGGGATTTTAAGGCACAGCCCCTGTTAACTACTCATACCGGTAAAAGCTGGTTGAAGGCAAAAAAGATCGAGGTTGATTCTATTCGGACCAACTTCAATGCTGCGGAAGGCGATCTGTCCATGCCGCTCCATACTGCCTGGACGCTTACCAGAGAAGTAAAAGGCAAGCAGCAGAGAATAGCCGTAATATCCGACGCTGATTTCATCAGCAATCTTGAACTAAGCACCTTCAGAAAAACCGGTGGCAATAAGAACACCCAATTTTACAACGGGCTATTCTACTGGTTCAGCGATGGCAGGTACCCTGTCAGCATTCCCGTCAAGGAGCCGGTCGACAATGAGATACTGCTTACTCCAAAAGGTGTATCGTGGCTGAAAGTCTTTTATTTATATACAATACCTGCAGCGATCCTGATTGGAGGGATATTATTACTCTTCTATAGAAGAAGAAAATGATCTATTGTATAAGCAAGCATCCGAACTCTGATAGGAAACAGAAAACCGCCTTATGGGCGGTTTTTTTATTGATGGATGAAGTTTATACCTTTTTTTGTCATTGTTTTAATATGGCTACGATCAATAAAAGGAAAATAAAATATCCATTTTCTTTTTTATTAATGAACTGCTGTTGCCAGAGGTTCACTAATGTGGCAGTTTTTCCCTGAAATATCCATAGACCCATGTTCCTGCTACAGCACTCAACAATACAACACCAACGACCAGCACGCCCGAACCGATCTGAGCGAACAAGGGTCCCGGGCAAGCGCCTGTCATGGCCCATCCCAGGCCGAAAATGATCCCACCAATGATCTGACCTTTGTTGAATTTTTTAGGATGAAAACGGATGGGTTCACCGTGGATGGTTTTTACATTGTATTTTTTTATGAGCCAAACAGAGATCATCCCCATCACTATCGCAGTACCGATAACACCGTACATGTGAAAACTTTGCAGACGGAACATTTCCTGAATTCTGAACCAGGAGATCACCTCTGCTTTAACGAACACAATGCCGAATACGATACCTACAGCTGAATATTTGAGGTTATACCACCAGGGGTGTTTGAGTTCCGTGTCATTAACGCAGATCGTGTCCAATGAACGGACTTCATAATCTGTATCGACAAGTTGCCCTTCATTTGTTTTGGCGAAAGTATCCGATGTGGAATTAACTGCTTCTATATTATGTCCTGCTGTCATTGTTTGCTACATTTTTAAAGGCGAAGTATAATAGGGAGGATAAGATTGGCCATAACAAAACCGCCAGCCATAAAACAGATCGTTGCTACCAACGAAGGTAGCTGCAGGTTACTCAATCCCATCATAGAATGCCCGCTCGTACAGCCTCCGGCATATCTCGTACCGAATCCGACCAGGAAACCACCGCCGGCCAGGAGGATCAGCCCCCTCAATGAAAGCAGGCTTTCCCAGCTAAATATTTCCGCTGGCAGCAGGCTACCGGTATCGTTGATGCCATAGTTCTTCATTTCAGCTACCAGTGCAGGGGACACCTTCACTTCATGAGGATTGGATAAAAATTGTACAGACAGGAAGCCGCCGATCAGTATCCCTGCTACGAAAAACAGGTTCCATACTTCTTTCTTCCAATCATACTGGAAGAACTTGATATTAGCAGGAAAACAGGCGGCACAGACATGGCGTAGGTTGGCCGAAATACCAAAATGCTTATTACCCAAGATCAGTAGTGCGGGTACTATCAGCCCAATGATCCCGCCTGCCACATACCAGGGCCACGGTTGTTTGAATACTTCTAACATTGTTTATTGCTGTTTATGATCCGAAAGCTTTGAGCTTTAAGGGTGGTACAAAGGTAAGAGAAGTACCCGGTTTTACATCTTCCGCAATTTCCTTCAGCAAAATTGAAATACTGCTGCGGCCGGCAATAGAAAAAAAGGGATCGCCTTATGGAGTTCACAAAAAAGTTCGAGGGAGTGATAAGCCGGAATTGTAATTTTTTTGTATATATTCGTCATAACATGAATCAAGATATTGTATGAAAGCATCCGCATTATTTATTCTGTTATTATTTACCGTAACTGCTTATTCACAGAATACTATCAATAATTACAAATATGTTTTGGTGCCCGAAAGGTTCAATTTCTTCAAGTCAGATGATCAGTATGGATTGAATAATTTAACAAGATCGCTACTGAATGAAAAGGGTTTTACTGCTTTTGTAGGTCGTGAAGAGCTGCCACCGGAATTGGTTGCCAACAAGTGTAATGCGCTCATCGCTGAAGTATTGGAGAAAAACAGCCTGTTCGTCACAAAGCTTACCCTGTTGTTGAAGGACTGCCAGGGCAATATCATCTTCAAATCCAAAGAGGGCAAAAGCAGGGAGAAAGATTTTCAAGCTGCGTATGACGAGGCTTTAAGGGATGCTTTCTCATCGCTAAAAGATGTGCCCTATAAATACGATAGCACTGCGTTCACGCAACCACGACAGGTTGCTGTTGTACCGGCAGCTTCGTCTACTGCCCCGGCATCTGCATCACCTGCAGTTGCTGAAGCCACTGGTATCTTATACGCACAGGCCACATCCAATGGATATCAGTTGATCGATACCACTCCCAAAAAAGTATTGACACTACTCAAAACTTCCATGCAGGATTATTTTATAGCGGAGAATGGAGCATCCAACGGTGTGGTCTTCAAGAAGAATGGTGAGTGGTTTTTCGAGTACTATAAAGACGACAAACTTGTTTCTCATAAGCTACAGATCAAGTTTTGATCTCTGCGCCGCTTTCAAACCAATTGGCAGAGGACTTGAAATCATTGATACATTTGTGTATCCTCCTGTTAGTCTGATTAGACCAGATATACACTAAAGCCCTACCTATGCCGTCAACAATCGGCCTACGAACCAGGTTGGGAAATAATAAACCCGCGACGAGCACGGGTTTGGAATAATTAGTGAACGAGGATGGAAAGTTTTCGAACCCATTGAGAGAAGAACTTCAGTCGTTCAAGTTTACTATCCCCCAATTACCTAAGCAAAACACCGGTATCTTTTTGGGCACGTGGTAAATTAGATGTAATGAAGAGCTTAATCTAATTATCGTTTCAGATCAAACTATTTTTGGACCAATCTGTAATAGAACTCTCCTGACAGAGAGGTGTTATTGCTTGCTTTTGTAATACAATATTGAAAAACTTCTTCAAGAGATTTTCCTTCAGCCATTTTCACTAACTGATCAGTTTCACCTTCTGGCATAGAATTAATAATATCTCTAATGCTTATTTCCATTTTTCGATCAGAAAACCAGCGATGCAGAAGTTTATTTATAATAATATTTATATCAATATCCAGGCTTTCAAAAACCATTAGTGCCATCTGGTAGATTTCTGCACCGCTCCTAAAGAGAAAGTCTGACTGGTCTTTCTTGTAATGGAGTTCAGAAGCAAATTGAAGCAATAGTTCCTCTGGATTATGATTGTCATAATAAAATCCCATTATTGCCAAATAAGTTTGTATCGAATCGTGAAAGAAACGAAACTTCCTGGATGGATTTCCGAAGACATTTTTTCGGTCAGTTTTTATGAGTAGGCCAGATTTTTCCATCTCGTTGATCAGGTCGGAAATTTCAGGCCTGTAATGAACTTCCCGTGAACCATTTTTGCCATATGTTTCACTACAAAGTTTGGCCATATTGGCCTCCATCTCTTTGTATGCTTGTAAGTTTTTTTTACCGGCAAGGCTCCGGATTGCAGTTTCATACAATTCTGCGATATTATTCACAGCGGCTTTATGAGCCAAAATTGCAAGGCGTACAAGAATCGGTTGATAAAATCCATCATTCGAACGACAAATATTTCTGAGTTTAGCAGGAAGTTGTTCTCCGGACTGGAGATAGGCCGATTCAAAACACCCGATTAATTCTTCAGTTATTTTTAAAGGGAAAACGACTGTGCTATCTTGAATATTACTGATAGTTCTTTCATATTTTTCATTTGGCCTCAATGCTATAATGAAGGATACATTTGTGTAATCTTTTAATCCAACCTCAAATTGCTTCAAGAATATATCCGCACCGCTTGCTTCACTAAAATCATCAATTATGAACAGGTAAGCACCTTTATGAAGGAGCTTTTTTTGTGTTTCGTCGCTTCCCTGCTGCCAATAATCGCCCAAGCTGGATCTTAAAAGTAGTTCGATATTTTCAAGGTTGTTTTCTTCGCCATGGATATATACAGGTATTGGCAGATTATTATGGTTACTGAATTCCTTTAAATATTGAACAAGGATTTCACGTAACATTGCTGATTTCCCTTGCCCTCCAGGCGCAATTATGGCAATCTTACATCCTCTTTTTTGCTTGAAAAGAAAACTGGTTATTTCTTTTGCAGGTATATCAGACGAACCCTTCTTCTCATTCGATACAATAATAGCAGGCAATGAAACATAATTTTCTTTTGACTCAATATTCGCTGATTTTACATCAATCATTTTTTTCCCCAATGACTTCAGGTACTTCGAAAAGTATCGATTTCTGAAAGAAGGAATTTTAAGAAAAGTATTTGCAAAAATATCAAATGGGAATAGATCACCCAGTCTTTTCAAAACTGCAGGAAAAATATAGCATAAAACAAATAGCAGGAATAAAGTAACGCTCAACAAAATAACAAACAATGGAATATTAACAGATCCGCCCATCCAATTCTGTAAAACATCTTTGTAAAAGGGGGTTAAATAGCTGATTATCCATAAGGTAGGTGTTCCGTATTTATAAATAACCAGGTTATATTTTCGAAGATATTGAAGAAGAAAAGTTAAAAAAAGAATTCCCAGAAACAGCTTCATGGTGTTGAATTCTTTTGTTTGATAAAAAGGTATTGAAAACCGGATGTTATTCAACTCTATTATAGCTGTACTACTGTTGAAATTATTAAAGGAGATTCGAATTTTGAGTTCTTTGTTCCATATAGAACCGGTATTTCTAAACAAAGAAAATGGAATTTGCATTTCTCCAGAGGGAGGAACAATTTCGCTACCGCTACCGATTAAATGATTGTTTATGTCAAATACTTCAATATTAATTTTGTTTCCCGGGATGCCGGTGGCAAATATACCGGCGTTGAAAACGAGTGAAATATTGCTATTGTTGACTTCATATTTCTTAAGGATTTTGGAAGCATGGGTTAAAAGATAGGACCCATTCATATTTGTGATCCATATCCTATTCTGCGGATCGATGGAGTAAGCCTTAATAATTTCGTACAGGTTGAAAAAATCCATTCCCTTATTTAGCTTTTTACCTGTAGAATCCATTATAAAGGTGGTTCTTTCATTATTCGTTACCAGATAATGTTTTTTATCTTCCAGATAAAAAACATTATCCAGATCATCAGTTACTTTCTCATTCGGAATAGACACAATACTGATACTATCCGCCAATACCCAGCTTAATGGATTTTCAGCTTCACGGATGTGAAGCAAGGCCCTTCCTTTTCCAATCGGGATCAATTGCTGCTTGCCTTTAGGAGTTAAAATAGTTTTTATAAGGAAATTCTTTTTACTATATACATAATATAACTTACCAGAACTGGTAGAAATCCAAATATTATCCGAATCAATGTCTTTTTCAAGCCCATATCCGGCAAAGAAATCCCGGGTTAAGGAGAAAGTACCAATATTGAATTTCACTTGCCCAAAAGGATCAATGACCAGAATTTTCTCTGGACTTCTCTTTTCCCTTTTTACACTGACAAAAAAATAGCTGCCATCATTTGAGACCAGCAAATTATTTACTTCCTCATTGCCAAAGAGGTGTTTCACCTGATTGCTATCTCGGTTGAATAAGAAAATTCCTGATGGATCAGAGGAGTCCCGATCCAGCTTCAAAATAACTCTTGCATCAAGAAGAAGGATTTTCCCCTGATTCAGTAAATGGTACTCATTAAAGTTGGTTGCCTGAAAATCGCAGTATTGCCTAAAATTGCCGTTTTTACCAATCCAAATAACTTTGTGGATATATTTTTCATATGTAAATTCAGGAACACTCTTTTCAAGAATTATCCAAATACTGGAATCATTGTTAATTAAAACGTCTTTTATTTCTTCCTCTGGAGCAATACTTAGAGGCAATAGTCGTATTACGCCTTTCTGATTAAATAGGTAATACTTGTTTTGAAATCTTTCCGACATCAATATTATTCCACAATCTTTCTCATTAGTTTTTGAGAACCAATATTTATTTATGCTCCGATTTATACTTGCACCAAAAAGCAGCTTTACCTTATGATCTGAATTCAGGAGATAAAAACTATAATTGGGGACTATAGTTTCCTTTTCATGGTTGTATTCATTTTCCTTTTCAATTATGAAAGCAATGCTGTCATTTACAGGGTGAATATGATAAGGATCGAAAGAGAACCCGCGAGTATGGGAAAGTAGTTTGTTGGCTGTTCCGTTTGAATCAACCAGGTAAACAGCATTGCTGCTTGTGCCCAATACTTGTGCCGTATTATTAAATGGAATTAAATCAGAAATGCTATCAAGTGAAGTGATAAGGTAGCCAGAAGTTGAATTTTCTTGAAGAGTATCGCTTTTTTTACAATTACAAAAAAATATCAGTAAAAAGCTGATCGTCAACAAATAGTTACCTAAGTCGAATACCCCTTTTTTTGACAAAAAATTAGATTTAGTTAGGATCATGTAAGAATAATCTAACCTGACCTGAGTACTATTCATGACAAAATTGTTGAGTTTATTAGATAAACACTAACAGTACTGCCGTAGCATTTGCCTTAAATCGGTAACCAGCTGAAGTATAAACTAGCTGACTTTCTCCTATCCATCTTCCAGGAGTGTTAGATCTTATCCTGAAATTGAAGCCGTGCCAATAAGCAACCTATATGAAGTCCCAATTTACTCGAAATGGCTGTTTTATAGCAGAAAACAGTAATTTTAGCTAAATTAAAGCAGATTTAGCTACATTAAAGCAAAATAATACCCTAATGGCGCTTATCCCACTTGGTTTTCAATGGCTAAAAGAGCATTTCCATCTGGATAATCATATCCTGACTCATTGTTCTTTTTTGGGCAACCGTGGATCTATCGAAATGACTTCCAAAGGAAATGTAGAGCAGGTATATGGCCCAGGGTACGCTACAAAAAATAATACGCCACTAGAACATCTCGAGTTTGGAATAAAATATGACGATCTGAATCTTGATTTTCTGCTATCCGTTTTCCGAAAACTATCAAGGAAAGAAGTGGAAGAACATATTCAAAAATTCCCTTCCGGCAAGTATAACAGGAAAATTGGTTTCTTATTTGATCTGCTTACCGGAACAGATTTGAAAATTGAACAACCAGTTACTGCAAATTATGTAGATATACTTGACCTGGAAAAATATATTGTTGGCAGCGTAGTCAAGAATAATAAATGGAGGATCAATAATAATTTACTAGGCAATCACCAATTTTGCCCAATTGTTAGAAAGACTCATCGATTGTCAGGCCTTCTCGAAATAAATATTGAGGATAATATTCGAAAAATCCGCCGTGAGTATCCGGAAGATATTTTCACTAGAGTAATTAGATATCTCTATAACAAGGAGACCAGATCTTCTTATGAAATTGAAAAGGAGCAACCGTCACCGGATAGAATGGATAAATTCATAACCTTATTGATGAAAGCGGGCAGTGAAGATCAGGCTACAATGCTGAGTAAGCAAAAGCTGATCGATTTACAAAATGCAATTGTTGATCCTCGTTACGCTGCCAAAGATTTCAGGGATTTCCAGAATTATGTCGGAGAGCTATTGCCCAATTACCAGGAGCTGATCCATTATATTTGTCCACCTCCATCTCTGGTGTACTCCTTAATGAATGGGCTTCAGGAATGCTGGCTCAAATCAGACGCCGCGGCTACCAGCATCAGAGCAGCCGTTATATCATTTGGTTTTGTATTTATCCACCCGTTTGAAGATGGAAATGGCAGGCTTCACCGGTTTCTCATTCATGATATTCTTGTACAAGGAGGGATGGTGCCTCATGGACAGATAGTGCCTGTTTCAGCTCACATGCTTGGCAATCTGAAAGATTATGACGATGTGCTGGAGAGATACTCAGCCCCATTAATGTTTCGTGCCAAATATGATAAAAACCAGTCTGGAGAGATAAGCATGACAAATCTGGCAGATGTAGAAGGATATTATCGCTATCCTGATTTGACAAACCAATGTGTATATCTCCTGGAAACTATACACGCAACTATCATGGAAGATATGCCTGCAGAATTCTCCTTTCTGCAACGCTATGATGAAGCCAAAAAAGCTTTGCAGAATATTGTTGATATGCCGGATAAGGATATCAATCTGATGCTTATTTTTTTGCATCAGAATAAAGGTGAATTTCCGAAACGCAGGAGATCGCAGTTCTCGAAATTAACTGATGAGGAAATATTGCATATGCAACAGGTTTACAAGGAAATTTTTGAACTGACGTAGTTATGTAAACATCCCGGATTGGATTTGAACCTGAATATATAGGGAATTAGAAAAAATGAATTAGAAATAGTCCATATAAATGAGATAAAAATACAGAACCCGCGACCAGCGCGGGTTTGAAATACTGTGTGATCCGGATTGGATTCGAACCAATGACCTACTGCTTAGCTTACCAACTACAGGTTTCCCTGCTCCTGACTTTTTGTGCAGGATTTGTGGTCTGGACTATATCTTCACCATTTCAGGTGTGCCACGTGTAGTCTCTACGGAACCTTGTTGAAATCATCAGCAAATTTTATTCGTCGTTGCTGCTGATTCAAAGATGCTTTTACCCTTAAACAAATAGACTTGTTGAATTTCCTCAAGTCTAGTTTAACCTTCAAAACACCTAAATCGCCCTTGTTTTTTGTATGGTGATAAATCATGATAATGGTTTCGATTACCAAAACTTATCCCCCAGGCTTTTTCAAGTTTCCTCGGTATTACCATTTGCTTCCGCAAGAAGGCTTCACCGATATAGTGGCATCCACTTATAAAGTTGATTTCCTTTATAAGGCTCCTAGTTTGAAGGCAGTTGCTCTATCCAACTGAGCTACCGGACCTATTATTGCGCGGCAAAAGTAACAAATCTTCAGGTTGGGGACAACAGATTTTTTGACTGGTATGCCATCTTCCGGGGAGACAGTTCCCCTGGCACCTGGTTTGCATAGATATTATGTTCAACACCTTGTTTATGAAAGACAATCCTGTTCTCTGGTTTGAAATCCCCGTTCTGATCATGGAAAGGGCCATAAAATTCTACGAATCCGTTTTCAGGGTATCCCTGTCGCGCAATACCCTCAACTACCCTACCGGCAAAGTGGAAATGGCCTGGTTCCCCATGCAGGAAGATAAGGTCGGTGCGGGAGGCGCATTGATCGACCAGTCTTCCTGGGCCAAACCCGGCAACGACGGAGTGCTCGTCTACCTGAGCTCCCTGACCAATGATCTGAATGATGAATTATCGCGGGTCGACCGGGAAGGAGGTAAAGTACTGACCCCAAAAACATTTATAAGCAAAGCGATTGGTTATATAGGCACTTTCCTTGATACGGAAGGGAACAAGGTAGCTCTCCTTTCGAGAAAATAATACATGTAAAACTTCCGGCAATTATTGATGCACCCTGAATTATTTCTCTACATCATATTCAGATCAAAGACTGTATTCTTTCTGAAAGACGTAGAAAATAATACTTTTACCCAAATATTGCCGGCATGGATGTAAAAATAGACAGTACATGGAAAGAAGCCCTCAAAGAAGAATTCAATAAACCTTATTTCGCAGAGATCGTTACATTTTTACGTACAGAAAGAATGACGGGCAAAACGATCTACCCGCCCGGCCAACAGATCTTCAATGCCTTCAATCTTACCCCCTTCGATAAGGTGAAAGTAGTACTTCTCGGACAGGATCCTTATCACGGCCGTGGACAGGCGCATGGCCTCTGTTTTTCCGTGGCCGATGGTGTAAAGCCTCCACCTTCGCTCGTCAATATCTTCAAAGAGCTCAACACAGACCTCGGTGTTCCGGTGCCCGAACATGGTAACCTCACGAAATGGGCGGAACAAGGTGTGTTGTTGCTCAATGCCTCGCTCACCGTCCGCGCCGGGGAACCCATGAGCCATTCAAAGATCGGATGGGCCACTTTCACCAATGCCGTGATCAAAAAGATATCAGATACCAAAGAAAATATCGTGTTCATCCTTTGGGGAAAATTCGCGCAGGAAAAACAAGAGCTGATCGATGAAACCCGCCATCACCTTGTATTGAAAGCCGCACACCCCTCTCCTTATTCAGCAGATGCCGGCTTCTTCGGCTGTAAACATTTTTCAAAGACCAATCAGTTCCTGGTCAAGAATGGTATCGATCCGATCGATTGGAGAATTTAAAATGTTCGTAGTTTGTTGTTGGTCGTTTGTCGTTGCAGCGGATCGATCAATCTTTCACAGTTTCTATCAACCAGAAAACCCGCAATAAATTATTTTCTCTGGGTGTTACACTGAAAGAACCACAAACGACCAACAACAAACTACAAACATATTGTATTGTATTATCTTTAACCCATGTTCCGAATTATCAAAAATATTGCTGCCAGGATCTTTGCTTGCTGGGCTATCCTGATCTTCGTGATCACGATGCTCCTGTTCATGGTACCATTTCTCCTCTTCTGCTACCCTGCTCCCGACCCTGCACGGAATATCCGCTTTATCAGGTTTGCCAGGATATGGATGGGCGTCTACCTGCCTTTGATCGGTTGTCCATTGACGATACGCGGACGCAGGCATTTTGCATCCGGTCGGAACTATATCGTTGTCTGTAACCACAATTCATTGATGGATGTTCCCATCTCTTCCCCTTCGATCCCCGGTGGCAACAAAACGATCGCCAAGATCGAGATGGCAAAGATCCCGGTATTCGGTATGCTCTATCGCACCGGCAGTGTGCTGGTCGACCGTAAAAGCGATCAAAGCCGTAAAGAAAGTTATGGTAAGATGAAGGAAGTGCTGACGATGGGTTTGCATATCTGCATCTACCCTGAAGGCACACGCAATAAGACCGGGCAGCCGCTGAAATCCTTTCATGACGGGGCTTTCAGGCTGGCTGTCGATACCGGTAAACCGATCATGCCCGGTATTATTTTCAATACCGCCAAAGTGCTGCCTGCCGGCAAGCCCTTTTACCTTATGCCGCACAGGCTTGCCATTCATTTCCTTCCACCCGTTGAAATGCAGCCCGGAGAAACCACGGAATCACTGAAGCAAAGGGTTTATAAGGTCATGGAAGATTATTTTGTGGCCAATAGTTCCGGAAAGTGATTGTATCCTGGGTTGAAAGTTCGTAAATATATTCCTTTATTGCCACGAAGGCCCGAAGGCACAAAGACCACCACAAGATCATTGCCCGTAGAAATAACGGGTACGGTTGATCCGCAGATCGCGGAGAATGCCCGATTTGGGATTGATGGTAATATTAAACGTGCGGAAAATTCCCACCGGGGTAACGTTGATGGACATCTGCCAGCAGTGCATCTCCCGTGAGAGCGACATGGTGAGTGATTGAATGGAAGATGTTTTGAAATCGTAATAGGTATTGGCCCCGATCTTCCACTTGGGGGTCAGGTTGAAATCCCCATTCAGGCTGACATTCGCATTGGTGATCGTTTCAAACCCTTTATAGTCGGGCCGGAAGTTCCGGGCAAAGCTGAAAGAGAAAGACATGTTCAACGACCAGGGAATGTTGAAGTCCGCAAATTCAGCCGGGTTACGCCTGGCATAGGCCAACTGCGCCATCTGCTCCTCGGCCGTCAAAGGAGGGAGGTCTTTCGTGGCTTCCTTTTCTGCCTGCGCTTTTTTCTCATCCTTGGGCTTGCTCTGGAAGCTGGTCGAAACGGCGATCGTTCCGCTCGTGATGCGGCCCAACGAGAACTTACCACCTTTCCAGGCATATTTATCGATCCGGTAACCGTTACTGTCTAACTGGTATGGATCGAGGATAGCCCCTGCCGTGATATTGATCTTCTCGAATAAAGTGCTGCGCACATATAAATTGAAAGGAGATAGTTTGAAAGAATCGGCCACGAGGTTATAGGCGCTGTTGAACCCGAAACCATCGATGAGGCGGATCTTCTTGATGCCACCATTGGCCGTATCTTTTTTGGACTTCACTTTTCCTTCGAGGTTGTTATCGATGCCGAACGACAGACCGCCGAATACCCCTTCCGAGAAGGGGCCGAAGATACTACCATCATAATAGGAGAAGCGCATTTTTCGCCCGGTGCTGTCAACGACGGCCGAGTAATGGTCCTGCGCCGCCAGGTCGGGCTTATAGCTAAGTGAAATACTGGGCCTGATCACATGGCGGATGGCCTGGAGCCGGCTGTTCTTCCCGAACTTATCGAACATACCATAGATGGCTGTATTGAATGCAACGCTGAATGAAACATCATGCGCCATGTAGAAACCGCGCTGCTGGGTAGTATCCACTTTATTATCGGCCGGATTGTATTCCCTGTGAATACGGCGGGAATAAAATTTCTGTGCATAGCTCACACCCGGTGCGATCTGGAGGGGTCCCAGCGAAGGGAGGGTAAATTGAATGGGTATGGAATTCTGAGCGCCCCATTGCATCGTGTCGAGGATCTTGCGCACACTGAAATCCCTTTCATACACACTGATCTGGTTGGCAAAATTCGTGTTCATCCCGATCCCCAGTTTCTGGTACCATTTGGGGGTGCCTGCCATATCCTTTGGCTGCAAAGGATAAAAAGTATTAACCGTGAACGCTACGTTGGGCAGGTTCATATTGATGAGCGTGGTATTGTTGTTCTGGTTGTGGTTGGCACTGGCTGTAAGGTTGAACCGGTTGCCCCAGGTCTTGGAATAAGTGATCGAAGAACTGAGCTGGTTGGAGAAATTCGCGGTCGGGTTATTATAAATGTATTGATTGTATTTGGTAGAACCGGCATTCACATTCGCCGAGAAACTGGTGCCCGGCCTGGCGCGGTTGTCCACGGAATGGCTCCAGTTGATGTTGAACGTTTGGGTAGAAGTAAATTCCTGTTTGGCGATATTGCTCAGTATCCGGGAGTTCTGGATCGAGAGATTGAGCGAACCGTTGTACTTGTACCTTTTGCGGTAAGTGGGTGTAACGAAAAGGCTCCATCCCCCATAAGAATAAAGGTTCGTTCGGGTGGTGACATCCCAGTTATCGTTGACCACTTTATAATAGCCCAACCCTTCCAGTCCAAGCCCGAATTGATCACTGGCCGTGAATTGAGGCGGCAACAGCCCGGAATGCCGGCCCTGGGAGATGGGGAAAAACCCGAATGGCAGGTAGATGGGCACAGGTACCCCTTCGAACTCGGGATGGATCGGGCCCGTTACGGCCAGTTTCTGGGTCACCATCTTCATTTTCTTTACCCGAAAGGCAAAGTGGGGAGTATCGAGATTACAGGTGGTGATCTGGCCGCGGAAACCAAAGTATTCCGTCGGGGAGATCTTCTTCATTTTTTCAGCCTGCACATACATTTCCCCCTGTTGGGTCATGGTGCTTTGGGTAAGCCCTTTCTGGGTCTCGAAATTATAACGGATCACATCGGCCTCCATCTTGTTGTCGCCCTGCACCATCTTCGGCCGGCCGATCATATTCCCGGCCGTATCACGCCGGAAGGAGGCTATTACGAGCTTGCTGGGTTGGTCTACCTCGATGCTGTCGGCCGTCAGGTCTATGTCCTTCTGCTTCACATTGGCCTTACTGTACAGGATGATCTTTTTAGTCTTCACTTCCAGTACCATCGAATCGGAGGCGCTGTAATGGACAGGCGCGTCCAGTGTGTCCTTCGACAACTTTACACTGAATGTATCCGTCTTTGTAATGGTGGTGTCCTTTGTTTTGGGGAGCGTATCGTTTTTTTTGACGGGCCGGCTGGTGTCCTGGAAAGCCGTTAATGAATTGCAAAAAAATTTATTGGATGTGTAATTCGCAGACAGCTTGAACGTTAATAGCAAAACTGATACGAATAAAATCCATCGGGAACCATGTTTTAAACTATTTTTGCGTCCGTTATCCATAATGCAGTGGTGGGCAAAAATAAGCTATTAAAGCATTAAGAAGATGTGAAGGTTTCAGGAATTAAACAGTCTGGTAACATGATCGTTAGAATCTTTTATACAGTACTTTTCATCGGTGGGCTCGTATCATTGGTATCATTCACCGGTAAACGTATTGATGTGCCTGTACAGAAGCCGGTATTGGGCACTATCATCATCGATGCCGGTCATGGTGGTGTGGACCCGGGTGCAGAAGGTCAGACCTCCACCGAATCCAAAGTTGCCTTGTCGATCGCCATGAAACTTGGCAAGGCCGTACAGGCAGCCATGCCTGATGTAAAAGTGATCTACACCCGTAATACCGATGTACTGGCCGGCGGTTTCACGAATATCCAGGAATCATTGCGCTATCGCGCAAGAATGGCCAATGAAGCCAAAGGCGATCTCTTCGTGAGCATCCACTGCAACGCAGCAGGTGTGAAAGCAGGCGGCTGGTATGCCAAACGCGTGATCGGGTATAAGAATAAAACAGTATACGTAGGGAAAGGCAAGAAGAAAAGAAAGAAGACCGTACGCGACCCCATCTATGAATCCTATTGGGTGAAGAACTGGCAACACGGTACCGAAACTTATATCTGGGCCGCCGACCGCGGCGGGTTCAAAGGCGAATCCATCAACCAGACCAAGGAAGAAGGCGGTGAATTCATCGAGGATAGTTCCAATGTGCTCGACCTGCATTCACCCGAAGCCCGCATCCGCGCCCAGTTGTATGAGAAGAAGTATTTCGCCAAAAGCCTTTTGCTGGCGACCATGGTGGAAGAGGAATTCGTGAAGGGCGGACGTGAAAGCCGGGGCGTAAAGCAAAGGAATGAAAAAGGCATCTGGGTGCTACAGGCTACAGGCATGCCCAGCGTACTCATCGAGACAGGATTTATCACTCATACCGAAGAAGAACAATATATCACCAGCGAAAAAGGCCAGGAAGAGATCGTAGCCAGTATCCTTGAAGCGCTGGTCAGGTACAAGGCCAGTCTGGAAGCGCCCAGGAATACCGGCAGCACTTCCACTGACACTACCGAACAACCGAAACCCAAATCCTTTTAAAAGTCTCGCCGCGCATGAAGAACAAGATTTTTTTTAGCCTGCTGATCGTATCACTGGCCACCACATTCAGTTCCTTCCATCACAAGCCTGTTCCAAAAAGGCAGAAAACGGGCATCAAAACAATAATCGTAGATGCAGGCCACGGCGGCAGGGCCATTGGCGCAAAGGGAAAATATTCTTATGAAAAGAATGTCTGCCTTGCCATTGCCCTGAAGCTGGGGAAAATGATCGAAGCAGAAATGCCCGGCGTAAAGGTGGTGTATACACGCACTACGGATGTATTTGTCGACAACCGCTACCGTGCCGAAATGGCCAATGAACATAAGGGAGACCTCTATCTTGCCATCCATGCCAACTCTGTACGGCCACTCGAGCACCGCAAGGTGGTAGGATATAAAAAGGAAGTGTATTACACAGGCACAGGCAAGAAGAAGAAAAAGCATACGCGCAGTGTGCCGAAGTATAAGACCTACTATTCCGAAAATCCCGCCTATGGTACGGAAACCTATATCTGGGCCGCCGACCGCACGGAATCGAAAGGAGAATTCGTATCGGAGCGTATGTCGGAAGATGAGACCGATTCCACGGAATACCGACCAGATCTCAATGATCCGGAGTTCAAAGCCAAATCATTACTGTGGACAAAACGCTTTTTCGATAAAAGCCTGATGCTCGCCAATATGGTAGAGGAAGAATTTGTAAAAGGCGGACGCCATAGCAGAGGCGTAAAGCAACGCAACAATGAAGGGATCTGGATCCTGCAGGCAACGGCCATGCCCAGCATCCTTATCGAGACAGGCTTCGTCTCGAATCGTAAGGATGAAGACTACCTCAACAACAAGAAAGGACAGGAAGAACTCGCTTCACAGGTACTCAAGGCCATCAAACGGTACAAGGCATCGTTTGAAAAAAACTGAATTGTCTGAACCATGATTTATTGGATTTATGGGATTGTAAGGAAAATTCGCCGCTGATCAGGAATTCACTTGTACCTGCTTAAAGCCCGTTTGGGTCCGGCAAAAGTATTTTCATTGTTTTCATTCACCATTTTCAACTTACAACGACCTTTCCTCACAATCCCATAAATCCAATAAATCATGGTTCAGACAATTATCATATTTTTGTCCATAGTATCAATTTAATAGCAGAAAAAAGCGCATATTGCTTTCTAAATCACCTTTTCAGTGAAGGACCGGGCAAGTGACCACAGCATGGATGGCGAACAATGGCCCAGGCGAAGGTATCAGCTACCAGGCTTTGGAAAAGGACAAAATCATTCGCATGAAAATTTCTAACGAAACCAAGGTAGGATCACTCACAGCCATCGCGATAGCAGTGCTGATACTGGGATTTAATTTTCTGAAAGGCAAAGACCTCAGCGCACATAAGAACAGGATCTATGCAATATTTCCTTCCGTGGAAGGATTGTCGGTTTCGAACCCCGTTTCCATCAATGGCCTCCAGGTAGGCAAAGTGGCCAGCCTGGAAGAAAAAGATGCCAACCTCTCCGGTGTCATTGTAGCCATCACCCTCAGCAAGAACATCAATATCCCCACTAACTCCCTGGCAACCGTCAGTAGCGACCTTTTGGGCACTACCACCCTCAAGATCAAACTGGGTAATAGCGCAGAAATGGTGAAAGATGGCGATACGCTTCAATCACAGCAAACAAAAGGGCTGGCAGATAAAATCCAGGCAAGTATCGACCCTGCCCTCGCTAATGTGAACAAGACATTGATCTCCCTCGATACACTGATCCAGAATATCAATTCCGTTATCGACCCCAACACGAAAGGCAATCTCCAGAGCGTTATCGCCAACCTGGCCCGTACCAGCAAATCACTCGAACAATTGCTGAACGCACAGACAGGCACACTCGCCAAATCGTTGAACAACGTGGAAGCGGTGACAGGCAATCTCGCCAAAAGCAACGACAAGATCACGGCTACAGTCAACAATATGGAAAAAGCGACCGGTCAGCTCGCCAATGCCAAAATCCAGGAATCTGTGGAATCATTGAAGAACGTCCTCACCAAACTGGAAAGCACACTCGGTAAAACCACTGAAAAGAACAATACCCTCGGGCTCCTGTTAAATGATCGCCAATTGTACGATGAGCTCAGGCAGACCAATCGCAGTTTGACTACCTTGCTCGACGATCTGCGAATGCACCCCAAACGTTATGTGAATATTTCGGTATTCGGCAGAAAAGATAAAAGCGGACCTTTGATGCAACCGATGTATGATTCCACGAAACAAGGAAAGCCATAAAATGAAACGGTATCCATACCTGTTCATATTGCTCATCCTGGCTTCTTTCCATACTTTCTCACAAGGCAAATTGCCACCGACTCCGGCTGATACCGGCAGTAAGCTGGTCGACTGGATATATTCCGATAAATTCCGCTCGGAGAGGAAAGATTCCCTCACGGAGGTACAGACCATGGTGGGTAAAGTGCATCTCAAACAAGCCAATACCCAGTTCTATTGCGACAGCGCCATCTACAATAAGCAGTCGAAGATCGTGGAGGCATTCGGCAACGTACATATCAATGATGCCGACAGCATTCATACCTATTCTCAATACCTCCTCTACCATGTGGATTCACGCGTGGCTTATCTGAGGAATAAAGTACATCTTACCGATAAAAAGATCAGCCTGTATACCGACAGTCTCCGCTATGACGCCAATCAGAAGATCGGGGATTATTACAATGGCGGCCGTGTGGTGAATGGGAATACGGTGCTCACCAGCAAGGAAGGTACTTATTATGGAGAACTGAAAGATGTGTATTTCAAAAAGAATGTAGTGCTGGTCGACCCGCAGTACAACCTGAAGACGGATTCATTGCTCTACAATACCACTTCGGAGTTAGCCACCTTTATCACGAAGACCTTTATAGAGGACAGCGCCAAAAGGAATATCACCACCAGCGAAGGATATTATGACCTGAAAAACAAGAAAGCGGAGTTCGGGTTAAGACCAATCATAGAAGACAAGAAAGCAAGGACCCGGACCATCGCCAACAGTGTGGTAACGGACGACAAAACAGGCATCACCAAACTTTCGGGCAATGCCGTGCACATCGACAGCGCACAGGGCGTTTCCGTGCTGGCCAATTATATCGAATCACGCCGCGAAGACGGCAGCTTCTTCGCCACGCAGAGCCCTCTCATGATCATAAAACAGGATAAGGATTCCATCTACGTGGCAGCCGATACCCTTTTCTCCGGGAGGCTCGGCGTGCAACATTTCCACAGGGATTCATCGGCCGGCAGTGAAGACACGCTCAAAGGCATCACGGTGGTCAGCCAGGCGCCGGCCCCCGGCCCCGGCAATGACAGCGCCAACCGGTATTTCAAAGCCTTCCATCATGTACGTATCTTCTCCGATTCCATGCAGGCCGTGTGCGATAGTTTGTATTATACAGGAGTAGATTCCGTTTTTCGACTCTTCACCGACCCTGTGGTATGGTCGGGCGAAAACCAGATCACGGGAGATACCATATATATGTATACCAAAAACAAGCAACCCCACCGGGTATACGTATTTGAAAATGCGCTGGCCGTGAACAAGATCGGGAAAGACCTCTACAACCAGTTGAAGGGGAACAGGATCACCGCCTATTTCGTGGAAGGGAATATAGACTACATGCGGGCCAAGGGAAATGCGGAAAGCATTTATTATGTACAGGATGAGGACAGCGCTTTTGTAGGTGTGAACAAGGTGGCAGGCGATATCATCGACCTGCGGTTCAAACATAAAGAACTGGACAGGGTGGTCGTCATCAGTGAACCCTCCGGCACTATGATCCCCTTCAAGGAAGCCACCGAGCAGGACAGGTTCCTGCGGAGCTTCAAATGGCGGGAAGCACGCAGACCGAAAACAAAGTATGAACTCTTCGGGAATTAGCCCCACTTTAACGCTTACTTAGTACTCTGTTGGCACCATTTTCGTTTTCTCAGCATAAACTGAAAATATGCGAAGGATCACGAAAACCCTGCCGCTGGCAGTAGTCTTGTTTTGCATTGCCGCAACAGCCCATGCACAGGACTACCGGTTCGGGATAGGTTTGCGTTTGAGCAATTCCACTCCCACCCTGAACAGCTCTGTAACGGGAAAATATTTCGTAACGGAAAGAAGTGCCGTGGAAGGACTGGTCTCATTCGGAAGCCGCTTTGGTATGGGCGCACTATTGGAGATCTATCAGCCTTTCTCCACACCGGGGCTCAAATGGTTTTATGGCGGTGGTTTTTATGTGGGCTGGCAGGATAAGAACACCTACCTCGGGCCAACAGGCATCATCGGCCTCGATTATAAATTCCCGAATGTGCCGATCAATTTATCGGCCGACTGGAAGCCGGAACTCGATATCACACCCAGGATCAATTTTGTTCCGGATGCATTTGCCGTCTCCATACGCTTCACCCTCAAATAAAAATTTTGCACGATATTGCGCCGATCCCGAAAAAATAACGGCCAGAATCTGTTACAAACCGGAAAATAGCCGCAATATTTCAAGGAATCACCAAAATTTAATGCTGTTTTTGCCAATATATTTAAAATAACTTGCGGTTTTGTGCAGGAATTTACTTTATTTTGAAACGTAACCGGCTAACAATTATGCTTAAAAAGGAAAGACAAGCCTATATCCTGCACCAGGTAAACCTTCACAACAAGGTGCTGTCCTCTGGCCTAAGCCTGGAGATCAATGTCTCGGAAGATACAATCCGCAGAGACTTGCAGGAACTCGCCGATGAAGGCAAGCTGATCAAAGTGCATGGAGGCGCTTTATCGCATTCCTTCTCCCAGGTTTATTATCCTTCCAATGATGTGTATTCGCACGACCACAAGAAAGTGATCGCACAGAAAGCCGCTGCGCTTATTGAAGACGGTATGTTCGTGCTTACCACCGGTGGCACTACCATTATCGAGCTGGCAAGGGCATTACCTCCTCAATTGAAAGCGACCTTTATATCGGGCAGTATCCCTGCCGTACTCGAATACATGCACCACCCTTCTATCGATGTGATATTGATCGGTGATAAAGTATCCAAGAATTCCAAGATCACGGTGGGCGCCGAAGCGATCGCCCAGATCAGGCGCATTCGCGCAGACCTCTGCTTCCTCGGCATCAATGCCATCGATATCAAACATGGCATCACCGATAACGACTGGGATGTAGTACAATTGAAAAAGGCAATGATCGAATCGGCGCAGAAAGTGGTTTGCCTCACCATTGCGGAGAAGATCAATTCACTGCAGCCCATTCACATCGATGACATCAACAAGATCCATACACTGATCACTGAATTGCCATCCGATGATCCTTTGTTAAAACCATATAGAGATGCAGGAATAGAGGTTTTGTAGAACAAAGCTTTTTTTACTATCTCATCTAATACATCAACGACCAAAACAACTCGCTATGAGACAAAATCTCTGGTTGCTGGTAATGTTCTTTCTATTACTATGCAACGCCTCCTATTCCCAGGAAAGAACGGTAGGCGGTACCGTTCTGACTGCGGACAAGTCCCCACTGGCAGGGGTCACTGTCATCAATAAGACCACTAAAAAATCGGCCCAGACCAACAATGCCGGCTTCTACTCGATTGCGGCAGCCAAAGGTCAGGTCCTTACTTTCACCTATGTGGGCTATGCCTCACAGGACATCACTGTAGGCGACAAGCCGGTGATCAATGTTACCATGCAGGCCACCGATAAACAAATGGGTGAAGTGGTGGTAACAGCCTACAATATCAACCGCAACAAAAAGAGCCTGGCCTACTCCACACCCATCGTATCCGGTGAGGATGTGAGCAATACCCAGCGCGAAAGCTTTATCGGCGGCCTCGCCGGTCGCGTTCCGGGCCTGCTGGTCAACGCTACTTCAGGTAACCCGGGCGCTTCCTCCCAGATCATTTTGCGTGGTATCGTTTCACTGGATGGCGATAACTCGGCCCTCATCGTTATCGATGGTCTCCCCATCGACAATTCGATCATGACCGGGGCTAACCTCGTGGGCAATCGCAATAACCGCGACCAGGATTTCTCCAACAGGGCCCTCGATATCAATCCTGCGGACATTGAAACATACACGATCCTGAAAGGGCCCGAAGCAACCGCCCTGTATGGTAATCTCGGCGCCGGCGGCGCTATCGTGATCACTACCAAAAAAGCAAAATCCGGGCAAGGCGCCGTTACCTATAACAATTCCTTCCGCTTCGAGAAACAGCTCAATTTCCCGGAAGTGCAGCAGGTCTACAGCCAGGGTGTGAGCAACGGTATCTATAGCGGTTCCACCCGGAACTACTTCGGCCCCAAATACGCCGATGGCATGAAGATCTACGATAATATCGACGCCTTTTTCAAGACCGGTTTCAACCATAAACACAACCTGGCGCTGGAAGGTGGTAATTCAGGTTTCTCCTATCGATGGTCGAATGAATTTTCAGACAATGCAGGTACCATTCCCAACACGCAGTACACCAGGTATTCTTCCAGGCTTTCGGGAACTGCTACCATCAACCCGATCCTCAGTGTGACCACATCACTGAATTATATCAATACCTTCAACCGCAAGGCCAACAAAGGCGACAGAGGTTACCTGATGGCGCTCCTTACCTTCCCTTCGAGATATGATATCAACAACTGGATAGATCCTTATGGGAACCGTGTGCTGAATACCAGCGATATCTACGGCGAAACGGATAACCCGTTCTGGGATGTGTATAAGAATATCAATGAAGATAAAGTCAACCGCTTGCTCGGTAACTCGACTATAACGCTCAAACCAACCAACTGGCTCACCGTTACAGGAACACTCGGCGCCGATATCGCCAATACCAGTGGTATCCTCGTATACCATACGCAATCGTATAAGGGATCGGGCTCATCAGGTACACCCACGGGCGGTCGAATCGAAACCTATCAAACCACCAACAAGATCATCAACGGATCACTGAATGCCACTATGGTCAAGAAGGTAGGTAAGTTCAATGGCACCCTGATCATAGGCGGCAACTTCAGTGATAATAACAGCAACACCTTCGCCCAATTGGGAGAAAAAATGTATGATCCCAATTTTTACAGTATCAATAATACCCTCCCTACCACGCAGCGTACCAAGAATACGGTTATACGTTATCGTGAGATGGGCGTTTTTGGCCAGGCAGTACTGGGATACCAGCAGCTCCTTTATCTGACGCTTACTGGCCGTGAGGATGCCACGTCGCGCTTCATGCCCAATAACCCATACTTTTTCTATCCGGGCCTTGGCCTTACGTTCAATTTTACTGAGCTGCCTTCCATCCAGAAAGATTATCCATGGTTGTCTTCTGGTAAGCTCAGGGCATCCTGGGGCAAAACAGGTAAAGGCCCAAGGGCATCCTATGTTATCCAGCCCAGGCTCCTGCCGCAAGGCTCTACCGGAGGCGGTTTCGCGTACGATATAGTAAACGGTGGCAATGACAGGCTGGTAGCAGAGTTCTCAGAGAACTTCGAGACAGGGTTCGAAATGCAGTTCCTGAACAACCGCCTCGGTATCGATTTCACCTGGTACCGCATGCATGCCAAGGACCAGATCATCCAGCCCAGGCTCAGCTATGGCACCGGCTTTGTGAGCAAGTATTTCAATGGCGGAGAAGTGATCAATAAAGGGGTTGAAGTGCAGTTGACAGGAGCCCCTATACAAAACAAGAATTTTGGATGGAATGTAACCGTCAACTTCACCCTCAACCGCGGAACAGTAGGTAAAGTGGCGGAAGAACTGCCGGAATACTACAACTCGGATACCTGGCTCCAGAACGGGGTTCGCGGTTCCGTATATCCCGGTTCCAGCACCGGCGCTATCGGCGGTTGGGTGAATGCCAAGAATGATAAGGGCGATATCCTGATCAGTCCTACCAATGGCCTTCCCATTCTCAAAAGCGATGCGGAGTTCCCGGTGATCGGCGACAGAACGCCCGATTTCCTCATGGGCTTCGTGAACAAGTTCACTTATAAAAGCTGGTTCCTTTCCTTCCTCGTCGACCTCCGCAGGGGCGGTGATGTGTACAATGCCACCCAGTATACTTTATACACAACTGGTCTCAGCACCAAGACCCTCGACCGGGAAGTGCCCCGCGTGATCAAAGGTGTGTTGAGAGACGGTCTGGAAAATACAGATCATCCAACGGTGAACACCATTGCCGTAACGCCTTATAACAATACATCTTTCTATACCTCCACTACCAATGGCGTTGCCCCGGAACAATTCGTGGAAAAGAACATCAGCGCGTTGAGGGTGCGGGATATCACGTTGCAATACACTTTCCCCAAAACGATGCTGGCGCGCACCAAATTCATCAAGGACCTGGGCGTGTTCGTCACCGCCACCGATGTGTTGCTCATCACGAATTACTCAGGGATCGACCCCGATAGCAACGGCACCACACCTGCCACCGGCGGTTTAGGCGGTTATGGTATCGATATCGGCAATATGGGACGCCCGCTGGGCGTGAACTTCGGATTGCGTCTAAAACTCTAATCATTCACAAGCTAGAAATGAACGCTTTTATGAAACGAATATCATCCCTCCTCATCATATCAATGCTGATCATCGGTATCAGCAGTTGTAAAAAATGGCTCGATGTCAATACGGACCCGGTCAACCCACAGATCGCCACCGCCGAAGTATTGCTCTCTCCCATCGAATACCAGATGGCGAACGGCACGGCCAATGATTATATGTATATCTTCAAATACCTGCAATATTGGGGCAGTCCTGCAGCCGCCAATGTGTGGGAGCAGCATGGCTATGAACCTGCCAATGACAATGGCGGCGTGATCTGGCGCATGTTGTACGTGAACATGGGCCTCAACCTCGAGGCATTGATTGCCGATGGCCGGAAAAATGCCAAATGGACTTATGCTGGTATCGGCTATGCCATCAAAGCCTGGGCTTTCCAACTCGCCACTGACTATCATGGTCCCATCATCCTCGATCAGGCCTTCGATACCACCCGCCTCTTCTTCAATTACCAGGACCAGCCCGATGTATACGCACGCGTACGCCAGTGGTGCGATTCAGCGATCGCCTGCTTCGGCCGGCCCGATGCGATCAGCTACGAAGGCATGCTGAGCGGCACCTCCGGCGACCAGATATACAAAGGCGATCGTGGCAAATGGATGAAATTCGTGTACGGGCTGCTGGCACAACAATACAGCCACCTCCGCAATAAATCTAAATTCACGAGTGGGTATGCCGATAGTGTCGTGAAGTATGTAGACCTTTCATTCGCCAATTCTTCGGAAGACGCCACCGTCTTTTTTGCCGCCAGTGCCTCATCGGATGGTAATGTGTTTGGCCCCACCTTCAATCTCATCAACCCTACTGCTTCGAATGTGGTGCCCCGGTATACGGGCCGCGTAGCTCAACCCATCGTAGACCTGCTCACCGGTGGCGTTCGCGGTACCCCTCCTGCCAGCCCCACTACATCTGTTGATCCCCGCCTCAGCCGCATGATCGCTGCCAACCCGGATGGCGTTTATCGTGGCGTGGTGCCCACCAAAGGCGATCCACAGACCACAAAACGCGTACCGCATGTATGGGGCGCTGTGGCAGCTCCCTATCCAGGCAAATATCTTTTCACCGATAAAGGCCGCTATCCGCTCATGGGATATGCGCAACTGCAATTCGCCAAAGCAGAAGCATTGTTTGCACAGGGCAAATTACCTGAAGCATACGGAGCGTATCTGAAAGGTATCGATGGCCACATGGATTTCGTGAATACCTATGGCATTCCCGCCACCGCCACGAAGATCTCGAATACCGAGATCACAGCTTATAAGAACAGTTCGGAAGTAGCGCAGACAGCGGGCGACCTCAAGCTCTCCGATATCATGTCGCAGAAATATATCGCCCAATGGGGATGGGCCGGCGTTGAACAATGGTGCGATCTTCGCAAGTACAAGTACGATACCTCCATTTTCAAAAGACTTTATTTCTACCAGCTCGATGATCTCTTCCCAACCAATAAAGGCTATGTCGCCCAACGTGTAAGGCCACGCTTCAATTCGGAATATGTGTGGAACAGGGATGAACTGGCCAAATGGAGTGCGTTGAATCCTGATTACAACACCTATGAACTGTGGTTCACCAAACCAGAATAGATCATCACAAAATCAAGTATTATGTACAAACTATTCATACCGGCCGCCATCTTATTTTCTACCGTCATGCTGATCACGGCATGCGATAAAAATGAAATAAAGTATGGCGAGTTCGATGTTATATCGCCCGATAAAGCCTTGTTGAAGATCAATTTCGTTTCCTCTTATCAATCCAACCCTACCGTGTACCTGGCGCTCGACGGCAACCGCGTGAGCAACCCGATCACGAGCCGCACGCCTTTCCCCGGCGGTGGTTATAATACCGGTGGGGGTTCTACGGCCGATTATATGGTCGTTAATCCAGGCGCCCATAAATTTTCAGTAGTGATCCCGCAGAAAGGGGCCAATATCGGCGTGGATTCCATCAAGTTGTTTGAAACGGATATTACGGTGGAAGGAGGCAAATACCAGACCCTGCACATCACGGATACCACAGCGAATACCAAATCGGTGATGCTGAGCGATAACAATGCCCGCCCCGATTCGGGTTATATCCGTTATAAATTCGTGAACCTCATCCCCAATGCAGGCCCTGTCGATCTTTACTACGATGCTACGATCGTGGCCCCGAATGTAGATTACCTGAAAAGTGCCGAGTTCACCATGCCATTGCCTGCCGCCACCAAGAACTGGACCCTGCGGCCTGCAGGCAGCACCACGCTTACGATAGGTACACCTTATTCCAATGGCAGCACTATTACCAACAGGCGTGTATATACGATATTTGCACTGGGATATAAAGACATGACCGATACGCGAAAACCATATATATCGTTCCTGCTGAACCTGTAAATTCTTTCAGGTCATCGTTCAAACTACCGGGATAGACCAGCAACTCTCCACGGTTTCATGAGAAAACAAAGAGGCTGGCTCTGATAAAAGAGCAGCCTCTTATTTATGATATTACAGGTTCTTATTTCGGCATAGAGAACAGATCGATCTCCTGGTATTCAGGCATTATTTCTTGCTTTGTGCACTTTTGGGGTCAAAAGCTCCTCCAGGACCTGGTTGATCTTCGCTTTGTCTTTCGCGGCCATAGCTTCAAAAACAAGCAGATAGTGATCTTTCTGTTTACAGCTAATTATTCAGCAGATGATTAATTGCGTTATCAAGAGAGGTCTGTTCGTATAAATCCGCTGTATTAAACCTGAATATCCGGCCTTCTTTATCCAGGAGCATGGCCATGGGATAGCCTTTTATATTATAATATTCTATCAATGGGCTCATGTCACCCTGGCCGTTTGTAAATAGATTGATACTTTCAGTGCCTGTATATTGTCCGCCCCTAAGCGACCTTTTCCATAGATAATCTTTTACATCTATTGATACAGTAACAAAGACAATGTTCTTATTATCTTTATACTTATTTTCTATCCCCGAGATTACTGTTTTATAAAATTGTGAACAAGCTCCACAGCCTGTATACCAAAAATCAACAAAGACTACTCTGCTTTTAAAATTACCCGGTGAATACAGTTGACCTGTTGAATCTGCCAGGCTAAATTCAAAGACTTTTTTTCCGGGGGATTGTGTGTCAGCAATTGATTTTAATTTTTGAAGACAATAATCTGTTTTTACTGTTCGCAAAGCATCCCCTATAATCCGATCCGTATCTGCAGGCCTCTGCGATATCAGCAAATAAAAAGTTATCAGTTGATCTCTTAGCTTACCCTTAAATCTCCGTTTTAAAACAGAATACACGCTATCATTTGCTAAGCCTAATAATACTATTTTATTCTGTTCGATATTACAAACAGCTCCTATAGCATTTGTAAAATAAAAACAGGCCGCCCAGGACCTGCATATATATTGCCCAGGTATATCCCGCACAGGATATAAGATGCTATTCACTTGTTTTTTCAAAGCATTCAAAAATTCCTTCGCTTTAGCCGGATATTTTCGCTGTTTATTGTAAAAAAAATCAAATGCATAAAACTGGCCATTATTCCAAAAAGCGGCATTTGCTTTTAAAACATTGTAGCCTGAAACAGTCAAACCAGCCCTGTTACTATCCAAAATAGCCAGAATCCTGGCATAAGAGCCTGAGTGAATATTATGATATTCGAACTTTGAATTAAACATGGGATCTTTATCAATACCGTTTAAAAGGGGTTCTATCCTTTTTTGAAGGTCGTATTTTAATGAACCCTTTCCTGAAACAAAAAAATTATAATCTTCTTTTTCAGTCCAGGCATCCTTTGATTCCTGTTTTCTATTCATAACTATTTTTATATCATCTCCGGCTTCCCAATAATAAGTAGAAGACAATCCTCTAAACCTGTTTCCCATACCATGATCTGTATCATTTGCAGGAATCGGAACCAGTTTTTTTATTTCCCAATAACCATAGGTACTATTTACAGGGACATTGAACTTGTACAATCTATTCTCATCCAGTGTGGCACAGACAATTCTATCTTCAAGAGGATAGAAGTAAGAGTATAGATTTAGAAATAATGTGTCAGAAGGTTTTGCATCATCAATAGATATGCTTACCCGGAGGGTGTTATCTTTTATATGATTACTTACCTGGCTATTGACTGCTACCACGGATACCGAACAGGTAAAAAGAATCACTAAATATTTATAATATTTCAACATAGCGTATAGAGTATTAGTTATCTTGTATTTTGTTGGATACCGCTCAATTGAATTTCCAAATCGGGTATGGGAAAAACATATCGCGGGTCGTTGGGCGGCAATGTATAAGTGGCTCCATTATTCATTCTTTTGAGGATCACGGCAAACCGCGGGTCTTTGTTCAAACGACGTAAATCTTCAAATCTCGACTGGCCTGTAAAGGGCAATTCTTTTCTGCGCTCCATCAATATTTTTGCCAGTAATAAATCCGGATCATTGATAGTAATGGGAGAGAATGTTCCACTCCTATACCTTTTTTGCAGCAGTGTGTTTAAATCAGCCAAAGCGCCAGGAATATTTCCGGTTCTTACGTAAGATTCAGCACGAATCAGGTACACTTCGTCAGTTGCAATGCCGCTAAAATGATAACTCTGGTATTTATCAATTCCATAGCCCCCGCGTAAGAAAATATTGCCGGACCCCTGGAATGAGTAAAATAAAGATTTTCTTAGATCATTATCATCATAAGAATTATATAGTACTGTATCAACATTGGCAATATAAAAACCCGGAAAACAAAACAATCCCCCTTCTCCTGTACCAAAACCATAAAAGCTCACCTCCGGGTTATTCGGGTAAGGTGGAAAAGGATTGTCCTGCGATGAAATCAGGTTGCTGTTATAATCCAGCAGGATATTAAATTGATTGAGTGAGTTCCCGGCGTAAATGGCGGCGTTCGCGTAATCCCCCATTGACAGGTACACTTTGGCCAGTAACGCATTGGCTGCCGCCTGACCTGGTCGCATCGGAAAATCAGGCGTTATAGGTAATAAATGTACAGCCTCCTTTATATCGGCGACTATCCGGTCATAAGTCTGTTGCACTGTTGAACGGACAGACCTTGCATTTACATCAGAAGTTAGTCTCAGCACTATTCCTAGGTCACCATTGGAGGTGGTTCCATCATACAGTTTACAAAATAGCTGTGCCAAAGAATAGAACATAAAAGAACGGTAAAAAAGAGCTGATCCCTTTACATTATTGTATTGAGATTGATTGGAAACTGTATGGGAAATTTTCTCCAGACCATCCAACACAATATTGGCATGCTCTATTACCGAATAAGGATAATCCCAGTCTACCGAATTTAAGCTACCTGTGCCTCGGTAAAAATCCCCACTCTCAAATAAATAAGCGCTGGCACCAACCGGATCTAATATCCCAAGATTAGCATCCGTTAAATACGCATTATCAGATGCCGCATTTCCAATATTCGGAAATCGGTAATTCATAAAATCCGGGTCATCCAATATGGCCTGCATATCTTTCAGGGTGGAGGGCCTTACATCGCTTTTATTGCGCTTCACGTTGAGAAAATCATCCTGCTTCTTACAGGAACCAATAACCAGGGAAGAGATAAATAGTAACGATATAATGATAAGCTGTTTCATTGCGCTATTTTTAAAAAGTTGCATTTAAACCGAGGTTAATTGTAAGAGGAGCTGGATTTACTCCAAATGAGGGGCTATAGGCATCGGGGTCAACATCGAATTTATTGGCCCGCCACAATACGCCCACATTACTAAGCAAACAATAAATCCTGAATGATTTAAACAGGTTTTTGGCAAATACATTTTTTATATCATAATCCAAACGGATATCTTGCAGACGGATATGGTCACCTCTTGTTACAAGTACAGATGAATATTGATAGAAAGTATTGCGGACGGAATTAGACGGATACAACACAGAGGGAACATTAGTATATCCTTCATCACCCGGATTCTGCCAGCGCTTCGCATAGTCGGAGTTGATGCTAAAACTGCTTAAACCTGAATTAACAATATCCGTATAATTTAGACTGGTCGAATACCGGCGAAAATAATATCCCAATTTATAGATAATGTTGAATGATAGTGTGAATCCTTTAAAACCCAGGTCATTTCGGAGCGATCCAAAAACAGTTGGGGAGGTTGAACCATGAAACACCAGGCTATCAGGGTTATAGTTGTTGATAATACCTGAATAGTCCTTACTTATTTTACCGTTCGAATAGCCCTGTGGGTCGCCATTGACAGGATCCAGTCCCGCCCATCTATAACTATATATACTATTTACCGGCTTGCCAACAACTCCGCCAGCCGATTGAATGCTTCCCGATGTCCTTTCTATATCATATCTTGTTATTTTGTCGCGAAGGCTATTAAACAGGAATGTTGTATTCCAGGTAAGCGGGCCATCCAGGTTTTTACTGTTCAATAAAAGTTCCAGGCCCCTTGTCCTTGTCGAAGCCGCATTGCCGGTAAACGACGTAAATCCTGTAGACCCGGCGAGGGGTAATGTTTCGATCAGGTCCAATCCATCTTTCTGATAGATTTCTACAGAACCTGAGATAATATTTTTCTTTACAGAAAAGTCAACCCCGAAATTGACAGTTCTTACTCTTTCCCATTTCAAATCCGGGTTTGGCGGCGTTAATCCACCGATGGTCTGGGCACCCGTTAAGCTGGTCGAAGTATAATAACCGGTCACGTAAGCAGTGCCGTTATACACATTTCCATTATAGCCATAGGTTGCCCTTAGTTTTAAATAAGGTAAAAACCCGGAATGGTAAAACTTCTCCTGTGAGATATCCCAGGCAGCTCCGGAAGACCATAAGGGTGTAACCCTGTCGTTGGAGTTAACACCAAAAATATTTGATCCGTCTTTTCTGCCACTTACAGAAACCGTGTACCGCTGATGATAAGTATAGGCTGCGTTCACGAAATAAGAGATATAGCGCAGCGTTACACCTCGCACACTTCCTACCCGAAAAGGGATCGTTCCTGAACCTGTAGGATACTTTGGCAATGGATTATAAAAATCAAGTGCATTGTTGGCTGTTCCGGTTTCATTGTCATAACCATAGGAAATTCCCGAGTAGCTGCTTGTTTTTAACTGCCTGATCTCAGCCCCGGCAATAGCAGTCACCTCATGGAGAGCGGTAAACTTCTTATTGAAATCGAGCTGGGCCCTGTAATTATCAGCATTATAATCTGTATTGGTAAGATTCAATATCCCTCCCAGCGGCACTTTATAAGTAAAGGTATGGGTGGTGGCATTGTATTGTGTAAATTGATTGACCAGATCCCGTACAGAAAAAGTATTTACATTCTGGTAGTTCCTGTTGATGATATGCTGTGTCTCGTTTTGGTAATTCATTTCAATACTTACTGCCGGGATTATCCTATATTTTACCCCGATCCTGGTCAGCAGGTCACTGGTCGTAATTTTGTTATCCGCATTATTCAATTCCTCCAGCGGGAAATATTGCCAGTTCTGAAAACCTAAACGCTGAAGGCTGTCGATATAGGGAGCACGATAGGCCCCATAAGTAGGCAGTGGGTTTCCGAAAGCATCTGCAAATTTATCGTAAGGGTATCTGTACAGAACAATATTATTATTTAACATGGATTCGCTCCTGCTGTAATTCAGGGTAGTAGTAATTTCCAGGTTTTTTACCGGCTTATACACATTGACCGTATTGATTGTAGTGCGGTTAAATCCATTTCTTACCAAGGTACTTTTATTATTATCGTACCCTACCGATAAAGAATAGGTTAGCTTATCTGTTCCGCCTCTTATTCCAATTGAGTTTTGAACGTTGACTGCCCGCTGGTAAACATATTTGAGCTGGTCATCCCGTATATCATTTTCTTTTAACAGGGCAATTTGTGCATCGGCCTCGGCAGCAGAAATCTGTCCTGCCCTTTGACGGGTTAAAATCTCTATCACCGGCGATAAAAACGGCCAGCTTGTTCTGTTATTGATACTTGCGTTATAATAATTCCTGTTAAATAAAGTTCTTTCTATTTCAATGTAGTGTGAAGCACTTATAAAAAAAGGGTTATCCCGTAAAGCCGGCTTGTCCATGACCGATACGCTGGAATTGAGCGATATTTCCATTCGGCGATTAAAACTGCCTTTTTGGGTAGTGAGGACAATGACCCCATTACCGGCCCTGGCACCCCAGATAGATGCTGCGGCCGCATCCTTTAAAATGGTGACTGATTCTATATCGTTGGGATTGATATTATTCAGATCACCTTCATAAGGAAAATTATCCAGCACCACCAGCGGATCTGTTCCCACAGCGGATGAAAGGGTACTTACACCGCGGACCGTTAAAAACAAATGCCTGGAATTAACAGGGTCGTATGAGAGGCCCAAAGGCGCTTGCTGGTATTTCCCGTTCAATCCAAGGCTCATGCCTACCAGCCTGTCCAGGATATTCGTACTCACAGTGCGGGAAATAATCTCATTATTTAAATGAACAAATGAACCGGTGGCCCTTTCTTTTGATATTTGTTGATACCCGGTGTTTACTTGAACCAATATAGGGCTGAGGGCTGCTATTTTCGTTTTTAAACTGATTGTGAAATCTGTCTGCCCATTCACCTTCACTTCATAAGTTTCTGTCCCGACGCTGGAAAAAACAAGCGTCGCATCCGGGTCAATATTTTTTAAAATGAATTCTCCGTTATCATCCGTAGAGGTAGCATTTTTACTCCCTTTTATAGTAATTGTCACACCTGCTCTTACATTTCCCTTTTCGTCTTTTACTACTCCGTGCACGTCAATTGGTGGAGATCCGTTACTTTTAATAATAGATATTGTAGCCCCTTTTTTAATCACCACAATCTTATTGGCAACCGAATAAGTGAGCGGCTGGCCCTGCAGGCATAGTTGTAATACTACATCCAGGGTAGCTGCTTTCACCTGAACATCCACCTTCTTAGTACCGGTCAGATCATCATTGAAATACACAAAAGCATAACCGCTTTGTTTTTGTATTTCTTTAAATACCTTTTCCAGCGGTGCATCTTTCATCGAGAGAGTAATGGTTTGGCCAATGCTCCTGGCACTGACCTGTAAAGCAGTAGCAAGTAGTATGATCGCTGTGAGTCTCATAGGTCGCAGCACCTGCCTGACCGGCAGGCAGGTTTTTTTGGTTGTTAGTGCCGGTAATAAATACCAGAACGTACAAAGAGCTTTCAAAAGCATAACTTTGTTATAGTTTGGGTTAAACAATAAGCAGTCTTGCGGACTTGTTATAATTGGGTTAACCCGAACTTATTTGCCGCTCCGAATTCCAGTCGGGGCGGTTTTTGTTTGGTCAACCATAACTTATCCCGTTAATGCGGGAAGAATTTTTTACAGCAAAAACACCGTTACTTTTTTACCTTCAATCACAAATCTTACATTGCCTGTCATTTCCATGATCTTCAAAATATTTGTCATTGTCACCGTTCGGGGCACATTCAATAAGCTCACCCTTTTCGTAATGGGTCGATCATAGACAATATCCACATCGTACCAGCGGGAGATTTGCCGCATGACCGAGGCTACATCTGCCCCTTCACATTGAAACACTCCATTTTTCCAGGCCATTACTTCATCTGTATCTATCCCGGATGCAATGTTGATTTTCCCGTCTTTCGTTATTTGCGCCTGCTCGCCGGGTTTCATGGTGATGGATTGAATACGGATCGTTCCACTCAACAAGGTTACTTTGGTTTTTTCTTCATCACCGTATGCATTTACATTGAACACGGTACCCAAATCATTGATCTCGATCCCGTTCGCCATTACCCTGAAAGGCATTTTATCATTGTGCACCACATCAAACCAAACCTGTCCTGTTATCTCTACTTTCCGTTCCGTGCCAGTAAATGCTGTCGGGAACCGGATAGATGAACCGGCATCCAGCCACACTTTACTGCCATCGGCTAAAATCAAATTCGGGTATTGCCGGCCCCTTGGTGTCGTGATGGTATTATAGGATACCGTGGCAGTCTCTGCAGAGCCTGCCTGGTAACTTAACTGATCGTTCTGTTTAATAACAACCGTGTTCCCCTGCGTTGTCAATAATCCATTATGTGCACTATCAAGTATAATCTGCTGTCCGTTGGCCAGTGTTAATGTGGCCCCATTGCTTCCCGGTTGCACATCATTTTTAAATCGTATTTCCTGTGGCTGTTTCGCGATGGGGCCGGGAGCAGGATTTTTTCTATAGAAAAACCAGGCTCCCATTCCAATTGTATAGAGGAGAATAGCCGCTGCTGCTACCTTTGCAAAACTGATTCGTCTTTTCGAAGATTTATTGATAACAGGGGTATCAACAATTGTTGCATACATTTTTCCCCAGTCGGTTACCGGTAATGGATGACCTGGCCTGTATTCGTTCCAAAGCTGCTCTACCTTTTCTTTTACTGGTGTTTTCTGATCACCTGAATTCAATAGGGTGAGCAACTCCCGGACATCTTCTTCAGAAGCTGTATTGTCAACCAACCGTTCCAGTAAATCATTAATCCGCATGGTATGATTCGTAATAGTGTACAGGAAAGCACTTGACTGTCGCCTGTTAAGTACAAGGAGTTTGAAAAGAAATAAGGGGACTAAGTCCTGCAAAAAAAAATTCACTTTACCGGGTGCTGTTCCAGAAAATCGTTGCCAGCGTTATGGCAACTTCTCCGATATGCATACGGATATGCTTCAGGGCCAGCACAATATGATTCTTCACTGTGTTGGGTGAGATGTTTAGCGCATGCGCAATCTGGTCATGGGTCATCCCGTCCTGGCGGCTCAGCTTAAAGACCAGTTTTTGCTGATCAGGAAGGGATTCGATGGCTTCGTCAATAATTGCCCTGGTTTCGTTGGCCAGGACCATGTCCTCTGTTGAAAGCTGCTGCTCCCCGAGCACCCTGATCAATTCGAGCAGCAATTTATTTTCCCTGGCCGTTTTGCGCAGTTGTGTGTAAATCCGGTTATAGGTGATAACAAACAGGTAGGCTTCAGGGTCATCAATCGTAGAGAATTTTGATTGATTGATCCAAACAGTCATGAAAACATCCTGCACGATTTCTTCAGCCACAGCAGGCACTTTCAGCATTTTAAGGGCGATGTACTGAAGCCGCTCTTTGTATACATCAAATATCCGGCGAAAGGCTCTCTCGTCTCCTTCGGAAAGCTCATGAAACAAATTCTTCGAGTCGTATAAAGACGATACCTTCATAAATGGCCTTACAACTTTGCGCTTAAAAGTAATAAAAAAGCTACAACTAAGGGGAAACTCTGTGTTAAGAAGGCCAATCAGGAGATGAAATGACTGCGTGATTACCGGACTGGGGAAATATGCTTTTGTGTAAGCGGCATCACATCAGTTGTAATAGCCACTATTCAACCTAACATTTATTATTATCTGATTAAAAGATTATCTTACACATGATTGAAGAATATAAATGGAGAGTGATATGCCCTAAGCCACAAACCCTAAAACTAACTACAAATGACTAAAAGGAAAATTGTATTGCTGTCCCCTGTAATAATCATCATGGTAAATATTGTTACAGGCTACTTTTTCGGAAACATGCTGGAAAAATGGGCGTTTATTCCTGTTATATTAATAGAATGGGGCCTATTCTTATTTTTAATTTTAAGATATGCTACAGAAGGCTTCATTAAAAAATGGCTTCATTCATCAGGTAAAAATTGGGGTTGGAATGTTCTTACTGTGTTACTTGGGCTGACACCACTACC
>JAFIGX010000002.1 GCA_017849455.1 Pseudobacter sp.
GATGCATGGGATGAGTGGGAAATGTCTCGAAATTTTTGGTCTTTCCCATTCATCCCATGCATCCCACAAATCCCAGTTCAGACTATTTCTTCACGATCTCCAGCAACTCCACCTCAAACACCAGTGTAGAGCCCGGTTTGATATCAGGGCCTGCCTGGTTATCACCATAGGCCAGGCTGGAAGGAATGAACAATTTCCATTTGCTGCCAACAGGCATCAGTTGCAGGGCTTCGGTCCAGCCGGGGATCACACCCGTTACACCGAACACGATCGGTTCCCCTCTTTTGATCGAGCTGTCGAATTCGGATCCATCGAGCAGCGTGCCTACATAATGTACTTTCACCTGGTCTTCCCTGGTAGGCTTGGGGCCATTCCCTTCTTTGATCACCTGGTATTGGAGCCCGCTCGGCAAAGTGATCACGCCCGGTTTCTTTTTATTCTCGGCCAGGAATGCTTCTCCGGCTTTTTTATTGCCTTCGGCCTTCACTGATTTGATCGCCTGCATACGGGCCATGATGGTATTATTGGCCTGCGTTTCGTCGAGCAGGGGCTTGCCATTCTTCACATCGGCCAGGGCTTTCATCACTACCTGGTTATTGATATCGGTTATACCTTGCTGTTTGTAAAAATTGGCCAGGCTAAGACCGATGGCATAGCTGAAAGAATCGGTGGCATTTTTTAAAGCTACAGCCGGCACTGCAGCCTTCGGTTTAGTGGCAACAGTTTTTTTCGCAGGTTGTGCTGTTGCTGCTATCGCGGAAATGCAGATGGCTGTAAACAGGATCGATTTTTTCATTCAAGATGTTGTTTTAAGGGGTCAAATTTAGGGAAATAGCTTGTCTGAACCATGATTTATTGGATTTAATGGATTGGGAGGAAAATTCGCCGATTGAGTGCTATACCGGAATTAATGATTTTATAAAATCAGCATCTTAAAAATGCAACGTTATCCTCCCAATCCATTAAATCCAATAAATCATGGTTCAGACAGCAATATGGCCAACAGGTCTTTCTCCCAGGATTGTCGGGGTGTTTCCACAATGCGGCCCAATTCCTTTGGCCCTTCATAGACCAGCAGGGTTGGTACGCGGATGATCGACAGCCCTCTTTCTTCATGACCGGGGCTTTTCTTATAGGCGCTGTCGCGGTAATCCAGCGTCACCAGTTGTACCTGGGACGCGGTAATTCCGCAATGATCGAGCAGCTTATAGATCCGCGGCACTTCCCGGCGGCTGTCACCGCACCAGGTGCCCATAAAGAGGAGCAGGTGTTTATTTTTTAATAAGGGTTTCACCTGTTGGGCTGTTATGCTGTCTGTCGTATAATTATTATAGTTAGTATTGAACCATGTATCGAAAGGAGGTTGCTGCAAACGTTCCCTGGTGCTCTTACCTAATAACAAAGTATTGCCTTTGGCATCGATGACCTCCTGGTTATATACAGGATTGGATGGAGAGGCAGTTTGTCTTTGACAAGCAGCCATTATGAGAAGCAGGACCAGTACCGGTCCGGCATGGATCGTTTTCATGTTCAATGATTTTGTGTGATGGGAATAATGGGCATGTACACACATAGCTGCCGGCATTGCCGGTAACCAGTATGCGAAGGAGTAATTCTATCAGTAAACCATCACAGGCGGGGAGGCTGGAAGATATTACGGGTATGATCGCGGGGCAGCAAACAATGTACTACTGGTCTTTGTTGTATGGTGCCGGGAGCAGGGAGGAACCGGAACAGGGCAGGTTCAAAGAATGAATAAGGCTCTTCTGTTTTTTCCCGGAGGTTGAAGAAAGCGTTCCCATGTTCTTTGGTATTGTCGGGGTGCTTCAGGATCTTTTCGCAATCGCAGGGAGCCACGCGGACGGCCGACTGTATGCGACATTGCCAATAGCTTACTATCTTGCCATATTGTAAAGCAAGGAACAGGAAGCAGCAAAATATCGCGATCAGTTTGCGCATGGGAGAAGGAAATGCCCGATGAAAATAATCAAAACAATGCTAAATTGAAAATATGATGAATGAATACCTGAAACCTATAGAGGTCCGATGGGCCGACCTGGACCCGAATTTCCATCTCCGTCATTCCGTGTATTATGATTATGGTGCATATATCAGGATCTGCTTCCTGGAAGCGCATGGGCTCGATGCTGCATTCATGCACCAGCACCATTTCGGGCCCATCCTGTTCCGCGAAGAATGTATTTTCCGGAAAGAGATCAGACTGGGAGATATCGTATCGATAGACCTGCAGCTCCTGAAAGCCAAAGAAGATCAGTCGCGCTGGAGCATCCGCCATGAGATCAAAAAGAACGGTAATACATTGGCGGCGGTGATCACGGTAGAAGGCGCATGGATCGATACCGCGCAGCGCAAGCTCACCACTCCTCCCGAAAAAGTTTGGCAAGTCTTTAACGAAATGCCCAGGGCCGAAGCATTCGAGTGGATAAATAAATAGGTGCTTAACAACTTTTTATGGAATAGCACGTTATTTTAGTCCGGATTGACGTCCTATTGAAAAAATTAAAAATATCCAGATGAAGCGAATTATTCTACCGCTGCTTTTATTGTGCTCTCTCGGCAGTTTTGCCCAGGGTGGATTATTGAAAAAAGCCGGCGACCTGCTGAATAAAGCAAAAGGCGGCTCTCTCAGCAATGATGAGATCGTATCGGGTCTAAAAGAAGCCTTGTCGGTCGGCGCACAGAACAGCTCCAATAAATTATCTGCTGTCGACGGTTTTTTTGCCAATGCAGCGATCAAGGTGCTCATGCCTCCTGAAGCAAAAAAAGTAGAATCGACCCTGCGCAGCATCGGCATGGGTGAACTCGTGGATAAAGCGATCCTGTCTATGAACCGTGCCGCAGAAGACGCTTCCAAATCTGCCGCTCCTATTTTTGTGGACGCCATCAAGACCATGAGCTTCCAGGATGCCCTCGGTATCCTCAAAGGCACTGATACGGCCGCTACCAGCTACCTTAAGGGTAAAACATTGCCCGCCCTCACCAGTGCATTCCGCCCTGTGATCGAAGGAGCATTACAAAAGACCGATGCTACCAAATACTGGAAAGATGTATTCGAGACCTACAATAAATTGCCTACCACCTTCAAAAAAGTAAATACCGATCTGTCGGGCTATGTTACGGAAAGAGCGTTAGGGGGCTTATTCTACCAGGTTGCACAGGAAGAGCAGAGGATCAGGAAAGATCCTGCAGCGAGAGTGACCGAGACGTTGAGGAAGGTATTTGGGAGTTAGTTGTATAGTTTACAAGTTGACAGGTTGATAAGTTGAAAGGTTGATAAGTGGTTCTCCCGGTTGTGGAGACCTCCTTGTCAACCTTTCAACTTATCAACCTGTCAACCTAATCCCTACATTTGCACCCATGCTCCAGGACAAACACGAAATGTTCCGCAACCGCCTCACCAAAGTATACCGCCATATCAGCAGGCAGGCGAAGCGGCAGGGGATTACCTGTTACCGGGTATACGACCACGACCTGCCCGAATTCCCATTCTGCATTGAAGTGTATGAAAACAATATCTACCTCGCAGAATACAAACGCAGGCACCATCTCTCGGAAGAAGAGCATGAGCAATGGCTGGAAGATTGTATTGCCATCATCAGTGAGATACTCGAACTGCCCGCAGATAACGTTTACATCAAACAAAGGCAGCGCAAAGCAGGGCGATTGGGCCAGTATCAGCGCGTAGCCACCGAGCAGGAATTTTTCATCGTGCAGGAAGCGGGATTGAAATTCAAAGTGAACCTGTCCAATTACCTCGATACGGGCCTTTTCCTCGATCATCGCATTACCCGCGGTCTCGTCCGCAACCAGTCGGCCGGTAAGAGAGTGCTCAACCTATTTTGTTATACAGGCTCCTTTTCCGTCTATGCAGCAGCGGGCGGTGCTGCTTCGATCGCCTCCGTGGACCTCTCCAAAACCTATCTTCAATGGGCGGAAGAGAATATGAAGCTCAACGATCTCTATGACCCGCGCAGGCATTTTTATGTTCATGCCGATGTTAAACAATATCTCGACACCCTTTCACCCAACTCATGCGACCTGGTGGTGATGGACCCACCCACCTTCAGCAACAGCAAACGCATGAAAGATTTTCTGGATATCCAGCAAGACCACGTAGAACTGCTCAACAAGACATTACGCGCCCTTTCTCCCGGCGGCGTGATCTGGTTCAGCACCAATTACCGGCGCTTTGTGCTGGACCAGCAACAGATCAGGGCCAGCGAAATAAAGGATGTAACGAAGGCCACCACGCCATTCGACTTCCAGGGGAAATTATTCCGGTGGTGTTATACTATGACAAAATAAGCGGGATTTTCGACAGAATGAACTAACTTATGAGCGTAAAAATTCCATAACAATTACCTGTTGCGTCATGAAAAAGTTTTTGATCATTTTTGTTGCCCTGCCTGCCGGATTGCAGGCCCAGGTTCCGTCGACCCCTCCCAATAACGGTATTATGAGCGTGCCTGCTGCCATCTTCTTTACCGATGTTGGTGGGAAGCAACAGGTGGCTGAATTCAATTATAGTGACGTGAAAGGGACGCCGTTCTACAAAGCCAACTGGGGAGAATGTACCATTACGCTGGCCGGTAACCGCGTGTATGAGAAAGTGACGGCCCGGTTCAACCTGAACACGAATGTCGTCCACTATCTTTCTGCCAAACAGGAAGAGCTGGTGGCCCCTCCACTGCTTTTACGGGAGATCAAATTTTACGATACCACTGAATCCGGCATTACCCTCCATACCTTCTCCAATGGTTATCCTGCTGTTGACAACAATACAGGCGAAACTTATTATGAAGTGTTGTCTAACGGTAAAGCGCAACTGCTGTTAATGGCCAAAAAGAAGTTGCTGGAACGGAAGGCAGGGATCGGGATGGCCGCGGCAGAGAAAGAATTCCTGAAAGTAGAGACCTATTATGTCTTTAAAGACGGCCAGATCAAGCCCCTCAAAAAGGATAAAGCATTTCTCACGGAGTGGCTGGGAGACAAACAACAGGCCATCAGCGATTATATTTCCACCAATAACCTGAAATGCAAATCTGTGGCCGACATTAAACAGGTGATCGATCACTACAACACTTTATAAGGGATCAGCATAGGCACCCGATGCCGGTATCGGGTATAGGCTTCTCCAAATTCCTGCTGAAGCTTTCGCTCTTCGAAGACGGCGCCCACCCAGGTATACAGGGTGATCATGATGCAGGTGATGAGATTATTCCAATACGGGAAGATCACCATTACCGACCAGGCCATCAGTAAAGTCCCGGAATACAAAGGATGACGCACATAGCGATGCAGTCCCCCTGTCTCGAGATGGGCCGGGACCTTTTTACCGGGATAAAAAATATCTATGCCACTCAGGTAGAAGAAATATTTACGGATACAGACCCACATGATCCAGGTACCTCCCAATGCCAAGGCGCCCCCCGCCCAACGCAGGTACGAGGGCGTATGCCAGGCAGGCTGGAACGGCAAAGAGAAATGATACAGCAGCACCAGCGATAAACTGACCAATGCAAAAACAGAATAGCCGAACCTGTAATAGCGGAAATTCGCTCCGAGCATTTTTTCGAAAGATCGTTTGCACCAGCCCGTGGCCAGGACACTATGTAATAGGCCAAAGATGAGCCAATAGAGGACCAGCCAGGTATACATAGATATGCGTTAATGGTAATTATATCTTGAACCCGATGAGCAGCGTACAACCTTTGCCCGGGGCCGAATATATCTCCATACGTCCATTCACCACTTCCAGCCGGCTGCGGATATTGAGCAGTCCCATCCCCGGCCTGTTCTTTTCGGTATCGAACCCCGTGCCGTTATCGGATACGGAACATTCCACCAATCTGTCTTTGCACTTTAGTTCGACCAGCACCTGGCTGGCGCCGGAATGCCTGAGCACATTGTTGAGCTGTTCCTGGATAATACGATAGATCATTACCTGCCGGTTGGCCGGTAATATCGATTCGGTAAAATTTTCACAGGTGATGCTGATGTCGATCGTCTTCGCCTGCCGGATATCGGCCACTAATTGGTGCAGGCAATGGACCAGTCCTTGTTCCTGGAGGGCGGGGGGCAGGAGGGAGCGCGATAAATGCCTGATCTCTTCTATCGTTTGGGCAATATAATCCGAACATTTCATCAGCAATTCCTGTCGCATTTCCTGGTTCACCTGCGCATGCTGGATATATAATTTCACTACACCCAGTAACTGGTTGATATTGTCGTGCAATTCTTCGCCCAGTTTTTTCCGTTCCGCTTCTTCTGCCTGCAGTATGCTTTGCGCCAGTTCATTCTTATGCTTTTCCCTTTCTTCCGTGAGCTTTTGCTGAAGTTGCCGCTGACCGGTCACATCCTGCATGGCGCCGATGAGCCGGTATGCCTGTCCCTGTCCGTTGCGCAGAATAAAGCTCCTGTCGAAGATAGTTTTGTAGGTATTGTCCTTGCAGCGGAACCGGTATTCATCCTGCCATACATTGCCGCCTGTCCTGATAGTGCTGTCCATAAGGCGGATCACCCGATCTTTATCTTCCGGATGCAGATTATTATGCCACCAGAGGTGGTTGTCGCGCAATTCCGATTCAGCATAACCGAATAATTCCTGCAATGTTCTGTTGGTATAACACTCGCGGGTGACCATGTTGAAATCCCAAACCGCATCATTGGTGGCCATCCCCAGCATTTTATATCGTTTCAGCGCCTCTTCCTGTTTTTTATTGGCTTCCTCGATATTCGAATAAAGTTTACGGCTTACCAGGTAGATCAGGACAGCAGCCAGCACCACAAAGAGGATACCTTTGGAATGCTGGAGTATATTGTACAGGTGCAGGTCGTTGTTGGTGAGAATAAGGGATAGGAGGTCCGAGCCTACGATCCAGACAATCCCGAATAACAGGAACACGGAAGCCAGTTTTATGGAGGAGGCCACGGGATTCTTCATAAAGGAACGAAATGGTATCACAATATTGCATAAAAATTATGTTTTAATGACATCCTGTTCATCGATTTCACAAAAAAAAGATACCGTGCAAATAAATATCTTTGCGCCATGCATTATGTATCTGTAGAAGGTCTCGGTAAATCTTATGGCGTGAAGCCGTTATTTGAGAAGATATCATTTCATATCGAGGAAGGTGATAAGATCGCATTGGTAGCCAGGAATGGCAGTGGTAAATCCACGCTGTTGAAAATACTATCCGGTAAAGAAACCGCCGATGAAGGCAACGTGTGGATACATAAAGATGTAACGGTAGCCCTGTTCGAACAGGAGCCGGTATTCCGGGAAGGACTTTCCATACTCGACAATATTTTCTATCACGACCATCCCATCATCAATGCCATCAAAGATTATGAAGCGGTAAGTGAGGAAGGGGATGCGGAAAAAGTCAGTGCGGCCATTGTCAAAATGGACGAGCTGGGCGCATGGGATTTCGATGCCAAAGTGAAACAGATCCTCGGCAAACTGAATATCCATCATCTTCAACAGGCAGTCGGCACTTTGTCGGGTGGGCAGCGCAAGCGGGTAGCCCTGGCCAAAACCCTCATCGATATCGGGTTCGAGCACAAGCATGTGCTGTTGATCATGGATGAACCTACCAACCACCTCGATGTGGAAATGGTGGAATGGCTTGAACATTATCTCGACCAGCAACACATCACGCTGTTACTCGTTACCCACGACCGCTATTTCCTCGATGCCGTATGTGAGGAGATATGGGAACTCGACCGGAGTGAACTTTTCGTGTACAAAGGCGATTACGGGAACTACCTGGAAAGGAAAGCTGCCCGTATGGAAAGCGAAGTAGCCAGCATAGACAAAGCCCGCAATACCTACCGTAAGGAACTGGAATGGATGCGCAAGCAGCCCAAGGCCCGCACCACCAAATCCAAGAGCAGGCAGGACGCATTTTATGTGGTGGAAGCAAAGGCCAAACAACGGATAGAAGATGCACAGCTTCAATTACAGGTAAAGATGAACCGCCTGGGAGGAAAAGTGGTGGAACTGAAAAAAGTGTACAAAAGCTATGGCGACAAAGTGATCCTGAAAGGATTCGATTATACATTCAAGAAAGGAGAGCGGGCCGGTGTTGTTGGAAGGAATGGCGTAGGTAAGTCTACCTTCATCAATATCCTGCAGGGAGCGGAGGAGGCAGACAGTGGCAAGGTCAATATCGGAGAAACGGTGATCTTCGGTAACTATTCGCAGCAGGGGCTGGTAGTGAAAGAAGACCAGCGCGTGATCGAATTCGTGAAAGGGATTGCAGAAAGCTTTCCACTGGCAGGCGGCGGCTCCCTCAGTGCCGCACAGTTCCTCAACCTGTTCCTTTTTCCGCCTGAACAACAGTACACCTATATTTCGAAATTGAGCGGCGGCGAGAAAAGAAGGCTGCACTTATTGTCCATCCTGTTCCGCAATCCCAATTTTCTCGTTCTCGATGAGCCTACCAATGATCTCGATCTGCCGACCCTCGGCGTGCTCGAAAATTTTTTAAGTGAATACCAGGGCTGTCTTCTCATCATATCGCACGACCGTTACTTCATGGACCGCCTGGTAGATCACCTCTTCGTATTCGAAGGTGATGGAATGATCAGGGATTTCCCCGGCAACTACTCACAATACCGTCTCTGGCAGAAAGAAGAGGAACAGACCGCTGCCCCGGCCACCATGGCTGAGCCCAGGCAGGAAAAAGCGGCAAAGCCTGCGGAAAAAAGAAAAATGTCTTATAAGGAAAAGCGTGAATTCGAATTGCTGGAAAAGGAAATGGCCGAGCTTGCCAGGGAGAAGGAATCGATCACGGAAAAGCTCAACAGCGGCAATGCGCTATTCGAAGAACTGCAACAGCTTTCGGTGCGCATCGGGGAGATTGCCACCTTACTGGACGACAAAGAAATGCGCTGGCTTGAGCTGAGTGAGATCGAGCAATAGGTATTTTGTCTTGAAGGGTATTTTACCAGGATGACTTGTCACAACTTACTTTGTTTATCAGACAAATAATCTTCTATCTCTTTATATTTTTTCTTTGTCATTTCATTATTTTCTTCCGTTTGCATATATATAGCCCAACCTAATGGCGTACCATTGTATGCTTTATCTGTTGCAGTAAGATCAGCCCCGGCTTCCACAAGTAATTTTACTGCTTGCAGTGAACCAGAATACACTGCCTGGTGCAAAGCACTGGCATGTGCATGAAAACCGCCAAAGTCTTCCTGCCTTCCATTACCATTTACATCGGCACCGGCCTCCATTAAAAAAGAAATAATATCTGCTTTGCCAAAAAAAGACGCAACAACCAACGCTACATATAATTCAGAAGCCGTTGCTGTTTTTGCAAGCCCCTTTACATCATCATTACGGTTAAGGCCGACTGCAGTGGCAAGATTGTAGTCAGCGCCTTTGCCCAAAAGATAGGTTGCAGCTTCAAAATTGTGCTGACCAACAGGGCCTAATACACTTCCCTTTACGTGTGCTCCATTGTTTATTAAAAGTTCCATCAACGGAATTTGCACACCAGATTCTTTTGGAATTCTGCCTGTAGCAACAAGCCCCAATGTGTAATCAACTATGTATTGATAATTGTCATTATTACTTTTTTGTAAAGCATGAATGATTAGCTGTGCTATCTCAACAATATTTGCCGGCAGCTTTTCATGCCTGATAGGATTGTCTGCTACAAACCAAAGCAGGTAAGGATTTTTGAAATAGCCTTCTTCGTTTGGAGTATTCAAAGGTTTAGTTACTAATGCAGGATTTGCTTCCAACAATCGTTGCAAAGCATTAATATCCCCACCGTCAATTGCTTCAACCGCTTCACGAAACAAGCTGTCTAAAATATCAGAGTTTTTCATGTTGCTGTCTTAAATTTTATAAATAGATACGGAACAACGTGTACAAGAGTGTGACCTAATGAAAGTTAGATAGCAATTCTATTGGTTGTTTCATAAAAAGAAACCTATTCCGATCCTATTTTTTAATTGTATCTACAAATGTTCTTTCTTCATTCACAGAGCCCATAAAAATCGCTTACGAGAGAAACGCTCTTACCTTTTGCTGAATAGTTGTGAGAAATCCAAGGTACGGAAAATCGAGGGCAATGAGACTGTAAAATATTCCATCAATGGTATCCATATCCTCCCCAACTCCGTTATTTTTGACCTTATATTAAAATGTAACCATCATGCGAAAAATTTGTCTGCTGCTGGCTCTCGGGTTCTCGTTGGCTGCAACGGCCCAGAAAGCCGCCAACCCCCAACCCTTTGCCAGTACCATTACACCGGAAGACCTACAAAAACACCTCTACATCGTAGCCGGAAAAGAAATGGAAGGCCGTGAAACAGCTACGGAAGGCCAACGAAAAGCGGCCAGGTATATCGAAGACCATTTCAAGTCGCTCGGATTGATCCCCGGCAACAACGGCAGCTACCAGATGCCCTTTCCTGTTTACCAGGACGAGCAACTGAAAGCTTATGTTGAAGTAAATGGAAAAACATTCGAACCGTACAAGGATTTTTTCATCAACCTGGCCAGTTCCTATTCCGCTACTATGATGGGCAGTGAAGTGGTCTTTGTGGGTGATGGCACTACAGATTCCACGCACGACAGCTACAAGGGGATCGATGCCAAAGGCAAGATCGTACTGGTGATGAACCCCAAAATGCCTTCCGGGGGCCGTGCCCGCGTCCTGAGCCCAGGTGGCGGCGTACTGGAAAATGCGCAGAAGAACGGTGCTGCGGCTATTCTCTGGGTACAACCAGGTTTTCCCCGCCGCTCTTCAGGTGGCCGTGGATTCCAATACCTGAACCCATTCAGGAAGTCTATCAGCCCCAATATTTTCGCTATTTCGGAAGATATTGCACAGGCCATCATGGGTAATGATCTTGCAGCAGCCAAAGAATCGATGAATTCGAAAGGCTGGGCAGACGCAAAGACCTATCAGACCAATGTAGTGCTCTCTTTCAACAAGGCTATTGAAAAGATCGAAAGCTCCAATGTGATCGGCTACCTGGAAGGCACAGACAAAAAGGATGAATATGTATTCCTCACTGCACACTATGATCACCTCGGCAAAGTAGGCGATTCCGTGATCTATTATGGAGCAGATGATGATGGCTCCGGCACGGTGAGCATCCTGGAACTGGCCGAAGCATTTGCCAAAGCCAAGGCTGCCGGCAAAGGCCCGCGCAGGTCGATCGTGTTCATGACTGTGTCGGGTGAAGAAAAAGGATTATGGGGTTCTGCTTATTATGGCGACCATCCGCTGTTCCCGCTTGAAAAAACAACGGTAGACCTCAATATCGACATGATCGGCCGCATGGACCCCAAGCGTACAAAAGGCGATTCAACCAATTATGTATATGTGGTAGGGGATGATAAGCTCAGCTCGGACCTGCGCCCCATCAGCGAAGCGATGAACAAAAAATACACGAAGCTGGAGCTCGATTATAAATACAATGACCCGAATGATAAGGAAAGGATCTACTACCGCAGCGACCATTTCAATTTCGCACGCAAAGGAGTGCCCATTATTTTCTATTTCAATGGAACACATAACGACTATCACAGGCCCACCGATACGCCGGACAAGATCAATTATCAGTTGATGGCGAAAAGAGCCCAACTGGTATTTTATACTGCCTGGGATATGGCCAACAGGAATGAAATGTTGAAAAGGGATATCCCGCTCGAAATACCCGGAAGATAATCACAGCTATCCTGCCACTGCCACCATCAGCCAGCAGATCAGCACGATAAGGAGAAGCACTACGAGCCATTTATAGCTGTCCCACTGGGCCCTTAGTTTTTTTTCTTTCATAAAACGCCTGATCGTTGTGATGGTGGCATTGTCATTTCCGGCCAATTCTTCCAGCAATGGCACAATGGGCTGGCAATAGCGTAATGGCAATGGTCCGGCTGCCTGCAGAAGGTGATCGACGATCTGCCGGTTGATACCTGGCTCACCGGCCTGCCGGAGAATGCCGATACTGCTCTCATCGAGCAATTGCCGGATATGAAAGCTCAAAGCATTATGGTCTACCTGGAAAATATTCGTGATGCGCACATAATTCCGCAGTTGTTCTGCCGCGGCCAGTATCCCTGCAGGCGTCAGTGGCCGGTAAGTGAATGAGCCGCCGGTGCTTCTGTTATACCAACGTTTATAATTGTACTCTTCCCGTTGTTTGGGATCCGACAAAATTTCATACGCTTCCCTAACCTCTTTGAACCGGGCTTCGGAGAGATGATCACCGCTGTTCTTATCCGGATGATATTGCAGGGCCAGTCGCCTGAATGATCTTTTGATCTCCTGCAGAGTGGCCACAGGAGTAACTTCCAGGATGGTATAATAATCTTTCAATGGCATATCGAATACTTGACGGGGTACGCGAAATTACGCGCTAATGTCACAACAATTGGATACCTTGCGGCGTTTTAGAAAAGAATTGCACCATCATCGATCATCTATGAAAGCTTTACCTCACCTGTACCGTTCCGGGGGCGAATTGGCCCTCAGCTATTTTTTGATATTCGTATTGTTAGCCAGCGGCATCTTCAGCAGTTGCCAGCAGGCCGATGCAAAAGCAGCCGTTGTAAATGCTGCTGCTCAAAAAGAAAGCCGTCCCCAACCGGCAGATACTCCTTCCGTTGCTTCCCGTAAGATGGCCGATGCGGCTACCATCCTTGCACGCAAAGAGGTGCCTGTTTTATGTTATCACCAGGTCCGCGACTGGAGACCTACCGATTCCAAAACAGCCCGGGATTATATCGTGCCGCTGGCTGCATTCCGCGCACAGATCAAAATGCTGGCCGATAGCGGATATCATACCATTCTGCCCGATCAGCTATACAATTATCTTACCACCGGCGCCGCGCTTCCGTCGAAACCCGTCATGCTCACTTTCGATGATACCGATCTCGACCAGTTCACGGAAGCTGCTCCTGAAATGAAGAAATACGGGTTCAAAGGAGTGTTCTTCGTGATGACCGTTTCACTCGGCCGCCCACATTATATGAGCAAGGAGCAGGTGAAAGCATTGTCGGATGATGGGCATCTGATCGGCAGTCATACCTGGGACCATCACAATGTAAAAAAATACCAGGGGCAGGATTGGGTAATACAGATCGAGAAACCTACCAAACAGATAGAGGCCATCACCGGCAAACCTGTTCACTATTTTGCCTATCCTTTCGGATTGTGGAATGAACAGGCCATCCCTGAATTGAAACAGCGTGGGATGAAAGCCGCATTCCAGTTATATGCTGCACGGGATACCAAAGACCCGCTCTATACCATTCGCCGCATCATCGTGCCAGGCACCTGGGGCCCGGCCGCATTGGACAGCCGCATGCGCAGCAGCTTCAAATAAGCGGGTTGTGGACCTCTTTGGATGCAACGAATACCTACCGGAGCTTGTCTACAGAATCTTGCATGCTATACGTGAAATAGTCGTCAAATGGCAGGCGATAATGGCACCAAACTTGCCATTTCTCAGCTAATTCATTTATTATCAGACTAAAATATTTAACAGTGCAAAGAACCAAGCAACGTTTTTTACTCCTGGGCTCCTTAGTAGTTATGATGGCTGTAGGGTTGACAAGCTGTCTGAAATCCGGTGATAACAACAATAATACCAAGCAGACTTACATCTTCCTGATGCACCTCGGGCCGCAATTGCCTTCTGTAGACATGTTCTTCAACAGCACCAAAGTGAGTTCTCAACCCTTTGGTTTCGGCAGTGTTTCGGGTACTTATTCTGCTACCAACCCGGGCACGTATGGCGTGACTTTCAAGAAGGGTAATGCCGACAGTGTAATTACGACGATCCCTTCAGCTGTTTATGATTCGCTGAAGCCTTATACCATTATCCTGTACAACGACGACCAGGGCCATGGTCAGGCTACCCGGATCGCTGACGATTTCAGCAATATATCCAGTTCCAAGTCCAACTACCGTTTCTTCAACATGAGCCCCAATATCGGGAATGTTGATTTTTATATCGGGGATACCAAAGTAGAAACGTATCGCTCACCGGGCGACAATGTTTTCGATGATTACTTCAACAACTTCAAGGCAACTGAACCTGGTTCTTACAAACTGATCGTAAAAGAAGCAGGCACCAATAATATTTTGGCGCAGACTTCCACGGAAGCTTCGCTGGGGCAAGGTTATGTATACACCATCTTCCTGAAAGGACTGAAGAATGGAATGGGCTCAACGGAGCTGCTGATAGGGATGGTAAAGAATTAACAGATCTGAGCACCACATGATCGGAGAGGTCCCGAACTCGTTTCGGGGCCTTTTTATTGATAACTGGCGGATAAAAAAAAGCTCAGTAATCGAACGATTTGATGGCCTGATCGGCGATCATCAGATTCACGAATTTTTCCTGGTTGGAACGGGAGCCATGGACCCGCCAGATACAATGGATCTCATCTCCGTGCCGCACCCTTTTTTCTTCTATCCATTTGAGATGGCAGGATGTCAGCAATTGCTCATATTTTTCAAACAATCCCGGCTCCAGGGTCCCGATGACCGTATACATCCTTTCCTTGTTCACTTTCCCGATCCAATGCTCGATCTTCATAAAACCGTTCAGCACCACCAGTATCAGGAAGGAACTGATCACAGCGGCCAGGTAGAATCCGCCGCCCACTGCCATTCCTACTGCTGCGGTGGCCCAGATGGTGGCCGCAGTAGTGATACCATTCACCCCCTTCTCACTTTTGAATATCACCCCGGCGCCGATAAAGCCAATGCCTGTTACAATGGTAGAAGCAATACGGTCGGTAGTACCGGTGGTGAGCAGAAGGGACACCTGCATGAAAAGGCAGGAGCCGAGGCAGATCAGGGTAAGTGTACGGAGCCCGGCCGTTTTATCCCTGTATTCCCTTTCAACGCCCAAAAGCCCACCGAGGAGCAAGGCGATCACCAGTTTCATCGTAATAGTTTCCCATAAATGCATAAGCAACAGTTATTGATTGTCGGCTCCTAAGTTACGTTAGCTTCCGTTCTTCCAAACCTTCGTTTTTTCATCATTGCTTGTGTTGCCCGAACACATTGATAGCAACCTCATTAACAATTAAATTTTCATTAGGACGGACCCGGCACTATGTTTTTTACATATCTTTGGATCAGCTATTTAAACCGCGATTTTGTAGTCAACTATAAGCGCCTGCCATACGATAGTCTCAGCGATTTCTTCTTGCTGTATGATATAAGTGTAACTGTTCATGGGAACTGTGTAAGGAAATTTATCCGATCACTTCTAAATCTTATGGCACATGAAAAAGACCAGATCCAATCACACCTCCGCTGTGAACTTTGCATCCCGTAAGCCGGTTAAACACGCTACGAAACCGGAATCAGCCGTCAGAAAAAATGTGCCTGCTCCACCCAGTGAAGAAATGGTGGCCCGGCTTAATGCCATTGCCCGTGAGTATCCTTTTTGTGTGATGTACAAACAAAATAATTCATCCCTATTGTAGGGATACCGCCGGCAGCAAAAAAATTGATCGATGTAATGAACACCATCCGTCTACAGCGGATGGTGTTCTGTGTAAAAAAGTAAAGCCCTGATCTCTCAGGGCTTTCGCATTGAAAGTATGGCGTGGCTTTTCGGATGTCGATGTTGATCAACCGCAGATCAGTTGGCCTCTGCTTCCGCATAGGAAGATACAGGCTCACAGGTGCAGATCAGGTTGCGGTCGCCATGGGTATTGTTCACCCTGGCTACGCTGGGCCAGAATTTGTTGTCGCGGATATAGGCCAGCGGGAAAGCGGCCTGTTCGCGGGTATAGCCGTGGTCCCACTGTGAGGCACATACGATATGCTGCGTGTGCGGCGCATTCTTGAGGGCATTATCCTTTTTATCGGCCTTTCCTTCTTCGATAGCGCGGATCTCTTCGCGGATGCTCAGCATCGCATCGCAGAAGCGGTCGAGCTCGGCCTTGTCCTCGCTTTCTGTTGGCTCGATCATGATAGTGCCCGGTACAGGGAAGCTTAGGGTAGGTGCGTGGAATCCGTAGTCCATCAACCTTTTGGCCAAATCCTCTGCTTCCACTTCAGCCTGTTTTTTGAATGGCCGCAGGTCCACAATAAATTCGTGCGCACAGGTGCCATTGCTGCCCAGGTACAGGATATCATATTGTTCCTGGAGGCGGCTGCGCATATAGTTTGCATTCAGGATGGCGTACATAGTGGCTGCCCTGGCGCCTTCATTGCCCAACATGCGGATATAGGCATAGCTGATGAGCAGGATGGAAGCGGAGCCATAAGGCGCAGCGCTCACGGCATGTGCTTTATCGCCATTGTTGTTGATCGTTACATGCCCCGGCAGATGAGGCGCCAGGTGTTTCTTCACGCAGATGGGGCCCATGCCCGGACCGCCACCTCCATGAGGAATGGCAAATGTTTTGTGCAGGTTGAGGTGGCATACATCGGCGCCGATCAGTCCGGGTGCCGTCAGTCCAACCTGTGCATTCATATTCGCACCATCCATGTACACCTGTCCGCCATGCTCATGAATAATGTCCGTGATCTCTTTCACCGTTTCTTCATACACACCATAAGTGCTGGGGTAGGTGATCATGATGCCTGCCAGCTCTTTGCTGTATTGTGCAGCTTTTGCTTTCAGGTCGGCCACATCGATATATCCATTCTCCAGTGCCTTTACCACCACTACTTTCATGCCGGCCATGACGGCGCTGGCAGGGTTGGTGCCGTGGGCGCTGATGGGAATGAGCATCACATTCCTGTGTCCTTCACCTCGGCTTTCATGCCAGGCGCGGATCACTAACAGTCCTGCATATTCGCCCTGGGCGCCACTGTTGGGTTGCAGGCTGCAGGCGTCGAATGCGGTGATCTTGCAGAGATAATCGCTCAGCTCATCCACGATCTGCTGATAACCTTTTGTCTGATCGGCAGGAGCGAAGGGATGGATCTTGCTCCAGTGTGCCCAGCTCAGCGGGATCATCTCGCTGGCTGCATTCAGCTTCATGGTGCAGGAGCCGAGGGAGATCATGGATGTATTGAGGGAAAGGTCTTTGTTCTCGAGTTGTTTGATATAACGCATCATCTGTGTTTCGCTGTGATGCGTGTTGAATACCGGATGGGTAAGGAAAGGAGAAGTACGGGTAAGCCCTGAAGGCAGATGGTACAATCCTGCATCTTCATTGATGCTGAAGCCTGCTACGCTGTGCTCATTCGGCTGATCGAGGAGGAGCAGGATATCGAGCACATCGGAAAAGGTGGTGGTCTCATCCAGTGAGATACCTACCAGGTCATTATTATAATAACGGAAATTGATACCCGCTGTATCTGCCTTGGTGCGGATGGCGGCGATATCATCCACCCTGATCACCACGGTATCGAAGAAATGATCGTGCAGCACTTCATATCCTTCAGCAGCCAGTTCTTCGGAGAGCGCATTGGCGAGAATAGTGATGCGTTTGGCGATCTCTTTCAGTCCGTCGGGCCCATGGAATACGGCATACATGGCGGCCATATTGGCCAGCAGCGCCTGGGCGGTACAAATATTTGAAGTGGCTTTTTCGCGTTTGATATGCTGTTCCCTTGTTTGAAGGGCCATCCGCAAGGCGCGGTTACCCTGTGCGTCGATGCTGACACCGATGATACGGCCGGGGATGGCTCTCTTGAAATCATCTTTTACTGCGAAGAAAGCGGCGTGAGGCCCGCCAAATCCCAGCGGCACACCGAATCGCTGTGCAGAGCCGCAGGCGGCGTCGGCGCCGAGTTCACCGGGAGGAGTGAGCAGGGTGAGCGCCAGCAGGTCTGTGGCCATTACCACAAAGGCATCTGATGAATGTACCTGCTGGATGAAGGTGCGATAGTCTTCCACCGATCCCTGATCGTTGGGATATTGAACCAGCGCACCGAAGAACTGATCGTTGATATCGGCCGTTTTGTAGTCACCGAAAACGAGCTCGATGCCGATCGGCCTGGCCCTGGTGATGAGTACATCCTTCGTTTGCGGAAAGGTTTCCTGGTCTACAAAGAATTTAGGCCGGGCAATATGATCATGGTCCCTGTTGAGGGCATTGAAGAACATGGTCATGGCTTCTGCCGCAGCAGTGGCCTCATCGAGCAGGGAAGCGTTGGCAATGGGGAGGCCGGTAAGGTCGGCCACCATGGTCTGAAAATTCAGCAGGCTCTCCAGTCGTCCCTGGGAGATCTCGGCCTGGTAAGGTGTGTACTGTGTATACCAGCCCGGGTTCTCGAATATATTGCGAAGGATCACGCTGGGCGTGATGGTATCGTAATATCCTTGCCCTATATAATTCTTATGGACTTTATTCTTCAGCGATATTTCCTTGATGAGATGAAGGTATTCATGCTCGCTCATGGAAGGCGGGATGGGCAGTTCCCTGTTCATCCTGATGGAGGCTGGAACTGTTTTGCTGACCAATGCTTCCAGGCTTTGCTCCCCGATGGTCCTCAGCATCTGGCGTGTTTCCTGTTCATTCGGCCCGATATGACGGCGTATAAATTCAGTGCTTTGCTGTTCAAACAGATTCATATATAATGTACTATTTTCTAATTTTTGAATGGGTCGACGCGCTCGATAGGTAAGTGGCAGGCCCTGAAAGACCCGCAAAGTTAGGGTGAAACCTTCACACTAACAGGCGTTTGTTGCAGTGGTGGATTGTATGGGGAAAACGATTGGTCCTTAACGCTTCACGAAATTATTGTTGACCGTTACCGGTTTTTCCTGGAATTCACTGTTGGCAGCAGGTTGTTCTTCTTCCTCCTCCCTCATCTGCTCGCTGGTGAGCCTGCTGCCGTCGTGGCTCCAGCCTGGCGGACCAAAAAGGTACCACCATTTTTCTTTCCAGCCTATATCCTCCCGCGCCAGGTCTTTGCGGATGGCATCCCATTCATGAAATACCAGCGTAACGGGCGTTTCTTTTTCAATAGGCTTGGTAAGACCGTATTTGATGGGCTGGTATTCCGATGCCGGCAGTTCCGGCTGGAAGGTACCGAACAGCTTGTCCCAGATGATGAGGAACATGCCCATGTTCTTGTCGAGGTATTTGGGATTGGAAGCATGATGCACCCGGTGGTGTGAAGGCGTTACCAGCAGATGCTCCAGCCATCCCATTTTATTGACCAGCTCCGTATGCACGAAGATGCCCCATATCTGGGTGGCGGAATAGATGAACACGATATCGAGCGGCTGGAAACCCATCAGGGCCAGGGGAATGAAATAGATGAAACGGTAGAGCGGCTGGAAAACAGAGGAACGGAAGCCGACGGTAAAATTCAGGTGCTCCGAAGAATGGTGCGTTACATGCACTGCCCAGAATAACCGTACCTCATGATCGAAGCGATGGAGCCAGTAATAGAGGAAGTCTTCCAGCAGTACTAACATGAACCAGTATACGAAAACATGGCTGAACGAAAAGAAATGATGCCGGTAGAAATAATCCAGGATCATCAGGTATACTCCCCGGAATAAAAGATCGATGGCGCTGTTCATCAGCATCAGGTAGAGGTTGGCAGCGGTATCTTTCCAGGAGTATAATTTCCTGTGCCTGTAATTGCTCAACAACACTTCCAGGCCGATGATGATGATGTACAGCGGCGTGCTAAGAAGGATCAATATTTGTTCCTTGAGGGAATCCACGAGGAGCAAAAATAACACAGATCAGCCGTATTTTTCCAGCTCTTCACGCTTTCTTAACGCTTTGCTTGTCAGGCGACTGCCATCATAGCTCCATCCGGGTGGCCCGAATAGATAATGCCATCTATGTTTTCAGCCAATATCCTTTCATACCAGGTCTTTCCGGTAATTAATTATAATTTAATTTTGGCAGGTGGATAAACAATTCAAAAATGGCTGGACCATCGAGGCATTGGAGAAAATGCAATGGCAGCGAAAATCAGCGGGCCAGCAGAAGCAGTACAGGAATTTCCTGAGAACGGCCGACAAGAACAAGGTGTTGAAGCAATTGCCCATGCTGCATGAGGAAGCCTTCAGCCAGATCGATTGCCTCCACTGCGCGGCCTGTTGCAAGAACTATTCCCCCCGATTCAAAACACCGGATATCAAACGGATCAGCAGGCACCTGAAAATGAAGGAAAGTGAATTCATCGAGACCTACCTGCGTTTGGATGAGGATGGTGACTATGTGGTGAGATCTACGCCCTGCCCATTCCTCGGGGCAGATAATTTTTGCAGCATCTATGAGCAACGCCCATCCGATTGCCATCGCTTTCCCTATACGGATGAAGACGTGATCCTGAAGCGTCCGCAGCTAACGTTGAAGAACAGTACTTTTTGCCCGGCAGTGTACTATGTGTTGGAGAAACTGATCAATAGTTGAACTCCCTCAGCTTCGGGGCCTTGAACCAGCTAACGATCACTACCAGCAGGGTCATACTGCCGCCAAAGACCACAGAGGGAACAACACCCATAAGCCTGGCTGCCATACCACTCTCGAAATTCCCGATCTCATTGGATGAATTGATGAACATGGAATTCACGGAAGAGACCCTGCCGCGCATTTCATCCGGCGTTTTCAGTTGCAGGATAGTGCCGCGGATCACAACGCTGATGCCATCCAGCGCACCGCTGCACAGGAGCGCGAGAAAAGAGACCCAGTACCAGTTCGACAATCCGAATGCGATGATGCAAAGCCCGAAGCCGGCCACTGCATACAATAATATCCTGCCCTGGCTTTTTTTCAGCGGGAAGAAAGTGATGCAAAGGATCATACAGATGGAACCTATATCGGCAGCGGCGTTCAGCCATCCGAAACCAATGGCCCCTACCTTGAGGATCTCGCCTGCATAGAAGGGGATCATGGCCACTGCGCCGCCAAAGAGCACGGCAAAAAGATCGAGGGTGATGGCGCCCAGCAATTCTTTGGTGTGAAAAACATAACGCAGCCCTTCCTTCACACTATCCCATGTTTTTTGTGTGGCATTGCTATGCATGATAGGCTTGCGGCTGATCATGGAAGTGCAGATCGCTGCAATGATGATATAAGTAATGATCACGGAGAAAGTACCGGTATACCCGGTGAATGCGATCAGGAATCCTGCCGAACCATGCCCGATCACCGAAGCGGCCAACCAGGTGCCCGAACTCCAGGTCACTGCAACCGGCAGTAGGGTCTTCGGCACCAGTTGTGCCATGATGGAACTGGTGGTAGGCCCGGAGAAAGAGCGGATCACGCCGGTAAGAAAGATCACGAAGTAGATGGAAAACTGAATGAAATGTTTGCCCAGGCTATGCTCGGTGGAATCCATCGTTATGAAAAGCAGGGCGATCGCACAGCCGCAATACAACAGGATGCTGCGAAGCAGGAGCGTGCGCTTATCGCTTTTATCTACCACATGTCCTGAATACAGCGCCAACGAGATGGCCGGTGCGGCCTCCGACAACCCGATGAAAGCCAATGCCAGCGGATCTTTGGTGATCAGGTACATTTTCCACCACACGACGGTGCCGATCATTCTCATGGCCATGATGAAGAAGAAACGTTGCAGGATGAAAAAGCGGAATTCTTTGATGCGAATGGCTACGAAAGGACTTTGATCCTGTTGCGGGCTTTGGTCAGTATCCATGCAACAAAAATAATTAAGGAATCGGTAATGCCCGTCGATTTTTATGGCAGGGTGAAATAGTGCTGCCCGCTTTCAAAGTCTTTTTCCAGTGCGTCCGTGATCACTTTCAGATGTTTCTCATTGCCCAGGAAATCTGCATTGCTGGCATCCACGAAGATCGTTTTGATATTATGTTGCTTGATATAATTGGTATAGGTCTGCTGGATATTGAAAAGGTATTCATCGGGGATGGCCTGCTCATAAGGCCTGTTGCGCCTTTTGATATTGGCCTGCAGCTTCTGCACCGGGGCATGAAGGTAGATGAGGATCTCCGGTTCGGACAGTTGCTGGTGAATGATATCGAACAGTTTTTGATAAAGCCTGAACTCTTCTTCCGGCAGGTTCACTTTGGCGAACAAGAGGCATTTGGTGAAAAGATAATCGCTTATGGTAACGGTCTGGAAAAGGTCTTTGGTATGGATCAGCTCCTTCAGTTGCTTATAACGTTCTGCCATGAAGAACAGTTCCAGCGGGAATGCGTATTGCTGCGGGTTCTCATAAAATTTCGACAGGAAGGGGTTATCCGCAAAAGCTTCCAGGATGAGCCTTGCATTGTATCGTTTTGCCAGCAGATGGGCCAGGGTGGTTTTACCTGCCCCGATATTGCCTTCAATGGTAATGAAATGATAATTCATAAGTGAGCGGAGATCCGGGGCCAAAATAAAGCAAATGAAAAGACAATTACAGGTATGTAGTTTATTTGTGGAAAAGTCATTCTATTTTCCCGACCGGCAGTTCATCCGGGCATTCTGCCAGCAGGAGGGCAATGCTTTTTTGCAGTACAGGATGAACGAATGAGCCAGCTATCTCTGCCAGTGGCGCCAATACGAAACGCCTGAGGGAAAGCGCCGGATGTGGAATAATAAGGTCCGGTTCCTGTATGATGCTTTTGTTATAAAACAGGATATCGATGTCGATAGTGCGTGGCCCGTTCTTTTCCATTCTTACCCGGCCCATCCCATGTTCGATGGCCAGGATCTTTTTCATCAACACCGTGGGGGCCAGCTCCGTTTCGATGCACAAAGCCTGGTTGAGAAAGGGTTGCTGATCTGTTTTGCCCCAGGCCGCCGTTTCATAAACGGCCGATTGTTGAACTACCACCCCCAACTCATTGTCGATATGCTCGATGGCCCGGTCGAGGTTTTGTAAACGGTCACCTATATTACCGCCTATCAGTAAATACACTTTATTCATATATTGCAGGCTATCAAAGGATCAAATATCACGGAATTTTAAATAAAACCCGGAATTGAATGAAGAGCTTCCTTAAAATATTTTTAGCCTCCCTGCTGGCGCTGATCGTATTCAGCCTGATCGCATTCTTTATGTTCATGGGAATCGTGTCCGGACTGGCCACCCCTGAAAAAGTGAAGACAGGCCCCAATGCCGTACTGTTGCTCGATCTTTCACAACAGTTCCAGGAGATCGGCGTAGAGAATCCCCTGGGGAGCATCGGCAATCCTGATTATTATGATGTGCCGGCCCTGCACGATGTGGTACGCATGATCCGTTATGCCCGTCAGGATTCTGCCGTGAAAGGTATTTATATCAAATGTGGCGTCAACCTCAACGGCTTCGGGGCGAGCGAAGAGATCAGGGAAGCCCTGCAGGAATTTAAGAACGGTGGCAAATTCGTTTATGCCTATGCCGATGTGATCTCGCAGAGCGGTTACCGCGTAGGCAATGTGGCCGGTAAGATCTATTGCAATCCCAAGGGTGGGGTCGACTGGAAAGGGTATGCTTTCCAGCTTGCATTCCTGAAAGGCACCCTTCAAAAGCTCGAAATAGAACCTCAGATATTCTATGCCGGTAAATTCAAAAGCGCTACCGAACCTTTCCGGGAAGAAAAAATGACCGACGCCAACAGGCTGCAGACCACGGAGCTGATGTATGAGCTGTACAACCATTTCCTGGTCCAGACCTCCGAAGCGCGGAAGATCGATACGGCTACCCTGCACCGTTATGCCAATGAAAACCTTATCCGCTCGGCATACGATGCTTTGAAATACGGACTGGTCGACGGACTGAAATACGATGATGAAGTAAAGGACGAGATCAAGAACCACCTGAAACTGGGCAAATACGATAAGATCAATTTCGTGCCGATGGGCAAGTATGCCAAAGCCGTCGATTTCAAAAGGAGCGGTAAGGAAAAGATCGCGGTGATCTATGCCCAGGGCGATATCATCGACGGAAAAGGAGAGCGGGAGACCATCGGCAGTGAAACCTACCGTAACATGATCCGTAAGGTACGGCTCGATAAAGATATCAAGGCAATCGTATTGCGCATCAATTCCGGTGGCGGCAGTTCACTGGCCAGTGAAAATATCTGGCGGGAGCTGACGATCGCGAAGGCCGACAAACCCGTAGTGGTGAGTTTCGGCGATGTGGCAGCTTCCGGGGGTTATTATCTTTCCTGCAATGCAGACAGTATTTTCGCAGAGCCCAATACCATTACCGGTTCCATTGGCGTGTTCAGCTTGCTGCCCAATATGCAGAAGTTCTTCCATAATAAACTCGGCATCACTTTCGACGGCGTTAAAACTTCGCCGGATGCAGATGCCCTGTCGGTCGCCAAGCCGCTAACGGATATGCAGAAACGATATCTGCAGAGCGATGTGGACAGCATCTACCACGATTTCAAATCCAGGGTGGCGGATGGCAGGAAAATATCGATCGACTATGTAGACAGCATCGGTCAGGGACGTGTATGGAGCGGAAGAAGGGCCGTTGAATTGAAACTGGTAGACCGGCTGGGTGGGCTCGACAGGGCCATAGAAGCGGCGGCCCGCCTGGCGAAAGTCACCGATTACCGTCTCCGGGAATATCCCGAACCGCAGAATATCCTGAACATGATCTTCGGCAATTATAAACAAACAGCCCGCCAGGATGCCCTCCGGAGCGAGCTGGGAGAGGAAGGATTGAAAACCTACAAGACCATGAAACGCGTGAAAGATATGGTCGGCGTAACGCAGGCCCGCATGCCGTTCGACATTATTACCGAATAATTATTGTACGCGGCGTAACCGGTCAATTCCCAATAAACCCATAGTTTTGTCGTCCTATGCCGCAGCCTTATAACCAATTCAAAGCTATGCTGGCCATTACCAGGGCCAGCCTGAAATCCATGTTCAAAAGTCCGCAGGCTGTTTTCTTCAGCCTGTTCTTCCCGATCGTGCTGATCGCCATCTTCGGCGCGCTCGGTGGCAACAGGGGGATCTCTGTAGATATTGCTTTTACCAAAACAAGTGATACAGCGAATGCGGTTTACCAGGTGATAAAAAATATTCCTGTCCTTCATGTAGAAAATGCCAATGAAGCTGAACTGCTCGACAGGCTGAAGAAAGGCAGGATCACGGCCCTGGTCGATATTCGCAAGCGGGACACGGGCAATAGTAATGGTCATTCACAGTATGACGTTCATTTGAAAACAACTTCCGCCGGGAAAAAAGACCTGCCTGTACTCCAATCGATCCTCAGCAACCTGATCAACCAGATAAATAACCAGGCCGATCCTCCGAAGTACACCTACGCTACTGTTTCATCGGAAGAAGTACCGGGAAGGGAATACCGCATGATCGACTTCTACCTGCCGGGTATGCTCGGCTTCTCCCTGATCGGCTCCGCTGTTTTCGGTGTGGCCTTCGTATTCTTCGCTTTCCGCGAAACGCTGGTATTGAAAAGATTATTCTCCACGCCCATCAAGCGCGGATATATCGTGGTAGGTGAAAGCATTGCCCGCATCATCTTCCAGCTTACCACTGCCGTCGTCATCATTCTTTTCGGAAAATACTTTTACAATTTCACGCTCGCACACGGTTGGGTCACATTCCTGGAATTGCTGGTACTGAGCTTTCTCGGCCTTATCGTGTTCATGGGCTTCGGGTATATCATCAGCGGAGTATCCAAAAACCAGAACGTAATACCGGTATATGCCAACCTGTTCATGTTCCCGCAATATTTCCTGTCCGGCACCTTCTTTCCCAAAAGCGCCCTGCCACAGGGTATGCAGGGGATCATCAAATACCTGCCGCTCACAGCGCTCAACGATGCCATGCGCAAAGTTTCTTTCGAAGGACTGCATATCTGGAATGTAGGTTCAGAGATCACCATCCTGCTGGTTTGGTGCCTGATCGCCTATACCATTGCCATCAAAGTATTTAAATGGGAGTAATCATATTATGCGTTTATTAAAACTGGCCCTGATCAGCATTGTCGTATTGTTCGTGGTGGTATATTTATTGTCACTGTTGATCCCTTCACAGGTCCGGATCTCCAGGGCCATCAATATCACCGCATCTAAAGATTCCATCCTGCACCAGCTTGCCGATCTGCGGGAATGGCGGAACTGGAATACGCTGGTGAATAATAACAATCAGACCTCCAAGCGGTATGCCGAAAGGAGTTTCAGGTCGGAACAGGTGCTGGTGCAACTTCAGACCCTATCTCCCGATACTATCACCACTACCTGGACACAGGAAGGTGGCAAAGAAATTGCAAGTGGTTTCACATGCCAGTCCGCTGCCGGAACATCCGTGGTGCAATGGTATTTCGACATCCGGCTTCGCTGGTATCCCTGGGAAAAATTAGGTAGCATTGCTTTTGATAAGCAATTAGGACCGCCGATGGAGCAATCGCTAGGCAATCTGAAAAAAGTACTGGAAAAAACTCCCGGACAGTATTAATTTCAACCATCATAAAAAATACACTTGTATGAAAAAACTATTGTTCTTATCTGCTATGGTGCTTGCGGGCATTACTGCCTTTTCGCAAGCCGATAAATCGAAACGTCCCAGTCCACCGGCAAAAGCTACAGAAACCACCAGCGGTGGTGTAACCATCACCATCGACTACAGCCAGCCTTCTCTCAAAGGCAGAAAAATAGGGGGTGAAGTAGCTCCCTATGGACAGATATGGAGAACGGGGGCCAATGAGCCTACCACCATCGAAGTGAACAAGGCCGCGAAGCTGGAGGGAAAGGACATGCCTGCCGGAAAATATAGCTTGTGGACAGTTCCAGGCAAGGACGAATGGGCGATCATCATCAACAAGAAAGTGCCGGGATGGGGCACTCAGTATCCTGAAGGGGAAGACCTGTTCAGGGTGAATGTAAAACCTGTCAAAACAGCCCAGGCCAGCGAACGCATGACTTTCACTATTGCCAAAAATGGAAAGATTGCGTTGTTATGGGGCGATACTGAAGTGCCGTTCCATGTAAAGTGATTGTTCGGTCGATAAGTTGACAGGTTAACAAGTTGAAAAGTTGACAAGGAGGTCTCTTGATATGGAGATTCTCTTGGCAACTTTTCAACTTGTTAACCTGTCAACATTTCAACCCGTCAACTTTTCCCCAGCGAATCCAACCTGTGCATCAAACTATCCAGATGCCTGTTGAATTCCTCCATCTGCCCGGAGGTGGGCAACTGCTCTTCCTGGTATTGCTCGATAAGCGGTAATGTTTTGGTGATCTTCAGAATAAGATGGAGATCGGCGATAGTACTGTTTTTCCTGCGGACCAGGCTGTCGAGCGATGTGAAATGATGGGTAAGTTTTGCATAATCGTGCCTGCTTTCACCAATGAGGGTTTTGATCTTTTTTTTCAGCAGGGAATCCTGGAATGCGTCCAGTTTTTTCTCTGCGGCATCATAATAGCTTCTGTTCCTTTCGTCGAACCTCTTGAAACTGTCTGCTGCATTGATCTGCCGCTCCTGCAATGATTTGATCTGTTCTTCCAGTTCCTGCAACTCTGCTGATTTGGCGGTAAGCTCTTCATACAGGGCCTCCACGAGATCGGCGCCGCGCTTTTTATGGATGATGCTGGATACGTCTATTTTTTTTCCCTCCAGGATCGTGGGAACGGGTTTTGCCGGTGCGTTTGGTTTGCTCCTGCAGCTCATGGCCACGGCAAAGAGAGGAATGATGATGAGAAGTGCTGTTTTCATATTCTGCGGGCTTGCTCAAAATTAACTTCTATTCCTCCATCGCGCAAGGATATGGACAATTAATTAACGGATGATGGGAAATTACAGGATGGATCAGGCCAGTTCGCCGATGATCTTCCTGACCACATCATAAACGAATGACAGTTCATCTTCTTTGATGGAAAATGGCGGCATCAGGTAAACAGTATTGCCCAATGGCCTGAGGTATACGCCGCGGTCCATTGCTTTTTCCGTGATCACTGCGCTGATATTATTAAGGTACTCATCTTTTCCCTGTACGATCTCGAAAGCGAGTATGGTACCCAGTGAGCGTGCGTTCTTGACTGTTGGGCATAGCTCCTTCAGCTCCTGAACGAATATGGCATGCTGCCGGCCAATGCGGTCGATCTGCTGAAGGGTAGCAGGTTCCAGCAGGAGGTCGAGGCTGGCGAGGGCGGCGGAGCAGGCAATGGGATTGGCTGTGAAGGAATGGCCGTGGAACAGGGTCTTGAGCTTGTCTTCCTGCACAAATGCCTGATAGATGTTATCGGTGCAGGCGGTGACGCTGAGGGGCATGGTGCCTCCGGTAAGCCCTTTGGAGAGGCAGATAATATCAGGCTTTTCATCCATATAGAAGGAGGCGAATAATTTGCCTGTCCTGCCGAAACCGGTCATCACTTCATCCGCGATGCAGATGATATTATGTGAATGACATTTCTGTAATAATCCGTTCAGTGCTGCCGCATCATATATATGCATGCCTCCTGCCCCCTGCAGGAGAGGTTCATAGATAAAACACGCGATCTCATCCCATGGTATTTCATCCATCGATGAATGCAATTGTTCACCGCGGGCCTCTTTCACTGATGCTTTAGCGTAGGTGAACGCATCGATGAAGATCACTTCGAACAATTTATCATTGAAGGCTGCTGTGAAAATACTGCGGCCGCTTACGCTCATGGCGCCGAAAGTATCACCATGATAGGCATTGCGAAGGGCCAGTATTTTGTTGCGGTGCGATGCGCCCTGGTTCCACCAGAACTGGACCCCCATTTTGATGGCCACTTCGGTGGCTGTGGAACCATTGTCTGAATAAAAAATGCGGGAAAAATTGCCCGGCAATATCTCCAGCAGCCGCTCTGCCAGTTTCACAGCCGGTTCATGCGTAAACCCGGCGAAGATCACCTGTTCGAGGGTCAGGGCCTGTTCATAGATCTTTAGTGCGATATAGGGATGGGCATGGCCGTGAAGGGTGACCCACCAACTGCTGATGGCGTCGATGTAGCGTTTGCCATTGACATCCGTCAAATATATTCCCTCTCCTTTAACAACAGGTATGGGGTCGGGCATATACTTTTGCGGTGTGAACGGGTGCCAGATGACCCGTTTGTCCCTGGTTCTCAGTGATTCACTCATAATGAGGCCAAAGGTAAGAGATGAATGCCGGAAGTATGAAGTCGGAAGTCTGAGGTACGAAACTTGCATGGAATCAGCTCTACCGGGTATTTCCGACCTCTGACTTCCGCCTTCATACTTCGGGTATCCCATGCAACGGAAATTCACCTGAAAATGTCAATGCAGATACAAGAACGATGGACTATAGCAGGCTGGTAAAAGATTGTTTGAAGGGGCGCCCTGAGGCCCAGCGACAGCTCTACGAGCATTTTGCCGAGGGGATGCTAGGGGTATGCTATCGCTATACAAAGTCTATGACGGATGCGGAAGATGTACTGCAGGAAGGATTTATCAAAGTATTCCTCCATCTTCATCAATTCAAATCGGAAGGAGAACTGGGAGGATGGATCCGGCGCATCATGGTCAACACTGCGCTGAATTATTTAAAAAAGAACAGCCGGTACCAAACCGATCTGTCATTCACCGATACAGGCCTTCATCCGGTGTCAGGAGATAACCCTGAAGTGTTATTAAATGCAAAGGACCTGGCAGAACTGGTCCGCCAGTTGCCGACCGGTTATCAAACCATATTCAACCTGCATGCAGTAGAAGGTTTTTCACATGTTGAGATTGGAAAGATCCTGGGCATCAATGAGGGAACATCACGTTCCCAATATGCGCGTGCCCGTGCCCTGCTGATCAACTGGTTAAAAAGACAATCAGTGGAGGAAACAAAAAATGAATCGTATGTCCGACCATGAATTTGAAAAACAGGTGCAAGCCCGGATGGACGAATTGAAGATTCGCCCAACCGAAGCGGTATGGACCAAAGTGGAGAAACGGATCCGGCGCGAGAGGCGTCGCCGCAGGCTGATCCTATGGGCCCCTGTAGGGCTCCTGCTGCTGGTAGCTACGGGTTACCTGGTACTGGGCACTCATTCATTGCCCGGTCAGAAAAATATCGCGGAACAATCAACCAATCCTTCCAACAAAAACATTCCTTCCACTGATAACAATTCTACACTCTCCAATCATTCATCAGAGAATACCGGTCCTGTAACAACTGAGACCAATTCCGGTGACCATACCGGCAAGAAAGACGATGACCAGGATCTGAGCCCTGCACCTTCAGCTACCGGCGACGCGGTATCCGGCCATCTTCAACGGCAAGGTCAGAACCCGATACGCGCTACCGACGAACATATTTTACCATTGAACAAGGAGCAGAAGCATCAGCGTGCTTTCGGGAAAAAGGGTCAACGAGCTGGAATATCACGTCAAGGAGTAAGCGATAATGGAGAAAAGCGAACCTTCCAACAGGCCCTTTCTTTAGGGAAAGACAAAAAGCAGCAGAGGATTAAAGACCCTTTACAGGACAACCAGGCGATGGCTGTAACAACACCGCCAGTTGAGGATCAGAATAATGCTATTACCAATGACCCCGATAAGCGGGATACCCTGACCGTCGATCCGCAGGCATTGACGAAAGACCTTGCAAAACAGCAGCCGGCCAATACAGTCAATCAATCCGCCAATACCGGCCCAACCGCTGAAAACGCAAAACTACCGCCGGTGAACAACCGAAAAAAGAACAGCTCCAACTGGCAATGGGGCCTTATGGGTAATATCGGGGGATCGCATATCGCCAAAGGCAGCATCTTCGGGAGCCTCTTCGCGATCCTGGACAATAAGAACAGTGTGCAGGAAGACCTCTCGGCCCCGTCTCAATCAAATGCAGCGGTCCCTACAGCGTTGCCACCTGCCAATAAACCATCTTCCATCAAAACCGGTAAGGCGTTCTCGGTAGGTGCTTTTGTGCAAAAACCACTCTCGAAAAGGGTCAGCATTTCAGCCGGACTGCAATACTCTTATTTCAGTGTACATACCAAAGTGGGCATGTTCGTGGAAGCGCCCAGGATAGTGAACAATGCAATGTCGAATGGTCAGATGGTGAGGAATTATTACCAGGGCCCCAATGTGGGTGCAACTTTCCTGGGAATTTACGAACGGCATGATTATACTAACAGGTACCATTTTATCGAATTGCCCATCACCCTGCATACACAACTCAATAAAGGCAAAAAGCTGCCCATCATCTGGGATGCCGGGATAAGTATTTCACAATTCCTTAATTCGAACGCACTTCATTATGATGGTATTAATGATGTGTATTACAAAGATTTTTCTTTCTTCAATAAAACACAGGTGAGTATTGCCAGTGCCTTCAATGCAGCGTTGTTCGCGAATAAAGCGCATCCTGTGTGGATCGGCCCCCGGATCAATTATCAATTATCAAACCTGCTGAAGAAAGAGGTTTCGGAAGGACAGCATCTCTGGTCTTTTGGGGTGAATTTAAAAATGTTTCTTAAAAAATAAAGAAAGGCAGGCAACGGTCATCCATGCACTATTGTCAGGTTTGGAAAGCCATTTTATGAAACAGCACTACCCCACACTGCTGCCGTATGCTACCATACTGCTTATCCTGTTCCTTTTAACAGGATGCATGAAAGACAAATGCAGGCATTCATATACGTTATATACGCCTGTGCTCAAGACCCTGACGGAAGTAAGGGCCAATATGAAAAGCGGCGATCCACAACCACTTAAACACATCGGGAAAATATATACATACAATAATTATATTTTTCTCAACGAAAGGGAAAGAGGCATTCATATCATCGACAACAGCATCCCTGAAAATCCCCGTAATATTGCCTTTCTGACTATCCCCGGTAATATAGACATGGCAGTGAACGGTAATACGCTGTATGCCGATTCTTACAAAGACCTCATCACTTTCGATATCACGAACCCCAAGGCAATCGCAACCAAAAAGATCACCGAAAAAGCATTTCCCGACAGAAACTATTATTATAACAACCCGAATACGACGAATCCCGATTCCATCAAGGTGATCGTAGATTGGCTGGAACGTGATACCGTAGTGGATTGTGATACATATATCAGGCTTTATACCGATTTTTATGCCCAGAACAAAGCCGATGCGGGAGGTAATTATGCAACGCCCGGTGGTGGCAAAGGTGGATCGATGGCCAGGTTCACCATACTGAAAGATCATCTGTACACAGTTTCCTCCAGCGACCTCACCACTTACGCTGTGAGCAATCCGCAAGATCCTGTAAAAGTTGCTTCGAACAAGCTGGGCTGGAATATCGAAACGATCTATCCTTTCTCCGACAAACTCTTCATTGGTTCCACCACCGGCATGTTCATCTATGATGTATCGAACCCTTCTGCCCCCAGGCAATTGAGCCGTTTCTCCCACTTTACCAGTTGTGATCCTGTAGTGGCGGATAACCAGTATGCCTATATTACACTTCGAAATATTGGCACCGCCTGTGAAAGGGGGCTCAACCAGCTGGAGATAGTCAGCATACGGGACCTGATGAATCCTGCACCGCAAAAAGTGTATCCGATGGCCAGCCCTTTTGGATTGGGCAAGGATGACGACATTCTTTTTGTATGCGATGGCAAGTCCGGGCTGAAGATCTATGATGCCAGGGATGTCAATAACCTCAGGTTGTTGAAGGAAATTGGCGGGTTGAATACTTACGATGTGATCCCCCGGAATAAAATTGCACTGGTCGTGGCTGCGGACGGCCTCTATCAATTCAATTATTTCAATCCGGAAAATATCCAGCTAATCAGTAAGATCCCGATCAGCAAATAAACCCCAGTTATGCAAAGAAAGCGATCATACCTTACAGTCGTTTTAATAATGATGGGCATGGCCCTACAGGCTCAATCCGGTCCGGCAGCAGAGCATCCCACCAAGGATCCCGTCCGGTTCAGCGTCATTGGACAGATGGGCGCTTTGATCGGGAAGAATGAATCTGCCCCGTCTTTCCAGGCGATTGCAGGTGCACGCTATAGAACATGGTTCCTGGGCCTGGGGGCAGGGTTGGACCTCTATAAATTCCGCGGTGCGCCGGTATTTGTGGATGTGCGTAAGAGCTTTGTCGTACAGCCAGGGTCCGTATTCCAACCATTTATCTATGCCGACGGTGGCATCCATTATAGCTGGCCATCTTCCCACGATAAGATGGACGGTGCTCATTCCAACTTTACCAATGATTTCTACATGGATGCGGGATTGGGTTGTTCCATTATGATGAAACCCCGTCACGCATTATTATTGAGCGCAGGATACAGCATGAAGAAGGTCCAGTATAAGATCGATGGATATAGCTTCCTGGACCCTACCCCAACTTATTCACCTCACGTATATGATTATACGCTCAACAGAATCTCAATAAAACTGGGATGGCAGCTTTAAGGTAGCCTATCCCTTTGCTTTCTCAGTTCATGATGACCCCTGGCAATTATTTGCCGGGGGCTTCTTTTTGCGGGAGGGCCTTTATGAAATGCAGGTTCCGCTGGATACCCTGGAATTTAGAGCGTTTGAGCGGGGAGTGCCGGAATATTTTTTTGAAGGTGTCTTCCGTAAGTGTGGCCCATTCTTCGATGGAGAAATGAAGCAGTTCAGGGATGGGGGAGAATTCCTGCTCGGAAGTGGCATGGGAAAAACGGTTCCAGGGACAAACATCCTGGCAGGTATCACAGCCGAACATCCAGCCGTCGAATTTTCCCTGCATCTCCTCCGGGATCAGTTTTTCTTTCAGCTCGATCGTGAAATAAGAAATGCACCTGCTGCCATCCACTACCTTGTTGTCGAGGATCGCATTGGTAGGGCAGGCATCGATACATCTGCGGCAGGTGCCGCAATAATCTTTGGCAAAAGGATCATCGTATTGCAGCTCGAGGTCTACGATGAGCGTGGCGATAAAAAAGAAAGAGCCATGCTGTTTATTGATCAGGTTACCATTCCGGCCGATCCAGCCAAGTCCGGCCCGCTGCGCCCACGCTCGTTCCAATACCGGCGCCGAATCCACAAAACCGCGGCCATGGACCTCACCGATCTCCGACTGGATGAAGGCCAGCATGCTTTGCAATTTGGAACGGATCACTTCATGATAATCCCTGCCATACGCGTATTTCGAGATCTTCGGCGCCTCTTCCTGTTGGTGGGCATCGGGAAAATAATTCAGCAGGAGCGTGATCACCGACCTGGCGCCGGGCACCAGCTTCGTGGGATCGATCCGCAGCTCGAAATGATTTTCCATATACTGCATACTGCCCTGCATTCCCTTACTGAGCCAGGATTCCAGTCGGCGGGCATCTTCATCGAGCCGCTGTGCCTTTGCGATGCCGCAATACTCGAACCCAAGCCGGGCCGCGGCCGATCTGATGATTGCCGTATTTTTTTCAATGGGGTTCATGACCTGCCTGTACGCTTATTTTTCCTGCAGGTGCAATTTATGAAAGAATCGATGGATAACAGGAGTGAGTATAATGCCAATATTCGTTATAAACGCCACACCGCTGTACAAGGCATAGAAAGAAGAGAACCAGATACCGGTATCGCAGATATGATCGAGCACAGGCCCCATACCCGCCAATAGCATGGCGGAATTGTGAAAAGCATCAAGCCAGCGAATGCCGGTGCAGGTTTGATGGAACCCTACAATGCCGATCAGGAGCGAGATGGCCATGAATGAGATGGCAACCACCAGGTTCTTTGCAATACGCCGGTAGAATACGGACCGCGGGGCCAGGGGCTGGTGCTTGGATTCATACATAGGTGCTTCTTTGATTGAAATGGTGGATAGGACCGTATATGAAAAATCATCTTCATGAAGGTACAAACGATTGTTAGCAGCACATAAATTCTTTTTACTACGGCTGGATTTTTATTATTTTAGTTGCTTATTGGTAAAAGATTTCTTGCTTATGAACAACAAACTCGTTGGCGCCGACTACATCATCTTCCTCATCTACTTTTTCATCGTTGCCGGTTATGGTTATTGGGTGTACAGAAAAAAACAATCCAAAGAAAATGATACCAAAGGATTTTTCCTGGCAGAAGGAGCACTGACCTGGTGGGCTATCGGTGCTTCGATGATCGCTTCCAATATTTCTGCAGAACAGTTCATCGGTATGTCGGGCAATGGCTTCAGGCTCGGCCTCGCCATTTCCGCCTATGAGTGGCTGGCGGCTGTTTCCCTGATCATTGTTGCTGTGTTCTTCATGCCTATCTACCTGAAGAACCGGATCTTTACCATGCCTCAGTTCCTCAAGCAGCGATACAATGAAAAAGTGGCCCTGATCATGGCCATCTTCTGGCTTTTCCTGTATGTATTCGTGAACCTTACTTCCATTCTTTTTCTCGGTTCACTGGCTATCAGCAATCTTACCAATCCCCAATATTTTCACGTGATCATGATCGTGCTGGCCATCTTCGCATTGTTCATCACCCTGGGCGGTATGAAAGTGATCGGTTATACTGATGTGATACAGGTATTCTTCCTCATCATCGGCGGATTGGCCGCTACCTATCTTGCGCTGACCCTGGTGAGTGAGAAATTCGGACTGGGCAGGAATGTACTGACAGGCTTCAATGAGCTGATCAAACGTTCTCCCGATCACTTCAATATGATCTTCGATAAGCCTGGTCCGAACAGTACCGCCAAAGAGATCAGCAACTATCTCAGTCTGCCCGGCATCGCCATGATGCTCGGTGGCCAGTGGGTAGCCAACCTCAACTACTGGGGATGCAACCAATACATCACCCAACGGGCATTGGGGGCCGATCTCAATACCGCCCGCCGCGGTATCCTCTTCGCAGCATTCCTTAAAATACTGATGCCGGTGATCGTGGTGCTGCCGGGCATTGCCGCGTATGTGCTTCACCAGCATGGCGGCTTGCAACAGGAAATGATGAGTGGAGGCGAACTGCGGGAAGACAATGCCTATTCAGCCATCCTGGGCTTTTTGCCGGCCGGACTGAAAGGCTTGTCCATGGCTGCTCTTACCGCTGCGATCGTTGCTTCGCTCGCCGGTAAGGCCAACAGTATCTCCACCATCTTTACGCTGGACATTTACAAAAAGTATGTAGGAAAAGAATCTTCCGAAAAGCAACTGGTATGGATCGGCCGTGTTACGGTGCTGGTGGCAATGGTGATCGCTATTCTCTTCACCTGGGACGACTGGCTCGGTATCGGCGGCAAAGGCGGGTTCGAATTCATCCAAAAATATACCGGCTTTGTTTCCCCCGGCATCTTTGCCGTGTTCCTGCTCGGCTTTTTCTGGAAACGCACTACTTCTGCAGCAGCAGTGGTGGGCATTGTAGGAGGCTTCGTGCTGTCGATCCTTTTCAATTCCGTGATACCCGAATGGTTCGGTCATGATACCTGGTTGTACACAGCATACCTGAACCCAGGCACCGGTAAATATGAAATTCCCTTCCTCACCAGTATGGGATGGGTCTTCTTCATCACTGTATTGCTGATGGGAATTATTTCAATGGCAGATCCCGCCAGCAAGAACAATCCGAAGGCAACCCGGTACGACAGAAGTATGTTCAAGGTTACACCGGGCATGATGGCGATGATCCTGATCATCCTCGGTGTGTTGGGCGCGATATATGTGAGGTTCTGGTGAAAGGTTGATAAGTTTCATTTACAAACTATCTGCCCCTCGATGATCTCCTTGAACTGCATCACCACATCTTTCCTGGCGTTATCATTCAAATCTTTCGTGAAGATGATGGCGGCATAGCCACGGCATTTGTCGATATAAGGCCAGGTGCCGGAAAATCCAGGGCAACCTATTACGGTGCTGTTGCCGCTGGCATCCTTCTCCTGTATCCATTCACCGAGGCCGTATTCAAATCCTTCCGCCATTTTGGGAGTGAATTTATTGGGAAGGCCGGTAAACTGTGGCTTTTGCATCTCAGCAATGGATTCTTCACTTAAAACCCTTTTGCCTTCGAACATGCCTTTGTTCAGGACCATGATGAGAAAATTCAGGTAGTCATTGGCGGTAGAAAGGGCGCCAAAGGAAGGATTGGGCGCTTCCCCGTTATTATCGAACGTAGTGGACCGCATTTTCAGGGGGCGGAAGATCCGTTCGGTGGCAAGGCGTTCGAAATTCTTTTTACCGACGATCTCTACCACCCTGGCTGCAATGGTAGGCCCATAATTCCCATAATGGAATTCCTTGCCGGTATTATTGGAGATCTCTTTGGCGGCAATGGCATTCACTTCTGCTTCGAGTGAAGGATATTTTTTTCTTTGTACTAATTTTGCCATGAATCCCCTGTCATTCTCTATTCCGGTTACATGCGAAAGACAATGGCGGATCGTAACATACCCCTTCATATAACTGTTAAAAATGGGAATGTATTTCCCAACAGGATCATCGAGTGAAAGTTTGCCCTGGTCTACAAAGCTCATCACAATGGCTGCCGTGAGCCATTGGCTGCAATGGCCAATAGGGGCCTGCGTTTTGGCATTGAAATCGGTACCCAGCTCTTTTTGATAAACGGGTTTTCCGTCTTTCCAAACCAGCGCTGTCACATAATTGCCCAGGGCTTTCTGGTTACGCTGCAATAATTGATCGGCTGCGCTGAAATCGTACTGGGCGGAAACGGTCTGCAATAGTAGCAGGAAAGCTGCTGCCAGGCTGCAGTTGAGACAGATTCGATTGATTTTTAATGACATAAATGCGGGAATGGGGGTCTTGGTGTATGGTTTGTGAACAGGCTTAAAGATATTTGAATTTTAGCAGCGGTAAAAGGTGCTTATACCCGAATTTAGCAGTTCAGTGGCGAACAAATCATTTTAACATTTTGTTCAAAACCTGCTGCACAGGATGAGTCCCTTTCCCTGGATCAAATACCTAATTAAAAGGAGGGGAAATATGAATCTGAATAATTTCACTATCAAAGCACAGGAAGCGATCGCGCAGGCGCAACAGATCGCCTTCAATCATAATAACGTCAATATCGAGACGGAGCACCTGCTGAAAAGCCTGCTGGAGCAGGAAGATTCTCCGGTCGATTACCTGTTGAAAAAAAATAATGTGACGGTCAACCTGCTGGATAATAAACTGGAGGAAAGCATCCGGAAACTACCGGTGGTTGGCAGTGGCGGCACACCTGCCCAATCCATCGGCAGGGATGCCAACAATGCTGTTCTGCGGGCAGGCACCAACCTGAAACAGTTCGGGGATGAATTCGTGAGCGTAGAACATCTGCTGCTCGCCATTCTACAGGGCTCCGACCATACGGCAAAACTCCTGAAAGATGCAGGCCTGACCGAAAAAGGATTGGTAGCGGCCATCAAAGACCTGCGCAAAGGAGATACGATCAAAAGCCAGACACAGGAAACACAGTTCAATGCACTGAACAAATATGCGAAGAACCTGAACGAGCTGGCGCGCCAGGGCAAACTCGACCCGGTGATCGGCCGTGATGAAGAGATCCGCCGTACACTGCATATCTTATCGCGCCGAAGTAAGAACAATCCTATCCTGGTGGGTGAGCCCGGTGTGGGCAAGACCGCCATTGCGGAAGGACTGGCGCACAGGATCGTGAACGGAGATGTGCCGGACAACCTGAAAACGAAGATCATTTATGCGCTGGATATGGGCCAACTGATCGCCGGCGCCAAATATAAAGGTGAATTCGAAGAGCGCCTGAAATCGGTAGTAAAAGAGGTAAGCACCAGCGATGGAGAGATCATTCTTTTTATCGATGAGATACATACGCTCGTAGGAGCTGGTGGCGGAGAAGGCGCCATGGATGCGGCCAATATCCTCAAACCCGCACTGGCACGGGGTGAACTGAGGGCCATCGGTGCTACTACCCTAAATGAATACCAGAAATTTTTCGAAAAAGACAAAGCGCTGGAACGCCGCTTCCAGAAAGTGATGATCGAAGAGCCCAGTGTGGAAGACACCATCTCCATCCTGCGAGGATTGAAGGATCGTTATGAGACCTATCACCATGTCAGGATCAAAGATGAAGCGATCATTGCTGCGGTGGAATTATCGCACCGCTATATCACCGACCGTTTCCTTCCCGACAAAGCCATCGACCTGATCGACGAAAGTGCTGCCAAGCTCCGGCTGGAGATGAACAGCATGCCGGAAGAATTGGATAAACTGGAAAGGCAGATCAGGCAACTGGAGATCGAGCGGGAAGCTATCAAAAGAGAAAATGATGAAGAGAAACTGAAAGACCTGAACACGGAGATCGCCAACCTGGCCGTTGAAAGAGATACTTTCAGGGCCAAATGGAAAGAAGAAAAAGAGATCGTGGAGAAAGTGCAATCGGCCAAAGCCGCTATCGAGCAGTTGAAGCTGGAAGCTGAGAAGGCAGAGCGCAATGGCGATTATGGAAAAGTGGCGGAGATCCGTTATGGTAAAATAAAAGAGCAGGAAAAGATCATCCATGAATATTCGGAAGAACTGGCCAAGATCAATGAAAAGCGATTGCTGAAGGAAGAAGTGGATGCGGATGATATCGCAGAGAATGTTGCCAAGGCAACAGGCATACCCGTGAGCAGGATGCTGCAAAGTGAAAAAGAAAAATTATTGCACCTGGAAGAGCACTTGCATCAGCGGGTGGTTGGGCAGGAGGAAGCGATCGTTGCAGTAGCAGACGCTGTTCGCAGGAGCAGGGCAGGGCTGCAGGACCCGCGCAAACCCATCGGCTCATTTATTTTCCTCGGTACTACCGGTGTGGGTAAAACAGAGTTGGCCAAAGCATTGGCAGAATACCTGTTCGATGACGAGAGCATGATGACGAGGATCGACATGAGCGAGTACCAGGAAAAACATACTGTGTCGCGGCTGGTAGGTGCTCCCCCCGGATATGTGGGTTATGATGAAGGCGGCCAGCTCACGGAAGCAGTCCGCCGCAAACCATATAGTGTGGTGCTGCTCGACGAGATCGAAAAAGCGCACCCCGATGTCTGGAACGTACTGCTGCAGGTGCTGGACGATGGCCGGTTAACCGATAACAAAGGCCGGGTGGTGAACTTCAAGAACACCATCATCATCATGACCAGCAATATCGGCAGCCACCTGATCCAGGAAGCCTTTGAAGAGGTGAACGAACGTAACCTGGAAGAGGTTACCGAGAAGGCGAAAACAGAAGTGATGAACCTGCTCCGGCAGACCATCAGGCCCGAATTCCTCAACAGGGTAGATGAGATCATCATGTTCCAACCGTTGCTGAAAAAGGAGATCAGGGGCATCATCCATATCCAGTTGAACAACCTGAAAAAACTGGTGGCCGCCAATGGCGTGAACCTGCAGTTCAGCGATTATGCCATCGATTACCTGGCGGAGAACGGGTTCGACCCGCAGTTCGGGGCCAGGCCCTTGAAGCGCCTGATCCAGAAAGAGATCATCAACCAGTTGTCGAAGAAGATCCTGGCCGGGGATATAGACAAATTGCACCCCGTACTGGTAGACGTATTCGATGGGGTGGTGGTATTCAGGAATGAATTTCCTTCCAAACCCTCATCGGGCGAATCGAAGGAAAAGGCCAGGTCCAGGTAATGGACCAGGTCGCAAACAAATAAGATGAAAAATTGTTATATAGGCTAGATGACCGTTGCCGGAACCGGTTGCTTTGAGACTTTAAAAAGGAGATCATTATGGCAACAAACAATAAACCTAAACTGGTGGAGATCATTCCACCAAAAGATGTATGGCAGGGCCCCGCATCCGCCCCGGTATCCCTTGTGGAGTTCGGGGATTATGAGAGCGAAGCCTGCGCCAAAGCACATGAAGTAGTGAAGAAGCTACTGAACGCTTATGGTAAGCAGTTGAGGTTCAATTTCAGGCATTTCCCGCTTACACAGATCCACCAACGATCGCATAAAGCGGCGGAAGCTGCTGTAGGCGCGGCCCAGGAAGGCAAATTCTGGGAGATGCATGATAAGCTGTTCCATAACCGCCGTAACCTGGGCAGTGTAAGCCTGAAGGAATATGCGCGTGAAGTGGGCATCACCGACAAGAATTTTCTCTCCAAACTGGTGGATTCGGTGTATGGTTGGACGGTCCGCAATGACCTTCTCGAAGGATTGGAGAAAGGTGTACGCGACGTACCGGCCTTTTTTATCAATAATGAATTGTTCACCGGCAAGCCTACTTTCGATGGCCTGAACAAAGCGATCGATGAAGCGATCAGGACAGGGAAGCGGAAGACGGCGGTGAAGCAGAGAGCCTGAGGTGGAGTTAGGTTGACAAGTTTTTAACCTTTCAACTTACCCTAAAAGCTTATTTTGCCGGAAATATCGAGGGCGAGTATGCGTTTATGGGGACCGTTTATCATAATGATCTGTATTTCGTCTCTGCTGATGGGCATCTCTACCCCCCTGTACGCCCAGCACGATACTACCAAAAGACAGGGCCTCGATAGTTTCATCCTCAAGCGAAAAGGGCTGTTCGGCAAACTCGCCCGCAACCTCCTCACCGATACGCTCAAGGAAAATATTGCCGCCAGTACGCCTGTCCGCAATGACCTGCTATTTTCCATCTATGATGGCCGGGTGATCCGCAGCATCACCGTTCAGGGCCTCGATTTCGGTACGCCGATCAATGATACTACCAAAGTATATCGGAACTGGCTTACCAGGCTGGCCAATGGTTCCCACCGCAAAACCCGCGACTTCGTGATCCGGGACAATCTCTTTTTCAAAAAAGGAGAAAGGGTATTTCCTTATTTATTGGCAGACAATGAGCGGCATCTACGTGATCAACCCTACCTGCAGGATGCCAGGATCATCATCCGGCCGGCAGACAATAGCTTCGATTCCGTGGATGTGGTAGTGCTTACGAAGGATGTATTGTCGATCGGCGGTTCCATTCACCTCCGGAATATGAACAGTGGTGACATATCGCTGAAAGAAGATAACCTGGGGGGATGGGGCGACAGGCTGCTGGGCAGCGTGCTGTACGACCAGACAAGAGTAGAAAGGATGGGCTATGGCGCCGAATTCATCAAACGGAATATTGCCGGCTCTTTCATCGATGCCACTGCCGGGTATTCCAATTTCGCTAACGCATTCAGCAGTGGCCGTGCGGAGGAAACGACCTTCTATGCCAGGATGATCAGACCGCTGGCGAACCCTTATATGCGCTTCACCTATGCGGCCGAGATCGCTTATCACAATACCAGTAATATGTACCTGAGCGACTCACTGTACAACAGTGATTACCGCTACGAGTATTTCAATTATGATGCATGGATCGGCTGGAACACCGGCGCCTTCAAGATACTGCCCGATCTGAACAAGGACGACCGTTTACGCACCCTGTTGAGCCTGCGGGTGCTTCGCAAACAATACCAGGAGATCCCCGATAAATACAAAACGATATACGATAGCCGGTATGCGGACATTGCCGGCGTTCTGGGAGCCATCTCCATCTTCGGGCAGAACTTTTACAAGACCCGTTATATCTACGGCTTCGGCAGGAGTGAGGACGTGCCAGAAGGGACGGATATCTCGCTGACAGCTGGGTGGACAAGAAAACAGCAGATAGACAGACCCTATATCGGTCTCGATTTCCAGAGAAGCTATTTCAGGGTGAAAGAAGATTATTTCAACTATACATTCAGGTTAGGTGGCTACTGGCACCGGAATAAAATGGAAGATGTCGACGTCCTGCTCAACCTCGACTATTTCAGCAAACTGCAGATACTGAGCCCCAAATGGAAACAGCGTACATTCATCAGCGCCGGCATCACAGGTCAGATCAACAAGACACTGAATGAAGAGCTTTACCTCGAAAGCCCTTTCGGCATACCTGAACTGTACAACGACCGCAAGATCGGGGGCGATATCAGGGCCACCCTCAAAGCGGAATCCGTGTTCTTCAGCCCATTCACCTTCATCAACTTCCGGTTCGCTCCATTTGTATTCGCGAACCTTTGCCTGATCACGCCTGTGAGTGAAAAATTTTCCAAAAGCGACGGGTACCAGAGCGTCGGGGCAGGGCTCAGGTGGAGGAACGAAAGCCTTATCTTCGGGACCATGGAACTGAAAGCCCATTATTTCCCACGTGCCAACTATTATGGAAAGCATTTACGGATAGACTTCAACACCAATATCAGGTTCAAATATAACCAGCAGACCATCAAGCGGCCGGAGCTTATCATTGCCAATTAATGGATGACAATATGCTGTAAAAGTTGCTGCAGGTAGAGCGCGTTCCTGATAGCTGCGCCCCTGGCGGTATTATTGAAATAGAGGTATGCTTCTTTCACTTTCCTGTTCTCATCGATCTGTTTGGCAATACCATCCATGAATTTTTCGGCGTATTCGGATTTGTAAAGAACGGGAACGCCATGAAAGCGATAATAGGTAATGGAAGTATTGCAGACAGCTTCATCAGGTAATTTGGGATGGCTCATCCCGGCGAAAATGATCTTATGAGCAGCCAGTTTGCGGTATACATCTTCCCGCCACCAACTGTTATCCCTGAACTCGACCACATTCGTGAAAGAATTATCGAGCTGCTCGGCGATCTCCTGCAATTTCGATTCAGTGTAGATCATCTTGGGATGGAACTGGAACAGAACAGGTCCCAGTTTATCACGGAGACCTTCTTTGATCACTTTATAAAAATCTTCCAGCAATGGTTTTATATCACTGAATTGCCTGTGATAATGAGTGATCAATCGGGGCGCTTTCACCGCAAAATTGAAGCTGGCCGGACTTTTGCCGTACCAATTCTCCAGGAAAGCCAGTTGTGGAAAGCGATAGAAAGTGAAATTCAGTTCAAGCGTATTGAAGCGGGTGCAATAATAATCGAACCATTTGCGCTGTGGTGTGCCGACAGGATAAAAGAGTTCCATCCACTCTCTGTAATGAAAGCCTGAACAACCGATTCGCCATTGAATTTTAGTTGCCATACCATTGGATTCTTCTAATAATTATGCCACCCTGCAGATTCTTCAACTCCTCTAAAGATACATATCTGTCCTGCTTTTAGCACCTATTCATGGTAATTACTTACCATTTTTTGATCAATGCCGGGTATGGAAAAACTCTGGAATTCGTATTTTATTGTTTGAGTGCGACTTATAATTTCAGAAAGAAAAAGGCAGTGTAGAAACACCGCCTCTCATCAACGATTGCTTGCCATATGAAAAAAGGTTTCGATACCAATCTTTTTGAAGGCGATGTGGAAACATCGCCCTGGGGCTCAATAATATTGAACCGATGCAATTAGCAGTTACGGGTGGAATCGAACCACCGTAAAAGGTTTTGCCAGCCTTCGCCTTTCCTCTCGGCCACGTAACTCATATATCATGTTCGCCGGTCATAGACCCATTGCAAATAATAATCACGGATGTTCGCGAAATAGCCCAACAGCAGGATGGACACCGACAATAAAAGCACGTTCATCCAAAGGGCCGGCCATCCGATCACGAAACCGAAGCACACCGTGAGCAATCGCAGGAATTCCAGGTAAAAGATCCACTGCTTTTGTTCCATGATGGCGCCGCAATTGATCAGGGTTAGCACCAGTCCCAGTGAGATCAATACCTGCTGCATAACCGGTATATATCTTTCAAAAAGGATGAACAGGAAGAGCAGTACCACGCTCATGGCGATCTGCCAGATCACATACCTGTTCAATGGTCTTTCAACTGGCATGGTATTGTGGCGGATCATGAACCGTTTCTCTACCTGGCTCCGTGCATCCGGATCGATCGAATCGGGGCGGCTGAACAGGAGCCTGATCTTATTGCGTGCTCCCTTTGTTCGCCGGACGGCATGTACCAGCTCTGCGATGAAGTGGAAATGCTGCCACAAAAAACTGTAGCTGTTCAAAGGATGGGTGAGCCCGTATTTGATCTCCACTTTGTCATCCTCTTTCTGAAAAGTTCCAAAGAGCTTGTCCCAGATAATGAACACATCCCCATAATTTTTATCGAGGTACTGTTCATTGCTCGCATGGTGCACGCGGTGATGCGAGGGGGTTACCAGGATATATTCCAGGATGCCCAGTTTCCCGATCAGCCTGGTATGAATAAAGAACGGGTACAACCCGTGTACCAGCAGGATGCTGGTGATCATGGTGGCCGGGAACCCGAGCAGCGGGAGGCCGGCCCAGAACAGTGTCCGCACAAAAGCCTGGAGTACGGTGATGCGCGCCGAAACAGTATAATTGAAATCCTCACTCTGGTGATGCACTACATGCGCAGCCCAGAAAATATTCACCTCATGGGCCAGGCGGTGGTACCAATACCACAGAAAATCAGTGCAGAGCAGGAGCAGGCACCATAATAACAGGCTGGGTTCAATATCGAACAGTCCATAATTCTTTTGCAGGTAGTCATAAAAGAAATAGAATATGCCTACCACCCAAACATCGAGCAGGCGTTCTGCAATACCTATGCTGATATTGGCCATGGAATGATGCAGATTGAAATAGGGAAGCTTCTTCTTCTTTGCAACCAGGAATTCCAACACCATAAAAAAAACAAAGAGCGGTACGGCCAATGCCAACAGGTTCAGTCTCATGGTCGGCAATATTGTTCGTTATGGAAATGGGTAATGCTTTATTTCGGTTCCAGTTTGATCAACTGCTTTTTGGCAGCATCTTCAGCACTGATCTTTTTTTGTTTGTACAATGGATGCTCTATGACGAGTGTTACCGGTAATTGCTGCCAGGTGGAGATGGTGAAATTGCCGTCCTTACCTGATAAGGATTCTTCTTCTCCGGATATGATATATACATAGGCATTTTCAATACTCTTGCCGGTCGAGCTGTGAACGATACTGCCCCTGATCGTGGCCGGTTTGGCCGGATAGATCTCCGACGTGTTGAAGATCAGTGCAGGTATTGCGATCAGCCAGTTGTATGCAGGCGACGATTTCATGGTATGCGGTTTTGGATGAAAAAAAATGACGTTCCGGTAGGGACCGTTGGAAACATCGTGCTTTTGAATTCATGTATTGCATACTGAAACAATTCTGGTGCAATATTAAGGGAAAATATTAGTCTACCAAAATAGTAGACTAATAAAATTTAAAAAAATATCCTGAAATAATGACCATACCGATTAAACCTTCTTGTTCGGAACAGGTCGCATAAATAACAGAATGATTGGAAATGCTGGCCGGTTGCGGGTTCTGGCAATATGATACATGGTCTTTTCCGGTATACGCGGAGACCTGAAGGGGAGGTGTATTCCTATAACTTGTTTATCGCTCGTTAATTGCGTGTCCGGATTCCATTATTTTTCCACTTTTATGAACCGGGCACAAAACTTGTTTCCTATGTGGAGGTTGAGTTTCGTTTAATCCATTAAAATACCTTTATATGAAGTTGATACCGAAACTTTACGGCTCTTTAGCCGTGGTCGCCATAGCGGCCATCGTTCTTTATGCCTGCTCTAAAAACGAATCTGCGAGCATGGCTGTGCCCCCTGGCCAACAACATGTTTCCCTTTATCTTACAGATGGTCCCGGTTTCTTCGACAAGGTCCTGATCGATATCAGGTCCGTAAAAGTGCTTGTCGATACCTGTTCGAAAAGCAACGGAAATGATGATGATGACAAGGATGAACATGGCAATGGACACCATGATGGGGATGATGACCATGACAAGGCCGATTCCTGCGTAATCTGGCAAACCCTCGCCATCACGCCCGGCGTGTACGATTTGCTCAGCCTGCGCAATGGCGCCGATACCCTACTGGCCAATGGCCTGATTCCCAAAGGCAAGATCAAAAAGATCCAGCTCACGCTGGGTCCCAACAATTCACTGGTGAAAGACAGTGTGACCTATCCGCTGAAATTATTCCCCGGCATGCAATCTACCATTACCATCAAAGTGAAAGGCGGTGATTGGGACGAATACGCTACCGACAGGTTCCGTCTCTGGCTTGATTTTGATGCCACGCGGTCTGTTATCAAGGTCCGTGATGGAGTATTCTACCTCAGGCCGGTCATCCTCTTCTTCACCGTCAAAGCTACGGGTAGCCTGGAAGGAAGGGTATTGCCCAGAGAAGCATTCCCGGTGATCTCTGTGTTCAATGCTACGGATACGGCTTATGCGCTGCCCTGGGGTAATGGTGAGTTCAGGGTACGTGGCCTCAAAGCCGGATCGTACAGCGTATTCATCAATGCTTCCAATGGTTATAAGGATACGACCATTACCAATGTAGCGATCCAGCAAGGAAAAGAAACTGATTTGCCAACGATCACGCTGCATAAGTAATATCAGCCAAGAGGAGATCAAAAGAGTAAAAAAGAAAAGAGGATGCAGGTTAAATAGTACCTGCATCCTCTTTTCTTTTTTACTCCTTCAACCTCTTAACTCCTATTTTGGGTGTAGACGAAAATAATTGTCGAGCGATAAGGGGCCGCCACCTTCCACCAGGAAGAAGATCAGCAGCAGGAAGATGACTACCGATAGCGGGAATTGCGTACCGGAAGCGAAGATACCCTGCGTTGATGTGATGATGATGATGGCACCGATCAATATCGGGAGCTGAAGCAGGACTGCCCAGCGGGTCAGCAGGCCAATGATGATCATGAAGCCGCCCAGCAGATGGGCCCAGGTAACTACGATAGCGATCCAGTCGGCCCCTGCAGCCAACGAACCATACTGCAATAATTTTTCCAGTGTAGCGGCATTGATCATGAAAGAGATGCCTTTGATGAAGAGGCACAGGCCGAGCGCAACCCGAACGACTACCAGCCATCGGGGATGATGCGCCAGGCTCCAGTTATGGATCTGTTGAAGCGTTCCCATGGTAGTGATTTTTAAAGAACAATTGAGAAAAAAACTCCATATAAAGTTACGCCTATTCATCATGCCATTCAAACTTATAATTTTAACAATCCCTTGCTGCAGGCCGTTTCTACAGAATCTCTTATCTATCAAAATATTTTCTCCCATAGTACGTTTTTTTAATGGATAGCCCTGATCTTTGCGCTTTTAAAATTTTATGATCAGGTGCAAAGAGTACCCGTACTCTTTTAAACATCAATAACTATGAAACGATCAGTTTGGTTATGGGCGCTGTTAGCAGCCGTAGTGGCCCTCATTGCGATCTTGTTATTCATTGGATGGAAACCCGGTACGTCGGGCTATGCTGCGGAGGGAAAAGCAGCCAACCCGGCTGCCCAAAAATCGGATACAGACACCAATATCATTGCTCCCCCACCTGTTATACTGGACACTGCATTGTTCGACAGCAAACTGAAATGGATCGTGAATGGTGATTCATCGGGACGCTGGCCGGTGAAAGCTCCTTATCCCAAAGCAGGCGCCATCCTGCCTTTCAAGCGGGTACTGGCTTTTTACGGGAATCTCTACTCGAAGAAGATGGGTATTCTCGGTGAATTGCCGGAAAAGGAAATGCTGGAAAAATTACAGGCCGAAGTAAAGACCTGGCAGGCGGCAGATACTACCATGGAAGTGGTGCCGGCCCTTCACTATATCGCCGTTACGGCACAGGGCAGCGCCGGCGCCGACGGGAAATACAGGCTGCGTATGCCTTTCAAGGAGATCGACAAGATCCTTGCTATGGCTACTAAGATCAATGCGCCTGTGTTCCTCGACGTTCAGGTTGGTTTGAGCACCCTGCAGGCTGAGATCCCCCTGCTGGAAAAATACCTGAAAATGCCGCATGTACACCTCGGTATCGATCCTGAGTTCTCGATGAAAACAGGCAAGAAACCCGGCTCCGTGATCGGCACTTTCGATGCGGCAGATGTGAACTACGTATCGGATTATCTCGCCAAACTGGTGAATGACAATAACCTTCCTCCCAAAATACTGGTGGTACACCGCTTTACACAGGCAATGGTCACCAATTCGAAACAGATCAAATTGAAACCGGAAGTACAGATCGTGATGGATATGGATGGATGGGGCGCACAAGCCAGGAAGCTCAATACCTACAAACAGTTCATCTATAAAGAACCTGTACAGTTCACAGGCTTCAAGCTCTTCTACAAAAATGATTTCCGTGAAGCCAATAGCCGGATCATGACGCCGCAGGAAGTGTTGAGGCTGAAACCGCAGCCGATATATATACAGTATCAGTAGTTGACAGGTTGATAAGTTGATAGGTTGATAAGGTGGTCCCTGCGATGCGGAGAATTCCTTGTCAACCTATCAACTTATCAACTTTTCAACTCTATACCTATAATTTCGAACCGAGCCAGTTTTTCCGGAATGCGGTTGCATCGGCGGATAATGCTGCACCTGATCTCTCGTTGGCTGCAACGGCCAGCGCAGGACTTTCTGCCAGCGTGATGTTCGTTCTTTTTGTTTCTCCACGGTGTTTGTATTCGAGCGCGAGTTGGTCACCGGGTTTATGATTGTTCAGGATATCGGCCAGCTCGGTTTGTTTTTTGACGGGCTTTCCATCCAGTTGTATCAACTGATCGTCCACATCCAGTCCGGCCTTGTACAGCGGTGATCCGATCACGGTATTGCCGGCGATGAACAATCCATCCTCTTCACGGAACCGTACATTGCCGATCCAGGCTTTGCCCTCATTTTGTTTTTTAAGGATGAGCCCCGCCTTGCCGAGCAGCGGTGAATAATCGAAGGATTCATGACCTGTCACATATTTGCTGAAAAAAGTGGAGGCGAATTGTTTGTCGCCCGTAACCTGCTCCAGCACATCTTCCAATCCACTGATCGTATAAGGGACCTCCGTTTTCCCGAAACGTTTCCAGACGGCAGCCATGTAATTGTCGAGCGTGAGGTTGCTGAACCGTGTACGAAGCTCTAGGTCAAGCGCCAAAGCTATTGCAGCGCCACAAGGATAATAGGACGTGAACATATTGGGGTAATTGTTCCTGTCGATCGAAACGCCTGCGTCCACGAACACCGCATGGTTGCTCATCTGGGCCGGTGAATAACGTTTGGCCCCGGCCGTATTCTCTTTGACGTTGATCAGGGAGGCAACCGTAGAGAATTGATCTTCCTGGGTTTGCCAGCCGGCCCTGGTCATCAGGAGATCGCCATAGTACTGCGTGAAGCCTTCGGCAAACCAGAGCTCATGGCTCATATTGCTTTTTTCGAAATTGAATGGTTCCAGTGTTTTGGGGCGGATGCGCTCTACATTCCAGCAATGGAAGAATTCATGGGCAAATACTTCCAGCAGGTAATTGGCGCCATCGAAATTGACGGGTATGCTGATCATGGTGGAGTTGCGATGCTCCATACCATCGCCTTTCACCCAGGGATTGATGCTGGCTATAAAAGTATAAGTGCCATTATCATATTCGGGCAATTCGCCGAACACGGCCTGCGCTTCCTGCGTGATCCTTTTTACTTTCAATGCGAAGCTGTCGGCCTGTGCGTCGGTGGCTTTGGCTTCGAGGGCAAGGCGGAACTGGAATGATTTGCCATTGGGATTTTTCATCGTCCATTCTTTCCAGATAAGATCCCCGATCTTGGTAGGGCAGTCCATGAAATATTGCAGTCCTGGCGCTGTGAACAATCCGGGGTCATTAGTGGGCTTGAGTTGTGTGGCGATCGTCCATTTTTTCCCTTCCGGGATATTGAACTTGATATCGATGGGTACTTTATCGAATCCTTTTAGCCATAGGAATGTAGCGGGCATATTCAGGTGGATGCTGGTCTCATCCACGCCGGCATAAGTGCCGTCGGGGTAGTTGGCATATAAGGTATATTCCACCCGTACATACCCATCATGACGCGGCACTTCGTACACGTCACCATCGGTGCGGTTGATGGTGATGGATTTTCCTGTTCTGTCGAATGCCTGTACATCGTAGATATTTTTACCGAACTCATGGGTGGCATAGCGGCCCGGGGATGAGCGGCTCATGCGGAAGACGGCCGTTCGTTGGGTGATACCGTTGGCCGTAAGTGAAATATGGGCTTCATGGTGAACGAGATTAGGAAACGTTACGATATAGCTGACCTTCTGGGACCGGGCCGTTGCCAATAAAAGCAGGCTGAAAACTATACAGATCGTTTTTTTCATAAGCACAATTTATGATGATACAAGATAGGAGATTTCCGACTTCATACCTCCAGCCTCCTGCTTTTCCCTAAATTGTGATCAAAATACTTCAGCATGACTGAACGTGAACATCATTTTATGCAGGCGGCGATCGGGCTGGCCAGGAAGGGAATGCAAAATGGCCATGGCGGCCCATTTGGTTGTGTGATCGTGCATGGGAATGAGATCGTGGGGGAAGGGTTCAACTGTGTGACCTCTGCCAATGACCCTACGGCACATGCCGAAGTGGTAGCGATCCGCGAAGCATGCAGTCGATTGCAAACCTTTCAGCTCAGCGATTGTGAACTGTATACCTCCTGCGAGCCCTGCCCTATGTGCCTGGGCGCTATCTACTGGGCACGCCTGCAAAAGATTTATTTTGCCGCCAGCCGGCATGATGCCGCCGATGCGGGTTTCGACGATTCCTTCATATACGATGAGCTGGTATTGCCTTTGGCCGGCAGGAAAATCCCGATGTTATCCTTTCAGCGGGCGCAGGCCGTGGAAGTTTTTGAAGAATGGAAAAAATGGCCGGGAAAGATCAGTTACTGACCATTCAGTGCGATTGTAGCCGGTGGATCACGATATATCCGATGATCACCAACAGGAGGATCAGTACGATCGCCACATAGATCCAGGGGGCGCTGACGATCTTCGTTTTTTCGCGCCTTCTCTTTCTTTGCTCAAGATATTGATTGAGATCTTTATTGAGCTGATCGACATAAATACCGATGGGCCTTCCGCTCATCTTCTGCAGCCCTTCGATGGCTTCGTTCTCGAAATCATTGTCTACTATCCATTTTTCAACCTCATGCTTCTCCTGCTCCGATAGTTTACCGCTCAGGTAATCCATCAGCTTCTGGTTGTCGATATCTTTGTTACTGTTAGATAATATGTTCAACAAGTCGTTGTTCATGTTTTTTCATCGGTAGACTGACCACATTTATGAACCGTTCCTTAATTTTTTTTCGAGCAGGATTTTCAGGTTCCGTTTTCCGTTCTGGATATGGCTTTTGACCTGCATCATCGTAAAACCGGTCTGTTCTGTAATCTCCTGGTACGACCTTTTCTCCAGGTAGAACAAAGTTACGCAGAGTTTTTGCTCATTATTGAGTTCCTGCAAAGAATCGTTCATCAGTTCCAGTTGCCTGTCTTTTTCGACCAGTATGGGAATACTATTGTCCTCCTCCGGGGTCACGGCCATCTGTTCCCTGGTCTCGGTCAGCCTGCCCGGCTTGCTGCGGAGCTTCATGAGACAATGGTTTTTGGCCACCATATATAACCAGGACTTGAAATAATCCACCCGGTATTTGTGGAGTTCGGTGATGACCTTCAGGAAGATCTGCTGTACGCTGTCCCTGGCTTCCTCCTCATTCTTCAGGTATTTCATGCACACCCCGAAGAGCAGTAAGGTATAGCGTTGCAGCAGGATGCCGAGCCAATGGTTATTACGGTCGGCATAAAAATATTCGAGCAGTTGCTGATCGCTTATATGTGCAAATTGATCTTGCTTCACTGACGGAAAATTAGCTATTTTCCCTGATAAGATGCTGATCTCAAAAATTTTCACACTACCGGGCGAATGATCCCGATTTTTGTTTCATATTGCTGAAAATTATCCGCTATGTTGTATGCAGTTTGTTGCGTTCCTGTAAGTCCGCTAAGGGCTGAAAGCAGTCACAGGAGCGAAATGGTGAGCCAGTTGTTAATGGGAGAATATGGCAGTGTCATGGAAGAAAAGAAAGATTTTATCAGGATCGCGCATTCGTATGATGGGTATGAAGGCTGGATACAACGCAGCCAGGTAGCGATCGTGGATACATTGCCGGCAGATGCGAACGGTAAAGTGCTGGTGGGGGACTGGGTCGACAAGGTAGCTGTCAACGGTTCCGATGCCTGGATACCGATGGGAGCGCCCCTGATCGGGCCTGCGCACCAGGATATCGTAATCGGACCGTACAAGTTGAGGTACCATGCCGCCAGTCCATGGAATGCGGCCAGTGCATCACCTTCAACAGAGGCTATTACGGTCAGGGTCATGCGATATTTGAATACGCCCTATCTCTGGGGAGGGCGCTCGGTATTCGGGATCGATTGCAGCGGGTTTACCCAATCCATCTTCCGTTTTTTCAATAAGCCATTGTTGCGTGACGCCTGGCAGCAGGCCACGCAGGGTGAAGTGATCGGCTTTTTACAGGAAGCGCGTTGCAGCGACCTGGCATTTTTCGATAATGAGGAAGGCCGCATAACACATGTAGGCATTTTGCTCGATGAACATCGCATTATCCATGCGTCGGGGAAAGTGCGGATCGACCCGATCGACAATGCGGGCATCGTGAACTCGGATACAGGGGAACGAACGCATAAACTCCGGGTACTGAAGCGATATTTTGAATGACCTTAGAAGATCGCTTTGATCCACTTGAAGATCAATTTATCCCAATCCAGCAATTTAAAGGCAGTGTACAGCATGATCACGGCAAAGATCTTTTTCAGTATGTCTTTATCGATCCTCACCGCCATGCTGCTACCCAGGTAACCTCCCACTACAAAACCTGCGGCAAGCAGGCCGATCACGCGGAGATCGAGCGGGGTGCCCACCTTCCTGCATTCCTGGTAATAATTCAGGAAAGCGAGCGCTGCTACCGGCAGGCTCAGCACTCCCAGTGAAGTGCCCTGTGCCTGGTGTTGGGAATAGTGCAGGAAAAATACCAGGGCCGGCACCATGATCACACCGCCGCCGACACCGATGAGGCCGCTGAGGATGCCGGCCGACAGGCCGATCACGGCAATGATGATGATTTCCTGGGTTGCCATATTGCGTGGTTGAAGGTTCATTTCCGGAAAGTTTCCTTGTAGAGATTTATTGCATCCTCCACTACTTTGAGCGCAGTTGTTTTATCGCCGAATTCCTCTACTACCACCGTTTTATTTTCCAGTTTCTTATATTCTTCAAAGAAATGGCGCAGCTCATCGAAGAAATGGCGGGGCAGTTCTTCCATATTGTTGTAATGGTTAACACCGGGGTCATGGGCGGCTACGGCGATGATTTTATCGTCGGCATCTCCGCTGTCCACCATCTGCATCACGCCCAACACTTTTGCTTCCATCAGGCAGAGGGCCTGAACGGGAAGGGAGGTGATCACGAGGATATCGAGCGGGTCTTTATCGTCGCCGAAAGTTTGCGGGATGAACCCATAATTACAGGGATAATAGAAGGAGGAATAGATCACACGGTCGAGTTTGAGCAGACCGCTTTCCTTGTCGATCTCATATTTGGCGCGGGAGCCTTGTGGAATTTCTATCACTGTATTGACCAAACGAGGGGCATGATCACCATAGGGAACGCCATGCCAGGGATGGGAGACTGTTATCATACTTCTTCCAATTAATTTTTACAAACCTAGTACAAAGAATTGAAGTCGATGGATGAAATGGTTGAAAAGTTAATAGGTTGACAGGTTAATAAGTGCTTCCCTGTGTTTTAGTAACTCCCCTGTCAACTATTTGATTATCACCAATCCCAACCAGGTGGCCAGAATGCCCAATACCACACTGGCTGCGGTATACAGGACGAAATAGAAGAGATGGCCGGTCCTCAGCAGGTTGATATTTTCGAGCGCGAAAGAAGAGAAGGTGGTGAAGCCGCCGCAAAGGCCGGTGGTGAGCAGTAGCCGCCATTCAGTATTGATCAGGGCGCCTTTTTCAGCGAAGCCGGAAAAAAGCCCGATCAGGAAACAACCGGCAATATTCACGAGGAAAGTACCCAAAGGGAAGGGATGGGGGTACCATTCATAAATATATTTCTGGCAGAGGAACCGGGCGATACTGCCGATGCCGCCGCCCAATCCCACCAGTAAGATATTTTTCAGCAACATGATCAGTGATTCCAGCGATGAATATGTTTCAGGTCGATAAGCCATTCATCCCTGACCTTTACGATATTGATCACCGTTGTATCCTTTTGTTTATAGCTATTGGTAAAAACGTAATTCACGACGGAATCGTTCTCGTTCTCGATCTTCACGGGGCGGATCTGCGCATTGCGGTATTCATGCCGTTCTTCGGTGCTCAGTTTGTCGTAGGTATTTTCTTTCCACGTAGTATCGAGCATATACAAGTTCGTGGAATCCTTCAGGAGATAGAACCTTGCTTTTTCGATATCACCGTCGAGCGAGGCGCGGATGAATTCACGGCCTGCATCCTGGGCATCTGCTGCCTTTTGGTAGGAGGGCTTTTGGTTACAGGCCCAGCAACTGACAGTTAACAGTGGTAATAGAAGATATTTCATGCGAACAAAGATAAGTTGAAAAGTTAAGAAGGGGACCGGAATCCGGGGACTGCCTTCTCGACCTTTCAACTCATAAATTTTTCAGCTCTCAGTAGGCTTATCATCCTGTTTGGGACGATGGTTTCGCCAGCCGTTATGGTTGGTGGAAGGTTGCTGATCGCCTTCTTTTTCCCTTTCCCTGTCGTAAGCCTTGATGATGGCCTTTACCAGGCGGTGGCGCACTACGTCTTCTTCATCCAGTTCGATATGGGCGATGCCATCGATATTTTTGAGGATGCGCACGGCTTTTTCGAGGCCACTGCGCTGGTTCTTCGGTAGGTCGATCTGTGAAAGGTCGCCGGTGATGATGGCCTTGGCATTGGAGCCGATACGTGTCAGGAACATCTTGATCTGCAGGTCTGTGGCGTTCTGCGCTTCATCGAGGATGATGAAGGCATTATCGAGTGTACGGCCACGCATATAGGCCAGGGGAGCGATCTCGATCACCCTCGTGCTCATATAATAGCCAAGTTTATCGGCCGGGATCATATCATCGAGCGCATCGTAGAGCGGGCGCAGATAGGGATCGATCTTTTCCTTCAGGTCGCCGGGCAGGAAACCGAGGCTTTCGCCGGCTTCCACGGCAGGGCGGGTGAGGATGATCTTCTTCACCATCTTATTTTTCAGCGCCCTTACGGCGAGTGCAACGGCGGTATAGGTTTTACCGGTACCGGCCGGGCCGATCGCAAAAACGATATCATTTCTTTCTGCCTGTTGAACCAGCCGCTTCTGGTTGGCCGTTCTGGCGCGTACTGTTTTGCCGTTAGGCCCGAAGACGAGGATATCGTTCGGGTTACGGTCCACGAAATGATCTATGGTCTCTGCATCGTCACCACCGAGGATCTGCTCGAAGTAGTTCTCACTCATGTGGCCGTTACGCTCCAGGTATTGAACGATGAGCTCAATTTTTTCCTTGGCATTTTCGACCTGTTCAGGAGAGCCGCTTAATTTGAGTTGAGTGCCCCTTGAGAGGATCTTCAGGAGGGGAAACTTTTTTTTGAGGATATCTAACTTGCCATTGTTTACACCGAAAAACTCGATAGGGTTAACGGTCTCAAGGTTGATGATAGTGTCTGTCAATTCTCTTCAGATTTAAGTTCACAAAAGCGGTACCAGTCTGTTGGTACTGCTAACCCGTCCATCTATTTCAAATATAATTATTCAAAACAGATTCTTTACAAAGTTAATTATTCACAGGTTGTGGAAAAGCGGGATGTGGCTGCAATTTTTAGTTAAGAATTATTTTGCTAAAACTAATCGTTTGAAAAATCATTTGATCATGTTGTGCTTTAAGTTATTATGAATTATAACAAACAACAGGCCATTTTGTTGCGTGTGA
>JAFIGX010000017.1 GCA_017849455.1 Pseudobacter sp.
AAGGGGCAAAGAAAAGTTGACAGGTTGGCAAGTTGATAGGTTGATAAGGGAATCTCTGAAGTTCGGAGACCTCCTTGTCAACCTATCAACTTGCCAACCTGTCAACTAATAGTCAACCTATCACCTCATGAGGCCGGGGTTGATCCTGATGAACGCCTGATAAGCCCAGGGCGTTTTTCCATACAGGCTGTTGAGTTTGTTATCGTGCATATATAAGGTAGCCTGCGTGCCTATCGAAAAATCAGTTTTACCCAGGCTGAACAGCTTCCTGTTCACACCGAGTGTGATGGCATGCACGGAAAATTTCGCATCATGCCCGTAGATCGCTTCATCGAGTACCAGTTCTTCTGCTGATTTTTCCACGAATTCATATTTACCGTAGATCGCATTTTTGTTGAACGTGTAAGCCGATTCCAGCAATACGGAATGTTCCTGGTGATCTTTGTCGACCCGGTTATAACCCCATATCAACGCGGAGTTCAGCATGCTGCCCTTCCCCAACCTTTTGGCATGAATGACAGAGGCATTGGTACGCCGGATATCTTCATCAGGATGCAATGGCTCCGGACTTTTGATGAATCCCTGCGATACCTGCAAGGCCCATTCTTTGGAAGGATTGTAGGAAACGCGCACCGACCAGGAATCGAAACGCGCCTTATCGAAGTTGTAACGGTCTTCATCCGGCTCACGGCCCGTAAAGGATGATCCTTCGATCTTGAAGTCCTTATACCTCACCCCTACCGTGGCCACCCCGAAAGTGATATGCGTGGCATCCTGCCAGTGATGGCCCAGCGGCGCATCGGGATTGTAGAGGCTCGATGGACGGTGCATGAAGGCAGTACCTCCCAGGGCCGGTTCACCAGGGTAACCGAAATAGCCGAATACGTCGATATCCTTGTTGATGGCATGTGTATAACCGACCGACAGCTCTGCGAATAGATCATGCGGATGTTGACGGTCTACCAGTGGTTTTCCTTTCCAGGTTTCGCCCGACTGGAATAATAACGGGTATCCATCCCCGCCCATCACGAGCCTGTCGAAGGAGATCATGGCGCTAAAACGAAAGAGCCCATTTTTCCCAACGGCCGTTTGTCCCATGCCCATGATCCAGTTGGGAGCGTCGAAGGAAAATCCACCGCGACTGCCCACACGGGCAATATCCTGGTTATTGTAGCGCAGGAACAAATTGCCATGCAGCATATACATCCATTTTGGAGTATGGAACATATAGCCGTACATCGGCGCATTGTCGGGCAGCCAGGCCGTTCCCGAACCATTACGGTTCATGGGAAGATTGCGGCTGAATGCGTGTGACATCGATCCCTGTCCCTGTATGCCATGTTCATGCTCCATGGAGTGCATAGGCATGTCCATCTGCATCTCCTCTTTCGGTTTCGTAGTGTCTTTCTTCATCTGCTCATGATGCTCATGTTGCGCAGTAGCCTGCAAAGAGGCCACCGCAAAAATGAATACCACTGGTAAGATCTTTTTCATGGTAGAAGATTGTTTTTGATCAATGCTGCTCGCTAAGCACGTAATTGCCATATTTCTTTACAGCTTCGGCCAGGGTGCCGGTATCGATATGATGCTCCATAGTAACGGTAACGGTAGCCTGAGGGGCCTCTCTTTTCACTTCGGCTTTTACCACCCCCGGTACAGATTCCAATGCCTTTTGAACGTTGGCGGCACAACCACCACAAGTAATGCCTGATACTAAATACTGATGTGTCATAATGGATGAATTTTATAACACAAAGCTATTGGGATCTCCGGGGGTAGTGTTACACTATTGTGGATCAGGGTTACATGATTTGGGAGTTGGCAGTCGGCAATTGGCAGTTGGCAGTTGTTGAACCCAAGCAATCGAAAAGCCACTATTAAATCTTGCAGTTACCCGACTGCCAATTGCCAATTGCAAACTGCCAACTCCCAATTGCCCGCTGCTCACTCACACCTCATCCAGCGGCTTCCGCTCTCCCCGCAAACTCTTGAACTGGCTCGGCGTCATGCCGGTCACCTTTTTGAACTGATTGCTGAGATGCGCTACACTGCTGTATCCCAGGTCGAAGGCGATCTGGGTCAAACTTTTCTCATCATATACCAACAGCTCTTTTGTGCGCTCTATCTTCTGCAGGATGAAAAATTGCTCGATAGTGATGCCTTCCACTTCGGAAAACAATTTGCTGAGCGCGGAATAATCTTTGTAGAGGGTCTTCGAGAGGTAATCCGACAGGTTCTGTTTTTCCAACTGTTCCGGGTCCTGCACCAGTTGAATGATCAGGGTCTTGATCTGTTCGATCAGTTGGGATGAGCGGTCGCTGATCAGCTCGAACCCGAATTCATGGAGTTTTTTTTCGATCATGCCTACCTGTTCAGGGCTTGCATCATTTTTCAACTCCACTTCGCCGAGCCGCATCACCATCACGTCGTGCCCCAGCTTTTCCAGTTCGGTCTTCACTACCCATTTACAACGGTTACAAACCATGTTCTTTATATGTAATAGCATAGCAATGATTTAATCATTAACGCATCCATTTTAAACGAAGGCTGTTCCCGATCACCGATACAGAGCTCAATGCCATCGCTGCACCGGCGATCATCGGGTTGAGCAGGAATCCATTCACAGGATACAGCACACCTGCGGCCAATGGTATGCCGATCAGGTTATAGATAAATGCCCAGAACAGGTTCTGCCTGATGGCACGTACTGTTCTGCGTGATAAGGTCAGCGCTTTCGGGATCTGCTGCAGGTCGGATGAGATGAGGCTCATTCCGGCCGTTTCGATGGCTATATCGGACCCCTTGCCCATCGCAATGCTGATATTGGCTTGTGCGAGCGCCTGTGAATCATTGATACCATCGCCCACCATGGCCACTGTTTTACCTTGCTGTTGCAACAGTTTCACGAAGGCCGCTTTATCGGCAGGCAGCGCTTCTGCCCTGAAATCGTCAATGCCTACCTGCGCGGCAACGGCAGCAGCCGTCTGCCGGTTATCACCGGTGAACATGTATACATCGATCCCCATTCTTTTCAACGCCACGACTGCTTCTTTGGAGCCGGGCTTTATTTCATCGGCGATAGCGATCATGGCCAGCACTTTCCCATCCTGCGCAAACCCGATCACCGTCTTCGCCTCACTACTCCATTGCTTCCCTGCTTTTTGCAGTTCGGCCGGAATGTCCATTCCCAGTTCTTCCGCCATTTTATAGCTTCCAACAGTATAGCGTGTGTCGCCGATCATGGCCTGCACACCCTTTCCGGTTATACTTTCAAAATTATACAATGCCAGCGTGCCGTCGGCGCTCTTTTGGAGGTGCTTCACCACAGCGGCGGCCAGCGGATGCTCGGACCTCAGCTCCAGGGAGAGCAGGATCGATTCCAGTTCAGCCTGCATCGGCAAAGCGGTCCCCTTCCATTTTATATCCGTCACCACCGGTTTGCCCTGGGTAAGAGTACCGGTTTTGTCGAGCACGATCGCATTGACGGTATGTCCCACTTCCAGGCTCTCTGCATCTTTGATCAGGATACCTTCCTCCGCTCCTTTTCCCACACCAACCATGATGGCCGTAGGGGTTGCCAATCCTAACGCACATGGACATGCGATCACCAGTACCGTGACCATCGCCAGCAATCCCTGCGTGAGCGTATTGGGCCCGCCGGCGATCAGCCAGATCACGAGCGCCAGTAATGCGATCCCGATAACGATCGGTACAAATATCCCGGCGATCTTGTCCACCAGTTTCTGCACCGGCGCCTTGGAACCCTGCGCTTCCTGCACCATGCGGATGATGCCGGCCAGCATGGTCTCGCTTCCCACCTTTACTGCCTGCAAATGGAAGCTCCCCTGCTGGTTGATGGTGCCGGCAAATACGTCGGCCCCTTTTTCCTTGAGTACCGGTACCGGCTCTCCAGATAGCATCGATTCATCCACATAAGATGCTCCGTCGAGCACTTTTCCGTCTACCGGTACTTTCTCCCCTGCACGCACCATAATGGTATCCCCGATCAATACCTGCGCCACCGGGATCTCCTCCTGCCTGCCTTCGCGGACCACGCGCACTGTTTTCGGCTGCAACCCGATCAGCTTCCTGATTGCGGAAGATGTATTCGATTTGGCCCTTTGTTCCAGCAGTTTGCCCAGCATGATAAAGACGATCACTACAGCGCTTGCTTCAAAATATACGTGCGGATGTAATCCTCTTGCATGCCAGAACGAAGGGTATAAAGTATTGAATACACTGAACACATAAGCGATACCTGTGCTCAAAGCCACCAGTGTATCCATATTCGCTTTGCGATGTTTGGCCTGTTTCCAGGCGTTGAAAAAGAATGAGCGGCCGAATACGAACAGCACAGGGGTGGTGAGCGCCCACATGATATAGTTGGCATAGGGCATGTCCATAAGAAACATCCCGATGACGGCCACAGGCAATGTAAGCAGGGCAGCAAGCTGTGTTTTACGGCGCAGGCCCCGGTATTCCTTTGCCTGCACTTCTTCCTGTTTGGCAGTGGCATTTTCTTCATCGATGATCAGGTCGTAGCCGATCGAGCGTACTACCTGCTGCATGGCTGTGGTGTCGATCCGGGCGGGATCATAATCCACGCTCAATGTCTGCCCTGCAAAGTTCACGGCAGCCTGTTCCACTCCTTCCTGCGCACCTACCATCGATTCAACGCTTACCGCACAGGCGGCACAGCTCATCCCCGTTACGGGGATCACTTTATGTACTGTATTTTTTACTACTGCTTCCATAGTATTTTGTTATCCTACAAAACTACAATGGGGCTTTAGCGCGCTCTTTACACTTTTATTGAATTCATTTACAGAATTTGGGGAGGTTGAAAAGTTAACAAGTTGAAAGGTTGATAAGGAGTACCCTCAATTCGGAAATTCCCTTGTCAACTTGTTAACCTGTTAACCTTTCAACCCGATGTTCCCTACAACGCATTCAGGAACACATACTCGAAGCTCACCAGCCAGCTCCTTTCCGCCATACGGTGCATATCGCTATTGAGCTGAAAGCGATAGCCCAGGTTCAGTTTGGCATTGCTGTTGAAGATCAGTTGCACGGCCGGCGCCAGGTCAACATAAAAATGGCGCTTGTCGAGCGTTTGCTGTCCGAGCAGTTCCGTATAAATGTTGAGGTTGGTTTGCTTGTAGCTGGTATAGGAACGGGGCAGTAATAAATAGCCGGCCGACAAACTATAGTTGAACGATCGATACGGATAAGGATCTTCCCCACCGCCAATGATCGTTGGCTTCTCCGATAAGACCTGGAGGTAGCTCAACGTGGAGGAGACTGCCAGCTTATCCCACAACTGCGTTATCACCACGCCACCCTGCACGCCGCTCTGGTCGCCCTCCAGGCTCAGTTCATCATAATACACACGGTTACGGATATGCGATATTTCACTAAAGGCAGCGATCCGGAAATGCTGGTGTACATCATCCAGCGAAAGGAAACGGTACTTGGCATAGAGCCGCACACTCTCCCAGCGGAGGCGGTCGCTGTACATATCGGAAAAGCTGGCCGCGCCGTGCACCATCCATTTCTTGCTGAGCCCTAACATGATCTCCGGTGTATGCCGCTGCTCGATCTTGTCGGTATGCAAAGACCTCAGCAGCTTTGTACTGTATTTAGCGCTGATCGATTTCGAAGGCATATTCGAAGCCGGCTCGGTGAACACATAGAGCTCCTGCCCATACATGCGCAGCCCTGCCATCAGCAGGATAGCAATGCCTGTTACTATTTTCATACCATTAGATCGTTACATGATAGATACGTGTATTGGCCGTGATTCCGTCCTTCGTGCAACAGGCCCCGGCCCTGCCGGACTGCACACAGCTCATTTTGCTGGCAGCGCTGTACTTTTTGAATTCCCTGGCGCTGAGGTAATCCTTGTCGACCAGCACGAGCGATCGCTCACCTTCCAGGGTCTGGGCCTTCACGCCGAGGAAATGGAAGGTCTTGCCATCGATCACCACGTGGGCATCATTCTGAATGCTCACCGGTGCAAATTTCCCGGTAACGGTCAGTTTGGCCACCGAGAAGCCTGCATCTTCGACCGCTTTTTTCAACTGGTCGAAATCGACTTCAGCACCAGGCTTGAAACTGATATTGAAAGTGGATGTTTTGATATCCGGTTCCACTGAACCGATGAATGATAATTTTTCGAGTGCTTTATTGATGGCCTTTGTGCACATGGCACAGGTAAGGCCAGCAGCCTGCAATCCGGCGCCTGTGAATTGCGCCATCAGGCCCGAACTGATCAGGGCCAGTGCCGCAACAAAAAAGATCTTTTTCATGATACATGCTTTTACAATGATGAAATGGGCTTAGTGCGATCCCTTCTTCGCAGAAGCGGAATCAGCCGGTTTGCGCTCATACTGGCAGCATTCATGCAGCTTGTCGTAAGCCTCTTTGCTTGCCCGCTCATCACGTGTATCATATCCTGAGCCGGCAATTGCCTGCTGGATCTTTTTGTTGTCTGTTTTTTTAGGATCGTATGCGATCACCAGCATCTTGGTCTCTGTATCCCAATTGGCCACGGTGGCGCCTGCTGTTTTTGCAGATTTCTCGATGGTCTTTTTACACATACCGCATTCGCCCCATACTTTCAATGTATCTTTTTTCAATGAAGTGCTTTGGGCGTTTACAGTGATAGCAGCAGCGAAGAAAAATATAGACAGGAAAATAAACAATTTCATATTAATTAGTTTTCAGCATTGATAAAATTGGTTTGTAAATAAAAAATCCCGGCCGTCGATAGTCATGAATACATCACTATTGCTGGCAGGTATCAAATCCTGAAAACATTATTGAGCAGGTAAAGCGGTTGCTGCGCTTTACCGGGAGGAGCGTTTGCGTAGGAATGGTAAAGCTTGTTCTGCACTGACAGTGTCATGCCGGGTATGAGTGGTTGGGAAGGCAGGATCACCGGTGCTTCTATCAGTTGTACCTGTGTTTTTACCCACTGGTGTGCATCCTGCACTTTCACCAGTTTGGATTCGGTATGGCAGCAGCCTTTCTTTTTGGCGCTTTCCTTCATACCACATTTACCGCATTGGTCATGATTGTCATAACCATAATCCACGGATGCCAGGCTGCCCATGCAATAATGGAGGTTGACAGGCACACCACTGGTAACGGTGATATAAAGAATGGCTAATATGAAGATGATGCCTTTGCGCATGCCCGACAAAGATACAAAAAAGTCCAAAATGGTATTAATTCACAAAAACCCAGAAGATCCCCACCCGTATCTGCAATCCCGGGTACGGGTAATTGAAGGTGGGCACATTATTATTGACGAAACCGCCTTTCGTTGGACTGAGGGTATTGAGGTTCTCGGCCCGTACATAGGCTGTGAAAGTTTTGATGCGAAAATGCAGGTAAGCGCTGATATCCGGCATTTTCAATTTCACATTGGCAGTGTCCTGGAAATAATATTGTCCCTGCAATGGCGAATAACCAGGAGCCTTATACGAAGTGAAATACCTGAACTCCAGCCCGAAGCTGGTATTGAGGTTCTTGAAACCTAAGTTACCATCATACCCTACCTGGTTCCTCGTGGTGAAGAGCGGCATATTCACCGGGCCATTGCCCGCCCTTTGCTGGACCACGATCCAGGTGCGCCAGTTCCAGTTCCTGTATATCCGCACCTGTTTTTCTGCCGTGATCTGCAATACATTGAAAACACCGGAAGCCTGGTCGGGTTTGTAAAAATCCCTGCGGTATGCCTGGTTGGTGACCAGGTAATAGCTGGCGCCTATTTTCAGCTTTTGGGAAGGCATGTCGAGCGATCCGAATATATTGGTGATATTTTCTTTCTTGAAAGTGGCCGGACTGCCCATATAAAAATTGCTGATAGGGTCAAAAACGAGCGATGGCGTGCGGTTCACGTTCTGGAATCCGAGTTGAAGGTAACCTATCCGGCGGCTGATCAATCGTTTCAGACTGATATAGGCATTGTAATTACCGGCATTGTAACCGCTCACATAAAAATTACCGAAGGCTTCCATATCCCATTTCTGATTGCGGGTCTTGTTGCGGTATTCGCCATGCACAAAGAAATTGTACCGGCTGGTGCTGCCGCGGGAAATATAGGTGGAATCGAACTTACCACTGATATTCTCGAACGTGGCTCCCACCTTGATGAACTGCGCGGCATTCTTCGCATCGGGGAATTGGTAGAATGAAAGATCATTGACCAGCACTTTCCAGGAATCCTGCCAAAAGATCGTATCCGGATTACTGCGTTCCAGCTTCAGGTTATAATTGCTGGCATACCATAGACTGTCTGCATAGGGGTCCCGGAAACGGTACTTATAGGTGTTATAGCTGATGGTATGCTCTATCCGTAATCTGGGGTAGAAAAGCGGGATCACTGTTGAATCCGTCACGATCGAATCTTTCTGCCCCAGGTCATACTGCTGTCGCATCATGTAGGTAGCATTGGTATAAAAACTACCGGGGTTGATATTGGTGCTGAAGAAATTGCGGGCGCCCGGCGTGTTCAGCCCCAGTTGAGTGGGGATGGTCGACCTTTCATTGAATGCGGCACTGTCGAGATATGGTTGATCGGTCTTGATACCACCATTCTCCCCTGCCTGCAGTTTGTTGCCCACCAGCACGAAGAAATTCTGGTATCGCTTATTCTTAGACTGGTACCAGGAATGGAACCGGTAATTGTTGTGATTGGTATTCTGGTTCTGGAAAAATCCGGGAGAATTGATCAGCCGGTATTGAAAGCCTGCATTCCAGTTCGGGCGAATATTCTGCGTATGGGTGAGCACGATCAACTGCTCGGACTTGGCGCCCAGCAGGTAATCGGCTTCGGAGTAGGGCCTGGTGGTATTATAGAATTTCGTTTCACTGACAGTGAAATTATAAATATCGAAGGCATGAAATCCCGGATCGAAGCCCGGCTGCATATTGGGTGTGTAGATCAGGCTGCGGGAGGCAGTGCCTAAGTTGCCGAGGGTAACATGATGCCAGGGGACCGGGAATTTCTGGGTGAAATCATAGATGGAAGAATCGAAGCCGCGCATCCGGCTCGAATCGAGATAACGGAAACGGATAGTGATGGAATCTTCGAGCCCGGTGCGGTGTGCAAAGCTGTCTGCTTTTCCACCTGCCTGGCGGCCCATCCTCCCCATGCCCTGCATACGCCGGATCACATCATCCTGGGCCATGGCGGAATGCATGAGGCCCGTGAGCAGTAAAAAGACAATAAGGATGATATTACGATTCCTCAACACGTATTCCTTTGATTTACGAGGCGCCAAATTAGTGATTAATAATTATTTTACCGGCTGGCGCAATAACGGATTAACACAGACTTTGCATTAGTGATCAGAATGAGCGGACCAGCTCCGTGAAAATGGCCGTGAGCCTGGGCTCCGCTGCTTTCGCTGCTTCGAGCACTTCCTGGTGCGTGATCACATTTTCTTCTTCCCGGATGCCCAGGTCGGTGATCACACTGATAGCAGCAACCGTTAAACCTGCATGGATGGCGGTGATCACTTCCTGCACAGTGCTCATCCCTACTGCATCAGCGCCCACCAGGTGGATCATTTTGTATTCGGCCCTGGTTTCGAACGTGGGACCTGTTACACCGAAATAAACCCCTTCCTTTATATCGATCTTCAATCCCGACGCAATTGTTTTTATACGCTGCACCATTTCCTTGTTATAAGGTTCACTCATATCGGGGAAGCGCGGGCCCAGTTCGGCATAGTTCGGGCCCAGCAGGGGGTTGACGATCGCAAAGCTGATATGGTCGGTGATCACCATCAGGTCGCCCACTTTGAAAGAGGGGTTCACGCCACCCGCTGCATTGGAGATCAGGAGTTGTTTGATGCCGAGGGATCTCATGACCCGGATGGGATAGGCCACCTGTTCGGCAGAATAGCCTTCATAAAAATGGAACCTCCCGGCCATGGCCACGATGCGCTTGCCGGCGATCTGTCCGAAGATGAGCCTGCCATGATGCCCATCCACAGTGGATACCGGGAAATGGGGGACCTCTTCATAAGGTATCTCTTTTTCAACCTCGATCTGCGCAGCAAAATTTCCAAGCCCGCTGCCCAATACGATACCGGTTTCCGGATGATGGGGATATATCTGTTGCAGGAAGGCGGTAGTTTCCTGCAATTGTTGGATGATATTGGTCATAGATGCGCAAATATAGCTGTTTGTTAGTTTGACTTTTCTATTCCCTTAATCTGCCCTATTTTCGCCAAAAATTTTCCCGCATGAATCTCCACGAGTACCAGGCGAAAGAATTACTGAAAAAATACAATGTTCCTGTACAGGAAGGCATTCCGGTCGACAGGGCAGATGCGGCTGAAGAAGCCTACAAGAATCTGAAAGTGCAGTTCGGCAATAATTTCGCCGTGGTAAAGGCGCAGATCCATGCCGGCGGCCGTGGTAAAGGCAAGATCAAGGGTACCGAGCAACGTGGCGTGGCCGTTGGAAAAAATGCTGAAGAGATCAAACAGATCGCTTCCAATATCCTGGGAGGCACACTGGTCACTATCCAGACAGGGCCTGCCGGAAAAGTGGTGAACAAGATATTGGTGGCGCAGGATGTTTATTATCCCGGCCCCAATCCTACCAAAGAATTTTATCTCTCCATCCTGCTCGACCGCGCCAAAGGTCAGAATGTGATCATGTACAGCACCGAAGGCGGTGTGAACATCGAAGATGTGGCCCATGACACACCGGAAAAGATCTTCAAGGAATGGGTACATCCCAGTGGTGGACTGCTCCCCTTCCAGGCAAGGAAGATCGCTTTCAACCTCGGACTGAAAGGCGAAGCGTTCAAGAATTGCGTGAAGTTCGTTACCAGCTTATACAATGCTTATGTAGGGCTCGATTGCAGCATGCTCGAGATCAATCCGCTGTTCAAAACGTCCGACGAGAAGATCATTGCCGTGGATTGCAAGCTGAACCTCGACGATAATGCGCTCATGCGCCATCCCGACCTGGAAGCCCTGCGCGATATCAGCGAAGAAGACCCTACCGAAGTGGAGGCAGGAAAATACAACCTCAATTTCGTGAAGCTGGATGGTAATGTGGGCTGTATGGTGAATGGGGCCGGACTGGCCATGGCCACTATGGACATGATCAAACTCAGCGGTGGTGAACCTGCCAATTTCCTCGATGTAGGCGGTACGGCCAATGCACAGACCGTGGAAGCAGGTTTCCGCATTATCCTGAAAGATCCCAATGTAAAAGCCATTCTCATCAATATCTTCGGTGGTATCGTTCGCTGCGACCGTGTGGCGCAGGGCGTGATCGATGCCTATAAGTCGATCGGCAATATTAAAGTGCCGATCATCGTACGCCTCCAGGGCACCAATGCAGAAGAAGCCAAAAAGCTGATCGAAGAGAGCGGGCTGAAAGTACAGTCTGCCATCCTGCTCAGTGAAGCGGCCGCATTGGTGAAGAAGGCTGTAGCCTGAGAAAATAATAATACTATAATAGCACGATGAACCCCGCTCCAAGGAACGGGGTTCATCATTTTCAGTCAGTCTTTCGCCTCAGCCAATTCCCGCTTCATCCACCCGATCATTTTCATGGTATAGCTATGGATGCCGCCGAGCAGCCTTTCATACTCCGCATTGCTCAGATGAGCAGGTTTTTCCTCCAGTGAGTACATCCCTGTTCTTTCAGTGGGCCTTCCCTGGAACTCATGGATCAAATACTCATATCCATTATCAGTGGTGAGGATATCGTATTGCAGGTTGATGGGGATATTCTGGTAGAGGAGCCCACGCTTCAGCCGGATCTGAATATATCCAATGCCTGTGGTGAGCGTACCTGCGGGTTGCTGGCTGCTATATACCGTGTCCCAGTGCACAAGGAACGGCTGCCTGTAAAAATTGCGGACCCTTTCGGGGAGGGAGCCAGAGATGGCCTTATCGGCCGGGATGGTCTGCCGGTATTCAAAATGGCCGGCAGCATTGCGCGGTATCTGTGCCGCGGCCTGCATGGAGATGATGAGCAATATCCAGCAAAAGGGATGTTTTGTCTGAACCATGATTTAAAGGATTTTATGGATTGGGAGGAAAATTCGCCGGGTGAATAAATTTTTTTAGATAAATATTTTTATTAAAATGGTGTATCCCCAATCTTCAACGACCTTTCCTCCCAATCCATAAAATCCTTTAAATCATGGTTCAGACAACTAACCCGTTCTTTTGATGGAATATTCTTTCACTTCATAGATGGGACTGAACAGGTATATCTTCCCCGTGCTGACCTCGATGCATTGATAACGCTTCCGCAGTTTTTTCCCCTTTTTGAAGATCCTCCCCTCCCCGATATCGAATAGCTGGCCTTCGGGCAATTGTTCTACCATCACGAGGCCGTTACCGGATTGATCATATCTTTTCAGGATGCGCATCAACCCCTCATCGGCGCAACTGCTGGCCGGGAGATCGTGCATGGATTGCTGCAAGGCGTTCTCTATATCTGCCGGGAAAATATGATGTACAATAAAATCCTGTAACAGGGAAGCATATACGCCCTTCCATTCCTTGCCATGTGCCTGTACCCTGTTCCCATATTTCATGAAAGTGACCAGGTGGGCCAGTTCATGGATCAGGGTGATCAGGAAGGAATATTGATTGAGATTGCCGTTGATACTGATCCGATGGGTTTTATAGAGAGTGGCGTGGCGGTAATCGCCCAGTATGCTCTTACGTTGGCGGGTGATGGTGAGATGGACTTTGTAATGGTTCAGGTATTCCAGCACCCTGGGTGCTGAACCGGCCGGGATGAACCGGCTGAGATGATCCAATGGGGCTTCCCTTTTAGACATTCTTTTGCTGCTTGCTGAGTTTCAACAGGACCGATACTTCTGCAAAAGTATAGAGGAAATACAGGAACATACACATATAAATAGCCCCTTTGCTCACATCTTTTTTTACACTGAAAATATAGATGAAAGCCGCCAGCAGGCAGATCATGAGTTTGGCGAACATGCCACCATAGACCATCCTGAGAAAAGCCTGGTTATTCCTGTTGCGGATGCCTTTTTGGTACAGGTAAAATGAAATAAGGGTGGCCGTGAAAAGGATCAGGTTGCCACCGATACATACATTGGTATCGATCCCCCAGCTATCCAACCGGGAACGCAGGGCAATAAATAGCCCGTTGGTGATCACGAACAGGATGGTCAGGGGAAGAAAGGTCCGGGAAGCTGATATATTTTCCATGCCGCAAAGGTAAGCATGAAATGGAATAACATTCAAGCTCCCGCCACCACGAACTTCTCCGTTTTCTTATCCGCCAGGCTATTGCCGGTATTGGCAGAAAGGTTGTTCTCACTATTATTCATGTGGCACTGGCCGTTGAAGTTGGCGCTGGGCTCTATTTGCAGCTTGCCGGCATGGATATTTCCATTCACCTGGCAACCGCCTTTGAGTTGTAATAGTTCCTTTACACGGATGGTGCCCGTCACTTTACCCATGATATCTGCCTGCTGGCCACCTACATCGCCATTGACAACTCCATTGGAGCCTATGACCACTTTGGCGGTGCATTGAATATTTCCCTGTAAAGTGCCGTCGATGCGGATATCACCGTTACTCGTGATATCGCCTTTGAGGGTAGTGCCTGCTGCAATGATGCTGGCGCCGCTGGGAGTAGGAGCTTCGTGCGTGGTTTCGGATTTGGATTTGTTGTTGAACATATGATATGGTTTTAATCATCGATCGTTTCAGGCTTCGGAATATCCAGGGCAGTTGTATCCAGTTTCACGGTCACATTGCCCTGCAATACGCTCTTCACATTGTCGAGATACTTGTCTTTGTATTTCATCACCTGTTCCAGGCTGTCTGTCCGCATTTTCAACTCCCTCAACTCCCGTGTGGCATTCACATCACCATATCCGGGAATATACATACGCAAAGGGGTGAAAACGATCAGCGCCACTGTAAGGCCAGTCAACAGCACAAAAATTGTGCTAAGTCCGATATACACACTCAACCTCGATAATTTGAATGTCACCACTTCCTCATAGGTATCGTCATTCATTACCACCAGGCGGTACCTGTTCTGTAATCGCTTCAGGGTTGAATTGGCGTCGAATTTAGCCATATTGCTTTTTCTGTTGTTTAAAGGTAATAAGTTAGGCTGAATTCCCTGCTACTGCGTGAACAAAAAAAATTAGCGCTATCTTTAAAATAATTTTATTGAATATCAGTTATTAATAGTTCAGTTAGGGAAGCAAATGAAGGTTTTGAACCGGATCATCATAGTATTATTTTTTTGTTATGCCTGGCGCCAGGACATAGCCGGGCAGGCTTTGTCATTCGATCTCAAAAAACCGGCCAAATACGAGAACAGAAAACTCGCTTCCGAAAAGACCGACGAAAAAAAATTCACCATCTGGCGGCGCTTCACCCAGAACGGCGTTACCAAGTTCAACTGGAATTTCAACGCACAGCAAAAACTGGATCAGGTGCTCGAAAGGGCCAAAGCCCAGCACCGCGATGATTATACCAGGCTCCTCTCCTTCTACAATTACGATCTCGACAAGACTGCTGCCGACCGCGATATCGATTCCGTGATCTACAAAGCCAATGCCGGCATCCTCATACATGACCTTCGGAATACCTGGATCGACAATCTCTACATGCTCATGGGCAAAGGCTTTTACTACAAAAAAATATTCGATACCGCATACCTTACCTTCCAATATGTGAACTATATCTATTCGCCTAAGGAAAAAGACGGTTACGATATTCCCATCGGCAGCAATGCCGCAGAAAGCAGCGGCGCTTTCACAATCTCCACCAAAGAAAAAACAGATCTATTCCATCGCGTATGGACCAGGCCGCCCAGCCGTAATGAATCTTTTGTATGGCAGATCAGGACCTATCTCGCCAATAATGAGCTGCCTGAAGCAGCCGGCATGATCGAGACATTGAAACATGATCCCAATTTTCCCGACAGGCTTAAAACAGACCTGAAAGAAGTACAGGCGCTTTATTTCTACAAACAGGAAATATACGACAGTGCTGCCGTGTACCTCGAACAGGCACTGCCCAATGCGGCCAACAAACGGGAAGAGGCCCGCTGGGAATACCTGATCGCACAACTCTATGAAAAAGTGAACAGGCCCGACCTGGCCTCCGGTTTTTATAAACGCGCCATCAATCATACCCTGGACCCCGTACTGGAACTGTATGCCAGGTTGAACTCCATCCGCCAGAACAAAGGCGATGATAAAGTGATCCAGGAAAATGTGAATGCCCTCGTAAAAATGGCCCGCAAAGACCGCTATACCAATTACCGCGATATCATTTATTATATGGCCGCACAGATCGAGCTGGAACGCGATAATGTGGCCGGCGCCAAAGCGCTCCTGCTGAAAGCCACACGCTACCCGGGACCTGAAGGCGACCTCACACAGAAATCGAAAGCTTTCCTCCAACTGGCAGAGCTCTCTTTCAACGAAAAGAACTATCGCGACGCCAAACGCTATTATGATAGCATCGCTACTCCCAGTGTTGCTGCGCTCGGCATCGACATGGTGGCGTTCGAAAAAAGAAAAGGAGTGCTCTCGAAGATCGCGGAGAACCAGGAGATCATTACCAGGCAGGACAGCCTCCAGCACCTGGCCGCCATGCCGGATGCCGAACGCGAAGCTTTCATCCGCAAGCTCGCCAAACAATTGCGAAAACAACAGGGCCTGAAGGAAGAAGAGCCTTTGACAGGCGGCAATATGAACCCGCTACTGGCAAAAGGCGATGCACCAGCCACCGATCTTTTCAACGATAACGCTAAAGGCGATTGGTATTTCTACAACCAATCCCAGAAATCCAAAGGATATAACGAGTTCAAAACAAAATGGGGCAACCGGAAGAACGTCGATAACTGGCGCCGCATCGCTGCCGTGAACCAGTCTATCAATAACCAGGCCGCCGCCGCAGGCAATCAGGACCTGGCCGTACAAGGTGGCAATATCAATACCGGCAGCACCAACGATTTCTCCTACGATGGATTGCTGAAAAATATACCGCTCACCGCCGAACAAATGACCAAATCGAACGATTCGATCGATAATGCACAGCTCCTCGTTGGAAAAACACTGATCGAAGGACTGGAAGATTATTCGTCTGCCATCACCACCCTCGAAGGGTTGTTGGAGCGCTTTCCCGAAAGCAGGAACAGGCCGGAAGCCCTGTTCCACCTGTATTATTGCTATTCCAAAACGGGCGACAGGCAGAAGGCGGATGCAATAGCCCGTGAGCTCAAGCAGAAATATCCGGGCACTGAATTTGAAAAGATCGTGTCGAACCCCAAAGGCAGTCAGGCCGACCAGGCAGCTAAAACGGATATGACCAAACGCTATGAAACGATCTACAACCTGTTTATAGAAGGCAGCTTCGATGAAGCACTGGCGCAGAAAAAAATAGCCGACAGCCTGTACAGCACCAACTACTGGACACCCCAGCTCCTGTATATTCAATCGGTTTACCATATCCGGCAGCGCCAGGATGATTCGGCCAGGACTGTTTTACAGAATATCCTCAATCTCTATCCTACTTCCCCACTCGCAGCCAAAGCACAGACCATGCTCGATGTGCTGGGCCGGAGGAAACAGATAGAAGATTATCTCACCCAACTCAAGATCGAAAGGCCGCAGGAAGACAGCCTGTCGAAGATCATAGAAGATGCTGCCGTGAAACCTATCGTGAAAGAGCCGCAGGCCGCGATCAACAAACCCGATCAGAAAAACGTGACCCCTCCACAGGCCCCGCCCCCGGTAGTTGCTGAAAAGAAACCGGAGCCGGAGAAAAAACCTGTGCCCGATAAGAACGCGATCGCCAAAAAAGATTCGCAACTGGTGCATATCGCTCCGCCTGCTCCCGGCAAACCGGCATTTACGTACGATCCCAATGCCCCACATTCGGTAGCGATCGTACTCAACAAGGTGGACCGCGTGTATGTTTCTGAAGCCAGGAATGCCTATAACCGGTATAACAAGGAGAAATATTATAATAAGGTAATGGAGGTCGGTAACCAGGATGTCAATGATACCCTCAAACTGGTTGTGATCAGTCCATTCGACAATGCCAATGCCGCCATCGACTACATGGAGAAAGCACGCAAAGTGGCGCCTACCGAAGTAGTGCCCTGGCTGCCGGCCGGCAAATATTCATTCATCATCATTACCGCACCCAACCTGGAATTGTTAAAGAACACCAAAGACATCGAGGCATACCGGCAGTTCCTGACACAGGCATTCCCCGGGAAGTTTTGATAACTAAGAGATTACCTCTTTTAACCTCTTATCATTATTTTCGGGTGTAATTTTTGCAGTTAGGGGGCTATATTCCTGGAACCTAAAAAGTTAATTTTTTATATATGACCCGACCTATCCGGATCTTTTGGCGAATTTTTTTGTATGGCTTTCTCGCCTTTATCCTCTTCATTATTCTCATCAACCTGGGTGTGTTCGGTAAGATGCCTTCCCTGGCCCAATTGGAGAACCCTTCCATTATGCTGGCCTCCGAAGTATTTGGCGACGATGGCACACCCATGGGCAAATATTATAAGGAACGCGGCAACCGCAGCAATGTGAAGTTCAAGGATATTTCAAAATACGTGGTGGACGCACTGGTAGCTACGGAAGACGAACGCTTCTATGAACATTCCGGTGTGGACGGCCGCAGTATCGCACGCGCGGTCCTCAAACTGGGCCGTGACGGCGGTGGCAGCACCATCACGCAGCAGTTGGCCCTGAATATGTTCAACAACAGGCGTGCCTCCAATCCACTCGTGCGTATTATCCAGAAAATAAAGGAGAATATCATTGCCATCAAACTGGAACGCAATTTCACCAAGCAGGAGATCCTCGCCCTCTACCTGAATACGGTTTCTTTCAGTGATAACGTATATGGTATTCGTAATGCGGCCCGCACTTTCTTCTCCAAAGAGCCCGACAGGCTCAGTGTGGAAGAAGCGGCCGTTTTGATAGGGATGCAGAAAGCCACCGGCACCTATAATCCGCGCACCAATTACAAAGCGGCATTCGACAGGCGCAATACAGTGCTCGATCAGATGGTACGGAATAACTACCTGAGCCCTGCCACGGCCACCACACTCAAAAAAGAACCCATCCGCCTCAATTATAAAAAGCTCGATGAGAACAATGGCATTGCACCTTATTTCCTCGATGTGATCCGCACTGATCTCAAAGCCTGGTGTAAAGACCATAAGAAAGATAATGGCGAGAATTACGATCTCTATGAGGATGGTCTCCGCATTTACACCACCATCAATCCGCGCATGCAATTATATGCGGAAGAAGCGGTAGCCCGCCACATGCCGGTATTGCAGCGGGTACTGAGCGCACAGAAAAGCATCAAAACAGATGCGGTATGGAAAGACCACCAGAATGTGCTCGATGCCGCTATGAAGAACAGCGATCGCTGGAGGAACCTGGAAGATGCGGGACTGAGCGACGCAGAGATCAAAAAGACCTTCTTTGAAAAAGTACAGATGAAAGTTTTTGCGTGGAACCCGAAAAGAGAAAAAGATACTACGATGACCCCGATGGATTCCATCAAATACCACCGCGAAATGTTGCAGACAGCTTTCATGGTCACCGATCCGCTGAGCGGACAGGTAAAAGCCTGGGTAGGGGGAACGGACTTCAAGAATTTCAAATTCGATCATGCCAACCTGAAGACCAAAAGGCAGGTGGGCTCTGCCATCAAACCATTCCTGTATTCACTGGCCATCGAGGAATATGGTTTCACACCCGAAACCCAATGCGAAGCCACACAACAATATTTCCCCGGATCGGGATATGTGCCGGCTAAAAATACCGGCAGAACCGGAACGCGCAGCATGGCCACCGGCCTGGCCTGGTCGATCAATGAAGTGGCTGCCTATATCATCAAACAAACCACGCCTCAACGTTTCGCCGAATTCCTGAAGCAGATCAATATCCCTACCAAAGTGGAGCCCTACCCTTCCATCGCCCTGGGCTCCTGCGACCTCTCATTATATGAAATGATGTGGGGCTATTCCATGTTCCCATCAGGAGGTTTCAGCACCAAGCCTGTATACATTACCCGCATCGAAGACAAGAACGGGAATGTGCTGGCCCGCTTCGATACTGAACGCAAGGAAGTGATCAGTCAAACCACGGCCTACACCATGACCCGCATGATGCAGGGTGTGGTGGACTTCGGGACCGCAGCCGGACTGCGCGGGCGGTTAGGCGTAGCCGAAATGGGCGGTAAAACAGGTACTACCAATGATAATTCAGATGCCTGGTTCATGGGCTTCACCCCGCAATTGATGGGCGGCGTATGGATCGGTTGTGATGACAGGTTCATCAGGCTGGAAAGCGGGTTGGGCTATGGTGGACAAGCGGCACGCCCCATCTGGGAATATTTCTTCCAGAAAGCATTCGGCGATAAAACGCTGGGGCTCGACAAACAGTCGAAATTCGTGCAGCCCGAGAACATGAAGACGGAAATGTACTACGATTATTATAATATCATAGAACACAATCCTCCGCCCGGCGCTGAAGGCGAGAACGTTGGCAATGGCGGCGCCAATGAATACCTGAGCACGCCCGATACACAGAATATTCCAACAGAATCGAAACAGGCGCTCGAAGAACAGAAAGTATTGCAGGAAGCAACGAACAATAAGAACCAGGTGCCCGTAGAAAAGAAGGAACCCACCAAACCAACCACGGAACCGGAGAAAAAGAAAAAGGAAGGCTTCTTCAAGAGATTGTTCGGGAAGAAGAAAGACAAGGAAGAAAACTGATCTTACAGGAACGGGATTTGCATAGCATCCATCCGGACCTTTCCAAATTCATCATGTATGAAAAGATCATCATACTCCCGCCGCCGCTTTATCCGGGATCTCTCAATGGCCTCTGCTGCCATTTCACCTGCCATTTCAACGCTGGCCGCCTGTGGTGTTGCTCCTGAGAAAAAGCTGGGCATTGCACTGGTTGGACTGGGAGGATATAGCAGTGGTCAGTTGGGGCCTGCGTTACAGCAAACCAGGAATTGCTACCTTGCCGGTATCGTCACCGGCACTCCTTCCAAAGCAAAGGACTGGTCGGCCCGCTACAATATTCCTGCCGCCAATATTTACAACTACGAGAATTTCGATTCCATTGCCAATAATCCTGCCATCGACATCGTATACGTGGTGTTGCCCATCGCCATGCACAAAGAGTACACGGTCCGTGCCGCCAAAGCAGGCAAGCATGTGATCTGTGAAAAGCCTATGGCCATCAGCGTTAGTGAATGTGAAGAAATGATCGCGGCCTGCAGGAAGGCCAACAGGATGCTGTCGATCGGCTACCGCCTGCATTTCGAGCCTTTCAACAAAGAGATGATGCGGCTTGGGCAACAGAAAGTGTATGGCAAAATATTGGAGATCGAGGCCGGCAATGGTTATGTATACGGTGGTGATCCCAATGCCTGGCGATTGAAAAAAGCACTGGCAGGCGGCGGCAGCCTCATGGACATGGGCGTTTATGTGGTGCAGGCCGCACGCTATGTTACTGGCGAAGAGCCGGTATATGTAAAAGCTTCCGAAGAAAAACTCAGGCCCGAATTATTTACCGAGGTCGATGAAACGATCGCTTTTGAACTGGAATTCCCCAGCGGCGCCATCGCAAGAGGTATCTCCAGCTATAACAGGAACCTCAACAACCTGAAAGCAAAAGCCGAAAAAGGGGTGTTCGAGCTCACTGCCGCGTATCGTTACGGCGGACAAACAGGTTATACCCCATCAGGCCCCATGCAATTCCCACAGGTAAACCAGCAGGCCCTGCAGATGGACGATTTTGCCAATTGCATCCTGCAGAACAGGCGCAGCCCCGTTCCCGGCGAAATGGGTTTGCTCGATCTGAAAGTGATCGAAGGCATTTACCGCAGTGTGCGCAGCGGGAAAAGAGAGAAAATATGACCTTTCATCCTGCTCATTATACGGGTCGAACAAAATCCCTTCTGTAGCTCATCTTCTTATATTAGCTTGTACCATCATCAAAAATTGCTACTATGAGAAAGTCTATCCTTACAGTCAGCACTCTGCTGCTGGCAATAACTGCATTTTCCCAACTCACCACAGTTCCCGACGGAGGCAACAAAAAAGCTTTTGTAGGCGAAAGGATCGGGATCACAGACGTTACCATTCATTACGACAGGCCCGGCGTTAAAAAGCGCGAAGGCGAAATATGGGGTAAACTGGTGCACACCGGTTTCATCAAACAGGATTTCGGCAACCAGAAAGAAGCGCCCTGGCGTGCGGGCGCCAATGAGAATACTACCATCGAATTCTCCACTCCGGTTAGCATAGAAGGTAAGCCATTGCCGGCCGGCAGGTATGGACTGTTCATTGCTTATGGCCCTGATGAATGCACGGTGGTCTTCAATAAGAACTCGACCTCATGGGGCAGTTATTATTATGAAGCCGGTGAAGATGCCTTGCGGGTAAAAGTAAAACCGGTTGCGATCGATAAATCCGTGGAATGGTTGAAATATGAATTCATCGACCAGACCAATACTTCGGCCACGGTTGCGCTCGAATGGGAAAAATTGATGGTCCCATTCAGGATCGATGTAGATTATATCCCTCTCCAGCTCGAATCTTTCCGCAGGGAACTGCGTGGCGAAAAAAGTTTCAACCCCGGCTGGCAATCCTGGAACCAGGCGGCCATATTCTGCCTGCAGAATGATGTCAACCTTGAAGAAGGTCTTTCATGGGCCGAAACCTCGGTCAACAACAGGTTCTTCGGCGATAAGAATTTCGAGAGCATGAGCACCCTGGCCGATCTGATGAAGAAGCTGAACCGCAACAGGGAAGGCGATTCTGTAATGCAGGCAGCGCTTCCATTCGGAAACGAAGTGCAGGTACATACCTATGCCCGGCAATTGGTCAAAATGAAAAAAGCAAAAGAAGCATTCGATATCTTCAAATATAATTATGACCGTCATCCCAATTCCTATACCACCAATATGGGGATGACAAGAGGATATTCTGCACTGGGCAATTACAAGAAAGCACTCGAATTCGCCAATAAGGCGTATGCCATCAATCCCGGAGGCCAGGAAAAACAGAATGTTGAAAAAGTGATCAAGATGTTGCAGGAGGGGAAGGATGTGAATTGACTTGATAGTTGATAGGTTAACATGTTGACAGGTTGATAAGTGGATCTCCGATCTTCGGGGACCTCCTTGTCAACCTGTCAACATGTTAACCTATCAACCAAATCAGTACCCATGCTATCACTCGTTAGCCTCATAACCTTCTCTTAGCTTTGCGTATCGGAAACAAAACCTTATTTTTGAGCCTCATTTCAAAAATCGATAGAAAGTTTTCAACGAACCTTGTCTCCTATTGATGATTATTAAAAAACAGTGAATAGTTTTTAATTCATGGCAAAAAAGGTAACTAAAATCGGAGTTCTAACTTCGGGTGGTGATTCTCCTGGTATGAATGCCGCCATACGTGCTGTGGTGAGAACGGGCATTTATTATGGACTGGAAGTATTCGGGATCATGCGGGGGTATTCCGGTATGATCGAAAATGATATAGTGCCCATGCACTCCCGCAGCGTGGCCAATATCATTCAACGTGGCGGAACAGTTTTGAAAACAGCCCGTTGCAAGGAATTTTTTACAGCAGAAGGCCGGCAGAAAGCATACAATAACCTGCAGGAGCTGGGGATCGACGGGCTCGTGATCATCGGGGGCGACGGATCTTTCCGCGGCGCCGATATTTTCAGCCGCGAACATGATATACCCTGCATCGGTCTGCCCGGCACCATCGATAAAGATATTGCCGGAACCGATTTTACCATCGGTTTCGATACAGCCGTGAATACTGCCGTGGAAGCGATCGACAAGATCCGCGATACGGCCGACGCACACGACCGCCTTTTCATCATTGAAGTGATGGGCCGTGATGCCGGTTATATTGCCCTGCACAGCGGGATCTCCACCGGCGCCGAACATATCCTCATCCCGGAACGGAAAACAGATATCGAAGAGCTGATCCAGTCGCTCCAGGAAAAAGAACGCCGCAAAAAACTGGTGAATATGGTAGTAGTGGCGGAAGGTGAAGAATTCGGCGGCGCCAATGAAGTGGCCCGCGTCGTGAAAGAACGCATGCCTTCAGCCGATACCAGGGTTTGCATCCTCGGCCATATCCAGCGTGGTGGATCACCTACCTGCCTCGACAGGCTGATCGCCAGTCGCATGGGCTATGCTGCCGTGGAATGTCTGCTCGAAGGTCGTCACAATGTAATGGTAGGCATCCTCAACAACCGCATGCACTACACTTCACTCGAAAAAGCAGTGAAATCGAAACAACGCCTCAGTGAAGACTGGATCAAGATCGTGAAGATCCTGGCGAGTTAACGGAGGGCAATGACAATCTGGTTATACCCAAATTGAGAAATCTAAATCAAGCATACAAATGGCAAGAGATCTAAAGAAATACCTGCATGAGGACATGGACAAAGAGGCCGGCATTATCCACAGCACGCATCGTACCAAGATCGTAGCTACGGTAGGCCCGGCCTGCGACACATACGAGAAACTGCTGGAACTGGTGAAAGCAGGTGTCAATATATTCCGCCTGAATTTTTCTCACGGAACACAGGAAGACAAAGCAAAGATCATCGGCTATATCCGCGAGATCAATAAAAAAGAACCTTACAATATTTCCATCCTGGGTGATCTGCAGGGCCCCAAACTGAGGGTTGGCGATATCGAGAATGGCGCACTTCCCATCGTGGCCGGGGATATCCTCACTTTCACTTCCAAAGAAAAAGTGGTGGGCAATAAAGAGAGGATCTATGTATCTTACCCCAACCTGCACGATGATGTGGAGGTGGGCAATAAGATCCTGATCGATGATGGCAAACTGGAAGTAGTGGTAACGGAGATCACCAAAAGCGGTGACGTGAAAGTAAAAGTGACCTACGGCGGCACCCTGCTCCCCAAAAAAGGGGTGAACCTCCCCGATACGAAGATCTCACTACCTGCCATGACCGAAAAAGATATTGCGGACCTGGACTTTATCATCGAACAGGAACTCGACTGGGTAGCCCTTTCTTTCGTGCGCAAGGCCGAAGATATCGTAGACCTCAAGAAACGGCTGCACGACCAAAAGAGCAAGTCCAAGGTCATCGCCAAGATCGAAATGCCTTCTGCCCTGGTCGACCTGCGCAATATCATTATCGAATCGGATGCCGTGATGGTGGCCCGTGGCGACCTCGGCGTTGAATTGCCGGTAGAGAAAGTGCCGATGGCACAACGCGATATTATCCGCAAATGTATCCACCGCGCCAAACCGGTGATCGTTGCCACCCAGATGATGGAAAGCATGATCGATCGCGTAAAGCCGAACCGAAGCGAGATCACCGATGTGGCCAATGCCGTACTGGAAGGGGCGGATGCCGTGATGCTCAGCGGCGAGACCGCCACCGGTAAGCATCCCCCGCTGGTGGTGGAGACCATGCGCAAGATCATTCTCGAAGTGGAAAAAACAGAATACCGCTATAATCGCGAAGAAGATCTCAAACCGCAACCGCATTCGCCCTCCTTCCTGAGCGATGCCGTTTGCTATAATGCCTGCAAACTGGCTTCCGATACCAAATCGGACGCACTGATCGGCATGACCCAAAGCGGTTATACTGCTTTTATGCTGAGCAGCTACCGCCCCAAAGCCCCTCTCTATATTTTTACCAAGGAGAAAACACTGGTGAACCAGCTAAGCCTTAGCTGGGGCGTACGCGCCTTCTTTTATGATGAGGAAGAAAGCCTCGACGATATCATCTTCGACCAGATCAAGATCCTGAAAGAAAGAGGGTTCCTGAAATCGGGCGACGTGGTAGTGAACACCGGCAGCGTTCCGGTAGAGTTGCACCTGCCAACGAATGTTCTGAAGATCACGAAGATCGATTAAGTCCGCTTGTGGTTTGTTGTTGGTAGTTTGTCGTTGCGGGCACCATGGCCTTTCAACCATTCTTCTTTAATATGGAGAGGATATTTTCCAGTTCCTTTTCATCGGCGAGATATACTTCACCCGCATCCCTGACGGCAGGGTTCTGATGAGTGACCTCATCTTTTATTGCTTTCCTGGCCGAAGTATGGTATTCCTTTGCTCCTGTCTGCTTCATCAGTGCATCGATATTGGAGGCGCGGACACCTGCTCCGGGCATGATGATGATGCGGCCATCGGCCTGCTTTACCAACTGCGCAAGCAAAGGAGCGCCTGCTATGGCAGCAGCCTGCTGACCGCTGGTGAGGATGCGCTCACAGCCACAATCGATCAACGCTTCCAAGGCCGCGAAAGGATCGGGGGTCACATCAAAAACGCGATGACAGGTAACGCCCATGGGATAGGCCCATTCGATGATCCGTTTCATCCTTTCCGTGTCGATAGCGCCATCCTGTAATTGAATGCCGGTTGAAATTCCTTCACAGCCCAGCTTTTTGCTCAGCAGGATATCCCGCTTCATGATCATGAATTCATCATCACTGTAGAGAAAATTACCGGCACGCGGCCGGATGATGGGATACAGATCGATCTTCAATAGCTCCCGCGCCAGTTGCAGCGTACCGAATGATGGCGTGGTGCCGCCCTCGGCGGCACTGTCGCACAGCTCCACCCGATGTGCGCCCGACCGCTCCGCAATGAGCGCGGATTGAATATTATAGGCACAGACTTCCAGTTTGTATTGCATCCCTATTCGTTTGATCCGGCTTTAGTAAATGCTTTTGGACGTATAGATCTTATCTTCTTTCCCGCTTTTCACAGAATAGGTAAATCCTTTCTGTAATGCATAAGCGCCGTATTGGCCTTTTTTGTTCATGGCGAGAAAACCCACCTGGATGTTCTTTGCTTTCTCCGGGTTACGACGGATGATCCGCTCCACTGCTTTTTTGCAGGCAGCCTCCGGCGCATACCCCTGCCGCATCAGTTCCACCACCAGGTGCGAGCCCACGATGCGTATTACTTCTTCCCCTACCCCACTCGATGTGGCAGCACCGATCTCGTTGTCTACATATAGTCCGGCCCCGATGATCGGGCTGTCGCCCACGCGCCCATGCAGCTTGAAAGCCATACCACTCGTGGTGCAGGCGCCGCTGAGATCGCCATTATTGTCCATGGCGATCATGCCGATGGTGTCGTGGTTATTGGGACCGCCGGGCATCGGGCCCTCCTCTTTTTTGTAGAGCTTGTTCTCGATATTCATCACAGGTTCGTATTTGGAAGTCTTCAGCCATTCTTTCCAGTCATGTTCACTTTTGGGCGTGAGCAGGTTCTCCTTCTTGAAACCGTTGGCCAGAGCGAATTGCAGCGCCCCATCTCCCACCAGTACAATATGGGGTGTTTTTTCCATCACCAGCCGGGCCACTGAAATAGGATGCATGATATGTTCGAGGCACATCACAGAGCCGCAATTATAACGTTCATCCATGATGCAGGCGTCGAGTGTTACCCGCCCGTCGCGGTCGGGCAATCCGCCATATCCTACACTCTGGTTATTGGGGTCTGCTTCCGGTACTTTTACACCGGCTTCTACGGCGTCGAGGGCTTTGCCGCCCGGTTGCAGCACTTTCCATGCTTCAGCATTGGCAGCCTGCCCGAAGTCCCAGGTGGAAATAACAATGGCCTGATCTTTTACCGGCGCCGGTACCTGATCGGTGGCAGCAAATAATTTTTTTCCTGCCAGCACCGCTGCTGAGCTGAACAGGGACCCATATAAAAACTTTCTCCGTGTAGACATGCTTTTTGTTTACAGGTTGAAAAGTTGATAAGGTGGTTGATATCCGGGGATCCACCTGTTAACCTGTCAACCAGTTAACTTATCAACCTTTAGTTTACATTTAATCCATTAAAATTAACGGTTAATATGAGAAAAATGCCGCTTTTGGTGAAAGGCATGGTGTTGTTTTTTTCTGCCTTTTCACAATTCCCCCAGGATTCGGCCTGCGCCTGGTAAACTTATGAGGCCATCGAAAGTCTTACAATAAATTTGCTACGAAGGCCCGATAACGCAAAGGCCGCCTCCCCCGTGGAGTGCGGCCTTTTGACTTACCCTATTGATCGATTGATCTGTAACTATAACCCTCTAAGCTTTTTTTTAATTATGGTTTGTCCCACCAAACACGGGTACCGATATTATCCGGCCCGCCCAGTTTCTGTACTGCATCCTGGTATCCGGCCTGGTTCGTTTCTCTTTCACTGATCACGAAATTGATCCGCCTGATGAACTTGCCGTTCGGGATCACACCGTTGCTATTGTTGATCACCACCGGGAACAGTTTAGGATAGCCTGTTCTCCTGAACTCCGACCAGGCTTCCACCGATTCGGGATAGATAGCCAGCCATTTTTGCGTGATGATCTGTTCGAGCTTTTCCTCCGTGGTGCCGGCATCATTCCATTTCGGGCTCACGGTGCTCAGGTAAGGAGACCCTGCTGGCACGTTGTTCGCGGATTTCTTCGGATCGACATAAGGGATAGGTTTGGCGGTGCTGTTCTTATAACCGTCGAACTGAGAGCCAACGCCCCATTGAGAGAGCGAAAGCTGGATGCCTGTTTCATAAGCAGCCTGCACGGATGCTACGCCCGGCGTATTCCATCCTCTCAGCTTCGCTTCCGCTTTCAGGAAGGATACTTCCGCAGAAGACATCATCGGGGTTTTCGTGCCGAGGTTGCCCAGTTGTGAGAATTTTGCATACGTATCTCTGTCCAGCAATTCGATCCCATTGCGCATGCCTTTATATTGGCCGAACGCATCGGGGTCATTGCTGGGCCTGAAATAAACAGGTAACCGCGGATCATTATAGCCTACCAGGAATGATTCCATCGGGGCGGCCATACGGATATCGTTCCAGCTTGCGGAGATCGTGTTCAGCGGGTTGGTGATGGTGCGACTGTCGATGATAAAGTCATCGCCATTGTCTGCCAGTAACCCGAAAGTATTGGTCAATGCCTTTTCTCCTTCCAGTTTGGCCTTCGCAGGATCTGCTTTCACGATCCGTAATGCCAGCCGGAGCCGCAACGAGTTCAGGAATTTCATCCACTTGAGGTAATTGCCGCCGTATACAAGATCGAAGCGGGCAAAGGCTTTGGGCGCATTGGCATTCTCTGCATAGGGTTGCAGTTTCGCCTGTGCATCGTCGAGGTCTTTGAAAAATGCATTGTAAGCATCCTGTTGCGAATCGTAGGTAACGCTGCCATCGGCGTTGATCTTCCCGAAATTCGTGTACACGATGGGCCCGAATATATCGCTGATGCGGTGCATGGTCAGCACCTTCAGAATTATGGCCCAGGCTTCGAAATTGGGATAGTTGTCTTTTTTGGCCCTCTCGAGAACGGCTTGTGCAGGAGACATGACCTGTCCATAAGGGATGGTCCATATCCGGTCGTTCCATCCATCCACCATGGCATAGTTCGTATTGTTCACGTTATTGGCGAAGTCATGCGGCGACATGAAATAACCGGAGAAAATATCCGCATTGAGATTTTGCTGTAACTGGTATTGCCAGTCGGGCGAGTAGAGGTGAATGCTCAGTTGCATCTGGTTGAAGGGGGCCCCATACAAGGCGAAATCACCTTTCAGGTCCTTCTCGCTCAATCCGTAGGGGTCTGTATTGATTGACTCGAAGTTCTTGGTACAACCCGTCGCCAGCAGGCAAACAGTTGCTACCAGTACCGTCAGTCGATTTAATACAATATGATTTCGTTTCATCCGTATATTTTTTATTTTTTTTGTATGGTCGGATGGAACTCCGCATAAACTTTCCCTAATATGAGAAAGATCAATCATGCTAGGTTTCATATAATACATTCGTTTAAAGTAGTGAGATCAGAATCCAACTTTCAGGTTCACACCAAGGCTGCGCGTGGTAGGCAAACCGAAAGCATCGATACCTTGCAGCTTATTGGCGGTGCTCATGGAAATTTCCGGATCAAAAGGCGCTTCCCGTTTAAAGAAGAACAGGTTGCGGCCGATCAGGGATACATTCAATTCCCGGACGCCCTTCCAATGTACCGGCAATGCATATCCGAGAGATAACTCCCTCAAACGGACCACCGTTGCATCATAGATATAATATTCACCGATGCCCGCGCGACCGCCGATTGCGCCATAATAGTCCTTGGCATCCACTTTACCTTCGAAAGGAGAACCATTGTTCTTGATCCCTTTCACGAACACGCCACCATCTTCGCGGGCGCCGACCGATGCCTTACTGAAACCACGGATATCCAGCTCTGCCTGGGTAAGGCTCATCACTTTACCGCCAAATCGGCCGTCGATCAGGAAGCCAAGGCTGAATTGTTTATACCTGAAATTATTACTCCAACCAGCCGTGAAATCGGGATTGGGATTGCCTACTACTTTGCGGGTCTTTTCCGAACGGTCTGGCAAGGGCGTTCCTTTCACACTGTCGAGGATGAGGTTGCCCTTGGTATCCCGCATGGCCACATAGGAGATGATATCACCGAAACTCCCGCCTTCACGGACCACTGTTCCGTAAGTATTATCGAACTGGCTCAGCACGAACTGAGGTACGCCACCATCGCTGTTCACACCTTCTTCACTCAGTTTGATGACCTTGTTCTTATTCGTAGCGAAGTTCACGGAGGTATTCCATTCAAAATCCTTTGCCCTCACCGGCACTGCATTCAGCATGATCTCCCATCCTTTGTTCTGGATATGGCCCAGGTTGAGGAAATAAGTGCTGTAACCGGATGCACTGGGAGCAGGTGTTTCGAAATACTGATCGTAGTTGTCATTCTTATAATAAGTAATGTCGATGCCTAACCGGTTATCAAGGAAACGCCATTCTGTACCGAACTCAAGTGAGCGGTTATCCTCTGGTTTCAACGTACGACCGGGGAATGATGCCTGGATATTCTTCACCAGTCCGCCTGTAGACGGGTTGATCGTATACATGGGCTGATTGGTGGCAAACGCCCTCACACTATTACCTACCTTGGCATAGGACGCCCTTACTTTGGCCAGGTTCACGGAAGCTGGCAGTCGCACCAGTTCATTCAACACAACGGTGGCGCCGGCAGAATAATAAAAGAAGCTGATATGGGGTGTAAATGCCAGGGTGCTCGACCAGTCGTTACGCCCTGTAAGATCGAGGAAGAGAAAATCCTTATATCCCAGTGAAGCACTGCCCAGCACGGATTGCGTTTGGTAGCGCACTACGGATTGCTGGCGGGTTGAATTGGTGCCGTAGATATTCTGCACGCTGAAGATATTGGCGATCGCCAGCCCTCTTGGATTGTTGTCGCCATCCACGGCGCGGTAAGAATCGATGAAAGTACGGTCCGTTACCCTCGCGTCGTTGATGGATGCGCCTACCGTTGCGCTCAGTGATAGATCGCGGGTAAGGTCTTTGTTCAGCAGGAACAGCAGATCACCGTAGGCCACATTGTCTTTGCTTCGGTCCCAACTGTAGCGGCCGTTATAATCGGCAAGGGTGAGATTGGTGCTGGCATACATCTTGGAGTCGTAATGGTCGACGGAGGCATCGTAATTGCCACGTGCCTGTACGGAGAGCCAGGGAGCGAGTGTATATTTCAGGGTCAGGGAGCTGAAAGCTCTTTCACGTCCATCGGTACGTTGGTTACGGTTGAGGATCCAGTACGGGTTCTGTGAGAAATCGTTCCCGGTAGCGCCATTATCATAGTCTACATTCCACCAGTTGTGCACGTTCAGCTCGCGGAGTTTGGAATGTACTTCGAAATTATATTTATATCCATTGAAGTCGAGGTTCCTGGGGAAGAAATACAAACCGACCTGCGGATTATTGTAGAAGCCGGATACAGGGCGGTTGGTAGCATTCTGCCGCGTGAGGGTCACCAGTCCGTCGATGCTGAATTTGTCATTGAAGAATTTGGCAGTGCCCCGGAATGTGAAGGTATGCCTGTTGAATTCACTGGTGGGGATCACGCCTTTATTCTCCGTGTTGGAATAGGAGAAATAGGTCTGTGCTTTTTCACTGCCTGCGGTAAGGCTCACACCATTGATCCAGGTGATACCTGTTTTGTAAAAGTCCTTGGTATAATCGCCTTTGCCGTTCTTAGGTCCCCATCCGTCTTCACGTTCAGGAGCGCTCTGTCCATAATCGAACTGGCCATCGGGTTTGAGCATGGCTTTGTCGAGGGTGAGACTGCTCGTGACGTTCACGCGGGCCGAGCCTGCCTTCCCTTTTTTGGTGGTGATCACGATAGCCCCGTTAGCAGCCTGGCTTCCATAGAGAGCCGCGGCGGAAGCGCCTTTCAGCACCTGGATGCTTTCTATATCTTCCGGGTTCATATTGGAGATGGCATCGCCTCCATCACGGCCCGGGCTACCCGAACCAGTGGATTCCCCGAAAGGATTATCGGGTTGTCCCAGTTGTGTATTATACATCGGGATACCATCGATCACGTACAGGGGTGAGTTGTTTTGGGTAGATTTGTTTCCACGCATCACTACTTTTACGGAACCGCCTGCCCCGGAGGCGCTCCTGTTAATGGTTAACCCTGCCACTTTACCGTTGAGGCTATTGACCAGGTTGGGATCTTTCACGGTGGTGAGTTGTTCACCGCTGATCTTCTGGGTGGCATAGGTAATGCTTTTGGAGCGGCGGTTGATGCCGAGGGCCGTTACCACCACTTCGGCCATTTGTGAACCGGAAGCCAGCAACGTGATATTCAGCACCTGGTGATCGCCGGCCACCAGTTCCTGCGGAAGGTAGCCGATGGCAGAGATGACCAGTGTTTCACCTTTGTTCACGTCGATGGTGAAAGAACCGGCGGCATTAGTGGTGGTGCCTTTACGTGTACCCTTTACTGTTACACTGGCGCCCACCACCGGACTGCCTGTACTGTCCGTGACCTTCCCGGTAATAATATCGGCCAGTTGAGCCACTGTATTCGAGTTTTCGGGCAAGCCCGTGGTTGCAGGGCTTTCATCGGCCTTTGAGGTTTCTTTGGCAGCGAGGATCACGAAGGTCTTTTCGTTCACCTTTTTGTATTTCAATCCTGTGTTCTCCAATACCTGGTTGAGTATCTTTTCGATCTCGGCATTGTCTTTTTTGACCGGGTTCACCAGCTTATCACCGAGCGACTGATCGGAGTAAAGGAAAAAAACGCCTTTGGTCTTGTTGAGCTCCTTCAATACTTTGAAGAGTGTTTGTCTGTGGTTGGAGTCCTCTTGTTTCTTGTTGGTATCGCTTTGTTGATGTATTGCTGTTCGTGTCGTGCTGTATGCGTACGCATCCTGGGCCTGTATGTCAGGGGGGCAGGCAAGCTGTAAGCCCAGCATGATCCATAGAGATCGTGGTTTAAGCCTGAGACTCATAACGCGGTGTTTTAATGATCGTTACTGTTTTGGTTTCAATACCTGAAGGGTACCGGTTGTCGATCGGCGTGACATTGGCCAATGGGGAGGACATACCATCCGGCCTCAGGCGCCTTCATACTGGTGTCCCCGCCAGTACTGGTGTGCCTTTTAAGTCACTGATCATCGTTCCGTGAAATCGTCAATGATCGTTATTCTGTAATGATGATCTCACCATCTTTGCGGACCACATGGAAATCATTGGTTGCTTCCAATGCTTCCAGTAGTACGTCGAGGTTATCATTGGGCATGATACCGCTGACCGTTTTATCGCTGATAGATGCATTGCCCAGCTTGATCTTTACGCCATATAGCTCTTCGATCTTTTCCAGTGCGGTAGATATGGGAGTTTTCTCGAAATAAAGTTTTTTATCGCGCCAGGCCAGCATTTCTTCTTTTCCCGGTTTCTTCTCCAATTGCCGGTTATTGAATTCCACGAAATCGCCCGGCTTCATATTGATTTGTTTGCCATCACGTGTATGCAGGATCACACTGCCTTCCGTGAGCATCACATTGGTCTTGTCGGTCCTGTTCACCACGTTGAACTTGGTGCCTGTCACGATCACATCGAACTGATCGGTATGCACTACGAACCTGCTTTTGGAAGGGGTTTTGGCAACGTGGAAAAATGCTTCACCCTTTATCCATACTTCCCGCTCTACTCCCTGCTCCCATCCTTTACTGTAGCGGATCTCACTGTTGGCGTTCAGCATTACTTTCGAGCCGTCGGGCAATTGCTGCTCACGCACTTCTCCATAAGCCGTATGGATGGAGGAGGAAGGACGATGGAGGAAGAGCAGGCCAGCCATGGCCACCAGTACCACTGCCGCTGCGGCCATCCACCAGCGTTGACGTACACGACGGGCATGGTTGCCCGCATACATCGGGACCACAACCGCTTCTTCCTGCTCATGGATCGTATCCATCAAACGCTGTTCTGCTGCAATTACCTGGTTCTCCGGTATTTGCCGCTCCTTCACCATGAGACTGTCCATATACTCCGTTGCTTCCGCTACAAGTGCCGCCTGGTGCGGATTGGCGGTCATCCATGTTTCCCATTCAAGCCTCTGCCTGTCATTGGTTTTGAAATACCACGACTGAAAGCGTTCGTCTGCTATGAGGTCTTCAATATTGAAAAAGTTTTTTTCCATAGCTCAGCATTTATCCAGTTACAGGTGTCTAATAACGGGGTATTGTAATGAAGTTTTTTTTAAGTTTTTTTTCCGGTATATTGCTTTTCATCATTTTTACAGGTAGGTTTACTTGCTTGCTATACCATAACTAATGGAAAAGCCCAACGATAATCATCAACTGGACATTCAGTACTGGCAATCCTTTTTGCAGGGCGACAAAGATGCCCTGGGCTGGCTTTTCCGTCGATACTACCCTGATCTGTTCAGGTATGGCCACAAGATATGCAACGATGCCGCCATGCTCGAAGATTGCATACAGGAGCTTTTCATCGAGATCTGGCAAAGCAGGAACCCGCCTCCATCCACCTCCATTAAAGCTTACCTGCTCAAAGCAATGAAGTACAAGCTACTGAAATTACTCAGAAAAAGGAACCAGACCACATTGCAGCCAACTCCCCAGGGCGCTAAGAACTTCGAGATCAGTTATGAAGATTTCATCATCGATCGCCAGGATGCCGACGATAAAGCAAAGAGAGTAGTGCTGGCCCTGAGCCAGCTCACCAACCGGCAAAAGGAGATCGTATACCTCAAATTCTATCAGAACCTGGGCTATGAGGAGATCAGTGAGATCATGAACATCAATTACCAGGTAGCCCGCAACCTCCTGCACCAGGCAGTGAAAGCCATGAAAAAAATATTATTGCGGCACTATTGTATCTTTTCTTTTATGATTTAGGCATTGGACGCAATCGTTTGAATCGTCCGCAATACGTGTCCCTGCTGCCTTTCTTTAATTATTAACTCGTTGGACATCATCTATTTTCCCGAATTTTCTTTGCGGAATATTGGAAATAGCTGCTAATTTCGTGCAACTTCAAAAAATTCTATCCGTATGGTTGATTCTTTCGAGAAAATCCCGGTTGGGATATTCCCTGATCTTAAGCAAGGCTCTCTGTCGGTAGCAAAAGAAATTGCCGGCCTTATACGCAGTAAGCAAGCCGCCGGCGCCAGTTGTGTGCTCGGCCTGGCCACAGGGTCTACACCTAAATCATTGTATGCAGAGCTTGTACGCATGCATAAAGAAGAAGGACTGAGCTTCCGGAACGTGATCACTTTCAACCTCGATGAATATTATCCTATCGAGCACGATGCCCTGCAAAGCTATAACCGCTTCATGCATGTGCAGTTGTTCGATCATATCGATATCGATCCTGCCAATATCCATATCCCCGATGGCGAGACCATCAAAGAAAATATCAAAGCGCACTGCCTAGAGTATGAACGGAAGATAGAAGAAGCAGGAGGCATCGATCTCCAGGTCCTCGGTATCGGCAATAACGGCCATATCGGTTTCAATGAACCTGGTTCCAGCATTTATTCCCGCACGCGGCTGGTGACGCTCGACAATTCAACCCGTATCGCCAACTCGTACGAGTTCGCTACTATTTCGCAGGTACCCCGGCTGGCCATCACCATGGGCATCAGCACCATCCTCAAAGCGAAACGCATTGTGCTCATGGCCTGGGGACCGGCCAAAGCGCCCGTAGTTCAGAAATCGGTGGAAGGCCATGTGGATGAGCAGATCCCGGCTTCCCTTCTGCAACAGCACAATGATTGCTCCTTCGTGCTCGATGAAGCGGCAGCGGCCGAGCTTACCCGTTACAAATCGCCCTGGCTTACCGGTGATACTGAATGGACGCCCAAGATGGTCCGTAAGGCCGTAGTGAATATGGCCCTTAAGGTCGGCAAGCCGATCCTCAGTTTAACGAATAATGATTACCGTGATAATGGCCTTAGCGATCTGCTGGTGGAGCAAGGCGATGCCTACGAGATCAACCTGCAGGTCTATTATATGATGCGCGACACCATCACGGGCTGGCCCGGCGGCAAGCCCAATGCCAACCTGCCCAACCATCCCGAACGCAGTGAGCCCTATCCCAAACGCTGTATCATTTTTTCCCCGCACCCCGATGATGATATCATTTCCATGGGCGGCACTTTCCAGCGCCTGCACGACCAGGGGCATGATGTGCATGTTGCCTACCAGACTTCCGGCAACATCGCCGTCACCGATGAATTCGTGACACGCTTCATGGATTTTGCAGTAGGGTTCGAAGAGATGTTCACGATCGACAGCAGGAAATCGAATGAGATACTGCAACAGGCAAGGGCCTATCTCAGGAATAAAAAATCGAATGAGATCGATACGCCCGAGATCAGGGCCATCAAAGGACTGATCCGCCGTTGTGAAGCAAAAGCGACCTGTCGCTACGTTGGCATCAAAGAAACCAATTATCATTTCCAGAACCTGCCTTTTTACGAGACCGGCACCATCGAGAAAAAACCGATGGGGGAAGAAGATGTGCTGCTCACTGTTGAATTGCTGCGCAGTATCAAACCGCACCAGATCTATTGCGCCGGCGACCTGGCCGATCCGCATGGAACGCACAAGGTATGCCTCGACATCGTATTCGAAGCCATGCGCCGCCTGAAAGCTGCCGGCGATCCCTGGGTAAAGGATTGCTGGATATGGCTCTACAAAGGCGCCTGGCAGGAATGGGATATCAGCGAGATAGAGATGGCCATTCCCATGAGCCCCGACCAGGTAATGAAGAAAAGATATGGGATCTTTATCCACCAGTCGCAAAAAGACATGGTCCCATTTCAGGGTAGTGATGCCCGTGAGTTCTGGCAACGCGCCGAAGACAGGAATGCGAATACGGCCAATTTGTATGCGCAGCTAGGATTGACGAAGTATGCGGCGATGGAAGCGTTTGTGAGATGGCATTATTAGTGTTGGTCAGAAAGCCCGTATTCCTTGTCGATCTCGGTGATGATTTTTTTATAAACTCTTCACGATACCCAATTCCAGCCCTCTCAGTTCAGCCAGCCCGCGTAACCTGCCGATCGCCGAATAGCCGGGGTTGGTCTTCTTCTTCAGGTCGTCGAGCATTTGATGGCCGTGGTCGGGTCGCATTGGGATGCCTGAATTTCGTTTATTCATTACCGATACAATTTCTTTTACAACACTGTACATATCCACATCGCCTTCGAGGTGATTGGCTTCGTAAAAATTCCCTTCTGCATCGCGTTGTGTACTGCGGAGATGGATGAAGTGTATTCTTTCTCCCAGTCTTTTCACCATGCCCGGCAGGTCATTGTCGGCCCGCACACCAAAAGAGCCGGTGCAAAAGCAAAGGCCATTGGCTTTGGAGGGAACAGCTTTGAACAGGGCCTGCACATCGGCTTCAGTGCTTACCACACGCGGTAAACCAAAGATGGGGTAAGGGGGATCGTCGGGATGGATGGCGAGCTGCACACCCACTTCTTCTGCCACCGGTGCTATCTGTTGCAGGAAAAAAATAAGATGCTGCTGCAATTTGGGAGCGTCGATCCTTGCATAAGCATCGAGTGCCTGTTGGAATTGCTGCACGGTGAAACTCTCTTCCGATCCGGGCAGTCCGGCGATAATATTTTTCTGCAGGATGGTCTTTTCTTCAGCGCTCATGCCGTCGAATTTCTTCCGGGCACGACCGAGCTCTTCCGCCGAATATTCATTCTTTGCGCCGGTGCGTTGCAGGATGAACGTATCGAAAGCCATATAGGCAGCCCGTTCGAAGCGGAGGGCTTTGGAACCGTCTTCTACCGTATAGGCCAGGTCGGTGCGCGTCCAGTCGAGCACCGGCATGAAGTTATAGGTAACGATATGGATACCGCATCGGGCCAGGTTGCGGATACTTTGTTTATAGTGCTCGATGTATTGCAGGTAATTGCCTTGCTGAGTTTTGATATGCTCATGTACCGGGATGCTTTCCACTACATTCCAGCGAAGACCTGCGGCTTCGATGGTGTTCTTACGCTGCATGATCTCTTCCACTGTCCATATCTCGCCATTAGGAATATGATGCAGGGCTGTTACAATGCCGGTGGCGCCTGCCTGGCGGATATCCGATAAACTGACGGGGTCATTGGGGCCAAACCAACGGAAGGATTGTTCCATGAGGGGTACTGCGCCTTTCGTGCTCATTTGCTGCAAAGATTTGAAAGATGATGGTTGAAATTTTACCGGCTGCAAGATAAAGGTTGAAGTACTTCCTGCAAGCGGTTGGAAGAATTTGTTTCAGGCAAAACACGAAAACGTTTACGTAGCGTTTCCATGATTCGCAGCTCTTTGCATCACACTTGCTTACAGTGATACGCCCCTTCTCCACGGAATAAAATCGTCCTGGCCCAGGGTCACTGCCTTTGGTTGAACATTGCCGCTGGCCGCTTCGATGATATAGTCCATGATCCTTGCGGCCACCTGGGGAATGGTTTCTTTTCCTTCGATGATAGTGCCGCAATTGATATCCATGATATCGGGCATCTTCTCGAAGATCCTGGTATTGGTGGCCAGTTTGATGACTGGTGCAATAGGATTGCCGGTGGGTGTGCCCAGTCCGGTGGTGAAGAGTACAAGATTGGCGCCTGCTCCTACTTCGGCCGTGGTGCTTTCCACATCATTGCCAGGCGTGCATAAAAGATTGAGCCCCGGTTTAGCCACCCGTTCGGGATAATCCAGCACATCGGTGATGGGTGAAGTGCCGCCTTTTTTGGCTGCTCCGGCCGATTTGATGGCATCGGTGATCAGCCCGTCGCGAATATTACCCGGCGAAGGGTTGGCATAGAAGCCCGAACCCAATGCTTCTGCCCGTGCATTATAATTACGCATGAGGTCCATGAATTTCTCAGCCATGGCCTCATCTACACACCGGTCGCTCAGTTCCTGCTCCACCCCGCAAAGCTCAGGGAATTCCGACAGGATCACAGAAGCGCCCAGCGTAACGAGAATATCCGAAACATAGCCTACGGCCGGGTTGGCGGAGATGCCGGAGAAACCGTCGGAGCCGCCGCATTCCAGTCCAATGCAAAGTTTCGATAGTGGCGCCGGACGGCGTTCACATTCATTGGCTTTCATGAGGCCGGTAAATGTTTTCCTGATGGCCTTATTCAACAACTGGTTCTCCGTACCCTCTTTTTGTTGTTCCAGTACGATCAGGGGTTTGCTGAAATGAGGATCGCGTTTGAGGATCTCACGTTTAAGGATACTTGCCTGCGCATGTTGACAACCCAGGCTCAGCACGGTGGCTCCTGCTACGTTGGGATGTGTTATGTAGCCCGCGAGCAGGCCACAGAGCGCGTCTGCATCGAGGCGGGTGCCGCCGCAGCCCATTTCATGATTGAGGAATTTGATCCCGTCTACACGGGGAAATACCTTGCTTTGATCCTTTTCGGTATATACTTCTGAAAATTCTGCGTGGAGGATCTCTTCTTCCGATCTGCCCGATCGATACATGCCGATCAGCCGGTCCACATCACTATCGAATGCCTTCACTTTACTATATCCCAGTTTATCGATCAGCGCTTCTTTCAATACTTCCACATTGCGGTTCTCACAGAATACCAATGGTATCACGATCCAGTAATTGGCTGTTCCCACAGAACCATCGGGCCTGTGAAAGCCCATGATTGTCCTTTCTTTCCACTTAGAGGCATCCGGCTTTTCCCATTCGAGTTTGCGCTTACCCAGGGTAAAGCCCTGCGTAGCATGATGAATATTATTGATGGTAACGGCGCCGCCTTTCGGGATATCGCTGTCGGCCTTGCCTACCAGCACGCCATACATATAAATATTATCGCCGGGAGATAATGGTTCAAGCGAGAATTTATGTTTCCCCGCAATATTATCGATCAGTGGAAATGATTGGCCCTGGAGCTTGATGGTACTTCCCTTGGGAAGATCCTGTAAAGCAACCATTATATTGTCGGAGGGATGTATCTGGAGGTATTTGTGCGTATCCTGCATAGTTTTTTAAGTTTCTCACCTGTTCTGCATTCATGCTTTACCCCATTCCTGCAAAAACAGCACAAGCAATTGTATAAATAGGTCTACAAATAAATAAATATCAACGACTTGAAAATTTCCTGCCATTGACATAATAATAAGCTAGATTGGCAATATGTATAAAATCCGCAAAGTTCCCCGTAGTAAAATGACGAACAATCGTTTGCGTGATCTGGCTGTAGCTTCAGCGATTTCCCAGCTCATTATACATTAGTGCTGAGTGCAATAAAGGAAAATCCTCCCAAATCGATAGCTAATAGCCCCGCCTGTTCCCGGCGTCGGCGCCCAAAGTCCGAAACTCGCATTTGCATAAAGACTAATCGTTGTTAGTATCAACGTTTATAAGTAGTTACGTGGTAGTTTCCGAAAACGTTTGCATAAAAAAAGTGAGGTATAAAGCATTCCTCTCTGGCAAAAAATTTTTCAATTTGTAATGAATAACGAGAGCGATTAAGCTAATTGAAAGCTTGCCAGCGATTGCATCCAAATTCCTGCTTAGGAGATCTCACTGGTTAATGGTTCTGGCCATCCGGCCGCGGTAGGAGTAGATCGGTCTTGGCATTGCTACTATGCGTTTAGCTTATTATAGTTAACACATAAAACCCGTATGAATGAGACCTCAACTTCTTAAAGTGTCAAAAGGACCGCGCCACTCTTTCAGTATGCGGCAGGATATTGTTCCCTATATCAATAACCGTTGGCATTATCACCCGGAGATCGAGTTGATCCATTTCAAAAAAGGAGAAGGCACTCAGTTCATAGGCGACAATATCAGAAGGTTCAAATCCGGAGATATTGTGCTGGTCGGCTCCCAGCTACCCCACTACTGGCGCTTCGACGACATGTATTTCGAAGAGAACTGCAAGTTGCAGGCAGATGTCCGCGTAGCACATTTCTGCGAAAATTTCTGGGGCGATCAATTCCTGCAACTACCCGAAAATATCAATATCAAAACTGCGCTGGAAAAAGCGCGGAGAGGATTGCAGATCACCGGCAGGACCCGCCAGAGAGTGGCCGAGCTTATGGAGCATTTGCTGCATTCCGACGGAACGCAACGCATCATGCTCCTGATGGAAGCCCTCAATACCATCGCCGAATGCAAACAGCTCACCACCCTCTCGTCCATAGGCTTCAAACATGATATGGTAGAAGCCGAGAACGACCGCGTGAACGCTATTTACGATTATTCCCTGAAGAATTTCAAACGCAAGATCCAGCTCGAAGAGATCGCCGCCGTAGCCAATATCAGCCCCAATTCATTCTGCCGTTATTTTAAATCCAGGACACGCAAGACCTATTCACAGTTCCTGATCGAGATCAGGGTTGGACAAGCCTGCAAGCTCCTGATCGAAAATAACCTGAGCATCAAACAGCTTTGCTACGAAAGCGGCTTCAATAATTTCACGAGCTTCCATAAGTATTTCAAACTGATCACGGGCAAAAGCCCGCTATGCTATCAGAAAGAGTTCATGGCGTAAAGGAGAGCCCGCCAAAATAAATGAATGAATAGACAAATCCCTGCACAATGCCCATGCCGCAATGACATTTATTTGTCTGCCGAATTGTATATCCATTCATTTATTGTTTTATGCGGAACCTGATCATTCTTTTAGCCATTCTCTGCGCTGCGCCTGTCCTTGCACAGCCATCCCTACCCATCCTCATCGAAACGAAGAACGCCAGCCTGGTCCTGACCGTCGGCAGTAATCAACGCCTGCTCCAGTCGTACCTGGGCAAAAAGACGGACGCAGCTTCCCGCTCCCAACTGAAGGGTGGCCGTGAAGCCTATATCACGGCAGGTATGGAGAATCAATTCGAACCAGCCATCCGTATGGTGCATAATGATGGTAACCCATCGCTCGAACTGAAATATGTTTCACACAGATCGACCGTCAACGGCAATATAACGGCCACGGATATCCTGCTGAAAGATCCCATGTACCCAGTGGAAGTGACACTGCACTACCTGAGCTATTTCAATGAAGACGTGATCAAAAGCTGGACGGATATCCGCCACCAGGAAAAAAAGCCGGTGCTCATGACGCAATACGCTTCCTCCATGCTGCACTTCAATGCCAATGAATACTGGCTCACACAGTTCCATGGCGACTGGGCCAGGGAAGTGAACATAGTGGAAGAAAAACTCACCAATGGCATCAAATCCATCGAAAGCAAACTGGGCACCCGCTCCAATTTTTACCAAAGCCCCATTTTCTTTTTATCGCTCGACCAACCCTCCGATGAGAATAACGGCGAACTGATCGCCGGCACCCTCAACTGGACAGGCAATTTCCAGTTCACTTTCGAAATAGATCAGCGCAATGGTCTCCGCCTGCGCTCCGGTATCAACCCCTATGCTTCCGAATATTACCTCCCACCCAATGAAATGTTCACCACGCCTGAAATGGTGATCACCTGGTCATCGCAGGGCAAGGGACAGGCAAGCCGCAACCTCCACCGCTGGGCCCGCAACTACGGCGTGCTCGATGGCAAAGGACAACGCATGGTGCTGCTCAACAACTGGGAAGCCACCCATACTTCTTTCAACGAGAACAGGCTCGTGGAGCTTTTCGATGAAGGCAAAAAATTGGGAGTAGACCTGTTCCTGCTCGATGATGGCTGGTTCGGGAATGCGTTCCCTAGAGATGATGATAAGAATGGATTGGGCGACTGGCAGGAAGACAAAAGAAAATTGCCCAGCGGTATCGGGTATCTCGTGAAGGAAGCGGAGAAGAAAGGCATCAAATTCGGCATCTGGCTCGAACCCGAGATGGTGAACCCGAAGAGCGAGCTTTATCGGCAACATCCCGACTGGATACTGCGACTGCCCAACCGTGAGGAAAACCTCGGCAGGAATCAATTGGTGCTCGATCTTACCAATCCCAAAGTGCAGGACTTCGTATTCGGCATCGTGGATAACATGATGACGAAATATCCGGGCGTGGCCTTCATCAAATGGGACTGTAACCGCAGTATGACGAATGCTTGGTCGCCCTACCTAAAGGACAAACAATCGCACCTCTACGTTGAATATACCCGGTCGCTTTACAAAGTGATGGACAGGATCAGGGCCAAATATCCCCTTCTTCCCATCATGCTCTGTGCCGGTGGCGGCGGCCGCACCGACTATGGCGCCCTCAAATATTTTACGGAATTCTGGCCCAGCGATAATACCGATGGCCTCGAAAGGATCTTCATTCAATGGGGCTATTCCTACTTCTTCCCGGCCAATACCATCTCCGCACACGTGACAAGCATGGGCAAACAGCAATCGCTCAAATTCAGGACAGACGTGGCCATGAGCGGCAAGATGGGTTATGATATCCGCGTGAACAACTTCACGGAACAGGAATTGCGCTTCAGCAATGAAGCCGTGAAGACGTACAAAAGGATCAGCGACGTGACCTGGTCCGGTGATCTGTATCGCCTCGTTTCACCCTACCAGGAAAACAGGGCCGTGCTCATGTACGTAAGCGAAAACAAAAGCAAGGCCATCCTTTTCAATTATTACACTACCGTACGACGCAGGGATATTTTTGTGAAGGTAAAATTGCAGGGACTGGACCCACAGAAAAAATACCGCTTCAGGGAGATCGATCTGTTCCCCGATACCAAACCGGCCAATCCGGATAACGACAAAGTATTCACCGGCGATTATCTCATGACCGTTGGCCTGAATCTTGCATCGGGAAAGATCACGGCCATGAGTAGTAATGTATACGAGATCACTGAAGAATAAACTAAAAACCAACAATATGAGATCTATCCTATTCCTGTTGCTGCTGGGCATTGCAGGCAGCGCCGCTGCACAACACCGGTTGGAAAAATTATGGAAAACGGATACGGTGGTGGCCATTCCGGAATCCGTTTATCCCGATCTGAAAAATGGCATTCTCTACGTTTCCCTGATCGACGGGCCGGGATGGGCGGCAGATGGAAAAGGTGGTGTTGGGAAGATGAGCCCCGATGGAAAAAAATTCGATTCCACCTGGATCACCGGTCTCGATGCCCCAAAAGGTATCGGCAAGCTCGGCAATAAATTATATGTGGCCGATATCACGCACCTGATCGTGATCGATATTCCCAAAGGCGCCATCGACAAAAAGATCGCAGTAGAAGGCGCGCAGGCATTGAACGATGTAACAGTATCCGACAAGGGGACCGTTTATGTGTCCGATTCGAAAACCGCCCGCGTTTGGCGCATCGAACAGGATGTTCCCTCCCTTTACCTGGAAGACATGAAAGGCGTGAACGGCCTCAAAGCTGTGGGCGATGAGTTGTATATCGCTTCCGGCAAATCATTCGTGAAAGCAGATGCACAAAAAAAGATCACGCACATTGCCGAGCTTCCGCAAAGCGGTGATGGCGTGGAGCCTGTGGGCAACGGCGATTTCATCGTAACGGCCTGGTTAGGGTATATTTTCTATGTGCACGCCGATGGAAAGGTAGAGACGATGCTGGAAACACACGCTGAGAAGAAGAATACCGCCGATATCGGATATGATCCGGCCAAAAAGATCCTGTATGTACCCACCTTCAATGGAAAGACAGTAGAAGCATACAGACTGAAATAGTACGTGCAAAATAACTCAGCTCATTTCCTTCGTGCCTTTGAGCCTTCGTGATTGCAAAAAAGTACAGGGTACGCTAAGCGTGAACGATTGCTGAAAACACGCCGCGCACCCTGTTTAGTCACCAAAAAACAAACTTGAATGGTTTTATAATTGCACCTTTTGCGTAGCTCCTTCTTTGATCGTGTATTTTTTCGGTACCCCGTTCTTGGTGATCGTGATATCGAGCTTACCTGCGCCTGCCCTCTTTACTTCCAGGTCGAAATCATTCCCGAATGAATGAATGTTCTTCAATGCCATCTTGTCCCACTTCACCGGCAATCTCGGTGTACAATCGAAACTGTTGAACCCTGTAGGCCGGATACCGAACATCCCTTCCGTATATATCCTGCAATAGAGGCCACTCTCGGCCGAGAGGTGACGTTGATTACCTTCCGGATAGGCTTCCACGGCATAAGGCACATGATCGCCGAGCAAACGCCTGCGGGAATAATATTCGAGGAAGTTGAGCGCTTTCTCTGTTTCGCCGGCGGCAAATACGCCGCGGAGCGCATACAAAGTAGAGCGGTCCCAGAAAGTTTTATTACCGGCCAGTGAGGCAAGACCATCTGCCGTCCACAAGCGGGGAGAGAACAGGGCATCGATCGTACCTTCTTTGCGGTCGAAAATATCGACCGTCAAAGGCCCGCAGATCCAGGCCCTCAGTGTATCGTTCCCTTCATAATAGCGGTAGGTAGCGAACCCTTCCACAGTAGCGCCGAAGAATTTTTCGATATTGGAGCGGATCGCTTTTTCATCGGCCGCATATTGGGTCAGTTGTTGTTTGGGTATCCCCAGTGCTTTGCCCAGCATCCCTGCAGAGCGTAGCGCATCATAATAAAGGATGCTGGTATGCAGGTTGGCAGTGCCGGCAGGGAAACGGCCTTCCAGTTCATCACTGTTGGAAGCCACTACCCCATTGGCATTGATCTTACGATGCAGGTATTCGAGGCACCATTCGATCAGGGGCCATAACACTCTTGCCGAATCAGCATTCCCGTTGGCCAGCGCATAACGGCCAGCCCCATACGCGATCATGGCCATATCGCCCCTGTCCTTCGCTCCCTGCCATACGGCATCGCCTTCGGCGATGATGGAACTCGGAATAGGTCTATATTCGGGATTCATGTATTTCGCAAACCAGCGATAAGCATTCATGGCCGATCTGTTACCGATCTCATCTCCCAGAAAGGCAAAAAAAGGATTGATGTATTCTGCCTGGTCATTGGCCCAGATAGCAGCGTAATAACGAAGACCGCCGGGACCATGCAGGTAACCGCCTTTGGTAAGATAAATGCTTTCGGTCCCCCTGATCTTGGCGAATGCGAATGCGGTGTTCAGGATATTGTCGGGCGTTTCGAGCTGCAGGCGGGAAAGTATCTGTGCAATACGCGCCTTCCTTGCCGACAGTTCATTTTCGATCACGGGCTTTACTACCGGCCTGCCGGCATCAGCAGCATGATAAATGATGGCGAATATGGTGGAATCGCCGGGGGCAACAGTTTTCAACCCTTCATTCACGGTCGATACAAAGAAGCTGTGTTGAACAGGCGTGCTGCGTTCAGTAGCAGGACGTACTTCACGATTTAGATATTCCATTTCGATCTTCACCGGTTGCCTGCCTTTGTTGAAAAAGGCCCAACGTTCAATGGCCAGCGGTTTATCGACAGACGGGAACAGCGTGCGTGTAAGACGGATGGCGCCCTCCTTGCCTACTTCACTGGTCATTTCCATGATGCCTTTGTGACGAATGCTGATGAGCTTCTCCGGCTGATCGGGCGCGACGGCTGCATTGTACACCCCTGTTCGCATCAGCTTATCATTGATGAGAAATCGTGGAAGGTCATTGTCGGTCACGTTATAGGTCATGCTGGCGATGGTACGTACCGGTAACAGGCGGAAAGCAGGGAATACCATCGTGCGGTTGAGGGATGGTTTTCCGTCGGCATCGGCCCCGTATTGTACCCAAAGCGATACTTTCTCCCCGCTCATTTCGATATGGTCCTGGTGCGGAAGCCTGTTATCGGGTTTCCACTCGATGCTGCCATCGGGCTGTATGGCCCAACGGTCCAGCTGTACGGCCGGTTGTGCCGACGCCAGCGATGATGCAAGAAGGATAGCTGACAATAATCCAGCCGGGAGCTTATATTCCATACGTATTTTTATTTTGATTCATTGGTGAAGCGGCCTATATAACCTCCGCCTGCTTCGAGTGAAAGGTTGATCGTATTGGCGGCTGTATATTTCGCCTGCTCTACCTGTATCGCTGCCGGATCGTTGACGGCATCTTTGGCAATGGAGGCAGTAAATTGTCCTTTCTTCAGGAAGCTGAGCGGTATGCTCACCTGTCTGGGTGTCGATCCATTCATGATGGCCAGGAACCAGGTGTTCCCCCTGCGCCGTGCATAGATGGCAAGCTCGCCAATGGCAGAGCCTTTCAGCACGATCGTTTCATCCCAGGTGGAAGGAATGCTTTTGATGATCCCTGCTGCCGGACTGGCGAGCAGGCTGTCGGGATGTGCGGCATACGTGAGCAAGGGCGCATCGAGAATGGCCGCACTGGCGATCTGGTGTGCCCTGGTGGTATTGCCACGGCGCTCGCCGAACATCACCACGGTATACTCGGCAGGGCCTGCCAGCCAACGGGTGAATGGAATGGTGGTCTCATGCGCTGCTTTATCAGGTATCCTGCGTGCTTCCATTCCTTTCACTGCTTCCCGCACCATTTCATTAGGATAAGTCCTTGAAAGCCCTGTTGGTTTATTGGCGCCATGGAAATCGAGCAGCAAATGGTTCTGCGCTGCATCGAGGAGAATGGCATCGTAAAGGTCGATGGTCTCTTTTGCTTCATGATCGAAGAAATCTATTTTCAATCCTGTAACACCGAGATCATGGCAGCGTTTGAAAAGCTCCTTTCTTTTGATATCATCATGCAGTCCTTTGGAATGTACCCAGAACCAGATCCCTATTTTTTTCTCATTGGAATAACTGATCAGGTCACGGATCTGCTCGTCGGTCCACCTCGTCCAGAACCCTTCCAGGATATTATGCTCGAAACCCAATGCGGCGGCGCCATCAGTGAATTTCTTCATCACTTCCACCGTGCCATCGCCACCACCGTCGAGGTATTTCCAGACAGCCCTGCCGGGTTTGATCCAACTTGTATGGATACCTTCGGGGAATAATTTTTTGTCGTAGGGTTTGCAAAGCGCATAGACGACATCGGTATTGACCAGGGCATTCAGATCTGCACCTGCCAGTACCACGCGCCAGGGCGTAGTGATAGCGCCGGCAACGGCAGCCGGCTGCATCAGCCTGGTCGTATCTTCCGGACTGTATCGCAGGCGATAGGGATAGGAAGGCCGCTGATGCTGCGGCAGGCGTATCATGAGGCCATTCTTTCCATTAGCCTGTAATGCCATGCCCGGATAGCCTTGCAGACCGGCTTCCGTAATAGCCCCATACGCTCCTTGCGGCAGGCGGAAAGTACCGGGCGGGGCCACCCATTGCAGGTTTTGCACCTCTCCGATCTCTTTACTTTCATAAACGCCTTCATAATGCGATTCGATATTATGGAACCAGAGGGTACTGCCTGCAGGGATATTGAAGACCGTAGCCTCATCCGGTATGCGGGAAGCACCGGCGCCGCCGGGAATGATAAAGCGGAAACCCGCACCAGTATTGAACACGCGCAGTTCCAGGGAATATTTTATGGAGCCCGACTGAATGGGTATGATCACTCCGTTATATTGGTTCACTGCTTCCGCATGGGGACCCATGATTGGAAAACGCTCATTGACAGTAGTTAGTTGAGGCTTTCCGGTCACTGCTCCACGAGTGATCTCTTTTCCATCAAGGGTATATTGTAATGGAGAGGACCCTATGATGGGGATACTATTCAGATGCAGGGTAAAGAACAATTGCTGATCTTGTGAGTAAAGGCGGAACCGGAGCTGGCCGTCGGGACTTTTGATCTGGAGGATATCGGCAGCCAGGGCGGGTACGGATAGCAGCGAACATGCTGCGATACCCATGAATAAAAAAAATCGTTTCATATCAACAAGCTTGATGGGTTAATGAATCCGAAGTAACAGTATGCTAAATTATCCGATTAGCCGGTGTTTCAAAGGGCTGTTAATTCCTGTAATTGGCTAATCATTCAACTATTCTGGCATCGAGTTTCGTATAATCGATTTTTGTAGGAATATTATGATTAATTCATGAAAACAGACATGATGAAATATACAAACCGGCGCCCCATGGCCTGGCTCGCCGCCATGGCCTTATCGATCGGGATGTCCTTCAGTCCGATAACCGGCGGCAACTGGGAATCCAAATTCATTAAAATCGAAAAGGGCGGCTCACTGAAATACATAGCCGACGAAAAAGGCAATACCATACCGGATTTCAGCCGGGTAGGCTATTTCCATGGTGATGTGGTCATTCCCGATATCCCGGTGGTGACCACCATCGAACCATCGGGGAATGCCTTCCAGGAAATCCAGCAGGCGATCGATCAACTGGCTGCCAAAACGCCCGATGCCAATGGTTTTAGAGGCGCCATCCTCCTTAAAAAAGGCAGTTATCTTTTTCCGCGCACGCTCAGGATCACGGCAGGCGGGATCGTGCTGAGAGGTGAAGGCCCAACGGCCGAAGGCACCCGCCTGGTGGCCACTGCCGCCAATAAGGAACCACTGATCGAAGTAGCCGGGACAGGTAATATCAAAGAAGTACCCGGAACACGTATACCCATTACCGATAGTTATGTCCCTGTCGGCGCCCATTCATTTTCCGTAAAAGATGCTTCGTCCCTGAAGGCAGGCGATCCGGTCATCCTTTTCTATCCTCCATCCCAAAAGCTGATCCACGACCTGAAAATGGACCAGATCGAAGAAAGGGATGGCACCCGTCAATGGAAAGCGGAAGAATATGCCCTCTCGTTTGAACGGCAGATCACCAGGATCGATGGCAATACCATATATATAGATAACCCTGTAGTGCTGGCCATCGATGCCAATTATAGCGGGGGTGAGATATTCAAATACCAGTTCAGCGGGCGCATTCAGCAGGTAGGGATCGAGAACCTGTACTGCGAATCCATCTTTGAAAGCGATACGGCCGAGAACCATTCCTGGGATGCCGTTTCATTCAACAGGATCGAGAACGGATGGGTAAGAAAAGTGGCGGCCCGCTATTTTGCCTATTCCTGCGTGAACCTGGGCGGACAGGCAAAAAATATCACGGTGCAGGATTGCCTTTGCTTCGACCACAAATCGCAGATCACCGGCGGACGCCGTTATTCTTTCAATAATACAGGCCAGCAAAATCTTTTCCTCGATTGCCATGCCAGGGATGGACGCCACGATTATGTTACCGGCGCCAAGGTCTGCGGTCCCAATGTCTTTTACAATTGTACAGCCGCCACCACACATGCCGATATCGGCCCTCACCACCGATGGGCCGTGGGTACCTTGTATGATAATATCGTGAGCGATGGCGACCTCAATGTGCAGGACAGGGGCAACTGGGGCAGCGGCCACGGATGGGCAGGTGTTACACAAGTGATCTGGAATTGCACCGTGCGAAAAGCAGCCGTACAAAGCCCCTGGGGGGGCGGCAAAAATTATTGCATCGGCCTGAAAGGGAAAAAAGACGACGGCCGTTTGAAAGGAAGGCCCGATGGAGAATGGGAAGGACAAAACAGATCCGGCCTCGAACCTGCTTCATTATACCTGGCGCAACTGAAGGCAAGACAATCACATTGATCAACATACCATTCAACTGCACTTTTAAACCCTTAGTATGAAATATACTTTATTATTGCTGATAGCCTGTTCATCGGCCGGTTTCGCACAAACACCACAGGGAGCCGAAGAAGCGATGCGCAAAGTGGCCGACCATATCATTGCCGGTACCAGCTTCCGGTTCGTGAACAATAAAACAGGTGCCACCTTCGAGAGCACCAAAGGCAAAGACACTTCCGGCAGCGTGAAAGCCGAAAGCAAATTCAACAGGTGGCAATATGTGAACGGGGTATTGACGGTAGGCATGCTGCGACTGGCCGATGTGCTGAAAGACAAAAAATACTCCGACTACTCCCGGAAGAATTTTTCCTTCATCTTCGACAACCTCGACTATTTCAAAAAAATGTTCGATGCAGGCGCCAACGGCGTTGAATACAGGCCCGTGTTCAGGATCGGCTCACTCGACGATTGCGGCTCCATGAGCGCCGGCCTCCTCGATGTTTATGCATTCGACAAGAGGGCCGACTATCTCACCTACCTCAACCGGGTAGCGGACCATATCATCAACAAACAATCCAAATTCCCGGATGGCACACTGGCGCGTAATGGTCCCCGTAAGATGACCTTATGGGCCGATGATCTCTACATGAGCGTGCCCTACCTTGCCAGGATGGGCAAGCTCACGGGCGATAATAAATATTTCGACTTCGCCATCGACCAGGTAGAAAAATTCAACCAGTATACCTGGGACCCGTCCACCGGCCTGTATTTCCATACTTTTTATAATGATGAGAACATGAATGGCGTGGCCCACTGGGGCCGTTGCAATGGGTGGGTTGCCCTCGCACAGGTGGAGCTGCTGAACAACCTGCCGGCCAATCATCCCAAACATGCCGCTTTGATCAGGATGCTGCTTCGCCAGATCGTAGGCTTCTCCCGCTACCAGGATATCAGTGGTATGTGGCGCCAGGTGCTCGATAAACAGGATTCATACGAAGAATCATCAGTAACCGCCATGTATGTATATACCGTTGCCAAAGCGGTGAACGAAGGATGGATCAACAAGCGTTTTATTTCCATCGCACAGAACGGATGGGAAGCCCTGATGAAAAAAATAACTCCGGACGGGCAGGTGCAGGACATCTGCATCGGCACTTCCGTGGAAGAAGATATCCGCTATTATTACAACAGGCCCAGGGAAACCAATGACACGCATGGGTTGGGCGCATTTCTGATGGCGGGAGCTGAGATCATTCGCGCAAAGG
>JAFIGX010000018.1 GCA_017849455.1 Pseudobacter sp.
CAACTGCCAACTGCCAACTGGCGCCCCGGCATCTATCATTACAGCAATAAAGGCCGCATCAGTTGGTACGATTTTGCCGTTGCGATCAAAGAACTGACAGGCAGCCCATGTACCGTGAACGCCATCGGCAGTTCGCAATATCCGACGCCGGCCAAACGGCCATCCTTTTCGCTCCTGGACTCCCAGAAGATCGAAGCGACTTTCGGGCTCACTATCCCTGAATGGAAAGTCAGCCTGGAAAAGTGTTTACAAAAATTAAAAGCATAAAGGTGGGCATCAACCGCAATTGCGATATCATCTGTTTTACCTTGTCGAGATGGGATTCCGAGATATCCTCGCCTGCCCTGGCGTTGGCCAAAGAGTTTGCGAAGAGCAACCGGGTCTTCTATGTGGAGCATCCATTTTCCTGGAGGGATTATTTGGATGGCCGCAGTTCGAAACAGGTCCAACCGCGGAAGCAGGCTTTGCTGTATGGAAAGAATATTTATAACAATCCTGCCACCCTTCCTGCCAATATCACGATCGTTACGCCCAGGCTTACCTTCCCGATCAATTTTTTACCGCCCGGTCCTTTATACAATGTACTGGCAAAGTGGAATGATAGGGTGGTGCTGAAGGTGGTCCGTCAGTTGGTGCGCGACTACCAGTTGAAGGATTTCATCTACGTCAATTTCTTCGATCCATATTTTGTGCAGCAATTACCGCCAGATATCAAGCCGGCGCGGACCGTCTACCAGTCGATGGATGATATTTCGCAGGTAGCCTATTCCAACCGTCATGGCACGAGGCTGGAAGAGGCCATCATCCGCCATTTCGATTACACTTTGTGTACTTCCCGCGAGCTCACCAGGATCAAATCGGCTTTCTCCCCAAACGTATATTTTCATCCGAATGCGGCTGATACGGAAACTTTTCGCACTGCCGCCACAGAGGTGCTGCCAAAGCCTCCGGAACTGCAGAACATTTCGCAAAAGATCATCGGCTTCACGGGCAGTATTGAATACCGGTCGGATTTTGAGCTGCTGAAAAAGATCGCAACCGTGCATCACGATAAGGTCCTCTGTTTCGTTGGCCCCACGCAGGGCGATGAGCACATCACTTCGGGCCTTCAGGCAATGCCCAATGTGATCTTCACCGGGCCGCGGAAGATCAACGAACTACCGGCATACCTTCAATACTTCGATTGTGTGATCATCCCTTACCGGAAAACAGTCCTTACGAAAAGTATTTACCCGCTCAAGATCAATGAATACCTGGCGGCCGGGAAACCGGTGATCGCCACGAATTTTTCGGAAGACATGTATTCTTTCCACGAAGTAGCTTATATCGCAGACACCTACGAAGAATTTTTAGGAATGATCGACAGGGCCATCGATGAAAACAATGAGGTGTTGAAAAAGGCAAGGATGGAAGTGGCGGAGCAGAATACCTGGACTGCCCGCGTGGAGCAATTCTGGAAGATCATTCAAAAAGAGCCTGTGCCGCGATAGTATTTGATCGTACAATACCCTCTTCGTGAACCTTCAATGTGCCTTGGCTACTGATTAGTCTTTCTCTTTCACTTTGGTAGAATCTCCTTTTGAAGGCGGCCGCCGCCAGGTGGTCATGCGGGTTACGATCTCGGCGATCACCGTATCGAATTTCTGCAATTGTTCGGGGGTGCACAGGTCTTTTACCTGTTCAAAATGACGGAATGTGAGCAGGTCGAGCTGCCGTTGCAGTACGGAGATATCGTTGCTGCGTGCTGCGATCTGCGAATCATTAGGAACCGATTCTTTTTGCTTCAGGAGATCGAAGAATCTTTTTTTGGCGACCCTGATAGAATCCATCACCACGCGCTGTTGGCTTACGAGGGTATCGCGCATCTTCCAGTAAACAGCCTCCTGTTCCCTGGTGAATTTCATTTCATTCACCATGAACTGGCCCATTCTCTTTTCTCTGTCACCCGGATTGATCCGTGGGTGGGAGTTGTCTTTCAGCCAGTAAATGGAAAGGGTAATGATATTGGTGAGCAGCAGCACGATCACCAGCAGCATCAACCATTTTTGTTTGGGAAATCTTTTCATGGTTCAACAGGGGTTTCATCATACACAGGGTAAGTATCCATTGAATAGCCGGTCATCACGATCTGCTGGCCGTTATTGTCTGCCGGCGGGAGCCTGTCCTGTTTCCACATTTGAGATATGGCGGTGATATTGAGCAATAATATGATGGCTGCGATGGTAAGTGCTAAAACGGGTTTGGTGAGCAATCGACCGACAGTGCCTCCTCCTCCTGCCATCTCCAGTTCCTTTTCCATCCTCGCCCGCAGGCGGGTATAAAAGAAAGCCGGAGCCTTGGCCCGCCGGATCCCGTTCAGGCTGTCAAGGATCTCTTCGTCCTTTTTTCGATGATTTGGCTCAGGTGACATAATGGTGAATTTATGAAAACTAATTAATTTGACGTTAACAAATTAGAAAACCTGCGAATAAGATGTATGAGGTCGGAAGTCAGAGGTCGGAGAACGGCCCAATAGCGGAGTTGCCTTCCGACCTCCAACTTCCGACCTCATACTTCATTTCTCGTGTCCAACATCTTGCGCAGGTTCTGCCTGGCGCGGAACAGCAAGGATTCCACGGCAGAAACTGACAATCCCATGACCTGGGCAATTTCCTGGTAACTAAGCTCTTCAGTCTTATGCAGAATGAAAGCTGCTTTTTGGTTCTCCGGCAGTTGTTCGATCAGCCTGAACAATATGGCTGCCTGCTCTTTTTTATCCAGCTCAACGCCGGGATGCTGAAAGTCGACCGGTTCATGCAGGATCTCATTATCAGGTCCGAAAAGGCTGGTGATAAAAGCAAATCTTTTCTTCCGCTTTTTACTGCGTATATGGTCGAGGGATTTGGTGGTAGTGATGCGATAGATCCAGGTGCTGAGCCTGGAATCGCCTTTGAACTGATCGATCGAGCGATACACCTGAATGAATACTTCCTGGGCAACGTCTTCTGCATCGGCGGGATTTTGAACAATTCCCAGCGCAGTGTTGAAGACCATATCCTGGCAGCTCTCCACCAATGTTTTAAAGGCTAATTCATCTCCTTCCCGGAGTTGTTGTATCAGTTCCAGTTCATTCAAGAAAACGGGCCGTTTAATTTTCGACGCTACAACTTACGAAAACCTTCTGATATTGAGCTTGCGGGTTGACAGGTTGATAGGTCAATAGGTTGATAGGTTAACAGGTTGATAGGTTGATAAGGTAGTCTCCAACGTTCGGGTACCCACTTGTCAACTGATCAACCTGTTAACCTGTCAACCTTACTCTGTCCTCCCCACACAATGAAAAACATCAAACAGATGGCCGGTTTTATTGAATGATTCTTCAGATAAGGCACTAAATTTCATACAAATTGAAAAATATTACCGGCGGGTAGTCCTAATTTGCTGTTTGTGTGTCTATATACTATTGATGGGGGAAGCATCCTTCTCCGATCTCAACGGTATGCCATGCAAACATTTTTTTTCATTAAGGAACAGGGGCGATATGTTCGGGTCAATTTTTCGACCATTCTTTATATCGAAGCCAGGAGCAATTATGTTCAGATAGTGACCAGTGCAAAGATCTATATGTGCCTGGTCTCCATGCGGCAGATCGAGAAACTGCTGCCGCCTGGATCTTTCTGCCGGGTACATCGTTCATATATTGTAGGTATCGATAATATCCAATCCTTTGACAAGGAAAGGATTTACCTGGAAGAAAAGATGATCCCGATCGGCGACAGGTACCGGAGCGCCCTGCATCGCAAGGTAACGATGGTAAGATGCAAGAATAACGATAGCCTGGTACTGGCCGGGAATGAACATGAACTGATGCTTGTTGATGAAGAGGATTAGCGATTATTCATCAACGTTATCATACTAAGTATATCCATGAACTATCCATACGATGCGTACCTGTGAGAGCATCGCACATATAACTACGGCATGATCTGGAGCCTGGCTCCCTGCCGGTCCGCGTTGACCCCCGTTACAACCGGCCGGCAATAAGTAATGCCGCAAAAGCAGTCAGGGAAACCTACATGCTAATTGGAGGCAGTTTCGTTCTGCCTCCTTTCTTTTTTTGGGAAGATATTTTACAAAAATATAAACTGTCCCCCTTTTTGTCCCCGCCGGCTCACCCATTTCTGTAGACCGCTCACCGGTACTTTTTCCGCAGTTTTCCCGGTAGACCTTTGAGCTACCTTTTTCCTCAAACACCTATCATGCAACGGAAAGCCTTTAAGATAGCCATATTCATTTTCTTTGCCCTGGCAGGAACATTGAATGCGCAGCAGGTGGAACAGATGATCCGTTCCCGGCCGGTCGTTTTTTCAGGCAATCTCGATGCCACCACCATCTTCTACAATGCAGGTGGTATCCCCAACCGCTATCTTCCCTTCAATTACGTTATTGCCGGCTCTCCCGTCATTTCCATTTACGGCATACAGATACCCTTCTCCTTTATTATCGGTAAACAGCAAAGCAATTTTGTTCAGCCCTTCAATCAATTCGGCCTCAGCCCTTCCTATAAGTGGATCACCCTCCATGCCGGTTACCGCAACCTTACCTGGTCGCCGCTTACACTGGGAGGCCATACTTTCCTGGGAGCAGCACTGGAATTGAATCCGGGCAAATTCCGGTTCGGCGCCATGTATGGCCAGTTGAATAAAGCCACGGTACTGGATACTACCCAAAGCCTCTATTTTTCCAATTTCAGTTATAAGCGTACAGGTATGGCCGTTAGAATCGGATATGGAACAGAGAAAAGTTTCTTCGATCTCATTACCCTCAAAGCCAAAGACGATGCCGGCAGTCTCCAGCCTGGCCATAAAGCAATAGCCGATTCCATGGGCATAGCACCTGCAGAAAACCTGGTAACAGGATATAATATGCGGCTGAGCCTCTGGAAAGACCACCTGGTCTTCGAGAGCGACGGTGCTTTCAGTCTTTATACTTATGATGTCAATGCGCCTGCCATCCAGGATTCGGCTTATGAGAAAGATGTGGAGCGGATCGGCAATATCACGAAGGTGAACATCAGCAGTGAAGTGTACGGGGCCATTCAGGCATCTATCCGGTACAAGACAAAGAATTTTTCTGTCCGGCTTCAATACCGGCACATCGATCCGGGGTATCAGTCGATGGGCGCTTATTTCCTCAACAATGACCTGGAAAATTATACCATTGCCCCGTCATTTGTATTGTGGAAGAATAAGCTCCGTTTTAGTGGAAGCCTGGGTATTCAACGGGATGACCTGTCGAATTCCAAGAGGGCTAAATCACGCAAGGTGATCGGGTCTGCCAACCTGAGTGCCGATCTTTCGGACCGTTTCGGTATCGATCTTGGTTTCAGCAATTATTCCATCAATCAAACGGTGAAGACCATACGCTTTGCAGATTCGCTGAAAGTGGTGCAGTCCAGCCGGCAGTTCTCCATCATGCCCCGTTATATGATCCCCGGCCTCACCCTGTCGCACACTATCACCCTTGCCGCCAATCTCAGCCAGGCCAAGGAATTGAACCCGGCCAGGGCCGATAGCCTGAACAATGATATCAATACCAATAATTATCTCCTGAACTATCAACTGAATTTTGTTCCGCAGCAGGCCGCTGTTTTCATATCGCTCAACCATACGAAAATGAAGAGCCAGTTCCTGAGCGACGGTAATATGGGTGTTACGATCGGTGGGTCCAAGACCCTGCTGAACAATAAGGTGAACCTGTCTGCCAGCGGAGGTTATTTATTGAGCAAGAGAAATGAGGAGAAGGGCAGGATCATTACCGGCTCATTGCAGGGGCGGTATAATTTTTACAAAGCACATGCCTTTAAGCTCAATGCTTATTATACCGGCAATACGCCGGATAATCCTTCGACTGTCTACCCCAAATTTTCGGAGTGGAGAGCCGAGCTGGGTTATGGATTTTCATTTTGATCAAACAACCGTCTATCCCATGTCAATACGTTCGAAAAAATGGATGCAATTGTTCACGCTGTTGGCAGCTTTCCTGCTTCAAAGCCTTGTTACGGTAGCGCAGCAGGAGATCAGCGTGCGGGTACAGGTGAACCGGCTTCCCAATGGGGCCTATCCAACCAAAATATACCAATTCGAGAGGATGCCGGGCCTGGTGATGGTCACCATTACCAACCGTACCAATAATTCCTACACGATCTATCTTACCGGTACTGTTACCGGTGATAATGGTGTGAAAGTGACCACTGCAAAGAATTACCAGCCGGGAACCATAGAGGTGAAGCCACTCGAAACGAAGGTCCTGAATGCCATCGAAGCGGGCAAGCTCTTCGATCCGAATTACCTGGTGTATACTTCCGGCAGCACCAGCATCAAGTCGTCCGTATTCGGCGAGCAAGGGCTACCCGAAGGCTCTTACCAGGTTTGCGCGCGTGCCTTCAATGCCGCGAACAAAGCGCCATTGTCCGATGAAGAACCGCTCGGTTGCAGCAATATCTTCACCATTACCACCCTGGAGCCGCCGATGATCCTGAACCCTTTCAATGAATCTTTCATTCTGCCCGACGCGGTGCAGAATATCCCGCTCCGGTGGACGACACCCCCGGGCTCACCTCCTTCTACCGAATACCAGCTGAGGATCGTGGAGCTTTTCAATAACCGCAATCCCAACGATGCGATATTATCGACCCCTACTCCCTTTTTTGAAACAACGGTAAGAGGAACGCCGTTGCTGCTCTATTCGATGCAATACCCGCGGTTGCAGGAAGGCCGCAGTTATGCTATGATCGTTACGGCGTCCGACCCCCTGGGCGGAGCCACCTTCCGCAATAATGGGCGCAGTGAAGTGATCTGGTTCACCTATGGCAAAAGCCCTGCAGGGCCTGGTGTGGCCCAGGGGCCGGGCGGTCAATCGGGCCCGGTAGAATATGCCACCCATTCACTCAGTGGCAAGCTGCAGTTCACTTTCAAAAAATCGGAACAGGGAACGCATACTGTTTACAATAGCCCGCTTTACCTGCCGAATGTGAACCAGCCGCAGGTCAACCTCGACGACAAGCCATATATTCCATCATTCGCTACTACGGCTTTTGCCGCACAACTGGCCACTACTCCAATGATAAAATTCAATGCAGTGGCTGCTGTGAACAAGGACAATACATTGAGCGCCTATAGTAATTACGCTCAATATACCGGCAAGAGCACTCCCATCAAAAAGCTTGGCAAGGTATCATCATCTTTGCCTACCAATGTGCTTTCGGCATATCCGTCGACCAGTAATACCTGTACCTATGAAAACATTATCCCTGATTCGGCAACAGAGCGCTATCCGCTCGGCAAGCTCAACATCACGCTAAGCGCAGTAGGGGCAGGAAGTCCCAGGCAATTACTGGGCACTGCCAAAACCGATGAGCAGGGCAATTTCACGTTCAATTTCCTGCATCCTTCTTATGGCAATACACAACCCAATATAACCCTCGAATTGTCTGTGCAGGCCACGGATTTCGAGACCACTGTTTTTCAACTGCCGGGCAGTGTGCTGGCAGGCAAGAGCTCCATAGACCTGGGCAATTTTACTTTACTGGCACGCACTTACCGGTTCCTTCCCAAATGCAGTTTCGAAGAAAGCGATGACCAGACGGCAGGCACCTATGGTGTGCATATCTACAGGGAAGTAACGGAAATGGATGAACGCCCATACCTGATGTATGAAGGTCAATACAGCGGTACGAAAAGGAATGTGCAAACAGTGGACGGCAGGCAGGTGATCGAGATAGCTACAGACAGTATCACCCTTCCTTCGAACGAGCCATCGAAACTGGCCAGGGTTATCTATTCCATCGACGTAAGAGGCGCCGGCAGGCTCTTCTTTGGCGGTAAACTCTACATGAAACTGGTGCCGGGCAGTTCAAGTTATTACAATATCAATTCGGAAGTGAATGTGTTGAAAGTGACCGTGCCTTCCAACAAGGTTTTACAGGCAAGGGCCGACTACAAGTTCACTACCAAACCTTCTCATATCGAAGGCACCGTGGCCGTGTACATGGAGAAAAGTATACCCATTGAGGGTGCAACGGTGCGCGTCATGTACAGGAAGACCGATAAGGTGCCTATGCCTCCCAGATCTTATACCCTTTTTCCGGGTATCGGTACCCTGGTGGGCAATAAGACCAGCTCCGTCAATTCCTATCTTAATACCTTCAGTAACGCAGTAGGTAAGCTAAGTGGGGCCGGAAAGACATCACTCACGAGAGGTGGCTCTCTTTCTTTGGCCGGACTCAATGTAACGCCTCCGGTGATGGTGACCCCTGTTGCCAACAATGCCAACAATAATAACGTCAGTAATAATAACAGAAGCAGCGGAAACCTGGTAGCAAAGCTGGTACTGCCGATCGATCTGGTCACTTCCCTTGTAGACCAGGTGCCTGCGGACATGGAAGCGATCACGGTTACCACCGATGAACTGGGGAAATATTATATCAGTCTTCCAACGCTTAAACCCAACTCACCCGTCACCGTGCAGGTGATCGGCGTGCCTTACGAGTTCCGGACATTCGTGATCAGGTCGAAGACACAAACAGGAGAGAACCCAGTGAAGCTAACCGCCGGCAAAGGCGTATCCAGGCAGGTGGATTTTGAAGTGGATGCGGATGTGGCCGATATAGTAGGCAGGGTAGTAGATGATAAAGGCCAGCCCCTTGCCAATGTGCAGATCAATTATAAAGGGAATACGCTTACTACATCAGGGCCTTATGGCATGTTCCAGTTCAAGCTCTATCCGGGCAATCATACGCTTTCGCTGGAAAAAGAAGGGTATGTGATCAAGACCGTTCCACTGGATATCCCCCAACAGACCAACAAAGGCGGATCAGGGAATAATAATTTTAAAACACAATGGGCGAAAATGACGGTGGTGCAGAAGCAGCAGGCCACGCTCGACAGGATCTCGAAATCGCCTACTGTTCAGGCTTCCATTGCCCGTGGCAATACATTTTCCCCCACGATGTTCGGTATCGCTACCAGCACCAAAGCCACCGGGGCCGCTGCCACAGAGTTCAATGCCAGCCTGGCGATAGCTTTCGGAATGAATGTTGACAAACAATCTGCTCAATACGAACAACCCCGTGAATTCCCGCTCGACGTGCGCGATATCGGTTACCTGAAGAAGATAACCGGAAAGATCAGATTTCGTGTAAGGGACGATGTGAGCAAGAGTGGGATCGAAGGAGTGAAGATCAGTCTCTTCGATACTTCGCATACCACCGATCCAAAGGGAGAATGGTTCTATGAAGGTTTCGGCGGAGCGGCAACCGTAACGATATTACCTCCGGCGGGTTCCACGTATGCGCCGGAGCAGCGCACATACACATTGGCTGAAACAGGCGAAGAAGCCGTCATCACTATCGACCTGAAAAAAGGAGTGGCCATCACAGGCCGGGTAGTATCCGGAACGCAACCATTGCCCGATGCGAATGTATATCCCGACGGAAAAGAATTCCTGGGCGTTCGCACCGATGCACAGGGCAAATACACCCTGTACACAACGGCGGGAGAACATACCATCAGTGCCCGCATCTCGAATTACGTAGGTCAGGATAGCACCAAAACCATTCCTGCCTCCGGCGCCGTTATTCAATTCAACCTGAAAGGCAATAATGGTAAGAACTATGCAAAGCTGCTGGGATTCGATATCGAATTGTCGGCAGCAGAACCGATTGCCGGCGGTCAGGAAAGATGGAGCGGCGCTTTTATTAAGATGAAGCCCATAAGCAATGATGTTTTTACCGTTGCCGGAGACCTGCGCATCCCATTCAGCAACCTCGTGGTAAGTTTTAGTGGCGCCAATGCTGTGCCGGCAGGCCCGGTAAAAACCGACCTTACTTTCCTGCCTGTTAAATTATTCGGCTACCTGCCTGCGAAGCTGGAGGGAGATGATGTGGTGACCATCACCAAAACAAGTGATGGCAATGGAGAACTGGCCGGCACCATCAAGGCCGATTTCGCTGCTATACAGGGGTATCGCGGCTGGAGCCTGGGCGATAAGGCCACCCTGCTGCTGGCAAAGACCGGCGCATCCAGTCCCGACAAAATAATCGTATTCAGCTCTTCTTCCTCAAAAGCAACTATAGGAGACCGTTATGACCTACTGCCATCGGGAGGAAATGTAGGGGGCAAACTGTATGGTTTTGCCATAACGCTGAATAAAGGTGGTGTGATAGACAAAGATGGAATAGAATTGAAAGGTTCCATCGCCACTCCTGCCATTGGAGGTATCAAAACTTTGAATATCGGCATTACCAGGCTGTTCCTGAACAGGTCACTGGCCATCGGCGCCGTGCAGGTACAAACTTCCGATCTCCCGTCACTCGAAATTGCGAGTTGGAAAGCGAGTATCAATAACCTCATCTTTAATGAAGACGGGTTTAAAGTAGGCGGTGAACTGGGCATCGAGATACCCAAATCGGCCAGCTCCACCATCAGCTTTGCCAATCTTTCCATCGCCAGCAATGGGCTTTTTGGCGGACAGTTCACCATTCCCGAATCCGGCATCGACCTCCTATCTGTGGCGAACCTGAATACGGACGGCGTTCCGCTGAGCTTCGGCCGTGTAGGCAACAGCAGTGTGTACAGGGTCGGTGGCAAGGCCAGTCTGAAGATCAATGTAGGCATCCTCGAAAAAGCATTCAAAGTGCCGGTGTTCGAAGTGATGACCAATGGTGATTTCACCGTGGAAGTGCCTGCCAATTATTCCACTACGCTCGGGCCATTCGGGTTCTCGGTAGGCAATATTTATATCAATACAAAAGACAATATACCATATATAGGCGTGCAGGGATCGTTCAAGGTAGACCTGGATTTCCTGAAGTTTGAAATGGCCGATATCAAAGTAAAGTCGCAGGGAGGCACGCCAACGTATTCCATAGAAAAGATCGGTGTGAAGCTGGATGTGCCGGTGCTCACCACAGAAGCCTTTGTGGTCTTCAAGGAAAATGGGTTTGAAGGAGGGGGATCATTGGATATCAAAGGCACCCCTGTTCATGCGGAAGCCAGTTTCAAATATTATAAACGTGCCGATGGTTTTGATCTGGGCGCTCATTTCTTTGCCAATATCCCGCGGATCCCGATCGGTGTGGTAGTAACACTGGACGGTATCGGCGGTGGTTTCGAATACAGGAAAGGAGGAGCTAACGGCGGCTTTGAGGTAGATATACGGGGTAAGATATCCTTTGTCGGAACATCAGAGGTAGTGTCGGTAGATCCTATTGGCCTCACCGTTAGCAGCGCCGGAATATTGAAAGGGTACGGCGATGTGAAGGTGGCCACCTATCTCAAAACAGCACATGCGGAAGTGGTCTTCAACGGGCCCGACAGAACATTCACTATCCAGGTGAAAGCGGAGATGTCGCCACTGGGCGGACTGGCATCACAATCCATGCAGGGCGCGCTCGTGATCAGCGCCAAGCCCGATGATGAATTTGCATTCCTGGGCTGTGCCGTACAGGTGAAACTGCTCGGCCTGGTCGATAATCGCGGTGAAGCGGCGGTAGCCATCAGGCTCAAAGACCCCAAGACAAGAGGTGGTCTCATCGCCCCTTATTTTGTCAATGCCCCGGATGAATATGTAGGGAACAGATTTTCCGGTGTATACATCGACGTAGGCTCCCGGATGGGGATCCCCAGGGACCATCCCCTTGAATTCGACTTGTTGGTGGTGGCGGCCAAACTCTGGTGCTATTCAGAATACAGGGCCGGACTGCTACTCAATTTCGAGAATAACAATTACCGGATCAGGTTCGGCGGAAAGTTCGACGCCGGTGCTGAACTGCGTGTGCTGGTTGTGGAAGGCGGCCTGTCGACCAGTCTCTGCTATACGGTGGAAGGAGGCCGCAACGACGCGCAGGGATGGAACTTCAGGGCTACTGCATCGGGCAATGCCAGTATAACTCTCGGTGTGGGTGATTGCGATGCGGGGTGTAATAAAGTAAAAGTAAAAATACTGCCACCCTGGGATGCCTGTGGTAAGGTGAAGCTCTGCGGCGGCGCATACCTCGATTTCGGGTTCTCCGAACGCGATGGTATCTGGTTCAAAGGACGTGGCGGTGACTCGGTACCTGATTGTTTCTAACCATTAATTCCAGTGATCATGCAGAAGCATATATCGTTCATAGTATGTTTATTTATCCAGATGATTGCCTTCGCGCAGTCCGGCAACCGGGGTGTATTCAACCAACCCATTATGCCTGGACCATCCGGGGTGTTCGTCTTTGCCTATGATTCTTCGTATAATCACGGACTGCCGGATAATAATGTGCAGTTCATTATTTCAAGGGAAGAAAAAAAAGGAGGAGGATTCAAAAAACTGGCTACCGTGAATTTCCCCGGCTCAGGCAATGAGCTGGAAAAAAGGATGGAGAAGGGATTGCTGCAGGAGATACTGAAAAGCTGCCGCCTGTCTTCATCATCCGATCTGTTGGCTCAACTGAAAACAGGGAACTATGATACGCTTGGTTTTTATATCACAAGGCCCGCCGTGCTGGAAGCACTGGGTATGTTGTATATCGACAAAGAGGTTACAAAGCCCGATGACAATACCGGTTACCGTGTAGAAGTGTTGCGCAATGGCACAGCCGCTTTGCTCTACCAGGTCTATTTGCGCGATGTAGTGTATAGACCTTTCCCTGTCTTTAAGAAATATACCAGGATGGCCAATGATAGTGCCGCGATGGCAAGCTGGTACGCTGTTGGCGGGCAGGCCAATTATGTGCAGGTGTTCTCAGCAGTTGGGAATATGAAACCCACTGATCCCAATCGCCTGATGGTCTATACCCGGCGCGATACCATGTTCGCTACCTACGCTACCCTTACAAGACCAGGTGAAAAATTATCGCTGTTCATCCGCCCCACCGATATGGCGGGCAACCTGGGCATTGCCTCCGATACGGTCAACCTGCTGGCCCTTTCCATGAACAACGCAGTTTCGATCAGCGGCCTGTCGGCCACCGATACACTTGGCGGAATTCTGCTGCAATGGAATAAACTCCCGGCCAGTGCCCTGTACACAGGCATACAGGTTTTGAAATCCAGGGCGGTCACGGAAGATTTTATCGTGGCTGATACGTTGCCTGCAACCTCCACCTCCTATCTCGACAGGAACCTGATCCCCGGTGCTCAATATTATTATATCGTGGAGCCTATCCGTTACCAGCTTTCGCAATTGGGTAAATCATCACCAGTTATCGTAACGGCGTCCATGAAAAACAGGCATGGTAAAATAATGGCGCCACAGGGCGTCAATGTATCGTATACGGATGACAATAATATACGGCTCGCCTGGGCGCCCAACAGTGAATTGAACCTGTTCGCCTATTATATCCTTCGTGGTACTTCCCGCAACAACCTGCAAGTGATCTCGGCCCCTGTCCGCGATACGGTATACATCGATTCCCTGAAAAATCTCGATGGAGGTACTTCTTATCTATATGCCATCAGGGCCCTCGATATGGAAACGCAATGGAGCGATACTTCGGAGCTGGTGAGCGTATTACCATCGAAAGCCCGCGCGGTGACAGCACCCTCCGGGCTGGCGGCCCGCAATACCATACAGGGTGTGAGACTGTACTGGGACAATGTAGCCCGCATCGATCCTAACGTGATGGGCTATATGCTCTACAGGAGAAAGAAAGGGGATGAGTATTTTACCCCCCTCTCCAAGACGCTTATCACCGGTACCTATTTTACCGATTCTACCAATAAGCAGGCAGGTGACTATGAATATGGATGCACCGCTGTGGACGCCTGGAATAACCAGAGCATCTTATCCACGGTTGCCGAGATAAGCATAGGCGGCAGCAGCGATCTCTATCCACCGGCCGATTTTTATATACGCAACCTTACTACCGGTATCGAAATAAGTGTACCGCCTTCGGCAAATGCCAACGATCCTAAAAGCACCTATATTATTTACAGGAGGGTGGTGGGCGCACAACCGGAATACAAAAGGATTGGCGAAACAACTGTGAGCAACAGTGTTTATGTAGACAAGCAGGTGAACAAAGAACAACTATATGCGTACTCGCTTAGCATAAAACAGGACAACCGGGAAAGCAGGAAGAGCGATGAAAAAACGATCAGGAGGAAGTAGGAGGGTACGGCATCTTGCCAACCATTAAAGATTTATTCATGAAACCCGTATTATTAATTGTATCGATCCTGGCCCTGGGCCTGCTCTGGAGCAGATGCGCCAGGAATAACGCATTTCTCGAACCGCCTGATCGCCCGGTGATCGACAGTATTCATCCTGCTGCAGGGAAAAAAGGTACACAACTCCGGTTGTATGGAACAGGGTTTTCTACCAGTCCCTCAGCCAATAAAGTATCCATCAATGGGATCAATGTCCGGGTCGATTCTCCATCCACCAGCACTACTTTACTGGTAACCGTTACCGATAGTACAGGTACAGGGCCCGTGCATATCAAAGTGAAAGGTCTCGAATCGGATGGCCCCATCTTTACATACCTCGGCAACGGAGATATATTCATCACCAAGGCTGCCTATGGCTGGGCCGATGGGTCAGGTTATTCCGTGAACGTGCAGAACCTGCCATCACAGAACAATTCCATCAAACTGATGGTGAACGGTACGAGGATACCGATCAGCTATATCTTACGCCAGGGAGATCCCTTGTATAAACCCAATGAAGGAGAACAACTGCTTGTAGCAGATGATACCACTGTCGAGAACCACGTACCCCTGAACTTTGCCGATTTTGCCGTGCAGGGGACCGGGCCGGTCAGCAATACAAAACGGCTGCAGGTGCGGCCGCGTGTCACAGATATAAGTCCAACCGAGGTAGTTTCCAATGATGTGGTGACGATCGCCGGCAAATTTTTTGGCGACCGCAGCCTTCCTTCGGGGATCAATTTGTTTTCGGGAGGACTTCTCTCTCCCAGCCCCGATATTGTTTCGTGGACCAATAACCTGATCAAAATAAAACTGCCTTCTTACCCGAATATTACACCAACAGGAGGAGCACCGCCCGGATATGCCGTAGTTGGAATGCATATATCCGTTGGAGACATGGATTCACGACTTGTTACTCTCTATTATAAGAATACGAGTGGAAACATTACGGTGACCACTGTTGCAGGTGATGGCATGAATGGGTTCATAGATGCCACAGGAACAGCAGCCAGGTTCAGTGGCCCTACAGGTATTGCGATCGATGGTCAGGGCAACATAATTGTAGGTGATGGCCGGAATAACCACCGGATCAGGAAGATCAACACGAATGGCCAGGTGACAACTATTGCAGGCGATCCCAATGGCGTTGTATTCAATAATCCTATAGGTGTTGCACTGAATTCAGCGGGTGACGTTTTTTCTGCCAATAATGGCAACCATAAGATCATGCGGGTAAGCGTTACGGGTGCGGTGAGCGTGTGGGCAGGTAGTGGCACCAACGCTTATGGCGATGGATTAGGCACCAATGCCTATTTCAGCGGGCCTACCGGCGTTGCGATCGATGGGAATGGAATGATGTATGTGGCCGATATGGGAAATCACCGGATACGCAAGATCGATGCCAACCGGATGGTGACCACCATTGCAGGCGGTACAGCAGGATTTGCAGACGGCACGGGCACTGCGGCGAAATTTTATAGTCCGACCGGAATAGCGGTCGATGGGAACGGCAATCTGTATGTGGCGGATAATGAGAACCACCGTATACGGAAAATTACCCCGGCCGGAGTAGTGACCACGCTCGCAGGAGGATCGCCCGGTTTTGCCGATGGGGATGGTGCGGCCGCGAAATTCACTTACCCCAGGGATGTGGCTGTCGACGGACATGGCAATGTATACGTGGCCGACTTGGGCAATGACCGCATCCGGAAAATTACACCCGATGGAAAGGTGACAACTTTGGCAGGTAACGGTTTGAATGGCTACCTGGATGGGCCTGCCGACAGAGCGCAATTCAATCACCCTGCCGGGATCGCGGTAACCCAGGATGGCGCCACGATCTATGTAGGCGATATAGATAATTTTCGTGTGCGGAAAATAACGGTCCAGTAATAAATTCATTCAAAGGCTCTGATTAGTTCAACCTGTTATTTCACAGCAGGAAATAATAGTAAATTAGTGGCAAAGAAAAACCTCCTGATGGTCCGGCTGCTGCTAACATTCGTGTTAATGGTTGTATCTGCTGCTTTGTCTGCGCAGCGGATCAATTTCAGGAATTATACAATGCAGGACGGACTGGTAGCCAATCTCGTGAACTCCATCTACCAGGATTCCAGCGGATTTATCTGGATAGCCACCTGGCAGGGTCTCAGCAAATATGACGGTAACAAATTCACCAACTTCAACTCCGGCAATGGTCTCTCGTTCGATTTTACGAATGCCCTTTATGAAGAGGAGCGGGGCAGGTTGTACGTGGCCTTGAACAACGGCACGATCGAATTGATAGAGAATGATCGTGTAGTGCAAAGGGTGTACAAAAGGGAATTCGCTGTCAACAAATTCATCAAAAGAAAAGATGGGCGGTTGTTGATCTGTACAGATGATGATGGCCTCTACTCCCTGGAAGATGATAAGGAGCAATGTCTTCTCAAAGAACATCTGGGCCCGATGCAGGCATTCGAAGAATTGAATGATTCGATGGTGGTCATTGGCGGAGAAGGTCCTACGCTCTGTGTACTCGACAGGGATTTCAATATAATATCCAGGTTACCGGATGATCCTCAAACGGTACACCAGTTGTACCGCGATAGCCATCAGCGTGTCTGGGCCTGTACAGGCAGAGGATTGATGCTGATCGATCCTGTACAACGAAAGAACAAAATCATGCGGTTCCTGCCATTGCCCGAACAGTGGAAGGTCCCGGCCTTGTCGGGCCTCGTCACTTCTATTCTGGAAGACGACGCAGGCATATTCTGGATCGGCACTTCAAAAGGACTGGTGAAGATCGATCAAAATGGCAAGTCCGAATTGTACACCATCCGTGAAGGGTTGCTTACCAATATGATCACCTGCCTGTACGCAGACAGGGAAAAGAATATCTGGGTAGGCACTTACCAGGGAGTTTCAAAGATCGTTTCAAAGAACGATGTCAGGTTCCTCACAGGCCCCAATAAGGTGGAAGATCTGCGTATCCAGGATATCTATCCCGCCAGCCGGTCGGCCATTTATTTCTGTGCATCGGACGGAGTATTCCAGAAAATAAATGCAGAGGGTGTATTAACGGCCATCAGCAAACCGTATCATTGGGACTCCCCGGTGTTGTTCGACAGGCAACAACCAATGCTTTTGCGGGGAACAGGGAAAAAGCTCACACTGGTTACGGTAGATACCGTCACGGACCGGATCAGTCATTCCATCATAGATCCAGGCAGGAACTTTTATTTCACAGCGAGGGATAAATACGGGAATCTTTTTTTTGCAACCGATGCCGGCGTTTATTGGCGGGCAGCAGGCAGCAATACATTCCTCCCTTATGGTGCAATACCACATCGTGTTACCTGCCTGGCTTTCGACAGGCAGGGTGATCTCTGGGCCGGCACCTGGTATGATGGGCTCTACCGGATCAGGCAGGTGGTCAGTAACGGTGAGAAACATACGGAAACAGATAACCTGAGCGATTTGGTGAAAGAATCCAGTATCCGGTCGCTTTTACTCGACAGGAAAGGCAATATGTGGGTGGGGACCCGCTATAGTGGTGCTGTTTGCATTACTATGAACAACAACGATCAGTTCAGCACCCGGCGTTATTCGCAGAAGCAGGGACTTGTTTCCAATTTTGTATTCTCTATGTCTGAAGATAGCCGGGGCAATATCTGGATCGTATCTTATATGTCGGGACTCGATAAACTGGCGCCGGCCGGAAATGGATACAGGGCCTTCAATTTCAGCCGGGTCAGCTATAATATTCCCGGCGACATCTATCATTTTTCGCCGTTGCAGGATAATGATTTCATCTGCGCTACCTCATCCGGCATCCTGCGGTTCAGGGATGATGAAACCAATGACCTGCCACCGCCAAAAGTATTCATCACCAGTCTGCATGCAGGAAAAGCACAGGATAGCATAACAATTACGGATACCCGGCAAAATTTGAAGCTCAATTACCGCCAGAGTTTTATTCAGTTTGAATTTGCCGCCCCTTCCTTCATCAATGAGAAGGAGATCATGTTCAGTTATCGTTTATTGGGAAGCCCGGATACTGCCTGGAGCGATCCTGCCAGGCGATATTCCGTATTCTACGCCAGCCTCAAACCGGGCAGGTACCGTTTCGAAGTAAAAGCATTGGGCTGGGATGGGGAATGGAGTATGCCTGCGGTTTATTCGTTCACCATTCATCCGCCCTGGTGGCAAACCTGGTGGTTCCTCATCGCCATCCTGGCGCTCATTACCGGCCTGGTCAGTTACCTGGTGAAAAGAAGGATCGACCAGGTAAGGCATGTGGCAGAGATGAAACAGAGGATGACCGAAACGGAGATGATGGCCTTGCGGGCACAGATGAACCCCCATTTCATATTCAATTGTATGAACAGCATCGATGCGCTCATTCAAAGTAACGATAAGTATCATGCTACGATGTACCTGAATAAATTCGCCAAGCTGTTACGCAATATTCTCGACAGCTCGAAACAGAATACCGTGCCGCTGGCAAAAGATCTGGAGACCCTTCAGTTGTATATCGACCTGGAACAAATGAGAAGTGAACATGCATTCCACGCATCGGTTGTGGCCGATGAAATATTGCTGCAGGATGATTACAGAGTGCCCCCGTTGATCATTCAGCCTTACGTGGAGAATGCCATTTTACATGGTTTGAAGAACAGGCCCAATGATAACGGGCAATTGAAGGTCACGGTGTCGAAGAAATGGGACCATATTCAATACCTCATCGAAGACAATGGGGTAGGGAGGAAGGCTTTGAAAAACGGGACTGCCAGGCATGGGCAATCATACGGTATGCAGATGAGCTACGACCGGGTAAAACTTTTCAATGATGAAGAACATGCGTCGGTGGTGGTTACTGATCTTGAGGAAGATGGACAGCCTTCAGGGACAAAAGTGCAGGTATTATTGAAAATACGTTAGCAGGACAGCGCTACCTGCTCACCCGTTCCCGTAAACGGCTCAACGGAGCTTTTCCAGCCAACATGCAGATAGGAAATTTACAGGGTAAGGTCTTTGTCTGCCTGCCAGGGACCCACCATAACATTAACCTAAAAGTATCTGCATGAAAAAGCTTATTATTTTCTTCATAGTCATAGCCTCCCTGGTCTCCTGCAGCAAAAGCAAGAGTGGCTCGGATGCGCCTACAAAAATAGAATACACCGGGGTAACCTATCTATCACAGGCAAGAGGCGGTATAGGAGGAGCGGGTATTGGGAATAAAATATTGTTTGCCGGTGGCTTCGCAGGGATCAGTGGTACCAGAACAGTAGATATTTATGATGCATCGAATGGAAGCTGGACAACGGACATGCTTAACCCGGGATCTTATGAGATGAAAGGCATTGCCGTCAGGAACAAAATGCTTTTCACAGGAAGTGGTTCGTCGAAAATAGTGTATGTCTATGATGTATCGGCTGGAAGTTGGTCATCTACCGAGCTCAGTGAGGGAAGGAATTACATGGGTATTGGTACGGCCGGCAATAAAGTAGTGATCGCCGGGGGAAACCTGGGATCGGGCAAAGCTACAAAGACAGTGGATATCTATGATGTGTCGAATGGTTCCTGGACTTCTACTCAATTGATCGAAGGGAGGAAATACCTGGCCGGTGCAGTAGGCGGAAACAAGATATTGTTTGCTGGTGGCGTCGATATCAATGATAAGAGCTTGAAAACGGTGGAGATCTATGATGTGTCGAACGGCGCCTGGACTACCTCTCTACTGAGCGAAGCAAGGCTGGATTTGGCCGCTGCCACAGCAGGTAATAAAATATTGTTTGCGGGAGGACGGACCAGTTTTGGTGGAGGGCCTTCCAAAACCGTCGATATATACGATATATCCACCGGCAACTGGAGCACCACACAGCTTAGTGAAGCGAGATCTCATCTAACAGGTATATCAGCCGGCAATAAGATCTTATTTGCCGGCGGCACCATGGGTACCGGACTTTATTCGAATACAGTCGATATCTACGATATAACTACAGGTACCTGGACAAAAGCAACCCTAAGTGAGGCCAGGTCCCAGATAGGAGCCGCCGTGGCAGGGAACAAGATCCTGTTTGCCGGTGGATTTACAAGTACCGGAACTTCGAAGACGGTGGATGTGTTTACGTTTACGAGATAGAGATGGCGGTTACTTTTATTTAATTTATCTCCTAATTTTTGCAAAATTAGGAGATATTAGGATTCATCGGGCTTGATCGGAACCGGCTTATTACTGATAACCAGTAGTTTGTAAAAAGAAATTGCTTGACAATTCTATGACTTAGTGAAGAGGCAAAAACCAATTGCCCAGGCTTCATGATTATAATCAATATATTTACACCTTCCCAACCATCAGTTCCATCCTCGGATCAAACCTCAGGTTAAGACCTCATTGGCAGTACAATCGATTTTATACTCTCTTTTTTTAAACGTATAAATCCATTTATTGTATGCAGAGGTATTTTCTAACGATTACTGCAGGTTTACTGCTATTACTTGGCTATTCGTGTAAAAAGAACAACGATGAGCTTTCTTCCAAAGGACCATTACCAGGCAATCAACAGGAAAAGGTAATGGCGGAACCGGTAACGCCATTGGACAAACGAATTGCATTACCATTGAATCGCATCCGAACAACAGCACGCATCAACAGCGGCACTACCGCCCCCATCATCATGGTACACGGATTGGGTGGCTTCGGGCCCGATGAAATGGCCGGTTTTAATTATTGGGGCGGAGTAGATAACATCCCCCAATATCTCACGGACAATGGTTATCCTGCCTTCGCAACAGCCGTAGGGCCTTTCAGCAGTAATTTCGACCGGGCAGTTGAACTGTATTATTATATCAAAGGAGGATACGTCGATTATGGAAAGTTCCACAGTAATAAATTCGGGCACGAACAGAAAAAAAGCCGTTACTATTCCGGAGTATATCCACAGTGGGACGCTGCACATCCCGTTCACCTGCTGGGGCATAGCATGGGCGGAATTACTGTAAGAAAGCTGCTCACCCTACTGGAGAAAGGAGACGCTACAGAACAACAAGACCCCGATCATGCCGCGCTCTTCAGCGGTGGCAATGCAAGTTGGGTAAGATCGGTTACCACCATCAGCACTCCGCATAACGGGGCCACACTTACGTATAAATTATTGCCCGATCATGACCTGCTTGTCAGGAACCTGGTCACCACCGTTGCCGTACTGGCCGGCGCAGACCTGAACATAGAAAAGGTATACGACTTCGACCTGGAACAATGGGGACTTGAAAGAGCCCCACGTGAAAGCTTTACTTCTTATATGGGCCGGGTCAACAATAGTAAGATATGGACAACGGATGATTACGCCGGACATGACGTTACTCCCGAAGCCGCGCGCGACTGGAACCAGGCAGAACCCGATTCGAAGAATGTTTACTATTTCTCCGTTTCTACCAAAGACACCGAGAAAGGTCTGCTCACCGGCTGGTCCTATCCCAGGCTGAATATGTTCCCTTTGGTGGTGCCCGTCGCATTTCCATGGCCCATCATTATGGGGATCGGTAATTATACGCAAAACATTCCGGGCAAAGTGGTGATCGATGAAAAATGGTGGCCCAATGATGGTGCGGCAAATGTGTATGGCATGAGCGGCCCTTCTACCGGCGCCATTAAAGAATATGACGCTGCCCTGCCTCTTGAAAAAGGAGTATGGAACCACCTGGGCCTGTATAATGGCTACGATCATTTTGCCATCATCGGCATGGGCATTGTGCCTTATAATGTACGACCGTTTTACATGAATATCGCCAGCCTGTTGAGTACGGTCGAGTAAGAAAAAATTATAGGAACCCGGTTCGATGAGAACACTGGTTGGAGCATGTTTTATTATATTGCATTCATAAACCACCTATTGGGGTGGTTTTTTTAATGTCATGATCAGGGATTCGTACAATTAATATTCAGTATTGCCAGGGCCTTCCCAACATATCGACCCATATTCAGGTTCCCGCATCGATCTCGGTGACAGCAACACCTTCAGAGAATTGTACCACCGGTATCAACCCGGCCTTTTCTTTCTCGCTTATGGCATGTTGCACAACCAGCAGGAGGCCGAAGACATCGTTGCCGAGAGCTTCATGAAATTGTGGAGAGTAAAAGAACAGTTCAACAATATGGAAGCAACAGGTAGCTGGCTGAGGACCACTACCCGTAATGCCTGCCTGGATTGGCTGAAACATCAGAAAACAGCCGCCCATAAGCTGGACCAGCTCAGCATGCAATCTGCCAGTACCGAAGATAACTGGCAGTATGAAGAGCTGCTCGGAGAATTGCTGCAGGAGGTCTACAACACCGTTGCCTTGTTGCCGGAAAAAAGCCGGCAGGTATTCCGGATGCGATATATCGACGGCCTGAAGAACGACCAGATTGCCGAGCAACTGGGCATTCAATACCAGTCGGTCAGGAACCATCTTGCCACTGCATTGAAAATGTTGCGGATCAGGTTGCTCGATAAAGAACATTTATTACCCCTTCTCCTGCTTTTTCTCCGGATGAAAGATTAGAACGATCGCACTCTTCCGGACTGTTATTTTTTTTTGAGATCATACAGTACAAACACAACTCCCAGTCGTTTTATTATAATTGAATGACCAGATCAACATTCGATACGATCAAAGCCTTGCTTCGCAAATACCTGGAAGGAAGCCTGGATTCAGCGGAACGGCAACAGCTCGATGAATGGCTGGCCGCCTCTCCCGGCAACCGGCAATTTTTCGAAAGGATATCCGACCCTGAGCAATTACAGGAAGATATCAGGCTTTTATTCCAATCGAAAGAGAATATTTTTTCCAGGCTGCAGCAGCAGATATCCGAACTGGCAGAAAGTCCTGTCCGCCGTCTTCATTTCCTTCGCCGAAGCTGGGTCCGTTATGCAGCAGCGGTCATCGTCATCGCCGGGATCACAACATATTTTTATTTCAACAGACAAAGAGGAAGGAAGGAAGAAAGGATCATTCCGCAAAATGACCAGATCAGCGATATCGCACCCGGCAGCAACAAAGCCACGCTCACTTTGGCCGATGGCTCCGTCATCACGCTCGACAACGCCTCTAATGGCAATCTTGCCCGGCAGGGAAGTACCCGTATAGTAAAATTGGATGATGGCCAGCTAACCTATCAGCAACAAGGCGTTTCATCCGCGCAGGTAATGATCAATACCATGCGCACGCCCAGGGGCGGACAGTACCGGCTCACCTTGCCGGATGGTACAAAGGTTTGGCTGAATGCCGCTTCTTCCATTACTTATCCTGCTGTTTTTGTTCAGCCCAATAGAAAAGTAGCCATCACCGGTGAAGCCTATTTCGAAGTGGCAAAGGACGCAAGGCATCCTTTCCTGGTGGATATCGACGGAAGGTCCGGGGTGGAAGTATTGGGGACCCATTTCAACGTGAACGCATATAGAGACGAAGCTGGTATCACGACTACGCTGATCGAAGGTAGGGTAAGGGTAACCGGTAGTGGATCGGGGCAAGTGGTCTTACAGCCTGGTCAGCAGGCTGTCAGCATCACCGGTCATGCCGGCATCATTGTGAACAGTGATGTGCCGGTTGAAAGGATCATCGCCTGGAAGAATGGCCGCTTCGATTTCAATGGCCTGGAACTGCCTGCTGTAATGCGACAACTGGAAAGATGGTATGATATTACGGTTCATTTCACCGGGCCTGTACCCCACGATACCTACCAGGGAAGGCTCACCCGCGATCTGTCGCTCAAACAGGTATTGGGCATCCTCACCAATATGGAGGTCAGGTACCGACTGGAGGGCCGCACACTCACAATATACTAACAGACCTTAACGCCTACGAAAGATCCCACCATACCTGTTCCTGGCAAATATCGTCCTTGCAGTTCAGGCAAGGGCGGCATCACCCCTATTTTTTAAAACACTACTGCTAATGAAACTCAAGATCTTATTTTTTACGCTTGTCATGCTGCAGGCAACTTTGAAAGCAACATCGCAGCAGATCACTTTCTCAGGGAAAGATATTTCCCTTGAAAAAGTGCTGGAAGCTGTAAAGCAGCAATCCGGATATGAAGTCTTTTTCAATAGCTCTATCCTCAAGGAAAGCAAGCCGGTCACTATCAGGGCCAGCAATATGCCGCTGGTGGCCTTTTTGGACGAAGTCTTCAAAGACGAGCCGTTGAAATATACGATCCAGAACAAGAATATCATTGTCTCGCGCAAACTACCTGTCGGAACTGCAACTGAAGATGCGCCGAAACCAGTGACACTTACAGGCCGTGTAACGGATTCCTCCGGTAATCCGCTCACAGGCGCAACCATTGCCGTGAGAGGACAACTGAAAAATACTATCTCCGACCAGCAGGGGACCTTTACGCTAGAAGTAGTACCAGGTGATGTACTGGTCGTTTCTTATGTAGGGTATGAACCGGTGAGCTACCACCTGAAAGAAGGCGTTGTCAATGTAGAGATCAGGTTAATTCCCCAAAGAAAGACGGAAGAAGAAGTGATGGTTTCGACCGGTTACCAGCGCATTCCGAGAGACAGGGCCGCAGGCTCCTTTGGTATCGTGAACCAGGCAGCACTGGATAAAAGAAGCAATTACAATATTCTTACCTATCTCGAAGGGCAAATGCCGGGATTGCTTATGTCGGCCGATGGACAGATCACCATTCGCGGCACCAGCACGCTTGTTGCCGCCAACAGGGCGCCGCTCGTCGTACTGGACGGGTTTCCTATCGAAAGGCCCGTGGAGACCATCAATGCCAACGATATTGAAAGTATCACTGTGCTGAAAGACGCTTCGGCAGCTTCTATCTGGGGAGTGAGAGCAGCCAACGGCGTGATCGTGATCCAGACCAAAAGGGGTATGTCGAGCAGGAAGCCGCTGGACATCAGTTTCACTTCCACTTTTTCTATCTCTCCTGCTCCTGATCTTTCCAAATTGCCTTTTGCACCGACAAGCTCATTTATAGAATTCGAGAAATACCGGGTAGCCAATAATCTCACCTTCTTTACCGGCACCAAACCGCGCTCTGCCATCTCGCCGGTTGTGGACGCTTATCTCAATAATCCTTCACAGGCCGATCAACTTACAGCTCCTTTGAAGCAGATCAATGCCTATGATGAGTTCGATCAACTTTTTCTCACACCGGCAACCAGGCAGCAATATTCACTGGCACTGGCCGGAAAAGGGCAGCAATCCTCTTACCGGGGCTCTTTCAGTTATGACAGGATAGGGTCTTCATTCAAAAGAAACAATTCAAATCGTTTCGTGGGCGATCTCTTCGAATCGTTGGAGCTGTTCCCTGCCTTGCATATAGACATGGGATTGAATTTTGCGCTTACCAATACGAATGACAATGGGATGGGCTATAGTGATCTCAGGAACCTGTTGCCTTATCAACGCATACTCGATGACAATGGCGGATATGTGAATCAGCCGCAAACTTTTTACCAGGCAGATAAAGAAGCGCTTGTCCGTGCAGGCTACCCGTATAACTGGAACTATAATCTCATGCAGGAGTTCAACAACAAAGACAACAAAACCTCCAGCTCGAATATCAATGCCATAGCAAGGGTGAATTATAACCTGTTCAAAGATCTTTCTGCCAATATCGGTTATCAGTATGAATCAGGCGCCACTACTGTCACCAATCTCTTTAATGAGGAGACCTACTATACCAGGAACCTGGTGAATTATTCCACGTCGGTCAGGAACAATGTGATGACAACCGGTATTCCCAAAGGAAGCATTTATAAGGAAAACATCAACCGGTTCTATTCACACACTTTAAGAGGACAGTTGAGATATGATGCCAGTTTCAATCATTTGCACTCTATTGCCGCCATTGCGGGAACAGAGATCAGGGAACTGGGCAACAAAATATCTGCACAAACCAAATACGGGTATGATCCCCAAAGCCTTCAGTTTACCAGGGTGAGTTACACGGCCTATTATACGGATGTAAGAGGCTCGCAGCAATTGATCCCGGATGAAACTGTTTTCATCGACAACCGCAACAGGTTCGTTTCCCTTTTCACCAATGCCGGCTATACTTACAATGACAGGTATACGCTGAATGCCAGCGCCAGGCTCGATAAGACCAACCTGTTTGGCTCCAGCAAACAATACCGTAATGTATGGCTATGGTCTGCCGGTGCTGCCTGGCAATTGCACAGGGAGAACTTTTTCAACCTGCCTGTTTTTAATGCCCTTACCCTGCGTGCAACTTATGGTATCAATGGAAATGTGGACAGGAGCACCAGCCCCTTTCTCATTGCCAATGTAGGCACGGACTTCCAGACCAACCAACCTTATGCGTATGTATCCAATCCCCAAAACCCTTTACTGAGATGGGAGAAGACCACCGTTACCAATTTCGGGATCGATTTCAGTATGCTCAACAGGAGGCTCAGGGGCTCAGTGGAATATTATATCAGGAAAAGCGATGACCTGCTTGGAAATAGCACCGTCAATGGCACTTATGGTTTCAACAGCGCCTTTATCAATTATGCCAGTATGAAGAATACAGGGATAGACCTTCGTTTATCGGGCCTCATCATCGATAAGATCTTTAAATGGAATGCCACCCTGAATTATAGTTACAACAGGAACGAAGTGACCAGGGTAGATTTCCCGCAGAAAACAGTTGGCTCTTTCCTGGCAGGGATTCCACAGGCCGGCAAGCCGCTGGATTACCTGTTCAGTTATGAGTGGGCCGGATTGAATGCCAACGGATGGCCGCAGGTATATGATGAGAAACATGCAGCCGTGAATTATAAGACCGACATGGCCAATACCGCTGCACTGATCTATGAAGGGACTGCTGCGCCACCTCATTACGGTTCACTGATCAATGAATTCACCTATAAGAGATTTTCGCTGCTCACGAATTTCACGTACAAAATTGGGCATAAGTTCAGGGTGCCGGTCATTCAGTATGAGGTGATCTCCGACAATGTATCGCAGGTGCACAAGGACTGGGACAACCGGTGGAAGCAGCCCGGTGATGAAGCGACCACCAATATCCCTGCAGCTCCTACAGCCATTGCAGGGCTGAATGTGTACGACAAGTATACGAAGTACGCCAATATCAACATAGCCACGGCCTCGGTTATTCGATTCAGAGAGCTGTTGCTGAACTATACGCTTCCTGTGAGAATATCCAGCCGGTACCCTTCGTCCAGCCTTTCATTCGGGTTCCAGGTGAGGAACCTGGCTGTTTATAAATTCAATAAGGAAGGGCTCGATCCTGAATATCTCACGGTTGACAGGAACAGTATCGTGCTGCCTCCCAGGGCCGAATATTCTTTTATCGTAAGAGCTAATTTTTAATGTAAACCTATGCAATCAATAAAATATATAAGCTTATTCATCATCCTGCTGATGGGGATGACGAGCTGCAAAAAATATCTCGATATCGTTCCAAAAGGAAAGATCATCCCGGAGAAGACTTCAGACTACCGCCTGTTGCTCGACCAGATCAACCCGGCGGGGAAATCGAATGGTTTTGTAAATAGCTTCAGCAACGATGTGTTGATGTCGGACGATATGAAGGTGACTGCCTTTTCGGGCAGCTTCTACAAAGCGGCCGATCAGAATGTGCTCATGTTTGCCGAGCATATTTACCAGGACTTTGAATCTGATCCGGACTGGGAAGCATTGTATAACCAGGTCTATGTTACCAACCTGGTGATCACCGAAGTAATGGGATCGACAGGTGGTACGCAGGAAGAAAAATATAAACTCCTGGCAGAAGCGCGGGTACATCGTGCCCATGCCTTCCTGGTGTTGGTGAACCTCTATGCAAAACAATACGACCCTTCTACTGCCGCCACAGACGCCGGAATACCTCTTCGCCTGAAGCTGGATTTTGAAGAGAAATTACCGAGAGCGAGCGTGCAGGAAGTCTATGATCTCATCCTGAGCGATCTCTCGGTCACCATCGGTAAATTACCGGCTGCCCCGCTACCGAACTTCAACTGGCGGCCTGTTGAATCGGCGGCCTATGCCTTGCTGGCCCGCGCGAACCTGCAGATGAACCGGATCGACCAGGCATTCAAATATGCAGATTCTTCCCTTCGTCGTTACAGCACCTTGCTCAACTACAATAATTTTCCGGCGAGCCCTGCCATTCCCGGCACCCTGCAATATCCCATTGGTTTGCAGAATAAAGAGACCCTGTTGTTGAAGTCCGCGGTTTCACCCCTGTCTCTTTTTTATGGGAGCAATGAGCTCATGAATTTGTTCGACAAACAAAATGATCTGAGGATACCTGCTATGTATTTCAATGATGCGCTTTTCGGTATGAGCGATGGATATATCAGTGCCGAATGGAGTGGGAGAACGCCATCGAAAGGGCCTTCTACCGCTGAAGCATACCTGATCCGGGCCGAATGCAATGCCCGTACCGGACATATCGCCGAAGCCATGAGCGATCTGAATTACCTCCGAAGTTTCCGGTATAAAACGGGAAGTAATGCTGCGTTGAGCGCCACTACCAAAGAAGAAGCGCTGGCAAAGGTGAAGGAAGAAAGACGCCGTGAGCTTGCTTTTCGCGGATCCAGGTTATTCGATATCAAACGATACAATACATTCGATAAGGATAATATTTCGGTGACACATACTCTCAACGGAACAACCTATACACTGTCTCCGTCGAGCCCGCGCTTCATTTTACCGATTGCCCGGAAATACATCGACCTGAATCCGGAAATAACGCAAAATCCCCGATGAGCCAGGATTCAATATCAATCCACAAAAAAATAAATCATGAAGATCTGTTCAATATTAATGGTGGTCATACTGGCATCTATAGGAGCCGAAGGACAAGCCCGGTTGGAACTGTTGGGGAATTTTTTCGGCAAGAACAACATAGAGGCTGCACTGGTACGCGACTACTATGGAGAAAAGCCTGAAAGGATGGGAGCCGATACAATCCGTAATGACCGGTTCCGTATCGTATGCCCTCCCGGTGAGATCATGCCTGTTACAATTGCATTCCATGAAGGGAAAATGATGAGCAGTTATACCATTATCGCAGAACCGGGAAAAGTGGAATATATCAAAGACGTGAACAACAGGCTGGAAGTAAGAGGCGGGAAATACAATCAATTGCTATTCGGTTATCAGCGTTCAAAAGCTTACCGGGATGCAGATGATACATTCAGGAAGCTGACAAATGGCGGGAATATCGAAACTGTGAAAGGCACGCCGAATGAATGGCCTGCTATAGAAGCATTCCTGCGCAGGGATGAGTTGAGAAGCAATTACCTACATGAGATCGCACAGACGAATAAAGATCCGCGTGCGCGTGTGATGGCGATCGTATTGAATGAATTGCAGCCCGATAAGGACAAATCGATGGAGATCGTCGATAAACTGGCGTCTGAATTGGGTGAGAACAGCCGGTTGGTCCAGGTTGCAAGAAGAAAAGATAAGGAGCAAACAGCTATGATCGCGCGGAGGAAAGAAATGATGATCGGCAGTACATATACCGATTTCAAAGCTCCCTCCATAGAAGGCGACAGTGTTCAGTTCTCGCCGATCGTTCAACAACACAAATATACCTTGCTACAGTTTTGGGCTTCCTGGTGCGCTCCCTGTCGCAAGGAAATACCACTGTTGAAGAAATTATATAGCGCGTACCATTCAAAAGGTCTGGCGATAGTATCCTTTTCCCTCGATGATAATCGCACCAATTGGGTAAAAGCCTCCGGTATAGAAAAGCTGGAATGGCATAACCTGTCGGACCTGAAGGCTTTCAAAAGCTTCATGCTGAAACAATACCCGGTTGCTGCAACAGGCATCCCGGCAAATGTGCTCATCGGCCAGGATGGAAAGATCATTGCAGCCAATCTGACCGGAGAGGACCTTGAAAAGAAACTGGCTTCCTTATTTAACTAATCCTGCCCATGAAAAAGTTGATGATAATAATGCTTTCCCTCCTGGAGCTGCAAGCTGCATCGGCACAGGTGTTGGGAAGGCTTCAGGCAATGAAGGAGCCGGTGGCAGGCAGGAAGTTCCATATCGTATACAGCACTGCAGGGTCTTTGCTGGAAAATGAACGGTATATAGAGGTCTCGGCCTATTATTATGACGCTACGCATAAAACAGGCGGGGAAAAATACAAGCTCCGGGAAGAAAGGCCATACAAGGTAGCGGACATAGTTATCCCGGTAAACACAGTATTGGTCCAGCTCGTATTCTCTTCTGTCAATGGAACGATTAAGGATAATAACAACGGCAATGGCTATTTATTTCCGGTATATATAAATGGTGCTCCTGCTCCTTACGCTTTATACCAGATGTCTACTTTGATGGAAGGTATTCCGGTAGACGGCAAGCTGAAGAAGGATTTGAAACAAGGGTTGGCTTACATGAAGGAAGAGTTGCTCTATCATCCTTCCGGCGAAGAAAAGTTCCGGCAACGGTATTACAATATGCTGGCCAATTCGCCGGAGACAGAAGATAAGGAACTGCTGATAAAAAAACTGCTTACCATTCCGGAAACCAAGGAAGAAGACCTGATGATGGCGCAACTGTACTTTTCTTATTTTGGGATGCAACAGGCAGCAGATTCATTGGATCAGCTTTTGCTGCTAAGATTTCCTTCCGGGAAATATATGGAGGAAAAGAAAAAGAAACAGGAACAACCACCTGTACCGCATTCAAGATCGGGTGGTGATAATGAAACTCCCCGGTCAGCCCAGGAGATCAGCAGGGCACGGGCTACCGGCATGGTGAACGAGCCGGTTTCTCCGTTTACGATCAAAGACCTCGATGGTAATGAAATAACTTTCGGTGAAGGTGATCTGAAAGGGAAGATCATCGTGATCGATTTTTGGGCTACCTGGTGTAGACCTTGCATTGCCTCCTTTCCTGCCATGCAACGGGTAGTGGAAAAATACAGGAATGATCCGGATGTGAGGTTCTTTTTCATCAACACGATGGAAAAGGGAGATGCAGTGCAGCTTGTAAAGGATTTTCTTCAAAAGAATCCGTACCCTTTTACCATGCTCATCGATGAAAAAATGGACCGGTTGAATTTATATAAGGCATATACGAAGCTTAAAGTGGAAGGAGGTATACCTGCCAAGATCGTTATCGACAGGAAAGGGAATATTCGGTTCAGGTCGGCTGGGTTTTCCGGCAATGATGCTGCGTTGGTAGAGGAACTGTCCGCCATGATCGAGATGGCGCGAAAGTATTGAGGTGCAATTTCGCGGGTAAAATATGAACCCTTCCTGCCAGTCACCCGTTGGTTGTTTTATAATGTCCTGTATGATGTGCATTGACAACATTATAGAAGGTTGAAATAACAAAACCCGCAGTGCAAACTGCGGGTTTCTTGTTGCCTGACCTGGATTCGAACCAAGACCTTCAGAGCCAGAATCTGACGTACTACCCTTATACTATCAGGCAGGGTCGGGCATATTAAGGTACAATTTATTTTGCTTTTTGTTCAAACCGGACTGTCTCTTTTCACCCTAAAATTGTCGGACTCGCACACCCTCCATAAAAAAACTCCACCCTAAGTTTGTTGTATCAAACATTAAAATACCTGTTATGATGCTTCAAAATAAAAATGCCGTCATATATGCTGGCGGCGGTTCTATCGGCGGGGCTGTTGCAAAAGCATTGGCCCGCGAAGGCGCCAGGGTTTACCTTACAGGCCCTCATATCGAGCCATTGAAGAAAGTGGCTGAGAGCATTCTTGCAGCCGGCGGCCGGGCAGAGACGGCCCTGGTAGATGCACTGGATGAGCAGTCCGTCAACCGGTTTATAGATGAGATGGTCCAAAAAGAAGGTACGATAGATATCTCCTTCAATGCAGTGGACACGAAGAGCGTCCAGGGCGCCCCGTTGGTAAATATGACACTGAAAGATTTTATGTTGCCGGTAGGCATTTCAATGAGAACGCATTTCATCACCGCAACAGCAACAGGAAAAGTGATGATCAGGCAAGGCTCAGGTGTGATCTTATCCATCACAGCCACGCCGGCCGGTGTGGCCTATCCGAATGTTGGCGGCTTCGGCCCTGCCTGCTATGCGGTGGAAGGGTTTTGCCGTGGGCTGGCTTCAGAGTTGGGGCCTCATGGGGTTCGTGTAGTGAATATCAGATCGGCCGGATCACCGGATTCAAGACCGTTCCTCGAAGCATTGAATGGTGCAGAGGGCAACCGGCAATTTATCAAAGAGCTGGAGGCCGATACGATGCTGAAATCGCTTCCGTTGATCGATGATATTGCGCAGGTGGCCGTCTTCCTGGCCTCGGACATGGCCGCAAAAATTACCGGCACCACCATCGACGTTACCTGTGGTACCGGCGGGATCAATTACAGAACGGTAGAGATACCATTCATCAGGGAATGATCTTGTAGCAGGCAGTGTTCCTGAGAAACAAGCCGCATACCCTTGCGGATAAATTTTCTCTATATTTGGACCTGTTAACTTTTCCTGCTGTATGCTGAAGCAGTACATACCTTCATTCCACGCCGAATTGCATGCTATCGATACCAGGTCGTTCGACATTGCCCGATATCCGGCGGAATACATGCAGCTCTTGTTGACCCATAGTACCTATTACCTTCATATCTATACGCAGGTATTGGAAAAAGCGCTCGCGCTTTCCGGGAAAAAAAAGGAAGATATCATACTGCTGGATTATGGCGCCGGTAACGGCCTGTTGGGCATGTTCGCAAAGCATTGCGGTTTCAGGAAAGTATATGCTATAGATATCAGCGAGCCCTTCGTACAGGCCGCCCGTCTGTTGAATGAACGGCTCAGGCTGCCCGTCGATTCGATCATGACCGGTGATTGGGAAACAGCGGCCAGTTTTTTCCAGGATAAGCAGAAACCTGATATAGTAGCAGGCACTGATGTGATCGAACATATCTATGATCTCGATATTTTTTTCAGAGGAATAAAAGAAATGAATCCTGCCATGGTAACGGTCTTCACTACCAGCGCCATTTCCTCCAATCCCTACAAACGGTTTGTTTTTGAAAGAGCACAACGGCAGGATGAGTATGATTACAATCATGCTGAACATTCTTCAGGCGAAAACCCTTATGCGGGCCTGCCTTTTCTCGAAGTGAGAAGACGCATCATCAGGGAAAATTTTTCTTTACCCGATGCGACTGTAGAGCAATTGGCAGGGCTAACGAGAGGATTCAACCGCACAGATATGCTCGATGCAGTGAAGGGGTTTATTGCCGGATCGGTCATCATGCCCGCTACTGAACATCCCACCAATACCTGCGATCCGATCACCGGAAGCTGGACCGAGCGATTGCTTACCATCGATCAGTATAAGAAGATCTATGAGGAAAATGGCTTTCACCTGCAGGTGTCCAATGGTTTTTACAATTCCTGGCAGCCCGGTCTTAAATCAATATTATTGAAGCCCATCAACTTTTTTACCGGCGTCTCCGGGAAATGGGGCCGCTGGCTGAGTTCCTATATTCTTCTTGCAGGCCATGTACAACAGCCTGTGAAGGGCATACAAAAAAATTAAACATTTCATAAAACGACAATTGTTCCGGTAGTATATTTGGAAGCATAAGTTTGCGCTTATGCTAAACAGAAGGAACTTCCTGAAGAACGTGGGTCTTACCGGCTCTTTAATGGCCATGCCCGCTGCCTTGCTAAAGGCGAATCCGGCAACAGTACCGGAGAACATCGATCTTTCAACGATCACTTTAAAAGGAAAAGTAAAAAGCCAGGGGCAGGGGATCGCTGGAGTGGCCGTTACTGATGGGATCAATATCACCCGAACGGATAAGAGCGGCAAGTATGAGTTGCTGAGCAACGCCACTGCTGAATTCGTTTATATCAGCGTGCCCGCAGGATATGCATTTCCCGCCAATAAAGGGATCGCTGAATTTTATAGGCCCCTTGCGAAGAACAGCGCCACTTTGGTCAATGATTTTGAACTGGTGAGGCTCGACACAGATGATCGTAAACATAATTTTGTGGTATGGGCAGATACACAAATGATCTCGAAAGAAGACGTGGAGCTTTTAAAAAGCCAGTCGGTGCCCGACCTGCAGGCACTTGTGCAATCATATCCCCAGGGTACATTATTCCACGGCATCGGGTGCGGTGATCTGGTGTGGGACCGGTTTGAATTATTCGAAGATTATAAACAGGCTATTGCGATGTGCGGTATCCCTTTCTACAATGTGATCGGCAATCACGATATGGACCTCGATGCACGTACCGATGACAAATCTGCCGCCACCTTCAAAAAGCAATTCGGCCCTACGTACTATTCTTTCAACAGGGGAGAGGTCCATTATGTGGTATTGGATGATGTGTTCTTCATTGGAACAGCTAAAAAATATATCGGTTACCTGACGGAGAACCAACTGCAATGGCTGGAGCAGGACCTGGCGCTGGTGAAGCCCGGCAGTACGATAGTGGTAAGTCTGCATATCCCCACAAATACCGGTGCTGCGAGAAGGGCCAATAAGGAAGAAGAATTGGGAGGAGTGGTTTCCAACAGGAAGCAGTTGTATAAATTGCTGGCTCCCTATAAAGTTCATATCATGAGTGGTCATACGCATTTCAATGACAACTGGGAAGAGGGCAATATGATGGAACATAATCACGGAACTGTTTGTGGCGCCTGGTGGACGGGCCCTATCTGTGGGGATGGCACACCCAGTGGTTATGGAGTTTATGAAGTAGATGGGTCGGAGATCAGGTGGCATTATCAATCTACCGGGCTGCCGAAGGACAAACAGCTCAGGACCTATCCAAAAGGAAAAATAAAGGATGCACCCGACGAGATCGCAGTGAATGTTTGGAACTGGGATAAAAAATGGAAGGTGGAATGGTATGAAGATGGTGTTCTCAAAGGGCCGATGGAACAAAGAGTGGCCTATGATCCATGGGCTGTAGAATTATATGCAGGGCCCGATCTCCCCAAAAAGCACAAATTCGTGGAGCCGACCCTGAATGATCATATATTCTTTGCCAAACCTTCTGCCAATGCCCGGCAAATCACGGTAAAGGCAACGGACAGGTTCGGCAATGTATATGAGGAAACGATCTGAACCAGGTACCCTGGCGCCAAAGATCTTGAAGGGTGGCGGACGAGGGGTGGACAAATGATCTATCCAAGGAAAGAAAGCAATCCTTTTTTCAAAAGCAACTGCCTGATCTTGTTAATGCCCCGGGCTTTATTCGACCGTACCGTCGATTCCAGCATATTCAACCTGGTGGAAATCTCTTTGTGGTTCATCCCCTGAATGAAAAAGAGTGTAAGTACATCGCGGGGCTTTCCGGGCAGGTGTTTTATTTCGGAATGGATGGTCTTCAGTAATTCTTCGAAAGGGATATTATTAACGAACATTTCGTCTTTCCGGTCGCCCAAAAACAAGAACATTTGTTTGAACTGATCTTGCCTTTTGGTCGATTTTGCTTTGTTGATACTGGCATTTCGGACCACTATGGAAAGATACTTGATCACGTCCAGCCCCGCATTCAATGTAAGGCTATCTCGTTTATCCCATAAAGCGAGTAAAGCATCCTGTACCACTTCTTCCGATTCACCGGCATTTTCGGTAAAGGAGATTGACAGTTCATGCAATTTTTTGTGCAGCTTTTTCTCTATTTCCCTCAATGCATTCTGGTCGCCATTCTTTAGTCTTTTGATCAAATCTTCATCGATGAGTGTTTTAGTCATTAGGCTTGTTTTTAAAGATTAGGGCTGGCTCTGTGAGCACATTCAAGGCATTGTCAAGTAGGAAAAGGCATGGTGGGAGGAGAATGGACGGAGGATGACAGCATTTATAGGATAGGAAGATCGGGCCTTTAATTATGTTTTGACCGGTATTGGCAGGCAGGTGGATTCAGAGACCTTTCCAGGTGATGGCAAGTTAATCAGGGGGCATTGCAGGTACTTAATCAGATCGGCCATTAGGATGAGTTTTGAAATATGAAAAGGAGTGATGCTCATATAATAAAACAACAGAAATGCATATTCGTGCGAGTTTTAGCGTGAAAAAAAACCGATTTCTGCGTGGAAACTTTTTTTTAAAAAAAAGTTTCCACACGACCGGGATAAATGCAGGGCTTCACTGTTATATTATATCGAACCTATTCCTCACGATTGCTTCGGGTGAGCAAGAGGGTTTGCTTTGTCTATACACAAAGCATTTAATGATACTTCTACTTTTTGATTTTATTGGTAGGACTTCAATCCGCCGGATTGAACTTGTTCAATAGGCGGCTCCGGGTCAAATGGGAGTATGCCGTCATCTGAAACTGCAGAAGGTAGCTGGACACTTTATTCATCAACCATCGGTGCATCATTAAAATTCGTATCGTCCTTCAGTTATTATCAACCTCAAATCATTTGGTTCAGGGCAGAGGACCATCGGAAAAACATGGCCCATAAAACCAGCACCCACAGCACCGGATAAGGGAGTTGATCAGCACTCAAAGAAAGATGGATACAGAAAGCCTTACGGACTTTTCCTCCAAAAGGGCCTTTCTCATGATAATTTCATGAATTGATAATATAGTGATTGTTCTTAATGTGAATTCATTTCGGGAAAATGAATATCGTTATTATTGTCAGTGGACATTAGCAGCCTGCGCACGGGCAACAAAGACTGAAAACAATTTTACTTATTGATAATCATTTTTATGGTGACCGATTTTCACCAGGGATCATGTCGCCTGGGAGATTAGAAAAATCTGAACCCGCCTGCACGAAAATTGCCTGGTCATCATTATTAGAAACAGATTAGAGCTTCCCGGCAAATTTGAATGCATCCGGCGACCACCGGCTTTGTCAACTTTTCAACCGGTATGAAATTTTGCGTAAAATTGCGACATGTCTACTATTGCAGAAAAGGGATTGTATCATTACCTGGCAGAAAAACAGATCCCCGGCCTAAAACAGAAAGTAGGGCAATTCACTCTCAAGAAAGGCGCCCAATTGTATGGCGCCCCGGAACGTTTTACCAACCTGTACGAGATTATCAGCGGAGCTGTGAAACTGGGCCGCTTATCACCCAGGGGAAAGGAATGCATTTACGAGATACTTACTCCCGGTGAGTTTTTCGGTAACCTTTCCGTACTGCACGATATGCCTTTTGATGAGTTCAGCAAGACGTTGACTGCTACAGAAGTGCGATGGTACGATATACGGTTTTTTAAAGACCAGCTTTCCGACCCCGAAGTAGGGGCATGGTTCTATCCTAAAATTGTATCACGCTGGTACAAGACAGAGTCTCTTCTTTTTTACATCCGCTCATTTGATCCCCGCAAGCGCATCCAGCAACTACATGCAGACCTGCACAAGAAAATTCCTACAGCGCATAGGAGAGAAGTATTCCTGGACAAACTTATTTCTTATTCCGACATCGCCGATCTAACGGCCACTACCCGCCAGTTGGTGGCTGATACGATGAAGGCTATCGAATGCTGATTTGGATGGTATCTCTTCATTTGTATTATTATAACACTCCGGATGTTGGATTCTGACACGCATAACGCTAATGTAATGATTTGGTGATTTTCGCTGCATCATTCATACTGTGTTCTGTAAATAAATTTGCACCTGTTTTCTAAAAAATAAACCCTCATGAGTCTGAGTAAGAAAAGCATGTTATATGCATTGCTGTTATTTTTATTGCCTGCAATGGTAGCTGCGCAGGTAACTACAGGAACTGTAACCGGAACAGTAAGAACACCCGACGGAAAATCACTGCCGGGAGCTTCCGTTACACTTACCCACGAACCCTCCGGTACAAGGTATGTAACCATATCAGGTAAAGAAGGAACATTTACTGTGAATGGTGTTCGTATTGGCGGGCCTTATACTTTATTGGTGGAATTTGTAGGGTTCAGGAAGCAGAAACGTGAAGGGTTTCATGTTTCACTGGGAGAACCTTATGATTTCAATGTAACGATGAATGATATCAATGCCACAGAACTGGAAGGTGTGGTGGTAAGGTCTGTTAAACGCACTGCTGCCGCAGAGAAAAGCGGGGCGTCTACAGTGATAGATTCGAGACAACTGGCCACTTTGCCTTCCTATTCCAGGAGCATTACTGATTTTACCAGGCTTACACCGCAGTCGAACGGAGGTAACTCCTTTGCCGGTCGCAGTGGTTATTACAACAACCTGAAAGTGGATGGCGCCAACCTCAATAACAATTTCGGTTTAAGCACCGATCCTTTACCCGGTGGTGGGGCTCAACCCATTTCACTCGATGCGTTCAACGAAATTTCGGTGAACATAGCACCGGTAGATGTGCGCCAGTCGGGCTTTACAGGCGCAGGTATCAATGCCGTCACTAAAAGTGGTACGAACGAGTTCCACGGAACTGCATTCGGTTTTTATCGCGATCAGTCGTTCAATGGTCGCAAAGCAGGTGATGTTGAACTCGCAAAGGCCGCTTCTTCTTCCAGGAAAAATATAGGTTTCAGTCTCGGCGGGCCTATCATCAAAAACAAATTGTTCTTCTTTATCAATGGCGAATATGAAGTGAATTCAGGCGCACAGATCACCAGCTATGTGCCTAAGGGCAGTACCAATCCCGGAACCCAGTCCGCCACACCGCTCGACTCTTTGGCCAAACTGTCCAAATACCTTCAAGACACCTATGGATATAATACTGGTGCGTATGATAACTATCCTTCAGCCAAAAAAGATAATTACAAGTACCTGGTCAAGCTGGACTGGAACATCGACAACCATCATAAGCTGACAGCCAAGTACAGCAATTTTATCAGTAATGAAGAACCTTCTTCCATCAATGCTACTTCCATTATCGGTGGCGGCGGGTTTGCGCTGACAGGTACTACCGCTTCTGTTTCATCTTTACCCAATGGCAGGATGGGCAACAGGGCATTGACCTTTGCCAATTCCGTATATGGGTTTAAACATATTGTTCGTTCCGGTACCCTGGAATTGAACAGTAACTTCCGTCGCATGTCGAACAACCTGCTGGTCACCATCAGCCGTATACGCGATACACGTATTACCAACAGCGCTGCTTTTCCATTTGTGGATATTTTCGACGGGACTACTACGGCCAACAATTACATGAGCTTCGGATACGAGCCATACAGCTATAATAATGATGTGATCAACAACGTATGGAACGTTACCGACAACTTCAATTATTATGCAGGTAAGCATACCATCACTGCAGGTGTTTCTTACGAATACCAGTTGGTAGGTAATATGTTCATGCCCGGCGCACAAAGCTATTATGTATACAATTCGCTGAATGATTTCGTAACACAACAAGCGCCCATCTATTATTCGTATGCATATTCCATGGTGCCCGGCAAGTCGGCTGTGTACTCCGCCGAGTTGAAATTTGGGCAAATGAGCTTTTATGCCCAGGATGAGATCAAAGTGAATCCCAGGCTGAAAGTAACTCTTGGTTTGCGTGCCGACCGCCCTGTCTACATTGAAAGAGCGCTGGAGAATCCCGCGATAACAGCGCTTACATTTCCCGACAAAGCAGGTGTGATGACACACTACAACGGTCAGTGGCCTACATCGAGATTCAATCTGTCGCCCCGCGCCGGTATCAGGTGGGATGTCAACGGAGATAAATCGCTCATCCTGCGCGGAAGCACCGGTATATTCAATGGCCTCAATCCCTTTGTGTGGTTGACCAATATGCCTACCAACAGCGGTATGTACCAGAACAGTGTAGCATTGCGCAACACCAATCCTGATGAAGCAGCGATACTGGCCGGTATGAAATTCAATCCTAATATTACTGCGTATGCAGATAAATTCCCACCGGTTGCAGGGGCTTCCCTGCCCAGCAACATCGTGTTGATGGATAAGAATTTTAAATTTCCCCAGGTCTTCAGGACCGATCTGGCCATCGATAAGAACCTGGGCAATGGTTTCAGCATGACACTGGAAGGTATCATTACAAAAGATATCAATGCCATCGTAATGCGCAATGCAAACCTCAAAGAGCCCACAGGTTTTGTAACAGGGCCCGATAGCAGACCGCGATATATGTCTACCGCTGCTGCCGACAGGTATATTTATCCTTCTCTCAGCTCTGCCGTGATCGTCGAGAATACCAGGAAAGGATATTCCTACGCTCTCACCGCGCAATTATCGAAGGCATTCAGCAAAGGATTTTATGGATCTGTTGCCTATACGTATACACGCGCTAAGGATGTTACCGCCAACTCCGGCTCACAGGCTTATTCCGTATGGAATTCCAATGCAACCGTAGGTACTACCAATGACCAGGAATTGTACCCTGCATCCGGTGTTGCAAAACATAGAGTGGTAAGTGTATTATCATACAGGCTTGAATATGCCAACCATGCGGCCACTACAATTTCACTGATGTACGAAGGTGCTCCTGCCGGTAATATTACTTACAGGATCAATGGCGATATGAATGGTGATGGCAACAACCAGGACCTGATGTATGTGCCTGTCAAGGCCAGTGATCTGAATTTCGAACAGTACACCACCACTGTAAACGGCGTGGTATATACATTCACACCCCAGCAACAGGCTGCAGCGCTGGATAAATTCATTAACAATACGCCTTACCTGAGCAAACGCCGCGGGCAGTATACTGAAAGAAATGGCAGCGTGATGCCCTGGTACAGCAACCTGAATGCCCGTATCATGCAGGATTTCTTTATCAATGCCGGAGGCCGCAGGCATACGCTGCAGTTCACTGCAGATATCCTGAACCTGCCCAACCTGTTGAACAAGTACTGGGGCATTGTTCAGGGAACTACCACCACACAACCGCTGGCATTCAGGAATTTCGATGCCAACGGAGCGCCCGTGTACCGTATGCAGAACGTGAATGGTGTATTATATACCAAGCCATACCAGAATGTATACTCTTCGGCCAGCACCTGGTCGATGCAACTGGGCGTACGTTATATTTTTTAATCAGCATAATCACCATATACAATGAAATCTTTTTTGTATTTATCAATAGTGATCGGTAGCCTGTTTGCAGCAGGATGTACCAAAAACAATGATACAATAAAACAAAGTCTTGAAAATGCATTGCCCGCGATAGAAGTTACCAGTCTGGGGTTGCTGCAGCAAACCGGCCCTTTTGCGCAGTCGGACGCTATACAGGTAACGTTTGGCGGTGCTCTCACGAAAACCGAGCCTGGTGCTTTCGATATTGCCTGGTATGATGCTCCTTCCTCAGGCACGCCTGCACGGGTAGACAGCGTGCATTTCGATGGCTGGAATGTTTCAGCGGCTGCTGCGACAGCCAACAATGCCATCAGCACCAGTTTTATCGGGACCACTTATCCCAATACCAATGCTTTTTCAGGTAACCTGGTATTGAAGCTGGCAAAACTTGCAGGAGGTTTCAAGTCGTACACCTTACGCGTATATGCGCGGACGAAGGACAACCGCTTGGCTTCTGTATCCGTAACGAAGCTGATCACGGTTAAATAAACATATAAAGACATAAGAAACGGGGTACATCCACAGATCATTCTGTGGATGTTTTTTTTGATGGTGCCGCTGATCATCATCCTGGCTGCCATCATTGGTAATCTGGCTGATTCTGTATTGGGCGCTTCACTGGAACGTAAGCATTACCTGGGCAATGATGTTGTGAATTTCCTGAACACACTGACCAGTGCCTTGGTGGTGCTGCTATCGGTAGTCTTTACTTAATGTTCGATACGTCAGCTCCAGTAGCCTCTTTTGATCATCGTTTACGGCTGCGACTTCTTTTCCTTCTATGTTTATAAAAAATGCCCGTTTATCCATTATCACAATAGCCAGAGGTTCTGAATCTATACTTCCCCTTCTCTTAAAGTTCTCAACCGCATCGAATTGAAAAGGAGTTATCGGCTTAGCCTGACCATCTATAAATGTCCATTTCCCATTTTTTCTAACGGCGGCGAAATATTCGGAAAAGACCCAGGCCGAATCGTATTCACACGGAATGACTATCTTTCCAACCTCATTAATAAAGCCCCACCTGCCATTTTGCTTTATCGCGGCCCGGTCACCAACATACGATGGTGAGAACCGGTTGGCGGCTTCAAATTGGGTTGGTATTATCATTTCTTCTTTCTTGTTGATGAACCCCCATTTATTGTCAAGGCTTACAGCAGCCAAAAAACCTTTTGATGTCTTGTCGAATCGTATTACTGAATCATAACGGCAGGTGATCACTTCCTTTCCATCTGTCTTTATAAAACCCCATTTTCCGTTTTTCTTTACAGGAGCAACATATTCCGTGAGATCTATATTGCTAAACCCACCCACTTTTTCGTATTGCAGTTTAATGATGATCTCCCCTTTTTCATTGATGAAGCCCCAGGAGCCATTCTGCTTTACGGCAGCCGCTGTGACCGACCCAAGCAGGTTCTGAAAGGGGGTAGCCTGTTCGTACCTGGCTCCAATAATGAAAGGTTCATCGGGATGTCTCTTTTTCTTGTATCCCCATAATTTGGTAGTCCTGTCCATATCCGGTTGGGGAAGTTGTGCAATCGCATCAGCGCATAAGGTCAGGAGTGCAGATAAGCCGATTAAGATTTTGATTTTCATGGCGAAGATTTACTGCAATATCTGCACTGCCAGCATGTATAAAAATGTGAGAAAAGTAGTATTTACGGCGGCCTGGTTTTTCTTAAAGAACTGGAATTTTATTTCGCTGCGGCTGCAGCCATTGAAAGTAGGATGGTGTGATTCATATTGCGATGCCGATCTTTCTGATCGTACCTGGATCCGGCAACCATTAAGATCGTAATGAAAGAGCGGAAAAAAAAGAAGCTGAAACCTCTATCTGTTTTGGGTTTCAGCTTTCAGTTGCCCGAACTTTCGTTCGCAAGTAGTTGAATATTAGACAAGTTATGAAAAACACGTAAATAGATACGTAAATGTTTCATAACTCTGATTTATCCTACAAATTTACTGCTTTTATTGGCTTAAGATGCAGTACTGGCAAGGTTTTCAGAGAATTGACGGTTTCGTGAATCTTCCCGTTTGTGTCTAACAGAACCGATCGGAAGCCCCGATTTTGGTTGGTTCGGTTTGCAAGAGTGCGAATTCACCAGGGTCTAAAACAGCACCGTTGCAAGATTGTTGGCCTTCTTGACCAGTTTCAATGAAGTTGTATTGTATATTTGATCACTTGTAATCCCGAACCATGTTACCTTACTTATGAGACTGCCCGTGTGGTTGACCCTGCTTTGGATGCTTTTGGCATCAGGCGCCTCTTCCCAGGAGCATAAGGGTGTATTGCATCCTATCTCAAACTTCCCATCTCGTTTCTTCGACAAGTTGCAAAAGCGTTCTGCTGATCTGGAAGAAAAGATCGTTCATCAATCGGAGAAGGCATTGAAGAAGCTGGCAAGGCAGGAGGCCAGGCTGAAGAAAAAGCTGGCCAAAAAAGATTCTCTGGCAGCCGAACAAACCTTCGGCAACGTAGAACAGCAATATGCAGAGCTGCAGCAACAATTGCAAAACCCGGAAAAGCTGGCCGGTCGCTCCCGGCAATACCTGCCTCATTTCGATACACTGAAAACCTCCCTGAATTTTTTATCGGCCAATAACAATGTGCTGCCCAATAGCACTGAGCTGAAA
>JAFIGX010000019.1 GCA_017849455.1 Pseudobacter sp.
AGTATCTTAATTCATACCTTCACAGGCTTCACATATTTCAACTGCCAACTGCCAACTGCCAACTGCCAACTGCCAACTGCCAACTGCCAACTGCCAACTGCCAACTGCCAACTGCCAACTGCCAACTGCCAACTGCCAACTACAATGACTCCTTAATATCCTGCATCAGCCGGAGCGCTATATTATTGGCGGTGGTCTCGAAGTTACTTTCCGCATAGATCCGGATGATCGGTTCGGTATTGGAAGTACGGAGATGTACCCAGTCGGAATCGAACTCGATCTTCAGGCCATCTTCCGTATTCACGGGCTGGTTCTTGTATTTCTTTTTGATCTTTTCAAAGATGGCTTTTACATCTATGCCGTTCTCCAGCTCGATCTTATTCTTGGAGATGAAATAGTCGGGGTATTTTGCCCGGAAAGATTTGATGCCATTCTTATGTGCCGCCAGTGCGCTGAGGAACAACCCGATGCCGATCAGTGCATCGCGTCCATAATGCAGATCAGGGACAATAATACCGCCATTGCCTTCCCCACCGATCACTGCATTCACTTCTTTCATTTTCTTCACTACATTCACCTCTCCTACTGCGGAAGGGAAATATTGCCCACCGTGCTTAACAGTTATTTCCCGGAGCGCTTTGGTGCTGCTCATATTGCTAACGGTGTTGCCCAGTCTTTTTCCCAGTACAAAATCAGCTACGGCCACCAGGGTATATTCTTCACCGAACATGCTGCCATCTTCACATACGAAGCACAAGCGGTCTACATCCGGGTCAACGGCAATGCCGAGGTCGGCACGCTGCTGGCGAACGGCTGTACTGAGCGCGGTAAGGTTTTCCGGCAGAGGCTCCGGATTATGAGCGAACCGTCCTGTTACTTCACCATTCAGCACGATCACTTCTTCCGCACCCAGTGCTTTCAATAATGGCGGCACGATCAGGGCCCCGGTGGAGTTCACAACGTCTACCACTACCTTGTACTGCTTATTACGGATGGCTTTAACATCCACCAATGGATAATGGAGAATGGTTTCGATATGTTGCTGGAGATAGGAATCGTTCACGCTGTAATTGCCGAGCTTGTCGACGGGGGCAAAGCAGAAATCTTCTTTGGCGGCTTTTTCCAGGATCACGGCGCCATTCCCGGCACTGAGGAATTCACCCGATTGGTCGAGCAGCTTCAGGGCATTCCATTCTTTGGGATTATGGCTGGCAGTAATGATGATGCCGCCGCCTGCTTTTTCCCAAACCACGGCCAGTTCAACGGTGGGTGTGGTGGAAAGTCCCAGGTCTACCACATCGATGCCCAGGGCAAGAAGGGTATTGACCACCAGTTGCTGCACCATAGGGCCGCTGATGCGTCCGTCCCTGCCGATCACTATCTTTTTATTGGAACTATTTTCCAGTATCCAGTTGCCGTAGGCAGCCGTAAACTTTACAATGTCGAGGGGAGTTAAGTTATCGCCTGTATTTCCGCCAATAGTACCGCGAATTCCTGATATGCTTTTAATCAATGCCACCGTTTCATGGTTTACTGCTACAAAAATAGGTGTTTACCTCTAAGGTGGTACTACCACTTTCAGGTATTTTTACTCACTTCTCCTTTACCATGATCAAGTGGGGCATTTCGCTTACTTCCATCCTGATCTTACCATTACGGATGGGCAGAATGGCCGTTTGGCCCCTGGGCATTTTATCTTTCAGTTGTATGTCCGTGGCGGAAATACCATCCAAGGCCAGTTCATAATCACTGACCCTGGTACCATTACGTGTTGGACAATACACAAGGTAGGCAGCCGAATCGGGTGATAATTTATTGCGGTATTTATACACCCATACATTTCCTTTTTCATTCACTACTTTCTCGGGTACGTAATTACCGAGGTGATGAACGAGGGTATTGATATAGAACCAGGCGGGGTATGGCCGGTAATCGGTGTGGTTGATCTCCCGCAACAATCCGCTCGTTATGAACATGGCCGGGTTATCTTCTTCGGAATTATCCTTGATCCAATAAATGATATAACGGTCGAAGCCTGAAAATGCAATAGCATTGATGGCGCGTATCAGCATAATGCCCTGGCTTTCCGACTGGCTATAGCCGGGCACCAATGGCGCGGAAACCTTGCTGCCCCTGCTTTTATCGTACCCGAACTCACCCAGTATACATTCCACACCTGGTTGCAGTCGGTACGTTTCATTGCGCACACGTGTGAGCTTTTGCCGCAGGGAATCCTCTTCGGGTGTAATGCCGCCGGTAGCGCTGCCGAAAACATCGCCGGGATTCTTTCCTTTCCCGTTATAGGCATAATGATGATATTGGATACCGCCTTTCCAGAGGAACTGGCTATCGGTGCGCAGGGTATTGCAAAGGAACTTCAATATGCGCAGGCGGTTCACATCGAGGGTCGTAAAGCCGGCCATCATCAATTCACTGCCCGGATCTGCTTTCTTGATCCCGTGAAGAGCGCCCATCTTTCCTTCATGGCCATCGTAATCTGCGCTGCTGAGGGCAAAATATTCTACGGGACTGCAATAACGTGGCCCCATCCAGGTAGCGTCCGCTTCATTCCCGTTCTCATAGAGACGCATGGTATTGCGGCCAGAGAAACGGTGAGGCTCATACGAACGGATCAGATGGGTATCTACTTTTGTGCCTCCATAGCAGGCAGCCATTGTCCACATCAGGTTAGCGTGGCGTGCATAGCTCATCGGATCTTCGGTGTTCATCCCGATCTTCGTCACGGGCCGGTCGTGGTTATGGAGTCCTTTCAGTTCCATCCACCTGGGCACACCGATAAAACTATACCAGAGTTTATTTCCCACATCACGGGTAATGGAATCGTCGTATAGAACATAATCTCCGGTACCATTATTCCACCAGCCATGCGGGGTAATAAAATAATCGACATCGGGATAATGGTCGGCCGAATCGATATCTATTTTACTAACGGCAGTATATACACGCGAATAATAAAATGGCTTCATCCATTGGGTGGGCGTGCTCTGGAAGCAATTCACCCCCAGGAATTCCTTCATCATTTTTGGTTCCAGTCGCGGGCCGGCATAATCCGAAGGGGGCGGCGGGGGCGGTTCGCCGAGGGCACAGCCATATAAAGCGGCTTCGGTGATCTCTGCCTCATTGCTGCTGAAGCGGAACATGACGAATCGCGTGCTGTCGTCGATGCCGAATTTTCTCCATCCCCAAAGGCCGGGATCGCCTTTGGTGGCAAGGGCGGCCTTCAATTTCCAGCGTTGCATAGAGCCTGTATAGATCCATACACTGTCTGAAGTATGGGCACGATCATACAGATACACCTCTGTAAGCTTGTAAGGCACCCGCAGGTCGACTACGATACGGCTGCCGCCGTCCTTGAAATAAATGCTGCCGCCTTTATGGGGATGAGGACTTGTTTCCGGGTGAAAGGAAGCGGGGTCTTTGGGATCAGTGAAGGCGTTCTCATCGAACAGGTTGAAAGCACTGATACCGGAATTATATTCATACCCGGCCAAATCATATACATAATCTTTATAGATGGCCGTGATCTTTCCGGGTTTACAATTGGCGGAAGTATAGCGGATGGTTTCGGGTTTGTTGGGAGCTTTGCCTTTATTACCGCAGGAGCACAACAACACCAGTGCTAATATGCCAGGAAAATATCTTGCCATACCGGGGATGTTTGTCATTTCCTTTTCTTATTGTTCAGCAACAGGTATTTCGCCGATTCATAAATGGCATCGCTGAGCAACCGCATTTCATGTTTGATGGCCATGGTGGCTGAATCCTTTGCCGGTTCTGCATTTCCGGTGATCGAAACGAATTCTTCCTTGTTCGTCTTTTGCTGCGAGCGATAGAAATAATCTCCTTTCACTACGCCTGTCATATTATAGTCCGGGTCGAAAATAAATGCGAATTGACTGGAAGTTGAATCCAGCAGGTCTTTACCCAACGAGCTATTAATGTATTGAATTTTGCTCAGTCCGGCAATAGTCGGCATCACATCCATCTGGGAGCAGATCTTATCGAGGCGTTGGGCAGGCAACAGTGCCGGGGCGTAGAACAACAAGGGTACATGCTCTGCAGTGAGCCGTTGTTCTGTCCATGCATTGGGGAACATAGTGCCTGCATTGCCGGGAATGCCATGATCGCCGATAAAAACGAAAATGGTATTCCTGAAATATTTCTCCCTGCTGGCTGCCTCCATGAATTTCTGGTAGCAGAAATCCGTGTAACGGAAAGCGTTCATTTCATCCAGGGTCTCGAATCCGTATTTCTTTACTGAATCGGCCGGTATATTCACTTTTTTGAACTCCTGTCTGTCTTCTTCCGGGATCGAATAGGGGCGATGGTTATCGGCCGTCTGGATCACGGCAAAAAATGGTTTTGTTTGCTGGGCGAGTATCTTGTTCGATTCGATGAAAAGGTTTTTATCGGAGATACCCCATACATCGAGTTTGGGCGCATCGAAATCGTCCTGCTCATACAGGTGGAGGTCGTGGATATTATTGGTGAGCAGTCCGCGGATATTGGCCCAACTGGTGCTTCCGCCGATCATGTAGAATTTCTCATATCCCGGAAAATCGTTCATGATGATATGCTGGTCCACTGCTGCGGGGTTGCGGCTGGCGGTCTTGGGCATTTCCACATCCGGCATTCCGGTAAGGGTGGCCCATACGCCCCTGGCTGTACCGTAGGTAGGTGTAAAGCAGCGGTCGAAGAAAACGCCGTTGCGGCAAAGGCTGTCGAAAAAGGGAGTTGTATTGAGGGGGTTGCCCCACATGGAGCTTTTATACGCGCTGAAAGATTCACAGATCACCAGCACGATATTCGGTTGTTCGGCGCCGATACCCGGCCTGGGTTGCACAACTCTTTGGAAATGGAGTGAATCGCCGTTATCAATTTGATAATAGCGGCGGATGACGGGAAAGAGTTCCCTCACTTTTTTAATATCGAAATTATTCTTGCGGAACTTGAGGGTATTGAAAAAAGATTCGAAGGGATTGAGCGCAATATTGGCTTTGTAATCGCTGCCGAGGGCAAATGCATCGCTCCACCGGAGCGGGTACTGGCCTGCTTTTCCAAAGATGAAGGCGCCGAGTATGAGGAAGGTGATGATGAAGCTGATCACGCGGCTGCGCCTGCTAACGGTGGTCTTGGTGGCATCGATCTTTTTCCAGGATCTCCTGATCAGCCAGAGCACCAGGGCGGTGCCGAGGATCAGTCCTAATACCAGCCTGATCACGGGGTACGACTGCCATACCATGTTCAGTGAGATGCCGGCATCTTCGAGATAATTGAGCACGCTGGCGTTGAGCCTTTGCACCAGGTAAGCGTAATGCGCAAAATCGACTATGAAAAAAAACAGGATGAGCAGGGTGAGAAAAGAGAATAGGTAATTCCAGAACAGGCGGGCCCGGTTGCTGCGGAAAGGGTGCAGCCAGGGCAGACTGCCCAGCACGAGGAGAACGAGGAGGAGGATGGAAATGATGCGGAGATCATATCGCAGTCCGAGTACAAAAGCATCTCCGAGCTTCGACAAGGAATAGCCCTGTTTATTGAAACTGAGATAAAGGCCGAGGCGCATCAAAGTGAAAAGTACGAGAAAGATCAACGCTATCGATAAAATCCACCTGGTGAGGGAAGGTAACTGCTGAATAAAACGTTTCATTCGTTTAGTGTTGTTTTACTGGCCAACAAAATGCTGGTCCTGTGTCCGGGTCCACGGAAAGAAAATTGGTGCTAAAATTATAGTTTTTAATACGGGTATTCACAAAGGGGTCACTGATATTTCATTTTTGTTCGTTAATTAACAATGCGCTCCTGCTGGTTGCATGAAATGGTTATTCGAAAATCCTGGGTTATCCTTATATGTTGTAAGATAACCAGCCCGTGCATAAAAACATGCTTTTCAGCAAATTAGATATACCATTGCTTGCGATTGATCAGTTGGGTCAGTAGAATCAAATTATTTGATATGCAGTTGGAGCGATACGAGATAAGTAAAAGCCTGGAAGTTATTCACTATACCTTTTTCAGTGTTGGGCCAAAAGGAAGGATTAAAAAAGTAGTTGAGTTTTACAGGGAGGAGGATTTTGCTTTCCCTGCCTACAATCTTGCCTTTGGCGATTGGAATGACGCCATTCAACAGATCGATGATATGGCCATAACCAATAATGATGATACGGATATGGTATTGACAACGGTGGCTGCCGTGGTCTTTCAATTCATGAAGGAGAATCCCAGGCGTGTTGTATTTGCTCAAGGAAGCACTCCATCACGCACCAGGCTTTATCAAATCAATATTGCCAAATTTTTTGCTGAAATCAATTCGGCATTCCATGTTGATGGGTCAATCAATGACATTTGGGAACCGTTTCAGAAAGGCAGAAACTATGAAGCGTTCTTGCTCAGGTCTAAATAAATAATTAAATTTGATATAATGAAATTTGAAATGACAGCCAAAAGAAAAAACAAGAAAAAGAAATTACCGGAGCCTTACCCATTTGTCAAGGTTGATGGCGCCATGTATGTCAATGATCCATTTTTTGTTAAAAAGCGTGAAGATGCAACTGCTTTTCTAAAAAAGCATGGTTTGCCAGATTACATCGTGCCGAAAAACAAATAGTTCCTCCTACCCGCAGGGCCCCGTCCAATTAAACCGTCATTTTAGCCTAACTGTCATATACTATTCCGTACAATAGTTCTGCCTGCCGTATTTAATTCAGGATTAATCCCGGTTAGTTATTTTTGTAGCTATGATCCACCATCCTCCCAATAGTTTGTTGACATTCTGGAACCTTATTCAGCCGGTAGATACCTGGCTTATCACCCATATTAACCAGAACTGGGGGAGCCCTTTCCTCGACACTATACTGCCCTACATGCGGGAAACCCTCTTCTGGATACCCCTCTACCTCTTCCTCCTGCTCTTCGTGACCATGAATTTCGGACGCCAGGGCTGGTGGTGGGTACTGGGCATCCTGCTCACCGCCGCCATCAGCGACGTGATCAGCAGCCAGATCATCAAACAGATCGTGATGCGAGACAGACCCTGCCAGGACCTCATCGTATCACAACAGATCCGTTTTTTCATCAATTACTGCCCGGGCAGTTCCAGCTTCACCTCCTCTCACGCTACCAGCCATTTTGCCCAGGCCATGTTCTTCTTCCTCACACTTCGGCCTGTGATCGGCAACTGGGCCCGCCTTTTCTTCTTATGGGCATTTATTATTGCGTACACCCAGGTTTATGTAGGCGTTCATTATCCTTTTGATGTATTTTGTGGAGCTTTATTGGGTTGCGGCATCGGATGGACCACAGGCACAATATTTAATAAACAGATCGGAATGTTTAGTTTAGCCAAATAATAGCTCTAATGGGAGAAATTTTTATTATACTTGGACTAATCCTGCTCAACGGATTATTTTCCATGGCCGAGATCGCACTGGTATCGGCACGCAAAGCGAGGCTCGAAGGACAGGCCAATAAAGGCGATTCCCGTGCAAAGGAAGCACTCAAGCTCGCCAATCACCCCGATAAATTCCTTTCCACCGTACAGATAGGCATCACCCTGATCGGCATCCTTACCGGTATTTTTTCCGGTGAGAACCTGAAAGACGATTTTGTGGCCTTTCTCCAGCGATTCGAGCTCACCAAACATTACAGCAATGGCATCGCCACCACCATCATCGTGGTGATCGTCACTTATTTTTCGTTGGTACTCGGTGAACTGGTCCCGAAAAGACTGGGCCTCTCCCGCCCCGAAGCCATCGCCAAATTGGTGGCTGGGCCTATGCGCATCATCAGCATTATCACCCATCCTTTTATCTGGCTGCTCACCAAGTCGACCCATGTTATTGTCAGCATTTTCCAGATCAAGGCCAAAGACAACCAGGTAACGGAAGAAGAGATCAAAGCCATCATCAGCGAAGGCACAGAACAGGGTACTATCGAAGAGGCTGAACAGGAGATCATCGAAAGGGTCTTCCACCTGGGCGACCGCAATATCACGTCCATCATGACCCACCGCAGCGATATCATCTGGTTCGATCTGACCGATAATGAGCAGTCCATCAAGGAAAAGATCATCCGCGAACCACATTCCGCCTACCCCATCTGCGATGGCAGTCTCGATGATATCAAAGGTATGGTCTCACTCAAAGACCTCTATGTCACCGACGATCTTACCGTGTTCAAACAGGTAATGAAGCCTGCTCTTTTCGTGCCCGAGAATATCACCGCCTATACCGTACTGGAAAAATTCAAACAGAACCGCATCCATGCCTGCTTTATCGTGGATGAATACGGTAGCCTCCAGGGGATGATCACCCTGAACGATATCCTCGAAGCGATCGTGGGCGAATTACCGCAACCCGACCTGGAAGATTATGAGATCACCAAACGCGATGACGGCTCCTACCTGGTAGACGGCCAGATCCCCTTCTACGATTTCCTGAGCCATTTCGAGAAAACAGAATGGATGAACGAAGGCGAACAGGAATTCGATACGCTCGCCGGATTTATCCTGCATAAGCTGGAACGCATCCCGCATACCGGCGATACGCTCGACTGGTCGGGGTTCCGGTTCGAGATCATCGATATGGACGCACAGCGGATCGACAAAGTGCTCGTCAATATCTCGGAGAAGATCAAGAAAGAGATGGAAGATGAGGATTAACGGGAACCCTCTCAGAATGCAAACTCGGCATTGGTATCGGGGTAATTCAATTTGGAACTTTTTCGATTGCCCGATACCGTTACATGCATGAGATTGATCTGCGAATCGTAGGATTCATAAAGCAGGTCATTCCTGATATCGATCTTTTTAGGAGCTGTATTCACCTGCTTTACCTCGAAATAAGACCAGACAGCATCCCGCTCCCGCTCGAAGCCAATGAATTCCATACTGACGGCCTTTCCATCCACTTTGATAAGGAGGTGCTTTTTGATGTAGTCTGATACCAGTTTATCTGCCTCCGCTTTGTTATGCGGGTTACTGAGGTCGGTCTTTTGCTGAAATGTTTTGAAGATAGCCTTTTCAAAGTCGTCCGTGAAGATCTTACAACTGATCTCCAGGCTTTTCTCTGCCATATTATGGTTCAGTTCAGTAATGCTTACATACAACGGGTGAAACCCGGCCTCCGATGGGGAAGTAACGGCTCCCATGCTTCCATGCAGGCAGTAATACAGCAGAAAAAACCATTTATAGATAGGTATTGCCATTGAAACATCCTATTTTTCCGTTACAAATCTCTGGATTATTTTGTAGCCCGGCTTGTTTATATGCAGGATTTTACTTTTTATTTTCAGATGGGGATCGAGCATATCCTGTCGCCCGAAGCGATGGACCATATCCTCTTTGTTACAGCCCTCTGCCTTCGTTACCTGTGGAAGGACTGGAAAAAAGTGGTGGTGCTCGTCACGGCTTTTACCATCGGGCATTCCATCACCCTCGCACTGAGCGCGCTCAATTACGTGAATTTCCCAACTGCCTGGATCGAATTCCTGATCCCGCTTACCATCGCCGCCACCTGTGTGAACAATATCCTGCAGCCCGCTGCAGCACCCAGTGCCCGTTTGCCGTGGATCTATTTCTTCGCGCTGTTCTTCGGACTTATCCACGGACTGGCCTTTGCCGGCCTCTTCCTGAGCCTTGAAGGCAGGGAAGGACTGATAACACACCTGCTGGCTTTCAATATCGGCATCGAAGGAGCGCAATTGCTGATCGTATTGATCGTATTGCTACTCTCCTTCCTGATCGTTCAATTAATAAAACTTCCCAGGTTATGGTGGTTGCGACTGGCTTCGGTCGTAATTTTAATCATTTCACTGGTTTGGGCATATCAACGTTTTCCTGATCACCAAAACTCACATGATGAAAAAGCTCACATTAATGTCGGCTACCGGGATGCTCTTCCTGCTTAGTAGTGTATCTGCGCAGAATATCCAGAACAATCCCGGCTCCAACCACGGTAACAAATTCGAACAACTGGGCACCATCCTGCCCACACCTAACGAATATCGTACAGCCAGCGGCGCCCCAGGCCCCAAATACTGGCAGCAGCGCTGCGATTACGATATCAAATGTGAACTGGACGAAGCGGCACTGAAACTCACAGGCAGCGAGACGATCAATTATTTCAATAACTCGCCCAATACGCTTACCTATCTCTGGTTGCAGCTTGATGAAAACGAGCACAGCAATATCAATAATGCCAATTACCAAACCGGCAGCAATATGCCCGCGCAGATGAGCACCGCCATGATCGACCGGATGGAATCCAGCAAAAAGGATAATGGGTTCGGTTTCAATATCCGCAAGCTCACCGACGCTACCGGCAAACCACTCGCCTATACCATCAACAAGACCATGATGCGGGTTGAATTACCGCTGCCACTGAAACCCGGCCAGCAATTCAAGTTCCTGCTGAACTGGGATTACAATATCCCCGACCGCTTCAAACAGGGAGGAAGAGGTGGCTATGAGTTTTTCCCCGGAGACGGCAATCTTATTTTCACCATGACACAATGGTACCCACGCCTCTGCGTATACAGTGATTTCAAGGGCTGGCAAAACCACCAGTTCACCGGCCGCGGCGAATTCGCACTTACCTTCGGCAATTTCAAAGTACAGATGACCGTACCGGCCGATATGGTGGTAGGTTCCACCGGCGAATGCCAGAATTATGCACAGAACCTTTCGGCAGCACAACTCGCCCGATGGACAAAAGCCCAGACTTCCAAAGAGCCCGTGGAGATCACCACTCTCGACGAAGCCAAAAAAGCGGAGGCCCAAAAAAGCAAAACGAAAAAGACCTGGATCTACAAAGCCGATAATGTGCGTGATTTTGCCTGGACAGCCTCCCGCAAATTTGTCTGGGATGCCATGCCCACCTACGTGGAAAGCAAGAAAGTGATGTGCATGAGCTTTTACCCCAAAGAAGCCTATGGCCTCTACAGGAAATTTTCTACCAAAGCAGTGGCGCACACCATCCGCTCCTATTCCAAATTCACCATTCCCTACCCTTACCCGGTAGCCCAGAGTGTGGAAGCCTCTAACGGTATGGAATACCCGATGATCTGCTTCAATTACGGCCGCACTGAAAAAGACGGCACATATACCGAAGCCACCAAATACGGTATGTTGGGGGTGATCATCCATGAAGTGGGACATAATTTCTTCCCCATGATCATCAACAGCGACGAACGCCAGTGGAGTTGGATGGATGAAGGGCTGAACTCTTTCGTGGAATACCTCACCGAAGAATTGTACGATAATAAATTCCCCGTTCGTGGTAAAGGACCTGCCTGGGCTATCGTGGATTATATGAAGCTCCCGAAGGATGAATTGGAGCCTATCATGGCCAACTCCGAGAATATTGTCCGCTTCGGCCCCAATGCCTATACCAAACCCGCCACCGGCCTCAATATCCTGCGGGAAACGATCATGGGCCGTGAGTTGTTCGATTATGCCTTCAGGGAATATGCACGCCGTTGGGCATTCAAACATCCAGAGCCAGCCGACCTGTTCCGCACGCTCGAAGATGCTTCCGGCGAAGACCTCGACTGGTTCTGGAGGGGATGGTTCTACGGAACTGATCCCTGCGATATTTCACTCGACAACGTTAAATATTTCCGCGCAGATCCCGATGCAAAACCAAGAGGACTGCATGATACCGTGATCATGAGAAAGCTCGACCCTCCCATGGGCTCCAACAATCCGGATATTTCGAAAGAAAGGAACCGGGAAGACAAGAACATCCAGTTCCTCACCGACAAGGATACTGCCCTTCATGATTTTTACTGGAAATATGCACGCGGCATCGAGCCTTACGATTCCACAGCCATCGCCATCCCCGTGCCTGCCGCCAATGAAGTGGCCGATGAGGACGGTAAACAGAAAGCCGCTTCCAAATATTTTTACGAATTGAGCTTCAGCAATAAAGGCGGACTGGTAATGCCTATCATCATCGAATGGACTTACAAGGATGGTACCAGGGAAATAGAACGCATCCCTGTGCAGATATGGCGGCTGAATGAACAAAAAGTGACCAAGGCATTCATGAAAGACAAGGAAGTGGTCTCTATAAAACTAGACCCCATGCGTGAGACCGCCGATATCGATGAAAGCAATAATAGCTGGGGCACGATCCCTGCTCCGTCGAGGTTTGCAGTCTTCAAACAGAAACAGGCAGTCCGCGGACAATCGACTGGCCCCAACCCGATGCAGAAGGCGGAAGAGAAGAAGAAAGGGTTTTAGTTTATAGTCGGCAGTTGGCGATGAGCAGTTGGCAATTAGCAATTAGCAGTTGGGCAAGAGCAAGTATAAATAGTAGCTGCCCGAAATTCACGTTTTTTCAACTGCCAACTGCTAATTGCAAACTGCAAACTGATTATGCGCAAGCCCTGAGGCAAATCCCTAACAAGGCTACTATGAACGGTATCCAGAAGAAGATATAACTATTTTTCATGACCGGTATTTGGAGGGTGATAAATTGTGATGCAAAGATATTGGGGGTTTGTTATCGAAGGGTAGCCGCCGGTGACAGAGACTGCTAAAAAAAAGACAATTATTTCTTTTCAGAGGTCTTATCGGACCTGTCGCCTTTTTTCTTCCGGCCGGTTTCTTTTAGGGCCTTATCGATGATCCATTCCAGTTGCCCGTTCACACTGCGAAACTCATCCCCTGCCCATTTTTCAAGGGCCTTGAAAGTCTCTTCATCGATACGTAATACAAAATTTTTTTTACTGTTCACGATAATGGATTTAGCTTCAACAGCTATTGCTGCTGAACGATAACGGCCTCACCTGTTCTATGGCATACTGTAGCGCCTGCAACCGCCGGGTACCCAGCCAGACCTTCTTGTTATCCCTCAGGATGAATTGCACACCCTGGCTACCTCCTACCTTATGCACCTTCCCATACCTATAGCTCCAGTGATAGCCATAATTCAGGTAAGGATATTTTCTTACCATCACGTCCCTTACTTCAGGCCACGTGATCACACAATACCGCTTGAAAAAAGGCATCCAGCGATAGTAAACGCCTTCATCGGTAAGTACCGTTTCCAGGTTCGTCCAATAGAAGAGCATGTTTGGTATGGCACAGGTGAATAACACGATCACGAAGCGGATCGCAGCATCATGCTTCGATCCCATTTTTCCAGCAAAGCCCAGCACTGCGACCAGGATCAAAGGAAGCAGGCTGCTGACGAGGATCGCGATCCAGACCCAGGTTTCACGGAACCGCTGCACTTCACCGAATAATATTTTGCCGGCTGGTTTACTGACTCTCATGGCAAAAAATTTATTACCGTAAATAATCGATTCCCTGCTATTGGTACAATGTGCCGGTGTTCAGGATCGGCTGAGCGCCTTTCTCACCGCACAATACCACCATGAGATTGCTGACCATCGTGGCTTTCTTTTCTTCATCGAGCTTTACGATCTCTTTCTTCGACAACTGCTCCAGCGCCAGCTCCACCATGCCTACCGCACCTTCCACGATCTTGTAGCGGGCAGCCACGATAGCGGTTGCCTGTTGCCGTTGCAACATGGCGCCGGCGATCTCGGCCGCATAAGCCAGGTGGCTGATCCTGGCTTCACGGATAATGATACCAGCCGGGCGCAACCGGTCATTCAGCTCCTTCTCGAGCAATTCATTGACTTTATCCCCGCCATCGCGCAGGGTGATGCTGGCGGTTTCATCCTCTATTAGATCATACGGACAGGTAGTGGCCAGGTGACGAATGGCCGCTTCACTCTGGATCTTCACATAATGGTCGTAATCCGCTACTTCAAATGCCGCTTTGTAGGTATCCTGCACCTGCCATACGATCACAGCCGCGATCTCGATCGGGTTGCCCATCTTGTCATTCACTTTCAATTTGGCGCTCTCCAGGTTCTGTGCCCGGAGAGAGATCCTGAAAGTAGTGTAAAGCGGGTTCACCCATAGTAGCCCATTCTCCTTCACCGTACCGATATATTTACCGAAGAAGACGCATACCCTGGAGTGATTGGGGTTCACCACCATGATCCCTTTGAAAAGAAAAATGCTGATGACCACCAGGAGGATGCCGCCAAGAACAAATAATCCCGCCGATTCCTCATGGCCGGAATTGATCAGCAATACTACCCCGGCGATCAAACCAACAATGGCCTGGATCAACGCCAGGTAGCCTGAAATGGGTTTAAATACTTTTTCCATATATGATTGTTGTTTTGATGATATCAATTTGATATCAAAAATACATCATTTCCCTGAATGTTCAAAGCCTTATATTTACCAGCGGAAAACTTACAGATATGAAAGGCATTGCTACAACCCTCACAGGCCTCCTGATAGTACTATTCGCAAAGGCCGGGGAAATCGACACTATTTCAGTTTACAGCAACACGATGAAGAAGGAGATCAAATGTGTGATCGTGAAACCGGAACGCTACAGGAAAATGGATAAACTGCCGGTAGTTTACCTGCTTCATGGGTGGAGCGGCAATTATGCGCAATGGGTGAAAGAAGCTACCCAACTGGGCCGTAAGGCCGATGAACTGGGGCTCCTGCTGGTTTGCCCCGATGGGGGTTATGATAGCTGGTATTTCGACAGTCCTATCGATTCTTCCGTTCGCTACGAGACCTTTATCACAAAAGAGCTGGTCCCTTATATCGATACGCATTATAAGACAGATGCCGACAGGCAGCACAGGGCCATTACCGGATTGAGCATGGGTGGACATGGAGCTTTCTACCTTTCCATCAGGCATATAGACCTGTTCGGGGCAGTAGGCAGCATATCGGGAGGCGTTGATTTCAGGCCCTTTCCGAAGAACTGGAATATCTCCGGCAGACTGGGAGATACTGCCTGCTGCAAAACGAACTGGGACCAGCACGTTGTCATCAACCTGGCCGATAAACTACAACCGGGCGACCTGAAAATAACTTTCGATTGTGGGGTGGAAGACTTCTTTATCCCAGGAAACCGGGCCCTGCACCAGAAACTGCTCGATAAAAAGATCGATCATGATTATGCTGAAAGGCCCGGCGGACATACCAGCGCCTACTGGACCAATAGCATCGACTATCACCTGTTATTCTTCAGGAAAGTATTCGACAAAGCGAAATAGTACGGGAGTGATCAATTGCCTGTACTGCCATCGCGGAATTTGATCTTTTTCTTTCCGGCATTTTTCTTTTCGAAATCAAGTATCTCCTGTGGTTTGGTGTTGGGCTTCTTCGTGGTTGCCACGGCTGCCGGCTTGCCGGGGTCTTCCAATTTGCCCAGTGTATAGGTCTCTGAACGGATCAGCGCACCTGTTTCGGCATCGTAATACCTCCACGTCCCATGGCGGATGGAGGCGCCTTCATTCTTTACGACCACTTTCCTGTAAGTATCCAGCTTGTCGGGGTCCTCGATCTCGAGGGTATCATATTCTTTATCGGGGTTCATGGCCTTCCAGCGCTGTTCAAGCCTCAAATTCCCATGAATGGTATAATAGCGGCATACACTGTCTTTAAATCCCCATTTGTAATATTCCACGCCCACCAGGTCGCCCATAAGGCTGTACAGCTTCCATTCACCTTCTTTCCGGTTGTGGGTGTACCAGCCTTCCTCTTCATAGCCGGGCTCGCCCCGCAATTTATCGTAATGATTGAGCCAGGGGCCCTGCTTCCTTCCCAGTTTGTCGATCCGGTTGAGCGTATCGCCATTGTTATTGATCTTATAATCTTTCCATTGTGAATAGCCATTCACAGAAAGGAACAGTGATAATAGGAATATCCAGCGCATCATTCACAAATTTATGGTGAGAAAAACTACAATAATAACGCCAGAACCGGACGTCCATTGTCTGAACCGGGATTATTGGGATGTATGGGATTAGTGGGAATAATCCCGGCCCAGACCAAATTTAATCCTTAATTTGACCCGGTAATAAAATGAACAACCGACATGACGCTTTCGCGCTTTATTGGCTGCTGCCTCTTTCTCTTGATGGCCGGCCATTCGCAGGGACAGCCCAAAACAATTACCGAGATCAAGACAGCCATTGAAAAATCGGGCAATGGACCCCTCTATGTGAAAGATGTGTTGAAGAAAAAATTCAGGATCGATACGGTCATGGTGCTGCGCACCAGCCACTTCAATGGATTGGCCGATAGCCTGGCCTATCATGGTAAAGTGGGTAAGGTGTACGGTCCCTACGACAAAGGCAGGATACTGGTGCAGGTGCTCGCCCAGGTGCCCAATACCTTCAACCGCGTCAGCCAGATCTATATCGACACATCTGTTTTCATGCGGCGGTTCGCCGATTCACTGGCCGATGATATTATCGGCAGGATACAGCAGGGAAAAGCCAGCTTTGAGGACATGGCACAGACATATTCCATGGGCGGGGAATCAGCTACCAGGGGCGACCTGGGATGGGTGGCTGCCGGCTCCATGATCCCGCAGATCGAAAAGGAACTGGCCAAAAGAAAGAAGGGGGAAGTCTTTAAAGTCTGGACTGCCGCCGGCGTGCATATCCTGCGAAAAACGGAGAACCCGAAGCAGGCAACCGGGTTCGCTTTGATGATGCGGGTATTACTGTAAGATCACCTGCTCAACAGGTAGGTAAGCGCCAGCTCATAGCCAGTAAGGCCCAATCCGAAAATACTGCCTGCCGATTTGCCCGATACATGCGAGAGCTTCCTGAATTCCTCACGGGCATGCACATTCGAAATATGTACTTCCACTACCGGTGCTTTGATCGCTGCAATGGCATCACCGATGGCCACTGAAGTATGGGTATACCCGGCGGGATTCAGGATGATGCCATCATATTCAAACCCTACACGCTGGATCTCATCGATCAGCTCGCCTTCCACATTGCTCTGGAAATAATGAAATTCAACATTTGGGTATTTGGCTTTCAGGGATTCCAGATATTTCCCGAACGGCATATTACCATAAATATCCGTTTCCCTTTTACCGAGCAGGTTGAGATTGGGCCCATTGATAATAGCGATCTTCATATTATGGTTTGTGCGCTAAAATACGATGGATTTTCGACTACCTGTGCCGGGGACGATCTTATTTACAGGTATACTGGAATTTCCGGGTCAGTACCTGGGAAACATTACCACCAGGGTCCCTGTAAGTAGCAACAGAGCCAGTCACTTTTTTTGAATTATCTACTACGTAGGTTATTTCCACTGAATAACCACTGGAATTCCGATATGATTTCAATAGATATTTTCCGGCATAGATATCGTAAATACTGGCAGGCAGAAGATCATCCATTCCCATATTATTTTCAAAATTCAGATATGCCAGGGAATGAAAGGGATTCAGGATATTGGTGTAGGTAAACTCCGTGATGGATCTAAGGGAATTATTATAACCGCTAAACGTCTTTATGCTGACGAGGTTCTTGTTGGCGTCGTAATACAGAGAATCGTATTCATAGATGCCGGTGCCACCGAATATTTCATAGATATTTACCCTGGCAAGAACCGTATCATCCTTGTACTCCATGGAAACCCTGTTCACAGGGGCTTCCGCCGATGTGATCCTTCCTTTGCTGTTGCAAATAAAATCAGTAGTTGTTCCACCCCGAAGATTGAAGAAAGATGCCAGGAATCCATTGGCATCGTAACTGATCAGTGTGGTATCGTGGTGCGAAGAATCGATCCTGGCAGTTACCCGGTTCTGATCGTCATATTTAAACAGGTAAACAGTATCACGAATACCAGTGCCCTGCACCATCCTTGTCAACCGGCAATCAGAAAGGTCCGTAGCTCCTGGGGGCTCAGTATCTTCAGCACTGATCTCTTTCTGACAGGATGCCAATACAAATAATGCGGCCAAACTCATGTAAATAGCTTTCATTCCAATACTTTTTTAAAAATGGTAAATACTGTTTTTTCGAAAGAATGATTGGAATAAATATAGGGAGCGCTTACCCGTTCTTACTGATGATCCCTGATCATCGCAATGAAATCATCGAACAGGTAACGGCTATCGTGCGGGCCCGGCGTGCTTTCCGGATGGTATTGCACAGAGAAAGCAGGCTTGCCTTTCAGTCGGATACCTTCGATGGAATCGTCATTGAGGTTCACGTGGGTCACTTCCACATGGCTGGCTTTCTGGATCGCCTTGGGGTCGACGCCGAAGCCATGGTTCTGTGTGGTCACCTCACATTTGCCGGTGAGCAGGTTCTTGACAGGGTGGTTGAGCCCCCTGTGGCCATGGTGCATTTTGAAAGTAGGTATATCACTGGCCAATGCCAGGAGTTGGTGGCCCAGGCAGATGCCGAAGGTGGGCTTATTTTCCTTCAATACTTCCTTTACTGTTTCGATGGCATAGTCCATGGCGGCCGGGTCGCCGGGGCCATTGGAGATGAAATAGCCATTGGCAGGAAATGTCTTCAATTCCTTGATGGTGGTTTTGGCAGGGAATACTTTCAGATAAGCGCCCCTGTCGACCATACACTGCAGGATATGTTGTTTGGTGCCATAATCGAGCACCGCGATCTTCACATCGGAGTTGGCATCGCCCATGGTATAGGCTTCTTTCGTGCTCACCAGGCTGGCAAGCTCGAGGCCATCCATGCCAGGGGTTTTGGTCAGTTCTTTCTTCAGTTCTTCTATGTCGAGGATCTCGGAGGAGATGATACAGTTCATGGCCCCTTTCTCGCGGACATGTGTCACGAGGGCGCGGGTGTCGATACCTTCGATGCACACGATATTATTGGCCTGCAGCCAGGTTTCGAGAGAGCCATTCGCCAGCTTACGGGAGTACTGCGCTTCAAGGTTACGGGCGATCAGGCCGCGGATCTTCACACTGTCCGATTCCACTTCATCATCCTTGATGCCGTAGTTGCCTACGTGCACATTGTTCATGATGATGATCTGTCCATAATAGCTGGGATCGGTAAATACTTCCTGGTAGCCGGTCATTCCGGTGTTGAAACAGATCTCGCCGGTGGTGGTGCCGATCTTGCCAAATGCTTTACCATGATGAACAGTGCCATCTTCCAGGAGGAGGATAGCGGGTCTTTGAAGAGGAGTAGACATGTTTTTCAAAAAAAGTTTTGCAAAGAAAAAGAATTATTGAATGTGAATAACAGTTAATTGTTCACAGGAGGCTCAAAAAAAGCCCCGGCATTCGCCGGGGCCTCGTATTGATCAGTTCAATCATTTCTTTATTCGGCTGATTTTTCTTCGGAAGCGGCACCTGCCCCGTCGGCAGTCTTGGCTTTCTTGGCGCCTGTTCTGCTACGACGTGTTTTCCTGGCTGCTTCTTTAGCTTCGCCTTTGCCTTTACCGTAGATCTCGTTGAAATCAACCAGCTCGATCAGGGCCTGTTCTGCATTATCACCGAGGCGGATACCCAGTTTGATGATACGGGTATAACCACCGGGACGGCCGCCTATTTTCTCAGCGATGGTGCTGAACAGTTCGGTAACCGCTTCTTTATCCTGCAGGTAGCTGAATACCACACGACGCTGGTGCGTGGTGTTCTCCTTGGCCTTGGTGATCAGCGGCTCGATATAGGTGCGCAATGCTTTGGCTTTGGCCAGCGTAGTTACGATACGTTTGTGTACGATAAGCTGGGAAGCCATATTGCTCAGCAATGCTTTTCTATGGGAGGCCGTTCTGCCCAGGTTGTTGATCTTGTCTCCGTGACGCATGACTTTTGTTTTTATTCCCTCACACCGTGTCAGGAATTGTGAGGTACTTGTTTAGATTGAATTACAGTTCTTCTTTATCGAGACCCAGTTTGCTGAGGTCCATTCCGAAGTGCAGACCTCTTTCGGCCAGCACCTGCTCGATCTCGGCCAGTGATTTCTGACCGAAATTGCGGAATTTCATCAGGTCTTCCTGCTCATATTGAACGAGCTCGCTGAGAGAGTTGATCTTGGCGGCTTTCAGACAGTTGAAAGCGCGAACAGACAGATCGAGGTCTTCCAGCGGGGTCTTCAGGATCTTGCGCAGTTGAAGCATCTGCTCATCCACCACATCCTCTTTCTTGTCTTCCTTGTTGTCGAAAGTGATGTTCTCATCGGTGATGATCATCAGGTGTTGGATCAGGATGCGGCTGGCTTGTTTTACAGCTTCTTCAGGATGAATGGTACCATCGGTGGTAACGTCCATCACCAGTTTCTCATAATCGGTGCGCTGTTCAACACGCGTATTCTCGATGGCGTATTTCACATTCTTGATAGGTGTGAAGATGGCGTCTGTAGGGATATATCCGAACGGGGCATCTTTCACCTTGTTCTCTTCAGCAGGAACGTAACCGCGACCTTTGGAGATCGTCAGTTCCATATCGAGCTTGGCAGAGGTATCGAGGGTGCAGATCAGCAGCTCGGGGTTCATGATCTCGAAGCTTTGGGTAGCTTCGCCGATCATGCCGGCTGTGAGCTCGTTCTTGTTCTTAATGCTGAGGGTGATCTTTTCCTGACCGATCTCATGTTCCACTTTCTTTTTGAAGCGGACCTGTTTCAGGTTCAGGATGATCTCCAGTACATCTTCTGTAATGCCCTTGATGGTAGCGAATTCATGATCCACCCCTTCAATCCGGATACCCACGATCGCATACCCTTCCAGTGAACTGAGCAATACCCTGCGCAGGGCATTACCGATGGTTACACCGAAACCGGGTTCCAACGGGCGAAACTCGAATTGAGCTTCGAATTCCGTTGCTTTCTGCAAAACGATTTTGTCTGGCTTTTGGAAATTTAAAATGGCCATATTTTAAAATTTCGGTTTTTTTTGATGAAAAGTAAGAGTGCCGGGTGAGATCGTCTCACCTTCCCATTACTTAGAATACAATTCAACAATCAACTGCTCCTTAATGTTCTCCGGAACGCTTTCACGCTCTGGGTAGGCCACGAAGGTGCCTGTCATTTCTGCTTCATTCCAGTCGAGCCAGCTAAATTTTGCATTTTTGCCGCGGAACTGGCCGGTAATGGATGCGTTGGTCTTGTCTTTTTCTTTGACACCGATCACATCGCCGGGTTTCAGTTGGAAAGAAGGTACATTCACCACTTCTCCGTTCACAGTGATATGCTTATGGGAAACCAACTGGCGGGCGCCCGGGCGGGAAGCTGCCAGGCCGAGGCGGTAAACCGCATTGTCTAACCGGGCTTCCAGCAGTTTCATGAGGATCTCACCGGTAGCGCCTTTACGACGGGATGCTTCCTCAAAAGTTTTGCGGAATTGTTTTTCCAATACACCGTAAGTGTATTTGGCTTTTTGCTTTTCCTTCAACTGCAGGGCATATTCACCCGGAGCTTTACGTTTGCGGGTAGGACCGTGCTGTCCGGGAGGATTGCTGTTCTTGCTCAGGTATTTGCCATTACCTAAAATGGGTTCGCCGAAAATGCGACAGATCCTTGTCTTTGGGCCTGTGTAACGTGCCATAATTTGTTTGCTGATTTTTTGGTGACGGCATACGATCGGTAAAAATCATTAAAATAAATCGCATGCCCGGTTATGAATATGAGGTCTGATGCAGGAAGTCTGAAGTCAGATCGGAACCTCCGATTTCAAACAGCCAACTTCGGACTTCGTTTTTATACTCTTCTCTTTTTAGGAGGGCGGCAGCCATTGTGCGGAAGTGGGGTTACGTCCTTGATCATCACCACTTCGATGCCGTTCTGTGCCAGGCCGCGGATAGCGCTCTCACGACCGGCCCCGGGGCCTTTTACGAAAACGTCCACTTTCTTCACACCGGCGTCGAATGCTGTTTTGGTAGCATCGGCAGAAGCCATCTGGGCTGCATACGGAGTGTTCTTCTTGGAACCCCTAAATCCCATTTTACCGGCACTGCTCCAGGAGATCACCTGGCCGTTCTTGTTGGTAATGCTGATGATGAGGTTGTTGAAACTGGCGGTGATATGTGCATCGCCGTAGGAATCAACTTTTACGATCCTTTTCTTCGCAGCGGCTTTCGCGCTGTTCCCTTTTGCATTGGGTGCTTGTGCTTTTGCCATAATTCTTTACAGGTAATCTTTCTCTTTTAAAAATGGCTCACCGGAGTGAGTGGGACCGATCCTCCTGCTGACCGGGCTATCCGGCATCGATCCAAGTTGAAGGCGCATGATCACTCCTGCGCCTGGTCTATGGTGAATAAACAGTAAAAGACGCAATGGATTGCGTCTTTACAATTTATTTCTTAGCGGCTTTCTTCTTACCGGCTACCGTTTTACGCTTACCTTTCCTGGTACGGCTGTTGGTACGAGTACGTTGACCACGAACGGGCAATCCTTTACGATGGCGCAATCCGCGATAGCAGGCGATATCGAGCAAACGCTTGATGCTCATCTGCACTTCAGAACGTAACTGTCCTTCCACTTTGAACTCATTGGTAATGATATTACGGATAGCATTCAGTTCATCGTCGTTCCAGGCGTGAACTTTCTTATTATGATCAATACCAGCTTTGTCCAGGATGTACTTGGCAGTAGAGGGGCCGATACCATAGATATAGGTAAGGCCGATCTCTCCTCTTTTATTTTTTGGTAAGTCTACACCGGCAATACGTGCCATATTCGATTTCTGATTTAAATTTTACGATGTTGATTGTCAACAGGCTTAACCCTGACGCTGCTTGAAGCGGGGATTCTTCTTGTTGATCACATACAGACGGCCTTTTCTCCTCACGATCTTGCAATCGGCGCTGCGCTTTTTAATGGATGCTCTAACTTTCATCTCTCTGAATTTTATAAATTGTTATTGTATCAACGCAATAATTTGCGCCTTTACTTATACCTGAAAATTATTCTTCCCCTCGACAGATCGTAAGGGCTCATCTCAACCCCCACTTTATCGCCCGGTAAAATACGGATGTAATTCATGCGCATCTTTCCGGAGATGGTGGCCAAAATCTCGTGGCCGTTTTCCAACTTCACCTTGAACATAGCGTTGGACAAGGCTTCCGTGATTTTTCCATCTTGTTTAATTAGCGGTTGTTTACCCATACACGTTTAAGGAGGCGCAAAGATAGGATAATCAGCCAGAAATATGAAAAAAATGGCTAAAATTTTCCATATCACCGGGAAAGCTGACTGGTCCGGCCCTTTTTTAACCCTTTATAACCGGTAAAATTGCTCAGGCGGGGTTTAATTCTACCTTGGTCATTTGATAATAGTGGTTCTGAAGCTCATGCACATTGATCGCCTGGTGGAGATGCCTGCGATCCTCCCGCCACCAGATCTCCATGTTATTCCAGTTACCTTTCTGGGGCAATAACACCCGGAATGAATCCCGCATGTACTTTACAGAGCCATCTCCATTCTCATGTTTGTGGAAACCAAGCTTTAAGAGCTGGTTTTCATTCAGGGGGATGGGGTACAGATGGTCGGGAGTGAACCAGAATTCCTGAACATCGGTCTCCACGCAGACCTCTTTATCTTCCCTGTTCAGTTCTTTTACCACGCCTTCCCATTGCTGGCCTTCATATTCGGCCATAACGATGTCTCCTGGCTTTAGTTCTGAAAGTTTGATCATACTGGCAGCAGTTTTTGTGAATTCCGAATTTAACCAATGCCGCCGAAAATGTCAAATTATTTAATTGTGGAGAGGGTAGGGAGTTAGCAGTGGGCAATTGGCAATTGGCAGTCGGTAGTTGCGTACTTTAATAGTGACTATTCGAAATTCGGGGGTTCTCAACTGCCCACTGCCAATTGCCCACTGTTAACTCCCTCAAAGTCCGCTTTCAGCCAGCTTCTCCCCGATGAACCGGAGATTCTCGGCGGAGAGCTGTACATCGATGGCGCCTGCGTTCTGAACGGCCTGCTCCGCATTCCTCGCCCCTACCAGCGCCACGGTGATGCCGGGCTGCTCGATGGTCCAGCGGATCACCAACTGGGCCAGGGTCGCATTTTTCGATTCGGCCAGCGGCTTCAGTTTGTCGAGGAAGCTGTTCACTTTGCGGATATTCTCTTCCGTATAGAAGCGGTTCCCTTCACGGGTATCGCCTTCACCGAACCGGTGCCCGGGTTTGATCTTTCCGGTGAGCAGTCCGCGTTGCAAAGGGCTATAGGCTATGATCGATTTTTTATGGCTGACGGCATAGGGCACCAGTTCCTTCTCTATATCGCGCAGCACCATGCTGTAAGGCACCTGGTCGGAGGCGAGGCTGATAGTCTGCTCCGCTTCTTTCATCTGTCCGGTCGAATAATTGCAGACGCCTGCGGCCCTGATCTTGCCCTCCTGTTTCAATTGAACCAGCGCTTCCATGGTCTCTGCAATGGGCGCCGAAGTGGTGGGCCAGTGGAGCTGGAAAAGATCGATATAATCCGTGTTCAATCTGCGCAGGCAATCCTCACATTCTTTGATCACGCTGGCTTTGGTGGCCAGTTTGTACATATCGAACGGTTTGCCGTCATTGTCGCGGGTGTTGAAATAAAATTCGCCTTCCTGCACATCCCACCGCAAACCGAATTTGGTGAGCAGTTGAACTTTTTCACGCGGAATATGCTCCAGCGCTTCTGCCACTATTTCTTCACTGAGCCCCTGCCCGTAAGCAGGCGCCGTATCGATGCTCGTTACACCGAGATCATAGGAGGCCCTGATCGCTTTTACTGCATCCTTCCTGTTGGCCCCGCCCCACATCCAGCCACCAATGGCCCATGCGCCAAATGTGATGGCAGATAACCGGATGTCCGTTTCCCCCAGCTTTCTGTATTCCATATACTTTTTTTGTGGGGCAAATTTACCGGATCGACCAAAGATTTCTGGTTAATTTATTATGCTCTTTTCCTGTAATTGATCACTGCCGATCCATTCAGCACTACGGCAAATCCCAGGATGGTAAGGAGGTGATACCTGATATCGAATAAACTGCTGCCCTTGAGGATCACCATCCTCATTACTTCAATGAAATAGCTTACCGGGTTTATTTTGGTGATGGCCTGCGCCCAGGCAGGCATGCTGTCGATCGAAGTGAATAGTCCGCCCAGCAGGATGAAGACCATCATGATGAAAAAAGATAAGAGCATGGCCTGTTGCTGGCTGCCGGTGTAGGTAGAGACCAGCAGGCCAAGACCAAGCACAGCAAGCAGGTACAGGGCAGCAAAGCAATAGATCGTGAGAAAACTTCCCACCGGGGTGATGCCATAGATCACCCTGGCAAGGGTCAGGCCGATGGTCAGCATGGCCAATCCCAGTATCCAGAACGGGATCAGCTTGCCCAAAATAAAATGGACCTTCCTCACAGGCGTAACATTGATCTGTTCGATCGTACCGATCTCTTTTTCTTTCACGATGTTCAGAGAAGTGAGAAAAGCGCCCACCATCGTTACCAGGCTCACCAGGATGCCCGGCACCATGAAATATTTATAATTCAGCAATGGATTGAACCAGTTGGAAGAAGTGATCTCGATATTCTGTTCTGCGCTGAACCGGGGGAACTGCACCCATTTCAGGCGCACCTCCCTGTTATAGTCCTGGATGATGCTTCGCAGGTAAGCCGCGCCCAGGTTGGCTTTGGTGCCATTGATGGCGTTGACCGCCATGAAAAGGGTGGATTGGTCCTCTTTCACCAGTTCCTTTTCGAAAGATGCCGGTATTTCGAGGATCAGGTCGGAACGGTCCTTCTCCACTTCATGCAGGGCGCTGTTATAGGAGCTGGAATAATCGTTCAATTGAAAATAACCGGAAGCCGTGATCTTTTCCCTCAATTGACGCGAATACTTGGAGTGATCGTGGTCCACCACGCTGAGCCTGATATTTTTTACTTCATAATCGGCGGCCCAGGGAAGCACCAGGAGTTGGATCACCGGTACGAGGAAGATGATCCGCAGGATGGCCGGATCGCGGAAGATCTGGCGGAATTCCTTTTGCAGTAAAAATTTTAGTGTGCGCATAGGCGTTATTTTTTGGTATCAGGCCAGTCTTATTTTGAATTTCCTGATACTGAGCACCAGGAAGAATAATGTCATGCCTGCCAGGATCAGTGTTTCCTTCCAGATCGCCCCCAGCCCGAGCCCTTTGATCATGACCGACCTTGCGATCTCATAATACCATCTCGCAGGCACCAGGTGTGAGATGATGCGCAGGGGCAGCGGCATATTCTCGATGGGGAACATAAAACCGCTCAGCAGCACCGTGGGCAGGAAAAGCCCCGTGAGTGAAATGAACATCGCTGTTTGCTGTGAATTGGTGGCGGAAGAGATCAGCAGCCCGAGTGACAAAGTAGTGAGCGTAAAGAGAACGCTTTCGCCGATCAGCAGGAGCAGGCTTCCGTTGATCGGCACATCCAGTACAAAAACACTCAGCAGGAGGATGGTGGTGATATTGATCATGGATAACAGGAGGTACGGGACGGCCTTCGCCACGATGATCTTCAGCGGTCGCACCGGCGATACCAGCATGACCTCCATGGTGCCCATCTCCTTTTCACGAACGATGGTGATGGCCGTCATCATGGTGCAGACCAGCATCAGCACCAGGGCCATTACACCGGGCACGAAGTTGTAAGCGCCTTTCAATTGTGGATTGTACAACATCCGCATTTCCGTATCGATCGTATAGGGCAACCGGCGATCGCCTGTTATCCGGCTCTGGTAATCCTTGATGATGGAGGTAGCATAATTCACGAGCGTAGTGGCCACATTGGGATCGGAAGCATCGGCCACCAATTGCACCTGCGCCGTATTGAAATGTTGCAGGTCGTTATTGAATTGTTGGGGGAATACCACGACCAGCTTGATCTTTCCTTCCCGGAACGCTTCTTCGATATCGCGGTAGGAATGCAGGTCGGCGGCGATATCGAAATAACGGCTTGCATTCAGCTCGCTGCGGATGGCGGTACTGGCAATATCATTGGCATTGTCGAGCACCGCGATCCTCGAATTCTTCACTTCATTGGTGAGGGCAAAGCCAAAGATCAGGATCTGCATCACAGGCATGCCGAGCAGGATGAACATCGTGCGCTTATCGCGCAGGATATGGTGAAATTCTTTTTTGACGAAGGATAAGAACTGTTTCATTTAATCGAGTATTGTTGTTCTGGTGATAGGTTGATAAGGTGATGCAATCCCAGTGATGTCCTTGTCAACTTGTAAACCTGTTAACCTGTCAACCTAGTCCGCGCTCCGTGTTGCTTTCCGGGCCAGCTTCAGGAATACTTCGTCCATGGAAGCAGCATTCATCGACCGTTTCAGCTCCCCTGGCGAACCGAGTGCTTCCACCCGCCCATCGACCATGATGGAAATGCGGTCGCAGTATTCGGCCTCATCCATATAGTGTGTGGTGACGAAAACAGTGATGCCCACTTCGGCAGCTTCATAGATCATATTCCAGAACTCCCTTCTTGTTACAGGGTCTACTCCACCGGTCGGCTCATCGAGGAATACGATCTGTGGTTCATGGAAGATCGCCACGGAGAATGCCAGTTTCTGTTTCCAGCCCAGTGGCAGCGAGCCCACCAGTTTGTTGGCTTCCTGTTCCAGGTGCAGTTGTTTCAGCAGCCTGGCCGTTTTCTCTTTGATGAAGGCATTGCTTTTGCCATAGATCCCGGCATAGAAGCGGATATTTTCCCTGATGGTGAGGTCTTCATAAAGGGAGAATTTCTGGCTCATATAGCCGATATTCTTTTTGATGTCTTCCGTTTGCCGGTATACATCGAAGCCAGCTACCGTGGCTTTTCCTTCGGTGGGGATCGATAGTCCGCAGAGCATGCGCATGGCCGTCGTTTTACCGGCGCCGTTAGCTCCCAGGAACCCGAATATCTCCCCTTTATGAACGTTGAACGTGATATCGTCCACTGCCTTGAAATCACCAAACTTCTTGGTGAGATGTTCTGCTGTTATGATGTAATCGGAGCTCATGGATCAATTTTTCATTAATGCCATAAAACAGTCTTCTATATTGGGTTGGATGGTGCATACTTCCGCGGAATGATGGCCATGCTGTTCGAGAAAGCTGCGCAGTTGCTCCTCCCGGTAGCCGGCCTTCATCACCAGATGATGATATTCCCCGAAAGGATAGCAGTCTTCCACGTCTTCATATTGTTTGAGGTCGTTCTGCAAACGCAACATCTGTTGTGCCTTGATAGCGAGCAGGGGTCGGTTATATTGTCCGATGATGGCCTGCGGCGTATCGACCGAGAGAAGCTGGCCGTTCTGTATCAGCGCTACCCGGTCGCACAGACCGGCTTCATCCATATAAGGTGTCGATACCAGAATGGTGATACCCTGTGCTTTGAGCTGTTTCAACATATCCCAGAATTCCTTCCGTGATACCACATCGACCCCCGTGGTAGGTTCATCGAGGAACAGAACGACAGGCCGGTGGATCAACGCACAACTCAGCGCCAGCTTTTGTTTCATCCCACCTGATAATTTTCCTGCTCTCCTCTCCTTGAATTTTTCGATCTGTGAGTAGATGTCTTTGATTAGGTCATAGTTCTCTTCGATGGTGGTGTTGAAGATCGTGGCAAAGAATTCCAGGTTCTCTGCCACGGTGAGGTCCTGGTATAATGAAAAACGGCCAGGCATATATCCAACCTCCTTGCGGATGGCCTTGTATTCTTTCACGATATCATGACCATTTACGATGGCGCTGCCTCCATCGGGCAGGAGCAGTGTGGTGAGAATGCGGAAGAGAGAGGTTTTACCAGCGCCATCCGGGCCGATGATCCCGAACATCTCCCCTTTTTTTACCTCGAAGGAGACGCCGCGGAGGGCTTGCACCGTTTCTTTGTTGGAGCCATAATGCTTTACGATATTTTCCACCACCACTGCCCCATCGCCGGGCGATCCGTTCGGTTTTTTATTTAAAAATGACTTCTCCATACATACCGATTTTAATGTAACCGTCATTTTTGACTTTGATCTTAATGGCGTACACGAGGTTCGCGCGCTCTTCTTTGGTCTGGATGGTCTTGGGAGTGAATTCAGCCTTATCGGATATCCAGGTAATGGTCCCCGTTAGCTCACGGTAATTCCTGGCCCCATCGTCGATGAGCACCCTTACCGGCTGATTGAGCTTTACCTGTGATAGCTGTGCGCCGGTGATATAGGCGCGAAGGGTCATGGTAGACAGATCAGCGATCTTGTAGAGGGCTTTGCCGGCGGCCGTCATTTCCCCGGCTTCTGCATATTTGGTGATCACGGTACCGGCCACCGGGTTCACGATGCTGGCGCGTTTCAACTGGTCGTCGAGTTGGGCCACCCGTTTTTCCAATGGCTTTCCTTCACTGAGGATGCTCCTGTTCTGGGTGGAGACATTGCTGCGCTGAACATTGATCTGCTGTTGGGTGACCGACATCTGTTTTTTCACTACATCGATCTGTGCATTGAGATCGTCGAGCTGTTTGGCGGTGGCGGCATCGCTTTTGATCAGGGCTTCGGTGCGTTTGCGTTCATACAGCAGGTTTTCGAGCTGCGATTGCTGAACCGTGAGCTGGTCCTGCAATAGTTTCACCTGCGGGGCCAAGTCGGACGTTTTTTCGCGGAGCGCATCGATACTGGCTTTCACCTGTTCTTTCTGCAGGGAAAGATTTTCTGCGTCGATGGTGCCGATGGTCCTGTCTTTGGGAATGGAATCGCCTTCTTCAACCTGGAATGTCAGCAGCTTTCCGGTCAATTCCGCCGATACGATCACTTCATCCACTTCAAAAGTGCCTGATGCATCGAAGGTCTGTTTATTACCTTGACAGGCTGCCAGCAATCCTGCCATCAATACGGGAATAAGCATCTTTTGCATAGAAAAATATTTTTTGCGTTTGGTCATTTTATTGGTTGCCTGATATGGTTTGATAATTGATCTGCGCCTGTAACAGTTGAAGGCGATGGGTGATGAGCTGCAGCCGGGCCTGATCCTCCGCATTCACTTCCCGGAGAAAATCATTGGCCGTGATCACACCGTTTTCCAGTTGTGCGTTGGCAGCTTCTTTCACCCGAACACGGATATCGATGATCTGCTGATCGGTGTTGATAAGCTGTTCGAGTTTAGCGAGGTCCGATTGCTGTTGCTTCAGTTGGGTGTTGGTGTTGAGCAGGAACAGGTCTTTCTGAACGTCCACCATCTTCTGGTTCAGTGAGAGTAGCTGTTTTTCTTTCCTGGAAGTATACAATCCTCCGAGCGACCAGTTCAGGCGGATGCCTCCAATATAGAACCAATCGAACTGGTTCTTCAGCATATTCAGGCCGGGCCTTCCATATCCACCCTGCACGAATAAACTGGTGCGTGGCCTGTTCTTCGCATCGATCAGTTGGTCTTGTACTTTGAAGAGACTGTCCTGGTACGTGAACAACTTCATCTCCGGCCGGTTGATCCCTGCGGCCAAAGCGTAAGTGACCGTGGGTGTGATCAGTTGTATGCCGGCAGGCAGCTCACGGCCAAGGAAAAGCGACAATACATCTACCAATCCCTTTCTGTTGGCCTGCAGCTCGATGGTACGCTGATCGTTCTTCAGCAACTCCGCTTCCAGCACGAGTTGGTTGGAGCGGAGCGCAGTACCGTTTTGTACCTGTGCGGAGACGCGCTGGATGCCGAGGCGAAGATCTTTCTTCAACAGTTCGGTTTGTTTGAGCTGTTCATCCACCAGCAGGATGCCCAGGTACAATTGATTGATCCTTTCTTTCAGCTTGTACAATTCCACTTCTGCTTTCTGGTCTTCCACGAGCCCGTTCACCTGTTGCATATTCTTCTGGGCGGCCATGCTGCCACCATCGTAGAGCAATTGTGAGACTTCCGCCGTGATCTTGTACTGGTCTTTCGAAGGGTCTTCGATATTGATACCGGGTATTTTCACCGGCACGCTGGTCACGGCGGATTGATAGGTAGCCTGACCGGCAATATTGAGCTGCGGCAGGTATCCCTTACCGATATTTTCGATGGTGAGTGCGGCAGTCTGTTGCACAAGTCCTTTCTGCCGGATCATTGGGTAATGCTGCTGCGCCAGTTGGTAGGCTTGCTCAAGGGTAAGCGTGGTATTGTCTTGCCCGAACGCGGAGGAAACGGTCAAAAGGAAAATGAACATTCTCCATTTAACCATCTTGTTTAACCATTTAGTCAATGCCTGCATAAAAAAAATTATTTACGTATGGAATCGATGATGAATTGGGCCACGCTTGTTTTTCGTTGCTCCATCACCTGTTTGAATTGTGCTTCACTCAAATTGAACACCAGCTTTGCCATGGGTTTGGCCGCGAAAGGGAATACACACATGGAGACCATATTCAATATCAGCTCCAGGGGGTTGATGGGTTTGATGATACCTTTGGCCGCTTCTTTTCTCACCTGCGCAGCCAGCTTTTCGACAGGAGGTTTTTCACCGCCCCAGATCTTCTCGAGGAATTTGGCTCCATCCTGTTTGTGCATTTCAGTGAGGATGAAAGTGGGCAGGTAAGGATTCTCGCTCAGCATATTCATATAGGTGGTGGTGAATGCCCGGATCTTATCGAACAGGGGTTGCTCCGATTCGAAGAGCATGGACACCCTGGGCATGAACCGTGCAGCGGCATCGAGGAAGATCACTTCGAACAATTTGTTCTTGTTTCTGAAATAGTAATGCAGCAACGCTTTGTTGATCCCTGCTTTATCGGCAATGTCCTGCATCCTGGCCCCTGCCATTCCCTGCTCCATGAAAACTGCCCTGGCCGCTTCGAGTATCTTCTGCTCCGTAGTTTGATCTTTTTGTTTTTTGTTCATGATTTAACCAGATAGTTTAACCAAATAGTTAAAACAAAACTAATCTAAATATCCATTACCTGGAGCACGATTTTGGGATTTAAAGTATTGGGAGGGTATCTCGTTGATTTTCAGAAAATCGTTCTTAAAAAAATTTCCATCTTTCCTCCTGATCCTTTAAATCCCAAAAATCATGGTTCAGACAATTTACTCTGCCCAGCTCATCGTATAATTCGGATTTTCAATGCCCAATGCTTCCCGCGTCAATTGCAGCGGATGGAAGGTATCGACCATCACGGCCAGTTCTTTGGTCTCTTTGGCGCCGATGCTTTTCTCCACCGCTCCCGGATGCGGGCCATGCGGAATACCGGCGGGATGCAAGGTGATCATGCCACGGGTCACATTCTTGCGGCTCATGAAATCCCCGTCTACATAATACAATACTTCATCGCTGTCGATATTGCTATGGTTATAGGGAGCGGGAATAGCCTGGGGATGGTAGTCGAACAACCTCGGACAAAAAGAACAGACCACAAAGTTGTTGGCCTCGAAGGTCTGGTGTACAGGTGGTGGCTGATGCACACGGCCAGTGATCGGTTCGAAATCGTGGATGCTGAATGCAAATGGATAACAATATCCGTCCCACCCTACGATATCGAATGGATGGTGGGCATAATGCAGGCCATAGAGAATGCCTTTCTTTTTCGTGCGGATGAGAAAATCGCCTTTCTCATCGAAAGTAGGCAGGTTGGAAGGCGGCCGGATATCCCTTTCGCAATACGGCGAGTGCTCCAGCAATTGCCCGTATTTGCTCAGGTATTTTTTGGGGAAGCGGATGGGGCTGAAGGATTCCACGATGAACAAACGGTTATGGTTATCCTTGAAATGGATCTGGTAGATTGTGCCTCTCGGTATCACCAGGTAATCGCCGTACGAGAACGGCAACTCACCATACATGGTGCGCAATACTCCGCTGCCTTCATGCACGAAGATCATTTCATCGGCATCGGCATTCTTGTAAAAATAATTGCCTGTTCCTCCTTCCGGCGCTGCCAGTACGAGGTGACAATCGTTGTTCACCAACACCGCTTTGCGGCTTTGCAGGTAGTCTTTTTCAGGTGCGATCCTGAAACCATCGAAGCTCCTGTGCTTGAGCATTTTTTCTTCCGCCACCTGCGGCATTATATTCACCGGTTCATCCGTTTTAATGATCTGTGTGGGCGGATGGGTATGATACAACAAGGAATAATCGTTTGAAAACCCTTCGGTTGAAAACAATTGTTCGGAATACAGGCCCCCGTCCGGCTTGCGGAACTGGGTATGACGTTTATGGGGAATATGCCCGAGTTTATGATAGTAAGCCATGAGAATGCGTTTTTTGAAATTTTAAAATTGGTGATCTGCCATCGCCTTCGGGGATTGACGCTTTACCATAGGCGCCTACGCTAATGCTTCGACGCCCGATGCGGTTAAGCTCAGGTCTTGTTCAATGATTGATGATGCGATGATCGGTTAACAGAGATCGTTTATCGCCCGTCCAGTTCCAGGGAGACCATCAGGAAATAATATTTCCAGCGACGCTTATCGATCCAATAGGTAAAATTGCGGAAGAATGGCATAGCATTTTTGATCGTATTATAAAGGTAAGCTATTTTATACCGATTTTTGCGGGCCGGGCGTGCCCGGCCCGCAATTTTCAATATGACACGCATAGGTTTGATCTCAGATACGCACCGTTACCTCGATCCCGCTGTTCTCACCCATTTCAGGGACTGCGATGAGATCTGGCATGCCGGGGATTTCGGTACCCTCTCCCTGGCCCAAGAACTGGCTGCCTTCAAACCCCTTCGCGGTGTGTACGGCAATATAGATGGACAGGACATCCGCAGCGTCTATCCCGAAAAACTCCGCTGGACCTGCGAAGGCTTGGAAGTGTTCATGACGCATATCGGCGGTTATCCTCCCCGTTACAATCCCGCGGTCAGAAAAGAGCTTATCGCCCATCCCCCCAAACTCTTCATCTGTGGGCATTCCCATATACTCAAAGTGATATATGACGAACAATTGCAATGTCTTCACATGAATCCCGGGGCAGCCGGTAAAGAAGGCTGGCATAAAGTGCGTACGCTCATTACGTTCGTGATCGACGGGAAAGACATGAAAGACTGCAAGGTGATCGAGCTCGGCAAAAAATAATATACAGCACCCGCATCCCGACCAACCTTTTGCGCAAATTATCGTAACTTATAAAGGGCCCCGGTTCTCCTGGTCCGCTCCCTGCCGGGACCTCGTTAACCAACTAACATTTTACTCCTATTGCCGCCATTTTACAAAAAGGGATTGGTAAAAGGTCAATGAAGCGCCTGTTCATTTGCCTTGTTCTGCTCATTGACTTTCTTTACGCAAATGCCGATCATATCACCGGCGGAGAGATGTTTTATACATTGGCCGGCGTTTCCAACGGGCAATACCGCTACAATATCACCATCAAGCTGTTCATGGATTGCTTCAGCCCCCGCCAGTTCAGCGATCCTGCCGTCATGGGCATTTTCAGCCGCACCACCAATGCAAGGGTCACGGATGTAAGCGTTCCGCTCTCCGGCACCGAAGTGCTGAACCTGGGTAATGCAGGCCCCTGCATTACCGATCCACCGCCGGTCTGCTACCGGGTAGGTTATTATGAATTCAGTGTTACCCTGCCGGCATCTCCCGACGGCTACATCGTGACCGCCATGGTGAACTACCGGATCAACGGCATTTCCAATCTCGTGGGCGGTTATGGAAATATTGGCGCTACCTATATCGGCGAGATCCCTGGCACATCGGCACTGGCTTCTGCACCAGCCAATAACAGCGCCCGCTTCACCGGCAGTGACCTGGTAGTGGTATGTTCGGGCAATTCGATGTCGTACAGCTTTGCGGCCGACGACCCTGATGGCGATGAGCTGCGTTATTCTTTTTGCGACGCCTATCAAACCAGTGGCGGTGGCGGCGGGGGCAATGGAGGTTCGCCCGGGCCACCACCTTATTTTTCGGTGCCTTATGGGGGCGAGTTCAGCGGATCATCACCATTGGGCAGCCAGGTAAGGATCAATTCGAAGACAGGCATGATCACTGGCATAGCACCTTCCAGCGGTATCTATGTGGTCACTGTCTGCGTATCGGAGATCCGCCAGGGCGTGGTGATCGCTACCCAACGGAAAGACCTGCAGATCAAGATCACTTCCTGTTCCATTGCGGCCGCCACACTCCCACCAGCGTATATGCTTTGCCGTAATAACACGACCATTCAACTGGCCAACCTCTCTTCCAGCCCGCTCATCAGGACCCAGAACTGGGAGATACTTGCCCCTTCAGGAACGCCGCTGTTCCGTTCGGTCAACCCCACTGCCTCCTACACTTTTCCGGATACCGGCGCCTATACCATCAAACTCGTTATCAACCGGGGCGATCAATGTGCCGATTCTTCCTTCGTCCCTGCTTATGTATACCCCGGCTTCCTGCCTGCATTCGATGTGACGGGTATCTGCGTGAACAAGCCTACCCGGTTCCACAATAAAAGCAGTACTGTTTACGGGCGGATCGATAGCTGGCTATGGGATTTCGGGGAACCGGGCCCCATGGATGGGTCAGAGCTTTCCGATCCAGAATATACTTATACCAGTATTGGTGGCCGGCGGGTATTACTGACCGTCAGAAATATTAATGGTTGTATCGATACGGCACTCAGGCTGGTGAATATCGTAGACAAGCCGCCCATCTCCCTCGCATTCCGCGATACCCTGATCTGTGTTCCCGATGCCGTTCAATTGAAGGCGTCCGGCTCAGGCAATTTCTCCTGGACCCCCAATTCATTCATTTCAGGCGCTACCGGCCCTTCACCAGTGGTGAACCCACCACTTACCACTAAATATTATGTAGACCTGGAAGATAATGGTTGCAGGAATAAGGATTCCGTCATAGTTCGTGTAGTCGATCACGTTACACTCGATCTGATGCAGGATACCACTATCTGCCGGGGCGATACTATCCGCCTCCACCTGCAATCGGATGGCCTTCGCTATTCATGGACCCCGGCCCCGCAGGTGCTCGATCCTGCATCGCCCAACCCATTGGCCGTATCGCCGGCCGATACAAGATATACAGTCACTGCCAGCATTGGCAGTTGTGCTGCTTCCAAACCGGTATTTGTACAAACAGTGCCGTATCCATTTGCGAATGCAGGGCCTGACCAACTCATCTGCTTCAACAGCACTACCCGCCTGCATGGAATTACCGATGGCAGCAGCCTGCTCTGGTCGCCGGGCGCTACGCTTGATAATCCCCGTATTGCCGATCCCATCGCCTCCCCACGCAGCTCAACGGCCTATATACTCTCGGCCTTTGATACGAAAGGCTGTCCAAAGCCCGGTCTCGATACCGTTCTCATAACGGTGCTTCCCGATATTATTCCATTCGCGGGCAATGATACATCCGTGATCGTCGATCAACCACTTCAATTGAGGGCCACAGGTGGCACAAAGTATGTATGGATACCGGGGGCCGGACTTTCCGCCACTGATATTCCCAATCCCATTGCGCGATACAGCCTTCCTTCACCGGGCATCAGGTACAAAGTGCTGGTCTACGATGAGGCAGGCTGCGTGGATTCAGTTTACCTGCTGGTAAAAGTGTTCAAGACAAAGCCCTCCATTTTTGTGCCCAATGCTTTTACGCCCAATGGAGATGGAAAGAACGATGTGTTCCGCTTCATTGCCGCCGGTATGCAGCGCATCGATTTCTTCAGGGTCTACAACCGCTGGGGGCAGCTCGTGTTCAGTACCCAGACCAGCAATCCCGGGTGGGATGGCACAGTAGGCGGTAAGGCACAGCCATCAGGGGTATATGTGTGGATGGTGAAAGGCATAGATTATACCGGCGCTGTGTACTTCGACAGGGGCACTACTATCCTGGTCCGGTAGCCGGGAATTGGAAAGCTCACAATAAACGCTGATTGATGGTCTGAAGAAAACTTTCCCGGTATTTATCGCTGACCGGTATACGTTCCTGCCCGATCGTGATATGGTTATCTTCGAATCGCAGGATATGATCTCGGTTAATGATATACGATAGATGTACCCTTGAAAAATTCACAGGTAATATTCCTTCGAGGTCCTTCATGCGCTTATACACAATATGGCGACCCTGCCGGCAATGGAACACCACATAATCTCTGAGCCCTTCTATGTAGAGCACATCCTCATAATCTACCTGTATGATCGCCTTGCCTGATTTGAGGAATAACCGGCGGGAAGGTGCAGGTGGTTGATCGGCATTAGCGGTATTCCCTCCATTCACCACTTTCATCACCGCTTTCAGGAAACGTTCAAAAGTGATAGGCTTCACCAGGTAATCCACGGCATTCTTTTCATAGCTTTCTGCGGCGAACTCGGAATAGGCTGTCGTAAAAATAAAGCGCTGACCGGGAGGCAGCAGGCTGGCGAATTGCATGCCCGAGAGATGCGGCATATTGATATCGAGAAAGATCAGGTCGGGCTGAAAATGGTTCAGGTAGTCCAGTGCTTCGAGGGCATTGTAACATTTTTGTTGCAATTGCAGGTAAGGCACCTGGGAGATGTATTCCTCCAGCAGGTTCACTGCATAAGGCTCATCATCTATGACCAGGCACTGAATTTTCATGCAACCGGGAATTTAAGCAGGGCGGTGAAATGATCGCTGCCGTTCTTCGTTTCCAAAGTAAAATCATTTCCGAATAATAATGCCAGCCGCTTACGTAAATTGGTGAGCCCTACCCCACTTTTAACAGTCTGTATAGCGGAGTGGACCGTATTGCAGGCCTGGAATACCAGGTAGCCGTTCTCACGGTGCAGGCTGATGGTCACGAGGTTCTCGGTCATTACCTTGTCGATCCCATGCTTGAAGATATTTTCCACCAATGGTATCAGCAGCATGGGCGGGATCATGAGCATGCCATCTACCCCATTCTGATCGAACCGAACACTGGCCTGGTGGAGCATGCGGATCTGTTCCAGCTCGATATAATTTTTCAGGAAGCTGATCTCGGCCGATAACGGCACACGGTCTTTCGGCGCTTCATCCACAAAATACCGCATGATATCCGAGAGGCGGGCCACCACTTCGGGGGTCCGTTCATTCTTCGTATAAGCCAGGTAATAAATATTGTTCAATGTATTGAAAAGGAAATGCGGCTGTACCTGTGCTTTCAGCAGGTTGAGCTCGGCGGTCAACTGTTGATGGCGCATCTCTTCCTGCTTGCGCAGCAGCATGATATGATCGATCGCCACCTTCAGCAGGGCGCCGAACAGGAATGCCAGTACGTTCGTGATCAGCACAAATGTGAAATGCGCCAGCGACCAGTTGTAGAATTGCAGGTGCAATGGTAATAGCAGGAGATGCTCCACCTCCATCCTGGTGATCATCAGCAGGGCAAGGAATATGACCGAATAGAAGTAATAGCGGCTTTTCTTATTGGCCTGGTAAAATTTCGGGATCAGCCACCCGGCATTGACATATACTGCCAACGCATACGTGATCACATAGATATTGGCCACCCAGAAACCATAAACAGGTTTCTCCCATTTATTCAGGGTGTACAGCATCAGGAATAAATAGAATAATCCCCAACACCCGATCTGGACCCGCAACAGTTTCTTTGTAAACACGATGACCTCCTCTTGATAAGGGAATACCTTTTTTCCAAAATACGCAAAATGCCCTAATTGCGTCATTACCTTTTACGGGTTCGACGGTTCCGGGAAGATTTTCGACGCTTTGCCGTTCCGGCAAAGCGTCGAATATTAACGGAGAGCAGGCGAAAGCTTTTTGCATCGGGCCACCGCGTGTTTAACATTGCCCATCAAAATAAATAAGCCATGAAATACAAGTTAACCAGTATGCTGCTCCTCACCCTGATCGGCATTACCGGCGCTGCTCACGCCCAAATGGGCGGATCTACGGAAGAAGCAGGGGTAAAGACCTGCCTCGAAAACTATATGAGCGGCGACGGCAACCGGATGGAAAAAGCATTCCACCCTTCCGCCACTATGAAATATGTCGATTACAAGACAGGCGTTTTTACAGACGTGCCGATCGCCACCTTCATCGAGCGGATAAAAAGCAATACTACCAAAGTAGACAGGAAGATAGAGATCGTATCACTGAATATAGAAGGGAATGCCGCACAGGCCAAGATCAGGATAGAAACAGACAAGCTGTTCATGTTCGATTACATGAACCTGCTGAAGATCGATGGTGAATGGAAGATCGTGAGCAAGATCTTTTCCAGGAAGGATAAGTGAGCGTTTATCCAGCGTGTTACCTGAGCAAATATAAAAAGGTCCCATGCAGTGACGGAAACCTTGGAGCGGCCAGCAGGGATTGAGCAACCTGCGGCCGCTTTTTTATTGTTGAATTGTCTTTAGTGCATACCCGGGAACAGCGGCCTGGCAATGGCTTCGCGGAAAGGCCAGGGAATAGAAGCTACAATGAGCACCAGGGCGATCAGGAAGCACCAGAATGCTTTTTTGTGGGCAGATGCATCGGTGGCCCTTTTCACTGCCCCACGCCCGATCGTAATGAGCACGATGGCGATCAACATGCCCGTAATATGCTCCACGGCAAAGAAACGATAGGCAGGGTTTTCCATCACACCGCCGAATCCGAGGTTCTGAATGAGCTTCAGCCCCCATGGACCGGCAATCCACTGATACAGCCCGATCAATAAGGTGATATGCGCCGAGATCATCAGGAACAGATCGATCTTTTTATCGCCGGCGCTGACCGGCCTTTTATTGTTCATTCCGGCTAAATGCCTGAACAAAGCAATGATCAATAATACGAGGATGACCCAGCGGAGTAAATTGTGCAGATGAAGAAGTCCGGTGTACATAGTGATGATTTTTCGATTGGTAAAACTACAACGCTTATCCTATTCCACCCAATCTGCTATGAAAATATTGGTATCGTGCGTTCCGCCATTGTTGCGGTTGCTGCAGAATACGATCCGTTTTCCATCCGGACTGAACATAGGGAAAGCATCGAACCCTTTGTCGCGGCTGATCTTGTGCAGATCGCCTCCATCCCCATTGATCGTATAGAGATTGAAAGGGAACCCCCTTTTGTATTCATGGTTCGATGCAAAAATGATCCGTTTGCTGTCCGGCAGGAAAGCAGGCGCCCAGTTGGCCTGTCCGAATGATGTGACCTGCCTGGCATGGCTGCCATCGGCATTGGCTACCCATATCTCCATATTGGTAGGGGCCACGAGATTGCCGGCCAGCAATGTTTTGTATTCCCTGATTTCTTCAGGTGTCGATGGCCTCGATGCCCTCCAGATGATCTTTTTCCCATCCGGGCTGAACCAGGCCCCTCCATCATATCCCAATGTATTCGTGATCCGCTTTTCTTTACCGGTGGTGAGGTCCATGATATAAAGATCGATATCGCCATCCTTCACGCTGGTATAGATCATCTTTTTTCCATCGGGCGATAAAGTGGCTTCGGCATCATATCCTTTGGAATGGGTGAGCTGCTTCACGATCTTTCCATCGAGGTCGGCCATGAAAATATCGAAGCTGGCATAGAGTGGCCAGATATATTTGTTGCCGTATTTCGACCTGTCGGGCACCGGAGGACATCCGTCGCCTCCCAGATGAGTAGAAGCATAAATGATATGTTTGCCGTCTTTGGTGAAAAAACCGCAGGTGGTACGCCCCTTGCCTGTGCTGACCATTTTATAGTTGAAGGGGTCGCCTGGCTTTTCAGGTATTTTACCAATGAAGATCTGGTCGCAGGGCAATCCTTCTTTGGGCTGTGTACGCTGGAATACAAGGTATTTACCGTCATAGCTGAAATAGGCTTCTGCATTATCGCCCCCGAATGTTAGCTGGCGGATATTCCTGAAATGCGTTTCTTCAGGATAATGGATGGAGTCTTGTTGATTTACGATGGTTAATGGGGCGATGCTCTTCGTTTTAAAAGCCGTTACTATGGCTGAAAGTGCAATGGGCATAAGGAAGAGCAATAGTATTTTTTTCATCTGCGAAATGATTGGGGCCAAAGGTATTTTTGTTAACTCCGTTTTTTGTCAGAATATTGTCATAAGCCATTTGTACTAAAAACGGTTAGATTTGCCGTTGGCTACTAAAAACAGGAACTAAATGATGAGCAAGAAAACCAGGGTCTATGTAGTTTTTGCGGTGTTTACCATGGTAACGGCCTTCCTGGCCGGTTGCGGACCGGATGCCGATGATGCCCAAAAGATATTACGTGCTGCTCCTTATAAAACGATTACGGACAGTATCGGCCTGTTCCCCGGGAACGCCGACCTGTACACGCAGCGGGCAGTGCTATTATCACAGCATAATCTCCATGAGCTGGCCACGGCCGATTACCGGAAAGCCTGGGAACTCTCACCCACTGAACCTGCCGCACTCATGTATGTATCGAACCTGCTCCTGGTGAACAGGCCCATGGACGCCATTACACTGTTGAAAGAATGTATCATCAAATACCCCGGCAATACAGAATTCCGTCGCCGCCTCAGTGAAGTATATGCGCAAACAGGCAGCGATATGCAGGCCCTCGAACAGCTCGATGAACTGATCGCACAGGATTCCACCAACTTCGAAGCATGGTATGAAAAAAGCAATGTGCTTGTCAGACTGGGAGATACAGCCGAAGCGATCGGGGCATTGGAACGCTCCTACCGCCTCAGCCCGGTGAATTATATCGGCCTGGCACTGGCCAATCTCTATGCCTCCGTCCTCGATCCCAAAGCCCTCACCATTTGCGACCAGCTGATCAGCAGGGACAGCACCCATTCCATCCCCGAACCATTTTACGTGAAAGGCACTTATTATTCCGATACCAGGCAATACCCGTTGGCCCTGCAACAGTTCGATGAATGTATTAAACGCGACTGGAAATATACCGACGCCTATATCGAAAAAGGGATCGTACTGTTCGAAGAGAAAGAATATGACAAAGCACTGGAAACATTTACCACCGCCACTACCGTTACCAGGACCAGCGCCGATGCCTGGTACTGGATGGGACGATGCTATGAAGTCAAAGGCGATAAGGATAAGGCCATCGAAAATTACAGGAAGGCATTGACATTCGACAAAAATCTCACGGAAGCCAGGCAAAGGATCAACGAATTGAAGCAATAAACATATCACAAATCAGATCATCATGCCGATCATTGCACCCTCATTGCTCTCCGCCGATTTCCTGAACCTGCAGGCCGCCTGCACCATGCTCAACAACAGCGAAGCAGACTGGTTCCACCTCGATGTGATGGACGGAAGGTTTGTGCCCAATATCAGTTTCGGGTTTCCGGTGATAGAGCAGGTCCGCAAAGCCACCACCAAAACCTGCGATGTACACCTGATGATCGTTGAACCGGAAAAATATACGGAAGCATTCAAAAAGGCAGGCGCCGATATTCTCACCGTTCATATCGAAGCTTGTGTACACCTGCACAGGAATATCCAGCAGATAAAAGGACTGGGCATGAAGGCCGGAGTGGCCGTCAATCCGCACACACCGGTAGAATCGTTGAAAGATATCCTGCAGGATATCGATGTGGTGTGCATGATGAGCGTGAACCCGGGTTTTGGCGGACAAAGCTTCATCTTCCATACCCTCGAAAAGATCAAAACATTACGCGGCATGATCGATGCCAAAGGATTGCCCGTCATCATTGAGGTGGATGGGGGTGTAACCCTGGAGAATGCACACTCCATCATCGACGCCGGCGCTCATGCACTGGTAGCCGGCAATACGGTGTTCAAGTCGCCCGACCCGGCCGCCACTATCTCCAAACTCAAGCATATCGTATAACCACACCATGGCCAAAGATCTGTTCTCAAAACAGGCTTCCGTCTACGCCAGGTACCGCCCGGTCTATCCGGCCGCATTGTTCGATTATATATTTTCGTTTGTCCGGCAACGTGATACTGCCTGGGACTGCGCCACCGGCAACGGACAGGCCGCCCTGGTGCTGGCCGATCATTTCAGGAAAGTGTATGCAACGGATATCAGTGAAAAACAACTGCAACAGGCCATTGCCCATCCTTCCATCGAATATAGGATAGCCACTGCAGAGAACAGTGGACTGGCTGCAGGCAGTATCGATCTCATCACAGTGGCGCAGGCATATCACTGGTTCGATTTCGAAGCCTTCCACCTGGAAGTAATGCGGGTGGCCAAACCGTGGGGCATTATTGCCATCTGGGGGTATAGTCTGGTCCAATGTGAAGATGCCGGCGTGCAATCGCTCATCGAAACTTTCTACCGTGAAAAGATCGGTCCATACTGGGACGCTGAACGAAAATATATCGACGATCATTTCACCACCGTTCCCTTCCCCTATCATGAACTACCGGCAAGATCTTTTCTCATCGAAGTAAACTGGACACGTGAAGACCTGCTCGGTTATTTCAACACCTGGTCGAGTGTGCAATATTATATGAAGGCCCATCAACAGGACCCCGTGGATGAATTCGCCCGCATACTGCGTCCGGTCTGGGACAGTGCTACGGGCAAAACATTCCGGTTCCCGGTCTTTCTGCGCCTTGGCAAAGTGCATAAATAATCTTCCTGAAAACTCAGTTCCTCCTGAAGCTGCAAAATGTAAATGACTGTACAGTATTGAAAGGCGTTCGATGAATTTCATCGATGCACCTGATCTTTTCAAATGAAGGTTGCAAGAGGCTTTCCAGCATCGCCTGGGAATATCTTTTCACCGGCAGGCCACTGCATTTCTCGGGGCCGTTCTCCCCAAAAGTTCCTATGATGAGGGAACCCTCATGGCGGACTGCGCTTTCCATCAACTGCGTATAATGTTGTATTTGACCGGGCTGCGTTACAAAATGGAAAACGGCCCGGTCGTGCCAGCAATCATATTGACGGGAAGGAACAAATTCCAGGATGTTGCCCACTATCCATGTCACCTGGTTGGCCTTTTCGCCAAGTCTCTCACGGGCATTTTCAATGGCAGTTGCCGAAATATCCAGCACGGTAATATCAGTATACCCTTTTGCCAGCAGGGCATCCGGTAAACGGCTGTCGCCCCCGCCCACATCTATGATGGCCGCGTCTTTGGCAAGAGGAAGCGCTTCTATGAATTCCATGGAAGTGGCAGGATAATCCTGGAACCAGCTTTTTTCATTATCGCTTTTATGGGTAAACACTTTATCCCAATGTGACTGATCATTCATACAATCGATATTTTCAGTGTGAATTTACATCTCTTTTCCTTTGTGCCTCCGTGTCTTTGTAGTAATCCCCTCTTACTCCTATTCTCTTATTTCTCTTTTTCCCCTTTTTCGCTTATTTTCGACCGCAATAAAAAACAGCCGGTGAGAGCAGTCTTATCAATTCTTGTTTTCTTCATCGTTTTCTTTCCCCATACTGCTATTGCCCAGAAAAAACCGGCCTTCATTGCAGGCAGAGTAGTGGATGAAAATGAGAACCCGCTTTCGAGAGTATCCGTTATGGTGCTGGGCCGCCGTTCAGGTGTGGCCACTTCAGATTCCGGCACATTCCGGCTGCAGGTGCCGGCCGATAAGGCATTTGCGCTCGTATTCAGCTTCACCGGCTACAAGACCGAACAACGCAATTTCCTGCTGAATGAACAGGAAGAAGAATATATCGTGGTGCGCATGGAAAGAGGTTCCCGCCAACTGGATACGGTAGTAGTAACTGACCAACGCCAGCGCCGGGAAGCCGGACTGATAGTAGTGAATCCCAAACATGCCATCAATATCCCCTCTCCCACCGGCGGTATCGAAAGCCTGATCAAAGTTTTCGTAGGATCGAACAATGAGCTCACCTCCCAGTACTCCGTAAGAGGCGGTAACTATGACGAGAACCTGATCTACGTGAACGATTTTGAAGTGTTCCGCCCCTACCTGGTGAGGAGCGGACAACAGGAAGGTCTGAGCTTCATCAATCCGGAACTGGCCAGGAATGTGAACTTTTATACAGGAGGCTTTCAGGCCAGGTATGGAGATAAGATGTCGTCCGTACTGGACATCCAATACAAAAAACCCAAAAGCTTCGGAGGCTCGGCGTATATAAGCCTTCTCGAACAGGGATTCCATCTCGAAGGCATCAGCAAGAACAACAAATTCACCTATCTCATCGGCCTGCGCAACCGCAGCAACCGCAACCTGCTCAGCAGCCAGGAAACCAAAGGCAACTATGTGCCTTCTTCTTCCGACCTCCAGGTACAACTCACCTATCAGCTCAACAGCCGCAATTCATTCGAACTGCTGGGCAATGTGTCCCAAACCAAATTCACACTGGTGCCTGAGTACAGTCAGCTCACCTCTTCGGTGTTCTCGCCCTTTTACAGCGCCAACCTCGGACTGGATATATTTTTTGAAGGAAGGGAGGAAGACAGGTATCGTACCAATATGGTTGGACTGGCATTCATCCAGCAACCCCGGAAAAACCTCCGCCTCAAATGGATGGCGAGCCGGTTCGAGAACGATGAAAAAGAATCGATCGATATCATCGGCGCCTATTTATTCGGCGACCGTTCGTTCGATAAAAGCAAGCCTGATTTCGGAAGCATCACCAATCCCCTGGGCGCAGGCGTGTTCCAGAATTACGCCCGCAACAAACTGAATATCGGTGTATGGAATATTTCGCATAAGGGTAGCCTCGATCATGGAAAACATTTTTTCCAGTGGGGACAAAGCGTGGAACGGCAATCCATCAACGACAAGCTCAATGAATGGGAACGCCAGGATTCAGCCGGCTATAACCTGCCCAATAGTCCGGGCATGATCAGGCTGAGCAGGGTGGTAAAATCGACAGCCGACCTCGATATCACCAGGCTCTCCGGTTATGTGCAGGATAATATCGTGTTCAACGATTCTACCGGTTTCACCCTGCAGGCCGGCCTTCGTTATAATTACAATACCCTCAACAAAGAATTCCTGCTCTCACCCCGGATCGGTTTCTCCTGGAAACCGGCGCATTGGGAAAAGGATATCATCTTTCGCGGAGCGGCAGGTCTCTATCAACAGCCTCCTTTCTACCGCGAGCTGAGAAGATATGACGGCACTGTGAATACGGATCTCAAAGCACAGAAGAGCTGGCAGGTAGTGGCCGGCATGGACTATAATTTCAGATCGGGCAACAGGCCGATGCGACTTACGGCAGAAGCCTACTATAAAGGTATGTGGGATGTGGTGCCGTATGATATCGACAATGTGCGACTTCGCTACTACGGAGAGAACAATGCCAAAGCCTATGCCACCGGTTTGGAATTAAGGCTCTTCGGGGAACTGGTGAAAGATGCCGAAAGTTGGATCAGCCTGGGATTCATGCGCACGCGCGAAGACCTGAAGAACGATACTTATTACGAATATAAGCTGGACGAGAACAACAAGCCGGTCGACAGCACGCTGAAGGAAGCAGGTTGGGTACGCCGTCCTTCAGACAGATTGCTCACTTTCGGCATGTTCCTGCAGGATTATCTATCGACCAACAAGAACTTCAAGGTCTACCTCAACTTTTTGTACGGCAGTAACCTGCCCTACAATATCCCCAACAGTATTAAATACCGTAATGCACTGAAGATAGAGCCCTATATGCGCATAGACATCGGGTTTAGTGCGCTCCTGCTCGATAGCGAAAAAAGCAATCGCCGAAGCCATAGCCCTTTCCGAAATTTCGAGAATATCTGGGCTACCCTCGAAGTATTCAACCTCATCGACCGCAGCAATACCATATCTTATATGCTGATCAAGGACTTTTCCAACACGGTATTTGCCATGCCTAACCGCCTCACGCCAAGACTGCTCAATCTGAAGCTGGTGGCCAGGTTTTGAGCGCTTATTTCATACCTACCCCAAAGACACCAACTATTATTATTTACCACAAAGGCACGAAGGCACAAAGGAAAGGAGGTATTAGATTTGGTCAGCACTACCGGAGGTAGCTTCGTGCCTTGATAAGGATTGCAAATTATTGTAGTATCAGTCTCTCTATAAAGGCACAAAGGGCAAGCTAATGTATGGAAGGAATAATTGATCATTAGGCTACTTAATTCCTTTGTGCCTTCGTGCCTTTGTGGTAAATAAGATTACCTCATTCCCAATTCCCACTCGTTTCCCAATTTGAGACTAATTTGCGAGAACTGACACACTCATTCACCTGATTATCAAATATTTACAAAGTTGGCACCAGATTCGTAATCTATGGTGCAGAGGATAAGGTATGGTTAATGGCTCTGATAGCAGCACCAAGGCAAGTTTAATGATTATTGGAAAAGGGCTTTTTGGTTAGTGCATCCGTACTCTTGGGTGTCAAACAATGAAACCGCTCCGGATTCTTTCGGGGCGGTTTCTTCTTTGATCATGGTAAGCTCTTGTTTTTCCCAATTCCCAGGGTATTCCCAATGCGGGAAGGAAGTGAGGTAGAAATTTCTTTTAAATGGCTGGTTATCAGCAATAAACAATTCCGGCATCACGTTGGTATCGAAGGTAAACATGATTACAGAAGTATTGGTAAGACCAAATCCGTTTTCATCTTCGTTCACCCTGGAGATCATGTGTGAACAAAGCAAGCATACGATCGCCCGGATCTTCAGCCCGGATGGACGCATTGCAAAGATGTTCAGTTGGTATCTCATCAAGGGAGCCAATATCACCACGGTCACAGATATGAAGTCAGTCAGCAACGGCAACTGCCGTCTCGATATTATCGACACCGAAGGTAACCTCCTGCATACAATGGAGATTACTAAAACTGATTAGGTTACAGTTGATCCCTACCCCTTACGAAGGAAGCTGTTTTCGCGCAGCTTCCTTCCGTATTTTTAAGAATGGTGGTTTGCATGAGAACAGGATTGAATAATTTTGAGCATGACTACATTAAGCGTGAACATCAACAAATTCGCCACCCTTCGCAATAGCCGTGGCGGCAATAATCCCGATGTAACAAAGGCAGCAATCGACGCACAGCTCTTCGGGGCCGATGGAGTAACCGTACACCCAAGGCCCGATGAACGCCATATCCGTTATGATGACGTGCGGGCCATCCGCAGGATCATCACCACTGAATTCAATATCGAAGGCAATTGCCGGGAGCAAAAATTCATCGACCTGGTGCTTGAAACAAAACCACACCAGGTAACGCTGGTGCCGGATGCAGAAGGACAGCTCACGTCCGATCATGGATGGGATACTATCAAATACAAAGACTACCTTCGGGAGATCATACCGGTCTTTCAAAAGGCAGGCATCCGCGTATCGATCTTTGTAGATCCTGTGATCGGGATGGTGGAAGGAGCGGCTGAGACCGGCACAGACAGGATCGAACTGTACACGGAAGGCTATGCCAGCCATTTCCACAAGAACAAAGAGAGGGCGATTGCTCCCTATGCGGCAGCCGCCAAACGCGCCAATGAGCTGAAGCTCGGTATCAATGCCGGTCATGACCTCGACCTGAACAATCTTGCCTTTTTCGCCAAACAGGTGCCCGGGTTGCTGGAAGTTTCCATCGGGCATGCCCTGGTCTGCGATGCACTGTACCTGGGTTATGAGAACACCGTACAGTTGTACAGGCGCCAGCTTGCCTGAGCCGGCTGTCTCATCGACTTGTCGGAAAGTTCAAGATAGTAATGACCGGATAAATATCCCGACAAAATAAAAAACCCCGGACCTTTCGATCCGGGGTTTATCATTATTTCAACTTTTGACTGCTATTAATAGTAATGCAGTTTCAGTTCAACGCGCCTGTTCTTGGTACGGCCTGCAGCAGTTTTGTTGTCGGCTATCGGCTGGTCTTGTCCGAAACCTGCTGATTTGAGCCGCTCGGTGCTGACACCTTTCTTCACGAAGTAATCATACACAGCTTTAGCACGGTTCTCACTCAGTACCTGGTTCTTGTCGGCCTTGCCGGTATTGTCGGTATGGCCTTCGATATCCAGTTTGATGTTCGGATCTTCATTGAGCAATTTCACCACATCATCCAGTGATTTGTTCGATTTGGCGAGGAGCTTATAGCTGCCGGTAGCAAAGAAGATATTCTTGGCTGCCACGTCGATGCGTTTCTTCACTTCTTCTTTGATCTCGGGGCAACCGTGATTGGCCACAGTACCGGGCAGATCGGGGCATTTATCTTCTTCGTCATTCACACCATCCTTGTCGCGGTCAGGAATGGGGCAACCCTGATAGCGGGCAACACCTTTTTCATTCGGGCATTTGTCTTCTTCATCATTGATGCCATCGCCATCTGTATCGGGAATGGGACAACCCTGGTAACGGGCAACGCCTTTTTCATTCGGGCATTTATCATCCTTATCAGGAATACCATCGCCGTCCGTATCGGGGCAGCCGTTGAATTGGGCCAGACCTTTCACATCGGGGCAGGCGTCGAGGCTGTCTACGATGCCATCACCGTCCCTGTCGGGAGGAGGTTGAGGCAATGGCGGAGGAGGCAACAATTTCGGGGTGGTCTTTCTTTTTGCGATCACACCGGCCAGTCCGAGGCTATGATAAAAGTGATAGTTGACCTTATCGGTTACTGGTATCCGGTATTGTGAGTTCACGAGCAGGAAGGCTTCGTCGAACAGGTTTACCTGGATACCAACGCCTGCAGGGATGAAAGCGCCCCAGGTACCATTATAATAGGAGCCGCCGAGACCTGCCTGGAGATAGGGAGAAACGACATACTTGTTGGAGAACATCTTTCCCCTGATCGATACATCGCCTTCCAGGAGCAAGTGGTCGCGGCCGGTAGTGGAACCATCTTTGTAGAGATAGTCCAGGAAAGAGCCTCCCAGGGTGCTGGTGAAATCGAAAGTCCTGCTGAGCCCCTGGATATAGTTGATGGCCAGACCGGGAGACATGTCCTTGATCTTGCCGAACTGCTTGTTTCTCAGCACAGTGCTCAATGTGGTATTGCGTATGTTCTGTGCCGTTTTGAAATCGTTGAAAAAGAAGTGTACGCCCAGGGTAGGGTTTTGTATATAATCATCATCCTGCGCAAAGGCAATCGTGTGAAGGAATAAGAGCGTGAGTAGCTGAACTAGAATTTTCTTCATAACAAGAAAGTTTCGTTATCGTAATTGGGCAAAAATAAAAGGTACTTATTAAATGGGGAAATTATTTATTCAACCATGGTTGATAATTAACCTGGAGATAATCTTGCTCCCATGTATATCCGTACAGCAATTCGCCTGCAACTTATCTTATTCGGGCCCGAAGAGCCCGACCTCCGGAGGCTTTTGCTTCCCCAGGAATTCCACTTTCACCCGGGTGAGCCCATGGCCGGTGTAGCCCAGCTTCTTCGCACCGGCGCGGCTCATATCGATCAACCGTTTGTTCGCATAATGCATACGGTCCGTGATCCGCACAATGACCGATCTTTTATTCCGGATATTGGTAACGCGCACCCAGCAGTTCAGCGGGAGCGTATTGCAGGCAGCCGTCATTTTACTTTGACTGAATATTTCACCATTGGCGGTTTCCCGGCCTTCGAATTTGTTGGAGTAGAAACTGGCGATACCGTACTGGACCCTGGCAACTTTCTTCTTTTTGTTGAAATGAACACTGTCTTCCACCGCCTGCGCCATACAGAAGGCTGGGGTTCCGGTGCATAAGACAACATACAGAGCCCATTTTTTCATAGATTGGATGTTTATTGGACCATCTTGTCGGCGAAATATCTTTCCTTCAGTATCTTGTCTTCCCCATAAATATCTTCATAAATTCTCAATTTTCCATTTTTTCCTTCGCAGGTGAAGTACCTGATGAAGATAGGGAGCCTCTGAAAGCCGGACACCACGTGTTTTTCCTGCCTCTTGATCCAGTTACGTAACGTGTCGGGATGGTGGCGTATTGTATCGTTGCGGACGAGGAAATCCGCCAGTTTCATGAATTCCTTCACGCGAACGCAACCGTGGCTCAGTGCACGATTGCCTCTCCCGAACAATCCCCGGGCATTGGTATCGTGCAGGTATACGCTGTATTTGTTGGGGAAATTGAATTTGAGCACGCCCAGCGAGTTGTCGTCACCCTGGCGCTGCTTCAGCAGGTAAGGGAAATATTTTTTGCTCAGCCGGTTCCAGTCTACCAGGTGCGGATCGATAATACTGTCATTCTTATCCACCACCATCAGGTTTTCCTTGAGCAGGTAATCCACATTGCGCTGGATCTTCGGCAGCATTTCCTTGAAGATGATGCTGTAAGGCACCGTCCACTGCGGATAGGTGATGAAGTTAGTGACATTGGAAGTGAGCAGGGGCGTTCGGGTGCGTGGTTGTCCAACGATCACCCTCGATTCCAGTACCAGCGTATCGTCATTGTATACCCGCAGATTGAAAGAAGGTATGTTCACCCATGCATAGGTATGCGGCATCGTATCGGGCAGCAGTTTATAGCGATCGAGGGTAATGGCCACCCGCTTGAATTTTTCCCAGTCGGTATTATTGAGGCTGTTGACCGTGTTCTCATTGATCTTTCCGGTAGTTTTCAATCCCTTTACCTGCTGGTACTGGCTGATCGCGTGGCGCCAGGCCGCCGTATCCACGGGCTGTGTGGCCGATGGCAGGATATCTTCCTCGAACAGCCGCTTCTGGAGCGCAGCGTAGAAAGCAGCGGAATCTTTGAAGGGATAGTTGAGCCAGGTATAGCGTTTGAAAGCCTGGATGGAATCGAGGTACCATTTCAATCCTGTTTTCAGTGAATCGTATCCGGCGTTCACCGGTTCCAGTTGGTGCAGGGTGCCTGAAACATTTTTCGTTCGCTGCAACTGATCGAAGACCTGCAGGTAATAGTCATTCGTAAGGGCAGTATCACTGCTGAGAGAAACGCTGTCGGGTTTAAGCCTTCCCTGTTTGAGGTGATGGCTGATGAGCAGAAATGCATCGGTAAGCATGAGATCAGCCCGCGACCAGAGGGCCGCATTCTTCCTCGACACTGAATCCTGCTCTATCTGTTTACGTATCCCGCTCAGTGCGCGGTAATGATAATCGGACGGGAAGAGACCATATTCTTTGGAGTGCTCGATAAAATTGAATAGCGCATTACCGGTATTGAGCCAGGTTTCCTGTGCACACCATACAGGTTGATGCTCACGCTGCTGGTAGATCCTGTTCACCAGCGTATCTTCTGCCAGCAGAACAGTGTCGTTCAGCCGGCCTTTATTGTCGAGCATGAATGCAAGGGCCGTTTTGATATTGGCGCTCACGCGCACTTCGAAACGTTCCGGCTTTTCTACAATATCTTTTTCTTTGGGAGCGGGAGTAGTGTTGTCACTACAGGAGAAAATAAATAGACAAAACATTAAGAAACAAAATCCTGTGCCTGCATTCATATACTTATTCATGTATATATCTTGATTGATCAGAATAAAAGTTTTGTATCTTCAAGGAGATGAATTTAGGCATCAATCAGTTGCAATGCGATACAAAATACCACTTAGCCTCTATATTCCAACTGTAGCACTGTTGTTTTTTATCCACGTTGCGCCAACAATGGCCCAACATACCGTCACCAGCCAATATGGAGTGCCCATTATAAAGGATATCGATAGTTACCTGGAAACGGTGAAGCAGGATTCCTGCAAGGGAATGACAGAGCTGAGATCCATCATTCCGGGCATCGTGTACGATCTCCGTTACGCGGGTACCAACAACTTCATGCACCGCAGGATGTACCCCAAAAATACAAAACTAACTTTTCTCCGCGCACCTGCCGCTACTGCCTTGCAGAAAGTACAGCAGGAACTGAATGCGCAGGGCTATGGACTGAAGATCTTCGATGCATACAGGCCCTACTCCGTTACTGTCAGGTTTTGGGAACTGGTGAAGGATGAGCGCTATGTGGCCAATCCATCGAAGGGATCGGGCCATAACAGGGGATTGGCCGTCGACCTGACAATTATCAACCTCTCCACCGGTAAAGAACTCGAGATGGGAACGGGGTTCGACAATTTCACCGATTCTGCCCATCACAATTTTACCCAATTACCCCAGTCTGTGTTGAATAACAGGAAATTCCTTAAAGACACCATGGAAAAATATGGTTTCAGTTTGTTCGATACTGAATGGTGGCATTATTACTGGCCGAATGACAGGAATTATGAAGTGCTCGATCTGGAAGCTAAGCGGATCTATATTTCGCCGTTTTCTCTTCACCGGTAACATCTCCCCCACTCCTGATCTGGATCTGCAGGTTGCTGATCCATTCTGCACAGCCTTTCTTATAAAGATGCTCATTCACGGCATGTATCACGGCCATCACTTCATCATAAGTGCCTTCCAGCACAGTAGCGAAAGGGCCTGTTTCCTGTTTGATCCCGGATTGCCGTATAATGGCGATCGCTTCATCCACCCACTCGTAAGGATGCTTATCGAGCACGATCGGAACGATCTGGATAGAAGCATTGATGATATGATTATGCATAACGATGGTTCAGATATTTTCAACTGATACTACAGCATCGGTATTGATAGGGCCATAAATATGTGGGAAGGTATCGGCAATGGAGGGCGACCATTCATAGATGAGCTGGCTTTTCAGTTTATCGGTGTCTATCACCAGTTTCACGAGGTCGGTCTTCCCTTTGAAATAACGCTCCAGCACGCCCTGCACCTGCCCGGCCAGGGAACAATGAATAAATCCTTCTTCTTTCAGCGAAGGAGATGTATACTCCCCTTTTTCAAGGCCGGTGTTCCATTCGCTGCGGGTGGTGACATGATAGATGGTAGCCATGATTATAACACTCTTTTGATATGTTGCTCCAATAATAATAGATCAGCCAACACGATCGCCGTTACAGCTTCCAGCACTACCGGTACACGAAGCGCAATGCAAAGATCATGACGGCCCTTTACGGAAAAGGATTCAGTAGCGCCTGTTTCCCAGTTGAGGGTCTGTTGCTCTTTAGGGGTAGAGGAGGTAGGCTTGATGGCGATCCGGAACACCAGCTCATTACCATTGGTGATACCGCCCACGATACCACCGGCATGGTTGGTCCTGGTTTTACCGCTCATGTCCTCGATAGCATCATTGTGTTCACTGCCGAACATCCTGGCGGCCGCGAAGCCGGTTCCGAACTCGATACCGCGAACGGCCGGGATGGCCAATGCGGCATGGCTCAGCAAAGATTCGGCCGAATCGAAGAACGGTTCACCCAATCCTACCGGCAGTCCGCTTACCCTGCATTCCACCATTCCACCGATGGAATCTTTGGCGTCGATGGCTTTCTGCAAGCCTTTTTCGAGGTCCTGCTCTCCGCCGATCTCCAGGATCGTGGCTTTTATTTCCACCTGTTTGGTAGCAGCGATCTTTTTAGCGATCACGCCTGCTGCCACCAGGCACGCAGTCAGCCTTCCGCTGAAATGCCCGCCACCTCTGAAATCTTCAAAGCCTCCGAATTTTTTGTGCGCCACGAAATCGGCATGGCCGGGACGCGGGACTGACCGCTGTTTTTCATAATCGCCGGAGCGGGTATTCTTATTGTCGAATAATATAGTAAGGGGAGCACCGGTAGTATGATCGTTGAAGATGCCGGTCTTGAATAAGGGCAGGTCATCTTCCTTGCGTGGGGTAGTACCTTTCTGCATACCACCTTTGCGCCGTTCGATATCCGTTACGAAATCTTCCGCCTTCAATGAAAGACCTGCCGGGCAACCATCGATGTTCACCCCCACGGATTCTCCGTGCGATTCACCGAAGATGGTTACCCTGAATATGCGTCCGAATGAGTTCATGATCGTTTAACAGCATTAAGCGAATGATAAAATAATATTTGGCTCACGGTCTTCAATCATGCACCGGCATGCCATTGCCCAAAGATACTGTACCTCCCAGCTTTTCCAGGTGCGCATAAAAATCCGGATATGATTTGTTGATCGCGTCTGCCTCTTCGATCACCGTGTTGCCCATTGCCTTGAGGGCCGCTACTGCAGATGCCATGGCGATGCGGTGGTCGTGGTGTGAATGGGTCACAGCCCCTTTAACGCCGGTGCCGCCGCGAACAAGCATAAGATCATCCTGCAGTTCGATCACGATACCCATCTTTCCAAATTCTTCCTGCAAGGTAAGCGCCCGGTTGCTTTCTTTATGGGTAAGCCTCCCGGCCCCTTCTATCACGGTGGTTCCTTCACAGTAGGCACCCAGCGCTACAAGCGGCGGGAAGAGGTCAGGACATTCGGTTGCGTTGAAATGAAAAGCCCTGAGACTGGCCGGGCCGATCTCTATCTGCTCCTGCTCCACCGACAACCTGGCTTCGGCGCTCATCAATGCCTGCAGGATAGCTTTATCGGCCTGGGTAGAAAATACATCCAGCCCTTTTACTTTGATAGGCCCGGCAATAGCGCCGGCTACCAGCAGAAAGGCCGCGCCGCTCCAGTCGCCCTCTACGGTGTAGTTGACAGGTTGTGAAGTTGACAGGTTGACAAGAGGGTCTCCGAAATGGAACGATTCGTAATTATGATGATCAACCTGCCAGCCGAAATGTTTCATCACCTGCAGGGTGAGATCGATATAGGGTTTGCTTTTGAGATCTTTTACCTGTAAGGTTACATCCTTTGCGCCTGCTGCTGCGTAGGCCATGAGCAGGCCGGTAAGGAATTGAGAACTGAGAGAACCGTCCACTTCGATAGTGGCTGGTTTCAACGGGCCTTTTACCTGCAACGGAAGTTTGCCATTGTTCGATTGGATGGAAACGCCCAACCTGGGCAATACCGTATCGAAAAAGTCCATCGGCCGGGTGAGCAGGCTTCCCTGCCCGTTGATGGTAACTGTTTGCGGGCTGAGCGCGATCACCGGCGTGAACATCCGAATGCCCAATCCGCTTTCACCGCAATTCACTTCACCTTTTATGGGACGCACCCCATGGCTGTTCACCAGCAGGGAACCATCCTCCTGTGTGGTGATATCTGCGCCCAGGTCTTTGATCACACCGAGCGCCGCTTTATCATCATTGGAGTGGCCGGGGTTCCTGATAATGGTGACGCCTTTCTTCAGCAAAGCGGCTGCGCATGCCCGTTGCATGGAGCTTTTGGAAGTGGGGGCCTGTATTTCGCCCTTCAAGGTGGAGGGTTGTATGGTAACGATCATAGATTGTCGATAAGAGTTTCCAATGCTGCCATGGGGACGAATTGCACGATCCCCTTCCCGATCTTCGACAGCAATACATAGTTCATCGCCGCCTTTTCTTTTTTCTTGTCCATTTTCAGGACGTTGAATGCAGCAGCTTTGTCAAATTCAGCCATCGTGGGCAGTCCGTACCGGTCGAGCACGCTGATCACGCGGGCCGTTTCTTTGAATCCGGCCAGGCTTTCAGAGAGCTGGCAGGCTGCCGTCATGCCGATAGAGATGGCCTGGCCATGTGAAAGCTCATACATATTCTCGATGGCATGACCCAGGGTATGACCGAAATTGAGCAACCGGCGGTCACCCTTTTCAAATTCATCTTTCTCCACTACGGTCGATTTGATCCCGGCATTGCGACGGATCAATTTCCCAAGCGCTGCCTTGTCCTTCATATAATATTTCAGGCTATTCCCTTCCAGTTCCCTGAACATGGCCGCGTCTTTGATACAACTGTGCTTGATGATCTCTGCAAAGCCATTTGTCCATTCGGATTGTGGCAATGTTTTGAGAAAACCATAATCGTACAGGAGAAAATCGGGTTGACGGATAGTGCCTACCAGGTTTTTGTAAACACCTACATCGATACCGTTCTTTCCACCGATGGAGGCATCTACCATGGCAAGGACCGTGGTGGGAAGAAAACCGCAACGGACACCACGCATGTACACGGCTGCCACATAACCGGTGAGGTCCGTTACCACGCCACCGCCAATACCTACCAGTGTGGTCTTCCTGTCGGCCCCGAATTCGATCAACTGTTCGATGATGGCATTCACTGTTGCCTGCACCTTGAATTCTTCGCCGGGCTTCAGTACGATCGTGTTCCAGCCCTTGAATTTTTTCGGATGCAGGTTGAAAATATGCTCATCGGTGACCAACACGGTATGGTCCTGATCTGTGAGCTTCGACAGGTAACTGAAATCCGCGTCGAAATAATAATCAACCTTTTTGGAGGAGAATTGATAGCTTTTCTTTTGCATGTTCGTCTATAGTTGAACTTTATCGAACACTTCCAGTTCGTTGTCGAGCGTTTTTGTTTTGTGGTGCTCTTCCTGCTTTTGGATATAGTCGATCACCTGTTTAACACCACTTGGACTTACAGAATAGGCAGCATATCCTTCCTCCCATTCCACCGTATCTGCTATCACCTTGCTATCGTTCACCCACTGGGCGGCATCAGCCTTGAGGCTTTTCACCACCTGCAGCAGGTTCTGTGCCGGGTGCAACTGGAGCAGGCAATGCAGATGGTCTTCCACACCGTTCACAGCCAGTACCTTGATCCCTTTTGCCTCACTGTTCTTCTGCAGGAAGGAAAAGAGCAGCATACGCACAGGCTTCGGCAACAGTGGTTGCCTGTTGTTCACGGTCCAGATGATATGTACAAAAAGATATACTCTATTGTGCTGATGGGTCATGTTGCGATGACAACTATGAATTCATGATCTTGTTCTGGTGGTTGATGCTCTCCATGTGAACGGCATCGAAATATTTGGTGATGAACTCCTTGCCCAGACCGAGCTTCTCCCCTTTCCTGAAAGCACGTTCCAGTATCTCGTTCCAGCGGTTGGTCTGGAGGATGGTGATATTGTTGTTCTTCTTGTACTCACCGATCTTTTCGGCGATCTTCATCCGTTGTGAGAGGATCTGCATCAGTTCATCATCGAGATGGTTGATCTGCTGGCGGAGCTTTTCCAGCGCTGCGTGATATTCTTCAGAGTTGATATCTTCCTTACGCCATACGATCTCGCCGAGCATTTCGGCAAGGCGCTCGGGCGTTACCTGTTGTTTGGCATCGCTCCAGGCATTGTCGGGATCGATATGGCTTTCGATCATCAGTCCATCGAAATCGAGGTCGATCGCTTTTTGCGCCACTTCCATCAATATATCGCGGCGGCCGCAGATATGGGAGGGATCGTTGATGATCATCAGTTCGGGGTTGCGCCGTTTCATCTCGATAGCGAGGTGCCACATCGGGGCATTCCTGTACTCGGTATTGCCATAGGCACTGAACCCGCGGTGGATGAGGCCGATCTGTTTGATGCCTGCCTTCGCCACACGTTCAACGGCGCCTGTCCAGAGTTCGAGATCAGGATTAATGGGGTTCTTGATCAGCACGGGCACATCGGCGCCTCTCAGCGCATCGGCCACTTCCTGCACACTGAAGGGGTTTACGGTAGTGCGGGCGCCGATCCACAGTACATCCACATCGAAATGGAGGGCATCTTCCACCTGCTTGCCGGTGGCCACCTCAACAGCTACAGGCAGGCCGGTGAGTTTTTTGGCTTGCTGCAACCAGGGCAATCCCTTGGTGCCGATGCCTTCGAAGCTGCCGGGACGGGTGCGGGGTTTCCATATCCCTGCCCGGAGCATATCGATCTTTCCTGTTCTGGCGAGGCGTTCTGCCGTTTCAATGACCTGTGCTTCTGTTTCGGCACTGCAGGGGCCTGAAATGATGAGCGGACGCTTATTCCATTTCGCCTGCACTGTTTCCTTCATGTTTGACTGAGTTACTTGCATATTTATTTAAGTTGATAAGTTATCGAGTTGATCGGTTGACAAGGATTTGAATCGTCGGAGCTGATCCCGTTAACTTTTCAACCTGTTAACTTATCAACCTATCAACTTTCAAATCTGTCAACTATCGCCTGCTGTCCGCCTCATTCATCCTGATCCTTCTTCCCCGATAGTTCTTTCCATCGATGGAACTGATCATCTGCCTGGCGGCGCTTTTATCGATCTCGATCCAGCTATTCATTTCTTTCATATCGATACGGCCCAGCACATCTTTGCGGAGGTCGCTCATATCGAGTATGAATTGCAGGAAGCTGGCTTTATAAAATCCGTCTTTGGTGCCCAGGTTCACGAAGAGGCGGGTATACTCGCCGTTGCCTCCGAATTCGCGTCCCCTGGTATCCCGGCGGGTGCGGCCGCCGTCGCGCTGGTCGCGGTCGCCGAACCGGCTACGTTCTCCTGTCCTCTCTCCTCTTTCCCTTCTTATCTCCCGTACATTGAGATCTTCTGCATTCTCATAATATTTCAGGAACCTGTCGAATTCCATGGCCGCTACTCTTTTCAGCACCTCTTCCTTGCTGATCTCGGCAAATTTCTCTTCGAGCATCGGCACATAGGTCTCATAATCCCCGTGACTGATATCCGTCTGCAACAATTTATCCATGAAATGATAAAATTGTTTGCGGCATACATCTTTGCCACCAGGGATCTCCAGCTTGTGAAAGGGCACCTGCACGATGTTCTGGATCTGCCGCATTTTGCCCAACTCACGTATATGCACAATCGACATACAGACACCTGTTTTGCCGGCACGGCCCGTACGACCGCTGCGGTGCGTGTACACTTCCACATCATCTGGCAGTTCATAGTTGATCACATGCGTGATCCCCTGCACATCGATCCCACGGGCTGCCACATCAGTGGCTATCAAGAGCTGCAACGTTTTCTCGCGGAACTCTCCCATCACCTTATCGCGTTGCTGCTGGGTAAGATCGCCATGCAGCGCATCGATATCATAACCTTCCCTGGTCAGCTTCTCGGCGATCTCCTGGGCATCTGCCTTGGTACGCGTAAAAATGATACCATAGATGCCGGGGTTGAAATCGATCAGCCTTTTAAGGGTCTGGTACCGGTGCTGGGCGCTCGTAACATAATACTGATGGTCAATATTCTTATTGGCCGTATTCATTTTCCCTACCGTGATCTCTACCGGCTCTTTCATGTAACGCTTGCTCACGCGGCGTATCTCCGGCGGCATGGTAGCACTGAACAGCCAGGTGCTTTCACGGTTGGGGGTGTTCTGCAAAATGAATTCAATGTCTTCCTGGAAACCCATGTTCAGCATTTCATCCGCTTCGTCGAGCACTACGTACTGGATCTGTTCCAGGTTCACTGCCTTGCGTTCGATCAGGTCTATCAACCTGCCCGGTGTGGCCACCACGATCTGTACGCCTCTTTTCAGTTCACGGATCTGCTGACCGATGGAGGCGCCGCCATAAACGGCTACCACGTACATGCCGGGAATGAACTGCTTGAACTGCTCGATCTCATTCACGATCTGCAGGCATAATTCGCGGGTGGGACAAACCACCAATGCCTGAGGATATTTTTGTTTCGCGTCTACCAATTGCAATAATGGCAAACCGAATGCAGCCGTTTTCCCCGTACCAGTCTGGGCCAGCCCTACAAGATCTTTGGTGCCGGCAAGTAAAACAGGAATCGCTTTTTCCTGTATAGGTGTCGGGTTCTTAAAGCCAAGTGCATCGGTAGCCTGTACCAACTTCGCTTCCAAACCCAACGCGTCAAAAGTCATCATAAAGTAAAATTTGGCGCAAAGGTACTGCACTTGCGGGCTTTGACCTAATTACTTCTCAAAGAACTTCTTAAGTACCATATTCGATTACCTGAGCAAAAAATACACCGCAATGGCAATGCAGATCAGGCCCACGGTGATATTGGTGATCTGTTTATAGTTCTTACCCAATACAGCTTCCAGCTTTTCGAACTTCTTCACGCCCCAGAACAGCCATTGGGAGCGCGAAAGGCCGAGCCCGCAACAAAGCAGGCCGAAGCCGAGAAAGAACAATGAATCGAAATTCCAGTTCATTTGATGATCCTCCTGATCTGGTTGGCATGCTCGATCAATTCCTGCAGGTATTCCGTATTCTCCTTCTCCAGGCAGGCCTTGAATTTTCTCAACTGGCTGATATGTTCACTCAATACATCGAGCACATGCTCCCTGTTCTGCATAAAGATCGGCACCCACATGGCCGGGTTGCTTTTCGCCAGCCGCACCGTACTTTCAAAGCCACCACCCGCCAGCTCGAAAATGGCATCCTCCTCTTTCTCTTTTTCAAGCACCGTATTGGCCAGTGCAAAAGAGGTGATATGCGCAATATGGCTTACATAAGCTGCGTGCATATCGTGATTGTCGGCGTCCATATAGGTAATGCGCATGCCCAATTGCCGGTATACATTCTCGATCTTCTCCACGATCTCCGGATCGCTCTTCGATTTTTCGCAGATCACACAGGCACGACCGGTGAACGCATCATGCACTGCTGCTTCCGGGCCGCTGTATTCGGTGCCCCACATCGGGTGCGTGGCCACAAAACGCCCGCGCATGGGATGATCTCTCAGGGCATTGCAGAGGGCGGATTTGGTAGAACCTGCATCGGCCACGATCTGCTTTTCCGTGACCAGGTCCATGATCTGCTTCATCACAGGGATCGTAACATCGACCGGAATGGCCACATAGATCAGGTCGCTCTGGCGTACGGCTTCCTCCAATGGCAATGCTTCATCGATCAATCCCAGTTCCAGCGCTTTTTGCCGGCTGGCCTCAGTACGGCTTACGCCGATCACTTTGCGGGCAAGGCCGAGGTCTTTCAGGGCCAGACTAAAAGAACCGCTGATCAAACCAACCCCTACTATCGTAACAGTATTGAACATATCCTTAGCTGAGTTTTACCGGTTGAATGGAATGTTGCACCCTGCTGATACTTTCTCTCAATTTCTCTTCGCTGCTGCAAAGGCTCACTCTTATATAATTATTTCCTGCGCTGCCGAAGATGCCTCCGGGCGTAATGAATACATTGGCGTTGTACAACACTTCATCGCTCAATGCAAACCCATCCTTGTACCCTTCCGGTATGGAAGCCCAAACGAACATGCCGGCCTGTGTGGTCGAGAAACGGCAATTCAGCAGGCCCAACAACCCGAACACCAGGTCCCTGCGTTGGCGGTAGACTTCGTTCACACTATCGTACCAGCTTTTCGGCAGGCCGAGGGCTGTGGCCGCAGCCAGTTGAGCGGGCAGGAACATACCGCTGTCCATATTGCTTTTGAAACGCAATACTTCATCGATCCTTTCTTTGGCGCCTACCAGCATGCCCACACGCCATCCGGCCATATTCTGTGATTTGCTGAGCGAATTCAGCTCGATGGCCGTTTCTTTGGCCCCTTCGATGCTGAGAATGCTCATCGGTTGTTCATTGAGGATAAAGCTGTAGGGATTATCGTGACATACGAGGATGCCGTGTTTTTTCCCGAAGGTTACGATCTTTTCGAACAGTGGCCTGTCGGGCAACTGGCCGGTAGGCATCTGCGGATAATTGATCCAAATGAGACGGACAGTGCGGCCCTGTTTCTTAATATCCGCCACCTGCTGTTCGATCGCGTCGAAATCAGGCAGCCAGTTATTCCCGGCTTTCAGTTCGTAGTCGAGGCATTCGCCGCCGGCCAGTTTTACGGCACTCCTGTAAGTAGGATAACCGGGATTGGGCACCAGGGCCAGGTCGCCTTCATTAAGATAGGTCATGCAGATATGCATAATGCCTTCCTTGCTTCCGATCAGTGGCAGTATCTCCGTATCGGGGTTCAGCGACACCTGGTACCACTGCTGATACCAATCGGCGATGGCTTTGCGCAGCACAGGCGATCCCTTGTACGACTGGTAGGCATGCACTGTAGGTTTAGCGCTTTCATCCTGCAGGGTCTTGATCACGGAAGGATGAGGCGGCAGGTCGGGGCTGCCGATACCGAGGTTGATGATCTGTTTGCCCTGCCTGTTCAGTTCATCGATCTCGCGGAGCTTTTGCGAGAAATAGTATTCGCCGATCCCTTCCAGTCTTTTTGATGTTTGCATGACCTTGAATATTATTGATTGGTACTTATCATTTATATCTCTAACTACGTTTATCCTTTGCCGTTCCTGTACACACCATATATTTTCAGTTCATCGGTAATGGGTTTGATCTCTTCGATCACCTGCTCGAACTGCCCGATGCTTTCGAATTCCATATCGGCATGAAAGCTGTACTGGAAATCGCTGCCGGGGATAGGAAAGCTTTGCAGTTTGCTGAGGTTGATGCCGCCATCCGCAATACGGGTAAGCACCCTGGCCAGGCTACCCCTGGAGTGATCGGTATGAAAATTCACGGAAGCTTTATTGGCATCGGGAATGGGCGCCACCTCTGTCTCTGGTTTCAATACCAGGAAGCGGGTATAATTGCTCTTCATGGTATGGATATTCGGAGCGATCACATCGAGGCCAAACAGGTCTCCTGCGAGCTTGCTGGCGATGGCCGCAATATGCTTGCTCTTATGCTGCTGCAGGTGTTTGGCGCTGAGGGCCGTGTCTTCGGTTTCCACCAGCTTCCAGTTGTATTTATCGAGAAATCCGAGGCATTGCTGGATGGCCATGTAGTGGGAATGGACTTCGCGTATATCTTCCAGTTGTACGCCGGGGTTAACGAGCAGTTGTTGTTTGATGGGAAGATAAATTTCACCGATGATCTTGAGATTGCTTTTCTGGAGGAGGCTGTAATTGGGAAGGATGCTGCCGGCGATTGAATTTTCGATGGCCATTACACCGCCATCGCTTTCCTTTTTATTGCCGGCGATCTTCACCACTTCCCGGAAAGTGGCGCAGGGTATCACTTCCACGCTCTTCCCGAAAAATTGCTGAGCTGCCACCTGGTGAAAACTGCCTTCATAGCCTTGTATTGAAACTTTTGCTGCCATATAATTGAAAACAAAAGTCCCGGCTTTTGGCCGGGACTTCTTATGTTGATTTTTTAGTCTCTTTATTTTGCATTCAACAAAAGCATTCCCGGCCTACTTGTAAAGTAGTAAAAAAAGTAAAAATAAAAATAACGGTATGCCTTTGCGATATTCATGCAACCCAAAAATAGGGACTAAAACGGAAAAACAAAATTCTTTTTTGAGAGTATAAGCCGGAACTAACGCACGTAAGTTATTATTCGAGCCGCTTCCGCATTTGTTCATCGATCTTTTTGAAAAGATGGAAAGGCTTGTAGGTACGCCAGTTATCGAGCTGCATCAGCTCGATGAAACGATGCAGTTTGGCCCTTCGGAAATCGTACTGGGTCTGTTCCGGCATATTGAGGATCACCACCCAGCCATTTTCATCGGTCACTTCTTCGAACCATTCCTGGTAATAGTCCTTATCGCTGCTGTGATAATTCAATACGTTCTCCGCGATCAGGATGAATTTGGTGATACCGTAAGAGAAGAAGGGGTCGGCCACTTCCCGCTTGAGTTCCATGATATCGTTCTCGATAGCGTCATTCCATTCCCCGATCAGCTCTATGATGGCATAATGTTCTTCGTAATCGGCCATCAGCACTTTGAGATACATGGTGCGGGAACCGAATTCATCCCATTGCGGATGTATATAATAGTTGTATATGGTTTGAGAGAACTCGAATTCAGAGTAAACCCGCCCATAGAACGGAGACCGTTCATCCTGCTCACTCGTATAGATGTGGCGCCAATTGTAAAATGGTTCGATATCGTGCATAATCACGGATTGATGGATACTGGGACCCGCTACAATTTACATTCCTGATCATGCCGTTTCCAAATATTTATTTTCAGATTTTTTCGTTATCGGTTGATAACTGTGCCGTTCTTTTTTCAGTTCGAGATCACCAAACGGTCGGCATAGACCGTTTTTTTACTATTATTTAACACCTTTACGAGGTATACGCCGGAGGCCAGTCCGGCCCTCACAGGAATTTCCTCCACCTGGCTTTTGCGGCTCACCGTCACCGCTTTTTGGGCAACGATACTACCGGAAATATCGATGAGCAGGATATCGTGCTTTCCTTCGAGGGGATTATTGAAGCTTACCCGGAACGAACCCTGGGTTACGGGGTTCGGGTAAACGCTGATACTTTTATTCCGTTCAATAAGCCTTTCCATGGAGAGCATTTCTGTAGCTTGAGCTTCATCGGTCTTTAACAGGTTGCCATTGGCGAGGTCGGAGGTATTGAAAACAGAGGCCGGGTTCCCGATCTTCTTCGCGGCCCATCCATTCATATCCACTTCGTAATAGCCATTGATGGACTGGGCGCTGCTCACCACCAGTTTATTATCATCGCGTACTACGGCGCCATTGGTGGTATAATCGGCAGGCAGGCCGCTGATGGTACTGATATACTTCGCTTTCCGGCTTTGGATATCCACTTTGAAAACCGCCCTTTGGGCCGAGATCAGGTAGAGGTTACCGCTCATATCGGCGATCATATCGCCTCCCCAACTGGTTTCTTTGGTATGGATAGAAACGGGGCCATTGGCCGGATCATCTTCCAGGGCGCCCAGGTCTGCAATAACCGGTTTACGGCCGGTAGTAAACCGTACGAGGTGATTACCATCATTGCTGAGGCCATAGCCGCGGCCATCGGCGCCGATCGTCATGCGTGTGATATGATTGGCTTCATCGTTCAGGTTGGTGGCTGTGCTCAGCGCCTCCGATTCGAAATAATATATTTTCGGGGAGGGTCCATCGAGATCGATATAGCGGAGCTGGTTGATGAACATCGGCGTATAGTAGAGCCTGTTATGTTTCTTGTCGTACGCACAGGCAGCGGAAAAAGTAGAAAAGGGAAGATTGTTCTGGTCCGTGATATTGCCCTGTGCATCCTTCACCCTGATCGCCTTTCCGTTCCTGGCATTGAAAGCCTGGAGATTATTGCCATCGTTATCGAAAACAGATCGTACCACTTCACCGGTATTGATATCGATGAGCTTCACTTCTGTCCATACATAAGCTCCTTTGGTGGAGCTGGTGATGGCATAGGCGGTCTGTTGTTTTGGCTGTGCGGCAGCGGCCGATACAAGAGATACGGATATACCCGATAAGAGTAGAATTTTGAATTTCATAGCCCGGGGATTTTAAGGTAATTGATGGGAGAAAAGTTACGGAAATCCGCGAAAAGGGCCAATAGCAGTCGGGGAAAAAGTACGGCCCCCCGATAAAAGCTGTGCTACTTTTTATAGAATCTATCAAGTATATTTAGCACAAAAACAATGAAAAAAATATCATATAAAATTTTAATAATTAAAACATAGGCCATATCTTTGTGGCAAGTAATTAGATTTATCCTGCACGAAAGTGTGATTATCTTGGGGCGAACAGCCTTGATATCATGGGCCACATTTGTGGCCCGATTTTTTGCTTAATACTATAACGTTTATGAGCAAACGAACAGTCATTTTGATCGATGGCCAGAATCTATTTTATGGCCTTCTTCAACTCAAATTGAAAGAGAGGGATATTAACTGGGTGCCGCTTTTTAATTCCCTTCTCGAGACTGATGATGAACTGATCAGGGCCTATTGGTTCCGGCCTCAGCGAATACAGGACGGCCACTTCACTGCTGAAGCCATCCGTAATCAGATAGTGTACAAGAAGTATAATAGCAACTATCTGTACTATAGAAATGGTAACTATTCGGCTATCGATCAGGATATCCTGATCAAAATTGAAAATGATGCCAGGGAGGCGGAAATATGGCTCCAGGAGCAAAGGTCAAGGTTCGCACATATTGAATATTGTTATGACCAGCTTTGCCTGGATAACGCCAATATCGAAATAGTAAAGAAAGGTATTTTAAAACTAAATCCTTATCTACAGGAATATAACGGTGAAAAAGGCGTTGACATAGCCCTTGCCGTTAAAATGATCTCCTTGAGTGTAGAGCATAAATGCAACAAAATAATATTGATCAGTGGAGATTATGATTATGCGGAGGCCATCAATTATGTGAAAAACAATATGACCAAAGTCCATATTGTTAAACTTCATAAAGGCTATCCTCCTAAAAATAAGAATATGTCGAGAGATCTTTCGGTACTGGCCGACAAAGTCATCGATCTGTATGAAGCAGATATCCGCAGCAACTATTTAAGGCATCTGCACCAATCTGCATAAAAAAAGGAAGCTCTACCATCTACTTCAACAAATTATCCACTGCCTTCTTCACACTCCCATACCTGATCAACAAACCCTTCGCCGTTTCATAATCCTTTATTCCGGTTTTCTCCATCACCATCTTCGTTCCGCGGTCGATGAGCTTGCTATTGGTGAGTTGCATATTGACCATTTTGTTATCCTCCACCCTTCCGATCTGGATCATCACGGAGGTGGAGATCATGTTCAATACCAATTTCTGGGCAGTGCCGCTTTTCATACGAGTGCTGCCGGTCACGAATTCAGGGCCCACCACTACTTCCACGGGGTATTCGGCTGCCTGTGCCAGGGGCGTGCCGTAATTGCAGGTGATACAACCGGTAACGATCCCACGCCGGCGGGCTTCCTGCAGGGCGCCGATCACATAGGGCGTTGTACCGCTGGCGGCAATGCCGATCACTGCATCCTTGTCGTTGATTGAAAATTTTCCCAGATCAGCCCATCCCCGCTCCCAACTATCTTCTGCCTGTTCCACCGGCCGCTGGATCGCTTCTTCCCCACCGGCGATGAGCCCGATCACCAGTCCCTGCGGGAGACCATAGGTGGGCGGTATCTCACTGGCATCGAGTATACCCAGTCGCCCACTGGTGCCGGCCCCGATATAGAACATTCTGCCGCCGGCCAGCATTTTATCGCTGATGGCAGCTACGAGTTTTTCGATCTGGGGAATGGATCGCTGCACTGCCAGCGGCACTTTCTGGTCTTCATTGTTCATATTATCGAGAAGCTCCCGGATGCTCATATTCTCCAGGTGCCTGTATGGACTGGCCTGTTCTGTTATTTTGTTGAACCCTGACATGTATAGCACTTTCTGTTTTAGATCGCCGGCTGTCATGCTGCGAATGATCAGCCTATATGGTATTTGACAAGCCCACCCATCGGATTTTTCAGCACCTTGCCCAATTCAAATTCATAAGAATGGCATAATTGCTCCAGTACATCCCTGAACGCAAATCCTACACTACCGATAAAATGGATAGGAAGTTTCCAACTCTCACCGAATTTGCAGAGATGAGTGAAGAAAAAATCGTTCAGCCCGTCTTCTATGATATTCTCGATCATATAATGGCCCCGGTTTTCCGCCAGGAACAGGGTGAATGAAGCCATATAACGGTTAGGCAGCGGCTTCTTGTATACATTCTCCAGTATCTCTACAGTTGAAGTATTATATTTCGCTTCGAATTTATACTTCAGCTCCTCATCGAAAGTGTTGTAGCAATAATATTGAAGCACTTTCTTGCCCAGGTACGCACCACTACCCTCATCGCCCAGGGCATATCCCAGTCCCGGGCTGATCTTCACGATCTTTTTCCCATTGTAAAAGCAGGAATTGCTCCCGGTGCCCAGGATACAGGCTATCCCTTTCTCATCACCGCAGGATGCCCTTGCCACCCCCATAAGATCATGGGTCACTTCAACGGGTGATGCTCCGCGGAACACCGCCATCAAAGCCTTCCGAACGACGCTTACATTGGCGGGATTGTTGCATCCCGTACCATAATAATAAATGGACCTTACCGAACCGATCTGTGCTTTGGATAATTTGGGTAACAATTCATTGCGGAGGATGGCCTCGATCTGTACCGAATTGAGGAAATATGGACTTATACCCTGCGTAAAGACTGTCTTTGAACGTTTACCTTTTTCTGCCAAACACCATTCACATTTGGTAGCGCCACTGTCTGCGATCAATATAGCCATAAGAATTTGCTTTAAGCCGTTTAACGAAGGTAAAGTTCGGAATTGAGAATTAATTATGAACTTCGCCCCGAATTTGAGAAATTTATCATTTAAGGACCCTCGCATGAAAAAACTCCAGGTATGGCTTCCCTTGCTTTTCGCCATAGTATTGATCGCAGGTATGTGGATTGGATCCGGGCTGCGAAAGAATATCCCTTTCTCCCGTGGATTGTTCCAGACGGCCAGGCCCAGTTCCGTACAGGAAGTGATGGACCTGATCAATATGAAATATGTAGACAAGGTCAATACGGATTCTCTTTCTGATGATGCCATCGAGGCCATGCTGGCCCATCTCGACCCACATTCCGTCTTTATCCCCGCCTCCAGGCTTGCTGAAGTGAATGAAGACCTGGCTGGAAATTTCGAAGGAATTGGCGTGGAATTCTTCATCATCCAGGATACCGTGAACGCCACCAATGTGCTGGCTGGCGGACCGAGTGATAAGGCAGGTGTACAAACGGGCGACAAATTCCTACAGGTGGGAGATTCCGTGGTGACAAGCAATATCACCCCCGAGCGGATCAAGAAACTTTTGCGGGGACCCGGCGGTACGCAGGTGTCCATCACCGTTCTCCGCGCCGGCAAGCCGATGCAATTCACCATCACCCGCGGCACCATTCCGCTCTATTCCGTGGATGCCGCCTATATGCTCGACAGCATTACCGGCTATATCCATCTCAATAAATTCTCCGGCACCACCTACGAAGAGTTCATGGAAGCCATGGAAAAATTGCAGAAGCAGGGATTGAAGAAACTCCTGCTCGACCTGCGCGATAATGGTGGCGGCATCCTCAGTGAGGCCGTCGATATCGCCGACGAGTTCCTCGACGATAACAAGCTGATCGTATACACACAAGGCGACAAACAACCCAAAACGGAATACCGCTGCAAACGACCAGGTCTATTCGAAAAAGGAGAACTGGCAGTGTTGATAGATGAAGGCTCTGCTTCAGCCAGCGAGGTACTGGCAGGCGCCCTGCAGGACTGGGACCGCGCCACCATCATAGGCCGGCGGAGTTTCGGGAAAGGACTGGTACAGGAACAATACGACCTCAACAATGGGGCAGCGCTACGGATCACAGTGGCCCGTTATTATACACCGCTCGGCAGAAATATCCAGAAGCCCTACGGTCAGGGAAGAACGGCCTATAATGATGAACTGATGGACCGCTTTCACAATGGAGAAGTGGTGAAAGGAGATACCGTCACCAATCATACCGGCCCGGCCTTTACCACCAAAGGGGGCAGAACGGTATATGGCGGCGGTGGCATCACACCCGATGTGTTCGTGCCTTTCGATACCACCGGATTTTCAAAACCAGTATACGCCCTGTTCGGCGGTCAGGTGTTCAGCCGCTTCATCTACACTTATTATATGGAGAACCAGGCTTACTTCAAACAATTCAAGGACCCGCTCGATCTGGCACGGCATTTTTCAAAAACAGACGAAGCCTGGAACACCCTGGTCGGCTATGCCGCCAAAGACTCGGTCAATCTTCAGTCGATCACCCCGAAAGATAAAGAGGAGATCAAACAGCGTATCCTTGTTTGGCTTGGACGCCAGATATGGCGCATGGAAGGATATTACGAGATCAATAACCTGACCGATAATGTTGTGAAAAAAGGATTGGAAACATTGTCAAA
>JAFIGX010000020.1 GCA_017849455.1 Pseudobacter sp.
GATTTTAAGGATTAGGAGGATATGTCGTTGAATATTTGGGATACGACAGTTTAGATTATAAAATAAATGAATTAATGAGGGGATATCATCCTTTCGGCGAATTGTCCTCCTAATCCTTAAAATCCAATAAATCATGGTTCAGACCTATCTTTGCCCCCTCTATGCAACTTGAGTTTACGCTAGATACCATTCACGATGCCGCCCGGGCATGCTGGGATTGGGGAAAAGATAGAAAAGTGTTTGCCTTACATGGCCCTATGGGCGCGGGGAAGACCACCTTCATCCATGCCCTGTGTGATGTAAAAAAAGTGACCAGCACGGTAGGCAGCCCTACTTTCTCCATTATCAATGAATATGCCTACCCCGGAGGACTGCTGTACCATATCGACCTGTACCGCCTCAAAGATGAGGAGGAAGCCCTGCGGGCAGGGGTGGAAGACTGCCTCTATTCAGGTAATATCTGCCTGGTGGAATGGCCCGAAAGAGCAGAAGGGATCTTCCCGGAAGATACCCTGCCCCTGTATATCAGTGTGATCGACCCCGCAACCCGGCTCCTGCGGATCGGAGAGAAATGAGTATATTAGCATCCCGCAATAAAGAAAACCACCCTTCATGTCGCAACAACGACCGATCATCAGCACATCCTTCAGTTACGAGACACTTGAAGAAAAACTCGATATTAAACCCAAAGGGGCACAACTGCATATCGGTATTCCCAAGGAAACGGCTTTCCAGGAGAACCGTATCGCTTTGACCCCGGACGCAGTAGGCGTGCTGATCAGCAACGGCCATGATGTAGTGATCGAGCACAATGCCGGCGAAGCAGCCCATTTCAGGGATAAGGATTACAGTGAGGCCGGCGCACGCATCGTATACGACAAGGCCGAAGTGTTCAAAGCCCCGATCCTCGTAAAAAGCGCCCCGGTGGTGGAAGAAGACCTGCCTTACCTGCAGTTCAACCAGGTGATCATATCGCCCATCCATTTGTCGGCCATGAAAGCGGAACTGCTGCAAAAGATGATGGACAAGCGCATCACGGCCATCTCCTTCGAAAACCTCAAAGATGATAGCGACAGCCTGCCCATTGTACGCAGCATGAGCGAGATCGCCGGTAGTGCCGTAATGCTGATCGCCGCGCAATACCTGAGCTCGGCCAATCATGGCAAAGGTGTTCTGTTGGGCGGTATTTCAGGCATCCCTCCCACCAAAGTCATCATCCTGGGCGCTGGTATCGTTGGTGAGTTCGCAGCCAGGGCTGCTCTGGCGCTGGGCGCATCGGTGAAAGTATTCGACAGCAGCGTATACAAACTGAAAAGACTACAGAACAATATCGGGCAGCGGATGTGGACATCCGTGATAGAGCCGCGTATCCTCTCCAAACAGCTCAAGACCTGCGAGGTGGCGGTGGGGGCATTGGCCTCTCAGGGTGGCCGCACGCCGGTGGTGGTCACGGAAGAAATGGTGAGCAATATGCGGCCCGGCAGTGTGATCATCGACGTTAGTATCGATCGCGGCGGCTGCTTCGAAACCTCCGAGATCACCAGCCATGAGCATCCCATCTTCATGAAATATGGCGTGATCCATTATTGTGTGCCGAATATCCCTTCCGGCTTCGCCCGCACTGCCTCCCAGGCCATCAGCAATGTGCTGATGCCCTTGTTGCTGGAGGCAGGGGAAGAAGGCGGTTTCGAGAACCTGGTATGGCATAAAGTACACCTGCGGAGCGGTATCTATATCTTCAAGGGAGCGCTTACCAATTTTCATCTCAGTCAGCGTTTTGATCTGAAGTATACCGATCTGAACTTACTGATCGCCAGTCAGCGATGAGTAATGCCTCCTCTCATTTATAACCCAGCACATTCAACCGGTGCTCACAAAACCCATACTCCTGTTCATCGTTGGAGCTCACGATCACCAGCCGGTCATGGCAATAATCTTTTATTAGTTCCTGGTAAAGCGATATCCCTTCCGCATCGAGATTGGTGCAAGGCTCATCGAGCAATACGCAGGGTACATCGGAGAAGATGGCCTGTGCCAGTTTCACTCTTTGTTTCATACCGCTGCTGTAGAAACGGATCTGTTTATGGGCGGCTTTCTCCAGTCCGACAATATTGATTATTTGGGCAACATGGAAACCCGGCAGGAGGGGTTTGAATTGATGGTGGAAATGAAGGAATTCCGTGACGGTCATTTCTTCGATCACTTCGAGGTAGGGGGCTGCGATGGAGAGGTACTGGTAAGCGAGGTCGATATCAAGAGGTCTGAGATCTGAGGCCGGAGGTCGGAGGTCGGAGATCGGAGTGTAGGGGTTTGAATTTGAGGGAACCTCCGGCTTCCATGTTCCGACCTCATACTTCGTATGTCCCTCACTGAGGGCCAGTGAGCCGCCGATCGCCTGTAATAAAGTGCTTTTACCCGAACCGTTGGGGCCGATGATGGCATACGAGCTGCCGGCTATAAATTCATATTCAACATGGCGGAAAATCCAGTCGCGGTTATAACGTTTACCTGCATTAGTCAGCGATATCTTCATCCACACTATTTTTTGAATAGCGTTTAATGATACCGCGACCGCTTTCGCGGATAAAGGTTACGATCTCATCGCGTTCATCGGTAGCGGGGAATTCTTCTTCCAGGAATTCCAATGCCTGGCTGGTATTCATCCCCTTGTTATAAATGATGCGATAGATATCCAGGAGATGATTGATCTTATCGACCGTAAAGCCCCTGCGTTTCAGGCCCACGGAATTTACACCGGCATAGCTCAATGGCTGACGGCCGGCCTTGATATAGGGAGGAACATCTTTACCTACCAGTGAACCACCGCTCACGAAAGAGTGCTGGCCAATTTTCACGAACTGGTGAATAGCGCACATACCACCGAGAATGGCCCAGTCGCCCAATTCCACGTGCCCGGCGATCTGGGTATTGTTGCTCATGATACAGTGATTGCCGATCAGGCAGTCGTGGGCCAGGTGGCTATAGGCCATGATAAGGCAGTTGCGGCCTACCTTGGTCTTGCCACGGTCTTTGGTGCCGCGGTTGATCGTCACGAATTCTCTTATAGTGGTATTATCTCCGATCTCGACGAGCGTATCTTCTCCTTCGAATTTGAGGTCCTGCGGAATGGCTGCGATCACGGCGCCGGGAAAGATGCGGCAATTTTTGCCGATGCGGGCGCCTTCCATGATCGTTACATTACTACCGATCCAGGTACCTTCCCCGATCTCCACATTCTGGTGAATGACGGTAAAGGGGTCGATCTTAACATTTGTGGCAAGCTTGGCATTCGGATGAATATACGTATGCGGATGAATCATCGTGTTTACATTCTTAAGTGTTGTTGTAGGATATGGGTTGGGTGGAGTGATGGACATCCCTTCCCCGTTGGGGCTCGGCTGATGATGCTCACTCGATGTGTCCTTATGGACAGTTTGGCGTTTAATACTCAATCTAATCCGCTTCTAATCCGCTAAAATAATACAAAGTCGTTCATAAAGCTGATCCGCAAAAATATAATTTATTGTAAAACCAGCTTTTTTATTCTTATTGTCAGCCGTTTAGCCTCGTTTTACCAGTTGTGCCATCAGGTCGGCCTCGGTGGCGATCTTGTTCCCGATGTATACAGTGCCCCTCATTTCGCAGATACCGCGGCGGATGGGCGCCAGCAATTCCATTTTCAGGATCATGGTATCGCCAGGCACTACTTTAAGCTTGAACTTGCAATTGTCGATCTTCAGGAAATAGGTATCATATTCCCCTGGTGGCATGGCATTGATACAAAGGATACCACCTGTTTGCGCCAGCGCTTCCACCTGCAATACTCCCGGCATGACCGGATTACCCGGAAAATGCCCCTGGAAGAAGGGTTCATTATAAGTAACATTCTTTATGCCGACAATATGCTTGTCGCTGAGCTCGATGATCTTGTCCACGAAAAGAAAAGGATGCCTGTGCGGCAGGGTCTTTTCTATTTGCTGTAACGAATAGACCGGCGGCTGGTTGACATCATAGATCGGAATATTTTTTACATGCTTGTTCTTCTTGATGTATTGTTTGATCTTTCGGGCAAAATCCACGTTGGTGCTATGACCGGGCCGGTTGGCAATGATATGGGCCTTGATGGGATAGCCGATGAGCGCCAGGTCACCTACCACATCCAGCAGTTTATGACGGGCAGGCTCATTCGGAAAACGCAGTTCCAGGTTGTTGAGATAACCTTCACTCTTCACTTCGATCTGCGCCCTGCCGAAAGTTTTGGCCAGCCTGTTCATTTCTTCTTCCGTGACCGGTTTGTCGACCACCACGATAGCATTGTTGATATCACCCCCTTTGATGAGGTTGTGTTCCAGCAGCATTTCCAGTTCATGCAGGAAAACGAAAGTGCGGCAGGAAGCGATCTCCGATTTGAAATAGCGCATGGATTTCAGGCCGGCATGCTGTGTGCCCAATACCGGGCTGTTGAAATCGATCAGTGTGGTGATCTTGTATTCGGTGGCAGGGAGGGCAGTCATCTCCACCCTTTTCTTTTCGTCGTAATGGGTAATATTGGTATCGATGCTGTACCAGGCTTTGGCGGCATCCTGCTCCAGCACAACTGCTTCTTCGATGATCTCCACAAAAGGAGCAGAGCTCCCATCCATGATGGGGATCTCCGGGCCATTCAATTCGATCAGGCAATTGTCGACCCCCATGCCGACCAGTGCAGCGAGGATATGCTCCACTGTGCTCACTTTAGCGCCGTTATCTTCGAGGGTAGTGCCGCGGGAGGTGTCGGTAACCAGGTCGCAATCGGCCTTGATCACCGGCCTGCCGGCCAGGTCAATGCGCTGGAACTGGAATCCGAAGCCCGGATTTGCGGGTTTCAGGGTCATGTCTACATTGGTGCCGGTGTGTAAACCTGTACCGGAAATACTTACTGCCGAGCCTAAGGTATGTTGTTTGTCTGGATTGAAGTTGGCGTCCATGCTCTTTTTTTAAGATGCGCAAAGATACAATACACGCAACAAACCGCATCTCCAAAGATCAGGGGAATATTTTGCAGGGTTATCCAGTGATTCTACGGATTCGTGCGGGCCTGATTGTTAATAGGTTGATAAGTTAGAAAGTTGACAAGTTGATAAGTTGATAGGTTAACAAGGGGTTCACAAAATGCGGGGCCCTCCTTGTCAACCTATCAACTTATCAACTTGTCAACAATGATCTTTAAACCTTCTCAGCCATCAATTGCTGCACTAACTTCTCCAGTTCCTTGATCCGCTTTTCCAGTTCCGGGAGATTGCGGCTGAGGGCCTGGCTTCGTAACGCGCTTGTATAGTCGAAAGCAGGAGAGCCAGTGACGGCTGCATTGGGAGTTTTAATGGATTTACTGACACCACTCTGGGCATTGATCCTGGACCCATCGGCAATGGTAAGATGGCCAACGATGCCTGCCTGCCCCCCGATCATCACATTGTTCCCCAGTTTGGTGCTGCCGCTCACGCCTGCCTGCGCCGCGATCACGGTATTGTTCCCTACTTCCACATTGTGCGCGATCTGGATCAGGTTATCGAGCTTGGCGCCGGAATGGATGATGGTGGAGCCCATGGTAGCACGATCGATCGTGGCATTGGCCCCGATCTCCACGAAGTCCTCCACCACAACATTCCCGATCTGCGGCACTTTCTTGAAGCTGCCATCGGCCTGGGGAGCAAAACCGAAACCATCGCTGCCGATCACAGTGCCGGCATGGATGGTGACATTTCTCCCGATCACACAATCGTGATAGATCTTTACCCCGGGATGAATGATGGTATTGTCGCCCACCCGCACCTGGTTGCCCAGGAACACATTGGGGAATATTTTTACGTTATTGCCGATCTGTGCATGCTCGCCCACATAACTGAACGCACCGAGAAAAATATTTTCACCCAGTTTGGCCGATTTAGCGATGTAGACCGGTTCCTGCACGCCTACCATTTGCTGGGTCATCACTTCCTGGTACCTGGCAAGCAGGGTAGCAAAAGCGGAATAGGCGTCATCTACCCTGATCAGGGTGGCATTGACGGGCTGCTTCAATTCCTGCGATGTATTGATGATGATGAGAGAGGCGGCAGTGCTGTAAAGGAAATCTTCATATTTAGGGTTGGCGAGGAAAGCGAGTTGACCTTTCTGTGCTTCTTCGATCTTTCCGAACGAATGAACGGCCGTGTTGGGATCGCCTTCTACTTTCCCATTGATGATCATGGCTATCTGAGCAGCGGTAAATTGCATGTGTATGGCTTATGTAAATAAAGGTTGAAAGGATTATGATAATGGGTTGGTCATTTTATATAACAAATGTAATATTTTTTAACAGGGCTTGCGAGGGTTTGATGGATCAAGGCATTGTCTACCTGCGAAATATCTTTTACCGATCCGTCCTTGAAAAGGATATTGATCTTTTCCTCTGCCGGGTTATAGGTAGTATTTTCCGCTTCACCGGTAAAGAGCCAATAATGGCAATCTTTTTCAGAGATACCCCACTCGCGGCAAATCCTGTTCCGTTGTTCTTCGATCCACGCTGCAGGAATGGGCTCTCCCTGGAATTTAACTTTTAACAAACGGCGGTTGATCAGCCCGCTGCAAAGGGTCGACAATACCTTATCGTGATGGAACATCCACGTTTTAATGGTCGAGAGCACATCATAATCGTCCAGCAGGCAGAACTTTCCAAGATGATGGTCGATCGTGGCAGCCAGTCCGTTTTCCCGGAGGAAGAAATCGAGAACAGGCGTGGTGGTATGTACAGTCTCGCCTCGCCCGATCAGCTCACGTGCCCGTTCGATGATCTTCACCAGCATTTGTTCAGCGCTCAGCACGGCTTTGTGGAGATAGACCTGCCAGTACATCAGCCGCCGGGAGACAAGGAATTTTTCGATGGAAAAAACGGCCTTCTCTTCCACCATCAGCTCTCCGTTATGCACGGTGAGCATTTTCAGGATGCGGTCGTACCCGATCACTCCTTCCGAAACGCCGGTAAAGAAGCTATCGCGCGAGAGATAATCCATCCTGTCCACATCGAGCTGCCCGGCAATAAGCTGGTACAAAAATGGCTTGTGATATTGATTGGTAAAGATCCTGATGGCCATATCTAGTTGCCCTCCCATTTCCCGATCGAGCGCCCTGATGATCCTGAGAGAAATAGATTCATGCGTTATTCCTTTGATCAGCACATTTTCCAGTGCATGAGAATAAGGTCCGTGACCCACATCATGCAGGAGGATCGCTATTTTGACCGCCGTATCCTCTTCGGTGCTGATATCGATGCCTTTATTGCGTAATTCCTGGATGGCATTGCACATCAGGTGATAAGCGCCCAGGGAATGATGAAGGCGGGAATGGACAGCGCCGGGATATACCAGGTGGGCAAAGGCCATCTGCTGGATACGCCTTAAACGCTGATAATAAGGATGGGAAATGACCTGGAAGATCAGTGGATGATCGATGGTGATAAAACCATATACCGGGTCATTGATGATCTTTCGGACACGATTCGACATTCGCTGCTTGCTATTTTGTTAAAATTGCCGCCAAATGGAGCGGACAAAAGTACTGATTAACTGATTTCAATGATAATAATGGTATTTTGCTGATCAACAAACTCATAATACACGGCATTGGGAAAAATACTCTGGGTTGATGATGAAATGGAAAGTTTACAATCGCAGATCCTCTTCTTACAGAACAAAGGGTATGAGGTGAACGCCCTTACCAACGGGTTCGATGCGATCGACTATGTGCGGGAGAATCCTGTCGATGTGGTGCTGCTCGATGAGACCATGCCCGGTATCACCGGGCTGGAAACCCTCGCCAAGATCAAGGAGGTGAACCAGCAGATCCCCGTGGTGATGATCACCAAGAATGAAACGGAGAACCTGATGGACGATGCTATCGGCAGCCAGATCACCGATTACCTGATCAAACCGGTAAACCCTAACCAGGTATTGCTCAGCCTGAAAAAGATCATCGATAATAAAAGGCTGGTAGCTGAAAAGACCACTACGGCCTACCAGCAACAATTCCGCAACCTGTTCATGGCGCTCAACAGCAGTCCCAACTACAATGAATGGATGGATATCTATAAAAAACTCGTGTATTGGGAACTGGAAATGGAAAAAAGCGATAGTCCTGAAATGCAGGAAGTATTGCAGACACAGAAGAATGAGGCCAATACCGAATTCTTTAAATTCGTATCGAGGAACTATGCCAAATGGGTGAACCCCAAAGGCGACGACGGACCGGTGATGTCGCATACCCTGGTCAAGTTCAAGGTGCTGCCCCATGTAGAAAAAGGAGTGCCTACTTTTTTTGTCCTCATCGATAACCTCCGTTTCGACCAGTGGAAGGCCATTCAGCCCATCTTCGCAGAAAGTTTCCGCATACTGGAAGAAGAAAGTTTTTATAGTATCCTGCCCACGGCTACCCAATATGCGCGCAATGCCATCTTCGCCGGGTTGCTGCCCATGGATATCGAAAAACATTTTCCACAGCAATGGAAGAACGACGATGAGGAAGGTGGCAAGAACCTGTATGAGGAAGAATTTTTCAGAGGCCAGCTCAAGAGATTACGCCGGGAAGATATTCGCTTTTCCTATACCAAGATCCTGAACAACCAGGCGGGGCAAGACCTCGTGAACAATATCCATAACCTGATGGTGAATGATCTCAACATCATCGTGTATAACTTTGTAGACATGCTGAGCCATGCACGTACGGAAATGGAAGTGCTGAAAGAACTGGCCGGCGATGAGACCAGCTACCGCTCCGTTACCAGGAGCTGGTTCGAGCACTCACCTTTGCACCAGGCGTTGAAAAAAGTGGCCGATAAAAAGATCAACCTGGTCCTCGCTACCGATCATGGAAGCGTACGTGTGAAAACACCGGCCAAAGTGATCGGAGATAAACAAACCACCACCAACCTGCGCTATAAGCATGGCCGCAATCTCAATTATGAAGCGAAGGAAGTGCTGGCATTCCGGGAGCCGAAAGAGGCTGGACTGCCGATGCCGACGGTAAACTCATCCTTCATCTTCGCCAAGGAAGACCTGTTCCTTTGTTACCCGAACAACTACAACTACTATGTGAACTATTATCGCAACACTTTCCAGCATGGAGGGTTGAGCCTGGAGGAAATGATCGTGCCTGTTATCAAGATGACCAACAAGTAAATTTCTCTCCACTGTTTGTGGATAACTTATCGAGCTGTAACTGGCATCAGCCGTACATTTGGCTAAATTTGCAGGGATAAATTGCTGTTGTACAATAAGTATTACGGATGAAATACACACAAACCACATTAGATAAGATCGAGAAGGTGTTGGATGAGATGGAATACGTGGTCAGGTATGAGCGCGGAACTTTTCAAAGCGGCTATTGTATCCTGGAACAAAAAAAAGTAGTGGTGTTGAACAAGTTCCTGCAACTGGAAGGACGTATCAATACCCTTATCGATATCATTCCGCAACTGAATGTCAATCCCGATTTCCTCAGTCCCGAAACGCGCAAGACATACGAAGATGTGATGGCAAAGCATGCGGAAGAGGAGAAGTAGGGCGAATGAAGAAGGCAGTATGAGCTATCCTCCGCTTACAATAACTTTTCTCGGTACCGGTACGAGCAGCGGTGTTCCCATGATCGCCTGCGACTGTCCGGTCTGTACTTCCCCCGACAAAAAGGATAAAAGGCTTCGTTCGAGCATCATGGTGCAATCGTCTACCACTACGCTGGTGGTGGATTCGGGCCCCGATTTCCGTTACCAGATGTTGCGGGCCCGGGTAAAGCATCTCGATGCGATCGTGTTCACGCATTCGCATAAAGACCATGTGGCCGGGCTCGATGATGTGCGCGCTTTCAATTTTTTTTCCCAGCAGGCCATGAAAGTCTATGCCAGCGAAATGACACAGGAAGCGATCGTGCGGGAATTCCCCTATGCATTCTATGAATCCAAATACCCGGGCGTACCGGAGATCGAACTGCATACCATTGCCACGGAACCCTTTATGGTAGGGGATATCCCGGTGATGCCTATTGTTGTATGGCATTTGAAAATGCCGGTGCTGGGATTCCGTTTCGGCAAATTCACCTACATCACGGATGCCAACCGGATCGAGCCGGAGGAAATGGAAAAGATAAAGGGGAGTGAAGTGCTGGTGCTGAATGCCCTGCGCAGGGAAAGTCATATTTCACATTTCAGTTTGTCAGAAGCCATTGGGGTTGTACAGGAACTGAGCGTTCCGCAAGCTTATTTTACGCATCTCAGTCACCAGATGGGCAGGCATGCAGATGTAGAGCAGGAACTGCCGCCTGGTATCCATTTGGCTTATGATGGTTTGCAACTCCAGTTTTCTTAGTAAAGAATTTTCCCTCACTTACAGTAATATAACAGTATAGTATAACCGCAATTTTGAATTTCCTTTCAGATAGCTTTGCCGGTATTCCTGTCATTACGCAGAGCGATGAACAATTCCTGGAAAGAATATTTCTCCTTCAGTAAGAAAGAAAGGACCGGCATCATTGTATTGCTGGCCCTCACCGGCATCGCCTACCTGCTCCCCTGCCTGCTTCCGGGGCCTTCCTTCAAGCCTGATAAAATTGCATTTGAACGGTTACAACAACAATTGGCTGCCCTGAGAACTGCACAGGAAGCAGATGTGGCGACTATCGGAAGTACATCTGATCCCTCTCTTGAAGAGAGAGCCGCGATCACACCCAATGATCATAAACATCCTGTGCTTTTTGAATTCGATCCCAATACACTCTCCGGCGCCGGTTGGAAAAGACTGGGCTTGCGCGATAAGACCATTCTTACCATACAGCATTACCTTTCGAAAGGAGGGCAGTTCCGGAAACCGGAAGACCTTGGAAAGATATATGGCATGCGTGCCGAAGAATTTACCCGGCTTATACCTTACGTGAAAATAGCATCCCGCAAACCAGCTTTGCCGGAAAGTAACGATAGCTACCCGCAGAAACCGTACACCATCTATGAACGAAGATCGCGGACTATCGTGCCGCTCGATGTCAATACTGCCGATACAACTGCCTTGATCGCCCTGCCAGGCATTGGCCCGAAGCTGGCGCAACGCATCGTCAGTTTCCGCGAAAGATTAGGCGGGTTCTATACTGCAGAGCAAATCGGTGAGACCTACGGGCTGCCAGATTCCACTTTCCAATCCCTCAAGCCATACCTTCAATGCAAAGCCCATTCCGTGAGAACGATCGACCTCAATTCAGCCGGTATCGATACCTTGAAGCAACATCCCTATATCCGGTGGAAAATGGCCAGGGCCATTATTCAATACCGGCAGCAACACGGCGCTTTCCGGTCGGTGGAGGAATTGGGTAAGATCGAATCTATCCTGCCGGAAGATCTTAAAAAAGTGCTTCCTTACTTAAGGGTAGATTGAGGTATTCGGCTTTGGGTTCAAGGGGCGTGAGTATTGGCAAAAATTGGCAACTATATACTAAATGGGCGAAGGCAGGGACTTTATTGAAGATCAAAGCCATAGTGATTAGAACTATGGCTTTTTCTTTTTATCTTCTTTGTTCTTTTTTACAACTTTAAAAACATCTTCAAAATTGCCTTTGATACCAAATTTGGGATCATATTTTTCAGCACGTTTTTTCTTCTTTGCTTTTGCCATAGTTCAAATTTACAGAAATAAAGAACCGGTGCAAAATCGCGCTGCACCGGTTATTCTGAATTTTCATGATCCTCGTAGAGAACGGGATCACGGTACTAATCAGCCCCATAACACATTAACCCTTATCCTAAAAAAAGAGGTTCAACAGATTGGGTATCTTTTAATAAGTCTGCGGTGTATAGTGGCTCTCCTTCTTGATTCAATATATCCAACCGATACTTGCCAGTCGGGAGATTCTTAATATCTAATGTGGTAATATTACTTCCTCCAATTAGATACCAACTCAATAGCAACACGATCCTTTCAGCGTTATAAACCCGGACTATGGAGACCCCGCTGGTCGTAGCTTCAACCTCCATCCTCAATTGTGTGAACGTTGTATTGGGGAATATTGCTACCGTTTCGATCATAAAAAAGGCATGGGTCTCTACTTATGGTAACTGAGGCTCTGAGAAAGCCTACCAACGCATAAGAGAGAACCCACGCCGTAGCATGGGCTCCGCACTTATTCTCTCGTTGGTGTGTGAAATTTCTCAGATTTCAGTTACGAGAAATAAGCGAAAGCATCAATCTTTTTGCTTCGCAAATATATAACTCGACTAATAATAACCTACACTAATCAATATTGATGGTAAGTTGCTCTTATAAATATAATTCATGATTTGCAAACCAAAAAATACATTTTGAAAACAAAAAGGAAATTATTCAGAAACTATTGATTTTCATTTTGTATCCTATAGTTTCTTTGATGATGGCAAAAGATTCCCGATACAAAACCGTTAATGTATTTATTGAAAGGGGTGAAGTAAAGAAATTGGCAGATATATTTAACTATATTCCCCGCAAAGTTGTGTACATTGATTTAGGAATTAACTACAATAGATTCAAACGCCTGTTAGAACATCCCGATCAATTTACATTACAAGAGTTAAGCAGATTGGCCTTTTTAATAGAAGTAGGCAAACAGGTTATTATCAATCTTGTATATGCGCAAATAGACCAAAATAGTAAAGTTAAGAAAAGGGGGGTAAGTAATATATAATCTCTATGTGCACTCTCGTCGTATTTTGTTACGCTCTTATAAATAGAATGTCCCACATTATAACACAACTCATCCTCTCCTTACGGGCAGCCTTTCTAATTGTCTATTAGAAAATATTTTTGGGAGATTCCAATATTTCCTAATTTTGGCTTATATCAAAGATTTAGCAATGGATGACTTTTTAAAAACCCTGATACAAAAAGAAAAGGAGCTTCGGCTCGAATTAGAGCAAACTCCTCTTTTCAAGCAATGGGAGGGTATAAAGACTACTATTGCTCTTTTCCAAAATGGTCATGAACAAGCTGCTACCAATGAAGAGTCGAAGCCCAAAATACCCAAAACATATAACGATTCAGAATTAACCTGGAAAGAGAAGGTATTATTTGCCTTGTCAAAAATAGGTGAGGGGTCAGTAGCAGACATGGTAGTAGAATTGAAAAAGCTAGGAGCAAAAGAAAAAGATGATTTTTTAACTAAACGAGTTGGTATAACAGTTTCTAATTTGAAGGTGAAAGATGGAGTAGTAGATGCTAAAATGGATGGAAAAAAAGGTGTATACTTTATAAAGTAAAACCTCCGACACTTTGCACGGCGACGGAGGCTTTTATCAGTAAAGTCAAATAGAGGTCGGTGACTACTGGTTACTGATGAACTCAGCCAGTATGGTGGGGATCAACCCTACCTCTCTATTTTTTGTCTAATCCAAAGCTAGTACATAAAAAGTAAAGGGCAAAATAAATTGCCCTTAAAAATACTGTATCGCTTGTCAGGCCAACTTTTTAGCCGAACCGCTTAGCGTGGTGTAGTATCCGACTGGTCTCATGAGCTAGTGCGAACACGCTACCTTGAGATGCAAACCCAGACAATAACGGCTGCATTTCTATGCGGCTATTATTTTAACAAAAGTATGAAAAATAATTGATCTTAAATTAGAAGATATTGGGCGAAAGTATTATCTTTAGTCTACAATCTTCGTTAAATGAAAACGAACTTCAAAAGCCTACTAGAATTAAACGACTATTTTAAAGAGGAAAAAACTTGTTATGAGTTTCTGGCTCAACAGATTTGGGAGCAGGGGAACCCAGTATGCCCCCATTGTGATGCTGTACATGTGTACAAAACAAAAAGCCGTAGTGTAAAACCTTCAAAGAAGGATATACCCGAATATCGTTGTGCCCGAAAGGAATGCGGAAAGAAGTTCAGTACTACGACGGGAACCATCTTTGAATCTTCAAAAGTTCCTCTCCGTACATGGTTTGCAGCTATTTATTTGATCACCGCCCACAAAAAAGGTATTTCCTCGCTACAACTGGCTGAAGACCTTCAAATAACTCAGAAAACAGCATGGTTCTTATTACACAGGATTCGCGAAATGTACAAAGAATCAGCACCTAAAATGCTGAAAGAGAACGTACAAATAGATGAAACCTACGTTGGGGGCTTAGAGAAGAATAAGCATCTTCATAAAAGAGTAAAAAATAAGAAGGTAGCAGGGCGTAATGCAGACATTAAAACCCCTATTCTTGGTATTGTTGAAACAGGCGGAAACGTGGTAGTACAGGTAACAAAATGGGTAAGTAAAAAAGCGGTTAAAGATTTATTGGACAAATATGTAGCCGAAGGGTCCACTATGGTTACAGATGGGTTTGTAATGTATGCGTTTCTGAAGAAAAGCAAAGAGTTCACTCATGTAATTGTAGATCACTCAAAGGGTGAGTATGTAAAGGACGGCTTTCATACTAATGGTATTGAGAACTTCTGAGTTTGTTAAAGAGGGGCATAATAGGCATTTACCATTAGGTTTCTCCTAAGCATCTCCAAAGATATTGTACCGAGTTTGCCTATCGTTATAATAACCGGCAAGAAAGTGGCGTAGAAAGATTTGCCCATACGATCAAAAACGCCAATACAGCCCGGCTTACATACGAGGTGCTGATCAAGGATTAAGAACAAAAAGCCGCCCCTATTACCAGTAGGATGCGGCTATATTAAGACAACACAAACTGTATAAAAATGAGTGACTATTCTTATGTAGAAGACCTGTTAAATGATCCTACTGCTCGCATTGATGAACTAGAGGAGCGAGTAAATTCTATTAAAAATGTTTTACCTGAGCACCTTAAAAAGCATTTAAAGGATTTGGAATCGAAAATTGATGAACTTCAGTCATCTATTGATGACTTAGAAAACTCCTAAAATCTAATTCCCGATTTACAGCAGACAGAAGATGTCGAATCACCGAAACCTTTTCTTTCCCTAAAAAAGAAAGGATTGCGTCTACCTTGTCCTTATTTTCCTGAGACAGTTCACTGTATATATAGCTGTGATCTTCAGGTTTATTAATATCTTCACTCATTTCCTATAACAATTTATTTTTTCAAACGGAGAGACTGCCACCCATTTAGTATATAGTTACCCAAAAATTTCACTAACGATTGTTAGTTCAATTGAAAATTAGTTTTATCTTGCACTTGCCTTTGACGATTCTTGCCAATACGAATGCAATTATGAATTTTCAGACCAGTGAATTAACACAACAGGTAGCCCAGACAGCCGGGGATTTTGCAAGGCAGCATATCAAGCCATACGTGATGGATTGGGATGAAAGCCAGGAATTTCCCCTGCATGTATTTAAAGAGATGGGTAAACTTGGACTGATGGGCGTGATGGTGCCTGAAGAATATGGCGGCGCCGGACTTAGCTACCTGGAGTATGTTGCCATCATCCAGGAAATTGCCAGGGTCTGCGGTTCCATTGGTCTGAGCCTGGCAGCGCATAATTCCCTCTGTACTGGTCATATCATGACCTTCGGGAATGCTGAACAGAAAAAAAAGTATCTCCCCAAACTGGCCACGGCAGAGTGGTTGGGAGCCTGGGGACTTACAGAACCCAATACGGGCAGTGATGCCGGTAATATGAAGACCACCGCCGTAAAGGATGGTGATCATTGGGTGCTGAACGGTACCAAATGCTGGATCACACATGGAAAGAGCGGGGATGTGGCTGTGGTGATCGCCCGTACCGGTGAGCCCCGTACCAGCGACAATGCCTCTGCCTTCGTAGTTGAGCGCGGCACACCTGGTTTTACAGCAGGTAAGAAAGAGAATAAACTCGGCATGCGTGCCAGCGAGACCGCTGAAATGATCTTTGACAACTGTCGTATCCCTGATGCCAACCGCCTGGGAAATATCGGCGAAGGGTTCAAACAATCGCTCAAGATACTGGATGGAGGTAGGATCTCCATCGCTGCCTTGTCGCTGGGTATTGCACGGGGAGCCTATGAAGCAGCCGTACAATACTCGAAGGAAAGGCATCAGTTCGATCAGCCCATTGCGAATTTCCAGGGCATCTCATTCAAACTGGCCGATATGGCCACCGAGATAGCCGCTGCGGAACTGTTGACCCTTCAGGCCTGTGAATTGAAAATGCGGGGAGAAAAAATGACGAAGGAAGCGGCCATGGCAAAATACTATGCCAGCGAAGTGGCTGTGAAAGTATCTACCGAGGCCGTTCAGATATTCGGCGGTTATGGATATACGAAAGATTTTCCAGTTGAAAAATATTACCGTGATAGTAAGCTATGTACTATCGGCGAAGGAACTTCGGAAATACAGAAAATGGTGATCGCCAGGGAAGTTCTGAGAGCATAAACGATGTTTTGTCTGTCATGTCTTGTTTAAGCCCCCGAATGGTTGCGGGGGCTTTTTTCTTTACCTCTTCGAAGCCTTGAAGGTATCACCTCCCCGAAGCCTTGGCGCAGGCGGGCGGGTTATGGCATGAAATCATCTTCTTCCTTCGGGCCATATTTGCTGAACAGCTTGTCTATAGCCCCCCCGAATATGGGGAATTTTTCCTTTGCGAAATTCTTGATCACCTCGATGGCCTTATAGGCTTGTTGTTCCGTTAATCCTTCAGCCATCAATTTTTCAATAAGTTCTTTCATATCGTTGAGTTTGAAAGTTGAATAAACAGATCGATCACAAAAAATGCTGAGCGAATTACTCAGCATTTCTATTGGAAGAATGATAAATACTTTTCCGCGACTTCCTGTTACGCCACTTTCAGGAGGCTCATCTTGCTCTTGTCGAATTTCTTTTGTGCATACTCGAGCGTAACATGGAATACAGTCTGCTTGGCTGATGGAAGTTCGAACATGGCATCGGTGAGAATGCTCTCACAAATGCTTCTCAACCCTCTTGCCCCCAGCTTGTATTCGATCGCTTTGTCGACAAGGAAATCAAGCACATCTTCATCTACGGTAAGCTGGATGCCTTCCAGCTCGAACAGTTTCCTGTATTGTTTGATCAATGCGTTCTTGGGCTCCGTGAGGATGGAACGCAGGGTCGATTTGTCCAGTGGGTTCAGGTGTGTCACCACCGGCAAACGGCCTAACAATTCGGGGATCAGTCCGAATGATTTGAGGTCGGTTGCATTGATGTATTGCAGTAAGTTCTTTTTCATCTGCTCCTGCAATTCCTTGTTCACATTGAAACCGATGGCATTGGTGTTCACCCGGCGGGCGATCACGCGATCGATCCCGTCGAAGGCGCCGCCGCAGATGAACAGGATATTCTGCGTATTGATCTTGATCAGTTTTTGTTCCGGGTGTTTACGGCCTCCCTGTGGTGGTACCAGCACATCCGTGCCTTCGAGGAGTTTAAGCAAACCTTGTTGTACACCTTCACCGCTTACATCGCGGGTAATGGAAGGATTATCGCCTTTCCGGGCAATCTTATCTATCTCGTCGATATAAACGATACCTCTTTCTGCAGCAGGCACATCGTAATTGCAAACCTGCAGAAGCCTGGTGAGGATGCTTTCCACATCTTCGCCTACATAACCTGCTTCTGTGAACACGGTGGCATCCACGATAGCGAATGGCACATTGAGCAATTTGGCGATGGTCTTTGCCAGCAGGGTTTTACCCGTACCGGTTTCGCCCACCATCACGATATTGCTCTTCTCGATATCCACATCATTCTCGGTATTTTTTTGCTGCAGGCGTTTATAGTGATTGTAAACGGCCACTGCCAGTACTTTCTTGGCATCATCCTGCCCGATCACGTATTCATCGAGGAAGCGTTTGATCTCGACCGGTTTCTTGACATTCAGTTTAAAAGAAGGGGAGGCGGGTGCAGATTCGTTGCGGATCATCAATTCCTGTTCAATGATCTCCTGGGCATGCTCCACACAATTTTCGCAGATATGTCCTTCCTGGCCTGCAATGAGAATTTTCACTTCATCGCGGCTACGGCCACAGAAAGAGCAATGCAAGGTTGTTTTTGCCATAATTAGTTTCTGATCTCTGATTGCAAAGGTATCTAAATGGGCTTCCAAATCCCAATTAAAAACGCTATCATGGTCATTAAAGTACGTACGGGAAGGAGTAGTGCCTTTTCCCGTTGACAGCCAGGAAATTAGAGCTTCTCGGTTATTTTATCGACGATACCGTATTCAAGGGCTTCTTTGGCATCCATCCAGTAGTCGCGGTCGAAGTCTTTCATGATCTGTTCTGGCTTCTTTCCACAATTCTCTGCCAGTATCCTTGCCCCGATCTCTTTCACACGTTTGGTTTGTTTGGCCTGGATCTCGAGGTCGGCGCTCACACCCTGGATATGTCCACCCAGACTTGGCTGGTGGATCATCACTTCGCCGTGCGGATAGATAAAGCGTTTCCCTTTCACACCGCCGCTGAGGAGGATAGAGCCCATACTTGCTGCCAGTCCCATACAAATCGTGCTCACCGGGCTTTTCAGCATTCTCATAGTATCATAGATCACCATGCCGCTGGTAACAACGCCACCGGGGCTATTGATATAAAATTTGATATCTTCTCCGGGCTTGTCTGCATCGAGGAGTAACATTTTAGTGGTGATATCCTTGGCAGACTTATCATCCACCACGCCCCACAGATAGATACTGCGTGTATCGAAAAAATACTGTTCCAGCTTCTTGCTGAACATCATCAGGTCCGATTTGGGTTGTTCTTCTTTTTCCTCTTCTTCATCGTCCATCCGGAATGGCTTATTGCGATAATTATAGTTATTGTGTGGATACATTTTGAATTCGTTTATGGTTATTGTACTCTTTCTCTCTTACTTTCCTTTAGCTTAATCTTTTTTCTCTTTTCTGGGATTGATCAGCAATACTTCATCCACCAATCCATATTCTTTCGATTCTTCTGAAGTAAGCCAGTAGTCACGGTCGCAGTCCTTCTCCACCTGTTTGGGTGTTTTGCCGGTATGGAAGGAGATGATATCGTACAGGTTTTTCTTGATCTTTTTGATCTCGTTCACTGTGATCTCGATATCGCTGGCTTGTCCGCCGATGGCGCCGCTGGGCTGGTGCAGCATGATACGGCTATGTTTAAGTGCAGTACGTTTGCCCTTCGTGCCGGCGCACAAGAGGATGGCAGACATGGAAGCGGCCATACCTATACAAATGGTAGACACATCGGGGGTGATATACTGCATGGTATCATAAACGCCGAGCCCTGAATAAACGCTGCCACCGGGAGAGTTGATATACATCTGGATATCCCTGGAGCGGTCGGTGCTTTCGAGGAACAGCATCTGTGCCGTTACGATATTGGCCACCTCATCATTGATGGGATAGCCGAGGAAAATGATGCGGTCCATCATGAGGCGGCTGTATACGTCCATCACGGCCACGTTCATCGGGCGTTCTTCGATGATATTAGGGGTGAGATTGGTGACTTCATATTTTTGATAAGCGTGGAGGGTATTGCTGGAAATGCCCCTGTGTTTCACAGCATATTGCTCGAATTCTTTTCCAAGATTCATAACGTATTCCTATTGATTTAGTTAGCAATTTAAGTCATTTGAGAAACCAAATACCGTGCTACTAAAAAAAACGGACATTTTGCCACAAAAATGAGCAGGGAGTGGAAGAAAGGGTGGAATTGGAGGGAATATTTGGCAGAGGGAGGAGGGGAAGAGTTTAGAAGATGGATGCAAAAGCACTCAGGTTGATGGCGGATAATTAAGGTTGAAGAATTTTGTATTGAGTTACTTATTTAGAATTTGTTTTATATTTTTGTGGTGCTTTGGGTTGCGACCCGAGGACTCCGCAGCAGGGCAATTGCTCTTAACAGGGTAATTGCCCTGCCTGTTTTTTAGTATTGTTTATTCGCAATAACCATATAGAATTGATCATAATTAAGAAAAATACCAGCCAAATCCAAATTGACTATAAGTAGAAAAAACTTTGTTACCTTTGTCTCGTCTCGGGTTGCGACCTGAGGCCTCCGCAGCGGGGCAATTACTCTTGACAGGGTAATTGCCCTGCCTGTTTTTAGAGATCATTGAGTGCTTCATATATCGAATCATCAAACACAATCTCCCTGTCGACACAAAACAAGTTCTTTTTATTGGTGATGATCCAAACGGATCGGAGACTTCTGTTTCTGTCTGGTTGCAAGCACCCGACTACGCCCTTTTTTACATCCTGAACTGTATAATGTCTATCTGAGAGATTGATGATCGCAATATCTACCTTTTGCAGCCCCGCACTATGAATATTTCTTTTGATGGTTGATCTTTTTACCTGGGTTGTTTTATCAGGACGTTTAAAATCTCCGATAAGGCAACCGTTAATCCTGACATCAGGGTTTTTATTTTCGAATATATCAGGAAGCCATTTATTTCTCAGCTCTTTTTCTTCTGCATGCAACGTCGGCAATAATTCGACCTTAAATCCATGGTCTGACAGTATCTTACCTGCTTCCAGATTTTCCCACAACTCATCTTCCCCATGAAGCGGATGCAGGTCGACGAATCCGCCACTGGCGGATTCATACACCCTTTCATAACACAGATCAATATTTCTTTGACAAATTTTCCCGTTCACCTGGCAGTTTTAAAATTGAAGTATCCATTCCTGCTCCTTACAGGACTGCCTGGTTGGTGAACGGCTAATATAAACAATTATTCAAAAAATAGCATATTCATTTACGTTAGTATTTAAATGTATTGCCAACAAACAATAAGGCCGGCGTACGCCGGCCTTAAATACGATCTATAGAGCTACTTTCTATTAATGGTGATGATGCTGATGTTTTTCCAGTTCTTTGGTGAACTCATCAACGCTCACAGGCTTTTCAGTAGCTTTCACTTGTCCTTCGGCCCATTCGAACACTTTCTCTGTTTGAATGCGGTGATAAGCATCTTCCACGAATTTCCTGTCCTGCATCATGCGGTTCACATATTCAGCGATCCAGGGTTGTTCCTCGTCCATGGCATTCATACCCATATAACCGAACAACTGTTGTTTGGCAAAAGCCTGGATGTCTTCCGGCTTCACTTCTATATTGTTCTCACGAACGATCTTATCGGTGATCAGTGTCCACTTCAACTGGTTGGCGAAGCCGGGAAATTCCTGCTCTGCCTGTTGCTCAGTTTTAGCTTGCTCACCACCCTGCTGGATCCAGCGTTTGAGAAATGATTCAGGGAATTCGATCTTCGTATGATCGAGCAGCACATGGTAAACTTCGTGCTGCATGTGGTTGCCGGCCTGTTTGTCCCAGTAAGCCTGGATCTCATTTTTCACTGCCTGGCGGAAGTCTTCTTCAGACCCGATCTCCTTGCCGGGGAAGGCTGCTTTGTAGAACTCCTCATTGAACTCCGCTTTTTCCACGAAACCCACCTTGGTGATCACGAGCTTGAAATATTTATCGCCGGCAGCCTTGTCGTGTTTATCGAACCCGAGGTCATTCAGGATCCATTCCCTTTCTTTTTCATCGAAGGCGCTGTTCAATTGCAATACTACGCTGTCGTCTTTCTTTTTGTCCAGCAGGTTCTTGCGGTAGCTTTCAGTGAAATATTTTACCAGCAGTGAATTGTCTTTTTTTACGCCATTTTCTACTTCATTGCCGGCGGCATCGCTTTCAATGAATGTTATGTTCAGCACGTTGTCGTCGCCGGAAACAGTTTCGGGCTCTGTCATCTTACCGTGGCGCATACGCAGGCGGTCTACTTCCTCATTGATCATTTCTTCGGTAACAGTCACTTTGTAACGCGTTACTTTTTCTTTTGAAAGTTCGGCCACCGCGAAATCAGGTTTCAATCCAACTTCAAAGGCGAATGCATAATCGGAAGGATTGTTCATATTGATCTGGCGGGGATCATTCTCGGACAATGGGAGAGGTTGGGCAAAGATCTCCAGCTTCTCGTTGGTCATATAATTCGTGAGTTCCTTCTCGACGGTCCTCAGTACTTCGTCGGTAAAAACGGACTGGCCATGCATTTTTTTGATCATGCCGGCAGGTACCATTCCTTTGCGGAAGCCCGGTATATTAGCATTCTTGCTATAGTTTTTCAGCGCTTTTTCAAAAGAAGGCAGGTAGTCTTCCTTTGCTACTTTTACAGTGATCCTGTCATTCAGCAGCCCTATATTCTCTCTGGTAACGGTTGCCATAATACTTTTTTTAATTGGGGTGCAAAGGTAGGGAAAAAGCGCTATTCCTGATCATGCAAAACAAGCAAAGGGATCCGGGTCTCATAGGCCATGGCCGCGGTATAGCTTTTGGAGAATACCCTTTCAAAGAAGCTGTGCCGGTGGGCGATCATGGCCAGCAGATCGCTGGAGTGGTGCTGAAGATATTCATGAATGCCATGTGTAATGGATTGATCCTGAATGGTAACAAACTCGTGGTCGCGGCTGGCGAATATGTCTGCATTGGTACGGGCACTTACCAGCTCATCGGCTTTCACCGGTTCATGAGGCCGTTGTACATGCAGTATATGGATCTTGGCCTGGAATAGTTCGGCCAGTTCCAGCAGGGGTTTGAACAGTTCGATCTGGGTCTTATCGCTGAAGTCGCTGGCATAGGTGATATGCTTTACGGAGGTATAGCTGGCATCGTGTGGAATAATGAGTACAGGCACTTTCACTTTACGGATCACGTTGGTGGTGGTGCTGCCGATGATCTTGTCCAGCCCGCCCGCTCCTTTCATGCCCATGACCACCATGTCGATACCCTTCTCTTTGACCAGCTCTCTTACTTCATCGGAAGCAATACCGATACGCACCAGCCATTCCACTTCGATGCCATAAGTGCCATGAAGATGCTCAGCCTCTTTCCGGATATAGGTTTCATTTTCTTTCTGCATCTCATCGGCGGTGACCATTACGTAGGGCACCTCACTCACCGGTGTGGGCAACATATATGCATGAAAAAGCAGGAGGCGGGCTTTAAAGAGTTTGGCCAATTCTGCTGCGTATATCGCCGCATTGCGGGATACGGCGGAAAAGTCTACCGGAACAAGGATATGCTGCATAAAATGAAGTTTCCATAAAGTTACCATATTAGGGGCAAAGGCGGATGAGGCGCAAAGCTCCTTTGCCTGGTCTATTGCTCCTGCAAAGAAAAGGCTATCACATAGTCTCCCTGTTTGGTGGCGAATTTTCCATGCCCGCCTGCTGCTATCACGATGTATTGTTTTTTGTCGACTGCATAGGTCATGGGAGTGGCCTGCCCGCCTGCAGGCAGCATGTATTTCCACAATTCCTTCCCTGTTCTGGTGTCGAATGCGCGCAGATGGCCATCGCGACTAGCCGCTACGAATACCAGGTTGCCGGCAGTGGCGATCGCTCCACCGAAATTCAGCGAGCCCCATTTTTCAGCACCCGGGTATTTTACAGGGTCGAGCATATAGCCCAGTGGCACTTCCCATTTCTTCATCCCTGTGCTGAGGTCTACTGCTACCAGTGTGCCCCATGGTGGTTTGGTTTGCATGATCACCTCATTGCTGTCGATCCTAAAAAGATAATCTCTCTTCATCACATAAGGTGTTCCTCTCTGCAAACCTGTTTCTGCCCTGATCAGGTCCTTGTGGGTGTTTTCCATGTCTTTTAATTTTTCACGGGGCAGCATACGTATGATGGCAGGCAGCAAATTGATATTGGTGATCAATAAAGACCTTTCCGGGTCAAAGCACATACCTCCCCAATGGATGCCTCCTGCATTTCCGGGGGTCATGATGGAACCATTCTCACTGGGTGGAGTGAAGATGCCTTTATTGATGAATTGTGCAATTCTTTTAGCGGTTTCTTCCCGGTCTTTTTCAGTGGGCCCCCAGGCATCTTTTGCTGAAATACTTTGAATACCTAACGGTGCCGGCAAAACGGGAAATGGTTGCGTGAGGGATGCTGTTTCACCCGCAATGTCGGAAGCAGGAACAGTCCTTTCTTCAACAGGAAATAAGGGTTTGCCGGTTTCACGATGGAGGATGAACAGGTGCCCCATTTTTGTACCTACTACTACCGCAGGGATTCTTTTTCCATCCTTGTTGATGTCTGTCAATAGTGGTTGTGCAGCAATATCATAATCCCACAGATCGTGATGTACTACCTGGTAGTACCAGACCATTTTCCCGGTAGAGGCCCGCAGTGCCACCAATGAGTTGCCATACAGATTTTGTCCCAGCCGCTCTCCGCCGTAATAATCGGGGCTTGGACAACTCGTGGGAATGAATACGAGATCACGCTCAGCATCAACCGAAATGGGCGCCCAGGCATTGGCGGCGCCTGCTTTGTGCGCCTTCGGTCCGTTCCATGTTCTCCATGCCTTGTCGGTTGAATCGGTGGGAATGGGATTCCAGCTCCACTTCAATTCTCCGGATAATGCATCGAAGGCTTTTACAACACCGGGTGGATAATCGAACCGCTGATTATCGCCCATCGATGATCCCACTATCACCATATTGCCGATAATAGCAGGAGGAGAAGTGACACTTACATCCTCTTGCGACCCTGTTCTTAAATTCACGCTACCATGCTGTCCGAATGAAGGAATAGGGATACCTGTTTTAGCGTCCAGCGCAATCAGCCGGCCGTCGATCGTGGCAATAAATATCCTTTGCGGAGATCTGTTTGGGGAAGAAGTATTGCCTGAAGGCCATGCTGCTACTCCCCTGGAAGTTATTTCCGAATACTGCTGATGCAGGTCTACTTTCGGATCATAAATCCATCGCTCTTTTCCGCTTGCTGCATCGATGGCGAATACACGGTCTGACGGTGTACTGAAATAAAGCGTCTTCCCGATCATGATCGGTGTGGCCTCGAAGGCTGCCTTGCTGATGGCATTGGTGCCTTCGTAGGTTTTCAATTCACCTGTTCTGTAAGTCCAGGCCACTGTGAGCTTCGCTACATTCCTGTCGTTCACCTGGTTCAGCGGTGAATACCGCCTACCACCGGCATCATTGCCGTATGCGGGCCATTCCCCGGGCATTCTTTTTGCAGGTATTCCATTACTCTGCCCATACGAAAGCATATTGACGATATGGAAAATGCAGGCAAGATGAAGTATTTTAAGTTTCATACAATGATGATTTGAAACAAAGCTAACGTGAAGGACAGCGGCTATGAATTTTCTTTGACGAGTAGACGATCTTCTGCCTTGAATAGAATTCGTTAATGAATGTCCGCTACGCAATTGCCCCTCTAAAAAGCCGCATTTGCCCCCGTCGTGGCTGGTTTAAAGTCCTAGTTTTACGGTAAGAATAGAAACGGTATTATGACTACAAGCAAAGGAAGTCTCAGGACCTGCCCCCAGGGGCATACCTATTATAAAAGCAGCGACTGTCCTACCTGCCCCACTTGTGAACAGGAACGCAAACCACAGGATGGATTATTATCTCTGCTTGCCTCACCGGCGCGGCGTGCGCTGGAACATCATGGGATAACGACCCTGAAGCAATTGTCGGCTTTCAGTGAAAAAGAGGTGCTGGCCTTTCACGGAATGGGACCCTCTTCCATGCCAAAGCTCCGAAAAGCTTTGACAGCAGCAGGGTTGGCATTCAGAAAATAGATCCAACCGATATTTTTAAACATCTTAATTCAATGACTATGGCTATCAAACAACGCATTGTAAGCAGCCTTTGGTTCGATGACCAGGCAGAGGAAGCAGCAAAATTTTACACTTCCATCTTTCCGGATTCGCACATAGATCATATCACCCGCTATGGGAAAGAAGGATTTGACATTCATCAGCGGCCCGAAGGTTCGGTCATGACTGTTGACTTCACGTTAAGCGGCCAGGAGTTCTGCGGTCTGAATGGGGGCCCGCTCTTCAAGTTCAATCCCTCCATTTCCTATTTTGTAGTATGCGAAACGGAGGCAGAAACGGATAAGCTCTGGGGACATCTTTCAGCGGGTGGAATGGTGTTGATGCCCCTTGATAAGTACGATTGGAGTGAAAAATACGGATGGGTCCAGGACCGCTATGGCCTTTCCTGGCAGATCGCATTCGGTAAGATATCGGACACCGGACAAAAGATCACTCCTTCATTCCTTTTTGCAAATGAGCAACATGGCAGGGCAGAAGAAGCCATCCATTTTTATACTTCCATTTTCGATGATTCATCGATCACGGGAATGCTCAAATATGGCCCGGGAGGAAACGAGCCCGAAGGCACTGTGAACCATGCGCAGTTCAAACTGGCCGGACAAACATTCATGGCTATGGACAGTGCTTTTCCGCATCAGTTCTCTTTCAATGATGCGATCTCGATGATGGTCCAGTGCGAAACGCAAAAGGAAATAGATTTTTACTGGGATAAGCTCACAGCAGGCGGAGAGGAGGTACAATGCGGATGGCTGAAAGATAAATTCGGCGTAGCATGGCAGGTGAACCCTATACAACTTTCAAAAATGCTCCTCGACCCGGATAAGAAAAAAACGGAACGTGTTACCAGGTCATTCCTGAAGATGAAGAAATTCGATCTGGCGGAATTGCAGAAGGCATTTGCAGGCTGAGGATTGCAGAAACCGAACAAAATGTATAAGAAATTGCCGGGGGCTTATATTTCCGGATGCTGATCATAAGTGAACAAGTTGCTCATCTAATCGGAAGGTCATTTTTATTGGAGATTTATCAGATCCTCTTACCTATCACGCACTATAAGGTTTTTAAATCTTTATTTTCGGATATTCTCGTATCTGATCGTATAAAGGGTTGCCTTTTCAAATAAAAATCGGATATTTGCGTATCTAATCGTATATCGATCAATGCTGCATACCTTTCAAATAGAGATTAATTGGAAGTTAATCAATCAGTTAAGCCAAATTGACCGTTTCGGTGGGGAATGGAAGGGTATTATTAAATCGGAAGGGCAAACCCTAAAGCAACTTAAATCGATCGCCACAGTTCGAAGCGTTGGCGCTTCGACACGCATAGAAGGGTCGAAAATGACCGACGAGGAAGTCAAGGTACTGATCGGCAATCTCAAAATCGAAAAACTGGAAGAGAGGGATCAGCAGGAAGTGATTGGTTATTTCGAAGCTCTTGACCTAATCTCGGAAGCTTATCAGGACATGCCAATATCTGAAAGCACATTGAAATCGCTGCACAATGTACTCTTGAAGTATAGTACAAAAGACGACTGGCACAAAGGGGGATATAAGCAGTTATCTAATTCAGTAGAGGCAAAACATCCTGATGGTAGTAAATATATCATTTTTGATACTACGGCACCTGGATGGGCAACAGAAGAAGCCATGCGCAGATTAGTAGAGTGGTACAATCGGGAAAAAGAAGAACATCCGCTGGTACGAACCGCTGCATTTGTATATGATTTTTTAAGTATACACCCTTTCCAGGACGGCAATGGCCGCCTTAGTCGCCTGCTCAGCACGTTGTTGCTATTAAAGGAGGGATATGGCTGGGTCGAATACGTCAGTTTTGAACATGAGGTTGAACACCGCAAGACGGAATATTACAAAGTGCTGATAGAATGCCAGCGTCACCGTCCAGGAGAAAATATCTATTCCTGGGTTCTCTTCTTTACCGATTGCCTGTCCAATATCCAGCAGCAGCTAATGCAAAAACTGGAAGAAAAAACGGAAGACAATTTTATTTCACCCCGTATCAAGCAGATCCGGATGTATGTTGAACATCATGCCGGAGCACGCACAGGTGAAATCGCCGTTAAACTCGGACTTTCATTACCTACTGTCAAAAAAGATGTGGCCGCTATGGTCACCTCTGGTTTACTGATCCGGCATGGGAGCGGAGCGGGCACTCACTATACCGCCAAACCCAGATTGGTAACCCAACTCGATCGCATGCTCAAACTTGGGAAAAAAGAATTTGCACATACTTTTCAGTTGGTTCACCCAGGCAGTAGTCGTACAATCAAAAAGATTGTTCTCACACCTTTGTTTGAATGGGTGCAACCCGATGAATGGGTTGAAAAGCTGTACCGTCAGGGATTGTATGTATCTATTGTATGTACCAGCAGAAAAGGGATATCCAACTCAATGCAATTCTCGCTGCCCGCGCTTAATCATCCATACCTATTTCAGCCGGTATTTACAATGAATAATCCTATTGTTATCCCTGACACCATTATGAATCGTACTGTTTATCAATATGAATATCCGTTGCAGGTGGATATTTCTTTACAAGGAATTGTAGTTGCTGATGATTTTGTATTCGACGTGCTTCTGGTATACGATGAGCGGCAATAAAAACCAGCGAGTTCCTCAGACACCCTAGCGATCTCAATACAGTCACTTAGTATTTATCAAATAAAAAGGCAGTGATTCATTTATTAGGGATCACTGCCTTTTTGTTGTGAATCTCCGATCTGAGAAATTTAGTCTTCGTGCGCATGGAGGGACTCGAACCCCCACGGATCACTCCACCAGATCCTAAGTCTGGCGCGGCTACCAATTACGCCACATGCGCATGTTTCCTTCAATTCCTGTGTTATAGCTGGTTATGAAGGAGGGCAAAAGTAGGGAGATTTGGTCGAAAACCCGAAAACACTTTCTTTTATGTAAATTCGTAGGGTATGGCAACTGTAGCAGCATTACCGAAATATAATCTGAACGACGACCAGGAAAAGAAGCTGATCCTGAGGGAATACCGTGCATTGTTGAGATCACTGAAACCTAAACTGAAACCCGGCGATAAGGAACTCGTGCGCAACGCCTTCGAGATGGCCGCCGATGCCCATAAGACCATGCGCCGGAAAAGTGGTGAACCCTATATTCTCCATCCTTTGGCCGTGGCCCGGATCTGTGTGGAAGAGATCGGACTGGGCGTGCGCTCCACCATCTGCGCCCTTCTTCATGATACAGTAGAGGACACTGATATTACTCTCGAAGACATCGAACGTGAATTTGGAAGCGAGATCGCCAGGATCGTGGATGGGCTTACCAAGATCGCCAATGTGATCGATGTAAATGCTTCGCAGCAGGCAGAGAATTTCAAAAAGATATTGCTGACACTCACGGATGATCCACGGGTGATCCTGATCAAACTGTCGGACCGCCTTCATAATATGCGCACGCTCGACAGCATGAAGCGCGAAAAACAATTGAAGATCGCCTCGGAGACAGTGTATGTATATGCCCCGCTTTCGCACCGCATGGGCCTTTATAATATCAAGACAGAGCTGGAAGACCTGGCCATGAAATACCTCGAACCCGAAGCATACAGAGAGATCGCCCGCAAACTGGCTGAAACAAAAAGGGAACGATCGAGGTATATAAACGAATTCGTCAAACCTATCAAAGAAAAACTGGAGAAAAGTGGGTTCGAATTCGAATTGTATGGCCGTCCCAAAAGCATTCACTCCATCTGGAACAAGATGAAGAAAAAAGGAGTGGCCTTTGAAGAAGTGTATGATCTCTTCGCAATCCGGGTGATCCTGAATACCACACCTGAAAAAGAAAAAGAGGCGTGCTGGAAAGTATATTCATTCATTACGGATGAATATACACCGGCGCCGGAAAGATTGCGCGACTGGCTCAGCAATCCCAAATCGAATGGGTATGAAGCCCTGCATACCACGGTGATGGGCCCTCAGGGTAAATGGGTGGAAGTGCAGATCCGTACCAAAAGAATGAATGAGATCGCTGAAAAAGGCCTGGCCGCCCACTGGAAGTATAAAGAAGGCGCTACCGATGAAAGCCGCTTCGATAAATGGTTCCAGCAGATCCGCGAAGTATTGAACAACCAGGATAGCGATTCCATCGATTTCCTCCAGGACTTCAAGACCAGCTTCCTCGCAGAGGAGATCTATGTATATACCCCCAAGGGCGATGTAAAAATGCTTCCGGTAAATTCCACAGCACTTGATTTTGCCTTCTCCATTCACAGTATGGTAGGATCACAATGTATCGGCGCCAAAGTGAACCATAAACTGGTGCCCATCAGCCATAAGCTCCGCAGCGGTGATCAGGTGGAGATCATCACCTCCGCCAAACAAAAGCCAACGGAAGACTGGCTGAATATCGTAGTGACCGCCAAGGCAAAGAGCAAGATCAAGGACGCACTCAAAGAAGATAAACGGAAAGTGGCCGAGGACGGTAAATACATGCTCCAACGGAAAATGGAAAATTTCGGAGCAGCATTCAACCAGCACAACGTCGATGTACTAACGGCCTTCTATAAACTATCTTCACCGCTCGATCTCTACTACCAGGTCTCCATCAAGGCCCTCGACCTGAAAGAGCTGAAAGATTTTCACTTATTGGGCGACAAACTGGAACCGCCCAAACCGCTGAAAGTATTGGTGGAACCCAAACCCGATGGCACTATCTCTCCCATCTCCAAGAAAGATACCGAACTGATCATCTTCGGGGAAAGCAGTGACAAGATCGTCTATACACTGGCCAATTGTTGTAAGCCCATTCCGGGCGATGATGTTTTCGGATTCGTTACAACAGGTAAAGGACTTACCATCCACCGCACCAATTGTCCCAATGCCACCAGGCTCCTGTCGAACTATGGACACCGGGTAGTAAAAACCAAATGGGCGAAGAATAAAGAGATATCCTTCCTTACCGGTCTCAAGATCGTAGGGCTCGATGATGTAGGCGTCATTCACAAGATCACCAACCTCATCTCCGGTGAAATGAAGATCAATATCGCCGCCATGACCATCGAAGCTAAAGAAGGATTGTTCCATGGTAATATCAGGGTGTACGTGCACGATAAGGAAGAGCTCGAAGAACTTGTCGACAGGCTCAAGAGATTACCAGGCATTGAAACGGTAGACCGCTACGATACCGAACAATAACAGCGATGGCGTTGCACGCAAAAACCTGCAAATCCCTCCTTTTCTCCTTATACTCTTTTTCACTCCTCGCTTTTTTTATAACTTAGTATCTGCACATTTCAATAGAACTGGCCTACACTGAACATTCTCCACGAATATTCAAAGCAGCTTAGGACCGCTTAGTTTTGTCTTAATGTGAGATCCTTTTGAAACATATTCCATCAATCAAAAAACCAAACCGACATGCTACCTATCCTAAAAAAAGTGACCTAGTACCTGCTTCCAATCCGACTTGCCCCAACCCCCTCCCTCACTATCCGTAGCTTAAAAATATAGTCCAGGCAGATCCTTGCCTGGCTATGGATCCTTTTGCAAACACATTTTATCAAACAAAAAGTCACACTAACATGAGAAAGTTGCTCAAACTAGCAGTGCTTGCCATGTTTTATTCAGCACTGCCGACGCTGCTATGGGCTCAGATCAGCGTCACCGGCACTGTCACGGATGCCAATAACAATCCGCTTGCAGGTGTCTCCGTCAAACTAAAGAACTCGAACATCGGTACTGCCACAGATGCCGCCGGCCGCTTCAGCATCACGGTCCCTTCCAAAGGCGGCGAACTCGAGATCAGCTCAGTAGGTTATAAAACGCAAACAATTAAGGCAAACAGCAATTCGTACGCGCTGTCCGTTAAGCTTGTTGAAGACGTAGGCCGTCTCGATGAAGTTGTGGTGACCGGTTTGGCCACCAGTGTAAAGAGAAGGAACCTGGCCAATGCAGTCGCTACCATTTCAAACAGGGACCTGGCAGGTACTGCACCTGCACAGACTTTCGATGCTGCCCTCAATGGTAAAGTGCCTGGCGCACTGATCAATGCCAACTCCGGCGCTCCCGGCGGCGGCATTTCGGTAAAACTTCGTGGTGTTACCTCATTTTTCGGCAATACACAACCGCTTTTTGTGGTGGATGGGGTATTCCTCGACAACACGGCCACACCGGCCGGTCTCAACTTCGTGACCGCTGCGGCCAGAGGTGGTAATTCTTCCAACCAGGACAATCCCTCCAATCGTATCGCCGACCTGCGCCCGGAGGATATTGAAAATGTAGAGATCCTTAAAGGGGCGTCTGCTGCGGCCATCTACGGATCGAAAGCCGCTGCCGGGGTGGTGATCATCACCACCAAACGTGGCAGATCGGGGAGGACAAGGGTGAGCGTTTCGCAGGACATCGGTTTTGTGAAAGCCAGGAAATTCCTGGGGACCCGAACCTTCACCGAAGCCACAGCAGAAGACCTGGGCGGAAGCAATGCTGCGCGTCGTGCCGCCATCAAAGCAGAATTCAATGCAGCCAAAGCCGCCGGGAAAATTTTCGATTACGAAAAAGAAATGTACGGTCAAACAGGGCTTACCCGCAACACGAACGTCAGTGTCACCGGCGGCAATGAAAGGACCAGCTTCTTCTTTTCAGCTTCACAGAAAGATGAACAGGGGATCATTAAAAGAACAGGCTATCGCAATAACAGTGTGCGCCTGAACATCGATCATAGGATCAGTGATAATGTCAAGATCGGTGTGGCCACCAATTATATCAATTCTTCCGCCGATCGGGGGTTGACCAATAACGATAACAACTCCGTTACATTCGGCGTGGCCCTGTCTTCCACACCGGGTTTTACCGATCTGCATGCGGATGCATTGGGTAACTATCCCAACAACAGTTACAGCTCGTCGAACCCGATCCAGACAAGGGACCTGATGACCAATAATGAAGCGGTCGACCGTTTCATGACAGGGGTTACACTGGATGCCATCTTTCAGAAATCGGAGAAGTCCATCACCCGCTTTGTGGGCCGTGGCGGATTTGATTTCTACAATTTCAAAACAACTGCCCTCTTTCCCAATGAGCTCCAGTTCCAGGCGGTGAACCAGGGAACGTCGATCCAGGGATTCGCCAAGAACCTCAATACCAACTTCATTCTCTCACTGGTCAATAATTTCAACGCCTCTGAAAATCTGGCGCTCACCACTTCAGCCGGCATCACGCAGGAGAATGGTGATTTCGATAATATCCTGAACATCGCCACCAAACTGGTGGCCGGTCAAACCAATGTCGACCTGGGAAGTGCATTGACCGCTACACAGCTCCGCAATAAATTCCAGGATAACGGCATCTTCTTCCAGGAAGAGGCAACGATCATGGATGCCATCACGCTTACAGGTGGTGTTCGTTTCGACAGATCGACCAATAACGGCGACGCCGAAAAATATTATATCTACCCCAAAGCAGGTGTTTCATGGAACCTGACCCGGATGGATTTCATGAAGAACAGTTTCTTCGATAACCTGAAAGTACGCGCCGCTTATGGACAGGCCGGTAACTTCCCGGCACCCGGTAGTAAGTTCGCCATTATGTCGATCTTCAATATCGGCGGCAATACAGGTTTATTGCCCAATACCCTGAGAGGTACTCCCACCATTAAACCGGAAAGAACATCGGAACTGGAAGCCGGTGTGGATTTCAGCCTGTTGAAAAGCAAACTGAATTTCTCCTTTACTGTATATGAGAAAAAGATATCGGACTTCCTGTTGCAACGTCCAACAGCAGGCTCTACCGGGTTCGCCAATGAATTCGTGAATGCCGGCGATCTGCGGAACAGGGGCGTGGAGCTGAGCCTGAACGCTCAACCGGTCTCCAACAAGGATATACGCTGGAATACCGTTGTCAACTTCTGGCTCAACCGTTCAAAGGTCACGAAACTGAATATCGCGCCGGTCCAGTTAGGTGTATTCGGTACCTCACTGGGGACCTTCAAGATCGAAGAGGGTAAATCAGCCACACAGATCGTGGGCACAGACGGAAATCCCGATGTGGCTGTGCCACTCGGGGATGCAGAGCCCAAATTCCAGATGAACTGGTTCAACGAGATCACTTTCCTGAAAAATTTCAGCCTGCGCTTTTTGTTGCACTGGAAGAATGGGGGCGACAATATCAACCTGAGCGAACTCCTCACCGACCTGGGAGGCACCAGCCCGGATTATGATGATCCAACTAAAAATGGCACCAGTAAAAAAGGGCCCGACAGGCTTGCACAGTTCTTTTCAGGATCGGCCCGTGGTTTTGTGCAGGATGCCAGCTACCTGAGATTGCGTGAGATCGGGCTCTATTATACCTTCACCAATATGCCGGTGAATTTCATCAAGGGCTTACGGGTAGGCATATCCGCCAATAATTATTTTACCAGCACGAAATACAGGGGATACGATCCTGAAGTATCCAACTTCGGCACCGGCTTCTCCACGAATGTGGATGTAATGCCTTACCCTGCGTCCAAACGTGCCACCTTCCATTTATTGGTTGATTTCTAAAATAACCATCAAAAAATTAAAAGATGAAAAAGATAGTCAATATATATATCGCCGGTCTTGCCCTGCTATCGGTCTCGTTGCCTTCCTGCAAGAAAGAGATCGGGAGCCTGAACGGCCCCAGTCTCGAACAGCTCTCGAAGAATCCCAGCAGACTGGAATTGAATACCGTTGTGGTGGGAACAGAAGCAGGTATGCGTAATAACCTCGACTTCTACCTGGACGCAACGGGTGTAATTGGCCGGGAGATGTACCGCTTTGCAGGTTCCGAGCCCCGTTATACCACCGACCTGCTGGGCGCGGGGAGCAGTACGCTCAACAACAATACATTTTACCTCACCAATTCCTGGAATTCAAGATACAGGGTGGTGAAGAATTGTAATATCCTCATCCAGGGCGCTACCAATTCCACCTCCGTGTCGGCTGCGCAAAAGAAAGGGTACACCGGATTTGCGAAAACGATCAAAGCGTATGAGCTGTTGCTGAACCTGAACCTGACCTATATCAACGGTGTGCGGATCGATGTGGAAAATCCCGATAACCTGGGCCCTTTCATGGGTTATCCCGAATCGCTCACAGCTATCGCGGGATTGCTGGATGATGCGAAAGCGGATCTGACGGGTGCTGATATCGTTTTCAAATTATCGTCGGGTTTTGGTGCTTATACGGATGCTGCCGGCCTCATTAAATTCAACAGGGCGCTGGCCGCACGGGTAGCTGTTTACAGGCAGCAATGGGCCCCGGCATTGACAGCTTTGAATGAATCTTTCTTCGACCTGAATGGCTCTTTCAACAATGGCGTATTCCATGTTTATTCCACCGGTCCCAATGATCAGTTGAACCTGGCTTTCGTAGGGCAGAACCAAAATGGCGAGATAAGAGTGGCGCATCCAAGTTATGCAGCAGACATCCTTGCAGGAGATGACAGGATCGGCAAAGCAACTTTACGCGCTCAGGCCGCTTCCCAGAACGGCCTCACCAGCAACAGGGATGTATGGGTATACAGGTCGAGCACTGATCCCATTCCCATTGTCCGCAATGAAGAGCTGATCCTGATCTATGCGGAAGCAAAGGTCCAACTGAATCAACTGCCAGATGCTGTTGTGGCCATCAACAGGATACGTACCAGCCACAACCTTGCGGCCTATGCCGGCGCTGTTACACAAGCGGCGCTCGCTACTGAAATGCTCTATCAACGCAGGTATTCTCTCTATTTCGAAGGGCATCGCTGGGTAGATATACGCCGTTACGGCCTTCTGAACCAACTCCCGATCGACAGGGCAGGGGATGATGTATGGGACAGGTTCCCGCGGCCGCTGACAGAAGGCAATTAGTGTATCGGGTTGGCAGGTTATTTATTAGATGTTGACAGGTTAAAAAGTTGACAGGTTGATAAGGATATGACCCTGATCCGGGGATCCATTCACGTATCAACTTGTCAACTTTTTAACCTGTCAACATTTCAACTTGTATACCTCTCAACATTCCCCTATTTTTGCCCCCGTTTTCACAACCGAATCTCACTCAAACTTCTAATCAATGGTTGATGTATTATTAGGCCTCCAATGGGGCGATGAAGGGAAAGGAAAAATCGTAGATTATTTTGCTCCCCATTATGATATCATTGCCCGCTTCCAGGGTGGCCCTAATGCCGGGCATACGCTCTATGTGAACGATAAGAAAGTAGTATTGCACCAAGTACCCTCCGGCATCTTTCATGAAAATACCACCAACCTGATCGGGAACGGGGTTGTGCTCGATCCGGTGACCCTGAAAAGGGAATGTGACACCATCCGGTCTTTTGGTGTCGATTACCGGAAGAACCTGTACATCTCGGAAAGAACGCACCTGATCCTTCCTACCCATCGTGCCCTCGATAAAGCTTCCGAGCTGTCGAAAGGCACTGAAAAGATCGGCTCCACGCTCAAAGGGATCGGGCCTGCTTATATGGACAAAACAGGCCGCAATGGCCTTCGGGTGGGTGACCTGCTCGACAAGAGCTTCACCACACAATACATCAAACTCCGCCTGAAACATCAGAAGCTGCTCGACAGCCTCAATTTCCATGAAGATATTTCGGCCTGGGAAGAAGAGTTTTTTGAAGCGCTCGAGTTCATGAAGGAATTCAAGATCGTGAACGGCGAGTATTTTATCAACGACAGGATCAGGCAGGGTAAAAAAGTACTGGCGGAAGGCGCACAGGGCAGTATGCTGGATGTGGATTTCGGTACTTTCCCCTTTGTTACTTCTTCCAATACTATCAGTGCCGGCGTTTGTACCGGCCTTGGCGTGCCCCCGCAAAAGATCCGCGATGTGATCGGTGTAACGAAAGCCTATTGCACCCGTGTTGGCGGTGGCCCATTCCCCACAGAGCTTCATGATGCTGCCGGTGAAGAATTGCGTAAGATCGGCAACGAATTCGGCGCTACTACCGGCCGTCCCCGCCGTTGCGGATGGATCGACCTGGTAGCCCTCAATTTCGCCTGTATGGTGAATGGTGTCACCAAACTGGTGATGACCAAGGCCGATGTGCTGGATGCGTTCGACGAACTGAAAGTATGTACTTCTTACCTGGTTAATGGTAAGAAGGTGGACCAGGTGCCTTTCCAGTTGACGAGAGTAACGGTAGAGCCGGAATTGAAATCATTCAAAGGCTGGAAAACAGATATCACTGCCTTACAGTCAGCCGGATCATTACCTGCTGTCATGAAACAATACGTTGCCTTTATCAACGAATACCTTGGTGTAAAAGTGGCTTATATATCCAATGGCCCGGGGCGTGACCAATTGATAGAAATTCAGTAGTTTGATAGCCTGATCCTGCATATCGGCACCACCTGTTCAGCGATGAATAAATTCAAGAAAATTTAGTAGTTTTCGTAGGCAAAAGATTTGTTTGTTTAATGTCCTTATGTATCTTACTTTCATGAACTACAGCAGGCAAACAGGATTTTGTATTGTTAGGCAAGGATTTAATGATAGCGGGAGCGACAGCTATTTTTATCATAAAAATTTTTTCAAAAAAAGTTTGGCGAATTAAAAACTTCGCTGAAATTTTACAGCACAATCTTACCAGACAATGGCAGCAAAATCTGACAAGGAAAAAAAGACCGGCGGAAGCTCTGCACCAAAGTCTTCTAAGGAAGATCCAAAGAAAACTTCTTCCAAGCCTAAAAAGAAGGAGGAAGATGATGAGGATGATGATCTTGAAGATGATGAGGTAGAAACGCCGAAGGCTTCCAAAAAAGGAAGCAAGGCATCTTCTAAAAAAGATGATGACGATGACGACGATGATGACGACGACATCGAAGATGATGAAGTGGATGATTGGGATAAACCCGAAGAAGAAGAGGAATGGGATCCTGACTTTGAAGAATTTGATTTACCAAAATCAAAGACCAAAAAAGCCGCAGGTACAGGCGGATCCAAAAAAGGTGGAAAAGAGGAGGAGGATGATCTCGGCCTTGATGACGAATTCAAGGACATGGACCTTTTCAACGACAGAGGATTCGATGACGATGAGGATGATTTCTAATGGATGGTCGATTAGTTGTTGCGATTCGCTTTCAATGCTGAAAATGTGAACAGAAGCTTCACTTCGTTTCCCATAACTGATTTCAAGCAAACAAAATTACAAATGTTGAGCTGGGCTAACCGGTTCAGCATTTGTAGTTTTTTGGATAACCAGCAATATCAGGGTTCACACCATAGCTATGAATGCCTGCTGGCCGCAGGGACGCTCCATACGCTCACCGCCAGTGCCGGGTCAGCATTCGACCAACTGCAATACCTATGCGAAACGCACCAGGACTGGCTGTTCGGCCATCTCGGTTACGATCTCAAGAACGGATATTTCCCTACTGCAAGCTCACATCCCGACGGGATCGGTTTTCCCGATCTTTTCTTTTTTGTTCCGGAAATACTCGTGCAATTGAATGATCGTGAAATGAGGATCGGCCTTTGCGGCAATAGCCATGAAGAGATCTACCGGGCAATCACCCGTTCTGTTCCAGTCAACATATCGGCCAGCCATGCACCCATCGAGATCAGGAACCGCATTCCGAAAGCAACATATATCGAGATCATTCAGCAGTTGCGACAGCATATCCTCCGGGGAGATTGTTATGAGATCAATTTCTGCCAGGAATTCTATGCAACCGATGCCCTGATCGACCCCCTTTCTGTTTACCTCGACCTCAGCGCTGCCTCTCCCAATCCATTCGCGGCCTTCTATAAACTTGATGACAGGTACCTGCTTTGCGCCAGCCCCGAGCGGTATCTTAAAAAAGAAGGCGATACACTTTTTTCCCAGCCCATCAAAGGCACCTGGCAGCGGAATACCAGCAACCATCAGGAAGACGACCGGAATAGGGCCTTGTTGTTCAATAGCGCCAAAGACCGTTCTGAAAATGTGATGGTGGTTGACCTGGTCCGAAATGACCTGTCCATGGTTTGCCGGGAAGGTACCGTACAGGTGGATGAGCTTTTCGGGATATACAGTTTTCCCCAGGTACACCAGATGATCTCGACAGTGAGCGGGCAATTGCGGCCCGACCTGCATTTCGTAAAAGCCATCCAGGCCAGTTTTCCCATGGGCTCCATGACGGGCGCCCCGAAAAAAAGAGTGATGGAACTGATCGAACAATACGAGCAAACGAAACGGGGAATATTTTCAGGAGCTGTAGGTTATATTACCCCTGATGGCGATTTCGATTTCAATGTGGTGATCAGGAGTATCATGTACAATGCAGCTTCCCGCTATCTTTCCTTTCAGGCAGGCTCGGGAATTACCTTCTACAGCGATCCCGAAAAGGAATATGAAGAATGCCTGTTGAAAGCAGCAGCTATCAAAAAAGTATTAAGCTGAAATATTGAAAATAAAAGAGCCGCTCCCGGGAGCAGCTCTTTTGTATTGTATTTGAAATTGGTTCTGCTTATTTTCCTGTGCCTGCCGAAACGGTAGAACCGCTCAGCAACAACTGAACGGATTCATTCAGGATAATGTATTTATTGGCCATGAAGAGGTCCATCTTGTCTACAGGCAGTTTGAGCTCATAAGCATTGTCTGCGCTGGCCATCTTCTTATCGAAATCCGGATTGTAACGGTTGAAGGTATTCATATCCATCATCACGTTCTTTGCGATAATGGAGGAATGGTATTTACCGGAAACTGTTACGCTCCTGGCATTGTTTTGCTCTTCCGTGCTCAATTTCCTGTTCAGTAGATAAGTGGCCGTTACCCCCATCTGGGCGGTGGCCTCAGCCTTGGTAAGCGTGGTGACACTGCCGCCTCCTTCAAACACATAATGGGTGCCGATGAATTTCTTTACGTGAGTACGGGATTCAGCCGGCAGGTAATACTGCAGGTTCCAGAAATTCCGGCTACCACTTTTGCGGATGGCACTGTACACATTGGAAGGTCCCCCATTGTACGCAGCGATCACCAGGAGCCAGTCGCCGAATTCCGTATACAGATCGCGCAGGTACCTGGCCGCAGCATGGGTGCTCTTAAAATAGTCGGTACGCTCGTCCTTGTAACGGGTCACTTTCAGGCCCATGAGGCGGGCTGTTTCGGGCATAAACTGCCAGGGGCCAACGGCGCCGGCCCAGGAAACGGCCGTACGTTTCAATTTGGATTCGATAACAGCCAGGTATTTCAATTCTGTGGGCAACCCGTATTTGCTCAGGATGCCGTCCATCATATTGAAATAGGGCCTTCCCCATTCCTTCATTTCGAGGAGGTCTTCGCTATGTTTCTCCATATAATCCTCCACGAAGGCGATGGCCCGGGGATTGAGGCGTACGTTCGAGTTGGCGTTGGCTTCATCGAACAGTTCGCTGAACCCCACGTTGGGCTCGGTCGAATCGGTCGCTCTTGCGGGCGACAGCAGGCTGCTCTGTAGAGTAAAACTGTTGGCTTTTTTGCCTTTAGGACCCTTGACCGCCGCTTTGGAGGTCCCGGTGGTAGTTTTCTTCTTACCACCTCCCGTTGCAGAAGTCATAGAGATCCAAACCAGGCAAAACAGGCCGGCAATTAAAAGTTTTCGTTTCATCATCGTTTGTATTAACACAATAATGCGACCCTTCAGGTATGGATTAAACGGATGATGTTTTTAATAGGATAGGAGGGAAATAAAAATCGGTGCAGAGTATTCCGGGGGTCGAGAGTTTGGGCTTTTCATGTTAACCGGCGTGTCTGTACCGCTGCATCCACTGGTGGGATACCTGCAGCAAAGATAATTCGCAAAATCGGTTCGTCATAATCTGCAACCCATAAGGCATGCCATTACTGTGCCAAAAAAGCGGGATTGATACCCCGGGAATACCGGTAAGATTGGAAAAAACTGTAAAAATGTCAGCCAGGTACATGGCGATGGGGTCTTCCATCTTTTCGCCGAGCTTGAAGGCCGTGGAGGGGGCCGTTGGAAGGATGAGTGTATCGAAGTTCTTGAATACCAGGTTGGTCTTTTCTACCAGTCGTTGACGTACCTGCTGAGCCTTCGTAAAGTACGCATCGTAATAGCCCGCGCTTAAAACAAAAGTCCCGAGCATTATACGACGTTTAACTTCCCAGCCGAAACCGTCAGACCGGCTGCGCTTGTAAAAATCCGTTAAATCCATTTTTTTATCCACATTTGCCCGGTAGCCGTATTTTACGCCATCAAAACGGGACAAATTGGACGATGCCTCGGCCGTGGTGAGCACATAATAGGTAGGAACGATATAGTCGAGATATTCGAACTCGACCGGTTCTACCGTATGCCCATCGGCCTTCAACCTGTCGATCAGGCCATAAATGGAGGCCCTGATCTCCTGGTCGAGCGCCGGACTTTCCAGCGCTTCCCTGAAATATGCTATCCGAAGGGGTTTCTGAAGGGTGTCCGTCACCCCGACGGCGGCAGGCGCTGCTTCCATGGAAGCAGTGCTGTCGAATTCATCGGCCCCGGCAATCACTTCGAGCACCAGGGCCACATCGGGCACATGGGTGCCGAAGATCCCGATCTGGTCGAAGGAAGAAGCATAGGCTATGAGGCCATAGCGGGACACGCGGCCATAAGTGGGTTTGAGCCCTACCACTCCGCAAAAATCTGCCGGCTGGCGTACCGATCCGCCTGTATCGCTGCCCAGGCTCACCATACAAAGTCCGGCCTGTACAGCCACTGCCGACCCACCCGACGAACCGCCCGGCACCCGGGTCTCATCGAGGGCATTGAGCACTTTCCCCACCGAAGAGTTCTCGTTGGTGGAGCCCATGGCGAACTCATCGCAATTGGTGGAACCGATGATGATGGCGCCTTCCGCCAGCAATCTTTCAACGGCCGTAGCATTGTAGAGTGAACTGAAACCCTGAAGGATACGCGAAGCAGCGGAAACGGGATGGTCTTTATAACAGATCACATCCTTGATGGCCACCACTACACCATGTAATTTGCGCAGGGGCTTCCCTGCCTGGCGCTCCGCATCCAGTTGCTTTGCCTGTTGCAGGGCCTCTTCGGCAAATACATGGGTAAAAGCGTTTAACCGTTGATGTGAATCGATAGCATGCAAAAAATGCTGAACAGTGGTTGCACAGGAAGCAGTACCATTCAGCAGTTCAGCGTGATATTGTGCTATTGAGCTGTATTTATACAATCTTTGTTACCGGTTTTGAGGACCAAAACGGTTACCCATCCACCCGGAAGCCCGGGATGAAAGCCTGTGTGACCGTGAGAAGGATTAAGAAGCGGCTTTATTTTCTTTTTCGTTCATACCATCCTCGATCTCTTTCTTCACATTGCTTTTTGCATCATTGAATTCGCGGATACCACGTCCGATACCTCTCATGAATTCAGGGATCTTACGGCCTCCGAACAGGATCAGCACTGCCAGGATAATGAGGATCCACTCTGTACCTCCCGGCATCGAGAGCATTAGAAAATTAGCATTTAACAACTGCATGATATTCTGTTTTCTTGTTGAACTACGAAATTACAGCTTTTACCAAAGCAAAACGAAGATTTGACAAGGCAAATTGCCTATAGTTTGCTTTGGAGTACTTCTTTTACTTGCGATTAACAAACCGGATACAAAGCACCTAAAAAACACGATCCGCCCCGAATACATTCGGGGCGGATCGTGCTATAAATAAGTTGTATACAAGATACAGCCGGCTTAGGCCTCTGCTGTGATAACGCGTTTTTCCTTGATCCGGGCGCTCTTACCACTGCGCTCACGCAGGAAGTACAGTTTTGCACGGCGAACAAGACCTGTCTTGTTCAGTTCAATGGAATCGATATTGGGCGAATAGAGCGGGAAAGTCCTTTCCACACCTATACCATCGGAGATCTTACGAACGGTGAAGGTAGCGGTTTGAGCAGTACCCTGGCGTTTGATCACATCACCACGGAAGCTCTGGATACGTTCTTTTCCACCTTCAATGATCTTATAGTTGACAGTGATATTATCACCGGCTTTGAACTTCGGGAACTCTTTTTTTCCGGTCAACTGTTCGTGTACATATTGAACTGCAGCGCTCATGACTTCTAATTTTAAGGGAGGCAAAGGTATGGTAAAAAATTGGATTTCGTAATTATTGGGGCAATATTTCTGCCCTTCGCTCTTATCTGGCTACGTTTACGGCCCGTTTTTCGCGGATCACCGTTACCTTGATCTGTCCGGGGTAGGTCATTTCCGTCTGGATCTTCTGGGCGATCTCGAACGACAGCTTATCGGAATCCGCATCGGAAACCTTCTCAGCCTCAACGATCACCCGCAGCTCACGGCCGGCCTGGATGGCATAGGCTTTTTCAACCCCCTGGTAGCCCAGGGCCAGGTTTTCCAGTTCCTTGATCCGCTGCAGATATTGTTGCATGATCTCCCTGCGGGCCCCGGGCCTGGCGCCACTGATGGCGTCACAAGCCTGAACGATGGGAGAGATCACATATTGCATTTCCATTTCATCGTGGTGGGCCCCGATGGCATTCACCACGGCAGGGTTCTCACCATATTTTTCAGCGAGCTTGGCGCCAAGAAGGGCATGGCTCAGTTCCGTTTCCTCATCGGGCACCTTCCCGATATCGTGCAGGAGGCCGGCGCGTTTGGCCAGCTTGGGGTTCAGTCCCAGTTCAGCGGCCATGATACCACACAGATTGGCCACTTCACGGCTGTGCATCAGCAGGTTCTGACCATAGGAAGAGCGAAAACGCATCTTGCCCACGATCCTTACCAGTTCCTTATGAAGACCATGGATACCCAATTCGATCACGGTCCTTTCACCAATCTCCATAACCTGCTCCTCGATCTGGCGGCGGGTCTTTTCCACCACTTCCTCGATGCGGGCAGGGTGGATACGGCCGTCGGCCACGAGGCGCTGAAGGCTCAGCCTGGCGATCTCCCGGCGAAGAGGATCGAAGGAGGAGAGGATGATGGCCTCAGGGGTATCGTCAACGATCAGGTCTACCCCGGTAGCGGCTTCAATGGCCCTGATATTGCGGCCTTCCCGGCCGATGATCTGGCCCTTGATCTCGTCGCTTTCGAGGTTGAACACCGTGATGGAGTTTTCGATGGCCTGTTCAGCGGCAGTGCGTTGAATGGATTGGATGATGATCTTGCGGGCTTCTTTATTGGCCTTTTGTTTTACGTCGTCGATGATCTCCTGCTGCATGGCCAGTGCCTGGGTGTGGGCTTCGTGCTTGAGGCTTTCTACGAGTTGTGATTTGGCTTCTTCTGCGGTGAGGCCGGCAATTTTTTCGAGGCGGCGGATATGTTCTTCCTGGTGTTTTTCCAGCTCCGTCCGTTTCATGTTCACTACCTCTATCTGACGGTTGAGGTTATCTTTAATGGCATCGTTCTCTTTTACCTGCTTTTCGAGCTGATCTATTTTCTGGTTCACGGACTGTTCCTTCTGCCTGATCCTGCTTTCTCCTTCATTGATCTTCCGGTTGCGCTCCATTACCTCTTTATCATGTTCAGCCTTCAGTTGTACAAATTTTTCTTTGGCTTCGAGGAGTTTTTCTTTTTTCAGGTTTTCGGCGTTGGTCTGGGCGTCGGAGAGGGTCTTTTTGGCCTGGTGTTCGGCCTCATCCAGCTTGCGTTTCGTGTCTTTGGCAAAAATGAATTTACCCGCTACAATGCCGATCAGCAGCGCAAGTCCTCCGATTATATAGCTTAAAGTATTCAGTTCCATTGTGTTTCAATAGTTTTAATAGTTCTACCATATTATGTATCCTCTCTATGTATAGTGAATTGTCCATACGTGAGGTGAATGCGCGAAAGTACGGAAAATCAACAAGCATTTCCGGATTCCAGGGGGAAAATACGAAACATGTCGCAACTTTCGGGTGGGTGAATTGTTACGAGCGGGAGTTGACCATTCTAATTTACGCTTAATATTGTATTCTACCCGGGCTCTGATATCATTCCCCTCTATCTTATTGGACGTTCCGGTATATTCCAAACCAAAAAACAAGTTTTGATCATGAAAAGGATTTTTCTGGTAGCTGCCACGCTTGTAACCCTGCAGGCAACAGCTCAAAAAAAAGACGGCAAATTCACTTTGCAGGGTGATCTGAGCAAGATCTCCGATACTGCTTCCTGGGTATATTTATCCTATTCAGTGGATGGGGAAAACAAAAAAGATAGTGCCCTTCCCCAAAAGGGCAAATATAGTTTCAGCGGCCAACTGAATGAACCCGTGCTGGCGAATATCTGGATATCCCATCCTGCAGGGACCGACGGAAAGATCAAACCCCCATCCTACAGGCGTGATATGACAGGCGTATACCTCCAACCCGGCAAGCTCAAGGCCCATAGTGTGGATTCCTTCAGCAATATTACCCTTACCGGCTCCAAAGCGCATGATGAATTCACTAAACTGAATGAGCAGGCCAAAGCTTTCGATGGCCGCCTGAAAGACCTGTATAAATCGTATGGTGAAGCAAGGACTAAAAAAGACCAGGCAGAGATGGACAAGATAGAAGCGCAGATCGATGCCGTGAATGATGAGATGAAAGATAAAGTATATGCCACTTATGTAAAGGCGAACCCTTCTTCACCGATGGCCGTATACGCCCTGAAAACTTATGCAGGATGGGATATCGACGTGGCAAAGGTTGAACCCCTTTTCAACCTGCTTTCCGAACAATCCAAGAACACCTTCAGCGGCAAATCCATCGGCGAAATGATCGATATCGCCAAAAAAACAGCCGTGGGCAGCTATGCCATGGAGTTCACGCAGAACGATACCCTGGGCAAACCGGTTGCCCTCTCCTCTTTCAAAGGCAAATACCTGCTGATCGATTTCTGGGCCAGTTGGTGTGGTCCCTGCCGTGCCGAGAACCCCAACGTGGTAAAAGCTTTTCAGCGTTATAAAGAGAAAGGATTCCAAATCCTCGGTGTATCGCTCGACAGGCCCGGTGCACAGGATAAATGGGTGAAAGCCATTCATGATGATAACCTCACGTGGACACATGTGAGCGACCTGCAATACTGGAAGAATGCCGTGGCCTTGCAATATGGTATCAAAGCCATTCCCCAGAACCTCTTGCTCGACCCCCAGGGAAAGATCATTGGCAAGAACCTGAGAGGTGAAGACCTGGAGAAGAAACTGGCAGCGCTTTTAAATTGATATTTACAATGCTCATAGATCCGATAAGGCCCTCTCCATGTAGGAGAGGGCCTTATTATTTTTTTGAAAGATCTCTTTCAACTAAGTGTTTGCCTTAGTTACATAACCAATAATTGGTTATATTTTTACGGTAAAGAATATCCCAATGAAGTCTGCACTCCCCATTAAAAAAGGCTATGGCTTACTGTGGTTGATGGTACTTCTCCTGGTTGCCTGTAAAGTAACTTTGTTATCGTCCTATGATGAAGTTACCGACAAGGTCCTTTCACAAATGCAACAAAAAACAACAGCTTTCTTCGTGAAATCGGAATTCAATCCCAATGCCGAAGAGTTGAAGTATAAGAACCAGCAACAATTTTATATTGACCTGAAAACAGACGCCACCACCTTGCGCATCCGCAACAATGCCGTAGAAAAGAATAAACCCATGATCGGAATGCTCGATCTGCTGGATGAGAATATCAACCTCATGGATTCACTGCATCGCAACAAACCCAACGGACTGCTCTCCGTCAACGATGTACGATTGCTCAAAAGCGCCTTCGAGACCCAGTACACGGCCATGTTCAAATTCGTGATGGCGCTGAAGACCAGGGCCGGACTAAAATAATCATGCTCACTTATCAAATTAAACCTTTATGAGCCTCAATCTCGCTGCACTTGCCAAAGACATGCTGAACGCTACCAAACCGATTCTGGAAGGGTACTGGAAAGAAGTAAAGCCCTTTGTTGAAAAAGAGAGCAAGAACTTTGCACAGAACCTGCTGATGATCGAAAAGCTAAAAAAACAGGATAAGATCACGAAGGATGAAGCGCTACTTCATATCCAGATCCAGAAAAATTCTTACCGCACCGTACTGCTGGCCGTAGAAGGGTTAGGACTGATCGCCGTCGAGAATGCTCTCAATGCAGCGATCGGGGCCATCAAGAAAGCCGTGAATACCGCCATTGGCTGGAACCTTCTGTAACACCCGAAAAAACTCCTCAATCCTTTATCTTTGCCGGAATTACGCTAGTAACAACAAACTTTACATTTACGAATGACTATTTCTTACAATTGGTTACAGGAATACCTGCCGGCATCGATCGAACCTGAAAGATTGAGTAAGATCCTGACGGCTGTCGGACTGGAAGTGGAAAGCCTCGAACGATATGAAAGCCTGAAAGGAGGACTGCAGGGTTTAGTGATCGGCGAAGTGCTCACCTGCGAAAAACATCCCAATGCAGATAAATTATCGGTCACCACGGTCAGTATCGGTCATGGAAGCCCGCTGCAGATCGTTTGCGGCGCACCGAATGTGGCTGCCGGGCAGAAAGTGATCGTAGCGCCTGTAGGCACAACCATCTACCCCAGGAACGGAGCACCGCTCACTATGAAAGTGGCAAAGATCCGTGGTGTGGAAAGTCAGGGTATGATCTGCGCAGAAGATGAGATCGGTATCAGTGACGACCATGCAGGCATTCTCATATTGCCCAATGAAGTGAAGGTGGGCACGCCTGCCGCCAGCTATTTCAAATTATATACTGACTGGACCTTCGAGATCGGCATCACCCCCAACCACATGGATGCCATGAGCCATATCGGCGTGGCCCGCGATGTTTGCGCGTATCTTACCCACCATGACAAGAAAGACAGTCGCGTAAAGATCCCCACCACCAATAATTTCAAGGCAGATAATAACACCCTGCCCATCTCCGTAGTGGTGGAGAACAGGAATGCCTGCCAGCGGTACAGCGGTATCAGCATCTCCAATATAACGGTGAAGGAGAGCCCGCAATGGTTGCAGGACAAACTCCGTTCCATCGGCCAGCGACCCATCAACAACATAGTCGATATCACCAATTATATATTGCATGAAACAGGTCAACCCCTGCATGCTTTCGATGCCAACGCTCTCAAGGGAAAGGTCATCGTCAAAAATCTGCCCGAAGGCACCCCATTCGTTACGCTCGACGAAAAAGAAAGAAAGCTCAGCAGTGAAGACCTCATGATCTGCGATGGGGAAGGGAAAGGCATCTGTATTGCCGGCGTTTTCGGCGGGCTGCACAGCGGTGTATCTGAAGACACCAAAAACATCTTCCTGGAAAGCGCCTGGTTCAACCCGGTGGATATCCGCAAAACATCCTTCCGTCATGGATTGCGCACCGATGCAGCCGTACGGTTCGAGAAGACCATCGATATCAGCAATACCGCGAATGTCCTGAAAAGGGCCGCCATGCTTATCAAAGAACTGGCAGGCGGTGAGATCGCTTCCGATATCGTAGACATCTATCCCGATCCCATAGAGAAGGCGTCCGTTCAACTGAAATATCACTTCCTGCGCAAACTGAGTGGCAAGAACTATCATTTCGACGCCGTAAAAAAGATCCTTACCAGCCTGGGATTCGAGGTGATCAAGGAAGGAATGGACGATCTCTGGGTAGCTGCTCCTTACTGGAAACCGGATATCACCATGCAGGCAGATGTAGTGGAAGAGATCATGCGGATCGATGGGCTCGATAATATCGAGATCCCTGCCGCCATCACCATCTCCCCCTCCGTGGAAACTGACAGGTTCAGGTATAATTACCGGGAGAAAACATCGAACTACCTGGCCGCACTTGGCTTCAATGAAATATTCACCAATTCCATCACCAATGCGGCATATTTCGATGAGGCCGATCTTTCCGGTGCAGTGAGATTGCTCAATAACCTGAGCGTCGTACATAATATCATGCGCCCCTCCATGCTGGAGACCGGGCTGGAAGCCATTTCCTATAACCTGAACCGTAAGAATGCCGACCTGCAATTCTTCGAGTTCGGCAAAACATATAAGACTGGCGGCCCGGGCAAATATGAAGAACATGAATATCTTTGCCTTTACATAACGGGCAGCGTGCAGGAAGATTCCTGGAAAACAAAAGGAAAACCGGCAGATATCTACTATCTCAAAGGGATCGTGGCAAGGATATTGCAATTGACCGGTTTGAACAAGCTTACCTGGTCGATCACTGCCACCGGCGAAGCTGCCTATCATTCCAAAATGGCCAACATACTCCAGGTGAAGCAGGGCAATGATGTGATCGTGGAGATGGGAGCAATAGCTCCTGCCGAGCTGAAGAGATTCGATTGCAAACAGCCCGTATTCTTCGCCGATTTCGATTGGGAAGGCATCCTGAAACGCATAGCCAAAGAAACCCTCACCGTAAAAGAGCTCCCTAAACAATTACCTGTTTACCGCGATCTGGCAATGGTAGTGCCCAAGGCCCTGCCTTATGCCGATGTGGAAACGGCCGTAAAGAAAGCAAAGGTCGATAAGCTGCGGGCCCTGCAATTGTTCGATGTATTCGAAAGCGATAAGATCGGGGCCGGCAAGAAATCGCTCGCCGTCAGTTTTACGTTCCTGGATGAAGAAAAGACGCTAACCGATAAAGAGATCGATGCCATGATGGGCAAGATCATGGACGCGTTGGAAAAAGACCTGAAAGCCGAGATCAGGAAATAGCAGGAAGGCGGGAAAAATGATAAAAATTGTTTGTCATGTCGCAGCCAGAGCAATCATGGAAACGGGTCCACGACAAGTTGCAGCAGGTATTGCAGCAATATCAATCGTTGCAGAAAGACCATGACCGGTTACAGAAAGAACTGAAGGAACATAAACTGAGGGATGCGGCACAGGCAAAGCAGATCGGGGAACTGGAGAATAAGGTAGCAGCGTTGAGAATGGCTACGGGCCAGTTGACCGATGAAGACAAAAAAGACCTTGAAAAGCGCCTGCACCAATACATCCGGGAAATAGACCGGTGTATTGCCATGCTGAGCGAATAGGTATCAAACCCTTTTCACTAATCGCATTTTCTGTTCGTCTTCTCCCTGGGAAAGCTCTAAGGTATAGACGCCGTAGGGCAGATCGTTGAGGCCTTTCCAGGTAACCGTTTGATCGCCGTTCGGAACATTGGCTTCCAGCCGGCTGCATTCGGCACCTTTTTCGTCACGTAAAATGGCTCTGAGCCTGGAGCAGATGGGGGCTACTAATTCGAGTGTCAGTACGTCGATGAAGACGGGCGACTTTACTTTTGCAAACATGGTAATCGCTTGGTTTTGGTGTTTGAAATCATAGAATACGGCCTTGTCCTTAACCACCCAAAACGATCCTTTTGTAGTCCAAAATATGAATGTGCGTCCTTTGTGAATTCTGTGTGGATAAACTTAGAACAAACTTTTCAAATTAGCAAGCAATGGAGCAATTAATTCCAATAAATGTAGTCATCGGCGACCGCACCTACCGGATCCGCATCGCTCCTGTGGATGAAGAAGTGGTCCGCAAAACGCTCAAACTGATCAACGACAAGATCATAGAATTCAAGACCCAGTTTGCCGGTAAGGATATGCAGGATTATATAGCGATGGTAGTGCTCTGGTATGCCACCCAACAAAAAGCGGCCGGAGACCAGCCGCTTATATCGAGTGAAATGGAAAAACAGTTACAGGCCATGGAGAAAGTGCTCGACCGGGTCCTTAAATCCGATACGGCAGGCCAGTAGCCTGGTATATCATTTTACTTTTTCGCTATGTTTTCCTCAGAAGTCATTTTCATGGTATAAGGAATAGACTGGCCGGCCATTTCCATTGATCCGGTCGCATCCAGTTGCATATTCCTTTTCCTGATGATCCCCGAAGCAACGTCCATGGTGTATGTACCCGTTGTTTTGCCTTTCATGGTCACCGTCATGGTCATGCCGCTTTGCTCCGTTTCGATCGTTTTGGCAACAGTGCCGTCCAGGGCGATCTGAGCTTCGCCACCATTGATAGCAACCAGCTTATAATTGGTGACCACTTTATTCGGGGAGTTTTTTTCGACAGTGGAATCAGCCCAGGTATCGCCGATCTTCAGGGGCTTTTCCGGCAGGTTACCAATACCATCGAAACTGGCCCCGACCTTGTTGGGCGATGCGAAGCCGCCATTCTCGAATCCCATCATACCACCTGCTTTCTTTGCCACTTCGTTCAGGGAAGAGTCGTCATTTGCTGTCACGAACCCCTTTTTATCGATGGTGACATGGCTGGTTTTGCCAACGCTGGAGCCCATCATCTTACCCATATCATTATTGGCATCTTCAGGTTTGTCGGAATCATAGTCCATTTCCTGGCCCATACTGCTGGCGTGGGCCACTATACGCTTGATGGTATTGGCGATGACTACCTCTTTATCGGTGGTATTTTTCACTTCCAGGAGAGAAGTCATGGTATTGTTATTGACCATCTCGAGCGACTGCCCCATCATTTCCATGTTCATGTTCATTTTCATGACGGTGGTCTTCTCCAGTTGCTGGCCTTTTGCGAAAGCAGCCTTGCGGGTAAGGGACTGCGCGTGAACTGCGCCTGCAGTAAAGAACGATACGATAACCAAAAGTTTCCTCATATTGTACATAGTTTTTAAATATGTCGGCGATTGGCAGCCGATCTTACAAAATGACGCTAAAATTTTCATATTTGAATGCCATTCGAAAAAAATCGGAAAGGGCCAGCCGGTCCAACAGGACAATGTTAATTTTTGATGATCATAAAGCAAAAGGGTGGGAGCGATTCAGCGCCAAGGAGGCGTTCAAGGCGTACAGGCTTGTGCTCGAAACGGAAAGAAGGTAGTTTGGCTATTTCAATACAGTTGGAGTGGGCAAGCGCTTTCATGGTGAGAAGCCGGCTGCAGAGCAGCTCATAGGGATATAGCTGGGCAGGCCCCTTCGGCTGTCCATCATTGAGAAGCACTTCGTAATGCTTTATCTGGTATACCCTCATAACATGCCTGATGCTGCTAATTTCGTTATTATAACAAATGGATCCTACTCCTTGTTTTGACGATCCGGGACTGAAATACTTGCGTTGACGGCTATTTCCGCATGAACGCCGCCCTCAAATCCATATATGGTAAGCATTTTTACCTACAGGGTGTAAGCAAAATCACTACCGGGCTGTATCTCATTTTACCACTGTTTTCACCAAATTTTAAAGCTTAAATTCTTTCGCACAAGCTGTGTGCATTTCTTTTGGGAACGGGTGCCAAACTTTTGTAAATTGGGGATAGCCGGCCTGAGACTGTGGATAAGTCCGGCCATGCTGTGGATGGCATCGTGAATTGCGGGTGATGAAATATTCGTTACAGAAAATTTTTTTCGGGACGATCACAGGTTATATATTCGCCGTCCTGACTAAAGCGGTAACATTCCGATAACCATGTCGTAACATTTTCGTAACACAAGTCTGGAAACTAACCCGCAAGTCATTGGTTGGAATTATCCAATTAAGTGGCATGACCCACTATCGCCTCACCTAAGAAAAACCGTAGTTCGAATGGCTATTTCAAACCAATGGTTTAACCTATTTATGTACCTGTGAATGGAATTAACGAACCTGAATAAAGACCGTAAGCCGCGCCGTAAAGGCTCCATCGACCTTAGCACTATGGTATACGGGAAAGTACCCCCCCAGGCCAAGGACCTGGAAGAGGCCGTACTGGGCGCCATCATGCTGGAGAAAAGCGCCTTCGATACCGTGATCGAGATCCTCAAGCCTGAGTGTTTCTATGTGGAATCGCACCAGCGGATCTACCGGGCCATGCAAAGCCTTCAGCAGAAGAACCAGCCTATCGATATCCTCACCGTGGTCGAAGAGCTGAAAAGCAAAAGCGAACTGGAAATGGTGGGCGGTCCCTACTATGTAACCCGCCTTACCAACGCCGTGGTCTCCTCTGCCAATATCGAAGCCCATTCACGGATCATTCTGCAGAAATTCATTCAGCGGGAACTGATCCGTATCAGCGGGGAGATCATCAGCGATTCCTATGAGGACAGTACCGATGTATTCGACCTGCTCGATGAAGCAGAAAGCAAGCTCTTCGAGATCACCAATAATCACCTTCGCAAGAACTTCGACAGCATCGATTCCGTACTGGTGAAGACGGTTCAGCGGATCGAAGACATGCGCCACCGCAATGAAGATATTACCGGTGTGCCCAGTGGTTTTTCATCGCTCGACAAAGTGACCTACGGATGGCAGAATACCGACCTGATCATCCTGGCCGCCCGCCCTGCGGTCGGTAAAACGGCCTTCGCCCTGAACCTGGCCCGCAATGCGGCTCTCAGCGCTAAAGCCGTGCCGGTGGCCGTGTTCAGCCTTGAAATGAGCGCTGCCCAGTTGGTACAGCGGATCCTTTCCGCCGAAAGCGAGATCTGGCTGGAAAAGATCGCCCGTGGTAAAATGGAAGACCATGAGATGAAGCAATTGTATGCCAAGGGTATCCAGAAGCTTGCACAGGCGCCTATTTTCATCGATGATACTGCCGCCCTGAATATTTTTGAATTGCGCGCCAAATGCCGCCGTTTGAAAAACAAACATAATATCGGGTTGATCATTATCGACTACCTGCAACTGATGAGCGGCGCAGGCGGTGGTAAGAACACCAACCGTGAGCAGGAGATCAGCCAGATCTCCCGTAACCTGAAACAACTGGCCAAGGAACTGAGCGTGCCCATCATTGCGCTCTCGCAGTTGAGCCGTGCTGTTGAAACGAGGAAAGAAGGGAATAAAATGCCTCAGTTGAGCGATCTCCGTGAATCCGGCGCTATCGAGCAGGATGCCGACATGGTCATGTTCATTTACAGGCCCGAATACTATGATATCACCGCCAATGAAATGGGCGAGAGCAATAAAGGCGAAACGCATGTACGCATTGCCAAACACCGTAACGGTTCACTGGAAACGATCAAGCTCCGGGCCCTGCTGCATATCCAGAAATTCATGGAAATGGAGGGAGATGATTTTGGCGGTATAGGCGGAGGCGGCAACTGGAAGCCGGTACCCACCGAAGGGGCCGATGGAGGCGGCGCCAAGCTGTATATCCAGGCAGGCAGCAAAATGAACGATATGCCCTTCGGAGAAGATGATGAATCTCCATTCTAGCGGATAAAAATATTGAGGTTGCTATCTTTCAATCAAAGGCTTCGGAACACCCGGGGCCTTTTCTTTGCATAGCCCCTATTGCACCGTAAATTGCATCCATGAGCCTTCCAACATTTTATATTGAAAGTCCGGCCGGTGAAAATGAAGTGATCACCCTCTCCGAAGAAACTTCACGGCATGTGGTACAGGTGTTGCGTATGCAGGTGGGGGCAATGGTGCAACTGGCCGATGGGAAGGGATCGCTTTTTCAGGCTGCCATCATCAATGACCATAAGAAGAAGTGCGGGGTAAGGATCGATACCATTCAACATATCGGGCAGCCGGCGCGGAAAGTGAGCATTGCCATCTCATTGCTCAAGAATGCCAGCCGTTTTGAATGGTTCCTGGAGAAAGCTACGGAGATCGGAGTTTGGGAGATCATTCCCCTGGTCTGTGAACGCACGGAACGGCAACATTTCCGGCACGACAGGCTGCAGAATATCCTGGTCAGCGCCATGCTGCAGAGCCAGCAGGCCTGGCTTCCCGTATTGCATCAACCCATCACCTTTCAACAATTGTTCCGCGAAGAAGACCTTGCAAAGTATGAGGAGAAATTTATTGCACATTGCGCCGAAGAAGAGAAACTGGCATTGAGCAGCGCAGCCGGTCTATCGGTGGCCTCATCTATAATCCTCATCGGCCCTGAAGGGGATTTTACGAGTAGCGAGATAACACTGGCGCTTGAACGAAAATTCAAAGCAGTTACTTTGGGCGAAACGAGACTGAGGGCTGAAACAGCCGGGGTAGTGGCTGCTGCGTTATTGAGGCCAGGTGGTTAAATATATTTATCCCTTATTCTCTTCTTTCAATATGGGTTCACGCAGCTCAACCGGGTTACGTTTTTTCTCACGCTTACGCATCCACATATTCAGCATTTCAACACCGAAGGAGAAAGCCATGGCGAAGTAGATATATCCTTTGTCGATATGGCTATGATGAACAGGTTCCAGACCTTCGAAGAACAAACTGAAACCAACCATCAGCAGGAATGCCAGGGCCAGCATTTTCAGGGTTGGATGTTTGTGAATGAAACCGGAGATTTTTTCGGCGAAGAAGAACATGATGATCATGGCAATGATCACGGCAATGATCATCACGGTCACGATGCGTGCCAGTCCGACCGCTGTGATGATACTATCGAATGAGAAGACCATATCTATTACAATGATCTGCCCGATGATGGCCCCGAAAGAATCTTTTTTCGTATTTGCCTGGAGACTTTCTTCATCCCCTTCCAGTTTATGATGGATCTCTTTTACGGTCTTGTACAGGAGGAAGATACCGCCGGCGAACATGATCACGTTGCGCAGGTTGAACCCGTAATGAACATCGTTGATCATGAACCCGAACAATTCCTTATTGCCATTCTTTACCAGCCAGCCGATGGCCATCAGCAGGGCGATGCGCACGGCAATACCGGCAATCATCCAGATCCTTCTCGCTTTGAGCTGTTCTGTTTTTTCCAGCCGGCCCATCAGGATGGAAACAAAGATCACATTGTCGATCCCCAGCACTACTTCCAGGGTGGTCAGTGTGAGTAAGCTGATCAACGCATCGATAGTGAATAATTGTTCCATGCAGGAAGGTTTTTTTGTGCAGCAAAAATAGGGGAAGTCGATCAACCGTTCATCGATGAACAGATCTTCTTCACGATGCCGGGGCCTTCATAAATGAAGCCTGTCCAAACCTGTACAAGTGATCCCCCGGCGTCGATCTTCTCGCGTGCATCGGCCCCGGTGAAGATGCCGCCCGAAGCAATGAGTGGCAGTTGGCCATTTGTTTTTTGGGAGATATATCGTACAATATCGGTCGACCGTTGTGTAAGTGGCTTGCCGCTCAGTCCACCAGCCCCGATCTGCTCCAGTCGTTGTGCCGGGGTCAGCAAATGATCACGGCTGATAGTGGTATTGCTTGCCACCAGTCCGTCGAGCCGGATCTCCGTGGCAAGGTCGATCACATCGTCGATCTGTTCGGTACTAAGGTCGGGCGCTATTTTCAGCAGCAATGGTTTGGGGCCCCTTTGCCGGTTGATCATTTGCAAATGCGAAAGTATCTTTCTCAGCGAATCCTTTTCCTGTAAAGCCCGCAGACCAGGTGTATTGGGCGAGCTCACATTCACCACGAAATAATCCACGCAATCGAACAATTCCTGAAAGCATATCTCGTAGTCTTTCCAGGCATCTTCATTCGGGGTCAGTTTATTCTTACCGATATTGCCGCCGATGATGAGTTGGCAGTGAGCAGTGGGCAATTTGCAGTTGGCAGTTGGCAGTTGTGACTTCCCGTCCAATGTTGAAGCGCCTGTATTAGCTGAGGTATTGCCAATTGCCGACTGCCGACTGCCAACTGCCAACTCTTTCGCTCCCCGCCATTTCCTCAACCGCTCCGCCACCACCTTCACACCATCATTATTGAATCCCATCCGGTTGATGAGGGCTTTATCTTTCGGCAACCTGAATAACCGTGGTTGATCGTTTCCTTTCTGCGGTAATGGCGTAACGGTGCCGATCTCAACGAACCCGAAGCCCAACGCTTCAAGTTCTGTAAGGTAGAGCGCGTTCTTATCGAACCCTGCTGCCAATCCAATGGGGTTGGAAAAGGGCAGACCCAGGAATTCCGTCGCCAGGCCCGGACCGAAAGGCGTGCTGCTTTTTCTGATCATATCCCTGATCCAGGGGATACGACAAGCAATACGAAAGATAGTCATGGAAAAATGATGCACTGCTTCGGCATCGAACAGGAAGAGGAACTGACGAATTAACTGGTACATATCGGCTTGCGAAGATAGTGCAACTTTAACGGACGGTTATTTTGCCGGAAGAAAATGTAGCATTAACTTTGGATAAGAAGGTTGCATAAACAACCATTGCTTCGAACTTCAAAATCTTATTATATGCAGGAAGCCTATATCGTAGCCGGTTACCGGACAGCAGTCGGAAAATCGAAGAGAGGTGTATTCCGGTTCTATCGCCCTGATGACCTCGCCGTTGAAGTGATCAAATCACTGGTGGGCTCAGTGCCGCAACTGGACCCCAAAATGGTGGATGATGTGATCGTGGGCAATGCCGTTCCCGAAGCGGAACAAGGATTGCAGGTAGGAAGGATCATCGCCGCCAGGGCACTCGGGTTCGATGTGCCGGGCATGACGGTGAACCGCTATTGTGCATCGGGGCTGGAGACCATCGCCATCGCAACCGCCAAGATCCGCACCGGGCAGGCCGAGTGTATCGTGGCTGGTGGCACAGAGAGCATGAGCATGGTGCCCACGGCCGGGTGGAAAACAGTGCCTGCCTATTCCATCGCCAAAGAGGAGCCCGATTATTATCTCAGCATGGGCCTCACCGCCGAAGCGGTTGCCAAAGAATACAATGTAAGCCGTGAAGACCAGGACGAATTCTCATACCATTCACATAAGAAAGCGATGGATGCTATCCGGAACGGTTATTTCAAAAGCGGCATCTTACCTATCAATGTGGAACAGGTTTACATCGATGAAAAAGGGAAACGCAAAGTGAAAAATTATGTGGTGGACACGGATGAAGGCCCCCGTCCGGATACCAGTCTCGATGCATTGGCCAAACTGAAACCCGTATTCGCCGCCGGTGGCTCGGTCACTGCCGGCAATTCTTCCCAAACCTCCGACGGGGCAGCTTTCGTGATCGTGATGAGTGAAAGGCTGGTCAACCAGCTCGGGCTCAAACCGATCGCCAGGCTGGTAGCCTGCGCATCTGCGGGTGTGCATCCCCGTATCATGGGCATAGGGCCGGTAGAAGCTGTACCGAAAGTATTGAAGCAGTCCGGTATGAACCTGGGGCAGATAGACCTGGTGGAATTGAATGAGGCATTCGCTTCGCAGGCACTGGCCGTGATCCGCAAACTGGAACTCGATCCTGCTATCGTGAACATCAATGGCGGCGCCATTGCACTGGGCCATCCATTGGGATGTACCGGTTGCAAGCTCACGATCCAGATCACGAATGATATGAAAAGACTGAATAAGAAATATGGGATTGTCACAGCTTGTGTAGGCGGAGGACAAGGTATTGCTGGTATAATAGAAAATATTAATTAGATATGATCGGGTAGTTGATAAGTTTACAAGTTGAAAGGTTGACAAGGGGTTCGCGATACTGCAACTTCTTGTCAACCTTTAAACATATTAACCTGTTAACCTTTTCCTCTGCGTGTTTTTACGAAATCGAATGAAAATCTACCTGTTTGTCCATAATTCTACCCAAGTGGCAGCATTTTTGTTTGGATTTACCGTTAATTATTGTCGGCAGTTCGCCAATATCCTGTCGACCATGATCGACCCCAAAACAAGAACCTATGGACAGAAGAGAATTCTTCGCGCTGAAGAGAAAAACCAATCCTTCCCCATCAACTGCATTCAGTGGTTTAAGACAGATCAATACCGGCCTCAATCCCTATACCGGCGCCTGGTCAGCCAGTGAAGTAGCCCACCTGCTGAAGCGCACCATGTTCGGTGCTGCAAAAGACGACATCGATTATTTCAAAGGCATGTCGATGTCACAGGCAGTAGATACCCTGCTCAATGTACCGGCAACAGTGCCGGACGCTCCTTTAAAGAATTACGACAATGATGAAATAACTGGTGGTGATCCCGACCTTGCCATCCCTATCGGCAGCACCTGGGTAAATACCCACAGCGAAGATGATGCCGCCAACAGGAAAAGGATCTATTCCTGGAAAAGCTGGTTGACAGGCCGCATGATCAACCAGGACCGCAGCATTGGAGAAAGAATGACACTTTTCTGGCATAATCATTTTGCTACGGAGACCATGACCTACCAGAACGGTATTTACGCTTACCGTCATTATTTACTGCTTCATCAATATGCGGTAGGCAATTTCAAACAACTGGTGCGTGGCGTAACCATCGACCTGGCCATGCTGAACTATCTCAATGGCTATCTCAACACAGATACCGCACCTGATGAGAACTATGCCCGTGAGCTGCAGGAACTATTCACACTCGGAAAAGAGAACAATCCCAATTATACCGAACAGGATGTGCTGGCCGCTGCCAGGGTGCTTACCGGCTGGCGTATCAACCTTATCACGGATACCGTCTATTTCGATCCTGCGAAGCACGATAAAACCACCAAATTGTTTTCTTCCTTCTATAGCGCTTCGGTTACGGGTAGAAGTGATGCCACTGCCGGCGATGCCGAATTGGATGATCTCCTCACGATGATCTTCAATAAAAAAGTTGAAGTATCGGAGTTCATCGTACGGAAACTCTATCGCTGGTTCTGTTACTATACCATCGACGCCAATACGGAAACCAATGTGATCAAACCGCTGGCCCAGCTTTTCCGCGACAGCAACTGGGAAATAAAACCGGTATTGGCCACTTTGCTCAAGAGCGAACATTTTTATGATCCGCTCAGCCAGGGCTGCCTCATCAAGAGCCCGGTCGAATTACTGGTGGGCCTTTGCCGTGAATACAATATCGTATTCCCCGCTGGCAGTGATACGGTGAACCTGTATAATATGTGGGACTTCATACGCTACCAGGCCAGCGAAATGCAGCAGAACCTGGGTGATCCACCACAGGTGGCCGGTTGGCCTTCCTATTACCAGATCCCCGGGTTCTACGAGATTTGGATCAATTCCGACACGCTTCCCAAACGGAATATATTCAGCGACATGCTGATCCTGAATGGCTATACCCGTGGTGGCCAGGTATTGCGCATCGACCCGGTGGCATTCGCCAGATCGCTGCCCAATCCTGCCGATCCGAACGCACTGATCAATGATTCGCTCTCGGTCCTTTATCGCGTGCCCATTTCAGATGCATCCAAACAAACGATCAAGAAGCAGATACTGCTTTCCAACCAGGACCAGGACTATTACTGGAGCAATGCCTGGAATGCCTACCTGGGCAATCCCGGCGATATGGTCGCTTATGAAACCGTTTTCCTCAGACTGCAAGGTCTGTACAAATACCTGATGAACCTGGCAGAATATCAACTGGCTTAATTCAGAAACCCTACACCGGACACAACCCATTTTCTATGAAACCGAGCACGATGAAACGAAGAGATTTTTTCACCCAAACCTTACCCGCAGCGATTACACTGCCTGCACTGTTCAATGGCTTTTCCGTGAAAGCCTATACCGGCGCTTCTCCCTTGGTGCAGGCATTGATGGGATCTCCTGTAGAAACGGACAAAGTATTGGTGCTGATCCAGCTCAACGGCGGCAACGATGGCTTGAACATGGTGCTGCCCATTGAATATTATGGGGGCTACCTGAATGCGCGCAGGAATATCGCCATTCCACAGAATAAGATCCTTGCCCTGAATGGAACAGCCAAAACAGGTCTTCACCCCAGCATGACCGGTTTGCAGACCCTTTACAATGAAGGTAAGCTGGCGATCGTTCAGGCTGTTGGTTATCCTTCTCCCAACTTCTCACACTTCCGTGCAACCGATATCTGGATGAGTGCCTCCGATTCGGACCAGGTGCTGGCCAGCGGATGGGCAGGTCGATACCTCGCCACACAATACCCGAATTATCCCAATGGTTATCCGAACACCCAAATGCCCGATCCACTGGCGATCCAGATCGGCTCCATCCAGGCGCTGGCCCTGCAAGGGCCCGTAATGCCTATGGCTATGAATATCACTAACCCTGAAAGTTTTTATGATTTCCTCGATGGTGTACAGGACCCGGTCCCGGACACACCTTGGGGAAAAGAATTGAAATATATCCGGATGATAGCCGGACAAACTGAAAAGTTCTCCATCGTTATCAAGGCTGCTGCCGCTAAAGTGACCTCACAGGGAAGCTACCCCGGCAATAATGAGCTCGCCCAACAATTGAAGATAGTAGCACGTTTGATAAAGGGTGGATTGAAGACACGGGTGTATATGGTAAGCACCGGCGGATTCGATACCCATGCGGGGCAGGTCAACGCTCTCGATACCACTACCGGTACACATGCCAATCTCATGTCGCGCGTGGCCAGCGCCGTCAAAGCCTTCATGGACGATCTGAAAGGACTTGGTGTGGATGATCGCGTGGTCGGCATGACCTTCTCTGAATTTGGCCGGCGCATCAAATCCAATTCCAGTATGGGAACCGACCATGGCGCCGCAGCACCCGTGTTCGTTTTCGGCAAATATGTTCGGGGTGGCATCGTGGGCAACAATCCTTACCTGCCTGCCAATGCATCGGTAAATGATAATGTGCCTTATCAATATGATTTCAGGAGTATCTATTCCTCCCTGCTGAAACAATGGTTCTGCGTGCAGGATACAGACCTTCAGACCATCATGCTGAAAAATTTCCAGGACATTCCGCTTGCCATCAACAATGCCTGCGCCACCACAGGGATCGATGATGTGATACGTGAATCGGGTGACCAACTTATTATCAATTATCCTAATCCATTCGTAGAGAACACCACTATCACTTTCCGCACCAAAGGTGGCCATACGCTTGTGCAGGTGATGGACTGCCTCGGCCGGGTGGTCCGCACACTCACCGATAAAGTATATGCGCCGGGCACTTACACCCTCACCTTTGAAAGCCGGGGAGCTGCACTGGGCGTATATTACGCGCGTTTTCAGAATGGCGCTACCCAACAGGTACGCTCGATGTTGAAAGTGCGATAACAGGGTCCATTAAAAGGTGTTTAAACCGTACTTTGGTTTAAAACATTTGCATACTTTGCACCGCGGCGCGGTACCTCAAGCCCTTTTTTGGGCTTTTTGCTTTCATATAGTAAATAGTTTTAAATTGCTGCCAATTGAAAATCCATCTGTGGGGTAAAGGCCCCTGGAGAAAACCTCATATTATCCAATGCTGAAAGTGTTTATTACTGATGATCACGAATTATACCTTGAAGGACTGACCCTATTGCTCAACAAACAAGGTGATATACAGGTAGTGGGTTCTGCATTGAATGGTGAAAGCCTCCTGCATCAATTGCCTGGCGTCGACATCGACATCCTTTTGCTGGATGTTCACCTGCCTGATTTTGAGGAAGAGGACCTGTTGAAGAGAGTGAGGGCCCTGAAGCCGCAACTGAAGATACTTTATCTCACCATCATGCGTGGCACCAGGTATATCCATAAACTGGTCAAATACGATATCCAGGGATACCTGCTCAAAAATGCCAGTATCGGAGAATTGAAGAAAGCACTGGAGACCATTGCCGCCGGACAGAAATATTTCAGCAAGGAGATCAATATCCTCGACACGGAACAGGATTTTCGCAATACCATCACCATCGAAGACAAAAAAGTAGACGAGATACTTTCTAAAAGAGAGATCGAGATACTCACGCTGATCTGTAAAGAATACAGCAACTCGGAGATCGCTGAAAAACTGTTCCTCAGCGTGAGTACGGTAGAAACACACCGCAAGAACCTGATCGCCAAACTGGGGGTCAACAACACGGTAGGGCTTGTGAAGTTCGCCCTGAAGAACAAGCTGATTGAATAGGTTCCCAAAAAGCCCTATCTTGCCGGGTCAAGCAATCTGTTTTCAGTGAAACCCTGGCTGTTTTTTCTCGCTTTGATATGTAGTATGCACTCCTATGCTCAGGTCGATACCTCATACCTGAAAGACCTGTATGACCGTTGCCTTGATTTCTCGGAAGACAAGATCGATTCCCTAAAACATTATGCCAGCTTCATCGAGCAGGAATCCGTTCGCCTGGCTTTCAACAAAGGTGAAGTATTGTCCTCCCGCCTCAAAGGCATCTATGAAGAAATGGGAAATAATTTTGAAGACGCCATCAAATACTACCTGCAATCACTGGAAGCCGCCCGCCGTTTGCATGCCATCGAATACGAATCGGCTGCATTGAGCGATCTTGCCATCCTATATGCCAATATCAAAGAACCGCAAAAAGCCAAGGAGTTTTATTTGGAGGCATTGGCGCTGTCCAGAAGGATGGGAAAGGTTTCCGGAATGGTGAACTCTTACAATAATCTCGCGGTCATTTACTCACAGCTCAGGCAATTCGACAGTGCCCGCGCTCTGCTGAATGAAGCTGTCCGTATAGGAAAACCTTATGAGGACAAGCTCGATCTCTCCAGCACCTACAACAACCTGGGAAGCGTGAATTTCAAAGAGAGAAAATTCGATGAGGCACTGCGTTATTTCAGACGCAATTACCAGTATCATACGGCTACCGGAAATAGTGGTGAACTGTGGACCGATATGCTGAACCTGGCAGATGTCTTCATCGAAAAACATCAATTCGATTCAGCCGCATCGTATGCGGACCGCACCATGGAACTCGCCATCCGGTTGAACTCCAAAGGCAAGGAAGCCGACAGTTATTCCATACTCGCCAAGCTGGCGGAATTCAGGGGCGACTACAAGACTGCCTACGACAACCTCCAGAAATGGTATGCACTGGACACTGCCATGGTCAATGGAGATACACACCAGACCATCGCTGAATTGCAGGAACGCTTCAATGCAAAGGAGCGGGAAGCTGCCAATAAATTACTGAAAGAACAGATCGAAAAAGAGGAGATCAGGAACAAGTCGGTCACACTGCTCGCCATTGCATTGGCTGTGATCGGTGCCCTTATTGCCATAGCGCTACTGATCAAGAGACGTGCCAACCACCGGCTCAAAGCCAGGAACGAACTGATCACCCAACAGAACGAAAAGCTGGCCGAGTTGAACCACGAAAAAAATTCACTGATCAGTATCGTATCGCATGATCTCAATACACCTTTCGCCACCATCCAGGTGTGGGGACATATCCTGCAGACGGAATCGGAGCGCTTGTCGGACGATCAGCAGAAGGCCCTGAACAAGATCATGCAGGCCAGCAATTACGGTGAAGGATTGATCAGCCGGATACTGGACGTGGAGAAAAAAGATATCGGTGACCATAAGGTGCAACTGGAAAATTTCGATCTCACCATCTTTGCCGAAGAAGTGATCGATAATTTCCAGCCAATGGCCGCCCGCAAGGATATCCGGCTGCATACCGAGCTGCCCGATAAAAAATTATACCTGCTGAGCGATAAACACCTCGTGTCCAGGATCTGTGAGAACCTGCTCTCCAATGCTATCAAGTATACCCCAAGAGGAAAGAATGTATGGATCAGTATCAATGATGAACAGGAGGCAGTGAGCATCAAAGTACGTGATGAAGGGGTGGGCATCGGGAAAGACGATATGCCTTTCCTGTTCTCCAAATACAGCAAGATATCTTCTCAACCTACTGACGGAGAAAGCTCTACCGGCCTGGGCCTCGCTATCGTTAAACGCATCGTGGAGGAGATCAATGGAAAGATCTTCTGTGAGAGCGAGCCTGGGAAGGGCACCTTATTTACAGTTGTGATCAAAAAATAAAATTTTTTGCAGCAGGATCGATAATAGCTAGTTTTGCAACGTAGTGGCAATAATTTTGTTGGCGAAAAATCATATATTGAAGAGTTGCCTCGCCGGGTTCCTGCTGGTGCTGTTCGCGTTCAGCATCACACCCAAGAAGGCATTGCACGACTGGATCGTAACACACCAGGACGAGATTTTCGTGCATCACGACGATGGCACTCCCCATCTCCACAAAGCCGGTTTCAATTGTAACTGTGATAACTTCGTAGCCGAATCGCCCTTCACCGGCCAGGAGGATACTATTGAATGTACGCCCTTCCTGTCCTTTATTATTCAACAGGAAGCCCTTCCGTGTTCATTTCATTCGAATACCTGTTTCTTCTTCGAGCTGCGCGGCCCCCCTTCCCTTTCATAGTGATCCGGCCTGACCGCTTTCGGCTGCTACCCGGGCGGTAAAGACCCCGGCCTGTCACTAACATGTATGCCTACACGATATTTTAAGCAGTATTGACCAATTTATTATTTACTGATTGCAGCAAAATCATTAAGACGATGAAATCATTTGTCCTTTTCATATATATCCTGTTTCCAGGAGCGATCAATTCGACCCTTCATGCACAAAACCTCGACCAACGCAATAACCAATCCTCCCATTCCATAGCCATTGTAAGAGCAACCCTCACCGGAAAAATAACAGATGTAGTCACAGGGGAACCGCTGGCCGGCGCTTCCGTTTATCTTCCCGACCTCAAAGTAGGTGTTACCTCCAATGCACAGGGTATCTTCCTTCTCCAGAATATCCCGGCCGGCAAATACCTGCTGGAGATCAGCTTTACAGGATATGCTTCTGTGATAGCGACCGTGGACATCAATGGCAATATGGAAAAGGATTTTTCCATGAGCCATTCTTATGTGGAAAATGAAGCAGTGACGGTTACCGGCGTTTCAGCCGCCACTTCAGTGAAGCGCACTCCCATCCCAGTAAATATCCTCAGGAAAGAAGAATTGCTCAGGGGCGTTTCCACCAACCTGATCGACGCCCTCGGTAAAACACCCGGCATTTCCCAGGTCTCTACCGGCCCTGCCATCTCCAAACCCTTCATTCGTGGGTTGGGTTATAACAGGGTAGTGGTGGTGAACGACGGTATCAGGCAGGAAGGTCAGCAATGGGGCGATGAACATGGCATCGAGATCGATGAATACAATGTTACCAAGGCAGAAGTGCTGAAGGGCCCGGCCTCCCTCATGTACGGCAGTGATGCCCTGGCAGGCGTGGTGAATATCATTTCCATTCTCCCGGCGCCACAGGGAACCATCAAAGGAAATGTTTTCGGTACCTATCAAACCAATAACCGCCTGCGCGGATTCCATGCAGACCTCGGCGGTAATCACCAGGGTTTTATCTGGGGTGCATACGGCTCTTATAAAGGTGCAGCCGATTACAAGAATAAATATGATGGCTATGTGTTCAATTCCAAGTTCCATGAGGATGCCCTGGGTGGTTATATTGGCCTGAACAAGAACTGGGGTTACAGTCATCTCTATACCAGTTATTTCAATCAGCATGTTGGCCTGGTGGAAGGCGACAGGGACGATGCGACCGGCCAGTTCCTGAAACAGGTAAATGATAACGGTACACAGGGAAAGGCCATTGCTACCGATAAGGATTTCAAATCCATCGATCCTTATGTTCCACGTCAGCGTATTCAGCATTTCAAGATCGCTACGGACAATAGTTTCAATGTCGGGAATGACAGACTGACGCTCACGGTGGGATACCAGCGCAACCAGCGGCAGGAATTCGGCAACGTGCTCAAACCGGATGAAAAAGGATTGTGGTTCGATCTGAGTACTGTCAATTATAATGTGCAATATCATTTTGCCGAAAAGAATAACTGGAAAACATCGATCGGGGTGAATGGTATGCAGCAGACCAATAAGAACAAAGGAACTGAACAACTGATACCTGAATATTCACTGTTCGATATCGGCGGTTTCATTTTTACCCAGAAGAGGATCGATAAGGTTACGCTCAGTGGCGGTATCCGGTTCGATAACCGTTCACTCGACAGCAAAGAGCTGGAAGATGGCGGAGATGTAAAATTCCAGCATTTCAAAAAGGATTTTTCCAATGTATCGGGCAGTGCAGGGATCAGTTATGAAGCCAGTAAAACAGTGACCCTCAAATTCAATGTGGCCCGTGGTTTCAGGGCGCCAAGCATCCCCGAGCTGGCCAGCAATGGCGCCCATGAAGGCACTAACAGGTATGAATATGGCAGCCGCGACCTGAAATCGGAGACCAGCCTGCAGGTAGATGCCGGGGTGGAAGTAGCTACGCCGCACGTATCACTGGCAGCGAACGTATTTTACAATGCAGTGAACAATTTCATCTATTACCGTAAGCTGCAATCGGCCAATGGTGGCGATTCCATCATTGCAGACGGTTCCAGGGAATTATTTGCCTTCCGCTTCGATCAGCATAATGCAAGCCTGTATGGGGCAGAATTGAATCTCGATATCCATCCGCATCCCCTGGATTGGCTGCATATCGAAAATACCTTTTCCTACGTTCGGGGTACTTTGAGCCAGGAGCAGGACGGTAGCAAGAACCTGCCTTTCATCCCCGCCGCCAGGCTGATCAATGAAGTGAAAGCGGAATTGCTACCTAAAGGAAAAACTATCCGGCATCTCTATGTGAAAGTGGAGCTCGACAATACTTTTGCCCAGAACGATCCGTTCACAGGGTATAATACGGAAACCAAAACATCCGGTTATTCCCTGCTGAATGCCGGACTGGGGGGCGATTTCATGAGCAAGGGCAAAACCCTGTTCAGCCTGTTCTTTGCCGCCAACAATATCGGCGATGTGGCCTGGCAAAGCCACCTCAGCCGGCTGAAATATGCCCCTGAGAACCTGGTAACGGGTCGCACCGGCGTATTCAATATGGGCAGGAATTTCAGCGTTAAACTGAATATACCCCTGTCCTTTACGGTGAATTAGCAATAATCAAATGAATTTTGCGTTAAATAGTGGGTCTTACTAACCCATCTTCATAGGACTGTTAGAACCCTGCCTTCCGGTAGGGTTTTAATTTTTTTGTGCGTTGTACCTTGAGCGATATGGAGGAGTTGGCCCGCACGAATTTCTTCACGGATATCTGCGGGGGAAGAATGATAAGTCTTAATGGGAGTGAGTTTCCACAGCGTCCTGTTTGTGATCAGGATTATACTTCACGAAGAAATACAGGTAGATCACGCGGCTCAGGCGCATGAGCCAGGGCTGTAATACGATGAGCAGAAAAATATTGATGCCCATCCAAACGAAGAAACGGTTATCATGTACCGACATACCGATCAGCACATACCAGGCCACGAAAGTGGTCACGGATAAAGCCACGGAAAGCGCATAACTGACATACCCTGTGCCATACCAGAATCCGGGTTCCAACTCGAAAGGTTGCCCGCACACGGCACATTTTTCAGGCATATCGAATACTTTTTTAAGCCTCCAGGGATTATTGTTGCTGAACATAGGCCCTCTGCGGCAGCGGGGGCATCTGCAGGTGAGGATACTCCAGAAATAATTCGGCCGGGATTGTTTTGCTGGCATAATGCCGCAAATGTACAATGTTTATGGAACTACTTCCCATTCATTACCAACTGTTCGGCCATGGCTGGTTTCTTGCGTTCACCGATCTGCTGACGCCACATGGCATAGTACAGGCCCTTCTCTTCGAGCAGGCTCTCGTGGTTACCCGTTTCCACCACATCGCCCTTTTCCAGCACATAGATGCGGTCGGCGTGCATGATGGTGGACAGGCGGTGAGCGATCAGGATAGTGATCTGGTTGCGTTTGGAAGAAACTTCTTTAATGGTATTGGTGATCTCTTCTTCCGTCAGGGAGTCGAGGGAGGAGGTAGCTTCATCGAAGATCAGCAATCTTGGTTTGCGGAGCAATGCACGGGCGATGGATAAACGTTGTTTTTCACCCCCTGATAATTTCAACCCGCCTTCACCGATCATGGTGTCCAGCCCCTTTTCAGCGCGTTCCAGCAGGCGGGTTACGGCCGCTTTATGCAATGCATCGAGGATCTCTTCATCACTGGCGGTCGGGTTCACGAACAGCAGGTTCTCTTTGATGGTGCCGGAGAACAACTGTGTGTCCTGCGTTACGAAGCCGATCTGGTTGCGGAGGTCTTCGAAGTTGATGGAAGTTTCATCGATACCGTTATATAGTATCCTTCCCTGTTGCGGGCGATACAACCCTACCAGCAATTTCATGAGGGTGGTCTTGCCCGAACCGGAAGGCCCTACAAAGGCAATGGTCTCGCCGGTCCTTGCAGAGAAATTGATATTGTCGATGGCGCGTTGCTGTGCTGTCTGGTGTTTGAAGCCTACCGACTGGAATTCCAGTGTCTGGATATCTCCGAGATGCCTGGGATTGGCAGGCTGCTGTTCCGGCGTCTTCTTCATCAGGTTCTGGAAATTGTTCAGGGAGGCTTCTGCTTCACGGTAAGAGAGCAGGATATTGCCTATTTCCTGCAATGGCCCGAACACGAAGAAGGAATATATCTGCATGGTCACCAACTGGCCTGCGTCCATTTTATCATGGAAGATCAGGTACATCAGGATGAACAGGATCACCTGGCGCAAGGTATTCACGAAAGTACCCTGCACAAAGCTGATGCTGCGGATGCGTTTCACTTTGGTGAGTTCCAGACCGAGGATCTTGTAAGTATTCTTGTTCAGCCTCCCTACTTCCTGTGAAGTGAGACCAAGACTTTTCACCAGCTCGATGTTGCGCAGCGATTCGGTGGTGGAACCGGCTAGGCTGGTGGTTTGTGAAACGATATTCTTTTGAATGATCTTGATCTTTTTACTCAACAGATTGGTGATGGTGGTAAGCAGGAAGATCCCTACAAAATATGCAATGGGGATCGACCAGTGGATCCAGATGGATGCATAGATCATGACGAAGAGCACGCCTACGATCACACCAAAAAGCAGGTTGATGAAATAGTTGATGAATCTTTCAGTGTCTGTCCTTACTTTGGTCAGTACGCTCAGGGTTTCTCCGCTGCGTTGGTCTTCGAATTCCTGGTAAGGCAGTCTCATGGCATGTTTCAGGCCGTCCGTGAAAACCTTGGCGCCGAATTTCTGCACAATGACATTGAGAAAATAATCCTGGAAATTCTTGGCGATCCGGCTGATCATGGCGATCGTTATGGAAGCCAGCAACAGCCAGAGCACACCAGTGTAAGGCTGGGTGAAAAATTGAGTGGTAGTGAAACCGGATTTATTGTGCCTGTAATCGTTGGCCAGGTTCACCAGTCTACCGAAAATGATCGGATCGATCAGGGAGAACCCTGTGTTGATAGCAGCCAGGAAGAGTGTCAATACTACCAGCCATCGATAAGGCTTCAGGTAGGTGAGTAATATTTTCATAATGATGTTAAAGCTTGGAAATAGGTAGAATGAAACTGCACAACCACAAAATCCATACAATTTCGTAAAAAATGGCAAGATGGCAGCACTTCAATTCGTTCTTCATTCAGTTACCGGCGGAATAGTAACGACTTCAGACAGGCCCTTCTTTGTTAAACAACAGTTCAGAAAAAAGGTTTCGTACTCCCCGATGATCTTTTCCCAGGAATATTCTTCCCGGATCTTTCCGGTATTGGCGAGGAGCATCGGCCGCATGGAGCTATTTTTCCGGAGGGAATCTGCATAATACTGCACTTCGGCGGCTGTATTGAAATAGAAGGCATTGTCTTCCAGTACCGCCCGGTTGAAGGGATTATCCCTTGCAACTACCAGCGCCTGGCTGCCCATGGCTTCCAGGAGGGAAGGATTGGTGCCTCCCACGGAATGGCCATGAAAATACAGGTTGGAGAAATAGATGAGATTATTGATATGTTCCTGGTTGAAGATGGCGCCGGCGAAACGGATCCTTGGATCTCCCGAAAATTTTTTGGTAAGATAATGCCCGAACCGGTTACCGGTATTCCCTACCACGACAAATGTGTGGGTGGAGGCCGACTGATGGAATCCATCGAGGATCATTTCGATATTGTTTTCCGGTTCCATCCGCGCCATGAGCATATTGTATTGCTGCTCCTGCAGGCCGTATAGTTCCGGGATGCGACGGTCGGGTTGTTCAAATACATCGGCCCCATAAGCGATATAACCCGGGCACACCTGGTATTTTTTGGAAAGATAGGATTGAATGTACCGTGAATCGGCCACGAAGAAATCACTGTACCTGATCGCCAGTTTCTCGGCATAGAGCAGGAAATGTTGGGCAGGCGCTGAATATTTGGTGCGTTTCCATTCCAGCCCGTCCATATTGTATACCACTACCGGTTTCCGTGGATATAACCGCCCCCATACGGAACTGCTGGTATAACCCAGGAACAGGAGCACATCGTATTCTCTCTTTCTCGCATCGAGCACGCAATTGAGGTCATAGATGAACTGCCCGGCGCTTCCCAGGAAGTTCTCCGGATTGTAGCAGTGAACGATATGAACACCTTTCCATTCCTGTTGTTTATTCGGGTGATCATGAGCGTTATAAACGAATACTTCATGACCTCTTTCCACCAGTCCGGCCGAGAGGTGTTCGGCGAAGTATTCGAACCCGCCGTAATAATTGGGGATACCCCTGGTGCCTAATATGCCGATCCGTAGTTTCATAACGTTTCCATTGCCTGTCGATAGGCGGCAGCCGTGTGGGCCGCGGCCTGTTGCCAGGTATATTGCGCCAGGATCTTTTCCCTTAACCTTTCCTGGCAGGCAGACCTGGCCGCTTTTTCAATAGCTCCGAAAATACTTTCCTGTGAAGCCGGATCACAATAAAAAGCATCATCCGCAAAATATTCGCGTGTATAACCTTTATCGGTGATCACCAGGTTGCAACCCATAGCCCCTGCTTCCAGTGAGGAAAGCCCGCAGGTCTCGAACCAACTCGGAAGCACATGCACTTTTGCACGCTGGTAATAGGTAACCAGTTCCCGTTGCCCCAGGTGGTCTTTGAAAATGATATTGCCGGCAGCGGCCTTGCGGCAGGTATTATAGTAATGTTGTTGGTTGGGCGCAGGGCTGCCGATGATCAGGAGGCGATAAGCGGAATTGTTCAATGCCCTGATAAGACCGAGATGATTCTTGATCCCTTCTATCCTCGCTACACACAATACCAGCCGCGGGTCTTTTTTTGTCTGGCTGTTGAACCGGAAAAGCCGTGGATCGATACCATTGGGAACGATTGCATACTGCGGCCGTACATGAAACCGGGAACAGATACTCTCATATTCGAGCCGGGAGTTGGGCAATACAAGAGCGGTCTTGCCCAGGATATATTTTATGCTGCGGTCCTGTCCATTCCAGAGATAGTACAGGCCCGGCAGCCGGTCATTTCCCCTGATCGCCCTGGCCAGTGTTTTCAGGTATTCGATCATATTGCCCGGCAGGCAGCGAAAGGCCATTCCGCTCAATCCCCGGCGATGGTATTTATCGAATTCACTATAATCGACAAGATTGGGAGATAGGATAAAAGGGACAGCCGTTTTATGAATATGACGAAGGATATCAGCCGGCCTGGTGAGATTGAAAAAATGAAGGAGGTCGTATTTTTTATAATCGATGGGCTGATCTGCCGGAATGATATCAGCAGATATGCCGGAAGCGGGCAGGTGACGGACGGTCTGCTGTATCTGTATTGTATCACCTCCTCTTACCGTAAGCAAGGTTGATCTGGCAATGAGCGCTATGTTCATGACGATTGTTACACTGATATTCGTATGAACAATGACCAGGGTTGCCTCGCTTCGCCTGCTGAAGCCTTACGAGCTTTATCTAATGGGTTCGGTGATCGAAGAGGGAAGGCGGTCTGTCATACGCTTTTTCCCGAATAGAAGGGTGATCAGTCCTGCCAGTACCAGTGAAAGGAGGACCGCTTTTACAGTAAGAGCATTAAAATTGGGTGTATTAGGTCTGTCGGTAGCATTGAATGGCTGAATCACTTCGATATTGTTAATGAGCTGTAAATCCTCATCGATCCTCAGTTTATCCCGGTAATAAGCTGTTTCAGCCTGGTAGATGCTCACCGGGTTCACCGGTTCGCCCAGGATGATGCCCTGACCCCCGCTACGTGGAATGATGCTGCTGTTCACGATCTTTTTCAGGCTGTCGAGGCTCTGGAGCTTTTTGTCCATCGATTCTTTCAATTGCAGCAACGACTGTATCCTCACCTTCTTCCTGGCCTGCATATAGGTATTGTTCTCGAGGTAATTGACGAGCGCGTGCTGAATGGTATCGATGTACCGGATATCGATGAGCGTGAGTTGTACTGAAAGAACATTGGGCGTCATGATCGAATCTCTCCTGGTGCCAGTGGCGGTATCGACCAGCGGGCCTGATCTGATGGATTTGATGGTGCCGGCCACTTCAGGACTTATCTGCAACAGACGGGGGATGGCCTCAAAATTATTGTTCAGTCCTTCCAGTTGAAGGGAGCAGAACTTCGGTGGCATTCCGCGGGTAATGAAATAGGCTTCTGTTCTGTAAGCAGGTTTAATGATATAACGAAGGCTATAACCAGCCAGTGAACCCAGGATAAAGATCGACAGGAAAAGCACCATATTCGCCATCAGAAGCCTGATCATACGCATGATCCAGTCGATGAACTGACGGAACCAACGGGTAAGGGGACGAAAAAAATAGATCAGATCGATTTCCGGTGGTGTGGTTTGCCTTTCTTCCATATTGTATTGTTACTTTATGCTGTTTGACAGAGGATTGATTTCAAGCGATGCATCAATCGGGTTTCCGGAAGACAAATATCGAATTAAAAAAAGAATACCATACAATTCCTTTGTTAACATCCAGCATTACCTCGGTGACGCCGCCGATCGCGAATAGCAGGAGGAAAAGCAGGTAGGTATTCCGGAAGGGAGAGCCTTTCAGGTAAAAAACCGGAACAATAAGACAGAGCAGGAAGACCGCCAGGCCGCCAATCCCGTGCCCTACGAGGATTTGCAGGTATTGGTCATGGGTATTGTAACGGTTGTAACGCGATGCGAAAAAAAATTTCCTGTTCTCATAGGCTGTCTGCAAAGAATCCTGGATATCTCCTGTCCCAACCCCGGTAAGCCAGTGTTCTCTGACCACGTCCATACTGCAATTCCAGATGGCGACACGGATGGCTTTTCCTCCCCAGCTTTGATTAAGGGAAGCATCTTTGTCGAGCTGGATAGAATGCGCATTCGAGAAATTGATCAGTTCCTTCCATTGTTTCCCCAGTGAGGGGATGGCAGCGCCGGAAGTGACCAGGATGAAAATCATGGTAAGACCAACCAGTACCCGGTGAAGCGGAACTGTGAGGTACCTGAAAACGAAAAACAGGATCACGATCATCCAGCAGGCGATGATCGTGCGGGTACTCAGCAATAAAATGAACAGGGATAAAAAAACGATAAGCGCCAGCAGCCACTTCGTTCTTCCCGGACTGCATTCAGGCAGGGCCTGCAGGATAATGATGATGCAGAGGTTACAGAAAAGTCCCAGTATGTAAGGGTAGAGATCGGGGAAAATGATCAGGTCGTGCCCGGTGATCATCGTTGGATTACCGGTATGGAGATACTCGAACAATTTATAAACAAAACTGGCCAGGCAGGCAATGGAGGTAGCGGCTACAAAATGGTAGCAGATCTTCTTGATCGCTGTATCGTTCAGTGCAGAACTGGTGCCGAGCACGATGGGAAAGAGCAATAATGGGATACGTTGCTGCATCCTGAACCATCCTTCTTCTATATTCGACGTGTACAGCATGCCGATCCCCGAAACTATGTAGAGCAGGGAAAAGAGCACCACCATCCTGCTACGTATTGTTGAAATATTGAAAGATTTCCGGGAGAAAAATAACCAGTAGGCCGATAAGGCCAGGCAGAGAATGGAGTTCAACAATGTCCAGTACACCAACGAATACACTATGCCAATACATAACCAGGTATACACCTTTGCCTCCGTTTGCGGGTTATGTTTTGCCAGTAATCCCATTGAATAATTTTTTGAAAACTGCCTTTATGAGCAATGCAATAAAATATGTGTTCGTGTACAGATACCTGGGAAACATCCTGCGAGGTTCCTGGATAAGCCGGTAGAACCATTCCAGTGCCCAATCCTGCATCCACTTGGGTGATCGCGGATAAATATTCGCTTCTACCGGGAACGCTCCTCCAACTCCCAATAATACGGAATTTATCTTGTTGTGGTTGACTGCCATCCATTTTTCCTGCTTGGGGCATCCAAGAGATACGAACACAAAATGCGCGCCCGATTGGTTGATGGTATCGATATATGCCTGAAGCTCTTCATCATCCAGTGGCCTGAACGGTGGGGAGATGCTGCCTGCAACAATGACGTCCGGATAGGTGGTGGCTATTTTTTTCTTCAATGCATCCAATACCTGCGGTGTTGAGCCGTATAAAAAAATGGATGCTTTACGGCTATCGGCCGCTTCCAGTATGCGCGGCATGAAATCCATGCCGGAGATCCTTTCCTGTTTCTGTCCATGAAGAAGCCTGCAGGCCAGTGCTACCGGCTTGCCATCGGCCACTACCAGTGATGCATTGTTCAACTGCTCGAGAAAGGCAGGGTCTTTGTGTGCTTCGATGGTCATGTGCACGTTGGCAAAGCAAACGTATGACGGTGTATGTTGCAATCCCCATTCCATCACCTGGTCGATGCATTGGAGGAATGAAAGGCGATGTACACTCAGACTGATGACACGAAGTTTTTCAAACATTGGCTGATGATCTCCTATTGGCTAAAGCATTTTCATAAATTTTGAGGATAGAGGCATAGTGAACTTCGGGTTGATAATTGTCAAGGTACGATTGCCGGGCATTTTTATACAAATATTGATCATCGGTTTCAATAGTAGAAAAAAACTGAATCCTTTTTTGAAGCTCCTTCGCATTCCCTGCCGGGAAGAGGAAGCCGTTATATCCGTCCCGTACCATTTCGGTCATGGCGCCCAATCCGGATGCAATGACCGGTGTACCCGTAGCCAGCGATTCGATAATGGTCATCGGCATACCCTCATACCAGATCGACGGAAAGATCAATGCCTTGCTTTTTTTCATGAGCGCTATGATATTTTCTTTTGGCTGCTGTCCGATATACGAAATGGCCGGATCGAGACTGGCGGCGGCCATTACCCGTTCTTTTTCCGGCCCATCGCCGGCAATGATCAATCGGGCACTGTTGCTGCCTGAAAAACAATCCAGTAAAGTATCGATACCTTTTTCTCTCGATAAGCGACCAACGAAGAGAAAATAATTGTCCCGTGGTGAAGGGCCATCATAAATATCGGGCACAAAATTAGGTTTAACAACGATATCCTGGGCAGGGAATTGCAGGGAAGAATGCAGGAGCTTGTCTTTCATGAAGGTTGAAAGCACGATCAGCGAATCGATATTCTTCCGCCAGGTGCCGAGCAGTTTATGAAAGCCTGTAATACCTGTTACCAGTGCGGATTCGATGGCAGAGGAACGGTAGCACTTGTACCGGACACCACTGAGCGGGAATTTTTTCTGAATGCACAGCTCGCATATTTTGTTATTGCGCAACAACAATGCATTGGCGCAGATCAACCGGTAATTGTGAATAGTCATCACCACAGGTATCCCGAGCTTTTTGGCGCGGTAAAGTATGGAGGGAGAGGCTTTGAAGAACAGGTTGTGCACGTGAATGATATCCGGCCTGAAACTGTTTACCGCTTCGGTCAATTGCCGGGCGGCATCCCTGTTGTAAAAAGATTGCAGGCCGGTACGGACACGGGCTGTGAAGGAATTGATCGTTGAATTGCTGAACTTCAGCACATGCACTTCATGTCCTTTTTTTTCCAGCAGATCCTTTTCCAGCTCCAGTACTGTATCTTCTCCTCCCTTGAATTGGTATTCGTTATGTATGAACAGGACCTTCAACCGGGATCGATTTAAATTGACGTTTCTGAATAGACCTGGCCACAAATCCCAGGATCAGCCAGTAACCGGCTGCATAGATCGGCGATTCAAGGGCAGGGTTGAACAATGCAATGATAGTGATGGCAAAAAAACTCCAGAACAGGAGGATGCCATTGGTATTGTAATAATAAGCTTTATAATAAAAATACTCCCTGAAAACAGTGATGTACACAGGAACTATCAGGATCACATATACGATCCCCAACCGGCCGAACAGGTAAACAAGGGAATTATGGGCCCCCAGCACATAGGGCAGGGAAGATAATTTTGAATAATCCTCTACCGGGAAATATTTCAGCAGGGGAGTACCGAACCCGGCGCCTGCCAGGTTAACTGGGAAATTATCCACGATCACCTGTTTCCAGAGCACCAGCCGCCAGGTACTGTTCCCATCGATCGACAGGATGGGGTTCGATCGCATCACTTCGTGGATGGCATCGTACGAATAAGCGTTATAGTGAAGGCTGATGATCGACAGATATGGCTGAAGGTAGATGAAAACGGTGGTGAACAGGAGCAGCCCGATGATCATTACCTGGCTGAAGAATTTAAAACCGGGCACAATGAACAGGAAGAGGTAAAAAGCGGCCAGTACCAGCCCTGTAAAGGAATCATGGGTAATAGCGTAAACGATATTCAGGAAGATGAGCATGTAAGGAAGCCAGCGGTAACGGGCATTGCTGAACAGGGCGGGGAACAGGATAGCAGCGCCAAAGCGCTCGAAAAAAATACGCGGCAGGGGGATAAAAATAAAGATGCCCAACAACCATTGCAGTCCACTCCTCACAGCGGCAATAAAATCGTGCAGGTATTCCAGGCAATAGTAACCGATAAAAAAGGCCAGCATGGAATACACGATCACCATATTGCGCAGGTAAAAGTAAAAACTGTCCATCCTGAACAGTGAAAAAGTGGCGTGCAGGCCTCCAAGCACCAGCAGGAAAGAAACGCAGATACTGATCGGGTCAGCCCCTACCCGGAAGCGTTTGTAGATCAGCAAAAGCAGTCCTGTAAAGGAAAGCAGCTCATTGAACAAAAAATTCTTTTCGAAGAACCATGGCCAGATAATATAGCATACTGCTATGAGGAAAATAATATGCGCTATCGTGGCTTTTTTGATCATTATATCTTTTGTGCCAGTACAATATTGTTGAAATACAGTGAGCGGTTCACGGGCAATAGGGGAATGAAGATGCTGCCGAATATATTGATGGGTGCTATGAACAGCAGGGAGATCAGGTAACCTGCCTTCCCCCATTTCCTGAACAGCTCGAAGCAATAAAGGGCCCGCAATTGCGCTACCACTCTGGCAAAATTACCGCTCTTCTTCAATTCGATGACCTTGAAACCGTTCTTTTCAAGGAGATGGGTGATGCCGAAGGAGGAATAGCGTGCATAATCATAAGGCACTTCATGTTCATTCCAGACAAAGGGCACTGTGATCAATGCCAGGGCATCTTGTTTCAGAACACGGTGTATCTCGGGAAGGATATCATCGGGGTTGAATACATGCTCCAGCACTTCACTGCAAAAGAGGGAATCGAAAGTGGCATCGGGGAAAGGGATATGTCTGCCATCGTAGTATACATCGATCTTTGAATGGCGGTGATCGTGACCGGTTTGCTCTATATCCACACCAACATATTGGGAAACGGAGAACAGGTTTTCAAAAGGTTTGCGTCCGCACCCGAAATCGATCAGCTTGCCTTTCAGGGAAGGGGCAAACTGTTTGATGCCTTTGTAAAGGCTTTGCCGGATGAAGAAAAAAGGGTTGATGAAAAGGCTGAAGAAACCCGGCTGAAAACTTTGCTGTTGTAGATATTGTACGAATTGATTATCCGTATTTAAGTCGCTTGAATGGCCCATCTTAATATTATTCAAGTAAGATGGAACAAATCTATATAAAATTGACTATCTTATCCCTATTAATTTGAATTCCCGATTATCAGGGATTTATTTCGACCTTGCGGTGACTTTTCAGATAGTGTTTAATATGGGCACATCACGCTATTCTTTCTTATTATTTGAAACCGCCATTAAATAAAATTGAACCCTCAAAACTAGGAACCGATTTTGAGGGTTCATTTGAGGAAGCCTCCTTGCATATAGCTTTTAAACTAAGTATACAATCCTAGATTTATTTTGTTAGGATAATCTTCTTTGTCGATACTTTGTTAGAAGAATTGATTTTGACAAAATAAATTCCGTTAGGGAGCATCTGTAAGTTTATTTCCACAAACTTATTTTCAGACTTATTAGAAAGTTGATGAACTACACGCCCCGATTGGTCGACTATAGTTATCAATGCATTCAATAGCTCTGATTTTGTACCAGATATTCTTATGGTTCCATTGCTAGGCGATGGATAGACAGAAATATCGTCTGGTAGGTCTGTATCAATATTCTTTTCTATTCCAACAGATAAAGTATTTATTATCCTAGAATTTAATGAAGTTGTACAAGGAGTATCTGAAGCAAGTATGCGAAGGAAGCGGGGCCTAGGTCCTGGAGCTTGATAAGCAATAAAGCCTGGCTTTAAATAAATTGTTGGAGCGCAAAACCTCCTTAAACGGGAAGTAGCCTCATCTCCTTTAAAGGCGTCACATGCCAATGTGAATGGATGTGCTACACGTAGGTCTAGTGCTCCTTCCCAATTTATACCACAAAAGCTAAAATTTTGTGTATAATCACAAGCATAGTTTGTTGGTGGAGGAGGCGGAGGAATTGAGTGGTCTTGTATTTCTATGCTATAGATCAATAATCCGGCTTCTTCATTCTGAACAGGATTGCTTCTCAACCATAGAAAGGGTATATTAACTGTAGGTTTGATTGTGAAACTGGATGTTGTTGCAGCTTGGGATATCGTAAACAATACTGAGGCATAAACGTTCGAAGTTGTTAAATAACCCAGGTTACAAGCATCATTATATCGAGGTGGTGAATTTGTTAATGCTACAATTAGGTCAGGATATAGTGCTCCTGACTGCGGTCTCCCTGAATGATTTATTTTAATCGTATATGTTTTATTAGCTACAAAACTGTAATTAATAGTGAATCCTTCTCCAAGTTGTGTTCCGTTTGAAGATACTGCTGCTAATAGTTCAATTTGTCGAGTTGGATTTGTGGTTGGAAGATAAAAAGCCGGCGAACCGTGAGTTGCTTGGATTACGGATTGTTGGCAAACATAACCTCCATAAAAAGGATTACAGGCGGTAGAATTATTACACATGGAGTTTATATTGAGCGTCAAATTCTGACCAATGGTATACTCCATTTGGAAAACTAGAAATATTAGTATAAGATATTTAAGTATTGGTGATCTCATATAACTTGATTTTAAGTAAAAGCCTGATATATTAACCCAATATTTAAATACCTACTTTCTTTTCTGTTTTTCTATCTTTTGCTTTAAACTGGCATTTTGTTTTTTTAATTTATCAACCTCTTTGTTTAGTGTAATCAAGTGCAATGTTAACTCTTCAATTTTTTGGAGTAAAACGGCATCCATTTTTGCTACATCAATCCCTTCTTTTTTTACAGCTTCGGCTGAAGGAACACCGGGAAGATGAGAGTTTTGTTTGACGAATTTTTCAATGGAAGATAATGACATTAATTGGTAGCCCTTTTTAAAGACATAATCCGGCCAGGGGTTTACTGTTGTTACCTGAATTTCTCTCGCCCCGATTTTTCCTTCTACCGCTAATTTAAAGGAGCCCGGCATCATTGTTCCTATGCCAAAATTGCCATTTTCAGAAATAAAAAGATCAGTAATAAAGCCTGTTGGTGACTGAAGAGTTCCATTGACACGCCCAATCTCCAAAAAAGCATTAGAAAGCCGCCAAATTCCTCCATATTTGGTTGGATATTTCATAAAGCCCACACGCTGATTGACTCCTTCATCAACTATAAAACCGCTACCTTCATTTTGGATAACTACATTGCCATTTCTATAGATCGGATCAGCAGTGGTGCTGCTTCCAGACCATTGTTGTGCAAATGAAATGCTGGAAGTAAACAGAAGACAAATAACTAAAGAAATGAATACTTTTTTCATAAATTCGGTTTAGGGTTATAAAATGGTTATTATTATGAATCTACATCGTTTTATTCGACTTCTCAAATATAATCAGGACAGACTGCCCAATATTATACCTATCTGATAAGATTGGTAAATGCGAAAAGATTGTCGAAAGCCCATATTTGATTGCATTCGATACTCCTAAATCAATACTTCTGGCATTACCGGAATTAGCTGAGCTTAGTAATTTATAAATTTTAGTTTTTCGATAGAACTTCCTGTGAATTATATGAAGAGGCTCATGAAAGATCGTGATGACTTTTAGTTGATTTAGTTCCGCTATTTTTTTCAAGGTATGGTCGGTCCAGCGGGATGAGTGATGAGGAGGCATATTCAAGTAGAAATTTACGGCTTCGCTAATAAAAGAATCTTCACTAGGGACTGCAATCATTAGTTTACCCCCCGTCTTCAAGCATTGTAATGAATCCTTGATGAACTTTCCAGGATTTGGCACATGCTCAAGAACCTGAAAATAGCAGACCACATCATATTCTTCGGGATATTGGGCTGCATGATCTTCAATGCTTTGTTTTAGTATGGAAATCCCTTTCTCCTTTGCTATGGAGATAGCATTATCACTAAATTCGAGACCTGTATATGATTTACACCGGATGAAATTCGTAAACATTCCTTCCCCAGATCCAATCTCCAATACGTCATCATTTTGTGAAACATATTTTGAAGCTTCAATGAATTCTGCTTTTTCCTCAAGATAATACCCTTTATAATGTTGAAGTTCGTCATAAAATTTTCCATCACCTACAGCCTGCGGCCAATAGAATTTTAAGCCACAGTCCTGGCATTCGCAGTAGTCAATGACGTTTTCAGAAAAAAATCTCCTGACATCAACCCTGGCTCTTTTTTTATAAAGGCGGGCTAACTGAACAGTATTAATTGACTCGAGATTTTTTATATGATCACTTCCGCATAAAATACATTGTAAATTCTTCATGTTTAACCTGAGTTGAATTAGATTTGGCGACTCCTGATTTTATGGCAAAGTCTTGAATCTTCGAAAATGAAATATTGAAACTATGGCGATGAATAAAATGAAACTCACCAGATATGGAAATAGTTTATCCGTAAAGAAATATTTAGTTATAAGCGGTATTAATAAAACCACAATTATTTGTAAAATAAAGATCGCTCTTTTTTTTACTTGTTTTTTGGTGCCGATAATTTTTATCAACCCTATTGTCCATATTGTTTCACCAAGACACAAACTAACTGCAATGTTTATCAGTGCCTTGTTATAAAAAGATAATAGAATCACAGATAAAATGGTAACAAGCGCGGCACCAAATGTTATTCTTGTATATTCAGTATCTTTTTTCGAAAGCATGGATTTGGTTGCCATGCTTAAGAACAGTGAGTAAATTAAAGCGGAGATACCTAACAAAGTAAAAAACTCTTTTTCCCCTATATATTTTTTTCCAAAGAAAAGGGTAATAAAAGAATCCGGGAATATTAAAATAGATCCTACATAGGTAATTCCTAATATGATGGAGAGCTGATCGATCTTAAGGCAAACATTTTCATCTATCATTTCTTTGATGAATGCCTGGTGAATAATGCGCAGCACGCCTTTGAAGATCATGTAAAATTTAAGTCCAACGAATGCTGTTGCCACTACGGCGCTGGAATAAAAATAGGGGACCACGAGGATCACTCCCAGTCCGATGAAATAGAGTGAAAGCGTTACGATACCCAATGGCAGGCTGGTGATGTACAAACGAAGGTTGGCGAAGCGCGGCATGAAAAAATACGGCGTTCCCAGGAACCAGGAAATATATACGTTGGTAACGGCATAGGTAGCCAGCAGGGAAATGACATATATGAGGGCAAGATGGCTGTTGTTGAGATCCGCGAAAATGATCAGCAGGGAAAACGGTATCAGTAACCTGATGAAGGCCACGGCGGCGCCTCTCACAGGGAATCCTCTTGCATAAAGCGCATAATCACCGTTCCAGGCGAGCAGGGGAGCAGCGATGAACAGGATATAATTCGGGTTGAGGAAAAACAGGCCGGCGGCTATGGTCAATAGTATGCCTGCAGCCATGCGGGCCGATTGTGTTTGATGGTACTCTTCTTTCCAATCGTCTGTAAGCGCCAGGTTGCGCATGGCGGCCGACTGCAGGCCCATTCCAATGATATTGATGATAAAAAGGATCAGGGAATCCGCTTCGGCTATGGATTTGAGCTGTTCCGGCGTTCCATGCTGACCAACATACTTCAGTGAAAAAATGGAAAGCAGTTGCCCGATGCCTGTATAGAAAGCTATATAAAATATTCTTTTTAGCATGGAATGAAAACTGCCGGGGCTCTTTTATGAAAAGTTTAAAGAACGCGAAGTAAGCATATTCTCTGAAACTGGCATCAAATATGATTTGGAATAACCCGCTCGGTAAGATAATATTTTGATCTTTTGCAACGTTTAGTAAGCTCTGAGTGTCAATCAGCAGGAATTACTAATTAGTAAGCACCTTGTTAAAAGTTAAAAAAAATTGATATAAGGGTTCAAAGTATCAGTTTATTTAATTTTCTTTGTGCCCTAAAAGGCGTAGTAAGTAGGAATAATTTTTTTGAATAGCCTCTGGAAATAGGGGAAAAGCATTAATTACGATGATGATAACGTCTTTTTCGCCGGTCCAGTCCTTTGAAAAAAAGGCTGGTTACAATACAGAAACTATCGCCTTACGATCTTACGTGGTTGAAAAGCGTAAGTACTTCTTTTTCAAGCGAATATTCGACATATTTCTCTCTCTCTTTGTAATTGTCTTTGTTCTTAGCTGGCTGCTGCCCATTATTGCCTTATTGATCAAATTGGATTCACCGGGTCCGGTCTTTTTCATCCAACGCCGGGTTGGTCGTTGGGGAAGAAGTTTTAAGTGCTTGAAATTCAGGACAATGGTGGTCAATGAACATGCAAACACCCATCAGGCGGCTGAAAATGATTCCCGGATCACCAGGGTAGGCAATTTCCTCCGGAATTCGAATCTCGACGAATTTCCCCAGTTCATCAATGTTTTATTAGGCCAGATGAGCGTGGTAGGCCCCAGGCCTCACATGCACACTGATTGCAATAAATTCTCTTCTGTTATCGCCAATTATAAGTTCAGAAGCATGGTAAAACCGGGTATTACCGGTCTGGCACAGGTGAAAGGTTATAGAGGCCCTACCAAAAACTTCGAGAGCATATTTCACCGCTACCAGTTCGATGCGTTTTATGTACGCAATGCAAATTTTTGGCTGGATATGCGTATTGTCCGGAAAACTGCCGGGCAGACCCTTAAAACATTTTTCGCTAAATTGAATGGGGATAGCAGCAATGATCCAGTGGTCCATCCACAGCCAGGTACCCAAAAATGGGCGCCATCTGTGAAGAACCTGAACTAAGTAAGGCTATAGATACCCTTTCACATTTTTTCTATGCGATCATTATTCCTGCAGGATATTATCGGAAGCAGGTTCTCCACAAAAGACAAACTTTTCTATGTCCTGATCGCATGTTTTCTCCTTACACTGTTCCTGCCCACGATGCCTGTGATCAACAATATGGTCATCGGATTGATCGTTGTGTTCAGTTTTTTCTACAATTCCGGTAAAGAAAAATGGGCTTTGCTGAAGTCCCGGAAAGCCCTTCCATTCATCCTTTTATTTTTCCTGTTCCATATCATCAGTACTTTCTTCTCGAATAACCGGGAGGAAGCGATCACCATGTTGCTGATGCGAACGCCCCTCCTGTTGTTCCCTGTTGCGTTTGGGCTGATAAAGATTGGCAGGGAACTGAGAGACAGGATCTGGTGGCTATACAGTATAGTCACCACCCTTGCAGCGATTCTATGCCTGATATGGGCGTTGATCATGTATGGCAGAACAGGGGATGCTTCACAACTGTATAATGACAGCCTGAGCCTGGCCATTGGCAAACAGTCGATCTATTTTGCCATGATGGTCAATGTAGCGGTTGTGGCGTTGATCTGTCTCTTATCCGGCCATGCGTCCTTTATCAATCGCCCGCTGGCTTATAGTTGTATCATTCTTTTATTGATCATTCATTTCATGCTGGCGAGCAGGATATCTATCATCTTGTTGTATGCGTTCCTGGGGGTATACACATTTTATCATGTCATCATCCTGCGGCGTAGATTGCTGGCAGGGCTGGCTTTGCTGATAGGATTACTGATAGGTGGATTACTGCTGATAAAACTCTTTCCCAAGACGCTAAACCGGTTCCGTGAATTAAACTATACTCAGTATTCTTTCCAGAGTCTCGCACAGGAAAGCCATTACGATATGGAAGTAAAAGCTGAGCAATGGAATGGGGCGAATGTCAGGCTGGCTATATGGCAGTGCGGGTGGGAATTGGCGCAGAAGAACTTCTTATGGGGCGTGCCACTGGGCGATAAAATGGATACGCTCATTGACACCTATCGCTCGAAAGGATTTCAATTTGCGATCAACCCGAAGCGGAACCTGCATAATAATTATCTCGATGTGTTGGTTACCTTTGGAATTCTAGGTTTGTTGGTCTTTTTGTTGGGGTATTTTATACTTCCATTGATGTATTGTATAAAGGACAGGAACCTGTTGGGGGGATTCATAGTGATAGCATTGGCCATTGCTTTGATCACTGAAACTTATATGGACAGAAGTATAGGGAATGTGTTGCTGGGGTTGTTTATTCCGTTTGTGATCAGTTGCAGGAGAGTGCCTTAGTCATTCTGCTTCTTACCCAAAGGATAGATGTATTAGTGGTTATCCGTTATGTACAGTTCAATAGCTTTTTCTGTTTCCCCGAAATAAAGCAGGCTGCCGTTTTTCATATAAGCAGAACGCCTGCAGTACTTGCTGATCACTTCCATACTATGGCTGACAAGGATCACTGTTTTTCCTTCTATCCAGGATGACTCGAATACTTTAACTGCCTTTTCCTGGAATTTCATATCACCTACAGCAAATATTTCATCGAGGAACATAATGTCGGCCCCGGCATTGACGGCAATCGAAAAGCCAAGGCGGGCTACCATCCCGGAAGAAAAATATTTGATTTTGGTATCGATGAATCCCTCCAGTTCGGCAAATCCTACGATCTTATCGAAAATCTTATCAATTTCCTTGATCTTTAGACCGAGAACTGAGCCAGACACATAAATATTTTCGCGTGCCGTCAGTTCATGGCTCATACCAACTCCAAGGTTCATCAGGAGGGTAGTGCCATTGATATTGATAATTCCCGAATCACTTGGATATACTCCCGCAAGCAACCTGATCAGGGTGGATTTTCCGGAACCATTTCTTCCCAATAAACCGAGGCATTCTCCTTTTTCTACTTCAAAGTCCATCGGCTTGATAGCTGCTACTTTCTTAGACCTGGGAGGATTGAAAAGATTGAACAACCTGTGTTTTACCGTGTTGTGACTATCTTCCGTTATATGAAAGGTCTTACTGATATTCTTTGCTTCTATGGCTAATTGACGACTCATATACTAAAGTTTTTCTGCTGCTTTCGATCCTAATCTATTCAACAATGCCAAGCCGATTAATAAAATAATGATAGCATAGCCAAAATCGAATAGCATTAACCGAAAGTCGGGGTTTTGTTTTTCCATCATGATCTTTCTGGCATTAATGATGATCCCTGCAAGTGGATTGCCATAATCGAAGGATGGAAGGGCTTCTTTAAAGGTTGCCAGCTTATAAAATATCGGGGAGAGAAAAAATAAAAAAGAAGTGAAAACGACCCAGATCTGGGAAATGTCCTTCGCAATTATGTAGATGTTTGATAGGATGAGTGCCATTCCCAGAGATAATATCAATAAATTAAGGAAAAGCAATATGATCCACACATTATGCAAGGAGAGCCCTATCGATTCTTTTTCCAGGAAATTATAGAAGATCAGGAACATGCAGAAATTGAAAAAAAATCCAATCGAATTCGCAAATAGTGTAGATATATATATTTCAAGCTTGTTCATATTACTGTATTCATAAAGATATTTTTTTGTATACAGTATTTGTATTGTGCCAGTAGTCGATTCTACGAAGAAGTTCCACAGGATCAGACCGATGAACAGGTATGATGCGAAAGCCGGAATATTCTGTTTTAAGATTGTTTGAAATACCACATAATAGATCGCAATATCCATCAGAGGTTTGATCAGTGCCCATAATAAGCCCAATTTGTTCTCGTAATATCTCAACTTGAATTCAATCTTGGCTAACAACCATATTCGTTCGAACTTGTTCGATCTTCCTGCCCAATCACTAAGAATGCTTTTGATCATATTTTCCTGGATTTTAACAGCAACAATCAGGAACCAAAAATTTCGTAAAAGTATTATAATTCGTGGGTTTTCCTAGCTTTTACCGGTTCTCTTTATTTTCTGATCAGATGGGCAATCGCTAATACAGGCTTACGGAGGAAAGGAAATCTCCGGACCGTTTTCCTGGCCTTTTCCTTCCAATAGTTAGCTGATTGGATGCTCCGCGCAGAATGACGGGACGACATGGTTGGGTTATCGTGGAGATACCCCGGACCATTTGCATTCAGCAGGTTTGTAAGTTCTCCTCCGTATTTCCTGAATAACGATGCATGTTTTACGGTAAGTAACCTATACAGATAAAGCTGCTTGTTGTTGGTAAATGATTTGGACATAGACTTTTTCCTGATCCTGTAGTTGAACAATGTTTCAGGGAGACATACACCGTGAAATCCTTTTGATACCAGGTTTATTGCGATCTCATAATCTTCCATGCCATATAAAAGTTCTTCATCATAGCCTTCTATATTCAGGAGATCCCGAGTATTAAAGACAGACCCACTGTGAACAGTATTATGATATAACAGGTAGGGAAGCTCGGGATTGTGCCCTGGCCATATTCCTTTGGCCGCACCAAAATACCTGATCCAGCAAGTAACAAAGCTGAGATTTTTATAACGCTCCAATATACGAATCGCTTTTTCAAAATAACCTGGTGCTATGGTGTCATCTGCATCCAGGAAGACAACATACTGGGTAGAAATTTTTTTTAAACCGATATTCCTGGTTGCAGACAATCCTGCATTTGGTTGATGGATGATTTCCAGGAACGGGTACTTCTTTTCCAGTGTAAACAATTTTTCGATACTCGACTGTTCGGTACTTCCGTCATTGATAAGAATTACTTTGGCCGGGGGGTAGGAAGTGGAATATATGCTGGCCAGGCAATCTTCAATGTACTGTCCCATATTATAATAAGGGATCACAACGGAGAGACCCTGCTGAAACTCCTTATGGTAAATCTTTGCCGGTCTTTCCTGCGGCCTCAGGATAGGAAATTCCTGTTTAAAGTTCGTGTCGGCAAGTAGTTCCGAAATAATCCTGTACTTTTTATCATAGTATGCCGCAGGCGAACATACTTCGATGCTCTCTGCCGCGGTACTTCCAATTTGCAATAGCTCATCCTCGGAAAGTGATAGTATATGCAACAACTGTTTTTCGAACTGACCCGCTCGGTCCCAACTGAAGAGAAAGCCATTCTCACCGTCCGACAACAGTTCTGACTGCCCACCCGCATCGGAAGCAAGCACCACTTTACCTGCCGCCATTGCTTCGATCACTGTATAGGGCAGGTTATCTATCAATGAAGGTATTACGATACAATGAGCTGTGGCTAGCTTTGCAATTGCATCTTCCGGAGCCATATTGCCTGTGAGATGCAGTCTCCCTGCAGCAATATGCTCTTGATATTGCTCACGGACGAATTGACCAATTGTTTTCTCCTCCGTATGCAGATAAATATCACTTCCCCCGATCCATTCGATTGAAAATTCGATTCCGGCCTTCCACAGCCGATCCGCTTCCTGCAATAACTGAAGAGCGCCTTTGGAAATGGACATTTTTCCAAATACAACCAGTTTATTTCTTTCGATAGTTTTGGCACCGGACAATGGTGACTTTTTAGGTCCATACGGATTAAAGATCTGAAAGACTTTTTGCGGAAATTTTTCGGCCATTCTGGATCTTAGGGTATCGATCAGGTATTGACTTGGTGAGATTACCAGGTCGGCCGCCAACAGACTAAATCGCTCCATCTCACCGACCCAATATTCCGGGAACCGATATACCGGAAAATGATTGTATTCCAGGTAAAGGAAAGAAGGTGCATGAGCAGTTACCAAGATGGGGATATTCTGCAACAAAGGTTCGCCAAGCAATTTCCTCAGCAGGAGGTAGTAACCGATACCCAGGTATTCCTGTACTTCGATAATATCAGGGGTTTCACGGGTCAATTGCTGAATTATCCGTTCTGAGAACTCATAACTCAATGATGCTTCAAAACCTAGGAATTTCGAGGAACTGCGATTATGCACTGAAAAAGCGTGAATGACAATATTAGACGCAACATGGATCGTTTGATCTGAGTTTTTTTCCTTTCCATAAAAAATGGAAATCTGATGCCCATACGAAGCAAATACTTCACTGTGCTCTTTCATATAGGTTCCGATCCCACCACTTCTTTCCGGAGGATACTCTGTCGTCAATATCCAATATCTCATTTATGCAATTCATTATTGGTGAATAAAGACCTGAGGGTCCGGTGACCCTGAAAAACCTTGATGATGTGCCCAAATCTTTTATACCAGAGAGGTAATACCTCATATTCTTTGTTGTACCAATGCTGTATCTCCCGGGATTTATCCATACTATCTCCTACAGAGAAAGGGGGCAGGGTTACGGCTGGCGCCATTTCGGGTACGTTCTTGTCTTGTTGATTGGAAAGCTGCTGATAATACTTCAGCGTTCGGTCGTACCAATCGATAGCTTTCTCAAGCTCGCTGATTCGTTTTTTCAATAACAAGACATCGGTATCCGGTATTCTGGTGGGGTTATCATACAGGTAAGAGGGGCCGTTAGAAAGAAGGAGATTGAATATCTCCTCATTGTATTCCCGATAGAATTCGGCGTGTTTGTGCGAAAGGAGCCTATACAAATAAAGCTGGTTTACTTTATTGAACCCTCTTGCCATGGACTGGGCATGTATCCTGTAATAATACAAAGGCTCCGGGATTACAACACCACGACAACCATTTTTCAACAAGGAGATATTGGCATCGTAATCTTCCAGGCCATATTCGAACAGTTTATCATTTTTACCGAAGTTGAAATAGTCCATCCGCCTGCACACAAAACCTGCATTGACCATATTATGCAGTAAGAGGAATGGTGGCTCTGGATTTTGTGAAGGCCATATTCCGGATGCACTATCAAAATACTGTACCCAGCTCGATACAAAGCTCAGGTTCTTATATCGCTGTAGTATGCCTATACCCCTCGCATAAAAATCTTTATCAACCTTATCATCGGCATCGAGAAAGGCGATGAATTCCCCAGAAGAATTCCTGATCCCGGTATTCCTGGCTTCGGCCAGGCCAAGATTTTTTTGATGGACAAGGTTAAATCCGAATTTCTTTTGGAGCAGGATAATCTTGGCAATACTATCGGGATCGCTGCTACCATCATTCACTACAGTCACCTCTACATCAGGATAATTTACCTGGTAAATATTTTCTATGGTTTCCTCTATATAATTGCCCGTATTGAAGTAAGGTACCACTATGGATAGACGGCTTTCTTTACAGGGAATCGTTTCAAGGTATTCAGCCTTCTCAATATTCCGGACCATCGGGAAGATCTCTTCCGACCTCACATTCATATTTTCCGTATATGCCTGAAGGATTGAAAGTTTTTCCTGGTATACTTTCTCATAATCGCAGAGAAAGCGAATTCTTTTCCTGGCATTCCGGGAAATATTGCCGTATTCTTCTTTCGTGCAGGCCAGAGCCTGTTTGATTTTCCCGATAAAGGAGTCGACATCGAGATGATCATAAACAAATCCAGAGATACCATCTTCTATCATTTCTCTTTGCCCTCCGCCATCGGATATCAGCAATACTTTGCCTTGCTCCATAGCCTCGATTACTGCAAAAGGAAAATTATCGACGATACTCGGTACAATGGTCAGATACGCTTTCTCCAGTCTTTTGGTTAGTTGGTCCGGGGGCAGCTTGCCTTCGAACCTGAATTTTTTTTCATCGTAGTACTTCCTGAATCTGCTGATCAGGTATTCCTGCATGTTGGTTTGCTTGGGATCAAAATAATGATCGGCACCAATAAAAGAGATGTTGCAATCGTAGCCGTCGTCCCACAACTCGGCCATGAACTTCAACAAATGCAAGGGCCCTTTCTGATAGGTAAGTTTCCCAAAGAAGACCACATCACCTTTCTGAACGATCGACGGATCTGTTTCGATATCATAGAGCTGCTTGAATGGATACCGCAGAACATGGAATTGGGAATATGCTTCTTCAAGTTCAGGTTTGATATTATCAATCAAATAGTTGCTTGGTGAAAAAAGGATATCTGCTGCTTTCAAAGTCCATTTTTCCATTTCACCGGTCCAAAAATCCGGGAGGTTGTAAAGTGGGTATTGATTATACCTTAAATAAAAAAATGAAGGGGTATGAGCGGTCAGGATCAATGGGATGTCTGCGAGCAAAGGTTCTCCCAGCTTTTTTTTAAGGATAAGGTAATAACCGATACCATGATAGTCCTGGGTTTCGATGTAAGAGGGGCGGCCCGAAGATTTTATCTCCTTCAATATAATTTCAGCAAACTGAAAGCTGAGGGCAGCATGATAACCCAGGTAATCATAGTAAGGCTCAGTTTCCTGCTTGAAGCGTATTACATTGATCTTTTTATATGTTGATCTCTCAATCTTCTTACCGATTTGGTGATCATTGACAAATACTGTAACATCATGTCCTTTCTCCGCAAACAGCAAAGCGTTATGTAAATTGTAGGTGCTGATTCCTCCTCCGTGGAAGGGAGGGAACTCTGTAGTGATGATCCAATACTTCATTTTTTCTTTAGTTTGTTTTGGAGCCATTGTTTGAGTAGCCCGGGGAGGCTTCGGAGTTCATAGGTTCTTTGGTACCAGTTGACCTCTGATTGCTTTTCTGCTATTTTCCCTTCCATATCGCTTCTCTCTTTTTTCCATGAGTTGTGATCGGAGAGATTAGCAATGGTGTTAAGTAAAGTTTGTTCTTTTTGAATGAAATTTTCATGCATCGACCTGATCTCCGTGCCAAGCTTTTCAATGATCGTTTTATATTCCAGGTTGGCAGCGGCCAGGATTTCCATCGAATTGTTCCTCAGTTTAATTGAGGCGATAGCTGCACTCAATGACTGCATTGAGGATTGAATCTGTTGCAGCAGATGCCGGTCGATCAGTTGATTTTCATGAATATCTTTAAATGTTGCCGCATGGCTGGCATTTTGTTCTTTCAACTCAATTATGGTCTGTTGTATCGTCCTTATCGATTCATGGATGTTGGCATTTTTTTCATGAAAAGTTTGAAAGTAGGATTGGATGGCGTCAAACCTGTCGAGGATCTTTTCTTCCATGTCAGGTTGCATTTTTTCAGGCAGAGGCAATTGCATAGATTGGTAAATGCCTGCAACTTCTTTTTGCGAAGAATCCAATGTTGTTTTCGCATTGTTCAGGATTACCTTCAATGCTTCTATTTGGTTCGACAGCTTTTCGTTGATAAATTCCTGTGAAGATTGTAGCGATTTTTGCAATTCTTGATTTTGCGTTTGGAGATCATGCGCCCATTTTTGCCAGTCCTGTAAACTCTTGTTCAGCATTTCATGCGTAAACCACGACTTATGCCAGAAGTGCACAGCATAGGTCTCCTTCGTGATATGCTGGCTATAATTACTCAGCTTGTAGGCTTCATTCCAATGTATTGGATAGAAATAATCTTTACTGAATAGAGTAACATCCCGCAAATGTTGGGTACCCCCGGACTTCAATCCATACTCCTGTTTTAAAATTGCCGTTACCAAAGAAGGGGCCGATTCATGTGCTTTCTCCTCACCATTAAAATCATGCTTGAATGCTTCAAGACATTTTCCAATGAACGGATGGGCCTTGATACTTCCCAATACTGCATTATTCACGGCAAACGGAGGCTGATCATCTTCAAACCCAAGAAAACAATCAACATCCAGCAATGGGTTTAAAGGCTTTATTATCTTGACGTCTGTATCGAGGTATATTCCTCCTTCTCCGAATAAGGCATAAAGCCGTACGAAATTTGAGATATTCGCCCAATTCTTCATAGCAAGTGCCGTTCGGCAATAATCATTATCCAAAGGGCTGTTTTGTTCATTCCAGAGCTTGAATGTAAAACCCGGAAGCAATTCCTGCCATTCCTTAATAAAAGACCGATGTTCATCTGGAATCGGAAGGTCGCCAAACCAGCAGTAGTGAATAATTTTAGGTATCAAGGTTTTCAGATTTTAAGGACGCACCGATGGGAGATTATTTTTAGGGATATTACACAGAATTCAAGCTTCAAAGATATGTATTGATCTGAATTTCCTACTTTTACCCGGCATGTTTAATTTTGGAAAAAACCTGTAAGGTTATATATCTTTTTTTAATATTGGTATTTTTCACATTCAACTAACTATGCGGCTCCTGTTCAAGTTATGTACTCCTGTCCTGTTTACCGTTTACCTGGTCCTGGTCCTTGGACAAAATTTCAGTTTCTCTGGTACTGATTACCTTTTGTTAACGGTTTTATTCCTATTGATTTTTGGATACACCGCTTCAGGCTTTTATGATCATTTCATTCCTAAAAGCACAATTGGTAATCGTATAATATGGCTGAGCCTGTTTTCTTCCGGGGTTCTCCTGCTGGCCGGCAGTGAAAAATATATGCTGCGGGTAGGTCCTACCGTGAAACCGGATTCACCTGTTGTGGTTACTGCATTAGGAACAAAGAACGATCATGCAAAGGGCTTTGAAGTTTGGTTATTAGATATAAAGGATTCCGGTAAGTTGGTAGGTTTTGAGAATATAGTGGCCGACAGTTCCTGGGAGCATAAAGGTGCAGCTTTGTTATCTAACAGACAGCAGCCGGCATCGTTGAAGATCAATACTACCGGGCTGGGCAGCCCTGTTCTCAGTTTCCTGAAACATCCCTGGTCTGGAAAAATCAGTATAAAGAATGGTGAAGACGAAACGATTGTGGATCTTTATTCATCCAGTAATTCGAATTACGAATACAAGGTAAATGAAAACCAAAACTGGCTACCCAGAATCAACAGGTTTACTGCTTTCATATCATTTCTTTTTTTCTCTCTGGTCTTTTTCATGTTGTTCTCCCTGGTGGTGGCTAACAAAAAGCATTATTACCTGGTGGGAGTGCTTTTGTGGGTATTACTGTTTGTAATACAGCCTTATCTTACACTGACCTTTGCAGAAGCGATCCTGTTATTGTTTATAAGTATATTTTCAGGATTGGTATTGACCAGGGCGGTACAGGATATCGCATTCAAAAAGATCTTCAACTGGAAAAATATCATGATTTTGTCTGGCATCGCCTTATACGGAGGCTTTGCCTGTATAGGGAGCGCTGTATTTCTTAAGGAAGGCACAATAGATCTGCACAGGATATGTTTTTACCTTCTTTTTACTGCCTGGTGGTTTGTCATTCAAATTGCATTTCTCTATGGCACCTATACCCTGAAAAGCATCGTGAACAACAGAAAAGCTATTGGAATCGTTGATCAGGACCGTCACAAGGTGTTTGGTATCTGGATACTTTTCTTCATCATCCCCTTGGCAGTCTGGATAATTTATTTAGCAGCCTTTTTCCCCGGCCTGATGTCGGCCGATTCACTTGTGCAATGGGAGCAGGCCACAGGGCTCAGTTCCCTTAACAATTGGCATCCGGTATTTCATACCTTATTCAATAAATTGATCATCTCTATTTATAAAAGCCCAGTCTCCATTGCATTAGCCCAGTTACTGTATATGTCAGCGGTAATTGCCAGTTTTTTACTTTATCTATATCAAAAAGGTGTACCTCTGCGCTGGTTACTTTTATTTCTTTCCATATTCGCTCTCCTACCTAATAATGGGGTATTGCTCGTTACTTTATGGAAGGATATTCCATTTACCACCTCCCTATTGTGGCTGACACTGGTAATAGCGAAGACCGTAACGGATAGTCGTTATTCACTGAATTGGATCGCCATACCTGAAATTGCTGTCTCACTGATAGCTGTAGCACTATTCAGACATAATGGTATACTGGTCTACATGATGGTCGTCGCGTTCCTTCTGTTCTATACTTATAAGAAGAAGCAACGGTTCCCGGTATTCGGAATATTCCTCTCTGTGGTTGGAATTGTGCTTTTCTTCTTACTCGTGCTGGACAGGCCTGGCACAATCCCCAATTCACCTGCCGTAAAATTGGTGACGCCTATTCATGGAGTTGCAGCAGTGATAAAACAAGGAAAGCCTTTACCGGCCTACATCCAGGATAAAATGGAACAGATACTTCCCAAAGAGGAATGGGAACGGGAGTACTCGTCTTATTCTGCCATGGGGTATCTTTTTCATACTGAAGGAAAGTTCCTGAATAACCTTTCGAAACTGCCAACTGGTGATGCGCTCAATATGTATGCTGGTTCCCTATTTAGGTATCCTGGTACAGTGATCAAGGACCGTTTACAGGGCTCGGATGTACTTTGGAATGTTTCACGCCCTGTTGACGCATATAATTATCATTATCCGATCAAAAACGATGAAAATGTTTTTGGTTTCCAGATCAGGCCATCAGGACTTTCCGATTTCCTGCAATCATTGCTGAAATGGAGTGAAGGTATCGGGGAGCCATTATTGTGGCGGGCAGGCTTATATAATATCCTGATCATGCTGTTGATATTTCTTGTAGTCAATTTGGGGGGCCAAAAGTACCTGTTGATCTTCCTGCCTTGGCTGGGTTGTATCATCTCCCTGTTCATTGCACTAGCAGATCAGGATTACCGTTATGTCTATTTTATTTTCGTATTATTCGGATTTCTCTGGTTATTGACGATCTCCAAAGCGATAACGGTAAAGGATGTGAATAGTGATGAACAGGGTCCTGTGCAAACTGGATAGCTTGATTTGTCTCAAGGTATCAAAGTGCCCACTGGTATTATGTTTTAGGCAGCATAAATTTGTCAGTTATCATTTTTGTATTAATTTGCTGTTTCATTTACGCATATTTTGAAATTGTGAGATGATCCTTTCAGAAACCTATTGTGTCATTTTCCACTATTAATACTCTTCAGGGAGACAGTGATTTTATATTACGAAATGATTTAATGAAAACATCTCACCCAACCCTTTCCGATCAAATGAAAAAAAAAGCAATAATTATTGGCGCAGGGCCGGCCGGGCTGACTGCAGCATTCGAGTTATTAAAGAGAACCGATATAGTACCAATCGTTATAGAAAAATCGGGTGATATTGGAGGTATTTCCAAAACTGTAAATTATAAAGGAAACCGGATCGATATTGGCGGCCATAGATTCTTTTCAAAATCGGATAGAGTAATGAACTGGTGGCTGGATTTCATGCCCATCCAGGAGATCGATGAAAAAATATTCACCATCAACTACCAGAATGCCTCCAGGCGGATTTCAGGCAGGAATGGGAGTGATAATAGTAATGTACAGGATACCGATAAAGTAATGCTGGTACGCAATCGGCTCTCCAGGATATATTTTCTGCGCAAATTCTTCAGTTACCCCATTCAGCTTTCATTTGATACATTGCGGAAATTAGGGATCATCAGGGTTGCCGGGATCATGCTTTCTTATTTGAAGAGCCGGCTATTCCCTATAAAACCTGTCAAAAGTCTGGAAGACTTCTTGATCAACAATTTCGGTAAGCAACTTTATAAAACGTTTTTTAAGGATTATACAGAAAAGGTTTGGGGTATTCCCTGTCAGAAAATCTCTGCGGAATGGGGCGCCCAACGGATCAAGGGTGTATCGGTGAGTAAAGCAATTTCCCATGCGATCAAGTCCGTATGGCGATCTTCATCAAAGTCCAGTGGAGATCTAGCACAAAAAGATACTGAAACAAGCCTGATCGAGCGGTTCCTGTATCCCAAGTTTGGACCTGGCCAGCTTTGGGAAGAAGTCGCACGACAGGTGTGTGAGAAAGGCGGTGAGATCATTATGCAGCACGATGTAAAAAGGATCCATACGAATGCAGGTCGCATCGCGGCAGTGGAAGCTGTCGGCGAATCAGGGGAAACAAGATGGCTGGAAGGCGACTATTTCTTTTCCACCATGCCGGTACAGGAACTGATTGCCGGTATGAACGGTGATGTGCCTACCGAAGTAAAGGAAATCGCGGCAGGTCTACAGTACCGTGATTTTATTACTGTTGGTATCTTATTGAAGCAGTTATCATCAGCCGACAAAAATAAGCAACACTATACCAGGCTGGATCTCAAGGACACCTGGATCTATATACAGGAGAAAGATGTGATAGTAGGACGCTTGCAGATATTCAACAATTGGAGCCCATTTATGGTCAAAGATCCGGAAACTGTATGGGTAGGAATGGAATACTTCTGCAACAAGGAAGAGTCATTCTGGGCCAACAGCGATGAAACATTGAAAAAGATCGCAGTTGAAGAACTGGAGAAAATAGGGTTAGCCAACAAAGCTGATGTACTGGATGCTACAGTACTAAGGGTCGAGAAAACATATCCTGCCTATTTCGGAACTTATGACAGTTTCGATACTATCAGGCAATACCTCGATAATTACTCAAACCTGTTCCTGGTAGGCAGGAACGGTATGCACAAGTACAATAATTCAGACCACTCCATGTTAACAGCCATGGTCGCTGTCGACAATATTTGCAACGGGATCACCAATAAATCGAACATCTGGTCGATCAATACAGAGCAAGAATATCATGAGGAGAAGAAGAATGCCTGATGAAGCTCCGGAATAGCAGCAATGAAATGATCAGGATCATTTGTTGAATATTTTCTGCCTGATCACTCCGAGGAAGCTTCTCTTTTCGTAGGTCCTCCGATACCAGTCCAGATCATTCTGCATCTTACTGATGTCTCCCAGCAGCTTATTGATCAGTTGCTTATTCCCTTCATTGAGCTGAACAATATGTTGCAACTGCCGTTCTTTCGATTCAACCTTCAATTGAGATTCTTCCAGTTCTTTTCGCAATTCATCCACCAGATGCTGCAATCGCGTTATCTGCGCCTGTTTGGCGTTTAATTCGGTCTCAATAAATTGTTTTATTGATTCCAGCGTAATACTCAATTGATCATATTTCTTGTCTTCCGTCACAAAGATGCTCATTTTGGGTCCGGGGTTAATGGTTTATGCTACAAATACACTTTTATCGCCCCTATACAGGCTCCTGTATTGTTGCAGGGTATCTTTAAGATCAAATTCTTCTTCGCAATGCTCTGCAGAATGTTCTCCCATGATAGCGAGCATATTCTTGTTGTTGAAATACTGCAGTATCTTGATGATTGCCTGATCTGCATTCTTGAAGAGATCACCATTCAGCCCCTCCTTGATCGTATCCCTGTTACCAATACAGTCTGTCAGCAATACAGGTTTTTTCAAGGACAATGCTTCCAGCACAGCAAATGATAGTCCTTCAAACCTGGCAGTAGATATATACAGATCGCTGCTGCGGACCAGGGCCACCACATTTCCATGGGGCAGCCAGCCTGTGATAGTGATGTTCCTGGCCTTGAGTGCTCCTGCATCCGGACCATCCCCGATCCAAAGGAATTCGAATTGAGGGAGGTCTTCAAAATATTTGGCGATAGAATTGAAAAGCTGCGGATCTTTCTGGTCAAGGATCCGGCCGCTGGTGGCTATCCTGAATTTTTTGTTGCCCAGTAAAGAAACGGTCGGCAGCTTGTTTTCCTTGATCGAAATTCCGTTATTGATCGTAACGGCAGGGATACCGGCCTTTTCATAGATCTCCTGTTCAGAAGGGGAGCAACAGACAACTTTTCCACCAAAGAGATGCCCTACCCGTTCCAACTGCTTATACAGGAAGTTCGAAAAAGGATTTTTGCCCACCATGAAAGGCGCCCCGTTCGGCGTATAAATAACATTCCTGATCTTCAATAACCGGCAAACTGCCCTGCCAATAAAACCACTCTTGGAAGAATGAAGGTGAACGGCGTCCACCAGTTGTTTCTTTTTTAATCGTCTTAATATGGTATAGAGCTCGATGAAAGCTGCAAGATCTTTCCTGGGATGGATACTGCGTTGCGCAGATCTCCAGTGAATGAAGCGGACGTTCGACTTACTGAATTGTTTTTTAGCCTCTGCCGCAGTCATTACATGGGCCCGCTCGCCATGCACAATAATGTGCAGATCACCTGGAAGGTCATTGACCAGGGATTTTACAAAGGCTACTATTCCGCCTGCAAAGGGTTCCGCAACATGGACTATTTTCATGAAGATAAGTTTCTCAAGAGAACATTTTTTATAATATCAATTCAAGCCCGATTTCATACTTTAGAAAAAAGACACCTGAATTACAAATTACCTTTATCCACTATATAATACTTTTTTGATCCTGAACAGCATACCGTAAGGCACACGAAGCAGTATCCACAATTTAAAAACCCCCAACGATGACAGCACCTTATTCGTCCCATATGCCCGAACAACGTCGATCCTGCTCTTTAATTGCCTCTGCCGATGCATGATCGAAATGCCTCGCTCATTCAGCTCACAGGTGACGAGGTATTCGGGAATCACAGCCCCTTTTCCATTAATTAAAATCTGATTAAAAAAGCCATAGTCCTCTGCATGGGGATAATTATCAGGGTAAAAAATTGGCTTATCCGGATGATGTCTCCACATCACCGTAGGATGGATGAACACATTCCTGAAATACATACTCTTCAGGATCCTTGCATGGGCAACAGGTGTCATGTATTTATACCTGTTACCCGACAGTGGGTCCTTGAAATGGCACCAACTGCCGATCAGGTCGATCTCCTCATGATTCCGCAAATAAGACACCTGCCTGTAAAACCGTTCCGGCGTACAGGTGTCCCCACAATCCAGCCTTGCGATCAGCATTTCTTTCCCCTGGCTGTAAAGCAGGCGCAGCCCGGCATTCAACGCCTTCGTTATGCCTCCGTTCTGCTCCTGCCTGATGATCGTTACCGACATTTGCTTCGACACATTCGAATGAATGAATTCGGCATCGATCGGCAGATCGCTGCCGTCATCCACAATGATCACGGAATATAAGTGGTAGGGATAATTGATACTTTGAAGAGACCGGACAAGTCCTTCCCGGTTATTATAGCAGGGAATTAATAAATAGAAGTCAGGCATGGGTTATTAATGGACTGATACGAAAATATATTTCTTTCGTATTTAGATCAGATGCATGGATTTTAAAAATATCATAAAAAAGATAATACCAGGTTCAAAATTAATATGACAATATAATATTCCGAATCATTGCACCACATAATTTGGTAACTGTGTATTTTTTGCCGATAAACGTGTCGAATTGCCCGATAACCGTGCAAAATGAATGCAAACAATTGTTAGTTTAAAGGCTGCCGGTTTACAATGGCTAGACACCAATTCTTCCTTTTATGTTCTGAACAGCCAATCCTACTAACAAGATGCGCCTGAATGTGTATTTACATATTGCAGACAATCCTGATGTAATGTAGAGTGTACACATCTTGCAATATTTTCATCGGCCTCCCCATCCCTCCCTGTCCAGGCTTCTATATTGTATCGCTTCTGCCAGGTGTGAAGGCTGTATGTTTTCACTGCCTGCCAGGTCTGCAATAGTCCGGCTCACCTTGAGTATCCTGTCATAAGCACGCGCAGAAAGATGTAGTTTCTCCATGGCATTTTTCAACAACTGCCGCCCCGCTGCATCGATCAGGCAGACCTTCCGCAGCAGCTTGCTGCTCATCTGTGCATTGCAATAGATGCCAGGCTGCTGCCCATACCGGCGGGCCTGGACTTCCCTGGCGGCGATCACACGCCGCCGGATCTGTGCAGAGCTTTCCTCCTGCCGTTGATCGGCCAGGTCGGAGAAAGGCACGGGCGTTACTTCTACATGGAGATCGATGCGGTCGAGGAGGGGGCCTGAGATCTTGTTGAGGTATTTTTGGACAGCGCCGGGCGGACAAACACATTCCCTGTCCGGGTGATTGTAAAAACCGCAAGGGCATGGATTGATCGAAGCCACCAGCATGAAACTACTGGGGAAATCTACGGATATCCTTGCCCGTGATATCGTGACTTTCCTGTCTTCCATCGGCTGACGCATCACCTCCAGTACATTCCGCTTGAATTCGGGCAGCTCATCCAGGAACAGGATCCCATTGTGCGCCAGGGATATTTCACCAGGCTGAGGGTTTCCACCCCCACCTACCAGCGCAATATCGCTGATACTGTGGTGGGGCGACCGGAATGGTCTACCCGCCACCAGCGTGGAATGTGCCGGCAATTTTCCCGCCACCGAATAGATCTTGGTCGTTTCCAGTGCTTCCTGCAGAGTGAGCGGAGGCAGAATACCAGGAAGCCTTTTGGCCAACATCGTTTTCCCGGCCCCCGGCGGCCCGATGAGGATGGCATTATGACCACCGGCTGCAGCGATCTCCAATGCCCTCTTGATATCTTCCTGTCCCCTCACTTCACTGAAGTCGAATTCAAAATCGGACTGCGCCTGCTGAAATGCTTCTCGGGCCTGCACCTTCACCGGCTGTAAAACAGGGGATTCACTGAAGAAACCGATCACTTCATTGATATGCCCTACACCAAAAACATCCAACCCTTCCACAATACCGGCTTCGAGGCAGTTCTGGGCCGGCAGGACCAGGCCTTTGAATCCATCCTTTCTGGCAGTAAGCGCAATGGGCAAAGCACCCTTGATCGGTTGAATGGAACCATCTAGGTTGAGCTCGCCCATCAGCACATAACCCGGCAGTTTCTCCGGATGGCGGATCTGTTCCGTAGCTGCCAGTATACCGATGGCGATGGGAAGATCGAAGGCCGTGCCACTTTTCCTGATATCGGCCGGCGCAAGGTTCACTACCAGTTTCCTGCGTGGCATGAAATAACCATTGGTCTTGATGGCGCTATCTACCCGTTGCAGGCTTTCTTTCACGGCGCTGTCCGGCAGGCCAACAATATAATATTCCGAGCCTCCCAACTCATTCACTTCCACGGTGATGGTAATGGCTTCCACGCCATATACGGCGCTGCCGAATGTTTTTACGAGCATACGTTTCCGTTATTGATTCAATAGTGGAAGATATACAAAAACAAAATGCACCATACGGCGCATAGTGATCATGGTTATTTTAGCAATGAGATGGTTAAATTGTCAGGGAGTTGATTCTTCGAAGAGCAGGTTCACCCCAGGGTCCCAGACGATCTTCTGTGGAGGATTGTCGGCGGGAATGACAAGGTTGGTTTGTTTGTCTTTCAGGTACAGGGTCTTTATGATGACCTGGTTATCCTTCCCATAAACGGCCATATCGAGCGGGAACCGGAAAATGTTTTCCTGTTGTTGGGTGATGGAGATCTTCAGTTCATGCCGGGCCGCATCATATTGCCAGCGGGTCCCCAACCGGGGCAGCCCGGGCCTGTAAAGCCATTGTGTAAAGAATAGATTAAGATCTTGCCCGGATACTTCTTCCATCACCTGCCGCAGGTCACCCGTGGAGGCATTCTTTCCGCTAAAGCGGGAATAATAAGTGCGAATGCCTTTCCAGAAAGTTGAATCGCCCAATTGCTTCCGGAGCATGTGCAACACCCAACTCCCTTTCTGGTAGGAATTGGCATTCAGAAGTTCCATATAATTGGTAACTGTAGTATCTACCACAGGTCTGTGCTGTGTCTTGTTGAAGGCGATCACCTGGGCCCTGTCCTGCCTCCTCATTTTCTGTGCGGTATCCTGGCCGTATTTATGTTCGAAATAAAGGTTGGTCATGTAGGTAGCGAAACCTTCGCTTAACCATAAATGTGACCAGCCGGCCTCCGTTGCCATGTCCCCGAACCATTGGTGTGCGATCTCATGGGTGAGCAGGGATTCACTTTTACGGGTGCCTGTCACCGATCCTTCCGAATAAAAAATAGCGCCGGCATTTTCCATTCCACCGAAGATGGTTTTCGATTGCACGTTCGCCAGTTTCCTGAATCCAAAAGGGCCTACCTGCTGCAAAAAGTAAGGGAGTATTTCGGTAGCCTGCGCATAATCGTAAAACCCTTTGTCCCTGTTCTCCGGGTATACCCAACTGTAAACAGGGATACATTGTACATCACCCGCATATTGTACGGCGAAGTCGGCAACGCCGATCACCATGATCTTCGTTGATATAGGTACCGTTTCCTTATAATGCGTAAGCTTTTTGTTATCTGGAAGAGTTGTTTCTTCCACCTGCACGCCATTGGACACTACCTGGTAATGGCCGGGCGCCGTAACGATGAACTCGACCGCTGCTTTATCGGCCGGATGATCGATACAGGGGATCCAGTTCCTGGCGCGGTTAGGCCAGTTATCACCGAAGAAGCCGCGGCTCTTGTATTTATTGTTGCTGATGATGAGGCCATCGGCAGGGATGCCTTCATAAGTGATCTCGAATGTTCTTGTTTCGCCGGTTTTGCCGGGCGTTGAAAGTTGTATGTTGAGCTGATCATTGGTATGTGTGAATGAAAGCGCCCTGTCCTGTTCCTTTACACCGAGCACAGTCATGCCCTTGCCTGTATTTTTTGGAGAGACCAGGTCGATCGTGATGTCCTTTACCTCCTTCAATAATGTAAAGCTGAGCGTGGCTTTGCCTTTGATAAGATCGTTATCGTCCGACAGTTCCAATTCGTAACTGTATTGCTGTGCATCGACCGTTGCGTGGGGCCGTTGGGCATGCAGACGGGCCAGGCACAGGCAGGTAACGAAGAACCATAAACTTTTCTTCATGCCAGGGTTATTTGCAAATGAAGATAAAGATTATAATTTTTCCAGCAACTCCACTACTTTCTCTCTCTTCAGGATCAGGTAGCCGAGCCTGTCATTGCTGATGCCTTCTTTGAGCTGGTAGCTGAAATGCAACTGATCGCCATGAACGGTCGTTTCGAAATACCGGAAGGCGATATTGGGATATTGCCGTAGTTCATCGCCTATTTCATAAAGATGGGTCGATAGAACGAAAAGGGAAGACTTGATCTTGATGAGGCCACGGATCACGGTGGAAGAGCATTTCATGGCATCCTGCACATTGGTGCCTTTGAAAAGTTCATCGATCAGCACCAGCCATTTCTTGCCATCGTTGATCTTGAGGATGGTATTGCGGATCCTTTGTACTTCATTGAAGAAATAGCTTTCTCCTTTTACGATATTGTCTACCACATTGATATTGCTCAGTAGTCCGTCGAAAATGGTGAGCCGCATGGATTGTGCCGGCACGCCCATACCCAGGTGGGCCAGGAACACAGCCGATCCTACTGCTTTGATGAAAGTGCTTTTACCGGCCATATTGGCGCCGGTAAGAAAAAGGAAATTGGTTTCCTTGTTCATTTGCACATTGTAAGCAACCGGGCTGGGCAGTAATATATGGTAGAGTTGATCTGCGTCGATCATGGGTTGCTGCTGGTCGAGGAACACGGGGAAGCTCAGGTTATACCGCTCCATGGCGATGGCCATGGAATACCAGGCGTCGAAGCGCCCATAGATGCTGATCAGCTCCATGGCCGCTGCTTTGAAATGGTCTCTCAGGTAACCGCCAAACTCGATGATCTCGGTGAGACTGAATTTCTTCCCGCTTTCATGCCGTGCCATGGCCATCAGGATGGGCTTATCGAGCAGGTGTTGCGCGCGATGCAGGTAAGAGCGTACAAGCACCGGGATATCGGCCTTTTCGAACAGGTCGACCAATTGGTGCATGCCACGTATGAAATCCGCAAAATGCGCAATGGAGAATCTTACCAGGGAAAAATCGGCTGAATGAAAAATCTTATAGGCAAATGCATTGATGATATTGGGGCCGGGCATCTGGTCAATATAGCTATCGTAGAATTTTTCCATCACCATCACCGTTCCATTGGTGATGGAAGCAGGCCACTGTTGTTTGTTGGAAAAGATGGTGCCGATGATCTGCTGTGTTTCCTGGATCTGTTTGAGGTCGTTGAAAGGATTGGTGAAAAATTTCATCAACCATTCCCTGCCTTCGATCGTTTGGGTGAAATTGAGCTTGTGAAAAATAGAGAATTCCTCTTCATGCTGAAAGATGGAAAGATCGTTGAAAGTGGTATTGTCGAGCTGCATAGGCAAATGGTCGGAACAATTTACTACAATTTATCGGTCGAATCTTAGCCGTTCTCCTTTCTTAGATTCATCCCAGCTTCCATTTCCATACACCAGGTGACCATTCACAAAAGTATGTGTTACGGAGGAGGGGAAAGTGGTCCCTTCCAATGGGCTCCAGCCGCATTTATATAAGATATTCGATTTGGACACAGTGGTGGGGGTATCGGGATCCACGAGCACCAGATCGGCCCAATAACCTTCCCGGATGAAACCCCTGTTCTCTATCCGGAAACAGCGGGCCACTGCATGGCTCATTTTTTCCACTACTTTCTCAATGCTGATCCTGCCTTCCTTTACATAGTGGAGCATCATCAACAGGGAGTGCTGTACAAGAGGGAGCCCTGCATGTGCTTTTTCGTAGGGCTCATTTTTTTCTTCCCAGGTATGAGGTGCATGGTCGGTGGCGATCACATCCAGCCGGTCGTCGAGCAGGGCGCGCCACAAAGCTTCACGGTTATGAGGGGCTTTGATGGCGGGGTTGCATTTGATGAGGTTGCCGAGCTGCGCATAGTCGTTGCTGGTGAAATGCAGGTGATGAACACATACTTCGGCCGTAATATTTTTCTCTTCTAGCGGCACTATATTGGTGAAGAGCTGCAATTCTTTTTCAGTGCTGATATGGAGGATATGCAGGCGGCTATTGTATTTTTTGGCGAACTGGATGGCGGCAAGCGAAGACTCGAAGCAGCCGTTCTCGTCGCGGATAAGGGGATGGTCCGAAGGTTCCAGCACAGCTTTTTCTTTTTTGATCCTTTCGAGGTTGGCCTTGATGATCTTTTCATCTTCGCAATGGGAAGCGATCAGCACTTCGCTTTCGCGGAAAAGTTTATCGAGCGTAAGATAATTATCTACCAGCAATCCCCCGGTAGAGGAGCCCATGAAAATCTTGATGCCGCAGATATCCTTTTTGCGAAGATTGGTACGGAGAGCTTCATCGGCATTATCATTGGAAGTGCCCATGAAAAATGAATAATTGGCCAGGGAGGTATTGGCGGCGATGCGGTATTTATCTTCGAGCAGGTCTTGTGTGAACACCGGGGGTACGGTATTGGGCATTTCCATGAAGGAAGTCACCCCGCCAGCCACGGCTGCTTTGGATTCGGTGTAAATGGTAGCTTTATGGGTGAGGCCCGGTTCACGGAAATGGACCTGGTCGTCGATGGCCCCGGGTAATAAATATTTTCCTTCACCGTTAATTTCGGTAACGGCAATGGCCGGTTGAATACTGTCGGCAATTTTTTCTATCCGTCCTTTGGCCACCAGAACATCTTTGGCAGCTAATTTGCCTTCGTTAACTACTATTGCATTCTTAATCAGGTAATTTTGCATAATTTCAAATTCGAAAATGAGGGCCACGGATATGCTGAAGTGGCATCAAACTTAAATAATCCAACATGCAATTTATTGTAAAAACCATTGCGCGTCTTGCTATTTTATTCGTTCCGTTCACCAGTCTTGCACAATCTTCGTACCTCCCGCAGGGAGACAAACACCAGCCTTTTCTGAACCGGCTGGAGATAAAATTGCAGAATAATATCGACCTGAACAGATCTACCGTGAAGCCATTCAGCAGGCGGATAGCCGTAGAGGTGGCTGAATATGCGGATTCCATACAGAAGGCCACCGGCAATCTCTTATCGACGGTAGACCAGCACAACCTCCGGAGCCTGCTGATGAACAATTCGGAATGGGTGAAGGGCGACCGGTCCGATTTTCTGAATAAAAAAAGTCTCTGGAATACTTTTTATAAGTCAAAAGCCAACATGCTGGAAGTAAATGAAAAGGATTTTTTCCTGGTAGTGAACCCGGTGATCCAGGGGCAGTTGTCGGTTGAAAGCGATCATTCCGGTGAGAGGGTCTTCGTCAATACAAGAGGGGCGGCTATACGCGGTATGATCTCGGAGCGGTTGGGCTTCTCGGCATTCATGACCGATAACCAGGAGCGGGGGCCTTTGTTCGTACGGGACAGGATCGCTTATTACAATGCAGTGCCGGGTGTTGGGTTTTATAAGACATACAAAAAGACAGGTGTAGATTATTTTGATGCCCGTGGCTCTGTTAATTTTATAGCAGCGAAGTATCTCGATTTTCAATTCGGGTACGACAAGAATTTTATCGGTAACGGGTATCGCAGCTTATTCCTCAGTGATTATGCCAACAGTTATCTCTTCCTGAAAGTCAATACAAGGATATGGAAGTTCGATTATATGAACCTGTTCATGCAATTGGTGCCGCAAACCATCGGGATCAACTCCGGTGATAAATTGCTTGATAAAAAATATCTGGCCATGCACCATTTGAGCATACAGGCAACGAAGTGGTTGAATCTGGGTCTTTTTGAAGGTATTGTTTTTGGAAGGAAGAATCATTTTGATCTCTCCTATCTAAACCCCGTCATGTTCCTTCGTGCGGCTGAATCGCAGAACGGCAGTGCGGACAATGCCGTGGTGGGGCTCGATTTCAAGGCCAATGTGGCGAAGCGATACCAGTTCTATGGACAAGTGTTGTTCGATGAATTCAAACTGAATGAACTGACAGGTGGTAAAGGTTGGTGGGGCAATAAGTTCGGCATACAGGCCGGCGCCAAATACATCGATGCATTCGGTGTCCGCAATCTCGATCTGCAGGGTGAAGTGAACCTGGTGCGGCCATTCACTTACAGCCACTCCGATTCGGTAACGAACTACTCGCATTACAATCAACCGCTCGCACATCCGCTCGGCGCCAATTTTGTGGAAGCCATTGGTATCGTCCGTTATCAACCGCATCCGAAATGGACAACCTCCGCGCGACTGATCCTCTGGAACCAGGGAGCAGATACGACGAACAGCAATTTTGGTTCCGATATATTCAAGGTCAATTCTACACGCTCCGGGGGCGATTATGGATACAGACTGCCTTCCGGCCCTAAATATACCGGCGTCAATGCACAATTGCTGGTCTCCTATGAGTTCAGGGAAAATCTTTTTATCGAAGCTTCGGCATTGATCAGGCGACTGAGTTCAATCTATGTGTCCGACAAGAACACCTCCCTATTCACCATTGGCGTAAGGATGAATATGTACAGACGCGAATATGATTATTAAGCCTTCCATTGTGCATGCGGTGTATTGAAAACGCAAAATATGAGGTTGTTCAATCAGGATCTTGAACCGATACAGCCATTGCAGCACGTTAAGAACACTTACATAATTATTATTGAACAAGTTTAACAGGAGGATCTGCCTCTTTTTTAAAGAATTGATAATCAGCAGAAAAGAGTAGGAGAACTAAAAGTATGAACAATAAAAAAGTGCCGCTTGTAGGCGGCACCTCACTAATCAAATACCATTAACCATTAAACCTTATCCTATGAATGTAAAATTAATATTTTTTTCATTGTATCGTAACATTTGGGGTTAAAAGTTTTGTACATGTTTTATACATTATCATGTTAACAATCGATGAGAGAACTTTTTAAGCGGCTGATTGTTCACCGGGAATCAGTTTAGCAATGAATGTGATCCATCGATCGATCAACCTTCAAAGATCAGGGAGAACAGGATCATGCGTGATTGCAGCTTGTCGATCGTATTGGAGAATTTCAGGTTCGGGTCGCGGGAATGGGTGTTGATCAGCCCATTGCTGAACTTGATCTCCGGAGAGAGAATGAACACGGGGAAATAGAAATTGAAACCGATGCCTGCTTCCACCCCCAGATCATACTTCTTCAGTTTAACAAGGTCTTCCGCCCGGCGTGCTGTGGAATTGGATGCGAGGTCATATTCGAACTTACCTCCTGCAAACATGTATACCCGAAAATTATTGATACGGTCCGACCGGAATTTGATGTGCACCGGCAATCCGAGCAGAATGGATTCAACCCGTTTGGTCATTACCTTTTGCTCTTCTTTGGAAGGATCGGGATATTTGAGATTGTAGGTGATATTCTTGTAGGAAAAAAGCAATTGCGGGAAGATGGCCCTTATTTCGAAGCGGGGCGAGAGGCGATAGGTATGGATCCCTGCCAGCCCGAACCCGCCGGTATTCTCAGGCTCTACGACCATTACACTGTCGTTCTGCAGGAAAGTAGGGTGGTGGCTGATCTGGAAGCGGGAACTGTTATAGATAAGGCCGATGCCGAGGTAGTATTTCTTATCGTCATGATCGGGGAGATTGAGCTCACGCTGCGCCATACTCCCCAAAGAAGCTATCAATAAAATCAGTATTGCGGCCGGTCGAACCAACCAGCTCATTTTCTTCCGCAGTAAATAGTGCATATACCTAAGCTCAACCTTTTTAAAGTGGTTTCCGAAAATCCGACTTGTTGTAAAATGTGTAGAAATGTTTCGCCTTCAGGGAATGCTTTTACTGATTTATTTAAATATTGATAAGCGTCTTTATTTTTCGAGATCCATTGCCCTGCTTTGGGGGCGATGACCTTCATGTATAAGTTATACAATCCTTTGAAACCTGCCTTCCGTGGTTTGGAAAATTCCAGGACCACTGCTTTACCGCCTGGTTTCAGCACCCTGTACATTTCCGCCAGGCCTTTCTCCAGGTCCTCGAAATTGCGTACGCCAAAGGCCACGGTAATGGCATCAAACGTATCATCCGGAAAATTTATTGCCTCGCTGTCTCCCTTTAACAGTTGTATATGGTTATTTAACAACAGTTTGGCAACTTTTTTCCGGCCAATTTCGAGCATGTTTTCAGAAATATCTATGCCAATTATCTTTTCCGGATGCAGGTATTTATGGGTCATGATGGCCACATCGGCCGTTCCGGTGGCTACATCCAGCACCAGGTTGGGCTGCAGGGACCTTAGCTCCCTGATCGCCCGCCTGCGCCAGTATAGATCGGTCCCGCCTGAAAGAAAGCGGTTCAGAAAATCGTAGCGGAAGGCGATCTGGTCGAACATATTGGCAACCTGTTCCTTTTTTCCTTTTCCGGAATCCTGGAAAGGCACTATGCTGTCGTGTGGTAAGCTCTTGGCCATAGGCACGCGAAGATACGCCCTTGGCAACTAATATTTATCTTGCGCCATGCTTATCAAATCAGCCTCCTATCTTATCAGCAGTCCGGACCATACGAAAAGCCCTGCGGCCGACAGGCCCGAGTATGCCTTTATCGGGCGGAGCAATGTGGGAAAGTCGTCCCTGATCAATATGCTCTGCGATAACCATAAACTGGCCAAAACATCCGGCACTCCCGGTAAAACGCAACTGATCAACCATTTTGCCATCGAGAGTATCGTTGAAAAAAAGCAGGCTGGCGCACCGGCCACAAGAACACAGCAATCCTGGTATATCGTAGACCTTCCCGGATATGGATTTGCCAAAGTCTCGCAGCAGCAAAGGCGGCAATGGGAAAAAATGATCGAAAATTATTTACGGCAACGCCAGAACCTCATGAATGTATTTGTATTGCTCGACAGCCGCCATGAGCCTCAGCGGATCGACCTTGAATTCGTGGACCAGTTGGGAGCCTGGCAGGTACCGTTCTGTCTCGTTTTCACCAAGGCCGACAAAGAATCGCAAAGGGAAGTAAGCAAGCATGTAAAAGCTTTCCTGGATGCTATGCGGAAGACCTGGCAGTTCCTGCCGCAGCATTTCGTGACCAGCGCCATAAAGAAAATGGGGAGAGAAAAGATCCTCGAATTTATTGAGGGGTGTAATGAGGAATTCGAGAAAGGGGGGCGTGAAGCGGGTATCGTATGAGGCGACAAAGCCCTGAGCCATGATATGATCACAACTGTCATTAAAAAACCCTCGCTGTAGAAGACGAGGGTTTTTAGTTCACTACTTTGTTGGCACAGCTACTGCTGGCAAAGGCTTCAGGTTTGGCTTTGAAGGCAAAGCCCATTCCCAGGATATACCCCATGGCCTCTTTCAAGGCATCATTGCTCTTGAAATGAGGGTTCGTGTTGATGTCTGCATGCACTTCCATGTCCACATCATACTTCGTAAAGAGATTGCAAAGATCATAAGCGATCTCAATGCTCTTGGCCACTTCCACCAGCATGCGTTCCTTGATGCTGAATTGCTGACGGGTCTTTTCATTGTGAATGAACATGAATCCACCATGTCCTTCACGCAGGAAGACAATGACCGTTGCAAATTCAGTTTCGGAACCCTTTACCTGTGAATCGGTGCCAATGCAGACTTTGAGATGATAACCTTTTTCAGTCTCTCTTTTGATGGCGTTCTCTACTGCATCCATAATGGGCAGATCGATGGGATCACCGTTAAATTTTCTCCAGATCATAGTGAAATGGGTTTGTCGAATTTACCGAAAAAACCCCTCTTCACCAAAAAGCCAGGTCGTTATTGTTTTATTAACTTCTCGCACCAGGACTGGTTTTCCCCCTGTACGCGTAACAGTAACAAACCTTTATGACTGCTTTGGACCTCGATGCGGTTGATGCCTTCCATCAGTTTGCCGCGCTGCAGGGAGCGGCCGGAGGGGTCTAATAATTCATACGTGTATCCATTGCCGGTAGTAAGCGTGATCGCATTGGTGATGATATTGCCGAGCAAACGGAAGCCCGCCGCGGCGCCCTTTTTCAGGGTGATGATATTGCTGTAGTAGGCCCTCTCGTCGGCTACGGTAATAGCCCTGGCCCTGTAATACAGGTTACCACTGGTGGTAGGTTTCCAGGAAAATGAGCTGTTGCCGGCAGTGAGGGGCACTAGGGTGGTGAAATGTTCGCCGTCGGAGGAATACTCGATCTCTATGCGTTTGATGGGCTCATCGGCCTGGTATTCCCAGTTGAGCTGATGAAGATCGTCCTGGCTCCTGCCCCGGAGCTGGAAGCGGTGTACCGGCAAGGTCTGGCCGATGGAACCGCTGATGGCATAGAAGCCCAAGCTGCCATAATCGGCGAGGTTCACATTGTTGATGCCATCCACTACGAGATAATAGGTACCGCTGTTGAGGTTACTGTCAAGACCTGTATTCAGAAGCTCGGCAGGGTTATAGCGGCCAACGGTATCACCTTTCTGGTTGAGCAGGGATACCAGGATATCGAGATTGGCGCCGGCATTGCCGGCGCCGATGCTCTTAGGGTCGGCATGTATGCGGAAAGCAGCAGGTTGGTTGATCGTGAATTTAAAAACATCTTTATCGTCCGCTGTATTGATCAGGCCGGTGGCGGTAAAACTGGTCCCTGAAATATAGAGCGGCGTTGCAGTGTTCATGGTATTGCCATGATCATCGCTCCTCAGTCCAAAATTATTCGGGCTACCTGCAATAATGGCCACGTCGTTCTGGTAAATATTACAGCCAATTGTATTGGTGCCGTTGTGCCAGGTGGTAAGGTTCTTATAATAGCCCACGCCCATGATCGGCGCCCAGCCGATCTCCCCCGCGCCCTGCCCGGCGGCATATTCCGCTGTTTTCACACAGGAGTTGTCCCAGGTGCTCTGATGCTGCAGACCAAGCGTATGGCCTGTTTCATGCGAAATGGCCTCTGCCACGTTCTTTGGGCTGTTGCCAAGCAGGCTGCTGAAAATAAAACCAGGCGTATCATCACCCCAGGTAAATGAGCCTACGTAGGCGGCCCCGCCGGCCTTTCCATACCATTCATAGGTAGGTGTAACGATCATGCGTACACGCTGTGCGATAGGCGCTTTCCAGAAAACGGTGGAATCGGTGGTGATGTTGAGATTGAATATCCGGTAATCTTCTGCCACCCGGTTGAATATCTCCGTGATGGCAGAAGGGTCGAGACCGGAAGGGAGAGCCTGAATTGGTCCAGACCAATTCCAGGAGGTTCCCTGTACGTAATGTCCGTCGAAATCGAGGAATACAGTAGCCCGGGCAGCAGGATAACTGTTCAGAATAGGGGTTTGTGCAAACGCTTCCAGGTAGAACATTCCTGCGATCAGTAGGGACAGTACAGCTTTCATAAAGACAGTATTTAAGTGGGGCTGGGGTTAAAAAGGTTCTTTAGGTTATTCGGCGAGGAAAAATTTTTGCGGATGCTTGACCAGGAAATACTGATCATTTTCTGCAGTCAGTTGCAAAACATCCCCGCTTTGCGGATGGATGATGCGCCCCCTGATCTGGTGACCTTTATCGGGACAGGTTAGTAAAGACAGGTTGAGCAAAGCGCCTGGCTGATCGATAGAGCGCAGGTTCATGCTGAGGAGCTCCGGCGTCTTTTGCAATTTTTCCACTACACGACCGGTGAAGGTATATTCAGGAGAGAATTGAATGCGGACAGTATCGTTGATGGATGCCCTGAAAACTTTGTGAAGCCTGGCCTGATCGCAGGCCGTTCTTTCAGGAGCTTTGATGAAGAGCGCCGGTTTATCAACAAGGTGTTGCTTTACGGCAATAGGCTCCTGGGCAGAAGCCGAAGTGAGCAGCAGGAATTGAACGATGATACCTAAGTAAAAGTTTTTCATCCGTTAGATTTTAACGATGAGGAAATTGGATACTTAACTTAGGGTACGAACAACAATTATTATAGGTAAGGTAAATGTAGAAAGGGTTGACCGGTAAACGAAAAAGATTGGTGAATTGGTATGTAAGGGTTAAGAATTTGATAAATGTCAAACAATAATAATTGATATGTTAACAAGTTGATAGGTTGACAAGAGGTTTCCGCATCTCAGAGATTCCCTTATCAACCTTTCAACCTGTAAACCTTTCAATACTGCCCCGTGCTCAGCAAAACCAGCGTGCATGCTTCCATCGTTTCGATACCTTGCTGTTGGGCCAGTTGTTCCAGTTCTTCATTCTCCGTGCCTGGATTGAAGATGATCCTCCTGGGATGCAGGGAAAGAATATAGCTGTAATAATCTTTCTGGCGGGAAGCATTGAGATAAAGCGTTACGGTATCTACCTGCCCGAAGGGCTTTTTTTCATTTTCTATCTCCACATCCGATATTTTACCTTTCTTGCGGCCAATGGCCACTACCGGGTGACCATTAGCCCTTAGCCTGTTCACTGCCAGGAAGCTGTAGCGGGCCGGATTCTCAGAAGCGCCCAGCACCAGTGTCTTTTTGGATTCAGCCATAGCGGGCCTTTATTATAATAACGAATGTACCGATTATTTGGTTGAAGCCTCCGCCTCCTGCTTGATATGCTGCAATACCCTGTTGTGGATTTTATGAATTATGTAGTTCGACCAGATCTTCCAGTAGAAAGCCGGCCTGATCTTATGGTAATACCAGGTGGTGCCTTCCACCAATGTCCTGTTGCCTTCGAGCCGGGTTAACCTGAACTCTCCTTTTTGGGAAACGAAATATCCGTGCAGGTGGGCCGGCTTCAGATCATAAGGACTAAGCTCACGCAAAGGCGCAGGAGTGGCTTCCACAGAAAATTGTAAGAGCTCCGGCTCTTTCCAGGTGGTGATGGGTTCGATAAAGCAGCCTGTCGAAAAATTACACCGCCTGATGGCGCCTTTGCCGGTGCCTTCTATTTCTGCATGGGTAGGATAGGCGATGCCTGCCCTGAACAACCATTCATTCGGTTCTTCGATGGGCGTGAATGTCACGATCTTTTGCCATACTTTTTCCGGCTCCCTGTCGATGATCACGGATGTGGTCACTGAATGTAATTCATCTTCTTCCGGCGCCAGGGATTCGAAGCTCATCAGTAATGGTATAAAAAAGGCCAGGCCGATCAGGGCTGGCAGGGGTGAGCCATTGTAACGATCGAGCAGCATTTCTCCTGCCAGGGTGCCGATGAGCGCAATGAAAAATCCAAGGGGGGCCGCCATGATCAGACAAATGATCCCTTCGATGGCGAAGAATAGCAGGCCGGCGCAATAAATAAGCAGGCTATAGGTAGTTATGACGATGTTTGTTCTGGTCCTCACGTTCCTTTTGTAGCCATACAGGACTGTAGCGCTCAGGCCGAGAAAAAATGGGATGAAACAAAAAATGGTGATGCCGTATTGCTTGAAGGTAACGACACCCAGGATGGTGAAAAGCCAGCAAAAGATGGCAGGTACACAGAGGGATACTGCTTTCCTCCATTGGGGGTTCAGGGATTGTAATTTACTTAGCATAACGGTAATGTTTAGTGGTCCTGTTAAGAAAAGTATTGTTTCCTGACAAGGTTCTGAAAATCCTTCTCGAACACCAGGTCTTTGCAGAGCAGGTAGCAGGTTTTCCAATAATGGAGGGACAGCCACCAGCAAGCTATCGACAGTATGATGAAGATAGAATGAATATTGTCTTCATCGAGAATGTGATCATGGGCTGCCACCCCGGTCAAGAGACCAATGGTTGCCAATACCAGCATGGTTATCCAATAAAAACGGATACGTTGCCTGAAGCGCCCGTTGCGGCGTATCAGGAGCGTGTTGATCAAAGCGCTCCCCAGTTGCCAGCCTGCCAGCAGGTATTGAAAGATTAGCGAGCAATAGGCATTGTAGAACAGCCCCACGGCCAACGCTGCAATACCTGCAACCAGTTGAATCAGCCAATCCAGCTTGTGCAGGCCGATCTTCAATTCCGGATAGAGTGGAATATTGTTTTTCATATTTTCAGAAATAATTGAAATATATATTGTTTAAAAAAACCGGTAAGCCGGTTTTGATCAGTTGACGGTCAAAGATCAGGAGCCTGTTGCCATGGACTGTTTAAGGCGTTTGGTCTCCACCATGCAGGTCACCAGGTAGTAGATGGCCATAACAGGCGTTACGAACAGGAGCCCCATCAATACCATGAGTATACCTTTCAACGGGATAGATCCCAATGTCACCACAAAAACGAGTGCCAGCGCCACGAGATAGATCTTCCGCATGGTGGTGGGATAAGGGGGCCTGAAAAAGAAATGGATGATAACGCTCAGTACCTGCCATCCTCCTACTACAAAATAACTTGGGAAAAAGTAAACCGAATCCAACAGACCGCCCCGGCTAAACAGGTTAAGGATGAAAGCACCTGCGATCAGCAAAAGCTGAATGATATTGTCGATGGATTTGAAAAGTTTCATGGCTGAGGTTATTTGAAAAATTTCATCAGGCTGCCGACGAACCAGTTCTCATCGGCTTTTACGAATACGTCCAGCATTTTGTCGGCCTGGTTGCTGAACCGGCGGATGCCGCTGATGGTCTCGGTGAATTGTTTTACGTTCCTGTCTTTTTTATCACCTTCCACTTCTCCCAGTTGGTCCAGCAGTTTCAGCATGGGGTCCAGTTCCCTTTTCTTCCTTTCCTTGATGATCTGGGTGGCTACTTTCCAGATATCCTTTTCTGCCGTGAAATATTCCTTGCGTTCGCCGGGAATGAGCACGCGGTCCACAAGTCCCCAATCGATCAGCTCACGGATATTCATATTGACGTTGCCGCGGCTAATGTTGAGCTGTTCCATGATATCATCCTGGCTAAGCGGGTCGGCACTTACCATCAGCAGTGCATGTATCTGCGCCATGGTGCGGTTGATACCCCAATACGTTCCAAAAGCGCCCCAGGAAGCGATGAATTGTTGTCTGGCCTCTGCAAGCTTCATGTTCACTGATTTATTCTCCCAAAGTTAGTTTATGTTTCTGAATTTTCAAATTATTTTGAAAAATTGGACATGGCCACGAAGACACGGAGGCACAAAGGAATGGAGGGATGAGGATGGAAAAGGAGGAGAAGGGGGTACTGGTTGAAGTACCAGTAAAATGAGTTGGTGCGAAAGAGATAGAAAAAAAGAAAAGGTCAGAGAGATAAAGACACGAAGGGGCGAGGTATCCTCGCCCCTTCGTGCCTTTATCTTGGGAACCTCAAATGCATTTTCTTTATCTATTAATAGCACTGCCAACAATGACCTTACCTCCTAACAGATCGATCCCTTCACATAATCTCCGAATCTCAACCCTCTATTCCTTTGTGCCTCCGTGCCTTCGTGGTCAATACAGACCCTACAACCATTAAGGGCATTCATATTGTCTCATCCCCTTGTTTCGTTTGTTCTTCTCCGTTTCCTTATGCCTGCCGGGCCGGATCACGATAGCGAGGTAGCCCCCACCATTCTGGATCTTGTTCTTTGCAAAAAGATAGGCGAGATTGTGCAGCCCGAAGAGGATGGGACCGGCTTTGAAGGCTGCCCCGATCCAGAATTTTTTTTCGGTATTGTATTGTATGGGCAGATAGAACCCCAGGTTTCTTGTTTCCCATCGCGGGGTAACCGTGAGCAGGTTCATTTCTTTCGTATAAAGCCTTTTGTTGCCGGCCAGCGGGCTGAGGTTTACGGAGAGATCGGCATTGACATAGAAGGCATCGATCAGGTACCTGTCTACATTAACGACCAGCCTGGTAGGGTTCATCACGGAAAACTTTCCACCGATAGCCCCAATGTTTTTCACGACGCTGGCCAGGCTATCGTTGAAAGATTCGATACCGCTGATGCCTGTGAATTTCTGGTTCAACAATTCACCGGTCATATTATCGCGGATACCGCTTACCACGCGGCTGTTCTTGCTATACTTGTACTGGTTGAACCCGAGATCGAGCAGTGACAGACCGATCTTCCAGTCGTAATCGAAATAGCCTTCATCTTCACCGAAAGCTACGGTGCCACCGGGCTTGATGAGGTATTCAACGCCCAGGTCCACAGAGATACCTCCTTCTGCATTGGCAATGAGGCCGCGGATATTCTGCATCGTGCTATTATTGTTTTTCCATTGGTCGATATTGGATGAATAAGCATAGTGGCCGCTACCTGAAGTGAGCACCGAAACATTCTCGCCTGTCTGCACCGGCTCGATCCGGATATCGTCCAACCCACCATAGCCCCCGGCAATGCCGCGCGATAATTTGAGGGTGATACCTGCATTGAGCCTGGCCCGTTCGTTGTCGAGGATGGTGCGACTGAAAGTGCCGAATAATTCCAGCCAACTGCTGCTCAGCACATCGGCATTCATCAGTACCCTGTTATTATTGAGGGAGAAGAAGTCCTGCACCCCATTGAGCGTATCGATAAAATTATAGGGACTGGTCTTTGCCCTCGTATAGCTCCTGATATTGATACCGGCTGCGATCGCAGTTTGCCGGTTGAGCGATATGCGGGCATTGAGCAGGTTGATATTGGTATTGGCCTGGGCAAAGCGGCTGTAATAGCCTCCATTGAAACCATATTTTGCAGTGGTGGGTTTGGAGAGCAGGGAATAATTATGAATGGTCACTGCATTGGTGACCCCTTTCACCTGGAAAGAAAAAATATTGATGTCCCAGGGAAATGGCGTATTCACGATGGAAGCGGGATTATTGCCTACACCTAAACTGCCTGCATACGAGGAGCCTTGGATCGCGTGGTAATTCTGACCGGAGCTTGTCATTTTTATTGCTAAAAATGCTACAAGCAGCATGTATTGTCGCATAAGCTAGAAAGGTCTTCCGTGTGTTTGTCGAATTAAAAATGAAACCAGCTTTGGAAAAGGTTTGAGGGTGGCGATCAGAAAATTGGATAAGATCGTGCTGCCGAAAAATCGCTGTATCCACCGGCCGGCCTGCAATCGTCTTGCGAAATTCTTTTCCCATTGCTGGGTATACTGGGTCTCCATTTCATAACGATTGATCTTTCCCTGCAGGAACTGGTCGATCTCTTCAAATGCCAGCTTGCTGCCATGAAGGGCCATGCTCATTCCGTTCCCGCAGAGGGGGGTGATCATTCCTGCTGCATCACCGAGCATGAGCACATGGTCTTCTACCTGGGTTTTTTGGTTAAAGGATATTCTTGAAATAGTAACTGGTTCTTCGTAGAGGAATTGGGCGTTGGCGAACAGCTTATCAAGGAACGGATTTTTCCGGAGGATATTTTGCTCCATGGCAGATATATCATTCCTGCTTTTCCTGAGATTGGCGGCGGTGGTAAGGTAACAGAGGCAGCACTTATTGTCCTCGATCCTCGATATACCACAATAGCCATGCTCAAAATTATGTAACGCTATCAGATCTTCCGGGAAAAATGTACGGATATGGTATTTGACCCCGATAAAGTGATTGAGTTTATTAGGTTTTACCCGGGTGAACTGCCTTTTCCATTTGGCATCCAGGTTACCGCGTTTTCCATAAGCGCCTGCCACTACGGTCGCTTCGGTCTCTCCCCTCCCTGAAAAGATGATGAAGGAATTGTTACGATAGATCACATCGGCCACTTTGGTGCATTCGGCCAGCATCACTCCCTCACGCCTGGCAATACCTGCCAGCAGATGATCGAGGGTATAGCGGCTGATGCCGAACCCACCTAAAGGAAGGGGGCTCTCGAGCAATCTGCCATCCGGTGAGCTGATCATTACCCGGTTGATGATGGGCACCTGCATATCGCTGAGCGGCACACCAAGGTCCTGCAGGAAATTCCAGCTTTCCAGGCTGATATATTCACCGCATACTTTGTGGAAAGGATATTTTTCTTTTTCAAAAAGAATGGTGCTGTAACCCGCACGGACGCATTGAATGGATAATGCCAGTCCGGCCAGACCACCCCCGATAATGGCTACATCGTATTTAGGATCCCGGCTCAAAAAATTCTTCCCCGTTTGACTTTTTTCATCAGATAAGTTTATTCATTCAGTTCCGCATAGCCCCGGCTATGCACTACGATCAACCACCGGAAGGCCCAGCGCCACCCGATGGAAAAGTTAGTGATTCCTGCCTGTTCAAACAGCGCTGCCCATTCTTTTTTAACAAAACTTCTGGCCACGGATAGCGGGGCATCATGTTTTACCAGGTAACTGCGCGAAAAGATCCTGGTGAGCCATTTGATGGAGTGATAGGCGAGGACATGCCGGTGCAGGTCGTTGATAAAAAAGCCTATTCTCGCATGCTGTTGCATCCATTGCAACTGGCCGACCAGCTCTGCTTCGGTGAAATGATGACAAAACAACGAAGAGAAAATAATATCGGGGGCCTGATCGAACTGTACGGCCCTGTAATCGGAGTTGATCAGTTGCCAGCCGGTGGATACTTTCAATTCCGCCGCCACTGCAATACAATCCGGGTTGATGTCGATGCCGATGAAACTTGCTTCGATGGATTTTCGGCGACACCACGACTGTAATGCCCGCAGGTTATCCCCACCGCCACAACCGATTTCGCATATACGTACAGGTTGTATTCCACCGATCAGCTTCTTCAAACCAGCCAGCGTGATGGCATGGCCCCCAAGCCATGTATTGATAAAGTCCAGCTCACGCATGTTCTGCCTGATATCGGCAAACGGTATATCGTTGCGATCCAGGAGTTCCTGCCGGTATGTGCGTTGCCGGAAATTCATAAGCGGAAGTTAAGAAGCTCCTGTCATTGTAGAGCGCCGGTGGCCACAAATGTTTCCATGGTGAGACCAGGCCCGAATGCCGCTCCGAATACTGTTTGGCCGGGTGGACTGCTTTTTCCACCGCGAAGCCACTGGTACATCATTCTTTTCATCACGAACAGGATAGTAGGGGATGACATATTCCCATATTCTTTCAATATTTCATAACTCGTTCCCAATGCGGTGTCATCAAGCTGAAGGCTCTGTTGGATCGCTTCCAGTATCTTCTTCCCTCCGGGATGGACACACCAATGGGTGATATCCTGCCTGGTGATACAGGCGCCCCTGAGCGCGTGGTCCACCAACTCGTTGAAATCTTCCCCGATGAGGTCTGGCACATAACCGCTCAACGTCATCAGGAAACCGGAAGAAGAAAGTTCCCAGGCCATATCCTTTTTTCCCTTTGGTACCACTTCTCCATAAAAATGACGGAGTTGCCAACCCCTGGCCGGATGATCATCGTGTGTGAGCAATAATGCAGCACTGCCATCAGCAAATAATAAGCTGGAAGCGATATTATCGATCGTGGCCTCCCGCTGAAAATGAAGTGTACAGAGTTCGGTACAAACGATCAGTACCCTGGCCTGTTTTTCTCGCGCACATATCGCATCGGCGATCTTCAGGGCATGGACCGCAGCGTAACAGCCCATAAAATTCACGGAGGTACGATACGTATTTTTCGGCAGGTCCAGCAGTTCCATTAATTGAAGGTCCAGGCCGGGTGCGCTCATGCCGGTACAACTGACAGTAATGAGGTGTGTGATCTCTGTTGCACGCAGATGCCCTTCCAGGCAATCCCTGATGGCATTTACCGATAAAGGGGCTGCATATTTCTGGTACCAGTTCATCCGTTGTTCCAGCGAAGGAAAAGGCTCCAGGTTTTCCGAGTGAGGATAGAACTTCCATTCGGGCAATGGCCGGCTGTAATCGGGTATAACGGAATACCGGGTATCGATGGCGCTCTGCCGGTAGAGAAATCGTAGTTTTCGCTTATCCGTTTCCGAAAGGGCATAAACGGCCTGCATGAATTCCAGGATATCCTGCTGCCGGTGCCTGAAAGCGGGTACTGCCGTTCCGATAGCTATTATTTTACTCAAATGACCTCCCTATTAATAAGATCAGGAATGCAATATTGGTGCAAACGGATGCCAGCAGGTTCATGCGCATGGTATGGGTAAAATCAGCTACAGATTCATCTTTCCAAACCTTACGGGCCCAGTTTAAAAAATATACGAGAACGGGGAGCATCAAAGTTGCCACCAGCAGGAATTTACCGGCTTCCTTCCGTTGTATGAACAGCCAGGCCAATACGCCCATGGCTACTGTATATAGGATCGCTGTAAAGATAAATGTGCCACGGTAACCCAGGAGGGCACTGATGGTGGTCACCCCATCTTTCCTGTCCGCCTCATGCTGGTATATCTGGGTGAGCGGGTAGAAGCCCCCAATGAGCAGTCCTGCCGCCAACGCGCCGGCCGGTGGCACGATCAGGGTATGGTCACTGCTGCTGCCATGATATACCATGAAGAAGGTAACACTGCCCTGGAACAAGACCACGGTGAGATAGCCCATCACCGGGTATTTTTTCAGCCTGATGCCACGGTAGCTGTACGCCCTCGATGCCAGGATATAGGCCATCACACAAACAGTGAAGGTCTGGCTGACCAGCAAGCTCAGCAGGATGGCTGCTATGTCCATGATCACACTCACTTTGAACAGTTCTTTAGTGGGCTGCAAAGGATGTTCAATACCACCGATGCTGCTCTCGTCCCTGTCCATATAAGAATTATATCCATTGCTGGAAGGATAGACCAGCAGATGCAGAATGAAAAATACCAGGCATGCCTGTGCGAAATTGATAGTGGGTACCAGGCAAAGTGCAAACAGGTATACGGGCAACAGGAACAGGGAGAAAGGGAACCGGAGCAATTGTATGGTGGATCTTTGCAGCATAATGGCAGCATTGCGGCTACTAATTTAGGTTATTTACCAGGGACAGATGAGCTTTAATTCCTGCCGTAAAATGAGTACCTTGCCGATAGCCAATGCTAATTTTCCCTTCTAATTAATCGATCAGTTATGAAAAGGATATTCTATTCGCTGGTGGTTTGTTTACCGTTGCTTTTGTTCATTCCCACTACTTCGCTGGCCAGGCAATCGGATTCCGTAGCATTGGTCACAAAAACAGGTACGTTGCAGGGCACGCTGGTGTTGCCGGCCATGCAACAAAAAGTACCGGTAGTGCTCATCATTGCAGGTTCAGGCCCTACCGACAGGGATGGCAATAACCCGATGATGAAGAATAATTCACTGAAGATGCTGGCGGAAGCATTGCAGAAAAATGGGATCGCTTCGCTTCGTTATGATAAGCGCGGTATAGCGGGCAGTACGGCAGCAGGGCCGGATGAAAAAGACCTTCGCTTCGATAACTATATAGACGATGCGGCAGGATGGATTGAAAAGCTGAAAGGGGACAAACGGTTTTCGCGGGTGATCGTACTTGGCCATAGTGAAGGCTCCCTGATCGGGATGATGGCGGCCGACAGGGCAAAGGCCGATGCATTCATTTCGATCGCAGGTGCGGGGCAGTCGGCCGACAAGGTCCTCAAAGAGCAATTGAGATCGCAGCCTCAACCGGTGATCGATCTCTGCTATCCGATCATCGACAGCCTGGTGAGTGGTAAAACGGTGAATGATGTCAACCCGATGCTGAACAGTCTATTCAGGCCCAGTGTTCAGCCGTATATTATCTCCTGGTTCAGGTATGATCCGCAGGCTTCCATCAAAAAGCTGCAAATGCCGGTACTGCTGTTGCAGGGAACGACAGACATGCAGGTGAGCACAAAAGATGCAGAGCTATTGCATCAGGCCAATCCTGCCACGAAACTGGTGATGGTGGAAAATATGAACCATATATTAAAGATCAGTGAGGCAGACCGGCAGAAAAATTTTGCTACTTATAATGATCCGGCCTTGCCTTTGGCCTCCGCATTGATCGACAATACGACCGGATTCATCAAAGGGCTTAAATGAAAATGTCCCGCTGATACTAGCGGGACATCTATTTTTATTCAGAGAATCATTTTAAACGAGCATCCTCATGGGCTCTTCGAGCAGGCCCTGCAGGGTTTGCATGAATGCGGCCCCGGTAGCTCCGTCCACTACGCGGTGGTCACAGCTCAGGGTGAGTTTCATGATATTCCCTACTACGATCTGCCCATCTTTTACAATGGGTGTTTGATTGATGGCGCCCACTGCCAGGATGCAGGCATCGGGTGTGTTGATGATAGCGGTGAATTCGTCAACGCCGAACATGCCCAGGTTGGAGATCGTGAAGGTATTGCCTTCCCAATCTGCCGGTTGTAATTTTTTATCTTTCGCTTTCTGCGCGTATTCTTTCACTTCTGCAGCGATCTGCGACAGGGACTTGGTATCTGCGAACCTGACCACAGGCACCAGCAATCCTTCTTCCACAGCCACGGCCACGCCGATACTGATATGATGGTTGTGGCGGATCTTATCACCGAGCCAACTGCTGTTGATCTGCGGATGTTTTTTCAGGGCAACGGCGCAGGCTTTCAGCACGATGTCATTGAAAGAGATCTTTACCGGGGAAACTTCATTCAACCTGGCCCTGGCCTCCACGGCTTTGTCCATATTCACGGCCATCGTGACATAGAAATGGGGGGCGGAGAATTTGCTTTCGGCCAGTCTTTTTGCGATCACTTTCCGCATTTGTGATACGGGCACATCTTCGAAGCTTACCTGGCCTGCAGGAGCGGAAGGTACTGTTGTTTTTGCGGGTTGAGCAGCAGCGGTTGAGGTTGCTCCGGTTACGAAACTATCTACGTCTTTCTTCACGATGCGGCCACCGTCACCGCTACCAGGCACTTTGGATAGATCGATGCCTTTTTCACTGGCCAGTTTTTTGGCAAGCGGAGAAGCTTTTACGCGGCCGTCGCCATTCACGGAAGGAGTAGTGGCCTGAGTGGCTCCAGCAGGTTGCGTGGCGGTTGACTGCGCAACAGGTTGGCTGGCGGGAGCATCTGCAGGAGCGGAGATAACGGCACCGCCTGTGGCGGCTGCCACGATCCTGTTCACATCCACCTTGCTTTCATCACCGATGATGCACAGCAGGGCATTGACGGGAACTTTATCGCCTTTCTGGGCTCCGATATATAATAATTTTCCTTCTTTATAGCTTTCCAGTTCCATGGTGGCCTTATCTGTTTCTACATCGGCCAGCAGGTCGCCTTTCTTGACAGGGTCGCCTACTTTTTTATGCCAGGCTGCGATCACGCCTTCCGTCATGGTATCGCTGAGGCGGGGCATCAGGATCACTTCCGGAACAGTGGCGAGGTCGAGCGTTCCGGTGGCCGTTGCAGCAGGAGCAGCACTTGCGGCGGGTTTGATTGCCGGAGCAGGAGCGCTTTCCTGGGCTTTACCTGTTGAAGCAGCAGCAGCGCCACCTTTCACCAGGGAGCTGATATCTTCACCGGGTGCGCCGATGATGGCCAGCAGGTCATTCACCTGGAGCTTACCTCCTTTATCGGTACCTATATGCAATAATGTGCCGTCTTTATAACTTTCCAGTTCCATGGTAGCCTTATCCGTTTCCACCTCGGCCAGGAGGTCGCCTTTTTTCACCGGGTCGCCTACTTTTTTATGCCAGGCCGCAATCACGCCTTCTGTCATGGTATCACTCAGGCGGGGCATTAAGATCACTTCAGCCATAACTTAACTAATGATTTGAAATTTAGTATGTCAGATTACTATTGAGCGTCGAAATTACAGCAAAATAGGGAATAACCAATGCGTAATGGGCAATGACCGATCAGCAATGGATTATGCAGAATTGGCGGTATGTAAAAAGTGATATCAGAAGTCCAGCTCCAGCCTGAGGCGGTCGCGCAATTCCTTCACCAATGGATACTGTTCCACGATCGCCTGATATTGTTGCCGGCTGGTGAGAGTAGGCTCTGCGGTTTCAGCATAGACAACCTTTTCATCGACCAGGATGCTGAATAAAAGCATGCGGTTATTGAATTGCTGTTGCAGGAATTCAGAGAGCGCCCTGCGTTCCTGCTCGATGAATTTTTGTTCGAGATTATTGTTGGTGATCACTTCGAAATTGCTCTCATTATTGACCTGGAGGCGGGCCATATCGAAGGATTGGGCAGCCGGGTTCTTGTTATTCCTTAATAGCCGGGTATAGGCTTTCCAGTGTTCGAGCAGTTTTTCTTCGCTTAGTGGGACCAACTGACCGGTATCGCCGGATTGTTTGCCGGCAAATTGCTGCCGGATATTCTGGAGCTTGCCGAGCTTGGTGATGGCGCCAGCAGAGGGTTTGTCGTTTGTAGTTTGTTGTTGAGCGGTTGGGGTCGATGGGGTGGCAGTAGCTGTGATTGCCGGTTGGGGATTTGAAACTGGCGGTGGCGCTGCTGGCTGCTCTTCAATGATCAGCCTGGCTTCTCCCGAAGGAACTGCTGTCTGTCTGGGGGCGGGTTCCTGTTTTTTTGCCTCCATTAATGGCAAATTGCGGAAGGCAACAGGCTTTGCAGTATCAGCTACTTTTTTTTTAACAGGTTCATCGCCTGCGCCGGCGAGTTCAATGGCCTGCTGAAGATAGGTGAGCTTGATCAGGGCCAGTTCGATATGCAGGCGTTTGTTGCGGGCTGCCTTGAAATTGATCTCCGTTTCATTCAGGATATTAAGGCTGCTGATCAGGTAAGACATAGGCACCTGTTTAGCGGTAGCGATATACCTGTCCCTGAAGCTCTCCACCACCTGCAGCAGGTTGGCCACTTTTTCGTCTTTGCAAACGAGCAGGTTGCGGATGAACTCGGCGAAGCCATTCAACACGAGGTCTCCTTCGAATCCTTTGCGGTCGATATCATCATAGAGCAGCATGGCGCCGGAGAGATCCTGGCGTTGCATGCATTCCATCAGTTTGAAATAATAATCCGCATCGAGGATATTGAGGTGCTCGAGCGTATTCTGGTAGCTGACCGACCCATTGGTGAAACTGACGATCTTATCCATGATGCTTAACGCATCGCGCATACATCCTTCACTTTTTTGGGCAATGACCTGGAGGGCAGCCTTTTCAGCATCGATCCCTTCTTTCCGGCAGATCTCTTCCAGGTGTTCCACGGTATCGTTGGTGGTGATCCTTTTGAAATCGAAGATCTGACAGCGGCTCAGGATGGTGGGCAGTATCTTATGTTTCTCAGTGGTGGCGAGAATGAAAATGGCGTAGGAAGGTGGTTCTTCCAGTGTTTTCAGGAAAGCGTTGAAAGCCGAGGAGCTGAGCATGTGCACCTCATCGATGATATACACTTTGTAGGTACCGGCCTGGGGCGCAAACCTTACCTGCTCTACGAGTGTGCGGATATCATCTACGGAGTTATTGCTGGCCGCATCGAGCTCATGAATATTGAGAGAGCTGCCTTCATTGAAGGAAACGCAGGAATGGCACTGGTTACAGGCTTCCCCGTCTGCTCCGGGGTTCTCACAGTTGATCGTTTTGGCGAGGATGCGTGCGCAGGTGGTCTTACCCACGCCTCTTGGTCCGCAAAAGAGAAAAGCATGCGCCAGTTGATGATTTTTGATCGCATTTTTCAGGGTGGTGGTGATATGTCCCTGACCTACTACCGTATCGAAGGTTTGAGGCCTGTACTTCCTGGCCGAAACGATGAACTTGTCCATTATGGGTGCAATTTAAGAAACAAGGCCATAAAAGGACGGGGGAAAATAAACGGTTGTGAATAAGTTGTTGAAGTGGGAAAACTTAGATAATTCTATTCGGCATGATACAGAATAGGGACTACCTATTTTGATTTTCTGGAATGCGCTAAAATATGAGATGGGCTTACCACTCCAGGATGCTCACGAATATATTTCCTAAGCTCTCTCCGTATCCTGCGCAAAGTTTTTTCTTCTTCGGCTTTTGGCATCTGAACACCTATCGGTTCATCACTTAGATCATATACGGGATGAAGCTTTTTCATCGGAGACTTTTATAATACAAATCTACTAAAATTTTGGCTTCTTTTTCGAAAATTGCCATTTCGATCCCTGAGATCATTCTGGCCCCAAATCTACTTTTGTAATGTTCAATCAGGGCGGTTTTGGGCCTGAAGGATACAACACCTTCAAATCCTGCTTCCAAACTTTCCTTACAAACATACGCAATCATATTACCGGCCACACCTTTAAACTGCTTGTTGTTGCCTACATTGAACGGCGCTGCCTCTATAAGCCTCATGAAATAATATCCAGCTTCTTTCTTGAAGCTGATCAACCCCTGGACCGAATCCGGTTCCTCGAGCATCACAAGTTTCATTACGGACTTTTTATCATTATTCTGTAATTCCTCCTTCCAATCAAATTTCCACCCTTTTTTCCGGCTAATTTTTGGCAGGTCTTTTTTTATCAATGGCAGCACCAGGGTATCAAACGATATACCTGTTGGCACATGAATAATAGAATTGGTGAGGTCATCAATAATGGCATCGAACAGGCCTTGAAGTTTCATGCAGACGGGGATTGAGATTTGAAAAAAATAGTGAACAATCCGCCTGCGATCTGAATGGTTGGGAAGTGTAAGGGGTGCAAATGTAGAAGAATTATTTTCTTATCCAAAGAAATGAAACAATTTTTTAGTGTATATATTAACGTTATATACGTAAATCACCCCAAATCCACAATCCCGGATTATTATTACTTTTGCCGCATGACTAAAGTGATCCTAAAAAAGAAGATCAGCCAACGGGTGATGAATGGCCATCCCTGGATCTTTGCCAATGAAGTGAACCTGACAGAAGGGGATGTGACCCCGGGCGCTACTGTAGAAGTGTATACCCACGATAAGAAATTCGTCGGTAAAGGATATATCAATCCACAGTCGCAGATATTGGTGCGATTGCTGACCCGCGACAAACAGGAAACCATAAACGAAGATTTCTTTTACCGCCGCTTGCAGGGGGCCTGGCAATACCGCCAGCACCTGGGCTATATCGAGAACTGCCGGCTGATATTCGGAGAGGCCGATTACCTGCCTCAACTGATCATCGATAAGTTCAATGATTATTTTGTGATCCAGACCCTGGCCCTCGGCATCGATGTGTGGAAGCCCGCCATTGTTGCGGCCTTGGAAAAAATATTTCAACCCAAGGGCATTTACGAACGGAACGATGTGCCTGTTCGTGAGCTGGAAGGGCTTCCGCAACAGAAAGGGTTCCTGTCGGCCCCTTTCGATACCACCATTACCATTAAGGAGAATGGTCTTCAATTCCTGGTCGACGTCGAGAATGGCCAGAAGACGGGATACTTCCTCGATCAGCAGGATAACCGCCGTGCCATCCGTCATATCGTGAAGGGGGCCGATGTGCTCGGCGCTTTCACTTACACGGGAACATTCGAGATCCATGCAGCCCATTACGGAGCGAGATCAGTACTCGGACTGGATATCTCCGAGAGTGCCGTTGCACAGGCCACCCGGAACGCAGCGCTCAATGGCCTTGATCATATTTGCCGGTTCGAGCGGGAAAATGCATTCGATGTGCTGAAAGCCTGGGCCAGGGAAGGAAGGCAATACGATGTGGTCATGCTCGACCCGCCCTCTTTCACGAAAACAAGGGATAATATCCAGAAAGCGATCACCGGGTATAAAGAGATCAATCTCCGTGGTATGAAGCTCGTTAAGCCCGGTGGGTTCCTGGTCACCTCCAGTTGCACCAATCTCGTACAGCCCGACCTTTTCCTCGAGATCATCCAAATGGCGGCCAGGGACGCACGCAGGAAACTCAGGCAGGTCACCTTCCAGGCGCAGGCTGCCGATCACCCGATCGTTTGGGGATGGGAAAACACTCAATACCTTAAATTCCTGATCGTACAGGTGGAATGATAAAGAGAGAGATCAATGGATCATTTCGATACCTGGAATTTGCCGGAATCTACCAGCTTGCCGCTTTTGTCTTTCAATTGGAAAATGTAAACACCGCGGAAGAAATCGGAGAGGTTCACGATGGTGCGGGGTGAAATATTACTGATATCATAGACCTTTTTACCCAGCAGGTTATAGATCTGGAAAGTAAGATTTTGCCTGTAGTCTCTCTGAAAATCGAAGGTGATGAAGGAGGTGGCCGGGTTGGGGTAAAACTTTATCATCCGCGCAACCGGCTCGGATGGCGGTGGTGAGGGAGTTTTTTCCTGGCTCCTCGCCGGGGTACTCAACATTAAAAGGATAATGGATAGTGCGTAAAAAATCCTCATGGATCTTTGTTTTTTACTCTTGCAGTCCAAAATAGACCCTTTTAACCAAATTTACAACCCTTTTCACAATTTTAGTTACCGCAGGCGCTGATTTTCTCCATAAGTTAATGGGCTTTAACGTTTTGTTGGAGAACGCACAAAGAGGGCCGCTACAAAGTACTAAGGCTCAAAGGGCAATAATTTTATTTCAATCCTGCCAGTACCGCCTCTATGGCGCCAAAATTGGGAATATCCGTGGCATTTTCCAATACTTCGGCATACTGCACGGTACCATCCCCGTCGATCACGAAAGCCGACCTTTTCGATACGCCCTTCATTTCGAATACAAAGGTATCGTAGAGGGCGCCATAGGCTTTGGACACTTCTTTATTGAAATCGCTCAATAAGGGAAAATTGAGCTTTTGCTCTTCCTTGTATTTGGCCAGGGTAAAAACGGAATCCACACTGATGCCCAATACCTGCGCGTTCAAGTTATTGTAAACATCTATATGATCACGCACACTGCAAAGCTCTTTCGTGCAGGTGCCTGTAAATGCCTGCGGAAAGAACAGCAATAAAACATTCCTGCCGTTGAAATCATCCAGGTTCACCCTGTTCTTTTCTGAGTTGAAGAGCGAAAATTCAGGCGCTTTCTGCCCGGTTTCAATTTTCATATTATCCAATTCTTTAAGGGCGCTAAAATACGGATATTTTGCCGCCGCTGCCGGGATGCATCCTGTACTTTAATACAATCTTCATCCACCGTGCGGGTGGCAGTAGTTAGAAACGGGGGCATAACACTTTATCACGGCTCGAATTGTGCCTGTCGAGGAACCCGATATAGGAGAGTGATAGTTCAAACCCGCCCCTTCCCTGGCTGGCTGTCTTCAATTGAGATACATTCACATCGTAACTGATAGCCAGTGACAGCGGGTTTTTTTGAATTTTCAATACAGGGATCAGCGCATCCTTCCAGCGCAGGAAGCCGCCTAAGGATAAAGTATAAAGTGGATAATCGGGTTCATCTCCCAGTTTATAGGAATACAGTGCGCCGCCGACCGTTTCATTGAAACTTCCCTGTATCGTATGGTCGGCCTGGATAGTGAAATAGGAGTATTCATCGATATCGAATTTCACCCCTGCTGAAAAAAGATATTTCGGTTGTAGCTCTATGTTGGGATTTTTATAGAATGAATTTTTCGGTCTGTTGAGGTGGTGATAGGCAGCGCCGAGGAACATGCTATTGCGCTGATCTGTTCCGAATGTAGTGTTGAAGCTCATGCCAACGCTGGCATCCCAGGTGGTGAAATTGGGAGAGTTGAAGGTTTCCCCATTGGGCAATGTGGGGTTGAACCCCCCGCCATTATACTGCTCGTCGGTAGTGATCTTCGACATATCGAGGCTCTTACGCACCATCCCTCCCATGAAGCCCAGGGAGAGATACATTGTTTTTTCATTGCTGAGCGATTTATGATAGTTCAGTGCCGGCAGCAGGTGAGTAGTGGTGAGTGCTACAGTCCCGGCCCTGTCGTACAATACCTGCAAACCGGCGGTCATGAAATCATCCCCCCTGCCGATGGGCATCTTGTATTCGGCATTGAAAGAACCGGTGCGATAGGCATTGGTGACACTGTTCCATTGGTCGCGGTACACCCCCTGCACACGGATGTCTCCTTCGAAAATGCCCGCCAGGGAAGGATTGCGCAGTAAGGGCGCTTCGAAGAATTGCGAAAAGTGAATATCCTGTGAAAGGGCCGTCCATGATGCGCACATCAGTATTCCGCCCAGGAAACACCTCATCATTCTCTGTCTGGTTCTCATAGCACAAATTTTGATATTGAGTAATGGTTTCATAGGATCGTCAAAAGGTTTTCTATCGTACCAGCATCACATTGCCTTTGAAAGGAACAATGGATGCGTTCTCACAAATGAATTCTATAATGTATACATACACGTCCTGGTTGGCAGGTTTTCCTTTGTAGGTACCGTCCCATCCGGCCGAGGCATCATTGGCACTGAAATTATGCTTTTCAAAGACCAGTTCTCCCCATCGGTTGAATATCTGCATATTGCTTATGCGTGTAATGCTGCTGCCTCTTGGATAAAACCTGTCATTATGCCCATCCCCGTTAGGGGAGAAGGTATTTGGAATGAAATAATTCTTTTCATTGCATATCACCGTTATCGTGATATCCTTGTTGTTAATGCATCCGTATTTGTCTTCCACCTTCACATTGTATTTGGTATTGAATTTCGGATTGGCGAATGGGGTGGGGCAATCGGTGCAGCCCAGGTTGGTTGGCGGCGACCAGGTGTATTTGATCACGTCGGGGCCATAGGTAACGGGCATGGTCACTCCGGAGCCCACCACAATCACGGGATCTTTTCCCATGTCGATAGCAGGGGTTGGTGGCACCAGGATATTTTTGGAAGTATTGTTCTTGCATCCAAGCAGGTTCGTGGCTTCCAGTTGCAGGGTATAATTGCCTGCCTGCGCCCAGGTGGCTGATGTCTGCGGGTTGGAAGTGGAGCTTCCACCTCCGGCAAGATCCCATTTCCAGGTGATGGCGGTATCAGGTACGGAAAGGGCGCTCTGCAGGTCCAGGATATCGTTGATACAAACAAAGTCTTTGCTGATGATCTGCGGGGTGGGTGTGCGGTATACCCGAACGGTATCTGCCAGGTAGCTGGTACAGCCGGCTTCGGTGGTCATGGTCAGGCGGACCTCGAATGTGCCTGGCTGTGTGAACCGGTGAATGGGGTCTCTGTCAGTGCTGGAATTGCCGTCGCCAAAGGTCCAGGTGCGGGTCCTGATCGGGTCCTGCCGCTGGATGGTATAGTCGGTGAAATAGACGTCGCCCTGATCGCAGAATTTATTTCTATCCATGCCGAACAGCACCGGCACCCCGATCACACGGATAGTGCTGGGTCCTCCGATACCAACCTGGCAACCCTGTTGATCGTTCAGCACCAGGGATGGTGCATAATAGTTCGGTGTATTATAAAAATGACGGAGTTTTTTAGTTTGGGTGTTATCCTGCGCCCCATCGCCGAAATAGAAAGTGAAGGTGGTGGAAGGTGGTGTGGTGATGGAGAAATCCACTGTCAATGTATCGCAGGTAGGGTTTGCATTGTAGAGAATGCTGGTATTGGTATAAGGGTTATACACGTTAATCGTGTCGCTGATGGAATCGAGACATCCTCCATAGCCCACCAGGTAAAGTTTTGCTACAAACTGGCCATAGTTATTGTAGAAATGGGTTGGATTGGTGAGAGATGAGGTGCTTCCATCCCCAAAATCCCAGTAGAACGATTCATAGTCCGATCCGCCAAAAGTGAATTTGGTTTCAATGGGCGGACAGATGGTAGTGGTATCGGCGATATTGAATGCTGGTTTGGGGGCCTTTACTTTGATATAACTGGATAGTGTAACCGAATCCTGGCATCCTACCAGGTCTTTTACCACCAGTTTTACAGGGTAAGCGGCATCAGGTGGGGGATAGGCGTGTACGGGATTCTGAAGGGTTGAACCACTGCCATCGCCAAAATCCCATCGATAGGTAAGCCCATACCCTTTGGATGTATCGGTGAACTGGATATCTGTGCGTGGGCAGATGGTAGTATAATTGGAAGTGAAGCCAGGCACAGGTTGTGTGATCTGGATGGTGTCCGGAGATTCGAAACTATGCTGACAGCCTTTGTCGTCTTCCACGGTCAGCCTGGTCACATATCTGCCGGTATCCCTGTATTGATGGGAAAAAGGCGGGCTTGTGAATGCCTGGGCAGGCCCATCTCCAAAATCAAACGTCCATTTCCGGATGGTGGCGGCAGGAGTCGAGAGGTCGTTGAAATCGATAGTAGCATTCCTGCAACCACCCCTGGCTGAAGCAGTGAAATTGGCTGTAGGGCCCGTGACGGTAATGGCTGTATTATCGGTGACGGTAGATTGGCAGCCGTTGATATCTGTGATCCTGAGCCCTATACCATAAACCCCCGGGTTGGGGAAAATAATGGTGATGCTCTGCCGGTCGGGCGTGAAGGGGCCACCATTGACCGACCATTCATATTGCCTGATATTCGCCGGGTTGCTGCCTGTGGCGGTCAACAGTATTTGCTGATCTTTACAGGCTGCCGAAGGGCTGGCAATGAAACCGGCTTTCTCGGACAGCACCTCTACTACTTTTTCGATGGTATGAGTGCAGGAGCCATTCGTAACAGTCAGTCTGACCGTGTAGTTGCCCACGCCCGGATACCTCACCGCAGGCGGGTTCTGGCCGGTGAACGTTGCAGGTGTGCCCCCTGTAAATTCCCACGACCAGCTTTCGGCGCCGTATACAGGATTGGTAATGGATTTGTTGGTGAATACAACTTCTCCAAGGCTGGTACAACTGACATCGTACGTGAAATCGGCTACCGGTGGTTTTATGTGGATGGTTTTGGATACGGGTATGCCCTGACACCGGTTGTTGTACGCCGTTAGTTTTACTGTATATGTGCCTGTATCTGCGTACCTGTGTTCAGGGTTTTGGATGATGGCATTCTGCCCATCACCGAAATCCCAGGTCCACTGATCAACGAACGGTGCGGGAGGCGTTGATTGATCGGTGAACTGTACCAGGTACGTGGCACAGGCGTCTGTGGAAGACATATCAAAATCGACCGTTGGCGGTGTCCCTATCCTGATACCATTGGGCATTACCAGCGTTTCGGTGCAATTACCATTGGTAGTGATCCTGAGCGTAAGCGTATAATTGCCGGGAGTGGAATAGGTTACTGGTGGCGGGTTCTGCAAATTGCTGGTAACGCCGTTGCCGAAATCCCAGAACCAGGAAGCTACGCCGTCGATCGCATTGACATTGGGAATGGCTGTAAAGCTGAAGCCGGTACAACCTCCATTTGGAGCATTGGCGATCGCTACGGTCGGCTTTATGATCCGAACGAAATTCAGTTTGGTAATGGAGTTCACACATCCTTTCCTGGTAGTGATCGTTAGTTTCACAGCGAAGGCGCCTTCCGTAGTGTACTGATGACTGGGATTTTGGACCGTTGAAGTGCCTCCATCCCCAAAATCCCATTGCCAGGCAACTGCATCAGGAGAAAGGTCCCGGAAATTGGCTGTCAGTGGCGCCTGGCAGGCAATCAGGTTCGTGCCTGTGAAATCGACCGCAGGTAATGGTGACACCACCAGTGGCTTCGAAACGGAATCCTTGCATCCGTTGTAGGTATTGATAAGTTTTACGGTATAGTTGCCGGGAGTTGGATAGATGCTGTTACCATCCGGTTGGTTAGAGGTGGACCCGTTACCAAAATTCCAATTCGAGGAAACTGGTGTGGCCGAAGAGGCGTTCCGGAAATCAACCGGGGTGTTCAGGCAAACTGTATCGGGCCCATTATAGTCGGTAGTGATACCGGTGATGGGTACCTGTTTGGTAATATTTCCTGTGCAGCCAAATTCGCTTCTTGCGACCAGGGTCACATTATAAGTACCGGCGGCGGCATAGGTGGCCGACGGGTTCGTTTGGGTGGAACCGGTACTGTTGCCAAAGTCCCATTGGTAGGTAAGGGTGCCCGGACCGCTGGTGAGGTTAGTAAAATTTACCTGGTAGGGGGGCCGGCAGGTAGCAGGAGGCACAAAGCTGAAATCTGCGGTTACTCCCGGAACGATCCGGATATATCTTCCAATAGAGCGAACTGCCTGGCATCCGGTATTACTCGTAATACTAAGTGTGACAGTATAAAACCCAGTGGCATTATAGGTCTTTTGTGGATTTTGCAGGTTAGAAGTGGCGCCATCCCCGAAGTCCCATTCCCATTTGATGATGGCGCCAACTACCGGGTTACTCCGGTCGGTGAACTGGATGGTAGAAGGGATACATCCCGTGGTCATATCAGCAACAAAATCGGCCACTGGTGATGGGTTTATGGTAATATAATTGGTTTTGGTGATGCTATTCGTTCCATTTCCATTGCGCACTACAAGGGTAACAGTATAGTTGCCAGGGGTACCGTACACGATGGAGGGGTTTTGTTGGTTGGAGAATTCTCCGTTGCCGAAATCCCAGCTCCAGAATTTGGGGTCACCGGTCGACTGGTCTGTAAAAATTACGCCCAATGGCGCACAGCCCGATGTACTGGAAGCGGTGAATGCAGCCACTGGTACCTGTGCCCTGACTAATTGCAACAATGCCAGGCAGAATAAGATGCTAAGCCTAAATTTTTTCAAGATGTTAAAGGTTGGCGGTCACGAGTTATGAAGGCCCGATCAACTGTTGCATTCAAAGGATACAGGGATAATTATCGGATCAAGGTTATATTGCCTTTTTCATTGAATATGGTATTGTTCTCACAAATGATCTCGAGCGTGTAAATATAAACATCCTGTGGCGCCGCTTTGCCTTTATGCATTCCATTCCATCCTTTCGAAGCATCATTCGGCATGAAATTCATCTGTTCGAACACCAGATCGCCCCAGCGGTTGAAAATACGCATCGACCTTATACTGAACACACCTTTGCCTCTTGGATAAAATACGTCATTATGGCCATTCGAGTTGGGCGAGAATGTATTCGGCACAAACAGGTTGCTGTTGTTGCAGAATACGAAGAGCGACAACAGATCACGGCTCACACAACCCCCTTCATTCTTCGCCTCGAGGGTATAAGTGATCGTTTGTCTGGGTGATGCAACCGGCGAAGGGCAGGTAGTGCAGCTCAACCAGGTTGAAGGGTACCACCTGTACTCTTTCACGTCTGCAGAGAATACCGGGTGCAAGGTCACCGATGACCCTACAGCCACATTCGTATCCTTCCCTGCATCGATCACGGGGTAAGGATATACCATCACCGGAACATACCCGGTGTCGGTAAAGCAATTATGATCATCATGCCCCACCACCTGGTATACTGTTGAACTGCCCGGCCTTGCTTTGGGTTGGTCACTGCCGGGGTTATCGAGCCCGGCAGCCGGGCTCCAGGTGTACAATTCTGCGCCTTTTGCAAAGAGCTGGAGGGTTTGGCCCTTACAAAGGGTATCGCCCTTGTGTACTTCTATGGTAAACGGTTGTTTTACCTTTATTAGTACGGAATCGACCGCTTCGCATCCATATATATTTTTTCCTTTCACTTTGTATCGCATATCCACCAAAGGTGATGCCAAAGGTGTGGCGCAGTTGGTGCAGGAGAGAGATTGTGCCGGTGTCCAGGTATATTCCCGTGCCCCGCTACCCGGCAAAATAATGTTGTTGCCACGGCAGATCGTTTGGTCGGGACCCGCATCGATAGCGGGTAACGGCCAGGCTTCCACTTTCTTCGAAACGGTATCCGCACATCCGGAAGAATTGATAGTTATCAATTTTATTTCGTAAGAAGAAGCGTCTTTATAGGTCACCGGCGCAGGGTGCTGACCGGTAGCCGTAGCGCCATTGCCAAAATCCCATCGCCACTGGAGAGCAGATGTGTCGCTTTTCGTGAGCTGGCCGGAGAAGGTGAACTGTGCCGGGATACAGGCCCCATCGGCACTTTGAATGGCGGTGGCCGGACTGGGCACCACTTTCACCGGTACAGGCAATTGCACCATATCGCGGCAGCCTGTAAGGGTGGTCACCGTCAGTTCAACCTGATGCAGGCCCGGCTGACGGTAATAATGGGAGGGATTGCGTTGGGTGGATGTTCCTCCGTCGCCGAACTTCCACTGGTAACCGGTAATAAGATCATTGGAAACCGACGCATCGGTAAATTGCACGAAGCCCGAATCACAGACTAACTGGCTGCCTGCCCCGAACTTCGCTTCCACCCCATAAACATGAATGGTATCCTTACCGGTAACCGGTACCCGGCAGCCCTGGGGATCTTCAAGGATCATTTTCGGGAGATAATCACCCAGTGTATTATAAGTATGGCTGGCCGTTGAACCGCCTGTTTCAGCAATGCTTCCATCATTGAAATCCCAGATAAAGCTGGCCACATCATTCGTTGATCCCGTGAAACGGACCGTAACAGGCACACAACCTTTGGTAATATCATAGGTGAAGGTCCCTCTCGGTCCTTTCACAATAATATTCTTGAAAGCAGAATCCTGGCATCCGCCCGGACTGGTGATCACCAGTTTTGCCCGGTAATTGCCCGGATAGGTATAGAAGTGAGTAGGATTGGGCAGATCGGACCTGTTACCATCGCCAAAGTCCCATTCCACTTTGCTGAAATGTTGCGACTGGTTGGTGAAAGTCACTACCAGCGGAGGGCATGATGTAGTGGAGTCATTGACCGTAAAAGCTGGGACCGGATTTCTTATCACGATATAGGCCGGCCGGGTCAGCGAATCCGTACAGCCATACATATCCTTCACTACCAGCTTCACTGTATAATCTCCTTCCGCCATATAATGGTGTATAGGTTGTGTGGAAGAAGAGGTTTGTCCATCCCCGAAATACCAGGTGAAAATACCTGTACTGGACACGGATTGATTCAGGAACCGTACCGGCTTATCGACGCAGGATTGGGTATCGGGTGAATTGAACTGCACTACCGGACGGGAAATATTGACTGCTTTGCTGAGTACGCGGGTATGCGAGCAGCCCTTGTTATCGGTAACGGTCAGTTGCACGTTATAGATGCCCGGCATGGTATAGGTATGGCTGAAAGGCCCGCCGGTAAGGGTTTCCACGGTGCCATCGCCATAGTCCCAGGCCCATTTCTGAATGGGATGCGTTCCGTCGGACTGCGACTGGTCGGTGAAGGAGATGGTGGCGCCCGGACAAACAGCCGGATTATCCGGTTTGAAATCGGCCGTAGGCCCATATACCTGGATGAACAAAGGTTTCAGCAATTCTTCTTTACAACCATTTATATCGGTAACGACCAACCGGATGTTGTACTGACCTGCATCATTGAAAGTGAATTTCACCGATTGCCCGGTGGGATTGCCATACGATGCGTTGTTGCGGGTAATGCTCCAGGCATAGGAGCTCACATGCAACGGATCACTGTTTACGGCATTCAGGGTGATAGAGCTGCCCTTGCATACCTCTGTTTCACTGGCTGTGAAATCGGCTTTCTCCGAGATCACGATCACCTGCCGCGTGGTAGTATGCTCACACTGATCATTCTTTACCGTGAGCTGCACCAGGTAACTGCCGGGAGCAGCGTAAGTATGCACAGGGTCCTTCTGGGTAGAGCTATTGCCATCCCCGAAATTCCATGACCATGAGGTGGCTCCCAGGGAAAGATCTTTGAACGTTCTGGTAAGCCTGCCGCTACAATCGAAACTGACCTCGAAACGCGCAACGGGCGGTTTGATAAAGACGAGGCGGGGAACAGTGAGCGAATCCCGGCAACCATTGCTCCAGGCTACCAGTTTCACGTTGAAATAGCCGGTATCCGAATAGATATGGTTGGGGTTTTGATCAGAAGAAGTGCCGCCGTCACCGAAGTACCAAAGCCAATGATCGGCCTTATCGCCCGTACTCAGGTCCTTGAAGTTGATCGGGAATTGAGCGCAACTTACAGGTGGTGTGGCGGAAAAATTCACGGCCGGTTTATTGCCTACCCTCACGGCATCGGTTGCGGACACTGAATCCTTGCATCCTCCTGCCGTAGTATAAACGAGTTTAACAGTATAGGTGCCGGCCTGTAGATAGGTATGGGTAGGCTCACGGTCTGTAGAGGTGGCCCCATCTCCAAAAGTCCAGTAATAGCCGGTGATGGCATCGGCGCTTTTAACGGTGATGGACGGGCGGAAATTATAGGGAACACAACCTTCCTGTGGGGTATTGGTGATCGATACCTGTGGGGCCATGATGTGCACGAAGCCTTTCTGCACTACGGTATCCGTACAGCCTGCTGCATTGGTGACAACGAGGGTGACATCATACTCCCCGGCAGCCGAATAAATATGCACCGGGTTGGGTTCGGTGCTGGCGCCACCATCTCCAAAGGACCACTGGTACCCAGTTGCGCCCGTGGCCTGCGCCGTGAAGCTCACCGGCAAGGGTGCTTTGCAGCCTTTATTGCCGGCAGCGCTGAAAGCTGCTGCAGGCCTGGCCAGCACTTGTACCGGTTTGGTGACGGAATCCTTGCAGGCGCCGAAATCGGCCACCATTTTGATGGTATAATTTCCTGCTGCCGCAAATATTTTTGTGGTATTGACACCGGAAGCAATGCTGCCATCACTGAAACTCCAGGCAGCGTTATTGGGTGTGGGCGCCGACGTATTGGTGATCGTGAAAGCCTGGCCTGCGCAGAGAAGGGCAGGCATATCGAAATCCGGTTTAACGGTGCCGATATTGATCGAATTGGTTTTGATGATGGAATCCACACAGCCGGTATTGTTACGAACAACCAGTTTTACGGTATAGATACCGGTGGAAGTATAGGCATGAGTAGGATTCGGATCGGTAGAGGAACTTCCATCGCCAAAGTTCCATTGATAAGATAAAGTGCCCGTTCCGCTACTGGTATTGGTGAACCGGATGGAAGCCGGAGGTTTACAATTATTGGGGGCAGAAAAATCAAAGGCAGCCTTTACGCCCTGTGTCAGTGTAATATAATTGGACCGGCTGATCGTTTGCGTACATCCATTGCTGTTCCTGATGCGAAGTGTTACGTTGAAGCTGCCGGCACTGGTATAGATATGCGAAGGATGTTGTTCCCTGGAGGCGGTACCATCCCCAAAATCCCATTCCCAGCTCACAATGTTGCCACTTCCTGCTTCGCTTTCATCTTTGAACTGTACGTTGAGCGGATAACAACCGGAGGTAGCAGACGAAGAGAAATTCGCTACCGGGTTGGCATGAACGGTAATATAATTGGTCCTGATCACGGAGTCCTTTTGGGAGCCATTACTTATTACCAGCTTGATAGCATAGGTGCCTGGGTTGAAATAAGTAGTGGCGGGGTTCTGCAAAAAGGAAATGGTGCCATTGCCGAGGTCCCAGCGCCAACCGGATGGATTACCCGTGGAATTGTCTGTAAACCGCACCACCACTGGAGCGCAGCCCTCGACGGTAGAGGAGGTAAAAGATGCGGACAACTGGGCAAATAAAGGTTTTGCACCAAAGGCGATGGTGGCACATAAGGTAAGCAGGACAATACGTGCAATGAGGATTCCCCTCATAGAATAGTGGATTTGTGATTCTGTTGTGGTTGGATAAGCTATGGAAAGATAGGATAATTAGTCCTACCGCAAAAAAATAAAGCAGATATTAAAAAATAATAATGGGAATATAATACTGGAAGTAACGAATATTATGTATTAGATATCTGTTATATGTAGCGTTGGCTTGATATGCGTCAAGGAATTATGGCCGCAGATTTTCAAGGTTTTTTACGCAGGTGCAGAATATTCTTTCCTGCCGGGGTAGTCATCTCGGCATTCGCATAATCCCAATCGGTATCGATGAGTTTCCAGAGCCCATTCATTTTTTTCAGGGGATCGCCCGCACCGGGGAACTCTGCCTGGATCGTGCCGTTATTCACATCGCCTACCCAGGTGCCACTGGTGGCAACACCATTCCTCGTGCCGGTCACAGTACTGTTGTTGTAGAATTGAAATTCATAATCCAGGAACTGGTTCGAGATATTGTTGCCGTTCTCGAAGAACTGCTCTACGATCCAGGTGCCTGTAGTAATGGCATCCATCAGCGCAGCTTCTTTTTTCCGCTCGATCGCTTTTTTGCAACTGAAGGAAAAGGTGAGCAGCAATACAGGAATAAGGCGTAGCATTGTTTTCATGCCTACAGGTTTAAGGGTGATGCTTTGATGGTTGTTCAGCTCCGCAACTGGTAGATCCCTGAATATTTCTGCTGCAGGTAATCCAGAAAATGTTGAATGTTCAGCGTTTCCCCGCTCACTGCAAGGCTCAGGCCCTCACTGGTATACATACGTCCATGGCGGTGTACCTGGTTGCGCAGCCAATCCAATAACGCTTTTGTATCCCCTTTTTGTATCTGGCTATCCAATTCCGGCAAGGCTTTTTGCGCAGTAGCATAGAACTGGGCCGCATAAAAGCTACCCAGGCTATAGGTAGGGAAATAACCGAAACTGCCATGGCTCCAGTGAACATCCTGGAGGCAGCCTTTCTTATCATCGGGCACCTGAATGCCGAGGTATTGCCGGTAATGCTCATTCCAGTAAGCAGGAATGTCCTTTGTGGTGATCGCATTTTCCAGCAGGAGCTTTTCCAGATCATAACGGACCATCACATGAAAATGGTAGGTGAGTTCATCGGCTTCCGTGCGGATGAAGGAGGGCTCTACGCGGTTGATGCCCCGGTAGAATGTGTCAGGCGAAATATCGTGCAATTGTTCCGGGAAATATCGTTGCAGAACAGGGAACCACTGTTCACAGAAAGCGCGGCTTCTTCCTATATGATTTTCCCATAACCGCGACTGTGATTCATGGATAGTATAGGATGCCGGTTCGCCGAGCGGCAGGCCGTAAGCGCCTTCCGGCAATCCCTGTTCATACAGTGCATGGCCCGTTTCATGGATGCAGCTCCATACCATATTGCCCAGGTCATGCTCATCGATGCGGGTGGTGATGCGAACATCGTGGCTATTGAAGTTGATCGTGAAAGGATGTTCGGAAATGTCCTGCCTGCCTGCGTCCAGGTCGTATCCCAATGCTTTGATGACCTCCATACCGAATGCCCATTGTTTGTCTTTGGGATAATGCCTGCGAAGGAAACTGTTGTCGGTTTGCGGGGCCGACATTATTTTATCGAGCATTTCTTTGAGAGGTTTTCTCACTTTGCTGAAAACGTCATCGAGCAACCGCACATTCGATCCTTTATCGTGATCGTTCAATAAAGCATCGTAGAGGTGATGCTGATAGCCCAGGATGGTCGCTTCTTCTTTCTTCAGTTCGATCAGTTTGGCCAGATCAGGGGCGAAGCGATTGAAATCATTGCCTTTCCTGGCTTCGAGCCAGCTATGGAAACATTTATTCACCGTTTCTGTGAGCTGCCGAACGAATGCAGGGCTGAATTTGATCTGCCGGTCATAATCCTCACTCGTCAGTTCTACATTTCTCCGGGAGGCAGGATCGAGGTCCTGCCTGCTCTGCAACTCATGCAAGAGAGCGCCTAATTTGTCGTCTGTAAAAGAGCGATGGGCCATTTCGGAGAGCGTGGCGATCTGCTGGCCGCGGATGGAGGCGCCCTTCAGAGGCAGGTAAGTCTCCTGGTCCCATTGCAACAAAGCAGACGCATAGCGGATATCCGCGATCCGGCGCATAGTTTGCACGTATTCGTTGTAGAGTTCGCTGGTAGGGCTGGTCGTCATATTAGAAAAAAGTTATACCGGTGATAAAAATAGGCCATTGCTGAAATGAATTGTGCATCGGTTAACAAATCATAGACAAAAATTTATGTAATGTAAGCGATAAAGGCATTAATTTGTTACCTAGAATGTGACACTCATGAAACGAGCCATTTCCATCAAATCTGTACAGATCCTTTTCTGCCTCCTGGCCTTTCTTCCTGCCTCCTATGCCCAGAAGATCGATTCCATGATCAATGTATATGGAGAAAGCTATCCCCAGGAAAAAGTGCATGTGCACTTCGATAAATCAGTCTATAACCCGGGTGAGACCATTTGGTTCAAAGCCTACCTCTTCTCCGGCTTCATGCCTTCCGCCATCAGCAAGAATTTTTATGCAGAGCTGATCGACCCGGCCACCGGTAAAATGCTGCAGCGTAAAACCCTGCCGATCTTCGAATCTTCATCGGCCAGCAACTTCGACCTGCCCCTCACGCTCAATCTCCCTGAAGTGGTCTTCCGGGCCTATACCACCTGGATGATGAACTTCGATACGACATTCCTGTATACCAAAACCATCCGCATCATCACCAAATCCCCTGCGGCATCATCGGTGACCGATAATAAACCGGTCATCAATTTTTTCCCGGAAGGGGGTGACCTGGTGGGTGGACTGTCAACGACTGTTGCCTTCAAGGCTGTTGACGGTTATGGATACCCGATAAAAGTGAAGGGCACGGTAAAGGATACCAAAGGCGCTTCGGTGGCCAGTTTCAGCAGTGTGCACGACGGGATGGGCCGGTTCGACATGGAACCCGCTTCCGGCAATACTTACACGGCCGAATGGCAGGATTCGACAGGCACTACCTATAAGACCGAACTGCCCGGAGTGAAGAACCAGGGCGCCATATTGCAGATCTCCGGGGCGCCGGGCCGGAAAACATTCATAGTAAAAAGAGCGATAGAGGGCGGTGCTGAATTGAAAAAGCTCTACATCGTAGGACATATGTACCAACAGGTGGTATACAAAGCCACGGTCGATCTCAACACTAATTTCATGACCAGCGGTGTGATCCCTGTCGCCAATCTTCCAAGCGGCATCCTGCAGGTCACTTTATTCAACAGCAACTGGCAGCCCCTGGCAGAGCGGATCACCTTCATCAACAACAACGATTTCACCTTCACCCCCAATGTGATCACGCTCGGCAAGAACCTTGAAAAAAGAGGCAGGAACATCATTACTGTAGACGTGCCCGATACATTGAAGACCAACCTGTCCATCGCCATCACGGACGCAGGGGTAGGGGACGACGGGCAGGACAATATCATCTCCCGCATCCTGCTCACCGGCGATCTGAAAGGATATGTCTTCAACCCCGCTTATTATTTATCGTCCGATGCGGATTCCGTGCAGCAGCACCTCGATCTCGTGATGATGACGAATGGCTGGCGCCGGTTCAAATGGGAAGACCTCGCAGCAGGCAAGCTGCCTGTAATCAAATTCCCACGCGAGAACTATCTCTCGCTCAAAGGAGAACTGTTGGGGCTTCAGCCCAGCCAGATACCACCGAATACTTCACTCAACGTGTTCCTCGAAGCCAAAGATTCTTCCAGGCAGATCTTCAGTCTGCCGGTCGATAGCCGCGGTAAATTCGGGGAAGACGGGCTGATCTTCTTCGACACCGTGAAAGTGTATTACCAGTTCAACCAGAATAAACAGCTTGCAGGCAGGGCAGTCGTGAACTTCGATAATGGCTCTTTCAAAGTGCCTTCCCTCATCAGGTCGAGCCCGGCCTGGCGCGTTATCAATCCTGCCGATTCATTTGCCATCAAACGCAGCCGTTTCGTGGCGGAAGAGGCGGACCGCATCAGGCCCGAACTGGCCAGAAAAGTAAAGACCCTGGAAGCCGTAACGGTAACGGCCCGCCAGCGTTCGAGATCACAACTGTTAGACCAGCGTTATACCAGCGGCCTGTTCTCAGGAGGCGACGCCTATTCATTCGATATGTCGGAAGACCCGTTCGCGAATTCGGCCAGGGATATCTTCCAGTTCCTCCAGGGCCGTGTGGCCGGTTTGATGATCAGCCCGGGCGGCGTGGATGGGCCTACCCTTACCTGGCGTCAGGGAACACCCACCCTCTACCTCGATGAAATGCGGGTAGATGCCGGTATGTTGCAGGGGGTGAGTGTATCGGATGTAGCGTATGTAAAAGTATTCCGCCCGCCATTCTTCGGAGCGCCCGGCGGTGGATCGGGTGGGGCAATAGCCGTGTATACCAAGAAAGGGGGTGATGCTTCTTCATCGAAAGCGGCGCTTCCCGGTGGACTGGAAAAGAACCGGCTTGTCGGTTATTCGCCACCGAAAGAATTCTATTCACCCGACTACTCCAAGGACTCTCCCTTGTATGACGTGCCGGATGTGCGCACCACCCTCTATTGGGCGCCCTATATTCTCACGGATAAGGCCAACCATAAAGCCAGCTTCACCTTCTACAACAACGATATCTCCAAAAAATACAAGATCGTGCTGGAAGGGTTCAATGAAGAGGGCCGGATGACCAGGGTAGAAAAGATCGTGCAATAAAAGGATCACTCTTTGGGAAAGCCTGGATCAGCTTTCACTTCATTGATCTGCTGTGTATGCCTGTTGCTGTGGGCAGCCGTCAGCAGTACTACCTGGTAAGCATCGAGCATACCGGCCATCGGTGAGCTCCAGACATGGTTACGCATATCGTCTTTGGTATGCTTCATGAAATCGATCAGCTTATCACGGTTCATGACAAACGCATTCAATGCTTCCTGTTGGGTATGATAGGGAGAATTTTCGGGACGCATTTGTTCCGGGGCCTGCATTTTCTTACTACGGTCCGTGATGGACTGGATCAACTGTTGATCGGTCACTTTGATCTCTGCTCTCTTATCGGGATTGGCAGGCGCCTGCAGGGTGCCTTCGCAAACCTTCCACAATCCTTCTTCTGCGGCTGCGATATGCTGCAGGCACTGCTTGATCGACCATCGATCGGGGCCCGGTTTATAATTGAACTGTGCCTCTGAGAGGCCTGCTACGGCACTGACCAGGGCATTCTTCGTATCCGTGAGATAATCGACCGCATACTTCTTTTCTTTTTTGGTGAGATGGCTTTCAGGAATGGAGAAACTGAAAACAAGCACCAATGGCAGCAGGAAAAAGAGCTTTTTCATACAGCAAAATTTAGATGATGAAATGAAGATGGATGGTATTGCAGATAAGGAGGGGAACGAACCTGGTATAACTGGTATAAAAGGTACGAAAAAATTGCCGGTGAAACAATGGACGAGGGTCAGTTTCCGATCACCGTGATGGTTTTGGTGGCCCTGGTGGTGCTGCTATCGGCAGGTTGGGTGGAATCTGCCGGCAGCCTGTTGTTGTAAGTAAGCATAAAGGCTTTGTACATTTTCATCATAGGGCCGTTGAAGCGGATCAGGGCGGCTTTTTTATTATCGATAGTGCCGCTTACCTGCAGGGTATCGTTCACCCGCCTGATCTCGAAATTGATATTGTAGGGCAGTTCGGGATCGGGCTTGGGGATCTCGAGGTCGTAGAAATAACGGTGATCGTAGTCGAGGAAAAAGGTCACGGAGCTATAATGTTTATCGAAGGCATTATGCGAGCTGTCGAGGATGATCTGTTTGAGTGGAACGGAATCGGTGGTCCAGGTGCTGTCTTTATATACCACTTCAACGGGCTGGAAGGCTACCATCAACCGGGTATTTTTCCGGATGGAATCGGGGGTATTGCGGATGGAGATGGTATCGTAGGGGGCAGGTGGTTTCTCGCGGGTGGCCAGGTAATACATCACTGCTCCGGCCAGTACCATCAGCAACAAAATAAGCCAGGTAGTACGCATGTTGAAGGTTTGTTGGAATAAGTTAGCAAAATTAATGCAATTAACGTGCCTGATGGGAGAATGAAGTAGGAGGTGGGAAGCAGGAGGTAGGAGGTAGGAAGTCGGAGGTCAGAGGTCGGACGCCTCCAATATTTCGGACCCCTCGATGAACGGCTACTTCCGACCTCTGACCTCCGACTTCCTACCTCCTATCTCATTCCCACAACTACTGCCTATAATTTAGCCTCACTATGGTTAGGTAAATCTCGCGGGAAGGAGCAACTTTATTGTGAAAAATCAATTTTTTCAATCCTAAATTTCTGATCATGAAAAACTACAGTCAATTCACTCCGTTAACGGAAAAAGAAGCCGCCCAGATCAATGGCGGTGGCGTATTGGACGGTCTTCTCGGAACATTGCAGGGCGTTATCGGCAACCTGCCGATCGTTGGGCCTCTTGCCAGCACTTTGCTGAACCTGATCAAAGGTTTGCTTGGAAGCACACTTCCCGTTTAAGAGACTGAAACGAAGCATCCCGGTTTCGTTCATTTACTGAAACAAGTCTGACCAGCAAGCAAAGAGTTATCACACATCTATAGCCATGATGGATAACCGAAAAAGATGTCCTGCCCCGGGCAGGGCCTCTTTTTGGATAGCTCAAACAACATCGCATTGAAATTTTGGACGGGGAATACAGTATCTGGCCATGGTTTTACAGACACTGTGCAAAAGGCCTCATGCAGACTGAGGCCTTTTTGTTTTCCTGCTTTTTCGGTTATTCATGGTAGTGGTTGTGTAGATAAAACAATAACCTATAATTTAACCAATCTATGGTTAGGTAAATCTGCTGATAATGAGCAATTTTAGTGCTCCAAATTCCCTCACTTTAAAAATTTAATCATGAAAAACTTCGAACAATTCATGCCTTTGACAGACAATGAGATCCTTGCTATCAATGGCGGCGGTGTACTTGACGGACTTGCCAACGGCCTTGGCGCCGGTCTAGCTTCTTTGGGCGCCGGTCTTGGCGCCGGTGCAGCTTCCCTCGGCGCTGGTATTGGTTCCGGTGCAGCCTCATTAGGCGCTGGCGCCGGTGCTGGCCTGGTATTGCTTGGCTCCGGCCTGGGTGCAGGCTCTGCCAATGCAGGCGTTGGGCTCAATAGCCTCCTGACCAGCCTGGGATTAGCCGTACGTATCTAAACCAGGAATATCTGTCTTATTCATCAAAACATTTTGCATCACCGCCCTCTGCGGCCACTATTGTTCTGCACAATAGCAAAGTGATGCATTAAATTACCATCCCGGACATTGGATGGAGTTATAGGTAAAAACTATAACTGTCAGGCATACGTGTAAAAAAGGGCTGGAGATCTCTCCGGCCCTTTTTCTTTATATCATCCCTCGATGGTAATACTGATCAGTTAACCGGGTGCAACCCTTGTCAACCTATCAACTTTTCTACCTGTAAACCTCAACACTCAATACCTTCCGCGCTGCCACTCTCCCTGCGGTACAGGCTCCTCCCAGTCCAGCAACACCACCGGGCTGGTTTGCAGTATTGAACAGATCTGGTACAAGCGATCGATCGTGATGGGGGTCTTTCCATTTTCCAGCCTGCTGTAGGCATTCTGCGATATATTCAGCAGCAGGGCCATATACTCCTGGGAATATTCACGGTTACGCCTCAGGTGACGGATCTTCACCGCTACTCTCGCCGTGTGGGATATTGTTTTCTGTAACATAGTTTACAAAGGGTTTTTCTCTGATTAGTAATAATAAATGGTTATTGGTATTTCCTGTTGTATGGTCATTCGAAATGGATCACCACACCGCGGTGGTGCTGCCATAGCTCGGCGTAAGCGCCGTTATTGGCCAGCAATTGTTCATGAGAGCCTTCTTCCTGCAATTGCCCGTCTTTCAGCACCACGATCTTGTCGGCATTGATGACAGTGCTAAGCCGGTGGGCAATGATGATGATCGTTTTCCCGGCGCGGCGAAGGCGCTGCATGGCCTGTTGTACCAGTTGGTCTGCCAGTGGATCGAGGGAAGACGTAGCTTCATCCATGATCAGGATATCGGGATCGCGGTACAGTGCCCTGGCAATGGCGATCCGCTGTTTTTGTCCACCCGATAAATTCGCCCCATGCTCTCCCAGCCAGGTATTGAACCCCGAAGGCAATTGTTCGATGAATTCGAGAATGCCGAGCTGCCTTGCTATGTCCACCACCCGTTGCATATCAGGCTCGAATTCCCCTACAGCAATATTCTCCAGCACGGTGCCTGCAAAAAGGTCGATCTGCTGGGGCACTACGCCTACGCGCTGGCGAAGGCTTTCATTGTCGAAGTATTTGATATCCGTATTGCCGATGCTGATATGCCCGTTCCTGAGCGGGTAGAGATTTTGCAGCAATGACATCAGCGTCGATTTACCGCTTCCGCTCTCGCCCACGATGGCGGTGATGGCCCTGCCGGGGAGGGTAAGACTGAAATGCCTGAACACTTCCACCCTGGCGCCATAGCGGAAACTCACGTCGTGGAATACGATATCGTCGCCGGCCCCTGCCGCCAGCTTGATCTTGTGCGTGTTGTCTTCCTGTTCCAGGTCCATGATCTCGAACAGCCTGTCGGCCGCGATCAGCGCATCCTGTATACCCTTATTGGCGCCTACGATGCCCATGGCCGGCCCTGTGAAATACCCGATCAGTGCATAGAACGATAACAGTTCTCCTGCGCTTAGTTGTCGCCCTACCACCATATACGCGCCCGTCCACAGTAAGGCCACTACCAGCAAGCCATTCACGAAGGCAGACCAATTGCCGACATGGATATTGAACAGGCTGGTACGGAAAACTGTTTTCAGTAACCGGATGAAGCGCGATTCGGTCTTGATATTGGCATGTTCTTCCAGCCCGAACCGTTTGATGGTAGTAATGGTGTTGAGCGATTCCACCAGTTGGCTGCCCAGTTCGGCACTGTCTTCCATCAGCCGGCGCTGCCAGCGTTTATTGAAACGGTTGCTGATGGAATACAGCAGCACATAGACAGGAATGATGACGAGTACCAGCAGGGCCAGTTTCCATTGGTACAGGAACATCACGACAAAAGAAAAAAGCACGATGAAAACGTTCACGATCAGCCCCATGGCTATATCGTTGATGAATACCCGGATCTTTACGGCATCGGTGATGCGGGAAGTGATCTCGCCGACGCGCATGGTATCGAAGAACTGCTGGGGGAGTTTCAGCAAATGCTTGTAATAGCCCAGGATGAGGGCGGCATCGATCTGCTGACTTGTTTTAAGGGCGAAAATATTTTTGAGGCTGCCTATGAAAAGCTGCAGCAGCAGGATGATGATCATTACGATGCCCATGAGATTGAGCAGGCGCGTATTGCCGCCGATCAATACATGGTCGACTATATTCTGCACGTAGAGAGAGCTGGCCAGTCCTAGTATGGTATAAACGGCCGCACCGAACAAGACCTGGCCCGATACTGCCCTGTGCGGGCGCAAAAGAAGCCAGAAGCGCCGGAAATGGGATATTTTTTCGTTCCCTTCCCTGAAGTTGGCGGCAGGCAGCAGCAATACCAGTACACCTGTCCAGATCTCTTTGAATGCTGCATGTGGATAGTGGTGCATCTCTCCATCGATGGGGTCCATCACCACGATCTCTTCGCGGGTCACTTTATAGATCACCAGGTAATGGCTGAGCCGTTGCGCCAGCACCACATGGGCGATGGCAGGAACGGGCATATCCGTCATGGCTTCCAGGGTACCTCTTACACCCTTGGCATCGAAGCCCATTTTCTGGGCTGCTTCCACCAGTCCGAGGACATTGGTGCCTTTGGTATCTGTGCCTGCATACTGCCGGATATTGGCGATGGGCAACTGCAGATTATAGTACGCTGCCACCGATTGCAGGCAGGCCGCACCGCAATCGGTGATATCGTGTTGTTTTACCCGGATGTTTTTCTTTAGGATCATAAGGTGCCGGAGGATTTGGTGGTTAATGTTGATGGGGACTGGCATTAGGATTGAGCCAACTGTCGGCCCGCTCATACAGCAGTGGCAGCAATCGTCGCCTGGCCAGCAGGAAGCGGCATTGCATGGTCATCCCTTTTTTCAGGAAACCCTGAACGCCGTTCGACAACTGCAGCATGGTATTATTGAAACTGCATTTCACTTTGAAAACAGGCCGGTCATTGACGATGATGAAATCATTGTCTACCGCGATCACTTTTCCCTGCAGGATGCCCCAGGAATTGTAATTGAAGGCATCTACCTGGAACTTCACGGGCATGCCCGTCTGGATATACCCGATATCGCCGGGCGATACATAGCACTCGGCCACCAGCCCCGAATCGGGAGAGATATGACCGAGCACTTCACCGGCCTGCACGCTGCCACCCGCATACCGTCCGTTGAATTGTTGCAGGGTACCGCTTACCGGGGCCCTGATCACCAGCAGGTCTTTTTCTTTCTGCAACTGGTTCCTGCCTTCGTGGAACTGGTTGGCTTCCCGCCTTACCTGTTCGAGTTCCTGTTGCCAGCGGGCATTTTGTTCGGCTATCCTAGACTGGTAGACGGCCCTCGCCTGTTCATAAGCATATTTTTTTTCGAGCCATTCTTTCCGGGCCACTATCTTATCATCGTACAGTTTGCTGTACATGATGAAATCGGATTTAAGTCTGTCCACAATGGAGCGTTGCTCGGTCATAGCTGCCTGAAAGCTGAGGTATTGTTGTTTGTACTGACCGGAACGAACGAGATGGCCCGAGCCTCTGGCGAGCAGTTCGAGATCATGCTGGTAAGTTTGCCGTTTGTTCAATTCATAGCTGGCCTGGTCGAGCTTGCTGTTGGTGATATCCTGTTGCAGGTACATCAGCACCTGCCCTTCCTTTACCGGCTGCCCTTCTTTAGCCAGTACCTGGGCGATGGTGGCGCCGGTAAGGCTGCGCAGATCGGTCTTTTCGATCACCGGCCTCACGATACCTGACACATTAACAGATACGTCGACCTTTATGAAAATAGCGGCGATAATGGCCACCACGATAGCTGCCAGAACGGAGCTGTAGATCAACTGGCTTTTCACACTGATACGGGGAAGCCAGGTGTAAGCGGAATGCTGCATGACCGCTGCGGGGAATATCCTGGGCATGATGCAAAGGGTTTTAAATGCGATAAAATATTTTGCAGAGCTGTACTAATGGTCAGAGCGGAAAATAATTGGAACGCTACGGAAGATTGGGTGGGGAGTTGTTATCGAATCAAACAGGTTAAAAAGGTATACGCAGGAATTACCGGTTCAGATTTAAAGTATGCACGTTATGGATAAAATATATTTCAATTAAAACTTACAGGCATAAAATATATGTACCAGTATAGATACGAAGATAAAGATTTACTAACTATCACGATCCGACGAATTCTTGTTGGCTACTAAAAATTGACCTCTTGCGGGTATTGTTGAGGAGTGGTGAGCGGCATATCTTTTGGCCCTTTGAGGGCAGTCATTCTGTCGGGCTTTGAGCGTTCAGCATCGATCTTATTCATTTGTTCCTGGAGCCGTTCCATATTTTTCATCATCCACTGGTGATGCGATAGCATCCATTGTTGCAGGGTATTCAATTGTTGATCGATGGCGCGGTATCTTTTTTTGACCGACAGCAGGGTTTGCCGGTAACTGATCAGACTGATCAACTGTATGGCACAAAGAATGCCTATGATGAAAAAAAGATAGCTCATGAAAAAATAATTGGTTATTCCCGGAAAAAAAAGAAAGTGGTGGTAAAGACCACCACTTCTAAACCTTCAAAACCCTGCCCGTGGTTAAGACCACGCGCTACTACAGGATTCAGGACAACGATCAGAATGGCTTTAATAGGCATTGAATCTTGGCTCCATTGGATAGTAGATGTAGCTGATTCAAAGAATACTGGAATAAATAGCCCTTGTAGCCTGTCCTTCATTCCTATAGTCCCCTATAGAAAGTACATTGGATTTTTGGAGATTTTATCTGAGGAACTTGGATCTTCTGGTATATGACAGCCGACAAATAAATTTTCAGGTGCGGTTTTTTGGGCTGTTGCAATTGCCCTACAAATCTTGCTAATTCAAAAAGAAATTCAAAAAATTTGGGGAGGACAAAAAGTAGATCATTTCAAAATAATACAATAAATATGAGCCGGGTGGACAGGCCGGGGACTACTGCCAATCCGATGCAATACCCAGTTTGTAGTATTTCCATCCATTTTTTTTACAAATAAGAAAAGCCGGGCTTTCTACCGAAGCAGCAGAAAACACGGCCGGTACAGCTAAAACGGGCATTGAACAGTATTTTATTATAACTAAACCTAACGTATATACGCTTATTGTAAACTATCGAGATAGGTCCGGAGGCTTTCATCTTCCGGCAACCTTAGTTTTTTCTTGAGCCGGTACCTCGCTTTCTTCACACTTTCAGGTTCCACTGAAAAGATCCCCGCGATCTCTTTATTGGTCAGCCCCGATAAGGTGAAGCAGACCAGCTTTACTTCATTGGGTGTGAGATCAGGGTGCTTTTTCGTGATCTTATCGATAGTATGTGCATGCAGCAGGTTGAAATTCTTGATGAATTCTCCCCAGTAATCATTTTCACCCAACGTGGTTTTTATTTCTTTCGCCAGTTTCCTGAAGTCTGCATTATCGGTGGTGTTCAGCTTGTCCTGCAATTGCGCCAGGTACTCCGTTTTGTTCGCCAGCAATACGGAAGTAGTGGCGATCTGCGCCTGCAAGGACCTTGCTTCTGCCTTGGCCTTTTCGATGATCTCATTGGCCTCATGGACCGCAATTTGCTTTTCTTCTTCTATCAGTTCATAGGCTTTCCGGATCTCTATTTGTTTTTCCTGCTCGGCAACTTTCCGTGCAAAAGCCAGTGCATCTTTTTTCGCTTCATTGATATTCGACTGCACCTTCCTGTATCGCCGGTAGATCACGAAACTGAGTACGCTCATACCGATGAGCAGTAATGGTATGACCCTGCTCGGCCAGTTGCCGCCACCGTCTATATTGGTCTTTTTGGAAGGCAAGGTGCCGGGATAGATGGCACGCTGGAATGGCATGATCACTTCTTTCCCCTTCGCACTTAAACTGTCTTTCAGCACTTTTGCCTGCCGATCGTACGATTGGGCAAGCATGGAATCGGCATTCCTCAGATAGCAGGCCGACAGTGCATCGAGTATCCCTGTTTTGATACTGCTGAATTTCCGGGTATTGTTGATCTCGTTCAATGCTCTGCGATAGCAGGCGATCGCTTTCTCCGTGCTGTCTGTGAGCATGTACAATGCTGCCCTGTCCTTCAAACAAAGTATGGTGTAATAATGATCGCCATCTGCCATGAACAAATTGAGCGCTTTTTCGTTGAGTGAAAGTGCCTGCTGATGCCGGCGGAGATGCTGGTGCAATCCCTGCAACTGGTAATAAAGGAAGGAAAGCGTATGACGGTCGCCCGATTTCAGGGAAGCCAGTTCCAGTGAATCGAAGATGGCCATTGCTTTTTTACCGAGCTCGGATTGATGATAGCAAAGACCCAGGTAAACCAGGGCTTTCGGCACCAGGTGTTCCTGCTTCTGCACCACCGCCAGTGAACAGGCATTCTGCAGGAATGTGATGGCTTCGGAATAACGGTCGAGCCTGTATAGTACACTGCCGATCGAATAATTGAGGAAAGGAAGCTCTTCAGGATAATCTTCTTCAATGGAGATCTTCAGGGCCTCCTGGTAAAAAATATAGGCCTGCATGAAATTCCGTTCGAGCTCGTATAGAGAGGCCAGTTGTTTGTAGCTGAGTACCTGGTATCTTGCGTTACTGGTACGCATTCCCAGATCTACGGCCGCCATCACATATTTCTCTGCTTCCTGGAAATTATCCTGGCTGGTGATCTCGTATAGTTGTTGAAGTAGGGAGAATTGCTGATCCGGTTTCCGGGCTTCGGCTAATTTTTGCAGTAGGGAATCCTTCTGATGAGGAAAGGCCGTCAGGGTAAGCGCAAGCAGTAGTTGACATAATAGAAAATAAGGTATAAGGGTTGTTGCCCTCGGATTTTTTTTGAACATTTTTTCTTAGGATTATAGATAAAGAGGATAAAATATAAAGGTCGGAAAGATATTGGGATAACGAAATAAATCAAAAGAATAGAAAGTCTACCCGAATTAATAGGGAATGTTTACAAAAGACTACGATATGTCTACCCCGCTGTAAATCCGGGCCGAAGCCTGTCCACTCAAATGATTTTATTGTCCACCGTAAAAACTCTTAGTAATATTGACAGGCATGTATAGGGTATATACTAATTACCTTCGTTTTCCTGTAAAATCCTAATTTCATGATGATATGAATATAACGATCCACACCATCACCTCCCATCTTGAATCACTCGCTTCCCCCGATCTCCAGGAATCGTATGATAATGCCGGACTGATCACCGGCGATCTATCCTGGAACTGTACAGGCATCCTTTGCACGCTCGATGCAACGGAAGAAGTGGTCCACGAGGCGATCAGCAGGCAATGCAACCTGGTGATAGCCCATCATCCCATCATCTTCGGCGGACTTAAAAAGATCAACGGGAAAAATTACGTAGAAAAAGCTGTGATCGTTGCCATTAAAAATGATATTGCCATCTATGCCATTCATACCAATCTTGATAATGTACTCACTGGCGTGAATGGTAAGATCGCCGATAAGCTCGGACTGGTGAACCGCGAAGTGCTGCTCCCCAAAACTTCCACCCTGCGCAAGCTTTTCACGTTCGTACCACTGGCCCAGGCCAACCAGGTGAGAGATGCCATATTCCAGGCAGGGGGCGGACAGATCGGCCAGTACAGCGAATGCAGTTTCGGTGTGGAAGGAACAGGCACCTTCAAGGCAGGTGATACTTCCAATCCCTTCGTGGGCCGGAAAGGAGAAAGGCATTATGAAAAGGAACTGAAGATCGAAGCCGTCTTCCCGGCCTACCTGCAACAGGCCATCGTGAAGGCCATGATCGATGCACATCCTTATGAAGAAGTGGCTTATGACGTGGTAAGCCTTGCCAATAGCCATCCGGGGATCGGGTCGGGACTGATAGGGGACATGCCCCAGGCAATGGAGGGGCCCGACTTTCTCGCCCTGCTCAAACGGCAATTCGATCTCCGGGTGATCCGGCATACGGTACTTCCCGGAAAGCCCATCCGGAAGGTGGCCCTATGCGGGGGAGCAGGCAGTTTCCTGATTTCCAGGGCTTTAGCTTCAAGGGCAGATATTTTCGTGACCGGCGACATGAAATATCATGAATTTTTTGATGCGAATGGCAGGATGGTCATTGCAGATATCGGGCATTATGAGAGCGAACAGTTTACCGTAGAGCTCCTGGTTGAGATTTTGCAGGAAAAATTCACTACCTTTGCCGTCCTTAAATCGGGTATATCGACCAACCCGGTCCATTATTATTCCTGATCGCAAAACATTAATCAGTTTATTAAATATTATGGCGAACGTAAAAGAATATTCAGTAGAGGAAAAATTATCCTCACTGGTTTCCCTCCAGAAAGTTGAGTCCAAGATCGATGAGATCCAGGTGTTGAAAGGAGAGCTCCCGATGGAAGTAAGCGACCTGGAAGATGAGATCCAGGGCTTGCATGCGCGCCAGACCCGCATCGAAGAAGAGATCAATGGTATCCAGGAGTTCATCAATACCAAAAAGAACCTGATCAAGGAAGCAGAAGCCCTGATCAAGAAGTACGAAAAGCAAAGCGAGAATGTAAAGAACAGCCGCGAGTTTGAAGCGATCAACAAAGAGATCGAAATGCAGCAACTGGAAATGAAGCTGGCTGAAAAACATATCCGCGATGCCAATGAAGAGATCGCTGAAAAAGTAGTGGTGCTCGATAAGGCCAAAAAGAATATCGCCAATAAAGAAGGCGTACTGAATACTAAGAAAGGCGAACTGGAAAAGATCATCTCTTCTACTGAAAAAGAAGAAAAACATTTCAGTAAGCTGTCTTCAGAAGCCCGCGAAAAAGTGGAAGAGCGCCTGCTGAATTCCTTCGACCGCATCCGCAAGAACTACCGCAACGGCCTGGCTGTTGTACCGGTTGAACGCGATGCCTGCGGCGGGTGCTTCAATGCCATCCCTCCTCAACGCCAGAGTGAGATCCGTCAGCGCAAAAAGATCATCGTGTGCGAGAACTGTGGCCGCATCCTCGTTGACCGCGATCTGTTCGATACAGTGGAGGTGAAGTAATGTAATAGTTGACAAGTTGATAGGTTGAAATGTTGATAGGGAAATTTCCGTATAGCGGACCTTCCTTATCAACATTTCAACTTTTTAACTATTCAACTCCTATCTTGCACCCATGAAGAAACGACCGGCACTTCATCGATACCGCCTCCTTTACGCCATCTGCCTGCCGGTGCTTTTTTCCTTTCAGGCCACTGCCCAAAAAGTTTTCGATTTCAATGCTCATTGCCGGCAGGCTTACAAAGAGATCATGCAACTGAAACTGCAGCACGGCCAGCAATTGCTCGACGAAGAGAAGGCCCGCCGGCCCGACAATCTCATACCGTACTATCTCGAAAATTATATCGACTTCTTCACTTTGTTCTTCAACGAAGACCCACAGGAATACAAAAAACGGTTTCCCAACCGCGAACAGCGGCTCGACCTGATGAGCAAGGGCCCCGAATCATCTCCCTTTTACCTGTATGCGAGATCGGTGATCCATTTCCAATGGGCTGCCATCCGCATCAAATTCGGCTACCGGTGGGATGCAGGATGGGAATTCCGCCGGTCATTCCTGCAGGTGAAAGAGAATATGACCTCATTCCCCTCATTCTCTCCCAACCTTCTGTACAACGGCGCCATGCAGGTAACGGTGAGCACTATCCCTGATGGTTACAAATGGCTGAGCAATCTGTTGGGCATGAAAGGCAATATCAAAAAAGGCATGCAACTGGTAGAGGATTTTGTACACGGCAACGATGAATGGCAGCAGTTGTTCCATGAAGAAGCCATCTTCTATTACTGTTATCTGCAGTTCTATATCAGGAACAACAAAGAAGGTGTTGCCCGTTTCATCGACGAACAACGGCTCGACCTGGTCAATAACCACCTCATGGCCTATCTGGCCACCAATCTCAGTCTCAACAACCAGCAGGGAGAAAAGGCCCTGAAGATCATGGAAGGAAGATCGGGTGCGCCTGGTTACCTGTCGACCCCGGTTTGGGACCTTGAAATGGGCTATGTGAAACTGCACAGGCTCGAACCCGATGCGGTCATTTATTTCGACCGCTTTCTCAAACAGTTCAAAGGGAAATTTTATGTGAAAGATGCCTTGCAGAAAATGAGCTGGCTTTATTACCTGAAAGGCGACCAGGCAAAGGCCGATCAATGCAGGAGCAGCATCCTGAAGAACGGTAATACAGATACGGAAGCAGATAAACAGGCGCAAAAAGAAGCGAGCACATCTTCCTGGCCCAATAAACTGTTATTGCAGGCCCGCCTTCTCAACGATGGCGGCTATCACCGGGAAGCCCTCCGGCTCCTGCATGGAAAGAGCATCCATGATTTTTCCCTGCCCGAAGAACAACTGGAATTTGCTTACCGCGTCGGCCGCATCTATGATGACGTTGGCGCCGATGCAGAAGCTATCGGCTTTTACGAGGAAGCGGTCAGTATCGGTCAGGACCGCCGGGAATATTTCGCAGCAAGGGCTGCACTCCAGATAGGAATGATCTATGAACAACGTGGGGACCTTCCCACGGCCATCAGTTGGTTCGAACGCTGTATGAAAATGCCCGACCATGATTTTAAAAATTCCCTCGACCAGCGGGCGAAAGCAGGTGTGGAAAGATGCAAAGGGAATTGATTTGAAAATGGAAATTTTCACATTAATTTGCTCTCACCTATGTTGAAAAAACTGCATATACAGAACTATGCCATCATCGATGAGATCGAGATCGATTTCTCACCCAAACTGAATATCATTACCGGGGAAACGGGTGCAGGTAAATCCATCCTGATGGGCGCATTGTCGCTGATCCTGGGCGACAGGGCAGATCCATCCGTACTGCTCAATAAAGACAAGAAATGTTTTGTGGAAGGCGTGTTCGCCACCGAAGGGAAAAAAGAAGTGAAACAATTCCTCCGCGAATACGATCTCGACGGAGAAGATGAACTGGTGGTGCGTCGCGAAATTGCGGCCAATGGGAAATCGAGGGCCTTTGTCAATGATACGCCGGTGAACCTGGAACAATTGCGTGGACTGAGCGCCGCGCTCGTAGACCTTCATCGCCAGTTCGACACGCTGGAACTGGGCGAATCGGATTTTCAGCGTGATGTGCTGGATGCCATGGCAGGCCATACCGAGCTGTTGCAGCAATACCGCACTACCTACCTGCAATGGCAACATGCCCGCAAAGAGCTGGATGAGCTGCAGGAACAAAAAACACAGTTCACCAAAGAATATGACTATAACAAATTCCTCTTCGATGAACTGGAAGAAGCTGCTTTCAAAGAGAATGAACTGGAAGAGGCCGATCAAACGCTCAAACTCCTGAGCAACTCGGAAGGGATCAAGAATGCGCTGACCAGGGTTGCGCTTGAACTTCATGAAGGGGACCAGCCGATGGTGCAGCAACTCAAAGCGCTCTGTAACCAGTTACAGGCGTTCACTTCATTCCATGCAGATCTGCCGGCCTTATTAAGCAGGCTGCAATCGGCCCAGATAGAATTGCAGGATATCGCCGATGAAGTGGAGCGGCTGAACGATCATGTTCAGCACGATCCGCAGCGCATAGAACAGCTCAATGAACGCATCACTATCGGGTATAAACTGATGAAAAAGCATGGCGTGCATACCACGGCAGAACTGCTGGCTATTAAAAGATCGCTGGAAGATAAACTACAGGCCGTGCTCAATATCGATGATGCTATTATCAGTAAGGGAAAAGTGGTGGAACAATTATTCGAAGAGGCAAAAAAATTGTCGGCCAGTATCAGTGCCGGCCGTCTGAAGCAGGTGAAACCGTTGCAGGACAACGTGAACAAATTGCTGGCCCAGGTGGGAATGCCCAATGCAAGAATGAAAGTGGAGGTCCAGGCGTTGGACGCTCTGGGACCGTATGGGGCAGATGCTGTAGAATTCCTGTTCGATGCCAACAAGAGCAACCGTTTCGAGCCTATCCGCAAAGTGGCGTCGGGCGGGGAATTGAGCCGCCTGATGCTTTGCATAAAATCGCTCGTTGCCAAATCGCTCGACCTGGCCACACTGATCTTCGATGAGATCGATACCGGTATATCCGGGGAGGCGGCCAAGCAGGTAGGCATCATCATGAAGGACCTCGCCAAAAAAAGACAGGTGATCAGCATCACGCATCAGCCACAGATCGCCGGAAAAGCGGATGCCCATTTCTTCGTATACAAGGAGATCAGGGGAGAAGCTATCAAAACGAATATCAAACTGCTGTCGCAGGAAGAACGGATCACGGCCATCGCCAAAATGCTGGGTGGCGAAAAGCCCACCGCTGCTGCATTGGAGAATGCGCGCGAAATGATGATGAATTGAGGAATGAAATAATAAAAGAAATTATATTTTTACGCGATCAACAATAACCGATCATTATGGCATACAACTTACTTAAAGGAAAGACCGGGATCATATTCGGTGCGCTGGATGAAAAATCTATTGCCTGGAGAACAGCATTGCGTTGTCATGAAGAAGGCGCCCGGTTGGTGCTCACCAATGCGCCGGTGGCAATGAGAATGGGAGAGATCAACAAACTGGCCGAGACCACCCAGGCGCCGGTAATACCAGCCGACGTGACCAATATGGACGATCTGAAAAAACTGTTCGAAGAATCGATGAAACACTTCGGGGGTAAAATAGATTTCGTTCTGCATTCTGTAGCCATGGGCATGAATGTGCGCAAGGGGAAACATTATACCGAGCTGGACTATGGCTTCAGTCAGAAAACACTGGATATATCATCCCTCTCGCTTCATCGCGTTCTGCGCACTGCGTGGGACCTGGATGCGCTCAATGAACATGCCAGCGTGGTAGCCCTCACCTATATCGCTGCCCAGCGTGTATTCCCCGATTACAGTGAAATGGCCGATGCCAAGGCTCTTTTGGAAAGTGTGGCCCGCAGCTTCGGCTACCATTATGGTATTCGCCGGAAAGTGAGGGTGAATACTGTTTCACAGTCGCCTGTTAAAACAACGGCCGGCAGCGGTGTGAAAGGGTTCGACGGCTTCATCTCCTATGCGGAAAAAATGAGCCCGCTCGGAAATGCCACTGCCGATCAGTGTGCCGCCTATTGTGTGAGCCTTTTCAGTGACCTGACACAGATGGTGACCATGCAGAACCTATTTCATGATGGCGGGTTCTCCTTCACCGGTGTAACGGAAGCGGTGATCCAACAAATGGAGAAGTAGTCTGGACCATGATTTGAGGGATTTTATGGATTGGGAGGAAAGATCGTTGATAGAATATAATTTCCCTCAGAACTATTGAATAGTTATTTGAAGATAAAAAAACAGCCCGCGATTCGCGGGCTGTTGTATTTTTTCTAAAAGCTGATAAAAACGGCTGAACAAGATATCAACGACCTTTCCTCCCAATCCATAAAATCCCTCAAATCATGGTTCAGACAGACCTAATATTCATCTTCATTAAAGAAGAAATCATCCTGGCTGGGATAGTCAGGCCAGATATCTTCGATCCCTTCATATATCTCACCTTCGTCTTCCAACTCCTGCAGGTTCTCTACTACCTCGATTGGCGCACCGCTCCGGATAGCATAGTCGATCAACTCGTCTTTGGTAGCCGGCCAGGGAGCATCTTCCAGGTAGGAGGCTAGTTCAAGTGTCCAAAACATGTTGCCTGTTTTAAAATTTTGTTATCTGGAAATTAGATAATTTTTCAAAAAAAAGTCCTTGTGTGAAACCAAAATTGAGGAAGGCTTGCAGGAAAGGATTTTGTCCTTACTGCCGGACTTCCCGGCAATTTTTTCGCAAAAGTAACCCTCCTAATGAAAAAACCAAATCTATCTTTTAAAAGCGGCAAGAACATTTTCTTAAAATTGGCCTGCCTGTCTGAAGGGTATGGCAGAAGCCAATGGTTTGTAGTATCTTGACGCTTTGTTTTATAACTTTCTACGTATGTTAACGGCCACCAATATTCATAAATACTACGGTCAGTTGTGGGTGTTAAAGGGGGTAGACCTTACGATCAACCAGGGCGAGATCGCCAGTATTGTAGGGCCTTCCGGCTCGGGGAAAAGTACACTGCTGCATATCCTGGGCACGCTCGATCATCCCAACCAGGGAGAGATGGCCATCAATGGTCAGCGTATCAATTACCTTAACGATAAACAGGTAGCGGCATTCCGTAATCGCCATATCGGTTTTGTATTCCAGTTCCATCACCTCCTGCCCGAGTTCACGGCACTGGAAAATGTTTGTATCCCGGGATGGATCGCCGGCAGGCGTAAAAAAGAAGTCGCAGAACGCGCAGTAACCTTGCTGCAAACACTGGGGCTGGGAGAGCGGGTCAACAATAAACCCAATGCCCTGTCGGGAGGGGAGCAACAACGGGTAGCTGTAGCCCGTGCCCTGATCAACAGCCCGGACATTGTATTCGCCGACGAGCCCACCGGTAACCTCGATTCCGCCAATGCAAGGGAACTCCATCAATTATTCTTCGATCTGCGTAAACAGTTCAATCAGACCTTCCTGATCGTAACGCATAATGAAGAGCTGGCGCAGATGAGCGACAGGATCCTGCACATGAAAGACGGTAAGATCACTTAGGACCTCGATTTCCAGGGAATTTCCTCTACCTGCAACAGATGTGCAGTATAGCGGGCCAGTACAAATAAATAATCACTGAGACGGTTGAGGTATTGAAGAATGACCGGTTCGATGGGATGGTTTTCCAACTCCAGCCGTACGCAGCATCTTTCTGCGCGGCGACATACGCATCGTGCAATATGAAGCTCTGAAACGGTAGGATGCCCGCCGGGCAATACGAAGAATTTCATGGGCGGCAGTGTCTCATTCATGGTATCGATCTCTTTTTCCAAAACGGTCACATCTTCTTCTTTCAGATCAGGGATAGCCATTTTGGTCTCTTTCTCCGGATCGCAGGCCAGTGCTGCTCCGATCACGAAGAGGCGGTCCTGTGTATCCTTTAAGATAGTGCGTGCATGCTCGTCCGTCAAATGATCACGGCAGAGCCCGATGAAGGAGTTGAGTTCGTCGATGGTGCCATAGGCTTCGATGCGGAGATGTGATTTAGGCACTTTGGTGCCACCGATCAGGGATGTGCTGCCTTTATCGCCTGTTTTCGTATAGATTTTCATTGCCATGGCGCTCAAAGATTAGAGAGCAAAGATAAAGTTGAAAAGTTAAAAAGTTGATAGGTTGATAAGTGGATACCCGAATCCTTGAGATCCCCTTGTCAACCTATCAACTTTTTAACTTTTCAACCGAAAACTATGCATGCACCAGGTGTTCCCCCCGTACCTTATCGCTTTCGATCAGGCCGTCGCGGAGGCGAACGATGCGTTTGGCATATCGGGCAATATCTTCTTCGTGGGTTACCAGTACTACGGTATTCCCGGCCTCCTGGATCTTGGTGAAAATATCCATGATCTCGACAGAGGTTTTGGAATCGAGGTTACCGGTGGGTTCGTCGGCGAGAATGAGAGATGGATTATTGACGAGCGCACGGGCAATGGCTACGCGCTGGCATTGTCCGCCCGACAGCTCATTGGGCTTGTGATGGCTTCTGTCTTCCAGACCTACCTTCCGGATCACTTCGATCGCCATTTCCGTACGTTGTTTTTTAGGTACGCCCGCATACACGAGGGGAAGCGCCACATTTTCCAGGGCGGTAAGGCGGGGGAGCAGGTTGAATTGCTGGAATACGAAACCGATCTCTTTGTTGCGTACATCGGCCAGCGCATCGTCGGGCATCTTGCTCACATCATGGCCATTGAGCACATAACGGCCGGCAGTAGGTGAATCGAGGCAGCCAAGGATATTCATGAGGGTACTCTTGCCGGAGCCTGAGGGTCCCATCAGGGCCACGTATTCATTCTTGATGATATCGAGGTCGATACCTTTCAAAACGCTCAGTTCATGTTTGCCCATGAAATAGCTCTTGCGGATCTGGTCGAGATGGATGATAGGCTGCATAGATTGGGTTTAATCATGAAGTATGAAGTTGGAAGACTGAGGTCGGAGCGTACCGGATTGTCAGAGTGCCTGAATAAAGGATGCTTCAAACTTCTGACTTCTTACCTCATACCTCCTGTCTTTTAATCACTTTTGGTACCTTAAAGAACACCCCGTCGGTGTCCGGTGCATTTTTCAACGCTTCCTCACGGGATACGGACCCCTGAATGAGATCTTCACGCAACACATTTACATTATCGGTCATGTGGAGTAACGGTTCAACCCCTGCCGTATCCAGTTCATTGAGTTTGTCGACGAAATGGATCATTCGTTGCAGGTCATTCTTAATTATTTCTTTCTCCTGTTCACTGAACCGGAGCCGGGCCAGGTTGGCCAGGTTTTCCACCAATGCGTCATTTACTTCCATACCAAACAAAAATAACTGATTATTGGGGAGATTGGAACAAGTGGTACAAAAAGGAATCTTAAAAGTTGACAATTGGCAGTTGGCAATTGGCAGTGGATGGCTGCGTTAAGAAGGATGCCGGATATGCTACGATTTTGGCAATTTCAGGGACATGACTGCCAATTGCCAACTGCCAACTGCAAACTTCTTATCTTCGCTCTCTTTATGGAGAAGCAAGCAATCGTCATGAGCGGGATCCGGCCTACCGGCTTCCTGCACCTGGGCAATTATTTTGGAGCAGTCCGCAACTATGTCCGTATGCAATCGGAATACACCTGTTATTTCATGGTAGCCGACCTGCACGCCCTGACTACCCATCCCGATACCAGTGAGCTGAAAAAGAATGTGAGCAGGGTATTGGCCGAGAACATTGCCTGCGGCCTCAACCCCGACAAAGCAGCTTTCTATTGTCAGAGCCATGTTCCGGAAACTTCAGAGCTCTACCTGTATTTGAATATGCTGGCTTATAAGGGCGAACTGGAAAAGACCCCTACTTTCAAAGATAAGGTGAGGTTACAGCCCGATAATGTAAATGCCGGATTGCTGACCTACCCTGTTTTGCAGGCCGCCGATATTTTATTGCATCGCGCCACCCTGGTGCCGGTGGGAAAAGACCAGGAACAGCACCTGGAAATGTCGCGCAATTTCGCCAACCGTTTCAATCACCGGTATGGTGAGATCTTCCCTGAGCCGCATGCCTTCAACTATGGTGATGAGCTTATCAAAGTGCCCAGCCTGGATGGGGCCGGGAAGATGAGCAAGAGCGAAAACCAATACGCCACCTTATATCTCTCCGATGAGGATGAACTGATCCGCAAGAAAGTGATGAAAGCAAAAACAGACAGCGGGCCCACCACACCGAACTCGGAAAAACCGGATTATATCGCCAACCTGTTCCTGCTGATGGAGCTGGTGAGCGCTCCCGATGTAACGAAGAAATTCGAGGATGATTTCAATAACTGCACTATCCGCTACGGTGATATGAAGAAGCAACTGGCCGAAGATATGGTCGCCTTCATTGCCCCTGTGCGTGAGAAGGCCGAAGCCATCCGTAACGATGAGAAATACCTGAAGGAGATCATGGAAAAAGGCGCTGCCAAAGCACGTGCCAGCGCACAGGTTACCATGGCCCTTGTTAAAGAAGCAATAGGATTGAATTATTATTAAATTTCCCGGCGGTAAAGTCCAAATTCCAAAAAGAATTAATATCTTAAATTTTCATCCTGGTGATCCATGGCATTCTGATAGCAGCCAAGAGGTCGGAGGAGCAGCATATATTTTGAATTGAACAAACGATGGCAAAAAGCAAAAAACCTAAGCACATTGCGATTGCAGGAAATATCGGCGCGGGTAAAACCACCCTCACGGAATTATTGAGCAAGCACTATCGTTGGATACCCCAGTTTGAAGATGTGGACCATAACCCTTACCTGCTCGATTTTTATGAAGACATGCCCCGCTGGAGCTTCAATCTCCAGATCTATTTTCTCAATAACCGCCTCAACCAGATTCTGGACATCCATCGTGGCACGGAAACAGTGATACAGGACCGCACCATTTATGAAGACGCTTATATTTTTGCGCCGAACCTCCACGAAATGGGACTGATGAGCACACGCGCTTTCGATAATTATTTCCAGTTCTTCGAAACGCTCAAGACCATGGTGCAGGCCCCTGATCTCATGATCTATCTCAGGGCTTCTGTACCTACCCTGGTGGCCCAGATCCAGAAAAGAGGCCGCGAATATGAAGAGAATATCCGGCTCGACTATCTCAAAAGGCTGAATGATTTTTACAATAAATGGATCGAAGGATATAAAGAAGGCCCGCTGCTGGTGATCGATATCGACAAGAACAAGTTCCCCGAAAATGAGGAACACCTGGGTGAGATCATCAACAGGATCGATTCACAGCTATACGGCTTGTTTTGATCAGCAGCTTACCGGTCAGGGCTTTGCTTTTTTGTATACCCTGCATATACGTCCAGGACTTTTAGTTCTGCCGCTATTTTCTTACTCCAGGCTTCCTGTTTTTCCCTGTTACGCGAAAAATCGGTTTCGAGGTCGTACAGGTTCTGCGCTTCATGATGGGCCGCTATGAGCGTATCGTAGATCCTGTTCACATCCCTGTTCACTGTTCTCCTGTTGAATGTGTAGGCTTTCAGGGCTTTGTTGAGTTTCCGGGCGTGCAATTCGGCAATATCGAAATGGCCCTGTTCATGGGCCAGTACTGCGGGCGTTCTAACCTTTACCCATGACCGATTTCTATCGAAGCGGCATTTGATGGCATAGAGCAGGCCGTTATCGTCGAACCCGAATTCGATATCGATGGTGCTGCTGGTGAGGGCTGCATTCGGGGAAGCCCCGTCTGGTGGGGCTTTGAAGTCGCCCCAGGTGAGTTTACGATCTGCCTTCCACTCTATGAAACGCCCCTGGGGCAAGACAGAGATGGTGGCCAGCACCAGGGTGAAAAGGTATTGTACCATAAAGATTGTACGATCGGTGGTTATTGATCATTCATAAAAAAACTCCGTCCTGCATGACGCGGGACAGAGTTGTATGGCAAAAATCGTTCGAGGCCGGACTATCCTTCTAAAAATTGACGCCTAATTTCAAGAAAATAATTGATATGTGAAACAAAAGCCGTCATTAAATTTTAGGGGCTGCCGCCAGGATTTCCTGCTGTACCCCTCCTGCATATTTTTCGAAATTGCGGATGAACTGGCCGGCCAGGTTCCTGGCGGCTGCATCGTAAGCGGCTTTATCGGCCCAGGTATTCCTGGGGTTCAACATTTCTGCCGGTACGTTGGGGCAGGAAAGAGGGATCGCTATTCCGAACACAGGATCGTTTTCAAATTCCACCTTATCCAGTTTCCCTTCCAGTGCTGCGGTGATCATGGCCCGTGTATAACCAAGTTTCATGCGGTGGCCGGTGCCATAAGGCCCGCCGGTCCAGCCGGTATTGATCAGCCATACCTTTACCTGGTGCCTGCGCATTTTTTCTCCGAGCATGCTTGCATATTTTCCCGGATGCAGTGGCAGGAAAGGTGCGCCGAAACAGGCGCTGAAAGTGGATTTCGGCTCCGTAACCCCGGCTTCCGTACCAGCTACCTTGGCGGTATAGCCTGAAATGAACTGGTACATGGCCTGCTCAGGGCTCAGGCTGGCGATGGGCGGCAGAACGCCGGAAGCATCACAGGTAAGAAAGAAAATATTGGAAGGGATACTTCCCAGGGAAGGTTCCTGTGCATTGCTGATGAAATCCAGGGGATAAGAAACACGGGTGTTTTCGGTAATGGCTTTGTTGCTGAAATCGATCCGGTTGGTGCCGGGGAAAAATTGAGTGTTTTCCACCAGCGCGCCGGGGCGGATAGCATGAAATATCTCAGGTTCTTTTTCTTCACTCAGATCGATACACTTCGCATAGCAGCCGCCCTCGAAATTGAAGACCCCGTCGCTGGTCCATCCATGTTCATCATCCCCGATCAGGTTCCTGTTCGGATCTGCGCTGAGCGTTGTTTTACCGGTGCCGCTCAGTCCGAAGAAAAGGGCCGTATCACCATTTTGGCCGATATTGGCGGAGCAGTGCATACTGAGCACGCCTTTCTCCTGTGGTAAAATATAATTCAGTACAGAGAAGATACCTTTTTTGGTTTCACCGGTATAGCCGGTCCCTGCGATCAGGATGGTGCGGTGTTTGAAGCTGACCACAGCCGCATTGTGCTGGCGTGTGCCGCATTCTGCCGGGTCCAGTTTCAATCCGGGTGCGGAGAGGATATGCCAATCGGGCGTGAAATTCTCCAGTTCCTCTTCCAACGGACGCAGGAACATATTATAGGCAAAGAGATTGATCCAGGGTTTTTCGTTGACCACACGGATATTGAGACGGTAGCGGGGGTCAGCGCAGGCATAAGCATCACGTACCCAGAGCTCAGGTTGGGCATCGAGATGATCAGTGATCTTTTTATGGATGATGTGATAATATTTTTCTTCGATAGGGATATTGAAATCGTTCCAGTGAACGGTTTCGGCCGTGATCTCATCTTTTACGGTGAATTTGTCTTTGGGGCAGCGACCAGTGAATTCCCCGGTACGTACCACCAGGGCGCCGGTATCGTTGAGGACGCCTTCTCCCAGGCGGAGGGTATCCTGTACTAAGTCGTCGGGGCCCGGTTGGTAGTGGAGCGTGTTGATAGCGTTAAGGCCCAGTCTTGTCAATTCATGAATGGGAACTGCAACAGTTGGTACTGACATAAACAAGCGTTTGTTAGATTAGGCGACAAAGGTAAAATTTAAAAATATCTAAAACAACGGTCAAACGCCGGTCGAAATTGAAGATCATTCAATTAGAAAGGGAGTTCATTGAAAACCATACAACTAACAATTGTTCGTTTTAGTAATGTTTGAAACCTTCCCGGAATAGATGAATAAAAACTAAATAAAAGCGACCGGTGTTAAAGATTCCACATTTATTACATTTACAGCTTAAACTACAGGTTAGATCAATTTTTAAAGAATGAAATACCTTCCGCTCAATCCGGAGCTCTTTGTTCAGAACCGGAAACGGTTCATTGCCAATATGGAAAAAAATGCTATCGCCATTTTCAACAGCAATGATGAATTGCCTTCTACCGGCGATGCCCTTCATACTTTTAAACAAAATGCCGATCTATACTGGCTCTGCGGGATCGACCAGGAAGATACCATGCTGGTATTGTTCCCCGGTAACCCCGATCCCCGGTTCCGGGAAGTGCTGGTACTGGTGCGGCCGAATGAACTGAAGGAAAAATGGGATGGGAAAAGACTTCGGGCCGAAGAAGCGAAAAAAATTTCGGGCATCGGCACTGTCATCTGGCTCGATACCCTCGAAGGGGTTCTGCAACCCTGGATACACCTGGCCGACACCATCTATCTCAACACCAATGAGAACGACCGCAAGGCCAACCTGGTCCCGGTCAGGGATTACCGTTATGCCGAAGCCATGAAGCAGCGCTACCCGCTCCATCAATACCGACGCAGCGCACGCATCCTGCGCGACCTGAGAGCGATCAAGACACCACAGGAGGTGGAAGTGATCCAGCAGGCCATCGATATCACCCACCAAACCTTTCTCCGCCTCCTGAAATTCATCAGGCCGGGTGTGATGGAATACGAGATAGAAGCAGAGATCATGCATGGCTTCCTCTCACAACGCGCCACCAGGCAGGCTTACAACAGCATCATCGCCAGCGGCGACAATGCCCGCATACTCCATTATATCTCCAATAACCAGGAATGTAAGAACGGCGACCTCCTACTGATGGACTTCGGCGCCGAGTACGGCGGTTACAATGCCGATCTCACACGCACTGTTCCCGTAAACGGCAAATTCACCAAACGGCAGAAGGAGGTATACAACGCCTGCCTTCACCTGCACAACTATGCCAAAAGCCTGCTGAAGCCCGGCATCAGCATTGCCGATTATACTGACAAGGTGGGGGAAGAAGCCACCCAGGTCTTCATCAAACTCGCACTGATCACCAAATCCGATGTGAAAAATGAGGACAGGGAGAACAGGGCCTATCGCAAATACCTCTATCATGGTATTTCCCATCATCTCGGGATCGATGTGCATGATCTCGGCACCCGCACAGAACCCCTCAAACCCGGCATGGTTTTGACTGTTGAGCCTGGTATCTATATCGAGCAGGAACAAATGGGGATCAGGATCGAGAATAATGTATGGATCACGAAAACAGGCAACAAAGATCTCATGGCAAAGATCCCCGTCACGGCAGAAGAGATCGAAGCCCTGATGAAGAAATAGATTGAATACAGATCGTCAAAACTTTATAACCGGCATGAAACAAATCCCCAACCTGTTCACATTACTGAATCTTGTTTTCGGCTGCCTCGCGATCATCCTAATCCTTCAAACAGGGGAAACCATCGTCTCCAATGAAGAAGGTACCTGGCTTGCACAACTTCCTGAAAAGATATGGTGGGGCGCTGTCTGCATCGGCATGGCAGCCATCGTGGATTTCCTGGATGGCTTCGTGGCCAGGTTGTTCAAGGCTACTTCCGCCATCGGCAGGGAACTGGATTCACTGGCCGATGTAGTGAGCTTTGGCGTAGCGCCGGGAATGATCTTTTACCAGTTGCTACGCATCAGCTATATCGGTGAGGAAAGCGGGCTCGACACCTCCATCTGGGCCCTCCTGCCTGCATTGATCTTTCCCTGCGCAGGCGCTTACCGGCTGGCCCGTTTCAACACGGACGACAGCCAGCAATATGGATTTAAAGGAGTGCCTATTCCGGCGGCCGGACTGGTAGTGGCTTCCCTGCCCATTATCCTGCTCTACAATTATTACGACCTCAACCATATCCTGCTCAACAAATGGACATTGTATGCAATGATCCTCGTGCTGAGCTACCTGATGGTGAGCACCCTGCCATTGATGGCGCTTAAATTCAAGGACCTCTCCGTGAAGAATAACCTGCCGAAAATAATTTTGCTCCTGCTGGCAGTGATAGCAGCGCTTTTATTGAAATGGCTGGCAGTGCCCGTAGTGTTTATTCTGTACATCGCCTTATCTTTGCTCTTCAAAAATAAAACCGCATGACTTATACAGTTCAGGTTACCGTAATGCCCCTGAAAGAATTATTGGACCCCCAGGGAAAGGCCGTGATGGGCGGATTACAAAACCTCGGATTAGGCAAGATCAATGATGTGCGCATCGGCAAGAATATCACCTTGCAGGTGGATGCCGATTCTCCTGCGCAGGCCAAACAGATCGCGGAAGAAGCTTCCAAAAAATTATTGGCCAATCCTGTGATGGAGTATTTCGAGATATCAGTCAACTAAGCAGGTAACACATGCTTTACCTTGTTCCCACACCTATCGGCAATCTGCAGGATATCACACTTCGTGCACTGGAGGTATTGAAAAAGGTAGATCTGATACTGGCGGAAGATACCCGCACCACCATCAAGCTCCTGAACCATTACCAGATCATAAGGCCCTTATCTCCTTATCACCAGCACAATGAGCACCAGGTATTGCAGCATCTCATCAACCAGCTCCTGGAAGGAAAAACAATGGCCATCGTCTCGGATGCAGGCACACCGGGCATTTCAGATGCCGCCTTCCTCCTGGTACGCGAATGTGCCAAAGTAGGTGTGAAGGTAGAGACATTGCCGGGCGCCACCGCCTTTGTGCCCGCACTGGTGAACAGCGGCCTGCCCACCAACCGGTTCGTGTTCGAAGGTTTCCTGCCTCTTAAAAAGGGAAGGCAGACCATGATGAAGAAACTGGCCTTGGAAGAACGCACGATCATCCTCTACGAATCCCCCCATCGCCTTGTAAAAACACTGGACGAACTGGCGCAATATCTTGGAGCAGACCGCTCCTGCAGCGTGAGCCGCGAACTGACCAAAGTATTTGAAGAAACGGCCAGGGGTACCCTCAAAGAAGTAAGTGATCATTTCCGAAAGAAAGAAGTGAAAGGAGAGATCGTCATCGTGGTACAGGGATTGCCGGACTAGATCAACATTCTCTTATTTTTCACATTTTCATCTTTTACTCTCCTTAAATTGGGTCTGCTATTTGCATTCACTACAATAAATTATTCATTATGAAGAAGCTCCTTTCATTGACCCTGATAAGTGTATTTCTTTTTACGGCGCAAAATACCGTGATGGCACAGATCCGTAAAGTCCCTGCAGCCGTTACGGAGGCTTTCAAAAAGAAGTACCCTTCCGCTTCCAATGTGGAATGGAAAGATAAGGTGACCGTTTTCATGGCCCGCTTCGATCTCGATGGAAAGAAAAGCGAAGCGCGTTTTTCTTCCAAAGGTGAATGGAAAAACACCGAGCAGGAGATTGGTGAAGCTGGATTGCCTGCCTCTGTAAAGGATGGCTACAAGAAAAGCAAATATGCCGAGTGGACTATCGGCAGTGCCTACAAGATCGATCTGCCCGGTGATAAAACGGAATACCGTGTACGCGCGGTGAAGAGCGATCTGCAGAAAAAGAATCTACAGTTCAGCAGTGAAGGGCAATTGCTCAGGGATGATATAACGCTATAAACTCAATACCAGGCCGATACTTCTTCCAGTTCCTTTCGCTGCAGATCAGGCACCCAGCATTCTTCGGCCGGGTAACCGACAGGCAACAGCAGGAACGGTTTCTCGTTTTCAGGCCTGTTCAGTACCCTGGCCAGAAAGTTCATGGGTGAAGGAGTGTGAGTAAGCGCTACCAGTCCGGCGTGATGGATGGCAGCCAGTAAAAAGCCACAGGCCAGCCCGCAGGATTCCACTGCATAATACACGCTGTGTTTTTTTCCGTCGGGGTCCAGCTCATAACTTTTTTTGAACACCACGATCAGGTAGGGGGCGATCTCGAGGAACTCTTTATGCCAGTCGGTCTGCAATGGGCGGAGGTCCTGCAGCCATTCGTCGCTCATCCTGTTGTGGTAACTATCATATTCTTCTTTTTCTGCGGCTTCCCGGATCTGGCGTTTTACAGCAGGGTCGGTGACCACGCAGAAGGTCCACGGTTGTTTATGCGCCCCGCTCGGCGCTGTGGAAGCAGCGCGGATAATATTGTCGATCACCATTCGCGGCACCGGACGGGCTGAAAAGTCACGAACAGTGCGCCTTTTATCCATCCACTCATAAAATTCCGTGCTTCTCTGCATCATTTCTTCCGGCTCATATATTTCTTTTGAATAAGTTACAAAGGGATAACCATCGATCATTTTGCTTTTTTCCATACCTTACCTCCTTTTTGTGAAAATTACAACTTATAAACTGAGGAAACAATGCGAAAACACATTCTTTTATTCATGATGGGGACGGGCCTTACCAGCCTGTTGAGTGCGCAAACGGACCGTTGGCAACAACGTGTGAAGTACACAATGGATATTAACATGGATGTAACCACTAACCGGTTCACCGGGAAACAACAACTGGAATACAGCAATAATTCGCCCGATACGTTGAAACGACTGTTCTATCACCTCTACTGGAATGCTTTTCAACCCAATAGTATGATGGATGTCCGCAGCCGTGAGCTGGGAAAAACACTCATCAATGGTAAGCCCGACTGGGATGGCCGTGTGCGTGACAGGATACTGCACCTCAGGGAAGATGAGATCGGTTATCAGCAGGTATCATTTGTAAAAATAAACGGCATTGCACAAAAGCTGGTCCTGCATGAGACCATTTTGGAAGTAGTGCTCAGCAAACCTGTATTGCCCCGATCGAAAGTAGTGCTCGACATGGAGTTCACGGCGCAGGTACCCTTGCAGATACGTCGCTCGGGCCGCGACAACCCCACCACCGGTGTGCGTTATTCCATGAGCCAGTGGTACCCCAAGCTTTGTGAATATGATTTTGAAGGATGGCATACAGACCCTTATGTGGCGCGGGAATTCTATGGTGTATGGGGCGATTATGATGTCACCATCCATATCGACAAAAAATACATGATCGGGGGCACAGGCTATCTCCAGAATGCCAACCAGGTTGGGCATGGCTATGAAACGCCGGGCATCAAGGTAGCAGCACCGGCAGGCCCCCATCTCACCTGGCATTTCTTTGCGCCGAATGTGCATGATTTCATGTGGGCGGCTGATCCGCATTATGTTCATCTTACCCGGAATATCGTGAACGGGCCCACGATCCATGTTATCTACAATCGTGATGAAGCGCATCTCAAAACCATTTTCGAGGGATTGAAAGAAACGGAGAAAGCACGGTTCGAGTACAATCTTCAGAAATATATTGTGGACTATGACGCACGCTGGAAGCAGGTGGCCGATGCGGCAGTAACGGTGCTTCCTTTTATCGAAAAGAAGTTCGGCCCCTATCCGTACAAGCAATATACGTTTATCCATGGGGGTGATGGCGGCATGGAATATCCCATGAGCACGCTGATAGTAAGCTCGAGCCTGGGCACAGCTTTCCATGAATGGATGCATAGCTGGTACCAGATGATGCTGGCCACCAATGAATCTGAATATGCCTGGATGGATGAAGGATTTACGAGCTATGCCGAATCGCTCGTATCGGAATATTATAAATCGGCCACGAAAGTGCAGCCTGTACATGATGATGTTGGAACCGGGCCCCGCAAAGCAGTGGTGGTGGATTCACTCACCAGGAGCAATACCTGGCACGGGCAGGCCAATCCGCACGATGATGCTTACCAGAACTATTTCAGCATAGTGAAAAGCGGGCTGGAAGAACCATTGACCACACATGCCGATCATTTCGAGACCAATGTGGCCTATAGTATTGCCTCTTATTCAAAAGGGGAAGTGTTCATGGAACAACTGGGATATATTGTGGGGGCGGATGTCCGCGATAAGATATTGCTGGAATATTACAAACAATGGCGGTTCAAACATCCGAACGTGAATGATTTTATTCGGGTGGCCGAGAACGTTAGTAATATCAAGCTCGACTGGTACAGAGAATATTTCGTGAATACCACCAAGACGATCAACTATGGTATCGACAGTTTGTGGGAAGAAGCAGGTAAAACGAAGATCAGGTTGAAACGGATCGGGAAAATGCCGATGCCCATCGACCTGGAACTGCAATTCAGGGATGGGAGCCGGCAGATCGAATATATCCCGATGTACCTGATGTTCGGCGCCAAGCAGACCGAATTCCACGGTATTCCTACTACCACGCATGAGGCCTGGAAATGGACACATCCTACCTATATAGTGGAGATCGATCGCCGGATAACCGATCTGAAAATAATCGAGATCGATCCTACCAACCGGATGGCAGATACGGACAGGGCGAATAACAGGTTGGAGATAAAGTGGTAGGTTGATGGAGAGTTGGCAGTTGACAGCTTGCAATTTGCAGTTGGAACCCGCAGTTGTATAATTTATTTTGAAATTTTACACACTCAGGGTCATACTGCTAACTGCAAACTGCCAATTGCTAACTTTTTTCGTGGCAATACTTCAAAGGCACGCTGACGTCAAGCAGAAGGCTGTTCCTGGTGAAAGAAACAGCCTCAGTAAGATAAGGTAAGGTTAATGATCCGTGCTCTCAGGTGTCCGGCACAGAAAAAAAAGTTTGATAAGGAATAATGATCAATGATCGATTTGATCGTACAACCAAGTTCACAAAGGTAAAAGCAGTAGTGAGGCAAGTCAATACCACTTTGTGGTAGTTTTCACCCACCGGTTCCGGCGGGTTGATACAGATCAAACGGGCTCAGGCTTAGCGGCCAAAAAACTTATTGATGGCTTCTACACGGTTGTTGACATGTAATTTTTCATAGATATGATATACATGTTTACGGACCGTTTCCGAACTGATGAACAGGGTTGCGGCGATCTCTTTATAGAGCATTCCTTTTGCCAACAGTTCGAGTATTTCTTTTTCGCGATTGGAGAGTATGCTAAGGGAAGATGTATCAGCGGCGGTGCTGGGAGAGGCAGTCTGTTTTTGCTGGAAGGCCGCCACCACTTTCCGGGCGATCTGGCTGCTCATGGGAGCACCACCTTCCTGCAATTCCCTGATGGCTTCCAGTAATTTATGGGGAGCGGTTTTCTTCAGGATATAACCACTGGCGCCTGCGCTCAGGGCTTCGAAGATCTTCTCATCATCCTCATAAACGGTACACATCATGAAAAGAATATCCTTGTGTTCTGCCTTGAGCTGACGGACACAGTCGATCCCATTTTCTCCTTCTCCCAGGTTGATGTCCATCAGCACAATGTCTGGTTTCAACAATGGGATCTGCTCCAGTGCTTCCTCTGCCGAGCCAAAACTACCGATGAGCCGGTAACCGTCGGACATGATAATGATCTGTTCCAGGGCTGAACGGATATCTTTATTATCGTCAACTATACAAATGGTAATATCCATGACGCAAAGTTCAATTATTTAGGGAAACAGGGAATACCACTTTGTGGTAGTTTTTCGATGACCCTTCCATTCTACGCAGCGTTGCATAGTAATCCTACGAAGGCACGTACAGCAGATATTTTTCTTTGAAGTATTCTTCCCTGAATATTTCTACGATCTCCATAATACGTGGTTTACAGCCACTTTCGGAGATCTCCGCTGCCAGGTCGCCCCCCTTGAGGCAAATGAGGCCGGGAGCCTGGGGCCGGGAAGGCTGATTTTTTTTCAACAAAGGCTTCGACCAGCGCCAGAGTTCTTTCAATGGCGCAACGGCCCTCGATACAACAAAATCGAATTTACGGTTTTTGATATCCTCGATGCGGGAATGCTGTGCAGTTACATTTTTCAACCCGATCCCTTCAGCTACAGCCTGGACAACTTTTATCTTCTTGCCGATACTGTCTACCAGGTGGAACTGCACTTCCGGGAAAAAAATAGCCAGGGGAATACCGGGAAACCCTCCTCCGGTGCCAAGATCGACGATAGCAGTGCCCGGCGTGAATTCAAAGGCGGCCGCAATGCTCAATGAATGCAGTACATGTTTCTCATACAGGCCGTCGAGGTCTTTGCGCGAAATGACATTGATCTTCTCATTCCAGTTCAGGTACAAAGGCCCCAGTTCCCGGAACTGCGCCAGTTGCGCCTCCGTGAAATCGCCGAAGTATTTCGTGATCAGGCCCAGTTTTTTTTCGGTTTCTTCCATAATGCCGGCGCAAAGATGCAATAATAAATGAACATCCAGATATCCAGCAGCCACCACCAGGCAAAGAGGTCTTTCTCATTCAATTTCTGCATGGACTTGTAATAGATGATGGCCTGGGTGATGGTACGGAGGGCGAAGATGGCGAGGCTGATCCTCCAGTCGAACATCAGGAGGCTGATAACGAACAGGGGGTAGAATAGCAGATGAGTAACCGAATACAGTCCCAGCAGGAATTTGTGCAGGGGTTTATAATACTTGCCAGTAGTGAAATGCCTGTTCTTCTGGCGAAGCCACTGGGCAAAGGATTTTTTGGGCTCCGAGAGCGTGATCGCCTCCTGGTCGAGCATAATGGCTGTATTGTGTTTGGTGGCCACCCGGTTGATGAACAGGTCATCATCGCCGCTCAGCACATGATTGATGGAGGAGAAACCTTTGTTCCGGAAGAACAACCCTTTTTTATACGAAAGGTTCCTGCCCACACCCATATATGGTATGCCTGCGAGCGCATAGGAGAGATATTGGAGTGCTGAATGAAAGGTCTCGAAGCGGATCAGCTTATTCAGCAAACCGGGTTTCTTATAATAAGCGCCGTAGCCCAATACGATCTCGATCCCATCGGCATAAGCATCCTGCATTTTCTGCAACCAGAATTCGGAAGCAGGAACGCAATCCGCATCCGTGAGCAGGATGATCTCATGTTTGGCTTCCTTGATACCGATCGACAGGGGATATTTTTTTCCGGGAATGCCTTTCGCTTCCTGTGCCAGGTTCACAATATGCAGGCTCTTGAAAGTTTTCCTGAACTCTTCCAGTAAGAAACGGGTCTCGTCCTGGCTGTTATGGTTCACCACGATCACTTCATGGGTGGAAGGGTAGGTTTGTACGAGAAGTCCGGGCAGGTTCCTAGAAAGATTGGCTGCTTCATCCCTGGCACAAACGATAACGCTCACGGGATGCTGTTGTGTTTTTTCTCTTTGTGCAGGGGAGTAAAAAGCTACGCGCTGAAAGATGATCCAGTAATATAACAATTGAATGAAAGCTACTGCGCAAAAGGCACAGAATAGCACCAGCCACCAGTCTATTTTCAACGTCAATAATCTCATATCAGCTTCAATTTAGGGTCAAGAGCGAACACAATAATGTACGAAAATAAGCGGGATGGGCTAATAGTAGAAAAGTAATGATTTCACAGGTGTTGAAAAATAAATAAGGATAGGTTTACAGGTTAACAAGTTGATAGGTTGAAAAGGTGTTGCGGCCCCGGATATACCCTTATTAACCTATCAACTTGTTAACCTGTAAACCTACCCGTATCTTGCAGCCCGATTTAATAGCACTATGGCCTCATTACAATTTGAGTTACAGTCTACAGACCCCCGGTCGAAGGCGAGGGCGGGCAGGATCAGCACCGATCATGGTGAGGTCCTCACGCCGATCTTCATGCCGGTAGGAACGGCCGGCAGCGTGAAAGCGGTGTCCCAACAGCAATTGAAGGACGACGTGCAGGCGCAGATCATCCTGGGCAATACCTATCACCTGTACCTGCGGCCCGGACTGGAAGTGCTGGAAACGGCCGGCGGCCTGCACCGGTTCAATGGATGGAACAGGCCGGTCCTCACAGATAGTGGCGGATACCAGGTCTTTTCGCTGGCTGCCAGCCGGAAGATCACGGAAGAAGGAGTATTGTTCCAGTCGCACATCGATGGATCGAGGCATTTGTTCACCCCTGAAAATGTAATGGACATCCAGCGCAGCATTGGCGGTGATATCATCATGGCATTCGATGAATGCCCTCCCTACCCCAGTGAATATACCTATGCCAAAACTTCCATGGAGCTTACCCACCGCTGGCTCGACCGTTGCTTTGAACGCTTCAGCAATACGCCCGACAGGTATGGATATACGCAGAACCTCTTCCCGATCGTACAGGGCAGCACCTATGCCGATCTGCGGAAAGCTTCCTGTGAATACATTGCCGGTAAAGGTGCGGTGGGCAATGCGATCGGCGGACTGAGCGTAGGCGAGCCCGACGAAATGATGTATGAATTCTGTGCCTTGTGCTGCGACAGCCTGCCGGTGGCAAAACCGCGTTACCTCATGGGCGTTGGAACACCCTGGAACATCCTGGAATGTATTGCATTGGGGGTCGACATGTTCGATTGTGTGATGCCTACCCGCAATGGGCGTAATGCCATGCTCTTCACCTCCCAGGGCGTTATCAATATCGATAACAAAAAATGGGAGCAGGACCATTCACCGATCGATGAGGGGATCGGATCGGCCATGAGCGGCTATTATAGCAAGGCTTATCTGCGCCACCTCATGAAAGCAAAAGAATTCCTGGGACTTACCATTGCCAGCGTTCATAACCTCTCGTTCTATCTATGGTTGGTGGGAGAAGCGCGCAGGCATATACTGGAAGGCGACTTCATGAGCTGGAAGCGGGAACAGGTGGAGATCCTGCAGCGGAGGCTCTGAGGAACGAATTGGCATTCTTTTAAAACAGGCATGGACAGGCCATTGCCGTTTTTCTGCTACATTTGCGGGCGCAACAGGATCGCATGAAAATACTCGACTGGTACATATTGAAAAAATTCCTTTCCACCACCATCTTCATGGTGCTGATCTTTTGCGTGATCGCGGTGGTGATCGATACCAGTGAAAAAGCAGATGATTTTGTGAAATCGGGATTGACCACCTGGCAGATCGTCAAACAATATTATATCGGGTTCGTTCCTTTTATCATCTCCATGATCTTCCCGCTGATGGTATTCATAGCGGTGATCCTCTTCACATCGAAAATGGCGGGCCGCTCGGAAATCGTAGCGATCCTGGCAGGCGGCATCCGGTATAACAGGATGCTCCGCCCTTATTTCTTCGGCGCATTGCTGTTGGGCGGATTTTTCTGGTTTGCCACACAATACCTCATCCCCAAGGCCAACGTCATCAGGGGAAATTTCCAGACCAATTATATCGACCGGCAGAGCTCTTATGAACAGGGGCAGAATGCCAAGCTGTCGAGGAGCTATTATATCCGGATCGACCAGAACACATTTGCAGGAATGCGCGACTATGACACTGCCTCCAAAACAGCCATCAATGGTTTTTTCATGGACCGCATGGAAGGCACTCAATTGGTATATAACCTGCGGGCCGATAATATCAAATGGGACACAGCCGCTAAAAACTGGAAAGTGGAAAATGCCATCGAGCGTACTATCCATGGCCAGAAAGAGACCGTGAAACTGGTGCCTTCGATGATCGTAAAGTTGAACGTAAAGCCCAACGAAGTACGGCCCGACAAATACCTGAAAGATAAAATGACCACACCTGAGTTGAAACGGTTCATCCAGGGGGAAGAAAAGAGGGGAACAGAAGGGTTGAATGATTTCAGGGTGGAGCGGTATCGCCGTGATGCCACACCTGCATCGGTATTCATCTTAACGCTCATCGGGGTGGCCGTATCTTCACGAAAGACCAGGGGTGGGAGCGGGCTCAACCTGGCAGTAGGGTTCATCACTGCGGCCATCTATGTGGTGATGGATAAATTCTCGCTCACCTTTTCCACCAAGAGTAATTTCCCACCATTACTCGCTGCCTGGACACCGAATATCATATTCACATTTGTGGCGATCTGGTTGTACAGGCTGGCGCCGAAATAAATTTGCAGTGGGCAATTGGCAGTTTGCAGTTAGGGCCGCGATTGTATAATTTACTTTGAAATCTTACACGCTCAGGGCCAGACTGCCAACTGAAAACTGCACATTGCCAACTATTCATTAAATCCGCATTAATATCAGCCACTCCGCTAACCACGGGCAATAAATTTTGTTCTATTGAATGGGTTTGTTTTAACTTTAGCCATCCATATCAATAATTTCTTGCTGTATATATAATACTACTATATCATGGGAATTCTTAAAGAGAGGTTTAAAGCAAAAGCAGATGAAGCGTCAGTGGAGGTGAAGAACCTGATCAAGGAACATGGCGCCAAAAAGATAGGGGAAGTTCAGTTATCACAGATTTATCAGGGTATGCGTGGGATCACCGGGTTGGTGACCGAAACCTCCCTGCTCGATGCGCAGGAAGGTATCCGTTTCCGTGGTTATTCCATTCCTGAATTGCAGGAAAAGCTGCCCAAAGCCAAAGGGGGCAGTGAGCCTTTACCAGAAGGATTGTTTTACCTGATGTTGATTGGTGAACTGCCCAATGAAGAGGATGCAGCGCATATCAGCTCCGTATGGCAACGCCGTTCCCATGTTCCCAACCATGTATTTGCAGCAGTGGATGCATTGCCGGTAACGGCCCATCCCATGACGATGTTCGTCAGTGCGATCATGGCATTGCAAACAGAAAGCAATTTTGCGAAGCGCTATGCGGAGGGCATGAACAAAAAGGATTACTGGGAGGCAGTGTTCGATGATTCCATGGACCTCATCGCCCGTCTGCCGCGTGTAGCTGCCTATATTTACCGTAGGAAATACAAGAACAGTCAGCATATTCAGCCGAATGGCCTGCTGGATTGGGCCGGCAACCTGGCGCACATGCTGGGTTATGAGGATGAGAGCTTCAAAGAACTGATGCGTTTATATATGACCATCCATGCCGACCATGAAGGTGGCAATGTATCGGCGCATGCCACTCACCTGGTAGGATCGGCCCTGAGCGATCCTTACCTGAGCCTGTCAGCCGGCATGAACGGACTGGCCGGCCCGTTGCATGGATTGGCCAACCAGGAAGTGATCAAATGGATCTTCGAGATGCGCGAGGAGCTTAAAACGGAAAAGCCCAGTAAAGCGCAGATCGGGGAATATGTAAAGAAAACGTTGAGTGAAGGGAAAGTTGTGCCGGGTTATGGTCATGCGGTATTACGGAAGACCGATCCCCGTTTCACCGCGCAGATGGGATTCGGTAAGAAACACATGCCGGACGATCCGCTGGTGCAAACGGTATGGAATATCTATGAAGAAGTGCCGCCGATCCTGCAATCGCTGGGAAAGATCAAGAATCCCTGGCCTAACGTGGATGCACATAGCGGTGCATTGCTGGTGCATTATGGCATGGTGGAATACGAATTTTATACGGTGTTGTTTGGCGTGAGCAGGGCATTGGGTGTATTGTCGAGCCTGATCTGGGACAGGGCCCTGGGCCTGCCGATCGAAAGGCCGAAATCCGTGACCACTGCGCAGGTAAAGCGCTGGTTGAAGGGTGAGGATGAGATTTGGGGAGAATGATCCCTGCGGCAATTAACCCGATCGAACAAACATAATATTAATAGGGAAGCCCCGGTCATTGCGACCGGGGCTTCATTTTTCTTGTCCGGCCGGGAAGCCGTTTCGGGGGAGTAGTTGCTCTGTTTCAGACTTTTTATTGCACCTGGAGGCGCCACTTTCAAGGGAGCTTTTTGCTTGCGGTCGCTTAAATATGTTGAAATTGTTAAAAAAGAGGAGGTTTTTTGATAATTCAATGTTTAAACATTAATTTTGAGTTCTAAAACTTATAATTATGGCAACATGGACTATTGATACTACTCACTCGGAAGTGGGATTCAAGGTAAAGCACCTGGTGATCTCGACCGTTACAGGTAAATTCAAAAGATTTGAAGGCAATATTCAATCCGATAAAGAAGACTTCAGCGATGCGAAGATCCAGTTCAATGCGGATATCAATAGCATCGATACGGGTAATGAAGGCCGGGACGGGCATTTGAAATCGCCTGATTTCTTCGATGCGGCCGGTCACCCGCAACTTTCGTTCGTATCTAACTCTATCGCCAATCATGGTGGGGGTGACTTTATCGTAAAGGGAAACCTCACCATTAAAGGTGTTACAAAGCCCGTAGAGCTCGATGTAGAATATGGTGGCATCCAAAAAGATTTTTATGGCAATACGGTGGCCGGTTTCGAGATCAGCGGCAAGATCAACCGCCAGGATTTCGGCCTTACCTGGAGCGCCGCTACAGAGACGGGTGGGCTGGTCGTAAGTGATGAAGTGAAATTGCAGATCAATGTGGAGGCGATACGGAAGGCCTCATAATCTGATATTCTATACCGCCCAACGGAATTTTGGCAGTTGAGTAAATTATTGGTGGTAGTTGGGCAGAAAACATTATTGCCGGGAAGATATTCCCGGCAATTTTTTTATTTGGAGTAAATGCAGGTCGCGCCTATATTTGCAGTCCGAAAAAAGCCGCCTGTGCGAAAGCTATGGCGACTATGAGGGGAATTAGCTCAGCTGGCTAGAGCGCTTGCATGGCATGCAAGAGGTCACCGGTTCGACTCCGGTATTCTCCACGTGTAAAGCCCTTGAAACGTAATATGGGTAAACGTTTCAGGGCTTTCTTGTTTCCTAATATAGCTCTGTACTCTCCACGTATGGGATCTTCGATGCGGATACTAAGGAGAAATTACTACTAAAAATTTGAGCTTCATGGTAAGCTCTTTATTATAGGTACTCTATGTTCGTAAAATTCTTTTTATTAAGAATTTTGCTTAGGGAAGTCTCAATTTATTATAAAAGGTTATTGCAAAAGCGGAATATTCTTGATCAGGTGCCATAGCATCTTGTAATTCCTGGAGGGCTGCAGCATTACCAGCTTTTGCCAACAACGCAATAACGGCCAGCCTTTTCACCACTGGGTTTCGATGTCGCAACAGCTCCGGTCGATTCAAACCCAAAAACCGCTCTGTTGTGCTCGCTCGTGAGTTCAACGGTATTACATCTGATACGCCTGTTTTTTCATCATATGCAAATTCAAAAAAAATAGTAGGATTTTCTCTCGAGGGGTTAACGAAAGGACCGTTTTGGCGAGCGGATGGAAAGTGGTTTCCTTTAAAGGATGCACCGTTGCAAACCGAACATCCTAATAATAAATTAGACCATCGAAAACAGGATTTTGGATATTTAGATTTAGGTCGATAATGTTCAATGTGGTGAGAACTCACATGCGCCACATGGCTCTCACAATAGACGCATTTGTGATGGCACATATTCTTCAGTTCCAGTTTGACTTCAGAATGATTATAGCGCTGTTCTACCTCCTTTACCCTATCCTTTGTAATTTTGGAGGGCGCCATTCTATATGCATTTACAGCCGCAACATACTGATTAGTCCAGTTCTTTTTGTGCCTTCGTAAAATGTCAGGCTCATTCGTTCTTGAGATGAAGATCATTCCATTTTTCCTTTAAAAAATCATCCAATTTTCTTTCCATTTCCGAGCCCTCTCCACTTTTATTTCCAATTGCATACTCTACGAATGGAAGTGTTGCTTGTAGTTGGTTTTCTTCTGTAGGAGTCCTTTTTTTCTTTCTCTTCAGAGCATAATAAGTGTCCAATTGTTCCTGTACCTGTGGAGAATAAGAAGATACAAGGCCAAACGCATCACTTTGTAAAATACGATCTACATTATATAGAGCAATATCTTCAACTTCGTGTACTGTACTCGTTCCTTTAGTAAGGACAATCTTATAAGTTACCGCATCTGGGCCTGCGCCGGCTGCAATCAATGGACTATGTGTTGCAATAATAAATTGGAGATTCGGGAATTGAGCCCTAAGCAATCTGGGAATATCTCTTTGCCAGATTGGGTGAAGATGAATATCCAATTCATCAATGATGGCAACCCCTTCTTCTTTTAAAGGGTCGCCGCTTTTTGGGAAATGGTCCAACATTCGCCAAATCAAGTCACCTGCTAAGGCTAGCACACTTCGGTAGCCATCGCTTAAGTTTAGACTAGATACTTTTGTTCCTTTAATATCGAACAAAATCCTCGCATCTGCGGTCACCGAGTCAAAAGAGACTCCCTCCGGCAGAATTTGATTGATCGCATTTATTCCTAAATCAAGCTGTCTTTTGGCCTGAGCTGCGTTTCCATTATCTTCTTTTGCTATTCTGTAATCCAAGTACACTAACCATTGTTCGAAAGCTGACAGCGGTTCATCTTCTCTGAATTGAGATGAAAAGTTGTTAAACCGCTCTTGTGTCGAAACAGACGGAACAATCATTCGGGTAGAACGTGTCAGCCGCCGGAAAGCCCCATAACCCGCACCAAACCAACCTTTTCCATTTGAAGTGAGAGCATTTTGACGTAACCATGTTAAAATCTTATCTCTATTTTCAACAATTGAAGGTTCTGTATAGAGTTTTTTTCGTATATGCAAACTTTTACTTCCAGTAATCAAGAATGAGTAGCCAAATGATGTCCTAGTCTTTTGTTCCCCAAATTTTCCTGGATCATTAGGGCCTTTATGAATCTTTGTGGATATACGGCCATATTGATCTTCATTACGCAACCAGCCAGTAGGTCGAAGTAACTGCTGAGCACCTTCAGGTCCTGCTAATAGAAGTCCCAACGCTTGAAGCATAGTACTTTTACCACCGCCATTCTCGCCTAATAGTGTTACCCACTTGAATGGCTCGGTTTTGTTTCCAAATTTCAAGCTGATCTTTTCAAAGCATTTAATATTTTCTAGTGAAAGCTCTTCTATCCACATAGTTAAATGTTTGTAAACCCTTATACCTTCAAATATAGATAAATACAACGATAATAAAGGCTTAGTGGTCAAATAGGCTAAGTAATCCGCATAGGTGTTAATTGGGATTTTTTCACATTTTTAGGATTCTCCCATTATAATTCTCAAATCTCGTCCTGTAATTCAATAAGTGCGAAGAGGTCACACAGAAATCGGGTGAATATTATTGGGGACTGATTTCAATAAGAATAACTCGTAAGTCAATACTATGTATGGGTAAATGTCATTCCGGCAGGCTGGCAAAAGCCTCCAAATCGTCCAGAATCTGGTTAGAAAAACGTCCTATCAACTCCACAAACGACTAAAGCCTCGCATTGCGGGGCTTTTATTTATCCAAATAGTCGTAATTACACCGTAGGAAATTTTTCACCATATTATTGAGTTTCGAGCAGTCTCTTTAAACCAGGTAGTATTATCATATCCGAAACAGGGGAGCGGTATCCTGTATGAGCATCAATCCATTCTTCCAGGTGTGGATTCTGAAGCATTTCTGCAAACTCACCCAATAAGAATGTCTTTAGAGGTCCTTCGGGCAGAGATTCAATTTCAGACCAGATAGATCTGCGATTAACAAGAAGAAAGACAATATCATGAAAATCGTCACTCAATCTCCCGTCATACCCGCCATCCTTACTTTTCCCGCGAGTTTTAAATGCCTCCAGTTTAGTCGCCAAAAAATATGGAGCAGTGAAAATTCTCACTGTCGTCAGATTATCAATGACATGGGGAATTGAACGTGTAAATGCTTCTTTGTACCACCTGTTTACAAATCCCAAAACTTTTTCATCAAGACCCATAACGTCAACGATGATACCAGGTATCAGATATCTTCCAACAAACTTTGCTGTTACATCATTTTTAAATCCAAGCTGACGCAATTTTTCATCCAACTCACTAAATTGTGCATACGAATAAATTTCAAGTAGTATATCTACATCGTCAGTTTCTCTAACTTCATCCGATTCGCGTTCTGCATATAAAGAGACAACTGCGCCACCCACAAACACAACCTGATCTTTTAGATCCTGAAGAGCATTATGTACAGCTTTTATCCTAACTATATTTTGGTTATGATTCATTTGAAATCATTCTTTTTAATTCTTCCCGTGCAATTTTTTTTTCTCTTGTCCTTCCTACTCTGAAAACATCTGTCAAGGCTAATAATTTATAGAATTTTTCATCCATTAATGACGACTTCACTGCATTCTTGAATAATGGCTCAATCGATTCTCCTCTTTTTTCCCCTCTAGCATCTGGCCATACATATAAAGAAGAAGCAATTATATGTTTGCTCATGAAAGGATGCGCATGTGCTGTTGGCAACCCATTTACTATGCCACCAGGCACAGCAGGAAAGGTATAGCTTAGACCATATTCAATAAATTCCAGCAGGGATTGTCTGTGGACTTTCCTTTTTTCAGAATTTATTAGACCCGCAATCAAACTACGATTTAGTGATTCAGATATTTCTGATGTGCTAATGAATAATTCGGATGCCAAATCCTTATTCTGCCAAGAGGCTTCTCCTTTAGCAATAACCTTCAAAAGGATAGGAACATCCTGGGGTCTCATACCATTGTGCTTCCTCATTTTCCAAAGATAATCCTTAATTCGCAATTTGCAAATTGAGAATTAATTAAATAAAGCATTGATTTACAAGATAGTTGGACTTGATTTTTATCTTGGTGGTGCTTAGGGGGGCAAATTCCGATACTTGTATGTTTAGATATGATGATGATAAATCCGACTGAATAATTCCATCACCTGGTTCGACAATACTCCGCCAGCCTCGCAAATATTTCACGCCCATAAGTTCTACGTAGAAACCAATTCCAGATTACATTGAAGGACGACGCAACTGGGCATTTAAGGGTTTTTGCCCCGATGTTCCTTTGTTATATACTCCATGGCATCCCTGAAAATGTGGTTACCCAATAGTCTTCTCTATGTGCTTTTAAATAATCTAAGAACGCCTTATGTGTTTCACTTGTAATTTTAAAAATCCATCCATCCACACCATGGAACTGATATACTCCCATTCCACCGAATTTCTTTACTTTCACGGCAAAGGTGATAAGCTCCTGAACAGTTGTGCCAGTCCACACATGCCAGGAGCCAGGAGGGCACTTTCATTGGATCCAGGGGTTTAAGATCAGTTCGTGTTTCATGTTTGACGTTTTAAGTCGTATAAGGAAAAATGATCTCAATTTCGATTCCGCCATTTGGACTTGTCAGGAGGTAAAGGCATTACTTACTTGCAAGTTTGTTTTGCAGAAAGCCTGCAAACCTTGGGTGAGTAATCAGAAACTTGCCAATTTCCCGGCATTTTTTAAAGTATATTTTCTAGTAAGTCGAAAACTCATCCCGTATGGTCCTCCGATATACATGGAGAAAGTCAATATCATGAAAATCATCACTCAATCTTCCGACGTTCTCGTTTCTTATCATCCACTACCAACCGATTAACTTTAAATACCAGCCGCAATTCCCAGCCGTTATTTCCATTTTAGTCCTATCTTTCAGTGCCAGCAGGCGATTAATTGATTCCAAATAGCTGCTTAACATTTACCAAATACCTAAAGTCATTACCATCGTCCCGTATGAACAAGACTGTCCTACTCAGGAACCAAACCAGGATATTTTTAGGCTTTTTGCTATTGATCACCCTACTCACCCGCTTCTATAATCTCGATTTTCAAAGCCTGTGGAAAGATGAATTGTTCAGCATGGTCACCGCAGACCCCGATATTTCCTTTTCGGCGATGTTCGAGCAGTTAAGATGTTGTGATCAGCACCCGCCACTTCATTATGCAATATTGAAAGCATTATTCAGTGTTTTCGGTTATACAAGCTGGATAGCCAGAGTTCCATCCGCGATCGCCGCCACTATTAGCGTATGGGCGATCTACCTGTTGGGTAGAGAAATAAAGGGCAGGAACCTCGGACTTATCGCTGCCGGCCTCACCGCATTCAATTTCTACAATCTACAGTATGGCCAGGAAGCCAGGGACTATATGTTCGCTTTTCTTTTCACTATCCTTTCATTTTTATACCTGGTCCGTTTATTGAAGACATTATCGATCAAAAACAGTATCTGGTACGCTCTCTTTACCCTGCTGCTGATGTATTCACATTATTATGGCCTGTTCATCATCATGTCACAATTGGTGTTGATCGGTCTGCTTTTTTTCAAGGAAAGCCCTGGCGCCAGAAAGCGCTATTTCAGCCGGTTTGCCTTGAGTGGGCTTATCATGGTCATAGGGTATCTTCCCTGGGTACCTTCGCTGTTGATAGCAACAAATATCAAAACTTTCTGGATAGAGGCGTACTCACATTCCTTCCTGCTCGAATATTTCAACGACTATTTTGGCAGAGCAGATGGGCTGAATTTCCTATTGCCCCTTCTTCTGTTGTTTTATTCGCTGAACGTTTTTTATGCAGGCAAACTAAACGCGGCATCTTTAAGACGGCAACCTTGGCCTATTGTACTGCACCTCGCACCAGTATTGCTTTTCACCTGCTATGCTCTTTCCATTACTTTGCCATACAGTATGATCATGCTTGTACTGCTGGCTATTGCCATGGTAGCGGCTTATGCTCCCCTGAGGTTGAATAGAACAGCGGACCGCTTGCTGCAATATGATCCACTGAACTTTAGCTTTGTGCTACTATCATGCTGGGTACTCGTCGCTTCGCTGGTCCCTTACCTGCGATCGATATTCGTGATACCAATGCTGCAGAGCAGGTACACGATCGTATTGTTACCAGCTATTCTGCTGGCAATTGCTTATGCAGTAGAACTGATCAACCATCGTACCATTAAGATGATCGTAATGGTGGCGATCGTTGCTTTGTTTGTCCGGGATTTGATCCAGAAAGAATATTACACCTGGATCAATAAAGCACAGCTCCGAGAAGCGGTACAGTATATGGTGGATAACAATCAGCCCGGTTATCCGGTTATCAATGAGATTTCCAGTTTCGAACAACAGTATTATTTCAGGATCTACCGGTCGCATCCTGTTGTATTGTACGGGAAAAAAGCTGATATGATCGATTCGATCCTGCAGAAAAAATCTCCCCAATATGATTTGAAGGGCTTCTGGATCATAGGCGCAAATGGTGATCCGCTGCTTACCGGCGAGCGGGCAAAGAAGCTCGATTCCTCTTATGAACTGGTAAAAGATAAGCAATACTTCTATGTATGGGCACAACTATATGTTGCAAGAGACAGTACCCCGACTGGCCTGCACGAAGTCGACAGGCTTGTCTACACCGATTTCAATGGGAATCCGCATGAGACCTATCAGGCCACCAGGATCGATGGCGATAGCATTCAATCGAAAAAAATACGGGCCCCTGCGGGGAGTTTTCAATTGCAGATATCTGCCGGCCGGCCTGGGAATAAAGCGTCAAAAGCACATCTGCTCCTTTTTGCAAATGATAAAAAGATAGGCGATCTGCAAGTAGGTACTGAGTTTGAGACGATCGGGGTCGATTGGGAAGTGCCGGTTGCGGAGGAAGTACAATTTATGATCAAACCAGCAGACCGGCAGAGCAGGAGAGCCTTCATGCGATCGGTCAGGGTCCTGACATCATCTAAATAGCAATCGATCAAAAATGGCCAATTATCTGTTCCGTTCAGCACGCCTGGGATTCAGGAAATGGGAAGAAGATGATCTCCACCCGTTCGCAGCCATGTGCAGCGACCCTGCCGTAATGCAATACTTTCCCCAAACGCTTTCCTTCCAGGAAACCCAGGAGCTGGTAACAAGGATCAATACTCATTTTGAAGAAAAGGGTTACGGTTTGTATGCTGTGGAGCTATTATCTATCCAATCTTTTGTGGGTTTTATCGGGTTTTCAACACCCCGTTTCCAGGCCGACTTCACACCTTGTACCGAGATCGGCTGGAGATTACAAAAAGAGGTTTGGGGAAATGGACTGGCTACAGAAGGCGCCATGAAATGCCTGGAATATGGGTTTGAACAATTTCATTTTCCTGAGATCGTCTCTTTCACTTCCATCATCAACCGGCCATCCATAAGAGTGATGGAGAAAGCAGGAATGCAGTTTGCCGGTACATTTGATCATCCGCTTATTGTAGACGGCAGCCCGCTCAGGAAACACGTTTTATACAAAATAAGTAATCCATAATACGCAAGAGTCCGCCCCTTCGGATCTTAAAAACAATAATATTCTTTCGGGAAGTATTTCAGTTAAAGATAGTAAGTGTTCATAAGGGGCCCGTCTTTCCATTCTCATCCTTATATAGAAATAGCCAGGTAGCTGTTAGCCCAAATATCACCACCACGAGTGGAAGGTAGAGTTGATCGTATAATGGTCCCTACAGCCAACCGATCCCTCCATAATCACTACCAAGCCTTCAGAGAGAACGAATAATATTGATGCCCATCACGATGCGAATGATACGATTTATCCTGTAAGATGCAGGGAATAGAAAAAAGATGATGATGTAATAAAAAAGGTTGCTCAGGATAAGAGGAAAGTACAGGGAACTTTGAACGGCATAAAAAGTGGAATATTTATCCAGGATGGAATTCATTGTTTCCTGCGTTGCCTGATGAGCCAGCTTTGTAAGATGTAGTTGCGTATAGAATAGATTTTCCTGCATTGATCATTGCATATTTTTATGCAGAAAATATGAAACTATCCTTAACGATCTTATTATTGCTGCTCTCGATCCCGGATTGGACGGGTTCCGTTGTTTAGCTTTTTTTTTTTAAGGTCTTTTCGGTCCATTGCCATGTCTCATCTGTCAACAGTTGCACCGTATTCAGTTTGCCGGCTTTGAACATGTGATCGGCTCCTTCTATTTTTTTCAAGGTGGCTTTTGGCAGTGATGCACAAACTTCTTCGATCAGGTTCAAGGTGGCAAGTGCATCTTTGGTCCCCTGTAAAAAAAGCATGGGCACTTTCACGTCTTTCAGATGGACGGCCCGTTCAGTAGAAGGCTTGCCGGAGGGATGCAGCGGAAATCCGTAAAAAACAATTCCTTTCACGGGAGGCTGTGCCTGGCTGGACATGAGCTGGGAGGTCATCCTTCCGCCAAAAGATTTGCCGGCCGCAAAAAGCGGTAAGGCAGGGAACAGCTCATGGGCCAGCGTGATGGCCGCTGCGATCGTTTGATGTGCTACTTCAGGACTATCCGGCCTTATTTTTTTATGCTCTGCAAATGGGAAGTTGAACCGCAGGGTGGCAATACCTGCTTCCGCCAGCGATGTTGCCAATGCGACCATGAATGAATGGTCCATCCCGGCGCCGGCGCCATGTGCCAATGTCATGATGCAGGTACTCTTTTCCGGTGCAAAGCATTCAGCGGATACTTTTCCGATAGTGGGCGAGATCTTCAATGATAATGCGCGGGTATTCATAGACAGGTATTATGGTCTGCGTAATAAATAATGTCATGTAAGTTGAGGAAAATTCTCCTTTTTAACAATTTCATAAAAATACCTACCTGAATATACATCGAAACATTTCAATGTGTCTATGTATATTTGTGTTCCTTAAATTATTTATCGAAACATTTAGATGTATCTATATATGAAGAAATCGATCTACATCATGGCATTGGGGGCTTTCGGGATCATCACAACGGAGTTCGGGGTAATCGGCATCCTGCCCGCACTGGCAAAAGAATTCAATATTTCCATCGATACGGCCGGATGGCTGTTGAGCGGATTTGCCCTTACTATTGCTATTACAGGCCCATTCACTACATTACTCACTGCCAGGATCAACCGCAAGACCATGATGGTGGTCGTGCTGGGCACTTTCGTGGTTTCCAATATCCTTTCTGCATTGTCTACAAGTTTTACCATGATGCTGATAGCACGGATAATCCCGGCTTTCCTGCATCCCGTATTCTGGGCAGTTTCAACAGTAGCTGCCGCCAAACAGGTGGAACCTAAAGATGCTCCCAAAGCTGTGTCCGTAATTTCGGGCGGATTGAGCATAGCCACCGTGCTCGGGGTGCCTATCACTACTTATGTTGCCGATCTGTTCAACTGGCAGGCCTCTTTTATTTTATCAAGTGTGATCAACCTGATTGCTTTTACAGCATTGGCCCTGTTTGTTCCTTCCATGCCGGTGAAAGAAAGGTCTTCCACTAAAAATCAACTGGTCATTTTAAGGAAAGGTCAGGTTTGGGTGAACCTGTTCGCTACACTCATCATGATCGCCGGTATGTTCTCCACCTATGGTTACCTGGCAGAGTATTTAGGTAAGATCTCCCGCATGAATGGCAAAGAGATCAGCCTAATGCTTTTGTTATTTGGCGGAACAGGCATTATCGGCAACTGGCTTACGGGCATCGCACTCAGCAGGAATATCATGCTTACTACAAGAGTGTTCCTCATTTCATTGACCCTCATCCACATCATCGCCTACCTGTTCGGTGGATTGTTTATTCCCATGGCTATCGTCATTTCGGTCTGGGGCTTTATTCATACCAGCGGTTTCCTGATCGGACAGACCCGCGCCACCTCTGAAGCGCAGGAAGCACCTGAGTTTGCGACGAGCCTGCTGGTTTCCTTTGGTAACGCAGGTATTACACTGGGAACACTTCTGGGTGGTTTTATCATTACTGCTTTCGGCGTCCATGAGGTGATCTGGTCCAGCGCAGCCATGCTACTGGTCACCTTTGGGCTTAGCTTTGTAAAGATAGGCAGGAGGCAGCCGGTTGCTACAACCGAAACAGAAGCTGAGAAAGAAAAAGAGGAAGAAGTTGATCTCATAGATGAACCAGCACCAGCTATTGAAGTGTAACAACCCCAACCCGAGTTAATATTGGCTTAATATAAGGAAGATATTTTTGAGTGCCCGACCGGCCTTTCAATGATGCCTGCACAGCGCCGTAACATATCTATTCCTGAAGCAAAACCTGCGTTTGAAACCGCTGTGGCCCTTTACTGGGATAAGCTGTTTGGGATTGCAGTCGCCAAAACAAACAGGCAGGATGCATTCGATCTTCTACAGGATGTTTTACTGGCAGCCTGGGAGAAATGGGCAGAATTGCCCCACGACGATTCACTCGAGTTTTACCTGCTGCACGCTCTAAAACTCCGCATATTCAATTATTACCGGACTACAGGCCGTTACCATGCCCATCTGCAAAAGCTGGAAGCGTTGCTCGACCGCACAGTGGAAGATGCGGCTGTGCTTGAAGAGAAAGAACTGCGGGGCGTAAGGGAAGCATTGCTCAAAGAAGCAGTCGATCAGCTTTCACCTGCCCTGGCCCGGATATTTTCACTCAGGGTCCGTGAACAATATTCCTATCAACAGATCGGCATCACCCTCGATATCGACCCCGGTTCCGCCCGTGTACTCTATTCCCGCGCGTTGAAACAGGTGAAAAAATATATCGAATCCAATCCATCTTACTCTGTTCGCCTGGTTTCCGCCTTCATGTTGTTTACAATTTCTTAACCTGGGAGTAGTTAACGAATATCGATTGCCGGGTATTCATTTCATAGATGGCAAGAACCAACTATAAAAGGGCGCAAGCCTTATTGGAAAAATTTCACAAGGGTGAATGTACCCTGGAAGAGATCGCAATACTGGAAAGCTGGTATAATGATCTGGATGATCAGTCTTCAGAACGATTATCTACGTCGGAAACGGCGCATTACCGGGAGTTATTTCTGAAAAATTTTGCTGCTCAACTGCCGACACAGCGAACAGTACGATCGTTCAGCATTACTTATAAATGGTTGGCTGCCGCCTGTGTATTGCTACTTATCGGAGCAGGAATGGTTTGGATGTATTCGAATGAACAGCCTGCCGGACAAGCGCCTGTGGATAAAGTTTTCACTATTTCCAATGAGACAGATCATATCAGGCAGGTCAGGCTCACCGATAGCTCTCTCGTATGGCTCAATGCCCGCGCTTCTCTCAGTTGGAAAGAAAATTTCAATAAGGAACAACGTTCCATATCCCTGCAAGGTGAAGCGTTCTTTGACGTTCACCATGATCCCACCCGGCCTTTTATTATTCATACCCGTGATCTCGATGTGCGTGTATTGGGTACTGCCTTCAATGTAGAAGCCTATCCAACAGAAAAAACAACGCGGGTATCTCTTCTGCGTGGATCGGTAAACGTACGGTTGGCGAGCAACAAAATGGTACAGACCACCATTCAGCCCGGCTACGCTGCCTATTATTCGGGGAAAGATAAGATCGATACCGGGAAAGTTGAAACAGGAACGGTAGCAGCCTGGAAGAATGGCGGATTCTCCGTAAATGATCTTTCATGGCAGGAAGCAGTGACCAGGCTCTGCACACGATATGGCTACACCGTACAATGGAACGACAACGACGATCTTCAGAAACGTATTTCAGTCGTGTTCGACAATGCAGGTTTCGGGCAATCGCTCCGCAACCTGTGCTATATGGCCCACAAACAATTCAGGATAAAAGATCACCAGGTAAGTATTTATTAAAAAAGGAGGTGCGCGAACACCCCCTGTAAAAACAATTAAAGAAAAATGAAATGCAATGTTACACTTTTGAGGCGAAAGGCCCAAAGGTCGGGGGCCGCTGTACCTCTTACCAAACAACTGTTCCTCTGCTTTATCGGTTCACTGCTTTCCTTTTGCTGCTACAGCCAGCAAAAAGGGACCGCAGAGAAGATCAGCCTGCACCTTCAGCGGGTTTCGCTTTCCAGGGTATTGGATGAGATCGATAAACAAACGGCTTATTCCTTCAGTTACCTCAAAGATGATTTCGATAAAATAACCATCCATGAATACAGAGTAGAGAATGCCTCATTAACCGAAGCATTGAACCTGCTGAAAAAGAAAGCCGGCATTGAATTTACGATCAGTGGGAATGCCATTATTTTCAGGATCGCAGAACGCCTGCCCGCCCCATCGAAGAAACAATCCCTTACAGGCAAGCTGACAGGTAAGATCATCGATGAGGCAGATGGGCAACCACTGGTGGGGGCCACCATCCGGGTGAACAATACAAGCGCCATCACGGATATGGAGGGCATATTTACTGTAGAGCTGTCCAATGGTGTTCATTCGGCTTTGGTGAGTTTTGTAGGATATGGAACGAAAGAAATATCGGATATAATGGTGAAGAATGATGAGCTTCTTACATTGAACATAACCATGAAAAGGGAAAAAGGGAGTTTATCGGCCGTAGTGGTAAGGACCTCTGCAAAAAAAGAAACAGTGGCCTCCCTCTACGCCAGGCAGAAAAATGCTGCCGGTTTTACCGATGGCATCAGTGCAGAACAGATCGGGCGTACGCCGGATAAGAATATAGGGGAGAGCCTGAAAAGGATCAGCGGGCTTTCCACTGTCGATAATAAATTCGTAGTGGTAAGAGGATTGAACGAGCGCTATAACCAGGCCCTTCTTAACGGACAACTACTGCCTTCCACAGAACTGAACCGCAAACAGTTTTCCTTCGATATCATTCCTGTGAATATGGTCGACAATGTGACCGTCATTAAAACGATCACACCCGATCAAAGCGCAGAGTTCGGTGGAGGTCTTGTTCAGATCAATACCAAAGCCATTCCTACCGGTAATTTTTTCCAGGTTTCGGGAGGGATGAGCATCAATGATCAAACCAATGGTAAGGAAATACTCTCTCTCAAACGGGATGGAGGTAGGGAATACTTCGGGCAATATGCAGAGCATCGTTACCTGTTCGGGCAAAAGAATTGGGAAAGCCTGAAAAGTATTCGTGAATATAAGGAGGCCAAGGGCAATGAAGCGCGCATGAACAATAACTGGCAACCGTTCTATTACCAGTCGCAGCCTTCTCAGAATTACCAGGTATCTGTTGGCAGGGTATGGAGCGTATCGAAAAACCAGGAGAGGAAACTGGGGCTGATAGCTTCTGCGGGTTACCGGAATACCCAAACGATACAGGCACTCAGGTCTGCCCGTTATGGGTTTGGTGAAAACTGGAAAGATGAAAAATATCTAATCGGCCATCAATACGGATTTGCTACCACTCTGAGCGGCATATTGGGCATTGGATTTACGGACAGCAGGCATAAGATCAGCTTGCAGCATCTGTTCACTCAAGTGCTGGACCAGCAAATGAATTATGGAAGGGGATGGCATACGGTGATGGAGGAAGATAGCCGTGCCATGATAGAAAAAGTATTACAGACCAATCTCTGGCAAAGCCAGTTGAGAGGAGAGCACTCCCTGGGCGGGAAGATCAAACTGGCATGGTCGGGCAATTATACCAGGATCAGGAGAGTAGCGCCTGACAATCATATCATCACCTGGAAGTCTGTGCCCGATAGCTTTCACCTCCCGCACAATGATTTCAATGTATCACAACTTTATAGCGAAGGGCTAAGCAGTGGCGCGCTCCGGATGTATTCTCATGCGCAGGAAAATAATTTTAACTGGGACCTCAATATTCGCGTGCCTTTTTCAATTGGTAAAACCAGCCATTCATTCAAAACAGGCTATGCAGGATGGAATAAAAGCAGGCAGTTCTGGGTAGCATTGATCGGTGATATGCCTGGGAAAGCAAGTGATCTGAAAATTTATTTGCCCAAAATGTTCACCAAAGAATATGGGGGGGATTCCAGTTATATTTCGCAGTTTGGTGAAGACTATGACAAATCGGCTACGCTACACGCAGCTTACGGAATGTTCGACAGCAGGATCGGCAAGCTGCGGATCGTATGGGGAGTGAGGGGAGAATATTTCGATATAGATAGGATCAACCAGGGGATCGAAAAAATAGTGAATGATTTGAACAGGTACAGACCGGCTGGTGAAGAGCTGGACTTCAGCGTGCTGTATAACCGGGAAAAAAAGTTGAACCTGTTTCCCTCCATTAATCTCACGTATAACATTACGCCTGCCATCGCTGTGCGGGCTGCCTGGTCTAAAAGTATCATCAGGCCCGATCTGCGTGAAATGTCGTACCTGAGGGAATATGATTTCGAACTGGGCGGAGAGTACTCTGCCGGCATCCTGCGTTCAACGATGCTGAACAATTATGATTTCCGGGTAGAATGGTATCCGGGAGCGGAGGAGATCGTTTCTGCCTCAGCATTCTATAAGGACCTCGATTACCCGATGGAGATCATCGGCGTTTCGGGTGTCAGTGGAAATGCCTTCAGGTTGGAGAATAATAAGAAAGGGAAAACTTATGGTATTGAAATGGAAGTACGTAAATCCCTTTCCTTTATACAACTTCCTGTGATCAGGGACCTCACCGTGTACGGAAATTTTACGGCGCTCACGAATAAGGTTACCCCGATGGCAACTACCTATTCGATCAGGAACAAGGTAGTTGAAGCGAAAGACACCATATTCCAGGAATATAAAAGACCACTGGTAGGGCAGAGCAATTATATCCTGAATGCAGGACTGTACTATGAAAGTAAAAAACTAAATATCAGTCTCAACTATAATGCTGTTTCGAACCGGACGGCAGTAACCTATGGTGGAGGGCCGCTCTCGATGCTCTATTCCTATTTTGAACGGCCGATGCGTTCTCTCGATGGTCAGATAGCTTACCGGTTCTTGAAACAAAGGCTTGAGGTACGGCTGAATATCAGCAACCTGCTCGATGAACGCAATCTTGTTTACCAGAACTGGGGCGCTACGCCGGAGCAGGTAGAGGAGGCGAAACAAGGGAACTATAACACGAAGTTCCTGCTCTACGACAAATCTGTCGACAGGATCATGCAAAGCCTGTCGCCCGGACGTACTTACGCCATCAATTTCAGTTACCAGTTTTAATGAGAAGCAAATATCAAATAACAGCATTAAAATAATGTTCATGAAAAGGAATAACCAATTTATATTTCTGCTGCTCCATGTTGCCTTACTTCTCCTTCTGCAAAGCTGTACCAAAGAAAGGCAGGTGGAAGAGCATGAATACGCCAAAATAGAAGTAGTCTATAAGAACTTCGATCAGGCCCCGGACATTGAACTGGAATTGGACAATGGCCCGATCGGTTCACTCAATGCCGGTCAAAGCAAGACAGAGCTAATGATTCGCACAGGAGAGACCAACAGGCTTTCCATCAAAAGACTCTCGACAGGAGCTTTACTGCTCGACACGGTATTCCAACCGCAGCAGCAGAATAAATTCACTGTTTGGATAACCGACCTGCTGAAGATAGCAGCATTCTATACTCAACCAGTGATCAGTCCGGATTCAACCAAACTGCGCGTACTCAATAATACCATAGTACAGGGAGCAGGGAGAAAAGTCAATTTCAAATTCTTCAGGCAACTGAACCGCACATTGACCGGCTTTGAAGAGCTGGCAGGCTATGAGCTCCGGAATGTTGAATATGGAAAGCTCAGTGAACTCATCACCCTCCCCAAAGTGATGATGCCGGCGGGTCAGCCGCAGACGCAAACAAGCGGTATTTACATTAAGACCTATGATGCGCAAACTGGTCAATTACTGATCGATCTGAAAACCGGAACAACGAATGCGACCTATGGACGAGTGTTGCCTGCAACTTCAACCGGCAGCCTTAACTCGATATTGGGCAAGTTTTTTATAGTGAATGTCATCAGCCAGGAAACAGGCGGCAGCGTAAGCTATGTGGCTCCAATGTCGGTTTATTCTATGTAATGCGTTTTAATAATCAGAGAATCATCGGGATTGGTTGATAGGTTTACAGGTTGATAAGTTGACAAGGAGGTCCCTGAAAATCGGCAACCCACTTATCAACTTATCAACCTGTAAACATATCAACCAATCCATCCAGCTAACTAAAAACTCCAATTGATCAACGGCAACTTACGTTTACTGTTCACGTTCCATAGCCCGATCTGTACACCTTTCAGATGCTTGCAAATGTTGAACAGTCCAACCTGTAGCCCCCCGCCTTTGATAGACCGGTTACGAATGGCTGTGATCTCCACGCCGTAAAACTCTTCAGTAAGGTTCTGCAAACCGGTAATCAAAAGCCCTTTGACAGAAGTAACGCCGCACATGCCCCCATTGATGCTTACCCCTTTCAATTCAGTTTCACCGAAGATGCCGCCTGCACTCACACTGAAGCCTCGTACGCTGGTCTCCATTTTTGATTTGTCGACCGTGTCGGCCATATTGATCAACGCATTGCCCTGGCCGATGGCCATCATGCTATACACGGACAGGAACATGCTTAAAGCACCTGCACTGATATTTACTCCTTTGATGGTGAGTGGCCCATTATCTAAAGACATTGTTTCTAATGCAAGGTTGAGGCCATTGATATTATTCGCATTGGATGGAGTGAACCAAACACCTTTCCTGGTTTCCAGTTCAGTTTTCTTTTTGACACTATCCTTACGTGCCTGGGGAATAGGGCCACCTTCATAATAATAGGCGCGGCCGGATCGTTCGTAAACCCTGTTGATGCCTTGTGCCGTGAGATAAGGTACGAGTTCATAGGTAATGGAATAACTACTATCCGGGGCCAGTTGCGTCTTGACAATTTTTGGAAATGCTTTGGCTGAATCACTTAGCTGAAAGACATGATCATCATCGAGCAGTGAATGGCCCGACATCAATCCTAAAATCCTGTCGCCGATCATCCTTACTTTTTTCAATTGTGATGGATGAAGGGCAAGAGTATCTGCAGGCCTGTTCACGTATTCCGGAGGCCGCTGACTGACCCATGTTACATAATAAATAGAATCATTCCGGATATCGACGACCTTGATCGTGATCTCTTTTTTATTTTTCATGACAAGGTTATAGATGCAGTTCCGGTAGACATAAAATGCGTTTTTCCCTGGTTGATAATCATTCTCCGCGAAAAGGGCTGTCTCCCCTTTTTTCACGAAATAAAGATTCTGGATACTGTCCTGCTGGCCATAAGAATGAATGGCGCTATTCAGGAAGAGCAGAAAGAAAACTACGGTAGATCGGGCGTTCATAAAAGTTGATTTGTGATGAGATAACAAACTTATCAGGCGGCCGATGGCGGGCATAATGGGAATAAGCGGTTGGTTTCGAACTGCAGGCAGCGCTTCATAATGGACGTTTGGGCGGGATTATCTATTATGGAAAATCCGTATAACTGTTTTGAGCGGGAAGGGAGATTGGCGGAAATCCGTAAACAATTCCTGCATTTTAAGGAATTTCAGTAATTTTCTTTTTCAATGGAGACCAAACAACTACAACAGGAGCTGTTCAGGTACCTGAAGGACAGCCTGCCACCCCATCTTTCCCTCGTAGATGAATTAAGCACCCTGCTCGATCTGAGCGCGGACAGTGTCTATCGGCGTATCAGGGGAGAAAAACCGATCACCCTCGAAGAGCTCAAAAAGATCTGTGACCATTATCATTTATCACTCGATCAGTTGCTGCAACTGAAAAATGATTCAGTACTGTTCCAGGCGCCGGGCATATCGGAACCCATAGTACCATTCCTGAAGCACATGATAGGCATGCTGCAGCAATTCAAATACTTCAATTCCTTCCGGCACCGTGAGATCCATTATCTGTGCAAGGACGCACCATTCTGGTACTTCTATCTCTTCCCTGCCATGGCTGCCTTCAAAACTTTCTTCTGGGAGAAGACCATCAATAATGAAGCGCCGCTGGCCGACAAATCCTTTTCACTACAGGAGTTCCCTTACCATGATTGTTTTACCGTGGGACAACAGATTCTCGAAGAGCATAGCCGAATGACCACAGTGGAGCTCTGGAACCTGGAAAGTATCCATAGCAGCATCAACCAGGTGGCCTATTACAGGGATGCCGGCATCTTCAGGCACCGGGAAGACCTGGTGGCTGTAGTAGATGATTTCATCCGGATGCTCGATCATTTACAATGGCAGGCCTCCAAAGGAGTGAAGTGGATGCCTGGTATGGGAGAAGCAGCACAGAAAGGAAGCATCCAATTCTATGTGAACGAACTGATCCTGGGTAATAATACGATCCTGCTCTTACTGGACGATAAAAGATCGTCGATGATCACCTACAGTGTGTTCAATTATCTCATCACGAAAGATGAAAGGTTCACCGCCAAAGCATTCGAAACCTTCAATACGCTTTTGGGGCGTTCAACACTGGTGAGCCGCTCCGGTGAAAAGGACCGTAACAGGTTCTTCAATACCCTGCGGGATAAAGTGAATGAACTGAGAAAATAATCCTCCACTTATCAAGACTGGCAGGCAAAACAGGCTATTGTAGCCTCTTTGCAGGCAATATGTATGGCATGAAAACAGCCGATGTTAAAATCGTTGAATAAAATGCTAACAGTCAGGATTCACTATCCTTTGAATTTTATTCACTTGCATTAGTAACGATTGAAATATTTTGTCCTTATTGTTCATCATGGATCATTGAGAAGGTATCATCGATCTTCTATTGTTCACTTGCCAAATTAAAACTTAATGAAAAAGATTGCAAAGTCGGCTGCTAGGCCATTGAGGCTGGCCTTTTGGGTAGCTTCAGGATTGCTGGCACAGCAAGCGGCATCGGCCAGGACAGCTGACATCGGTTATTTCAATTTCCCACCCGGGGCCAACACTGCTTCTCACAAATCAGCCGACATTATCGTAAAAGGAAAAGTCTCCAATGCCGACGGCCCGCTGGCCGGTGTTACGGTAATGGTGAATGGCAGCACCAAAGCAGTTACCACCGACGAAAGTGGTAGCTACACCATCACAGTGCCGGAGAATGCCACCCTTGTATTCTCTTATGCGGGCTATGCCGAACAACGTATCGCAGTAAAGAATCAGACAACGATCAATGTAACGATGGTGGCCAATAGCAACCTCGATGATGTGGTGGTAGTGGGCTACCGGACAGCATCACGCGGTACATTGACGGGCTCCATTTCTACGGTAAAAGGATCGGAGTTTACGAATACTCCGGTCGATAATCTCTCCAATGCACTGGCCGGAAGATTGTCGGGCGCTACTATTTCACAGGGCGCCGGTACACCGGGCATGGAATCCAGTATCAGGGTCCGCGGTATCGGAACTCCCAATAATAGCGCCCCCCTGTACGTGATCGACGGCATCGTGAGCGATAAATTTTCTTTCGACGGGTTGACCCCGAATGAAGTGGAAAGCATTACCATTTTAAAAGACGGAGCCTCCGCAGCCGTGTACGGTTCGCGGGCTGCCAATGGCGTTATACTCGTTACCACCAGGAGAGGAAAGGAAGGAACACCCAAGCTCAGCTACAACGGGCTCTATGGTGTGCAGACACCTACCAAGATCCCTGAAACATTCACCGCATTCGAGCAGGCGACGGAGATCAATCGCCAGTTGAAATATACCAATGTGCCCGAATCGGATATCAGGTATTATACGCAGGACGAGCTGGATTATTTCAAAACGCATTCCTGGAACTGGATCGATGAAATGTGGGTCAATCCTTCCACTACACAGCACTCGCTCGATGTGAGCGGTGGTGCGAAAAACATAAGATATTTCGTGGGTGGGTCTTACAACAGGGCTACCGGCTCTTTCAATAATGTGAACTTCCAGAAAATAGCACTGCGTGGTAATATGGATATCAATGTGTCGAAGAACCTGAAGTTGTCGCTCGATATGAACACGGACCAGCGCAATACCAATGGTCCCAGTTGGGATGTCAATAACTGGAGGTTGGAAGATCTTTACAAGGCCCTCCTGCTCCGTTCTGCCATGGTGCCTCCTTATGTAAATGGCAAACCGGTTGGCAACTGGGTGGAATGGCATCCCGGTGTTGTGCTCACCCCTAGTGATGCTGGTTATAACAGACGGAAGTGGACGAGCTATAATGCCATTGTTTCGCTCAACTACACCGTGCCGTTCATAAAGGGATTGAGTGCAAAGACTTCCATCAACAGGTACATGCGCGATATTTACAACAAGCAATTCAACCTGCCCTATAATATGGTACAGTTCAGTACGCTTGGACAGCACAACCATATCGTGGGCGATCAGGAGGTAAGTATCAAACCCAGGGCAGCGGTCAAATACCTGCTATCGCGCAACGACAAGATCGAGCGTTACCAGTTCAATGCGCAGTTGAACTATAAGCGGAGCTTCGGTAATCACAATTTCGATGCCCTGCTGGGATACGAACAGGCAGAGGAAGATACGACCTGGTTCAGCGGCCGCCGCGATGATTTTATTGCCAACAATATCGATCAGATCATTGGCGGTAACCCGAATGGGGCTACTGTCGATGGCCGCCAGTTCCAGGGCGCCCGGCTTTCTTATATCGGGTTCATCGGATATAACTATGCACAGCGGTACCTGCTGGAAGCATCCTTCAGGTATGATGGCTCCGTCATCTTTCCTCCGGGCAGGCGCTGGGGCTTTTTCCCCTCCGTATCGGCAGGCTGGCGCATTTCCGATGAGGACTTTTTCAGGAACGTGAAATTCGTGAACGATCTGAAGCTCCGGGCTTCAGTCGGCCTGCTCGGCAATGATGCAGTAGGTAACTTCCAGTATGTACAGAATTATAATATCGTTTCGGGGGCCATTTTCGATAACCAGACCGTCGGCATCGAACCGGGCGCGCTGCCTAACCCCTATATCACCTGGGAAAAATCGCTCAATTACAATGTTGGGGTCGATTCAAGATTCCTGGGCAGCAAACTGGGATTCAGGCTCGACCTCTATTACAGGAAAACGTATGATATTCTCGGACGCAACCAGGAAAGTTTCCCAAGCACATTTGGCGCTACCCTGCCTGACCGGAATTACCAGAAGATTGATTCGAAAGGATTCGAAGTAGAGATCGATTTCACCAGTAAGGCTGGCGGCGGCAAGGATGTTGTGAATTATTACGTAAGGGGCAATTTCGGTTATGCCACGAATAAAGTGCTGGTGACCGATGAGGCGCAGAATATCCGACCGTATTTATCGGCCGTAGGCCATAATACCGGCCGTATCCTGGGTTACCAGGCGGTAGGCATCCTTCGCACACAAAAAGACCTCGATGCCTTGCCCGCAGGATATACCATCCTGGGATTGAAGCCACAGCTTGGTATGATGAATTACAAGGATGTTCGTGGCGTTACTTCGGATGATCCTGATGGTAAGATCACGACGGACGACAGGGTATGGTTAGCCCAGTACAATAGAGATAATACGCCCATCAATTTCGGTTTCTCCTTTGGTGTCAACTGGAGGTCCTTCAATCTCGATGTCCTGTTCCAGGGACTGGCCGGCAGCAAGACCATGTTACCCACCGCAGGAAGGGATGTGCAGGCGAGAGTGGAGGAATCTTCTTTCCGCTATTGGGCCGATAGCTGGTCGCCCGATAATCCAGACGCCAGGTATCCCGGGTACAGGGCCACAGGTTACAGGACACGTATGGATGAATCCGATTTCTTCCTGGTCGACAATTCATTTGTCCGCATGAAAAATGTAACCCTCTCTTATACACTGCCGCAAACGTTGGTCAACAAAGCCGGTGTGAAAAACTGCCGTGTATACTTTAATGGCAGCAACCTGTTCCTGGTGTATACAGGCAATAAGATATATGATCCTGAAATGAATAATATCACATCATATCCCATGATGGCCGGTTATTCATTCGGGTTAAACATCGGTTTGTAATTTTTAAATTATTGAAGTATGAAATTTTCAGGAATATCGATAATAACACTGATCCTGGGGAGCAGCATCTTTGGAAGTTGCAATAAGGTATTGGATAAGAAGAACCTCTCTGCAGTGAATGACAACGACAGCATCTGGAATAGTCTTGATCTGTCTACCGCCTATGTGAACAGGATCTATGCCAACTGTCTTCCCGGCTGGACTACTGAATATGCCGGTTACTGTGAAGAAGCAAGTGGTGGAGGCAGCTATATGTATGGCCAGTTGACGGAGAACTCGGTCGACTACTGGCCTTATGATAATATCAGAAGTATCAACCTGCTCCTGGCAAATATCGATAAAGGTACTCTTCCGGCCGATAAAAGAAGCTGGCTCAAAGGCCCTGCTTATTTTTTCCGTGCCTACCAGTACTTCGAGATGGTAAAGCGATATGGCGGTGTGCCGCTGGTATTAGTGCCGCAGAATGCGTCGGATGATCTGTTGGTAAAAAGGAATACCACCACGGAGTGCTTCAAACAGGTCATTACCGACCTCGACAGTGCGATCTCCACCTTACCGGTTGTTGCACAAAATTCTTCTGAGAATAATGGGCGTCTGCACAAGGGGGCCGCACTGGCTATGAAAGGCCGCGTACTGCTATTCCAGGCGAGCCCGCAGTTCGACCCAACGCAATCGGCTGCCGGTCGCTGGCAGGCTGCCTATGATGCCAACAAAGCTGCCAAAGATTATCTCGATGTCAATGGATTTGGTCTCTATTCCAGTTTTGCCGGAATATGGTATAACGAGATGAACAAGGAGTCGGTCTTCGTGCGTCGTTACCAGTATAACGCCAGCAACTCCGCCAGTTGGCATAGCTGGTCGGCCGGTACACGCCCGCTGGATATTTCCCAGGGCTCCAGTGGCGCCAACAGGCCAACGCAGGAAATGATGGACGCCTTCCCCATGAAAGATGGGAAAGCGATCACCGATGCCACCAGCGCCTATCCCTATAATGCGCAATATTACTGGCAGAACAGAGACCCCCGTTTCACCCAGACCATCGTTTATAATGGCGCATTTTTTCAGGTTGGTATCAATGGAGTGGAAACAGGCAGGATACAATGGACCTTTAGCGGTGCAGAACAGAACAGTCCTACACCAACAGGGTTGTATATGCGTAAAGCGGTGGATACTACCCAAACTTCTATCCAGGCATTCAACAGCAGTACCGACTGGGTCGAGTTACGCTATGCAGAAGTATTGCTGAACCTGGCTGAAGCGGCCAATGAGGTAGGCAAACCGGAAGAAGCCTACCCTGCCCTGGTGGCGATCAGGGCCCGCGCAGGGATCGACCCCGGCGCCAATTCACTGTATGGCCTGAAAGCGGGGATGAGCAAAGCCGAAATGCGTGCCGCTATCCTGCTGGAGCGCCAGATAGAACTGGCTTACGAAGCCAAACGCTTCTGGGACCTCCGTAGGTGGAGATTATTTGAAAGCACACTTAATGGAAAACGCAGGCGTGGAAGGAATATCACGCTTAAAGTGACCAGGGACCAATGGAATGCCGTGAAAAATTCCATGACGCCAACACAGTTGGTACAACACCTGCAAACGAATTATACAACTTATTTCAACGATGCGCTGAGGAATGTGGATACGCAATTCGATATTGCCTGGAAGCCGGAGTACTATTTCTTCGCCATCCCTACCAAACATTTGCAACTGAACAGCAACCTGAAGCAAACCAATGGATGGGCCGGCGGCAGTTTCGATCCGCTTCAGTAGCATTCACCTGATATTTGTGGTGGAATAATTTATGTGACCGGTCTGTTTCAAGACCGGTCACTGCATTCTTTACATCGTGCCTTACCGATGAGGACCAATCATGGATCGAGGTACAGCCGGTGAAGGATCATATTCCCCTTCATTTCGATGATGAGGAAAAATGACTGGTAGGTTGGTAATTTACGCTTCTACCTCCTTTACTAATCAACATTCCTTTGTTTATTCGGCTCAAATATGATTGATTCTTGAGCCGAATAATACAAGTATTCGGCTCATATTCATCCCATAAATCCCGGTTCAGACTAATTCCCTAACTTACCTATAAAAAGATGAAACCGGAAGAAGCGATCGGGTTATTGCAACATCCCGGACTGGGTGGAAGCGTGGTTAGCACCTGGGCTGATCTCGGGGCGGGCACCGGTGTATTCACAACGGTCCTGGCTTCAGTCCTGGCCCGGGGAAGCACGGTGTATGCAGTGGATAACAATGCAAGATCACTGGAACAAGTGCCTTCATCGTCAACAGTGACCATTAAAACCCTGCGGGCCGACTTCACGAGTATGGATTGGAAAGGGCCCTTGCTCGATGGGATCTTAATGGCCAATTCATTGCATTATGTAAATGATAAATATTCAGTGATCAGGAAACTGCAAAGCTGGCTATTGCCTGAAGGATGTTTTGTATTGGTGGAATACGATATGGACAAGGCCAATCCCTGGGTCCCTTTTCCATTGCCTTTCTCTTCCATGCGGGCATTGTTTGGAAGGGCGGGGTATACAAGCATCGAGCGCATCAGTACGCTGCCCTCGATCTATAACCGGTCGCTGATCTATTCGGCACTGATCAGGAAATAGGAAGAAGGCGGGTGCTCAAAGCGAATGGCGGAGAATGATCTTACTGGCATTGCGTACTTTCCCGAATTTCTTATCGATGATCATCTTCGCAGCGGCTTCACCCATCTTCCCGAAATCGGTGCTGATCACAGTAATACCGTTCTCCAGTACTTCTTTCACTTCTGTATCGTTATAAGATATCAGTCCCACCTCTTTTCCCAGTTGCCAGCCTCTTGCACGGGCCAGTTTGATGATCTCTACTTCATCCGCATCATACCGGCCGGGAGTGATATACACGTCCCCTTTGGTGAACAGCCGGGCATTGGCTGCCGGCATCACTATACCTTTCATACCGGCCGAACGGCAGAATGCTTCAAAACCTTTCTTGACGAGGTTGCCGTGAAAAGAATCTTCGGGCACTACCAGCACCAGTCGCTTGTATTTCTTTAATCTCGATTTGATCTCTTCGAGCAGCATCATGATATCTGCGCTGAAATCCTGGTACACGGCCGCGTAATCTCCGGTAAGTCCCGGCTGGTTATAATCGAGAATGATCCTTTTGGCAGGGGGGATCTTGTTAAGTATCTCCGATACATCTTCCCGGATGAAGGTGGTGATCACATAATGTGTATAATTGTGCAGGTTTTCGTTGATGAGCTTCTCGAAGATCTTGTAATTATGGTGATGGAAAAAAACGTCCACATCAGCCATATCCTTTATCGTATCGAAGAAAGAATGGTATAGTTTGTCTTTGAAGGGTGTCAGTTTATCCAGCAGAAAAAAAATGCGATAGGGGTGCGCCAATTGTTTCCGGCGAACATAATAGCCTTTCCTGTATACAGATTCAATGATGCCCAGTTCTGAGAGTTGGTTCAACCCTTTCAGTACGGTCTCTTTGCTCATGCCGAGCCGCTGTGTGAGTTGGTTCACGGAAGGCAATTGGTCATTGATGGCCAGTTGCCCGGTCTCGATCTGCCGGGTAATATAATTGGCCAGTTGCACATATTTGATCTTCGATTCCAGGCCGTTGCCTGTCTCATCCTGGATAAGCGTTTCGTTTGCCATCATTAAAAATAGTTCTTCTCCACAAAAAAATTTTGCGATTCAAAAGTAAAACTTTTATTTTACAAACCATACCAGTACAGACCAGACCAATACAGACTAACAAAACGATTTGCATGCTATGAAACGATTTCTCCTCGTATGTTGTGTACTCGCATTTTGCCTGGACCAACTCTATGCCCAGAAAACCCCCACCGTTTCGGGCCTCATCATTTCCCAAAAAACGACCCAACCATTGGCCGGCGTTACCATCGCCATCAAAGATGGAAAAGCAAAAGCGGTTTCGGACAGCACAGGCCGCTTTTCCATTCCCGTAAACTCATTGATCAACGACGTACTGATCTTTAGTTATGTGGGATTCGAATCGCAGGAAATAAAGATCAACAAGCGCTCCTTCATCAATATTGTGCTGGCCGAAAAAGCCAGGGCGCTCGATGAAGTGATCGTGGTAGGATATGGACGGCAGAAGAAGATCAACCTCACCGGCGCGGTGGATAATGTGACCCTTTCCGATGTCGATGATCGCGTGCTCACCAATGCCAGCCAGATACTGCAGGGGAAAGTACCGGGTCTCACCATCGTGCAGAACTCGGGCCAGCCCGGACAGGATGCTGCCCAGATCCGCATCAGGGGCGTTTCTTCCATCGAGAACAATAATGATCCGCTGGTGATCATCGATGGCGTGCAGGGAGAACTTACCGATGTCAATCCCAACGATATCGAATCCATGTCGATCCTGAAAGACGCCGCTGCTGCTTCCATCTATGGTAACCGTGCTGCCGCCGGTGTCATCATCATCACCACCAAAACAGGGGCCAGCACTTTCGGTGTGAATTATATCGGCACTGTTTCCATGCAGCAACCTACTGCATTACCCAAATCTGTCAACGCTGCTACCTATGCCCGCCTCTATAATGAAGCAGCCAAAAGCTCCGGCTCCACGATCGGCTTCACGGATGAGCAGATCGCCAAATACGATCAGGGCACCGATCCGGAATACATGGGCACCAACTGGTATGATAAATATGTCACCAACGCTTTCATGCATAACCATTACCTGGGCCTCAAAGGCGGCGAGCCTAACAAGTACAGGTATTCGCTTTCCGGGGGCTATCTCGACCAGGATGGTATCCTCGTTGGCACAGGTTCCAGAAAAGTGAATTATCTCGCCAACGTAACAGGTTTTCTGTATAACCGCAAGCTCCAGCTCAACGCCGTTCTTTCCGGTTATGATGCCAACGACAGGGAGTTGTTCGATCCCACTCCCAGCGTTTTGCAACAGGTAGGTAACAACCGCCCCGTGGCTTATTTCAAATCCAGCGAAGGATTGTATTCATACCCCGCCCGCTACCTGGGCGCTAAAGAACTGGGGGCCGGCATTACCCGCGGGCGCAATAATTTCAAGTACCAGTTGGGAGTGCAGGTACAACCCCTGAAATGGATCACCCTCAACGTCAACTATGCCAACAATACCTACAATTCGGATTACCTCCGCTATGTTCCCAATTATTCCACGGCAGCCGGCATCCAGGATGGGGAAGGTACCAAACAACAATCCGAGATCAATATCCAGACACAAAAGTCCACACTGAAAACATTCAATTCCACCCTTCAGTTGCAGAAGTCGTGGAAGCAACATAATTTCTCGCTGCTCGGCGGCTTCGAAGCTATCGAGTATACCATCAATTCAACCAATGTAAGCGGCAGCAAGCTCAGCTCCAATCAGCCTGTGCTGGCATACGCCGACCCAAGCACCATTGTGGTGAAACCCGCCACCATTGCGGAAAGGGCCTCCCTCTCCGTGTTCTCCCGGTTCAATTATAATTATGATGAGAAATATTTGTTCGAGGCCAATCTCCGCCGCGACGGATCTTCCCGTTTCCTGAAAGGCAATCAATGGGGCAATTTCCCTTCCTTTTCCGCAGGCTGGGTGATCTCGAAAGAAAAGTTCATGGAAGGAAACAGGATATTCAATCTCCTGAAGCTCCGCGGCTCCTGGGGTCGCCTGGGCAATGAAGGCATTCAAACATTCTATGCCGCTTCCGATGTGCTCGCTTCAGGCAATAATTATTCCTTCGGCGGGATCGTAGTGCCCGGCACTGCTACCGCGTTACTGGCTAACCGGAATACTACCTGGGAAACCACCGAGCAAACCAATATCGGGTTGGATGCCGGTATCATGAACCGGTGGAATATCACGGCAAATTATTTCTACAAGAAGACCTACGATGTACTGGCCAGGGTAACAGTTCCTCTCTCCCTGGGGACCAGCGCCAATAATCCTTACCAGAATATCGGTACCGTGGAGAACAAAGGAGTGGAGCTGGGCATTCAATATAATAATGATCCCAAACACGCTTTCACCTATACAGTCAATGTGAACCTCACCTGGCTGAAGAACAGGGTAGTGGACCTCGGTAAACTCGAGTATATTTTCCACAACGACCTGATCACCGGGTATGCTCCACCCAGTGGCATCATTCGTTCAGCCGTGGGCCAGCCCTTCGGTTCTTATTATGGACTGATCGCAGAAGGCATTTACCAGTTGAGCGATTTCACCTGGCAGAATAACAGCGATCCCAATATCCCTTATTACGACCGGCAGTTCGTGCTGAACAGCAAATTGCCCGACCCATCCGGCGTGATGTCCAAACCAGTGCCGGGCGATATCAAATTCAAAGACCGCGATGGCAACGGCATGATCACCGACGATGATAAGACCTTTATCGGTAAATCACAGCCCGCTTACGTATACTCGTTAGGTTTCAATGCCCGTTACAAGAATTTCGAGCTTAACCTGCTGGCCCAGGGCGTGCTCGAAGCAGACAGCTACCTGATGGGAGCGATGGTGTCGCCTTTCTGGAACCTCAGTGGTAACCTGTCGAAAGATATGGCCAATTCACGCTGGACGCCGGAGAACCCCAGCAGCAAATACCAGCGCCTGTATATCGACAGGAACCGGAACAATATCATTTCCAGTTATTATATCCAGAATGCAGCTTACCTGCGTGTGAAGAACCTGATGCTGGGTTACAGTCTGCCACCAAAAATGCTGGCGCCCTATAAGATCAAGACGTTGAAAGTATTTGCCACTGTGGAGAACCTGCTGACCTTCTCCGGGTTCGATAATGGTTTCGATCCGGAGAAATCTTTCAACAGGATCACGAGCGATTTCTATCCGCAGGTGCGTACCTATGCTTTCGGTATCAATGTAGGCCTGTAATTTTTATGTCAACTCAAATCATTTCGTATGCAACGCCATATTATCATAATCGGTTTCATCATCAGCACAGGATTGATCTCCTGTTCAAAATTCCTCGACCGGAAACCCATCGATTTCGTTTCTCCCGATAATTTCTCCACGGAGAACGATATCACGCTCGCACTGAATGGGAATTATAAAGCGCTCATGATCGACAGGCTCCAACCCATCTGCCTGGATTTCATGACAGATAATGGTTTCGTGGAATATGCTCCCAATGGCGAGATCGATTTCTGGATACAGGCACAGAATCCCAATTCCCTTTGCACCAAAAGAAAATGGGACCGCAATTATGCCGGCATCCTCCGCGCCAATACTATCCTGAAATATATCGACGGTGTGCCTATGGACGCTGCCAAAAAGAAAAGGTATACCGGTGAAGCCTTTTTTCTTCGCGCCTATTTTTATACTGACCTCCTTGAGTTCTATGGCGATGTGCCTTATCGCAAAGAACCCGAAGGACTGGATAAAAAAGACGCACCGCGGGTAGATAAGAAGATCATCCTGGAAGATATGCTGCGTGATCTCGATTCAGCCGCTGCCTGGATGCCCAAGACCCCTACCGAAACGGGCAGGGCCACCAAGGGCGCTGCACTGGCCATCAAAGCGAGAGTGTTGCTCAATAATCGTCGCTGGCAGGAAGCGGCCGATGCCACCAAAGCCGTGATGGACCTGAATGTGTACGACCTCTTCAATAATTATGGTACCCTCTTCATGCCCGAGAACGAATACAATAAGGAGATCATCTTCGATCTGCCCTATATCAAGAACCAGAACGATAACGGCCTTTCGAGCCCCTGGTATACATTTTTCTATTCATGGTCTTCCTACATGGGACTGGCCAATCTCGAAAGGGAATATTATATGACGAATGGCAAACCGATCGCGGACCCTACCTCCGGTTACGCTCCCCAAAACCCTTTCGTGAACCGTGACCCCAGGCTCGGCTTCAATTTCACCCTGCCCTATACCATGAATGGTTATGCCACCAATGGTTCCGTAAAAAATTATATCCCGGACCAAAGTAAAGGTGTGAACGTTTCCAGCCTGCGTATCCGCAAATATGTCGATTACCGCGATAATAATATCAACAACAACTCGGAGGTGAATGTGAACATCATGCGGTTCGCAGATGTGCTGCTGATGCGGGCAGAAGCGTTGGCGGAGCTGCCCGACTGGCAATCATATAAGACGGAGATCATTGGCCTTGTGAACCGCGTGCGCCAACGGGCCACGGTAATGATGCCGAAAGTGGAGAATGTGGAGGGTACCAACCTTACACAGGAACAGTTGCGCAATATCATCCGCCATGAACGCCGCGTGGAGTTTGCCTTCGAAGGCACCCGCATCGACGATATCAAACGCTGGGACATCGGCGCCACCGCTTATACGGACGCCCTGGGTTACAGGCCCGAAAAATTAAAGACTGCACAGGCTACTGCTGTTTATGAGCTCTATGCTTTCAAACAGCGCAGCTTCAATACCAATAAAGGTTATCTCTGGCCCATACCACTGTCGGAGATGCAATCGAATACCGCGATACCGCAGAATAATCCGGGGTATTGATGTTTGTAGTCGGTCGTTTGTTGTCGCAGGGTAAGTGTAGAAATGATCATTTTTTGTTTAAGAGAATATGAGTTGTAATTCGTATCATAAGAAATTTTTGTTCGTTGTGCTGTTGCTCTGTGGTATTCACGGAATATCGGCCCAATCCCCGGACCCCGGCACCTGCTTCATAGAAGCTGAAGATTTCCAGTTCAGGGGCGGATGGGAACTTAATACCGATGAAACGGGAACAGCTTCCGGTAAGAAAATACTGGCCGTGAAATCAGGAAAAGAACCGGCTGCCGATGCCATGACCGTGATCCGCATAAAACAGGCAGGACTTTATTTCGTTTGGACACGCTCGCGTGATTATGCTGAGAACAGGCCCGGCACACGCCGTTACAGGGTTCTGGTGAATGAAAGTCCTATGGAGCTTGAATCAGGCGCACATCTGAAAGAAGGCTACTATTGGGAGAGAACAGGAAAGGTTTTATTGCAGGCAGGAGAGAACCTGTTACAGCTTAAAGATACCAGGAACCAATTTGCCCGTTGTGATGCATTGCTCCTGACAATCCATCAGGACCTCGACCCCAACACGATCGACCTTATCCACTTGCAAAACTATAGATCGAAGCCGGAGAAGATGGCCACTGCTTTCAGTGCAGAACCATTTGCACCTCCCATAACTATCAGTAAGAATTCCACTGTTGTCGCCACCATTGCGAATGATAAGGTCCGGCTGAATATTTTACAGGTCAATACAAAGACCGGCAAACAATTGGTGATGCAAACAAGCATTCGCAATGGCAGGGACTGGGCACAGCTCGATGCTGGCATCGAAGATAACCGGGTCTTCCTGCTTCGTTCCGCCAATCCGAAAATGACCACCGACAATTATTTTCCCGCATGGAACGGTTCGCTGAATACCACCCGCTTTACCACGAATGGAAAAACCTATTCAGTCCTCGAACCTGAACATGCGAAGAACCCTTTCTTCTCAGGCTACCTGTTGCCTTGCTCCATCCAGGATGTTCAAATGATTTCCGACCGTCAACTGAAACTGGTATACAAGGCAGGCAATGACCAGGAGGTAGCAGGTACCTGGGATTTAGGGACGAACGATCAGCATTGTACACTCACCCTGCAATACAAGGCAACAGGGGAAGGATATTATAGTTTCGTGGTGGAGGCCCTGCAGTCGCTCCCTCCTGCGCAGGTAAGCCAGGTGCAGCTTGCGCCCATGTTCCAGTATCAACGAATTCCCGAACAGCCTGTAATGCTCACCGGTGTGTTGACACCACAACCTACCGCTATCGTGGAAACGAAAAAGGATAAGCAGGCATTCAGCTATTATGTAGCGGCCGCACCGGAAAGCTTTCCGGTAGACTGGGGCTCCAACAGTACTGCGCGTATCGGCTTCTCTATTAAAAATGAAAGGAACGAAGTGCAGCCTGTTGCATTCGCACCTGTTCCGGGATTGGCCGATTCGAAATTATTGGCAGGGCAAACCCTGCAACGCTCATTCGTGATCGGCGCTGTCCAATCCTCCTGGAATGATGCATTGGCCTATATCTCGTCGGAGATCTATAAAGTGCAGGATTATCGATCACAGGAAAAACGCTCATTGACGGAAACGGCTTTCAGTATCATCGACCTGCTGAAAAATGATACGGCTGCAGGCTGGAGCCCGGAACTGAAAGGATTCTATGATATCGAAGGCGATCCCAAAGTGGCGCCTACGGTGGCTCAATCATCACCGCTCACCATCCTGTCCGCGGCTGTGATCACCGGAGATGAGGCATTGTACAAACAGCGGGCGTTACCCACGATCGAATATACTTTATCCCGCAGCGGTTTCCGCTGGGCCCAGGCAATGGGTAGTCCGCATATCCCTAACAGTAAGATGCTGGAGTTGAGCCCTTACGGTAAGCAATTCAACACAGCTTATTTTGAAGGGTTGCACCGTTTGCTCAACGATGCCAACCCCTGGCTCGAATCAGTGGCGATGCCCGGTAAACAACCACGCACTGCCAAAGGATACTCTGTAGAGATCCCAGCCTGGACACAGGAGCTGGCGGCTTACCGGCTTACCAAAGACCCTAACTGGCTGGACCGTTCGGTGCAGCATGCAAAAGAATTCTTACTGAAAGAAGTATATGGCCCATCTGCAAGCCGGATAGGGATCGATCCATTTTATAACACGGCCTTTTACCCATACTGGTGGGATTTGATCGATCTACATGAATCGATCGCCGGGCACTTCTCCAATAGCACTCGACAAACCAATGACAGTACTTTCCTGAAAGCTGCGGCTTATTCGGCATTCTTCACCATTGCCGGAATACGTTCTTACCCGATGGTAAAAAATGAATGGCAAACCATTCACCCCGGAAATGTATACAATGGCAATACCACTTTATGGTGGAAAGGTGGGCAGCGTTACCGGCTAGGGTTCCCAAGAACACCAGGAGATGCCCCTGAGAAAAAAGTTCCGCAGTCCCTCGTATCACCCGTGGGGTTGGGACTTGAACAGCCGATCACTTTTTTCCAGTCGGACGGCAGACCGGTGAGGCATATCTTCATGTCGAACTGGGCGCCCCATCTGGTAAGGATCTTTCAGTACGATCATCGCGCCATTTTCAATGTATATGCGCGCAATGGCATCATCGGCCGTTACACCAACTATCCCGGATATTATGCTACCGGGTACTCGGATATTACTATGCAGCCCGATTTCCCCTACAAAGGGCCCGATATCAGTTCTATCTACTATCATCATATCCCACCGCATCTTTCCTTTACGCTGGATTTTCTCATCACGGAAGCAATCCAGCGTTCATCCGGAAAGGTTAGTTTCCCCTGGGGAAAGCAGGAAGGATTTGTGTGGTTCAATAACCGCGTATTCGGGGCCGGCCACGGTACTGTATTGCACGATACGGCAGTGAAACTTTGGATGAAGAAGGGATTGATACAACTGAACAGGCCCGAACTGAATTATATTACCGGCATTTCAGAAAAATATTTCTGGATCATCCTGCTGAATGAAGCTACTGAAGAATTACCGGCAGGCATTCAATTGGGGAGGGAAGTGCCACCGTTCTCCAAAGTCCATTTTTTTGCATCGGCAGATGATAAGCCCCGCATCATCCCATCTCAAAACAACACCTTGCAGGTGGCTGTTGCCGGCAAAGGCTTTGCGGCCATAGCACTCGAATTGCAACCGGGTAATGATCATGCTGCCATCAGCCACGCATCCGCGCCTGTAAAGAACGGTATGCAAATGATCGAGCTGGGCGAGCCCTGGGGAAAATGTTATGCATTCCGCATCCGCTCACCATTCGGATGGGATTCCTTTTATGCTTATCTAAGCACGCCACCGTTGAATGGGGTGAGTGCAACGATGCAGCTCGATGATCAGCAAAACCCAAGGAATACAAGAACAGGTTATCCATTTGAATGGTCTTTCCTGCCGGTAGATCCGGCAAAACCTGCCGTGCTTGGGCTCGAATTGAATGCGGGCAATGGGGCAGTAAAAAAAATACAGGTCCATTTTGAAGGAGCAAAATAAGAATAACAATATCATGTACATGAACAGAGCATTGATAAGAAGCGCTTTCTTGCTGGCAATTTGCGTTCTATCGCAAATGACGATCGCACAAACGGCTTTCTCCGTGAAGGAAGAAGATAGCATCATTCGGGTGAAGGCGAAGAATTATCAACTGGAAATCCGGAAGAATGGATTCAGGTATTCGATCCTGAAAACGGATGGCAGTGTATTACTGGATGCTCATGAGCAGTCGGGGATCACCTACCTGGGCGTGCCGGTGGTTCAATCGAAACTGATCGGGCAGGATGAACATACACTGCGTTTCGAAACCATCAATACTTTACAGGTAAAGGGCATTGTGACCATCACCCCTTCAGACCGCTACTGCAAGATGGAGATCAGGATCGGCGATCAACGTTTCAGCGCAAGCATCACTGCCCGTACAAAGGGCCTCTCACCTGTATATGGATTATCGGACCATGCAGCAGTACGCGAACATCCTTCCACGGAAGTATCGGGCTATGAGAGTAATTATTTCGGGGCGCTGGCCGATGGCCGTCATACCAGGCTGGTGAGCAATTTCGTCATCAGTCCGCAGAAAGGCATTGCCTGTGTTCATCTCGAACCCGGCAAAAAAAGATTACGCTTCAGTGCACGCGAGTGGATGCAGGGGTCAGACAACGCAAATGCCATGCCTGCCCTCTTCTATTTCACCGGCACTCCGCAGGAGATTTACCAGGACTATCTCACTGTACGCAATTTCGAAAAATATCCTGTGTATGCACCCAAGTATGAATGGTTTGGTGTGGGTTGGGAAGCATTCGGGGCCCTGGGCTGGATCACCAATCATCAAACCATCAGCGAAAACATAAATACCTATCTGCAAAAGGGTTTCCCACTGAGCTGGATGGTGATCGGCTCCGGCTTCTGGCCCAATCATGAAGCACGCTTCCAGGCCACTACCAGTTTCGGATTATGGGATACGGTAAAATATCCGGATCCTTCCGGCCTCATCCATAGTTTTCACGATAAAGGATTGAAAGTGATCCTTGGACTGCGCATCGCATTCATCCCTACCGGACCTTATACTGAAGAAGGGATTGCTAAAGGTTATTTCATCAAAAAGGAAGGCAAGGCAAGGATATTCCGCGTGTCGTTCCCCAAGTCCGATTGTTATTTTCTCGATGGTAATAATCCCCAAGCCGTAAAATGGTATCTCGGTCTTTGTAAAAAATGGTTATCGTACGGAGTAGACGGATTCAAGGAAGACCTGTTCGGATATGAGATCACCGATTTTCCCGATTCAAAGCTCAATGCAGTGAATGAAGCGTTGATGAATGATGGTGTGTACGTGATGGGCCGTAATGGATACATCAGCTCGCCGATGGACCTTCATCGTTATGAAGATTTCAACTACAACCAGAACCAGGACAGAGGCCCTGTCAATGGTCTTTCGTTTGCTTATAGCGGGTTCCCTTATGTATACCCGGATATTGTAGGTGGTACCGGCCTGGCTAATAATCTCTTCGGTGATATCGACAAGGAAAAGCTGAAGATATACCTGATGCGGAATGCCCGATATGCTTCAGTGAATCCTTCCATGTCTTTCGGATATGGTGTGTGGGAGCTGAACGACCCGCGCGTGCTGCAGGTTTGCCTCGAAGCAGCCCGCCTGCATGCCCGTCTCCATCCTTATATCTACAGCGAAGCTATACATACCTATGCTACAGGATTTCCCTACACACTAACGCCCCTTCCATTGGCATTCCCTTCAGATACGCGTGTTCATAACCGGGAGAATGACAAAGTAAGGGGCTACCAATGGATGATCGGTGATGCATTGATGGCTGCTCCATTATATGGTAACGATTATGATACTGCCACCCATCGTACCATATATCTTCCCGCCGGAAGCTGGATGGACTATGATAATGGCCGCCTCTACAAAGGCCCGCTGCTATTGGATAAATTTTATATGCCGGTAGAAAAAACGCCGCTGTTCGTAGGTGGTTCGGGCTTTGTACCGGAGGAAGTGAATGGAAAATTGATGGGAAGGATCTACCCGGTGGGCTTTGCCGGTACAACGAGTTTCCGCGATAATAAGGCAGGCGTTGGTTCCACCATCCGGTTCCTGAACGGACAATGGAAGGAACCCATCGTGAAAGACCTCACCACCGGAAAGACGATCAGGACAAAGCTGGTACGCCATGCTTTCGAATTTGAATTCATTCCAGGACACAATTATGAGATCAGATAGATGAGATGGCATTGTACCATATTATTACTTTTCCTGGCTGCAACGACATTGGCAAATATGCCGTCGAAAAAAACTCCGGCTCGGACCGAGCTTCGAAGCCCGGACGGCCGACTGCGTATGCAGTTATTTACTGCCCCGGGCGGACAATTGATGTATACGCTCCTTACGGGTAAAGCGAATAGTCTCATTGGCCCTTCACCTCTCGGCATACAGGTAAATAACATTGTTTACGGAACACAGGTATCCGGCATCGGATTGCGGCGATCTCAAACGATCGATGAGCAATACACCACTCGGGGCAAACATGCTGTTGCCCGAAATTATTGCAGGTACTATACCCTTACTATCGAACAAGGCCATTCGTCATTTATCCTCGAAGTAAAATTATTCAATGATGGTGCAGCCTGGCGATACAGGATCGATGAAGGGGGAGAGCATCATGTACACAAGGAACTGACCACCTGGCAATTGCCCGCAGGAAGCAGGGTCTGGTATTTTGAAAGGAACAACGATTGGAAATTGAAATCATACGCGGGCTTATGGGAGAGTACTGTCGTGGATAGTCTGCCCCTGATCTCCAAACAGGGCCCAGTCCAGGGAAAGCCGCTGGTAGTGCATGTTCCGGGCAGTCGATACCTGGTCATCACAGAAGCTGCATTATACAATTATAGCGGTCTCCGGTTGAAGGCCATCGGTAACAGGATGGTACAGGCAAATTTTACGGAGGAGGAGAAAGGATTTACCGTGAAAGGCCCGCTCACGACCCCCTGGAGGGTATTGATCTGTGCGTCCGGTCTCGATGCCCTTGTCAACACAGACATCATACAGAACCTTAACCCCGGCCCTGATCCCGCATATTTCCCCGATACATCGTATATCAGGCCGGGCCGTGCTGTGTGGAGCTGGATCACACGGAATGAACTATACCTCCGTCCATCAGAAGAAAAGAAATTCATCGATGCTGCTGCCAGGCTGCATTTCGAGTATTCGTTGATCGATGATGGGTGGGAAACGAAATGGCCTGCCAAATGGGAGCAGTTGAAAGAACTTTGCGATCATGCTGCAAAACAAAAAGTGAAGATATGGGTCTGGAAACATTCTGCACAATTGCGTGATAGCCTTGTGATGGAAAAATTCCTCGACAGTGTGCAGCAGGCCGGAGCAGCAGGCATCAAGGTGGATTTTATGAACAGTGAGGCGAAACCACTGGTGGATTTCGAGATCAGCCTGCTGAAAGCCTGTGCCCGTCGCAAGCTCATGGTGGATTTTCATGGCTGTCAGGCCCCGACAGGAGAGAGCCGCAGCTATCCCAATGAGATGACAAGAGAAGGGATACGTGGCATGGAATTGAACATCATGAACGAGCCCATCCCCGCATATCACAATGCAGCCCTGCCTTTCACGAGACTACTCTGTGGGCATGGAGATTATACGCCGGGATTTTTCAGTAAGCCCGGGCCTACTACCTGGGCCCATCAACTGGCGCTTCTCTATCTCTTCGATTCCCCTTTTCAATGTATGGCGGAGAACCCCGCTTTTATCGACGAACATGACCGGCAGAAGATCATGGAACCTTTGTTGCAAACGCTTCCTGTAGTATGGGATGAAACCATCGTGTTGCCGGGCAGTGAGATCGGCAGACTGGCCGCTTTTGCACGCAGGAAAGGAAATACCTGGTATGTGGCGGTGATCAATGGAACATCATTGCCGGTGCAGTGGAATTTCCAGGCTACATTCCTCGAAGCAAAACAACGGTATCATGCTACACTGATCGCTGACAATCCCGGCAATGAACAACAGCCTTTATCGGGAATTGAAATGTCGATAACCCAAAAATTTTCAACGCAGTTCCTTCTACATGCCAATGGTGGCGCGGTGATCAAAATTGAAAAGACCCTATGATATGAAACCAAACCCCATCTATATGAGAAGAATAACAATATTGATCTCCTGTCTGCTGCCAATTATCAGTGGTGCGCAGACTACCGTGCATGTGAAAGATTTCGGCGCCATACCCGGCGACGGCCTCGACGATGCTGTGGCGATCCAGAGTACATTGAATTATGCCAAAACCAATAATATCAAAATCGTATTATTCGATACAGGCCGTTATGACCTGCTGGTGAAAGCCGCCAGCAGCAGCCTCAACGCGCATTTCGGGTTGACCCAATACAATGGCCTTTCCCTGATCGGCGCCACCTGGCCCGATGGTTCACCGGCTACTTCATTGGTAAAGTTCAACCCGCAGGAGAACAATACCAACCTGCCGGGGCACCTGCGGTTCGATAAATGTAACCAGCTTACCATAAAGAATTTCTTGATCGATAACAGTCCGCAATACGCCACTGCCGGCAAGGTTGTAGAAAAAGGCAGCAATTATATCAAAGTGGAAATATTCGATGGGCTGCCGTCGAAAGACAGTATGGGCGCATATTGCGCCAATATCTGGGACTTGTCTACCAAACGTCTGAAACTGGTACCCAGCTTATCTTTCATCACGGACGTAGCTGCCGAGAACCTGTACTGGCAGAAAGAAGTAGTGGGTGGGAAAACATATATGCGGATGAACAGCACCCGTTTTGCCCAGAGTGTGGACACAGGTGTTGGCCTCTCGTGGCACTATGGTGCGCAGACCATGTTCCAGCTTGCCCTTAATTTTTGTAACGACCTGCAACTGGAGAATATCAACACGGTCAATATAGCTGGATGGGGTATCCATACGGTCGCGTGTAAAAATATAACTGCAAAGAGTATACGATTTTATCCGACCGGTAACCAACTGGCTGTTGGGCCCCGCGATGCCTGGAAGATCAATATGAGCAACGGGCAGGTAGTGGTAGACAGCTTCTATGTGGAAGGGGTGCGGTGGGACGGGCAGAATGCGCATGGCGCCTTCCTGACGGTTGCCCAGAAAAATTCGCCTACCGAAATACGGGTCTGGAAGAAATTCACTACCATCCCCGACTTTATCAATGACAGTATCGGGTTTTGGAATGGGGCCAATGTCGAAAAGCGGTTCGCCCAAACCTGGCAACAGACCGGCATTTCAGGGGACACCATTTACGGGCTGGTCACCACCAGCACGGCCCTGCCATCTTTTGTAACGACCGGAACGAGGATCACTGTCTACGCCTGGGATATGGACCATTATACCCTTAAAAATTCCACCTTTAAAAAGATCGCCGGATGTGCGGGTGTTATCAAGAACGAAAATGTAACATTGGAAAACGTGACCTACGATAATATCATGTATCCCGCCATCCTTTTCGGAACGGAAGTGAATGAGGCTACTTTTCCTCAGCAGGTATTACTGAAAAACTGCACGTTCAATGAATCGGGCTGGGTGAACAGGATCGGCGCCACCGGGCTGGTCGGTATCCGCAATGCCATTACTACTGCCATGACAATAGGTACGATCCAATTCGATAGCTGTACTTTTTCCAATGCAGCTACAGGGATCGATGCTGCAGGGATCAAAAATTTGGTGATCACGAATAGTCGTTTTGAATGTGTGCCCCAACCCTATAAGGTGAACAGCACCAATACCGGCCCTGTCACCTATACGAACAATACTACCGGATGCGGCAGCAGCAGTCTCATCACACGCACGAAAAAAATGGCTACGAAATAAAATGAAGCGATACATCATCATATTATTCTTGTTAAACGCTTTTCTACCGGTATCAGCACAGGTGACCAGCCTGAATGGTAAATGGACTATTGCCCCCGATCCATTGAATACCGGGGAGAGGGATGGATGGTATCAACCTGCATTCCCTTCCGCCAAATTCGACCAGGTTACCGTGCCACATTGTTTTTCCGTAGATCCCAGGTATCCTTTTTATACGGGTACTGCCTGGTATTTCACCACCTTTCAGCAAGCGTCTGTACCCAAAGGCTATCGCAGTTTCCTACAGTTCGATGCTGTGTTCTATAAGGCAAAGGTCTGGTTGAATGGCCATTTGCTGGGAGTGCATGAGGGCGGCTATACACCCTTCGAATGGGATGTGACCGAGTGGATGGCACAAAAAAATAATATATCCGTCTCCGTTAATAATTCCTGGGATACAACTACAATCCCCGGGGTCAAGACGGCCGATACCCTGTTATTGCCCAATGCAGCACAGGTATATGCCTGGATGAATTATGGCGGCATCACCCGTCCCGTTCAAGTCATTACCCGGCCGGAATTATTCATGGAAAAAATAAAGATCGAAGCAGAACCTGATTTGAAAAGAAGATCGGCAAAGATCAGGATCATGGCGGCTGTGAATAATTTATCAGGGTCTTCAGTGCAGCCGCACATTACCGCGCATATTTATGATGGTGGCAGGCAGTGCACGATGAAGTTTACAACGACTTCAGGCCCCATTGCTCCAGGAAATAAAGGAAAGATATTGCTGGAAGGCATACTGCCTGCCTCGGAAACGAAGCTCTGGAATTGTGATGGACCGCATCTTTACCTCGCCGAGCTGGTATTGGGAAAGGATACTGTGCGTAGCCATTTCGGCATTCGCAAACTGGAAGTGATTGGAACGCAGTTATTATTGAATGGAGAACCTGTTCGCATGGGTGGGGCCAACAGGCCGGCTGATCATCCGGTGTATGGTTCCCTCGATCCTGATTCCGTACTGATACAAGACCTTACGCTGATGAAAAATGCGGGCATGGAATTCTCACGCATTGCCCATTATGCCGTTCCTGAAAGGCTGCTGGACTGGGCCGATAAAAATGGCATGCTGCTGATCACAGAAGCAGGTAACTGGCAAATGACACAGCGACAAATGGCCGACCCGGTAATGAAAGAGAAATACAGGTCGCAGTTAAGGGAAATGATCGAGCGCGACTGGAACCATCCCTCCGTGATCGCGTATAGCCTGGGCAATGAATTTCCTTCCCATACCAAAGAAGGAATAGATTGGGTGAAAGAGATGGGGCGGTATGTAAGGTCAATGGATACTTCACGACTGCTCACCTTCGCCAGTTTCAACGTATGGAGAAAATATGTGACGAAGCCTACTGATGAAGCTTCGAACGAAGTCGATTTTATCAGTGCCAATATTTATGGTAATCACCTGGAATGCCTGCAACATATTCATGATATTTATCCCAACAAGCCTGTTTACATCAGTGAGTTCGGGATGCGTGCGGGCAATAAGCCGGAATCGGCCAGGATCGATTACTTGCAGAAAGCCATGCAGGCGGTACGCCAATGCGATTACGTGGTGGGCGCATCCTGGTGGTCGTTCAATGATTACAGGAGCCGCTATCCGGGAACCGATGCCGATGGATACCGGGCCTGGGGGTTGGTGCAACCAGATCGCCGGCCCCGTGATACTTACAGGGTATGGCAGGAAGAATTTGCTCCTGCACTCTTTACATTGGAACGTTGCGATGAACACCAGCTTGTTGTTACCATCTCTGCCCGAAAAGATTTTCCTGTCACTACCTTACGCAATTACCGTATCGCATGCGGTGATCAGTCGATCACATTGCCTGTACTGAAACCCGGAGAATCATACAGGGCCATCATTACAAATCCCCGCATTATAGAAAATAGAACCTCCGTGTCGCTCCTGAAGCCTAATGGATTTCTGGCCCTCAAAAAAGAATATACAGTAATTGCAGGGCCGGCAGCTTCTTCTACCCTGCCGGTTTCTTCTAATGCATCGGTCCGTATGCCCTGGTTCTTTAGTGAGAATATGGTATTGCAGAGACAGAAGCTCATAAAGTTTTTTGGTACAGCCAAACCGAAGCAGGCATTCACATTCAGTTTCGCAGGAGGAACAAAAACAGTTAAAGCTGATAAAGCAGGTCAGTGGCAGGTGGAGTTCCCGCCGATGGAAGCCGGGGGGCCGTACTCCTTATCAGTCCAATCAGACAGTTCCTTCACCTGGAGCAATATCATGATCGGTGATGTATGGCTATGCTCCGGTCAATCGAATATGGAATGGCCACTGATGAAAACATGGAATGCAGCCTGGGAGTTGAAACAGGCCAACCATCCTGGTATCCGTTTTTTTTCCGTACCCCGCAGTATTTCATCCGTACCCTTGTCGAATACCCTGCCCGCTTCCTGGAAAACCTGCACACCGCAGAACAGTTGGGAGATGTCGGCCGTGGCTTATTTCTTTGCCAGGGAACTGAAAAAACGGTTACACATCCCTGTTGGTATAATCCAGTCTTCCTGGGGAGGAACGCCTATCGAGGCATGGACCAGTTTCGACAGTATCTCCCGTCACCCCGACTTCAGGGAACTGACCGACAGCCTCCAAAAAGCCTGGCAACAGGGAATAACTGTAGAAACCGTGCTATCTGAACAGGCAAAAGCACTGGCGCTTTATCAACAGCAAATGACGCAGGTGGATAAAGGATTCAGCGAGCAGTGGTACAGGAAGGCGGATACTACCGGTTGGAAAACAATGATCGCGCCCGGCACGCTCGAACAGTCTGAACCCATGTTCAAGGGCAGCGTATGGTTCCGTAGATCTGTTCAGTTGCCGGCTTCCATGTTACAGAACGATCTTGTGCTCAACCTTGAGACCCTGAATGAAAAAGATATTACCTGGTTCAATGGACAGGAGACAGGTCGTACCACCTGGATGGCAGGGAGAAGGACGTATCGTATCCCCAAAGAAATATTAATGGCCGGTGAGAATACTATTGTGATCAGGCTTGAAACGCAGAACAAGCCTGCCGGCTTTACAGCAAAAAATGCGGCTGATCTGCGATTGGAAGAAATGGTCTCTTCCGATACACCGCTCACCGTTCCGCTGGCAGGGGAATGGCAATATGCATTGGGAGCGGCATTGCAAAATTTTCCAATATTGAAGACCATGCCCGTGCTCTCGGCAACCCCTTCTGGATTGTTCAATGGAATGATCGCACCTCTGAGGAAGCTGGGCATCAAAGGCATCCTCTGGTACCAGGGTGAGAACAATGCTGGACGGGCATTTCAATACAGGAGCCTGCTGCCATTGCTGATCAACGACTGGCGTGCCCGATGGGCATCAGGAGACCTCCCTTTTCTACTCGTGCAGTTGGCAGGTTACACGGAGCTTACCAATAATCCCGTCGAACATACCTGGGCAGAACTGCGTGAAGCCCAACTACAGTCACTACGATTACCCAATACCGGTATAGCAGTAACGATCGATGCCGGCAATCCTTATGATGTACATCCTACCAACAAACAGATTGTCGGACGGCGACTTGCCGCAGAAGCCAGGAAACTGGTTTACGGAGAAGCAGATATTCAGACATCGCCTTTGTATCGATCAGCGGACGTACAGGGAGATAGTCTCAGGATACAATTCACCAATGCAAGAAATGGACTGGTGGCCAAGGACGGTAAACCAGGAGGATTTGCAATTGCGGGCAGCGACAAAAAATTCGTATGGGCCAATGCCCGGATCGACGGTGATGTAATAGTGGTATGGTCGCCTGTAGTAAAACATCCGGTGGCAGTGCGGTATGCATGGACCGGCAGCCCGGTAGAAAGTAATGGGGCCAATATTTATAACAAGGAAGGATTTCCGGCATCTCCTTTCCGGACGGACGACTGGCGTGGAATAACAGAAGGGAAAAAATAATCAATTATCAATCATCATAACAGTGCAAGAATGATACGATCTGAAAACACAGGCAAGCGATCTTTTCCAGGTATCCGGTTCGAAGCAGATCTCGTGATCACGGGCGGGGGATTGTCGGGGGTATGTTGTGCCATCACAGCGGCCAGGCAGGGATTACAGGTAATACTCGTGCAGGACAGGCCCGTACTCGGAGGTAATTCATCCAGTGAAGTGAGGCTATGGGTATTGGGCGCCACATCGCACATGGGCAACAACAATCGCTGGGCCAGGGAAGGGGGCGTACTCGATGAAATACTGGTAGAGAATATGTACAGGAACCCGGAAGGGAATCCGGTTATCTACGATTCCATCTTACTCGACAAAGTGGTCACTGAAAAAAATATCACCCTGCTCCTCAATACGGTCGTTTATGAGGTGATGAAAAAAGATGAATCAACGATCAGTGCCGTGAGGGCCTTTTGCAGCCAGAACCAGACAGAATATGAACTGACTGCGCCACTTTTCTGCGATGCGTCCGGTGATGGAGTAACAGGATTCCTGTCGGGCGCTGCGTTCAGGATGGGGGCCGAATCGAAGGAAGAATTCGGGGAAGGTTTTGCTCCTTCCGAAGAATACGGAGAATTGCTGGGCCACTCCCTCTACTTCTATACGAAAGATACAGGCAGGCCGGTGAGTTTCGTTCCGCCTGCATTTGCGCTCGACGATATCACGCAGATACCGCGGTTCCGCAGTTTCAATACCAAAGAATATGGTTGCCGCTTATGGTGGATAGAATATGGTGGTCGCCTCGACACGGTACATGATACCGAAACTATCAAATGGGAACTGTGGAAGATCGTTTATGGGGTATGGAACCATATCAAAAATTCAGGACAATTCCCCGAAGCAGAGAACCTTACCCTCGAATGGGTGGGTATGATACCAGGTAAAAGGGAAAGCCGTCGCTTTGAAGGTGATTATATTTTGAAGCAACAGGACATCATCGAACAAAGAGTGCATGAAGATGCTGTTGCCTTTGGAGGATGGTCGGTGGATCTGCACCCTGCCGATGGCGTATATGCTACCGGACCAGGCTGTAACCAATGGCATAGCAAAGGCACTTACCAGATACCTTATCGTTGTCTTTATTCACGCAATATCAATAACCTGTTGCTGGCAGGCCGCATCATTAGTGCATCGCATGTGGCATTTGGTTCTTCCCGCGTGATGGGTACTGCTGCTTATGCCGCACAGGCCGTCGGTATGGCTGCCGTGCTTTGCAAAAAATATCGATGCCGGCCTGCGGAACTTTTCACACAGAAAAAAATAACGGAACTCCAACGACGCCTGATGCAGGCAGGTCAATATATCCCCCACCATCTTATGCATGATGAGCAGGACTTAGTACAACTGGCATGCATCCACGCAACCAGTGAGCTGGAGCTGCAGGAGATACCAGAAGATGGAGGATTATTGCCGCTCGATCTGCCTGTTGGACAAATGGTGCCTGTCAAGGCCGGTAAAATGCCGGACCTGGTGTTGCATGCCTATACGGATATGCCCGGCGCCATCCTGGAAGTTGAGGTCCGCATCTCTTCCAACACCGGTAACTACACACCAGACCGAACGCTGGCCCGGTTCGAACTACTATTGCAAAAAGGAAGGAACTGCCTGCCTGTCCAACCCGGCATTACGATCGCAGAATCACAATATGTATTCGTTATCCTGCACAGGAACCCGGCCATCAATATTCCACGGTCGGCGGCCCGCATTACGGGTATCCTCTCTGTTTTCAATACCATCAACCCGGCCGTATCCAATTTTGGAAAACAGGAGCCGCCTGCACATATCGGGATGGACAGCTTCGAGTTCTGGTGCCCGCAACGCAGGCCTGCCGGACAAAATATAGCTATCAAATTCAAACCGGCACTGTCTGGGTTCGGAGCGGCCAATCTTCGTAATGGCATCGCCCGGCCAACCTTGCAACCCAATGCATGGGTAGCAGACCCGAAAGACCATTCACCTGCCGTGGAACTCAGATGGGAACAACCTCAAACGATCAAAAAAATTGTTCTGACATTTGATACCGATTACGATCATCCCATGGAATCGGTATTGATGGGGCATCCGGAACGGGTAATGCCTTTCTGCGTGCGCAGGTATAAAATACTGGATGATAAAAATGAAGTGGTCTATGAATGCAGCAACAATTATCAAACCATCAATACGATATTACCGGAACGGGCAATATCGACCCGTTCATTGCGGATACTGATGGAACACCCCTCTGCACATACGCCGGCCGCTCTCTTTGAAGTGAGGTGTTATGGTGAATAAACAAAGGAAAAATCATTAACAGGAATTGTATGAATCAGTTGGATTTTATAGTGATGGCCGTTTTCGCCATGCTTATTCTCGGTATCGGTATGGCCTTCACACGTATGGGCAGTAAGAACTCGACTGCCTTCTTCGAAGCAGGCGGGGCCACACCCTGGTGGATCAATGGGCTTTCACTTTTCATCAGTTATTTCTCCGCCGGCACGTTCGTTGTATGGGGCTCCATCGCGTACAAACATGGGTTTGTGGCCAATGGTATCCAGCTCACCATGGTTGTTGGCGGATTGCTGACAGCCCTCTTCATTGCCGGTAAATGGAAACGGACTGGAAGTGTAACTGCTGCAGAATATATCGGCAAGAAATTCGGAATTCGTACACAACAGTTCTATACTTTTCTCATCATGCTCCATGGATTGTTCACCACGGCATCCGTGCTCTATCCGGTTGGCAAGATGGTGAGTGTGGCCACACCACTTTCACTGAATACCTGCATCCTCATCATAGGAGGTATCATCATACTGTATACGGCAGCGGGCGGGCTTTGGGCCGTTCTGGTGACCGATGTGGTGCAGTTCGTGATCCTGACGGCAGCGGTGCTGATCGTGATACCCATGGCATTTAGTGAAGTAGGAGGTGTGGGTAGTTTCGTGAATAAAGCGCCTGATGGTTTTTTCAATTTCTTCAATGAGGAATATTCACTGGGATTTTTCCTTGCTTTCCTTGCGTATCAAACAGCTTATATCGGTGGTAACTGGGCTTATGTGCAGCGCTATACCAGCGTTTCAACAGAGCGTAATTCAAAAAAAGTGGCTTACCTGTTCACGATACTTTACCTGCTCAGTCCCTTTATCTGGATGCTGCCGCCGATGATCTATAAAGTGATCAATCCCGGCCTGCAGGGACTACAGCCGGAGGGCGCTTATATGATGTTATGCCAGTTGGTATTGCCGGCAGGACTGATCGGCCTTGTTTTATCGGGTATGATCTCAGCAACTGCGAGCAAGGCCAATACTACTATCAATATGGTGGCAGTGGTCTTTGCGCATGATATCTACAAAAAAGTGATCGATCCTTCTGCCGGAGAGCGCAAACTCATCAGGGCCGCGAGATTCTTTACTGTGTTCTTCGGGGGGCTTACCATTATCATTGCCATGATGGTGCCGCTTGTAGGCGGTATTGTGGAAATGGTGCTGAGCACTGCTTCCATTGCAGGCGGGGCACTGTTCGTGCCGGTGATCTGGTCGCTCTATTCCAAACGGCAAACAGCGGCTTCTGTCGTTACCGCTTCTTTATGCGGATTACTGATCAGCCTGGTCCTGAAATTATTTGGCACTGCCTTGTTTGGGTTCAGGCTCGACCGTGTTTGGGAAACAGCGCTGGGCGTGGGAATACCGGTAGCGGTGTTAGTGATAAGGGAAATATATGCGAGAGCAACAGGCGCAATTGGAACAACTGTCAATACGGATACTCAGCCGCCACAACCTGTTACCCAGGCTACAGTCAATAACAACGATGCACATGCGCAAAATGTATTTGGTGTACGGGTGATCGCTGCCTCAATCGCCATAGTTGGTATTGGTGTTGCTGTGCTTGGTATGGTGGCCAGTAAAGGGCAGGTGGCAATCCTCATAGGAGGGATCATTTTCCTGTTGTCTATTCCTTTGTGGCGGGCAGCAAAAAACGTTTGATTGCATATATTATTGATTATTAACTAAATATTCTTTATAAATAAGATTTTCATCAGGTTATAGCCTGAAAAATTAATTTATTTCATCAGGTTATAACCTTAAATTTGTGTTCAATATTTAAGGTTATAACCTGATGAAAAAGAGTAAAAAACTACTATCGATTGAACAGCTGGATGCTAAATTGCGTAAGCTGCAACCTCTTCGGAAAGTAACTGTTCCATCGAAGGGATGGGTCAACACCATTCGTACCTGCCTTGGTATGTCTTTGAGGCAGCTTGGGGAAAAACTGCAAATAACTCCTCAAAGCGCAATGGAAATCGAGACCAGGGAACAAAATGGTTCCATTACTTTAAGAAATCTTCACGAAATTGCCGATGCCCTCGACATGGTGCTGGTTTATGGATTTGTTCCCAAAGACAAATCGATCGAAGCCATGATCGAAAAAAAAGCCAGGGCCTTGGCGAAAGAAATCGTACTGCGCACCTCTATCTCCATGAAACTCGAAGGACAGGAGAACTCAAAAAAAAGGATTGAAAAGGCTATTAAAGAACGAACGGAAGAATTTAAAAATGAATTGCCTAAGATCTTATGGGATTAGAGTTCAATTATGCTGCAGGCCAAACATCTCTCGATGAAGACGAAAAGGAAGGATTAAAAATTGCCGGTATCTCAACCCGTCAGGAGTTGGATGAATTTGAACAACAAAACATCGAAAAAGCGGTAGAGTGGACTATCCGGCGTAGATTTAAAGCAGAAGTGATCCTTTCTGAAAAGTTCATCAGAGAACTTCACAAAAGAATGTTTGATGATATTTGGGATTGGGCCGGAGAGTTTCGGAAGACCAATAAGAACATCGGGGTTGAAAAACACCAGATCGCCATCGAATTAAAAATGTTGTTGGACGATTGTTATTATTGGCTTGAACATACTACCTATCCTGATGACGAAATAGCTATACGGTTCAAGCACCGCATTGTATCCATACATTGCTTTTCGAATGGAAATGGCAGACATGCACGATTGATTGCCGATGTGATTAGTCAACATATTTTCAACCGGCCGGTTTTTACCTGGAGCAGAGGGAACGCCATGTCAACCCGAAACCCGCGCGATACGTATCTGGAGGCGCTTAGAGAAGCAGATAGAGGCCATATTCAGGCATTGCTCGATTTTGCAAGGTCCTGATCTCCGCATTTACCTGAAAAATCCTTTCAGATCAGCTTCCCTTAAAGTAGCCGCCGGGTTGAACTTCCCGCTCTTCATATATTCCATCAAGCTATACCTGAGTTGCCTGGCGGACGGGCGTTTATCGAGATCGCTGGAGATGTCCATGGTCACGATCAGGAGTTTACCTTTACCATAGCGGGCTTCCACCATATTGCTCATGCGGCGGTTCTTGAAAAAGTTGTCGATCATGGTGACGATAGGTGTACAGTTCTTGTAACTATCGTCGATGATCATGGTCTTCGATCGTTTGGTGAGGTCCCACCATTGCCAGTTGGTGAAACTATCTGTTGGGAAATGGGCAAAGGCCGGATGGTTGGCATTCATCAACAATCCCATCGTGCCGGGCTGGTTGGGGAAATGCACAGGGCTCCAGAATACCGGCGCAAAGCGACCTTCAACGCCATTCACAACCGCCGTATCAGGATTCAGCAGAACTGTTTTACCTGCATTCAATAATTCCTGTGCTTCAGTAACCGATCTTGTTACCACAATGCCAGGATCACTGGCAGGGATCGCGACAGGATAGACCCAAATCGGCCAACTGTTCCGGTAGTCTGTTCCGGTGATCCTTACCTGGATGATCAGTTGCATGGCGGATTTGATCTTGCTCAGCCCATATTCGATTTTGCCAATGGTTTCCCCGTTACCGATGGCAATAGTGCCGGGATGGAATTTTCCACCGGCCAGTTGTATTCCATTCTTCCCTTTGATGCTCCATTCCACCACAGCATTGCCGATAGGGCGATCGCTGAAATTCACGATCTCAGTAGTAGCGATAAATTTCTCATCATTGGTATAGATCGCCTTGTTGAACCGGATAAGTGGTACTACAGGTGCGCAGAATTCCCGGAACGCGGCTGGTGTTATCAGTCCCTTGCTATCCCAGAATGCGTCGAGCAAACCGACCAGTGCTGTACCCTGACCGGGAAAATCGTGCAGGTCGAGCAATTGAAAACCGCTGCTGCCCTTTGTCTTCAATGCCCTTTCAATTTCTTCTTTATACAGGTTGGCTGCCAATGCACCACTGGCTTTCGACCAGGCAGGAGACACGCCCGGCAATCCTTTTCTCTGCAGGTCTTTCTGAATAGCTTTGAAGTTGAGGGGGTCGAGGACGCCGGTATATTTTTTGATCTCGGCCATATCGGGATATACGGAATACTGCCCGATCTCATGTGTTACGATGGGCACCGGCAATCCTTCGATCGAAGCAGTATAATCCTTGTTGAATTCCGGCGTATAGTCGTTGAAGATACCCTGTCCGCGTACCCAGCCTTTTTTGGTGTATTGAGTGATGTAGAAATCATCCCCCGGTTCAGGCCATTTTCCATGACCATTCTGAAAAGTAAAAGTGGTGGTGGTGTACAGGTGACGATTGTCTTTTTCGCGAAGCGAGCTCATTAGCTTGTGAAGCTGATCAAGATCTCCCTGTAGTTCATTGCCCATACTCCAGAAACAAAATGAGGGATGATTGCCGTATTCACGACTGATGCGATCGGCCTCTTCTGCAATGAAACGGCTTACCGTGGTATCTGCTCCTATATTCAGTATCCAGAGTGGATTTTCAACCTGCAGGTAAAACCCGAGTGAGTCCGCCACTTCGAATGCGGCCCGTGGAGGGCACCAGGAATGAAAGCGCAGGTGGTTGAGCCCATATTGTTTTGCAGTAGTGAATACTTTGAGCCATCCTTTTTTATCCATTGGCGGATGGCCGGTTAAAGGAAATATATTGCATTCAAGAGTACCTCTTAAAAAGATCCGCCGGCCATTGATCTGCAATTGACTGTTTGCATTGGTGAGCCGGCGCATCCCGAATTGAAAGGTCTTTTCGTGTGTGATACGGTTATTGTTACGCAACGTTACCCGCAGTTGATATAGGTTCGGATGAAATTCATCCCATAATTGTGCATTGGGGACGGGGATCGTTGCATTGATCGCAGCAACAGAATTATTGTGTGCCGTTACCTTCATTTGACGGGTGGCAACGATCTTGTTCTTATACAGGATTGTGAATTGTACAGAGCCTTTCGTGTTGTTAGAGGCTAACAAAGAAGCATTGACCTGTACCGATCTGTTTTCCGGATCAGGATACATCTGCACGTCATCGATCCTGTTTTGACCGGTGGCCTGCAATTGTATTTTACCGATCACACCATTCCAGATGATCTGTGTACCTTCCGTATAGGCATGAGCAAAATTTCTATCACCCAGGCTGATATCATATTGCTTTGAATTATCGATACGCAGCACGATCAGATGCCTGCCAGGTTTCAAAAGCCCGGCAGTATTGAATACTTGTGGAACACTGAGACTTTCCCGTACACCGATCTCCTGCCCATCGATCCAGACCCTGGTTTGCCAGATCACTCTTTCGAGAAAAAGCTCGATATGTTTCTGACGCCAGTTTTCGGGGATGTTCACTTCTTTCCTGTACCAGGCTACGCCGATATAACTGTGTTTGCGCGTAAGATTGAGCAGTACGGTTTTGCTGAGCGTATCGTCGGTGAGCGTTGGTGCAGCACCGATCTTATTATCATCGAGCGTACCGGGCAATTGTACCGTTCCGGCGAATAGCTGGCGATACCATTCTTCTTTAATACCTGCTTGTTGCGGATCGAGGCGGTATTGCCAGGAGCCGGCGAGCGAGATGGATTGTCCCATTCCTTTCAGTGTGGTAAAAGCCAAAAGGAATAAACATGACCGGGCGAATATTGACATATCAGATTTTTATTGCTGGATTCTCTTTGATCTGGTGACGAAGGAATGGGATCATCTGCAGGTGTGTACCGGCTCCCTGGTGATTGACCTCCCATTGCAGTACCTCTTTCAGTTCCTGCTCCGCGGCTGCATAATTGCCCAATCCGAGGTTGCCTAGTGCCACCAGGTATTTGCAATGGATACTGTTCTTTAACGAAAGGTCCTGGTCGAATACCAGCAGATCGGGAAGCGACACTGCGAAGTAATCGATTTTTATGTTATCGTCGAGGTGTTGTTGACCGAACTGGATGAATCGTTCAAAAATGGCTTTGGCCTTTGCCGGCTCATTCAGCTTGAGCCAGGCCAATCCCTGGTATACGATCTTGTCGGGCTGCGGATCATTATAGAAGATGGCCTGTACAGGCTCACTGATCCCTGTTGTGGCCTGCATGAATTTTTCTTTGGCTTCCTTCTTCATCCCCAATCCTTCATAGGCACAGCCTTGCAGGTAAAAAATATCATTTTCCTGCGTGCCATATAATTTCCCTTCTCCAAGGTTGTGTGGATATTGTTCGGTAGCTGCCAGTAATTGAAGGGCCGACTGGTATTCTCCTTTTATCAAAGCCTGACGGGCCAGTTCGAGATGGGCCATCAGGTATTGACCTACCACTTTTCCCTCACCACCCTCCCAGGGATGAAATTGCCGGACTGCTATAATATCTCTTGCTTTTTCATATTGATGGAGGTGATTGTAGAGCGTTGCTCTTTCCAGGTAAAGATCATCCCTGAAATCGACCAGTGTGGGATATTTTTCCAGCAACGATAGTCGTACCTGGTGTGCATATCCCATTTTCTTGTAGAGCTGGTCGAGTTCCATCAGCACTCTTGCATCCGTCTCATCGAGGGCAAATGCCTTTTCCAGTGCTGCCACTGCTTTTTCTGTATCACGCAATTTATTATGATAGGCGAGGGAAAGGTTGCGCCAGGCAGTAGGGAAGCTATCGTCGATCTTTACTGAATTTTCCCAGCAGTTGATGGCTTCGGAATACTGGCGTTTGTCGAACCAGCAGTTGCCGAGATAATACCATGCCCTGGCATCGGCCGGGTTGACGCCGGTAGCGCATTGCAGGGCGAGGATATCTTCTATGCGATGAGGGAAACAGCCATCGGGAGAAGCCTCTGATGCCAGTTGAAAGTACTGCTGTGCAACTGATCCATCATCCATCAATGAAGCGCACCATCCGATATAATAATGGACCATCGGATAAATAGCTGTCTTCCCTTCAGCGTATATGGTAAATAGCTTGATGGCTTCTTCATACAATCCGGCCTGCACATAATCGAGACCGTATTCAATATAATTCTGCACATCGTCCCGCATCAGCTCTTTGAAATATTGCAATGCGCGGGCGGCTGCATCATGGCCATGGCCTCCTGCCAGTAAATATTTTTCGAACAGGCATCCAAAATTGAACGGATCGATGGCGAGTGATTCTTCAATGAGACCGGATGCTTCGGCTGTACGCCCCGCCATGCGCAGTAGTGCTGCTTTCAGGTGACGGACCGAATGCCCGTGATAATTGCGTTCCATTGATTTGCTCACGAGATAGAGGGCATCGTTCACATCACCTTTGGCAGAGGCAATCCTGGCGAGCGTAAAAAATGCTGCATCCTGCCAGGCTGCATTCCAGGTAGCCTTGTACAAAGTCTCATAGGCTTCATCTGGCTTTCCCTGCAATTTCAGCGCCCATCCCAGGTTATACAGGGGCTCTCCATCATAGGGGTTGGGATTGCGAAGGGTGAGGGTTTTCACGGCCATGCGGAAATAGGATTCGGCCTTTGCGAACTGCCCTCTTCTCATATACCAAAGGCCCAATGCATTGTTATTGCGGATATCACCTGGTTCACGCCGCAATGCTTCCTCATAGTAATCGGTGGCCGGATAGGTGGCATGCCTGTATTGTTCGATATGCAGGCCATTCAGGAACAATTCTTCGGTACTTTTTATATCCACAGGATTTTTTGCAGCCGATGCGGGCGGAGGAATATCCCGGTGGGAGGGCAGTTCGGGCTGATAGCTCACCAGCACGTGTCCGTTCTTATCTGCTACATCCACCTTTACCTGTTCAGGTGTGGACGAGCCGGGGAGGAGCACTTTATTGTCGAATATCTGTGAAGGGGAAAGGTCTGTCACGAATTCTTTTACCACGGTCCCATTGACCAGCACACGGACGGTGGAGGAAGGATAGGCAGCCGTGGCATATACTTTTATGATAGCGTTACTATCGTCGAATTCCAGGTTGAGCATAGCCTCTTTTGTAGCATTCTTCACTGCCCCCACCTGTGCATACGGCATGAAATATTGCTCGAATGATTTTTCTTCATTGGGTTGGATCCAGGAGAAGTCGGGTTGGTTATCGGTGAACACACCTGTCATCAGTTCGATATAAGGGCCGTCATCATCCGTCAGGTTCCTGTCCCATGCCTGGCCGAAATCCCCATTGCCCCAGGTCCATTGTTTTTTTCCGGGCGAAATGTGATGGTTGGCCACATGCAACATGCCGGCCTGTGTATCGTGTTCATAGCAACCAATGAAATCGTATTTGGAACGGATAGCCATATACGAAGTGGGGACAGGTATATTCTTATAACGCGATATATCTGTACCCGGTGCATAATTCACTTTATAATAAACACCTGTAGCGATGGGGAAGTCCGATACATCCCGTTTGCCATGATCGAACACGGCATAAACGTCGGGCGGGAAAACGGATTGATAATGGTCGTTCACTTTCACGGCGGGATTGGCCCACCACAAGAACGTTTGCGGGAAGGGAGTACGGTTATAGAGCCTGCCTTTTATTTCGAGATATGCCTTATCAGGATACAGGGTAAAACCCGCCATGCCTTTGGTGCGGAACATAATTTCTACTTCATTCACCCAGATGGTCTTGCTGCCATCCGCCTGTTCTTCGATGGTAAAATCGACCGGATCAAAGGTGCTGGGTCGGTGGTGTTGTGGCCAGTTGAATTCAATGCCGCCTGAGATCCAGGGGCCCGTAAGCCCTACCAGCGCGGGTTTGATCACCTGGTTATAATAAATGAAATCACGGTTGCGCAATTTATCATAAGCCCGCTGCACCCTGCCGCCGAGTTCGGGCAATATCATGATCTTCAGAAAATCATTTTCAATGTAGATGGCTGTATATTCTTTATCGATCTTCCCGTCAGAAATTTTTTCGATCACAGGATGGGGATATACTACACCACTGCTGCCCTGGTACACTCTTTTCTCCAGGAAGATGGGATTCTTTTCCGGTTTACCGATCTCATAAGTGGGGATACTGATCTTTTCAATCCACGCTTTCACTTCCATGATGAATTCCTTTTGGTTGGTATTTATTTAGCACAAGCGAATACACGATGCTAATGCCCTGCAAAGACCGTTTCCAGTTCTTCGAGGGTCTTTCCTTTTGTTTCCTTCACTTTTGTCCATACGAATACAAATCCGATCATGCAGATCACTGAATAGATATAGAACGTATTGTGCATGCCGATCTGTTTTGCCAGTACCGGGAAGGTGAAGGTGAGAATGAAATAGGCGCTCCACAGGCAGAGCACGGCAATGGAAATAGCGGTGCTCCTCACCTTATTGGGAAAGATCTCTGCGATCAACACCCAGGTCACCGGCGCCAGTGAAAGGGCATAAGTGCCGATGGCCGACAGGAGGAAGATGCCTACTGAAGCCGACTTGGCATTCAGCAATTGGGCGATGACAATATATAATATGGCCAGTCCTCCCGCGCCGAACAACATGAGGGGTCTCCTGCCCAGTTTGTCGACCAGGCCCATGGCCAGCAGCGTGAACAGCAGGTTCACGCCTCCAATGAAAACAGTTTGCAACAACTGGTCGTCTTTGGAGGCGCCGATCGTTTCGAAAATATTGGAAGGGTAATTGAACACGACGTTGATGCCGCAGAATTGCTGGAACACAGCCAGCCCGATACCTACCAGCACAGCCGGTAATACGGCTTTCCCGAATGCAGCACTGAAAGGCAGTTTCAGCTCTCCCTTCATCGTTTCGCGGAACGATTGGATAGAACTGGCAGCAAAGCTGGTATCGCCGATCTTCGACAGGATCGCTGAAGCTTTTGCCTCCTGTCCTGATTTCAATAACCAGCGCGGACTTTCCGGTAACCAGCAAACGCCCAGCAGGAAGAGGCCGGAGGGAATGGCGCCCAGCCCGAACATCCATCGCCAGGCATCGGGCCCATTGTTCCGCAGCATATAATTGATCAGGTTCGTGAGCAGGATGCCGATCACGATGGTAAGTTGATTGATGGCTACCATCCGGCCTCTGTATGGTGCGGGAGATACTTCAGCGATATACATCGGCGACAACATGGAGGCCATGCCTACGCCGATGCCGGCCACGAAGCGGGCAGGGATAAAAAAATATAATCCGGGCGCAAAGGCCATGGCCAGGGAAGAGATGGCGAAAATAGCGGCGGCAAGGAGCAGTCCGGCCCTGCGCCCATATTTGTCGGCCATATTCCCGGCAACCAGGCAACCGATGATGGCGCCCAATGCCAGTGAGCCGGTGGCGAAACCTTCCCAGTACTCATTGAGGCCGAACTGATCGCGCAGGAAGGGCAGGGCGCCTGCGATAACGGCAAAATCGAAACCAAACAGGTAACCTCCCAGGGCGGAGATGAACGAGATGGCAAGGATGTAAACGGTGTTGAATTTTGGCAAGACTGTTCTCATGATAAGGGACAAATTTGCTTGTATTAAAGAATGTTTACAATAGAAATAGTTATTGAAAAGATGGATATTTTTATGGGAAGTTTTTCTACCTTCAGGTCGCTTGTCAAATTGAAAATTATGGAAAAGGACGCAGCCATCATAAAGAAGAAGGAAGGATTTGAGGGGCAGCAGGCTATTGTAATACCGCGGAAGATCATTTCCCAGAGCTGCAGTAATGATTCCATTTTATCAGGGGTACATATCACCGATATAGGCTATTATCCCAAGGCGAAGTTCCATTACCGGGAGCGACTGCATGGCATCGACCAGCATATCATCATCTATTGTATCGAAGGAAAAGGCTGGGTGGAGATCGGGAAATCGAGGCAGGCCATCCATCCCGGCGATTTTATTGTGATCCCTGCTGAAAAAGCGCATAGCTACGGAGCGGATGATGATGATCCATGGACTATTTACTGGGTGCATTTCAAAGGTCATCTCGTAAAGCATATCGTTGACCTGATGCTCAACCAACTGAAGAACTATAAAGGATATATCCACTATAATGATGCCCGCACCAAATTGTACGATGAGATCTATCTGAACCTGGAGAGAGGGTATAGCCTCGACAATCTCTATTATGTCAATATGTGCTTCTGGCATTTTCTTACCTCATTCATCTTCGACGAGAAATTCAATTACCCGGGCAAAAAGAAAAGTGCCGACCAGGTAGACCTGTCCATCGACTTCATGCAGAAGAACCTGCATACCATCCTTACGCTGGAAGATATTGCCAGGTCTGTGAATCTGTCTGCATCCCATTACTCGGCGATCTTCAGGAAGAAGACCGGGTTTGCGCCTATCGAATATTTCAATCACCTGAAGATCCAGAAAGCCTGCCAGTTCCTGCAGTTCACGGACCTCCGCGTCAAGGAGATCGCATCGGAACTGGGAATAGAGGACCAGTATTATTTTTCCAGGATGTTCTCGAAGCTCATGGCCATCTCTCCCAATGATTATCGCGCCAAACGGGAAGTGGCGCGGAAGAGGAAACCAGCAGAATAAGATTTGCCCACAGATAGTAAGCAACAGGAAGGGTTGTCTAAGCCTGTATTATAAAAGTGGGGACAATAACCTGGCTGTTTTCTCGAATAATTGCCTGCCTGCGCTGCGTTCCTGCCAGGTGGTGAGGTGGAGCTCTTCTGCGGAATCAAGATCGTGGAAAAATGTTTTCGTCATGGATACGCAGAATTCCTGGTCATAGATGATGGTGTTCAATTCGAAATTCAGGTCGAAACTGCGAAAATCGATATTGGCCGATCCTACCATGCTGAGCGTATCATCCACTACCATGGTCTTGGCATGCACGAACCCTTTCCGGTAGAGATAGATCTTCACGCCACATTCCAGCAATGGCTCGAAATAGGATTGAGAGGCAGCATTGACCAGCCTTGAATCGGATTCACCGGGCACCAGCAGTCGCACATCACAACCACTGAGCGCTGCCTTCACGATAGCATCGTAAATACTGTTATTAGGAATGAAATAAGGAGTAGTGATGTAAATCTTCTTTTGTGCATTGGCGATGGCCGTGAAATAACTGAGCATGATATCCGGCCGGGGGTAGTCGGGCCCGCTCACTGCGATCTGCGTAAGCATCGTGAAATCCGGCATACGAACAGGCATGGGGAACAATTCCCTGTTGGGCACGAGGTTCTGGTCGGAGCAGAAATTCCAGTCGGCCAGGAAATGGTATTGCAGGTTCAGTACTGCCGGTCCTTCGATCCTGATATGCGAATCGCGCCAGTACAATTGGCTGCTTCCGGGATTATTGATGTATTTGTCTGAAACATTGATGCCACCGGTAAAGCCTATGCGCCCGTCGATAATGATCACTTTTCGGTGATTACGGTAATTCAGCCGGCTGGCCAGGAAGACCAGGTAGATCTTATAGAACGGGTATACTTCCACGCCACCTTCCTGCAACTGCCGTATGAATTTTTTCTTTAGACCATTGCTCCCGAAATCATCATAGATGAACCGGACTTTCACGCCTTCCCGTGCTTTACGGACCATGAGGTCTTTGAGCTGGTTACCGATCTGGTCGTTGTCGTAGATGTAGTATTGTATATGGATGGAGTGGGTAGCAGCTTCAAGCGCCTTCATTACTTCCGGGAATTTTTCTTCACCGTTGGTGAGCAGGGTAATATGGTTGAGGGACAGAAAGGAGAGGGAATCCTTGATGAGTAGCCTGGCCAGTCCGGCGAAATTGCCTACATCCTCATGGTGTTGTTGTAAAAGGCGTAATGCCGCTTCATCGACATCTTTGCGCAGGGCGAGCAGGAATTTTTCATCGGTGATCAGTTTCTTATTGTACATCTTCCGTTTCCTGTAATTGACGCCCAGTGAGAAATACACGATACTGCCCAGGACCGGCAGGGTGATAGTGAGCAGGAGATAGCCCAAAGCCTTGGTAACATTGACGGTGTCGAAGATGATACGGATCACAGTGAAGATCATCAGCGCATAGACCAATACGATCAGGACGATCTCTGTAACTGGGCTCATAAAATTGTCAGTTTCTCCGACTGAAGGTAGCTACAAAGAGAGAGTGAGCAAAAAAGAACTTTAATGTCAATTCTTGAAGCTCGGGCAGAGCGATTGCCGCTTGTCGCCATTATACTCGCTATAGAAGCCCTGCTGTATCAGCGCGAACTCGAAGGCGCCGCGGCTGTTATTGTATTGGTTCAACTGTGATGTGGTCGCATCGTATGTGAAGAACAGTTTGATACTCTTGTATTGGAAGCCGATCATGGGGATGAAGGCATCGCCCCGCCGGTAATAGATCCCACCCATCACTTGCATCTCGCCATCACCGGAAAGATTGTATTGAATATTGCCGCCGGCCACAACTTCGGTCGACTTGGCCTGTGTGGAATAATAGGCCATCGGGTTGAAGATCACGTCCTGGTTCACTTTCAGGCTGGCATTGGCAAAGGCAGTATACCTGACGGGTATGCGCGAATCCTGGCCACTTGCATCTGTATTGAAGAAGGATTCGCGCGGTCGGTTCAGGTGCCAGGCAGATACGCCGCCATTGATATAAATATTTTCGGTGGGGAAGTAAGCATAGTTCAATCCCATCTGTACATCGAAATAATTGATATTCGGATTATCGAGGATCACACTGGTAGGGATATTGGAATCGAAGAACTTGCCATCGAACTGGTCGGGAAATTTCAGGCTGGTGCTGTTGATCCTTTTGTTCGACCAACCGATATTGAAGCCGGCAGACAACAGGTGGGCCACTCCTACCATCTGGTGATAAGCTACCGAAGCATAAGCTTTGGTGGAAGTGAGGCTGCCGGAGCCTGCCACGTCGCGCAGGAGCAGTCCGCCCAAACCAAGCCATCCGCTTTCGATCCGGTTGCGGAACACCTGTGCATCGCCCCAGATACTATAGGTCTTGTAAGGCACGCTCATGATAGACGACCATTGGTTGCGATAATTGGCGCCGATGCGATAATCCGCATCGGGAATAAAACCGGTATTGGCCGGGTTGGTAGAGAGTGGTGAGTTGAACCATTGTGAAAAATGCAGGTCCTGCGCGTGTGCGGCAGGAAGCATGAAAAGCAGCGATGCCATCAGTAGAGCCGTGAGTTTGGTAGCGTTGACAATTGACAGTTGGCAATTGGCAATTGGCTTCCTGCCCATAACTATAAGTGGTGGCGTGCTTTCTATGGAAATTTTTGCAGTGCGGGGTATATTAACTGCGCACTGCCCACTGCGCACTGCCCACTGCTGATTGGTTGGTATGATTGTCCTCATGTTCATCCCCCTTTAAAATTACAGATTCGCTATTGCAAGTTCAATAGCATGTCGTTCTTTAACATTTGTTTTTTCAAATGTTGTTGTTTACCGGATCAAGGTGATGTCACCCGTTTTTCGGGCCTTGGTGCCATCGGTGAATTCCACGTCAAGGGTGTAGGCATATACGTCCATTGGTTGCAGTCGTCCCTGGTATGTACCATCCCATCCGATATGTCTGTCGTTGCTCTCGAAAACTTTCACGCCACTGCGGTTATAGATCCGGAAGATCATCTTGCCGATCCCGAATCCTTCCACTTTCACGATACTATTCCTGCCGAAGCGGCCTGGGGTAAAGGCATTCGGCACATCCAGCAATGGATTGATGAGCGCTCTGACGGTATTACGGGCCGTATCTGTACAGTCGAATTGGTTAAAGGTGACCAGCAGCACGTCATAGGTGCCGGTAGCATTGTATTGGTGCATCGTGGTATCCATGCTGGTCTTGGTCCTTTCTTCGCCGTCGCCGAAGATCCACTTGTAGCGGACCCCGCCGGTGGATTGGTTATTGAAGATCGTAGGCTTGTTCACCTCCGGTGTTACCGGTGTATAGGTGAATGCCGCAGTAGGTTTGGGATTCACGGTAATCGTGAAAGTAGTATCGTGCACCTTATTGCAGGTAGTAGTGTCGTAAGCAGTGAGCTTGATCGTATAAGTGCCTGTTGTTGGATAAAGGTGAACAGGGTTTTCCTGGGTGGAAGTACTGCCATCGCCGAAATCCCAGAGGAAGTCGTGACCGCCCAGTGAAGTATTATTGAACACGGCATTGTAGGGCGCACATCCGTTGGGTGATGTCTGGAACTGGGCCCTCACATTGGCGGCAATGCGCAGATTCTTCGTGAGGGTATCGGGCGCATTGCAATAATTGGTATCGGTGAGGATCAGTTTCACCGGGTAAATGCCTGATGCCGGGTATGTATGCTCGGTATCATTCGTACCTGTAATGACCTGCTGGCTGCCATCGCCAAAATCCCAGGTGAAGCTGTTATTCTGGAAGGGCTTACCGGCTGCCGGGGTAGACTGGTTGGTGAACAGGAATTTGAGCGATTCGCAGGGCCCTACCTTCTGGAAATTGAAGGCCAGGTTGGCTTTATCATCGCGCACACGGACATTGATATAGGCCGTATCGCGGATATTGCAGGTAGAAGAATCAACTGCGATCAGTCGTACCCGGAAGGTGCCCACCGTATTGAAAGTATGAGTGATCTGGAAATCGGTAGTAACAGCGTCCGTAACACCATCGCCGTCATAATCCCATTCATACCGTTTGCCATTGCGGATAGTGTCTCGCAGTTCAACGGTGAAAGGCACACAGCCCATGGAATCGGGCACGCCTCTGGAATAAGCCTTGGGCGCTGCGATCACACCGGAGAAATTGAATTCAATTTTAACGGCAGCCAGGTTACAGCCATTCTCACCGGAGCCATTGGTCATGGACCATACATTACGGGTAGTAGGGAAAGGGGAGGTGATGGCCCAGTTGCGGCTGCCGAAACAGTTGGCGCAGATTGCCTGGTAGATCACACCCCGTTCGTCGTAGCGGCTGGTGCCTCCATCTACGTGCTCACCTTCGCCGCCATCCTGTCCGAAATAAGTGGCATATAACAGGTCGGCAACATCTTTTTTGAGAACAATGAAATAGAAGTCGCGACCATCCGTAGTGTTTTTTACCGCATTCTTCAGTGGCATGTTCACCATCCCGGCAGTATGATAGGGGTCTGGATTGGGTTCAAGCCAGCCACCCCATCCGGAGATATAAACGTTTTCGCAGCGGTCTACCAGGAAAGCCACGGGCGAGATATTCGGTGCGGACGCACCGTTACCGAAGACCGTTGAATATTCAAAACCGGAAAGATCCTTTTTCAGTTTGGCGATGAACTGGCTGGCCCCGGAATTGAGATAAGTGGCATTCACATACGGCCACTCCGTACCTCCTTCTGTGATCCCCATAACATAGGGATACATATTCCTGTCGAACTGGATCCCATACACCGCATCGAAAGCACTTGTGCCGAGATAGGTGGTTTTGATAAGTGTTGTTCCGTCATTGGAGATCTGCGCTACGAAACCATCAGCGCCACCCTTGTTGTTGGTTTGGTAGCCGGTTGCTTTTGGAAGGTCGGTGCTGAGCGTGGACCCACCTACATAGATATCGCCGGTCACGGGATGAACAGCCAGTACAAAAGCTCCATCATCTGCGTTACCACCAATGAAGCTGCTCCAGATCACATCACTGCAATCGGGTTTTATTTTCATTACTACGCCATCCTGAAGGTTGCCTTTGGTTGTTTGAAAAGTGGAGCCAATGATCGGGAATTTAGGTGATTGGGTCTGTGCGACTACATAAATATTTCCGGCTTTATCCAGCACAACTTCACTGCGTGAATCATCACCATAGAAGCGTAAAGTAGAGCAGTTGGCGGTGTTGCAAGTGACGACCCCTCTCTGCCTGTCTTCAATATTCACGCAGTCGTTTTCCGCACCGCCGATCCTGAGTGAACCGATCAGGTCGGAGCCGGATGCATTCAATTTCGTAACGAAAATATCTGCCCCACCACCGGTCCCGATCACGCCGGCGCCCCGTACGGGGAAATCGCTGGAATAGGTGCGACCCAATACTATCAGGTTGCCCTGGGGATCGCAGATAAGGCTGTGAGGATATTCATTTTCTGATCCGCCGAGATAGGTAGCCCAGGCGCGGTTGCCGGAAGGAGTGAATTTGAAGATGCCAACATCATTGGGTTTTTGTCCGCCCCCGCCATTATAGCTTCCGTCAAAAGCGCCTGTTGTAACAGGAAAGCCGTTCCCGAAAACAATGCTTCCTGAAAAAAGGGAACCATCGGGGCCTGGGGTGGCTGTAAAACCATATTCATCTACTCGGCTGCCGGTAAAAGAAACGAATACAGTGGTGGGATCTATGATGAGCGTGTTGGTCTTTGAATAATTGCTGACAGAGAATACGACGGTATTCTTATCGGCCAGCACATAATGGCATTCCACGTCTTTCCTGCCTTTTTGGGGATCGAATTCGTATGAGTAAGGATATAATTCCCGGATATCACCCACGGACGTTTTGACGATAAGCTCGTTGTTCCTGATGGAAAGCTTATCGGCCCCTTCATAGCGCATGGCGATCCTGTTCACTTCACCGCCGGGATGAACAATAATATCATATTTCAGAAATCCTCTGTCTGAATAATAACGGATATCCACATTCGGATAAACATTTTTGGCAACAATGGCCTGATAGGAAGTGACATTCCTCGCCCATTTGGAAGGGTCGTTACCGATAAAGTAATTGGTATTCGATGAAACGGGTTTCTCCGGGATGAGGACCGCCTGCGGGTTGGCGTCCACGAATTGCACATCATAAGCGTGGGAGCGGATCCTGGGTTCCGCGGGAATTGGTTTACCGGGTCTTTTGCGGCTTTCACCGGTTTTGCCATCGAAGCCGGGCTTTTCATCGACAACGCCATGTCTTTGATTGAAGAAGCGGCGAAGGTCGTCCACATTATGCTGGAGGACCCTGAACCCTGTCTTCCCGAGATAAAAGCCTCCGGCAGACAATTCGCCCCGGAATTGAACCCGGCTATCCCACTGACCTTTATTTTCTACGAATTCAAATGAGGATGAACCACTCTGTGCGGTACTTTTTAGGGTGGCTACCATAAGCAATGCGGCGGCTATCAGACTTTTCCTACCCAAGATTTCTTTTTTACAATTTACTTAAATAAAACGTCAATTTATATATGAATCTTATCTGCAACGGTTGTTTTAATTAGCTTTTAAAGCGGTGCAAATAAATATGTTATGAACTTTTTGGTTGGATACGGCATAATGGACCACCACAAAGGCCTGAAAGGCCAGAGGGAACAGTCGGCAGTCAATACCTCATGGGCTTACCTTATGATATCTTGCTCCAGGCGGTTTTACCTTGCAAGCTTTGCAGATAGTCTTTTAATCGCAAATTTTCGGCCGAACCAAGATCGGGGTCAGTGTCGATGATCCTGTTGGCCATTTCCCTGGCTATATCGAGCCAATGCTTGTCCTGGACAATGCTGGCTAACTTGAAATTCAACATCCCGCTCTGCCTGGTCCCTTCAATGTCGCCGGGACCCCGCAATTCCAGATCTTTCTCCGCTATTTTGAAACCATCGTTGGTGGCACACATCGTGTTTAACCGCTCACGGGCTTCATTGTTGAGCTTGTTGCTTGTTAATAAAATGCAAAAGCTCTTTTCACTTCCTCTGCCTACACGTCCGCGAAGCTGGTGCAACTGCGACAGGCCGAATTTTTCAGCACTCTCGATCACCATCACACTGGCATTGGGTACGTCCACACCTACTTCAATCACGGTGGTAGCGACCATGATCTGAGTATCGTGGTCTTTAAAACGTTGCATATTCGTTTCGCGCACCTCATTCGTCTGGCGCCCATGCACCATGCTGATCCAGAACTTTGGTTCGGGGAACCAGGCTTTCACGTTCTCATATCCCCGCATCAGGTTTTCATAATCCATTTTTTCAGATTCCTCGATGAGCGGAAAAATGATATATGCCTGTCTTCTTTTGTCTATCTCCGCCCGGATGAAGTCCATGACCTGAGCCCGGGCCGATTCATAACGATGTACGGTCAAAATGGGTTTTCGGTTGGGTGGAAGCTCATCCATTACGCTATAATCCAGGTCGCCGTAAGCGGTCATGGCCAGGGTGCGGGGGATGGGGGTGGCAGTCATGACCAGTACATGAGGCGGTATGTTGGCTTTGGCCCAAAGCCGGGCGCGTTGGGCAACGCCGAAACGGTGTTGTTCGTCGACGATGGCCAGTCCGAGGTTATTGAATTGCACGGTATCCTCCACGATAGCATGGGTGCCTACCAGGAGTTGGAGGCTGCCGGCAGACAATTCTTCGAGGACCTTCCGGCGCTCTGCTTTCCTGGTTGAACCGGTAAGCAGGCGGATGCCAATGGGAAGGTCTTTCAATAACCGGGAAAGGCTGTTGAAATGTTGTTGCGCCAGGATTTCGGTGGGGGCCATCAGGCAGCTTTGGTAACCATTATCTGCGGCCAGCAGCATGATCAGCAGGGCCACGATGGTTTTACCGCTTCCCACATCGCCCTGTAACAGGCGGTTCATTTGTTTTCCACTCCCTGTATCTTTCCTGATTTCCCTGATCACCCGTTTCTGGGCGCCGGTGAGGGTGAAGGGAAGATATTTTTCATAAAAAGTATTGAAGAGATCTCCCACCTGGTTGAACACTACGCCTTTCGAGAACCGGTGGCGTCGGGATTTGATCAGGCCCATGCGTAATTGTGCAATGAACAGCTCTTCGAATTTAAGACGGTCCACTGCCTGTCCATAAGCTTCGGGGGTAGGAGGAAAATGAATATGGGCGAAGGCGCGGAAGCGGGGAATGAGTTGGGCAGACCGAAGTACATGATCAGGAAGGTTTTCAGGGAGGTCCTTCTCATGCAATAGCATAAATAGGGCATGGGTCAGTTTGGCGATCTGTCTGCCGCCCAATCCTCTTGCTTTTAATTTCTCGGTAGTGGAATAAACGGGTTCGAGAAAATTTTTCCCTTCATTGCCCTGTTCGTTGAGGGGCTCTATTTCGGGGTGTGAGATTTGAGGTTGGCCCTGGAAAAAACTAACCCTGCCATATACACGATAGAGTTGTCCTGTCTGCAACATTTTTTCAATCCAACTGATCCCCTGGAACCATACGAGCTCGAGGGTGCCGGAAGCATCGCGGATCCCGGCGACCAGTCTTCTTGTTCTTTTTTCCCCGATCGTTTCGAGGCTTGTGAGCCGGCCTGCTACCTGGATGAAATCTGTTTGCGGAAGGATATCACGAATCAGATTTACTTTGGTTTTATCGATATGGCGATAGGGGAAATGTTCCAGCAGGTCTTTGAACGTGAAGATCTGCAGCTCTTTTTTGAGCAGTTCGGCCCGTTGGGGACCTACCCCTTTGAGGTATTCGATGGGGCTGGACAATATATTGGAACTGCCGGCGATGGTAATAAGTTTCGGGCAAAAATAAGGAGGGAAGATTTGATGTGGAAATATGGCTGCATTCTTACTACAATTTCCAGCATTTTGCATGGAATTTCAAGGTTAATTAGTTTCCGAAAAAAAGTTCAACAATAAGTAGCCTGTTTTGGAAATATTATTGTTTGTATATAGGAGAAATATCTAACTTTGACCAATAAGTGAAAAAAGAAAAAGGCTTCAATAACAACAAGGAAAATAATTCAATGAAAAAATTAAAAAACATGAAGCCATTGGAATTAAGAGCCTACCACATCTTCAAGAATAAGCTGGGGCATCGTGATGCCCGGACGATCATCGAGTATATCGAAACCAAGCCGGAGAAGCAGTTCAGGGAAAAGAGTAATGAATTTGCAGCGAAGAAAGATATTGTCCGTATTGATGGAGAGACCAATCTTTTGAAAAAGGAAGACAACCAGTTAAGAAAAGCTATCGATGATTTGAGCGTGGAAGTTATCAATCGGCTTGCCGAAACAAAGACCGAGATCATCAAATGGTCTTTAGTATTCTGGGTAGGGACTGTAAGTGCCATGATCGCAATCGTGAAGATCTTCGTCAATAAATAAGAAGCTATCTTTCCAAAAGATATTCACTCCTTCACGTACACCTCGATCCACGCATTCGAACTGGGTTTCCTTGTAGCAGGGAACACATCTACCCGTTTATAATTCTTTGTCAGCTCATCCCTTACCTGGAAAGGGTAGAAATTATTGGTATAAGGAACATATTCAAAGATCACCAGGTCATAATGCTTTTGCCTTATCCTGTCCGCAAACATGTCCACCTCTTTCTGGAACATACCTACTCCTTTATGGAACCATAAAGGATAATAAGGCCCCTGTTCCAGTGAATAAGGTAGCTCGGCTGCTAATGGCGTCAGTTCCGACATATTCAATACTTTCAGGTCTTTCCGGTTTTTTACCAGGTCCATATTCATCAATCGTTCAATCCCATCTACCGTTGGTCCCGGCACGAGGATTTTCTCGAAAGATCTCAGCTTTGGTACCCTCCACTGGCTCAGCGGCACATCTGTAGTGTCCAGGCTGATGATATAGGTGTTCCGGTTCACTGCATTCGAATAAGTAAGACCGTTATAAGTATAGCTTCCCTGCTCAGTCCCACCAGGTTTGATAATGAACCGCTCTATATATTTCCAATACATGTGGCTCCACCAGAGCATCACGCCTGCCGTACAAATGAACAGCACTTTACGTTTCGTGAAATCCAGCGGCAACAAAACAGCCAGCAGCGAGAGTATGAAAGCCATGGCGAAACTGTGAAAAAATATATTGTTGTCGGCCGGCACATAACTGGTTACCTGGAATATCGCGGCTTCCGCCAGTATTCCCAATGTGAGCAGTGTAAAGATCATCTGTTGCTTATCCTGCCAGAATGTTTTCCAGCTTTTGATCACCACCATCAGTAGCAAGGCAATGAAGAGCAGATAAAATTTCAACCATTGTGATCCTGCCATGAATTCCTGGATCAGGTCCCCGGCAGATACCCTGGAACTATGCGGCGCCTGGCCATAGTTGAACCAATAACTGAAATTGTATTTGGTGAGTGGAAGGATCATGACCAGCCCGGTGATCAATACCGCGCCCGTAAAAACGAAAACCGGCCACCACCTTTTTTCGATCAGTGCATTATATAAAAGGAGGGCCAGGCAGATCAGCAATCCCAATGCACCGCCATCCTGTTTGGTGAAGAAAGAAAAAAAGATAAAGATGCCTGCCAGCACCAGCCAGAAAAACCGACGCCGCACCTGTTCACCGGAAATGAATTTCATCAGGAAGGCCAGCGCCATCAGTTCATACACGATCACTGTATGATTATACCAGGGCCAGTAATTGAGAAATGAATAAGAGATGCTGAACAGCAACACGGAAATAAAGCGTATGCCTGTTTGTACCCGGAGGCTCTTTAGGATGGAAAGGAACGAGAACCCTGCCAACAGGTTGATGAAGACCTGCGCTTTGATGAGTGTGAACAATTGCGGCCCGAACAATTTGAAGAACAGGGCAGGAATGGCCCAATACATGTAACCAACAGGAATACCGAAATCGCGGTAAGGCATTTGTCCCTGGTACATGCGGTATGCTCCTTCCCACGACAGGAATATATTGATCCGATAAGGGAAAATAGCGAACAGCGGCGCTATGGCAATAATAACGATGACCAGTATTTCTGCGATGGGTAGGAGACGTTTCATAAAGAACAAATATAATGTCATAATCCGATTCTTCCACTTCCCGGATAGTAGTATTGCACCATCCCGTTTTGTGCTGTATCTTGTGCGCTTGTAAGCGGTTGTATATGTTGGATTATATTAAATTGTTGCGTCCAAAGGACTGGGTCAAGAACAGCTTCCTGTTCATCGCGCCTTTTTTTGCAGGTAGATTATTCGACCCTGCACATTTCGGTTTGCTGGTGGGTGGCGTGATCGCATTCAGTTTCCTGGCCAGCAGCATTTACATCATCAATGATTACCGGGATATCGAATCCGATCGCAAACATCCCGTCAAATCCAAACGCCCGCTTGCTTCCGGCAAGGTCAATAAACAGGTAGCACTCATTATCAGCATCATACTTTTCTTTGCAGGTATTCTCATCAGTTACCTGGTCGATCCCAGTCTCAAATTCCTCTTCATTACTGCCATCTATTACGTGCTGAACCTGGCGTATTCTTTTGGTATGAAAAATGTTTCCATCGTGGATATCATCATTGTGGCCGTTGGCTTTGTGCTGCGCGTAAAAGGAGGGTCTGTCCTCAGTGAGGTGGACATGTCGGAATGGCTCACCATCATGACCTTCCTGCTGGCCATTTTCATGGCCATCGCCAAACGCCGGGACGATGTGATGCTTAAACTCTCCACCGGTGTGGATATGCGCAAGTCGATGAATGGTTACAGCCTTGAATTCCTCAACCTGCTCCTCGGACTGTTCTGCGCCATCCTGATCGTTTCCTATATCAATTATACCGTGTCGGGCGCACTGTACAAGCATTTCGGCCATCGCCTCTATTATACCTCCCTCTTTGTGATTGCAGGAATTATGCGATATTTGCAGATCACCTTCATTCAGAATAAAGCGGGCTCGCCTACCGAAATCCTTTACAAAGACCGTTTTATCCAGATCACCCTCCTCTTATGGATTGCCAGTTTTTATCTCATTCTGTATATGAAAGACGTGACTTTTTTTGACAAATGAGCATGTTATGAAAAAATCGATTGCCAACTGGGGCAACTATCCGGTGATGGAAAGCGATGAGAAACTGTTCAGCTTCGACGATCAGTTGCAGGAGATCATCCGTACCAGCGGGCATTTCATTCCAAGAGGGAATGGCCGCTGTTATGGCGATGCCTCCCTCAGCACGGAAACTATCAATACCCTCAAATACGATAAGATACTTTCCTTCGATACCGTGAATGGTATTTTCGAATGCCAAAGCGGATTGGTGCTCGACCAGGTCCTCGAAGTGATCGTTCCCAAAGGATGGTTCCTCCCCGTTACACCCGGCACCAAGTTCATCACCGTTGGTGGCGCCGTTGGAAGCGACGTGCATGGCAAGAACCATCATGTGGACGGTTGCTTTTCCAATCACGTGATCGAGATGGACGTGGTGCTGGCCAATGGACAAACCACCACCTGCTCCCCTCAGCAACATACCGACCTTTTTGAGGCTACCTGCGGTGGAATGGGGCTCACCGGACTGATCACCCGGATTAAATTCCGGTTAAAAAAGATAGAGACCTCCTTCATCCGCCAGAGACAGATCAAAGCTGCCAACCTTGAAGAGCTGATCCGGCTATTTGAAGAATACCAACACTACACGTATTCCATGGCCTGGATCGACTGCCTCAAAAAAGGAAAGGATTTCGGGAGAAGTATTCTTATTGTCGGTGAGCATGCCACGGTAAATGAACTGAAAGAGCAGCATCGTAACGATCCACTGGCATTGCCCCGTAAAAAAAGTATTTCCTTCCCTTTCAACCTACCCTCATGGGTATTGAATACATGGTCGGTAAAAGCATTCAACTTTTTATATTACGCCAAGAATTTCAAGAAAGAGATCAATAACCTGGTACCTTATGAACCTTTTTTCTATCCGCTCGATGCTATCCTTCACTGGAATCGCGGCTATGGCAAGAAAGGTTTTGTGCAATACCAGTTCGTGCTGCCCCTGCATGCCAAAGAAGGACTGATCGATATCCTGAACCGGATCAGCGATAAAGGGCTCGGCTCTTTCCTTGCAGTGTTGAAAGTTTTCGGCAAGCAGGAAAGCCTGATCTCCTTTCCGTTCGAAGGATTTACACTGGCCCTCGATTTCCCTGTGCGTAAGGACCTGTTCGCTTTCCTCGATGAGCTCGACCAGGTAGTGCTGAGATACGGAGGGCGCCTTTATATGAGCAAAGACGCGAGAATGAGACCGGAGATACTGGAAGCAGGTTACCCGCGACTGGAAGAGTTCAAGGCGATCGTGAAGAAATATAATCCGGACGCCAAGATCCGTTCCGTACAATCCGATCGTTTATTATTGACGAAATGACCTGAAACATAATCCCTTTATTTCATGCCAACAGTTCTGATCCTCGGTGCTTCTTCTGATATGGCCGTGGCCATCGCCAAAAAGTTCGCGTCAAAAGGTTATGCCATTCAGTTGGCCGCACGCCAGGTACACCGCCTGCAACCACTACAATCCGACCTTACGATCCGTTACCAGCAGTCGTGCGACCTTTATGAATTTGATGCCCTCGCTTTCAACACCCATGCAGCTTTCTTCGACAGCCTGCCCATAAAACCAGATATAGCCATCTGCGTTTTCGGCTACCTGGGAGAGAACGAAACCGCGAGAGCGAACTGGCAGGAATCTGAAAAGATCATTCATACCAATTATACCGGCGCCGTTTCCATCCTGAATGTGATCAGTAATTATTTTGCCGCCCGGAAACAGGGCGCCATCGTCGGGATCAGCTCTGTGGCCGGCGAGCGGGGCAGGCAGAGCAATTATATCTATGGGAGCGCTAAAGCCGGCTTCACTGCTTATTTGTCGGGCCTGCGTAACCGGTTGTTCAGGGAAGGCGTTCATGTTGTAAGCGTTCAGCCCGGTTTCGTATATACAAGAATGACAGAGAACCTGGCTCTCCCCGCACTGCTGACCGCCAAACCGGAAGCAGTAGGCGAAACCGTTTACAAAGCCGTTGTACGAAAGCAGAATGTGGTCTATGTAAAATGGTTCTGGCGCTGGATCATGCTGATCATCAAATCGATCCCGGAATTCATGTTCAAAAAATTAAAATTGTGAGCCAAAGGATTGCATTTCTTGATTTCGATGGAACGATCACGAATAAAGACAGCTTCCTCGAAATGGTGAAGTTCCGGGCAGGGACCTCCCGTTTTTATTTTGGCTTTCTGCTCAACAGCCCTTTCATCATTGCCTGGAAGCTTGGGCTTGTTTCCAACCAGTTCGCCAAGGAACGAGTGATGCAATATTTTTTCGGGAAGATGGAGTGCCAAAAGTTTGCGGCATTATGCGAAGCCTTTGCACGCGAAGCCCTTCCTTCCATGATCAGGCCAAAAGCTTTGAAAGAGATCGCCCAATTGCAGGCAACGGGAACGGAGGTGGTAATAGTGTCTGCCTCACCTGAGGACTGGCTGAAACCCTGGTGCCGGCAGCTAAACACTACACTGATCAGCACGAAGCTCGAAGTTCGTAACGACCGTATCACAGGCCGCATCCTGGGGTTCAATTGCCATGGCGAAGAAAAAGTGCGCCGGATCCGGGAAGTATATGACCTCTCACGTTATAACGAGATATATTGTTACGGAGATACGCAAGGCGATAAACCAATGCTATCATTGGCGAATATTTCTTTCTACCGCCCATTCCGCTGAAATGCGATCTCAAAAAAAGGGAGGAGAAAAAAGTTCTCCTCCTTTATTTTTGAAACATTTATATATACTGCGGGGTTACTGCTTGATGATCTTCCTCACTTCACGCCAATCATTGCCCAGGCTGATCTCCATCATATAGATCCCAGGTGCAAGGGAACGAAGGTCCATCGTTGTACTGAAAAGCCCCTGTTGTTTTATCCATTGTTCCTGTCTCGCCGTCTTGCCGTCAAGTGACAGGAGACGGATCTTCAATAAGCCCTTTTTGTCCTGATCGATCAATACCGATAACGTATGTTGAACAGGGTTAGGGAAATAATCCAGGCTCAGCCTGGCATTCTTTCGTTCTACCCGGATGATAGGTGAGTAATTCACCCTGTTGAAGCTCGATATCATCTTCAGACGGTAATAACCAAATCCATGTGGATCGGTATAATTATAATTGTTTTGGGAGGCAGCGTGGGCGCGGGCCTGCAGGCTTCCGGCCAGTTGGAATTGCGATCCGTCGTAGCTGCCCTCTACTTCATAACGCTCATTGCCTTCTTCATTTTCGGTGGCCCACACGAGTTGTGTGCCGCTTCCCGCAACAGAACCACGGAAGAACAGCAGTTGCACCGGGAGTGGAAAGGAAGTGGCATTGATCGACACGGTATCTTTTGTTTTGGCGCCGAGATTATCCGTTGCTTCCAGCTCGAACTGGTATATACCTACCAGCAGGTTGGTGATGGAAGGGCTGGCGATCTTGTCGTTCGACAATGTATACACGGCCGGGCCGCCGATCTTCTTCCATTGATAGGCCACCACCGTTCCATCCGGATCATAGGAATTGGAACCATTGAGATCAGCCTGCGGGTAGATCACGTTCTGGTTGGGGCCGGCCGAAGTGACAGGGGGAATATTCGGGGTCGAGCCGCTCACAACAGTAATGTTCACCACTGCGAATGACCAATCGGCCCTGTCGTCTACCGCCTTCAACTCGAACTGGTAAGTGCCGGGAGTGGTAAGCCCGGTCACTGTGGTAACGCCATTAACGGATACCGGTGTGGTCATCGATCCTGTAATTGGGCCGGAAACCTGGCGCCATATAAAGCGGACGAGCTTGCCATCGAGGTCCTTCGATAATGCCCCGCTAAGGTTCACAGAACCCAGGCTGGCAGAGATCGTAGCATCATGGCCGGCATTGGCGATAGGCCGCTTGTTCACCGGCAATGATTTATTCTGCCCCAGGAACCATTCGTACAGGTTAGGGTTTTGCCAACTGTAGTCGGTGCTGTAGACCCTTCCCCAGATAGCGTGTCCTCCCGTTGGCCAATAAGTAGTGTAAGGAACAACAGCAGGGTTGCAGGTGTTCAACTTGGCGATATTGCTGTACGTGCATCCGACCGGTGCAGTGCTATTATCATCTATTGCATGGAAGGCCCATACGGGAAGATTGGCATTGGCAATATTGCAGAAATTGATATCCTGGCAGGCGCCGCAGCTTACACCGATGGCGGCCAGTCGCTGTGCATATTGCAGGGAACTGCCGGGGTAGAACCAGGTCCCGCCGCCACCCATGCTCAGTCCCGTGAGGAAAATGCGGTTGGTATCGATACGAAGATTCTGTTTGGCATAATTGATCAGCTCTTCCACATAAAAAGTTTGCCAGTAACCATAATCAGGTTTCAATTGCGGTGAAAGCACCAGGAATGTTTCCCATTTGCCATTCCAGAAGAAACGCATATTGGAACCATTCTTGATATTGGTGGGGATTCCATTGGCCAGCACTTTGGGAAGGTCTGTGGTACCATTGCCCATTTCACCGCCACCATGCAGGAAGATGATCAGCGGATGTTTGATAGACTGGTCTTCGGTGCTGTAATCAGTAGGCTTGTACTCGTAGAAGCCAATGTAGTCGTTATTGGAAACGGCAGTAATGCCTTTGGCGATCTGCTGAGCGTAAAGAGCACCACCCAGCATCATCAAACAAACAAAAAGTAAAAGGCTTTTCATAGCGGTGCGATTTAAGTTGATATTGGATTTCAATCAAGTCTCAAACATGTTACCTGCAAAACCGGTTGCAGGCAAAGTTGTCTTCACCTGCTGGAAAAGGTTCTGGCATTGGCAAACATGTCAACGGTTGAGCGGAAGCGAGATCAGTTCAGTACTTCTGCTACTGTTGTTCTACGGGTTTCGGGGGATGTAAGGTGTTCGATAAAAATGTCAGGTAGGCCTTCGTTTACGGCATCGGTAATGGCCCTGGAGGATAAGCATTGAGCGGATTTCTTGTGTGTTGTTAGTAGTCTTCATAGGGATTAAATTGTAGTTAAAAAGCCGCAATTACTATACCATTCGGCCATACCGAAGCCGGATTTGCAGCAAAATGCAGAAAATCGAGTGTTTTCCCCGGCCCATCGTAATTTTTCAATCTTTCCCTGTCGTGCATAACACAGGTGCTTAACACAAGGCTGCAATGACAGCCATGGACTGCAAAAAAATCAGTCTTCCTTTTTTATTAATGGTGCTCTAATAAAGACTATCAGGGAACGCTTCAGGATCGCCGATCCTTTAACCCTGTTTTAATGAGTGTTAGGGTAGTGTTAAGGTCATAAAGGGCTCATTAAACGGGCATTGGCTTTGTGCAGTCTATAGTGCGATCAAAAAATAATTTATGAAGAATATCATCTTGACTTTCAGCACAGCGGTATCGGTTTTAGTGTTGGCCGGTTGCACCAAAGAGCCGCTGAACAACCTTTCTGATGAAGAAAGCCGTATCTATATCACCAATTATGATAGCTCCGTGAACTTCAGCTCCTTTAAGACATTCAGTGTAGCCGACTCCGTGGCAGTGATCAATAATAACCAGTTGACGAAAAAATCGCTGACGGATGTGGATGCTGCGTTTATCATCGCAGTGAAGACCCAGATGCAACAGCACGGTTATACCCTGGTGAATAAAGATCAAAACCCCGACCTGGGCATCAATATCAGCCGGATCTATAACACCTACACAGGAGTGGTAAGCTATCCTGATTATTGGGGCGGATATCCTGGTTTCTGGGACCCCTACTATTGGGGCTATCCTGGTTATGGTTATTATTTCCCGGCGTATTATGGAGTATACCAGATCCGTGAAGGCGCCCTTTCCATCGATGCGATCGACCTGAAGGATGCCAGCAAAGGCGAGAAGCTCAAAGTGATCTGGAATGGATTGATCAGGGGTTCGGGCATATTTACCCCGGGCAATGGCGATAGCATGATCAAAGCCTTGTTCGATCAATCGGCTTATTTCAAAGCCGGCTAAGCATGCCCTTGTCTCATCATCCTAAAATTTTAAAACAGTAAGTAATGAAAAAGCTCAAAATAGTTTCCCTCCTGGTAGCCGGCGCATTGGCAGTAGCCATGTTCCCGCTGTCGGGTAAGGCACAGACCGGAACCGTGAAAATGAACCTGAATTATTCCATTGCCAGCCCGGTAGGCGACTTCAGGGATTTTATCAATAAAACTTCTTTTCGTGGATGGAATGCCAACGTATTGTACGGGATCAATGACAAAATATCCGTTGGCCTGGGAACGGGATACACCGATTTCTATCAGAAATATCCACGCGCGGTTTACAAGCTCTCATCAGGGAGCGACATCTCTGCCGTTGTAAGCAACTCGTTGCAAACGATACCGATACTGGCAACCGGTCAGTATAATTTCCTTCCTAACGCCAGCGTACAACCGTATGTGGGTGTGGGAGTGGGAGGTAACCTGATCTTCTACCGGCAGTTCCTGGGAGAATTTGGGGACAGCAAGACCAAATTCGGTTTCGCTGCCAGGCCCGAAGCCGGCCTCTATATCCCTTTCCGTAAAAGCGGCCCGGCAGGCATTACCGTCAATGCAGCCTACAATTATATGCCATTCAACTATGGTGGAATTAAGAATCTCGACAGTTGGGGAGCTGGCATCGGTGTGAAATTCCCGCTGGATTAAAATGCTTATTACGCCTTGTATATATCAGACGCCTGCAATTTTTATTGCGGGCTTTTTTTAGGGCGGGAGGTTAAAAGAGACCTCCTTTAATCCCTTAGTTCAATTGTGGATCAGTAGGAAAATTCGCCATCATCTCGTAATCTCCTCCCAGGTGTTTCAGGGAATCCTTCCAAATGTCTTCGATCTTTTTGTGAAATACGAGTTTTCGGGTGGCCTGCGTCGTTAGCCATGATTTTTCTTTCAGCTCATCATTGAGCTGGCCTGTGCCCCAGCCGGAGTACCCGATATAGAACCTGATCTTATTGGGATCGATCTCGCCATCGCGGAGAAGGCCGATGGCAGTCTCAAAATCACCTCCCCAGTAAATGCCGTCCATCACTTCGTAACTTCCGGGGATGAGTGATGGGTATTGATGGAGAAAATGAATGGTATCCATCTGCACAGGGCCGCCATAATAAACAGGGATCTTCAATTCTTCGAGATCGCTCATCAGTTCATCCAAAGTATGGTTGTAGGATTTGTTGATCACAAAACCAAAACTGCCCTCTTCCTGGTGATCACAAAGAAATACCACTGTACGCATAAAATTGGGATCCTTCAGAAATGGCTCGGCTATGAGTAACGTACCTGGCCCTGGTGCTATCATATTTCTAAATTAAGACTTATATATTATTGACAAAATGTTAATTTAAAAGGCTGTATGGAGTTTGAGATTCTTCCTTTTGTAAATCTTAGTTAAATCAAAAGCCCTTATATTAGCACATTGAGGGTTTGTTAATCAGATCATTAATTTTGTCGATTGGAAATTATCTGCCGGGAAAGACTGATCAGAACGACACTGCAGGGCATAGAAGCTATTGAGATCAGGAGGCAGGTAATGGACGAAGCATTAAAACCATATCAATTGCAACTAAGGAAAATATTTCCTGTGATCATAGTGCTTATCAGTCTGTCGCTGATCGGAACTATCTATGTTCAGTACAACTGGCTGCTCACCATGGTAGGTGAGAAACAGCAGGAATTCAAAGAGAAAGTGACCAAGGGCATCGGAGAAGTAGGAAGCGCCCTGATGGAACAGAAGGGTACAGCGCTTTCCCTGAAAAATTTTCGCAACAAACAGGGCTTCAACTGGCCTTCCGAGCAATTCCGGCTCGACCCGATGCGGCTTCCCACCATCGCCCAGAAATTCACCGAGTTCGAGATACATGAAAAGCTCCAGAAGGCTTTCGAGAATAGGGGCCTTAAAGACATCAGGTTCGAGTTTGCCGTTACCTCCAATGTAAACCTGAGCCACTATGAACTGAAATCACCGAATTTCCTGAACTTCTGGGAAGATTCCGTCAACAATGTGCAGTTCGTTTACCTCTTTCAACCTGAAAGTGGCAGCGACCTGGAGAACCTCGTACCGGAGGAAGTGATGATGGTAGTGGTGCCCGATATCAAAAAACTGGTATTGAAAGAAATGCGCTGGATGATCGTCGGCGCTATTTTTTTCACCCTCATGATCATCAGCGCTTTTTATGTGACCGTCAACGCCCTCCTGCGTCAGAAAAAAATGAGTGAGATCAAGAATGATTTCATCAACAACATGACGCATGAGTTCAAAACGCCGCTGGCCACGATCTCCCTCGCCGTGGACGCGCTTCGTAATGATAAGGTGATCCAGGACCGCACCAAAATGGACTATTTCAGCGGCATCATCAAAGAGGAGAACAAACGGATGAACAAACATGTGGAGACCATTCTCCAGGCAGCCGTGATGGACAGGCAGGAACTCCAACTCAATAAACGGCCATTGCACGTGCATGAGCTTATCTCGGAAATGCTCGACAACTATACGCTGCAGTTGCAGGATAAACAGGGCCATGCCGAATTACAACTGAATGCGCGGAAAGACTGTATCGAAGCCGATCCCGTTCATTTCAGGAACCTGCTTTCCAACCTGATCGACAATGCCGTTAAATATTCCAACGATAACCTGCTCATCAAGATCACCACACATAGCACGAATAAGAACCTGGTGATCCGCATCGATGATAATGGCATCGGTATGAGCAAGGAAACGGTGCGGCGCATCTTCGAAAAATTCTACCGGGCACATACGGGCAATCTCCACAATGTGAAAGGCTTCGGATTGGGACTGAGCTACGTAAAGACCATTGTGGATGCACATCATGGCAAGATCAAAGTGGAAAGCGTGCCTGGCAAAGGCTCTGCATTTACCCTTGAATTCCCGTTGTTGAAGAAGACCGACTGAAGAGCAGACATCCATCCCCATAGCTCAGGAACCTGAAATCGTTCTTCAGCGCATAATCGTAGACCTTCTTCCAGTCTTCCCCCACAAAAGCAGCTACCAGTAATAATAAAGTGGATTGGGGCTGGTGAAAATTCGTGACCAGGGCCTTTGGTATGCGAACAGTATATCCGGGGGCGATCAGCAGTTGCGTTCTGGCGATCAGCCTGTTCAATCGATGTTCCTGCAGGTAATGCACCAATGATTCCAGTGATTTTCGATTATTGATCCCTGTTGGTAATTCATAGGCATCCCATTGCGAAACTACCAGCTCTTCCGGCGGCATTGCCGGATGGAGGATAGTCTTCACACCCAGCCAGTAAAGGCTTTCGATGGTGCGGAGACTGGTAGTGCCTACGGCAGTGATATGACCATCGAGGTGGTCGATCAGTTGTACGATGCTGCCGACCGCTACTTCGATGAACTCCACGTGCATATTGTGTTCACCCATGCTATCGCTTTTCACCGGTTGAAAAGTTCCGGCGCCTACATGCAGTGTAACGAAATCTCTCCGGATGCCTTTTTCGTGCAACTGTTGAAAGACCTGTTCCGTGAAATGAAGTCCGGCCGTAGGCGCTGCGACCGACCCTTCTGTCCGGGCATAAATGGTTTGATAACGTTGCTGGTCAGCCGATTCAGCAGCGCGTTTGATATAAGGGGGCAAAGGCATCACACCTGCCAGGTGCAATACCTCTGCAAAGCTCAGTGATGGCTGGTCCCAGGAGAGACGGATGAGAAAACTATCTTTCTCCTTGCCGGTGAACCTGGCTTCGAGTACCAGTTCAGATCCATGCCATGTGATCTTCTTTTGCAATACCTGTCCGGCCTTCCACTTGGAAGCACCTCCTATGAGGCAGGTCCAGACCACCTCACCGGTCTGCTGCATGGCGGTAGTGATATCGGCATATTGGGAAGAAGGTTCAAGACAGAAAATTTCGATCATGCCCCCGGTGGGTTTCTGGAAGAGCAGCCTGGCTTCCACCACTTTGGTATTGTTGAATACCAGCAGTGACTGGGCAGGCAGGTATTGGTCGATATGACGATAGATATCTTCCCGTATGGTTCCTTGTTCATAGATCAGCAGCCTGCTTGCATCCCGCTCAGCCAGTGGGTAGTGGGCTATACGCGACTCTGGGAGCTCATAGGTGAAATCATGAATGGAAATATTTTTCGGATGCATGCGCAAATGTACAGTAATGAGGTCGGAGGTATGAGGTCGGAAGTATGAGGTCCTTCTTTTTTCAAGCTCTCCAAAAATTTGAGGGCCGCTGACCTCCGGCTTCTGACTTCATCTCCTCATTTTCGGCACTACGAGTTTGAGGCCGCTCCAGATCTCGCTTACGGCGCAGACCTTGATATCCACCAGGTCATTCTTCAGTGCATAGTTACGGATCATATCTTCCGTAAGGTCGGTAGGGATGCCGGCTGATTTTTTATACCAACTGACCCAGATAACGAGCTGCGGGTTGGATTTGCATAGTGGTTTGAGCGACTGAATAGCTTTCTCGAAGACCTTGTTGGAAGTAGCGAACAGATGAACAAGATCGGGCAAGTCCTTTTTCCCGGCGATCTGGGAACTGATATCGTGCCCCAGTAGTTCAGGATAGTTCTCCGGGGCATTGATCAACTGTACTTTGGTATGAGGGGCGATGCCCAGCTTCTTGATCAGGGGCGTTCCTGAATAACCTGCTGTTGCCATAGCGATGATATTGATGCTCCAATTTCGCACTCTTTCAGTGAATTGTACAGACTATGCACATCAATACACAGGAATCCACATGAAATTCACATGCGAAACCGGTTTTTTTCACAGAAAAGTCATTGTAATCCTTGCCCGTACTAATTAACAGGGACAGAAAGAGTTGTGGAAAAATTAAATTTTCCAAATTTCTCCCGGAAAGTGGGAAAAAGTGTTATTTTGTGGTAATAATTAGGAATATAGGTACTAATCGCTGTAAATGATTGAATTTCTGGGTGAATATGAAGCTACGGTTGACTCCAAAGGTCGATTCCTTCTCCCGGCTGGCTTTAAAAAGCAGTTGCCGGAAGAGGCCGGTACCCAGTTTGTGATCAACCGGGGCTTTGAAAAATGCCTTACCCTGTATCCCATGCAAAGCTGGAAACCTATATTTTCTGAGATCAGCAAATTGAATGATTTTGACCCTAAGGTACGTGAATTCAGGCGACATTTTCTGAATGGCGCCACGCAGTTGGAAATGGATACCGCGGGTCGCCTGCTGGTGCCACCGAATCTGAAAGAATATGCGGGGTTCGACAAAGACATTGTTCTGGTGGCCGCTATCAATAAAATTGAGATCTGGGATAAAGTTAAGTACCAACAGCTCTTTGAATCTTTTTCACCGGAAGCATTCAGCCACCTGGCAGAGCAGGTGATGACCGTGGCTAAAAAAGAATCGGCAGAAACAAAAACCGGTAACTGAGTAACAGGCAAGTGATGAGTGACAACTCTCCATATCACGTACCGGTCTTACTGCAGGAAACACTGGACGGATTGAAGGTCCAACCCAACGGCATATATGTGGATTGCACGTTCGGAGGAGGTGGCCATTCCCGCGCCATCCTGCAGCAACTGGGCCCTGAAGGCCGTTTATTCGCCTTCGACCAGGATGCAGATGCCAGAGAGAATTTGCCCAACGATGAGCGGATCACTTTCGTGCCTCACAATTTCCGCCATCTGCAACGGTTCATGCGCCTGCACCATTGCAACCAGGTAGATGGCGTGCTCGCCGATCTTGGCGTCAGCAGCCACCAGTTCGATGAAGCTGAACGCGGCTTTTCCACCCGCTTCGATGGAGATATGGATATGCGGATGGACAAACGCCAGGCGCTCACGGCATTCGAGGTGGTCAATACCTACACCGAACAACGGTTGCACAAATTATTTGAACTGTATGGAGAAGTGACCAATGCCAAAACGCTGGCCAGAACTATTGTCCAGGCGCGCTCTTCACTCTCGCTCAGGACCATCGCCAATTTCAAACAGGCTGTAAATGCTGTAGTGAAAGGGAATCCCAACAAATACTTTGCCCAGGTATTCCAGGCGTTGCGCATTGAAGTGAACGATGAATTGGGAGCGTTGAAAGAAATGCTGCAACAAATTCCTTCTCTACTGAAACCAGGTGGCCGCGTGGCCATCATCACGTTTCATTCACTGGAAGACAGAATCGTAAAAAATTTTTTCCGGAAAGGTAGTTTCGAAGAAACGGAATCAGCAGATCCATTCGGGCAAACGAGTGCTGATGCCTCCTTGCTGCAGGTGATCACTAAAAAACCGGTTACGCCATCACCCGAAGAGCTGAAACGCAATCCGCGGTCGCGGAGCGCAAAACTGAGAGTGGCGGAGAGAATCGGCTAAGATGGAAAGAAGATGTAGTAGATATAGGGGAGAACGGCCGGGAAAGTTGAATGTGGTTGATCATTCATGAAGTTTCAATAACGGTTCACGTATGAGCAATATTGAAAAAGATAAGGAAGAAAAAGAAGCTAGAGAAGCCAGGCGGGAATGGCGAAGGATATTCAGCTACCGCTGGATCGTGAAGAATATCCCATTCTTCTTATTCCTGTCTGTTCTCGCCGTGATCTATATCTATAATGGCCATTATGCCGATAAAACGATCCGGGAGGTCAATAAAGTGAGCAAGGAACTGAAGGAATTGCATTACGAGTACAAAACGCTGAAAAGTGAAGTGATGTTCCGCAGCAAGCAAAGTGAACTGGCCAAAGCAGTGGAACCATTTGGACTGAAAGAATTGGTGACGCCGCCCATCGTGCTGCAGGATTCGGTCACGAACAAATAGTTTACAAGTTAACTGGTTGAAAAGTTAACAAGGTTTTTGGGATTCAGGAATTCCTTGTCAACCGATCAACTTGTTGACCAATCAACCAAAATAGTTGGAAGTTAAACGCGACATATTATGGAGAGTGTACCTGTGCTTCCTCGGCATAGTGTTGTTCAGCATCCTTATCCTTGGAAGAGCGATCTATATCCAGCAATTCCAGGGAAGTCACTGGATCGCCGAAGCTAAAGAACAACAGCAACGCTTCGTGGAAACAGATGCGGAGCGGGGTACCATCTACAGTGAGGATGGCAGCATGCTGAGCACTTCCATTCCGTTCTTTGATATCTATATAGATTTTGCCGCAGAAGGACTGCGTGAAAAAAATGGCAGGCGTTTCAAAGAGAACTTGGATTCCCTCTCGATCCGCCTGGCCGGCCTGTTCAAAGACCAGCCGGCAGCCGAATACCGGGCCACGCTCCAGCAGGGCTATAAAAGGAAGGACCGCTATTTCCTGTTGAAGAAGAATATTTCTTTCGAACAGTATAAAGCGCTCCGCGTGATGCCGCTCATCCGCCAGGGAAAAGACAAGAGCGGGTTCATCGCAGAAGTGAAGGATAAAAGACGCAATCCTTTCGGAATGCTGGCCAACAGGACCATCGGCCTCTCGCGCGAATATGTCGATACCGATGGTAAGATGAAGAATACAAATGTGGGGCTGGAGAAAACCTACGATACCCTGCTGAAAGGAGAGACCGGTAAAAAGCTGATGCGGAAAGTAGCGGCAGGCGTATTCGTTCCTGTTGATGGATCTGAAATAGAACCGCAGAACGGGAAGGACATCGTGACAACGCTCGACGTGAATATCCAGGATATTGCCGAGAACGCCTTGCTGAAAGTGATGACCGAAAATGAATGCACCTCCGGAACGTGTATTGTGATGGAAGTAAAAACAGGGAAGATCAAAGCCATTGCCAACCTGGGCAGGAGTACCGATGGCGGCTACTGGGAAGACCTGAACTACGCCATCCGCGCTTCCGAGCCGGGCTCCACCTTCAAACTGGCTACCATGCTGGCTTTGCTGGAAGACAAGTACATCACGCTGAACAGCCGGCTGAATCTTGAAAATGGTGTTTGGAAATACAGTACGCGCACCGTTTACGATGCGGAAGAGCATCCGGCCAATGATGTAACGGTGAAGCAGGCTTTCGAATATAGTTCCAACGTAGGGATGGCGAAACTGGTCACCTCTTATTACACGAAGAACCCGCTGCAGTTCGTGAACCACCTGAGGAAACTGCGCTTCGACCAGTATTCCGGGATCGATCTGCTGGGCGAAACAACACCCATCGTGAAAACGCCGAAGTCGAAGACCTGGAGCGCCACCACCTTGCCCTGGATGAGTTTTGGATACGAAGTGCTGGTAAGTCCGCTCCAATCGCTGATGGTTTACAATGCCATCGCCAACGGAGGAAAGATGATGAAACCTTACCTCGTGAATGAAGTGAAGGAAAACGGGTTGGTGGTGAAACAAAATCAGCCACAGGTATTGGAAGAAGCGATCTGCAGCCAGGAAACACTGAAACTTTTGCAGGATTGTCTCGAAGGTGTTTGTAAGAATGAAGGAGGAACGGGACGAAAACTCTTTAAAGGTACGCTCTACCCGGTGGCGGGTAAAACCGGAACATCGCAGGTGGCCAATGGGAACCGCGGGTATGTCGACAATATCCACCAGTCGTCATTCGCCGGATATTTCCCGGCCAATAACCCGCAGTACAGTTGCATCGTGGTGATCATCAACAAACCCAATGCACACAAATATTATGGTGCTGCTGTGGCAGGGCCTGTATTCAAAGAGATTTCCGACAAACTGTACGCACTGAATGCAGATAAGGACCAGTCGAACCCCGTGACACTTCCAAAGAAAGACAGCACCAACTATTTCTATACAGGAGCTACGGACGATATGAGAACAGTGATGGAAGGATTGCAGTGGAAATTCAGGGATTCCGTCAAGACCGCTCCCTGGACGCGGCTCTATGCAGCCAATTATGAACCCGTACTGAATGGGTTGACAGTACCGAAAAAGAATATGCCCGACGTACGGGGCATGGGATTGAAAGATGCCTTGTACCTGCTGGAGAATATGAAATTGAAAGTGGTTGCGAAAGGCAGGGGTAAGATAAGAACACAGAGCCTGGACCCCGGAACAACGATCTCCGGCGACCAGGTGGTAACAATAGAATTGAATTAAATAATGGCGATACTGCAGGACATATTATATAAGGTGCGGATCCGCTCCATGCACGGGAATACCCAGGCAACGGTCAATGCATTGCAACTGGATTCCCGGAAAGTGAATGCAGGGGATGCCTTCATCGCCATCAAAGGCGTGGCCGCCGATGGCCACCAGTTCATCGACAGCGTGGTGCAGAAAGGCGCTTCCGTCGTGATCTGTGAAGAGATGCCCTCCAACTTGCAGGAAGGAGTGACCTATGTGGAAGTGGAGAACAGCGCTGCAGCGGCCGGATATATGGCCCACAATTTTTATGGTCAGCCATCTGAAAAATTGAAACTGGTGGGTGTAACCGGCACCAACGGGAAGACCACCATCGCTACCTTATTATATAAGCTCTTTTCAGCATTGGGCTATACCTGCGGATTGTTGAGCACCGTGGAGAACCATATCGGTGATACCATTGTGCCGGCTACCCACACTACGCCAGATGCCATCAGTCTGAATGCCCTGCTCAAACAAATGCTCGATGCGGGCTGCACCCATGTGTTCATGGAAACCAGCTCCCACGCCATTCACCAGCATCGCATCACCGGTTTGCGGTATGCAGGGGGCATCTTCAGCAATATCACCCACGATCATCTCGATTATCACAAAACATTCGATGAATATATCCGGGTGAAGAAATCGTTCTTCGATTCATTACCTGCCGACGCATTTGCCATCTCCAATGCGGATGATAAGCGGGGGGCCGTAATGCTGCAGAACACCAATGCGCATAAATATTTCTATAGCCTTCGCACTATGGCGGAGTTCAAGGGTAAGATCATCGAAAATGCGCTCACAGGGCTGGTGATGAATATCAATGACCAGGAAGTTCATTTCAGACTGATCGGCGAGTTCAATGCCTACAACCTGCTGGCAGTGTTTGGCGCGGCGATGTGCTTGGGGGAAGATAAACAGGAAGTGCTTCGTTGCCTCAGCATGCTCACCGGTGCGGAAGGAAGGTTCGATTATATCATTTCCTCGAAGGAGATGGTGATCGGCATCGTAGACTATGCGCATACGCCGGATGCTTTGCTGAATGTGCTCACTACCATTAAAAAACTTCGCAAAGGACATGAGAAGATCATCACTGTAGTGGGCTGTGGCGGTGACCGGGATACGACCAAAAGACCTATCATGGCCGAAGTGGCCTGCGAACATAGTGACAAAGCGATCTTCACCTCCGACAATCCCCGTAGTGAAGACCCCGAACAGATACTGAGAGATATGGAGAAGGGATTGAATACCGCGGCGAAAAGAAAATATATCTCGATAGTCGACAGGCGGGAGGCCATCAAAACGGCCGTGAGCCTGGCGCAGCCGGAAGATATCCTGCTGATTGCCGGGAAAGGACATGAGAAATACCAGGAGATCAAAGGGGTGAAACATCCTTTCGACGACAAGCAGGTGTTGAATGAAATGTTCGGGATGTTGGGGAAGTGAGGCATTACAACAGAATAACAAGGACGGTTATATACAGCTAAGAGTAAAAGAGAGGAAGGAGGAAAAGAGAGGACGATGCACCACAAAAAGAGAAAGACATTATGAAAGTAAGATGAGAAACCTCTTTCTCTCTTTCTTCTCTTAAAACTCTTGGCACACAAAGCAAACCAACATGCTGTACCATTTAATGGATTGGCTTAAAGAATTGGGGGTAAAATTCCCAGGTAGTGCGCTGTTCCAGTTCATTACCTCCCGTGTATTGCTGGCGGTGATCCTTTCGCTGGTGATCTCGGCCGTGTTCGGCAAAAAGCTGATCAATTATCTCCGGAAAAAACAGGTGGGCGAATCCGTTCGTGACCTGGGCCTTGCCGGTGAACAGCAAAAGAAAGGTACTCCCACCATGGGCGGTATCATCATCATCCTGGCGATCCTCGTGCCCACACTCCTGTTGGCCGATCTGCAGAAAGCATATATCAGGCTGATGATCTTCGCCACCATCTGGCTGGGTATCATCGGGTTCATCGATGATTACCTGAAACTGCGTGCAAAAAAGATCGCCCAACAACAGGGCATTCCATACAAGAAAGGAGACAAGGACGGACTGGCAGGATGGTTCAAAGTATTGGGACAGGTAGTGCTTGGCATCGTAGTGGGACTGGTGTTGCTTTTCAACCATAATACCAGGGTATGGCGTGATTATACCGGTGAGGTGAAGCCCAATGATACCACTATCATTAAAAGAAATTTCGATGGCAAGACAAAATATTTCGTAGAGGCCGATGCCCCGATCACCACGATCCCATTCGTGAAAAGCCATGAGTTCAACTATTCGAAGCTCTTGCCGGAAGCCATGCGCGGCTTCACATGGATCTTATATATCGCCATCGTGATCTTTATCGTAACGGCTGTTTCGAATGGGGCCAATATCACGGATGGACTGGATGGACTGGCCACCGGCACCAGTGCGATCATTGGGGCATGTCTGGGTATTTTCGCCTATGCAAGCGGTAACCTGCGATTCGCAGAATACCTCAATATCATGTACATCCCGAACCTGGGTGAGCTGTCGATCTTCATCGGGGCCATGATCGGCGCCTGCGTAGGCTTCCTCTGGTACAACGCCTACCCGGCACAGGTGTTCATGGGTGATACGGGCAGCCTGACCCTGGGCGGCATCATCGCATCCCTGGCCATCATTGTCCGGAAAGAATTACTGATACCGATCTTTTGCGGTGTGTTCCTGGTAGAAGTGCTGAGCGTGACCCTACAGGTATCGTATTTCAAATACACGAAGAAAAAATATGGTGAAGGAAGGCGGATCTTTTTGATGAGCCCCCTCCACCACCACTATCAGAAACTGGGTTATCACGAAGCGAAGATCGTGACGAGATTCTGGATCGTGACCATACTCTGCATCGTGTTTGCAGTAGTGACCCTGAAGATCAGGTAGCGGACCGAAAAAGAAAACTGAAAAACCACGCTCTGAAAATTCCTATCAGGAAAACCAAATTGTCAAGAGACTGTGGTGCAGTATAAAAGTTCAACCTAAGGAAAAACCCCCTAATCCGGTTTTACCGGAAGATCGTGGAAAAGATCGTGTTCATGAACAGGGTATCCATTCAAAACCGATGGGTTGAAAAATGAGTAAACGTTTAGTCATACTGGGGGCCGGTGAAAGCGGGGTGGGTGCTGCCATACTGGGCAGGCAACAGGGATATGATGTGTTCGTATCGGACGGAGGCGCCATCAAAGAGAATTACAGGAATGAACTGGAAGAGCATGGGATCGGATTTGAAGGAGGCGCCCATACCGAAGAAAGGATCATGCAGGCAGACGAAGTGATGAAGAGCCCGGGCATCCCTGAAAAGAATGAACTGGTAAAGAAGATCAGGAAGCAGGGCATCCCCATTATCAGTGAGATCGAACTGGCCTATAGGCATAAAGGCAATAGTAAGATCATCGGCATTACCGGAAGCAACGGCAAGACCACCACAACAGCGCTCACTTTCCATATCTGCAAAACAGGTGGACTGGATTGCGCACTGGTCGGGAATATAGGTTTCTCATTCGCCAAACAGGTTGCTCTCGAACCAAAGGCGCTGTATGTAGCAGAGATCAGCAGTTTCCAACTGGACGATATAAAGGATTTCAGGCCGGACATCGCCATACTCACCAATATCACGGAAGACCACCTCGACAGATATGATTACCAGTTCAGGAATTATATCAACAGCAAATTCCGTATCGTAGAAAATCAAACCAGCAGCGACTATTTTATTTATTGTGAGGACGATCCCGTGACAATGGAATATTTCAATAACTATCCCATCAATTCTAACCTATTACCATTTACTATGAACAAAGAACCAAACCAGGGAGCATTCATAAAGAACGGACAGATGACCATAGCAACAGGCGATGAGAAAATGCAGATGAGCGTGTATGATTTTGCATTAAAAGGAAAACATAATCAATACAACACTATGGCAGCGGGGATCGCAGGAGCAATGATCGGTATCCGGAAAGAAAAGATCCGTGACGCCATCCAGACTTTCGAAAGCCTGGAACACCGGATGGAACCCGTGGCCACCGTACGTGGCGTGGAATTCATCAACGACAGTAAGGCCACCAATGTGAACAGTACCTGGTTTGCACTGGAAAGTATGGAGAAACCCACCATCCTGATATTGGGTGGCATCGATAAAGGAAATGATTATTCCTCACTCCATGACCTGGTGAAGGAAAAAGTGAAAGCGATCGTGTGCATGGGAGTAGATAACCGGAAGATCCACGAAGCCTTCCAGAATGATGTGCCGGTAATGGTCAATACCGGCAGCGCACGCGAAGCCGTTCATGCAGCTTTCCATCTCGCCAATAAAGGTGATGTGGTGCTCCTGAGCCCCGCCTGCGCCAGCTTCGATCTCTTCCGCAACTATGAAGATCGCGGCGATCAGTTCAAACAGGCAGTGAGGGAATTGTAAAAACTGCCCACTGCCAACTCAAACATCATGGATTACTTATTCATAAATAAAACCAAAGGCGATAAGGTCATCTGGGCCGTGGTGGTGGTATTGGCGCTCGTGTCGATGCTGGTGGTATATAGCTCGACAGGATTGCTGGCGTACAAGTACAATAAAGGCAATACCGAGATATACCTGTTCAAGCAGATAGCCTTTATCGTGGTTGGACTGGCAGTGATCTATTGGTCGCACCGCGTGAATTACACTTTGTATTCGAGAGCGGCCAGGATACTGTTCCTGCTCTCGATACCATTATTGATATATACCCTGTTCTTCGGCGTACGCCTGAACGAAGGAAGCCGCTGGATCAGGTTGCCGATCATCAACCTCACCTTCCAGACCTCCGATCTCGCCAAGCTGGCCCTCTTCATGTACCTGAGCCGCCTGCTGAGCCGGAAACAGGAAACGATCAAAGATTTCAAAAAAGGGTTCATACCAGTAATGCTGCCGGTGGTGATCATCTGTGTTTTGATCGCTCCGGCCAACCTGTCGACGGCTCTCCTGGTGGGAGCCACCAGCATGCTGCTCATGTTCATCGGCCGCGTAAGCGCAAAACACCTGCTGATGACAATGGGCGTTGTGGCGATACCGGTAGTGATCCTCGTATCGATAGCCATTGCGTATTACGATAAGGAAGAAGGGAAAAGCAAAGACCTGCCCGCTCTCCTGGAAATAGGACGGATGCCTACCTGGATCAAGCGCGTGCAGAACTTTGTATATGATAATAAACAGATCGACAAGGATGAGAACTACCAGGTGAACCAGGCAAAGATCGCGATCTCGAAAGGAGGACTCATGGGGCTGGGGCCCGGCAATAGCGAAACGAGGAATTTCCTGCCGCACCCTTATTCCGATTTCATCTTTGCGATCATCATCGAAGAGTATGGTATCATCGGCGGGGCCTTCATCATTTTCGTGTACCTGTTGTTCCTGTTACGATGTATCAGGATCTTCAAAAAATGCCCCTATGCGTTTGGGGCTTTCCTGGCACTGGGACTGAGTTTTACCCTGGTGATCCAGGCATTGATCAATATGGCGGTGACCGTGAACCTGTTCCCGGTAACAGGTGTTACGCTGCCGCTGGTGAGTATGGGCGGAAGCTCTTTTCTCTTCACCTGTCTGGCCATCGGTATCATTTTAAGTGTGGCGAGGAACGTGGAGCAACTGGAAGGGAAAACGGTTCCGGCCAATCAATAAAAGCAACGATGACTGAGCATAGCAATAACAGGATCATTATAGCAGGTGGCGGTACAGGCGGACATATTTTCCCGGCCATCGCCATTGCCAATGCACTGAAGGAACTGGAACCATCTGTAGATATCCTCTTCATTGGTGCAAAAGGGAAAATGGAGATGGAGAAAGTGCCGCAGGCCGGCTACAGGATCGAAGGGATCGATATTGCAGGACTAAACAGAAGCTCTTTTATCAAGAATATCGGCTTACCGTTCAAACTGATCAAAAGTTTTTTCCAGGTAAGAAAGATCGTGAATGCGTTCGGGCCTGCTGCCGTTATCGGCGTAGGCGGCTATTCAAGCTTTCCCGTACTGCGTTATGCGCAGGCAAAAGGTATCCCGACGTTCATTCACGAATCCAACTCTTTTGCAGGTAAGTCGAATATGCTGTTGGGAAAAAAAGCCACGAAGGTCTTTGTGGCCACAGATGGAATGGAAAAATTTTTTCCTGCAGGATCATTGCTCATCACGGGGAATCCTGTCCGGAACTCGATCGTGCGAAATGCCATCAGCCGGTTCGACGGCATACGGTTCTTCGGCCTCGATCCGGCAAAGAAGACAGTGCTGGTAACCGGCGGAAGCCTGGGCGCAAAAGGGATCAACGAAGCGATCGATGCACAGCTCGATGAATTCGCAAAGAATGATGTGCAACTGATCTGGCAAACCGGCAAACCTTATGCCGGCAGGGCCGGTGAGCTGGCAGCAGGAAAGAAGAATATCTGGGCCAATAGTTTCATCACCCAGATGGAATATGCGTATGCAGCGGCAGATCTCATCGTGGCAAGGGCCGGCGCAATGACCATCGCGGAATTATGCGTGGTGAAAAAGCCGGTGGTGTTCGTGCCTTATCCGTTTGCGGCGGAAGACCACCAGACAGTGAATGCACAGAACCTGGTGAATAAAAAGGCCGGACTGATGATCAGGGACAGTGAGGCCATCACCAAACTGGTACCCACGGTAATGGCACTGGCAGGTAATGAAGCCCAGCAGCAGGAACTAAAAGAGAATATCGGCAAACTGGCCATCACGGATGCCGATATGCGGATCGCAGGGGAAGTATTGAAGGATGTCAACGGGTAAAAAGCTGACAAGCAAAACATGGTCCAACTGAACGATATTAAAAAAGTGTATTTCATAGGCATCGGCGGCATTGGCATGAGCGCACTGGCCCGTTATTTCAAATTCCACGGGCGTGAAGTGAGCGGTTATGATAAAACGGAGACCCATCTCACGAAACAACTGGTGAGCGAAGGCATCCCCGTGCATTATGAAGAGAACCTGGAGCTGGCGCCGAAAGATGCAGAGCTGATCGTGTATACACCGGCTGTACCCAAAGAACATAAAGAACTGCTGTACTACCGGCAGCATCCCTATACATTGATGAAGCGGAGTGAAGTGCTGGGTGTGATCACCAATGGTTCTTTCAATATCTGTGTGGCAGGCACGCATGGCAAGACCACGATCACCACCATGATCGCGCACCTGCTGCGGCATAGCGGTTATGGATGCAATGCCTTCCTGGGTGGCGTATCCGTAAACTACAACAGCAATTACTGGAGCAATGAACGCAATGTTTGCGTGGTGGAAGCCGACGAGTACGACAGGAGCTTTTTGAGGCTCAGTCCGGATATTGCCGTGATCACCGCCATGGATGCCGATCACCTGGATATCTATGGCAGCCTTGAAACGATGGAAGAAGCGTTCATCGAATTTTCAGGAAGATTGAAGCAGGGCGGGTTGCTGATCAGCAAGTATGGTTTATCGAAGGGAGACCGGTTGAAAGCCGCCAACCATCTTACCTATAGCCTCGATAATAGTAATGCCGATGTATATGCGCTCGATATCAGGATGCAGCATGGTAGCTATATGTTCGATGTAAAGACCGACGGCTGGAAACTGAAAGACGTGGTCTTGAACATGGGCGGGATGCACAATGTGGAGAACATGGTTGCGGCGATCAGGGTGGCGCATCAACTTGGGATCGACGATGAAAAGATCAGGGCGGCTGTAGCCAGTTTTCAGGGTGTAAAAAGAAGGTTCGAGTATATAATAAAAGGAGAGAAACAGGGTAAGCTGGTCTATATCGATGACTATGCGCATCACCCGGAAGAACTGCGGGCACTGATCAGCGGGGCAAGAGGATTATTCCCCGGTATGCGGTGCACAGTGATCTTTCAGCCGCACCTGTTCACTAGGACCCGGGACTTTGCCGCAGAATTCGCTTACAGTCTCGACCTGGCCGATGAAGTGATCCTGTTGCCGGTCTATCCTGCCCGTGAGCTGCCGATAGAAGGGGTGACCAGCAACCTAATCCTGGACGAAATAAAAACGAACGATAAATACCTGTTGAATAAACACCAGGTGCTGGATTGGATAAGGACGGTAGCCGGTGATGCATTGCACAAGAGCAATGAGAAAGGATGGCTCCTGATCACGGCTGGTGCGGGCGATATCGACACATTGGTGCAGCCCATCCGCGAGATACTGGAAAAAGGGTGAAGTAAAAATTATTATGAAAGCAAAAGGTCATATCGGGAAAATAATGCTGGCGGCGGTCTGGTGCACCATTGGTGCAGGCGTGCTGGTATTGCTGATAGCGGCCATTAAATCGAGGAACCATAAGACCTGCCAGGGTTACGAGATCGAGATAGCAGGCGGCGGCGATCATTGGTTCATGGATAAAAAAGATATCGTTCAATTGCTCACCGGTAATGGCGCATACCCGATCAAAGGGAGGGCCATCCGCCTGTTCGACCTGCGCAAGCTGGAAGAAAAACTGGAGCATGATGTGTGGGTGAAAGATGCGGAACTGTTCTTTGATAACAATGAGGTATTGAGAGTAAAGATCGTTGAGCGCGAACCTTTGGCCAGGGTATTCACCAATACGGGCAATAGTTTTTATATCGACAGCAGCGGTGAACGGTTGCCCTTATCCGATAAATTGTCGGCAAAGCTCCCTGTGTTCACCAATTTCCCGACAGATAAGCTGCAACTCAATAGTGCCGACAGCTTACTGATGGCGGGGATGCGGAAGGTCAGCGCTTATCTCCTCCGCCAGCCATTCTGGATGTCGCAGATAGCACAGATCGATATTACCCCCGACAAACGTTTCGAGATGGTCCCCACTGTTGGTGATCATATCATCGAATTCGGGAATGGGAATGATTGCGATAAGAAATTCGGAAGGCTTCTCACATTTTACAGGAAGGTGCTGAGTAAAACAGGCATGAACATTTATCAGCGGATCAATGTACAATTCGACAGGCAGGTAATAGGCGTAAGAAAGGGGGCAGCCGTCAGCAGGTTCGATTCCCTGCAGGCAGCGAGAAATGTAGAACGGCTGATCGCTTCCTCACAGGCTATCCAGCAACAGGGACCGGCCATAGATTCCGTGAGGGCAAAACCAGCAACGACTGACACCGAAAAACCACCCATAGATCCGAAAACCGTACCAGCGCGTACAAATCCCGGCAAGAAAATTCTACCTGTGAAAAGCCGGTCCTATGAAACCAGGTCCAACCCCGTGAAAAGCCAGCCTCGAAAACCACCGGTAGAGCAACCTCAACCGGCGGGGCCACAACCGAAAGCAGTAATGCCGAAAAGGAATTGAGAGGATGGAAAGTTGACAGGTTAATAAGTTGAAATGAAAACAATACAATAACTAAATATATAACAACAACTAAAAACATGATAATCTATGAACAATGAGCAACAACCCATCATCGTTGGGCTCGATATCGGCACAACGAAGATAGCTGCGATTGCAGGCCGGAAGAACGAATTCGGCAAACTGGAGATCATTGGGTTTGGCCGGGCCAATTCCAATGGTGTGAAGCACGGACAGGTATTGAACATCGATGAGACCATCAAAGCCATCCAATTGGCTTTGGAAAATTGCTATGCATCCAATCCCAACCTGGAGATCAATGAAGTATATGTAGGCATTGCCGGTCATCATATCAAGAGCCTGCAAACACGCGGGGATATCGTTCGTCATCAAACAGAGGAGGAGATCACCCAGCGTGAGATCGATCAGCTTGTTGCCGATCAGTACAAGACCTATATTCCTGCCGGCGACCAGATCATCGATGTGATCCCGCAGGAATTCACGGTAGATAATTTTCAGAACATCCCCAATCCCATCGGTTATGGCGGTGTGAAAGTGGGCGCCAATTTCCATATCATCACCGGTGATAAAAATGCGATCCGCAATATCAACCGGGCGGTGGAAAAGAGCGGTCTCAGCACCAAAGACCTCGTATTGCAACCACTGGCCTCTGCGGCCGCGGTGATGGGACAGGAAGACCTGGAAGCCGGTGTGGCCATCGTTGACATTGGTGGCGGCACTACCGACCTGGCTGTTTTTTATGAAGGCATCCTCAAGCATACGGCCGTTATCCCTTTTGGCGGAGAGAATATCACCAACGATATCAAGACCGGTTTGGGCGTATTGAAAACCCAGGCCGAGCAAATGAAAGTGCAATTCGGCAGTGCCCTGGCCAATGAGGCCCGGAACAATGCCTTCATCACGATCCCCGGCCTGCGCGGCATGCCTGCCAAAGAGATCAGCGTGAAGAACCTGGCCAATATCATCCAGGCACGCATGAGCGAGATCATGGACTTCGTGACCTATCACCTCAAACAGGTGGGGCTCGATAACCGCATGTTGAATGGCGGTGTGGTGCTCACCGGTGGTGGCGCACAATTGAAACATCTCATCCAGCTTACCGAATATGTAACGGGGTTGAATGCGCGGATCGGTTATCCTACCGAGCACCTGGCAGCAGGGCATATCGAAGAGCTGGCCAGACCAACCTATTCAACCTGTATCGGTTTAATATTGAAAGGCTACAGCGATTATGAACACCACCGGAAACAATTCCAAAATAAATTCAAAAAGCTGGAGATCCCGGAAACACTGAAGAGATCGGCGATAGCGGCCACAGCCGGAGAAAAGGAAGAAGACATGGAAGGGTCTGCACACGCAGAGAAAGTGAAGAACCGGAAAGGCATCAAGGATTTCTGGGGCAAATTCAAGGATGGAATTATCGACCTGTTCAAAGAGGAAGAAGACCATGCGTTGTAAAACGAGGTAGGATGTCAGAAGTCTGAAAGCACCTGTTCATTCAAGCTTTTCGATAATTTCGAACTTCCGACCTCATCCCTCATTAATACTAACCTGTTATTTTTAATTCGTCTCCGAATGGGCTTTCTTGTGAGCAAGGCCTGGTGAGACAAAAAAATGAAAGCTATGATTCATTTTGATCTACCGAAAGAGAAATCATCCATCATCAAAGTCATTGGTGTGGGTGGTGGTGGCAGCAATGCAGTGAACCACATGTTTGAACAGCAGATCGATGGAGTGAACTTCATCATCTGTAATACGGATGCGCAGGCCATTGCCCAAAGCCGTGTGCCAAATAAAATACAACTGGGGCCCCATCTCACGCAGGGATTGGGGGCCGGGGCCAATCCCGATATCGGCCGCCAGGCTACCGAAGAGAGCCTCGAAGAGATCAAGCGCATCCTGGAGGTGAACACCAAAATGGCGTTCATCACAGTGGGCATGGGCGGCGGGACCGGTACAGGCGGTGCTCCCATCATCTCCAAGATCTGCAAGGACCTTGGCATTCTCACGGTAGGCATCGTCACCACTCCGTTCTCTTATGAAGGGAAGAAAAGACAATTGCAGGCCGAGGAGGGGATCAGGGGACTGAAACAATATGTAGATACCCTGCTGGTGATCAGCAATGACAAACTCCGCCACCAGTTCGGCAATCTCAAAATGAAAGAAGCATTTGCCAAGGCCGATAACGTATTGGCAACGGCCGCCAAATGTATCACCGATGTGATCAACAGTACCGGCCAGATCAACGTCGACTTTGCCGATGTATGCACCGTTATGCGCAATGGCGGCGTGGCTATCCTCGGCAATGCCACTACCAGCGGTGAAGGCCGTGCACAACGCGCTATCGAAGAAGCATTGAACTCCCCGCTGCTGAACGATAATGAGATCAGCGGCGCAAAATGGATACTGATCAACATCAATTCTGCCGAAGGTGATCACGAATTCACGATGGATGAAGTAGAGATCATCCAGAACCACCTGCTCAGCCAGGCTGGCGCCGGAACAGATGTGATCCTGGGTATGGGTTATGATAATACACTGGGTGAGAATATTGGTATTACGCTGATCGCTACAGGTTTTGAGTACAAAGACCCCTTCAGCCAGAAACCGAAAAAGCAGGAAGTGAAAAAAGAAGAAAAGATCCTGCTCTCCCTGCAACCGGAAACCACGCCGAAGGATGTAAAGGCCCAACCCAATACTACAAAGGCTGCCGTGATCATGCCGAAGAAAGAAGAAGAGCCCGCGCCTGTTCAGCAGCCGGAGCAGCCTGTTATAAAGGAGGAACTGAAACCGACCCTGGTGGAGATGGAACCACTGCCTTCCGCAACTCCCCTTGTGCTTTTTACGAATGAAGACACTGGGAAAAATACTGTGGACAAACCAGTGGAAAAAAAGAAAGAGGAGGAAAAGATCGAATGGGTACTTTCGCAGCCATCCACCCCTGTCGAAACTCCTGTATTGCCTTCACAGCCACAACAAAAACAAGTAAGTAAAAATAATTCTCCGACGTCTGCAGCGTCTGGAGGATATCTGGCCAGACCGTCCAATATTTATGCAGAACCACAATCGGATGAATCCAACCCTGAACACACACCTGTGAAGGAACCCATCAAGAATACGGTTGTGAATCAGATCCAGGAAGAGGATCCTTCCAATGATATGCAATTGGTATTCAAAGATGATATTCCAGCGGCGGAGGAGCCTCGGGCCCACCAAATCTCATTACCTGTTACGGACGCCCCTGTTGAGGATCCCGCGTTGCGGGACGAAGCAGAGGATCAAAAACGTCGCGCTGCCGATAGGATACAGAAATTACGTAATCTGTCATTCAACATCAATGCAGCCGACCCTAACAACGAGTTTGAAACTGTGCCGGCTTACATCCGCCGCAATTTGGAATTATACAATACCATCTCCAGCGTCGAGAATTTCTACAGCAATTACGAAGTAAAAACAGACGAGAATAATAATACACAGATCTCGACTATCAATACATTTTTAGATGGCGAAAAGCCCGACTGATCTCTGTAGTTAAATTTGAACGTTGTCCTGTATTAAGTCTATTGTCAATACAGCGATTGTTGTTTTTAGTTGTTTCCCTCCTGATTCTTCGGGAGGGATTTTTTTGAGAAAGATGACAAGTTTTGTTTACCACGAAGACACGAAGGCACCAAAGAGGTGAGAGAGGTGGCTTACCAGTTGCCAAGGCTCGGCAATCACTATCGCTGTATCCTCGATCATGGTGTCGATACCATGTATACCAGCAATTACTCCTTTCATCCCGACCGCGTCATGTTCAGTGAAACGGATGAAAAGAAAACGACGGCTTCCTGGTTTATTCTTGAAAAGATCAGTGATAATAAAACCCGCCTCACCCTGGAGCTTTATTTGCGAAAAGACCTGCTATCACCCATCCTCTTCAGGCTCACGAAGAAAAAGAAGGTAGAGGCAGCATACCTGCGGTCCCTCGATAACCTTGAAGTATTTATCCGCGATGCCTCCGGGAAACTGCGCATGAATTAGTGCTGGAACTTGATGAACATCGATTCGAAATTGATCGTCATGGTGTGGAATTTGCGGATCAGGTCCTGCCCTATATTCCCATAATAATGATCGTGCTCTTTGTCCATATTCTCCTTGAGCACGGCTACTTTGTCGATCCGGATAGTACTATTGCCGATATGCGCTTCGAAAGGGATATGATAACCTTTCCGGCTGGCGGCGCCACCGGCGCCACCAAGGTTGATATCGGTTTCCGGGTATTTTTTCCCGATGCTGTCTTTATACAACTCGAAATATTTCCTGTACAGGATCGTACTGCCTGCGCCTGAATCGAAAGTGAAATACCGGCCATCAATGGAAATGACAGGTGTGAGAAAATCGAGCGCCAGGTTCTGCGATGAGAACACGGTACGCGCAGCAGGGATCTTTAAAATATTCTCACTCATCTGGATCTCTTTCATAGCCTCTATCACAGGAAAGCCGATAATGCCATGCATCTGGAAATCGATCTGGGGGATCCTCAGGGCGCTGTCCGGGAACACAAGGAAAACGGCATTCCGTACCTCTACTTCCCGGAGCGTCAGAACAGGGCATACGGCGATCCTGGCATTTACCTTCAGCCCGGTGATGGCACCGACCTCCACCACACCATCCATAAGCTGCATGTTAAATTTTTTGGCGGTACTCTCAGTGGCAGTACAAAGATTGGCGCCGGTATCGAAGATGAACTGGCTTTGAACGGTATCGGCTTTCACCAGCAGATTGGGCAATCCAACCTTATCGCGCTTTATGGTGAGCAGGGCATCATTATGAATGCGGACTACCTGTTTTGGCTGGCCCGCCAATGCCTTCCAGATAATATTGGAGTTCTCATGATCTTTGATCTCATCGGCGGTGAGCAATGGGCGATACCGGCCCAATATCTCCCCTATCGTTTCATACGCATCTTTGTATTCGAAGAGTTTGGCGGAGTTGGCTTGCTTTAACTGGAGGAGTTTGCAGATGGCCGTATCGGTCAGCTCTTTGCTATGGTCTTTCAGCAGGGACCTGATCTGGCGGTTCGATTGTTCGAGCCTGTTAAATGTATTGTCGAGGTTTGCCTCTATCATCAACCGTTGCAGGTCGGAAAAATCCTCCTTGTAGACAGCGAAACTATCCCTGGCCCTGAAAAAATCTTTTTCACTGAGCCAGAATTCCAATCGATGAAAATTCCGTTCGGCATTGGGACCAGGACGATGGCTGCAGCCGTGTATGATGACAGCCAGTAGTAACAGGCATAATTTGTTCATGGATCGTAGCGCTTATGTTGACTTGGAAAAATAAATATACTGAGATATTTTTGCTTAATTCAGGTAACAATTATGGCTACAGTGCTCATAACAGGGGGTACAGGATTAGTAGGAACGGCAGTCGCAAACCTGTTGACTGCCAAAGGGTACCAGGTCATTATTCTGAGCCGTCGCTCCCGGGAAGGCCATGGGAATATATCTTATGCGGCATGGGACCCTGCTACCCGGCGCATCGATGTGCAGGCTGTTCAGCAGGCCGATCACATCATCAACCTCGCAGGGGCCGGCGTTGCCGACAAACGATGGTCGGCCAAAAGAAAAAAAGAGATCGTCGACAGCCGCGTGAAAAGCGGTGAGCTCATCGTTCAGACCCTTCGTGACCATTCCAATAAGGTAAAGACAGTGATCAATGCATCCGGCATCGGATGGTACGGGGATGATGCCGGTCGTCAGAAAGGAAAAAAGACCTTTACCGAAGATGCTCCTGTGGATTCTGCCTACCTCGGTGAAACCTGCCGGCTATGGGAAGAGAGCATCGCGCCGGTGCGTGAGTTGGGTAAACGGCTCGTGATCTTCCGGATCGGTATCGTATTGAGCCGCGATGGAGGTGCGTATGTCGAGTTTCGGAAACCTGTTCGGTTTGGCATTACCGCTATATTGGGTAATGGCACACAAATGATCAGTTGGGTACATATCGAAGACCTTGCCAGGTTGTTCCTTCATGCCATCGAAAATGGATCTGTAGATGGAGTATACAATGCCGTGTCGCCACAAGCCATTTCCAACAAGCATTTCATGATGGCGCTCGCCAGCAAAGTAAAAGGCAGGTTTTGCATTCCTTTCTATGTGCCTTCTTTCCTGCTGAAACTGATGTTGGGCGGCATGAGCGTGGAGGTGCTGAAAAGCGCTACCGTGAGCAATACCAGGATCAGCAATACCGGGTTCCAGTTCATCTATCCTTCCCTGGCAGCGGCATTGGATAACCTGGAGAAAAGATGATCTACAGATCGCTGGTTTCGAATTTCCGGCTGATGATCAGCAGGTAAGCGGAAAGATAAACCAGTGCAAGAATGAAGAGGGCAGTATAATTAGGTGTTCCTGTGATCTGGCGCGACATCCTTTCAATATTCGGGAAAGGCACCAGCAGGTCGGTCGTTTCAAGCGGCAGGTACCTTCCGGCATAGTTCGCATACCTGTTCAGTACCTTCACCAGCATTTCTTCTATGATCAAAGTATAGAGAAAGAATATCCCGATCGATAATCCTCCTCTTTTCACCAGTACCGCTATCAGCAATCCAACACATATATAGCTGAATGCCTGGAGGAAGTAATACCACACATAATGAACATGATCGAAGGTGAAAGAAGAACTACCATCTATCAACCCAAAGATAATGGCCGTGAGAAAAACGAGGATCGTGGAAGCAAGCGCCATCAGCAATGCCATCATGATCTTCACGGAAATGAACTGCCGGCGGCTCCATCCGTCGATGATATTCTGACGATGTGTTTTGTAACTGTACTCATTGGTCATGGAAATGATCATGAGCAGTCCGGGAATGAGCAATAAAAAACTGCTTACATAAGAAGTGGCCTGCCAGGTATAGGGAAAGGAGTAGGGTGGGCTACCCAGGATCATTTCGGCCATTCCCTTTGCCTGTTTGGCTTCATAAATACGGTGCTGTATATACAGAACGATATAGTTGATGCCAAAAATACTGACCACATAGAGCAGGCTCAAAACCCAGAACGTGCGGTAATGTTTCAGCTTCATCCATTCTATTTTCAATAGCTTCAACATATCATTATTTTATAGGTTGGGGAGTTCTGTTATTGGTACTGGCATTGGTGAGCTCGAAGAATTTTGCCTCCAGGCTTTTCTTGCGTACCCGGAGATGGTTGAGCGTTATGCCTTTTTCAAAACAAAAACGGTTCAGGGAAGCCAGGTTGGCCACACCCTTTGGAAAAAGCAGTTCCACATATTGTTCATGGGAATATACTTTGGTAGGGCCGTTATATTCCTGTAACACTGCCAATAACCGGGCAGGATCTTCAGCGCCGGCCTCAACGATATCTTCATGGACAAGTATCTCGTCCACATGCCCGTGGGTGATCAGCGTGCCTTTTTGAAGGATCGCCACATGGGTGCAAACTTTTTCCACTTCATCGAGCAGGTGACTGGCCATGATGATGGTCTTGCCTGCCTTGTTCAGTTTTTTGATCAGCTCGCGGATCTCTACGATGCCCACCGGATCGAGGCCATTGGTAGGTTCATCGAAGACCAGCACATCCGGGTCGCCCAGCAGGCTCGATGCAATGGCCAGGCGTTGTTTCATTCCCAGTGAATAAGTGCTGAACCTGGAGAGCTTACGCTGATCGAGACTAACGGTATGCAATACCTGGTCGATATCATTTTCACCACGGCCCTTGATGGCGGCTGCGATGGAAAGATTTTCCACGGCGTTGAGGTAATGATAGAAATTCGGCGTTTCCAGTAAAGTGCCGATCTGCCGGCGGTGATGGGCTGCAGGTATTTCGTCGAACAATTTGTAAGTGCCCGCACTGGCTTTCAGCACATCCATGATGATGCCTAATAGGGTGGTCTTTCCACTGCCATTAGGCCCCAGGATACCGAAGACCGCTCCTTTGGGCACAGAAAACGAAATGCCTTTCAAAGCCTGGATCGGACCATAATTCTTATGAAGACCTTCAACGGTAAGGATTGACATGAGAGGCTGTTTATCTTATAAAGATGATAATTTCTTTTTACTGTCGGAAATCTGTACCACTATGCAATATGTTTCTTATGATAGATACTGGAAAATGTGCCCACCGTTGCCAGACCATTCTCGTTGAACGATAGCCTGTGGAGGCGGAGGGCATCGAGGTCCGATGCAAGTACTTTCCGGTATTTGGGGTCGAGCGTACCGCCTACCTGTCCGGCTTTGGCATTGGGATCATACTGGAATTGCGGATCGCAAAGTGTGCCGCGGGGATACATGATGCCCGGAATACCTTTGCCCCGGATATCCAGTACAGCAGGATGGTCGAGCCCCAGCGTATGCCCGAACTCATGGGCTGCCGTAGTGGAAGTCTGTAACAGGTTGGCCAGTTTGAAATAACCGGTATTGGAGCCCAGTCCATCCACAAATGAAATATCGCCTGCCGCAAATTCTTCGATACGGAAGAAATTGAAGCGGGGATTATCGTTGTACCATAATTCCTCAGGGTCGAGACCAGGTTCACAGATCCCTTCGATCTCGAAACGGATGGTGTATGAACGGTCCCTGATCTGCACGGTACCGCGTGGCTCGCTCCAGTGCATGCTGATATCCGATGCGATCTGTTTGGCCAGGGCATTGGTGGCGGCATCTCCATAGAAGAAGATGGTAGCATGCAGGATAAGTTCGCGGGATGATTGGTTTAATTCTGCTTCGCCCATTGTCTTTACCGGGATTTTTTAGATTTATGGGAATTGTGGGATAAGTCGCCGATCATGAACATATATTACATATTGCTGAAATTTACTACAAAAAAGTGAGGCTGCCCTATCGGAAGAGCAGCCTCTATGTTCTCTCATGTGGCCAGGCCATCTTGGCCTTGATTATGGTATGGAAACCTTAATTACGTACTGGTTTACCTGTTTTCAACACGCTTTGGATCCTTTCCAGCGTCTTTTTCTCGCCACAGAGGCTGAGAAAAGCTTCCCGCTCCAGGTCGAGCAGGTATTGTTCCGATACCGTCGACGGTTCACTGAGGTCGCCACCGCACATCACATAGGCCAGCTTTTTGGCAACCACCACATCATGGTCGGTAGCATAATTGGCGCGCCACATACCATTGATGCCTGCATAGAGGGCTCCCAGGGCAGAGCGGCCCAACACTTTGATATCCGTACGGGCTACCGGTGTGGTATAACCGCTATCGAATATTTCGATCACGCTTTTTTTAGCTTCTGCGGTCCGGCGGCCCTGGTTGAGTACTACCTCATCCAGCCCTTTCCGTAAAATGCCCAGTTCGAATGATTCCTGGGCAGAGGTGGCCACTTTGGCTGTGGCGATGGTGAGGAAGCGGTTTTTCAGGGTGATGGTCTCCGGTTCGTCTTCATGCATTTCGTCAGCAGCTCTCAGCACGAACTCCTTGGTGCCGCCACCGCCGGGGATCAATCCAACCCCCAGTTCAACGAGGCCGATATACGTTTCCGCCGCTGCACAAACCTTATCTGCATGCAGGCTCAGCTCACAGGCTCCACCGAGTGTGAGCGCATGTGGCGCTATCACTACGGGAACAGCCGAGTACCTGGCCCTTGTCATGGTTTTCTGGAAAAGGCGCACTGCCATATCCAGTTCATCATATTCCTGCTCTATCGCAAGCATGAAGATCATGCCAACATTGGCGCCTGCGCTGAAGTTGGGTGTATCATTGGCGATCACGAGACCTTTGTATTTCTCTTCGGCCAATCCTATCGACTTTTGAATTCCTTCCAGTACTTCTCCACCGATGCTGCCCATCTTGGTATACCATTCCAGGCCCAGTACATCATTGCCAAGATGGTAAGTGCGGCAGGCGCTGTTCTTCCACACGGTCTGGTTCTCGAAATTCCGCATCACGATAAAGGCTTCACCGCCGGGCAGTGCCTTGTATTGTTTGGAAGGGGTATCGTAGTAAAGGCGTTTACCATTCTCTACCTTGTAAAATGTTTTGGCGCCTGATGCGATCATCTCGTCTACCCAGGCAGCAACTGCATAACCGGCATCGCGCATTCTTTTCACGGTGTTCTCTACGCCCAGCACATCCCATGATTCGAAGGCGCCGATCTCCCAACCGAAGCCGGCCATCATGGCATCGTCCACGCGATATATCTCATCGCTGATCTCAGGTATGCGATGGGATATATAGGAGAAGAGGCCATAGTGGAAATGGCGATAAAAATCACCGGCCTTGTCCATTCCCGTGCACAAAGCTTTCAATCTTGTCTTCAGATCATCGATGGGCTTTGCTGCCTCTACTGTTGCGAACTTCGGTTTCTTCCGCGGTTCGTATTCGAATGTCTGCAGGTTGAGTGTAGAGATCTCTTTTTCTCCTTTCTCTCCTTTTTTCTTGGAAAAGAATCCCTGTCCGGTTTTATCTCCGAGCCAGTTATTGGCTACCATCTTCTCCAACCAGGCAGGAATGGTGAAAACAGCGCGTTGCTCATCGTTGGGGCAATTGTCCGCCACTCCTTTCGCCACTTTTACCAATGTATCGATACCCACAACGTCTGCTGTCCTGAAAGTGGCTGATTTGGGCCTGCCGATAATGGGGCCTGTCAAGGCATCTACTTCATCGATATTCAATCCCAGTTTCTCTACCAGTCCGAAGATGGCCATGATGCCATATACACCGATACGGTTGGCGATAAAGGCGGGTGTGTCTTTACAAAGCACGGTGGTCTTGCCGAGATGCAGATCTCCGTATTGCATGAGGAAATCGATCACGGCAGGTTCAGTATGTGGGGTCGGGATGATCTCGAGGAGGCGCAGATAGCGCGGAGGATTGAAAAAGTGAGTGCCGCAGAAATGTTTTTTGAAATCTTCGCTCCGGCCTTCTGTCATGAGGTGAATGGGGATGCCGGAGGTATTGGAAGTGATCAGTGTACCTGGTTTGCGGTACTTTTCCACTTCCGTAAAGATCTGTTGTTTGATATCGAGCCTTTCCACCACCACTTCTATCACCCAATCGTACCCGCCGATATCGTTCATATTGTCCGTGAAATTGCCGGTGGTGATCCGCTTCACGACGTCCTTTGTATAGACCGGTGAAGGATTACTTTTCATGGCTGCCTGCAATGCATCATTCACGAGCTTATTCCTTTCACCGGGTTTGGTACTTTCTTCTGATCCTTTGGCCAACATGTCCAGCAATAATACCTGCAAACCCGCGCCTGCAAAATGGCAGGCGATCCTCGAACCCATCACCCCACTGCCTAGTACCGCAACCTTCCTGATGATGCGATTTGCCATAGCTTGAAATTAGTTAGTTAAACAACTATTTTTATCGAAGATATGACAAAATCGGGGAAATGGAAAGTGATTTTTTGGTTGATGAAAGTTTGAAATGTTGATAGGTTAACAAGTTGATAGGTTAACAAGGAAATCTCCGATAATCAAGCCCCTTGTCAACCTGTCAACTTGTTAACCTATCAACCAATCAACTCACCCCTGAACCTGGATCAACTGAATCCTCCGGTTTTACGAAATGCAGTTTTCCTTCACCGTCCTCTGCCATCAGGATCATACCATTGCTTTCGATGCCTTTCATTTTGCGGGGGGCCAGGTTAGCGACTACCACTACCTGTTTGCCGACAATGGCCTCAGGAGCAAAATGCAGGGCAATACCGGAAACGATCGTACGCTTTTCCGTGCCCAGGTCGATCTCCAGTTTCAACAGCTTATCTGCTTTGGCCACTTTCTCGGCAGACAGGATAGTGCCTACTTTCAGGTCAAGCTTTGCGAAGTCATCGTATTGGATAACAGGCTTGAGCGTGGCGGCCTGTATTTTATTTTCCACTGGCTGGCCGGCGCTTTCAGGCTTTTTGCTTCCTGCCCTCAGTTTTTCCACCTGCGCTTTGATCTCTTCGTCCTCGATCTTGCGGAACAGCAGTTCCGGTGCGCGCAGGGTATACCCTACACTTAGCAGTTTGGCCTTGCCGGCATTTTCCCAGTCGAGGATCTTATCGACCACTTTCAACTGGTGCAGGAGCTTCTTTGCCGTGAAAGGCAGGAAGGGATTCACAAGGATGGCCAGGTTGGCCGTTAGTTGCAAACAGATATGCAGGCAGTTGTCGATCACTTTTTGTTTGCCCGGATCAGTGGCCAGTTGTTTGGCAACGATCCACGGCTCTTTATCCTGCATGTATTTGTTGCCTTTACGCGCGAGGTCGATCACTTCGAACAGGGCTTCGCGGAATTTGAATTGTTCCAGCAGGTTTTCCACCCTTGTTTTGGTGGCTTCGAATTCTGCGATCAGGTCTTCATCGGCTTTGTCCATCACATCCAGGTGCAGGGGCGGAACTTTACCGCCACATAGTTTGTGCATCAGCACCATGGCGCGGTTCACGAAGTTGCCGAAGATGGATACCAGCTCGCTGTTATTGCGGTCCTGGAAATCTTTCCAGGTAAAATCATTGTCTTTGGTTTCCGGTGCGTTGGCACAGAGCACATAACGCAGTACATCCTGCTGTTCGGGAAAGTCTTTCACATACTCATGTACCCAAACGGCCCAGTTGCGGGAAGTAGACACTTTCTCTCCTTCGATGTTCAGGAATTCATTCGCAGGCACATTGTCGGGGAATACATAACCGCCATGGGCTTTGAGCATAGAAGGGAAGATGATGCAGTGGAATACGATATTGTCCTTCCCGATAAAATGCACCAGCTTGGTATCTTCCTTGCACCAGTAGTCGGCCCATTGCGGGGTAAGTTCTTTAGTGGCGGAGATGTACCCGATGGGCGCATCGAACCACACGTAGAGCACTTTGCCTTCTGTATTCGGGAGGGGCACTTTCACGCCCCAGTTGCTGTCGCGGGTCATGGCCCTGCTCTGAAGGCCGCTATCCAGCCAGCTTTTGCACTGCCCGTATACGTTATTCTTCCATTCCTTATGTCCTTCGATCAGCCATTCGTTCAGCCAGGGCTCATAATCCTGCAGGGGGAAATACCAGTGCCTGGTCTTTCTCTTTACAGGCACTGCATCGCTCAGGGCGCTTCTGGGGTTGATGAGTTGTTCAGGGCTGAGGGATGAGCCGCAGCGCTCACACTGATCACCATACGCATTTTCATTTCCGCAAACAGGGCAGGTGCCGATGATATAGCGATCGGCCAGGAAGAGGTTGGCCTTCTCATCATAATATTGTTCTGTTTCTTTTTCTTCGAACAGTCCGTCGTCGTACAGCTTCTTGAAGAAAGCCGCTGCCGTTTCATGGTGTACCTGGTTGGAGGTGCGGGAATAGATATCGAATGAAATGCCCATCTGTTCAAAGCTTTCTTTGATGAGGGCATGGTATTTATCAACTACCTGTTGCGGGGTGATCCCTTCTTTGAGGGCACGGATGGTGATAGGAACGCCATGTTCATCGCTGCCACCGATGAATTTGATATCCCTTTTACGGGCACGCTGGTAGCGAACGTAAATATCTGCAGGCAGGTAACAGCCTGCGAGGTGACCAATATGCACAGGGCCGTTTGCGTAGGGTAATGCTGCCGTTACCAGGTATCTTTTGAAGTCTGTCATTGTTTTCGCTTTTTCACAAGAGTGCAAAAATACCTCAATTGCCCCCAACGTCAAAATGCCTGATTTCCGATAACTTTAGCGGATGAATCGTAAAAATTTCCTCTCGTCGGTGATCACTGCCGGCCTATCCCTGCCCGTTTTGCCCGGAATGGCGGCCGCTGGCAAAAAACTGATCGATGAACCACAGGACCCCATCATTCCTCCTTACCTGAAAGCTGGTGATACCATCGGCATTACCTGTCCGGCCGGTTATATCATGCTGGCCGACATTCAACCTGCCATCCAGCAGATGGAAAGCTGGGGACTGAAAGTGAGAGTAGGCGATACGGTAGGGAAACGTGATTTCAGTTTCGGCGGTGGTGATGACGACAGAACGAGAGACCTCCAGCAAATGCTCGACGATCCCGGTATCAAGGCCATCATGTGCGCCAGAGGTGGATATGGAGCGGTGAGGCTGGTAGACAAGCTGAATTTTTCACGTTTTGCTACGCATCCGAAATGGGTCATCGGGTTCAGCGATATCACGGTGCTGCATAGCCATCTCAGCAGGAATTATGGCATCGCTTCCATCCATTCAAAAATGTGTAACAGCTTTCCGGATGATTGGAATAAGGCCGAACCGGTCCAGGTAGAGACCATCCTCTCCATTAAAAAAGCACTGTTCGGGGAGACCATGCAATACACTGCCATGCCATCGGCATTCAATCGTTCCGGTAAAGCCACGGGCAGACTGGCAGGCGGCAATCTCAAGACCATCGAAAGCCTGTCGGGAAGCGCTTCGGATATTCGTACGGAAAATAAGATCCTCTTCGTGGAAGATACCGGTGAATACCTCTATAGCATCGACCGCATGTTCTGGAACCTGCAACGTTCCGGCAAGTTATCCGGCCTCAGCGGTCTCATCGTGGGTGGGTTTAAAATAAAGCCCGATGATCCCGGTGAGGAATTCGGGCGTACCGTGCAGGACATCGTGCTCGAAAAAATAAAAGGATATAGCTATCCTGTCTGTTTCGATTTCCCGGTAGGCCATCAGCGAAATAATTTCGCCCTGAAATGCGGCATAAGACACCAGCTTTCAGTTGGCAGTGATGGTGTGCAACTGACGGAAGTTCGGCATTAATCATTAAAAAATTTCAACTTGATCAAAATACCTCCTTACCTGCAGCCCGGTGATACGATCGGTATTGTTTGTCCGGCCGGCTATATGGCCCGGGAAAGGGCGCAGACCTGCATCGATACCCTTCAGTCCTGGGGATACCAGGTGAAGACCGGCAGTACCCTCGGCAGTGATTCTACGAACTATTTCTCCGGAACGGATGACGAAAGGCTGCGCGATCTTCAACAAATAATCGATGATGACAGCGTGAAAGCCATCCTCTGCGCAAGGGGCGGTTATGGCGTAAGCAGGATCATCGACCGGATCGATTTTCGTTCATTCAAAAAAGCGCCCAAGTGGATCATTGGTTTCAGTGATATCACTGTGCTGCATTCGCATATCTATTCACGTTATAAAACGGCCAGCCTTCATGCTCCCATGGCCGGCGCTTTCAATGACGGTGGTGCAACGAATGAATATGTACTGTCTCTCAAACAGGCGTTGGAAGGCCGGAAAGCACGCTATACCTGCGATACCCACGAATTCAATAACCGGGGAGAAGCCGTGGGCGACCTGGTGGGAGGAAATCTTTCGCTGATCGCGCATCTCATAGGCTCCGATTCGGATATCAAGACGAGGGGCCGCATCCTGTTCCTGGAAGATGTAGGTGAATACCGGTATAATATCGACAGGATGTTCCACCAGTTGAAGCGGAGCGGCAAGTTGGAAAAGCTGGCCGGACTGATCATCGGCGGGTTCTCCGATATGAAAGACACGGAGCGTCCCTTTGGAGAAAGCACAGAAGAGATCATCTATGACCTTGTCAAAGAATATGACTATCCTATCTGCTTCAATTTCCCTGTAAGCCATGCAAAAGAAAATTATGCCCTGAAAGTAGGAGTAGGGTACAAGTTGAAAGTGGGGAAATTGAAAGTGGTGTTGGAGGAATGAGTTGACAGGTAAACGGGTCCGGGTGATGAAAGTTTCATAATTTAGCTAATAAATCAAATTGATCAATATTATTCACGCATAGATAATATCTATCAAATGACTTTTGTGCAACTGGAATACGTGGTAGCGGTGGATACCTTCAGGCATTTCGCTATGGCCGCCGATCATTGTTTCGTAACACAACCTACGCTGAGCATGCAGGTGCAGAAACTGGAGGAAGAGCTTGGTATCAAGATCTTCGACAGGAGCAAGCAACCGGTGGTGCCGACAGAAGCGGGGAAGGAGATCATCGAGCAGGCACGCAAAGTATTATCCGAGCGTAATGTGATCCGGGAGATCGTGCAGGATAAGCGCGGCATTCTCACCGGTGAGCTGCGGATCGGCATCATCCCCACACTGGCGCCTTACCTGTTACCTTTATTCGTACCGGTCTTCAACAAAAAATACCCGCATGTAAAGCTGATCGTGCAGGAGATGCTCACGGAATATATCATCCGGCGTTTGCGGGAAGGCCGCATCGATACGGGGATACTGGTCACCCCCCTGCAGGAAAAAGGGATCAAGGAGCATGTATTGTTCTATGAAGAATTCCTGGCTTATGTATCGCCGAAGAATGCAGCCTATAAGAAATCCTATGTGTTGCCGCAGGACATCGATCCTGAAAAATTATGGCTCATGGAAGAAGGCCATTGCTTCCGCTCACAGATCGTGAATCTTTGTGAGCTGCGCAAAGCCAGTGAAATGGGCACTCATTTCGAATATGAGGCAGGCAGCATCGAGACCCTGCGCCGTATGGTGGAACTGAATGATGGGGTCACCATCCTGCCCGAACTCACTACGCTCGATATGGATGCACGGCGGTTGCAACTGATCCGTCATTTCAGGAAACCTGCTCCGATGCGCGAAGTAAGCATCGTGGTGCATCGTGACTTCGTGAAGAAAAGACTGATAGAAGTGTTGAAGGAGGAGATCATTGCGGCGGTGCCGGATAAGATCAGGAAGAACAGGAGCCTCAGGGTAGTGCCTGTTTGAGTTGGCAATTCGCAGTTGGCAATTGGCAGTCCAATACACCCAGTATTTCGATAAGCTACTATTTTAGCGCGGTGCTGACCAACTGCCCACTGACCTTAACAAAGAATCCAGCTTTTGTTCATAGACAGGAAAGCTGGTCAGGTCATTATGGCTCCCGCCATCGATGGTAATGAATTCATCAGCCGGTTTAAGGAAGGGCTTCAGTCGTTCTGAACATCTATAACGGATAACACCATCCGAAGTGCCGTGAAAAATAGTGATAGGGGCTGTTACCTTCTGCAGGTATTGCCAGGTGGGGATCTTGAAACGGATCATTTTGTCTACCGGGAAAATGGGCATGTACGCCCCGATGATGGAAGGAAAGCTATAGTAAGGAGCTTCAAGTAACAGGCGCCTGCAATCGCGCACGGAGGCCAGTTGTGCTGCAATACCCGTGCCCATGGATTTCCCATAGAGAATGATCTGCCCAGGCTCATACTTTTTACGGGCCAGTTTATATTCCAGCAGGGCCCAGTCATATAAACGTTGTTCCGTGAACTCGCCGGTGCTCTTGCCATAGCCCGGGTAATCGATCATCCACACTTCATAACCGCGGCTTGTAAATCGCGGGGCATTCCTGGCGTACCAGGAAATGTTTTCCCGGTTGCCATGGAAATACAGCACCACACCTTTGGCGGGTACCGAATCGGGTGTTGGGTAGAACTGGACCAGGTTGATATTGGTGCCGGCATTATAGGGAAGATTTACCTCCCGGTAGGCGGTGGGGAAATCATAATGATGGTCACGGTTGATGGGAACAGGACGGAAAAGTAGCTTATCCTGCAATGAATACAGGGCAATCCCGATCACGCAATACAGCAATACGACGATCTTGGTCCAGCGGAAAATTTTCTTCTTCATTCCTTACTCAGTATTTCAGAATATCCCTGATGAAATTGTGGTATTCCGGGAACGAAGGTAAGTTATTATGCCGGCCTCCATGGATGCGGATAAGAGTGATCCTGGCCGGGTTGAGCGATTGCAGCTTTTCACTGTGCCTAATGGGTATCAGCCTGTCTTTGGTGCCGTGGATGATATAGGTATGGCAATTCACTTTCCGGATCCAACGATCGGTACGGAGATGATAACGGAGCACATATCGTACCGGCAGGATGGGGAGAAAGCGTTCTACCACTTTCAGGAAATTGTAATATGGCGAATCGAGGATCAGGAATCGGGGGTGATTATCGGATGCGATCCTGGTAGCGAACCCGCTACCGATGCTCCGGCCATAAACGATGATATGTTGTTCTTCGTATTGAACGATCAGGCTGTCGTACACGAACTGCATATCGGCCAGCATTTCCTTCTCACTGCGTTTCCCGGTGCTCTTGCCGAATCCGCGGTAATCGACCATTACCAGGTCGTAATCGTAGCGGTAGAAATCGCGTGCATATTTTGCCCAGCCTTTGATGCTGCGGGTATTGCCGTGGAAATAGAGGATCAGTCCCTTGGGTCGTTCGCGGAAAAAATGCAGGCCGTTGATCTTAACGCCCGGCGCAATATCGAAGAACAGTTCTTTGAAGGGAACATCGTAACGGAATTGAAAATCGGCAGGGAGTCTTTCCGGTTTGAAAATGAGTTTTTCCTGTATGAACCAGGCGATGGCGGTGAGGCCGATGATGCTGCCGATAATATACCAGATAAAGTTAGGCAACCGGTTTTCGTTAGTTGTTTGTAGTTTGTTGTTGGTGGTTTGTTGTTGGTCGTTTGTTGTTGGTGAAAGTCGAAAACTTTGAGTAATTACAAGTTTCCTTTTCGTTATATTTAATTGGCCGAATCCCTGGCAGGTTTCCTGAGGCCAAAGAACTACAAACCACCACCAACAAACCACAAACAGCTATTAAACTCCTTCTTCCGTATCGTACACCCTTTTCAAGCTCAGATTGGTAACGGGAGCTACAATGAGCGGGAATTTTTCAACGGTCACATTGCTCACTTCCAGTCCGAACCCACGTTCTTCCGACAGGCTGTATTCCTTGATCCAGAAATACAGTTTCATGATCATCCTTTCGGTGATCGGCAGTTCGATATCCTGGCTCAGGTATTTTTCCATCACGATGAACTGGAAATCGCCCACTACATTATTCCTTTCCAGGCTTTCATAGCGGCTCGTGATATTCACTTCCTTATTGGCTACCAGGTCGGCCACCACTTTACGGAACATGAGGTTGATCTTCGGCTCCATCCTGAACCCCAGCCTGAATTCAACGCGGATGATATCATTGGGGATGATATGGTCTACCGAGTATTCGCAGGTATAAGGATCATCGAGCGTGTCCACATGCACGAACCAATAGATGTCCGCACGTTTGGGTTTCTTGTTGAGGATGGAATAGATGATCTTATGCTCGATCTCTTTGGGATTATTGGCACTGGTAAGATAGACCAGGTGGGTGGCATGTTTGGGCACGGTCTTGTCGTTGCTCAGCTCCTGGATTTGCGGGATATAATGTTCAAGCCGTACAAATTCCACGTACCTGTTCTTGATCTTGCGGCTGCGGAACCAGATATACATCACGGCAAAGAGAGCGCCGCCAACGATCAGGGTCACGAAACCACCATGCGGGAATTTATCGAGATTGGCGGCCAGGAACGATAATTCGATACTGAGATATACGATGAGGAAGAGATAAATGAATGCAGGTTTGGCCCTTCTCGATACCAGGAAGTTGGCGAACAGGATGGTAGTGGCGATCATGCACATGGTGATGGCCAGTCCGTAGGCAGCTTCCATCCGGGAAGATTTCTGGAAATACAATACGATGCCGCAGCAACCCAGGAGCAACATGGTATTGATGCCCGGGATATACAACTGGCCTCTTTCTTCCGTTGGATAGTTGATGCGCATTTTAGGCCAGAGGTTGAGGCGCATGGCTTCACTGATGAGGGTGAAGGAACCACTGATCAATGCCTGGCTGGCGATGATGGCCGCAGCAGTAGCAATGATGATGCCAGGGAGTACGAACCAGGTGGGCATCACGGCATAGAACGGGTTGAAGCCGGAGCTGATCATTTCAGGGGTGATACGTGTGCCGCTGTATTTGGAGAGCAGGAAAGCGCCCTGACCGAGATAGTTCAGGATGAGGCAGCTCTTTACGAAGATCCAGGAGTAACGGATATTGGCGCGCCCGCAATGGCCCAGGTCGGAGTAGAGCGCTTCGGCCCCGGTAGTACAAAGGAAAACGGCGCCCAGGATCCAGAACCCTTTGGGATAGTTCATGAGCAGGTCGATGGCATAGTGCGGGCTGAAGGCTTTGAAGATACCCAGGTCATCGAACAGGTGTGAGGAGCCCAGGATGGCCAGCATCAGGAACCAGCAGAACATGATCGGACCGAACATTTTCCCGATCGACGCTGTGCCGAACTGCTGAAGGAAAAAAAGCACGACAAGAATACCCAATACGATGTACACGATGGTGGAATCGGGAATAACGCCCAGTTCCTTGACGTTGCGCAGACCTTCGATGGATGATGTGACGGAGATGGGAGGGGTGATCATTCCGTCGGCGAGCAGCGCGGCCCCGCCCAACATGGCTGGTAGTACCAACCATTTCCTTTGCCGGCGTACCAGGGCGTACAGGGAAAAGATACCTCCTTCACCCCGGTTATCCGCCCTGAGGGTCAGCACCACGTATTTGATGGTGGTCTGCAAGGTCAATGTCCAGATGATACAGGAAAGCGAGCCGAGAATGAGCTTTTCATCGATGATCCTGTCACTGATGATAGCATTCAGTACGTAAAGCGGGGAAGTTCCGATATCGCCATAGATAATTCCTAACGCAATAAGTAGAGTGGCTGCGGTGACTTTATTAATATTTTTGCCCACAATGAGTTAGCTTATACCCGTTTATCAAAGGGTTTAATAAATAAATGGCACCGGGAATGCCGGGTGCCGGTACAAAGGTATACGTAAAAAAACTAATTAAATGATGTTTTATTGTATCGAATTATTAACGGGGATGAGTGTTTGCTGTAGGTCAAATGTTGTACCGGAGACCGGTGGCGACACACAAAGACAGTACCCTGCAACGGGCATTTCCCTGCTGTGTGATAAATACTTAAAATTGTATGGAAAGTTTGGGTGAGCGTTTTACAATACGTAATTTGGCAGATATGAAAAGTCGAATCAATTACTGGTACAGCCTGCTTGCCATGGTGTTGCTGATAGCCGGGTATCCTGTAATGTTGCATGCGCAAAAGATCTCCTATGCGGAGCCAGAAAGGGATGATACCCGCCGTACCAATTTCGAGATCATCGGGAAAGTGGGCAATAATATTCTTGTTTTCAAAAATAACAGAACGGATAATGCGATCAGCGTGTACGACAATGATATGAAGCTGATCGAACGGGTAAAGGTGGATTATATGGACGACCGCTGGATCAATGTGGATTTCGTCCCCTATTCCGACCATATATGGATGATCTACCAGTACCAGCGGAAAAGCGTTGTTTACTGTATGGGCGTCAAGCTCAACTCCAATGCCAAACGACTTACAGACCCTGTGGAGCTGGATACCACCCGCATCGGATGGTCGGCCAGCAACAAGATCTATACTACCGTGTTCAGCGATGACAAGCAGCAGATCATGATCTTCAAGATCAACAGCAAGAATACCCGGAATTTCGTTTTTACCACCATGCTGTTCAATCCCGAGATGCAATTGCAGTATAAGCACCGCATGAACCTTCCCATGGAAGAACGTAATGATTATTTCACGGACTTCCTCCTGGACAACGAGGGTGATATGGTCTTTGGAAAATTCGTGCGGAAGAACGGGAGCGATTATATCTCCGAGCTGAAAATGATCATCAAAAAGGCATCCCAGGAGCAGTTCACGACCCGCGACCTGAGTACGAAGGACAAGGTGCTGGATGAAGTGAAGATCAAGATCGACAATACCAATAAGCGATACCTGTTCAGCGCGCTCTATTACAAGCAGAAAAGAGGCAATGTGGAAGGCTTGTATTCGCTGGTGTGGGACAAGGCCAGCGATACCGTGATGCGTGAATCGACCCTGGTGTTCAGCGATGAGCTGCGCAAACAGGCCAAGGGCACGGATGCCAATCTCAGGCTGGCCTTCAACGACTATTTCATCAAGAATATCATCATCAGGAAAGATGGGGGATATATCCTGGTCGGTGAATCGATGTACACCACTTCGAGAGGTGGTGCTTTCAACCGGTGGGACTATTCCTACTGGAATAACCCCTGGGCCTCCCCGCTGGATTATTATTACTGGTCGCCCTACTACAATCCCTGGGGCTCGCCCTGGAGCCGGTGGGGCAATAATATGGCTACCCGCTACCACGCCGAAAATATCATGATCCTTGCTTTCGACAAGGAGGGCGGAGTGGAATGGACCAATGTGATCCCCAAAAGCCAGTTCGATGATGATGGCGACAACCTCATCTCCAACCAGGTCATGAATACCGGTGGCGAACTACACTTCCTGTTCAATCTGTATGAGCGCCGCACCTTGCTGCTGAATGATCAAAGCATCAGCCCTGATGGAAAAATTACCCGGCATCCTACTCTCAAGAACCTCGACAGGGGAATTGAGTTCATGCCCCGTCTTGGGAAACAGGTGAGCGCCCGTTCCATCGTGATGCCCTGCCAGTACAGGAACTATCTTACTTTCGCCAAAATCGATTTCTAAACCCACTACTGCGTGACAGGACTTTTTAAACAAAAAAATTCCGGCAATACCCTAGTATTACTGATCTACGGATTGGTATTGAAATTCAGCATCTTCCTGCATCCTTATCCATCCGGCGCCATGCAGCAACCAGACGATCATTTTCTCTATCGCTGGCTGATCGGTTTCCTGGAGCCACTGCATCTATGGCCATCTGTTTATTCATTTTTCGCTTTCCTGCTGCTTTACAGCCAGGCCCTGCTGCTCAACAGGATCTGCAATGCACAAAAGATGATGGCCCGCCCGAATTACCTGGTGGCCATGTCGTATATGCTGCTCACTTCGCTGATCGTGGAATGGAATTATTTCTCGGCTCCCCTCCTCATCAATTCACTGCTGATCTGGATATTCTATCGCATCAATACTTTGTACAATTCTTCCAAACCCGGAACGGTCATCTTCAACGTGGGATTGATCATGGGCATCGTTACGCTTCTTTATCAACCCGCCATAGTTTTGGTACTGTTCGTGCTGATGGCATTGTTCGTGATGCGGCCATTCCGCGTCCGCGAATGGCTGATCAGTATGCTGGGTGTCACCACGCCGTATTATTTCCTGGGTATTGTGCTGTACCTCTCCAATCAGTGGGACTGGAAAAAGCTGCAGCCCGATATTTCGTTCAGCCTGCCGCCCATGCCATCGTCGATCTTTATTACCATCAGTATCATACTGCTGGTACTGCCTTTCATCATCGGGGGGTATTTCGTGCAGAACAATCTCAATAAAATGTTCATCCAGGTACGGAAAAGCTGGAGCCTGCTATTGGCATCACTGGTGATCTCCACCCTCATCATCATGGTGAACGGGGGTACCAATTATGTGAACTGGCTGCTTTGTGCTGTTCCTTTGGCCGCCTTTCACGGGGCAGCTTATTTTTATCCATCCAACAAGGTGTTTCCTTTAGTTATGCATTGGATCATTTTCTTATATGCTATGTATGTGAATTATTGGTTATAAATGTTTATGGGGTGTGGCTCGAACTTTGTTCGTAACTTTGTCTACTTCAATCAATAAATAACAGATGAAATTCGGTGTTGTAGTATTTCCGGGTTCGAATTGTGACCGCGATATGCAGGATTCACTGCAAAATGATCTTGACCAGGAAGTGATCATGCTCTGGCATAAAGACAAGGACCTTAGCATGTTCTCCACGGAAGACTGTATCGTGTTGCCGGGCGGGTTTTCCTATGGCGATTACCTCCGCTGCGGGGCCATTGCCCGCTTCAGCCCGATGATGCAAAGCGTGATCGAGTTTGCCAATAAGGGAGGCAAAGTGCTGGGCGTATGCAACGGGTTTCAGATCCTCTGTGAATCACACCTGTTGCCGGGGGTATTGCTTCGCAATGCAAACCAGCAATTTATCTGTAAGAATATTTATCTGAAAGGACTGGGCTCCGACCGCGCCCTGAAAGTGCCTATTGCACATGGTGAAGGCCGCTATTACGCTGATGAAAAACTTCTCGACGAACTGGAAGCCAATAACCAGGTGATCTATCGCTACTGCGATAAAAATGGAAATATTACACCTGCCTCCAATCCCAATGGAGCGCTCCGCAATATAGCCGGTATCCGCAATACCGCCGGTAATGTATTTGGTATGATGCCACATCCTGAGCGCGCTTCCAGCGATGCATTAGGGAATACCGATGGCCGTATCATCCTGAACACCTTATTAATACAGTCCAAATCGGGATTCGTAAAGCCAGCAGCCGAATTGGTCAACTTTTAATGATTTATTAGGATAATTTCATTGAATTTTGAGGAAGTGAGTTGATCAAACATCCGTGGGACCCATGGTATGTGAGCTGGAATCTTAATAAACTCAAATATTTTCTGATGAAAAAATTATTCCTATTGGCATTGGTAAGTTTGGTAGCATCTGCCGTGTGGGCGCAATCTTCCAAAGCTGTAAAATGGTCTTTCTCTTCCAAGAAGATCGCCAACAACACGTATGAAGTGCATCTAACGGCCAATATCGATGGTGACTATCACATGTATGCCCAGGATGCAGGTGTGGAAGGCCCGTTGCCGACCAGTTTTACCTTCACCAAGAATCCGTTGCTTTCACTGAATGGCAAACCTGCAGAAAAAGGTAAACTGGTGAAGAAATTCGAAAGCGCCTGGAGCGGTAGCGTGAATTACTATGAAAAGACAGTCGATTTTGTTCAGGTAGTAAAAGTAAAAGGAACAGCCAAGACCAATCTGTCCGGTAAAGTGGAATTCATGGTATGTAATGAAGAACAATGCCTTCCTCCGGCTGAAGTACCATTCTCTGTTAATATTGGTGGATAGTCCGCTATGCGACTAACCGAATACTATAATAACGGGTTCTTTGTAAAGAGAATCCGTTTGTTTTTATGTAAGTGTCTGAATTGAATAAAAGCCTAATGAAAAAGATCTATAGTCTTCTTATAATTGTTATTTGCCTTCCATTCATAACATTCTCGCAGGATTCTTCGTCCAGCCATGTTAAATGGGAGTTCGCGGCTTCCAAATCAGCCGGGAATGAATATGAATTGGTGATGAAGGGTGTCATCGATGAGGGATGGCGTGTATTTTCCACTACGGCGAAAGATGATGAGCTCAATACCCGTGTGGTATTCGACAGTGCTACTTCGGCCAATATCGCCATACTTTCTATTAGCGAGAAGGGTAGCCTTCAGCAAAAGAAAGAGGCGTTCCTGGACAACATGGAGATCAAATTCTTTGAAAAGGAGGTAACCATTCTGGCAAAGATCTCTATGAAAGGTAACCTGAAGGATATTCGTGGTGTGGTGAATTATATGTCGATGAAAGGGGAGGAAGTGCCTGGCCCGATCGAGGTCCCGTTCCGCTTTACTGTCGATGCTGCCGGTAACCTGGTTGCAAAGGCAGGCGGTCTGCAGACCTCTGCAGAGGCTGCGCAGGCATTGAAGAGAAATACGATCGAGCTGAATAATCCTGTCAACAGTTGTGGCGGAACTGGCATTGAAGACAACAAGTCGAAGAGTTTGCTGGGAATATTCATCCTTGGTTTCCTGGGTGGATTGATCGGGCTGTTGACGCCCTGTGTGTTCCCTATGATCCCGCTCACAGTATCCTTCTTCACCAAACAATCGCAGAGCAGGAAAAAAGGTGTTTTCAATGCTGTGATGTATGGGTTCTTTATTCTGCTGATCTATGTAGTGCTGAGCATACCCTTTCATTTCCTGGATTCCAGCAACCCGGAGATATTGAACACGATCTCCACGAACGTTTGGCTGAATATTTTCTTCTTCGTGATCTTCGTGGTGTTCGCCCTTTCATTTTTTGGCTTATTTGAGATATCGATGCCGGGGGCCCTGGCGAATAAAACCGACGCAAAAGCCGGAAAAGGTGGGTTGATCGGGATCTTCTTTATGGCGCTCACGCTGGCGCTCGTTTCTTTCTCCTGTACCGGCCCGATCCTGGGATCATTGCTGGCAGGCTCGCTTTCGTCCGATGGAGGCGCCCTGCAACTGAGTATGGGAATGGCCGGTTTTGGATTGGCGCTGGCATTACCATTTGCCCTGTTCGCTTTATTCCCTAGCTGGTTGAATTCACTGCCCCGTTCAGGAGGCTGGCTTACTTCCGTAAAGATCGTACTGGGATTCCTCGAACTGGCATTGGCCGTCAAGTTTCTCTCCAATGCAGACCTGGTACAGCATTGGGGGATACTGAAAAGAGAAGTCTTTTTCGGCATCTGGATCATTATCGGCATATTGCTGAGCCTGTACCTGTTCGGGATCCTTCGGTTCAAACACGAAGGGAAGCCGAGGCTCACAAAAACGCGGTTGGTGATCGGGGTCATATTTCTTGCCTTCACTGTTTATCTCGTACCCGGTCTCACAAAAACCAAATATGCCAACCGGTCCCTGATCAGTGGTTTCCCGCCTCCCCTTACATACAGTATATATGGCAAGGACGCCTTCAAAGGCGTAGAGGCCAATGTGATCAATGATTACGAGAAGGCGTTACAACTGGCAAAGCAATCCAACAAACCCATCCTCATCGATTTTACCGGTTGGGCCTGTGTGAACTGCCGAAAGATGGAAGAGAATGTGTGGCCGGTACCGGAGATCAGGGAAATGATCGAGAAGAATTATATCCTCGTTTCCCTGTATGTGGACGACAGGGCGAAATTACCGGTCGACCAGCAGTTCATTTATTCATTTGCCGACGGATCTCAAAAGCCGATCGTAACGGTGGGCGATAAATATGCCACTTTGCAGAATATCAATTTCACCAGTGTTTCGCAACCGCTGTATGCCTTGATCAGTCCGGATGAAAAATTGTTGACCCGGCCGGTGGGGTATACGCCTAATGAGAAGGAATACATGCAATGGCTGCAGTGCGGACTGGAAGCGTTCAAGAAAACCGGTTTAGCGAAGAAATAGCAGGAAAATGCCGGATCAACCTGCATCAGTTAATCCGGTATCATCATAAATTTCCTGTAAAGATATAGATACGCCCAGCGATTCCATGGTAATAGAATCGCTGGTTTTTTTATATTCCTGTAGCTCCCAGTTCCCCTTTTTATTGACGCGATATGATTCTACGTGTACACATTCAGAATCTATAACCAAATATTCTTTCAGGGTAGGGATGTCTCTGTACATGTGGAATATTTCACCATTGAGACCTCCTCCGGTTGTGGGGGGCGATACCTCGATCAAGCCGGTAGGGTGGATAATGGTGTCTTCATCCTTATCATAAGCAATAAGATTGCTGCCAAAAATGGTGATATCGGGGTAAGTAAATAATGTATGTTCAGGAATATATATCCGAAAGGCATGAAGAAATGGGCAATAGGACTTGCCTTTTGAAAGCGTTTTCAGTGTGCCAATCAGATTCATGAGGATATTGTTATGGGTTATTCCATTAACCGGCATAGGACTGACCTCCCCCTCATAATACTCATGTTTCTGATCGGCCTTATTCTCCATTTCCAGGTATTCTTCTATCGATACCTTATTTTTTCCGTATTCTACTTCCGGTTCTGCTACGGTCATTCCTGATCTTTCTAGCGCAGTTCCTCTGTAAATATCCTTGACCTGTATCCTTACATTCAGAGAGCGGATCGCCAGGTAGTCTTCAAGCCGTTTATATTTCTTCAACTCCCAGCGATCCTTCCCATTGCATTTCCATACTTCGATGTACACTGAGATCGAATCTATAAGAATATATTCTTTCAGGGTAAGGATGCGCCTGTAAAGCTCAAACTTCTCATTTTCATCGTATTTTCTGGTTGAAGGCGACATCACTTCAATAATCACGGATGGGTTGATCGAGTTCATCTGATCATTATTCCATGAGCTCATTTCATCGCAGAAAATGGAGACGTCCGGGTAGGTAAATACTGAAATATCAGGTATATAAATTCGTTGATCGCTCGAATAAGGCTTGCATCCTTTGTTTTTCAGTCGATTGTTTAAAAGGGTTGATATATTCATTGAAATTTCGTTGTGTGGCCCCCGTGCACCGGCCATCGCATAGATATTCCCTTCATGATATTCATGCTTTTCAAGGGAACTTTCCTCAAACAACAAATATTCTTCA
>JAFIGX010000003.1 GCA_017849455.1 Pseudobacter sp.
CAGTTTGCAATTGGCAGTTGGGTGCTGCAATTGCCAATTGCAAACTGCCAACTGCAAACTAAAAATTCTTTGCTCACACAACGCTAGTCAGTTACTACTTACATTCCACAATTCATATTTATGAGTGCCATTTCACAAATGAGCATCTCCAGGCCCGTATTGGCCGGGGTGATGTCTGTCCTTTTGATCCTTTTCGGTATCGTTGGCTATACTTTCCTCGGTACCCGGGAATATCCCGTCACCGATTCACCGATCGTTACCGTTACAACCGTTTATCCCGGCGCCAGCGCCGATATCATTGCCTCCCAGGTGACCAAACCCCTCGAAGAAGCCATTGCAGAAGCGAATGGCATCAGGGCCATGTCTTCCGTATCCCGCGAACAGGTGAGCATCATCACCGTAGAGTTCAATCTGAGTGCAGACCTCGAAGCTGCAGCTAATGATGTACGTGATAAAGTTTCCAAATCACGGCAACAATTGCCAACGGATATCGAACCTACCATCGTGGAGAAATCCGGCCCACCCGATTTCCTTGTGTTTCTCACCGTACAGAGCGACACGAAGAGCCTGGAAGATATCACCGATTTCGTGAACATCAATATCAAGGAACGCCTGCAGTCCATCCCCGGCGTTCGCCTCGTGGATTCCTATGCTGGCCGCAAACGCGCCATGCGCCTTCGCATGGACCCTGTGAAGCTCGCAGCTTATGGCCTTACTCCATCCGATATCCAGGGCGCCCTGCAACGTGAGAACGTAGATCTTCCGAGCGGGCGCATCGAAGGACAGAATACGGAAGTGACCCTGCGAACACAGGGCCGGCTGGTGACAGAAGAAGATTTCAATAATATGATCATTAGCCAGAAAGGTGGCGCCATCGTACGTTTCAAGGATGTGGGCCAGGCCATCATGTCGTCCCAGAACGAACGTACCGCCATGATCGTAGCACAGGGCAAAACCGCCCGCTATGGAGTGGGAACGGGTGTGCAACCGCAACGTGGCGCCAATTCGCTCGCTATCGTGGATGAATTCAACAAGCGGTTCGAAGAGATCGTGAAGACGGCGCCCAAAGAATTCATCGTTTCATTGGGTAAGGATTTCACCGTGCCGGTAAAAAATTCACTGGCCGAAGTGGAAGAAACACTCCTCCTCGCTTTCGGATTGGTGACACTGATCATCTTCATCTTCCTGCGGGACTGGCGCAGTACGCTGATCCCTCTCGTAGCCATTCCCGTGTCGATCATCTCGGCCTTCTTCATCATGTATATCGGTAATTTCTCGATCAATGTGCTGACCTTGCTGGGGCTGGTGCTGGCGATCGGGCTGGTGGTAGACGATGCGATCGTTGTGCTGGAAAATATCTACAGCAAAGTGGAGCAGGGCATGAAGCCTTTGGAAGCTGCCCGCAAAGGATCGAATGAGATCTATTTCGCGGTGATCTCTACTACCATCACGCTTGCGGCAGTTTTCCTGCCCATCCTCTTCCTGGGTGGTATCACCGGAAGGCTCTTCAAAGAGTTCGCCATCGTGGTATCAGGTTCCGTATTGATCTCTGCTTTCGTAGCCCTCACCTTGTCGCCCATGATGAGCGCTTACCTGCTGAAAGCAGGCGCTCACCACGGATGGTTGTACAGGAAGACAGAGCCTTTCTTCATAAAGCTGAATAACGGCTATGAACATTCGCTGAAATTTTTCATGCGCTTCCGCTGGGCCGGGCTGGCGCTGCTGCTTATCTCTTTCGGTATCGCCTATTATCTCGCGCCCAAACTGCCGTCTGAACTGGCCCCGCTGGAAGACCGTTCCATGGTAGGGCTTGCGGTGATAGCGCCGGAAGGCACTTCGTATGAGAGCATGGAAGAGACCATGAAAGAGATCAGTAATTATGTAGCCGATTCGATCCCCGACCTCAACAAGAGTATGACCTATGCCGGTATTGCAGCTACGGTAGGCACACTGGTACAACCGGTGAATGGCGGATTCCAGTGGGTATTCCTGGAAGACCCGAAAGACCGCAAAAGCAAGATGACGCAGGCGCAGGTGTACCAGAAACTGATGGCCGCTTCACAACGGTTCAGGAATGTGATGGTGATCCCCATCCAGATCCCGACCATCGGCGGTTTCGCTACCAACCAGCCTATCGAATATGTGATCCAGGCCCCTGACCTGAAAAGCCTGGTGGATGTAATGCCGAACCTGATGGGCGCGGTCTACCAAAGCAACAAACTCAGTTTCCAAAACCCCGACTTCAAAGTGAACCGCCCTGAGATCAGTGTGTCGATCGACCGGCAGCGGGCTGCGCAGCTCGGCATCTCCACCCAGGAGATCGGCCGTACCCTGCAGCTTGCTTTGAGTGGAAGGCGTTATGGTTACTTTATCTATAATGACAGGCAGTATGAAGTGATCGGGCAGTTGGACCGCCCCGAAAGATCAACTCCTGAAAATCTCCGTTCCCTGTTCCTCAAATCTGCCAGCAATGAAATGGTTTCACTGGACAACCTCGTGTCGTTGAAAGAAGGGATCAGTCCTCCCGCCATTTACCGGTATAACCAGTCGTACAGTGTAACCATTTCCGCCACGCCTGCGCCGGGAGCCAGTATGGGTGAAGCGATCAAAGAGCTGGACAATATCACCAAAAAGGTATTGCCTGCAGGATTCAGGACCACACTGGCCGGCCAGAGCCGCGACTATGCGGAAAGCAGCTCCAGTCTGGTATTCGCCTTCATCTTCGCCATCATCCTCATCTACCTGGTACTGGCGGCACAGTTTGAAAGCCTGATCGATCCGTTCATCATCCTGCTCACCGTGCCGATGGCCGTAACAGGCGCGCTGCTCAGTCTGTGGATCACGCACCAGTCGATCAATATCTTCAGTCAGATCGGTATCATCATGCTCATCGGTCTGATCACCAAGAACGGGATCCTCATCGTGGAATTCGCCAACCAGCGCAAGCATGAAGGTCTTAGTGTGAAGGATGCCGTTATATCGGCAGCCGTATCGAGGTTCAGGCCCATTCTGATGACCACGCTGGCCATGATCTTCGGCGCCTTGCCGATCGCATTATCATTGGGCAATTCTTCCGGCAGCCGTACCTCACTGGGCATCGTGGTAGTAGGCGGGCTGGTATTTGCCGGTGTTCTCACCCTGTATGTAATACCTTCTGTGTATTCATACCTGTCGAGGGCGGCACGCAAAAAACCGGCCGGTGATTCCTCAACCGGCATACCTCCTGCGTCAGAGCCCATTCCCATTCACCCAAATACAGCATTATCATGAAGAAAAACTATGTCAATATCGGAATACTGACCGTGGCCCTCAGCATTGCAGGGAGCACGGCTACGGCGCAGGAACTGCCCCTGTCTCTACAGGATGCAGTATCCCTGGCCATCAAACACAACCGAAGTTTAAAAGCGGCCAGCCTGGATGTAGCTGTGGCCGGTGAGCAGGTGAGAGTAGCCAAAAGCCTTTCATTGCCGGCAGCCAGCCTTGGGGCACAATATGCCCACTATTTCGCATTGCCGGCATTCTTCGGGTTCGGCGAGAGCAGCAGCGATAGCAAGATCCCGTATTCGAGGATCGGGGGAAGAGACCAGTTCTCTGTTATCGTTTCAGCATCGTACCCCATTTACAACCCGGTAGCCAGGCCTTCGGTCCGCCAGGCGCAATTGCAGGAGAGGGCTGGCCGGATCAATTACAGGGGAAAAGAGATCGATGTCACTGCTATGGTGAAACAAACCTATCTCGGCATCCTTGTATTGAACGAGCGACTGAAACTGCAACACGAGAGCCTGCAACGTAACCAGAAAGCATTGGCCGATTCGAGATCGCTGCTGGCGCAAGGCCGTGGATTGAGAGTAGATACCCTGCGTGCTTTCACTTCCGTGCAAAACCTTCAACCGGATATCCTTAAACTGACCTACGCGATCGATGTCGGCAAACTACAACTGACAACGCTGCTCGGGCTCGATTCCCTGCAACAGCTTCGTCTCACAGATTCCTTAACGGTGCGCGAAAACGAACAGCTTCCTGTTGAAGGAGAAGTATACCAACACGCCAAAGAACACCGGCCCGACCTGCAAGTGTTGAACCTGCAACAACAGATCACCGAACAGCAAACTGTGATGGCAAAGGCACAGCGACTGCCGGTAGTATCCCTGCTCGGTCAATACCAGGTGCAGAGCCAGGCAAGGAAATTCGATTTTCTCAATGCCTATTGGCCTTCTGCCTCTTTCGCCGGTGCGCAGGTAACACTACCATTGTTCACAGGGTACAGCAACCAGGCAAAGATCAAACAGGCACAACTGCTCCGTCAGCAGTCGGACGTGCAATTGACCGATGCACAGGAACAATTGAGAACGGAAGTACGGCAGGTGGTGGCCAATCTGCGCGAAACATTTTCGAGGATGCGTACACAATCGCAGGTCAAAGAAACTGCTAAACTCAGTTATGACATCATTCAATACCGTTATTCGAAAGGAGTGGCATCAAGGCTGGAACTGACGGATGCGGAGCTGGCATTAACAACGGCACAGTTGAACTATCTCGAATCGGTATTCGATTATTTATCGGCCAGGATAGAGTTGGATAGGACTAAAGGGGGTGAATAATTTAGATAGGATGAAGAATGAGCCCATTCCGGTAGACCGGGATGGGCTTTCTAATTTTTGTTGAAATTCAAGAGTGGGGGGAAAAATATTGTGGGAGGGATTGATGAGGGGAATCTGGAATATATTTATCTTCGTATAAATATGAGCGTTATAAAAAAGGCTCATACATGAAACACGAAATATACAAAGAGCGTAACAGCACGGATGATTTTAATGTCGTTGATTTTCTAAGCAAGGGGCAAAGTCGCACCATTCCTAAAAGGATCACATTCATTAAAACTGAACTAGAAAATATATACAATCTTGCTTTCGGCGATATCGAAGAAAATGGAGAAATAAATGATAGTGTTATAAGTGACAATGGGGACCGTGATAAAATTTTAGCAACGATCGCAGTTGTCATTGACGATTATACATTTCGATATCCTGAGCGGTGGATATTATTTAGAGGAAGCACCAATGAAAGAACGAGGCTTTACAGAATGGCCATAAGTGCGAATTTGGAGGAATTGTCAATGAAATTTGACATTTACTCCTTTGAAGGGGGAGAATTAATACGATTTACTAAAAATATGAACATCAATACCTTTTTAATCAAACGAAAAAAGGTATAATTTTATACTATGAAAAAAATAATAAAAATCCGCAGTGAATTATTTCAGGTGGAAAGTACTTATACTATAAGCGAGGAACTTAATAAGCTCAAAGGTAAGGTACTCGCACCCAAAAAACTGGCAGAAGCCAATGAATTATTGAGACAGCTTAAAAAGCCGCTACCGAAATAATATCCTTGGCCTTTTCCTCTCATCCCTCCTTCAGAATTCATACAGAATTCCCCCCGATCTTGAACCCGTTTTCCCCTCTGCGCATTAACCAATCTGTAACTCATTACCGTGATGAAAAACTGGATAAGTTCCCTGTTCCTGATCATTTCTACTATTGCAGCATCCGCACAAACACCATTTAAGGCCATTATTAAAGACAAAGCCACCGGTCAGCCTTTGTCCGGCGTATCGGTTTCTTCACCATCCGCCAAAGGAACGGTCAGTAATGACAGCGGCCAGGTAATAATTAACGGATTGGCTGCCGGAAAACACACTTTCCATTTCTCCCATGTGGGTTACGATCCTTTGGACCATGATATTACTCTCCCCGATACTTCCATGCATATCATCCTGTTGACAGCCGCCGGTGCGGCGCTCGAAGAAGTGACGGTGATCGCCTCTACGCGGAACAATCAGCGCATCGAGAACTCTCCCATGAAAGTAGAAGTATTGGGCAAAGAAGAAATGGATGAAGAGAATACCATCAAGCCCGGCAATATCGCCAGCATCCTCGGCGATATAAGCGGCATCCAGATCCAGCAATCTTCCGCCATTTCCGGCAATGCAAACGTACGCATCCAGGGGCTCGACGGCCGCTATACCCAGATCCTCCGCGATGGTATGCCGCTCTTCGACGGCTTCAGCGGAGGATTCGGCATACTCCAGGTCCCACCACTTGATCTCAAGCAGGTGGAACTGATCAAAGGGTCGGCCTCCACGTTGTACGGTGGAGGGGCCATCGGAGGATTGATCAACCTTATTTCCAAAAGGCCACGCTACGAACAGGAAGGGATCGTTACTATCAACCAGACCACACTAAAGGAATCGAATATCAATACCTATATCAGTAAACGAAATAAAAATGCCGGTTATACATTCTTCGGTGGCTATACCCATCAGAGAGCAGTTGATGTGAACAGCGACGGGATCTCTGATGTTCCCGATCTCGATGCCCTTATCCTTCATCCAAGGTTCTTTTTCTATCCAGGCAGCAGGACCACTATCGCACTTGGGTACACCGGCACTTTTGAAACCCGCAATGGTGGAGATATGCAGGTGATCAGAGGGAATAAAGATAATGTTCATCAGTACTTTGAAAAAAACAAGACCGGACGCCATACCACCGATCTGCTGATCGAGCATCAATTGGGCAAAGACCTCAACTTCAATCTGAAGGCCAGTGTCAGCTCTTTCGATAGAAACATCACTACGAATACCCATTTCTTCAAAGGCAACCAGTTGAACTATTTCACGGAAGCTTCTTTCCTGATTTCAAAAGAACAATATAGTTGCGTTGCAGGCGTGAATATCGTCGGGGACCGTTTTAAAAAATTAGCTTCCGATCCGATCCTCCTCAATAATTTCGATAACAATACCTTTGGCATCTTCACTCAGTTTACTGCGAACCTCCCGGCAAATACCATACTCGAAGCCGGTTTACGGGCAGACCATCATACCAGGTACGGCAATTTCGCATTGCCCCGCCTGGCCCTGTTCCATCGTTTCAATGAACAATTCGCCACCAGGCTGGGAGCGGGTTTCGGATATAAAACGCCGAACCCGTTGGCTGTCCAGAATGTAGATTATGCGATTGAAAATATAGCACCCTTGCCGGATGGTATCAAAGCCGAGAAGTCTGTCGGCTATAATGCAGAAATAAATTACAAGAAGGAATTCAACGAGCATACTTCCCTCTTCATCAACCATGCATTTTTTCTCACACAGATCAATGACCCGGTGATCGCTACAGAACAAACGAACGGGCAGGTCATTTTCAGCAATGCCGGTAAACATATCATCACCAAAGGATTCGACACTTATGTTCAACTCAAAGCCGGCGAATGGGAACTGTATGCAGGCTACACTTTTACGATCGCGGAAAGAAAATATCTTCCAGACAACCAGTTCATGCCCCTGACCCCGAAGAACAGGATGGCCTTTGTGGTGGTGTATGAATTGGAGGATGCCTGGCGTTTTGGATTGGAAGGCTCCTATACCGGCCCTCAATATCGTGATAACGACAGCAAAACCCCCGGATATATGTTCATGGCCGGAATGGTGGAAAGAAAATTCGGCAAGACCATCAGCATCGTGCTGAACTGTGAGAACCTGCTCGATTACAGGCAAAGCAGGCATGAAGCGCTTTACACAGGCACTATCACCAACCCTTCGTTCAAACCGCTCTGGGCGCCGATCGATGGCAGGGTAGCCAACCTCTCTGTTCGATGGAATTGGGGAAGAAAATAAATACAGGGAAGATTGATCGAAAATATTCTTATAAGAACCCAAGCTCCAGCTTTGCTTCTTCGCTCATCATATCTCGGTTCCAGGGCGGATCGAAGGTGAGCATGACGTTTACGTCCGAAACATTTTCTACCTGTCGCACTTTATTGTCGACTTCCATAATGATGTCGCCGGCAACAGGGCAGCCGGGCGCTGTGAGGGTCATTTTGATATTTACATACCCATCATCACCGATGCTGATCTCGTATACCAGTCCGAGTTCCCAGATATTGACAGGGATCTCCGGGTCGTGCACCGTTTGCAGCACGGCGATGATATCGGCCTCTATCTTTTCTTTATCGATCATGGTTCACTGATTGTTGGGCACTTTCGATTGAAGCGCCAGTGCATACATCTTCATTTGCTTGATCATCGACAGCAGTCCATTGGAGCGGGTAACGGAAAGATGTTCCTTCAAACCGATCTTATCAACAAAATACAGTTCCGCCTGTACGATCTCGGCAGGAGAATGGTCCGATAGTACGCGCACCACCATGCTCACCAGCCCTTTCGTGATAATGGCATCACTGTCTGCCGTAAATAAAACCTTGTTGTTCTGGTGATCGGCATGCAGCCATACCTTCGACTGGCAGCCTTTGATCAGGTTATCGTCAATCTTGTATTGCTCTTCGATCAGGGGCAGTTCTTTCCCCAACTGAATAATGTACTCGTACTTTTCCATCCAGTCGGTGAACATAGAAAATTCTTCTACCAGTTCGTCCTGTATCTCGTTAATTGTCATGCCTGAAATTTAGGTCCTATACCAACATGCCCACAGCCTTTTTCACGCCGGCCACCAGTTGGTCGAGTTCTTCTTTTGTATTGTAGAATGCCAGGGAAGCTCTCACAGTGCCTGGAATACCGTACCAATCCATCAGGGGTTGTGTACAGTGATGGCCTGTGCGCACTGCAATACCGAGCTTGTCGAGGATAATGCCGATATCGGAAGGATGCGTGCCTTCCACGATGAAAGAAATTACGCTGGCTTTATTGGCGGCCGTACCGATGATCTTCAACCCTTCTATTTCCTGCAGTCTTGGAGTGGCGTATTCGAGCAGTTCATGTTCATATTGCTGAATATTCTCCAATCCAAGCTCATTGATGTAATCGATACCTGTACTGATACAGATGCCTGCTTCTATATTGGGAGTACCTGCCTCGAATTTAAAGGGCAGTTCGTTATAGGTCGTTTTAGCAAATGAAACCGTTTTGATCATTTCACCGCCACCCTGATATGGCGGCATGGCATCGAGCCATTTTTCCTTGCCGTACAATACACCGCTGCCGGTGGGCCCATATAGCTTGTGGCCGGAGAATGCCAGGAAGTCTACGTCCAACTCCTGCACGTCGACCGACAGATGCTGTACAGCCTGCGCAGCATCGAGCATTACGGGGATACCGCGGCGGTGCGCCATTTCAATGATCTCTTTTACCGGGTTGATGGTACCCAGTGAATTGGAAACCCAGGCAACGGAGATCAATCTCACTGTGTCATCGAGCAGCTTTTCGAATTCATCCATCAATAATTCCCCTTTTTGATTGATGGGTATCACTTTCAGGGTAGCTCCTTTTTCTTCACAGAGCAGTTGCCAGGGAACGATGTTCGAATGGTGCTCCATGGTGGAGATGATGATCGAATCGCCTTCTTTCACGAATTTCCTTCCGTAGCTGTTTGCCACCAGGTTGATGCTGTCTGTTGTTCCTTTCGTCATGATCACTTCATGATCATGCTTCGCATTGATGAACAGGGACACCTTTTTCCTCGACAGTTCGAAAGCATCGGTAGCCTGCTGGCTCAGGAAATGGACGCCACGATGCACATTGCTGTTCTCCGATGTATAATAGTGCTCGATGGCCCTGATCACAGACCATGGCTTCTGGGATGTAGCGCCATTGTCCATGTAGATCAGGGGTTTCCCGTGCACAGTGGTGGAAAGTATCGGGAAGTCGTTCCTGACCTTCTTTATATCAAAGGAGTAGCGGGGAGCTATCGTGGTGTCGTTCTTCATGATTTCAATCCTTCTTCTATCAACTGATTAATATGTGCCTGCACTTCAGGGATCGGGATCTTCTCCGTGACATCGTAAGCAAATGCATGGATGAGGAGGGCTCTCGCCTTTTCATCTCCGATGCCTCTCGATTTCAGGTAGAACATAGCCTCCTGGTTGAACTGGCCAACGGTGGAACCATGGCTGCATTTCACATCGTCTGCAAAGATCTCCAACTGAGGCTTGGAATCGATCACTGCTTTCTTACCAAGCATCAGGTTGTTGTTCTGCTGAAAAGCATTTGTTTTCTGCGCATCTTTCCGTACAAAGATCTTTCCATTGAATACACCGGTGGCCTCATCTTTCATCACCCCCTTGTAGAGCTCATTGCTCTGGCAATGGGGTTTACGATGGTCGACAATGGTATGGTTGTCTACCAACTGGTGACCGCCCGACAGGTAAAGCCCGTACAAATGGCTTTCCACATTCTCTCCATCCAGCGCTACATTGAGGTTATTGCGCAGAAGGCTGGTGCCCGGAAAAGATGCTTTGTAATTATTGTATACGCTCGATGCTAACTGGTATACTTCGGTATGATGTATGTAGCGGGCTTTCTCGTTACCCGTTTGAATGTAATAATGCTGCAACTGCGCATTCTCGCCCACTACGATTTCCGATACATGGTTGATGAATACGCTGGCTTCATTATCGACAGTAACATAGCTTTCAATGATGGTGGCAGCAGCGCTGGTACCCACTACTATCAAATGCCGGGGTTGCAAAAAGGTATGGTCATCGGCCGCTGTGAGATGTACTACCTGCAGGGGTTTCCCCAGAACGGTATTGTTCTTTATCTCCAGGAAAAGGCCATCGCGGAACAAAGCTGTGTTCACTGCCGCGAAGTGGTTCCTGGAAATATCGGTATACTGTCCGAAATGCTTTTTGAAAGCTGGTCTGCCGATAGCAGCCGATAACGGGAACAGGTATACGCCCTCATGAGGGATATTGTCTGACAGGTCGGGCCTGTATACCCCATTCACCACTACGACCCTGTAGCTATCAAGGCCAGGGACCATCGCCTTTTCGACCAGGCTTTCTTCCACAGCCACCAGGTCACTCTCCTGTTCTGTTATAAATTCTTCTTTGAGAAAAGGAGTGAGGTTGGTGTATTTCCAGTCTTCTACTTTGGTAGAGGGGAAGCCTGTTTTTTTGAATTGCTGAAATGCTTTTTCGCGCAATGCTGAAAGCTCTGCAGGTTCCGCCGTATCCTTCGAAGAGGAGCGCAGCTCGTAATCAGCGATGCATTGCGAGTATAATGAGTTCGATATTTGTGTAATCGTGTTATCCATACCTGGTAGTTCTTTTTACAGGTGCTTACTGAAAGCTGGGCTTCAGTGTAGTTTCCTGTGCGTCTTCTTTTAACCAATCATATCCTTTTTCTTCCAGTTCCAGCGCCAGTTCCTTGGTGCCGGACTTAACGATCTGCCCGTTGTACAATACATGCACATAGTCGGGCACGATATAATCCAGTAATCGCTGGTAGTGGGTAATGATGATAAAGGCGTTTTTGGAAGAACGCAATTTGTTCACCCCTCTCGATACGATCCGCAGCGCGTCGATGTCGAGACCGGAATCCGTTTCATCGAGGATAGCCAGTTTGGGTTCCAGCATGGCCAGTTGAAAGATCTCATTCCTTTTTTTCTCACCACCGGAGAACCCTTCGTTCAGGGAGCGGTTGGCCAGTGTGGTATCGAATTCCAGTAATTTTTGTTTTTCTTTCAGTAAGCGCAGGAATTCTTTTGCTTCGATGGGCGGCTGTTTCCTGTATGCCCTGATCTCATTCAGCGCTGTTTTCAAGAAATTGATATTGGAAACGCCGGGAATTTCTACCGGGTACTGAAAAGCCAGGAAGATACCTTCCCTGGCACGGTCTTCAGGTGAAAGCTCCAACAGGTCTTTTCCTTCAAAGAGCACTTCACCGGCTGTTACTTCATAATTCTCTTTCCCGGTCAGCACAGAGGCCAGGGTACTTTTACCGGAACCGTTGGGCCCCATGATCGCATGAATCTCGCCGGGCTTCACTTCCAGGTTAAGGCCTTTCAGGATCTCCTTCTCCTCTACAGATGCCTTCAGATTTTTTATACTTAACATGATTCGCTTTGTTGTTATGTTGTTTTACTGATAATTTTTGTTCGCTCATTACTTACTTGTCGACCGATCAATTTTTCAACCTGTAAAGATCATCCCACGCTTCCTTCCAGGGAGATGGCCAGCAGTTTCTGGGCTTCTACCGCAAATTCCATCGGCAATTGGTTCAATACTTCTTTCGCATAGCCGTTAACGATAAGGGCCACTGCTTTTTCCGTATCGATACCCCGTTGATTGAGGTAGAATATCTGGTCTTCCCCGATCTTGGAGGTGGTAGCTTCATGCTCCACCATAGCGGTATTGTTCTTCGATTCGATGTAGGGGAAGGTATGTGCGCCACATTCGTCGCCGATCAGCAGGGAATCGCACTGGGTAAAGTTACGGGCATTCTCTGCGCCGCTGCCTATCTGCACGAGGCCACGGTAGCTGTTCTGTCCATGACCGGCTGATATCCCTTTTGAAATGATCCGGCTGCGCGTATTTTTTCCGATATGGTACATTTTGGTACCTGTGTCGGCAATTTGTTTGTTCTTGGTAAGGGCTACGGAATAGAATTCACCGGAGGAGTTGTCGCCCCGGAGGATCACACTGGGGTATTTCCAGGTGATGGCCGATCCTGTTTCTACCTGTGTCCAGGAGATCTTGGCATTGACGCCTTTGCAGATCCCGCGCTTGGTCACGAAGTTGTAGATCCCGCCCTTGCCTTCCTTATCGCCGGGATACCAGTTCTGCACGGTTGAGTATTTGATCTCGGCATTGTCCAGCGCGATCAGCTCAACGACGGCCGCGTGCAATTGGTTCTCATCACGCATGGGAGCTGTGCAACCTTCGAGATAGCTGACATAGCTTCCTTCATCGGCAATGATGAGGGTTCGTTCGAACTGACCGGTATTTTGTGCGTTGATGCGGAAGTAGGTCGACAGTTCCATGGGGCATCTAACACCTTTCGGTATGTAAACGAATGAGCCATCGGACACAACGGCTGCATTCAGGGCCGCAAAAATATTATCGGTATAAGGCACTACGGTGCCGAGATATTTTTTTACCAGTTCCGGATGCTCCTGAACTGCTTCACTGAAAGAACAGAAGATAACGCCCAGTTCCTTCAGTTTGGTTTTGAAGGTAGTGGCCACGGATACGCTGTCGAATACAGCATCCACGGCAACTCCGCTCAGCATTTTCTGTTCGGAAAGGGGGATGCCCAGCTTTTCGAAAGTGGCCAGGAGCTCGGGGTCAACTTCATCGAGACTATTGTATTTGGCTTTCTTCTTCGGTGCGGCATAGTAAGAGATCGCCTGGAAATCGATCGGAGGCAGTTCGAAATTCTGCCAGCGGGGCATTTCCAGTTTCAAAAAATGACGCAACGCTTTCAGCCTTGATTCCAATAACCATTCGGGCTCATTCTTTTTTTGTGAGATGAACCGCACAATATCCTCATTGAGCCCTTTGGGGGCAATGTCCATTTCGATATCCGTAGTGAAGCCGTACTTGTACTCTTCCGTGGAGACATCTTTTAATATATCAATATCAGTGCTCATAATTATTTCTTGTAATGCTACAGTTTAGAGGGCAAAACTTTCGCCGCAGGCGCAGGTCCTGGAGGCATTGGGGTTGTTGAAGAACAAGCCTTTGCCATTCAGTCCGCCGGAATAATCCAGTTCGGTGCCATACAGGTACAGAAGGCTTTTCATCTCCACGACCAGTTTCACGCCCTTGTCTTCAAATACCTGGTCATTTTCTTTCATCACGGTATCGAATTTCATTTCGTACTGAAGTCCTGAACAGCCACCACCTTTAACTCCCACCCGCACAAAACTGCCTTCAGTCTGGCCTTCTTTTTCCATCAATTGATGGATATATTTCTTTGCATTATCTGAGATCGTGATCATTTTTCTGGATTGACGTTTGATTTAATAAGTATATAACAACCCGCCCGGTCATTGGTTCCCTTGGCGAGCAGTCGCTATATTGTCTTATTGTACTGATTTACAGGCCGGATCGAATCAAGTGGCTAAATATTTCCAAACTCGAAAGCCCGGAAGGCCCTGGTCAGATTTAGCCCACAAAAGTACTGGGAAAATCTAAGGTTTTCGAGGATTGCCCACACGAAATAGTAAAAATGCAAAGATTGATTCATAATTGGCAAAACACAGATAAGCCGGAGGGGTCCCCCGGCTTATCAAAATGACATTATTTAATTGATTATCAATTATTTATACTCTTTCCTTCCCTGGTGAATTTCAGGTGGGTTGGCAGAAAGCCATTATTCCTGTAAAATTCCTGGGTGGCGGTCCTTTTCATATTGGTGGTCACTTCGAGTGAACGGTAATCCCGGGTTTCCAATATCTTTTCCAGTGCTTCGATGAGCGATCTGCCTATTCTCTTGCCCCTGTATGCCTCGTCCACGAACATTTCCTGGATCTCGAATACTTTGCCGAGATGATGCAGGAGCACCTGTCCATGGCAACTGAGATAGCCGACCGGGTTGCCACCGGCCTCTTCTGCCACCAGGTAGATATGATCGGGATGGGCGATGTTCTGTTCATAATATACCAGGAAGGCCGGATAGTCGAAATCCGTTTCCTCCAGCTCACAGATAAATTCATGGACCTTTACAGCATCCTCTAACCTGGCTGGTCTTATCGAAACTGTCGTTTCCATTGCAGGTGGAATAAATGAGCGAATACAAATCTTCTCCCAAAGAACGCATTTGTTTATGAATCCAGCATCAGTTGCCTGATCATTTTTACGCAGTGATGGTGATCATCAGTGAACTGGTCCTGCCAGGCCAGTCCCATTTTCTTCAGATCGTAATGCCCTACGATGGTCCCGACAGGGACCGGTTCACCCTTCTCATCTTTCGGATAGCCGATCACGTAAATGGAATCGGCCAGTTCCACTGCCAGCTCGATGTCGTGCGTACTGAACATGATGGTATTGAGCTCATGGCTTTGATTGATCAACTGAAAAGCTTTTTTTACACTGAGGATATTCCCTACATCGAGGCTGGAGAAGGGTTCATCCAATACCATGTAATAACCTGAGCTCAACAATTGTTCGAGAATGGCAGTACGCTGGCGCTGTCCGCCCGACAGGAATACCGGGTATTGGTCCTTGCATTTTTCAAGCCCCCAATCATGGATATATTGCATGACTTTCCCGTGCCTTTCTTTTTTGGTAAGGCCCGATCTTCTCAACGCGAAGAGCAATGACTGGTAAACTGTTTTGTGCCTGAACAAAGTGTATTGCTGGTTTACAAAACCTACATCGCCTTCCTGCACTTTTTTGGCAGGCTGGGTATTTTTCGGTTGTTCAAAAACGTTATCATTTCCTGTTGGGAATGTAAATTGTTCTTTTGCCTCCTTTTTGGGCAAATCATCGCCTGCTGTTTTTACAAACAGGCTTTTCCAATTTTTGATCATAGTTGTATGGTTGGTCAGGACCGGGATGAAAGGTTGACGCATGATGGTCCCAAAAGCCTCATGAGCTTTGCTTCCCGGTACTGGCTGTAAAATTTCTGCTAATGGTTATGGATGATCACTAGGGTTGGATTGAATGCTACATCCGGATACGATGTGCCTTGAAAGAAGTGCCTGGAGAGGCTGTGATCTTGTATTGGAGATTCATTGTTAGCGTACAATTTGCTTATATATCATTGGTAGTGGATGGATCAAAAATGTTTCAGGCAGCAGAAAGAAAATCTTAACATAATGGTGGGGTATATACTATTGAATTTACAGCAGGGTCATAAACAGCAAGTTCCGGGTTTTCGGGAGGTATCCGCCCAATTAGTTTTGTGTACCATAATTATTATATATGAAAGAGGTAACACGAAAAATAGCATCGCTCCACTGGGAGGCCATTTCCGCGGAGATGCACGACAAGGGTTATGCACTGGCTCCGCAACTGATCACAGCCACGGATTGTGCCGGCCTGATCAATGAGTATAATAATGCATCATTGTATCGGAAAACGATCACGATGGAACGGTACCGGTTTGGATTGGGGGAATACAAATATTTCAATTACCCGCTGCCTCCGTTGATCGACACGATCAGGCAGGAAGTGTATCCGCATTTGTCTGCTATTGCAAACAAATGGATGGAGGTCTTGCAGACAGGTATTTCCTATCCACCGGACTTCGGCGAATTCCGGAAGCGCTGTCACCAGGAGGGGCAAACGAAACCCACCGTATTGATCCTTCAATATGGGCAGGGCGGGCACAACACTTTGCACCAGGACCTGTATGGTAATATTTTCTTTCCCATACAGGTAGTGCTCTTTCTTACCGAACCGGGAAAAGATCATGAAGGAGGCGAATTCGTGCTGGTTGAACAACGTCCGCGGGCGCAGTCGAAGGCGATCGTACTGCAGCCGGGTAAAGGCGATATGCTGATATTCACTACCAACTTCAGACCGGTGAAGGGAAGCAAGGGATATTACCGGGTGAATATGAAACATGGCGTGAGTGAAGTGAGAAAAGGGAATCGTTATACTTTAGGGATCATCTTCCATGATGCGGCATGATGCTTTGGGACGAAATGGAAGAAGGCTCAGGAAAGGCTTCGCCATAAATAGAATACCAGGTAGCTTTCCCAGCCTTTGTACTTCCTGAAATACGATTGGATTTTTTGTGCTTCGGAGCGTTCCCTGATGATATGATGGGCTTCCAGCGCTTTCAATAAACCAACATCTCCGTGTGGAATGGCGTTCGGTTCGCGCAGGGTTTTCATCAGCACATAATTGGCTGTCCAGGTGCCGATACCTTTGAATGCAGTAAGCGCCTGGTGTCTTTCATCATAAGTAGAAAGAGATTGAAGCTGTGACTTGCTGAGTTTGTTGTCTGCAAATGCCTGCGCCACACCTACCAGGTAGCGGGCTTTGCTCTCTGAGAATTGCAGGGACCGAAGGTCAGATGGTGAAATGACTGCGAGCACGGCCGGCTTCGGAAAAAGGTGATGCACTTCATGGTTTAAGTTGATCGCCTCTCCATAAGCCTCCACCAGCCTGCGTTTCAGCCTATAGGCAAAATTGAGGTTGATCTGCTGCCCGATGATCGACCAGGAAAGAGCTTCAAAGAGGTCTGCGATACTGATCAGCCGGAGACCGGTATATGCCTCGCGCATGTAAGCGAGCTTTTTGTCTTTTTGCAATAGAGTATAAAAAGGCGAGAGGTCTGTGTGCATGTCGAACCATTCCATCACATACGCTTTGAGTTCCGACTGGCCCCGGAGTGTTACCCTGCCGCTCAACGGTTGGATGACCAGGTCTCTTCCTTCTTCACGAATGCTGAACAAAACCGGGTGACCATCCACCAGGATGGCTTTACGAACTTCCTGATCGCCTACACGGAAAAGGCAATCATCGTAGCCTCTATCCAGGAACCACAAACATTCACGGAAACTGAACAAAGCCGGCTTTTCGATCCTCAGTATTTCCTGCTGCATGCAACAAAATTACGGAGGGCTGATATCATGGCAACCCGGAAATTGCGGTTGAGTATTTTTTTGCCACGAAGACACGAAGGCACAAAGGAAAAGAAGTATAAGATTTGTTTAGCACTACCGAAGGTAGCTTCGTGCCTTGATAAAGGATGCTGGATTCTTGTAATGTTGGTCACTTTATCAAGGCACAAAGGTATGCTGGTAAACCAGTAGGTTAATCGTTGAAAATGCAACTCCATTCCCTTTGTGCCTTCGTGCCTTGATAAGGATGCTGGATTCTTGTGATGTTGGTCACTTTATCAAGGCACAAAGGTATGCTGGTAAACCAGTAGGTTAATCGTTGAAAATGCAACTCCATTCCCTTTGTGCCTTCGTGCCTTAGTGGTTAATATCAGTAGTCGTTAATAAATATATGTTGCACGAAACAATTATGAAAAATTCAACTATCCTGTGCGGTCTTTGTTATATTCAATAGAAAGCGCACCAGTAGGGCATCTCTTCACCTGGTCGATGATGGCCTCCGTAGTAGCGCCCTGCATATTGACCCATGGTTTTGCCTTTACATCGAAAACCTGCGGCAACTGGCTTACGCAACGGCCGGAATGCTTGCAGAAATCGGGTTTCCAGACTACAGTGACATCGCCATTGGTATACCGGATCTGTTTCTCATCATTCTCTTCGTGGTATACGAAGGTCCTCACCTTCAGATTCCCTTCCAGTATTTTGGAAATTGGACAGTTCTTTGCGATCTCCTGCAAACGGTCTTTCTTCTCCTTATCGACCGGTTCGGGAAAAGAAATATCGCGGTCGATGAATGTATTCGCCTCCTCACCCTGTTTGGTCTGGAATAAATTGGCATTGACAACGATGGCAGGAATATCCCATCCTTTATAGTCGATATACATGCGTAGCGTAACGAGGGTACAGCTTACCAGCGATGACAATAACAAGGTGTATGGGTCAGGGCCAGTATCTTTACCTCCATTCTTCACCGGCTCATCAGCTATGAATTGACCGTTGCGCCATGTGATAGTGCATTGGTATTTCTCCTGTCCGATACTGCCCCCTACAGGTTTTTCCATTTTGTATTGCATGCAAAACTTGTTTTAAGTCTAGGGTTGATGGAATTCCCCATCAGCCTGAATACGCACTTCATCACTTACCATGGCAGACGGGAACTTACCGCCTATCCCGAAATCCGATCTTTTGATAACACCGGTGGCCTGGAATCCTGCAACTGGTTTTTTCGTTTGTGGATGCGTGATCGTTCCGCGATAGGCGAGATCGAGGGTAACGGGTTTGGTAACGCCATGCAGGGTAAGATCGCCGGTGAGAATGTATTTATCCTTTCCGTTTGGTTTCAGGCCGGTGCTCTTGAAGGTCATTGTAGGGAATTTTTCGGCATCGAAAAATTCAGCGCTCTTCAGGTGGTTATCGCGCATCTCTACTTTGGTATCGACCGATCTCACATCGGCGGTCAGTTCAAACACGGCATCGCTGAAATCCGGTTTGGAAGCGGCGATACTCGCATCGAATTTATTGAAGTGGCCTGTGACATCGGAAATGCTCAAGTGAACGGTAGTAAATGCCAGCCTGGAGTGAGCGGGATCGCTTTTCCATGTTTGGCCAATTCCAGGAATGCCAATACAAAAAAGCAGCACTGCTGCCAAAGCGTACTTCTTCATAGCTTGTTTGTTTTAGTGTATGAATATTATACATTCTTAACCCCGTCTGCCAGTACCCTTTTCCATTCGGGGTGCCTTTTCAGGTAGGCTACCACAAACGGACAGATCGGCACAAGCTTCAGGTGATTTTTTTCAATGTAATCCAGGGTCTTCTCCACGATGGCTGTGCCTGCACCCTTCCCTTCCAGCGCCGGTGGCACTTCAGTATGCAGAAGGGTGATCTGCACGGGCGACTGCCTGTACTCGATAATGGCGGTAGAACCATCGATTTCCAGCTCGAACTGTTGCTTTTCAGTATTGTTCACCAACTCCAGGCTTTTATAAATTTCCTGCATAAAAAAATATTGATTTGTCTAATAATTCAGGGTCCCGAATGCGCCATTTTTTGCATCGGAAATAGCCTGTTCCACTTCTTCCTGCGTATTCATCACAAAATTATCCTTTGCTGCTACCGGTTCATCGATGGGTTCGGCAGAGAGGAACAGGATATGGCTGTCTTCATTCGCTGTAATAAAAAATTCATCATTCTCCTTTTCAAATACCACGAGGTTATGGGCTGCTACGGTTTGTGCATCGTTCACGGTAACGGACCCTTTCGATATGTAGAGTAAAGCCCAGTACCCGGCGATGGCCGGGAACCGGACCTTTGTATTCGCTTTCAGATCTCCCAGCACGGATATAACGGGCGTAAAACTTTTTAACGGGCCAGTTTTACCATCATAATTCCCACTGGCCAGCCTGAGTTGAATGCCTGGCTGTACCAATACAGCCGGCATATCCTGCCTCTTCGCATATTGATAAAAGGGAGTATCCCATTTATGGGATTTCGGAACATTGACCCAGATCTGGATCAATTCCTGCACGCCTCCTGCCGACAGCATGGCATCAGTAGGTCCTTCGCTATGCAGCAATCCTTTTCCGGCAAACATCCATTGAACATCGCCTGCACGAATGATACCATCGTGCCCTGCACTGTCTTTATGGTATCCTTCGCCCTGCAACATGAATGTGACAGGTGCAAAGCCGCGGTGAGGGTGTGGATGGATGCGTTGGGCAGAGCCGGGAGAAATGGTTTCCGGGCCCATGTGATGGATCACTATGAAAGGATTGGCAAACCTGAAATCCTTATGGGGCAAGGGCTGGCGCACACTCTCTTCTTTCGTGATCTGTTTTTCCCTCGCTGCCAGGATATGCTCAATAGACTTTTTCATGATGATGATCTTTTGATCGGCTTGATTACTGAAGTGCCCCGAATTTTCCCGATTGAAATTCTTCAATCGCTTCATACAGTTCTTCCTGCGTGTTCATGACAAAGGGACCATACTGGGCAACGGGCTCATTGATCGGTTCACCGCTCAACAGAAGGAGTACACTATCTTCTGTTGTTTTAATTTGGATCTCTTCGCCTTCGTTCTTAAACAATACAAAACTATGCAAAGGGGCGTGTTCACCATTTACTTCTGCGCTTCCGTTCACTACTAATATAGCTGAATTATGGGAAGCTGGAATGTTGGTCGCCAGTTCAGCATCTTTTTTGAGCCGGATGTCCCAGAGGTTGATCGGGGTGAAAGTGCTGGCAGGGCCGTTAACACCGTTGAAGTTACCAGCGATCACGTTCACCACACCTTTATCGTTCGGCAGAACGGCTTTACCCATTTGGGTAGCTGTGATGGCCTGGTACTTCGGAGGCGTCAGTTTATCTTTCTTCGGCAGGTTCACCCAAAGCTGGACCATTTCAAAAGGGCCGCCTTTCTGGGCGTACTCCTGTTCATGGTATTCCTTGTGCAGGATACCGGCGCCGGCCGTCATCCACTGCACATCGCCCGGATTGATCACCCCGCTATTGCCTGTACTGTCGTTATGGGCCACACTACCTTTATAGGCGATCGTGACCGTTTCAAACCCTTTGTGCGGGTGTACGCCCACTCCCCGCAATTTGTCGGTAGGCGGGAAATTGTATTCCGCATTGAAATCGAGCATGAGGAAGGGGCTTATCTTTTTGGAGAGGAAAGCGCCTGAGTTCGGGAAATAATTATACACCCTGAACCCATCGCCCACCATACCCGGTCGGCCGGGACGGTGCATTATTTTTTCGATCGTTTTTTTCATAACTGCTCCTTATGTTTTACAAATGCTTCTGTAAAAATGTTTGGAAGGATCACAAACTGGCATGAAATCCCCTGAATATGTCGTCGTTGAACGTATAGCTGTTTTTGGTCTTTGCGGCCAATTTCTCTTCGATGGCTGTTATCAGGGTGGTGCTGTCTTCTCCATCATATTGATGGATAATGGCATCGGGTTCCTGGTAACCGGTCAGGACACGCAGTTTCCTGTTTTCGGGATCCGCGGGACCGCTGGTCAATACGATCGCGTTCACGGGTTGCCGGTGCAGGTATTCGATAGCTGTTTCGGCAGCAAAAGTGATGATGGCCTCCCATCCGGCCCTTTGTTGCAGGTCGTTCTGCAGGCTTTCAGCAAGGGCTTTATTATTGCCGGAGATCAGTACCGTTATTCTATTCATATCCACTCCTTTTTTAAATGGATACAAAAATACCCAGGGCCAGGGCGGTAAAAAATAATCCAGGTTAAGAGTAAAAGTTAAGGGGTCTTAACAGGGATAGGATTGGGTCAGCCGGCTTGTTTGGTGATGGGCATATTGAGCATCTTGCTCAGGAATTCAGGGGTAACGCCGATATAGGCTGCCACTTGTTTTTGTGGAAGTGTTTGGATGAGGGTGGGGTAACTGCGGCAGAAATTATCGTAGCGTTCTTTGGCGGAAAGGCCCAGGTTGTCCATGAGCCTGTTCTGGTGACTGATCAATGAATTCTCGGCAAGGACCCTGAAATAACGTTCGAATTTTGGAACGGCCTGATAGAGCTTTTCGATATCGGTGCGCTGGATGGTGATGATCTCGCTGTCGAAAATGGCATCGATATTCAGGTTGCCGGGTTTCTGGGCCACGAAGCTGTACATATCGGCGATCCACCAGTTGGCCGGTGCGAACTGCATGATATGTTCAAAGCCGTTCTTATCGATCGAGTAGCTGCGAAGGCAACCACTGGTAACGAAGGTGCAGTACTTATGGATATCCCCTTCTTTGAAAAGGAACTGTTTGCGTTTCAGTTTTTTCAGTTGAAGCAGGGATATGAAAAAGGATTCCTCTTCTTTGGAAAGATGGATATGTTTGGCGATGTTGGAGAGGAGGAGGGTGAACATGGGGTAAAGGTAAAAAATTATGCCGTTGCAATTGAGCTATTTGCTAAGAATGTATGAGATTTTATTCTACTTAGTAACCCATATATAAAAATTTTTCTTTTCCGTAATCTTATTAATCTTGCGCTCTTATCGATAAAATTAGTGTATTCATGAGTGTTAGTTTTTTGATTGATAAGATAACCCGGAGTATTGAAGATAAATTCACTGGCAGAAGCCTGGAGACCAGCCTGCTATTGGTTTCTGATAGCGATATCAAAGGCACCTTGAAAAAAGACGGCTGGCTATTTAACTGGAAAAAAGAATTTAAAGAACCAAACCGCCAGGTATACAAACTGGTGATTGCCGGTGAAAAAATAATTCAGGGGCTTATCAGTATTGAACCTATCAAAAATGAACAATTTATAGAATTGCACCTGATTGAAGTAGCTCCTCACAATTATGGTAAAAAGAAGAAATATTTAGGGGTAGCCGGAAACATGGTTGCTTTTGGATGTAAAATGAGCTTTGAAATGGGATTTGATGGATTTGTCGCCTTTACGGCAAAAACAGAGCTTGTTGAACACTACATGGATACTCTGGGGGCACGCATCATATACAATAATGATCGCATGGCTATATTCACACCGGAAGCAAAAAAATTAGTACATTCGTATTACAATAATTTCTTCAATGACCAGGAAACAAAAATATTATAAACTTGACGATGTCAGGGTTCTTGGAAAACAGGAAAAGAGATCAGTTACATCCCGCAAAAATCAAGAACGTAAAACTGGTGAAGCTATTCGTGCAGCACGCACCGCCTGCGGAATAGAGAAAAATTTGAAACGGCCTGGGGGATATACCTTCAATAGTCCTTGCTAATTCTTCCCCTTCTTCCTGCTCCCCTCTATATTCGGCAAAAATCCTGTCAGCAATCCTATCAGTGGCAGATAGGCGCACACTTCATACACATAGCGAATGCTGGTATGATCGGCCAGTTCACCTAACAGGGCCGAACCCACGCCGGCGATCCCAAAGGCAAAGCCGAAGAACAAACCGGCGATCATCCCTACTTTGCCCGGCATCAGTTCCTGCGCGTAAACAAGAATGGCCGAGAAAGCCGATGACAATATAATACCGATAAAGATGCTCATGATGCAGGTCCAGAAAAGATTCACATGTGGCATCAGCAAAGCAAAGGGAGCTGCCCCTAAAATAGAGATCCAGATCACATATTTGCGGCCGATGCGGTCGCCCAGCGGGCCGCCGAGAAAAGTGCCGGCCGCCACGGCAAACAGGAAGGCAAACAGATACAATTGCGCACTCTGTACAGAGATATGGAATTTGTCAATGAGGTAAAATGTATAGTAGCTGGTCAGACTGGTCATATAAAAATACTTGGAGAATACCAGCACCATCAGGATCACCAGGGAGATCACAACGCGGCTGTTCGAGAGATGCGCTCTCCCCGCAATGGCCTGTGCCTGCTTTTTAGGCCTGATACGATGCGTGTTCTGCTGATACCACCTGCTGATCCGCAGCATCACTACGATGGCCAGCAACGCAGCGAGAGAGAACCAGATAATATGGAACTGCCCCAGCGGAACGATGATCAGGGCCGCCAGCAATGGCCCGAGAGAACTGCCTGCATTACCTCCAACCTGGAACAGCGACTGCGCCATTCCATGCCTGCCGCCTGCCGCCATGTAGGCAAGCCTGGAAGCCTCCGGGTGAAAGATGGCTGAGCCAACTCCCACCAATGCTACCGAAACAAGCACCATCGGAAAACTATGCGCCAGTGAAAGTGAGATCAATCCCAGCAATGTGAAGCTCATGCCGATGGCCAGTGAAAAAGGCTGTGGTTTTTTATCCGTATACAATCCTACCAGTGGCTGCAATAACGAAGCGGAGAGCTGGAAGGTGAGGGTGATCAGTCCAACCTGCGAAAAATCAAGATGCAGGGAGCTTTTCACCAATGGATAGATGGAGGGTATCAATGATTGCAGGGTATCATTCAGCAGGTGTGTAAAGCTCAATGCCAGCAATACGGAGAACGCAGTGCCTTCGGCAACTTTTTGAACGGTCTTTTGTTCGTTTTCCTGGAGGGTGGTTTCCATGTCTTCCTGAATTAGAAATCAGATCATCTGATGTTTATGCACAAAAAAATTATTTATTGCCGTGCATGCTGATGCGTGTGGCCATGATCAGCGCACGGGCAGGGTCCTTATCGATGATACTCTGCAGCAACCCTTCATGAAGCTCCTGTGTATCCTTGAAGCTCTGCGTGTCTTTATAGCGCTGTAAAAAGGACTGTTTCAAATGAGTGGCGATGGTTTTGTAGAGATCAACCATGATCTCATTCTTCGAAGCTTCTGCAATGCAGGAATGAAAATCGATATCTGCCTGGATACAGGCTGCCGGGTTGTTCTCCCTGGCGAATGCAGCCCGCTCCTTCAGCAATTCCTTCAGCTTCCTGATATCCTTGGCGGTCCTGTGCACTGCCGCTTTTTCGGCGATCTTCACTTCCAGCAATAACCGCACTTCGTTGAGGTCCTGGAAATGGGCCCGCTGCAATCGCTTCACCAGCGGCTCATTCATGGCTTCCTGGGAGAGAATGAACGTACCCAAACCCTGCTGCACTTTCACCATGCCGGTATTCACCAATATACGCACTGCCTCACGGATGGTGGACCTGCCCACGCCGAACTGCTGCATCAGTTCAGGTTCCGTAGGCAATTGCTGCCCGGGCTTGTATTTTCCGGAACTGATCTGCTGCTGAAGCCGGCCGGCCACTTCATCGGCCAGGCTCTGGCGCCTGAGAGGTGTATCGGTGATTATCGTCATATCATCTGATGTTTCAAAGATACGGCCAAATTTTATGGAATCTCGAATTTTTTTTCTCTTATCATGGTTATCATGATCTATGCTAACGTTTGCGTTTGATGGAGCAGGTCAGGACAGTTGTGTAAAAAAACGAATGTGTATTTTATTTAACAGTTCCTCAACTTGTTTTATCGACTAATGTAAATATTTTGCCAGTGGATACCATTAACCCACCGTCATGAAAAAACTGAAAACGCCACTGCTGATCGCCGGTTTACTGATCGCCGTTCTCGCCATTTACTTTATTTTTTTCCGAAAGACTGCCGCCGCCAGCGAGCTTATCAAATCCGTGAGGAAAGGGGATTTTGAATTGCTCGTAGTCACGTCGGGCGAGCTTCGCAGCAAGAGCAATACCGTTATTTCCATTCCAACCGGCCTCCAACAGGTCAATATCTACCAGATCAAGATCGGCGATATGGTAGCAGAAGGGACTACCGTGAAGAAAGGGGACTTCGTTGCCAGCCTCGATAATAGCGCCATCACAGAAAAGATCAGCCAGCAACAACTGGAGATCGATAAGGCCAATGCCGAGATCAGGCGCGCCAACCTCGATACCATGCTCGAGCTCCGGGGCCTGCGCGATGAGATCGTTAACCTCAAATACGATCTCCGGCAGAAGCTATTGGAAAAGGAACAAAGCAGGTATGAGGCTCCTGCCGAGATCAAACGGGTTGAACTGGAGTATGAGAAAACGGAAAGGTCCCTGAATCAAAAAGATGAAAATTATAAAACGAAGACCATTCAGGCCCAGACCAAATTACAGATCCTGGCCAGCGGGCTGGCCCAGCAGCAGAACAGGCTGGACAATCTCGTGAAGGTGATGAGCCAGCTTACCATCACCGCACCCAAAACGGGTATGGTGATCTATGAGAAGAACTGGAACGGTCAGAAAAAAGGCATAGGCTCCCAGATAGAGGTCTGGAACCCCAGTGTGGCCACCCTGCCCGACCTCGCCCAAATGGAAGTAGTGACCTATGTGAACGAAGTGGATATCCAAAAAGTGAAACTGGGGCAACAGGTCGATATCAGCCTGGATGCCATGGCCGATAAAAAACTGAAAGGCGTGGTGAAGAGCGTGGCCAATATCGGGGAAGAAAAACCCAACAGCGATGCCAAAGTGTTCGAAGTATTGATAGATGTGCTCACAAAGGACGATGCCCTGCGGCCGGCCATGACAGCAAGCTGTAAGATCCTCACAGGCAAGTACCAGAATGTTTTGCAGGTTCCTCTCGATGCCATTTACACCAGCCAGCAAACCACCTATGTTTTCAAAAAAGGGGACGGAGGCCTGGTAAAACAGGAAGTGAAAGTATTCGCCGTGAATGAATCTTCCGCCCTCATCGTGAATGGCCTGAATGAAGGTGACCGTCTCTATTATTCACTGCCTTCCGATACCACCGGCTTGAAGATCAACCATATCGATTCATCGAAATCCATTATCCCTCAGCAAATGGTGAAGATCGATTCAGCGCTGGTGAAGCAGTTGAAGCAACAGGCGGAGAAAGAAAGCCGCCAGGGCGCTGCTGAATCAGGAGCAGTAGTGATAGAAGAGTAGTTTCAATATTCCATTATTCCAACCCTCACTATGAACCTTAATCGCTGGTTATTCAATTTCAGGATCGGCATAGAAGCGCTGCTTACGAACAGGGTACGCGCCATCCTTACTTCACTGGGTATCATTTTCGGTGTGGCTTCGGTGATCGCCATGCTGGCCATTGGCAAAGGAGCAGAAAGAGAGATCCTGGAGCAGATCAAACAGGTAGGATCGAATAATATCGTGATCAAGACCAGGTCAGTGGCGGATATGAACAAGAAAAAGAACGCCAATTCCCAGGACGACAACGGTGGCGGCGGCTCTCAAAAGAACAACCAGGAGAAGCGAAATGTATCTCCGGGCCTCACACTGGCCGATGTACAGGATATCAATACCATCCCTTCCGTCAATTATACAAGCCCTGAGATCGAGCTGGACGTTCAGTTACTTTATAACGGCCTGAATAAAAAAGCCTATATCATCGGCGTCACGAATCATTTCTTCAAAAGCGCCGGGACTACCCTTCTCGAAGGCAGCCTGTTCTCTGAAGCACAGCTCGAAAATTCAGAGCCCGTATGCATCATCGGGAAAAATATCCGCACAAAATTGTTTGCCGGCCGCTCGCCACTGGGAGAATATATCAAGTGCGGCAATATCTGGCTGAAAGTGGTAGGGGTACTCGATAATAAGAACGTGAGCAATAACGATATGGAGAAGTTGTCGATCCGCAATATCAACGACGATGTTTTTCTTCCGCTGAATACCATGTTGCTCCGGTTCACCAACAGGTCGCTCGTTTCAGTGCTCAAAATAAAGGCCAGTCGCAGGGGCGACCGCTCCCAGAGCGCCAACTATAACCAACTCGATAAGGTAGTGGTGAATGTTTCCAGCAGTGATCTTATCCTCCCCACCGTTGAAGTGCTGAGCAAGATGATGGCCCGTCGCCATAGCGGCATCAATGATTACGAGATCGTGGTGCCGGAACTGTTGCTCAAACAGGAACAGAAGACCAAAAACCTTTTCAATGTGGTGTTGGCGGTCATTGCCTCCATTTCATTGATCGTGGGAGGTATAGGGATCATGAATATTATGCTGGCTTCAGTGCTTGAGCGGACCCGTGAGATCGGGCTGCGGTTGGCATTGGGCGCCACGAAGAAAGACGTTACCATGCAATTCCTGGGAGAAGCCATCAGTATCAGCATTACCGGTGGAGTGATCGGGATCCTGCTGGGGGTTGGGATCAGTATTGCCGTACAGAAACTGACAGATATCCATACCATCGTGTCTGCCTTTTCTGTGCTGATCTCTTTTTCCATTTCAGTGATCATCGGGTTGATCTTCGGCCTGTTCCCTGCCCGCAAAGCTGCTGCCAATGATCCGGTAGTAAGCCTGCGCAGTACCTGACCTGTTCATTCTCATAATATCTATAATAACAAACACCTTCATGCAAGCCAAATCCCTGTTCCTGCTGCTGGCCCTGTGTCCGCTCACCCTGTTCTCGCAACAACCGATGCGATTGTCTTTGCAGGATGCACTCGATATTGCCCGCGACAAAAGCGCTTTGTCGAAAAATATCAAAGCGCAATATGAAAGTACCCAGTATGGTTTCCGCTCTTTCATGGGCAGCCTGAAACCGCAGTTGTCGGTAAACGGTGTGTTGCCCACCTACGATAGCCGGCTCGACAACGTGGTGCAGCCGGATGGTTCCTATAAAGTGCAATCCTTCAGCCGTTCGAGCATCAGCGCTAATTTTTTACTGGAACAAAATCTTTTCTGGACCGGCGGCTCCGTGTTCGTAAGTTCCAACCTCAGCCAGTTCACGAACAGGCAACCTTCTTTACAACGTCAATGGCAAACCACTCCCATCGCCGTTGGTATCAGGCAACCACTCAATCTCTACAATTCGGTGAGGTGGAACTATATCCAGCAAAAGCTCAGGATAACCAGCGCCACCAAGCAACAGATCGAGAGTTTCGAAGACCTGAGCATCCAGATCGCCCAAACTTATTTCGACCTTTACGTTGCGAATATGGAGCTTCGGAATGCACGGCAGAATGTAGAGACCAATGATACCCTGTACAAGATCTCTACCGGCCGCTTCAATGTGGGAAAGATAGCGGAGAATGAATTATTGCAGATCGAATTGCAGTTGATGAATGCCAGGAACGCCGTTACGCAGAGCGAAGTAAGGGTTACCGTCCACACTAAAAAACTGAAGAACCTGCTGGCGCTCGACAATGTAGATCCATTCGACCTGGCGCCTGTAACAGAAGCCCCGCTGGTAGATGTGGATATGGGTATAGCCATCAAAGAAGCCAAAGAGAACAGGAGCGATATCGTGAACTTCGAAGCACAGGAGAATGATGCCAAGATGCGGCTGAAAAGGAGCCAGGGCAACCAGTTCGCCAGTGGCGACATCTTCCTGAGCTATGGCCTTAACCAAACAGCGCCCACCCTCTCCGATGCGTACAGGAACCATCTCAATGCCCAACAGGTAAATATCGGTTATTCCATACCGATAGTAGGGTGGGGCAAGAACAGGAATGAAGTGGCCAGCAGCAAAAAGAACCTGGAGGCTGTTCAAGCCCAGTTGGAATACAACCGCAGGAATTTCGACATCGAAGTAGAAAATAATGTGAACCAGTTCCTGCAACTGCAAACAGCCTTGCTCATCGCCGCCAAAAGCGATACCATCGCCCAGAAACGTTATGATGTTGCCCGGAACCGCTACCTGCTGGGTAAGATCAGCATAACGGACCTCGGCCTTGCCCAGGATGCCAAAGACAAGGCCCTGATCGATTATACACGCACCCTCCAGCAATACTGGGTGTCATTCTACAATTTGAGAAGAGTGACCCTTTTTGATTTTGTAAGAAGAGAAAAGATCAGGTACTGATCAGGCGGTTTCAACAATCCTCTTGATCTCAGCGACGATCGATTCCCATCCGCCTCCATCAACCGCATGTTGATAACGCTTCTGGCCTTCGGCCACTTTTGAATAATCACCCTGCGTTACGGTAAGCGTGGTCTGGTCATTGATCGATTCAAGATGGTAGGTGACAGTGAGATAATTCTCAGGCAGGTCGGGTATGTCATTGTTATTGGGATCGATGACAGTATAAGCAAGGTATTTGCCCGGTTCGATGGCAACGATATCCCCTTTTACGGCTATCAGTTCTACCCCATCGAAAATGCCTTTCCAGATAAGCGGGCTGCCGGGCTTCCAATCGGAGAGCGCTTCACACCCATACATATATTTTTTGGTTTGCACCGGGTTTACCAGCGCGTCCCACACTTTGAGAGCTGGCGCATCGATGGTGACCGAACTCCTGATCAGTAATGGATTGCTCATGATGACTGTTTTTTATAGTTGAAATAAGTGAACAACTTTTACACAGCCAGTTTTTGTAGCAGTAAGAAACAATAGCGAAACACTAGCCGAATATACAAAGTCTGACCCTGTTTTCAATAATAAAATCCATTATTAGGAGAAGAATCTCTATCTGCTGCAGGCAATGATGGACTATTTTTATCAGGCATAAACCATGAATATGAAAGCCTGTGTGATGCTTTCCCTGCTTCTCCTTTCCGGGTTGCCGCATTGCGCCTGTTGCCAGGAATGGGATGCCATCCGGCAACAACAAGCAAACAGGAATCTGCATAAGATCTATATCGATGGAAAAAAGACGGGCAGGGCATTTGAGGGCTTCGGTTCATTAAGCGCCGGCGCTTCTTCACGCCTGCTCTATGATTACCCCGAACCATATCGCAGTGATATCCTCGACTATCTTTTCAAGCCGGGGTTCGGCGCCAACATCCATCACCTGAAAGTGGAGATCGGCGGTGATATCAATTCCACCGATGGCTCCGAACCCAGCATTGCAGCCACCAGGGAAGAGTTCGAACATGCGCAACCCGGTTATTTCCGCAGGGGATATGAATTCTGGCTGATGGCAGAAGCAAAAAAACGCAATCCCGCCGTCATCCTCGAAGGTTTGCAATGGGGCGCTCCCGGATGGATCGGTAATGGCAGTATCTATTCGCAGGATAATGCCGATTTCGTTTGCGCCTGGATCAAAGGGGCAGCTACCTACTGGGGACTGACTATCCAATACCTGGGCGGCTGGAATGAACGGAACTATGATATCCCGTATTTCAAATTATTAAGGCAAACCCTCGACAGGCACGGTTTGCAACATGTTCGTATCGATGCAGGCGATCTCTGGCGCTTCCATGAAAAATGGATGATCGCCGATGACCTGCTGCGCGATAGTGCGCTGATGCAGGCAGTAGGCGTTATCAATTCACACACTACGGAAGAGATGAATTATTATGTTACGGAGCAGGTGAAACAAACCGGCAAACCGGTATGGGCCGGTGAATCGCATTTTTACGGAGGTGATTGGTATGCTGCCGCCAGTTGGGCAAGGGCTTACAGAAGTTATATCACGGGCGGCATTACCAAGGTGATCAACTGGAGCCTGGTGAATGCGTACCACGACTGGATGGTGGTGCCCCGGTCGGGATTGATGAAAGCCAACACGCCCTGGTCGGGCCACTATGAAGTACAGCCTTCCATCTGGGCGCTGGCGCATATCAATCAGTTTGCAGCACCCGGCTGGAAATACCTGAACACCGGCTGTAAATGGTGGGCGAGTGAGGGGAGCTTACAGGAAGGACTTTCCATGATCACGCTCAAAAGCCCGGATACCGATGATTACAGCATCATCATCGAAACGATGGACGCCAGGGAGCCACAGGTATTGCAGGTAAAGCTATCAACCGACCTCTCTTCAAAAGACCTCATCCTGTTCCGTTCTCAATTCAACAAGGAGGAATTCATACGCGATACCAATATCCGCGTGCAGGACAGACAGTTCACCATAACGGTATTCCCCAACGCTATTTATTCTCTCACTACCAGTGGTACCCCATCGAAAGGTAAAGCAGCTCACCCCATACCTGCTCCTTCACCGGTGCCGGCCGATTACGAAAATGATTTCGAAGAACAGGAACTGCATACGCCGGCCAGATATTTCAGTGACCAGCATGGAAGTTTTGAAGTAGTGCAGCGGCCCGACGGCAAAGGAAAATGCTTGCAGCAAATTGCGTTGACATCCGGAATTTGTTGGCGGTGCGACTGGAAGCACCCGCAAACTGTTGCACCCATGATCGATGCATCGAACTACCGTTTCAGCGCCAGCCTCCTGCTGCCCGATACCGGAACAGTCGTACTCTGGGGCCGTACCAACAGGTATGCCAGCTACAGCAAAACCCCGTTTACCGGCTATGGGCTTAGGTTTCATGCGAATGGCAATTGGGAATTGATACTGGAAAGTGGAAAGGAACTTGCTTCGGGGCCGATCAAAAAATTTGCCGGGAAATGGCATCAGGCGGAATTATTGTTCAGGGATGATATGATCGGGATCAGCATCGACGGAAAAAAAGTATCAACGATCAAAGACGCTACTTATACGAAAGGAGCACCTGCACTGGGCACTGGCTGGAACAAAGCATTTTTCGATGATATCAGGATAAGTGCATACAAGTGATAGAGGATGCTCAAGATTCAGTACTTTTATCGGATCAGCATTCTCTATCAAATCCATCATCAAGATGTCTATCCGATCGTTTTTTTCTATCCTGGCAGCAAGCATTTTTTTATCCGCCTGTTCCTCTTCCAAAAAAACTACTACAACCACATCAACGACCATACAACAGTCACCCACAGCCGACAGGGAATTCAGAGCTGCCTGGGTAGCAACAGTGGCAAATATCAACTGGCCCAGTAAACGGGGGCTCAGTACGCAGGAGCAGCAAGCCGAAACTATAACCTTGCTCGACTTCCTCCAATCGCATCATTTCAATGCAGTCATTTTCCAGGTACGGCCACAGGCAGATGCTTTGTATAGGAGCACGCTCGAACCCTGGTCTTATTACCTTACCGGAGAGCAGGGCAAAGCGCCCGATCCTTATTATGATCCGCTTGAATTCTGGGTGAGGGCCGCACACGAGCGCGGCATGGAATTGCATGTATGGTTGAATCCTTACAGGGCCCATCATACAGTGGGAGGGCCTGTAACGGATAGTTCTATCGTGAAAAGGAAACCGGAGCTGGTGGTAAAGCTGAAGCAGGGCAGCTACTGGTGGTTCGACCCTGCCAAACAGGGAACACAGGACCATGGCGTTGCCGTAGTGATGGATATCGTAAAAAGATACGATATCGACGGCGTTCACTTCGACGACTATTTTTATCCCTATCCTGAATACAATCTCGGGGAAGATTTTCCCGATGAAGAAAGCTGGAAGGCATATACGGCAGGAGGTGGTACATTATCGAGGGGCGACTGGCGTCGTCAGAGCGTGAACCAGTTCATCGAAAGGCTTTACAAAACGATCAAGGCAGAAAAGAAATATGTGAAATTCGGTCTCAGTCCGTTCGGGATCTACCGGCCGGGCCATCCTGCGTCCATCGAAGGATTCGATCAGTATGATAAATTATATGCAGATGCATGGCTCTGGTGGAACAAAGGATGGGTGGATTATTTTGCGCCGCAATTGTACTGGCCTATCAGCCGGATACCGCTCAGCTTCCCTGTTCTGCTGGGATGGTGGGCGCAGGAGAACGATAAAGGACGGCACTTATGGCCGGGCATCAGTGTGGGAAGGGACACAGGTACGCGCAATACCACCGAGATCATCAATGAGATCATGGTCACCCGTGGCATGTTGCCGAAAGGCAGTGGTGTCATTCACTGGAGCATTTCTTCACTGACCAGGAACCCCGCTCTTTCGCAGGCCCTTCTCGATGGGCCTTACAAGCGGGAAGCGCTGGTGCCGGCCAGCAATTGGTTAGATGACAAAGCACCGGCGATGCCTGGTGTTCAAATGGCCGCAGCAGGAGATTCACTCTCGGTCAGTTGGACACACCCCGATGAAAAAGATGTTTTTCGTTGGGTGGTATATTATCAATATGGAAAGAATAAATGGGATTATGTTATTCTCAACCAGGGAAGCAATAACATCAAACTGAAACTGATAGCCGATGATAAAACAAAGGCGGCACTCAATCAAATTGCTGTTACTGCAGTTGACCGGTCGGGCAATGAAAGCAACAAAAAAGAAATGCCTGTAACGCTAAATGCTGCTACAGGCAATGGTCCGCATTAACGATGGAATGAAAATTCCACCGGCGTACTAATCAGAAGTAACCATGGTATCACTTATTTTTCAATATAGTTCTTCAGGGATGTACCGATGATAGAGGTCCAGCCTTCTGCGAAATTCTCTTTGGCAAATGCATTGTCTTTTGTAACAGGGAAGGTTTCCAGACCTGTATGAGTGAGGCGCAGCCTTGTCTGCTCGCCTTCGGGAAATAATTCGAATGTCACTTCCGAATTACCTTCGTATCCTTCATACCGCCAGGTATAGGCGAGCTTCTTACCTTTTATCACTTGCGTAATCTTGCACAGGTGAACATAGCTCTTATCATCAGGGCCGGCCTCGAACCTGAATTCAAAACCTACTTCCGGTTTGAAATCACTCAGGTCGAAGTACCATTCTTTCATCTGGTCTTTGTCGGTGATCGCCTTCCATACCCTGGCCGCCGGCGCATTATAAGTTCGCTCAATTACAAAAGGCTCGTTTTTCATTGCACAATTTTTAATACAGTTAATTATGTAACCAATCAATTACAAATCTATAAGAAACCGATCAGTTACACAAATTTATTTTGCGTACGCTCCTGCCCGTAAAAAAGTTTATTTTTAGCCTGCAATCCTGGATCCATGACATTCAAATTTTTCGTGAAGTATCGGTCGATCATTCTGTATGGCGTTTCCATGGCCATTTTGTTGTTTCTCCTGAGATGGCTGGAACTGCGCCTGGTGATCATTGATCATGCCTTCGAGATCTATGTCGGCGTTATCGCCCTCATCTTTACGGCATTGGGGGTATGGCTGGCCCTGAAACTGGCGAAGCCGAAGATCAGGACAGTGGTGGTGGAAAAGGAGGTCTTCATCGATCAGCGGCCCGACTTCCAGCTCAATGATGTGATCATGAACGAGCTCAACCTGAGCAGGAGGGAACTGGAAGTATTGCAACTGATGTCTGAGGGATTAAGCAACCAGGAGATCGCCGACCGGTTATTCGTTTCACTCAATACCGTCAAAACACATTCTTCTAACTTATTTGAAAAACTGGAAGTGGGACGAAGGACCCAGGCTGTTGAAAAAGCCAGGAAACTAAGTCTCATCCCCTGAAATCGATCACCTGTTCGGGTGAAAACTGCCTCATAAAATCAAAATCACCCGAAAGTATGAGGGGAAACTGCCCCGGAACCTTCATTTTTGTCCTGTCACTAAAGGAATGCCGACTGCAAACCAAAACATTAAAAAAATTATCAGATGAAAAGAAATGTACTGGTCTTTGGACTAATGTCCGGCCTGATCATCACCATCATGATGGTCGTCACCATCAATTATTGTGTCAAACATCAGGATTTCGAAGGTAACAAGGTATGGGGATATACGGGCATGATCGCAGCCTTTGCCTTTGTTTTCCTGGGCGTAAAAAATTACAGGGACAAGTATAATAACGGGATCATCAGTTTTGCAAAAGCCCTGAAACTCGGCTTCCTGATCTCGCTGGTAGGTTCCACGATCTATGTGGGTGTTTGGCTGATCGATTACTATGTCTTCATTCCTGATTTCATGGACAGGTATACAGAGCATGTTCTGAATGCTTCCCGCAAGTCAGGGGCCTCTGCCGCCGAATTGGAAAAGACCACGAAGGAAATGGCCAGCTTCAAGGAATGGTATAAGAACCCGCTTTTCGTGATCCTGATCACCTATGCAGAGATCCTGCCGGTAGGATTGATCGTGTCCCTCATCACGGCCCTGCTCCTGAAGCGCAAATCCAAAGGGAATAATGTTTAAGATCAGGTATTGCCTGTAAGCCGGGCCGGCAGGGGGTGTGAATACGACATTCTACGGGTGGATTGAGACAGCCTTTTGGCCTTGCATCCTGTTTGTAGTAGTTTTATTATACAACATTTTTTATGAAGAATATCTCCGTTCTGGTTTTGCGAGGGGCCGTCCTGGCAAGCATGGAAGGTCCGCGGTTAGTGCTGGCAGAGGTGAACCAGTTTTTGCGCTCCATGGAAAGGGAACCAGCATTCAATGTGGAACTGGTTGGCCTTACGAAGGAGACGAAGTTCAACAACGGTATGGTCTCCGTTACCTGCGATAGGTTGATCAGCGAAGTAGAAAAGACCGACCTGATCATCATTCCCGCCCTCGGCGGCAATTTTGCCGAAAGCCTGGAAGCTAACAAAGAATTCATTCCCTGGATCCGTGAACAATACGGCATGGGAGCTGAAGTGGCCAGTGTTTGCCTCGGGGCTTTCCTCCTTGCTGCCACTGGTTTGCTTAATGGAAAGAAATGCGCCACACACTGGGCGGCGGCCCATGAATTCAGGAAGATGTATCCTGAAGTTGATCTGGTGGAAGAAAAGATCATGACAGATGAGAGCGGGATCTATACCAGCGGCGGTGCATTCGCTTATCTCAACCTGCTTTTATACATGATAGAAAAATATGCTGGTAAGGATATTGCCGTCATGTGCTCAAAAACATTCGTTCTGGAATTTTTAAAACCTTCACAGTCGCCTTATATCATCTTCAACGGGCAAAAAGACCATGAAGACGAACCGATCCGGAAAGCGCAGGAAATTATCGAGAAGAACCTGTCGGAGAAGATCACAGTCGACCAACTGGCTTCGATGCTGGCACTGGGCAGGAGGAACCTGGAACGGAGATTCAAGAAAGCCACTTCCAATACCGTAATAGAGTATATGCAAAGAGTGAAGATCGAAGCAGCTAAACTGAGCCTGGAATCTTCGAGGGCCAATATCAATGAAGTGATGTACCAGGTGGGGTACTCCGACAACAAAGCCTTCCGGACAACATTCAAAAAGATCACGGGCCTATCACCCATACAATACCGCAACAGGTATAACCGGTTGAATTAACAGATCTTTCATTTCTTCTTCAAAATACAATCCAAATACGCAGGCATCGGGCACTCCTTCGAATGTATCGATAAGAGCCGCACGGTTGGTATATTCTTTCATTGTTTGTACTTTTTTTGCTGACAGGAACTATGGATAAAAGGTAGAATGCAGTAGTGCTGAGGATCGGCAGTCCGGCAAATTATGCTTAATTTGTAACTGCGATCTTCAACACGTCAAACATGAAACGACTAGCCATCTTGCTCACGAACCAGCATCGCCTGCTCAGTGTAGCCGCCATGCTGGATGTATTTGAAAGCGCCAACCAATTGCAGGGTGAAGCTCGTCCCGTTTTTTTTTCGATCTCGCTGATCTATCCATCCAACGGGCAACCGGCCGTTTATTCGAAGCAACCTTCTCTTGCATTGCCCGATGCCGGGCAACAGGATATCATCCTCATTCCTGCCTTTGGCGCCAGTGACATCAACCAGGCTGTCCAGGACAATGTAGAATTTATACCCTGGCTGCAGCATCAATACAAAAATGGTGCGGAGATCGCCAGTTCCTGTACCGGCGCCTTCTTGTTGGCAGCTACCGGTTTGCTCAACAATAAACCGGCTACCACGCATATCCAGGCGGCCGGTTCATTTGCCAAAGCATTTCCAACAGTGAAGCTGAACTCCAGGGAGATCACCACTTTCGAAGGAGGCATTTATACCAGTGGCGGCGCCACCAATAGCTTTCATCTTCTGCTTCGCGTGCTGGAAAAATATTGCGGTCGTGAAGTGGCTGTCAGTACAGCAAAATATTTTGCGATAGACATGAACAGGAGCCAACAGGCTTACTTCGGGACCTTCCAACCTGTCCACAATCATAAGGATGAACTGGTAAGCGATCTTCAGCGGCGTATCGAAGCCCGGTTCGATAAAGCAGGCACGCTCGAAGAACTGCTGGCCGAGATCCCTGCCAGCCGCCGCAACCTGGCCCGCCGCTTCAAAGCCACTACCGGCGTAACGCCTATCGAGTACCTGCAGAGAACCAGGATCGAAGTAGCCAAGGGATTATTGGAAACAACGGACCACAGTGTCCAGGAAGTGATGTTCCAGACCGGATACAATGATCAGAAATCCTTCCGGCAATTGTTCAGGAGAACCACCGGCATGACACCTACGGAGTACAGGGAAAAATTCACGGTGTACCGTACGCAATAAATTTTAACTTTACGGCCTTCCGCCAACTTAGCTCAGCTGGTAGAGCATTTCATTCGTAATGAAAGGATGGACTTTCTTGAACAGATAGGCAATTAGGTAAATAGCTTGCACTATTTTGATTAACTTGGGTGCCGTATGGTAGCCTTTTTCGACAAAATAACTGATGTACTCAATGCACAAGCTATTCCATATATGCTTTCCGGAAGTGTGGCGATGAGTTTGTATATTATTCCCAGAGCCACCAGGGATTTTGATTTTGTAGTTCTAAAAGATAGTCCATTCAGGAAAACGGAGTTTGATCGAAGAGTACAAATGGATTATTTCGGAAAGAATATTTATGTGGTCGCACCTGAAGATCTTCTTATTTCGAAACTTATATGGATACAGGAAATTCAATCCGCGGTGCAAATGGAAGATATTAGAAATCTCACAGAGATAGAAAGCCTGGATTGGACCTATATCGAAAAATGGATTGAAGAATTAAATTTGAATACATTCAATCTTCTGCATCATGACTGATACGCCCTTAATTATTAAAAAATTGCAGTTAAAGGTTTGGCTTTCCAAGACCCCAATGGAAAGACTTAAAAAGATGATGGAAGATAACGACGCTATGCTTCAATTTTGGAAGACTATGCGAAAACCGGATATGGGTTTTCCGGAAAAGAAACCTATTGATAATTCTTCACAATCAATTTAATTTTGCTTTGCCCGGCATCTAAACGATCTGTCATCAGCCAACTTAGCTCAGCTGGTAGAGCATTTCATTCGTAATGAAAGGGTCGTCGGTTCGAATCCGATAGTTGGCTCTTTTCCCTCCATAACTTCTAGCTGGTTCAGTTTCATTACAGGGCCTCATCCACCAGCTTCTTCAATGCCTGATAGCGTTCCTGCTTCCCCTCATTTTTCAGGTAATATGTCATCAGGAAAGCGCAATATTTTTTTTCATTGTCTACCCAGGGAAAACTGCCGAACAATCCCGGGCTGCTCACCGTTTTGCTCAGGTTATCGATAGCGGACGTTTCCATCACCCATTCCCCATAACCATATCCAACCCCACCGGCTTCTGCAGGTGAATAGGCTATCCTCACTTCCTTCGAGAGCCGGTTTACCTGCATCTCGGCAATACTTTTCTCGCTGAGGACCCGCTTACCATTATATACTCCTTTGTTCAATACCATCACCAGAAAGTGCATATAATCTTCCGGGGTGCTAAAAGCCCCACCCGCAGGCAGAGGCACTTTCCCTCTCCCGAAATCGGTATTTTTCATTTCCAGTGGCCGGGCGATCCTTTCTGCGAAAAGGGTCTCGAAGGACTTACCGCCGATCTTCCCGATCACGGCGCCCGCGATCTGAAGTCCTGCATTGCTATAATGAAATACCTTGCCGGGCTCACCTTCCATCGGCATTGTAGCAATTTTTTCAATGGCCTCATCCATACTGCCGATCGCTTTCATTTCCTGGATACTCTCTTTCAGTGAAGGCGCTTTGATACCGGTGGTATGGGAAAGGCATTGCCCGATAGTGATCCGCCCTTTTCCATTTTGGGCGAGCACGGGAAGAAATTTACCTACCGTGTCCGTGAGTTGCAGTTTCCCTTCATCCACGAATGTCATCACGAGGGCAGCGCTCAGCCATTTACTGCAACTGGCAATCGGTTGGCGGGTGGATAGCGAATAGTCGTCCGTATTGGCTTTCTTGCCCTGCCGCTTCGCTATGAATTTCCCGATCATTTTTTGACGCGGGGTCATTTCATTGAAGGCTTCGGAATAAACGAACTTACCATCTTTATAGACCACCAGCATGGCCCGGCCGCCCATGTCCTTCACATTATCGGCCAGCCAGTCGTCCACTTTATTGAAACCGGATTGCGCCCTGGCGACTATTGCCAGTGTGGCCATCAGTAATACCAGGGAAATGCTCCTGCGGATTGGTCCCATACTACAAATGATTTTTTTTGAGATATGCCGTCTTAGATAACCGAATCCACCACAGGTTTATTGCTTGCCGCTATTAAATTCATCCCAGGTAGTGCTGTTTGTCCCAAAAGCATGCACCCGGGCCCAGTTTTTTGGAAGGCCCTGCCCGCCAGTCATAGTTTTGAAAAAATGAAGAGATGACCGCAAAATTAGTTTGGCTCATGGCAAGTATGATGGTTTCGATGAATATATTGGCGCAAACCCCCATTTCGGGACGGGTCACCGGCAGCCACAACCTACCGGTGGCAGGAGCAAGCATTTCTCTCGAAAATACTTATTATGGAGGTACCTCAGGGGCCGACGGAACCTTTGCTTTCAGTATGCCGGACACCGGCCGGTTCAACCTGGTGATCACCATGATCGGTTACAAAAAATTCGAAAAGATCATTACTGCTTATGGACCACCGGTGACTATTCAGGTCATTCTGAAAGAAGAGATCTCAGAAATGCAGGCAGTGACCGTATCGGCCGGCAGCTTCGAAGCAACCGATAAAAGAAGAAACACCGTTCTCAAGCCCCTCGATATCGTCACCACCGCCGGCGTTCAGGCCGATGTGGTAGCCGCTTTAAAAACATTGCCCGGCGCTCAGCAGGTGGGGGAAACGGAGGGGCTTTTTGTAAGAGGGGGTACTGGTACGGAAACGAAAGAATTTATCGATGGGATGCTGGTGCCGAATCCCTTTTTCAGCAGTGTTCCCAATATTGCCCAGCGGGGTAGGTTCTCTCCGCTCCTGTTCAAAGGCACCCATTTCAGCAGCGGTGGATATTCCGCATTGTACGGCCAGGGACTGTCTTCTGCGCTCAGCCTGGAAACCCACGATCTTCCCACCCGCTCCGAGACCAATCTCATCATTTCCTCTGCGCAATTGACCCTCACCCGCCAGCAATTGAACAAGGCAAAGAATGCCAGCGGAGGATTTACCATCAATTATAATAACCTTCAACCATACTATAGTGTGGTGCCCCAGAAGCCTGATTACAGCAAAGCGCCTGAAATGCTCAATAGTGAATTGTTCGGGCGATTGAAAACAAAAGGCGGTATCCTCAAATATTATGGTTATGCCAATTACAATATCATTGCTTTCAGCAGGCCCAATATCGGTGATGAAGCCCTGCGGGATTATTTTCATCTCACCAACCATAACATTTTCTCGATCCTTACCTACAGCGGCAAGCTGAAAGATCAGTGGAAGATCAATGGCGGTGTGGGCTTCAATTACAACAAGGACGATATCGATCTCGATACCCGGCAGGGTAATAAGACCGTCAATTACTTCTTACCCCGACTTACCAACTATACCACACAGGGAAGGATGGTGCTGACGAAGAATTTTGCCGGGCTCGATAAAATACAACTGGGCGCCGACTATCAATACAGCATCGACGAAATAGTGGCAAAGGACAGCATTCCTTTCATTACACGGCGGGACAATTACACAGCCCTGTTCTCCGAAGCCGTCATTTACTTCAATACGCGCCTCGTCGCCAATATCGGGCTCCGATACGAGTATAGCTCATTGCTCGGTAATGGGCAGCTATCGCCACGGATTGCATTGGCCTGGAAGCTACCGGGCAAAGGCCAGCTTTCTGCCGCCTATGGCAATTATTATCAAAAACCGGAGACCAACCTGCTGTTCCGCAAGCCCGACCTGGCCTTCATGGAAGCGGCCCATTATATTCTCAATTATGAACAGATCACGGAAAGCCGCGTGGTCCGCGCCGAGATATTTTATAAAGAATACAGGAAGCTGGTCACCTATCCTTCCTCCAACCCGATGGACATCGGCAATGACGGAAGTGGCTATGCAAAAGGATTTGAAATTTTTCTCAGGAATAAGAAACTCTTTAAAAAATTCGATGGATGGATCGCCTATTCCTTTCTCGATACCAAAAGAAAATACCTCGATTACCCTTTCCAGGTACAGCCGAATTTTGCGGCCAAACACACTGTCAACCTGGTATTGAAACGGTTCGTGGAAAAGATCTCCACCAATTTTTCAATGACCTATACCTATACTACCGGCCGGCCTTATTATAACCCCAACCTTCCACTCAAATCTTTCATGAGCGAGAGTACCATCGACTTCCATAACCTGGCTTTCCAGGTCAACTACCTTACCATGATCGGGAAAGCCAACACTGTTTTCATCTTCAATGTGAACAATGTGATCGGGAATAACCAGGTATATGGCTACCAATACAGCTCACTGCCTGGTCCTTCCGGTTCGTTCAAAGCTCAGGAGATAACGCCCATGGCAAAGCGCTTTTATTTTATCGGGGCCTATCTCAGTATTGGGGTCGACAGAAGGAAACAGGTCATCGATAATTAAACAAATCATTCAACACTAAAAACATACATCAAATGAAACAGTCATTCTTCTTTGCAATTATCTTTCTCTGCGTTATCCGTACCGGAAATGGCCAAACCACAGGCTCATCGTCATCATTGGACCCTGCTTTTGTATCGGTCATGGAATCGAACCTGAAAGTGCTGGATACGGCACAGTCGCTCGTTACCTATCAATCCCTGGCCAACAGTTTCGAGCGTATCGGTAATGCCTCCGGGAAATACTGGCAGCCTCATTACTATGCTTCTTTCTGTTATGCCATCCTTGCTGTTAAGGGTGAGCAGAGCGCCATCGATGCCATGACCGATAAGGCACAGGATTTTCTCGATAAGGCCAATGCGCTCCATCCAAATAATTCAGAGATATCCACCTTGCAGGCGCTGATCATCAATACCAAGATCCTGGCCGACCCGATGAGCAGGTGGAGGGACTATGGCATTCAATCTGCCGAATGGTTGAAGAAAGCCCGTGAACAGGACCCTGCCAATCCCAGGCCCTGGTATATCGATGCAAGGGCCAAGATGCGCATGCCCGCTATGATCGGAGGAGGTACAGACGCGGCCCGCCCGCTCATGGATGAAGCTATCAGCCGGTTCCAGACCTTCAAACCGGAAAACAGTATTGCTCCGAATTGGGGTGCAGCACAGGCGGCCAAACTTGCTGAACAACTCAAAAAAGGGTAAAGCTTGTTGATCGATCATTGAATTATGCCACAGACCATGCAGGCGATCTATCGATAAGACCATAGATACCTGCACGGTCCCTTGCACAAAACATCCCGTGATGCTGCTGCCTGTTGTATATTTGCCGGCAGTATATGGGATTATTCAACCAACCGTTTCCGCACAATATCAATATCGGGAGCCGCCTGAAAACAGGCGGGGCCTTTGCACTTTTCGTCTCCACTTTTCTTTTGATCTTCCGGCCTTTCAATATGGATTCGCTTTCATGGAGCAGACTGGTGACCGCCTGTGTTACTTATGGTATTATTACATTTATATGTATACCCGGTGTTACTTACCTGCTGAAATGGTTGTTTCCCCGGTATTTCAATGAAAAGAACTGGACTACCGGCAAGCAGATCATCAACATCGCCTGCGTGTTGGTATTGATCGGCACCATGAATTTTCTGACAGTCCCATTTCTATTCGGTGACCCGCTGATCTGGACCAGTTTTTTCCGGCTGCAAGCCTTTACCCTTTCCGTTGGATTGATCCCTATCAGCATCTATACCTTATACAAACAAAATACCTGGCTGAAGCAATTCAGGGAAGAAGCGGCCGTATTACAAAAGAAACTGGAAGAAAAAAAGAAGGAGCAGGAAGAAAGCACGCAGCCGGAGCAGGATAATCCACCGATCGTTTTGATGGGCGAAAACCAAAAGGAAACGATCGAGTTGCCCGACAATGAGCTGGTATACCTTGAATCTGCCAGCAATTATGTGAAGGTCTTCTTTGAGCGGAACAGCAAAATATCTTTTACCATTCTAAGGGCCACTATGAAAAAAATGGAAGATGCCCTGGTCGACAATGATATCTTCTTCCGCTGTCACAGGGCATATATCATCAACCTCGATAAAGTGGAACAGGTGGAAGGAAATGCCCAGGGATATAAACTGAAGGTCCGGGGAACTGAAGAAAGAGTGCCTGTGTCGAGAAGCCTGAACAAAGAATTTTCCGACAGGCTCTTGTCGGTCAGAGGCACAATGGCCAGGATACATTTACAGTAGCTATTTCCCTGTGCTTCTATTTCTTCTTTAATTGTTGCAGTTGTTTCAATTTCAGGATAGTTTCTTCTGCGAGCTCAAAGTGCATTGAATCGACAGAATCGCCGGAGAACTCTGCTCCCCAATACCATCCATGATTATTGAAATAAGGGAATAGCAGGTAAACTCCTCTTTGTGTTTGCTGAACGCCCTGTGCTACGGTCTTTCTTCCAAAATAAATATCGATGGCTGTGCCCCAGCTATGGTTGGAATATCGTGCGGGATTTGTTCTGCGTGCCCTCACACAAAGCACACCTTCTGTTTTGACTGCATTGTAGACATCGGGTTTCTCCTGTTTCACCTGGTCGAATAGCTGCTTCAGGGATTCTACAGCATAATCGAGACCCGAAACTTTGAATGGGCCAACATTCACACCGAATTTTATCCTTTTCTTGAATGGGCCGGTAGGATCGGAGCAATCCCTTGAAAGGGCTCCGGGCTTGCCCAATACGCGGAGCATGGTCGATTCCCTGGCAGCGCTCAGTCCTTTGTTCATGAGCTCCTTTGCCGGGATCGGGATGAGGTCCTGTAAATTTTCCATGGAGGTTTAATTTAGGTTAATGGTTTAAATAGAAAACTACTAAGAGGACGGGGATCGGCCATACCTTTAAGTTAATGAAAATTGCCGATCCGGTACATTTTTGGGGATAACCATATAGTCACAGTGTGAAAGGTCGGGCAAAGACGCAAAGGCGCAATAGTACAAAGGAATCGAACCCTTGCATCTATGCGCCTTTTCATGGATTAATAATGTATTGCTTTATCTGCTGTCAGGATGGGAAGGACCCGGCCTGTTCTAAAAAGAAATCAATGCTCGCACATTTCCTTCAGTTTCGCCAATGCTTTGGGCATACCACTGGCGAACATGTCTATCCATTCCGGGTATGTATTCACCTCTACCTTGAGTGTAGTGATCCCATTCTTCTCGGTAAAAGTATAAGATTCGGTGCTGCCGATCCAGTTTTTCGCACTCTCGCTATCTCGGTCTTCTGTACCATCTGAATTGATCGAGGCGATATGTTCGGCCAGGCTGAATTCATACGGCCTGTGCTCGACAAGCCTTGCCAGTGTGCCGCCCATGCCTGGCGCCAGGAACCGCAGGTTTTGCCCCTGCTTCCATTCGCCTTCGTAGTAGGAGCCAGGCCAGGAAACATCAACCCATTGCTTATACGTTGCGGGGGCCAACATGGTCTCCCATACTTTCTGCCTGCTGGCAGCAATATCGATTTTCATCTCCAGCTTTTTCATGATCGCATTTTTTGGTTAAGAATTGCGATACAAAGATGGGATACTTATTTTCTAAGCGAGGGGGTTCAATACGACAATTTGGGGGTCGATTGCGTCAGGATCAACTTTCTGCGCCATGCGTCCTGAATATTTCTATGATGCGTTCTTTGAGAAGAGAGGGAATTTTGTCCTGCCTCGACAGCCATCCGATCGTGCCAGGCTCTATCTCAGTACCTGCATCAAGGAGGATTTGGATGATCAACGCAAAATCAGTGTCGGTCTCCGGCCAGCGGTAAACTTCATCGCTATTACATACAGCCCATAGAGCAGCGCCTAAAGGATTCCCATCATAGATATTTTTTATTTCCAGCGAAGCGCCGCGCTGTATAAGGAATCTGACGATGTCGATATGACCGCCCATGACTGCCCAATGTAACCCAGGCATACCATCGACCGGCTCATCCGGGTCTATCCCTTTATCCATCAAAAATTCCACGATTGCCTTATGTCCATATTCGCAGGCCCATCCAAAGCCCAGTTCTGCCTGTCTCCAGGTTGCATGGTTGGTCAGACTTCCATCTCCATTAAAAAAACTTTCCACTACATCGAGCCGGCCAACACCGGCAGCGCCTTCGAGGTTTAACATAGCCCCATGACGTGCAAGGAAATCAGCAGCTTCCGGGCGTCCATTATGCAGGCAACCAATCACAATACTATGCCCATTGCCAGCGGTCCCGGAGGGGCCGATATCGGCCCCTGCCTTCAGCAAAGTTTCCATCAATGGAACAAGCACTTTCGCTTTGGCGGGCCAGATACTGGTTGCCACCAACCCCAATGTTGTTGATCCGCCGCCGTACATGTCGGCCTCTGCGTCCACTTCGGCTCCTGCTTCCAGCAAACAGTTCAATATGTTTACCGCATTGGCAGGTGACCGTTGACGGTAATTCTCGACACCATTGGCCCCAACATAATGTAACAACATGGAATGATGCACACGCATCGATCGCATACGTACCAAACCAGGGTCTTGTTGCAGCAGGGACCTGAGTGTTGCCAGATCACCGTCGATGATCGCTTCGATAGCAAGCTCGAATTGGAATACCCGTGAGCCTTCATTATCGATGATCTTTACCCATTCTTCCAGTTTTTGCCAGTTCTCAAAATGATACCAACAGGTCAGTGAAAGGTGTATATCATCCAGCGTGATAGCGATCCCCGGGAATTCAGATCCGGGTAACCTCGATATCTCCCGGTGATTTTCCCTTACGAACTGAATCGTTTCGCGGTCCCCTGCCTTATAATCCCTGTACAGTCTTTCCGCCATTTGCCGGTAATCTTCCAGCCTTGCTGTAATTGGCAATGGGTCGATCTTCATATTAAAATATAATATGGAGATAAGGTACAAAATAAAAAAAAGGCAGGCCAGAATTTGTGACATCTGTCCAGGTATGAATGGCATCAGGGCGTTAATGCCTGAAATCCGGTTGGTATTTAGCCGGGATACTTCGCTTCGATGGTGCTTACCGGGTAGAGTGAATTCATCATCATTAAATTATTGAATACAGGATGTTCCTTATCATTCAACCGGTCAAATACAGAGCTGATCAGTCTTTGCCTCTCTTCACCATTCATGTTTTCAGTCAATGGCGATAATTCACCCAGGTGGTCGACCACCATACAATTATTCTCCTGGAATATCTCAGGGAAATAAAGCTCATATACCATTCCATTTATCAGCTTTTCAAAAAAACCAGTCAAGGGAAGATCAGTATGATTTTTCAGATAAATGATGTACTCGGTAATTACAATAAATGGGCGCTGGTCTTCCGTGCTGATCTTTTTTATTGGGATGAATTGCAGTGGTTCGAAATATAATTCCAGCATATCCCCCTTTCGTTTACCCATCCAGTAAAGCCAGTAATATATTACCCGGCTGTTCAGAACTGCGAGAATATATTTCAATGAATATCCAATCTTGTTGAGTGATATATAATATACATCGGCAGATGCATAGGTTTCACCTTCGTGGTAACCGAACAGGTTCCACCGGCTTCTCTGAGGGCAGATGATGACGGGGTCCCTGATGATCTCGACCGGAACAGCATGGATAAGGGCCCACCATTTACCTTTTTTGTAGGCCGATTGCAGCACACCATTGATAAACCTTTTGGAGAGTGCATCCCGGAACCTGGAAAAGTGTCTCGCAATGGCCGGTAATTCGTTGAACGCTTCTTCCGACTGAACTGCATCCACATACAGTATCCAATACCCGGTATCATCCTGAACATAATAATTGCCGATATGGGAGTTCTTTATAAAAGGTTTAATATACTTCCTTTCGTTTGTGCTTAACCCAAGTTCCTGCAGCTCCTCTTTTGTGAGCACATACACGCCGGTATTGATATTATTGGATCTGTCCCTGATCCTGTCCCGGCCTGTGATGATGCCCTGGTTGATATTACAGATCCCATTCGTGATCTTTTTGCCGGCCACTGTATTTGCTTTCTTCTCGCCTTTCGATTCATTGTCCGAGAGCTTTTCACAGCCGCGGTAAAGCTGGTTGATGATATCCGATGATTCAGCAGGTAAAAAGTGAATGAACCCTGTCCAGCTATTGTAGAGCGTTCGCTGGTCCGCATAAAAATTCAATTCCTGCTCCCGGTAACTGAAAATATTCCCTGCATATTTATTTTGGTAGATGGTACAATTGATCTCCGGGTTGGGAGGTCCCCCTTTTTGTAAAATGAAGATATTGGTGTGCACTCCTGCCTCAAAAATATTATTCTCATTGAAGTTGATATAGCTGGCGATCCTGTAATCCTCCATTATCCTTTTCCTGATCTTTTTTCCGCCCCGTGCAGTGACCCAGTAATTAGGTGTAATGAAGATATTGATGCCGGCAGACTTTGTAATAGCGTACGACCTATGCAGGAAAAAATACCAGTAGTCCATTTTCTTCTCAAATCCGGGATCGCTGTTCAGCGGTCCAAAAAGCTCTTTGTTGCCTTTTTGCCCGATATAAGGAGGGTTGGCAATGATGATATCAAATCCTCTATTCCCGTCTGTAATATGGGGATTGAACACTTCCGGAAAATGGAGGTTCCAATCGAAATTCAAAACACTATCGCCCGTAACGATCTGGTGGTTCAGGTTGGGTAATTCCGCAGGATTATCTTCATCCACTATCAAACTTAACCAGAATCGTAACCGCGCAATAGCCACTGCTCCTTTCTCGATATCCACACCATACATGGAGTTGCGGATGATCTTCTCCTTCACATCGGAAGGTTTCCATTCTGTCCCCGTTTCATAACTCACCAGTTCCCTGATGGCATGGATCTCCTGCAGGAGGCCGACCGGAAAGGCGCCCGACCCGATGGCCGGATCACAAATCTTTATTGTATCGAGTAATTCATCCACGCGCAACAGTTGCTCCCTGGAATATACGCTGGCTCTTTTTTGCGTTACCAGCTTTTCGACGTCTGCACGGTTTACAGGATACTCCTTGCTTAAATGGGAAAGCAGGAATTCAACCAGGCTCTGCCGGCACATATAGTGCACGATCTCTTTGGGAGTATAATACGTGCCTTTATTCTTATTGTCTTCAAGCAGGTTCTCGAAAATATGTCCCAACATTTCAGGGTCAACGGCAAGTGTCTGGTCATCCGGGCTGTTCTCATGCATCGTAAAATTGAATGCATTCAGAAAGTCGAAAAATCCTCTGTGAGCAGGATCTTCGGGATAATCGGTATTGTGAAAAAAAGTAGGTGGGAACTTCAATGAATATTCATCATACTCTTCTTTTTCGAACAGGCCGCCATGGAGGAATGGCACTTTGACCGTCTGACCACCGGGCATGATAAAATCATCATGGGCCCTTTTCTTATTCAGGATATCGAAGAACAAAGGTGATAACCAGTCATTGTAAAACGATTCATTTCCACCGGAACTGGTGAACAGCCTCATCATAAAATCAGGCGGGCCGTCTTTATACTCAACCGAAGAAGCGCCGAGCCATCCTTTTTTCTGAATAAAATATAGGAACACCATACGGCCCAGCAGCTTTTTGGTGAAATCCCTGATTGGTTTGAAAGATCTATCGGTTCCCGGTTTGGTGGAATGCGCAGGCGATACGATCCTGAAGATCTCACTCCAGTAATCCGATCCTTGTAAATAATCGCAAAATTTCAGGTAATGCCGCCTGTACTCATCAAAGAATGACCTGGCCAGCTTCCCGACGGAGAATGCACGTATAAGTGCCTGAAGATCGATTGTTGTTTCCTGGCAAAGTGTTTCTAACCGGGAGGCCGGAATTTTACAACTTTCGCACGGCCCCAATAACCAGGTGAACTGTTTTACAGTTTTATCAGAGAGCCCTTTCACAGTTACCTCATTGCTTCGGGTGATCAATGTTAAACGCCACGTACCAGTGTTTTCGCCCGATACAAAACTGATCAATGCTGCATCACCGGTAGCAAGCAGCCTATCGATATAATGTTGGATAAAGACCTTATTGTGTTCGATCTGTTTACCAGGCATTAACCGGACCTCATAGCACAATATGCTGGCGCCATCTTCCAGGTGAATATTGCCGTAGATCAAGGCGCTGTCGATGATGGAGGATGCAGCTTTACCTGGAACGGAGATAGCTTTGGGGTTGGCATTCAAAGAAAATCCAGACTTGAACAATGGGATCAGTACTTTCCTGCTGAACAGGTCCCTGTCAAACGGCTTTTGCAATTCAGCCAGTATTTTTTTTCGGTCCACAGCCATCCTTACCAATCGTTGAATTCATACAATTTTAGGAGAAATAATCGTAAACTTCTTGCAACGGAGATACTTTCTCCGCAAAGTCCGAAGAATAAATAATCAGGGCAATAAATTATCATCGACCTGATCGTCAGATCATCGAAAAAAGGATTCTGTAAAGTGTGATTTTATGGACCCTTGTACGAATAATTAAGAGAACATAATTATTCTAACAAATGGCGCTCAGGATGGAGGGCCCGGATGGATGAATATAAATAATAATGGAAAAAACGAAGCTTACCATACCTGGTAAATTTCCCTCGAACCGGTGAGGTACATTTCCTGGTATCCTTTCATAACCTCTTCCATTTTCTTCATTTCCTCACTATTCTCTTTGTATTTCTCCCAGCTCTTTTCATAGGCCGTGAGATTCTCATATTTAGTGACCATTATCACCCTGTTGTATTGACCGGTCATATCTGTCATAATATTGACCAGATCGCTGAAACCGGACATTGCCTCCTTGAATTTCTTGGCCAGTTTGGAAGCATTACCAGGTTTACAGATAAAAATGTCATGAACGATGATCATAACTTATTTTTTTAATGGTAAGGAGAGATCACTTGGTTGTTGTACCGCCCTTTGCCGTAAAAACGCTATCTATAGGTTCCCATAATTCTATCTTATTCCCTTCGGGGTCCATGATATGAACAAACTTTCCGTAATCGTAGGATTCGATATCGTCGAGGATTGCCACACCGTTTTCCTGCAACTTTTTCACGAGCCCTTCTATATTCTGAACTCTGTAATTGATCATGAACTCTTTGGTAGAAGGAGCAAAATAACTGTCGCCGGCCTCGAATGGGCTCCAGCGCAGGTAATTGATCTCATCGGGCCGGTTCGCATTCCTGAACTCGAAAGGGGAACCATATTCATCTATGGCTAGTCCCAGGTTCCTGCCATACCACTCCCTTGTTTCCTTTGGGTTATTGGAACCAAAAAAAATCCCACCAATGCCTGTAACTTTGGGTGTATTGTCGTTGACCGACGTTTCTTTTTCCTGAGGAAGGTTTGATGTATTGTCCATATAGGTTATAATATTTAGAAGTTGGAATTACGCACTCGGAAAACAGGTAATTTAACGTTGCGAGGGAATTACAGTTCGTCAAATGCAACTATCAGCTAATCGGGTAATCGAAGTTAAACAATTCCGGCCTAAATCGTAGCTCTATTCTTTCGGGGAGTATAGAAATAAAAGATGGCAATAAAGATGATCATGATCAAAAGGTAACTGATCCATGCGTTTCGGTTTACCACCTCTTCAAAACCCTTGTCTGCAACCCCCTGTAAAATACCTCTCTCGTTTTTGAAACCCCAGCACCATTGTCCAAAATTCCATGCTGCGTGAAGTCCGATAGGCAATGCAATCCCATTGGTCCTCAGGGCGGCGAACCCGAATAACAAGGCGCCGGTCCCTGCTCCTGCAAATGCCTGGACCCAGGTCATGCCTCCCACAACATGCTCCAGGGAAAAGATCACAAAAATAATAAGTTGTGAAGCCCACAGTCCCAGCTTGTAATTCAAACTAAATAACGGATAACCGCGAAAAGCCAGTTCTTCCCGGATCGCTACGAGGATATATAGAGTGAGGTAAAAAAATATTGGACGGGGAGAAAAAGGATACGACTGAACCATTTTATAATGCCCGAGTAATAAAACAAAGACGGGTTGAAGCGCCGTCATGATCAACCCGATAGCAAAACCTATCAATACTTTCTTTAAAGTGGATTTGCCGGCCACTACTCCAACGTTCTTCAATGGGATTTTCTCCCATTTCGTAAACAATAGTGTGAGAGCATAAGTAATGATTATGGCGACAACAAGCATTAAATGCTGGTTCCATTCGGAGGGTACATTCTTGAACAGCCCTGAAGTGATGGCCAATACGACAGCACAAAGCAGGCAAAAAAGTACGACGCGGAAAATTGTCAGCCTATTATTCATCTTCTTCTATTTAAAATAAATAACAAATCGATCATTCGTTCTCCCATTCGGGCATATTCAACTTTTGTGGCGATGGTACCATTCCAGTGCTTTCACGCTTGCCCCGCAGGTTTTCATGGTACACCAGCGCCGCTTGCCATTCTTTGTGGTGTCGAGGAAAAGCCAATGGCATTTTGGGCATTCTTTCACTTTTTCCAACAGGTCTGCCGAAAGCAGTAACTCATAGCTGTCATCCACGATCCCGGCAAGTATATGTTTAAAGCTGCCTTTTCCGAAATGCCAGCCCGATACCAGTTCACTATTCAATTGTTCTATTTTTTTGCAGGAAAAGTAATCCGCGAGGACCCTGTTATAACCGTCAAGCAGGGCTGGGGTAGCTTTTCCTGTTTTGACCGTCGTATGAAGTACCTGGTAAAGCAACTCCCTGAATGCTATCGTTTCCTTGAAAAAGGCAGATGCCTGATTTGGATGCCTGGTAGCATGCTGTAATAATTCTTTATACGACCGGACATCAATTATTTCCAATCGTTTTGCCCAATATAAGAGATCTGCAAAATCAGACAGGTAGTCCATCATTGGGTTGCTTACCCTGTCTTTCACAGTATTGATAAAGTCGATACACAATGCCCCGCCACAAATCGTAATCCTATCAATTTTATCATTTTTTACCATCTATTTTTATTTTAACGGTAAAGTATTATTTTTACCACCATAACCGGTTTTACAGGCAAAGTAAAAATAATACTTATCCTACGGTTTTAACCATCGAACCAAAATCTTTAGCTATGAGAGCAATTATCGCTATTTTATCGGTCTTCACTTTTTTGATCACATCAGGTTGTTCAACTATGAGCCATCATTCTATTAACCCTACAGGTGCTTCCTTTTCGCAGGCGTATGAATTAAGGAACTATAAGCGGTTGGTATTCGTGAGTGGGCAGGTGCCGGAAGACGAAAATGAAAAAGTTCCCCCGGATTTCCGCTCCCAGGCGGAGCTTGCGTGGAAAAATGTAGAAGCCCAGTTGAAAGCTGCGGACATGAACTTAAAAGACATTGTCAAGTTTACCGTTTTTCTGTCCGACAGGAAGTACAGGCGGGAGAATTTTGAGGTCAGGCATAAAGTACTTGGTGACCATCAGCCAGCCATGACCATTATCATCACAGGCATTTATGATGAGCAATGGCTGTTGGAAATTGAAGCCATTGCAGGAAAATGAACGGTTTCCGAAAAAACCATTCAATCATTACTCCCGTTGATCAAACAGGAACACTCACTAAAATAAAAAATATACAATGGCAACCGGGTCCAAAAAAAATGAAATACAGACAGTGGCCGATTACCTGGCCAACCTTTCGGAGAAACAACGTGCAGGAGTACAAAAGCTGGTGCGGATCGTAAAGTCTGCAGCACCGCAGTTGGAAGAAGGGCTTAACTACTCAACTCCTGCCTACAGGTTGAACAATAAACTGGTAGTTGGCATTGCTGCTGCAAAAACGCATACGGGGTTCTATGTAATGAGTGAGCCTGTAATGGACCAATTCAAAAACGAGCTGAAAGGTTATGACATTGCCAAAACAAGTGTCCGCTTCCTGCTCGATGAAGAGCTGCCTGCTCCATTGATAAAGAAAATCGTGCTGGCAAGGATCGCGGAGATCGATTCGACAACGAAAAAAAGTGTCGGGAAGAAAACGAAATAAATATTGCATGAGATGGTCATTGGCCAAATATCCGGTATCAACCAGATCGGACAGCAATTGATTGCAAGATACCCTCCTCCTGTTCCGGGATCAACAGTGGGGAGAGTACCGGCCAACACAGGTCCTTAATAATTATTGTTTGACCTCTTTACGGTTCGGATGTCCTTTACCGGTGGTTATAAAGCTCAATAGACTGCCCTGCAGGTAATAGTTCCATCCATTTGAACAGTCGCGGTAACATTCGATTTCAGGTACCAGGCCCAGGTGGGAGAAGCGGACCTGGGTTTTGTCGCCTTGACCAGAGATCTCAAAACTGATCCTGGTATCCGTCCATTCGCTTTTGTCGTTGAGGAAATTGAGTAGGCTATCTGTAACGAGCCAAACGACTTTCTTATCAGGAATGACTTCTACCAATTTTTGCCTGGAATAATGTACATCCCCGAAACGGACCTCAAACTCATCATGCAGTTTTTGTGAATTGCCTTTAAACTCTTCCGACCACCAACCGCTTATATTATTGATGGCATGAAAGGCTTCTGCCGGAGTTTGATCTATCAGCAGGATGGTAGTGAAATTTTGATTGGCCATGTATTAATTTTTTAAGAGGTCTGCGTGTCTTTTAACGTACTACTCCAACTTCCATTTTTTGACTATTTCCGCATTGAATCCCTCACCTTCCTTCGGATTGGGCTCTCCTTTACCGGTAACTATCAGCTTGCGTAAACTATTTTTGATATAATTGCTCCATGCGTCCCTGCACACATCGAAACATTCGTACTCGGGAACCAATCCCAGATGAGTGAACCGGACTTGCGTTTGGTTATCTTTTCCGGATATCTCAAAAACGATACGTGTACCCTTCCATTCACTTTTATCCCTGGTAAATTTGAAGTAGTTGTCCAAAACTGACCAGACTACTTTTTTACCAGGAACGACCTCTATCAATTTCATTTTGCAATAATGAACATCCTTGTAATGATAAATGAACTCATCATCGAGTTTGTCAGTACCTCCTTCGATTTCTTCTGACCACCATCCGCGAACGTTATTGATGGCGTTGAATACATCATTTGGAGTTTGCTCTACCAACAGGGTAGTGGTAAAATCTGAAGTAGCCATTTTCTGTATGTTTTTTGGTGATCGTGCATTGTACGTAGCAAATGTATTGTCTAAATATTGCATCAACGAGGTGTAAAATAGACTTTATGGCGGGTTAATTTAGACAGTTCAAAATTCTATCTTTGCGTAAGGTTCCCGGAAAAAATGAACTATCTGCAGTACCCTTATCCCAGGTATTTGAACATGAAATGATATAAACAATAAACAGATGAAACATCTTACCATCATAGTCCCAGACGGGCAGAACAACCTGAGCAGCATAGTAGGTACTTATAAAATATTCACCAGGGCCAATGAACATTGGAAGGAAATCAGCGGAAAAGAGCTATTCAGGATCGAATTGGCAGGTATTTCAAAAAAAGTGGAATTCCATGGTGGATTGTTCACCGTGAAACCACATACCCATATCTCCGCTGTTACCAGGACCGACCTCATCATTATACCTTCTCTGAATCATAATTATCAAAATGCCGTAAAGGGAAACAAATTGCTGATCGATTGGATAGGTAAGCAGTATAAAAATGGGGCGGAAGTAGCAAGTATATGTACCGGCGCCTTCTTGCTTGCTTCCTCAGGATTGCTTGATGGGAAAAGCTGCTCTACCCATTGGGCTGTTGCGGACAACTTCAGAAGTATGTTCCCGAAGGTAGATCTGCAAACTGATAAGTTGATCACCGATGAAAATGGGATCTATACGAATGGTGGGGCTTTTTCTTTCCTAAACCTGGTACTTTATCTTATAGAGAAATATTATGACAGGCAGACGGCCATCTTTTGTTCTAAAGTATTTCAGATCGAGATGGACAGGCTAAGCCAGTCGACCTTTACAATTTTCAAAGGACAGAAGTTGCACGGGGATGAAATGGTCAAAAAAGCGCAGATATATATCGAGGACCATCTACAGGAAAAAATATCTGTTGAACATTTGTCTTCCAAATTCGCCACCGGCAGGCGAAACTTCGACAGAAGGTTTATCAAAGCAACGGGCAACACTCCTGTCGAATATTCGCAAAGGGTAAAAATTGAATCTGCCAAAAAAGCATTTGAAACCAGTCGTAAAACGATCAATGAGGTAATGTATGAAGTTGGTTATTCCGATGTAAAAGCATTTCGTGAAGTATTCAGAAAAATTACGGGGATGTCGCCATTGGAATACAGGGGCAGGTATAATAAGGAGGCGTTGATGTAGTGGAAGGCTGTCCTGCAGTCCATCGGTTTCCCTAATGAAATGGCATAGCGACTATCGGGTAACAATCGCCCTCAAACGGTCGATATCCTGTTTCTGTTCGTATTTGATAGGAATTTCCTTTGAAAAGCCCGATTTCTTTACAAAAGCACGGCCTTCGATACGAACCAATGCTTCTTTCTTGTTGTAAATATCGGTATGGTTTTTAATAGCTCCGATATTGTCGATCTTGATAGTGACAGGAAGTACAAACTCAGACCTTTTCTTTACCTGGGTTTCCTGGTCCATCGAAAAGCTCCCGAAATAAGCATTGTCGATGTACACATCACCTCTTGCAGAGGTAAGCTGGAGGCCGAAATTGTTTGGATTATAGTAGATCATATTAGCGCCCACGGTTGTCTTTAGTACGCCAGTTTCAAGGAGGCGTACATCGCTGATATCACGGAACTCTGGTCCACTGACATTTCTTGCACTTTTACAAGCGGAAAAGATCAAAACAAACGCGGTTAGTAGAGTCAAAATGCTTTTCATACTTATAGGTTTAGACATTCTATAATAAGCTTCTGTTCTTAGACAGGAAACTATCGCGCCAGTTTACGTTAAAGCATTATGAAAACTCTATTTTAACAAGATGATGATAACAAAGGTGGCCTGCGTTTAGTCCGCTGCACAACCTCAACTCAATCATTCAAAGCTTTAAATACTTCTGTGGGGTCAGAAAGGAATAAGTGTAACCCGATCGGGTTCGACATCTCTGATTTTAGTAGTCCCAACCGGCCAATTCCTAATAAAAAAATTGCTCTGATACAATCTTCCCATCTTTCACTTCATACAGCATTATCTCATTGAATTGTATCCTTCCATGTGGTTGCACCGTAATATCCATTTCTCGTCCCACTGCAAAATGATTGCCGGTAACAAGGGGTACGGTTGTATAAGCTCTGTGGACCGCCGTTATCTGCTTTACAAAGTCTTCCCCTTTTTTACGGACGTTGGCCTTGCCTTCTGCATACCCCATATACGGAGAATTGGGAGGGTCTATGCTCCTGACATTTTCTGCAAAGAATTCGTGCTGGATCTCAAACCATTTTTCTTGTTGGGCAAGTTCATGAAATCGGGCTGCAACTTCCTGAGTAGTCAGTATTTTTTCGGGATGTGTTGTCATTGTTTTATTATTTAACAGTTAATGTATCCGGTTGTGGCTATTAGAACTGGATCATGTCGGATTTCTGTTATGAGCTTGGTTTTATCTCCTTGTAATGAAATATTATACAACAAATGTATAGACTGGATTTTACGCCGTCAGGGTGGGAAATAGACATTATAATGGGTTGATTTGGACATGGCAAATTTCTATCCCTGAATAAGGATCTAGCACAATTGAACGGCAGCCTGGCAGTTTTGCAATGTCATGCTTTTCTCTGTTGCTTTGAGGTCTAACCTCATTTTTGTAGAGCCTTGTTTTGAACTATTGTCCAGGCTATAATAAATAATGCCATCAACTCCACGATTGCCCGCATAATATGAAATGACCACCATTTGTCACGCAGCGTGGTCCAGTTGTCGGGGAGTGAATCCACCGTCCATTTAAGCATCTCGTTTTGAATAGGAACGTTGCCAAATCGTGTAATGACTATGCAGGAAATGAAAAAAACAGCAGCTAAAAGCAGCGCGATAAAGATGGCTTTGTTTTTCCGTTGAAGAAAAGCAGAAATCAGTGTAATGGCAGTAACAATTACCACCAACGCAATCATCAATGTATTGAGTGAATGAACAAGATTTTGTTGCTGTTCCACATAAGTAGAAGCGGAATAGTGTGCAGGATCAAAACCGAACCAAATCCCAAAACTTGTTCCAGCAAGCAATGCAGCAAATATGATGTTGAGAAACCGTATCACTGGAAGTATCATATAGCAAATTTTACAGGACAATATCTAACCTAAAATAAAGTTAGAGAATTCCGGAAATGTTATTCCTGGATATTTATTGTTGGGATCAAGCCCTTGAACTTTACCAACCTATTCAGGAACAAATTTGGTTATGGATGCAGGATCCCAACCATTGCTTGAAATCGTGCAATAGAGCTTTTTGAATATGATACAGTGTCAGTGCGATAATGATTTTTTTTTGTCTCTGCACGGCCCTAACATATATCGAACCTTTAAACACTTGATTATAATAGATTAAATGACTCACTTAGAATATCAAAGCTCATATCGAACTATAAAACTCCTTTTGGTAGAACATTTCAGGAAGCAGTACCGACAGGAGAATTATCTAACCATCTACTGACTGATTTAGTAGATTTCAATGGATTATGGTTGCTTCCCACTGATTAAACACCTTCATATAAAATACTGATCTTCAATAATAAATAGGCTTTATTATTGGTTATTGCGCAAATCCCACATTTTATGTTAAATTTGCACATGATTAAGCGACGACTCGAATCACAAATTATCGAAGCATTGGAACGCAGCCCTTCCGTAGCATTATTAGGGCCGCGTCAGGTAGGTAAGACTACCATCGCTCATAATATTTCTGAAACAACTCCTTCCGTTTATTTAGACCTGGAAAACCGTAGAGATCTGCAAAAAGTACAGGACATTGAAGCCTTCCATGGAGGAAACAGCGACAAATTAATCGTTCTCGATGAAGTCCAACGTCTTCCTGAAATATTTGCTCCATTAAGAGGTATTATTGATCAGGAACGCCGCAAAGGGAATAGGGCTGGGCTATTCTTGTTTTTAGGCTCCGCATCTATTGATCTCCTAGAACAATCCAGTGAATCCCTTGCCGGACGAATTGCCTACATGGAACTCCATCCCATAGATGCAACAGAATATGCAGAGAATAGCCTGGATAAATTAAATAGCTTATGGGTCCGTGGCGGTTTTCCGGAAAGCTTGTTGTCGGCTTCAGATCAAAACAGCCTGAACTGGCGTCATGATTTTATCAAAACCTATCTTGAACGAGACATACCTCGATTAGGGCCGCGCATACCTGCCGAAACGCTTGAACGGTTTTGGACCATGCTGGCCCATAACCAAGGCTCTGTTTTAAATGCCTCACATCTCGCAAGGAATCTGGATGTATCTGGCACGACTATCGGCCGTTATCTTGACTTGATGACAGATCTTTTATTAGTTAGGAGACTGAAGCCCTGGACGACCAATATGGGCAAACGCCTCATTAAAGCCCCTAAGATTTATGTACGTGACAGCGGTATTACCCATGCCTTACTCAATATCCCTGACTATAACAGCTTGCTGGGACACCCTGTCGTAGGAGGAAGCTGGGAAGGGTTCGTTATTGAAAATATAATGTCTGTAGCCCCCTCGAGAGTGCAGCCTTATTACTATGGCACACCACGCGGCGCCGAAATAGATCTGATTCTTGAGTTTCCCGGCGGTACAAAATGGGCTATAGAAATCAAACGTAGTTCAGCACCATCCATATCGAAAGGTTTCTATAAAGGATGTGAAGATATAAATCCCGAAAGACGTTTTGTTGTTTATTCAGGGTTGGAGAGATTTCCCATGAACAAGGATATCATTGCAATTCCCTTACCGAATTTAATGCAAGAACTTTTAAAACAATAAAAAAGCACTCAAAGTGGAAACTACTCTATGATCATCCCGAATTATCAATCTATTTCTTCATCATCGTTTGACTCATCATCACCATAAATCAAATTACTATCAAATTCCATTACTATTACTTGATTTAAATGTACGATGTGTGCAAAATAAAAACCCGCTGTTATCCAGCGGGTTGAAATGAGTGTAGGCCCGACAAGAATCGAACTTGTATCAAAAGTTTAGGAAACTTCTATTCTATCCATTGAACTACGGGCCCAAAAAACCTATTTGTTGTCTTATGAAATGAAGACAATCAATATCTTCCCTTTCATTTTCCCCGCAAAAATAATGGTTTCTCCCATTCAACCACCATCCATTCCACTTATTTACTATCTTTCCTCTTATTCAAACCAGTCGCCATGAGATCATCCGTCAAATTCCTTTTTCCAATAATACTATTGATCATGTCACAGGATATTTTTGGTCAATCGCAGCAAGCCCGCCGCACCGCTGTTTTGAACCATGTAGCCCTTTTTGTGCAGGACCTCGCGAAGAGCACCGCATTTTACAGGGATGTGATCGGCCTCGATACCATGCCGGAGCCCTTCAAGGACGGTCAACATACCTGGTTCAAGACCGGCGACCATAGCCAGCTCCATCTCATCCAGGGCGCCGATACCCCTGCCATCCACCCCAAAAATCACCATACCTGCTTCAGCGTTCCTTCCATGGAGGTTTTTGTAGCCATGCTCATCAATCTGGGAATAGTATATGAGAATGCGGCCGGACAAAAAAACACTATCCACCGCCGGCCCGATGGCGTTCAACAAATATGGCTCCGCGACCCCGATGGTTACTGGATCGAGATCAACGACGATAAGTATTAGGGAATACATGACCGGGCAGGCGCCCAGGCACTGGCCGTTTTATGGCCGGTTATCACCGTAATAGCCATTTAATAATGGTTTCACAGGGCTCCACTCCTTAAAAGTCCTATCTTTGCTGCCCTTTTTAATGAGTTTTTCTATGAAGTTTTATACCTGGATTATCCGTTATCGTTTGTACCTCGGTATCCTCCTTATCCTTATCGGTGTGGGGGCCAATGTGTATAGCGGCTTCTGGCCGGCCTTCCCGGCATATTTTATCGGATTGATCCTTATCGCCGGCCACTTTTTCATCGGGCCCCTCCGCCTCCTCCAGGAATATATGGAAAGCGGTGATCTTGAAGGCGCTGAAAAGATCCTCAATTCCGTCAGATTCCCCAACTTGCTCTATAAACCCATCCGTTCTGCCTATTTCACCTTCAAAGGCCAACTGGCCATGATGAAACAGGATTTCGATGGCGCTGAATCCAACATGAAAAAAGGTCTGGCCCTCGGCACGCCCCTGAAAGAAGTGAAAGGCGCCAACCTGCTCCAGATGGGCATGATCGCCATGCAGAAAGGCAATATGAAACAGGGTGAAAGCTATATCCGTCAGGCTATCCGCGAAGGTCTGCCCGATAAAGAGAATGAAGCTGCCGCCTACCTGCAGATGTGCAATATCATGATGAACAAAAGAGAGTTCAGGGCGGCCAAAGAATTTTTCCGCAAAACAAAGGCATTGAAACCTACCAACCCTGAGATCATCAAACAGATCAAGGAGATTGAAAAATATATCTCACGCATCCCTGGGTAATCGAACGATCCAAATAATCAACGAGAAGATCTGACACCTGAATCAACTCAGGAAGGAAAATCTTTTTTCACCTGTTGCAAACAAGGGTCCAGGCTGTGAAGCACCTGCTCTACCAGGTCCGGTAATTTATCCGTCTCGATCCCTTTCCTCCCATTCACACTGATCGCACGGAGCTCTTCCTTTACAACTGTGATCCCCATCGCTTCCACAGCCCCTTTCAATTTATGCGCCAGTTTCGACGCTTCCTCCCAGTTCCGTTGCTGCGCTGCCTGTCGCATCTGATCGAGCATTTCAGGTGTTGTGTTGATGAACAGGCGTACCAGGCTCTTAACAAATGTTTCATCACCGCCCGACATGCCCCGCACATTCGAAAGATCATACAGTTTGTCCGGAGGAGGCAGCGGACGTTTATCATTCACCGATTGCAACACAGACCGGTTAGCCCGGTGATGAAGATTATTCGAGATCACTACAAATAAGGTGGATTCATTGAATGGCTTCGGCAGGAAATCATTCATCCCGGCAGCTTTGTATCGCTCGCGGTCGCCTTTTAAAAAATTGGCCGTGAGCGCTACGATCGGTACCCCGCCTTTCCCGTCAGGCATCTGCCGGATATGACGTGTGGCTTCCATACCGTCCATCTCCGGCATCTGGATATCCATCAATATGAGATCATAATCGGCCGATTCCACCATCCCAAGCGCTTCCTTCCCATTGTTCGCAATATCCACTTCCAAACCCCATGATTCAATGATCCGGCGGATCAGGTATTGATTGACAGTAGTATCCTCCACAACCAGGATCTTTCTTTTGCCCAGGCTCTGGTAATTGATTTCCTGCAACATGGATCTTTCAGGTTATATTATTTGGTTCTTAATTCTCCTGCCTGGATCATGCGGTAAATGGTCGATTTGCCGATATCGAGCTTCCTGGCCACCAGCAATACATCCTTGTCGTATTTGTCGAGATAATACTGGATGATCTGGATCTCATATTCTTTCAGGGTCCTTTCACGCCCATTCATGGTATGAACGTTCACTGAAGCTGCATGGATCATAATGTGTTCAGGCAATACCGTTTCCCCATCCGTCATCACAGTCGTGAGCTCCATGATCGATTTCAACTCGCGCACATTGCCGGGAAAACTATACTGCAACAATTTTTGTTGCGCCTCCGGTGATAAAGCCTTTTTAGGTACGTGGTTCTCCTGGCAGAACTGGTCGAGGAAAAATTTGGCCAGTAATATAATATCATTTCCCCTGTCGCGCAAGGGGGGCAGCAGAATAGGCATCCCGATGAGCCTGTAATAAAGGTCTTCCCGGAAGCTCTTTTTGTTCACTTCTTCCAGTAGATCACGGTGGGTGGCCACAATGATACGCACGTTCACCGGTATTACTTCATTACCACCGATACGGGTGATCTCCCGCTCCTGCAATACACGCAATAACTTGGCCTGCAGGCTGATGTCGAGCTCGCCGATCTCATCGAGAAAGAGCGTTCCATTATGAGCTTCCTCAAATTTCCCGATCCTGCGCGTTACGGCCCCTGTGAATGAGCCTTTCTCATGGCCAAACAATTCACTTTCGATCAGCTCCCGCGGGATGGCCGCCACATTCACCGTCACAAAGGGTTTCTGGCTTCGTGGAGAGTTATAGTGGACCGCTTTGGCCACCATCTCCTTACCGGTGCCTGTTTCTCCCGTAACCGATACCGTTATGTTCGTCTTCGATGCTTTTTCGATCAACGCAAAGACCTTTTCCATCGCTTCACTTCTGCCAACCAGGTATTTCGAATAGTCGTTCTTCCGGCCTACCTGCTCCTTCAGCCTTTCAACTTCATTCTTCAATCCCACGATCTCTTTCAGGTGCAGCAATACATTCCACAGCCTGTCCTTGGTGTCGTTGTCCTTTACAATATAATCAAAGGCGCCGCTGGTGATCAGGCTTACGGCAGTGCGTACGTCTTCCTGTCCTGAAATAATGATGACCTTTATATCAGGATTGATCTCCCGGATCTTTTTCAATACCACGCTTCCATCCATGTCGGGCATGAAATAATCCAGTGTTACTACATCAGGCGATTCGTGCAGGTGATTAAAAAACTCGGAAGGCTTATCGAAGCGTTTCACTTCGTAATCAGGATTGAGCGAAAGATAATGATGCAGCATGGAACCGTACCACATATCATCTTCCAGGACAAAGATCCTGAGAGCGTTCTGATTTTTCATTGTAAAGGATTATATGTTCTCAATAACGTAAAAAACATTACATTATTCCCGGATAAAGAATTTTTCCCAACGGTAAAATAAGCATTATTTCGCAATCGTAAGCCACTTGTTGTCAACAGCTAGTCTTTTCTACCACCGGGAATAACCGTTAGTATGCCCGGGAAGTCCCGGAAAGGCCGGCAAACAGGCCCATTGGCCGCTTTTTCCGGCATCAAAACCCTGATCCAATAACACTGTATCTTTGAACTATGTCCATCAGACGAGAACAACTTGAACAACAATTCCAGGAAGAATACAGCAAACTCAACGACCGTCAGAAACAGGCGGTCGATACCATTGAAGGGCCAGTGATGGTGATCGCCGGTCCCGGCACCGGCAAAACCCAGATCCTCGCCAGCCGTATCGGGAAGATCCTGCTCGAAACAGATTCACTCCCTTCCAATATCCTCTGCCTTACCTACACGGATGCCGGCGTAGTGGCCATGCGCAAACGGCTTGTTCAGTTCATCGGCCCGGATGCCTACAAAGTACATATCTACACTTTTCATGCATTCTGCAATGACATCATCCAGGAAAATCTGTCCCTGTTTGAAAAAACAGCGCTCGATCCTGTTTCAGAGCTCGAAAAAATAGAAATTTTTACACAATTAATAGATTCTTTTCCGAAAAATCATCCGCTGAAAAGATATCGCGGCGATGTTTATTTCGAGATCAACAACTTACAATCCCTTTTCAGCACCATGAAAAAGGAAGGATGGTCGCCTGATTTCATCAACAAGGCCATCGCTGCCTATATCGATGATCTGCCGAACCGGGAAGATTATATTTATAAAAGAGCTTACAAACAATTCAAGGCAGGTGATCTCAAAAAAGATAAGATCGAAGAAGAGAAGGAAAGAATGGAGAAATTGCGGGCTGCCGTGAATGAGTTCGATCATTTCCAGGAATTGATGCGCAGCCGCAACCGGTACGATTTCGACGATATGATCAACTGGGTGATCAAAGCTTTCGAAGAGAATAAGAACCTGTTGGCCCGCTACCAGGAACAATTCCTCTATATCCTCGTGGATGAATACCAGGATACCAGCGGCACCCAGAACCGGCTGGTGGAATTGCTGATCAGTTACTGGGATAAACCCAATGTATTTGTAGTGGGCGACGACGACCAGAGCATCTACCGCTTCCAGGGCGCCAATGTGGAGAACATGGAAGCATTGGTCAGGAGCTACAGCTCGGACCTCCTGGAGGTAGTGCTCTCCAATAATTACCGCTCCACGCAACCGATCCTGGATATCGCCAAATCACTGATCAGCAGAAATGAAGAAAGGCTGATCAATAAGTTCCCGGGGCTCAGTAAAGACCTGGTCTCTTCCAACCCGTCCATCAATTCCCTGATGCACCCACCCGTTATCAGGGAATATGAATCACAGCAACAGGAAATGATGGGGATTACACTGGAAGTTCAACAATTGCTGAAGGAGGGAGTACTGCCCGGTCGCATCGCCATCATCTATAAAGAAAATAAATACGGGGAAGAACTGGCTAATTATTTCAGTCTGCGGGGAGTACCGGTATACAGTAAACGAAACCTGAATATCCTGGAACTGCCGTTGGTCCAAAAGATCATGCTCTTGTTGAAGTATCTGGCCACGGAGCACGATATACCTTATAGCGGTGATGAAATGCTTTTCGAGATACTGCATTTCGATTGGTTCAATATCCCTCCCATTGAGGTGGCCCGGTTAAGCGCCGAAACGGCCAACCGGCAGTTCAGCGGCGATCCAATCTCCCTTCGCCGGCTGCTTTTCGAAAAAGCCAATACACCTGCCAAAGATCTTTTTTCGCAGCCGGCACATACAGGTATCCGTACGGCCAGTGGCATCATCGAGAAACTGATAGGGCAGGTATCCAACGTTACCCTGCAACAATTGTTCGAGACTATGATCCGTGAGGCCGGCATACTGAGCCATATCATGCAAAGCCCTGAAAAGATCTGGTTGTTGCAGGTGCTCACCGGTCTGTTCGAGTTCATCAAGGAAGAAACGAGAAGGCAGCCATTGCTGAACGTTCAGCAGCTCGTCGATATTATCGAACTGATGGAACGGGAAGGATTGCCCTTGCCGCTGGTGCGCATCAGCGGAAGTGATAAAGGCATCAACCTCCTCACGGCCCACGGCTCCAAAGGGCTGGAGTTCCAATACGTTTTCCTGGCAGGGACCAATGCGGCTTTCTGGGAAAAGAAACGCAAGCCGGGTGGAGGATACAAACTGCCCGATACCATTTTCTCTTCCACGGCCGCAGGAGGTAAACAGGGAGAGGAAGAAGAGCTGCGACGGCTTTTCTATGTGGCGCTTACCCGTGCAGAACAATTTATAACGATCTCGTATAGCCGATTCAGGAGCGATGGCAAAGAACTGGAGCCTTCCATGTTCATTGCCGAGATCAGGGACCAGCATCCCATCCCGGTTGAAAAAGTGTTCATCACCGAGAATGTACAGGCCGAATTCCAGGCCCTGTCATTCCAGGTAGCCGCTGCGCCGGAGATCGCAAAACTGGAAGAAGAGTTTGTCAGCAGGATACTCGACAGGTTCGTGATGAATGTAACGGCACTCAACAATTACCTGAAATGTCCGCTGGAGTTCTATTTCAGGAATATCGTCCGGATACCTTCCCCGAAGAATGAAGCTACCGAGTTCGGATCGGCCGTTCACCATGCACTGGAACAATTGTTCCGCAAGATGCAGGCCAACGGAGAACGCTTTCCGCCAAAAGATGAGTTCATCAACGACTTCCAATGGTATATGGCAAGGCACCGGGAAAGTTTTACGCGCGAACAATTCAACAGGAGGATGGAATATGGGGTAGATGTGTTGTCTAATTATTATGATGAATATATCCATCGGTGGAACAGGATCGTAGCCGTTGAAAGGAATATCCGTAATGTGGTCGTGAGCGGCGTTCCCCTCAAAGGCAAGGTCGACAAACTGGAGTTCGAAGGAAAAACGGCCAATGTGGTCGATTATAAGACCGGCGATCCGGATAAGGCCAAACCCAAGCTCACACCACCCAATGCCAAAGAGCCCAATGGCGGTGATTACTGGCGGCAGGCCGTTTTCTACAAGATCCTGGTAGATGGATATGAACAGAAGGACTGGAAAGTGATCAGTACGGAATTCGATTTTGTGGAACCGGATAAAAAGAAAGTCTACCGGAAAGAGAAACTCATTATCAGCCCCGGGGACATCACTACTGTTACACAGCAGATCAGGGCCGTTTGGGGTAAGATCCAGGACCGCGATTTTTATACAGGCTGCGGCAAAGAGGATTGCCATTGGTGCAATTTTGTCAAGACCAATAATCTCGCCATCGCATTGCATGAGATGGACGAGCAGGAGGAGGAATGAAATGAACGATAATCTTTCCTAAAAATCTTTTAAATCCCGCAAATCATGGTCCAGACATCCTAAGTTTGCAACCTGCATTCATCCTTTATGGTAAAGATCAACAGCTTATTGTTTTTTGTGGTCCTGGTAGCCGTTATCACTGTGAATATGCTTGGCACTGCGGGTTGCGCCAATATGGCCCCTCCCACCGGCGGCCCGAGGGATTCCCTTCCTCCCCGCCTCGTTTCAGCCAAACCACCCGATTCTGCCCGGAACTTCAACAGCAAAAAGTTCAATCTCGAATTCGATGAGTTTGTGCAGCTCGACAATACCAATGAGAACCTGCTCGTGTCACCCACACCCAAGATCCCGCCGCTCGTTGAATCCAAATTGAGGACGGTGACCGTCACCATCAAGGACACACTGGAGCCCAACACTACCTATTCCATCGATTTCGGCAATGCGATCAAGGACATCAATGAAGGAAATGTTTACAAGAATTTCAGGTATGTTTTCTCCACCGGCCATGCCATCGATTCACTCGAAGTATCGGGTAAAGTGATCATTGCAGAAACAGGCAAATCCGATTCAACCCTGATAGTGATGCTGCATACCCATCTCGATGATTCGGCCGTGATCAAGGAAAAGCCGCGCTATGTGGCCCGCCTCGACCCCACGGGCAGCTTCCATTTTCGCAACCTGCCTCCCGGCACTTTCGCGATCTATGCCTTGAAAGATGAAGGCGGCCAACGCAAATACATGAGCCAGAAACAGCTTTTCGCTTTCGCCGATTCACCTGTCAATACAGAGAAACCAGGCTCCATCACGCTGTACGCCTACCTCGAAAGGGATACCGTGAAACCCAAGCCACCCGCCACTCCTGCAAAAACAACCAAACCGTCGAAGGAAGAAAAAGATAAAAAACTCCGGCTGGAAAGCAACCTGGGCAATGGTGTCCTGGACCTGCTCGATACACTGAAATTCAGCTTCAGGCAAGCGCCCCTGAAAGAATTCGATAGCTCCAGGATCCGGCTCACGACCGACAAATACGAGCCCATCAAAGGATACCGCATCGTAAAAGACACGGGTAACCAGCATATTTCCATTTTCAATAGCTGGGTAGAGAACACTCCCTACAACCTGATCTTCGAAAAAGAATTCGCTACCGATACTGCCGGCAGAACGCTCACGCAAACCGATACGATCGCCTTCCGCACAAAGAAAGAAAGCGAATATGGCCTCGTACGCCTCCGCCTGCTGAACCTCGATCTCTCCAAAGATCCTGTATTGCAATTCGTACAGGCCGAGCAGGTGAAGTATTCGTACAGGTTTGTAACCCGTGAGTTCTATGCCAAATTATTTGTTCCCGGCGAATATGAGCTCCGTATCCTGTATGATGCCAATAAGAACGGCGTATGGGACCCCGGTGAATTTTTCGGCAAACATATCCAGCCTGAAAAAGTGCAGCCTTTGAGCCGTAAGCTGAATGTAAAGGCGAATTGGGACAATGAAGTGGATATAACGCTATAAACATTATTTACCTTTGTGGTATGCAATTTTCATCGAGTTTATTGGAGAATGCGGTGGCAGAGTTTGCCAAATTACCGGGCATAGGTAAGAAGACGGCGTTGCGCCTGGTATTGCACCTGCTGAAAACCGAACCCGAAAAGGTCACTGCTTTCGGAGAGGCCATTACCCGCATGCGCAATGAAATAAAATTCTGCCAGCGGTGCTTCAATGTGGCCGATGCAGATATCTGCTCCATCTGTTCCAATTCCCTGCGCAAACAGGATATGATCTGCGTAGTGGAGAATATCAGGGATGTCATTGCCATCGAGAGCACCCAACAATATAGCGGCACTTATCATATCCTGGGCGGCATCATTTCTCCACTGGATGGGATCGGGCCCGACCAGCTCAATATCGAAGCCCTTGTTCAACGTGTGCAGAAAGAACGGATAGAAGAGATCATTTTTGCGCTCAGTCCCAATATCCAGGGTGATACCACCATCTATTATATTCAAAAAAAATTACAACCGTTACCGGTGAAAGTCACGACCATTGCCCGTGGCATTGCCTTTGGCGGCGAGCTCGAATATGCTGATGAAATGACACTGGCCCGCTCTATCACCAACCGCCTGCCGGTAGAAAGCTATGTGGCCAACCGCTGATAACCCTCCTTTGCTATTATTGTAATATCCCTTAGATTTGCAAGTGAATTACAGGCGGATTTGTTTATTGTTCGGCCTGTCTAAAACCAACGGAACTAATAAACGCCAGGTAAACTCCCCTTTTGTTTCCCAACGTTTATATGTTTCCCGCGGCGCCTTGAATGGCCGGACCGAGCTTTGCGCATTCGCACCAATGAAGCCGGCATAAATCATTTATTATGAACATCAGACAAGAACTCGACAAACGCATCCTGATCATCGACGGCGCCATGGGCACCATGATCCAGCGGTACAAGCTCACCGAAGCCGATTACCGCGGCGAGCGTTTCAAAGACTGGCATATCGATGTTAAAGGCAACAGCGACCTGCTCTGCCTTACCCAACCCCAGGTCATCGAAACGATCCACAAACAATATCTCGAAGCCGGGGCCGATATTATCGAGACCAATACCTTCTCCAGCACAGTCATCGCCCAGGCCGATTATGAAATGCAGTCCCTCGCCTACGAACTGAATGTGGCGGCTGCACAATGCGCCCGCAGGGCCGCCGATGAGTATACTGCCAAAGACCCGTCCAAACCGCGTTTCGTGGCCGGGGCTATCGGGCCTTTGAATAAAACGCTGAGCCTATCGCCCGATGTGAACAATCCCGGTTTCCGCGCCCTCACTTTCGATGAGGCCATGGAAGCCTATTACGAACAGGTGAAAGGATTATCGGACGGTGGCGTCGACCTCCTGCTCATCGAAACCATTTTCGATACGCTCAACGCCAAGGCGGCCATTTTCGCCATCAAGAAATATTTCCGTGATACCAAAAAGGAGGAACTGCCCATCATGATCAGCGGCACCATCACCGATGCCTCCGGCAGAACATTGAGCGGACAAACCCTCGAAGCTTTCTATACGTCGGTGATGCACGCAAGACCTTTGAGCATCGGTCTGAACTGTGCCCTCGGCGCTTCCGAGATGCGCGCTCATATAGAAGAGCTGAGCCAGATCGCGGCCTGTTATACTTCAGCCTACCCCAACGCAGGTTTGCCGAACGCCATGGGTGAATACGACGAACAGCCTGAGCAAACCGCCCACTTCATCGAAGAATGGGCCGAAAAAGGATTTGTCAATATCGTAGGTGGATGCTGCGGCACCACACCGGACCATATCAGGCATATCGCCGAACACGTGAAACAATTCAAACCAAGAGAGCTTCCTGTATTGGAAACAGCTTTATAGTTCATCAATCATAATCGCAACCATTCAAGATGAGTGCAACAGCAAGGATAAAACCATATTTAAGATTATCAGGACTGGAACCATTGGTGATCCGCCCTGAAACGAATTTCGTGAACGTAGGAGAACGTACCAATGTAACAGGCTCCAAGAAATTTGCACGCCTCGTTCGTGAGAATAAATATGAAGAAGCATTGAGCGTTGCCCGCCAGCAGGTGGAAAGCGGCGCACAGGTCCTGGATGTGAATATGGATGATGCTTTGCTCGACGGTGTAAAAGCCATGACCACCTTCCTCAACCTGGTACAGAGCGAACCGGATATTGCGAAGATCCCCATCATGATCGATAGCTCCAAGTTCGAGATCATAGAGGCCGGATTGAAATGCGTGCAGGGAAAATGTATCGTGAATTCCATCTCCATGAAGGAAGGGATCGATAAATTCATCCGCGAAGCCCATATCTGCAAAATGTTCGGCGCTTCCGTGGTGGTGATGGCATTCGATGAACAGGGACAGGCGGACACGCTCCGGCGCCGCGTCGATATTTGTGAACGGGCCTATAAAATACTGACGGAAGAAGTGGGCTTCGATCCGCAGGATATTATTTTCGACCCCAATATCTTCGCCATTGCCACCGGTATCGAAGAGCATAATAATTATGCCATCGATTTCATCGAAGCTACCCGCATCATCAAACAAAAGATGCCGCTCACCAAGATCAGTGGTGGTGTGAGCAATATCTCTTTCTCCTTCCGTGGTAACGACCATGTTCGTGAAGCCATGCACAGCGTATTCCTGTATTATGCCATCAAAGCCGGCATGGATATGGGCATCGTGAATGCCGGGCAACTGGTGGTGTATGACGAGATCGAAACACAATTGCGCGAGCTCTGCGAAGATGTGATCCTCAACCGCCGGCCCGATGCTACCGACCGTCTCATCAGTTTTGCCGAGACCGTCAAGGCCAAAGGCAAGGCAGAAGTGAAAGACGAAGCATGGCGCAATGCACCGGTACAGGAGCGCCTCAAACATGCGCTCGTCAACGGTATTACCGATTATATCGACCAGGATACCGAAGAAGCCCGTCTGCAATATCCCCGGCCGCTCGATGTGATCGAAGGCCCGCTCATGGATGGAATGAATGTGGTGGGCGACCTGTTCGGCAGCGGCAAAATGTTCCTTCCCCAGGTGGTGAAAAGCGCCCGTGTGATGAAAAAAAGCGTGGCCATCCTCACACCCTATATCGAAGAGGAAAAGAAAACCAACCCTAACGCACAACAGGGTGGCGCTGCAAAGATCCTGCTCGCTACCGTGAAAGGCGATGTGCATGACATTGGTAAAAATATCGTAGGTGTGGTATTGGGATGTAATGGCTATGATATCATCGACCTCGGAGTGATGGTGCCTGCCGACAAGATCCTCGATACTGCCCAGAAAGAAAATGTAGACATCGTTGGGTTGAGCGGATTGATCACACCCTCCCTCGACGAGATGGTGCATGTGGCCCGTGAAATGAAGCGCCGCAACATGCGCCAGCCCCTGCTGATCGGCGGAGCTACCACTTCGAGGATGCATACTGCCGTGAAGATCGCACCGGAATATGAAGAAGGCGTAGTGCATGTGCTCGATGCATCGCGCAGCGTTACAGTGGCCGGCTCCCTGCTGAGCCAGGAACAAAAGCCCGATTTCCTCGGTAAACTGAAGAACGAGTATAAAAAACTGAAGGAAGATTTCGGAAATAAAAAATCAGCCAAACAATATCTCAGCTTCGCGGCAGCGCAAAAGAACCCGGTGAAGATCGACTGGGACCGGTTCACCCCGGTGAAACCAAGCTTCACAGGCATCAAACGATTTGAAGGTTACGACCTCACCGCGATCGCTCCTTATATCGACTGGAATCCTTTCTTCATCGCCTGGGAATTGCATGGCAAGTTCCCACAGATCCTGCAGGATGATAAGGTAGGTAAAGAAGCTTCCCGCCTTTATGAAGATGCCAAAGCCCTGCTGAAAAAGATCATCGATGAAAAATGGTTGAAGGCGATCGGTGTGATCGGCTTCTGGCCAGCACAGGCCACAGGCCCCGATACGGTGGTATTGCAAAACAATGGCGACACCGTTCAACTCGATTTCCTGCGCCAGCAGATCAAAAAGGCGGAAGGACAACCCAATATCAGCCTGGCCGATTTTATCAAGCCGGCTGCAAAAAACTCCAATGGGCATTTCGCAGATCATATCGGCGCTTTCACGGTAACGATGCAGGGCATCGAGCCCCATCTCGAAAAATTCATCAAAACACATGATGATTATAACAAGATCATGCTCCAGGTATTGGCCGACCGGCTCGTGGAAGCATTTGCAGAGCTGCTGCATGAACGCGTGCGTAAAGAATTCTGGGGATATGCCGGAGAAGAGCATTTCTCCAATGATGAACTGATCCAGGAAGCCTACTCAGGCATCCGTCCTGCACCGGGTTATCCTGCCTGCCCTGATCATACTGAAAAATATAAATTGTTCCACCTGCTCGGCGGGGAAGCATCTACCGGCATCACCCTCACGGAATCGCTGGCCATGTACCCTGCCTCTTCCATAAGCGGCTGGTATTTTGCGCACCCACAAAGCCAGTACTTCGGCGTGGGCAAGATCCAGAAAGACCAGGTAGAGGACTATGCCCAACGTAAAGGCATGAGCGTAGAAGATGTGGAAAAGTGGCTGAGGCCGGTGTTGGAATACGATGTGTAGTTGGCAGTGGGCAATTTGCAGTTGGCAGTTAATCCCTGATTTAGTTAAATTCTTTCCAGTATTCAGGAAACAAGAAATTGATAAAAAATTTTAAAATCCCGGAGATTAACTGCCAACTGCAAATTGCCCACTGCCAACTCTCTAATGTTCCGTTCCGCTTTCCTCATCCTTCTCCTCCTCCAGCTTATCCGTCTCCTTGCCGCGGCGCAATTTTACTTTGGGATTGTCGCGCGTGCCGGTCACGGTGAAAGGAATGCCGATAATACCGAAGGGCGGTAACCCAAGACGGCCGGTGAGATTGAATTTCCCATCGAAGCTGACCTGCCCTTCAAAACGCGGCCTGAAGCCCGCCACACGCAATTTCACGCGGTCGACGGTAATGATATTGTTGGCGATGGAAGTTTTAATATTGATCTTCGAGAGATCGGGATCTTTGATATCATCTTTACCGGTAGCGCTGCTAACGGCATTCATTAACCGGAATCCTTTCAGCTTTATCTTCTTTACCGACAGTACTCCTCCACCTTTCAAAGAGGGGAATACAGGCCCCATATTCTCATTCAGCTTTCCATTGAGGGCATAGTCGAGCGAAATGATCCCTTCTGCTTTGGCAGCGGCCGGCGCCAACTGACGGAACAGGTCGATCTCTTTATACGCTTTCTTCACATCGAGGCTATCGGCTTTGATATGATATTCGAAGAATGCGCGGCGGGGCGACTGGCTGCCATAAGAAGCATCCATCACGATCGGCGCATCTACCAGGTGGAACCCTGTTTCTTTCATGATGATCTTACCCTGGCTGATCATTACCTGTCCTTTCAGGTCTTTCAGCAACAGGCCATTGTATACGACCTTATCGGCAGTGGCAGTAAAACTGAGGTCGAGGTTGGCCGGTACGATCACTACCCCGGAAGCCCCGCCGGCAGCGGGATTAGCGGTAGAGGTATCTGCAAAGGCCATCCACTCGTCGACCAGGAAATAGGGCGTGGTAAGCTCAAAATTTCCGCGGAGCGGTTCATTGGGTTGGAGCGCATAGGCGATCACATTGTTCAGGTACCCGTTCATCACTATATTGCTCTTACCATAATTGGCTTTGAATGCATCGAACCACATTTTGTCCTGCTCGAAACGGAACAGGCCGGAGTTGATATAGAATGGCTTCGGAAATATTTCAGCGCTAAGTGCAATATCGCGGAGCTTCAGGGTGCCTTTGCCATACAGTTTATCATAGCGGCCTGCAGTGGCATCGCTTTGTTTGCCGCGGAGCGCGAGGTCTGTCTGGATCAGCCCTTTCACATTATATCCTTTCACGGCAAACACCTGGTAGATCTTGCCGATGTCGATCAACCCTTTGGAAGTGATATTATAATTCAGGTCACTGAAATTCTGCAGGGAAGCCTGCACCACGAAGGGCTGCCCATCCAGTTCGAATGAAATAGGTTTGATATTTACCTTCAGATCGGCCATGGTGCCTTTGGTATTGACAACAGTAGCATCCACCTGTATCTTTTCCAGTGGTTTTGGATAGTACTTTGTTTTTACGATCCCGTTCTTCAGGTTGAACGTGCCCGTTGTCACCGGGAATAATTTTTTGGCAGGGTTGTATTTTCCTTTGGTATTGATGTCGATATCGAGATCGCCAGCCAGGTCGATGCTGTCGAGCGGGTAGAATTGTTTAATGTCCGACAGGTGGAAAACCGACTGCAGCTTTCCTTCCACCGGAAAATCTTTCACATTGGCAATGTTGAAATAGCCTTTGATATAATTGCTGAGCACATCGGCATTGAGATCGTTCACGGAGAGCTTTGTATGGTCGTAGACCCCATCGGGGCAGGAGGCATTCAGCTTGAAATTGATATGCTGCACAGCCTGAGGCAGTGAGGCATATTTGAAATAGCCATTGTTGAGTGACGATTCGAGATTGAACACAGGGATGCTGGTGATCACGGTATCTCTCCGGAGACTGTGGGGATTGGGCCCTTTGGCGTATTTGCCGTCTGCCGTGAAATGCAGGGCATACTGGCCTTTCAGATCGAGGTCGGTAATGCCGAAGGCCCTGTTCCATTTTTCCAGGTCGATATCTGCATTGAGCTTTGCTTTCAGGTATGGTTCCTTCATACCACGCAACTGAACGATGGAGCTGAAATAGTCTTTTTCAATATTGAAGAAAATGGAATCGATATTCACGAAAAGGCTGTCGGGGTTCAATGAGGGGAGTTTCGTTTGAAGATTGAGGAAAAGATTCTTTGCCGGATAAGGTGCTTTCTTATTGGCGATATACCCATTACGTACTTTCATATCGAGATTGAGATCGGGCATCGCGTTGGTAGCGGCATTGTACCGCCCTTTGAGGGTGGCAAAGATCTCTGTATATCCTTTCACATCCGTTTTCTCCAGCCATTGCAATACGGACTGGGGCAGTGCCGTGAACACATCGTGCAGGTCCGTTTCTTTCGATTCCAGCCTGAAATCCATATCGTAGCCTTCGCTGAGGAATTCGAACCTGCCATTGAGCTGTACCGGGAGCTTGTTGATCATCAGGTCATTTTTCTCGAACAGCAGGGTCAGTGAATTGGTATTGATCTTGGTGATCAGATCGGCATGGAGCTTTTTATCGGTGATATAGGTTTCACCATTGTACGAGAATTTGAAAGAGTCCACATCCATTTTCGAATGCAGGTCGAAGATGGCTTTGCTCAGATCGCCCTCACCGGAATAACGCAAGCCCTTAGCAGTGATCACCATGGGTATCGATCGGTCGTTATAGACAAGATCAGTATGATCGAGGAGAATATTTTCCAGTTTAAGGGAAGCGCTGGTGGAATCATTAGCGGTGCTGACCTTTTTGGTGGTATCCGATTTATAGACATTATAATTGGCAATCCCATCCTTACTAACCTGAACATCTATGCGGCCATTGCTGAGATAGATCTTATTGATATTGATCGTGCTGAAGAGAGAAGTAAGGTCTATTCCCAGGGCCACTTCATCGGCCGCCACCAGGTCTTTCTGCTGGAAAGGCGCGGAGCCTTTCAGGGTGAAATCGTGGAGGGTGAGGGTGAGTGATGGGAAATGACGAAAGAAGGACAGCCGGGCTTTCGAGAAATTGACTTCACTGGTGATCGCATTGTTTGCCCAGACCTTGATCTTTTTTGCCACGAAATCGGGAAAGATATAGGGTAACAAGAACATCAACAGGAGCAGGCTACCAATGGTGATCCCTGTAATTTTAAGCCCTTTCACCAACCACTTGCGCATAGAGGGGAATTATTGTTTTGACCATTAAATTTGGAGACGCGAAATTATGGTAAACACAGGGTATTGGAACGGGGTATATCTAAGTTAACACAAATTTCGGTGCGGAATATGAAGTCGGAAGTACCCGTTTATCGGATACTCCAACAAGCCAGGGGCTTCCGACTTCTGACCTCCGACTTCCTACCTCTTCTCAAACAGCCACCACTTTCTCTTCCGGGGTTTTACCTTGAAGTTCTGCTGCATGTAGGCGTGAATATGATGCATGGCCTCATTCACATCGTCGGTGAGCAGCACCAGGTTGAGGTCTTCACGGGTGATAGTGCCTTGTGTGGCCATATATTCCATGTATTCCCATAATTCCCGGTAATATTCCCTGCCGAACAGCACGATGGGGAACTGGGTGATGGTCTTCGTTTGCACGAGGGTCAGTGTTTCGAAGAACTCATCCATGGTGCCGAAGCCGCCGGGCATGATGATGAAGGCATAGGAATATTTCACCAGCACCACTTTTCGTACGAAGAAATGTTCGAACGTGAGCGACTTATTCAGGTAAGGATTGGCCTTTTGTTCGAAAGGCAGACGGATATTGCATCCCACAGAAGTATAGCCATGTGTGAAAGCGCCTCGGTTGGCGGCTTCCATGATGCCGGGCCCGCCGCCTGTCATGGTCACGAAGCCCATGGCGCCGATGCGCTTGCCGAACTCTTCCGCCTTCTTATAGTATGGATCATCTTCCTTAAAGCGTGCCGACCCGAATACCGTGATGCAGGGACCTACGAAATGCAGGGTGCGGAAAGCTTTGATGAATTGCCTGAACACGCGCCAGGCAAATGCCAGTTCATAGCCCCGGCTTTTGGGACCTTCAAGATAAATATGCTCCTTGGATGGGATGATCGGGGCTACCGGATGTTTAACTACAGATGCTTCCATATCAAAATTGTAAATTGCCGGCCAAATTAAAGAATAAAATCATGCGTATCATCAGCTATAATGTGAATGGCCTCCGTGCGGCCATGAATAAGGGCCTGATCGAATGGTTGAAAACCGATCCGGCCGATGTGATCTGCCTGCAGGAAACCAAAGCAGCCAGGGATAATGTAGATCATAAACAATTCTCCGACCTTAAATATCATGACTACTGGTTCAGTGCCCAGAAGAAAGGATACAGCGGTGTGGCTGTGTTCACCAGGATCAAACCGGACAATGTGGTATTCGGTACAGGCCATAAAGTGAGTGATGATGAAGGGCGGGTACTGCAACTGGACTTCGGAGATATCCGGCTCATCAATGCGTATTTTCCGTCGGGTACATCGGGTGATGAGCGCCAGGCATTCAAATACGAGTGGCTCGATGAATTTTTCGCATACCTGGAAGACCTGAAAAAGAAACACCCGAAGCTGGTGCTTTGCGGGGATTATAATATTGCGCACAGGGAGATCGACATCCATGATCCGAAGGGCAATAAGAAATCTTCGGGTTTCCTGCCGGAGGAACGTGCCTGGATGGACAAATTCTTTGCAGCCGGCTGGGTAGACAGCTTCCGTAAATTCCATCCCGAGCCTCACCGTTACAGTTGGTGGAGCCAGCGTTTCCCCAGTGTGCGCCTGCAGAACAAGGGCTGGCGGATCGACTATATCAATGTAACCACTCCGCTCGAAAAGCAATTGAAAGATGCCGAGATCTATCCGGATATCAAGCATAGCGATCATTGCCCGGTGTATCTTTCGCTGACAATGAAGAAATAGTTGACAGGTTAACAGGTTGAAAAGTTAACAAGGTGAAGCCAGGGCTTCGAAGACCTCCTTATCAACCTTTCAACCTGTTAACCCGTCAACTTATCAACCTGTCAACTTATCAACCTGTCAACTCAATACGAATAATCAACTTACACGCATGATCATCTACAATGTCACGATCAAACTGGATTGGCGGATCCATGATGCCTGGTTGCGATGGATGAAGGAGGAACATTTGCCCGCCATGCTCGAAACAGGTTGTTTCATGAAAGCCCAGTTGGTGAGAATACTCGAAGTGGATGATGAAGAAGGGCCCACTTATGCTGCGCAATTCTATGCGGTTGATAAAGATCAGTACGACCGCTATATCGGTGAATTTGCGACAGGCATGCGGGCTGTCAGTATGAATAAATGGGGTGACATGTTCGTTGCTTTTCGCAGTGTAATGGAGATTGTGAACTGAGTGTGGATAAGATTTTTTTAATCTTTGTAGTGTGTAAAATAATTGTATATTCCTTTCAAACCCACTACTGATAAGCATTTCAGCCCACAGGCCGTGAAACTTAGTCTGGTAGCGGATTACAGCGTTCCAGCCTCTCGATAATGTCTCAACAGGCAGGTTCGTATTTTTCCTAAAATCCTTGCCCCAAGCGGGTTATAGCAGGTTCGGCAAATGTTAATTTTTGAGGAGAAAAATTTTGTTGGATAAAAAAAGCGGCTAAATTTGTTCCTGCATAATTTAAAAACATTACACTATGAACAAAGCTGAATTAATCGCAAAGATTGCCGATGATGCAGGCATTACGAAAACACAAAGCAATGCTGCTCTGGATTCTTTTGTTGAAGCAGTTACCAAAACCCTGAAAGGCGGTGGTAAAGTTACCCTGGTTGGTTTCGGTACTTTCTCTGTTTCCAAAAGAGCTGCCCGCAATGGCCGCAATCCCCAGACTGGCGCTGTTATCAAGATCAAAGCTAAAAAAGTAGCCAGGTTCAAAGCAGGTAAAGAACTGCAAGCTAAATTATAATGCTGCACCAACTGCATGGAAAGTTCCGGTACAGATCGTATCGGAGCTTTTTTTATTGTATGCCAGTCAGTATTTTTGCGGTCACATGATCCATACATTCATCAATCACATAAATCAATTTCAACATGGGCAGAGGAGATAAAAAAACGAAGAAAGGAAAGATCTTCAAAGGTTCTTTCGGCAAGAGCCGTCCGGCGAGAACGAAGAAGGCCGCGGCGAAGAAAGACGCGAAATAGTTTGCAGTTGGCAATAGGCAGTTGGCAGTTTGTCCCTGATATGGTTGAATTCTTTGTTATACTTAGGTAGCAAGCAATTCATGGACCTTTTAAAAGATCGGAGATATGCTGCCAATTGCAAACTGCACACTACCAACTCCCTCACGGCGCCAGCCGCTCGATCAGCCAGCCTCCTTCATCCTGCAGCGTGAACTGTATCCTGTCGTGCAGGCGGCTGGATCGTCCCTGCCAGAATTCGACGATCACCGGTTTAACGCGGTAACCGCCCCAATGGTCCGGTCGTACCAGCGGTTTTGATCTGAATACTTCCCTGAATTTATCCTCTTCTTTATCGAGCCAGCTCCGGTCACTGATCACCCGGCTTTGCGGTGAGGCCCAGGCCCCGATACGGCTACCTTCCGGCCTGCTGTTGAAATAATCATCACTTTCTTTACTGCTCACCTGCTCCACCAGCCCGGTTATGCGTACCTGCCTTTCCAGCTCCTTCCAGAAAAAGACCAGGCAGGCCCTTGGATTCTCTGTAAGCTGCATGCCTTTGAAGCTTTGATAATTGGTAAAGAACACGAATCCTTTTTCATCGAAGCCTTTCAGTAATACGATGCGTGCAGAAGGCACTCCGTCCGCGGAGGCAGTGGCCAGTGTCATGGCATTCACTTCATCGATCTCTGCTGCCATGGCTTCTTCCCACCATGCGGCAAACTGTTTTATCGGGTTGGTCTGTACATCTTTCTCTGAAAGGGACCTTTGCTTGTAATCTTTCCGGAGATCGGCGATGGTGCTCATGATCATTTCAATTTTGGAGGGTAAAGTTCCTCAATAAATACAAAATAAAAAGCACGGTTGCGGGAACAGTGCTTTTTTTGAAAAAATTGTTATGTCTTTTACATTCCATACAAACTTTTGGTAGCTACCCCGGTCCAGAACATCGCCATCAATATCCAACCGATCAGGATACTGACCACGATGAAAACGATGATGGCCACCACGAGGTAAATGGCTTTCTGATCGTCGGGGGTCTTCTTTACAGGGCCCAATCCGAGGTACATGAGATAAATAGCATAAATACCCCCTGCAATCATGCCCAGCCAGCCCAGGATGGGAACAATGCCAAGGATGCTGGCTACCCAACTGGCAGTACCGGAATAAGCAACCAATTGAGCCGAGCTGCCCAGGTCTTTCTTCGATTGAAAGTTAGGGGCCAGCAGGTCCACCACATAAGTAGTGACCACATAAGAAATGATCGCACCTACAAATGAGCCGCAGGCGGCTATGATAGCGTATTTCATTCCGAACAACCGGCCTGTCCACAGCAATGCCGATAACAGCGAAGCTGCTGTAGGTATCAATGCCATGGGAATTACGTAGGAAGTTAACAGGGACCCTAAAGTGGCCGTTTCTCCTGCCACAACATTCCATTCGGTCTTTGGTGTGAGCAGGATATTCTTAGCGCGATTGATGAGGTTCATAACTGTTAGTTTTACTAAATGTAAGCATATCCCCTTGTTCTAACAACAGGCATGGGCGGGATGTGGAAATTAATCAGGCAGGGAAATCCGGTTTGCGGGATTCTGCGGCGCGGGCTAACAGGGATTCTATTTCTCCAATTCGTTTAAGCTGGATCTCCAGTTTTTTGTTGTGCTCAGCAACCTGTTGCAGGTCATGGTTCAGCTCTTCGAGGAAGCCCACCTTCTTCATCAACTGCTGGCGCTGGAAATTGGATTCCCGGAGTTTGTCTTCCGTATCGGCCATCAGCCGGGCTATCCGTTGATTTTCTTCCAGCAAACTGAGCTGTTTCATTTTTATTTCATCGTACTCTTTCGTGAGCTTGAAATAGTTCTGCTGCAGGTCTTCGAACTCGAAATGCAGGTGTTGGGGTTTGGAGAGGTACATTTCCATCTTCTGCAACCGCTCCTGCAAGCCACTGCATGCCTCATTGGTCTTGCGCAATCTCTCCTTCATTTCACTGGCAAGAAACTGTTCCTGCTGCAATTGTTTCATGGCAGCTTCCTTTTCCATCATCAGTTTTTTCATTTCACGCAACTGGATGGTGAGGGAATCGTTCTCCTGTTGGGTCTCCACATGCTTTTTCTCCGCTTCCTTCAATGCATTCACCTGGTCGAGCAGGCGGGCAATACTTTGATTATGCTCAAACAGGCTGTCGTGCGCCGACTTCAGCTGGCCGAGATAGCTGGCAGTAGGCAGTTCCTCAACAGTAGGGGTAGTTTTGGCAGCGTTCAATTCTTTTTTCGTTTCCTCCAGTTCTATCGTGAGCAGTTCTTCATTTTCCTTCAGCTCATCCAGTTCCCTGCGCAATTGCTGTTGTACTTTTTCCTGCACCTCCAGTTCCTCATAATATTTCAGGCGCCATTCATCCGGGTCGATACTCGATTCGGCGAGAACGGATGGCTCCGCAACGGATGGCGGCATCGATTTACGGTTCACCAGGAAGAAATGTATGAAAAATCCCAGCACGATCGCGCCCAGTTGGAACACGATGATCTCCAGTACACCCAGCGAGATCTGGTAGCCAAGAATGATAAGCAGTGAATTCATAATGATTCAGAGTTGCCGTTTAGCACATCGGTTTTTTTCGGAGAATTGCACGTCTTTCAATGGAAATGAACAGGGAGGGAAAGAATGAAGAAACCACCCGTGGGTGGTTTTTCTGAAACTAAATTAATATGATCGATGCAGATATGCAAATTGGCATGATAATATTTTTCAATACCCTGACTATCATCCCTTTACCAGGGTCCCGACCCGTTCACCCCCGATCACTTTCATGAGGTTGCCCGGCTTGTTCATATCGAATACGATGATGGGCAGATTGTTCTCCATGCAAAGGGTGAATGCCGTCATGTCCATTACCCGCAGGTTCTTTGAAATACATTCCTGGAAGGTGATCGTTTCATAACGGCGGGCGGCAGGATCTTTTTCAGGATCGGCGGTATAGATCCCGTCCACGCGGGTCCCTTTCAGGATCACATCGGCCTGTATCTCGATGGCCCTCAGTGAGCCGGCCGTGTCGGTAGTGAAATAGGGATTACCGGTCCCTGCGCCGAAGATCACCACGCGTCCTTTCTCTACGTGCCGGATGGCACGGCGGCGGATATACGGCTCTGCGATCTGTTCCATTTTAATAGCGCTTTGCAGGCGGGTGTACACCCCGATCTTTTCCAGCATGGCCTGCATGGCCATTCCGTTGATCACCGTGGCCAGCATGCCCATATAATCGCCATGGGCCCTTTCAATGCCGGTCTCGGCTTCATTCATACCACGATAAATATTTCCTCCTCCGATCACAATGGCAACCTGCACGCCCAGCTCAACGATCTCCTTGATATCCCGTGCATATTGTTCAATGATCACCGGGTCCATCCCGAAATTTTTATCTCCCATCAATGACTCTCCCGATAGTTTCAACAGAACACGTTTGTACTTTGGCAGCATGAATGAATGGCGGATTTTTTGAGTTCAGTGAATGAATGCGTATGCGGTGCAAAGAAAAGATTTTTTTATCTAACTATCATGTGGGGGAGTGGAAAGTCTTTGCGGGCCAGGACGGGAAGAGGGTTGACAGGTTAAAACGTTGAAAGGTTGACAAGGAGGTCTCCGCAGTTTGGAGATATCCTTGTCAACCTTTCAACCTATTAACTTATCAACTTAACCTAAAGCAACTCTCTTGAACTCTGTCACTTTCAGACCGGCGTCAACGCTCTTCAGGTATTCGCCAACGGATTTACCGTTGTCTTTTACGAAGGTCTGGTTCACCAGGGTGCTTTCCTTGAAGAAGGCTTTCAGCTTACCTTCAGCGATCTTGGAGATCATTTCATCAGGTTTGCCGGCCATTTTCGGATCGTTCCTGATCTGTTCGATCACGATAGCCCTTTCACGTTCGATGGTGGAGGCAGGTACTGAATCGGCATCCACGGCCACAGGGCTCATGGCAGCGATCTGCATGGCGATGTCTTTGCCTACTTCGGCAGCGGGTTTGTTCAAACCTACCAGCACACCGATGCGGTTGGCGCCATGGATATAAGAAGCTACATAATCGGCGTCCACACGTTCCAGTTTGGTGATACCGATCTTTTCGCCGATAGAAGCGAGCTTATCATTGACAAGGTCGGCCACTTTTGCGCCGTTGATGGTAACATTGTTCAGTTCGTCGATGCTCTTCACATTATTGGCGATAGCTGCATCGGCAATAGTTTGTGCGAAGGCAACGAAGTCGGCATTCTTGCTCACGAAATCGGTTTCACAGCTTACGCAAACAGCAATACCGGTTTTATTATCGGCGGTCGTTTTGGCGAGCACCACACCTTCTTTGGCTTCACGGTCTCCGCGCAGGGCTGCTACCTTGGCGCCTTTCTTACGGAGCCAGTCGATGGCTGCTTCGAAATCGCCATTGGTTTCTGTCAGCGCTTTACGGCAATCCATCATACCGGCGCCTGTCATCTGGCGCAGTTTATTGATATCAGCGGCTGTAATTGCTACAGTTGACATAGTATTATTTTAAAGATTCAAAAAGGTTGAAAATTGGTGAGCCGGCCTGCAAAATGCTGTAGTTCCTCAAATGGCCCACCGATTTCCAATTACTAAATTATTAAGCTCTCGATGATCGGGCTGTGGCTTATCTTCCGCCGGGACCGGGCCTGCGGCTGGCGCCACCGGGAACACGGCGTTTGGCCTGATGGCCGCCACCACGTACTTTACCACCGCGGGCAGCTTCTGCTTCGGCTTCAGCCTGCAGGCGTGCTGCTTTCTTTTCCTTTTCATCGTCGGTCACTTCTTCCACTTCTTCGTCCTTGGCGGCCTGGCGTTCTGCCAAACCTTCGGCGATAGCCGCAGTGATGTATTGGGTGATGATAGCGATGGATTTGGTAGCATCATCATTGGCCGGGATAGCGAAATCGACTTTGTTGGGATCGCAGTTGGTATCGACCATACCGAAGGTAGTGATGCCAAGGCGTTTTGCTTCTGCCAGTGCGATATGTTCGTGGCCGATGTCGATGATGAACAGGGCGGTCGGTACGCGGCCGAGTTGGGCGATACCACCCAGTACCTTGTCCATTTTATCGCGGTCGCGGCCCAATGTGAGGCGTTCTTTCTTGGTGAGGCTTTCTGCGCTTCCGTCGCCCAGCATCTTATCGATGCTCTGCATTTTCTTCACGCTCTTGCGAACGGTATTGAAGTTGGTGAGCATACCACCCAGCCAGCGTTCTGTCACGAAAGGCATGTTCACTTTACGTGCGCACTCGGTAACGATCTCTTTTGCCTGTTTCTTGGTGCCTACGAACATGACCTTTTTACCACTGCGTGCGATCTGCTTCAGGGCTGCTGCAGCTTCCTGCAGGGCCTCGGTGGTTTTGTTCAGGTCGATGATATGGATGCCTTTCTTCTCGGCGAAGATATAAGGCAGCATTTTGGGATTCCACTTCTTACGCAAGTGTCCGAAGTGTACACCTGCATCCAATAGTTGCTGTTGTAATGAAGTGTTATTTTCCATTTTTCTGATTTGAAAATGTGATGATTTGAAAATTTGACAATGACGCACCCTCCAGTGCTTCCCGGAGGGATAGCATTAACGTTTGCTGAACTGGTAGCTGCGACGGGCTTTCTTATGACCGAATTTCTTACGCTCAACGGAACGTGGGTCACGTTTCAGCACACCGGCGGCTTTGAGGGCCGGGCGATATTCTGCGCTCAGTTCAACCAGTGCGCGGCCGATACCCAGTTTGGCAGCTTCTGCCTGTCCTTTCATACCACCACCTGCTGCATTGATCTTGACGTCGAATTTATCGAGCGACTGAATGGCTTTCAACGGCAGTTCTACCTGGCTTTGCAGGTAAACCAGCGGAAAATATTCTTTATAGTCTTTGTCGTTCACTGTGATCTTGCCTGATCCTTTTGAAAGGAAGATCCTTGTCACAGCTTCTTTACGACGGCCTACTGCATTTTTTTGCTTTTCCATGAAGTCAATTTGAAAATTTGAAAATCTGAAAATTTGAAATGGTACTTTCAAATTCCCATTTTCCTTTTTTAGAATTTCAATTCTTTAGGTTGTTGTGCAGCGTGCTGATGCTCGGCGCCGGCATACACAAATAATTTCTTGAACATTTTACGGCCGAGGCGGTTCTTGGGCAACATACCTTTTACGGCACGTTCTACCACCAGTTCGGGCCTGCGCTTCAGCAGGTCTTTCGCTGCTTCTGCTTTCTGGCCGCCGGGATAACCGGAGAAGGTCAGGTATTCTTTGTCTTCCAGTTTGTTCCCGGTGAATTTGACCTTGTCGGCGTTGATCACGATCACATAATCGCCCGTATCGACATGCGGCGTATAATAGGCCTTGTTCTTACCACGAAGAACGGCAGCTATTTTTGCACACATGCGTCCCACGGTTTGATTGGTACCGTCCACAACATACCAGTTGCGCTTAACGGTAGCCGCATTTGCATGTTTTGTAGTGAAATGAAGTTTGCTCATGATATTCTTTTTTTTAATGTTTCTGTCCGCTCCCTCCACCACCAACCTGGTGAAGCCGGAAACGGGTCGCAAAGGTAGGGGGAAGGGAGGCGATAAAACAAGAAAAGAAGGAAGAATTTTTGAGAGGAGCGTTACAATATATTGATTTTCAATAAAAATTTTGACGCCTATTTTTAATAGGTCACTGGGTTGAAGGAAGGATGCGGGTTTTGGCAGCCCTCCGGGCCGGAATGATGAACTGATCCGGCTTACGGGCCGCTGTTATCTTCAACAAAGAATTAGGCGCGTTTTGTTGGTAGATTACCAACTTTCCTTAAATTTGAACGAACAATCCAAACAAATCGAACAAGACCGAAGAACCTTTCCTTTCGAAAAGAAATTACCGGCCTGCTTAGTGGTTCATTCTATCACATTAACCCGACAAGTATGAAACAATGGTTCCTTCTCGAAAATGAAAAGGATTACAAGCTGGCAAAGGAAAGGTACCAGCAATTGAGGGAGGCCCGCAGAAGCACTCCTGAACACAAGGAAAAATTATTATTGGCCCACCTCATCAATCATTATGTGACCAAAAACTGGAAGCTCCCACCCAGCGATCCCATCGAACTGATCAAGGCACGCATGGAAGATTTCGGTTATACGGCCACCGACCTGGCAAGAGTATACGGAGATAAGGGCACCGTCAGTAAAGTTTTGAACTATAAGCAGGCTTTATCGTTAACTATGATCAGAAAATTCAGTAAGTTACTGAACATGCCGCTCGAATCATTAATCAAAGAATATAAGTTGCGTAAATAATGGCCATTCATACTCTACACCGTTCCAGCTTCGGCGATCCGAAAAATGCAGGTAATCTCCTCACAATCGAAGAAGCCCACCAGCTCCTGCAGGAATGGGTGCCCAACGAACGCCTCCAACTGCACATGAAGCAGATGGCCGCCGTGATGAAAGCCTGGGCACTCGAAAGAGAAGGCGCAGACGCCACCACTGCCCTGAAATGGGAGATCGCCGGACTGTTGCATGATGCAGACTGGGAAAAATACCCGGACGATCATTGCCGCATCATCATCGAAGAACTGGAAAGAAGGAATATCGACCCCGAGGTCATCCATTGCATCGCTTCCCACGGCCCGAAGTATTTCGGCGTGAAGCCCAACAATTCCATGGACAGGATGATCTATGTGTTCGATGAACTTTCAGGGTTCATCCATGCTGCAGCGCTGATCAGGCCCACCCGCTATGAAGGCATGGACGTGAAAAGCGTGATGAAGAAACTGAAGACCCCCTCCTTCGCCGCGCAGGTGAACCGGGATGATATCACAGATGCCCTCAGCAGGATCGATACGCCGCTCGAAACGATCATCCAGTTCATCATCGATCACCAAAAGGGGGTTCAATAGACAATCCCTTCCCGGCACACAACACTGAGCCTGACCAGGGTGGTCCTGGAAAAGTTTTTTTACGGAAAAAGTTGGCAGATTACCAACTATCGTTAATTTTGTTCCTTCCGGCATCTGAACGCGCTTTCTTTATACTGATAAGCATTTCCATTACGCATTCCCTTGATCCTGTTCCTTCAAAATAAATCAACAGAAAATGCTTATCACCGATAAAAGGCCTTTGGAAGACTTTGCTTTGGACCATGCCGATTCACGGAGCGCCATCAATAGCTGGATAGCCCTGGTCGAAAACGCATCATGGAGAACGAAACAGGATGTAAAGAAAACTTTTCCCCGCGCCAAACTACTGAAGGGGAACCGCGCCAGGTTCGAACTAGTGCATAACCGCTACCGGCTGATCGTTCTGATCGAATACATAGATCAGTATGTGGATGTGCTTTTCATAGGCACCCATAACGATTACGAAAAGCTCGATCCGTCCTCTCTTTAAATTTTATGTAATTATGGCCTATTCCCTGTTCATTCATCAACATACCAGGCAACGGACCGCTGCCAAATATATACGGATACCCGCCAGTGCTCCCAAAGAGCCGGCCCATCCTTTCATTGCTGAAGTATCAAAAAAGACCTGCAATATCGTGGACCACCGGTTGTCGATCGAAGAAGCCTACCTGATCGTTAACCAGTGTGTACGCTCAGCCGATGAAAGGCTGCACCTGAAACAGATGGCGGCCATCATGAAAGCCTGGTCGATGGAAAGAGAGGCTGCCGACCACCAGACCGCCCTGCAATGGGAGCTTGCCGGTCTTTTCCTGGATACCGGGCCGGAGATCGCACCGGCAGATCATTGCGCGCGTGTAGTCAAAAAACTGGAAGAAGCAAAAGCCAATCCCGATATCAGCCATTCGCTGTTCTCGGCAGGTTTGTCATTCCCTGGAAATCTCTCCATAGAGAAAATGTGTACCCTCCGGGATATACTCGATGTGCTGTCTGCCTTTATTCATAACAAGGCCCTCGAAAACCCCGACTATTATGAAGGCATCAACGTACAGTCGATCCTGAAAGGACTTGCGGCCACACCTCTCCAGGGCCGAATTTTCTCCGAAGACCTCGATTACGCAGTTGCCGTGCTGAATACTTCCCTCGAAGAGATCATCCAGTTTATCATCGATCATCAGAAAGACCTGGAGTGATCCTGTTCATTCTCTCAATGGATATTCCCGAATTTTCAATAATTTCCGGTACCCATTCAATGCTGCTGTATGAAAAAATGGCTTATCGGACTGGCAATCGTTATCATACTTGCTGCCCTGGCTACCTATATCTTTATTCCCGCCAAGCTCGACGTTTCCCAACATGCCCTGATCAGGACCACTGAGAACGGCTCTTACCGGGCTTTCAGCGATCCGCATCATCGTCTTAACTGGTGGCCGGCACATACCCGTTACCGTTATACCGTGATCACCAGCGCTTCCAATGTAGTAGAAATACCTATTGCAGAACAAATAGACACCATCCCTAGCTCCCTGATCATTATTCCCGAAGGGGCCGATGTGGTCCGCATCAGTTGGCAGGCACCATCTTCCGCCAGCCTCAATCCTATCAAAAGGGTCCAGCAGTACAAACAGGCCTTCGTCCTGAAAGAAGAAATGGCCCTTGTGCTCAAAAGCCTGCAAGCCTACCTTGAAAAAGAAGAGAATATCTACGGCATCCATGTAGAAAAAACGATTGTGAAAGACACCTTGCTCATCACTACGAAAGCCAGTTTCAGCAGCCAGCCCACCACTGCCGGGATCTATGGACTGATCGGCGGCCTGCAACAATATATTCACGGTCAATCCGCCAATGCCAGCGGTTTCCCCATGTTGAATGTGCATCGCAAAGACAGTAGCCATTTCGAGGTCATGGTGGCCATCCCGATCGACAAGCCAATACCGAATGCAGGAAAATTCGAGCTGAAAAGAATGGTACCGGGAAATATCCTGGTGACAGAAGTACAGGGAGGCCCTTCAACGATCAGGAATGCGTTCAATCTACTGGAGGCTTACCGGGTAGAACATCATTACGAATCACCGGCCATCCCATTCGAATCACTGGTCACCGACAGGAGCCGGGAAGCAGATACCACCAAATGGACCACCAGGCTCTTTTACCCGGTCTTCTGAACGGCCACGCTTTTATCATTTGAACCCGATCACACTTGCACTATCATTATTTCTCGCCAATATGAAAGCATTCCGCTTTTGCAGGCGCAGCTGTCTGATATGGCGCACCTGTCCTTTGATCCATAGCCCATTCACTTTCTCGCACCGGAAAGCTCCCTTTCCCTGGTTGACCAGGATTGTGCCCAGGTCCGCATCATATCGGCCCATCTGGATATTGTTGTCGTAAAAATTTCCTGCCAGTAAAATATCCGGTCGTCCGTCATTGTTGGCATCGAGTATGACCCCATCCCGGTATGGACTGATCTGCGCCTCCCAGGGCAGGGCTTTCACTTCAAATTGCATATTCCCCTGGTTGATCAGTACGGCGTTCGAAAAATAATCGGCCGTCAGCACCTGGGCGCTTTCCAGCTTTTCTCTGGTGAACAGCTCTTCCAGCGATGCTTTGGCGAAATCACCCGCGTGCAGGAAGCGTTTTTTGAGGATAGGCATTTGCTTTTCCAGCTCTCCTTTGTTGGCAAAAGGGATCTCGCGGCCTTCGAGGTAATAGGTCAGTACCTGCTCCTTTTTCCCATTACCGTCGAAGTCTTCGTAATACAATCGCACCGGTTCTTTTTCCGAAGCGGTGAGGCGGCTGTTGAGGCCCAGGTTGCCCGCGATGAGATCGATATCACCATCTCCATCGATATCACAGGGCAATATGAAATTCCACCACCCTTTTTTCGTGGTGAGCCATTGTTTGGTGAAATGCCCGTTGTTATTGATAAAAGCACAGATGCCATCCCATTCCAGGGAGAGGATAAGGTCTTTGTCGCCGTCCTTGTCGATATCGACCCAGACGGCATTGGTCACCAATCCTACCCACTCCAGATCTTTGGCATAGCTGGCCGTTACATCCCGGAAATGACCTGCATGATCGTTTTCCAGCAGGTACGACCGGGGTGTTTTACCATAATCCCAGGGCACCGCCCTTCCACCGATGAACAAGTCCGTATATCCATCACCGTTAAAATCGAAGGGCACTACGCAGGATTGCGTAACATAGATATCGTGGAAAGCGTCTTGCTGTTTCGTGAGCCGGCCTTTTCCGTCGTTGAGGTATACTCTTGGAAGAAGAAAACTATCCTTTCCATAATATTCATTGCCGCCGCTCGCCACTACCAGGTCGGGAAAATGATCGTTGTTGATGTCGACCCAGCAGGCGTCCACATCTTCGTAGGTACTGTCATTAGCAAGGGCAGGCTGTTCGGAAGGGATGAATTTACCGGAAGGCTGCTGCATCAGCAGCACCTTTTTTTCTCCTTTGGAAGCTCCTATAAAAACATCCTCCAGTCCATCTTCATCGATATCCGCTACTGCGAGTGCCGGCCCTTCAGTGGAAACGGCATGGGGGATGAGCGGTTCGCGGTCGAATTCCACGAAATGATTTTCAACATGCCGGTAGCGGATGCCGGTCTGCGGGGTGAGGTCCTGCATGGGTTGCAGGGTGTTGGGATAAAAATCGCGCAGCAGTCGGTAGTCGAAAACAGGCAGTCCTCTGGAATAGGTAAAGGATATCCGGGAGCTATCGGGTTGATGGACCCTTTGATAAGTATTATCGGGCCATATCAGCAGCATTGAATCGGGTTTTGTATTGCCGAGCCCGATCAGGAGCGGTATCTCGCCGGAAGACTGGAATCCTTTCACCGGGTATTTCTCATAGGTTTGGATATTTCTTCCTGCGAAGACGAGTACACGCGCGCCTGCGGCGCGCGGATTGTTTTCCGGCCCCTGCAGGTTGACCTGCAAATAATGATTTTGCTTCCGCTCACTGGCCATATTCCTGTACAGGATCACCGGATCATCGATCGTATTGACCACAATATCCAGGTCGCCATCATTATCGAGGTCCGCATAAACAGCACCATTGGAAAAACTGGGCCTGCCGTTCCTGATCAGTTTGCCTTCGTCTTCGAACAGCAGGTTACCCTGGTTACGAAAAAAACGATCGGGCAATTTGATCTCCGGGAAATTTTTGATGAGGGCCATATCCCGTTCCTGCATATTGCCGCTCCGTATCTTCTGTTGTATCTCGTCATTCGATATATAATTCACATAGTCGATGTCATTGAGCCGTTTGGGAATGCCATTGGATACGAACAGGTCTTTCAACCCGTCATTGTCGAAATCAACCCAGAGGGGCGACCATGACCAGTCAGTGGCATAGATCCCCGCATACAACCCTACTTCACTGAATTGTCCATTACCCCTGTTCCATTGCAGGGTATTTCTCGCATACTGGTAATGGTAACCGTTTTTTATTTTAATGTTGAACACATTGTATTCATCTTCTCCCAGCGAGCGTTTGAGGATGTAGGGGTCCGACGGCAGCATATCCACCGTGATGATCTCAGGCCAGGCATCGTTGTTCGCATCTGCTACATCCACTCCCATCGAGAACTGGCTGGTATGCATGATCTGTTGTGTGAGTGAATCTTTGAAAGTGCCATTGCGCTGGTTGATATAGAGATAATCATTTTCATGGAAATCATTTCCTACATAAATGTCCGGATAGCCATCGAGGTTGATATCCGCCACGGCAACCCCAAGACCATAACCGATCACCGTGCTGTTGATGCCGCTCTCCCTCGTTACATCCGTGAAATGCCCGTTATCATTACGATAGAGCCTGTCGCCCGACAAAGAATCATAGGTATTGCGGTAGGAATCCCTGGGCGCAAAAGTGCTGTTGTATCGCAGGGAATGGTTCAGCAGGTACATGTCGAGATCGCCATCAAGATCATAATCGAAGAAGACGGCCTGTGTGCTGAAGCCTGAAAAATCAAGTCCATATTCCTTCGCACGCTCTTCATATTGTGGTATACCGTTCTTGATGCCGGTACAGATCAGCAACTGGTTATGGCTATGGAGAGTTTCATAATTGCCGACGCGGCAGATATAGATGTCGAGCAGGCCGTCATGGTTCACATCGGCCACGGATACGCCGGTGCTCCAGCCACTATCGCGCGGTATCTTTGCTTCGGCAGTAACATCTTTGAAGTGCAGGTTGCCGGTGTTGAGGTATAAGGTGTTCTGCTGCTGGTTGGAGGCGAAAAAAAGATCGATGAGTCCGTCATTATTGAAATCTCCCGCGCCCACACCAGCGCCATTGTAGAAGTACATATACTTCAGCATATTCAATTGTGGAGTGGGTGTAAGCTTGTTGGAAAACGCCAGGCCGGTTTGCTCATGCTCCATTACTTCGAACAGGTAAGGAGTTGTATCCGAAGAACGGCAGGCAGCAAGCAGGAGCAGGAAGCCGGACAGTTTGGTGAGATGATTGATCGATTTCATGAATGTATCCGTTTCGGATGGTGAACGTTTCTATTCTTTGAGTCTGTACAATACGGGCAGCTCATCATTCTGCAATACCAGCAGGTAGCGGGTTTTGCCTGATCGTATTTCTTTGATATCCCTGATCTGCCCCCTCAGTTCCATGCCCGATTGCCGGTTCGGTATCCAGGTAAAACCGACTTTGCCATCGTTCAGCAGCAGATGCCCGAAACTGGCATCGAGCCTGCCAAACTGGGGTAGAAAACAAAAATTATTTCCACCGAGCACGAGGTCGGTCTTGCCATCATGGTTGAGATCGGTGCAGTGAATGGCATTGACAGATGATAATTGCACCATTTGTGGCAATGGCCGAACAGTGAAATGACCGTTGCCGTCATTGAGCGCGATGCAGGACGTAGGATAATTGAATGTTTTCACTTCAGCCGCTTTGATCAGTTCAGGTGAGAACAGGTCCTGGATTGATCTCTTCGCAAAATCCTCATGCTTCAGGTTTTGCTTTTTCAGTGATGGCAGTTGATCGGTAAGCTCGCGTTTGAGGAATACCGTCATATCCCTGCCGCCCACCCTTCGGGTGAAGATCTTATCTACCACACCATTCCCGTCGAAATCATTGATCCAAATTTTGACCGGTTCTTTTTCCGATGGGCGCAGGTAGAAGTTCTCCCCGATGTTCCCGAGAATGAGGTCATTGTCGCCATCCCCGTCGAGATCGGCCACGGCAACCGATTGCCACCAGCCCAGCATATTGCCCAGATTGGTTTTCATTTCTTCGAAATGATCGCCTGTCCAGGTGAAGATCCTGGGCGGCATCCACTCACCGGCCACGACGAGATCTTTTTGCCCATCGCCGTTCATATCGGCCCACACTGCCCCGGTTATCATTCCTGCATGAGCGATGGCAGGGTTCTTTTCTTTTGCGATATCGGTGAATTTTCCTTTCCCATCGTTGACCAGCAGGTACGCTGAAGGGGTTACTCCATAATTTTTCGGTTCACAGCGGCTGGCCACAAAGAGGTCGAGATCGCCATCATGATCGAAATCATTGGCTATTACTACCGAAGTATTGCCATTGTTGGGAGGAAGGGCATCGGTGCGAATGGAAAAGTTACCTTTTCCATCGTTGATGTATAACCGGTTTTGCATATTCCGGCTGCCTGATACATTATTATTGCCGCCTGAGCCGACAAACAGATCGAGATCGCCATCCCCGTCGCAATCGAAGAACAGCACAGCATCGTCTTCCATGTCTGTATAGAGCCTGAAGGCAGGCTCGTCTTTTTTCACAAAGCCATTGGGGGTTTGCAGGTAAAGCTGTCCGCCCTGGTTAGCCGCCCCGCCGATATAGATATCTTCAAGCCCATCTCCGTTCACATCTCCCACAGCGGCATGGGGGCCATCGCGGGAGATCATCATCGGGATATTCCTTTCGTAATAAAAATCCACGTAATCGTCTTCTATATGTTTATCGAAATGAGCGGGCGCCATGGTGAGCCAGGGAACGGGAGGAGGAGGTGAAGTCCTGGTCATTAATGGCGCTGTATCCGGCTGACTGATGACATACAAACTATCCACTTTCGGCCGGTCATATTTCGAATAGGTAAGGTTTGGCCAGATGATGATCATGGAATCGACAGGAGCAGTGCCGAGCCCGATCACGGCCTTGTAATCGACCGACGACTGAAAGCCGCGTCCGGGGATCACTTCACGGGTATGCACCTGGTCTCCCTGGAATATTTTGATGGTGCTGCCCACTGCCCAGGTATTCTTTCCTTTTCCTTTCAGCAACACACTGATGGAATGGTTCTTCGTGATCAGGTTGCTGTTATTACGGAAAACAAATGCCTTTTGATTCACATTGTTCACCACGAGGTCGAGATCGCCATCATTATCGAGGTCGCCATAGGCCGCGCCATTGGAGAAGGATGGTTGAGTGATACCCCAGGAAGCGCCTGCATCGCTGAAATGCAGGTTACCCAGGTTCTTGAACACCTTATTCGGGATGGGGCGTGAAGGCATTTTATCGATGATGGCATCTATCTGCTCTTTTTTACCGGTGAGGGCCATTTTCTGGATCACTTCATTGGCGAAAAAATCGATGAAGTCCTGGTCGGTCACATCATGATAAATGCCATTGCATACATAAATATCGCTGAGGCCGTCGTTGTCGGCATCGAAGATCAGCGCGCCCCAGCTCCAGTCGGAGGCCTCCACTCCGCTGTAACGGCTTGTTTCCAGGAATTTTCCATGCTGGTTATTTACCTGCAGGGCATTCTGCATGTACTGGTGATAGAAACCCTGCTTCACGGTAAGCCTGTTCACGTCGATATTCTCGAAGGAGGTAGTGGTCTTCAGCCTGAACTCATCACCGGGAAGCATATCGGTAGTGAAAATATCGGGATATCCATCATTGTTGATATCGGCCATATCGGCGCCCATCGACGAGAGACTGATATGCTGCATCCATTGTTCCAGCTCTTCCTTGAAAGTGCCGTTCTTCTGGTTGATGTAGAGGTAATCCCTTTCAAAGAAATCATTCGAGATATAGATATCGGGATATCCGTCATTGTTGACATCTCCTACCGTAACACCCAGACCAAACCCGATCAGGCTTCCATAGATACCGGCCTGTTCGCTCACATCGGTGAAATGCCCATTATCGTTCCGCAGGAGTTGATCGCCGCCACCTTTGAAGTAATCGGCCACCGGCCAGTCTTTGGCGCGCAGGTTGCGGTTATTGGCATAGTTGAGGGTGTTAACTGGAATGAAACTGTTGTTGAGCCGGTAGCAATCGAGGTCGCCATCGAGATCATAATCGAAGAATGCCACATGAGTAGTATAGGCGGAATCGGTGAGGCCGTATTGGGCGGCAGATTCGGTGAAAGTGAGATCGTGGTTGTTGATATAAAGCTCATCACTTTGTCCGACTATTCCCGGCTGATAACCCGCATTGCACACATAGATATCGAGCCAGCCATCATTGTTGATATCGACCATCACCACACCGGTGCTCCATTTTTTCTTATCACCGAAACCTGCTTTATCGGAGATATCTTCAAACTGAAAATTGCCTTTGTTGAGATAGAGTTTATTGGGACCAGAGTTGCCGGTGAGGAATACGTCGGCCAGGCCATCGTTATTGATATCGCCGATGGCCACTCCACCTCCGTTGTAGAAGTTGCGGTAGGTGAAGATGTTGAAATCGGGAGTGTCCTTTACCTGGTTGATAAAATCTATCCCGGTATTTTCCATTTGCTCAAACAGCCGGGGCGGGGCGGTTGGATGCCGGCAACCCATACAAAGTGCTAAACCGGTGACCAGCCAGTATGGAGAATACTTCATATTGACAATATACAAAAAAGAAAAGAGAGACTGTCCCGTGCAGGACAATCCCTCTTGTTAATGATTGCAATTTTAATATCCTTGGTTTTGTTTGAAATTCGGGTTCACTGCCAATTGCTGGTTGGGGATGGGGAATAACAAACGTTCGGGACCGGATTGTGGTTTTTCCTGCCAGGCGTTCAGGAATTTTCCAAAGCGGATCAGGTCCTGCCTTCTCCAACCTTCAAAGTACAATTCCCTACCTCTTTCATCCAGCAGGTTATCGAGCGTTACTGCTGCAAGAGCGCCGGCTCCTCTTTTGGTGCGGATACTGTTCACGATGGGCAATGCCGCCGGTGCGGCATTGGTGCGCACCAGCGCTTCTGCCTTCATGAGCAGCACATCGGCATACCGGAAGAACACATAATCATTATCGGAGTTGCTGTAATCACTGTTATTGGGATCATTCAATTTAGCCAGGTTATAATCCGGCGGATATTTGATCACCCTGATACCGGTCACTTCGAGATTGCTGCCGGTTTCCAGTATTTTAACTTCGGGGGTAAAGGCCAGCGGGCTGCCATTCCTGTCTTTCAGCGGCGTATTGTTCTGATCGTACTGCTGTCCAACGAGAAAGCCTACCCGTAAACCGGTTTTATCGGTAACGCCTGCATACGCATCGCCACGGCGTTTATCATTTGCATCGAACTTGTTATAAAAATCGGAAAGGGTGGCAAAGCCGTTCCATCCTCCGGGATTGTTATTGTAATGCAATCCCATGCGCCATCTTGAACGGACAGGGCCGCCTTCATCATGTGTATTGTGGGCAGTGAAGATCAGCTCTGTAGACAATGCATCATTCTTCGCTGCGAAATTATCATAGAAATTATTGGAGAGCGAATACTTGTTGCTGCTGATCAGTTGATCGGCCAGTGTGATCACCTGGGTCATATCGGCCGCATCGAACGTAGGGGCCTGCCTGTTGGCGATGGTGCCTTTGTTGAGATAGCATTTCATCAGCAAGGTCTTGGCAGCATCCTTGTTGGCCGTATAAGCCGGACCATCGGGCAATGTGGGAAGAATGGCGTTCAGTTCTCCTATGATATAGGTGAGCGCATCGACGCCCGTTTTTACGGCCGGAGCTTTCAACAGGTCTTCCCCTGCTTCACGAACAGGCACCTGGTTCCATCCATCGAGCATGGAAAACATGGCAAAGGCTCTCAGGAAGCGGGCTTCGGCAGCTTGCTGTGGAGTAGGGTTGAACCGTTGAAGGTCTGTTGCAAAGAAAACGATCTGCCCCAGGTTCGTATAGGTACTGACGATAAATGTATGATCGGCGTCCCATTTATGATTGTGAAGCACACGCCATACACCGTTATCATCCCAGTCCCCACCTCTTGTTGGCCCGATACATTCGTCGGTAGTATGTTCCTGTAAAGCCCAGAACCTCGATTGGTCCTGGTATGGAAGGCGCATGGCGTTGTAGGCGCCTTTCAACAAGGCGGCCGCATCGCTGGAAGAGCCCAGTTGCGCATCCGTTATTTCGCCCTGCAATCCCTGGTTCAGCTTGGTACAGGCCACCAGCAGAAAGGAGAACATGGCAAGCGTTATTATTGTTTTGCGGTTCATATAATAATGATTTGAGGATCTTATAATGAAAAATTCACACCCAGCAGGAAGCTCCTGGCAGAAGGGTATGGTACATATTCAATACCCACGGAAGGAACCCCGTTCACCTGTTTGTCCGTATTGACTTCCGGGTCAAATCCTCTGAAACTGGTGATCACAAAAAGATTCTGACCTGTGAGGTACACATTGGCATTTTTGATGACCTTGCCCAGATTGCCTACACTATAACTGAGGGTGGCATTGGCCAGCCGCAGGTAATCTCCTTTTTCAATGAACCGGGAAGAAGGAGCTACCGGGTTCGCCAGGTTCTCGAGCACTGGCCCACCTATCAGGAATTTGGCAACGTTACGGCGTGATGGAGAAAGGTTGCTGACGGGCAGCACCGAATTGGCTGTGTTATTGTAAATATCCTGTCCGAAAGCCCCGTTGAGGTTGGCTTCAAAACCAAACTTCTTATATCCCACACGGGTGGAAATGCCCAGTAAGGTCTTTGGATTGGGATTGCCTACATAATAGTTGGTATTACCATTGTCGGTGTAAAGGGAGAAACCGTTCTTATCGAGCCCTTCGAAACGCCTTGTATAAAATACATTCACAGGCTGGTCATTGGCGATCGCTTGTGCGTAGGCGTTAGACATGCCCTGTCCGTGCAACTGGCCGGTGATGATCCGACTTTTCAGGCCGCTCACTTTATTTTTCAGGAAGGTGGCATTCACACCCAAATCCCAGGTGAGATCATTTTGGCGGATGATGCCGACATTGACCGCTGCTTCAACGCCCGAGTTCACGACCTTACCTTCGAGATTGGTCCAGGAGGCGGGGTTTTCAGTAGGCCCGGGTACCGGTGCATAGGCATTGAAGATAAGGTCCTTGGTAGTCCTGTGGAAATAATCGACCGTAGCAGTGACCCTATCATTCCACAGACCGGCATCGATACCCACATTGGTTTGAATATCGGTCTGCCATTTCAGATCGGGGTTGCCATAGTTGAGGCGAACAAAGGAACCAGGACCATTGGAGCTGTATCTTCCGATAGCTGCGCCGGATGGGAATTCCTGGTTACCTGTTTGTCCCCATCCCACACGTACTTTCAGGTTATTGACCAGTCCGCCCTTGGCCCAGAAATTCTCGTTCGCTACGTTCCAGGCAACAGCGAAGGACGGGAAATAACCATATTTATTGTTCGAGCCGAACTTATTGGAACCATCGGCCCTGAAAGTGGCGGTGAGCAGGTACCTGTCGTTATAATTGAGCAGCACCCTGCCAAAGAACGATTGAAGCTCGCTGGTAGGATCTGCCAGGGACCGCAAGGTCCTTGATTCCTGTGATGCATATTGGAGGTAATCGGTATAATTGAGTGGATAAGTACCGAAATCGCGGGCCGACAATGCCATGCCCTGATAATCGAATTTCATGTATTCGTAACCCACCAGTGCATTCAGGTTCAGCATGGAGGTGAGCTTGGTATTGTAGGATAAGGTATAGTTGAGCTGTTGGGTCAGCAGTTCATTGTTGCCATACATGGCGAGACCGCGGCCTTCCACCTGTTCGTTATTGAGCCAGCGTGCTATCTGTCCTCTCCTGATACCTGTACTGTAATTCACGCTATAGAGCATGCGCAGTTCAAGGTCATTGGTGAATTTATAATAAGGAGAAACACTGGCGACGATAGTGCTGATCCGTGTAGCATCATCATAAGCTTCGGACATGGCCACCGGGTTGATGATAGTGCTCGACCAACTGGGATCTTTGATCCAGATAGAATCATTGGGAAGATACAATGGGTGAGTAGGGTTCCATTGCAGGGCCTGGCCGATGATGCTGCCGGTGAAACCGGCGTTATTGGTGACAGGCGCAATATTTTCCCTGTTCTGTGAACCGATCAGGTTGAAGTCCAACCCGAGCTTCTTGCTGTCGAGGAACCTGAACCCGCCGTTGAACATGGCCGAATACCTTCTGAAATCCGATTTGCGGACGATACCCTGCTGATCGACATAGCCCAGTGAAAGCCGGTAGCGCCCATTTTCATTGCCACCGCCGATCGACACGTTCACATTATTCGATACACCTGTGCGGAGAATGGCGTCCATTGCATCCACGCTACCACCGAAGTCACCATTGGTGAGGTTATACATTTTCAGGGCATCCCTGTATTCGCTGGCATTGAGGACTTTGATCTGCTTCATGATCTTGCTAAGGCCAACGGAATAATTGACATCGATCCTGGGGGCTCCGGTAGTGCCTTTACGGGTGGTAATGATGATCACGCCATTGGCGCCTCTTGAACCATAGATGGCTGTGGCCGATGCATCTTTCAATACTTCCATGGAAGCGATATCGGCCGGGTTGATGAAATTGAGTGGGTTGGCATCCGGCGTTTGTCCGAAACCGGTATTGATACCGCCTTCGACTTCGTTCGTACTGGCGACCGGACGGGCAGAACGGCCATCCAGGATGATCCCATCTACCACGAACAAGGGTTGGTTACCCGTACGCACAGAGGCATTACCCCTGATCTTGATGGTGGTGCCGCCACCGGGTGCACCGCTGTTATTCACTACCTGTACGCCGGCCACTTTACCCTGGATCAACTGATCGGGGGCCGTTTGAATACCTTTATTGAAATCCCTTGCACGAACGGAAGCGATAGAGCCTGTGAGGTCTCTTTTGCGGGCAGTGCCGTATCCCACTACCACTACTTCGTTAAGATTGATGTTACTCGCCAGGAGCGCTACATCGATAGCGGTTTTCCCGCCGATGTTGACTTCCTGGGTGTTGAACCCGATGGAGGAGATCACAAGGATACTAACGTTGGCGCCCACACTGATACGGAAACTTCCGTCGGGCCCGGTAGAAGTGCCTTTGGTAGAACCTTTCGGTACTACGGATGCACCTACGACCGGTGAGCCATCTTTTGAATCAGTAACCTTTCCTGTGATAAACCTTTCCTGGGAAAAAATGCTGGCAGCAGATAGGAGGAACGCCAGCAAAAGCAGCAGTCGTGCTTTAAGCAGTCGTTGGATGGTCATAGAATGGTTATAATTGGTTATCAAATGTTTGCTAGAACAAAAATGTGTAACCTATACACAATCTAAGCTATTTTGGTGCTCTTTCCAAATAATAATTTGGCGCAAAGCCCGTCCATGGGACATTCCATAAGTTTACCAGGACCAGTACATTCTTCAAAATTGGGGTAAGTGTGCTCCAATAAAGCCTTGTCGAGAGGGCGGATTCCGCATTCTACGGAGAGGGGCTAAATAATAAGACAACAGGGGCCATAAAAAGCTGCGGGGAAAGCAAATTAGCTGACAGCCATTTTTTTCGTCGCTTTTCCGCTGGAGAACCTGGAGGTATCGAAGCGATATAATTTACCGGGGCGATGGGGCACATCCTGCTCCAGCTCATTCACATCCACCAGCCATCCCATCAGGAAGAACTTCTTACGGAAATTCCTCCTGTCCATTTTTACGCCGAGGATCGCTTCATAGAGACTTTGCAATTCGCGCAGCGAAAATTTTTCCGGCAGGAGATTGAATACGATAGGGTGTTCTTCGATCTTCGATTGCAATTGTTTGAGGCAGGTATCGAGGATTGGCTTGTGATCGAAGGCGAGAGTAGTGATCTCCTGGATCGGATGCCAGTGCAGCTCATTGTGCTGCAGTTTCAACTGGTGGTCCTTGATATTGATCAGGGAATAATAAGCGGTGGTAATGACCCTGCCGGCCGGGTGGCGGTCCACATCCCCGAAAGTATAGACCTGTTCGAGATAAACATCGTCTAGTCCTGTGCGGTCTTTCAGCACCCGGTAAGAGGCATTGTCGAGGTTCTCATCAGGCCGTACCAGGTCGCCCAACAGCGACCATTGATCATTGAATTCTTCCAGGTCCGATTTTATCAGCAGCACTTTCAGCTCATTGTTATCAAAACCAAAGATCACACAGTCTACAGAAAGGGCGATCTGGAAATACTCCCTGTTCTCTGACCTTAATTGCTGAATAGTTTTCTGTAAAGCGGTTCCCATTGTATCAAGGTTATTATTGTGTTAGGTTAATTACCGGTCGATGATCAATTTCTGCACGGCCTGTTTTTCGCCACTGCGAAGCTGCAACAGGTAAATCCCTTTCGGCATACTGTCCCAATCGATACCTGTGCCCTGCAAAGGCAGGCGATGAATGCCTTTACTGCTGGCGCCTGTATACAGGTCTGCCATCCTCTGCCCTTGAATGTTCAGTAAAGATAGAGCGATCGTGCCATTTGCCGGCAGCTCAAATTCAATAGTGCCGGCTTTTCTGACAGGGTTGGGGTAAATGGCCAACCTAAAATTCCTGTTAATAGTAGAAAGGTCTGTGACCGGTGTTGGGTTGTTGACGATGTTCCGGTTCACGTATACGCGGTAATCGCCGGGTTGCAAGGTAATACTTTGTACGTTGCCGTTAACATTTAATGGCGTACCATTAAAATAATCGTACCAGGTCCCTGTCTGCGGGAAAGTGATGCTGCCGGTAGCAGCGGTCACGTCGAAATTCCCTGCAACTACCAGGCTTGAAGTATCTGTGGTCAGTTTCAGCCACTTGAACCCGCCCGATAATTGTTTCTCCACCGTACCTGCTGCAAACGCGGCCTGGTAGAGCGGATGCTGGCGGAGCTTCAGCATCTTCATAAAGGCATCGTATAATTTTTTTCGCGGTTCCTGCTGCGCATAATCCCAGTAGATGGGTTTGGGATCGGTGCGGCAATTATCATTGATAGTGCCATTGGTGCAACGGTTGATCGATTGGTCGTACCCCAGTTCACCAAACTGCCAGATCATTTTCGGGCCTGGTATCGCAAAGGCGAAAGCGGCTGCCAGCTCATTGCGTTTGAGCGCTGTATTGAGATCTTTCACCGAGTAGCTGCCCGATGAATTACCGTATTGCAGATTCTTGTACATCAGCCTTTCTTCATCATGGCTTTCCATATACATCACCAGGTTCGGCTGGCTCCATCCTCTCTCCGAATGAATGCCGCCACTGAAGTCGGAACCACCCAGGTAACCCATCGTTGCCTCATTGAAAGCATGGTTCATATTCCCCCAGAGCATCATGCCATAGGCCGCGAGCTCCTTTTCTTCCGAATTCTCTGCAAAATGTTCCAGGATCACGTAAGCCCCGCCCGATTTGGCTTGCACGGTATCATAGTATCCTTTCCAGATAGTGATCCGGCTGGCATCATATTTACCCCAGTTGTCCACTTCCGGGCCCGTGTTGCAGGCAGGGGTGGTACAACTGTTATTCTGCGTGAACCCTTTCGAGAGATCGAAGCGAAAACCATCGAGACGGTATTCCTTCAGCCAGTGCTCCGCTACACGCCCAACGAAATAATGGGTGGCAGCGCTTTCATGGTTCATATCATATCCCACATTGTAAGGATGGCGGGCAATGGCATTGTACCAGGGATTAGTGGCATCGGGCCGGTTATTGGCCGCATCCCAATATAATTGTACCATGGGGCTCTGGCCGAATGCATGGTTCAGTACCATATCCATGATCACGGCTATGCCCTGCTTATGACATTCATCGATGAATGCTTTCAGGCCATTCTTCGTTCCATAATATTTATCCGGCGCGAAATAAAAGGATGTATTGTAGCCCCAACTGATATTGCCTTCGAATTCATTGAAGGGCATCAGCTCGATGGCATTGATGCCCAGGCGCTTCAGATAGCTTAGGGTATCCTTCAGCGTTACCCAGTCGTGATTCCCTACAAAATCCCTGACCAACAGTTCATAGACCATCAGGTTGCGTTTATCGGGCCTGGTGAAATTATTCGTTTGCCAGGTATAGGCCGGTTCTGCCGTTTGCAGTACGCTCACGATGCCGGTAGCCTTGCCGGTGGGATAGGGTTTGAGGTTGGGATAGGTAGCGGCCGTGATATAGGGATCATTTGCCGGGTCGAGTACTTTCTGCGTATAGGGATCGGCGATACGAAGGCTATTATCCACAACATACTGGTATCCATACTCCGTACCAGGGGTGAGGCCGGTGAGCCTGATCCAGAAACGCTGCCCGTCGGGGGTTTTATTGAGCTGTGAAGCGGCATCGGCCGTCCAGTTGTTGAAATCCCCGATCACCGACACTTTGTTTTTGTTGGGGGCGAAGAGCACCAGCGTTACGGAACTATTATCCGCATCATAATTGATCCCGTCCCGCACACCGGCCGGCAAGGGCTGTACATTATTGGGGGGCGATACTACAAAATTGATGGTATCGGAGATGGTTACTGCCCCCAGTATGGCACGGCCCACGATCTGCTGGTTCCCGGCTGCCGTGATCACCGGTGAAAAAGAAATAGTGGTGGCGTTGGCAGCAGAGCCCAAGGGCGTTCCGTTGAAAAACAATTGCAGGTTGGCAGACTGGTTCGATATGTATTGCAGATCGATCGTATTGCCCGTTTCCTTACTGATAGGATCTGCCACCGGTGTAAATCTCGGCTCGAAGGGCGGCTGCAGGAACTGAGTGGCCAGCGAGTTGTCGTACACCGCGATGTACATATTGCCATTATCTACCGAAGTACTGGCAATCCGCTGCACCTGTGAACCTGTCCCGTTCCGGAAGAGGATAGCCACTTTCCGGATGGTCTCTCCGGCAGGCACTCCAAAAAAAGAACGGATATTGTTGATCGTATATTGATACTTGTTACTGCCCAGGTAGCTGGCTTTGGAGGCCGGGTCCGTGCCCGGCCAGGTGAACTTTACATATTTCCAGTCGCCGTTATTGCTGCTGAGATTGGTGATCACGCCTACATGCACGAACACATCGCTGGTATTGGCGTAATTGAACAGTCCCTGGTTGCCTTTGGAACAATCCACGGTAATGGTAATGCTGCTGTTATCTTGTGGGAAAGCAGGCGATACCGTGAGCAGTTGCGCAGTGGCCGCACCACACAACAGCAGGCAGGGCATTACGATCGATAAGAAAATTCGGTGCTTCACTTTTGTTAATAGGCTTTATAGGTACGTTTGTATTCGTCGATCTCCACGGTGTAAGTTCCTGTTGTTGCTACCTGGATATTACCGCCGCCTTCTTTGATGCCACTACCGGCAAAAGGATTGGTAGTATTATCGGTACCTCCGTAGTTGTAATCCCATGATCCCTTCTTCAGCAGGAATTTGAATTCCTTGCCGCCGGTGAGCGGTACATTGGTAGCGCGCCAGAGGCCATTGCCCTGGTAGGTAAGCGCAGGCAGGCTGGCACTGTTATTATCCCAGCCACCGGCCGTGGCATCACCGATAAGGTACATGGTGCCGGGCAGCAAAGTGTATTTCACCTGTTGTGTATTGGTGCCATCCCAGATCGCTCTCGTATAAGGAGTACTGTTAGCGAGCAGATTGGCGCCATTGCCATCATCGTCGAGCAGGCCGTCGGCGCTTCCTTTGCCCCACCATCTTGCCCTGTCGGGGGTGCTGTTATTCCATTCGGTGCCATCATGGAATTTGAATTCATCGGTACCGCTCGAAGGAGCAATGATGAGGAATTTATTGGCGGCGAGATAAACACCCTGGATGGGCGATCCGGCCGTCCAGCCCTGCATATTGCCCACTACGCCTACCTGTTTGGATTGGATATAGGCCATATTGTTGCCCACATCGATCGTAAGGCGATAGATCCCATCGGCAGTGATGCTGAAATTACCTCCCTGGTTATAACCTGTAGTGTATGCACCGTTCGCTCCGCCTCCTGCAGCGCCATATCCTGAGCCCCAGTCGCCCTTGGTCTTGAAGAATTTGAACTCATCTCCGGCCTTCAATTTGAGGTAGGCATAAAAGACCTTCGAATAACGATCGGGTTTTTTATCAGCGATGATGGGCATGGGGTTGTTGATATCCCATCCGGTGATATTGCCTACAATAAAGAATTGCACTTCTCTTAGAATATACAGGCTGTTGTTATAGGCCGATTGCTGTTGCCAGTTGCCCGATGAGGCCATTACCGTCCATTGGAGTTTCACCACTTTCGACAGATCGGTGAAATTATATTTTACCAATGAATCACTGAACTGCTTGTACGAAATGTCCAGTGCGGAATCAGAGCCGCTGTTATTGGAGGTGACGGTGAACAGCGGTTTTGAAAAATCGGGCGGGATGAGGTTATTGTTGGCATCCCTCTTTTCTTCCGTGAAATACACTTTATATTTCACTGCAGGCCCGCCGGAAGCGGGCTTCGACTGCTGCCAACTGAAATGGAGCATATCTGTTGTGGAAGTGGGATTGATGGTGGTGGTCGTAGTGGAATTGACCGGGCCATACAGAATGAACGGAGAAGCCCCATCCCCAAATCTTTTGATGAGTATCTGAAAAATGTCTTGCGATATGATCTGTGTTTCGCCGTTCGAAGCTTCCACGCTCCAGTTCAGGTCGGCGGTAGCTCCGGCCCCGATACCTTTGGACGACAGCAACTGATCGAGCTGCTGGTAGGTGACGGTGAGCGTGGTGGACTTGCCTCCATCATCGGAAGGCAATTCATATTTGTATTCTTTGATCTCCTGGCCGCGGGCCACAGCGATCCACTTGTACGTAATGGGTTTATCGACGCCCGGTTTGGCGGCTGTCCAGCTCATCTGTATTTTCTCTGCCGGTGTGGCGGAATTGAGTACGAAGCTGGTGGAAGTAGCCGGCGATTGCAGGCGGAATTTGCCTCCTTCGATGCCCTCTCCGGTTGAGTTACGGTCGAAATCGGTTTTCTGGCAACCGGCGGCGATGATCATCAAAACCATCAGCCGGGATAAAAACTGTATTGATCTCATTGTTATCGGTTGTGGTGGTGAAGGGCTTTATTTTAATGCATCGATGGTTTTTTCATTGGTGGTCCCCGTTACCGGCACCGGCTTTCCATTCGCATCAACTCCTGTTCCATCGAAATGCCAGGTGAAACGCTTCACCGTTGTATTGTTGGGAATGGTCCAGGCAAAATTAGGGATGAAGGAATAGGACCAGACCTTGTTCCCTTCCGATAGGAGGTTCCAGGTCTTTGGCTGTCCGATCACAGCATCCGATTGATCGTATAAGGTTACGGTCACAGTTTTCGGTGTCATTCGCTGTTCATCGGAATTGGTGGCCAGGTCCTGGTGGAAATAGAGGTTTATCATATCACTGACGCCCACTTTGCCGGGGAATACGCGGTAAGCTGATGGAATGAAGACGATGGGATCGAATGGGAATTTGGGAGAATCGGCTGTTTTCTTGCTTCCGTTCTTTGTTTTGATCAGGAACTGGAAATGTTTGAGCTTACCCGGATCGAGGCCATACATGCTGGTGCCGGTGAAGGAAAATTCAAAGATATTGCCCGTCTTTTGAGTCATCTTAGCAATTGCCGGCGCACTGTTCCAGTCGGTATTGGTAATGCCGTCCTTACCGGGATAATTGGCAGGATCGGCCTCTTTATTGCACCAGGTCCAGATATACAGCTCTGATTCTCCCGCTACATCGGAGCCGCTTACATCGATAGTGAAGGTTACATTGTCTTCCGCCGTAAAAACAGCAGGTTTGAAAGTGATCGTATTGAATTGGGCCTTTGCGAGAGCAGTCATCAGCAGGCATCCGGCCATTAAGAATATTTTTCGCATAGCAGTGATCGTTTAAATCTTTTTGAAATAGTAATCGTACCGCAACAGGTCTTTGCCATCCAGCCGTTTGGTCACCCGGAGCTGTAACTGGCCATTGCCCAGGTTGCTGTAAGTGGCGAGGTCCAGTTTCACCGTATCAAGGTTGTTGATCAGCGTAACCAGTTTGGGCGTCTGGGCATTGTCGACCTTCCAACTGCCCGATGGCAGATTGATGATCTTCGGTGATCCGCCTGGTGTGGTGGTGAATGCGGCCGGACTGCCATTATTCAACGTGAAAGCGACTTTGAATTCGGTGAATGGCGCTTTACTGGTAATATCTATTTCTTTGTAGGGAAATCCGTATTTGATGGCGTTCAGGTCTGCCTGCACCACTTTCTGCAACTGCCAGTTGCCTTCCATCGATTTCAGTTTATCGAATGGCTGGCCGATATCATGGATTGTTTCCGGTTTGCACGCGAAGAGCGCGGTGGCCAGGATGATGAAAAGGAAAAAATATTTTTGCATAAACAAGATTTTAGGGGTTCCTATTAAAAACATCCGCCTTCGGGGTTCATGTGGAAATTCGCATTGCTGGCCCTTTCCAGGTCGGGGAATTGCAGGATGAAACCATTGCAATTCCAGGGTGAGCCGCGTCGGTCGACATTCATATTATTACGTACCCCGATCCTTTTGATCTCGTTGAGCCTGCTTCCTTCACCAACCAGCTCCAGCTCTCTTTCCTGGCGGGCCGTGGAGATGACGAGTGAAGCATCTGCATTGGTGAGTGGGGCCAGTCCTGCCCTTGTCAGGATATCGCTGAGATCGGCTTTGGCGATATCCAGGTTCTGGTTCAGTTCACCTGCCGCTTCTGCACGAATCAGTTTCAGCTCCGTTACTGTAACGATGGGCAGGTCGAACTGGGGAAGATTGTATTTGGTGAGTACGATATTGGAAGGGTATTTCGTGTCGTTAAGCCATACTCTCCGTTTATCGCCTGCACGGCCGAAAAGGCTCAGTGTACGGGAGGAATATTTCAACACCGGCAGGCTCACATCGGAACGGAAGTTACCGCGCAGCTCATCGCCCGGTTCGAACTGGCCCATCTGGTTGCTGGCTATGAAAATGGCTTCCTTGCATTTGCCGATAGAATAGCGGTTGGTGAGGTCCGCATCCAGCTTGAACAGGAAGTCGGCCCCACTTCTCACCGACAATACCTGGTCTGCAAAACTATACGCTTTGGCAAAATCGTTCATCTGGAAATAGACTTTGGCGAGAAAGGCCAGGGCAGCATATTTCGTGGGGTTGGCCCCGTTAGATTCAGGAAGGAGCCTGGCAGCGTCCGTAAGATCGGTGATCACCTGGTTGTAGGCATCCTTCACGGAAACCCTGTCGAGGTTGGTGATACCTGGCTGCAGACGGATGGGGATGCCCGGGTGTGTATTATCCGGTGTGCTGCCATAGGGCTGTGCGAACAGCCTTACGATCTCGAAAAAAGCAACGCCCCGCAGGAACTTGGCCTGACCTTCGATATTGTTGCGCTGGCTACCTGTTTTATCGAGGTACTTCATTATTGTATTGGAGCGATATACGATATTACAGGCATCCATATAGAAATCGTTCTTGAAAGCGCCGAAGATGGAGGTCTTCCGGCGGTAGATCTCCCCGAAATCCTCTGTGAGCAATTGTCCTTCGAGGTGATCGGCCAGCAATTCTTTCAGCACCTGGAGGCGACCGCCGTAAAAATGGCCTCCGTTGAATTTGGTATAGGAGGCATTCAGGAAGGCGAGCACCCCTTCTTCGGTAGATAGCGCATCTTCTTCCTGTATCTTGCCTTCGGGCGGGCGTTCCAGAAATTTCTTGCAACCGGGCAGGCAGCCGAGGGTGATCAAAGCAACAAGGAAAATTATTATACGGTTCATAGCAAATGCATTTGTTGATTAGAAGTTCAGGTTGATGCCGAAGGTGATGGCCTTTTGTTGCGGCGGGGTGAGATAAGTGACGTTGGGGCTCATATTCCTGTCTTGCTTATCCTCAAAATCCCTCCCTATTTCCGGGTCGCCGCCGGGATATTTGGTAAAGGTGAGCAGGTTCATACCTGATACGAATACTTTGATATCGCGGATGCGGGAATTTTTGAATGCCTTGTTGGGGATGGAATAGCGCAACGTCAGTTCACGCAGCCGGAGAAAATCGGCATTGTAGAGGAACAGGGTAGAATTGTATTGCCATTCGCTGGAAAGCCCGTCGTAGGTGGAAGTATTCATGGTGAGGCGGGGATAATGCGCAATATCGCCGGGCTTGCGCCAGCGGTCGAGCAGGTCATTGCGTATATTCCAGTCCGTTATAACGCCTGCCTGGCGTTTGGCCGATCCGTCGTACAGGTTACCGCCGATCACATAGGTGAAGAGGGCGCTCAGCTCGAAACCTTTGTAGGTCCAGGAAGAATTGAACCCGCCGATATAATCGGGGATCACGCTGCCGACAGGTACGCGGTTATCGAGTGAGAAAGTTTTGGTGGTCTTGCCGTTCTTATCGAGCCATACCGGCAGGCCGTCGTTGGGATCTGCCCCATTGAAACGAACGAGGTAATTGGTGCCTACAGGATAACCGACAATGATACGGGTATCGTTGGTGCCGCCGCTGATGGCGTCGGCGGTCAGTGTACCGATGCTCACCACTTTATTGAAGTTCTTGCTGATATTGCCGCCGATATTCCAGGTGAAATCCTTTTTATCGAGCAGCTTCACGTTCAGGCTCAACTCAACGCCTTCATTCAGGATCTTACCGCCATCGATATTTCTCCAGGCTTTATTGAAACCGGTATTCTGCTGAATGCCGGCATTCAGCAACTGGTCGATGGTCATTTTATGGTAATAGGCCAGTTCGCCGGTAATGCGGTTATTATTCAAACCAAATTCTACGGCCGCATCAAAATTGCGCATGGTCTCCCATTTCAGATCGGGGTTGCCGATGTTATCGGGATGCAAGGTGGGGGCGTTATTGTAATTGGTGCCCTGGCTGATCCTGTAATAATAGGAACCGGCAGGTATATCGGCATTTCCCACGATACCGTAGCTGGCGCGGAGCTTGAGGAAATTGACGAGGTGATTATCTTTCAGGAATCCTTCTTCGCTGATCACCCACGCTGCTGAAGCGGCGGGGAAGAAGCCGTACTTGTTGTTAGGACCGAATTTGGAGGAGCCGTCGATCCTGCCCAGTACCTGGAAGATGTATTTGTTCTTGATACTATAATTGATACGGCCGAAGAAAGAAACGAAGGTCCAGGCGTCTGTTACGGTTTTTTTACGCTGGCCGGCGTTCACGAGGCTATCCCTGTTATGCTTATACAAGGAACGGTTTTCCCAGAAAGGCTTATCGGTATAGGCGAAGATATCGCTATTATATGCTCTCTGTTTGAACTCCTGTGTCTCCGTACCGGCGAGGAAGCTGAATTTATGGTCATTGTTCAGGTCCCAGTTATAATTGGCGGTAAAAGTGCCCGACAGGTTGGTATTCCAGAAGGGGTAACGTTTAGCAATACCCGGAACATCGGTACGGCCCATATAGAGGGCTGATTCGAACTGATCGTCGTACGATGTCATATAATCCACGATACCGCTGGCGCGGAGGGTAAGGTTTTTGATGGGGTTGTATTCAACGGTAAGACCTCCGAAATACCTGTTCTCGGTATTCCTCCATTTGGTCTGGTCGCGGCGGAATACGGGGTTCGAAGTGCCGTTGCGGAAATAAGTCTTATCATCGTTGTAAACGGGATAGATAGGAAGGGCGTTCGACATGGCGTCGCCGATACCGCCTGCCCAGGCTGCGGGCACTCTTTTATTGATGCCCCTGGTCCAGGAGGTGTTCAATGAGATCTTGATCTGTTTGGTAACAATGAAATCGAAATTACCGCGCATGCCTACACGTGTATAGGCATTTCCTTTCACATAGCTTTCATTATTGCTATAGCTGGCGCCCACATAGCTTCTCAGCCATTTATTGCCGCCGGTCATGCTTGCGTTGTGTTCATTGATGAAACCGGTGCGGGTGAGCAGGTCCCACCAATCGGTATTATTTTTCTGGGCCTGCTCCCAGGTCAATCCGCCTGGCAGGGGCGCCTGGCCGGTATTGCCATCATTCTCCCAGGCTTCCTGGCGCATTTGCAGCCACTCGGGGCCGTTCAGGAATTTGGGCCTGGTAGCCCAGGTGGAAAAGCCCAGGCGATTGGTATAATTGAAGCGGAGCTTGCCGCTCTTGCCTTTTTTGGTGGTGATAAGGATCACGCCGTTGGCGCCGCGGCTGCCATAGATCCCGGCGGCGCCGGCATCTTTCAGGATCTCGATCGATTCGATATCGTTCGGGTTAATGGATGCCAGTGGGTTCTGGTTCTGTCCGCCGTCGTTCTTGCGGAGGAAGGGATCGGAGATGATGGGGATCCCGTCTACCACATAGAGCGGATCGCCGCCGGCGCTGATAGAGCCGACGCCCCGCACGCGCACCACGGAACCTGAGCCAGCCAGTCCGCTACCCTGGATCACCTGTACGCCGGGCGCTCTGCCCTGGAGGGCCGCTTCGAAGCTCGGGGCGGGGATGGAAGTGAGCTTATCGCCTCCCACTTTGGCGATGGCGCCTGTAACGTCGCGCCGGCGCTGGGTGCCATAACCGATCACGATCACCTCATTGAGATTGGTGGTGGATGGTTTGAGCGAGATGTTCAGGGTATTGGTGCCTGTTAGTCGCTCTTCCCTGCTTTCATATCCTATGGCAGAGAAGACCAGCACGGTGGTAGCGGCCGGAACGGTGATACTGAAGCTGCCGTCATTATTGGCAGAAGTGCCGCCGGATGTGCCTTTCACGGTGATCGACACGCCGGTCACCGGGTTGCCGTTGCTGGCATCGGTGATCTTACCGGTAATGGTTTTGTTTTGCGCCAGGGAAGACAGGGGTAGCGCCAGGAGTAGAGAGAATATCCCCACAAGCAGTCGGGTTGGCATAAACAATCGTTCTTTTAAAAATGAAAAAATGCGTATGAAATACACATTATATAATGTGTAAATTGTACACAATTTAGGGGAATTTCGATTCCCGGAAAAAAATATACGGAATTTTTTTCAGGAAGCCTGAAGTATGAGGTCTGATGTATGAGGTCAGAAGTCGGAAGTTCCCGATACTCAAAGACCCAGAACTACAGGTATCTCCGACTTCAGACTTCAGACCTCCGACTTCTGACCTCATACATCAGACCTCATTCTCCGATGCCGTCTAGCTTGTATCTTGCATTCATAATATTTACCTATGTATTCTGCGGGTCAAACCAAATCGCTCCAGCAACTCGGCACTGCGTTCCTGAAAAAGGATGCCAAACACCCCATCACTGTCAAAGAGATCAAGGAATTACGTGATGTATTGCGTTTCCATGAGTACCGTTATTATATATTGAATGATCCGCTCATCTCGGATTTCGAATACGATCAGCTTTTCAAGGCATTGGAAAAACTGGAAGAGGAGCATCCCAAACTGATCACGCCCGATTCGCCCACCCAACGGGTCAGCAAGGGGCTCACCAAAGAATTCCCGGCAGCGCCCCACCTGGTGCCGATGTTATCGCTGGAGAACTCCTACAATGACCAGGACCTGGTAGACTGGGACCGCCGCGCCCGTGAGCTCGCCAAACTCGACACCATTGAATATTGTGTGGAGCCCAAATTCGATGGGGCCAGCATTTCCCTGATCTACGAGAACGATCTGCTCTCGAGGGGCGCTACGCGGGGCGATGGTGTTTCCGGTGATGAGATCACCACCAATATTAAACAGATCCGTTCTGTGCCGCTCTCGGCGCGGTTTTCAGACCACGGCATACAAACCATCGAGATCCGCGGGGAAGTGCTCATGACCAAAAACAATTTCAAGAAATACAATGATCAGCTCGCAGAACAGAACCTTCCGCCGCTGGCCAATCCACGCAATGCCGCTGCCGGTTCGCTGCGCATCAAAGACCCGAAGGAAGTAAGCAGGCGCAATCTCGAAGCCTTTTTGTATAATATCAGTTACCATACCACGCTGCCGGGCAAGAAAGAAGACAGGCAGTTGCAAACGCATAGCGGTTGCCTGGAAATGTTATGGGAACTGGGCTTCCGCAGCCCGGTAAAAGAAAAGAAAGTGCTGAAGGGGATCGATGCAGTCATTAAATACTGCCATCAATTCGAATCCATGCGCGATGACCTGCCTTATGAGATCGACGGCATGGTGATCAAGGTGAATGATGTGGACATCCAGGATCGATTGGGTATGACGACCCACCATCCACGCTGGGCCATTGCCTATAAATTCAAAGCCCGTCAGGGCACCAGCAAACTTCGGGCCGTGGAATTCCAGGTAGGCCGTACCGGTTCCATCACACCGGTGGCCAAGATCGATCCTGTACCTATCGGTGGGGTAACGGTGGGGTCTATCTCCTTATTCAATGAAGATGTGATCCGCGAAAAAGATCTCAAGATCGGTGATACGGTACTGGTAGAACGCGCCGGTGATGTGATCCCTTATATCGTGAAGCCCCTGGCCGAGCTGAGAACAGGCAAGGAAAAAAAGATCGTATTCCCCACCCACTGCCCGGTATGCGGTGATAAACTGGTGAAGCCGGTAGATGAAGCAGTATGGCGCTGCAACAATATCAACTGTGAGGCACAGGTGGTGGAAAGGATCATTCATTTCACCAGTAAGGACGCAATGGACATCCGGGGCTTCGGAGATGCTAACGTCCGTAAGTTTTTCGAACTGGGGTTTCTGAAAGATATTCCGGGCATCTACACACTCCCGTTCGATAAGATCCGTTCCCTGGAAGGATTTGGAGAGAAGAGCATCACCAACCTGCAAGGGGCCATTGAAACTTCCAAACAGCAACCCCTGCACCGGCTCATCTTTGCATTGGGCATCCGTTATGCAGGTGAAACTACCGCCAAGGTACTTGCTCACGCTGTCAAACACCTGCTGGAGTTCCAGGACCTCTCCCTGGAAGACCTGCAAAACCTCGAGGATGTGGGCCCGAAAGTGGCTGGAAGCATCCATCAGTTTTTCCATAATTGGGACAATATCAAGATGTTAAAACGCCTTGAAGAATTGGGGCTGAAATTGAAAAATGATAAGAAAGATCTGGTGGCCGGAGGCAACCTTGTAGGACAAACGTTTTTATTTACCGGTACTCTCCCCACGCTGAAACGCAGTGATGCCGAGGCTTTGGTAGAAAGCAACGGGGGTAAGCTGCTGGGCAGTGTAAGCAGTAAACTCAACTACCTCGTGGTAGGGGAAGATGCCGGGTCGAAATTGGAGAAGGCGAAAAAAATACCCTCCGTCAAGATCATCAGTGAGGCAGAATTCATGCAAATGGTTAACCGCTGATCGAATCTTATTATTGTTTTTTGATATTCGCATATCTTTTTTTGTAACTTTAGCCAAAAGGAAAAGGCGATGATAAAAAAACTCCCCAATGAGGTGTGGAAACCATTACAGTTTCCAGGCTGGAAACACCTCCGTAAAAAGTATGCGTTGTCATCTCATGGCCGCATAGCCAGCTACACGAATGATGTGGTTGAAGACGGTAAGCTGTTGCAAGGTTCACTGACCACGGGTTACAGGACCCTGAACCTCCACCGCCCCGGCAACAACGGCACATTGTACATTCACCGCGAGATAGCCCGCTTGTTTCTCAAGAAGGCTTCACCCAAACACAAGTATGTAGTGCATGCGAATCACAACAAGCTTGACAACAACGTGAAGAACCTGAAATGGGCTACGCTCGAAAATATGATCGAGCATCAGCAAAACAGTCCGGCCAAGATTGCCTACAAAAAAGTACAGGCCAATCGCACCGAAGGACTGAAGCTGAATGCCGGCCAGGTGAAAAGTATTAAAAAGGTCCTGACCGACAGGAACCGGAAGATCACCATCAAAAAACTCGCAGAGAAGTACGGCGTCAGTGAAATGACCATGTACCGTATCAAGAGTGGTGAGAACTGGGGCAGGATCAAATCCTAGCGGCTGTGCGAAACAGCTTATAAGTGGTGTGAATCGAGACGGCGCTCATGTTCACACCACTTTTTTTATAGACAGCTTCGAAAGTTGACAGGTTAATAAGTTGACAGGTTGACAAGCAGATCTCAGGGTTCCAGGAACTTCCTTATCAACTTGTCAACCTGTCAACTTATTAACCTGTCAACCCAAACTTTTAGTGATCTCCATTGTATATATTCTCTTCAGGTCACAAAAAATCAATCTTCGTTCCATCATGTTACAGACATCCACACTCACATTCCTCAGGAGCCTCCGGAAAAATAATAACAAGCCCTGGTTCGATGCCCACAGGGCCCAATACGAAGCCGCCAAAAAAGATATGGAGAATTTTGTTCAGGCCGTGATCGATCAGGTTGGCCGCAAGGACCCCGACATCAAAGACCTGGTGGCAAAGAATTGCCTGTTCCGCATCAACCGCGATATCCGGTTCGCAAAGGACAAGTCGCCCTATAAGTCCAATTTCGGCGCCAGCATGGCCCGCGGAGGAAAAAAATCCATCTACGCCGGTTACTATATTCATTGCGAGCCGGGCCAAAGCTTTATCGGGGGCGGATTGTGGATGCCCATGCCCGACAATATGAAGAAAGTGCGACAGGAGATCGATTACTGTTTCGATGAATTCAGTAGTATCATAAGTAGCAAAAAATTCAAAGGCACTTATGGTGAATTATACAGGGGAGAAGATGTGAGCCTGGCCAAAGTGCCGCAGGGATTCGAGAAAGAGAACCCGGCCGCAGAATTCCTCAAACTGAAAAGCTGGCTGGCCATGCGGGAAGTGAAAGATGCGGACCTTACTTCAAAGACCTTCGTGAGATCTACGGTAGATGCGTTCGAGACCTTGCGGCCATTGCTGGTGTTCCTCAACCGGGGGATGGAGTGAGAGGTTGAAAGGTTAACTTATCAACCTAACCAAGCAACCCCTTCTTCACCAAATACTCCGCGATCTGCACTGCATTGGTAGCAGCACCTTTGCGCAGGTTATCACTCACGATCCACATATTGAGGGTATTGGGCTGGGTCTCGTCGCGGCGCAGACGGCCAACAAATACTTCATCTCTTTCATGGGCATCTTTCGGCATCGGGTATTGCTGGGTAGACGGATCATCCACAACAATGATACCGGGCGCATCCTTCAATAATTGGGCAACTTCTTTCAGATCGAAGTCTTTGGAGAATTCAACATTCACGCTTTCGCTATGGCCGCCCATCACAGGGATACGGACGGTGGTGGAGGTAACACGGATGGAATCATCGCGCATGATCTTCTTCGTCTCGTTCACCATTTTCATCTCTTCCTTGGTATAGCCATTATCGAGGAACACGTCGATCTGGGGGATCACGTTCAGGTCGATCGGGTATTTGTATGCCATAGGATATTCGCCATTACTGCCTTTAACGGCTTTATCGCGCTCGCCCATCAGTTGGTCCACCGCTTTCTTGCCGGTACCGGTAACGCTCTGGTAGGTCGAAACCACTATCCTTTTGATATTATATTTCTTGTGAAGGGGGTTCAATGCCACCACCATCTGGATGGTGGAGCAATTGGGGTTGGCAATGATCTTATCGTCTTTGCCCAGGGCATCGGCATTGATCTCCGGCACTACCAGTTTCTTGGTGGGGTCCATGCGCCAGGCGGAAGAATTATCGACCACGGTGATGCCGGCCTCTGCGAATTTGGGGGCCCATTCCAATGAAGTGCTGCCGCCGGCTGAAAAGAGCGCCACGTCAGGCTTTGCGGCAATGGCGTCCGTCATGCTAACGACCTTGTATTTCTTTCCCTTGTATTCAACTTCTTTACCTACTGATTTTTCAGAGGCTACGGGGAGTAATTCGGTAACGGGAAAATTCCGTTCAGCCAGTACCTGTAACATTTTGGTGCCAACCAGTCCGGTGGCGCCCACTACTGCAACTTTCATTGGTGTAATTGCTTGTTTATGGTTTATAAATATGGATCAATAAAAAAGCCTTCCTCTTACGGGAAGGCCTTCGAATATTTTTGACATACAATACTGTCCTCAACCTTCCCTGAATATGGGATGTTTCTTGGTGCGCTTTGTATGTTTCATCATTGTTGTCATCACGGGCATCAAAAATAGGTAGCAAACAACATCTTCCCAAATTTATTTTCGGTATATGCAGAGGCTCGGAGGGTTGGTTTGCCACGAAGGCACTAAGGCGCGAAGGAAATAAGGGTTGGAAGGGGGAAAGGTTGAGAAGGTCCATACTGCACTCAATGATATGATAGTCGTTAATGTACCGAATCATTGAGCAGCAACTGGTAGTTCGGTGCGAGGAAGGCACAAAGAGACCCAAACCGGTTTGGGGCACCAACATGGGGCTGGTGGCTTCAGCCACCTCCGTGCCTTTCCTGCAAGGTATCAAATTCTTTTTGATGCCTGATCTATCAAACCCAGATACCAATAATCATAAAGCAACCTGATCCATACTTTCATTTGCATTCCCAATCTCAACCCTTATTTCCTTCGCGCCTTAGTGTCTTCGTGGCCAATAAAGACCACCCCCGGGCACTCCTAAATTATTTTTCTCACATAAAACTATCGTTTATGTATATACGTATATTAGTAACTATTACCAATACACTAAATTACTAACTAATGCCAAAAATCCCCCTCCTGCTCCTTTATTATATGCTGGCAAGCTGTTTGTATTTGCCGGCACAGCCTATTCAACGGTTCGACGTGGTGATCCACGAATTAATGCCTGATCCTGATCCGGTGGTAGGGTTGCCGGCATCCGAGTTCGTTGAACTGAAGAATATATCTGCTGCAACGATCGATCTGCGGGGATGGGCGCTCAGTGATGGGAGCAGTACGGCCAGGATCGGCATCTCCTTCCTGTTGGCGCCCGGGGCACTGGTGATCATCTGTTCCGCTGGTGCAGCACCTGCTTTCCGGCCCTTCGGGCCGGTGATCGGCGTCTCCAATTTTCCTTCTCTCGGCAATGAGAAAGATACTGTCCGCCTGCTGGGCCCATCCGGGAATATCGTCCATGCAGTAGCCTACAACAGCCAGTGGTACAGGAATGATGTGAAAAGCAACGGGGGCTGGAGCCTTGAAATGATCGATGCCCATCAGCCCTGTCAGGGTAGCAGTAACTGGAAAGCCAGTACCGATCCATCGGGTGGCACGCCGGGCAGGAATAATGCTGTGGAAGCATTGAACCCCGATGAAATGCCGCCCGCCCTGCTCGATACTTATTCAATCGACAGCTTAACGATCATTGCCCGGTTCGATGAACCGGTGGACAGTACCCTCGCTACGCAGGTATCGAACTATACCATCGGACCGGAGATAGGCCACCCCATCGAAGCCATTCCCCTGCCACCATTGTTCCAGGAAGTATTGCTCAAATTGCCGAAGCACTTGCAGCAAAAAAGCGTATATAGCCTGAATATCCGATCGCTCACCGATTGCGCCGGCAATCCTATCGGTATCCGTCATAGCGTCAAGGCAGGACTGGCGTCTGCTGCCGGCCCTGCAACAATCGTATTCAATGAAATACTGTTCAATCCCCCACCCGGCGGGGACGATTACCTTGAACTGTTCAACCGTGGTCCATCGGTCATCGACCTTCAGCAATTGTATATCGCCAACAGATCGCCTGCCGGGAACCTCAGCAATCTCAGGGTATTGAACCTTTCACCGCAGCTATTCTTTCCCGGCGAGTACTTCGTCTTTACGGCCAATGCACGCTGGTTGCGGCAACAGTTCCTGCTCCCTGCCACCGAAAATATCATAGAGCTTTCCGGCCTGCCTTCCATGCCGGATGACCGCGGAGCGATCGTACTCGCCAATACAACAGGAGAGATCATCGATGAACTGCACTATCAAAAACAATGGCATTTTCCATTGATCGCCCATGAAGAGGGGGTTGCCCTGGAGCGCATCGATCCTAATCAACCCACGCAGCAGGCGGCCAACTGGACCTCCGCTGCTGCTACCACGGGCTATGGCACGCCGGGTTACAGGAACTCGCAATACAGGGCCGCACAGTCATCCAATTCGTCGGTCAGCCTTCATCCCACCGTCTTCTCACCAGATAACGACGGGCAGGATGACTTTACTTTTCTCCAATACCGGTTAGCCTCTCCCGGTCAGATGGGCACTATAACGGTGTTCGACATACGCGGCTATCCTGTCCGCTATCTCGCAAAGAATGTATTACTGAGCAGTAGCGGGCAATTCCGATGGGACGGGCTCGATGAGCAAGGCAGTCCGCTCCCCATGGGCCCATATATAGTATATGTGCAGATCTTCGATCTGCAGGGACGGGTGACCAGATTAAAAAAGGTAGTGATCCTGGTAAAAAAAAGATGACCATGATCAGGCGATCATGGTCAGGCAGTTTTGGGTATATTGACATAGTTCGACAGATACTATCAAACCAGCTCGATATCGAAATTCACCAGGTCCACAAATTCCTGTATCCTGTTAGCGATATCGGCCTTGGTGATCTCTTTCAATCGCTGAGGGCCGAATTTCTCCACGCAGAAAGAGGCCATGGCCGATCCTACGATGATGCCAGTTTTCATATTGTCGAAGGAAATGTCTTTCGTGCGGGCGATATGACCGATAAAGCCCCCGGCGAAGGTATCGCCGGCGCCGGTAGGATCGAACACTTCTTCCAGTGGAAGGGCAGGCGCAAAGAATACTTTGTCTTCATGGAAAAGTAAGGCTCCGTGTTCGCCTTTTTTGATGATGAGGTATTTGGGACCCATTTTGAGGATGGCCTTGGCAGCCTTCACCAGGGAAAACTGGGCGCTCAACTGGCGGGCTTCGCTGTCATTGATCATGAGCACATCTACCATCTTCAAAACACTTTCAAGCTCGGGCATGGAACTTTCCATCCAGAAGTTCATAGTGTCCATTACAATGAGTTTGGGGCGCTGCTTCATCTGTTCGATCACTTTTTTCTGGATCAGCGGGTGCAGGTTGCCCAGCATCAGGAACTCCGTGTCCTGGTAGGAGGCGGGCAATACCGGATCGAAATCTGCCAATACGTTGAGGTCCGTGACCAGTGTATCCCTGGAATTCATATCCAAATGATAACGGCCGCTCCAGAAAAAGGACTTTTTATTGGGCACTCTTACTACGCCTTCCATCGTAACGCCTCTTTTTTCCAGGGCTTCCAGCTCTTCCTCCGGGAAATCGTACCCGATGATGGACACCTGCTGAATGGGCTGAACGAAATTGCTGGCCGCATAAGTCACGTATGTGGCGGATCCACCAATGATCTGGTCTACTTTACCAAACGGCGTTTCAATAGCATCAAAGGCCATCGTGCCTACAACGATCAATGACATAAGTTAATTTGATATTTGAGAATGTTGTTGGTCCTGCCCTGATTAGGGTCAGATGAAAAATTTTGCAAACGTACAGGAAATTATCCTAATTCTATATCGCGCTATTTCCAGACAAACGACCAACCACCTACAACAAACCATCCGCTCCCGTTAGCAGAAATCTTAATTCTTTTTGTAACTTCCTGCAGATTTTTCCCTAACAGACGTTAGTTTTATTTAACTTTGATCCCTCTTTCAAACTATGGCAAAAATTAAAAGTAACCGGACCAGCACACGCAAGGACATCATCGTGGCCAAAGCCGCGAAACTGTTCCGGGAAAAAGGATACAGCGCCACTTCCATGCGCGACCTCGCAGAGCATGTAGGCGTAGAGGCCGCCAGCCTGTACAACCATATCAGCTCCAAAGCCGAGATCCTGCAGGATATCTGCTTCCGCGTAGCCACCAAGTTCGTACTGTTCATTGAAGAGATCGACGCCAGCAACCGGTCTGCCCTGGACAAGATCGAGGCCATCCTCCGCTTCCATATCCGGCAGATGATCGAAAACTATGAAGAAGTATATGTGAGCGACCGGGAATGGAAACACCTCACCGATCCCTATCTCTCCAATATGCAAAGCCAGCGCCGGGCTTACCGCCAGCGCATGGGCTCCATCATCGAAGAAGGGATGCGCAGGGGAGAGATCAAACCCATCGACGCCAGCACTGCCGTCCTGATCATGCTGCACGCCGTAAGCGGAATAGAATCCTGGCATCGCAGCAAGAGAAAGATCGAGGGCGATAAGCTCGAAGATAATATGGTCAAGATCCTGGTAGGAGGTCTCAAACAATCATAATCATTCACCAAGCATCACCGCTTCCCCGTGGCCACACATTTTCATAAATTAACGATCAGGGATATCCGAAAAGAAACAGCAGAATGTATTTCAGTGGTTTTCGATATCCCGGAAGAATTGCAGGAGGTTTACCGGTTCAGGCATGGACAGAATATTACCCTGAAATCCATCGTGAACGGGGAAGAGCTTCGACGCTCTTATTCCATTTGCAGCAGCCCGGACGATCATGAGCTACGCGTGGCCATCAAAAAAATGGCCGACGGCCGTTTTTCTTCCTGGGCCAATGATACCCTTAAAAAAGGCGATATCGTAGAAGTATTGCCACCCACCGGTAAATTCTACACCGAGCTCGATCCTGCCCAGTCCAAAAGCTATCTCGCGTTTGCGGCCGGCAGTGGTATCACGCCCATCTTATCGATCATCAAGACCACCCTACTCACCGAGCCCCACAGCCAGTTCACGCTGGTTTACGGCAATCGCAACCGGAGCTCCATTATCTTCAAGGAACAACTGGAAGCGCTCAAGAACAGGTATATGAACAGGTTTGCCCTGTACCATATCCTGAGCCGTGAAAAAACGGATGCCGCCATTAACCATGGCCGCATCGATCAGCAAAAATGTGTGGAGCTGAGCAAGAAGCTGATCGACCTGCAACAGGTGGATGAGATCTTCGTTTGCGGCCCCGAAGAGATGATCTTTGCCGTGAAGGACTGGCTCGAACAACAAGGCATCGAAAAAAAGAAGGTCCATTTCGAGCTGTTCACCACGCCCGGCCAGAAAACAGGCAGCGGCCCTTCATCCACAACCGCCAAAACGGAACATGCCGGGAAGACCAGCCGTATCACCGTCAAACTGGACGGGATCGCATTCGATTTCGATCTTCCTTTCAATGGTGAACCCATCCTCGACGCAGCTTTGCAGCAGGGCGCCGATCTGCCCTTTGCCTGCAAAGGCGGCGTTTGCGCTACCTGCCGCGCCAAACTGGTAGAAGGGCGTGTGGATATGGATACCAACTACGCCCTCGAACCCGATGAACTCGAAAAAGGTTTTATTCTCACCTGCCAGTCGCACCCACGCAGTGATAAAGTGATCGTCGATTTCGATGCGAGATAAGGCTTTAGTTGATAAGTTGACAGGTTAACAAGTTGACAAGGGAGGCTCCGCATTACGGGTATCCCCTTGTCAACATTTCAACTTGTTAACCTGTCAACTTATCAACTAAAGCGTCAGCGTCACGATCGAATGGGGCAGGCTCGTCAGTTCCGCAGCCTTGCCACCGATCCATAAGCGATAGGGTATCTTTTCACCACTTTGGTTCATCACCACTACTGCCAGCTTCCCATCCGGGTTCAGGAAAGCCGTTGTCAACAACTGGCTCCTGCTGGAAGAGCTCACTACCCTTTTGGCGCCCGGACGAATGAATTTGGAGATATGCCCGATATAATAGTAGGCATTCATGTAGATCAGTTGCCCTGATTTTGTATCGGCATGGATGGGCGCAAAGCAAAAATTCTTCACATGGTTCGGGCCACCGGTCTCATCGAGCAATACATTCCAGTCGGTCCACCCCACTGTTCCATTATTGAGATCATTGATCATATTACGGCCATATATCTCACCCCATTTCCAGTCATTGACCTGGCCCATATTGAATGGCCCGTTGCAGCCTTCGGTGAACAGGAGGTTCTTACCGGGAAAACTTTCATATACGAGGCGCAGGTTGTCGAACTGTGGCTGCCCGCCTGTCCAGGTTTCATACCAGTGAAACCCGATGCCCCAGGCATATTTCGCGGCGGCAGGGTCTGAAAGCAGCGTGCTGGCCCGCTGATACAGGAGATCACGGTTATGGTCCCACGCAATGATCTTTTTCTCACCCAATCCTTCCTTTTCCAATGTGGGTCCCAGGTAGTTTTTCAGGAAATCCCTTTCTTCTTCCGCCGTATAGATGCAGGATTCCCAGATCTGCCGGGCCATTGGTTCATTCTGGATGGTCAGTCCCCATACAGGCACCCCTTCCTTCTCGTAAGCCCGGATGAATTTCGCATAGTAATTGGCCCAGGCCTGGTAATAAGCAGGTTTTAGTTTACCGCCATACAGCATTTCGTTGTTGTCTTTCATCCAGGCCGGCGGGCTCCATGGACTGGCGAATAGCGTGAGCTTTCCTCCTGCTGCTGCCGTGGCCTGTTTGATGAATGGGATACGGTATTGCCTGTCGTGCTCCACATTGAAAGACGCCAGGGAGGAATCCCCTTCCTTCACATAGGTATAGCTTCCGCTGGAAAAATCACAACTATGGATATTCGTTCTCGCCAATGTATAACCGATACCGCGTTGCGGATCGAAATACGCACGCAGGAATTCTTCCTGCTTGTCTTTCGGCAACTTCGCAAATGTTTCAGCGGAAGCGTCCGTCAATGCGCCGCCGAACCCCAGTACAGCCTGGAATGTGCGGGCCGGATCAACGAACACACAGGGCTGTGTTTCCAGTGGCTGCCCGAAATCGGCCAGCTTCAGCGTGTCTGTCGGTTGCAGGCGATAGGTAGTACTGCCGGCCGTGGTGTACACGATCACATTCCTGCCATCGGCTGAAAACGATGTTGTTCCCGTTGCAGGTTGTGTCGATGGGTGAGTGGTGGATTCGTTACAGGCAAGTGCGAATAACGAACCCACCAGGATCATTTTTCTCATTATCAGTAATTGATTTGTCTTTTTTATTTATTGATATTCGGGTTTCTGTCGATCTCATCCTGTGGAATAGGGAAATACAATTTACTATTTGTTACGTTGTAATTAAGGGAATTTCCGTTCCCGTCTTTCTGTGCATTCATTACGGCTATTGCCCGGCCGGTGCGCACCAGATCGTACCAGCGATGTCCTTCGAATGCCAGCTCCAGCCTTCTTTCCTTCTCGATCACGAGCCTGGCGGCAGCCTGGTCGGCAGCAGTTTTGGCCGGCAGGTTCACCCGTTTGCGAATGCGGTTATTCACGATGTCCATTCCTTCCGCTACTTTATTACCTTCTACCAGTGCCTCTGCTTTCAGCAACAGGATATCTGCATAACGAAGGCGGTGCGTATTGCTTTTGGCAGAAGGATCGGGATATTTATTGACGAGGGCCACCGGTTGGGTCCAGTAATCATCCGTCCAGGAAGTATTGGCGTGGCGGATGCTGGCATTCTTGCGGATAACATCATTTTCATCATTGAATGCTTTTTCGAGATCGTGGGTGGGGATGTAGAATTTTTTCCAGTCGCCCCACATCCAGGGTGTCATCATTCCTGTGATCCAGTTCTCGTGCTGCACTCCGTCGAACTGTATCTCCCAGATCGCTTCCACGCTATTCTTGGCAGAGAGGTCGAAGAGGGCGGTATAGTTGGGCAAGAGATCGTACCCGAGGGCAGTTACGGCATCGCAATACTGGGCCACTTTTGTCCAGTCGGGATTGGGTTTCTGTGCATACACTTTTGCCAGCAGGGCATTCACGGCGCCTTTTGAAATAACGCCTTTATTGGGAACAGTGGCCCTCACTTTGGGCAAAGCAAATTCAAGATCGCTGATGATCTGCTGGTATACTTCCTCTGCCGGCTTCTTCGGTGCGAAAGTACCGGCAACGTTATCGGGCGCCGTTGTAATGATGGGTATCGAACCCCATGATCTCACCAGGTTGAAATAATGCCAGGCACGCAGGAAGGCGGCTTCACCCAGGATCTCTGCTTTGCGCTGATCGGTGAGCCTGGAATCTTTCATCGCCGGAACATACTCCAGGATCACGTTCACATTTTTGATGTTCTTGTAGATATAGCCCCAATCCCTTTGCACAAGCTGGTTCACCGGTGTTTCGGTGAAGCGGTCCAGTTCGAAGATATTGGGGTTATCGCCTCCTGCATAGCAGTTATCTGAACGCACATCGCTGGTGGCCATGAAATCGGACGTATAATATTCATCGTACAATCCGTTATAAGCACCTGTGAGCAATGATTCTGCATTGAGGTCGGTAGGCAGTGATTCGGAGATCGGCTTTTTGTCGAGGAAATCCTTGCTGCACGACTGAAAGCCAACAACAGCCAGGAAAGTCACTGCATATAAAAATTGAAGTCGTTGCATACTACTGTTTTTGTTGATAGTTTAAAAATCCACATTGATACCAAAAATGAAAGAGCGCGATTGCGGGTAAGTGCCATAGTCGATCCCCATCTGCCGGCGATCGCCATTGTATTGGCTCACTTCCGGATCAAAGCCGCTGTATTTGGTGATGGTGAACAGGTTTTGTGCAGTTACATACAAATTGCAACGGCTGATGCCCACTCTTTCCAGCAAGGCCGGTTTCAGGGAATAGCTCAGGGTGAGGGCTTTCAAGCGCATATAGGACCCATTCTCCACGAAGCGGGAAGAGATCTGCGTGTTCTCCGTAGAGCCCTGGATGGCCTTCGGCATATCCGTGACCTGCCCGGCTGATTTCCAGCGGCGCAATACAGCGCTGCTCTGGTTCTTGGAATCGTTCATGCTTTCCAGCTCGATGCGGGAGGCATTGAAGAGATCATTTCCCTGTACGCCCTGGATGAAAACATTCAGCTCGAAGCTCTTGTACCGGAGGGTATTGGTAAGCCCGTAAATAAAGTCCGGTTGTGCATTACCGATATATGTCCTGTCATTGTCGGCTGTGATACTACCATCTTTGTTCAGGTCCCTGTAGCGGATCATCCCGGTCTGCGGGTCGACCCCGTCGGAGATATAACCATACATGGCTCCCAGTGAGCGGCCTTTTTCAACACGGATGGCATCGCCCCTTTCATATACGCCGGCATAGCTCAGGGTCTTTGTGAACTCGCCGAGGTCGGTGACCTTATTGCGGTTCGTAGAGAAATTAGCATTGATATTCCATTTCAGCGCACCATCTACGGCCAGTGCATTCACGCTTGCTTCGAAGCCTTTGTTCTCGATAGCGCCGATATTGTACAGTTGCGTTTCGAAGCCGGAAGATGGCGGGGGCTGCACGCTCACGAGCAGGTCGGTGGTCTTTTTATAATACACATCGAGCGTAACGGTGATGCGGTTCTTCAGGAAGGCTGCATCGATGCCCAGGTTGGTCTGCATGGTTTTCTCCCAGGTGAGACCGGGCTTTGGAAGATTGGTGAATGATACACCTCCCAATCCATCGGGTTTGAACAGGGGATAATAGTTATAGTCGCCGGCGTTTTCGGTGGATGTTTCATCATTCCCTGTTTTGCCCCAACCGGCGCGCAGCTTCAGATCGGAGAAAAGTTTTTGTCCGGCCATGAATGCTTCATTGCTGATCCGCCAGGCTGCTGCCACGGAGGGGAACCAGCCATAGCGGCTGTCTTTCGGGAAACGGGACGAACCATCATACCGGAGATTGGCGGTGAGGAGATACCGGTCGTCATAGCTATAATTGATACGGCCGAGATAAGACCTCTTTGACCATTCGGATTGATTGGTGCGATTGATCAGTTTAATGGCAGCCGCGTTCAGCGTTCGTACGGAAGCGTTAGGAAAGTCCCGCCCTTCACCATAGGTCTCCTGCCAGCTCGATTCCTGTACGGTAGTACCTGCCAGGGCAGTAAGGGAATGGTCACCGAAATGTTTGGTATAGTTCAATGTATTTTCCCATAACCATACAAAACGTTGTGAGGAAGAAGATTTACCAAAACCTTTTTGGGAACGTCCATAATCGGTGAGATAGGGATCGAGGAAATAATCCCACCTGTTCCCCTGGTATTCTGCACCGAAATTGGAGCGCAGGGTGAGGCCGGGAATGAGCCGCAGATCGGCCGTGAAGTTCCCGACCACACGGTTCTCGCGGCTTTTCTGTTGGGGCCCGAAGGCATTGGCGATCGGGTTTTCCCATCCGCCTTTATTGGGGTTGGAAGTATAGGTGCCGTCGGGATTGAAGATGCCGATGGTGGGAGGGGAGGTAAGGGCCGACAGGATGGCGCCGCCTTTCGCTACACCGGCATTGTCCAATACGTCCACAAATTCGGAACGTGAATAGGTGAGATTGGTGGCAAGGGTCAGCCAGTCTTTCACTTTATTATCGAGATTGACCCGTGCCGAATACCGGCCATAATCGGCAGGCGCCACGATCCCTTTCTGTTTCTGGTAGCCTAATGAAACATAATAGCGGTTGCCGGCATTGCCGCCGGATATGGCCATTTGCAGGCTATGTTCCCGGCCGGTGCCGAAAGTTTCTTTTTGCCAGTCGGTATTACCGGGATTGTTATCGGTGTAGCCCAGTTCCTTCATCAGGTCGAGGTACTGGTCCCTGTTGAGCACGCCGATCTTCTTCGGCAACCTGGAGAATCCTGTATAGGCCGAAACGCTGATCCTTCCTTTACCGGTCGATCCTTTTTTGGTGGTGATGAGCACTACGCCATTAGCGCCGCTGGCGCCATAGATAGCCGCGGAGGAGGCATCTTTGAGTATGGAAAAACTTTCAATGTCCTGTGGGTTCAGGAAATCGATATTACGCAGGATCACACCGTCTACCACATAGAGCGGATCATTGACGGCATTGAGGGAGGTATTGCCCCGGATGCTTACCGCGAGGGTCCAGCCCGGTTTACCGGAGGGTGAGGAAACGCTCACACCGGCGGCTTGTCCCTGTAATGCCTGTGCAGCATTCACGATGGGGCGGTCATTGAAATCGCTGGCTTTTACGGTGGCCACAGCACCGGTGATATCACCTTTGCGCTGCGTGCCATAGCCCACTACCACAATCTGGTCGAGCTGCCTGTCGGACGCTGTGAGCTGAACATTGATGAGGTTCTGCCCGTTCACCGGCACTTCCTTTTCAGTATAGCCGATAAAGGAAAAACGCAGGGTGGCTTTTTCATTGACGGTAAGCGCATACTCACCGGCGTTATTGGTGGTGGTGCCGGTGGCAGTGCCTTTCACCTGGACTGAAACGCCTGCCAGCGGCTCATTGCCCGTGCCCGTTACTTTACCGGTGATGCGGATGTCCTGTTGCACAGGGGAATTGGACAATACCACTACCAGGTTATTGTTGAGCAGTTTGTAAGTAAGGTCCGTATTCCTGAAGAGTTTCTCCAAGGTTTCTTTCAGGCTGGACCCTTCCACTTTGATATCGACCTTTTTTTTGAGCGCCTGCAGATCGTAATTATAGAGGAAACGGAATTCGCCGGCTTTCTCGATCCTGGTAAGCACTTTTTCGATGGCTGTCTGTTGCAGGTTCAGGGTAATATTGCCCTGGCCGAATACATTGGCCTGGACCTGGCAAATACCCAACAGCATGAATAGAAGGGTGAACTTCATAACGACAAGCAGTTTAAAGAGCGATGGGGGGATGGCATACCTCGGAGGAGGTGTGTTTTTTTTCATACTTTTATATTGAAAGGTTACCAAATGAAGCCTGCCCGAACGCAAACCCGGATGCAGGTTTCTGTTTAAGCCTTAACGGGGTTCCGCTGCAACGGAGCCTCGTCTTTATGTTAATTTGATTGATCCTTGCTATACTATCTCTTTACTATCTCGATCGCATTCCCGGAGATACTGTATTCAAAAGGTGCGGTGAGCTTCAACGCATCCAGCGCTTCGCGGATGGTCTCTTTTTCAAAGCTGCCTTTCAGGCGCATCTGACTGAGCTTTTCATTCTTTATAGTGATCTGTACATTATACCATCGTTCCATTTTTTCTGCCAGCTCCTGGAAACTGTCGCCATCGAAGATCAGTTTGTTATATACCCAGGATGTTTCTTTCATAGTGCTGTCGGGCCTGTCGGCAGGGACCGTGGTGACTGAAATACCGGTCTGTGAGATCGGTCCATGTTGGATGCTTTGTGTTTTCGGTCCTTTCAGTGAAGAATCCATTTTATTGAAGACAAGCTTTTCATGCGGGCGAAGAATGATCCTGGGAGCATTCTTATCATTTTGTCGCACCACTTCTATGGAGCCTCTCAGCAGGGTGGTCTCTATAGTGGGGTCCTCTGCATAGGATTTCACATTGAAAGCAGTGCCCAGCACCCTGATATCGATGCCGGCCGTATGTACGATGAAGGGGCTTTGTTTGTTATGCGTTACATCGAAAAAGGCTTCCCCTTCCAGGTTCACCTCCCGCATTGCCTGGTTGAAATTGCTGAGATAAGTGAGCCTGCTCTCAGCATTGAGCCAAACCTGTGTTCCATCGGGCAATACCAGTTTGGATTTGCTGCCGGGGCGGGCCATCACCTCATTCATGGTATCGGATGCAATGGCAGCAGGCTTATTGGCCTGCTTGCGGAACAGTAAAGGCCCAATGGTGATCGCCGATCCTGCCAGTGCAATGATAATGGCAGCATAGGCGAACCATCTCCTGAAATAAATTTTTCTGATAGTAGCGGGGGGAGCAGGCGCAGTGGCATCAGCAGCGAGAAGGATGCGTTGAAAGCTTTCTTCTTCATGGAGGTTTTCATCCTGCACGGGACCGGAGTGCTGAGACCACCAGGTGGTGAGCATTTCATAGAGATACTGATCGCCGGGATGCTGCTGCAGGTGTTCCTGTAGTTCCTGCATTTCAGCATGGGTGGCTTCACCCGAAAGTTTACGGGCAACCAGCTCATGAAAGCGGTGTTCGTGCATGCGATGGCAAGCTTTTGCCTTGTTAAGACAGTAAGATGGAGATGATCTACTAAGAGGGAGGTAAATTTTTTTTCAGCCGTCAACTCTTTTTCTGTACCCTGCTTACCGGCCCACCGGTAAAGTCCTTCCGGATCGCGTCAGCGATCCGCTTTACGGCGATGGCCATCTGGGCATCGATGGTATTGACGGTGATGTGCAGGATCCCGGCCACTTCCTTATATTTCAGCCCATCCTCACGAATGAGCTTGAAGATCATTTTACAACGGGGCGGCAATGATTCAATGGCAGCCCGGATCTTCCTATTCATTTCGGCAGTGATCATGATCTGCTCCGGCGAGAGCTCGGTCGGCGCCAACAGGATGTCGATATGATCGAAGGACTCCACCATGCTTTCCCTTGCCTTTTTCGACAGATAGTTCAATGCCGTATTGCGCGTAGCCGTATATAAATAAACTTTCAGGTCATTGATCTTCCCGATCGATTCGCGCTGGTTCCATAATTTAATGAACACATCCTCCACGATCTCCTCTGCATTCTCTTTCGTTCTCACCAATGATAAAGCAAATTGGAAAAGCCGCCGGAAGAATAAATGGTGCAATTGACGGAATGCCTGCTGGTCGCCCATTGCCACTTGTTGCAGCAAGAGAGGAAATGATAGATTTTCTGATCCCGGACCGTGACCCATATCGGCAAGCATTAGAATTGGATCGTTAAAATTAATATAATGCCCCACATTTGACAAATCCTCCTCCATCGCTAACGCTTGTTAGCATTGCCACAAATATTGATTATCTTTGATCTTCTAAAAACTGGGAAACCATGTCTGTTCAGGAACTTGAAAAAATATTCCAGGATAAGATCGACCGGGAGGTCAGGATCGAACCGAAAGACTGGATGCCGGATGCCTACCGGAAAACACTGATACGCCAGATCAGTCAACATGCGCACAGCGAGATCGTAGGCATGCTGCCCGAAGGCAACTGGATCACCAGGGCCCCAAGCCTCAAACGCAAGGCTATCCTGCTGGCAAAAGTGCAGGATGAGGCCGGCCATGGGCTTTACCTGTATGCCGCTACCGAAACCCTGGGCATTACCCGTGAACAGACTATCGACGACCTGCACAGTGGAAAAGCAAAATATTCTTCCATCTTCAACTATCCCACCATTACCTGGGCCGATATCGGCGCCATCGGCTGGCTCGTCGACGGGGCCGCTATCCTGAACCAGGTGATGCTATGCCGTACTTCCTATGGGCCCTATGCCCGTGCGAATATCCGGATATGCAAGGAAGAAAGTTTTCACCAGCGCCAGGGTTTCGAGATACTGCTGGTGCTTTCACAGGGAACGCCCGAACAGAAAGCCATGCTGCAGGATGCGGTGGACCGGTGGTGGTGGCCTTCGCTCATGATGTTCGGTCCCAGGGACAGTGAATCCACCCATTCCGACCAAAGCACCCAATGGAAGATCAAACGCAAGAGCAATGATGAATTGCGCCAGCAGTTCGTGGACATGATCGCAGAACAGGCAAAGATCCTGCAGGTGACCCTGCCCGATCCCGAACTGAAATGGAACGCGGAGAAAAAACAATACGACTGGGGCGAGATCGACTGGAACGAATTCTGGAACGTGGTCAAAGGTAATGGCCCCTGCAATAAGCAACGGCTCGACGCCCGGAAAAAGGCCCATGATAACGGGGCCTGGGTGCGGGAAGCAGCGAAAGCTTATGCTGATAAAAGGAAGGAAAGGGAAGAAAAAGAGATAAAAGTGGCGTAGATTAAAAGGGCGTTCTACCAGTTATCTATAACCGAATAATTTCCGATCAAATGAACATACAGATCAAACGATATTTTTACGGGGATATTCCCGAAGAGAATACAGGCGGTGGCAATGCCGGTAAAAAAGAACAGCCTGGCTCCGTTACCTGGCCGCTCTGGGAAGTATTCATCCGCAGCAAGCAGGGGCTCGACCATAAACATGTAGGCAGCCTGCACGCCACCGATGCAAAGATGGCCATCGAGAATGCCCGCGATGTGTATACCCGCCGTATGGAGGGTATCAGCATCTGGGTGGTGGAAAGTCAGTATATCCATGCTTCGAACCCCGACGATGCGGAGGCTTTCTACGAACCGGCCAATGATAAGGTATATCGTCATCCGACTTTTTACGACCTGCCGGATGAAGTGAAGCACATGTAAGTTTTCATCCATCAATCGCCGACAGTGAACCAGCAAACCATTTTCGATTATACGATCCATCTGGCCGATAATGCCCTCGTGATCGCCCAACGCAACAGCGAATGGTGCGGCCATGGCCCTGTGCTGGAACAGGATATCGCCCTCACGAATATTTCCCTCGATCTGCTCGGGCAGGCCAGGAGCCTCTATCAATATGCCGCTTCGATCAGGAATAAAATGAATGGGAACGATCAGGCCACCGAAGATACCCTCGCCTACCTGCGCGATGCCCGCGAGTTCAGGAACTGCCTGCTCATGGAGTTGCCTAACGGCGATTGGGGGCAGACCATCCTCCGGCAATTCTTTTTCAGCGTATACCAGTATAACCTCTACCAATACCTGCAGCGGTCATCCGATAACACCCTGTCTGCCATCGCAGAAAAATCATTGAAGGAAGTGACCTATCACCAGCGATGGAGCAGCGAATGGGTGATCCGCCTCGGGGATGGCACCGAAGAAAGCCACCGGCGTATGCAGAACGCCGTCCATGAGCTGTGGATGTTCACCGGCGAACTGACAACGCCAGCCGGCTATGAGCTGGAAGCGGCCCGCGAAAACATCGGGGTCGATCCGGCGTCCCTGAAAGCTGCCTGGTCACAGACCATTGCAGAAGTGTTCCAGGAAGCCACGCTCGATGTGCCCGCAACAGGCTGGATGCAGACAGGAGGCAAGGAAGGCCGGCACACGGAGCACCTGGGCTATATCCTGGCAGAGATGCAGTTCCTGCAACGCACCTATCCCGATTCCAAATGGTAGGCATAAAATAAATACAATGACACCGGAAACAGATATATCAGTTCAGCAAACCTGGTCCTTACTGGAAGCAGTGACAGACCCGGAAGTGCCTGTATTGTCTGTGCTCGACCTGGGCATTGTGCGCGATGTGCAGGTGAAAGGCCGGGAAGCTCATATCGTGATCACACCTACCTATTCTGGTTGCCCGGCCATGGACGTGATCAGCATGAATATCCGCCTGCAATTGCTGCAGCATGGTTTTGAAAAGGTCATCATCAGCCAGGTACTATCGCCCGCCTGGACCACCGACTGGATGAGCGAAGCCGGTAAAGAAAAGTTGAAAGCCTATGGTATCGCTCCGCCCAATCCTACCCAACAGGTTTGCCACACCAAACTTTTCGCGGACAACGAAGCTGTTCAATGCCCGCATTGCAATTCCTGGAATACCCGCCGCATCAGTGAATTCGGGTCAACTGCCTGCAAAGCGCTTTACCAGTGCAACGATTGCCGGGAGCCATTCGATTATTTTAAATGCCATTGATAAAAACCGATCCAGATGTCTCCAATTCTTTTTACCGTTCAGGATGGAGTGGGTAACATTACCCTCAACAGGCCCGACAAGCTCAATGCTTTCAACCGCGACATGGCCCTCGCCATGCAGCAATCGCTCGACCAGTGCAATGCCGATCCCTCCATTCGCTGTGTATACATCACCGGGGCTGGCAAAGGATTCAGCGCCGGGCAAGACCTCGCGGAGATCGTTGCCGCCAACGCGCCTTCCATGAAACAGATCCTCCACGAACATTATAACCCCATCGTGGAAAGGATCAGGCAACTTCCCAAACCAGTGCTCGCCGCTGTGAATGGCGTGGCAGCCGGAGCAGGCGCCAATATAGCCCTCTGCTGCGATATCGTGGTGGCTTCACAAGCCGCTTCCTTCATACAGGCATTTTCACGGATCGGCCTCATCCCCGACAGCGGCGGCACTTTTTTTCTGCCCCGCCTGATCGGCTGGCAGAAAGCCTCTGCCATCACCATGCTCGGCGATAAGGTCAATGCCACCGAAGCGGAACGCATGGGCATGATCTATAAAGTGATCCCCGAAGAAGGCTTCGCCTCCGCTACCTGGCAACTGGCCCGGCAACTGGCCGAAATGCCCACTCACGGGCTGGCCCTCACCAAGCAGGCGCTCAACAATTCTTTCACCAATCACTATAAGCAGCAACTGGCGTTGGAAGATCACCTGCAACAACAGGCTGCTCTTACACACGACTACCGGGAAGGAGTAAGCGCTTTTTTAGAAAAGAGAACGCCTCAGTTCACCGGTCACTAATACGATGAATCATTAACTTTACACCGCTATGAATAAAGACGAACTGGCCAGGAAGGTAGTCGGCAAAATGATGGAGAACGATCTTTTCAGCCAATGGCTCGGCATCACCGTGCTCGAAGTGCGGGAAGGCTATAGCCGTATCCAGATGAAATTACGGGAGGAAATGATCAACGGGTTCGGCGTGGTCCATGGGGGGATCTGTTTTGCCCTGGCCGATAGCGCCTTTGCATTCGCCTGCAATAACCGCAATAACCTCTCCATGGCACTGGACACTTCCATCACCTTTACCAAACCCACCCAACCCGGCGACCTGATCACGGCAGAGGCCCGCGAGCTCCACAACGGGCGCAGCACCGGCCTTTACCTGATCACCCTCACCAACCAGGACCAGCAACAGGTAGCGCTATTCAAAGGCACCTGCTTCAGAACAGGCAAAACACTTGTCTGATCGATTTCGAACCAACGCATTCAATCTCTTTGTATGATCTATTCTTTCAAAGGGTTTATCCCTGTTATACATGAATCTTCTTTCGTGCATCCCCTGGCCGCCGTTACAGGCAATGTGATCATCGGCAGGGATGTATATATAGGTCCCGGCGCTGCCATCCGTGGCGACTGGGGTGGCATCATCATCGAAGACGGCTGCAATGTGCAGGAGAACTGCACCATCCACATGTTCCCGGGCGTGACCGTATTGCTGAAAGAGGGATCACATATCGGACATGGCGCCGTGGTGCATGGGGCCATCATCGGGAAGAATTGCATGATCGGGATGAACAGCGTGATCATGGACAGTGTGGAACTCGGCGATGAATGTATCGTAGGCGCCCTCAGCTTCATCAAGGCAGCAGAAAAATTCCCGGCCCGCAGCCTGATCATCGGTAATCCCGGTAAAAAGATCAGGGAAGTAAGCGATGAAATGATCGACTGGAAAACGGCCGGCACCCGCCTGTATCAATCCCTGCCCCAGGAGATGTACAGCAGTTGGCAGGAAGTGGAACCATTGCGTGAGGTGCCCGCCGACAGACCATCACAGGAAATATTGTATAAGACGTGGAGAGAGATGAGGAGTTGACAGGTTGAAAAGTTGATAGGGTGACATGGGGAACCTGTTATTCTTTAATTCATTTTTATTATTATGACAATAGGGTATCAAAGTTTTGAAGATCTGGAAGTGTGGAAGGAATCCAGGGAATTGAAAAATGAACTTTTTCAGTTGGTAAAAACATTTCCTCAAGATGAAAAATACAGGCTCGCTGATCAATTATTGCGTAGCTCCAGATCAATTAATAGCCAGTTGGCTGAGGGCCACGGAAGAAAGACGATCCCCGATAGACTTAAATATTGCATTCAGGCCCGCGGCTCATTAAGCGAAACCTTGAATCATCTTATTGATGCTTTCGATTGTAATTATATTAATGAGCAACAACTTCAGTATTTTCGCGGCCGGATCATGATTGTTGAAAAGCTTCTGAACGGGTATGTCACCTATCTCAATAACAAGATCGTACCACGGTGACCACCCTTATCAACCTATCAACTTTTCAACCTGTCAACCCATTCAGGACTAATGGAAAAAACAAACTTCGTAGACCAGATCAGGATATTTTGCCGCTCAGGCCACGGTGGCGCAGGCAGCAAACATTTCATGCGTACCAAGTTCAACCCGCAGGCCGGGCCCGATGGCGGCGACGGCGGCCGCGGCGGCCATATCATCCTGCGCGGCAACAAGAACCTGTGGACACTCCTGCACCTTCGCTATTATAAAAATGTACTGGCCGAAAATGGTGAGAACGGAAGTGGCAATAATTCCACCGGTCGCAGTGGTAAGGACGTGATCATTGAAGTACCCCTCGGCACTGTGGCCCGTGATGAAGAAACAGAAAATGTAGAAGCCGAGATCCTCGAAGACGGACAGGAGATCATCTGGATCAAAGGCGGCCGCGGCGGCCTGGGCAATGCCCACTTCGCTACCGCTACCAACCAGGCCCCTGAATATGCCCAACCCGGCGAACCCGGTGAGGAAGCCTGGAAAGTGCTCGAACTGAAAGTGCTGGCCGACGTTGGCCTCGTAGGCTTTCCCAATGCCGGCAAATCGACCCTGCTCTCCGTGATCACTGCAGCAAAGCCCAGGATCGCCGACTATGCCTTCACTACCATCGTTCCTCAACTGGGCATGGTGGAATACCGTGGCGACCGCAGCTTCTGCGTGGCCGACCTGCCCGGCATCATCGAAGGCGCTGCCGAAGGCAAAGGGCTCGGACATCGCTTTCTTCGTCATATAGAACGCAACCCCATCCTGCTTTTCGTGCTGCCGGCCGATAGCAACGATCATCGCAAAGAATTCAATATCCTGCTCAAAGAACTCGAAGAATACAACCCTGAACTGCTGCACAAACAATTCGTAATAGCCATCAGCAAAAGCGATATGCTCGACGATGAGCTGAAAGCGGCCATCGAAGCGGAATTGCCCAAAAACATCCCACACGTTTTTATCTCCTCCATCACACAACAAGGATTAACCGAACTGAAAGACCTTTTGTGGCGGACATTGAATGAGGACCAGGTTGATAAGGTGAAAGGTTGACAGGTTAACTGGTTGAAAAGTTGACAAGGGCGTTCCTGGTATCGGGTACCCCTTGTAAACCTGTCAACCAGTTAACCTGTCAACCTACTTGCATTTCCTGCCCACACACCGTACCTTGCACGCTTCAAACCTTACTTATGCCCAAGCGCCTTTCCCGGTTCATCGGGGCCGTTCAATACCTGCTCCTCCGGTTCCTGCGGTTCATATCCCGCATTATGAAATCCCTTTGGGTTTTCTTTCCCGGTATCCTTTTCATCGTGCTGGCCATCTGGTGCTTCTGGACATTGGGACAAGGGAAAGACCTTATAGTGGCTTTCACGGAAAATCATAAGGCCAAAGCCTTTTTCTTCATTGCCATCGCTTTCTGGATCTATGTAAGCTGGTATTCTTCCCGCATTATCGCCTATCTCAAAAGAAGCAGGCAGGAAGAATTTATCCTGACGATCGATGCCGGGCTTCCGGAAGAAGAAAAGGCCAAACAACTCAATGATCCCCGTTTCTTCGAATTGCCGCATACATGGCTCGACAGATTTCCCCGCATCATCGGCTATGGATGCCTGTTAGCCATCGAAATTGCCGTATTATTATCCCCTACCCTCGGCAAGGATGCCATCACCCCCGGCAAAGCCTTCCGCTTTTTCTGCCTGGGACTGGCCCTTTCCTGGGGGCTCGACAATATCGTGAAAGCTTTTGCCGACCGGAAACGGCAACTGGCAAGGGCCATCTTCTACTCGTTGCTCGGCCTTTTCCTGCTGGCCGCTACCATCGTGATCCTGAATAAAAAAGGAAGCATTCTCTTTCTGCTCTGGGTATTGCTCCTGCTTCATGTCGTTTACCTCTTCTATATCAATCTCCGGCAGATCGCCGTGGAAACCAAAGAAGCCAAACCGGTAAAACCCTGGCCCATTTTCCGGTGGATCTACCGTATCATGGACTTCCTCCGCATTCCCCGCAATGAATTGGGATATTTCAACTGGTTCAATATCATCTGCACCCTCGGCCTGCTGATCTACCTGCTGGCCATCACGGATATGCAGGTATCCTGGCAGATAGGCCCCTTTCCTTTTGTGCTGCTGGCCTTTGCCGTACTGGGCGGATTCGGCAATATCATTACAGCCCTATCCGTAAAAGCCAATGTGAATTTTCATTTTATCCTGCTCATCATCGCCCTGTTGCTGGGTTCTAAAGAAACCCATCATGTTCGCACCATTCCTTTCGAAGACAGGGCCAGGCAAGGGATCTACAACCAACGGCAGGATATCTATGCCTATTTCAATAACTGGATCGAACAGCGGGGCGCCGAGATCGATAGCAGCCGCGGGCCCTATCCCGTGTATTTCGTGCTGGCCAATGGAGGCGCTTCCCGATCAGGTTACTGGACAGCCTCCGTGCTCGGCAAGCTCGAAGACACTACGGCAGGCAAACGCACCCGGTTCTCCCGCCACCTCTTCTGCCTGTCGGGCACTTCCGGCGGCGGCGTGGGCGTGGCAACTTTTTTTTCGCTTTTGCATGAACGAAAGAAATTGCCCGACACCGCCAGGGTATCTTATCTCCAGTCGGCCCGCACTTTCCTGAAAAAAGATTTTCTCAGTTACACACTTGCCCACATGCTGGGGCCAGACTATTTCAAATATATTTTCCATATCAACAACCGCCATCTGCCCGACAGGGCCGGTGCGCTGGAACAAACGCTCGAAGAAGGTTCCCTAACAGTGCCGAACAGCCTGAAAGCAGGTATGAGCGAACCTTTTTCCAATATGCTGGCGCTGAACAACCGGCCCACCAGCCTGCCGGTACTCTGCATCAATACCACACGCATGCAGGATGGTAACCCGGCGGTCGTTTCCAATATCAGGCTCAATAAAGATGTGTTCAATAATCGCATCGATGTTATGGACGTGCTCAATGACACGCTCGACATGCGGCTCAGCACTGCCTCTATCCTGGGCGCACGCTTTCCCTATATCAGCCCGGCCGGCAGGATCGATGAAACGATCCCTGTCAAACTACGCGCCAAACAGAACGACAGTATGCTCATCCATTACTTCGTGGACGGCGGCTATTTCGATAATTCCGGCTCCGGCGTTGTTCAGGAAATGATCAGGGCCATGATGAACTATACCTCCGGCAGCTCAGACAGCCTGCTGAAAAGCCGGGTACGAAAACTACAGTTCACTGTAATACATATCACCAACAGCCCGGTGGGCGTAGCACCGCTGAACACGGTGGCCCCTTTGCAGAACGATCTCCTGTCGCCCATTCTCACCATCCTCGGGGCTTACGATATGCAAACCACGGTGAACGACCGGCGGCTCGATAATTTTTTACAGGACCTCAACAGGAACAGGATCTGCGCAGGGGCCGATTATTATCCCATTCACCTCTACAAAGACAGTGAAGAAAAAAAGGCCGACAGAAAACGGGGCGATACACTGCCGGAGCAGCCGTATGCCATGAACTGGTTCATTTCCGATACCACGCTCAAAAGAATGGATGAACGTTTACGTAAACAACCCAAACTCAATGCAATGGTCCGCGTACTGGATTCACTGGGTAGACCCTGATATACAGATGCCTGTCTGGTAATAATATTTTAACCCGCCGAAATTTGGATGGGCTTCACAATTTGAATAATTTTATATTGTTCTTCCACATCTGAGATTGCCCCTCTGCTTGCTTTCAACACTGCTTGCACCCATCGCAGATTGCTTTCCCCCTGGTTGTTTGCCCTCATCTTAACGGATTCTTGTCGCACGCGGTTGCTACCGTTCAGTCATCATTCTTCACTCAAAAACAATTTTTTATGAAGAAGCAAATCTCGCGTGCCCTCAACGGCGCCTTTTCCAATCGTTTCAGAACATTCCTCGCATTACTGCTCCTGCTGGTGAGCACCACTGCATTGCAGGCGCAAACGGTCAAAACAGATTCAACGGCATCGACCCCTGCCGCCATAGTGAAACATGTCGGCAATGTGGGCAATAGCATGGTGTTCCAGGTACATTATGTTAATCCTACCGGCGAAAAATTCAGCCTGGTGATCAAGGACAAGGACGGGGTTACCTTATTCCAGGAGACTTACAGGGAAAAGCTGTTCGACAAAAAATTTCATCTCCCCAGAAACGAGTACGATCAGCTCAATTTCATCATCCGTGCTTCAAAGAACAATACCATTGTGCAAAGCTTCCAGGTGAATACCAGTACCAGGATAGAGGATGAGGTGGTAGTGAAGAAGCAAGGATAAGTTGATAGGTTAACAGGTTGACTGGTTTAAAGGGAATACCCGATATACAGACATCCCCCTGTCAACATTTCAACCTGTTAACTTTTCAACCTAATTAAGTACGTTTGCGATCTAAAATAGATCGATTTATGAAAAAATTTTTTGTAACGATTGCATTGTCGCTTGCTTTACTGCGCAGCCAGGCGGATGAAGGCATGTGGCTGCCGATGTTATTAGGTCAGCAGGTGTATAATGATATGGTGAAAAGAGGACTGAAGCTTACGAAAGATCAACTGTACCATATCAATAAGCCCTCCGTGAAAGATGCGGTGATCATTTTCAGCGGATTCTGTACAGGAGAGATCGTCAGCAATGAAGGATTGATCTTTACCAACCACCATTGCGGGTATGATGCCATTGCCAAAGCCAGCACCGTTACCTCCAATTACCTGAGGGATGGTTTCTGGGCCACGAGCAAACAGGCGGAGATCCCTTCACCGGGACTGTACGCTGAATTCCTGGTAAAAATAGAAGATGTTACGAAAGAAGTGGAAGATTCGGCAAAAGGATCGAGCGGCACCGACCGCAGCGCCAAAGTGAGTGCAGCTATGACGGTGATCAATAAGCGATATTCTGATGATAGCAAAAAGATCATCGCCCGGACCAATGCCCTTTTCAAAGGCAACCAATACCTGGTATTCGTATACCAGCGCTACAGCGATATCAGGCTCGTAGGTGCTCCGCCTGAAAGCATCGGCAAGTTCGGTGGAGATACCGATAACTGGGAGTGGCCACGCCATACAGGCGATTTCTCCATCTTCCGCGTTTACATGGGCAGGGATGGACAGTCGGCCGACTATTCTCCCGAGAACATCCCTCTCAAACCCAAACATTTCCTCCCCGTTTCCATCAAGGGTATCAAAGATGGCGATTATGCCATGATATGGGGTTATCCGGGCAGCACCAACCGCTATGAATCTTCCTACGGCGTAAAACAAAAGACCGATATCAGCAATCCCTCCATCGTGAACCTGCGCGATATGCGTTTGAAGTTCATGTTCGAGCAGATGAAAAAAGACCCGGCCACCCGCTTACAACTGGCGTCCAATTATGCTTCCATCGCCAACTACTGGAAATTCTTCGATGGTGAAAGCCAGCAACTGATCAAATACCATGTATACGATCAGAAAAAGACAGCAGAGGCCAAATTCCAGCAGTGGGCGAATGGCAAACCCGAATTCCAGTCTATTTTCAACGACTGGGAAAAAGCGTACGACAACTGGCGGCCCTACAGCAAGCAGCAGATCTATCTCAATGAAGGGATCATGGGCTCCCCGCTGCTGGCATTTGCCGGCACCCTGCAACAAGTCGAATATGCGATCGTCAAGAAAGGCAGCACCGCCGATATCCAGAAAGCTGTGAACGCCGCCAAAGAAGCCCGTACTGCTTTCCTGAAAGATGAGAACAAGGCATCGGACCAGAATATCGTGGCCGCTGCCCTGCACATGTTCTATACCGATATCGACAAGAGCCAGCACCCCACTGGTTTCTACGAAGGATTGAAAGGAAGTTACGGTAGCCTCGATGAGGAGGCCAGCTACAAAAAATATGCGGCCAGCCTTTTCAATAACACTATGATCTTCGACGAGAACAAATGGAATGCCTTCTGCAATAATCCCGATGCGACCGTATTGCAGGCCGATCCTGCCTTTGCCACTGCCAGCGCCTTCCTCAAGAACTGGCAGGGAAAATATCTGCCAATGTTCCAGCAGTTCAATGTCCGCAATGCCGACCTCGGCCGTCTGTACCTCAAGGGCGTGATGCAGATGGATACTGTGAAAGCCAAGAAAATGTATCCCGATGCCACTTTCACCATGCGCGTAAGTTTCGGCAACGCAAAGAGCTACAACCCGCGCGATGCCGTGCATTACGATTATTTGACCACCATGAAAGGGGTGCTCGAAAAATACAAACCGGGCGATTATGAATTCGATCTTCCCGCCAAACTCCTCGACATGGCCGGCAAAAAAGATTATGGCCAGTATGCAGACCCGGTAAAAAAAGATCTCGTGATCGGCTTCATTACTACCAATGATATTACCGGTGGTAATTCCGGTTCGCCCGTGATAGATGCAAATGGCAACCTGATCGGACTGGCTTTCGATGGCAATTACGAAGCCCTGAGCCATAAGATCGCATTCGACCCTGTCTATAACCGCACCATCTGCGTGGATATCCGCTATGTGCTCTGGTGCATCGATAAGCTGGGCGGCGCTTCCAACATCATAAAAGAACTGAAACTTGTAAAATAGAAAGAAAGGTCACTAAGAATTTAGTGACCTTTCTTTTGCATGTTCAATTTTTTTAGTTTCTTGTTCGCAAAACCCTACTACAATGGAAGAACAAGTACATGAAAATTTGCTGCATGATATAGAATACGAATGGCAGGAAGACGCGTCCAAAGGACTGCGGTTTGCCAATTACCTGATCGACCTTCTGAGCTTTTATGGTGTGATCTTCGGTCTGACGATAATGCTTTTACTGATGTTCCCTACAAGCACTTTCCTGGATTCGATCGACAACATGAATGGCATATTAAGCCGGTTGCTCGGGCTCGTGCTGTTTGGTTTGTATATGACCATCGTGGAAGGCATTTCCAAAGGCAAAACCCTGGGTAAGCTGATCACAGGCACACGGGCAGTTCGCCAGGATAATCAGCCATTCACCTGGACAGACGCCTTTCAAAGAGGCTTATCCCGGATGGTGCCATTCGAACCGTTGAGCGCTTTGTTCGGCGTTCCCTGGCATGATCACTGGACAGACACCAGGGTGATCAAAGAAAGAAGATAGTTATGAAGGATCTTTATTCATATCGCCGGAGCAAAACACTCCGGCGATTTTTTTATTTGCCTTTGGCCGGACTGTTATCCTTCCAATGCCATAAATGAATGCAGGCATAGGTACGGTAAGGGCTCCATTTACCGGAGATGGTCACCAATTTTTCCCGGAAAATTTTTTTGTCCGTACGATCGAGCTTGTACAGGTGTAACATGGCATTCTGGATCCCCAGGTCATCGATCGAGAACACATCTTCACGGCCCAGCGCGAACATGAGCAGCATTTCAACAGTCCACCGGCCTACCCCCTTGATCTGGGTGAGATAAGCGATCACTTCATCATTGCTTAATTTGCTCAACACTTTATGCTCCATGCCCTGCTCCAGGGCGAACCGGGCCACATTGTGGACATACGCAGCTTTTGCATTCGATAGCCCGATACTGCGGAAGGTAGTTGCCGGTGTGTCGAGGATCTGTTCGGGCGTAGGCTCTTTTCCATCATAGAGATGGAGGAAACGCCGATAGATCACATCAGCCACTTTTGTCGATAACTGCTGGCTCATGATGGAAGCACAGAGATAGATATAGATCTTCTTACGCTTCTTCAGGGTGAAAGGGCCGTGGGCCTCTACCAGCTTTTTGATGCGTTTATCTTTGATGAGATGTGGTCGGTATGGCATATAGTATTGATACAGTGAAGTTATTAATTTTTTGCGCAAACCCTTTCCAGTTGCTAGTTTTACAGTCCACATGAAGAGAGAGCTAATCCAAACGGCCGATGGGTCAAGCACTATTTCCATTCCGGATGCCGGTGTTACCTATCATTCCATTCATGGCGCTATCCGGGAATCCATGCATGTTTTTATTGAAGCGGGGCTGCGCCATTTTATCCGTCTCCACCATACCCCCGGCACTGTCCGTATTTTTGAAATGGGTTTCGGCACCGGGCTCAATGCCCTTCTCTCTCTGATCGAAGCCGGTGTTGCACGGCAGGCGGTCATTTATGAAACGGTAGAAGCTTATCCCCTGGAAGAAAAGATCTATTCCTCCCTCAATTATTGCGAACAGCTTCAACGTCCTGAACTGTTGCCTGTTTTTCAACAAATGCATACCTGCACATGGAATCAGTTGATCGAGCTCACGCCCTGGTTCAGTTTCAGGAAGTGGAATACCCCTCTCGCCCATTTTTCCATTGCCCAACCTGCCCACCTCATTTATTATGATGCATTTGCTCCCGGTGCTCAGCCTGAGCTCTGGACAGAGGCCGTTTTTCAGCAATTGAATGGGATGATGAAGCCCGGCGGGATACTGACCACCTATTGCTCGAAAGGAGATGTGCGAAGGGCCATGATGGCAGCAGGGTTCACGATCGAGAAAATTCCCGGCCCGCCCGGAAAAAGGGAAATGGTAAGAGCTACGAAAATGCACACCGGTCACTGAAAGGAATAACCGACACTGCCATCCTTCTCATCTTTCAATAAAATGCCCAATTGCTGTAGCTGGTTGCGGATCTTATCGGAGGTTGCATAGTCCTTTCTCGTTCTGGCCTCCTTGCGGATATCGATCAGCAGATCGAGCACACCATTGAGCTTTCCATCTTCATGGAGGGTTTCATTTTTCAAACCCAGGATATTTTCAAGATAGTCCCTGAAATATTTTTTCAATAGCGTCATCGTTCCGCTGCTCAGTGAACCGGCCGGGATATGTTTGTCCTTGATGGAATTGATCACCGGCACCAGCTCGAACATATTGGCCAATACTTTGGCGGTATTGAAATCATCATTCATGAATTCATCGAGTTCCCTGATCAGGGAGTTGACCCTGGCATCCAGCTCTTTGTCGGAGGCCGTTGCCTGCCCATTGTCCGGGAATTTCTGTAAATGTTCGTAAGCCTCCCACAAACGTTTCAGTCCTTTCTCTGCTGCCTGCAATGCCTCATTGCTGAAATCGAGGGTACTGCGATAATGTGTTTGCAGAATAAAGAACCGGATGGTCATGGGGCTGTAAGCCTGTTCCAGCAAGGGATGTGTACCGGCGAACATTTCCGTGAGCTTGATCTGGTTGTTATAGCTCTTGCCCATTTTTTTCCCATTCACGGTGATCATATTGTTATGAAGCCAGTAACGGGCAGGCACATGTTTATTGCAGATGGTACTTTGTGCTATTTCACTTTCATGGTGGGGGAATTGCAGGTCCATGCCACCTCCATGAATATCGAATTCCGTTCCGAGGTATTTGGTGCTCATAGCGGAGCATTCGATATGCCATCCCGGAAATCCTTCACCCCAGGGGCTGGCCCAGCGCATGATATGTTCGGGCGGTGCAGCTTTCCACAAGGCAAAGTCCTGTTTGTTCCTCTTTTCATCCTGCCCGTCCAGTTCGCGGGAGGTTTCCAGTTGTTCGTCCAGCACACGGCCGCTCAGTTTGCCATACGGATAATGTTCCGCGTATTTTTTCACATCGAAATACACGGAGCCATTGGCCTCATAGGCATATCCTGCCTCCATGATCTTTTTGATCATTTCGATCTGCTCTACTATATGCCCGGTGGCCGTGGGCTCTATACTGGGATCGAGGTTATTGAACTGGTGCATGGCCCAGTGGAAGAGGTTGGTATATTTCTGTACCAGTTCCATGGGTTCCAGTTTTTCCAGCACTGCTTTGCTGGATATTTTATCTTCTGCGGCGCGGCCTTCTTCTTCGAAATGCCCTGCGTCGGTGATATTGCGCACATAGCGTACTTTATAACCGAGGTGAAGGAGGTAACGGTACACTACATCGAATGTGATGAATGGGCGTGCATGACCGAGATGGCTTTCCCCGCTAACGGTAGGGCCGCACACATACATCCCTACCAAACCTGCTGTGATGGGTGTAAATACTTCTTTCTGCCTTGTATACGAATTCAGGACTTTCAGCTCACTCATAGATTTTCATTGATCTGCGAATTATTTAAAGGAAATCTATCCGGGTAATGCAAAATTAAATCTATCTCCCCGGACAGGGACAATCAAAACAGCAGAGGAGTAAATACCGGGATGTCATCGGGCAAATATAGGGAATTTATCGGGTGGCCGTCAGTTGCAGGTCGGCAATTACGGGGTAGTGATCGGAGTAGGGAAGCAGGTGGCGTTTGTATTGCAGCACTTTGAATTGCCTGTCGGCCATGATATAATCGATCCGGAGCGTAGGGGAGATATTGGAGAAAGTGCGGCCCAGTCCGCCGCTTTTTTCTACGAACGCATCCTGGCGGTTGCCGCGGATCCGGAAATAGGTATAGGAATTCGGCACATCGTTGAAATCGCCGGTAATGATCTCAGGGTAAGGGCTTTTATCGAGCAGGCTTCGCACCTGGTCTACCTGGTCCCCGCGCTGGCTGTATCCCATTTTCAGTTTCCTGACGATCGATTTGGAAGCCTCTACCATGCTGTCTTCCGCTTTTTTGATGATGGCCAGATCGCGGTAATCTTTCTTCTGCAGCAGCACCGATTGCAAGTGTGTGGTGAAAAGCCGTACGGTCTGTCCGCCCACATCCAGGTCGCACATGATCAGGCTTTCAGCCGCTCTTAGCTTCACGGGCCCATCGTAACGGATACGCATGGTATCGATGATCGGGAACCGTGAAAAGATGGCAACGCCCACGCGGTAGCCATTCCTGCCTCCCCAATCCTCCGCTTTAAAACTATACGGGTAATTGAGTTTTACGATATCCCGGAAATTGCTGTATCCCGCATTGGCGGCAGGCTCGAAATATTCCTGGAAACAGAGCACGTCGGCATTCTGTTGCTGAATGAACTCCATCATTTCCTTGCGGTGGCTTTTGCGTTGTTCTTCTTTTTTCTGTTCATCGAACCATTTCACGTTCCAGCTCAGGATGCGAATGGTATTTTCTTTTTTTTCCTGTTCGAAGCCTGCGGTAAAATGAAAACCGATCAATGCGCGGATATTGGTGTAACCGACGAGCAGGGCTACCAGTGGCAGCAGGGCCCATCTTGAACGGAAGAGAAGCCAGAACAGCAGGAAGCCCACATTGATGGCGAGCAGGAAGGGGAAAGCCAGGCCCAGGATCGCGAAGAACCACCATTTGTCGGGATGCAGAAAGGCATTGGCACAGGCCAGCAGGAACAGTACAACTGTAACAATGTTGGCAATGATAAATATTCGCTTCGTTAACTTGCGGATGGCCATTATTTAAAATTACAACTCTTCATCTTCTGCCGCTCTCTTCAAAATCTCTTTTTCCTCATCGGTAAGAAAGCGGTATCCCTGTTGATTGATCTTATCCAGTATTTCATCGATACGCTTCTGCGTGATGTTAGGGATCTTTTTGAAAGGTTGTTTGCCGCGGGAATTGTAGTAGAGATCGTCTTTGGCAGTTTTCTTCCAGCTTTTTCTATCGGGGTTGAAGAGGTTGGTGATCCAATCGTAGAAACTGGTCATCCAGGTGCTCCAGTCGCGGCCCCGCCGGAGCTGGTGTACGAACAGGAAACCGATGGCAGCGCCGGAGAGATGGGCCATGTAATCGCCTGTTCTGTCGACCTTGATCATCGCTATATCCATGATCACGAAGATCACGGTCAGTATCCAGATGGGGATGCCACCATTGATCATCGGGAAGATGCGATAGTCCGGGGCCAGTGTGGTGGTGGCGATCGCTACTGCCATCACGGCGGCAGAGGAACCTTCGAGGTGCGCAATAGCGGCCTGTGGGGCGAGTTTGGAGAAAATGCCGTAGCTCAGCAAATAGAAAATGGCGCCGATGAATCCTCCGTACAGAAAGATCGGGACCAGTTTATTATTGCCGGTGAGGTCTTGCAGTATGTACCCGAATGCCCAGAGCCATAATACGTTCCCGAGGAGCGCAAAAGGATCATTGTGCAGGAACATATAGGTGAAGATGGTCCAGGGACGGGTGGTGAATTTTTCGAAATCGGCAGGCAGGGTGAACCAGGCAAAAACATTGTTGAAGTAAGCTTCCCGGTTGTGGTCGGTCATGTCGTACACAACCATGATAAATTTGAAGATACAGAAAACAATAGCGAGAATGGCCAGCAAGAGCACCAGGGAATTGCCTTCCTGACCCAGTAACATTTTCTTTTTATATCGGTTTTCCCTCAGCACGGAATAATTTTTCGGTGAAATTACAAAACCCCCTTCAGAACGGACCAAGTGCCGTTATGGTATAATTTTTAACACTTAAAATTCGCTAATGTTCCCATCCTCAGTAAAAAGTACGGCGGTTGGTCTTGTTCCAGAACCATACCATCAGGAAACCTACCAATGCGCCACCCAGGTGCGCCCAGTGGGCCACGCTGTCACCTGCCGAATTCCTGACGCCCAGGTAAAGCTCCATGCCGGCATAGAAGATCACGAACCATTTGGCTTTGATAGGAAAGAGGAAATAGAGATAGATCGGGGTATTGGGAAAAAGGTAACCAAAGGCGGCCAGGCAGCCGAACACAGCTCCGGAAGCGCCGAGGGTGGCGCTGTTGAGCGGGTTCACGGCTCCGGATGCATACCGCAGTTGTTCCTGGATCTCATACGGGAAAGAATGTATCTTGTCTACCACCGGGGTAAGTTCGATATACAGGGTGACCAGGTGCAGAACGGCAGCACCGAGCCCACAGACCATATAAAAGATCAGGAACCGCTTGGCGCCCCAGAAATTCTCCAGGATACTGCCGAACATCCAAAGGGCCAGCATATTGAAGAAGATATGCGCGAAGCCTCCATGCATGAACATGTGCGTGATCAACTGGTGCGGTTTGAAATAGGCCGAACGGATATCATGTAAGGCAAAGAGGTTTTCCAGGTTGAACGATTGATTTCTCTCGAAGATCATCTGTGCAAAAAATACCAATGCATTGATGATGATAAGATTCTTGATTACCGGCGGGATCATGTCAAAACCTCTGGGCCTGAATTCTGTCATAGCTTCAAATTAAGTTATTTTTCAGGTTACAATATTACTGATTTACTAAATTCCTGTTAACCCTTTAGTTTCAATTGCACTACATTCTCGATATGATGGGTATGCGGGAACATATCGACAGGTCTTATTCTCGTTACCTCATATTTTTCTCCAAGCCTGGACAGGTCTCTTGCCTGCGTGGCAGGATTGCAACTGACGTATACTACCAGGGGCGCTTCCATGTCGAGTAATTTCTGCACCAGCTTTTCGTGCATCCCTGCGCGGGGAGGGTCGGTGATGATCACATCGGGGCTGCCGTGCTGCGCAAAGAATGCGTCATTACAGATATCGATCACGTCACCTGCAAAGAACGAAGCATGATGGATATTGTTCAGTGCCGCATTTTCTTTCGCATCTTCGATGGCCTCCGGCACCACTTCCACCCCGATGATCTTTGCCGCCTGTGCGCTCACGAACAGCCCGATGCTGCCAGTACCGCAATACAGGTCGTATACGGTCTCTTTACCGGTGAGCTCCGCAAATTCGCGCGTTACCTGGTACAATCGTTCTCCCTGGCGGGAGTTGGTCTGGAAAAAAGATTTGGGGCCGATCTTGAACCGCAGTGGTCCCAGTTGCTCCAGGATATAACCATTGCCGTGATAAGTACGTGGCTCCAGGTCGTAGATGGTATCGTTCTTTTTGGGATTGATGGTATAAAGCAGCGTTGTGATGGAAGGGACCTGCAGCAGCAGATGGTCGAACAATTTTTTTCTTTCCTGCTCATCGTCGTACCCAAAGCATACGTTCACCATTGTTTCACCGGTGCTGCATACGCGGATGATGAGGGTACGCAGCCAGCCATGATGTTCACGAATATCGTAGAAGCTATACCCCTGTTCTTTGGCAAATGCGCGAATGGTATTCTTTACGGAATTGGCCGGCTCAGGCATCAGGTGGCAGGTATGGATATCGATGATCTTGTCGAACAGCCTTGGCACATGGAACCCCAGTGCATTTTCCTGTGGTACAGGCTCACCATCGCTGATCTCGCCGGGGAGGAGGTAACGACGATTGCTAAATGTAAATTCCAGCTTATTGCGATAGCGGATAGTCTGTTCGCAGCCCACGATAGGCTCCAGTGCAGGCAGGGGCAGCTTGCCGATCCGGCGGAGATTCTGTTCAACTTCCTGTTGTTTATAGTGAAGCTGTTTTTCATAGGGCAACATCTGCCATTTGCAGCCGCCACATACGCCGAAATGTTCACAGAATGAGGATACCCTGTCGCCCGACAACTCATAAAAATGCACGGCCTTGCCTTCGGCCCATTCCTTTTTATTTTTCGAGAGGCGCACATCCACGAGATCGCCGGGCACAGCCCCTTCAATGAAGATCACTTTTCCATCGATCTTTGCCAGAGCCTTTCCTTCCGCAGCATAATCCTGAACGGTCACCCGTTCCAATACCATGTTCTTTTTTCTCATGGTGCAAAGATAAAGAGTAGGTTAACAGGTTTATAAGTTGATAGGTTGACAAGGGAATCTCCGAAGTTCGGGCGCCCCTGTAAACCTGTCAACCTGTTAACATATCAATCTTTATTCTTCCCCTCATATTTTTTCTCCGCCGCCTTTGCCTTCTCGAAGTCCAGCACTACCCCGTTGATGCAATAACGCAGACCCGTGGGTTTAGGCCCATCTTCAAATACATGGCCCAGGTGCGATTTGCAGCGGCCGCACATTACTTCCGTCCTCGACATCCCATGGGAATGATCGGGCGCATAAATGATACTGCCCTTGCTGATCGGTTCATAGAAACTGGGCCATCCGCAACCACTTTCGAATTTGGTATCGCTCTTGAAAAGCGGGTTCCCGCAAACGGCACAATAGTAAGTGCCGATCTCTTTGGAGTTTTCATATTTGCTGGTCCAGGGGCGTTCCGTACCCTTCTGGCGGGCAATATTGTAAATGTCTTCCGGCAGGATCTTTTTCCATTCAGCCTCTGACATGTTCACTTTGGCCGTATCGGTGCGGGAGTAAACAGGGTTGTTCTCTTTTTTGGTATTGTCCATACTAGATTTTTTTGGTGAGGAGGATGTTTGGGAGTAACTACACTGTTGAAGCAACGTAATCAACAGCAACACAGGCAAATACCTTAACCATGGTATCCTGGAAATAACTGAGCGCATATACTTCATTTATAACAAATTTACGAACCTCCGGTTCAGGAAGATGGTGCAACCGGGAACAGCACCCGGACCGGCCACCCGCTTTGACGGGGATCAATTGAATTTTAACCGGCTAATAGCGTAATAACTAATCAGTTTTTAATCAGAAACCCCAGAATGTTAAAGGATTTTTAAAGATAGTCCTTTATATTTGTCCACTCACCAAGTGTAGTAAGTACCATGTTCAACCTGATTTTATTTGGACCGCCCGGTAGCGGTAAGGGGACCCAGTCGGAAAAACTGATCGAGAAGTATGGACTGATCCATCTCTCTACCGGAAACCTGTTACGTGAAGAGATCGCCAACCAGACAAAACTCGGGCTCGAGGCCAAGAATTTTATGGACCATGGCCAGTTGGTGCCCGATGAGGTAGTGATCGGAATGATCCGCTCAGCCCTCGAGCACAATCCCAAAGCCAAAGGTTTCCTGTTCGATGGATTTCCCCGTACTGTTGCCCAGGCCAAAGCATTGGACGACCTGCTGGCGGAAAAAAATGCAGCGATCAGGATCGTACTGGCGCTGGAAGTTGGGCAGGAAGAACTGGTGCAGCGATTGCTGCACCGCGGTAAAACCTCCGGCCGCAGTGATGATACCAAAGAAGAAGTGATCCGCGCACGCATCATAGAATATGAAAATAAAACGGCGCCGGTAGCCGGCTACTATGAGCAATTCGGAAAGGTGGTGCATGTAAAAGGTGTGGGCGGTATCGATGAGATCTTCCGTTCGCTTTGCCAGCAGATCGAAGCCCGGCAAACGGTACAATAATTCAACTTCGACTTATCGGGCATCCCTGAAGAACCTTATTTTTCTTTTCAGGTCAGGACCCGGCAGAAAGCGGTAAGCGGCATTCAGTCGCACGTTGCCTGTACGGATCTGGTATTTCCCGGCAGAACCTTTTGTCTCGAAAGTATTGTTCACCCAGGTCATACTGATATTCATCCGCTCATTGCTATAGCCAATCCCCACCCGGAGCATCAGGTCGGGGCTGATGGAAAACTTCGATTCGCCCACAGTCCCTTTCCCCCGCCATTCTTTCTGAAAGTTCAATGGGATACTACCGGTAACGCCACCCATGGCGAAGAAATGTTCTTTCCATACGAACGTATATGCATACCCGATACCGGGGCCGATATCGAAATAACGGAACCGGGTAATGCCTCTTTGTGAATACTGTCCGGCCAGTGCATGGGGCACCATGGCGCTGTCGGCCTTGCTATAGCCATAATAGGATTCTCCGCCAATGAGCAGGCTGCCTGCCGATTTTTTCTGCCATTCGGTTTGCAGCATGGCCGCACGCATGGACAGGTGCTTCCAATCCAGGATATAATACGCTGCCACACCCATGTGCCGCACTTTGATATCGGGCCGCAGATAATACTGGCCATCATTGGAGCCCGTTCCCCTGGGCGATAAATAAAACCCCTTATAGAACTGGCCGAAGAGGTCGATGCTCATCTTACGGGTATATACATGCGATTGAAGATCGAGGTAATGGGTGGTCCCCTTTGCCTTATCGCCCTGGTTCAGGAAATCGAAGCCATAGGCCAGGTTGAGCGTGAACCATCCATAGGTAGCGCCTACGCCGAAATTGAGCGTGGTATTGGGCCGGTAGCGAAGATCGTCTACCGATTCCCTGGCCCGCAGGATGAGTGAAGTATATTTCCGGGAGAAATAAATCCGGGAGGTTATATGGTCGGTATACGATTCATAATAATCTTCATCGTAGGCAGGTTGTGCGCTTTGCTCCTGTGCCATCATCCTGCAATACCCAATCACCATGAGAAATACGACCACTCCTGTTTTACGAACAGCATCAGTACACAGCATCATAATCAGCCCTCACTTCAAGGTCCGTGAATTTCTTTTTGGTGACGGTTACCGGTGCAATATTGTTCTTGTCATCGAACAGGTTGGCATAGAAGAGATCCCCTTTTTTGATGAAGACGGAATACTGGCCGGGCGCCAGTTTGACCTTGAAATAGCCATTCTTGTCGGTCTCCACTTGTTTCACCAGCTTCGTTTTTATGGTTGAATAAAAAGTGCCGTGTGGTTCAGTACGGGTGACCTGTGAGGCATTGGTGAGCTCATAAATATAGATCGTTGTCTGAAATCCTTTCTTAGCCGGCAATGGCTGATCAGGTGAAGGCATCTGGTTGCCTTTGATACGATAGACATACCCTTTGATCCCTTCTTTTTTTCCGAATATGCAGATGTAAGAGCTTAACAGTGTGATCACTAAAAATGCCATTAAAGGCCATGCAATTTTTTTTATCATCGTAGCCATGTTATAGTTAAATTTAGGATCAGTTTCAGCAACTTGACCAACCAAATTATCGTTTTTTGAGTAAATAATAAAAACTTTACATGCCCCGGAAAAACTTTACCCTCTTAGTTGCGGCTTTGCTGGTTAGTGAGGCTATTTTTTCACAAACCAAGACCCAATCGGACCTGTTAAAAAATTCGGCATTCAGGGAAGCGGAAAAAGAGCGCCAGATGCAGGATAAACTGCACGACCTTGCCAGGAAAAAGAACTGGCCGCTCGCCATGCGCAGTAAGAATGGAGGCATCTCCATACTGCATAGTATCGATCTCTTCGGTAACCCGGTCTATCTCGCCACAGACAATAATATCCGCGCAGCGGCCACCATCGGCACTACCCAGCTCTGGCCAGGCGGCAGTACAGGGCTCAATCTCAACGGTTCTTCCAATAATATGAAGGGAAAACTGATCATGTGGGATGGCGGCAATGTATTGTCTACCCATGTTGAGCTGACCGGCAGGATCCTGAATAAAGACGCTGCATCGCTGAGCGACCACTCCACACACGTAGCCGGCACCCTGATGGCCGCCGGTGTGAACCCGCTTGCCAAAGGTATGTCTTTCGGTCTTCAGCAATTGATCACCCACGATTTCAGCAACCATTTATCGGAGATGTTCCTAGAATCGGGCAATAATATCCTGGTATCGAACCACTCTTATGGTGAGAAAGCAGGATGGGTCTTCAATGATGGAAACAATCGTTGGGAGTACTGGGGACCGCCCGGCTCCACGGAAGATTATAAATTCGGTTATTACTCCAACGATACCCAGATCTGGGATTCCATCGCCTACAATGCACCATATTATCTGATCGTTAAATCGGCCGGTAATAACCGCGATGAAAATGGCCCTGCTGTCGGCTCTCCTTATTACCGCTTCGATGCCAATAACCAGATGAGCCCCGCCGGCAACCGTCCTTCCTCTCCCGCTATCAGCAATAATGATGGTTATGATATCATCTCCACCTATGGTACTGCCAAGAATATCCTCACGATCGGGGCTGTAGCCCCGCTTTCTGCCGGGTACAGCAAGCCCTCGGATGTTTCCATCGCCAGCTTCAGCAGTTGGGGCCCCACCGACGACGGCCGCATAAAACCCGACGTAGTGGCCAATGGGGTCGATCTTCTTTCCTGTATTGCTACTGCCAATAATGCCTATGCTGTTTATAGCGGCACATCCATGGCAACACCGAATGCGGCAGGTTCCATATTATTATTACAGGAATATTATTCAAAACTGCATAGCGGCTCATTTATGCGTTCCGCCACGCTCAAAGGGATCGTGATCCATACTGCCGATGAAGCCGGCACCACTCCCGGCCCCGATTATACCTATGGATGGGGGTTGATCGATATGGTGAAAGCTGCTTCCGTGATCACGGACGACAATACAGCTCCCCGCTCACAACGCATCGAAGAAAATACATTGAATAACGGCGCCACCTATACTACAACGGCTGTTGCTTCGGGTAAAGGCCCGCTGGTAATAACGCTTTGCTGGACAGACGTAAAAGGTACCGTGCAAACCGGGAACCCGCTCAATGACCGCACGCCCAAGCTGGTGAACGACCTCGACCTTCGCGTGAAGATCGGTTCAACTGTTTATTATCCCTGGAAGCTGAACCCGAACCTTCCTTCCAACGCCGCTACCCAGGGTGACAATAGCATTGACAACGTAGAAAAGATCGAGATACCTGATGCTGTACCCGGACAAACCTATACCATCGAGATCACGCATAAGAACACACTGGCCAGGGGCAGCCAGGCCTATTCACTGATCATGAGCGGTGTGGGGGGTACTGCCTATTGCACTTCCGGGGCCACCAACAGTGCGGGCTCCAGGATCGACAGTGTTTCTTTCGCCAACCTGCGCAAACAGAACCCGGCCAGCTGTACTACCTATACCAACTATACCAACCTCACCGCCGACGTTGAGGCCAATTCCAGCGTCCAGCTCTTTGTACGTGTGAACAGTTGTGATGCATCCAACGCCGCCAGGGCCGTGAAAGCTTATATCGACTTCAACAACGATGGTGATTTCAATGATGCCAATGAACAAATTGCAGCCAGCAGCACACTGTTGGGCAATACCGATCTTGGTGTGCAGGTTACGATACCTTCCGGTGTAAAAGTCAACAATTATTCCATCCTCCGTATCGTGCTGCAGGAGACCAGCAACCTGGCCAATGTTACTCCCTGTGGCGCTTATGCGAATGGAGAGACCCAGGATTTCAGGATACATATCGTTCCCCCGTCGAGTGACGCAGGCGTGGTAGATGTCGTTACGCCCACCACTGAATACTGCGGCAATGGCTCACAGTACGTAACAGTGAAGATCAGGAATTTCGGGACCTTAAGTAAATCCAATATCCCCGTTACTGCCACAGTGATGAATGGCGCTACCACCGTAGCCACGCTCACAGATACTTACCCTGGCTCCATCGCAGCACTGGGTGAAGTCCTCTTTACCTTCTCTACTCCATTCAGTTCTGTTGCAGGCACTACGTACACCATCACCGGCAAAACGAACCTTGCCAACGACCAGGACCCCACCAATGATCAGAAGACGGTCACTGCGGCCATCAGCACAGGTTCCGCAGCACCTGCCGGTCAGGCGGAGATCTGTACCAATAAAGTCTATTTCAACGCTACGCCTGCCACGGGAGATGCGCTCTTCTGGTACGATTCACCGACTGCCACCACACCCATTGCCGCAGGCAATGTGACCAGCAGTACCGTGATCACTGCCGATAAGAAATATTACCTGGCGGCCAACAAGAATGAACTGGGCGCAGGGCCTGCTTCGAGTACCACACTGGGCGGAGGAGGATACCCCACCTCTTCCAGTAATTACCTGAACGCCTATTTCATGACCTTCACTACAGGCGCTCCGCTGACGATAGAAACGATCAGGCTCTATGTAAGGTCTGCCACTAGCCTTTCCGGCAAAATAACCCTTACGGTTGCGCGAAATATCACTTTCAATGCCAACCAGACCTCCTATTCCTATATACCGGTATCACGTACAACGATAGATGTTTATCCAACCGATGCCACCAATGGCGGCATCTTCTACGTGAACCTGCCGGTGCCTGATCCGGGTAATTACGGATTGATCCTTACACAGGATGCAAGTCAGGACATGGCGCTCTTTTTCAATAACAATCTCACTACCAATCCATATCCTACAGGCATTCCCGGTATCTTCAATATTACCGGCAACATCCGCTCTTATCTCACCACCAACGACCAGGATAAATACTATTTCTTCTTCTATGATATGAAGGTGCGCCTCCAAAATTGCGCCAGTAGCAGGACCACTGTCACAGCTTCTACAGCCGTTGCACCGGTGATCACCTTGAACAATAATGTTTTCACCAGCAACAGCACAACAAACAACCAATGGTATGTGGATGGCAATCCTATCGCGGGCGCAATCGGACAGACCTACATCGCTACGGCCAGCGGCACCTACAAAGTGGTCGTATCGGATAGTTATGGCTGTTCGATGGAATCGAACCAGATACCCTTCGCAGTCACCAGCGTTCCCAATGTTGATCCTGCGGAGATCGGGTTGAAAGTATTCCCCAACCCGAGCGATGGAAGGTTCGTGGCCGACTTCACCGTTTCCAAAAAAGCCGACCTGAACATCAGCATCCTGAATGCCGTGGGTCAGAAAGTATTCGAGAATATCTATCCCGGTTTTGTGGGCCGGTTCAATAAAACGATCGAAGCTGGCATGCTCACCGGCGGCGTATACCTGCTGAGGATCCAGCATGATAATAAGAGCTACCTGAAGAAGCTGTTCATCAGATAGGGATTCAGGTTGAAAAGTTAACAGGTTGATAAGTTGACAAGGGGTGCTCCCTGTCAACTTATCAACCTGTTAACTTTTCAACCTGTTAACTTATCAACTTGCCACCCTCACCTCATCTCCCCCGGCACCACTTTCACCTTAACACGCCGCCCATTCCTCAATACATCTAACGCTACCGGTTGACCGATGAACTGGTCTGTGAGCATTCTATGCAGGTCGTCCACCGAACCAACCGGCTGGTCATTGAATGCAACAATGATATCACCTGTGCGCAGTTCATTGTTGTGGGCAGGCCCATCGGCCACGATCTCGAAAATATAGACACCTGTGCGTTTCTGCAGCTTGTTGGCGGCGATCATCCGCTCCGTGAGGCTCACCAGTTGCCCGGCAATGCCCAGGTAAGCGCGTGTTACCTTTCCTTTCAAAATGAGCTTCCCAGCCACATAGGCCGCCACATTCGATGAAACGGCAAAGCAGATGCCATGTGCTGTGGGGATCATGGCGGTGTTCACACCGATCACCTGCCCAAAGGAGTTCACAAGCGGGCCTCCTGAATTGCCGGGGTTGAGTGCGGCATCCGTTTGGATCACATCATCGATCAGCCGTCCATTGGTAGCGCGGAGCGTTCTTCCCAATGCGCTGACCACCCCGGCCGTTACCGTATGCTGCAAGCCCAGGGGGTTGCCGATGGCAATGGCAATTTGTCCGGCCTGCAATGTGCCCGAATCGGCAAACGACAGGGCCTTCAGGTTGTTCTCATAGATCTTCAATACGGCAATATCGGTGGAAGGATCGGAACCTTTCAGTTCAGCCGCCACCTTCCGGCCATCGGCCAATGAAACTTTAATATCGGAAGCATCTTCGATCACATGATGATTGGTCACCACAAAACCATCGGAAGATATCAGGAAACCTGAACCACTTCCCGGCGCCTGCTCCACCTGCTTCGTTTTCGGATTGACCATTCTCTTCATCACTTCAATATGTACCACTGCCTCTGCCACGGTGTGCACCACGCCCGTTATCGTGCTTGAATAGGCATCAAGCAAAGCCTGGTCAGTATGCTGAACAAGCTGAATGGGATATTCATTTTCCATGAATGAATCCCGGCAAACTTTCTACCAAAACAGTTTTATGACAGGCTGGCGGCTGGCACTGCCTTTTTGCTTATCTTGTGCAATTACACTCTTTGCATTTATAAACTCTTATTCTCATGGACCAGGAGAAACTGGACTTTTTAAAAAAAGATTTTATTTTTCACCTGAAGCACCTCGCTCCCGATGCCAGAGGGACATGGGGCAAAATGAATGGCCAGCAGATAGTGGAGCATCTTGCCCAGATGATGCAGATCGCCAATGGCAGGAAACAGCTCCCCGACCTGCCCGATGCAGAAAGGATCCAAAAGAATCATGAATGGCTGCTGACCGACAAGCCTTTCAGGGAGAACACCAAAAACCCTTTGTTGCCCGAAGACCCCTTACCGGTTGTGCATGACACCATGCAACAATCCATCGAGGCATTACAACAGGAGCTGAATCATTTCTTCGACCGGTATGAAACCAACCCCGGCCTTCGGGTGAAGAACCCTATTTTCGGTAACCTGAACTACGAAGAGCAGGTGCAGCTATTATACAAACATGCCCGGCATCATCTCCGCCAGTTTGGATTGATCTCCTGAGTAGCTTCCCTTATTCCGTTCCCTTTTTCAATAATGAATCGGCCCTCTGCAAACTGGTGAGGATATTGCTCTTCACCTGCTCGACCTTTGCTTTCTCACGTTCGAGGTATGGAATACGCAAAGTCTCGGCTGCGCTGGCAGAATCCGTATTGAACCCTTCCATCCAGCCATTCATGCCCTCCTGTGCTTCATGCAGGTCTTTCTGAAGGGATTGCAACCGGGTACGCAGGGCGGCGTCAGGCGCTTTCAGCTTTCCCAGGCTATCGAGCAGCCTCTGCACTTCAATGGAATACTTATTCAGCTTGCCCATTTTAGCCATGCCGATATCATGCCCGTCCATTACCTCCTGGTAAAGGGAATCCCCTTTGGTAACGGGTTTATCACTGAAGCCGTCTTTCCGGTCGGAGCTTTCTTTCCGGCCGGCATCATTACAGGCTATCAGGGTGATGCCTGCAAAAACTAAAAGCATAATTGATTGGCGCATATTCCGGTTTTATGGGTGGAACCTTCCACTCGTTTTTTAATGCCACAAAAATACGTTCCTGTTAATAATAACGATAAATCCTGCTTATTTATCCCTTTGCAGTATTTTCGTAATTATGATCACCCTCGGAATGAAAAAGTGCTGTATGATCGTCCTGGGCTGCTTCCTCTGCACCGGTATCGCTTCTGCACAACACCATTCTTCCTGGAGTTTTCGTTTAGGGGCTTCCGTATCGTTCGGCATCCACAATATGAACGCCAATACAGTTGGTATCGGTGGCATTGCAGGAGCAGAGAACAGGTTCCACAAACTCTTTGCCCTGGAAGCAGAAGGGTCCTATACTTATTTTACCGGCGATAAAACACTTTTCGAGAATGCCAGGAACAAGGCCTATGCCATTCCCCTGCTGGCCGGACTGAAGACCTACCTCTTGCCCCAGGTATACCTTTCATTGCGAACAGGTGCTGCCATGTTCTTGTTGAATGAAATGCCCGAGGCCCAGGTGAGGCTGGCATACGGTGCTGCCGCAGGCTTCAACCTTCCTGCAAAGATCAACCGGATCAATACACAGATCGGCTACACCGGCTTTACCTATAACGGCATTCATCGGGGATATACTACTTTAGCGATGGCTATTATCATAAATTGAATTGCTATATGATCAAACTTGAAAACTATGTAACCGGCCGGTGGGTCACCGGCGATGGGGAAGGACAGCTCCTGTACAATGCCGTCGACGGCTCCATGATCGGCGCCACTTCTACCCAGGGCCTCGATTTCGCCGCTATCCTTCAATACGCAAGATCAAAGGGCAACCCTGCCCTGCGCAAGATGACCTTTCACCAGAGAGGGCTGATGCTGCGCGCCCTGGCCCTTCATCTCCGTGAGCACCTGCCTGCTTTTTACCAGCTCAGTTACAAGACAGGCGCCACCAAAGCCGATAGCTGGATAGACATCGAAGGTGGTATCGGCAACCTATTCTCCTATGCATCGCTTCGCCGGAAATTTCCCAACGAAACCTTTTGCGTCGATGGCGAACCCGTTTCCCTCAGCAAATCCGGTTCTTTCATGGGCCATCATATCCTGGTGCCCAAAGAAGGCGTGGCCATCCATATCAATGCATTCAATTTCCCCGTTTGGGGCATGCTGGAAAAGATCGCCGTTAACTTACTGGCAGGCATACCCGCTGTTGTAAAACCGGCTACCGTTACTTCCTATCTTACAGAAGCAGTGGTAAAACAGATCATCGCCTCCGGCATACTGCCCGAAGGATCATTGCAATTGCTATGCGGCTCCGCCGGCGAGCTGCTCGATCATGTCACTGCCCAGGATGTGATCACTTTTACCGGCTCGGCATCCACGGGCCTGAAACTCAAATCCCATCCACGAATTCTCGCTGAAAGCGTTCCCTTCAATATGGAAGCCGATTCACTCAATTGCATCGTGCTGGGAACGGACGTAAACCCCGATCACCCCGAATGGGATATTTTCATCAAGGAAGTGCGCAAGGAAATGACCACGAAAGCCGGACAAAAATGTACGGCCATCCGCCGCATCTTCGTGCCTGAAAATAAAATGGAAGATGTGTGGAAAGCGCTGGGCAAGGCCCTGAGCCAAACCACCATCGGCAATCCCGAAAATGAAAAAGTGCGCATGGGCTCCCTGGCCGGACAAGGGCAGCGCGATGAAGTGAAAGCCCAGGTACAGAAATTACTGGCCTCCTCCCAGATCGTTTACGGCTCACTCGACAGCGTGGAGCTGATCGATGCCGATCCGAAGAAAGGGGCCTTCATGAGCCCGTTGCTGCTGAAGAACGATCGCCCTTTCGATTCGGAGGAAGTGCACAGCGTGGAAGCCTTCGGGCCGGTAAGCACCATCATGCCGTATAAGAATATCGAAGAGGCTACGGCACTGGCAAAAAAAGGAAAGGGCTCCCTGGTCTGTTCCATCGTTACCGCCGATCGTACGATCGCCAGGGATTTTGTGCTGGGCGCGGGAAGTCATCATGGCCGCATACTTGTATTGAACAATGAGTGCGCCAAAGAAAGTACCGGTCATGGGTCACCGTTACCCTTGCTGGTACATGGCGGACCGGGAAGGGCCGGTGGCGGTGAGGAGATGGGCGGCATGCGTGGCGTGAAACACTATATGCAACGGGTGGCCATCCAGGGATCACCCACTTTCATCGGGGCCATCACCAATGTATACCAGGCAGGAGGTGCTACCCATGAAGAGGAGAAACATCCCTTCCGCAAATATTTTGAAGAGTTGCAGATCGGTGATACAGTGGTAACGCATAAACGGACCGTCACCGAAGCCGATATCGTGAACTTTGCCAATGTAAGCTGGGACCATTTCTATGCGCATACGGACCATACTTCTCTCGAAGGCACCATATTCGAAAAACCGGTAGCTCACGGATATTTTATCCTGAGCGCAGCGGCCGGATTGTTCGTTGATCCCCAAAAGGGCCCGGTGCTACTGAATTATGGCCTGGAAGAATGCCGTTTCCTCAAACCTGTTTATGCCGGCACTACTATCGGCGTAAAACTTACCTGCAAAGAAAAAATCGAACAGGAGAAAAAAGGGGATGATGATATTGCCAAGGGCATTGTTAAATGGCTGGTGGAAGTAACAGACCAAACAGGTGAGCAGGTAGCAGTGGCGACCATCCTGACTATGGTAAAACTAAAACAACAATAGTTGCATGCAATATATTTTAAACGCTTACTCTTATGCTTAAAGAAATTCAGCACGGGCATGTGAAAACAGAGACCCACAATGGCGTTACCACGATCGAATTCTATCATCCCCAAAGCAATTCCCTGCCGGGAAAGCTGCTGGAAGAACTGGCCCATGCCATCCACAGGGCCGGTAATGAAGATGATACCAAAGTGATCCTGCTTCGCTCGGCCGGTGAAAAAGCCTTCTGTGCAGGCGCTTCTTTCGATGAGCTCATCGCCATCAGCAATAAGGAAGAAGGGTTGCAGTTCTTCAGCGGCTTTGCCCATGTGATCAATGCCATGCGCAAATGCCCGCAATTCATCATAGCACGCATCCATGGGAAATGTGTAGGTGGCGGGGTCGGACTGGCAGCCGCAGCCGACTATGCCATCGCCGTGGAAGGAGCAGAGATCAAGTTGAGTGAACTGGCCATTGGGATCGGTCCTTTTGTGGTAGGCCCTGCCGTGGAAAGGAAGATCGGCGCCTCGGCCTTCGGACATCTTGCCATCGACGCCACCATGTGGCGCAGCGCAGACTGGGCAAAACGGAAAGGGCTCTATGCCGAGCTGCACAGTTCCGTTACTGAAATGGATGAATCCATTGCGCGCCTTTCCCATGCACTGGCCCATTCCAATCCGCAGGCCATGTCCGAACTTAAAAAAGTATTGTGGAAAGGCACTGAGAACTGGGACCATCTGCTGATCGAAAGGGCCACTATCACCGGGAAGCTGGTGCTGAGCGAGTTCACGAGGAATGCGATCAGGAAGTTCAAAGCGAAGTGAGTTTGTTGGCCACGAAGGCACGGAGGCACAAAGGAAAGGAGGTGTAAGAATTAATCGGCACTACCGGAGGTAGCGTCGTGCCTTGATAAGGGTTTCGGATTTTGTGATCTTGAGCTCTCAATAAAGGCAGGTTGATAAATTCGCTTAGGGTAATACTCAGAAAACTCAACTTCATTTCCTTTGAGCCTTCGTGCCTTCGTGGCAAAAAAAAACCTCCTCAAATATTCAACCCGCCACAAGCACTAATTACCTGCCCGGTAATATAAGAGCTCATATCCGATGCGAGGAATAGTGTCGTATTTGCGATCTCTTCCGCGCTGCCGAACCTTCCGAGAGGAATTTTTTCGAGGAAAGATTTGGACGCTTCCCCTTCCTTGAGGTAATGGGTCATATCGGTTTCGATGAACCCGGGCGCAATGGCATTGCAACGGATATTACGGCTTCCCAACTCATGTGCTACCGATTTGGTAAAGCCGATGATCCCGGCCTTGGAAGCCGCATAGCTGCTCTGGCCTGCATTCCCGCGGATGCCGATGATCGAGCTCATGTTCACGATAGAACCTTTTTTTGCTTTCATCATCGGGCGGATCACCTGCTTCGTCATATTGTATACGCTCTTCAGGTTGATGTTCATCACTTCGTCCCATTGCTCGGGCGTCATACGCAACAACAGGTTGTCTTTCGATATCCCTGCATTGTTCACACAAATATCCACGGTGCCGAATTCCTTCACCACCTCATTCACCAGGGCTTCACTGGAAGCAAAATCACCGGCATTGCTCTGGAAAGCTTTTGCCTTGACACCCATAGCTTCTATCTTTTGCTGCAATGCTTTTGCCTTTTCCGCACTGCTGTCACTGACATAGGTAAATGCGATCTGAGCGCCATGCTCGGCCAGTTTGAGAACGATTGCCTCTCCGATCCCGCGTGCCGCTCCGGTTACGATGGCAACTCTGTTGTCGAGTAATTTCATGATCAGGTTGATTTGATTAAAACGAGCACAAATAAAATGAATTTATCCAACAATCAATAGTCTCTTTCCACAATAACAGGAAGGCGGGGGAATGTGATCATTGCTCAGGCATGGGCCACAGCCAGTATCTCCTCGAGGTATTTACGGTCGTTGCTGAGACGGGGAACTTTGTGCTGGCCACCCAGTTTGCCTTTACTTTTCAGCCAGGTATTGAAAACCCCTTTGGGCAGGGAACGCAGCAGGGGCAGGCGCAGCGCGATATTCTTGTGCCGCTTGGCCTCATAATCGCTGTTGATATTTTTAAGGGCTGCATCCAGTTCCTGTGTGAACTGGTCGATGGAAGCAGGTTCCTTTTCGAATTCCACCAGCCATTCATGCGCCCCATTGCCATGATCATTGAAATAAACGGGAGCGGCCGTATAATCATTGACAACGGCGCCTGTTCTTTCACAGGCAATGGAGATGGCCCTATCCGTATTGTCTACGATCACCTCTTCTCCAAAGGCATTCATAAAATGTTTCAGCCTGCCGCTCACTTTGATGCGGAACGGGTCGAGGGAAGTGAACTGGATCGTATCGCCCAGCAGGTATCGCCACAGGCCGCCATTGGTGCTGATCACCATCGCATAGTTCTTGCCGGTCTTCACTTCATTCAGGCCGATGGTATGCGGCATGGGTTTTCCATATTCCTCTACCGGCATGAACTCCATGAAAATGCCATGATCTACGAATAACAGCATACCTTCTTCCCCTGGAATATCCTGTGCTGCAAAGAAACCTTCACTGGCATTGTACATTTCGAGATAATGTATGGGTTTGCCGATGAGCTTCTGGAATTGTTCACGGTAAGGCGTGAATGAAACGCCCCCATGCATATAGAGTTCCAGGTTGGGCCATACCTCCGCCATGGTCTGCTTGCCGGTGATCTCCAGTATCCGGCGGAACAAGACCAGTGTCCAGGTTGGCACACCGGAGATAGAGGTCACGTTTTCTTTAATAGTGCTTTGCGCCAGCATCTCGATCTTGCTCTCCCATTCATCCATCAGCGCAATGCTAAGATCGGGTGTACGCAGCCAATGGCCCCAGAATGGTGAGTTCTGCAGCAGCACAGCACTCAGGTCGCCGTACTGCGCCTCATGATTGAGCGGGTTGATGGTATGGCTGCCCCCCAATACCAATCCCTTGCCCGTGAGCAGGTCCGAATCGGGATTGAACTGGTAATACATCGTGAGCACGTCCTTGGCTGCCTTGTAATGGCAGTCTTCGAGGCTTTCTTCACTCACAGGAATGAATTTGCTCTTATCGCTGGTGGTGCCGCTGCTTTTGGCGAACCAGTATACGGGGGTATTCCACAATACATTCTGCTCACCGTTCATGATCCGCTGGATATAAGGTTTCATATCCTCATATTCGTGGATGGGGACCGTTTGCTTGAACGACTTGATATTGAAAAGATGGGAGAAATTATATTTCTTTCCAAACTCGGTGTACTGGGCCGCCGTAACCAGGTCCTGCAGCACTTCCCGCTGGGCATCCTGCGGATGGCTTTTCCATCCTTCGATACGCCACAATCTCATGCGGGCCAATGATGATATGGCAGGCGATAGTAGTTTCACCGTTGGCAAAATAAAGAATTTGAGGGGAAATGATGGAATAAATTGAAGTATGAAGCCGGAGGTCAGATGTCGGAGGTCCAAAATATTTCAAGGTTTCTGATAATAGGGTACTTCTGACCTCCGACTTCAGGCCTCATACCTCATTTCATGGCCTCAGCAGCTTTGATGGCTTCTTCATGCAGGTAATCTTTTCGTTTCAGCTCGAAATTCCTTCCGAGGTATAAACGCCGAACCTGTTCATCTTCCGCCAGTTCTTCGGCAGTGCCATGTTTGAATATCTTCCCTTCGATCAGGAGATAGGCCCGGTCGCAGATCGACAAAGTTTCATTCACATTATGATCGGTAATGAGGATACCGATGTTCTTATATTTCAGCCGGGCAACCACAGCCTGGATATCTTCCACGGCAATGGGGTCCACACCGGCAAATGGTTCATCGAGCAGTATGAATTTGGGGTCTACCGCCAATGCCCTGGCGATCTCCGTTCTTCTTCGTTCGCCACCACTGAGACTGTCCCCATTGTTCTTACGCACATGATGCAGTCGGAACTCATCGAGCAGGGCTTCCAGCTTTTCCTTTTGCTCGGACTTCCGCAGCTTCGTCATCTCCAGCACAGCCTTGATATTGTCTTCCACAGTGAGCTTGCGGAATACGGAAGCTTCCTGCGGCAGGTAGCCGATACCCAGTTGTGCCCGCTTGTACATCGGGAGTTTGGTGATCTCATCCGTATCCAGGAATACCTGCCCTTCATCGGGTTTTATCAATCCTACCACCATGTAAAAGGTGGTGGTCTTGCCGGCGCCGTTAGGGCCCAGCAATCCTACGATCTCCCCCTGCTTGACTTGCACCGAAACATGGTTTACGACGGTACGGTTACGATAGGACTTAACCAGGTCTTTAGTGTGAATTTCGCTGATCAATTGTTATACGGTTTCCGACAAAAATACCGGAACTAATCGACATTGCTTTTGAATGCCTTTAATTTAACAGCTATTTGCCATCCGGGATTCCTTGTTTATGTTTGCAGCCAATTTAACCGGTAATGAAAGTAATCGATCATATCCAACAGGCCAAAAAGACCCTTATCTCTTTTGAAATTCTGCCCCCGCTGAAGGGCAAGACCATCAATTCGATCTATGATCATCTCGATCCCCTGATGGAATTCAAGCCGGCATATATCAACGTTACCTATCACAGGAGCGAACATGTGTTCAAGAAGAAGGCCGATGGCACTTTTGAAAAAGTAGAGGTGCGCAAGCGCCCCGGAACAGTAGGCATTTGTGCCGCCATCATGAACCATTACCAGGTAGACGCTGTTCCCCATCTCATTTGCGGAGGCTTCACCAAACGTGAAACGGAAGATGCGCTGATCGACCTGAATTTTATCGGCGTCGACAATGTGCTGGTGCTACGGGGCGATGCAGCCAAGAATGAAACCGTATTCGAACCGGAGGTCAGTGGTAACCGTTATGCCGCCGATCTGCTGCACCAGGTCACCAACCTCAACAATGGCATCTATCTAGAAGAAGATATCCGCGATGGGTTCCGCACCAATTTCTGTATCGGTGTGGCGGGTTACCCGGAAAAACATTTCGAAGCGCCCAATCTCCAAACAGACCTCGCCTATCTGAAAGCCAAGGTGGATGGAGGCGCCGAATATGTAGTAACCCAAATGTTCTTCGACAACCAGAAATTCTTCGATTTCGTGAAACGCTGCCGGGAAGCGGGCATCGAAGTGCCCATCATACCCGGCCTGAAGCCGATCACCAGCAAGAAGCAGTTGTCGGTGATACCCCGCACTTTCCATGTAGACATCCCTACCGACCTCAGCAATGAGATCATAAAATGCAAAACGGATGCAGAGGTAGAACAGGTGGGCACCGAATGGCTGCTTCAGCAATCCCGCGAATTAAAGAAAAACGGCCTCCCGGTACTGCATTATTATACACTCGGGAAGCCGAAAGTCATTTACAACGTCGTTAAAGAGATTGTCTAAGTGGGATGTTCGAACAACCCATTCCAGACAATTAAAGCCCAAACCCGATAGATACTCCCAACACTCTATTCTTATTACTGTTGTCGTTATTCTCTGCGCCTGACTGTAATTTGGTGAGGCCCCATCCATAGTTCACGGATAGCAATATCTTGTTGAGCTGAAAACCGGCAGTAGCATTGATACCGGCATCGAAGCGTTTCATGATGCCAAGCCCGGAGCCTTCTTCTTTGTTGAAGGTGGTAGGATCATCATTGCTCCATTCTATATCCTGTTTGTTCTCGAAGCTGACGCCGGCGATCTTCCCTTCGATCTTCCGTTTACCAGCCACGCCCATCGCAATATAAGGGCCTCCGCCAAAAAAGATATTGGTGTTCTTCGATGGCGCGATGGGGAATTTCAACACTGCATTCACGGGCAGCTCGATATACAAAGGATTAGTAGTGGCTTTGTAATAAGTGGGATCGGAAGGTTTACCACTTTCAACCCTGGAACCTTTGCCGGTAAATAATAACCCGGGTTGAATGGCGAAAATTTTCCCGATCGGAAGGTCGGCCATGAGACCTACATGAAAACTCGCCAACGCATTGGCTTTGTCCACTTCTCCATTTGCAGTGGTGGAGACATTGGCGATATTCATCCCGCCTTTGATATAGACGGCGCTTGTTTGCGCTACTGAGGCAATTCCTACACTACAAGCGATCAATACAAAGATCAGTCGTTTCATGATGATTTGTTTTAAAAGGGTGGTATAAAAAAACTATGCCAAAACGGATGTATGACGATTACCATCCATGAAGGTTTAATGGAAACATCTTCTATTTGTAAGATGTGTTTCAACAATAAAGGGACAGCAATTCTCATGCTGCCTCTTTACTGTTAAAAATTCTTCAATAATTATTTAGGTAATCCTTTTACTACGGCTTCGTTGATCACAATGGGATATTTTTTCTTCAGTTCCCCAATCCATTTGTTTTCCAGCGTTACCTGGTAATCATTGATCACGAAGCCACGCGCATCTGCAAAATTCCGGGGCTCCCGCTCACGATGTACCTGTACTATATAAGCGAAGGAGACGGTGTTGTCCGTTTCGTTTTTTACATTGGCGTTGGTGAGGCCCGGTGTGAAACTGGTGCGCTCCAGTACAGGAATCTGCCCCAGTTCGAAGCGGCCGGAATCCGCCTGCAGTGTGCCATTGCTGGCATCCACCATTTTTTTCCATTGGCTGGCGCCTGCCTGTAGCTTTTGTCTTGCATCAGTGGCAGCAGCCTCATTGCTGGCAGTAAAAATAATGGCATCGGCACTTGCTTCCCACCAGTAATTATTTTTATGGGCCTGGAAATATTTTTGTAGCCCAATGCTGTCCGTCGCTGCTACTTCCCATATTTTTCTCTGCATGATCTCGAATAAAAGATTGCCTTCTTTGAATTCATGCAACTGGTAGGCAAAATCTGCATTGTATTCTTCGAGATGGGTTCGATAATAATCAAAAGCGCTTCGCTCGATGAATTCATCCATCAATTGTTTGTGTGGTCTCGAACGCGTATTCGCCAGCCGGAGCATGGATTCCAGGTACGATCTCCAGTCTTTGACACGCATGGTCTGTTTAGTAAAAGAAAAAAGCGGTGTGTTTTCCGTAAGCGTCATTTTCGGGAGGCGCTTCTGGAGCAGGATACTGTCAGTATACGGATCCAGCTCTTTTTCATTCACGGCGATCTTCTTGAAGCCGGTAAGTTGCAGGATCTTTTTGTACAGGATATTCCTGGCCACCTGCATCCGGTCGCTTTGCTCTACCTGATTTTTTATCTGGTCGCGCCACTGTTTGGCATCTGTACCATCGGGAACAGGCATACGCTGCAATCTTTTGATGATATGGTACCCGAATTCAGTAAGAACGGGTTTGCTGATATCGCCGTCTTTTTCCAGTGCGAACGCAGTTGCTTCGAAAGCAGGTTCATAGCTGCCTACGCCGAATTCCTTCATTTCACCGCCGGCCTGGTAGGAGATATTGTCGCTGCTGAATTGTGCGGCCAGCGCTTTGAAATCGCTACCCTTCAACAGGGCCTGGTAAATGGAATCGGCCTTTTGGGATAAGGCAGCTTTCTGGGCAGGATTTGCATCCGGCGGGATACCCAGCAGTATTTGAGCTGTCCTGATCCTGCCGATCGCTTTTCGTTCACCGAGGTTCTTGAAAATATGGAACCCGATCTTGCTGCGGATCTTGCCTGTTTTTCCCGGAGCCAGTGAATAGACCAGTGTTTCCAGGTCGTACGGCAATACCAGAGCGGTGATATAACCGAGGTCGCCCTGGTTGTTCTTAACGGCCGGATCTTCCGAGTAGCGGAGGGCGGTCTGCCCGAAATCTTCCCCGCGTTGAAGGGCTGCCATCGCTTCATCGATCTTATCGGAAGCCTGTTTCAATTCTCCTGCAGTAGCATTTTCCCTGGCGGCGACAAAGATGTGCGCCAGGTGGATATCCTTCCTGCTGCGCTCCATTGCTTCGTCGACCAACAGGTTCACACTGGTCTCATCGTTCATATAATTTTCCACCACCTGGTTGCGGAAGCTGTTCAACTCCGCCAGTTGGGTGGGCAGGGTGTCGAGCTTCATATCGAGCGCTGCCTGCACTTTTATTTTGAAACGTGTATACAGTTCGAGGTATTCGCGGTATGATTTGTCGGTGGGTTGTTCGCCTGTATTGTTCTTGTTATAGGCTTTGAGGAATTCATTCCTGGTCACAGGCTTATTGCCATACGTAAAGATCGTTTGTGCCTGAACGGTAGAAACGGTTACAAAGGCAGTGATTAAGGAAGCGGCCGTGGTTAGTCTTAGGAAAGGCATATTGTTACCTGTTTTTTGGGTTGTTCAGCTTGAGGTTGATCACTTCGTCCATCTGGAGATAATCGAGCTTCTTGGCTACGATACGTTTTTCTTTGTCGAGCAGGTAGAGGACCGGCGTTTGGTACACATCATAGAGCTGCCGGTATCCGGGCCGGCCTGCGGCATTGTCTTCCTGCTCCTGGGAGGGCAACTGGTAAACGTGGACCCAGTCTTTCAGATGGTTGGCGCGGATAAACTGCAGCCAGTTATCTTTCCCACCATCCACCATCACTCCGTAGATCTTCACTCCCTGTTGTTTCCATTTTGCCTGATAGATGGAATCCAATTTGGGCACTACTTCTTTACAATGGCTGCAGGTGGGGTCCCAGAAGCAGATCACGGTGAGATCGGCCTGCACATTGTAGAGGGGCATGGCCTTGTTGAGGGTATCTACCATCTGCATATTGGCGCCGGGCCTGCCGATCTGGTTCGCCATCAGGCTATAGGCCCTTTTGGTCATGTAATCCTTATACTGCTGGGTGAAAAAATCCGCCTGCCCGGTATTGATGAATTTCTCGAAGAGATGAACGAACACGGCATCCTGCCCCATGTATGGTGGGTTGATGTATTGCTGCACGAAATGCACGAGCAGGTATTTGAACATTTCCTTGTTGCTCCTTGCGTAGAGCAGCATGTAATCTGCTTCCTTGCTGATGGAATCGGGATGTGGCGCCACGAGGTCCCTGAAATATTTTTCCAGTTTGGGCTCGAAGAAAGGAGTTCTTACCAGCCGCCCGTCATTGAATTCAACGCCATCCCAGTAATGTGATTTGAAATACCGGTAGGCATAACTGGAATCGTATTTACCGCCGGGATGTTTGGCAGCGGGCGGCACCACGGGCTCGCGCATGGCCTGCAGCAGGGCGGCGAGAAGGGATTCGGGATGCTTTTTCACGAGACTGTCGCGGTACTCCTGCATCCTTTTCCCGATCGACTGCATCCTTGCCGTAATAGCGGCCGAATCTTTCTTCGATCCTGCGCCCGCCAGTTCCGCATTGGCCTTATTCACGGCCATGCCCGTTTGGTTGGCGAATTTGGTATATGACTGGAACAGGGTATTATCGGATGAACCGGTGAAGACCACGCCGGCCGGCAGCGTAGCGGAATCGGCCTGGATGGAGAAATGCTGTTGCTGATCGATGAGCAGTTCCAGCAGGATCTCCTTGCGGGGCGATACGATAAAATAGATGCCGCCGGGCAGGGATTCCTTACCGCTGAAGACACCTTTGCTATCGGCATCGAGCTGTACCGAATCGGCCAGGGCTTTCATCTTACCATAATAATACCCGAGATAGATCCATGAATTTTTATATGGCTTCAGGGTAACAGGGATCCTGTAACCGGACTGAGCGATGACCGGCAGCACGGAGATCAGGACGATAGCCAGTGATAATACCTTTTTCATGATGGCTGATAACGGAATAGAGACCTAAAATATTGAAAATAGATGGCGGAACTTGTTAACCGGTTGCGAAGATATTGCAATAATTAAGATGGTTTCGCACAAAGATTCAGTGTTTGCCACTAAGACACGAAGGCACAAAGGAAACGAAGATGTATTTCGAAACCAACAACCTACCAATTTATCAGCCTTCCTTTGTGCCTTAATAAAGGGACCAATATCAAAAAAAATTGGACTCTTTATCAAGGCACAAAGGCGCCTTCGGTGGCGATGGTTAAATTTTACACTTCCTATCCTTTGTGCCTTCGTGTCTTAGTGGCAAACACTGAATTACTTCACCTCATTCAGCTCGATATTCACCGTAACGGCAACATCTTTGCTAACGGTGAGGCCACCGGCTTCAGTGAGCCTGTTCCATTTCAGGCCGAAGTCGAAGCGGTTGATGGTGGTCTTCGCTTTGAACCCTGCTTTGGCGCCACGTTGTGAATTGAGCGTGCCTCCATAAGTAACGTCGAAAGAAACGGGCTTGGTAATATCACGAACGGTGAGGTTGCCGTCGAGCTTGTATTTGTTATCGCCAAGCGGTTTGAAGGAAGTGCTTTCGAATTTGATCTGCGGGAATTTGTCGGCCGCAAAAAAATCTTCCCCTTTGAGGTGTTTATCGCGGTTCTCATTGTCGGTGTTGATCGAATTCACGTCTACGGTGAATACGATCTTTGCATCCGAAAAATCAGGTTTGGTATGTTCGAAGGTACCATCGAAGTTCTTGAAAGAACCATCCACTTCAGAAACTACCATGTGGGTTACGGTAAAGCGCAGGTTGGAATGTGACTTGTCGAGGGCCCATTTGGTAGCCAGTTTATTCGACTGAGCGGAGGTTTGTTTCGATACAGGCTCACCTGATCTTGTAAAGGCGGTTAAAATAGCACCGGAGGCCAATAAGATGGCAGCGGCTGCAATAATTCTCTTCATGTTTGTAGTTGATTTAGCGTTTAAACATTAATAAAGATAATAAATAATTTACGGGTGTTCACTATTTTGCAATATAACCCTATTTAATTCGTTCTCAGAACTCGAATAGCTTATTATGCTATATAGACGTTGTTTGAAATCAAACACTTGCACAATCAGTGTTTAGTTATTAAGTTGCGGCGTTATTCAACCATTCATCACCTTTAATTGGTTCGACCCTATCATACAAAACAACTCTTGAACAGACATGCAGCCATTTAAAAAGCTCTCCATTGTGATCCCGGCATATAATGAAGGGCCCACCATTCATCATATCCTCGACAGGATCGCTGAGGTACAATTGCTCAATAACATACAGAAAGAATTGATCATCGTGAACGATTGTTCGAAAGACAATACCGAAGAGGCTATCCAGCGATATATGGCCGACCACCCGGAGCAGGACATCAGGTATTTCAAACATGAAGTGAATATGGGCAAAGGGGCCGCGCTCCATACCGGCATCTCCAAGGCCACCGGTGAATATACCGTGATCCAGGATGCCGACCTGGAATATGATCCGGAGGAGTTCAATATCCTGATCAAACCTGTACTGCGCGGCTTTGCGGATGTGGTATTCGGCTCCCGCTTTCTCGGTGGCAATTCGCACCGCATCCTCTTTTTCTGGCACTCGATCGGCAATAAAGTGCTCACTACCCTGTCGAATATATTCACCAACCTGAACCTAACGGACATGGAGACCTGCTATAAGCTGTTCCGTACACCTATCATTCAATCCCTTACATTGAAGGAGAAGAGGTTCGGCTTCGAGCCGGAGGTAACGGCAAAGATCGCGCGGGTGCCTGATATCCGCATTTATGAGGTAGGCATCTCCTATTACGGCCGTACTTATGCGGAAGGCAAGAAGATCAACTGGAAAGATGGGTTCCGCGCCATTTACTGTATCCTGAAATACAACATCTTTGCCCGATGACGGCAACAGAACACAAGCATAGCACAGACCCTGCCGGATTACAGACCCTGGAACAATTTGCCGCTGCAGGCCATTTCAACCGCTGGCTATTTCAAACGATACGACCCTGGTGCAAAGGCCATCTGCTGGAAGTAGGCAGCGGTATCGGTAACCTTTCTTCGTTTTTCCTGGAAAACCAATTCATGCTTACCGCCAGTGATCTGCGGGAGGAATACTGTCGAATCCTGCAACAAAAATTCGGCGGTCACCCGCAGCTGGAAGGCGTTGTACACCTCGATCTGTCGGAGCCCGGTATTACGTCAAACCGGCCGGAACTGGCCAACAGGTTCGATACGATCATTGCACTCAACGTGGTAGAGCATATCGAAGATGATTCGCTCGCCATTCTCAATTGCAGGCAAATGCTGAAACCCGGTGGCCACCTGGTGGTTTTGGTGCCGGCCTGGCAATTCCTGTATAACCAGTTCGACAAAGAGCTGGGACATTTTAAACGATATACCCGGAGATCGCTGAAAGCCTTGCTGGCACAGCAACAGCTTGAAGTGACCGGCAGCCGCTATTTCAATGCCGTTGGCATCATCGGCTGGTGGCTCGATGGCACACTGCTCCGGAAAAGAATGATCCCGCCCAAACAATTACAGGTATTCAATAAGCTGGTGCCCCTGGTCCGCTGTATCGATACGCTTAGCTTCAATGCCATTGGGCTATCCGTGATCGCAGCAGGCCGCAAACCAATATAAACAACGCTCGTATGAATGCTATCGCCCCCGTGAACCCGGGCATGAACAAGCCTTTCAGGCTGCTGACCATCCTGCTGGTGCTGGTATACCTGGCAGGCTGCTTCACACCCCTGCATATCCATTTCGATTCCATCCGGTATTTCAATATCAAGGATTGCCTGGAACATGGATGCCCGCCGGATTCCTTTGCCGCCACAGATTACCTGCCTTATGGCTATACCGGCCTGCTCATCGGTTTATCGAAACTCGGCATCCTGCACTCCTTCACTATCATCCTGGTGAATTGCCTCTACCTCTTTGCAGGATTGTATTTCGTGCAAAAAATATTCGGCCCCCTGATCAATCCATTCCTGTATGTAACGGTGGCCTTGTTGAGTTGGACGGTGATCAAGTTCGTAGCGCATCCCCTATCGGAAATGCAATACATTTTTTTCTCCATGGCCAGCCTGTACTGTTTTCACCGGTACATAAAAAATAAAAGTTACGGGCAACTGGGGCTCTCTTTCCTATTCGCCATTCTCACCGTGCTTACACGTGCAGTAGGCATCTCACTGATACCGGCCCTGTTCCTGGGTATCGCCTGGCAGCATCGTGCCGAACTGAAAAGGATCATCCAAAAAAATAAAGCTGTACTACTGGTGCTGCTCGTGCTCGCTGTTGTGCTGGCTTTCTTCGCCAAACAGCTAAAGATCCTCGACTATACAAGCCTGTTGACAAACCAGCTTCACCATGGCGTTGGTGGGTTCCTGGGCGAGAACCTCAAGAACCATTTCCGGGAACTGGGAGAATTGCTGGTGAATATGCCTTCTTCAAAATTACTGAACGTGCTTCCTTCACCGGCCGGACTGGTACTTTTCATTGTCCTCGGCATCGGTGTCTTCGCATGGCTTTTGTATCTCCTTTGCACCAAAAAAAGTGAGGCGCCTTTCCATATCAAGATGTACCTGCTCTTTTATGCGCTCATTATTTTCAACTGGCCCTATTATGATCCGCGCTTCTGGGTGCCGGTATTGCCATTGATCGTGGCCATCCTGCTGCGCACACCATTCAACAGCCGCCCCCTGCTCAAATGGCTGGGAAGATTGTTCCTGGTCTACTTCATGGCCACCGGCGCATTTGCCATCGGGTATGCCCTCTATACCGGTTTCAGGAAAGAAGAATTTGCCAAAAAACAAGCGAGCGGTGTTTACCGCAACGAATATGAGCTCTATTTTTTTGGTAAGGTCCAGAGCGATACAGGCAGGGTGGTGGACCAGAATGTGCTGGATATCCTGAAGAAATACGATTAGGGCACTGATAATATCCTCAATCTCCGGGTTTCGTTACTTTTGCAATATGAAACGAAGCACGATAAGCCTTTTTCAAACAAGGTGAATCTGCGTAGTTCCATCCGACCAAATTAAAAAACTAAAAATATACGGATGAAACTGAGCTATCTTTCCGAAACCCTTATCGGGTCGGAGATCGTGAAATTAGGCGGAGAGATCAAAGAAAAGATCCGGCAGGGCGAAAAGATTTACAATTTTACGGTGGGTGATTTCGATCCTGCCATCTTCCCGATCCCTCCGGGGCTCGAGAAAGAGATCATCGAAGCGTACCGGCAGCATTTCACCAATTACCCCGCGGCAGAAGGCAATCTCGATCTGAGAGAAGCCATTTCGGTTTTCCTGAAGGAACGTGAACAATTGCATTATTCACATCCTGAGATCCTGGTAGCAGCCGGTGGACGGCCCCTGATCTATTCTCTCTTCAGGGCCATCTGTGATAAAGGCGATAAAGTAGTATATGCCGTCCCTTCCTGGAACAATAACCACTATGCGCATTTTGTAGGCGCCGAGCATGTGATGGTGGAAGCCAGTCCGGATAATCATTTCATGCCAACGGTAGAGCAACTGCGCCCACATATCAAAGGCGCTACCCTGCTGGCATTGTGCTCGCCGCAAAACCCAACAGGCACTACTTTCACGAAAGAAGATCTTACGGCCATCTGCGACCTGGTGCTGGAAGAGAATGCACGCCGCACGGAACAGGAAAAGAAGCTCTACGTCATGTACGACCAGATGTACTGGCATCTCACCTTCGGCAACATCAATCATTATAACCCTGTATCCCTGCGGCCGGCCATGCATCAATACACCATCTTCATCGATGCCATCAGTAAAGTGTTTGCCGCTACCGGTGTTCGGGTAGGCTGGTCATTCGGTCCCAAGATCATCATGGACAAAATGAAAGCCATCCTCAGTCATGTGGGCGCCTGGGCGCCCATGGCCGAACAAAAGGCAGTGGCCAGGTACCTCTACAAAAAAGAAGAGATCGATCAGTACCTGCACCAATTCAAATCGGCTATTGAAGCCCGTTTGAGAGGCATCTACGATGGACTGCAACAACTGAAGTCGGAAGGTTTTTCGGTAGATGCCATTGCTCCACAGGCCGCCATCTACCTCACCATCAAATTCGACCTCGTGGGCAGGAAAACAAAAACAGGCGCCATCCTGGAAAAGCAAAGTGATGTGACCGCTTACCTGCTCAACGAAGCAAAGCTCGCTGTAGTTCCTTTCTATGCATTCGGGGCTTCCACCAGATCGCCCTGGTACAGGCTCAGCGTAGGAACCTGTAAAATCGAAGAGATCCCTGCCATGATCAGCCAGTTGCGCAATGCACTGAAACAACTGGGATAGCCGGGGAATACATATCAGTTAAAAAGCAGAAAGGTTAACAGGTAGTAAATGACTTGTTAACCTTTCTGCTTTTTAATGTATTGACTCGAGTAACTATTATCTTTATCCGATCATTAATTTTTATTGCAGATAAATACGAATGGCGTCAACTCTTTCTGATTCGCCAGCTTGCTGATCATACGCGGCTCATGCAGTACCTTATACTTGTTCATATCGAACACTTCATGAGCAACGCAGAAATTATCGATTGTCTCAAACCGATATAACAACTGGTTCAGTTGCTCCAGCTCATTCTCCATAGCCTTACCATTCAGGTGATCATCTTTCACCAGCACAAGCAAATCGCGATTAGGCGTTTTCATTTCTTATTAGGATTTTAATAGCCTACAAATCCCTTGTTCAAACCGCAGCCGCATTTTTTTGATGAACCACCCATACCTTTACCAGTACTGCAACTGACGACGACAAGACTTGTGAAAATTAACAAAAAAATCAATCTGAAATTCAACTTCTTCATAGACATATTGACGCTTTACTAAATTAAACTATTTTAGGAACAAAATATTATACGAATTTGCCCATATATCCCAAATTTAACAGGTATACCCAAAAACCCTTAGTTCTGTTATCCCCACTCGACTGGGGCCTGGGACATACCACCCGCTGCATCCCTGTTATTCAACAACTTATCGAATCCGGCTGCACCGTGATAGTAGCCTGTAACGAACGCCAGCAACAGCTTCTTTCCCTTGAATTCCCGGGCCTGCAATTTGCTCCCCTGGCGGGTTACGGCCTTCGCTATGGCAGCAGCAGGTGGCGAACCATCGGGAAGATCTTATGGCAAATCCCTCAATTATTGATACGTATCAAAAAGGAAAAGAGATGGGTGCGCTCCTTTATAAAACAGCATCCTGTCGACGCCGTCATCTCCGACAACCGGTTTGGTTTCTATGCGGAAGGCATTCCCAGTATCTTCATTACCCATCAGTTAACCATCTCGACAAGTTTAGGGGCCTGGGCCGATAAGCTGGTACAACAATGGAACTATCGCCGCATCCGGCATTTCAATGCCTGCTGGGTCCCTGATTACCAGGGAGAGGCTTCCCTTGCCGGTCAGTTATCGAACCCCGGTCAGATGCCGCCCATCCCGCTCCATTATCTCGGGGCTTTGTCGAGATTGAAAGCCTGCCCGGAAAACCAAGCGGAAAATATCGACCTATTGATCATCCTCTCGGGCCCTGAGCCGCAACGGACCATCTTTGAAAAAAAATTATTGCCCGACCTGGAGCAGTATGAAGGGAAAGCGGTGTTGTTGCGCGCATTACCGGATAAAGAAAATATTCCTGCCCATGCTTCTGCAACGCTTACGATATTCAATCATCTGCCTGCGGCAAAACTGAATGAGCTGATCTGCAGAGCCTCCATCGTGATCAGCCGTCCCGGCTATACTACGGTAATGGACCTTCTCAAACTCGGTAAGAAAAGTATTATGGTCCCCACCCCTGGGCAGGGAGAGCAGGAATACCTGGGCAGGCATTTGATGGGGCAGCAATATGCTTTCATAATAGAGCAGGAAAAATTTTCCCTGCAACAGGCGCTCGCCTCAGCAGCCGGTTTCCCTTTCAAAAATCCTGGTCATACAATGCAGGATTTTCAACCTGTGCTCCGGGAGTTTACCGCACGGCTCACAGATATTGGATTGGGCCACTAAGGCGCTTTCTTCCTACTGCTTCACTACTTTCTGCGTCACTGAAAAATCGACCCCTTTGATCTTCAGGAAATAAATGCCGGCCGGAAGTTTGCCTGTCGGCAGATTGATCTCTGTTGCCCCTTCAGCATATCGTCCATTCGTGCTCATGAGGGTCCTGCCATCGAGGTCCGTAAGAATAACTGATACTATTTGAGACCTGTTCACGTTGAGGAAGGCGGAGAGATCAGTATGGAATGGATTCGGCGAGATCACCAGCAGGGGTGTACGCCCGTTCCTGTTCATAACACGGCGGATAACGGATCTTTTTTCGCGGCCATCCAGGTCGGTTTGCACCAGGCGGTAATAGCTGACATCGGGCAATGGTTTTTCGTCGATGTATTCATATTGTTTATCGGTGGATGAATTGCCGCTGGCTTTGATATTGGCGATGCCGGTAAATTTCTGATCACTGCCCGCCCGCTCGATGGTGAAGCTACTGCTGTTGTTCTCGGTGCTGGTCGTCCACCGTACCCTCACTTTCCCATTCATCAAACTCGCGCTGAAATCTTTGAGCACTATGGGCAGGGAGCCGGAGCGATCGTGTTGCAGGAACCAGTGATACAGATTGGGCGCCATGGTCCTTTCGGGATGCACATTATCTACGGCAGGTGAATACATGGTTGGCCAGGTGGAATGGGGATAGGGCTGGCAATAGATCAGTGTATCGAGGTTAGGGGTTGGAGTAGGTGTTGGCGCCTGGTCCAATCTCGTATAACGCGCCTGCACTCCATTGGGTTCGGCATTGATAGAAGCCACCCAATCATCGGGGATCGATACGGCGCAAAAGCCGGTCGTTTCCAGCGAGCAATGCACGAACCACACGGGTAATTTAGCTGCCGCGATATTGGCGGGCCCGTTCGGCATGAGGGATTTCCCATAGCATACCGAGCTGAGGCTGGCGCCGGCCACTCTCTTTGCGCGGTCGACACTGCTGGCGATATAATCGATCACGAGGTTGGCGCCGGCGCTCATACCGGTGATGTATATCCGTGCAGGGTCTACCTGGTAATGGGCCTGCACATAATCGATGAGATTATCGATATCCTGTCCGAAATGATAGGGCGCATCGTATTTATCGTATTGCACGGATAATATGATGAATGAATAATCGTGCCCACCTTCTGTGAACACGGCCGGGAATTTATTCACGGATATGTACCAGGCAGGGTGATATTGCTGATCGGTGAATATTTTGCAGAGATCGGAGGGAGATCCATTGCCCTGCGCGAGGAGGCCGGGAAAATAAAGGATCACCGGGTATTTCTTGTTGGGATCTGTTCCATAATCGGCAGGCAGATTTTCTATCATACCGGTAAAATGAAAAAGATTTGGATCGGAGGGAGCCGGCAATTGAACTGTCTGCAGGCCAGGCGGGCAGGTTTGTGCATAGGGCCTGATAAGTATGCACAGGATAAGCAGGCATAGAAACACCATTCGTTTCGCCAGCAGGCGAATAGATGCAGGTACGCTGATAGGCATAGTCGGTAAGTTTTAGTAAATGGTATTTCCAGGAAATCTTTGGGTAATAACCGGCGGAATGCCGGAGATCGTTTTCAGAGAGAGGGGAGTTGGAATAAATATTTCACGGATGAACCGAAAGTACAGATAAATCGGAAGCCGGCCAAGGTTTTTGTTGGAGGTATTTGGATTTTACCACAAAGGCACGAAGGCACAAAGGATAAGGAATGTAGGAGTTACTCACTATACCGGGGATGGCTTCGTGCCTTGATATGGATTCAGGATTCTTGTGGTACTGGTCTCTTTATGGAGGCACAAAAGCAGATTGATCAATTGGTAGATTGTACTGTCAAAAAAACAACTTCATTCCCTTTGTGCCTTCGTGCCTTTGTGGCAAATACTATACCAGCGTGGATTTTGGATAATCGAAGAACCAGAATTCTTTGGAAGCATCTTTGAATGCCGGCCAGTCCCTGATGTTTGCTTTCACGGCAAAGATGGCGCAGGTAGGCATTTCATCAACTTTGGTATTGGTAAGCTGGTTCACGAATTCGGTGATGCCGGGGTTATGGGAGAAGAGAGCAATGGTTTTTGCGGCGGCAGGCGCCTGGGCAATGGCCTGATAAAAATCGGATGGGCCGGCATGGTAGAGATTGGGCACCAGGATCAGTCCATCGGGAGAGAGGCCGTATTGTTCAATAAAAATGCTGGCTGTTTTTTTAGCTCTCCTGGCAGGGCTGCTGATAAAGGCATCGATGCTGATCTTTTTATCGAGCAGCCGCTGCGCCATTTGCGGAGCGTCCCGTTTGCCGCGTTCATTGAGCGGGCGCTCGAAGTCGGGCTGTTCGGGATTGTCCCAACTACTCTTGGCATGGCGAATGATGATAACTGATTTCATACTACTTGACAGTTGATGCCGTGAATACGGGTAAATAAGTGAGGGGGGAATCAAGTTCCCCCCTCAAAGTAACAATAAGTTTCAAAGGAATCAGAAATTAAACAGGCCTGCTTAATATTGGTTCCCCATAGGAAGCTAAACGGTCGGCTGATATGTTGCAGCAAAATCTATGCCCAATTAAAATAATATTAAAAGAGAATTAACAGTTGGCCGAGCCGTTTACAACCCGTTCGAGTTGATATAATTGATGAGGGATGCCGTATTCTTTACCCGGAGCTTTTTGAGAATATTGTGACGATGCACTTCCACTGTTTTGATGGAGAGTTTGAGTTTATCGGCAATTTCTTTGGACGACAATCCATCCCGGATCAGGTTGATCACTTCTATTTCCCTTTCGGATAACTGGTTGAGGCCGGTATTATTGTCTTCTTCATTCAGCACCTGGTCCGACAGGATATTTTTCACTTCCTGGCATATATAAAGCTGGCCATTGTATACTTCCGTGATCGCATCGAGCATTTCCTGGCGGGGGGAATTCTTGGTCACATAACCCTTGGCCCCCAATCGCAACATTTTCTTGGCATAGGCAGGCTGGGAATGCATGGAAACCGCGATCACTTTGGATCCCGGCGACAGCTTACGGATCATCTTGATAATATCGAAACCATTGAGGGGAGACATATTGATATCCAACAATACGATATTCGGCCGTTTATCACGGGCAATTTCTATAGCCCGCTGACCATCGCCGACTTCAGCGATCACTTCAAACCCTTCATTACGCCCCAATAAGAATGACCATGTTTCCCGAATCAACGTATGGTCATCTACGATCATGATGGAAATTCTATTCATAAGATATTTTTTCGTTGGTATAAAAGCAGGCGCGTAACCTTCATACAGATCACATTACCTGTACTTACGCTGCATATACATAAACCACGGCTACTTCCTGATTATACCTATACCAGGTTTAATGTCGATTCATAGCTTATACCATCATCCCGTTCCGGTTATATTAAGCAATTTTTTTGAATTGATCAAGTTTTAGGGGCGGTGCTTAATATCCCCGCACATTTTTTCCTTCCGTAAAATTAATGAAAGCCTGGTTCACTACCCGGTTACCCCCCGGCGTGGGGTAATTACCGGTAAAATACCAGTCGCCCGTATTGGTAGGGCATGCTCTGTGCAAGGACTCGACGGTCTGGAAAATTACCTGCACGGGAACGGTCAATCCTTTTGGAGTTATAAGTTGTGCTATCTTGTCTGAGATCTCTTCTGTGGTAAAGGGCTGATAGACCTGGCAAACCAGGTTTTCCGTATGCAGTTGTCCTACCCGCTGCAGTTCCTTGCAACGTTCATAGATCTCCTGCAAACAGTGTTCCTTGTTTTTGTCTTTCATGAGCCCGATGGCGGCCCGGAATGCTATGAAATCACCCAACTTGCTCATATCTATGCCATAGCAATCGGGGTACCTGATCTGTGGGGCCGAAGAAACGACGATGATCTTCCTGGGTTCCAGCCTGGCCAGCATCCGTACGATACTTTCCTTGAGCGTGGTGCCCCTCACGATGGAATCGTCGATCACCACCAGGGTATCTTCCCCTTTCTGAACAGTGCCATAGGTAATATCGTAAACGTGCTGCACCATTTCATTGCGGCTCACATCTTCCGTAATGAAAGTACGCATTTTCACGTCCTTGATCGCAATTTTCTCGATCCTGATCTTTCGGCTGATCATTTCAGTGAGCTTCTCTTCCGTAATATCGGTACACCAGGAAAGGATGCGCTGGATCTTTACCTGTTTGAGGTAATCGTCCAACCCTTTCCACAGGCCATAAAAAGCCACTTCGGCGGTATTGGGAATGAAAGAGAAGATCGTATGCCGCAGATCATGGTGGATGGCATTCAATACCTGCTCGCTGAGGTTGTACCCGAGCTGGGTTCTTTCGCGGTAGATCTTTTCATCGCTGCCGCGTGAAAAATAGATCCTTTCGAAGCTGCAGGCCCGACGCTCTTTGGGTTCGAGTATCTTCTCGACATGGACAGCGCCATCGGCACGGGTGATCAGTCCCATGCCCGGCATGAGCTCCAGCACTTCGTTCTCGCCGACATTGAAAACGGTGCGGATAGCAGCACGCTCGGAAGCCGCGACCACCACATCATCGCTTATATAATAATAGGCCGGTCTGATGCCATTGGGATCCCGGAACACGAATGAATCGCCATTGCCGATCAGTCCGCCCACGGTAAATCCGCCATCGAACAGGGAAACCGCTTTGCGCAGGGCTTTCAGCACGTCGAGGTTGCCGGGCGATTCCTCATCCGCTTTCACGAGAAAATGATGGATCACTTCCATCATGGCGGCGAGGTCGCTCTGCTTTTGGAATTCGCCGGGATCGATATCGATCAGGGCAAAAAGCTCATCGGTATTCACCAGGTTGAAATTTCCGGCCAGGGCCATATTGCGGGCCTGGATGGTATCACGCTTGATAAAAGGATGGCAGAATTCAACATTGTTCTTCCCCTGCGTGCCGTAACGCAGATGGCCCAGCAATAGTTCGCCGAGGAAGGGGATATGGCCTTTCATCAGGCCCGGATGTTTCATGATATCGGGCTGGTATTTTTCCAGCTCTTTCACATCGTTGTTGATCTTGCTGAATATATCTGCAATGGGCTGATTGGCATTGCTCCTTATGCGGTGAAGGAAAGGGTATCCGGGCTCCACGTTCAATTTCACGGCCGCTACCCCGGCGCCGTCCTGGCCCCGGTTATGCTGCTTTTCCATGAGGAGGTACAGCTTGTTAAGGCCCCACATTACTGTACCGTACTGCTGCTGATAATAGGAGAATGGCTTCCGTAACCTGATGAATGCTAATCCGCATTCATGTTTTATTTCATCACTCATGGGTAGCTCCTGTTGAAAAGAAAGCGCAAAGTTAAGGAAATCCCACGGGTGCAAAATGGGTTTCTTAGGGGCTGAATCGGACATTCCAACTGTGTAAGGTAGCGGTATTTTCTGCCGGGAAGGAGGGAAAAGGGGTAGAAGGAAATAAAAAACCCCCAGTCTTCATAGGAATTTGGGGGTATTTTTCTGTAGGATAAGTGGATCAATGTCTGAAGCGGTTTAGGCTTTCAAGGACCTGATTCGCTTGTTTTTCACAGGAACCGGATTGTAAACGGGTCAAGGGTAATTTGCATTACCTGCGAATATTGGATTTAGGCTAAGATGCTGTATTTCTGATTAATGGGAATGAATTTCAAGAAAACTTTCATCCCCCTAAATATTAATTTCAAATGGGCCTACGGGTTTTCTCCTAGACCCCGTTCAGGCTTGCGTGGGGTAGCTCCCTAAAACGACAATGCCCCCTTCCCGGAGGAAAGGAGCATTGCAGAGCCTTCACATAATAAAAAGTTAACAGTGTCTTATACCATGGTAAAAATTGATCATAAAATCGTGAAAACCAAAACCGTGGCGTCAATAGTTGGGTACGTAAACGAAAAACCTCAATCGCCTCTACGTGGTTACTCTTATGCCTTATATATTGGTGGCCACGCTGTTGATAAAATTGACCAACGATGCCGAGTTCTTCAGCTTCAGTTTTTTGAGAATATTATGCCGGTGCACTTCCACTGTTTTTAAAGAGATCTTCAGGTTGACTGCTATTTCCTTGGAGGACTGCCCTTCCTTGATGAGGTTGATGATCTGGATCTCGCGGTCGGTCAGGGCATTCACATTGGGCATTTCCCTGTTCTCTTCGAGCACCAGTTCCGAGATATTGTTCTTGATCTCATCGCAGATATATTTATTCCCGCTATGCACTTCCAGGATGGCCTCTATCATTTCCTCCTTCGATGAATTTTTCGTTACATACCCTCGCGCCCCTATCTGCAGCATCTTCTTTGCATAAGCGGGTTGCGTATGCATGGAGATCCCGATGATCTTTGAAGCAGGCGATAATTTCCTGATCTTTTCCGTTGCCTCGAATCCCGAAGCAGGCGCCATATTGATATCCATCAATACGATCTGCGGTTTCTTGCTCTTCGCCAATTCCACTGCCTGGTCCGAATCCCCGCAGTCGGCTACCACAATAAATCTCGGATCGTTGTTGAGGATAAAGCTCCAGGTCTCCCGGATCAATTTATGGTCATCTGCTATCAAGACACTGATCTTTTCCATAAGCATGAATTTATTTTCAGTTTGAGATTGGTACATTGATATTGAGCCTGCATCCATTGCCCGGTGATGTGGTGATGGTGACCTGCCCGTTGAACAATTCCGCCCTGCTGATGATATTATGTATCCCCGTTCCTTTTTTCGCCCGCACGGTAGCCGGTTCAAATCCTTTGCCATCATCGGTGATGGTGAGGTCGATCACGCGGCCGATCGCCGTAAGCTCGATGACCAGGCTGGCGGCGAAGGCATGTTTGAGCACATTGTTCACCTGCTCCTGGATGATGCGGAACAGCATCAGCTTGCGCTTCTCATCCATGACGCTGTCGATATCGCCGGTATGATGGAAGGTTACCCGCAATTTCCTCGTGGCGCGCACACTTTCCACCAGGTCCTGGATGGAATCGATCAAACCCAGGTCGCCCACACTGGCAGGCACCAGTGATCTCGAAATGGTGCGCACTTCATTGATGGCATCCGAAATACTGTCGGCACTCCGGCTGATCAGCTCCACCCTTTCCGATTCTTCATTCTTCGCCAGTTCCAGGTAGAGTTTGGCCGTCGTGAGGATCTGGTTCACATTATCGTGCAGTTCCTTTCCGATCTCGGCCCTTTCTTTTTCCTGCGCATTGACCACTGCCTGCGCTACCAGTTTTTGTTTATTGAGTTCCTGTTCCAGCAGTTTCTTCTCCATTTCCCTTTTCTCGGTGATGTCCTGTACGGAACCAACCATGCGATTGATCTTTCCGTCCTGGTCGAAGATGAGAAAGCCCCTGTCATGCACCAGCGCATATTCGCCATTCGCTTTTTTGAAACGGTACTCCGCTTCCCAAACCCTGGCCGTATTGTTACGGATATAATTGTTCAGCCCGTTTATGACCCTTTCGCGGTCTTCAGGATGGATGCACTGCTCCCATCGCTGGTAACTGCCGGGGGAGAGACCGGGCTTGTACCCGAAGAGCGTGTAGAACCCTTCTCCCCAGTACAGGTTACTCGCCACGTCCCAGTCCCAGATAGCATCATTGGTGGCCTTGGTGACCAACAGGTAGCGCTCATGGTTCATCCTGATCCTTGCTTCGGCATTTTTGTTTTCGATGATGATGCGCAGGAGATCACCTACCCGCTCCAGGATATCGAGTTCCCGGGGAGAGGGCATTTTCGGTTGATGGTAATAGGTAGCAATGGTGGCGATCACTTCATTGTGCGCATTGAGAATGGGGAGCGACCAGCAGGAACGCAGCCCGAATTGTTTGGTGAGATGGCGGTAACCATCCCATAGCGGATCGGTGTCTATATCTGTGGTGATGACCCTTTCCTTCCTGTACATGGCAGTACCGCAGGCCCCTGCCTGGGGGCCGATGCGCAATCCACTGATGGCGCCGGAATATTCCGATGGCAGGCTGGGGGCCGAGAGCACTTCAATGCTGACCTGGTCTTCCCGCAGGGTGATCACGGAGCAAAGCATGCCCGGGAAGAAATGCTCCAGCCCTTCCAGGAAATAATCCGTGATGGTCTTTAATGAGATGGCCGGACGGGCATTCATCTCCAGCACTTTTTTTTCCAGCGCCAGGAACTCTTCATGGCTTTTCTGTTCGTGGATATCCATTACTGAGCCGATGTAGCCGAGAAAGCTGCCGTCAGCAGCATAGCGGGGAAGGCTGTGGTCGATGACCCATCTGAAACCACTCGTTTTGGTATTGATCCTGTATTCAAGGACCACCGGATCTCTTTTTCTGAAATGGTTGCGGTATAGTTCGATGGCTACCGGGATATCGTTGGGGTGAATGAGTTTTGTCCAACCATCACCAGCCACATCCTCCACTGTGATCCCGGTGAATTGCAGCCAGCTTTTGTTGAAATAGATGGTATTGTCCTGCTCATCCGATACCCAGATCATGCCCGGTGAAGTATCGGCAAAAGAACGAAATAGCCCTTCTGTTCTCCTGAGCGACCGGCTGCCCGCCACAGGGCGGACAGTTTTTTTTGGAGCAGATCTGCCGGGGCGATCACTCAACAGTCCCTTCCATTGAAGGACGATCGATTTTTTTTTACCTGTGAGTTCCTGCGGAATGATGGTGATCGAAAATGGTTTGGCTGTTGTTGTTCCTTTGATATGCAGGGTGAGGGACTGGCTTATGCCGATGGTAGCGCGGCGGAGAATGGCAGGGATCTTTCTGGCGTCTTTGGCAAGCAGGAGGCCGGTAATGGCATGATGCAGGACTTCCTTCCTGCTTTTCCCGGTGAATTTAAGCAGGGGAGACTCTATAGTCATGAGATTACCCCGAAGGTCGGTCTGCCAATGAACAGGCTTTTGAAGACCTGCTTCAGGTCTCAACTTTTTAGACTGTTTGAGCATACGTAGCGCGAAGCCCGGACAGCTTCACAAGGAATCGGTTTGCGAATTACAGGTAAATACTTATACAAAGTACCGTAAAACCCTGTGCGATCATAAAAATCGCATTCCTTTCTGCCTCATTTAAGGGTTTCCTCTTACATCCAGGGATTCTGGGTAGTTGCCAAGATAGTGCGAGATTATGAGATAGACAAGGATAGTTGACAGGTTTACAAGTTGAAAGGTTGACAAGGGGAACGCTGAATTTTGGAGTCCTCCTTGTCAACCTTTCAACTTGTAAACCTGTCAACTCAATTATTCGCTTTCACTGCGTATTGCATCCAGCGGTTCAGGGTGCCGCAGCTCTTGAATTCATCATCTATCATCAGGTAATAGCTGGGGATCTTGTTGGTGAACCATTTTTCCAACACTTCCTGCTTTTTAAGCTCGAGCGCACGTTGCGCCACACGGTCATAGTCGTCTTTCAGGTTTTCACGGTGTGGCTCTGTTCTCGATTTCAGGTAAACGATGCGTACGCCTTTTTTCTGGCGCTCATCAGTGAAAGGAGTGGGCTTGGAGAACTCTCCGGGTTTCAATCCTGTTTTGGCCAGCAATTCCACCAATTCTTTGTCGAGCTGGTCCATGGTAAGATAAGACCCGCCCTGTGCGTTCTGCATGCGGCCACCGGTGAATTTGGCGATCTCATCATCGCTGTATTTCGCAACGGCTTCACCGAAGTTGATGGTACCCGCAATAAGCCTGGAACGCACCGTATCCAGTTTGTTGACCGCTTCATTGATCTCTTCATCGGTGATCTTGGGAATGCGCAGGATATGGCGAACATCGGCATCATCGCCATTGCGCCTTACCATTTGAATGATATGGTATCCGAATTTGGATTTGAATACGGGAGATACCTGTCCGTCTTTCAGGCGGAAGGCATTGTTGATGAAAGCAGGGTCCCAGCTTTTTTCTGTACGATTGATCGCATAACGGCCGCCACTTTCCTTACTGCCCGGGTCATCGGTGTACAATTTGGCCAATGTCTCGAATTTCTGCAAACCACTTTCCACCTGGCGTTTGAAATCGTTCAACTCGTCGATGGCCAGTTTCTCGAGGTCGCGGCTGGCTTTGGGATATACTACGACCTGGCTGACCTCCACTTCCGATTCATAGAACCTTAAACTGTCTTTCGGGATCTTATCGAAATATTCCTTTACTTCCTGGGGAGTGATCTTCACCCCCTGAACGATATTATCGCGCATCCGTTCCGCTTTTTTCCTTTCGGTGAACGACTGCCGGAAATCTTCCTTGATCTGGTAGATGGTACGGCCGGCAATTTCCTGTAACGCCTCTTTGGAGCCGTACATCTGGATAAACCCGCGGATCTGGTTGTCGAGCAGTGCCTCGATCTCATCTTCCCCCACTGCTATGGAATCCTTTTCAGCCTGCAGCACCAATGCTTTGAGAGTAAGCAATTGCTCCATGATATAGCAGTTAGCTTCGGCCGGTACGGGCTCACCGCGGCGTTGGCGATCGAGGATATCATTGTATACGTCAGACTTGAGGATGATCTTATCGCCTACAATGCCCACGATCTTATCCGCCACCACTTTTCTGGTGCCCTGCGCAGAAGCGGTGATCACAAGACAAACAACTGCCAGGAGAGTAAATACTTGTTTCATACTGTGAGAAGATGATATGCTCAAAAATACTTTTACGGCCAGATATTTACGGGCCGGGGCCCTGTTATTTAACAAGGTTTTAAGTTGGGTTTATAAGTTAACAAGTTGATAGGTTGACAAGGAGGTCTCCGAAATATGAAGATCCACTTATCAACCTATCAACTTTTGAACCTGTCAACTTTTTTATAACGTTCTCTTTACTTCTTCTTCTTCGAATGCTTCCACGATATCGCCTACGCGGATATCGCTGAAGTTCTTTACCGTTAAACCGCATTCCATACCGGAGACCACTTCCTTCACGTCGTCTTTGAAACGTTTGAGGGAAGCCAGCTCCCCGCTTTGTCCTTCTCCCTTCGGGAATTCCACGATACCGTCGCGGATAACGCGGACCTTGGAGTTGCGCTGGATCTTTCCATCCAGTACATAACAGCCGGCCACAGTGGCTTTGTCGAATTTGAAAACATTGCGTACCTCCACATTGGCCACGATCTTTTCCTGGATCTTCGGCTCCAGCATCCCTTCCATCGCGCTCTTGATCTCTTCGATGGCATTATAGATAATGGAGTAGAGCTTTATTTCCACGCCTTCATTTTCAGCCACGCGGGCGGCCTGCGTAGAAGGACGAACGTTGAAACCGACCACGATGGCATCGGAGGCAGTAGCGAGCAATACATCACTTTCGGTGATGGCGCCCACGGCCTTGTGCACCACGCTCACCACGATCTCTTCGGTAGAGAGCTTCTGCAGTGAATCGCTCAACGCTTCCACTGAACCGTCCACATCACCTTTGATGATCAGGTTGAGCTGTTTGAAATTGCCCAGTGCAAGACGACGGCCAATTTCATCGAGCGTGATATGTTTCTTGGTACGGAGGCCCTGTTCGCGCAGGATCTGTGCGCGGCGGTTGGCCACGTCCTTGGCTTCGGATTCATCTTCATAGACCCTGAACTTCTCACCGGCCTGGGGAGCGCCATTCAGACCAAGGATCAGTACAGGTGTGGAAGGCGGTGCTTCATCGACCCTTTTGTTCCTTTCATTGAACATGGCTTTCACCCTTCCGAAGAATTGTCCGGATACCACCAGGTCCCCATGTTTCAGGGTACCGTTCTGAACAAGCACGGTAGCTACATAACCACGGCCTTTGTCGAGGGTAGCTTCGATAATGGTGCCGGAAGCTTCCCGGTCGGGATTGGCCTTGAGGTTGAGCAGTTCGGCTTCGAGGAGGATCTTTTCCAGGAGCAGGTCAACATTGAGGCCTTTCTTGGCGCTCAGTTGCTGGCTCTGGAATTTACCGCCCCACTCTTCCACCAGCAGGTTCATGCCCGCCAGTTGTTCATATATTTTCTGGGGATTGGCCCCATCCTTATCGATCTTGTTGATAGCAAAGATCATGGGTACGCCGGCAGCCTGGGCGTGACTGATCGCTTCTTTCGTCTGAGGCATCACAGCATCGTCGGCAGCGACCACGATCACGGCGATATCGGTTACCTTGGCGCCACGGGCACGCATAGCCGTAAACGCTTCGTGACCGGGCGTATCGAGGAATGCGATCTTCCTGCCGTTGGCCAGTGTTACTTCATAGGCGCCGATATGCTGGGTGATACCACCGGCCTCACCGGCCACTACGTTGGCACTGCGGATATAGTCGAGCAAGGAAGTTTTACCATGGTCTACGTGACCCATGATGGTCACGATCGGGGCCCTTGGCTGCAGTTCATCCTCATCATCCTCTTCGATCTCTTCCTCCATTTCCATTTGCTTTTCCATATCGATGAACTCTACATCGAAGCCGAACTCACCGGCTACCAGTTCGATCACTTCCGCGTCGAGGCGCTGGTTGATGGATACCATCAGGCCGAGGCTCATACATTTGCTGATCACATCGGCGAAGCTCACGTCCATCAGGTTAGCCAGTTCGCTCACACTGATGAATTCCGTTACCTGCAGTTTGTTGTCCTGCATCTCTTCTCCGCCTGCCTGTTCCGACATGCCCTGGCGTTTTTCACGACGGTATTTTGCTTTGAGGCTCTTACCGCGTCCGCCGGTACCGGCCAGTTTGGCCTGTGTTTCGCGGATCTTATTCTGGATCTCCTTCTCGTTGATCTCTTTTACTTCACGCTGAATAGTGTGTCTGCCGCCGCGTTGCTGGCCATGTCCACGGTTATCCCTTCTGAAATTACCACCCCCCTGCTGTTGACCATGACCATGTCCTTGTCCTTGATGGCCATGACCGCCACCCTGTCGTTGCTGATCGCCGGGCTCTCTTTTCTTGAACAGGTGGGCCGCTTTCTGTTGCGGCGTTTGCTGATCTCTCTTTTCTATGGGGATGCGCTTGCGCTTGCGTTTCTCTTCGCCCTGGCCCTGGTTGGGTTTCTGGCGATTTTCACCGCCAGTGGGCAACTGGATCTTACCCAGGATCTTGGGGCCTTCCAGTTTTTCAGCCTTGATATTTTCAATGACGGGACCTTCACTATCCTCATCCACCGGGGCTTCTTCTCCTTTTTCTTCAACGGAGGGTTGCTCTTCTGTTTTGGCTTCCGCCACCACCGGGGTCGTTTCCTCTTCGGTGACTTTGGGTTTCTCCTCTGCTACCGGTTCTTCAACAGTTTCCGGCTTGGTCTCTTCCGCTTTTTTCTTGGCTGTTTTCTTGGGCCTGGTGGAAGAATCGATGACCGACAGGTCGATCTTGTCTACCACTTTGGGGCCTTCGATCTCGGGCGCCTCCAGTTTTACCACTTCCGGTTCCTGCTGTTGAGGCTGTTCTTCCGGTTTTATTTCTTCCACTGCCGGTTTGGTGACCGGGGGCGGAGCGGGTGTTTCTTCTTCTTTTGCTTCTTTCTTGATTACAGGAGCTTCTTCTTCTTTCTTTTTCTTGGCCTCCAGGCTTCCTTTCGGCAGATCGATCTGGTCGCTTTTCAGCTTCGCCACCTTATCGCTCTGGAATTCCTGTTGCAAAGCACGATACATGTCCTCCGTCAGCTTGGACGTAGGTTTCAGGTCGTCTTTGCTAAAACCCTTACCCACCAAAAAGTCGACCAACGTTTCTTTACCCACGTTGAACTCTTTGGCTGCGGCCATTACTCTGGGTGTTGTTGTTTCTGCCATTCGTTATTGTAAGACAATTTTTTGTTTCTTATGCTGTTTGCCCCTGAAAAAACTATCTTCTTCAGCCTTTCTCCTGAAACCGCTTTTCTCCTCTTTTTCTCGTGGCGCTTATTCTTTCTCGAATTCTTCTTTCAGGATCTTGCGTACGCTATCGATCGTTTCTTTTTCCAGGTCTGTTCTTCTTTCCAGTTCTTCAGGGGTGAGGTCCAGAACGCTGCGGGCTGTATCGCAACCGATGCGTTTGAACTCGTCGATGATCCAGGTCTCGATCTCATCGCTGAATTCTTCCAGGTCGATATCGAATTCCTGGGGCTCACCTTCCGTATCGCGGTACACATCAATACTAAATCCCGTCAATTCCTGCGCCAGTTTGATGTTTACGCCTTTTTTACCGATGGCCAGCGATACCTGGTCTGGTTTCAGGTATACATTGGCTTGTTTCTTATCGTTGTCGAGTTCCTGGCTGGTGATCTTGGCGGGTGTGAGTGAGCGCTGGATCAGTAACTGGATATTGTTGGTCCAGTTGATCACATCGATATTCTCATTCTTCAATTCCCGTACGATACCATGGATGCGGCTGCCTTTCATACCTACGCAGGCGCCTACGGGATCGATCCGGTCGTCGTAAGATTCCACGGCCACTTTTGCCCTTTCGCCCGGTTCACGGACGATCTTCTTGATAACGATCAGGCCATCGAATATTTCAGGGACCTCAATTTCCAGCAATTTAGCCAAAAATGAGGGAGAGGTGCGGGAAAGGATAATTACCGGGGAGTTATTTTTTAATTCCACCTTTTTAACCACCGCCCTGATATTCTCACCTTTCTTGAAATAATCCTGCGGGATCTGTTCGGATTTGGGGAGGATCAGCTCATTGCCTTCCTCATCCAGGAGCAGGATCTCTTTCTTCCATACCTGATAAACTTCCGCGCTGATGATCTCTCCTACGCGGTCACCATATTTTTTAACGAGCACATTTTTCTTCAGGTCACTGATACGGCTGGCCAGGGTTTGTTTGGCAGCCAGGATGGCCCTGCGGCCAAAGTCGAGGATATTGACCTCCTCATATAGTTCTTCGCCCACTTCGAAGTCGGGCTCGATCTTCACAGCATCGCTGTAGGCGATCTCGGCCAGGGGGTCCTGAACGGCGCCGTCGTCGACGATCATCCGGCGGCGGACTATTTCCAGGTCACCTTTCTCGGCGTTCACGATCACGTCGAAATTTTCATCACTGCCATATTTTTTCCGGAGCAATGTTTTGAACACATCTTCTACGACTTTCATCATAGTGGGGCGATCGATATTTTCCGCCTCCTTGAACTCCTGGAAAGCTTCAATCAGGTTTATACTTGCCATAATCTACAATTTATTGCCACAGATTGCACAGATGAACCCGGTTTTAGTTTTTTAGCTCTGCCTTATCCGTAGCGCTTAGAACGTTATTTGAATTTTTGTTGATTTAATATTATCAAATGGCAGCTTGTGCTGCAGTATTTCCTTTTTTTTATTCTTCCCCCTGGTCTCTTCCACTGTAATGGCATCGTCTTGTACCTCGATCATTTTTCCTTCCACCTTCATACCATCCTTGAGCAGCACTTCCACGGGCCGGCCCAGATTTTTCTTATACTGGCGGAACAATTTCAGGGGTTCATCAAGCCCTGGCGATGAGACTTCCAATGAGAAATCATCGCCGGGGAAAAGGCCGGAGCCTTCGATCTGCTTATACAGGGCCCGGTTGATGGTAATGCATTTCTCAACCGTGATACCCTGATCACCGTCCAGGAACAATTTGATGTTGTTGGTGGGTTTGATCCTGATATCTACCAGGAAGTAAGCCGGGTCGTCGGCTATTAAAGCCTTCACCATGTTTTCTACCGTCCGAATTTGCGTTTCCGTACTCATATCCGATACTGCAGGGAAATAAAGAAGGGAACGAACCTCGTTCCCTTCTACTTCTTCTTTTGCCGTGGCAAAGTTAAGGTAAATTGGTAATTACTTCCAAATACTGAGGTCAGAAGTCTGACGCAGGAGGTCTGAAGCGCCCGTTTGTCGGGAACTCCAGCGTATTTTGAACATCTAGTCTCCGACTTCAGGCCCCCGACTTCATCGTATTTTCCTAACTTTATTCAAATCCGTTATATCATGAATCAGCCTGACAACCTGGGTTCGTTTTTCAAGGAGAATAAAAGCCTGTTGAAAGAATATGTCGAAACGAAGTCGGAACTGTTCCGGCTGCAGGGCATCCGCCTTTTCTCCAAATCCATGGGGTTCCTGGTCTGGACCATTATTGCCGCCTTCATCGGGTTCCTGATCCTGATCTTCCTGGGGCTGGTACTTGGTTTCTGGCTTTCGGAGCTCACCAATAGTTTCGTGGCAGGATTCGGCATTACCACCCTGGTCCTGATCTTCCTGTTTGTACTGATGGCAGTGTTCAGGAACAGTTTATTCGTGAATCCCATTATCAGGAAGATCATCCTCCGCGCACAGGAAGAATCGAATAATAGTGAAGAATCCGCATAAAATCATCCACATCATGGCTACTTCCAAAAACATCCATAGCCTGCAGTCACTGGAAAAAGAGATATACAAGCTGCAGCTCAAGGCAAAGGCCATCGAGCAAGAACTCGACGAAAATTTCGAACACCTGCAGGACAATTTCCACGGCATGGCCTGGAATTCACTGATCCGCTACAAGCGCTCATCCCAAAGCTGGTCGGCAGGCATTGTACAGGGTATTCTAAGCCAGGAACGTTTGCAGGATGCACTGGCCAGGCTGGTGAGCTGGCTGGCCGATAAACTGTCGGAGGGGGCCGACAGCCTCCTGGACCGCCTCTTCGGCAGGAAGCACCGCGACCATTAATAATCCATTAGAAATGAGCAGGGGTCGCTGCTTTTGCAGGGTCTTAACAGTTTTTCGATACCCGCTTAGTATCTTTACAACATGATACGTGTTATACTGTGGGCCATCCTGGCCTACTTTATCTACAAGTTTGTTTTCAATTTCCTGGTGCCCGTTTTTAAAGTCTCCCGGCAAATGAAACGGCAGGTGAAAGAATTCCGCGACCATGTTCAGCAACAGCAAACCAATGGTAATGGCGCCAGTGCTGCACAGACCGGTAAGCCTGCTTCCGCTCCTACCAAAGAAAAGGCAGGCGACTATATCGATTTCGAAGAAGTGAAATGACTGGTTTCCCGACCACAGCGGCCGACATCTAAAAAGGGATATCGAGAATGGTTTTGCCCGGTTCGAGGTGAAACCCCTGCAGGCCCGCCCCGCGTGCCCCTTCAACATTTACCTCCATATCATCGATGAACAGGGTCTCCGCCGGGTGTAGCCGGCTGTCATCGATCACATATTGAAAGGCCGCCAGTTCCGGTTTCCGGAGATTGATGACGTTGGAATAATATGCTTTTTCGAAAAGGTCTTCGAAGGCGCGGCCGCCGAATGCATCGGCAAATTTTTGTTTGAAGGCTTCCACATGGATGGCGTTGGTATTGCTGAACAGGAAGATCCTGTATTTCGATCTGAGCCTGTCGAGCAGGGCGATGCGTTCCGGAGGGAAATCGAGCAACATGGCGTTCCAGCCTGCGATCACTTCTTCACGGCCATGATGATCGCCGGTGAGCCGCTGCAATTCATCTACAAACCGGTTGTCGTCGATACGGCCTACTTCATAGTCCTTAATAAAAGAGTTTACATGTCCCCTGGCGAAAAGCTCTTTAAAACCCGGAGCACCCAATTTTGCGAATGCCTGTTCCGCTTTTGGAAAATCGAGATTGAGAATAACTCCGCCCAGGTCGAAGATGATGTTCCTGATACCGTTCATGAAACAAAAATAGGAAAACGGAAGGATTAGGGTTGTTAATAAATGATGAGCCAAGCACTTTGTAAAATTTCCTAAAATATTTGGAAACTAACATTATTGGATAAACGAAAAAATATTTTGATGAAAGCTAGTACATTCCTACCTTTAAGTTGTTTCTATTATGGATGGATGTTTCGATTCTTTAACCTTAAAATTTAAAACGTATGGGAATGGTACATGCCGACATTGAACTGGTCAATGGTGATGATCTTGCTTTTGCCCGTAAGCATATCATCGGTGACGATGAAATAAAACGGATTCGCGTCAGGGCGCTTGTTGACAGCGGCGCTTATATGCTATGTATCAATGAAAATATACAGGCAGTTCTGCAACTACCCGTTGTGGATAAAAAGAGCTTTCAATTGACGAATGGAATAGTTGTTCATAATGATGTGGTTGCACCGGTGGAACTGCGTTTCAGGAATCGCCGCACTATTTGCCGTGCAATAGTGTTGCCCGGCGATTCAGAACCTTTGCTTGGCGCCATTCCGATGGAAGATATGGATGTTTTGATCGACCCACTTCGCCGGGAACTCATCGTAAACCCTGCCCATCCTGACTATGCAAGAACAAGGTTATAGCTAAGGGATACAAAAAGAGAGAAGTTGAAAAAGAGAAAATAATGATCCCTCTTTTTCAACTTCTCTCTTCATAAAACTATTTCTTTGTTCTCTCGTATCTTCTCCTCTTAGCGCACCAACCTGAATCCCGCCTCCTTCACCTCCTGCGAATTCCCTCCTACAAACACCTTGAACTCACCCGGCTCAGCCGCCCATTGCAGGTTGCCATTATAAAACTTCAGATCATCCACGCCCAATGTAAAATTCACTTCCCGGCTTTCTCCTTTCTTCAGGCTGACCTTCTGGAATCCTTTCAATTCTTTCACCGGCCTTGTAATAGTACCTACCAGGTCGCGGATGTACAACTGCACGGTCTCTGTTCCATCATAATTACCGGTATTGGTAACTGTCAAGGACACCTGCAGTTTCTCATTTCCTGAAATACTGGTCTTATTCAGTTTCAGATCGCCGTAACTGAAAGTAGTATAGCTCAGCCCATAACCGAACGGATATAATGGCGAATTGGGCACGTCGAGGTATTGGGTAGTATATTTTTGACCTTCGGTGAAAGGCCGGCCGGTATTCTTTGCATTGTAATAGATGGGCACTTGTCCTACATTCCGGGGAAAGGTCATACTGAGCTTGCCCGAAGGGTTGGCATCACCGAATAAAAGGTCGGCCATGGCCGGGCCAGCTTGTGTGCCTGAAAACCAGGCTTCAAGAATCGCATCCATATTTTTGTCTTCCCATTCCAGCGTGAGCGGCCTGCCATTCATCAGTACCAGTATAATGGGCTTACCGGTTTTCTTCAGGGCGTGTAGCAGGTCGGACTGGTTGTTAAGTAAGCCGATCATACTCCGACTGGCGGCTTCGCCGCTCATACCGGCCGTTTCACCCAATACGGCCACCACCACATCAGCCTGTTGAGCAGTCTGCACCGCTTCATTGAGCAATTGTTCTGGTGTGGCGTCCGTAGCGATCTGGCCATCGTGCTCATTCAGGCTCTTGCGCAGCGCTTCATCATCGACCAGGTTACAGCCCTTGGCATACAGGAATTTATTGGCGCCGAATTTTTGTTCCAGGGCCGACCACAAACTGGTTGCTTTTTTCCATTCGCCGGCACCACTCCAACTGCCGATCAGGTTACGCTGATCTTTCACCAGCGGCCCGATGAAGGCGATCTTTTTGCCGGCCGATAATGGCAGCGCCTGATTGGCGTTCTTCAACAACACCATGCTTTTGATGGCAGCCTCTTTGCTCAGCGCCAGTTTATCTGCCGTCATGATCCGTTCCTTGCCACGCTCTTCATTGATATACCTGTACGGATCGGCAAAAAGTCCCAGCTTATATTTTGCTTCGAGAATACGGCGGCAGGCAGCATCTACCTGCGCCATCGGCACACGGCCCGATCTCACCAGCTCCACACCATGGTTGAGAAATATTTCTCCCACCATGTCCATATCGACCCCTGCATTCAATGCCAGCTCACCTACTTTTTTCTCATCGCCCATGCCATGTGCTATCATTTCCGTGATGGCGGTATAGTCTGTTACCACAAATCCGTTGAATCCCCATTGTTTGCGCAGGAGATCGGTGAGCAGCCATTTATTGGCCGAAGCAGGCACTCCGTCGATCTCATTGAAAGAGGTCATCACGGAGCCGGCCCCTGCATTCACTGCTGCTTTATAGGGTGGCAGGTATTCATTGTACATTCTCACGCGGCTCATGTCGACGGTATTGTAATCACGCCCTGCTTCAGAGGCGCCATACAATGCAAAATGTTTTACACAGGCCATGATCGTATTGTCTTTGGAAAGATCATTGCCCTGGTAGCCCTGCACCATCGCTTTGGCAATGCGGGAACCGAGATAGGGATCTTCACCGGAACCTTCGCTCACGCGGCCCCAGCGGGGATCACGGGCAATATCCACCATAGGTGAAAAGGTCCAGTTCAATCCATCGGCACTGGCCTCATCGGCAGCGACCCGGGCAGTACGCTCAATGAGCGCAGGGTCCCAACTGGCCGACAGTCCCAGGGAGATGGGAAAAATGGTACGGTGGCCGTGGATCACATCGAACCCGAACAAGAGGGGGATCTTCAGCCTGCTCTCTTTTACGGCAATGTCCTGCAGCTTGCGAACTGCGGCAGGCGTGTAGGTATTGAAAACACCTCCCACCAATCCTTTCTTGATCTTATCTTCTACGCCTTCGCTGAGGATGGGGCCGGTTACATCGAACCCGATAGAGGGGAGGTTCAACTGCCCTACCTTTTCTTCCAGGGTCATCTTTTGCATGAGACTGCTGATGAACTGGTTCATTTTACTGTCTTGCTGTGCATTGGCCTGCACCGCGATCATGATGGTTATAACCACCAGCCATTTTTTTGCCATGTTTAGATTATTTAGGATGCCGTTAATAACGTTATTGTATATGCGAAAACAATTATTGACTGACCAGTTTGGGTTCGATAGCCTTCTGCCAGATCACATAGCCTTTATCATTCATGTGCAGGTAATCGCCCTTGTATAGGGTGCTATCGGGCTTTCCTTCGTGCAGCATGGCAGGCCAGATATCGATAAAGACTGTTTTCGCTTCGCCGGCCAGGTATTCCCTGATCAGGTCGTTGGCGATCTTCATCTTTCCATGCAGCCGCAGCCTGCTGGGACTGGGTTTCATGGATATATAAGCAAGCGGCACTTCCGGCAATTTTTTCCGGATGAGCGTAAACAGCTTTCGAAAACGTTCAAATACCGCCTGACTACTCACCGTATCATTTTCGGCAAAATCATTCTCTCCGCAATAGATCACGATCTGTTTGGGTTGATAGGGAAAAATGATGTCATCTGCGTACCTGATCAGGTCGGGGAGGGTTGAACCGCCGAACCCACGGTTGATCACGGTATGACCGGGAAACCAGGCCGGCAGGTTGGGCCATAACCTGAAGGAAGAGCTTCCAGCAAACAGGATAGGATGCTGTGGAGGCGCCTGGGCACTATCCTGTTTTTTGAATGCCCTGATCTCATTCGCAAATGGAGGTTCCTGTGCATGGAGTGAAAGGCAGGATATGGCCAGCCCTGATAAAATAATAACTGTTAAGAATTTTTGCATACTCATATCTGGTCGGGTTTTATGGTGATTCGATCACAGCAGTCCTGGCCGAAACACCGTTCTCATTAATGGATTCTATGCAAAAATAATAGGGAATGTCTTTGTCCATGCCTTTCCAGTAATATTCATTGGCCGAATGCACCATGATGCAGGTGTACAGCTTATCCGGAGCGATCCCCGTATAGATATTGTAGGCATACGCATTATCTACCGGCGACCATTTGATCCAGGCGCTACGCTTGTCTTTCTCCGTACGCAGCACGATGAGGCTTTTTACCGTGTCGGGCTTGCTGCCGTTACCATTGCCGAATACCCTCAGTCCACTGATGGCGAATTTCCCGGTAGGTATATGGATATTCTCCAGCTTGATGAACCTGGCCTGTACGGGTTCGGCCAGCTCGATATAATCATGTGGCATATCTGTTCTATTGGCGCTTTTGTCGGCCAGTACTTTCCAACGCTTTCCATCAATTGAATAATGGAGCTTGTATTGATGATAAATATTGGTTTGTTTGCCGAGGAATTCAGCATCCTGGTCGGCATAATTGATCTGGACAGCATTCACGGTGCTGACATTGCCCAGGTCGGTCTGTATCCATTCACCTTTATTGCCCGTGGCGGCGCTCCAGTAGGTCTTGATATTTTCATCCACAGCCTGGTTGGGGAGATAACCTCCATAGGTAGATGAAACCATTACCGGTTTATTGTAGTTCAGCAGCATCCATCCGGTGAACCTCGATTGCAGATGATCGGCTACGCCATTGGGCAGGTAATGCGGGTAATCACCAAAGGTAGTATTGGTGTAGAGCATATCATCCTTATCGAAGCCGGCAGGCCAGATCCCGATACGCCTTTCGAAATTATTTTTTACCGAGATCACCATGGTCGATACATGCCAGTAGTTCTGCCATGTATCCTGGAAAGTGCTTCCATGTCCTGCCCCTCTCACAAAGCCGCCGGGCTTGAATGAAAAAGGATTGTGCATTTGTGGCCGGAATGGGCCCAGCGGGTGATCGCTCACTACTACTCCATCTGCATACCCGCTGAACTCGGTACCGGGTGCCCCGTATTGCAAATAATATTTGTTGTTGTGCCTGGTTATCCAGGCCCCTTCGATGAACGGATCGAGAAAGGTATTGTCCATATATTCCCCGAAACGTTGCCAGCCGTACCTGTCCGGCTCCAGCAGGTACATTTCTTTGCGTGTACCGATGGGTTGGAATGTTTTCCGGTCGATCCCGATGCCGTACAAAGGATATTTATTGCTGCTGCCGTTGTACATGTACAATTTCCCATCATCGTCGAGAAAGAAATCGGGGTCCCATCCGCCGATCGCAAAGGAATCGACAGCTTCCTTCCATTGATTGTTCTTCGGGTCGGTGCTCATCCAGATCGGGAAGTTGGTAGAATAAGTGGAACCGAATACCAGCATGGTATCGCCCATCACCCAAACGGCAGGTGCACAGAGATCGTCGTACACATGATGCCAGGGCTTCAGGAATTTCCGGGAAATAAAATGCCAGTTGTAGAGATCGCTGCTCCACCAGTAACCCCATTGATTGGTGGAGAAGAGATAGTAGTCGCCTTTGTAAGTGACGATCACAGGATCGGCCGTGGCCCTGTGTTTGCCCCATTCCGCAAAATTGGGAATAGGAAGAAAGCCATAATCGAGATTAACGGGATTGCAATAGGTTTTCTGTTGGGCGTGCATTTGTACAACAATAAAAATGCAACACAACAGTATCAGGGTCTTTTTCTTCATCAGGAATTTTTTTCAGGCCGTATGCCATTATTTAGTGGATGTTCCATTTTCAAATTCGAAATCCAGTTTTTTCAATCCATCCTTGATCTCCGGGCAGCTCATGAAGAGCTTCCACAGCAAGCCGCTACGGTAGTTCTCGATCATCACGATGATGGGACCCTGATCGATGGCCAGATGCGATTTGGCATACCAGTTCTGTGTTTCATTGAATGCATCGATGAAACCGTATTCGCTCCAGATCTTATCGCCCAGTTTATAATAGAAATGTCTCAATGCCTGCATGGAATATTCCGGTGTATAGGGAAATGCTGAAAGGGCTGCTGTGGGAGTGATGGTGCCCCAGTCGTTTTCCGGCGAATGGGCATTGTAGCCATCGTAGGTATCGCTGGCAGTGAGGCCCCAGCATTCCGCACTGTATCCTTTGAATTTTTTCGGGTTGCGGATACAATGCTCCCGGTTGATGAGTGTATGGTTCCTGTTCTGCTCCCAATAATCGGCATACCTGTCTTTGAGGTGACGTGGATCGAGGCCGAGAAACGAATATTGTGAGAAGAAAAGCGGGCCGCCATAATCGAAGCCCAGCGGGAGTTTGATGCCATAGAACTCGCGGTCATTGCGGAAGAACGAGCTACTCACCCAACCCTGGTGGTATACATCCGGTTTGATGGGATATCGTGGAGAGGAAGCTGCCATTACATAGGTGATCAGGCATTCGTTCCAGCCGCGTATTTCGAAGTTCATGCTCCATCCATTGTTGGGGCTCCAGTGCCAATAGAGCACATTACGGCCTTCATGAGTATACCAGTCCCATTCCGCTTCGTTCCATGTCCAGTTGATCTTATCGCGCAATTCTTTTTCTTTGGGACCGTCCTGGTTGAAATATTGCCTGGCGCAGAGTAGTCCCTGGAACAGGTAAGATGATTCTACGATATCACCTCCATCGTCCTTGCGACTGAACGGGATGGTTTTACCGGTGTTTCCATTCATCCAGTGTGGGAAGATGCCGTGATAGTGATCGGCCTTTCTCAGAAAGTTGATCATTTTCAATAACCGCTCCACGGCTGCTTCGCGGGTGATCCATTTTCTTTCAGCCGCAACAATGATCGACATCACCCCAAACCCTGTACCACCGATCGTCACTACTTCCGGGCCGTATTCATAAGCAATATTGCTCCTTTCCCTTGCCATGCCGGATACCGGATGGCCGAAATCCCAGAAATAACGGAAGGTCTGTTTCTGAACGAGGTCGAGCAATTGTTCATCGGTGAGATTAGGTTGAATGGCAATGCTCACGCTGTCTGGATTCGGGGCTTTCTTCTTCACTGTTTTTTTCTGTGCGATGCCTGCATGCCCCAGTAGCAGTGCAGCTAATATCATCGTGCAATAGATGCCGTATTTCTTCATGGTCAGTTTTTATGATCCTATAATTGGGGGCTTTGAAAGCCGAGATTTGTCATACCTGTCTTTACTTCCGGACAGCTCATGAACAGGTTCCACAACAATTTACTACGATAATTTTCAATCATAATAATAATGGGCCCCTGATCGATGGCCAGGAATGAATCTGCAAACCAGGCATTGTGCAGGGAGAAGGCGTCCACAAATCCATAATCCTTAAAGATCCTGTCGCCCAGTTTATAATAGAAAAATTTCAATGCCTGCATAGATTCAGCAGGCGTATAAGGGAAGGAGGATAGTGCTGCTGTAGGGGCAATCACGCTTATATCGTTGGTGGGTGAGCTGGCAGTATATCCATTCTGGATATCACTGGCTGTTAGTCCCCAGCAGCGGTCGCTATAGCCATACCAACCCTGCGGATTGGTTTTGCAATAATTGTAATTGATGAGAGAATGGTTTTTATTCTGGTCCCAGTAATTGGCATACGCATCCGAAAGTCCCTGGGGATCGATACCCAGGAATGAATAGTGAGCGAAGAACAGGGGGCCACCCATGGCAGGGCCAAGCGGCAGTGTGATACCGTAGTAAGTGTTGTTGTTCTTCATACTGCCATTGCGTGCCCATCCGTTGTCGTACACGGCCTTTGGAATGGAATATGTGTTGGAGGAAGCTGCCAGTACATAGGTGATGAGGCATTCATTCCATCCGCGGATGGGCATATTCATATCCCATGTATAGTTGTCGCTGTAATGCCAGTAGAGAACATTCTCATTATTTTTTCTGAACCAGCTCCACTCCACGGCATTCCAGAGTGTATTGATATCATTGCGCAGGGTGGTCTCGCTTGCATCTGCCCCGTTGAAGAACTGCCGGGCTGTGAGCAGTCCCTGCATGAGGTAAGAAGTTTCCACGAGGTCGGCCCCATCGTCTTTGGTGCTGAAAGGAACGATAGCGCCGGTGGCGCCATTGAGCCAGTGCGGATATGCGCCGTGAACGGTTTTGGCGGTTTTCAGGAAGCCGACTATTTTTTGTAACCGGGCAAGTCCTTCTGCCCTTGTAATAAAGCTGCGGCTGATGCCGGTGATAATGGCCATGATACCGAAGCCGGAGCCACCGGAAGTAACGACATCTCCGGAAGTATTGCGTTCCCTGGCGAGCCCGCTAACGGGATGTGCAAAGTCCCAGAAGTATTTGAAAGTTTGTTTTTGAACGAGGGTGAGCAGGGCATCGTCGGTGATGCCAGGGAATTTATCGGTAGAATCGATAGGGGTGTTCAGGGTAACGGTGACGGATGATTGAAGATTTCCGTTCTGCTGGGATTGCAGCGATGTATTCACGGTCAGTGAATATTGTGTGAGCGGCGCTAATGGATTATTTGGCTGGATGAGGATAGTGCTGTCACCATTTTGCATGGCAGCGGAATATGCGACATCCACTCCCGACTTGTTCTTAAAGGTGACTGCTGAGCCGACCGAGCCCTGTTTCACCTTTGTTGAAAAAGATACCTGGATGGCCGGGTTGAACCTGGTATTATAATAATTGAACCCGGTGAACACACCATCCACTCTCAGCGTATTGAAGGAAAAAGAAGCTGGGGGAGGTGCTGGTGGATTAGGATTGTTGCCTCCAGCACTTTTGGAACAGCCCGCGAAAAGGAGTAATGGAAGAATGAAGGAAAGACTGTTCCTGTTGATATTGTTTGTTGCGATTCCCATTATGCTATGAAAGAAGCCTGGAAGGAAGAGATCATCCTTCCAGGCTTCATAAAGTATTCGTGAAAAAATTATTTCCCTTTACCCTGCAGTACTACGAGGGCATTGACATCGGAAGCAGACAGTGCTGTGTTATAGAGCCTTACCTCATCCATCAACCCTGTCATATAAGTTGCCCAGGTCGGCGTGCTCGACATGGTGCCAGTGATGGGATTTGTCATGAATTGAAGGCAGCCGAAAATGACCGGGCCGTTATTCATGAAATTCAGGTTACCTGTCCAACTGGCGGGAACTTCTTTGGTCCTGGCCCCGTTGATGTAATAGGTGAACTTTGAAGAGGCTGCATCATAAGTCAGCGTGTGGCTCGACCAGTTGCCGAACATATTCGGGAAGGTCCTGGTCACTTCCACCCAGGTTTCGGAGCCGCCGCTGGTGACGTGGAATTTTATGATGGCGCCTGAATTATTGGATTCATTCTCGATGAAAATATCAATGTTGCCCCATTCCCTGGCAACATTGCCGAGATTTACCAGGCCGATTGCACCATCAACTTTCCCGTCATTATTGGCATCTACAAAAGTAGGATTGATCCAAAAGGAAAGTGTAAAGCTTTTCATTCCTGTTATAGTCGCTCCCGGCGTGAAGGTTACATACGATTTATTGGCCACATCCAATCGTAATGCCTGCCCTTTGAAGCCATTTGAAAAGCTGGTGCCTTTATTAGTGCCGGCTGAAGACGAAACACTATCCACCAAACTACCATCGAATGCCCAATACGCTACCATGCTGGAAGGTTGAATATCTTTCACTGCAGCATATCCGCCTATGGTAAACACCGGAGCATAGCTCTTTGGATCGAATTTTTTATAGCAGGACGGCAGCAGGATACCCGCCAATGCTATCACTAACAAGCCTGCCGGCGCTCTTTTTATTATCTGTTTCATAATAATATTTTTTTACGTTAGTAGTTAGGGTTTTGGACCAACACACCGGCGCTCAGATCGATCTCGCTCTGCGGAAGGGGCCATACTTCATTTTTATTTGGTTTCCATCCCAGCGATCCGAATATAGCCTGGGCCCTTCCTTGCCTGATCACATCGAAATACCGGTCGAACTCCATGGCCAGCTCTGCTCTTCTTTCACGCCAGATGGCATCGCGCAAGGCAGCTTTATCGGTAGTGGTCACTTTGGGCAGAATGGCATTATTGCCGGCACGGGCGCGGGCCCTTACCAATTCGAGGTTGGCGAGCGCATCGGGCGTAGTGCCCAACTCATTATTGGCTTCTGCATTCATGAGGAGCACTTCTGCATAACGGATCACTCTTACATTCTGCTGGCATCCTTCAGGATAATTAGGAACGAAGAGACTGAATGGAACATAAGATTTCCGGTTGTACATCGGGTTGGGGACGCTGTTGGGAATGGCATCACCTTCCGGGGTCACTTCTCCCCTGAAGATAATGGTTGCCTGCCTGCGGGGATCGCCGGTTTCCCAGCCATTGGCTGAAAGATCTGCCGTGGGCACATTGAATCCCCAGCCTCCGCCTGCTACGCTTCTTACACCCTGTACTTGTGAATACTGGCAATTGGAAGCATCCGGGTTACCGGGAATCAATGCGGCCTGTACTTCAAAAACCGATTCGGAGCAATTCTCGTTAGGTATCCTGAAAAGCTTTTCGAAGTCGGGGAAGAGTGAATAGACATGTGAATTAATGACCTGGTCCGTGTAACTTTTTACATCGGCCCATTTGCCCTGGTACATCGCCACTTTTGCATGAAGCGACCATGCAGCTCCTTTGGTGGCACGGCCAACATCAGCACCTGTATAGCTGGCTGGTAATCCTTCTGCATCTTTCAGGTCCTGTTCAATAGCTGCCCATATTTCTGCCTTGGGCGTTCTGGGAATATTGAATTCCGATGCGTTCTTCGGTACATGCAAACGAAGGGGAACATCTCCGAATGCGCGCACCAGCCTGAAATAAGAGTAAGCTCTCACGAACTTCGCTTCCATGAGATAACGTGCTTTCAATGTTGCGTCCATGCTGATGTTCGGCACATTATCGAGCACCTGATTGCATAGATTGATGGCCTGGTACTGGCCGCCCCAGAATCCACCCAATTGTCCTTCCGTGGAAGTAACTGTAAAATTATTATAAGTGTTCATGAAAGGCACTGAGCCGTCTGAAGCGTCACTGCCGGTTTCCGTATCGTCGGATCCAAGGCTTTCAACTGCAATGGGAGCGAAAGCAACTTCATTCCAGCTACGCAGGAAGGCATAGATCGAATTCACGGCCTTGGTGGCATCCGCTTCATTCACCCAGAATTGTTCGGCAGGCTGTTGCCCCTGGGGAGGAACTTCCAGGAAGCTCTTGCTGCAGCCGGTCGCGATGAGCGCCAGCCCCAGCCCTATGCCTGTTATATATTTAGCGGTAGGTTTCATTTGAATAGTTTTTTGTTTTTTAAACATGCACGAAAAAAATTTAGCATTGCTCAATTTCATCACATCAGTTTTTTTTCGTTAGAAAGTAAGATTGACACCGAAATTATAAGTAGCGAACAGCGGGTATACGTTATAGTCGACCCCGGCCTTGGTAGGCGATCCGCCTACTTCAGGACTGAATCCTTTATACTTGAAGAAATTCAGTGCGTTCTGTGCATTTACATACACTCTCAGTTTGCTTATCTTATACCTGTCGGTGAGAGAGGAAGGCAGTGTATAACCCAATTGTGCATTCCTCACGCGGAAATAGCTACCGCTCGATACATAGAATGAATTGGAACGGGGGTTCTGTCCGCCTGCGAGGTATACGGAAGGATAAGAATTCGAAGTGCCTTCTCCGCGCCAGCGGTTCTTATAAAAGTCTTCCGTGAAATTTTCTGTACCATAACGCAGAGCAACATTCGTATTATAAATATCGACCCCTGCGATGCCCTGGAAATCCAACGTGAGATCGAAGTTCCTGTAAGCAAAATTCGTATTGAAACCATACGTGTATTTCGGATTGGGATTACCCAATACAACCCGGTCCTTATCATCGATCACGCCATCCCCGTTCACATCCTCCATTTTCAGGTCGCCGGGTTTGGCATTCGGCATGAGCACTTTGCCATCTTTTGAAACATAGTTCTGTACGTCGGCCGCATTCTGGAAAACACCGATCACTTTCAACCCTACGAACTGGCCGATCGGTTGGCCTTGCATTGTCCTGGTGTTCCAGTTGGCAGAGCCTGTTGTACCTACTGCCTGATAAATTGGGTTAGCGCCGGACGATACTTCCAATACTTTATTATCATTGATGCCCAGGTTGGCGCTGATAGAGTAGGAGAAGTCTTTATTGATATTGTCTTTCCAGTTGATCAGGAATTCAAAACCCTGATTCCGGAAAGTGGCCTGGTTGCCGGTTACCGTGCTACCGGTGGTTCCCAGTGAACTGAGAATAGGAATATCGAAGATGGCATTCTCTGTTTTCTTATTATAGAAATTGATCTCGGCAAAGAGCTTGTTCTTCAACATGGAAAATTCCACACCTACATCGGTACCCACACTTTTTTCCCAATAGGTAACCGGGGGCACAATGGTATTGATATTGGCGCCCGGAGCGGTATTACCATTGCCGCCTACATATAAAAGATCAGGTGTTTGAGAAACTTTCAAAATGGCGAGGTTTGCGGGAACGGACATATTCCCGACCTTACCCCAGCTTCCGCGGATCTTGATATTGTCGAAGATATGCTGGTCCTGCATGAACTTCTCTTCAGTGAGCACCCAGGCCAGACCTACGGAGGGGAAATAGCCCCAGCGGTTATCTGCGGAGAACTTGGAAGATCCGTCTGCCCGCATGGTAGCGGTGAGGATATATTTATTCTGGAATGAATAATTGATACGGCCGAAGTATGAAACCACTGTGCTGTAGGTTGGATAACCTTCACCAACATCCTGAACATCCCTGTTATTGCCCAAACGCAGGTAATAATCACCCTCACTATTGTTGGGAACATTTTCTGCTGTAGCGATGGTCTTTCTGAAGCGATATGATTGTGCACCCTGTCCAGCCAACACTTTCACATTGTGGTCCCCGAATTTATTCTCGTAGGTAAGCGTATTTTCCAGGATCCAGTTGCGTGTAGCCTCATCGGTTAGCGTGAGCTTACTTACAGTATTGCGTTGAATGAGTGTTGCTTTGTACACAGGAAGATAATTCCTGGTTTCCCGCTGACCATACTCGCCACCGATATTGGTATGGAAAGTAAAGTTCTTGGCAATCTTCAGGTCGGCGAAGGCAGTACCTGTGATCCTGTAGTTCTTATAGACCTGGTTGAAGAAATCCAGTGTCACCTGTGGGTTGAAATTAGCTGAGCTGGTTACATTGTAATCGTTGGGGTCGCCATAGGTCCCATCGGCGTAATATACAGGTACGATGGGCACTGCAGCATAGAGCTGATGATAGAGGCTTGTATTGATATCTCTTCCTTTACCCATCGATCCTGTAACGATATAACCGACCTTCAGGTTCCTGAACACCTGGAAATCGTTTTGCAATTTGGCGGTATAGCGCTCAAAACGGTTTGTCTTGATCAGACCATCCTGCAAAAGATAACCGAGCGAGAAATTGTAGGTTGATTTTTCGCTACCGCCACTGACTGATACCTGATGGTTGGTGATCAGTGCATTTCTAAGGATACGATGATACCAGTCGGTTGTTCCATAACTATTGGGATCGGCATACCTGCCGTTAGGAAGTCCTCCGATCTTATCCAGTTCATTGACCATTTCGGCGTATTGCGGGCCATTGGCCATTTTCACCTGGTTGGTGACTACCTGGTAACCCACGAATCCATTATAGTTCACAACAGGTTTTGCGTTGCGGGACCCTTTTTTAGTAGTGATCAGTATCACCCCATTGGCAGCGCGGATACCGTAAATAGCTTCCGACGAAGCATCTTTCAGCACACTGATATTTTCTATATCGGCGGGATTGAGGAAACTGATATCATCAAACCATACACCATCCACTACAAACAATGGATTGGCATTGCCATAAACAGTCCCCACACCCCTGATCCGTACTTCGGGAGGCGCGCCGGGCGTACCCATGTTCGTGATCTGCACACCGGCTATTTTACCCTGCAAAGCGCTGATGGGATTCGCGGAAGCCTGCTTGGAAATTTCTTCTCCTTTTATCTGGGCCACCGATCCGGTAACATCCACTTTTCTTTGGGTGCCATAACCCACCACGATCACCTGTTCCATTTCTTTTTTGGCGGCTACCATTTTAATGTTGACCACAGACTGACTGTTCACGGAGACCTCTTGTGTAGTGTATCCGATATAGGAGATCACCAGCGTGGCTTTCTCCGGCACTGTTAAAGTATATTCACCATTATTATCAGTAGAAGTTCCTTTCAGTGAGCCTTTAATGGTAACGGAAACACCCGACAGGGGTTCATTATTCTCCCCTGTTACCTTACCGGTGATCCTGATATCCTGGAGCCCGGGAGTATTAGCGAGGATCACTACCAGGTTATTCTCGAGGATCTTGAAATTGAGTGCGGTCCCGGCAAGGATCTCACGCATGACCTCCTGGATACCCAGGTTGGCCACATCGATGCTCACTTTCTGCCGGATATCCTGCAACTGGCTATTATACAAGAAACGGTAAGCTCCTTGCCGTTCGATCGTGTTCAGCACACGGGCAATTTCCACCTGGTTGAGTTTGAGAGTGATATTTTGCCCGCTTACTTTGGCAGATACCTGGAGAATACCGGCCAACAGTAATACCGTGGTTAGTTTCATAATCAGAAGAGCTTTTTTAATGGCATGGGAACGTCGCTCCCCAATCGTTCGCGATTTTTTCATACATTTAAATCTTGAGGTTTAATAAATTGGAAACTTGCTCCTGTTCTCAACACGGCAAAGTTTCAGTTTAACCTTGGCGGGGAATGTTAGCGCATTTCCCGTTTTTGATTGTAGTCAGGTCTATGAGCTGTTAGGCGGGGTCATACTAAAAGTTTAAGATTAGTTATGGTTTATTTTCGAAATGATGACCGTATGACTGTCTTTGAACCTGAAATTGAACGCTGCCGTTAATTTCAATGCCCGAAGGGCCTGCTGCACCGATTCCGTTTCAAAAATCCCTGTGAAATGCAGCTCAGTCAAAGACGGATCGCTGAACTCAAACTTCACTCCATACCATCTCTCCATTTTCAGGGCCAGGTCGGCAAAAGATTCTTCTTTGAAGATGAGCTTGTTCTGCACCCACGCAGTTTCAATGATGGCGCTGTCTTTTTCCTGGTAAGTAAGGTTTTTGATGGCCATGATGGCCTCAGCCGGATGGGCTGACCTTTCTTTTCCTGTTCTCTCCGTAGTCTGTGCGAGAATACTGTCACCGCTCACGATGATTTTCTCATTCGGTTTCAGGATGATCTTTTCAGAGGGGCGGTCTTTGATGGATACTTCAATACTTCCGTGTACGAGCGAAGCTTCGGTAGTTTTTTCACCGGGGTAGGATTTGACATTGAACTGTGTTCCCAATACTTTGATGTCCATCCTGGCTGTATGGATAATGAAAGGGGCTTCGGGATTTTTCACTACGTCGAAATAAGCTTCACCGGCAAGCGTCACTTCACGGATCCCGGTACCGAATTTTTTGTTATAGGTCAATTTACTGCCTGCATTGAGCCATACCTGGGAGCCATCGGGCAGGTGGATAGTGGTTTTGGAGCCGTATTTGGTGGAGATCTCACTATTCGGCTCTGCTGCTGCCGCTATCGGCTTCTCCCCCGGCGCCGGAGGTTTGGCCGATGGGGAAAAAATAAGCCATCCGATCACTGATACCAGTGCTGCTGCCGCTGCGGCCCACCAGATCTTTTTCTTCCGGGAGGAGGGATGCTGTTCAAGCAGAAAAGTATTGTTGTTGCTGCCGTTATCTTCTTCGGGATGATTGAATGGAATGCCCATCTGGTGCATTCGCTCCAGGTGTTTGTGATAGGCCTCAGCCAGCCCGGAGGCGCCCATGTCGGAGGGCAGTTTGTTGTACCAGAGGTCAGTGATCGTCTGCATGGAAAGGTGGAGCTCTGGATTCACCCTGATCAGGTGGTCCAGTTCCTGCAATTCTGCGCCCGATGCTTCTCCGGCAAGTTTTCGGGCCAGTAATTCCCAAACGCGGTCAGTTGACATACCATTAAGGATCCGATTTCGGGAGAAATCTACTAAGGCAGGGAGAAAGTTTTTTTTAGTGGACAGTTCGCAATTGGCAATTGGCAGTTATGAACCTGGTATGGCTGGAGTCCTGTTTTCTTCAAATAGTAATAATTTATGGGGAGCCGGGGACAAACTGCCCACTGCCAATTGCCAACTAGAACCTAATGACTTTCTTCAGGTTCACATTGATCGCCTTGCCGATCTTGCGGAGTGCGATAGCAAGCTGGTTGTCGATGGTTTTGACGGAAATATTGAGGATCTCGGCCACTTCCTTGTATTTGAGGCCATCTTCCCGGATCAGTTTGTACACCAATTTGCAACGGGGCGGTAGCTCATTGATGGCGTTTTCCACTCTCGCCATCATTTCGGCGGTGATCAGCAATTGTTCAGGATTGTTGTATTGACTTTCGAGCTCGATATTGAGATCGTCGATGGTGATGGACACCTGCTTTTGTTTTCCGAGCAGGTATTTGAGCGCGGTATTGCGGGTACTTATATATAGGTATACTTTCGGGTTATTGATCTCTTCGAGCTGGCGGCGGCGCTCCCAGATACGGATGAATACATCGGAAACGATCTCTTCGGCCATTTCCGTGGAGCGAACGAAGGATTTGGCGAACTGGAGCAGGGGCTTATAGAACAGGCAAAACAGTTCTTTATAAGCCAGTTGATCGTCGTATATGGCAATACGTCGTTGAAGTTCTCTGATATAGTCTGGAGTAGACATTCTCGCAATCGTCCCGTCTCAAAGACGCTTTGTTTCGGAAATATGCTGCTGCACAAATTAAGCTAAAAAAATTAAAAAAGATTTCTTCCGGCTACTGCCTGTTTTTTTCTAATTTTGCTGCTCGCCGGAAAGCAGGCATGACATTGATGTAGAGAGATCAATCCGATGAGTTCTTTGCTCTGAAAAATATTTCCTCGAGAGAGGATGGACCCTTAGCTCAGACGGTTAGAGCATCTGACTCATAATCAGAGGGTCGCTGGTTCGATCCCAGCAGGGTCCACATCCAAGGTCGCTGAATGGCGACCTTCATTATTTCAGGGCGCCCGGGTCCCGATCGCCCTCCTTTCCATAGATGGCCGCCTATTGTTAACCTTAACCTTTCATTAACCCCGGGAAAGATACTTTTGAACAATTATTTAACTGGTATGAAAAAATTATTGACACTGTTTTTTACTGTAGCCTGTGTAACTGCTGTAATGGCCCAGGATTCGACCGTCGTAGCCCCGAAAAAGAAAAAAAAGGACTGGAGCAAGGTTAGCCTGGGACATCGCGCCAATGATCACTTCATGCTGCAGCTCGGATACAGCGGATGGGCCCAAAGACCCGATACGATCAATACGAGCGGACTTCCACGCAGCTTCAACGTCTACTTCATGTTCGACTTCCCCTTCAAATCCGATCCCCGTTTCAGCATCGGCATCGGGGCAGGTCTGGGGACCGATAATATTTTTTTCAAGAACACAGAGATCGACATCTCCGGCAAGAACGCCAATAAACTGGGCTTCAAAAACGTGGCCGATACCAACCATTTCAAAAAATACAAACTGGCCACCACCTACCTGGAAGCGCCGGTGGAACTGCGTTTCGTGGCCAATCCCGAAAACTCCAACAGAAGCTGGAAGATCGCCATCGGCGGTAAGATCGGTACCATGCTGAGCGCAGAGACCAAAGGAAAAACTTTGCAGAACAGGAACGGCGGCACCATCAACGGCTATACGCTGAAAGAAAAGTCCAAACGCTACTTCAACGGAACCCGTCTCAGCGCCACCGGGCGCATAGGCTATGGCAACTGGAGCCTCTATGGTTCCTACCAGCTCAATACATTTATCAAGGAAGGCTTTGGGCCCGATGTGCGGCCATTCCAGATAGGGATCACCCTGAGCGGTTTGTAGCCGGCAGGGGCATGATCGAAAATATTTGCCCGAAGGCCAAAGGAATTGTGGTTCGATCCAATTCCTTTGGCCTTCGGGTTTTTTACACCATTATCGCGCATTTACGGATTAGCCATTTAAATTTGCACTTCAAAATACCGTATCGTTGTTAGAGAAAAAGAATATCATTCAGCAGGAGGAGAAAGCTATTCTGGTTGGACTGGTGTATAATACCCAGACTGAAGAGCAGGTGAAGGAATACCTGGAAGAACTGGCATTCCTGGCCGAAACGGCTGGCGCCAAATCCGTCAAACGCTTTATTCAGAAATTACCTCACCCGGATAGCCGCACTTTTGTCGGTAAAGGCAAACTGGAAGAGATCAGGAAGTACGTGGAAGGAAGGGATATCAGGATCGCCATCTTCGATGATGAACTGAGCGGCTCACAGATCACCAATATTGAAAAGGCCCTCGATATCAAAACCATCGATCGCTCCGATCTCATCCTCGACATTTTCGCACGCCGCGCCAAGACCGCCCAGGCCAAAACACAGGTAGAGCTGGCCCAATATCAATACCTGCTGCCCAGGCTGAAAGGGATGTGGAAGCACCTGGAACGTTTGGGAGGTGGTATTGGTACAAGAGGTCCCGGTGAAACGGAAATCGAAACCGACCGCCGGATCGTAAAGGACAAGATCGCTCTCCTGCGGAGGCGGCTCACGGAGATCGACAAACAGGCATTCATCCAACGCAAGGACCGCGGTGAATTCATTCGCGTAGCCCTGGTGGGATATACCAACGTAGGTAAGTCGACCATCATGAACCTGCTGAGCAAAAGCGATGTGTTTGCCGAAAATAAGCTCTTCGCCACCCTCGATACCACAACCCGCAAAGTTGTTTTCGAAAATACGCCCTTCCTGCTCAGTGATACGGTAGGGTTCATACGAAAACTGCCCCACCATCTCGTGGAAAGCTTCAAAAGCACACTCGATGAAGTTCGTGAAGCTGATATATTGCTGCATGTAGTGGACACTTCACACCCCCGATATGAAGATCAGCTCGGTATCGTAAACCATACCCTGCAGGAGATCAAGGCTTATGATAAGCCGGTGATCACCATTTTCAACAAAATGGACCTGTATGAAAAGAACACTTTCGATCCCTGGCTCGAAGAAGAAGTAAAGACCGAGATCGTCAATGAGCTGAAAGAAAGATGGGAGAACGAGCTCCAGGGCAATTGCGTATTCATTTCCGCCACGGAAAGAAGGAACCTGGAAGAACTCAGGAACACTATCCTCAACAAGGTAAAGGAGCTCTATAAGGCCCGCTATCCTTACAAAACCGAGTATTTCTTTTGATGTCGAAAAAAATTACCTGGCATAAAATCGCAGAGGCCGACCAGGAGATCGGGCTGGGGCCGAATGGCATCGGCGTAATAGAAGTGAAAGGAAAAAAGATCTGTACTGCCAGGTACCAGGAACAATGGTTCGCTTTCGCCTTCAAATGCCCTCATGCAGGAGGTTTCATGGCCGACGGCTATATCGATCCGGTAGGGAATATTGTTTGCCCGGTTCACCGGTATAAGTTCAGTATTCGCAATGGTCGCAATACCAGTGGTGAGGGCTTTTATCTGAAAACATACCCCATTGAGTGCAGGGCGGATGGCATTTATCTCGGCCTGGAAGAAGGCGGTCTTTTCAGTTGGTTATAGCGCTCAAGATTTCTTTCATGACTACCATTTATTTTCTGCCAGGCGACTAAAGTCAAAAATATATACAATGGTGGGGGGTGCCTGATCTGTTACAATGCATTACTGCCATCTGGAATGGCGATCACCTCAGGCAATATTCTTATCGATGGCTGTCCTGATCATGGGCAATACCTCATGAAAGGTCTCGATAGCCTCATTGATCAGTGGCAGGATCTCTTTCAGTTTTTTACGGCTCCTGGCATTGTTCTCGATGGTGGCCATTTTACTGAGCAACTGACGTACCTGGATGATCCCGAGACTGCTCTTCAATTTATGTGCACGGATATATACGGCCTCCCAGTCTTTTTTGATTGCCAGGTCTTTCAATTCTTCCAGTCCGGGTGGCAAAGTGGCTTCGAACATATCATACACGATCCGGATACTTTCAGGGTCCTGTAATTGGAGCAGGTCGCTCAGATCAAAATCCGGATGTTCTTCCTGGTCGGGTCCGGGTATTTGGTCATTCAGTCCCATATTCTCCTGTTCGCGATGCAGCAGGAATTTATCGAGGCATCGTTGCAGCTCGTCTTGAGCAAGCGGTTTAGTAATATAGTCATTAGCACCTGCATCGATGCATCTCTTTCTTTCATTTTTGAGTGCCCCTGCTGTGAGGATCACCACGGGGACCTGGAGGTGCAGGTCTCTGCGGATACAGGTGGTGGCCATCAGTCCATCCATCACAGACATGTGGAGGTCCATCATCACCAGGTCGGTCTTTCGGTTTTCCCTAAGCCATTCTACCGCTTCACTGCCATCTGCCACTACGGTGGTAGTGATCTTATATCTTTCGAGACTGTACTGCAGCACATGCTGGTTCACTTCATTGTCTTCCACGATAAGCACGTGTTTGCCTTCGTAGGAATGGAAATTTCCATTGGCTGCGGGGACAGGGTTTTCGATCTCCTTTATAGTAGCGGTATCGGCTGCCAGGTATGGAATGATAACTGTAAAAGTTGTTCCCGAATCGGATTCACTGGTAACGGTGATGCTACCCTGCTGTAATTCCACCAGTCGCCTGGTGATGGCCAGCCCCAGACCGGTGCCACCGAACTTACGGGTAGTATCTGCAGTTGCCTGGGCAAAACTTTCGAAGATATAATTGAGTTGTTCCTGCTTGATCCCGATACCGGAATCGCTGATGCGGATGCTGATCCATACTTTTTCTTCTTCCTGCTGATGAAGGCTGATCTCCATGGTCACAAAACCTTTTTCCGTGAACTTGAAAGCATTGCTAAGCAGGTTCATCAATACCTGGTTGAGCCGGTAAGGATCGCCGGTGAGGTATTGCGGAACATCCGGGTAAAGTGAAACGGAGAACCCGACATGCTTCTCGGCCGCTTTCAATTCGAAAGTGGCGATCAGGGGTTGGATAATCTCTGCGATCGAGAAGGGTATCTGTTCAAGACTGATCTTGCCGGCTTTGATCTTCGACAGATCGAGAATATCATTGATCAGCACCATCAGGTTATCGGATGACTGCCGGATGACCTGTAGATATTCCTGTTGCTGTTTTTGTAGTGGTGTTTGCATCAGCAGGCTGGCCATACCCACGATGCCATTCATGGGAGTACGGATCTCGTGGCTCATATTGGCCAGGAACTGCTCCTGCAGCATTTCAGCCGATTCCGCTTTTTGCCGTGCCTCTATCAGCGCTTCGCGGTACCTGACCATTTCGGTGATATCTTTCATGAATCCGCTAATGCCGAATATTTCATTCTTTTTATCGTAGAGCGGGAATTTGATGGTGAGGAGATGGTGCAGTCCACTCTCCAGTTCCAGTACATCTTCTAGCTCTACAGGTTTGCCGGTTTCGATCACTTTCCGGTCGGCATCGAAATATTTATCATAGGAACCGTTGGCGTTAAACTCCGACAACTTTTTTCCGATCACAAATTCTTCAGTCGTCTTGAAAGTTTCTTTGAATTGTTTATTGATCAGCATATACCGGCCTTCCAGGTCTTTGACATAGATGATGAGCGGGGTATTGTCGATAATGGCCTGAACACGGTACTGATATTCTTTAACTTCTTCTTCCGCCAGGCGGAGCTTTTGTTCAACAAGTGTTTTTTCGGTTACATCTTTTACCACGCATTGGAAACCGGTCACCCTATTATCTTTTTCGAGAAGGATGGCATCCTGTTCAACCCAGCGCAATTCGGTATTTTTATGGATGATGGGAAAGGTCATTGTTGATTCGCGGACCCTGCCCCTGAACTGGGCCTCATATTTTCCTGACACACGATCATGCCAGTCGGCCGGAATGAGAGAGGTAAAATGTCTGCCGATCAATTCTTCTGCGATATAGCCGGTAATTGTTTCCACCTGGCTGCTGATGAAGGTGAACCTGCCGGTAATATCGGCCGTATAGTTCACCACACCTGCATTTTCAACGAGCTGGCGATATCGGCTCTCACTCTTCTGGAGGTCTTTTTCAGCTTTCCTTCGAAGAAAAATATCATTGTTCAGTTTGATCAACAAAATAAAGATGAAAAGTATCACGATGATCGCGCCGGCGATAGTGGTGTTGAGCGATTGTTGGGCAACGCGTTTGTTATTGTCTATCCGCTCCTGCAGTAGTTTATTCTCCGTGTCTTTCATGGCGGTGAGGGTGCTCATGAGCTGGTCCATCAGTTTTTTGCCGGCCAGGCTGGACACGAGGGATTGGGAAGAATCGGGGTATTGATTCCTGACCGCAAGGATCTGTTTCTGGAGTACTGCCTTCTCCTCGATGGTCTTTTTGAGTTGCGCCAACCTTGGGGCCTGTTCTGGATTGTTGGCCACATAAGCCGATACCTGGTCGAGCGCTGCCATGGTCCGTTTGTTCACTTCGGGTACTTCCCAGAGAAAAATGGGGTTGCCAGTGATGGTATATCCCCTGACGGCGGATTCTTCGGTGGTGATGAAGGATTGGATATTATCTAGCTGCCGCAGCACTTCATTGGTATGATTAATCCAGTGTTGGGCCGTTCTGAACCGTTGGTTATCGCGCCAGGAAGAATAGATAAAAAGGAGCACCCCTGCCACGGCGAACAGTAAGACCAGTAATATTGGACGATATGTCTTCATGGGATAATGTGCTGGCTTTCGAGGGGCATTGGTTCTAACTTATTAGGGACTAAGTTAATATAAAAAGGAGTTGAAAGTGGAGGGAAGGGAGGATTTCTTGGGATGGTTTTGGTATTTGGGGAATGGAATGATGCCTGATCGCATGAATGGCTTGAAAGGGTAGGATCAGTTTTAGCGGCAGGGCCGGTTTAACTTATATCTATATGCCTTGCCAACAGGGTTGGACACGGGCCAGAGATGTCGATAAAATATCCGGAATTTAATGAGATAAAATTGTGGAGATGATATTGTTGAAAAGCAAAAATCCCTATTTTTGCAACCCCTTACGGGATGGCAGGATCGGAAACGATTCGGCTGGTATATTCCTCCTTAGCTCAGTTGGTTAGAGCATCTGACTGTTAATCAGAGGGTCGCTGGTTCAAGTCCAGCAGGGGGAGCTGGAAAAGCAGTTGCGATGAAAATTGTAGCTGCTTTTTTCTATTTGGTTGGTATTCAAAATAGGAACTGAATCTTTGTATCGGCAGTTTCATCTCGTACCTTCCCGTAAATCTACGCTTAGCAAGTGTATATTTGTTGGACGCTAGTTGAGTTGGTTCTTGGTTTGGTATAATTAAACAATGTTTTTCTAATGAGTACCAGTATTTTCCCCAAATATATTTCTGATAATTATGAAATTCATGAATGGCGCCACGCCTGTGCAATTTTAAAAGAGGCCTATCCAACTGAATTAAAGGATATTATCGCCGTATTAAGTCAGTTCAGGTTGTGTAAAAGTTATATTGACTCGGGAGGTGGGAGAAAGTCAAAGGTTTCAAAGAATATTGATGACTTTCTTTATAAAAGAGGGTGGGTTGAAAAAAAATTTGCTACCTCAATTGTTGTAGATCAAGTTCAGCGCGACAGTCCGACTCATAAAGTAGATTGCTTTAAAAATAGTATTGCGCTTGAAATTGAATGGAACAATAAAGATCCTTTTTACGATCGCGATTTAAATAACTTTAGGCTCTTATTTGAATTAAGAGTGATTAGTGTTGGTGTTATTATCACACGATGTGACGATCTACAAAAAATTTTCGATAGCCTCGGTCGCGGAGCTTCCTATGGACAATCCACGACACACATGTCTAAATTACTACCAAAAATAGAAGGTGGTGGTAGCGCAGGATGTCCCATTTTAGTATTTGGCATTAGTGATAAATTATATAATCCAAATTGTTAGACAAAAAATATAAGCCAGAAGTTTTAAGAACTCTTGGATATAGTCACTTTTGGCAATCGCTTTCGATTAAATTGAAAATGAGAATTAGGCTTCGAATAATTTGGCTCTTGAAATAACTGAATAGACCTCACTGCCTAATTATGGATACAGTGGGTAAGTAAACTAAAATACTAATAAATTTTTTATCCTTATATTACATTTGAATTACTAAAAATATTAGCTTTGTTGCTAATCCATTAATTTATGAGTGACATTACTGCCGCTGAAGACTTTCTACAATTCATTGGTGATAAGAAGTTTTCTACTATCGTAGCTGACCCACCATGGCAGTTCCAAAACCGCACTGGTAAGATGGCACCAGAACACAAACGGCTTTCTCGTTATCCTACTCTAGATTTACAATCGATCAAGGATATTCCAGTACAAGTTGCAGCAGAAGAAACAGCACACCTTTATCTGTGGGTTCCAAACGCATTGCTTCCAGAAGGTCTTGCGGTAATGGAAGCATGGGGGTTTCAGTATAAAAGCAATATTATCTGGTATAAAATCAGAAAGGATGGTGGACCAGACGGACGCGGTGTTGGTTTCTATTTTAGAAATGTTACCGAAATACTTTTGTTTGGGGTTCGTGGGAAAGGAGCAAGAACATTACAACGCGGTCGCTCGCAGCCAAATATAATTGCAACCCGAAAGCGCGAACATAGCCGCAAACCAGATGAGCAATATGAATTATTCGAGGAGTGTAGTTGGGGGCCTAGATTGGAATTATTTTCACGAGGCAATCGAAAAGGATGGATCTGTTGGGGCAACCAAGCTGATGAATATAATATTGCTTGGGAAACATATAAAAACCATTCACAAAGTGAAACTCAGAACAATAAACAGCTCTCTATAATTGATTCTAAAGTCGTCAATATCAATTTAAATCAAAAGAAAAAGGTAAAATAGTCTTGCTATTCCGGCAAATTTTCAAAGGCTTGTAAATCTCTGACTAATTGGTTCAAGAACTGTCCAAATAGGGGAGCTGTAAATTAACTACTTATAAAGGTCGCCAATAGCGGCCTTTTGTTTTATTGTTCTGCTAACATCGCACCAATTCATCAACATAACTTTCTCATTTTTGGTTTGTTCAACCCATCTCAAAAAATTGCAAATGTATTTGCTGTACGTATTCACAGGTAAGAATGCATATAATTACTCTCAATATTTTCTATCGGTTTTCTGCACGGATTAAGGTTGAGTTTAATTTCTTCAAAGCACTTTGAAATACAAAGTAAATCAATTAACTTTACTTTCAATCGCTTTTTACCAATTACAAAACTCAATTGTTATGAGGATTTCAGGAACAAGATTCGTTACGATCTTCCTCGTTTCGGGATTTGCCTTTCAATTTATCTCTAATTCGCTTTTGGGACCTGAAGTCAGGCTCTTTCCCGCAAACGGCGAGTTTTTCCCGGGAGCTGATTCACCAATAGCCTGGAAGAGCACCTTAGCCACAATTTTATATCCTGTCAAATTTGTTTTGATTGGGCCTTTGACGTTTTTAAGTAAAGATCCGGATCCGGCACCCCCGGTTTTGGTTATCGCCTTTGCTTTATACTGGACAGCCATGGCATTGATTGTTTATTTTCTTCTCAGTAAAATAAACCCCAATAAAAAAAGGTGACTTGTAGCGGCATCATTACGTCAACGAACATACGGCCATGAATAGAATGGAAGAACTATACTATGAAGCAAAGTCAGACAAATGGTTGAAGGGGTTTGCTGTTTTTTGCCGCATTGCTTTAGCAGCAAGTTTTCTTCCGGCAGGCTTTGTTAAGATCATGGGTGAACGATTCGCCAGCGGTTTGCCGTCCAATAACCCTTTGGGACATTACTTCGACGCCTTATCTCTAACAGGATATTACTATACCTTTATTGGAATTACTCAAATGATAATAGCTATATTATTGCTGGTGCCGAGAACTTCCCTCCTTGGTGCACTCATGTATTTTCCCATCATCATCAATATTTGTGTACTTACTTATGCTACCCGATTTGACGGTACCCGAATAATTACGATGATGGTATTGGCAAGCTTGTTTTTATTAATCTGGGATTATGATCGTTTAAAGCACATTTTACCATTTAAGCAGCCTAAAACTGATCCTCCTGTGTTAAAAAAGCCCCTGGGTAAACGCCTTCGCTTTATATTTTTTGGAGGTTGCTTCGTAGCCTTAGCCATTATCATTGTCGGCACTTCCTATTTATATGAGATCGTTCCGGGCAACTCCGAAGCTGAGTGCAGAAACCAATGCCCTTCAGGCAAAAACTCCGTGACTTGCGAAACTTTCTGCGACTGCATTTATAAACATGGTCGACCATTGGATAGTTGTTTAATAGAATATAAAAAGGCAAAAGAACGAGAAAAGAATGATAGCCTGAGGACAACAACCAACAAATAAACGGTCTGTGTCTTCAATTGCCTGGCAGCCCACTTAAAGCGATCAAGTCAATTACTAATTGGTTAGATACCTGTCCAATTAGGGAAGCTTAAAAATCAAAGGGTTACAGCACAAAAAAGCGCCCTTTAAAGAACGGCACCTACAGATACAATGTAATCGCAATGTGATTCTTCACTTCCTAACAATTCGTAAGTAGGTATCTGTTTCACTCTCTATTTCGTCTATTGGTTTTAGTCGGTTTTTGAAAACCCAGGCATCCAATTCACTCTTCCTGAAAAAGATCAATTTACCAGTAGGACAATAGTGGGGTATTTTTCGCGCACTCGTTAATTTATATAAATAAGAGCTGCTAATACCTTCAAGATGATTACGGGCTTCCTTAAAACTTCTTTTTGATAGAGACATGCTTTATCCTTTTCGTCTCCCTTTTTATAGGACGAGTTATGTTCTTGATCATTCATACCATATCCTTATGGTTTTACTAAATAAATTGAACTTGCCTCAGATGGAGAGAAAGAGGGTACATATTTGATGTATCCAAACTCTTTTAAATCCTTCATACAGGAATAATAATTACGCACCGAACAGATTTTTACCTGCTTCCTTAACTCTCTTGAAAATACGCTGACAGTATCGATAGAATTCTGCATATAAGAAAAGTGCAGGATCGCCAAAAACAGACTAAGGTGCCGGGGATCATCTGCAATCACCTCCATAAAGCCTGTTATGTACACTTGCAATTCCATTTTTACTTTACCGACTGCCCTACTGATTGTCGCTTAGTGTTACCAGGAGCTTGACGTTGTTTAACTTCAGGAGTTTCAGCTTGGCTTTGTTTGATCTCCTGTTTTTGAGTTTGCTCCTGGCCTTGCTTTTTTTGAAATAACTGCCTTTATTGCTCCCCCAGTTCTTTACCGATTAACTGTTTTTCCATTTGTATTTCAAGAGGGACAGGTTTTTTGTTTTAGGCATTAGCAAGTATACGTGTTAGGAACTGCTGATACTGGCAATTTTCATCTGCGTTCTAAGAACAGTTTAGGAAACCATTCGCAAATCGGGCAGATTTGGCGGTATTTGCGAAAGTTGTAACTTTAAATATCGCAAATACAATCGTTGCCTGCAATGCGCAAGGACAGTTTTCAAAAGGTAAAATTTAAGCAATGACAAATCTCACTCATATATGGCCTTTTTTTATTGTTGCAAACTTGAAAACTTCGGTTTCGTTCTACGTAGATAAACTCGGATTTGAAATCCGGTATATTGGCCCTGATGACGACCCCTATTGGGCCATTGTTGGTAGGGACAACATTTCTATTATGCTTAAGGCAATTACCCCCGATGTAAAACCAATTCCTAATCATACGCGTCATGAATGGGCGCCATGGGACGCATATATTTCTACTGCGGAGCCGGACAATTTGTTTGACGAATATCGTTCTAATGATGTATCATTTAGTAAGTCTATTCATAACAATAGTGATAATTTAAGGGGTTTTGAAATAGAAGATGCTGATGGTTATGTGTTATTTTTCGGACGCCCCAATTTATAGCAATCAACTTTCGTTGGACAATTTTGGAAGTTACCCAAACAATCGCTCTGCCAATGCATCTTTTCGCAAAGGAGACACTTCAATCTCCTTTCCATCCATTAATTCCAGTATACCTCCTTCTCCCTTGCGATATTTTACTACATAATCCAGGTTCACGATCACTGAACGGCTTACGCGCATGAAAGATGGCCCGCCGAGGGTATCTTCAAATTCTTTCAATGTTTTGGAAACAATAATTTTTTTGCTGCCAGCAATATGAAATATACTATAGTTGCTCATTGCTTCTACATGAGTGATATTCGACCTGTTCACAAGATATACTCCGTCCGCCGTGGGCAGTGCCAGGCGCCCCTGCTCCTGTTGTTTGTTGTCAGTTGAACCTGTTTTTGGAGATTTGTGCTTTGCCGTTATCCTTTTGCTTAGCCGGTCAATGGCTTTCCGGAGTTCATCTTCATCTATGGGTTTTAGCAGGTAATCTATGGCGCTTACCCGCAGTGCATCGAGTATATAGGTGTTATGGGCGGTTGTGAAAATGATCTCAAAACTAAATTCACCGAGGCGTTCAAGAAACTGAAAAGCATTCATGCCGGGCATTTCAACATCGAGGAAAAGGATGTCCGGCTTATGGGTTTTGATTTCCTGTAGCGCTTTTTCAGGAGAGTTATAAACAGCTTTAATATTTATGCTATCCTGAAAATCGTGTAGCTTTTGCTCCAGCAGCCAACTGCTGCGGGGCTCATCATCAAGTATTGCAGCGTTGATCATGGCCTTGCGCTATGGCATTTTTATTTTGATAAAGGTAACTGTATTTCCCCCAATAGCGATACCACTGTTATCACCAAATGCTCCTTTATAGTTTTGTCCTGCCGCCCAAAGCGTACCATCTTTTTTTAAAACAAAGCTATGCGCACCGCCAGCAGATACTGCCACGGCGCTGTCTGCCACCTTTACCCAGGAAGCGCTGTTACTGGAGCTCCCCTTACCTAATTCCCCGAAATCATTTCTTCCGGTGGCCCACGCGGTGCCATCCTGTTTTAGTATAAGGCTGTGATGCTCCCCGGCAGATACAGAGGTAACCTGGCTGGCCACCTGCGTCCAGGAATTGACGTATGTTGCAGAGCCGGCGCCTAACAGGTCGCCGTCTCCAATACCCCAAAGTGTGCCGTCCTTTTTAAGAATAAAACTATGAGATATGCCTGATTTTACAGACGCGGCATTATCTCCCACTTTTACCCAGGTAGTGCTGCTTGTAGTACCAATGCCCAACTCCAATCCGGCAGCCCAAACAGAGCCATCCGATTTTAATAAAAAGGCATTGCTTCCTCCTGTGGCTGCAGCCGTTGCGTTGTCTGAAACTGTTTTCCACGTAGAGTCATAGGTTCTTATTGTGCCATTACCAAATTGTCCATACGAATTAGCCCCTGTGGCTCCAACGCTCCCGCCTCTATTTATCATAAAGCTGTATCCGTGGCCCGTAGACATGGTTGCTACATTGTTTGCCACGCTTACCCAGTTAGAATTGCCTTTAGTACTATTATTACCAAACTGCCCGACAAGATTAGAGCCGGCAGCCCACAGTGTTCCATCCTTTTTAAGCATAAGGCTATGTGGAGGATAAGATCCGACTCTTGTACTGACATCTGCCACATTATCGGCTACTTTCGTCCAGGCAGATTTGCTGCTCTCCGTCCCATCACCCAACTGCCCGTGCAAATTATCTCCGGCAACCCAAAGTGTTCCATCCGTTTTTAACAGAAAGCTATATCCGCTCCCTGCCAGAATTTTTTGAATAGTAGTCCCCGGTGGATTAATATTTCCGCCACCATTGCTTCCGCCGCTTTTACTGCATGCGGCAAGAGTTACGGTCAGTAACAGTAGTTGAAAAACCTGCTTTGGCTGTTTCATAACTTATTAAGATTATTTGTATAAGACGAAGATAGCCAGGTCCGGATACCCTGTTCGAGCCGATGAGCCAACCGGGTATTCCAATGCGTAAACCAGGTGAATGAATAAGGGAAAACCTTTGAAATTGATAAGTCAACTGCTAATTTTGAAGAATGCGAGTATCTTCTTTTAAAACGATCTTCCTTATAATCTTTACCATACCGCTAATCCAGGTTGCCAACGGACAAAAGTATGGGTTGCGTGCAATAGACTCCATGGTGAAAATCCTGGTAAATGCAAAAGAAGATACCAACAAAATAAAATTGATATACAGGATTGGAGATGCCTATACTACTATCGATCCGGTAAAAAGTATGCAATATGCCCGTGACGGGCTGGCCAGGTCTGAAAAGCTGAAATGGAATAAGGGCATGGCGGCATTTAATATGTCAATAGGTAACGTTTTATCCTATGCGGGGCGATACGATTCTTCCATTTATTACTACAACCGGGCGTATATCATTAATACAAATATCAGTAACAGCGGGGGCGTTATCAGTGCATTGCTGAATATCGGTTCAGCATACCAGGACAAGGGCAATTATAATAAAGCCGTTGAATATTTATTCAGGATAGTACCCATTGCGGAAAAAGCAAACGATTATTATAATCTTTCCATTGCTTCTCACAATCTTTCCGAACTATACTACCTGATGGGCAATGCCGATAAAGCGCTGCATTACGCCGGGCAGGCGTTATGGTATTCGGATAAGGATGGCGATGCCCTGAATAAGGCGAATGCGACAGAGTCTTTCGCCAATGCATATTTATTGAAAAAAGATACGTCGCAGGCAGTAGCATATTATGAAAAAGCATTCCTGTCATTTGAACAGATAAATGATCGGAAAGGTATGGCGACCATGTATTATAAATTGTCTGTAACGGCAAAGGACATCGTTAAAAAGACCGAATATGGGTTAAAGGCGCAAAAAATATGGGACGATATAGATCCTGCATTCAGCATTTCTATCGCAAACCTGGAAAACCTGGGGTTTTTGTTTTTAAATATGGGGCAGGGTTCAACTACCTACCGGCTTTTGGACTCATCTGAAAGATATATCAGGCGGGCAAATGTACTGAGCAAAGAGACCAACAATGCGGAATATATAGCAAGTACTACGAATATGCTTGCAAGGTTGCAGGAAGCTAAAGGCGACTATAAATCAGCGCTGATGAACCTGAAAGAGTCCACCCGGCTAAGAGACTCCCTCTACTCCTGGGAAACCCGCAGCAAAATCGCTGAACTGGAAACTAATTACCGGTTAAACAAACAAGCTGCCGAATTTAAAGAACAACAAGAAATTGCCACGCTTCGTTTAAAACAATTGTGGGTTTATGTCATACTATCGCTGGTTGTTATAGTAGGTATTTTTCTGTTCTTTTTAAACAAATACAGGATAAAACAACTGAGGCTGCAGCATGCAGTGCAACAACAGCAGGCCGAACGTAAAGAATGGGAATTAAAGATCCAAAACCAGTTAATGCAAAGTGAATTAAAAGCCATTCGTGCGCAGATGAACCCTCATTTTATTTTCAACGTTCTTAATTCCATCGAAGCATTTATAGTGAACAATGAACCTAAGACCGCAAGCCGCCTGTTACAAAAATTTGCCACCCTGTGCAGGTTGATGTTAGAAAACTCTACACAGCAATATGTAAATGCCGGACTGGAATGGCAGGCGTTAAAGCTTTATGCCGAACTGGAAGCGGCGCGGTTTAATTATCAGTTTTCTTACGAATTTGAGCAGGCTTCCAATACAAATCTTTCTGAATTGCTGATCCCCCCAATGATGATACAGCCTATCGTTGAAAATGCAATTCATCATGGCTTGCGCGATGCGCCCGGATCTGGCCTACATTTTAAAGTAACCGCCATACACAAAGAGGATTTGCTCATATTCATTACCGAAGATAACGGTAGGGGATTAAAAAAAGCAGAAGACGAAAGAAAGGCAGATGAATTTGTAAAGAAAAAATCTTTGGGGCTTGCATTGATAAAAGAAAGGATCGGCATTATCAATCAGTACATCGGGAAAGAAACAGCCGCATTTTCATTGGAGCCTAATATAACTGGTCGCGGCGCCGTTGCTATATTAAAACTACCGATTTTAAACAATTGACCTACGCTTCTGTGTTGTGTTAATGGAAGGATATTACTGTATGTTAATATTTCCTGTCCTTGAAATGTCATTGGAGTTATTTAGTCCCACTCGGCCCTGCACTCTATAAAAAAGATTATTTTCTTTCCCGGTTAATAGATTCACGAGTTGGTCCCTCTTTTGCTTTTTGTTGGCGGTCAACAGGGATTGCCAATAATAAGAACAGTGCAAAAAATAGTATTTTCATATTTCAATAGTTCGGTAATTATTGAAGCGACCATAGCACCGATATTACAGCGTTTGGAGTAGAGGCATTATCTTTTGCAACGCCAGAACCATCTCTATAACGGTATATCAATGCTTATTCAATGAGACTATAAAAAAATCGTCAAAAAAAGAGGGCTTTTGAAGTTGAAATAAAATGAGAGATCAACACTAAAATTCCAAATATGACCAATTCCAACACACACGATCAGCGTATCGCAAAAATGACCTTTGCCTCAGTCTATCCTATGTATATAGCAAAAGTGGAGAAAAAAGGAAGAACAAAAGAAGAATTGCATCAGGTCATAGAGTGGTTAACAGGCTTCGATAATAAGAAGCTCCAAGAACTAATAAAAGAAAATGTAACTTTTGAAACATTCTTTCAACATGCTTCGCTACATCCCCATGCACACCTCATCACGGGATTGATCTGTGGGTATCGTGTGGAGGAAATCGAGAATCCTTTAACACAGCAGGTCCGGTATTTGGATAAGTTGGTGGATGAGTTGGCCAAGGGCCGGAAGATGGAGAAGATTTTGCGCGGCTCGTAGATAGTTTCAAGGCTTATCTCTATATCGCCGTTAATGTAATGGTACATAATGGCTGAGTCGAGGCAATCATAAAAATTAAACTGCATCATAAAAGAACCTGACAACATGCTGGTTAATTTAACCTACCCATCAATGGCTGCTATGAAGATCACTGAATAGCACCGCTATGCAGGCTCGTTGTTGTCGATAAAGACCAGAAGGTTGCCAATACACCCGCCCGCCCACGTTGGATGGTAAACAGCCTGTTTACAAAATGAATGGTTATATAGATCGTTAACTCCTATAGTTTTTTCAATTAAGACTTTTAAGTTGTTTTAATAAATCGTTCCACTCTTTTTCTGAGAAATATTTTTTTACCAGATCACCGTTTTTTGTAAACAAAGCCATAAACGGCAATTGTTCAAGTTGATAATAGTTCCTTACAAAAAAAGAATTTCCCTCGGTACCTATATAAAAATTAGGTTGCCGCTCCAAACCAAACTGTTTTACAAAAGCGGCAACCTCTTGTACCGGGCGATGTGTAATTAGTGCCACCGACACATGGTTCAGTTCTTTCTGATGTTTGAGCAATTGCTGCATGAGCTTTTGACAATGATCGCAGTCGGGCGAAAAATAGATAAGTAAAATCGGCTTGCCCACGGGCAGTTGCTGCGCTTTAAAAAGCTTGCCGCTCGCCAATACCATTTGGAAAGGAGGCAGTTTGTTCTTTTGTGCCTGTACTGTTGTTATAGAAACAGCATAAAACAGAAGACAAAGTACAGCGTGCAAAAGCAGGTTCTTTTTAGTTTGATTTGAACCAGGCGGCACAATAAAATTATAGGGCATTACAATTCTGTTGTCGTGTTTTATTTTTTAAAAGATCCGTGAATCATGAAAGCATAAAAATAATTCCTTTAAGACAGTCTTTCATTTAGTAAGGTATAAGACCCTCAACCTATCAGCAAGTGTTGTTAAAAATATTTTCAGTTCATTGGTTCTCCTGACCATATTGAATTCAAGTCATGCACTTCCAGTTTTTTCAGCAAAGTTTTCCGGTTAATGCTTCGCCCTTTTATGGAAACATCCACTTTATTGTTTTTCTTCCCGTTAAAGGGAAGAATGAAATACAGCTCTCCGTCATTTATAAAGACTTCCAGGATGTTCTTGTCTGTAATGGCTTCTATGGTAAACATTTCTGAACCGGGGTTTACATAGTTGGTCAAAACCTTTGCGGTACCGTCAGTTGCGGTAAACTCTCCCAATAGTTGATTATAGTATAACTCATATCCCTGAATGCTGAATCCGAACTCTGTAGCATCCCCTTTTTCGAACTCCGCTTTCAGATGCACGGCATCATTGTTCAGTATTACCGATATGCCTTCGTTCATACGCAGCATCCGGTTTTCAATAACCCGGCTGTTTTTGTGCAGGAGGCTGATCTCCTTTATAGGAACCGGGCACAGGCGCAGGCCGTCGAATGATCTTTTCAGTTTCAATTCTGTTGGAAAAAGCATCGGTTGGTTAAAGGGCATTTCTGTTTGGACCAGCCCGCGCCCCCATCCTTGCTGAATCCTTCTTTTACCAGGTACATTATTGAAAGTTTGTGAAGCATAAAAATAGCCGCCTCCATAATCGTACTGCCGGAATGTTTGGGTTACCGAGAATTTCTTACCATCAAAGTTTCCCAGCACATATCTCCCGGTAGCATCGTACATTACCCATTTGGACGATCCGGGCTCACCTTCCACGGGAAGTTCAAATAACTCAGGGCATTCAAAAAAGCCTTCCACACCCGACTGGTAGGTCCAGCTCTTCAGATCGGGTGATGTGTAAATCCGGTGCTGGTTCATAATAGCAGTATCCCCGGTAGACATTTTTTTTGTCATTTCAAAATCCCAAACCACCATTACCCAGTGTTTCCCCGGTTCATACCAAAACACCTTGGGGTCGCGCCCCTTATGCTTTATGACCGGGTTTCCCTCATATTCTGTAAATGTTTTCCCATTGTCATAACTGAGCTTTAAACACTCTCCACGGCCGGTACTGGTATATATTGCAATGATCGGGTCGATCCCGTTTTTCCTGAATCCTGATGTATTTAAAGGATCATATACTGCCGAACCTGAGAAAGCCGCATCTTTTTCATCAAACGGGTAGATGGCCTCTGGTAATTCTTTCCAGTGTACCAGGTCCTTGCTAAGGGCATGTCCCCAATGCATGTTGCCCCAGGCCCAGCCATAAGGATTGTGCTGATAAAACATGTGGTACTCATTGTTGTAGTACAGCAGGCCATTGGGATCATTGATCCATCCTCTGCGGGCAGAATAGTGTGCCTGTGGTCGCTTTTGTTCTTTATATACACTGTCCTGACCGGGAAAGCGGTCCGCGGCAAAAATCATCTGCAGCCCTTTACCCCGCTCCGTTGCGGAAATAGTTGTATTCTTATTGCTGGCCTGTGTAATATTACTGAAAGCCCCGGTGACGGGTATATGCTCATTAGAAACTTCTACGGTCAATGTTTTGCCCTGATAAGGAGACACATCAAAGAACACCCAATAGTCGGGTTTTTCAGTTGCCAGTTTTATCGTGAACTGATCCAGCGCTTTACCATTATAACTGATCCGTGTTTTAGTGAGTGGATTCGATTCGCTTACGGGGAGGTTAAGGTATACCTGGCCTTTTTGAATTTTTATCAGCCGCACCGTATCCTGTGCAAGCACTTCATTACTCCAATGAGAAAGGAAGGTCGCTATAAGAAGGACTGTACTTTTTTTCATCATTATTTTTTTATAGGTCAGAACCGTTAAAAAATTAATTGTTATAAATATTCCTCATTTGGTAGGCCGAAAGGGATTTTAATACGGCATCGCCGCCTTTTGCCACAATGGAAACACCGTTGCTGTCATCCCGTCCGGGGTATACACGCATGGCCACACATTGTTTGCCGTTCACAAAAACCTCCACGATACTTTTATCAATAAAAATGCGAAGCTGAACGGTTTCGCCCGGGGCCAGGTTAACTCCGGCGGTTTCAGGTGCGCGAAACTGTGCATCCGGCAATATGGAGGAATTGGAAGATTCAATGCTGATCAGGCTGGCTCTTGACGGTGATGCCGGGCTTGCTGCAGGAACCGGCTCCATTGTAAACAACTTTACCAGGTCGTGCGGCATCAATGCCGTACCAGGCCCGGCTTTATATTCCAGTCCTTTGGAAAACCCCTTCTCCTTAAAAAATAATATACGGGTATATTCTTCTTTCCCGGGAGAACGTAACACACTGAACTCAATCAACTGGGCTGTTTGAGGATCAACCTCAGCGGTAATCTCCATGGCATTCCCCTTTATATCAGGCAGCACAATCTCTTTGTTGGCAGGAAGTTTCATTGCGTCTACATGCCGGGCGTCGTAGCGCAGGGATTCTATAGCGCTCACGGGTTCCTGTCCGATCTCATCTTTGCCAATTAACGTTAACCGTCTTGGCAAGGTCATTACCTGGTTCCATCCTTCTGTTGGCCGGCCCTGGTTCATATTAAAAATGATGATGACCCCGCCTTTGCCGTCCGGTGTGGCAGAAGGGGCATGTACACCGGAGGGGTTGACTGCCCCGTGGTTGTATTTACCGCCGGAGGTAACAATGAACTTGTCCTTTTCCTTATCATAATCTCCCAGCAGGTATTGTCCACCGCTCATGTAGCTGAAGAAATTCATGATGTAACGATTGCCGATCGGCCAGAAATAAGGACAGGCGCCGTCGTCCCCGATCTGTGTAAAACGATCATCCTGTACAAATTCATGCAGGTATTCCCAGTGTGCAAGGTCTTTTGAGCGAAACAGGAAGTCTGCCCGTACGGGCCGGCCACCCGGGCCCTCCGGAACTTTCCCTGCGGAAAGGGAATAATAAAAGCCGTCCTTTTTCCATATCGAGGGATCAAATACGCTGTAGGGCAACTGCTTGCCGTCGGTACTTATTGAAGGGATCACAGCTTTGCCGCTAACTTTTTCCCAGTTTAGCAAGAGCGGGTCTTTTGAAACAGCTACCATATTTCCAACTCCTGTACCATGATACATGGCTATTACACGGTCGTCCTCCACCAGCGTGGCCCCGGAATATACCTGTTTTTCGGGGTTGGGGTAGATAGCATAGGGGAGATCCTGCCAGTGTATAAGATCTTTGCTTACCGCATGACCCCAATGCTGTCGCGGGTCTTCAGGCGGATATGCCTGGTAAAAAAGATGCCAGTTTCCTTGCCAGTAGCAAAGCCCGTTGGGGTCGTTCAGCCGTCCTTCAGGATTTACGTAATGATAAACCGGCCGGAAGCGGTCTGCTACCAGTTTTTTTCTGGATTCATTTAACCTGAGTAATAAAGGGTTGGTTTTTAAAGCAGCCTCCTGTTCCTTTAATGTATTAGGGAACGTGAATTTTGGCACTTTGGAAGTATAGTCCTGCGGAGCCACCTGGGCAAAGGAGAATGAGAGATTCATTCCCATGCAAAGGAGGGAGCAATAAATAATCGATTTTTTTGTATACATCACTTTATAAGAATGTTCAGGATGTTATGAGATCAATAAGCCGACAGATATTTATTGTGCATCATAAATGCTTTTCATCTGCCATGCATCCACCGATTTTAGAAATGCATCTTTTCCCTTCGAAAGCACGGAAACACCCAACGCATCATGGCGGCTCGGATAAACCCTTGCTGCAAGGCATTGCCTGCCGTTTACAAAAACTTCCACAACGCTTTTGTCGATAAAAATGCGCAGCTTCAGCGGCTCTTCATTATTCATAAAGAGTTCTGCTGTTTCCGGGCCTCTTGCCAGCACATCGGGGTGAAGAGATGCAGATGAGGTTTCAAGTGTAATAAGGCTTTTACGAACGGCAGGGTTTGATGCCGGCGGAGCCGGCTTGCTGTTCCCTTCTGCGAGCAGCGCTGCCAACTGTCCAAATTTATAGTCGCGTCCGGCGCCCATGCCCCTGTTCCTCATAAATATAATGCGCGTGGTTTCTTCTTTGTTTGCTGAACGCAATACGTTCAGCTCAATTACCGGAGCATCCTTAGGATCAATTTCCATCGACAGCTCCATGGCATTCCCCTTGATATTTTTCAATACCACTTCCTTATTGGCTGGCAATGTGAGGGATGATACCTGCTGGTGCTGGTACCGCAGTGATTCAATATCGCCCGCGGGTTCCTGTCCGATTTCATCATTGCTGATCAAGGTTAACCTCCGGGGCAGCGTCATGATCTGATTCCATTCACCGGTTGGTTTCCCGGGGTTCATATTAAAAATAATAAGAACTCCGCCCTTGCCGTCTGTCGTTGCAGACGGTGCATGTACACCTGAGGGTGTTGCCGGCCCAAAATTGAATTTACCGGCGCTGGTAACCACAAATTTGTTTCTTGCAGTATCGTAGTCGCCCAGCAGGTATTGCCCTCCGCTCATGTGGCTGAAAAAGGGCATGATATAACGGTCACCAATGGGCCAGAAATAAGGGCAGGCATAGTCATCCCCAATTAGTGTAAACCGGTCGTTTTCTACAAATTCATGTACATAGTCCCAGTGAGCAAGATCTTTTGAACGGAACAGGTAGCCCACAGGTATCTGCCTGCCACCAGGGCCTTTTGGCGCCCTGCCGGCAGACAGCGAATAATAAACGCCGTTCTGTTTCCAGATAGAAGGGTCAAATACACTGTAGGGAAGCGGAAAACCCGTATTGCTGCGTAAAGGAATTACAGCTTTGCCTGTAACCTTCTCCCAGTTCAGCAACAACGGGTCGTTTGAAACGGCCACCATATTACCGGCTTCGGTTCCGTGATACATGGCAATGGCGCGATCATTTTCTACATACACTGCTCCTGAGAACACCGCCCGTTCGGGGCCTGGATAAATAGCATAAGGCAGGTCCTTCCAATGAACCAAATCTTTACTGATGGCGTGTCCCCAGTGCTGACGTTTATCTTCCGGCGGATAAGCCTGGTAAAACAGATGCCAGTTTCCCTGCCAATAACTTAGTCCGTTTGGATCATTCATGGTACTTTCCGGACTTACAAAATGGTAGAAGGGGCGGTAAGGGTCCTGCTCCTGCTTTTTCCTGGAATTGGCAAAGCGTTCCATCAGCCCATTGCTTTTCAACTCTTCCTGCTGAGAACTCAATGTTGTAGAAAACTTATAAAAAGGTACCGGCGATTTATAAGGCGGCTGATCGGCCTGCGCCAGCAATGTCTCTGCACTTGTTAGCCCCAGTATAACAGTGAGCAGATTTAATATTTTTGTTTTCATTCCATAGATTTATTTGAAACCAAGATGAACGTATGCAGTCCAGGCACTGATGGATCCCGATTGCCTGTTTGTAGTTATCAATAGCCCGGATTTTGCGTATAAATTCCATCAACCAGGTTGATCTGATCCTGTGGAATAGGTAGATATTCATCCCTACCTTTCGTAAACACTGCATTTTGTAAATGCGGATGGCGTGTTTTTTCTTTGGTCAGGTAGGCATTCAACGTTTCGGCGGCAATACCCCATCTTACCAGATCATGAAAACGCGGGCTCTCCATTGCAAATTCCAGCCTGCGCTCCCATCGCAGGGCCTTGCGGGCGTTTTCCTGCGACCAAACCAGGTTAACCCCATCGTATAGACCTATTTTATAGTTTGAGAATCCCTGGCCTGCTTTGGGGTGCCCTGCCGGATAAGTTGTCCAGGATTCGGATGCTAAAGCACGTTGGCGGATCCGATTAATAATGGGCATTGCTTCATTTTGCCTGCCCAGTTCAATTAGTGCTTCTGCTTTCATCAACAGCAAGTCGTTGTATTGAAGAATATCCCAGTTCTGTGCTGTTCCAAAAAAGGCGCCCGCCTTACGGATGGCGTTGGTGCTGGCCAGTTGGATTTCTTTCATGGTGAGAAAACTGCCATAAACAGCCGGTGTTCTGGACCAGGAAGCCTGTGTTACGAAATTGACATCGTATTTAAATGGATGCGAAATAATTCCCACTGTCTGATCCAGTCGTGGATCTACTGTATTAGTTTCGAAGTCCGAAGGAGATTTCATCTCGGTATTATCAAATGTATCAAACTCAGGGAGACCGGTAACTAGGTTAGTCTTAAAAGAATTGACAAGGTTCTGACTAGGCACATGGAATGAGCAGCAACCATAAGAAGGGGACATATTGTAATTCAACCCATGCTCCAGGTCAATACGACCATAGGTTGTTCCGTCATCAAAAGAATATTGAATGGCAAAAATGGATTCGCTGTTATTCTCATATCCATAAGTCCATTTTTTACCAAAATTGTCCACCAAACTGTATTTTCCTGAATTAATTACCGCGTCGGCAAGAGTCACAACCTGGTTTAATTTCTGTTGATCGATACTTGTAACACTATGCTGGTCATCCTGCTTGTACGCCTGATAAAGACGTACTTTGGTCAGGTAGGTAGCGGCGGCCCATTTGGTGGCGCGGCCCACTTGTGGCTGGGATTCGGGAAGGTTGTCTACACCAAATTGAAAGTCTTCTGCAATTTTATCCCAAAGCTGGTTGCTGGTATATTTGCGATTTGTTAGTTTCCTGATTTCATCCTGAGTGGCAGTATGTTCAATCCATACGGGATAGTTGAACAGCCGCTTTAAAATAAACATAAAGTGGCCACGTAAGAACCGTAATTCCGCCTGACGTACTTTTTTAGCGTTGGATATGCCGGATACAACGTAATCTGCGTCGCTGAACTGATCCAATTTCCGTAATGCCAGGTTTACTCTTGAAATACATTGGTAAACACCCACCCAGGTATTATTCTGATAGCCCCCGACAGCAGCAGTAACAAGATTGTATTGTTCCAGATCGTTTAGCTGCCCCTGGTCAGAAACAGAAGATCCTCCTTTATATGCGTCATCAGACCGCACACTTCCCCATATCCAGTCACTCCCCCAGGAAGCATTCCAGTATGAATTTCCCAGCCCTGCGTATGCTGCAGTGATCAAGCCTTCAGTGGTGACTACAGTGGATAACTGTTCAGAAGATGCGGCGCCGGGAACGGAAGCATCCAGGAATGATTTTTTACAGGAGGGAAGTGATGCTGCAATGACAGCGATGACAATGGCGGCCAATATATTGATATGTTTCATACGCTTAAAAATTTATTTTTTGAAATCATCTATTGCTTTTAGCGGTCAGAACCGGGCGTCCAGGCCAAATGTGATCCTAACAGGTCTTGGGAAAACGGACCCTGGAGTTTCGGGATCCGAGCCCGTAAAGGTTTTTTGCCCCTTCTTTTTAAAGAATAAAAATGCGTTGTCAGCAATTCCAAAAAAGCGCAATGAATTGAGTCCGATCTTCGAAATAAATCTTGAAGAAACAGCGTAATTAAGCTGGATGGTCTGTACTTTAAAGTAGTCGCCTCTTACCAGGAAATAATCCGATGCCCTTGTTTCAGAATTGGCGTTTACCAGCGACGCAGCGGGAATAGTGGATGTTGTGTTTTGGGGAGTCCACGCATTCAACAGTCTTTTTCCTTTATTAGTGCCAATATTGGTACCAAGAAAATCTGTGAATACTTTAGACGCATCATTTACCGTAATATCATTTACGCCGCGCATAAATACGGCCAGGCTAAAGTTTTTATAATTTAACTGAATATTCACCCCGTAAGTCAATCCCGGCAACTCGGTACCCAGCCAGTCCTGATCCAGTGCATCGATTTTCCCGTCTCCATTCAGATCTTTATAACGGATCCTTCCGACCCCTTTTCCTGGCTGGGCTGCAGACTTATCTACTTCTGCCTGATTCTGAAAGATGCCATCCGTTACATATCCGAAGAAAGAGGTTCTTGAATGTCCCAGGATCGTTTTTTCAATGTTCCCCGGGTATGATCTTACAACCGAAGACGGGAGGTAGGTTATCTCGTCATGAAAACGGGATGCGTTCACGTCAATGCTGTAAGAGAAATCCCTGATCTCTCCGTGATATCCAAGCGTCAGTTCAAATCCTTTGTTCGACATGGAAGCCCCGTTAACGGTTTTTAATGCCCCATCGCCCAGCACTCCGGGAGTGGGTGGGGTTACCAGGATATCATTGGTCTTGCGTGTGAAGAAATCGAAAGACCCTGTAATTTTCTGATTGAATAAACCGAAGTCGATACCTGTATTTATTTCTGTAGTAGATTCCCATCTCAGATCAGGATTGGCTGTACGTATCGCTACATACCCGGAAGGTAAATTCCCCGTGTTAACGCCATTGAGGTCATAAGCCGATCCCACAGCCCGGTTCCCATCCACCGTTCCATAATTTGCCAGGAATTGCTGAAACCTTGAGAAATCGCCTATTTCCTGGTTTCCCACCTTTCCGGTACCAACCCTGAGTTTAAGATTGGAAACAAAAGGCAAAGCGTCTGATATAAATTTCTCCCGGTTTAGTACCCATCCCAGCGAAACCGCGGGGAATAGGCCAAACTGGTTATTGATGCCGAATCTTGAAGATCCGTCATAACGCAGGGTTCCGGAAAGCAGGTATTTATCAGCGAACGAATAGTTCAGTTTTCCGAAATAAGAAAGCAACTGATTGCCGGTAAAAAATCCCTTGTTGGTAGCAACACCCGTTCCGGCATTGAACTGGAAGTAGGAAAGATCTTCCAGGGCAAATCCCCGTTTAACGGCCTGTTCCACCTGAATTGTATTTTTAATGGCTTCCATACCTGCCAGCACATTGAACTTCGATCTGTCAATAGTGAAATTATAATTTACTGTGTTGGACCAGGTCCAGTTGAACCGGTATCGTTGCGCAACTGACATGTCGTTAGTGAGGCGGGTGATAAATCCATTCCGGAATGTTCTCTGTATCCGTCGATCATTATTTTCCGTATAATCCAATCCCAGGCTGCTCCGGAAGACCAGGTTCCTGATCGGCGTGAATTCCACGAAAGCATTACCAAAAAGCTGCAGATCGTTGTATTGGTCATCCCTGGTCAGGTCGGCAAGAAAGACAGGGTTCATCCGGTCTGAGAAACCGGCCCCTATGGGCCCGGCAAACGTTCCGTCTGATTTGCGGACCGGCAGTATCGGCAAGATCACAGTCGAGAGCGCGAGCGGTGTGCTGGTGCCCAGATCGCCGGCTCTTGCAGTTCCATCCGCATTCCAGTCGGCTGTTCCGCCCTGGTCGTTGCCCATCGGGTGTTCCCTGGCTTTGAGGAACTGGAAGTTCTCCCCTATTTTAATTTTGTTATTGAACAGATTAAAGGAATTGTTGATCCGCCCGGTGAACCGCTTATAATCATTATTTACTACCAATCCGGAATTGGTATAGTATCCAAAACTGATCAAAGATGAACTGTTGGCGCCCCCTGCAGTCAATGTAATATTTGTTTGGTTAATCAACCCGGTCCTGAATACTTCATTTTGCCAATCTGTATTTGCAGACGGGATATTCTGATCTCCGTTAATATACTGAACAGGGATTACCTTATCCAATATACGCACTCCATTATCCGTGTGTTCATCAAAACTATATAATGCGCTATGCGCTGAAACCGGGGTGCCTCCGTTTACTGATGCACGCCACAATATCGAACCAAACTCCGAGGTATTCATCATAGGCAGTTTACGGGTATATTTAGCTACTGTGATGCTTTGATTTACCGACACACTTACTTTATTTTTTCCCTGTTTAGTTGTTACGATGATCACCCCATTCGAAGCACGGGAGCCGTAAATAGATGCTGCAGAGGCATCTTTCAACACCTGCACAGACTCGATTGTATTGGGGTCCATGAACTGAAATGTATTGGGGTCTGTTGTGGGCACTCCATCTATTATATATAGTGGATTGGTATTACCCAGGGTATTCATCCCACGTATAATAGTAGAACGTGCAGCGCCGCTGGCAGAACCATCTGCAGTTATATAAAGACCAGGCACCCGCCCCTGGATATTCTGCAAAGTGCTGCCCGAAGGAACATCCTTTGCGCTTGCCATATTTACAATAGCGATCGACCCCGTCAGGTCCGCCTTCTTTTGTGTTTGATACCCGATTACAACTACCTGGTCGCCTTCCCTTATACCTGCCTCCATCAATATTGTAAGGAAAGATGCATCCGTTATTTTTACCTCTTGCGATTTCATACCAATATAGGAGAACTCAAGCCTGTCGCCGATTTTTGCATTGATTGAAAACCTGCCGGCAGAGTCGGTCGTTACCGCATGGGTGGGCGCTGTTACGGTGGCATTGGCCAAAGGGGTGTTGTCGGCCTTATTGATAACAGAGCCTGTAATTCGTTTCTGCTGGCTGTAGGAGCATACGGCCAACAGGAGAAATGCGAGAATAAATGCCGCTATTCTCATTGTTTTTTGGTTTAGTGTAATAAGCTGTTTCATACGCTGCATCGTTTAAATATTTAGGCTTTATTTTGGTTCTTATTTTTTTCAACAAATTCCAGGATATCGTTGGCGCTATAATCGGGGCATCCTCCTCTCCTTGTTGCCACAAAAGCTCCTACAGTGCAGGCAAAATCAAGGGCCATTTCTACATCATGCTGCTCGATGAATTTCGAAAGAAATGCTGCCAGGAAGCTATCGCCACTTCCAATGGTATCGGCCACAGTTACTTTAAATCCATCATGGTCATAAAACCGATCGTCATAATTTATTACTGCTCCCTTTGCACCGCGGGTAACAATAAGTGTCTCAATCCTAAATTTATCCTGCAGTACGCGCATCCTGTCTTCAAGCCCCTTATGGTTTGTATACCACCCTGATACCTGTACCAATTCATCTTCGTTCATTTTAAGTACCTGTGTTTTGATGAGCTGGCATTCAAGGATTTCCCGGTCAATAAAAGGCGCTCTCAGGTTGATGTCCAATACTTTCCGTGTTGGCAGCTCCAGTAACCGGAACAGGGTATCTCTTGATACCTTGCTGCGCGTGGCAAGACTGCCAAAAACAAAATAACGTGCATGGGAAACAAGGGCTTCATGATGAGGTTGGAGTTCTATATAATCCCAGGCAACATCTTCTACAATATCATATTTCATGTCGCCAGCAGCGTTAGCTGTAGCAAGCACCACGCTGGTTTTATGATTAAGATCCGTTTGCACATAACTGGTATCAATCCCTTTCCCTTCAAAAACTTTCCTTAAAGCAGTGCCTCTCTCGTCATCCCCTATCCGGGATATAAGTGTTGCTTTCCTGCCCAGTTTTGACAAATGATAGGCAACGTTCATAGGCGCCCCGCCCGGAAGCTCCTGTTCTGGCAATACATCCCACAGTATCTCGCCAAAGCATACCACGTCGTTGCTGTTATTGGTCATTGCATTTTTTTTAATGGCTAAAGCGATTTAACCTCCAATGGTTCTGTAATCGTAGTACCAGCTCCTGCATCTTTGCCACTTAGTTTTTCTTCCATTTTTTCTAATGAAACGCCTTTGGTTTCCGGCATTTTGAATATTGCCCAAAGCAGTTGTAACAGCATCATGAACATGAAGAACAGGAATATTTTTGCAGGACCTATCGATGGGTTGTTGGCAAAAAAAGGAAACACACTGGTAATCACAGCCGCCATGATCCAGTGCACAGAGCTGCCTAATGATTGGCCGTAGGAACGTACCTGGTTCGGGAAAATTTCTGAAATGAACACCCAGATCACTGCGCCCTGCCCAATAGCATGCGATGCGATGAACACAAATACCAGCACAGGTACGATCATGCCGCCGAGGTATTGATACTGAAAAGCGGCGGCAATGGCTCCCAGGGACAGGATGTACCCCAGTGAACCGAGAAGCATCAGCTTTTTACGACCAATACGGTCTATAAGATAGAGCCCCAGCATGGTAAAAACCAGGTTCACAAGTCCCACACCGGCACTTTGTAAAAAAGCAGCACTCTTTCCCAACCCGGCTAATTCGAATACCCGTGGAGCAAAGTAGATGATGGCATTAATACCCGACAACTGGTTGAACAAAGCGACCAGTACCGCCATGACAATAGGCCGGGCATATTTTTTTGAAAGAAAATCTGAAAGACGGGCTTTTTTGTGATCTTCAGCAACGGACGCCTGAATGGAACGTATGGCCTCATCCACTCCTTCGGGATCGGAGACCCTTAATATTTCCCGGGCCTGGTTATAATCGTTCTTATGCACCATTAACCACCGTGGGCTTTCCGGAACAAAATAAAGCAGGGCAACGAAGAGGGCGGCGGGGGCGGTCAGTATGCCAAGCATCCAACGCCAGGCTTCATTGCCTGATGCCGCTAAAAAATAATTGGAAAAATACGCAAGCAGGATACCAAGTACAATATTGAACTGGAATGCAGCTACCAGTTTTCCCCTGTTTTTGGCCGGGGCGATCTCAGAAATAAACATTGGCGCTACCACCGATGAAGCTCCTACACCCAAGCCGCCCAGAAAGCGGAACGCCATAAAAGTTACCACATCATGCGCCAGGGCAGAACCCAAAGCAGATGCCAGAAATAAGATGCCGATCCACCATAACACCTTTTTCCGGCCATACTTTTCAGCCGGAATACCGCCAAAAAGAGCTCCTATAATTGTTCCATATAAAGCAGCGGCAAGCGCCTGGCCATGCAATACATCACTTAAGTTCCAGATTTTCTGTATCTGTTGCTCGGCGCCGGAGATGACCGCCACATCCATTCCAAATAGCAGGCCTCCCAGCGCAATAACTACGCTCCAGAAGAAGGTTTTACTTTTCATATAACAAGCAATACTTTATTGTGGAATGAAAATAGAGTTAGACAGGGGTTCTCTTATTTTAATTTTGTATCTAATCCTTAAAAGGCTTTAAAAAACTTTTTTTATAGTCCTTTTAGGCTGATTAACAACTTGTTAAGGATGATCGAAGAAAACCTGAAGACATTGGATTTGTTATTTTGTATCACCTGGTTATAAAAACGTATCAGTTTTGATTTACATTTAGCTATGCGATTGCCATTGCCTGATAGTAGTTTTATAAAACTTGCCTGTTTTATACCCTTTTTATTTTTTGCAGCTTGCAGGGGAAAGCAGGAAAAAACATATCTGATTGGTATATCGCAACCTGGGGATGCCGACGCATGGCGAAAAGAAATGAAAGATGAAATCGACCGGGAACTGTCCTTTCATCCCAATTTTAAAATTATTTATCGCCAGGCAGATTATAACAGCGATAAACAGGTCCGGCAGATCAAAGAATTGGTGTCCCAAAAAATTGACCTGTTAATTATATCCCCCAACGAAGCTGCGCCGCTTACACCCAGCATCGATAGTTTAAATCAGTTGGGTATACCTGTTATTACAGTAGACCGGGATATCAATTCCAACTCGTATACCACTTTTATTGGCGCCGATAATATCGAGGTAGGGAAACTGGCGGGCCGGTATGCTGCCGGTTTTTTAAATAAAAAAGGAAATATTATTGAAATAACCGGACTTCAATCTTCTACCCCCGCCCTACAACGTGAAAAAGGTTTTGGAGATGAAATAGCACATTACCCGCAAGTGCACCTCCAGATCATAGAAGGAGATTGGCTGGAAGGGAGTGTTGAGCGACAACTGCCCTTATTAAAAGAATCGCTGAGAAATACACAGCTTATTTTTGCGCACAACGATGTAATGGCCAATACCGCTGCTACCATTTGCAAACGCCTGGGCTTTCCCGACATTAAGATCATCGGAGTGGATGCACAGCCGGGAACGGGGCTGACTTTTGTAGAAAATAAAACGCTGCTCGCTTCCGTGTTATACCCAACCGGTGGGGCCGAGGCCATAAGGGCTGCCGCAGAAATTTTAAATAAACGGCAGGTCCCCAAAAGAGATTTTTTAAGGACCATTATTGTTGACAGTACCAATGTAGTGATGCTGCAGCAGCAGTTTAATAAAGTGATTGCACAACAAAAGGATATCCTGCGGCAAGACGGATTGTTAAAAGAGCAGGCCAAGACCTTTAAAACGCAGAAAAATTTAATACTGATTTTAATACCCACCCTTGTATTGTTGCTGATGTTGTCTGGCCTCCTGGTTTATTTAAGGAAAAAAAATATTAAGGCATATAAATTGTTACGCTCTCAAAACAACGAGATTCGCTCCCAGAGTGAGCAGATCAAAGCTATGGCTCAGCAGGTAGAGGCAGCCAGTGAACAGAAAATCAACTTTTTTACCAATATTTCGCACGAGCTGAAGACCCCGCTCACACTTATTCTGGCACCGGCTGAAGAATCGTTGCGAGACCCTAAAACACCTTTGCATATCCGGTCGCAGTTTGCGCTTATTAAAAAAAGCGCTTCCCGTTTGTTGTTATTGGTAAATCAGCTAATGGATTTCAGGAAACTGGAGTTGAACAAGATGCGGTTGAATGTTCAGGAGATCGACATCGTATCTTTCATGAGCGATATAATTAGTTCTTTTGACGGGTTAGCTAAACAGCATCACCTCGATTGCCGGCTCATTACCCGTGAAGCGTCATTAAAGCTCTGGATCGATCCGGAAAAGATTGAAAAAGTTTTTTTTAATATCCTTTCAAACGCTTTTAAGTTCACTGCCGACACCGGGCACATTTATGTTATCATTGAAAAAGATATCAGCGCCGGTATGGCCATTATAAAAGTGGAAGACAGTGGTCAGGGACTGAGCAAACAGGATAAAGCACGCCTGTTCGAGTTTTTTTACCAGGGCGATGTGCAAAACCAAAACGGAAGCGGCATTGGCCTGGCTTTATCAAAAGAGCTGGTAGAGCTTCATAAAGGATCGATTGTGGTGGAAAGTGAAAAGAACAAAGGCGCTGTTTTTACGATCACATTGCCCCTGGGTCATGCACATTATGCTAAAGAAGAGATCATACCTCCGGCCGATTGGGGGTATGACAGTGCTATCGATTCATGGATTGCCGATTTTAATATGGAACCACGGGTAGCCGCTCTATCCGGAATGATGTCAATCGAAAAAGAATACGCCGAATACAAAGCCTATACTGTACTTATTGTAGAAGATAATGACGATTTAAGATCGTTTCTTGCACAGCGCCTTCAAACACAATTTAATATTGTTACCGCAAAGAACGGCGCAGAAGGGATTGCAAAAACATTTGAGGAACTGCCGGATATTATTCTGTCGGATATTATGATGCCCGATACCGACGGGCTGCAACTGGTAAAGAAGGTAAAGACCGATATACGGACTGCACATATCCCTGTTGTCTTATTGACCGCAAAAACTACGGATGAAAATAAAGTAGCCGGACTAAAAACGAATGCCGACGCCTATCTTACCAAACCTTTTAATATTGAAGTATTGGAAGAAACACTCAAGAACCTGTTGGGGAACAGGCAACGTGTTAAAGAGCATATTGCAGCAGAAATACCTAAAGCCGTTCAATCGTCCGGTAATAAAAGTGAAAAAGTATTCATGGCCAGTTTTCATGCCATTATTGAAAACAACCTGGGCAATGAAAATTTTTCCATCCAAGACCTGTGCACTCAATTGCGTGTTTCAAAAATTCAGTTGTACCGGAAAACAAAATCCTTTCTGGATGTGAGCATTAATGAGTATATCCTTAATTTGCGTATACAAAAGGCGAAGTATTTAATACAACACCACAACCTGTCGTTTGCCGAAATCGCTTTTCAATCCGGATTTTCCACTCCCTCTTATTTTTCTACCTCCTTTAAAAAAATAACCGGCGACACACCGAAATCCTATAAAGAAAAATACGGCAGTAATGTGTAGATGAATTCCCGAATGGTTTGTTATGCTCTCCTGGGAAATAGCTCCGGTATATATTGAAAGGCCTGTTGAAGAACAATAATGACCAGCAGTATACAGTCAAACAACACTCGATACCGGCTTTGCAAGTAAGTAAATGCCAGTCTCCAAAAACAATAAATACAAAAGAGATTCATTTCATTTTAACCGACATTATTCGTTTTCAGATAGACATTTTAAACCTGTGATTTCAGGGTATCCTTTATACCTGATGTTGCTTTCTCCACCTTTTTTTTCTTTGCCTTTTTCGTTGGAGGTGTATTGGTTCCCGGGGTTTCTATTATTAGCTTGTAATTTCCCGCTTCCAATACATCAAAGCTTATTTGCCCATCGTAGCTAACCGTGAGGATTGTAAAATTTGTCACAGGAGGAACTCTGCCCAACTTCACATCGCAACCTTTTAGCGGCCCGCCCGCCGCCTTTGCAGATGATCCATACAGAGGATTGTTTGCAGAGCTGCCGCCCTGATCATACAATGGGTTTTTCTTTGTTGAATCGGGGGTAGTTAGGGTGAATTGGTAGTTTCCAGGTTCCAGATTGTTTAACAGCACTTCACCATTATCGCCGGAAACAGCTGTAATCAGTAGCCCGCCCGGAGGATTTTTCCCACCTTTTACAATAACGCCTTTTATGGGCTGACCTGGCCTTGCAAGGGCTGAGCCTGTGTACATGGGATTTTCACCGCTATGGCCACCGTTCTCATACAATGGGTTTTCGCCTTTTTGCATACCGGCGCTTACCTTTTCACCGAAACTTGCACCCTGTGTTTGCCTTGTGGTAGTTGGGGTCATTGACAACCGGCTGGGCATTTTCGTGGTACTGTCTGCTTTTACTACAGATTGAAGGTTTCCGGCGCTTTGCAGACCTCCATTTACTTTTTCACCAGAATCTCTATTCTGTGTTTGCCTTGTGGTGGTTGGGGTCATTGACAACCGGCTGGGCATACTGGAAACTTTCGCTGTGCTGTCTACTTTGCCTATTACTGGTTTAGCCTTTTGGGGGTCCCAGCCTCTAACTGCATCATGAGGGTCGCCCGCAGCCATTTCATTAGGTTGATTGTTTTCTGCGCCTGGTTGTCCTGCCATTGCGGCTCTTTGTTTGCGGCCGCCATGCCCATTGTCGAACGTATTTTTTATCCAGGTATAACGCAGGCCCAAATTGATGGAGGTTGTTTGCCAACGGCTATTGAAAGTTGTTGCTCTTGCAGCGCCGGCAGCGAACTGGTCGTAGCTATAAACATTGCCGGCTGCTCCGCCACTTTGCGGCTTCCAGAAACTAAAATTGTTTTGTATAGACGGACCGAAGGCCATAGCACCTGCTGCAAATACCGAAAACTGTGTTGTAAAATGATAGCCCAATTCCACTTTAGGTTTCACAACAAAGCCCGATGCGGTATAATCTGTTGCAGTAATAAAAGGAATGGTTTTGCTTTCGGTAGTTTGCTTGGGATTTACAATTGTATTGGTAAGTGTATATCCTTTTCTACTCATGGAAACATAGCCTAACATAACAGAAGGCGAAACGGCTATTTTCCCAAAATTCCATTCCGCTTTAGGCCCGGCAAAAATTTGAAATGAATTTGCATAAAACTTGTACCTGTCTTTATTTTCAAACAAAGGGTTCGTGCCTCCATTTCCGTCCGATAGGAGAAAGGCGTTTGCATATAACGATTGTCCACCATCGGATTTTTGGTGTGCATAGTTTATGTCTGCTTCCACGCCTGCGGTGAAACTGTTTCGTATATTACTTCTGGGACTCCATACCAGGTTCGTGCCGTTATGGTCTTCCGCCTGTTGCCTATATATTAGGCTCCCGCTTTTCCGCTTTGTCCGATTCTGTCCTGAGAAAAACGGGATATAAACGCCGCCTTCCACATTCCAGCCGTTATCAATAAACGAGCTGTCTTTCATGTTGCCGGATGCAGACACAGCTCCACCGGAAATGAAAGCACTTATTTTATTTTTAACCGGTTTCACCGGCCCCGAAATACCTTTTTGATCAATGCTATTGTTTTCCTGGGAGTATGAGATGTGAGAGAAAAATAAGAAAGCACAAGTAATGAATGGTAAACAATTCGTTCCCATGGAGTAAGGGTTTTATCAGCGAAGGGTTTGCTGTTTGGTATAGGGATTATCATTCCACGTTAAGATAAACGGAAAAGCAGCCTTTATTAGTATGGGTTAAATATATTATTTCTATAGTCTTAAGAATAAGGATATTCCAAGATGTTTGTTGTCTTATTTATTGAAGGGCTGCATCCCCAAAAGAAGACTTCTTTACCATATAACGGCAAACCCCACCCAAACTACGTTCAGTTGCGCAGACATCATAACAGTTAGATTTGTAATAGGCCCTTTATTCAATTCAAAGGTCAATTTATTGGTTTCACTGTTAAAAACTAAAACAGATCTCATTGTTGGCGTCTTAAAATTCTTTGTTTTAAAACACCTGTTTGCGGAGATTGAAGCATTTATTCTCCGCATTTATTGCGGATTTTTAGCTTGACTTTGCGGAGAATATGGAGTGTATTTACCGCATATTATGCGGAGATTAGATATGCATACGTATATCCATCAGCTTGAAAATTGGCCAAATTTTACCTGGAAACAAGACAAAATCGCTCTCAAATTGGCTAAAGTGCGTCACAATCAAGGGCGATTACTTGCCAGGATGGAAGGCATGGGGTTTCGCTTACAAGCCGAAGCCAACTTGCACACGCTTACGCTGGATGTTTTGAAATCAAGCGAGATCGAGGGCGAAATTTAAAATCCTGACCAGGTACGGTCATCTATCGCAAGAAGGCTCGGTATGGATATAGCTGGCCTTATTCCGGCAGACCGGCATGTTGAAGGCATTGTAGAAATGATGCTAGACGCGACACAGAACTATAATGATCCCCTAACACATGGCAGATTGTATGGCTGGCATGCGGCTATGTTTCCGACTGGCCGAAGCGGCATGTATAAGATTGTCGTCGGCCATTATCGCAACAATACTCCTGATAACCCGATGCAAGTTGTATCGGGGCCGATGAGAAAGGAGAAGGTGCATTTTCAAGTTCCGGATCCCGATATTCTTCAGGATGAAATGACCCGACTGCTCGGCTGGTTTAATACCGATCATACGCTAGATCCGATTTTTAAAACCGCTCTTGCGCATTTGTGGTTTGTGACTATTCACCCCTTTGATGACGGCAATGGCCGTATCGCGCGAGCCATTACTGATATGCAATTGTCAAAAGCGGATCAAAGTCAGCAACGTTTTTACAGTATGTCATCGCAAATTAGAGTCGAACGAAAAGCATACTATAAAGTACTCGAAAAAACACAAAAAGGGGCACTCGATGTAACAGTGTGGCTTGACTGGTTTTTAAGCTGCCTTGATCGTGCGTTGGCAAATACAAAAGAAACATTGGGCGGCGTTTTGCAAAAAGCCCGCTTCTGGGAAAAGCATTCCGTAACTGTATTAAACGATCGCCAAAGAGTCATGTTAAATAAATTGCTGGATGGGTTTGAAGGAAAATTGACTTCTTCCAAATGGGCGAAAATCACGAAAACCTCGCAGGACACGGCGGGTCGGGATATTAATGATCTTCTCAATAAAGAAATTCTAATAAAGGAACCTGGCGGCGGAAGAAGTACAAGCTATATCCTCAAAGATATAGCAGACTAATTGCAAGCTGCGGCTTCCTTTCCTCCCAATTTATGCCGAAATATCAGTCCGGTAAATCAGTAAAAGCGATCAAATCTTCAGCTAATTGGTTCAAGAACTGTCTAACAGGAGGAGCGAGCATGACAAAATGAAAAAGATCGCCAATGGCGGCCTTTTGTGTTTTCAAACAATTTGAAAAAGGAGGAGACTATCTTTGGATTAGTTTTAGGTTGAACTGCACCATCTTCAATTTCAAACTTCCCTTAAAACCCACTTATCAAACTCTGCAAATTTGCAATTCATGAATTGTGAATTCAGAGCATCCCCTTCAGTGCTTTTGTTTGTATTTTAAGTCTGTTTACGTTTAGTAAACAAATTACTTTTTGCAATCAAAAGTTTGTCGGGGTTATTCTGATAGGCTGTTTGTTTATGCTTCGAGTATTTTACAGAAATACATCAGCATGTCACTGTAATATACCTGCTTTTACACTTATAAGCCAACTCTTCATATCCTCTACATTCCTGCCCGTCTCTCCAACCATTTGTCTAATAAACGCGCTAGCTTGGTCAAGTTCAATTTGCGCTGTTAGAATGTTTACCAATCGATCCTTTAAGGCTTGGTTTCCTATGCACATCTTTTTTATTTCACGCCCAATGACGATCGCGGCAATATCTTCTAACTCTCGTCCAAGCTCCCCGTCAGCGAAAAGATCATGGTGGTTTTCATAAATTAAGTCTGAATGCAGTTCAAAATAGTATTGGAGAATACCTGCAATATCCCTGGCATCTTTTTGTCTTTTTTCAGGCCGGTCGTCAAAGGCGATTAATTTAAGTAATACAATTGCAGGAAGGGTAGCTGCCTTGAAGGTGTGTCCAGTATCAAAGGATGCATCAGCGGTACCCCCTTGGTAGACTTCAGCAAAACCGTTCACACGGATACTGGTCATACCTTCTCCTGTAAGTTTCACTCCATCATCGATAGCGATGGCACCAAATGGCAGCAAATCAACCTGAATACCCTGAGGGCTGATCATGACGAACACATTTTCACACGTGTCTATAAAGCGATGGTCTCTGAGACGATCACGTACTTTATCATAGATTTCTTGACTGGCAACAAGTATGGCAAAGTCCACATCCTGGGTTTGACGCGCACGTTTCTTTCCCCGGCTGTACCAATATTCTCTAGCTATAGCACCTACCATGTAGAAATCTATGTCGAGTTCAGTAAACACTTGCTCCAGCACATCAAGTACCTCTTTTAACTCTTCAAGTCTAATCTGTTTCAATTTGATTTTTTATGTGTTTATCATAGATGAGATTGGCTGTATCAATACATCTTGGATCGTCTGTTATGAGCAGGTCAGCATAGACCAGCAGTGGTGGGGTGGTTGCCTGTACTTCGCCATGCTCGTACCAAAATTTATTGAATATGAGAACGTCTCCTTTTTTATCTGGCACTAACCCGATTGTATTAGCTTGTTTACCAGTGAAGCCTGGAGTGTATAGCGTCAATACTCTTGCCTGTAAATAATTGGTCATTATTTCTCCAGCAGCTTCGCCACCCCACTCCATATTTATTTCTTTCACATTAATATCCTGCCAATTGTCCCGCTTTTCGTCTACCCAAATTTGGAAAGCACCTTTGAATAGGTCAGGCTTCAAGGTTTCCCTGTAACCTGCAATCCAGCGTTCCAGCAACTCTCTTTTGTTTTTAAGTGCAACTTTTCGCTTGTTGAGTGGAAGTATATATCCTGCTTCAGCTAATCCATCTATTATATATTTGATATTCCCTAACGCGATACCTGTTTCTTCCGCTAATTGCCGATATGTTCTTGTAATCGCATCAGGATTGTTCAGCAGATGAAAAACTGCTTTTAATCCTGTTTTAGTAAAAGCCCTGTTTGTCACAGGTTTTGCTTCCTTAATTGGTTTATTACCATCTAAGAAGATTGTAGCTTGGTTATTGTTGATGAAGATGTTCCCATTTGCCTCCAGGTATGCAATTCCCTTCAAACGCAATTGCTCTCTGGCAGGAGCTGCTATTTGTTCCGCCACCACTAAAAGTGGAAATCGAATATCTTGTGCTTTCGCAACTTGATCTACCTGATAGGCTGTCAGGTGTTTTTTATACTCAACAATGAATTGCATTATCCGGTCTTGAAATACGATTCCATATACCATATCCTCAGCCTTCCCATAAGGCTGCCAGGTAATTTTCATACCGGTGCTGTCTTTTAGTACTTTGGCTGCTTGCTCTATTATTTCTGCTTCCTTGTTCATAAATTATTTTTGTTCACTTAGAGTGAACAATCAAAAATAGTGAACAAAATGGATAAAATTCTGCTTCTTGTTCACTAAAATAATTTAGTTCACTAAAAATGAACAAGCCTAAATAGTGAACAAAAATATTAATAAATTAATTATCAACATATTAGATGCCTATCAAAAATAATCGAGTTTCATCAAAGTGCTTTGAACGTGAGCAACGAGTTCGCATACTCTTTCTTCATATCCTCCACAAAGCAATCTAAGTAATTTTCGGTCGTTCTAATATTGGTATGGACAAGCGCCTCCTGAATAAACTCCGTACTGATAACCATTACTGTTAATCAGAGGGTCTCGTTGGCTCAAGTCCAACAGGGGACCAAAATTGAAAGGCAGCCGATTACGTCCTTTGGTATTTTTAGGCAATTTTTCACCCCAACGTATTCAACCTGGCCTCATTGTTATTTGTAAGGTCTCCGAAAATCGTCTCTAAAAAATCATTTCTTTGAACCCGTATACATTTGAAAATTAGCTTATTACAAATTTTAGAGTCTCTATATTTTATACTTGGGTCTCTAACTTTCCGTTCCGCTTTCATCAATACCAGATATTCGCATAAAGAAAATCAAGACCAGGTAATTCTATTAACAATGGAGCAAATCCAAAATCCGATGGAGGTCCTTAGGAGTGTTTTTAGCGAAATAAAATTGGGTGAATTCCGGGACGAAATATCAAAAGCGGTTGAAGTTTGTCTTACCACAACGAATCATCCTTTTTCTAAAGCAACTAGCAGGTATGAACTTTTATCGACATTCAGAAAAATCCAACTTCTTATAGAGGCAGCTTCATTATTACATTAAGCCATATGATGACCCTAAAAATAAAAATTGCATGGGTTTGGTTTGGTTTTGCCTATCAATGGAATTCAACTTTCCCCAATCATTTACGGTTTCGCTGGTATCATTATAAGTTCTGCAAAGGGAGAGCACTAATATTCTCTAGCCAGGATTATCTTATCGAATGGGAAAATAGCATTCGGGAAAGACTCAGAAAATATCCGGGACAAATAATTCCTTCTCATGGTCTTAGGGCCATCCTTTATAAAATGGAAACCCAGCAGATTCAGGAAGTAGTCGCCTTTTTAGAGAGCGAGGATGTGGATCGGGGAATTGAGATATTTATACAAGATTTGAAATCCAATGAAAATAATACCCTGACAAATATTGAAAGTCAGAAAACAGAAGATTCATCAAACCAAAAGGGCACTTCAGAGATAATACATACACGAACATATGTTATCGCATTGAGAATTTATTATCAGCAGCATAACAGTGAACGTGAGTATAACAAGTTAATTGACTCTCCTGCAAAATATGAAGAAGCCCTCAGTTTCCATTTTCAAGTAAAAAAAATTTCAACCAGTCTATATAAGCATATAGATTTTGACAACAAGAAAGAACTGATCAATCCAAAAAACAAAGGTCGGATTCATTTAAAAAAACAATTTGAACAAATCATTAATGCCCCAGAAGTTTTTAACAAGGAAATAATTAATAGGGTGAAGGAAATATATGAGAAGCATTTTAAAGGATAGAATCTCATTTCAAAAAACTGAATATATTTCTTTTTCCCGTTTGCCAGTTCAATGGTTTTATGAACATCTATTACTCTACTCCTTTCCTTAAACAATATTGTGTAATGATGCCCTCGCTCCCCGGTTCCTATAGTAATTTTTTCTCTACCCGACTGATCATTTATCCACATAAAGTAATTATCTATACTTATTTTAGAAAAGGCCATAAGTTACAAGTTCTTTTATATTTAAATTAGTAAACAAAGCCTGGTAAGTCCCTCATAAATCAGACAGTAGTTTGATGTAGATTTTCTTTTTTGATCAGTTCATTTTCAGCTGATTTGGTGTTAGATTATTCAAGGATTCATGCGGTCTTGGATGGTTGTTTGAATACCTGCTCCTGCAAAGCTGCAATGATATTACTGTCGTCTTTTTTGCTACTTAGCTAAAACTGTGATCGGGGCAATGATAAAATCCTGCGGGCCCTACTTACCGATACTTCCTAGCCTTCTACTGTCTCCTGGCTCAATCGCCCTCTGATGGCAGGGCTCAGCCTTTTTTTGTGAACAGATCATTGAGGATCTGGCTGTCTAAAGCCAGGTCAGCATACACCTTCTTTAACTTCCCATTCTCTTCCCCCAAATCTTTCAATCGCTTCGCATCGGAGACTTCTATCCCTCCTTATTTGTTAAATGTCCCTTCTGTAATGCCGTGTTCCCGGCAGATCTCTCTGATCGGAATCCCACTCTCTTATTGCTTCAGGATGCAGACAATCTGTGACTCCGTAAATTTTGTCTTCTTCATCTTGCGCAGTTAAAAATTGATCATTCCCTAATATTAAACTGTCTGTTTTTAAGGAACACTTACACTACCCCAGGCTTCGACAATTGCAACTTCAAAATCCTTGGCTGCGATCCTCCTTTTCGCGAGAAGGAATAGCTTACGGATTTTATCCAGAACGGAAATCTTATAGCTTCTGATATGGTTGGTCGGAATTCCAAGCAATATTAGCCATAATGTCAAGTAACCCATGCTGAACCTGATCCCCTTTGTTTGGAGAATTGAATCTAATCGTCTATTGGCAACTGATTGAAAATTATCTCCGCTTTGAGTAGAGATCAGAATTCTTATTTTTTCGAGAAAGTCAGTCTCAAAACTTATCAACGATTTTAAAAGTCCCTCTTTAAAACAATGGTTCTCGAGAATATGCGTAATATATTTCTTGTTTTTAATGCGAAGAATTATCCCGGAACGGCTTGGGTAAATAGCGAGGATTTCCTTTAACTTCTCCAGATCGGGAATAAGGCCAGGCAACACAACCATATAATGGAGGTAGTTTAAACAAGTAACAAGTTCTTCATTAAGCATATGAACATCGGTTTTTCTTAAATAAAGCCAACTGTTCCTTCTGCAAATTGTTTTAATCAGGCCTGTAATCTCAGAGTCTACGTTTGAATTCCAATACTCAAATGAGTGCTCTTTTATTGGGCACGGTTTGTGATTGAGTCGCTTAAACAATGCTTCAGGTTTGAAGTTTTTGTTATTTTCCTCTTTTATCTCAATGAAGTTTATCGTATAATTATATAAATGTTTTTTGAGGTCATCAGGGAGCTGATCGAATTTCATTTTATCGTACTGCGGCAATAAGCTTTGTTGGAGGCTTAATGAAAATTTATTCTTTTTGGAAAACTCAATTAGGCCATCTTCATTTCTAAATTCATGTCCCAGAAATGCTATGATTGCCAAGAGCCTTTGCTGGCCATCAATAACTTCTGTTATACCATTTTTCCTGATAAAGACATAGATTGGGTGAAGCTTAATTCCCAGTAATATGCTTTCTATCAAAGAAGATGCCTTGTATTTGCTCATGACTTCCTTTCTTTGATACGCTGGTCTTAAATTAAACTTCCCTCTTTTAATCATGTCAAGGATATCTGTTACTGTATATGATGTGGGAAGGGTTTTTGAAAAATATTCTTGTTCCAATCCAGGTTTGAATCGTTCACTTAGATAGCCTCTCATCAATGCTATATGAGAATCCAGGAACTCTTTATTACTGTGTAAATAATCTGAAAAAGAAATTTTTAACTGTGAATGAAAAAAATCCGCAATTAGACCATATCTATCCTTTATCCTGTTTACCTGGTGGTTTCGTTCAAGAAAATATTTGTCTACATGTTTTTCTATGTGATTGATCAACCTTGTCTTAAAAACGGGATTTGTAATTTAGTCAATTGAAACGTTCTCTTTTTCGCAGACTGATATTGCCCAGAAAATGCACTCATAAACAAGCCCAGAGGTGGTGATTGATCGTTTGTCGAGATCTGATTTCAAGTCGGCCAGAAAATCAACTTTCCTCATGAAAGCCCTGAAGATATTATCTATACTTTCTTTATTATCATTCTTGGCAGCAGCGTAGGAAAGATAATCATAGTATCGATTCACAATATCTTCCTTTTCGGATGCGAATCTATTAATCGGAATGTTTTGCAAGACCAGCAACTGTCGAATGTGCTGCATCATCTTTTCAATGTTCTTTTTCCTATGGTCGAAAATACTTGAAACCTGATCATATATCTTCGCATCCTTTTTGAACTTCATTTTAAAATAAATATCTATTTCATCCTGAAAATATTGAGCTTTTTGAATATCCTCCTTCTTTAATGGAGTCATTCCCAGATTATGCCTTTTGAAAATTTCTCTCTTTACCAACTCCTCTGAATACCCATCCATATCAGTTTTTGGTTTAATTACAATAAAACGCAGAATGGTATTTTGAATACGCTCTTGTAAACTCCCATCTAAGTCTGAGAATTTCTTTCCAACAAGATTCCAAAGCTCTTCTAATCCCTGTGCTTTCAATGCAAACTGGCCATTTAGGAACCTTACGATTGTTTCAGCTCGTTGCTTACCATCAATAACTTCCCAGGTTCCGTCTTTTTCATATATCACAAATGGAGGAATTTCGCCGTGAAGTAATATAGATTCAATAAAGTATGTCGCTTTAACAACGGACCATACATAATTCCGCTGATAAGGAGGGTTGTAGTTTAAGGTATATGAGCTTTTATTGATTAATTGAAAGACTGAGCGGAGAGATTTCAAGATGTCAGTAATGGTAATGTTATTGAACTTATCTCTGATTTCTGATTTTTTGTTCATTGACAATAGTTGATGAGTTGTTAAAGGTTATTTCTTTCTTATTCTGTTGAGTATGTTCATAGCTGAATAGTGCAACTTTAAAAGCTCAAAGGGGGCGAGACCAAGTTCCTCAGAAATGAGTCCGAAAGAAAGCTTGTTCTTGTAGTAAAGTGTGCAAAACTGGGCCTGCTGCTTATTCAGGTAGGCTTCATAATTAGCTACAGGTATCGATGCTGTCCTTTGACTCGCTTGATGGGCCTTATGAAGGGTTGGCAAGATAAGTTTCAAAAGTCTATTACTCTTCCTCATTTCCCAAGTAACTTTTTGGCAGGATACTCCAAGATGTTTGGAAATTTTTTGATGGCTTAGCCCTTTATGGTGTAATTCCAGAAAGTTTTTTCGGGTTGCAGGTAAATAGGGCATTGCATTTTCAAGAAGTTTTAATAACTCTTTTGTGGAACCCTTATCAACCCGATCAGCAAACTCAGTTTCCGGATCATGACCGTATCTTGAGATGTGTTCGGTATAGTAAAAATCCATAAGTAATGAATTCTTACGCCAATTGTTTACCCGATATCGGGAGCACCGCCGTTTAATGAATAATTTGATGCTTGAACAGAAATGATTCAAGTTTTCTATCCTTTCCCGTCTTTCCCAGGCAAAAAGAAACGCATCCTGAACTATGCAATCAATTTCAAAATTATCTTTAAGCAGGTGAGAAGCAAAGGAAAAAGTGGATCTATACAGTAGTCTATGTAGATAGGCAAGACCCTTTTCGTTGCCTGAAATGAATAACTGGAAATGAACAAAGTCTTCAGACGACGGGATCTGAAACCGGTGGATCATGGGGTTTTCAAAACGCTGAATTGACATACGTTTCACTTAACAAGATAGCTGAGGATCGTTATGGGATGATGAAATCCAAGAGAACCATTGAATTTCTTGCGCAAAAGCAAGTATTAGATAATCAATCTATTAGCACCATTAGAGTGGCGTATTGCAGACACATTGTTGAATTTCTTTTTTGCTCTTGAATATTTCATACTTAATTATACCACAAAGCCTGTAGAAAGATACTCCAGGGATTTCAGGAGGCTGACAGCACATTGTCATACACACAAACCGACGAAGAACTCTAATTCCTGGGCTAATTGGTTCAAAATAGTCTAGCGAGGAGGTTGGGTGTCTATTGTTTAGAAGACCAGTAATGCTGGCCTTTTGATTTTTTTTCCAGAAAATTTTCTGCAAGGAAGCAAAGAGCAGGAACTGCGCTATTAGAGAAGGGACCGATCCTTCTGCCTCACTTATAAGTCCAATCTATAAACAGCCCCTTTTCCCTAATTTTATACCATGAGTACTCCCTCGCGCGAACGGTCTTTGCCAATTTACCCACCCGACAACGAACCCTGGGATTGGGAAGTCACCAACCGCACCAGTTGGCGTACCTGGTCGTTCAAAGCATTGTGGGCCTACCGTCATCTTCTGTTCAGGTTTGTAAAGCGCGATTTTTTGGTGAACTATCAGCAAACCCTGCTCGGGCCTTTGTGGGTGGTGTTGCAGCCCGTGCTCACACTGGTCGTATACGTGCTGGTATTCGGCAAATGGATGGGCATCAAAACAGGTGATGCACCGCCCGTGCTCTTCTTTCTCTGCGGTATCCTGCTGTGGGGATTGTTCAGCGATCTTTTTACCGGCACTGCCTTCCTCTTCACTTATTACGGTTCACTCTATAATAAAGTATACTTTCCCCGGCTCGTGATCCCCTTTTCCGTTGCAGGCACACAATTGCTGCGCTTCTTTATCCAACTGGTATTGCTGGTGTTCGTATTGGGGTATTATTCCTGGTACAGATCTTTTGCCTTCACCCCGGGGTTATGGCTGTTGTCATTGCCTGTTGTTATCTTGTTAACGGCCCTTTTTGCGCTGGCGCTTGGCCTCATCTTTTGTATCTTGACGGCACGTTACCGTGATCTTTCCAATATCGTTCACCTGGGTATACGGCTGTTCATGTTCGTAACCCCGGTGATCTACCCTTTATCCGTAGTGCCTGCCAGCGTTCGCTGGCTGGCCAATATCAATCCATTGTCTCCTTTGTTCGAAGTATTCCGGTATGCGCTGATCGGGCAGGGCCTGTTCACTACCGGGCAGTTGATCTATAGTACTTTATTCATAACCATGCTTTTCCTGCTTGCACTGGTATGGTTCAACAAACAGGCCGCAAGGCTTATCGATGTGGCATAAGCTATGAGCAGAATTGTAATAGAAGCAACGAATATATCCAAACAATATACGCTGGGTGCTACGGGCACAGGCTCGTTCCGTCAGGATATAAAGCGCTGGCTTGGTAAAAAGACCGGCCGGCCCAACGATCCTTTTTTTTACGGCAGCAATTCCGCGGCCGATACTTTACTTGCTTTACAAAATATCAGTTTCCAGGTACAACAGGGCGACTGCTGGGGCATTGTAGGCGCCAACGGCGCCGGCAAGTCCACGTTATTGAAGATCATTTCCCGCATCATACAACCAACTACCGGAACTGTAAAGGGGCGCGGTACGATCGGCAGCCTGCTGGAGATTGGCACCGGCTTTCATCCTGAACTTTCGGGCAGGGAAAATATCTTCATCAGCGGTTACCTGCTGGGTATGAAGAAGGCGGAGATCAAACAGCAGTTCGATGAAATCGTAGCATTTTCAGGCCTGGAAAAATTCATCGATACACCGGTGAAACGCTATTCTTCGGGCATGTATGTGCGACTGGCCTTTTCAGTGGCCGCCCACCTGCAGGCCGATATTCTCATCATGGATGAAGTGCTGGCCGTGGGCGATATCGAGTTCCAGAAGAAATGCCTCGACAAGATGCAGCAGGTGGTCAACGACCATCTCCGCACCATCCTGTTCGTAAGCCATAATATGCAGGCCGTGACACACCTCTGCCGGCAGGCCATCTGGCTGCAACAGGGTAAGCTGGTGGCTATGGGGGATACTTCACAGGTTGTAGATCAATACGTAGGCAGCTTACAACAAAACCGGCTGCGGCTGCAATGGCAGCATGAAGCAGAGGCCCCTGGCAATGAATATGTGCGCATCCTTTCCATGGAGCTGGTGCCGGAACTACACTCACCGGAGAGTGTGATCGATGTACGTACCCCCCTGCATGTAAAATTCACTATCCGGAACCTATCGGAAAATATCTTGTTAAACGCCGGTCTCCATTTATTCAATTACGCCGGCGAATGTATATTTGATGTAGCTTCTAAACCAGTTTGGTGCCGGGCAGGTATTGTAGAAGGGGTATGTGATATACCCGGCCATTTCCTGAACGATGGCGCTTATTATCTATCACTGATCATTGTACGCGATACCTCTATTCCTTTATACTATTTCGAGGCAGGTATTCACTTTGAAGTGGCTGATTATCGTGAGGACACAACCTGGTTTGGCAAATGGAAAGGAGTAGTGCGTCCCCAATTCCCTTTCCGGTTTGAACCTTATCCTGCATTACGGGACACTCAATCAATTGATCATTGAATAGGATTCCTTTATCGCCCCCTGCTATTAAGCCCCTTGCACAAGATATACACCGGCCCCGATGGTCGGTGATGATCCCTGTGTATAATTGTGCCGGTTTCCTCGCCGAAACGCTGGAGGCTGTATTGGCGCAAGCCCTTCCTATGCAACAGATGCAGATAGAGGTGGTGGACGATTGCAGCACAGATGCCGATGTAGCCGGACTGGTGAAACAGATCGGACATGGACGGGTAGGTTATTACCGGCAACCGGAAAATATAGGCAGCCTGCGCAATTTTGAAACCTGCATCAACCGGGCAACAGGCGAACTGATACACCTGCTCCATGGTGATGACCTGGTAAAACCCGGTTATTATGCGCAGATGCAGCAGTTGTTCGATACCTATCCATCCATCGGAGCCGCCTTTTGCCGGTACGCTTATATAGGCCAAAGCGGTAAGACCTTGTACCTGCGCGATGCCGAGATGAAGCAACCCGGTATCCTGGAGCATGCCCTCCTGAAATTGGCTGAAAGACAGCGGGTGCAATTCTGTACCATCACTGTAAAACGGGCAGTCTATGAAAAGCTGGGGGCTTTTTATGGCGTCAACTATGGAGAGGATTGGGAAATGTGGGTACGTATTGCGAGCCATTATCCTATTGCGTATGATCCTGCTATTCTGGCCGCCTACCGGCTGCATTTCTCTTCCATCTCAGGGCAGTCTTACTCAACAGCCAAAAACCTGAAAGACCTGCAGTGGGTGATGCAGGCCATTCAACAATATTTACCGGAAACGGAGAAGCAAAGGATATACAACCGGTCGATGAAATTTTACGCACATTATGGTATCAAAATAGCCAATGATCTCTGGTATGGGCTGAAGAACAAGCAGGGTGCCAGAACGCAGGTGCAGGAGGCTTTGCGTATGCACCGCGATGGGCTGATGTACTGGAAGATCGCAAAGCTGTATACGAAGATGGCCTTGAATATAACGGCCTTTATTCCACGACGTACCAGGAATTAAATACATCCATGAAAAAAGGGATAACCATTCTAATCTGTACATACAACGGAGCGCAAAAGCTACCGGTAACCCTGCGTCATATTGCGCAGCAGGTAACAACGGGCATTGAATGCGAGCTGCTGGTAATAGACAATGCCTCTACCGATGATACCCTGGAAACAGTACAACGGGAGTGGCAGCAATACCAAACAGCGGTGCAGCTCCGTATCCTTACTGAAGACCAGGTTGGCCTTACCTTCGCCCGCCACAAAGGCATTACAAGCGCCCGCTATGATCATGTGGTGCTGTGCGATGACGACAACTGGCTGGCGCCCGATTATGCATACAAGGCGCTCGCCCTGATGGAGCAACACAACAATATCGGCATATTGGGCGGTCATGGGCATTTTGTATATGAAACACCTGCGCCGGACTGGCTCCTTGCCTGCAACCTTTACGCCGGCGGGCCACAGGCTGTCGACAGCGGCCTTGTAAAAGATCACCTGGTATATGGTGCAGGTGCGGTGCTACGAAAGGCCGCTTATAAAGAAGTGTGTAAAAAAGGATTTACTTCTGCTCTCACAGACCGCCAGGGACACCTGTTAACCTCAGGCGGCGACTACGAATTGTGTTATGTGCTGGCCCTGGCAGGTTATGTAACATGGTATGAAGAAACACTTCACTTCGATCATTTCATTACTGCCAACCGGCTTACCCTTGATTATTATCTTACCTATATTGAAGAAAGTTCGTATTGCTTTTCCGTACTGGAACCTTATAAGATATTATTGAAGACCCAACAAACTTCCGGCTTTCTTTTCCTCTGGGAGCTGTTGAAGAGCTGGTGGTATCACGTAAAAAAGATCATCGCCGTTTTTTTCAAAAGCCTGTTCACTTCCCGCGCTGCCAGTGACCGCATTCTTTACAGATTACAATATACCATACTGAAGCAGCGCCTCCAATCTTATCGTCATTATGCGCTGATGAAAAATAACTTCACGGCAATAGTAGCACTGCAAAGGAAATTGAGGTAGGAACTGTTCCAGCCTTTCAATACGTAGCCCTGCCCCCGGACAGATCAAACGTAAATCCCGTAATAAAACTATTCTGCTTCGATACAATATAGGCCACCAGATCAGCAGCTTCTTCCAATGTGCCGCAGCGTTTCATGGGGATTTTATCCGTCATGTATTTTATTTGTTGCTCCGGCAAAGCATCCACCAGTGGTGTCCTGATCACGGCAGGCGCCAGCGCATTTACAGTGATGCCTGTTTCCGCATATTCTTTTCCCTGCACTTTGGTCATGCCGATGACAGCAGCTTTGGATGAAGAATAGGCCAGCATCCCAACATTTCCCTCTTTTCCTGCAATGGAGGCAATATGCAGTATCCGTCCGTAATTCCTTTTGAGCATGTGAGGGATCACCGCCTTTGCGATGGTAAAGCTGCTCATGAAGTTTACTTCGAATACTTTATGAATATCCCTGATGTCTACTTCATGACTTACCACATTTGTTTCGCCGGAGATGCCGGCGCTGTTCACCAGTATGTCGATCTTTCCAAAATCTTCTGCTATTGCCGCGATCGTTTCATTGACCAATGATTCCTGTGTGATATCGATCGGGTATACCTTGCTTTTCGGCCTGTATTGCTGAAACCCTTTGTCGAGCCCGTCTTGATTGATGTCTAACAACGCTACCATCGCCCCTTCGCTCAGTAGTTTGTTTGCAATGGCAAACCCCAAACCAGATGCGGCCCCTGTAACGATGGCGACCTGGCCTTTGAATTCATCCCTGCCCTCCTTTTTCATAGTCGCGTTGAAGACAGCTTCATCATTCTGGTCCTTTGATTTCATAAGTCAAGTGTTTAAAAAGTGATGGTATTATTGTCCTTTTACAAGCTCTACGATCCGCGCATTCAATTCCTTTACATAAGCTCTGGTCGATGCATCCGGTTGATAGCCCGCCTTGCGAACTACACTGTTCCTGAGCACCCCTCTTTCAATTAGCAGTTCCTTCTCCGCATAGTGAAACAACTCCATATTTTGCAGGGAGAAGAATATCTGCGGCATTACTTTCTCAAAAAGATCGAACGCTTCGTTATTATCACCATTCTTTCTCAACCAGAAGATTTTTTGCAGAAGGTCAGATACTCCCAGTCCCGGCATTACGCCTGCAATCCCCACCGGCACCAACTCCAGCATATAGAGCCCGCCCCATCCTTCCATCAGACCTATTTTTCCGCCGGTGGCTTTTATGATCCTTTCAAATTTGGGTGCGCACAAAGGCTCTTCCAATTTCAGGTATTTGAAGTTGGAATGTTCTTCCATCAATTCCCTGATGAATTCTACACTGATGGATGCGCCACCGGGATTGAAGTCCTGTATCAACACCGGCGTTTCAGGAATGGCCTGTAAAAAACCAGACAGGTATTCTTTCAATGATTGTTCCGGTAAGCCAAAGATGCGGGGCACTGCCAGGGATATGACATCAGCCCCTGCTTCCACATTTGCCTGCGCCAACCTGATCGCTACCTTCAAAGAAGGGTGGTTGGATTGAGCTACGATCTGCATCCTGCCTGCCGATTGCTCCACCGCGATCTTCACTACCTGCAATTTTTCATCATCCGTCAGCTTATAGAATTCGCTGGCATAAGCAGGTAAGCAGGCTGCCATTATTCCATTGGATATGGCAAATTCCACCAGTTTTCTCAGGGCAGCTTCATCTATTTCCTCCTTTTCTGTAAACGGTGTTGGAATGATCGGCACCACGCCTGTCAGTTCTACCTTGTTTTTCATTGTTCGTTTATTGAGTAATTGTTTTCGGTGATGATTGATTCATTTTATAGTCAACGATCGTTATGATCAATGTGCCCACCAGCACCAGGATGCCGCCAACGATTGCCTGGCTGCCCAAAGCTTCTCCCAGCCAGATGGCCGCAACCGGAAGCCCCATGAACGTGATGAGATAATTCGATAAAGCCACCTGCATGGCATCGAGTATTTTCAACGCCCTGAAGAAAAGGATCATGGAAAGAAAGTTGTGGAAGAGGGTCAACAGGGTCAGTCCGGTCCATGTTTGTGGGGTGAAGGAGGATAGACGGGCAAAAGTTCCCGGCTCATAATATATTACCAGTGGAGTAAGCAGGAGGATCATGGCCACGTACGTGTAAAATACAAGTTCCATTTCCGTGTACCGCTCTGCAATTTTTTTTATGCCTACATTATAATAGGCATTGCCTACGATGGCCAGGAAGATGAGCAGGTTGCCTATCGCATATTTCGATCCGAAGTCCATTTGTTGTATGTCGCCCGTTGAGCAGAGAATAACACCTGCAATGGCGATCAGGAAACTCAGCCAGCGTACCCTGTTCATTTTTTCTTTGAGGACCAGGAAGGCAAAGAAGGCAGTGATCACCGGCAAACTCAAAGTGATGATCGCTGCATTGCTGGCCAGTGAATACTGTGTGCCCCATGTCATCAATACCTGCGCGGGAAAGGCGCCGAGCAATGCGAGTTGTATAAATACCAGGATATCCTTTAACCGCTTTCCACTCCTTTTGAAATCCCTCCATGCGAAAGGGGCGAGTAATACAGTGGCCAGCAGCATAGGGCCCCATACCGTAAAGTAAGGCCCCACCTGGTCCTGTGTGAGCTTGATACAGGTAAACTGCAGCGCCCACATCATATTGCAGATGATCAGTAATGCCCAGGATATGATCGTTCTTCTCATGCGATTATCTCCAGGTGCTTTCCCGTTCCGTATTTTTCAAGCGCATGCCGGTCCAGCACCACACCCAATCCGTCACCCTGCGGCACATAGGCGAAACCATTTTCAAACGGGATGGGTTGCTCGAGCAGGTCGTCTTCGCGCACCAGTTCACCGAAAAGGTCCGAAGGAATGGTACAATTGATGCTGGCCGCTGCTATATGCAACGCCATGGCCTCCAGGATCCCGAGGTCCACTTCCGAGCCACGCCAGCATTGCTTTCCTTCAAGGTGTGCTATTTCGGCCAGCAGCACCGAGTTATAGGCCGAACCGTTGAAGTTGTACCCATCCGATGCGTCCGCTTTTACGAAAGCGATGATATCCCTGATATCCTGGGTATAGGGCAATGAAATATGCCGGTAGAGAGGTATGCCCAGGTGCTGTTTCAAATATTGAAATCCTTTTATATCGCTATGCAGGACCGGGTCTTCGAGCCCAAGCATGATCTCTTTCTCAACGCCTTCCATCAGGCGAAGCGTTGTTTCCACATCAGTCCATCGCTGATTGGGATCCAGGATTATTTTGATCCCATCACCACATTTCTTTTTTATTTCTTCCGTCCATAGCCGCACAGGGTCCTCATCAGAGCATTTGAACTTGAAAGCCTTGTGGCCTTTCTGCATGGCTTCATACGCTTTCTGCGCGGCATCTTCCGGAGTTCTTCTGCCGGTCCAGCCCAGGCATTCGATCCTATTGCGGTATGCTCCACCCAAAAGCTGATAGACGGGCGCCTGCAGCAGCTTTCCGACCAGGTCGAGTATTGCCGTTTCAAAAGCTTCGTATATCCGCTGATCGTTCAACGGCAACCTTCTCCAGTTCTGCTTCAGTATATCTTTTCCTGCAAAAGTTTTTACAGATCCTTCGATCAACGATGCAGAAGCACTGCGATAAGTTTCACCGATCCCTGTTAATCCGTTCCGTAATTTTATCTCGATGATCCATTTGGATTGATTGGCAAATTCAGTCCAACTGGCGCCTGTCAGGAATTTTTTGGCAAATGCAGTATCCTTGTCGAATACCGATCCGGAGTTGAGGCTGTCCGGTTTTGCAGGCACGATCACTTCAGTGGCCCTGATAAATTGGATCTCCGTTTCTTTTTTGCTCATAGATCGCCTATGTTTTGAGGGTACTTTTCAGATAGATTTCTGATCTCATAAGTAAATTCAACGAATAGTTTTTCCCATTTCTCCGCCGTTGCTTCGGTATATGGATAAAAGCCCTGCGCATTGCTTACTCCTTTGGCGCCGGAGGCCACCAACTGCTCCATGAAGGCAGGTGCTTTGGTCGAGTTGTCGAGCTCCGGGAATAATCCCTCCATTACATGCAGGTAGGCGGGTATCCCGGTAAGGTCCATGAACCTGAAAGGCCCTGCGAAGGTGATCCAGTAGCCAAAATCATTTCTGCAGGCCCTGTCGATATCCGCATAGCTGGCATATCCATTTTCCACGAGGTTGAATGCTTCCCGCATCATGGCATACATAAGGCGGTTGCTGATGAACCCGCGGATATCTTTTTTCACCAGTGAAGGCTCTTTGCCCCATCCTTCGGCCAATGTCATTACCTTTTCGGCATTCCTGATATCCGATCCTTTCCCGCAGATCACTTCCAGGAAACGGAGCACATGGGCCGGCTCGCCCCAGTGCACACCCAGGATGCGTTCCGGGTGTTGTAGCCCATCCTGCAACATGGATACGGGAATGGCCGATGTATTGCTTCCGATGATGGCATCGGGCAATAAGACCGTTTCGAGTTCCCTGAAGAGCTGTTTCTTGATGCCGATGTGCTCGACGATCGATTCGATGACCAGTTCATGGCCTGCCAGTGTGGAGATATTATCAGTGATGGTTAACCGAAGTATAATTTTTTCAGGCGGCTCTTTCAACCGCCCTTCTTCCTTCAATTGCTGCAGGAATTTCAAAATGCGTTCTCTTGCCGCATCTGCTTTTTCCATCTGCTTCACCAAAGAAGTGACCTCATGCCCGGCCGATAAAAGACAGGTGGCAATACTGCTGCCCATCAATCCAAGCCCAACTGTCCCGATCCGTATTTTCCCACTCATATTTTGATTGCTTTTAGCTTACCCGCTTTTACTTTTCCTTTATTCTTGCGATGGCATCGATCTCTACTTTTATTCCATCGCAGAGAACTGATTGAACGGTCGTTCTGGCCGGCAGTACGCCACTGAAAAAGGAGGCGTATATTTTATTATACCTGTCGAATTTATTGATGTCGGCGAGATGCACGGTACATTTCACGATATCGTTCATGGTCCCGCCGGCTGCTTCCACGATCTTTCGGATATGTGTGAGCGTATGAATGGTTTCCTCTTCGATAGTTCCGTGGACCACTTCGCCGGTGGCCATGTCTACCGGCCCCTGCCCGCTGATGAATAACCACCCGTCTATCAATACACCGGCAGAATAAGCTCCGGTCACGACGGTTTTATCTGGATGTTTTATTTCTATTTTATTCATAGTTATTTCGATAGTTTTTCGAGGAAAGGCCAGGTCCTGAATGAACGAATGAAATTCACCAGCGCGTCCACGGCGTGTCCGAAAAGGTGCTGTCCTTTTTCTGCCGTTCCCAGTCGGGGTTCGCCGCTGCTTCCATTGCTGGAAATATAACCGGTCTGTTTCACGATGGTCACTCCTTTGTATGGCTCATCATCTTCCCACGGTATGAAACCATTGCTGGCTGGTCTTTTTGCACGTTCGATCTTCCCGGAAAATACTTTCTCCGGATACAGGTGCAGCATCAGGCTGGTTTCATACTCGCAGGCATGGCTGAGGGCAGGAGTTTCCATGGGGGGAGCGCCGGAGAAGGATCTTCCAGCCAACTCCCAATAGGTTGTCAGAACGATATTCGGGTTCAGTGTTGGATCGTATTTGGCGCTAAGCAATGCCAAAGCCTGCCGCACAGGTGTAATGTTCCCGCCATGTCCATTCAGCAGAACGATCCGGCGAAACCCGTTTTGCAGAAATGATTCTGCCAATTCAATGACCACCTGTGTATAGGTGTCGGCCGAAAGGCTTATGGTGCCTGCAAATGAGAGATGATGATGGCTCGACCCGAATGAGAGGGTAGGACATAACAACACTTCATCACCCAGCAGCTCTTCTGCCTTTGAAGCCACCTGAGAAACGAGATCAGTATCCACAGAAACAGACAGGTGAGGGCCATGCTGCTCGATGGCGCCTAAAGGTAGCAGCACGACTTTGTCCCGCGATAACTGATCAACCATCGATGTGCTCAACTTTACCAATTTCATGCACAAGGAGATTATAAGATGATAAAATTATAATTCGCCGGTGTTGAATTATTCCGTTTATTAATTGAATATGTATACTTTATTAACACTGTATTATTTTTTTGGCAATACCCGGCCCGTACCGGGCAACATCTTGCCTCAGTAAGGACCAGACAACGCTGCATTGGTACACAATTGGCCCATTTTCATAGCCTGATCAGGAGAGGTAAATATATACCTAAGTGAAAACTTCTGACCATGTACTTTAAAAACAAATAAATATTTAACTTAACCCTGCATTGTTAATTTAGTATATGAAACCCCAGTTACATAAACTTCCCGTATCGTCCGATGCTTCTTTCCTGTATAAAATGCTTGACCTCGAATACTTCCCCAATCCCTGGCATTTTCATAAAGAGTTCGAACTGGTGTTGATAGATAGAAGCAGCGGCACCAGGTTCATCGGTGACAATGTTTGCCGCTTCGAGGATGGCGACCTTTGCATGATCGGTTCGAATATCCCGCATTTGTACAGGAACAGTGAAGAGTATTATGCCGGTAACAATGAGCTAAGAGCTAAGTCCGTCTTCATTCATTTCACCAAAGATTTTCTCGGGCATCATTTCTTCGACCTCCCTGAAATGAAGCTGGTGAACAGGCTGCTGGAAAGGTCTTCCCTGGCATTGGACATCTATGGAAAGACAAAAAAACTCATCATTGACAAGCTGCATGGCATGCAGGAGGAGGAGCCACCCCAAAGATTGATAAGCCTGCTGGAGATCCTGATCGTACTATCACAAAGCAAAGAACTGACCCCGCTTCTGTCTACCGGTTTCTCCGCCAATACCAGCGGCGATTCGGACAAGATCAACCATGTTTTCCAGTTCATCATGAAGAACTATAAAGAAGAGATCTATGTTCAGGAGATCGCTTCCAAGCTCAATATGAGCGTTGCTGCATTTTCAAGGTATTTCAAGCATCATACCCGCAAAACATTTTCAGATTATGTTACTGAGATCAGGATCGGACATGCCTGCAGGTTGTTGATGGAGAACAACCACAGTATCTCCGAGATCAGCTACCAGAGCGGGTTCGATAATCTTTCGAATTTTTACCGGCATTTCAAGAGAATTGTAGGCATCATACCGAAAGATTACAGGAGCCGGTTTTTGAAGACCAGCCTGTAATCTTTTACCGGTCCCAATGCAATATCAGTTACCCTGTACTGCCCTGAACGAACGCACGATCTCCCCGTGTGTCCTCGATGCATTCGAAGGCAGGGGGAATTCATTATTGAATACGTGTTGATCTTTGTTCGGCAGAATGGTGATACGGCTTTCATCGATATTCCCATCTTTCCCGGTGATGGCTTTGAGGTTAAGGCCCAGTGCTTTTGCCAGGAACTTATAGACCGGCGCCCTCTTCGTGATACCGTAATCATGTTTGTCGTTTGGCAGGTAAACACTTTCTACATTCTCCCGTTTCCCATAAAAGCCATATACTTTTTGCAAATAAGGAAAGTCGGCGCCAGGCACCGATCTCGTCCAATCATCCCCGTCGGAGACCAGCATCAGTGGGCGGGGCGCTATCATGGCGGCTATTTCAGCATTATTCGTTTTATGTCCGTTACAGGTTTCATGGATAGGCAATCCACTCTCACAGGGGCAGCCTCCATCAAAAGAGGAAGACACCATCACTACCGGTACGCTCACGGCAACCCTGTCGTCCAATGCCGCCAGCAGGATCGTTTGAGTACCGCCTCCCGATGCGCCTGTTACACCCACTCTTGATTTGTTGGCTCCCGGCAATGATAGCAGGAAATCCAGTGCCCTGATACTGTTCCATGTCTGAATCGATGCAGCAAATCCTGTTTCATGAAATGCAGGGCTGCCGGTTTGCAGAATGGATTCACCCCACGCATACATATCGTAGTTCAACACGATGGCGCCCATCCTGGCAAGGCCCGCACAACGGTATTGCATATCTGCCCTGTAACGGCCGCTGTCTTTCGAAATGGAAGGATCTTCTTCATTGAAGAAATGACCATGCGGGTTCAATATTACCGGGAAAGGGCCTTTCCCTTTGGCCGGTCTGTACAAGGTGCCGGTAACATAATAGCCGGGTATACTTTCGAAAGCTACATTCTCCACGGTGTACCCATCCATTGTTTTCTTTGGCCTGAAAATGGGATTCAATGGTGTTCTTCCCGCTGTGCCTGAGATCCCCAGTGCGTGTGCAATGCAACTACGCAATTCATTCTTCCTTTTGTTGAACGCACCGGCATCAGGATAGGCAGCGAGCAATTCATCTAAATGTTTTTTCCCTTCTCCTTCTGTGCGCCGGTAGTGTTCATTTTGTACATCCATCGGCGATTGCGCCCAGCCCATAAAGGGTATGATCATGAGCGCTATGAATATGGCCGCCAGAAATATCTTTTGCATGGTATGGAGATTTAATTATTTTTCGGAGCACTGAGCACGAACACCTGGCTTTCATGCGGCTTCGCCACCGCCTATGGTCCATAATATATCGAATCTCTGCAGCGCGTCTACGCTTGCCAGTCGTCTGGAGCCGGCTCCTGCATTGAGATCCCCGTTCATTTTGTCTTAAAATATTAATTTGAAAGAAGATCGATATAATCACTATCCACCGCATTTTCATGATGCCGGCATTTTCATTTTAAATAGGATCGATGCTGTTAGTTCTCTGCACTCAACCGGTTCAATAATTCCCTGCCTTTCCTGATCATTTCCGCGGCAGGAATGGTCTTTAACCTTTCCAGTTGGAATTCCGACAGCAGCGTATCCAGTTCCCCGATGCTGGCTGCTTTTCCTTTACCGGCGAGCTTCTCCCGTAGTATCCTGATCTTCTCGAAGTCCTGCACCCCTTCTACCAGTTTTTCAAAGCGCATAGAGGTGCGCGGGCCCGGATAGAACTGGAACAGCTCACCTGCCGGGTATCGCCTCCAGCGGGTATCATGCAATGGATCGGCGACCCAGGTATTATAGGCCCAGAACAAATAACCGGTCAGGCCCCTGGCGGCCGCATACCAGGCCAGCCAGGCATTTTCAGCCGGGGGCGACATCGTGTAGCTATTAGGGTATTCTTCCACACAGGCAGTATAAAATGTCGTTGGCTTTCCCGCTGCCTTACGCTGTTTCAATATTGCTTCGTCGAAGTTCAGATAGGAGGCTAGACAATAATCATAAATATCATTGGCTATTTCAGGATGGTAACTATCTCCTGCCAGCGCTATCTTCCAGCCGGGATCTATCCTCTTCAATAATGCGATCACCTCCTGCATGCTTTCAACAGGCCGCTCATCCATGGCGATGGCCGTTTTATGGAACCAGCCTTTATTTTTCAGGAACTGAGTGAACGCTTTCAACATCGGCTCCCAGAATGCAGTGTATTCGGCAGACCCCGGCTTCAGGGTATCTGTTTTATTCCGGCCGGTGGCTTCATCATAATAGATAAAGCCCAGATCCCAGGTGATCATGGTGTAACAATTGATCCGCTGCGTAATGCCGCAACTCATCACGAACGACACATATTTCTCGAACAAGCTGAAATCATACGTCCATCCGCCATCTTTTTTCCTTGTCCATTTCACCAGGGAAGGGTCATCGAAATGTACATGGTCTAACCCCCAGGGTTGCTCGATGATATTGGCGGAGATCACTTTCTGTCCGGCCCCGGCCAGGTAAGTATAGTATTCTTTCATCAGTCTGAAATGCTCTTCACTCCACAAGGGCACGTTGTGGACCCGTGCTATGGGGGCCGGGTATTGCCAGAGATCGAGGTCATATTTCCATTCAGCAGCCGGAGGCAATACCTGTTCCAGCACGTTCAGGGAGATTTTCAGTGCGAATCTTTTATCCGCATTGACAGTAACGACACCAGTGTATTTCCCGGCCTGAATATCCCCGGGCACTTCAATGCTCAGCCAAACCGGCTGAACGGTATTGGCCGCAACAGGGACCTTATCGATGATATCTATCGGGTCAGCCACCAGTGAAGAATCATATCTCGATGTGGAGACCTGCGAGCAACCATCCTTAAATGGATCAGCCATTACATACCGGACAAATCCTGCCTTACAATTTTTTGCGGCAATGCGTTTACCATTGGCGGCAATAAGGTCAGATACCTGCAGACTGACGGCAGGAAGCGATCTTTTGCTCCATACCAATATCTGTGTATGGACCTTTTCCCCTTTCCAGGCAGTTGCTTCCCATGTTGTTTGTACAGAGATGGCCGGAGGTTTTTCTTTGGAATATTTTTCATTGTCGCTGGCGAAGCTGACATCGACATTATTCCGGAGTTTCGCCCACGCTGCCCGGTCTGTTTTCGCCGGGTTGGGCAACTCCCTGTAATACTGCGCCCCGGGCCTGCTATAGCTAAGGTCCTGCGCGATCGAAGGGATGGCCATCAGGCACGCCAAAAGAACAACAACATATTTCATACATGGAGGGATTTAATGCAATCGTTCAGCAGACTGAATTTCCTTTCATTAAAAATAGGATTTGCTGCAAGCCAGAGTTCTGCTTATCGATTGACTTTATATACTTTTTTATCCGTAAGCGACTGCAAAAACTCAACGATGTTCAGGATCTCACTCTCATCGAGCCGCAACCGGGCAGGTGAGAGCGTTTGATGCGCTACGTCCAGGCCAAGGCCCTGGCCTCCTCCCTGGTTATAAAATTCAACCACGGATTGCAGGTCCGGAAAAGCGCCATTGTGCATATAAGGAGCGGTTGCGGCAACATTGCGGAGGCCGGGCGTCTTGAATGCCCGCAGATAATATTCGATCGGGAAGGTGCTGTACCGGCCACTGTCCGTATCCAGCTTAGGTTCCATAAAATCTATATTATTGGTAGTGCCGATCACTTCCATCGCAGTGCGGTCGTACCAGGGTGGCGTAAGTCCATTGAATAAAGGAGCAACATGGCAGGTGCCGCACATGGCTTTTCCCATGAATAAATTGAACCCTTTGATCTGTGCGGTATTCAGTGCTTTCCGATCGCCCTGGATATAACGATCGAAGGGGGAATCGAATGGTGTGAGCGTTTCCAGGAAGGTGGCTATGGATAAAGAAATATGGTCCATGCTGATGAAGCTATCGCTGCTCTTTTCCCGAAAGACCTTTCCAAATCTTTCCACATAATAATTATCTTTTTTCAGCCGATCGACAATACTGTCAGGATCACCATTCATTTCTTCGGGGTTCTTCAACACTTCTTTGATCTGCTCTTCCAGGCTTTTGGCCCTTCCATCCCAAAACTGTGAATATTGAAATACGGAATATAATAAGCTGGGTGAATTTCTCCGGACGGTTGAATGACCGTCGAGCGTGAGGCTTTTAGGCAATCCATCGGTAAAATATTTTTCCGGCCGGTGGCAGGTAGCGCAACTCCGCGTACTATTACCGGACAAGGCTTTCTCGAAAAAAAGTTTTTGACCCAATGTTGCCAGGGCAGTATCTATCCGCAACCTGCCATCGATATCGATGGCATCCGGACTGAATAAATGACCGGCAGCATAATTGAGGATACCCGTAGTATTCAATTCCAGTCCTTTTTCCCGGATGAGCTTATTCAGATGTTGTTGAAGTGGGATTGCTGCATCTGTCAGAAAAGCCAACCGGTTGAAAGTATCGAATTCATTATTCTCTACAGTCAATTGTATTGCCCTGCCCAGGTAAAAAGCAACACTGTCCGCTTCACTGCTCCTGTTCTTCAGATAAGGTGAAAGCACTGATTGAAAGGCCAGGAGTGTTTGCCGGGCTTCTTTGATCCCTGTTTTCAATTCCTGTGCATCGAAACCGGCAATGCCAAGGGTCATCAGGTTGATCAGCTCCAGTTGAATACTTTCGAGTATCTGCTTATCATTTACCGGTAAATTGTACAACAGCGAATTGATATCCTTCGCAGATTCATGCACCAGCCCGATCTGCCTGAGCATGGCTTCTTTTTCCTTTACCGGGTCAGATGAGAACAGCAGCGCTGCTATCACCTGCAAACCGGTGGGCTCCCTGTATTCCATATAGGGTTCTTCCACTTCAATAACTGCCGGCGCATTATAAATAAGCGTGAGGCTTCGGAAAAAATAATTGAAGAAAAATTCAATGTTCTTGAATTGCAGCCTGCATTGTTGCAGGGATGATCTCGCGGCAGTGATGGATGAAGGATCATCTTCCCTTATATCATTTATCCGCGCCTGCAGATCGTTGCAGCTTTCTGCAAACAGCACGGAATGTTTTTTGAACCAGGACAGTGTTCCTTCCACACCGATCGACTGATCACGTTGTGGAGACGGCGCCAGGCTCAACAAAAATATACAGACACAGATCCCTAATGCAACAATACACGTCTTCATTTTCGACCCACTTATTTTGAAACGATCACTTCAAAAACATCCTGCAGGTAATTGTACCGATCTTGTACCAAATAAACGGTTTTTCCCACAGGTGGCGAAACTTCTATGCTTTTCTCTGTCCGGTCGCTCACATTCCATTTATACAGATCACTGACAAATGAAGCAGTGAGCCTGACCGCCTGTCCTTTGACAGCACGGACCACAGATCGTTTGTTCACGTTTTTCATCATGGTGAACTGATCGCGGACCTGTCCATCTGCACAGATCCATTTGAAATCGAGCCGGTTCCCACGAACTTCCAGGAGCGCTGCGCCAGCCACCGAATCATTGGAATAATACATGGCTTTATGCGGAAAATCATAATAAGACTTCCCTACATAAGAGGAGGAACCTGATACCACATACACGGTCCCTTTGTTGGTGACCGGGTCTTTGATATAAGGTGCTGCATTTGCCATTCCATTATAAAGGCCCGAAGAATTGCCCAGGTTGTGCCTGGCAGGATCGAAAGTGGATGAATGACCATAATGCCCTGCCATCAACCCCGAACGCTCATACACATGACTATGCCCGCAGAGGATGAGGTCTGCCTGGTATCTTTCCAGGATGCCGATCAGGTTCTGCCTGATGCCCGACATGATATCGTCCGTATCCGAATCGTGTGTGCCTTTCGAATAAGGAGGATAATGCCAGTAGGCGATCACCCATCCTTTATTCCTGTTTGCCGCCAGGTCTTTTTTAAGCCATTGCACCTGCGGGCCAAGGGTATCGTATAAAAAATATTTGTTCTCTTCGATTCCATAAGAATCGAGGGAGATAAAATGGACATTGCCCAGGTCGAAGGAATAGAAAGCCGGATTGTGTGATGGCACTCCGCCGGCCTCTCCGTTCACCGGCATTGAAAAATTCTGGTAATAGGGTGTATTATGGGTTGTTTGCGCATACTCAGCCCCAAAATCAGCATCATGGTAATCATGATTGCCGGGAGAAGGGAACACCGGGTATTTCTTTAAAAGGTTGTCTTTATACGGATTGAAGAATTTGGCCTGGTATTCCATATCATTCCCATCGTTGTAGGCATTATCGCCCAACAGTATCCAGGCATTCAGGTCATTACTGCCAAGGTATTTCAGGAACTGGTCTCTTACGTTCGCCTGGTTTACCGACAAGGAGCCGCAATCGCCAAAAACACCGATGCGATAAAACCCTTCCGATCCGGGAACAGGCAACGTTGAAAAATAATTGTCGGGCCCATATTGCAAAGTATCTTTCAACGAACCGACCAGGTAATAGTACCTGGTAGATGGCGTAAGACCTGTGAGTTTTATTTCGTGTTCGGTAACCTGCGATAGATCATCCACGATCTTATCCAGTTTACCGGGGGAAACGCCGTACCTTACCCGGCTTCTCGTCGACGCATCCGTTCTCCATCTTACTACGATGCTTGTATCAGTGGCCACCTGCAGATAAGGGCCTCTCACCAGCGTAGGTCTATTAATGAACCGTTCTGCACCTTTGGCAAGTGGAGGGCTGTAATTCTGCGAATAACTTTCAAGCGGGAACAACAATATGATCAGGTATGATAATGCGGCAACTCTTTTCATAACTGTCAATTTTATTGCACATGAACTTCGAAAACGTCTTTCAGGCAACTGTAAGGATCACTGACTGTGTAGGTGGTGATACCTTTGGGCGGAGTGACCTTCACCGTACGATCTTTCGAGCTTAACCCTTGCCAGTTGTATGTTCCCATATAGGATGCTGTGAGGATAACCGACTGTCCTTTCCTGATATTCATGACCGATCTTTTATTGACATCTTTCATCATGGTGAAATGGTCCCTGATCTTCCCGTCTTCGCAGATCCATTTCAGATCGAGCCGGTTGCCTTCCACTTCGAGAATGGTGGCGCCTACATTGTTCACATTGGCAAAAGGCAATGCATCATGCGGGAAAGTGGCTTGTTTGTGGTCTACCCTGCTCGATGAGCCGCATACCACGTATACAGTTCCTTTACCCGGTGCATCTTTTACATAAGGACAGGAATTTTCCGAACCATCGTAATAGCCTGATGAATTACTGAGCAGGTGGGTGGCTGCGGAAAAACTGGCTTCCTTGCCATAATGTCCCTGCATCAGCTTTGACCGCTCATAGGAATGACTATGACCACAGAGAACGAGATCCACGCCATATCGTTCGAGGATCGGGATAAAATTCTCTCTTATTTTCACCATCTGGCTCTCCGTATCGGAATTGTGAGAGCCCATCGAATAAGGGGGATGATGCCAGTATGCAACGATCCATCCTTTGTTCTTATTGGCTTCCAGGTCTTGCTTTACCCAGAGCACCTGGCTGCTGGTAGTATCGAACAGTCGTTTGCCATTTTCCTGCGATCCATGCGAATCCAGTGAGAGAAAATGTACGTTCCCGATATCGAATGAATAAAAAGCTGAAGTATGGGATGGCCATCCGCCGGATTCTCCTTTGGTGGGCATGGAGAAATTCTGATAATAAGCGATCTCTCCTGACCGTTGCGCTACTTCGGCGGCATAGGGTTCGTCCTGGTAATCATGATTACCGGGAGCAGGGAACAGGGGCGATCTTTTGAGAAGGTTGTCTTTGTAAATATTGAAGAAATGGCCCTGGTATTCTATGTCTTTCCCGAACGAGTAGGCATTATCGCCCAGGAGTATCCAGGCATTCAACGGATCGCTGCCCAGGTATTTTTCGAACTGGTCCCTTGCATCCCGCTGGTTGGTAGAAATGCTTCCGCAGTCACCATACACACCGATCCTGTATTTATCTTCTTTGCCTGGCAGTGGCAGGGTAGTGAAATAATTGTTCTTGTCGCCCTGCAATGTATCTCTGAATCCTTCCAGCAGGTAATAATATTTTGTTTGCGGCTGAAGGCCGTTCAGCGTAACGATATGCTCACTGGTGCGATAATCATTCCCGGCCAGCTTGTCTAATTTTCCCGGTTCTGTTCCATACCTCACGAAGCTCACGTCCAGCATATCGGTGCGCCAGCGGATGATGATGCTATTGGAAGTGGCTACCTGTAAATAAGGCCCGCGCACCAGCACCGGCCGGATGCCGTATCTGTCGGCCGACCGTGATGCAGTTGTGGTCTGTGATGTTGCTATCACAGGAAGGGAACACATAAGGGCTGCAAAGAAGAAATTATTTCGCATAAGGCATAAAATTATAGATCGTAGTTCTCTTAATGATTAACATTCTGAAAAAAGTAAACAGTCAATACAACGGAAAGCTGTATTGACTGTTTTCAAAAAGACAGGTCTAGGGTTTATCCCACCATACGCGGGTGCTGGTCACATCAGGGCCCTGGCGTTTAAAAACTTCCTGGATATTGGGGTTGGATGCTACTTCTGCGGCAAAATAGGTAAGCCTTCTCGGCAGCGTAGCGCCCTGGTTGGCGGGGTGCGCCGTCGGCGGCAATAAATTCTCATATAATTTTGGATACCCGCTCCTTCTCATATTGGCAAATGTTTCATACCAGTTGAAGAAGGTCTCGATCCAGTATTGCGTATTGATCTGCTCCAATGCTGCTTCCGGTGTTGCAGGGTTATATGGGTTCAGCACAAGGTAATCATCCACTTTACCGGTGGGGATAACGCCTTCGCTGCCGTAATTCTTCAACTGGTCCATCGCGGCACGCACACCGTTCTCGTAGTATGTTTTTGCATTGCCCGAAGAAATGATCCCTCTCACAACGCATTCCGCCAACTGGAACTGTGTTTGCGCATAGCTGAGATGAATATATGGAGCGTCATATCTGCCGAAGGTGGCATTATTGGCCGTAGAATATTTAAGACGGTCGGCCGATGGGATACTGGGATATGGCGGCGTTTCAGACCTGTCGCCGAACGGAGGCCATCCCTGTTGCACGGCGGTGTCCTTACTTCCTGCGCCGTAGCTTGTACGGGAGGCCGGCAACATGGCGAATACCGGTAATCTTGGGTCTTTCGTGCCTTTCAGCCTGCTGATAAAAGGAGAGGTAAGCCTGTAGTTATCCGGATACCTGATAAAAATATGCGGTTGTCCATTGGAGGTAGGATTGGTGGTGCCGCCCGAGGATGAATTGGGCAGGTATTTCACCATGAAATTATCGGCATTGTTCTGGAGCAATCCTCCTGCAATGGCCTTATCGATCATGGCCTTGCCTTTCACGGCATCTGCTTTCATGATACGGAGGCCCAGGCGCAGCATCAGGCTATAGGCCAATCTTTTCCATTTCCCGAGATCGCCGTTATATATGATATCGGAGGTTGTCAGTTTCATTTTATTGTTATCGAATGCGAGCGCTGCTTCTTCCAGCTCCTTGAACATATCATTGTAAATATCCTGCTGGCGGTCGTACCTGGGGGTGAAGATCTGGTCTGTGTAACCTTTGCCCGCTTCAAAATAGGGGATATCGCCATAGGTGTCGGTAAGCTGATGCGCAACGTACGCTTTCATGATCCGGCCGATACATTTATAATTGATCCTTTCCGGGTCTTTCCCGCTACGATCGATGAAATCGATCACGTTCCGGAAGGGGTTGGGATAGGCCCATTCGAAATGGTAGCCCTGGTATCCACCGGGAATGGTGATCGCTTCGAAGGTTTTCCGGTTGGTAACATGCATTACATAGGCGGCCACAAAATCACCCATACAATAATAGGTGTTATCGAGAATGGTAAGCTCGATATCGGGCAGCATGAAATCGAGATTGGGGGTAGAAACGAAGTCAACACTTCTGTTGATATCCCCGAAATTTTTGTCGCAGGAACTAAATACTCCTGACACACCGATTACCAGGAAGAGGTAATATTTGAAGAGTTTCTTTTTCATATCATGTATGTATAAAGCTGGATATAATGATTGAACTTTTTTCAAGGGTTATTACAGTCCTAATTTGATGGTAAGACCATAGCTCCTGGTGATCGGGTATACCAATCTTTCGATGCCCTGGGCATTCCCGGCCGATACGCTGCTTTCAGGATCTATGTTCTCCGTTTTTTTGTAAAGGGTTGCCAGGTTCCTTGCCACGAGCGAAACGGTGCCGCTGTTCAATCCTATCTTGCTCAGGATCGATCTGGGTATCCTGTAGCCGATCGACAATTCGCGGAGCTTCACAAAGCTGGCATCGTACATGAATTCTTCAGCTACGTGCGAGATCTGCTGATAATATCCTGAAATGCTGCCACTGCCGGGAGGGGGATTGGGGGTTTTGCTACCAGGCACCAGCACTGTATTATCGCCTCCGCTTTGATTGGCGCCGCTTCCGGTGAGCCCTTCTTCCCTGCCTGCGAGTGTTGCTTTATGCCTTCCATTGCTGTAGGCAATGGCATTCGTTTCCGAATAGAGGGAGGCCCCGAATTTCGCGTCAAGCAAGGTATAGAATGAAAAATCCTTGTAGGTAAATGTATTGCTGAACCCGAAGATCTGGTTGTACACACCATTGCCCAGGTATTCATTCTTGCTGGAATAGGTGGGATATCCCTTGCTGTCGTATACGATGCGGCCTTTATCATCCCGCACATATTTATAACCATAGATGCCTCCATATCGCATCCCTTCTTCCAATTGAATGATCGCTTCTCCGCTCTTGGCGCTCGCCAGTAAAATAGGAGGGCCTTCCACGCCATCGCCCAATGCGATCACCGTGTTGTCGTTCTTCGAGAATGCAAGGGTTGTATTCCAGGCAAAGTTTTTCGTTTTTACCGGGGTTGCCCTCAGCAACAATTCTATACCGCGGTTCCGCATCCGGCCCACATTGAGGATAGCCGTTCTGTATCCGGTACTGTAGGACACAGCCGTCTTTACGATATCATCTTTCGTTTCGCGGTTGTAAAAGCTGAGATCGAATCCGACGCGGCGATTGAAGAAATCCATTTCCAGGCCGAAATCATAATCGGTCGACAATAAGGGTTTCAGGTTTTTATTAGGGATATTGGTAGTCCCAACATATTGTAAAGGAAGGTTCCCATAAGTGATCTGCGTCAGGGAATAGCTAAGGTCGAGTTGGTAGGGGTCGGTATCACCACTCACCTGTGCAGTAGATGCCCTGAATTTACCATAGGAGATCAATGCGGGTAATTTGAACGCATCGGAGAACACGAATGATAAGGACGCTGCCGGGTAGAAGAGGTTATTGTTTTCGAGTGGCAGTGTCGAGAACCAGTCTTTTCTTCCAGTCAGTGTCAGGAACAGGTATTTGTTATAGGAGAGTTCCACACTTCCGAATACCGAGTTGGTCCTTTGCAGGCTCTTGCTGGTGGTAGGCAGTTTGGTAGAGAGGTTATTGAAAGTGTATACGCCCGGCACTATGAAGCTGTTGCCGGAAGTACTCACTTCATCCCTGCTCCTGTCGAGCCTGTTCAGCCCTGCAAAAGCGTTGACGCCGAACCTGCCTGCATTGATCGTATTGAGGCCGAGGATGAACTCATAATTCTCTACATTGCTTTGCAGGGTCCTTTCATCGAACTGGCCCATTGGGTACGCGGTGAACTGGTTTCCTTCGGGCACGTACCGTTGCCTGTATGAATTATAATAATCGCGGGTGATCCTTCCACGGGCATAGAGCCAGTCGGTAAGATCATATTGCAGGGTGATGGACCCGGTTGTGCGATGCTTGGAATCGAATTGCTTTACCTTGTTCACCGCATAATATGGATTGGAAATACTGTTGGCATAGCTGAACTCCGATCCGTCGGGATTGTATCCCGGTTTCAGGGTCTCTACATCGATACTGCCGGGCATGTATACCAAAGAATAGAAGAGGTTGGAAACGTTACCCCCGATATACGGGCGGTTATTTGCTTTTTCGTAAGTGTAGTTCAATACGATATCGACATTCAGTTTGCCGAATTTCGAGCTGGTCTTGGTATTGAGGATCGTTCGGTTGTATTTTGCGTTGGGCACTACATCTGCATTGCGCAGGTCCGATAGAGATACCCGGTAATTATGCTTTTCGGTGCTGCCGGATAAGGAGACGGTATTGGTGATGGTGCTCCCTGTATTGAAGAATTTTTCGTAGTTGTTCTTTACGGGGCTGAAGGGCCTCACCACTCCATCGAATTGCATCGAGGAGCTTCCGTCGAACTTTGCTCCCCAGCTCGATGAGCTATATGCTTCCGCAGGAGTGGACGGTGGCTGATCACCGGTACCGCTCTGGCCATATACATACTGGAAGTCGGTCGGATTGATGAGCTTATCGAGCAGCAGGGAAGAGCTGATATCGATATTCATTTTTCCCTTCGTGCCTTTCCCGCTTTTGGTAGTGATGAGGATAACGCCATTGGAAGCCAGTGAACCATATAATGCAGCGGCTGCATTACCTTTCAAAACACTAATACTTTCAATATCATCAGGATTCACTATACCAAGCCCATCGCCATAATCAACGCCGCCTTCCGCAGGGTTGGAGGCCATGCCACCCAATGTTGAAGAGTTGATGGGCACACCATCGATGACCCATAAAGGCTGGTTGTTACCTGTGAGGGAAGCAGCGCCCCTGATGATGACACGTTTTGTGCCCGCAACACCATTCGCAATATTGCTGACATCGACACCGGCTACTTTTCCCGATAATGCACTGATGATGCTCGGCGATTGTACATTATTGACCTGGCTGCCATCGATCGTTGAAAGAGAATAGCCGAGACTTTTTGCATTCCGTTTGATATTCAGCGCCGTCACTACAACGCCTTCGAGGTCTCTGGCGCCGGGCTGGAGCTTTACATCGATCGTGGTACGGCTGCCGACATGGAGCTCCTGGCTGGACATGCCTATGTAGGAGAAGACCAGGACCGATCTTTTGTTGTCGACCTTTACGGAATACCTGCCAGAAGCATCTGTCTGGACATTGACATTGGAGCCTTTGACGTTTACAGTAGCACCTGATAAGGGTGTTCCCTGTTCATCGGTAACAGTCCCGTTAATAGTGATTGGTGAATTTTGTGCATAGTTTTTGCCTGGAAAAAATGTTTGCAGAAGAAGAAAGCACAAGACTAGAATAATTGGCCCAGTTCTCATTTGTTGGTGTTTTGAGTGCTAAATGTAGAAACTGTTCCAACTTGAATGTTCTGTTTATTGATCCTTTTTGTGTACTTTTTTTACAAGCCAGTGGCGGATTTGCGAGCAATACACAAAAAAAATTATAACATTATTACCTCTACGTTAAGTGATCATTACCAATTATTACAATGAAGAACTGTTCCGGAAAAAATAAGTGTTATAACCCTCCTTCTTTTTCAACAACGAGCGAACAATACCTGAACCCGTCGCTGTCCTCACCCCTGCTTTTTGCAAACCTTTCTGCCGCCAGTTGCATCGGTATAATATTTACCAACGGCTCCAACCCCTGCGGCATCACTGGTACTTCGATCGTCTGCAGGGAAGTATTGTGTTCTGTGTTATTTCCTATTACCGTTACCTGCACACCTGCCTGCTGCAGGTCTGCCGCCAGTCGCCAATCATATTCCTGTGTCGGGCCTGGATCGATCCAAAGTATAATATCGATATGGTCGCCGATGATCTCCTGCGGGCCATGACGAAATGTTCCTGTAGACATCGCAGTAGCCGGGTATTTTGCCGCCTCTTCCCATAACAAGGCGCTTTCGAACGCGGATGCCTGACTGTTCCCCCTTGCCAGGAAATAATAGAATGATGAAGCAGACCATTCCATTCCGCCAACCACCTGCTTACAGGCAGGGATCCATTCATGTATTGCCGACAACGCATTCTCCATACCATGTATTAACGGTGAATGAAAAAATGCATCATCTCCGCATTGCGCCAGCAAATGACCTGTCAATATGATAGATGAGTACGTATTGACCGAGATCGCATGATCGAATTCAACGCTGGTATGTAAACAGTAGTCGGCCCCTTTTCCCAGTGGACTGCCGGGATCATTGGTAATAGCGATAATGGTGGCGCCGGCCTCTCTGCATTTAGTGATCGAGTTCACGATCTCCACACTTTTACCGCTGCGCGAGAGGAACAGCACGACACTCTGTTTCGGTAACACGATATGATGATAGAACTCGGCCGCATCACATAGCTGGCTCGATATGCCCACTCTGTTCAATGAATACTGAACGGCCAGTCCCGCATTCCAGCTTGCCCCGATCCCCACGATAAAAACATGGCGTGAATAAGAGAGCACCCTGAATGCCTCTTTCATCACCACCTTTCCTTCCCCTGTATGATACCGCAGGCTGGAAATAAGCTGTGCGGGTTGTTTGAGAACATCTTCATAATACCTGCTCATAATGAATTCGATTATTGCTTATGCTTTATTTTTGATCTGCCCGGCCACACCACCCAATGATCGCAGGCTCGACACGGCACAACGACTGGCCTCCCTTACGCAGATCGCTATATCCGATCCCTGCAACCAGTGATAAATGAATCCCGCATCGAAGTTATCGCCTGCACCGGTTGTATCGGCAATTTTCAAACCATCTGCAATTTCGGGGTCTACCGGGTACATCGCGTGTTGCCCGTTAAAAAAAATGGCGGCCCCATCTTCGCCGCATTTCACCACCACCAGTTTACAGATCCCGACCAATATGGTGCCGGCTTCCTGCAATGTTCGCTTCCCGGTGATGGCCAAAGCTTCCGCCAGATTGGGAAGAAAAACATCGACCTGAGGCAACAACTGCAACACATTCTCCCAGTTGCCCTCCGGGTCCCAGTTGGTATCCAGTGAAATGGTCACGCCCCGGCTTTTCAGTTTTTGCAGCCAGCCAGGCCAGGCAGGGATCAATCGCCTGAGCAGGAAATAACTTCCGATATGCCAGTGGCGGGCCAACCCTGTCCATTCATCACGCAACATGTCAGGCCCGATCAGTTCCATAGTTCCGAGATAGGCCAGCATGGCCCTATCGTGCCCCACGGCAATATTAAGCCCCATGGCAGTTTTTTCGCCGGGTATTTTTTCAATATAACGTCCATCAATACCTGCTTCGGTCAATCTTGAATGCACGATGGCGCCGGCGGTGTCATCACCTGTTTTACCCATCAAAGCGATCTTCCCGCCCAGTTTGGCATATTGGGTAGCAAAGATGCCTACCGATCCACCGAGGTCGAGATGATAATGATCGGCGAGCAGTTCCACCTGGCCGAATTCCGGTCTCGATGAGCTCGCCACAATGATGTCCATACACAGGTCGGCAATGGATGCTACTTCGTAAGGTTGTTGATTAATTGTATGCTTTGTCATATCGATGGGTCCTTTACCCCGCTGGTATCTGCACCAGCCTGCGCAGTCTGTGTATAATAAGTGATCATTTCCTCGATCAGTGCCTGGCAGGTTTCGCAACCCGTACCGGCCCTGGTAGCCTGGCATACCTGGTCGAGCCTTTGCAATTTACGTTCGATGATGGCATTGGCGATCGTTCCCTTATTTACCGATTCGCAAAGGCAGACCATCATCCCATCAGGTAAGGAGGCAATCCGGCTTTCATGGCCCGCTGTTCCATCGATCAGCGTGACAGGATCGGCTGGAACCCGCGACCGGGTCCTTACCAGTTGCAGCAAGGAGGCATAGTCCGATATATCTCCCAGCAGGATGGCGCCGGTTATCCTTTTTCCATCAGCCGACAGATCGATCCGTTTATAGATCCCCGCTTCCTGCTTTTCATTGATGATGCATTCGCCATCTCCTTTACTGTCATCGATAGCTATAATATGGGCCAGCCGGGTATCCAGTACTTTTAATTGTGTGAACAACAGATCACCCCTGAACACTTTATAGATCCCCGACAGCCTTGCTGCCAGCACTTCAGCCATTTCATAACAGGGTGCGGCCAGTCCCCATATCCGGTCATGCACCAATGCACATTCTCCAATTGCATAGATAGAAGGATCACTGGTCAACATGAAATTATTTACGACAATGCCCCCTTTCGGGCCCGTGGCCAATCCCGCTGCTACCGCCAATTCATCGCGGGGCACAATGCCGGCCGAGAGCAGCACCATGTCCGTTTCAACCCGATGGCCATCGGAACATTCTATGCGGAGCCTGTTCTCTTCCTGGAAAATACCGGTGATCTCCTTGCCCAACAACACCTTCAACCCCATTGCTTCTACCTGACCCATCAATATTTTTCCGGCAACAGCATCGAGCTGTCGTGGCATCAACTGGCCCGCACGCTCGATGATCACCGTTCCCATCTTTGCATCCAGCATGGCTTTGGCCGCTTCCAGTCCCAGGATGCCACCTCCGATCACCGTTACTTTTTTTCTGCCGGCCATAAATCCCTTTATAGCCTGCAGATCATTTAGGGTACGATAAACAAACACCCCCGGCAAATCGATACCATCTACCGGTGGTATATATACGCCGGAACCCGTAGCGATCACCAACAGATCATATCGCCCGATGGTCCCGGCTTCTGTTTTCACCAATTTCTTTTCGCGGTCGATGCTCAACACTTTTTCCCCGGTCCGCAACCGGATACCCTGCTGAGCATACCAGGATGCAGGGGCCAGTATTCGTTCTTCGCCATGTGTGAGGAACCGGGTGAGGTTTACCCTGTCATAGGCCGGTTGCGGCTCTTCTCCGAATACGGTCAGCTCAAATTTTTTGTGAAGCCTGTACCGCACGAATTTTTCACAGAACTTGAACCCGGCCATTCCATTCCCGATCATTACCAGCTTTTGCCTGGCCATCACCGGTACTGCTGTTCTTTTCATATTGCTGGTCCCGATTATTGATCATTTGCTGCCCAGGGCAGACAGATACCATTCATGAAAATGCACCACATCCGTTTCCGTATCGGACAGTGGGCCCGGACTGTATTTCTCGGACAAGATCCCTTTTTGATTGTTCTCGCATAAATGCCAGTCCTGTTCGCCGGTGATCTTCCAGAATTCCGTGAGCCGTTCCACTTCATAGTCCCTGCCTTCCTCTGCTTTGCCATTCACAAGCCAGATAAGGTCTACCACACTGCGCGATGGTTCCAGCGGGGTGATGCGCATCACCCAGATATAATCGGCCACTGCGTCCATCCAGAAATTGGGGTAGTTGATAAGGCCCACCACACCGGTGTCATAATCCTTATGCTTTCCCATCAGCGGCGCTACCGGTTTTCCATCGAGACTATAGCTCGCAAAACCCGGCCGCAGCGGGTATCTTATACCAAAATGCCCGGCGCCCATTACCTGGTTGATCGTATTCTCCGGGAATCCATTCGACCTCCATAGTTCTTTTTGCTCAGCCCACAACTGATCACGCTCTTCAAAAAGATCAGCGCCTATCACTGCCTGGCAATACTCAATATGTGCCGGACCGCAGTGATAACATTCCCGGAAATTCTCACCGATCAGTTTCCAGTTGGCATCCAGCTCATACCGGTCGCGGTAAGCCACTTTTGCATGATGCAGGTCGTATGGGTCGAGGTAAGGAGCGAGGTCGGATCTTACTTTGGAAAAATCCGGGGCATCATCGGCGAAACAAATAAAGATGGCGCCCGACAATATGTTTACATGAATAGGATGTAGACCGAATTCCGCTTTGTTGAAATCCTTGTCCATCATCCGCGCACTGCGGAGGTTACCATTCTTTTCGTAGATCCAGTGATGGTACGGGCATTTCAGGTCGGGCTCATTGCCTCTTTCTTCGAGGCAGATCACTGAGCCTCTGTGCCGGCAGGTATTGTGATGCGCATATATCTCACCGTTATCATCCCGGATGATAATGGCCGACTGGTTGAATACATTATAGGTAAAATAATCCCCCGGCATAGGGATCTCGCAGGTGAATCCTGCAAATAACCAGCCACGTTTCCAGATCTTTTCCGCTTCTGCTGCCAGCGTTTCCTGGCTGGTATAAAAGCCTTGTTCGAGGCTCCATTGCTTTTTATACCTGGACAACAGGTTCGACAGTTTATCCATAACAATATTTTTTAAGAATCAGGTATTCGATTTATGGTAGGAATGTCTTCCCAAATGACGACGCTGCATCAAAGTGAAGATGCCGATCGCCAGTACGCCGGCCACTGCCGCCAGCGCACTGTTGATACCAAATACGTTCCTCATCGGCATCACTTCATACAAACGGCCACTCAGGATATTTCCTGCAATAGCCCCGGCGCCGAAATAAGCCGCCCAGAGCAACGACTGCCCGGTGGTCCGCCACCTGGCGGGCACACGCTTATCTACATAGTCGACCGATGCTATCCACAGCAAGGTCCAGGTGATCCCATTCATCGTTTCAATGCCGATCACCCAGGCTGCCCGTTCATTCAGTGAATACATCAGCAACCGAAGCACCGTACCGAAAACAGCGATCAATACCACATTTCCGGCTGATGTTCTTTTGAGCAGCCAGGCCGCCAGAAAATAAAAAGGCAGCTCACTGAGCGCCTGCACGCCAAGCGCTGTTCCTGTAATGGCAGGCGTGGAGCCGATCTCACGGAGATATACCGTGAGAAAAAAACTGCTGGAGGACTGGGCCACTGAAACGATCAGGATCACAACCATAAAAATCATTAGCAGCTTATCCTTCAGCAGATTTTCAATGCCTTTGGTACTGAACTCTCCTGCCGATGATGGATGTGTGGTTTCCATCCCTGCCAGCATCAGCCATGTCAGGAGCAGGAAGAGGGCCGATAAATAAAAGATCAGATCGATATTCCAGACCGCGATCAGCCAGGAAGCCAGTAAGGCCCCTGCTGCGAATCCCGGCGCACCCCAGAAACGGTAGGTGCTGTATGAGCGGACCCTGCCATTGGCCACCAGGTCTAAGGTGATGCTGTCGAGCAACGGCAGTACAGGTGTATTGAACAGCGCAAACGCAACCGTCATGCCGATGATCATTCCTGCATTCATCTCCACTGCCGGCATCGATGCAAAGACCAATGCAGCGATAAGGGCCGTGACCATGAAGCATTTTTTCTTGCCCACACGATCTGCCAGCACTCCCCATGCAGGTTGGATGACGAGCATCACCAGCCAGGGAATGGCCGACACATCACCGATATGGCTTTTCGACAATCCATGGTCTTCGAGCCATACCGTGAGCATCGGCATCCAGGAGGCCAATGATGCAAATCCAAAAAAGAAAGCGGCACGTAACCTGTTTGCCGTCGACAGCCATTTCATCACAGCATCGGCCATTTGAAGGTTGACTTTAACGGAATTCTTTTACCGCTCTCCTGTGATTTCCAGGAAGCTTCTATGATTTCCAATACATGCAATGAATGTTCCACGTTGATGATCGGTTCCTTGCCGGTTGCCATACATTCACAGATCACCGAAGCGCCTTCCTGCCATACATAGCTGCCTGCATCCACCTGGAAACGTTCAGTTTTTGGATTGTCGACCGTAGCCATATCGACACCCAGCGGATGCCAGTCGTACCCCACCAGTTGCATATTCCCTTTCGATCCATAGATGGAGATCGTTGGTCTCTCCTGGCCTGTACCGCCATGTCCGTAGGGATCGAAATAATTGAACCCGCACTGGATGTGCGACAGCACACCGCTCTTGTGCTCGAATAAGACCTGTGCATTGTCTTCCGCTTCCACTTTGATCGGTCCTTTATTGCCTGTATTGCGGGTAGGGGTAATGATATTGGTCATGGACACTACCGAAACAGCAGGCCCGAGCAATCCGGTGAGTGTTGCGATATTGTACACGCCGAGATCAGGTAAGCTGCCGCCACCTTTCTCATAAAAGAAAGCCGACCAATCGGGCCCTGTATGACCGTAATGCCCATGCGCAGCCGCGATGCTGCCCAGCTTTCCTTCCTTGATCTGTTTAGCCATAAAAGCGAACTGCGGACTATTCACCACAGCCGGAGCGCCCCATATACGCAGTCCTTTTTGTTTGGCCAGCGCCAGCAATTCCGCACCGGCGGCATAACTGCTCGCCAGCGGCTTTTCACACCAGATATTCTTACCGGCCATCAGCGCTATCTTATTCAGCCGGCCATGTTCCTGCATATCGGTGGTGTTCACCAACAGATCGAAAGGAACGCCTTTCAGCATCTGGTCGATATGCGGATACCAGTTGTCTATCTTGTATTGTGCGGCGGTCTTCTGCGCTCTTTCCGACCTGATATCGCAAAGGCTCACCACTTCTGCATACGGTGATTTGAAAAGATGGGGAAGGTATTGAGTAGACACGCTGCCACAACCGATCAATCCGACCCTGATCTTTTTGGCTGTTGAAATCACTTTCGCTGTCTTGCCTGATGTACCGGCCAATAATGATGGCGAGATCACTGCGGCCGCACCCAGCAGACCTGCATTGCTCAGGAATTTTTTTCTGTCCATTGTTTGAATAATTAATTTTCTTCCGGTGTTCCGGGTCCGTTAATAATAAAGTTGAATGATCAATAACCGGGATTCTGCGCCAGTTTAGGGTTCGCGTCCCTTGCCGCCTGCGGAATAGGAAAGAGCAGGTACTTCCCGTCGCTGATATAAGGTTTGAATGGGGGCCTTGCATCGAGGAACTTGCCGAAGCGGATCATATCCTGCCTGGTGAATCCTTCCCATGCCAGCTCAAACCTTCTCTCCTTGTATACATCCTCCAGCGTAACTGTGGTATAGAGTTTATTGGGTAATCCACGTACGCGGATCGCGTTCACGAGGGGCAGCACATCTCCGGAGGAGTGGCCATCGCGCAGCAGGGCTTCTGCTTTCATGAGGTACACATCGGCGAGCCGGAAAATATGGAAATCATTTTCCATTGTGCTGCTCAATCCCGGTTCATAATCCCATTTATTGATCCTTGCGCCTTCTTCCTGGTTGATCCAGCCCCATCCGTCGGGGCCGAGGTCGTGCATGGTCATATCCACGGTATGGATCAATGGCCTGCCGTGTGCCGTCATGATGATCTGGCCGGTGGCAGGATCACGCATGGGGCCGATGAGGAATGAGCCACGGTACCTGGCATCGGTGGTATCGAAGCTCTTTATGTAATCGGGGTTGGCCGCAATACCATTCCAGGGCACCAATGTGAGGCCAAGCGCGATCGGATCGAAGTAGTGAAGGGTATTGAACGCTATCATGTTCTGCCTGCCGCTTCCACCTGCCTTGAATGCTGCCGATAAAATAGCTTCCCTTGAAATATTGTTATTGGGGACAAAATTCGTTTTCCAGGCTTCCAGTTGATAAGGCATATTGATCACCGAATCACAGGCTGCTGCTGCTTCTTTCCATTTTGCACCGCCCGAAGGGTTCCATACCATCGCGTTCAGATACATTTTTGCCAGCAGCGTAAATGCGGAGCCCCTGGTAAATTTTCCATAGCTGGCCGGTGTGGCGACATCCTTTCGCAACTGGTCTTTTATTTCATTCAGTTCTTTCACGATGAAATTGAAAACTTCCGCACGGCTTTTGGTAGCGGGCTGCGATTGGTCGAGAAAATCCGTTACGATGGGCACATTACCATAGAGATCGATCAGGATATAATACCAGAATGCGCGTACTCCCCTGATCTCCGCGAGGATCCTTTCTTTGAGGGCAGGGTTCATGCCTTGGCTCACGCTGATCTGGTAATAGATCTGGTTGCAGAGGGCAATATTTCCAGAGGGCTGGAAATAAGATCCGTCGAAGCCGCTGCTGCTGGCAGTCCACGTATGCCGCATGGTCTCCTTGTACATCGGTTCGCTCCAGTCGCCGCCTTTATAACCGGGAATAGCGATCATGTCCGATGCCAGTCCGCTCATGGTGATATAGGTGTCCCAGTCGATCCCATTCAGCTTGAGCGTGGCGTAGATGGAGCCTACCAGTGAATTGATCTGTTCTTCGTCCTTGCCGAAATCATCCACGGGCACCTGCGTAAACAATTCTTCATCCAATTTCGTGCAGGAATTCAGTGCTGTGACCAGGAGAAGAATATAGATGTATGAATATTTGAGAAGTTTCATCCGACTATTTTTTATTTTTTTGATCAGGTCGGATGGAACTCCGCATATACATTCCTTTATGTGAGAAAGATTTATGCTGCTTCGTTTCATAATTCAAGTGTTAACCGTTAGAGATTGATGTCGAGCCCCAGTGCAAAAGTCCGGGCCTTGGGTACAAAAAAGGTTTCCAGTACGCCGGGCGCCAATCCGCTCATATTCACTTCAGGGTCGAGGCCCTTGAACCGGGTGATCACGAAAAGGTTCTGCGCCGTGACATACACCCTGGCGCTCCGGATGCCCCAGAGATTTTTGGTGTTGATATCATAAGCCAGGCTTGCATTATCGAGCCGCAGGAAAGAACCTTTTTCCAGGTAATAACTGGAATACTTCGGATCGGAGCGGATGCCGTTGTCGAGCGCTTCGCGCAGCACATTGGAACCGGGCAGCCATCTTACATTGGCATATTGCATGCGCGGGTTGTTCAGCACATCATTCCCGTAAACACCCCTGAGAAAGAATGAAAGGCTGAAACTCTTATACGAGAAGGAATTATAGATGCCATAAGTGAACCGGGGCATGGCCCTGCCGATCTTCGTATAGTCGAGACTGTTGATCTCGCCATCCTTGTTCTGGTCTTTGAAGATATACGCTCCATTGGCATCGAGCCCCAGGCATTCCCATCCATAAAAAGTGCCCACTTCTTCTCCTTCCTGCACGATATGACTGGTGAGATTACCGGAACCTCTCAGGCTGATACCTCCTGTCTTGATGCTTTCCGTTTTATAAATATCATTCGATAACCGGGTGATGACATTCTTATTCTGTGCGAAGTTCAGCGAGCTGGACCAGCGGAAATCATTTGTCCGGACCGCTTCGATATTCACCGCGATCTCGATACCCTTGTTCGACATATCTCCCACATTCGCCAGTGTAGTAGGGTAGAGATTGGGCGGCACAGGAACATTGTACACGTACAACAGGTCCTTCGTTTTCTTGATATAATAATCGATGCTTCCCGAGATCCTTCCATCGAGTAAACTGAAATCGGTACCGAAATTGAGCGTGGAAGTTTCTTCCCATTTCAGATCGGGATTGGGGTTCTGGATGTAGCGATAGGTATTCCTCCATCGGCCGTTATCGAAATATTCATCACCCCTTCCATACAATGCGATCGATTTGTAGGGGTCGATGCCATCCTGGTTGCCCACCACTCCATAACCTACGCGGACCTTGAGATCTTTGACGAAGGAGAGTTTGCTCATGAAAGATTCATCGGAGATGGTCCATGCTGCAGATACGGCCGGGAATGTGCCCCATTTATGGTTCTTACCGAACTTGGACGATCCATCCCGGCGAATGGAGGCAGTCAGGGAATATTTACCGTTGAAACTATAGTTCATTCTTCCGAAGAATGAAATGAGCTTGCTCAATTCCTTGCTGGAGCTCACATCGGTAGGCAACAGGTTCTCACCTGCGGCCAGGTTGTTATAGGTGAAGATGTCGGAGAGAAAATTCCGGTTGGTGGCCGACACGTACTGGTTATAATTTTCTTCATAAGAATAGCCGCCGAGCAATTTGAATCGGTGGTCTTTCCACTCTTTTTCAAGCTCGCCCGTCAATTCCATCAGGTTTTTATCCTGCACCCTGTTCTCCCTCGATGCGTATCCGTGGTCGGTGCGACCTGCCTGGGTGGTAATGCCATTGTACCGGCTGCCATCCTGTGTGGAGCGTTGTTTGAGGAGGTTCACGCCAAGCGTGAGCGGTTCGATGACCTTCAGGCGAACGATACCATTGCCATAATATAAAGAGGCTTTATTGATGGTGCTGTTCTCTGCGATATTGTGAACCGGGTTGCCCTGTTCATAATCGAATTTCTCGAACCAGCTTCCATCGGGATTTTTGACCGTATATACCGGCAGCATGGTATAGGCGAGCGTGGTATTGAAGTTATTGGTGGGAGAGAAATCGGTTTGTACGCCTCCTGCAGTGAGCGAGAGACTGAGCCGTCCGTCGAGCGCTTTTTGATTCACGGTAAAGAGGCCGTTCAATCTTCTCAGGCTGTTGTCTCGCATGATCCCTTCCCTGTTCAGGTAATTGAAAGAAGCGCGGTAATTGCTTTTATCTGTTCCGCCCGACACGGAGATGCTGTGGTTGTTGGACACTCCTGTGCGCATGATCTCCTTGAACCAGTCGGTATTGCCGCCCAGGTCGAGGCCGGTAACATCCAGCCCGTTGTCCTTCGTATACTTTCTCCACTCATCGGCCGTGAGCAGCTTGGGTTTGTTGGATACTTTATCGATAGCTACATAATTGCTCACCTGTACCTGGGCCTGGCCCGATCTTCCTTTCTTGGTAGTGATCAGGATCACACCGCTGGCGGAACGGGAACCATAGATGGCTGAAGCGGCAGCATCTTTCAATACACTGATACTTTCGATGTCTTGCGGAGCCACTGCGTTCAGGTCCATTCCCGGAACGCCATCGATCACCACAAAGGGAGTGCTCGAACCGGTAAGGGAGGAAGTGCCTCTCAAACGGATGGTGGGCCTCGCCGTAACATCGCCTGTTTCGGTGGTCACCACCAATCCGGCCACCTTTCCCTGCAACAGATCGGCGGCAGTTTGGGTAACGCCTTTATTGAAATCCTTCTCACCGATCACGGTAACGGAGCCGGAAATATCTTTCCTGCGTTGGGTGCCATAACCTACCACTACCACCTGTTTCATATCTACCTGGTTGATGACCATCACCACATTGATCTGCGTACGGTTATTCACATGTACTTCCTGTGATGCATAACCGATAAAACTGAACACCAGGGTCGAATTTCCCTGGCTTTGGATCACGAACTTCCCTTCCGCATCGCTGGTGACGCCGGCGGTGGAGCCCTTCACCATAATATTCACGCCCTGCATCGGGTTGCCGGCCTGGTCTTTGACAGTGCCGCGTACTTCGATCCGGGGCGGGTCTTCGGGTTGAGCATTCTGCAGTGGTGGAGGGTTCTTCCGGATGATGATCATCCCTTCATCGAGACTGAAAGAAAAAGGCTGCCCTTGCAGGCATTGCTTCATCGCTTCAGTAACGGAAACATTTTTCACCTTGATGGAAACAGGGGGCAGTTCGCGGACCTGCAATTCATTGTACAGGATGGAAATGCCGGTTTGCCTGGAGATCTGCTTGAAAACTTTCTGAAGCGGAACGTTGTTCGCTGAAATGGTAACGGTTTGCGCTGAAGTGTTGGCAGTAACCTGCAGGCAGGCAATCGTGAGGAGAAATGCGGTTAATCTCATAATCCGCAATGTTTTGGCCAATACCGGTTTGCACACGGTATCAGAAATGATTAAAATCATACCTTTACGTGTTGGTTTTGAAATTCAGGTCGAATTGTTTTTCAGGAACCAATGTTCTGCCGGGAGCGTTGCTGCGCTTCCGGTTTTTTGTTCCTGGTTATTTAATGGATATGGAGAGACAAGGTTATCGGGTACTTATGATCACTTGCTTCTTTGTATCGTTCAACTGTGCATGAACACCATAGGCTTCCAGCATGTTCAGCACTTTTGAAAGCGGAAGGTTTTTACTGATGCGCCCGCCAAAGGCAATGGGATGGTCGGGCATTTCTTTATACAGGATATCTACATCATACCAGCGGCTTACCTCCTGCATCACGGCATTCAGCGACAGGTCATCGAAATCGAGGAAACCGGTTTTCCAGGCTATTACCTGCTCGATATTGGCTTCTTTTACGCTGAATCCTTTCCGGGTGAGAGCAGATTGCTGTCCTGGTTTCAGGGTCACATTGAACCCTGCCTCCGATACATTCACAGCGCCTTCCAGTAAGGTCACCGTTGCCGGGCCATTCTCTTTATAGGCATTGATATTGAAATGAGTGCCCAATACTTTTACTTCTTCTTTACCATCGATCGACACGATGAATGGTTTCGATGCATCTTTGGCCACTTCGAAATAGGCTTCACCCGATACTTCCACCCTTCTTTCAGGCCCGGAGAACACCACCGGGTAACGGAGAGCAGCAGCCGCATTCAGCCAAACCATGCTACCATCGGGCAGTGATAGCCTGTATTGCCCACCCCGCGGGGTTTTGATAGTATGATATACCGTTTCCGTTCTTTCATTGGAGTGAAGGTATTTTATTGTACTGTCGTCTATTTTCACCGCTTTCACACCGCCGCGTTCAACGAGGAGCCCATCGTGGCTTTCATCGAGGTTGATGGAAGAGCCATCTTCCAGGATCAGGGTGGCGCGGTTCGTTCCGGGCTCTTTGTCTTTTTCCGGAACTTCTTTCATGTTGGAAGCGATCCTTCCGGCCTGTGCAGCGTTTTGTTGTTTCGAGTGGCTGCTATGGACCAGGTAATACGTTCCCCCGGCCAGAAGGCCCGCCAGTACTGCGGCCGCAGCCACTGCCCGCATCCCGGTCCTTTTGCGGACCATCTGGGTGTTGGCAGGATAAGGGAATCGCTTACGGAACTCATTCAGCATTTCGCGCTTCAATTCTTCCTCCTCTTCTCTTCCTGTTGTAGAATAGGGCTGCTGCACTGAATGGAACCATTCCTCCAGTTCTTGCTGTTCGCTATAGTCTAAGGTGTTGTTGTTATACCTGCTAAGAAGCTCTGAAAGTCGTTTTTTGTCCATAAATTCAGTCTGGTTGTATCTCGTCAACACGGCTGCATTATAATAAGTACCCCTGGCAAGCTGTTCCCGTTATTCATCCCGGAAAAAAATTTTTTTTATGCCCTGAAAAAAACGGCGGTAATAAATAATAATTAAATTTGGTAGGTAAACGATTGCCATATTAAAAACCCCTTTGTTACATCTGATCATCATTTGATGGGCCGCTGGCTGCGTGGAGATGAGGAAGCATTCGATATCCTTTATCGCAGGCATGTAATGACAGTACTGCGGCTGATCGCTCAGAAAACAGGCTGCACCCAAACAGCCAGGGAGCTTACCCAGGATGTTTTCATGGAGCTTTATTTGCAGAAGGAAACTTTGGAAGGGGTCGCCAATTTGAAAGCCTACCTTTTTTCCATGGCTAAGCACAAAGTGCTCAATTACTACCGGCGACAGCTCGTTCAGGAAAAATACAGGCAGTCGGTCCTCAGCCAGGGTGGTCAGGACACAACGGCTTCCGTAGTGGAAGTACTGGAAGAAAAAGAATTATTGCGCATCGTAACCGATAAAATAGCTTCACTGCCTCCCAAATGCCGGGAGGTCTTTCTGCTCAGCCGCGAAGAAAAGCTCACTTACAGCGCTATTGCCAGGAGAATGTCGATCTCCGAAAATACGGTAGACCAGCATATCCGGAAGGCGCTCCGTAGTATACGATCGGCGTTGAGTGATTATAATGCAAGTTTTTCGGAGTAATTATTTCATTCCGGTTAGCTATCTTCCTATCTCCCACTTCCTTGGGAAATTTTCCGTAATTTTTCCCCTCCAAACTATCAAACTCTAACACATGCGAAAACTGCTCTTATCCTTCATCATTGCTGTCCCTGCATTGTATGCAACAGCCCAGGAAGCCCGTCTGCTGCGATTTCCAGCCGTTCATGGCAACCAGGTGGTATTTTCATATGCAGGTGACCTGTACACTGTTCAGCGCAGCGGCGGCACTGCCCGCAAGCTCACCAGCCATCCCGGTTATGAAGTGTTTCCCCGTTTCAGCCACGATGGGAAACAGATCGCTTTTACCGCACAATACGATGGCAGCACTGAAGTGTTCGTGATGCCCGCCGAAGGCGGCGTTCCGAAGCGGATCACCTATACGGCCAATATCAACCGCAATGATATTGCCGACCGCATGGGCCCCAACAACATCGTAATGGGATGGACCCAGGATGATAAACAGATCATCTATCGCGGACGTTCTTCCTCATTCAATCCATTCAAAGGCAAACTATACAAAGCCCCGCTCAGTGGGGACCTGAGCGAAGAGCTTCCCTTTGCCGTAGCAAGCTGGTGCAGCTTCAGCGAAGATGGAAGCAAACTGGCCATGAACCGTGTGTTCAGGGAATTCAGGACCTGGAAGTATTATAAAGGTGGAATGGCCGATGATGTGTGGATCTATGATGTAAAAACAGGACAATCGGAGAATATCACCAACAATCCCGCCCAGGATATCTTTCCGATGTACTACAGGAACAAGGTCTATTTCTTCAGCGACCGCGACCGCACCATGAACCTCTTTGAATACGATACGCAATCCAAGCAAACCCGTAAGGTCACCAATTTCACGGAATATGATTGTAAATTCCCATCCCTCGGCAATGACGCCATCGCTTTTGAAAATGCAGGCTATATCTATCTCTACGATCTGAATACCGGTAAAGCGGATAAGCTCACCATCAGTTTTTCTGAAGACCTTTTCTCGGGAAGATCAAAACAGATCGATGCCTCCAAATTCATGGAGAATTCTTCTATTTCTCCGGATGGCAAACGTGCCGTTATCAGTGCACGCGGAGATATTTTTACCGTGCCTGAGAAAAATGGTATTACACGTAACCTGACACAGAGCAGCAATGCCCACGACAGGAATGTTTCCTGGAGCCCGGATGGCCGCTGGATCAGCTTTATCAGTGACCGTTCAGGAGAAGATGAATTGTATATCCAGAAGCAAGATGGCACAGAGCCTGCCAAACAACTCACAAAAGGCGATGGCAGTTATAAATTCTTCCCCGTATGGAGCCCCGATAGCAAATGGCTGCTCCTGGGCGATCGCGCACAGGACCTCTATTATATAAATGCTGAAAGCGGCGCCAAAACCATGGTGGCCCATTCCAATAGTACCGAGATCTATGATTATTCCTGGGGCCCCGATAGCAAATGGATCGCTTATACCCAGCCCGGGGAAGCCCGTGGCTTCAATACCATCCGGATCTTCAATATCGATTCGAAAAAAAATATCACTGTTACGGACAACTGGTACCAAAGCGGCCAGCCCACTTTCAGTCCTGATGGCAAATGGTTGTATTTCGTTTCCGAACGTGATTTCAATCCCATCTACAGTCGCACGGAATGGAACCATGCTTATATCGATATGAGTAAACCTTATATGGTGCGTTTGTCAGGCACTTCCAAATCGGTCTTTCAGAATGAGAATGATGAGGTGGCTGTCAGGATGGAGAACCCTCCTGCGGCTCCCACAACAACGAAACCTGCCACGAACCAGGCGGCAAAAGAACCTGCTCCCGCCGCCCGCAGTGTTACTGTCACCGTCGATGAAGAAGGCCTGGCCGACAGGATAGAAAGCCTGCCGTTAACCCCCGGCAATTATGGCGACCTGGTTGCCACTTATGACGGGCTTTACTACTTTTCATCCTCTTCCGGTTCACCCCGCAGTCTGAAATATTTTGAGCTTAAAGAGAAAAAAGAATCTGATCTGGGCAGCTTCTCATCGTATGATATCAGCGACAACAGGAAAAAGATCATGGTGAGAAAAGGGGGCGATCTCTTCATAGAAAATATCAGCACCGTAAAGATCGATCCGAAAAATAAGCTGAACCTGGAAGGACTGAAAATAAATGCCGACCTGCACGCAGAATGGAAACAGATCTTCGATGAAAGCTGGCGGCAGATGCGCGATTATTTCTATGATCCCAATATGCATGGCGTGAACTGGAAAGCGATGCACGATAAATATGCCGTTCTGCTTCCCTATGTCAACCACCGCAATGACCTTACTTATATTATAGGAGAGATGATCGCCGAATTGAATGTTGGTCATGCTTATGTGAACAGCGGCGACAGGCCCGATGTTGAAAGGATAAAGCTGGGTATGCTTGGCGCAGGATTCTCCCGCGACAAGAGCGGTTACTACCGCATCGATTCCATACTCTCCGGCGAGAGCTGGGACAAGACACTGGTTTCTCCCCTCCGCCAACCAGGCGTTCAGGTGAAAAAAGGAGATTATATCATTGCCATCAATGGCACTGAAGTGCGCACAGTGTCTAATTTATACGAACTGCTTGTTGGCAAGGCAGATCAACTGATCGAGATCTCTTTCAATACGATCCCTTCAGCGAATGGCACAAAAAAATATCTGGTGAAACCTATTGCCGATGAATCTTCGCTCTATTATCATGAATGGGTGAACCAGAATATCGAGAAGGTCAGCAAGGCATCGAACGGTAAGATCGGTTATCTGCATATCCCTGATATGGGCCCTGATGGTCTTAACCAATTCGCCCGTTATTTCTATCCGCAACTGGATAAGGAAGCGCTGATCATCGATGACCGTGGCAATGGTGGCGGCAATGTATCACCCATGATCATCGAGCGGTTACGCCGTGAGCCCAGCCTGGGCACCATGATGCGCAACAGCAAGATATCCCGCGTAAGGCCTGATCTGCAAATAGGGCCGAAGATCTGCCTCATCGATCAATATTCTGCATCGGATGGTGATCTTTTCCCCTACCAGTTCCAGTTCCATAAGATCGGGCCACTGCTCGGTCAGCGTACATGGGGTGGGGTAGTCGGTATCCGCGGTTCGCTTCCTTTTATCGATGGAGGAGATATGAGGAAACCTGAATTTGCGCATTTTGCCGCCGATGGTTCAAAGTTCGTGATCGAAGGGGTGGGCGTTTCACCTGATATAGAAGTGGTCAACGACCCGCACCAGGAATGGCTGGGCAATGATCAGCAATTGACAAGAGCGATCGAAGAGATGAAAAAACAATTGCAGCAACCCGGGCCAAAAGGTGTGCCGCCAATTCCGAAATTCCCCGATAAGTCGAAGAATTAGGTTGAAAGGTTAATATGTTTAAAAGTTGACAAGGGGATCTCCGAGCTACGGAGATCCCCTTGTCAACTTTTAAACCTGTTAACTTATCAACACATTTATTTCCTGACAAGCTCAGAACCCAAAGATCTCCTTCAGCGTCTTATCGATCTCCTCTCCATCCCCCACATTCCGCGCAATGATCTTTCCTTCCTTATCCAGTAATATTTTTGTAGGAAAAGCAGATACGCCATAGCTTTTCACTACATCGAATGTATCGATGTCCTCATTGTTCAGCACCTGTATCCAGTTGATCCCATCTTCTTCGATAGCTTTCTTCCAGACCTTTTTAGTCTCTTCCAGGGAGGCGCGCGATTCTGTGGCGATCCCTACGATCTCGAATCCTTTTTCCTTATATTTTGCATACAACGATTTAAGGTGGGGATGGCTTCGACGGCAGGGCATACACCAGCTACCCCAAAAATCCAGCAGCACATATTTTCCTTTGAGCGCATCGAGATTTACAATATTTCCATTCATGTCCTTCTTATGAAGGTTGATGGCCGCCTTCCCGATCGCCGTCTTTTTCATGGTCTCGATTTTCTCTGCGATCTGTTTTGCCGGAGTAGTGCTTTTATACGCCAACTCCAGCCGGTTGTATTCATTTTCCAGTTCAGCAGGAGTGAGTTTGTTGAACATGCCTGAAAGAAATTGCACACTCACGAATGAGTTGGGATGATCTTTTATGAATTTCAACTGAAGTGCGTCTATTTCTTTGGATGTTCTGGAACGAACTTGCGAAGAAACTTTGAAAACTGCCGAATCCTTGCTCTTTTCAAATTGCGCATGAGCGTTTACGAGGGCTTTCCACCCTTCATCGGTAAGTTTAGCCTCCCGTGATCTGATACTGTTCCATTCATTGTTGCTTTTCCCACCTTTCACCGTAGCCATATAGCCCTCATTGGCATCGGCATCGATATCGACCACATCATTGTCGAGCACAAAGCTCAACCCCGGCGAAGGAATGAATCCCCTCTCCATTTTTATATTCAGGGAGGGTTTTCTGACAACCAGCTTGGCCAGCGTCGGCTCTTCCACTTTGCCTTTGAAGGTGTACACACCATTTTTCAGCACAGCATTGGTATCGAATACATAGTTCCCTGCTTTTGGATAAGCGAGAAAAATTTTTGCGCCTTCCAGGTTCCTGATCTTTACGCGCACAGTATATCCCTTCTGCGCCATCGCCGTCATAAAAGCGCCCAGTAAGAGTAAAAACAATATTGTTCTTTTCATACAAAATATTCTTTGATGGATAATTCAATGGGCACACAACTTATTTCAGGAATTTTTCCAGCTCTCTGTCCAATGCTTCACCACGCAGGTTTTTGGCAATGATCGTCCCATTCGGGTCGATCAAAAGATTCTGCGGAATGGCCAGGATACCGAACTGAACGGCCACGTCATTCTTCCAACCTTTCAGATCGCTCACCTGTATCCAGGGCATGCCATCCTTTTCAACGGCTTCGGCCCATTTTTCCTTATTATCATCGAGTGAAACGGCCAGAACTTCAAAGTTCCTGTCTTTGAATTTTTGATACGCTTTAAGCACATTGGGGTTTTCAGCCCGGCAAGGGCCGCACCAGCTTGCCCAGAAATCGACCAGCACGTATTTGCCTTTCAAGGAAGATAAAGTTACAGGGGCGCCACCCATATTATTCTGGGTGAAATCCATCACTTTATTTCCTATCGCTGATTTTTTCGTGATGGCTATTCTTTCTGCAATTTTTTTACCTTCTTCACTGTCGCGGAATTTTTGGTCTACACTATTGAACAGCGGCTCGTAAGTAACAGGCTCGATGATGACGCCCCTGCCTTTCACCATATCCCAGGTTACCCAGGAGGCAGGATGCGTTTTCATGAACTGCGCTTCCACATTGTCCATCTCTTTCCTGATCGGACGCATTTTTTCAGATATTGGCTTGATCCCCTCCTCATCCTTTGTCTTGAGGAGCTTTCTGATCTCCAGGGTGTACGGTTTCAATTGTTCCTGGTAAGGATTCAACTGGGCCTGTAAAGAATTGAAGTCTGCCTGTGTTTTACCACCTTCGACCTTTGAAGTGGCCGCAGTAGCTCCGTTGATACTGATCTTGCCCCCTTCGATGTAGAATTCACGGGTATCCCGGTTGAAATATTTGTCCATGTCGAATACACCGTCGTCATCCAATGACTTTACTGTGATACTTGCTTTTACAGGGTCCGTGACAGTCCCTTTGAAACTGAACTTCCCGTTCTTTATGACAACGGAATCGTTCTTGCGTTCCTTACCAGACCCGTATTGCAGCATGATCTTAGCATCTTTCACATCGGTGAGTTTGCCGGAAATGGTGAATGGCTGCTGTGCGTGCAGGGTGCTGCAGGCAATGATGAATAAGGCTCCTGCCCATGCTCTCTTCATGGCTTTCATTTTTTGAGTATTAAATGATGATTGATTGATTTTAATAAGTTTCATTTTGCGATAGTCCTTTCTCCGTAACATCGAGGCTGGGGATCGGCGCTATTGCTTTCGGATTTTTAAATGGCAATGTTTTGGCATCGGGATTGGACGCGTCTGTACGGACCACATCCTTGCCTCTTCGCATGAGATCGAAAAATCGTTGCCCTTCGAAAGAAAGCTCTTTCCTCCTTTCTTTCAGGACCAGATCTGTGAGCGCAGTACCCGTAGCGGTAGTGGGCAGGGCGCTGGCATCTGCCCGCATGCGGATCTCATCGAGGTAATAGATGGCGCTGTCTGCCCGGTTCAGCTCGACAAAGCATTCGGCCGCGGTAAGATACATTTCCGATGAGCGGACCAGCGTTTGATAATGGGCGCCGAAAGGATCGGAGATACCGGCCACTACTCCTTTCGGATATTTGGAAACCCTCCATACGCCCACATCTGTAAAGAGCCAGTCTTTCCTCACATCGGTTGCGCTTTCCTGTAATAAGGTCACAATATCTGTTGTAGGCAGGAAATTAGGATATGCCCCCCTGTAATACGAACCGGTAAAATTATTGTAGGTGGGAGTGGTAGGAGGTGCAAACTGGAACAAGGCTTCAGTTTCCTTATCGGTGAAAAGATTTTGCGGATAGCCGGTTTTCATGATGGGAACGGCTTTGGCCACTTCCACTGCATAGTTTTTCGCCGACTGGTAATCGCCTTTATAGAGATAAACGCGGGCCAGCAAAGCTTTGGCCGTATTGCCGCCGATATATCTTTTGGTGGAGGCATTGGCAGGCAGAAGGGCGATGCCATCCTGCATGTCTTTGATGATCTTATCATACACCTCTTTCACTGAGATCCTTTTAAGCGGCGCACTGTAATCGGTGAAGGTGATATATGGTATGCCCGGATGCGATGCGTCCGAACTGAATTTATACGGCTGCGCAAAACGGTTCACCAGGTCGAAATGCATCCATGCACGCAGAACGAGCGCCTGCCCTTTGATGTTATCGGCCTTGGTTGGGTTTTCATTGCGGAACCTGTCGATATTTTCCGTTACGAAGGCAACATTGCGGATGGTCTTATAATAACCGTTCCAATATTCATTGAGGTTATCGCCGGTAGACGTTGTAGCGGCAATTTGCTTCCAGTTGTATTGCACATTGAAATAAGTGCCTCCCGGGACCGGTTTTACATTATCTGCTATCAATTCAGGATAGATGAGGTTCAGGCCCCAGTAAAATCCGTCGAGCGCAGTGCGGTAAGCGCCATTGAGCAATTGCTCGCAGGACGCCAGGTTAGTGATGAATGTGGATTGCTCCGCACTGGTAGTGGGCGGTGTTTCAAAGAAATTCTTTCCGCAGCCCGCTACCGAAAACAGGGTAAAAAATGCTATTGTCCGTATGATCGATTTCATATTAGCTCGTTTAAAGAATTAGAAAGTAACATCTATGCCCAGGGAAAAGCTCTTCACCTGTGGATAAGGAAATGCAGTGCTGCCTTCGGCAGTTACATTTTCCGGATCGATGCCTTTGTATTTGGTCCAGAGCGCCAGGTTATTGCCTTGCGCATACACCCTGATATTATTGAAGCGTATTTTTTTGAGCACTGCTGAAGGGAAATTATAAGAGAGCACCAGGTTTTTCAGCCGGATGAAATCTCCATCTTCCAGGTAGCGGGTAGAGATCTGGTTGCCTCCATCGGGATTACTGAGCACACGGCGGGGATTGGGCGCCTGATCGCCCGGTTTCTGCCATCTGTTCAATGCATCTCTCGATTGATTGTAATAAGGATAGGCGCCATCATTCATGAGGTAAGAAGTGGCATCATTGTATAACTTGTTTCCGTACTGGTAATAAAAGAAAGCAGAGAGCTGCCAGCGGTCGAAACGGAAATTGTTCGTAATGCTGCCGAATCCTTTCGGTTGCATCTGTCCTACTATGACCCTGTCATTCGGGGAATAGGTTTCGGTGATATTTCCATTGATATCATACCATTGGGGTTTCCCATTGGCGGGATTCACACCGGCCCAACGCACCAAAAATAAGGAGTTGAAGGGCTCACCCACTTTTTGTACCAGGTTCAGCAAAGTGCGGGAATCCTGGTAGGCTTTTGTGAGCTTATTCTTGTTGGTGCTCCAGTTGATATTTGCGCTCCAACTGAATTTTTTAGCCCGCAGGATCTCTCCGTTAAGCGATAGCTCGATACCCTGGTTGGTCATATTCCCGATATTATCGAAGCCGAAAGAATAACCTGTGCTGCCAGGCAGGTTAACCGTGTAGATCAGGTCGGAGGTGAGCCGGTGATAAACATCTATTGTAGCGCCCAACCTGTTCCTGAATAATTTGAATTCGAGGCCCAGGTCTTTACTGAATTGTTTTTCCCATTTGATGTTCGGGTTGCCGGGCGAGCTGGACAGCCTGGCCGCTACAGCGCCGTCATAGTTGCTACCCAACGATAACAGGTAATACCTGGCTGTTGCACTCAGTGAGCCGGCATTGCCTGCTGTTCCGATACTTCCACGAAGTTTGAGATAGTTGAGCCAGCCTGAGGTATGCTTCATAAATGCCTCATCACTGATGACCCAACCTGCGCCGAAAGACCAGTAATTACCGAACCGGTTGTTGGCGCCGAATCTCGACGATCCATCCCTTCGTACGCTGGCCGTTGCGAAATACCTGTTATTATAACTGTAAGTGGCCTGTGAGAAAAACGATGACTGGGTTTCCCTGCTGCTGCTGCCACCCGTGCCGAAGACGCCGAATACACCTGTGCTTCCGGCAGATACTTCTTCAAAATAGGGGGCACTGAACCCGCGACTTGTTGCCGTGGTGGAATTGGAATACATTCTTTGCGCTTCCTGGCCCAGGGTCACTTCGAGGCCATGTTTCAGGTTGAAGAGATTATTATAACGGAGGAGGTTGGTAGTGATCAGTCTCGTACGTACATTGTCATACGCAGTTACTTCACCGATACCCTGCAGCGTACTGCTGGGCAACCGCATATCAGTCTTGCTCTTGTTCTGCGAGAGCATGAAATCACCGCCCACATCTGCCCTGAATGAAAAATGTTTCAACAATTTAACTTCCATGTAGAGATCGCCCAATGCCCTGTAGAACGTGCCCCTGTTCAGGTTCCATTGCAATGCGGCAGCAACGTTCCCAAGATTGTAGTAAGGAGTGCCGGAGGCCGGAAGGTAATAGGAACCATCTTGTAAATAGATAGGGTAAACAGAAGGCGCCACAAATTGGATACCGAACGGGCCTGCAGCCGATTCTCCGGTGCTGGGAGCGTCCTGCCTGCTGTAAGTGAAGGTGGAATTCATTCCTACCGTAAGCCAGGGGAGTGGATTGTTGGAAAAGTTATACCGGATGGCCGCTCTTTTGTATCCGCTCGATCTGATGATCCCCTGCTGGTCGAGATAACTGAGGCCCAGGTAAAAAACACCACGGTCAGTTCCGCCCGACCAGGAGAGATCGGTGGAGCTGGTGATAGCGGTTTTATTGTTCGTGACGCCTGCCCAGTCGGCCGGATCATAGAATGCCGTATCGCCGGGAGCTTTTACATAGCGGGGAAATTTTTTTGCGAGGTCTGCATCGATGGCCGCGTCCGTCCATAAGGCCGGATTGGCATTTTTGTAGGATTCGCGCAGCAGTCCCAGGTATTCCTGTTTTGTCAGTAGATCAGGCTGACGGTCTTTAATGATGGAAGAAAAATCAACCTGCTGGTGAAGTGTCAATGTGCTTTTGCCTGCGCGGCCTTTTTTGGTGGTGAGCAGGATCACGCCATTGCTCGCCTTCGATCCATAGAGGGCAATGGCTGATGCGTCTTTCAATACCGTGAAGGCTTCGAAATCATTCATGTTGAGCTGGGCCAACGGATTCGTAACGGCTGTGCTGCCCAGGGGGATACTGCTCTGCGTCATGTCCTGTGTTATAGGCACACCATCTATCACGAAGAGCGGAAGGCGTGCGCTTCCACCAATGGCGGTGCCGATACCACGCAGCAGTACATTGCTGGCGCCACCACCAGGCTGGCCGTTGCCATTGGTGACAAGCAGGCCGGGAACATAACCCTGCAAACTTCTTTCGAAAGACCGGTTCGGCAGGTTAACGACATCTTCCCCTTTCACCACAGTCGAAGCGCTCACTTTCTTTTTCTGTGTGGTGGTGCTATAGGCCACCACGATCGTTTCATTGAGATCATCCTGCCTTCTGGCCAACCTGATCTCGCCCAGGTCGCCGTTCTTCAGCGAGTGCTCCGTGATCCGCAGGTCACGCGATTCATATCCCACAAAGGAGATCGTGATGATATTGCCTGCAATAAGGTTGATCGAGAACTGACCCCGTGTATCTGTCATCACGGAATTATTCGAATTTTTGACGATCACGGAAGCGCCGAAGAGCGGCGCTCCGTTCGCGTCGGTGACACGCCCACTAACGGGCTGGAATAGATCGAGGCTATCGGTCTCCTCCGTGGGCGTGGCGCCGGGCCTTATGATCGTCAGCGTTCTCGGTTTGAGAATAATGATCGAGCCCACCATAGAAAAGGTGAATGGCTGATCTTTGAAACAGGCTTCCAGCGCATCTTTCAGGGGAACATTGCTCAGCTCTACAGTTACATTGCGGGCTTTGTCGAGCAGTTCCGTCCTTGCAATGAACGTTACAGCAGCCTGTTTCTTCAGGGCGTTGAGCACTGATCCGAAGGATGCATTCTTCGTGTTCAACGTAATATTCTGTGCTTCCGTTTTGGCGGAAGCATGCATCAAAAGTGCAAGCAGAAAAACAGCCGTCAATTTCATAACTCGCAGGATTTGGGCGCGTACCCTGCCAGGGAAGCCGGGCCGGTTGGCCGGTGGCAGGGCCATAGTCAATAATTCCATAACTTCGTGTTGTTTGGGTTTTACCAGTTTTGGTTAACTACAGTTATTAAAATGGGTTACCCGAACGTTGCCGCTTCGACTCTCACCTCGAGGCGGTTTTGTTTACAGGCACCCTGTTCTCATAGGAAGCTTTTACATTCGAAAATGGCATTGTTTTTTTCGGGCGATGTGAATCGTTGGTAGGTTTATTGTTATGGTAGAGGAGACTGGCTTAATGGTTATGGCGTTACGATGATCCTTTTCCCTTCGATCCTGAAATGTACCTGGATCTCTTCGAGCGCTTTCAATATCTGTGATGCAGGCGCATTCATAGGGAGCTCACCGATGAATGTATCGTTAGGCACTTTGCCTTCATAAACGACTTCCACATCGTACCAGCGCGCCAGTTGCCGCATCACTGTTCTCAGGTCTGTCCGGTTGAACTGGAAATATCCATTCTTCCAGGCCATTATTTCATTGATATCGGGATGGTCGATCACCTTCATTTGTCCCTGCCCTTTGCTGGCTTGCTGTCCTGGCCTCAGCATCACCGTTTCATGGCCTGCCACTACTTTCACGCTTCCTTCCAGCAAGGTCGTTCTGATACTGCCTTCCTCTTCGTAGCTGTTGATATTGAAATGCGTTCCCAATACTTCCACTTCAGAGCGGCCGTTCACATTCACGCGGAATGGCCTGGCCCTGTCTTTCGACACTTCAAAATAAACTTCACCTGTTATGGATACATTCCGTTCGTTGCCGGTAAATGCTGCAGGATAAGTGATGGAAGAAGAAGCGTTGAGCCATACCGATGTTCCATCGGGCAGGGTGAGCCTGTACTGGCCCCCGCGGGGGGTCGACATGGTATTCAGTCCGACAGATTTAGCATGTCCGTCGACGTTATATAGGATCTGCCCGTTACCGAGCTTGATGATCTGTGTGTTTCCCTGCCGGGCCAGGTTCCCGTTTTGAGCGCTGTCGAGCAGAATGGCAGTTCCATCAGCCAGCGTCAATACTGCCTTGTTGCCCCCAGGCATCAGTTCCTGCTGATACCGGGGCCGCTCCTGAACGAGTGGCTGTTCAGTTTTTTTAATACTGAACAACTTCATTACAGCCAATCCTGCACAGGCGATCAATATTGCTGCTGCGGCATACCTGTACCACCGCCTGCCGTTCCTGCGCATTGGCGCTATGGCGCCAGTTGAAACATCCGGCAGCGCCATCTGCTGCTGTACCTGTTGCAGTATCCGTTCTTCCAATGCTTCCCTGCTTTCAGCGAATGAAGTGGGTATCTGTACAATACTATCATCCTGTTGATCGAGCCATTCGAGATATTCCGATCTTTCTTCAGGCGTAATTGTGCCCTCTTTCAGCTTTTTAGCCAATTCATCCATCCGCTGATATTCCTGCCGGTTACCCATTGCTTGACAAGCCTTTTATACAAGGTCAATCCAAAAGCGATGAACCCTGTATGACAGGAAAAAAAATTTTGATACTGTGTGAAGTGAACTACCTGGCAGAAATAAAGAGGAAAATAATGGCGCCCAGGCCAGTGTGCAGGGATTTAAGGGCACGATCGACATGCATCTCCACGGTTTTTTCGGATATGTCCATCAGCCGGGCGATTTCCCTGTTGGTATACCCCGCTTCGCGGTAGCCGAATGCCATCCGGCATCTTTCAGGGAGCCTCGCCACTCTCTGCTGTAAAAGTTCCTGCAGCTCTTCCAGCGCCAGCCATTGTTCGGTGGAATGATCGGCTTCTGAAATATTCAATTCCAGGTGGCGTTCGAGCTGATACCGGCGGTAGCGCCTTGCCTGTTCATTGATGATCCTGTATTTGACCGCCACTACGAGATACCCGCCGATATTCGATTTGATGATCAGCGATCCCCTTCTCTTCCAGATCTCCAGGAAGATGTCCTGCACAATGCTTTCTGCAGCCGGCAGGTCTTCCAGCTTCTTTGCAGCGAGATAAAATAACTTATCCCAATAACGTAAATATAGTTCCGTGAACGCCTGTTCATCGCTCTGCTGCAGGAGCTTTACCAGCTCCCCATCCGTATATGTTTTATAAGATGCCATCAGGCAGGAATACTATAATTGTATTGCCGTTACGGGTATTCAGGACCGGTTATTCAGGAAGGCTTATCCAAGAGATAAGATTCGATGGCTGAATTAAAGGTAACACAAATTTCATACATTCACTACATGAATTGCCTCATCATCGACGATAATGCCACTGCGCGTACCACGTTGAAGCAACTTTGCAGCAGGATAAAAGACCTGCTAGTGACCGATGAATGCAGCAGCGCCATGGATGCCTACGATATCCTGCAGGATAAACCGGTAGACCTGTTATTGCTCGATATCGAAATGCCGGGAATGAGCGGACTGGAACTCACCAGGAATCTCGGCGCCAAAAGGCCGCTCATCATTTTTACCACCTCCAAAAAAGAATATGCCGTAGAAGCATTCGAGCTGAATGTGGCAGATTATATCGTGAAGCCCGTTACGCCTGCCCGTTTCCTGCAAGCCATCGACCGCGCAAGGGAGATCCTCGACAGCAACAGGGAACAGGTGAACATGGGGGCCGAAGAATTCATATTCATCCGCGATTCCAATATCGTGAAACGGCTGAAAATAGACGAGATACTTTTCGCTGAAGCCATGGGCGATTATGTGAAGCTCCATACCCCCCGGAAATTCTTCGCTATCCATACTACGCTCAAGGCAGTGGAAGAAAGATTGCCTTCTTCCCTGTTCATCCGCGTTCACCGCTCTTATCTTGTTGCCCTGAATAAGATCGATTCCATCCAGGATGGGGCTCTTATTATCAATGGCAAACCTGTACCCGTGGCCGATGCCTATCGTGCAGCCCTCAATAAAAGGATGAATATCCTCTGATCCTGTTTCAACGACGCCTCCTGCCCGTTCAGCGATTGACGGCCCGCAACCGCCTGCCGCCCCTGTAATTTTACTGCTGCAATGAGAGCTTTATTCATCATATTATTCCTGACCGATACCCTCATCATGGTGTTGCTGGCCTTCTTCTTTCTCGCCCGGCTGGATGCCGGTATGAACATGAAGACACTGGCATTGCTGCTCACGGCCATCATCATGGCCATCCTCCTGCTTGTGTACCTGTTGTACAGGTTTCTTCACCTGCCCCCTGATCCGCCGGCAGATTGATTTCCTTAAATTAGAGTAATTATTGAGAGCAATGGGCGCACAAAAGATCGTGTATGCGATACTGGCCGGTTTCATTGCCGGTACCCTGCTACTGGTCTTCATCCAGTACAATTCTTCCAAGAATATCAGTACCCTCATCCAGGGCAATGAAAAATTATTGGGAGAGCTCACGGTGAGCAAAGAGTTGCAGCAACTTGAAAAAGACGTGCTCTCGTTCGAGAGCAGGATCAGGGGCACAGTAGCTACCGGTGATACCACCGATATCATGAATACCGAACTGCAGATCGCCGGGATCGAAGAAGACCTGGATAAACTGCAAAAGATATCCGACGACGATGCTTCCGTAAAATATATCGACGAGCTCGATTCACTGGTACGCGAAAAGATCAGGTTCAGCAACAGGGTCCTCGATTCTTTCCATATCTCCGGCAAGAAAGCGGCAGAAAAAGTAATGGCTGCCCAGACCGGCTCCCTGCTCACCAACGCCATTGTAACCACTTCCCGCAAGATCGAGAACACACGGGAAAGATTACTGGACCGGGTGATCCGCAACAACGATGAAAGTGGTAAAAAAGCGCAACAATTCAGCACCGCACTGATCGCACTCGTATTGATCAGCGCTGCTGCCCTTTTCTGGTATATCATCTATACCATCCGCCGGCAATACCAATTGATCCGGCAACTGAACAGCTCCGAGAAAAAACTACGGGAAGCATCCCGGATCAAGGAAAACTTCATGGCCAATATGAGCCATGAGATCCGCACACCCCTCAATGCTATCCTGGGCTTCACCAACCTGCTGCAGAAAAAGCAGCTCGGCAGTGAAGCCGGCGCCTATGTAGCCACGATCCAGCATTCAGGAGAGGCCCTGCTCGATATCGTGAATGATATACTCGACCTTTCAAGGATCGAAGCCGGTATGATGCGGCTTGAATCCTTGCCCTTCAGCATCCGAAGCCTTGCTCATTCCATCCAGACCATGTTCCTTTCCAGGGCCGCAGAGAAAGATCTGCAGTTCAGCGTCACTGTCGATGATGCACTGCCCGATACACTGGAAGGAGACCCCACCAGGTTTACCCAGATTCTCGTCAACCTGATCGGCAATGCCTTCAAGTTCACCAACAAGGGAAGCATCAGGGTCCGCATTTTTAGATCGGGAGGCGATAGCACGGTCGTGCAAACAGGTATTGAGGTGCGTGATACCGGTATCGGTATTGCAAACGATAAACTCGAATATATTTTCGGACGATTCCAGCAGGCAGAAGATTCCACCACCCGCAAATACGGTGGAACAGGGCTTGGATTGAGCATCGTCAAAGACCTGGTAGATCTTCAGCAAGGTACCATTACAGTACAAAGCCAGCCAGGGGAAGGCACCACTTTTCGGTTGATGGTCCCATTCAGGATCGCCGGGGAGCAACCTGCCCGGATCGCGCCGGAAGTGAATTCCGGCCAACCGGCCCATTTTCCCACCAGCACCCGCATACTCGTGGCGGAAGACAACGAGATCAATCAATCCCTGCTCCGTCACATCTTCCATCAATGGCAGCTCAGCTTTGATTTTGCCAATAACGGCCGTGAAGCACTGGAAAAATTACAGGAAAAAAATTATTCGCTTGTTCTGATGGATATTCAGATGCCTGTGATGGATGGATATACTACTACCCGGCAAATCCGAAATACCCTTCACTCCAATATCCCTGTGATCGCCATGACAGCCCACGCATTGGCCGGTGAACGGGAAAAATGCCTCAGCTTCGGCATGAATGAATATATTTCGAAACCGGTCCGGGAAGAAATATTGTTCCAGCTCATCAACCGTTATACTGCGCCGGCAACGACCGCCGATGCACCTGCCAAAACATCCGCGCTACCTTCATCGATACCATACCAGGTCATCGACCTGCAATACATGAGAGAGATCAGTGATGGGGATATCCAATACGAAAAGACCGTCACCCGGCAATTTCTCGAAGCTGTTCCCAAAGATCTCCAAACCATCGAAGAAGCCTGGCAACGACACGACTTCACCACCCTTCGCCAAACGGCCCATAATATGAAGACCACCATCTCCGTGATGGGACTGACCGAAAAACTGCAACCTGTCCTCGACATGCTCGAGCTATCCGCGCTTACAGAAACCAGCTTCCGGGAAAATTTCACCATCCTCCGCAACATCTGCACCATCGCCCGCCGGGAAGCTACACAGTTCTATTCTATTATTTCAAAAATATAACAGTGTTGTATAATCGAATATTATTTACTTCCTTACGGCTTAACGGGAAAGCATTTCAATCCGGAGCATTATTCATCTTCATACTCTTCTTCCTTATCATCATCTCCTTCCTCCGCGTCTTCATCAGGTTCCCGGCTTAACTCTTCTTCTCCTGCAGTCGCAAACTCCGTGAACCATCCACCCTTCGCTACCAGCTCTTCCGGCCTTCCTTCCTCCAATACCTTCCCCGCATCCAACACGATCACATGGTCTGCGTCCTTCACCATTGAATAGCGATGTGCAATGATGATCACCGTATGTTCCTTCCGGATCTCATCGATGGTCTTCTTCACTGCTGCTTCGGTGGCATAATCCAGGTTGGCCGTCGCCTCATCCATCACCAGTATGCGTGGCTTGTCGACTATCACCCTGGCGATCTGAACACGTTGCCGTTCCCCGACCGACAATCCAAAGCCGCTTTCTCCCACGATCGTATGCAATCCATCGGGCAGCCGCTGTATGGTGGCTTCCATGCCGGCTGCGATGGCCGCACCTTCTACCTCCTGCCAGGTGGCCGCGGGATTCTTGTAACGGATATTGTCGGCCAGGCTCCCCCGGAATATGGCCCCGTCTGCCGCTACCATCCCGATCTGCTGCCGTAATACAGCCCCGTCGATATGAGCGATCGATTGACCGTCTACCAGGATCTCTCCACTACTGGGCTCGAATAATTTCAGTAACAGGTCAACAGTGGTTGTTTTGCCGGCGCCTGATGTTCCTACCAGCGCCGTTATTTTTCCCGGCTGTGCCGTGAACGACAACCCTTTCAGGATCTCGCGGTTGGCGTCATAACTGAAACGCACATTCCTGAAAACTACTTCTCCCTTCGGCAGCCGGAATGCCAGCCCGGTCTTTTCTTCCGCGTCGGTATCGAGCAACCTGAATGCCCTCGCAATGGATGTCACATTCTGTTGCGCCTGCGCCCAGATACCGGCCAGGTTATCGATCGGTTGATAAAGCATATCGAGGTAGGCCACGAACATCACCACATCACCGGGCGTTAGCCGGTGTTCGAGAGCGAGATAACCACCATAACCCAATACCATCACTTTTGCCAGGTAAGTGAGCAACAATTGCCAGAATGTATATTTGTTTGAAAGGAATGATCGCTGCATGTAATCTTTGTAGGCCGACCTGGCCTGATCGTCGAGCCGGTTCACTTCCCGATCTTCTGCGCCTGACAGCTTCACGGTCTTGATACCCCCCAAAGCATCCTGCATTCTTGCCGATACTTCCTCCCATTTCTCATAATAGGCAGAGAGGCTTCTTTCCAGTTTTCGGGTAGACCTGATCGTTATGAACAGGTAGAACGGTATTACCGACAAGGCCAGCAGCGCGAGTGTGGATTGCTGCCAGAACATCACGGCCAGCACACCTACCAGGCTCACCACTTCAGGGAAAATATCTTTCGTGAAGAATGTAACGGTGCCCGATATCTCTTCCGACTGATCGATCTGCTTATGCAATACGGCGCTGGAACGTTTGGCAAAAAAAGAAAGCGGAAGCCTGAGCACATGCCCGAATGTTTGCCTGATGAATTTTCTCTCGATGGTACAGGAAAGCCGGATATTCATGTTCTCCCCGATCCACCAGCAGATCAGTCCGGCCACATTGATGAGGAACAGCAATACCACTGCCCATAATAAGGTCTGAAATGCCTGCGGAGGAGTGCGGGGAGCTACCCGGTCCGTCCGGTGCGGTTCCTTCTCCTTTACCTGGTGCTTTTTCGGTACATGTTTCCCGTGGGCATGTTTTTTCGGTTTGACGGTATCCGGATGTTTCGGGGGAATACTATCCTGTTGCTGCACCTGTTGAGGCTGTTTTTTTCCGAACAGCACCGACAAAGGAGTTTCTTCAGTGTCCCCGCCTGACTCCGCAGACTGAACACCGGTACTGTCTGCAGGAATGAACAAACCAGCAATATCATTCACCGCCTCCCGGTAGATCAGGGGTTCCATGATAGTGATGATCGTTGCCAGCAGGCTGATGACAAAGACCCATAGGAGTTTTCGCCGGTAAGGCTTTACAAGTCGGTAAATATTGGACCAAACATTTCTCTTGGCGCCGGTCGCAGTCATAGGAAATCCATTTTAAGCAGCAAATCATCAATAAGTTAGGGTATTTCTCCGAAATCAACGACTGATTTTGCCGGTTCACCGATCGACCATGATAAACCGTTCTACCCCGGTGTAGCTTCACACTGAAATCAATTACCGGATCAATTCAATCGTTTACCATGAAAAAGATAATCGCATTACCAGCCGCCATTTTCCTGTTCGTTGCCGCAGCCAACGCTCAAACCGATGAAGCAGGTGTGAAACAGGAAGGCATCACCCACAAAGAAAAGAGAGAAGAAAGGAGGGAGCTCAGGAAACTGGAAGGCAGGGAGGTCAGCTATCAGGCCAAAGAAGAATTCTACAAGGATTTTGGCAATATCCCGGTGATCAACTGGGAGCATACCGACAATTATGATGAAGCCAGCTTTATGAAAGACGGGCATGCCTACCGCGCTTTCTACGACTTCGATGCGAAACTGGTAGGAACAACCACTCACGTCAGCTTTTCCGACATCCCCGAAAACGCTCAGAAACTTATCGATAAAAAATTTGGCAACTACGAGAAAAAGGATGTGGTCTTATTCGACGACAATGAGCTCAACGACACGGACATGTTCCTGTATGGCCAGCAGTTCGATGATGAGGACACTTATTTCGTGGAACTGCAGAAAGATACCGAGAAGATCGTACTGATGGTGGATATGCACGGAGATGTTCAGTTCTTTAAAAAGCTTTCATAGTGTGTTTTCAAGATAATCCTGCTCATGGCTAACAGGTACACCGGACCCGGTAGTTAGCGCAACCTCCGCGGGCCGGTGTTTTTCACCCCATTCCCTCACTTTTAAATGCACGATCATGAAAACTAATATATTACTGTTGTTGGTAGGCGGGGCCCTGGTACTCCTGGGCAGCTACTCGATGGTTACCCAAAAGCTAAGAACAAAGACAAGCGACCTATTCAGGAATGATGCCCCCGTACTGATCAGAACGGCTTACCACGATCATGAAAATACGATAGCTCCACCCGATTTTGAAAAAGCCGCTGAAACTGCCGTTCCATCCGTTGTTCACATTAAAACAGTGACCACCTTCGGAAAGATGGCGTCCAATAAACAACAGGACCCGCTGGAAGATCTTCCGGGCGGCGGTCAATTTTTCAAAAGATTTTTCGGTGATAATCCCCCGCGGTTCTCGCATCCCGACCAAAAGGCCAGCGGCTCAGGTGTGATTGTGAGCAGCGACGGGTATATCGTTACCAATAACCACGTGATCGATGGGGCCACCAGCATCACGGTCACCCTCAGCGATCATAAAAATTACAAAGCCCGGGTAATCGGTTCCGATGTCAATACAGATCTCGCACTGATCAAGATCGATGCCAAAGGTCTTCCTGAAATGGCCGTCGGTAATTCGGATGATGTGCATCTCGGCGAATGGGTACTGGCCATCGGCTACCCGCTCAACCTGGATGTAACAGTGACCCAGGGGATCGTGAGCGCCAAGAGCCGCAATATCGGCATCAACCAAAGCGGCACTGCACCAGTCGAATCCTTCATTCAAACCGATGCTGCCGTTAACCCAGGCAGCAGCGGGGGCGCCCTGATCAATACAGCCGGTGAACTGATCGGCATCAGCGCCGCTATCGCTTCCCCTACAGGTTCCTATGCCGGTTATGCCTATGCGATACCTTCCAACCTGATGAAAAAAGTGATCGGTGATATCCTGAAATACGGCAGTGTGCAAAGAGGTTATCTTGGTGTTGCCATGGCGCCGGAAGACCTGGATGATGCCAAAAAGAAAGAGCTGGGCATCAATAATGATATTACAGGGGTTTGGGTGATGGAGACCGATCCTTCCGGAGCCGCCGCCCAGGCTGGTATTAAAAAGGGCGATGCCATTATCAAAATGGATGGCATGCCTGTAACAACCTCATCGGAGCTGGCTGAACAGGTGGTCCGTCATAAACCTGGCGACAGGTTGGCTGTCACCTACATCAGAAAGAAAGAAGAAAAGACCGTGTACGTGATCCTTAAAAGTAAGATGGGTAAATTCCCCAATTCAGATAATTCAATTCCACAGGAACATTAACTATTACTAACCCACTCCTATAAGGAAGAAAGCCACTCGTTTGGGTGGCTTTCTGATTATATGCCTTATACAACATGTGCGATCATGTTGAGCATTTTGTAATAAAGGCGGAATATACGCCGGTAGATAAGGGGTTTGATCGTTCCCTGGCGATAACCGAAATTAGTGATGGTCCTGGCAAAATCATAGCGGCCTGCATTGTGCACAATAGGGATCACTTTACCACGCCTGGTATAAAACCCCTGCTCATCGACAGCCAGCCGGTCTTTCTTCAGGAAGGTAACATAATTATATTGTTCATCCAGTATTTCAAATCCATCCCGGTATATCATATAGTTGATGATCAGCTGATCGGTGCCATGTAGTTCGGCTGCATGGCAATGGCTGATATATTCCTGCCAGATCGTGCGGACCTTATGGGCAGGGCCCAGCACAAAGCCACAATTGGCCGTAGGCTTGTTGCCGATCATTCTTTTCAGCTCCGGCAGCTTTTCCTTTCTCACATCATCGAATCCCAGTGTCATGCGATGGAGATGAACATTGAAATCCTGTTCCAGCACCAGTTTCATGCTGTTGGGCCTGATCCGGAACAGGTGGGAGATGTCGGACTGAAAGATCAGGTCCCCACAGTCGCAATACAATACCTGGTCGTAATGATCATGGTACCGGAGATAATCTCCCAGGTATTTGTATTGAAAATTCGACATGCGGCCGTTCATTTGTTCCTGCCTGTTCACGATCACCTGCTCCTGTTCCAGCAACTGTACCTGCTCTTCGGTGAGCCCGAAGTCGATCACCATGATGTCGATCTGATCGAGGTTGGTATGGGCTTTCAGCGATCGCAGCCAGTGATGCACCAGGAAATCGCCTTTATTCCTGTCGCAATAAGTGGTTATTAGATGCTTCATGACTGTAATGCTCCTTGTTGAATGGTTCTTTGGTAAAAAGATAATCTTCGATGATGAGCGCCGAGATGCCCGATGTAAAGAAGGAGGCCACCATGTCGTCCACACTGTGCACGATCGGTTTGCCCGCCAGGTTGAAACTGGTATTCAGTAATACCGGTATGCCGGTAATGGCGTGGAATGCCCGCAGCAACTGGTAATAGCCTTCATTCAATTCCTTCGTCACGGTTTGTAGGCGGCCGGTGCCGTTCACATGTGTTACGCCGGGGATCTTGTCGCGGTAAGCCGGTTTGATGACCAGGGTCTTGTCCATATAATAGGATACCTGGCAGTTCTCGAAGATCTCCTCTCCGAATTCCTCCAGCACGCTTGGCGCAAATGGCCTGAAGCTTTCACGGTATTTCAGTCGCTTGTTGATGATGTCCTTGATGTCGCGTCTGCGGGGATCGGCCAGTATGGAACGGTTGCCCAATGCACGGGGGCCAAACTCCGCTCTTCCCTGTACCCACCCCACGATCCCTCCTTCACTGATGAGCTGTGCAGCGATCCTGTATTTATCTTCTCCCAGATAATAATTGAACGGGCAATGCTCGATCGCCCTGGTGAGCGCGCGCTGGGGAATGAAACTTCCTTTGTAGGGTGATAGAAAACTTTCCCGCTTCAGCGCTGTTACCGGATTATGGGAGAGGTATGATAAGATAGCGGCCCCCACAGCAGTTCCATCATCGCCCGGGGCATTGTGTACATACACATTTTCAAAAGGGGTTTTCGTGCTGATCTTTCCATTGCAGGATGAATTCAATGCACAACCTCCCACGAAGACCAGGTTCTTCGTTTTGGTAACACCATATAGATAATTGAGGCATTCCATCATTTTGTCTTCGAACAATTGCTGCCCGGTGCAGGCAATGTCTTCCACTGCATACTGGTGGTCTCCCCGGTTGATGATGGCATCGATCACCTGGTCGTACACCGCTATGTCGAACGAAGGTCCAGGATGGATGAAGCTGCCTTTCCTTACAGGTATCAACCGCGACAACCGCTCGTACAATTCAGGCACTACCTCTCCATAAGGCGCCAGCCCCATGACCTTCCATTCTTCTCCCAGCTCAGGATTGAAACCGCAGGCCGCACATAAAAAGGAATAAAAGAAGCCAAGACTGTTTTTGCTTTTCCGGATACCCGGCACAGGAGTGAGCCTGCCATCGTTGAAGCGATAGAATGCAGTGCTCGTCATTTCTCCATAGCCATCTATTACTGCCACTACGGCTTCATCGAAATAAGAAGAGTAGGCCCCGGCAGCAGCATGGCAGCGGTGATGATCGTAATATTCTTCGTGTGCCCGTTTACGTTCCTTTTCCTTCCATACTTTCAGCAGGTTCTGGCCGGAAAATGAAAATACATGCGCCTGCAGGCGCAGCATATAGTCGTACCGCCCGGTGATCAGCCGCCAGCGCGGAAAAGGGCGGGCCAGCGGTGCTATCAGTGGCAAACCGATCCTTGCCAGCCGGATATTCCTGTGATGGGGTTTCGACCATGATTTTGCCATATACAGCAGGCTTTCATCCGGCACATATTGTTTCAGCAGTTCCGCAATAAAAGGATAGTGGTCGGCAATGGTATTGATGCCACGCTTGTATTGAAGGATCCGTTCTGCGGCTTCCGCATAGATCAGCTCACCGGCATTGTTGATGATCGCAATGGCAGGGTCATGAGCGCTGCAGCAAATTCCAAGATAGGTCTTGTTCATAGTGTACCACTTATGGTGTATCGAAATGGATCTTTTTGGTTTTTGGGTTCAGGAGCTCCCTGCTGATCCAGTGATAGGTTCGCTCTAGCCCTTGCGATAAAGAATATTTAGGTTGCCAGCCCAGCTCCTTACGGATAAGTGCGTTATGGGATGTTCTGCCATTCACGCCCAGGGGGCCTTCGATATGCCGCAGGGAAAGTTCCTTACCTGAGATCGAGATCACCCTGGAGGCCAGTTCATTGATCGAGACCATTTCCTCCGAGCCGATATTCACCGGGCCGGCAAATTCAGACTGCATCAGCATCAGCACGGCATCGATGCAATCATCGATATATAAAAAGGAGCGTGTTTGCTGGCCATTACCCCAGACCTCGATCTCCGATCCATTCACTGCCTCCGCCACTTTGCGGCAAACCGCCGCAGGCGCTTTTTCCTTTCCGTCTTTCCAGGCGCCATGAGGGCCATACACGTTGTGGAACCGCGCGATCTTGCAGTCCATCCGAAAATTTCTCCGATACGCCAGGTAAAGTCTTTCACTGAAAAGCTTCTCCCATCCATATTCACTATCCGGCTGAGCAGGGTAGGCCGATGATTCCTCGCAATTGGGATGATCGGGATCGACCTGGTTATAATAAGGATAGATACAGGCTGAAGAGGAATAGAATATTTTCCGGATACCATGCTCCCTGCAGGCATTCAGCATGTTCAGGTTACAGAGGATGGAATTGTGCATGATCTCGGCATCATTGTCGCCCGAAAAAATATATCCTGCCCCGCCCATATCGGCCGCGAGTTGGTACACTTCATCGATGCCCTTACATACTTCCAGGCAGGTGACAGGGTCACGCAGATCGCCAATGATCTTTTCATCGGGTTGGGCAACACTGTAAGGTTTGTAATGAATGTCTACCGACCTTACCCGGTGGCCCAGCAGCCGCAGCCTGTTGACCAGGTGCCCCCCGATGAATCCGCCACCGCCACATACCAGTATACTTGCCATAATTGTTTGTTTTATATCGTATGGTTTACTTTCCTGCCACCAGCTTCATCTGCAACCTCGAAAGGAAATCGAACAATGCCGGGTGACCGGCCACAAAATTGATGGCCGACCTCGTTAGCAATGGATACCTCAACAGGTATTGCAGGAGGTAGCTCTTTCGCATTCCCTTACCGATCTGCCGGTTGATCTGCCGGTCGTACGCCTGCATAAAGCCGGCTGCATAGTTGTTCTGCTCCAGGCAATCGGCTATCTGGCGGGCAGCCAGTTTGCCGCTCAGGAAGCTATTGGCGATACCCCCGCCTGTCAGGGGGTCTACGAGGCTGGCCGCATCGCCTACCAGCAGGAAATGATCGCCCGAACGTCTGAACTTTCCAGAACCTAACGGCACGGTATGACCGATCAGCTTATTGCCTACCAGCTCCGATGCTTTGAAGCGTTTGCTGATAACCGGGTGATGCCTGATCACATCCATCAGCATGGCTTTCAGGTCGGATTTCTTTTTTCGTACAAGGTCTGTTCGCATCCCCAGGCCCACATTGGCCAGGCCATTGGGATGAGGAAAGATCCAGAGATAGCCAGGCACCAGTTTATCGATGAAATAGAATTCAACGAAATTATCGGGGTGGAAGCCGGCAACATTGGTGAAATAACCTCTTACGGCTGCCGCGTGATGCTTCAATTGTGGCTCCTGCCGCATATAGCGCCTGGTGAAAGCGGCATCGGAACCATTGGCGATGACCAGTATTTTTGTTTTCACGGAAAATGATCCGTCCTTATTGGAGACCTGGAACCCATCGCTGATCCTCGTGTAATGCTCGATGGGCGTATTATCGAAAAACCGGATATTGCTCCTTCGTTTGATCTCTTCTATGAAAAAATTATCGAATTGCAGTCGCTTACAGATATAACCGGGTGGACGATGGGCTTTCACATCATACCATTTATAGAAAGGAGCTTCCAGAATCGACGAATTGTGGGCAAACAAACGGATGCCCCAGGTGCCGATATGGATATCGGCCTGTGCATGGAACCGCTCATAGAGCTCCGGATCGAGCTGCTTCAACAGCTCAGGGACCTTGCCGTTGATACCATCACCGCAGATCTTGTCGCGGGGAAAAACGGCCTTGTCCACAATAACCGACCCGATACCTGCATAGCTCAGGTGTAATGCGGCAGACGCACCGGCAGGGCCCGCCCCAACGATGCAAACATCTGTTTCGATCATGAATATGATTTGATTAGGGTCATTTGTTTTTTGGTACTGGTAATCTTCGATTGCAGCATGGCTATGCCTGCTATCAATGCACTCGCTGCCGGCACTGCACATAACAGCACCGATTCCGGGTATTGCTTTCCGTATGTAACCACGATCCCACCGAAGTAGCATACGCTAAGCAATTCCGGCAGCCCTATCCACAGCGACTTCCGGGAGAATGATCTCTTTTTCACTGCCACTGCGTTCAACCCTTTCGGGGTCACTACAAATTCTTTTTTCGACTGGCTTATCACTTCCCAGATCCCCGGAATGATAGACCATACGAGGTTCATACCAAGCAGAATGCCGGTGAGCAGGTTACCATATTCCCTGGAAGAAAGCCGGTTGTATTTTCGAACGGCAAAGAACATTCCCAGCGGCACGGGCCCTAAAAGGATGGCGATGCCAGAGATCCATTGAATGGTTTTCCATGTATTCGTCCTTTCGAGCCCCGCCAGTAAATACACAGAGCTGCTTACTGCCAGCAGGAACATCACCAGCGGAAAAAAATTGTAGAGAACGGTACTGATCTCCATGAGCTTCGAACGAACAGGCTGAGGAGCAGGAAGAATGCCTGCAATATTATCGATCCCCGCCTGGAACACGCCCCTGGCCCACCTTTGCTGTTGTTTGCGGAATGAAATATAATTGGGAGTTGCTTCGCAACCGGAGAGGTCTTCATCGAGATACCTGAACCGGTAGCCTTTATTATAAGCCCTGAATGAAAGATCGATATCCTCTGCCGTAAAAGGTTCTTCTCTCCACCCGCCGATCTCTTCGATGCATTGTCTTTTGATGATGGCGGCAGTACCTGTAAAAAAAGCCGGGATGCCGAGCTTATCGCGCACTGATTGTTCGAGGGCGAAAATAGTTTCGAAGATCGTAGACTGGATGGTGACGGTGGGGGAGGCAAATCGGTTCCTGTAATGCCAGCGGGTCTGTACCCCTGCCGTCCGCACAGCGGAGAGGAGGGGCACTGTTCTTTGCAGGAAATCCGGTTGCAGCACGAAGTCTGCGTCGAGGACCACAACATAGGGATGGTCGCAATGCAGGAGACCATAGTTAAGTGCCCCTGACTTGTACCCTTTGCGGGAGGGCCGGTAGAGGTACTGAAAGCCGATCCCCGCTTTTTCCGCTTCCTGCTGAAGGAATTGTACCAGGTCTGGCCATTGTACAGGCGAATCATCGATGATCTGAAGGCAGATACGCTCACGGGGATAGTCCAGCCTCATTACGCCCAGTGCTGCATCTTTAACTTCCCATCCTTCATTGTACACCGGCACCTGTACCAGTATCTTCGGAAGGGTAATAGCATGAATCTTACGTTGATCAATATTCGATATTTTGGACTTGCCATTGACATCCACTATCAATGTACAAAGCGCCCTTAGCTGGGCCAGGGAAGCCAATACAAAAAAGATTATCACGATCGCGATCATAGGCGTTAACTAAAAGGGACCATTTTTTGATGCTCTTCATCCCATAATTTCAGCCGGAAGGACCTCAGTCCTTCCCGGAGCGTAAGGGCCTGAACGGGATATAATTTTATTATTTCTTCATGCGCCGCCACCAGGTTATACATCGGTATACCGGGGTTGAGGTGATGAACATGATGATAGGCCACATTCCCGGTCATCCAGTTCAGCAGGCCGGGAAAACGATAAAAGGAGCTTCCTTTCAGCGAAGCGATCTCGAACACGAAATCCTCATCGTGCGAATAATAGGATCCTTCGAACTGATGCTGCAGGTAAAACATGAAAGCGCCGACGGCAAAACCGGGTACACAGACAGGCCATTGCATCCAGATGAATTTTTCCAGCCCGATGGTATGGTAGGCTAGGAACCAGGCAGCTACGATCACCACGTTGAGGATAATGATATTGCAGTTTATTTTAGAAGAGAACCATTTCGAAGGGACCCTGAACAGCAGCAGGAAAAGCGCCAGCGGCACGATCGTCAGGTATACATAAGGACTTCTGAATAACCTGTATGCCATCTTCGTTGGTGCTGGCGTAGCAGCGAACTCCTTTTCTGTCATAAGCCATACATCGGGATTCTCATTGCGCTTGTCGAGGTTGCCGGAATTGACATGGTGCTTATGATGACCGTCCTGCCACATCAGGAAAGGAGTATAGAAGAACAGGCCGATGAAATGCCCCAGCAGGTTATTGAAGGTCCGGTCCCTGAAAAATGTGCCATGGGCGCAATCATGCAGCACCGCAAACATGCGTACATAAAAGAAAATGGCCGGGATACTGATCAACACACTATACCATTTCGAAAGATCATACAGGAAATACGATAGTGTGATCAGCACCAGGAAGGGGATCACTGATGTGAAAAGGATAGCTGCTACATGGGCATCATCTCTTTGGCGGTATTTCCTGATCCGGAAAGAGATCTCGGAGAACAGTTCCCTGTCTGTCATTGGTGGTGTACCGGTTATCGTTTGCATACAGGATATTTAAGGTAGATGATCGGTTTTGAAGATGGCGGCATCCGGTGTATAGCCGCAATGCCAGAATAAAAGGCTTTCCGTGTTATGCCCTGCATCGATGAACCGTTTCATGGCATTCCAGGTCTGTGCGCCATAGATATGATCTACCTGCAGCCCATATTTTTCCTTCAGCTCTTCACAATTCTTTTCCAGTGTTGCATCGGTAGCGCCATAGGCAGTGTGCGAATGCCAGACTTTGAACAGGGAAGCATCGATCGGCACTTTCAGTTTATATTTTCTCCTGGTCCATTTCAGGAGGAACAATAACCAGTACTTCATCGGTATGGGAAATACTTTTACTGCATGGACGGTGAGATCGGCCATCCCTTCCTGCCTCAGCAGCAGCGCGGCCAGGATCAGTCCGGCGGCGCTGGCGCCGCCGCTGGCGCTGATGAAAATATTGGCAGGCATCGGCCTATTGGCTGCCTTGCATTGTTCCCATAGTTCCAGCAGCCCAATAGATGAACCGATCACGGAAGCAGGATGTGAGGCGCTGGGCAGTACAACAGCCACTCTCTTTCTGTGAATGAATCGCCATTGCAGGTAGCGGCGCACAATATGATACGCCACCACTGGCATGGCTCCGCCCGACAGGGTATAGGTGATGCGGGACGTGTTGGTATGCTGCCGCTTTTTCAGCGGTGGATCATTGGCCACCACGAAATGGACAGTAAGCCCCAGGTCGCCCGCAATACGCTCCACATCTGAACGCAGATTGGAAAGATTGGGCACAGCAATGATAAAGGTCCGTATGTCTTTTTCGAGATAGTATCCGAAAAAGGTCTCCAGCTTTCTCGTTTTGATACCGCCCCTGCCAAAACCCGACAGGTCATCACGCTTGATCATCAGGTTGCTGAAGGCTGTACAGTCAACTAACGGCGTAGGCCACCTGCCCAAGGGCAGCCTCTTTACCCCAAGGATCTTCCTGATGTCTTCATTATGGTTGAATATAGCCGGGCTCATATATTTTCTATGGTGACCAGCAAGGCCGGTACGATGAGTAAAAAGGAGATCTTTGAATAGGTGGAGAAATGCTGGTACCGTTTCTCATCGTTCACCCGGTTGTACCGGAACACGAAAACCAGGTACAATACATGCGCCAGCACCATGATCATGAGATAGCTCCATACCTTGAAATAGATCCCTGTGAATACGGATACAGCCAGAGACAATACCGTAAGCAGGATCGCAATGGCGAATGAGCCGGACCCGCCGATCCTGATCGGCAGGGAAGACTTTCCGATCGACGCATCCGCTTTCACATCATGAATATCCTTGATGATCTCTCGCCCGGTAATAAAGAACAATACACTGATACAGGAGAGGGAGAGTACCGAGACCTCCCAGTTATTCTGGGCTATGAGGATCGAGAGGGCGGAGCAGACCGCCACCATCAAATTGGCAATGATGCCGAACCGGTTGTTGATCCAGGAATAAATGAGCAGGATGATCAACAGGACTATGTTGATCGTCTGTTGCCAGGGATATAAAAAAAAGGTAAACAGCGCCGACAGGCAAAAGAGAACAACAGCAATAATTCCAACCTGTTTCCGCGTGAGCATGCCCGCAGCGATCACATGTTTATTGGGATAGAGACGGTCTTTCTCATGATCGAAATAATCATTGATGGCAAATCCGAAGGTGATGGTGAAAAAGATCACCAGCCAAATCATAATGCCATTATAGATATTGCGCAGGTAGGACCCTGCCAGCAGAGCGGAGATGCTGGCGGAAATGATGGAGCCATTGATCCTGACCAGCTTGTTGAACGAACGGATAAAGGTTTTGATGCTCATAGATAGGAATGGGTTTATACAGGTTATCACAAAGGCTCATCACGTTTCCTGAAATGAACACTGAACGTGATCCCCAATGCAACTGCATTGAGAAGTGCCAGCAACACTATTTTGACCGGATCAATGTAATGCGTTGGATTGATCATCCGGAGCCTGTTGCCATCAGGCAATACAATGAGAAGGATGGTCCCCGCCGCCACAAAGCACAGGCTGAGCAATTGCCAAACGGACAGCCAATGAAAAAGGACCTTCTCATGACTGTTGTCGCGGATAAATTCAAGCACGAACCGGGCAGCGCCATAACAGACCAGGTAGGTAGCGAATATCTTACCCTCTCCAACCCTTCCCATCAGGTAAACCATGAAAGACCCGATCAGCATACATACGATCATCTCATATAATTGCACGGCATGGAGCGACTGCCCTCTGGGAATACCATGCCGTACAGGTTCCGAATCGGGATGATGATATCGTACTTTTAGCAGATGCGAATCGCTGCAGACCTTTCCGTAGCAACAGCCGAAATTCAGGCAGGCCAGCCTCGATGCGCCATGAAAGAAAGGGATCAGTATGAAAATAAAATCGAGTGCATAGAGCGCCGAGAGATGATAATGGAATCCCAATATCAGCACCAGCAGCAGTGATCCGAGAAAGCCTCCATAAAATACAGCCCCCGGTCTTTTCCATTTGAATTGCCCGCTGACCAGGAATTGTTTGATCCTTCTTCCCAGGCTGAACCAGAAATCATGGAAAAAAAAGATGGCGCCACCGATCGAGAACAGCGGCCACCAGGTAAAGAATGCATAGAAGAACCGCACATAGCGCTGGTCTTCGATGCTGTTCGACAGGAAAAGTATCGTTGGTATAGCCATCGCCACCACAATTCCTACAATGATCCCGAACCACACTACGATCAGGTTATTGGTGCGCAGCGCAATGGGCGATTTGGTCCAGAAGCCGATCAGTTGATTTAGCATCGGTATTATTTTATAACAGCACAGGCGTCTACCCAGGCTGCCATTACAGTAGTGGTCTCTTCAATGAACAGGAGGTTCTCTTTTGTCCAGAGGCCCGATCTCGATTGGCTGCCGACAAATTGTTGCAGGCTTTCGATCAGCGACAGGTAGGCATCTCCGTAATTATTCGCCGGAGGCAATGATGCTTCCAGAAAGGGCGCCAGGTCTTCGATGATCAGGATACCTGGTAATTCCACAAGCAGGTCTTTGAAGAGATCATGTTCATTCCTGTCCTGGAATACCAGCGGGTTGCCCACGGTGATGATATTGCCAACTGCCTGGTTGCAGAGCTCCAGGAAATATCCGCTGAAGATATCCCCGAAGCGGTCCATCACGATATTGTTGATCCTGTACCCCATCTTCACGAAATAATAAGCGAGTACTGCCTCCCGTGTGATGGCCGTATTCTGTGAGTTGATGGGCATACGCTGCCAGGGTTGTAAAGTATAGAGAAGTTCCTGCTCCGGTTGCCATACCCCATCCACCGAAGTGCTGCAAAGGGTGGTGAGCCTGGTGATGGCATCGATATCGGGATCGCCTGTCCACAAGCCAACATTCACCCCCACCGTGCCGGTGATACCCGTATCGCCTGGCCGGAAGCTGTTGCCGATCCATCGTTTTGAATAAGGAAACCCTCTCGGGTATACCGTGAGCACCTCACCGGAGATGGTGGTGCTGCGGAGGAATACCAACGGGTTCACCCAATTGCTGCCTGATTCAAGAGGCAATGCGTTCACCGTTTCACCGGTAATGCTATGGCGGAGAAAGAATTTTTCATCGACCGGAAAATTATCATCATCCATGGAAATGATCACTTCACAGTCTTCTTCAAAGGCTTTCAGGTAGCCAACATTCCTGCGGTTGTCTGACCTGAATGGAATATAATGAGTGGGAAACCCAATGTCTTTCAAAAATATTTCCTGTTCCTCCGTGGTGAGGTATTTACACCAGGCGCCGCGTTCACTCATCGATTCGCATTGCGCCCGGCAGGCAGGCGGTGTGTTGAGATCACCTACAATATAGAACCTGATCTCCAGCTCCTGCTCACTGTAATGGATAGCTGCATTGAATTTTTTCAGAAAATCCCCATCGGAGATGGTCGTGATCACAACACCTATTCTTTTCATATAGATAAGTAGTTTCCCTGTCAGGGTTTAGTCGTTCTATGGCAATAGCGATCCCCATTGCAGCCGGAGGCCGGTTGCAGGCAGGCAGAATCGGCATGAGTTCATTGATCAGGATGATTGGACCGGAAGAGTGCTATGAGTAATCAGGAGCCTGGGAGGATTAATTGTTCATCTGGGGATACAGATCATATATATAATAACCATGAATAACCGAAATGATACATAACATGAATGTAGCAGTGAAAATTAGGGAAGTTTCCGTAATTTTCCAATATGGTTGCTAAGAAAAAACACTTAACAGTAATAAAAATTGATCCATCGCTAAAAGTTTCCCTGTAATTTAGTTGATACACTCTCCGGACAGGCCCACGATCATACCCTGTAAAAGCAGTTATATATTCCCGTTACCATTTATCAAACCTTGTCGCTATGGAGCAAAAAGCTGCTGCAAAATTACCGGGGCGATCGATGCCAACCCATTTCAAAGTCTTTCTCTCCTATTTCATACCCTATTGGCCCTCATTCCTGTTCGGGATGCTTTTTATTTTCTTATCCGGGATCCTTCAATTGCTCTCGATCTCGCTGATCGGAAAACTGATCGATAAATCCGTCGACCAGGGTAGCCAGCAGATCAGGGACAATATCAACACCATCGTTTTCCAGATACTCTCCGTGATGTTGCTGCAGATCATTTTTTCCATGGCACAGCAATATTTTTTCCTTCGGATGAATGAAGCGGCCATTGCCGGTATCCGCAAAACCCTGTATAACCGTTATCTCCGCTATAGCCTCAGCTTCTTCAATAAGGAACGCGTGGGCGACCTCATGAGCAGGATCAATAACGATATCGGCATGGTACAATATATTTTCTCCGAGCAACTGCCTGCTTTCTTTTATCAGAGCGTGATCCTGCTCACCGCCATTACAGCCTTGCTGCTGATCAATATCAAGCTCACCCTGCTGATGATCTTTACTTTTCCCGTAACCGTGATCATCACTTTACTGATCGGGAAGAAAGTGCGGCAGATCTCCCGGCAGATCCAGGATGCTTTTGCCGTATCGGTAGTATATATGGAAGAAACCCTCCAAAAGATCAGGACCGTCAAAGCGTTCTCCAATGAATCCGTGGAGAGCCGCAAATACAATATCCTGCTCGATAGCATCGTTGCGAAAAGCATCAGGCGTTCTGTTTTCAGGTTGAGCCTCGACGGGACTTCCGCCATCCTGATGATCGTTGCCCAGATAGTGATCATGTGGTATGGCAGCCATCTTGTTTCACAGGGAGAAGTAACGATCGGGAAAATGATCGCTTTCATCATGATCACCTTCAGTGTAGGTTCGGCCGTTTCCAGTATTGCCAGTGCATTCGGGAATCTCCAGAAATCCTTTGGCTCCACTGAAAGGTTGTATGAGCTGCTGTCTGAAGATATGGAGGAAGGCGTTGATATCGTACCACAACAGGAGATCCATATCGGGGAAGGGTTCCAGTTCCACCATGTACATTTTTCCTACAAAAAGAATGAGGAGGAGCCTGTGCTCGCCAACCTGAATTTCGATATCCGGAAAGGGGAGAAGGTCGGCATCATCGGTCCGAGTGGTGTGGGGAAGTCTACCATCGTTCAATTGCTGATGCGTTTTTATCAGCCCGATAGCGGCATTATCACACTCGATAGCCATGATATCCGGCAGCTACCGCTGTATGAATACCGCCGACTGTTCGGTATCGTTTCACAGGAGATCGAATTGTTCGGCACCACTATCCGGGATAATATCTGTTATGGCCGTTCAGGCTCCACCGAAGCCGAGATCATCGCTGCGGCAAAGCATGCACATGCTTATGAGTTCATCAGTGAATTGCCCGATGGCTTCGATACTGCCCTGGGTGAGAACGGTTATACACTTTCAGGAGGGCAGCGCCAGCGTATTGCATTGGCGAGGGCCATTCTCGCCGACCCGCCTGTGTTACTGCTCGATGAGGCTACCAGCGCACTCGATGCCAATACTGAAATGATGATCAATGAAACGATGGAGAAGCTGATCGAACATAAAACGGTCCTGATCGTATCGCACCGGTTGACCACGATCCGGAAGATGGACAAGATCCTGGTGTTCCGCAACGGGCAGGTGATCGAATCCGGTACACATGATCAGTTGATGAAGATCCCGGACGGAAGATACAGGCAGATCACGCAGATCTATGGCGGCGATCTTTCCACGGCATACAATAAATAGTTTAGTCATTCAACTTAATAATGCTCAACGCTATGATCTTTAATTTTCTGAAGAAAAATTCCGGCAACACAGAGAAAGAAAGTTCTGTCTTCGACAATTACCGGCCCGAAAGGCCCGCCAATGGCAAACTGATGGTGCCCCTCAAGCTCCTCAACATCGACGAGAACAAAAAGACCGTGGATGTTACGGTGATCATCAATGTCTGGAAACGACCGCATATCGAGGAACAATTGTTCCACCTGCTCACGCAAACAGTTTTTCCCAGAGAGATCTGGATACTCTATTATGAGAACCATGTGCAGGCCGATGAGATTATCAAAACTTATCAGCAGGTTTTCCCTTTCATCCACCTGATAAGATCGGACAAGAACCTGAAATATTTCGGCCGCTTCACCATTGCCGTGAATACCACCACTACCTATACCTGGCTGATGGATGACGACGTGATCCCCGGCGAAGAATGGCTGGCCAATTGCGTTGAAAAGTGTACAGGATTGAACAGCGTGATCACCTGTACCGGCCGCATTATTCCAAAGAATGATTTCAAACCCGAAAAATGGAAGATGGGCGGACGCTATAAACATTTTATAGGAGATGAAGTAAATGGCGGAAGCATGAACCTCTGTGATGAGGATACACAGGTCGATTACGGTTGCAATAGCTATTTCATGAAAAGCGAATGGTTGCAGGCATACTGGTCGATCTGGCCGGCCACTTTCGGGTCAGGAGAAGATATTCATCTGTCCGCCACCTGCAAGGTGCAACTGGATGTGAACACTTATGTACTGAAGCAGGATAACATTCACAATTCCGGCAATATCAAAAGATCCTATGGGTGGGACCATAACGCATCCTGGAAGCAGAAGAATTTCATCGATATCCGGGAAAAAGTTCTCCGCTATCATATCGAGCAAAATAACTGGGCGCCCCTCCTCTGGAAATAACCATCATTGCCGGCCGGGAAATTGCCGGCCCTTCCATTCAGTGGCGGGATGCAATATCCAGGAGAAAAGAAAGATCGCATTGCAGATGCCTGCATACAGCGGATAAAAGAGAATTTCAAAGCCCGGCCTCTGGCCGAGTTTTCGGTACGTGTATAACAGCAAGGCAGATTCGAAGATCCATTTCAGGGCAAAGATCCCCATGAACAATGGGTTCCGGAAAATGAACGTCAGGGCCAGCATCAGCCATGGAAAAAGGTTTTGAATAAAAACGCCGATCAGAAAGTGGAAAGGCATCCGCATGGTGCTGGTAAGCCAGCGGCGCTGCTGCCTGATCAACTCACCGAAACCCTGCGCTGCATCCGTAAATGCCAACACATTTTTATCGAGGACCGTCTTCACGCCCGACCCATTCCGCACAATGGCCCTGAAGAGATCGAAATCTTCGGCTATGGACCGGGTGATCTTTTCAAATCCACCTACGGCTTCATACGCAGGGCGGCTAACCGCCATATTCGTTCCGCTCGCGGCCAGCGGCCTGCCTGCTTTTTCCAGCAGATACCTCAATCCCAGGTTGTACAACCAGTCCGCATTTTGCATAGCGCTCAGCCAATCCTGCTTCACGATGGCCGTTGCGCCCGATACCAGGTCTGTACCATTGCCCAGCCTGTTCATCATTCCTTTTACCCATAAAGGCCCTACACGCACATCGGCATCCGTGAAAAAAATAATATCGGAATGGGTTTGCCGGGCAAGCTGCGCCAGTACATTGGCTTTCCCCAGCAACTGGTGCCGGCTTTCGGTAATGGTGAAGAGCTGTACCTGCGGATGGCTTTCCATGAATCGGCTTACGACGGAAGACGTGCCATCCTCCGAATGATCATCGCCAATATATATACACAGTTTGTCTTTCGGGTAATCGATGCCCGCCAGGGCCTGCAGGCAGTCCAGTATCTTTTTTTCCTCATTACGGGCAGCTACCAGGATCGCAACGGTGGGTAATGGTTCATGCAACATATCAGGTTACTTATAGAATGTTATTCCTGTGCATTCAAGGGGTAGGTACCGGTGATCTGTTCCAGCTCTTTACCCGCTGTTTCAGGAACCCGGAAGTAAGCGATAATAAGACTTATCAGAATAAAGATAGTGATCAGGCTAACGGCCGACCGATGTTCGCCTGTATACCGGTACACCCTGCTTTCCACCATCAATCCCAGCGCACCGCCAACAGCCGAGAACATACCTCTCAGGCCGGCGGCCGAAGCCCTGGTAGCTGTTGGAAAAAGCTCTGTGCCGATCGTCATCAGCAGGGCGGCGGCAGATGCACTCGCAATAATAAACAAGAACCAGCATATATATAAATAGTATCGGTCGGCATGATAAAATCCTACGATAGCCAATACCGTTATCAGCATCAGTACGGCCAGCACCTTCTTCCTGCCAACCAGGTCACTGTAATAACAGATCACCAGCGAGCCAACCGTTGCAAAAAAACCCGAACCGATGATGAGGGTACTCACCTGGTAGGGAGTGAAAGAATGGGCCTGTTGCAGGAATTTGGAAGCGAGGATATAGGAAGGTACAACGGCAGCATCGAAGAAGAACACGATCAGGCAGATGATCAGCAGCCGGCCCCTGCCTGCTATCAGCATTCCTTTCCATCCCTGCAGCCTTAGCTTCAGTGTATTCCGGTTAGCTGTATGGGCGATCTGATCGAACCTGGCAGTCTCTTTCAACCTGGTCCGCAGGTAAAGGATGATCAACAAGGGAGCAAGGCCATAATAATAACTGTACTGGAATGGAACGCCCAGGTATTCGTTGAGGCCATACACGAGCGCAGCACAGGCAGTACCGATGGCCGATAGACCGGAAAGCAGTGACACGGCGAGGCCGCGTAATGTATTCTTTGTTTCTTCCACGATCATCACTACTGCCACGCTGGTCTCGGCGCTGATGAACATGAAAGTCATGAACTGCCAGGTGATGAAGCCGCCCAGGCTGTTGGTATTGGCCGTTGCCACGGAAAGCACGATGCAGATGAATGTGGCGAAGAGAATAAAGGGCTTTCTGCCCACGAGATCTGCCAGTACGGTAATGAGGACCGCAGGAATGAATCCCAGCCGGAATAATCCCAGCATAAAGCCTACCTGTTCCTCCGGAATGTGAAATTTTTGTTGTAATTGTGGGAGGGCAAAAGCGATCAGTCCCATGAAATAATAATCGAAGATGCCTGTCACGGCAAGGATAATGATGGTTTTGAGTTCCAGGAACCTGTGCAGAAATTGATGATGCCTCATGTTGATGATTCGCGCGAAATAAGATACTCATTAATTCCGGATATGTAACGGATTTCATTGACCGTTCACAATAAAAAATTGTAGCATTGACCAATTTTGGCTAAATTCACTTTCCCTCTGTTATTCCATTTCATTGGATGATACAATCGCTCCGTACTGAATTATTGAAAAACCAATTATCTATAAATATTGATATAACATGAAGAAGAGGAATGCTATACTGATCATAGCAGTGATCGTTTTGTTGGACCAGCTACTCAAGATATATGTCAAAACGAATTTTTTTTATGGTGAAAGCAGGCCCATACTCGGTCAGTGGTTCAGGCTTCATTTTATCGAGAACAACGGCATGGCATGGGGCTGGAAGTTCAACCTGCAATGGGGTAAGCTGCTGCTCACCCTGTTCCGCCTGGTAGCTGTGATCTGGGGTAGTTTTTATATTGCCAGGATCATCCGTGAGAAAAGGCCGGCCGGGCTGGTGCTATGCGTTGCGTTGATCTATGCAGGCGCCATGGGCAACCTGATCGATTCCATATTCTATGGCCTCATCTTCGACAAAGGCGCTGCAATGGATCCGGCCTATACCCTGCAGGGCTATGGCGGCCTCGCCAGTTTTTCAACAAGCGGTTATGGCTCCCTGTTCCATGGCAATGTAGTGGATATGATCTATTGCCCCATTTTCCATGGCACACTGCCTAACTGGGTTCCTTTCTGGGGCGGAGAGAATTTCGAATTTTTCAGCATGGTCTTCAATATAGCCGATGCGTCCATCTCTGTAGGCGTATTCATTCTCCTTATTTTCAGCAAACGTTTCTTCAACAAGACCAGGAGCGACCTGGGGAGGTTGCAGGCAGAGCAATGATCAAACCACGTTGATGGCTTCGACAGGGTTCATCGAAGCTGCTCTCCAGGCCGGGAGGAAGCCGGCCAGCAGGCCGACAGTAATGCTCAACCCGGCCGAAAGCAGGGCCAGATGGGGTGGAACGAAAACAAAGAACTTCAACACATAGCTCAGGGCCCAGGCCAATGGCACTACCAGCACCAGTCCCAGCAGACCTCCCAATAAAGAGAGCAGCACGGATTCGACCAGGAACTCCGACAGGATAGCGCTCCTTTTAGCTCCTATGGCCTTCTTCAGCCCGATCTCACGTATACGCTCATATACTATCGCATACATCACATTGGCGATATTGAACATACCGATGAACAGGGCCAGCGCGCTGATGGCCCAGGCACCCGTTTTCACGGAATTGAAAGATCCCTCCAGTTGAATGGAATAGCTCTCGATATCGTTCACGGCAAAATTATCTTCCTGTGAAGGTTTCAGTTGCCTGATCGAGCGCATGCATCCCCGCACTTCTTCCTTCAGCATGCTCACGCTCATATTCTCTTCGGCCTGTACCATGATCACCGGAACGCCATACTTCTCCCAGATCAGCTTCCGCATGAAATCGTAACCCAGGAGAATGCAATTATCATAATCCAGTCCGCCCAGTAAAGTCTCTCCCTGCTTCCTGATCACACCGATCACCCTGGCCCGGTGATTCCCTTTCACATACACTTCCTTATTCAGCGCCGATTCAGCCTTACCGAACAATAGTTCCGCAACGTTATAACCCATCACGATCGTATTGGAGGCATCATCGAACTCCTGCTGCAACAGGAACCTGCCTTCGATAAGCTGTATATCCTGTATCATATTGTATTTCTCGGTGATGCCATAGTACTTGACATTTTTCAATACGCTTTCCTCCGTGCGTATGCTGAAGCTCAGGTACATCAGGCAGGCGATGTTCCTGATATAAGGCAATTTTTTTTCCAGCAGTTTCATTTCCGATAGGCGGGCTTCGGGCCGGCCGATCATTTTCCACCAGGGACCATCGGGACCGAGATCGCTGGGCCATTTCTGTACATACAATACTTTATCGCCCAATGCACGCAACTCGTTGCGGATCGCCACCTGGAGGCTACTGATCACCGAAAGGATGGAAATGATCACGAAAATGCCGAAGGAAATACTGATCACCGAAAGAAGGTTTCGCAATCTATTATACTTCAATCCCTGAATAGCGGCTCTCAGGTTGTTGAGAAAAATCTGCATGATGGCAGGGGGTTATCGACAATGGTGAATATGAACCGTACAGCATTACAATATAACATTAATACTCGATTATTATCGTACATGGATACCTGTATGGAACAAAAAACGTAACATACTATATTGTGAAAAATCGAAAATTCAATTATATTTGGTTAACCTGTACTTCCGGTGCAGTTATAGCAACGCCAGTCTCCTATAATCTTATTGTTCTCAATCCAGCATCGATGATTGTTCCTTTCCCGGAGCAGATCGAATGGTGCATCTCTATTTTGTACCCTGATCACTTACTGGTTTCGTCATGTGAAAGAATACTATCCATCCGGTTCCCGAGGTCCCTGGACGTTAATACCCGTATTTGTATGCAAATAACCGACATTCAATTCGAGCACTTATCCCATGAATTCGACAGGCTGCTCCAGGATTGCAGCGAAGTGTTGATCAGTAACCAGCTCGTTCACAAAAACAAGGTTTCCAATGTTTTTATCCGTGATATGAAGATCATTGAATCCAACCTGTCTTACGACGGTATCGTTACTTTGTTTCATATCCCTACCGATCACACGTATTTCTTTGAACATCCCAAAGATCATATTCCTGGTCTCATGATCATCGATGCAGGTAAACAAGCCGGCACCGCCATCTGTCATAAGATATACAACGTCGATTTCAACAGGGTTTTCATCCTCGATGATATCAATGTAAGGTTCCTGCGACTGGCCAATGCAGGAGCGCCTTTATTCAGCTATAATCATATTACCCAGAAAAAATATCGAAGGGACCAATTGACCTCCCTGCAGGCAGAAGGTTATTTCTTCCAGGAGTGCAACAGGGTGGCCTATATGAGATCTTCCTGGAAGATCATCGACACAGAGGTATTCAACCGATTCAAGAATAAGTGATCCGTTGCTCCTATATATATTGCGATGCGGTCTTCCGGCAGGAAGAGCGTATTTGTCCCCAATGCGGGTCGGGTGCAGGCATGCCTCCGACGCCTGCAGGATCTTTATTGCATTCATTCCCCTCCCCACTGATCGATATGCACCAGGTACTGCCCAGGGAACCTGGTATCCTCCACGATCAGCTAACATGGATGGATACCCTTAATATTGAACAAACCCTTTTACAATCCGTCCCCACGGCTGTAAGCTCGATGCTCAGCAACCAGGACCTCCGGATGGTACGGGAACGGTATGCACGAAAGTTCATCATTTCCCAGTTCATGGACCCGCGCCATCCTTTTGCCAGGAAGAAGATCAGGCAATACGCCGCGAACGGCGCCAGGGTCATCAAACTCCTGCCCTGCCTGGGCTATTATCCTGATGACAAAAAATTCGACCCATTCTGGAAGGAGATGGAAAAGAACAAACTGGTGGCCATGGTGCATACCGGTTTCATAACGGCCAGGCATAAGCAGGAAGAGAGGTCCAATCGGACTTACCTGCATTCCAAATACGGCAACCCGCTTTATTTCGATATCCTTGCCAGGAAGTTCCCGGAAATGCCGGTGATCCTCTGCCATACCGGCGGTAGCACCTGGTATGAAGAGGCCTGCCAGATGATCAGCCAGCATGAGCATGTATGGGGCGATCTCAGCGGCCCCGGCAGCTTTGCGCTCCGTCGTATTTTACAACTCAATATCGTAACCGACCTGAACAAGCTCTTCTGGGGTAACGATTCCCATCCGAAATATTATTATACCAACCTGAACATCCTTGGCTCCACACTCCTTGCGGCCGGCAAAGGATTTCTGCAGGAGGCCCTTCTGTACAGCAATGCACATTCTTTCATCCGTCAATACCTGCAAAATGGAATTGCTTAGATGGATACTCACTCCACTCGTCCGGCTGTTTCTTCGCATTCGCTACAGGATCACTGTCCTGAATATCGGGGAACTGAAAAATTCCGGCAGGCCTGTGATGATCATTTCCAATCACAATGCCCTGATCGATTCGGTGATCTATAAATGTGTATTGCCGCTGGACTTCCATATATGCGGCGCCAGGCCCGTGTATTTTTCAACAGCCCGTAAAAGATTCCTGATGGCCCTCGCCAGGACCATCAGGGTCACAACGGAAGAACAGTTCCTCGAAGATTGCACCAGCCTTCTCCGGAGGAAACAAAATATCCTGGTCTACCCTGAAATGAGCAAGAGCGCCCGGATGAAAAGTTTTGTGGATTGGGGGGCGAAGGTGGCCCGCCTCTCGGGCGTGAACGTAATACCTGTCAGGATCACCGGCACGGACGAAAAAGATCAGCGTACCATACGGATCAATATCGGCAGGCCCGTCGATTATTCGGCATGCAGCCACGTCGAAGAGATCAACGACCTTTTTTTCAGTGAAATAAAATCATTGTGATCATGATACTGCTTACCGGAGCTACAGGATTTATCGGGCAACATGTATTGACAGAATTGCTGGAACGGTTTCCGGGAAACCCGGTTTGCGTATTGGTCAATCGCCGGGATGTATGGCCACTATCACAACAACATATCAGGATCGTGACAGGAGGGCTTGAGCAATTGAATGCGCAATCCTTCCGCACACCACTTACCTGCATCATTCATCTGGCCTCAAAGAATATCGACAAGGATGGAACAGGGTTCCGGCAAACCAATGTGGAAGGCACCCGGCAGATCATCGAACTGGCTGAAAAGAATCCCGGCGTGAAGATCATTTACCTCAGCTCAACCGGGGTATACGGGCATCATGCTTTTAACAATGCCGATGAAAGCACTCCCAAAGATCCCGATACCGCTCTCTCGAAAAGTAAATTTGAAGCGGAAGAATTACTGAGAAGAACAGGATTGCCTGTCTGCATCCTGCGCCACCGGTTCGTGACCGGGGAAGGCGACCGGTATGTAGTGCCTGGATTCATGAAAGCCATCCGCCGGTTGCCCTTCCTGCCGGATGGTGGGAAAGCTTTCACTTCAATCATCGATGTACGTGATCTGTCATATTTAATAGGATATCTGAGCCGGACGGAATGGAAAGGATGCGTCGAATACATCGCTACGAATGGTGAGGAGCTAAGCATTGCCTGCATCTTCGAAATAATATCCCGCACTTTCACATTGACAGGGAGGAAAAAGATCTCCCTGCCCTGGAAACCCGTTTATTCTCTCGTACGATTGCGCGAAAAACTGCTACAGATAGATCCTGAACAGGCAAAAGGAAGGGGATTAAATTCTTTACAGGTTGGCTTCCTCGGAAGGAATAATCGCTTCAGCAACCAACGGGTAAAGGATCTAATCCCCGGATATGTATTCAGGACTTTTGAAGAAAGTGTCAGGGGTGCAAAAGATTATTATAGCCAATTCCTGCTCCCGTAATACTTTGTCTTCACCAAGTGCCGGCCAATACGCTATCCTTTTTTCTCAGCAGCAAATTTTGCAGCGATCTTTGTATCGAGTTCCTGTAAATGCAGTTTCGACATCTTATCGAGTGATGGGTTCACCATTCCCTTTTTACATAGGGACTGTACCTGTCGCAATGCGTCTCTTAGCAGCAATGGCAGGTCTGATTTATCGAAATTATATCCCCAGGGCGCCATCTGGGAAGTAATATCCCCTTCGCTCACGGGTGTGAAGACCTGTATCATCAATCTCGCCACGTAGATCTTCTGCAGGTTACGGCGATAGGCATCTATATTCTTCCCGGCATAGATCTCCGTAAAGATATTTTTGTTCAGATCATCGAGCATTTCCTGCATACCATACACTTTCTGGCGATTGCCGAATGTTTGCTCCACCCATAAGATCCGGCTCATGCGGATACGACCAAGAAGGTTGTTCAGCATTTCGGTCTGTGCCGTCCCCACTTCAGTGATAAAATTGAAGGTGAATTTATCGAACACATCCGTATAGTTCAGCCACACCGGCGTTTCAAATAAATGACGGTTGAGGAATTTCATCGCTTCTTTCTGGCTGGCATAAGGAGCCGGCTGATAAACCGGACCAGGCTCTGCAGCCACTTTCATTGTTTTCTCCACACTGCCTATATTGTTCAGCACATGGCCCAGGTAGATGCCATACTGCTGGAAGACCGCTTTCACAAAATCGAGTGGCCTTTCAAATCCTTCATACGGCACCGTCGCCCATTTCATGATCGTAGGCATGATCCTTTTCAGGTTCCTGATACCGTATTCACCGGCTTTCATGGCATCATCGCCCACGGCCTCTGACTGGCATCGTGCATCCATGAAATCCGTCTCGCCGCCAAACCAGAGACGATGGTTTTTGGCGAGACTGTCGGTCACCATTCTTACCAGTGCCTTCTGTTCTTCCTTTTCTGAACTGAATTCCGGTCGCCATTGGTATCCCCACTGAATGGCCCATTTGTCGTAATCATTGATACGGGGAAATAATCCTGCTTGGCCGATATGGTCTTCAGGTTGGGCCACGTAATTGAACCGTGCATAGTCCATGATGCTCGGTGTATGGCCATGCGCCTCCACCCAGGCTTTATCGCGCAATTTTTCTACAGGCACCGTGGAGCTGGAACCGAAGTTGTGTCTTAACCCCAATGTATGACCGATCTCATGAGAGGCAACAAAGCGGATCAGGTTGCCCATCAGTTCATCACTGAGCTGGGGTTGCAGCGCCCTCGGATCGGTTGCACCGCACTGGGCGAAATACCAGTTGTGCAATAGCGCCATTACATTATGATACCAGAAGATATGGCTCTCCAGGATCTCACCGCTACGCGGGTCGGAGACGCTGGGCCCCATGGCATTGGCAATGGCCGATGCCCTGTAAATGATGGCCGAGTGACTGGCATCATCGATGCTCCAGGTGCTGTCGTCCTGCAGTGTCGGGGCTTCGCGGCCGATGATGGCATTCTTGAAGCCGGCCTGTTCAAACGCTTTCTGCCAGTCGTTCACACCCTGGATGAGATAGGGCACCCATTTCTTCGGAGTGACGGGATCGATGTAGAACACGATCGGTTTGGCCGGCTCCACCAGCTCACCCCGTTTATATTTTTCCATATCTTCCGGTTTCGGTTCGAGCTTCCATCTTTTTACATAGATCTTGTTGGCCACTCCCTGCGGATTCTCATCGAAATCTCGATGTCCCACTACGAAATAACCTACCCGTTCATCTTCCAGCCGGGGCTGCATGGGCTTTTCCGGCAACAGCACCAGTGAAGAGTTCAGTTCAACGGTATAGCTGGAAGCTGTTGGGTTCAGACCGGCGGAATACGTTTTCACTGCCCGCACTTCAATGTTGGCGGCATAAGGACGAACATATTCGACATAACTGCGGTCATTCATTTGTGCGCCCATGCCGGCCCTATCCTTGAATATTTTTTTCTGAAAATAAAGCACTTCATTGTCGCTGTTCAGAAAATCGGTAGCATCCACCACCACAGCCGATGAATCCGGTTTATAGGAAGCGATGGGGAATGCCTGAACGATAGCCATGACATTATTTTTCTGTACACTGGCGAACATCGGTTTTGTGCTGTCGGCGGAATATTCCATGTAAAAGACCCTTCGCAGGAATAATTTTTTTCCCGGGCCCATTTCAAATCGGAAGACCGTTTCACCGATCTGGTCACCGGCATATCCATTGAAGCCATTGCGCATTTCAGCAGAGGCTTTCGATACGCGGCTTACGATGAGGATATCCCTGCCCAGCACTTTATTGGGCACTTCAAAATAATATTTGTCGTCTTTCTGGTGCACCGTGAGGAATCCTTGCCGGGTCTTCATATCGGCCGTGATCAGCTCCTTGTATGGTTTGATCACTGTAACCGGGGACTTACGGGTTGTATCAGCCTTTGCTCTCGCCGTATCGGCGTTGTTTTTCTGGCCATGAACATCGATTGCTATCAGCAGGCTGCAACTGATGGCAATAGCGATCATCTTACGTTTGTTTGTAAACATAATTGGGGATTAATTAACGATAAAAAATTCTTGCTGCTCTTCGCTGTATCGCTTAACGTGGGTTTTGCTCTATTTCTGGATTGAGTTGAATGTATTTATCGGCGATGGCAAACACATAGCGATTGCTACCGGGGTCGAGGGTAAACGTAGTTCCTTTGAACGCCCGCGTTACCGTGGTGATGAACCCCTGATCTTTCTGCAGGCGGCGCTGATCGAACCAGCGAAATCCTCTTCCCATCAGCTCCCTCCTTCTTTCGTCGATCACTAACTTCAATGCATCAGCGCTATTGGTTACCGGGAGGTCTGCATAATCGGCCGGGGTGAACCTCTTTTTCCGCAAGGTGTTCAGCAGATCGATGGCCGCTGCCGCATTGTTCCCCCTCGCTTCACATTCCGCTTTGATAAGCATCATCTCGGGAACGCAGGGCCCAACATACATTCCTTCGCTGATGATGCGTTGTTTCATATAGCCACGGTTGGCATAGTTGGCCGGCGGAATATCTACCCCGTTCTTCGTATAGACCTGGTAACGCAGGTCCTTTGTGCCCAGTAATGTTACCAGGTCATTGCTGAGTGGTACGGAAACAGGCGTCTGGTCCGTTACTTTCGACAGGATCGTTTCAGGGTCGTTATTTTTGCGGGGAAAATTCGTGGTGCTCGTGATATAGGCGTTGAGATCGATGAGGCTGCTTTTCAGCTTCAGCGCACTGTCCGCAAAACGCCTGGCATCGGGAAATTCCCGCTTGTTGAGATATACACGCGCAAGGATGGCGAAGGCAGCGCCTTTCCCGGCATTGGTCACGAAATCGGGCTGTTCGGGCAGAAAGGGCAATGCTTCCTGCAGGTCTTTCACCACCTGGTCATACACGTCCGCTACGGGCTTTCTTTTCAGGCTGGTGAAGAGCTTGTTATCCAACAATACAGGCACACCGGGATCGGTGGCGGCTGTTGAAGGATCATATTGCTTTGCATAAATATTCACCAGCGTATAATAAAGGAATGCACGATGCACCTGCGCCTGGGCATAAGCGTTTTTTTGCTGGGTTTCAGTTCCGCCGATGCTCGACATGACTTCAGTGATGATGGTGTTCAGGGTGAACATGGTCTTGTACATATTCATCCAGTCCCTGTCCTCTTCAGTAAAGCCGTACAGTTTAGGCGCCCAGGAATAGGCATTCCCGATCACGATGTTCTGGGCATTCTGCCAGCGGATATCATCTGTCCAAACCTCATCGCTGGCCCATACAGGATAATAGTACGCCTTCTCGATAAGCTGCGATGAATTGTTCAGCAAGGCCACATAGTCTTTGGTGTATTTCAATTCCCGTACATTCTCCGCTGGTATCTCCACGAATTTGCGGCAGGCGGTAGTACCCAAAACAAGACCGGCCAGGCTGATATATAATAGTTGCTTCATGATTACGGTAGTGTTAGAATGAAAAATTAAGATTGAACACATAGTTGACGGATGGCGGCAGGTTGGTGTAGGAACCTGTCATCAGGTACTCCGGGTCTAAACCGTCTTTATTTTTTCTCCAGATAATGCCCAGATTGCTGGCAGTGGCATTGGCTGTAACCGATTTGAATACTTTGGTCCTGTTCACCAGTTGCTGGGGTAACAAATAGCCGAGTGTTACTTGTTGCAAGCGGATATGGCTGGCGCTGCGCACATTGATATCCGAGTTCGTGTACCAATCGATGCTGTTGAAATTGACGCCATCTAGGCCGGGCACATTCGTGATGGCCTCATCACCCGGTTTTTTCCACCTGCTAACCAAGATCTTGTTGGGATTCAATAAGCCAGAGAAGCCGCCGCTGTTGGGATAACCGCTGCTCAGGTCCTGGCGAACGAATTTATGTCCCATATAATAGGTGGCCCGCACGCTCAGTGAGAGGTTTTTGTATTGCAGGGTGTTGGTAAACCCGCCGAAATAAGGAGCTGTGGAGCGGCCTACATAGACGGCTCTCCGGGGAGCAGAGGAAGGGTTCAGGCTGCTCATCACTTTTCCATCCTGGTCATAGATCTGCGACTGGCCTTTGTTATCCAGTCCGGCCCAACGGTATAACCAGATATTGTCTACCGGGTAACCAACATAGATCCCATTGCCCACTGCGCTGGTATTGGTCGGGAACCTGTTATCGTTGACCTTATTGGTATTGTATGAAATATTGAAGTTGGATGTGAGTCGCCAGTCCTTATTACGTATGATCTGCCCCGTTACATTCACTTCTATTCCATGACCGGTGAGGGTGGCGGTGTTGAACAGGAGGGATGTCCAGCCATAGGTGGCATTGAAGGGCAGGTTCACCAGGATATCATTCGAGCGCTTACGATATACATCGATGGAGAAGGATATCCTGTTGTTCAGGATATCTGCATCCAGTCCGAAGTTGGTGGTGGTGACCGTTTCCCATCCCAGTGATCTGTTCGATGGGCTGCCGATGGTAGTATATGGAAGCTGGGTATATGCATCACTGAACCCAAGGCCCACAGTGGCATAGGCTTGTCCGCTTGCAGGCGCACCACCGCTCTTTCCGTAAGTAGCTCGCAGCCCCAGTCTGTTCACCCATCTTACATTTTTCATGAACTCTTCGCCCGAGATATCCCATTTGGCGCCGGCAGACCAGAGCGGGATGGCCCTGTTCCGCCTGTCGACCCCGATGATATTGGCATCGTCGAAACGGATGCTTCCGGAGAGAAAATATTTATTCTTCCAGGAATAATCGCCCACGCCATAGTAGGACAGATAACGCCTCCTTCCTTTGGAGATGATCCCATCGGTGTTCCCGATCGTTCTGTTGAAACCGTAAATGGTTTTATACGGAACATTGGGATCTACTGTTACGGAGGTAGAAACATCCTCATCATAACCGTAGCGGGTCTGGGAATTTCCGCTATACTTTGATTCCCTGATCTCGGTACCGCCTACCATCGAAAAGCGATGTGCTCCTTTAAAAATTTTGTTGATGCTGAACTGGCCACGAAGTCCATAATCCTCCGTTTTGATATTCGCCAGTTTATACACTCCACCTAACGGTATCCCATATACGGGCCGGCCATTGGTGAAAGTAGTACCGGTATTGATCAGGTCCCTGGAGGCATAGCTGTCCCTGTTCTGTAACTGGTCCTGTTGTGTGTTGCCGCGCTGCAACTGGCCCGACAATTCAAGTGTAAGCCAGTTGGTAACCACTCCTTTTACGGAAAGCTTCAGGCGCACTGCATTTTTTACTTCGATGGTCTTGTTGTAATTCAGTTCATCGATGGGGTTGTAGGTCCAGGGCAGGTATCCATTCCTGGCAAAACTGTCCGATACATGTTTTGTAAAAGCCACCCCCCGCTGAATGGGCACTCCATTTTCATCCACCAGCATATCATAGGGCCGCATGCCCATGCTGCCGATACTAAGGGCGGATACAGCGGCATTGTTCATTTGACCTTTGGAATAGGTATAGTTGATATTGGTGCCTACGGTGATCCGTCTGTTCAGGAAATCGTTGGTGGTATTGGAAGTGATGAAATAGCTTTCAGCCAGGTTGCTTTTGTAGACAGGCACATTACGTGTATAGTTACCCGATAGAAAGTAGGTGCTGTTCTCACCACCGCCCGACATGGAAAGATTGTATTGCTGTGTAACTGCCCGCTGCAGCAGGAAATCCCTCAATTGTCCGTAGTTCGACCTGTTCCTGAGAACGCCGAGTGCGGAATCGCGCTGGGCGGCCGTGGCAACGCCCCGCTGGGCGCGGAACATCCAGTCCTGCGCTTCACTCACCTCTGTCGCACGCCAGCCCAGGGCAGGGTCGGTCAGGAAATTCTTATCGAATAACTCCTGTTCCAGGTCGATGTACTCGCTGCTCGACATGGCTTTCATATTGTTGAAATTGGCGGGAGAAGAGATGCTGAGTGTGGTGCCGACATTGATGGAAGTAGGGCCTCTTTTCCCTTTCTTGGTCTCGATCACGATCACTCCATTGGCGGCCTGAGCGCCCCAGATGGCAGCCGCAGCCGCATCTTTCAGGAAAGTAATGCTTTCGATATCGTTCGGGTTGAAACTGCTCAGGATGGCATTCCCGGTACCCAGGGGTGAGAGGAGGTTGGAGGGTGTGCGATTGATCTGACTGTTGGGTATGGTGGTAAGGGACTGGTCGAACGCAGGGAATCCGTCGATAACGATCAGGGGCATATTCCCGTCGCGGTTAAAATTGTTGGTGCCCCTGATCTGGATCTTGTTGTTCCGGATATTGAAATAAACGCCGGGCACTTTTCCTTCCAGGCGTTCCATGAGGTTGGGCGAAGGGGTTTGCTCGATATCCTTTGCGGTGAGCACTGTAAAAGAGCCGGTAGTGCTGGTTTTGGCCTTGGTCTGGTAGCCGGTGCTCACTACCACCTCATCTTCTTTTTTGGAATACTGGCTGGTGATCAGCCGTACCTGTACCGGCGCATTCTCCACCTTGATCCTGCGGTCTGTTCTCAGGTAGGCGACATGTGTGGCAACGATGGTGTAGGAGCCGGGCGGCACATTGTCGAAGCTGAAAGCGCCCCGGTCATCGGTGCTGGTATAACGTTGGAGAGGCGATAGGGTAACCGCTGCAAATTGCACAGGGTTGTTCTGCTCATCGAGCAAAAAGCCCGAAACCCGCTGTGGGGCCGGTGGCGTTTCAGCCGGTGTTTCTTCAGCGGCCCTGGTCTGCTCACGATCTTTCAGCACCACCGTTCTGTTCACGATGGAATAGGTGAGCGGCTGATCACGGAAGCAGAGCGACAGCGCCGTTTCGAAAGCGATATTCTTCAGCTCGACGGTAACAGGACGGGAACTCCTGATCATGGCGTCGTTGTAGAAGAACTGGTAGCCGCTTTGCTTTTTCAGCTCCTGCAACACTTTCTCCAGGCTCGCATTTTTTACCGAAAGGGTGATGTTCTGCCCATAACTGTGGGCTTGTACCTGTAAACAGGCAATCAGCATGAAAGCAGTTGTTAATTTCATCGCCAGAAAAATTGATGTTCTGCCGGCGCGATGGAAGGCCGCCGGCACGAGTGACCAATACGGCATTTTTTTGCCGTTCGCAATTAACTGCATAGTTTTGGTTGGTTTGGGTCATTCCGGATGAATCCGTTCAGACGGTTAAACAATAAGAAAGTCTGCCCGACTTTATAATTGATGATCCAGCCACATGCCGCTCCGATCGCCATTCGGGGCGGTTCCTTTTTTGGACCAGGTCAACTATCATGGTATCATTAACGGCCGCTCAATACGGTGAGCTTCCTCCCTTCGAGGCGGAATTTCACGCGGCTCATTTGTAGGATGGTCAATAGTTCCGATAAGGTTGCAGTTCTATGTATGCCTCCGGTGAACGTATCATCCGGTCTTTTTCCTTCGTATACGATTTCGATATCATACCAGCGTGCTGCATCACGCAATACCTGGGTAATATCGCTGCTTTTGAAATTGAAGAGCCCTTCCTTCCAGGCAATGGCCTGCTCGATATCGGCTGTCTGCACCTGGATTTGGGGGGATTGAAGGGATTGGGAGGAAAAGACGCTTGCCTCCTGTCCCGGTTTCAGTACTACAATATTCTCGTTTCTTGCTAATGGCTGAGCACCAGCCTCCTGCTTCACCCGTACACTACCTTCTACCAGGGTCACTTTCCGGGCAGGTTCATCATTATAAGCCATCACATTGAATCGGGTACCCAGCACCGTTACTTCTGTATTATTCGTAGCCACCTTAAACGGCATGGCTGCATTATGCGCCACTTCAAAATAGCCTTCACCAGTCATCGTTACTTTGCGCTCCCCGCCGGTAAAGGCAACGGGATAGGTCAGAGAGGAACCTGCATTCAGCCACACCCTGGTACCATCCGTGAGCGTAACGCTGGCCACCTGGCTTCCCCGCGGATTGGTCAGGGTGTTCCAGATCATTTCCTGTTCTGCCTTTTCCTTTCCCTGCTGATAGCCCAGGGTGCCATCCGCCTGCCTGATCAGTTTCACTTGGCCCTGTTGCAGCGAATGCCCGTTGATAGCACTATCGAGCAGGATCTTTTCACCATTGGCCAGCGTAATGATGGCCCTGTTGGTTTCCGGCGCTTTCACATCATTGTGGAAAACGGTTTGGCCCAGTTCCCTGCTTTCAGTATGCCTGTTGAAGAACAGGGACCAGGTACCCAAACCGATAGGCATGATCACGGCAGCAGCAACTGCCAACCGGCGCCATCCTACTTTCTGTGCCTTTTGCATGGACACGACCTTACCATCCTGCAGGATCTTTGCCAGCATCGCTTTTGCGGTTGCGTCGGGAACAGGATGGGTAGGGCGCTCATACCGGTCCCAGGCAGCTTCCAGCAATTCCTGTAATTCCGGCTGATCACCGATCTGCTCTACCAGGCTGAATAACTCTTCTTTTTCTTCCGGTGTACAAGCATCGTTCATCAGTTTATCCAGTAACGTTCCGATCCTGTTGTTGGGCATGTTATGGATTTTTAGCAAAATGGTAATGATAAGTTTACTTTACCGTATATGTGACAAATGGGAAAGAGGACAGGTCTAGTTGTCCGAAAAAAAATTTCACTGCCTGAAGGCCAGGAGGGTCAGGCAATATAAAATACCGGTAGGATAGGAAGCCTGGATAAATTCACGGATGGATCTCAGGGCTTGTACCATGTGATTGCGGACGGTAGACACGGAGATATTCATCTCCGCGGCGATCTGTTCGTACTTCAATCCCTGATCGCGGCTCAGTTCATATACTCTTTTTTGTTGTGGGGGAAGACTGTTCAGTGCCCTGTCGAGGAGAAACTGTACTTCTTTGGCTGAAAAAAGCTCTCCGGCACCTGCGGCCTCTGTTGAAAGACGCCTGATCTCCGCCAGGATCAGGGTTTCCCGGCTCTGCCGGCGAAGCATATTGATGGCCTGGTTCTGGGCCATGCGAAAAAGGTATGCGTTGAAATTGGAGATCCCGGATAAATGGGAGCGGTCGCGCCATATCTTCAGGAATACTTCCTGCAATACATCTTCAGCAAGAACGGAAGAGCCGCTGAGGTGAAAGATAAAGGAATACAATTTATCCCTGTAGGCTTCAAAAAGGCGCGCAAAGGCAGTTTCATCATTGCCGGCCAACCTGTTAAGCAGTTCTTCTTCCGTATAGTGAGGTAGTTGCATTCAGTCCACGGTATCCGCATAAAATTAGCAAAAAGATCATTCTGCCCATGCCTTTCTCAGGAACCGCAGCCAGTTGCCATGCATTATATTGTCGACATCCACCGCCGAATAACCACGCTGTTTCAATAAGGCCGGCACTTTCTGCAGGTCGGCGATCGTTTCGAGATCATACGGAGATTGCTCTTTACCGAAGGCCCCATCGAGATCGGTGCCGATGCCCACGTGCTGGGCATTGCCGGCCAGTTGGCAGATATGATCGATATGGTCTACCATTTTTTCCAGGTTGCAGTGCATACCCTCCGGGGTCGATTGGCCGCGCACCCAACCAGGCACCATCATCCAGGCATCCAACGCGGCGCCGATCACTGCCTCTTTCCGGATCAGCGTTTTGATCATTTCGTCACTGAACTGGCGGTTATGATCAACCAGCCTGCGGCAATTATTGTGGCTGGCCCAGATATGACCGTTGAAGAGGTCCATCGCGTCCCAGAAAGCATCATCGCAGAGATGCGTTGCGTCGAGGATCATATCGAGCCGCTCCATCTCCTTCAGCAATTGCCTGCCCTTTTCATTCAGATGCCCAGTTGCATCGGTGCCGTTGGCATAGCGGCCGGGGCCATAATGGGCCGGCCCGATGGCGCTCAATCCATAATGGTAGGCTTTTTCGAGATAGGAAAGATCGACCAGGGAATCGGCGCCTTCCAAACTCAATATATAACCGATGGGCTTGTGCTCATTGGATTCACCATTCATCCAAAGGGCGATATGGCGCTCCAGCCCGCTCCTGTCCTTGATCATCACCAACTCGCCGGCTTCTTCCATGGACTTGTACCAGCTAAGCTGGGCCTGCGTTTGCGCCCATGCCTGCTCAGGTGAATGCCAGCCCGGCAATGGATTGCCGGGGCCAACATAACGGGCTATCTGGGTAGCTACTACCAGCCCGGTATTTCCTTTGCGCAATTCAGGGAATGCCACTGTGCCCCTGGCCCTGTCGGGTTTATCGGTCAATCCTTTTTCACGATCGCGGATCTCGAAAACTGATCTGCGGAGATCACGGTTCCATTCCATAGCGTTCATGCTGAGGTCCAGATGGGCATCGATAGTAAACATGTAGTTTGTTGCTTTATAATTTTGTTTTCCGATCTCATCTCACTATCCTGCCCGACACTCCGTTCGCCATCAGCTCTTCGATCTCTGCTTTGCTGATAATGGCCCAATCGCCCGGAATACTCTGCTTCAGTGTTCCGCAGGCAGTAGCAAAATGAATGATCCTTTGCGGATCGTATTGATTCATCAGTCCATACAGGATACCTGCGGTGAAGGCATCCCCGGTGCCGATCTGGTCTGTTACCTGTGGAATAGCATATCCTTCCGAAAAATAGTACTTGCCCCCATGCGCCAATGCCGCCAGGTAGATCTGCTGATGGTCCTGCACTTTTCTAAAACTCATGCCCAATGTTTTTAACCGGGGCATCTTTTCTGTCAGTGCTTCCACTGCCTGTTTGAACCTTTCTTCCAGCGGCAACTTTTTGTCTGTCCCGATACCATAATATACTTCAATGGAATCCAGGTCGGCCACCGCTACTTCACTATGCTGCAATAAAGGAGGCATTATCTCTTTTGCCTGTTTACCATATTGCCAGAGCGTGGAGCGGTAGTTGAAATCGGATGAAATGATCATTCCTTTTTCACGGGCAACTTCCAATGCTTCTGCACAAACTGCTGCTGCACTCGCGGATAACGCTGCCGCAACGCCCGACCAGTGAAAATATTCTGTGTGCTGCAAAACCGTTTTCCAGTCGATCATTCCCGGTTGCAGCCTGGTGAATGAACTGCCATTCCTGTCGTAGATCACACGGGTATTCCGGATATGATTGCCCGATTCCGTAAAGTACAGGCCGAGCCTATCCCCTCCGTGCACGATATGCGAGGTCCCCACACCATGGCTTTTCAATTGCTGTATCCCGGCAGTAGCCAGGTCGTTGGCTGGCGCTCTGCTGATATAATTAACGTTCATGCCTAAGCGCGAAAGCAGAACGCACACATTTGCTTCGGCGCCTGCATACCAGGCCGTGTATCCGTCAGTTTGCTGAAATCTTTTTCCATGGCTGCTGTGCAATCGCAGGAGAAATTCTCCGAAGGCTGCCAATTGAACCTTGTTGTTACCGGCAAGCGTTTCCATCACGTTGAATTTATGGAAAACTAAGTATTATCCCGGACTTGGCAGCAGGGGCTTTCGTAAAACCAGGCATGTTCTCAATATAATTCGAACATGGCTTCGATCTCGACAGGGATATTGTCGGGCAGGGAACCGAAGCCGATAGCACTTCTCACGCCCACACCGTTCTCCTCTCCCCATACTGCCGCAAACAATTCACTGCATCCATTGATCACATAGGGATGCCGTTCGAATTCAGGTGTGCTGTTCACCATCCCCAACACTTTGATCACTCGTTTCACTTTATCGAGGCTGCCGATCCTTGTTCTGATGGTCGATAACATGGTCAAGCCTACCTGCCTGGCCGCCAGTTTACCCTGTTCGATGTCCATATCCCGGCCAATGCGGCCGATGATCAGTGACTGGTCGTTCTGTACCGGGCCATGGCCCGATAGGTACAGGTATTTTCCATCTACCAGGCAAGGTTTGTACACACCCAGCGGGGACGGCGCCGGCGGCAATGTCAATCCTAACTGTGCAAATCTTTCTTCTGCAGTGCTGTTACTCATAGGTCTGTTTTATTTACTGTTAGTTAACGATCAATTCATCGATCATGAGCAGGCTATTGGCGCCTGCTCCATATTCTCCCAGAGGGATGATGCCTTTATTGATGCCTGTTACTTTGATATACCTGGCTGTAATGCCCTGTAATTTTATACGGACTTTGTTGATGCCGTTCACCGGGTACTCATCCTGCCGGGCAATTGTCTTGTAATGGATACCATCGACTGAAACCGCGAATTGCAGCCACACCGGCGCCCACATCCGTTGCCAGTGGTATTGCAGGATATTCGCTCCCACTACTTTTATAGGTTGCACTTTTTCCAGGTCGATCACTGCTTCCAGATCATTTCCGCTGAAGCCCATCCATTGCTGGTCATTGTAACGATGCACACCGTAAATACCGTTCACCAGTTTACTGGCAGGGCCACCATATTTTGAAGTTGGTGCATTTTGCAATGCGACCGAAGCGCCGATGGCTTTATGAATATGAAAGGATTGCTCGAATATTCTGCCTACCGGTTTTCCTCCATTATAAAGTGCAGCCCTGAGCAATACCGCTTGGTTGATGTTTACCGGGCCTTTGTACAGCCTGCTTTTCAGGCCGGGCCTGCTGCCATCGGTGGAGTAGTATATCTTACCGCCGGGCATGTCCGATCGCAGCGTGATCCTGATGCTACCTTTGTTTACAGCCAGTACAGTATAATTGATCTCATCGAAATTACCGGCGCTATTCACCGGGATATTATCGAGCATTTTTTTCTGTGACCGGAGCCTCGACAGGAAATCAGGGTAGCTCTTTCTTGTTTCCGGCGACCAGGCCCTTTCTGCCAGCGCCATGGCGCGGGGCATCAACATATATTCCGCCTGTTCAGGGGTGGGCAGGTACTCGCTCCATAACTGTCCCTGTATGCCGGTGATATACGGTAATAATTGCCGGTCGGCTGTATCTGGTAAAGGTTGATAATTGTATACGTCTTTCAGTGATGTATAACCGCCAGCGGCCAGTGGCTCAGCCGGATAGAGGGATTGATAATGGTCGAAGTACAGCTCATCTTCGGGGGTCATGATCACATGATGATGCTGGCGGGCGGCCGATATAGCTCCTTCGATGCCGCCCCAGCTCATCACGGTAGCCCCGGGAGCGAGCCCACCTTCCAGGATCTCATCCCATCCGATCAGGTGGCGGCCCTTGCTATCGATATATCGACTGATCCTTTTGATAAAATAACTTTGAAGCTCATGCTCATTGGCCAGGTGCTCTTCCTGCATCCGCTTTCTGCAATGCGGGCAGGCGGCCCATCGTTGTTTGGGGCATTCATCGCCTCCCACATGAAGATAGGTCGAAGGAAAAAGTTCCATCACTTCATCGAGCACATCCTGCAGGAAGGTGAAAACACTGTCCTTGCCGGCACAGAACACATCATCGAAAATGCCCCAGCATGTAGCGGCTTTATAAGGGCCGCCGGTGCAGCCCAGTTGAGGATAGGCAGAAAGCGCTGCCAGCGCATGTCCCGGCATTTCGATTTCAGGGATGACAGTAATATGCCTGGCAGTGGCGTAGCGTACAACTTCCTTTACCTGTTCCTGTGTATAATAACCTCCGTACCTTTTTCCGTCGAAGCGGTGCGGCCATTCTTTTTTATGGCCTATCAGCGTTTCATCGCGCCAGGCAGCCACCGACTGAAGCCTGGGATATTTTTTGATCTCGATACGCCAGCCCTGATCATCTGTCAGATGCCAGTGAAAAGTATTCAGCTTGTATAAGGAAAGCAGGTCGATATATTTTTTGATGAAGGCCACTGAAAAAAAATGGCGGCTTACATCGAGGTGCATTCCCCTATAGGCAAAACGCGGATAGTCGTTGATGATGCATGCCTTTACAGATAGTGCCCCGACAGGTGAATGCTGCCATAACTGCCGCCATGTTTGAATGCCGTATAAAATACCCGCGCCATCATGGCCCGTTATCCTGATGGCATCGGACGATATGAGCAGTTGGTATCCTTCCGGTTCTTTCACCCGGAGGGGATCTATGTCGAGATCGATGGAAGATATCGAAGGTTTTTTCGATGAAACAGCCAGTGTCAGCCCCGTTTGCTGCCGGATAAATCCATTCAACAGTGCTGCTTCTTCAGCAAGGCCGGTATCTGCTCTTATCACCGTATGCTTCCCGAGTGTAAAAAACCCCTGACCAAATTTTACTTCAACAGGCGCAGGGATCAATGCTGCCGTCGCTGCAGCTTTCTCCTGCGCCGTTGAAGGTGCATACGCAAGGACTATCAGTAAAAAAAACAGGCCTGTGCTTTTCATCATTGTTTGTCCCACCAAACCCTGGTCGTTAATAGATCTGCGCCCTGACGGGCAATAGCTGCATTGTAATTTATTTTGTTCATGCCTTGTTCTGGTTGCGAATACGGGAACCTGCGTGGAATGGCGCCGCCTGTTGAATTCCCCGGATAATTCACGGGCGTCAGTTGAGGATAACCGGTGCGCCGCCAGTTGGCATAGGCTTCCTGTTCATCCAGCAACAGCGCTATCCAAAACTCGGAATGGACCTGGTTCATCTGAGCATCGAAGGAACCGGCCGTATTCAGCGCATTGGCGCTGGTGTAATCGCTGATCCTGTTGGAAGCGATCACACCACCGGGGCCGAACAATGCCCAGTTCTGCATATTGTTCTCGATGGCTGTCTTGTAATACTGGGCAGCAGAGCCGCCTGTCCAGCCTCTCAGGGCAGCTTCACTCAACAGGAAATTCGTTTCTGCGTTCGTCAATACCAGCAATGGGGCCGCATATTGCAGAATGGTGGCCGGGTTGGGCTCTGAATAGGTGTTGTAATCGGCGGGACGCGTGCCCGTACCACTGGGGAAGCCTTTCTGTTTCACCGTTGAGGTATCGGGCGTGCTGCCGTTCCAGGTCACCGCCACTACGTTCAGGCGGGGGTCGTTGTGGTTTTTCAAATAATCTATAAATGTTTTGCTGAACTTACCACCTTCCGTATTGTTGATACCATTGGCGCCGGGAATATAATCCTGCCCAACCAACTCATACGCCACGGGGTTATTATTATATACCTGTGGTCCGTTACTGTATTTCACCACGGCATTATCGGCAGGCAACAGGATCACGCCGCCGGTAATCGCTTTCTGCGCCCATTCCCTGGCTTTTGCTTCATCGCGTTTGGTAAGGCGCATGGCCACTCTCAACATCAATGAATAACCGAATTTTTTCCATTGATCTATATTTCCCTTATAGAGCAGGTCGGCATTGCCGAATGTTGGTTTGGAGGCATCGAATGACCTGATGGCCTCATCCAGCTCTTTCAGGAGATCGGCATAGATCTCCGATTGCGGATCATACGCCGGTGAAAAATTTCCTTCCGTGTATCCTTTCACAGCGTCCTTATAGGGAACATCGCCATAGGCATCGGTGATGCGCTGCATCAGCAATACACGCCAGATGCGGGCTGCGGCGAGCTTGTTCACCTGGTTGGGCTTCTGGGCGGCGCGGATAGCTTCACCCAATGTATTGATCACATTGGTATAGATATACCGGAAATAGAAGCCCTGGTAGAAATCATTCGCACCATATTTATCGCCCACCCCGGAGCCTGCCACATCTTTAAAAGTGGTAAAATGCTGGATGAACATTCCGGCATTGAGATAGGCCGTATAAAAATAATTCCGGTCGTACACATAATTGCCCCGAAGCTGGCTTTGGCTGAACAGGTAGTCGACATTCGGATTGGTCGACGCATTCGGGTTGGTATTGATCTCTTCAAAATTCTTATCGCAGGAGCTGAACCCGGCCACAAGGCCAAGCACCAGCAGGTATTTCAGAAAATCGATTCGTTGCATGTTGTTACATTTAAAAGAATGAATTAAAACTTCACCAGCAGGTTCACGCCATAGCTCCTGGTACGGGGCACGCCGAACATTTCAAAACCCTGTGCATTCGAATTGCTGAAAGTGGATTCAGGATCGATATTGGGCGCGTCTTTATGCAGGATCAACAGGTTCCTTGCCACAAATGAAACGGTAAGCGATTGCACTTTCACGAAATGCAGTGATTGAACAGGCACCTGGTAGCTGAGGATCACCTGCCGCAATTTGATGAAGTCCGCATCATACACGAATTTCTCCGACAGGTTCTTGAAGTTGTCGTAATAGGCTGCCAGTTGTGCCGGTGCAAAAGTTTTGGTGAAAGGATTGCCGGTGGCATCCACGCCTGAAACGGTAAGGCCATTATCCCTTCCCGGCAGGGTGATCTTGTTCAATCCAAAACGGGTTGAATACAGGTTGGTAGCGGAATACACTTTGCCTCCAAACTTGCCGTCGATCAGGAAGCTGAACCCAAAACGTTTGTAGGTAAAGCTGTTGGTGATGCCGGTAGTAAAGGGTGATACGCCTGTTCCCAGGTCAACCAGCTCGCTCTGCTGTTCGAAGCCATTGGCCCCGAAAATCGTATTGCCTTTGGCATCTTTCTTAACCCGATAGCCTTTGATGGTGCTGAAGGGCTTGCCCACTTCATTATAGATGAATGCATAGTTGTTGACGCTGGCATCCGCCTGGAAGCTGGTGAGGTTATCAGTGATCCGGATCACTTCATTCTTATTGTATGCCATATTATAGCTTACTTCCCAACTGAAATCCTTCGATCTGACAGGCACACCTGTTACCATTACCTCGATTCCCTTGTTGCTCATCTCACCCACATTCAGTAGCGCGAAATTGAAACCGGAGGCGGGTGAAATGGAAGCCCGCACGATATCATCGGTGGTCTTGCGGTTGTATAGTGCGATATCGGTAGAGAGCCTGCCATTGAGGAACCTGGCTTCCAGCCCGACCTCGAAAGTGGTGGAGGTGAGTGGTTTCAGGTTGGCGTTGGGCGCCATCAGCAAACCTGAGTTGGCCCCGTTGAAATTGGTGATCATCTTTAAAGGGCGGCCGAGATGGCCGCCACCCGGCACCAGGCTATAGGTAAGGTTCAGCGCATAGGGAATGGGGGTAGCGCCACCCACTTGCGCCCATGAGCTTCTCAGCTTGGCGAAATTTACCCAGGCAGGCAATTGAAAGGCTTCCGACAATACGAAGCTCACACCCACTGAAGGATAAAAGATATGGTTGTTTTTGGGAGATAGGGTAGAGAACCAGTCGGTACGCCCGGTGGCCGTCAGGTACAGCATGCTTTTATAAGAAAGGTCTACGGAACCGAAGAGTGAGTTGGTCGACAAACGGCCCAGGGATTTGGTAGTGGTAAGACTCACCACATTGGTAGGGTCATAGAAGCCGGGCTCGGCAAAGCTGGTGCCATCGAGGTTGGTGCCTACTGACTTTGCACGGCGTTGGTTTCCGCCGGCCAGTGCCGTCAATCCAAAGTGTTTGGCGAATTTGGTAGAATAGTTCAGGGTGAGATCGGCATTGGTTTCCGTGATGCCGGTAGTGTATTGCTGGTAAAAGCCCAGTGGCGCATAGGCGGTACCGCTAGGAACTATCCCGGTATATACAAGGCTCGAATAATCGTGCGTCACCCGTCCTTTGATAAAAAGATTGTCGAGGATATTGTATTTAACACTGAGGTTACCGATAAAGCGGTTCTTGTCATCATCATTCTGGAAACGGTTCACCACGAAGTACGGGTTGCTGGCAAAAGGGGAAGGGTTCCAAAGCACTTCGTTCCCGGTGGCGTCATAGCCAGGGGCCAGGTTGCGCACATCGACCGTATTGGCGATCATATAGGTGCCCCAGTTGGGATTTCCCGGTGCATCGGCCACACCGCTCCTGTTGCGCGCTTTCTCGATATTGTACTGGGCGTAGCCTTCGATGCTCAGTCTCTTGCCGAGGTTGGAGGCCAGCGTGAGCGTGGCGATCTTCTTGTTCAGCTTTTGATTGGGCACAAGGCCATGGTTGTTCATATCTGAAAGCGAGAGACGCCAGGTAAGCGCTTCGGAGCCCCCGGAAAAAGCAATTGTGTTAGTGAAAGTGGTGCCTGTTTTATAGAAATTCCTGATATTGTTCTTTTGAGGAGAATAGGGGCGTTTCACACCATCGAACTGGATCACATCACTGCCATCCATTTTGGCGCCGTAGGAAAGTCGGCCCATATTGATGGCTTCAGACTGTGTTTGAGGTTTTGCCGCGAACTGGCCGGCGCCATATTCATATTGCCAGTCGGGTATTATGCCGGGGGTTTCGATCGTGAGCGTGGTATTGTATTCAACACCGATCCCTTTTTGTCTGGCTCCTTTTTTAGTGGTGATGATGATGACGCCGTTGGATGCGCGGGAACCGTACAAGGCTGCGGCAGTGCCGCCTTTGAGGACGGTGATGGTCTCGATATCATCGGGGTTGATGCCGGCAATACCGTCGCCGCGGTCGCTGTTGAGACCGATGGCCCCGTTACCACTGGCCGGCATGCTTTGAGTGGAATTGTCGATCGGCATGCCATTGATCACATACAGCGGTTGGTTATCGCCGTTAAAGGAACCATTGCCGCGGATCACCACGCGACTGGAGCCGCCTGGTCCGCTGGCCAGACTGGAAGCGTTGACCCCTGCGATCTTACCGGTCAGTGCATTGGCGATATTGATCTCGCGTGCCTGGGTGAACTCTTCGCCTTTCACTTCTGTCACGGCATAGGCCAGTGCTTTTTTCTCTTTTTTGATACCGAGTGCGGTGACCACTACTTCGTTGAGTGCGTGTGTATCGTGGAGCAGGATATGGATAGTGGTTTGACCCTGTTCCAGTTTCACCGTTCTCTTTTCGAAACCAACATGGCTTACGAGTAGTTCGATGGCGCCGGAACCGGGCACTTTAAGTGTGAAATTACCGGAGGCATCGGTGGTGGTGGCTACTTTGTTGTCGGATGCCAGGATGATGGTAGCCCCGCTGATCTTCTGGCCGCCGGAGGCGCTGGCCACAGAGCCTGAGATGGAGATGATGGTCTGCGCCTGGGTGGTAGTACAGAGCAGGAGGCTGTATACCAACAGGCTGGCAAGAGCAGTTAACGTAACTTTTTTCATTGCAGTAGTTAGATTAGAGCGTTTCTTTCAAAAAATGCAAATTCTTTGACTAAACTACGCAGAAAAAAATCTATTTGCAAAATATTTGCATCAATTGGACGCAAAAAACGCAAATTTGATAACTATTTCAATCCAACCCAAAGGTTAACTTTCAAACGGTTGTAATTTGTAAATTAACCCATTATATGTTTATTCAGATTCCTCTGGGAGGATAAGAAATTCGCAAAAAAATTATTTTCATATTCAAATATTGCAAAAATTTGCGTCTATATTTTATTTTTACCTGATATTTGACTGTATATATATGGACATGAATACTCAAGATCCGGTTCCACCGGTTTCGCTCACCAAGCAGGCGAGGAAAAAACTGATCATTAAGCAAGTGAATATTCACACGCGTCTTACATACAGTGATCTTGTAGGACTGATCAATGTTTCTGAAGATACCATCCGCCGCGATGTGAATGAACTGGCGGAAGACGGGGAAGTAGTGAAGATCAAAGGGGGGGCCATGTCCATCGCCTATCATTATGGGCATGAATCGGAAACTTATTCCCAAACCAATAAGATGGTGATCGCTGAAAAAGCGCTTCAACTGCTGCGCGATGATATGATCGTGCTCGTTGGCGGCGGCACCACCATCAGGGAGTTCATCAAAAAGATCCCGCCATCACTGCGTGCAACTTTTATTACGGTAAATGTTCTATCTGCCGTTGAATTGCTCGATAAGCCCATGATCAAGACCATCATGATCGGCGGGCAGATCAGCACTTACAGCCAGATGACCGTTAGCGGCGAAGTGTTCGAATATCTCTCCGGCATCAAAGCCGATCTGTGCATCATCGGCACCAATGCCATCGATGCCTCACACGGGCTCACCGATTCCGACTGGGAAACCATCCAGGTAAAAAAGGCCATGATCAAAGCCGCCGATAAAGTAGCGATCCTCGCCATCTCCGAAAAGCTCAACTCCTCCATGAAAATGAAGATCGCCGATATCCAAGAAGTCGATTACCTCATCACAGAGCTGGCCCCGGATAATATAGCATTGCAGCCTTATAAGGGGAAGGGGGTGGAGATTGTGTAGCAGACACTCTAACGAAGATCAATATTCGAAAAAATATGATATAAAAAGGGGAAGGTATTTTAAAATACCTCAATTTTGCTATTACTATGGTAATAGATGATCATGCAAGCTTCCGAAAAATATGTGCAATTTGTCCTCCATTTAAAGAAAGAAATTCAAACCGCCCGGTTAAAGGCCTCCCTTACAGCCAATATTGAATTACTGGCCTTATATTGGAAACTTGGAGACGCGATCCTGCAACAACAAAAACGAGCCGGATGGGGATCTAGAATAATAGACCGGCTCTCCGCTGATCTGCAAATTGCGTTCCCTTCCATGAAAGGGTTATCCGCCCGAAATTTGAAATATATGAGGGCATTTGCACTTGCATTCCCCTATTTTGTCCAGCTTTCTGGCACATTAATAAAGGCTGATCAAATTGTGCAGCAGGCTGCTGCACAATTGCCCTGGTTCCATATTTGCACCATCCTGGACAAAACGAATTCTACCGAAGAATTGCAATACTATACTATAAAAACAGCATCAAACAATTGGAGCAGGAATGTTTTAGTGCAACAGATCGAAAGTAAATTATGGCAACGAATGGGCAGGGCCGTAACCAATTTCGAGCAAACCCTTCCGACTGTTCAAAGTGATCTTGCGAAAGAATTGATGAAGGACCCTTACAAATTCGACTTCCTCCATCTATACGAAGAATACAAGGAAAAAGACCTTGAATCGGCCCTGATCGATAATCTTACCCGATTTTTATTGGAATTAGGCTCCGGTTTTAGTTTCATCGGCAGACAATATCCGGTAACCATTGGAGATAGGGACTACTTTATCGATCTCCTTTTCTATCATTTCAGGCTACATTGTTTTGTAGTCGTTGAGTTAAAGACGGGAGAATTCATACCAGAATATGCCGGAAAATTGAATTTCTACCTTAATATAGTAGACAATACTCTAAAACAATCGACCGATAGCGCGAGTATCGGCATTCTAATTTGTAAGCAGCGAAATAGAATAATAGCCGAATATGCACTTCGAGGCATCAGCAATCCTATAGGCGTAAGTGAGTATCGGCTGACTGAAACACTTCCGGAGGATTTAAGAGATAGCCTCCCATCAGTTGAACAGATTGAATCAAAATTCAGGATGGTCGAAGAGCCCGTATTAAAAACTTAAATTACATTTACATCTTCAGATGTTGAATGTATTATACGGGATCCTGTTTGATCCTTCTCACGTCCCCGCCCCCACGCGATTGATCTCCTCATCTGCTCCACCAGCTCTCCGTGTACCGCTTTTTACCGGTTTACCAAAGCGCCAGGTAAAGGAAAGCGCCATCACACGGCTATCGCGGGTCAGCTTGAAGTATTCATTCGATTGCTGGAACTGGCTAAGCCCTTTCATCGCCTGTGTATAAAAAATATCACGCACAGTGAGCCTGAGCGTGGCTTTATTCTTCAGCACCTGTTTGGAAATACCGGCCGATAACTGTCCATTGGGGTCCAGCACTTCCTGCAGATCTTCCTGGCTGCGGGTAATGTAGAACCCGGTGAGTTCCGCTGCCCATCCTTTCCTGAACCGGAACTGGTTATTGAGATTAAGTCCAGCCTGCGTAATGGATGCTGAATAATACTTCCACACGAACCCTTTGATCTTTTTATGGGTGAGGTCTGCCTGCGCCGAAAGTGACCACCATTCCAACGGGGATAGCTGTACGCTTACCGACAGCACGAAGTTTTCCCTGCTTCCTACATTTCCTTCCGTGTACGTAACGATCCCATTGCTGTCGGTGAAGAACATCTGTGAAAAATAATCATTGGACCTGCTATAGCTCAGGCTCGTCACCAGTATTTCTTTGAACAGGTGGCTTAGCCCGATGTTCCAGGTGTATTGAGGCAGGAAATAAGGATTGCCTTGCTGGTTGGTGTATTTATTGATCACGAATACAAACGGGTTGAGCTTCTGGAATGCCGGTCTGTCGATCCGCCGGCCTGCACTCAGTGTGAAACTGTTCGAAGAATCTGCTTTCCAGGTAACATACACTGTAGGGAACAGGCTGTTGTACCGCTTCGAGAAAGAAGAATCCTTACGCACCGGGTTGCCCAGTTGCGTGGCATCGTAGGCAGTATACTCGTAACGTAGCCCACCCTGCCAAGTAAATCTTCCAGCCTGCTTTTCGATATTGGTATAGGCGGCATGGATGTTTTCAGTATACAAAAAATGGTTGGTCTTCCCCAGATCAGGCAGCCAGTTATCCTGCTGCCTGAGAAAATAAGTGGCATCATTGTCGGTCTTCACCCTGGATGATTTCCAGCCGGCCTCCAGTTTCAGTGTATTGTTGAAACGCCTGGTATAGTCTGCTTTCGCCGACAAGATCCGGATATTTGAAGGGAGGTCACCCTGTATTTCCTCTTCATACCCACCCGATGCGTGGAGGTTGTTCTTGAAGTACTGGTCATTGCGGATGCGATACCCCAGGTAATCGAGATCGGCAGTAAGTTCTTCGGTACTACTGAAGCTATGCCGTAAGTTGAGGTTGATGCCGGCATTCCTGAATTTCGTGGAGCTATTACTGTTGCTGAGTATAATGGAATCGGCATGACCGGCAGCGTTCAGCCATTCGGCCGTGGCATAGCTCTTACCGCGGCGGGTATGGTGCATCCCTGTGAACACCAGTCCGAGGGTAGTTTTTTTGGAAAGACTATAGTCCAATCCGGCTTTAACGGTATGATTCCAGGCATTGCCCGTGAACAGAGAAGGCTGTCGCAGCAGGGCAGCCACCGTTTTATTGTCGTTCTCAAAATAGGTGCGCAGTGCATAAAGGTCGGTGAAATTACTTCCGGCATTCAAACTATAATTGAGGAAACTATTGAACCTGCCCGCGCGGTAATTCAGGGAAAGGTTATCATTCGTCTTTGGATAAATACCCTGTGTATATCCTGCGGTGAGACTGCCATTAAATCCCTGTTGCCGGTTCTTTTTGGTTTTGATATTGATGATCCCGGCATTTCCGGCAGCATCGTACCTGGAAGGCGGGTTGTCCATGATCTCGATCTGTTCTATCTGCGAAGCGCTCATGCCGTTCAGCATGCCCGCCAGATCGCTGCCTGAAACATAGGTAGGTTTTCCGTCGATGAGGACAAGTACATTGGGCTTACCTTTGAGGCTGATATTACCGTCCCGGTCAACCGAAATGCCGGGTGATTTTTCCAACACTTCCATCACAGTGGCCCCTGCGCTGGTAATACTGGCATCCACATTCACGATGGTTTTATCGGCCAGTAGTTTAACAAGCGCCTTTCGTCCAGATACCGTGACTTCGTTCAGGGTGGCATTGGCAGGTTCAAGAACAATGACGGGCCTCAGGGCCTTCGGGTCTTTACCGGCGGCGTTGTGAAGAATGGTTTTGTAGGAGGTGATGTAGTTCACCATACTGATACGGCAAAGGTATTCGCCATCCGGCAGGTCGCCGAAATCGACCATGCCATTGGCATCGGTGGTCCCGGACCTGATCAGGGAGGAATCTTTCATACGAAGAAGGTCAACCGTTGCAGAAGGCAGGGCTACCTGTTTATGGTCCAATACCGTAATGCCGAGCTTTCCTGGTGGAGAAGGCTGGCTAAACCCGGTATGTACCAGGAGGAGCAAACAAATACAAAACAGCAGTTTGGGCATAAATTAAAAATCACTTCAAAATAATTGAAGTGATCTTGTTGGAAGGGATGAATTATGTCAGTGGCGATATATTCCTATAGGATGCCTTAGCATGATATGATCTTAGAACGGAAGGTCGTCATCACCGGCAGGAGGCATATCGATGGGTTGGTCCACAGGGCTGCCACTGCCCGCTGCGGCACGTACCACTTTCCATGCTTTTACATCGGTATACCAACGGCCATTATACTCGCGGCTCTCCACATCGAAGGAAACGGTCACCGGCTCACCTGTTTTGAAGCTATTGAGATCTATCTTATCGCCCCATACGGCAATACATACTTTTTTTGGATAAGTATCGCCTGTTTCCAGGATAAATTCCTGCTTTTTCCAGATCCCGTTCTTCCCCTGCCCTGTTTGAACCGGTAATAATTGTATGATCTTTCCGCTGATGTCCATAACTGATTTTTGATAAAATTAGCCTTTATTCGGCGATCAATCTCCTCACAGATATATATTTCTTAATAAAACTATAACACCGAATATTATTCTGAAATTATTTATATTTACAGAAAATTCGTCGAAAATGGATATTAACTTGGATAATACTGACCTGCAAATCCTGGACCTGATGCAGGCCAATGCCAGAATTTCCAATGCCGACCTGGCCCGTGAGCTGAATATGGCGCCGTCTGCTGTGCTGGAACGTGTAAAAAAGCTGGAGCAGAAAAAAGTGATCACCCAATACAATGCCCAGATAAATCCAACGGCCGTTCAGCAAAAACTGCTGGCATTCATTTTTATCAGGACCTCCGTTGGTTTTGCCTGTTGTACCGACACCTCGGAGCTGTTGTCGCAGATCCCCGAAGTGCAGGAAGTGCATCATATAGCAGGCGAGGATTGTTTCCTCATCAAAGTGCGGGTAGCCGATTCCGCCTCCCTGATGGAGCTGATGCGAAGTCAGTTGAAGAATATCCCCAATATCGCTTCCACCAAGACCACGATCGTTTTGGAAACCGTGAAAGAGCAACAACAATTGGTCATTCCCAAAAAATAAACGTATGTCAACTGCTGTAAAGAAGCCCGCTTCTACGCTGATGGTGATCCTGGCCTTCGCCACCGTGTACCTGGTATGGGGCTCTACTTATTTTTTCATCGGAAAGGCTGTGCACGATATTCCGGCATTGATCATGGGATCATTCCGCTTTTTGGTAGCGGGAAGCCTGATGCTGATCTGGTGTATCATCAGAGGAGAAAAGCTTTGGGACCCGAAGCAGTTCAAGGCCGCAGCCATTACGGGCTTGCTGCTGCTGCTGGTAGGTAATGGCTGTGTGATCTGGTCGGAGAAAACGCTGCCCAGCTCGCTCGTGGCTGTATGGATCTCTTCAGCGCCTATCTGGTTCGTACTCCTCGATAAACCTAAATGGAAAGAGAACCTGAGCAACCGTTCAACTGTACTCGGCCTCGTGATCGGTTTCATCGGTGTGATCCTGCTTTTCAGCGAACATATCAATAAAGCCATGGCCGATCCGAAAACAAGCGGCACTATTATCGGTCTTCTGATCGTGCTGATCGGTTGTATCAGTTGGGCAGGCGGATCGATCTATTCCAAATATAATTCCACCGGCTCCGCTACTGTCAATACTACCTGGCAAATGCTGGTGGCAGGATTTGCCTTTCTCCCCGGTAGTTTTCTGACCAATGAATGGAGCGGCTTCGAATGGAAATCTGTAAGCTCCGATGCCTGGTTCGCTATATTCTACCTGATATTGATGGGGTCGATACTTGCCTACAGCGCGTACGTCTGGTTATTGCAGGTGCGGCCGGCCACGCAGGTGAGCACGTATGCGTATGTGAACCCGGTGGTGGCAGTGCTGTTGGGCGTTTTCTTCGGAGGGGAGCAGATGAGCTGGATCCAGATCACGGGACTGGCCATTATTCTCGGCAGTGTGCTGCTGATCAACCTGGCGAAATACAGGCAGACTAAACCGGCAGTGGCCCCGGTAGAGAACCCAACCATTGGAAATAAGATCATTGCACAACAGGAAGAGGCGATCAGCTAAAATATTTTTTTCCCTTTGTTTTCCTACTGACACAAGGCTGTCACCAGGTGGTTGTTGCTTTGTAGTAGAAATTACTACAACTATGTTATACGCAGTGAAAGAAAAGCCACCGGTGACCTTGCTCTCCCTGATGCAGGATTACGCCGCTTACAACGCCTGGGCCAATAAGACAATGGCAGAATGGCTGAGCGCCAAACCAACCTCCCTGCTGGAGCAGGAAGTGATCTCCAGCTTTCCCAGCCTGAAATCGACCCTGCTGCATATTTGGGATTGCCAGCGTTTCTGGCTTTCTGTTTTGCAAAAGGCCCTGCCTCCTGTCAGTTTCCGGGAAAACTATGAAGGCAGTATTGAAGATATACTGCAAGGTATTGCCGGCCATTCGGACGAGTTTGCCGCCTATCTGAACAACCTTACGGAAACTGAATTGCAGGAGAATTGTTATTTCGCAACGCCCTGGATCGATGGCACCCGCCCGCGATTTGAATTCATCCATCATTGTATGAACCACAGCACGTACCACAGGGGCCAGTTGGTGACCATAGCACGCAATGTAGGGTTGAATGATATACCGATGACTGACTATGCTTATTACCTGCTGGTCGTAAAAAACCAGCAGCCCCTGTTTGCGCCGGCCATTGCGAGCTGAGAGATAATGGCATCAGGTCTCTTCGTCATAATATATCTTGTAGTATTTTTTCCCGGTCATTTCATCGACCCCTTTTTCGATCAGGTCCCTCCGCCCGTGAATATAGATATGAAAGTTCCTGTCGAGCTTCAGCACAGATTTGAAAACCCTTTGCTGCTTTTTCACTGCCGATAGATGGATATCGAATTCCTCCCCGATCTCCACCTTGCGCGATGATTCGAAATTTCTTTTGTAATCCATGAATGTGTTGACCACATCCTCATGATGGATCACTTCCTGCGCAAATTCCTGCAGGTTGAATTGTTCCCTGGTCTTGAAATAATCCATTGAACGGTTGAGCAGGTCGATCTGGTCGCTCTTACTTACCTCGAATTTTTCGGGGTATTCATTGGTGATAAACTGTTTGCAGAGGCTGAGGTAATTATTGGTGTGATGATAGCTGTCTGCAAAGGGCTGCACCTGCAAAAAATCGCTGACCCAGTATTGTGTATCATTCTGTTTATTGGTATTATCGACCACACAGACCTTGAACCCTTCCACGGTATCGGTCCTGAACACAAGACAGCCTTTGTCGAGCTTATTGATATTGACCCCTTCTTCCTGCACCACTTCCCAACTTTGCCCATGGGGGAACACTTTCAGGAAAGTTTCTTTCGTTTCCGATTTAAAAATGCCTACAGCCTGCATCTGCTCATTGTTGAAGGGCACCTTATCGAACAACGCCACATACAGTTCGCCTTCTTTCACCTTCGCATGCGTCGATTTGCTATAGAGGAATTGCGTCAGGAGAATGGATTGCTGTACGAAGCTGTCCCTGCTCCCGAAGATCTCCGCCACGTAGCGGTACACTTCATTCATCTGCAGGTCGCTGAGGTGGGAGAAATGATAAAGCTCATTTTCATTGAACGGCCCCAGGAAATATTTGGTGAGCAATCCCCTTACGATCTCATCGTTGAGCGTAAGCGGGTTAACGGACAATTTCAGTTCCTCACCGCGTGTTGGGTTGCCCACCCTGTGAACGATCACCTGCTCCAGTTGTACGCTATCGATGCCTGTCATATCCTGCCGGTTTTAAGGCCGCGAAGATAAGGGAGAAGCGAAATAGTTTTGGGAAGTTGATGCTCTCTATAGTCTAACAATGTTGAAGATCGGTACCGGGGGATCGAAGTATTGTTCAAACTCCGGCATATTGTAAATGCGACGAACGATATCCATCCCTTTTACTACTCTTCCGAAAGCGGCGTAGCCCTGGCCGTCTGGATTGTTCACTCCGCCGAAATCGAAACCGGGCTGATCGCCCAGGCAAATAAAAAATTCTGTAGTGGCTGAGCCGGGCTCCAGTCGCGCCATAGAGATCACCCCATCTTTGTGCAGCAATTTGGTTTGTTGGGTAGTTTCGTGGGGAATGCCCGGCAGGTTATTGGGCCTGTTGGGTGTTTTCCAAAGACCCCCCTGGACCACTTCTGCCTTAGGCGTATTGGAGGGTTGATTATCTGTATTGAGCACCCTGTAAAAAGAACAGTCTTTATACAATCCTTTTTCGATATACCCCAGGAATGCGGCCACTGTTTTGGGCGCCTGGTCGGGATACAATTCCAGCTCGATGTCACCGATCTTAGTCCTGATCTCTACATGTGGATTTTTATATTTGGGTGCACAGCCTATGATAAGGCAGAACAGGAAGAGCAGGAAAGATCCGTATCGCATATTATTCGTTTAGCGATACAAACCTATGATAAATGCACCAAAGCGTTTTCAGCCTTTCATCACTCCGTACTGTTTTTCCCATTCTTCTACCTGGTGCAGCAACTGCCAGGTCGTAAAGATATCCTGCACAAATGAAAGTTGCCTGTTCGACATTTCCCCTCCCTTGCCCTGCAGCAGCAGGTAGGCATTGTTCACCAGTTGTTCTTCTGGTTGCTCTTCATCGCCCAGTGCCCGGTAATAGATCATTTGCTGACGCAGGTCTTTTTTCAGTGAAGCCGCAACTTTCTTTGCCAGTGAGAGGTCGCCCGACAGGTAGCAGGCCTGCAGGAACTGCGTGGAAATGAAATCGTGGGTATTGCCGCGGTTGGTTGTGTATCCATAAGGGAAATTCGATGGGTCTACATTCTCATCGAAATGCCGCAACACTTTGCTGGCTGCTTCTTTATTGCCTTCCTGTATCAACCCCATGGCCACCTGAACGTTCGCGGCTTTGATGATGTTCAGCCGTCGCCTGTTCTCTTCGTCGAAGTATACGCCTTTTCTTTTCGCATTGCCATAGGCAAAATGCTGCAGGATATTCCGGTAAGCAATGGCGGTATTCACCTGGCTGTTCTCTACAGGGGCCAGTTGATAAGAAAGCCCTACCATCCGCACATATTTATCCAATCCGATGCTACCGGCCAATGATGCAGATGAAAAGCAGATGGGCCTTTGCCATTTATTGGCAGCGATCACGGCAAGAACTGCCAGGTCATTTTTCAGAACATAATTCTTACCGGCCAGGTCGATCTTCAGTTCATCGGCGATCTTCTCGCCGGGCTGTACCGCACCATTCGATAGCACTGCTTTCGCATCGACCGGCATACTTAATTTTTGTACCGGCAGCAGGTGATAGGTCTCTCCATCCTCTGCCTGGCTGGTATAGCGGGGATCATCGCTTCCCACCACATTTTTCAGCATATCGTACAGGTCGTAATATTTATTCTCATCGAAGCCTGGAAGTTTGGTACGATAGACGACATTCAGCTTGTTGCCGGCCACCTGCTCCGGCGTGAAGATCACATCGAATGGTTTTGTGTCATTGATAGCATAGCGGAGCTGGTTGATATACCAGTCGCCACTGAGCAGGTTCGTGATCACCACACGCACATCCTTGCGCACGCCCTCTACTTCCTGCAGGTACCAGAGCGGGTAGGTATCATTGTCTTCTGCCGTGAAGAGGATCGCATTGGGTGGACAGCTTTCCAGGTAATTCCTTGCGAGATCGCGGGCCAGTGTCTTATGGCTGCGGTCGTGATCGTCCCATTCCTGTTGGGCCATCAGCACGGGCACTGCGAGCAAGCAGAGAATGGCAGCGGCATAATTGGCAACAGGTCTTTTCGCAAATCTTTCCAGCAGCTCTTTCATAGCGATCATTCCCACCCCGATCCAGATGGCGAACGCATAGAATGAGCCCACATACGCATAATCACGCTCCCGTGGCTGGTATCCGGATTGGTTGAGATAAAGAATGATCGCCAGCCCGGTGGAGAAGAACAACAGGAAGTTGACCAGGAAATCTTTCCGATGGCGTTTGAATTGGAAGAAAATGCCGGCCAGTCCCAATGCCAGCGGCAGCATATACAATCTATTGTGCGATTTATTATCGGCCCTGATACTGTCGGGCATTTTTGCCTGGTTGCCATACAGCGCATTGTCGACAAAAGAAAAGCCGCTGATGAAATTACTATCCCGTGGATTGCCGAAGCCCTGGAGATCATTTTGTTTTCCTGCGAAATTCCACATGAAATAGCGCATATACATCCAGCCGGCCTGGTAGCGGGTGAGGTATTTGATATTATCGGCCATGGTAGGCGTTTCGCCTTCTTCAAGCCCGGTGAACTGCCGGTAGCAATCCGCCTGCTGTCGGTCATCTCCGTTATCCCACATGCGGGGGAAGAAATGGGCATTGGGAGAATGGCTCCAGTCCTGTTTCAGCATTTTGCCGGCCACTTCATATTTTTTGTTCCCTTTCACATATAGATCGCTGTTAGTATCGTAGGCGGACCTCTCCGTAAAATCAGGCCCATAAAGTATAGGCCAATCACTGTACTGCTCACGGCCGAGATACCCCGACAAGCTGATCGGATTATCTACATTGAACATATCCACTGCGGTATCTGCCTTCGAGCGGACCAGGGTAGTAGTATAGGTTGAATAGCCCAGCAGCACGAACACAACGCACCACAGCAGGAGCTTTACATGGTAGAGATTCCGTTTCGCGGCCAGACGGATACTCCAGAGCAAGAGGCCGGTAAGCAGGATAAAAAAAACGATGAACCCGGAAAAGAAAGGCAACCCCAGATCATTCACAAAGCGAATATCGAACCAGCCTGCCAGCCTGATCGTTTGCTGTATAATGAGTTTCTGTACAAGCCCGAAAATGGCCACTCCAACCAGCAAAGCCAGGATAGTCCCTTTGGTAGTGGCTTTATACCTTTTGAAATAATAGACCATCACGATGGCAGGAATGGTGAGCAGGTTGAGCAGGTGCACCCCGATCGACAATCCCATCATAAAAAAGATAAAGACCAGCCAGCGGTCGGCCCCGGGTTGATTAGCCCGCTGCTCCCACTTTAGTATGGCCCAGAACACCAGTGCGGTAAAGAAAGACGAAAGTGCATATACTTCTCCTTCCACGGCGCTGAACCAAAAGGAATCGGAAAAAGTATAAGCCAGTGCCCCGATAACGCCGGCACTCATGATGGTGAAGGTCTGCTGGCGGTCGAGCGGCTGCTCTTTTTTCTGCACGAGCTTACGCGCAAAATAGGTGATGGACCAGAAGAGGAACAATATGGTAAAGCCGCTGGCGATGGCGCTCATGCTGTTCACGGCGATGGCAGCAGTGTGAGGATTATCCCCAAAGAGAATAATGAAGAACCGGGCGATCAGGAGAAATAAAGGAGCACCAGGCGGATGGGGGGCCTGGAGTCTATTCGCACTGGAAAGGAACTCTCCGCAATCCCAAAGGCTGGTAGTGGGTTCGATCGTGAGCAGGTAAACCGTGCAAGCCACCATGCAAACGAGCCAACCGATAAGGTTGTTCACTTTATTATAGCTCATAAGGCTGTAGTTATGAAATCAGGAATGAATGATTTAAGAAAGCAATGAAATCTTACGGGAATTTATTTCATTCCAGGGGGAGCAAAAAACAGGCAGTGTATCTTAACAGATTTTTACAAACCCGGGAAAGCAGGTCTTCAGGATTGGGTTGAATGGGACCAGGCGTCATATATGGCAACTAATTTTAATGGGAGGCGGGGAAAACAGGCGAATTTTTTGATAACCCAATAATAAAACCAATAAAATAAAGTTCTATCTTGCAGGCACCAAAAAAAAGGGTCTTCTGTAGAAACAGATGACCTCTAACGATTGCTTGCCATATGAAAAGTCTTCAAAAGTCTTTTTGTGTGGATTTGAAGGCAGCTTTAACGCTGCTTTTCTTCTTTGCCTCTAGCTATTGCCTGCTCTTCGATTGCTTGCTATATGATCAATTTCAAATCCGACATAAAGATAAAACGCCTTTGAACCCTGTACAAAACAACTTATTGTTGATTTTATCATGCCAAAAGTGGTAAAGAAATCTTAAAACCATTGCTGGCATTGACTTTGAGGAGAAATTCATTATGAGGGCCAACCCGTTTACAGATGCTTTATTTCAGCTTGTGCGGTCTTTGGAGAAATCGGAAAAAAGGCATTTTAAATTGTATATCACCCGGAGTTCTGCGAAAGAGGACCTGAAGATCATTCAACTCTTCGATGCCCTGGACAAATTGCCCGAATACGATGAAAAGGTGCTGCTCAAAAAGCTTTCGCCTATTACCAAACCGCAGTTAGCCAACCTGAAGACCCATCTTTACAAACAGTTGTTAGCAGGATTGCGCCTGCTGAAAACAGCCGAGAATATCGATCTCCAACTGAGCGAGCAGTTAGACTATGCCCGTGTTTTGTATAATAAGGGATTGAAGCTACAGGCGCTCAAGATCCTGGAAAAGGCCAAGGAATTTGCCAAGGCCAATCACAAATACAATTACCTGGCACAGGTGATCTCCCTCGAAAAAAAGATCGAAACGCTGCATATCACCCGCAGTTCACAGGAGAAAACCGATTTGCTGGCTGCCGAAGCGCTCGAGATCAGCGGGCATATCGACAGCGTGGTAAAGTTGAGCAACCTGGCATTACTGTTATATCGCTGGTTCATCCGCAATGGGCATTCCCGTAATGAACAGGATGAGAAAGATATCCGCGAATTCTTCCGGCAAAACCTTCCGGCCAATGCGCATTCCGTTACGGATTGGTATGAGCGGCTGTACCTCTATCAGAGCTATTGCTGGTATGCTTTTATCCGCCAGGATTTCCTGATGTATTACCGGTACAGCCGGAAATGGATCGATCTTTACGAAGAGCAACCATTGATGATTTCCGTAGAGCCCGGGCATTATGTAAAGGGTATGCACAACCTGCTCAATGCGCATTTCGATCTCCGCAATTACCGTGAATTCGACATCACGCTGAAAAAGTTCGAAGCTTATGCACAGTCGGACCTTTCGAAGCAGGGTGAGAATTTCCGTGCCCATACTTTTATTTATATCAACAGCGCCAGGATCAACCAGCACCTGATGACCGGTACGTTCAAAGAAGGGCTTACCCTGGTGCCGCAGGTGGAAGAGGAATTGAAACAATATGCGCTGTACGTGGATACCCACCGCATCCTCGTATTCAATTATAAATTCGCCACGCTTTACTTCGGCGCCGGCGATTATTCTACCTCCATCGATTACCTGCAAAAGATCATGAACGTGGCCGTGGCCGATCTCCGCGTCGATCTGCAATGTTATGCCCGCCTGCTCCACCTCATGGCGCATTATGAGCTGGGCAATTACGAACTGATGGAATCCCTCAGCAAATCCGTGTACCGCTTCATGGCCAAAATGAAAAACCTCACGGTAGTGGAAGAAGAAATGTTCCGCTTCCTTCGCCAGTCATTCGATCCCAGGAAGCTCAAACCAGAGCTCGAGAAACTCTTAAATAAGATCAAGCACCTGGAAAAGAACCGTTTCGAGACAAGGGCATTTGCCTATTTGGATGTGATATCATGGGTAGAGAGTAAGGTGTATGGGAAGCCGATGGGGCAGGTGGTGTATGGGAAGTATGAGGAGAGTAAGAGGAGGATTGGGTAAGACGTTTAGCCCAAATCCGATTTTTGGCCCTCCAATAAAAACCCTTCGACCAACCTCCCCGGCAACAGCCCCTCCCAACGCCTTATCACCGGTTCTTCCAGCGCTTTTTCCCGGTATTCATCCGGGGAAAGAATGGGCACTCCATGAATGATCGGGTAATACCTTTTGCAATGGTGGCAAGTCAGTATTCCTTCAATGATATCGCCATCCGTGTTAGTGGTAATCGTTTTCAGTGCCAGGTCCTGCTTGTCCATCGGGCAGGCGAGCTTCTGAACAAATGATGCTTTCATACATTACGATTTTTTATTCGGAGCAATTCGTTTTTGTATAATGCGGTGGCAGCCTCCGGGTCTTGTGATTCCATGATCCCCGAGATCACTGCCACGCCATCCAACCCTGTTCCGGCCAGGCTGGCCATGTTCGATGGAGTAATGCCTCCTGACACAAATAATGGAATATTTGTCATAGCCCTTACCCTGGCCACTGTTTCCGGCCTCACCAACTCGCAGCTATTTGCAGACTTCGAAGGGAACATGGCGCAGAAGGAGACATAGTCTATTCCGTGACCAATGGCCCGGTTGATACTGTTCAAATCGTTACCACCTGTAATGCCTGCAATGAATGGACGGTCAATCTTTTTCCTGATCTCTTGCAGATTGGAGGGTGGTTCGTCGAAATGGACACCATCCAGCATCGTTTTGATCAGCAATTCCCAGTTCCGGTTGATCAATACCGGTATATCATGCTTGTGAGCCAGATCACATATATCTTTTATGATGCTGATCTTATCCTGCCCAGGCTGCCAGTGGTCCCATATCTGGATGATGTCTACTCCACCCAGGATGGCCTTCCCCACTTTCGTCAACAACAATTCCTTGGGAATCGAAGGATCAATTACCAGGTATACGCCACCACTTATTTTCATGTCAGCCCTTTTTTATAAGCACCAAAAAAAGCCTGCCAGTATGGATCAGTTCCGGGATGCTCCAGGTTTATTGTTTTTCCCTGTTCATGGATGATGATCCCCTGTTCTTTCTCACGTACCTCACCAACAACAGTGGCTTTTATCTGTGCTTCGGCCAATCGTTGTAACACGATCTTTGCTTTATCTTTTATTACCGTGATGATCATGGAACCTGCTCCCACACAAAACAGCGGGTCGATGCCAAAAAGCGCACATACCATTTGCTGGGCATGGCCTACCGGTAAGCTGTCGTGATCGATCCAGGCGCCGCATCCGGCTGCTGTGGCCAGCTCATAAATTGCGCCGAGCACACCGCCTTCCGTAACATCATGCATGGCAGTCACCGCTTTTTCTTCATTGTTGTTCCCAACAGCCTGCAGGGCTGCCTGGAGGGAGCTCGTTTCATAGAACAGGTCACAAGCCCGTTCATATACTTCTTTGCCACATTTGTCTTTTACCGTTTTCGGAAAGCTGAGCGCCAGGATAGAAGAAGCGATCAATGCCGCTTCTTTGGTTACGATGATCAGGTCGCCTGGCCTTGCCATTTTGCTGAGCAGCATCTGGTCTTCAGGTCCTACGGTTATCATGGTGCCGCCGCCTGCAATGGTAGAGTGTTGCCCTTCTGCCTTACCTGTATGTCCACCCGTAATAGCAACATCGATGTCTTTGCAGAATTCATGAAGATGCGCCCAATACGTTTTGAAATCGTTGTTGCTGAGTGATGGTGGAAGGTTCAACACCAATTGCGTGTACATGGGAGCAAGGCCGGTAGTAGCTATATCATTGGCCATCAGGTGTACCGAAAGCCAGGCCGATTCGCGCAATCCCAGTGTGGGGATGAGGGAAAGCGGGTCGCTGGTGAGCGCCATGGCCATGCTATTGGGAAGCCTGATGAGGGATACGTCAACCCCGTATTGCGGGCCTGCCTTAACTTCGGGCCTTACCGCTCCGCAAAAGGGGAAGATCATTTCTGCAAACAATTCATGCCCGATCTTACCGCTGTCCAGGAAGTCATTCATTGTTGATCATTGAATTTAACATACAATCCGAAAAAGTCGCCAAAGGGTACAGACCATTGTTGCACCGGGAACCACTTGGGCAGTCCGGTGCATGTCCACTCAATCGTGTAATTCCTTCCCTGCAACGCTTTGTCGATCACTTTGATCAGGGCTGCCGGCGTATAGAAACGGGCTGTGATATAGAATGGATTCTTCCCGAACAGTTGTTGTGTCCGGCGTCGCACGACTTTGGTGGAATTGCGGTTCATCATCCCGAATACGATGCCATATTTTGCTACACGTGCCGCTTCGCGGACCACCATTACCGGGTTGCGGTAATATTCGAAAGTAGTGATGAAGGCGAGGGCGTCGAAAGTGTGGTCTTTGAAAGGCATATAATGCGAATCGGCCAGCACAAGGTCTCCGGGAAAGAGATGAATGGCCTGGCCCAGCATGAAAGGAGAGATATCACCACCGGTAGCTTCAATCCCTATCTCATGCCACCAGCGTGTGAAGCGGGTAGTGCCGCAGCCGAATTCGAGCAGGGACTTAATGCGGGGATCTTTTTTGACCAGGGAGCCGATGATCTTTTTCTGCCAGATCTCAGCCCGCTTATATCTTCCTTCATACCATTGTTCGTAGGTATCGGTATGTTCCCTGTTGAAGAACCATTCGCGCCGGTTTTGCCAGGTCCGCAATCCATTGGTGAGCTGTTGTAATTCCATGGAATAATATTTTACAAATGAAAAAGCCACACTCCTTGCAAACAGGAAATGTGGCCTAACAAAATATTATTTCAATAATGGAATTATCCTGGCCTTGCATTTCCTCCGCTGGTATTGACCAGATCAGGTTCGCGGGTATCATCTCAGCTTCTATTGAAGCACCCCGATGCAATGAATGTTATTCCAAAAGTATTACTGTTTAGCGAATATTCAATCGCAATTTTTTATTCAACTATTAACGTCGCTGATGCGCATGCTTGCTTTCATATTTGCTCTTCGATTCTTTCCATTTTTTCTGGTAATCGGGCAAGGTGGCTTTCTTTTGACCGGTCCTGTCTGCGGCAGTGGAGTTCCTGCTGCGTGCGGCGGCCTGACTGTAACGCTCCCGCTGTTCAGGCGTAAGGGAAGCCGGCAATGCAAGTGTCCGCGGGGCGGTCGTTGCAGGCCTTGCGCTTAACGTGGATTTATTTCCTTTCTGCTGCCGGTCCTGGGCCGCTGATTTCATTTGCGGTGAAACATAGCGCGTGTCGAGCCTGGGCGGCGGCAGGGTCCGCACTTTCTGCTGTGCCTGCGATACATTGCCTGCGGCAGTACCAAGCAGAAGAGCAGCTATGAAGAATAGTTTTGCTTTCATGATCGATGATTATTTTACACTTACCAGTACGTTGATCTTTCCAACCGTATTGGCATTATAATCCTGCAGGGCCTTGCCCAATACCTGTCCTACCCTTACTTTGTCTAGGTCAGCTTTCATAGCCACACCCGACGTAGAAGAAGTCACCAGGAGATCGCCTCTTTTAATGGCCCCGCCTTCAAGGCAGACTTTGGTAGGGATTACGCCGATCACGCCCATGGGGACGAGCTGGTCCAGTTGATTCTTCGTAGCATTTTCTTCTGTCAGCATCAGACCCGGTTTGGTGGCATATACACCAGCTACCAGGGTAGAGTAAGGAGCAGATGATTTTTTTACAGTGCGGTCTGCTGTTTCAGAGATGATCAGTACATCTCCCGGCTCATAGCTGTTGCGATTATTTTCCACGCTGAAATATTCGGCTACGTCGGCGCCACCTACCTGTGTGCCGCCGTTGAAATATCCTTTACCTGTTCCATCGATACGTGCTACATTGAAACCGGCTGCTTTAAAGGTGGCAATGTCTCCGGTTACATTATCTACCAACTCTGCCATCAACGCCGTGCCGCCGGTAGTGGATGCACCAATGTTGGCCTGCGCCAACATGCCAATACCTGTGCCGGTATTCACACCTTTCACACCTGCACCCAACATACCATTGGAGCCTGTTATACCACTGCCTATATCGGTATTGACTACCCCGGCAACGGCATCGCCGTCACCGAAATGCTGAGCGAGGAGTGCGTTGGTACCAGCATCGAATGCCAGCGCCGCCAATGCATTGTTATGAAGGGCAGAAATAAGAAGACCATTTCCGGAGCCCAGGTTATCTACCGTCATTGCGTCGGCAGCACCCTGTGCAGTTACTTTAACGGCAGCATCTCCATTGGATTCACTATTAGCAGAAATAGCACTTGAGAATTTTGAATACGCCTGAATACCGTATCCATATTGAGAAGACCCATATACACCAACACCGGTATTGGAATGGTCGCCCCAAACGCCATAGCCATCTGTGCCGGAACCGCTATGCATACCTTTAACACCGGCAGATGAAGCACCTGCTGTAGTAGAAGTGATCTTTCCGATAAGACCGAAGGAATTGGCTGAAGTCGATGAGTTGATCCCTTCCACCGCACCACCAGCACCAGCATTGGTTACAGAAATAGCATTACTGGCAGAGGTGATAGTATTGATATATGGGATCACGAAGCCACCGGCAGTACCGGGGAGCCATTGTGTGCCATCGAATTTCAGCACTTCACCTGCAACCGGTGCTGTATTGCTGACTGCAACACCCCGCAGTTTGGATACTACCGGTGAAGGATAAGTGCCTCCGAGATCACCGCTGGCAGCACCATTCGGCGGCAGGCTGGTGGGAAGAGTAGGGATCACGCCCGCCGCTAACTTGGCAGCAGTGATCGTTCCGTCAACGATCTTACTATTGGTAATTGTATTATCAGCTACTTTAATGGTGGTCACTGCAGCATCGGAAAGTTTATTCGTGTTAACAGCACCATCTGCGATCTTCGCATTGGTGATCGCATTGGAAGCTACGGTAGGATTTGGATAAGTTCCGCCCAAATCTCCACCGGCTGAACCACCGGGGATCGTTCCCGAAGGAATGGTGCCCGGCGCTAACTTGGCAGCAGTGATCGTTCCGTCAACGATCTTATTATTGGTAATTGTATTGTCGGCAATTTTAATAGTGGTCACTGCAGCATCGGCAATCTTAGTGGTATTCACAGCACCATCAGCGATCTTACCATTCGTTACTGCATTCGCAGCGATCACGGGACCGGGATAAGAACCACTCAGGTCACCGCTTGCTGCGCCATTCGGTGGCAAGCTGCCGGGAATAGTAGGTATTACACCGGGTGCGATCTTGATCGCCGTGATGGCGCCATCGGTCACTTTGCTGGTGCTGATAGATCCGTCAGCGATCTTACCATTCGTAACTGCATTCGCAGCGATCACGGGGCCGGGATAAGAACCACTCAGGTCACCGCTCGCAGCACCATTCGGCGGCAAGCTGCCGGGAATAGTAGGTATTACACCTGGTGCGATCTTGATCGCTGTAATAGCGCCATCGGTCACTTTGCTGGTACCAACAGAACCATCGGCAATTTTGTTATTCGTTACTGCATTATCTGCGATCTTTGTGTTAGTGATAGCATTCGTTTGTACAGTTGGGTTAGGGTAGGTCCCCCCGAGATCACCACCGGCTGCACCCCCAGGCGTAGTCCCAGTAGGAATAGTACCGGGCGCCAGTTTAGCGGCAGTGATCGTTCCATCAGCGATCTTATTATTCGTTACTGCGTTGTCTGCGATCTTACCATTGGTCACTGCATTGTTGGCAATGACAGGAGAAGGATAGGAGCCGCTCAGATCACCACTGGCTGCGCCGTTCGGCGGCAGGGCTGTGGGAATAACCGGAATTACACCAGGAGCAATTTTACTGGCAGTTACTGCACCATCATTCAGCTTGGCAGTTGTGACTGCGTTATCGTTAAGATGTAAGGTTGTGATTGCACCGGAAGCAATGTCCGGGTTGGGATAATTGCCCGAAAGCACCCCTCCTGCTGCACCGCCAGGCAATGCTGAACCGGCAAACATGGCATAAGGCACGCTCAGCAACTGACCTGTGCCCATATCTACCAGGTTATTTCCGCCAGTAGGGTCCATTTCCACCTGAAGATACTTGGCACCGCCGGTTGACCAGTTGATACCAGTGATGGTTCCCTGAACATTCGAGGCGCCCGGACCACCGATCGCCACCGTGAACATCCCAAAATAATTGGTCTTGAGTGTTCGGGTTTCCTGGTACAATACCGTACCTGTAGGGCTCCCATTCCGGACCGAAAGGCGCAGTTTGATGTTTTGATTGGGAATGGCGCTTCCTACCACATTCCGGGCTACACCCTGGTAGTTGATCAGTCCCGGGGCTTGTCCTAACACCACCACGGTCAGGAAAACCGAAAACAACAGCAGTAAAGATTTCTTCATAAATATGGATTTTGGGAAAATAGTATTGAATATGATCGCCTGTCTGTTTTATCAACGACCTATCTTGATGATCTTATAAGCTCCTCTCTTTCCGAGATAGCCTGGGTCCGGATTCAATTCTATACGTAGCATATAAGTTCCATTGACATAACCGAACATATTGATCCTTTCAAACCGGCCGGAACCATACAGGTGAAATTCTTTGCTGAACATGATATTGCCCATCCTGTCGTGCAAGATCATTTTCACCTGGCCTTGCTGTTTGGTCAGGAAATTGATCTCCACCATCCCGTAAGTTGGATTGGGTAAGATCCTGATCTCATCATAAGTAAATAAGTGATCAGGCTCCGGCGCATTCAGATCGTGCGAATTGGGTTGCAGGAACCCGTTGGTGATGAGCAGACTCGAACCGGCTCCCTGTAATTGGCCCACGAGGGCCAGCTCGCCCACGCTCCAATCGATGATATGGTAACCGTTCTTATATGTCCCTCCTGTAGTGTTGATGACCTGGGGTGTGACCTGAGGCTTTGTGGTCTGACTGCAGACATAAGTACTGGTTGCAGCAATAAATAATGCAGTAAGCACCAGGGGCTTCATACGATCTGGATTTAGTTAACAACAAAAAGTTGCTGATCAGTTTAGGGCGTAATGTTAATAATATCTACTCGCTATTCAAATAGGACTTATACGCGGTCAGCGTGTAAAACAACGATTAGGGAAGACAGTTAAGTATCTGACCTTCAAAATAAATTATACATCATGATTAAAATCAATCTTTCATCGCCTTATGAACCGCATTCCCGGCCCACCCATCTTTTCCATCGCGGCGCCTGTTCTGTTCAGGCTATAAGTGAAACTCAGTAGAAAATATTGCTGTAAAGTCGCCGTGCGCACATCTTCAATATAGTTCTGATTTGTATTGCGCGAAATGCCAATATTTTGATGCAGGAGATCGAAAGCCGTTAATTTCAGCTCGCCACGCTTTTCCTTCAGGACCTGTTTACTCACGGAAGCATTCCACAAAGGCACTTTGGTATTGAATCCCTGTGCCAGTTGACTGTTGATGGAATAGTTGAAATCCGTACTAAGGAAAAATCCTTTCGGCATCTGCCAGTTCAACTCCGTTCCATATTGATGATTGAAATATTCAGTGTTGAGGTCAGGGCGAAGCGAATATTTTGTTTTATTATATGTATACCTGGCCGTGAACCCGATGTCGAGCATATCGGTTATGTTCAGGTCCATCCGGAAGTCGGGCCCCAGCACTAATGCGCTGATAGTATTCGAAGCACTATTGATGAATTGTTTGCCCCGGTTGTAATTCACACTCGACCCAAAACTGATCCTGCCTTTCAGGAAGCTCAGCGGCAATCCCAGGTTCACATCACCCATTATATTGTACACACCATTGACATTGACCGGCTTTGTATGCTTGATGCCCAATTCATTGATCATATCGCTGTTGACGATCTTATTGCGCGTTTGCTGCACATTGAAAAAAGCAAACAGGTTCCTGCCTTTGAAAGGATTTACCGACATGAACATCATCTGCACCGAATGAGTGAATTCCTGTTTCAGGTCCGGGTTCCCCTCCCTGATGTTCAAAGGATCGCTAATATCGGGTACCGGCTGCAATTGCGATAACGAAGGCTGATTGGTGCTTGTTCTGTAATGGATGTTCAGGTTGCGGAACTGTGTGAAATTGTATTGAAAACTGGCATTGGGCAAAATATTGTAGAAGGTCTTGTTCATGATAGAATCTTTATTACCGCTCAGGACCCTTCCCTCCAATTCCGCTTTTTGCCAGGAGGCGCCTATTGAATAGTTGTAGTGTTTTTGTTTGGTGCGAAGCCGCAGTCCTGCATTGGTATAACCATAACTGTTCTCAAAATTGTTGGTGAGCTTTTCATTGATCACATCGTATTTGCCGTTCAGTTTGTTGAGGTCATAGGTGGTCTTTTCGGAGCTGCTCCGGTTACTGCTGTTCCCTACGCTGAATTCCAGCAATGATCTCCTGAAAACCGGTTCTGTATATACCAGCCTGGCATTGTACCCCCGCTGGTTGGCCTTCGTGTTATTCCGCTGATCGATGGAATCGGTCCGGAACAGCTCGCCGGTTGGGCGATAGAATTTGTTGATGGATTGCAGATTGCCATCCCCATCACCGGCATTGAGGGTCGTTTGCAGGGAGAGCGAAAGCGTTCTTCCCTTGAGCCTGAATTTCTTCCTGAAGAGGATATCATTCGTGAAGGTATACCCGCTGGTATTGTCGCCGCTGTTGCTGAAGCCTTCATTGGTGAGTGATAATTCCTGTGATAAGGTCTGATAGTCCCTGCTGTTCCGGTTGCGCGTTTGCTGGTAATTGAATGAGGGCGTGATCTTGATGGAATGGAAAGAATCGAGCCGTATATCGGCACTGAGATTCAGCCGGTGTGAATTGTTGAGGTTATTGGCGACTGAATTCTGCCGGTAATACCAGGTAGAATCAGGTGCAAAGTATTGACGTTGGGAATTACTGGTGGTAACAGGGTTGTAGCGGTTATAGAAATAGTTGCTGGTGAAATCTGTATTGTTGCCGATGATATTGTTGTAATTGAAGCCGCCCCCCCAGATGGTGCGAATATTATTGTTGCCTGCACCACCACTGCCACCGTCAGACGATAAGCTCATTACCATGCCTCCACCGCTACCTCCTGCAAAATTCAGCTTATCCGTAAAGGAGAAGCTTTCTGCGTTGGTGTTATTGCCCATACCGATCACCGAAAGCTGGCGGGCGCCTTTAAAGGAGTTGATATTGAACCGGCCTTCATATCGCCCGTCCGTTCCGCCACCGGCTGATATTTTACCGAACATGCCTTTCGTTTTATCTTTCTTCAGTTTCAGGTTGATGGTCTTCTCGCTATTGCCATCATCGAACCCGGTGAGCTGCGCCTGGTCACTCGACCTGTCATAGACCTGCACCTTATCTACAGCATCGGCCGCCAGGTTTTTGGTAGCGATCTTGGGATCGCTGCCGAAGAATTCCTTTCCATCCACCAGCACTTTTTTCACTTTTTGTCCCTGTGCCGTTACAGAGCCATCCTTGTCAACTTTCACACCAGGCAGTTTTTTCAGCAATTGTTCCACGTTGGCATTGGGCTGCACTTTGAAAGACCCGGCATTGTATTGAACGGTGTCGCCGATCAGCGTAACAGGAGGCGCTTCCGCCGTTACGATCACTTCCTGCAAGGTGGTGGCCAGATCAGTAAGGATGATCGATCCGAGGTCTTTATTCTTATGTTCATCATCGATCGAGAAAAAACGGTAGGCATTATGATAGTTCACATGGGTGATCAGGAGGCGGTATTCACCATTGGCCAGTTTGGTGAGCTGGAAACGGCCGTTGTTATCCGTCATGACAAAACCTACGAGGGAGGAATCTTTTTTCTGAAGGACCGTTACAGTGGCAGAAGCTACCGGCTGTTTGGCGGTGGAATCGTATAATACACCTTTTACCGTTCCATTCTTTTGCGCCAGGGCCATCAACGGGAAATAGGCCAGGACCGTAAGCAGCAGGATGTTTTTCATACCAGTCGTATTTCGGGGTTTGTTCCTCTACGAAAGTATTCCTACTGGGTACGAAAACAGGTTAACCAGTCTTGCTTTAATGTTAATGAAGGTTAAGAAATGGGGGGTATTGCATTTTACCTGGCTATTGCTGCGTATTGTTTTTCCTGGTCATACACACACAGTGAAATGGTCCATTCATTGCCATATTGTAGCACAAGCTCCACTTTCAATTGCTGGATGGCCTCTGAAGCAGGCAGGAACTGGAAACGAATGGTGGTAGGCTGGTTGTCGGACGTGGGCTCTTCATATTGGCCATTCAGTATGACCGGCTTTTCACCTTCTATTTTAATAATGGTATTGCGGATCTGGTTGTAGAGCTCCTGGAATTTTGTTTTGGCCTTATCGAAATTAGGTGAACCGAACATTTCACAAGTCCAGCTAAAGACGGCCTCCGGTTTGCTGTTGTTTTCCCTGATCACGCAATTGATCGAACCGGGGACCTCCACCTTAGATCTGTATTCTGTAGAACGTTCATGTTGCTGAAGGCGGTCGCCTTTGATATTATTGAAGCGGTTGGGATAGTCACCGATCACTTTTTGGAGGGCGGCATTCGTTTGGTTACTGAAAACACCCTGGGCCGTGGCGTGCAGGATATTGGTAAAAAGCAGTAACGACAGGGTTACACTTTTCATGGCGTACGGATTTGTACGAAAAATAGTAAAAGTTATGAGGTTGTGAAATAGGAAAAATACCTTCCTGCGAAGCACAATAAAGGATAATATTGTACGTTGTTGAGAAGAGAAACCTGAGATTACTTATTATAAACCAATATCAATGGAAAAAAACCCCATGTATTTCGACACCCATAGGACCAAGATCTGCAAGGACATCTACAGACCGAATACCAGTCTCACCAATTTTTTAAGGAGCCTTTGGGCCGTATTGATGATCGGGCAGTCGCCCATCAACAATACTTCCTATGCAAAAAGGCGCTTACATCAACGATAAGCTCATCAACCGATAAGCACTTACCTCTGAAACCACATTGTATGTGCTGGTCCCGCCTTAGTGCGGGATTTTTTTATGGCTTCCTGTCCATATTCCTGATCTGCCGGTCGATATTGTGCGGAAGGTTGGGCATGCCCGGACCGCGTAGCTGGTTACCGGCGCCAGCCCTGTTCAGGTTATACGTGAACGTTAGCATGAAGTAGCGTTGCAATACTACCGTACGTGTATCTTCGATATAGGATTCCCCTACCGTTCTGTTGATGCTCTGGTTCTGATTGAGCAGGTCGTTGACGGAGAATTTGATCTCCCCGTTCTTCTTTTTGAATACCTGGTAAGCCAGGCTTGCATTCAATAATGGAATGCTTTGATTGAAGCCATCCGAACGCCCGGTATTGATATAATAATTGAAGTCCGTAGTGAGCACCAGGTGTTTCAGGAACATATAAGTAATATCGGAAGAATAAGATTGCGTATAGTAACGCTGGTTCTGGTTGTTGTTGAGCTGTGAGGAGAATTTCACATCATTGTAGGTCAGGCTCGCATTCAAACCCAGGATCAGGGATTCCTTCACCGTGAAATTGATCCCGGCCGACTGGGTCAGCGCCATCGTATTGGTGAAATTCTTTTGCTTGTAGACAAGGCTCGCATCCCTGTTGTAAGAAGCGGAAGTGTTGAAGTTGAGGCTGCTTCCTTTCAGCTTCCCTCTCAACGGAAATCCAAGGGTAACAAATGCGTTGGTATTGAATGAGCCATTCAGGTTCACCGGTACGATATATTGCGCTCCTTTCGTCAGCGAATCCGGCACTACACCTGCCGGTACTACGTCGATGCTGTTCACGATCTTGTTACTGGTATTGCTGAAGCTCACGTTGGTCGAAAGATACTGAAAGGTCGATACGTTGAACGTGCTGTAGTTGATATTGATATTGTTGGCGAATTCTTGTTTGAGGGCCGGATTACCATTGCGGATTTGCAGCCTGTTCGATACATCCGGCACATCCTGCAATTGAGTTGTAGAGGGTTGATTGGTCCTCCCGCGGTAGAAGATGCGCAGGTTCTTTGAACGCGAAAAAGCATAAGTGAAATTGGCCGTGGGGAAGAAATTGGTATAATGCTGCGAGATCGTGGTGTCTTTCCCGGTAATGCCACGATGGCTCAGGCTGCCCAGTTCAGAATATTGAACGGCGCTACCGATCTGGAAGCTGGCCTTTGTGAACTGCATCCTGAAATTGGCGCCGGCCCTGTGCGCTATGAAATCATTCTCGAAATAATTGGTGAGGTTCTTATCGACCGAATCATATTTCCCCGTAAGATCGCTGTAGCTGAACGTTTTTACATCCGATGTACTATGGTTATTCGTGTAGGCGTAGTTGAACTCCAGCAATTTATTTTTTCCGATCGGTTCAGTATAGGAAGTGCTGAGCGTATTATTGTTGGAGCGGGTCTTTTGCGTGTTGCGGATGTCCTGCGTGATCACCTCATCGAGACTTCCATCCGGGTTATAATAATTCAATGGAGCATGTGTGCTGCCCTTGCCATCGCTGTTGTTGATGGAATTTTGCCATCCGATAGTGATCGTACGGCCGATCATCTTGAATTTCCTGCGATATAATAAATTACCATTGAAACTGATCCCGTCCCTAACGTTGGTAGTGGTGGATATGCCTTTGATGGCTGTATAATCGGGGCCTCCCTTGAAGGTGGAAATAGTAGCGAGATCGATCGTGCTGCCGGTTTCCGAATGCTGTGAGGTAAAGTTGGGTGTAAAGAGTATGGAGTTATTCGAATCGATATAATATTCCATCCGCAGGTTCACCCGGTGGTTCTGGTTCTTGTTGGTCGAAATGGAAGTGGAATTCTGTGTGGCTGTCGAATCACCGGGGAAAGAAGTTTTACGTGAGCTTTCCTGCTCGGTACGGTTATTCGATTCGGAATAAAAATAACTACCGGTCACATCCACCTTGCTGCCCCATTTATCGGTATAGTTCAACCCGGCTGATAAATTCCTCGTGATCCCTGTTCCGCCACTACCCATACCACCCAATCCGCTAAAACCCGTGCGACCACCGCGGCCACCGCCACCGCCACCAAATCCGCCGCCGCCGAAACCGCCTCCTCCAAATCCGCCACCACCGCTGCCGCGCGATCCAAAGCCTCCCATATTGGTAACGATATCTGAAAAAGAAAAGTTCTGCTTATTCACGTTGTTGGCGCCTGCCAGCAGCGTGATCCTCCGGTCGCCGGCAAAACGGTTAAAGCTTAAGCTGCTCTCATACCGGTCGTCCGTACCGCCGCCGGCCATGAACCTTCCGAAATAACCATTACGCTTATCTTTTTTCAGTTTGATATTAATGGTCTTCGAGCGACTTCCATCATCGATCCTGGTGAATTTGGCCTGGTCGCTCATGTCGTCGAATACCTGTACCGATTCGATCATATCGGCCGTGATATTCTTGGTGGCCATTTTAGGATCGGTGCCGAAAAACTCCTTTCCGTCCACATATACTTTCTGAACATCTTCTCCCTGGGCCTTTACGTTCCCGTCCTTATCGACCTGTACGCCGGGCACTTTTTTCAGCAGGTCTTCTGCAGTGGCATTGGGCCTGGTCTTGAAAGCGCTGGCCCTGAACTCCACCGTATCCTTTTTCACCTGGATCGGTGGGGCTTCCACGATCACCTCATCGAGCAGGGTGGATTTTTTGTCCATGTATATTGTACCCATTACAATATTGAATGAATCCGGGGTCACTTTGAAAAACCGGGAAACGGGTCGATAGCCCTGGAAACTGATCATCAGGCGATAGGCGCCTGTATCGAGGTCTTTTATTTCAAATTCCCCTTTGGGATTGGAGAGGGTAAAAGCAGCTACGGTAGAATCTTTGGCATACAATACGGAAATGGTTGCCTCAGCCATGGGGTCTTTATAAATAGAATCGGTGAGCTTTCCTTTAATGCTGCCCGCAACCCTGCTCTGGGCCTGCGTTGCAGAGATAATGCCAGTCAGTAAGCAGAAGAGGATCAAAAATTTGTTCATGGCTGTAGGGTAAAAAATTTTTTCTATATATACTCGTTTAGACGGCCGGCATGTCCCTAAACTTGTGCCGCCGGTCAGAACAAAAACAAGGATACCCGCCTGTCCATAGCGGGAAAATCGGTAAATGGTTTAATGTGTGGATGAACGGGGAATTTAACTGAACAGGTACTCGACATCTTCCCTGGTCAGGCTCTTCACGAAACCTTCGTCGTCGGTGATCAGGTCTTTGGCCAGCACCCTCTTCTTATCCTGTAGTTGTAATATTTTGTCTTCTATCGTGTCTTTACAGATCATCCGGTACGCAAAGATGTTTTTCGTTTGTCCGATACGGTGAGTGCGGTCAATGGCCTGCTGTTCAACGGCAGGGTTCCACCAGGGGTCAACGATGTATACATAATCTGCGGCAGTGAGGTTGAGACCCACACCACCTGCTTTCAATGAGATCAGGAATACCCGGCAGTTCTCATCATTCTGAAAACGCTGGATGGCCCTTTCGCGCTCGATAGCCGTAGTGCTGCCATCGAAATATTCGAAATCCACCTCCAGCTCTTTGAGCTTGTCTTTGATGAGCGAAAGCATGCCCAGGAACTGCGAGAATACCAGGGCCTTGTGGTTGCTGATATTTTCCGTGATCTCCCTCCCCAACTCTTCCAGCTTGATGGAGTGATTGGGAAATTTCTCCGTTTCATTGAGGATGGCAGGAGAATCGCAGATCTGCCGCAGTTTCATGAGCCCTTGCAGGATGGTGAGCTGCGAGCGCTGAATACCCTGCTGCTCGATGGTGCCGAGGATCTTGTCGCGGAAATCATTCCGGTACGCATCATAGATATTCCGTTGCTCATCTTCCATTTCGCAATAGAGGATGGTTTCGGTCTTGTCCGGCAGGTCCTTCGCCACCTGTTCCTTGGTGCGGCGCAGGATGAATGGGAACAATAGTTTCCGCAAATGGTCTTTCCTGTCGGCTTCACCGAATTTATCGATAGGGATGGCAAATTCCTGGCGGAAGAACTCGATGCTGCCCAGCATGCCCGGGTTCAGGAAGTTCATCTGGGCAAATATGTCGAACGTATTATTCTGCAAGGGTGTACCGCTCAAACACAGGCGGTGTTTCGCATTGAGCAGGCAGGCGGCCTTGGTGACTTTGCTGGCGGGGTTTTTGATGGCCTGCGATTCATCGAGGATCACATAGTCGAATGGAACATCGACGAGCAGCTTGATATCGCTGCGTAATGTGCCGTATGTTGTGATGATGACCTCTGCCTTCGCAAACTGCTCCTTCGACCGGGTGCGCTCACCCCCATGATGGATATGGTAGCTGAGCTCAGGTGTGAATTTTCGGATCTCATTTTCCCAGTTGAACATGAGGGTGGTTGGACAAACGACCAGTGCATTCAACTTGCCATTCGTTTTCCTGTAATAATGGAGATACGATAAAGCCTGCACTGTTTTACCCAAACCCATATCATCGGCGAGGATACCTCCCCAACCGATCTCGCTGAGATAATTGAGCCAGTGGAACCCATGCTCCTGGTAAGGACGAAGCACATGCTCCAGGTGCTCAGGGATCGGGATCTCTTTGATCTTGTTGAAATTCCTCAGTTGCTCATATTTTTCTTCCAGTCGAAGCACCAGTTCTTCTTCGCTCCTGGTCTCATACAATTCATCGATCACGCTCATGTGGTATTTGGAAAGGCGTAGCTGGTTCTGCTTGCCTTCACCCACACGGAAGAGAAGAGAGTATTTCTTGATCCATTCTTCCGGAAGGATGCCCAATGTGCCATCATTCAACGGCACGAACTGCTGACGGTTGGCCAGCGCTTTTTTCACATCGGCAATGGTTACTTTCTGATCACCGAATTCGATATCCACGCGGGCATCGAACCAATCGGTATTGCTGCTGATATGGATCTTGGTCTGAGGCTTGGCTGTATTGAAACGGAAGTTTTTGAGTGCATCGAATCCGAATACCGGCACTTTCATCTCTTTCATGGCATCCACGAACAGGAAGAACCAGTTGTTCTTCAATACATCACTTCCTTTCAAAGCCAGTTGCTGTCCGCCTTCCGGCCTGATGAAATTGGAATGCAGTGCTTCCAGTTTCCTGATGAACTGCAATTCCTTATCCTTATCGCGGTGCACGATCAGCACTTTATCGCTATCCGGAATGATGAGCTCGTCTTTACCTCCGGGTTTTGTTTCAAACCCTTTGTAGGAGAACAGGGGTTGAAAAACGAGGTAATCACCTTTTTCCTGCAATACGATCCGTTTTTCAGGATCACCGTCTTTCACTTCGCTGATCAGGGCAGGGTCGAAGTCAACATGGTATTCCCTGGTGAGGCCCAGTACAAAGTGGCGAAGCTGTTCAGGCCATTCGGCTTTGGAGAATACCAGCTTGCCTTTCCCATGGAAGCGGCTTACGAGGTTTGCGATCTCGGTGCTGTCCCAGAGAAAAAGATTTTCATTATGGAAGAAGAGCAGGGTGCTGTCGACCGCATTGTCGGTCACAGGCACCTGTTGTCCATTCAGTTTCACCCAGCATTCGATCTCATACTGGTTCTTGTTGAGGCTAATCTTGAAATAGGGCGTGATGTAATCGGTAACGATCCCTACAGTATGAAGGTTCTCCGTTTTGAAGGGTTTCCGGCCATTGAGATAAAATACAAATGGGCTGGAAGCGATCTCTCCAAACAGTTTTTTGAGCTTGGGATGCAGGTATTCTCCCATCAGCGCCTTGGTCTCTTCGGGCAGATCGTCTTTTTCGTGGTGGATGATATTTTCCCAGATCCCGCTGAACGGGGAGTTGCGGTTGAGGTATTTGGTCACTTCCCCGTCCTGCATTTTGCGGAGAGGCGCAATGAGATGTTTGTCACTCTCACTGAATACGTCGAGGTTGATGAATTTCGAGAGATCGAGCTTTTCTACTTTTCCCACAAAAGCGGCCAGTTGCTCATTGGCCTCTCCACCGATGGCATCGACGGAGAATCCCGGGTAACCATCATAGTTGAAATTGAAAACGACCCCCACCCGTTGGGAAGCAGCCGTGGCTTTTTCGGGCATTTCTACCGTTGTCTCTACGCTGGCAACAGGGGCGGGCTCTGCTTCGGCAGGAACCGGCCTGGGCCGCAGCCTGGCAGAATCCTGCGGCGATACGCGCTTGATGGACGTATCGAGCACCCGCAGGAATGGTTTCCCTTCTTTGTAGGTGAATTCGAATTTGCCATCGAGATTATCGCTTAACGAGTACCCGTATGCTTCAAGCAGTTTATTTTTCTCTTTGTCCCAGTTACGGATCGTATCGAAGTAATAAGGCCCATACGCATTGAGGAGTTGAAGGAACACGATCACTTTTGGAAGGCAGAGCGGATGTTGCCTGTCTTCATAATCACAGCTCGTATCGAAATTGCGTTCTTCATTTTTCCGGATCACTACTTTGTAAGATTGCCCTTCGATATTGACAGATGCTTTCACTACTTCGTCTTTCGCATACTCTATATCGACCCTTTGTGTACGCAGGTAGATCTCTGCGGTGGAATAGCTTTCGGGTGAGCATAGCAGTCGCAGGGTCTTCAGGTCGATGAATTTCATCTTCACCACGGTATGCTTCTGATCGTATTCCACTTCTTCGGCCTTCAGCATGTTCTTATCGAGCATTTCCTGCAACTGGATCAGTGCGGCCGCTTCGTGCCGGCAGATATCGCCCAGGTTATACGGGCAGGCACAGCGTACGGATAGTGTACGCGGATCTTTGAACTTTTGAATGCTGACCTTATAGTATGTTGCATAGCTATCGTCTTTCACACGGAAGACCACAGAATCCAACAGTTCATCATAATCCACCAACTCTACATAACCAATGGCATGTATCTTTTTGCCACGACGGATCACTTCATCAGTTCCATTGGTGTACACATATTTAATGAGATGCGGTAGTGCCATGCTGTGCTTGTTATTTACCGGTGCTTGAAAACTCAGTTGGCAGTTGGTAATTTGCAGTTAAACAAGGAAAATGCAAAAGCCAATAAGAAATTTTACAGGCTCTGGGACTAACTGCCAACTGTAAACTGCCAATTGCCACCTCTTCAGAAAAGGGCAATCTGCAAAAGTAAAGGAAAAAAGGTGAGTTTCTGAAGGCAAAAAAGAAATCTTAATGTCAAATTCATGCAATTAAAGGATTTAACGCAGTATTTTTTGATTTTTAATGCCTGCCTGTCAGGCAAATAGGCTTTTGGGGTATCCGGAACTCACCCGTTTTGGTATGGCCTTTGTCTTGATAATTCCGCTTTACATCAATTACCTTTGCCTGGGTGAACAGCCCGCTAAAAAGACTTGTATGCAGATGCGACTCCTGAGTTTTGTCATTCTCTTATTGACCTCGTCCATTTCCTTTGCCCAGAAATTAAAAAAAGCCGATAAAGCCACCATCGCCAACCTGCAGGCCCATATCGCCTACCTGGCCGATGACAAGCTGGAAGGCCGTCGCGCGGGCACCAACGGTGAAAAGCTGGCCCGTGAATATATCAGTGCACAATTCGGAAAGGCAGGGCTACAACCCAAAGGCGATAATAACAGTTGGTTCCAGCCTTTCGAGATCAATGACGGAAAGCAGGTCAACCCCACTACGCTGTTCATCATCAATGGGCATGATCTGAAACTGAATGAAGAATTCTTTCCTCTTGCCTGCAGCCCCAATATCAGTGTGGAAGCGGCCGTCAGCATGGCGCTCGCCGAAAAGGACGTGCCCTGGTTCACAGACCTGAAAGACGTGCTGGAAGAGAATAAGGACAACCCCCATTTCGATCTCGAACAGGCGATCAAAACAAAAGCAGCCAAGGTAGCGGGCAAAGGCGCAACAGCGCTCGTCCTGTACAATACCTCCTCCATCAAGGACGGGCTCCAGTTCAACGGGAAAGACCGTTCGGAAGCTGCCCGCATCCCCATCCTTTACCTGGCGGCCAAAGCCCGGAAAAATTATCTCAAGGATGAATCCGCCACCTACGATGTAAAGATCAAAGTAGATATCGGCGATAAAAAACGCACCGGGAACAATGTTGTTGGATACCTCGACAATAACGCCGCCAGCACCATAATCCTGGGAGCGCATTACGATCACCTGGGTTATGGCGAAGACGGCAACTCCATGCTGCGCACCGGTGAAAAACAGATCCATAACGGGGCCGATGACAATGCCAGCGGCACAGCAGCCCTTATTGAACTGGCCAGGCTCCTGAAGGAATCAGGCAGTAAGAACAACAATTATGCATTCATCGCTTTCTCGGCAGAAGAGCTGGGATTGAACGGTTCGAAATTTTTTACCGAGCATCCTACCGTCGACCTCAAACAGGTGAACTTCATGATCAACATGGATATGGTAGGCCGACTGAACGATAGCAGCAAAACGCTTACTGTTGGAGGTTATGGTACTTCACCCCTGTGGGCAGATATTTTCAGGAGCATAGACACCAAAAAAAGCCAGCTCATCCTGAAATTCGATTCGAGCGGCACAGGCCCCAGTGATCATACTTCCTTTTACCGGAAAGATATTCCTGTACTCTTTTTCTTTACCGGCCTGCACGCCGACTATCACAAACCCAGCGATGACTTCGACAAGATCAATTATACCGGCGAATGGCAGATAGTTAAATACATCCAGCAGATCGTACAGGCAGGGGCCGGTAAAGGCAAGCTGGCTTTTAGTAAAACACGGGAAGTGCAAACCGGAACTTCCACCCGTTTCAGCGTCACCCTCGGCATCATGCCCGATTACACCTTCAGCGGCAATGGGGTGCGGGTAGATGGTGTGAGCGATAACCGGCCTGCCTATAAAGCAGGTATCAAAATGGGGGATGTGATCGTTCAACTGGGTGAGCACAGCACTTCTTCCGTGGAAACCTATATGCAGGCACTTTCAAAATTCAAGAAAGGAGACAGCACCCGTATAAAATTCAAAAGAGGAACAGAGACCATGGAAGCTGATGTGCAGTTTTGAGTTAATATACCACTATACCCATTTATGAAGCTCAAACTCGATCTCGACGACCTGGCCGATGATTTTTTCGACAATACCCGCCTGATAGGTATTGTGGCGCCGGTCAGGAACTACCAGTTCTGCTGGCAGTTGAACCAATTGCTGCGCTACGATTTCCGGATCAATAACGAGATCGAGATCCAGTTATTGAAGAAACAAAGGCATTACTATTTCTCCATCTTCGAATACAGGGAACCTCACAATTCACTGGCACATTATTTATACAATAACCAGTTCGACGGGGAATACCTGCTGCCGGAATTCAAGCACCTTGATTTTTTGTGGTTGATGAAAGGTGATACCGTTGCCGATGAATTCCTGCGCAGCCTGATGGCAGCCATCAAATCCATGCCAGGCGTTCAACTGGTGATGGAGCTTACGAATGAGAAGATCAGGAATAAAGGACACTTGATTTTTTAATCGGCAGTTGACAATTTGCAGTGGGCAGTTAGTACCTACAACTTTAACATTCAAGAGAACCGCTGGCAATTTCAAGGTTCAACTGCCAATTGCCAATTGTAAACTGCAAACTACTCTATATGTGGCAGGAACAAAATAATCAACTCTACCGGAAATTCGAGTTCCGCAATTTTTCAGAAGCATTCGCATTCATGACCAGGGTAGCGATGGAGGCCGAAAAAATGGACCATCATCCGCTATGGACCAACGTCTGGAATACCGTAGAGATCTGGCTCAACACGCATAGTGCAGGCAATATTGTAACAGACAAGGACAGACAACTGGCCAAAAAGATCGATGCATTGCTGCCGAAATGATCCGCGGGGAAAAATGTATGAAAGGCTCTGCCCGGTATGCAGGCGCGGCAAGCTATTAAAGGCAAGTTAAATCGGGGACTACAAACCAAGCGGCTGCTGAATAATTGTGTAACTTAATGATTGAACGAGCCTGTATGAAATACCCCTTATTATGCTATATCGCTCTGATGGCCCTCATAACCTCATGCAGGGATAGAAAAGATGCCGGCGCCGATGCACAGGATGAGGACAGCCTGCACACGACCCTCCCGGATACTGCTGTTTCCGCAGAAGCCATTCATTCCTTTACTACAGCAGGTTTCACCGATTATGTGAAAAGGCTATCTCCTTCTTTCGATTGGAGCAAATTTACTCTTACTACCTCCTGGCAGGAAGATTCACTCCTCACGACTCCATTTACACCCGACAAAAATTTCTATACGAATTATGGTCGCTTCCTGAAATATTCACCGGACAGTTCCCGCTTTATCGACCTCGATAGCTATAATATCGATATCAGTCAGGATGTTGAGGGGCACTGGGTAGGCAGTGAATCAGGGCCCGATACGGAGGTAAGCCTGGTGAATCCGAGATCCGGCAAGAAAATGCGTTTGATCTTCCTCGGCCCCGGAGGAACTGTGGAAGATGCCTTCTGGGAAAATAACCAGGAGATCGTATTGCTGGGCGTGCAGGATGGCGAAGCCGATGCCGGCAAATTACTATCGGTTTGGAAATTCCATCTTCCTACAAAGACCTGGTACCTCTACCAACTGGCCGATCCATCCCTGGCAGCACAGTTGGCCGGGCAATGGAGAAAGGAAAGGTTGAAAAATGTGCTGATCAAATAAATAGCAGCCTCGATCGTCCGATTTTTCTCTTCATTAGCCGTTCATGGAGGCGAGGAATTCCTGGTTGTCCTTGGTGCCCCGCATGCGGCGCAACAGTTCATTCATAGCTTCCTCGGTATTCATATCGGTGAGGTATACACGAAGCAGGTTCATCCGTTGAAGAACATCTCTTTCCAGCAACAGGTCATCGCGGCGGGTAGAGCTGGCTACCAGGTCGATGGCCGGGAAGATGCGCCTGTTGGCCAGGCGGCGGTCTAATTGCAATTCCATATTACCGGTACCTTTGAACTCTTCGAAGATCACTTCATCCATTTTGGAACCGGTATCGATCAGGGCTGTAGCAAGGATGGTGAGTGAGCCACCATTCTCGATCTTACGCGCAGCACCGAAGAATTGTTTGGGCTTCTGCATGGCATTAGCTTCCACACCACCCGACAAAACCTTACCGGAAGCGGGCGCTACGGTATTGTGCGCACGGGCCAGGCGGGTAATGGAGTCCAGCAGGATCACTACGTCATGACCGCACTCCACCAATCGTTTTGCCTTTTGCAAGGCAATGGTAGATACTTTCACATGCTTTTCAGCAGGCTCATCGAAAGTGGAAGCGATCACTTCAGCTTTAACGCTGCGTTCCATATCCGTAACTTCCTCCGGGCGTTCATCCACCAGCACCACCATCAGGTAGCATTCAGGGTGATTGGCAGCAATGGCATTGGCCACTTCTTTCAGCAACACTGTTTTACCAGTCTTGGGTTGCGCCACGATCAGGCCACGCTGTCCTTTACCGATAGGTGTGAACAGGTCCATGATACGGGTGCTATAGGCGGTGGGAGAAGTGAATATGTTCAGCTTTTCATAAGGGAACAGCGGTGTCAGGTAATCGAAAGGCACACGGTCGCGCACGTCTTCGGGCTGTTTACCATTGATGGTCTCCACTTTGAGGAGGGCAAAATATTTTTCACCTTCTTTGGGCGGGCGAACAGCGCCATAAACGGTGTCGCCGGTTTTCAGGCCAAACAATTTGATCTGTGAGGGTGAAACATAAATATCGTCGGGAGATGACAGGTAGTTGTAGTCGGAAGAGCGGAGAAAACCATATCCATCGGGCATCATTTCGAGAACGCCTTCTGCGAGGATCACACCATCGAATTCAATATTGAAGGCAGTTTCACGGCGATGCGGATATGCTTTCTGTTGAGCATCGGCGCCGCCGCCTGTGGCGATCGCTTCCTGCTGCATTTCCGGTTCCTGTGGGATCTCCACATCATCCTCTTCTTCTGCCGGACTGCTCACTTCCCTTTCCTTGAGCAAGGGTTGTGATTCAGCGATCTGATCGTTATCTGATTTTTTACGTCCTTTCTTTACGGGAACAGGAGCAGCAGTGGCCGCTACTTTTTCAATGCCTTTCTTTTTACCAGGAGCCTCTTTCTTCACTTCTTTCACTTCCTTTCTGGGCTTTTCCTCGCCGGTGCTCATAACATCGGCTTCTTCAGTGGTATTGGCGGTTGTAGCTTTTACAATGCGTTTGCGTTTACCTTTTTCATCTGCGGGATTAGCTTTAGCAGCGCTGGCCAGGACGGCCTGTTTGTCGAGGATCTTGTAGATCAGTTCTTGTTTGTCGAGCTTTTTGGCGTTGGAGATTTTTAACTGCTCTGCTATATCCAGCAGCTCGGGAACGAGCATGTCGTTCAGTTGCAGAATATCGTACATAATAAAACTTGAGAGTTTAACACTTGATCAGAAAACCAATCTTTGTGCGTTGAAAAAAAACTTTTGAAATGAGTTATATATTGAGTGGAATCTGAAAAACTGACGAGTTTTGAGAGAATTCGGGAGACTTATCAGTCTTATTCCGGCACAATAATACGTCAAATTTAGATAAAGCAAAAATTTTTAGCCTCACCAGGGCTGGTTTTCCTCCAATTATGAATTAAATCCACCAGCTATAGTTGGTGAGGCTGAGCAACTGAAATACTGTTATTTACCGGGCCACCGATCAGTACATATTTCCCCTTAGCAGATCATTAACGAGCTTGCGCGGAGCGGCATTTACAAATCCTTTAACAGTCATTTACCGGCCTGGCTGGTCCTGTAATACAACGTCTGCGTGGGATATGCGAATTCGATGCCCAACCCGGCGAACTGTACAAAAATATCGTGGAAGATGGATTGACGGATGTCCATGAATTCACGGTAATCCTGCGACAATACAAAGTATTCGATTTCGAACTGGATGCCCGAATCCCCGAATGAGGCCATGTGTGCCCGGCTGAAGTCGGTTTTCGGTTTGCTGCGGATGATCCTTTCAATGATCACCGGCACCTGCAATAACTGATCGCTCGTAGTTTGATAAGTTACGCCGATGCTGAAGAACATCCTGCGCCTGTTGAGCCGTTTATAGTTCTGGATCGTAAGCTTGGTAAGATCACTGTTGGGCATGATCAGTTGTTCCCCGCTCACACTTCGGAGGCGGGTTGTTTTGATACCGATATGCTCGATAGTCCCGTTCTTGTCTCCCACCTGAATGGCATCACCGATCTCGAATGGTTTGTCGAAGAAGATCACAAAATAGCTGAAAAGATCGCCCAGTACGGCCTGCGCGGCAAGCGCGATCGCAATACCTCCAACGCCGAGGCCGGCAATGAAGGTAGTTACATTGTACCCCAGGTTGTCTACCAGGAAAATGATGCCGGTCAGCCACACCAGCCCTTTGAGCAGCAGCAGTGCGCCGCTCAGTTGTCTCATGCGGTATTCCGATTCATTGCGCCTGCGCATGATGCCCATGATCGACGTGTGCAGCACGTGATTCACGATGCGAATGAAATAATACATCGTTACCACGGCCATCGCCACCTGCAATATCTTTTCGATCCTGGTGCTCAGGTGCAATTGCTGGAGCAACTGGTAGTTGATCAGCAGGTATGCATAAGGCAGGATGAATTTTTGGAGAGCGCTGAATGCAATATCATCGAATTGCGTATCGGTCTTCGCGATCCAGCCCTGTACCCGTTTCAATACTTTTCCCCTCAGAAGCCGGATCACCAGCCAGGCCAGGACCATACCGCCCAGCACGAGTGTATACGATAGAATGGTGTTGCCCCAAATAACTTTTTGCCAGAAAGATTCCATCGAAAAAAATTTTATCGGTACTTAATGTAATGGCAGGGTTTGCAATAAAGGGGAGGAAATGTTCTTTGCAAAGATAGCATAAAACGCAGTCCGCTTTGGATTATTGCTTACCGTGTACTGCCAGTTTCCCATCTTCATAGAAGGGCAGTACATTGGCCAGGTCGGGCGTAAGGCAATATTTTATGTCTTTTTCCAGGCCATAATTGGTGAGCCGGTGATAATGTGTGGCATTTTTCTCCTTCATGAACCCGTACAGATCTTTTTTAGCTTTGGAGTACATGGTGGCCGCGATCTGGGAAGAATCGCAGTGGATGGTGAAATATTCCTTCACGCGGTTGATCACGGCGCCTGCGAATAACATGTCTTCCATATTCACCCGGTCTTTCCATGCCGCACAACCGAGAATGACCGGTTGCCGCTGCGAAAGCAGGTAATCGCATACTGCACCAAGATTGGGGAATGACCCGGTAATGATATGCCCGGCCCCTCTTTCCAGGGCCATGTGCAGCAGTTTGGTGCCATTGGTGGTAGTGAGCACCAATGTCTTTCCTTTGATGAATTCTTCAGGGTATTCGAATGGTGAATTGCCATATTCCAAACCTTCGGCGATCTTTCCATCGCGCTCGCCCGCAGTGACCGCATCGATCTTTTTTCCCAGCTCTATGCACTTGGCCACACTGTCGACCGGGATCACACATTTGGCGCCATTATGCAATGCCGTAGCAATGGTAGAAGTGGCGCGTAATACATCGATGATCACGACAATGGAATTATTCAGGTCATACAAGTGCAAAAGGGCGGGAGACAGGGATGTGAACAAAGTGGGTTTCGATTGCGTCATGCCGGTTACACAGGTTTTTGATGAAGGAGATAGCTAATCAGTTGCAATTTTACGGGATGGACCTGAAGTGAAAAAATCATTTATTGAGCAGGAATGTCCATTTATCGCTCTCTGCATATTGCCGGATCACCCGGTTACGTCGTTCCAGCAGTTGCTGGAAATACCTTTTGAGATAGAATTTATCGATCAGGGCGCCTATAAAGCCCTGTTTTGTTTCGTATTGAAAGATATCGATCAGGAGAGTGCCGTTCTCGATCTGTTTGAAATGATGCTCGTGTTTCATCGATTTGAGATCGCCTTTGTCCATTTCATCCGTGAAGGAAAGCGGGCGGTCCATGGCAGTTATCCTTACTTTCATGAACCTCGTTTTCATCAGGTGGCGTGCCTTCCAGGTCACTGTTTCATTCAGCCCTATCAATCCCATGGTAGTGCCTGCCACTGCTTCTTCGCGGGTATGGGCCATTGATTTCCTGTGGAGGTCGATACTGCGGCTAAGGTCGAATACCCGTTCAACCGGGGCTGCGACGAATGTGGTGAGGTGGATAATGGGCATGGGTCGATGAGTTGCTAAAGGGCGAGAATACCCTGCAAGAAATGAGCCAACCCTAAGCGAACGGAAACTTCACCACCTTAGCCTCTAACAATTTATCGCGGACTTTAATATATATGGGCGTGTCCAACTGTGCGTATTCAGTCAGCACGTATCCGATGCCAATGGCTTTTCCCAGGCTGGGCGATTGGGTGCCTGATGTTACTTTTCCGATAATGGCGCCGGAGAAGTCCTTGATCTCATAATCATGGCGGGGAATACCTTTCTCGATCATTTCAAATCCGACCAGTTTGCGGTGAACACCTTCATTTTTTTGTTGCAGGAAAAGGGCTTTGGAAGGAAAATCCTTGGTGAATTTGGTGATCCATCCCAGTCCGGCTTCCATGGGAGATGTAGCATCGTCGATATCATTGCCGTACAGGCAGAAGCCCATTTCCAGGCGAAGGGTATCCCTGGCGCCGAGACCGATCGGTTTCAGGCCCTGCGGGCCGCCGGCCGCGAAAATGGCATCCCATATCTTGTCGGCATTGCCGTCCTTGTCTTCGAAATAGATCTCCACCCCGCCTGCGCCGGTATATCCGGTGGCGCTTACCAGCACATTGTCGACCCCCGCAAATTTTCCTTTTACGAAAGTGTAATATTTAAGATTGAGAATATCCATATCGGTAAGCGGCTGCAATATTTTCGCGGCATTGGGCCCCTGGATGGCGAGGAGACAGGTCTTATCGGACACATTGTGCATCTCTACGCCGTTGGTGTTGTGTTTGGATATCCAGTTCCAGTCCTTTTCGATATTGGAAGCATTGACCACGAGCATGTACACTTTGTTCTCTTCGATACAATATACCAGCAGGTCGTCCACGATCCCTCCTTCGTTATTGGGCAGGCAACTGTACTGGGCTTTACCGGCAGTTAGTTTGGAAGCGTCATTGGATGTGACTCGTTGGATCAGGTCAAGCGCCTGTTCTCCTTTCAGGATGAACTCGCCCATGTGACTAACATCGAATACACCTGCATTGTTGCGTACAGTAGCATGCTCATCGTTGATGCCGGAATAGGAGATCGGCATATTATATCCGGCAAACGCCGCCATCTTAGCACCCAGGGCAATATGTTTGTTCGTAAAAGGAGTGTTCTTCATATAGCAAATTTTGAGGAGCAAAAATAAAGGTTGCCTATATCGCCACCAATAAAAAGAAAATAGGGGCCCACCGCCTTCGGTCAGGACCCCTTTGTTCCAACTTCAACCTATTTTTGATTCACCGTTTATGGCTCAGATCTGGTTTACGGAATCTTTCGCTACAGACGGCTTTTTGTCTTCGGGTTTATTATTTTCTTTTTTCTTTTCCTTATTCTCACGGCCTGGGCGGTAGCGATAATCCTTTGCGGTATCGGTCTGCCCCTGTTCATCCTTCGTATGTGTATTGGTATCGTTGAATTCACCCTGCACATCGAGGTCCATTTTGTCATCTTTTATTTTCAGCTTGATACGGCCGCTTTTCAATGCTTTCTGGTCCAGGTCGGAGACTTTCTTTGCACCGTCGTTCTCGGTCATGATGTATTCCTTACCGGTCTCCAGCCACGATCTTCTGCCCCAGGTTTCTTCGAACTCCCAGTCGCCGCGGCGGTTGAAATTCAGGTTGAACCATTTGTACCGCGACAGGCTCCTGTCTAACTCGATCCGTTTGCCTACCGGCACCTTAATAATGACCAGCACCCGCTGTACCCTGTATTTGTCGTACCGGCTTACGGCAAAGGCCCTGGGCAGTTTCAATATGCCACTCTCCTGCGATACGTCGAACCTGATCTTTTCAGCCTGTATCCTGGCGTCGTCGGGAGTGCTGCCTTGTGCGATCTTAATTACAGTGGCGTGGTATGCGGTATCGGAGCTTTTCACCACATCCACCCGGATAGAGTTTACCATCAGGGTATCGGGATTGGTGGCATAAAAAGGCCAGTTGTCCATGTCTAACCCAAACCAATCGCTCTCATAATAGTTCATCCTGTAAGTATTGGCAACGTCTACCATCAATTTATTCTCACGGGGCTGTATAACCGAAATATTTTCTTCTACTGAATTGGGTCTTTTGAAATCCCTGGATACCAGGGCCGACAGAAAGATAGCGCTCACCAATCCGACACTCCACAGGCCACCGAACACAAAACCCAGGTAACGATTTTTAGACCGTACGCCGGCAATGCGGCGGATGAGCCAGGTAAGGAGCGCCACGATAGGGATCCCGAGGAACAGGAGCAGTGTGCACCATGCCAGTGCGTTTTGCCAGAATCCGTGCAGGAAGAATTCTTTCAAGGGGAATACGGCGAATCCACCGAAAAGGAGGAACATCAGCAATCCGAACAACAATAGTGCACCGATCCCTGCAATGAACAGGAAGAATGCCTTGAAAAGTACCCCGATCACATGGCCGATGCCACTACCGGCACTCCTGGCAACAGGCCCTGCTTCATTGGCAAATGTTTTGGCCTGAGAGCCTACCGCCTGCCCGAATTCCCTCGCTTTCTCGCCAAACTGCTGAGCAGACTGCCTCACTTCACTGCTCCATTTTTCCGCTTTTGCCTTGAAGCTCTCGCGGTCTTCATTCACGGCATCGCGGATGGAGTTGAGGTCAACACGTTCACCGCGCATTTCCAGTTTCTCGGCGGAAGTCACTGCCACCGGTACCGCGACCCACAGGATCACATAGGTGAAGAACAGGGTAGTGCTCAGGGAGCCGGTGATGATCTTGGGGCCGTGCCAGAATTCCCAATCGTTCCACCAAAAATTGAACGGACCAGATACCAGCGCTACGAGGAGGGGCAGGGCGAAGATCAGGCGCGGGACCCAGGCGTCGACGTTGAAATAAGCGGCCAGGCCGCCACACACGCCCGAGATCACCCGGTCGTCGTTACTCCTGTATAATCTTTTGGTGATATTGGTTTGAATGGACTTCGAAGGAATGATGATCCACAACAGAATATAGACCCAGAACAAGGCCGCGATGAATACCACGAAAATGATACGGACCACCACAGGATCGATGCCGAAGTAGTTGGCCAGACCGCTGGCCACCCCACCCAGTATCTTGTCATCTTCATTGCGGTAGAGACGGCCGCGGCCAGGAGTGGCCGTGTAGGTGTTGGACGACTGCGATTGGCTGCTGCTTTGCTGTTGCGTGCTGCCACCACCGGTAGTTTGTTTGCTCTCCGCAGCAGTGGCCTCCGTATCAGCTTCAAAATCTTCAGGACGGCCCATGCTGGCGATCACCGCATTCACATCATCATCCGTGATACAGATGCTGCCTTTCTTCAACCGCTCTGAAAACAATTCTGCAATGCGGCTTTCGATATCATTGATGATCTCATCGCGACCTTCCTCACGGGCAAAATATCTTCTCAGACTCTCAATGTATTGTTTCAGCAGCTCGAAAGCGGTCTCCTCGATGGGGATCACCCTGCCCTGAAAATTTATATTGATGACCTTTTTCATTGTACTATAATTTGACGGTTGAAGTGTTAGTTGGTGTCGTTGGATCCAGGTTCGATGGCATTGTTATTATTGGCTGAGGATACCAGGGATTCTCTTTTACTGGCCAGGGTATTGACTGCATTGGCCAGTTCATTCCAGGTAGCTTCCAATTCTTTATAAAAATCCTCTCCTTTTGGGGTGAGGGAAAAATATTTGCGGGGAGGGCCGGAATTGCTTTCTACCCACCGGTAGGTGAGCATATCGGCGTTCTTCAATCTCGTTAGCAAAGGGTAGAGGGTCCCTTCCAGTATCTGCAGATTGGCGCCCCGCATCTCATCCACGATATCGCTCGGGTAGGCTTCCCCGCGCCTTATGATGGAGAGAATGCAGAACTCCAGGATCCCTTTCCGCATCTGGCTCTGAGTATTCTCAATGTTCATAATCGTTTTTTTTATTCGTCCCCCTGAAGGGGTGGCTATACTTTAATGAAGCAATATCGTCGGTTGCATTTTCTCCGCAAAAATAGTTGTATTGAAAAAGCTGTCTGTCCCGGTTGAATCGGCAGTATCTGCTTCTGGAATATTTTCAGTTGTCCATTGTTCCGGGTTACCGGTACGTTGATGTCCCAGTTGCCGGTGCAGCACCAGGGTCAATATGAGAACAACTAATAGAATTTTGATCGGCATAATCGGTGAATGGTCAATTTTTGGTTTTTGTCATTCACGACACAAACATACGGGGTTTTTTAGTACTATGCAACACACAGTACCTTTTTTTTAAAGGTAATTTTTATAGGCTGCTAATGAGTTTTGCATTAAAAGTAGTGTGGGTGAGGGTTTTAAGGGGTTTTTATTCATTTTTCTGAAATTATTTTTTCAACGAATGGTAAAAAAGGCGGGTTGAGTGGTTTCTATTATAAAGGTATAAAGGGCCGGAAAACAACTATTTCTCTTTACAAATTTTGTAAAATTCTTTACTTTTATGGAAATAGTTGAGCTGGCCACCGGCCGGAGAAAACCTGTGTCGATCAGCCGGGCAGAAGACAAAGATTTCAGGATATTGACCGAGAAACGGTTCACTTTCGACTGGATAAGCCTAAAAGAAACAACGACGGTTTACAAATTACAGCTCTGCGATACAGGGGATATTTTAGGCGTAATGGGACTTATTGATTTCCCCGGCGAACAACGGATCGAAATAAGCCTGCTGGCATCTTCCAGGGAGAACCGAGGAAAAAACAAAAAGTACGACCGGATCGCAGGCTGCCTGATCGCTTTCGCCTGTAAGCTGGCCGCAAAGAAATACGAAGGCAATGCTTGTGTTTCGCTAGTCCCCAAAACAGCCTTGGTAAAGCACTACATGAGTAAGTATTCCATGCGATATGCAGGCTGGCAATTATATGTTGAAGGGCAAGATCTCGATAACCTAATTAAAGAATATATCAATGAGAAAGAAAAAAGTAACGGAACGGTATACCCTTGAGGACTTAGCTTCCACGATGATATTCCCGGTTAAGCTCACAAAAGCCCAACAAAAGCAGGCGGCAATCGAACTTGCCGAGGCCCGTAAGAAGTCGCAGGCAGCCATGAGCGAAGAAACCAGGATAAGCTTGCGGCTGTTCCAATTGAAATTCCGGTTGGAAGAATATATTCATAGTAAAGAATATGACCCTACCCTCACGTTCGGCTATTTTCTAAAAGAATATATTCGTATACTCGACAAAAAAAGAAAAACGTTCGCTGCGGAGATCAGTATCGACGAATCTCTCCTGAGCCAGTTGATCAACCAGCACAGAATGCCTCCCGATTATATTTCCGTAAGGCTTGAATTGCATTCCGACAATATGATCCCTGCCAGCTACTGGTATAAACTGGTTGAAAAGCAAAAGGAACACTTTATAAAAACGGATGCTTCGCTGAGAGCAAAAGAGAAGCCTTTTGTGCACGGAGGGCTTCGCGTTCAATTATGATGATCACTTCAACGTACAAATATTCTGCACCTGTACCCTTCCATTCCCCTCTGCCACCACGTTGACAGTTTGGGAGCTCGGGCCATTCAACGTAACCTGCAGCACATTTGTTCCCCGTTGTAAAGGCACCCGCGTATAATAGATAGTATGAGGAAGGCTTTGCCAGTTACGGGTATCTGCTTTTTCAGACACAAAATTGAATACCTGCAATGCCATTGCAATGGCTTCCCGGGTATCCTTGTTCTTATCATTTTCCTTCGGACGGGCAGCCATCTCCGCCAGTTTCTTGACCACCAGCCTGCTCAGCGCCACCGACATCTCTTTTAAAAATCTTTCTTTCAGCGTAGCAAAGGCCAGGGCATTGATGTTTTCCGCTTTTTCGAAATCAAATTGATGCCCGTTGAGTTTCAGGGACCCGCCCTTGAAGAAAACCGGCTGCTCCTGGTATTTCGGAAAGGCCACGCGGAAAGAGCGAAGGTCATCCAGCTTGATATCACTGCTCTGGAGATTCGTGCTGCTGAAATTGAAGGGGATATTGAAAGAACCGGTAGCATCCACAAACGCGAAATTACCCAGTCCGTCTTTGGTGAGCGCAAAGAAAAAATTCTGTTCTTCTTTTACCGGCGCCAGTCCATTTTCCCAGAACAATACCAGGTCGCCGCCTTCAGCAGGGGGCGCTGGTTTATAGGTCATATTGAACAGCTTTTCATACCGGCCCAGCTCATCCGTAAATCCATTCTGCGCTGCAGTCCGCAAGAGGTCATTCTTGAGCTGGTCGGGCAATGCCACTCCATAATAACTGTTGTTGTTCTTGAGGTAAATATCTGCGGCATTACGATAGGAAATAAATGCATTGTTGAGGTCGCCCCCTTTTTCGTAAATGATCCCCTGTAGCATCAGCGAAAAGGCATCGTCGGAATAACGATTTTCCTTTTTGGTCTTATCCTGCAGTGAATAGCTTTGAAGCGTGATACGGCGGGCTTCCACCAGTGCTTCGTCGGTCTTTCCGAGATAGAGATAATTGAGGGCCTTATAATAATGCACCATGAACTTCTCAAAGTCCTCCCCTTTATAGGTCTGCATCATCGGGTTGAGTAATGTGCCCACGGCTACATCGCCGGCAGTGGTGCGTGCATCCTCCATGAAGAGGTCGGCCTGGTTGAAATAATTATTGCTGCTATCGTATTGTTTGAGCAGGTGGGTCATTTTCCCTTTTTCAAACAGGTACAGCAGGCGGTTACGTTTCGCCTGCAGGATCTTGCTGCGGTCCAATGCCGCATCGGCCTGCTCATAATTATTCTGCCGTACCTGGTTATAATAGTTCCCGATACGGTTATTGTACGTTGCGCAGGAAAATAAAAAGAGCATCAGCGGTGCTACAGCCAATGCTCTTATCATATTGTTAGATGATAACTCCATGCTAATCGGCTACCCAGATTTTCAATATCAGTTCTGCACGTATTTGGCGATCTTCTTATCCCCAATCCAAACTACTTCGTTCGATTGGATATTGGTCAGTTCCAGGTTCACCTGGTAATACACCACTTTCTTTCTTTTCTGGGAATCCACTATAGAGTTGATGGAACCTTGCAGGATATAATCCGCTCCTTGTTCAAGACCGAATTTTTTCATGCTGCTGGTCGAAGCATTGGTTTGCTGATCGGCTTTTTCTGCACGAAGTTCTTCCCTTTTCTTGCCACCTTGTACCAGTCTTACCTTGCCGGATTTAATGAAAGATTGTTCTACATCTTTCACGAAAGTTTCAGCCTCAATATGCTCATGACTTTTATTGGTCACAAAGCCAACGATCACAACAGGTTTTTGTCCGCCGTGGCTTTCCTGGTGATTCGATACCCATTTGTCTTTCAGGATCGTCTCGATCATTTCATCTGCCACCAATCTTGAATCCGTATTGTTCCAGCGGCCGCTCAGATCTACCTGCTCACCGGGGTCGATCCGGGTTACTTTGTGAGAACAGGATACAGTTATAACACTTACAGCAACAAAGGCTGTAACAACCAATAGAAGTTTTTTCATATTGAGAGATTTAAACAAATGGTTTTTGAATATTCAAGATGTGTTTTGCCCGGAGTTGTCGATATTACCACCTATGTCTGCCGTTCCACCACCAGGATGACAATCCAACCGTGGTTATCAAAGGCAGGGTGTTCCAGAAATAATTGTTAAGGTTGTTGCGTAACCCATACGGACGGTAATAACCATTATAATAACTATTGGGATAATAGTAATCATTGTAGCCGTTGTAATAATCCCAGCGGGTCCTTTCCATACGCCATTCTCTGCGGGCTGCCCTGCGCTGGGCGCGTGCTTCTGCTTTATCGGCCAGATAATCGATCGCTTTATAGGTCTCCTGTGGAGTTGTACTATGCCAGCTATTCAGCGAATCGGCCATTTTCATGTATCGCGCCTGACTAACCATATAATTCGGGTTCTGGTCAGGGGCCAGGGAATTTTGAGCTACTGCTGTCATTGCGAACAGCATCACCACCGGTAAGGGGAGTATTGAAAATATAATTCTTTTCATAGCCGTTATTTTTATTACTTATTAACGCTACAAAGCTAATCACTAATGCGTTAAGCGGGCGTTAAATAAGGGCCGCCCGGTATTACAAGATAATCATAAAACTACATATTCACTATTTCTTCAACCCGATCTCCCGCAGGCGTTCATCGAGGTATTCCCCGGCAGTTGCATCAGGGTAAGCCTTAGGATGTTGTGCATCGATACAGCTTGCCAGGCAGGCCAGGCTCATTTCACTTTTCGGATGAAGGAAAAAGGGTATGGAAAACCGTGAGGTATGCCACATTTCCCGGGGTGGGTTCACTACACGGTGCGTAGTCGATTTGAGCTTGTTATTGGTAAGGCGCTGCAACATATCGCCGACATTCACTACGATCTGCTCCGGCAGGGACGTAACGCCTACCCATTCATTCTGTTTGGTGAGGATCTGGAGCCCGTCGGCCGAAGCGCCTACCAGCAGGGTAATAAGGTTGATATCCTCATGCTGTTCGGCTCTGATGGCCGATTTGGGTTCCTGGGTGATGGGAGGATAATGAATGGCCCGAAGGATTGAATTGCCATTGTGAATATGTTTATCGAAATAATGCTCATCGAGACCGAGGTACAGCGCAATGGCCTGCAGCAAATATTTCCCCGATTTTTCGAATGCCCTGTAAGCCTTAACGAAGGTTGGATTGAACGGAGTTACATCCTTTACTTCCACATTGTCGGGGTATTCTTTTTTCACCGGGTCATTGTCGTCCACGATCTGCCCGAACTGGAAAAACTCTTTCAGATCGGGGGCATCGCTTCCCTTGGCATGTTCTTTCCCGAAAGAAGTATAACCACGTTGCCCTGCCAGTCCCGGCACTTCATATTTCTTTTTATTATCCAGCGGCAACGCGAAGAATTGCTGCACATATTTATACAGGTCCGCTATAAGATCATCGGGAATGCCATGGTTCTTGACGGCCACAAAGCCTACTTCTTCATAAGCTTTGCCCAATTGGTTCACAAAGGCCTTTTTCAATTGCGGATCGCCGGAAACAAAATCGGCGAGGTTGACTACTGGTATTGCCATGACAAATGATTTTAATGGTTAATGCAAGGCAGGGCAGAATAGCCTGCAAATTACAATTTACGAAAATCATTTATTAGTGGCAGCACGATCTTTTTATTGATTTATGGAAAGATGGGTGGCCAGTGTATTTTTTTCCTGTTCTGTGATGTCCATCACCGCATAATGTTTCACATCATTGATCGCCACTTCATCGAGCATGTCGACAAAGTTCTTGTAGTGTGAGAAGTGATGGCCACGAAGGCACGGAGGCGCGAAGAAAATAAGATTGTCATATTCAGACATTTACCTTTCAATTTATCATCCACCTAGTTATTCCCGTATAGAGTAACCAAGACCACTGAAATTTGGGCTCATCATCAAGGCACGAAGCGACCTCCGGTAGTACTGAGTAAATCTCAAACTATCATTTCCTTAGTGCCTTCGTGTCTTTGTGGCAAAATAATCCCCAACAAATCTTTGATTCCTTTGCTCCCTAAAACTCCGCGCTCTTCGGTGTTCTCGGGAATGCGATCACATCCCGGATATTCGTCATGCCTGTTACGAATTGCACCATCCTCTCGAAGCCCAGTCCGAATCCGGCGTGTGGCACTGTTCCAAACCTTCTCGTATCGAGGTACCACCAAAGCTCCTCAGCGGGCACATGCATTTCTTTCATCCTGGCTTCCAGCTTTTCCTGTCTTTCCTCCCGCTGTGAACCTCCTACGATCTCACCGATACCGGGGGCCAGGATATCCATGGCGGCTACTGTTTTTCCGTCCTCATTCTCGCGCATATAGAACGCTTTGATAGCTTTCGGATAACCCGTTACGATAACAGGCTTTTTGAAATGTTTTTCCACGAGATAACGTTCATGCTCACTCTGCATATCGATCCCCCATTTTACATCGTATTGGAATTTCTTTTTCTTGTAGGCCGGTGATTGAAGCAGGATATCGATCGCTTCGGTATAGGTGATGCGCTCGAATTTATTGTTGATCACGAACTCCAGCTTTTCGATCAGTCCCAGTTCACTGCGCTTGTCCTGTGGCAGTGATTTTTCCTCTTCGGCCAACCGCTGGGCCAGGAATTCGAGGTCTTCCCGGTTATGGTCCATCGCATATTGAATAATGTACCTGATGAATTCTTCCGCCAGGTCCATATTGTCTTCCAGGTCATAAAAGGCCATTTCCGGCTCGATCATCCAGAATTCTGCGAGGTGACGGGCCGTATTGGAATTCTCCGCGCGGAAGGTTGGCCCGAAGGTATAGATCTCACTGAATGCGGTAGCTGCCAGTTCCCCTTCGAGCTGGCCGCTCACGGTAAGGTTGGCGCTTCGACCGAAAAAATCCTCTTTGTAATCGACGGTACCCTCCTCATTGCGGGGTGGTTTTTCCATATCGAGCGTGGTGACCCGGAACATCTCTCCTGCGCCTTCTGCATCACTGGCGGTAATGATGGGAGTGTGCATGTACACAAATCCTTTTTCATGAAAGAATTTGTGGACCGCAAATGCCAGGGTGTGGCGAACACGGAAAACAGCGCCGAATGTATTGGTACGGAACCGCAGATGTGCGATCTCCCGTAAAAACTCGAGACTGTGCTTTTTGGGTTGGAGCGGGTATTTCTCCGCATCACTATCACCCAGGATCTCGATCTTGCTGGCCTTTACCTCCACTTTCTGTCCCTTTCCGAGAGAAGCGACTGCATTGCCGGTCACTTTCAGGGAGGCGCTGGTGGTAATGCGTTTAAGAGTGGCCTCATCCAACATGCCCAGTTCAACTACTACCTGCAGATTATTATTCGTAGAGCCATCATTCAACGCAATAAATTGATTGTTGCGGAAAGTGCGCACCCAACCCATTATTGTTACTTCCTGGCCTGACGGTTCCGTGGCCAACAGCTCTTTGATCTTGATCCTTTTGTTAAACATACATCTGCAAATTTTAAAAAAGCCTGCTCCATGCAGGCGGGCAGCAAAGATAAATGGTAGGGGGCAATACCAAAGCAGGGGCGTCGATTTAACTAGGTATTTTTGATCGAATGGAGTAAATTTGGCGCAAAACACGAATTATATGAAAGGCGTGACTTTCATAACCGATGAAACCAATAAAAAACGGTACGTACAGTTCGACCTCCGGGAAGTAGCTAAAAATCCTGAAAAATTTGAGGACCTGATGGATGTTATTGTAGCGGAATCAAGGAAAACGGACAAAAAAATCTCCTGGACAGAGGCTAAAAAAAGATTGAAAAAATCTGGTAAGTTATAAACCTGCAGGTCTAAGTGTAGATGTCCTTTCTATGGCCAATCTTCCTAATATCCACTACCTTAATTACATCATCGATACTGTAAATAATTCGATAATCTCCCACCCTCACACGATACAAATCTTCAGTCATTCCTTTGAGTTTTTTTACACCTGATGGCCTTGGAGATTCTGCCAGCCGGTCAATCACTTGCCCAATTTTCTTAGTATACGGTTTGGGGATTCTCTCCAATTGTTTAAGAGCAGAATCGCTGATAACGATCATATAGGTCATACTACAGTAACTTAACTGAATAATTAGAAGTCCTATATATAGAAACAATTATAGGGCAAAAATTTACCTATGGAATCTTAACTATTTTTCCACTTTGAAAAATAATTCCTATTGGAGAGGTCAATCATCTCTATTCATATCCGATCAGGGCGATTTTTTACTCAATTCGTAACCCCTAACCGACGGCAATCGGTATTTTTGCCATTTTGTACCATTCCCAGCCGGAATTTTGAAAGAGACCATCCATATAGCATTAGTCGGCAACCCTAACAGTGGAAAAAGTTCGCTTTTTAACGTGCTGACCGGCCTGAACCAGAAAGTAGGCAATTTTCCAGGTGTAACGGTCGATAAAAAAGTAGGCAGCAGCCAGATCTCTCCCGGGATGGCCGCTACCATTATCGACCTGCCAGGCACTTATAGCCTTTATCCCCGCCGTGAAGATGAATGGGTGGCTTACCGGGTACTCATGCAGCAGGATAAACAGGTTGAACCCAATATGGTAGTGCTCGTGGCCGACGCCAGCAACCTTAAACGCAACCTGCTCTTTGCCTCCCAGATCATCGACCTGAAGATCCCTGTGGTGATCGCACTCAGTATGATGGATCTTGCCAAAAGCAAAGGCATCAAGATCGATGTGGCCGAACTGGAAAGAGAACTGGGTGTGCCCATCATCCCCATCAATCCCCGGAAGAACAAAGGCATCCCGCAATTGAAAAAAGCGGTGGAACAGACCGCCCAGCAATTGTATAAAACACCTGTGCGCGACTTCATCAACAATGAAGCCCTCGCCACCGGCGCAGTGAATGGCGTGAAAGAGCTTTTACCGGAACTGAGCGACTACAAAGCCATCCACTACCTGATCAACCATGAATCTTTTGCATTGAGCGATCCCCTGCAGCAAAAGATCGAATCCATCGAACAGGATTTCAAATTCAATCATACCAAAACACAGGCAGAGGAAATCCTGCAGCGGTATCAGCGAATCGGCACGATCCTGAAACAATCGGTTTCGGAGCCGTCGCCACTGCAAAAATCATTGTTCACGGAAAAGCTGGATGATATCCTGCTGCATCGTCGCTGGGGTTATCTGATCCTGTTGTTCGTATTGTTCACCTTATTCCAGAGCGTATTCTGGCTGGCCGAATACCCGATGAACCTGATCGACTGGAGCTTTTCGCAACTTAGCGGCTGGTTTGCCCAAATATTGCCCGATACCTGGTGGAGCGACCTGTTCATCAACGGCATTCTCGCCGGGCTCAGCGGTATCCTGGTCTTCGTTCCCCAGATCATGATCCTGTTCTACCTGATCACTACCCTGGAAGATACCGGTTATATGGCCCGCATCAGTTTTCTAACGGATAAGGTAATGCGAAAAGTGGGACTGAACGGCAAAAGCGTTATGCCCATGATCAGCGGTTTCGCTTGCGCCGTACCAGCGATCATGAGCGCCAGGAATATCGAGAATAAAAAAGAGCGCCTGCTCACCATTCTCGTTACGCCGCTCATGAGCTGCAGCGCCCGCCTCCCGGTTTATACCATCCTGATCGCATTGGTGATACCGAAGACCTATTACCTGGGCTTCCTGAGCTTGCAGGGGCTCGTGATGATGGGGCTTTATCTCCTCGGACTGGCCATGGCCCTGGTGGTTTCCTATGTTGCCAAATGGTTCATCAAAATACAAGAGAAAAGCTTTTTCATTCTCGAATTGCCCACTTACCGGGCCCCACGCTGGAAGAATGCGGCTATGACCATGATCAACAAAGCAAAGATCTTCGTGCTGGAAGCCGGTAAGGTCATCATGATCATCAGTCTGATCCTCTGGGCCCTCAGCAATTATGGGCCGAAAGAAAAAATGAAAGCGGTGGAAACGCAGTATGCCGGTCTTATTGAAAAGAACCCCGCCGACGCAGCCGCGCTCACACAACAAAAAAATACCGAGCTCCTGCAAAATTCCTATGCAGGGATCCTGGGAAGAACGATCGAACCGGTGATCGCACCGCTGGGATTCGATTGGAAGATCGGTATCGCCCTCATCACCTCTTTCGCTGCCCGTGAAGTATTTGTGGGTACTATGGCCACTCTTTACAGTGTTGAAGGAGGAGCTGATGCGGACGAATCCACTTTAACCCAAAAAATGAAGACAGCGGTAAGGGCCGATGGCTCGAAAGTATACACATTGGGCACAGGGCTTTCCCTGATGGTCTTCTATGTTTTCGCCATGCAATGTATGAGTACATTGGCTATCGTAAAGCGTGAAACCCGCAGTTGGAAATGGCCGTTGATCCAATTGGCTTATATGACCGGACTGGCCTATATCATGAGCCTGCTCGTTTTCCATCTTTTTAATTAACCGGAACCCTCAAACAACATATTTCCCCGCGCTTCGTTATAAGTCCTAATCCCAATCCCATCCCTATGAAAAAGGTACTATTCAGCCTTTTTGCGGGTCTTTCTTTTTATTTCTCTTTAGCGCAAGCTCCCCATTATCATTTTGCGGAAGAATTTTATTTCATCAAGGAAGTGCCGGTGATGAATTATACCGGTAAGAACTTCCGTTATGAGATCGCGGTTAAAGCCGATCCGGCCGATTCACTTTCCAAAGTGCGCATTCATGGCATTGCAGTAGGCAAGGGACAGGAAGATTTTCTCGGCAGCACTTTTGTTGTGGAATCGAGAGAAGAGCAGGAGTGGACCATTTATACGGTGATCGGCAAAGTGCGGGATGATGCCAAAAGGATCTGGTTCTACAGTGCAGTGAACGGGAATGGACGTTTTTATTTCGATGATCTCAGCTTTTATATAGAAGAGCAGGCGGGTAAATGGAAACAGCTTCGTCTTTTCAATTCTTCTTTTGAAGAAAATAGCCCCGATATCTTTACCGGTTATTATGTGAGCAAAAGAAAATCTTCCGGTCTGGAAACAGCATTGAGCGATACCGTTGTAAAGTCGGGCCGGCATGCCTTGCAGGTAATCACGAGGCGCGCCACTCCTGTCTCCCTGAAGAACACAGCAGTAAAATAAACAGTTAACCTGTCAAAAACAACCCCAACATGAAAGGAGCCCACGATGGAGCTCCTTTCTCTTTTCCAATACCCAAAATGAAAATATAACCGTCCTTAATATTTTTTACAATATTATAGACGCTATGGACGCTATTCCGGTTGTTATAGAATCCTTAATATAGTTGCATCGACAACTTACTAACCGCGACGGATGCGATAACAATCTGCTCAGTTACATTAGAGTATGCCTAATTCTTCAAAGTCTTTTCTGAGTTGTGCAGGAGATTGAAAATGGATGGTGAACATACCCAGCTCTTTTGCCGGTGCGAGGTTGCGAATATTATCATCGAGATAGATGGCTTTGGCAGGATCGATATGAAAACGATCGATCAATGTTTGATAGATCTCTTTGAAAGGCTTTCTTGTTTTCTCTTCACCCGAAACCACTCTTCCATCGAACCAATGCAGGAAATGGTATTTCTCCAGTGCTACCGGGAAAGTTTCTGCGCTCCAGTTGGTGAGAGCGTACAGGTGGTATTTCTTCGCGGCTTTCAGCTCCCGCAATATTTCAACCGTTTCAGGAAGCGGGCCTTTGAGCATCTCTAACCAGCGATCATAGAAAGCGCGGATATTGGTTTCATGGGCAGGATGTTTTTTCACCAGCCATTCTGTGCCTTCTGCTAATGTGCGGCCGGCATCCTGCTCTTCATTCCATTCGCCGGTGGTGATATTCTGCAGGAACCAGCGCATCTCTTCTTCATTTTTGAAGATAGTAGAGTACATATATTCAGGGTTCCAGTCGACCAACACACCACCCAGGTCAAAAACAATAGTATCGAATCGGGCCATAACGATTTTTGTTGCGGTATTATCAGATGCCTGCTTTATTACTTCTTTTTTCGAGCATGACGGTCGTACGCCAGATCCCATCGAGCTGCGCTATCCTTTCACGGTAGCCGATATAACGGAACCCGCATTGTTCATGCAGGTGGATACTGGCCCTGTTCTCTTCATGGATCACGCTGAGCAATGACCAGATATTGTTTCGCTCACTCTCATCAATAAGCGCCAGCAGCAAATTTCTGCCTATTCCTTTGCGTTGATGGGCGGTTGCCACATACACGCTCACTTCGGCCACACCGGAATAGCATTCGCGGGTCGATACCGGGGAAAGGGCGGCCCACCCCAGCAAAAGGCCATTCTCCTCTGCTACCAGCCGGGAGTGTGGGAGATATTTATGATCGAACTCCGGCCAGCCGGGTACTGTGGTCTCGAACGTGGCCATGCCGGAAGCGATCCCCTGCCGGTAGATCTCCAGCAATTCATCTGCTTTGGCGGGGTCCATCTTCCTGATTTCGATCATATATAAACGTTATACTTATTATAGGGTTCATATCCTGCTCAGGCGTTCTGCCGCCTGGGCCAGTGTGCTTTCTTTTTTGGCAAAACAGAACCGAACTACCTTATCATCTTTACCGGAACGATAGAACGCGGATACCGGGATGGTAGCGATCCCATAATCTTTGGTAATGCGGATAGAAAAATCCTTATCGCTCTCATTGCTGATCCTGTCGTACTGATAGCATTGAAAATAACTGCCATAACTGGGAAGTGGGGTGAACCTGGTATGCGACATCAGTTCCTGGAAATAATCCCTTTTCTGCTGAAGCTCCCCACCCAGCAACAGGTATGAATCTTTATTCTTCAAAAAAGAGGCCAGCGCCACCTGTGATGGGGTATGACAGGCAAAGCAATTGAACTGATGGACCTTCCGGAATTCCTTTGTAAACCCGGCAGGCGCTACACAATACCCCAGTTTCCATCCTGTGCAGTGGTAAACCTTCCCGAAAGAGAAACACACGAAGCTGCGTTCACGCAGATCGGGATAACGCAGCATGCTCTCATGAGGGATCTTATCGAAAATAAGGTGCTCGTACACTTCATCGGAAAGGATGAGGATTTGCGTACCATTAACGATAGATCGCAATTCCTGGATATCATCCTCCCTCAATACTGCGCCGGTAGGATTATGCGGGGTATTCAGCATGATCATGCGGGTTCGGGGTGTGATCTTTCGCTTCACTTCTTCCCAGTCGATTTTATACTCCGGGAATTTCAGATCGATCAGCACCGGAATGGCGCCATTGATCTCCACGTTGGGGATATAACTGTCATACGCGGGTTCGAAAATGATCACTTCATCGCCGGGTTGCAACACAGTAGTAAGCGCCGTGTAGATAGCGTAGGTCCCACCGGGTGTGATGGTGATCTCGCTATCCGGATCGATCATGGCATTGTACAGGACAGCGATCTTTTCCGCGATCGCTTCACGAAGCGGCAACCAACCGGGCATGGGCGAATACTGGTTGTACCCTTGTTTCATGGACTCATTCACAAGCGCTACCAGCTCTTCGCTCATGGGAAAATCCGGAAATCCCTGGCCGAGGTTCACGGCATGATGTTCGGTGGCCAGGGCGCTCATCACGGTAAAGATGGTAGTGCCTACATTGGGTAGTTTCGAATGAATGGGAAATTGGCTCATTTCTTCCTCAATTTTTCTCGGGTCTTAACAGGCAGGCTATCGACCACCAGCTCATAGGAATCATCGATCCATTCTTTTAAAAGCCGAACGCTCACTGTTCCGTCGACCAATATCGTGTTCCAGTGTTTCTTATTCATGTGGTAGCCTGGTTGTACGCAAGCGTATTGCTCACGCAGTTCTTCGGCCTTTTCGGGATCACATTTTGCATTGAACTGGACAGATCCGGTGTTCAATGGGCAAAGGAGGAACATTTTACCGGCAACTTTGAATACAAGCACATCGGGGCCGAAAGGCAGCGTCTCTTCAGTGGCGGGCTTCGACAGGCAATACGTGCGTAAGGATTCGATGTCCATGATCGTTCTTTTTATTCGCTCAATTCTTGATCTCAATATTTTCCGGCCGGATCAGGGCCTCCCCATACAGGCGAAGATAAATCTGGGTGATGGTGACCACATCTTTCTGACAATAGGTAACGATGCGTTCCAGGTCATGGTCGCGCCAGTAAACATCGCCCACCATCTTACCATCGATATCATCTTTCGGTGTGGGGATCTTCAGCGTATGGGCTAACAGATTCAGGGAGGTATAGTTCTTATAATCGCCGAATTTCCAGAGGTCCATTGTATCGAGGTGGGCTACTTCCCAGGGCTTCCTGCCGCTGGTATTCAGGATATGGGGTATGCGGATATCGTTGATGATAAGCCTGCGGCAGAGAAAGGGAAAATCGAATTCCTTGCCATTGTGGGCACAGAGGTATTTATTGCTGTCGGTGGCCCATCTTTTGAGCATATCGCAGAATTGCAGGAGCAATTCCTTTTCATCGTGCCCATAAAATGACTTGATGACAAGACGCTTGGTATCGCTGTTACCCTGTACGATGCCGCAACTGATACAAACGATCTTTCCGAACTCGGCATAGATGGCGGCCCGGTTATAGACCGAATCGATGGTTTCTTCTTCCTTATTCCGCACCAGGTAGGCAGCTTTTACTGCCCAGAGCTCTTTCCATTCTTCCGGCACTTCTTCGTAGGTGGCGTATTGCGAAACAGTTTCAATGTCCAGGAAAAGGATATTATTCAGTGGGATCATAGTTCCACATTATAAGAATTTTTCTCCTTTATTCCGCTTTACCTCGGCTACATATTCTTTGATCTCCTGTTCTTTTTCCTTTTTACAGATCAGCAGTACATCGTCGGTATCCACTACGATGAATTCTTCCATGCCCTGGAGCAGCACCAGCTTATCTTCCATGGCGTGCACCATACAGTTGTGGGTATCGAAGACCATTACATTGTCTCCGGCCACGGCATTGCCCAGGTAATCCTTTTCCAGGTTCTCATAGGCGCTGTTCCAGGTGCCGAGGTCGCTCCAGCCGAAGGAGGAGGGGATCACATACACATTATCGGCTTTTTCCATGATACCGAAATCGATGGAAATATTCGTGCAAAGGGGATATATCTCCTGCAGGGCTGCTGCTTCGCCGGGTGTATTGAAACGGTCTTTTTCCGCGGCGAACACATCATACATTTCAGGCAAATATCTTTCGAAAGCGGAAATGATATTCTTCACCTGCCATACGAAGATCCCTGCATTCCACAGGAACTCTCCACTGGCAATAAAGGTGCGGGCCAGTTCCAGGTTGGGCTTTTCGGTAAAGGTCTTTACCTTATAGACATTGTCGGTCACCACATGCTGTTCATACTGGATATAACCGTAACCGGTATTCGGATAAGTGGGTTTGATGCCTAAGGTGATAAAGGCATTGTGTTTGTTCACGAAGCTCAGCGCTTCGAGACAGACCTTATTGAAAGCGATCGGATCGAGGATCAGGTGATCTGAAGGTGCTACGATCAGGGAGGCAGCCGGGTCCAGCTTCAGTAATTTGAAAGAGATATACGCAATGCAGGGTGCGGTATTCTTCCGCGATGGTTCACCCAGGATATTCTGCAGCGGCAGCCCCGGCAATTGTTTTTTTACGATGTTCACATATTCATTCGAAGTGACCACGAAAATATTCTCGATGGGGATGAATGCCGCAAACCTGTCGAATGTTGACTGGATAAGGGTTTTGCCGGTGTTCAGGATGTCCAGGAACTGCTTGGGGAAATTAGTGCGGCTCATGGGCCAGAAACGGCTCCCGATACCTCCCGCCATGATGACTACATAGTGATGTTTGTTCATTGTTCTCCTTTGATGAATTGATAGGTCAACAAACAGGTAAGCTAAATAAGCCCTTCTCTTACCAGATCGTGCAAATGAATAATACCAAGATATTGGGATCCTTTTGTAACAACGAGTTGGGTGATATCATATTGGCGTAAAAGGTCGAGCGCCTGCACAGCCAGCGCATCGGCCGTTACTGTTTTCGGGTCAACTGTCATGATCTCCCGGGCGGTAACACTATCGAGCGTGACACTTTTCTCCAGCATTCTTCTGAGGTCGCCATCGGTAATGATACCGAGCAGCTCATCGTTCTCACCGGTAACGGCCGTTACGCCCAGTCTTTTTTTGGAGATCTCCATGATCACTTCCCTGAGTGAGGCAGTGGGAGGCACCTGTGGTTTGTCGTTGTGCAGGTACAGATCGGATACACGCAGGTACAATTTCTTGCCCAAAGTACCACCGGGATGGAACCGGGCGAAATCTTCGGAACCGAAACCATTCAGCTCCATCAGCACTACGGCCAATGCATCCCCCATTACCAGTTGGGCTGTTGTACTGGAAGTGGGGGCCAGGTTATTGGGACAGGCTTCCTGCGATACCGTTGTATTGAGGATGATCGAAGCCTGGCGGGCAAGATACGATTCCGTATTGCCAACCATGGCGATCAATGTATTGCCGAAATTTTTGATGAGGGGCACCAGCACTTTGATCTCGGGGCTTTCGCCGCTTTTGCTGATGATGAGCACCACATCATCCTGCTGCACCATGCCCAGGTCGCCATGAATAGCGTCCGCCGCATGTAAAAATATAGCAGGCGTTCCGGTGGAATTGAGCGTGGCCACGATTTTCTGGGCGATGATCGCGCTTTTTCCAATGCCACTGACTACCAGCCGGCCTTGCCCATCCCGGATAGCCAGTACGGCTTTTTCGAAATGATCATTGATCATCGGCCGCAAGGCAGCGATGGCATTCGCTTCGAGTTGGATCGTTCTCAGCGCAACTGACTTAATATCAATGGAAGACACGGCAGGCATAATTCATTAAGGCGCAAACCTACGAAAATTAAAAGGCAATGGAACAATGAGCAAATGTGGAAATATAAATTCAGAATTCCATATTTGCTAATAATCAGTAACTTAACCAAAGGGAGCCCATATTGTTCTCAAGGCGGGTTGATTTTACCATTTTAATGTTAAAGACTACCCCAAATCATTGGCACAACGGGTAAAATGAAGTAAATTCGCAACCCTTAAAAATACTCAGGTCCATTAACCAAAAGCCTTCGCCTAACTATTACTAACCACCGCCCTGACGAGTGCGGGCCACATGAGAGATAACCTGTTTGTAACGCGCGAACAGGGAAGGCATGAATTCGCCGCTCCACCGTAAAGAAGAGGATGTCTTTACTTTTGAACAAGCACCATTGAACCAGCGAGAACCGGCAATCCATCAATTCCTACAGCCAGGAACAGGAATGTTTTGGTCCTGATCATTGAAATACAAATACTATAACTGGCCGGGACTGGCACCTGGCCGATTTCGAAGAATATAATTGTGTGAAGGAAATTTTTTGAGCAATGGCAACATCAACCAAAAAAGCGACCGCCAAAACGGTCAAAAATTCGAAAAGCACATCGGTAGGCAAGAAAGGTAGCACCGCCGCAAAAAACGGCACTTACTCCAGCGCTTACCTGCATGAAGCCTTACAGGAACATTTCGGTTTCGACGCCTTCAAAGGCAACCAGGAAGCCATCATAAAAAGCTTATTGAATGGACAGGATACTTTCGTGATAAAGCCAACAGGTGGCGGCAAAAGCCTTTGTTATCAATTGCCGGCTATCATCAGCGAAGGGGTGGCCATTATCGTGAGCCCGCTGATCGCACTGATGAAAAACCAGGTAGACCTGGTCCGCAGCTACAGCAGCAAAGACGATGTAGCCCATTTCCTCAACTCTACACTCAGCAAAAAAGAAATACGGGAAGTGCAGGACGACCTGCAAAGCGGCCGCACAAAAATGTTATACGTAGCGCCGGAAACACTTACCAAACAGGAGAACCTGGAGTTCTTCGCCGAGCTGCCTTTATCTTTCTTTGCAGTGGATGAAGCGCACTGTATCTCTGAATGGGGGCACGATTTTCGTCCGGAATACCGCCGCTTGCGGGAAATGATGACGCAGATCAATCCAGATATTCCCGTAATCGCTCTCACGGCCACCGCTACCCCGAAAGTAAAAAGCGATATCATTCACAACCTCGGACTGAAAGACCCCGCCATATTCATTTCATCGTTCAATCGCCCCAATCTTTACTACGAGATCCAACCCAAGATCAAAAAAGACCAGACCCTGAAAAGCATCGTGCGTTTCATCGTTCAGATGAAAAGCAAGAGCGGTATTATCTATACGCTCAACCGGAAAACGACGGAAGAGCTGGCAGATATGCTCATGGCCAATGGTATCAAGGCAGTAGCCTATCATGCGGGGCTCGACAGCAAGCTGCGCGCAGAACGCCAGGACATGTTCCTCAACGAGGATGTGCAGGTGATCGTTGCTACCATTGCGTTCGGGATGGGGATCGACAAGCCCGATATCCGCTTCGTGATCCACTACAATATTCCCAAGAGCATTGAAAACTATTACCAGGAGACCGGACGCGCCGGCCGCGATGGGCTGGAAGGAAAATGTATCCTGTATTATTCGCACAAAGATGTGGCGAAACTGGAACACCTCATGCGCGACAAACCGCTCAGTGAACGTGAAGTAGGCGCTCAGCTCATCACCGAAACGGTGGCCTATGCTGAAAGCGGGGTTTGTCGCCGGAAAATGCTGATGAGCTATTTTGGGGAAGAATACAATACCAAAAATTGCGGTAACTGCGATAACTGCCTGCACCCGAAAGAAGAGGTGGAAGCCAAAGACAATGCAGTAAAAGTATTGAAAGTGATCCGCGCCCTCGATGAACGCTTTGCGACAGAATACACGGTGAACATCCTGATCGGACGCCTCACACCGAACATCACCATGTTCAGACATGAAGGCATTGCCGAATTCGCTATCGGGAATGATCAGCCTGATCATTACTGGGGTTCCCTGATCCGCCAGATGTTGCTGGCAGGATTGCTCAGTAAAGAGATCGAAGACTATGGCGTGCTGAAGATCACCAGGAATGGGGAAGCGTTCGCCAAAAAGCCCAAATCATTCAAGATCGTTCTGAACAATCTTTATGAAGAAGCCAATGCCGACGACGATGAAGGCGCAGAGGCCGCTGTGGGCGCGGCTTCAGACGAAAAGCTCTTCGAAATGCTCAAGGAGCTCCGTCAAAAGGAAGCGAAAAAGAAATCCCTTCCTCCTTTTGTGATCTTCCTCGAAACATCGTTACAGGATATGGCAACACTTTATCCTACCAATATGCAGGAACTGGAGAAGTGCCAGGGAGTGAGCAAAGGCAAAGCATTGCGATATGGAAAACCGTTTATCGAGCTCATCGCAAAATATGTGGCCGACAATAATATCGAACGCCCGGATGATTTTGTGATGAAAAGCGTGGTGAACAAGAGTGGCAACAAAGTGTATATCATTCAGCAAACGGATAAGAAGATCCCGCTGGAAACGATCGCGAAGAACAAAGGCTGGAGACTGGATGAGATGCTGGAAGAAATGGAAACGATCGCTGCCAGTGGCACCAAGCTCAACCTGGATTATGCCATCGATGAGATGCTCGATGAATATGAGCAGGATGATATCCTGGAATATTTCAAGGGCTGCGAAACCTCTTCATTGCAGGTAGCGCAGCAGGAACTGGCTGAAGGGAACTTCACCTGGGAACAGTTGAAGATCATGCGGATCAAGTTCCTGGCGCAGTATGGCATGTAATGATCATTAGCATTGCGAACTTTGCGAGATATGTGGCAGTACCTCCTGTGCTGCCATTTTTTATTCAGTCCCGCCCCTTTTGCCGGTTGACATATCCTGCTCAATCTTTTATATATGAAAAAGTTGTAACTTGATAGGAACTTAAACTTTTCACCTATGACCAAGAGAACCACCCATCGCAGTACTGCCGGTAAAAAGCTGTATGCTGTAAGAGATGAGAAAGGCCGTTTTGTGGATATTCAGACGTATGAGCGTGCGCATAGGGCTGATCTCAAGCGGAAAAGCAAGGCGGAAAAGGGAAAGAAATAATTGCTTTTGTTTTCAGGAATTTAGCAGAATCCCCTATTTTTGCTGCCCCGAAAGGGGAAGTTCGAATAAGTCGAAGTTCGGAGGAAGGTTTGTTTTTGGTTTGGAGGGTTCCGGATTTGACAGGATTTGAGTTTAAATAGAAGGTGCGGTAGCTCAGTCGGTAGAGCAAAGGACTGAAAATCCTTGTGTCGGCGGTTCGATCCCGCCCCACACCACTTCAAAATCAAGCGGTTATCACTAAAAATGGTAGTCGCTTTTTTCTTTGGGTCGAGCAAATGGTTTAGGTCGGGTCTGCTGATTTTCTTATTTCCGGATGATATAAAAACCTAATCCCTTATGTAGGTCATTTGCTTGGAAGAACCCGCCTTCTATGATCTTATCGATAAGGTCGTATTGTAGTACATCAAACCCAGGCAAGAGGTTAAGTAGGACAAATGGATTTCTGGAGAGGACGCCATGAGACTGCTGCATATTTCCAGCAAGACCACTTTACAAAAATTCCGGGATGACGGGCGCATCCGGTATTTCCAAGCGGACAGAAAGATCATCCTCTACAACGGAGCGTCAATTAATGAATATCTTGAAAAGCATTCAAAAGAGAAGTTGTGACCAGGTTATTCACATTGTGAATTGTGATGATGCAAATATCCCATATCGATTAAATTCATTCGTTGTAGATTTGATAGAGAATTTTGACTTATTAACAACCGAATTATCAAAAAATTATGCTTTAAATAGTTGTTGATCTTGGATTTATAATATGACAAGATTTAAACCCTATTTTCCTATATTAGTAAGTTTGCTATGAACCCTTCCTTCAAATTTTATGAGTTCTTTTGTGGCGGCGGCATGGCTAGGGCAGGCCTTGGCGCCAATTGGGAGTGCCTTTTTGCCAATGATATTGATGCGAAAAAGGGCGAAAGCTATAGAGAAAACTGGGGTGGTAATGCATTAAAGGTTGCAGATGTTGCTCAGGTAAATAAAATAGACCTTCCTTTACAAGCTGATTTAGCGTGGGCCTCATTCCCTTGCCAAGACTTGTCTCTCGCAGGAATGGGGGCCGGATTAAAGGGAGACAGATCTGGCACCTTTTGGCCATTTTGGAAAACAATAACAACCCTTAAAAAAGACAATCAAAATCCCAAAATCGTGGTTTTGGAAAATGTTTGCGGCGCGCTGACTTCACATGAAGGAAAGGACTTTTCCGCCATTTGCCAAGCTTTGAATAAGGAAGGCTATAAATTTGGAGCGCTGGTTATCGATGCAGCAGATTTTGTGCCTCAATCCCGACCCAGACTATTTATTGTCGGCGTACAAACCGATATTGAGCACCTCAATTACTTAAGCCAGCAAGGCCCTGACAATAAATGGCATACGGAAGCCCTCATTAAGGCATATTCAAAACTAGACAGATCGACAAAAGTATCTTGGATATGGTGGAACCTCCCTCACCCGCCTAAGAGAACCACATCGTTGATTGATATTATTGAGGAAAATCCAACATCAACATCTTGGCATTCAAAGGAAGAAACGGAAAGACTTATTGAATTAATGAGTCCGGTCAACCTTGCCAAGCTAAAAAAAGCGCAAGGTGAAAAGACCACCAAAGTAGGCACAATCTACAGAAGAACTCGAATTGACGCGAACGGTGTAAAAAACCAAAGGGCAGAAATTCGTTTCGACGATATTGCTGGATGCCTACGAACGCCAGCAGGAGGCTCGAGCCGGCAAATAATAATGATTGTAAACGGCAGTTCAATTCGATCCCGTCTCTTGTCAACAAGAGAAGCTGCAAGATTGATGGGCTTGCCGGACGAATATAAATTACCGAAGAATTATAATGATGCGTATCATTTACTAGGTGATGGACTGGCTGTCCCTGCGGTAAACCATATAGCACAAAATCTTTTAGAACCAATTCTGTCTAGCACAACTACTGAAAACAAGAAAAAAGCAGCTTAGGCATACCGATGACACTGGAAACAGAACTACAGAGATTTTATACAGAGCGTAAATACAATGCAAAAGGCAAATTAAGTGTTGCCTTAGTTGTCACCGAACATGCAAGAAAAATGGGGCTCCCTCTTGACCCAGCAAAACTTCTAACAAATCGCGCAGGTCAAGTTTTAGGTCTTGGTATCGCGCCAGTTCAAAAAATATTATCAAAATATGGTATCGTAAAAATTCTGGCCCGTGAAGGTGGTAGGACAAGTAGGGGCAGCATAGACCACATGAAGGAATACGTCCTTTTCCTAAATAACCTACATACTTTAGATTTAATTGATCTCGATAAAATAGAACAGTTTTGGGTAGAAAAGGTAAATCTCTTTTTTGCAGGAAAACCTCTCAAAATTAAGCTTGATGGCTCCCAAGGGCTAAGGACGCTAATCCGAGATTTGATCGCGCAAGGAGAAGTCAAACAAAAAGAAGTCCCAGGCCTAAACTATGTAGGCATTATTCTCCAACACCTCGTCGGCGCCAAATTAGATTGTGCATTGGGAGCAGGACATTTTAAACATAACAGCGCATCCACTTCAGACGCTCAGACAGGAAGAAGCGGAGATTTTCTAATAGACAAAGTCGTCATTCATATGACAACAGCTCCCAGTGAATTCGTGATTTCTCGTTGTAAAGAAAATCTATCACAGGGGCAACGGCCAATAATCGTAACAACCCAAAAGGGGATCGCTCTGGCCGAGGGCAATGCCGAAAATGCAGGTTTAGCGAATAGAATTGATATTTTCGAAGTCGAACAGTTTATTGCGTTAAATCTATATGAGTTCGCGAAGTTTCAAGAAAAAAGCCGCGAAATGGCTGTAATAGATTTAGTAAGAAGATATAATGAGATTGTAGACGAGTTTGAAACTGACCCAAGTCTTCAAATCGAATTACAATAGTGAAAGAAGTCAAGGAAAAAAGAAGCGAAATAATGAGGGCTGTAAAGGGAAAAAATACAGCCCCAGAAATAATAGTACGAAAGCTTATTTTTAGCATTGGATACCGTTACAGACTTCACGGTTCCCACCTTCCAGGAAATCCGGATATATATTTCTCTCTAAAGAAAAAAGCGATCTTTATTCATGGCTGCTTTTGGCATGGCCATATCTGCAAAAGAGGTGATAGGAAGCCTAGCAATAATCAGGCATATTGGATAAATAAAATTAGTAGAAACAAGGCAAGAGACGACAAGAATCTTCAACTTCTCTCATCTGAGGGATGGTCTACGTTAGTAATATGGGAATGCGAACTAAAAGACACCAAATCTCTCTTGCATAAAATTATTAGTTTCCTGAAGAAGTAACTTGATTCCTGCATCATTACCCACTGTTCTCGTATATATAATTTTTTATGATGTAACTTGGGTAACCCCTCACCAAAACTAAAAAACCATTCTATGTCAAAAGGATTTTATGCCCGCCTTAGGGACGATCGAGGCGATGACGATGCTTTAGCCGCCTGTGTCGAAAGAGTAGTCAACCAATTACAAGATACGTCTACGTCTAATGACCGCCCTGGGATGCTCTTGGGAAAAATTCAGTCAGGTAAAACAAGAGGCTTTGTTGGAGTAATCGCTCGAGCCTTTGATCGTGAGTTTGATATTGCAGTTATCTTAACTAAGGGAACAAAAACACTTTCAGCGCAAACGGTAGCTCGGCTCACTAATGATTTCCGTCAATTTATTGATGAAGATGAATTTCTAGTTTTTGATATTAAGCAACCGCCAGGCAAGCTAACAAAGAGCGAGCAACGACGAAAACTAGTTATTGTTTCTAAAAAACAAGCCGACAATTTGAGACGGCTACTTCAATTTTTTGATACAGACTATCCAGACTTGAAACGGAAAAATATTTTACTTGTAGATGACGAAGCAGACCTGGCTAGTATTCGATTTGTTCCCAGCAAAGATGGCAATGATATTGAACAAGGAAAGATAGCCGAACAAATTGATAGTTTAAGAAGAATGGTTGCTAGGCTTGCATATCTACAAGTTACCGCCACTCCATATTCCTTATATTTACAACCGGATGATTATACAGAAGAAAGCTACGTCTTTAAACCCAAAAAACCAGCTTTTACACAGATATTACCTATCCATAGCGGATATGTTGGTGGAGACGACTATTTTATTCCACATGATCGAAATGATCCGCGCTCATACCTTTTCATCCCGGTTCCAAGTAGTGAACAAGATGCATTACGTAAGCCCGATCAGCGCCGTATTCGAGAGAATTTGGTACTTGAATCGCCAAATACTGTGAACTTAGTTCGAGCTATCGTGACCTTTATTCTGGCAGTTTGCATTAGGCGTTGGCAACAAGAAGACTCCGGTGAGAGAAAAAAGAAATACGCCATGGTGATACACAACAATACACAAACCAAAGCTCATGCTTGGCAATATCAAATCATCGAATGGGTTATCAAAGCCATAGAAACCGCAGCACTTAATTCACCTAACACATTAAATCCCATTTTCGATGCTGCGTATGCGGATTTAGCCACTTCTATAAAAGCCGACAAAGGCCGAATCCCATCATCTGAACAGGCACTAAAAATGTTTACTGAAGCGCTACAAGGTCAGGACGTTGTTATGGAGACAGTTAACAAAGATAATGATGTAATGGCGCTTCTTGATGAAAAAGCCGAACTTAAACTAAGAACTCCATTCAATATTTTTGTTGGAGGGAGCATTTTAGATAGAGGAATAACAATTCCAAATTTAATTTCCTTCTATTATGGTCGTAATCCAAAGACAATGCAGGCCGATACGGTTCTTCAACATTCCCGAATGTACGGCAATAGAGATCGCCGTGATTTAGCAGTAACAAGATTCCTAACCTCCCAAAAAGTATTTAATCGGCTCTATACCATTAACGAATTCGAAAACGCCCTAAGAGAAGCATTTGAAAATGGTAGTCATGACAGGGGCGTAGTCTTTATACAATCAGACAGCAAAAGAAAAGTTAGACCCTGTGCGCCCAATAAAGTATTATTAAGCAATGTTGTCGCCATTAAGGCAAATGGCTTCTACTTGCCTACTGGATTTGATACAATCGGTGGCCGGGCAATGACCAAGACACAGCAAGAGTTAGAGGCGCTTATCCCTAAAGAAGCGATAAACAAGAAAAATTTTGTAGAGATTCAACTTGGTCAGGTGGTGAAAATTCTTGACCTGATTGAAAAGACCTTAGAAATTCCAACAGATGATTTCGAATGGGATGCAATGAAAGGTCTTATTGACTATTACTCCGATGTTCGTGACCCTAAAGACGGAAAAGTCCAATTTCTTGCAGAAACGGGTCGCCGCCTAGATCGATACGCCTCTGGAGACAAATCCGGTCTTTCAATATTAGGTACAGGTTTACGGGAGCTCATTACTGCCACCGGCAGAACAAAACCAGCATTTATCCTCCTTCAGCAAGAAGGATCAAAAGAATTACATTGGTCAGGAGGACAAAAATTTTGGTGGCCTATTTTAGCGGCGCCTAGCTCTGTTGAACCATGTGTGTTTGCTACCAAAGTTGCAAAAACATCATAAAAATGGCAGAATTAAATCCTTCATAGTATCCAGAAGAAAGCCAAGCAAAAAAAATAACTCATTTTGTCCTGTGGTTTTCAAGATGGGAATATGCCCTTAAAAACGGCGGCTATAATAAGGACTCAGAACAATTGGAACCAGATTGGGACAAGCTTATCAATGAACTGACGCGCAATCAAATTTCAGTGCCACAGTCTTTGAAAAAGGAGCTTAAGTATTTAAAAGATAATCCGGTTCAAAAGCAGCTTGCTGATAAAAGCTGGAAAGCAGTGGTTAAATCGTCGGATTGGGAATGGCTTTTGCGGTCAGTCACTAGTGTACGCAATAATTTATTCCACGGGGAAAGCATCACGATGGTCCCCTACTTGAGCCAGCCAGAGATGAACAATTAATTGGCATGTGCCAAAAAATAATGACAGAATTACTTTTAGTTTGTCCTCAACTCCAGGGCTATTTCAATTGAATTTTCTGCAACCATTCTAATTTATGCGGTAATGTCGCCCCTTCCCCATAAGATGTGCGGCTGAACTTATACCCCATCAGATTCGCTTGTAAGCGGTCCGGCGCATTGGCTGCCAACAAGCGATCCTAGGAGCTATGCCGTAATGAATACGTTGTGTGGTTTTTGGAAGGCCGTAGTTTCTTTTCCCTCAGAAATTTTGGTAGTTGCGCAATAATTTGCATGGTTTCAAAGGTACATATTTGTGTACATAGCTGTAAAATATCTATTTGCTAAAAAAGTTATCACCGTATAAAATGAATAAACCCGCACTATTGCGAGTTTATCGTTGTTAAACATGCGAAGTTTCGGAGTGCTAACTTTCAGGAATAAACCGTTGCCCAACTGGAAAACCCGGACACGCTACATAAGTATGCGTACCGGTCGGGTCATAGTAATAACAGTATTCGTTAGGGTGGTTATTTTGGCAAGTTCCTGTTAGGGTGCCTTTCTTAACATAGTTTGTCCCGTCGTAATAGTACACCGTTCCGGTACAAGCGTAGTTATGTTTTGGTGTAAATGCCAATGCTCCACAAATTCCGGTAATTACTGAAAGTACAGCGAAAAAGGCTTGTAATCTTTTCATAAAAATAGTTTTAATGATTAATAATAATGCTTACTCTATTCAGGTTTTTCAGCGTCCACCTTTTATTGCAATAAAGATTTTAGGCAGGTTCATACTTTACATAGGTATTAGTATCGTCATTGTGTTGGCTGCGAAGAAGTTTAACCGCACAAAAGGAAATAACGGTGAAGAATAGGTTAAATAAAAAATGTTGGCCCCACGAAAGATAGCGTATCGCGCCCCCACAGCTACATGGACGGACGGGATAAATGCGGAAATATATAACGGCAGCGTATAAGGTAAATAAAGACATCACTATAAATGCAGTCTTTAAACCTAACATTCTTGTTTTTTCGGGTATGAATGATAACACAATCAGCATTTCAAACGGCGGCAGCGCATACGCTAACCCGGTGGAAAACCATGACGGGAAGGGTTGTTTGTGCATATCACTCACAAATACATAGAACGGTAAATACTTACTAACACTTGCGTATATAAACATTGTGCCGATTAGAAATAGTAGGATAATAAAAACAATTTGCTTTTTCATGTTAATAAGGTTTTAGGCGGTGTTATTTGGTGTGAGTCATTTATACCTTAAAGAACAAGGGGAGATTTCGGAGAGTGTAGGTAGTTGAGTAGGGGATATTCCATGCGACGAAAAATAAATTCGGCGTGTATTGGCTCATTGATTAACTGTAAAAGGTTAATTGTTGATAATTCTGTATTATAGCGATGGGGCAAGCATTGCTGATAATAACAGCGTCTCAAACTTTTTTTTTGTCGATAATTATTTGGGCGTTCCCGCTGCGATATAATTTGATTTTTGTTGCAGCGGTCAGGCTTTCCGTAGTGCATGGCACTTTACTTCAATCCTTAACGCAAAAGTCCGCCAGCTTTGGTATCGCATACAATTTCAAAATCAACTACTGATAACTTACCGTTGGAAACAAGAAAGTTCTTAGGTTTCAAGTCAACGGTGAATAATGCCTGCGGCATGAAGTTGATATATTATGTCTATTATTTGATTCAGGTAATAAAAGTTCAATTGTTCTCCATGTGTTACCGCTCAATAGTTCCAGTACCTTCGTTTCTAAGATAACGCCATCTATATATGCCGTTATCAGATAACAGTCGTCGCTGTTATTAATGAGTGCCTTTGCAGTAGGAGCGGGAACAATCCCGTTAATCTTTCTTAATACAGCATATTCCCAACTTAGCCTATCCGCAATGCTTCGCCCTTTTGGATCTTCTGCAATACAGGGCGGGCCGTTTTTAATGACAAACCATAGAGAATTATTTGGGCGTTCCCGTCGCGCTTTAGTTTGATTTTGGCGGCGACGGTCGGGCTTTCCGTAGTGCATGGCACTTTACTGCAATCCCTAACGCAGAAGAAAAGGTGCGCCGGTTTTGGTATCCGCTGGAAGCGGATGATCTTATAGTTCGGCGCGGTCTATTTGTGGCCTACGCAAGCGAAGGCCGGGGACAAAAAGCTATACGGAAGATTGTTTAAATTTCTCACACGCTTCATTCACTTTATTATATAAAAATTCTTTTATTGCACTCTGGCTATGGAATTGGTCGGGATGGTCAAAAATTTCTACGTAGACATCATTAACAATTATTTCAGCTTAGGCAGCATTGTTTATTGATGTGGCCGCTATAATTAAAAGATTCGTAGCATACTGCCCAATGATATGACGCTTTGCCTTATCTGTGCCTTTATGAAAATCGTCAATTGAAAATTGATAGACCTCACTCATAGCTTTGATTTTTGTACTTTCAAATAATTTGTCAGGTTGTTTATGATTAGGTCGCTAACTTTTACTTCATATTTACTTGCTTCGCCACTATATTGATCAATGTAAATTATTTTGATTCGCGCATAAGGACAGTATTGTTCTCCTATGTATTTAATCATAAACTTAACGGCGTCTAATTCTGCCAGTTTTTGATTCATAATGCTGGCATCTTTCAGTATTTCATGAAATGATATTGAAAATCCGTCCATATCATGTTGATGCCTCACATACTTATTATATGATAGGTTGGCTAATCGCTGTCTTACAAAATTATCAGGAGCTAATAATGTATCCGAATGATAACTATAGGTTGCTTCTCCGTTATAATGATCATGTGAGTAAGAGAAGCTAACATTATCTTTATCCGTTTCTTTACCCCAATAGGCAATATCAATACTCTCATTTTCTATCCTATCTCCAAGAGTGGTCAAAACGTCTTTATAAATACGTTTGCTATCTTGAAGCAAAGAATCTTTATTCTTTAATGACTTATCGGGGACAATATTAAATAGGATAATAAAATTTTTATTATCCGTATTAAGATATTGATTGTCGTTTAACGTTATTTTTCTGATGCGCTTATCAAACGAGGTATCCATTCTCCTTTCTGTTAGTCTTTGTATCTGTGCATAGGAATGGAAAGAGTTACAGACAAATAAGAAAAGGAATAATTTTTTCATTTTGAATAGGTATTATACTGCCGTTGCCGTGCCCTTGTTGCGTCTTCTGACTAACAAGTTCGACCGGCAACTAGGTGCTGGAACAGGGCCGACTTCCAGCCTTTGCCGTGTCTTCTGACCGGCAACCATCGGCAATAAGGAATAGGGAACGGGTTTGGGGGTTGTTTTTTGGGATTTCAGGCAAATAAAGAGATAATTTCCAATCACTAACACATTATTGTGTAATATTTTATAACTTCCCAGTTATTTTTTATAACCTTTGTCACTATTAATTTTGTAATTATGAAAGATGCGGTTAATCTAGGTGAGAACATTAGACGTATTCGTGAATTTAAAGGAATCAAACAAGAAGTATTTGCTGAAAGAATGGGCGTTAGCCAAGCAGCTATTTCCAAGTTGGAAAATACTGCTAACATTGATGATGAGAGATTAAAGGAAATCGCAGATAAACTAGGAGTAAGTGTTCAGGCTATAAAAAGATTCGATGCGGATGCCGTTATGTTATGGATTGAAAATGTTAATAGTTACGATCAATCTACCGGTTCTATTGCTAAGGTTGAAATATACAATGTCAATCCGATAGAAAAGGTAACCGAACTATATGAGCGAATGTTGAAAGAAAAGAACGAAGAGATTGAAAAGCTAAAAAAGGAACTGGGAAAGAAATAATATGAGAGCCGCCTTAGGGTGGCTTTTTTGATAATAGTATTTCGGGTGTTTTCACGGTTGCTTTACAGATTAGAAATCCATATTTTAAACCATTGCCGGCAGCCTCTAGAACATGCCGAGATTAAAATTCCAAATAATTTCAAATGAAAGAATCTCCTTTAGAACAACGCATTCGCGCCGAAATAATGGCAGATCCGGACCTTCCAGCTAAAATGGAGGCCCATGCTGAAAGAATGTGGCAACTTCAACATCAATATGACGACGGAAACGAGTTCTCCTATGAGGACCAAAACTATTATTGTGATGGCTTGAAATGGGAGTACGTTGCTACATATCCTATGTGCGAGGATGTTTTTTATTTTAAGGCATATATGTTTCGGGAAAACTTCCGCTATGGATCACTAAAGCCTAATTACACAAAGGAGAATGAAACTAAATTTCAGCAATTGGTTCATGATTGGGATATGCTCATCAAGAGGAGAGATTTAACGGACCCATACATAACCGCCGAAAAAGATGAACTGGATAAAGAGTTAGGCATTCTTAATCGTCAAAAAGGAAAGGTTACTACGATTGATGACCCTGAGTATTTTGATGCACTCGCTTGGTCTAAATTTCGATTCTTACGCGTTCAGAAGAACTTCAAGCTAGATATTAAGAATGATTTTTATACGCTATGGTTAAATGGAAAGGAAATCCTTTTTGATTTTAAAGCCCTCACACATATTCTGGCTAGGCATTTTGCCCACGGAAAGAAAACCTATAAAGCGACCCAAGATCATTTTTACAGCGTTTTCGACCCTTTTCATTTGCACTTAGATTTAGAGCAAATTTTTAAAGGTATTGACCAATCAGGCTTGTATACAAAGGATGCTATTCAAAATATTACGATCCGAAAAAAGGGGGAATTGTATAAGATTATAGCGAGAGAGCATGACTATGGCCCTTTTAAGAAAATGAGGATCGTAACTTTTTACCCACTTTCAAAGATATCAGAACTAAGCAGATTATCGCAAGATTTTAAGGAGATGCAGGTAGCTCAAGACCTTTCTGTTTTTGTGAAAGGTTAGCCGTTGCCCTGTCTTCCCCTTGACTAACTGCACAAAAATTTACGACATGACAGAGAATTCTAGTCCTGCAATTTCGCCCGAAGAAACAGAAGCCGAGAAACTTCGCCTGATCGAATTATTAATTCCAGAGCTTAAGGTTCACGGGCTTGTTGACGCAACTGCGTTTGTAGACGAACATGCAAGAATAGATAAAAGCCATACGCATTCTGGTTTTGTAAGAAGCCTCGTTTATAAGATGGAAAAAATGGGAATTGTCGAAGTAATTCCCGTAGAGGAATGGAAAAGATTCTACATAAAAGAATTGAGTTGGGATAAAAAGCATCCTTATTTGCACGCATTAAGAATTGGAGCTTCGAACGCAGTATTTTCTATTTTAGTGGGGATTGCAGTCGGCTTAACAGTGTTGTTAATAAAAGAAAGGGATCAGAAAAAGATAGACGAACAGCAAAGCTTCGAAATCAAAAGGCTCAATGATTCAGTAACTGTCCTTCGAAACAACTTAGAAACGGTTCAGGCTACTTTGGCTAAACAGAAATAGTTTAAATTACGATTAAACCGTTGTTGTGTTATCTGACAGACAACAGAAAAATAAACGTAAATGGGTTATCCGACAATAGACAAATTTGAACCGTTGTATGTCTTCCGTTGGCGTGTCCACTCCCTGGCCTGTCTTCATTAATAATTTTATGGATAAAGAACTTGAAGAAATTGAGACATGGAACAATTTGCGACCATTGCTCAATAATACTTACAACTACAGTGACAACTGGGAAAAAGCTACTAAGCTCTTTCAAACAAGACTCAATAGGAAGTTCTTCAAACCATTGCAATCTATAATTGACAAAAGACTATTGGAAGGAGAAGGTTTTACAATTGTGACAGTTCAATGTGCAATTATTGAGTCGCTTGCTTCATTTCGGACTGGACAAATATTTGCACATAAAAAAGTAAAGGGACAACCAAATTACATCTACAATGAAAGCCGGAAGATGTTTGTTGATTTTTTACATACATCTTCCATTTTTAAAGACAATTTTTATCAAGAGGACGTTGCTGGGAATAAAACTAAAGACAGTCCTTTCAATGCGGACGATTTTTATACAAAAGTGCGTTGTGGGCTAATGCATGAAGCAAGAACGAAAAGTGAGTGGTACATAAATGCGACCACAAAAAAGGTTAAAAATGAGAAGGTGTTCATAGAAAAGCAAGGTACAAAAATCAAACTATTACGTACAATTTTACATTATCGCTTAAAAGAGTGTGTAGACATCTACTTAGGAGATTTAAAACAAACCAATGCTAATGGAGAGGCATTGAGAAGACTTTTTGCAAGGAAACTTGATCATCTATTTGATATAACACCGGATAGCGTAAATTATGAATGGTGGAATGACTATTAAAGCCGTTTTAGCCCTCTAAAGTCTTTATGCCAGAGTGGGAGAAATTTGTAATTTTAATAAAAGCCGCAGCATAATGAATGCAAGAAGTTATAGAGTAAATCTAAGCCTTTCCCCTTTAGATTTCCGTGCTGAAAAGGGATTAGGAGAGTCATCGGTTTCCTACCAATCAGAACCTAAATTTATTAATAATAAGGTGGTATTATCAATAACAAATTCATATATCCTTACTGATATGTTTACCAACAAAGGACATGAAGTTCTAAAAGTTCAATGTGTATATGAAATACCACCCAGTGAAATAAAAAGTAGAGAAGATGTATATGAGTTCTATAAAGATGCTATGCTAAGCCTGAACGAAGCATATCAAGCCTACCGATTGCAAATGCCATCCCTGCTAAATATATCATTTCCCAACCAACCAATAGAAAATTACAAAGGAGAGATTGACCGTGTTTTTAATTTATTAAATAGTCAAAACTGAACTGAGCCCTCTAAAGTCTTTAAGCCGTTGCCGTGTCTTCTGACCGGCAACCTATGCTCTGGAACAGAGCAGTTAATGTTTAGCGGCGGGTCTCTGCAAGCTCGGCGTTTTTCAACGCACTCTCTTTAGTTACCCGCCGAGGACAGATGGAACTATTATAGACTGGTTCCCTATAGAGTAAATTTCATGGAAAAGATTTAATAAGAGCAGGAAAAGATGTTGCTAAAGTTTAAAAAGATGATAGTTAACGGAGAAAAATAGTTGCTATAACGGGTAAAACGGGTGTTTGAGGTCAAAAAGATGAAGCTAAAGGGAAAAAAGAAACAATAAAAGTGGCGAAAGTTGTTACTATAGACCGAAAAACACATTCAAAAGATATAAAAACAACAACTTAAAACACCCTGTGATCGCCTATTCTCAAACTTCATTACTGGAAATCAATGACTTGCGATTTAAATGCGTCCCGCTCAGTTTAAACCGTTGGTTTGGAAACACAACGGTGGCACTTTAGCCTTCTAAAGTCTTCTGGATCTTGGCATAGGATAGAGTATATACCGGAGAGTACTATTTTATTGAATAACTCGTAGTTGCCCAGATTACTTATTAACTACCGACTACTTATCGACTATCAAAACATCTTTCAAAAAAATAAACCTGTTTTTATAAACCTAAACCCGTTATTCATGGACAATGTAATTACAGAGTATGAGGATTTTAAGGAAAAAGAACATGGCACCATTTTCAGTTTTGCATTGTGTTTGAACGAAAATGCTGGTGATACTCTGGTTTATACTAATGAAGTTTTTGATAGTAGGACAACTACCCAACGGAAGAAAAAAGATATGGTTTATTAATTGATAAGATAGCAGAAAAATGCGCGGAACGCCACGAAGAAAAACGCGAAACACTACTGGCCGGACTGTCGGCGGGCTTTACCCTGTCTTTGTTGCAGGTATTGGGTGGGTTGGCTGGCGGTTTGTCCGTATGGGTCGAAATCAAGCCGGCTCCGGCGGCAGGTCTCTGAGGTTACCCGCCGCGACATGGAATTAAGTTTGCGCAGTATAAGAGAAAAAAAATCAGGCTGCATCAGCGTCTTTAAGCCTTTTCCGTTGCAAGGCTTAAAGACAAACTATCTTGCAGCCGTTTTTTTTCCTTCCCTGGCTAGCTGGTAATTCCCTCAATTATTACAAGCGTTTGGCCGGTCTGTACTGTATTAATAAGGGTATAAGACCGGCCAATTTTTGGGCCTGTATGGGCCTGTAATAGCCTATAAACAGGCCCAAAAAAGTACGGCCAATTATTGGTCGTTGTTATGCAGATTAATACTTAACTACCGAAATTTTCCCAAAGTGGCGGAGAGCTGGCCCGGACAGTCTTTATATTGGTCGAACCCGTTCGGAAATGCCTTGAACGCAACCAGCGCAAACCCGACGAGAGGAATAGTTCGTTTCCGATAGCGAGTTTTCAACGCCTTATCCTTTCCAGGCTTGATCTAGATATAAGGAGTGTCACAATCCAGGTGTATATTTTCAGGCTTAATACCTACGTGCTCCGCCGGTCCCGCCCCGTCTCTGTAATGACGTACTGAGTGCCTGTTCGTTCAGCCCAACAAGGTTGTCAGGATTGAGTAAGACGTTACGAATATAATCCGTCTCAAAGGGGCGGCGCTTCGTTTCCCAACCTTCTTCCAGTTTGAGTTTCTGGAACAGGAACTTCGTATTTAATCCCAGGTTAAGGCTATCGCTCACTGTTTCAAAGATCGACTGAGAATCCCTATGTCGGTAGTTTAATCCCGCTCTGAACCAAAGGAAACTTTGAAAAAAGTGAAGAGCACTATTTTCAGGTGTTCTATTTTGACGGGGATAAGTACATAAAATAAATTTCCCTTCGCACAATCAATTCCCGGAAATGAGTGTCCGCCTAGTCACTATAGATATGGGCTTTTTTGTAGTGACCATCTTATACTTAGGATCTTCGATTATTATTGCCACCACTTCTACCACGACATGAATCCTGTTGCTAAAATCATTATTACGAGACCCGATATAATAGGAGTCTGTGTTACAGCAACTTTTGACCTTTACCTCCCCCGACATGAAGTTACGCCTTGCCCCTTCCTGAAAGTATCGCCAGGAATCGTTTTGTTTCATCTTTTGCTGGAACCCCTCTGATGATTACAATGGCCTGCCTGTCGAAAACATGATTTGTTGCAAATTCAACCTTATATACTGCCGTTTTAGGTACTTTGATTTTTATACCCTCCAGCGGCTGAAAGCAACTTGACTACCCAACAAACTCTTCCATATTTTCAGGAGAAATGATTTTGGTCTGTGTACCTGGATAGTTGGCTGTGAAGGTTTCCGGGAATTTCGGCTTTTCGTTCTTACTCCATTTAAATTCAAATGCTAAGAGCTTGTCGCTAGTTTCCTCAATCAAGTCAATTTCCTGTTGTTGTGTGGTACGCCAGAAATAATGTGATGCAGTCAATTCATGATAGCGCAAATACTTCATTCTTTCGGACATCAGGAAGTTTTCCCATAACGCTCCCGTATCTGTCCGGGAGGTAAGCGGTTTGAAATTATCGATGATGGCATTGCGGATGCCACAATCATAGAAATAGACCTTTTTGCCTTTCTTGATCTCATTGCGCACATTACGGCTGAATGCCGGAACACGAAAAACGACGAATGTTTTTTCCAAAAGGTCGATATACTTGTCCACTGTCTTGTTATCACTGCCGATAGTTTGACCAATTTCGTGGTAATTGATTTCAGAGCCAAGTTGAAGGGCCAATGCTTTCAACAGTTTGGACAGAAGCAACGGCTTCTTGATCTGTTCAAGCATCAACAGATCTTTGTAGAGGTAGCTATCGGCCAGTAATTTCAACAGCTCTTTTTCTTCGCCTGGTTTGGTAACAATCTCCGGATAATAGCCATAGATCAACCGGTGTTCGATCAACCGCTTTTCCTCCAGCAATCCGTGATGCTGCACCATCTCTCCAAAGCTTAAGGGATAAAGCATGAACTCATATTTGCGGCCAGTTAGCGGTTCGTTGACCTGGCTTGATAGCTCGAAGGCCGATGAGCCGGTGGCAATGACCTGAACGTCTTTCATCTGGTCTGTTATCAGCTTAAGCGTCAGCCCGATATTGGGTACGCGTTGCGCTTCGTCGATAAATACAATTTTGTGATTGCTGAGGTATGCTTTTAATTTAGTAGCTGTTGTATTAGTCAGAACATCCCTGATATCAGCATCGTCACCATTCAGATAGAAAGTATCCTGATCTTTTAAGATAACTTCAACGAGGGTTGATTTACCTGATTGGCGTGGACCAAAAACAAGAATAGCTTTACCCTTGAATAAGCGGGATTGTATGGAATTTTGAAGGATTCTTGCTATCATATTGATAGTTTCTAATCCCTAAATTATATAATATTATTGGATTATAATCCTCAGATATTATGATAATGTGGGATTATAACAGTAAAAGCTATCTATTCCCTTATTTATCAATTCATTATATATTGACTGCTTTTAAGTGCCTATCTATCAAAGCCTTGAACCCAACCAATCCAATCAAAAAATGACTTTGCATTGGCGCCAAAAATCGTCATCAGCCCCACACAGGGATACCCCCCCTCACTCATTCCTCAAACTATTCACCGGATTCCTCCGCGCAATCCTTATAGCATGATACCCCACCGTGATCATCGCTATCAGTGCTATCAACACCCCTGAAACAGCAAACACCCACCATTGAATCGAAATCCGATAGGCAAATTCCTGCAGCCAACGGTACATGATCATCCAGGCCAGCGGAACAGCGATCAACGCAGCGATCCCAAGCAATACCATGAAATCCTGCGAGAATACCTGAATGATGTTCAACATGCCTGCACCCAGCACTTTCCGTATGCCGATCTCCTTGGTACGTTGTGCAGCCGTAAAAGTGGCCAGGCCAAATAGACCGAGACAGGCAATCAGCACTGCCAGCAGCGTAAAGATCGATGCGATCTTTCCCTGTTTCTCCTCTGCTTCATATTGACGGGCAAAGTTCTGGTCCAGAAAATGGTATTCCGTCATATTCGATGCATCGAACCGTTTATACACCTGATCGAGAAATGCAAGTCCCTCCTTTGTTTTGCCCCGGGCCAGTTTAACATAGAGATTGTCTTCCATGGAGGTGACCGGTGGCATTACCATCACCAGCGGCTCTATTTTATGTTGCAGAGAATATGTATGAAAGTCCTTTATAACGCCGATCACTGTGCGCTCGGCAGTAGTGCCGGCATCATCGATGGCAAATTGCATTCGCTTCCCTATAGCATCTTTCCATCCCAGTTTTTTCAACATGGTCTCATTGATCAGGGCCGCTCCATATTTATCCGTTTGAACTTCGGTTGAAAAGCTCCTTCCTGCCAATAGTTTTATTTCCATGGTAGGCAGGAAGTCCGCGTCGACCATTAATTCCTGTGCAGGGATCGTGGACGTAGAAAAATTACCTTCCGGTGTTTCAAACCTGTACCCCAGCCCACCCAGATCGTTGTTCCCGATAGGATTCCCCGCGGCTGAAACGCCCTGTACCAGCGGATTTTGCAGCAATTGTGTTTTGATGGCCGGGATCTGCTCGCGTACCTTCCTGCTATCGATATGAAAGGTCAGTACCTGTTCTTTATTAAACCCGAGGTCAGTTCTCAAGGCATACCGGAGTTGCTCGTAAATGACCAATGAACAGGAGATCATCACTGCCGTAATGACGAACTGGAAAGCCACCAGCGATTTACGGAAACGGACACTCGCCAGCAGGTTACCCAGTTGTCCTTTCAGGGCCGGTATCGTTTTGAAGCCAGACAGGAACAACGCTGGATACAAGCCACTGAACAGACCAGTGATCAGGGAAAAAATGGCCAATATGAAGAGCGTGGTAAATGTTCCGAAATGCCATACTGTCAATTCTTTCCCGGTAATGCTATTGAACCAGGGAAGGAACACGGTGACCAGGAACATTGCTATCATTGCGGAGAGTAGTGTTATCAGTAGCGCTTCCGTAATGAACTGCCAGGCGATATGTTTCCTGCCTGACCCGATCACCTTACGAACACCGATCTCCTTTACCCTTGAGGCAGCACGTGCCGTTGACAGGTTCATATAATTGATCATGGCAATGAGGAGTATCAATGCTGCTATGGCAATGAACATGTATACGCGGCTGATGCTTCCGTTTGCGCTCAGCTCATAGCTGAGGTTGGAATGCAGATGGATGGAAGTGATTGGTTGCAGTTCCATTTTATAATCATTCACGCGCATGATCTTCTGGATCGTCCCGGCAGCGAACTGGGGCAGTTTTTTCTCCAGGTCACGGTAATCAGTCCCTTTTTTGAGCAGGAGATAAGTATACAGATGAAAATTCTGCCAGCCTTCTGTAAATCCATCATCGAAGGAACGAACACCACTGAACCTGAGGTGTGAATTGGCAGGGATATCCCTGATCACTCCGGTTACTTTGTTGGGTGTATTGTTGTTGAGAGTGAGGGTCTGATTGATGGCCTGCGCCGGAGAGCCGAATATTTTATTGGCCAGGCTTTCTGTTATGACGATGGATTGCGGCCTGTCGAGCGCTGAATGAGGATCGCCGTAGATGAAATGGTAGGAGAATATTTTTAGCAGGCTCTTGTCGGCATTGATCAGGTCTTCCTGTTTGATCTTTTTGTCTTGCCAGGTGATGATCGCGCCACCTTCCATATCGATGCGGACAGCCTCTTCGATCTCCGGGAAAGCTGCCTGAAGGGCAGGGGCAAAGGGAGCAGAAGTGGGCGCTTCATGAATATCATTGCCATTCCAGCGGGTATGTTGCACCACCCGCACGATCCGGCCGGCATTCTCGTGGTAACGGTCATAGCTAAGCTCATCCACAACATACAGGGCGATCAGCCAGAAAGCGGTCAGCGCAATGGCCAGTCCGCCGATGTTGATGGCAGAATAGGTTTTACTCCTCAAGAGGTTTCGCCAGGCTGTTTTGATGTAATTCTTGAACATGGACGGTGAAGATTAATGGGTTTGAATTTCCCAACTGGCGTGCCAGAGAGGCAAGAGTTTGAGAATAATGAAGTTATGATTAATTAGTTATTTCCGGCGTCCGAAAACGGACGGTTTTTGTGCCGTTTTAGCACGCAGTGCCGGCCCATTGAGCATTATCAAAATAGCATTAATTTCCATCAGCAAACTTGGCATAGTGAAAACACCTGTTTAACTTCAAGTGAATTTCTCCTTCCTCCATTGATCAAATCTTCCCATGTTTGCACTGAAGTTCTTTCATTTATAATCAACAAACATTATTCTATGCCAACGAGAATTTATTGCGACTGCAATTGCTCCACAGAGAGATATTTCCTGACCAAGAAGGACCTTTCTAAGAACGCGAGTTATTCCGTTTTTTTCGACCTCACAGGGTCCGGTACCCCTACCGAGAAAAGACAATTGAGGATCCTCGATAAAGCCACCGGAAACTTATTGTTAACGGTCAATCTCAATGATAATGCCGGCCTGAAGCCACTTAAAGGTCTGGTTGAACAATATAAGCCCCATGTAAATCCTAATCCCCGGGTCGATACTTCCTGCAAATTCGAAAATGAGCGGGTCTTTTATGCAGATATCAATTTAACGGACGACCCGGGCATCAGCGTTGTTTTTAAAATTGAGCCCGATACCACCACCACTGATAGAAGACATTATCTGCACATCAGCAGTACGGTTGCAGGATTCCCTGCCGCATTGAGCGATTTTGATCTCGATCTGAACGATTCCGGTGGTAAAAAACCACTCGAAGGCCCTGTATTCATGGAGGAGAGCGAAAGGAAGGAGAGTGCGGTCAACTGAATCCTGTCTTTTCCGTTTTCTGGCCCTGCTGTTGTTTTTGCCATTCAATAAAATCTCTCATAAAATCGTCCCATTTGGTATCGACGACAAACGGAGATCGCAGGTATTCCTGAAGGTACTGGCATTCTAAAGCCTGTAACAGGTCCTGTGTCAGATCGGTGGGTATATACAGGGTAAAACAGTTTATGCCGTAAGGCGGATTTTTATTCAGGAGGTCTTCCCCTACCATTTTATCTACAAAAACATTCCGAAGAATAAATCCGACGAACCTGTTTGTATATCGATCCAGTTCACGTGATCGTATTTCCGCTGCGATCAGCCTGAATACAGTTATCGCATCATAAAGCTCTACTCCGGGAAGGCTGCGGACCTTCTCTTTTATTACTTTAATGATCACCGGATAAACCGTATCCCTGTTCTTCATGAAATAATTGCAGATAGGATCAATAAGGCCGGGAAATTGTGCTGTTCTGTCCAGTTTGGTGGCTACGAGTGCTTCTCCCCGTTGTTGTAGCGGCACTAATTTTTTGTACCCAGCAAACAGTTGCCTGATGATCTTTCTGAAATAGGCCCTGTAAAAAAATTTTCTTAGCGGACTATTTCCTGCCTGTAGAAAATATCGGGTGAGGATATGAACGGCTCTCTGAATGAATGTCTTTGGAGATGTTCCATTTATGTAATCTACAAATCCGGCAAAGTCATATCCTACTATCTGAACACCAGCCAATGCGGCGAAATAATACTCGGTAACCTTGTTGAGGTTATATGAATTGTCGATAACATGATTCCTGCAATTGCACATGATCATCATATCGAATCGTTTCCTGCCCGTAACATCTTCAAGCCCCTTTCCAATTTCAGATATGAACAATTGTTCCACCGCCGGGCAATTGACCTTTGACGGGTCCCTCTTTATGCGTAAAGCATTTTCGAATTCCTCTAACCCGGTGCAGGTAAGTTTCCCGATGTCCGGATATCCATACCGGCCTTTGAAACTCCTTACCAGGTTGAATTCTCTTTCATGGATTTTCACAAGCTGGTTGCCGATCCCCAAACCAGATCCATGCGACCATGTGATCAGGGCGCTGAACATTGCATTCGATAAAGTATAGATCTGCCTGGTAGCCTCCAGCCAGGCCATTCCATCATTTACGTCCACACCATCTATGTCTACCCGCCTTCTGTCCGTTTCACCTGTTTCCTCATTGAAAAAAAATTCAGATAGCTCCAGTCCAAAAGGGACTATGCGCGGATTTTTTATTCTTTGGATCGAATCTTTCAAAAAATAAATTCTGTGGGTTTTTCTTAACTTAGTAGCCTTCAAGCCATCAAAAAAATCTGACAGATAACTATCCATTTCACCTGTGTCCAGCACTAAAAAAATGACCAGCCATTCTGTTTTGGCAGTGGGAGTAATATTTACTTTCATCTTGTGCTGTATTTTTTCATGGAAGGTCAGTGGGCAAAATAAACTACTACAGAGGATAACACAGGCGGCAGTACCTGGAACTAATATACGATGTATGGTGCAGGACGCCAAAGGCTTTTTGTGGGTAGGCACACAGGATGGCCTTTTCCGGTTCGATTCGAAGAACAATAAACAATTCAACAAAAATCAATCCCCTGAAAGCGCTATCGGCGGTACCGATATCCGAGACCTGGCAGGATCATCCAATGGCATCTGGGTCACCAGCACACAGGGAGGGGTCGATAAGATCGATCTGGCAACTTCCTATCCATCGGTGCATCTACCGCAAAGCAGGTTCCCCGGACTTGCCAATAACACCATCACTTCCCTGGTCGATCTTGACACCATGCTGTTCGTGGGTTCGGAAAAAGGTCTTTACCGGTATGTTCCTTTCCGGAACGAAATTTCGAAGATCCGCTTTAATGGCAACTACGATAGCCTGTACATAGATAAACTTACCTTTTATAAAAACTACCTGCTCATCTTTTTCAGGAACCAGGGATGCATAACCTATAACGTACTAACGCATAAAATAACCAGCGCCCTCAAAACTACCGACAACGCCACTTACCAGACACATCGGTTTTACTCACTGGCAAAATATTCCGGCAACCAATGGCTCTTAGGCACCTCCCATGGTATCAACCTGGCCACCATCACCGATAACGGACAATTGACTTTTGATAAAAAGCCCTTCGCTCCTGCAACAGAACTCTTCAACTCCGATATCTATGCCATTGCCGTCGACAAGGATAAAAACATCTGGTTCTCCACCGATAACGACCTGGTGAAGCTAAACCCGTTCACCAAAGAATATTTTCAGATTGCCGATGCTCTCGCCAATGATGTGGAGTTCCTCAACAATGTTTACAGGATCTATTGTGATAAAGAAAACAATATCTGGCTGGGTTGCCAGACAGGGCTTTTCTACCTCACCAACAAACCATCGCCCACTTCCATTTTCCATCATTTCAATCATAATGCCAGCAAGATATCCCATGCCTATTATTTATTCCCTGCCAATGATTCGATAGTCATGGTCACCGCCGAAAACGGTTTGTATGAAGTGAATATCCATGCCGCCACGATCAAGGAGATAGACAATTCACAGGCTTATGATTTCATATTCCATGACCCGTATAATCGATTGCTGGTATCCAATAAATCAGGGTTGCATCAATTAAAGAGAAAATCACTCGTTCCTATCAGCAATATATATCCGGAGTTCAAACCTTATGCAGACTATACCATCAATAGCGCTATCAGGACCAATGCCTCGGAAATCGTTATGGGCACGGAAAATAACAGGGGTATCCTGATATGGGACTATGCCGGTCATACCATAAAGAATATAACCACCTCCTCCGGTGCTTTAACACTGGACAACAATATCATCAACGGGGTCTTCCCGATAAAAGAGGATATGTTCTGCGTGATCACTGAATCCTCCCTGATCCTCATCGATAAAAAAATGAATACCAGCAGGAAGGTCCATTTACTGAAAGACAGTACCGGTCAAGAGTACGGATTGTTTTTCGATATGTGCCGGGTGAAAGACAGCTATTACCTGTCGAGCTATGGAAATGGCGTATTGGTAATGGATACGGCATTTACCGTTCAAAAGATCATTTCAACGGCCAATGGTCTCAGCAATAACAGTGTATATAAATTCCTGCCCTGGAAAGACAGCCTGCTCTTCATGACCTCCAATTCCGGGTTGAATATTCTGAATGTCCAAACAGGAAAAGTCAAACAATTCTTTAAGAGTGATGGATTGCACGATGATGTTTTTGAGGAGACGAGCGGAAATATTTTCAAAAATATGATCTATGCCGGTGGCCGCAACGGCTTTACGGTTATCTACCCTGAACACCTGCACCCCAATGAATTCCCGCCCCAGCTTTACATTACAAGGATCAGTACCGTTCTCCCGGGCGGTGCTTCAGATACCTCCAATACTGAAGCGACCCATTTCGAGATCCCATCGAATGCCATTCAAACCAATATCTGGTTTTCGGGGATCAATTATTCGAACCCCCATCGGACCACCTTCGCCTACAAGATTGCAGAGATACATAAAGACTGGGTCCATCTCGATACCAGGAATTTAGTTACGCTTATCGGCCTTTCGCCCGGCGCTTATCATCTGCAGGTACAGGCTTTCAATGAAGACGGGATCAAGAGCGGAATAAAAGAACTGACCCTGGTCTTTCTTCCCAAATGGTACCAGACCCGCTGGTTCAGTTTGGCGATCATCCTGTTGATCGCAGGGATCATCTATTCCCTCTATCGTCTTCGTATCAACCAACTGAAAAAAGAACAGCAGATCAGGAGCAAGCTGGCCGGCGATCTGCACGATGATCTGGGAAGCACGATGAACAGCATTAAAGTGTATGCCAACCTGGCCCTTCTCGAAAAGAAGGAGGAGAAATATCTTTTCAAGATCAGGGAAAGCACCCAGGAAGCTATCACCGGCATCAGGGATATGATCTGGGTGCTGGACGACAGCAAGGGAAGTATGGAAGACCTTTTTGCCAGAGTAGCCGCCTTCGCCGCTCCGCTTTGCGAAGCGAATGGTATGCAATTCAAACAGGTATTGTCTGATGAGGCGAGAGACCATAAGCTCGCACAGGCAGAAAAAAGGAACCTGTACATGATGCTGAAAGAGGCGATCAATAACGCCATCAAATATTCAGGGGGAGAAACCATCACGATCGAAGGCTTCATTAAAAAAGGGCAGGCCCAGATACTGGTGAAGGATGATGGAAAGGGATTCGACCCTATGCAACAGACAACAGGTAATGGCCTGAAAAATATGGCCTGGAGGGCCAAAGAGATCAAATACAGTTTAGAGATTGATTCTTATCCGGGTACGACTACGATTCACCTTCAAAAAATCTGACAGTCCCGCTTATTCTATCTGCACCATCTCCGGTATCTACTTTACCGTGAAGTCCCACTTCACCGGCCTGACCGTGTTTTAACGGTATCATTCAAAGTGAATTTCTCCTTTTTTGGAGGCGGCCGTCTCTCCATTTTGCAACTGTCAACAAACCTCATTAATCATTTTAAAACCTCTTACTATGACCCCTTCAAAAAAGTTGATCGTCCGATTCAAAGAAGGCATTAAGCCCAATGAAGTGATGGCTTTGGCAGGGAACCTGCCCCATTTTGAAAGGTTATATAAAATTGATAACGAGATCCGGCAGTTCAAGGCAACGAATGTGGATAAAGCTACCATTTACGCCTCCGATGAGGAGTTATTCCTGCATGAAGTTTATCCGCTGCAATCGGAAATTGAAAAAAAGATCTCCAACACTTTCACCGTCGATTGCGCCAATACGGATGAAGCAGTCGGTCTTTACAATTCCCTCCAGGAAAATCCTTCGGTAGCTTTTGTTCAGTTCGATGAGCTGAATGAGCTTTATCTCCATCCCAATGATCCGCTGCTGGGGAGCCTGTGGGGCATTTCGAAGATCAATTGCGAGCCTGCCTGGGATATTTCACAGGGAGAAGAGATCGTTGTGGCAGTGATCGATACCGGGGTGGATTATAATCATCCGGATATTGCAGGAAATATCTGGACTGATGCCAGCGGCCATCACGGATACGATTTTTCAGACAATGACGATGACCCGAAAGATTACCATGGCCATGGCAGCCATTGCGCCGGAACGATCTCAGCCATCATCAACAACAATACGGGAGTAGTGGGTGTTGCGCCGCAAGCCAGGATCATGGCAGTAAAGATTTTTCCCAATGCCATGGATTCCGTTTGCGCCCAGGCCATCAAATATGCAGCCGACAATGGAGCGAAAGTTTTGAGCAATAGCTGGGGCCCCACAGGGCGCAGGCCAAAAAACCAGGCTGTCGAAGATGCTATCGATTACGCACATTCGAAAGGGTGTATAGTCGTTTTTGCTGCCGGGAACAGTAATGATGATGTACAGTTCTACTCCCCGGCCAATTATCCGAAAGTGATTGCTGTAGGGGCCACCGATCCCAATGATAAGCGGGCTGGTTTTTCCAATTACGGGGCATTGGTGTCCGTTGCAGCGCCGGGCGTAGATATCCTTTCCCTGAAATTCAACAGTACCGGCTATGTCCAGATGTCGGGCACATCGATGGCTTGCCCGCATGTTTCAGGACTGGCGGCGCTCGTACTGAAGAATAATCCGCACTGTTCATTCAACCAGGTGAAGTCTTTCCTCCAACTCAATGCCGATGCCATTACACCCGATAAACCCATTGGGTCGGGAAGGATCAATGCCTACAAGACCGTGAAAGCTTCCGCAACACCGGTGGCAGTGCCCTGATCTTCCGGGAGTGATTAATAGAACCGTTCATATACCTGATGACGGATCTTCTCTGCCATCCTGGTCATTTCCAGCCTGTGTGTTATGGCCGGTATGCTCATCAGCCACATCGGCAGTGATGCTTCACTTTTACGGTAGGGAGGTTGCTGGTAGTCGTGGTCCAGTACCTGTAATCCCAGTCGCTCATAGAAGCGTATCCGACGTTCACTGTCATTATCATGGGCCCGCTCCACTTCCAGGATCAGCCTATTGCCCGACATCTCTACCAGGTATTGCATCACTTTTCCACCATATTGTTTGCCTCTTTGCAGTGGATCGATGGCAATGTGCTCCACATAATGCCACCCGGAAAGCAGCCACCAGATTACCAGGCCGATGGGCTTCCGTTCCTCATTCTGCACCAATGCCAGTTCCATCGAAGGCTCCCCGAGCAGGGTTATCAACTGCTCCCAATGCCGTCTTTCCCTTTCAGGAAAACTGGTAGTGTACAGTTCCCTGATGAATGTCATCCATCGATCATCGGGCTCTTTGACAATATATAGTTGCATACCAGGTTTTGTTTTCAAAGATACCATTCCCTTATGGCCCATATCCCGTTGTTCCTTCTCCCGGCTTGCATTATCAAATTTTGCCTTACCTTTTGCCCACTTTAAAAAATATCCAATCATGCGTTCTTCCTTCATCCCATTTTCAATGGCCGCTGCAACGCTCCTGGCCGTGGCGTGCAAAGAAAACAAGTCTGCCATGGCAGATAATGCCGGCCTCCCGGCCATGAGTGCCGACAGTCTCGGCAGGCATATTGCTGTACTGGCATCCGATAGTTTCCAGGGGCGCAAGCCTTTTACCGAAGCAGAAACAAAAACCATCGATTACCTCCAGGCACAGTTTGCCGCGGTTGGCCTCGAACCGGGCAATGGCAATAGCTATTTCCAGGATGTGCCAATGGTGAACATCACTACAGTGGCCGCCCCTACCATGCAGGTGCAGTCGCCCAAAACGAATTTCAACCTGAAAGGCTTCGACGACTATGTGGTGTGGACGAATAAGACCGATTCGATGGTTTCACTCGATAAGAGTGACCTGGTTTTCGCCGGCTATGGCGTCGTAGCACCGGAATATAACTGGAATGACTATGCGGGGATCGATGTAAAAGGAAAAGTAGTGCTCGTACTGGTCAATGATCCGGGTTATAACAGTGGCGACAGCATCCTGTTCAAAGGGAAGACCATGACTTATTATGGCCGCTGGACATACAAGTTCGAAGAGGCCGCCCGCCAGGGGGCCAGGGGATGCCTCATCATTCATAATACACAGGCAGCCAGTTATCCTTTTGCCGTGGTGCAGAATAACTGGAATGGTTCCCGCCTCCGCCTCGATCCCCGTGGAAAGAATGAAACCAACTGTGATGTGATCGGATGGGTCTCCGGCCCTGCTGCCAATAAGCTGCTTTCTGCTGCCGGACTGGATTCTACCGTATTGGCGAAAGCCGATCAGCGCGGGTTCAAGGCCATGCCCCTCGATCTGAAACTTTCTACCAGCATTAGGGTGAAAGCAGATTATAATATGTCGCACAATGTGATCGGCAAGATCACCGGCGCCAAACATCCCGATCAGTACATTATCTATACCGCCCACTGGGACCATCTGGGTATCGGCAAGCCCGATGAACACGGCGATTCCATTTACAATGGGGCCATGGACAATGCCAGTGCTACTGCGGGCCTTATTGAAATTGCCCGCGCCTTCAAAAGCCTGCCGGTGAAACCGGAACGGACGATCCTTTTCCTGGCCGTCACCGCTGAAGAGCAGGGTCTGCTGGGCTCTGCTTATTATGCGCAAAACCCTATTTACCCCGTAGCTAATACAGTGGCCAATATCAATATGGACGTGTTGAACCCATTCGGCAAAACGAAAGATATCATTGTGGTGGGCCGCGGACAATCGGACCTGGAAGATTACCTGCAGGAAGCTGCCGAAAAAGCGGGCCGGTATATTGCTTATGAAACCCATCCCGAAGCCGGCTATTATTACCGTTCCGATCATTTCAATTTCGCCAAGGTAGGGATCCCTTCCCTGTATACGGAACGGGGCATCGATGTGATCGGCAAGGGCAAAGAATATGGAGAAGCGCTGGACAAAGAATACAATGAAAAACGTTACCACCGCCCGGCAGATCAGTATGATCCTGCCACCTGGACCCTGGCTGGCGCGATCGACGATCTTGGCCTGATGTTCCAGGTGGGCAAGCGCCTGGCCTTTGAAGAAAAAATGCCTGGATGGAAAGAAGGCTCGGAGTTCAAATCCATCCGCGAAGCGAGTTTGAAGAAGTAGTTTGGTAGGTTGATAAGTTAACAAGTTGGCAGGTTTACAAGGAGGTCTCCGGATTGCAGAGATTCCCTTGTAAACCTGCCAACTTGTTAACTTATCAACCTCCTTTAATGTACCTTTAATCAAACTCCTTTTATGCGCTCCATCATTGTTGCCGGGATCACCGGCATCGCTTTCATCCTATACCTGCAAGCCTGCCAGCAAAAGCCCGCAGGCCCGGAACACAAAACCGGTTTCGTTCCCATTGCCGATTCGAAGATATATTATGAAACCACCGGCAAAGGAGACCCGGTCCTCTTTCTCCACGGTGGCTTTTTGGACCATACCATGTGGGACCAACAGGTGAAAGCCCTGGCCGGTTCACATTTCGTGATCACCTGCGACCTTCGCGGCCACGGCGCTACCATCGACGGCGATTCCAATTATTTCATGCACGATGGACTGAAAGCATTGCTCGACACCCTGAAGATCACCAAAACCACTGTGGTAGGGCTTTCTGTAGGCGCTGCCGCAGCGACTGAATTCGCATTGGCTTACCCGCAATACGTAAACAAACTGGTGCTCACTGTGCCCGGCATGAATAGATGGCAATACCCTGCAAAGGAAGACAGTATTCTTACACGCAACGATTCCCTGATGTGGCGGGCAGCCGATACGCTGAAGGACACTACACTCGCAGCCCAGTATTTTATCCGCTCCTGGTTCGATGGCCCACATCGCAAAGCTGCCGAAACCGACACTGTTCAAAGAAAAAAAGCATTGGCTTTAGTCATCGAGAACGCAAAGACGCATCATTTGAAATACTGGCCCCGCATGGCAGACAGCGCCACTATACCCCGGTTACACAAGCTCAAAATGCCTGTGCTGATCGTTCTTGGCGAGAAGGATAACCGGGTGATCAAAAACATTAGCGATACTATCGCCCGCCATGTTCCGCAAACTACCATAGCTGTTATTTCAGGAGTGGCCCACATGCCTAATATGGAAAAGGCATCGATCTATAATATGGCGGTGAAAGAATTCATCGAAAAGCAATGATCCGGTCAGGCTGAAAAGGGTTTTCCTTCCTTGATCATTTCTTTGCGTATCCCATCTAATATATCGGTGAGGTATATGCGCAATAATTCTCCCTGCGTACCATTGCCATGCGCAGGCGTATTGTCAATATCCCGGTATCTATCAAGTTTCTCCACTGCTTTCAGGCTGGCATAATGGATGATGTTCATGATGGAACCGCCCGACAGCTCATATTTCTTCACGATATCCGGGACATTGATCGCATCTCCCCATCCTTTCCCATTGCCAAGAGCAGATTCCTGTAATGGTTGTTTCTGAAATACAGCATTCCGGGGAAAAGCATTTTTCCAGATAGCTGCCCGCTCGCTGGCTTCAGGGAAGGGAAATTTCAAAATGGAATTGAAGCGGCGGATGAATGCGTCATCGATATTATTTTTCATATTGGTGGCCAGGATGATGAGGCCGTTATAATCTTCTATCCGCTGGAGGAGGTAGGAAACTTCCTGGTTGGCATATTTATCATGCGCGTCACGCACATTGGTCCTTTTGCCGAAGAGGGCATCTGCTTCATCGAAGAACAGGATCCATCCCTTGTCCTCCGCTCTCGCAAACAGCAGCTCCAGGTTCTTTTCCGTTTCACCGATATATTTCGATACCACCATCGAGAGGTCGATCTTGTACACATCCTTGCCGGTGTATTTCCCCAACAGGCCGGCAGTAAATGTTTTGCCTGTGCCCGGAGGGCCGTAAAATAAAGAACGATACCCTTTGCGCAGGCGGCTTTGCATGCCCCAGGCCTGCATCAACCGATCGTTGTATTTTACCCAGTCGAGCAGTTCATTGATCTGCTCTCTCAGCTCGTCATTGATGATGAGATCATTCCAGGTAAGATCGGTGGTCACCATCTTGGCAGGAAAGCTCATGCTGAAATGAGGGGGCACCGGCTTGCCATAGGTAAAGGTGTCGATATAGTCCTGCGACATGATGATCCTGCCGCTCATGGCCGGTTCGCCTGCCGGCATTTCTTCCAGCCACAATACTTTTTTTCTACCGAACAGGTGGTCCGACCAGAAAAACTGCTGCACATGGGCCCTGCTCTGCCATTGATCGCCTCCCAACAGGAATAGGGCCGTTTGCCCCGTAGGCAGAAAGCCCCGGAAATTTTTTCCCCGGACACCCCCGATCTTCGGAAAATCGCCCGATCCCTTCAAGCGGCTTTCGATGGCTGCATCGAACAGGTCGGGTTGCAGGTGTGGAGCAAGCGCTATCAGCAGGAGTGTTGCTTCCATATTATCCAGTTCGTGTTGCCTGATGAAATGTGCAACGGGCAATTGCCAGTCGTACAATGCAGGCATCTCCGGCTCCTGTTCCTGCTGGCCCGGTTCAAAATATTTGCCCAGTCGAGATCTGACCAGTTTGTAGAGGTATTGAAATTCTGGTGGCATGTTGTTTGAATTGTAGCAATTTTTTGTCTTGTTTTCGTGTGCCCTACCCGGCATTCTGCTGCACTACATGTGTCAGTTCATGCGCCAGTAATCGTTGGCCCTCGTTCGATTCCGGATCGTATTTACCGTTATTGAAATAAATATCACTACCATGCGTGAACGCCTGAGCGCCCAGTTCTTTGTTCATAGAGGCAGCATCCTGCCCGGTATGGATGTTCACATGACTGAAATCCCTTCCGAAAGAAGATTCCATTTTATTCAGTGCTGATCCTGCAATGGGCTGGCCATTGCCCGCCGATGCCTCGATCCTGGAAGTCACACGGGAAGAGGCAATACCACCGCCATCAGGCTTTGTTTGAACATTGCCCGGTTTCTTTTTCTCTTTTTCCTTTTCGGGGTCGGCTTCCCGCTGAATACCTTTTTTCTCTTTTTCGCATTCGGCGCAAACACGCTGAATTTCGGGCTTGGTCTGTATTTCCTTATCGCGGCGCATACGTTCCTCATCGGTACCGAGCTTCTCGTCTTCTTTGGAAGTGGCCAATCGTTGTACACCGCTGATCTTTTTCTGCTGCACTACCGGCGTACTGCCGGGTTGATGGTTCACTACATTATCGGCCACGGAATCGGCTTCCCGTTCATATTGATCATCAGGCGCACCAACCGTCAGTTTGGCCTGGAAAAAACTGTCCTTTTTCGTTTGCACAGTATGGCCACCCCGGTTGAAAAAAGAATGGCCGGGTTGCTGTTGTTCCTTTACCGGCGTATTGCTGTGCTGATTACTACGAATGGCGTAAGACATATAAAAAGGTTTACTATAAGTTACAACTTTTCCAAAAACTCGGCGGCCAGCTGTTCATAATCGGAGGCGCCATGGGCCGACCGGTCGAAATTGAAAATATCTTTTCCTGCCTCCTGCGCTTTGGCCAGTTGGATATTGGTGCGGATCACGGTCTGAAAAACTTTGTCGCCATACAAAGCGATCAATTCTTCCCTTATTTTTCCGTTCATGGTCTTCCGCTCGTCGAATTTGGTCAATACCAATCCGAGCAGATCTAATTTTTTGTTGAGCTTTTTCCTGATCAGCTCGAAGTGATGCATGAAGCTCTTCACACCTTTGAACGGAAGGAATTCTCCCTGTAAAGGGATCAGCACATAATCACTGGCGGTGAGCGCATTCACGGTGAGCAGGCCAATGGCATGCGGGCAGTCGACGAATATGAAATCATAATCGTTCACAATGGGCTGGATCATCGAGCTCAATACCTGCTCCCTGCCATAGACCCTGAACAATTCCATTTCGGCCCCGGCCAGCTCGATGGAAGAAGGTACTACCGAGAGCCCATCGTGAATAATGCGGATAGCATTCCTGATCTCGGCAGCATCACCGTCCATTTCCTTCCTGATCTCGGTATACAGGTTATGCTCGGGCTCATCTTCAATACCGAGTGATTGCGAGAGATTGGCCTGCGGATCTGCATCGATCAGCAATATTTTTTTCCCGGTCCGCTGTAAGGCAGCGGCCAGGTTGATGGCTGTGGTAGTTTTACCTGAACCACCTTTTTGTATGGCCACGGAGATCACGGGCATGTTGATAAAAATTTCGTTTGATGGTTTACGTTATTGGTGTTCATGGCGGATATACGACTGCCCTGAAAATGGCCGGTTTTTGCTCTTCGTTCCAGGCGATACCGATGATCTGCGGTTGGCCCCTGACATCCCCGGTTTTCCAATAGACCACATCCTGTGCCCCGGATACCGGCAGGTATCGATCAGGAAAAGTAGGGTCAGGGCCATAATCTGCATGTTTCACCATAATTCTGTCCTGGTCCCGGCAGGTATTGATCAGTGCAGGGATTCCTACAAATGCATCCATCCCGCATACATCTACGTTCTGCTGAATGGCTTGTTCAAGCTTATCGATCAGTTCCTGCTCTTTCATATTATTCATTAAAAAGGTAATTTAAACGGGAAGGGTATGGCCGTATGCGTCATCTCTATTTCAACACGACGGTTGAGGTCGCGCGGAGATTTATCGCTGTTCGCTCCATGCGGCACTACTTCGATCATGAAAGCAGGGATTCCTTCTGCTATCAATTTTGCCTGGATGGATTCTGCTCTTTTCTTCGACAATTCCATATTGTACGTGGCATCTCCGTCCACGCTGGCATAACCATGGATAATGATCTTCGGCAGGAAGGTGGCCATGATATGCTGGCGGATATGATGGGAGGCCAGGCTGTAATTCAGGTCTGAATGGATAGTGGCATCGTTCCTCAGATCGGTGGAATTGAAATTGAACCATACCTCCATTCGTTCTCCTTCATGGCTCACAGGGTTTTCTTCTGCGAAATCTATATTGGCCGGCGTATTGCCTGGAATGGCATCCCATCTTTTCACGGCATCTTTCAGCTCCTGGCTTGGCCCGCAGAAGGGAATGGGGGTTGCGGGCCTGAAACTGATATCGCCGGCATCATCGATATAATAGCCCCAGTTCACACCGGCAATGGTTTTCTTGTCGCCTAACATACCTTCACAAACGAAGAAGGTTTGAAATTCCTTACCAGCATTGGTATCTGTTGCCCAATCGCCCGGGGTGTCCCACAGGATGGCAGACTGTGTAGGTGAGCCTACCTGTGAATCGTAGGGGGCCGTGAAATCGTAGAATGGGTTGTTGAGCGTGGTGAGCGTATCAACCCGCCAGCCTTTCGATGGCGCATTGGGATCACTCCATCCGGACCGCAGCCGCCTGGTATCATCTTTGGGATCGGCCGTTTCCATATTCCCGCTTCTGTTCTTTGTAACATTGCGCACAGTCTGGATAAGCCTGATCGAATCGCAATTGCCGCAGATCTTGTGATCATAATCGCTCACTATCTTCACATAAACGCCTTTTACACTGGTGCCTGCTGCTCCGTAGGCGAAAGTGCCTTTGTAGGCTTTTTCAAAAGTGAATCCCACCCGGCAGCCAAACAAGCCCCTGCAATTCTCGGCATAGACTGTTTGCCCGGTAAGCCCATCAGGCGTCATCGTTCCCGATGCTATGGCGTTGGCCAGTCCACCGGTTTCAAAGCTCGCATCATCGCGCTGGATCAGTGGTTGTCCGTTGGTGGATAACAGGTCTTTTTTCTGAATGCTATTGCCCTTCGGTCCATTATCCCGGCCATTCTCTTTCTTCTGTAATTTTTCTTCCTGCTCACATTCGGCGCATTTTGTTTGCACCAGCGAATGATTGGTGTTGAAAAAATCCTTCTTTCCCGTTTTCTCGAAAAAAGGGCTGTTCTCATGCTGAACGGGGTTGTCTTTTTTTCTGCCGAAGGATCTCATAGTAACTGTTTTTTGCTTTTCAATTATTTCGTTCCAGGCTTCTTAACAGGTGGCGGCGGTGGGGCAGCGGATACACAGGGGTCCTGCGATCCGGCCTCTGTTTGCACATCGCCCAGGAAGATCTCACGCAAAGCCTGTGCATGAGCTTCCAGTTCAGCCTGCCTTACGGCCTGTTTGCTGGCATCGAGGTCCTGCGGGCGATAGGCCTGTTGCACTTCTACCGTGATCACCCGCATAGCAGGTCTGTTGCTGGCTGGTAGTTTGGGATCACAGACAGCGGTAGAGCCCCATCCACCCAGGGAGATGCCGGTGGAAGTGGCACGTTCCTGTTTCTTGCCTGCATCGACTATCGGTTTATCGAGCGGATAAAGGCCCGTTTCATTTTTGGTACCCAGCTTATTGCCCGGAACATTGGCTCCTTTTTCATTGGCTTTTTTCGCCATCTCCAATGCCAGCGCTTTATCTGTATCATAGCCCAATGCAAAACCGCTTGAATCCGTTCTGGGATCTGCATAGATACCTGCATCGTTCAATGTGTGCGTGGAGTGAATGGCCGCGATCCTGGTGGGGCGATACCGGTCGATCAGTTCCAGCAGCATCACTTCTTCCGGTTCCATGGGCCTGTCTTTGGCATCTTTTTTCACGGCAGGATCATAGGCTTTTCCAAGCTTAGGCATCTCCCTGTTGGGATCGGTACTGTGATCGGTTGATTCTGTTCCTTTGGTGTATCGGCCTACGTTTTCGCCTGTTTCGATCTGTTTGGGCTTGCCTTCTGCCACGGCGGCGTTATCGGGGAAAAGACGGGGAACGATTATAACGGTGTAGAATGGACGAGGTCCCGTCCTCAATTTTTCCAGCAATATTTCCGTTACGGCGATGCCCGATAACTCCGAGCCATGAAATCCGCCAACGATCAGGGCCCTGTTATCTGTTTTGCCGGGGAAGAAGAATGAATCCACGGAACGCCCTCCGGCAGTGGTTCCCAGGGTGCCCTGTATATGGCCGGGTTCATCGCCCCATTGATGTTGTTGCGCCAGTTGCTGGCGTTGCGCCAATAAGTTGCCGGGCCATAAAGGTTCGGGGCCGTTATCCAGTATGGTGCTGGCCAGCCAGCGGTCGTCGGTGCCTTGCGCGAATAATCTTTCGATACATTGCCGGAGGTCTGCATCCGATTTGGTTACGGGAAAATTGGAGCGCAGTATATCGAAGATCTTTCCTTTATCTTTCGAGGCGGTCCAGGAGGCATCTGCCTGATCACTGAGCGGGCTTAGCTGAAGGTCTGGTGATAAAGCACCGGATGGTTTGAAAAAAGAATGGCCGGCAGGGGTAAAAAAATGCCCGCTATTCTTCTTGCTGAAAAAAGAAGTGGTAGTCGTTTCGCCGGCGGCCGGTAATGTCTGTGTTCTCATATTCTTTTTCCTTTTACCATCTGTTTTTCCAATATTCCACCCTGAAAGCATTGTAGATATCTCCCAGTGTTTTGAGGGTGCCGTTATGGAATCCGTATTCATGCCTCCAGGAAATATATGCCGGATCGTCTGCATAAGGGTGTACATCCAGGTCGGTATTGGCATGGCCATGATTACCTGCATGTGTTTCCATCAGCGTTTCGAAAAAGTTCTGGTCATTATGATGCAATTCTACCTGCACATTGTCGCCAAAGAATGGCGTGCGGCCGCTCGCTGCCAGGTCGCGGTTCCGGAGTTTGCTGGTATTGGGCGCCAGCCGGCCATTCTGGTAGATCATGGGCGGCACAAAATCCGGGTCAACATTACTGGGGATCACTCTCGATCTATAAGTAGTGAGATCAAAGATGAAGCCTTCTTCTACCAATGCTTTATTGATTCCAGGGGTTCCGGTGGGGCGATAAACTGGCCTCATTTGTCCATTGATCATTTCATCCCGCAGGTAAAGTTTCTTTTTATAATCGGCGATCTGGGCTTCGGTAAGGTTTCGTTTCGTAAGCCTCGCAGATGCTTCATCTTTTACAGATGTGGTGGGATTTGTTTCCAGCAGATGATCCAGATCTGGTGAGGTCATACAGAGTTTGGGTGGCGGAGGCGAGAAGCGGCACCAGCGTCCATCCTTGCCTTTACGAAGGAAGTGCCCATTGCCCAATTCAATCTCGTGTGTATATCCTTCGATGGAAGATGGATTTGCCTTTCCATTCTTCATGGCCCAGTGAATCTCTGCATTCAATTCGAGCTGTGTAAGTTCTGAGCCTTGTTTTTTGGCTGTATTCTTCAGCACATTGTCGAGCTGCTGCTTTTCCACCTGTTCTTTGATCTTGAGCACTTCGGCTTCGTCGCCCAGATCGGTTTTATTGCCTGGCGCATTTACATCATCGGCCACTTCGCCCGGTTTTTTGGATCTTATTTTTCCGATGATCATTCCGGCTGCGCTGATACCGGCGCCTACGCCGGCGCCGACTGCTGCGGAGGTAGCTGTCTTTTCCACCACTGTTTCAATACCCGTTACGAAGCCACCTTTCCAGGTTTCTTCTTTGGAAGATGATTCCACGGCCGCGCCCACACCAGCGCTCATGCCACCTTCCACGGCATCCGTGAGGATCTTGCGGCCCACGCTCTGGAAGGCTTTGCCACCGGCCTGTTTTGCGGCCCCTTCCACAGCTTCCTGGAAAACTTTATCCACCACTTTGGAAGCTGCGGCGCCTCCGAATACGTTGAACACACCATCCACGGCGCCTGCGGCAAAACTGCTGGCGCCGTCGGCGCCAAACACTTCGAACCTGTCGCCCTTCGCCACTTTCATGGCGGCCACTCTTGCACAGGCGCTAACGAGTGCTGCCTGTGCCAACTGTTGCGCTATCATGGCGGCGCTGAGCCCGGAGCCCAGTCCACCGGTGCCGATAGCGATCAGCACAGCCGTAACGGTCGTAAGCACAGTGGCTGCATGCTCTTCCAGCTCATCCCTTACTTTAGTATAAACCTCGATGCTCTGGTCTGTTTGTTGCTGCATTTTGGAGAGCTGTTTCTGTTCTTCCGGAGAAAGCTCGCCATCGGCTTTGGCCCTTTCGAGGGCTGCTGTCAGCTCTCGGTATTCATCGTCCATGGCATCTCCTGCATTGGTGAGATCGGCAATAAAGCTCCTCTCACGTTTGATCTTTTCACCTGTTCGTTTCACACGGTTCTCGATACTGTCATTCTCCAATGCTAACAGATCGAGGCATTTGTTGTACTCGCTGGTGGACAAATTACTTTCGAGTTTTGCCATCAGGTCTTTATTGTTCAGGATCGCTTCCTTGGCCGGGTCATTGGCCACGAAATATTTCAGCACATGGTAAATGTAATCTTCATCATCGGTGAACTTACCGATGGCCATATTGATCTTTTCTTCCGGAGTTCCATTGATGACAGAGATGGTGTACCCTTTTTCAGCAGCATCCATCTTTTTGGAAATATATCCCTCAAACACACCATCAGTATTGTTGAACGCTTCCTTGTACTTATAGAACCGGTCCCCGGACGACATTTTGATCTCCTGCAATATATCAGAACCTGAAAATGCCCCTGCCTGTTCCAGTTGTTGCTGAGCAGTAGGATCTTCAGTGAGGAGGGCCGCTACACGTTTCATCTCTTCTTCATTCAGATCGTCGTCGAGTAATTTATACAGCTCTGAATTTTTATCATTGAATTGTACACGCAATGTTTTCAGCTCTTCCGGAGAAGCGGTCCGTATGGCGTCATATATCTCCTCTTCATCCGTGCCTATTCCAGCCACCGCATATTTGATCCTTTCGAGCGCCGAACCTTTGCCGATAATCTGCCATACTTTCAATTTCTCTTTCTCGGAGAGATCACCATGCTGGTACATCATCACCAACTTACTGAACAATTCACTATCGTAAGATCTGAGGTACTCGTTTTCCAGGTTGAAGAAGGCTTTATTTTTATCGGAATCGCTGCCCATGCCATTCTTCAGGCCGTTGTAGAGATCATTCACCCTGGTATCTTCGATAGCGATCCTGATCTCATCCACCGGCCTAAGCTCACCAAAGGCAAAGAGCGCTTTCGCTTTGTCGAGGTCTGTTCCACTCAACTCATCCTCCAATAATGCAGCGATGCGGGAAGATTCTTTATTAGGCAATGATTTGGTACCAGGATAGTCTTTGGTGTATTCGTCCTGTTTGGCGAAATCATCTTCCACTTTCGCCTTGCTCTTGAAGGCCATGGGCATCAGCCTGAAGAGGGTATCTTCATCTGTACCTGCTCCTTCAGATGCGATATAGATCTTATCCGCTATCCGCAATTCTCCATAATCGAGGTAGCGTTTGGCCCTGATTGCATCTTTCTTATTCAGGGAGGATACCAGGACTTCATCGAGATCCACCTTATTTTGTTTTTTGTATTCGTCGCGCAATGCCTGGCCTGCCCCTTTTTGGAGCAGGATAGTCCTGAAAATGGCTTCGCGGTTGCTCGAAGTGGAAGGCGTAGATAACCACACATACAGGTCCTTGGCTGCTTTTTCGATGGTGGGGATATTCGAGGGGTCTACCTTGATGGGTTTCGGTTCCTCATCTTTCTTTTGCACGATTTGTTGCCCATTAGTGACCTGCTCTGGCTTCAGCCTGGTAACACCATTCTGCTGAATGGTATGGGTAAGCTCATGCGCCAGCAGGTGTTGACCTCCGGCAGAGCCGGGATCATATTTACCGCTATTGAAATAAATATCGCTGCCATGGGTAAATGCTTGCGCATGCAGGTCTTTGCTCATCTGAACGGCCGTTGTATCGGTATGTACCCTTACCTTGCTGAAATCAGCGCCCATAGTCTGTTCGATGCCGGTACGGGTTTCTTCAGGGATAGGCTGGCCGCTTCCTTTGGATGCATTCAATTGCTTTTCGATATGGCTTCCTGCATTCAGGGAACTGCCTGTATCTTCTTCTTTCCTTTGTACGCCGGAACCACTTCCGGCAAATGCCGTGAAGAAACCCAGGTACTCATTACGTTGCCGCTGGTTTTCTTTCACTTCGCTGAACAAACCACTATTGCCATCGATACTATGAACTGTATCCTCTTCGATCTTCACTACGATGCAATGGTGTTGAAGTTTGGGATTCATATACCCGATATCACCAGGTTGCGGATTGTCTGTTTGCGTGAGCGTACCGAAAGCGGATACACCCTTCCCCATCTGCCAGTTACCGATGTCCTTACCTGCTTTCTTATGCGCCCATACCGTGAAGATGCCACACCAGGTTGGCAGTTGACCGTTGATATTTTCAATGGTAGCATCATCCCAGACGCCGGGCGCTGCGAGGTGGAAGATCTCGAGCAGCTTATCGGCGCCCACACGCTTGCCGGAACCATCGTCATGTTTGGCTTCTATCTTGCCGATCATCGTCCTTGCCATGGCCACGATCGATTCCCTGGAACCATCGGCCGTTGGGGCATTGTCTGCCAGGGTATCCCGCTGTACGGTATCGATGGCTTTCAGGAATACTTCACTCCCTTCTTCACATTCACGGCAGCGTCTTTGCAGGTAACCATTGGGAGGTGCAATATTCTCGAATACTGGTTTGCGATGGATCTTTGACGGTAGTTCATTCTCTTTATCTTCTTCTTTTTCCTGTAGTTTATCCTCTGTTTGATCGGCAGAAGGTGTTATTGCAGTTGCGTCACAGGCATTGCATTTGGCCTGCAGATTGGGAGTAATGGGATTGATGACCGGCTCTGCTTTTTTCTGCAGCATAGGAGCAGGTTCCTCCTTAGACTGTACCACTTTGTCGGCCACTGCATCCGCTTCTTTTTCATATTTATCATCCGGTGCTCCCACAGTAAGCTTTCGTTGAACTGGCAGGATCGGTTTATTTTGGATGGCCTTATCCTCATTGCTTTCAAAAATGGGCTTTCGCTGTAATTCTTCTTCAGGGCCTTTATTCTTCTTCTCTTCTTTTTCCTGTTTCTTTTCTGCTGCTTCACACGCTGCGCATTTGGCCTGGATGTTTATCACTTTATCAGCCATGGCATCAGCCTCCTGTTCGAAAGGATCATTGGGCCGGCCAACACGGAGTTTTGGCTGAATGGTCGTTGTGGACGTTTCATGGGAAGCAAAGAAGGGTTGTTCGGTTACGGTAGTATGAAAAAAATCCTCTCCCCCTTCTTTATTGAAAAAAGGCGAATTCTTTTTGGCAGGTTGGGAGGCCGCCGATGTTTTGGGTTCAGCAGCTTTCATGGTCTATGAATAAGTATTCATGATAGTTTTGTTCAGCATTCATCGCCATTCCACTCTCAATAATTCTTTCATCCAGGGTAATTTGATCATACTGATGGTCCAGGGCAGACTATCCAGCAACAGATCGATCGCCGGAACAGTCTCTACCTGCAAGCACCATTTATCGTTCTTCTTATAGAGTTTTCCATTACGCTGCAGAAAGTTCACCTGAAGGCCGGCAGGCGTTGTGTTCCTGAGCTGTTTCCATTGGTCAATGGCCGACTGCAATACATTTTCCGCTTCTTCTTTTTCTTCCTGCGTGATCAGCCAGCTGCCGACCACAGGTCCCTGCACAGGCCAGTTGCATAGTATTTTAGGGAGGGCCAGTTCGTATTCTGCCGGTCCGGTTTCACCTGTTGCCATATAATGCAGCAGGTGCAGGGCGCGCCATTGTTGCTGGCTACCGGAGAACCTGCCTTTCTCCACCCATCCCAGTTTCCTGAAACAATGGGGAAAGAATACATGCAGCAATATGATGCCGGCATTGGCGATATAGAGCCCATCTTCCAGCATGGCCGGCTCACTATCTCCATATTTTTCCCGCCTGTCTTTCTCCATTTCCCTGAAAACCTTTTGTGGTATTGGTTTGAAAGGAATGAGGGTATGTTGGTCTTTCATTTCGCCTGGCAACCGCCGTTTGTTTTCATCAGGTGTTTGCGAAGCGATAAAAGCATTGCTACCGTCATTTGCTGACCCTGTTTCCGGTGCATGACCGGCAGGTCTCCCATGCAGGAGGTACTGCAATACAGGAAGATGGGCTGTTGGCGATTGCAGCGCCCGCTTCATAATTCCAGGCTTGATGCAAAGCTGTTCCTCCAGCAAATGAACGATCAATGAGGCAGTTGCCTGTTCATTTCGTTGAGCGGCCGCAGTTTTCAATATGGCTTTCCATAGCCATTTGCGTATATTATTATACGTTAGTATTGTAATTGTTTTTACAGGAGAAGCTGCATAGACCCAACCGGCAAGCTCATTCAGCGCCGGGGCCAGCAGGGATTGTTTACTGGCCGTCAACAATTCTACCAGGTGCGAGAGAAAAGCAGGCTCATGGAATTGAACCATCCTTTCCAATGCTGCGCCTTGTGCTTTGATCAGATCCCTCAATGCATCAGCGCTCTCATAGTGACGGGCCAGTGATTCAAGCACCTGGTCATTCCAGCCAATGCCCGGCTTGCCGGCATTCCAGGGCAATACACCATATTCCATAAAATGCAGCCATTGTTCGAAGTGAGTAAGATAAGAGGGCTGCACCCTGGTCCCTTTTTGAATACCCGCAGCTCTGATCATTTCGACAAGGACTTTTTCCAAAGCCGCTTGTACATGTTCCGCCCAGTCCCCATTCCTGATCATTTCTATTCCTATACGTCCCAGGTTGATCTCAAGGCTATCAATCCGGATCGTGGTATCGGGGTCTGCGAGCTTATTGAATAGTTTCTCCATGGCCGGCAGAAGGTCTTGCCGGTAATGATCGCTCAGTTCCTGCTGTACTTTGAATGGGTCGAGCCTTTTGTCCATTCGCAGGTCGAGCACCTGTTGTTTGATGATATGCTTCATACTATTTCTTCATATTTACCAGATTGGTAAGGGCCAGTGCAGCTTTCGGATGAACAAAACTGCCGAGATCGGCCGTATTCCAGGCCTGCAAGGCGGCCGCGCCACCCGATGCGGTGAAGGATGCCTTACGGATATTTCGTTTCACTTCGCTGAGCTTATCAGGATCGTATTGATCGAGCAGGGTCCTGTCGAGATAAAAGCTCATCACGGTGTTCAGTGCTTCGCTGAATAGTTTTTTCTGGTCGGGCGATGAGCCGGCTGCCATATTCTTCGTGAGCGCATTGGTGATCTGCAGCATTTTCGTTTCATCGGCCGTATTGCCGGCGATGTAGCTCACTGCCTGCCCGATCACTTTATTGCGGGGCAATGCTTCCGCGATCGTATCCAGTTGTTTCTTGTATTGGGCATTGCGCTTGCGGATCAGTTTCACTCTTTCTTTTTCCAATGTGCCGGGTACGGGCAACCGTGGATTGTCGTCGCAGCAATCCAGCGCCTCCCAGCCATAAACATCTCCTACTGTCAAAACGCATTTGGGATCTGCTTCTTCCAGCAGGCCGCAGGGATTATCCTGTACACCAGGCTGAAGGCAGGGTCCACACCAGGTTCCGGGTTCCCAGCAGGAAAGCCTGCTGTTGAAGAGAAAGCGGATGAATACACAAGGGTCGAATCCTTCACTACAGGCATCCTTCTTATTGGCAAGCCAGCGGGTCCAGGACCTGTACAGTGTTTCGAATGTGCAGAGGTCTTTCGGCGACAGCCATAAGACCCTCAACAGCACGTGGGCCGGTGCTTCGCGGTATAAAATAGTTTCTACCAGTTTGCGGTTGGCCTTATCGCGGAAGCGTCTGGGCCAGGCAGGCAATACCACGGTAGCAATAAAGGAATAAGGATCTGCTCCCGGCGTAAAACAAATGGGAGGTTTTGTCTCCAGGCAGGGATCTTTTTCAAGAGGCCAGGTAAAACAGCAATGGGGATCTGGACTGGCGGGAAGGAGACAATGGCAGTCTTCCGGGCAATGGGGCCTCAACAGGATATGCTCTACCACAAAGATCCCTTCATCATTGATCAGGGCTTTGGCCCTTTCCACGGCAGCACAGACCATTTCAGGAGTAGTATAGCATTGTGGGTTGACGGCGATGATATCTTTCTCTTCTATCCACTCGATACGGTATTTGCCACAGGTGCAATCGAACACGAACCGGTAATTTTTTTCATTCTGTAATTGTTTTGCTGTAGCCAGATAAGCGTCGAGCGCTTCACGGCAGGTTGTATAACAGCCACCGATCCACGCAATATGGCAGTCCTGGTTGTCGTCCGGTTTTTTGCCGCCGCAGCCACAATCGTCGTGCAGACTGGCGTCTACCGTCCATTCCCCGTTGGCGGGTAAATAAGGCAGGCGGAAATAAAAGGCATCGTCTTTCCGGAAAAGAGGGAAGCGGAGCGCAAGATCGACCAGTGCTTTTATCCATTCTTCTTTTGTGCGGCCCTTTTCGAGATAGGCCAGTATCCTGTCGTCCTTGTCCTGGAAAACATATTGCTGGTCTTTTTTATTGAAGGAGGGCTCGGGCTTCTGCTGCACCAGTTCCAGCAGATCGAGCAATGGCCCATAACAACCATCTCCCTGTTTTTCATTTTCGAGATTGGCGGCCAGCTTGGTGACGAACTTTCCATTATACATCACGTCGTACCACGATCCGGAACTATCCAATGTCAGTACCGGCAATGGAGGCAACTGGTAATTGGCAAAGGTTTCCCTTAATTTCCTGGCCGCTTTATCACGGAGTGGGATGGTATCGTAGGTACAGGGATGGATGAGCTTGCTCTTGCATGCCACGAAGAAACTATAACAGCAATCGCTGTTGTTCACATAAAGATGGAAGGATTGTTCCGTTTGTGTTGTACCGATGAATTGATCGATCCCTGCCCAGGCTTCTTCCGGCTTATGGAAGCGGCCATAATTTTCAGCGAGCACCTCTTTGAGCACGATGAATTTTCTGCCGGTATCCTTATCGCAATACCAGTAATAATTCTGCCTGTTCTTTTTGAGCACGAGCAGGAAATAGAATGCCTGCATGGCTGCGGCCGCCGAATCGTATTGTTGCGCCCCGACAAAATAAGACCGTTTCTCCTGGTAATCGTATAGGCTGAACCTGTAATGATCCCGCCCGCTTAATCTAACAGGATAGCTCTTGGCCAGTTCCACCAGCATGGCGATCGCCTGCGCTTCACCGCCAAAATGATCGATCGTTTTTGTGGGCATATACACTACCGGCTGCCCGGCGTTCAGCTTCACCTGTTCCGGTTTGATGAATTGCGGGGTGAGTGAGATATATTGCCCGATGCCATAATGAATAGCTTTGGATGCACGTTTCAGGATAGTGAGATAATTCGATGTAAAGGCCTTTTCTGCTTCTTCCACACTGCTATAACCCACACAGCTTTTAAAAAGCACCACTTCTTCTTTGGAAACCGGATCATAATAGAGGTTCCTGGCTTTCACTTCATAATGGTAAGAAATATTACGGGTGGAAGGGTCTTTCCGCACACAGGTGATATCGCCTCCCTGGCAGATCTCCAGGTAATGAAGCGGGTTGCGCAAAGCCTCATATAATTCTTTGATCTGTTGAGTGGGGTCCAGCCCGCCGCGATTGGGATCGCATTCACGGTGCCAGGCAAAAAATCCATCTTTCTTCACCAGCCGGTATACCCAGGTGCCCTGTTGGGTGAGATCGTCCATTTTCACCAGCTTGTCGAGCTCTTTATCACTTTCAGGTGCGATCAGTTTACGGAGCCGCTGGTTGACCGACAGTTGCCCGGACACCTGTTTCTGTTCATCGGGTGTGATTGCAGGTTGTTCCTGATTTCGTATAATGGTAGATGTTAGTATCTGATTGCTGCCTTTTTGCTTAGGCGACAATTGTAATTCCGTACCTGTTTTCTGTACCTGCATTCCGCCCAGATCGACCGATAGCTTTTTGTAGGCTTCAATAGCTTCCGCCTCACTATTATAATCTGTATTGCTGGTGGACCGGGTATATGAAGCAGGATCGAGGCCGAGATAATAATGGAACTGCCATTTGTCGGGGAAGGGAGTGGCGTCGAGCGTATAGATGGCCGGCTGAATGGTTGCAATGATCCTGTCCCGAACGCTGGCTGCCAGTGCGGGCGTATTGAATTTTTCGGGTGCTGTGGCATACCATTGTCCGCCCGTCACCAGCCTGACTTCAAACGGATCTTTCTCCGAATCCCTGGTCAATTGCCAGTTGCCTGGCAGGGCCGCCAGCAATAAGATTTGGTTGGTGGCTTCATCGGCATCACGCTTGCTGCGGAATTTCTGTTCGGAAATGAACAATTGTTTCGAATCCTTGCTGATAGTGAACGTGTATTGCACAGGGTCTTTCACGGCCTTACCCGGCATGCCATGGCCTTTGAAAAACCCAAGAGTTTCTGCAAACCGGCTATCCCTTTCTGATGGGGAATCGTAAATGACAGGATGTTCCGCGAGGAAATTATCGTCGTCCTCTTTCAACAGGAAAGTGAAGGCGCGGTTGCCATCATCGCCTGATTTCAGGTACATCGATTCCTGGGAGGCTTTTTCAAAAGCCCGGAGCATGGCATTGAAAGCAGCACCCCGGCTATCATACACTTCATAGCCCGATAACAGAACATTATCTTTTGCATCGCGGACCCTGAAACCATATCCCGTTTCCATTTTCACGGTAGTTACCCTGAATTCGTTTTTCGTCAGCGCATCCTGTACGATATTGAAGATCTCTTCGCGTGTTTGTGCAGTAGTAGTAACGAAACGAGATACATGATTGCCTTTCTCGTCATTTATGTAAAGTATATGATCGTTCCCGCTTACATAGTTCGTCAATGAGCGAAAATATGCCTTGTCTTTCCGCCAGGTATTGATCGCATTTTCGGGATCGGCCAGGAGGGGTACACTTTCGAATACCAGCGCATCGCCGAACTGTACTCTCCAGCGGGAGGCTTCTTTCAAGGCATAAGTATATTGCCGGTCGGTCTTTTCACGATTGCAGAAAGCCTCCAGCCAATCCATGGCCTTTTTCCTTTCTTCGTCATTTTCAAAGGAAGGTGAAGTGGCTATCACTGACCCATCCGTTGAAAGGAGATCGAAGAAATGGTATTGTTCCTGCTCCCTTGTTTTAAAGGAAGCGCTATTAACCGGTGTACTGGTAAGCTCTGCGGCCATGCTTTCTATGGCTGCCTGCTGCGAAGGATATGTATGCTGACTTTTCAGCAGCAGTTCGCCCTGTTCATTGTCGAGATACCAGCGGTATTCATCGGGGCATGGGTTGATCTCTTTGTTGAAGCGGGTAATATCGATCAGGCGGCGGGGATTCGATCTATCGGTCCTGAGATCGAGCTGTTCCGTGGGCTTTTCTTTCTCGTTCACATTTTCCCAATCGGCCCCATTGATATTTTTAATGATCGGTTTCGCGGCAGATAATGCTTTGGCGGCTGTGTCGGCAGGTTGTACAGCCCTTTTGCGGACCTTGCCTTCAACGTCTTTCAACTCTGCCTTATAGATCTCATGGCTCACAAAAATATCTTTTTCCGGCAGGGGATTGCCGGAGAAAGCACGGTAGAGGAGTTGGCGATAATTATTGGCTTCTTCTGTGGTGGCGATCTTCGAAGGAAAGATGACCTTATCATTGTTGTGCAGTACTACTATTTCATTGGCATCATGCACCGGATCATGGACTACCGTATAATTGCCTTCTACTTTCAATGCCTCGATGAAAGCCTGCAGGTTGGCCTTTGCTTCGGCAGCGGAATCGAAGAATACCGGGCTGCGGAATGTTTGGGCTTCTGCATCGGTCACCGGTAAGGTCCAGTAGAACTGTTGTGCATATTGGTTCAACTCGAAATGGCAAAGACTATGCCTGGTAAGGTCTTCCATGCCTGTCAGTGCCTGCACGCGATGTTCATACCCGGAGATATTGTTGTTATTCCAGCCATTCTTTTTATAGTCGAATGCTTTTCCGCGGTTGCGGCTGATGAGGTCATAGCCCGATAAAAATTTTTCTTTCTGTTGTATTTCCCGGATGGTCAGTTCCTGCCCCTGCAGGGTATTATAGGAAAGGAGTGCGAAATCGGTGAATGATTCGGCGAACCTGGCCAGCAGGTGATCGAGGAATGTATTTCTTCTTTCGAGATAAAGGCTTTTGTCTTCCACGATCTGTTGCAGGTAGGTGAAATACCCGGCCATATTCAATTCGATATTGAAGGAGAAACGGGGATCGGGACTGAGCGGACCGCCCTTTCCTTTTTTGTCTTTCGGCACGATGTACTTCCGGTAATTCTCACGGAACCCGCCTACATAGCAAGCATTGGCAGCGGCGGTCACGGCTTCCTGCTCCGTTCCATAAGATCCTGTGCCGAGAAAAGCCAGCTCATCGGAGAAAGTATAAATGTAGAACGACCAGCAGTCGGTATTACTATGGTATACGGTATGGATGGTGAAGTTCCTGTTTTGCAGATCTTCCATGGCCTGGCAGATCCTCGTATCGCGGTCGGCCACGGTGAGGAAGCTGATGGGGTCTGTGTTGTCGGGATCGATCTTCCACAGTTCATTATTCTTTGCGGCTTCTTCGAGCAGTGATTTTTCTACCGGTCTGGCCTGGATGCTTCCCTGTTTTCCGACCGCGATCTCCGTGTCGGTGCCATCACCGAATCGAAGGAGTTGTTTGATGCCGGGCACATCGAGCGGTTTGTTGACGAAATAGGTCTGCTGGTCCTGATCACTTTTTAGGGCGAATAGATTGCGTATATGGCTCAGTTGGGCGAGATAATTGGCGAGCAACTGGTCGAAGAAGAGCAGGAATCCCTGTAATTGCAGGGCCTGAGCTTTGCGCGCCTTCGGCGCGCTATCCGGCAAGCCGCCTTCGCTCACTCCATACACCCGTGGAAGGTCATTGATCATGGAATGATATTCGGCCAGATCATTCCTGTAAATACCTTTGGGAACAGGCATATCGAGATTGGGGAATGGCTGACTGTACAATATCTTTCCTGCAAACGAAAAATTGAGGCTGAACAGGTCCTTGAATTTTTTTTCATTCACCTGCACCGGCATACCATTCCGGGTGAAGCGGAAACCTGAGCAGTCCAGTGAGAATTCAGGCACATGGTCTTTTTCCAGCCTGTATTTCCAGTTGCATTCCTCCTCCCTTTTTTTGAAGCCATCGCAGGATTTCAGGCTTAGCTTGCGGACCGACCGCACTCCCTCCACCGCGAACAACGCATTGTACACATCGGAGATATGGACCTCTTTCCTGAATGGAAGCGCTTCCAGCTCTTCCGTATCCACAAAGCCGTGGCTCTCGGGCAGGTAAGGGCGTCCGGCAAATATTTCTTCGATGGGTTTATTTTTTTGAAGCAGTTCCGGAAGCGTATAAAATTTCGGATCAGGTGAGAAGAAGGTTTTCAACGCTTCTATGATCCGCGGATAGATCTTCTCTGCATCGGCATCCGGTTCCAGTTCAATATCTGCACATACCCCGATCCTTTCCTTGCATAATACCTGTATGGACACAAAATCTTCGCAAAGATTACGATGGGCCATCAGCACGGAACGCACTTTTTCTACAATGGCATCGATCGCCTCTTCTTCTTTTTTGGTCTTCTTTTCATACGGGCCTTTGTACAATTCTATGTATACTTTATAAAGACCGTTGAGGAAAGCCCTGCATACCTCATTTCCGCAATCGCGTACCACCGGGTCACGATAGGGTGGGCCGACAAAAGCACCTGTCTGATCGCCACAACTGATCTCCAGCTCTGCTATTTCAAGCCAGGCATTTTTTACTTCCTGTATATCGATGAGCAGCTTTCTGAAATCGATAATGGTAACGGGGTTGCAGCTCAGGATCTGTGCCGGTGTGAAGAAATTATCATCGGGAGTATTGTCTTGTGGTGGCCGGCTGAGAATATCCGCAATGGGCAAGGTGGTCCGATAGCCCAGGTCGATCAGCACATAGCACAATAATTCCAGCATGGTGATACCGGGATCGTGAACGTTGTGGTCTGTCCAGATCTTGCCCGACAGACCAGCCAGGTACCCGATCCCTTCCCGGCGAAGGGTATCGAAATCCAGGTAATCGGGAAATGCCGGATCATTTTTCAGGATCGATTTTGTATTGATCGTATTGTCAGACATAATCAATTACGGTATTGGCTGTGTTGGCACTATTGGTTTGCAGGCGACCGGTGATACTTCATACCGGTGAATACAGCTTTCCTGTTCATTCTCCCAGTTCTCACAATCCTTGTCGGGAATGCAAACATCTATTTCTCCACCGATCAGGATAGAGCGTGGCGTCAATGGACAGATCTGGTTCACGGTAGTCAGCGCTGGATTTTTGTCGCAGTCATTCTCCAGCATCATTTTCAGGCAAAGGATATAGTCTACATAATCGAGCGATTCGATGAACCGTACCAGGTCCGACCGGTTCACACACTGACCGAACCGCAGCTTATCATATTCACCAATGGCCCAGGGCGCCAGGAAGAGACGGATATCGTTTTCCAGTTTGTGCCTATAATAATTTTTGTCCTTTCCTTTTACCAATTGCACTTCCAGGCAGATATCGATCTTTTCGTAACGCGGGTTCATGACCCTGATCCGTGCAAAAGGAGTAGTTCTTTTATGAAGGAATGCAGTGATCTTTTCCAGCAGGCTCACCGGCGCTTTAGGCTCGAAAGACTGCCCGGCTTTCAATTGTTTGAGGTCTGGGATAACGGCCACCAGCACATACCCCGGGGCCACGTTCACATCATAGAGGTATTGACGAGCATCTAATGCAAAATCGTGGTTGATACATTTCACTTTGAACAATTGCGGAAATGCATCGAGCACGAGCCGCTCATAATCGAATTTCTGAATGGCGCGTCCTTTATGATGCAACCACTCACTGACCCTCGTATAATAATATCCCGAAGCCTCCGGCTCACGGCCTCCAAATGATTCATAAGGCTGCGCCACTTTTTTTACATTGGCATCCGCTTCTTTCAGCTTCGACAGCTTATTGGCTTCCAGCGGACCACTCAACCTCGACAGATCATTTTGCGCATCAGGAATGAATGTAGCGCGGATGGCCTGTGTATGGATACCGATCGTTTCACTCACGGCCTCCACGCTCCTGATCGCTGAAGCCCTGATCCAGTGCAGCTCTTTGGGCATGATGGTATTGCCGGTGGAGATATTTCCAGGCATGGAGAATTTGATGATGCCCGATGTGGTGAGCCCATTGGTGTCATCGCTTAGCACTTCGAACCCCTGCCGCAATTCTTTCCATTCATTGTTCATGAGATAATGCCAGTGCAGTTCCGCGATACCTGCTTCCGAGTTGGCCGTTGCTTCCGCCATCTGGAAGAGGATATTGACGGTATCATTGGGCACGAGGTCTTTCAGCCCGATGAATAAACTGCCCTGTTCGCAATAAGTAGGGATAAGTGTTGGTTGCCCTTCGATCTCCTCTGCCTTGTAAGTGTTCTCATAAGGATACAAATGGATGAGATCAATATCTGTGATCGGTGCGCTCGCTGCATAATCGAGCGCCATATTTTTGATGGTAGGTGTCCAGGGAGCATTGGGGATCACTACCCCTTTGTCTTTAAGTTCCTTTATTACATCATGTTGGGTCCTCAGCCATTCCAGTATCTTATGGATCCTGTCGTAATAAAATGAATTGTCCTGGTTCAAGGTATTCGCCGGAGTTGTCGTGAACAATGGCGGGTCATTGGGAGCAATGGTAGTGGGATCATCTACCGTAAAGACCAGGTCCCATAATTTTTTAATATCTGCATTATTCCTGTTACCTGTGTTTGCTACTGTAAGAATGTTCAGGATGATCTTTTTGCTGTTATCATCGAGGCTGAATCCCGGTGGGTTGATGGCCTGCTCATACTTTTCGAACAGCTCATTCAGGATCACCGGAATATTCAGTGTTTTGAATACAGGGGTAGTTCCATTGAGGGTTACACCGAAGTAAACAGCACCATCCACTATCTCGGGCAGTTTCCCCAATGCCGCCATTTGCCGGGCAAGCACATAGGCATATTTCTCATGTTGAAAATCCTGGCATTTCAATGTAAGCCGGATGAAATTTTGCCGACTGTTCACCTCATACCTTTTCACGCCGTTGTAAGCAAAGGGTTCCTGCGGATAACCAAGCCCTGTACCGGAAAAATCAGTGGTCCTGCTGACCCTGAACTGATGCGTATATTCCTTATCGATATCGCAGAATAAACCTCCCGGTGTAAGCTGGAATAACTGACATTGGGGTGCTCCTGCATGATCGCAGTCCTCAAGGTATTTCCACTGATTCCACGTACCATCCTGCAGCACCGCCAGTTGCATCCTGAACTTCGCGTCTTCCACCACATTGACCTGTTTCTTTGCCTTGATGAAGAAATCCTGGTATCCATTATAATAGGTTTCCCAGGGTTTTCCATGCAATGGGTCCGGCGCCGGGGGAGAGTAGGTAGGCAGATCTTTCCAGTTGATATTGATAGCGATGTCGGACCATTTCTTCAGGAAGATCTCTTCTGAACCGATATAGAAATTCGAATTTATTTTAGGGCGTGTACCGAAGGGAAAGATCAGGCCGTTGATATCCATCACATTTTCATCGTTCTGTACAATGAAATTTTTCAGGCCGCATACTTTCACATCGATCCTGGTGGTATTGGGCTTATCACCCTGCACAATGGTAAGGTTCCTGAAGAACTGGTACAACGAGATCGCCTGCTTCTTTTCCTTCGGGCATTTCTCGAAGCAACATTTTTCATCAGGCGCTGGTCCCGTAGCCGGCATATAATCGATCCTGACCTCATTGTCCAGTTCGATCTTCACTACCGGCAATTTTGTATTCAACTCTTCTTTCAGCTTATCCTTATCAAAAAAAGTGATCGCGGGTTTGTCGGGGGTGATCTCAGTTTCTATGGTAAGCACGTATTTACCATTGATCAGTGCAATGCCGATCTTGTTGATGAGTGGTTCGAGCCAGGCATCCTTCCCACTATAGGCCACCTTGAATACACGATGATCTTTGAAGAGCTGTTGAAGGATGGCCTGTTCATTGGCAGAGATACTATTGAAGAACCGGGTATTCCAATCCTGTTTGGTGAGCTGCACTTTGTTTTTGCGGAGGACCGGTTCACCGGAACAGCAGCTATTTTTGGGGATCTCCGGAAGAAGCCCATATAACTGCTGGATCGTGGCTTCGCCTATCCCTTTGGTGGCTGCTTCCAGGATGAGTTTTTTGGTAACGATGATATAAGTTTCATCGATGGCTGATTGAAGCGCTCCAAAAAATGTTTGGATCACCGGTGTTTCATTGGTGAGCATGCAATCGGTATTGATACTGCAAGAAAGCGTGAACGTCACTTTCCTGGTCCCTTCATTCAGCAGGAGTACGGGTGAAGATAACACAAATCCAATTCGCGCATAGGGATATGGTTTAGGAAAATTTTCTCCTGTTTCAATGAATTTACTGTACTGTGCGCCCAGGGTAGGCCAGTTCTTCGGATCACTATCCTTGAATTCCTCTTTGATGCCGTCTGCTTTATTGGCGGCCGGGGCGGCATATACGCCTTCCACCAGCCGGAGATGGATATCATCATTGGCCGGTTCGGTATTCAGGAATAAAGTGCGGAGGTCTGTTGCCTGCGCTTTGTTCACCACGATCTCATCATCGGTGGCGAAAAAGATCTCGGAACCGTTGATGTCCTTGCCGTCTTTGAGCACTATTCCTTTGGTCAGCAGGTAGTCGTTCCACTGTTTCTGGATCTCGAAAACGATATGTGCTTTATCGGCCGTAGCGGGGCGGGGCCCTATCCGCAGCACATCTTTGAAGAAGAAATCGAGGTGCTTGCGGGAATATCCATTGAGATCATCCTGCAGGTGCCTGAAGAGTTTCAGGAAAGCGAAGAGCAATGCAAGATGAGGAGGATGTTTTTGTTTGAGTTCTTCTTTCAATGGAGAGAGACTGTCTTCTATGCTGTCTCCCGCCACGGAAGCCAGCAGCCTGATGGCTTCGGTGAAAGCCGGCCAGATGGCAGTGAGTGAACCGATCAGTCCGAGCAAGCGTTCCCGGTGTCCGTACAGGGGCCTTTGACCGTCCTTTCTCCATTCGCAATACTGAAGGCTTGACTGGTCGATCTTCCACACATCATTGCTGAACAGGCTGGTGAAATCGATGGGAACCATGCAATCTTCATAAACAGCCGCTTTGGTCAATAATATGAAATTGGTGACGGGTTCGCTCAACCTGTCCTGGATCAAACTTTGCAGGATGTTTTCGAATGGAAGGCCCGTGCCTTTTACGACCAGGTGCCAGGCATTGATGCGATAAATAGTAGTATAGTAAAAATAATAGACCAGGAGCTGAAGGCCGGGCTTGCCGGGCCTTTTGAGGAACATCGACCGGTAGAGATCGAATTTTTCATTGACCGCTGGCACATTGTATTTGCTGATAGATGCCAGTGTGAATGGAATGCTTTTGCTGAAGAATGGCTGCCAGTCGCTCACGGTCATCTCCTCATCATAAAAATTGATATGGCGCGATAACTGCATGAAACAATCCAGCAAATCCGCCATGCTGCGCCCATCTACGGGCGGCGCGGTCTTTTCGAGCGACTGGAGCGTGCGCTGCGACTGGCTGATGCCGGGATCTTGCTGGAAGGGATGTACTATGTTCTTACAATCACCCATACTGATCAATTGTACCTTTTAGATAGCTTTCAATGCTTCATTTTCATAATAATCATACACGTAATTGAACCTTGAATTGGTGCCGGGGATAGAGTATTCGATCTCTATCGTGAACCGGCCTTCGATGATATCGAAAGAGTCTGCTGCCGTCACTTCTATTCTTTCCGCCAGTATCCTCGGTTCATAAAAAAGGATGGCATTTTCTACGAGATCTTTGATATACCCGATCACGGAACTGTTCAATGGCTCGAACAGGTAATCGTTGAGATTGCAACCATAGCGCGGCTGCATCACCCGCTCACCCAAACTGGTAGACAGCAGGATGTTCAGGCTCTGGTCTATATCTTCCATATCGCTTACCATGGTCACCGTTCCTGTTTCCTTGTCGAACACAGGGGGGAAAGACCAGCCGGTACCGAGGAATGAGTTCGTTGTGTTGTTCATGGTATGGTCTTTTTATTCTGTCAGTCAGCCACCGATCTGTACAGTCGGAAATCCCTGCACGATCACACCGCCATGTGCCGTAAGGTCGCCCTGCCTCGCTGCGGGCCTGCCTCCGATGAACACGGTGGAAGATCCCTGTACGATGGTGTCGGGTGGGCCGGTGCACACCAGCAGGTCGCCTACCACGGCCGCCGGTTGATTACCGATCAGCACTGTCGGCACACAGGCCCCTGTCACCGGGCCTCCTACATGCGGCACCGGGCCGGGATTTACCAGCGGGCAGGTATGCATATCGCCCATTCTTGCTGCTGCAGGCATATTGAAATATTTTTTGATGATCAATTGATCTTCACCATAGAGCCCCTGATCTCCGTAAGGCCCTGCGATTCGAGTTTCGCAATCGCCCCTTCGATGCTCACACTGGCATCGCCTTTCACTGAAAGCGAGGATGCCTGTATCGATAGAGCAGCCCCTGCCGACAGGGTCAGGTTCACACCCGCCTTCACTTCAATATTCAGCGGGCTTTCCACTTTCACCCCGGAAGGGTCCATAGTGATCTTATTACTGTTCTGGTCTTTTATTTCGATCTTCATACTGCTTTCATCGATGGTAATACTGTTACCACCGGGCGTATCGATAGTAATGGTTTTCGTGTTGTCGTGAAAATGCAGGCGCATACTGCTCCGCGTTACAAATCCTTTTTCATGGTTCACATCCTGCGCGGTGATAGGGGCCGGTTTGGCGCTGCTGTTCAACATGCCGAGCACCACCGCATTCCGGGGGTCATCGTTGATGAATCCCACGATCACTTCATCATCGATCTCAGGCCTGAAAAATGCGCCGCGGTTGGAGCCGGCATCCAGACTGGCCACCCTTGTCCAGATACCCTGTGCATTTTTATCGATCACAGGTATGCGTACCAGTATGCGGTCTTCCCCGGCAGGGTCATTCTGCAATTGCACTACTTTGCCGATCTGCAACCCCTGCATGCAACCGGCCAGGCCGGCAGCAGGCATTTCATGTACATCGGGATTGCGTTTGGCGAAAGTATCGGGCTCCAGCCCGAACTGGATATGGGTATCCCAGGTACCGCCTCCCACATCATGACGCACAGCCGTTACATAGGCTTTGCCCTTAAAGCGGTCACCCACGCCCGTTAGTTTTATCGTATCGCCTGGTTTGATGCCGGAGAATCCAAAGAACTTTGCACGTCCCCTGATCTTGGCCAGCCGGCTCCGTAAGAGGGCCCCATTGGCCCAGGCCTGCAACTCTTCTTCCGGCAGATGGCCGCTATGATGCAGCTCATAATGTTGGGGGCTGATGGCATTGGCAAGATCGTTACCGGAAATATTTCCATGTTCACCGAAAGCCACTGAAGAAGTATCTGTTTCGAATAATTGCTGGTTGCTGTAATCCCAGGAACGGGCCCGTACCGATTTGAACTGGTTGCGGGCATCCATCTCTGCTTCGAATTCGAGAATGGAGGAACCATAGTTCACCTGCAGCACTGGATCGGCCTTGGTTGTGGGTTTGGCTACTTTCACCACGCCATCGTTCACAAGCACCAGCATGCCATTGGCTTCGGCGCGCAGTTGCACGAAATCCCAGTCGGTAATATGGTGCTGCACCACTTCCTTATGTTTCAGGGTAGTGGTTTCGGTATCACTGCTCAATCCTTTGTATGATCCTACGATATCGTCGATCACTTCACTGTCGCTGATATTTTCGAAATACTTGTTGTTACGGGTGATGGCCATTTTAATGGACTCATCCCTGCACTCGATGATCAGCTCCGTATTCCCGTTCTCCCGGATCCTGATCGCATGTTTGACCACGATGCCTTTGAACACCTGTGTATTGGTGCCGTCGCGGCCGATCTTGATCTTTATCTTCTTTCCGGGCACGAACACATCTTCATTGCTGATGGCGAAATTGCGATCGGCCGCTTCCCCATCACGCAGTACCAGTTTGGCCGAAGGTATCCTGTTGGCTTCCTTCATTACGGAGATGGACATTACCTGGAAAGCAGGATTGATCGCTTTCTCATCCACCAGGATGTCGAAAGTAGACACATCGTGCCGTGAAGGGTTTGGTATTACGAGCTCTTCCATCAGCTTTCCTGTTTATCGAATGGTGGAAAATTGATCTTCATGCCGGGTTTGAGATTGCGCAGGCTGCTGAGGCCATTGGCCTTGGCCACCTGCAGAAAATACTTGCTGTCGTTATAGATATTGTATGTCATCAGGTCGAGGCGGTCGGCAGCCCTGGATTCCCGGTAGTGCGTGAGATCGGGCGACTTTGCTTTCTCCGTGGCGGCACGCGCTTCCTGCGCCAGGTAATTGAGAAAGGTAGCGCTGATCTTTACCCGCAAAGGGGAACCATCCCTGTTGAACAATGTGTAATTGATATCCAGGTTGGAGAGGATGCAGGGAAATTTGATCTCCGATCCCCAGAATAATTTCAGGAAGCGCGGCCGGTGGATATCACCATCGAAATCATACACGCAACCCAGGAATGCCGCCAACTGGTCTTTGACCTCTTTTACTTTTTTACCTTTTAACTGCGGATAGATATAGCCTTGCATAGTGCCGGTACCATCCAGCACGAAATCCAGCTTGAGCTGTTCGGGCACTGTTGATTTGAACCGTGGGTCCGTGCCCTGGTTACCATGTCCGCGGCGGGTATCCAGCTCGATCTTGAAATTCTTGGTGAACGATTCCGGGTTGATGGGAACCGTGAACATGCGACTGGGATCTTCGCTGTCCTTGGCGAAATTCCTGTCGCGGAACGAGTGGATGGTCAGCTTGACCAGTTCTTTCCTGTTATCTTTCATTTTTTTCTTTCAGTATTTCAAGAATCCTTTCAATGCAGGTATGGATCATGGCTTCGCCGGGCGCAGCATCATTATCGCCGGAGGTGCCGGCGGCGGCGCCTGCCGTGGCATTGCCTTCTGGCACCACAGTGGCTTTGATGATCAGTTCTCTTATTTCTATTGGCATTATATATTATTTAGCTTTCAGCCGGACGGGCATCGAACCCACTCCTGAATACGATCCGGTTGTAATTCAGTTCGAGGGTCTCTATCAGCACTTCACTCCGTTCCGCATTCAGCTCGCCGATCTTCCACGAGCGGGGCCATACCCAACTGGCGCTCCAGAACAGGAGCGGATCGTGGTTCTCATTGAGCAACTGTACTTCCACGTTAGGAAGTGGAACGATCTCCTCATCTTCGAAGGTCTGCTTGAACCAGTCGGACAGGGCAGAGTCCTTTTTCAATACGCCTCTTTTCAGCACCAGTGGGCCGTACTTGCGGCGCATGGGCACCACATGTTCATAACCATTCTCCCCGCCTTCCTTCACATTTTCCGTGTCGAGGTTGGCATCGAGCCCGGCGACGGACTGGAAGCGCATATCCACCACTTCATTCTGCTGGCTGGCGTATTTCAGTCCTTCGAAGATTACCCGGAAATAGAACCCTACGGTTTGATAGATGCTTTCCGGCTGACTATCTTTTTTCATAACGGTCTGCTTTCGTATTAATCCACATTCATGATCTCGAGACCTTCATGCACCAATTCCATGGTCTCGATAGCCACTTCATTGGCATCTGCTTTCAGGTCGGTCGATTGAACTTTGGACGGCCATGCATTCAGCAGCCGCCAGGTGATGATGGCCTCATGGTTTTCGTTCAGCAGTTTAATGGTGACCGTTCTCCGGTACATGGAGCCTGTCTTATTGCCTTCCTGGAAATAATAGGTCTTGCGCCATTCCTTGAAATAGTCATAATCACCTTCGAATGTGCCGCGTTTCAGGGTTATGTTGCTGAACTTGGTGAGACCTGGCTGTTTGCTCTTATTGTATTTCCGGCTGTTGCCTTCGCGGTATTCGATCACTTCCGTTTCGAAATCAAGTCCGCTCACTTCGGTGAAACCGATCCGGAAGTTTTCACCCCATTCAACCTGGAAATGGAATTTAGGTATGGGATAATCTCCTTTAGCTGCCATAAAAAATAATTTTTACGTGATGAAAGAATTGTTTGATTGGCTTATTTGCATTTGTTCTTCGGGTCGACCTCTGCAATGGCTTTGATCAGGTTATCACGGTTAGCCATCAACGTTTCCTTTTCCTTGTTGGCGGTCACCAGGTCGGCATTGAGGTCATCCACCCGTTTGTCCAGATTCGTTTTTTCCGTATTCAGCTCATTGTAATAGTCGTTGCCTTTGAGCGGGAAAGTAAGCATGGGCTCCAGTTCGCATACTTCAGCAGGCGGAGCGCATTTTTCATCGCCGGCCTCATTGCCCTGTTTGTATTTTTCTTTCTTGGCCTCTCCATTGCCCAGGCAGGCGAGGGTCAGTTGCCATTCGTAGATCACTGTCTTCAATCCATATTTCGAGCAGATCACGGCATTGATCTCGTAGGCCAGCTTGAGCGCTTTCACCAGCAGCTCGATGAGCTTGTCCCTGGTAGCGATGGCGGCATCCAGTTTTTCGGCATATTTCGTAAGACAGGCGAGAATGCCGGCATTGATATCGGGATTGTTGAGGCATTTGATGCAATTCACCAGTTCATCATAATCTGATTTCAATCCGTCGAGCCGGATATAGAAATCGCGCACCATGCAATAGAGAATATCGATCGCCTTGAGTGTGCTTTCGGTAGTGCAGCAGATATTTTTCACCTGTGATGAGAATATCTCCATTTGCTGGCATACTGCCAGTGAAAGATCGCTGGCTTTGGATAGGTCTTCGAACCAGGCTTTCACCTTATCGCGCATGGAGAGGGCGGAATCCACCTGCTTTTGTAACTGTTTGGCTTTTTCATCGGCTTCCTTATATTTCTGGTTCACATCATCCAGTTGTTTCTGCCAGGTCTCGTAGCAGCAATCCCCTTTGGGATCATCGGGCTTATCGGGCCAGCAGCATTTTTTGATCTTGTCGTCCAGTTCGTCCGGGAGTGGACAATATTTATGTATCGTGAGCATAGCAAAAAGATTAAAGGATTAAATGGTTTTGATTCAGTGAAAGCGTGTTAATCGCATCCGCAGGGATCATCTTCGCCTTTTTCCACACAAACGCCGGCTTTCACATCGTCGCAGATCTTGCAGATATCGCACTTGCATTTTTCAAGGCCGCCATCCTTGATGCACTTGCATTCAGGACAGCAGAGCTCTTCCGTAGCTTCTTTCGTTCCCTTGTACAAGCTTCTCCTGAAATACAGGCCGGATGTGGCTTTGGTGAGTTCCTGCACCGCCTTGGTCAGATCTTCCTGTGCTTTCTTCAGGTCTTCCGCGCCCTTCTTCATTTTTTCCTGGATCAGGTCGTCGAAGGCCTTCGATTTGTCCTGGAGGTTTTTTTGTAATGGTTCCAGTGAAGACACGTTGGAGAAGACCTGTATGCCGGTAACTCTTGTTGCGGAGTGATAGATGAGGTCCATTTCATGAAGGATCTCTTTGGGAAGGTTCACGAGCTTGTCGAGGATCTCTTCGGCATTTTCGCATTTGGGCTCTTTATCTGCTCCATCGAGACAATCGCCGGTCGATTTGCCGGTGAGCAGTTTTTTCTGGGAAGAATTGCAGATCTCATCCAAACAGGTCTCCAGCTTATCGCCAGCTTCCTTGAGGTCTTTGAACTTCACTTTGGCTTCCTTGGCTGTTTTGGTGATATCTTTCAGCGCGGCAGCCAGGTCATCATTCCATTTCTTATAATTCTTCACATTATCCTTGATATCATCGTTCACCTGGACCAGCTCCACGCCCATTGCCAGTTCGAGGTTCCGGTAATACCGGTAATTGGTTTCGGTCTTCACGAATGCGCATTGCTTATCGTCGTACAACTGGCGTGCGCCGTAGCGGGCCTGTTCCCACTGGCGGGCTTCCCCGAATTTAATGGCGAGATCGCTGCACACTTTTTTCCGTTCCACTTCGATCGATTTCTCCGTGGGCGTTCCGGTGTCCTTGCATTTGTTGCAATCATCATCCTGGTCTTGCTGACGAGGATTTTTGGTATTATAGACCATATTGAAAAAGTTTTAAGGATTGGTAATTAAGATTCCTGGAGCATCTTGTGCATGAAGCGCAGGATGATGAACTCTGCCGGGCGTACTACGGCCATGCCGATCTCCACGATCATGCGGCCTTCCCAGATATCCAGCTCGGTCATGGTCTCATTCAAACCCACTTTCACGAAAAATGCTTCGCGGGTGGTGGTGCCCATGAGTGCGCCTGCTTTCCATTGCAGGGTGAGATAATTCTCGATCATGGATTTCACCCTGATCCAGGTATTGCGGTCATTGGGCTCGAACACGAATTGTTCGGTGGCGTTCTTCACGGATTCTTCCACCATATTGAAGAACCTGCGCACCGACACATAGCGCCATTCGTTATCATTACCGGCGAGGGTGCGGGCGCCCCAGATGATGGCAGGGCCGCGGCCGGGGAAGGAGCGTATCACATTCACGGACTTACCATCCTGCACATCCACATTCAATCCTTCCTGTTGTTTGGCGCTGATGACCACTTCAGGCCGGATGGCGTAATCCAAACCAACATTGGCAGGCGCTTTCCATACGCCACGGGTATCATCTACCTGTGCATACTTGCCTACCACAGCGGAAGAGGCCGGCAGAACGAGTTCGATGTCATTGATGGCGCCAATGGCCTGGTGATAAAAAGCATTATTCTTGGATTTTAGTTCCTGCAGCGTGCCGCTCAGTGAGCCGTCGCCTTTGCCGACGATCGCTACGGTGGCCCCGGAAGCATCATACTGGTAATCCAGCCTGGTGTAGACCCTGGGATAATAGATAGCTGCATACTTGCGGGTATCGATATCTCCGAAATCTTCATTGCGGAAAGTAGTGATAGGGTCGAACGCAATATCAGTAGGGTTCACCCAAACGTCCATCACTGTGAAGCGGTCTTTCAGATCGGCGCACTGGTCCATGGCTTCTTTGTGGAGGGCATAATAATTGCCCGGCTCGGCCATGCTCAACCCATCGGGGAAGAGGATCAGCGTAACTTCATTGACCTTGGCCACTTCGGTCAGGCCACCGCGTAAGGTTTCCAGGTCGATGACCCCGCCGCTGCTGTAATCGCCCACAGCCACGATATAGCAGTCCCCGCCTCCGTTAATGAAGAACATCTGCAATGAATAATACATCAGGTATTTGGAGGGGGTCAGCACTTTTCCCTGTATATCGATCTTCCCGGTTTGCGTGGTATCGATCGTAACCTGGATGGTCGTTTCGGGAAAGGGCAGGCCAAACATCTGCTCATATTCCAGCATGGAAGAGATCCGTTTCGGCTTGTTCAGCAGGTCGCCCGGTTCTTTCAGTTGTGCTTTCTCCGTATAGCCGATAAAAGCAGGGATGGCCGTTTCAACGGAGGCGATAGATGGCGGGAGCTTCGGTATTTCTTCGATATACACTCCCGGGGTTTTGTATTCTGCCATATACGTTGTTTTTTAAGTTAAAGTATTATTGGTTTTATGATGATGGTTTAGTATGCTAAGGAACTACGGGAAATAATTTCGACCGGGGCACGATGATGTCCGTGAACAGTTGGCCTGCTTCCAGTCGCACCAGTTCATGCCCTGTGGGCTGTGGTAAATAATGATACGTGTTGTCCGATTCTTTTTTGAAAAGAACGGCCGACCAGGTGTAGGGCCTCGGTGCCCTGGAGATCAGGGCCCGCTCGGTGAATACCAGGAAGTCGGACGGATAGTCGCCATTGTTGAATTTTTGTTTTTTGTCGTTGATATATCGCCAGTAGGTCAGGCGGCTGGTTACAGGGACCTCGAATACAGGGGCGGGCTGCCTGCTGCCATCCGGGTTCCGGCGTGTTTGCAGGAACCCGTTGTTATCGAAGAGTTGGAATGCAGGATCGGCCGGATCGATCTTCACCTGTACCATCCCCCAATAGCTGCCTGCAGGAATGGAAGGATCGAGGAAGATCAGTTTACCGGATGCCGTATAATTATCGGATGCGGACACTTTGTAGGAATACACAGCCGATGTGGTTGCCGGGTTTGCCGGGATGGTGATCAGGTCTTCTGCACTGAAATCGAGCAATACTTTCTGCAATGGGCGATTGCTATGCGTGCTGAAACTCCCGGCAGTATTGCCACCGGCATCGGTGAGGGAAAAGGAAAAATCCGTGACGCCGGGCGATCCATCGAGGTGATAATAGAACCGGGGCGAAACCAGCACTCTGTCGTTTTCATTGGCGAAACCGTTGCCGGCAATATTGCGCCACTGGTCGCCATTATTGTCCTTGAAAAACTCACGGAGATCAGTAGGTGAAAATAGCACCAGTTCGCCCTGCTCATACCTGTGGCCTGCATCGAACCCCGATACCGGGCTGGTGAGATACGGCCAGCTTCGCTGGCCGGTAATACTTTCATTGCTGAAATAGTACGAGGCGTTGATGGCACGGTGGAACAGGCCATTGGTATAGCTGTCGACCGAAGGGTTCTTTCTGACAATACCTATATTAATGGTGAAACCGGCAGGCAGGGGTATTTTGGGAGTATACAAAACAGTGCCATCCGGCAGTGCTGTTGCATTCACCTCCACCACCACTTTGAAACCGGAGTAGGTATCGAGCAGCCGGAGGTGATAGTTGTCGAACACTTCATGTTGTTCCGGCGCCAACTCGAAAGCGAGGTCCTGGCTGATAGAGGGCATGCCGCGCATAAACCTGTCCTGCAGGAAAATGATCCTGTCTTCCTGGTTGGGATACTGGAAGATGCTACCTCCTTTCAGTTCGGAGAGGTAGAACTCATGGGTCATCCTGACCTCGAACAATGTTTTATAGATCAGTGGCATCAGTGGTGATCGGGTATTTTAGCAATATTGGTTTCAATCTCTTCGATCAGCGGCACTTCGCGTACACTTACCCGTTCGGTAAGGGCGATCAGCCGCAGTTTGTACATCACGAAAGGGATCTGCCTGCCCCCGAGCGATCCCCAGAGGTGGTTGATCTGTTCGAATGTGAGCGTGTATAATTCCATGGTGAACCGCAGGTCGAGCAATTCAGCGTCGAGTGGCGGTATGCCTCCGGTGGAATAGCTATAGGAAAAAGAATTCCTGCTTTGAAAAAATTTGATGATGGTGGATAACCGTTCCAGGGCGTGGATGTAATCATCGCCGGAATAGTTACAGGTGATCAGAATATACAGGTTGAGGAAAACGGGCGGATTCTCATAAATAGCAGGGCCGCCGTATCCTTTTTTGAGGGCGGAAGTATTCTTGAGAGTGCTCTCTTCTTCGAGATTCACCAGTGTGATCACGATCCGCTTGGTGAGCGTATCGCCACTGGTCGTTTCCAGCAACCCGATATTGTCGACGACCACGTCGGCACTACCGATGGATTTGCTGATAAAATCATCCAGCTCATTGCGGAGCAATAAAAGGGCCTTATCAATCATGTTGGTTGATTGAAGCGTTAAAGCTTAATACAATAGGTTGTTTTCTGTGCGGTCGTTGAAAACCACACAGCAGGTGATGCTTACAGTGCGTTTGAGACTAACTAATCAGTGGAGAACGGATTACCAATCCAGAGCTGTAGCAGAATTTTTTCGGTGTAATTTGGAAACGGGGGGAGGGAAAATCAAGATGAAGGTAAACTGATTTTCCATTTATAACAATACCACGAAGTGGTAAAAGTTATCAACATTATTTGATGATGATCATTTTTCGGCAGACCCGTTTTTCAATGCCGTAATCGTTTGCCGCACTAATTCGGGTTCGAATCCTTTTTGCAACAGGTAATCCGTCGTTTTGCCCATTTTCACGAACCGGTTCACTCCTTCGCCCCTGATCGACTGCCATTTTTCTTCCGCCAGTTTTTGCAACGTACGCTGGTAATCATTTTCATCGATCTCTTTCATGGCTTTCCTGATGCAGTATTCACTGACCTGGCGTTGCTTCAGTTCATATTTTATTTTCACGCGGCCCCAATGCTTCATACGGAATTTGCCACCCGCGAATTGTATGGCAAAACGTTCTTCATTCAGGTAATCTTCTTCTATGAGTTGCGACAGCAGCTCTTCCACTTCCGGTTTCCTCAGTCCCAAAGAATACAGTTTCTCCTTCACTTCAGTATGGGAGCGTTCCTGGTAAGCGCAGTAATGACGGATCTTTGTCTGAACCTGGCTCAATGGGATCTTTGGGACGGGAGAGATATGACGTTGCCTGTATGACATGAAATAGTATGCAAATTTAAGCGTACCAATATTATTTAGGAAACTTACCAATGATCCTACCAATCCCAAAGATCCCATTGAGCCAGGTTCAGACAAGACTAAACTTCTTCCAACCTGTCCACACATCCAAATTCTTTTTTCAGCAGATCATCATAGTGGTCTGCATGTTTGAAAAGATTGTTGAATGCTTCGGCCCCTGTTTCTTTGGTGATGTCGAGATCGTAGATCACACAGCTCAGGATGATGTTCTGGTTGGCGCAACTCAGTACCAGTCCATTCATATTGTAGTTCTCCTGGAGCAGGTACTGGTACAATGGTTTTATGCGTGTGCCATCCGGCGGGAGCTGGCAGAGATAGGCGTCGCCGGCGATAAAATAATTTTCAGGATTGTACGCGATCTTGATCTTCGCGCTTCCTTCCTTCACTTCCCAGCGGTTGGCCCCGGCCCTCGAAAGTTTGATGTCTTTTCCGAGTGTTTTCAGGATCTCTTCGATGGTCTTTGCAACGCCTACCACTTCCGGTTCTTTCTCCGGCATTTCGGGCAGCTTTACTTCTGTGCCGCAGGAAGGACAGTATTTACCGCTCTCGATATTGGAAGGCAGCACAAGAAAATCGCAACTGGGGCAGCGCGTTGAAGGAGTGCCTTTATAGGGCGCATACAGTTGAAGGGCCGCCCGGAGATAATTTACCGGTAATGCAAAACCAAGATTATCTCCTCCGCGAATGATGAAGGAGTTAACGCCGATCACTTCCCCGTTCTCATTCACGAGCGGGCCTCCGCTGTTGCCGGGATTGATGGCCGCATCGATCTGGATGAATTTAAGGCCGTCACGGATCCTGTCCACTTTGGAGATCACGCCCTGCGTGGCGGTATAGTTGAGGCCATAAGGATGGCCGATGGCGATCACATCATCCCCGTCTTTCAGGGATTCATACCGGCCGAGAGGCAGATCGGGCAGATCGACTCCCTGGGGAGCTTGCAGGAACGCGAGGTCGTGCTTGCGGTCAGTATACCAAACCCGCGACATCACCTTTTCGAAGGTCTTGCCGGCAATGGTCACTTCCGTATTATTATCGACCACATGGTCATTGGTGATGATCAGGTCAAATTCTTTCAGATAGAACCCGGTACCGGTGCCGGTTTGAGTGGCTATCTGTATGATCGAAGGCTGGAATTTCTCTATTACCTGTTGTGTTGGCATAGTGCTGTTTAATTGGATGATCCTGTCGTTGCTCAGGCATCAAAGTTCATGAATGTGATCTCCTGGGTGAATGTCCGATTGAAGTCTACCAGCGAATCGTATTTCAATAGCTGCGTTTTGAATGCCAGGTTGGGATACTTGGGTTTCCAGGTCTGTACGATCTCTTCGATCCTGTCCTGGACCTCATCTATATCGAATGCTTTGTTGGCAGCATTATAATATTGAGCGGGGAACCCAAGCGCGGTGAAGTAGTCGCTATAGTTCACCTGCATGAACAGCCTGAACAGGTCGCTCAGGGGCTTTGGCAGGCTGTAGGAATACTGGCAGAAAGCGATCCCGTATTCCAGCACCCGGCTGGCGATCAGCGGATGGCCATTATCGTTATACCAGGGCATATTGGTGATGGCGGCATTGATGGCATCTGCCACGGCAGCATGGTTCTGCGGCATAACGATCGAAAAAGTGTGCTTCGAGCGGAAAAGGCTGGGATACACCTCTTCGGGCGTTTTGGCAAGCAGCTTGCCATAGGCATCGATCATGGCGACATTGCGCTCCATGGTCTGTTTCTCGTCCTTGCGATAATAGATCTCCACGATCTTTTCCAGCTCGTTCTGCAGCTTGCCTTCCGGTGAGATCAGGTAATCGATGCGGAAGGCCAGCGTGAGCAGGAGGTAGGCGATGCCGCCGGAAAACTTGTCCGCTTCGAGCGTTTTGATATAATCGAGCGTTTCGGTGATCCATTGTTTGAAGTACTGGTATTTCACTTCCTTTTCGGCGGCAGGGATCTCGGTAACGTGGTCAGAATCCATCGTTTGAAGGGTGGCGAATTCCTGCACCAGCAGATCGTCCTGCTTGTCGGCCTTGGTGGCCAGTTCTTTCAGTCCATAATAGAGCTTGTTCGGGCTCGCCGTTTTGATATCGCTGTCGAACCGCATGCAAAGCCTGTCCTGGTCGAGCGCATAGCGGCTGTAATACAGATTGAAATTCATTTCGAGGAGCCGGCGCATCACGGGCACACTGGGTTGCGGCATTTTTGCCAGGGTGATCTCAGCATGCAATCTTTCATTATTGAAATCGCCCCGAACGATCTTCGATCCCTGGAAGATCTGGAAGCGGCCTTCATTGCCATTGCGCTCCAATACTACATTTTGTTCATGATCGTCGCGGAGATAATCGAAGAATGCTTCGAGGCAGTTGTGGTACTCCTGTTTTTTGAAGAAATTATCGGCGTCTGTCCAGCGGTTTACTTTGGCTACTGTCTTATTGTTATCCGAGTAACGGCCAAAAGGGATGGCTGGTCCTTCGCCTTTCTTCTTCTTCCCCCATCCGAATAATTTATCAAATACCATATTGTTGCTTTTTAATAATGCCGGCATCCCGGAATTGAGCGCATGAAGTTATTTATTTTAGGGACTTGTGCAATAGCCGTGGCATTTGCATGATGATTATTTATAATGTATTGATTGGCAGTTTGCAGTGGGCAATTGGCAGTTGAGGGTCAGTCAATATATCGAATGCTCCATTCACAGGGTTGAACCGACTGCCAATTGCCCACTGCAAACTGCCAACTCCCCCCAGTACTGTTCAAAAAAACCAATAAAAGGTATCAACCATAATTATATATTTGCTCAAATCTTAATGAAGTATATGAAGTTCATCGTTTCTTCCTCGGCTTTGTTGAAACAACTCCAACAGATCAGCGGTGTTATCAATGCCAATACTGTATTGCCTATCCTGGAGGATTTTTTGTTTGAAGTGGAAAAGAACAAGCTGACAGTAGTGGCCACCGACCTGGAAACCGTGATGAAGATCCAGATGGAGGTGGAAGCCAAAGATACCGGCCGGGTATGTATCCCTGCGAAGATCCTGATCGACTCGCTCAAGAATATCCCCGATCAGCCCCTGAGCTTCAATATCGATAAGAACTTTGCCGTTGAGATCACCAGCGACAATGGTAAATATAAAGTGATGGGTGAGAACCCCGATAACTTCCCGAAGGAACCAGTGAATGATGACACCACTTCTTTCACCATCACCTCTTCCGCCCTGGTGACAGCCATCAATAAAACACTTTTCGCCGTCAGCAACGATGACCTGCGCCCGGCCATGACCGGCGTTTTCTTCGAAATGGACAAGAAAGGGCTGCAATGCGTGGCCACTGACGCCCATCGCCTCGTCCGTTATAAAAGGACAGATGTGAGTTGCCCCAAGAACGATTCACTGATCGTTCCCAAAAAGCCGCTCAACCTGCTGCGCACAGCCATGCCCGATAACGATGATGAGCTTACCATCAGCTACAACAGCAACCACCTCTTCGTGAAACATGGCACCACGCAAATGAGCTGCCGCCTCATCGACGCCCGTTTCCCGGATTATAAAGTGGTGATCCCTGTCGATAATCCCTATAAGCTCACCATCAATAAGGCCGATTTTCAGGGCGCACTTCGCCGTGTAAGCATCTTCAGTAACAAGAGCACCAACCAGGTTGTGCTCAACATCAGCGGCAGTGAGCTACAACTGGCTGCCCAGGACGTTGATTTTTCCTTTGAAGGAACAGAACGCATGAAATGCCAGTACAGCGGGGAAGACCTGCAGATCGCCTTCAATGGTAAATTCCTGATCGAAATGCTGAATGGGGCCGACAGTGACGAGATCGTCATCGAGCTCTCCACGCCTACCAAAGCCGGTATCATCAAGCCAACCGAGCAGGATGAGAATGAAGAAATGCTGATGCTGGTAATGCCACTGATGCTGAATAGCTAAAAACTTTCCCTTTGTTCGTAGCTGTACGCTCGTACGATAACTATATTCCCGCCAACCTCATGTTGCAGCGCCTGGAGGAAGAAGGGATCCGTGCGTACCTGCAGGATGAAAATACAGTTACCCTCGATCCCATTCTCACCAATGCCGTAGGCGGTATCAAGCTCATGGTGTATGAAGAGCAGGTGAACAGGGCCCTGGAGCTGATCGCCGGATTTGAACAGGCCTACCAGGCCGCGGCCACCTGCCCACGCTGTGGCTCCACCAATGTGCATTATGTTACACAGACCAGCGATCCCGTGAACTGGTTCACTGCCATCGTTTCCTGGCTTTTCGGTAATTATGCCATGGCAGCGCGAAAAGTGTACCGCTGTTTCGACTGTGGGTATGAACGGGAGGAATTGCAGGATACCTAACGGGTTTTAGTCGTAAATTAGCAACATAACATGCATGCCTATGGAATCCTTCATGAGCTTTTGGGAACACATCGAGAACTGGCAGCGTATCGCTATCCTCATGGGAGGCATGGTCTTCTTCTGGCTGTTGGAAGGGTATTATCCTTTATTCCGTTTTTCTTTCAAACGATACAGGCATGCAGGCGTAAACCTGGTATTCCTGTTCACCACCATCCTGCTGAACTTACTACTGGGCGCTGTGACCATTGCCGTATGCAGTTGGGTCACCAAACACCAGTTTGGGCTCATCCACTGGTTGCACCTTCCGCTTTGGGCCACCGTTCTTCTTTCCCTCTTCTTCATGGATTTTTTCGGACAGTACCTGCCGCATTATGCCATGCACAAAATAAAATGGATGTGGAAATTCCACATGGTCCATCATAGTGATACCAAGGTGGACGTGACCACCGGCACCCGCCATCATCCCGGTGAATGGCTGTTCCGTGAATCAAGTACCATACTCGGCGTGTTCCTCCTGGGGCTGCCGATCGGGCTTTACTTCCTGTATCGCAGCACTACCGCCATTTTCACGCATTTCAACCATGCAAATATCCGCGTGCCGCTCTGGCTCGATAAACCGATCAGTTGGATCTTCGTGTCGCCCAATATGCACAAAGTGCATCATCATTATAAAAGGCCCTATACAGATACCAATTACGGCAATATATTTTCCCTCTGGGACCGCATCTTCGGCACTTTCGTCTATGATGATCCCAAAAACCTTCACTACGGGCTCGATGTGCTGGAAGGCAGTACCGACGAAAACCTGGGATACCAGTTCAAACTTCCTTTCAATAAACATGTCAAAACCGATTACTAGTCCCGCGTTCTCACTATCCCTATCTTTGAGCCCGTATTAAACATTTGCCATGACCAGAATCGTTGCGATGATACCGGCCCGTTATGCCGCAACCCGCTTCCCTGCCAAGCTGATGCAATTGCTGAATAATAAAACAGTGATCCGGCACACGTACGACAATACCCTGGCCACCGGCCTCTTCGATGAAGTGAGGGTGGTGACCGACAGTGAGATCATTTATAACGAGATCGTCTCCCATGGCGGAAATGCCACCATGAGCATCAGGGAACATGAAAGCGGTAGTGACCGGATCGCGGAAGCTGCGGCCAGTATGGATTTGGACATAGTGCTCAATGTGCAGGGAGACACTCCATTCATCCGGAAAAAACCACTGGAGCAATTACTGAAATGCTTCGACGACCCTACCGTTCAGGTGGCATCCCTGATGCAGGTGCTCACCAAACAATCCGAGATCGACGATCCGAATTTCGTGAAAGTGGCGGTAGACCTGAAAATGAATTCGCTAATGTTCAGCAGGAGCGTGGTGCCCTATCCGCGTAATAAGGAACTGCCCATCAATTATTATGAACATATCGGCGTATATGCCTTCCGCAAACAGGCTTTACTGAATTTCACCAACTGGCCGCAAACGCCGCTGGAGGCTGCGGAAAAAGTGGAATGCCTGCGCTACCTGGAACATGGGGTCCCGCTGCGCATGGTGGTGGTGGATTATATGGGTATCGAGATCGATACGCCGGAAGACCTGGAGCGAGCATCCAGGCTGATCCAATAATTCCTTCCAAACTAAAAATAACGCATGGACCAACTGCTATGGGGCATCGATCTGGGTGGCACCAAAATAGAAGGTGTCATCCTTCCTGCCGGCCAGGAGGCGCTACCGGTAATGCGTACCCGAATCGATACCGAAAGCCATAAAGGCTACAGGCATATCCTTTCCCAGATAAGATCGCTGGTGCAGCAAATGCAGGAGCGATCGGGCCTTCGGCCCGATCGCATCGGCTTCGGAACGCCTGGCGTGCTCGATCCCGTATTGCAGACCATGAAGAACTGCAACAGTACTGCCCTAAATGGCGAACCCCTTCAAAAAGACCTCGAAGAAGTGCTGCAGGTGCCTGTTGTACTGGCCAACGATGCCAATTGCTTCGCCCTCGCCGAGACCCAGTGGGGCATCGTTCAGCAAAAAGTACCAGGGGCACAACTCGTATTCGGTATCATCATGGGCACCGGCGTAGGTGGCGGTATCGTGGTCAATGGACGGGTATGGAACGGGCGGCATGGTATTGGGGGAGAATGGGGCCATAATTTCCTGGATGAAAGCGGCGGGCCATGCTATTGCGGCAAGACCGGCTGCGTGGAAACCGTACTTTCTGGCCCGGCGCTTCAAAGGTTCTATTTTGAACAAAGCGGCCACCAACGCAGCCTCCGGGAGATCACCGATCGCCACCAGGCAGGGACCGATCCCGCTGCTACACGCACTATCGACCGGCTTACCCATTTCTTCGGAAAGGCTGTATCCGTGGTCACCAACCTGCTCGATCCCGATGTGATCGTGGTAGGCGGAGGTGTCGGCAATATCGATGCCCTCTATGATGCCGGCATCGCCTCCCTTCGAAAGAATATCTTCAATAACCGGCTGGATGTTCCCGTTTTGAAGCCGGCCCTGGGCGATAGTGCCGGTGTTTTCGGGGCTGCGGCCCTTATTGGCTGATCCACGAATTATGCACACCCGATAATAAAAGCAGATATTGTGAGTTTTTAGGTAGTATAAGGACCGAACATTGAAAAGGTTATCAGGATAATTTTAAATGATGAAAAAAACTGATGCGTTGTCTGACCGTCTTTTTGCATGTTTCTGCCTGAACCGGGGTATTTTGGCCAAGGTGTTTACGTTACCGTCCGCAAATTGTTGCCTGGCTTTGTCGGAACCTGCAAATTTTTTTCATATTAGCTTCCGGGGTAAAATTTAAAAAACTAACTTTACCCATCCTACGGTCGGATTCTTCATTTCCACAGTCGTTTAGGTTTATATTAAAATTTTTTATCCATGAAAAAAGAGTGCTTCGGTTTTAAGACCTTGTCTAGCCATGCTAAATCGTTTTTTTACCATTGATCACCACAGAAGCTGACATTTCCAACTATCCTTGGTAGCCGCCAAAAAATATTGTTGACACAGGGCAGGTACACCTTCAGCCTTCACCTATGCAATTCCGTAATCCCGATTGATTTTTTACAGGCGATGCATTTGCCGCCTCTGTGTTATTAAAATAGCTGGTACACCACATACAGCGATTGGTTAGGGTTCTTATAACAAAACGCAGCAGCTTGCTGCGTTTTTTTGTTGCTGTGCTTTTCTCCTACCTTCGCAACGCAATCCATATCTTTCATAACCATTTACCAGATTAATACTTTATGAAGTTCAGAAATTTCAGGATGGTGAGCTATGTAGTGTACGGCCGCGGCAGTTTCGACCAGCTCGAGGAGATCCTTACCCCTCAGCGCAAAGGCGATGCACCGATGATCTTTCTCGCAGACCATTTCTTCGAAAAAGGCGCTCCTACCGGGAACGGACAACCGCTGATCAATCGTATACCGCTCCGGGGAAAGGATAAGGTGATCTTTGCCGATGTCACTTATGAGCCAAAAACTTCTTATGTAGATAAACTGGCCCAGGACCTGAAAGCAGCATTCGGTACCATCAGCGGTATCATCGGTATCGGGGGCGGTTCCGTGATGGACCTGGCCAAAGCTGTTTCCCTGATGATGAACAACCCCGGCTCCTCGGCCGATTACCAGGGGTGGGACCTCGTGAAATTACCGGGCGTTTATAAAGCCGGTATCCCCACGCTCAGCGGCACCGGCGCAGAAGTTTCACGTACTACCGTTCTCACAGGGCCTACCCGCAAGCTGGGCATGAACTCCGATTTCACTCCCTTCGACCAGATCGTGCTCGATCCCGAACTGACAGCCAATGCCCCGGTGAACCAGCGCTTTTATACGGGGATGGACTGCTATATACATTGTATCGAAAGCCTGCAGGGCACTTATCTTAATGAGTTCAGCAAATCTTATGGGGAAAAAGCCCTCGAACTCTGCCGGGAAGTGTTCGTAAGGAAGAATAACTGGGACAGTGAATCGGACGATAAACTCATGATGGCCTCCTATGCCGGCGGCATGAGCATTGCCTATTCACAGGTAGGGGTGGCCCATGCCGTGAGCTATGGCCTTAGCTACCTGCTCGGCACCAAACATGGTATCGGGAATTGTATCGTGATGGACCACCTCGAAGAATATTATCCCGAAGGCGTGGCCGAGTTCAAAAAAATGGTGGAGAAAAATAAAGTAGAGATCCCAACCGGCATCTGCAAGGGCCTCACCGATGAACAGTTCGATACCATGATCAATGTATCGCTGGGCATGAAACCCCTCTGGGAAAATGCACTGGGCAGGGATTGGGAAAAAATTATGACCCGCGATAAGCTCCGCGCGCTCTACGAGAAATTGTAATTTGTAATTTTCCGGTGCACTATGGCAATGAGCCCACAGAAATACCTCCGCTACCTTGGCCTTTCGTCGCTGTTCGCTACACATAGGACCAAGGAGATCCTGCATATCAACCCTACGGTGATCCCTCATCGTGAGGAAGCTGCAGATGTAGAGATCGCTGTGTATGACTACGACGCCAATACCGTCGAAGAAAAGCAGTTCTCGGCCATCGATGCCTGCTATCAATTCAAGGATAACCAACATATCAGTTGGATCAATATCGATGGGCTGCGAAAATCGGACGTGGAATCGGTCTGCAATCACTTCAATATCCACCCGCTGCTGATCGAAGACATCCTCAGCATCAACCAGCGTCCCAAGATGGATGAGGTGGAAGGCGTGCTCTTCTGCCTGCTCAATATGCTTTTCTACAATGATGTGAATAAAACCGTGGAGACCGAACAGATCAGTATTGTACTGGGAAAGGATTTCGTGATCTCTTTCCAGGAGGATGCCCGCCGCGATGTATTCGACCCCCTGCGCTCCAGGCTCAAGATGGCGAATAGCAAGATCCGCCAGCGCACGGCCGATTACCTTCTCTATACCATGCTCGACCTGATCGTCGATAATTACTTCCTCGTGATGGAAAAGCTGGGCGAAGCCATCGAATCACTGGAAGAAGAAGTGATCCGGCGCAGCAATACCCGCTCGCTGGCCCGCATCAACCAGTTGCGCAAAGAGCTTATCGTGCTCAAACGCAACCTGGCACCGGTGCGTGATCTCGTCAACGGTATTATCCGCAGCGAAAGCGAATTGCTCGACGACCGCACTACCAAATATTTCAAAGACGTATACGATCATATCGTTCAGGCCTACGACCTCGGTGAGAACTACCGTGATATCATGATGGGCATGCAGGACCTCTACATCAATAACGTCAACCTCAAGCTCAATGAAGTGATGAAGGTGATGGCCATCGTAACCTGCCTGCTGGCCCCTGCCACCGTGATCGGCGGTATCTTCGGAATGAACTTCGACGTGATCCCCTACGCACACCGTGAATGGGGATTCTATTTCGCAGTAGGCGGCATGTTCCTCGTTCCCCTCTGGATGTTGTGGGTCTTCAAAAAAAGAGGGTGGTTCTGATCTACACGCTTTTTTGTACTTTCATTTTTCCAATTACCTTATTCTCCCATCCGAAAAACTCAAAGCACATGCCAACCAATCGTCGACATTTCCTGCAGCAGTTGGGCGGACTGGCAGCAGGTATCGGGGCCGGTCCATCGGCTCTTGCATCTTTTGCCAGTACCAGCACTGCTCCCAAACTTTTTTTTGAAATATCACTGGCCCAATGGTCGCTCCACAAAGCGCTCTTCGCAAAAAAACTCGACAACCTCGATTTTCCCCTCGTGGCGAAGAGGGATTATGGCATCGGTGCCGTGGAATATGTGAACCAGTTCTTCAAGGATAAAGCCAAAGACGAAAAGTACCTGGCCGAACTGCTCAAACGCTGCCACGATAATGGTGTGAAGAACCATCTCATCATGTGCGATGCGGAAGGCTCGCTCGCTTCGTTGAACGATAAAGAACGGTTGCAGGCGGTGGATAATCATTATAAATGGGTCGATGCAGCCAAATTCCTGGGCTGCGTCACCATCCGTGTGAATGCCTTCGGAGAGGGCAGCGCCGAAGATGTTCAGAAAGCCGCTATCGATGGCCTTGGCCGCCTCGGTGAATACGGCGCCAAAGTGGGGATCAATATTATCGTGGAGAACCACGGCGGCTATACTTCCAATGGGGTCTGGCTTTCAGGCGTCATGAAAGCCATCAACAAACCCAATGTAGGCACCCTGCCCGACTTCGGCAATTTCTGTGTGAAGCGCGACGGCAAAGGCCCCTGGGAGGGAAAATGTATCGAAGAATACGATCGCTATAAAGGCGTCTCCGAACTGATGCCTTTCGCCAAAGGCGCAAGCGCCAAAACTTATGATTTCGATGCAGCAGGCAATTGCGTGGAAACGGATTATGCCAAAATGCTGAAGATCGTCAGGGACGCCGGCTTCAGGGGTTATGTAGGGATCGAGTTTGAAGGCGACAAGATCTCCGAGGAAGAAGGCATCCGGAAAACGAAGGTCCTGCTGGAAAAAGCAGGAGCTGCCATTTCCTAATAACTGGTCTCATCCAGTTTCACTTTTCCTTTAAAGGTCCAGAACACGAAAGTGGTATAGATCGCTACCAGCGGCGTTCCGATCAGGGCGATGATGAGCAGGATCTTCATCGTTTTGGGCGAGGACGCCGCATTATCGATAGTAATGCTGTTATGCGGATCGGATGTAGAGAAAAGCAGGTAGGGGAATACTTCCAGCGCCACCATGATCAGCAACAAAGCAATGGTGAGGGCCGAACTTAAAAAAGCATAGCGGTATTTGCCTTTCTTGATCTGCCTGGGGATATTCGCAATGGCCAGCACCATCATCACAGGGATCACGAACCCTCCGGGATTGCCCCTGAAAAAATCACTGAGGTGCGGCACGTAAAGCAGGGTATACATCGTGGTGATCACAAAGCTCAGCACAAAGAAGATGATAAAGTTATTGGCAAGTATATGCAGCTTTGCATACAACCTGTTCTCCGTTTTCATGGTGAGGTAAATGGCGCCATGCATCATGAACAGGGCCAGGGTGGTGATCGAAACCAGTATTGAAAAAGGATTGAAGAATGAAAGCCAGTTACCTGAAAATTCTTTGTGCTCATTGAGTGGAATACCATACGCCACATTACCCAGCATCAATCCAAGCGAGAGGGCAATGATGATACAGGCCACGCAATACACGATGTCCCAGCCCTTGCGCCACCAGAGCATTGGCTCCTTGCTGCGGAACTCGATGGCAACAGCCCGGAAGATCAGTCCAACCAGGAACACCATGAACGGGACATAGAATGCCGAGAAGATCGCCGCATAAGCCACGGGGAATCCTGCAAACAAAGCACCGCCACCAATGACCAGCCATACTTCATTCCCATCCCATACCGGCCCGATCGCATTGAGGGCGATGCGGCGGCTCTGCTCCTTCTTCAACAACAGATGCAGCGAACCGGCGCCGAGATCGAAGCCATCGAGAATAGCATAGCCGCTGATCACGCCACCGAAGACCAGGAACCACCAGATGTTGTAGTCGAGACCGAGGAATGTATTCATTTGACAGATCATTTAATTAATATAGTTGGCAGTTGGCAATTTGCAGTTAGTACCCGCAGCTTTAGCAATCAATAGTACTGCAGGCACTTTCAAGGTTCAACTGCCAACTGTAAACTGCCCACTGCCAACTCTCAATGCCCCATCAGCGGATTATCCCGCTTGCTGCCCTCTTCGATGGCCTCTTTCGTTCCATAGTCGACCGGCCCGTGCTGGATCTTCCTGTTGAGCATATAAAGGAACAATACTAACAGTAATATATATACGACCATGAACAGGATCAGGGAGAACAATACCTGGTTGGCGGTAACGGCTTTCGAAAGCGCATCGGATGTTTTCAGCAATCCGTATACCACCCAGGGCTGCCGGCCCATTTCTGCTGCGAACCAGCCGGCCTGGTTCGCGATCTGGGGTAATAATACCGCCCATACAAAGATCCAGAGCAGCCAGCGCTTATCGAATAATTTTTTACGATAGGCAAGCCATGATGCCAGCAGGGTCAGTGCGATCAGTGTTATCCCGATGCCTACCATGATATGATAGAACTGAAAGATGGCATTGACCTGTGTAGGCCGTTCATCGGCAGGGAACGCATTCAGTCCTTTCACCGGTTCATTGAAATTACCGTAGAGCAGGAAGGAGAGGCCTCCGGGGACTCTGATCCCGGTTACTTCCTGTTTCTTATTGTTCACGTATCCCAGCAGGTACATATCCGCCCTGGCCACCGAATCATAATGTCCTTCCAGCGCCGCCAGTTTTGCAGGTTGATTTTTCGCTACGCCTTCCGCGCTCCTGTGACCAACGAAGAGTTGTAATAAGCTGAAGACAGTAGCCACTACCAAGGCAATCCTAAAAGAAGGTTTTGCAATGGCCAAATGCCTGTTCTTTAAAATATACCAGGCATTCACGCTCAGCACCAGGAAGGCGCCGGCAAGAAAAGCCCCGATCCATACATGCGTGAGACGCTCAACGCTGGAAGGATTGAAGACCATGGCCCAGAAATCCGTGATCTCTGCGCGGGCATTCATACCTTCTCCCACGATCCGGAAACCTGACGGCGTTTGTTGCCAGGAATTGGCCACCACGATCCAGACCGCCGAGAACATCGACCCTAGAAAGACCATCACCGCAGAGAAAAAATGAACTTTCGGCCCTACCCGGTTCCAGCCGAAAATTAAGATGCCCAGGAATCCGGATTCGAGGGCAAAGGCGAAGATGCCTTCCGCCGCAAGCGCGCTTCCGAAAATATCGCCCACATATTTGGAATAGGTGGCCCAGTTGGTGCCGAACTCAAATTCCATGATGATGCCCGTTGCCACGCCGATGCCGAAGATCAAGGCAAAGATCTTGATCCAGAAGCGGGTGATCTGTTCATAAAGCTGGTTCCCTGTTTTGAGGTACATCCCTTCGAATATCACGAGCAGCAGTCCAAGCCCAATACTCAGCGGGGGATAGATGTAGTGAAAAGCAATGGTGAATGCGAACTGGATCCGCGCCAATATTTCTACGTCCATGTCGGAACGGTTTTGATGTCTGATGCAGGGCACAAAAAAAGCCGACACTACAGTATCGGCTTCAATTATTTTTTCTTAAAGATAGGAACAGTGCTACAAGGTTCTCCATACATGATGCTCTTTGCAACCGGTCTCAGCATTTTTGTAATGGTGAGATAAGCAGCTTCACCGATCGGTACATCTCCACAACCTTTTATCACTACCCGTTTATCTTCGAATGGTGAAACAGGGATCGCTTCTATCTTTTTCAGAAATAGTTGTTGTTGTACCGACCTTTCATCGCCGAACAATACTTCACTGGCAATTGGCTGGAGATAGGAAACCACCAGCATATAGGCCCATATAGGAATGATAGCATCCGAAGAGCAGGTAACTGCTACGAGCTTGTGCTGGTATATGGTCCAGTCGAGCGATTGCAGCGCTGTCCTGAAATCCTTTTCTTTCAGGACCATCTCCATGAATAAATAGGGCTTGAGATCGAACACAACGATGGGTTCGCGGGGAAAGTATTCCTCCAGGTCCAGCGTGATCAATTGGCTCTGCGCTACTTTATTGATGATCTCTTCACTCATACATTGATTAAACAAAGGTAGCACAGAAATGTTGGGTGAGGAAGCACTTTATGGTTGGGTTTACAGGTTAAAAAGTTGAAAGGTTAACAGGGAATTCAACCTGTTAACCTTTCAACTTTTTAACTTATCAACCCAGGATCGTATTGCTAGAAAAACCTGATCCGGTTATCGACTATATCGGCCCCTTTCTTGATGGCCTCGATGATGCGGAAACCAGACATGCGTTGGTTCTGGTTCATGGACTGCTGCATCTGTTTCACATCGAGGTTCGGATTGGCTTTAGCGCTGATATTTTCTACTTTGATATAGAATACTGCGATCTCGCCATCGATCGGCGTAGATACCTTCGACTGGTTATCTTTATTGAAAGCAGCGCCGATCAGCTTGGTCTCATTGCCGATATTGGGGATGAAGGGACTGCTGAACATGATACTGTCTGCCTTCAGCACAGGTTGGTTCACAACTTTGGAAATGCCATCAAGCGTATTCGCGCTACCTACTTTCTGGATGATGGCATCCGCTTTCTTGCGGTTGCGGATCTTGTATTCAACCAGTGGGCGGGCCCTGTCGACCGCCATAACACCTTTATTATATGCCTGCACCAATACCGGCACAACATATTTATCACCGATCTGGTAGGCATGGTCCGCTACCTTGCCAGGTTTGGCATCGTTGAAGATCCAACGGATCAGCTCACGGTTCTCACCCAGGCCGGGAATACCGGTTTCCATGGGTTTGATATCCATGGCCGGGAATTTATTCAGATTTTTCTTTTTCACGTTCTCATCGAAAGATGCTTTGTCGCGGCTCTCGCCTGCAAACTGCGAAGCAGCACTGGAAGCGGTGTTCACCGTTTCGTCACTGGCAACGATCGGCCGGGAGATATAGGCCACTTTGTAACCGGTAGCGATATTTTTCTGGCTGAGCACTTCAATATAATGGTAGCCGGCATAGGAGGCATTCTCCACTTTCACTGTTTTCTTATCACCGGTATTACCATAGAAGATCGTTTCTGCAAACTCTTTGCTGAGGTTTCCGAACTGGATGGAAGAGAATTCATACTCTCCTTTATTGTTCTTGCTGCCTTCATCATCGCTGAACTTCACCACCATGCTGTCGAAGCTGGCGCCATTGCGGATGGCGGTCACGATGCTGTCGATCAGTTTTTTGGCCGCGCTATCAGTTCTCTTCACACCTTGCTGGTCCTGGATCTTGATGAGGATATGCCTGCTCTTCACGGAATCGGGGATGGCTCTTTTACCGAGCATTTTAGCCAGTACATAATTATTGCCATCCAGGTAGGGGCCGTATACGGCGCCATCGGCCAGTTGTTTGATGGAATCTGCAAAAGCCACCTTCATGGCGGCGCTGTGAACATACCCATCGAAGAAGGGTGTTTCACTATTATTACGTACCAGGAAAGATTCGGCTTCCGATGCCGGGAGACTGGCGAATTCCTGTTTTTTGGCAGCGATATCATTGAGTGATTTTGCGCTGTCGGCCTTGCTGGGCGCTGCGTCGAACATCACATATTCAATACCTCTTGCCTCTTCCTGCTGGTATGCTTCTTTATTTTGGTTCACGTACTGGCGAATATCATCATCCGATACCTTGATAGTTGAATCGGGAATGGTGGCATAGGGCACAGATACATAAGAGATAGAAGAGATCTGGCTGTTCTCTGCGTTGATCTTTTCTACCAGCCACTTCGGAGTATAGGCGCTGTTGCTGAGAAGTGATACGAATTTTTCTTTCATGCGGTTCTTCTCGAGGGCAGGCACGAACTCACCCCAGAAGCTCACGTACTGTGCAGAATTCTTTTTCATGGAACCAATGGCCTGTGCCGCTGCCGCGGCATCGTACATATTGGTCTTGGGATCAGTGAACTGCTGGCGCAATTGCTGAGGCGGATTGGGACCATATAAAATATCACCTCTTTCTTCTTTACTGATAGGAGCGAAGCCGAGCTTCTCATATTCTTCCCCAAGTACCGCATCTTCTACATATTCATTCCAGATCCCGTCGCGGATCTGCTGGCGCAAACGATCGTCGACAGGATAATTGGCTTGCTGATAATTTGCTTCGGCCACTTTATACCTTTGTTCGAAGGCCATAGCATCGATCTTGGTTCCATTGATCTTGCCAAGGGTGGTAGAATGCGAACTGAATATGCCACCTGACCGTAATGCGTCTTCAACAATAAAGGCTATCAGGGCTAATGCAATCGCAGCAATGATGATCCACGCGGCTTTGTCGCGGATAGTCTGAATAACTGACATAGTGATATAAGTCCGTACGGTTTTGAAACGGATGGCAAAAATAGGGGAAAAAAGGTTATGAACAAACTGTGGAAAACAGGTTCAAAGCAGCATGAACAAAGGGTTTTACCAGTTGGGCGGTTCTCTCTTTCTCCGGCCGAAGGCCGCGAAATTTTTTTTGTGGAACGGGCTTGTGAAAACAGTCTCCCCATACCCCCGTTGATAAGCCATAAATACTGTGGAAAAGCCTCCTTTTTCCCATTCCGTTTCCGTGGATAGATGGATCAAAAATTTTCAGGGGACGAAGGACAGGGCCGGCGATGTCCATAAACCCGGAGATATTCCACACACACTAACAGGAAAATGAAGGTTGGAAAGAAGGTTTTTTATCCTGACCGTTTTTAATCCACGGGAGTGGAAAAAGGCAGGGATCGCAGAACCGATCACAGTTTGTGATTGTTAATGGTTTGTGGAAATCTGTGGATAAACAGGTTGTTGTAACTTTACCAAAATTCCGGCTTTTACATTTATCCACTAATCCACAGCCGTAATAATAATAGGTTATTTATAAAAAAATAGAATTAATAATAAATACTATGGAGGATATTAACATAGCATCGGCAAAAGAAAATGTGGGAAGGGCTGGCTTTCTCGATGTGGAAGTGGACCCGCAACTGGACCTTTTCCGCGAGATCGAAAGGTTGAAAAAGGAAAAGAACGCGATCGTGCTGGCGCATTATTACCAGGAGCCGGATATCCAGGATGTGGCGGATTATATAGGCGACAGCCTGGGACTTGCGCAGAAAGCGGAAAAGACCGATGCAGATATCATCGTATTTGCCGGGGTGCATTTCATGGCGGAGACAGCCAAGATCCTGAACCCGCACAAGAAAGTGCTGCTGCCCGACCTCAAAGCTGGTTGCTCACTGGCCGACAGTGCACCGCCTCCATTGTTCAAACGCTTCAGGGACCAGCACCCCGATCATGTAGTGATCTCTTATATCAATTGCAGCGCTGGTATCAAGGCCCTGAGCGATATCATCTGTACTTCCAGCAATGCACAAAAGATCGTTGAATCGGTGCCGGCTGATAAACCGATCATCTTTGCGCCTGATAAGAACCTTGGCGCCTACCTGGTGAAGAAGACCGGCCGGGATATGCTATTGTGGAATGGTGCATGTATGGTGCATGAGATCTTCAGCCTGGAGAAGATCACAAAGTTGAAAGTGCGCCACCCGAAAGCCAAACTGATCGCTCATCCGGAATGTGAAGAGCCCATCCTGCGTATTGCGGATTATATCGGATCTACTACGGGACTGTTGAAATATACTCAACAGGACGACGCAAAGGAATACATTGTGGCTACTGAAACGGGGATCCTGCACCAGATGGAAAAAGCATCTCCCCATAAAACGTTTATACCGGCCCCGCCGGATAATGGTTGTGCCTGCAACGACTGCCCGCACATGAAGTTGAACACATTAGAAAAATTATATCTCTGTATGGAATATGAGCTGCCTGAGATCACGATGGATGAGGAATTGCGGGTGGCAGCGAAAAAGCCCATCGAGCGGATGCTGGAGATCAGTGCGAAGTATGGATTGTAGTTTGTCTGAACTGGGATTTATGAGATAAATGGGATGGGTGGGATGAGATTCTGGTTCCTAAGGCTGACCGCGGTCAGCTGTATAGGAAAAGACAGGAAGGAGAGGTGGTTTTAATGGGTTTTGAGGAAGGATAGGAGAAAAGTAGGGAAGTGATCCGTGAATTGCATTGAGCCGAATTTTAGGTCTTAAAATGAGTTGTGGGATTTACTTTATTGCAGAGGATGAGAGAAAGGATTCACGAATCGTGGTGAATTTAATAGTCTATTAATATAGTAGAGTAAATTTGTTTTGGTAATTTCTTGTTGAATTTTATATGGCAGAAGATTTACATATTATTTCGGGAACAAAAGCAGATCAATATAGATCGCTGATCCCGCAGATCAGGGGGCTGCTGGAAGGAGAGCCTGATCTGGTGGCCAACCTGGCAAATGTGGTGGCGGCCCTAAAGGAGCAGTTCGGTTGGTTTTGGGTTGGATTTTATTTGGTGAAAGGAGAGGAGTTGGTATTGGGGCCGTTCCAGGGGCCGGTTGCGTGTACACGTATCCGTTATAATAAGGGTGTATGTGGCGCCAGCTGGGCGGAAGCAAAGACGATGATTGTTCCTGACGTGGAAAAATTCCCCGGACATATTGCCTGTAGTAGTTTATCCAGGTCTGAAATTGTAGTTCCTATTTTTCGAAATAGTAAAGTGATCGGCGTGCTGGATGTTGACAGCAGCGCGCTCAATGAGTTCGATACAATAGACCAGGAATACCTGGAGCAAATTGTTGACCTGATCACCTTCCCATAAACACCATGAGGATCTGAACATCGCTGGGGTTAACTCCACTGATCCTGCTGGCTTGTCCCAGTGTACGGGGCTTGATCTTCTTGAATTTTTGTAAGGCTTCATTGGAAAGAGCAGATACCCGGTCGTAATCGAAATTATCCGGGATAAGCAAATCTTCCAGTTGGCTCATTTTCTTTACGATCTCTTTTTCTTTCTCGATGTAAACATCATACTTGATCTGGATCTCTGCCTGCTCCAGTACATCACGAGCGTAAGTGTTGAATTTTCCTTGTAGTGGGGCGAGCCCGGCGATCATGGCAGGTAAGGTAATATTAGGGCGAAGCAATAATTGTATTGCTTTCTGTTTTTGGGTGAGGGGAGCAGAATCATGACGGCGTAGGAATTCTTCAGCTTCTCCCGGTTCAATGGATATTTCCCTGAGCATATTCCTGATCTCGGTGGCTCCGTTCCTTTTAACGATCACTGTATCCATTCTTTCCTGGGAAGCAAGGCCAAGGCGGTAACTAAGTTCCGTCAACCGGATGTCTGCATTATCCTGGCGGAGCAAGGTCCTGAACTCTGCACGGGAAGTGAACATACGGTAAGGTTCCTCCGTCCCTTTGCTGATCAGGTCGTCGATGAGAACACCGATATAGGCGTCGCTTCTCTTCAGTATAAGTGGCTCGAGGTCCCTTGTTTTCTGGTGGGCATTGATACCTGCCATCAATCCCTGGCAAGCGGCTTCTTCATAACCGGTGGTCCCGTTGATCTGCCCGGCGAAAAAGAGATTATCGATCAGTTTGGTTTCGAGTGAATGTTTGAGTTGGGTAGGCGGGAAATAATCATATTCGATGGCATAACCAGGTCTGAAGATGCGTACATTCTCAAAGCCGGGTACATTTCTGAGGGCTTCGAACTGTACTTCCTCGGGAAGGGAGGTAGAGAACCCATTTACATATATCTCGATAGTATTCCAGCCTTCGGGCTCGATAAAGAGCTGGTGCCTGTCGCGCTCCGCAAACCGGTTGATCTTATCCTCGATGCTGGGGCAATACCTTGGACCGATACCTTCTATGCGGCCGGTGTACATCGGGCTTCTGTCGAAACCTGTTTTCAGAAGGTCATGTACCTTTTGATTCGTATAAGTGATCCAGCAGCTCCTTTGTTCTGTAGGTTTTTTGGTATTGCTGAAGGAGAACCCGATTATTTCATCATCCCCTTTCTGTTCTTCCATTTTGGAGTAATCGAGGCTTCTCCCATCTACCCTGGGAGGGGTACCTGTTTTAAGTCTATCGCTTTCGAACCCGGCTTCTACCAATTGTTCTGTGATACCGGTTGCCGCTTTTTCTGCCACACGGCCCCCTCCGAACTTCTTCTCGCCGATATGGATAATGCCATTCAGGAATGTTCCACTGGTAACCACCACGGATTTGGCCTGGATCTCATGGCCCAAACCAGTAACCACCCCACATGCTCTATTCCCTTTAAGGATAATAGACCTGACCATATCCTGGTAAAAGTCCACGTTGGGAGTATTCTCCAGCTTTTCTCTCCAGGTGGCGGCAAAAAGCATCCGGTCGTTTTGTGCCCTGGGGCTCCACATGGCAGGCCCCTTGGACAGGTTCAACATCCTGAACTGGATCATGCTGAGGTCAGTAACGATCCCGGAATAGCCTCCCATGGCATCTATCTCGCGCACAATTTGCCCTTTTGCTATACCACCCATGGCCGGATTGCAGCTCATCTGGGCGATGGTCTGCATATTCATGGTCACCAGGAGCACCCTGGAACCCAGATTGGCTGCCGCTGCTGCTGCTTCACATCCTGCATGACCAGCGCCTACCACTATGACATCGTATTGAGGAAACATAAGAGTGCAAAGATAATTTTAATTGAAGGAGGTATTTAAACGTTTTCTTGGATAGGAATGTTCCACAAAACACAGTTTCTATATGAAACATTATCTTTGAAATATGAGAAAGCGTTGGACACCCAAGACAGAGATCACGGATTCCCTGCTTAAATTCAGGGAGAAGCGTAAATGGCAGATCGCTTTAAGGAGGTATGTACTGGAGGGGAATCCGAGTATGGTGTATGCACCATATTTCGGACTGGATGCCAAAACCTTCCGCAAATGGATCGAGCTCCAGTTCAATGACGACCTGAATTGGGAGAACTTCTCGGCTGCCTGGCAATTAGACCATATCGTTCCTGTTGCCTACTTTGATTTTTCAGTAGAAGAGGACCTCCGATTATGCTGGAGCTTTATCAATATCAGGGTAGAAAGGCTGGGAATAGATGGGGGCCGGGTGGATGTACTGGCAGCAAAAGCCTATTTTGATCATTTATTCAAACAAACCGGGCTTTTTATTTGCCGGCAAATGGTAGAAAAGATAGAGCGTATCGAGTCTTCCCAAATCCAGGGTATTGGTGCACTCGAAGGATTCCTCAAATCCGGGAAGGATCATATTGAAACGGTTTCCTCCTTTGGAATGCATGAGCTTGCCCGGCTGAATGAAGGTATTCCTATCAATGAGATCAAGGCGGAGATGGATCTGTTGAAGAAATTCGGAGGAGAATAGGCTTTTAATTGATGTTTCTTAGAGAAACCGTGTTTCGTGGAACGGTTTATTATTTTCTGTACGCGCCCAGGTAATGGTCTTCCTTTTGACGCATCAGCATCGTTTCCTTTTTTGTTTTGTCCCTGTACCCACACAAATGCAAAGCTCCATGAAAGATCACCCGGTGTAATTCCAGGGTGAAAGTAGCATTGAAATTCTGGGCATTATCCCGGACCCTGTCTGTGCTGATATAGACCTCACCGGAAATGACCCCGGAGGTTTCCGACAGATCGAAGGTGATGATATCGGTGTAATAATCATGGGCCAGGTACTGCTTGTTGATTTCCAGCAGATACTTGTCACTGCAAAAGATATAATGCAGCGATCCCAGCTGCTTTCCTTCTTTTTTGAACAAAGATTGGATGAAGGACTTCAGCTCGGTACGGTGGTTCAGCGATATACGCTCCAGGAAATGAAAATAGATAGGTGCTGGCCTGTTATTGAGCATTTTCGAAAATCGTAATATTTATTTATGGATACAAAGCTACATTTGTTGGCTAAAACTGTTGTGGCTTTCAGTAGAATGAGAATATCGGTGGACTGAACCAAAGTTACCTGCAATGGTTATCAAAGCGATTAAATTGTATTACAGATGAAAAGATTATCCGAGTTGGACGCAGGCAGTAAAGCCAGGATCATGTCTTTCGAGAACAATGACCTGTTCCTTAAACTGATGGAAATGGGCTGCGTGCCCGGCGAACTGGTCAGTATCGAACAGATCGCGCCACTGGGCGACCCCATCTCGATCAGCGTTGCCGGGTATAATCTGAGCTTACGCCTAAATGAGGCGGAGAATATATTTGTAGAGCTGGTCTGAACCAAATATTTGTTTGCCACGGAATGTGCCAGGTGCACGGAACAGTTCTTGATCCGTGATACTTTGTCCTTTCCGTGGCAACTTCATTAAAACAATTATCCTGTTCATGAAAGTTGGACTTTATTTCGGCTCCTTCAATCCCATCCATCACGGTCACCTGATCATTGCCAATTACATGGTTCAGCAAACACCGCTCGACCAGGTATGGTTTGTGGTCTCCCCGCAGAACCCACTCAAACCTTCCGGTGTCCTGCTCAATGAATATCACCGGCTCTACCTCGTACAAATGGCTATTGAAGGAGAATCGAAATTGAAGGCCACCGATATAGAATTCCGTTTGCCCAAACCATCCTATACAGTAACCACGCTTGCTTATCTCCAGGAAAAATACCCCCTTCATGAATTTGCCATCATCATGGGCAGCGACAGTTTCGAAAATTTACCCCGATGGAAAAATTATGAGCATATTCTCAGGAATTTTCACGTCTATGTATATAAGCGCCCGGGTCATGAAGTGAAGAATGTCCATGACCAGGCCTCGGTGACATTGCTCAAAGCCCCATTGCTTGAAATTTCGGCTACACATATCCGTAATAATATCAAGGAGGGCAGATCGATCCGTTACCTGGTGCCTGATAAAGTGAAGGAAGAGATCGAGCGCAACAGTTATTATCGTACCTGAATGCACTACATTTCATAACTTGTACAGCATTCAGGAAAATCTGAAAACTGCTTCATGGTGCTCCTGCGTCATACAAAATTTTTAAGAGCTGTTTTTATTCATAGTATTTCTGCCTTCGGGGGTCCGCAGGGACATTTCGGAATGGTGATGAAAACGTTTGTCCACCAGCGGCATGACGTTACCGAACAGGAAGTACTCGATTATAATTCTTTTTGCCAGCTCCTGCCCGGAGCTTCATCTACCCAGGTGCTGACCCTTATCGGATACAAAAGAGGCGGTATCCCGCTGGCCGTTCTTACCCTATTGATCTGGATATTCCCGGCCTGCTTCCTGATGGGCGCTTTTTCGTTTCTACTCGAATACTTCGATCAAAGGTCCGAAAGCGCCGGCGTCTTCAAATTCATTCAACCCATGGCCGTGGGCTTTCTGGCATTTGCCGCTACCAAATCTTTCCGCCTGGCCATTCACAATACCATTACCAGGGTGATCCTCGCAGTGAGTACCGTTGCTACTTTCTTCCTGTTCAAAACACCCTGGATCTTCCCGATCCTCATCGTGGCGGGAGGCGTGGTCACAAATCTGAGTGACAAACGCATTCCTCAGAAAGGACAGCCTCCGAAAAAAATAAAATGGGGAAATATCTGGCTCTTTGCTATCATTTTCATGGCTGCCGGTATCGTGAGTGAAATGGCCAGGAAGAACGACTGGCCCAATCGCCGGCCGCTTAACCTTTTCGAGAATACCTATCGTTTCGGCAGCCTGGTCTTCGGGGGCGGACAGGTACTGATACCCATGATGTACGAGCAGTATGTGGAAAGGCCCAAATCTGAAAGGGTGATCAGGAAGAATCAGGATAAGAAAGGGAATGTGATCCAGGTCAACCGCGACGACTTTTATACCGGCGCGGGTATCGTGCGGGCCATTCCGGGACCGGTGTTTTCCATTGCATCTTTTATGGGCGGCATGGCCATGAAAGACAGGGGAACTCCCTGGCAGGTGCTTGGTTGTATGATCGGGTCCATTGCCATCTTCCTGCCGAGTGCATTGCTGGTGCTGTTTTTCTTTCCCATCTGGCATAATCTCCAACGCTATGCTGTTGTATTCAGGGCGATCGAAGGGATCAATGCCGTGGTAGTTGGTATAATGGTGGCGTCCACAGCCTATATGATGAAAGATATTTCCATTACGGAATTCAAGACCGTCAGTTTGCTGAATATTGTCGTGATCCTGGGCACCTGGCTAATCCTGAGCTTTACCCGCCTGCCCTCCCCTGCCATCGTTTTCATTTGCCTGCTTCTCGGATGGGTATGGAGCCTTTAAAATATTCTTGATCTACCATTCCACACGGATACCTGGTCCCTCTTGATAATTTGATAAATCTATCCAGAACCTCACATCATTATGCTATTGCCCAAAGTTGTAACATACTACAACTTTGCAGCGTCATTAGATCAAAGTAATTGTTCACTTTCTAATTTATAAGCCATGAAAAAACAATTCACAATGATCATGACCATTGTAAGCATGTTCTTTGTACAAACCGGTGCAAAAGGGAATGACCACGTAGACAGGGACCCACCCAGGGTACGGATAGTTCCCGGGACTTTCAGCAGGATAGTAGTAGATAACGGGATCAAACTGTTGCTCGAAGAAAGCGCATCACAGCAGGTGAAGATCGAAGGGCCTCCTCGCTATGCCGATGCAGTAAAAATGGAAGTCAGGGGAGGCGTGTTGTACGTGAGCGCAGCGAGGCCATGCAATCAGCGGGCATTGGTTTACCTGCCGGTGCAACAATTGGAGCAGGTTACCCTGAGACGCCATGCGGAAGTATCTACGATCGGGGTATTGAATTCAGCCAATATAAAAATAATGGTGGAAGGCGACTGCCGGGCCGATATTGTTACCTGGGGAAAGATCATCGTTGAACATGACGACGAACATGATGTGGATTTTTTAAAGAAAGAAAGGATCGAGATCAAGGGGAATATTCAGTGATAAGTGTATGCAATAAGAGACCACAAAACTTGATATTCATAAAGAAGCTATAATAGGCAAGAATGGATGGTGAGATTGAATTTAGTGAGATAGTAGGGGGCCGGTGAGGGTGTCCGGCCCCTTATTTTTTTGAATGGTCCGTAACCCGGAAAATCAATCGTTCGAATTAGCAATTGGCTCCTCGTGCAAGCGTGGGGCTTTTTGTTTTCGGGGAGGCGAGTAAAAATATTTTCGTTTGTATTAGTACGTTAGTTGATTTTAGTTGTTTCTATATCGAGGCTGCATGAAAAGTGGCTTTGATGGTATGCACTTGACCCTGTACCCATATATCATTGATAAGAATTTTAGAATTTATGAGTTTGTTAGTGAAGGCCCGGCCGGCATGATCAGAAAGATCGTCCGCTTCGACAGGATAGGACCTGATATTTATAATCTTTCCCTGGGAGACCTGGATGAAAAGACTGGTAAGATCAACTACTCGATTGTATCGGATAATAAGGACCGTCAAAAGATACTGGCTACCGTAGCCGTCATTGTCCATGATTTTACAATGAAGTACCCCCAAGCATGGATCTTTGCCAGAGGCAGGAATAAAGCAAGGAATAGATTGTATCGGATGGGAATAAATAGTTGCTTGGTATTCCTGGAGGCAGAATTTGACCTTTATGGGATCATCAATGACAAAATAGAACCCTTTACATCAGACCAGGCGTATGATAGTTTTTTGGCTAAACGGAAAAAAAATTAAATTTGTTGTATGTCGAATACCAACCATAGAGCCTCCAAAAAACTGGGAAAGAAACTACATGGGATTATTGATCCCAGGATAGGAAAGTATAAGGATCAGACATTCTTCGATGAAAAGGCAGCAGATGCCAAAGCTTATATTGAGCGGATCGACCTCATTAAACAATTGAAGAAACTGAAATAATTCCCGGATTCCCACCTATGTAACGATCCTTGCTGTTAATTTCCGACATTTGCCTAACCCATTATGACAGCAGAACATCAGCGACTGGCCGTGAACGCCACGAGGAAAATACCATTGGAGCAGTGGGGTCCCTATCTCAGCGAACGCCAATGGGGCACCGTGCGCGAAGATTATAGCATGAACAATGATGCCTGGAATTATTTTCCCTTCGATCATGCCCACTGCCGGGCCTATCAATGGGGAGAAGACGGAATTGCCGGCATCTCCGATTTCTTTCAGAACCTCTGCTTCTCCGTCGCCGTCTGGAACGGAAGAGATCATATACTCAAAGAACGTCTCTTCGGCCTCGGTAATTACCAGGGTAACCATGGTGAAGATGTGAAAGAGCTCTACTATCACCTCGATAACCTGCCCACGCATTATTACATGGAGTATTTGTATAAATACCCTCAACGGGAATTCCCCTATGCCGCCCTGCTGGAAGAGAACCGCAAACGCACCAAAGAACAACCTGAATACGAAATACTCGATACCGGCGTATTCGACAATGATGAATACTTCGATGTGCATGTTACATACGCCAAAGAACATTCAAAAGATATCTGTATCAGGATCGAGGTCCGCAACCGCGGCCCGCAGGCCGCCCCCATCACGGTTCTTCCGCTACTATGGTTCTACAACCGTTGGAGCTATGACGACAGCATCAAAAAACCAACCATTACCCGCCGTGATAAGAATTCAGTAAAGGCATCACATGAACGACTCGGGTCTTATTATTTATACTACCAGCCGGCCGATGATAGTTTCATGACCGATAACGAGACCAATCTCGAGAAAGTGGCTGCCCGACCCAATACCACTGTTTTTACCAAAGACGCTTTTCATCAGGCCATCATCCACGGAGAGAACCTTGAACCTTTGAGGAATAAGAAAACAGGTACCCGCTTTGCACCCGTATATAAATACCGCATCGAAGCCAACGGAGTAAAAACGATCTACCTCCGACTCAGCAATAAGATCCTTGAAAATCCTTTTGCCTCCGGCTTTACCAGTATCTTTTCCAACCGTAAGGAAGAAGCAGATGCTTTCTATGCCGCCGTTTTGCGCACCACGCCCGATCCCATGCATGCCGCCATTCAAAGACAGGCGCTGGCCGGTATGCTCTGGAGCAAACAATATTACCATTTCGATGTGGAGCGATGGCTTACAACAAGCGATGGCATTACACCGGTGAACCCGGGAAAGCTTTCCGGCCGGAACCACGACTGGAAGCATCTCAAGAACCAGGATATCATTGCCATGCCCGATAAATGGGAGTATCCCTGGTATGCCGCCTGGGATATGGCCTTCCAATGCATTCCCATGGCCCTGATCGATCCTACCTTTGCCAAGCACCAGCTCACCCTCATCATGCGCGAATGGTACATGAAACCCGATGGCCAGTTGCCCGCCTATGAATGGAATTTTAGTGATGTGAACCCACCCGTACAGGCCTGGGCCGCCCTCCAGGTTTATCGCATCGAAAAAGCCGCCACCGGCAAAGGGGATATCGCTTTCCTGAAACGCATTTTCCAGAAGCTCATTATCAATTTCACGTGGTGGATCAACCGAAAAGATTCGAATGGTAATAATATGTTCGAAGGAGGCTTCCTGGGCCTCGATAATATCGGGGTATTCAACCGCAGCAGCGAGCTGCCGGGCGCCATGCAGCTCGAACAGGCCGATGGCACCAGTTGGATGGGCATGTATGCGCTCAATATGATGGACATGGCCCTCGAGATCGCCATGAAAGACGAAGCCTTTGAAGATACCGCCACCAAATTCTTCGAACATTTCGTGCTGATCGCCGAAGCCCTGAATGAACAGGGAATGTGGAATGAAGAGGATAAATTCTTTTATGATACCCTTTCCATTGCAGGTGGAACGCCACTGCATTTACGCATACACTCCATCGTTGGCCTCACTTCCCTGTTCGCTGTTTCCCTGATCGAAAAAAAGATCCTCGATAAACTGGGCGATTTCAAGAAACGTATTTCCTGGTTCGAGAATTATCGCCTCAAAAATGGACGATACTGGCCGAATGAAGAAAGAAAGGAGGGGGACAAGATCCTGCTGTCGCTGGTGCCCAGGGAAAGACTGGTATACCTGCTGCAAAGAGTGTTGGACGAAGCCCAGTTCCTGTCGCCATTCGGCATCCGCGCACTCTCTAAATACCATGAACAGCATCCTTTCTCTATCCTCATAGAAGGCGTGGAGCATAAGATACAGTATGATCCCGGTGACAGCACGTCGGACCTGTTTGGAGGGAACTCCAATTGGCGGGGCCCCGTGTGGATGCCCATCAACTATATCATCATCCAGTCCATAGCACGGTTTGGAGAATTTTATGGCGATGACCTGCAGGTGGAATACCCAAGCGGGTCGGGCAATAAGATGAACCTCCTGCAGGTGGCCGATGAGCTGACCGGCCGGCTGGTCGAGTTATTCGAAAAGAACGGAAGTGGCCAGCGGCCCGCATACGGCAGCGCCAATTGGTTCTACCAGCGGCCCGGCAATGAATATCTCATCCTGTTCTACGAATATTTTCATGGCGATAATGGCAGTGGGCTCGGCGCCTGCCACCAAACAGGGTGGACGGCCCTCGTGGCGGAACTGATCCATAGCTTATCCGAAAAACAGGCCCTACCTTTGTCCCATACTTAATGCATACAGGGCCCATGTCATCAATTATCATAACCACCATCCAGACCAGCCTTCACTGGGAAGACAAGTCAGCCAATCTCCGCATGCTGGAAGAAAAGATCAATGGCATCCGGGAGAAGACGAACATTGTGGTGCTCCCGGAAATGTTCAGTACCGGCTTCAGTATGAATGCTGCTTCTCTCGCAGAAAAGATGGACGGAGAAACGGTTGCCTGGATGAAAGGGATAGCGTCCGCTAAAAAGATCATTCTCACCGGCAGCCTGATCATTGAAGACCAGGGCCAGTATTTCAACCGCCTGCTATGGGTCTTGCCCAATGGTCAAACCGGCCATTATGATAAAAGACACCTGTTCGGCTATGCCGGCGAGAACGAGTATTATACGGCAGGGAACAAAAGACTGATCGCCTCCGTGAACGGATGGAAGATCAACCTGCTCATCTGTTATGACCTGCGTTTCCCGGTATGGGCGAGGCAACAGCTATCCACAACCGAAAGTACAAATGCCATCCCCACTCCTGAATACGACCTGATCATCTATGTGGCCAACTGGCCCGAACGCCGCATTCATGCCTGGAAGACCTTATTGCAGGCCCGTGCGATCGAAAACCAATCTTATGTGGTTGGAGTGAACAGGACGGGTACCGACGGAAAAGATATTTATTATAGTGGAGATAGTATGATCATTGATCCCCTGGGAGAAGTATTATATACCAGGGCGCACGAAGAGGATATTTTCACGATCACATTGCAAAAGGAAAAGCTGGAAGAGGTACGTCATAAACTTCCTTTCCTCCAGGATGCCGACGATTTCATCATCGAATTGTAGCGGGCCTATTGTTTTACCATTCCATTCTTTTGCAGGATCATTTTTCGCACGGTATCCACTTTCGGATCTATGCCTCTGCGAATGGATTCTGCTGATGGAGGCACCATGATATCAGGCATCACACCTCTCCCTTCCCTGACCAGTGAACTGTCCATCACCAGTCTGAACTTCGGCAAACGGAAGCGGAGCCTGGTACGCGGCAGGGTAACATCCGGGATCATCCATGCCGTATTTCCATAAGCGCCTCCACCTGTTTCCTCTCCGATCACTTTCACATTGGGTTGCCCCTGCAATACTTTTACGAACAGCGTAGTGGCCGAAAAGGAATTGCCACCAATGAGGATGTATACATCCCCATCGAAGTGAAAGCGTTTTTTGGGTTTGAAATAATGGCGCTCGAAATAGCCCAGGTGATAATATCCATCGCTTTTTTTCCTGGTCACGAACTGCGTCAGCAACCAGTAGAGGGGCTGCATTTCGATATGTTTGCCATAGTGGCTCGACCGCCGGACGGCGTATAAAGAATCGGCCAGCTTGAATTTCTTATCGGCCAGGTAGCGTGTGAGCAGGGTGGAATTGCTGGCATCGCCGCCTCCATTGCCTCTTACATCCACTACCAGGTGCCGGATATTGTTCTTCTTCAGTACCCGGAAAGTGCGGCGGAAAAATGATTTCAGGCTCTGTCCCCTGGAGAAAGTATTGACGGTCATATAAGCCGAATGAAGGGTGGTATCTATCTGCACATTGCGGCTTCCCCGCAGCACTACCGTGCGCGGCTCTTCTTTCTCCGGCTTACGGGGCCGGGTAGCCGATGGCGCCTGCCTGCTACGGGAAGTATCTGGCGGGGGCTCGAAGATAGGGACCACGGCTTGCTTTTCCTGCCTGTCCGTATCTATATAATTGACGGTGAAATGATCAGAAAGGCCGAAAACATTACGGTAGATATTTCCGAAAGTGCCGCGATTGCTGAGGGTCTGGTACTTACCATTGAGGATATGGCCGTCCCCGGCCAGGAAACTGAATAATGTATCCGTGATCTGGCGGGTGCTTCGTCCATTGATGGCTGTTATAACTGTACCACGGCGCAGCACGAGGTCTTTACGGTTGAGATTGGCGACAACGGCCATGGAATCGGGCCATACTTTGAGACTGAGGGGGAAAACCGGCTGCCGGAGCGTGTCGAGATAATGACTGTATCTTTTGGAGAACTTCACGGTGGTATGCCCGCAGTGGATCCGGCTGGTGACCTGCGAAAGGATATTCCTGAACTGCACTTCATCCATCGAATCGTTCAGCCTGGCGAATCCCTGGTCGAAATAGAGGTCCATGCTGTCTTTGGGAGTGAACCAGTAAAGGCTGGGATGCGATTCTTCCAAGATATGCCGGAAAAGCTGGTAATCGGATCGCAGGTCCGCAACAGTAAATTGCTGTTTTGGGTTGAATGCATGGCGCGATGAGGAGCAGCCTATGGTGATCATGGCGCTGAGCACAACAATGCTGAAGGAGATCGGCTGCCTCATGCGGATCCTCTTAACCACGGGTGTTTTTGAATGCGTTCCAGCCCTGTGCCGTAATGGGATATGTGTTGCCTCCTTTGGTGATGATACTTGCATTGTCCGCTGCTTCAGTCATATAACCGATCACGCTGATCTGTTCATTAAGAACGAGTTTTTCATGATCTGATTGTGGGAGGGTGAACAGTAATTCATAGTCCTCCCCGCCGCTGAGCGCGCAGGCCGTTGGGTCTATTTCGAATTTGAAAGCGGCCCGCCGCATTTCTTCGGCAACCGGGATCTTTTCTTCATAGAGCCGGCAGCCCAAACCGCTCTCCTGGCAGATATGCAGGATCTCGGAACTGAGCCCGTCGCTGATGTCGATCATGGAAGTGGGCCTGATATTGTTCTGCGCGAAGAACTCGATGATATCTTTCCTGGCTTCCGGCTTCAGCAACCGGCCGATCACATAGGATTCACCTTCGAGATCAGGCTGGATATTGGGGTTTTCGAGATAGATCTTTTTTTCCCTTTCCAAAAAGAGCAATCCCACATAGGCAGCGCCCAGGTCGCCGCTGCAGCAGAGCAGGTCGCCCTTTTGGGCAGTGCTCCTTTTCACATAAGTATCGGGGGTCACTTCTCCGATGGCGGTTACGGAGATGATAAAACCTTTTTGGGATGAACAGGTATCGCCACCAACCAGGTCGACCCCATATTTCGAGCAGGCAGCATAGACGCCTTCATAGAATTCATCGAGCGCTTCCACACTGAACCGGTTGCTGAGGCCAAGGCTGATGGTGATCTGTGTGGGCGTGGCATTCATGGCATACACATCGCTCAGGTTGATCACAACGGATTTATAACCGAGATGTTTCAGTGGCGTGTACATCAGGTCGAAATGTACTCCTTCTATGAGCATATCGGTGGTGACCACTGTCTGCTTGCCGAAATGATCGATCACTGCGGCATCATCACCCACGCCAACAATAGAAGAGGCGTTCTGCAGCTCTATGTTCCTGGTGAGGTGTTGGATCAGCCCGAACTCTCCGAGATCAGCTACTTCTGTTCTTTGATCGCTCATGATATTTATCAGATTTTATCGTTTATCCATTGTAACATTTCCGCATGGATCTTACCGTTGGTGGCGAGAATATGCGGCTGGAAGGGTGAGTAATAAGTACCGGCGAAATCGGTGACCTTGCCACCGGCCTCTTCCACGATCAGGAAACCTGCGGCACTGTCCCAGGCCTGCAATTTGTGCTCATAAAAACCATCGAACCTTCCGGCTGCCACCCAGCAAAGGTCCATGGCAGCAGAGCCCAGCCGGCGTACGGGGACCCCTTTCCTGATAAAACGCTCGAAGCATTCGAGCGGTCCGTTCGGCATATCCAGATAGGTGTAGGGGAAACCAGTTACCAGGCAACTTTTGATCACTTCGGTTTGTGCGCTGACCTGGATCGGTTCACCATTGAGCATGGCCCCTTTTCCGGCTTCAGCAAAATAGAATTCCTTGAGGAAAGGATTGAAAACGGCGCCCATCAGCATTTTGCCATTATGCTCCAGCCCGATCGATACACAGCAGATCGGGATGCCGTGGGCGTAGTTGACGGTCCCGTCGATAGGGTCGATGATCCATTTATACTCACTGTCCATGGCGATCTCACCAGCTTCCTCACTCAGGATGAAATGATCGGGGAATTGCTGCCTGATCGTTTCGAGGATCGCTTTTTCAGAGGCGTGGTCAGCTTCCGTGACGAGGTTATTGATCCCTTCCTTATTACTGATCCGGAGGTCTTTGTTGTTGAAATAATATTGTAACACCTTAGCGCCGGCTTCCGTGGCATTGAGTAATGTTTCTTTGTGCATGGGGCAAAGATAAGCATGTAAAAGGTATAAGACTTGTCTCTTATCGGCCTGAAACTTTATATTCGTAGTATCATGGATCTGTCGATCATTATTGTCAATTATAATGTTAAATATTTCCTGGAGCAATGCCTGTGCTCTGTTAAAAAAGCTATCGATGCTTTTGAGGCGGCGAAGGCGGGCGGGAACGGGCCGGCTGTAGAAGTGATCGTGGTCGACAATCAATCCACGGATGGCAGCATAGCATATCTACAGCCTGTGTTCCCATTTGTCAGGTTCATCGTCAATAGCACGAATGAAGGGTTTTCCAAAGCCAATAACCTGGCCCTGGGGGAATGCAGGGGCGAATTCGTGTTATTCCTCAATCCCGATACCATCCTTCCGGAAGATTGTTTTCAAAAATGCCTGGAGTTCATACGCTCGCATCCCGATGCCGGCGCCGTAGGCGCCAGGATGATCGATGGCAGTGGTCAATATCTCCAGGAATCCAAAAGAGGATTCCCGTCACCCTGGGTCTCTTTCTGCAAAATGACCGGTCTCACGAAAACGTTTCCCCATTCCCGTTTTTTTGGAGGATACTATCTGGGCCATCTGCCCGAAGATCAGAACAATGTGGTAGACGTGCTGGCCGGCGCTTTTATGCTGGTGAGAAGATCAGTGCTTGAACAGACCGGCGGGTTCGATGAACAATTCTTCATGTATGCCGAAGATATCGATCTCAGTTATCGCATACAACTGGCCGGATTCAGGAACTATTATTTTGCCGGAAGCACTATTCTGCATTTCAAGGGAGAAAGCACGAATAAGGATGAACGTTATATAAAATTGTTTTATGAGGCCATGATCCTTTTTGTACGGAAGCATTTTAAAGGCGGGGTATCGTGGTTATACGTGAAGCTGCTGGAATTAGCTATCCGCGCAAAGGCGGGCCTGCACAGGAGAGCGATCGGCCGGGATACTTTGCCGGAGCATAAAATTTCCCTCCTGATAGTTGGTGAACCACAGCAGACCGAACCTGTAGAAAAATTGCTGCAAGTCCGGTCGGCTATTAATATCGTACAGGACAACAAGCACGCAACCCACCTTTTGTTTTGTGAGGGGGCCGGCCTGCCGTTCAAAAGCATCATCGAAAGATTGGGCCGCGATGTACCGGCGCAAACATCACTTATTCACGGAAGCAGTACTGGAAGCATGGTGGGCAGTCACTCGAAGGAGCGCCAGGGAATGGCTATCGCATTGAAATAATAAGGTATCCATTTGTTTTTAATCCCTTAATTTTGAATTTGCCTGACCTAACCGGGCATTACCGAATGGCGTTAATTGAAATCTCCTTACCCCGGTCTATTGCGAAAGCTTTGCGATTGCCTGCCCGGTCGTCTAAACGACAACAGATCAGGGTATTAAAGAAGTTATTGAAAAAAGCCCGGTTTACGGAATTCGGACAAGCATACCGGTTTGATGAAATTCTCCTAAGCAAACATGCCGGTAAAAAATTCCAGCAGCAGGTCCCCATTTATGATTATAACAAGATCTACCATGAATGGTGGCACAAGACCCTCGAAGGTAAACCCGATATCTGCTGGCCCGGCAAGATCAAATTCTTTGCCCTCAGCTCCGGCACTTCCGAATCAGCCAGCAAATACATTCCCATCACCAATGACCTGATGCGCGGCAACCGCATCGTGATGATCAAACAGATGCTCACCCTGCGTACCTATCATGATATACCAGTGAAAAGCATCGGTAAGGGATGGCTCATGCTCGGTGGCAGCACTGACCTGCAGAAAGGGCCCGGCTATTATGCCGGCGACCTGAGCGGCATCACTGCGAAGAAAGTTCCGTTCTGGTTCTCTCCATTCTATAAACCGGGGAAAAAGATCGCGCGTACGAAGGACTGGAATAAAAAGATCGAGGCCATCGTGGCAGAAGCGCCCAACTGGGATATCGGCTTCGTGGTAGGTGTTCCTGCCTGGATCCAGATGTGCATGGAAAAGATCATCGAACGCTATAACCTCAATACTATTCATGATATGTGGCCTAACCTCGCTTTTTTTGTACATGGCGGGGTATCCTTCGAACCCTATAAAAAAGGATTCGAAAAACTGGTGGCCAAACCACTTACCTACATCGAGACCTATCTCGCTTCCGAAGGATTCGTCGCTTACCAGGACCGCCAATATGCCAGGGGTATGCGGCTGGCGCTCAGCGATCATATCTTCTTTGAGTTCATTCCCTTCAACGATACCAATTTCGATGCAGATGGCAACGTGAGCGAAAACCCGGAAGTATTGATGATCCATGAAGTGGAGGAAGGCAAGGATTATGCGATCCTGCTCAGCACCACAGCAGGCGCCTGGCGCTACCTGATCGGCGACACCATCCGTTTTGTGGACAAGGAACGGTCGGAGATCGTGATCACCGGCCGCACCAAACACTTCCTCAGCCTGGTGGGAGAACACCTCAGCGTCGACAATATGAACAAAGCCGTTCAGCTCGTGAGCGATGAGCTGAATATCTGTATCCCCGAGTATACGGTGGCCGGCGTTCCCCATGGATTGTTCTTCGCCCATCAATGGTGGGTAGCCTGCGATGACAAGACCGATCCCGATCTCCTGCGTCGCAAGATCGATGAAAAACTATGTGAGCTGAACGACGACTATGCCGTCGAAAGAAAAAGCGCGCTGAAAGAAGTATACCTGACCATCTTACCGGAATCCCGGTTCATGGAATTTTTGCAACACAAAGGAAAGATCGGCGGACAACACAAATTTCCGCGGGTCATGAAGGGAAAGATGTATGAGGAATGGACACGCTTCCTGGAACTTTAAAAATCATCCCTCTTTTATAACGCATGTGGCAGGCCATTATTAGTGGAGTTACGCTTGGATGCATCCTCGCCCTATCGGTGGGACCAGTTATATTTACCATCATCAAGCAAAGTCTTGTGAATGGTCATACCGGCGGCTTCAGCTTCGTGGCAGGAGTGTGGGTAAGCGATATTGTACTCGTAGTGGTGAGCAATGCTTTCTCTGCACTCGTATCGGACCTGCTCAGGTACAAAAGCCTGATCGGGTTTTTCGGGAGCGCCTTCCTGCTCATCATGGGCATCTATTACCTGTTCTTCAAGAAGGTGAGCCTGCGTACTGATGCTGATGGACAGGCCATTCGCTTCAGGAAAAGAGAGATGGCCAAAATATTCTCCAGCGGCTTCCTGATCAATACACTCAACCCCAGCGTATTTATTTTCTGGCTGGGCACTGCCACTGCCTTTGCGGCCAAATACACCTTTCAACAGAGGATACTCATCTTTGCCGTCTGCCTCGCATTGAATATTGCTGCCGACGTGGCCAAAGTATTGCTTGCAGGCAAATTGCGCAACCGGCTTACCCTGCATAATATCTCCATAATAAATAAAGTGTCAGGCGTGATCCTCGTGGCATTCGGGTTCGCGCTACTGTATGGGACTTTGTTTTTATCGGATAAAACAGTCTTAACAAATCCTTAGTGTATTAAGTTCAGGTTGTGCTGTAACTTGTTGACTTGATGAGACCAATTTTACTTCTAGTCTTTTTGTTTTCGTTTACTGCTGCAGGTTTTGCCCAGCAATCCGATTTTATCATCCTGAAGAAAAGGAATAACCGCACCCTCAAAACGTATGGTGAAGGCTCTTTTCTTTCCGCATCTACCCACAATGGATTTAATGTGAACGGATATATTGTCGCCATCCGCAATGATTCCATTTATATAAGACAACAGGAGACCCGCCTGGTAGGCACTGAATTCGGATCAACGCTCGATACACTGAGATATATTGTTGGGATCGATTACAGGGAATTGAAGCGGTTCAATTATACACAGGATAACGAATGGGGCCGTAAGCGTGGCTTTGCCGTGATCACTGCTCCCCGGCTCATGATGATCGGCGGCGTTGGCTTCGTTGTGCTGGAATTGATCAACTCCCTTTACCGCGGCGAATCCCTCACGGAAAATAATAAGCTGCCATCGCTGGCAATCGGTGCAGGCATAGCGGCAGCAGGGTATGTCTGGCAACGGATGCAGGACCAGGGCAATAAGGTTGGTGGCAAGTACAAACTGGTCTATATAAAAGCCGGCGCCATTCTTCATCATTAAAACATGAACAGCCTCGATTCGAATTAGTATCTTGCAACCAAAGTTGCTATCCGAATGGCCATTAAAACCCGGGGCTTGGGTCTTCGTGTTCTGCGATTTCTCAAACGACTGTTCATCTTCCTTTTCTTTTTTCAATTGTTCTATATCTTCCTGCTGAAGTGGGTAAACCCGCCTGTTACACTTACACAGCTCGGAAGCTGGATCACCGGCAATGGCTTGAAAAGGGATTATGTTTCCTTCAGGGATATGTCGCCCTATGCAAAACTGGCGGTGATCTCTTCGGAAGACCAGCTCTTTCCCGATCATAGCGGGTTCGACTGGAAGCATATCGAAAAAGCCATGGAATATAATAAACGGAAGCCCGGCCGTGTGCGTGGGGCATCCACCATCAGCCAGCAGGTTGCCAAAAACGTTTTTCTCTGGCAGGGCAGGAGCTGGTTCCGCAAAGCACTGGAAGTATATTTTACTTTTATGATCGAGAAGATCTGGGGAAAAGAAAGGATACTGGAGATGTACCTGAACGTATCTGAAATGGGCACAGGCGTATTCGGCATTGAAGCCGCCTCCCGGAATTATTTCGACAAGCCGGCCAAACAACTCAACCGCCAGGAAGCCGCCATGATCGCCGCCTGCCTGCCCAATCCAAAGAAATATACGGTGAAGCCGGTTTCGGGCTATGTGGCAGGCCGTTATCCCTGGGTGATGAAGCAAATGAGCAACCTGCAGAACGATCCCGATATTCAACGCCTCCTTCAATAATCGGCTTATGGGACCTTCAGCGGGAAACTGGTGCTGTTGAGAGAGAAATAACCCGGAATAGCCGTGCTGATCCCCATCCTCGCCGAGTATTCACCCTTCTGCATACTAACAGGAACGGATATACTGAATGGCTGAACAGCCTGCCTGATCTGACCGACGGTAAATTCTGTCCTGAAATATACTGGCTTCTCCTTTTTCCGGAAAATGCTCACATAGAGCGAAGCGGTATCGTAAGGCTGTTGCTGCACAAGAGGCAGGTAAGTAATGGGTGTCAACAACTCACCTGTGATGGCCAGGCGGCCACTGTCCAGTACCGGGTCTTCCGGTAAGCGTAACTGTATTCGGGAGAAGGAAAAATAATTGTCGACGAAGAAACTGGCCAGGCTGTCCGTTTCAGGCAGCAATTCGGTCAGGAGTGGTGGTTCGGCGCGACCGGTCGCCATCACTTTTTTTCCAAACAGCGAATCTTCGATCGGCCAGAAATTGTAATTGTTCCTGCGATAATCCACCCCGTTGAGCGACATAGAAGGATTCCCTGAATAAAACCAGTACTTGGAAGCGAATTGGTAACTGTTCAGGAAGATCACCGGCGAGCCACCGGCTTTCCGATGCACTGCATTCACCCAGATCCTGTTCGCATGGATCTCATCGGTTTTACTAACTCCATTGATGCCGGGCATGGCCGACAACATATACACCCTCGCCAACAGGATGAGCACCAGGGTGACCGGCACGCTCTTGTACAGCCATTTTCTCAGGGAAGCATCTCTCGTAAAATACTGATGGCTCAGCACTATCAGCGGAATGAAGGCGGGGATCGTCCAGTTGGCCTCCACCCTGCCTTTCAAAGTGGAGAGCAGGAAGAAACCATACAAGCCGATCAGGGAAAATTTCAATGCCCGCTCAGTCAGCGATGCAGGCTTGTATACAAAGGCCGCCCACAGGAGCAGCCAGCCCATCAGCGGGCCGGCCAGGGCGATCTGGCCTAGAATATATTCTATCGTGAAGCTGAGCTTGTATTCACTGGCATTGCGCTCGAACAGATGGTACAGGATGGAAGGGAAACCATGGTCGTATTGCCAGTACAGGTGCGGTGCAAAAAGGAGCAGGGCCACCAGCACGGCTATATATGCCTGGTATTTCCGGAGCAGGGATGGGTTGGAAAGGATAGTGGCAAAAATGATCAGCACGCCGTGGTATTTGCTGTACAGCATCAGGGCCATGGCGGCCCCTACCAGGATGCTGTTGAGGAGGTTCATCTGGTACAAAAAACGTTTGTACAACCAAAAGAAGAGCGCCACGAAAAAAAGCAGGGGGATATCGGGCGCTGCGATAATGCCCCCGATCTGCGCTACGGCCACTGTTCCGGCCACGGCATAAAAAAGGAGGTCGTCTTTTTTTTCAGTGAGCTCCTGGATGATAAAAATGGTAGCCGTATTCATCATCACGATGAAAAGCCGTACACCCAGCTCGTGATGAAAGAAGCCGAAGCCGGCCTTGATCAGTATGGCGATCATAGGAGGATGATCGAAATAACCCCAGGCAGGAAAACGCGAGTAAACCCAGTAATATGCTTCATCATCTATCAGTTCCGTTTGACCGGCCTGCAGCATGTTGACGGTAAACCAGGTAAAATAAAAGAGAAGACGTTGGTGTTTTCTCACAAGAGGCAACATAAATTGATCACAACAATTGAAGCGATGAACTGTTTATGGTGTACCTATCATTTTTTCTACGGCGCTGATGGCTTTGCTGAGGCGTTCTTCATAATTGCCCGAAATATCGGCCCAGGGCACCTGCTGGTTGATCATCGTGTCCCTGTAAATATGATAGAGCTGCAGACGTGATTCGAGGTCTGGGTATTCACGCAATTCATCTTTCACCCAGGGCAGATCGATATTGCACAGCAGGTAAAGATCGTACTTCCTGGAGGCAATGCCGTCGAGGATCCAGGAATGGCACTGACCGAACACGAATTCGCACCAGACTTTCATCACATAAAGATTGGTATCGATGAACAGGAGACCGGGATGATCATGGCCCGATGCTTTGTGCGACCGCTTCAGCTCACGGGCCATTCGTTCTTCCAGTTCAACCTGTCCCCTGGCGATAGTAAGCAGGTTGTCGAAGCTGTAATGGGTACCGTGTTCCAACAGGTATCCACGGGCGTATTCCGGCACCCAAACGGTGCGGTAATGTTCGGCGAGCTGTTCGCAAAGTGTACTCTTGCCCGTGCTTTCAGGTCCTATTACAACTATCTTTTTCATCAGCATATTCAATGTTGTGCTGTTGGTACGGCAGGCCGCCCCGCTCTTTTTTTCCATTCGATCAATCCTGCCACTGCCATGATCAGCAGCACAAGATAAAAGACGCTGGTGAATACATAGTGCTTCACAAAGTATAATGGAATGGAGGCAAAGTTAGTGGCGATCCACCAATACCAGCTTTCCACTTTTTTGCGGGCCATCAGGTACATACCGGTATACGCGGTGGCGGATGCGAAAGCATCGGCCCAGGGAATCGCTTCCGGGGCGAATTCTTTTTTCAGCCAGGTGAGGGCACCGAAGATCACTAGGTAGCATACGAGGCAGAACAATAATTGATTTGCCCATTCTTTCGAAGAGGAATACCTGATCACCACCAGATGCTCTTTTGCTTCGTTTGTCTTTGCCCAGAGCACCCATCCATAAACGCTCATGATGGTATAATACAGGTTCACACTGGCCTCGCCATACAGGTGCCCTTTCATGCTCAGGAAAATGTAAATGACAGTGCTCACCAGCCCTGTAGGGTATACCCAGATATTTTCGATACGCGAGAACCACACGCTGGCAATGCCGGCAAACACGGCCATGTATTCAAGCCAGGTGGTCTGCTGCATCCCTTGTATAAATTGCTGATAGATCTCCTGAAAGCTCATGCCGGCAAATAATTTCATGCACAAGATACAAGCAGCCGTTACAACAAACAAAGATTGTGCAGCGTGTTGCAGGGAATGATGGGAAGTTCGGATATTTGAGCCTCAAAAATGGCAAGCATGTCCTTCTACCAAAATAAAATAGCCTGGATCACGGGAGCTTCTTCCGGTATCGGCGAAGCCCTGGTATATGAGCTTTCGAAAGCAGGGGCCAAACTGATCATCTCTGCCAGGAGGGAGGCGGAACTGGAAAGGGTGAGGCAGCAATCGGGCCATCCGGAAAATGTGTTCATCCTTCCGCTCGACCTGGAAGCACCGGCCACTTTTGATGCGGCTGTACAAATGGCGATCGCCGCATTCGGTCGGATCGACCTGGTCTTCCACAATGGCGGTATCAGCCAGCGCTCACTGGTGAAAGACACGTTGCCGGCCATCCACCGAAAAATAATGGAGATCGATTATTTCAGCTATATCGAATTGACGCGATTATTGCTCCCCCATTTTCAACAGCAACGAAGCGGGCACCTGGTAGTGATCAGTAGTGTGATGGGAAAGATCGGCACACCATTGCGTTCTGCCTATGCTGCGGCCAAACACGCGCTGCATGGGTATTTCGATTGCCTGCGGGCGGAAGTATGGAAAGATAATATCGGGGTAACCGTGATCACGCCCGGCTATATACGCACTAAAGTAACGATGAATGCCGTTACGGCCACCGGAGAAAAATTGAACAGGGAAGGGAAGGAGATCGGTAACGGATATCCTGCCGATAGAACGGCTGCGCAGATCGCCAAAGCTGTGGAGAATGGAAAATATGAAAAGTATGTAGGGAAGCCTTTCTCAAAGGAATGGATGGCGATCCAGCTCATGCGCTTCTTTCCTGCTATGGCCATGCGCGTTTTCAGGAATGCCGTGCCCGATTAAAGGGAAGATGATTCGCAAAGTTTTTTCAGGTTCTCGAGGCCGGTCACGAATTGTTTCTGTAAACTCTTATTGAGGTATGGTCCCATCAGTCGCGCCATCGGATAGGGAAGGGCGCCATTGTTCTGCCAGGTAACTTTTGTTTCCCCATTCCCCCATTCTTCAAAAAGCCAGTTGTCGTTCGCTTTTGCTTTCCAGGGTTTGATGAATTCGAGATTGATATGAACATGTTTGGGGTCGATATCCCGGAGTGTCAAGCTGCCTTCCCCGATCTTTTTGCCCGACCAGGAATATTTATGCCCGGGTGTTTTCGGTGTGCCGGTGATCTCCTGTTTGCTCTGCGGTTCCATCTGTTGCCAGGGATTCCATTGCTTGTAGTAATTGAAATCGGCCACTTTGTCCATCACCCCATTCACCGGTTTGTTGATAATGGTAGATTTCTCCACGTTATACGAGCCCGGTAAAAAAGCGGCCACCAGCAAGATCAGCACTATCAGTCCGGCCAGGATAGAAATGATGGTAAAAACGATAGCCATACGCAAGCAGTTTACTGTAAGATACGCGAATACGTTACAAAAGTCAAACCATTGAAGGAATAGTTCAGGGCCAGCCAACAAAAAAACCTCCCGGGAAGGAGGTCTGTATGGAGGGAAAAATATGATTATCGTTATTCGGCTTCGGCCACCACTTCTTTCACTTCAGGGATCATACGTTTCATCATGCCTTCTATGCCGGCTTTCAGCGTGATCATGGAAGAAGGGCAACCGCTGCAGGAGCCCTGCAACATCAGGTTCACCACGCCATCATCATAGCTTTTGAACTGGATAGCGCCACCATCCATCTCAACGGCCGGCTTTACATAATTTTCCAGCAATTCTTTGATACGTTTTACCACATCGTCGTCATCAGCGGCCACGGTATTGCTGCTTTCAGGTTTAATGGCGGCTACTTCATCTTCATTGACCACTACTTTGCCTTCTTCGAGATATTCTTTCAGGAACTGGCGGATGGTAGGGATCACATCGCTCCATTCCGTATCACCGGTCTTGGTAAGCGTCACGAAATTACTGGCAATGAATACAGCCCGGATGAAGGGAAAACCGAAAAGCTCGATGGCCAGGGGAGAAGGTTTAGCACTTTCTACATCAGGAAAATCGATGCTTTTGCCCGGATAAAGCAGCTTATTCGCCACGAATTTCATAGTTTCCGGGTTAGGGGTCATTTCTGTATAAATGCTGATGACAGGATTTCCTGTTTTGATCATAATACACTGTATTTACTTGCAAAAATAACAAAGTGCGGCCAGCAATTGTTTTTTAATTCGGGAAATGCCGCATCGATACAGGGAAGCTGTCAGTGATCGCAATCGTCGGCGTGGGCATGGTCATGGACCCTGCAAAGGCGGTAGTTCAGCCAATGCCCTGCAATGATGAAGAGTAGGGCAAAAGGCAGTAGCCAGAGCTGATACCCATGCCATATCTGTTTGGCGATCAGGAAGATGATCCCGATGCTGAATAAAGATACGGGCAGGAAGCTGTGGTGATGCCGGCGGTAGCCATGCCAGAGGGAAAAGGTGCCGATGGCAAAAGCGAGCGCGATCATCCCATATTCGAATGCTGTATTTTCGATGATATTGACCCCGAAAATGGGTAAACTCGTCAATAAAAGTGGTAAAATGGCGCAATGTATAGCGCAGGCCATCGATGTGGCAACTCCCCAGGCATCCCAGTTGATCCGATTCATGGAGCAAAGATAGGGGACTGGGTTTAATTTATGCAACTTTGTTGCAATTTTTTTGTTGAACCATTGAAAAAATGCTGAAATCGGGCGGGCCGCCTGTAACTTTGTCTCAAAGTAACAGTACTGGAAATGAAGAATAAGAAGTTATTATTTTATCTGGGATTTTTCCTGCTGCTCGTGATCGGGTTTTACGTAGCGCTAACGCAGGTGATCCCCGGTTTCGGGAAAGCAAAGCTGCCGGTGATCAATAATGTAAGGTCCTTTCATTTCGTGAACCAGGACGGGAAAGCGATCAGTGAGCGGGACGTGGAAGGGAAGGTATATGTGGCGGAATATTTTTTTACCACCTGCAAGAGCATCTGTCCTATCATGAACAGGAACCTGTTACCTATCCATGAGCAATTCAAAAATGAGCCCGGCTTCCTGATCCTTTCGCATACCTGCGATCCCGAAACAGACAGTTCGGCAAGGTTGAAAGTATATGCCGATTCAATGAAGATCGATACGGAGCACTGGTGGTTCCTCACAGGATCGAAGGACAGCCTGTACAGCACTGCCCGTAACAGTTACCTGCTCGATGATCCGAAGAACAACCTGCAGAATATCGACCAGCAGTTCCTGCACACGCAATTCTTTGCATTGGTGGATAAGAGCGGGCGGGTGCGGAAGATCTACGATGGACTGAAAAAAGAAGAACTGGAAACCCTGAAAAAAGATATTGCCGATCTCCTGGTTGAACCCGTGTCCCAAACCCGATTCAGCAACAATATATTTGGCAATTGACATTGCCGGAAATTTTTAACCGGATGAACATGACCGCCTCGAGAATGAATGAAACCCAGATCGATCATATCCTCAAGCATAATCAGCTAAGTGTAACCGATAGCCGGAAAAAAATACTGGAACTTTTTTTATCGAGCAACGGGGCCCTGGCGCATGGGGACATCGAGAAAAAGACCGGTGAAAAATTCGACCGGGTGACAGTATATCGTACCCTCCAGGTATTTATGGAGAAAGGCATCATCCATACTATACCTACCGCTGATAACTCCGTTCGTTATGCGCTTTGCAAAGACGATTGTACGGAAGGCCATCACCACGATAACCATGTCCATTTTGTTTGCAGCTCCTGTGGAAATACGATTTGCCTCGAAGATGTGACCGTACCCGATGTCAAGCTCCCCAAAGGTTTTCAGCCCGAAGAGTTCCAAATGGTGGTTACGGGCGTTTGCAGGGAATGCCAATGAAAAAGGAATTCGATCGGTTAACTGGTCTTTAACAAGAAAAGGTGATTATCCAGAAAAAAGGTGGGAAAATACCGAAGAAAAAACTCTTGATTAGGATCATCTGCGACATAAAGCTCCGATAAAAAATAAAGCCCCGATGTAGAAACAACGGGACTTTTGGTTAAGGCTCTGATTAGTAGCTAGTTTATGATAATGGATGAATTTCTTCATCCTATCTTAGTTTAGATTGAGTAACAAAGATAGTTGTTAGGAAGAATAAATAATATACCACTAACTGGGTATTTTTTTTGCCGACTAGGGATTAACGTTTCCCCTCCAATTCTTTCTTCACAAATTGCATCAGCTTCTGTATTCTGTCGGGCGAAAAGTTAAACACCAGCCCCGCAGCCTGATATAATTCAGGAAGCGTTTTTGTTCCTCCCAAACTCAAAGACCGCATATAGTTGTCCAACGCTGCATCTTTATTTTCACGGAATTGCATCCACAGGCCGATCGCTCCCAGTTGGGCAATACCATATTCTATATAATATAACGGTACTTCGAAAAGGTGCAATTGCCGTTGCCACCCATAGGTCCTGTATTCTTCTAAGCCATTAAAATCAATCACATCGGACGAAAACTCAGTCAGGATCTCTTTCCACCTGGCTGCCCTTTCTTCCAAAGTATGGAACGGATGTTCATATACCCAGTGTTGGAACTTGTCGATAGTGGCAATCCAGGGGAATATGGTAATAACCCGTTCTAACTGATGCTCTTTAGCCCTTTCCAGGTCTTCAGGCTTGTCGAAGAACTCTTCCCAGGAATCCATGCTGAAGAGCTCCATCGACATACTGGCCACTTCTGCGATCTCCATCGGGTATTCCTTGAAGGAGCTTAACTCCAACGGATGAGCGAGGAACGAATGAATGGCATGGCCACCTTCATGGACCATGGTGGTAACATCGCTCATCTGACCGGCGGCATTCATGAAAATAAAGGGTGCGCCTGTCTCGGCCAGGGGGCAGTTATATCCTCCGGGAGCCTTGCCTTTCCTGCTTTCCAGGTCAAACCGCTTCATTTCGTTCATTTTACGCAAACAGTCGGCGAAAAACGGACGTAGTTGCTCAAAGCAGCGGATGGTCTTTTCCAGCAATTCACTGCCCGTTTTGAAAGGGTTCAGCGGTTGTACGCCTGCCGGTTCCGCTTCCAGGTCCCATGGCCGGAGCCGATCGAGCCCCAGCTTTTTCTTCTTTTTCCCGTAGATGGTATTGACCAGTGGAAGGATGTGTAGTTTAACCGCTTCATGGAACTGGAAGCAATCCTCCTTGTTATAATCGAATCTTCCCAGTTCCTTGAATTTATAGTCGCGGTAATTCTCAAAGCCCGCATTTTTAGCCACCTGATGACGAAGCCCGATCAGCTTGGTGTAAAGCTCATTCAAAGTATCCTTGTCCTGCAGGCGCCGCTCATTGATCTTGCGGTATACCATTTCACGGAGGTCCCTGTCGGGGCTTTCCAGCATTTTGGCGGCCTGCTGTAATGTATACTCCTGTCCGTTCACTTCCACGGTCATTTTGCCCGAGATCACGCCAAACTGTTGCTGGAGCACGCCCAGTTCCGATTGCAGGGGAATATTTTCTTCCCGGAAAAGGTCAATGCTCTTGCGCACACTGCGCAGGTAAGTGAAATATTTTTGCTGGTCGAGTTCCTGTGTGAAAGGGCTCTCCACCAGTTTCCGGTTGAGCTTGTCGGCATAGGGTTGGATCTTCGGTTGCAGCTCCGTTACGAAAAATACGAATGCTTCTTCCAGGGATTTGTTTTCCGTATCGCAGGTCATGCGGATCTGTCTCCAGCAGGCATCTTCGCTGAGCACCGCTTCCATTTCGCTCATGTCTTTCAGCCATTTTTCCAGGTCAGGCCGAGATGCAAGCGGCCTTTCCAGTAATTCCCGGAAATAAGGCTCCAGGGCCTCCCAGTTCGTTACGGCAAAATCTTCGGGTAGGTATTGACGTGGTAGTTTTCTGATATCTGCACTGATTTGCATAGCTCCTGTTTAAATACTAAAGCTACAATCTCCAGGCGTTCTATGTTTACCGGAGATTGTAGCTTTGGTTGTGTATTAACATTATTTTTTAGGTTTCTTCTCTGCAGGCGCTGCCTTCTTTTTGGCTGCGGGGGCCGGCTTTTCTTCAGTTTCTTTCCTGGCTTTGGGCGCTGCTTTTTTCTTCGGTTTTTCAGCAGGCTCTTCGCTGGTTTCTGCGGCCTTTTCTTTTTTAGCTGCAGCTTTTGCCGGTTCCTTCTCTGCTTTTTTTGCAGGCTTTTCTGCTTCGGCCTCTTTTTTGGCTTTGGGCGATCTTTCTTCTACCGGGGCCTCAACGGTTGCTTCTTCCACTTCTTCTTCCGGTAGTTCGCGTAATTTGATCTCTATTTTATTATCGGTGAGAATGCCAAACCATTTGATGATCTTTTTCATGTCGCTGGCATACACACGTTCAAAGTCGAGGTCGGGGTATACTTTTTCAAAGTATTTTTTCAGGGCCCCATTGTCTTTCCCGTCGGGTAATTTCTCCCCGCTTTTTTCCATGGCATTGAAAACATCTACCAGGTTCACATTGTCCCGTACAGTATAGATCTCGATACTCTCCAGGTGGGAGAAATTATGAATGCGGCTTGAAACAAATTTGGTGGTCTTGTCGTCGAGCGACCTAACGATAGCTCCGTCATTCTTACTGCTGACTAATTCAAACAATCCAGGTAACCCGGTTACCGAAACGATTTTTCCATATTCCATATCGATCCATGTTTTTAAAGGATATGCAAGATAAAATGATTTGGGCAAACCCTGTTCCAAAAATTATTGGGACGATCTTTTCCTGTATTGCCAAAATTTACCCCCGGCGCAGGTTTTTTTGCCTTTCAGCTTCCAATTAGAAAGCTCCCGATTATTCAATAAAAAACACTCATGCAATGAAAAAGGCATTCTTTTTTCTGGTGGCGGTCATGCTTACCGGCATATACTCAGTAAAGGCCCAGGGACAGGGTGGCGGTGGTTTTCAACGCCGTACCGTGGAGGAAAATGTGAAGGCAGTGATGGAAAAACTGGCCGATCTGAAACTGGATAAGGATCAGACTGCTAAATCCGATACTATTTTTACCGAATATTTCAAGGCGCGCGACAAGGCCATGGATGAAATGAGGAATGGCGGCGGTGGGGGCGACAGGTCGCAGATGCGTGAAAAATTTCAGAAACTGGGGGACGATAGGGATGCCAAACTGAAAAAAGTGTTTACCGATGCCCAGTTCAAGAAATGGAAAGATGAGATCGAGCCCTCCATGCGCCCGCGCCGTCCCGGTGGTGGCAACGGAGGTGGAAATAACTGACCTTATTGATTTATCCTGAAAGCGAGGCTGAATCTACACCCTGGCCAATGGCAGTTGGCTCAGGGTTTTTTTATTGTCCCATCCATTGTTTGAACGCCGTTACATTCTCCTGGCTGATGATCACTTCCTCATGCAGCGGCGGGTCCAGCTCCAGCAGGAGCTTGCTTTTCGGATAGGCTTTGATCCTTTTGATGGCGCTCATATTGATCAGGTATTTTCTGCTCACACGGTAAAAACTCGCGGGATCCAGTTGGGCTTCGATATCACTAAGCGATTGATCGAGGATGAATTTCTGCGCTTTATTATCTACCATGCAAACCAGTTTGTGGGCAGCATAGAAATAAGCGATATCGGCCGTTTTGATGCTCACATAATCCGTTCCCCGTTTCACCAGGAACCGCTTCTTAAAGCCCCCGCTCTGGGCATGCTGCGATTGCCAGTTGCTCAAATTCTGGTAGCTGGTGGCAAAATGCTGTTTCAGCTTGTCGTATTTGCGAAGGGCGGCTTCCAGTTTTTCCTGCTTTACCGGTTTCAGCAGGTATTCTATGCTGTTATGTTCGAATGCTTCCTGCCAGTATTCATCATAGGCCGTTACGAAAATGATGGGGCAGTTGATGGTGATCTTCTCGAAGATCTTGAAGGAAAGCCCGTCGCTGAGCTCGATATCCATGAAGATCAGTTCCGGCACCGGGTTCTGATGAAACCAACTGATGGTTTCCTTGATGTTTCCCAGGATCGCTTCCACCTGGATCTCGGGATCGCAGGCCAGCAACGATTTCAATAATTTTTCAGCAGCAGGTTTTTCGTCTTCTATAATGATGACACGCATATCAATCTATTTTTAATACAGGTAAGGCAACAGTGAACAGGCCCTCTCCTTCGGTGATCGTAATATCCTGGTAAGTAGTAAGCCGGTAGCGTTCCCGCAGGTTATTGAGACCGATCTTCGATGATGGTTTTCTCAATAATTTTTTTCGCACCTGGTTGCGCACCACCAGGTGCTCTTCGTCCATGACAAGGTCGATGACCAGGGGTTCGGCCTCTGAAAACTCATTATGCTTGATGGCGTTCTCCACCAGGATCTGCAGTGAAATGGGCGGTATCAGGTACCGGTCGAACAGGGAGGGGTCGATATAATTCCGCATCTGCACCGCAAACCCGAAACGGATGGTGAGCAACGAGAAATAATCGTCCAGGAATCCCATTTCCTCTCGCAGCAACACGAGCTCGCGCCCCTTGTTCTGGAGGATATACCGGTATACATCGGCCAGGCTATCGTTGAATTGTTTGGCTTTGGCCTGACTTTCCTCTATCAGGTGCGATAATGTATTCAGCGAATTGAAAATAAAATGCGGATCGATCTGGTTCTTCAATGCTTCCAGCTCTGCTTCTGCTTTGGCCCTTTGCAATTGTTCGTTCTTCAGCATCTCGCCTTCCGATTCTTTTACGAGGAAAACTGTTTCATATACATGCACGATGAACAGCACGGAGATCATGATGATCAGTGTCGATTCAGTGATCACATCCCAGTTCACTACTCCCTGCTTAAAAATATGATACCAGGTGATCAATAATAGTATGCTGATGGGGATGGTGAAGCAGGAGGCGGCCAGCACCAGCACCACGATCTTTCGCACAGGCTTGTTGAACCAGTTGAAATAACTGCGTAGCGCGAACAGCAGATAGCGGTTGCCTTCCCAGATGATCAGGGAAAGGCCGATGGTATATAGATAACTCAGCTTGACCTTCCAGAGTGAAAAACTATTGTGATCTACCAGGTGCGTAACGGCAGGGATAAAGATGCCGAAGAATGGAATGAGGATCAGCCGGAAGCCAATATCATTGACCCGCATAGCGGTGGGTGACTTCATCACCGTCTTGTTTGTATTCATCGCCTCTTTTTCCATCCTTGTTCAATTTGGATTGGCCCGGAAAAATTAGTGAAATAGATTCGAAGAAGCATTAAAAGCGCCGAATATTTTCATCAACTAAATTATTTAAAGTATGGTAATACAATCGATCAACTGGCTGGCGGTGCTGGCAGCCGGCATCTCGGCGTTTGTGCTGGCAGGGGTATGGTATTCACCGGCGCTGTTCGGCAAGGCATGGATGAAGGAAAATAAAATGACGATAGACGAAATAAGAAAAGGCAATAAAGGAAAAATATACGGCGGCGCTTTCATATTGACGTTGGTAATAGCAGCCAATATGGGAATGTTCCTGGCTGAGCCTGCCGCTGATTGTCCGGAGGGATGTGTGTTGAAGGTCGATATTGCCTGGGGTGCGATAGCCGGTCTTCTGTCTGGTATCTGGATCGCTGCTTTCCTGTCCATCATCGGCCTGTTCGAGCACAGGTCTGTAAAGCATATCTTCATCAATGCCGGTTATTGCGTAGCTGCCTTGGTGCTGATGGGCGCTATCATCGGTGCCTGGCGTTAAAAGAGCTTCCTGTTAAAAATAGTAAAGGGAAAGTTGAAATGATCAGACGTCATTTCAACCTTCCCTTTAATCATTTATTTTTTAGTGAACTTGATCTCCATATTCTTATACTCCTGTTGGCCATGTTGTGCTGCGAACATTTCCATGATATGGTGCTTGTCATCTACGATCTTGATAGTTTGGCGCATGCTGCATTCCTGGGAAGTGGTAGGATCGAGCATCTTGCCGGTCATGCTGATCGTTTTCGTGGAAGGATCATAGGTACCTTCCATGTTCATGATGCCGGTACCCATATTATCTACCCAACTGCTCACGAATTTCTTTTTGCTGTTATCGTAGGCCATTGTTCCGATCCCTTCAAAAGGCATTTTGTCGAAACTTCCGGAGAACCTGGATTCCTGGAAGCGTCCTCCCAGTATCATGTGGTTGACGCAACTTCCTTTGCTGGTTTGCGGAGGCGCCCCTGGCGCCATCCAGGAAGTAACTTCAGTACTCCATGTGCCGTCCTGTGCAGCGAGCATTTTATGCATTTCACCGGGTGTCATATATTCCATCCAGGCTTTCATCATGGCAGCGGAATCCATCGGAGGAGCAGGAGCCTCAGCGATCTTGGTAGCAGTGTCTGTTTTGTGGGCAGTACTATCGTTTTTGGCAGTGGTGTTTTGTCCTGCATCATTGCAGCTTATGGCAGTGATCATTGATAGCGCGCAGAAGGCGGCGGCAAACTTTTTCATATTGTGATTATTTTACAAGTAAGATAAGAAAAATAAGAAGGCGAACCAAGATGCGAAGGCATTTAGAAGGATGAATCGTGAAAAAATCCCGATGGGCAACAGTACTCAATCAGGGAATTGCGTGGCATCGATATGGGGTATGATGCGCAGCGCATTTTTGTAATATATTTTTTTCAGGACCGGGTCTGGCAATCCCATCCCGTACATCCTCCAGAAAGCATGGTACTTCTTATGATAGGGGAAATATTCATCTTCTGTTTCAAGTACCCTGAAATAAGTGGCGTATTCTTCGGGCACCCAACTGTCTTTGCCGAAGAGGATCCTGTCCTGGAACTTTTCGAAGAAACTTTTTGCCGCCCTGGGTTGCCGGCCCAGTTCGGCAATAACGGCCCCGAACTCGACATACACGTTGGGTAGCCTGTTGAGCAAGGCGGTCAGTTTGCCGAGGTCGTTGGGGTACCAGCCGAAATGTGCTGCAATAAAAATAGTTTCCGGGTGTTTGGCGAACATACGGTGTTGTTCTTCGATCAGGGTATCCCAGGGGGCGGGGTCTGTATCGCTTCGCTTCCTGCCGGGATGCGTGGTGATCTCCAGCCAGCGTTCATTGTGCTCATCGACCGGGTCCCAGAATGGCCTGGGATCGGCAGTATGGATCAGAACAGGGATCTTGAGCTCGCCGCATAATGACCAGATGGGATCGAGCCGAGGATCATCGATGGTGACCCTTTTGCCGGTATTGTCTTTCACGGAAAGGCCGAGATTTTTGAAGATCTTCAATCCATTGGCCCCATGCTGCACATCTTCGCGCAATTGTTTTACGGCGCCTTCCATCCAACCTGATTTACCTATCCCTCCGAAATCGATATTGGCAAAAACGATGAACCGTTTGGGGGCTGTATTGCGGATGGCGCTCGTCATATTCTCCAGGCTATTGCCATTCCCGCCGCTGAGGTTCACCATTACTTTCATATTGAGCTGGTCCATCTGTGCCACCAGTTTCTGTAAATCGCCAGCCTTCATATTCCACTGATGATTGTGCACATCGATGAAAGGGAACCTGGCTTTTGTGAGCTTGTGTTCGGGCACTACCAAAGTGGAAACAGGGTCGTACTGTTCGAAATCCATTCCCCGCCCGGATTGAGCTGTTACTGAAAGGAACGAGGAGAAGGAAAGGCAACTGATCAGGAGTCTTTTCATTGAAATGGGAGGTTTGACGATACAAATTAAATAGAAACTCCCGCTTTTTTTCGCCGGCAGGCGCCACTCATGTAAATGTTATTGCCCGGTCTCTTTCAATACGGCTTCGATCCTTTGGTGAAGGGTATCGTAATCCGTATATCCCCTGGCCAGCAGGTAGAACTTTTTGTCGGATACCTGCATCAGTACGGCCGGGAAAGCCGTTACCTGCAATTGCTTGCAGAGATCGAATTCGTGGTATGCTTTTTCCTTGTATTGTTCACTGTGGAGCGATCGGTAAAAATCTTCTGCGGGAATGCCATATTTCTCCAGCAGGTGCCGGTAGGCTTCATCATCAACCAGGTCACGGCCTTCATAGTGGAGGGCATATTGCAGGTCTGCCGCAAATTCCACCTGTCTTTCCGGAAAATATTCCTTGAAAATACAAAGCGCGATGGCAGGTTTCTCGGAGCTGGGGAACCAATCGCTTTGGTCCGGATGATTGATATGCCAGAGATAATCACTGCCGAATTTGATATGGGTAAGCTCTTCCACGCGCTTATAAGCAGATTGGATATAGCTGGCAGTGATCCCGATATGACGGGGGTTGTCGGTTATGATCATTCCACCCGACAGCACTTCGATATGAATGGAACCCTGGTATTGCGCAGCAATCCTTTTCATGACCGGACTGAAGCCATAGCACCAGCCGCAATAAGCATCGTAACAATAAAAAATAACAGCCATAATCGGGGGTGAAATTAAGCCCTTTCGCTGAAAAAAATTTCTCACGAACTTTTGTTGGGTTCACCCTATTAAAATAAAAACGGGCAAGCGAAGCTTGCCCGGGGTCAATCGAATTAAAAATGTATGTTGAGTGATTAGTGCCAGATATTATGAGCTTACTTCCATATCACCGGTAACGGGATTCTTGCGTAATCCTTTCTTTACTTTATGGGCGAGATCATCTGCAGCATTCTTGATCTTCTTCCTGGTTTCAGAACCCTTATCCGGTGCGAACAGTGTTCCGATCAATGCGCCTACTGCAGCAGCAGCCAACATTCCGATAACAAGATTTCTCCCTTTCATAACACAAGATTTTAGAGTTATAAAATAAGTTAACACCCTAAGTTCGCCAACAATTATGCCAAACCATTTTTGTCAGCGATTAAAAACCCATGAATAAAAAACCTGTTCCGGTTGGGTACGAAACAGGTCATATTGTGGAATAATTACTGAACAAAATTTGTGAAGTTATGCCCTGTTGGGCCTTCCTCCTCCATGCGATTCTCTACCGCCACCGGAAGGTCTACCGCCTCCACCTCTGTTGAACCCGCCACTACCACCTCCACGCGGCTCCATTCTGCGTTCCATGCCGCCGCCGCGGAATGCCGGTTCACGGTTTTGAGGAGCACTGATCCTGCCTGGACGTTCTCCGTCAAAATTGCGTGGCATATTGTTACTGCCTCTCCATTCCCTGCCAGGCAATGTTTCGCGGTTACCGCTGCCATTGCCGTTCGATGGACGGGAATACGGACGATCGAATTCACGGCGTACCGGGCCACCGCCCGACGGAGGCGTATAGGTACGGTTCGGTCTTTCTGAGATCTCCCTGTCCCTGCTCTGCGGGAAATCTGTCCGGTTACTACGATCGAAGTTCCGTGTCAGCGGCCGGTCATTCCTGACTTCACCGTTCCGGTTATTGTACCTGTTACCACGATTATCGGGACTGTTGCTGAAATTCCTTTGCCTGTCGTCGAATCGGCGGTTGTTATTGTTGTAGCCTGCAAAATCCCTTCTACCATTATTGTTGATAGCAGCAGGAGCAATGACGCGCTGGTTATCCCTAGTTATTACATCCCTGCGATAATTGTAAATATTGGTGGTGCGATTGGCGTAAACGATGGAATTGTTCCTGTACTCGTAGTAGCGGTTATTGTAGTAACCATAAGGAACGCCGGCACGGTACGCAGAATAACAATAAGGCATCCTGTAATAACGCGGGCCCCACCAGCCACAACCACCCCAATAACCCCAGGGGCGGGCACTGCCGAAACTGATGCCCAGGTGGAACCAGCCTGCATTATAGTTGAAGCCAAAGCCCCAACCGAACCAGGGGTTATACCTCACACCATAACCCCAGGTGCAGGGACGTGGATAATAATAGGAACGATACCAGGGTCGGTAATAGAAACCAGTGCCGAACACTACAGTGGGCCCATAGATGAATGTATTGAGATAACCGGGCGTATAACCCATGTAAACGAAATCGGGCGTAACATCATAGATGTACACATATTTTACGTTGTAAATGGGATAACGGGGAGGAATAAGCGCAACAGGATAAGGGCGCACCACAGCTACTGTCCAGGGGCCGAACGCACTATAGGAATCGAACCACACCCCATTATCGACAGCATAATAGCGGCCTCTCCAGCGGATCACTGAAGAAGAAGTATTGGTAGCATAGTACATGTCAGTTCCATCGATGCTTTCAAATTCAGGGTCGCCATCATACGCGATATTGGCCTTTGCAGATTTCCTGTCTACCCTGGCTGTTTGCGGCACCTCCGCCTGCCTCAATGCGTCTTTGGCTGCGGGCGTACCGGCAACACTGGCGAGCACATTGTCTTTGGCCGAGCCTTCCGGTATCCTGGCAAAATCAGCCGGCAGGTCAGTCGAAGAAACATATTGCCATTTACCGCTCAGGGTTTTGGAATTATACCAGCGGCCGGAGAGCAGTACATAATATTGCTGCGAATTGATATCCATGAATATGTCATCGTCCGTGTTGGACACATAGAGCAGGCCGGTACCTTCAACCGGTGCGAAATTCGCTTCGCCTTTCGATTGGACCAGTTCGGCAGGTTCTGTGCTGACAATAATATTGTAGATGGTATTCTGATCTGATTCCATGCCTTTATCGTCATCCTTATCGGCATCTTTGATAGCCTGGCTGATTTTTGTAAGATTGGAAGGCACGTTGGTGGTCAGGCTGTACGGACCGGTCGCTGCCGGAGCTTTGTACCAATGCTTGCCACCAAAGAGGTAGTAGTCGCCATTATTGTTCTTAACGATCGTGAACGGAGAATTTACTACTGCATCCACACCCCAGTCATTATTGCGTTGCAACCTCGGCGCGCCATCGATCAGGACGAGAATGGAAGGTGTATTACTATAGATGACCCTGGGAGGTGTATTGCTGATCTCCTGGGCCAGGGAAGTCTGTTTATTGTGAAGGTCGAGGGATGACTGAAGCTCCTTTGAAGTGAAAGTAATGCCCCAGGCCGGGATCTGTTCTTCGATCATTTGCCGGAGATTGTCGAGCTTGTCTTCATCGGATTCACCGGGCAGCTTCACCGAGCTGATGCGGGCCGACTGGACCAGCACCTGGTCGCCATTGGTTTGGGTAGTGGCTTTCAGCCAGGCCATACCGAAGACCGGGTCGGATTTGCCGGCTTCCAGTACCGAGATCGCAGCACGTGCTTTCAGGGTATTGTCGGAGTAGGATTCCGGTTGCCATTGATATATTTTGATCAAACCTCCGTTGTTCGTAGCCATGGTTTTCGGCCAGGTGTTTTCCTGGGCGAAAATTGGCTGTGTGAAGAGGAGCGCTGCTCCCATAACGCACAATATTGTATACAAGATCTTCATACCGCGGTGAATTTAGGTTTGGGTAATCTTACCTTAAATATCCTCAAAATAGACGCCGCATACTGTTAGCGGGTTGTAAATATCGTCGTCTGAACCATGATTTTTTGGATTTAATGGATGGAGAGGATACGACGTTGAAAGTTTAAAGAACCAATGATATAGGTATGTTAAATGTCTGAACATAAAGTTAAAAACTAATACGTTCAGTGCTTTTGATCTGTCGGCGAATTTTCCTCTCCATCCATTAAATCCAAAAAATCATGGTTCAGACGGGCTCCTGCATTTTCTGGTGTTCCCATAATTCCTGGAAAACGGCGCTGTTGGCGCGGAGGTCTTCGAAGGCTCCTTCTGCCACGATGCGTCCTTGTTTCAAAACATAGATATGATCGAAATGGTTGAGCAGGTGCAGGCGGTGCATGGAAGAAACGATGACCTTGTCGGCAAAAGCCTGGAACATCTTCTCATAGATCATAGCCTCGGTCTTCGGGTCAACGCTGCTGGTAGGCTCATCGAGCAATACCACATCGCTTTCGCGGGCAGCGAGAATGCCCCTGGCCAGTGCGAGCCGCTGTTTTTGCCCACCGGAGAGGTTCACGCCTTTCTCACGGATATCCGATCCCAGTCCATTCGGCAACTGGTGGATCACTTCCGTGAAATGAGCCGATTCACTCACGTTCATGATATCTTCCTCACTGAAAGGCAGGCCCAGCGTGATATTGTAGGCAATGGTGTTCTCAAAGATCTCCGGCTCCTGCGGGAACAGCGTAACCGTTTCATTCAGGGAGGCAAGCGGGAATGGTTTGCCGTCTACGGTCAACTGCATCCCCGGCTCAGGATCATACAAACCTCTGAGAAGGGACAACAGTGTGCTCTTGCCACTGCCACTTTCCCCGATCAGTGCAATACGTTTGCCGCGTTGCAATGTCAGGTGCAGGTTGTGCAGGCTTTGTGGTGCATGTTTGTCATCGTATGGTCCACGGTGTGAGAAATAAAGGTGATCGATCCCGATGGTCTGCCAGTTCCCGGGAAGGTCACTGGGCTGGTCCGGGCGATGGTTCTGTTGATAAGCCTCTTCGATATTGCGGGCGGTTTCCACATGCGTGTTGAACTGAACGATTTCCGTATACTGCCAGGCCACATCATGGAACACGCTGGTGAACTGTTGTACAAAACCGAGCAGGGTTACCAGTCCGGCTACCGGGAAGAGCTTACCTGCTTCCCAATGCTGATAGATATAACCGGCTGCGATCACCACGTAAATGAGGGTGACCAGCGTATCTGCCACAAACCATTTCCATTCATTGATCACTACATTTTTACGGAATGGATTCAGGATTTGCTGTACTTTGGCGAGCAGGCCCGTCTCCATGCTTTTCTCCAGCCTGAGTGTGATCACGGTCATGATATTGGAAAGGCTGTCGAACAGGGTGGATGAAACCACGTGCTCTTTTTCGTTGACCTCATTCAGTGTCCTGATAAAAGGTTTATCGAACTTCATGATCAGCCAGATGGTCAGGATGCCCAGCAGGATACCGATGCCTCCGTACAAAGGAGAGAACCAGAGCATGGCGATCACTGAGAACACGAACTTGGAGAGAGCATGAATATATTTGAAGCCTTCATCAAAGAACTCCTTCAGCGCATCGTAGGCTTTACGGATACGGTTGATGGTGGAGCCGCTGTGATGGTCCTGGTGCCATTTTACCGGCAGATGCAGGGCCTGGTGGTAGCGTTCCTGCAAGAAATTCCGGCTCAGGTTGAAAGCCAGCTTTCTCTCCAGTACCCGTGCAGGGCCGTGAAAGCTCCATTCGGCCAGCTTCAGGCCGAAATAGATCACGGCGTACAATAGGGTATAATTCAGCACATGCTGTGTATCTTTCTGCAGGTTGCCAACGAACCATCCGAAAAGGATGGGGTTCATGGCTGCGATGATATTCGCAGCAACGAACATGGAATAAATAAGAACATATCTTTTTCGCTCATGACGTGCATAGTGCCATGCTGTCCGCAACAGCGATATATAGGGATTTGCCATTACCTCGAAATAAAAGTTGATAAAATAAAATTTCTTCCGGTTGGTGACCGGAGAAGTGGCGGATCAGAACGGGCTACATAGTCCATGTAGCGGGGAGATTCCGGGAATACTTAGTAAGTATGTGCGAGCATGGAAGGAGTGATCATCGTCCTCGATTTACAATGGAATGTAAATTTCAGGAAAAAAATCCATTCGGAGATCTTATGCCCATAAATTAATGTGCTGCCAGCCAGTTTTTGCCCGACCCGACCTCAGCTTCTACGGGCACGCCGTTCGGTAATGGCAGTGCTTTTCGCATGCAGTTGAGGATAATGGGTTTGATGGTCTCCACTTCTTCTTTCAGGGCATCGAAGACCAATTCGTCATGTACCTGCAGGATCATTTTCGACTTGAATTGGTGCTTTTTGAACTCTTCATGTATTTTGATCATGGCCAGCTTGATCATATCTGCGGCTGTGCCCTGGATGGGGGAATTGATGGCGTTGCGTTCGGCAAAACCGCGTACCGTGAAATTGGAAGAATTGATATCGCGCAGCCAGCGTTTGCGGCCCATCAGGGTTTGCACATAGCCATGTTCCCTGGCGAAATTGATGGTGTCGTCCATGTACTTTTGGATATTGGCAAACTGTTTCTTGTAATTGTCGATAATTTCCTTGGCCTCCGTTCTGCTGATACCGAGGTTATCGGCCAGGCCGAAAGCGCCCTGCCCGTAAATGATACCGAAGTTCACGCTCTTTGCCTTGTAGCGCATCTCCTTGGTCACATCCTTTTCATCCACATTATATACTTTGGCAGCAGTGGCGGTGTGGATGTCCTTCGCTTTTTTGAAGGCATCGCACATCGCAGGGTCGCCACTGATGGCGGCCACGATGCGCAATTCGATCTGCGAATAATCCGCCGATAGCAGGATATGTTTGGAAGAACCGGGAATGAACGCCTTGCGGATCTCTTTACCGCGGTCGGTGCGTACGGGAATATTCTGCAGGTTCGGGTTGTTGCTGGCCAACCGGCCAGTTACGGCCACGGCCTGGGCATAGGAAGTGTGTACGCGGCCTGTCTTCCGGTTGATCATTTGCGGCAGCGCGTCCACATAGGTCGATTTGAGTTTGGTGAGCTCCCGGAATGCGAGGATATCTTCCACGATCTTGTTCTGGTGGGCCAGTTTCACCAGCACATCTTCTCCCGTGGCGTATTGACCTGTCTTGGTCTTTTTGGCCTTGGGGTCGAGCTTCAATTTTTCAAACAGTACTTCGCCCAGTTGCTTGGGGGAAGCGAGATTGAACTTTACGCCTGCCTGTTTGTAAACATTCTCTTCCGCTTGCCGGGCTTCTTTGTCCAGTTGTGCTGAATATTCTTTCAGGAAGTTCTCATCTATCTTTACTCCTTCGAATTCCATATCGGTCAGCACTTTTACCAATGGGTTCTCCACTTTGGCGAAGACTTCCTCCACTTCTTTTTTCTTCAACTGCGGCGCGAACACCTGTTTCAATTGCAGGGTGATATCCGCGTCTTCGGCTGCATAGTCCTTGATCTTTTCCAGTTCCACATCGCGCATATTGCCCTGTGTCTTGCCTTTTTTGCCGATCAGTTCATCAATATGCACAGGCTCATAGCCCAGGTACTGAACGCTGAGGATATCCATGCTGCGTTTTCCATCCGGCTCGATCACATAATGCGCCAGCATGGTATCGAATATCTTCCCTTTCAGTTCATACCCATACCATTTCAATAGGAGCATATCGTATTTCAGGTTCTGCCCGATCCAGGTGATGGATGCTTTGTTGAACAGGGGCTCGAATTTTTTAAGGATATTCTTCGTTTGTTCCTGGTCGGCAGGAAGGGGCACGTAATAGGCTTCACCGGGTTTGTAGGAAAAGCTCATGCCTACCAGCTCTGCATCGTTGGCATCGATATTGGTGGTTTCGGTATCGAAGCAGATCTCTTTTTCTTCCATGAGCTCTTTCACGAGCGATTTGATGGCGGCATCATCGGTGATAGCCCTGTATTGGTGGGGCGTGTTATGAATGTTCTTACCCGCGTGTGGCACTTCGGCGCCTTCGGTGCGGTCTTCATCCGTTTCGGCTTGTTCCTTTTTGGCAGAAGGTGCGGCCTTTTTGGTCTCCTTCTCTACGGCATTTCCGAAGAGGTCGGTCTGAACACCCTGTGGTGCAGTGCCCGTAACGGTGAAATCCTCACCCAGTAAACGTTTGCCGATGGTCTTGAATTCCAGGTCGGAGAACACCTCTCTCAACAGGTCTTTATTGAGGTCTTTCAATTTGAAGTCCTCTTCATGGAATTCTACAGGAACGTTCGTGATAATAGTGGCCAGTTTTTTGGAAAGGATAGCCGAATTTTTGCCGTTGCGGATCTTTTCTCCCAATGCTCCTTTGATGGAATCAGCATTGGCGAGCACATTTTCGAGGGTGCCGTATTCGGCCAGTAATTTTGCGGCTGTTTTCTCGCCTACGCCTGCGATACCGGGGATATTATCGACAGCATCGCCCATCAATCCAAGGATATCGATCACCTGGTGTACTTCTTTAATATTCCATTTTTCGCAGACCTCTTTGGCGCCGAGGATCTCTGCGTCGCCCCCCTGGTAACCTGGTTTGTAGATCTTGATTTTGCCATCCACGAGCTGCCCATAATCCTTATCCGGTGTAACCATGTATACTTCATAACCGGCTTTGGCGGCCTGTTTGCTGAGGGTGCCGATCACGTCGTCGGCCTCAAATCCGTCGACTTCCATAACGGGTATATTGAAGCCGCGGATGATCCTTTTGATATCGGGGAGGGCTGCCAGCAGGTCTTCCGGCGCATCCTGGCGGTTGGCTTTATAATCAGCAAAGTCTGTGTGGCGTTCGGTAGGCGCATGTGTATCGAAGCACACGGCCATATGTGTAGGCTTCTGATTATTGATGAGGTCGAGTAAAGTATTGGTGAAACCAAACTGTGCGTTGGTGTTCTTTCCTTTCGATGTGATCCGCGGGTTGCGGATCAAAGCATAATAGGCGCGGAATACCAGCGCCAGTGCGTCCAGCAGGAATACTTTTTTGCTCATGCTGCTAAGTTAGCAACAAAGCATACAAGAATAACAGGAAACTTGGCTGTGGATAAATTTGAGGGTCTTATCCTTTGTAAAAAAAGTTCAGGTAAATGGCGAATGCGAACATGGTGAACGCAAGCAGGTTGAACAGCAATCGGCGGGAATTTCTTCTCATTGGATATCAGTATTTTGGTTTTTAGGAAAATGGATGTCCCGCTTAAACGATATCCTTTGGCCGTTATTGTTTCAGCTCTGTCAATTTTTTCTGCATCCCGAACATTTCGTCCCTTAGCCTGGCTGCTTCCATGAAATCGAGATCGCGGGCTGCCTTTTCCATATCCTTTTTTACTTTGCTGATGGCTTTTTCCAGTTGCGGAATGGTCTGGTATACGACCTGTTCTTCAGCGGCCACCGGTACCAGTTCCTCATCGGGCGCCATGGCATAGGGATTCTTGGGGTCATACCCTTTAATATCGAGCACGGATGTTTGAGCAAACACCTGCTCTTTCGATTTCCTGATGGTCCTGGGAGTGATATTGTGTTCGATATTATAGGCGATCTGTTTTTCACGGCGGCGCAATGTTTCGTCCATCGTACGCTGCATGCTCTCGGTGATGGAATCGGCATAGAAGATCACCAATCCATCTACATTGCGTGCCGCTCTTCCTGCTGTTTGCGTCAGGGATTTTTCGTTCCTGAGGAAGCCTTCCTTGTCTGCATCGAGAATGGCCACCAGGGAAACTTCGGGCAGGTCGAGCCCCTCCCGAAGAAGGTTCACGCCCACGAGCACATCGATCTCGCCCAAACGCAGTTGCCGCAGGATCTCCACCCGTTCGAGGGTATCCACTTCGCTATGGATGTATTTGGATTTGATATTGATACGGTGCAGGTACTTGTCCATTTCTTCGGCCATGCGTTTGGTAAGGGTGGTCACCAGCACGCGATCACCTTTTTTGACGCGTTTATCGATCTCGTCGAGCAGGTCATCGATCTGGTTGATGCTTGGTCGCACTTCGATGGGAGGATCGAGCAGTCCGGTTGGTCGCACCACCTGTTCTACCACTACCCCTTCTGTTTTTTCGAGTTCATAATCTCCCGGGGTAGCTGAAACGAAGATCACCTGGTTGAGCAGGGTTTCGAATTCGTGAAAATTCTGAGGCCGGTTATCGAGAGCGGATGGGAGGCGGAACCCGTAGTCGACGAGCACGAGCTTCCGGCTCCTGTCGCCACCGTACATGCCGCTTACCTGTGGAACGGTCTGGTGGCTTTCATCGATCACGCAAAGGAAATCGTCCGGGAAATAATCCAGCAAACAGAAGGGTCTTCCTCCGGGGTTTCGGCGATCGAAGAAACGGGAGTAGTTCTCGACGCCATTACAATAGCCGAGCTCACGGATCATCTCCACATCATAATTCACACGTTCGCTCAGCCGCTGTGCCTCTATGAACTTGCCGCTTTTCTTGAAATATTCGACCTGGGCATTGCATTCGTCCTGGATCTCGTAGAGTATCTGCTGGATCATATCTTTTGGCGCCAGGTAGAGATTGGCCGGGAAGATGGCCGCTGTTTCCTTGGCGGTAATGCGTTTGCCGGTAGTGATATCGAGCGTTTCGAGCGATTCTATCTCGTCTCCAAAAAAAGTGACACGCAGACCGAAGTCGAGGTAAGGCAGATTGATATCTACCGTATCTCCTTTTACCCGGAAGGTGCCGCGTGTGAAATCGGTCTGGGTGCGATTGTACAGCGAGTTCACGAGGGCATGGAGGAATGCCTGCCGGGAGATGGTCTGTCCGCGGTGAATGCGGATGATGCTGTTCTCCAGTTCAGCCGGATTGCCCATACCATAAATGCAGCTCACGGAAGCGACCACGATAATATCCCTTCGTCCGCTCAGCAATTCCGAAGTAGCATGGAGGCGTAGCTTATCGAGCTCGTCATTGATACTAAGGTCTTTTTCGATGTATGTATCGCTGACGGGCATATAGGCTTCGGGCTGGTAATAATCATAATAGCTCACGAAATATCCTACTGCATTATCGGGAAAGAATTGTTTGAACTCTCCGTAGAGCTGGGCCACCAGTGTCTTGTTGTGCGTAAGCACGAGTGTAGGTCTTTGCACATTTTGGATAACGTTGGCAATGGTAAATGTTTTACCGCTGCCTGTTACGCCCAGCAAGGTCTGGTGTTTCTCACCCTGGAGGATCCCTTCCGTCAATTGACGGATTGCGCCCGGCTGATCGCCTGCCGGGGTATATGGTGCGTGAAGTTTGAATGCCATAATAGTCAAGGAATAACCTTCAAATTTACGGAATTGTCTGAACTGGGATTAGTGGGATTTATGGGATATGTGGGATAATGTCGAATTTCAGGTCATATCTCACGCATCCCATAAATCCCACTAATCCCAGTTCAGACATTGCGGACCCAGAGGTATTCGTCCAGCACGATATTATTCTTGATCACCGATCTTTTGAGAATGGCTTCGAGATGGAATCCGTTTTTTTCTAGCACTCGCATGGATGGTTTATTTCTTTCGAAAACGGGGGCGTAGATACGACTGATATGGGGAAAGACCTCTGCGACATACTGAAGTAATAGCCCCACTGCCCTGGTGGCGATGCCCTTGTGCCAGAAGGGTTCGCCAAGGAAATAGCCGATCTCCATATTATTCCTGTGAACATCTATCTGTGGGGTTAAGCCGATGCTGCCTGCCACCTGTCCATCCACTTCGATGCAGAAATTCAGGGTAGGAAGAATGTTCTTATTGAAGTTGATCCAATCTTCGGCATCTTCAGGAGTATATGGATGGGGCAACCGGTCACGAAGATTCTGCCAGATATTGAAATTATTGGCGATGGCGGCCAGGGGCTCTTTGTCTTCCTGCTTCCAGGGGCGTATTTTGACTTGCATACGCTTATTGACCATTCTAATGGATTTTTCGTTTCAGGTATTCTGAATAATCCGGGATATGGACCGTATAATCGTCCTGCATGAGGGGAGAGGTCAGCACAAAATCGGCGGTGGCGCGGTCGCAGGCGAGAATGCAATTCCAGGCGATGGCTATGCGCAGCAGGGCTTTCACATCACTATCGTGTGGTTGGGCTTCCATGGGGTCCCAGAAAAAAATGAGCACATCGAGCTCACCTTCTGCGATCATGGAACCGATCTGCTGGTCGCCCCCGAGCGGGCCGCTGAGCAATTTTTTGACGGGCCTGTCCAGTTGTTCTTCCAGTAATTTGCCGGTGGTGCCTGTGGCGGCCAACTCGTGCCGGGCCAGAACCACCTTATTGAAAACGGCCCAGTCGATGAGGTCTTTCTTCTTGTTATCGTGCGCTACCAGCGCGATACGCTTCCTGGTGTTCAGTCTCCTGGATTTGATCATACAAAGAAATAGTTAAGGGATAAATGGCAACAATCTATTGAGGTAACTTGTAATGATAGTTATCACTGCATGTGCAGGAAAGGTAACTGGATTTTGAAGAAACTTTAACGGGCTAGCGAATAATTTTTATCGATCGATGACCGTTTTTCCACATCCGGGCACAGAAATTGTTAATAACTAAGTCCATTTTTTAAGACCCATTAAATTTTTAATGAAGAGAGTATTGCTGATATGTTGTGTGAGCTTGCTCACGGGGTATTGTATGGCCCAGGAGCAAACGTCGGACCTGCCGGTTCAACGAGTGCCCGAACTGGATTCCGCGATATTCATTTCAGACCTCGTACCAGTGATCAGGGAGAATAATAAAGTGGTGTTGAACTGGCGACTGAACAATATCAGCAAGGCGGATTTTGTGGCGGTAGAGCGGGGAAGCAATGGCCACGACTTCGAGGTGGTGGCAGTATTGAAGCAGGCGCCGACAGACCAGTGGTATGAATGGGTGGATGATGCGCCGGCGAAGGGCCGCAATTTATACCGGATCCGTTTTGCCGGGAGGAATGGGCCTGAGCAATATTCAAAAGTAGTATCTACAATGATAGCCGGTGATATCTCCTTCCGGTTTTATCCCAATCCGGTCGATAATATCCTGATAATCCGCTCGGAAACTCCTGCCGAGATCCAGATCATCGATGCGGGGGGTAAGATCAGGATCAGCCAGGGCCGGTTTGTTGGTCTGCAGACCCTGAATGTATCGGGCCTTGAGAAAGGCATCTATTTATTACGGGTGAACAACCGGGTAACGGGCACCATCTTCCAGGAAAGGTTACTGAAGAATTGATTAATGTCAATTCCTTGACCGTATTTTTACTATTACCACAAAATGGTATTGCAGATATCAAATTTCACCCTTATTTTTACTTTGGTTTTTCATAGGATATTGGATTTTAAAGCGGGGTTGAATGTCTATTCAGACCCCTTTTTTTTTCTCTCTCCCACCAACAGTTCCTGCAAACAAACACCACGATCAATTCTATTTCCGTGCGCTATTGTGATTCTCCGCACCTGTCGTATACCTATGACCGGTAGTTATTTGTTTTCGTGCTTCTGAAATCCCTGGTTCTGATTGGCAGCAATAGCGCATCATGCGCTGGCTGGTATCGATGATCAATAATCAAAACCATATACTATGCATCGTCGTCGTTTCTTATATCAATCGGGGATGGTACTGCCCGCTATTTTACTGGCGCCAGCGGTCTATGCATCGGAAAGCGCCAGTCGGTTACCTGTATTGCTGATCAGGGATGATGAGACCCGTGACGGGGATTTGGTGGAAGCGGCTTTTTCAGCTGATGGGAGAGAGCTGAGGGTGGCCGACCTTCGTGATGTGAAGGAGCTGAAGTATGCCAGGGAAGGCTTTCATGTAACACTGGGAGATGGCAGGAGATACCTGGCCGGGAGCCTGGCATTGCAGACAGTGTATGCTGTCGATGCGATGACACAGACAGTAACGATTGGTGGGGAAGGGAAAAAGTTTAGCGTACCATTCGGCGGGGGAGCTCTGCGGCAAGGAGCAGTACCGGCATTCTGGTCTTTCAATACGGAGCATTTCAGGAAGGAGGAGGCGATGTCTTTTATGAGAAGGGAAGGGCCGGCTTTCTGTTGTATTTCGTGAAGCGTATGGAGAAATTGGGTTGAATAGGTAGCAGAATAAAAAAAACCGGCCATTGCTGGCCGGCTGTATTTACTAACCCGTCTAAAAACTCGTTTTGAATACTAAGTACAACTAATGGCCGGTTTGACCATTGGGCAATACCGTTGTATCATACTACGATTTTAAAACAAATCGCAACTTACGACGCCGTCTGCATCTCCTTGATCTTCTCCCTGATCTTCGTCTCGATCTCATTCGACAACTCAGGGTTATCATGCAATAATTGCTTCACCGCATCACGGCCCTGACCTAACTTATCACTGCTATAGCTGAACCAGCTACCGCTTTTCTGAATGATCCCCAGTTCCACGCCCATATCGATGATCTCACCGGTTTTGGAAATTCCTTCTCCGAATACGATATCGAATTCAGCACTGCGGAAAGGGGGAGCTACTTTATTCTTTACCACTTTTACTTTAACACGGTTACCGACTGCTTCATCACCATCCTTGATCTGCGCCATGCGGCGGATATCCAAACGTACCGTAGCATAGAACTTCAGGGCATTGCCACCGGTGGTGGTTTCGGGATTGCCGAACATCACCCCGATCTTCTCCCGCAACTGGTTGATGAAAATACAGATGGTGTTGGTCTTATTGATAGTGGCTGTCAGCTTTCTCAATGCCTGCGACATCAGACGGGCCTGCAAGCCCATTTTGCTGTCGCCCATTTCACCTTCCAGTTCTCCTTTCGGCACCAGGGCTGCCACTGAATCGATCACTACCACATCGAGCGCACCGGAAAGGATCAGGCGGTCGGCGATCTCCAGGGCCTGCTCACCATAATCCGGTTGGGAGATCAGGAGGTTGTCCACATCCACGCCCAGTTTACGGGCATAAGCACTGTCGAACGCATGCTCCGCATCGATAATGGCGCACATGCCGCCTTTCTTTTGTGATTCTGCGATAGCATGGATGGCGATGGTGGTCTTACCGGATGATTCCGGCCCATAAATTTCTACGATGCGCCCACGTGGAAAACCACCTACGCCCAGTGCGGAATCCAGGCCGATAGAGCCGGTGGAGACCACTTCAATGGGGTCCTGCGATTTTTCATTCATCATCATCACGCTGCCTTTACCAAAGTCTTTTTCGATCTTGTCGATCGTCAGCTTGAGTGCTTTGAGCTTCTCGTTGTTGCCGGAATTATCTTTAGACATAATGGGTTGTTTTTTTATACATCAAATTTACCGAATGCCAAAAGTAGGGAAAATTATCTTATCAACACTAATTATTTTAGTATTATTTCACTAATTATTTTGGGTGAGGGCGAAACGATCCACCAGTAAGGATTTTTTGACACATTTAAAACAAAAAGCCCTGCTGCGGTCGGCAACAGGGCATCACAGAAATTTTCTGTGTAAAGAACTGTTCAGAAAAGGCGATGGCTGAAAACAGTACAAATTGACTATAAAAATACCTTTCCGTCAATACCACTTTGTGGTAGTTTTAAAAAATGATGGTCTACATCAATGATATTAATCCGCTTTATTATTTGTTTACCTGAAATGACCATTTCTTCTAAAGTATTTCATCCGGAACTCCCTCCTTTTTGAATTAAAATCATCTTAAATTCAGACCTTAACTAATTGTTCAGCAACAATTTTATATCGATGCCCTACCTTTGAGCCCCCCGACAGGCATGGAACTTGCGAGGCATTTTCTGAGAGACACAGTTGCAGCTATGCATGGAAGGATGTATATTTCTCATTTAAAACCATTTATATGAAGCTCAGACAAGTAGCATTACTGGCAGCATCAGCCCCTATCCTGTTGTTTTCCTGCGTAAGCCCCAAGAAGCTCAAGGAAGAGCAGGCTAAATACAACACCCTCAACGACTCCTACACCAAATTGCAGGGCGATCTGAAAAACTGCGAAGACCAAAAAGCAGAAGAAGCCCGCAGAAAAGCTGCCCTTCAAAATGATATCGATAACCTGAATAAACAGGTCGCTTTCCTGAAAGAAAATAATACACAGGCCCTGAAACAACTGCAGGACCTCTCCGTTATTTCCAGCTCTCAGGCAGAAAGCATCAAGAAGTCGCTCGACAATATCGGCGCTAAAGATGCCTATATCCAAACACTCCAGCAGGCCATGGCCCGCAAAGATTCACTGAATATGCGTTTGGTGATGAACCTGAAGGGCGCTATCGGCAACCTGGACGATAAGGATATCAATATCAAAGTCGATAAAGGTGTTGTATACATCGATATCTCCGATAAACTCCTCTTCAAGAGCGGAAGCTATGAGGTAACCGATAAGGCCAAAGAAGTGCTCGGCAAAGTAGCTGCCGTACTGAAGAACCAGCCGGATATCGAGTTCATGGTGGAAGGACATACAGATAATGTACCTTTTGCTTCCCGTGGGCTGTTGCTCGATAACTGGGACCTTTCCGTTAAACGCTCCACGTCCGTGATCCGCATCCTGCAAAAACAATATGGACTGGATCCTGCCAAGATGGCCGCAGCCGGTAGAAGTGAATATGTACCTGTCACATCCAACGATACCCCGGACGGCAAAGCCGCCAACCGCAGAACAAGGATCGTGATCCTGCCTCAGCTCGACCAGTTCTTCAAGCTGCTGGAAAAACAATAGTAATTTTTCATTGTAACAAAATAGAAAGCCATTCCTGCAAAGGGGTGGCTTCTTTTTTTAGGAGAGGAACCGGATGATCATGGAGGATAGTATAGGAATATCCGTCTGCTCCAACGGATGCGGCGTTCCCGGAAGGATGCCCAACTGGGCAGCAGGCAATTCCTTATAGATACGGGCAGTTTCTTCCATCGGCACCATTTTGTCCCGATCTCCCTGCAGAAGCAGTACTGGCGTTTTTACCTGCTGCCGATCTGGCGATGAGACCGGATTACCAGTGCCCATCACCGTTAGCATGGAAGCCGTTCGTTGCAATACTTCCTTCCAGTCGACCGGCGCATGCGCCTGCTTCAGTTGCTCAGCCAGGACAGGAGCTTTTTCCAAAATATTTACGGTATTGAACATTTTTTGCTGTGCTGCCGCAGTAGGCTCATCCCATTCAAATTTGGTGGCCAGCGTAATGAGCTTTGTGATCTTCTCCGGGTGATGCCTGGCAATATACATACCCACATATCCCCCCATACTATATCCGAAAATAGGCAGGGGCCCCAGTTGCTTCGATTCCATATAACGCAGTACATCTGCTGCAAACAGCTCGATGGAAAATGGCTGCCCGGGCAATGGCTCGCCGCCATGTCCGCTGAAGTTCAGGCAATGGGTCTGAAAATGTTGTTCCAGGCTTTTTGAAAGAGGGGCCATTTGTTGTTTGGAACCGATAGCACCATGTAACAGCAAGAGTGGCTGCATAGGCAAAAGATCATAGGGTACGGACCAAACAATTATTTGAGTAGGCTCAATGCATTCAGCCAGCCTTCGCGTTTGCCGGCCCATCCACTTGTCATGGCTTCCGGTTTCAATCCACCTTCCAGGTTCTTCAGTAAACCGGTGGCGTCCGTGATCGTTTTCACGGTGTTGGCGCCCGAGACCAGGCTGCTTACGTCGAAACCTTGTTTGAACATACCGGGCTTGATGAAACCTGTCAGCGATGAAATGCTTTTGGCCATACCGATAGCGTCGGTGACCTTGCCGGCTGCGCTTAGCCAGTTGGTCTTACCACCGCTTGCCCAGTTTCCCAGGAAAGATGTGGGTTTGATGGCCCCTGCCAGTTGTGTGAGCAGGCTTCCGGCATTTACCTTGCCGGAGGCTTTGGAGAGAACATCTTTCAATTGGGCCTGGCTGCTGGAAACGCCCAGCCCGATGAGGAGGACGGAGAGGAGAATAGTTTTCATAAAAAGCTATTTTTACAAATGTACACTTTCGGCTATATGTTAGGCTATTCCTCCGGGTTATATTTATACTGCTTAACAAATTATCCTGTCAGGATTTTCTCAGGCGGGCTTCTTCCAGGTCGAGCTCAGCCTCCTTTTCGCGGAGCAGTTCATCATTGAACTCTTTGCTATGTCTCATTTTAGTCAATTCTTTCCGGCGTATATGCACCAGCTCCAGCAACATTTTCCGGTAGCCTGCCAGGAACTCGGGTACTTTCCGGACATTCTCCTCCTTTTCCAGTTTCTTGCTGGTGTTTTCCACCATTCGTTTGTACCGCTCTCTCAGTCGTACGAAGGCGTCGATGGTGGCCGATTCGTCGGCATAGGATTTTTCCATGTGCTCGAGCGCCACACTGGCAAGCCTTAACCGGATGGACTGTTCCTGCACAGCAGAATCCTCTTTCATTTCGAGCTTCAACAAACGGATCAGGGGCGACAGGCTCAGTCCCTGCAATACGAGGGTTACCAGTATCACGGAGAAAGTAATAAAGAGGATCAGGTTGCGGTGTGGAAAGCTCTCCCCGCTTTGCAGGGTGAGCGGGACCGATAGCGCCGCTGCCAGTGAAACAACGCCCCGCATACCACTCCAGGCGGTAATGAATACAGCTTTCCATCCCGGATTGGGCTCTTTGGTGCGGATGCGTTTGCTGCAGATCCGGGGCAGGTAAGCTCCTGGAAAGACCCACATGATCCTGATGAGAATGGTAACGATACTGATGACAACGGCATACAGGATCGCATCCGACAGTGAATATCCTTCCAACCCCCTCACAATGGCCGGCAACTGAAGTCCGATCAGGATGAACACTACACCATTCAGCAGGAAAACAAGGGTCCTCCAGACACTTACTGCCTGGATTCTTGTGTTGTAGGCGAATACATCATGCGAGCGAAAGGAAACGAAGAGCCCCCCACTCACCACCGCGAGCACGCCTGAAAAATGAAAATGCTCGGCCGCGATGTACATGAGGTATGGGGAGATCAGGGTAATGCCTGTATCGATGGTGGGGGTGGTGGGCAGGAACCGGTGGATGAAGTATTCGATATGGGCGATCACCAATCCTACCACTATCCCCATCCCTGCTACGATGATAAAATCGAGCCCGGCTTTCCATAGCACGAATTGTCCTGTGGAAATGGCGGCCAGGGCAAACCGGAAAACGATCAAGCTCGATGCATCATTCACCAGGCTTTCGCCTTCCAGGATGGTCACCACCCGGCGTGGCACTTTCAAACCCTGGAATACACTGGTAGCTGCAACAGCATCCGGTGGTGAAATAATGCCGCCCAGCACGAACCCCAGGGCCAGCGAAAAACCTGGTATCATGGCATTGGCAGTAAAGGCAACGGCCAGGGCCGTGAAGATCACCAGCCCTGTCGATAACATGGCGATGGGCCGGCGGTTGTGCCGGAAATCATTCCACGAAGTATTCCAGGCAGCCGCATACAAGAGTGGGGGGAGAAAAATGACGAACACGATATCCGGTTCCAGGCTCACTATAGGTATACCGGGGATCAGGCTGATCAGCAATCCGGCTACCACCAGAAAAATAGGATAAGAAATCCGTAGCTTCTCACTCAGCATCGCCAGCATGGATACTACGAACAAGAGGGATATAATAAGGAGTAGGTTATCCTGCAACATACTACAAGTTAATGGTTTGTCGTGAAATCACCGGCCAGGCATGATCTTTCTCCACAAAGGACTTTCATTTCCGGTAATGTATAGAAGATGAACAACAAATTGTACGGAACAGATACCCGGCCTGTTGATCAACTTCCGGCTGTCTGCTGAATCCACTCACGGTACTGCATAACTGCCCTGATCTCCCCATAAGAGTACCCATCTCCCAATTGATGTTTGACAGGCGTGGCGCCACCGGGCGGCAGGGAATCGATGGTCTTCATGATGGTGTCGAGCTTTTTCTCATCCACAATGGCCGTGATCCCGATCTCACCCGTTGTGATGAAGGAGGAAAGATGTGATTCAATAGTAGAGAAGGCCATGCCCCGCAGGGTAGCGATCTCGCCAATGCTCTTTCCTTCTTTGAATAGCTGGAGGCTGATGCGGCGGGTTTCTCCCTTGGGCGGTTTGGCAGGCTTTTTTTCTTCTGCCTGTTCCGGCTGAACGGCCATAGACATTCGTTGTTCTTCCTCCGCCTGCAAGAGATCCGTAGCATTTTCTCCTTTCTCGAGACCGGTCGTGATCCTCACAGCCTGCAATAGTTCCTGTTTCTTTCTTTCAGGCAGTAGCAGGAGTTGCCGCAGGATATTGAGGTATTTGCGCGACTTGGGTTTTAATTTCACTACATCGATGAACTGCTGAATGGAGCCGATCGTTTCATCGAGTGAGCGCAGGAAGTATTCGCTGGCAGCAGCTATCCGCTGGTGCAGGAACCTGAACTGGTCCTGTTCGGCTTCGGGCTGCAATTGTTCCAGTTGTCGGGTGAATTTCACGGCCATGTCCTGTTGCTGCACGATATTCTTCAATAATCCATGCGCCCATTGCACAGCTTCGCTCTTATCGGGGACCGTGAGTTGTTCATAATCTCCATAATGTTCCCGGAAGCCTTCGGAAAGCTTGGTCCAGTCGAAGCTTTGCAACAAGGTCCGGGCAATAAAGACTTTCTGGTCTTCCTGCAATTGCTGCAATAATTCATCCTCCGGTTTTTCTGTGCGGGTAAAAGCCAGCGCTCTTTCGTCGGTCTGGATGCAATGCGGATGGATGCGTGAGTAAAGGACCAGTCCATCCAAAGAAGTGAGCCGGCTGAGCGCCACGTACACCTGCCCGGGCGCAAAGGAGGCCCCGGCGTCGATGATCGCTTTGTTGAAAGTGAGCCCCTGGCTTTTGTGAATGGTAATGGCCCATGCCAGGCGGATAGGGTATTGTGTAAAAGTGCCCAGTTCTTCTTCTTCGATATTGTCTTTCTCCTTATTGTATTGATAACGGATATTGCGCCATACTTCTTTCTCCAGTTCCAGTTCCACCGGCTCATCCGGAAACCTGACATAGATCTTGTCTTCCCTCATCCGGTCGATGGTTGCGATCTTACCATTATAATACCGCCGGCTTTCGCCCTTGTCATTTTTAATGAACATCACCTGGGCGCCTGCCTTGAGCTGCAGAACGCGGTCTGCCGGTAAGGCTTTTTCATTGAAATCCTTGCTGATCTCCCCTTTGAATTCGAAGAGTTCGCCGGGCAGTTGTTGCAACTGATGCTGGTTGATGGTATCTGCCTTGGCATTATGGGTGGTGAGCGTAATATAGTTTTCAGTGTCCTGCTGTTGATAGCCCGGCCGATAATGCTGGTGCAGCCTTTCAAGATCGGCTTCCGTTACCTGGTTATTCCGGATATTGTTGAGCACCCCGATGAAATCGGCCTCATGCTGGCGGTAGATCTTTTTGAGCTCGAGGTAGAGGGGCGGTGATTGCTGCAATACCTGGGCGTCGAAAAAGAAAGGGCTTTTATAATGTTCTTTCAGTATTTCCCATTCATCGTTCTTCGTGACAGGCGGCAGTTGAAACAGGTCGCCTATATAAAGCATTTGCACACCACCGAAGGGTGTATGGGCTTTCCGTCGCACATGGCGGAGAACAATGTCAACCTCATCGAGCAGATCGGCGCGCAGCATACTTACCTCATCGATGATAAGAAGCTCCAGCTCCCGCATGAGTTCGCGTTTGTCGTTACTGAGCCGGAGGTTCTTCAGCAGGGTATGCGGGTTATTGATCACCTGCTGGTTATTCCAACTGTTATGGAGGGAAGGGACGAAGGCCCCGAAAGGCAATTGGAAAAATGAATGCAGGGTCACTCCGCCTGCGTTGATGGCAGCAACACCGGTAGGCGCCACAACGGCCAGCTTCTTTGAACTATGCTCACGGATATATTTCAGGAAGGTGGTCTTGCCTGTCCCTGCCTTACCGGTGAGGAAAATATCACGATTGGTCTGGTTCACGAACCGGGCCGCCAGTTGAAAGAATTGATTGGAGTGATCGTGTAACGCCATGGTCTGCTGCACTTTTCGGCAAGATAAGAAAAGTGAGTAAAATATTGGGAAGTTTTATTGGCTGTTTTCGTGTATAGGGTATACGTTAGTGTTATATATACAAAAAACTCCCTAACTTGAGGTCACAATTTGTGACCTCAAGTTTAAATGATCACTTATGGAAATAACATTGATACAACAGAAAATTTATGAAGTAAGAGGCTTCAAAGTGATGCTGGATTTTGATCTGGCTGAATTGTATGGGGTTGAAACCAAAGTATTTAACCAGGCAATCAAGCGTAATAGTGAGAGATTTCCGGAAGACTTCATGTTTCAATTGACCAAAGGAGAATGGGCAAATATCAGAGGAGTAAACCCAAGTAAATCAAAGACTTATAACTTGAGGTCACAATTTGTGACCTCAAGTTGGGGTGGCCCCCGCTATCTTCCGAAGGTCTTTACAGAGCATGGGGTCACTATGTTGGCCAGCGTTTTACGGAGCGAAAATGCCGTGAAAATGAATATTGCCATCGTGCGGGCTTTTGTTGCATTACGCGAAATGGCCATGCACTATAAAGAACTGGCCGCCCAGATAAAGGAACTCGAACAGAGGTACGACCGGCAGTTCTCCAATATCTATGAAGCCCTGCGGGTCTTATTGGAAGAGAAACAACAGCGCGGTGATTTTGACCAGCGGGAAAGGATCGGTTTCAGATCGACAAAAGATTAATTTAAGATGCCTCAGCTCCTTCAATCACATATAGCCGGGCATCACTCCCTGCTTCACAAATATTTATAAACATATAGCCACTCACGCCGTCACTTCGTAAATTGCAGCCATGATTGATTACTTACAAGGCTTGAATGAACGGCAAAGAGAAGCTGTACTGCATATCGACGGTCCGTTGATGATCGTGGCCGGCGCCGGCAGCGGCAAAACCAAAGTGCTGACCACCCGGATCGCACACCTGATGGCATCGGGTGTGGATGCTTTCAATATCCTGGCGCTGACCTTCACCAACAAGGCGGCCAAGGAAATGAAAGAAAGAGTGGAACATATTCTCGGTAATTCTGATGCGCGCAATTTATATATTGGTACCTTCCACAGTGTATTTGCACGCATCCTCCGGGGCGAAGCACACCGGCTGGGTTATCCCAACAGCTTCACCATTTATGATACCGATGATGCCAAGAGCGTCGTAAAAACTGTGATCAATGAACTGAACCTCGACGACAAACACTATAAACCTGCCACCATCTACAACCGCATTTCCGGCGCCAAGAACGCATTGGTAGGCCCCGTGGAATATGCCAATGACTACTATCTCCAACAGGAAGATATCCGCAGTAACCGCCCGGCCATTGCGCAGATCTATGACGCCTACGTGAAGCGTTGTTTCAAGAATGGGGCCATGGATTTCGACGATCTGCTACTGAAATTCTATGAACTTCTCAAGAATTTTCCCGATGCCCTGAGCAAATACCAGCGGAAATTCAAATATATCCTCATCGATGAGTACCAGGATACCAACCCTGCCCAGTACGAGATCATCAAACTGCTGGGCGCCATGCACGAAAATGTGTGCGTGGTAGGGGATGATGCACAAAGTATCTACAGTTTTCGCGGCGCTACCATCGAGAACATCCTCCAGTTCCAGAAAGATTATGAAGATGCGTATGTGGTGATGCTTGAACAGAACTACCGCAGTACGCAAAGTATCCTGAACGTTGCCAATGAAGTGATCAAAAACAATAAGGGCCAGATCCCCAAAGCACTCTGGACCGAAAACTCGGAAGGCGAGAAGATCCGGCTGGTACGCACCATGACAGACAATGATGAAGGAAAGTATGTAGCAGATTCCATCCAGGAACAGAAGCTCCGCAATCATTTCAATAACCGCGATTTCGCCATTCTGTATCGCACCAATGCACAGAGCCGTGCCTTTGAAGAATCATTGCGTCGTATGGGCATTGCTTATACCATGTATGGAGGTATCAGCTTCTACCAGCGCAAAGAGATCAAGGATTTTGTGGCCTACCTGCGGGTTATCGTGAATTCCCGGGATGAAGAAGCTCTGAAGCGCATTATCAATTTCCCGGTGCGCGGCATTGGTAAGACCAGCATCGATAAAGCAGTGCTGGCAGCCAATGAGCAGAATATTTCCATGTGGGAAGTGCTGGAACGTGCACGGGAGTTCGGTTACAAGGCCGGTACCCTCGAATCGATCGAGAATTTTGTTACCATGATCAGGAGCTTTGCCAGCATGCTGCAACAAAAGAATGCCTATGAAGTAGCTGTGCATGTGGGCAAGCAAACCAATATCGTCAAAGAATTATTCAACGATAAGAGTACCGAAGGAGTGGCCAGGTATGAAAATATCCAGGAATTGCTGAACTCTATCAAGGAGTGGACGGAAAGCCCGGATAATGAAGAAGGTGAACTGGTAGATAAAGGACTGGCCGCCTACCTGCAGCAGATCACCCTGCTTACTGATTCGGATGAAAAAGATCCCAATGCAGATACGGTAAAACTGATGACCATCCACGCCGCGAAGGGATTGGAGTTTACCTGTGTCTTTGCTGCCGGACTGGAAGAAATGCTTTTTCCCAATTCCCTCTCCATCAACAGCAAGGAAGAACTGGAAGAAGAAAGACGATTATTCTACGTGGTGATCACGCGCGCCAAGCGCAAGCTCTGGATCACCTATGCCAATACCCGCTACCGGTTTGGCTCACTCGTACAGAATGAACCGAGCCGGTTTATCGATGAGCTGCCCGATCAATACCTCGACCGTGGTTTTGCCGGCGGCGGGATCCGCAACCAGGGCGCATCACAGTGGGGTAAATCGAGCGCATTCGACAGGATGCATGGTGGTAACTGGGGCAGTCAGTCGGCCAAAGATGCTGAAAAATTATATGGCCCCCCTCCCAGTAAAAAGCCTGCAATGCCCTCTTATGTTACGCCCAAACCACAACAACCCAAGGTAGTGGAGCATGTGCCTTCCGCCGATTTTGTGGCAAGCGATACGTCTAACCTCCATGAGGGGCAAAAGGTAGAACACCAGAAATTCGGGTTTGGGGAAGTGATCAAGATGGAAGGTTCAGCGCATAATCCCATTGCTACCGTGAAATTCGAGCATAACGGAGAGAAGAAGATCATGCTGAACTATGCCAAGCTGAGGATCATCGAATAGCGGCATCTTATCATTACTACGACAATACTTTTAAGACACTGTTCCGGTACAACTTACCGATAGGGATCTCCATTTTTTCTATTTCGATCAGCTCACTCGTATAGGACCGTATTTTCTGGATGGCCACAATATACGACCGGTGCGTGCGCACAAACAGGTTACCTGCGAGCATGGCCTCTACGGAAGTGATGGATTGCTTGGTGATGATCTGTCCTTCCGTAGTCACCACTTTCACATAATCTTTCATGCTCTCGATGTAAAGGATATCCCTGAGCATGACTTTGATCATTTTCCTGTCGGCCCTGAAATACACGAATGAGCCATTCTTTTTTTCCGCGTGCTCCGGAGCAGGCATTGGAGCGCTCTCTGCATACTGTGGATTCAGCGTGGCGGCGGCTTTGTTCACCGCTTTCAGGAATCGGTCGAAGCGGATGGGTTTCATCAGGTAGTCCACTACGTCCAGCTCGTATCCTTCCAGCGCATATTCAGAATAGGCGGTAGTGAAGATCACCTGTGGCGGGTTCTTCAATGTTTTGATAAAAGCAGTGCCATCGAGGTGCGGCATACGGATATCGAGAAAGAGGAGGTCTACCGGTTGTTTTTGTAGAAAGGTGAGGGCCTGCACTGCATTGGAACATTCGCCGATCAATTGAAGGATGGGAATTTCCTGCACATAGCGGCGGATGATCTCCCTGGCCGGAGGCTCATCATCCACAATAAGGCATCGTATGGTGCGTGTTTCATTCATGGTCCGTTGCTATGGTGCTAAGATATTTCTTTCTGCTCAGCGGGGTATTTCCCTGGAGCTGTATGGAAAGGTTTACGATAAATACGTCGGGATCATTGGTGATGGAGAGCAGGTGTTTGCCGGGGTACAGAAGTTCCAGTCTTCTGCGCACATTATTGATGCCGATCCCATTGGTGTTTTCGTTTCTGGCGGGAGCCGATGGTTTGCCGTTCATGAGTTTCACATGCAGGTTACCACCATCCACCGACACCTGCAGGCTCATCCACGGATGCTCGAGCATATTGCTGGTCCCATGCTTGAAACAATTTTCGATCAGCGGCAGGAGCAATAAGGGCGCGATTGGCAGTTCACCGGTATCGTCCGGAAGATCGATATGAAGATCGAACTGATCGTCGTAGCGTACACTTTCCAAAGCGATATAATCGCGGATCATTTTCAATTCCTTCGATAAGGGGACCAGGGGCTGCCCGCATTCATATAAAATGAAACGCAGGATATCCGACAATTCCATCACCAGGCGGGATGCCACCGGGGCACTGCCCTGCGTTTTGGCATAGATATTATTGAGTGTATTGAACAGGAAATGGGGGTGTACCTGCGCTTTCAATAATTGCAATTGCGATTCGGCATTTTCTTTTTGCAATTGCAGGTTACGCTGCTCTTTTACATACCAGTATTTCATGAGCTTGATGGCCGCGGCCATGCCGCCAATGGTGATGCCGCCACGCAACCCGGCCATGAGGGAGAGGAAAATATTCTGGATATGCCTGGGAGGAGTGTAATCGGTTCCCAGGAAAAAATGCCTGATCATAGGTATAATGGTCACGGAGAGAACGGAAGACATGAGTGCTGTAAGCAGGAACAGGACGATCACCCAGATAGCGGTTAGCCAGTAACGTTGTTTCAACAGGTAACGGGGGATCACGAAATACATGAGCGAGTAGGAAAGGAAAATATGTAAGGTCATGAAGGCAAGCGCCTCTGCAAAGGAATTCGGGAGCCTGTCCCAATAGATTTCCGGGCGATCGAGTGTAACGAATGAATACAGAAAGCCCTGAAAAATCCACCAACTGACCCAAAAAGCCAGGTGCCGGTAGATCCGGTATTTACGCTGATCGGAGAATATAAATGGATGTTGTTCCATGCCCATACCGGTTAAAATTACGAATTCATCCGGCCACCTGGCTTTCTATTCCTTGAATATCGCCGGAAGGTTATTTTTCGTCGACTAAAATTTGCGGGGCCGGATGTTTGACCGGTCCGCCAAGCCGTCTGATCACCCAACCTTCATTCTCCCGAACGGTATGATCTTTTTCCCATCCGGCCATACAGGTTTCCAGTGCGCGTTTGAGTTGCATTTTGGTCCTTCTTTTCTGCAATGGCAGCACAACACCTTTGAGATTTTCTTTGTAGATAAGCATTTGATCGTTCGTGTAGAAATAGACGATGTGATCATTGGGGTTGTGGCGGTTCGATTCTACCACCCAATATCCTTTTGCTGAAACCCAACCAGGTGTTACCGGGGCGATGGCTTCTTCATTGTCCTGTGCTTGCACTCCCTGCAGTGAGAACAGTGAACAGGCCAGGAGCAGGAGGATCATACTGATTTTTTTCATGGCTGAAATGAATTTGATGAATAAAATTGTTCAGTACGAAACTAGCGATGCAGTGCACGCTCTGGCAGGAAAATAGCCTGTCGGGCGGATCAGTATGCCGGAGAATAGTTGAAGGTAGATGAACAGTGAATGTCATACAGATCATCCACCGGTCGACTAAATACATCCTTTTATCTATGATGTGGAAGAAATAGTGCATTGGTCGGCGGGAATGTTAAGGAAAAGATAATCTGCATGGGAAAACAGGGATAGCAATATGGATCTGTGGTGATTAGGAAAATAGTTGCCTCTACGGTCTGCTTCTGAATATTTCGTAAATTTATAGACCCGGCCCTGAACTTTGATACCTTTTTTTAATAAATGCGCCCATGAAAAAGGATAAAAAAAGTATCATCGATCATTTGGCTTGTTCCTATCTCACATTCAATACAGTTGATTGGGTGGATGTATTTATCCGGCCCGTTTATAAACAGATCATTGTCAGCACACTCAATTATTATATTGCCAGCCGTGGACTTACCATATATGCATGGTGCCTGATGACCAACCATCTGCATCTGCTGGCGAGGAATAATGACAAGGGTGGACTGGCATTGATAGAACGTGATTTTAAAAGGGCCACTACCAATAAGATCCTCGAGGCGATCGATATGGAACCGGAACTGCGCCGCGACTGGATGCTGTCGCGCTTCGAGCTGTGCAGTCAAAATCTGAAAAGAATAGAGAGATTCCAGTTATGGCAAAACTGTAGCAATCCTATCTTCATCGATTTCAAGCAACCATATCGTTTAAAGGAAAAAGTGTTGCATATCCACGAAAATCCGCTTCGCGACAAGATCGTGTCCCAGCCGGAAGAATATCTCCACAGTTCCGCGAAGGATTATAACGGCCAGAAGGGGTTGGTCAATGTAACAGTGATCGATTTCGAAGAATTGTTGCGCTCCATCATCAAAGCCTGATCATTCCAATGCTTTCTTCAGCGCTGCAACTGGTTTTTTATCATTGCCGATAAAGATGGCGCCATCGAGAATGGTGACCGGTCTTTTCAAAAAAGTATATTCCTCCAGGATGAGCCGGCGGTAATCCTCTTCCGTGAGGGTCTGGTCTTTCAACCCCATTTCTTTATACTTCATGGCCCTCCGGCTGAACAATGCCTCATAACTGCCTGCCAGTTTTTTCATTGCATCGAGCTGCGCAGGCGTGATCTTCTCGGTCTTGATATCCTGCATGGCAATGCCATGGCGATCGATCTTCGTTTCCTCTATAATGGCCTGACAGGTAGTACAGTTGGCGAGATAATAGCATTTTTTCATGCCGGCAAAAATAGGAATGAAACAGAGTTGCTGATCCTTCCAGCAGCCTGGTTTACAAAAAAATATGCCCAAAATTGTAATATTTGCACCCTGTTCCACGACCAATTAGTATCTTTTCCACAAAACCAGCCAGTTTGCACCCAAGGACTGACCCGGATGAATTTATAGCTTTGGTAAACCAGCACAGAGGCATGTTATACAAAGTTTGTAACCTGTATTGTGCGTCGGAATACGACAAGCAGGACCTGTTCCAGGAAATCGTGATCCAGTTGTGGCGGGCTTATCCCCGCTTCAGAGGCGATTCCAAGTTCAGTACCTGGCTCTATCGTATTGCTCTCAACACCGCCATTTCCGATCTTCGAAAACAAAAGCATCATATTAAAAGCGTTGAGCCCGACAGGCTGCCTACGGAGATCCAGGATGTTCAATACAACAAAGACAAGGAAGAAAAACTACAGCAATTGTACAAGGCCATTCATCAATTGCCGGAGATCGAGAGAGGTATCGTGATGTTGTACCTGGAAGATAAAAATTATGAAGAAATGGAAGAAATACTTGGTATCAACCAGAATAACCTGCGTGTAAGAATGAACCGTATCAAAGAAAAATTACGTAAACTCACAAAAGCAGTTGAACATGGAGTTGGATAGCCTGAAAGATCTCTGGAAAGACCAGGATAGCACGATCGCTTACCATGATGACGATGAACAGATCATGTCCATGTTACGGAAGCGCTCTCAAAGCCCGATCGCCAAGATGAGGCGGAACCTGCGCTGGGAACTGGTAGCCGTGATCGTCATCTACTCGTTCACCATTTCATATCTTGTTACTTCCTGGCATGGCATCTATTGGGAGAATGCGCTGTTGCTGCTGATCGTTGGGCTTTTATTCGTATTCTACTATTATCACAAGAATAAATTACTGAAGGCCATGCAATGTCTGGCCTGCGAAGTGAGGTCGAACCTTCAGAAACAACTGACCACACTGGAAAAATATGTTCGCTTTTACTTCATATCCGCTACCATACTCACCCCTGTTGCCTATTTTGTGGCAGGGCTGGTGATCTTTTCCAAAACTCCTTCACGCCGCTTTGGTGATGAACCGCTTGCCACGCGGGCACAACCCATGTTGCATTATTTCTCCGAACATTCCTATTTCGCAGAGTTCGTTATCATGGGCATTGTTTTAGGCGGGGGTACCTACTTCTTCAATCGCTGGTACCTGAACAAGCTGTATGGCCAGCATATTAAAAGACTGAAAGAGCTGCTCAGGCAGATGGATGACATAGAAGGATAGAGGATTTTTAGTAATTTCATCGCCTAAACGATTGACACATGAGTAGCCGACGCAGTTTTCTACAACAGTCCTCCGTTCTGACAGCCGGATTATTGATCAGCAAAAAAGATTGGTATTTCAAACCCGGGCCGATCGGTGTACAGTTGTATACCGTGCGCGATGCAATGGCCAAAGACCCCAAAGGTTCGCTGGAAAAAATTGCGAAACTGGGTTATAAGCAGGTGGAGACCTACGGATATAAAGACGGTAAATGGTTTGGCTATACGCCCGCTGAATTGTTGGGCATACTCAACAATAACGGGCTCACTTCTCCCAGCGGCCATACTTTCCCCGGTGGATTTTTCCTGAAAGACGGATGGGAGGATGGATGGAAAAAAGCAGTGGCCGATTCCAAAACACTGGGCCAGCAGTTTATCGTAGTGCCATACCTCGAAGATCCGAACAGAACTACGGAAGCCTATAAGAAATTAACCGCTGCCCTGAATAAAGCCGGTGAAATGGCACAGAATGGCGGACTGAATCTGGCATATCACAACCACGATTTTGAATTTAAGAACGTAGATGGACAAACGGGTTTCGATCTACTGGTATCGGGTACAGACCCCAAACTGGTTTTCTTCGAGCTCGACCTCTACTGGGCAGCGAAAGCTGGTCACAATCCCATCGACCTATTCGCCAAACACCCTGGCCGCTTCGCCATGTGGCATGTGAAGGATATGGACAATACCCCGAAGAAATTCTTTACGGAAGTGGGCAAAGGGGTGATCGATTTTCGGGCCATCTTCAAAAAGCAGGCACAGAGCGGCATGAAATATTTCTTTGTCGAGCAGGATGTATGTCCCGGCTCACCATTCGATAGTCTTGCGATCAGCATAGATTATCTCAGAAAGATAGTTTAATAGTTGACAGGTTAACAGGTTTACAGGTTAACAAGGGAATTCCCGTATTTCGGAGACCTCCTTGTTAACCTGTAAACCTGTTAACTTGTCAACCTCCCGGGTATACTTACAATTTCCTGATCTTAATATTCCTGTACCATACGGGGTCGCCATGGTCCTGCAAGGCGATCCTTCCTTTTTTGAAGGTGCCGAAATCGGGCCAGGCTTTAAATTTGCTGCCTGCGATCATCTTTTTCCAGTTATCATCCCATAAAGTGGTGCTTAATACTTTGACGCCATTGAGATGGAATTCGAGATTGCCTTTATTGCAGATGATCTCTACCTGGTTCCATTCCCCGGCCGGGCGCACCACTTCGGGCGAGCTGCTGACCAGGTCGTAGAGGTCGGCAGCACGGTGTTTGATGATCTTCGCATCGCTGTGAGCGGCATTGTCGAGCACCTGCATTTCCGGGCCGGTATGGTAGGTACGCTCATATTTGGGGTCTTCCCTGACATAGAACATGATACCGCTATTGCCGGCCGAATCGAGTTTCCATTCCAGTTTGAGATCGAAATTCTCGTACTCGTCGGCTGTAACGATATCTCCGCCGCCAACGGTCTGGTAGTCCTTTTTTGTTTTCGGATCGAGATGTAGCGTGCCATCTACCACTTGCCAGGCGCTGCCGTCGGATTTATTATTGTAAACGTGCCATCCGTTCTTGGTGGCGCCGTCGAACAGCAATTGCCATCCGGCTTCTTTTTCTTCACCGGTAAGCGCATTATTGGCCGGGACCGGTGTGGTGGCTGGACCTCCCATACTATCTGTTTTTGATGTTTCAGGATTTTGTTTCGAAGCATTGGATTGGCAGCCGGTGAGGCCGGCGACCAGTATCAGCGCAGCAAGCAATGATCGCATAGAAGAAGAATTTAAAAGTTATGGAATATACCAATTATTTCACAGGGATGGGCTGTGAAAGGATGGTTATAAATTCTTAATGCGGATATTCCTGAACCATACTTTGTCGCCGTGGTCCTGTAGCGTGATCCTGCCTTTTTTGAAAGCGGCAAAATCGGGCATGTTCCTGAATTTGCTCCTGGCCACCATTGCTTTCCAGTTATCATCCCATAAGGTGGTAGAGACAACCCTGGCCCCATTCTGGAAGAGGGAGAGTTTGCCGTTGATGAGAATGATCTCTACCTGGTTCCATTCGCCGATGGGGCGAACATTTTCAGGAACGGCCGATACAAGATCGTAGAGATCGGCAGCGCGGTGCTTTACGTTCTTCGCATCAGGATGGCCGTTATTATCGATGATCTGCATTTCGGGGCCGGTAACGTAAGCGTATTTGTATTTGGGATCTTCCTGGCAGAGGAACATGATGCCGCTGTTACCGTTGGGCGCCAGTTTCCATTCCAGTTTGAGATCGAAATTGCTGAATTCCTGGTCGGAGATCAGCTCACCGCCACCTTCTCCTTTAGGCCCTTTGGCGGCCGGGTCGAGATAAAGGGCGCCGTCGGCTACCTTCCAGGCGCTGCCATCGGTCTTGTTGTTGAAGATATGCCAGCCGTTCCTGGTACTGCCGTCGAACAATAGTTGCCAGCCCAGTTTCTTCTCCTGGGCAGTGAGGGTATTGGCCGACGTGGGGCTTTGCGCTACTTTCCCAGAGCTATGGCAACCTGCTGCGACCGCCAGCAGGAGCATCGTGCAAAATCGATTTAGCATAAGAGGTGTATTCATTCTCGTAAACATAACAAGGTAGCTTTTTTTATGAATGGAAGATGTTAACGGTGAACGAAGCAGCGAAAAATTATTATTGTTTGTTCTTGAGCGACAGGATGTATTTTACCATGGTCCTGGCACTGTCCATCGATAAGCTGGGGTGGGGGGTCATGGGAACGGTGCCCCAAACGCCCTGGCCACCTTTGATGATCTTGCCGGAGAGGTCATCGATCACTGTACTGGTGGCTTCGTATTTTTTGGAAACGTCGATGTAGGCGGGCCCGATACTTTTTTCATTGATCTTATGGCAGGTGGTGCAATCGAGTGAGCCGATCATTTCCAGTGCTTTTTCGTCTGCTGCTGCATCATTCTTTGCGGTACTGGCCTCAGCAGGTTTTTTGTCTCCTTCCTTTTTTGCACCATTGTCGGAAGCATTGCAGGCAAATAAAATTGCGCCGATCGAGAACAGCACCAATACTTTTTTCATCAGTTCATTTGTTTAATGTGGAAAATATAGAGAGCAATTTACTTTACAATCCCAACACGGAGCGATTAAATTTTTCATCGCTGCCCGTGCCGGCGAAGTCGTCGAATGCCTTATCGGTCACCGGGATGATATGGTCCCTGATAAAGACGGCCCCTTCGGCAGCGCCAACGGCCGGATGTTTCAGGCAGCATTCCCATTCCATGACAGCCCAGCCGGGAAAATCATAAGCGGCCAGTTTACTGAAGACCGATTTGAAATTCACCTGGCCATCACCCAGCGATCGGAAGCGGCCCGCCCGGTCTATCCAGCTCTGGTAACCGCCATAAACGCCCTGCCGGCCGGTGGGATTGAATTCCGCATCCTTCACATGGAACATACGAATGCGCTCGTGATAGATATCGATGTATTCGAGATAGTCGAGGCATTGCAATACGAAATGGGAGGGATCATAAAGCAGGCAGGCCCTGCGATGGTTGTTGGTATGCTGCAGGAACAGCTCGTAGGAAACACCATCGTGCAGGTCTTCGCCCGGATGTATTTCATAACAAAGGTCTACTCCATGTTCATCGAAATGATCGAGCAGGGGTAGCCATCGTTTAGCGAGTTCTTTGAAACCGGTTTCCACCAGTCCGGCAGGCCGCTGCGGCCATGGATATACGGTTGGCCATAGCAGGGCGCCACTGAATGTGGCATGGGCATTCAGTCCGAGGTTCTGTGAAGCCCTGGCCGCATATTTCAATTGTTGCACGGCCCATTCCGTGCGTGCTTTGGGATCATTGCGCAAAGCTTCGGGTGCGAAGCCGTCGAACAGGGTATCATAAGCCGGGTGAACGGCAATGAGCTGACCTTGCAAATGCGTGGAGAGCTCCGTGATATCCATGCCTGCTTCCGCCACGATGCCTTTCAGCTCATCTGCATAGGTCTTGCTTTCGGCCGCTTTTTGCAGGTCGATACAGCGGCTGTCCCAGGTTGGTATCTGCACTCCTTTGAAACCCAGTCCTGCCGCCCATTTGCAGATAGCAGGCAATGAATTGAAAGGCGCTTCATCACCCATGAACTGGGCGAGGAAGATCCCGGGTCCTTTAATGGTTCTCATCGAGAATAGTTTGAGTTTGATGAATTTTGTTGCGTTGATAAGTTTACAGGTTGAAAGGTTAACAAGGTGTGCACCGGGATCCGGGTATTCCCTTGTCAACTTTTCAACATATCAACCTGTTAACTTTCCTCAATCTGTTTTAAAGAACAAAGTCCGTCCATTTTTTATCCGACTGGCTGTTGGCCACTACGTTGTCGATAAAGGCCATGCCACGGATGCCGTCCTCCACGCGCGGAAAATCCAGCATCTCTTTCGTTGGCTGTATGCCATCGATGCGGGCCGCTACCGTGAGTGCGAAGTTGCGATAGATATTGCCGAATGCTTCCAGGTATCCTTCCGGGTGGCCGCCTGGTGTGCGGCAATTATGTGTAGCAAAGGTCGAGAGGCGATCGGTATAATTTCCGCCGGCGCGATATATCTGGGTTGGCTGATCGAGCCATTTCACCAATAGGGTATTGGGTTCCTGCTGTGCCCATTCAAGACTGCCTTTCTCACCATAGACGCGGATCTTCAAAGCATTCTCCTCACCGGCTGCGATCTGCGTGGCCATCAGCACACCAGTGGCGCCATTATCATATTTCAATAATACGGCCCCATCATCGTCCAGGGCACGGCCTTCCACTACGATGTTCAGGTCGGCGCACAGCTTTGTAATTTTCAATCCTGAAATATATTCAGCGAGATGAGCTGCATGCGTACCGATATCGCCCATGCTTCCACTCTTGCCCGATCTCTTTGGGTCTGTTCTCCAGGCAGCCTGTGCATTGCCTTCCCTTTCACTCAGCTTGCTCAGCCATCCTTGCGGATATTCAACATAGATCTTGCGCACTTTTCCGAATTGACCGCCCTGTACCATCTGCCGGGCCTGCTTTACCATGGGATAACCGGAGTAGGTATGGGTGAGGCAAAGGATCAATCCCGTTTCATCTACTTTCTTTTTTAGTTGTTTCGCTTCTTCGAGTGTGAATGTGATCGGTTTTTCGATCACCACATGAAAGCCGTGGTCCAATGCCATCATGGCCGGTGCGAAATGTGCGAAGTTGGGGGTAACGATGGTCACGAAATCCATGCGTTCACCGGCAGGCAACTGGCTTTCCTTTTTGATCATGTCTTCATAATTCAGATAGGTCCTGCTTTCCGGGAGGAACAGCGAACGGCCTGAATCCACGGCCACTTCAGGGTTGATGCTCAGTGCGCCGCAGGCCAGTTCTATCAATCCGTCCATATTGGCAGCAATACGGTGAATGGCCCCGATGAATGCATCTTTGCCTCCGCCAACCATTCCCATTCGTAATTTTCTGTTCATGTAAAAACGATTAAGAAAGTGTGATAAAAATGTAAAGGAAGAATAAGTTTTAAAAATAAAAAATTTACATTTACGACGAGGTCTTAGAACATTATATAATATAGAGCAGGTAATGAAAATGCGGCATTCATTACTAACGTGTGTTAGGCTTTAAACTAATTTTTAATTGAGCAGTGTAGCAACATTTCAGTAATTTTCCAATCCAACGATCCCAACAACATGACCAACCAGTCACGTAGGCTTGCCATAAAAAATATTGTTGCCGGCACTGCAGCAGTCAGCACAGCAGGAATGCTTGCGTCCTTCACTTCTTCAGCAGAACATAAATCAACCACCTTGAAAGGTAATATCAATCACTCGGTATGTCGCTGGTGCTACGGCTCTATTCCATTGGATGAATTTTGTGCGGCAGTAAAGAAAATGGGGATCAATGCCATCGACCTTGTTGGCCCGAAGGACTGGCCCGTATTACAACAGCATGGCCTATTCTCTTCCATGTGCAATGGCGCGGAGATCAATCTCACCGATGGATGGAACGATAAAAAATTCCATGCACAACTGATCAAAAATTATTCAGACATGATCCCGCTGGTAGCCAAAGCGGGATATAAGAACCTGATCTGTTTCAGTGGAAGCCGCAGAGGCATCGATGATGAAACAGGCTGGAACAATTGCGTGGAAGGATTGAAACAGGTGATCGGCCTGGCCGAAAAACACAATGTGGTCCTCGTTATGGAATTGCTCAATAGTAAAGTGGATCATAAAGACTATCAGTGCGACAGATCTCCCTGGGGCGTAGAGCTGGTGAAACGACTGGGCTCGCCCAATTTCAAATTGCTCTATGATATTTATCACATGCAGATCGACGAAGGCGATGTGATCAGGACCATCAGGAACGATCACCAGTACTTCGCGCACTATCATACCGGCGGTGTACCGGGCAGGCATGAGATCGATGAATCGCAGGAGCTATATTATCCCGCTATCATGAAAGCGATCCTGGAAACAGGTTACAAAGGATTTGTAGCACAGGAATTCATCCCCTCGAAAAAAGAGACGGCAGAGAAACTGGCCGCGCTCCAAAAAGCCGTTTCCATCTGTGATGTATAAATAAAACCAACAATAATAACAAGGCATTAAAGGATTTCCACATTCAAAATATCAACAATCAATTTCTATGGCTGATAATGTTTATGACGCAATCGTGGTGGGCTCGGGGATCAGTGGTGGTTGGGCTGCTAAAGAGCTTGCTGAAAAAGGACTTAAAGTATTGATGCTTGAAAGAGGGCACGATATCAAGCATGTCAAAGACTATGTGAACGCAAATAAGAATCCCTGGGAGTTCCCGCATCGTGGCGGCAAGACCCAGGAGATGATCAAGGACTATCCTGTACTGAACAGGGACTACCCACTGAATGAAACCAATCTCAGTTACTGGACCAATGAAAAAGATTGTCCTTATACAGAGGTTAAAAGGTTCGACTGGTACAGGGGTTATCATGTTGGCGGACGCTCGCTCATGTGGGGCCGCCAAAGCTATCGCTGGAGCGATTTCGATTTTGAAGCCAATGCAAAAGACGGGCACGCAGTAGACTGGCCTATCCGTTATAAGGAGATTGCTCCCTGGTATGATCATGTAGAGAAATTCGCAGGCATCAGCGGCAATAAAGACGGTATTCCTCAATTGCCGGACGGACAGTTCCTCCCTCCCATGGACCTGAACTGTGTGGAGAAAGATGTGGCTGCCCGCCTCAAAGACCATTATAAAGGATCACGCCTGCTCACCATTGGGCGAGTGGCCAATATAACAGTGCCATTGCCGGGCCGCACCAACTGCCAGTACCGGAACAAATGCTGGCTGGGTTGCCCGTTCGGCGCCTATTTCAGCACACAGTCCTCCACATTGCCTGCCGCCATGAAAACCGGCAACCTCACGCTGCGTCCTTTCTCCATCGTTACCAAACTGCTGTACGATAAGGACACTAAAAAAGCGACCGGGGTGGAAGTGCTCGATATCACCGATGATAAGAACGTCACCGTTGAATACAAAGCCAAAGTGATCTTCCTCTGTGCGTCTGCTTTCAATAGTACCTGGGTATTGTTCAATTCAGCTACCGATATATGGCCGGGTGGATTGGGAAGCAGCAGCGGAGAGCTGGGCCACAATGTGATGGACCACCACTTCAGGGTAGGTGCATCGGGCAGGGTGGAAGGCTTCCAGGATAAATATTATTTCGGCCGCAGGCCCAATGGGTTCTATATTCCACGCTTCCGCAATCTTTTCGGTGAAAAAAGGGATTATGTTCGCGGGTTCGGCTACCAGGGCGGAGCAAGCCGCCAGGGCTGGAGCCGCAATGTGGCCGAGCTGAATATCGGGGTAGAATTGAAAGAAGCGCTGACAGAACCGGGCGACTGGACCATTGGTATGACCGGCTTCGGTGAAATACTTCCCTATCACGATAATACCATCAGTCTCGATAAGAACAAAAAAGATAAATGGGGATTACCGGTGCTGGCCATCGATTGCGAAATAAAAGAGAATGAGAAAAAGATGCGGGTCGATATGAAACAGGATGCTATCGAAATGCTCCAGGCTGCCGGTGTGAAAGATGTGAAAGAATCCGATAACGGCTATGCCATGGGTATGGGCATTCATGAAATGGGAACGGCCCGGATGGGTAAAGATCCCAAAACCTCTGTGCTCAATATGCATAACCAGGTATGGGATGCGAAGAATGTGTTCGTAACGGATGGGGCCTGCATGACCTCCGCTTCCTGCGTGAACCCATCGCTCACTTACATGGCGCTTACAGCCAGGGCCGCCGATTTTGCAGTAAGCGAACTGAAAAAAGGAAACCTCTGATCCAAACCAGCATTAAAATCATTTTTATATGAACAGAAGAGAAGCCGTTAACAGAGTAGCCCTCCTGCTTGGAGGAACGATCATCGGGGCTGAATTCTTCCTGTCGGGATGTAAACCCGCCAAAAGGACTTCGGCCACCCTCGATTTCACCAAAGATGATATTGCCTATCTCGATGAGATCGCCGAAACGATCATTCCCACTACAGACACTCCAGGCGCCAAAGCCGCCCAGGTAGGGGCTTTCATGACAGTGATGGTGAAAGACTGCTACGATGACAAGAACCAGAAGATCTTCCTCGACGGAATGGTGAAGCTGGACGATGCCTGCGATAAAATGCACAAGACCACTTTCATGAGCGCAACGCCCGAACAACGCAAAACGTTGCTCACGGAACTGGATAAAGAACAGAAAGCCTACGTGAAAAGCAAACAAAAGGAAGACCCCCCACATTATTTCACATTGATGAAACAGCTCACCCTGCTGGGCTATTTCACTTCCGAAATAGGCGCTACCAAAGCCCTGCGTTATTTGCCGGTGCCCGGCCGTTACGATGGTAACATGCCTTACAAGAAAGGCGACAAAGCCTGGGCAACGAGCTAAATACTGATACAGCTACAACATCTTTCACCAGGGGAATATGGAAGGGACTTCCTTCCATATTCCCCTGCTAATTTGTACCTTGGCAGGAACCATTCCCATTCCATGATCATGAAGAAAATAATTATATCACTCCTGATCGTACTGGGCGTAATGCCTGCTGCCCTGAGGGCCCAATCGGCCGATGAAAAAGCCATCCGCGCGCTACTGGCTGAACAAACAGCCGCCTGGAACCGCGGCAGCATCGAAGATTTCATGAAAGGGTACTGGGAGAGTGATTCCCTGATGTTCGTGGGTAAGAATGGTGTTACTTACGGCTACCTTCAAACGCTCAATAACTACAAAAAAGGATACAGCAATGCCGACCAGATGGGCATACTTACTTTCACCCTCCTGAAAGTAGAGCGGCTATCGCCGGAATATTTTTTCGTGGTGGGAAAATGGGCGCTGCAACGCAAGGCCGGTGATATGAGTGGTCATTATAACCTCCTGCTCCGGAAAATAAAAGGTAAATGGGTGATAGTGGTAGATCATAGCAGTTGAGGATCATTGCTGCTCATCCATGGGGGAATTTCTTTTTCCAAAGCCTGTAATTGATCCAGATAAGCCCCAGCAGGCTCAATACCATCCATGCATAAAAAAGGATATTCGTGAGGGTGATACCATGCTCAGGCGCCAGCCAGCCATTATAAGCACCGATGCCAAGCGTGAGGACCAGCCAAACCAATCCTGAAAAGACAGACCAGGCCACTCTTTTCAGGAAATCACTGGCGTCTTCTTCCATCCGGCTCATACGGGAGGTGGTTTAGTTGATGAGAATGTTTTTGAAATCGGTGGAATCTCCGTTGAACACATTGAAATCGACTTTGTACAGGATACCATTCACCCGTCCCTGCTCACTGTATTGCCAGAAATGCCAGTCGCGGTAGATCCTCGGCTTTTCTTTTTGCAGATAATGTGCCACCCATAAGGGATAATTATCGAACTCGTCCCTGAGGATCTGTTTATAAAAATCCACATTGGTGTAGAGGATGGGCTTCACGCCATAATAATTCTCCACTGTTTCGAGCCATTCCTTTACACGCTGCCGCAATTTATCGGCCTTCACTCCATAGGATTGTTCAACATCCAGCACCGGCGGCATATCACCGGGCTGCAACTCAACGGTAGCGATGAAATTCTCGGCCTGTGTTTTCCCGCTTTTGGTAGCGAGAAAAAAATGATAGGCGCCCCGGACCATGCCGGCTTCTTTGGCCCTGGCCCAGTTCTTTTTGAAACAACGGTCCTCATTCACATTACCTTCCGTTGCTTTTATGAATGCGAACTGTAGGCGGATATCTTCCACGTTCATGGCTTTCACGCTCTCCCAGTCGATCACTTCCTGGTACTTCGATACATCTATTCCATGCACGCTGTAGTGAGTGGGCACTTCGATACCGAACGCTTCATATCGCACGAAATGTGCTTTCCTTTCCAGCCACCATTCATACAGTCGAAAGCTCAACATCACCAGGATACCCAGGAACACGATACTCATTACAATCTTCCAGCCAATATTGCCTCTTTTATTGTTGACCATATTATGCATACAAATATATAAGGAGTGCCCAATAAATATTATCACCGGCCAGAACAATAACGCTCTTTTAAACGTTCCCGGTTAAAAATCATTGCCCGTTACCTGGTTAACCCTAATTTTATGGTCTGATGCCGGCCATTAACTGGAACGATAGTATCAACCTGCTCTCCAAGCTTACCTTACGCCGCACCTGGAATGCCGGAAAGGTATTGAGCAGTTATTACCTGAGCAAATGGACAAAGAAGCCCATTCAATGGGGATATCCTATTTCCATTTCTTTCGAGCCCACCACCTCCTGCAATCTCCGTTGCCCGGAATGCCCCAGCGGGTTACGTGCATTCACCAGGCCCACCGGCATGCTGCAAAAAGATTTCTTCCGCGAAACGATCGATCAACTGGCCCCGGAACTGCTTTATCTTGTTTTTTATTTTCAGGGAGAGCCGTATCTCAATCCTGCCTTTCTCGACATGGTAGCTTATGCATCACAGAAAGGGATATATACAGCCACTTCCACCAACGCCCATTATCTCAACGATGCCAACGCCCGCAAAACAGTGGAGAGCGGGCTCGACAGGCTGATCATTTCCATCGATGGCACCACGCAGGATGTTTACCAGCAATACCGGGTAGGTGGCCAGTTGCACAAAGTGCTGGAAGGAGCACGTAATATCGTGAAATGGAAAAAAGAGCTGAAAAGCAAAACGCCATTTGTTTTCTTTCAGTTCCTCGTGGTAAAGCCCAATGAGCACCAGGTAGAAGACATCAAAAAGCTGGCGCAGGAGATCGGGGTGGATGAAGTGCGTTTCAAGACTGCACAGGTATACGATTATGAAAATGATCCCAATCAACTCATCCCGACCATCGATAAATTCAGCCGCTACAGGAAGAACAAGCAGGGTGAATTTGAATTCAAGAATTCACTGGCCAACCATTGCTGGCGACTGTGGCACGCTACGGTGATCAGTTGGGACGGGCTGGTAGTGCCCTGTTGCTTCGACAAAGACGCGCAACATACCCTCGGCGATCTCAAAGGCAAACCATTCAAGGAGATATGGCATAATGAGAACTATATCAATTTCAGGAAGCAGATCCTTCAAAGCCGGAAGAATATCGATATCTGCGCCAACTGCAGTGAAGGCGCCAAAGTTTGGGGCGAGTAAAAACAGTATTGCCAATTCTTTCGTAACTTAAATAAAATCCGGATACATGCCGCTTTCTCAATCTACTGCCACCAGGTTGCAGCATCAGCATGAATTGATCAGTGACCTGATAAGGGGACTATCGGAAAAACAGTTACAACACAGAACAATACCCGATAAATGGAGCGCCTTTGAACAGCTTGTGCATCTTACCGCGTACCAGCCTTCGTTTTCCAGCAGGCTAAAGGCCATTGAACAGGAAGAAGTGCCTGTATTCGAACCCTATATGGCAGAAAAAGACCCCCTCTTCCATGAGTGCCTGAAGCTTCCGCTCAAAGAACTGCTGGAAAACCTCCATACCCAACGGTTCATCATTTTCAATCATGTCAATGCCCTTTCTGAACAGACCCTGCGGCGTACCGGCCGCCACCGGAAATACGGGCCGCTCACCATCGTGGAGTGGACAGAATTCTTTTTAGTGCATGAAGCACACCACCTGTATAAATTGTTCCAGCTCACGGCAGAAGCCCGTTCTCTCCTGCATCAGTCATAAAAAAACCTACTTTTGCACCTTAATAGCCATTCATATTCACATGAGTATTGAAAACGATATACAACAAGCGAAGTTCAGGAACGAGTATCAGAAAACGGCTGTCAACCTCATCTTCACCTATAACTGGATGATGGAAAAGCACAAGCAGTTTTTTGAAAAAGGAGATATCACAGCGCAGCAGTTCAATATACTGCGCATACTCCGTGGAGCAGGCGTCCCGCTTTCCACCCTGCAGATCCGCCAGCGCATGCTGGACCGGATGAGCGATACCAGCCGTATAGTAGACAGGCTGCTGAAGAAAGCGCTCGTAAAAAAAGTGACCTGTAAAACTGACCGCCGCCTCGTGGATGTTACCATTTCCGAGAAAGGGCTGAAGCTCCTGGAAGAACTGGATGTTTACCTGGATGAGATGGACAACATCTTTGACAATATCTCAGAGGAAGAAGCAAAAACGTTAAATCGTCTCCTCGATAAGATGCGGAACTCGGAATAATGTTTAATTTCGGCATTTTCGTTCATGAGGATCCGAAGTATGAAAAGAACACTATTCCTTTTTGCTTGCGCCTTCCTGGCAGGCACTACCCTGCAAGCTCAGCCGCAATACGAATTCAGGGCAGCCTGGATCGCTACTGTCGATAATATCGACTGGCCCTCCAAAGGCAACTACAATACCGAAAGCCAGAAAGCAGAATATATCAGGCTGCTCGATATGCACAAACGCAACGGGCTCAATGCTGTGATCGTGCAGATAAGGCCGGCCACCGATGCCTTCTATCCCTCTCCCTATGAGCCCTGGAGCGAATGGCTCACCGGTAAACAGGGAGTACCCCCTTCTCCCTATTATGACCCTTTGCAGTTCATGATCGGTGAAGCGCATAAACGCGGAATGGAATTCCATGCCTGGTGCAATCCATACCGGGCCGAATTCAGTATCGGTAAATCGAGCATTGCTTCCAATCATATCACTAAACTGCATCCCGAATGGTTCCTGTCGTATGGTGGTACCCGTTATTTTGATCCGGGCAATAAGGAAGCACAAAAATTCGTGGTGCGTGTGATCCGCGATATCCTCCACCGCTACCCGGTAGATGCTATCCACTTCGATGATTATTTCTACCCTTACCGCATTGCCGGCAAAGAATTTCCCGATCAGGCATCTTACCAGAAATATGGAAATGGGATGAGCAAAGACGATTGGCGGAGAAGCAATGTAGATTCCGTGATCGTGCAACTGGGCCGCGCCATCAAGGAAGAGAACAGGTACTGCCGTTTCGGGATCTCTCCGTTTGCCGTATGGCGGAATAATAATAAAGATCCGGAAGGCAGCGCCACCCGCTCGGGCCAAACCAATTACGATGATCTGTATGCCGATATATTGTTATGGCTGAAAAAAGGCTGGATCGATTATGTGGCGCCGCAGCTCTATTTTGAATTCGGGCATAGGCTGGTGGCCTATGAAACACTGCTCCACTGGTGGAGCAAACATACCTATGGCCGCCATTGCTATATTGGATTGGCTGCGTACCGTGCAAACAGTAATACAGTGTGGCGCGACAAAACCCTTATTCCACGCCAGGTCCATGCACTTCGGCAGTACCCCGAAATACAGGGTGCTATTTATTTCAGCAGCAAATCATTCGTGAACAATCCACTCGGGCTGAACGACAGCCTGCAGAACAATTATTATAAATCACCTGCACTGATACCTCCCATGCCCTGGATCGATTCATTGCGGCCACTGTCGCCTGAAGTAAGGTCCTTTACAGTGGTCGACAGCTCCACCTTCTCGATCCAGGTGGCAAGGTCCCCGCTGGAGAAAAAAAACCTGAAAGCATATAAAATTTATCTGAGCGCAGATACCAATCCTTCTTTCATCAATTATTACAGGGCTTCCCTGCTCCAATCGCAGGCTGCCGCGGATACCTGCACATTCAGGATCAGTTTTCCGGCAGACAAACAATTTGCACGCATCTATGTAACGGCGCTCGATGAAGCCGGCAATGAAAGCCTTCCCTATGCCGACTGGCCCATTCCCCTGAACTTCGAAAAGCTAGGCAACCAGGCATGGATCGTGAGATAAGTTATTAAGTTGAAATGTTAAAAGGTTGATAAGGGGATCTCCGCATGCCAGAACTCTCCTTATCAACCTTTCAGCTTGTTAACTTGTCAACTATCCTCTACCTTTGTTACTGCTGAAAAAAAACAGCAACCATTGTTATGCCCGGCTATGAACTTTTTGGCGCATCAGAACGCAAGCACGTTAATGATGTTATGGAAACCGGTATCATCATGCGATTTGGATTCGATGGTCCGCGTAAAGGTGTATGGAAAGCAAAAGAACTGGAAAAAGCGATCTCCGATAAGCTTGGTGCAAAATACACGCATGTGGTGTCGAGCGGCACTGCTGCCGTGGTATCTGCCCTGGCGGCGCTGGAAATTGGTTATGGTGATGAAGTGATCATGCCTACTTTCACGTTCGTGGCCAGCTTCGAAGCAGTGATCGCCGTAGGCGCAGTGCCCGTACTGGTTGATGTGGACGAAACGCTCACGCTCGATCCGGATGCAGTACGAAAAGCCATCACACCCAAAACAAAATGTATCATGCCGGTGCACATGTGCGGCAGCATGGCCGATATGGACGCGCTGATGCAGATCTGCAAAGAACATAAACTCTTTCTGTTGGAAGATGCCTGCCAGAGCACCGGGGCCACTTACAAAGGAAAATACCTGGGAACGATCGGTGATGTCGGCACGTTCTCATTCGATTTCGTGAAAACAGTTACCTGTGGTGAAGGCGGGGCCATACTGACCAATAATGAAGATATATACAGGAAAGCGGATGGTTTCAGCGATCATGGCCACGACCATAAAGGCGTTGACCGCGGGGCCGACCTGCATCCATTCATCGGGTATAATTTCAGGATATCCGAATTGCATGCTGCGGTAGGACTGGCGCAGTTCCTCCGTCTCGACGAATTCCTCGGCATCATGCGCCGCAATCATACAATCCTGAAAGAAGCATTATCCGAAGTACCGGAGATCAGTTTCCGCCGCATCACTGATCCTGCAGGCGATAGCTGCACACATGTAAGCTGGTTCCTCCCAACGGAAGCGCTCACAAGGGCCGCAGTGGCCATGATGAAAGAAGACAATGTGCTGGCAGGAAGCATTTACTGGTACGAACATAACTGGCACTATATCCGTAAATGGGACCATCTCAAAAAAGCTTCTTCGCTCAATGCACTGCATCCTGAACTGAAGGCTGCCGTGATAGCGCAGGCCAATAAAGACTTCTCAGCGAGCGATGCGGTGATCAGCCGAAGTATCTCCACCGCGGTAAGCTACCTGTGGACAGAAGAGCAGGCCCGCGAAAGAGGGGAGAAGATGGCGGCTGCTATCCGGAAAGCGCTGGCCGCATCGGTCACGCTCAAAGTTTGATGTAAGGATCATTTCCCTTCCATTCTGTTGCAATATTCCAGTGAACCCAGACGCAGTCTCAAAGGTACACGGGTGGCTTTTTCCCATTCCCATTCGCGCTTGCAGAAAAAACCGAATGTAGTGGTATAATGATCTTTTGCGAGCAGGGCAACAGGCTGTCCATTGAATGAAGGAGGAAGCAGTCCTGTCCTTACCTGCTGCGCTACATGCCAGTAATCATTCTCACGCATAGGAAGATCGTTCAAAGCAGGGATGCGAAACCGCTGATATATATCAATATTTTGATACATCGGTGAAGAAAAAGGTTTGTGAAGAGGGGTAATGATGGCCTGTTGCCTGTGGAATTGTGCAGTAACAGCCAGGGTGCTCAGGCAAAAAGCAGAAACAACAATAATTTTATAAAATCGTTGTGCCACCTTAACTTCATTTGTCCGTAAATTTACGGCCTGATTTTTGTGGTTCCCGCGGATTTTCTAAAAATTTTGGCAAAATCCGGGTTAAAATTTTTTGGACATACATGGCATTAAGTCAGAGTTTACAGCAAAAGTTATTACAAAAATTGTCGCCCCAGCAGATTCAGTTGATGAAGCTGCTGCAGGTGCCTACTGCCAACCTGGAAGAGCGGATCAAGGAGGAACTGGAAGAGAACCCTGCCCTGGAAGTATCGGAAGAAGACCATGAAGACCAGTTCGATACAGAGATCAAAGATGAATTTGAAAGCAATGCGGACGAGGATGATTACGAGAAAGACGGCAGTGAGGATGAATACGACAATATCGATATCAGTGAATATGTAGGCGACGATGATGGCGAGATAGCGGATTATAAGCTGCGCGACGATAATTATCCGGAGGCAGATGACAACAAGGTGATCCCCTATCGCATCGAGACCTCTTTTCATGAGCATCTCCTCGAACAACTGGGTATGCTGAAGCTCGACGACCGCGAACGCCGTATCGCAGAGCAGATCGTCGGCAGCATCGATGATGACGGATACCTGCGCAGGGAAGCGGCAGCCATAGTCGACGACCTGGCGTTCCGCCAGAATATCGACAGCAATGACCAGGAAGTGGAGAAAGTGATCCGGCTGATCCAGCAATTCGATCCGGCGGGTGTTGGCGCCCGTGACCTGCAGGAATGCCTGTTGCTGCAATTGCAGCGGCAAAAAGTGGAAGCAAAGGAAGTGGAAAAGGCCATTGAAGTGCTGACCCATTATTTCGACGAGTTCACCAAAAAACATTACGACAAGATCCAACGTGGATTGAACCTGACCGATGAAGGGCTCAAGGAAGTGATCTCCCAGATCATACGCCTTACGCCCAAGCCAGGCGGCAATCACGGTGATATCAACAAGGCCGAGAGCTATGTGGTGCCCGATTTTTTCGTGTACAATAACGGGGGCAAACTGGAGCTGACACTGAACTCCAAGAATGCGCCCGACCTGCGGATCAGCGAAGGGTACCGCGAAATGCTGCGGGAATATGACAGAGGGAGTAAAAAAGACAAACGCCAGAAAGAAGCGGTCCTCTTCATCAAGCAAAAGATCGATGCGGCCAAATGGTTCATCGATGCCATCAAGCAACGCCAGCATACCCTCTCCAGCGTAATGGGCACCATCATGGAATACCAGCGCGAGTTCTTTCTCACCGGCGATGAAACGACCCTGAAGCCCATGATCCTGAAAGATATTGCGGAACGCACCGGGCTCGATATTTCCACGGTGAGCCGTGTGGCCAACAGTAAATTCGTGCAAACCGAATTCGGCACCTACCGGCTAAAATTTTTCTTCAGTGAATCTCTCAGCACCGATAGTGGAGAGGAAGTATCTACCAGGGAAGTGAAAAAGATCCTCAGTGATCTTATAGAAGGAGAGAGCAAGAAGAAACCGCTGAGTGATGAAAAATTAACGGAGCTGCTCCAGGAAAAAGGTTATAATATTGCACGCAGAACAGTGGCCAAATACCGCGAGCAATTGAATATCCCGGTAGCAAGGCTGCGTAAAGAACTGTAATGAACACAACCATCATCAACGAAGCAGGGAACGGTTTGCCAGGTGCGCAGAGGCATCCTCAGCCGGCTGTCATCCGTTTCGCCGCGCATTTTTTCTCCTACCTTTTCCATCCTTTGTTCATTCCTTTATATGTAACGGCATTTTTATTTTATATACATCCCTATGCATTTGCAGGATTCCCTCCCAATAAAAAAGGATTTCTGCTGGTGGCCGTTTTTTTCAGCACGGCATTCCTTCCTTCCTTTTCCGTATTGCTCATGAAACTGCTCGGGTTCGTAAAATCGATCTTTCTACGTACGCAGAAGGAGCGGATCATACCGTATGCTGCCGCGATCATTTTTTATTTCTGGATCTGGTACGTGTTCCGTAATCTCAGCAATATCCCGGATTATTTCGTGGATTTCCTGTTGGGCTCCTTTCTCGCCGTGTGTACGGCCTGGATGTTCAATATCAACTCCAAGGTCAGTATGCATGCTACCGGTGCCGGCGGGCTGTTGATGTTCTTTCTGATCCAGGTCCTGGGATATCATGAATCTACGGCCTTATATTTATCGATAGCCATCCTCATTGCAGGCATCATTTGCACATCACGCTTCATCGTAAGCGATCATACCCAAAGAGAAATTTACAGTGGGTTACTTATAGGAATGCTCTCTCAACTAATAGCGTGGTGGATTTAGCAGCACTATTCCCTCATTTCCCACCCATCCCAATAATCCCACAAATCGTGGTTCAGAAGACAAAACAAAAGCCCAATCATAGGGTACGAACCTATATTGAGCTTTGTCGCCATCAAACCATCTGAAGTTTATGTCCACGCTATTATTCGTTCAAGATCTTTGAGCGGTCGATATAATTTTTTGTAGGATGATAGATAAATAAGCAGGAGCCATCTTTGATCGTATTGATCACTTTGGGTGAATCTTTTGCCGGGATGGCCGGGCAACCGAAGCTTCTTCCGTTGAACCTGTTATTATTCAGGAATTGTTTGCCTACATATTTGGAGCCGTGGATCACGATGTTGCGTGCATCGGCCTTATCATTGAACCCACGTTCCTGTCCGTCGATCTTCAATGCCAGTCCGTGATCACCGAAATAGGTGCGGCGTGTGATATAAAACCCCAAACTGCTTTTGTGTGATTCGGGATTGTTGGAAAACGAACGGGCATATTCACCACCGGAGCTGCGCCCATGCGCCACATAGGTATTCAGCAATATTTTTCTTTCGGTAAGATCGATAATATAAAATCTTTTGCGGCGCGACGACTGGCTGAAATCGCAGATGGACAGGATATTCTCATTGGTCAGTCTGCCCTTCTCCAACAAATAATGGTATCCCTTCCAGGCATATTCGAATGCTTTTTTCGTAAGTCCAACCCGCCTCAACTGCATACTATCATACAAAGAAGCGCCTTCTTCCATCAGCAATACACGGGCCGACTTCACCACGGTCACGTCGGCCGGTTTATACAACATTACTACCGGGAGGTTCTCCACGCGCTTGAATGTACCGGAGATCAGTACAGGCGATACAACAAATATGATCAGCAGGCTAAATGATACGGTTCGGAAAGGACGATACATAGTTTAGGGTTTTCATAGGTACACACTCGTATTATCCGGTTATGTAAACGGAAAACTGTAAAAAATAGTATCGTAGGATTGCTGATAGAATCCCGTTCAGCGCCGGTTTTTTATTGTGCGGGAAAGGGAGAATTTGTTAGAGGCTGATTTACAATACTTAGGAAGGGGTCGCTCCCTTGCGGCGCACATCGAACTCATTCACATAGATCTTGATCATCAGCAGGAAGAGTGAGATCAGGATCGGTCCGAAGATAAGGCCGATAAAACCGAAAATGGGGATGCCGATGATGACGCCGAAAGTAGTGATCAGCGGATGCACATCCCCGATCCTTTTCTGAAGCCAGAAGCGGAACACATTGTCTACAGTGCCGATCACACCCAAACCATAGACCAGCATAATGATGCCTTTGGCCGTATGCCCGTCGGCAAAGAACAACAAGGCCAGTGGAACATAGGCCAGTGCTGCGCCCACCACCGGCAGCATGGCTGTGATGCAAACGATCACGAACCAGAAAATGGGCTCGTTCACTCCCAATACGAGGAATCCCAACAATGCCACCACTCCCTGGAAGAGGGCGATGAGGGGGATACCGATGGCATTGGAAAAGACCATGCCGTTCAGTCCTTTGCGGATCAGTAGTATATTTTCATCTTTGAATGGCACCCATTCGTAAAAGCGCGATTCCATCCTGCGTCCATCTACCAGCATAAAATACAGGATGAAATATAACATGGCAATGGTGAAAAGCGTATTGAAAGTGGCGCCGAGCACCTGCGGAAGGATCTCTGCGCTCATGGTAGTGATCTTACGGATATTCTCATTGGTGATGATCTCGATTCCGTAGCGGTGTTCATATTTATTGACGTATCGTTCGATGGAGGTCAGTATCTCTGAAGAATGTTCGATGGCGAAAGCTACTTTGGAGGCCATCATGTTCACCAGGAGCAGGATAGGCAATAATATCACGATAAAGGAAAGGAGCATGAGCAGCCCTGCTGCCAGGCTCCTGGGCCATTTGAATTTGCCTTGCAGGAGGAACATCCATTTGCGCAGCAATACATAAAAGGTATAAGCTCCCAGGAATGCAGGAATAAATGACTTGAGCTGAACGAAGAGGATTACACCGAGCAGGAGGATCGTGAGCAGGATCAATACCTGTCGCACGATATTATTCGATAGTTGATTCATCGGAAGCGATTATTGCGTACTAAAAATACGCAATAATCGCTATGTTGAATGGCTTAGATCTTCACCTGTTTCCACTTGCCTCTTCTGAAGATGAGAATACCTACGATACTGATCAGTGTCTCGGACACCACTACTGCCGTGAACACGCCTGTTGGTCCCAGTTTGAAAGTGATGGACAACAGGTAGGCTACCGGGATCTGGAATGCCCAGAACCCGAACAGGTTGATATAGGTAGGCGTTTTGGTATCGCCTGCTCCATTGAAGGAATTGGTAACGACCATGCCTATGCCATAGAACACGAAGCCGAGGCTGATGATGCGCAATGCTTCGGTGGCCACCTTTTCAACGGCCACATCCTTGTTCATGAATCCTACGATCGCTTCCGCGCCCACGAGATAGAGCACACACACGACGCCCATGAAAACGGCATTGTACCTGGCCACTCTCCAAACGCTTTGCTCTGCCCGTTCCGGCTGGCCTGCTCCCAGGTTCTGGCCAACGAGCGTTGCGGCTGCATTGCTCATGCCCCAGGCCGGCATGAGGAAGAACATGAAAATGCGGATGGCAACGCCATAGCCGGCCACTGCATCATCGCCGAAGCGTGTGATGAGATTGGCAAGGAACATCCAACTGGCGGATGCAATGAAGAACTGCAGGAACCCAACCCATGAAAGACTGAACAGGGTTTTGAAAATACCCCAGTCGATCCTGAAGTGGGGGCGCTTTATTTTCAGCAATCCCTTTCCTTTGAAAAGATGGTACAACTGGAAACAAACACCGGTGCCACGGCCGATGGTGGTAGCGATGGCGGCCCCGGTCAACCCGAAGTAATGGATCAGTATAGGGCACAGGATAATATTGCATCCGTTGGCGAGCCACAAAGACCACATGGCAATATTGGCATTGCCTGCGCCCCGGAAAACGCCATTGATCATGAAGATCAGCATGATCACCACGGAGCCGCCGAACATGATCCGCGTATAGGGAGTACCGATAGCCACCACTTCCGGTGAGCCGCCCATGATGCGCAGGATATCGGCGCCAAAGAAAGCCCCAAACAGGCTGATCACGACTGCCACCATCAGGGCCAGGTTGATGGCCTGGGCAGCGGAGCGGGCTGCTCCATCATAATTCTTTTCTCCTACACGTCGTGCTACCACCGCAGTAGCGCCCATGCTGAGCGCGATGGCGGCAGAATAGAGAATGGTGAGAACAGATTCCGTAAGCACAACGGTCGACACGGCCTGCCTGCCATGCCCTTCTATACGGCCAACGAAATAAATATCGACAACGGCAAATACGCTCTCCATCATCATTTCAAGGATCATGGGAATGGCGAGCAAGACAACGGCCTTGCGGATGCTTCCTTTGGTGAAGTCCTGGTGCTCCCCTCCTTTGATGGCTTGTTTGATAAGCGCAAATACGGACCTTGGTTGTAAACTGGCAGCGGTAATGGTAGACTGGTTTTGGTCAACTGACATAAAACACCTCTTTACTGGTTGAAAAAAATGAACGAATAGAATCTATAGTCACAGGGAAACCGCCGTAGTGGCGGATGATCTGGGGAGAATAAATGTTCCGGGGAGTGATACTGACAGCCGGCGGAACAAGATTAGCATTTCATATTACAATGGCGCTTAATGATGCAAAAATAATAAAAGGACCTGACCAGGCAAATTCGTTTTCATATTATAAAGATTTATTGGTTGAGATAAAAGTTGAACCCAAAATTTAAAAAAATATCCGGGTGTTGAGCAAGCCCGATTGTTAAAAGCCGATGAATTCGGCGGAATAAGGGCCCTATGCCGCAGAATGACCGATAATGGCTAAAATTTTTTGGGGAAGAGATGAAACGATTGGCGAAATTGTCCGTACTTTGTAATAGACCGATCGGTCTGAAATTGTCATGATCACCAAAGCAGACAGGACCCGCGAATTCATCATTGCCAAAGCTGCCCCTTTATTCAACAAGAAAGGGTATGCAGGCACCTCCATGAGCGATATCATGAAGGCTACCGGTCTGGCCAAAGGTGGGCTCTACGGGAACTTCAGGAACAAGGATGAGATAGCGGCGCTGGCCTTCGAATACTCCTACAGCCGGATGCGCGATGATATCCGCGCCAGGGTGAAAGCAAAGAAAACGGCCATGGAAAAGCTGTTGGCCATCGTACAATATTATCGCAATTATACCATCGATCCGCCGGTGGAAGGGGGCTGCCCGCTCCTGAACACCAGCGTGGATGCAGATGATGCCTATCCATTCCTGAAGAAAAAAGCCAGGCAGGCCATGATGGAAATGCTGGGCTCATTGCAACGCATCATGCAACGCGGGATCGATGAGGAACAGATCAGGCCCGATATCAATGTGAGGAGGGAAGTAGAGCTGATCTTCGCCCAGATCGAAGGGGGTATCATGATGGCGCAGATATCGGATGATGTATCGATGCTGAACAGGATACTCGATCATCTCAAGCAACATATCGAGACCTTTCACCGTAAATAAAATTTTTTGATCAAAAAAAGACCGATCGGTTTGGAATAAAGCATTATCCAATTTTCAATCCATTGTATGCAATTACAAAGCTTTTACATTGTCCGCTTCAACGACTGCGACCCGCTGGGCCATCTCAATAACAGCCGTTACCTGGATTATATGCTGAATGCCCGGGAAGACCATCTGCGGGAATATTACGGCATCACCCTGCCCGATTTCTACAAGCAGGGCCTCACCTGGGTGGTGCGTAATCATGAGATCCAATATATAAGGCCGGCCCTCTACAATGAAAAGGTGGGCATCATTTCAAGGCTTATTACTCTCGCCGATAACTATGTGGATGTAGAAATGCTGATGATGGATGAGCACCTGAAGACACTCAAGGCCATCCTGTGGACGAATTTCACCTGCATCGATCCGCAGACCGGCAGAAAGAAACAGCATACCGATGCCTTCATGGAACTGGCCTCCGGCATGGAGATCCATGCAGTGGACCGCGCTGAAGGTATTGCGGAAAGGGCGAAGCAATTGATGAGCCTGGTACAGTAACGGGATCAGCCCTTTGCCACTTTGAAGCTCACCCACATACGGCAGCCCTGTCCCGGGGATGAATCGATCTTTACGCGACCATTGAAAATATCGGCCCGGTTGAGGATGTTCATAAGGCCGATGCCATTCCGCTTTTCCTGCATATTGAATCCCTTGCCATCGTCCGTGATATAGAGGTTCACCTGTTCCTCCGTCTGTACAACGGAAATGGTTACCCGCTTTGCGTAGGCATGTTTTAAGATATTGTTCAATTGCTCCTGCACAATGCGGAAGATGGTCATCTTCAGCTTATCATCCAGCAATTGTTCGTCGGGCACGGAGAATTCCAGCACGATCTGCAATTTTTTGGCCAGCCGGATGTTTTCCGCGAGGTCTTCGATGGAGAGCTGCAGGCCGATCTCTTTGTGGAAAGATTGTGTAAGCGATTTCGAGAGTTTCCTGATCTCTTCGATGGCGCTGGCGATGATATCGCTGCTACGTTGCAGCATGGGGTCCGACTGCTGCAGGGTTTCATCCACACAACTGAGGCAAAGCCGGGCTGTGGTGAGGATCTGTGTTACATTGTCGTGCAGCTCCCGCCCGATCTCTTCCCTTTCTTTTTCCTGTGCATCGAATGATGCTTTCATGATCTCTTTCTGCCGGTAGATCTTTTCTTCCATAAGCTGGTGGCGTAGCCGCACTTTCTCCGTGATATCATTGGCCACCACGAGGTAAGAATCCTTGTCTTTGTATTTGATGAAATGGGTAAGCACTTCCACATAGATGATCTCGCTGTTCTTTTTCACCTGTTTGCGCAGCAGGCGATGATGCACTTTGCGGGGGCCGGCCGTGAGCAGTCTTCTCAGCTCTTCATGATCTTCCGGCGTAGTGATATCGAAGGCCGTAAGGTTGAGGAATTCTTTCCGGCTGTATCCATAATGATGCACGGCGGCCTCATTGGCTTCGAGGAAGCGGAAAGTGCCTGCTTCGCAAACCCAGATGGGTAGTGGGCTTTTATTGAAAAGATTCTTGTAGAGGTCTTCCGATTCACGGATCAGCCGCTCCGCTTTTTTGCGCTCGCTGATATCCCTGAAATTGGCTACCAGCGCATTGATGCCCGGGGACTGGAGCAGGTTGGTGGCAATGCCTTCCACCAGCACCTCCTTACCGTTCTTATGAACGAGCGTAAGATAGATGGTGAATGGTTTGCCGGGATGACTGGTGAGGTTTTGCAGTAATTGCTGCGCGTCCGGAATGCTGGAAGGATGAACGAAGGTGAAAACATTTTGATAGAGATAATCTTTCCCCGAATAGCCCAGCAGTTTTTTGATGGAAGGGGAACCATAGATGAACTGTCCTTCCGCATTCGCCATGAGGAGGAGGTCGGCACTATTCTCGATGAGCGCGCGGAACCGGGTTTCACTGTCTTTGAGCCTGGATTCATTCATCAGGTTTTCGGTAACGTCGCGGGCAAAGCAGGAGAGGCCGGTGATCTCCGTTCCTTTGAAGATAGGGTTGATGGAAATATCGAAATAGGTCGTTTTGCCTTTGATGATATATTGTTGCCGGAAGCGCTGGCTTTCCCCTTTGAACCCTAATTGATACATTTTCTTACATTCCTTTGCTTTGCTCGGATCGAGGAGAGCGAGGATATCGAGCAGCTTATCACCGGGTTTGGGGTCGATGCCTGTCATCTCCTGTATCACTTTCCGCAGTGCAGTATTGACGATGATATAACGCATGTTGCGGTCGATACTCCAGACCAGCCCATCGAGGTTTTCGACCAATGCATCGAGATTGGCTTCCTTTTCGAGGATAAGCTGATGTGTGGTGTTGTTGGCCCTTGCTGATTGCCTGGACTGCCCGTGGCGATCAGGGTTCATCAGGGAGGTTTGCATGATCAGTTTGATTGTGTGGTGATGCCTGGCTTCATGAACGGTCCATGCTGCCATGCGCATTTGATCCAGGAACTAATTGCTACTATTCGAGCCCGATAAGGTTGTTGGGCGTAAAGGTGTATCAGTGGTTAGACTGATCCGGGGGAGTTGTTGCTATCGATCAAGGAATATAAAATTAAAAAATTATACCAGGATTCATGAATACGCGACCCTAATTGTAAAAATAAGTTGGACGCTTTTTGTATATAACAAAGCTCTACTATATAAGATCATCACAATCACATCACGCGCTCTTTTTCTTTTGCACCAGGTATAGACCGCCGATCACCAGGGCCATACCAGCAATGGTATAAATGCCCACCGGTTCTTTCATCAGCAGGTTGGCGAGCAGGTAACCGAAAACCGGGCAGAGAAATAACCAGAAGGAGGCTTTGACGGGATTGTCTTTCAGAAGATACAACCAAAGCTGCACCGCTGCGATGGAAACAGGGATCGCCAGCCAGAGCACCGAACCCGTAAAACGCAGATCAAATACATTGTGTGCAGGTTGATAGGTAATGATGGCTGCGGGCAGGAGGAAAAGCCCTCCCAACAGTGTTTGCCATCCATTGATGGTAAGTATATGCAGGTCGCTCCAGGATTGTTTCGAAAAATAGAGAACACCGCCCGAATAGGCCACCATGCTCGTGAACAGGAGCAGCATACCCCCGGGTGTTGCATAGCTATGTTGTATCAACGGCCAGGCCGCGAAGACCACACCGGCTGTGCACAGGGCCAGGCTGATCCAGGTTTGTGACCGCACCGGTTGTCTGAAAAGCACGGCGCCGGTGAGGCTGATCAGTACAGGATTGGTAGCAATGGCCAGTGAACCAAGACCAGGCGATACATGCTGCATGGCCACTACATAGATACCGAGGTATAATGAAATATTGAGTAAACCGTAAATAGCCAGTTTCTTCCATTCCTCTTTCCGGGGCAGCCTGTTGCGCATCAGTCCGTGCGTGATCAACACCATCACGATACCTGCAAGGAAGAAGCGGGCGATGCAGATCACGAATGGTTGTGCTGATTGCAGCCCGAATTTGGTAGCAGTAGCGGCAGAAGCCCAGAGGAATGCAAAAAGTAATCCAGCAATAAAGAACAGGAGGCCCTTCGATCTTACTTTATTCACCGACATTTCCAATGCCATTGTCCCGGAAAATTTAGTGGTTCAACAATAATTTTCATCTACACAGCACCGGTAGTTCAACAACAAATGACAGCCCGGAACGTTGCGCGCAAAGGTAAAGAGGAAGGTTGATAAGTTGAAAAGTTGATAGGTTGACAAGTGGATCTCTGTAAATCGGAAACCTCCCTGTTAACCTGTCAACCAATTATCGACCTGTCAACCAAACACAAATGTTAATATTTTCTAAACAACATACCGTTGATGGGGGGAAAGGTTTAATTAGTTGTCATACCCCAAATAATTAATCTATGATACGTTCGACGATCCGGTTCCTTTCACTTATCCTGATCCTGATAACCTACCAACTGACAGGTTTTGCGCAAACAGCCAGGCGATTTACGGTCAGCGGCTATGCAAAAGATGCCGCCAGCGGAGAAGTACTGATCAATGCCACGATCAATATCAACCCTACCAACACAACTATTCAGACCAATGCCTACGGATATTATTCCGTGACCCTCAATCCGGGGAAATATACCCTTACTGCTACCTATGCAGGCTATGGTCTTTTCACCAAAGAGATAGACCTCGGCAGCAATCAAACCCTGGAGATCTCCATGAAGACCCAATCCAGCCTGTTGAATGAAGTAGTGGTGACGGGTGAAAAAAGATTGCGCCGTACCAATACAGTTGCATTGGGCATTCAGCAAATGAGCATGGCGCAGATCAAAAAGATGCCTGCTTTCATGGGAGAGCCCGATATCATCAAAGCCATGCTCACGCTGCCAGGCATCACGTCGGTGGGCGAGGGCGCAGCAGGGTTCAATGTGCGGGGTGGCAATGTGGATGAGAACCTGATCATCATGGACGAAGCACCTGTATACAATTCATCGCACCTACTGGGATTCTTTTCCGTGTTCAACCCGGATGCCGTGAAAAATGTGACCTTATATAAAGGTGCATTCCCTGCCGAGTTCGGTGGCCGCACTTCTTCCGTGCTCGATATTCGCATGAAAGAAGGGAATAACCAGAAATATGAAGTGAATGGCGGCATCAGCAGCATCTTCAGCCGCATTTCCGTAGAAGGCCCAATCCAGAAAGATAAATCCTCTTTCATCGTGGCGGCCCGCCGTTCTTATATCGATGTGCTGTCGAAGCCATTCCGGAAAAAAGAGGAGCGCGACAACCAGATGTATTTCTATGATATCACGGCAAAAGGCAATCTCCAGATCAATGATAAGAATACGATCTACCTGAGTGGTTACCTGGGCCGAGATGTGTTCTCCTTCAACAACCAGGCCTTCATGGACTGGGGCAATATCACCGGCACTTTCCGCTGGAACCACCTGTTCACGCCAAAATTATTTCTCAATACCAGTGTGTATTATTCAAAATACGATTACAGTTTGAAGTTCAACTCGGAGGCGAAAGACCCCAATCAACAGAGCTACGACTGGAAATCGAATATCCAGACCTATGGCATCAAACCGGCGCTTACCTGGTTCATCAGCAACAAACACCAGTTGAAAACAGGTATAAGCGCTACGATGTATGATTTCTATCCCGGCAGGGGCATCATGAACGATGAAGGCGCAAAGCGGGAGATCACGCTTACCAGGCGTTATGGCGCAGAAGCGGCCGCTTACCTGGAAGACACCTGGAAAGTATCGCCCAAACTGAGCGTGCAGGCCGGCGCCCGCGTGAACTATTATGCTTATCTCAGCAATTCACTCGTATATCATTTCCGCGATACCACCGCCAATGTGCGCAAGCCACTCGACAGGATCGAAACGGTGGGCAACGGCAGCGGCAGTAAAAAGAATATTGCCAACTGGAGCTTCTTCGAGCCCAGGGTTTCGGTACGGTATGAGCTGAAGAAAAACACTTTCCTGAAAGCCGGCTATGGTCGCAGCTCGCAATACATGCACCTGTTGTCGAATACTGCATCACCCACACCGGTGGACCTGTATTTCCCCAGCACCAATAATATCAGGCCATCTGTGACTGACCAGTATTCAGTGGGCATCGTGTCTGTGCCTTCCTTCCTGAATGTGGAGCTTTCAGCAGAAGTATTTTATAAAAGGATGGAAGACCAGCTCGATTATATCGACAATGCCAACCTCGAACTGAACCCGCTGGTGGAAGCAGACCTGATGAGTGGTAAAGGAAAAGCCTATGGCGTGGAGCTGGAGATCAAAAAGGAAACAGGCAAATGGCAGGGATGGATCAATTACACCTGGTCGAGATCGTACAGGAAAACAGAAGGCATCAGCAATAGCGACTGGTACCTGAGCCGCTACGACAGGACGCACGTGATCAACCTTTCCGTAACCCGTGAGCTGAATAAGAAATGGAGCGTATCAGGCACTTTCAATTATGGCTCGGGCACACCTGCCACTTATCCGAACGTGCGCCTCGATATCCAGGGCATACCTGTTCCCTACAACACCACCGGCACCCGCGGCAATTACAGGCTGCCGGCCTATCACCGGTTAGACCTTGCAGCTACCATGAAAGGACGCCAGGGCAAACGGATGAAACAGGAATGGGTATTCGGTATTTACAATGTGTATGCCCGTCAGAATGCTTATACCATTTACTTCCGCCAGAATGAAGATGATCCGCAAAAAAGAGAAGCAGTGCGCTTATCGATTCTCGGCTCCATCATACCTTCTGTAACCTGTAACTTTAAATTCTAAAAATGATCATCATGAAACGACTTAATATATATATCAGTGCTATCGTTCTTCTGTGGATGCTGGGCGCCTGTCAGAAAGTGGTAAATATCGATGTGGCTACAGGCGATCCCATACCTTATGTGGATGCCTGGATCACAGACAGGCCCGGGCCGCAGCAGATCAAATTCCAGACGGCAGTCGGTTATCTCGATCAATCCACACCACCACCGATCAGCAATGCGCAGATCAGCGTGACCGATCTTACCATCAACAAAACTTATGATTTTGTTTACAAGGAGGGCGCCTATACACATGATCCCGGCGCCGGCAACAAGATCGGGGTGATAGGCCATGAGTATAAGTTGAGCATCAACTGGAATGGAGAGTTGTATGAGGCTACGGACAAGCTGAACAGGGTGCCCAAAGTAGACTCCATCACGGTTGAATATAAGGAGGAGAAGGCCAACCAGAAAGAAGGGTATTACGCCAAGTTCTATGCGGTTGATCTCCCGGGAGGAATGGACTATTACTGGATCCGTACTTATGTAAACGGCGTTCGGAACCAGAATGTAGCGGAGATGGTAAGTGTGGATGGTTCATACTATGAAAATGTTTCGGATGGTTTGAACTTCATCGTTCCTATCCGGGAGGGCATTACTTCCAATGATAAGCCTTATAAGAAAGGCGATGTGGTTAGAGTGCTGATCCGCTCCACCAGCAAACCAACGTATGATTTTGTACGCCTGCTCTCCGATCAATTGCAGAATGGCGGCCTCTTTGCCAAAGTGTTGGCGAACGTACCGGCCAACCTGGTGAACAAACAGGCGGGCAGCAAGAATAAGATCTATGGATGGTTTGGAACAGTGGGAGAATCCGACCTGTCGAAAACGATGGAATAACAGACTATACGGAGAGCCCGGACGCCTGGTTCATTCCGGCTGGTGTGATGCGGTGGCCAGTGAAAAGACCAGCCGGAGTGAAAGGGCAAGGGCCCGTAAGAAGGACCACAAACCCGGCAGCAATGAAAATCAAGTTCAGACGGATCAATTATGAAAGGTTCTGCAGGAAGATCATGCCTGTAGCGGTGCGCTGGCACCGGCAGCAATGGGCCGACCAGGTAACGAGCAATTATTATGGACGCTATGGCCTGCAGAAAGGGAAGAAGAAAGACCTTTATTATCTCGAGATCAACAAGATCGTTTATATGGTCGATTCGGTAGAGACCCTGATCAACCTCGATCATGACCTATATATGAAGCGCATGACCAACACCGGTACCCAGGTAGATACGGATACCGGCCCCGGCATCAACTATTGCAGTTTCTGCGCGCATAAGGACGGATGCCCCTTTCTCTCGTTCGCGTACCAGGTAAGGAAAAAAGCCTGCCTTTTCATTCCTGTTTTTCACCTGGCCCCAACGGGCAAAATGGAGCTGGATAACCTGAAACGGGCAGAAAGCAGGCTGATCACGGATGTAGTGATGAGCAGCATCTATACCGAGAGAGCGCATGAAGGTCCCGCATTTGAACCATGCATGCCCATTGCAGTGTACAAGCATACCTTTACTTTCTCACAATTGCAATAGTGGTTATCGTACACGGCCCTGTTCTGTTTCTGCGCTGGTAGACCGGTTGCGCTGGCTGCCCGATGATTTTCCAAAAGAGTAACTGAAAGTAAATCGTACCTGCCGGCTATCGCCCATATTGTGATAGCTTCCCCGCCCGTTTTGCAGGTTGTTGATGATCCCTTTATTGACACGGCTGTAGAACACATCCTGTAGTGTCAATTTCAGGGCGCCTTTATTCTGCAGTACCTTTTTCTGCACGCTGATATTCACATGCCAGAATTCTCCCAACACGAACTGCCGGATGGCCCGCTTACCAACATACAGGCTGAACAACTCTGCGCTCCATTCATGATTCAATTGGAATTGATTGGTAATGTCCACTACGCCAAAGAATGCGCTGGTATCGAGGAAGCTGGTATAGAGTTGTCCTTTGGAGGCCCTGCGTTGGTATTCCCCATAAAGGATGCTGGTCCACCATTTGGCGGGATGCAATGTTGCATCAAGGGAAATTCCCATCTCCACTGTTTTGCCGATATTGTTCGGGCGGCTGACAAAAGTAGTGCCCTGCAATTCGATGGTTTCACCGATCTGGTCTTTCCTGTAATTATAAAATAGAGTGGTAGTGAGAAATCCTTTGAATGTATGGGCCAGTGAAAAATTGTGAGAGAACATGGGTTGCAGGAAAGGGTTGCCTACATAATTGGTGAATTTGTCGAGCGGTGCCAGGAATGGGTTCAGGTCCTTGAAATAAGGCCGGTCGATCCGTTTTCCATAAGAGAGTACAAGTTGGTGGCGGTTGGAAGTATCGGGTTTATAAGAAAAATAGATGGTTGGAAAAAGGCTGGTATAGTTCCTGGTAAAAACAGAATCGGGCTTGGCGCTATTGCCCAGTTGATGGCCTTTTGAAAGGGTGTTCTCCACACGCAGGCCGAGCTGGAGGCCGAAACGCCGGAGATCTTTTTTATAATTGAGATAGGCTGCATTGATATGTTCATCGTAGAGAAAATGGTTGGTCTTGTCGAGGTCCGGGACGGGTTGTGCATCGAGCAGGTTGTAGTAATTGGCAATATTATCCGTTTTGATGAAACTTGTTTTTATACCTGCTTCGAGCCTGGCTTTGCCGGGCAGCGGATGGGTATAGTCGGCTTTGAATGAATAGATGCGGATATTGGAAGGCAATGATCCGGTGAGGGTGTCCCTGGTCTTGGGTATGCCATTGGACTGGAAGCTGGCATTGCGGAATATTTGATCGTTGTTGAGTGAATAGCCAACGATATCTGCATCCATGCTTAGTTCTCTTCCGCTGCTATCATACTGGTGGCGATAATTGAAATTGATGCTGGCATTCCTGAATTGTTCACGCTGGTAATTGTCGGCCGTGATCACGGAATCGAGCGACTGATGGCTATCGAGCAGGTTGCTGGTATTATAGATCGGGGTGATGCTATTGGTACGTATGCCATTTAGCACGATGCCCAGGGTCGTTTTTTTATCGAGGCTATAATCCACGCCCAGTTTGGCATTCAGCGGCCTGTTATAGCGCCTGAGGAATGAGTGCTGGTTGAAATAAGACCTGGTGGAGCCATCGGGGTTCATGTAAATCCTTTCAATATCGAGATCGTTAAAGCCGCGGCCTTCATTCAAGCCTGTATTGGCAAAGAAATTCCACTTGCCCCGTCCGTAATTCAGGCTGAGGCTATTGAAAGTATTCCAATATACACCCTGTGCATAGGTGCTATTGATGCTTCCGTTGAATCCTTTCTTCTTTATTTTTTTGGTTTTGATATTGATCACACCGGCATTGCCTGCGGCATCATACCTGGCAGGGGGATTGGTCATGATCTCGATTTTATCGAGCTGGTCGGAGGGAAGAGAGCGCAGGTAACCGGCGAGATCGGCGCCGGAGAGATAGGTTGGCTTATCATCTACCAGGATAAGAACGCCGGTTTTGCTTTTGAGGCTGATATTTCCTTCATTGTCTACCTGTACGCCGGGCGATCTTGCGAGCACATCGAGCGCTGTGGAGCCGGCATTCCCGATAAAAGCGTCTACATTCACGATGGTGCGGTCTGTCTGTCTTTCGATCAATGGCTTCTTCCCTGTTATCGTCACTGCCTCTAATGCGGAAGCCTCTTTGTTTTGAAGACGTATAATGGGTAGCGTTAGTAAATGGGACGAATGGGTGATGACAAGCGGTTGGCTGCTGAATTTGGCAAACCCGATAGCTGTAATGGTGAGGTAAAAGGTATCGGGTTGAAGCTTTTCAAATTCGAAGCGCCCTTCATGGTCGGAGAGCGTTGTTTTTATGGGGACCGAATCTTTCAGCCGCAGAAGGGAAACAGTTGCGCCGGTGATGGGTTTTGTACCGGGATCCGTAACGATGCCGTTGATGGCGCCGGTCGATTGGGCGAAGATGGATTGGTTATTGAAGGTAAGGCAAAAGATGGCCAGTAATGAAATGATCGATTTCATAATTAGTAAAGAGTTTGGTCAATAGAACAGGGAAGAGTTCCGGCGAAGAAGGGACCCAGAAAATACAACTCGCTATTGATTTAATAGGATCCCCTCATCCGCGCGGAATTAGTTTGGATGTAAACAGTAATGGACTATATAGTGTCGATTATTTTACTTTTCGGGTACCCTCGAACGATATCTTTCCTTCGGGCAGATATTTATCTTTCAGTTTCCGACGTAAAGATTCAGGTTGTTGAATGCCGTTCACGATCAGCTTCGTGTCATCCAGTTGGATCGAAAGGGCTACCTGGTCATCTTTCAACACTTTTTCTTCGATGAGCGTACTGACTAGGCGGTTGAGCGTATTATTCCGGTTGGTGGTCTTTAGCTCCACGTTGGAAAGTTGATAGAGGGGAGCTTTTAAATTATAGTCCTTCCAGAATAATGACTGGTTTGTATTGAGCTGTGAATTATTTTTATTGGTTTGTATCCTGTTCTGGTGGTGGCTGGTCTGCTCTGCATCGAGCGCAGCCAGTTTCGAGCGTTGGGTTGCGAGGTCTTTCTGCAATCTTCTTACTTCCGATTGGATCTGTTTTCTTTCATCGGCCCTGGAAAGATCTGCCTTGAATGCCTCCTGATCGTTTTGATCGATAGAGCGGTCTTCTTCTCGTTTCCGGGCATCTTGCTGCGCCACTCTTTTGTCTGCTTCCACTTTTTCCACTGCTTCCTGGACTACCGACGTGATGATATTGTTGTATTGATCTGGTTGATCATTGGGGAGTTGCTTGCCCTGGAAATAGATCCAGGTGACCCTGCCATTTTCCTGAACTACTTCATAGCCTCTTGCGAAATACCTTTTTGTATTACCATTTACGAGCACCCCTACATTCGTATGTATAACTGTATTGGTTTGAGTGTCTATACCTGTCGGCTTCACAGTGGGCGCCACGACCGGGGAAACTGATACGGAAGGATTTACCTCTCTTATGGGGTGGCTGGTAGTATCGGTGTCGTTCCTTTTCACAGGATGTGTTGCCGTATGGCTTTTCGGATGGTTTTTAACAGGAATAGTATCTGTGTTGGCCGGTAATACGTTGTTCTGTTCAATATTGATAACAGGGTTTGAGTTTTTTGGTGGTTTGGGTTTTACGGATTGAGCATAGACAAGCGTGAGCATTGCCGTTAGCACGAAGCAGGTGATCAGGAAAGCCCGCTCCATACCGGTAAGCGATGGGTTGTTATTGTGGAGGATGCGTTTCACCCTGTTCAGTAATTGGTTCTTTTTGCCGGGGAACGTCATAGCATAGGATGATGGGCGGGTATTGTATTCCTGGAAAGAGACCAGTGCTTCCACGAATTTCGATTTGCTTTTGGTAATGCTGATGGCGAGATCGTCACAGCAATTCTCTCTTTCCTCTTTGATGAGGGAAGAGATCCAGAGGATAGCGGGGTTGAAGAAGAAGATGGCCTCAGCAAAGCTTTGCAGCAGATTAATGAAATAATCTTTTCGTTTGATATGCGCAAGCTCATGCAGCAGGATGGCTTCTACCTGGTCTGGAGGCAATTGCGCCAGCATGCCCAGCGGCATAAGGATAACAGGCTTCAGAAAGCCTACTGCCGCCGGCACTTTCACGATGGCCGATTCCATCAGGCGCACCGGCTGTCGCAGCGATAATTGTGTGGCCAGTTGAGAAAGCCGGGCTGTCCATTCACCAGAAGGGGGGTAAATATTATAATGTTTGATCCGCTGGATATGGCCGAGGCCCGAAATGATCTTTACCAGCCTGGCGCTGAAAAAGATGAACCAGGTAGCGACGATGAGGGCTGCATGTTGGTTGAAGTATTGAATGAAAGCATCAGCCAGCGAAGGAGGAGGATCAGCAACAGGAGATACAAGCTCAACAGGTAGCGTTGCTGTTCCGGTGTGAACTGAAGGTGCAGCGTTTATAACGGTATAGGATATGCGTGAATGGTGCTCCCATTCTTTGATGAAAGTATAGCCGGCAACGAGGAAGAATGCGAGGAACAGGGTAGAGAAAAGCTTATAGCGTTTGCCGGGCCCTGACTTTTTGGTGAGCAGAACGATGATACCAGCGATGATGGCCAGTACTAATCCCTGCCAGAGGGAGTGGACCAGTGTCCAGCAGAGGGCCCTGATCAGTCCGGAGTTCAGCAATTGGTTGAATAGTTGCGGCATACGGGTAATTTTATTCTTTGTCCAGGTTGTTCAGCATCTTCCGGATAGCGTCCAGTTCCTTTTTGGAAGGTTTGTGATGACCGAGCAATTGCATCATGAGGCTGCTGGCAGAGCCGTTGTACATGGAATCCACGAGGCGGTTGACCAGCAGGGTTTTGATGGGTTGTTCATCAACAGCAGGGCTATAGACATGTTTCATCTGGCTTTCATCGCGGTGGAGGAGCCCTTTCTCGGTCATCAATTGCATGGTCTTGAGGGTGGATGTGTACTGAACGGCCCTTTTTTGTTCGTTGAGGGTATCGTTGACGAACCGGACGGTGGAAGGGCCGTGCTTCCAAAGGACCTGGAGAATTTCCAGCTCCGATTTGGTGGGCTCTGCGGGATGGTTATCCTGGGAAGAGTGTTTCATGTACTAAAGGTACGAATTAAATCGTACGATCCAAATATTAGGGAATATTTTTTGAAAGATTTTGGAAAAGGAGGATTAGCTGGGAGAATTACTGAAATACTACTAAAGTGGTATTTTTTGAATCGACGATAAAGGTTCTCTTTGGTAATTCACCTCCTTATTTCTGTATACCTAAACCCCCGTATGAAAAATTTTTACCCATTCTTCTGCCTGCTTTTTTGCATCTCGATCTCTTTTTCGGCCAATTGTCAACGCACAGAAGTCAACAATGCTGAATTGCCAAAAGTGATTCCTCCCCCTCCCGAAGTTTTTGGCATAGCCCGGTATGGTGATTTTAATGTCAACCTGTTTAAAGGAGAACCAGACATAAATATTCCTCTATTTACTTTCAAGAGCGCTACTCTATCAGTGCCGATCAGTCTCACATACAATTCAGGAGGCATCAAGGTAAATGATCCTGCTTCCAGCATGGGACTGGGATGGACTTTGAACGCCGGTGGTGTGATTACCAGGGTCGTAAAGGGCCAGCCCGATTTTAAGAAGAAAAGAAAATTACCCGTTGATATAAGAGATTTTGCCCCTAATAGTTTGAAGGTCGACGGCAGACTTGCGGATACCATTATCAGTCAGCAATTCGACACGGAGCCTGATATATTCTATTATAGTTTTCTTGGCAGGGGTGGAAAATTTGTTTTCAATACCGATTCGCAGGCTGTAGTGTCGCCTTTCCAGATGCTGAAATTCTCGAACAATGGGATTGATAATATAATAGACGAGAACGGCATAAAATACACATTTGGACATGGGGAACTGTCGTATGTGGAAGAAGATTGCTCGATAGGTATGATCAATCCCAGAGATTTTACAGGGCTCTATCCTTCTGCCTGGTATATAAGCCAGATCATAGACCCGGGTATCGATACTATTTCATTCGAGTACGAGAGATTCTATTATCGCTATGAGGAAGGAAATTACCAGACAGAATATATTTTCTGGTTTGCACAATCCGGCTGTACTGTTCCCAACCTGAACCGGAACTGCACGAGTATCAGAACAGTGCATGGTCAAAGGATCAAAAAGATCAGATCAAGGCGGAACAATACTTATGTGGAGTTCATTTATGACTCCCAGCAGAGAGAGGATTTTTATGTGATGGATACTGAGATGACGTATACGCAGAACGCACTTGCAAAGATCAATGTATATAACAATGCGGGACTGATTTATGATATAGACTTTACCTACGGATACTTCAGAAGTCCAGGGTATGATCCGGGATCAAGCGCCAGGGAAAAAGCATTGGCAAGCAGGTTGAAGCTGCTGTCTGTTACCGAACGGGGTAAACCACCATACAGATTCTATTATAATGAAATTACCAGTCTACCGGAGCGGTTATCCTACAGGCAGGACCATTATGGCTATTACAATGCCAAAGGAAATTTTACCACATTGATCCCAAAGTCGGACCTGTTAGTTTATCAGGGGGCAGACCGTTCCGTGGATTCCGTTGCTGCCAAAGCCAATATCCTTCAAACGATCATATATCCTACTGGTGGGTCTACAAAATTCGATTATGAATCTAACGTCGTTAAAACAAAACAAACAAAATATACTACAATAACCAGGATAAAGAATCTCACGCTTTCCAGCCCGCGTACGTTCAAGGTCGATTCTTTCATTGTGAAGGACAGTAATCATATTTTTAATATGAATTTTACTGTATCCTATTCGGTTGGAGACCGGGGGCAGGTCTATTTAAATGGCCCGGATGACAGGGACCGTGGAGTATTCAGCGCATCCGGGTCGGGGACAAATATTCCCCTCTCCAATCTGGCCCCCGGTAAATACTACATGGAAATTGAGAATATATGGGATGGCGGAAGCGGAAATGTTACATTCAGGGTGCAATATGTTGAAGGCAGGATCGACACGATCGGCTATTTCAATGAGTTGAGAGGGGGCTTGCGTATACGGAAGATACTGAACTATACGGATTCCCTTACTACGTTCGCAAATGGGAAAAGATATGAATACAATTTCCCCAATACAACCGATAGCTCTTCCCTGTATGATTTACGTAGATTGAAGTACGAAAGCAATTTCAGAAAAAAGTCTCAAACTTATGATGGTAGTGGCGACTACACACTTTGTTTTTATAAAGTTCTTTCATCGAACCCAGTTCCATATTTAAATAATGATTATGAGAATTTCTACGGCTACCAGTATGTAACTGTGTATAATGATACCCTTGGCAAGCTGGGAAAAACCCAATACAAATTTTCCGTACAGTTAAAGGATATGGACTTCGATTCTGCCGGGTTCCGGAATAACAGGTTTGTGGATTGGGGAAGAGGTAACATTTTAGAAAAGAAAGATTATTCTTTTGATGCCGGTACGAATAACTTTTCATTAGTTAGGACTGAAATAAACCGGTATAAAGCATACTATGATGCGAATGATTTTTGGGCGCCCTACTTAGGTATCAAGTATCCGAATAAGCATGAAGTATTTGTTCCAGCCATATCGATGCGCGAGTTCCCTCCAGGAGGATTGACCGCTGTTCCAAATTATGATCCGTCGTATCCGTATTTACCCCCATTCGATTATCCGCGATACGAAGTGGAAAACTATTTTGTATCATCGGCCTGGTTTCACAAATGGCGTGATACCGTTACCACCTACGGTCAGTTCGGCAATGGATCACAGACCCAGATAACCGACTATTTTTATGAGAACCCCAATCAAGTGGCGCTGACCCGTACGGAATCGTTGGATAGCAGAGGACTTTTAATGAAGATAACCTATAAATATCCACATGATCTTGCAGGTTCAGGGGCTGTTTACGATTCAATGGTGGCCAGGAATAAGATTGCGCCGGTGGTTGAGAAACGGGAATTTCAAGCCGGCACTTTGTTGTCACAGGTAAAAACGAATTTCGGTTTGTTATATGCCAATACGATCATCAATCCAACGCTCGTTCAGACAGCGCAATATAATAATCCACTGGTTACCCAATTATCCTACGACCTCTATGATAACAAGGGAAATATTCTTCAGTACACATCCAAATCCGGAGTGCCTAACTCGTATGTCTGGGGTTATAACCAGACCTATCCAGTAGCAAAGATCATTGGAGCCAGTTATAGTGATGTTTTGCTGGCATTAGGGCAGACAGATCAGCAATTGAGCTATCTGCAGAACCTGAATGATAATGCGTTGCTAACCGAGCTTGACAAGCTTCGGAACAATTTAAAAACTATAAGACCCTTCGCGCAGGTGGCAACCTATACATTTATTCCATTAGTTGGTATGTCGAGCGAAAGAGACGCCAATAATAACGCTACCTATTATGAATTCGATTCATCGAACCGGTTGAAGCGGATAAAAGATAAGGACGGGAACATCATCAAAGAATTCGATTATCGCGATAATTCATCGGGAGGCAGTCAGCTACCGTAAGACAATTTCATCGCCCGTCAAAATTCAATTAATGATTTTAAACCCATGATCATGTTACTCAAAAAGCTGGTATCTCTGATCATTATCATAGTTCCTATCTGTTTATCTGCCCAGGTAAGTTCGCCTTCTCCATACAGTGGAAATGTAAAGATCAATTATGTAAGGACCTGGGACCTGAAGGCGCCTGAATCGAATCCTGCGAATATTCCCGGCCGTCCACTGAAGGATGCGGTCCAAAGAACACAATACCTTGATGGGCTTGGACGGCCATTGCAAATGGTAGTAAAACAAGGATCATTGGCGACGGGCAATAATGCAGTTGATCTGGTCAGTCCCGTAATTTACGACCAGTTCGGCAGAGAGATATATACTTACCTGACTTTTGCTGCAAACAATACCGGAGGTAATTCTTCTATAAATGATGGGTTGTTCAAGCTGAATCCCTTTCAAGAACAAGCTGCCTTCAGTGCAGTTCAATATCCCGGGGAATCATATTATTATAATCAGACCAATTTTGAGCCCTCTCCCTTAAACCGGATTGAAAAGAAAATGGCGCCGGGAAATAATTGGGTAGGAGGTGCAAGGGGTGTGAGAACCGAGATAACCTATAATGATATTAATGAAAAGATATGGTGTATCGGTAGCGCTGAAGGCAGTCTTCCTTATGTAGCCGGGAACTACGTAAACGGTGATCTGACACGCAATGCCACGTATGATGAGCATGATAATGCAAGCTTTGAGTATATCGATAAAGCCGGAAGAACTGTAATGAAAGCCATACCTGTAGGATCTGAATGGCTGCTGACATATTATGTATATGATGATCTTGGGAACCTTCGGTGTGTTATTCCACCCAAAGCAGTAACTGCTATCTGGAGTAATTGGGTAATGACACAGGCCGTAATGGATGAACTGTGTTACCGGTATGAGTACGATGCAGAAAACAGAATGATCATCAAAAAAGTTCCGGGTGCAGGTGAAGAGCGGATGGTCTACGATCAATGGGACAGGGTTGTTTTAGTACAGGACGCAAATCTCAGGCTTGCCAATAAATGGGTATTCACCAAATACGATGGCTTGAACAGGCCCATCCTGACAGGCTTGTATGTAAATGGGACCTACACTACGAGGGAGTCGATGCAAACATACCTTACTTCACAAAATCTTTCGAGGTATGAAAATTATTCGCCTTCAGGGGGATTGCCCATGTACACTTTAAGTCAAAGTTTTCCTGTAGTTACCTATGCTGATGTATTGACTGTCACCTGGTATGATGATTATGCCTGGACAGCGGGTGTATCTCCGGAATTCAGGACCTTCGAGAGTGGTTACAATGCGTTATTTTTCCTCAGTCCCAGCAACACGATCTATCCCTATCCTCAATCATTACAACCCGCAGACCAAACGAGATCACTGATAACCGGTACACTCACCAAAGTGCTGGATGGATCGCGCTCATTGGTGACCACCCACTTTTATGATGATAAAGGAAGAGTTATCCAAACGAAATCCGAGAACTATACTGGGGGATGCGATATCACTACCACACAATACAGTTTCAGCGGACAGCCGCTGGTGGGCTTCGTGCGACACCAGAAAGCGGGTACCAATCCCCAGACCCATATCGTGGTCACCAAAATGGAATATGACGATCTGGGCCGGGTATCGAAAATCAGGAAAACCGTCAACAGTGTCATCAATGGCGTGATCCTCGATAAACCGGAACAGGTGATCCTGAGCAATGAATATGATGCATTGGGTCAATTGAAAAAGAAATCACTGGGAAGCCCTGTGATCGATTCATTACGGTATGATTACAATATCCAGGGGTGGCTGCTGGGCATCAACAGGAACTTTATCAAAGATCAGGGCGACAATAAATTCGGCTTTGAACTGGGATATGATAAACCGGCCACCATTATCAGCGGAGCTACCTATACTTCTCCCCAGTTCAATGGTAATATTAGCGGCACTACCTGGAAGAGCGCCGGTGATAACGAAAAGCGGAAATACGATTATACATACGATAATTTCAGCCGGCTTACCAATGCTGCCTTTACTCAATATTCCGGTGGCGGCTTCAATACGAATGCCAATATCGACTTCAGCGTAAGAAATCTTTCGTATGACCCCAATGGAAATATTCTTTCCATGGACCAGAAAGGTTGGCGTTTGAGCGGCAGCACTACCATCGACAGCCTTCTTTATACTTACTATGATAACAGCAACCGGTTAAAGTCTGTCCTTGACAGGGCCAATGATCCGCAAACACAATTGGGCGATTTCAGAAGTTCTTCGCTCTACATGACCGGGCTGGGCGGTACAAAAACAATAGCGGCAGTTGACTATACATACGATGGAAACGGTAACCTGAAAAAAGACCTGAACAAGGATATTGGTAACAGCGGCACAGATGGCATTACTTATAACCACCTCAATATGCCGGAGACAATCACTGTCAGGACGACCGGCGGATCGGTCAAAGGTACCGTTACCTATACTTATGATGCATCAGGGAACAAATTGAAAAAGCTGGTTCAGGAAACGGGAAAGCCGGATAGAACTACTTTGTATATCGGAGGGCTTCAATATGAAAATGACACTTTGCAATTCATTGCTCATGAAGAAGGCTGGATCAGGTATGCAAAGCGGTATTTTCAGAATGGGGATAGCAGTTGGCAGTTTTTGTACGACTATTTCCTGAAAGATCAGCTTGGGAATGTGCGCATGGTGCTGACGGAGCAAAAAGATACTGCTCTCTATGCGGCTACGATGGAAGCAGCATACAGGACTAAGGAAACGAGGCTTTTCAGCAATATTCCTGAGAGCTCTTATCCTAAGAACCTCGTGCCGGGCGGGTATCCTGCAGATGCAAGCACCACCAATCCGAATGATTCCCTTGCCAGGCTGAATGGTAGTGGAAAAAAGGTAGGACCATCGCTGGTGTTAAGGGTAATGAGTGGGGATAAAATAGATCTGGGTGTAAAATCATTTTACCGGCCACAGGGGAGTGCAGGACCTGTCAATGATCCGGTTTCGGAGATATTAAGCTCTTTGGCCGATGGGATTGTAGGAGCAGTTGGGGAAGGAAAAGGAACAATATCACAACTGAACAATGTAAGCACAAGTCCTTTGGTGGGAGTATTGAATGATTTCCGGCAGAACAATAATCCGAATACCGGCTCTAAACCCAAAGCGTACCTGAACTGGATTTTGCTGGATGAACAATTCAAATATACAGGCGCATCGAGTGGTGCATTGCCGGTGAACAATCCGGATGTAATAGAAGTATTATCTCCTTCCACGGTTACGGTAAACAGGAATGGTTTTTTGTATATTTATGTGAGCAATGAAACGCAGAACTGGGATGTTTTCTTCAATGATCTGAGTGTTCAGCATTATAGCGGGCCGATAGTGGAGGAAACGCATTATTACCCGTTTGGGTTGGTGATGGCGGGGATAAGCTCGAAAGTGTACGGAAAATTAGAAAACAAAAAGCAGAGATTTCAGGGGCAGGAGTTTAATGATGCCTTGAATGTAAATTATTATGAATTTCGCTATCGAAACCATGATCCGCAAATAGGGAAGTTTATTCAAATTGATCCTCTTTCTGACAAATATCCTTATAATTCTACTTATGCATTTTCTGAGAACAAGGTAACCGGCCATATCGAGCTTGAAGGATTGGAGACAATTGCTATTTCACTTTTGGGGAATAATACAACAATTGTCAGAAGTCCCGTTATTGAGAATATCATTAAACCAGGCGTTGAAGTTGGCGGTAAAATTGGCAAGACCACTACGGAAACTGGAAATAAGCTGCCTAAAATTGAAGATCATCATATAATACCCAAATACTTTAAAGACGATCCGGTCATTGAATCTGCGCGAGATGGTGGATTTAAGTTTGAAGGAACGGAGAATAAAATGCCAATAGAAAAGTTCTCCAGAGCTACTGGGGAAGGTCGACACGGCAATCATCCCAATTATAATACGGAAGTAGCAAGGCGGCTTGTTGATTTTAGAAGAAGGTTTCCGAATGCTACATCTGAACAGTCCGCGGAATTTTTGAGACTCACAGTGAAAGAATTTAAGGATATGATCAATGCCAGTCCGAATACTAAAATAAACGATTTATTTAAAAGTGCACTACCACCACAAGGAGTAGATGGGATTATTATCGGGATACCAAAGCCAGAGTCAAAGGGGGCTAAACCAAAGGAAGACGAGAAAAAGCCTTGTGGATGTGCCTGTATACCTGGTTGTTCTTAAACATTAAGCAATTGAGGCTCCGAATGAATGAGTAGTTGGTTTAGAAAATAAGGTTATTTGCTGGTTGTATTGAAGACCCAGTGATCTTCTCATTGATGATTGCCTGCTTTAATGACTCACTAATATAACAATCTGAGTTGAAGGTTCCAATTTCAAATAAGTCAAGAGATCTATCAAATGAAGGTGTAAGTGCTATTTTTTCAGCCCAAATAGGAACTAACTTACCAGGATTATCTGATTTAAGCTTTTGCTCTTTTTGGATTAGCTCTTCATTCGAGGAAACATCCACATAGCCCAAATTCTTGCTAAAATTGTGATAGACAAAAAATGTCGATCTAGGATAATCCACAACATCAGTAAGGTTGCAAATAATATGCATCCAATAATAATTGTAGAACTGTTTTCTATGTTTGAGTTTTGCGGAATAAAATTTATGGGTAGGTAGGTTAAATTGCTCGAAAATGGATTTTAGTTTTTCACTTATAAGGAAGCCACCGTAAGTCACAGTCACACTCAAAAGATCTGTGAGGTTGGCTCTGGCATGAACGATAAAATAATCCAAATCAGGTTCATAATCCGGTAATTTTTGGTATTCTCTCGACAAAGCATGCACTGAATTGTGCGCTTTATAATTATACCCCGGCTTCATCTTTTGTACTTGTGGAAACACCTGCCCCGTTTCAGGAGTGCCTGCGGCAGGTTTGAATATATAATATTGCATTTATTGGTAATTTGTGGCTAAATGATGGCAAAATAGTTTTAAAAGATAAGATAATCTTTCGAATATTGGATAGAACCGTAATAACACAATTCAGGAATGAATAGAGAATTTTTCAAGTCTGACAGATATTTTACCTTTTTTGATTATTTAGTTAGTCACGGACAATTATTGCTTAGGTCTGATAAAATAAAAGGCTTCGATGTTAATATCGACATTATTTTCTTTGGTACAACATATATCCAATTGGGCACTATGTTAAATGGTATAAAAATACGGTTGGCAGAAAAAAACGAAGCCATCTCGTACCAGTCTGTCAGTAAATATTTGAGTTATGAAGAAAATAACCTGTTTGAAATAGAAAGTGGCAATGAAAGATATTTTATCGCTGCTGCTTTTGTCAAGGTTTTTGAAAATAACTTTGAATTCAATGAAACAAGTTTAAACTATGAAAATGCAGGTCGGGAAATAGCAGGAAGCAAATAGGAAAAGGATTTGTTTAAACTGAATTATAAAGCTGTTGCAAGTCCGTCTAAAAATCAATTAATGACCTAAAATGACGACTAATATTTTATTCTGGATGCAGGAATGGTACACTAAGCAGTGTGATGGAGAATGGGAGCACCATTATGGAGTTGAAATAGATACCCTTGATAACCCAGGGTGGCATGTGGTTATAGATGTTGAATCCACCGAATTGTCGGATGTTAATTTTGACGGGTATACTATGGAAAACGGGAATGATGATTGGTATTTCATTGAAATGAAGAATAGACAATTTCGAGCAACTGGAGATCCAAGCAAATTGGAGTTTTTGTTGTCGAATTTTAAAGAAATAGTCGAGCAACATAAGAATAAGTGACTATAAAGAATGGAAATCGAGACTGTGCGGAGGCAAGAACTCCATAACTTTAAGAACACCTACAAAACAAATAAGATTTGACTTGGCTGGCAAATCACATGGAAACGTTAGTACCCCTCACATGCAAGTGTATAAGAAAAACTATTTCAATAATGTTCTTTTAAGTGTAACTCGCGCATCTAGCAAAGCTATACCGATGAAGCAACAAGAAATACGAATAATAAGAAAATATTTAGAAAAGTTTGGAAAATAATATGATACTAGCAGGATCAATCGAATTTTTTACGAATCTGGCTCAATATACTTATGATAATCAGTATTATGATTTTCATAACGATTACAATTTTAAGAGAATCTCGTTTGTTAACGGAATATTGTCTCTATACTTTCAAAAGATAACAGATGGGGTTTTATTGTCGTTAAAGTTCACCGAAGTTGAGATCACTAAGGAGATATTCTTCAATGTGAGTAAAATCGATAATTTAACAATAGATAATATATATAGGGGCAGGATAGAAAAGCAAGGTGTATTGATAGAAATCTCTCAAGAAAACAAAGCGTATTTTTATCTTGAATTTTATGAAGGTCAAGCATTAGAATTTTGGGCAATCAGTGTAGGGGTAGAAGAACTCTGAGCTAGTAATAAAAAACTAGATTTTCATAGAAACGGAATAACTACCTGATGATGAATAATTCATTAGTGGGGCCTTCTCTTTAAAAAATGAGATTTTTTGCTGGATGCATAGAACATCCGGTTATTTTTTCCTTTACAATCACATATTTTAATGACTCACTAATGTAATAATCTGAATTGAAGGTTCCGACTTCAAATAGGTCAAGAGTTTTATCAAATGAAGGGCCGAATGCTATTTTTTCGGCCCAAATCGTAACCAGCTTACCGGGGTTATCTGATTTAATTTTTTGTCTTTTTTGAATTAACTCTTCTTTTGAGGAGATATCCACATATCCAAGATTTTTGCTGTAATCGTGATAAACGAAAAAAGTTGATCTAGGATAATCCACGACATCTGCAAGATTGCTCATAATATGCATCCAATAATAATCATAAAATTGTTTTTTATGTTGAATTTTTGCGGAAAAAAATTTATGAGTGGGCAGGTTAAATTGCTCGAAAATGGATTTTAGTTTTTCACTCATAAGGAAGCCACCATGTGTTACAGCTACGCTTAAAAGATCTGTGAGCTTTGCTCTACTATGAACAATAAAGTAATCCAAATCAGGTTCATAATCCGGTAATTTTTGATATTCTCTCGACAAAGCATGCACTGAATTGTGCGCTTTATAATTATATCCCGGCCTCATCTTTTGAACCTGTGGATACTCCTGTCCTGTTTCAGAAGTACCAGCGGCAGGTTTAAATATATAATATTGCATTTTAGTCGTTCTTTGTATCTAAGCGACAACAAAATAGTTCAAAAGATGAGATAATCTTCAGAATATTGGCAATACCTATGCATATAAGTCCTATAAACCTTCGATATGAACAAAATTATCGGGCTCTTTTCTTTTCTGCTATTGCTGACCATCGGCACTGATGTGCAATCCCTCCGCATCGCTTCTTACAACCTGCGCTATGATAACAAAGGTGGTAGCGGTAATCTCTGGATCGATCGCTACCCTGTTATCAGCGACCTGGTGCAATTCCATGATTTCGATATTTTCGGCACGCAGGAAGGTCTGCGCCACCAGCTCGATACGCTCAGCGCCAACCTGCCCGGCTATGCCTGGTACGGACTGGGCAGGGACGATGGGCAATCGAAAGGAGAACATTCCGCCATCTTCTACAAGAAGAATAGATTCAAACTATTGAATAAAGGTGATTTCTGGTTATCTGAAACACCGGAAAAACCGGGGCCGGGATGGGATGCCAAACTCAACAGGATCTGCTCCTGGGTACAGTTACAAGATATGAAAAGCAGGAAGAGATTTTATTTCTTCAATGTTCACTACGATCATCAGGGCATGCAGGCCAGGCAGGAAAGCAGCAAGCTCATCCTTCAGAAAATAAAGGCCATTGCAGGAAAAGACCCTGTATTGCTCACCGGTGATTTCAACGGCGACCATGAAAGTCAGTGGTACCGGGCCATCGCCAATTCTGCCATTTTAAAAGATACCTACCGCCAGGCAAAGCGTCCCTATGTGAACAATGGTTCCTTCAATGGCTTTGGGAAAACGCTGGCCAATACCGGCATCATCGATCATATTTTCAACTCGCCGCAGTTCTCGGTAATCCGGTGGGGCGTGCTGACAGACAGCTATCACGGGAAGTTCCCTTCAGACCATTTTCCCGTTATGGCAGATGTGCAGTGGAAATGAGAGATGGGCATAACCTTTGCGGGCTGGATGAGTATAGACGAGCAGTATGACGAACCAATTGCTCATATTGGGCGCTCCCTGGGAAGAGGTCAAAGAGATGATCAAGGAGCGCAATGTATATCTCACAGAATCGGACCTGCGGTATGAGGAAGGCAGGGAATGGGAATTGCTTGAAAGGCTGTCTGCCAAAATGGGTCGTAGCATCGATGAAGTGAAAGCGTACATAGAAAGTATTTCCCATAACAGGGACATAGCTTCCTGAAGTTTCAGCTATCGAGAGCAGCAGCCGTTGGTCGTTGCACATTCAATGCAAAGAGACCGGCCAGCAATTCATAACTGCGTAACCTGTCTTCAAAGTGGTCCGTAAACGTAGAGATCACCAATTCATTCACCCCGAAGGATTGGGCGAGACCGGTCATTTTTTCCCTGACGATATCGGGCGTACCGACGATGGTGCGGTTACGATTGAAAAGCACACGCTGCCATTCGCCCGGTGAATAATTGTATTTCCTGGCGATCTCATAACCAGGCTGTTCATTATAGTTCCCTTTTTCGAAGCTGAGAAGCCGATAGTCCATGATGGCCTGGACTTCCATTACTTTTTGTTCATCCTCTGAACAGAACGCGAAAATGCCTACACTTCCCGTTGGTTCACTGAATTGCCGGGATGACCTGAACCGTTGGCGATAAGCATCCATGGCAGATGGTCCACCCACCGGGTTGATGAACTGGGCATACGATAAAGCCAATCCGAAATGTGCTGCTACAAAAGCGCTTTCTCCACTGGAAGTGAGCATCCAGATAGCCGGCGCACTATCGATGAAAGGCATTGCTCGCACTTTGCCATCAATATTGCCATCGGCAGGCGTATCGGTAAGAAATGCCTGGAGTGTGGCGATCTGTTGAATATATTCCTGTGGATCGAATGTGTTGGTAGGGTTCAGCAATTGTGCCGTGAGGCGGTCGCCGCCTGGTGCGCGGCCGATGCCGAGGTCGATCCTGCCGGGATAGAGCCCTTCGAGCAGCCTGAAATTCTCCGCCACCTTCAAGGTGCTGTGGTTGGGCAGCATGATGCCTCCTGAACCAAAACGGATCTGTTCGGTCCCGGCGGCCAGTCGCGCGATCAACACTTCCGGCGCAGCACCGGCCAGTGTAGCGGTATTATGATGTTCGGAAACCCAGTAGCGCGTATAGCCCAGTTTGTCGGCCAGCCTGGCCAGTTGTATGGATTCCTGTAATGCTTCGAATGCATTACTTCCCCTCCGGATCGGTGTTTGGTCCAGTACACTTAATTGAAGTTGCATAGTGGATCATAACAACTTGCGCTGCCGAAAGTTCGGGCTTCGATTGTTAACGGGATAGAGGGCCTTCATTGCCAGTCTGTTACCATATTAGGAATTCTTTAGTAAACGCTGCAGGCCGTACCGCTTCTAATAATTGTAGAAGACAAGATTTGGAAACCAATAAAATGGACGTTTATGAAAACAGTAATTGCAATTGTAACCCTGGCCCTGATCACGATGACAGGCTTCGCCAGCTTCACCCTCTTCACGCAATCTTATTATTACATATCGGCATTGCTTACCGTTATCAGCTTTTTATCCGTAAGCCTGTGGATCAACAGGATCAGCCGTGTTGGGTTAGCCAGGCATTAAAATAGTGTAGGTGTTTACGTTATAGTGAATGTTGTTGTAGACCCTGCGATTATTCGCAGGGTTTTTTATGTTTCGATCGTTCATGGGTGCGCTGTTCTCATCATACCACCATTTCTTTTCATCATTTCCTGCATGGAGGCTTCAAATTCTTTTTTGTATTGCTCGGCCGACATTTTTTTACCGCCGGTAGGCTCCTTGATGGCAGCGAGATTTACTTTGGGTGAGATATCGATTGCCTTTGTTACGATGGGCCCCATCTCGCGCATCACGCTGGTTTCAAGGATAAGGCCGGGCAGTTGTCCCTGGTAATCCGGGCCTGCCGGTACCGGGATAGCAGGGGTGAACCATACCTCCACATTCACGGTGTCGGATTTCTCCACAGTTTTCATTTCACCATCAGCCATGGTAGGCCGCATCACTTTCACTATGCTTTGAGAGATGGCTTTCTGGCATGCATAACCAAGGATGGTCTTTGTTTCACCGGTGAGTTTCCAGTTTTGTTTACGGATGCTGTCGCTCACGAGGTATTTTTTTCCCATGCTCTCTGATTTTGTCAGCTTGCGTTCCTCATTGAAATTATGGTATATGATGGCATCGGGCCCGTTGCCGCCGGCTGCAGAAAAGCGGACCGTCATGCCTGCGCGCGGGCCGCCCATTTCGGTTTCAGGTCTTTCCTCATCGATCGGTTGGCGGAGCGATTGATCGTTGCCGAACAGGAGCTCCATCTTATTGACTACTTCGGGCCGGTCGATCGTATGGCTTTCTCCATTGATCATGACAGTAGCTTTGCCGCCGCGCATGACCTGCTCATACACTACACGCCCTTCTTTTTGCTGGGCAACGATCATTCCGGCGATCAGCAGGAGGCAACAGGTTAACAAGGTCTGTTTCATTTCCAGGTTGTTTTTCTCAAAGCTAGGAAAGCCGCTATCCAGGGGAGGTTAACACAACTTGCTTTAATGTTAATTAAGGTTAATAGCCCTCCGGCGGTTCTGGTGAATCAGCTACTTTTGTGTAGTATGACCAAGCGCAGGGTGAAAATATCCATCGTGTCGATGTTGCTGGCCATCCTGGCCGTAACAGGATTCCAGTGCTATTGGCTGGTCAAAAGCTATAAAGAAGAAGACCAGAACCTCCGGCTCCGTACGAATATCCTTTTCCGTGAAACAGTTTACCACCTTCAATCGGAGAAGCTACGGCTCGACTCTACCGTCCAGATCAGGTACGTGGCCAGTCCGGTCAGGGCTGGCGTATGGCGGACCCTGCAGGACCGGTACCGTGATTCTACCCTGCCGGCCGTGCCCCGTGGTGTGCTGACCATGGAGATGCCACCACGAAATGATACTGCGCATCAGCGTAAACCATTACGAGCCTTCAGTACGATCAGCCTCAGCTCCCGGACCGACAGCGGCGGCGTACACTTCAAGGAAATGATGGTGAAGTATGATGATTCCCTGGCATTCAGAAAGTCGCGGAACAAATTCTATGTCGACGACAACGGTTTCGAGAAGACAGATATTTTCCGTATGCTTCGAAAAGTGGATTCCCTGCAGGATTCCATCAAGGTAACGGAGTTGTCCAAACGCTATTCCGATCTGCTTGGGAAAGAAAAGATCGAAATTCCGTTCGTCATTAACAAATCAACAGTTGTGGAGGAGAAAATAATGGCTGGAATTCCAGACCCTCCCACCTCCAATGAAGTTGTATTGGGCTTCAATACACCCTATACGCTCCGGCTGGAATTGCAAAATACCACGGCCTACCTGCTGAAGAAGCTGTTGCCGCAGATCACGGTATCATTCGTGCTGGTTGGACTGACCATCTTTTCCTTCATACTGCTTTTGCGCAACCTGATGCAGCAGCGTAAGCTTACCCAGTTGAAAAATGACCTGATCAGCAATATCACCCATGAGCTGAAAACGCCCATTGCCACGGTCAGTGTGGCCATTGAAGCATTGAAGAGCTTCAATGCGCTGCATGATCCTGCTCGCACGAAAGAATACCTGGATATCTCGTCGAATGAACTGCAAAGGCTCTCGATGCTGGTAGACAAAGTGCTGAAGCTCTCGATGTTCGAGAAACACCAGGTGGAACTGCGGGAAGAGCCATTCAACCTGCAACAACTGGTAGAGGAAGTAGTGGCCAGCATGCGACTGCAATTCGAAAAATATCATGCCGAAGTAAGTGTGCAGGTGCAGGGAGATCATTTTGAGATCATGGCCGACAGGCTGCATATCACCAGCGTGATCTTCAACCTGCTCGACAATGCGCTGAAGTACAGCAAAGAGGACCCTGCGATCCGGATAGAACTGAAAGAGCTGACCGATACCATCGAGCTCTGTGTGGCCGATAATGGCATCGGCATCTCGCCCGAATACCAGACAAAGATCTTCGAAAAATTCTTCCGTGTACCTGCCGGCAATACACATAATGTAAAAGGATATGGTTTGGGATTGAGCTATGTGGCTTATGTGGTGCAACGCCATGATGGAAAGATCCAGGTAGAAAGCCAGCCAGGCGTGGGCAGTCGCTTTACCATCAAATTATCAAGTGCCTCATGAATGGAACCAGGGTCTTATACGTAGAAGATGAATTATTTCTCGGCAAGATCGTGAAAGAAAGCCTCGAAAGCAGGGGCTTTACGGTGATGATGGAAAGCGATGGTGGCCAAGTGATCGATGCTTTCAGGCAATCGATGCCCGATGTGTGCGTGCTGGATGTAATGTTGCCCGGCAAAGACGGGTTCTCACTGGCTGAAGAGATCAGGCAACTCAATGCATCGATCCCTATCATATTCCTGACGGCCAAAACGCAAACGGAAGATCTGTTGAAAGGCTTTTCCTCAGGAGGCAATGATTATATCCGCAAACCTTTCAGCATGGAAGAGCTGATCGTGCGGATCGAGAACGTACTGAGGCACCGGAAAACCAGCACCCCCGGCACTGCTACGCAGGAATGGATGCCTGTGGGCGGGTTCCAGTTCCATCATACCAGGCAAACACTTTTATGGAAAGGGGAGGAGCGGCGCCTGTCGTTCCGCGAAACCGAACTATTGAAATTATTGTATGAGAACAGGAACAAGATCATCGACCGCAAGGAAATACTCAATCTGCTCTGGGGCAATGATTCATTCTTCAACTCCCGCAACCTCGACGTATATATTACCAAACTGAGAAGTTATCTCCGTGAAGACGGATCCATCGAGATCATCACTATCAAAGGGATCGGGTATCGTTTTGCGGTGGATTGACAGGTGCGGATATCCATGATCAATTGAACAGGTATTTGTTGAAAAATCACCCCCTGTCATATATAAATAAGGTGTACCTTTCCGATTGACTCTTCATTGAACTTTTCCTTCAAGATCCCTTCTGATTGGTTTGCTGGTACCTTATTTTGTGTAAAGTCAAATATACCTATGTCCTGGTCTGTCCTCTTTCGAACTGCCCTGGTGCTTATCCTCGCATTGATCATTGGCCTGGTAATCAGGTCCTACACTGCGCATCGTACCAGTGCCAACAGTCTGCTGCAGGCAGTAGACACGCTCAAGCACGACAATCCCGCACTTCACCTGATGGATTCTGCCCTGGTCACGCTTAATGAAGCGGAGAGTAATTTCAGGTTGTATACGGCTATTTATGATCGCAACTACCTGAAAGTATTCGGCGACCAGATGAACACGGTATCGGAACTCCTCGATTCTGCCGGAAAGCCTGCACCGGGCAGCCCCCACCAGTTGGAAAGCCTGGTGAGGCGAAAAAGCGATATGGCCGATAAGGTGGCGCAACTCAAAAAAGCCGCAGATAGTATGCTGGTGCGCTCGCTCCGCGATGATATGCTCAACCGGATGCTTCAGTCCATCCCTCCTTACGATGCCAGCAAATTCAAAAAAGAAGAGATAATACGGGATACCGTCACGACGGGTGGGGCCGCTCCTGCCAAAAAAGGGCTCTTCAAAAGATTGGGCAATGCCATCGCCAATAAAAAGGATACGGTGAACTCTCAAATGGTCATTACCGTCAGAACAAAGGACGGAAGTTCGCTCACGATGCAGGAATACGAAGCCCGGCAATTGCGGAATTTACTGGCTGATGTAAACAAATATTATAAAGGCGTCCTTCGCAGACAACTGGAAGGAAGGATGCAGATCAACTCTACGGAACATTTACTGGCAGGCACCAATCTTTCCCTGCTGCATGACCTGAAAGACCTGATCGAAGAAACAAAAACCCAGGTGCGGCTGGATGAAACGGCGCATAAATTGAGTGCCGGTCGTGTTGCCAACGATAGTATTGGCGATATGAAGCTATACGTGATCCTTTTCCTGCTGGGTATTGCAGCATTGATAGCCCTCCTGCTCGGCGCCTGGTACAAGAACAGGCAATATGCAGGCCAGCTCCAACTGGAAAGTGAGAAAGCGCTGGAAACAGCCCGTGCCAGGACCGTGTTCATGAACAATATGAGCCACGAGATCAGGACCCCTCTGAACTCCATCATAGGTTTCAGTGAACAATTGGAGCATACGCCATTGAACAATGAACAGCGCGATATGCTGAACGCCATCGACGTTTCTTCCGATATGTTGATGCAGGTGGTGAACGATGTCCTTGATTTTTCGAAGCTGGAAAGCGACTATATCGTAATCCAGAAAAAACCGTTCAACCTGTACCAGACTATCGGGGAAGTGGCCAGTACCATGCGTATCCAGGCTGCCCGCAAACAACTGGCATTCCAGTTGAATTTTGTGGGTGATCAGCAGCAACAGGTCCTGGGTGATGCTTTCCGCCTCAAGCAGGTTTTGGTGAACCTGATCAGCAATGCCATCAAGTATACGGAAAAAGGCAGTGTAACGGTGACGGCTACCCTGAAAAATAAAAAAGACGATCAGGCAGAGATGGTCGTGTCGGTGCAGGATACCGGCCCAGGGATCAAGGCAGACATGCTCCCTAAAATTTTTGAACGCTATTACCAGGCAAGATCGGCCCGTCTTACCAGCAAGGGGACCGGCCTGGGCCTCGCGATCTCCCGGCGCCTGGTAGACCTGCATGGCGGCGAGATCAAAGTGGAGAGTGAAGTAGGGAAAGGCTCGGTATTCACCTGCATGATCCCCTATCAATTGGTAAGTGAATCACAATCGGCCGGGTTGGCGCACCAAAATACATTGCAGGAGCCGGGCAGTAATATGGAAGGATTGAATGTGCTGGTGGCCGATGACCAGGAGATGAACCTGCTCCTGCTCAAAATGTTGCTGACACGCTGGAAATGTACATTCGACCTGGCTGTGGATGGGAAGAAAGCATTCGATCTTTTTGAGGCTAATCGTTACGACCTCGTTTTGCTCGACCTGCAAATGCCGTACATGAGCGGCATCGATGTGATGGAAAAGATCAGGGCCAGTCATGATCCGCAGAAGGCCCAAGTGCCCGTACTGGCGCTTACAGCAGATATTACCCGTGAGGATGAGGAGTTGTTCCGGAAAGCAGGCTTCAACGATTGGGTACTGAAACCTTTCAGGGAAAAAGATATTTACACGGTGATCATCAAACACCTCAACCCCACTTCCAGCAAAGTCTCCCAGTTCGCTATGGAAGATTGATAAAATTGGAAATATACTGCTTCCTGAGCTTTAATGTTGCACGCAGAAGCACAGCGTAATCTACTATTGTACTTTCAGGACTGTTGACTGCTTCGGCTGCCGGCTGCGTTGCCATAACCACATCAGGGTGAAGCTCGGAATGAAATCGAGACCGGGCAACAGCTCTTCGATGAAATTGAAGATACCGCCAACAGCGCCTCTCCATCCTCCGAATACACAGAAGAAAATAAATCCTGAAATGGGGGCCCAGATAATATCCCCGAACTCTCCCAATACCGGTACAGCATAGGAAGCATATCCTATGAGATCCATTACGATACAAAAGGTGAGTGAAACTGAAGAAGGCTTATTCATGGTCCGATCGATGGTTTAATGAATGGTGGTAAGACGAGGATTCGCCTCCACTGGTTGTATGGCAATTTTCATACCAGCAACGTTCTGCTTTTCAGTATGGTAATGATCTCTTCCATGCGGAACGGTTTGGAGATATAATCGTTCATGCCGTGAGCGATGCATTTTTCCCTGTCGCCTTCCATGGCATCGGCGGTAAGCGCAATGATGGGAATGTTTTTCCAGGGCTCTGCCATCTGGCGTATATGCCTGGTCGTTGCATAGCCGTCCATTTCCGGCATATTCACATCCATGAAGATCAGTACAGGCTCATAATGCTTCAGGGTTTCCAGGGCTTGTTTGCCATTGCTGGCCCTGATCACTTCAAACCCCATTTTGCGCAGCACTTCCGAGATCAGCATCATGCTCACCGGTTCATCTTCCACTACCATGATAGGAGCGGCTTCTGCTACCCGCGGAGGCAGAGGCGCCACTGCCGGAGTTCTTGTTTCTTCACTGCCGGTAGCGAACATGGCGCAGAGCAAGGCATAGAGCTCGTACATCTTCACCGGCTTGGTGAGCAGCCGGTGGATGCCCAGCTTTTCCGCCTCATTCCGGAGCAGGTCTTTTTCGAGAGAAGATAACATGAGAATGGTTGGCTGCGAAACGCCTGTCATCTTGCTCCTGATCTCCTGTACGAGCTGGATGCCATCCATATCGGGCATGTGATGGTCGGTGATGATCAGGTCGAGCGGTTCACCGGAATGCTGGATACGGTCGAGGATCATAAGGGCTTCCCTGGCGCCACTGGCGATCTCGCAGGCGATCTGGAAATAGCGGAAGATCTCCTGCATCAGCCAGCGGTTGGTGCTGTTATCATCAATCACCAGTACTTTACGGAGTGGCGGTTTATAATCGGCTGCGATGGACGGTCTTTCATTGATCACTTCCAGCGGGATGCGCATGGTGAAAGTGCTGCCCCGGCCGATCTCGCTTTTAACGGTAAGATCACCGCCCATCATTTCAGACAGACTTTTGGAAATGGTAAGTCCCAGTCCCGTGCCACCATACTTGCGGGTAGTAGATGCATCGGCCTGGGTGAAGCTTTCGAAGATCTTGGCCAGTTTTTTATCGGAGATACCGATACCGGTGTCGCGCACGGAAATGTCCACATCCTGGTATTGTTTGCCGTTCCGCTGGTAAAAAGGGGAAGCGTTGATGGCAGATACGAATATCTCTCCTTGTGGCGTGAACTTGATGGCATTGCCCAGCAGGTTTACGAGTACCTGCCGCACGCGAACAGGATCTCCACTGAACTGGGAAGGGAGTTCGGGATCGATATGACAGATGATCTCCAGTTGCTTTTCGAAGGCTTTCACGGTGAGGATATCGACTGTTTCCTGTATCAGCTCATCGAGGCGGAAGGGAATATGGTCGATCTTCAATTTACCGGCTTCGATGCGGGAGAAATCGAGGATATCATCGATGATGCTCAGCAATCCATCGGCGGAACGTTTCACATTCTTCAGGTATTCGCGTTGCGAGTGTTGCAGTTCTGTAGTGAGCACGAGGTCTGTAAAGCCGATGATCCCGTTCATGGGCGTACGAAGCTCATGGCTCATATTGGCCATGAAGCTGCTTTTCGCTTTGCTGGCCGATTCGGCCATATTCTTTGCTTCGAGCAGTTCCTGCTCCATCTGCTTGCGTTCCACGGCAGCGGCGAGCGTAGCTGCAAAGGATTGCAGGATGGAGATCTCGGTATCCGTCCATTCCCTCTCTTCATCGCAATTCCTGAAAGCCACGAAGCCCCAGAAATCCTGGGAAGTGTGGATGGGGATGATGGCGATGGAGCGCACATTTCCTTTTTCGTAATAGCTGCGGAGATCATCTTCTTTGATATTTTTCACATGGGCGCGGAAGATCTCTTTTCTATCGAGCGCACGGAAAATGGAAGAGTGATGATCCAGCAGCATAGGCTTTTTTGTGCCTTTGTGGATATGAATGATCTCGTTGCCGATGCTGCTCCATTTCAGTAGTTTGTCGGCGTACCATTTTCGCGTTGATTGATCATAATCATTCGCATATACGTGTACGTTATCAACCTGCATTTCCATGCCAAGCAACCGAACGGCTTCACCGATGGATTCTTCCAACTGGTTATTGCTGATCAACTGGTGGGTGGCGTTGGCCATGGCCTGCAATAAACGGTCTTTACGGAGCAGGCGTGATTCCGCCTTTTTCCTCTCTGTAATATCATGTACGAAGCTCAGCACACCGCCGATGGTTTCATCCGGTTCCCATACAGGCACTTTGATCACGCTCACCACCTGCTTTTTCCCTCTGAGCAAATAGGATACCTCCTGGATGAGGACGGCTTTGCCGGTGGCCACCACATGATCATCGTCTTGCCAGAACCCGCGAATGCCTTTCTGGGCATTGCCTTTCACGATCTCTTCGGGGAAGCCCACGTCGAGGTCGGTCTTGCCGATGAACTGATGGGGCGCCATATTCAGTGAATCTGCGAAAGACTGGTTCACGAGCACGAACCGGTGGTTCACATCCTTGAGGATGATCCAGTCGGGCGTTGAATCGATCACGGCCCGCAGCAGGGCCTCTGATTTTTTAACGTTGACCAGTAGTTGCTTATTGGTAGCCTCCGATTCTTTGCGTTCGGTGATATTGCGGGAGGTGGAGATGATCCTGGTGATCTCTCCTTTCTCCCAGATGGGTTTCACGATGCTTTCCAGCCAGATATACGGGCCCTCCTTACTGCGCATCCGGTACCGCACGATCAGGTTAGGTTGTTTTTTGAGGGCATTCACGTATTGGTCCTGCGGCGAAAATTTGTAGACATCCTGGGGATGCAGGTAATCGACGGTAGAACGCCCCGTCATTTCTTTGGGTGAATAGCCCAGGATCTTTTCAACGGAAGGAGAGATATACAGGAATACGCTGTTGGGCAGGTGAACGGAGATGATATCGTCGGAATATTCGGCGAGCAGGCGGAACTGCTGTTCGGTCTCCCGGAGGCGCCGGTGGCTGGCCGATAAACCAAGGAGCAGGGCAAGGATACATGCAAGGGAACCACCCAGGGAGATCCATTGCAGGGCAGGCTGGGAAGAAGGTTGCACCAGGTAGAGCCGCAAAAAATTGGCCAGCAGCAATGCCGCCAGAATGGACAGAAAAATGCGAACTGGTCCTCGGACTGGATTCTTCATGGTTTTATAATGGATATTCGCTCTTTGGATATCGTTTATAAAGATAAATTGTTGTGATTATTAGGAATATATGCCTGATGTTTTTTTATTTACATTTTTGATTTTTTGTAATACATTGATTTACAATTAAATATTGCGATTCGGTTTTAAGACAAGCTAGCTAGGTGATTTTTTGAACTAATTCTGTATTAAAAATGTATATTAAATAAGACGGACTATTATGAATTTGAGAGTATTGTTCTTGCTTATCTTCTTTCATTTTGGATGAAATTCAAGCCAATACTGAAATAAATTATAAGTGGTGATTTTAAAGAGATCATTATGAATTCGGGAGTTTTTTTCGCTAATATTGTATTGAATTTGGAACAACTTCTTCATGTCCAAACAAGTCATTAAAACCAATACAGATACTATCGAGATTAAGGTTTCGGTGATCCTATTAGAGGAACACGGCCAATTTGTTGCATATTGTCCCGCGCTTGAACTATCTTCGTATGGTGAAACAGAGAAAGAGGCTGTAGTAGCATTTGATGATGCGGTGGAAGTTTTTTTTGATGAAACTCAACGTAAAGGGACACTCGAAAAATCGCTTTTAAGGTTAGGCTGGATATTACAACAAAAACCAAGACCATCGTACATTCCTCCACGTATATCCGCCTCACTTCATAATAAACTGCTTAAAAAAAATCCTAAGAAAGTATATGATGAGCGGGTATCAATACCTGTTAATTAAATGGGATTTAAACCTGTTCAAACAAAAAAATTCAGAAAATGGCTAAAACGCCGTGGTCTCGTGTATAAGAGGACTACGGCAAGTCATGAAATATGGGACTATCCTGATGATTCTTTATGGCGTCCGGTAACCTTTCGTGGAGCAAAAAATGAGATTCCTGGTACTCATATTCACACCAACCTGCAAACACTTGGCATAACCTATGCTGAATTTGAGAAAGAAATCAAGGAAATCTGAGCATATAATTACTTTACACTTTAACATTTAATAGTCGATCACCTGCTCTTCGATCTGCCTGGGCAGTTCCCTGAACTGGTATTTCTGGGTACGCAGTTGGGGCTCGAAACCGGCCTCTTTGATGGCCTGCTGGATGCTTTTATAGGTGAAGCGATGGGGCGCCCCGGCGGCGCTGACCACATTTTCTTCCAGCATGATGCTACCGAAATCATTGGCGCCTGCGTGCAGGCAGATCTGGGCAGTCTCCTTGCCTACGGTGAGCCAGGAAGCCTGTACATTTTTGATATTGGGCAGCATGATGCGGCTGATGGCGATCATACGGATATATTCTTCGGCGGTGGTGAGATTATGAACGCCCCTGATCCTGGCCAGCAGGGTATCCACATCCTGGAAGGTCCAGGGTATGAAGGCCAGGAAACCATTGGCTGTGGCTGGTTTGCGGGATTGTACATCGCGGAGGCTCACCAGGTGCTCGAACCTTTCGCGGACCGTTTCCACATGGCCGAACATCATCGTGGCCGAGGTGGTGATATCCAGTTTATGGGCCTCATGCATGATATCGAGCCATTCCCGGGCGCCGCATTTTCCTTTTGAAATGAGCCGTCTCACCCTGTCTACCAGGATCTCGGCCCCTGCGCCCGGCAGGCTGTCCATCCCCGCCTCTTTCAGCGCCGTCAGCACTTCACGGTGTGTGGATTTTTCCAGCTTGGTGATATGGGCCACTTCAGGAGGTCCGAGGGTATGCAGTTTCAGGGTTGGATACAATTCCTTGAGCTGCCTGAACAGGTCTACATAGAACTGCAAACCCAGCTTGGGGTGATGGCCTCCCTGGAGCAGGAGCTGGTCGCCACCCCATCGGAAGGTCTCTTCTATTTTTTTCTTATAGGTCCCGATATCGGTGATATAAGCTTCCGGATGACCGGGAATGCGGTAGAAATTACAGAACTTACAATTGGCGATGCAGACATTGGTGGTATTCACGTTGCGGTCTATCTGCCAGGTGACTTTGCCATGGGGCACCTGCTTTTTGCGGAGCTCATTGGCTACGAACATCAGCTCGGTCAGCGGGGCCTGCTCATACAGGCTCATACCTTCTTCAATGGTCAGGGATCCGAAATCCAGCGCTTTGGAATATAAATCTTGTAAGTTCATACGATCGAATGTAACAACAAAAATACTAAACGGACGGTTTTGTCGGCAGGCACTTATATTTTACCGGTGGCATTCTCTTTTTCATCGAAATAAATTATCTTACCACTACAAGGAATCCTGCCATATCTCAGTTGACGTAGAAGTAAATAAGATCCTAATCCGGATGGTGATTGCCTGTTAAATGGCTGTCTGTGTTACGGAACCTGTTTTTGATTGAATTCACTGGATATTATTCTGAAAAAAAAGTATACTAGCTGCATGCGATTGCTCACCATTGTTATCCTATGCATGGTCCTCACGGGGAATGTGCTGCAGGCGCAGGAAGAATTCATTCCTCCTCCTGCCAGGCAGATCACCAGTTTCCCGTTCAGGATGCTCACGGGAGGGATCATCACCCTCAAGGCAAAATTCAGTGATTTCCCGGATTCCCTTACGTTCATTCTCGATACCGGAAGCGGTGGCATCTCCCTGGATTCCGCTACTGCTACACGCCTGAAGCTTACCACCATACTCAGCGACCGCACCATCCGTGGCATTGCCGGCATCAGGCAGGTACGTTTCGTTTATAATCAGTCATTACACCTGCCGGGCCTTCAGGTAGACAGCCTCAATTTCCATGTGAACGATTATGATGTGCTCACCAGCGCCTATGGCGAAAAGATCGACGGCATCATCGGCTATAGCTTTCTCTCCCGGTATATCGTAAAGATCGATTACGATAGTTCCCGCATCCATGTGTTCACCAAAGGCACCATGAAATATCCCAAAGGAGGCTTCCTGCTCAAACCTTTACTGGTCAATATTCCCATCATGCAGGGCAATGTACGGGATGACCGCGAACTCACTTCCAGGTTTTATTTCGATACCGGCGCGGGGATGTGCCTGCTGCTCTCATCCGATTTCGTGAGCGACAGTATTTTCATCAGGCCCCGCCGTAAATGGTATGCTACCCAGGCAGAAGGACTGGGAGGCAAGGCCCCCATGAAACAGGGAGTAGTGAAACAACTGAAGGTAGGGCCGTACAGATTCAGGAATGTGCCTACTTATATTTTTGAAGACGAATATAACGTTACATCCTATCCATACCTGGGAGGATTGATCGGTAACGACCTGTTGCGCCGGTTCAATATCATCATCAACTACGACAAGCGTGATATTTATATGATGCCCAATACCCATTTCAAGGATATTTTCGACTATTCCTATACAGGGTTGGGCATGTACGTGATCGATGGAGAGATCCAGGTAGTGGATATCATGCCCGGCTCACCCGCAGAACTGGCGGGGTTCAAATCGGGCGACGTGATCCTGGCAGTAGCCAATAACTTCAGCAAGAATATCCAGACCTACAAGAACCTGATGCAAACTCCCGGCGAAAAGCTGAAAGTACTGGTGCTCCGGGAACAAGGCCCGGTAGTACTGACCCTGAAAGTAAAGAGCGTGCTGACAGGCCGGTAGTGCTAACTTTCATGGAATCACAACCTTAGCATGGCCATCCCTTCCGTTCGCCATAATTGTGATGCCGTTTTAAACCATTTCCCCCAACTTGTCGTTAATTTGCTGTTTCTCATTAATTGACGAGCATGATACAATTCGAAAAATTCACCCTCTCCAACGGCCTCCGCGTGATCGTACATGAAGACCATGCCACACCCATGGCAGTCGTCAATATCATGTACGACGTAGGCGCAAGGGATGAGGACCCCAATAAGACCGGATTTGCCCACCTGTTCGAGCACCTGATGTTCGGCGGCTCCGTGAACATCGAAGATTATGAAACGCCACTGCAGATGGCAGGCGGTGAAAACAATGCCTATACCAGCAATGACCTCACCAATTATTATGTACAGTTGCCTGCTGAAAATCTCGAAACCGCCTTCTGGCTCGAAAGCGACCGGATGCTCTCGCTGGCGTTCAGCAAGAAAAGCCTGGAAGTGCAGCGCAAAGTGGTGAGCGAAGAATTCAAGGAACATTATATCAACAAGCCTTATGGCGATGTATGGTTCAAGATGCGGGAGATGGCGTACAAAGTGCATCCTTACCGGTGGATGACCATCGGCAAAGAGCTTTCGCATATAGAACAGGCCAGTCTTGCAGATGTAAAACATTTCTTCGCCAAACATTACCGCCCGGTCAATGCTATCCTCGTAGTAGGCGGGCATGTGAAAACAGAACAGGTGAAGCAACTCGCCGAAAAATGGTTTGGCGATATTCCCTCCGGTGAAAAATATATCCGTTCCATCCCGGCAGAGCCGCGGCAAATGGCGGCCCGCCGCATGGAGGTGCATGCGCCCGTTCCCCTCGATGCCCTGTACAAGACCTGGCATATGGATGACAGATTGAGCCACGGCTATTATGTGGCCGACCTGATCACCGAAGTGATGGGAGGTGGTGGCTCTTCCCGCCTCTACCAGTCATTGGTGAAAGAGAAAAAACTATTCAGCAATATCGAATGCTTTCATTTTGGCACGGTCGATAAAGGGCTTATCACCATCGAAGGCAAGCTGGTGAAAGGCGTGAAAATGGAAGATGCAGAGAAAGCGGTGGAAGACGAGCTCGACAAACTGAAACAGGATGGCATCAGTGAAAAAGAGCTCACCAAGATCAAGAACAAAACAGAATCCGCGATCGCTTTCGAAGACATGAGCGTGATGACAAGGGCCAATAACCTGGCCTTCTATGAACTGCTTGGCGATGCAAACCTCTTCAACAGCGACCGCGAAAAATATTTTTCGGTAACGGCGGAAGAAGTGCTGCAGCACAGCCGGCAGATACTCGATGTGAACAACAGCAATACGCTTACATATTACAGTGAAAACTAATTATGCCCAACAGAACAATAGCGCCCGCAATAAAAGATCCCGTTGATTTCGACATAGTATTGCCACGTTGTGAAAAGAATATACTTTCCAATGGGGTAGAAGTATACAGCCTGAATATGGGAAACGAAGACACCCTCCTGCTCAATTGGGTGTTCTATGCAGGTAACTGGTACGAGAACAAGAAAACAGTATCCGCCGCCACCAATTATTTGCTCAAGAACGGCACTACCGGCCGCGATGCTTTTTCCATCAACGAACATTTCGAGTATTATGGGGCCTACCTGAACAGGTCTTGCTATTGTGAAACGTCTGAGATCACCCTGCATACCCTTAACAGGCACGTATATGCGCTGTTGCCGGTAGTGGCCGAACTGATCACCGATGCCGTTTTTCCAGGGGAAGAGCTGGCCATTTACCAGCAGAATTCACAGCAGCGGCTGAAAGTGAACCTGCAGAAATCCGAGTTCGTGGCAGGCCGTCTCATCGATTCTTTCCTCTTCGGTCCTGCACACCCCTATGGCAAATACAACAATGCGGAAGACTACGCCGCCGTGCAACGGGAAGACCTGCTCACCTTTTATGATACTTTCTATCGCCAGGGACGCTGTGTGATCTTTGCTGCGGGCAAATTACCGCCCGACCTGCTGCCTGAGCTGGAAAAATATTTCGGGAAGCTGCCTTTGCGTAACCATCGCGCTCAGCCGCTGATCGTTCCACATACCGTGCAGCCATCACCCGATAAAAAACGCCAGGTCATGAACGATCCCGATGGTGTGCAGGCCGCAATACGCATGGCCCGGCCATTCCCCAACCGGCATCATCCCGATTTCCAGAAGGCCCAGGTGCTGAACAATGTGTTCGGCGGGTTCTTCGGGTCGCGGCTCATGGGCAATATCCGGGAAGACAAAGGGTATACTTATGGCATCTATAGCTATCTTCTCAATTATATCCATGAAAGCGGATGGATGATCAGCACCGAAGCCGGCAGGGACGTGAGCGAGGCAACGATCCGGGAGATCCATCACGAAATGGCCTCCCTGCGCAATGAACCGGTAGATGAGGAAGAGCTGATGATGACACGTAATTTCATCATCGGACAGGTACTGGGCGACCTCGATGGGCCTTTCCAGGTGATCGGCAGATGGAAAAATATGGTGTTGAATGATGTGGAGGAAGATTATTTCTATCAGGGACTGGAGATCGTTCGCCGCATCACTGCCACTGAATTGCAGGAACTGGCCAATAAATATCTGCATCCGGAAGACTTTTATGAGTTGGTCGTTGTCTGAACTGGGATTTATGAGATGTTTGGGATTAGTGGGATAAGTTGAAGGTGTAAAATACCTGAATGGTGAATTGAATCCCCGATAATCCAGCCGGAGTTTGTGGGAAAAAATCAATAAATTACATTTGATAGGTTATCCCACTAATCCCAAACATCTCATGAATCCCAGTTCAGACAAATTCAGACTATGAATTTTATCATGAGGATCATCGTAACCTCGATCGTGGCATTCGGCCTCTCATACCTGCTGAGTGGTGTTCATATAGATACATTCTGGACGGCCATCGTACTGGCCATTGTGCTGGCGATCCTGAACGCCATCGTAAAGCCTGTGCTTATTTTTCTCACCCTTCCTATTACACTGGTCACATTAGGATTGTTCCTGCTTGTGATCAATGCCGGTATCATTCTCCTGGCAGCCAAGGTGGTGAACGGCTTCAAGGTAGACGGATTCTGGTGGGCCCTTCTGTTTGGGTTGTTATTGTCGATCGTAACCTCCGTCATGTACAGGGAAGACAGGGAGGAACGTGAATCCTGATGAAACGCTGACAGTTACTAACTTCATGCTATACATTATTTCTACTGCGTATGCAATTTGATCGAAAAGACCTAACGAACGGGCAGCTCGTCCACTTTTACAAGAGCCTGCTTTTACCACGGATGATCGAAGAGAAGATGCTGGTGCTGTTACGGCAGGGACGCATCAGCAAATGGTTCAGCGGTATCGGGCAGGAAGCTATCGCAGTGGGAGCGGCGCTGGCCCTCGAAGCGGATGAATGGATCATGCCCCTCCATCGCAATCTGGGTGTTTTCACTTCACGCAATATGCCCCTCAGCAAATTGTTCATGCAATGGCAGGGCAGTCAGCAGGGCTTCAGCAAAGGACGGGAAAGAAGCTTTCATTTCGGTAACCGCGAACATCATATCTGCGGCATGATCTCTCACCTGGGCCCGCAGCTCGCTATTGCCGATGGGGTGGCGCTGGCCTATAAACTACGGAGTGAAAATAAAGTGTCGCTGGCATTTACCGGGGAAGGCGGCACGAGTGAAGGTGATTTCCATGAAGCGCTCAATACAGCCGCTGTTTGGGAGCTACCCGTGATCTTCCTCATCGAGAACAATGGCTATGGCCTCAGTACTCCGGTATCGGAACAATACCGTTGTGAAAGCCTGGTCGACCGGGCCCGTGGATATGGAATGGATGGCGTAAAGATTGACGGCAATAATATCCTAACGGTATACGATACCCTCAAAGGTGTGCGTGATTATTGTATCCGCCACCAGAAACCATACCTGGTGGAATGCTCTACCTTCCGGATGCGCGGCCATGAAGAAGCCAGCGGCACCAAATATGTCCCCAAATACCTGTTTGAATTGTGGGAACAGAAAGACCCGATCAGGAACTTCGAGAAATTTTTACTTTCACAGGAAGTATTGAGCGAAGAACAGATCGAGATCATCCGGCAGGACCTCCGCGAGTATATCGAGGTGGAACTCTCGATCGGGTTCGATACGAAACCTGTGGTGGCCGATACGGATGCTGAACAGGCAGATATCTATGCACCTCCACCTGCCGTGCAGGAGTTTACTGCCCGCGTGATCGACCACTCAACTTTCAATGGACCGGTTACCGAAGACAACCGGGAATTGCGACTGATAGATGCCATCAGCGAAGGGTTGAAACAATCCATGCACCACCATGAGAACCTCTTGTTGATGGGGCAGGATATTGCCGAGTACGGCGGGGCTTTCAAGATCACCGAAGGGTTTGTGCAGGAATTCGGCAAAGCGAGAGTACGCAATACCCCTTTGTGTGAAAGCGCCATAGTAGGCACTGCACTGGGCCTGAGCCTCGAAGGGTTCAAAAGCGTGATGGAAATGCAGTTCGCCGATTTTGTAACGGTAGGCTTCAACCAGATCGTGAATAACCTGGCCAAGGTCCATTACCGTTGGGGCCAGCCGGCCGATGTGGTGATCAGGATGCCGACAGGCGCCGGTGTGGGAGCAGGGCCTTTCCACTCACAAAGCAATGAAGCCTGGTTTACGCATACTCCCGGTCTGAAGGTAGTTTATCCATCTACCCCGATGGATGCAAAAGGACTGCTGATCGCCGCCATCAATGATCCCAATCCGGTGATGTATTTCGAGCACAAGGCCCTGTACAGGAGCATTAGCGGTCATGTTCCGGAAGAATATTATACCGTAGAGATCGGTAAGGCAAGATGGGTGGCCGCCGGCGAAGATCTTTCCATCATCACTTATGGCAGTGGCGTTCATTGGGCCACTGATTATGCCACCGCCCATCCTGAGATATCCATCGATATCCTCGACCTGCGTACCCTGCTGCCGCTCGATTATGAAGCCATCCGTGCTTCCGTAGCCAGGACCGGCAAAGTTTTGCTGTTGCATGAAGACACGCTCACCGGCGGCATCGGTGGGGAAGTGGCCGCCTGGATCGCAGAGCATTGCTTTGAATTACTCGACGCACCTGTGTTGCGCTGTGCCTCCCTCGATACGCCGGTGCCATTCAGCATCGAACTGGAAAATAATTTTCTTGCCAGGGCACGACTGGGCCAATATATACAAAAGCTGCTCGGTTACTGACCTGCCGGAGAGAGAGTATCTTTTCCCGGCCCGAACAAAGCATGGCCACTGCGGATGCCTGTATGCTGCCCGTTGTCGAGCACGAGCTGTCCATTCACCAGGATGTATTTGAAGCCCACCGAATACTGATGAGGTTGTTCGAAAGTGGCTTTATCGTTCACTGCCTTCTCATCGAACACCACGATATCGGCGGCCATTCCTTCCCTGATCAGCCCCCTGTCTTTCAATTGGAATTTCTGCGCAGCCAGTGAGGTCATACGGCGGATGGCCTCTTCGAGTGAAATGATCTTTTCATCGCGCACGTATTTTCCGAGTATCCTGGCATTGGTGCCATAAGATCTTGGATGGGGCATGCCTTTGCCGGGGATATGTACACCGCCATCAGCGCCGGCCATACAGAAAGGATATTTCATGATATAGCGCACGTCCGTTTCATTCATACCATGGTACACCATCTGGGCGCCGCCCTTTTCGATCATGTCCATGATCGTTTCCGCTTCATAAGGCGCTTTCGATCTTCTGCCCAGTTGCTTGTTGATATCGGTAATGCTTTTGCCGTTGAATGTGCTATCGGCAGGATAATTGGCCACTACTGCATAACTGTAATTTTTATACTTGTATTTATCCAGCTGTTCCAGCATTTCTTTTTTGATCTGTGCGCGGGTGGCAGGATCATGAAGCCGGGCCACCACTGAATCCTGGTCGCCTGCCAGGGCCCAATCGGGTAATCGCACCCCGAGATTGGTGCTGCTGGCGGTATAGGGATACTGATCGATGGTGACATCCCATCCATCTTCCCTTGCTTTTTCAACAACGGCCAGCGTTATATTCGATTTGCCCCAGTTGGCGCGGCCGCCGATCTTGAAGTGAGAGATCTGCACAGGTACGTTTGCTTCCTTTCCTACCTCTATGGCTTCATTGATCGCCTCAACGGCTTTGCCTTCCTCATTTCGTATATGCGAAGCGTATATGCCATTGTACTTACCCGCTGCTTTGGCGAGGCTCACCACTTCTGCCGTATTAGCGAAAGTGCCGGGGATATAGATCAACCCGGTGGAAAGCCCAGCAGCACCGTCTTTCATGGCCTGCTCCACGAGTGCGTCCATCTTTCGCTGTTCTTCAGGGGTAGGTTGACGGTTATCGCGGTTCATCACTGCTTCACGAACGGTATTGTGGCCAACCAGGGAAGCAACGTTGATGGAAGTATGTACGCTGTCGATGCGGTTGAAAAAGTTCTTCAGGCTGGGGGCAGAGCCGCCACAGTTGCCGGTGATCACGGTGGTAACGCCATCGTAGATATAGTTATCCGCAGTGGGCCGGTTGAAAATGCCGCCTTCAATGTGGGCGTGCACATCTATGAAACCGGGTGCCACGATCATCTTCTGTGCGTCGATCGTTCTGGTAGCTTTGTAATTGTTGAGCTTGCCGACGGCCACGATCTTTCCGCCCCTGACGGCAATATCGCCATAGTACCAGGAATTGCCGGCGCCATCGATGATGCGGCCGTTGAGGATCACGAGATCATATTGTTGCTGCGAAGAACAGGTAAGTGATGCGGCCATCAGGAGAATAAATGCGAGATACTTCATGCTACAATATTAAAGATAACTGAGAATTGGGTTGGAGCTTTTCGCTTTCAGCCGGCCATACCATTTACAGGCCGGGTACAATGCAAGCACTACGATAGCCCAGGCCAGGTAAACACCTGCCAGTCCAAAGCCGTATTGCTGCGGATAGAAACTAGCGAACTGGAAAAAATCTTTTGCCGGGAATCCCTGCCATACACCGGCCACTACTGACAATGCGTGCAGCAGATAAAAATGGGCCACGAAATAGAATAGGGGCACTTTGCCATAAACAGTAAAGAACTGCCCGATCCTGCTGGTCTTACCGTCAAGCAATCCCAGTAACAGGATCGCCGGGCCCAGTGTCATCAGCAGGAAACTGAGTGAGGGTGGCTGTTTGGTGGCATTGAGAAAAGATAAGAAGGTGTAGAGTGGTGTTTTTTGGGTAGACCAGGGCCGCAGGTCGCCATACACATTCGATCCGCGTACCAGTACGAAGGCGAGAATAAGGGCAATGCCCAGTTGAATGAATAACCTTCGTCTGCGTTCAGGTTCCAGAAGATACAGGCTTCCGAATGCATAACCGGTTGCCATCACTCCGATCCAGGGAATGAGTGGATAGGCGATCAGGACCTGTACATCGGAGCTCAGCGGCAGCAGACTTTGTACGTGCAGGAACATCCAAAGCCATCCGAAGGAACCGAAAGCCTGTGGGCTGATAGAGTCGAGCGTATTATGGCCTACGATCATCAGGATGCCGATGAATGCGATCCATTTTTTAGGCAGGTATACCAGTGCTGCCAGACAGATCATGGAAATGCCGATCACCCAGATCACTACCGCGATGATGAAATTGTAAGAGAAGTTGAACATGAATGCCCAGCGTATGAGGGTGAATTCGAGGACTACCAGCACAAGGCCACGGGTCCAGAGAAAACGCGAGAGGGTGCGCGTGGAGGATATTTTTTGTCCATAGAAAAAAGCGCCGGCGCCGGCCAGGAGAACGAACACCGGGGCACAAAAATGCGTGATCCAGCGGGTGAAGAACAGGGCGGGCGTGGTTTGTGTGAGATCGCTGGGATTGAAGCGCACATTGGTGAAATAATCGCGTACGTGGTCGAGCGTCATGATCACCATCACGATGCCGCGGACCACATCAATGGAGGTTATTCTGCTGCGCATAAGAATGGGTTTGTAGTTATCGGGTTTGTTATGGGGTTGAAGGCTGTATTATGGGTTCTCGTTGGCCTTCAGCACGCGAATGAAATTTCCGCCCAGGACCTTCCGGACATCTGCCGATTTATATCCTCTTTTCAATAATTCCTGCGTAATGATAGGCATGGCTGTAATATCATCCAGTTGTTGCGCGGTGGAAGTGATGCCATCGAAATCGGAGCCCAGTCCTACATGGTCAACGCCGATCAGTTGAATGATATGATCGAGGTGGTCCAAAAGGAGGGAGAGTGGTGGCCGCATGGCATTCACTTCGGCAGCATATTTATCGAACAGGAAATGTTCTGCAAAGAAGGTGTCGGTATTTACTTGCAGCAGTGAATCCTTTTCAGTTTTGTGGCGGAGCGTGAACTCACGATGTTTCCGGTTGAAGGTGCTGTCGAGGAAGCCGGAGAAAAAATTAAGGTGTATCACTCCGCCATTCTTTCCAACAGCCTTTATCTGATCATCTTTGAGGTTCCGGAAAACCGGGCAAAGCGCATAGGCGCAACTGTGAGAAATGAGTACCGGTTTGGTGGTGGTATGGATGGCATCCCAGAAAGTTTGTTCGCCCGCATGGCTGAGGTCGACCATCATGCCCAGTTCATTCATTCGTTTCACTACCTGTTTGCCGAAATCGCTGAGGCCCATTTTCGGGAGTGGGGCGGTGAGGTCTGTGGCGGCTTTTTTGCGGGCTGCTGTTTCATCCATGGCAGAGCTGGCCCAGTCGGTGGAATTATTCCAGGTAAGGGTCAAATAGCGGGCCCCGCGGCGGTAGAGACTGTCGAGATAATCGAGCCTGTCTTCGATCATGTGCCCTCCTTCCACGCCGATCATGGCCGCCAGTTTTTTCTGCTGAACGGCTTTATTCAGATCAGCGGAGTTGGTAACGATCATCATCAGGTCGGGATGACGTTTGGCTACGGCATATAAAGTATCGATCTCCTGGTTGGCCCTGGCAAAGCCTTTGCCTTTTCCGAAGCTGCCATCACACCAGATCGAAAAAACCTGTACATCTATACCGGCTTTCCTGAACCGGTACAGGTCGGAATGTGCTTTCCCGGTAAGGTCACGGTCGAGCAGGAGATTTTTTTCAAGCAGTTTGGTGAGGATATCATTGTGCGTGTCCACAACGATGGAGCCGAAGTGCAGTTCTTTATAGGATTGCCCGGTAGCGAGCTGATAGCTTATCAGCCATGCGATGAAAAATAACGATTTTCTCATAATGATGGTGATCCGTGAAAACAATACTAAATTTAATCAACACTTTACAAATCATGCTGGAAATTGTGACCATCGGGGAAGAAGGCCCGGAACTGGATCATATAAGGGATCTCCTTAAAGAGTATGAAAAGGAACTGGGAGAGGATCTTTGTTTTCAAAGTTTTGAAGAAGAGTTGGCGCACCCGCTCGAAAAATATGGGGAACCTGCCGGTACATTGATCCTTGCCCGGTGGAATGGCGAAGTGGCGGGATGTATAGCACTCAAACCGTTGGCCGGTGAAGGTCTTTGCGAAATGAAACGATTATATGTACGGCCGGCTTACCGCTCCTTCCGTATCGGGCTAGAATTGGTAAAGGAGTTGCTTCACCGGGCAACGGAAAAAGGATATGCGGCGATGCGGTTGGACACATTCGACAGGTTGCGGGCCGCCATTCATTTGTATGAACGATTTGGGTTCGTCTATATCGAACCTTATTATACGAATCCTTTACCGGGGGTTGTGTATATGGAGAAGATGCTGGGATGATCCCTTAATCTGCCGAAGCTCCTTTCTCTCCTACGAACCAGTGTTCCTTATTTTTGAACAATACATTGAAAGTGGTCAGGGTGCCGTAAATGCGGGTGATATATTGCTGCATGTTCGCTTTGTCTTCATCACTCAATGCCTTATGGGCATTGATCTGTTGTTCGAGCACCCGTAGCCTGTCGCGCAGCATCACGATCTTGTGAAAGAAAACATCGATGGGAATCTCCTTAGGTTTTTGGGATTTATCTGCCGGCTGCAACACCAAAGTGCCGTTCTGCCAGCGGTCGCCCAATGGGACCGTCTCACTAACGCCGCCCCATAACCGTAAAATTTTCAGCAGGGACTTCTCTACCTCACTATGTGTTTCGATCTCTTCCGTTACGTTTTCCGGAATGATCTCATCGAGGTTCGGATCATTCTTATCGATCTCTTTGATGCCATGATTGATAAAGGAAATGAGATAAGTGGCATAGCGGATGCCGACAATTACACCGGGCCCGAAGTGAGTGTGCTGGAGGCGGGTGCCGATGCCTGCCGTTAACTGTTCCATGATGAAAATAATTTCGGGCGAAGATACGAATCGGGATTTCCTGTCATCAACTGTCCGGGTTTTTGAACGAAAGCGAACAGAAATTATATCAAAACCGGACACTGGAATTCCTTAACATTTGCCTAAAACGCTGATTTTCAGCTAAAATATTTTTTGGCACTTGGATGGACTAATCCTGCCTGTAACCGGAACGATCCGAAAGCACAAAAAAAATCATTATAAAAACATCAAAAAGCGATTATGAAAAAGACAATTATCCTCACCGCCTTTCTGCTGGTCAGCATAGTAAGCAGTACATTGGCCAACATCAAAGAACCTGTCAGTAAAAGGATCCAGGATGCATTCAACAATGAATTCGTAGGGGCCAGTGAAGTAAAATGGGAGAGCAGCAAAACCTTCGTGAAGGCTACTTTCAAACTGAACGACCAGGTAATGTTTGCCTTTTACACCTACAACGGTGATCTGCTGGGCGTAACACGCAATCTCCCTTCTTCCCAGTTGCCGATCAACTTGTTGTCGGATCTCAAAAAGCAATATGGTCATTACTGGATCTCCGATCTTTTTGAAATGACCACTTCGGTTGAGACCACTTATTATCTCACACTGGAAGATGCCGACTATACGCTGGTGCTGAGATCAAATGGTGCTGATGGGTGGTATACTTTCAGGAAAGAAAAGAAATAAAGAGAGCGATCTACTCTACTCGTACAGCCATGAAAAGAAGCTGCTTCAGTCTTTTGGGGCAGCTTCATGTTTTTGGGGAGGGTAATGGATCAGGGTCGCTATAAAGGTCTTGTTAGGGGTCAGGTTTTCCTTAAAAACAAGTATTTTGAAATTATAACTTTCAGATTGCATATTTTTGCCTGAAAAACCATGCATTTTGTAGGTTAAAGTGACAAAATATATTAATTATGATACCACGCGACCTTGAAAATACTTTACTGAATGCTCTACATAACATGCCGGTGGTGGCTCTTTTGGGGCCCCGTCAGGTTGGCAAAACCACACTGGCCCTCAAAATTGCAGAGCGCAATCTTGAAAAAAAATCTTCGTACCTCGATTTGGAACTGGATACAGACCTGAGCAAGCTAAATGATCCGGAGGGTTACCTTAGACGTTTTGAAAACCAGCTTTTGATCATTGATGAGGTGCAAAGAAAGCCCGACTTATTCCGAATTCTGAGAGGACTGATAGATATCAGGAAAAGAGCAGGTGAAAAATTCGGTCAATTTTTATTACTGGGATCTGCTTCACGTGACTTATTGCAACAAACTTCTGAAACGCTGGCGGGAAGAATTCGCTATTTAGAACTTAGTCCGTTTTCTGCTCTGGAAGTATACAAAACAGAGCAACTAGGGTTCAACGTGGAAAAACTTTGGTTTCGTGGTGGGTTTCCAAATAGCTATCTCACAGAAACCGATGATGAAAGCTGGGAATGGCGGAATGATTTTATTTCTTCCTATGTTGAAAGAGATATTCCATTAATGGGGCCACAAATTCCTGCTACGCGCATGAAACGTTTTTGGAAGATGTTGGCACACTATCACGGTCAGCAACCCTCGTTATCAGATTTAGGCAAAAGCCTTGAGATCAGTCACACGACTACGAGAACCTATCTCGATATATTAACTGACTTTTATATGGTGCGGCAAATCCAGCCTTGGGCTGGAAATACCAAAAAACGCCTGGTCAAATCTCCTAAGATATATATTCGTGATACCGGACTTTTGCACAAACTGCTAAATATTTCTGAATTTGACGATCTATTGGGCCATCCAATTGTAGGAGCAAGTTGGGAAGGGTTTATTATCGAGAACATTATTGGGCATTTATCGAATAAATGGCAATACAGCTATTATAGAACGGCGACACAAAACGAAATCGATCTTGTACTGGAAGGACCGAATAAACAGGTTTGGGCTATCGAGATCAAGCGCTCTTCCGCACCTGTAATCAAAAAAACGTTTCACAATGCCTGCGAAGATATCGGGGCGACGCGAAAATTCGTTATATACTCCGGCAAAGAACGCTTTCCAATGGGAGAGGGTACCGAAGCGATAGGATTAATTGAGTTTTTGAAGTTCTTTGATGAATAAGTAGATCAAAATAATCACTCCTCCTCATTCTTCTTCAATTCACCCACGGCTTTCTGGAAGCGCTGGAATTTCTGGAAAGAAATTTTGATATAGGATTGCAGTTCATAATCCGTGGCCAGCTTGATGAAGAGAACATCGGGCCTGTACCTGTTCATGAAAGTATCTAGCTCTGCGCCGCGCAGGTGGGTGATCTTGATCACCAGGGCGCGACTGAAACGATGGTCAATGAACTTCTCCTCTTCCTCTCGCAGCAGTCTTTCCTGGAAGGCGCGCATGCGGCGGTTCTGCCGGAATCGGAACATATCGAAGAACTCGCCGAGGTCGAGGCCCACACGGCCGTCTGGGTTGAGGCTGGTGCCGATGCCCGGCTTTTCAAAATTGAAGGCTTTGGCATAATCGAGCCGGTTCTGGATGGAATCCAGCCGGTAATCACGGGGCTTTACCATCACCTGCTTCAGCTCGGTGATATTCACATGTAGCGAGATATCGAAACTGTAAGGATTGGGAATGGACACCACTGCATATTTAGGTGTCGGTTTACCGAGGTAAGAGAACCAGATGGAATCTGTTTCGGCCATGCTGAGACTATAGCGACCCAATGAATCCGTTACGGTCCCGTTACCTGAAGTGCTCATCACGCTGACGGAAGGCATGGGGTTGGTCTTCGACATATCGAACACACGCCCCGTCACCCTCATCTTTGCCTGGCCTGAAGTTTTCAGGGTAGTTATGGAGCAAACCAATAAACACAATATGACCAGCCCGGACCTGTGCAACGGGGAATAATTTTGGTTGATACGATGGCAAGATAACAATTGTGCCGCATGGGCGTGGATAATTAACGGGCTTTTTGCAGTTGCCTCATCACCACTTCTTCGATCACCCGCGGATAATGGGCATGTTCCAGTGCATGGACCTTTTGCGCCAGCATTTCCGGTGTATCATGCTCATCGATCGTGCAGGAAGCCTGGAAGATGATAGCCCCATGATCATAGACCTCATCGACCAGGTGAATGGTGATGCCGCTTTCTTTTTCTTTGGCCGCGATCACGGCATTGTGCACGAACATCCCATACATGCCCTTACCGCCATAACCCGGCAGCAGGGCAGGGTGAATATTTATGATATGGCCATTGAAAGCGCTGACGAGGGCCGTTGGTATTTTCCATAGAAAGCCGGCGAGCACCAGGAATTGAATACCCGCTGCCTTCAGCTCGTCGATATAGGCATTGCCACGGAAGAATTTCTCTTTTTCGATGAGCAGGGAGGGGATCTTTTCACGTTCTGCAATGGTCAGTACGCCTGCGCCGGGTTTGTTGCAAACGATCAGTGCCACCCGGATGGTAGGATGGTGGCGGAAATGGTCGACGATCTTTTGTGCATTGGAGCCGGCGCCGGAGGCGAAAATGGCGATGGAGTAATGGGCCGTTGGCAATTGGCCGTTGGCAGTTTGGTCAGATCCATGAGTTTCAGCGGCACTTCCGACCTCCGACTGCGCATTGCCCATTACCAACTTCTTCCCCAGCTTCTTCAAATACTTCCTGAAAAAACTGAACTGCCCGAGCGGGATACTGATCAGCAGCACACAGAAAGGCCAGAGGATAGTGATGATCACTATATATAAAGGTATCCTGACAAGGGGTTGTTCAATAGACAATGCGTTCAGCATTAACCTGCCAAGCCATCCGCAGAGGCTTCCACCGGTGGCGAAGGTGATGAGGATAAGTAGCAGCCGCCAGCCGCTCACCTTCCATTTTTGTCGTAACCTTTGGAACATGGACGCAAAAGTGCACTAAATTTCAATATTTCCTCACCTGACAAAAACATGACATAAATGTCATGACACATTAAACAATGACCAAAAAATCGGCTGAAACCCGCGCCAGTACTAGCTTAAAAAAATTTAGTCTATGTTGATATTTTGTTGAAATCCTGACTTATTTTTGCAGCCAATTCAGGAAATTTTTCCACATAATCTCGTCATATTCAACTGATATGATTGACCACAGACCAATTGCCAAACGGGCCCTTCTCAGTGTATTATTGATCAGTTTATTGTCGATCGGAAATAAGTTGGCCGCGCAGGATGGAGCTACGTTGTTTCAGAATAATTGTGGAACCTGCCACCGTGTGGATAAAGACCTGACCGGTCCCGCATTGAAAGGCATCGAGGACCGTGTAAAAGACAAGAAGCTCTTACATGCCTGGATCAGGAATAACCAGGCAGTGCTCGCATCGGGCGACAAATACTTCACCGATCTGTATGCGAAGTGGAGCAAAACGCCGATGAACGTTTTCCCCAACCTCACCGACGGCGAGATCGATGCTATCCTGAAATATATCCGTGAATACAAAGCGCCTGTAGCTTCTACAACTGGTGGGGAAGCTGGTCCTGCCGATGGCAAAATGGGAGAATCGGACCACGCGATCCTCTACGGCGTTCTCACCCTGATCCTGGCCGTGATTGCCCTGATCATGCTCACAGTGAACAGTAACCTGAAAAAACTGGCCGACGATAAAGAAGGCGTTCCTGCACACGAACCGATCCCTTTCTACCGCAATAAGACCTATATCACGATCCTGACGCTGATCCTCTTCGTGATCGGTGGCTTCTACGTGGTGAAAGGCGCTATCGGCCTGGGCCGCTACAAAGACTATGAGCCTGAACAACCTATTTACTATTCACATAAAGTACATGCCGGCACTAACCAGATCAACTGCCTGTATTGCCATGGCGGCGCCTGGGAAAGCAAACAGGCCAGCATCCCTTCCGTGAATGTTTGTATGAACTGCCACCAGACCATCAATGAATATACCGGCGCACCGATCTATAAAGCTGATGGCACTGAAGTGAATGGTACCGAAGAGATCAGGAAGATCTACAAAGCAGCCGGCTGGGACCCCGCAAAAAAACAATATACCGGTGAGGAAAAACCCATCGAATGGGTCAAGATACACAACCTGCCTGATCACGTTTACTTCAACCACTCACAGCACGTAAGGGCCGGTAAAGTACAGTGCCAGACCTGCCACGGTGAGATCACCAACATGCACGAAGTAAAACAATTTGCCGAACTGAGCATGGCCTGGTGCGTGAACTGCCACCGCGAGACCAAAGTGGACTTCAACGACGATAAAGGCAACGGCAATAAATTTTACAGCATTTACGAAAAATACCACGACGAGATCAAGGCGAAGAAAAGAGACAGTGTGACCGTCAGTGATATCGGCGGACTGGAGTGTCAGAAATGCCACTACTAAAAACAACCCTGAAAGTGAACAACCATCATTTTCAAGAGCCAACATTCTCAAATTTTCAAATTCATATATAAATGGCTAAAAAAAAGTACTGGCAGAGTTTCACCGAGCTCAATAACAGTGAGGCCCATCAAAAACTGGCAGAGAACGAATTTCCCGAATCCTTGCCGTTTGAAGGAGCTGATAAGAAAGGATTAGCCAACGCTTCTGCATCCAGAAGAGACTTCCTGAAATATTTAGGGTTCAGCACAGCCGCTGCCATGGCAGCCGCCAGTTGCGAAACGCCTGTAAGAAAGGCGATCCCCTATGTTAATAAACCACAGGACATAGTTCCAGGCGTAGCGGATTATTATGCTACCACCTATGTCAGTGGCGGCGAAGCCATTCCCATCGTAGCTAAAGTACGTGATGGCCGGCCTATCAAGATCGAAGGAAATACCTTGTCTTCATATACTAAAGGCGCAACAACCGCCAGGGTACAGGCTTCGGTGTTGGATCTGTACGATACGGCCCGTTTACGTCACCCTATGGCAAACGGCTCAGCGGCCCCCTATGAGGCTATCGATAAAATGATAGCTGATGCGCTGGCTGCGCTGGGCGGTGCTCCCGTGGTATTGCTTACCAGTACCATTACCTCACCTACCACAAAACAGATCATTGCCGAATTCCTGGCAAAATTCCCTGGCGGCCGCCATGTTCAGTTCGATGCTGTTTCCTATAGTGGAATGCTGCTGGCCAACGAAGCAACTTATGGCAAACGCGCTATCCCTTCCTACCAGTTCGAGAATGCAAAAGTAGTGGTGAGCCTCGGCGCCGATTTCCTGGGTACCTGGCTGAACCCCGCTGAATTCCAGCGTGGGTACGGGGCCGGTAGAAAGGTAGATCAGAAGAATCCCGAGCTCAGCAAGCACTACCAGTTCGAAAGCATGCTCAGCATGACCGGCGCCAATGCCGATGAAAGATTTACCCACCGCCCCTCGGAATCCGGCGTAGTAGCAGCAGCCCTGCTCAGCGCAGTGAACGGACAAGGCGCTGCCGGCGTAGACGGTAAACTGAAAAAAGGCATCGAGAAAGCTGCCAAAGACCTGCTCGACCATAAAGGCAAGGCGCTGGTAGTTAGCGGCAGCAACAATCCCAACATTCAGATCATCGTGAACGCCATCAATGAAGCTGTTGGGGCCAATGGAACTACTATCAACTGGGCCACTACCCTGCAAACACATCAGGGACTGGATTCCAATATGGTTGACCTCGTCACCGAAATGGAAACCGGTAAGATCGGCGCACTGCTGGTCTATGGTGTGAACCCGGCTTATGAATATTTCGACGGAGAAAGGTTCAAAAAAGCACTCAACGGTGTAAAACTGAGCATCTCCTTCAACGATCGTCTGGATGAGACCAGCAAACTGGCAAAATTCGTACTGCCTGCTCCCCACTTCCTCGAGAGCTGGGGCGATGCCGAACCGAAAGCCGGTTTATTCAGCATGATGCAGCCTACCATCAACCCACTGTTCCAGACAAGGCCATTCCAGGATTCACTCCTGAAATGGGCTGGTAACGCTGCTACGTACGATCTCTATTTCAAAAACTACTGGACCACCCGTTTGGGTAGCCCCGATAATTACAATAAGGCCCTGCAGGATGGTGTAGTGGAAACTGCTGTTGCCTCTGCCGGCGCCGGTTTCAACGCTTCTGGCGTTGCAGCAGCCATATCTGCCGCAACGGCCCTGAAGAAAGCCGAGAAAACAGAACTGGTGATCTACCAGAAAGTGAGCCTGGGCGATGGCAAACAGGGCAACAATCCCTGGCTGCTGGAAATGCCCGATCCTATCACACGCGCTACCTGGGACAACTACGCTGTCGTTTCTCCTCAGCTCGCCAAAGAGATGTTCAATATCGATCTCAGTAACAGCAAAGGAGCCGATAAATATGAAGTGGAAGTGATGAAGCCCGTGATCGAGATCACGGTCGGGAATAAAAAACTGGAACTGCCGGTACTGGTAGTGCCCGGAACACAGGCCAATACCATTGCCGTAGCGGTTGGTTATGGAAGGGCCAGCGAGATCGGAAGGGCCGTGATCGCAGTCGATGGTGGCCCGGTAGGCAAGAACGTATATCCTTACCTGTTATACAACGGCGCCACTGTTGACTGGACCGTAGCTGAAAAGATCTCCCTCGCCGATGCGAAGAAGACCTTCAAGATCGCGCAGGTACAGACCCATAACAGTTATGAAGGACGCCATGAAGTAGTGAAGGAAGTGACCCTGGAAGAATTCAAAAAAGACAGGGAAGTGATCCGCAATGAAAGGGAGAAGGAACTGAAACCTTTCGGCGGACTGGCGGAATACGAAAAAGAAGGAACACTCTATCCGAAATATGAACGCCCCGGCATCAAGTGGGGCATGAGCATCGACCTCAACAGTTGCTATGGCTGCGGCGCCTGCGTGGTGGCCTGTAACGCAGAGAACAATATCCCGGTAGTGGGCAAACATGAAGTAGCCCGTTTCCATGATATGCACTGGTTGCGCATCGACCGTTACTTCAGCGGTAACCCGAATGATCCCGAGAGCATCCAGACCCTGTTCCAGCCCATGCTCTGTCAGCACTGCGATAACGCTCCCTGTGAGAACGTTTGCCCGGTAGCTGCCACTAACCACAGCAGCGAAGGTCTCAACCAGATGACCTATAACCGTTGTATCGGTACAAGATATTGCGCTAATAACTGTCCGTTCAAAGTTCGCCGCTTCAACTGGGCCGATTATACCGGCGCCGACAGCTTCCCCAACAACCAGCAACCACTGGTAGATGAAGGCAAGCTGGACGATGTGGTGCTGATGATGAACGATGATCTTACCCGCATGGTGCTGAACCCCGACGTAACGGTGCGCAGCCGCGGTGTGATCGAAAAATGTTCTTTCTGCGTTCAGCGCCTGCAGGAAGGTAAGCTGAAGGCCAAGAAAGCCAACCGTACACTGGAAGATGCAGATGTGAAAACAGCCTGTCAGCAGGCCTGCGCAGCAGACGCTATCGTATTCGGCAACGCCAACAACCCTGAGAGCGAAGTGAGCGTGGTGCGGAAAGAGAACAACCTCCGCCTGTTCCATGCCCTCGAGCAGATCCACGTAATGCCGAATATCAACTATCTCGCCAAAGTGAGGAACACCGACGAGATCAGCAACGATGGCCATCTGGATGCCGAGCAGCGTCAGGCAGAGAAACCGGAAGTGGAAGCGGCAGGAGCTGAGCAACACCACTGATAACAGTGCAGAGTAACCGAATAGTTCGTTGAATACATAAAAATTTTCAAGCTGAAAGGTGAACGCCCCAGGCGATACCCACAGCCCAAAGCTCAACAACATGGCATTATTAAAGTACGAATCGCAAGTAAGAGCCCCGTTGGTGGATGGTTCCAAAGATTATCACCAGGTTACGGAAGATATTGTGCGTCCAATTGAAGCACCACCCAGCCGCCTGTGGTGGATCGGATTCCTGATCTCGGTAGCGCTGCTGTTATTCGGGGTGTATTCGATCTATCGTGAGGTGACCTATGGGGTGGGCCAGTGGAACCTGAACAAGACCATCGGTTGGGGTTGGGACATCACCAACTTCGTGTGGTGGGTAGGTATCGGTCACGCAGGTACCCTGATCTCCGCGATCCTGTTGCTGTTCCGCCAGGGTTGGCGGACGGGTGTGAACCGCGCGGCAGAAGCCATGACCATCTTCGCGGTAATGTGCGCGGGCCAGTTCCCGATCTGGCACATGGGCCGTGTGTGGATGGCCTTCTTTGTACTGCCTTACCCCAATACCCGCGGACCGCTTTGGGTGAACTTCAACTCACCGCTGTTGTGGGACGTATTCGCGATCTCCACGTATTTCACCGTATCACTTTTATTCTGGTACTCCGGTTTGCTCCCTGACCTGGCCACTGTACGTGACCGCGCCAAATTGAAATGGAGAAAATATATGTACGGCCTGCTCTCCTTCGGTTGGACAGGCTCCACCAAACACTGGCAACGCCATGAAAGCTTATCGCTGGTGCTGGCCGGTTTGAGTACGCCACTGGTATTGTCTGTGCACACCGTGGTATCGTTCGACTTCGCCACCTCCGTAGTGCCCGGATGGCATACCACCATCTTCCCGCCCTACTTCGTGGCAGGCGCCATCTTCTCCGGATTTGCAATGGTGCAGACCCTGCTGGTGGTAACGAGAAAAGTATTGAAGCTGGAAGATTATATCACCATGGAACATATCGAAGTGATGAACAAGGTGATCGTGCTTACAGGTTCTATTGTAGGTATCGCATACCTCACCGAGCTGTTCATTGCCTGGTATGGCCAGAACCCTTATGAAAGCCATGCGTTCATGAAGAACCGTCTCGACCTGTTCAGTCCCTATGGCTGGAGCTATTACCTGATGATGGGTTGTAACGTGCTTTCACCGCAGATCTTCTGGTTCCGCAAACTGAGGAGGAACCTCGTGGTCACCTTCTTCATGTCGGTGATCGTGAATATCGGTATGTGGTTCGAACGTTTCGTGATCATCGTAACATCCATCTATCGTGATTATATCCCCAGTAGCTGGAGTACCTACTATCGCCCCACGATCTGGGAAGTAGGTTTCTACCTGGGTACATTCGGCCTGTTCTTCACCTGCTATTTCCTCTTCTCGAAGTTCTTCCCGGTAATTGCCGTAGCGGAGATCAAGCATATCCTGAAGAGGTCTGGTGAGAACTATAAGAAGAAGATGGATAAGATCGAGCATGAAAGTCCGGAAGAATTGTTTCACGAAGTGCATGCGGCACATTAAGTAAAGTTGAAAAGTTAATAGGGTAAAATGTTGAAAAGGAGCCGGAATACCGGAGATCAATCCCTGTAAACCAGTTAACCTGTCAACCTACCAACCCATAAAAAAAGAACTATGGCTCTCAAAAAATTCGTAGTCGGTTGTTTTGATGAAGAAGGCGCATTGTTCGATGCAGTGAAGAAAGTCCGTAAGTCAGGTCATAAGCTGCACGATGTATATACGCCGTTCCCGATACATGGGCTCGACAAAGCCATGGGTTTGCGTGATACCAGTATCCATACCGCAGGATTTATTTACGGGATCTGCGGCACTACAACGGCCCTGAGCTTTATTACCTGGGTATTCACGAAGGACTGGCCTTTGAATATCGGTGGTAAACCGCATTTCGCCCTGCCGGCCTGGTTGCCGATCATGTTCGAGTTCACGGTATTGTGTGCTGCCGTAGGCATGGTGATCACTTTCTGCTACCTGTGCCAACTGGCGCCTTTCGTAAGAAAGCACCATTTCCATCCCCGTGCTACCGACGACCTGTTTGTGATGGTGATCGAATGCACGCCGAAGAGCGATGAAGGGGAGATCAAAGGTTTCCTGGGCAGCCTGGGGGCCAAAGAGATCAATGTTCAGCAGGCTGAGACCGGCTGGTGGCTTGGTCGCTATGATAAAGAGCAAAAGTTGTATCACGAAACTGAAACCGTATCAGCATAACTGAATAACGAAACGAGTAAGATGAAAAAATTATCCATCATAGCTGTTTTAGTACTGGCCGTTGTTGCCTGGAGTTGTAGCGATGTGCGCAGGGAGCCGGGCCGCGTATACATGCCGGATATGGCGTATAGCCGCGCGTATGAAAGTTATGCTCCGCATGATACACTGGCAAGCCAGGGCATCTTTTACAATGCAAAGCCTGTGCCTGGCACCATCAAGCGTGGTGAACTGTTCCCTTTCCCGCTGGAAAAAGATAAACAGGGCGATACGGCCAATTATGTGGCATCGAAAAAGATCGTTAACCCTCTGCCGGTACTGACCCCCGACCAGTTCAAGGAAGCTGAAAGGCTGTACCTGGTGAATTGCGGGATCTGCCATGGCGCCAAGCTGGATGGAGCAGGCCCCCTGCATAAAAGAAGCGATGGCACTGACGGACCTTATGCAGCCCAGCCCGCGATCCTGCTTGGTAACCCGACGTATGAGAATATGCCTGAAGGGCAGATGTTCTATTCCGTAACCTACGGTAAGAACCAGATGGGCAGCTATGCTTCCCAACTGAGCACTACACAGCGCTGGATGGTAATTCACTATATCAAGGCAAAACAGGCCGAAGCAAAAGGTGGTTCAGCATCCGGGGGAGCAAAGGCAGATTCAACTGCAAAAAAATAACTGATAAGAGACATATAGAAACTATAAACTGTTGACAATGGCTAGTAAAGAATTTTTTGAGATACCCAAGCGATACAGAACATGGTCTTATGCGCTGATCGGAGTTGGTGTGTTGTCGCTGGTTATCGGGTATATTTTGTATGGCGCCGGTGAGCATCCTGCCAGGTTCTGGGCATCGCTGTTGCAGAACAGCCTGTACTTCCTGCTGATCACCAATGCCGCGATGTTCTTTATCTGTGCCACCACACTGGCCTGGGGCGGCTGGCAGATGTCGTTCAGGAGAGTGACCGAAGCTATTTCAGTGGCGGTTATTCCTCTCGGTATCATTGCCGGTATCGTACTGATCGCGCTGGTCACTGTCGACCCTCATATTTATCACTGGCTGCATCCCAAAGGCGATAAGATCCTGGAAGGTAAAAGCGGCTTCCTGAATACGAAGTTCTTTATCATCTGGACCATCCTGGCTATCGGTCTCTGGATCGTACTGGGTTATAAGATGCGCCAGCTTTCCCGCTCTATCGACGATTCTCCGCTGCCGGATAAAGAGACAAGCTGGAAATATATGTACAAGAATACGGTGTGGGCTGCTGTCTTTATCGTATGGTTCGCCCTTACTGTAATGTCTACGGTGCCCTGGTTGTGGCTGATGAGCATCGATGCGCACTGGTATTCCACCATGTATAGCTGGTATACTTTCGCCAGTACCTTCGTGGCTGGTGTAGCCCTGATCGCTCTTTTCGTGATCTACCTGAAAAACCAGAACTACCTGCCCTATACCAACCAGGAGCATTTGCATGACCTGGGTAAATTCATGTTCGCGTTCTCGATCTTCTGGACATATCTCTGGTTCTCCCAGTATATGCTGATCTGGTATGCGAATATCCCGGAAGAGACAGTGTATTTCAAATCCAGGATCGCCACCAGCCATTATACCGGCGCTTACGCGGGCCTTTACTGGTTCAGCTTCCTGATCAACTTCCTGGCGCCCTTCCTGGTGCTGATGCGCGCAGGGTCGAAGAGGAATTATACAACGATGGCCTTCATGGCGATCGTGATCATCTTCGGTCACTGGCTCGATTTCTACCAGATGATCTTTGCCAGCGTTGAAAAAGATCATGTGACACTGAACCTGTTCGACTTTGGTGTGGCTGTGGGATTTGTAGGACTGATCATGCTATCTACCGGACGCGCACTGGCGAAATATCCGCTGATAGCCAAAAACCATCCGTTGTTGAAAGAAAGTATTATACACCATACCTAAAAAGGATTGGTTAGTGCTCAGAAAAGTATAAACTTGTTTTGTTCGAAATAAAATTTATTGATCAATCATGACAACTACTGGAATATTTCTCTTAGCGATCCTCGCCCTCGGCTTTCTGATCACTTTTCAGATAGCCAAGGCCAGTGAGTATGTATCGGTGCTGAAAGGCGAGAAGAAAGCTTTCGAGCAAAGTAATAAGATCAACGGGGCCTTGATGGTCGTATTCCTGGTATTGGGGCTTATCGGTGTGTTCTGGTGCAACAAGCTGCTGTATGGTAAAACCCTGCTGGCCCATCCTTCTGCATCCGACCATGGTAAGAACATCGATACCATGCTCTATATCACGATCGCTATTACCGGTATCGTGTTCTTCGTAACACAGATCTTATTGTTCTGGTTCGCATACAAATACCAGCACAGTGAAAAAAGAAAGGCATTCTATTTTCCGCATAACAACAAGCTGGAGATCCTGTGGACTACCGTTCCTGCCATCACTCTTTGTATCCTGGTAGGTTTCGGTCTGATGTACTGGTTCCGTATCACAGGCGATGCACCTGCCAATGCCATGCAGGTAGAGATCACCGGCAAACAATTCGGATGGATCTATCGCTACCCCGGTAAAGACAATACTTTCGGCAAGAAATATTACAGGATGATCGATGAAGGAAAGAACAACCAGCTTGGCCTTACCTGGATCGATTCTACCATCACCAAAAGAGATAACCACAATAACCCCAGCGGTACGGTCGATATCAAGGCAGATCCCGCTTCGTTCGACGATATCGTGACCAATGAGGCCATGTACCTCGTAAAAGGAGAGCCCGTAAAACTGATCATCAACTCGAGGGATGTGATCCACGACGTGGGCCTCTCGCATTTCCGCCTGAAAATGGACGCAGTGCCCGGTACGCCCACTACCATGTGGTTCACCCCGCTGTACACGACGGCTGAAATGAAAGAGATCACCAAGAACCCGAAATTCGAATACGAGATCTCCTGCGACCAGATGTGCGGCAATGGCCACTATTCGATGAAAGGATTGATCAAAGTAGTAACCAAAGAAGAGTTCATCCTGTGGAGAGCCAAGCAAAAGCCTGCTTATGTAACGGCATTCCCGGATAAAGACCCGGCTAATAAATTACCGGCGCCAGCAGCGGCCGACAGCACGAAAGCTACTGCCGGCAATGCAGCCAAACAGCCGATCGCGGCTGCGAAACCGTAATGGTCAAGGAGATTAAAAAACTGATTTGAATACCCGTTTATAAATATTTTATCATGAGCAACGAAGCAGTATTGCATGGACATCCTGAAGTAGTCACCACTCATGAAGTGCATCATGATGAGCATCATGTGCATCATCATAAAGAGACGTTCATCACCAAATACGTTTTCAGCCAGGACCATAAGATGATCGCCAAGCAGTTCCTGATCACAGGGATGACCTGGGCTATCATCGGTGGTTTGATGTCTGTGCTATTCCGTCTGCAACTCGGATACCCCGACCAGACCTTCCCCTGGCTGGAAGATATCCTGGGCAGGTGGGCCAAAGGTGGCAAGATCACTGCCGAGAATTATTATGCTTTGGTGACCATGCACGGTACCGTACTGGTGTTCTTCGTACTGACCGGTGGTTTGAGCGGAACTTTCGCCAACTTCCTCATTCCCCTGCAGTGTGGCGCCCGCGATATGGCTTCGCCATTCATGAACATGCTTTCTTACTGGTTCTTCTTCGGTGGTAGCGTGGTAATGTTGTCTTCCCTGTTCATCCAGACCGGGCCTTTCAGTGGTGGTTGGACTGCCTACCCGCCGCTCAGCGCGCTCGGCGATGCATCCCCAGGTTCCAAAACGGGTATGGACCTCTGGATCACCGCTATGGCGATGTTCGTTATTTCTTCCCTCCTCGGAGGTCTGAACTATATTTCCACTGTATTGAACCTGCGTACCAAGGGTATGAGCATGACGAGACTGCCCCTCACCATCTGGGCCCTGTTCTTCACGGCCGTGCTGGGCGTATTGTCGTTCCCCGTTCTGCTCTCCGGGTTCATCCTCCTGCTGTTCGACCGTCATGCAGGAACCAGCTTCTATCTTTCCGATATCTATATCAATGGTGTAGGCGCATTGCCCAATGAAGGCGGTAGCGCGATCCTCTTCCAGCACCTGTTCTGGTTCCTGGGGCACCCTGAAGTGTATATCATCCTCCTGCCGGCCATGGGTATGGCATCGGAGATCCTCTCCGTGAATGCCCGCAAGCCCATCTTCGGTTATATGGCGATGGTAGGCTCCCTGTTCGCGATCACCATCCTGGCCTTCCTGGTATGGGCGCACCACATGTTCGTGACCGGCCTGAACCCTTTCCTGGGTTCCGTGTTCGTGTTGCTCACCCTGCTGATCGCCGTGCCTTCAGCTATCAAAGTATTCAACTGGCTCACCACCATCTGGAAGGCGAATATCCGGTTCACACCGGGCATGCTCTTCGCGCTGGGCTTCGTGAGCCTGTTCATCTCCGGTGGTTTGACCGGTATATTCCTCGGTAACTCTACCCTCGATATCCACCTGCACGATACCTATTTCGTGATCGCGCACTTCCATATCGTAATGGGTGTGAGCGCCTTCTTCGGTATGTTCGCAGGGATCTACCACTGGTTCCCCAAAATGTATGGGCGCTATCTCAACAGTACCATGGCTTATGTGCATTTCTGGGTTACCCTGATCGGCGCTTACCTGATCTTCTGGCCGATGCACTACGAAGGTTTGGCAGGTATGCCCCGCCGTTACCTCGATTACAGCATCTGGGAATCATTCAAACAATTTTCAGATCTCAATAAATTCATTTCAACCGTAGCAATGATCGTATTTGCCGTGCAACTGATGTTCGTGTTCAACTTCTTCTATTCTATCTTCAAGGGAAGGAAAGTGACCACGCAGAACCCCTGGGGTTCCACTACGCTGGAATGGACAGCTCCTATCAGGCCCGGACATGGTAACTGGCCTGGAGAGATCCCTGAAGTACACCGCTGGGCCTATGACTACAGCAAGGATGGAAGGGATTTCATTCCTCAAACGGAACCGATCAATCCGAATGAGAGTAAGCATTAGAAGCATAGAAATGTGAATGCACATCACCCAATAATATAATCAACAGATGGTGCAGGAAACCGTGAAGCAAAACAGTTCTTTTACAATTGCCAGCAAGGTGCGGGATTACATGCTGCTGATCAAGTTCAGTCTTAGCTTCATGGTAGTATTCTCGGCAGTGATCAGTTACCTGTTGGCGCCTAAAATCGTGGAGTACAACTGGGGCATGATCATCCTGTTGTTCATCGGCGGACTGCTGATCACCGGCAGCGCCAATGCCGTGAACCAGGTAGTGGAACGCGATACGGACGCCCTGATGAAAAGGACGGCCAAAAGGCCCGTTGCATCGGGCAGGATGAGCGTTGAGGAAGGATGGGCATTCGCCATCATTGCCCTGGTGATAGGACTGGGAATACTGGGTTATTTCTTCAACCTGTTATCCGCCATCGTTGCCCTCGTGAGCTGGTTCGTATATGCCTTCATGTACACGCCTCTCAAAAAGATCAGTTCCGTTTCGGTGCTGGTAGGGGCGGTGCCCGGGGCATTGCCCTGCCTCATAGGTTGGGCCGCAGGGCAGGATGAGCTGAGTGCAGGCGGCTGGGCCTTGTTCGCCATCCAGTTTTTCTGGCAGTTCCCGCATTTCTGGGCAATTGCCTGGATTGCGCATAAGGATTACAGTAATGCCGGGTTCAAACTGATGCCATCGGTGGAAGGGCCGGGGAAATTCTCTGCTATCCAGTCCGTGATCTATTCACTGGTATTGATCCCGATCGGGGCTTTGCCCTATCTTACGCGGATCAGCGGAATGGTGAGCCTTTGGATCGTGCTGGCCGCCAACCTCTTCATGGTTTGGCAAAGTGTACGGTTGTACCGTGAAATGGAGGTGAAGGCGGCAAGAAGGGTAATGTTCAGCAGTTATATCTACTTGCCGATCGTATTGCTGGCATTACTGGCTGATAAACTATAAAGAGCAAATCAATCAAAACCCGCCGAAGCCCTGGCAGAGGCGGGTAAATATAATGCGATGGAAATTGTGAGTACGCAGCGACAAAAGATACATCCCCACAAATTCACTTTGTGGATCGCCATTGCGAGCATCATCATGATGTTCGCCGGCCTGACAAGTGCCTATATCGTAAAAGGCAGTTTGCCCGGATGGTCGACTGTAGAGATGCCGAAGATCTTTTATTATTCTACGGGTGTGATGCTGATCAGCAGCCTCACTATCCAGGTGGCGCTGAAATCCTTCAAGGAAAGGAGCATGCAACAGTATCGCCGGCTGATCACATTGACGGCCATACTGGGGTTCCTGTTCATCACTTTCCAGATCATCGGGTTCAGGCAACTGGCCCATAGCGGAGTGCAGCTCAGTGGCGGATCGGGCGCCGGACAGTTCCTGTATATCATATTCGGACTGCATGCCCTGCACGTGCTCGGCGGTGCGATAGCTCTACTGGTAATGTTCATCAGGGCGTTCAGTACGAGGATCAGGAATTACAATGCAGTGCCGGTGGAAGTAGTGAGCACTTACTGGCATTTCGTGGACCTGTTATGGATCTATTTGTTCGTGTTTTTTCTGTTGAAATAAGAGCAATCAATAAAAATAATTTAATACAGTAATATGGCACAAGCAGTACCAGCGAATCAAAAATGGTGGGGAGGCGGAAGAAGTCCCTTCAACGTGGAATATGGAAAGCTGATGATGTGGTATTTCCTGATGAGCGATGCTTTCACTTTTGGCGCATTTTTGATCTCCTATGGCACCGTTCGTTTTTCCAGCAATGGCTGGCCCGACCCCAACCATGTGTTCTCGTCGTTCCCATTCGCCGGCAGCATGCACATGCCGCTGGTGTTCGTGAGCCTGATGACATTCATATTGATCGCGAGCTCGGTGACGATGGTGCTGGCCGTAGGCGCAGGACATGCCATGGATAAGAAAGGGGTGATGAAATACCTGTTCTTTACCATTATCGGTGGTCTGATGTTCCTGGGTTGCCAGGCATGGGAATGGACGCACCTTCATCATGAAGGAGCATGGTGGGGCAGGAATCCTTTCCTGAACTTCGATGGTACGCCATCCTCGACCAATTTCACCAACTTCTTCTTTACGATCACGGGCTTCCATGGCTTCCACGTATTCTCCGGTGTGATCATCAATATCGTTATGCTGATCATGACCTGGAGAGGCGTATTCGAACGCAGGGGCCATTACCTGATGATCGAAAAGGCTGGTCTGTACTGGCACTTCGTAGACCTGGTATGGGTATTCGTATTCACCTGTTTCTACCTGTTCTAAAACCATTGATCACATTTCAACAGCAATAAATCATTATGGCAAACTTCGAAACAACTACTCAGACGGAACAGCACAGTGAGGAACATGGTTTTGATACAAAAGCGATCTGGAGAACGTTCTGGATATTGCTGGTCATCACCTGTATCGAGCTGGTAGTGGGTATGTTCATTGCACCGCATTACCATCCCTATAAATTGTGGTTCAACATTCTCTATATCATTTTCACGGCTGCCAAGGCATTTTACATTATTGCCGAGTTCATGCACCTGCGTCATGAGATCAAGAATATGATCATGACGATCGCTGTGCCGGCGCTGCTGTTCATCTGGTTCATCGCTGCCTTCCTGTGGGACGGGAACTCCTACAAGCATCTGCGTAATAACTACGACCCCCATCACAAGGAGCAGACCACCACACCGGTCAAGAATGCCCCTGCGCATGGAGAGCATGAGGAGTTGCCGAAGCCGGGTGCGGTGCATTGAGTTAGGTTGACAAGTTAATAAGTTGATAAGTTGACAAGGGAATTTCCGATGTAGGGAGATTCCCTTGTTAACTTTTTAACCTTTCAACGGGTCAACCTCCACCAATATTCTTGGAATAAAACCCGCATTGCATCGGTTCCTGTGGTAACTTTGCGCATCTAAAAGAATTACTGTGAGCCAGAAAGCCCTGTTAGCATTATGTATCGCTATCCTCCTCCCGGTGGTGAGCTATTTTCTGGTAAAAGGTGTGAGCCAGGAATCGATCCACATGCCCCGCCGTTATTATCCCGATTCAACGGTTGAAAAGGTGGTCAATGGCAAGAAGGTCATGGATACGGTCTGGCACCAGGTCGGCAATTTTACCTTGACCAACCAGTTGGGCAATACCGTTTCCATGGATTCACTTCGTGGGAAGATCGTGATCGCTGATTTTTTCTTTACCCGCTGTCCGTCGATCTGTCCAACCCTCAGCCGCAACATGAAAGGGTTGCAGGATGGGTTGAAGCTGAAAGATCTCACCAAACGTATCGACACTACATTTGTGCAATTATTATCGTTCAGTGTGGACCCGGAGCGGGATTCGGTACCTGTATTGAAAAAATATGCCGATAGGTATGGTGCCAATCATGATGTGTGGTGGTTGTTGACTGGTCCCAAGAAGACCATCTACGACTATGCGTTGCAGGAGCTGAAACTGGGATTGCAGGATGGAGGCGGTATCGATTCCGCTTTCATTCATACGGAAAAATTCGTGCTGATCGACAAGCAGGGGATCGTACGGGGTTATTACAATGGGCTGGATAGCATGTCGCTCTCGCACCTGGCCGAAGACCTCACCTTGCTGATGCTGGAAAAAGACAAGCATAAACCATCGCCGGTGCTGGCGCAGTTGCTTTCGCTCTGGCCGGTATTCCTGATCGCGATCGCCGGCTTGGCGGTCTTTCTTTGGATTGCGCGTAGAAACGATAAAAAATAAAATATATGTTACCTCCCGTATTGGCGAAGAACGACAAGCAGGCCTGGTGGTTGATCGGTATCTTCTCGTTTGTGGTATTTGCGGCTGTGGTGCTCTTGTCGCGCATAAAGCTCGATGTGGACCTGGGGTTCGATGTACACATCTTTGCACGCTTCAATGCGATCATCAACTCTATAGTAACGGTATTATTACTGGCGGGGCTATTGGTGGTAAAGCGGGGGAATTACCGGTTGCACAAGAGGATCATGATCACTGCGATGGTCTTATCGGTATTGTTCCTGGTATCGTATATCTGTCATCACCTTTTTGCCGGTGAAACGAGATTCGGCGATATCAATCATGATGGCATCGTCAGTGATGAAGAAAAAGCGGCGGCCGGGTCATTGCGTACGATCTATTATATCATACTGGGCACGCATATCCCGCTGGCGGGCATCATCCTGCCATTTATATTGTTCACGGCTTACAGGGCTTTGGTGGCTGAATGGCCAAAGCATAAGAAGCTGGCGCGTATCACCTGGCCGATATGGTTGTATGTGGCGGTTACAGGCGTGCTGGTATATCTTCTGATAAGCCCGTATTATTGATCATCCGGAAAAAATCATCCCGATGCCGCAAAAGAAAAATATTTTCAGCGGATTGAAAGTAATTCACTTGTCCCTCTTCGTTAGCCTGGTAATCTTCACCGTGGTGGCATCAGTATTGCGGGAAAGAGAGTTCATATTCCTGGCTGATGGATCACTGGAAATGACTTTGCAGATAGTAGCGGTGGTCGTTTCCATGGGAGCATTGCTGACAGGGTTCAATCTATTCAAGCGAAGGATGCTGGCTGCGCGGAGCAGTGCTGAGCCGGCGGCAGAGCGGATGCGGCAATACCTGTCGGCCTGTTTAATATGGTGGGCGATGATCGAGGGGCCGGGGCTGCTCGCGGTGATCTTTTTCCTGCTCACGGGCAATTATGGTTTTTTTGCGTTGGCTGTATTTCATATCCTGGTACTCTTATTGTTTTTTCCGAGGGCCTCGAATATTATAGTGTTGTTAAACCTCTCGTCCAAAGATGTGGCTGAACTGGAAGGCCAAAACCTTTAGCGACTACAACATAATCTCCGGAATTCCGCGGGAAAAATCCCCAATCTATCCTGTTTTTTTCTCATGGCTTCGTTTCCCTCTCCGGTTAATTTTACCCGATTGTTGTTTTCTAGCCTTTTTTCTTTTTATGGGGATGGCTCTGATTTTAGCGTATCATGATCGGTATCGACACAGTTTTAGGGTGATTTGACACAGTTATCCTCTAAAACTTCACAGTTACCAAATAACTGGCGATAACTCATTATTAAATTGGGGCTAATAGTATTTTTGTTAATATAACTCCTTAACCATTTATACCTTCCTTATGAGATTTTCGTGGCTGTTGATCCTTGTATGGATGCTTTCGGTATCAAGTGCCTTTTCCCAGGAAGGCAATAATACAATAAACAGGGTCACCAATTTTCCCGCCCGTTTCTTGGATAAGCTTCAAAAGCGTTCTGCTGATCTGGAAGAAAAGATCGTTCATCAATCGGAGAAGGCTTTGAGGAAACTGGCCCGCCAGGAAGCACGGTTGAAGAAAAAGCTGGCCAAAAAAGATTCTCTGGCAGCCGAACAAACCTTCGGCAACGTAGAACAGCAATATGCGGAGCTGCAGCAACAATTGCAAAACCCGGAAAAGCTGGCCGGTCGCTCCCGGCAATACCTGCCTCATTTCGATACACTGAAAACCTCCCTGAATTTTTTATCGGCCAATAACAATGTGCTGCCCAATAGCACTGAGCTGAAA
>JAFIGX010000021.1 GCA_017849455.1 Pseudobacter sp.
ATGAAATGGCATGCATAAATATACATCCCGGATAATCGTGAGTATTGGCCTGGTGGTGTGCTGTCAGTGTGTGCAGGCACAAAGAACTGCTCCTGCTGCCTATAATCCTGCCATCAAAGTGAATTATATCCGCACCTGGGATGCCACGGCCCCTGAGCAGACCCCTGCAACGCTGATAACCCGGCCACTGAGGGATGTAAGGCAGTCTACGCAATATTTTGGTGGACTGGGCCGTCCGGTCCAGACGGTGGTAAAGCAAGGATCGATGCAGACGGGCGGCAGTCCACTGGACCTGGTAAGTCCGGTGGTGTATGATGTCTTTGGCCGGGAGGTGTACAGGTATTTGCCATTCGTGGCCAACAGTACCGGGGGTAATGCCTCCCTGAATGATGGCCTGTTCAAGCAGAACCCTTTCCAGCAGGATTCAGCGTTCAACAAAGGGCAATTCCCTGGCGAGACCTTTTACTACAGTAAAACCAACTATGAAGCATCTCCATTGAACCGGGTGCTGGAAGTGTATGCGCCCGGCAACAGTTGGGCAGGCAGTGAGGACAATACCGATCCCAACACCCGGCGGCGGATGAGTACTCAATACCTGGTCAATACAGCCAGTGATGGAGTACGGATCTGGACGGTGAGCGGTAATAATTTCAGCACGGGATCGGTGTACGATGCGGGTCAGTTATACAAAACGGTGACGATCGATGAACACCAGCAAAAGACGGTGGAATACAAAGACAAGGAAGGTCAGGTGGTGCTCAAGAAAGTACAACTGGACAACACCCCCACCGAAGGCCATGGAGGATGGCTGTGCACCTATTATATCTACGATGACCTTCACCAGCTACGTGGGGTGATCCAGCCCCGGGGTGTAGAGTTGCTGCAGCAAAACAGTTGGAACATCAATGCGCTGAACGGAGATATAATGAATGAACAATGTTTCAGGTATGACTATGATGAACGTCGGCGGATGATCACCAAAAAAGTACCGGGAGCAGGAGAAGTCTACATGGTCTATGATGCCAGAGACAGAGTAGCCATGACACAGGATGCAAACATGCGCATAGCTAATAAGTGGTCTGTTACTTTATATGATGAATTGAACCGGCCGGTACAGACGGGGCTTTTGTTGAACACTTATCCCATCGGTGGCACGGCCAACAGAACCTTTGATCAACACCGGACGGCGGCTAGTACTTCCAGTGAATACCCATTCCCAATTGCCTCACCTCCTGCCACTACTTATTGGGAATGGCTGACTAAAACAGGCTATGATGATTATACTGGCATACCTGCCGGACTTTCTTCCACGTATCTCAATACCTGGGATGCCTATTTCGATGCCACGAATAATAATACTTTCCCCTATCCACAGATGCCGGTGCAAAGCACTGCGACCAAAGGGTTGGTAACCTGGTCACAGGTAAAAGTACTGGACCGCATGCCTGCGGTGTACCTGGCTTCTGCACAGATCTATGATGAATGGGGAAGGATTATTCAGGTACAAAAGCAGAATATCACTGGAAGTACGGATATGACCACCACGCAGTATAGCTGGTCGGGTCAACCGCTTATCACTGTACAAAAACAGGAGATTGCCTCCCCGGCACAGACAACAGTGGTGGTGACCAGGATGAGTTATGATGATCTGGGCAGGTTGACAAAGTCCGAGAAAAAGCTCAGCAATACCAATGTGAATAATAATGCGATGAGCGCGTGGATGACCATTGCTGTACATGAATATGATGCATTGGGTAAGTTGAAAAAGAAAAAGTTTGGGAGCAAACCAGGGGCGCCAACAGGTACTGCGCTGACATCACTGGACTACGAGTATAATATCAGAGGATGGTTGTTGTCCATGAACAAAGACTATATCACAGCCGGTTCCAATAACGATCAATATTTTGGAATGCAGTTAGGCTATGATAAGAATGGCACGCTGGGAACATTTACACCCCAATACAATGGTAATATCAGTGGAGCGATCTGGAAAAGTGAAGGAGATCAACAGAAGCGGAAATATGATTTTACCTATGATCCCCTGAACCGCCTGACAGGGGCGGATTTCAACCAGTATGCATCAGGTAGCGGCACTTCGGCAGTATTCGACAGATCGGCTAATGTGAATTTCACGGTGAGCAATTTGAGCTATGATGCGAACGGAAATATTCTGACCATGAACCAGCAGGGATTGTTGCTGAACAGTTCTTCTGCCATCGATCAACTAATGTACATCTACCAAAATAACAGCAATAAACTGACCAGGGTGACAGACGGAGTAGCAGGATCGGATAATGGCAAACTGGGAGATTTTAAGGATGGGACCAATTTATTCTCGGATGATTATAACTATGATGCCAATGGGAACCTGACACTAGACAGGAATAAAGATATCAGCAGCATTAGGTATAATATCCTGAATTTACCCAACACCATTACTTTCGATAATGGTAGCACCAATAAGGGATCGATTACCTATACCTATGATGCTGCTGGCAATAAGCTGGTAAAAACAACCCAGGAGAGAAAGGGTTTTTATACTTCGTATCTCACTACCACATATATAGATGGGATAGTCTATGAAGGTAGGAGTACAGACCTAATCGTTGATCCCAATGACTACACTTACAGGCTGCAGTTCATCGGGCACGAAGATGGCAGGATCCGGTATATCAGTAAACATTTTGAGAATGGGGATAGTGCCTACCAGTTGATAAATGACTATTTTCTGAAAGACCACCTGGGCAATGTGCGTATGGTGTTGGCCGAACAGCAGGACACGGCCCGGTATGTTGCCACGATGGAAGCGGCATACCGGGAAAAGGAAAGTAAGTTATTCGACAACATACCAGCGACATCCTATCCAAAATCACTGGTACCAGGTGGCTACCCGACAGATGGCTCAACGACCAATCCTAACGATTCGCTGGCCAGGGTGAATGGCAGTGGCAAGAAGGTAGGACCATCGTTGGTACTAAGAGTGATGAGCGGTGATAAAGTTGATCTGGGAGTGAAATCATTTTACAGACCTCAGGGCAGTCCTGGGCCAACCAGTGACGCACTGGCGGACATATTAAGCTCCCTGGCTGAAGGGATTGTAGGAAGTGTAGGGAATTCGAAAGGCACACTGTCGCAATTGAGCAATACCGGCACCAGCCCATTATTAGCTGGGTTGAATAATTTCCGGAACAGCAACAATCCCAATCCGACTTCCAAACCCAAGGCTTACCTGAACTGGATACTATTCGATGATCAGTTTAAGTTTGTAAGTAATTCCAGTGGTGCTATGCCAGTGAATACAGCGGATGTAATTGAAGCCCTGGCGCCTGTCACCGTACAGGTCAGCAAGAATGGTTTTTTGTATATTTATGTAAGTAACGAGACACAGAACTGGGATGTATTTTTCAATGACCTGAGTGTAAGGCATTTTTCAGGGCCTTTAACGGAAGAGACGCATTATTATCCGTTCGGGTTGACGATGGCGGGTATAAGTAGTCAAGCGCGTAGACCGAACTATGTAGAGAATAAGAAAAGATTCAATGGCATCGAGTTGAATATGGATCTGGATATCAATATGTATGATGCCTTTTATCGAAATCTTGATCCGCAAATAGGGCGATTTTGGCAGGTAGACCCAAAGATAGAAAGCGCGGAAGCATGGTCGCCCTATTCTGGGATGCTAAATAATCCGATAAAGAATACGGATCCGTTAGGTGATTCAACCGTTCCAGGCATGGGCTTTTGGTATAATGTAGGAGTAGGCTTAAGGGATGGTTATCAGAGTACTAAAAGTTTTGTCAAGAGCTTAGGAACGGTACAGGGTTGGAAAAATGTTGGGCATGGATTGGAAAATATTGGAGAGATGATGAACCCTGGTTCCGTGAAAGGGATGATGTTGAGGTATGAGGTTGTGCAAAGTGGAATCGATGCTGTGAAGAATATACCTAATATGACGGCCGATGATTGGGGGCATGCTGTTGGATTTGGAATTGAAAAGACTGTAGAAGGGATTGTCCTGACAAAGGGAACTGGAGTAGTTACCAATGCAATAAAAACAAGTAGTACAACTACTCTGTTTAGAGCAGTATCCGACGCAGAAAAGTTGGATATTTTAGATCATGGAGTCAGAAATATTGGAGGCTCTGGCTATAATCTGGAAAAGTTGTTTGCTACCTCCGCATCCGATGCGGCCCAATTCGGAAAGTATAATTTTGGATTAGATGGGGTCCCGAATACTATTATGAAATTTAAAATTCCTAATTCTATTATGAAGAACGCAAGTCGATTCGAAACTGATGGCATGAAAGCGGTAGGAATCCCTTCAGATTATCTAGATAAGGTTCAATCAGTCGGCCCCCTAAATTACTCACCAAAACCAACAAACCCATTTAAGAACCATGGATGGTAATTTATCAATACAATGTATGAATTAATTAAAATACAAGCAAGGATAGAACTATTCTCAGAAGGCACGGGAAGAAAAGTTCCATTTAATAGCGGGTATCGACCAATATTTACCTTCAAGGATGCTTCTACTAAGTTATCAGGTCGAATAGATCTTATTCATGGGAATGTTTTCATTCCTGGGACAAGCGGAGTAGTTAATATTACTTTTATTGCTGGAATGATCAGTAATGATCATTTCAAAAAAGGGGAGCAGTTTACTTTTAGCGAAGGACTACATACTGTAGGTAGTGGAGAAATATTGGAAGTCTATTAAGATTATATTCTGAAGTAAGATTCCTTTACAAAACGTCGGCCTACAGGAGTTTTGTTATTGTGTCATTTACCTTATATAATTCTGTCTATTCTTTTTATGTAGTTATGCCTAGGAATAACCTTTTTCGAATTACCCCATTTCTGATACTAGGGATTATCCTGCTGTACACATGGGAAAGCTTATTATCATACAAGATACAAATGAATATAAGGCAAAGCCCTTGAAGTATTGGGAAAGGACCACAATCTGGGTTAAAGAAGCTTGTATTCTTTATGCTGTCTTTTTAATAGGTGTTAGTTTGATATCCTCATTTATCAATGCTATTTATGTTTTGCTATTCTTTTTAATGCTGAACCTGATTGAGTTTCGTAGTTGGGCAAAAGATTACATTATACATATTGTCCGATCAGACGATAGCGTAGAAGTCGAGTATCATACAAAAGACCATATAAGAATAGTTAACGGTAAACTACAAGACTTCATGTTTGAAAAAAGGAAAGTTTGGTATAAAATACAGAGAGAAGAGGTCTTTCTCCGAATTGCTTTTAAGGACGATACTTTAATTAGACAATTTATGATAAAGGATATTGATGAAGATGTATTTGATTCTATAATAAGGCATTTTGGGGCCATCGTTTAAAGTATGTAAAGTTGGGCGTACATAATAGGAGCATTTCCAATACCCCAACCTCCCACAATTTCTTCACCCCACATTTTCTTCCTATTACCAAAAATCCCCTTACCTTGCAGCGTTTTTGATCCTGAACGTCATAACCATATTTTGACTTCAGTCAACCAAATCAATCCGCTCGCTATGCAGTATAGGCTCAAACCCCAGACCAGGACATGGTACCAAACCTCAACCGCCACTGCGTTGAGAAAGTACACTACACTATTCTTCGTCTTGTTCATTTGCCGCTTCGCCGCATTCGGACAAACGCGTACCGGCATTAGAGGTATGTATCTCCAATGGGGCTACAATACCGAATGGTTTACCCGCAGCACTATCCGCTTCAAAGGGGCCGTAGATGGAGTTCCGCACGATTTTACCGCTTACTCGGTAAGAGGGGTCGACCAGAACGATATGGACGCTATCTTCAAGAAACCTCTCCAGATCAGCGTTCCGCAATACAACTACCGAATCGGGTTCTATCTCAACCAGGCCAAGACCAAGGCCATCGAACTCAATTTCGACCATACCAAATACATCGTAAGCGATAACCAGCGACTCCATGTGAAAGGATATGTGGGCGATAAACACTTCGATACCGATACCACCGTAACTCCCTCCAACTTTTTTCATTTCGAACATACCAATGGTGCCAACTTTTACCATATCAACTATGTTCAGTTCTGGCCACTCAACAAAACAAACAGGCGTGCCGGTTATTTCGTGCCCATGCTGAAAGTAGGCGCCGGTTTCATGATCCCGAAAACGGATGTCACCCTGTTCGGGAAAAGGCTGGACAATAAATTCCACCTCGCCGGCTATATGGCCAGTGTGGAAGGCGGGGCAAAATATTATTTCGCCCATCAATGGTTCCTCGAAGCCACCGCCAAGACCGGTTTCGCCAATTATACCAATGCCCTCACGGTCGACGGTGGCAAGGCCCGGCATAGTTTCGGCTATATCGAACTGATCGGCACTGTAGGCTTCGATATCAACTGGTGACCGAACAATAAGCGGTCGTATCTTTATACAAATGCGATCGTATGAGGATACCATTCGAACAACTCCGGCAGGAATTCAATAGGGTTTTGCTGTCATTATCATTTCCCCCCGACAAAGCAGATCGATGCAGCTATATCTTCGCGTCCAATAGCAGGGATGGCGTGTATTCTCATGGCCTCAACCGGTTTCCCGTATTTGTAAAACAGGTGAAAGCCGGGCAGGTCGATCCACAGGCAATACCCAATGCTATCGATCAGAATGGCGCACTCGAAATATGGGATGGCCATCTTGGGCCCGGCATGTTCAATGCAACAGTCTCTATGAACAGGGCTGTTGAACTTTCCAAAACAAATGGTATCGGGTGCGTTACCATCAGGAATACCAATCACTGGATGCGCGGCGGCACCTATGGCTGGCAGGCAGCCGATGCCGGATGTATCGGCATCTGTTTCACCAATGCTATCGCCGGAATGCCCGCCTGGGGCGGTATTGAGCCGGTACTGGGAAACAACCCCCTAGTGATAGCAGTGCCGAGAAAAGAGGGCCATGTAGTGCTCGACATGGCCATGTCGCAATTCTCTTATGGTAAGATGCAGGAATATGAATTGAAGAAACAACAACTGCCTTTTCCCGGTGGATACGATGCCCAGGGAAATATCACCCATGATCCATCGGCTGTACGCGCCACGAAAAGAGCACTGCCTGCCGGTTACTGGAAGGGATCGGGCCTGGCCATGATACTCGATATTGTGCTGGTGGCATTGAGCGGGGGCCGGTCAACGGAGATGATCACAAGGTCTGGTGCAGAATACGGCATCACACAATGCTTTATCAGCCTGTACAGGCCCGACCTGCATGAAGCGCTGATCGAATCGATCATCCAATATTCACAGAACAGTACACCGGTTACCCCAGGCAGGCCAGTAGCCTATCCCGGTCAAAATACCCTGGCAACAAGGATGGAAAGTGAAAAATATGGTGTACTGATCGACGAAACGATGTACGCAACACTGCTTGAGATGTAACAGCATTTTTAAGAACCCCCAACTACTAACTATAATCAACAAACGAAAATTTATAACTCCTTCGCCGGGTCCCAGAACAATTTCTTGAAGTCCACCACTTTGTCGTTCTTTACTTTCACGCCTTCTTTTTCGAGGAGCTGCTGCATGCGTGCAGGCGGTTTGAAATGATGTTTACCACTCAGTATCCCCAGGCTGTTCACGACCCGGTGCGCAGGGATCTTCGGTTTTGCCTTATCGGCCAGGAACATGGCCCAGCCTACCATCCGTGAGGAAGAACGGGCGCCGAGACAGGCGGCGATAGCGCCATAGGAAGTAACGCGCCCTTTCGGGATCTGGCGCGCCACCTCGAATACCTGCTCAAAAAAACTGGTGTCCTTCCTGCCGGAAGGGTTCACTACGGCCATTTTTTCTTTAACGGGCCTAGCTGTCTTTTTTCGGGTAGCCATCCTGTTTACGTTTTTCCAGTAATTCACTGCGGCGGGGTTCCGGCACATTCTCGTATTCATACGGGCAATGCCTGCATCCGTTGCCGCAGCAATAGCCTCTTTCCAGGTGATATTGTTCGGTCAGCACCATATACCCCTGCTCGTTATAATAGAAATCAATTCCTTCTGTCAGATTCTTCTTCAAGCAGCAATGCTTTTAATTCTGGATCTTTATCGGGCAGCGGGGCAGCAGGTAACCTGAATTGCAGGTAATGCACCCTGTTGCTCTGTGCGATATCGAGGCTTTCATAATGCGTTTTGATCTGCAACACCTGGCCTGGGTTTTCCTGCGCGTATACGTTGTCGCTGTCTTGCAGCAAAGGTAATTGGTAGAGAGCGATCACCCATTTCGTGAAACGGTACAGGCTGGGAGAGTCTGTTTTCAGATGAATGATACCACCATCCTTCAGGATTTGCTGGTACAGCCGCAGGAACTTGGGATGCGTGAGTCTCTTGCGCGCTTTGGAGGTACGGAGCTGCGGATCGGGGAAGGTGAGCCATATCTCTGAAACTTCGCCCGGGGCAAAATAAGTAGCGATACGGTCGATCTGGGTGCGAAGAAAGCCCACGTTATGCAGGTTCTCCTGCAATGCTTTTTTTGCGCCTACCCAGATGCGGTTCCCTTTCAGGTCAACGCCCAGGAAATTGGTATCGGGGAACATCCTGCCTAGCCCCACAGCATATTCTCCTTTGCCGCAGGCCAGTTCCAATACGATGGGATGATCATTATGAAAAAACCCATTCCAGTTCCCGGCCATATTCTCCGGGTACTGCAGCACATTCCGGAAAGTGCTCACTTCTGCAAACCGTTGCAATTTCTTTTGTCCCATGATGGGGGCAAATGTAATGAAGGGGAGTGAATTTTTTTGACCACGAAGGCACGAAGTCACAAAGGATAGGGAGTTTTAGATTCAGTCAACATTACTGAAGATAACTTCGTGCCTTCATTGAATGATCAACACCTTGATGTTTTGGAATACCAATAAGGCACAAAGCTATGTTCGAAAGCACTGCCTGAACTTAACTTACCTATCCTTTGTGACTTCGTGCCTTCGTGGTTAAAAAAGCAAAAGCCCCGCAATTATGCAGGGCCACTCCGGCTGTAGAGGGAGGATTCGAACCTCCACGGGGCAGTTAGCTATAGCGCAATCTGTGGTGGTCAACCCCAGTCGGGCCCGCCGAAACGGCCCCGGCATTACACTACGTTTATCCTGTGATCCCCACCCCCGAGACAAGAGGGCATGTCTGCCAAAGTTCCATCACTCCACAGTGTCTGAATTGTTATGTTAAGAACGATTTCAATGCAATATTAAAAAAAATTCCCTGTTTGTTGAATTATTTTCAACAAAAATTTTGAATATTTCGATAATATACAAATATTTGCATTGATGATTTGAATTTGTATAAAAACCGATTGTAAAATGGGAGCGAAATTGAATCTTGACAAACTGGATCTGCAGATCATTCACGAAATGATAGATAATGCGGAAGTTTCCTACGCCGACCTGGGAAAAAAATTATACGTATCAGGGGGTACTATTCATGTACGCATCAAAAAACTTCAGGAAGCAGGTATCGTTAAAGGTACTAAATTAAATGTGGACATGAAGCAGTTGGGCTATGATGTGATCGCCTTCATCGGGATCTATCTTGAAAAAAGCTCACTATATGATTTTGTTGCAAAGGAATTGCAGAAGATCCCCGAGATCATCCGTCTGAATTATACTACCGGTAACTACAGCATGTTCGCCGAAGTGATCTGCAAAGATATCAATCAATTGAGGTTTGTATTACATGATGAATTACAGAAGATAAAAGGGATCGAACGTACAGAGACCTTTATTTCACTGGAAGAAAGCTTCAATCGCAATGTGCAGGTCTACACCCCCTGAACACCGGCAGGGTACAAAAACACGTGACCGCGCACAATAAATATTTTGTTTTCAATCCATGAATTAAATGCTATTTTTAAATAGTAGTTTTCTAAATCAGCACTCATTATGTCCGGCATGAAAAAATTATTTATACCTGCTCTGATCGTATTGGCCACCCTGGTAACCCTGTCGAACTGCAGCAAAGGCGGTGGCGGAGGAAACGGCAGTTGCTCGGAAGCAGCTATCCAGGTCACCACAACCCCGGCCGTGAATTCAACAGAACCTGCTGCACCAGGGCCTAATTTTTCCCTGGCAGTCAATATCACCGGCGGATTCCCCTCCGCAGGCGCCACCATCGATGTAAAAGCCCGCCCCGATGGCAATAACACACCATTCTTCACCTCCAGTGTGAATGCAGTTTCCGGCGTCAATAATTTCAGTATCACCAACACTCCGGCCAGCACTACCTGTATAGTGGAGATCACCATCACTTCAAAAAGCTGTAATACCAATAAGTGGACAGGAAGCTACCGCTATTCGAGGAAATGATTATCCTTCCCGTACTTCCAGCGCATCTCTCAATCCATTTCCCAGCAGGTTGAACGCCAATACCAGTAACATGATGGCAAATCCAGGGGCCAATGCCAGCATAGGATTATGCGTTATGATGAAATTGTAGTTCTCTTTGATCATCAAACCCCAGCTCGGCTGAGGCGGCTGTACGCCTACTCCCAAAAAACTAAGCCCGGCCTCGATCACAATGGCCGATGCAAAATTGGAGGCGGCCACTACCATCACGGGGCCCATCACATTGGGTAATATATGCCGTACAATGATCCTCCCCTGTGAATAGCCCAGCGCCCTCGCTGCTTCTACATATTCCATCTCCCGCACGCTCAATACCTGGCCCCGGATGATACGCGCCACATTCACCCACATCGTGAGGCCAATGGCTACAAATACCTGCCAGAAACCTTTTCCCAACATCAAGGTGATGGCGAAGACCAGCAGCAAGGTGGGAATGCTCCAGAGCACATTGATGAACCACATGATCAGATCATCTGTCCGCCCCCTGTAAAACCCCGCCAGCGCTCCCAGCAATACGCCAATGCTCAGGGAAATGAGCACGGTCACCAATCCAACGCTGAGGCTCACCCGAACCCCTACCAGTAACCTGCTCAGGATATCGCGGCCATATTTATCTGTGCCCAACCTGAACTTTTGCGTTACGATTGACCAGCCAGGTATGTTCAATCCGTAAGCCACCCGCTCGCTGATCCCTTCATCGATGTATTGTTGGATGATGAGACTGTCTTTCGTAGTGCTGTACCCGGTGATAGGAATGTAGAGGTATTGATCTTCCTGCCCCCACAGTAACCTTTCAGCGAAAGAAGCAGTGCTTATATTCCTGTTATTGGGTATCCGCAGGAATTGTTGTGTGAAGCCGGGTTTCTGCCCACCGATCTCCACGATCATCCTGTTGGCATTGGGTGATCCGTCGGGTGATAGCAAATAAGCGAACAGGGCTACGAACACCGACAACACGATGATCACCATTCCGAACAAAGCGCCTTTGTTCTTTCTTAATCGCCTCCACACTGATCTTGACGGGTCGGTAGACATATTTGGATGTTACTTTTCTTGATAAAGTGTTTGATGGTTCACCTATTTCCTAACCCTGCGCCCTTTCCACTCATAATAGCCGAATTTACCGAACCAGCCGGCAATAATGGTATATAAGATATGTACCGGTTGAAGGAAAGGGAAATATTTCATCAAACGTTGCTGATCGAAAAAGATAGCTACTGCATTCACGAAAGGGAATTCTATCAGCACCTTCGCCAGCAGCAGGATGATGAAAAAGAAGGCCCACAGGGCTTTCCAGCATGCTGTAATGGCCATTATGAGGAAACCCACATTCACCAGGTAAACCAGCAGCAGGGCCCAGAAGATGCGTTTATCGTCGTAGCTGTCTGCTTTGCTCGCCCACCGCACCCGCTGGTGAAAGAACGCTTTCCAGCTTTCCACCGGCGCAGTATCGACGATCGCCGATCTGTTCTTGAGGTAAAAGACTTTATCGGGATACCTTTTATAGATCTTATGCATGAGGAACATATCATCGCCCGAAGGCAGGTGATCGATCTTGTCGAAACCTTTCACTTCTATGAATGCCTGTTTTTCATAAGCGAGATTGGCGCCATTGCACATGGAGTGGATATGGCGGAACACTGAAGCACCGGTGATCCCCTGCAACGTGAGGAAATCGAGTGTCTGGAAGACAGACAGCAAGGAAGATCTGCTCCTGATCCTTACAGGTGCGGCAATGAATTTTGCTCCTGTCGATTCATAGAACGAAGCGATGGTGGTCAGCCAATCTTCCTGGAACTCGCAATCGGCATCCGTGGTTACGATCAAAGTCCCTTTCGATGAGCCGATGCCCGCATCGATGGCCATTTTCTTGTAGGAAGCGGTGTTGGTCTGATCGCCCGCATGTTCTTTCAATGAAATGGCCTGAACAGCCATGCCGGTGGAAGATGCCTGCTGCAGGAGCGGCCAGGTATTATCGGTAGAATGATCGTCGATGAGGACCAGCTCGAACAGGGAGCGGGGATAACGCTGGCGCGACAACGATCCCAGCAATGCCAGAATATTGGTTTCCTCATTGCGCATGGGGATGATCACTGAAATGAATGTGGAGCCGGTAGGTTCCTGTGGATCATAGACGGGCATCCTGTTCCAGGCCTGGTGGTAATAACTGATCAGGAATGAATAGGCGACCAGCAGTAAAAAAAATATGAGCAGGAAAAGCGGCATCGGCTCAATGCTTATGGCGATAAATATACGATTGTAAAATTTGAAAGCCCAATATTCAAAACAATGCTAATATGGCCTCCACATTTTTTTCCTGCAATACCTTATGACCAGCAGGGATCACCTCCAGCGTGCAATATTCTTCGATGCCTTGCCTGAATTTTTCACCCCGCTTCGGCAAAATGATGCGATCGAATCCGCCATACAACAATTTTACGGGGATTTGGTATTGGCGGACCAGCGATTGAATGGTGGGAAGATCAGGCCTTATTTTTCGCATACAGGTCCACCGGTGATACAATTCCATCCTGATCGCTTCATCATTGATATAGTAGCCGGTGAATTTGTAAATGCTCTGGTTGATGAGGCCCATCCTGTTGCCGATCTTCAGCACCACGAAGAACCAGCGCGGATGTTTCATGGTGAACCGGAAAAGCTGGTTGCCCAGCCAGGTCTGCGTGGCGAGCCAGTACCATCTGTTCACCTTCAGTCCGTCCGGCGCCAGCAGGATCAACCTTTCAACACGTTCGGGAGCCGATTGAAGCAGGCTCAGGGCCATTCTTCCTCCCATACTGAATCCCATCAGTGTATAGCGGCTGTCGTCATAACCTAGTTGTGAGAGGATGGACTGCATCAGTTGCTGAAGGTCACTTGAAGTGAATACGAGCCCGTCTTTCCATTGTGTATTGCCATGAAAGGGAAGATCGATGGCTACCACGCGGTAGTCATCGTGCAGATAATTTTCCAAAAACCGAAAACTCTCTTCCGATTCGCCATAGCCGTGAAAGCAGAGCAACAAACGGGGCCCATTACCATCAAAACTGTAATGGACCTGCGAATGACGGAATGAGATGGAAGCAGTTTGCATATGAACGTCAGACACCAAATCTACGTTCAATTTATTTATATATCTACTTCGTGAAGGCCTTTAAAATCGTTTTACCATTACCATATTGAAGCAACAAGAAATAATGTCCGGCCGGAAGATAATCTACCGGTATCGTGAATTTTCCTTCACCTTTTCTCACCACCCTGCCTGTCTTCAACAGGGTTGTTCCTGTTGTGCCGATCACACTGCAGGAGATATTGTATGCCTGTTCCGCAGAAAGTTCTATGGTGAGCGTTCGTTGCGCTGGTACCGGGTAGAGTTTTTTGAGCGTGATGCCGGGAAGTGGATTTACTATCCTGATCACTTTGGAGAACACACTACCAGATCGGTCTTTCATTTCAAGGCGATAGAAACTAAGGTCCGGCAAAGGTTGAAGATCATTGAAACTGAAGGATTGTGCACCGGCCTGCTGTTTGGCTTCAATGCTTTTCAGGGATTCGTAATGAACGCCATCATGGCTTCGTTCAACCAGGAAGCTGGCCTCTGGTTCTGTTAATTCGGCTGTCCATGCCAGTTGTACTGCATGGTCGTGCATAGAGCCCGTGAAACGCTCCAGTTTTACCGGGAGGGTGCCGCCGAACAATTGTTTATCACGGGCCCTTTCAAAAATTACCCGATGGCCGGTATTGTTGAAGTGTATATTATCCGGCGCCGCATAGATGGGCAGCAGGGTGGTATCGGCCGGGTTGTACATCCCATCGTAGAAATTCAGGGTATGCGCCTCACCAAAGCGGTTGAGGATGGAATCCTTGATATCGGCCAGTTTTCGCTTCATGGCCGAAGTGCCGAAAACCCCGTCCGATCGTACCTGTGAGGTAACTATATAGCAACGGTGACCTGCTTTCACCACAGAATCGTAGATGGTCTGCAGGCAGAACATGATCTCCGGAATGGAATAGATATCGTATTTATTGGATGGATAGTTCACTACCACAACACCGTTGGAAGGAATGGTAAGATCGCTCAACAGTTCGAGCGCACGAGTTACATTCACTGCAGGATCGGCATATTCGCGATCAGGCGGAGGCACATAGCTGGTGGGCATGCCTTTGTAAACAGGGTAGCCACCTACGGCCAATACATAAGTTGTGTCGAGGATATGTAACTGGTATTTATAATAGTAATTGAATCGCCGCGCCCATGCGCTATCATAAGGCCAGGCGCCTGTACCACCGGCGGTTGAAGATCCGATAACAGCGAATTTGTGTTGGGAAAAAACATCAAGGCCGGCTAATGCCAGCAGCAACAGGCAAAGGAGCTTTTTCATGTTCCTGGAGTTTTACGAGTTAAAGCCTTCTTGATGTGGAGAAATAAGCGGGTTTTTCGAAAAGGGTAGGGCGATAAAAGTACAATTTATTTTAATGTAAAGTGAGGATGGAAAGTTAACAAGTCGAAAAGTTAACAAGGGGATTCTCCGCCTTCCGGAACTGCCTTGTCAACTTTTCAACTTGTTAACCTTCCAACGTACCGAAACCCCCCAAGAAAAACTTGTCCATCCCACAAAAAAATCCTAAGTTTGATTAGTTGTATAAACAACTATATGCCAAACAACCAATTCAAAAAAGGAGAATTATACAGTTTTATCACGGGTAAAGCGTCCACGGCCATAGCCAGGCGGCTGCAGAAGAAATTCAATGCGGCCGGATTGAATGTGACCATCGAGCAATGGAGTGTATTATATCATCTCTGGAAACAGGATGGCATCAGCCAGCAGGAATTGTGCAATGCCACTTTCCGTGATAAGCCCAGCATAACCAGGCTGGTCGATAACCTCGAACGGCTTCAGTTGGTGAAACGCGTGCCTTCTGAATCGGACAGGCGCATGAACCTCGTATTCCTGACCAAACAAGCACAGAAATTGCAGGAAGAGAGTATGGAACTGGCCGAAGAAACATTGAACGAAGCCCTGGAAGGGGTGCCGGTCGAACGCATCGACGTGTGCAAGGAAGTGCTGCAGATCGTTTACGACAATTTAAAATAAGCCTCATTCCATTACCATTAAAAAATTTTTATGAGTAGTACCACAATGCAGCAAAAGTCCGTTCTGAAAGGCGGCGAATGGCTGATCAGGGAAAGCTCTCCCTTCGATACCTTCATCCCCGAAGACTTTAATGAGGAGCAGCAGATGGTGAAAGATATGTGTACCTCATTTCTCGATACCGAGATCCTTCCCATCATCGACCGGATCGATAAACTGGAGCCCGGCCTCATGCCTTCGCTTGTAGCCAAAGCTGGTGAACAGGGATTGCTCGGGGCTTCGATTCCAGAGCAGTATGGCGGTCTCGGCAAGGATTTCATCACTTCCACGCTCGTGAATGAAGCATTGGGCGGAGGCTTCTCCTTTTCCGTGGCTGTGGCGGCCCATACCGGTATCGGCACCCTGCCCATCCTTTATTTCGGAACAGAAGCACAAAAGAAACAGTATATCCCAAAGCTCGCCAGCGGCGAATGGAAGGGCGCCTACGGTTTAACGGAACCGAACAGCGGCAGCGATGCCCTCGGTGCAAAAACAACTGCGAAGCTGAGCGCCGATGGAAAACATTATCTGCTCAACGGACAGAAATGCTGGATCACCAACGGTGGCTTTGCCGATGTTTATACTGTATTTGCCAAGATAGATGGAGATAAGTTCTCCGCCTTCATCGTGGAGAGGGGATTTGAAGGATTTACCCGGGGCCCCGAAGAACATAAGATGGGGATCAAAGGATCTTCTACCGTTCAGCTTTATTTCCAGGACTGCAAGGTGCCTGTTGAAAACCTTTTGGGAGAGATCGGGAAAGGGCATATCATCGCTTTCAATATTCTCAATATTGGTCGCCTGAAATTATGCGCGGCCGCACTGGGCGGGGCAGGAAGGGCAGCGACCACCTCCATTCAGTATGCTGCCACGCGCGAACAGTTCAAAACCCCCATCACCAATTTCGGCGCCATCAAACACAAGCTCGCCGAGATGGCCATACGGATGTGGGTAGCCGAAAGCGCCTTATACCGCACCGCCAAATACATCGACGATAAAGAACAGGAGCTGATCGCCTCCGGCAAACCATTCAATGAAGCCCTGCTCGGCGCTGCAGAAGAGTATGCCATCGAATGCGCCATCCTGAAAGTCTATGGCAGTGAAATGCTCGACTTTGTAGTGGATGAAGGCGTACAGATCCACGGCGGCAACGGGTTCAGCGATGAGTATATCATTTCAAAAGCATACCGCGATAGCCGAATCAACCGCATTTACGAAGGCACCAACGAGATCAACCGCCTGCTCACCGTAGATATGGTGCTCAAACGCGCCATGAAAGGAAAGCTCGACCTGATGGGCCCCGCCATGGCCGTTCAAAAAGAGCTGATGAGCATTCCTGATTTCGGCAGCGGCGATGATGAGGCATTTGCCAAAGAAAAAAAGGCCATCGCCAATTTCAAGAAAGCTATCCTCATGACTGCCGGCGCAGCCGTTCAGAAATTGATGATGCAGATCGAACAGGAACAGGAGGTCCTCATGAATATTGCCGATATGGCCATCGAGACCTTCAACGCAGAAAGCGCCCTGCTCCGCGCCATGAAACTCGCTGAACGCAAAGGCGAAGCTGCCGTTCAGTTCGAGCTGGATATTACCAGGACTTATCTCTATGATGCTGCCGACCGCATCGCCAAATACGGAAAAGATGCCATCAATGCATTTGCCGACGGTGATGAGCAACGTATGATGCTGCTCGGATTGAAACGCTTCACTAAAGTGGACGCATTCAATGCCAAGGAATCGAGGAGACGGATCTGGAAAAAGCTGTCGGCCTCCTGAATCGTCTGAACTAGGATTTTTGGGATGATTGGGATAGGTGGGATGGATGAGATAGTTAGATGATGATGAAAGAAAATTATAAGAGGGTATATCGTATTTTTGATATGCCCTCTTTACTTTTATCAAATAAGCAATGATCAAACAAAACATGAGACATCCATCCCACCTATCCCAATCATCCCAAAAATCCCGGTTCAGACTTCTCTTCCTCATTCTCCTCCTTCCCCTCTTATCCCCCGCCCAGGATACCACTAAAAAATCCTTTCTCGTTCGTACAACAGGCCAGCTTCCCTTTCTTGAATACGGGCCGGGAGACGACAGGCTCGGAGGCGCTAAAATGGGATACCTGGATACCAATATCGTATTGAAAGTGGTCGATTCACTGGGAACGGATTATATTGTACAGCTATCCCGCCAACATACGGCCTTTATCTCCAAATCCAGTGTGGTGGCCGATTCCAGCCTGCACAGCAAACGGTATTATTTAACAGGCTCCTGGAATGTGTCCGGGAATGACCGCAACGACGTGGTAGCGGTAAGCCTGGAAGAGCGACTGCCCTACAGAAGCATTCAGCAGATCGATCCTTCGCGGATCGTGGTGGATATTTTCGGGGCTACTTCCAATAGCAACTGGATAACACAAAAAACGACTGCGAAAGAGATCAAAAATGCCTGGTATGAACAGGTAGAAGATGATGTGATGCGCATTTACATCGATCTGAAACACCCCCAACACTGGGGCCACCTGATCTCTTACGATAGTGCCGGCAAGCGCCTCATGGTCCGGGTAAAACGTCAACCAACTTCCTTACGCTACAGGAACCTGGTGATCGCGATCGATGCAGGGCATGGTGGCGCCAATACCGGCGCTTCCGGGAAGACCAGCAAAGCGCTTGAAAAAGAGTATACGCTCAAATTCGCGCATGCGCTTAAAAAAACACTGGAACGAAAAAAAGTGAGAGTGGTGATGACGCGCACCGATGATACCGATATCAGCATGGTAGACCGCACACTGTTGCTCCGCCAACAGAACCCCGACTTGCTGATCAGCCTGCACCTCAATTCCGCCGGCAACCCTGCCGTAAAAGGGACCAGCACCTATTATCGCTATATCGGGTTCAGGCCGCTTACACAGGCTATCCTGAAACGTATGCTGCAACTGGGTCTCAGCGATTACGGCAATATAGGTAACTTCAATTTTGCACTGAGCGGCCCCACCGAATACCCGAATTGCCTGGTGGAGATCGCATTCCTGAGCAATGAAGAAGATGAAAAACGGATCCTCGACCCGCGGTTCCATGCGGATGTTGCCAAAAAGATCTGCAAAGGGATCAATGACTGGTTGCGGCAGGTCAGGTAAAAGGCAGCCTGCTATTATTTGAGTAAAGCCGCTGCTGCTTCATCCACGAACCAATCCACCTCACCATGGGCAGGTTGTATGATCTGTGATGGATACAGGTCAACATTCCGTGCACCTTTCAATACTTCGTACAATGCATTTGCTTTATTGCTACCGAAAGTGAGGAAAGCGATCTTCTTTGCGCGGTTCACTATGGGTGCGGTCAGGGTGATGCGATACATCTGCTGTGCATCGAGGTAGAAAGAGCTCACCCATGCTTTCTTTTCATGGATCACCGCTGTATGCGGGAAGAGCGAGAGGGTATGCCCATCATCTCCCATTCCATTCAATACGAGATCGAACGTAGGGCTTTCAGGAGGAAAGTATTCATGCAGGATAGCTTCATAGGCTTCGGCTGATGCTTCAGGTGAGATATTCGTTTGCATGAGATGCACCTGTTCCGGATTTACCGGTACATGGCTCAGTAAATGATCGAAGGTCATTTTTGCATTGTTGCGACTGTCTTCATACGGTACGGCACGCTCATCGCCCCAGAAAATATGGAGCTTCTTCCAGTTGATCCTTTCCCGGTAAGGAGGCTTCGACAGGAGATCATACAATTCTTTGGGGGAGTTGCCACCGGTAAGCACCCAGGTGAAACGGTCCTGTTCTTTCAAAGTCGTTTCGATCAGGTTGGTGGTCCATTCAGCCAGTGCATGGCTTACCGCAGCGGGATCTTTATAGATATGTTGCATGATTTGAAAGATAAATGGCAGGTATCGGTTTACTCCTTATGTGGCTGAGGCATGGTGATCCAGTTATGGCCGTCGCGCGCGATCAGCGCTTCCGCATCTTCCGGTCCCCAGCTATCAGGTGCGTAATTGGGAAAATCTACAGGCGGTCTTGTTTCCCATACATCGAGGATCGGCATAATGATCTTCCAGGCTGCTTCCACCTGGTCTGAGCGCATGAACAGCGTGGCATTGCCTTCCATTACATCGAGCAGCAGGGTTTCATAAGCTTCGGGCTCATCACCGTCATACGCATCTTTATAATTGAAGATCATATCCACCGGGTTCAGGGTCATCGATTGCCCGGGGCGTTTGGCCTGGAAGCGCAGGCGTATATCCATCTCCGGTTGTATACTGATCGTAAGCCGGTTGGGGCGCCAGGTATCGGCAGCCTCCGGCGGGAATGCGTAATAGGGGGCCGGGCGGAACTGGACAGTGATGATGGTTGATTTTTCATGCAGCCGCTTGCCGGTGCGTACATAGAAAGGCACATCCTGCCAGCGCCAGTTGTCGATATAGAATTTAACGGCAGCAAACGTATCGATCGTCGATTCGGCATTTACGTTCTTTTCCTGGCGATAGCCTGGCAATTCTTTTCCCTTCATCCAGCCGGGAGAATACTGTCCTCTCACGGCATGTGCATGTACATCCTCACGGTCGATCTTGCGGATAGCATTCAACACATCTACTTTTTTGTTGCGGATCTCATTCGCATCGAAAGTTCCAGGGGCTTCCATAGCGATCATGCACATCAACTGGAGAATATGGTTCTGCACCATATCGCGCAGAGCGCCGGAATTTTCATAATAATCGCCTCTGCCTTCCACGCCAACGGTTTCGGCCGCCGTGATCTGTACATGCTCGATATAATTCCTGTTCCAGATAGGTTCGAAGAGCGCATTGGCAAAGCGCAGGGCCAGTATATTCTGAACTGTTTCCTTTCCGAGATAATGGTCGATGCGATAGATCTGCGATTCATCGAACATGCTTGCCAGCAGGGCATTCAGTTCATGTGCGCTTTGAAGGTCATGTCCGAATGGTTTTTCCACCACGATGCGGGTGCACCTGGTATCGGCGCAAATATTGAGCGGCCCGAGCTTACGGGCAATATCAGGAACGAGCTGTGGCGCTACTGCCATATAGAAGATCACGTTGGGATGCTCCCCGAATTCCTGTTCCTTCTGTTTCACGATCTCGGCGATCTTCTGGTAATCGGCCTCATTCTCTGCATCCATCTGCAGGTAGTTCACATGTTGCGAGAACTCCTGCCATTTCCCGTTCTGTTCTCCCTTACGGCGGGAGAACTGCTGAATGCCGTCGAGCAGGTGTTTACGGTAATCGTCGTCGGAGAATGGCCTGCGGCCGATGCCTACGATGCTGAACTTATCGGGCATCCAGGCGTCGATGAACAAATTATAGAGGGCTGGAGATAATTTTCTATGGTTCAGATCGCCGCTACCTCCAAAGATGAATAAGAGTGAGGCGGGTGGTCTTTTATGGTTTTGCATATTCTTCTATCTTCTTTTGTCAATATTTATTGGATGGTTCAACTACCTGTTCCAGACAGTATGGAAAGTGCCGGCCTCATCGGTCCGCTGATAGGTATGAGCGCCGAAATAATCGCGTTGTGCCTGGATAAGGTTCACAGGCAACAGGCCGCTGCGGTACGCATCGAAATAGCTCAATGCGCTTAATAATCCGCCGATGGCATATTTATGTTGAATGGCAGCGGATGCTACGGTGCGCAGGTTTTGTTCTTTGGCCTGCAGCAGTTTAGCGATCCGCTCATCTAATAACAAATTTTCGAGCCCTGGGTTCTGTTGATAGATCTGGGTGAACAGGTCGAGCAGGGAGGAGCGGATGATACAGCCGCCTCTCCAGACCTTTACGACCTTCGGCAATGGTATGTCCATGGCAAGCTCGCCGGAGGCTTTGTGCAGCAGGCTCAATCCCTGCGCATAGCTGATCAGTACGCCGAAGAACAGGGCATCATGCACCTGTGCGATCCATTGATCTTTTGGGGCGCCGATCTTCCCGAAACTTGTTTTATAGAGAGAGTTGGCTTTTAATCTTTCTTCTTTGAGCGCTGAAATATTGCGCATGGTCACGGCCATATCAATCGTGGGGATAGGAACCCCGATCTCCATGGCGTCTTGTGAGGTCCACTTACCGGTGCCTTTCGCGCCGGCTTTGTCGAGGATCATATCAACAAGACGGTTCTTTGATCTATCGTCGGGCTGCAGGAAAATATCTGCCGTGATCTCCACGAGGAAGGATTGCAGTTCGCCTTTATTCCAGGAATCGAAGACCTGGTGCAGCTCGTCGTTATTCAGTCCGGCCCCACGATGCAGGAGATCATAACATTCGCTGATCAGTTGCATGATGGCATATTCGATACCGTTGTGCACCATCTTCACATAATGACCTGCAGCGCCTTTGCCGAGATGCGCCACGCAGGGTTCGCCATTCACTTTGGCAGCGATGGCTTCCAGCATGGGTTGAACGTGCGGATAAGCTGCTTCATCACCGCCCGGCATAATACTGGGGCCGGTGCGGGCGCCCTGTTCACCGCCTGAAACGCCCACTCCCATGAAATGGATGCCTTTTTCAGCGAGGTACTGAACCCGTCTGAGCGTATCGGTATAATGTGAATTGCCGCCGTCGATGATGATATCGCCTTTCTGCACTACGGGCAGCAGGCTTTCGATCACATCGTCGACCGGTTTACCGGCGGGCACCAGCATCATGATCTTTCGGGGGAGCGCCAGCTCACCGGTCATGGCCTGGAGGCTGTCGACCCCTTTTACCGTAGTGCCGGGGGATGCTGCCTGTTCGAAGGCGGTTGTTTTTTCTTTGTCTTTATCGAAGCCTATTACCTTGAAACCATGATCGGCCATATTGAGGAGCAAATTTCTGCCCATAACGCCCAGGCCGATCATTCCGAAGTCGAATTGTTGTGCAGCCATGCTATGAAATATAAGAGCAGCAAAATTAGGTAAATTGAGGTAGCGGCGGACGAAGGGAGCAAGAAAGAATGAGGATATAATTTTATAGGCAGGTGTGCCCCAGTGCTTTGTATTAATAAAGGTTTAATAATGAATTGTAGTTAATTTGCCCAAAAGGAACTACCTTTGCGCCGAAATTTGAGTGATTGAGCATTTAGTAAGTGAACGATTTCTCCTGCTACGCAAATCCGCTAATCGTTAGCTAGTCTTCTTTACTCCTGCTTACTTCTCAGATGATTATTAAAATTTAACCAGTTATTTGTATGAACATTTATGTTTCGAATTTGAGTTTCAACGTCACTGACGAGGACCTGAACGATTTTTTTGCCGAGTACGGTGAAGTTACCTCTGCAAAAGTTATTACCGACAAATTCACCAACAGAAGCCGTGGATTCGGTTTCGTAGAGATGCCCGACAACGAGGCAGCTCAAAAAGCTATCCGTGAACTGGATGGTGGTATGGTTGAAGGAAGAGCTATCAAAGTAACTGAAGCTCGTCCCCGCGAAGAGCGCAGTGAAAAACGTTCTTTCACTCCGCGTAATAACAGTTATAACAACCGTTATTAATAGTTTCATTGTACCGATAATTCACCCCGCTCGAAAGCGGGGTTTTTTTTTCCGCATTCACCGCCAGTATTCCGGCTTTAACCGGAAAATTCCGGGGTATTGCTGAAATATGGGTGGAGGCTCAGGATTTATGTATTTATTTTGCTGCTGCTTTTAATCATTCAAACTATTTTCTATGAAACGTTCCGGCTCTGCTGCATTGGGATTCATCTTCGTGACGCTGCTGATCGATGTTACCGGCTTCGGGATCATTATACCCGTGATGCCGAAACTTATCATGGCCCTCGGGCATACGGACCTCAGCAAAGCCTCTGAATATGGGGGCTGGATGCTGTTCGCCTATGCCGTGATGCAATTCCTTTGTGCTCCTTTGCTTGGTAACCTGAGCGACCGCTATGGCCGCAGGCCCATCCTCCTCATTTCATTGTTCGGTTTCGGGATCGATTACCTGTTCCTTGCATTTGCCCCATCCCTCGCCTGGTTATTCGTGGGTCGTGTGATCGCCGGTATTACCGGCGCCAGCTTTACCACGGCTACCGCCTATATCGCCGATATCAGCACGCCTGAAAAAAGGGCGCAGAATTTCGGGATCGTGGGAGCTGCATTCGGATTGGGTTTCATCATTGGCCCGGTGATCGGTGGATTGCTCGGAGGCTTCGGCGTTCGCGTACCCTTCCTGGTGGCGGCCGGACTTACCCTGCTCAACTGGCTCTACGGATTTTTCATTTTACCGGAATCGCTCGATAAGCAGCATCGCCGCCGTTTCGAATGGAAAAGGGCCAACCCGGTAGGCTCATTGATGCATCTGCGTAAGTACCCTGCTATCACGGGTCTTGTAGTAGCGCTTGTATTATTATATATCGCTTCGCATGCAGTACAAAGTACCTGGGCTTATTATGGCATAGAGAAACTGGGATGGCATGAAAAGGAAATAGGCATCTCTCTTGGAGTAGTGGGTGTGATGATCGGATTGGTGCAGGGTGTATTGATCCGCAAGACCATGCCGCTATTAGGCATGGAGAAAAGTATTTATGTGGGTTTGCTGATCTACAGTATCGGCATGGTGTTGTTCGGGATCGCCAACCAGGGATGGATGATGTATGCATTCACGATCATATATTGTTTGGGCGGTATTTCAGGGCCGGCCCTGCAGGGCATGATCTCCAACCAGGTACCCCCCAATGAACAGGGTGAATTGCAGGGAGCATTGACCAGCCTGATGAGCGTGACCGCGATCATCGGTCCGCCATTGATGACAGGTCTGTTCGCTCATTTCACCAGCAAAGATGCACCGGTGTATTTACCAGGCGCTCCCTTTTATCTTGGGGCATTCCTGATGGTGGTCAGCACCTGGATAGCCTATAAAAGTTTGCACAGTGGAAAAAGAGCGGTTGTTGTTTAAAGGCAGGAATCAGTAATTCAAGGAAGGCATTGAAAGCGGGCGGTGAAACGAAGTTTCACCGCCCGTATTTTTTGGGTGCCCATTTATTATTTCACATATCGCTCAAAGAATTCCCAGGTCCTCAGCATCTGGTCCATTCGCTGGCGGTTGTCGCCACTGCGCGTGATCTCATGGGTGGCATTGGGATGGCGGACATATTCCACCGGCCTGTTCAATACTTTCAGGCTCCTGTACAACATTTCACTTTGCACGAACCCGGTGCGGCGGTCATTATCGCCATGGAAGATGATATAAGGAGTGGTGATATTCTGCACATAATTGATCGGGGATTCCCTTTCCAAAACCTCTCTGGGAGCTGTTTCCCAGGGATAGCCGCCAAAATAATTCGGCACCAGCCTCCAGGCATTGCCTTCTCCGAAGAAAGTGTTCAGATCGTATACTCCACGCTGTGAGCAGGCGGCCTTGAAACGTTTGTCGTGCCCAATGATCCAGGCTACCAGGTACCCCGCATAGGAGCCGCCACTCACCACCAGTTTGGATGTATCGGCCCATCCTTCGGCCACCGTTTTATCCAATGCAGTGAGCACATCGCTGGTAGGCCCTGCTCCCCAGTCTTTGATATTGGCCCGGAGGAATTCCTGGCCATAACCACCACTGCCTCTTGGGTTGCAGTATACCACACCGTACCCCTTGCTGCAGAAGAACTGGTATTCATGCCACATGCTGCTCTCGCCCGGACCCCACATGGCCGAAGGGCCCCCGTGGATCTCCAGCAGGAGCGGGTATTTCCGGCCGACCACATAATTGGATGGCTTCATGATCCAGTATTCCACGGTAAGCCCTTTACTATTGACAAAAGTTTTCTTTTCGGGTATAGATAACTGTTTGCCTTGTACCCAGCCCTGGTTGAACTGGCTGATGCGTTTGGCATTCTTCCCGGCGGCATCGGCAAGGTATAGCTCGGATGGATTGGCCACTTCCGTTTTGCTGAACACCAGTTTATTGCCGGCCAGGTCGAAACTGCCGGCGCCGCTGTTGAAGTCCGTAAGTTGTTCCACCTGCCGGGTCTTGATATCTGCCCGGTATACCGGCGCACCGCCATTGCTCTGTGTGCCGAAGTACAAATATTTTTCATCATTGCTCCATACGAAACCACCTTTGCTTCTGTCGAAGGGGATGGTGATGATATCTTTTTCAGTACCGTTGACAGGCAGGATGCCCAGCGTTGGCACATTCACGAATGAAGTAGTGCCCACCTGGAAGGCGAGCCATTTACCGGAAGGGGAGATGCGCGGTGAGCTGTATACTTTGTCTTTTTCGCCCAGTATCTTTTTCAGGTTGCTGCCATCGGTATCGATCATATAGATACCGGATTCGAGCACGCGATCGGGATTTTGTTCCGATTCCATATTTCCACTCAGCACCAGTTGACGGCCATCCGGCGTGAAATCCACATTGTTGAACCGGTTGAACCCGCGGGTAACCGGCACCGGTGTGGCGCCAGGCGTGGTGTTCACGATAAAATAATGAGTGAAGCTCATATCGGAGGAAATATTCATTTCATCCTGGAAATTCAACTTGTTGATCACTCTTGCCTTCTTATCGGTCACATTGTTGTCGAGATAAGCCCTTACTTCATCCAGGCTCCCATCCGGATCGGCTTTTGAATGGCCACTGGGCCATTGCGCACTGCCATCTATACCGGGCTTTTCGGTTGACCATTTGGGATAGGCTTTGCCCGGATCGAGCAGGGAATCTTTCAGCAGTTCTTTGAGCGGGATGCTGGCAGCGAACAGGATCTGTTTGCCATTAGGGCTCCATTTGGGATTGAAGGCCCCGTATTTGAATTTGGTAAGCTGGATGGCTTCGCCACCATCGAGCGGGAGAAGGAATAATTGTGTCTTGCCATCTGCCGCGCGGACAAAAGCGAGCTGCTTTCCATCGGGGCTCCAGGCCGGCTGTGAGGCATTTTCTTTGGAGGTGAGCTGTTTGGGTTGCGAGCTGCCATCGGTGGCCACAGACCAGACCTGGTTCACGTATTTATGATCCAGCTTGCTATCGCCGTCCGGTTCTATCGTGGTAAGAATGAATGCGGCTTTGCTGCCGTCATTGGAAAGTGTGACACCACCTACGGATTTTATTTTCAACATGTCCGTAACTTTAACCGGGTCTTTTCCCTGCCGGGCAAACAGGGATTGAGTGAAGAGTAAAATAATAATGATCCATGCAGATTTTCTCATAAACAGATAGTTTGAAAAGTGAATGTACAAATTCATCGGCTTTCATCTATGTGGAAATGATGACAGGCAAACAGTCTTTAATTTATAAATAATAAAATTCTATTATGGGCAAGCTGGTCAATGAATTCAATGAATATCGCAGCAGGATGAACGAAGTGATCCTCGGGAAAAATAACCTGGTGATGAAACGTCTCTGGAATCTCGATACCAATACTTATGAATCCGGGGCATTGGATACGAAGACCAAGGAAATGCTGGGCCTGGTGGCCAGCATGGTATTACGTTGTGATGACTGCATAAAATATCACCTCGGCAAATGCCATGAGCAGGGCATTACCACGGAGCAGGTGTATGAAATATTCGCAGTGGCCAATATTGTAGGGGGCACCATCGTGATACCGCATACAAGAAGGGCCGCGGAGTATTGGGAGGAACTGGTCGGGTGAATGTAGTTGGCAGTTGGCAATGGGCAGTTGGCAGTTGGTCCCTGATTTTGTTAAGGCCCTTCCAGTATTCAGGAAGAAAGAAATTGATAGACTATTTTAAACTCCCGGAGACCAACTGCCAACTGCCCATTGCCAACTGCCAACTCTAAGCCAGGTCGATATGCGGTTTATTCTGTAAAATATTCTCGATCTTTTCTATCACTTCATTCGTGAGTAGCGGCGCTACTTCCAGTGCTTTGAGGTTTTCGTGCAGTTGCTCTTTTTTCGTGGCCCCGAGGATGGCAGTGCTCACATTCGGGTTCCTGATGGTCCATGCAATGGCGATGGAAGCGAGCGATACGCCCAGTTCTTTGGCGAGCGCACCCAGCTTTTTTACTTTTTCGATCTTCTCTTCCTGCAGCCACCTGTCTTTGAGCCAGTCGTACCCTTCGATGGCCAGTCTCGATCCGGCGGGGATGCCTTCATTGTATTTGCCTGTCAGGAAACCTGCTGCGAGCGGGCTCCAGATAGTGGTGCCCAGTCCCACATTGCGGAAGACCGGCAGGTAATCCTGTTCCATCCTGAAGCGGTCGAACATATTGTATTGCGGCTGTTCCATGGTGGGGCCGATCAGTCCATACTGCTGGGCCACACGGTGTGCCTCCATGATCTCGGCGCCGCTCCACTGGCTGGTGCCCCAGTACAGGACCTTTCCCTGCTGGATCAGGTTATGCATGGTCCACACCACTTCTTCGATGGGCACTTTCACATCGGGGCGGTGGCAGAAATACAGGTCGAGGTAATCTACCTGCAGGCGTTGAAGCGCTTCATGGCAGGCTTCGAACAGGTGTTTGCGGCTCAGCCCGGTCTGGTTGGGCTTATTGTTTTGACCACGCCAGCCAAAAAAAGCTTTGGAGGAAACGATATAGGAAGTGCGGTCCCATTTTTTCTTTTTGAGTACACGGCCCATCATTTTCTCGCTTTCCCCCAGCGCGTATACTTCGGCGTTATCGAAGAAATTGATGCCATTATCATAGGCAATGCCCATCAGTTCATCGGCCAGGTTATCATCGAGTTGTTTGTGGAAAGTAACCCAACTGCCGAAAGACAATACGCTTATTTCCAATCCGGACCGTCCAAGTCTGCGATATTCCATAGTGCTGAAAGATTTTGAAGGTTGAAATTAGTGAAAAGTCCACTTGTCAGGGTAAACTATCCTCTTTGGGAACCGGCAGCTTGCCGGAGTTCGAATAGAGCTCATACCAGGAGAGGTCCTGTTTGGCGCGCATCCCGTTTGTGGAGGAGGTACGGGTGCCGTCGCGCTTACTGATAAAAGTGGGCTTGTCGGTATAGAAGACCTGTTGGTTCTGGTCCCACCATAGCTCCGGTGTGCGGAGTGTATCGCCATTGACGATATTGATCACCACCACGCTGTCGCGTAGCAGCACCTTACCTTCATAATCCCTGTATTTGCCATAGCGGGCATCCATGATGGTCTGGATGTTCACGCTGCTATCGTCGTAAAAATCCACATGGAGTGTACGGGGAAATTCAGTGTAGGGAGAATCTACCTGCTGGCGGATCATATAGGGAGAAGTGAGCTTTGCTTTCACGGTGCCGTCCTGGCTGAGATAACTTACCACCTGGTTCGCCTCCTCGATCGCGGCCTGTTTGCTGAAAAGATTATTGATCTCACGTTCATCGTTCTCACAGGAGCTCAGAACAAAAAGGCAGCCCGAAAGTAGAGCTGCCCAGAATAAGAAATATGATGATCTGTCGATTTTCATTGATTAATCATACTTGCGTTTCAGGAACCAGATATCGCTGAGCGATAATCCGACGGCGAAGCGGAAAAAATTCTCCCGCACGGAATTCTGTTTATTGCCACGCTGTCCATATTCTAACGTCAGATTGATCACCGAGAACTGGTTGGTGTATGCTGGCTTGCGCATGGGTAACGCAACACCGGCAGAGGCACTCCATTTATTCAGGTTCCTGTCCTGCACAAAAATATAATCTCTTCCGAAGTTGGCGCCGGCGCGATAACCAACGTTGCTCCAGTAATTCTTTCCGCCCTGTGGCATCAACTGTCCGCCCACACGGATCTCCCAGCTATCCTGTACCAGGTCTTTCTCACCATAGAACCGGTAGCCCGACCATTTCTCCATCACATAATCCACCCCGATCAGCCATTTACCGGGTTTGTCGAAAATGGCGCCTGCCCCGAAAGAAGCAGGGTATTGCACTTTTCCGGAAACATTTTTCTCCCTGTAGGCGATATCGATGGTATCTGTTGCGCCGGTTGAATTGTATTCAAAGGTCTGCACCACATAATCCTGGGAAGCATTGAATTTCCGTTGAATATTTCCGTATGCGCCGAGGCGAAGGTATGTTTCTTTATCGAGTTTCGTAGTGTATTGAAGTCCGCCATTCAGCATGAAACCGCCATAATGTGTATTCCTTTCATAGTTCGATTTATAATAATAGGTAGCGGTATCGAGGAGATTTGTTCTTGTGCTGTAATCCTTGGTGCCGAACAGGTACCCTACATTGAATCCCATCGTGAGATGGCGGGTGATCCTGAAGCCGGTGCCCAGATGTGCTTCATAAGCGCCACCACTGCCTTCGTAAAGGGTGGCCACGTTGAGGGTATCGGTAAAATTGGGCCTGAACAGCTTTTCATTGCTGGAGAGCTTATAGTTGATACGTGTGATGGGCCTCAGGCCGATATTCATGCCCCATCCGCCATTTTTTTTGAGGGGGAAGCCCAATTGAACATAGGAGATATTGGGACTATAGGAATTGAATTTCCTGGCCGGGTTGGAAGCCCGGAGGGTTTTACTGTTCCATTCCACACCAATATCGAGGATGGTGGCCTGCAGGCGTGCATAGGAGGCCGGATTCACGAAATTGATAGTGGTGAAATCGTAATAGGCGGCGGAAATCCCTCCCATACCGCGGGTAGCGATATTTTGGGTAGGGACGATATCCCCCAGCCCGTACCGGGAATAGGGAGAATTTTCGGTCTGAGCCTGTGCCAGGGAAACAAAACAGCAACAAACAAGTCCTAACAGCCTGATTTTCTTATTGGTCGTGTAAATCATTGTATTCGCAGATAGTATTAAGCCCCCTATAGATCAGATTAGGGTCTGCAAATATCTTGTTTTTCAGAAGATAGACAAAATAGGGTGCGTCACCGCCGGTTAAGACCACGTTAAAGTTATTATACTTATCCATATATGCTTCGATCATACCATCGATCTCTTTGGCCATTCCGAGGATCACGCCGCTGAGGATATTCGATTGGGTATCGTAGCCGAACAGGGGGAAATTCCAGTCCTTTTCTACCAGGGGGAGTTTGGCTGTAAAACCATGCAGTGCTTTGAAGCGCATTTCCATGCCTGGGGAAATATTTCCACCAATGAATTCCTTTTGTTTATTCACAAAATTGTAGGTGATGGCCGTGCCCAGCCCGATCACCAGGTTGTTCTTTCCGGGGAACTGGACCGCGGCCGCTACAACGAGCGCCAGCCTGTCGGCCCCGATCTCGCGCGGTCTGCCCACCGGTGTGGTGACAGGCAGCTTTGAATGGTGATCGAGTTTGTGGAACCGGGTATGGGTGGCCAGGATGGTCTCCATCCCTGGATTGTGTTTGATGACGGAGGAAAGGATCGACCGGGTGGGGCGGTATTTATCGACAAGCTGCTGAATGGTCGCATCGTGATCATCATCGAGCACCAGCAGTTCCTGCAATCGATCATCTTCAAATACGGCGCATTTCAGCCGGGTATTGCCAAAATCAAAACAAAGTGTAGTAATGGCCAAGCGTAAAAAAGTTTTATTCGTTGATAGAATGCCTATACATCGAGGTCAAGATCAAAGGCAGAGAGGTTACGAAAATGACCATTGAGCTTTACTTTCTCTTTCAATTGTTCCATTTCCATCAGCATCGGAAGCACTTTTTGCAAATGTCTGCGAATATATTCCTGCCTTTGCAATTCTTTCAGAAGACCGAGCACTTCATATTCCTCTTCCAGTGAAAGTCCTGCATGATGTGCCACATCGTAGGAGATAAGATGTTCCTCCGCTTTCCTGAAATCCTTGCTGATGTTCAGCAGGCGATGCAGTTCCTTCACCCCCGTTACTACTTTCTGCATGAGCTCCCGGTTATTCGCTTCCAGTTCATTCTCCGGGTAGTTCACGATGGCGCCGCTATATAATTTCTCCGGTACTGTTTTGATCACTTCCAGCACGCGGAACACTTTCAATCCCTGGGCTTTGATATCCATTTCCCCATTTTCATAGACCTGAACGATCTCGGTGAGTTGCACCAGGGTGCCCATATCCTGAACGCGATTATTGACAACGGTGGGGATGCCGAATGGCTTTTTAGCCCCATCACATTCCTGGACCAATTGTTTATAACGTGGTTCAAAGATATGCAGATGTAATCTTTCCCCCGGGTACACCACGATGCCAAGCGGAAAAATGGGAATGAAATTCGTCATAATGCACAATAAAAAATAAACAGCAATTTACAGAGTAAAACCCAAAGCTGGTGCCAAAATAGTTATTACTTTCACGCCCGGATAATATGGAAAAATTATCGGTGGTCATAATAACTTTCAACGAGCAAAGGAATATCGGCCGTTGCATAGATTCTGTGCAATCCGTTGCGGATGAAGTATTGGTGATCGATTCTTTTTCTACCGATAATACCAGGGCCATCTGCCTCGAAAAAAAAGTGCGGTTCATTGAACATGCTTTTGCAGGGTATGGGCAGCAAAAAAATTTCGGCAGCCGTGAAGCCACACATCGCTACATATTATCGTTGGATGCAGATGAGGCGCTTGACCCCACGTTGGTGTCCGCTATCCTGCAAGCCAGGGCGGCAGGATTTCCGGCTGCCGGTTATATCATGAACCGCTGCACTAATTACTGTGGGAAATGGATCCGTCATGGCGATTGGTACCCCGACAGGAAAGTACGTTTGTTCAACAAAGAAAAGGTATGCTGGAGTGAAGATGCCGTTCACGAAAGTACGATCCCTGCGGATGGCATTAAATTTCAGCAACTCACCGGTGATCTCCTCCATTATTCCTATCATAGCCTTGAAGAGCATATTATCCAGAACAACCGATATAGCACGATTTCTGCGGAGTTGTATTTCAGGAAGGGCAAACGGTCGGGGTGGTTCAAAATGCTGGCCAACCCTGCCTGGGCTTTCATTCATGGATACTTGCTGAGAATGGGATTCCTGGATGGGTTCTATGGATTCGTGATCGCAAAAAATGTGGCGCATCTCACGTTCATGAAATATTATAAGCTCTATGCCCTGCAAAAAGGCATTGCTGTCAGCAATGGCAGATAAACCCATAAACGACAAATGATGAAAATAGCCGGCTTCACGATCATCAGGAATGCCATTCTGAACGACTATCCTATTGTGGAAGCGATCGCTTCCATCCTTCCTGTTGTGGATGCCATGATCGTGCTGGTAGGTGAAAGCGATGATGAAACCCTGCAACTGGTACGGCAGATAGATTCCCATAAGATCAGGGTCATCCCTTCCGTATGGGACCCTGAGATCAGGGAGGGCGGGCAAATACTCGCCGTTGAAACCAACAAGGCTTTTCACCAGGTTGGCCCGGAGTTCGACTGGGCCTTTTATATACAGGGAGATGAAGTGCTCCATGAAAAATATTACGCCGCTATCAGGGAGGCAACTACGAAGTATAAGGACGACAAACGGATAGACGGGTTGTTGTTCAATTACCTGCACTTTTATGGAACCTATGATTATGTAGGCGATAGCCGTCGCTGGTATCATAAGGAAGTGCGTATCATCCGTAATGACAAAACGATCAGTTCGTATAAAGACGCACAGGGTTTTCGCAGGAATGGAGAAAAGCTGAATGTGAAGCCCGTGGACGCTTATATCTATCATTATGGATGGGTAAAGAGCCCGAAACAAATGCTGCAAAAGCAGAAGAATATCATTCAATATTGGGCCGAGGAACAGGCCGAAGCGGAACAGCTTGCCGCAAAAGAGCTGTGCGATTATTCCGAATTCGATTCACTGGAGAAATTTACCGGCACCCACCCTTCCGTAATGATGCCCCGCATCGCTACGAGGAACTGGCAGGTAGAGCTTGATGTCTCCCAAAAGAAATTCTCACTGAAAGAACGCGTCCTGTATTGGTTCGAGAAAAGAACAGGGATCAGGTTGTTCGATTTCAGGAATTATAGAGTGGTCTGAAGGAGTTCGCAACTGCCAACTTTCCCTACATTCGCAATAACAAAACACACTCTAATTTGATCAATACGGCCTTGTTGCTGGAAAAGATACAGACCGGCGACCGTAAATCGCTGGCGAGAGGCATTTCATATATCGAAAATGAAGTGCCGGGATATGATCAATTGTTGAGTGCCCTGCCTGGTAATGATGACACAAAACTGATCGGCATCACCGGCCCACCTGGCGCCGGCAAAAGCACTTTGGTAGATGCCCTGATCGGCGTCTTCGTGCAACAGGGAAAAAAGACTGGCGTTCTCTGTGTCGATCCTTCCTCCCCCTTCAATTTCGGCGCACTGCTCGGCGATCGCATACGCATGAGCGAATGGTACGACCATCCGGGGGTTTTTATCCGCTCACTGGCTACACGTGGATCATTGGGCGGTCTCCACCCAAAGATCATGGAGATCACGGAACTGATGAAAGCCGCCGGTTTCGATCATATCATCGTGGAAACAGTAGGAGTGGGGCAGAGTGAAGTGGAGATCGTTGGACTGGCCGATGTTACCGTAGTTGTGGTGGTGCCCGAAGCCGGTGATGAAGTGCAAACGATGAAAGCAGGATTGATGGAGATCGCCGATATCTTCGTGGTCAATAAATCCGACCGGCCCGATGCCGACCGCTTCGTGAAGAATCTCCGCATGATGCTGGCCCCTGCATTCAGTGCCCATGAGCAGGAAGTACCTGTTGTGAAAACCATCGCTTCACAAAAACAGGGTATCCAGGAATTGCAGGAAAAGATCAGTGAGGCATTGCAGTACCCCCATCATCAATCGCAAAGGGCCTGGCTGCTCGCGGAACGCGCCTGGCACCTGGTACAGCAATACCGCATGAAAGATCTCAGCAAAGGATCATTGAAAGCCGAAATTGAAAAAGCCCTTCAGAAAGATCCGTTCAACCTCTATCGCTTTGTACAAGCATATCTTCCATTTCACCGCCCGGAATAAACAGTTCACCATATCTAACTATTCATCACACCCGATCGGTGCTCCGGGCGGGATCTCTTTGTGCAAGGTGGGCCTGGCCTTTTCCGGCGATCTGATCCTTTCCAATGCCAGCGAGAGATGGGCCAGGTAAGCAGCATCTTTGCTGACCTTTTGCTGTGCACTGATGAATTGCGTAAGCTCATCCAATGATTTCCGGATCACGGCCCTGGCCTGGAAAGAAGCGTTCTCATCGATGCCGGAGGAAAGCAAATAAGTGAGCAATACCTGTTCCGTTTGCATCTGCACCAGTTTCTCCATGCCTGTTCTTCGTGGGGCCTTCCACGTTTTACCGATCAATGTATTCACCATTTCCTGCACACCCAATCCATTCGATAACGCTTCAAACTGCACCATCCTGCTGAGGCGCTGGGGATGGAAAAGGAAAGAGAGCGGGAAATCTGCCGCTGTCTCTGCGGGAGAGAGGGCATCGAATGCAAGGCCCGTCCTTTTATTGAAAAGCTCGCGGGTCATATCATAGCCTGCGGGCCTGGGAGGGATCAGTTTCAGGATGGCATCAGGAATGGTGAGTGTACCGGGGTCGAGACAATCGATCACTGCATTCAGGGCCCTGAGTTGTTCTTCTTTGGGAATGGGTTTGGTGATCACCTGTCCGTCACCGCGGGTAGCGTAGGTGTAATACATGCCGCCCACTTCTTTGGTAACGGCCTCCAACTGGTAGCGATGATAGAGGTATACGGGCACCAGCACATCTTCCAGCATGGCCATCGGCATACCGGGCCGGATGTTTTTCTCTCCGAATTGCGACAATGCTTTTGTTCTGATCTTCATCACTTCTTTCAATTCAGTGACAGGGTTGGAACCATTGTCCCACAAATGCGCCTGCGGATGCAAGCCTCCCGGGGCCCTTGCATCCCGGTCGCTGATGAACTGAAGTCCCCGCTGAGCAGCATTGCGCAGGAGATGGTCGAGTGCCTGTTTTTCGTTAGTGCTTTCCGGGAAATCCTGGTAGCCCCAGGTTACGGCCAGCTTGTCCCACTCACCGATCTTGTTGTCATAGGCCTGGTCCACATCGATTTCGCCATTGCTGGTAAGACGAATGAGTGGATGCGGGTAATCCATCACGCTGGCGCGGTTGCTGACACTGGAGGCATAATTATGCATCAGGCCGATGGTATGCCCCACTTCGTGTGCGGCTAACTGTTGTAATCGCTGAAGGGCCATCTTCAGCATCTTGTCGTCGGCAGGCAGACCATTTTCGAACGGGGCCAGTAATCCCTGTGCTATCAGGTAATCCTGTCGTACGCGCAGGGAGCCAAGCGTAACCTGGCCTTTGATGATCTCGCCGGTGCGGGGATCTGTCACCGAAGCGCCGTAAGACCACCCGCGGGTAGACCGGTGTACCCAGTTGATCACATTATAACGGATGTCCATAGGGTCGGCACTATCAGGTAAGACCTTTACCTGGAAAGCGTTTTTATAACCGGCAGCTTCGAAAGCCTGGTCCCACCAGGAAGCGCCTTCGAGCAGGGCAGTGCGGATGGGTTCGGGAGTGCCGTTATCGAGATAATAAATGATCGGTTTTACCGGCTCACTGATGGCCGCTGAAGGGTCTTTTTTTTTGAGCCGGTGTCGGGCGATATACATCTTCTCGATAGGCTCAGCTACCGGTGTGCTATAGTCGAAAAATGAAGTGGCAAAATAGCCGGACCTGGGATCGAAGATGCGGGGTTTGTAATGATTATCGGGCAATTGAACGAAGGAGTGATGCATTCGCAAGGTGATGGCATCGGAGGAAGGGGTGACCGACTGTACGAAATTACCGGCTTCCCCATCAGGTCCATTGAGCGTGATGGTGGCTTCGATCTCAGTATTCAGTGGAAAATTTTTGGTGCGTGGCAGGTATACCATCGACCTGCTTTTGTCGAATGAATAATTGCCCTGTCGCATATTTCGCAGCCTGCTGCCGGCGCGTATGGCATCCCGGACGAAAAAATCGGTGGCATCTACCAACAGATGGCCATTGCTTTCGGCTTCGGCCGTGAAGCCCCAAATGGCTGACTGTGCAAAGGACTGTTCAACGGCCCTGCGTTCTGCGGGGTCGTTGGATATGGCGCGGTAATCATAATTAGGAGCTATCAATAGAATCTTGCGGCCTGTACGGAGGAACTTCACGATGCGCGAGCCGCCAAGCAATCCACGGTCGAGGCCGATATCATTGGAGCCCAGGCCGGCAGGCAATGAGGTCACATACAGGAATTCGGTATCCAGCTTATCGATCTCCAGCCAGATCTTGCCACTGTTCTCATCCCAGTAAAAATTGAGGAACCCTTCAAATTTTTTGAGGCCATTTGTCTTTTCTTCGATGGAAGGGAGCTTTTGAGCGGAAACTACCGAAGATACCAGTAGCAGCAGGAGCCAGGCATATCTCATATAACAGTTTGTTTGGACTAACAAGATAAGAAAAAGAGATGGCCGTAAGGGCTGCATTGGATGGTAGCGCTAAAAAAAGGATCAGTGGATCAGGCTTCGCGGTTATTTTTCCACCAGCGATAGCCTACCAGTCCCATGAGGAGGAGGGGAGTGAAAGCCAGGTAAATGATGCCGGTGTTCAGTGCTTTGGCGGGTTTTTCGCCCAGTTGCTGGGCAGTTTTTGTGCAGATGGAGCATTGGGCCGACAGCTCAGTTGCCGACATGAAGAAAAATGCTAATACGAACAAGATCAGGCGCCACTGTTTCATAGACTTGTTTTCCGAGAGGGTAAAGGTACGATGAATTGATACCATAAAAAAATCCTCTTCCGGCAGCGGAAGAGGACCCTGTTTTCGGCTATACTTACCCTTTATATGCTAGGATTTCTTTTCTTTTTTGAAAGTTTCCCAACCGGCAGCGCCTACTGATCTCAGTACGATGGTTTGCGAAGCGCTTTCCAGTGTGATGTAATAACTTGTTTCCTGGTTATTGGCCATTTCAAAAAGATCGGTGATCCAGTAATCGCTGTAGTTCTTTTTCAGGTCGGCCAACAGGCTGATCGGCAGTTGTCCGGAAATAAGGTTACGTGTTACGGCCAGCAGTTCACCATCCTGTGAATAGTAGGCGAACATCACCTGGTTGTTGAGCTTGAAAGTGGCTTTGGCAAAGGTTTTGCCGTTTTCCCAATTTACCTCTTTTGCTCCTACGAATTCTTTGTTAAAAGAATTGAGCACTCTCTCATTCACAGTTTCTTTGATGTTGGCGAAAGTGGTACTAAGTCCGACCATCAGTAACAAAGCGCCGATTAAAATACTCTTTTTCATGTTAAATTTTTTTTATAGTGATGTTGTTGTTTCTCTGCGTGTCTACCATAAATAAGACGCCGTCTTTTCCCGAATGTTACAAGTTGGGCAGGAAGAAAACTGTTTTTAACAATTGATGCCGTTTATACAATTTAACTACCGTTCGAACCGATAACGAGTGCAAGTTAATAGCGCAAATAGCCCTCTCATAGCGGGTTTCGGCGAAATGGGGTTTTTTTTCGGCAAAATCAGGATGTGGCCGGTACGTCGTCTTCGAATGCCTTTTGCCGGGTATCCGTATATCGCACGAGATCATAATATCATTATGATCGTAGCCGGCAACGGTTGTATTGCCTTACCAGTCCGGGGAGTTCATCCACGGCATTCTTCACATTATTGAGGCTGGCCAGCACTGTTGGGCAATCACTGAAGAATTCCCGCAGCTTTTTTTTCGTATTGCCGAATACGCTGGTGCGCTGCAATCGAAGCACTTCCGGACCTTTGATGAGACAGGTTTCGGAGATGAGACCACGCTGGTCCGCAGAAGGCAGGTCGCCGGGAGTGGAATAGATGGATTTATTCTGATAACATCTGTATTTGTATGCTTTCACCGGTCCTTCGTCTGAAATGACCTGGGCGAACACCAGTGTGCTGCCGGTGTCTTTTGCACCTGTTGCCTGACCAAGGTCAAGCACCACATACCGGCGCCACTGTTCGAGCACATTGATGGCGAATCTTTTGATCTCTCCGGGTTTGTATTGCGTGATCTTGCCATCTGCGGTCTCGAAGTTCACGAGGAGATGAACGGATTCGAGGTCATTGGTGATGATATGCCCCCTTACCGTGTCTTTATTAATAATGATATAGGCTTCGAATTGATCGGCGTCCAAAGCAAGCGTTGCGCTGCTGAAGAACAGGCCGGCGAGCGCCATCATGAGTGTTTTCATTTCTAGCAGTTGAGTGATGGTTGAAATTTTCAAAGGCAATAAAAATCCCGGCGTGAAGCCGGGATTAAAATACAAAGATTGTTATTAACTATCTGTGCAAGTTATTATCCTTATTTAGCATTCCTGCAACCTAGGCATTGGCCGCGCTGAGCATTTTCTGGAATTTCTTTCTTTCTTCCTCATCCAGGATGGTCTTACGCATGCGAATGAAATTGGGCGTTACCTCGATGCATTCATCCTGCTGGATATATTCCATACATTCTTCCAGTGTCATCAATATTTTAGGGGCGATATTGGTAGCTGCATCACTGCCGCTGGCCCGCATATTGGTGAGCTTTTTACCTTCGATGATATTCACCACGAGGTCGCCGGGTTTGATATGCTCGGCAATGATCTGTCCTGCATAGACATCCTCACCCGGATCGATGAAGAACGAACCGCGGTCCTGCAGCTTATCCAGCGAATAGCCAGTGGCACTACCATTTTGTTTGGCAAGCAGCACGCCATTATTACGACCGGGGATGGGGCCTTTCCAGGGTTTGTATTCGCTGAAACGGTGGGCCATCACTGCTTCGCCGGCTGTATTGGTAAGCATTTGCGTACGCAGGCCGATCAGTCCGCGGGAAGGTATCTCGAATTCGAGGTGTTGCATTTCTCCCTTGGTCTCCATCACATGCATCTCTCCTTTGCGGCGGGTAACCAGGTCGATCACTTTGGAGGCATATTCCTGGGGAACATCTACCACCAGTATTTCGTAGGGCTCGCATTTTTTACCGTCGATCTCTTTTACGATCACCTGGGGCTGGCCTACTGTGAGCTCATAGCCTTCGCGGCGCATGGTCTCGATCAATACACCGAGATGCAGGATACCGCGGCCATAGACCACGAAGCTGTCGCCCCCGTCGGAATCCATTACCCGGAGGGCCAGGTTCTTTTCCGTTTCTTTCATGAGGCGGTCGCGGAGGTGACGGCTGGTAACGAATTTTCCATCCTTTCCATAGAAAGGAGAATTGTTGATGGAGAAAAGCATGTTCATCGTGGGTTCATCCACACTGATCACCGGAAGTGCTTCAGGATTTTCTGCATCGGCAATGGTATCACCGATATTGAAATCTTCGAGCCCTACCACTGCACAAAGGTCACCGGCCACCACTTCACTTACTTTCTTCTTACCCATTCCTTCAAACACATAGAGCTCACGCACCCTCGATTTTTTGATGATGCCATCTGCCTGCATCAGCGAGATGGGTTGGTTTTCGCGAATAGTGCCTCTGCTAACTTTTCCGATGGCGATACGGCCGAGGAAAGAGGAATAATCGAGCGAAGTGATCTGCATCTGCAGGGTGCCTTCCTCCACTTTGGGTTCAGGCACATATTTGAGGATACCGTCGAGCAATGGGGTGATGTCTTCACTGGGTGTCAGCGAATCGTTGAACCAGCCATTCTTGCCGGAGCCATAGTAGGTGGGGAAATTGAGTTGTTCTTCCGTTGCATCGAGGTTGAAGAAGAGCTCGAATACGGCATCGTGCACTTCATCGGGGCGGCAATTGGGTTTATCGACCTTATTGATGATCACGATGGGCTTCAGGTTGAGCTGAAGCGCTTTTTGCAGCACGAAACGGGTTTGCGGCATGGGGCCTTCGAAAGCATCTACGAGAAGGCAAACGCCATCGGCCATTTTCAATACCCTTTCCACTTCACCACCGAAATCGGCGTGACCCGGCGTATCGATCACATTAATCTTTACGTCTTTGTAGGTAACGGCTGCGTTCTTGCTGAATATGGTGATGCCACGTTCTCTTTCCAGGTCGTTGCTGTCCATGATCAGTTCGCCCGTTTCCTGGTTATCACGGAAAACTTTGGTGGCGTGTAAGATCTTGTCTACAAGCGTTGTCTTTCCGTGGTCTACGTGAGCGATGATCGCTATGTTGCGAATATTCATATTAATGTTTAGCTTTTAGCTTCAGGCATTGGGTAGCAGGATCCAGCACAAGCTTTATGCCTGACTGCTAATACCATTTTTTTGACGCGCAAAGGTACATCAAATCAACGGGAGGGCAAGGGCGAAGGGCAAACTTATTATTTTGGTAAACTCCGGCAGGGCAGGCATGGGCTACCGGGTTGCCTTCCAGTGGGTTATTGTTTCGGAATTCACGAAATTCCATTTAATTTCAGCACAAATTTATGTCATGGGCAAGAAATGGCTGTTCATCATACCCCTGGTGCTCCTGATCGTTTACCTGTTGGGGCCCAAGCCTTCCACACCTGTATACGACAAGATCATGCCCATTGTTCCATCCAATGCCACCGACCTGGAACAATTCATCAGCAGCGAGGAATCCATGCATAAAATAAAACCTGATAACGAAGCGCGCATCGTATGGGCCAATGATTCACTGAAACAGAGAACAGATGTGTCTATCGTGTACCTGCATGGTTTTACAGCTTCGCAGGGTGAAGGCGAGCCCGTGCACAGGGACATTGCCAAAAAATTCGGATGCAATCTCTATCTCTCCCGGCTGGCGGAACATGGCATCGATACCACCGAGCCGCTGCTGAAGCTCACGGCGGATAAATACTGGGAATCTGCCAAGGAAGCACTGGCCATCGGCCGGCAACTCGGCAATAAAGTGATCCTCATGGGCACTTCCACCGGGGGCACACTGGCATTGAAACTGGCGGCTGAATACCCCGACGTATATGCGCTGGTATTGCTTTCACCCAATATCGCCATCGATGATCCCAATGCCTGGCTGCTGAACAATCCCTGGGGATTGCAGATCGCCCGGATGGTGAAAGGCTCCAGGTATATCGATTCGAAGTCGGATACCACGGCCCTGTACAAACAATACTGGACACCCCATTACAGGATCGAAGGGGCTGTGAGCCTGGAAGAACTGGTGGAGACCACCATGCAGAAAAAAGTCTTCAACCGGATAAAACAGCCGACCCTGGTGCTGTATTATTATAAGGATGAGGTGCTGCGCGACAGCGTGGTGAAAGTAAGCGCCATCCTGAAAATGTACCAGGAGTTAGGCACAGACACGCTGGAAAAGAGGGCCGTTGCCATGCCCAATACAGGCAATCATGTGATCGGCTCCTATATCAAATCGCACGATGTGGCCGGCGTAAAGTATGAGATCGAAAAATTCCTCACCGAAGTACTTCACCTGAAAGGGAAATAGTTCCCTTTGAAATAGTTTCATTTCCGCTGCAATTTTTCTTTCCGTATTTTCGGAATTAAAACATGGTTGCTATATGGTCCGTTCTGTTATAGCCGGTATCGGCATGTATGTCCCTAAGAATGTATTCACCAATAATGACCTCACCCGCTTCATGGATACCAGTGATGAATGGATCCAGGAACGTACCGGTATCAAAGAGCGCCGTTATGCCGACCGTACGGGAGAAACCACTACCACCATGGGCGTAGAAGCCGCTGCCATGGCCATCGAAAGGGCGGGCGTTACTCCACAGGATATCGACTTCATCATATTCGCCACGCTTAGCCCTGATTATTATTTCCCCGGCTGCGGGGTGCTCGTTCAGCGGGCTATGAAGATGAAAGAGATCGGTGCGCTCGATGTGCGTAACCAATGCAGCGGGTTTATTTATGCCATCAGTGTGGCCGACCAGTTCATCCGATCGGGTATGTACAAGAACATTCTCGTTATCGGCAGTGAGAAACATTCCTTCGGGCTCGATTTCAGTACCCGTGGCAGGAATGTGAGCGTGATCTTCGGGGATGGCGCCGGCGCCGTAGTGTTGCAACCCGGCGCCGATGCCAACAGGGGGATACTGAGCACTCACCTGCATAGTGATGGTGAGAGCGCGGAGTTGCTAGCCATGTACAACCCCGGCACACATGCCAATCACTGGATGGAACAATCCCTGGCCGATTTCAGTGAGGCAGAGATCGGGGAAATGTTCATGAGCCATGCCATGGTCGACAAAGCACAGAACTTTCCATTCATGGACGGGCCATCCGTTTTCAAGAAAGCGGTGGTGAAATTCCCGGAAGTCATTTTGGAAGCCCTGAACAAGAACGGATACCAACCCTCCGACCTGCGTATGCTGGTGCCACACCAGGCCAATCTCCGCATTGCACAATTCGTGCAACAGAAACTGGGATTGAGAGAAGACCAGGTCTATAATAATATCCAGCGGTACGGTAATACCACTGCTGCCTCAGTTCCACTGGCGCTTTGTGAAGCCTGGCAGGAAGGTAAGATCAAAGAAGGCGATCTCGTTTGCCTCGCTGCCTTCGGCAGCGGCTTTACCTGGGCCAGCGCGCTGCTCAGGTGGTGATGGACGGTCTTTTCCGCAGCGTTTCGCTGATCATTTTCTGAGATCGTATGGGCATTTCCGTTAAATCGATGGGGCAGTTACTTAATGAACTGTCGAGAAGGGCCGCCTGTACATTGTCCTGCCATTGTATTTGCATCAGCTCCATGAGCTCCTGTTTGATCACCGGGTCATAGATGGGAAAGCAAACCTCGATGCGGCGATAGATATTACGGTTCATCCAGTCGGCCGAACCGAGGAACAATTCAGGATGGCCATTATTGTGAAAGATGAAAATGCGGCCATGTTCCAGGTACCTGTCTACGATCCGTTTAACAGTGATCCGTTCACTCAGGCCGCGAACACCGGGCACCAGGCAACAGATACTTCTTACGATGAGATCGACCTTCACACCTGCTGCTGAAGCCTCATACAGTTTACCGATCATCACCTTTTCTTCGAGGTTGTTGAGCTTGATGAAAATGCGGGCAGGCAAACCTTGTTGTGCATTCCTTATTTCACGTTCGATCATCGAGAGGAAACGGTCCTGTAAATTGAACTGCGCCACGAGCAGGTGTGAGAAGGACAATAAACCTTGTGTAACCGGCTTTCTTCTTTCAGCCAGGAAAGAAAAGAGCATCTCCAGTTCCCGGAGCATTTCGGGGTGGGCCGTGAGCAGGATATGGTCGGTATAGAAACGGGCAGTGCTTTCATTGAGGTTACCGGTGGCCAGCAATCCGGCCAGTTGACTGCGGTTTTCTTTCACCTTTTTGATGAGGGCCACTTTTGCATGTACTTTCAGGGAAGGGATGCTGTAAACGATCTTCACGCCGGCTGCTTTCATCTGTTTCGACCAGCGGATATTATTGGCTTCATCGAACCTGGCTTTCAGTTCCACGAATACGGTCACTTTTTTTCCGTTCCTGGCAGCGCTCATCAATGCATAAGCGATCTTCGAATCGCCGGCGATCCTGTAGAGGGTCACATAGATCTCTTCCACCCAGGGATCGATGGCGGCTTCATTGAAAAAGCGAAGCACTGTGTTGTATGATTGATAAGGTGGATGAAGGATGATATCTTTTTGGATGATCTCTTCCAATAGGGAAGGCGGGTCTGTGGGTACTGGATATTCCGTTACCGGCCAGTGCGGGTACATCAGTGCAGGATCGGTGATGGGCAATGAGGCAAGGTCTTTCAGGTTATGGTACATACCTCCTTCTATCACATTGGCATTGCTGAGATGGAGCACATTCATCAATGCCTGCAGGCATCTGGCGGGAAGTCCGGCCCCATAGAGAAACCGGGTGGCAAAACCGAAATCCCTTTTGGCGATCTGTTTTTCGATCTTTTCCGCCATATCACCCTCGTATTCATCTTCCAGTCCGAGCTCCGCATCACGGGTCACTTTAAAACTGTAAGAAGACAGGATGGACACCTGTGGCATCACTGCCTGCAGGTTATAACGGATAATATCATCGAGAAAGAGGATATACTGGATGCCTTCATGCTGCACGGAATAAAATCTCGGTAACAGGTCGGAAGGAATATTGAGAATGATATATTCTTCCTTGTATTGGGCGATGCTGACGATAGCCACCAGGTAGAGCTTGTTGTTCTCCGGGAAGAATTGTACGGTGCGGTCCGACAAATAGACCGGCTGCAGGAATGCCAGTACCTGCGTGAAAAAATAATCGGTGGCTGCTGCCTGTACCGGCTCCGGTATAGGCTCTTTGTAAACGAGATGGGAATTGTTCTTTGAGCGCAGCTCAGGCAGAATGTCGGCAAGGGTAGTCCCAAACAATTCCTGCTGGCGGTGGATGATGGCATTGGCCTTCTGTAAAACAGAGGGAGCATCGCCCCCGTCTTTTTTCCTGTTGATCTTGTCCAGCGCCATCAGCGCCGGCATCCGCACCCTGTAAAACTCATCCGAATTGGAAGAATAGATGGAAAGGAACCTGATCCTTTCCAGCAGGGGCACCTCACTATTGCCGGCTTCGAGCAGCACGCGCTCATTGAAAGAAAGCCAGCTCAGGTCCCTGTCGAAAAAAATATGCTCTTGTCCGGCACGTACCTCCATATCCATTGCTGTTGATGGTAAAGGTAAGGTACAATATGCAGGGTTCAACCGAGATATATTTTCGTTATTTCTTATTTTCCCGAATTTTGCTACCCATGTCAAGAAGGATCATTTATCTTATCAATCCCATTTCCGGTACCAGGGGCAAAGCTTCGTTGAAAGAGTTGATAGCCCATGAAACGAAACAGCAGGGCATACCCTTCGATATTTTGCCTACCGTGGCCAGTGGCAACTATGGATTTGTGGAACAGAAGATCAGGGAAGAAAAAATAACGGATGTGGTGATCTGCGGGGGTGACGGATCGGTGAACCAGGTAGTGCATGCACTGGCCCATACGCAGGTAAACTTCGGGATCATCCCCATGGGATCGGGCAATGGACTGGCATTGGCAGCAGGGATCCCCAAAGCAAGCGCCAAAGCATTGCAGGTGGTCATGACCGGTACGCCCAGGCTCACCGATGCATTCATGGTCAACGAGCAGTTTGCCTGCATGCTTTGCGGATTGGGTTTCGATGCCAAGGTGGCCCATGAATTTGCTGAACAACCTAAACGTGGACTGGCTACCTATGCCTCCCTTACCACGCGCAATTTCTTTTCGGCGCAGGCTTATTCATTTCTCATCAATGCCAATAAGATCGCTTTTACCACGGAAGCATTTTTTGTAAGTGTGGCCAATAGCAACCAGTTCGGGAATAATTTCACCATTGCCCCGAAAGCCGTTCTGTCCGATGGATTGCTGGATGTGGTGATCGTAAAAAAAGTAGCGAAACCACTGCTATTGCTCACTGTTATGCGGCAGGTGCTGGCCGGTAAGCTCAGGAAGATCGAGAACTCGCTGCGTTCGCCGGTGATCTATTTTCAGACGGAGGAACTTACTATCACCAACAATGGGTTTGCCCCTCTTCATATAGATGGCGAGCCGCGTGAAACCCTGGAACAGTTGCGCATCCGCATACTGCCTCAATATTTCAAACTTATTCAGCCTGCTTAGTGGTTACGGACCGGTGGGCGCCGTGCTGGTACAATTCGAATTTATTGAACATCTCGCGGTTCTTGTCGTTATCGAGCGCTTCGCCGATATCGAGCTTTTCCTGTTTCGATAAATGGAAATTCAGTGCGGCGGCCGCGTTCTTTTTTTCAGGCACGTATTGGAAGGAGAGGCGGAAAAACTTTCCGCCCATGAGCTCCTGTGAAAGGCTCAACAGTTCGTTCTGGTTATATTCCTGCATTTTGTACCAGTTGTATTGCAACAATAATACAGGCTTGGTGACGATATCCGTGATGGCGGTGGATTCGAAAGGATGTTCCCATCCGCCGGTCTGCCTGTCGCGGATCTGGATGAACACCACACCGGCCGTATTCTCTTTGATCCATTCCTCGAATACCTGCAGGAAACGGATAGCTGTCTCCTGCCCGAAATTATCACGCAGTCCTGCGTCCATCACATCCACAACGGGCTTGCAGGGCAGCCATACATTGGGCAGCACATAAGGGAAAGTGGCATTCATTCGAAGGGCGGTGAGCAGGCGCAGGTTTAGGGGGTCCTGCTTCGAGAACATGGCCTGGTAATCCAGCGCATCCACGTCCACTTCGGCGGAATGGCTGGTATCATATACGGGCCGCATGAGGAAGCTCACGGGTTGTGTGCTGATGATCATCTTACGCCCGTCGCGGGTGATCACCGAATTGAAGAACATGAGCGGTGTATTCGCGTTCTTTTCATCTTCGTACAGATCCTTCAGTTGTTTGTTGAGCAATCCATGAGTATTCGAGTTGAGCTTTTCTTCAAAAGCATAGCCCCTGTCCTTGATATATTCATGATTATCTACCCTGAACTTCTGTGCCGGTGAAGCAAGGTCCCTTGCCACGAAGGAAGTGAACAATGAATTCAGCAGATCGCCGGAAATATCGTCCACATATTTTTTATCCTGCAGGTGGATGGCAACCCCATGTGCTCTCTCCCTCGATAATTCCCTGAAATAGGCAGCGCCGAGCATGCCACCGGAAGCGCCGGTGATAAGGAAGGTCTTTTTCATAAGCTCGCCGTTACTGAGACTGTCGAGCCTTTGCAGCACATTCATCGTGAAGGTAGCGCTGCGGTTGCCGCCTCCGCTGGTATTGATGATGTACATGAGTGGTTTTTCGGCGCCCTGTTTTTTCTTCCATCGTTCCAGCAGGGCGATCATCTGTTGCTTATCGCGTTCCCTGTTTTGGGGAGAGCAGAGCGCCAGCAGCGATTCGGCAGTGTAAGCGGGACGCTCATTGACATTCGAATAGTTGAGCCCATAGGCTTTATTGCTTGGGTCGATGATATTGTACTTGTACAGAATATTGGTAATGGCGAACAATAACACAAGGCAGGGAATGCTCCAGCTTTGCAGGAAGTAAGAAAAAGCACCTGAAACGGCGATGAGGATCGCAAAGAACAAAGTGATACCGGAGGCCGCCGGAAGCTGGAACAGGGGGTTATCGAGCCAGAAGCCGATGATGATCAGGAAAATGAAGGCGATGAAGATCGAGAGCACTGCCGCAAAGTGATGGCGGCTGAAGATGGTCTCGATGAACTCCCGGCTATAGTGCGATACATCGCGCACTTTTTTGAGCGAGAATATGCCATTGAGGTACCATTCTACTTTTACGAGCCGGCTTTCCGACACTCTCGTATCGCCTTTCCTGAACTGCGCCTTGAAAAGTTGCGGGTTGCTGATCACCGGGGTGAGCCGGCGGATAATGGTTTTATCGGCCCTGAAAAAATAGACCAGTGAAATGGCGATGATAATGATCAGTCCGGCGAGAAATCCCAATACCAGCAGGAAGATCTCCCATCCGTTCATCAATTCTTTTTCACCGGCAAAGCGAACAGCTTTGAAAAAATAAAAGATCAGGAATCCCAGCGGTATGACGAAGTTATTGATGCAATATTTAAGGAAAGGATTGGAGGTAGTGGCCAGGAAACGGAAATGGCGGCTGAAGAGGATGAATGTGGTGATATTCCAGCTCATGATGAAGATGCCGATCGCTACGCCTACGAAAGCAGCGCTCAGTGCATTTACATTGCCGAGGTATTCGGGAGCGAGGTAGAGTGAATCGGCGCCGAAGCTTTTCATGAAAGTGCTGTTCACTGTGCTGAACAGAACGAACCAGAAGATAAGCAACACCTGGAATTTTTTGAAATGTAACAGGAGAAGCTGTACAGGGAATGAGCAATATAATCCTCTAAAGAAAAGTTTCATGAGTGATAAGCGGTCCGGATCCCGGCTTTTTAGCACCAATATACTATTAAAACCCCTTTTTCCGAACCAGGTACAACATGGCGACCAGGCTCAGCAACAAAAGCATGCCAACTACCTGGTGCAACTGCGCCATCCATTCAAAAACACCCCATTTATTGGGGACGATGCCCGGGCTGGTCAGCAATGAAAGGATGCCCAGCAACACCTGCGTCAGCACCAATATCAATGGTAACCGGCGTGCTTTCATGAAGGTATCGCTCACGGGCGAGAGCCTGAAAAGTTTGATGGAATAAATGACAATGAGCACCAGCAACAGATAGGCCAGTCCGCGGTGAATAAAATGAATGGTGATCTTATTTTCCACGATGTTGAGGAAGGCAGGGCTTTCCCGCAGCATACCATCGGGAATGTAGCTGCCATTGATCGTTGGCCAGGTGGGGGCAGCAATGGCGGCCTTATGTCCGGCCATCAGGGCGCCGAACATCAGTTGGATGGCCAGTAGTCCTGTGATCCACCAGGTCCATTTACGCAATGAAGGAGCAACGGTCATTTTTGAAGGGGGTATGCGTAGTTGGAGGCCAAACCAGAAAGCATAACAGATGAGACCGAGCGCAAATATGAAATGGAGTGCGAGCCGGGTAGGTTTCACGTACACGGCATCACCGGTAAGGCCGCTGGCCACCATGATCCAGCCGATAGCTCCCTGCAGTGCCCCAAAAAGGAAAAGGATGAGGAGCGGTTTCTGCATTTCCTTTTTCAGGTATCGTTTGGACACGAGATAAACGAAACCTACGATGAACACGACGCCGATCAGCCGGGCCCAGAACCGGTGCAACCATTCCCAGAAAAAAATGAATTTGAAATCGGCGAGATCGAACGCTGCATTGAGATAATGGTACTGGGGCGTTTGCTGGTAGCTATGGAATTTTTCCAACCATTGTTCCTGGTTCAGCGGTGGCAGGGCGCCAGTCACTACATCCCATTCCGTGATCGATAAGCCGGAACCGGTAAGCCGGGTGATGCCGCCGAGGACTACCTGTATCAGCAGCATGCCGATACCGATGAATATCCAGTTGGCCACTGCTTTTTGTGCGCGGGAAGATGCTGTATCCATAGCGGGAGCAAAGGTAGGATGGAAATGATTGCACGCAAGGATTGCCTGCAAAAAATTAAAGACGCATTAATTCTTTTGTCAGTACATAGATCCCCATCATGAGCACGAACCATCCGAAACCTTTTTTGAGGGAAGCGCCTGAGATCCTGTCGGAGAGAGAGGTGCCGATAAAAATACCCGACACGGCAATAGCAGTGAACGACAGCAATTGTACCCAGTTGATATGGTATTCTGCATAGGTGCTGAAAAAACCGAAGAGTGAACTGAATGTCATGATGGTGAGGGAAGATCCAACGGCGGTCTTCATGGGCAGCTTGCCGAAAAGCACCAGGGCAGGGATGATGAGAAAACCTCCGCCTGCTCCCAACAAACCGGTAACGATGCCCACTACGATGCCCTGCAGCAGGAGCGGCAGCATATTGCGGGCCTGATCGGCAGGTACTACAGTCAACTTGTTGCGGGAGCGGATCATTGAAATGGACATGGCCAGCATCAGGCAGCCGAACAATACCATGAGAAAGCTGCCTTTGTTGACGACCATATTGCCGATCCTGAAAATAGGGTCGGGTATCTTGGGGAGGAGGAAATGGCGGGTGGTAAAAACAGATAACATGGACGCACCCCCGAAAACAAAAACCACGGGGAAATCGATCAAACCTTTTTTGTACGACCTTACCGAGCCTACCAGGCTGCAGGTGCCTACTACGAACAGGGAGTAGGTGGTAGCGAGCACAGGGTTCACGTGCATCAGGTATACCAGTACGGGCACCGTGATGATGGAACCTCCACCACCAATGAGGCCCAGCGATATGCCGATCAATACCGCTATGATATAACCTGCTACTTCCATCTGAAAATTTAGCAAAAGAACGGAAAGTTTGGCAGAACCATACCAGGAGATGATAAACCTTACCACAAAGCTGACCAACCACAACAGGGAATGGTTGAACCGGGGAAAAGGCCATATCCAAAATAAAAATGTGTAGTGTTCAGGGCTTCACTTATTTTTGGTGAAAAATTTCCGTTTGCTGAAAAATTTTCACCAGGATGTATTGCTCGAAGCCGGTTGCGATGAAGCAGGCCGTGGTTGCCTGGCAGGGCCGGTAGCAGCAGCAGCGGTGATACTACCACGTGACTTTTATCATCCTTTGCTGAATGATTCGAAGCAGGTAACAGAAGAACACCGTTATGAGCTGCGTACCTACATTGAATCCACGGCCATCAGCTATGGGGTTGCCATGGTCGATCATGAAGAGATCGATGTCATCAATATCCTGAAAGCATCCTTCAAAGCCATGCACCTGGCGCTCGATCAACTGCTGCAACGGCCGCAACTCCTGCTGATCGATGGCAACCGTTTCATTCCGTATAACAAAATTCCGCATGAGTGTATCATCAAGGGCGATGGGATATATGCCAGCATCGCGGCTGCGAGTATCCTCGCCAAAACCTATCGCGATGATTGCATGAAGCAATTGCATGGATCGTACCCTCAATATAAATGGAGCACCAATAAAGGATATGGAACTGCAGAGCACCGGAAAGCGATTGCTGAATTCGGATTGAGCCCCTATCACCGCAGGTCTTTCCAATGCCTTCCTTCTCAACTGGAAATGGAATTATAGTTTCTTTAGCAAATCAGGCTGGTGTGTAATTTAAACTACTGTATACAGCAGTGGTCTTTATTGTGGAATGTATCACAAACTAAAATTACACACCATGAAAGCAAAACTGATCCTTTCAATAGCATTGCTGATGGGTATAGCCGTTAGCAGTGTGCAGGCGCAAAGTATCGCAGACAGGGAGCGCTATCAACGCGAGCGCATCACAGAAGGTTACAGGAATGGATCTCTCAACAGGGGTGAAGCCTACCGTTTATCGAGGGAGCAGCAGAAGATCCGCCATGATTACAGGCGCTACAAATGGAATGATGGTCGTCTCAGCCGTCATGAAAGAAGGAAACTACATCGTGAACAACAGAGGGCGAGCCGGCATATCTACTGGCACAAGCACCATGGCCGCCACCGTTTCGACTGATAGGTTAATGATGGTTATTTAATGTGGTTGTACGTTCAATGGGTGTCTCAAAAAAAATGAGACACCCTTTATTTTTGCATTTGCTTTATATAAGGTCCGGGAAGAATTGCATCTTCCTTTCCTCCCATTCATTCCTGATGATGCTGAAATAGATCGAATCGCGGCGGCGGTTCGAATGCATCTGCATGTGGCTTCGTAATACCCCCTCCGGGACCATACCCACTTTCAACAGGGCCGATTTCGAACGCTCATTGAGGTTATCCGTTTTGATCTCCACCCTTTCCATTTTCATCACTTCAAATGCATAGCAAAGCAAGGCGAATTTGGCCTGTCGGTTCACACCGGTGCCTATGAACGGTGTGCCCAGCCATGTTGAACCTATCTCGATGCGTTTATCATAAAAAGAAATGTTGAGGAAACTGGTGCTACCGCAAACCTCATGGGTATCTTTGTCGATAACGGTGAAAGGCATACGCTTGTGCTGCGCCCGCTCCTGCAGGGCCACATATACCCAGGAATGAAGCTCCTGCGGATCATCGAGCTCTTTTACGAAATACTTCCAGATCTCTTTGTTTTGGGCCAGCGGAAGGAAATGATCAACGTCATCCGGTTGCAACAGCCGCAAGACCACCCTGGGTGTTTCCAACTGAAAGCCTGCCGGGAAAAAATGCTCGTATTCACTGATTACTTCGACCATGATTATTTTTTTGTTATTGCTTTGTTATTCGTTTTCTACCTGGAATGCCCCGGCGCCTTGCCGCAGTACCACCGGTTCATCGCCTGTACAATCCACGATGGTGGAAGGGACAGTGCCGCCAATGCCGCCATCCACCACGAGATCCACCAGGTTGCCGAATTTGTGGTACATCAGTTCCGGGTCGGTATATTCTTCTACCATCTCGCCGGGAAGAGAGGCGCTGAGGATGGGATGGCCCAGCTCTTTGATGATCGACCTGGCGATCAGGTTATCGGGTATGCGTAAACCGATCGTATCTTTTTTACTTTTGAGGATCCTGGGCACTTCCTTGCTGGCGGGTAATATGAAGGTATAGGGACCGGGCAGGTAACTTTTCAGCAAACGGTAGAGCGGAGTGGAAATACTTTTGGTGTACCGGCTCAGGTCGCTCAGGTCATAACAGATAAAAGACAATTGGGCTTTCTGCGGGTCGATATTCTTGATGCGTGCGATCCGTTCCACCGCCTTGTGTTGAAATATATCGCACCCCAGACCATAGATCGTATCTGTAGGATAAATGATGACCCCTCCTTTCGACAAGGATGAAACAATGGTGCGGATATTGCGGGGCTGTGGATTTTCCGGATGTAGATGCAGTAACATCTTGTGAAATTAAAGTGTAAAATTGGCAAGTTCCTGTTTAAATACCAACCATTTTAGCAGTTGATCGTTATGGGAGCTTGCAACAATGGGGCCTGTGAAATTGTCAGGTCGTTGACATATTCGGCCCTGTCTTGTGCTCCGAACATGAATTTAATATTAAATTTGCGCAAAATTTCCTTACCATGCGTTTACAGCCTGTTGACAGAGTAGATACTATCAGCGGAGAAGAATTTCAGCAGCGTTACTACAAACCCATGAAGCCGGTCGTGATCAGCAACCTGGCAAAGGATTGGCCTGCTTATCATAAATGGGACTGGCAATATTTCAAGCAGATCGTGGGCGATAAGAGGGTCGGACTGTACAACAATGTAAAAAGCGATGCGTATACGCCGATCAATACGGCCGATGATTATAAAACTTTTGGTGAATATATCGACATGATCAGCCAGGGGCCTGCCGGCTGGCGCATCTTCCTGTTCAATATCTTCGATCATGCCCCGCAGCTCACCGAAGATTTTGCCTGGCCTGAACACCTGATGAAAGGGTTCGTGAAGAAATACCCGATGCTCTTCACGGGTGGGGCTACCAGTATTACGCACATGCACTTCGATATCGATCTTTCCCATATCATACATACGCAATTTGCCGGTCGTAAAAAAGTATTGCTCTTCCCTTATGAAGAACAGCATAAATTATACCGCAAGCCTTTTGAGGTACTGAGCCTGGCCGATTTCTCGAATTACTATAAAGGAACAGGCAAACCTGATTATGACCAATTCCCTGCATTGAAGCTGGCCAATGGATATGAAGTAGTGCTCGATCATGGAGATACTTTGTTCATGCCGGCGGGGTACTGGCATCACATGGAATACCTCGACAGTGGCTTTGCCATGAGCCTGAGAGCCTTGCAGGGTTCCGTGACCGGCAAACTGAAAGGGGCCTGGAACCTTTTCGGTATGCGCAGCATCGATACCCTCATGAAAAAGACTGCTCCCAAATGGTGGTATGATTATAAAAAGGAAAAAGTATTCAGGGCCGCCGAAAAAGAGTTGAACCCGGTCACCAGCCGGTAAACCGGTCGATTTATCCTGCGAAAGGGACGAAATCGGCTGCCAGGCAAAAATACTTGAAGAAATTATTGATTTTTAAGAAAACACTCTTTACTTTTACCCTGCTTATGCGCTGAACCATTACCCTCACCGACGAAGCACCCCTACAATCCAATCTCCTCATCTCCAACCATCCAATCTCCGGGAACACAAAGAAATCTGATCCGAGACTGAGAATCCATATTAGTCTGTTGACGCGTATCCACACCCATGTAAATAGTTTACATTACCTCTGTTTATTGTACCACGACCTTATTTATTGATGGTCACTGAAAGGAACGTACCACTCAGTCACCAGAACCAACTGCTTATATTGAAGTATCTGCAGTCATTCTTTAACGAAGAAACCCGACGACCTGCTTCCGTATGAAGAACGTAGTTTGTCAAGATGCCGTACCGGCAAGGCTTTCATGCCCTCTTTCTTCCGTTGAAAGGATCCAATACACTTAATGGGAACAGGGACCTGTACTCAGTACATTCAAAATATTGCTGAACTTCTTTCTTTTTGTGGTTTCAGAGGTAAGCACATGCCGGCGATTTCCATCGCTGGCTTTTTTTTGTGTCTGTCTGAACTGGGATGAGTGAGGTGAATGGGATTTATGGGATGGATGCCGGACACAAATATGGGGTGATTTTACACAGTTATACGCCAAAACAGCACAGTTACTAAATAGGAGGAAGGGACTCATTGGTGTTATTAGGATAATGGTACATTTGATAATAGAACCCTATAACCATTGCCTTTCTCATGAAATGCGTCAAAAAGCTTCTCATCGCTTGCGGATTGGCGGGGCTCTACGCCGGATCACTTTATGGACAAGGAAACCCTTATAAGGAAGTGAGCATTGCTTCTCCCACAGCCGCTTCCCTTGGCAAGTATGCGGACATACCGATAAACTACCATACAGGCATTCCTCAGATCAGTATTCCCATTTATACAGTGAAAGAGGGGCCGTTAAGTTTACCGATCAACTTGAATTATCATGCTTCCGGCTTGAAAGTGATGGAACCAGCCAGTTGGGTAGGCGCCGGCTGGTCATTGGAAGCTGGTGGTGTGATCACCAGGACGGTGCAGGGGGCACCTGATGAAAAAGGAACGAGTACGGTAAGCCCTCACACACATGGATACTTCAGTGATTTTGGTTATAGTAACTACTATTTTTTTCAGGACAATACCACCCAGTGCCAGGGGGGCTATAATTCCTACGCAAGTGAGATCCTGCGAGGCATCAGAGACGGCGAACCAGACCTTTTCTTTTTCAATTTCTGTGGTTATTCCGGGAAATTTTATTTCCGGGATGACAGAACGACTGTGTTGGTTCCGGAACAGGATATGAAAATCGAATATGATTATAGCGGCAGTGGAAGTATCGGTGGATTTATTCTGACAACACCTGAAGGCACCAGGTATTATTTTGGAAGAACGCCCAGTACCACAGATACTGACCCGATTGAAAAAACGAATCCATATACGGACCAATCCGGGCAATCATCGGGACAGGCTATTTCAAGCTGGTATCTGAACAAAATTGTATCGGCAGATGGTGTTTTCAGCATCAGTCTCAGCTATGAACCAGAGAATTATGGTTATTATACGATCTCCATGTTTCCCTTATTATACAGTGATAATACCAGTTATGAATACCGTCTTCTAAAAAATATCATCAATGGAGTGCGATTGTCGCAAATCTCATTTTCCAATGGAACAGTATCTTTCCTGCCGGGATCGATACGTACAGACCTGAATAGTGCAGGGGGCGAGCTGACGGATGCTCCTAACACAGAAGCGAAATGTCTGGCTGGTATTCAGCTATCCGGAAGTGATGGCGTTTGTAAAAAATATGAGTTTACTTATAGTTATTTCGAGGATAATACTACTTCACTGAAAGGCTACCTGGCAACAGCGTATAGCATTATTCAATCGGACCGCAAACGGTTAAAACTTGAAAAGTTGCAGGAAAAGACCTGTAATGGCACTATATCCATACCCGCTCATGTTTTTGAATATTATAATGAACTGGTACCGCGCAGATTGACTTTTGCCCAGGATCATTGGGGCTTTTACAATGGCGCTGTAACGAATCAGAAATTGATACCTACCTATACTGTCGACAAATTTAACGTGGTAGAAGGGGCCAACCGTGATCCCAAATGGCCCGAGATGCGTGGCGGTGCATTGAAAAAAATCATATATCCTACAGGTGGATCTGCAGAGTTTGAGTTTGAGCCACATACCACCTGGATCAGTACAAACAAATATAAAGAAGTGGGAGTAACCGGGGCCAGCATGGGGTATGATGGAAATACTGCACCAGTAACCTGGACCAAAACCCTGTCTGGAAATTATCATAGATTTAGCTTGTCCAATTCATCAGCCGGAGGGTCTGCAGGGCTTACCATTAAAAATCTCACTACCGCTGCCACCACAGGTTTGAATGCGCTTCCCGGCGAAACCAGGCAAACGGTATTGAATCTGGGCGCAGGCAACTATCAGTTTACGTTGAACAAAACTAATTCTTCAACTGGTAATGGTGCATCGGCCGATGTTTCAGAACAGGTGTCTTATCCGTATACAAAAAATGATACGATCGGCGGCCTTCGAATCAAAACCATTATTCGTCATAATGCGATGGGTTCATCCGGCGATACCGTTACTTCTTTTACTTATAGTGCCAATGGCGTATCTACAGGGATATTATACAGTCGACCTACCTATGTACAGATCTATCGCAATGAAGGATATAAATTATATGGCTATGCCGATGGCTCCCAGTGTAGCACGAATGGTTGTGATGGTTGCGATAACTCTGTTATCAAACCGTATTACAAATCGCCATGTACCGGCCGACCTATGGAAACCACACAGGGCAGCCATATCGGATATAATGAAGTAACAGTGACCCAGGCTGGCAATGGGCATAGCGTTTACAGGTATTATGGCTCCAATTGGTGGGATAATAATCATGATGATGTAGCATATCGAAATGTAGATCCTGGTATTTGTGATCCTGCCATTCCTAATTTTCCTGCTGCTCCCTTGCCGCATGAATTTATGCGGGGTGAACTAAAATATGAAGGCCATTTTAATGAAAGTGGCCAATTGCTCAAGAATGTATGGTATTATCCTGTTTTCCTGGAAAACCCGGTCACTACTCCGGGTCTTATAATTGCCAGCGCCGGTGGACATGGATCATACCCCACTTATTATGAATTGAAAACCGGGCGTAAAACGCAGGTTAAAACAGAAACGACAACCTTGGTTCCGGGAATAGGAAATGTCACTGAATATGCACAGTCCTTTTTTGAAAGTCCGTACCATCATCAGCCTACCAGGAAACTGGCCGTCGATTCATGGGGAGATACGTTGAAAACCCTCATTAAATATGCTGCTGATTTCAGGGTTACCAATTGCGATACGATTTCTGACTGTTTCAGCCAATACACTACGGCTATTGCTAATTACACGACACAGTTTTATTCCGCGGTTGGTGCCTGCGCCAATGGAGATGGTTGTTGCAAGTTCGCGGCCTATAATGTCTGGATGGCCCGCAAGGGAGAAGCAAGGAATGCCTATATCAACTGCCGGAGGACGAATTTCACAAATTCCACGAACGCGTATGGAACCTGTATGACGAATGCGAAGACTGCAGCAGGCGCCGAGTTAAAGCCGGTCCTGGAGTTGAGGGATGTATTTAATAATGCGCCCATTGAAATATCGGACTGGAAAGCAGATAAGTTACTGGGAGCTTCGTTCTCTAAATATGATTATTCTACCAATCCGGCCACCAAAGTGTACCCGGTCAAGCTACAGAAGATAAACCTCGCAACGCCTGCAACGGTCTTTTCCCCGGTTACCAATTCCGCAACTGCATTAAGCAAGGATAGCCGGTATGAGGATGAATCTTCTGCAAGATTTATCAATGGTAATATCGTGGAGATAACACCGAAAGAGGGTGTGCCTACTTCCTATATATGGGGTTATAACAATAACCTCCCTATTGTAAAAGCAATGGGGGTTGATTATGCTACTTTAAAAACTGCCTATGATGCTGTAAGTGGGAATCTGTCACAAATTCGTAATCAGTCATCCCTGGCGGGGAAGCCTCTTTCAACGTACACTTATAATCCGTTGGCGGGTATGGTTAGTGAGACAGGAGCTACCAACCGTACTACCTATTATGAATATGATGGCTTGTTGCGTCTTCAAAGAATTCGGGACCACGATAATAATATCGTGAAGCAATTCGACTACCAATACCAGGCGCCATCCCATGGCCATCCTATCTGGGTTACCACCGGGAATACCAGGTGTAAACCATGTGCTGGCAAGAGCAATTACACGAGCAATATACTCCAACAGGAAGAAAAAGACACCAACCCCC
>JAFIGX010000022.1 GCA_017849455.1 Pseudobacter sp.
CGGGCCCGTGTCTCAGTGCCCGTGTGACTGGTCGTGCTCTCACACCAGTTACTGATCGAAGGCTTGGTGGGCCGTTACCCCGCCAACTACCTAATCAGGCGCACGCCCATCTTTAAGCGCCGGAGCTATAATTATAAAGTGATGCCACTCCATAATATTACGGGGTATTAATCCAAGTTTCCCTGGGCTATCCCCCACTTAAAGGAAGGTTGCGTACGTGTTCCGCACCCGTTTGCCGGTCGCCGCCATCCCGCATTGCTGCGGGACGCGCTGCCCCACGACTTGCATGTATTAAGCCTGCCGCTAGCGTTCATCCTGAGCCAGGATCAAACTCTCCATTGTAAATGAGTTTTGATCTTTGGCGTTAAATTCTCTTAAGAAAATTAACGTTTGTGGATCTGTAATAATGTCGCTTCAGACCTTACCTCCGACATTCGTCGGAGTGCTGTTGCTTCCAAACTTTCAAAGATCTTTCGGCTTTTTTTGCCGCCCCGTTTTCGTTGGGGTTGCAAAGGTAAGAGCCTTTTTTATTTCAGCAAAAATTTTCGTGATTATTTTCGAAGTTTTTTTTCGTCAACAACCTTGAGAATTTTTAAAGAACTTCTGATTTTTTTTGCGGACTGCAAAGATACAAACTCTATCATTCACCACCAACTTTTCCTTTCATTTTTTTATTTGTAACTCTCTCACAGCCAACTCTAAAAATGCAAAGAACTGATCGCTTTCTATTCTCCCTTTTCTCTTTCCTCATATCCTTTTTTCAAAAGCGGGTCGCAAAGATAAGAGTAGATCACTTCCCACCAAATATTTTTTGAAAAAAGTTTTGCCCTAACTCCTGAAACACAATCCCAATCAGCATTTCAGCACAATAATTTTTTTCAGGAGTTTTCTCCGGTCGCAGCTCATGAGGATGGAGCGACTAAATATTCCATGTTTTTTAGTGAAGACGATGATCCGGATATTCATTTTCCAATACTCACCGGTTGAAGTAAGCCGGTGGATATTCAACCTGTACTAACAGTAACCCATGACCGGGAACTGAAAAGTCGGCCTTCGTACAGTCCCTTGCTTCAATGATCTCCCGAAAGCCGGCCACATCGATTTTCCCCCTGCCCGCCTGCAACATGGTGCCGGTAAGCCCCCTCACCATCCCCCGCAGGAACCGGTTAGCCTTTACCCGGTATACCCAGCAGTCTCCCCTCCGCTCCCATTCACTGTGCAGGATCCTGCACTGATAGGTCTTTACCTGCGAGTTCCGCTTCGAGAAACTGGTGAAATCCGCATATTCCCGGATGATGGCCGCCGTTTCCTGCAGAATGCCCGCATCGAGGGTATAAGGGAAATAATAGGCCCTGTCGGCCAAAAAAGGGTCCTTGGCCTGATAGATAGTGTATTCATATTCACGGGCTATGGCATCGAACCGGCAATGCGCTTCCGGTCTTACCGGTATGATGGCCCTTACCGCAATGTCGGGGGGAAGGATCGCATTGATATTGTACAAAGCCCTGGCCGGGATCTGAAATTCCGTGTCTACATGGAAATAATTCTGGCGGGCATGCACACCGGCGTCGGTACGGGAGGAGCCCGTCAGACTTAAAGGCTGTCTGAAATATACGGAAAGGGCTTTTTCCAGTTCCGATTGGATCGTTACCGCATTCTCCTGTACCTGGAGTCCCGCATACTGTGTACCCTTATAAAATACTTCGAGGAAATATCGGTTCATCATGGTTTAGTCCTGCATTCTTACCATCGCCTTGAAACGGCTGATATAATTCGCGTCCGTGAGCAATTCCACCAGTTGTTTGTAGTTACTGGTATCGGCCGAGTAGGGATATCCCAGCTCAAAGAACCGGAACCGCTCTTCATCCCCCAGGAACAATTCAGAGAGGGCCCTGATCTGCCTGGTGGTGAAACATTTGGTCCTGAACACTTTTTTCGCCGCTGCCAGCCTTCCTTCCAGGTTGGTTTCCGCCAGTATTTTGATGCGCAGCTTGTCTACATCATAGTCGGTGGCAAAATTGGCACAGTCGGAGTTCAACAACACCAGTTTCTTTTTACTTTCTTCGGTTGTTCCTCCCTGTTGGGAAGCAGTATCTTTCATGGCTACCGGCGGAGCAGTGGTGTGCGTACCGGTATCGACCCTGGTGCTTGTGGCCGGTGAATCCGCTACCACAGCAGGTTTTAATGATGCTACCGGTGAACTGTCCTTCTCAAATGGTATGATGATCGAAATAGTATCGATGGCATCCAAATCTTTGAACACCATTTTCTTTCCTTCAGCTATATCACTGCTCTCCAGCATCAATACCCCGGGTTTCATGGCATCCGGCTTAGGTTCCTGTTTGGGAATTGGAACAACAGCCACTGCTGAATCTGCCTCCTGACGTGAAAGCATAGTATCCTTCTTTATCGCCATAGCTGAATCGATCCCTACAACGGCCGGCTTGGAAGCCAGCATCGTATCTGCCCTTAATACAGCCGTATCTATAGCATGAGAATTGCCTGCTATCACCCCTGCACCAATAGCCGAATCCGTGGGTATAACCGGCGCCGGAACGGATTCGACGGTAGCAACCCCCGTGGAAGTCTCCTGTTTGGGAGGGGCAGTTCTCACCAATGTATTGTAGAGCACAGCAGAATCATTGACCACGGCAGCCATCAGGGAGGCAAATCCCTCATCTTTCTTCCGTTCCCCGTAGAGCAGGGCATCACCCGGCAGGAGGTCCGACCGTGGATTCAGCACTTCCTGCGTTTGCCAGTTCACCAGGGCCCATCCCTGCGATTCATTGTATTTCAGTTGGAACCCCAGGTCCTTCTGGTTGAAGATGATCGTAAAGTACTGCTCCGGGTATTTATTCCTGGGAAATCCGATCGCTACGCGGTAGGAGCTGTCCTTCAGCCCGGCGATCACGAGGTTGCCTGCCGCCGTGGAACCATAGGTCTTTTGCGCTATCCGCGTGTAAAAGGGCTGATTATTATCTGATTGGATACAAATGAAATATGACTGTTGTGCAAAGGAATTTGAACAAAAAAGGATAATCCAGAAAGTGGCAAAGAAGATGCGCATCATAATGCGGTAAGGATTGCTGATAAGCAAATCTACTTATTTGCCTTTAGCCTGGAGCCACTTGTATAATTTTTTACAAATATTAAGGGGGCCTGAACATATCTTTACGCTACATAAATTTTCATCATGAAGAAGATTCTCATCGGATTATTTGCCCTTGTTACTACACAAGTGGTCCTGGCCCAGGACCCACGTGAGCCTGCCCAGGATACGACCTGGAAATCCATCTACCGTGGAAGCGCAACGATCATCAACGACCTGGTACATACCAGGATCGATGCCAAGTTCGACTATGCCAGGTCGTACATGTACGGCAAGGCCTGGATCACCCTGAAACCCCATTTCTATCCTACCGATTCCCTGACCCTCGATGCCAAAGGCATGGATATTAAGAAAGTGGCCCTGGTGAAAGGCGGCTCCACCCTGCCCCTGAAATATAAATACGACGGATGGGTGCTGGATATCAAACTCGACAAAACCTACAAAGGCGGAGAATCCTACACTTTATATATTGACTATACCGCCAAACCCGATGAGGTGAAGGTGAAAGGCAGCGCCGCCATTTCCGATGCGAAAGGATTGTATTTCATCAATCCCAGGGGTGAGGAAAAAGACAAGCCCACCCAGATCTGGACACAGGGCGAAACAGAAGCCACTTCCGTTTGGGTGCCCACGATCGACAAACCCAATATGAAGACCACCCAGGAAACCATCATGACCGTTCCGGCCAAATACGTTACCCTCTCCAATGGGAAACTGGTTTCACAGAAGAAGAATACAGACGGTACCCGAACCGATACCTGGGTGATGGACCTCCCCCATGCCCCCTATCTCTTCTTTATGGGCGTTGGTGATTATGCCGTGATCAGGGATACCTATAAAGGCAAAGAAGTAAATTATTATGTAGAAAAGGAATATGCTCCTGTCGCCAGAAAGATCTTCGGACATACCCCTGAAATGATGGGCTTCTTCTCCCGTTTCACTGGTGTTGAATATCCCTGGGTGAAATATTCTCAGATGACTGCCCGCGATTATGTAAGCGGCGCCATGGAGAACACCACCGCCACCCTGCACCAGGAAAGCGCACAACAGGACGCGCGGGAACTGGTGGATGGCAATGACTGGGAAAGCACCATCGCTCACGAATTGTTCCACCAATGGTTCGGTGATTATGTCACTACCGAAAGCTGGAGCAACCTCACCCTGAACGAATCTTTCGCCAATTACAGCGAAACGCTGTGGGATGAATACAAATATGGTAAAGACGCCGGCGATGCACAGAACTACAGCGATATGCAAGGCTACCTGCAGAGCGGCAGCGAAAAGAAAGACCTGGTACGTTTCTATTATAATGATAAGGAAGCCGTGTTCGATGCCGTGAGCTATAATAAAGGCGGACGCATCCTGCACATGCTGCGCAATTATGTGGGGGATGAAGCTTTCCGCAAAGCGCTCAATCTCTACCTGACCACCAATAAATTCAAATCGGCCGAAGCACACCAACTGCGACTTGCATTTGAAGAGGTAACCGGGCAAGACCTGAACTGGTTCTGGAACCAATGGTATTTCGGGGCTGGACATCCGAAACTCACGATCGATTATATGTATGACGACAACGCCAAAAAAGTGCAGGTGATCGTGAAGCAAACGCAGGCCGGCAATGCTTTCAAGTTACCCATCGCCATCGATGTGTACAATGGCAGTAAGAAAGATCGTTACAAAGTATGGATCGACAGCAAAGCAGATACTTTCAGCTTCCCCTACACCAGCAAGCCCGACCTCGTGAATGTAGATGGCGACAAGATCCTGCTCGCTGAGAAAAAAGACAACAAGACCCTCGATAATTATATCCACCAATATAAATATGCTGGTCAGTACCTCGACCGTCGTGAAGCGATCGAGTTCGCCAGCCGCAACCTGGGCGATGCAAAAGCACAGGACCTGTTGAAAATGGCGTTGAAGGATAAATATTTCGGGCTGCGTGGATATACCATTGCCCGCCTCGATCTGAAAAAGGATGAACTGAAGAAAGCGGTTGAGCCGATCCTGGCTGATATTGCGAAGAATGATCCCAAGTCGACTGTCCGCGCCAGCGCCATCACTGCTTTGGCGGCTTATAATAATCCCGAGTACAAACCGATCTTTACCAAAGGCATCAATGATTCTTCTTACACGGTTGTAGGCGCATCTTTGGAATCATTGTTCAAGACCGATAGCGTGGCTGCTGTAGCTGCTGCCAAGAAACTGGCCGGACAACCGCTCAAAGGCAAGATGGTGGAATCGGTTACCAAAGTGCTGGCCAAATCAGGTGATGAAAGCGCTTACCCCATCCTGGCAAAGACCTTTGATGAACTGCCTTTGTCGAACGCCAAATTCAACTTGCTGCAACCTTTCTGCGATTTCCTCGTCAACGTGAAAGACACGGAGAAGTTCAAGAATGGAGTTGATATAGTGGTGAAATTCCGCGAAGTGCTGGCGCCTTATGGTTATGCACCGATGGTGAATGGTTACCTGCAGGGAATAGCCAAGAAAAAAGAAACGGCCCAGGCCACTGCATCCGATAAAGCTCCTTACCAGGCACAGATCGATTATATCAAATCGAAGGTAAGTGCGGCTGAAGGAGATAAGAAAGGTTTCTAGTTGAGAGAGATTATTTTTAAGGTAAATGAAGAGAAAATAGAAGCACGGATTTTGCAGGAATTATAAATAATCTCACGAACGAGTATAGATCGATAGGTTGATCAGTAACTCCCAAAGTATTAGGGTGGCTGGTCAACCTATCGGTTTTTTAAATGGCCCTGGTTTAAAGTTGATCTTACAAATTCATCCTCCCTATTCCAGTAAGTATTTACCAGGTACCTTAAAAACCCGGTATATGATCTCAATTGTGAAGGCTGGCTAAATGCATAGAATTGGTCGTGGGTGGTATGAAAACCCATATAGAAAAGCCAGAACCCGATCGAGAGGTAGGGTACAGCAGTCAATTCCTGTTCACTGACAGGGCGATATTCACGATATGCATCCAGGAAAGTGCTATAGGCATCAACGGCGGCTTCCCTGGTCATCCTTCCATTGTATACATCCAGGATAAGATGTTGCCAAAAGGACATTATATCATTCACCAACCAGCCGTACCCCATAAAATCAAAGTCAAAAAAGGTAACCGAATCATTTTCGAAATGAAAGTTTTTGGGAAGGAAGTCAAAATGACAATAGCCTTTTGAGAACCCGGTAGTCTGGATTTGTGACAACTTTTCATTTACCCGGCTGGCTATTTCCTGCAGCCAGGCGTACCCTTCAGGGTCTTCTGCGAAGGCAGATCTCAATCTTTTCAAGGGACTGAATAGAGTGGTAGCATTATCAAAATTCCATCTTTCTTCTCCTAATCTGATTGTTGATGATACATTATGAAAGCGTGCCATTTCATGGCCGAGGGTGCGAAGCTGGTGCTCATTCAAAAGCCTGACCACATGACCAGGTGCATAGCTGAACAGCACCGCATGTCTTTCCCCTTCAGCCGCTTCAAGCCTTACAATAGCCTCTCCGGCAATATCGGGGATCGGATAAGATACCGATACATTGGCCTGCTTCAACACCTGCAGTAATTCCACTTCCGCTTTTATTTGGGGCAGACTTCGATGAGAAGAACGGTAGACCCGTAATATATAACGGGTATCAGATGATTCAACTAAATAAGTATCGCCCACACCCCGGACCAGGAACTTGCATTGAACCTTTCCTACTCCGTATTTTTCTGTGATTAGTGAGGATAGTGCGATGGGGCAAAGGGTAGAATAAATTGCAGGGAAAGCAGATTTCATGAAATAAAGATACCATTATATTGCATTTTGCTATTAGTTACACCATAGCAATTATTGCGCTCTACCCGATCCTACCCTTAAATTGTCTTTTTTGCACCGTGAAAATGCCTTCCCCGTCTTTAACTTTAGATACAATTATAAGCGATGAAAAACAGTACGATCGAATTGCTCGCTTCCTCCATACTCGTTGGTTTCACAAATTCGAACACAAGCTCTTTGATGTGAAGTGATTCCAAATTTTTGCTGTAGCTTCGTCTTTCACAACCCAAACAACCTTATCATGGCTGGCCAACCGGTTGTGATTTGCTTTCAATTTAAGATGTAACTTAGTCCCAGCACAACCTCAAACTAAAACTCAAACATAGGCCGGTAGTTGTGATTTGCTTTCAAATTTTCCTGTAGCTTCGTCTTTCACAACTTTGTCCGATTCCAGCCCCGGAGTGGAAGTGTTGTGATTTGCTTTCAAATTTTCCTGTAGCTTCGTCTTTCACAACTTAGAAAAGAAACGAGTAGAGGAAGACCTGGTTGTGATTTGCTTTCAAATTTTCCTGTAGCTTCGTCTTTCACAACCCAGAATGTTACGCATGTACCATTCTCCCAGTTGTGATTTGCTTTCAAATTTTCCTGTAGCTTCGTCTTTCACAACCGAAAACCCCAAGATCAGAAAATCTAAGGTGTTGTGATTTGCTTTCAAATTTTCCTGTAGCTTCGTCTTTCACAACCGCAGGAGTTATTCTTGCGGTTTTTTTTGGGTTGTGATTTGCTTTCAAATTTTCCTGTAGCTTCGTCTTTCACAACAGCATTTACCAAAACCCTTTATTAGTCTGCATTTCACCGGAAATGAAGAATGTAAAATGAAAGGCGAGCTACATTTCTTGATCCTGAACCACAGAATTTTCTTTTGTAAACATCTACATAGTGAACCGGGATACCTGAAATCCACTGGCGAGCCTGCCCGAAAAATCACTTTTTTCCCTAGTTTTATCCCATGAGAACAAATCTATCCCTGCTCCTGCTGTTTACCAGCCTGAGCCTCCATACCCTCGCACAGGATTGCCCCTGCGCCAAAACTTTCGATAGTCTCAAAACCTATATTGAACGGAATTATGCCGGCGCCCATGACAAGATCACAGCTCAAACACAAGCCGCCTACGAGAGCCATACCCAACGCTATCGCCGCATAGCCCGCAATTCCCGCAAAGACGCCTATTGCCTCTATACCATGCGCACCTGGCCCCAATTCTTCAAAGACCATCATATTGCACTGACCACGACCGATAACGCTTCTCCCGAAGCGCTGCAAAAAGCCATTGCCGCAACGGAAATGATCACACTGAACCCAGCCACCATCGACGCTCTGCGAAAAAATACGGACGGACGCAATGTTGAAGGAATATATTCCAACGCCAGCTATGAAGTGGCAGTAGTGAAAAATACCAAAGACATTCGCACATACGCCGGCGTGATCATCAGCTCGAAAGCCCCCGAATGGAGCCCCGGACAAGTGAAGCTCGAACTGATACCAACCGCTGATAAAGAGTTCGATGCCATCTGGTATTACAAAGATCACCATCCCGTATTCGGCCATGTCAGTTTCAGGAATGAGAACGGCCTGGTGCTCGAAGGCTGGACCAAAGCAGGTTACAACAAACCGGCTACAACTTTCAAACCACTTTTCGAAGAAGAAAGAAATGCAGTAGTGTTCTTCAAACGGCTGGATTCTTCCACCAATTATCTCCGCATCACAGACTTCGATATTTCCCTGTATAGAAAGATAGATTCAGTGGTGAATGCAAACCTGGATGCGCTCACTTCCAGACCCAAACTCATCATCGATCTGCGGGGCAATGGTGGCGGAGGCGACCGGTCGTACAGAAGTCTCAGGCCGTTGGTCTATACCCAACCTGTCAACACCATTGGCGTTGACCTCTGGGTAACGCCTGAGAACATCGCCGCCAATGAACGACTTTTTGCTGCGAACCCTGATATTCCCAAGGATTACATCGAACAGTACAGGGCCAAAGTGAAAGAGGCAAAGAAAAGCAGCGGTGATTTCGTGAATGTATATGCCGATAGAAAAGATACCCTTACCAGTTCCTATGAATTTCCCTCAAAGGTTGCCGTTATCATCGATGGCAGGTGCGCCAGCACCACAGAACAGTTCCTGCTGGAGGCCCGGCAGAGCAAGAAAACGATCTTCTTCGGCGAAGCTTCCCAGGGTGTGCTGGATTATGCCAATATGCGTGAGAAGGATTTTACATGCCCGTCGTTTACCCTGGGTTATGCCACTACCCGCTCCCGCCGCATCGATGCAGGACTGGGAATCGATAACAAAGGTATCCGTCCCGATGTGAAGCTTGATTTCAAAAAAGACGATTGGTTCGAAGAGGTTAAAAAGAAACTAAACGATTAGTGCTACCAGCTTCCGCTCGCTCCGCCACCTCCACTGCTGCCGCCGCCGAATCCGCCGAAGCCTCCGCCGCCGCCACCGGACCAACCACCACCTCCACCGCCTGACCAGCCGCCACCGCCTCCGCCGCCTGACCAACCTCCCGGCCAGATGATGGGGCCATAACCACGACGGCTCATGAACCCACCACCACCTCCGCGGTTGATGCTGGAAAAAACGATGATGAGAATAACGATGACAATAATCGCGATCAACCTCATCGTACCACCACTGCTGTTCCTTTGATGATAACCGGCAGGGGCCTTGTATTCCCCGGCCGCAGCTTTGATCAGTGATTCCGCTGCCTTTGCAAAGCCCTGGTAATAATCTTCCGAGCGAAAATTGGGGGCGAGATCATTGCGGATGATCTGGTTAGCCGTAATATCAGGTATTGCGCCTTCAAGGCCATAACCTACTTCAATACGGATCTGACGGTCCTCTATAGCTGCCAGGATCAGCACCCCATTATGGGTCTTCTTATTACCGATGCCCCAGGAACGGTACATGCTCAGCGCCGTTTCTTCAATGGGACGACCATCGAGGGTTTTCACGGTAACAATGGCGATCTGGTTAGATGTGCTGTCGTCGTAAGCTACCAGCAGCTTTTCCAGGTTCTGCTTTTCATCGGCCTGCAACACACCGGCATGGTCGTTTACCAGGGCGTTGGGTTTATTCCTGATGATCTGATCTATATTCTGTGCCCATCCTGCAGTTGCAAAAAGGATACAGGAAAATATAATGAGAAGTCGCTTCATTAATTAGGAGTGTTCATGATTACCTGCCAAAAACAATGTCATCCGGCAATTCATTTTTATCGGTGTCCTTATCGTAAGGGAAATGCTCATGCAGTGCGTTTCCCACATCTTCTATTACCTGAACGATGGCATCGGCATAATGTTCCTGCTGAAAATGCTTTTTCATTGCTGCCACTTCCTTATTCCAAAATACGTCGCCCACTTTTTGATGAATACCCTGGTCTGCGAATACGGCAAACTGGTGGTCGCGCACTGCTACGTAGACCAGTACGGCATTATGATCTTTCGTGAGGTCCATCTTCAGGCCCCAGAACACTTCAGCGGCCCTGTGGAGCGGGTCCACGAACCGGCACCGGTTCTCGACAAATACACGCACTTCGCCACTGGTTGTGCGTTCGGCAGACTGTATGGCCGACTTGATCCGCTCTCTTTCTTCATGAGAGAAGAATTCTGCTTTTCGGGAGAATGGGAAAAAAGCCATGAATTATTTTCCAGGTGTTTAGAATTTAACTTCAGGCGCTTTTTCTGCACCCGGATCTGCACGGAACGATTCTTTTTGTTTGAAGCCGAACATCCCCGCAAAAATATTATTGGGGAACCTGCGCACGGTAGTATTATATCCTTGTACGGCTGTATTGAAATCATTACGGGATACTTTGATCCTGTTTTCCGTTCCTTCCAGTTGCTTTTGCAGGTCCATGAAATTCTGATTGGCCTTGAGATCGGGATACCTTTCCACGGTGACCAGCAAACGGCTCAATGCACCACTCAATTCACCCTGTGCCTGCTGGAACTGTGCGATCTTTTCAGGGCTGAGGTCATTGGCATTGATGTTCACGGAAGTAGCCTTGGCCCTTGCCTCGATCACTTTGGTCAATGTTTCCTGTTCAAAATTAGCATAACCCTTTACGGTATTGACCAGGTTGGGGATCAGGTCGGCCCTGCGCTGGTAATCACTCTGCACGTTGCCCCATTTTGCTTTTACTTCCTCATCCAGTTTTACCATACTGTTGTAGCCATTGCAGCCACAACCGCCGAGAATAAGAATAAATACGACGATAACGATGAGAACAAGATTTCGGGATTTCATTTTCGTTTAGATTTGATTACGTATTAAAATTAACACTTTTGCGAATCCGGGCAAGTAAAATTTGTGTTGCCCTTCTCCAACGCACACGGCATGGTTTTCGTACCTATCATTGGTATCCAATCCTAAAAAATATTACATGCAACACCTTGTTTATTCCACTATCCTGCTTTTCTTGCTGATCTTTTCAGCCTGCAAGAAGAAAAACGACCCGCCACAAGTACCGGTCGAGACCACAGACCGCGTGCTCACACAGAACCTGAGCTATCCCTGGGAGATACTTTGGGGGCCCGATAATTTCATCTGGATAACGGAAAGAGGCGGCAGGATCAGCCGCGTACATCCAACCAGCGGCGCTGTTACTCCATTGTTGAGCATCGCAGACGTGCAATCGCAAAATGAAGGCGGACTGCTCGGTATGGCATTACATCCCGAGTTCAACACCAGTCCACAGGTATTCGTAGCCTATAACTATAATAATGGGGGTAACTACCGCGAAAAGATCGTCCGTTATACCTATAATGGCGCCACGCTCGTGAGCCCTGTGGTCCTGCTCGACAATCTCGATGCAGCCAGCATCCACAACGGCAGCCGCTTGCTGATCGTGAACGGAAAATTATTTATCACCACCGGTGATGCCGGCAATTCCGCCCTTGCGCAAAACACTTCTTCCCTGAATGGCAAAATACTTCGCATAAACCTGGACGGTAGTATCCCATTCGATAATCCCACACCCGGGAGTGCTATCTGGACCCTTGGGCACCGTAACACGCAGGGGCTGGTATTTGCCAATAATATCCTGTACAGTTCAGAACATGGGCCTAGCAATGATGATGAGATCAATATCATCCAGAAAGGCAGGAACTATGGTTGGCCCAATGTGCAGGGCTTTTGTGATCAGACCAGTGAGCAGAGTTTTTGTTCCGCGAATAATGTGCGCGAGCCTTTGAAGGTCTGGACGCCTACACTGGCAGTGTGCGGGTTGGACTACTACGATAAAGACCTGATCCCACAATGGAAAAATTCACTGCTGCTTTGCACCCTCAAAGGCAGTCGCCTGTTGCAACTGACGTTGAACGGATCGAAAGATAATATCACCAACACTACCGAATTCTACCAGAACAGTTATGGACGGTTAAGAGACCTGTGCATCTCACCGGAAGGGAAGGTTTATTTATGTACGAGCAATGGGGGCAGTGATAAGATCATCGAGATCTCGAGGAAAGAGCTATGAGTTGATCGCCGCAATGCCCGGCAATTCTTTTCCTTCGAAATATTCGAGCATGGCGCCGCCGCCGGTGGACACATAGCTTACCTTATCGGTAAAACCGAACTGGTTCACTGCGGCCACCGAATCGCCGCCACCTACGAGGGAGAAAGCACCATTCTGGGTGGCTGTTGCCACTGCCGTAGCAATGGTTTTAGTGCCGTGCTGGAATTTTTCCATTTCAAAAACGCCCATGGGGCCATTCCATAAAATTGTTTTCGATCGTTTGATCACGTTGGCGAATTGCTCGCAGGCCATGGGGCCGATATCCAGTCCCATCCAGCCATCAGGGATATTATTACTGGGCGCGGTGGAGGTTTGCGCCTGGGCATCGAACTTATCGGCGATCACGGAATCGGAGGGCAGGTGTATCCTTACGCCTTTGGCCTCCGCTTTTTTCAGCAGGTCGAGGGCTGTTTGGAGGCGGTCATCTTCACAGAGTGATTTTGCGATCTTTCCCCCCTGTGCTTTTTCAAAGGTATAGGCCATACCACCACCGATAATGATATCGGTAGCTCTTTCGAGCAGGTTCTCGATGATGAGGATCTTATCGGAAACTTTGGCGCCGCCGATAATAGCGGTGAATGGCTTTTGCGATTCGTGTAATACCTTTTCGGCGCTGGCCACTTCTCCTTCCATCAATAATCCGAACATCTTTTTCCCTGCCGGAAAAAATTTTGCGATCACTGCCGTGGAGGCGTGTGCGCGGTGTGCGGTACCGAAAGCGTCGTTCACATACACATCTCCCAGTTTGGAGAGTTTCTGTGCGAAAGCTTCATCCCCTTTTTCTTCTTCTTTATAGAAGCGGAGGTTTTCGAGCAGCAACACTTCCCAGGGCTTCATCATATTGGCGGTAAGAAAAGCCTGCTCACCGATACAATCATTCGCAAAGAGAACAGTTGCTTTGGGTGTTCTTTCACCAGGAGGGTTGAGCAGTTCGGTGAGATGGGGCACCAGGTGTTTGAGTGAATATTTTTCAGTGGGACCGTCTTTCGGCCGGCCGAGGTGGCTCATGAGGATCACACTACCGCCGTCGTTCAGGATCTTCTGGATGGTGGGCAGGGCGGCCCTCATGCGGGTGTCGTCGGTAATGGCATACTGATCGTTGAGGGGAACGTTGAAATCAACGCGGACCAGTGCTTTTTGTCCTTTGAAATTGTATTGGCTGAATGTAGACATGAGGATGATTTGAGAAAGATGTGGCGATTGGAAGATCGAGGTCGGAGGTCAGAAGTCGGAGGGATCATTTATCCGGAACTTACCTATCCGCTTGCACTTCCTGCTTCCGACCTCGTACTTCGTACATCATTTTATCAGGCCGGCGAAATAATGCACGGTGCGGACCAACTGGCTTACATAGCTCATTTCATTATCGTACCAGCTCACCACGCGAACGAGTTGGGTATCTCCTACGTTCTGTACGCGGGTTTGGGTGGCATCGAAATAGGAACCGAAGGTAATACCGATGATATCGCTGCTCACGATCTCGTCTTCCGTATAACCGAAACTTTCATTGGCGGCTGCTTTCATGGCTGCGTTGATCTCGGCAACGGTTGTCTTTTTGGAAACGATGGCAGTGAGCTCGGTGAGTGAGCCGGTGAGTACCGGTACACGCTGGGCAGAACCATCGAGCTTGCCTTTGAGGCCGGGCAGAACCAGTCCGATCGCTTTAGCGGCGCCAGTGCTGTTGGGAACGACATTCTGAGCGGCGGCGCGGGCGCGGCGGAGGTCACCTTTGGGATGGGGGGCGTCCTGTGTATTCTGGTCGTTGGTATAGGCATGGATGGTGGTCATCAGGCCATTCAGGATACCAAATGATTTGTCGAGGGTATCTGCCATAGGGGCCAGGCAGTTGGTGGTACAGGAAGCGCAACTGATGATGGTTTCAGAGCCATCGAGAATATGGTGGTTAACATTGAAAACGATGGTCTTGAGGTCGCCGGTGGCAGGTGCGGAGATCACTACTTTTTTAGCGCCTGCGGTAAGGTGGGCAGCGGCTTTATCCTTATCGGTGAAGAAGCCGGTACATTCGAGCACTACGTCTACCCCGTGGTCTTTCCAGGGGATTTCGGCAGGATTTTTCTGGGCGTAGATCTTTACCTCGTCACCATTCACTATGATGGAGTTGTCGGTGGATTTAACTTCGGCATCGAACCGTCCCTGAGCGCTGTCGTATTTCAGCAGGTGGGCCAATACTTTGGGACTGGTGAGATCATTGATCGCTACTACGTCGATGCCTTCCATTTGGTAGATTTGGCGATATACCAATCGGCCAATGCGACCGAAACCGTTGATCGCCACTTTAACTGTACTCATTGTGAGGTGTAATTTAAATGTTTAAAAATGCGGGGCGAAGTTACGTTATTGGTATCAAAAAGAATTTGATCAATTTGTTGTCTGAACGATTGTCTGGTTTGGTTTGAAATGTTTAGGAATTTTCGAAATCCGGGTAAAATTGGCGGCAATTTTTGAATTTTATTTGGCGGGAAAGGGGTGGCTGCCTATCTTTGCCCTCCCCAAAAACGCCGCGTTCGTCTAAGGGCTAGGACACCACCCTTTCACGGTGGTGATACGGGTTCGAATCCCGTACGCGGTACAAAATGGCAGTCTCTGCCAAATCTAAAAAAGGATAAAACCTGTATCAGCACGGAGTTTGAGCAGGTTTTTTCATTTTTTAACTACTCGCCAACTCCCGCTAATTCCCGACGATTTTGTTACACTTTTTGTTACACTTTTCTGGCACCCAGGTTGGTTCCCTGATAGGGTTCGAACCTGAAATTTTAACATCCGCGAATAACAATACAACACCGATTAATATGTTGGTATAAATCATTAATACAAAAAGCCAAATAACCATAGAGGCACTTTAGTACCTATGCCTGTTTCTATATCATCGGCCGCTACCAGGTAATTTTTATGCTCTTTGACTTGTGAAGTGCTTTTCGCTTTACCACCAACTTCTATGGCAATATTTTTTACAAGGAAATCCCCCTCCTGCGGTGCATGAACTTCAATGCCCGCATTTAAGAGCTGGCTTAAAAGAAATGTTTCTCTAATATTACCGATATCCGGTTTTTCAGTAAGCGCATAAGCGAGATTGGTATTTTCGAGATATATTTTATCTGGCTTTTGCAACGTTGAAACACCTTTTCCCTCTGCTGAAAGAACATTTAATAAACGGGCGTCCTTCAATTGATAAATATATTGGTATACGCTGTCACGGCTCATATCGAGCTTTCTTGCCAAAGCTGCAATGTTAGGTTTAAAGGGTACTGATTCAGCAATAACACCCAATAGTTTTTTTACTTTTATGGCCGTTCCTGCGTTATAGGATGCTATGTAAGAGAGATCGGTATCTACAATAGCATTGACTACCTGCTCTAATTTTACCAAATACTCATTTTCCCCTTCAGCAATAATAGGCAGGTACCCGTTTTGAAGATATTTTCTGAATAAAGGAAGAGGTTGTAGCTGTTCAAGAATATGTTGACTGAAAGGGCGATGGTTGCCTGGAATATCTTTTACGGTTATTATGTCGAAATTATTCCCTGTTGTAAACGATAAATACTCTCTGAAAGAAAGACCTGGCAAGGAATAGGTAATTACTCTTCTGCTGAGATCTGCTTCGCCCCTGTATATATCCAAAGCAGATGAAGCTGAAAAAACTACGTGCATTTCCGGGAGGCCGTCATAAATGTTCTTTAACTCCCGCGACCAGTTCGGATACTTATGAACCTCGTCGATAAATAATATTCTCCCCCCTTGTTTATACCAATCAGTAGCAGTTTCCAAAAGGCTATGATTGTAAAACCAGGTATGATCGGCAGTTATATAAAGCGCGGTGGAAGGTAAAGCCACGTCAAATTTTAAGTGTTGCAATATTAACGTGGTCTTTCCTGCGCCTCTCGGCCCTTTTATACCTATCATACGTTGCTTCCAGTTAATTTGCTGATGCAAATAACGCCTGAAGGTATTGGTCACATTACGTAATAAGCTGTCCTGAAATTCAAACAAAACATCCATAAAAGTGTCGTTGGAGAAGGCAAAATTAGTCATTTATTGTCGATCCGAAAAGACATTTTATTTTTTAAGGTAATTTTATCTAATTGAAATACAGTTATTTATTCTCACAAAACTCCGTCAGCGATTCAATCGCCCGGCTCGAATTTCGCCCCACCACGGGTACAATTAGTTTAAAAGGCCCATAATTTTCAGATAATAGGCCTTTTGTTATTCGGATGCCCTCCGTAATCAACCCTTGCTCTTTACATTTCATAAGATGTTCAATACTTCATTGCAAACGAATTCGCTCGAACATTCTAACAAATTACTCAATGTACTGAGTATAATTACTCAAAATATAGTTGAGAACTATTCTTAATCCTTAAAAAACTCCTTCCCATACTCATCGATCAACCCTTCACCCTGTGCCGTTTTAACCCTGAAAAAACGGACCTCCTTACCTTTTTTGTCGATATAAGTATCGGTAAAACTGGTGATCACTGATTCATATTTTGCCGGAATGATCCTGGGCACCGAATCCAGTATGATGATCCCTCTCTTGCCCTGTTGACGGGTGGTACACCACCGGCCATTCTGCATAAAAGACAGATCATCCCACTCGAAGGGAATTACGATCTCACCATTGGGCCTGATGATGCCGCACTTCCCATCCTTTTTACAGGCATAGAGGTTCGATAACGAATAAACGGAACAGACACCCTCATATTGAAAAGGGATAATGAGCTTGTTTTTTGTATCCACAATGCCCCAGCGGCCATCCTTCTTTACAGCAGCCACCTCGCGCGACAGAAATTCCGGGTTCAATTCATCATAGACCGGCGGTATGGTATCATATTTATCATACTTCGCGATCAGGTACCCTTGCTTTCCATTCCTGTTGTAAGGTTGATCATATCCATTGAATGGCATTATCACAATTTTTTTATCAGGCATACCCGGTCCCTCCGGATCTTCCCTCTTCCCAGATTCAGGTTTCGGCAACGGCTTTTTGGTTTCCACTTTCCCATCCTGCCTGATCCAGAATTGCTTTGTTACGTTATTGACCACGATGGTGGCTTCTGCATAGTCCTCAAGAGGCAGAACGTACAATTCATCATACTTCACCGGAGCGATCAGTTTACCCGCACTGTTCATCAAACCATGCCTTTCCCCCACCCCCACAGTGAAGAACTGCCTGCCATTCCACTCATTCTGACTGATCTGATCATACACGACCGGAACGATAATCCTCCCACCCGGGTCTATCACACCCCACTTTCCTTTGATGACCACTTGCGCATAATTGTTGAAAAATTTATATACTTCATCGTACCGGGCCGGGATCACCAGTTTGCCCGAAACATCCGAGAAGCCCCATTTCGATTGGACCCGATAAGGGACGAGCTCCTGGGCAATAGAGATGGAAGAAAAGAAATGCAGTGCGATCAGCGCTAACCATTTGATTTTTTTCATAGAATAGATTGAGAGATAAAAATATAAATTTTCCCATTCCCGTAAACGGTTTTCCCGATTTCTATTCTTCTATCTGCTTCCATATCACAGCTTTGCAGAAAAATTTTCTACCCCTTATGAGACAAACGGGTTGGCTCCTTCTCTGCATTCTTTTTCCCGCATGGTGCTTTGCGAATTCCGAACATCATGAATCAGGCTTCGGGATTATCAAAGGCATCATTACTACCAGCGATCACAAACCAGCTTCTTCAGCAACTATCCGCATAAAAGGCACTCCAAATAATACGGTCACCAATGAAGATGGCAGCTTTGCATTTTACAGGATAAAAGCAGGTAGCTATCAATTGGAAGTATCCATGATCGGCTATGAAACACTGACATACGATATAACAGTGGAGAAGGACAAGGTCACCGCTATCTCCCTTCAATTGAAATTATCCAATACCACCCTCGAAGAAGTGATCATCACAGCCGGCAGGAATAAATTCAATGATAAAAAAACAGAACAGGTAGCACGCATGCCGCTGAGGAACCTGGAAAACCCGCAAGTTTACCAGGTAGTAGGCCAGTCCCTGATGGAAGAACAGGTGATCACCGAACGCACCGACCTCTACAGGAACGTGCCGGGCGCCGTACCCAATTTTGCCGCAGGCGGTTCACAAGGGCTCAGCATGCGCGGGTTCGCCAACGCAACAGGTATGCGAAACGGTATGATCACCAGCGCCATCGTTCCGCTCAACCCGGTGATACTGGAAAGTGTTGAATTCATCAAAGGCCCTTCCGGTACATTGTTCGGCAGCAATCGCAATATCACGTTCGGCGGTGTTTACAATTATGTTACCAAGAAACCTTATGAAAAATTCGGTGGTGAGGTGAGCTATACCGCAGGCAGTTTCAGGTTCAACCGGATCGCCGCTGATATCAATGCACCATTGAATGATGATCGCACCGTGTTATTCAGGCTCAATGCGGCCGGCCAGTCGGAAAGCAGTTTCCAGGACCAGGGCTTTGCTAAGAATTACACCATCGCACCCAGCTTTTCTTACCAGGTGAACGACAGATTGAAATTCCTCGTCGATGTCGATATCACCCGCAGCGCATATACCACCACTTATTTCGCCCTCGGCTCATTGAAAAAAATAACAGCCAGGAATTTCAAAGACCTGCCCCTCGGCTATAAGTCTTCCCTGATCAATAACAGCCTCGATGTTCATAACGGCATCAATAACCTGCAGGCGCAGGTGGAATATAAGATCTCCGATTCCTGGAAATCCCAGACCAATTACCTGTATTCAGAAGGATTTTACAAACACCTCTTCTGGACCACTTTAACAATGCTCACCGATGATTCGGTCAGTCGCAGTGTAAGGAATCAAACGCCGGAAACTTTTGGCAATATCCAGGTACAGCAAAATTTTATCGGCGATTTCAATATCGGCTCTTTCAGGAACCGCATCGTGGTCGGGCTCGATTACAGCTATAATTATAATGAGCTTTATCGCGCCACCGTCAATTACGATACGGTCAATCTCCACCAGCCGGTGAAAGATGTGAACGTGGAGAAGATCAAAGACCTCTCCTACCAGAAAGGCTTTGCCTCCAGCACTTACAAGGCTTCCAGTTATAGTTTGTACGCATCGGACGTATTCAATATCACACCTGCCCTGATGGCCATGGTGAGTATGCGACTCGATCGCTTTATTACCGATGGCACTTACAATCCGACTACCGGTAAATACACGGGTGATTATGATCAGACCTCCTGGTCGCCCAAACTCGGACTGGTATACCAACCCATCCCCAACAAGGTTTCCCTGTTCGCCAATTATATGAATGGGTTCGTGAACCTCGCGCCGGTATCTCAACCGGATAATACCATTCTCGATCTCAAGCCACAATACGGCAATCAATGGGAAGCCGGCGTTAAAGTGGAAATACTCAATAATAAACTGAGCGGAACAGCCAGCTTTTATGATATCGCCGTTACCAATTCCACCCGCACAGAAGTGATCGGCGGAAAGAATTTTACGTTCCAGGACGGAACACAGAGCAGCAAAGGATTTGAGCTTGAACTGATCGCTACCCCCATCGCCGGCTTCAATATCATTGGAGGTTACGCTTACAACGAGAATAAGTACACGAAGGCATCCCCTGCGCTCGAAGGAAAATTGCTCACAGCCAGCCCTAAACATGTAGCAAATATCTGGGCCAGTTATTTTATTCCGAAAGGGAAGGCGCGGGGGCTTGGACTGGGCATCGGCGGGAACTATGTAAGTGATTCATGGTTCGAGACAACCAACCAGTTCGTACTGCCCGCTTATACTTTGCTGAATGGAACGATCTTTTACGATCAGCCGAAATACCGGTTGGCCCTGAAGGGTAATAACCTGTTGAACGGGCAATACTGGAACTCGAACGGAACGCCACAGAAGCCTGTCAATTTCCTCGTAAGCGTCAACTTTAAATTTTAAGATGAGCATTAAAAAGATATTCGGACAAGTGCATCTCTGGCTCGGACTTACCTCCGGGCTGATGCTTTTTATCATTGCCCTTACAGGCGCCATCTATGCTTTCCAGCCGGAGCTTTCGAAAGCTACACAACCATATTTATCGGTGGAAGCAAAAGATCAGCCATTCCTGCCAGTATCGCAGTTGAAGGAGATCGCAGCAAAACAATTGGCCGGCAAGAAACCTAACAGGATCATTTTTAAAGGCAGGGACGGAGCAGCCATCGTGCAGTTCTTCGCCAAAAAACCAAAGCCTTATTATTTTTCCGTGTTCCTCGATCCTTATACTGGTGAAGTGATGAAGGTGAAAGATATGAACACCGATTTTTTCCGCTTCATCCTTAACGGGCACATGTATCTCTGGCTACCACAGCCAGTGGGGCATCAGGTAGTGATCTATTCCACGCTGATCTTTTTCGTAATACTGGTGAGCGGCATCGTGCTCTGGTGGCCGCGTAGCAAGGCACGGATGAAAAGCAGCTTCAAAGTAAAATGGAACGCTTCTCCCAAACGACTGAACTACGACCTGCACAATGTATTCGGCTTTTATGCAAGCTGGATCATTCTCTTTGCCGTTCTTACCGGGCTGGTATGGGGCTTTGAATGGTTCGCCAATACTGAATACTGGGTGATCAGTGGTGGACAAAAGAAACAAAAAATACCTCAGCCCCTCTCTGCAAAGGTATCAGCCACTGAAAGAACACCTGCATTGGATAAGATATTCAATACTGTTACCGCTGCCTATCCTAAAGCAGCCGGCTACCAGCTCAATTTTCCTGCACATGATTCCGCATCGGTGGTGGTGAGGGCTTACCCGGATGAAGGGACTTTTTACAGGATGGATAACCTGTATTTCGATCAATACACAGCTAAAGAGATCCCTGTAAAATATTATGGTAAGTATGCCGATGCCAAAGCCGCTGAAAAAGCCATCCGCATGAATTATGATATTCATATCGGGGCCATCGCCGGATTGCCGGGGCGCATCCTGATGTTTTTTGCTGCACTGGTCGTTGCCTCATTGCCCATTACAGGATTCTATATCTGGTGGGGAAAGAAGAAGAAAGCAAAGAAGGCAGTGGCAAAGGGGTCGAAACGACCTGCTTCTGCTACTACGCTGGAAACGCTCGCCGTCAATTAATCCTTATAAATATGAATTTCGATGGTTCCATCGCTGGTGACGGCGCCACGATACATTCCTTCCGTGTTGAAAGGCATTGCCATCTTACCATTTTTATCCAATGCGATCAAACCACCGTCGCCACCGAGTTTGCCAACTTTTTCAATGACCGCTTTACCGGCATCCTGTACGCTCAGTCCTTTATATTCCATTAAAGCAGCCAGGTCATGCGCCACTACATTGCGGATATAGAACTCACCCCATCCCGTACACGAAACACCTACCGTACCATTCGCATAAGTGCCTGCACCGATGATAGGTGAATCACCTACCCTTCCGTATTTTTTGTTGGTCATACCGCCGGTGGAAGTTCCTGCTGCGATCACTCCATTCTTATCCAAAGCCACGCATCCGACTGTCCCGAATTTATGATCGACGTTGATCGTGCCTGCTTTCCGTGGCACGGAACTATGGTCGAGTTTCGATTTCATGGAATCTTCCCGAAGCGCTTCCTGCAATGCTTTCCATCTTTCAGGTGTGCGGAAGTAGGAAGTATCTACTATTTCTACCCCCGATTCCCTGGCAAACTGTTCTGCACCGGCGCCTACCATCATTACATGCTCCGATTTTTCCATAACAGCCCTCGCTGCGGAGATCGGGTTACGGATGGTCCTTACACCTGCTACTGCGCCGGCCGCCAGTGTGCTGCCGTTCATGATGGAAGCATCCAGCTCATTTCTGCCATCGTGGGTAAAAACAGCGCCTTTACCTGCATTGAACAATGGATTATCTTCCAGTACCCTGATAGTAGCTTCTACTGCATCGAGACTTGAACCGCCCGATTGCAATTTTGCATAGCCTGTTTGCAGGGCGAGTTGCAGGCCATCGCGATAAGCTTTTTCTTTCTCAGGGGTCATACTGCTTTTGAGGATGGTGCCTGCCCCTCCATGGATCACCAGCACATATTTGCTCGATTCCGATTGTTGCAATTTTCCATTCTCCACCCACCACCAATACCATTTTCCTCCTTTGGCTTTGGCCGGGTCGAAATCAGCCACAGAAAAACTACCGCTGCCTGCTTCCGAGCCCTGGATCTCGTATACTTTAATGGCTTGTTGTCCTGCCACCCATTGCAGCGGTTGTCCTGCTTTGCACACTTCCGGAGCATGTGCAGGATCAGTGAGCAGGAAATAGGCTTTGCCTTCCCCGATCACTTTGGCATTGCCGTTCTCATCGATACATACTGCGGTGCGCTCATCGGGAGCGATCCCTTTCGGGAATACTTTCCAGTCATTGATGATCCGACTGATGAACGTTACATGCCTGCCCTGCCTTTTGCGGGCAACATAATGCTGGTCGGTGATGATATTCTGCAGGAAAGGCGGATGCAAAAAATCATTGTTATAGATCGTTACCAGGCTATCATACGGGTTCATAGTGGCAGCCGCAGCAGCGCTGCCTTTTTCACCACTGTAATAAAATCCGCTCAGGATGGCGCAGCCGGCGCTGGTGCCGCCTACCGGGACTTTCTTCACGTTCAGCAGGTAGTTGATCGCCTCTGAGGTTTTCGTGTTCCTCCAGAAACGCATATAGTTGGATTGATCGCCGCCGGTTATGAACAGCATCTCTGCATTGCGGATAGTGCGGGCCACTTTTTCATTATTGGCCACTTCCCTTGAATCGATCAACAGGGTTTCGACAGAATTGACCTTGCCCAGTTTGCCGATATCATCATTATACAGGTAATCGCCTGAAGCCCTGATCACCACTACATCTCCTCCACCACTTCTTTCGATCATCCATTTGAATGCAGCATCTACATTACCGCCTCCCCCGATGAGGGCAACCCCACCCCGTGTACGTGTGGTAACGTCTTTGGGGTCGCCGGTCAGTTTCAAAGAGGGGCCTGTAGCTTTTTTCGATTGTGCAAATACAGTGCTACATAAAAGGGCATAAGCCAGTATAAAAGGGATCGATTTTCTCATGAAAGCTGTTTGCAATTTTGAAAGATCAATAGAGAGGGTTTTGCTTCATATTTTTATTAGCCTTCAACTCCGAGTTAGGTATCGGCCAAACATATTGAGGTTGATCAGGCTTGAGCAAAACGGCGCCGAGGGCATTGATCGCATCCTCCGGGTTCCTGCTGATAGGCAGGTTCCACCGGCGCAGATCGAAATGGCGATGGCCTTCGAATGCCAGCTCTTTGTACCTCTCCGTTTGAAGAGCCGCAACGATAGCGTCTTTTGTTGTAAAGTCCTGCGCCGTATACCCGTTGATCCTTGCTGCACGAAGGTTATTCAGATCGTCTTTTGCCAAAGGTATATTGTTCTTTTCGGCATAAGCTTCCGAACGGATCAGGTACATTTCCCCGGTGCGGTATAATTTGATATCAACGAGATTACGATTGCTGGTAACATCGGTCATGTATTTAATAACCACATTGGGTGTTTTACCGGCAGCCTGCCTGGCAGCATCGATCAAAATATAAGACGTAAAGCGGATATCATTGGCCTGGTCGAACAGGTTGGTGAGTTTGTAAGCCGCTGCATAGTAGATGCGTGAGCCGGCAGGGTTATCGAGAAAGGTGGCTTGCGTATAAGCATCACCGAGAGGTGTTTCGCTATCCGAGACCACCCTTTTCAGTTTCCATACCACTTCCTGGGTGGTTTTGTCTTTCCAAATCTTCTGAAAATCTGTCCTCGGCGCCAGTGGAACGCCATTGATCACTTCAGTGGCCCAGGTGATCGCATTGTCCCAATCTTTTGCATACAAGGCGGCCCTGGCCTGCATGGCAGATATCGCCATCCTCGTGATCCTGGTACGGTCATCGAAGGAAGCAGGGATCAGGGTCTTGGCTGTAGCCAGATCAGCGAAAATTTTGGTCATGGTTTCCCTGAAGGTCGGGCGGGCCGGATACGAGATGGCCGACTGCTCCATATAAGGAACGCCCATGGCATTGGGCTCATATTTTTCAGCGAAGTTCCTGATCAGCTCGAAGTGACAGTAGGCCCTCAAAGCCAGCAGTTCTCCTTTGTATTGATCTTTCAATACAGTTTCATCACCGGGTTTGGCAGGGATGTTGTCGATAGCGGCCAGTACACGGTTGGCACGATCGATAGACGTGTAATTATCGGGCCATGCATCATGCGTAAAGCTCCCGTCATATTGCCAGCGATGGGTAGCTACCCCGGAACCGGTGCTGTTCTCCGATGGCAGCATTACTTCATCCGTGATCCTCGAAGTATAAAAGATGCTGCTACGGTAGTTCAGTTTGTTATAGGCGCCGAGTAACCCGGCATTCAGGTCTTTTACGGTTTTGAAGGCTTTGGAGGGATCGATGGTATCGGTGGGAAACAAGTCGATCTGCTTGTTACAGGATGAAACAAGACTGGCTGCAACGATGGCAATGAGAGCGGTCCTTTTATGGAAAATTGTTGTTGTCATGGTGGATGCGATTAAAAGTTTACATTTAAACCGATTACATAAGTGCGTGGTGCAGGATAGCTGAAGCGGGCATATTCATTCCCGTTCTCAGGATCGAAGCCTCTCCATTTGGTCCAGGTAAAGAGGTTCTGTGCCTGGAGGTTGATCTGTACACCACTGACAAATTTCCATTTACCGATCAATGACTGGGGCAGGTTATAGCCCAGGTTCACATTCCGTAGTCGAACATAAGAGGCATCCTGTATATCCCTCGACGTGAAATTGCGCGCTGCGCCGATACGGGGCAGGATGGCCTGATCGCCTGGTTTTTTCCAGCGGTCGTAGAGCATCCGGGTAGACTGGTTGCTCGTGATGAAGCTGGGGTTCTCATTGAAATAATCTTCATTATTGTAGCGGTTCACCTTGGCATTGAAACTGAAGAGCGCATTGAAATAAAAATCTTTCCAGGTGACTGCAGTGTTGAAGCCGCCGGTGATCAGGGGAATATAAGTCCCGAAGTCTGCCACACTGAGCGTAGCTGCGTTGTAAGTGTTGGTGATCTTACCATCAGGTGTATAATACTGGGGATTGCCATTGTCGGGGTTCACGCCGGCCCATTTCGGCGCATAGTGCGAACCGTAAGGAAGCCCGACCCTGATGATACCTGTATACTGGTACTCGAATTCATTGGCCCCGCCGAGATCGAGCACCACGTTCTTGTTGTAGGCCATATTACCACCGATGGTCCAGGTAAGGTCTTTGGTCCTGATCACATCACCCTGCAGATCGATCTCCACACCACGGTTCCTCATTTTGCCTTTGCTGATATTGAGGCTGGAGAAACCTGAGGTAGCAGATAAATTCTGATCTATGAAAAGATTGCTGGTGATCCTGTTGTAGAATTCCGTGGTGAGACGGATACGGTTATTGAGAACGCTGAGATCAACGCCGATATTCATCTCCTTCGCATATTCCCAGTCATAATTGGGATTCCCGGGCTGTGTCGGAGCGATCCCCGCATTGCCTCCGTATGAAACAGTACCATAGGTTGGCAGATAGGCAAAATCACCGGGGGAAGGACTGGCCGTGGTCCCATAGCTTGCCCTTAAACGCAGGTTGGAAAGCCAGTTCACGTTCTCCAGGAATGATTCTTTTTTCGCTTCCCAACTGAGGCCGGCCGAGTAGAACCCATGCCAGCGGTTCACTTTCGGGAGCGTGGAAGAACCATCGTAGCGATAGCTTGCGTTCAAGGTGTATTTATTCATGAACGTATAACGGAGCAGGCTGATGTAAGACACCATCGAGTTCTGTGTGCGGCTTCCGGAAAGGATGGGCACGAAGGTGGCCGGGTTACCAACACCTGCAGCGGTCTGAGGCAACCGGGGGTCGAGACCGAAGCCTGCATAACCGAATGACCTGTATTTATTGCTGAGGTATTCGAACAGGCCGGATACTTCGAAGTCGTGGTCTGTTCCGAAAGTATTGCTGTAGGTGATCCCTGATGTGGATACGAGCGATGTGCGCTTGGCATCACCTTCATCGAACCGGCCGAGCCGGCCATTGGAAACTTTTCTGCCTGCATAGGAATCAGGATTGATCCACTGCTCGGTGGTGAGATCACGGTAATCGATCCCCAACCTTGTTTTGGCTACCAACCCTTTCATCAGGGTATAGCTGACAGAAAAACCGAGGATGGTCTTCAACTGATCTGCCTTGTTGCTGGTGTTCAGCATGCGCTCATAAGAATCGCTGCCTTCACGAAGGTCCAGCACAGGATAGGTGGCGCCATCCCCGGTTGTAACCAGTTTCCCATCGGGTGCAAACGGATATTCGTAGGGAAGAGCATAGTATACGGCAGATAATGGATTGTTGGCGCCAGTGCCATTTTCATTCTGGATATAATTCGATTTCGAAAAACCTACATTGAGGTTCAGGTTGGCGGATAATTTTCCGTAAGTAAAATCGAGATTGTTCTTCAATGTATATCTCTTCAAACCCGACACTCTTACCAGGCCCTGCTGATCAAAATAATTGAGGGAGGTATAAAAGCGGATATTCTGGTTGCCGCCACTCGCACTTACCTGTTGCTCGATGAAGCTGCCATTGCGCATGAAGAGATCACGCCAATCTGTATTTACACCCAGCAGGCTATCTACGATACGATCGGCTTTTTGTTTTTCAGCAGGGGTCTTGGAAGCATAAGCGGGGTTCTTTTTTGAATAGGTCCAGAAAGGGCCGGCAGTGGCGCCGCTCTCGAGGCCGATCCCTTCTTCGAATTGCTGCCTTTCAGCAGTGTTCATCATCCTGAATTTGGTGGAAGTGAGGGTAGACAAACCATATTGCGACCTGTATTCAACAGCCAACTTTCCCGTCTTTCCTTTTTTGGTAGTGATCACGATCACGCCGTTGGAACCGCGGGAACCATAGAGCGCTTTGGCAGAAGCATCTTTCAATATTGTAACAGATTCAATATCGCCCGGATTCAAGGATTGGAAATAACCTGCTTCGATGGGCACTCCGTCCATTACATACAATACTGAGTTATTACCACCGATGGAGCCGATACCCCGGAGCACTACCTTAGCGCTTGTTCCCGGCTGGCCTGAAGTGGAAGATATCTGCAAACCGGGTACCCTTCCCTGCAAAGCCTGTTCGAAAGTGGCAGCAGGAACATCATTGATCTTATCGCCGCCGATCGTGGTGGCAGCAGAAGCTGATCTGTTCCGTGAATAATTGGTATAACCCGTTACCACCACCTCACCGAGATTGGTGGCAGAAAGTTTCATCACAACATTGATCGTCTGCTGGCCAGTGATGGCCACTTTCTGATCGAGATAACCAACCAGGGTAAACTCCAGCGTCTTTGCATTGTCGGGCATCTGTAGACTATACTCCCCTGCAGCATCGGTCACTGTTCCCACAGTGGTGCCTGATACAAGCACGGATACACCGGGCAGGGGCTTATTGTCGGCCCCGGTAACTTTACCCTTCACTCCCTTATCGGGCGACGATTTATTTTCGGTTGAAAAGATCACTACCAGGTTATCATCTTTCAATGCATAGCGCAATGCCAGGCCGTTAAAGGCTTGTGTAAGCACCTGGTCGAGGTTGGCGTCTTTGGCGTTGATATCGACCCGCTTTTCGGCGGGCAGGGTGCCGGTATGGTATACAAACCTGTACAGCGTTTGTTTTTCTACTTCGTTCAGCAGTTGTTTGATGGTGGCTTTCCGCAAATGCAGGTTGATCTTCTCCTGCGCAAAGCCGGCCGCATGGACCTGCACGCATACCAACACAAGCAGTATCGTTGTCAGCTTCATAATGAATAGAAATTGCCGGTATGGGAATACTGGGATCTTCATAATGTCAGTTAGTTTTATGTGATCAATGCTATGGGTGGTTTTCCAATAAAACACTGGTTTATTTACCGATAACTATTTTTTCTTTTTCTACATGAAAATTGAATGGATAAGATAGCTGGAGTGCTTCGAGCGCCTTGATGACCGATTCCGATTCGAAAGTGCCCGAGTAGCGGTAGGTTTTTACTTCCTCATCGGCAAATTCCAGTTTGATGCCATACCATTGCTGCAATTTTCCCGCAATGGTTCCCAGGGATTCGTCTTCGATCTTCAACCGGTTGCGCACCCAGGCGATCTCTTTTGCTTTATGGTTCACAGGATCGGGCAACATGGAAACTACCTGCAGGTTATTACCGGGGTTGGCCGGCTTTACACCAGGCATTGTGTTCGCAATGATCAGTTTCCTGTTAGGCGTAAGGATAACTTTCTGCTCGGGATGGTCTTTTACGGAAACGGCCACTTTACCTCTGAACAGCGAAGTTTCCGTATGTGCATCACCGGGATAAGCGCTTACATTGAAGATGGTTCCCAGCACTTCGATATTCAGCCTGTCGGTATGCACGATGAAGGGCTGCGTTTCACGATGGGTCACATCAAAAAAAGCTTCACCGGATAAGGTCAGCTCGCGGGTAGCTCCATTAAAATCATTGGCCAGGGTGATGGTACTGTTACTCCTGAGCGTCACTACAGAACCATCCGGTAATACAACTGTTTTGCGGGGTTCATTACCTGAGCGGATCGGTGTTGTATTGACCACTACGGGTTTCCCTGTCTGGGCTGGCTTTTTGCCGGATGGCCTGAACAGGAAATACCCGGCCAGCGCCAACAGCAGCAATGAAGCAGCAATGCCGCTGATGTACCTTAACCTGGAACGCACGACCGGAGCACGTTCACGAACGGTTTTGGGCCCCTCATGTTGCAGGGCTTTCTTCAGCAGATCGAAACGGTCGATGCTGTCTTTCAGGTGATTGATCTGTACCTGCAGGTTACCCTGATTCGCATTCAGGACGGAGATGATGCGCGCGGCTTCCTGCACAGTGCCCGACCGGTGCGGATTGTTACTGGTCCAGTTTTCCCAGAAAGCGATCGCAGCCGGGTCTGTTCCCAGGCAATATTGCTGAAAGGATTCATCACATATAAAATCTTCTACTGAATACTGATTGATGTCCATGGAACAGGCCCTTTAAGATACAGAGGGTCTCTTCTCTCTTTTTTCCCTGGAAAATGGAGATTTTTTTGAGATAATTTTTTTTCTGATATGTAGAGGTGCTCTGGTACAGGCTTAAAGCGGGTTGACAGGTTAACTTATCAACTCTACCTCAGTGTATTCCTCAGCACTTTGATGGCGTTGTAGATGGTATTGTATGCTGTCTTGATGCTTTGGGATGTGCGGGCGGCTACCTGCTCGTAATTGAGGCCTTCAAAGAACATGAGCCGGATCAGTTCTTTTTGCTTGGGGGTGAGCAGTTCCATGGCCTTGTATAATTTTTGCTTTAGCTCATCGTCGTGCTGTACCTGAATGATGATCTCTTCATAAGGCAATTCTTCACTCTCCTCTTTTCCCGAAAGCCTGCTGATCGCTGCATCGGTCTTTAAATGATAATCCAGCTTGTCGATCAGCATTCTCCTGAGTGAAGTGAACAGGTAAGCTCTTACCTGCGTCACTTCATTGAGGCGGTTGTGTTTATCCCAAAGTTGCAGGAAGAGCTGCGTAACGCAATCTTTCACCAGTTCATCATTGGCAGTGATCTTCAGCCCAAAGCGAACGAGATGGAAGTAGGTATTGTTGTACAGTTCAAAAAGCGCCTGTTTATTTCCTTCCCTGAGCTGCTGCCAATAATGTATGTTCTGTTCCTGCTCCGTCATCGGCCGGGCGTTTTTGTGGAAAGTTCGTGCATCAATTGCCGGATGGCAGTTTCCAGTTGCTGGTCGCGGCCCCTGCTTACGGCGCCGTATTCATTCATGACACGGATATCAGGTTCCGTCTGATAATTTTCGAGATAGACACCGCTGGTTGTTTTGACCCCCAGTGTTGGAGCGCTGTAGCTGAGTGAAGGGTCTTGCAGGGTTTGGCCTGTCATCCAGGTACAACTGCCTGGGACCGGCATGCCCACCAGCCTGCCCATCTGCAGAAATTGATAATCGTATACAAAACAATGGCCGTCACTATAATTGGCTTCATTGGCCAGCACGATAGTGGGTTTGGTCCAGCGGAAAGAGGGCTCACTATTTACTGAGAAATGATCACTCGTATTTTCCCTCACTCGTATGCCGCTCAGGAACATGCCGAGTTCAGGGGCAAGATCACCGCCGCGATTGAAGCGGGTATCGATGATCACGGCTTTGCAGTTCAAGTATTTGCCGAAAAGGTCATCATAAACACTCCTGTAAGCGGCATCATTCATGCGATATAGATGAACATAACCTAAAGTTCCATTACTCAGTCTTTCTGTTTCTTCCTGGTTGCGCTTCACCCATCGTTTGTAAAGCAGTTCGCTTTCTTCTGCTGGAGTAATGGGTTTGATCAGCCAGTCGTTGACTTGTCCTGCATTATCGATGGTGATCCGGATGTCTTTGCCGGCTTTCCCATCGAGGTATTGCGCCGCATCTTTGTCTTTCGTGATCCTTTCTCCATCGATGGCTTCAATAACAGCGCCTGCTTTGATACCGAATGCAGCACGATCAAGCGGTCCTCCGGCAATCAGTTCTTCGATCCTGAGACCATCGCCCTGGTATTGCTGATCTATAAATATTCCCAGTGATGCCGTTACCGTTACGCCTTTTCGATCGGGATTATAAGTAGCACCTGTATGACTTACGTTCAATTCGCCTAATAGCTCATTGAGCAATTCGGCAAAATCGTAATTGTTATCGATATCGGTGAGGTAACGCTGGTAGCTGCGTTTCAGTGCCGGCCAGTCGGCCCCGTGCATTCCTGAGGTATAAAAAGTTTGTGCTGTTCTGCGCCATACATGGTTGAACATCGCCTGCCGTTCTTTTGCCAGGTCGATGGTGAGATCCGTTTTGATGTTGATCGAATCCTGTTTGCCGGTGATGGGATCGATCCGGGTGATCTTACCGGCGGCAAGCAAATAAATATCTTTTTGTTCCGCATCCCATTTCATGCTGCCATCTTTCAGGTTCGGTGCGATGATCTTCGACTCTTTGGTACGGAGGTTGGTTTGCCAGCAATCATAATTCTTTCCTGTTTTGGCCAGGAAATATAATGTCTTGCCATCCCTGCTCACCAGGGCATCAGACAGCAGGGAGGAGAATGGGGTAAGCTTTTCCCTGCTGTCCCGCAGGTTGCTCCAATCGGTAGCAGCCAGGGCGGCCTGATCTTTGGTTTGAATATTCTGCAGAGTATCCCTGCCTGTTATATTCCTGATCCCCGGCTTTCCTGATCTGAAATTTTCATGGGTCATTTCATCGGTGAACAGCGCATATACATCCTGCTGCCTGGTACTGCTGTTGGCATAGCTATGAAGACCCTGCCTGTCGCTGTACCAGGTGATCATCTTACCATCCATAGCCCATGCGGGATGCAGATCACTATAGCCGCTTTGGGTAAGATTGATAAGCGTGCCGTTGCCGGAAGCGCTGATAATGCCTACTTCTTCATTACCTCCCCCTTTCCTGGTAAATTGCAGCAGGAGCCATTGTCCGTCAGGGCTCCATTCAAAATACTGATCATGGTCCCGCCTGCTGTACAATTGTTCACCGGTTAGCAGGGTACGTGTTTTGCGGGTGTTTGTGTCATAGATCTTCAGGGTGGTCCTGTTCTCGATGTATGCGATCTCTTTTCCGTTGGGCGACCAGGCAGGCTGATCATTCTCTTCTCCGTTCCCGGTCACCGGCCCTTCTTTCAGCAAAGCAGTACCAGAGAACTGATCGTCATCATCGATGATCTCTGTTTGATAAATTGCCCAGCGATCATTCCGCTCAGAAGCGTAAAGCAGTTTTCGGCCATCAGGTGAAAAGCTAAGACCTGCCTCTGCTCCGGGTGTATTGGTGATCTGTCTTATTCTATTGTTGCGCAGGCTGGTCACAAATACATCTCCACGGAATATGAAAGCCAGCTCATAGCCTGAAGGAGCGATCGCCATTTCCTGTATTTCCGTTACCGGGATAGTGATCGTTGTATTGGTCTTCTTTTCTAAAGGCATCACAATACGTACACGCGCAGGCTCAACATTTGGCTTTTTCAGGTATATCTGGCCATCGTATCCGAAACAGAGCGTATTGTGCTGGTCGATGGTCAGGAAGCGAACGGGATGGTCCTTAAAAAAAGTGATCTGTTTATTATCCGTAGTATCCGAAATGGATAACCGAAAAATATTGAAACTGCCGTTTTTCTCGCTCAGGTAGTATATTTCTTGCTGCCCGGAAGAAAACACCGGGCTCCTGTTCTCACCTTTGAAAGAACTGAGCTGGCGGTGAGATGCTGTTGTGCGATCATAGATCCATAAGTCTCTTGCTACTGATGAAGTCTGGTGTTTTCGCCAGGGGTTTTCCCTTCCTTTCCTGTCGTGATAGACAATGAACCGGCCATCGGTGCTTTGTTTGGCATCTTCGGCAGGGGTTGTAAGTATTTGCCTTGTCCGGCCGCCGGTAGAAGGAACTTTGTACAATTCCTGCAATGCTTCCGAAGGGAATTGCCGGTTGGCCGGGGCATCGATGATGGCGGCACCGAACAGGATGGCGCTGTCCTGATCTGTAAAATCATAAGGGAACTCATCGGCTGAATGAAAGGTGAGACGCCTCGGCTCACCACCAGTGGCGGACACAATGAAAACATCGAAATTCCCATACCTGTCACTGGCGAAGGCGATGTATTTGCCGTCGTGGCTCCAGACAGGCATGAAGTCGCGGCCCTCCTGAACGACGAGGGGAACAGCTTTCCCACCTGATGAAGATACTTTGTAGATATCTCCATGCCAGGAGAAAACGATCGTTCTTCCGTCAGGAGAGAGGGCGGGATACCTTAACCATTGTGGCGTTTGCTGTGCCGGTAACCTAAGTACAGAGAGCAACAGCGCGCATAAAAAATATTTTCCTTTCATATCAGGAGAGCGATAAAAGAAAGGAAAATTACGAAGAAGTCAATTTGATCGGAAAAATAAATCAAATTCTCTAACGCCTGTCGGAGAATTAACAAGCGGGATCTATGTTTACTCCTGGTAATTATAATCCACCACCACTCCATCTACTGCCATCTTTCCACCCTCCACCGTCTTCTTCCCACCTGCCGGTACGCACACAATGACAGCAGCAGCCTGAGGTCCCAGTTTTATTTTTGTACTTGTAGCAATATTACGCGCAATAAATCTTCCCGTTACCGTATTGTAGAGGTCTGCTTTTTTCCCTTTTTCCAATTCAATACTGATCTCTTTGGTTTCAGGATAAGGATTATAATATAGATAAGACGGATAAGCAGGCCCATGATAAAAATCAGTGGCCAGCAGGTTCAATTGCAATATGCCGGGAACTTCACTTGTCTTGATAATACTACCGAAGATCCCTACATGGGCACTACCATAAACACTGAATTGTGAAACTTCCGGATTTTTTCCCGGCACCCATTTAGGGCCATCACCCTGCGCAACCGGGCCTTTGAGGTAGGCATACTGATTGAAAGTAGAATTGCGGGCGATGCCTTCATAACCAATAACACCCTTTGTAACGGCAGCCAGTTGTGGGATCGACTGATGATCAGCCGGCATGTGGTCAGGATAAAAGAACCGGGCCGCATTGGCAGCGTTCAGCATCCATTTGCCGATTGCAGTTGCATAGGATTGATCATAACGCACCAACGGCACCAGCGGCCAGGCTGCATCATACGTATTCATCAGGAATCCATAACCCCCATGATCAACCGTACTTCCTACGATCCCTGAGATGTCGATACCATTCCACCGGCCCACTAAAACTCCCCATCCTTCCCGGCATTTGGGTGTTCCATCGAATGACCAGCCGAGCATTTTATGCACATCATATTTTTCTCCGCGCTCTGCATTGATCCGGGCAGCGAGATAAGCCCCGAAAGGCATCAGCACTTCATAGTTCGGATTTTCAGGTTGTGATTGCAGCGCACGCAATGCGCTCAATGCACCGTTCAGGTATTTTTCATCTCCGAATTTTTTCCAGGCAGCATACAATACCCATGCATGACCGGCAGCAGCATCGGGCTGCGCGCAGATCTGGTTTTTCATGGGCTTCATGCTGCGATAATCGAAGTAAGAGTAATGATAATCTCCCTTTAAAATAGAATCTGCGAGATAGAATTTATCGGCAATGCTCCGGGCAATGCTATCGAAGCCCGGTGCATGAGGGTACAGATCATAGATAGCGTAGAACAACAGGTTCGGGTATACATCATACCACCAGTCGCGGCCATAACCGCCACCCAGCATCGCCACTTCAGGGCAGGTGTTGTTCATCATGATATTCCAGCCCACATCTTTATTGAAATAATTTTTCAGCATGCCTACATAGTCGAGGTCCTGTTGATTGGCTTTGTTGATGCCTACCAATGTTGCACCCAATACAGCTCCCATAGTGGCCAATGATTCATGGAACATGCCTTTATTGTTCGTGCCCTGCCGTACATCGCCCAGCGCTGTATAGAGACCTACCACGTTCTGCGGATAATTCCTGCGACTACTATCGATCCACACCAGCGGCCAGTATTCGCCCTTCGCATTGAAATCGAAAACAGTACTATCGAACCGCAGCGCCAACTGCTGGTAATCGATGATATCAAGCGGTTGAGGCAGGTTAGGCATCGAGTCCACGCGGCCCAACCGTTGCTGTGGTACGGGCTTACCGGCAGGTTCACTGCACTGTGCGAGAAGAAGTGAAAGAAACAATAGGGCGCCGATCAGTTTCATGATGGTATCAATTCATTGGTGATGGAATGTATGGCCGTTGAATCCTTGTCTGAGGCGGGATCGATCTCCCTGCCCTGTTTGATGATCCCTTTCGCCACATAGATAGAGCTCAATTGCAGTACAGCAATGATGATGATCGCATACCTGAGCGCTACCTCAGTCGAGAAACCGTAAGCTAATAAAAGAAATGTTGCTGCGCCGAGGAACCTCCCCACATACAATCCGGCCTCATGGTTCAGGATATAGGCGAATTCGCCACGCTTCTCGATCCTGGAGAGAATATCGATCACATTGAACTGTATGGGAAAATAGGCAAGGTCCATCAACGGTTTGGCAAGGAGCAGGAACAGCATGAAGAGAATAACGCCAAGCTCATTGAATAATATGCCGTTTACCAATGCCGCTGCGGTAAAGAGGATCAACCCGGCCGCAAAGATCCTGATGCGATGCTTCGGCCTGGCCAGCCTGCCGATGATGTACATCAGCACCGCTGCTATCACAGCGCCGATCGATTGTGCTGTTCCCAGTGCGCCTTCCTTTCCCAGCAATAACATGATCAGCATGGCAGGCGCCGTTACCAGGAATCCCTGTGCAAGCCCTTTCAATAAGGCCAGGAACAGGAGCCTGTACCATAAAGGATGAAATTTGAAGTAGATATATTTTTTCTGCACAGGGTTGGTGAAGGTCCCCCTGAAACAAACTACAGATGCCATGATCGTAATGATGAATACCAACCCGGTGAGGATCATATAGGCCCGTTGCACCCTGGCCGCTCCGCCCTGCAATTCGATAAACCAGCCGATGGCCACCGGCACCACCACTGCAATGATCGTGTAGAAAAAGGTTTCCATTCCATAATAATAGTTCCTGTTACCATCGTTGGTGATGGCCAATGCCAGGTAGTCGCGGTTGGCCCAATAAAAACCGAACGACATGCCCATGATGGTCCCTGCCACCCCGATGCCGGTGAGATCGAGGTTCTTCAGCGACATCATCACCATCATGGAAACCGCGCTGAGCATCATTCCTACGGAATACAGCTTCCTGATGTTGAAATGTTTGAGCAGCCACCCGTTCAACAGGAAGGTGATGGGGATACCGGTATAGATGGTGAGTTGATAGATGACCACTTTGGTAGGATCATTGGAATTCCTCATCACATAAGCCGCCACGAAAATATCTATTACCGGTAACACGATCGCATATACGAGATTCGTCAGCACCAGTATCCTGAAATTATGCGGCTGGCTTTTGAAATGTAATATCTCCGATTGCAGTTTCTTCAGCATTGCTCACTTATTTTAACAATGAATATATTTCCCTGATCGATAAATGCGCCCCGCAAACAAATTCGTCTGCGGCGCCATAGTAGATGGTGACAGTATCTCCGTCAGGTTGCAGTACATGCCCATTGGTGAAGACCACCTGCCCGAAGAAACCGGTAAGCTCATATTCGGCCGTTGGCATCATCACAGGCTGTTCCGTTCTCGCCAGCACCTTCGACGGATCGTTGTGGTCAAGCAGGAAAGCGCCCAGGCAGTACCGGTGTTGTTCGTTGGCGCCATGGTATATTTCCAGCCAGCCTTTTTCCGTTTTGATCGGCGCGGCTCCGGCCCCTACCCGGGCACTGTCCCATTTACCGGCACGGGTCTTGACCAGGCAGCGATGATCACCCCAATGAATGCCATCGGGCGAGGAGGCGAGCCAGATATAATTACCGCCGATGTCTACGCTGCTCGGGCGATGCAGCGCATAATAGAGACCGTTGATCTTTTCTTCAAATATGGCACAGTCCTTATTATGCGGGGGCAGGATCATACCATGAGTACTGAATTGCTTCCAGTTAGTTGTTGTCCGTAACCCAACGCCCACACCATTTTCCGATACGGCAGTGAAGGTGAGATAGTACGTGCCTTCGATAGAACTCACCCGGCAATCTTCGATACCAAAAGCCTGCAAAATGCCATGACCGAACAAAGACGGATAACCATCGGGCTCATAAAAATGAACTCCGTCGTCACTACAGAGCAATCGCAAATGAGAAAGGGTGGTGAGATAATCCGTGCCTTGGTAATTGATGACACGCGCATCGCCGGCATCCAGCTCAGGGTCGTTCCTGTCGATCTCCATAATACGTATATTCTTCCCTGCCAGTACCGGGAAAGAAATGATGCCCGGTTTCTGTTCCGGCCTTTCGGCTACCCGAACGATGAGCCATGTTTTGTTTTCATGGCGGAATACGCCGGGATTGAGCAGGCCTGCTATCTGCAGGCCGTCATTGCTCGGAGGCAGGTCGCCGGGAGATAATAAGGGATTCTCCGCAAATCGCTTCGCTATATCTTTCATCCTTTACTTTTTTACCTTTATCGTGCTTCAATGATCAGTAGCCTGTGTTCTGTGTGATCGTTCCGCCCGATTTGTCGATCTCTCCCTGCGGAATAGGATAGAGATAGTTTTTGTCCTGGAAGTTTTTACCAAGTGCCATGAGCACCTGTTTGGCCTTCATCCATCTTTTCAGATCGTAGAAGCGTTGCGATTCGAATCCAAGCTCTGTTCTGCGTTCCTTCATCAGCCAATCCGTCACCTGGTTCTTGTCGGTGGAGGCTGTATTCCTGTCGGGCAATGTGCCGGCAGGCGGTGTAGTTCCCGTGGCCGTAACGGTTGTTCTTGCCCTTTGCCTGATCTTGTTGATCAGCTTGATGGCTTCGGGATAATTGGCAGATTCATTATAGGCTTCTGCTTTCCAAAGCAACACATCGGCATAGCGGATAAATACTTTGCAGGAAGCGGCGTCGTCATTGCCTTTGTTGCCGGTGCCTGTTTCACCGAGTATTTTGTAAGATGCCTGGTTGGTAACATCGATGGTATATAATAAGCGAGGATCATTCGCTTCAAAGGCATTGAGGAAATCAGTAGTGGGCGCAATGAATCCCCAACCCATTACGGCACAGAGGCCGTTACCATTACGTGGATTCTGGCCGGATACATGATTGTAGGCAAAGATCACTTCATTGTCCGCAAATTTTTTGGCGATACTGAAGTTGTCGAAATAGTTTGCATTGAGATCGTAGTAACCGAGACCATCCAGTTCATTGACGATGCTGATCACATCGGTCCATTTCTGGTTATACAGGGCTACTTTGGCTTGCAGGGCAAGCACGGCGCCTTTGGAGATGCGCCATTTTTCTGTATTGTCGGAGTATTTGGAATTGGGCATCAGGCCCTTTGCATCTGCAAGGTCTTTACTGATCTGTGTCCATACATTGGCTTTCGATTCCCGTTTTGCCACGCTGTATGCATCCTGGAAACTTTTCAATGGTTTCAACAGCAATGGTACATCTCCGAAATTGTTGACCAATTCAAAATAATAGAAGGCCCGCAGGAAGTATACTTCACCCAATAATCTTTTGCGAAGCGTTTCATCGAGCCCGATCTTGGCCGTTAGCTGCTGATCGGTGAGATAGCTGATGGCCATATTGGCGCGGGAGATACCTTCGTAGTCATAGCTCCACTGCCCGTTAAAACCTCCATTGGCGGAAGTGAAATTGAAGCTGGAGAATTCATCCATCCAGGCCTGGTCGCCATCGGGGTTCCATTTTTTTTGCATGTCGGCCGATGCGATATCCTGCAGGATGAAATCATTGCGCAGCACAGTGCCTGCGGTCCAGTCCCACTGGCCCAGCAGGTTGAATGTGCTCGAAAGCATCTGGTAAGATGACCGTACGGCGGAGGTAACGGTATTGAGCTTTGGATCGGTATTCACCTGGTCGGGGGTAAGCAACCCGATAGGATCTTTGTACAGGTATTTCTTACAACCGGCACCGGTCAACACCAGGGTAGCAGCGGCTATTATATATAATGGTCTCATTGTTGAGCTTTTTGATGGGATGAATTAGAACGTTACGTTGATGCCGAACAACACGGCGCGTGAAAGCGGGTATGTGCCCATATCGATCATATCGGTCGATTCGGGATCGAGACCGGTATAATGGGTGATGGTGAACAGGTTTTGTGCAGAGACATAGAGTCGCAGGTTCTGCACGCCCGGCGCCAGCCTGCGCAGCACTGATTTAAAGGAATAACCCAGCTCGATATTCTTCAGTCGCAGGTAAGAAGCATCCTCCACGAAAATGCTCGACACTTTACTACTGCCATTGTCATTGAAAGTTGAGCGGGGCATGGTATTGCTGGTACCTTCTCCGTGCCAGGCGCCGAGTGTGCGGACACTATGATTGAATGGGCGTGTATCGTAGTCCGTTATCTTTTTGAGATCATTGTATTTATCGACCCCCTGTACTCCCTGGAATAAAATGCCGAGATCGAAACCTTTGAAGCTGCCCGACAAATTGAGCCCGTATGAAAGCCTGGGATTGGGATTGCCGATAAAGGTGCGGTCATTATCATTGATCACACCATCACCATCGATGTCTTTGAACCTGATATCACCCGGCTTTTGCGAAGGATTGGTAGTGCCATGCAGGTGCTTATTGATCTCTGCCTGGTTCTGGTAAATTCCCTCCATCACATATCCATAAAAGGCGCCCAGGGGATGGCCCGGTTGGGTTTTGTATACGCTGCCTGTGAGTGAAGGCAGGTTGGGATGGAGTTTTTTCACTTCGTTGGTCACCGTGGCCATATTGGCATTGATGCTGTATTTGAAGGGCCTGTCGTAGTTCCTCACACCCAGTGATATCTCGATACCCTTGTTCATGATCTCACCGGCGTTGACGATCGTAGGAGCTACATTACCCACCAATGCCGGTAATGAAACAGGCAGCAGGATGTCGGAAGTGTTCTTCACGAAATAATCCACCGAAAGATACACCCTGTTCTTCAGCACGCCGATATCGACACCGATATTGCTTTGCTTGGTGGTTTCCCATTTCAGATCAGGATTGCCATAACGGGAGACCAGGTATTGATCGCCCGATTTGCGCAGCAGCGTGAGGTAGGCATAATTGGGGATCTCCTGGTTGCCCAGTGTGCCGATGCTGGCACGAAGCCGCAGATCCGACAACCAGCCGATATCCTGCATGAATTTTTCTTCCGATATCCTCCAGCCTGCAGACACGGAGGGAAAATAACCCCATTGATTATTCGGTGCAAACCTCGACGATGCATCTGCTCTCAGGTTGGCTGTAAGCATATACCTCGTATCATAGGTATAAGTAACCGATCCGAACAGGGAGAACAATGCCCATTCAGAACCGGAGCCGCCATTCCATACATCGGAAGTGGTATTGCCGTAATCGATATACTGGAATGTGGTATTCACATACTCGAACCTGCTTCTGGAAGCGCCGATGGAATTGGATTGATTGGTGATGAACTCCGATCCTACCAGTGCGCTGATCCCATGCTTATTGATGCGTGTGGAATAGTTCAGTGTATTATTCCAGGTGATGGTATATTCCTCTCCCCTGTCTTCATTGAGCCCATTGGGCCTGTTCTTGCGCCCCTGTCCTTTATCGGCCGCATTGCCGCCGCCATCATCGTCCCCGAAATTCGTATTGAAGGTTTTGTTGTGGGTGAAATTGAGATCGATGCCCAGGTTGCTCCGCAGCTTCAATTCCTTATTCTTCAGAAATGCGTATTCCGCATATAGATTACCGAAATATTTGAATTGATACCTTTTGTCATTTGTGAAATAGGCCAGTGCAACAGGGTTGCTGCTCCATTCATATTTATCACTTTGCCATCCGCCGGCTGCCTGGTTATTGTTCTTGTAGAAAGGCAGATCGGTGAAGGGGTCCCCGGCCGACCAGGTAGGATCGCCGGGATCTTTGTAAACAGGGATCACCGGCGGGCGGATCAATGCATGACGGATAATGCCCGGCGCATCACCTTTTGATGAGAGCTTATCCTGCACAGCATAGGAGAATTGCAGGTTGGTACCGATGGTGAGCCTGTCGGTGAGATTGGCATTGATATTCGAGCGGAGCGTATAACGCTTATACTGGTCATGGTCGAAAATGATAATGCCATCCTGTTTATAATATCCACCGGAGAGGAGGAACTGTACTTTATCACTGCCGCCGCTGGCAGTTACCTGGAGGTTTTGGGAATGGCCAGTCTCGAATAATTCTTTCTGCCAGTCTGTATTGGCCAGGTCGGTCCTGCTTTTATCTGCCGTGTATGGATTGGTGCCGGAATAACCGGAATTGTTCCAGCTTTCCTCCATTTTATCCATATACTGTTTTGTGTTCAGCATCTTCGGCAGATCACCTACGCGCTGGATGCCATTGAAATAATTGATATCGATATTGGTCCTTCCTTTCTTCCCGCTTTTGGTGGTGATCACGATCACACCGGCAGAAGCCCTCGATCCATAGATGGAGGCTGCCGAAGCATCTTTCAGAACGGTCATGGATTGAATGTCTGCCGGATTGAGGAAGGATATCTCACGGGAGGGAACACCATCAACAACGAACAGTGGACTGTTATTGCCGATGGTCCCTTCACCCCGGATACGGATGCTGATATCATCACCGGGAGCGCCGGTACTCTGTGTTACCTGCACACCTGCTACCTGGCCCTGCAATACCTGCGCCACATCAGATACACGGCGCTGTTCTGCATCGGCCATATTCACGGTAGCAATAGCCCCGCTCACGGATGCTTTTCTTTGGGTATTGTAACCTACCACCACCACTTCGTTCAATCCGCCATCGGCCGATTCGAGCGTGATGAGGAAACTGGTCTGGTTGCCGACCGCTATCTCCTGTTTCCTATAACCTACATAACTGATCACCAGTATCGCTTTAGCCGGGGCGAGCATGGAAAAATTACCGGCCGAATCGGTGAGGGTTGAAGTACCTGTATTTTTAATGGTAAGGGTGGCGCCGGAGAGCGGCATTCCGAGGTTGGAAACGATCCTTCCGGTTATCCGGTTTTGTGCCGAAGCGGATTGCGCAACGGCTACCTGCAAAGCAGTCAATAATAACACGAATGAACAGGAACAGATCCTTCGCATTAGATTTTTTTTCATATAGCAATTATTACAATTACAAAAAAGCTTCGTTAGATTTTGCATGTTAAAGCTATCATTCATAGGCTGTTAGCTTATGTACTATAGTAACATTTCACTGTACAATAGTTACAAATGAAGGAAGATCCGTAGCTGACCGGTCTGTTTGATCATTCCTGCGCAGATTGCTGGAGGCGATATTCGTTCGGCGCACACTGGTATCTTTTCCTGAACTCCCGGAAGAAATAGGATTGATTATTGAAGCCGGTGCGGTAAAAAATTTCAGATACCGTGAGGTTGGAACTGGTGAGTAAATGAGCAGCATGTTTCAACCGGATATGTTTGATGAACTCTCCGGGTGTCATATTGGTCATCGTTTTCAGTTTCCGGTACAATTGCATTTTACTGAGTGAAAGCGCTTTTTCGAGAATGGCGGCATTGAGCCCGGGATCGTCGAGATGTTCTTCTATGGCACGTACCAGGGAATCGATGAATTGTTTATCGGCATCGGGCATATCGGATACCGTGTAATCGATAGTGCTGTTATTTTTGAACAGCTCGTTCAGCCTTTGCCTGTATTCGAGCAGTTTGCGGATACGCACCAGCAGGTGTGAAATATGAAATGGTTTTGCAATATATGCGTCTGCACCTACTTCATATCCTTCGGTACGTTGTTCGATACTGCCTTTTGCAGAGAGCATGATGAATGGGATCTGGCAGGTGGCAGGCGCATTTTTGATCCGGGTGCAAAGTTCCAGACCATCCATATCAGGCATCATCACATCGCTGATGATACAATCGGGTGTCAGTTGATCGAGGAGCCCAAGCGCCTCTCTTCCATTCTCGGCTTCATAAATGATATAGTGGTCTTTCAGCACATCCTTGAGCAGGTATCGAATGGAAGGTTCATCTTCCACCACGAGGATGGTTTTTTTGTCGGTTTCCTGTACGCGGTCGATGATGGCACGCTTGTTACTTTCTTCGGCAGAAAGCTGGACGGGCCCTTCCTCATATGCTGTTATGGATTGGTACAGATAAGAAGGTTTGTTGGAAACCGGTTGTGCAGCGGCCTGGTCATCGATCTCCCCGGAAGTTTCGAGTGGCAGTTTCACCGTGAAGCAGATCCAGCCTGCTTCGCTGCCGGCCTCGATACTGCCCTGCAGTATTTCGACCAGGTGCCGGGTGAATGCCAGGCCAATGCCTGTTCCGAATTTTTCACCGCCCGCGGAAGGCGCTACATAGAATTGATCAAAGAGTTTATGCAGTTGATCGGGCGTTAACTCCACGCCGGAATTCGCCACTTTTATTTCAATTGTTTTCGTGGTGGTATTTTCCTGCACACTGAACAGGACACTGGTATTCTTCCCGGAATGCTTGAATGCATTCGACAACAGGTTGAAAACGATCTTCTCCAGTTTGTCTTTATCCATCCAGGCATGGATACCCTGCGGGATCTCCCTGCCCATCGATTTTCCCTGCTGATCGCTCAATGCCAGGAAGGGATCGGTGAGATGGGTCAGCAGCTCCGAAAGATCAAGATAACTGTATTGAATATTCGAAAATCCGGCTCCGGCCTTCCTGAAATCGAGCAATTGCTGTACCAGGTATGTAAGTCGGGAAGCCTGCTGGTGAAGCAGGGAGGCATAAGTAGAACCCTGGCTGTTCCGTAGCCTTTCTGCAGAGCCCATGATCAATGTAAGCGGGGTCTGCAACTCATGCGCAATATTGGTAAAGAACCCAAGCTGGCCCTGGTGCAGTTCTTCTTCCCTTACACGCAGCAGGTGCTCCACTGCCAACTGGTTTTTGATCTCCAGCCTGTTCCTACGATAAGTATAAATGATATAGCCGATCAATGCCGCCAGTAAAATATAGGCCATGATAGCAGGGGCCGTGAGCCAGAGATATTGTTTTACCCGCAGGCGCATCACCGGCGCACCTTCCGTCCACAGTCCTTCCCCGTTCGACCATTTGATCTTCAGCGTATAATTGCCCGCACCGATATTGCTGTAAGCTATTTTGCCTGAAGTGCCCGGCTGATGCCAGGTTTGATCGTATCCTTCAAGATACCAGGCATATTCACATTTACCGGCATTCAGGAAACTGATGGCTTTTACATCCAGCTCGAAGAATCCATCCTTTCTCTCAACCGTGTAAGATAGCAGTTCCTTTCCGATGGGTTTGAATACGGCAAAACTGTTATTGTGCATGCCCTTGCCACCCATGACGATATTGGACAAGAAAAGGTCGGGATGCCAGTCGGTGTTGCGGATCTGTTGTGGTAAAAAATAATTGAACCCATAAATACCACCCATGAAAAGATAGCCCGCCGGATCTTTCCAGACAGCGCCATCGCAAAATTCATTGCTCTGCAGTCCATCGGTTTGCTGATAATACGAAATGCTTAGTGTGGAAGGCTCTACTTTGGCCAGCCCTTTATTGGTACTAACCCAGATCTGCCCCTGTGCATCTTCCTCGATGGCATGGATAGTGTTGTTGGGCAAGCCATTGGCAGTGGTCAGCTTCTGGAATACAGGGTTCTCATTGGCAGCAGCAGACTGATCGATGCGGTTGAGGCCATAACTGGTGCCGATCCATATCCTGTTCTTCGAATCATGGTAGAGCGATAACACATCATTATTCGTCAGACTGCCCTCATACGTGAATGCTTTGAAGTTCCTGAAACGGCGACTGCGCTTATCGAGCAGGCTCAGTCCTCCGTAGCGGCAGGCGATCCATATCTGGTGCTCATCACCTTCGGCCAATGCATAAATGATATCATTGGCAGGGCCGGTATTGTTATTATTAAAGGTATACCGTTCCAGGAACTGAACGGTGAGGTGGCCTGCAAGGTGGTATAGCTTCAGGTGCACCAGTCCATAGCTGCTGGTGCCGAGCCATACTGAGCTGTCTTTATCCGGCAGGATAGCATACACAGACCCGAACTCGGGATAATTGTTATACCCTTTGATGGCAGTCCACCTGTAAAATTTTTTCTCCTTCGTATCATATACGCCGATGCCTTTGCCATCTGTTCCGATATAGATCCTGCTGTCGGGGCCTTTCTTCAATGCAAACACTGCATTATTATCCAGTTCGGCTGTTGCAGTGTAGTAGCGCCTTTTCCATTCGCCGGGCATGGTTGTCCAGAATTTTTCTATCTCGATGATGCCACTACCTTTTGTGCCCACCCAGAGATTGCCATCTTTTTCGCAGAAAGTCCTTACCGGCCTGTTGGACGCCATTTCATTATCGGAAGTGGCGACGGTACCGAATGGTTTTGTTTGCGGGTATAATTTTATGATGCCGTTCCCGTCAGTGCCATACCATAATATTTGTTCGGTGCCTGCAGCCCATGAGCTGATCCTGATATGCTGCATCTGGTTTGCCTCTGCCTGCAGAAAAGCAGATGGTTGGAACTGATTGTCATAAACCCCGAATCCTTTTCCATTCCATGCGAGTAGATAATGGCCCTGGTAGTTCATCATGGCCGTAATTCCCTGCTTCAGCCGCATGATGGGTACAGGCATGGGCCATTGGGGATTGATCTCCAGCAACTGATCGTCTGTAGTGCTGAAGAAGATCCGGCCATTCACGATGAAGAAGCGTACGATGCCAGGCGGATATTGCCAGGTATGCAGGCGTCCGAAGGATTGCCCGTTCCAGGTGAATGTTTCCAGTTCACCGGTATTGTTCAGTAACCAAAGCCGGTTGGAAGGGTCGAAGGCCAGTTGACGTACTTTCGACGGATGCCGGGGGAATGCGCAGACCTGGAAAGTATCATTCACGGGGTCGTACAGGGTAAGTCCCTGTTTCTGCGTTAAGCAAAAAACCTTTCCCGATGTATCGATGGCCAGCTCGAATTCCTGTTCACTGATCCTGCTCCGCTGGTGTTGCTGATAAAAATAATTGTAGAATTTGCCCGATCTCTTTTCATATCTCGATACGCCTTCGATGGTGCTGATCCAGATATTCTGCTGCCGGTCTTCCGTAATATGCTGTATCACATTATTGCCGATGCTCCTCGAATCGGTCTCCTTGCTGTAATTGAATACATGGAAAGAAGTGCCGTCGTACATATTCAATCCATCCCAGGTGGCTATCCAGAGTAGGTTATCGCTGTCTTTGTAGATGGAATTGATAGCGCTGTTGGAGAGGCCATTCCTGTTATCGAGGTTTTGCAGGAAGTACTGGCCGGGAGGTTGGGCAATGACGCCGAAATGAAAATACAATAAGATCAACCCGGAGAGCAGTACAATTTTTCTCGATTTCAGCAATATGGCGAGCAACACTATAAGCATGTTAAGAAGCAAACGGGAGTAATGAATCTGGATAAAGCTTATGGTGGTATAGAGCTACTGGTCATTGCGAATGTAAGTTTTTTCATGTACAATCCGGTCACAATTATGCAAAATCAGTTTACTGGTCCCTGTTCCGGGTGCTCATGAACAGTTGTATATTGGGATAAAATTTTCAACACAATCCTATAAAGTATCTACCATGCGTTCATCATTATTTTTTATTGTTTTCCTGCTGGCAGTGACCGGTCATTGCCTTTCTCAAAACAAATCAATCATTTTCCCCAACAATGCCCGGGTTTGCTTTGTGGGCAACAGTATTACCATGAACGGTGAGTTCGTACACTATGTACGCTCCTTCTATACCACCCGTTTCCCGGAAAAGAAAGTACAGTTCTTCAATTGCGGGATCTCGGGCGATGTCACTTCCGGTATCCTTGCCCGGATGGAGCCGGATATCATGGTGCATAAACCCGATTATGCCATCATCATGATCGGTATGAACGATGTGAACCGGCCATTGTATTCTGCCAAAAGGAAACAGGATGATAGTCTCAGCAACGCGAAGCAACAGGCCCTCACTACATACAAAGCCAATCTCGAAAAGATCATCCAGTATTTTATTTCCCGGCAAGTAAACGTGATCCTGGAAAAGCCTTCCATCTATGATCAAACGGCAGTATTGGCCACTGAAAACCTAAAAGGTGTGAATGATGCTTTGGGCGCATGCGCCGGCTTTATGCAGGAGTTTGCCGATAAATACAAATTGCCGGTGGTGGATTACTGGGCGGTCATGGGTGAGGTGAATAAGAAGATGCAACAAAAAGATCCAACGGCCACTATCGTTGGGGCCGACCGGGTGCATCCTGCTTCACCAGGTCATTTCGTGATGGCCGCTACCCTGCTCGAAGCATTACTCCATGAAGTACCGGTCGCCCATATCGATATCGATCTGAACAACCCTAAAAAGGCCACCTGCAAGAACTGTACAGTGAGCAAGCTCCAAAAAAACAAAACAGGGGCCAGTTTTCAATATGCTCCGGGATCATTGCCATTCTATGTGAGCGAATCGGCTACCCCTGCCCTGCAATACGTGCACTTTACCAATGCATTGAATAAAGAATTGTTACAGGTGAAGGGACTGCCTGCGGGCAGTTACGGTCTCTATATGAACGATACATTGGTGAGCAGTTTCACAAATGAGGAATTGCAGAAAGGCATCAACCTCGCCACGCTCAATACGCCTGAATACAGGCAATCGAAAGCTGTAGTGGACTTTTGCCTGCAATACCGTTCGCAGGAGAATGACCTGCGCAGCATGCGGTATATAGAATACAGGCAGTTGTTGAAGTACCAGTATGGCCAGGTCCGGGATAGCGCTTTTGCTTATATCAGGAGAACCTTGCAGGACACCACTGTTCGTGGTTCGGGAAGGACTTATTTGGAAAAATATCTTACCAACAAACCCAATGAGGCGGCCATCTGGCAAAAACTGGCTGTGAAACAAGAAGAATTATTGAACATGGTGCATTTGCCCGTGATCAACGTGAAGCTGGAGAGGCAGTAGTTGGGTTGACAGGTTAACAGGTTGACAGGTTAACAAGTTGAAAGGTTGATAAGGGGGCCTGCTAAGCGGAGACTTCCTTGTCAACCTGTCAACCTGTTAACTTATCAACAATAAACAATAATCAATACCCTGGATTCTGTGCCCCGATATTCGGATTGGCATCGATCTCCGGTCTGGGGACCGGCCAGGTCCAGGCTCTTGAAGAAGGCAGCAGGGTGCAGGCGCCTGATGTACAACCGGCACGCGATACCTGCCTGGCAAGACGTCCCTTCCTTTTGAGATCGAAGAAACGGTGGCCTTCCGCTACGAGTTCCTTGCGGCGTTCCGTTTCAATGGCATCTCTCAATGCGGCGCCGGTAAGTACTGCAGGAACATAGTCGAATATCCTTGCATCGCGCAGCGTGTTCAGATCGGCCAGGGCCGATGCTTCATCGGGCGCAGCTTTCCGGAGATAAGCTTCAGCGCGGATCAAATACATTTCACCGGTACGGAAGGCTTTGAAGTTCACCACGCCATCCGGTTTCTTCAGCCGTGAAAATTTGGCGAGGTACTTCGACAATACCCTTCTATCGTTCCCATTGTTATCCGGTATGATAGCAATATAGGAAGAGTACCGTATATCATTGATCTTGTCGTACAGGTTCGCCAGTGAAGCAGGAGGTGCATATTGGCTGCGGTTCACATCGGGCGCATAGGCATTGCCGCCAACCTGTCCCTGACCCGCATCGAATGATAACGACCATACCACTTCCTCCGTAGATGCATCTGTCCATATCTTCGGGAACTCATTTATCGGCGCAAGAGGGAATGCATCGATCACACGGGTTGAATATTTGATGGCGCTATCCATCTGGCCACTGTAGAGATACATCCGGGCAAGGATGGCATTGGCCACATGCTGGTCCATATAGGCACGTTCACCGGCGCCATTGATCTCCTTATCAACATCATTGAACATGGCAATGGCTGCTTTCAGGTCTTTCTCGATGCTGTCATAATTCTGTTTGATCGTATTACGCGCAGGTTTCTGCTCATAATTATAAGTAGTGATATAAGGAACACCCAATGAATCCGAGTTGCGGGAATAGGTATCGGCCCAGTAACGCATCAGATCGAAATGAACGAGGGCGCGGATGGTCAATGCCTGTCCTTTGATACGGTTCACAGCGCCATGCCTGGTAGCGGAAAATTTTTCAATGCCATTCATGGAGAGATTGGCCTGCATGATGATCCTGTAACCGGCGAGCCAGGTATCTTCGATCTGTACTTCATCTTCTGCATAGGTCCAACGAGAGAATACCCGCTCATTGCTCAGTGATTCCACGGTTTCGCGTAGATCGTCGGCCAGCATATCGGGCAAGGTGGCAAAGGCATTCGATTTCTGGTCTATCGAGCCGTAATAGCTGGTGCTTTGGAAAAGGCCATAAGCGCCCAATAAGGCAAACTGGTAGTCGTTGATGGTCTTGAATCGCGTAGATGCGTCGAGGGTAGATTCAGGTTTTATGTCCAATACTTTCTGGCATCCGGTGGCCAGGATGACCAGGGCTGCCGCTATGATGATATTTCTTACTGACATATCAGGAATATTTTATAGTTAGAAACCAACATTTAAACCGAACGTAACTGTCTTCAACTGGGGATATTGAGCGCCGAGGCTGTTACCGCTGGTAACTTCCGGATCATAACCCAGGAAATTATGCCATACATGCAGGTTCTGGCCCTGGGCAAATACCCTCACCGACCTGATCTTCGCTTTGCCCAATAATGATGTGGGGAGATGGTAGCTCAGCATCACATTGCGCAGGCGCAGGAAATCCCCTTTCTCCACGAATCGGGTGATCGCCGTTCTGTATTCGCTGAAAGCCGAAGGCACATTGGTGATATCGCCCGGTTTCTGCCATTCATTGAGCAAAGATTTGGCGAGACCGGAATACCAGTATGCCGGGAATTCCACATTCGTTCTGTCGTTATTGTATAATACATTGCCGAAAGCATACGAGAAGAGCACGTTCAGTTCTATCCCTTTATAATTGACGGTTGTACCAAAGCCGCCAAAGCTCGGCGGGTCGACAGGGCCGATGATAGCCCTGTTAGCCGGGTTGTATGTAGTGGTGGTCTTACCATCTTTATCATAGTACAAGGCATCACCTGTTTGTGGGTCCACACCTGCATAACGAACGAGGTAGAGCGAGTTGATCGGCTGACCCACCTTGTTGATGAAGATGCCGCTGATATTCTGTTCCTGCCCTGCCTGATCCAACAGCTTGCTTTTATTATGCGTGTAATTCGCTTCCAACGACCAGGTGAAATCTTTGGTACGGATAATATCTGCGTTCACCGAAACTTCTATACCGGAGTTGCGCAGCTTGCCGAGGTTATTCGTGATCGACCTGAACCCGGAAGTGCGGGAGAGCTGGCGATCGAGGAACAGGTCTTTGGTAGTGTTGATATAATATTCAACCGTACCTCCTATCCTTCCTCTCAGCAAAGTGAATTCGATACCTGTATTGAACATTACTTTTCTTTCCCAGGTCAGTGATCTTGGAAGGTTAGTAAGCTGGAACCCGCTTTCACCATTGTAAACAGAAGGGCTCAGTAATGCGAGCGCAGCAAAGTCGCCGATGCCCTGGCTACCGGCAGAACCATAGCTCACTTTATATTTCAGGGAGCTCAGCCAGTTTTCGGTGCTCTTCAAAAAGTTCTCTTCACTCATGATCCAGCTCAGGCCCACATGCCCGAAGTTGGCCCACTGCTGGCTTTGCGAAAGTCGGGAAGATCCATCACGGCGGGCGCCTGCGTTGAGATAATATTTTCCTTTGTATCCATAGATACCATCCACGAAATAAGACACCAGCCCGTTCCTGCTGGAGCTTCCATTCACTGTGGGGATATAACCATTATTGGGTGTGCCCGGGGTAATGCCCGATTCATTCTTGAAAGGGCCCACGATGCCGAAACCACTGAAGCCGAACCCTTCGCTCTTGCCCTGGATGATCTCATTGTAGATCGCTACATTCACTTCATGCTCACCCATGGTACGCTGGTACGCCAGTGAGGTTGTTCCGGTATAGCGGAATGTTTTGGCATAAGCCCTGTCGACCTGCCCATTACCACCTACGGATTGTGCGCCCTGGTCGGTGCTGCGGTCGAAGTACCTGAAGCTTTCATTTTCCGTATAGTCTGCGCCCCATTGCGTTCTCAGGCGCAGACCTTTCACCCAGGGAAGGTTGTATTCGATATAGAAGCTTCCCACACCTTTGATCTGGTCTGCGTTTGCATGGTTCTCCAGCAATTCACGAAGCGGGTTAGGTTGTCCCTGCAGGTCATCGTTCTGGTAATTGCCATTTTTATCATAGAGTGTGATATAAGGACGGAACCAGCGGATGGCATTCAGCGGGCTGCCGATATAGGTGTCATTCTCGCGGGTATTGGTAAGGCGGGAATAGCCGAAAGTGGCATTGAGACCGATCTTCCAGTCGCCGAAGGTATTGTCGATATTCGCGCGGCCGGTATACCGTTTCAATCCTGTTGTCCTGACCACACCCTGTTGATCGAAGATAGCGCCGGAAAGATAGAAACGTGTTTTATCGTTGCCGCCCGATGCGCTGACCTGGTGCTGTTGCGTGATGCCTTTGCGAAAGAGGGCATCTTTCAGGCCATTGTTGATCTTGCCCAGACTGTCCACTTGCGCCGGCGTCCAGCCGAGCGGGTTCCTTCCTGAGTTGGGATAGTCGGCATACCAGCTTTCCTGCGGACGATCATAGAATTCATATTGCAGCTTTTCCTTGCTGTTCATCAGTTCGAGCTTGTTCTTCGGCAGCTCGGAGTAACCGACCTGTGCGTCGTAGGTAACGCGTGTTTGTCCGGCCACCCCTCTTTTAGTAGTGATCACGATCACACCATTCGCTCCGCGCGAACCATAGATGGCTGTGGAGGAAGCGTCTTTCAGTATATTATAGGATTCAATATCGCCCGGATTGATAGTGGCAAAGTCGGCCGCGTTCACCTGTACTCCATCTATTATATATAACGGTGTGTTGGTGCCGTTGATCGACCCTTTACCACGAATGGTTACCGTAGCGGCCGAACCGGGCTGTCCTGAACTGGACACCGACAGCAGGCCCGCTACTTTACCCTGCAATGCTTTGTCGAAGGAGCCTACCGGTTGCATCTTGATCTCCTCCCCGCGCAGGCGTGCTACCGAACCGGCTACCTGCCGCTTATTCTGAACAGCATAGCCCGTCACGATCACTTCCGATAAGGTGTTTTGGCTGATGGTCATCTGTACATTCACAGTTCCATTACCGATCGCCGCTTCCATTGCCTGGAACCCCACGCTGCTGAAAACAAGCGTGGTGGCATTGGAGGGTGCATTGATGCTGAAAGTTCCATCGGGCTGCGTGGTAGTGGAAACCGGGCCGCCCTTTACGGAGACCGTTACTCCCGCTAACGGTTGTCCGTCTCGCTGATCCGTCACACTACCTGTGACCGTTCTTGTCTGGGAGAAGGAAAGCAATGCCCATAGCATTGCCAGTACGACTAACAATGGTCTTCTCATAAGTTTTTGTTTTAAATAATGGAGCGATCCTGAGAAAAATGGTAAAAAATCACATCACGAAAATATCCTGTTTATCATGTTGACTGAATACACTCCTGAATAGCTGCTGCATTGATCATTCTATACAACCGTTTATACCACAGTAAAAACAAAAGTTGTTTAGTTACTATGATCGATAGTAATTTCTCTCACGTTAAATTGTCATGAAATTTTGAAATACCCAGATCTAGATACCTTGCAAAAACGTATAGTAAAAGGTATTGGCGCACTAAGCGCGTAAAGGCGCGACAAGATAAGTAATTTTCGAGTGCAGTTCTCCGGGGCGGAAAGGTTTATGGATAAAATCTGTAAATCCTTTTTGCAACAGGTCGGTTTTCATATTATCATATACAGCAGCAGTGAATGCTACAACAGGTATGGTGCCATTCAGTTTGCGGATCTCTCTCAAAGCGGCTGCGCCATCCATTTCAGGCATTTCAAGATCGATCAGCAGCAGATCATATTCTTCACGCTTGAACTGCTCCACCGCTTCGCGGCCATTGGTGGCTTCACTTACGGCAATGCCCCATTTGGTGAGGAATCTCTTCGCAATGGAGAGATTGACGGGATTATCTTCCGCGATGAGCACTTTCACTCCCTGTAATGGCTCCAGTTGCCCAATATTTTCTTCACTGATATAACGCGGCGTATTTTCATTGATCTTTAATTCAACCGTAAAGTGAAAGGCGCTTCCTTTGTGTTCTTCACTCTCCAGCAGCAGATCACTGTTGAACTGGTTCAATATTTTTTTGGTGATGGCCAGGCCAAGGCCGGTGCCTCCGTACTTACGGGTGGTATTCACATCGGCCTGCGTAAAGCTCTCGAAAATCTCGCGGTGTTTATTCCTGGGTATGCCGATACCTGTATCCATCACGATGAACTGTACCGTTACCTTGGAGCTGGAAGAGAATAATTTTCTTACCGCCAGCGTGATCTTGCCTTCATGGGTGAACTTGATGGCATTCGACAGCAGGTTGCTCAACACCTGGTTCAACCTGGTTTCATCCGTGATCAGCTCCATATCGAGACGTTCATCGATATCGGTCTTGAACTCCAGTCCTTTTGTAATGGCCTGACCACCGAACTGCGAAGCCACCTGTTCAATGAAATGCTTGATATTGACAGGAAGGGCAGCCAGTTCGAGCTTGCCGGCTTCGATCTTATTATAATCGAGGATATCATTGATGAGCAGCATCATGTGTCGCGAAGAGAACTGAAGGATATCGAGCTGTGCCTTTTGTGAAGGCAAATGTTCTTCCTGCAATAATAAATTGGAAGCGCCGATAATGCCGTTCAAAGGTGTGCGAAGCTCATGGCTCATGTTGGAGAGGAAGCGGGATTTTGCCTTGGCTGCCACTTCTGCTTTCTCCTTGGCCTTCATCAGCTCGAACTCCGTCATCTTCACGTGCGATACATCGAGGATACTGATCTTGGTATACCGGGTATCTTTATAGGAGAAAGGGGCTACGCTTACATAACCGTGGAAAGTACGGCCGGTCTTGGTGGTAAAGGCCAGCTCACCCTGCCAGTTCGGTGAGCCCGATGATACGGCTTCTTCAATAGAGTTGAACTGGCGGATATGATCTTCATCGAACCACTGCTCGATATGCGATCCTTCGATCTCGCGTTTTTCCTTCACTTCGAACATTTCGAGCGCGCGCTGGTTACAACTGGCGATGATGGTTGTCTGGCTAAAAATAATGAATACCCCATCGAGTGAGGTATTGAAAATGGTATCGCCGAATTTCTTCTCCTGCATGATCGCTTCTTCATTGTCTTTATTCACCCGCAGGATGGCATAGGAAAAAATGATCGTCATGGCCAGGGAGATCACGAGGCTGCTGCTGTACAAACGAGAGTAGAGCGCTTCATTGATCACCTGCACATTGTTCATATAGGGGCATACCTTCAAACAGACCAGGGATGATATGATGGTAATGGCATATACTACCAGCAGTTCCCGTGCATTGCGCCGGATGCTCACCACGAAAGTGAGCACGAGGAAATAAGGGAAATATAAAAGGTATTCACCTGCCCGCAACCCTTCGATATAACTGATCACGATGAGGTAGAGGTTCAGGTTGATGATGGCGATAATGCGGCCCGTTTCCAGTTTTCGCCGGGAGCCGAACCAGAATGCCAGCAGGAAGAAATAGGCTGAAGTGATATTGATCAGCGCACTGATATAGAGCTTATGGTAGAAATACGATATAACGGAAAAGAAATTGACCAGCAGGGCCAGCAGAATAAATGTATTGAAGTGGATGATCTTTTTTCGGTGTTCTTTCGTAATCCCTTCATCCAGGCCGGAATAAACAATATCACGGTAAATTGACCACCCCAGATATAATAATTTCTGCTTCATAGAGTTATTGGAATAGGTACCGGATGTTACAATAAAGTACTTTTACGTACTCTATATAACGCAAAAACCGAAAATCTATTTTCTTATGAATAACCCGACCCTTCCTAAAATTTTCATTTTCAGTGAAAAGATCGATTCGGATTATCTTTTCAGCCTATATGCCGACGACTTTGATTATATGGAAGAAGTCTTTGCGGTAACCCTTCAGCACTTCGACCAGGACCTGGAAGCCATTGAAATGGCCTGGGCCTCGCGCGATATACCCGAACTGAAAAAAGCCGTCCACAAGATCAAACCTGCTTTTGGATTCGTTGGGCTCACCGATGTTCAGCAATCATGCAAGGAATTCGAGGACGAATGTCAGCAGTGCGCCGATGCCGGGGAATTAAAAACATCCTATAAACAAATTGTTGCTACATTAGCGGAGAGTAAGTCCCTGCTGGAAATTGAACATCGCAGGCTGAAGGAATTTAACGCTACACCTCTATGAGCCTACAGTGTATTATTGTGGAAGACCTGCAAGTGGCGGCCGACTATCTCGGCCGATGCTGTGAAAAAAGCGGTCTCGCATCTGTGAAAGCCCATTTTACCAATGTGCCCGAAGCCCTGGAATACCTCGATAAGAATGCGGTCGACCTGTTATTCCTCGATGTTGAAATGCCCGGGGCCACCGGATTCGAGCTGCTCGATCAGATGGCCTATCATCCCAAAGTGATCCTCACCACCTCCAAGTCGGAATACGCTTATAATGCTTTTGAATACAATGTAACGGACTTCCTCAAAAAGCCGTTCACTTACCAGCGCTTCCTGGAAGCGCTGCATAAGGTCGGCCAGGCCAGTGAGCAGTCCCTTGTGCAGAACAGCACCGATCATATATTTATAAAGAGTGATGGAAAACTGGTGCGGCTCAACAATGATGATATCCTCTTCATCGAAAGCATGGGCGATTATGTAAAATTCGTGACGCCCGATAAAAAATACATTACCCACAATACCATCAAGAACCTGGAAGAGAAGGTCAACAAGCATTTTTTCATGAAAGTGCACCGCTCCTATATTATCAATATCACCAAGATCGATGATATCAGGGAGAATGACCTTTTCATCAAAGGCAATGAAATCCCCATCAGCAAAGCACATAAAGGAGAGATCCTGAAGAGATTGAATATTATTTGAGCCCTTCCTCACTTTATCGGGCCTTCCCGTCCATTCATCGGCATTTTCCCTCCAAACAGCTAAATAATTTCCTTCCCGGCCTCCTGTTTTACACCTTTGTATTACCGTTCAATGAGACCAATACTAACTACTATTGATAAACATATTATTTGTGACGGTTATCTCTAAACCCCAACCCTTGAACGGAGAAAAGTGAAGTCCGTACAGTATGAAAACGAATGAGTATCGATACCCAGCCCTTTACTCATAAAACTTAACGAGGATTTCATTTTAAAGGCCGGACCAGGTGGTCCGGCTTTTTTTGTATACTTTACTGATTATCTACATATAAGCGTTTATTGACCGCCCAGGTGCAAAAAACGATGGTTTCCGGCTATTGATCGAAAAAAATAGGCAATAGTAAAAAGATTGTGCATCTTTGTTACATCGGCTATATCCTCTGAAAGCCGCGTTTCCGATCTGCCCTAAAAATCCAATGAACGGCATCACGGAGTCCACATCCAGGGAAACCACTGATTCCAATACTTCTGATATTACCAAGTAGCAAATCTCCTCGGAGGAAAACCATAGCAGTATCCGGTGAATTATCCAGCCTCCTGTATCTGAGAAGAACACCCGAAAATCCAAACCTATTGATTTCTCGCATTACGTTTGACTACCCAGGTAAAGAATTGTAAGCTGCTCCGTGAGGCAGCTTTTTTTTATGGGAGCCCTCCTTGTAAACCTGTTAACTTGTCAATCTATCACCCTCATTAAGGTAACCCTATCTCATAATGCCTGGCCGGGATCTCCACATCATAGAAGCCTTTCTTCAATAACCGGTCGCGGAATGGTTGCTGCACATCGTATTCACCGTGCACGAGGAATAATTTCCGGACCTGTTTGGGATCTTGCCCGGCAATGAACTGGCTCAGGTCTTCATAATCTCCATGGGCGCTCATACTGCGGATAGCACCGATCTCCGCATTTACCTGGTGCAGCACCCCGAATATCTTCACCTCTTTCTTACCGGCTATCAACTGACCACCTAAAGAATTCGGTTCGCAATAACCTGTCATCAATATCGTGTTGCGGCTGTTCTCGATATTGTTGCTGATATGGTGTTTCACCCTGCCGGCATCTGCCATGCCACTGGCCGAGATGATGACGCAGGGCTCATTGCGGAAGTTGAGCAGCTTCGACTGGTCGACGGTCTTGATGTATTTCAGCCCATTGAAGGCGAAGGGATCATTGTCCGTTTCAAGGATGCGTTGGATGGTCTTATTGAAATACTGGGGATAGCGTTTGGTGAGTTCTGTTGCTTCGATGCTGAGTGGGCTATCGACAAAATAATCCAGTGCCGGCAGACGCTTTTCCAGTTCCAGTTGATTGAGGGCGAACAGTAATTCCTGCGTGCGCCCAACACTGAAGGCCGGCATGATGAGTTTGCCTTTTTTCTGCAGGCAGGTCTTCTCGATCCACTGCAATAGCATATCAGGTGTGGTGGTGGCCTGATCGTGCAGGCTGTTGCCGTAAGTGGATTCGAGCAGGATATAATCGGCCTGCTGCGGGAACGGCGCCGGCGATTTCAGGATCACGTCGCGGTAGCGGCCCACATCGCCGCTGAAAGTGAGGCGGGTGATCTTGTCATTTTCTTTGATGCGCAGGTGAACGGCAGCACTGCCGATAATATGCCCGGCATCGGTATACATCAGGTCTACATTCTCATCGATCGTGAACCATTGCTGGTATTCCACTGCCTTGAAATAGTTCATGGCTTTTTTGGCATCGTCCACGGTGTAGAGCGGTTGCAGGTACGGCAATCCTTCTGCGGCCCTTCTTTTATTGACGAATTTGGTATCGTCTTCCTGGATTTCCCCTGAATCTTCCAGCAAAATGCCTGTGAGCTCTTTGGTAGCCGGCGTGCAAAAGATCGTTCCACTGAACCCTTCCTTGACGAGCTTGGGAATAAGGCCACTGTGATCAATATGCGCATGAGAGAGGATCAGGTAATTGATTTTTGAAGGATCGAATCCCCAATCCCTGTTCATCGTGTCGGTGTCGTGCCCCATGCCCTGGAACATACCGCAGTCGAGCAGGTATTGCTTTCCATTCTTCAGGGTGAGTAAATGTTTTGAACCGGTCACTGTGCGGGCTGCTCCATGAAATGCTATTTTCATATGGCTTTGATTTAAACTGGTTGTTTATAATTCCTGGTTGAACTTACTGCTTATGAATCCTCATTGACCATCACGCTTTCACCTTGAACGACCAGGTGAGCATGAACTCGGCCACTTTCTCGTCCTGGCCGTTGGTGCCGGTCGACAGGGCCCTGAACGTTTGTGCTTCGCCCGAAGCGATCGCCTTGTTCACTACCTCTTTCAAGGCATTTCCGTCTTCACATACGAACGTAGTGATACCAGTGGCTTTCTTAAAATAATTGGCTTCCAGTTTTATTACCAGCATGGAAACGGCCGGCTTTCTTTTGTACACCTGGGCCATTGCCAAAGAGCCGGTGGTCATTTCGGCGGCCATGGCAAGGCAGGCAAAATAGGTGGAACGAAAAGGGTTTTGCGAGAACCATTTAAAAGGAACAGTCACCACGCATTTTTGTTCAGTCAATTCCCTGATCCGGACGCCTGCAAAAAAAGCGCTCGGCAGTTTCAAAAAAAGAAACATCCTGCCTTTCACAGGATGCCTCATCAATTGAATGAATGCATTGGTGATGGCTGGCATTTTAATAATTCTTGTATTGTTCCGGGGCCAATGCTTTGGGGGCCCAGTTCTCGAAGAAGGTGGATACTTTTCTCCTGTCGTACCCTTTCCCTTCTTCCAACAGACCTGAATCCTGCGTATGGATCCGTTTCCCGTTGCCATCCAGGACCACAAAGACCGGGAAACCGAAACGTTGCGGGTAATCGAATTTTGCCAGCAATGCTTTGTTATTATTTTCTTTGCTGTAATTCACGTGATATACCACATAATTGGCATTGATCAGTGAATCGAGCTGTTTATCGGTGGTCGTGAACTCGTGAAAGCGGGCGCACCAGATACACCAGTTGCCACCGATCTGAACAAATACATGCTTGCCGGCTGCTTTCGCTGCCGATATTGCTTTCTTCAAACCTGCCTCTGCATTTTCTTCGGGATGGTAGAGTTTGAAGGTTTTCATGTCCTGCGCTGTTGCCATTCCGGCAAGGCAGACAAAAAATAAACAGACAAATATTATTTTCATCATTAAGGGGGTTGAGCTTGCAGTAAAGATAAGGAAATCTATTGCTTCCCGATCTCCACGATGCTGGCCACAACCTGGTTATCCCCTGCGCCTGCATTGAATTGCATAGTGCCATTGCTGGTATGCTGGAAACGCACATCGCGCACCAGTTTGCCGGCAAACGCGCTGTTGACACGGGCAGCATAATCAGATTGGGGATTACGGCTGATCTGCTGGTTGATGGAGTACCAGTCGATAGGCTCCTTGCTGACCACCACCGCCATCATATCGCGGGTACCGATACTGTCGGGCGTCATGCTTTTGTCTTTCGGGAACAGGCGGTAACCGGTGATGCCGCAGAAAGGAGAGTATTTTGTTTTAGTGGGATCGTCTTTGGTGGGATAAGGGAACAGCGTATAGCTGGTACCGTCAGTTTCCCGTCCGAATACATAAATATAGCAAGCCGTACTGTTCTTCACTTCCATCTTGAATCTTGTACCTGCACGAACAGGTGAAGTGGTCTCAAACACATTATTGCCGGTAGAGCGAAGCGGTATATATCCTTTCGGCACCATCTTGCTCCCTTCCTGCTGAACGTTCACGAGCCCGATCTCGCAGGCAAAAGGTGCGCTGGCAGCGCCCATCGGCTCCAGGCCATAGGCTTCACGTACAAAATGCCGGAAATGGTTGTAGCGTACCCAGGCGAAACCATTATTACCCCATTCAGGGCCCCAGCTATTCATGATGAGGAAGGAGCCGCCATATTGTTTATCATTATATCCTACCACGCACATGGCATGTCCGCCGAATCCCATCATCTGGTCGTCGCCCGGTGCAGGGTCCCATACATCCTTGCCCATCATGCTCTGCATAAAGCTTTGTCCGACCATCATCCCGATCACCACCGGCGCTCCCTGCGAAAGATTTTGTTTGATGGCATTCAGGTCAACGGCATCATTGCGGTCGCCGGGAGAGAGCCTGTTGAACCCGCGCATACGGTACTGTGATGCATCCCTGATGAGTTGCTGATCGGGCTGACGGGTGCAGTCCTTGTCGGAATAAGGGAATTGATTATAAGGAACAGCGCCCTGTTTGGTCATGAATTCCATAGCACGCAGGATATAAGAGCCCTGGCATCCGTCGAGGCCGATCTGGTTATACAGGAAGGATGGACTGAATTTCAGTTGTTCGCCAGGCTGTCCTGATTTCGCAGATTCGAGGATCGTTCTGGCCCCATAAGCGCTACTCCAGGCCACACAGCTACCCTGCTCTCCCTGGTTGCCAACATTCGGCGCGAACTTCTGGAGATTGGCAGATTCGGGCAATGGATTTTTGGTATTGTCTTCTGAAAGCGGTTCATAGATACTGGCTTTTTCATACTGGCGTGGATCGAGCTTGCCGCCGGTAGCGAGCTGGGCGATCTGGCTCATATTACATCCGCCCTGGCGCGACAAAAACCAGCCGCCTGCCGCAAGGATCAATAGCAGTATGATGCCTTTCCCTCTGAATAACCCTAATAATAAAGGAAGTAGATTGAAGAGCCCGCCACCACCGCCTCCACCGGGGAAATTGGAGCTACCGCCGCCACCGCTCTCCTGGCTGCTGTTATCCTGATCCTGCGGATCATCGACCATACGTATAGGCATAAGAAGGTGATTTGGTTCTATTAAAGGTAAGGGTAAACGAGGAAAAAGAGAGAACTGGTACATTACCAAATCCTTAGTGGCTTTGTGCCTTTGTGGTCAAACTTTTATTCTTTGAGAGAAAAAAAAGAGCCGCACTAAACCCGAGTGCAGCTCTTAGTTGAAAACCCAGCAGTAAAGACATTTAGATTACCCGCAATCCATTTCATGTACGGGAAATCGGGCCGGCCGGATTTACGAAAAAGAGGCTGCTATGTAGATAAGTAAATAATTCATTCATTCACATTATTATAAATGGAACGGACCAGCGAAAAAAATTTCTGCCTGCACGCTATGAACGTATAATACCTATGGGAGAGTTACGAAACTACAGCACTTCAACCTGGTTGCGCAGGAGGTCACTGAATTCGTCGCGTTTACGGATCAGGTGCCCCTTTCCTTCGATCACCAGCACTTCCGCCGGTTTGTAACGGGAATTGAAATTCGACGACATTTCAAATCCATAAGCGCCTGCATTGTAGAATACGAGATAATCGCCTTCACGCACTTCATGGAGCGTGCGGTCCCAGGCGAATGTATCCGTTTCACAGATATTCCCTACCACTGAATATTTTTTTTCAGGGCCGGTGGGGTTACTGATATTGGCGATATGATGATAGGCATCATAGAACATAGGACGGATCAGGTGATTGAACCCGCTGTTCACACTCACGAAATGAGCAGCGCTGGTCTCTTTCATCACATTCACTTCCGTAATGAAATATCCGCATTCACTGACCAGGAATTTTCCCGGCTCGAACCAGACCTGTAACGGCTTCCTGCCGGGATTGGGATGACGGGCAAATGCTTCGTGCACTTTCCGTGCCAGCAGATCGATATCGGTTTCCACATCTCCATCTTTATACGGCACTTTGAACCCGCCGCCGAGATCGATGAATTCGAGCTCTTTGAAATGCGGAACGATGTCGAACAATACCTCAATACCTTTCACGAATACCTCCACGTCCTTGATCTCGCTGCCGGTATGGATATGCAGATCACTGATGCGGATATTGTACCTGTTCACCACGGCGAGTATCCTGTCGATCTGGTCTACCGGAATGCCGAATTTACTTTTTTCATGCCCGGTAGAGATCTTCAGGTTACCGCCGGCCATGATATTGGGACGAAGGCGCAGTCCAACGGGATAGCTATGCCCGTACCTGGCACCGAACTTTTCGAGGTTGGAGAGACTGTCGATATTGATGATCACGCCCAGGTCCTTTGCTTCTTCGATCTCACCGAATGCAATGCCATTGGAAGTATAGAGAATACGTTCCGGCGGAAAACCCGCATGAAGGGCCAGCTTTACTTCATTGATGGAGCTGCAGTCCACATTGGCTCCCAGGCTGCGGATATACCGGAGGATATTGATATTGGTAAGGGCCTTGCAGGCATAGAAGAAAACGGTATCCGAATTGCGGAAGGCCGCCTGGAGTTTCTCATATTGTCTTTTGATGGTATCGGCATCGTATACATAGAGAGGCGTACCATATTCAGAAGCCAGTTGAGATAAATAACCGTTGGATAGATGCTGTGACATAGTCTGCGAATATACTGCAAAAAGAAAGCGCCACAGCCGGAGCCATGGCACTTTGTTGCATTACAGAAAAACCTGCCGGATGAAACACCCGGCAGGTTTTATTTATGATTGCTTATGTTCGTCGGGATCTGTTCCGGGGTCATCGTCACTATCGCCTTCTTCCCCTTCATCGTCCTCTTCGGTATCGTTCTCCCCTTCTTCTAAACCGGGCCCAGGCTCTCCTCCATCTGCAAAGGGATCATCCTCTTCTTCGATGATCGTTATATGCTCTACGATGATCCCATCCCCTGCTTCGGTCGTTCTTTCTTCTTGAACTTCATTTTCCGGACCTACGATCAGTTGCCCGTTCTCACCCACCACCAGGGAAGAACCTTCGGCATCATCTTCCGTGGCAGGCCTGGCCGGAAGATCTTCTACAGGATTGGCATTCCCTTCATTCACCACGGTGGCGTTCACCATGGTCTCATCGAATACTTCTTTGAGCTTGGGAAGGTCTTCCGGTGAGTTGATCCCGAAATAATCCATGAAATTTTTGGAGGTGGCATATACGAGCGGATGCCCGGGCAATTTTTCATTGCGGCCCGTGATCACGATCAGTTCTTTTTCCAGCAGTTTCTGGATGGCGTAATCGCTGCTCACGCCGCGGATGGCTTCGATCTCGGCCTTGGTGACCGGTTGCTTGTAGGCAATGATGGACAGTGTTTCCAAAGCAGCGGTAGACAGGCGTTTCAGGAATTTATCGCCGTTGAGCTGTGCTACCGTTTTATGATAATCTTTCTTGGTAAGGAATTGCCAGCCGCCGCCACTCTCACGCACTTCGAAAGGATAAAACTCCGATCTGTATTTTTCCACGATCCCTTCCAGTGATGATTCTACCTGGTCGAGAACGATCTTGTCTTCCATGAAACCAAAGGCATTGTTGATCAGTTCGGTGATCTCCAGGGCCGTCAATGGCTTTTCACTGGCAAAGATCAGCGATTCAATGTGCGGTATGAGGTTTCCGATTTCCATTATTCAATTTACTGACTAAGTTTACACATTTTTCACGGTCGCACCTGAATTTCATTAGCCTTGCAAGGCAGCAGCGCCGCTCACGATCTCCGTCAATTCGGTAGTGATCGCTGCCTGGCGGGCGCGGTTATAGCTGATCTTGAGGCTGCGCAACATTTCGTTGGCATTTTCAGTGGCTTTATCCATGGCGGTCATGCGGGCCCCGTGCTCCGAAGCATGGGCGTCCAGTACAGCTTTGAATAATTGGGTGTTGAGGATCTTGGGCATGAGCTCAGCGATCAGTTGTGTTTTTTCAGGCTCGAAGATAAAATCGCTTTTTTTGGCGCCTTCTTTTTTCTGCACTTTGGGGATCGGCAGGAAAGGCTCTACCACGAAACGCTGGGTGGCGGCATTCTTGAATTCACTGTACACGATCTCTACCGCGTCGAATTCCTTGTTCTCGAATGCTTTTACGGCAGCCTGTGCGCAAGCCTGCACATTTTCGAAGCTGAGGTGCAGGAAAATATCTTTGAAAGTTTCGCTGGCTTTGAATTTGTTCTTTATGAAATGCTCATATCCTTTCTTGCCGATGCTCCAGATCTGGAGATTGCCTTTGGCAGCCTGGCTGGCGTATTTTTCGCGGATGGTCTGCTTGGCCAGCTTGATGATATTGGCATTGTAAGCGCCGCAAAGGCCACGGTCGCTGGTAATGACGATCAACAAAACTTTTTCAACCGGTCTTTCCACCGCCAGGTTCATTCCCAGGTCACCTTCCGAGCTGCTCACGATATTGCTCAGCACTTCCTGCAGTTTGCGGCTATAGGGCCTCATCTGCACAATGGCATCCTGCGCTTTCCTCAGTTTGGCCGCGCTCACCATCTTCATGGCCTTGGTGATCTGTTGGGTATTTTGGACCGATTTGATCCTGTTGCGGACTTCTTTTAATTGACCTGCCATAGAGCGTTGATAGGTTGAAAAGTTTAAATCGGCTGCAAAGGTAGCGCAAAGCGGCCGAAATTCCGCCAGGGGATGGAAAATTCTCCGGGGCCTCCTATCTGCCATCTGAGCGGTATCGGAGCCTGCTGCACACCGGCCTTTGAGCTTCAGCCGGGTATCTGAATTTTTTGCCGCCAAGACTGGAAAAAAAGCAGCATTTTTGTTCTCCATTATGAGTACAAGTACGAAGAAGGAGAAAGCAGAACCTGTTATCCTGGTCACCAATGATGATGGAATCACAGCCCCGGGCATCCGGAACCTGGTAGAGGCAGTAAAAGATCTTGGAAAGATCGTGGTGGTGGCGCCCGACAAGCCGCAATCCGGCATGGGACATGCCATCACCATCGGACAGCCACTGCGCCTTCATGCCATGCATATTTTCGATGGAGTGGAAGCCTGGCAATGCTCCGGTACACCGGTAGATTGCGTAAAACTGGCGGTAGATAAAGTATTGCATCGCAAACCCGATCTCTGCCTGAGCGGCATCAACCATGGAGCCAACCATTCCATCAATGTGATCTATTCAGGCACCATGTCGGCCGCCGTTGAAGCCGCCATCGAAAGTATCCCCTCTGTAGGATTCTCCCTGCTCGACTATAGTATCGAAGCCGATTTTTCCGCAGCCCGCAAATATGCCCGGCTGATCGTGGAAAAACTGCTGAAAGGCACGCCAGACAGGCATATGGTCCTGAACGTGAACATCCCTTCCGTTCCGGATGAGCTGATCAAAGGTATCAGCGTTTGCCGCCAGGCCTATGCCAAGTATGAAGAGGATTTCATCGAACGTAACGATCCGAATGGCCATAAATACTATTGGCTCACCGGCCAGTTCGTGAATTTCGATGAAGGAAAAGATACCGATGTCTGGGCACTTGAACATAATTACGTAAGTGTGGTCCCCGTACAATTTGATCTTACGAATTACGTTCTAAAGGACAAACTCGAAAAAATGTGGAAACCTTCATAATGCTCAAGAAAGATAACCTCCGCTTAGGCCTCCTGCTGGGTTTCCTGGCCCCCCTGCTCAGCCTGGTCGTTTATTATTTTATTAAATTCTATCCTACATTTTCAGTAGGCGATTTTTTCAGGTTCGTGGCTGAGAATAAAAAACAGATCACCGCCATTTCTGTCCCCTGCCTGATCCTCAATATCGCCCTGTTCACCATTTATATCAATACGCACCGCGACAAGACCGCTAAAGGCATCTTTGCCATCACGCTTGTTTACGCGATCGTTGCCCTGTTGTTGAAATTCCTGTTGTAAGCGCTCCCGCCTGTTTCCGTTCTCAGGCTTTCTACAGGATGGGCATTCCCTGCTTTCGATACCGACCAGTCCGCTTTTGCCTACAGCGGCCATCATTCTTTTCAGTACTTTGCACCATAAAACAATTCGGCCGCATGCGCTATTATTTAATTGCAGGGGAAGCTTCGGGTGATCTGCATGGTAGTAATCTTATCAAGGAACTGAAAAAACTGGACAATGCGGCCGTGGTCCGATGCTGGGGCGGCGACCTGATGCAACAGGCAGGCGGTGAGCTCGTAAAACACTACCGTGACCTCGCCTTCATGGGCTTCATTGAAGTGGTTCGCAATCTCGGCACCATCCTGCGCAACCTCCGTATCTGCAAAGAAGATATCCGGCAATTCAATCCCGATGCCCTGGTGCTGATCGATTACCCTGGCTTCAATCTGCGCATAGCAGAATGGGCCCATGCCCAGGGCCTTAAAGTGATCTATTATATTTCGCCGCAGGTTTGGGCCTGGAAAGAGAACAGGGTGAAGAAAATGAAACAGACGATCGACAAGATGCTGGTGATCCTGCCTTTCGAGAAAGATTATTACCGCAATAAATGGAACTGGGAAGTGGAATACGTGGGGCATCCATTGGTGGAAGTGGTGGAAGCGTATCAGCAGAGAGTTGGCAGTGGGCAATGGGCAATGGGCAGTTCACAGCCAGCCGCTGCAGGAGGTCCCGAAATTATTACGCAACAACTGCCAACTGCCAACCGCCAACTGCCCATTATTGCCGTTCTACCCGGCAGCAGGAAGCAGGAGATCCTGAAGAAATTACCGATCATGCTGGAGCTCGGCCATTCATTTCCCGATCATCAGTTCGTGGTGGCGAAAGCGCCGGGACAGGAAGACAGTTTTTACGAGCCTTTGCTGCAAGGGCATCCCAATGTAAGCGCTGTACGTGATCAGACTTATGCCCTGCTGATGCAATCGAAGGCCGCGATGGTGACGTCGGGTACAGCTACACTCGAAACCGCTTTGTTCGGCGTACCGGAAGTAGTCTGTTATAAAGGAAGCAATATTTCTTACCAGATCGCCAGGAGGCTGATCAAAGTGAAATATATTTCCCTGGTAAACCTTATCATGGATAAGCTGGTAGTGAAAGAACTGATCCAGCAGGACCTCACTCCCCAAAACCTGCAGCGCGAGCTCGATGAACTTCTCCATGACCCCCAACGCCAACAACAACTGCGCACCGATTATGCAGCCCTGAAAAAGCTATTGGGTGAAGGCGGACATGCATCCGCAAAAGCCGCTGAGCAGATCATTTCATTTTTGAAAGACTAGACCTTTATCTTCTGTGAAAAACGAATATCTTCAGTATGATAATAATGAGCGCGATCAGGAACATGAAGATGGAGATACGGTTGATGCCATGCATATAACGCATCCATTTGGAATGCGGCGCATTGGGATCGCGCTTTTTGATATAAAGGTATTCAGCTACCTGACGAAGTATGCCCATACTGATCTCGATTGACCTGTAAAATTAAGAATTCCCTGCCAGCTTCGATTGCCCATTCCCCTGATTTGCATTAGGATAACTTTATCTGCATGATAGTGGCGATGGAAACGGCCCTTTGCCTGGCCAGTTCTGCCTTCTCCCCTTCAAAAAAATCCGTTACCGTGGCAGTGAACAGATCTTTCCAGCGTTCGAAATGTTCAGGACGTATGGGGATACGCTGATGGATCTGCTGATGCACGCGCATGGGGTTGCCGTTATAATTCCGTGACTGGAACAGCGTATCTTCCCAAAAATTGTACATAATGGGCAGGTGGGCATCCCAGTTAGTGCCGATGATCGTTTCGAATATGGGCCCGATGAGGATGTCCTGCCTCACTTTGCTGTAGAAGCTGTCCACCAGCATTATTATATCTTCCCTGTTTTGAATATCCTGTTTCATAAAAAAAACTCATTCCACGGCCGTCGGATGCTCGCGCCACCGCTCCAGCTTACTCATCTTTCGTGTAAACAAGCCCGTCATGAAGCGTGGGATGCCGAACTCCACCAGTTTACCTCTTACCCTTTCTTTCATCTCATCTAAAGTGATATTATGATGGGTAAAACGGCCTTCCTGGAAACAATGATGGCAATACATATTGTTCCTGCTGCCGTCGGGATTGGTGCCTCTGTGGTCATCCCTTTTCATGGGCATGCCGCAGGACTGGCAATTTTTGTATGTTCTTTCCATAACAGCAGATTTTTGGGTGTTGTACAATATACAAATTCTTTCTTTTATGACCACCGGCTTTTTTGAGATTTGTACGCATCAAAACAACTGATCGTGATGGGGTGAAATGACCCCGTATTGGTGTCGGAACACCAGGATCCTGCCTGAATGCGTACCTTTAAGAATGCTCAGTTCCGAAGATATCAAAAAAACGGTAGGTACGCTCGCGGCACGGGAGGTACAGGAAAATATGACGGTCGGGTTAGGCACCGGCACTACGGCCCACTGGCTCATCGTGGCGCTTGGCGAAAGGGTGCAGCAGGGGCTTCAATGCCGCGCGGTGCCGACATCCAGGCAAACGGCTTTGCTGGCGGAGGCCAACAATATCCCGCTCGTACCACTCAATGAAGTGGAACGCATCGACCTCACCATCGATGGGGCAGACGAGATCGACCCGCAGCTACAGCTCATCAAGGGAGGAGGAGGCGCGCTGCTGCAGGAAAAAATGGTGGCCAGCGCCTCACAACAAGTGCTGATCATTGCAGACCATACCAAGCTGGTACCGCGACTGGGTTTGTTCCCGCTGCCCGTTGAACTGGTGCCCTATAACTGGAAGCAGGTGCAACGCATCATTGAAAAAAAATATTCCATCAATACCAACTTACGCGGCGGGCAACAACCCTTCGTTACCGACCATGGGCATTATATCCTCGATTGTCACTTCAAACAGATCCCCGATGCAGAAGTTCTGGCCCAGGCCCTCCGCAATATCACCGGGGTGGTGGAAGTGGGACTATTCCTGCATTTCAACGCACAAGCCATGATAGGTTATCCGGATGGAAGCATCAAAATGATCGGTCCTGAATAGATCTTATTTTGTTAATTTTGGCTATATCAGATCAAATCCATCATGGCCAGAACAAAATTCTCCGCAGACGATCATCTCTACCTGCAGGTAGCCGACGGCATTGAAAAAATGATCGGGGAGGAAGTATTGAAGATCGGCGACAAACTGCCTTCCGTCCGCGTATTGAGTGAAGAATATGGGATCAGCATGGGAACGGCCTTCCAGGCCTACTACCACCTCGAAGGAAAAGGGCTGATCGAATCGAGGCCCAAATCGGGATATTACGTGCGCTTCAATCACCGCCGGTTCCCGGAGCTTCCAACGGTGATGCCTACCCTATCTGAAACACAGGAGGTGAGCGTTCAGGACATCATCATGCAATTGCTCCGGAATATGCGCACCAAGGACATGACCAATTTCGCACTGGCTTCTCCAGCCATCGAGTTGCTGCCGATGGCCAAGCTGAGCAAATCGGTGGTACAAGCCTTACGCCGTGATCCCAATCACTGCCTGCATTATGAAGAGGTACAGGGCAATGCTGAATTGCGCAAGCAGATCGCACGGCTCTCCTTCAATTGGGGTGGAAAGATCAGGCCGGAGGAAGTCGTGATCACGGCCGGCTGCATGGAAGCGGTGGTAACCTGCCTGCGGGCGGTGACCAGGGCCGGCGACACGATCGCGGTGGAATGCCCTTCTTATTTCGGGATATACCAGGTGGTGGAAAGCCTCGGACTGAAACTGGTGGAGATCCCGTCGCATCCTACGGAGGGGATCGATCTCGAATGTCTTCAGCAGGTCATCGGGGAACTGACCATCAATGCCTGTCTGCTTGTTCCGAACTTCAGCAATCCTTCCGGCAGTTGCCTCTCGGATGCCAATAAGAAAAAGTTGGTGGACCTATTGGCCAGGCACCAGATACCCCTGATCGAAGATGATATATATGGAGAGCTATACTTCGGAAGGCATAGGCCCAAGCCCTGCAAATACTACGACACGAAGGGATTGGTGATGCATTGCTCCTCCATGTCGAAGTCACTGGCGCCCGGCTACCGGATCGGGTGGATCTTTCCCGGTAAATTCCTGGAGGAGGTGAAAGCCATCAAATCCATGCATACGGTCAGCGGTACAACGATCACACAGGCGGCCATGGCGCATTTCCTGGGCATCGGCCGGTATGAATATCATTTGAAGAACCTGCGAAAAGCTTTACATACGCAATGCTTGCGTTATATACAGGGCATCCTGCAATATTTTCCGCCGGATACGAAAATCTCACGTCCGCAGGGTGGGTTCGTATTGTGGGTGGAACTGAACAGGAAGGTAAATACGTACAAGTTATGTGTAGAGGCAATGAAGCACCACATCTCTATTGCTCCCGGCAGGATCTTCTCCAATAGCGCCAATTATTCGCATTATATGCGGATCGGTTATGGCACACCGTGGAACGATAAAGCGGACAAGGGGTTAAGAACATTGGGTAACCTGATCAAAAAAATGATGGCCTGAGGAACTGTGCTGAAAAAATCGACTTAATCGAAATCATATTTCAATAGATCGGAAGGATGCATATCGAGCCCTTTGGCCAATTCGTACAAAGTAGAGATCTGCACATTGAACCTTCCATGCTCCATCTTGGAAATATTACTGTCGTCCAGGTCACAATTCTGTGCTACCTCCCGCAGGCTCAGTCCTTTATCCAGGCGAATTTTCTGAAGGTGTTCTCCAAACTGCTTCTTTAGCCGGGAGTAATCCTTCTTCGTTTTTGTTTTCTTCTTCATAGGTTTGCTTGTAGGTTTGTTGGTTCTGTTTGTCAAGGTGAGCGTTTTTTTAAAAAAATATGCGGTAATATTTCACCGCAAATGAAAAATAATTCTATATTTGTGCCGGCTCATGATTTAGGTTGATCCGTACAGTTATTATTAGAAAAACTATTACTAGTTTTGCGAACTTCATAAAGAGATCGTTTGAAGCTTTCGCTTTGATTCTCGTCCTGAAAAATTGGCGTTTTAAAGGAAACGGGAAGATAAGTGAAGAGCCCACGTTACTGCGTGGGTTCTCTCTTACTCGTTTCCGGGCCGCCAATGCCTTCAGGACGGTAAGCTGAGACCTACGCTTTTTTATTGCAGTGTTCTGACCACTCCCATCTAAAAGCGATTAGTCCCAAACTACCAGAGCTCCGGCGCGGAAAGCTCAGGTTATACATGACCGTGTGCAGGGTCTCATGCTTACACAATTTTTTCTCTTATCGGAATGCTGGTTAAAGGCTCAGGTTCTCCTTTCAGTGCGGGAGGAGAACTTTTTCTGGTTCATTCGACATTCGAAAGCAAACCACCACAACAACAACTAATGAACTATTTCGCAAAGGGTACGGCCGCACCGAAGGACCTTACCACCTTTATCCGACAATTTGTATCCGGCGACCCGAAAGCATTCAGGTCCGTATTCTATCAGTTCTATCCGGCGCTTTGCTTTTTTGCCAATCGCCTTATCAACGATCCCGCTGCAGGAGAAAAGATCGTAGCAGACAGTTTCAGCGGGCTCTGGCGCCAACGCTCTTGTTTTAAAGACCTCACAGCGATCAAAACTTTTCTGTACAGCAGTACCCACAAAGGCTGTTCTCAGCATCTGCGCAGCCAGCCCAACCAACACCATGGATCATGCCACGGGGAACAGTTATCGAACTCAGGAGACCATCTGCTCCAGGAGGTCATCCGGGCCGAGCTTATTCGCAGCATCGATACCGTTCCAGGTCTGCTGCCGGCAGGCTTTCAGCATAAGACCGGCCGCAGACGATCCGGCAAATCATACCCGGCACAGAGAAAAAAAACACGGGGGCCGATTCCCCGGGACCACTCATCAAAAGGATCACCTATTTGATCAGCTAACTATTATCAACAAACGACAATAATAATAAAAACATTTCATGCAGCGGGCTTCCCAGCATACAAAACAGGTAGACAGGGGTACAAAACAGGGACCCATGCTGGTTATCCATGAGTTTTGTAATGGATACCACCTGCATGAAGCGAAACAAATGCTGTGGGACTGGCTGGTTACAGCCATCTCCAAGAACCATAGCCTTTATGATGAAGCAAAGGAAAGAAGCAGCCTGGTATTTTTCTTTGAACAGCTCAATGCCCTGCTCGATGCAACTTATGCCCTCCATCAGCAGGCATCACCCAAACAAAAAACGAAGAAAACAACAATCAATAAGCGGCTCAGGCCGCCAGCCAAGCCCTGAGCCGGAACTCTTTTCATTAGGATAAGGTTTAATGTGTTATTGGATTTGATTAGTACAGTCCCCTTTATTCTTATAGGGGACTTGTTTTTTATTTCATTTCTATGCCCTGCCCGCCAAGCTTTTGATAGATGGCATACCGGATCTCACTTTTAGCCATATCCGCTTTATACAGGTCATTACACCAGAAAAATACTTTTAGCCCATATTCATTTTTGCTCAATCGCTCAATCAGCACCACAGGCTCCCGTTTGTCGTAGACCTGCGGGGAAGACCGGACCGCTTCCCTGATCAGGGCTGTGATGGTATCCTTGTCCTTGTCGCTCACTACCGTCAGCGAAAGGTCTACCCGCTTATGATTATTGCTCAGCGTCCAGTTCACGATCTGCTGCGAAAGGATATCCCCATTCGGGATGATCACTTCAGCCCCATCAGCCGTGAACAAAGTGCTCGATCGAAGGCTGATCTCTTTTACCTTTCCAACTTTATCTCCCACTTCTATGGAATCACCCACCCGCAGCCGCCTGTCGAACACGAGTATGATCCCCGACACAAAATTGTTCACGATATTCTGCAGGCCCATACCAATGCCCACACCCAATGCGCCGAGCACGATCGTGATCTTATCGACCGGCAGGCCCGACGCCGCGATCGCCAGCAGGTAACCGCCGATCAATAACAGGAGCCTGGTCACTACCAGTTTCGAACGGGTGCTCTTTTGTTCATTGTCGTCGTCATCGATGCCCGTTTCACCAAAGAAATAACCGATGAAACGTTGCAGCAGGTGCGCCACCCAGATGATCACGAAGACCATCAGCACATTCCCGAACGTGAAATTGATACTGCCCATCTTTCGCGGTGAATGGAGCAGGTCGACCAGCGCATTGAATAAAGACGTATATAGGTTAAGGTTAGTAGTGAACACGATCAGCCACAACAGGAATGCTGTTAGTTGCACCGGTTTCCGGAATCCTTCCAGGATATGCGATGCTTCAAAAGGCGCGTCGATGCCACGTTTGATGCGACTTGCCTGGACCTGCAGCAGCACAGCTTCCAGCCATATCCCGACGAATACGGAAAGGGCCAGCACCTGCGTGATGGTGAAAATGGTGGCGATACCGATGATCTGCGAGAGGGAGAAACGGCCAAACAGGTTGAAGAGTATCGCCAGCCCGCTCAGGCTGATGGCCATGATCAGCACAAAGCGGACGAACTTTCTCCAGGGCAGATCATACGGGAGTTGGCGCAGCAGAAGCCAACCTGCCAAAGCAGTAAGCCCATTCAGAACGATCAGCCAGCAACGCTGACCAAATCCCGGCACCACGATATGACTGGTAAATGAATACAAAATGAACAGGACCACCAGCCCGAGCCAGTAATAGAATAAACGCCGCGGCCATTGCCTGTAAATAATGAATGATAAGGCGATCAGCAGGAGGAACTGCATCGATTCCACATATACGGCCGGCGCATGCAGATCGAAGAGCGGAGCAAGGCAAAGCATGATCACGAATGAAGCCGCAAGACGCTGCTTCGGCAGTATCTTTACACCATAGGATGACAGCGTATCGAGCTTGTCGAAACGGCGCAGCCGCCGTAGATTGCGTGAGATCCACCAGAAGAAAAGGGCCCCTGCCAGCAACAGCAGCAGTCGTTTGCTTCCTGCATTTCGGAAGTAATAATCCAGCGCTTTCCTTTCCCCGTTATATGATTTTTTGATCTCTTCGTTGAGCTTCCCGTCGCCCCCACTGCTTCTACCCTGCCAGAGATAAGGATATTCTTTCCCAAATGCCTTTTCTCCCGAACGGTTGAGCAGGTCATCTACCCTGTTCATCAGTTCCGAGGCCTGAATAGCGCCTGCAGACGCATGTGTTTTGAATTGGTTCAAAGTGGCGAGACTGCTGCGAAGGAGGCTGTCGGACAACCGCCACTTGACCCGCAACTCCTTCAATTGCGGCAGGAATTGCTGCCGTACCACCGAATCCCTGATCAACTGCCGTAGTATGGTGTCTTTGCGCAGATCGAGCATTTCCTTTTTGAGAGCTTCCAGTTTGTTATCGGCCTCATCGAGATGCCCGCGATGATGTTTGAGATCTACTTCTATATTTTGCAGCAGCACCCGGTACATCTGCAGATTGCGCAGGTTGAGGGTATTGCTGTACAGGGCAAGGTTCCCGCTCACCAGTTTCAGGGCAGTGTCGCTTTGCGCCAACTGCTGACCGATGAGCATCACTTCGAAGCCCAACCCACCATCATTCTCTATATGGTTGAGGGTCTGGTACACCGATTCGAGATGCACCATGTATTCACCGGAGCTGATGGTATTGGTATCGGAAAATAGGGTAATGGGCCTGTCTTTCTTTTTCGTTGTGTCCTGCGCCGCTGCCCGGATAGAATAAAGGGAGAAGAGGGCCAACAGGCCGATCAACCTTGGGTACCTGGAGAATTTCATACCGATTGGAATACGTTTTATAATACTTTGTATTCCTAAAGATATTATTAACCTGATAACCCGTCAATGTTTTTTAAGACCTGCGTCCGCCACCGCCTCCGCCGCCACGCATACCATCCCGCTGCATTCCGCCACCGCCACGGTTCTGTGCATTGCCCTTGCCTCCGAACCGGTTGAGGCTGTACATGAAGCTTACCATGAAATAACGGCGCAGGGTTTCGGTGAAGGTGTCCTCGATATAGTTATCACCTATAATACGATCGATATTCCTGTTCTGGTTCAGTATGTCCACCACGCTGAACTTCAGTTCTCCATTCCTTTTCTTGAACATGATATAAGAAAGACTGGCATTCCACAGGGGAACACTCTGGTTGAAGCCATCACTGCGGCCCGTGTTCACGTAATAATCGAAATCGGTATCGAGCATGAAGTTTTTGAAGAATACATAGTTCAGCTCCAGTGAGTAGTTATGATTGAAATACCGGTTATTGAGATTCTGCTGCACGGTATAGGTGGCATCATTATAGTTGAAGTTGGCCCTGGCGCCGATATCGAGCTTGTCGGGGATATTGTAATCGAACCTGATACGCTGACTAACAGTACGGGTAGAGTTGAAGTTGAGCACCTTATTCAGCTTGCTGGCATCACGGCTGTACCGCAGGCTGGTGGTAAGGTTGAGGTTCATGGGGCTCCTGCGACCGGTGGTCACTTTTTTGAGCGGTATGCCGATGGTCCCTGAAAAACCTACATTGTAGGAGCCATTGAGGTTTTCGGGTCTCGTGAGTTGTACGCCGCCATTCAGCAGCTCCGTGCTGTTCACGATCTTGTTACTGACCATACTGGCGGACAGGTCCATATTCACGAACAGGAAGTTGGTCATGTTGAACGTGTTGAACGTGAGGTTCACGTTATGGCTGAATTCCTGTTTCAGGTTGGGATTGCCTTCCCGGATATTGAGCAGGTTGCTTTCATCTCGCACATCCTGCAACTGGGTGATCGAAGGAGCGCGTGTGCTTCCACGATAGTTGAATCGGATGCTCTTTCGGGTCCCCATATTATAATTGAAAGAAGCGTTGGGGAAGAAATTGGTGTAATGCTGGGTCATCATACTGTCTTTCCCGAATATCTCCCGGTGGCTCATGTTCTGAAGCGACGCGAATTGGACCGAGCCGCCTACCTGCCAATCGTATTTTGTTTTCTTCACCCGGAAATTGGCGCCGATCCTGCTGAAAGTATTGAGGTTCTCGAAATAATTGGTGAGTGATTTATTGACGCTATCGAATTTGCCGGTGGCATCCCTGTATTCGTAGGTATCCCTGTCGCTCGTGTTCTTATTGGTCGTGAACGCATAATTCAATTCCACGATCTTGGTGGAATCGAGCATTTCCGTAATGGAAGTGCTGATGGTATTATTGAAGGAACGGGTGGACTGATCATTCCGTTGCCGTTGGTTACGGATATTGATGGTATCGCCACCGGGATCCAGAAAATAATAGGGTGATTGATTGAAGCCTTCTCCGTCACTGTTATTGACGCTGGTGTTCCAGCCAATGGTGAAGGTACGACCCGGCTTTTTGAACCGGTGCCTGAATAAGAGGTTATTGCTGAAGTTGACACCATCACGGCTGTTGGAACGTTCACTGCTCCGGGTAATGGCATTGTAATTGAACTTGGGACTGGTAGCCTGTGTGATGGAAGAATCGATGCTCATGGAATTGGACCGCTGCACATTCACAGATGGGTTCATGAGGATCGAGTTCATGCTGTCGATCGAATATTCCCAACGGAAAGTAAAGCGGTGGTTGACACTTTCATTCTTCCTGTAAGAATTATCATTGACATACGCCACTGAATCATTGGCAAAAAAGTTCTGACGATATCCCCTGCTACGGTTGGTAGTGGTATTCCCTGAAACGAGATAGCTGCCGGTGAAATCCATCTTCGGGCCCCAATCGTCCCGGTAATTCACCCCGGCGCTCCACGACTTTGTATTACCCGGCCCTGCGCTGCCACCGCCTCCCCCTCCGCCAAAACCGCCGGTCCGGCGCACACCTCTGCCACCACCACCTCCACCTAATCCGCCGGAACTGAATCCACCCATACCGCCCATCGTGCTGATCATATCGGTGGATGTAAACCCAAGGCGGTTGATATTGTTGGCACCACCGACCAGGGACACACGCAGGTCATTATTGAAAGAATTGAGAGAGAGCTGACCATTGTAAAGATCATTGCTGCCGGCGCCTGCGGTCGCTCTTCCGAAAACTCCTTTGCGCCTGTCTTTCTTGAGCTTGATATTGATGGTACGCTGACGGCTGCCATCGTCGATCCGGGTGAACTTGGCCTGATCGCTCATATCATCGAAGACCTGGATACTTTCCACCATTTCGGCGGTCAGGTTCTTGGTCGCGATCTTGGGATCGTTACCAAAAAATTCTTTTCCATCCACATAGATCTTGGGGATGTTCTCACCCTGTGAAGTAATATTACCGTCTTTGTCCACTTCCATGCCCGGCAGTTTTTTCAGCAGGTCTTCCACGGTAGCATTGGGCTTTGTCTTGAAAGCGCCGGCGCGAAATTCGACCGTGTCTTTCTTGATGGTGATGGGAGGAACAGAAACGATCACACTGGCGAGCATGGCCGTGTCGACAGAAAGCCGGACCGTATCCATATCGATCGTTGGCCTGGCAGCAGTGATCTCTATGTTCCTGATGAATTCTTTATATCCTGTGAAGCTGATCCCAAGAATGAAGGAGCCGAACGGTACATTTTTGATCTCGAAGGACCCTGTTTTATCGGCCACTGCAAAACCCACGGCCACGGAATCTTCCCTGTTGAGAATGGTGACGGTAGCATCAGGCAATGACTGCCTGTTTTTTACATCCACTACTTTTCCTTTGATATTGCCAGCGCTCTTGCTGTTCCCGGAGGATTTCTCCTGTGCGTTCATGAAAAGAATAGAGAGCAGCAGCAGTAAGGTCAGGAAAAGTTGTTTCATGCTTCTATAGCTTTAGGTTTGTTTGGGTCGCTTCCAGTTTGACGCCACCAAAATCCTAAAACCAGCAGAAGCCGGATCAATTTTTTATACGAATGGATGAGAATGCCAATAGGCCGCAGTAAAATGCCAATCCGGTTCAACCTTTTCTATTGCAGTTTCACGGCCTGGCGGGCCAGCAGTGTCCATTGTTTACCTTGTTTGACCCATACGAGCAGGATGCCGAGGTTCACGGAACCGGGTTTTCCTCCGTCGTTGGTTGTGGCCGATAATTTATGACGAACGATAGCAGTGCTGCCGAGCACTTTGATGGTTTGTTCTGTAAGATCGATGGTCACGAAATCGGAACGTCCGCTCACGATGCCATCCACAAAGGCCGCTTTATCTTCCAACCTTCCGCCGGAATGTCCATAGCTAAGGTCTTTTGCAGTGAGTGCCTCCAATGTTGTTTTATCGGCATCGATCATTGCTTTTCGTAAGGATTCCACTGCTGCTGCCACGGCAGCTTCATCTTTGGTCTGTGCCATTGTAGTATTGCTCAACATAACTGTAGTGAATAATAGGGCGATGAATAGTGTGCGCATACAATTATATACATAAGTTAACGATAGGTCTAAATTAATCGTTTATCCGGGAAAAGCAAGGGGCTCATGGTTTGCCATTGTAGCCCAGTAATCGCAATGCGTTCAATACCACTACCAGTGTGGATCCTTCGTGCATGGCCACGGCCGGGCCGATATTGGTAATGCCAAGGATAGTGAGCGGGATCAGTAATGCCACCATCCCAAGGCTCAGGAAAAGGTTTTGCCTGATGATACGTTTGCTTGCTTTGCTGAGCCCGATAGCAAAAGGCAGATTGGTAAGCCGGTTTCCCATCAACGCTATATCGGCCGTTTCCAGTGCTACATCGCTGCCTGCCGCCCCCATGGCGATGCCTACGGTGCTGCGCGCCATGGCAGGAGCGTCGTTCACGCCATCACCGATCATGGCCAGTTTATTCTCCTGTTCTTTCAATGTTTCGATAGCCGCTACTTTTTCTTCGGGCAGGAGATCGCCCTTTGCATCGGTTAGCCCGATCTGCCTGGCAACGGCATCGGCTACCCGCTGGTTGTCGCCCGTGAGCATCACCATCTTTTTGATCCCGATGTTTTGCAGGTCGGCCAATACCTGTTTGGCTTCCGGCCTGGGCTGGTCCATCACCCCAAGGATGCCGATAAACGCCAAACCTTTTTTGATGATCATGGTAGTATTTCCATCCTGTTGTAATCCCGCCACCTTTTCTAGTACTTCCTGTGGCAACTGTTGTGCGCCCTGGCTATCCCTGAACAGTTCATCATTGCCGATGAGTATCTTTTCTCCCTGCCATTCTGCTTCGATCCCTTTGCCCATTACGGCACGCATATTCGAAGCAGGGGGAACAGATTGCCCATCGAGCTTTTGCATACCACCTTCAACAATAGCCGAAGCCAGCGGATGATCGCTCAGTCTTTCTATGGCTACCGCTACACGCAGCAGGTCCTGTTCACTCGTACCATTCAGTGGCATGATGGCATTGAGCCTGGGCCTTCCTTCGGTCAGTGTGCCGGTCTTATCGAATGCCAATGCCGTGAGCACGCCCAATTCTTCCAACGGCCTGCCTCCTTTCACCAATACCCCCTGCCTGGCGGCACGCGCCACGCCGCTCAACACGGCGCTGGGTGTGGAGATGGCCAGCGCACATGGACTGGCAGCCACCAGTACTGCCATTGCCCTGTAAAAACTTTGTTTGAAAGTTTCATCGATCACGACAAAAGCAAAAATGAGCAATACAACCAGCATCAGCACGGCCGGCACATAATACCGTTCCACTTTTTTAGTGAACTGCTGTGTAGGCGATTGCTGCTGCTCTGCTTCGCGCACCATTTGCAGCACACGGGCAAGTGTGGAATCTTTGGATGTTTTCAACACTTTTATTTCGAGGGCGCCGGCGCCATTGATCGTTCCTGCAAAAACGCTGTTCTCTGCAGGGACCTTGTTTTCATATTGAAAGTTGCGTTCGGCGCCAGGCAGCGGTGATTTGTCTACCGGTACACTCTCTCCTGTGATCGGCGCCTGGTTCACTGCACTGTTGCCAGCCACCACTACCCCATCCGCAGGGATCTTGCTATTGGGCTTCACGAGTACGATATCCCCTTTTTGCAGTGATTCAACCGGTATTTCCTGCTCCACCCCATTACGCCTCACAGTAGCCGTTTTCGGCGCCAATGCTGCCAGCGATTCAATCGATCTTTTGGCTTTGTTCATCGCCAGGTTTTCGAGTGCATGGCCGAGGCTGAACAAGAACAGCAACAGGGAACCTTCCACCCATTTGCCGAGAATGGCCGCGCCCACTGCAGCCACCAGCATAAGGAAGTCTACTTCGAACTCACCTTTCCTGATAGAACTGATAGCTTCGCGCAGTGTGAACCAGCCTCCGAAAAAATAGGCAATGATAAATGAGATCAGGCTGAGCGTAGCCAGTCCTGCATTTATTTTCATCAGCAGGTAACCGGCGCCGAGCATTCCCCCGCAGATCAGGGAAAAGATCAGCTCAGTCTTTGGGCCGAATATCCCGCCATGGTCATGCGTATGATCATCGCCGGGAGTATGAATATGTTTTTTCATAAATAAGTTCCTCCTGTCAGTGAATAAAGAATGAGAGGATACCGGTAATGATCAGTATGCCACCGGTAATAATGCCTGCATTGTGTTCCAGCTTGTGCCAGTTCAGGCGCAGCATGCCTTTATAGGCGATCCGCACCCAGAGCACCATGCCGGTGACGGTGATCAGTCCGTACATCAGGGCCAATAACCCTACCAGCCACCAGCTCCTGCTGCCTGCCACGAGGAAATACACTTCGATCTCGAAACAGGGAGAGAGGAACATGGCCAGTACGAGCGCAGCAATGATCTTAGCTTTGGAACTGTTCCGTACCTGGGTCTTATGCAAGTGGAAATGATGGTGACGATAATGCTGGTAGATGAAGAACAATCCCATGGAGACCAGGACGGCAGGGGCTACCCACCGGGAAAAATCAGACCATCGCTGATTCAGTTGCCAGCCTGCTACAGCCAATACCAGGCCGATCAGTATTGTGCTGATCACATGTGCCAACCCCGACCACAAAGTTACCTTCACCACTTCCTGCTCATTCCACTGTTCCTTGCGACCGATAGCCAGCACCGGCAGCCAGTGATTGGGTATAACGGCGTGCAGCAGGCTAAGCAACAAACTTCCTATAATGATCTGGTTCATGTTAGCAATTAATGGCCATGCGATTCGTCTTCTCCACTATTCTTCAATTTACTCAATAAATCATACCCTCCCTTCACGACTATCCTGGTATTTTTGGGGTCGAGCCCTGCAGGTATCTCCAGTTCTATATAACCCAGTTCCGCAACACCCGTCTTCACTTCTACCGGCCGGAAATGATTCGCTTCATCCATGGCAATGAAAATATAATTCTTTCCTTCAAAGCTAACCACCGCCGATTCGGGCACCGCCGGCAGTTGCAGGTTCTTCGTTTCCACATAGGCAGTAAGGTACATGCCTGGCAACAGCTCTTTGTCTTCCCGGTCGAGGTGACAATGAATGCGCACCGTTCTGTCGGCACTGATCTCCCGCCCCACGAGATATACGGTTGCCATTCGTTCCGTGGTTTCATTGGCCAGTTGAAAACGTACTTTCTGCCCCACTTTCAACCGGGGCACATCTTTTTCGAATACGGTCAGCTCCGCATGCAGGTGTTCGGTGTCCACGATCTCGAACATCATATCGGTAGGGTTTACAAACTTGCCGATATTCACGTTCACCTGCGTTACATAACCTGAAATGGGCGCATATATATTGATGGTAGACTGTATATTTCCTTTTTCCAAAACAGCAGGATCGATATGCATAAGCTGAAGCCTTGCTCTCAACCCTTTCACTTTGGCCTGCATTGCCAGATAGTTGGCCTTTGCCTGCTGTAAGGTCTTCCCGGCATTGATATTTTCTTTGGCAAGCTCCTGCTGGCGCTCGTATTCGGCTTTAAGGAATTCGTGCTGGCTTATGCTTTCGAGATAGTCCTGCTGGATCTGGATATAGGAAGGGTCTTCCATCACTGCTATCAGTTGACCTTTATTCACATGCTTACCCTGCAACATTTCGGAGGCGCGAAGAAAGCCGCCCATGGGGGCAGAAACGCTCACCAGTTGCTGAGGCGGAACATCCAGCGTTCCATTCACTTTTATGGTCCCGCTCAGGGTACGGTTCTCGATGGAGCCTGTTTCGATGCCGACAGTTTTCGCCTGTTCGGCCGTGAGCTCAACAACCATTTTTTCATCATGATGGGCCGAATCCTTTTTATCAGCGCCTATTTCCGGCGCTCCGGCACTGCCGCCGCAGGCGGCAATAGTAAAGATCAGCACCAGGGCCGTTGCCCATTTTCCACTAAGGGATATGATAGTTTGAAAGTTCATTGGTAATATATTGAATGTCGGAATTTTTATTGTTAGATGCCTGATAAATATTGTATGGTGAGCACTGCCTGGTTATATTGCCCCACGGCCTGCAGGTATTCCCGCCGGATATCTCCGGCTGTTTTCAAAGCCTGCAGGTATTCCACGTAGCTGATCTCCCCGCTCTCAAAGGCTTTGGTGGCCTGCGTCAATAACAGGGTGGCATTGGGCAGGGCATCCTTCTCATAATAATCCAGGTTGCGCTTTTCCTTTTCATAGCTCAATACGGCTTCCCGGTAACGGCCGGATAGATTGGTCTGCAACAATTGGTAATTGCTTTCAGCGATCTGCTTTTCCACCTTTGCCGCTTTTACCCGGTTCGTAAGGGCCTTACTGAAGACGGGAATATGTATACCCGCCTGCACACCCTGGAACCGCTGGCCTCCGTTATAATACTTTTCAGCGCCATCCACATTCTGGAACCCGATGATCGACTGGTTGAAATACCCAACTGAAAAATCCGGTCCGGCCTTCGCCTTTTCCACTCCCACCTGTTTATCCTGTAGCTCGATCTGTTGTTTCTGCCAGGCCATCAACGGATGCCTGGTGAACGTGCTATCACTAACGTTGATGGATAATTGCAATTTATTCAGTGGAGCTTCTGCAATGGTGAGCACACTATCAGTATTGAGCAGCCTCAATAACTCAGTCATTGCAATTCCCAGATCGGTCTCATTCTTTTGGATCAGGTTCCGGTTCTCCTTCAGTTGTGTATTGGCGGTTGTTTTCTCCAGTAGCCTGGTCTCCCCTGTCTTGTAACGCAGTTCTGCCGCCCTGAGAAAATTGCTGTACACACTGTCCTGGCTTTGCAGGAAACGGCGCTGCGCCTGCAACCAGTTCAACTGGTACCAGGCTGCCTGTACCTGGTAGATCAGCTCATGCCGGGATACGGCCAGGTTGAGCTCACTGCTTTTTACCTGTGCATCGGCAAAACGTCGCTGGTTTTTGAACAGGGCGGGATTTGGGATATTCTGGGTAATGGAAAAATGGTTATCCCACTTGATGCTATTGGCCTGCCCATATTGAGCTGCCAGTACCGTCTTCCCGGGATCGGCGGCCGTTTTTGTCAGGTACCTGTCCCTTTCGATCATGAGATTCGATGATCGGATAGCCGGGTTATTGCGAATGGCCATGTCGATGGCCTGTGGCAGATCGATGGGTTGTTGGGCCTTGCTGAACAGCGGGCTTCCCATCAACAGCAGGACCATTCCCATGCCGGCAACCTGCCTGCCTTTTTTGTACTTCCCTATCCTTTCAAATAAAGCATAGAGGCAGGGCAATACCAGGAGGGTGAGTAAAGTGGCAGTCACCAATCCGCCGATCACCACTGTGGCAAGTGGCCTTTGAACTTCGGCGCCACTACCCTGCGAGAGTGCCATGGGTATAAAGCCCAGTGAAGCAACGGTGGCTGTCATGATCACGGGCCGCAGGCGCGTGGCTGTGCCGGCCAGGATGATCTCTTTCAGATTAGTCATACCTTCTTCTTTTCTTAACCGGTTAAATTCCGCGATCAGTACGATCCCATTCAGTACGGCCACACCGAAAAGCGCAATGAATCCTACTCCTGCCGAGATACTGAATGGCATGCCCCTGATCCACAGTGCAACGATCCCGCCAATGGCGGAGAGGGGAATGGCGGTAAAGATCAGCAACCCGTATTTCAGGGAACCGAATGTAAAGTAGAGCAGGAGGAGGATCAGCAACAATGCCACTGGAACAGCGATGCTCAACCGCTTTTTGGCATCCTGCAGGTTCTCGAATGTGCCGCCATAGGCGGTATAATATCCCGGAGCAAAGCTGACCTCCTTGCTGATGCGCTGTTGGATCTCCTGCACAATGCTGGCCACATCGCGGCCCCGCACATTGAACCCTACCATGATGCGGCGGCGGGCATCTTCACGCTGGATCTGGTTAGGCCCGATCGTGAGCTGCACATCGGCGATCTGGTCGAGCGGCACCTGGTTGCCATTGGGCGCTGTCACGTAGAGGGTACGCAGGTCTTCGATGGACTGCCGGTTCGTTTTATCCAATCGTACCACCAGGTCGAAGCGGCGCTCATTCTCGAATACCTGTCCGGCCGCATCTCCTGCAAAACCTGCCCGGATCACCTGGTTCACATCTTCAATATTCAATCCGTACTGTGCGATCTTATCGCGTTTGAACTTCACCACTATCTGCGGCAGACCGGTAGCCCGTTCCACATACACGTCTTCTGCTCCTTTGATGGATGCGGCGATCTTGCCTATCCTGGTAGCATAGTCGGAGAGTTGTGCAAGGTCTTCTCCAAAGATCTTGACCACCACATCCTGGCGGGCCCCCGACATCAGTTCATTGAAGCGCATCTGGATCGGTTGCTGGAAACCGAATGTTACACCGGGGATATGCTTATCGAGTTCGTCCTGCATTTTATTGGCCAGTTCTTCCCGGGAGCGGGCGGAGGTCCACTCGCGTTTATCTTTCAGTACCACGATAAGGTCGCACAATTCCACCGGCATGGGATCGGTGGGTATCTCACTGGATCCGATCTTGCCGATCACCTCTTTTACTTCCGGGAATTTTTTCAGCAGCAAATCGCCGGCTTTATTGGAGACCTCCACTGTTTTCGAGAGACTGCTGCCCGTGAGCAATCTCGTTTCCACGGCAAAATCGCCTTCATCGAGTGTAGGGATGAACTCAGCCCCCATACGGGTAAAAAGCAGAAGACTAACCACCAGCAATACCAGGGCAGCCCCGATGGTGAGCTTTTTATATTGCAACGCCCCCCGGAGAATAGGCTCGTACAATCGATGCAGGAACTGCATGATATGATCGGAGATATTTTTTTTATGGGAGGGCATCTTGCTGAGAAATAGTGCGCTCATCATGGGCACATAAGTAATGGAAAGCAACAGGGCGCCGAGAATGGCGAATGAAACGGTTTCTGCCATGGGCCGGAACATTTTCCCTTCGATGCCGGTGAGTGAAAGGATGGGCAGGTAAACGATAAGGATAATGATCTGGCCGAAGGCAGCAGAGTTCATCATTTTTTTGGCTGAGGAAAATACCTGCAGGTCCATGGCCGGTTGATCGAGCCGGTCTCTTTTGCCGATGCCCAGTTGATGGATGGTGGATTCCACGATGATCACAGCGCCGTCCACGATCAGCCCGAAGTCGATTGCTCCAAGGCTCATGAGATTGCCGCTCACGCCGAAAATATTCATCATGGCGATGGCGAAGAGCATGGCGAGCGGGATCACGGAAGCGACGATCAGTCCACCCCGGAGATTACCCAACAACACCACCAGTACGAAGATCACGATCAGTGCGCCTTCCACGAGATTGGTGGAAACAGTGCCGATAGCGCTCTTCACCAGTTTCGTTCTGTCGAGGAAGGGATCGATGCCGACACCTTCCGGCAGGGTCTTTTCGATCTGCGCCACTCTCTCCTTCACCTTACTGATCACCGCCGATGAATTGGCGCCTTTGAGCATCATCACAACAGCCCCGGTCACTTCTCCTTCATTGTTGCGGGTCATGGCGCCATAGCGGGTGGCGGTGCCGAACTGGACTGTCCCTACATTACGAATGAGGATAGGCACATTATTGGAAGTGTTCTTCACCACGATATTCCCGATATCGTCAGTGGAGCCGATGAGGCCGATGCTGCGCACGAACCATGAGTTGGGATTCTTGTCGATATAAGCTCCCCCTGTATTCTGGTTGTTCTTTGCCAGCGCATTGAATACATCGGTGATGCTGAGGTTCATGCTGCGTAGCTTTTCGGGGTTGAGCGCTATTTCATATTGTTTGAGGCGGCCCCCGAAGCTGGATACGTCGGCCACTCCTTCCACACCCAGTAATTGCCGGCGAATGATCCAGTCCTGGATAGTGCGCAGGTCCATGGGTGAGTATTTATTTTCATACCCTTTTTTAGCATAGACCACATACTGGAATATCTCTCCCAGCCCGGTGGTGAGCGGCGCCAGTTCGGGAGCGCCCATGCCTGCAGGGATCTGGTTCGATACCTTGCTCAGCCGTTCGTTCACCTGCTGGCGTGCCCAGTACACATCGATATTCTCTTTGAACACGATGGTCACCACGCTCAATCCGAAACGGGAGAAAGAACGGATCTCCTGTATGCCCGGGATGGTGGCCATGGTTTGTTCTACAGGAAAGGTGACGAACCGTTCTATATCTTCTGCCCCGTTCGATGGGGAGATGGTGAGCACCTGTACCTGGTTATTGGTGATGTCGGGCACTGCATCGATGGGCAGTTTGGTGAGCGAGTATACTCCCCAACCTACCAGCATCAGGGTGAATAGCCCGATGATCAGTTTATTGTGAATGGAAAAATGGATGATCTTACTTAACATACTTTATTTTGAAAGAGACTGTTACGTTTGTAGTTTATTGTTGGTCGTTTGTTGTTGTTGATAGTGGAATATACGCTACTGATATGGACCAGCCTGCAATCAATGAAGGCATTCGGAATGCCGGTAACGACAAACGACCAACCACGAACAACAAACGAAATCAGAGATCAGGAAGGGATGCGATCATCCCAGTTGTGGCGGTTGCCAGATGGGGAGGGAGACTTCAATAACTGTAGCCACGTGGTGCAGCCTGTATTGAGGATGCGCGATGACCGGTACGGGAATTATCTCAGGTACCTGATGAGGAATGGATACGGTGGCACAGCAGGTACAATGGCAGAAAGGAGTGCAGGTGTCTTTATGTTCATTGCCCTGCTCGGAGGCAGGCAGGTGGAATTGTGATCTGCTTGTCCTGGCAGACTGGGCACAGGTATCCGTGCAAGGTAAGAGGCTCAGGGCCAGAACCAGTATTGCCATTATGAAAGCGATCCAACGCATGGGGGCAAAAATAACAGTTTGTGCGGGGATTCTGTTATATGGGGAAGGATAAAATATAAACGGGGTTGCAAAAGGAAGCAATTATTTGCACCATTTCAGGTTGGCGATTATTTCATTAGCCAATTTCTGTTTTTCAGGAAATAGTACCTTGCCGGAATACTTGTTAAGAGATTTATCTATCACAACTTTTACTCCGAATGCTTCCGGCCCTTTTAATTTAATCTTTGTTTTCATATCATAAATTTAATATAGTTTTTCTTTTTATAAGGAATCCCTGGTATGTTTTATTTTTTTCGAATTTCTCTGTACAATACCCGAATCTTGAAATATGGACACCAAAAATGTCAAAATCAGCACTAAGCTCAGCCAGGTTGATAGTTAATGCCATTCTGTAAAGCCTTGTCCGCTCTGGCGTACTTCCTGTAAAAAATACGTGGGCGCCCGGATATTTCAAAGTAAATGCAAAGATAGCCATTGCAATTGTGGCTAACACTTTGTTCCTATCATCATTGGCATTCTTGACCTTGTCGTCAATATTTCCATTTGGCAATAAATTTCCAAATGCCAGGTTATAGACTCCCGGATCACTGGTTTCCAGGAACTGGATAATTATTGTAATAGTCCCATTGGGCCCCATACTGATAAACTCGTATTCCAGACCATCCTCTGAAGAATACAATAATCTATATTTTTCATACTTCTCCAGTTATTTTTTTACTAACAATATTATATAAACGCTTTTACATAAAAAATAAAAAAATGTTCTTGCAGGAATTATTTTTTAATCCTGCTAACATTCATTGAATTGATATAATTATTGTCAGAAAATAGTGCTACCGGTGATCTGAATAATAGTTTTCGTGTATAGATGACTGCAACTTTTTGTATTCGGCATCCGAAAGCATTGGTGTATCGAATGTCGCCAGGGCCTCTTTCAATTGTTCCGGCGTTCTGATACCCACTACCGCAGATGTAATGGCAGGATGATGGCACACGAAACGGAGAGCAGTTTGCGCAGCGCTGCGGGCTTCACCGGATATAGCCCTGATGGAGTTGGCCGCCTGCACTACGGCTTCTTTATGATATTGAAGAAATGGCTCTGCCGGTTTGTTCACCAGCAAGCCCTTTGCAACCGCCCCTCTCGCCAGCACTCCTACCTGGTTTTGTTCCAGTAATGTTAGACAGGATTCTTCCGGCCGGCGGTCGAGCAGGCTGTATTGCATCATTACACTCACGATGGCCGATTCCTTTATATACTCACGGATCACATTGGGCCTGATAGACGAGATCGCATAGTAGCGGACCTTCCCCTGTTGTTGCAGCAACTGGAATGCTTCGATGACTTCTGCCCGGTCATCTTCCAGGGTGCCCCCATGCAACTGGTACAGGTCGATATGATCGGTCCCCAACCTTTGCAGACTTTTTTCGGCCGCCTCCAGGATATAGGCTTTCCGCGGGTTCCAGTCCCACCCGCTCCCATTGGCCCGCCACTGGTTGCCCACTTTGGTGGCCAGCATTACCTCCTGCCGCCGGCCCCGGAGCGCCCTGCCTACCATCGTTTCATTTTGTCCCTGCCCATACAGGTCGGCGGTATCGAAAAAATTGATCCCGCCGTCGATGGCCTGGTGAAGGAGGCGATCGACGGCAGACTGATCATTTCCCAGCGACATACAGCCGAAGCCGATCCTGCTGATCCGCAGGGCCGACCGGCCTAATTGTTTGTATTCCATAATTTTTTAAACAATTTCCCGGCCCAGAATGTTTAGCAACCCGGTAGGCCCCGGCGAATATAGCCTGCGTTATATAACCGATTAAAAAAGTTTCCTATACCAATAAAATGGTTTTACAACCAATCATCGCATTAAAAAGTACTTACAACCCGGAAATTTCATGTGGATTGTCGCTGGTTTATATACTTTTGCGAGGAAATTTATCGTTCGATCCTTTCCCGTTCAGTTTGAATATGACTGTTACCGGAAGATCATCTACCCCTGATTGTATCGATGCTTGCTATCACCGAACTGTTCCCGGAAGTCCGGCATGCAGAAGCATCCATCTTCTTAGTTCACGAATAGATAAATGCGCTTTATGAATAAGTTGTTTGCACTGGTTCAACTCAAATGGAAAATCTTTATAGTGTCTGCGGTACTGGCTGTGCAATCCCTGCAGGCACAGCAAACGGCCAATGATAGTTTGCTCACGAATGCCACACTCGAAAATGTGATCCAGTATGCGCTTAAGCGTCAGCCACAGGTCCAGAAAGCGCTGATCAATGAAGAGATCACGGAGACCACGATACGTGGCAAACTGGCCGACTGGTATCCCCAGCTAAATTTCGGCTATAACCTGCAGCATAACTTCAAAGTACAAACGGCCGTGATAGGCGGTAACCCCATCAAACTGGGGGTCGATAATACTTCCAGTTTCCAGTTCACCGCCTCCCAGAATATCTTCAACCGCGACGCCCTGCTGGCCAGTCGCACCGCCGGGGAAGTGCGAAAATATGCCAAACAGAATACCGGCAGCAGCAAGATCGACGTGGCCGTGAACGTTTCGAAAGCCTTCTATGATGTGCTCGCCACCAAACAGCAGATCAAGGTCACCAGGGAAGATATCGTACGCCTCGAAAGAAGCCTCAGGGACGCATTCAATCAGTACCAGGCAGGCGTAACCGATAAGACCGATTATAAACGGGCTACCATCGCCCTCAATAATACCCGTGCTTTGCTGAAAAGCAATGAAGAAGCATTGAAAGCCAAACAGGAATACCTCAAAGCCCTGATGGGCTACCCGGTGAATGCTACGCTCGATATCGTTTACGATACCCTGCAGATGGAAAAAGAGATAGTGCTCGACACACTTCAGGCGCCCAGCTATACTTCCCGCATAGAGTACCAGTTGCTGGCCACCCAGCGGAAACTGCAGGAAGCCAATCTCCGTTACCAGAAATGGAGCTATATCCCTTCGGTCACGGCTTCGGGCGCTTACAATTTCAATTACCAGAACGATAAGTTCAGCAAATTGTACAATACCAATTACCCGCAATCATTCGCCCTGCTGAATGTATCGGTGCCTATTTTCCAGGGAGGGAAAAGGAAATACAATATCCAACAGGCCGAATGGCAACTGAAAACGATCGACTGGGATATTGCCGACCTGAGGAACAATGTGAATGCCCAGTATACCCAGGCGCTCGCCGTATACAAAAGCAACCTGGCCAATTACCTGGCCCTGAAAGATAACCTGGCTCTCGCACAGGAAGTGTATGATGTGATCCAGTTGCAATACAGGAATGGGGTGAAGACCTACCTCGAAGTGATCACTTCGGAAACCGACCTGCGCACTGCACGCATCAATTATTACAATGCCCTGTACGCCGTTCTTTCAGGAAAGATCGATGTGCAGAAGGCTTTAGGGCAAATTGTATACTAGATCACGTTTGTAGTTCGTGGTGTGTCGTTGTTTAAATTCCAGGAGACGTCGGAACTATAGGAAACCCTAACGACAAACAACTAACGACCAACAACAAACATTTAAGAAAACTTTTCATAAGTGAAACTAAAATATATGTTGAGCACAAATTTTCGGAAATACGCAGGCATCGGTGGCATTATGGTACTGGCTGCCTGTGGCGGAAAAAATCAGCAACAACCAGGTATGCAGGGCCCTCCGCCCGCCGTGTCGGTATCCATCTTCCAGGTAACGGCCGCGAACGCCAGGTTTGCGGATGAATATCCTTCTACCGTAGCAGCACTGGAGCTGTCGGATATCCGCGCGCAGGTGAACGGCTATGTAACAGGCATCTATTTCAAGGATGGTGACCGTGTCAGGAAAGGCCAGCGCCTCTATTCCATCGACCAGCAACAGTATGAAGCCACTTACCATCAGGCTGTCGCTAGCCTGCAGGTGCAGGAGGCCAACCTGGTAAAAGCGCAGAAAGATGCCGACCGTTTCCACGCACTCGACAAACAGGACGCCATTGCCAAGCAACAGGTCGACAATGCAGATGCGGCCCTGGAAGCTGCGAAAAAACAGGTGGAAGCTGCCAAGGCCAATATACGCGCCGTACAAACGAATGTGCGCTATACCAACCTTTCGGCCCCTTTCGACGGCACCATCGGCATTTCCCAGGTGAAAGTCGGGACCCCTGTTTATGCAGGCCAAACTATATTGAATACCGTTTCCTCCGATAACCCCATCGCAGTCGACTTTGCCGTTGATCAGCGGGAGGTATACCGTTTCACGCAATTGCAGCAACAGGCAGGCAAGGGAAATGATTCCACCTTTACACTGGCATTCGGGACCGACGTATATCCCTTCCATGGAAAGATCAGCCTAATCGACCGTGCCGTCGATCCGCAAACAGGCTCCATCAAAGTGAGGCTCGTATTTCCCAACAATAAGAATATGCTGAAACCGGGCATGAGCGGAACGCTCCGCGTGATGGGCAATGCGGCCAATGCCGTGATCATTCCATATAAGGCCATCACAGAACAATTGGGTGAGTTCTTTGTGTATGTGGTGAACGGCGATAAAGTGTCGCAACGCAAAGTTGTATTGGGCAAACCCAATGGCGCCAATATCATTGTGAAGGATGGACTGAAGGATGGTGAAACGATCGTGGTGCAGGGCGTACAGAACCTGCGTGAAGGAGCATCGATCAAGATCGCTTCCGACACGGCACACAAAAAATAGTTGGTGGTTTGTCGTTTAAGATTTTCTAAAAGGCATTATTGGATCCTGGGTCATAACGACCAGCAACAAACCTCAAACAACAAACGAATCAGGGTAATCGAACAATTAGAGAAATTATGATAGCGGATACTTTTATAAAAAGACCAGTTACAGCCATAGTCATATCGATCGTGATCGTTCTGGTGGGGTTGATCTCGCTGAGCAGTCTGCCCATTGCACAATATCCCGATATCACACCACCGGCAGTGAGCGTATCGGGGACCTTTACGGGCGCCGATGCGCAAACAGTGGAGCAGACCACCACTACTGCCATCGAAACACAGATCAACGGTACGCCCGGCATGTCCTATATCACCAGTAACAGTACCAGCAGCGGGCAGTCGAGCGTGAACGTCACTTTCGACATCGGCACCAATATCGATATTGCTGCGCTGGACGTACAGAACCGCGTGAGCGTTGCCGAGCCTACTCTCCCCGATGTGGTAAAAAGATTGGGTGTGGTAGTCCGTAAGCGTAATCCCAGTATCATGATGGTGATGGCCCTGTTCTCACCCAATGGCACACACGACGCCACCTTCCTGGGCAACTACGCCAATATCTATGTGAAGGATGCCTTGCTGCGCGTGAAAGGGGTGGGCGATATCACTTCACTGGGAGATGATTTCGGGATGCGGATCTGGCTGAACCCTGAAAAGCTGGCCAACCTGGGCATGACGCCCAATGACGTGATGGCCGCTCTCACGGAACAAAACCTCCAGATCTCCGGCGGTACCGTTGGCGGTAACCCGCAACCAACTGCCCAAACTTTCGAATACAGTGTGCTCACCAATAGCCGCATCAACCGTAAGGAAGATTTCGAGAACCTGGTGGTACGCAGCATCCCCAGCCGGGGTTCCATCGTTTACCTGAAAGATGTGGCCAGGGTGGAACTGGCAAAGTTCAACTATGGCTTCAATGCTTTCGTGAATGGAAGAAGGGCCGCCTTCATGCTTATCTATCAGGCGCCTGGCGCCAATGCGCTGGAAACTTATGATGGTATCTCCAAAGCCCTGACCGAGCTGAAAAAATCATTCCCGAAAGATGTAGATTATATATCGCCCTTTGAAACTGTTTCCGTGGTACGGGTTTCCATAGCCGAAGTGGTAGAAACACTCCTCATTGCATTGGTCCTCGTAACATTGGTGGTATTCCTCTTCCTGCAGAACTGGCGGGCCACCCTGATCCCGGTGCTGGCCATCCCGGTGTCCATCATCGGTACATTTATATTATTCATACCACTGGGCTTTACCATCAACACGCTTACGCTTTTCGGGTTTGTGCTGGCCATCGGTATTGTGGTGGACGATGCGATCGTGGTGGTGGAAGCTGTACAGCATTATATCGATCATGAGAACCTGTCGCCCAAAGAGGCCACGATGCGGGCCATGAAGGATATCTCCGGGCCGGTAGTGGCCATCGCTTTGATCCTGGCGGCCGTATTCGTGCCGGTAGGGTTCATACCCGGTATCGTGGGAAGGCTCTACCAACAGTTCGCCATCACCATTGCCGTATCGGTACTGATCTCGGCCTTTGTGGCCCTTTCGCTCACACCGGCGCTCTGTTTGCTCCTGCTCAAACATTCCAAAGGGGAAGGAGAAAAGAAGAACCTGTTGGAAAAATTCTTTGCTGGCTTCAACCGCTGGTTCGGTAAAGTGACCAGTTCCTATACCTGGGGTGTTGGCAAATGGATCAAAGGCACTCCTTATGTGCTCATCATGCTGATCTGTTTGTTCGTAGGGTTGTTCTTCCTCTTCAAGACCAAGCCAACGGGCTTCATTCCAACAGAAGATGAAGGCCGCCTGTATGTAACGTATGAGATGCCGGAAGCCACTTCTACTACGCGCAATATCCAGATGCTGGACACCATCATGAGCCGAATCGGGAAGATGCCCCAGGTGAAGGCAGTGGGTGGTGTGGCCGGTCTGAACGTGATCACCTTCTCGAACAAATCGAATTCAGGCACCCTGTTCGTTTCACTGAAAGACTGGAGCCTTCGTAAAAATAAAGCCGACCATGTAACGGCTGTGATCGGACAGATCATGGGCCGCATGTCGGACCTCAAAGAAGCGCGTGTACTGGCCATTGCTCCGCCGGCCATTCCCGGTCTCGGCGCCACAGCCGGTTTCACTTTCGAAATACAGCAGACTACCAGTACCGACAATATCCAGCAGTTCGAAGCGGTAAGCCGTAACTTCCTCATGGAACTGTACAAGAGACCGGAGATCGGACTGGCCTATACGTTCTTCAATACCCGTACGCCGAGTTACCAGGTGAATGTAGACAGGGAGAAAGCCAAGAAATTGGGTGTACTGGTATCCGATGTATATGGTACGATGTCGACCATGCTGGGCAGTAGCTATGTGAACGACTTCAATCTTTATGGAAGGAATTTCCGGGTGATGGCCCAGGCCGACAGCAGCTACCGGACGGACCTTTCCAACCTGGAAAAATATTATGTGCGGAACAATGCCGGTAATATGATCCCGATGAGCGCGCTGGTCACTACCAAAGTGGTAGAAGCGCCGGCAGTGATCTCCCACTTCAATATTTACCGGTCGATCGAGATCAATGGATCGCCCAAACCGGGGTATAGTAGTGGTCAGGCCATACAGGCCCTGCGGGAAACGGCCGATAAAGTATTGCCCGCGGGCTACTCTTATGAATTCTCCGGCCTGAGCCGGGAGGAGATCAAGGCCGGTAACCGCACCGTCCAGATCTTCGCCATCTCGATCGTATTCGTGTTCCTGTTCCTGGCAGCCCTGTATGAGAGCTGGTCCATTCCATTCTCTGTATTGTTCGCCGTGCCGATCGGGGCATTCGGGTCGATCCTGACGTTGACCCTGCTGCCCAACCTCTCGAACAACGTATATGCGCAGATCGGGCTGATCACGCTGATCGGGCTGGCCGCGAAGAACGCGATCCTGATCGTGGAATTCGCCAAAGAAAGGGTTGACCGTGGCATCGATATCATCCACGCCACCCTGCAGGCCGTTCAACTTCGCTTACGCCCCATCGTGATGACCTCCCTGGCCTTCATCCTGGGTGTGTTGCCGCTGGCCTTCTCCAGCGGTGCAGGATCGGAAGCGCGTAAAACGATCGGGTGGACGGTATTCGGCGGTATGCTGTCCGCCACTACGCTCGCCATCTTCGTAGTACCGGTATTGTTCGTGCTCATCACGAGGATCGCTTATGGAAAGCATCTGAAGAAACTGAAAGAGCATCATGCCATCGAAGAGGCTGCCGATAAGAACCTGGCCGACGACAGGAGCTGATCTTAATAATTTTCAATATGAAACGGTGAGCATGCTGAGTGGATGCTCACCGTTTTTTATTCCACAATCAGTAACTTTATTGCCATGGAAGCTGAAAAACATTATGTGAACAGGAGCGGTTGGTTGAGGGCCATGGTCCTCGGGGCCAATGACGGTATCCTTTCCACCTCCAGTATTGTTATCGGCGTTGCTGCCGCCGGTAACCCCCGAAGCACGATCATACTGACCGCACTGGCAGGGTTGGTGGCCGGCGCTTTCTCGATGGCCACCGGCGAATATGTTTCCGTCAGTTCACAGGCCGATACAGAAAAGGCCGACCTGCAAAGAGAACAGAAAGAACTGGAAGAAATGCCCGAGTTTGAATTGCAGGAGCTGGCAAAAGTGTATCAGAAGAGGGGGCTCGACAAAAACCTTGCTATGCAGGTAGCCGTGCAGCTCCACGATCACAACGCCCTGGAAGCACATGCGAAAGACGAACTGGGCATCAATGAGATCACCCAGGCCAATCCTCTGCAGGCAGCGCTCGCTTCATTCGGATCATTTATTGTTGGGGCCCTTTTACCGGTTATCGTTTCGCTGCTCGCCCCGCTCCCATTCATGGTGTACTTCCAGTATTCCCTTTCCATTTTATTTCTTATTATTCTTGGGGCCATTGCCGCAAGGGCAGGAGGGTCTTCCATCAGAAAAGCCATTGTAAGGATCACATTCTGGGGCACTGCGGCCATGGCGGCAACTGCACTGGTAGGTTACCTGTTCGATGCCAAAGTTTCATGAGCTGCGTAGGTTGTTCAGTAAAATAAAAGCCCGCAGTAGACACTGCAGGCGTAATACCCATAACAACAATTAAAGGTTTGTAAGCAAGCTATTTTCTCTTCATAACAACATCGTAAACTTGTTGATCGCGCCTGATCTTCAGTTCCTGCGTTTCATATTCCTCCAGGCTCACCACCAATACAGCATCACCCTCTTTAACGGCAAGCGTATAAGTACCATCGGGCTGCGTGCCTGTGCCATTCTTCGTTCCTTTTACCATGATGCTCACCCCTTCCAGTGGCAGCGATTCTTCGAATGAGATCACTTTCCCGTTGATCAATGCCTCCCTTAGCCTGGGAGTGAGGGAACTGAGCCCGGATACCAGTATGGTCAGCAGGGCGATTATCCATAACCGTTTCATACAATAATATTTTAATGGATGCCGGTCCCGCCATTCATGCAGGGTCACAGGCAGGCTCGATGAACGATCGTTGATCAGTGATTGAATGGACAGGCAGGTTCGTTTTAATAGTCTACTAAATTAGTAGACAAATATACTGAACAAATATTCTCTCCTCCAAAAAAATTTTACCTCCCCGCTTAATTTAATTACATTTAATAGGGATGTGTAGCGGCGGGTAATCCAAAAACATTCACAATGAACAATACATTCAGGGTGGAACACGATTTCCTGGGAGAAAAGAAAGTTCCCAACGACAAATACTATGGCGTTCAGACCCTCCGGGCCAAAGAGAATTTCGATATTACGGGCATCCCGCTCAGTAAGGAACCGCAATTCATCAAAGCTTTCGGTTATGTAAAAAAAGCCGCCGCCCTTGCCAACAGGGATGCCGGCGTGCTCGATCAAAAGATCGTCGACGCCATCACCTTCGCATGCGATGAGCTGATCAGGGGCAACTATACCGACCAGTTCATCAGCGACCTGATCCAGGGCGGGGCCGGTACTTCCACCAACATGAATGCCAATGAAGTGATCGCCAATATAGGGCTCGAATACATGGGTTATCCCAAGGGCGACTATGAACATCTTCATCCCAATAACCATGTGAACTGTTCCCAGAGCACGAATGATGCCTACCCTACTGCATTCAGACTGGCCCTTTATTTCATCATCGATGAATTCACGGAAGCCCTCACGCAGTTGCAGGGATCTTTTTATCAAAAAGGAAAAGAGTTCGGCAACGTACTTAAAATGGGCCGCACCCAATTGCAGGATGCAGTACCCATGACACTGGGGCAGGAATTCAATGCCTTTGCCACCACCATCGGCGAAGATGTATTGCGGATGCGTGAAGTACAACAGCTCATTACCGAAGTAAATATGGGCGCTACTGCCATCGGCACCGGTGTAAACGCACCGGAAGGATATGCGCAGAAATGTGTTCAATACCTTGCCGATCTCAGCAAAGTGCCGGTAAAGCTGGCTGCCGATCTCATCGAAGCCACTTATGATACAGGCGCCTATGTACAATTGAGCGGCACCATGAAACGCTGCGCCGTCAAGCTCAGCAAGATCTGTAACGATCTCCGGTTACTCAGCAGCGGCCCGCGTTGCGGACTGCAGGAGATCAACCTTCCACCCATGCAGCCCGGCTCTTCCATCATGCCCGGCAAGGTAAATCCCGTGATCCCCGAAGCAGTGAACCAGACCTGTTTCTACGTGATCGGGGCCGACCTCACCGTTACCATGGCTGCCGAAGCTGGTCAGTTGCAGCTCAACGTGATGGAGCCGGTGATCGGGTTTGCCCTGTTCACTTCGCTCGAATACCTTACCAAGGCCTGTACTATGTTGCGTGAAAAATGTGTGGATGGCATTACCGCCAATCCTGAACATACCAAAGAAATGGTGATGCACAGTATCGGCATCGTTACGCAGTTGAATCCTATATTGGGATATGAACAATCGGCCGAGATCGCCAAAGAAGCGTTACATACGGGTAAGTCTGTCCATGATATTGCCGTGAAAGAACGTAAGCTGATCACACAGGAAAAATGGGATGAGATCTATTCCATCGAAAACCTGATACATCCCAAATTCATCAATCGATAATCAAATCCGCTCCTGTCAGCGGACCTGCCCGCTGCCTTTCACCAGCCACTTCTCCGTCACCAGTTTTTCCAGTGCGAAGGGGCCGCGGGCATGCAATTTCTGGGTCGAGATCCCGATCTCCGCTCCCAGCCCGAATTCTTCCCCATCAGTGAAACGGGTAGAGGCATTGGCGTATACAGCCGCAGCATCTACTTCTTCCAGGAAACGCTGACATTTTTTTTGGTTTTCCGATACAATGGCCTCGGAATGTTTGGTAGAATACTCACGGATATGATCCAGCGCTTTATCGAGGTCACTCACCAGCTTCACGGCGCATTTGAGACTGAGGAATTCCCGGCCAAAATCGGCAGGGGTAGCTTTTTGCAGGTATGGGTACGCTTTGAGCAATTTATGGGCATGGGGGTCTGCAAAGATCTCTACCTTATGCTCAAGGAATCGCGGTTGTAACCGGTTGAGGAATTTACCGGCGATCTTTGCATCCACCAGCACCGTGTCCACTGCATTGCACACACTGGGCCTCGATACCTTCGCATTCACCACGATGTTCACTGCCTTATGGATGGCGGCTGCCGATTCCACATAGATATGACAAACACCGGCGCCTGTTTCAATGACAGGCACCTGGCTGTTCTTTCGTACAAACCGGATCAGTGCATCCGAACCACGGGGGATCAATACATCCACATACTTCGTAGCCGTGAACAATTCCTGTACGGCTTCCCGCTCCGATGGCAATAACGTTACACAATCCGGGTCGATACCATGCGCTTTCAATACTTTTTTGATGATCGCCACAGCAGCTTTATTGGTATGTTCCGCTTCGCTGCTGCCTTTGAGCAGGCAACCATTCCGGCTACGCAGGCAGAGTGCAGCAATATCGAATGTAACATTGGGCCTCGATTCATAGATCACTCCTACTACACCCAGCGGGACGGTGACCTTTTGCAATAGCAATCCGTTCTTCAATTCTTTTTCTTCCAGCAGTCGCCCGCCCGGATCAGACAGCCGTGCAATGGTACGGATACTGTTCGCTATCTGACGGACCCGGTCTTCATTCAATAACAAACGGTCAGTGCGAGGATTATTGGGGTCTTGCCTGGCCAGGTCTTTCCGGTTGGCCCTGATCAGGGCAGCACTGTTTGCTTCGAGTGAGCGGGCAAGGTCGGTCAAAGCGGCTTTGATCGATCTTTCGGTTGCCCGTCTGAGTGATATGGCAGCCTTATAGGTTTTCAGTATAAGAGGTTGTACCGGTTTCATTGCATGCTTTTAAAAGATCACGATATCATCGGCATGAGCCGCCACTACATTTTTGGTCGACAGGTTTTCCCGGATCGCAGCAGTGCCCAGTTTCACTTTGGCTACCCCGATGATCCCCGCCCCTTCTTCCATCAGTTGCACCACTTCACCTGCCTCGAATTTCCCCTGCACTTCGCTGATGCCAACGGTAAGCAGGCTGCGACGCTGATGCAGTGCTTTGGCAGCACCTTTGTCGACGGTGATGCTGCCCAACGTGATGGAACCGCTGGCCAGCCATTTCTGCCGGGCTTTCAGGTTGGAAGCCTGGGGCCTGAACAGAGTACCATTGCCACCATCGAGCGCTGCATGAAAGGGAGCATCTCCTTTCAACCCGCAAATGATCACCTGGATGCCAAGGGAGTTGGCCAGTCGCGTGAAAGTAAGTTTCGAGGTCATCCCTCCCAGCCCCAGGCTGCTCTTGTCTGTGCTCACACAACCCAGGATGGTATTATCGATCCTGTTCACCACCGGGATGATCTTTTTCTCCTGGTCCATAAACCCGCCTACCGAAGTACAGATGATCAATGCTTCTGCATCGAAGCCGATGGCCATGAGGGTAGCCAGCTCATCATTATCGGAGAATTTCAGTTCCACATTGCTCACGAGATCGTTCTCATTCACGATGGGTATGATACTATTTTGCCAGAATGTTTCGAATGTTTCTTTCAGTTGAAGGAACTGGGGGCGGTTCGAAAAATGATAGCGTTCGCAGAGGGCCTGCGCCACCGGTATATCGAAGGCCGAGAAATGCTTCTGGTATAACTGGATCAATAACGGATTGCCCACTGCGGCCGCGGCCTTGCGCTCGGTGATGGTGCCTTTATATTGTTTGATAAAAGATTTGCCGCTGCCCACAGCACCGCTCGATACGAGTACGATGCGGTAGCGGCCCGACAGGGCCGCGATCTCGGCCGCCACTTTACGGATGATGGCCTGACTGATCACGCCTTTATTATCGGTGATGACGGCTGTGCCTAACTTGATAACTAAAACCGGCTTCTGCATACGACAAAAGTAATCCACAAAATCATTTCAGGATACCTGAATCCACCACTCTCCGCAGATACTTTTTATCCTGTATCACCCAGGTCACTTCATAACTGCCAATGGCTTCTTTGTTCAGCATATAGATATAGATGTTCCGCTTATCGGGAGAAAAGTATACTCCGTTATGGGTCCTCGCCGCTCCCTTGCCATCGCTATAAGTGAACTCAGGGCTATACAGATCGAAATAAGCAGTTGGCGGAATGGCCACCGTATCCTTACCCATGATGACCGTAACGGACGCAATGGTGTTCTGCGGCATGGTGCCGTAGCTACCATAAAAAGGCTTTCCGTCGATCTTCACCAAATGCTTCTCTTCGTAATAGCCCAGTTTATGTTTCGCAGGATCGAATGTTCCTGACCTGATGGTAACCTGCACATTGTTGCCCTCGAACGTAATATAATTAGCGCCATAGTCCGTGGCCGGTATCGTTTGAAGGGGTTGTTTGCCCATCCTGTCTTCCAGCGCGGCAAATGCAAAAGATGCCAGATCACTCTTGATATCTTTTTCCGCCATCCGGGAATATCCTTCCGTCTTCTTCCGGTAGTCGGGAATGGGTGTGTCGTCCTGGCCTGCTGCACTGATGACAGAACATATTAAGATTAAACACCAGATTGTTCGCATAAGGGAATTTTGCCCTAAAGGTAAGGATAGGCAGGCTTGATTTCTGGTTTTTTCTCGGTAGCTTTCCATCCTGATCAACCTTCAATGTATCCTGCATGACCACTGCACCTGCTAACCGTTATTTCTTATCCCTTCTCTGTACCCTATTGCTCTTCGTTATCTTCCGCCAGGTATGGTACGCCGATTATGCCTATCTCGATGAAGCGCACGAAATATGGCATAGGAAGGATGGTTCCAATTTTCTCATGCTCTTTGTGCAGGGCCGCCCGGTAGCAGGATGGATCATTCACAAAGCCTTCGCTTCCATAGATACCATCGGTGCCCTGAAATGGCTCCGTATTATTTCATTGTTCGGATGGACCATCACCCTGTTGATGTTCTTCAATATGCTGAAGAAATGGGTACGAATGTCGGGGCTCCATTCACAATTGATCCCCATCATCAGTATACTGGCCTGCTGTAGCTGCTCTGTAGCCATCTATATAGGATGGGCATCCTGCCTGGAAGTATTTTTCGCGCACTTCTGTGGATTGCTGAGTGGGCATGTACTGTTCATGGCCCTGAGTAAACAGGACCATGCACGAAAGTTGCCGGTTGCTCCGCTGATCGCAGCAATCTTACTGGGATTATTCGCCTTATTCACCTATCAAACCGCATTCGGCGCATTCCTCCTGCCATTCTTTCTTTATTACCTGGGGAAAAGATATCAAAAACCCGACAGGCTGCTCATCACAGGCCTGGTGGTGTACATCGCCATCAGCATCCTCTATTTTTTCCTTTTCAAATATTCGTTGAAACAGGGAGGCGTTGCCGCCAGCGATCGCACCGGCATTTCCACTGACCTGATCGGAAAAATAGGGTTCTTCTTTTCCACCCCACTGGCACAGGCATTCAGCTTTAATTTCCTGTATAATATCAGCGGGATATTTTCACAGGTGTTTTATTATGGAGCGCTGGCCTGGTGGGTGGTGAGCGTGTTCATCCAGGGGAGCACCAATACCGTTAGAGCCGGGGGCTTTCATATCCTTCGCTGCCTGGGGTTCCTGGCATTGATCTATTTACCCATCATGGTGGCAAAGGAAAATTTTGCATCTTACAGAACGATGTTTTGCCTGAATATAGCAGGCAGCATATTGTTGATAGATGCATTATTGCCATTGCTGAAAAATCAAAAGGTCAACATAGAGCGGGCATCTGTTTGGGGTTTTTGCCTATTCATCGTCTATATCGCCCACAAAAATTTCAACCGGAATTTCATCAACCCGTTGAGAACAGAATATACCGTACTCAGGAATGAAGTGCAACGTCAGTACTCACCAACTGTTCAAAGCATCTATTTTGTACGGCCTAAAGAATCATTGTTCCGGGAAATGTTCGGGGTACTGACCTATCGCGATGAGTTCGGAGAACCTTCCACTTATAAAGACTGGACACCTGACCCACTACTCCGCCAGATCATCACCGAAATAACCGGCAACAGGAAAATGGCAGAGGAACAGATCAAGGTAATTCATGTGGCCGATCAATCGGCCTTAACTGGAACAGGCGTTAAAGAAAGTTCCACCAACATATATATTGATATGAATCTGTTCTTTGAGATCGGTCGGTGATGTATAGGTAATCGATGATGGTTTGGCGGCTGACGGCCCACACACAGGTTGCCAAAATCACTCAATCGTTTGCAACTGAAATATCAATTTTCTTTCCCTAGTTTTAAGCCTTCAACCATTCCACCAATGAAAAGAACCGGTCTCCTGTCGGCATTGCTATTTACCGCCGGCATTCTACCCGCACAGGTATTATCCTACCGCTCCGGTAATAATAACTGGAATGCAGATTCTCTGGGCGATCAACGCGCCGTTGTGCAGTTCACCGGCACAGGCCCTGTAGCTAAAGTGATCATACCCTGGCGCAGAGCGGATCATGAACCACAGAACAAGCGCATCATTGTACAGGATGGCCAATCACGGCAACTGGTGCAGAATGTAAAGACTGGCAACATCAATGAAGAGAGCGGTGAATTATATTTCGAACCGGTATCCGGCAAAGGCATCTATTACATTTATTATATGCCCGCCAAAAACGAAGGCCGCTCCAATTATCCCAAAGGCGTTTACCTGGCCCCTTTGAATACGGCATCCGAAAAATGGCTGGGGACCGTTCCATCGGCGATAAAGCCCAACACCACCGTGCAGGCCATCGAATCCATCGACGCCTTCAATAGTTTCTACCCGATGCTGGTTTGCGCCACGGCAAAAGAAACGGCGGAGCTGCTCGCCAGGAATAAAGGCCGTGATTATCTCGTTTTCCCTGAAGACCGGCAATATCCCATTAAGATGAGAGACCGGCTACCCTATCGCTGGATACAACAGGGCCCACAGTCCGTATTCAAGGGAAAGGCCGACAGAGGCGAGTATTTCGCCTGGCAGCTAGGTATTTACGCTCTCGTTCCACTCGATGACCTGGCCATTCAATTCACCGATCTGAAAAACAGCCAGGGCGCAATGATCAACAAAACAAATATTTCCTGTATCAATAATACCGGCACCGACTATACCGGTGCGCCCATGACCAGGCAGGTCAATGTTCCTCAAAATAACGTTCAGGCCATGTGGTGCGGGGTCGATATACCTCCAACCGCCGCAGCAGGTGTTTATACCGGAAAGGCTATCATAACCGCCAGCGGGAAACAGTCTACCAGTATCGTTATACAGCTAACGGTCAGCAATACCCTGCTTTCAGATGGTGGCGGCAGTGAGCCCTGGAAACAGACCAGGTTGAAATGGCTGAATTCTACCATGGCACAGGAAAATACCGTGATAGCGCCCTATTCGCCATTGCAAATTCAAAACAATACCATCAGTCTGCTGGGCCGGAAAGTGGAACTCAATGAGGACGGATTCCCGAAACAGATCCAGACATATTTCACCCCGGCCATGACAGCCATCGGCGATCAGGCCAACAATCTCGTCACCGAACCTGTCCATTTTCATTTCGTACGATTGTCGGATGGAAAGAATATGCCCTGGAAGACCAAAGGACTTCAGTTCACCCAAAAAGAAGCGGGCACAGTACAATGGAAAGCTGCCAGCGGTAACGATACGCTCCAGATGGATGTGGAAGCACGCCTGGAATTCGACGGCTTCCTGGCTTATACAGTGAAACTGACTGCCCTTCATGATGTCGATCTCAAGGATATCACTATGCACATCCCTTTCCGGAAAGAAATGGCGAAATATATGATGGGACTTGGACAGAAAGGCGGATATCGCCCGGAAAATGTAGACTGGAAATGGGATGTAGCACATAAGAACCAGGATGGCGCCTGGATCGGTGCGGTGAATGGCGGACTGCAATTTTCCCTGCGCGATGAAAAATATGTGCGACCGCTTAATACCAATTTCTACCTCCAGAAACCTTTGCTGTTGCCCGCCTCCTGGGGCAATGACAACAAAGGCGGCATCACGGTGGGCATGAAAGGCAATTCGATGCTGGTGAACAATTATACCGGGGAAAGACACCTGAAAAAAGGCGACCAGCTCTACTTCAACTTCAACCTGCTGATCACCCCATTCCACCCAATCGATACCGATGCGCAATGGGCCACACGTTTCTACCATCGTTACCAATCCATCGACAGCATCAAGGCCACCGGCGCCACGGTGATCAATATCCATCACGCCACTCCCATCAATCCCTGGATCAATTATCCATTCATCGAGCATAAAAAAATGAAAGCCTATATCGATGAAGCACATAGCAAGGGCCTGAAAGTAAAGATATATAACACCGTACGGGAGCTTTCGAATAAAGCCTGGGAAACCTTCCCGATGCGCAGCCTTGGGCATGAGATCTATTCTCCCGGTAAGGGCGGGGGATTCCGCTGGCTGCAGGAACATATCGGATATGATTATATCGCGGCCTGGTTCGTCCCGGAAATAAAAGATGCAGCCATCATCAACAGCGGCATGAGCCGCTGGCACAACTATTACGTGGAAGGCATGAACTGGCTGGTGCAGAACGTAGGCATCGATGGCATCTACCTCGATGATGTGGCATTCGACCGCATTACCATGAAACGGATCAAAAGGGTATTGACCAATAACGGTCATCCCGGCATCATCGACCTGCATTCCGCCAATCAATACAATAAAAGCGATGGCTTCAATAACAGCGCCAATCTCTATATGGAGCATTTCCCCTATCTCAACCGCTTGTGGTTTGGAGAATATTTCGATTACGAAAAGAACGGGCCCGATTTCTTTCTGACGGAAGTGAGCGGTATCCCTTTTGGTTTGATGGGTGAGATGCTGGAGAACGGAGGCAATCCCTGGCGCGGTATGGTCTATGGCATGACCAACCGCATGCCCTGGAGCGAGAATGCCGATCCCCGCCCCATCTGGAAAGCATGGGACGATTTCGGTATGAAGGGATCGGAAATGATCGGGTATTGGACGGAGGCCAGTCCTGTTACCAGCAATAACGTCGATGTACCGGTGACCGTGTATATGAAAAAGGGATCGGCCATGATCGCGCTGGCAAGCTGGGCGCCGGAAAATACAATGGTACAATTGAAGATCGACTGGAACAAACTGGGCATCGATCCTTCCAAAGCCAGGATCACCGCCCCTGACATCAGGAATTTCCAGCAGGGCCGCAGCTTTGACATCGATGAAGCAATACCGGTGGAGAAGAATAAAGGCTGGTTACTGATCCTTCAATAGGATGCGACAATAACGCCCGGCAAACCTGCATGGAGAGATCGATACTCCATTCGAAGAATGAGCTATTATCTTCCGAAAATATCTTTCAGCGCCCTTTTTGCAGCATGATAACCGCACATACCATGCACGCCGCCGCCAGGCGGCGTAGAGGAGGAACAGATATAGATGCCTTTGGCCGATGTACGGTAGGGTGATGCCCTCAATGCCGGCCGTGTAAAGAGCTGCCCGATATCGATGGTACCACCGTTGATATCACCTCCTACGTAATTATTGTTGTAAGCTTCCAGCTCTGCCGTATTCATCGTATGCCTGGCAAGGATACGCTCCCGGAAACCAGGGGCAAAACGTTCCACCTGCTTTTCGATGCGTTCCGTCATATCCTGGGTGGAACCATTGGGCACATGGCAATAGGCCCAGCCTGTATGACGGCCCTCCGGCGATCGTGTATGATCGAACAGGCTTTGCTGTCCTAATATTACAAATGGTTTGTCGGCGTGCAGGCCATCTCCCGTCAGTTGCTCTGCAAGCGCGATCTCCTCCATTGTATTACCTATATGTAATGTTCCCGCCTCCCTGCAACCGGATGCAGTAAATGGGATCGGCGCATCCAGTGCCCAGTCTATTTTGAATACGCCCATCCCGTAACGGTATCTTTCCAGTTGCCATTTATAAATGGAAGTGAAACGATGGCCTGCGATCTGCAGCAGTTGTCTGGGCGTTACATCGAGCAATACAGCATGAGAAGATGGCAATTGATCAAGCGATTGTACGTATACGTTAGTTTCGATCACTCCTCCCATCGAAATGAAAAAGGCCGACAGGGCATCGGCGATCGACTGTGACCCGCCTTTGGGCACCGGCCACCCCCGCAGATGACCTGTTATCATCAGCACAAGCGCAATGGCCGATGTGGTGGCATTCGTCAATGGCTGCAGGGCATGGGCAGCCATGCCTGCCCATAACCCCTTTGCCGCCTTTGTGCGGAAGCGGTTCGACAGGGCCATGGCGGAAGGCAATGCTTTCAAACCGAACTGCGCCATCGCAATAGGGTTTGCAGGAAAATGGAGCGGGCCCAGTACATCGGCGGCAATCGATGGCCAGTTGCGCACCAGCGGCCTCAACAATTGCAGATAGGCCTGCTCATCTTCTCCGAGCCAGTGGGCTGTCTGCTCCAGGGAAGGACTGAGCAACGCTGCGGCGCCATCATCGAAGGGATGCGCCGCGGCAATGGGAGGGAAAATATATTCGAGCCCGAATTGCTCTAATGGAAGAGTACTAAAAAAAGGGGAACTAACTGCCAGGGGATGAATGGCCGAACAGGTATCGTGCTTAAAGCCAGGCAGGGTCAGCGCTGCTGTGCGAAGACCTCCGCCAACGGAGGCAGCAGCTTCCAGCACCAATACCCGCAGGCCGGATTGCTGTAAGGTAATAGCGGCAGCCAGTCCGTTAGGCCCGGCTCCCACTACTACTGCATCGAAATCGCGTTTGTCCAATTTTGCACAATATTACCGCGAAGTTAACAGGGATTCCCGATACAGGGTCCATATTTCAATGATAGTCCAGCAGTTTAGCAGACTTCTTCAAACGGTTACTATTTGATCCTGTTGAACAGGACCATTTTTTCTGCCATCAGCGTGAATCCCTTTACCTGCCCTTTATCGGTCCGGTCGAATCGCACATCGAGCGGCATGTTCTCGTTGACGAAGAAAATGGTATTGGAAGCTGCTTTGAGCTCGAAGGAATTATTGCTTTGGTCGGTACCCTGTAGTTTTCCATCTTTTATGAAGAGGTTTACAGTATCCTTGAAGTGATCGGCATACCGGCCTGCATAGCTGGCGAGTATCGCAGGATCAGGCACAATGCTTTTATACGTAAACCTTTTCTGATCGAGGAACCATTGATACAGGCTGTCGTTATTGTAGGTGACCGTCCAGCTATTATGATTGGCTTCCGGATAAAGCGTAAATCGTACAGAAGGATTGTATTTTTTCACAGCATCGACCATCATCTCACTGGAGCGTGGAGGGACCACATTGTCCTTGGCCCCATGGAACACCCATACCTTCATATTGCGCAACCTCCAGGCGGTCTCGATATCGCCTCCGCCACAGATCGGCGCGATCGCGGCAAATTCTTCCGGGTGTTTCATGGCCAGGTCCCAGGTGCCGAAGCCGCCCATGCTCAGGCCGGTGAGATACACCCGGTCGGGGTCCACCCGGTATTGCTTTTTGAGGGACTGCAGGAATCTATACAATTCGCTCTGCTCCCATCCGCCATCGGGTTTGGCCTGTGGAGATGCAATGATGAAAGGGAATTTTTTCCCCGCAGCCGCCAGCATGGGAGGGCCATGCATTTTTACTTTTTCGAGATCATTCCCTCTTTCCCCACTTCCATGGAGGAAGATGATGAGGGGCCATTTTTTGACTGTATCCTGCGCATATCCATCGGGGAGATATAGCAGGTAATCCAGTTCCTGCACAAATTTCTGCGGTGTTTGTTGGGCGTTGGCTGCCTTTGTGAAAACCAGGAAGGCGATCACCAGGACAAGGAGATTCCTAAGCATACGGGATATTTTTCGGGATGAATTGTTTGGTAAAAGTTACGGAATTGCTTTCATATCCATATAAAAAAGAGAGGCTGCTTTCGCAACCTCCCTTCACAACTATAAAACAAAATTTCAATAGGTCCTTATACGTTTGCTTTCAGCAAGGCAATGGCTTCATCGGAATCTTTCTCTTCTGTAAGGTCGAATACGGAAATGGATTTGCCGTTCACGGAAAGATTGGCATTACCCACGATCTTTTCGATCTGCTCTTTGCTGAAATGCTCAGCCAGTTTCTTTCCGAAGCTGAAATCTTCAAAGGCTTTTGTTTTGGTATTATCGGCGAAATTGGAATTGTAGCGCCTGAGCTCTACGAGGGCTTCTACTGGCCCGGCAGACAAATGCACACCATTCACGCCCTGTGATACTTCTGCCAGCCCGAGTTCAGCTTTCTTTTCCAGGAACTCCCGGCGCAGGCTGCCTGCATTGGCATTCTGGGGAATGGTAGCGCCGATGAAATTATTCCGGGTATCGCTCCAGTGGAGGTTGCCGGAAAGCGTCATTACTACAATGCTTCTGCCCTTTTCAGTAAAATGTTTCAACTGGCGGGGATGGAATCCATTGATCATATAGATCACTTCATTGTCGATCTTCACGTCTTCAGCATAGGTGCCACCTGCGAGTTTCTTGTTCTCTTTGTTTTGCCAGAGGTAATCGAGAGAATAGGCATTGAATGCAGGATACTGTGCGAGGAACTCGACACCACCCAGCACTTTCACTTCATTCACCGACTTGCCATAAATGGAAGCGAATTTTTCTTTAGCGGATTCGGAGAGATGCTGTTTTGCGTCAGAAGCGATCTTGTTGATAACGCCATAGTGTTGTGCAATGATATTGAATTGCTCAAGGTATTTGGCAGAGAGGACTTTCACATTGTGAATGGTCAATCCGAATTGTTCGATCTTCTCCTGTACCAGATCGAGGATAGCTTCCAACTGAATGGAACCGGCAGCCTGTGTGATCTCCGGTTTGATAAAAAACAGGAATTCGTTCTTCCCGACAGGCGCAGCGGGATTATTGTAAAGCTCTTCAAAGTAGAGGGTCTCCTGCTGTGCTTTCTTGATGCTTCCGGCGATCGTCGCTGTTAAATGACCGGCCGTTACCATAGTATTGCTCATTGTCTGTAAAAAATTTTTGCAAAGATATTCGGTTTGGGGAAATGGAGAATTCAATTTTCATAATTAGATTAATTGATTCACAATAGTTTAATAATTGAAGTTAGTTGTTAGGAGCAATACAGGATGTTTGGAAAGTTAGTGAAGGGTCAATTGATCGAAAACAACTTTATAATTCATATATTTACGTATATATGAGAATTTAGAACTTTTTCGTGTTTTTGCAGGAAAATAGCTGGCCAAATGACATTTAGAAAGGATGTTGAACAGTTCCTGCAGGATTTTAAGTGTAAACTGGATTTTTGGGTACTTGGAAAAATGATCAGGGAAAAAAAAGGTTTATATAAAGATCCAGTTAGGCCATCCTTCCTCTCAGACGATCTGTGTTTCGTTTCACTTTCCGGAATATCGCATGAGCTATCCTTTTAAATTATGAAAAAGATGAAAAGTCCTATTACAGGTAAACCGATGGAACTTATCAGAGAAAAAAGGTCTTTGGAGTTTCGGAAAGAAACTTTTGAGGTGAGCTATCATTATTATAGGTGTGCGGATAGTGGTGAGGAATTTGTTGATGAAACAACAGGGAACCTTAACCTTGCACAGGTATACAATGCATACAGGGCAAAGCACAAGTTACCATACGTCGAAGAGATCAGGGCGATTCGCCAAAAATATGAATTGCCAGCGACGGCAATGTCTGATGTACTTGGTTTTGGAGTAAATCAATACCGGTTGTATGAAGGAGGGGATATTCCCAGCGAAACCAATGCCCGCCTGATCCAGATGGCGGAAGACCCTAATGAATTTCTCCGCCTTATCGAACTTAGCGATGCAGTCCAGGGAAGGCAAAAAGAAAAACTGATAAAACGAATAGCCCTCCTGAAGGACCAGGTTACTCCATTGGAACAAATGAAAGAAAAAATGTTGGGCGTGAATAATCCTGGAGAATTGAATGGATACAAGCGAACCAGTCCCCAAAAGGCTTATCATGCTATCCGGTTCTTTGCAGATCACTTAACCCCTTTGAAAACATCACTCAACAAATTATTATTCTATTCAGACTTTTTTCATTTCAAACAATATGGAACAGGCATAAGCGGTCTCCCTTATCGTGCTATTCAATGGGGCCCTGTTCCAAGCCAATTCGATTATTTGTTCAAGATGGCTGAAGAAAATGGCATCATCAACCTTCGATATGAAATCCGTGACGGAGACAGGGAAATGGTTATCATTGAGCCTTCCGGTTCATCTGGTTTTAAAAAAGAACTTTTCGATGAAGAGGAGATCAGGACCATGAAAACTGTTTTGGATAAATTAAAGAACCTTAAAACCAGGCAGTTAGTAGACCTGAGCCATCGGGAATCAGCCTGGAGAGAAAATATTGAGGGCAGAAAATTGATCCGTTATCAATATGCATTTGACCTTTTAGGCATTTAAGACCTGATTTTTTTAGTTTATTTCTCCCTCCCCCACCCGTTGGCCATCATACCAAATTCCTTCTCAAACCCTTTACCAGAAAGGGCTTTAACTTTTTATATTGTGGTTTACCATCCTGAAATGGGCCTTTATTTGGTTTGCCCATCGGATAATCCCGTTTTATGTTTGCATCATCAATAGAAAACGCACCGCTCCAGGTGCCTGAAAAGCAGAAACGATCCTGCACATCTAACTTCCCTTGCTTGCTCCACGATTGCCCCATGACACTGTTTTTTGAGACCTGATTTTAAACTTTTAAAATATACGATTATGAAAAAGATGATGAAAAACTCCGTGTTGGTGGCTGTAGCCTTATTCCTGGTTTTCTCTGTAGTATTCTCTGCCACTGCATCTGCTAACGAAGGTAAAAAAGATAACCCTGTCATAGAATTGAAACATATCGGTACATACGATAACCAACCCATCTTCCAGTTGAGCCTGAACACACCGGTTGAGGAAGAGTTCACCATCACCCTCCGTGATAAAGATGGCAACGTATTGTACAGCGATAAAGTAAAAGGTACCAGCATCACTAAAAAATTCCTGCTGTCTACCGAAGAAGTAGGTGATAATATCCTGAGCGTTGAAGTGAAAGCAAAGAAGAATACAAAAGCCGAGATCTATACCATCAACAGGAAACAGAACCTCGTAGAAGAAACGCTGGTAACCAAGCTGAAATAAGCCAGCAGACTGGATTATAGTTAGATAGTGTTTGAAAAAATGAAAAGTGCATCATTTACTGATGCACTTTTTTATTTGGTTCAATACCTGGATTTCATGGCATGTCCATTGACTCCATTGACCCCGTTCCGGCCCCTGAACAATGGGGATTGCCGTCCTCCCCTTAACGACAGCGTATCGATCCTGCTGGCCTTCCCATACCGCCAGAGGAATCCGCCGGCGGTCAGTGCATTGCCCTTGGCCACCTGCAGGATATTGGATGCATTCCCATCTGTGAAACGGGCCGCCTCACGGGCACTGGGGAAGGTCTGGATCTTTTTCCCGCGGAAGCTGTATTGAGTAACAGGTTTCATCCGCTTGGCCCTTGCATTTTGCAGCCTTTCGAGGATCTGCCGCCTGGTGAGCTTGTGCAGCGGCGAAGGCGAGCGCCGCAGTTCTTTGATGCGTTTCTGTTTTTCGCTCAGCGTGGCAGTGCGGAGGTTCGATGGTGTTAGATTGAACGAGTTACCATCCTTGTAAAAGATCACAATGGTATGATCATCCAGATCGATAGGGCGAACAAAACAGTGATATACCAGTCTTGCAACGGTATAACGATGACGAACACCCTCAACTGTCAATGTGATACTGAGATAGGATTTGTAATCACCCTTGTATTCATTTCTGTGGCGATGAACATAGGGCTTCATGATCATGGTGCGTTCACGGTAAATGATGCCATTGGAGTAGATCGCTTCGTAACGCATCCTTTTCACACGTCCTTTGCTGGAAATTCTGAAGTAACCTTCGAGGCCTGGAATATCTTTCCATTTCTCACCATCGATATTCGCAAGCGTGAGATCAAGATAAGGTAATGTTGCTTTTCCCATAGGTGTAAAGTGTACCGTCTTTCTCTAATGCCTAGACGCATACAAACAATAAAAATACTATTTCTGTAAAATCAACGTTGCGGAAAATGGAATTTTTTAAATATTAATTATTCATATAGGTTGGCCGGGTGCGTTCCCGGCTCATCCTTTAACCATCAAACCCTTTCCTGGTCTGCATTTCCGGTGCAACAGCCAACCGGTTATGTTTCTGGCATGGCCCGGCAGGTACAGTATCCGCCATCAGGCAGAAAGTACCGGTGATAATATGATCGGTACTACCAGTTGTTCATTTGTTCCTTGTTCACACGGTCAGGTTCTACGATATCCCCTTTATCCCAATTTGGACTATAATGCACAAAAAAGGCCAGCCAGATACTCCGCGAAAGCCGCATCAGCGGGGGCTGTAGCAGGACCAATAAAATAGCGTTGAGCACGATCCACCAGACGAAGCGATGGTCCTGCGATGATAAACCGATCAACACCCACCATGCAATAAAAGTAGCCGCACTGATCATCACAGTGAGCGCATAGCTCACATAGCTGGTGCCATAATAAAACCCGGGCTCCATGTCGAAGGTCTGCCCGCATACCTCACATCGTTGATGCATCTGCATGAAACGGGCCAGGCGGTAGGGATTGTCCTGCCGGAACAATTTTCCCCTGCGGCACCGGGGGCATCTGCACTGTAATAAACTGAGCAATAATCCGGGTCTTTCTTCCTGTTGATCGCGCATAACCATTAGGTTTATTGTTGAATAGTTTTTTTTGAATTCATCGGGTGTCAGCTTCTCATACTTTCTATAATTTTTATCGATCAGTATTTCACCGTTGGCCTGTGACCCGTCCGGGATGCTGCAACTACTATGGACGGGAATTTTTCCGGTACGCATTGCCCTCTCTGTTTATGACACAAAGGTAGCACGGTACACTGGAGTATCGATGACACTATTTATGGGCAGTATGGTACTTTTTACTGGTCCGGTCACATTACAGGGCCCTGGTTTGTCCTTATTATCGAACAAACAATCAATGGCTGCGTTTAAGCAACAAAAATAATCCGGCCATAAGAGCGGATAAAGTAAATTACACCGCCTGGCCGGCTTCATGGCAGGAATCAAAACCTTTCAGATATGGAAACGAATACCAAAAAAGTTGTAGTGATCGGCGGAGGATTTGCAGGGATCAATTTCGCAAAACAACTATGTAAAGACAAAAGGTTCCAGATAACATTGGTCGACAGGAATAATTACCATTTCTTCCCTCCCCTGCTCTACCAGGTAGCCACGGCCTTCATCGAACCTTCCAATATCAGTTACCCCTTCCGGAGAATGTTCCAGGACAAAAGCAATCTTCGCTTCCACATGGGATCGCTGGTAAAAGTAGACCCGCAGAACAATACGGTAGAGACCGACACAGGCATACTCGATTACGACTATCTCGTATTGGCCATAGGCGCCGAGACGAATTATTTCGGCATTGAAAGCGTGAAGCAGAACGCCTTACCGATGAAGACCATCGACGATGCCCTGAACCTGCGCAACCATCTTTTGCTGAACCTGGAGAAAGCTGTTCAGTCGAACGACCCGGCAGAAAAAGTAAGAAGGCTCAATATCGTCATCGCCGGTGGCGGGCCGACCGGTGTGGAAGTGGCCGGCATGCTGGCAGAACTGGGCCGGTATATTGCCGCCAAGGAATATCCCGAGATCAAAGACCTGCAATCCCATATTTACCTGGTGGATGCGAGCCCGGTATTGCTGGGCCCCATGAGCAAGGGATCGCAGGAGGAAGCAAAGAAAGTGCTCAGTAAGCTCGGTGTACAGATCATCCAGAATACCCCTGTCAAGGATTATGTGGATGGAAAGGTGGTCCTGGCCGACGGAAGAACGATCGAAACGAAAGCGCTCATCTGGGCTTCCGGTATCATTGCGCGTGAAGTGCCCGGTATTCCGGCAACAGCCGTAGGCAAAGGGAGGAGATTACTGGTCGATGCCTATAATAAGGTCAACGACACCACCAATATCTATGCCCTGGGTGATCTCAGTTTTCAAACAACCGACCCCAATTACCCGAACGGGCATCCGCAACTGGCGCAGGTAGCCATACAGCAGGGAAAAACGCTGGCGAAGAACCTTACCCGTTCGCTGGATGGGGAGCCGATGAAGGCTTTCTCCTATTATAATAAAGGTTCGCTGGCCATCATCTCCAAGTACAAGGCAGTGGCCGATCTGCCAAAAGTTTTCTTCAAAGGGTTCATAGCCTGGTGCATCTGGCTGTTCGCACATATCATACCACTCGTTGGATTCAGGAACAGGCTGAAACTGGCCTTCAACTGGTTCTGGTCATTCATGACGAATAACCCTACCCTGCGGCTGATCATCCGGCCGAGGAAAGAGGATTTCAAATAAAGAGATAGTTGATAAGATCAGTGAAAATAAAAGATCGAAAAGGGGATCAGTTTCTTTCAAAATACCCGGAAACAGTCAAAAAAGCTCCTGGAAAAAGCGGTGGCCTCTTATGGTCATATTCCCGGAAATCCAATAGCAGTCGATATTTGCCAAGGATAACCGGTGTTAACCCCGGATACCTGTTATTCCAGAATTTGTAATGATCGAAATACTCCATGGGCATTGTTGAGATGATATAACATAAAAAGGAATAATTTCCGTTATAGATTTTATCCTTTAACCATCTCATACATGAAAAACCCTCATTTATTACTAACTGCTATTGTATGCCTTCTTGCATACAATTCTTTTTCTCAACCTATTTGCGGCTTCGATATCATACATCAGCGGGAAATGAACCTGAACCCGGCATATCGAAGGAATGTGCTCGAAAATGAGAAGCAGATCCAACGGATCATCCAGGAGCAGGATATCTCACGGTCACTTAGCACGGAAGGGGCCAATCCTCCCGCCAGTCCACTGGCAACATTGTACACCATTCCTGTAGTGGTGCATGTGGTAAATACAGGTGGCGCGGTTGGGACTATCTACAATCCCGACGACACCCGCATCATCAATACCCTCAATTACCTGAACGCCTGTTACAACGGTACTTATCCCGGCACTACACCAGGCGCTGGCGATATCCAGGTCCAGTTCCAACTGGCAACCCGTGGCCCGAACTGCCAGGCCACCACCGGTATCGACAGAGTTGACGGCTCCTTCCTGGCCGGATATGTAGCGAATGGAGTAAAGGCAAATACGGCCGGTGTAGCAGATGCCGATCTGAAATATGCAGTGGGATGGAACCCCAGACTTTACTACAATGTTTATGTGGTCAATAAGATCGACGGAGCTGATGGCACTGTTGGGCAGTTCATCGCCGGTTATGCTCTTTTCCCCGGAGCCTCTCCTGTGATGGATGGGATAGTGATGCTGGCCACCCAAATGAATGTCGGAGCGAAAACATTACCGCACGAGATTGGTCATGCCCTGCAATTGTATCATCCCTTCCAGGGCTCGAACGATGTAACGCAATGCCCTCCGAATGCAGATTGTAACGTAGATGGTGACAAGGTATGTGATACTGATCCCATCAGCTACAACCAAAGTGGCGGTGTCGTCAATTTCACGCCACGCACCGGTACTAATTCCTGTAACGGTTTACCATATACGGACAATACGGAACGGAACTTCATGAACTATACGAATACCGGCGCCGCAGGTTATCTGTTTACCAATGGGCAGAAGACCCGGATGCTGGCAGCCATGAACCTGTACGATCGTGTTGCATTACCGGTTTCTCCGGCATTCTATACCTCATATCCATTGCCCACTTTTACTCCGCCTGTTGCCGCTTGTCCTTCAGTAACCAGCAGCACTGGCCTTGGTGGTGGGTTTGCTGGACTGCTGAAAGTATCCGTCGATAATAAAACATTTGGTTCAGGCCCTACACCCGTAGATACAGGTTACCTGAATAACGCCAATAAATGTTTATACCTGATGCCACTTGTCGTGAATGGCAACTATGTTTTAACAACCACCATGCTTGGTGTCAACAACGAACAGATCAGGGCCTGGATAGATTATAATAATGACGGGGTGTTCGACAATGCCACCGAGCAGCTTGTTCATAATACCAACATCGGTATATTGACCAACAGTTATAACTCACTTTCCACTCCTTTCACTGTTCCTGCCGGTGCCACACAAAACACGATATTGCGGATGCGCATCATTGAAGAAATATCCACCGTTTATGGTGCAGGGTATAATATCACCGGCGCCTGCTACAACCCAACCTATGGTCAGGCAGAGGATTATCCTGTGATCATCACGGCCGCTCCGTTGCCGGTATTACTGGAATATTTTAAAGGAAGCCCGCTCAATAAATCCGTACGGCTTTCCTGGAAAACAGCCTTTGAACAAAATGCAGACGTTTTTGAAATAGAACGTTCCAACGATGGAACTCATTTCAGCAGGATCGGATCAGTACCTGCTACCGATAATTCCAATGGCTCCGCCTATCAGTACGATGATGCCGGTTATACCGGCTCTATCCTGTATTATCGACTGAAGCAGATCGATAAGGATGGACGGCCCACTTACAGCAATGTGATCACGATCAAACTCCCGGACCAGGATGAAAGTATTGTATCCACACCCAATCCATTCTATGATCAGCTTACTGTTCGCGTGAGAACAACGGACCGGACTTCCGTAAGAGTGGACCTGGTGGATGTAACGGGACAACTGATCTATAGCAAACAGGCCAGTGTACTGAACGGCTCCCTGGTGGTCCCGGTCCCGAATACAACGCAGCTATCCGCCGGTATCTATTTTCTCCGGGTGACCATGAACGGTAAAACGATCACGAAAAAACTGGTGAAGGAGCAGCGGCCTTAAGACTATTCTTTTTTTAACATGCCGGGCGTTTTTCCTGTGAACTTTTTGATCACGGTAGAAAAATATTGCTGGGAAGAAAAGTTCAATGAGTATGCCAGGTCTTTCAGGGAAAGGCCGGGCGATCGCTGCAGTTCCTTCACAGCAAATGCTACGCGGCGGCGTTGTACATAGTCCATCGGTGTAAATCCCGACAACTCCCTAAACCATCCCTTGAACCTCGATTCGGAAAAATTCGCTTCCCTTGCCAGCCGGGCAATGTTCAGGTCATCTTCGAGGTGGTCTTCTATGAACCGGTAAACCTGGTGGAGCCTTGTATGATCGGGCAATCGTTCGGCAGACCGGCTTTTCTCCCAAACCTTCAGCAGGAATAACTGTGTCAGCAACCTGACCCGGATGCGAATGAACGCTGCCGGTTCTTTCGAACGCATGGTGGCAAATATCTCTTCGAGGAACTTTTTGATCCCGGCCCCGCCGCTGAAATGTCTTTTTCCATTTTTCACCAAAGCCCGTAACAGGTAATCAAGGTCGTTACTGCCGGAAGCCTTCTTGCCGGTATCCAGGTTCAGGATAAACCAATACAGGCTCCCTTTCTCTTCAGGATAACCACCCGATCCATGCGATTCGTTGGGGAAGTGGATAAAAAGGTCACCCCCTTTCACGAGGTATTTTTCATCATTCACGGCAAAGACCTGGCTGCCTTTATCATAATAGCATATCTCGATCATTTTGGAGTGTCGATGGGCCTGCAGGTCTTTCTCCGCTTTCCGGTACCGATAATGGCCCAGCACGCAGAGCGGACCAAAGCCCATTCCCCGGAAATCGATGATAGTACGGTTGCGTGTTGAACGAACATCCAGTCGCATGTACCAAAGTTATCGATAGTGATTTTTATAAAAAAGTACTATCGTATAAAATTATACTATCCTTATTTTGAAATAGCGTTATTTTATTCTTCAAATATTTAATATGAAGCCCGTCATACTCACACCCGAGCAGATCGATCTTTTCAACCGGCAGGGTTACCTGGTGGTGGAACAACTCATAGACCATGAAGAAACGGAGGCATACAGGAAGATCTACAATGCTTTTCTGCAAGGGGAGATCGATGCCGGCGCCAATCGTTCCGACCTGGGGATTGGATTGGGCGATAACAAATCCGTAGAAAACATCACGCAGATCATGTGGCCCAGTGATTTTGTGCCGGGCATCCTCGACAAAGCATATCATCAGCGGGCTCTGGGCATAGCACGTCAGCTCCAGGGCGATGATATGAGCATGGATTTCGATATGCTGATCGACAAAGCTCCGCATACCAACACCCCAACGCCCTGGCATCAGGATGCGGCCTACTGGATCAATATGCCGGATAAAAGGGCCGTCAGTTGCTGGCTTGCCCTCGATGATGCCACGATCGACAACGGTTGCATGTGGTATGTTCCAGGATCGCACCTGTTACCTTTACGGCCACATACAAGCGCCGGCGGAAAAGGCGGAGCACTGCGCTGCGAAGCCAGTGAGTCGGAGGGTATCGGGATCGGGATCGCCGCAGGCAGTTGCATTCTTCATCATGGTCAAACCCTGCACTACAGCCGGGGAAACAGTACCGGTTCACACAGGAGGGCCTATATCATCAATTTCAGACCGGCCGATATGATCGAGCTGGAAAGGGCGCAGGGCTTCGATCATGGAAGGAGTGGCGGCGCGGCCGACAGAAAGGTGAGGACGAAAAATTGAACTGGAAGAACAGAAAATAGTTTATTTTCTACGAGGGACCTTCCGGGAAGCGTTATGCTGATTATAGACAAGCTCAAATAAAGTCTTCGCATCTATACCGATCAACCCGCTCAGGATGAAGATCTCTTTACAGGTGAGAAGGTCGGCATTATCGATGATCCTGTTCATTTTATTGAAATGGATACCCATATCCGCGGCTACCTGAGTTTTGGCAATATGTTCGAAAATATCTCTGAACATCGGTACATGACCGCCTTCGATTAGAATTTTTACCGTATTGTACCGCTTGTCCTTTGCCATTATCCAAAGAAATGATTAAAGGACAAGTGAAATGGGTGCTACTACATACTAATAAGTAAATAACTTCTAAAAATACATTATTTTACTGCAAAATCAGAAGTATTTTAAGGCAAATTAATTATATTCATACTTTCATAGGATAAGGTTTAGTGGTTACGGCAAAAGATTAGTACCGTTGTTTCGTTTTCTACGAAATGACGAGGAATTCAGAAACCGGTGTGCGCGATTTACACCGGTTTTATTATTGCTTTTTGAATACCTCCTGCCAATTCCGGCCACCGGTTTAGGATGTCACACTTTCGCCTTCAAAGTTCGTAGCAGTGGCCAGTTCTTTCACAGCTACCATGTCCTGTTGCACGGCCGAGATCTTTTTGGCAGCCAGCTCATAGGCATCCTGCCCCAAAAAAAGATGTAAAGGAGCCGATTCGCGTGAAGCCATCTCGATCATCACGGCTGAAGCTTTGTCCGGGTCGCCAGGCTGGTTGCCATTGATATCGATCTGGTGAAGCAGTTGTATTTCGCGCACATCCGTATACTCACTGATAGGGTTCTGCGGTACGCCCAGTGAAGAGTCCAGGAAATTGGTCCGGAAATATCCTGGAGAAACGATCGTTACCTTGATGCCGAATTGCTTTACTTCCGCCGCCAGCGATTCGGAAAAGCCCTGCATGGCAAATTTGGTAGCGCAATAGATCCCAAATCCGGGGAATGATCCCGTAAACCCTCCGATCGATGAGATATTGAAGATATGGCCCGATCGCTGAAGGCGCATATAGGGCAATACTTTCCTGATCACATTCAATGCCCCGAAAACATTGATGTCGAAGTTGGCCCTTGTTTCCGCATCGCTCAGTTCTTCGATGGCGCCGCTCAGTCCGTAACCGGCATTGTTCACCACCACATCGATGCGTCCGAAATGATCGATCACCGAACGTATGCCTCTTTCCACATTGCGCTCATCCTTTAAATTCATGGTCAAAGGAAAAAAATCGCCGGGGGCCGCTCCTGCCACCTTTTGCAGTTCATTCACATTCCTGGAAGTGGCGGCCACACGATGGCCCGCTTTCAATAACGATTTCACCAGTGAGAGCCCCAGTCCTTTGGAAGCTCCTGTAATTAGCCAGACTTGTTGTTTCATTGCTGATTGATTGTTGTGCCTGAATAGAATTTCATCGATGTTATCCGGCCGGGTAACCTTTCAAAGGTAGGTACGGCAACAGCAGGCATTGTTACGCGGTTCAAACAGTTACTTATATAATTCAAACAAGGGAAAATTATGGTGGGCGATCAGCGCGATACACCTCCCAATTGGTGGATCTTGGTGATGGTATGAATGAGCTCCTGTAAATAGATCCGCTGGAGATGATCTGAGAACGCATAGCCTGATCCTTTTTCATCATACATCTTCCGGAAGATCTGCATTACATGGCTGTCCTGGTCATCATCCAGCATATACACGCTGTTGCGGGCATCGTTGAAGATCGACAATGACCGGATATGCCGTAGGGAGCGCCTGGGGAGAAAGTCCTTATGAAATAAATAAAGGCAGGGTGCTACCGGCTGGTGCGGGAAATAACTGATCAGGTAAAGATTCTGTATCGTAGACAGGATGATCATTGCTGGTGAGCTTGAAGCAATGGCGGCTGGCAGCAGCCATTTTGTTTCACCTGCCCGGCGGCTCAGGACCTGAAGGCTGAGGGCGTGAGATTTGTTTGCTTTTTGAAAAAATTGCTGAAATGCGAAGGCTCTTCAAAGCCCAGGCAGTAGCTGATCTCAGCTATGTTCCAGTTGGTATGTTTCAGCAGGGCCTTGGCCTCGCTCGCCAGCCTTTCACCGATATGATCCGTAGTGCTTTTGCCTGTAGTGAGGCGGATGGCACGGTTGAGATGGTTCACGTGCACGGACAACTGCTCGGCAAAATCCCTGGCCGACCGCAGGGTGAACCGCTGCGACGGGGATTCGATGGGGAATTGTCGCTCCAGCAATTCCGTGAATACCGTAGTGATCCTTGCATTGGCATCTGAATGCTGGTATAATGTTTCCGTAGGTTGGATCTTCATCGCGTACAGGATCATCTCCATGGTATAGTTCCGGAGCAGATCGTATTTGTACATATAGTCAGAGCTGATCTCTTCCAGCATTTTTTCAAAAATGCCACTGATATATTTATCATTGGCTTCATTCAGAACATAGCTCGGCGTGTTGCCGATGGCAAACATCGGCAGTTCCCTGATATTGCTGCGCAGCCTTTCCGTGAGGAACCCTTCCTTGAAGATGCAAAAATAGCCGGTGGGCTGTTCGGTCAATGATTCAACCGTATAAGGTACACTGGGATTGAAAAAGATAAGCGTGGTGCCCGATACTTCGAGGCTCTTGTCGGCATAATGATAAATATTCCTTCCCCTGAACATGGAGATCTTATAGAAATCGCGCCGGCTGTATTGTACGGGCGCTTTGCCGGGCCCTACACAATCTTCTGTCCTGAATACATTGAAATGCCCAATATCCTTTTTGAGATTATCGGGCATCCAGTTGAATTTCTTTTTGTAAAAATCCTCGAGTGTTTCCGTCTTCGTCATAACCTATTGTTTGATCCCTGTTCCAAATGTACGCCTAATTGCAGCAACTCCTTTGCAGTATTCAAACGATTACTTACAAAATTCAAACAACGGGCCGGCCTGGGAGTTGAAAGGTTAACAAGTTGGCATGTTGATAAGGGAACCCTGAACTATGAAGGTCCCCTTATCAACCTGTTAACCTTTCAACTTATTAACTTTTTTCTGTTTCCTGTTCTCGTAACTGCAATTCCGTATTTTGAAAATCACTGGTTTAGATGGGCTGTAGCTTTGCGCCCATGAAAAAGACATTACTGCTTACGACCCTCCTGTTAGTCTGCGCCCTGCTCACCTTCGCCAATGAAGGCAGCGGCATCATCAAAGGCAAAGTAAGAACGGCCGATGGCAAGCCTGCGGCCTTCGTGACCGTTCAGATCAAAGGCTCCAGGAAAAGTACCGTTACCGGTGAAGATGGCATCTTCGTTCTCAAAGGCATCGGCAGTGGCAGCCATGAAGTGGAAATTTCACTGGTAGGCTATGCCACTGCTATCCAGTCGGTGACCATCCAGGATAATGAAACAGTGAATATCGCCATCACTCTCCAGCTCTCGGAAAGCCAGTTGAAGGAAGTGGTTTTCACCGGCGGTAAAAGAAAATTCATCCGCCGCTCCAGCGATTATGTGGCCAGGCTTCCGCTGAAGAACCTGGAAAATCCACAGGTCTACAATACGATCAGCGCCGAACTCCTGAAAGAACAATCCATCGTCAATTTCGATGATGCCATCAAGAATGCCCCTGGCATCGATAAGCTCTGGTCTTCCACAGGCCGCGGTGGTGACGGGGCCGCTTATTATTCCATCCGTGGCTTCAGTGTACAGCCTTCCATGATCAATGGTATTTCAGGACAAACCAATGGCGGACTGGACCCCGCCAATATCGAGCGGCTCGAAGTGATCAAAGGGCCATCCGGTACCTTGTTCGGCAGCAGCCTCGTTTCATTCGGCGGCCTCACCAATATCGTTACCAAAAAACCTTATGATTCTTTAGGTGGAGAGATTACCTATACCGGAGGCGGCTTCGGACTGAACCGGCTGGCATTCGATCTCAATACACCGGTCGATAAAGACAGGAACGTACTGCTCCGTGTAAACGGCGCCTATCATTATGAGAACAGCTTCCAGGATGCAGGTTTCAAAAAGAGTTTTTTCCTCGCCCCTTCCCTCACCTATAAAGTGAATGACAAACTCAACTTTCAACTCAATTCGGAATTTTATAATGGCGAATCCACCAGCGCCCTGATGGTGTTCATCAACAGGACCCGCAAGCTGGTAGCCACCAATCCTGCCGAACTGGGAATGGATTACAAAAGATCATTTACGAGCAATGATGTAACCATGAAAACACCCACGGTGAATATCTATGCCCAGGCCAATTATAAGATATCCGATAGCTGGACCTCCCAAACCAATTTCTCCCATAGCAACCGCAAGTCGGATGGATATTATCAATACGTGATGTTCAACCTTCCCGGCGATTCGTTGTTGAACCGCTATGTGAGCGATCAGCATTCCACTACCCTTGCCACGGATATCCAGCAGAATTTCATCGGTGATTTCAGGATCGGCACCCTGCGCAACAGGATCGTGGCAGGTATCGATTATTACCAGGTGAAGACCATCAATAATAGCTTACCCTACGTTCTTTTCGATACCGTTCGTTCCGCCAAAGAAGACCCGAAATATACACGCCTTACACGTTCCGCACTGGACGCGCGTTTCGCCCAGTCCGGCACTCCGGCAAAAACAAATTCCACTTCCTCTACTTATAGCGCCTATGTTTCCGATGTGCTGAATCTCACCGACGAATTGATGGCGATGCTCAGCCTGCGGGTAGACCGCTTCGACAACAAAGGCACCTACAACCTCCAGACCATGAAGACCACCGGGGCTTTTGCACAAACTTCTTTCTCCCCGAAATTCGGGCTGATCTACCAGTTGGTGAAAGACAGGCTCTCGGTGTTCGGCAATTATATGAACGGTTTCCGCAACGTGGCCGCCGTTACACAACCTGATCAGACCGTGAGCAATTTCAAACCACAACAGGCCAACCAGTGGGAAGGCGGTATCAAGGCCGACCTGCTCGATGGAAAGCTCACCGGCACGCTCAGCTATTATGATATCTATGTAACGAACGTTACCCGTCCCGATCCTGAGAAAGCAGGCTTCACCGTTCAGGATGGAAATATTTCCAGCAAAGGGTTCGAAGCAGATGTCATCGCCAATCCGATACCCGGGCTCAATATCATTGCAGGGTACAGTTACAATACGAGCCGGAACGACAAGACCGACAGCACCATCAATAAACGCAGGCCCGTAAGTTCCGGCCCCGAACAACTGGTGAATGCCTGGATCAGTTACACTGCCGTACAGGGTTTATTGAAAGGTGCAGGCATCGGGATCGGTGGTAATTACGCCTCCGGGAACCTGATCACCAATAATGCCGTGAATGGTCAATTCACGCTCCCTTCTTACACGGTACTGAATGCAACCCTTTTCTACAATGCAAAAACCTTTCGCATCGCAGTGAAAGTGGATAATTTAACGGACAAGAGATATTATAAAGGCTGGACCACCATGGAACCACAGATGCTCCGGAGAGTATCGGCCACGATAGGGTTCAGGTTCTAAACAAAAAAGCCCCGCAGGATTGCGGGGCTTTTTTATTGTACAAATTTTCAGATCATGAATAATTAACCGTCGAATAATTACCTATCCTACCAGCGAACTCTGCAAAAATCGGTAAATTAGTGTGTGTACTATTCTACATTCAATTTATCGCCATGGTACTGATCGATCTCCACGTGAATGGGAGAGTCTTTCATATCGACACAGATCCCGCCACTCCTTTATTATATGTGTTGAGGAACCAACTGGCATTGAACGGGCCCAGGTATGGGTGCGGCCTACAGCAATGTGGGGCCTGCATGGTGCTGATCGATGGCAGGGCCGAGCCAGGTTGTATGCTGCCTGTGCAGGCTGTAAAAAATAAAAAGATCGTAACCCTGGAAGGACTGGCGAATAGCAACAACCATTTACACCCGGTACAGGAAGCATTTGTACAGGAACAGGCAGCCCAGTGCGGATACTGCCTTAATGGAATGGTGATCTCAGCCGTTTCATTACTGGACCAACATCCCAATCCCGATGATGCCACCATTCGCGCCGGCCTTCAACGATGCCTTTGCCGTTGCGGTACCCAGTCGAGGATCATGAAGGCTGTTAAACTCGCTGCCGCTAAGATGAAATAGAACGATGCATGCTGCTGCACGTCATGTAACATTATTTATATGCACACTTCAAGAAGAGATTTTATCAGATCTACCGGATGCCTCACCATCGGTTTCTGTCTGGGCAAGTGGTCCCTTGCCGAATCAGTTCCCTTTGCACAGGAGTTACCTTCCGGCCTTCGGATGAACGACAGGATCAATGCCTGGCTGGAAGTGCTGGCCGATGGCCGCGTGCGGGTCTTCACAGGCAAGCTGGAACTCGGACAAGGTATCCGTACTGCCATTGCACAGGTAGCCGCTGAAGAGCTCGATCTCGAGATGCAACAGGTAGAAGTGAAACTCGTGGAGACAGGCATCACTCCCAATGAAGGATATACTGCCGGCAGCGCATCCATCGAGAACAGCGCCATGTCGGTACGATATGCCGCTGCCGCTGCCCGGCAAAAACTGATGGAAATGGCATCACAAAAACTGGGCATTCCTCCGGCACAACTCCAGATGATGCACGGCGTCATCAGCCCGCTGGCCGGTGGCCGGAGCGTGAATTTTGCAGAGCTGCTGAATGGCCAACAATTGACGGATGAAGTGCGGCAGCCCGTTCCTCTCAAACCAAAAGATCAATACCGTCTCGTTGGCAAAGCCATTCCCCGCGATGATATCGGCAGGATGGTGCTCGGTGAACCTGTCTATGTGCAGGACCTTCGTTTTCCAGGCATGGTGCATGCACGCATCGTGCATCCTCCCAATTACCAGGCAAAACTTTTGCAATTCGATGAAGCATCGATCAGGAAAAGATTTCCCGGTTTGCTGAAAATAGTGGTGAATGGAAGTTTCCTCGGTGTGATCGCTGCCGATGAATACAAGACTATGCAGGCACAGCAGGCGCTACAGCAAAATGCCAGGTGGTCGGCGCCGGATAAGCTGCTTTCACTCAATGGGCCTTCACTGATCGATCATATCATTAGCCTGCCAACAAAAACCGAGCAGGTGCACAAAAAGGGAACGATCGATGGCAATGCAGGCATGACCCTGCAGGCACGCTATTTCAAACCGTATATCATGCATGGCTCCATCGGCCCATCCTGCGCAGTGGCGTTATATGACAAGGATACACTGCACGTGTGGTCGCACAGCCAGGGCGTATATCCGCTCCGTGATGTGTTGGCCACACTCGTTGGATTGCCGGCCGATAATGTTCATGTGACCGGAGTTCCCGGCTCCGGATGTTATGGACATAACGGGGCAGATGATGTGGCGGCAGAAGCAGCCTTGCTCGCCAGGGCATATCCCGGAAAACATATCAGGCTCCAATGGTCGAGGGAAGATGAGCATTGCTGGGAGCCTTATGGCAGCGCCATGATCATGGATACAAGTGCAAGGCTCGACAGCAACGGAAAGATCACCGATTGGAAATATGAACTTTGGTCCGACACACATGGCACCAGGCCGGGAGGCAATGTGGCCAATCTCCTGCCTGCGCATTTTCTGGAAAAACCGTTCCCGGGAAAGGTTTCAGGTTTTAGTGGCGGAGCTTACAGGAATGCACAACCGTATTATAAAATACCCAACCAGGATGTACAGGTACATTTTTTCAATGGCCCGCTGAGAGTGTCTTCCCTCCGTGGATTGGGCGCTTACGCCAATATCTTCGCCATCGAATCCTTTATGGATGAGCTGGCAGAGAAAGCCGGTAAAGATCCTTACCAGTTCAGGATAGAACACCTCGAAGATGAACGGGCGCGGGAAGTGATCAGCCGGTTGCGCGGAATGGTACAGGAACTTCCCGGAACAGGCGCCGGCATAGCTTTCTCGAGGTATAAGAATGCAGCTTCCTATTGTGCGGTGGCCGCGAGGGTAAGGGTAGATATGAAGAAAAGATCGGTGCAGGTAGAAAAAATGTGGGCCGTGATCGATGCAGGGGAAACGATCAATACCGATGGGCTGAAAAATCAAACGGAGGGCGGGATGGTCCAGTCGGCCAGTTGGACCATCCTGGAAGAAGTCAAATTCGATCAGCTGCATATTACCAGCCGCAACTGGGATTCATATCCCATCTTCCGGTTCCAGCAAGTACCTGAAGTGGAGGTAACCATCATCGACCGCCCTAAAGAAGAAGCATTGGGCGCCGGTGAAGCGGCCCAGGGCCCTGCTGCTGCGGCTATTGCCAATGCTGTATACCGGGCATGCGGCAAAAGGATCAGGCATTTACCATTGGTGATACCGATTACGTAAAACTTTTATCGGTTATACATTAATGTTATGCTATCTATTTTAAAGCGTTCACACTATATGTTTTCCTGCCCGGCCCTACTCCCGTGATCGTCAGTTTCTTCCAGCCTGGAGGCAATACAGACTTCAATTGTTGTATTCCTGTAGGAGTTATATCGAGTCCGCCGAAACCCATGATCACGGATTGCAGGATCCCTCCTGCTCCTGTGGCGAAATACGGATTGGCGCCTCCTTTCGTTTCAGCGATCACCCGGAAAGGAGGATTGAGGTTGGGAAGGTAGGCATCTTTGAACCAATGCCAGGCTTTCTCACCGTCTCCCAAACGGGCATACAATAAAGCGAAAACGGCCTGCGTCATGGCGGGTGTGCCTTCATCGGGGACCCTCATCCCATAATATTCCAGGTCTTTGCGGACCTGATCGGGGCTGGTGATCTCTTTCAACGGATAGGCGAGCAGGTTCACATCGGCCTGTTTGATGCCTTCTCCTTTATAGGTGGCATGTTCTTTCGTTACTCCATTCTCCATTTTCAGTATTGGGATATTGTTGGCAACCTGCATCCAATCAGGATCGGCTGCCATGCCCAATACCTTTGCCGCCTGCGTGGCATATTGCAGGTTCGCTTTGGCGGCAGCGTTGGTAAAGGCATTGTTATCTACATTCTCCGCCCATTCATCGGCAGCCACTACATTTTTAATATCGTAACTCCCAGGCCCGTTTCGCTCTACACGGCTGGCCCAGAAATCGGCCGTCTCTTTCAGGATGGGCCATCCCTTTTCGCGCAGCCATGATTTGTCTTGCGTTACCAGGTAATAATTCCACGCTGCCAGCGCTACGTCGGCCGTGATATGATGTTCGAAAGGACCGCTCAAGGCCCATACCGGCGTTTCTTCCACGCCTGTCTCCGCACTTTCCCAGGGGAACATGGCGCCTTTGAAACCTTTGGAAAAAGCATTTCTCCTGGCTGCATTCAGTCGCAGGTAGCGGTATTCGATCATGCTTTTTGCCAGTTCGGGCCGCATCACCAGCAGGGCGGGATACATCCATAGCTCTGCATCCCAGAATACATGGCCGTTATAGCCAAGGCCGCTCAATCCCATAGGTGATGGGGAGAAGGCGGTCCCTTCGCGCACGAAAGAATATAAATGATAGAGCATACTATGTATATCCTGTTGCGACTGTTCATCGCCTTCCACCTGGATATCGCTTTTCCATAATTCATTCCATGCCTGTTGATGAAATTGCAGCAGGCGCTCACGACCTTCGAGCTTTGCATAGATGGTGAGCCGTTCGGCTTCATTCAGCGGATCGTCGTGATGGGCCGAAGTAATGGAAGATCCTGCCACTGAATAGGTATATGTTTCACCGGCCCTGATGGTCCGCGAAAATTTCATGAGGTGCATATTGTTGTCCCACATCTCATGGATCACCCTCGGTTCTTTTCCGTGGGTTTCGGGAAAGAGGAAAGTATTGGAGGCGCACATCGATAATTTGCCGGTGGGACTTTTCGCCTGCGAGCTAAGGAGGGAGATCACCACATGCGGCCGGTCGATCTCATTGTAATAGTTCTGCACATCTTTCAGGGCATCGGGGGCCTGCATCACGGAGCTGCCGGTCATCATAAGGTCTTTCTTTGCCCGGATGCTAACGTCCATCAATACGGTAAATGGGAGATGGCGCAGGGAGTAATAGGTATATGACACACTTGCCTTATCGCCGATATCGAAAGAGCAGGTGAACTGCGCTTTTCGCATATCCAGTTCCTGCTTCATGTTCCGGATATTCTGCCGGCTGGTCCTTCGTCCATCGATCTCGAGGTACATATTGAGCAGGTTGAAGGAACGTAGGAAATTGCTCACCCTTCCACGGCCGTACAGGTCGTAAGCCCCTGCCAGCACTACTTCTTTTACTTCGAAAGGTTCGGGTGATGAAACGATACCGATCATACCATTGGCTACGGTAACGCCATAATAATGTGAAGGATCGATGGTATCTGCCCGGATGATCCAGGGGTCGATCGTTTGAGTAAGAGCGCTAACCGGTAAAACAACCGCGAATAGTATTCCGTGAAAGCAGGCAGATCGCTTTTTCATTTGCAAAGGATTAGTCTTTACAAATTACGAAATTTGCATGGTTCGCAATAAACTTCCTGGCTGTAGCTGGCAAAGTCTCCAATTACTAACTGTATACAATAACCGCTTTATTTAACCTTATTCACTACTGCTATTTTGGTCGAACGGGCATCCTGAAAAAGCAGGGCATGGGGATAATTTTAATCCGCACATTATCTTTTCCCATTCAAATTTAATTTTTTGCAAAATCGTTTTTTTACTGGGAAAAACAGCTATTTTTGGTAGGAGCACTTTGATCTTCCCGCCAGGCGGGACCTGTTCCTTAACATCTTTTTTCAACCATTGCCAGGCGCCATGTTTGCCAATTCTTCACCTAACAGGGAATCATTTTTATCCTTGCAGAAGGATGAGGCAGCCGCTTTTGAAGAATTGTATAAAACATATTGGTACAGATTATATTGCGTGGCCCGCAGGCAAACCTCCTCCCCACAGGACGCAGAAGAACTGGTACAAGCCCTGTTTGAAAAGATCTGGAAGAACAGGGCCAGCCTAACCGTCAAAAGCTGGGGGCCTTTCCTCGCCATCTCTTTAAGGAACCTGATCATTGATTTTCAACGCCGCCAGGCTGTCCAAAAGAAATTTCTTCAACAATACCGCTCATCCCCTGTTACGGGCATGCCGGAAGATGAACTGCAACAGGAACAATTACAGGAGATCATCGAAACGCATTTGCAGGAATTGCCCCAGAAAACCCAGGACATCTTCAAACTCAGCCGCTTCGAGCATAAGTCTGTCAAGGAGATAGCCGGCAGCATGCAGCTTACCGAAAAAGCCGTGGAGTACCATATCACCAAATCCATCAAGTTGCTCCGCCATTATCTCCGCGAGCATCTCTCGATTTTTCTTCATTTCCTTTAGGGATCGGTTTCACTCATTCGTCTATTATATAAAACCACTCCTTGAACCAATCGAGCATCGACATCCTGTTGCAGAAATATCTTTCGGGCGAATGCACGGAAGAGGAAGAGAAGATCGTACTGGAATGGTATGAAAAGCTCATCAGCAAGAGCGAGCTCCACCTGCCGGAAACGGAAAAGTCGCAGATTGAATCGAGGCTGTGGCAGGCCATTCAAAAGAATGTACAGGATGAGGTAGTGTCTGCCCGCGGAAAGGGCTCCGTTATTCCGCTGAAAACCCGTACCTGGCTTCGTATTGCCGCTGCTGCCTGCATCCTGGCCCTTACTGTGGCCGGCATTGTATTATTCCGGAACAGGCCCGCCGGCCCTCATCCAACGGCTGTGATAGACAAGAAAGCCAGTTATACCAGGATGATCAATGAAACGGCTGCGGAAAAAAAACTGGTTTTGTCGGATGGTACGATGATCATCTTGCAGCCCGGTGCTTCTGTTGACTATCCTCCTGTATTCACCGGCGATTCAAGGGAGGTCTATCTCGCCGGAAGCGCCTTTTTCCAGGTTCATCATGATCCGAAAAAACGTTTCAGGGTATTGAGCGGTGCATTGACGACGGAAGTGTTAGGCACCACCTTCAATATTGTTCAGCATAAAACTTCTTCGCGCATAGAAGTGGCTGTAGTGACCGGGAAAGTATGGGTGTTCAGCCAGGAGGGGAAAGAGAGCGACAGCATTATCCTTACACCCAACAAAAAAGCCATATTCAATACAGCTACCAGACAGTTCACAACGGGCCTCGTCGCTAATCCTCAACCGCTGCTGAAAACAGGAGTAACAGGCCCTGTCGATGATGAAAACGCCAGTCGTCAATTCATTTTCGAAGATGAGCCGCTGCAGGTGGTATTGCAGGAATTGAGCAAGGCTTATGGGATCAGCATTACCACCGACGATGAAAAGCTGGGCCAATACCATTTCACCGGCAATATTTCGAAGTATGACCTGTATAAACAATTGGATATTATTTGTCAATCGACCCAATCTGTTTTCGAGATCAAAGACACGCAAATCATTCTAAAGGAGAACAGGTGATCCGCTCATTTCTGTATCATCACCTGAATGCCCTGTAAAACAAAAATAACCGGGCCCACTATCGGTGTGCCTGCTCAACAGTGGCCGATGCTACTGATGCGGTATACTATTATCAAAATCAAACAACTGTTTTATGAGAAAAAGACGATTGCTTTTTTCTGTAACTGCCCGTTTGCTGGTATGGCAATTTGCGGTCATACTCAGCTTCACCGGCGCAGCCCATGCCAATGCACAGAATGTATTGGAGAAAAAAATAACGATCAGCACCGAACAGGTGGAAGTAAAAAAATTGCTGCGTGAAATTCAACGGCAGACAGGTGTGGAATTCATTTACAGCAGTGATGTCATCAATGCGAATAAAAAAGTTTCCTGTAGGCTGATCAATAAGAAGCTGGCCGATTTCTTCTCCACTGTTTTAACTCCACTGGGCATTTTGTACAGTGTGATCGATGAGAAACAGATCCTGCTGATCAATGCTCCGGGGACCAGCAAAAAAACAACCGAAGTTACCAATAGCTATGTGCCTGCGCCACCCGTGAGAGTGACCGGTATTGTCATGAACGATAAAGGCATTCCGATGGGCGGCGTGACCGTCGTAGTACGGGGAGCCGGCGTAAGCACCATGACCGACGATGCAGGCAGGTTCAACGTCGATGCCCCCTATGCCGATGCTACGGTGGTCTTTTCTTTCATCGGCTATCAATCGCAGGAAATCCCCCTCCAGGGAAAGACCTCACTTACCATCACTTTAAAGGAAGATGCCCAAAACCTGAAAGATGTTGTGGTAGTGGGTTATGGCACTCAAAAGAAAGTAACGGTCACAGGGGCTATCTCCGCCATCTCATCGAGAGACCTTCAGCAAAGCCCCACCGCCAATTTAACGAATGCGCTGGCAGGCCGGCTTCCTGGTCTGAATGTGAACCAGTTCGCCGGCGGTGAGCCCGGTGTGGATATCAGCGATATCTATATACGGGGTATCGGCACTTATGGCAATGCCAGACCGATCGTTATCGTTGATGGCGTGGAGCGCTCACTGAATTACCTGAGCGCCGACGAGATCGAGAGCTTCACCATCCTGAAAGATGCTTCTTCAACAGCAGTATTTGGCGTACGCGGCGCCAATGGTGTGATCATCATCACTACCAAAAGAGGAAAGGCATCCGAAAAGGCCAGCCTCAATTTCAAAGCATCGACCGGCATCAATAAGCCTATCCATTTTCCCGAATACCTGGGCTCTGCCGATTATGCCATGCTCTACAATGAGGCAACCATCAACGATAACCCAGGCGTTAACCCATCCAACCTGGTCCTGTTTTCCAACCAACAGATCGAGAACTTCAGAAAGGCGAAGGGCGATAATTCCGACGGGTTGGGGTACAATCTCAATTATTTCGATTATGCCTTCAAACCCGGCATCCAGCAGGATTACAGCCTCAGCATCCAGGGCGGCAGCAACAAGGCCCGGTATTTTATCATGGGCAATTATTTCCAACAGAATGGCAATTACAATCATACCGTCAATGGTGACTATAAGACCCAGGCCATTTTCAAACGCTATAATTTCAGATCGAATATAGATGTAGATATCACCAATGCATTGTATGCGCGTTTGGATCTCGGCGCACGCATCACCGACCGCAATGCACCTGGCACTACCGCAGGCAGGGTCATCGAGATCGCCAATACACAACCACCTATTTACCCCATCATGGTCGAGAAGAACGACAACCCGGCCAACCTCCCCTACAATGTGAAATTCCCGGACGGTATGTTGTTCGGTACTCAAACCTACCGTTTCAATATGCTGGGTGAATTGTCGAAGACCGGATATCTCAATGAACGTAATAATTATCTCGACGGAACTTTCACGATGGGTTACAGGCTCGATGCCCTTACCAAGGGATTAAAGATCGAAGGCTCTTTCTCGTACGACAGGCAGGGCGGGTACTGGATCACGCGGTCAGTGCCCACCGAATCCGATGGCTACAGGACCTATTCCGGTTATGCCACCTTTTTCCCGGCAGAGGGGGTTGATGTATATATGCGTGGTGGGCATTATACAGGTGCATACAACAGCCCCAGAAGGACAACAGATAATACGATGGGCAATAAATACGACCGCAATGATGACCTGGGACGCACTTTCTATCAAATCAAACTGGATTATAACCGGTCCTTCGGTCAACATGCCGTATCCGGGCTGGTCCTGGGCAACCGTTCCATCAGGATAAAAAATGGAGAGGTCCCTTTTTCTTACCAGGGCATCTCCGCAAGAGCTACCTACAATTATGATCAGCGCTACCTCGCGGAGTTCAACCTGGGATACAACGGTTCGGAAAATTTTGCGCCAGGCAGACGATATGGAACATTTCCCGCTGCAGCGATCGGGTGGATCGCTACCAATGAAAAGTTCATGAGCCGTACGCAAGGGTGGTTGAATCTTTTAAAGGTGAGGGCTTCCATTGGTCTGGTAGGTAATGACCAGGCAGGCACCAATCCCAGCGATAACCGTTTCGGATACCTGCAATTTTATAATAACTCATCGGGAGACTGGTATAATTTCGGATCGCAGAATAATACCCGTATCGAAGGTATCCGGGAAGGCAAACTGGCCAATCCGCTGCTGACATGGGAAAAAGCCAGGAAGATCAATGTAGGATTGGATATGGAATTCTTCAGGCGAAGACTTTCCTTTACGATCGATTTCTTCCTCGAACATCGCTACGATATCATCACCGATGTGAGCCCATCAGACAGACAGGGCTTCCCCACCCTCGTTGGCGCCAACGCTCCATTGCTGAACCTGGGCATTGTCGACAATAAAGGATTCGATCTGGAAATTGCCTGGTCCGATAAGATCGGAAAGGATTTCACCTATTCTATCAGGCCCAATTTCTCATTCGCACGCAACAAGATCGTTTACCAGCGTGAAGTGCTTCGCCAATATGCATGGCAATCACGCACCGGCCGGCCGGTTGGCCAGCCCTTCGTATTTATTTTCGATGGCTTCGTGGGCAGCCAGAAAGAAGCGGATGACCTGAACGCGAGGAATAATGGTACAGGCTTCCAGAAATGGGGCATCCTGGTGCCCGGTGATGTGAAATACAAGGATATCGATGGTGATGGACAGATCACCGACCTGAACGACCGTGTTGCCAGAGGCTATCCCCGCATCCCCGAGATACAATTCGGTATTCCTTTAAGTTGCCGGTTCAAATCATTCGACCTGAGCATCCTTTTCCAGGGAGCTACCAATACCTCCTTGCTCCTGGGCGGGCCTGCCACTTACGATTTCCCACTCTATCTGAATGACGAAACAGGGAAGGTGAAACCCATGCACCTCAACCGCTGGACACCGGCCACCGCTTCCACTGCCAAATACCCGGCATTGCATTATGGCAAATACGATAATAATAAACAATACTACAGCAGCCTTTTCCTGTACAATGCACAATACCTGCGACTGAAAAACTTTGAGGTAGGCTATTACCTTCCCCAGAAGTGGATGAAGCGGATAGGATTGCAACGCTCACGGTTCTATATACAGGGTATGAATCTGTTCACATTGGACAGACTGAAAGACGTAGATGTAGACCCCGAAACCAATGATGCCAACGGTAACTGGTACCCGATCATGAAAGTGATCAATTTCGGTATCGATATCACACTTTAAACGTTACTATCATGAAAAAAAGCTCTATTCCATTCTATAGTTTTCTGATCGGTGTATTAGCCCTTACCCTTGCTGCCTGTAAAAAAGATTTCCTCGACAGGAAACCCGATGATAAATTGACCGAGGAACAGGTCTTTACGGATTATGAAAAGGTGAACAAGATGGTCACCGATCTCTATAGTGATCTCCACTCCCGTTCGAGAGGACTGGCATTCCTGCAACATTTTTCCCTCAGCGCCATTACCGACGAGTGCCGTGGCTCTACTGTGGAAAATGGCCATTCGAGAACATTCAATACCGGCGGCTGGAACCCCAGCTCCATACCAGGCAGCGGTTATAAATGGTCGGATATCTATTCCTCCATCAGGGTGGCCAACCTGATCCTTACCGGTGTAAGAAAATACAAGACGCCCGATAATCCCCTCAATAAAGGCGATCTGAATATCCGGCTGGGTGAAACCTTTTTCATGCGCGCCTACTATCATTACCTGGCAGCCCGGCTTTATGGTGAGATACCTTATCTCGATTATCTCGTGGATCCCAATGGCGATATGAATATCAAACAATCCAGCTTCCACACTATCGCGGCGAAGATCAGCAATGACTGCGATTCGGCTATCGACAGGCTGCCGGTGAACCAATCGGACGCACAATTCGCGAGAGCAGAAAAAGGGGCCGCCATGGCATTGAAAGTGATCGTGAAATGGATGGCCGCCACGCCGCTTTACAATGGCGGCACATTGCCGAACGATACACGCATCGGCAAGAACGAATACACCGCCCGTGATAACAAACGATGGGAAGCAGTCCGGGATGCGGCCAAAGCAGTGCTAGACCTGAAATCGGAAGGAGGCCAGCCCCGCTATTCCCTCTATACCACCTATGGGCCAACCAGCTTTGTACAAAACAGCAACAATAAAGTATATACACGGCTTTACCAGATGTTCTACGATCCCAGCGCCTTCAAAACAGAAGCGATATTCATGAACATTAACGATAAGTTCGAAGCCTGGCAGGGAGATAATTATCCACCCTCTGAAGGTGGCGGCTCGCGGCAACAGCCGATACAGGAGCAGGTAGATGAATATGAATATATAGCTCCTGACGGATATGGATATCCTATCTATACTCCGCGTGCCGTTGCCGACGGGTACGATGATGCCAATCCTTATGAAGGCATCAGGCGCGACCCACGCTTTTACAGGGACGTCATATATCACGGATCTACTTTCCGGAACGCAGTAAGAAATACGGCCACTGGCGCAGATAAGATCGGGGCCACTAATTCAACCACCACCGGTTATTTTCTCCGGAAGTTCTACCGGGAAGATTACAGGCCGGGCAATGGGGTCACCTTCCAGATCCATTACCCACTGATCCGCCTGCCGGAGATCATGCTCATCTATGCAGAAGCCCTGAACGAGACAGGTGGCTCTCCGGATGAGATCGTTTCCATGCTCAATACTATCCGCGACAGGTCGTTCATGGCGCCAGTGCCTCCATCTATCAAAGGAGATAAAGCAAAGACGAATGAATATATCCAACGCGAGCGCCGGGTGGAATTCTTTTATGAGAACAAACGCTGGTTCACTTCCAGGCTATACCTGGAGCCCAGCAGTACCACCGAACTGGCAAAAGAACAGGCATGGATGGGAGCCGGTGGCGATAATGATACAAGGTCGCAGCGATACTGGCCTTATCCCCGCTGTCAGCGGATGGTGAATGGGATGCGGCCTGTTGAATCGCCCACCGGGAAAATAGTGATCGCCGGCAAGAATTATATGATGCAACGGTTTTATGTAGCCACCTGGGTATTCGTATCGCCCACGCATTATTTCTTCCCGATCTCACAGGATGAGCTGGGAAAAGATCCGACATTGCAGCAGAATCCGGGATGGTAAGGTACTACCTCCTTCTTCTTATCTGCCATGCCACTCTGTAATTTCGTTCTCACCTGTATAGTGTCAAAAAGAAATGTTTATATTTATCCGATCCTTCAACAACCATCTATATCAGAAGGCTCAACACGAATTATCCTCAACAAAAAACAACACTATGACAGGCAAGGACAAGCAATCAGTCCAATCCGGCAATTCAAGGCGGCGCTTTCTGAAGAACGCGGCCATAGCCGCTTCCGGTATTATCATTGTGCCCAGGCATGTATTGGGTGGCAGGGGTTTTATTGCGCCAAGCGATAAATTGCAGATCGCTGCCATCGGTATCGGCGGTAAAGGCGCCGGTGATATCAAAAGCTTTTATAGCGGCGGCAAGTGTGAGATCGCTTTTCTATGCGATGTGGATGAAGTGCGCGGCGCACAGACCCGGACACAATATTCAAAAGCCCAATTCTACAAAGACTACCGGGAGATGCTCGACAAAGAGCACAAACATATCGATGCTGTGTCTGTGTCGACCCCCGACCATAACCATGCCGTGCAGGCCCTGGCGGCCATGCAACTGGGCAAGCATGTTTATGTACAAAAACCACTCACCCACGATATATATGAAGCACGCATGCTCACGAAGGCCGCGCATAAATACAAAGTAGTGACCCAGATGGGCAACCAGGGTGCTTCGGGTGATGGTGTACGTCAGTTACAGGAATGGTACAATGCGGGCCTCATCGGCGATGTACATACCGTATACTGTTTTACCGACAGGCCCGTGTGGCCGCAAGGCATCAGTTGGCCAGCAACCAGGGCTGCTGTACCTGCCACGCTCGACTGGAACCTCTGGCTCGGCACGGCCCCTTATACTGAATATATAGACAAGCTGGTGCCCTTCAATTGGCGCGGCTGGTGGGAGTACGGCGCAGGCGCCCTCGGCGATATGGGTTGTCATATCATTGCACCGCCTTTCACTGTACTTGGGTTGGGTTATCCTACCGAAGCAGAATGCAGCGTGGGCTCCGTGTATGTAGATGAATTCAAGCGCGGCTATTTCCCTGAAAGCATTCCTCCATCTTCGCACGTTATTTTGAAGTTCAAAGGTTCCAATGGCAAGCCCGATATAAAATTGCATTGGATGGATGGCGGCATCCAACCTGAACGGCCAGACGAACTCGGCCCCAAAGAATTGCTCGGCGAAGGTGGTAATGCTGCCTTGTTCATCGGCACGAAAGGTAAAATGATGTGCGGCACTTATGGCCGCAACCCGCAATTGCTGCCCACCAGCAGAACGAATGAAGTGAAACTGGAGAAGACCATCCCCCGTGTAAAGGATGCCGAAGCAGGGCATTATACACGTTGGGTAGAAGCGGCCATGGCAGGCTATGGCAGCAAAGAGGCAAAGGAGCTAAGCGCCAACTTCGACATAGCGGGCCCACTCACTGAAACGGTGTTGATGGGCAATCTCGCCATCCGCAGTTTCGATCTGCGCAGGAAAAGCAGCACCAATCCTGACAAATGGGAATATCCCGGCCGCTATATCAAATTATTGTGGGATGGAGACGAGATGCGTGTCACCAACTTCGATGAAGCCAACCAGTTCGTGAAGAGGAATTACAGGGACGGATTCTCGTTGGTAAGTTAACAGGTTGATAGGTGTTGATAAGTTGACAAGGGTGTCTCCGCATTTCAGAGACACCCTTGTCAACTTATCAACCTGTTAACCTTTCAACCTTTATTCAACCTTCATTCAGCTCTCAGGCTCTTCACCGGGTTTGCCATCGCTGCCCTGATCGCCTGAAAGCTGATGGTCAACAAAGCGATCAGTAAAGCCGCTATCCCCGATACCGCAAAGACCCACCAACTGATCGTAATGCGATAAGCGAAATTCTGCAACCAGTTGTGCATAGCCCAGAAAGCGACCGGTATGGCGAGCATCACTGCCAATGTAACTAATTTCAAAAGGTCAATAGACAATAAGGTAACGATACTGGACACACTGGCGCCCAATACTTTTCTGACACCTATTTCCTTTACTCTTTTTTGCGCCGTGTAGATCACCAGGCCCAGCAAGCCAAGACAACCGATCACTACGGAAAGGATAGCTGCCAATCCAATAAAGCCCCTATGCTTTTCTTCCCTCATATATTGCCGTTGATAATCTTCATCGAGGAACCTGTATTCAATAGGAAATCCTTTATACACTTTATCCCAGGCGGCCTGTGCATGGGCGATCACCTGCCGCGGTGCAATGCCATCATAGCGGATGGCAAAAAAGCTGATACTATGGAGGGGGCTTAGTACCACAGCCCTGATCTGTTCCTGCAAACCGTGCTGATGATAATCTTTCACCACACCTACAACCTTCCCATCTTTCCCGGAAGTGGATAATTTTTTACCAAGCGCTTTATTGGCATCGCCCCATCCGAAGTATTGAACGGCTGTTTCATTGATGATAAAGGCTTCCTCTTCATCTGCCTTGCTGCCTGCCAGGAAATCACGCCCGGCCTTCAATTCCAGCCCGATCGTTCTCAGATAATCCGCATCGACAGAAATATATTCCACCGACAACGATTCATCCTTCGATCTGCCTTCCGGATAGGCAAACTGTCCATCCCATCCCGTTCTTCCCGGCACTGCGCCGCAGGCTGTTACATATTTAACCCCTGCATCGCCCAGCATACTGCTTTTGAAAACGTCCGATCCATTATGCCTCAATTTCCAGGGCAATTTATCGAGGTTCACCAGGAGGATATTGTCCTTATCGAACCCCAGCTCCTGCTTCTGCATGAAAGTCACCTGCTGCCACATGATGATAGTGCTCATGATAAAACCTGCTGAAATAACGAACTGTGTCACCACCAACGCCTTTCTCAAAAAAGTGCCGGAGGAGCTATGTTGGAAATTACCTTTCAATACAATGATGGGCCTGAAGGAAGACATTACCCAGGCCGGATAAAAACCTGCCAGTGGAACGAGCACCACAACGATACCGGTCAGCATGATTGAATTCCTCACGGAAAACACCGATGCAATGGTAAAAGCTTTGCCGGTAAACTCATTGAACAATGGCAGCAGCAAGACCATCAACCCCGCACTGACGATGGCTGCCAGAACACATAGGCAGGCGGCTTCTGTCAGGAATTGGAGGATCAGCCTGCGGCGGTTATTGCCCAGTACTTTCTGCACGCCGATCTCTTTGGCGCGCTCCACCGACTTGGCAGTGCTGAGGTTGATAAAATTGAGACAGGCGATCAGTAAAATGAAAATACCGATAGCCAGGAGAAGTTTGATAGAGGTGATACTACCTACAGTACCCTTACCGGTAGGCATACCCGAATACAGGTAAATATCTCCCACCGGCCGAAGGCCCAGTGTGGCTTTGAACCCGGTAGCTTTCACGGTTTCCTTACCTGCTTCCAATACGAGGTCCCTGATCTTCGATTCAACGATGCCTACAGTGGCTGTGTTGCGCAGCTTTACATAATTGTATACATTGAGATCGAACCAGCCGGACACAAATTGTTTTTCACAGTCTTTCGGGTACATGGCACAGACAGTGGCAAATGACCCGAGCATATCGAATCTCAGGTGTGATGCAGCAGGCAGGTCTTTAAAAATACCGGTAATCGTATACGGTACGGTATCACTGATCATCAATACTTTTCCGATAGCCGCCTCTTTACCGAAATACTTTTCCTTCAACGCCGAACTGATCACGAGGCTATAGGGAGCTTCCAGGGCGGTGGCAGGATCGCCTTCCAGCAACTCGTACCCGAACACATCGAAAAAGCTTTTATCCGCCAGCATGGCGTCCTCATATAAATAGTTCCCTTTGAATTTAATGATCGGCCACCAGTTACGCATATAGGTGACGGCTTCCACCTCCGGGTACTTTGCGAGCAAATGCCGGCCCACCGGCCATCCTACTGTTGGCATATTGCCCGATGTGCCATCGGTATTTTGCATTTTTGTCTCGACCCGGCAGATCCGTTCGGGCGATTTGAAATGGGTGTCGTAAGATAACTCATCCCTGACCCAGATGCTGATCAGGAAGAACAGGGTGATGCCCAGTATCAGGCTACAAAGGGTGATCAGGGTGAAGCTGCGGTTCCTGATGGCGTTCCGCCAGCTCATTTTGAGGAATGTCCTTATCATAGAATAAAAATCTTTCAAGGTATGTCCTGATCATCACCCGGCGCCGGGATCGCATCACTCACTTCTCAGGCTGACTACCGGGTTCGCCATAGCCGCTTTGATGGCCTGGAAGCTCACGGTCAACAATGCAATGATCATGGAAATAGCTCCCGCCGCCAAAAAGATCCACCACTGTATGCTCACCCGGTAGGTGTAATCCTGGAGCCAGTTATGCATGGCCCACCAGGCGATCGGGGCAGCAACGACAAATGAAATGAGCACGAGCTTCAGGAAATCTTTGGACAATAAGGCGGTGATACCTGTTACCGATGCGCCCAGCACTTTTCGAACGCCGATCTCCTTGATCCTGTTCTCTGCCATATAAGTGGCAAGGCCGAACAGCCCGAGGCAGGAAATAAAAATGGTCAACCCGGCAAATAAGGAAGCAAGGATACCGATGCGTTTCTCCTCCATAAATTTCGCAGCGTATTCCTCATCCACGAATCTGTACTCGAATGGATATTCCGGGTTGTACTTTTTGAAGATGCCCTCTACTGTCTTCAGGTTGGCGGCAGTGCCTCTGCTATTGTTGCCATTGAGCTTGATGAGCAAGGTCTGGAACCAGTTGGTTTTGGCGCCGAAGATCAGCATCGGTTTAATCGGCTCATAGGGAGAGCTGATGATAAAATCTTTTATCACGCCCACAATATGCCATTCGATGCCGTTGTCTTTTACGGTCTTACCGATAGGGTCTTTAAACTTCATCACTTTCAATGAAGATTCGTTGATGATCATGGCGGTTGAATCGGTGGGGAATTGTTGCAGGTTGAAATCACGGCCCTGCACGAATTGCAGACCGGCCGCGGCTCCCAGTCCTTCGTCCTGTATATAGCGCTGGAAATCGGTCTTGTCATTCGGGTCTTTGCCTTCCCATTCCTGCCCCCATCCGTCGCTCCACACTTCTGTAAGCGGTGAATTGGTTTTCACTACGGAAGTGGCCGCGCCGGAGGAAAGCAGTTCATCCTTGATAAGTTTATAATTCTTCTCGATATCATTGGTGAAGAAATGGTATACGAGATTGGCTTTGTTATAACCTGTTTCCCTGTTACGGGCATAATCGAGCTGCTGCTTCACGATGATGGTGCAAATGATCAGGATGATGGCGAATGTAAACTGCAATACCACCAGCACTTTGCGTGGTGTTACGAGCGCATGGGCTTTCTTGAACGTACCTTTCAATACTTTCACAGGTTGAAAAGAAGAAAGGAAGAAGGCAGGATAGCTGCCGGCCAGCAAACCGGTTAAAATAATGAACCCTATCATGGCCAGCCAGGTGCCGGCACTGGTAAAATTCAGTGAAAGTTCTTTATGGGTAAGCCGGTTGTACGCGGGCAGGCACAACTGCACAATGATCAGTGCTATCAGGGAGGCAAGGAAGGCGAGCAGAATGGATTCGCCAATGAACTGACCGATCAGGGAACCTTTTCTTGCACCCACTACTTTTCGGATGCCTACTTCCCTGGCGCGTTTCTCACTTCTTGCTGTGCTCAGGTTCATGAAATTGATACAGGCGATCAGCAGGATGAACCCTGCTATGATCCCGAATATCCTTACATATTGGATAATGCCTTGTCCATCTTCCGCACCATTTGTAAAAGAAGAATACAAACGCCACCGGCTGATGGGATACAGGAACATCTCCCAATTCGATTCGCGTGCTTCCTGGTTGTATTTTTGTTTGAGCACTTTCATCTTTGGGGCCACGGAAGCCAGTGTGGCATTGGCTTTCAGGAGCACGTAGGTCCTCGTGCTATTATTTAACCAACTGGAATCATTTTCTTTTCGGTAGACCAGGTAAGACCAGGGTAGCAAGTATTCAAAATCGAATCTCGTATTATTGGGGAGGTCTTTTGCAATACCTGTTACGGTAAAATTATCCTTGTTATCGACCTTGATCACTTTTCCCATGGCTTCCTCCTTACCGAATAGCGCTTTGGCCAGTTTCTCGGTAAGTATGATGGAATGCATATCGTTCAATGCAGTAGCAGGATCACCTTTTAGCAGGGGAAAGCTGAAGACTTGCAGGAAACCGGTATCTACCATATTGCCCGGCCTGGTGATCCGCTTATCTCCAATGCTGAACAGGAATTTATTGCTCCAGTTCACCCGCACTGCTCTCTCTACTTCGGGCAGGTCGCGCTCCATGGTGCTGGCCAGTATCTTGGGGGTGGTTTGCCAGCACATCAGCTTGCCGTCGAAAGTGGCGCGGTTCCAGGCTACATAAATGCGGTCTTTCTTTTCGTGGAACTGGTCGTAGCCCAATTCATTCTGTATCCACAGGAAAATGAGCAGCACACTCGCTATGCCTACCGTAAGGCCAGCCATATTGATAAATGAAAAAGCCTTGTTGCGGATGAAATTCCGGTAGGCGATCTTGAAAAATGTTTTCAGCATTTGTTTGGATTTGCGAATTGAACTTAATTTTCTCTTTGACCGGTTGTGAAGGATGCCCTGACCACAATAAGAAAAGATAGTGAAAACGGAAGAATGTTGCATATCCGTTCATGGAAAGATCAAGGACCTAAAATAATTTTTCCGGGAAATTTGGCTACTTAATCGTTTAAGCATATTTTTAATCAATGAAGAAAAAGGTGTCGCTGAAAGATATCGCCAAAGCTGCGGGCGTTTCCACGGCCCTGGTATCCTATGTGCTCACGAACAAGGAAAAAGAAGCAAGGGTAGGAAAAGAGATCGCCGGGAAGATCCGCGAAATTGCCAGGAAGCTCAACTATCAGCCCAACCATATCGCAAGAAGCCTGAAGAGCGGCCGCTCCTATACGATCGGCCTGGTAGTGGCAGATATTTCCAACCCCTTTTTCGCCAATATTGCCCGCACTATCGAAGATGAGGCCAAACGCAATAATTATACGGTGATCTTCGGCAGCTCCGATGAGAATGCCGATAAATCCTGGGACCTCATCAATGTTTTGCTGAACCGCCAGGTAGACGGGCTGATCATGACACCCACAGAAGGATCGGAGCAGCAGATCAAGCAACTGAAGGAAAGGAATATGCCATTCGTGCTGATCGACCGCTACTTTCCGGGCATCCCTACCAATAATATTTCCATCAATAATTTCGAATCGGCCTACCATGCCGTCACGCATCTCGCCAAAAAAGGAAGGCAACGGATCGGTATGATCATGTACAAAACGGCCCTCCATCATATCAATGAACGTAAACGCGGCTACCTGGAAGCGCTGCGGGATCATAAACTACCGGAGAAGCATAACCTGCTGAAACTGGCCCGGTACTCGAATATCAGGGAAGATGTGCATAAGGCTATCGATGAATTGCGCAGCGGCCGCAAACCGGCCGACGCCATCTTCTTCGCTACCAACAGCCTTGCACTGGAAGGACTGAAATATATGAATCAGTTGGGTATCCGCATTCCCGAAGAAATGGCCATCGTGAGCTTCGACGAAGCCGAAGCATTCGACCTGTTCTATTCACCCGTTACCTATGTGCAGCAACCCATCCTGGATATGGGCAAGGAATCCGTGAGAGTATTGCTCGAACAGATCAATGATCCTAAAAAAGCGGTCGACCACCTTTTTATAGATACGAAACTGGTGGTGCGGAAATCCTGCGGCAGCCGGCAAAAGAATTAAGAGCGTTAAGAGAAAAGAAATGAAAGAGATAAAGTGGGTTTTCGGTGCTTAAACGATAAAGCAAATCCGTACCCTTTGAAACCTTTTCAGGATACAGTTTTTGGAATCAAACCATCATGCTATATGAAGAAATATTATCTGCTGGCAATAGCTGCCGTCCTCAGTTGCACAGCTTTTTCACAGCAACCATTCAACGGTCTCGACATGAACCTGGGCAATCTCTTCCGGCTGTCCGATGCCAAAACCCGCTCCATCAGCCCTGAAAATTTTACCGGCGAACCCGGCAAAGGCGGTATAGCCACTCTTGAACAGGGGAATGCCCGCAACGCGGCCCGCGACCTCGGACAGGGATGGAAGGTGAATCCATTTATTCATATCGAGCCCGGCAAGACTTTTACACTCGCCGAGATCACAGGCCCCGGAGCCATCCAGCATATCTGGATGACACCAACCGGCAACTGGCGCTTTTCCATTCTCCGTTTCTATTGGGACGATGAGACCACTCCATCCGTAGAAGTACCGGTCGGCGATTTCTTCGGCATGGGATGGGGAGAGTTCGCACCACTCAGCTCCCTGCCCGTTGCCGTTAACCCTGGCAGCGCCTTCAATTGCTATTGGACGATGCCCTTCCGCAAGAAATGCAGGATCACCATGGAAAATATCAACACCGAACGCATGACCCTGTATTACCAGGTCGATTATACGCTGACCACCGTTCCCGATGACGCTGCTTATTTCCATGCACAGTTCCGCCGCAATAACCCGGTACGCGGCGCCGAGTTCACACTGATCGACGGCCTGAAAGGAAAAGGCCAGTACGTAGGCACTTACCTCGCATGGGGCGTCAATAACAACGGCTGGTGGGGCGAAGGCGAGATCAAGTTTTTTATGGACGGCGATAAACAGTTCCCCACTATCTGCGGCACCGGCACAGAAGATTATTTTTGCGGTTCCTATAATTTCGACACCAAGGGACGCTACCAGGAATTCTGCTCTCCGTATTCGGGTCTCGTACAGGTACAACGCCCCGATGGTCTTTACAGGTCACAACAACGGTTCGGTCTCTACCGCTGGCATATCATGGACCCCATCCGGTTCGAGAAAGACCTGAAAGTGACTATCCAGGACCTTGGCTGGAAAAGCGGAGGCCGCTACCTGCCGCAACAGTCGGATATCAGCAGCGTGGTCTTCTGGTACCAGCGCGAACCCCATGCCCCCTTCCCCAAATTACCATCGAAGGATGAGCTTGAAGTGAACTAGCCTGTTCCATCCAATAATTTCAATGATATGAGCATGAGCCAGACAGCCAGTACCGGATCACAGATGAGCGGCCATCATTTTTCCCCGGAAGTCCATCGATCTTTCCGCGCCTTCAATCCGCTGAAACAGGAATGGATCCCCCGTGAGTTCAAAGAAGCCACCCCTGAGGAGATCGATGCCGCAGTGACATTGGCCGCAGCCGCATTCATCAGGTATAGAAAAATGCCGGCTGCACAACGTGCCGCCTTCCTGCAGGCCATTGCCGACAATATTATTTTACTGGGCGATGCTCTACTCCATATTGCCTCCGATGAAACAGGTCTTCCACTGGCCCGCCTCCGGAATGAGCGCGATCGTACCACCAACCAGTTATGCCTGTTTGCCGCTCTTATCACAGAAGGCTCCTGGGTGAACGCACGGATCGATACAGGTACACCGGATGTGCGCCAAATGCGCATACCTATCGGCGTTATATGCGTATTCGGCGCCAGCAATTTTCCACTGGCCTTTTCTGTAGCTGGTGGTGATACGGCAGCAGCACTGGCAGCCGGCTGTACCGTTGTTTGTAAAGCACATCCCGCCCACCCGAATACTTCCGAAATGGTGGCTACCGCCATCCGGCAGTCCGCCATCAGTACCGGAATGCCTGATGGCGTGTTTTCATTGATACAGGGCGCCACCCATGAAACAGGCCAGCAGTTGGCCATACACCCTTTACTGGCAGCCATCGCATTCACAGGTTCATTCCGTGGAGGCAAGGCATTGTATGAGACCGCCACGCGCAGGCCCACACCCATCCCGGTGTATGCAGAGATGGGAAGCGTTAATCCTGTTTTCTTTCTCCCCCGTATCCTGCAGCAGAAAGGCGAAGCACTGGCGGGGCAGTTCATTCAGTCTGTTACGCTCGGGGTAGGACAATTCTGCACGAACCCCGGTATTTTCATTACGAATGGCCCCGATCTTCCACATCATTTCATCGAATCATTACAAAAACATATTTCAACAATACCTGCCGGTTTTATGCTTACACCGGGAATCCTCGATGCTTACAATAATGGTATAGCAGGGTTACAGGAACAAGGGGCGGAACTGCTTGCCAACACGGCCGCATCACTGTCCCAGGCCAGTGCAGCCCTGTTACAGATAAGCGCGCAAAAAGTATTGGCCGGTCCATCTATCATGCATGAAGTATTCGGGCCATCCACTTTACATATCAGCGCAGGGAACAAACAAGAGCTCTATCAACTCGCCAACACATTGGAAGGACAACTGACAGCAACCATCCATGGTACCGAAGAAGATCTCCGCGAGCATATAGAGTTGGTAGATATCCTTCGTGAAAAAGCAGGCAGGCTGATCATCAACGGATTTCCCACAGGCGTTGCCGTTAACCATGCCATGGTGCATGGAGGGCCCTGGCCTGCTACCACTCCCGCTGCCGGCACTTCCGTGGGCACTGCGGCGATCGGGCGCTTCGTGCGGCCGGTATGCTTCCAGGATTTTCCTGCCTGGCTGTTGCCGCCGGAACTGCAGGACAGGAACCCGCTTGGCATCTGGCGAATGGTGAATGGAAATTTCTCGAAGACGCTGTAGCTGCCGAACGATGGGCCATATTTCCCGGATATCCATAATCTTTAACACACAATATATACTATGGAGTTGGGCTTAACAGATAAGATCATTATCGTAACAGGAGGCGCTAAAGGTATCGGGGCCGCTATTACTACTGTGCTGGCGCAGGAAGGAGCATTCCCGGTGATCATTGGAAGAAGTGAGCAGGATAACAAAGAACAGTTGTCCTACATCGAACAGGCAGGCGGTAAAGGCTGGCAGGTGGTGGCAGAGCTGACGGACCCGGAAGCCTGTAGCCGGTCAGTAAAGGAGGTTACGGAAAGGTTCGGGAGGATCGATGGGCTGGTGAATAATGCAGGGATCAATGATGGGGTTGGACTGGCCAGCGGCTCTTATGAAAAATTCATGCAGTCCCTCCATGCCAATCTCGTGCACTATTATCTCGTGGCCCACTATGCGCTGCCCTGGCTGAAAACAAGTAAAGGGAGTATCGTCAATATCAGTTCCAAGACAGCAGAAACCGGGCAGGGTGGCACTTCCGCCTATGCGGCCGCCAATGGCGGCCGCAATGCCCTCACCCGCGAATGGGCCGTGGAATTATTGCCTTATAGCATCCGCGTAAATGCCATCGTAGTATCGGAAGCCTGGACAGATCTCTACCAGAGCTGGATCAGCACTTTCCCCGACCCACAAACGAAACTGGCAGGGATCGTGGCCCGCATCCCATTGGAAAAACGCATGACCACTCCCCTGGAGATCGCGCACACGGCGGCTTTCCTGTTGTCCGACAGATCGAGCCATACCACCGGCCAACTGGTCCATGTAGATGGAGGTTATGTGCACCTCGACAGGGCCATCCCATAATCCAATGATTTTTGAATTTTTATCAATGATCACAGTATGAAACAATCCGTTCTTAAAATAAACCCGAAAGATAATGTGTGGGTAGCCTTGCAGGACCTTCCCGCAGGCGCCGGCGTGGATTGCAGCGGACAGCAGATCACTCCGCTCAGAACTATCCATGCCAAACATAAAATGGCCGGAAGCCCCATCCCCAGCGGATCACCGGTGATCATGTACGGTGTGCTCGTGGGCATTGCCAATGAAGATATCCCTGCCGGCGAGCTGATCACCACCAAAAATATCAGGCATGCTTCCGGGCAGTTTGCCGTCGGCACAGAACGCCATACCAGTTGGGAAGTTCCGGATACCTCCCATTGGCAGCAGCGCACATTCCTGGGATATCACCGCAGTGATGGCCGCGTAGGCACTGCCAACTACTGGGTGCTGGTGCCACTCGTATTCTGTGAGAACAGGAATGTTCAACTACTTCATGAAGTACTGGTAAAAGAACTGGGCTACCGCAAACGGGATACGTATGAGGAGATGCTGCAACATGTCTTATCCGGTGTCAGGAGTGGAACATACAGTAACGGTATAGTACAACCGAAAAACAGATCATCGATAAACCGGGAATTCACCAATATCGACGGTATCAAGCTGCTGACCCATACATTGGGCTGCGGTGGCACAAAACAGGATGCCCGCGCATTGTGCGGAATACTGGCCGGGTATATCACACATCCCAATGTGGCCGGGGCCACGGTATTGAGCCTGGGATGCCAGAATGCCCAGGTGGAGATGCTGAAAGAAGAAATAGAAAAGCGTTCACCCGGTTTCGACAGGACCGTCATCTACCTCGAACAACAAAAGATCGGACCTGAAAAAGAATTGATGGCGCAGGCGATGCGACAAACTTTTGAAGGACTTGTCAAAGCGAATGAACAGGAACGCAGGCCGGCCCCACTCGGTAAATTATGTATCGGTATGGAATGCGGAGGGTCGGACGGGTTTTCGGGTATCTCCGCAAACCCTGCCGTGGGGCGCGTTTCAGACCTGCTGGTAGCATTGGGAGGATCGGTGATCTTGTCCGAATTCCCGGAGCTCTGCGGCGTTGAACAGGAACTCAGCGACCGCTGTGTAACCGCCGATCTCGCCGCCCGTTTCGTACAACTGATGCGCGATTATATCAAAAGTGCGGAAGCTGTTGGATCGGGGTTCGATTCCAACCCTTCTGCCGGCAATATCCGCGACGGCCTGATCACCGATGCCATCAAATCGGCAGGCGCTGCCAAAAAAGGCGGCTCCTCACCTGTGACCGATGTGCTCGATTATCCCGCCTGGGTACAAAAGCCAGGACTGAACCTGTTGTGCACACCCGGCAGTGACGTGGAATCTACCACGGCAGAAGTGGGTGCGGGCGCCAATATTGTATTGTTCACGACAGGACTGGGCACGCCTACCGGCAATCCGGTAGCGCCTGTGATCAAACTATCGACCAACAGCAGGCTCGCCGGCAAAATGCAGGATATCATCGACCTGGATACAGGCACCATCATCAGCGGAGAAGAAACGATCCATGAAGTGGCCGACCGTATCCTGGAACTGGTGATCAGCACGGCCAGCGGCGATTATACCGCAAAGGCACAGTTGCTGGAGCAAGACGATTTTATTCCCTGGAAACGGGGAGTATCATTATAGATCAATCATCAACTTTAAATTATGAGATCCAACCTGATCATTATCGGTATGCTGGCAGGCGCTATCTCCTGTAACGATCCTGCCCAACCGAAACAACAGGCAACAACACCAACACCTGTTACCAGCAAGCCTTCCAATTTCAGCGAAGACGTGGCCTTCCTGCAAAAATATTTGAAGAATGTAGTCGTGCTGAATCGTAGCCATGATAGTAGTCGCGTAGTGGTGACCGGCGATTACCAGGCCCGCGTAATGACCAGCACTACCGGCGGCAGCCAGGGAAAAAGTTATGGCTGGATCAACTATGGATTGATGGCATCACAGAAATATGCGCCACATATCAATGCTTTCGGCGGTGAAGAACGTTTCTGGCTTGGTCCCGAGGGCGGACAATATGCCTTGTTCTTTCCACCCGGATCGGCATTTGAATTTCAGCACTGGCAAACGCCTGCCCTCATCGATACGGTACAATACGCAGTAACAACTCAAACCGATACATCCGTTACTTATCGGCAAAAAGGCTCCCTGCAGAATTACAAAGGCACACGCTTCCAACTCGATATCACGAGAACGATCAGGCTGCTCGATGAGCATAGCATTGCCGGCAAACTTGGTTTTGCCCTACCTGCCGGTCTTACCCCCGTTGCCTACGAAACTGAAAACGTAATTACCAACGCAGGCGACAGCGCCTGGCAGGAACAGAAAGGATTGGTCAGCATCTGGCTGCTTGGCATGTTCAAACCATCTGCCAAAACCGCTGTGGTAGCGCCTTTCAGGAATATATCCAATTCGAAGCAACTTATCACCGATGATTATTTTGGTAAGATAACAGCCAGGGACCTCCTGATCAAAGACAGTCTCCTATTGTTCAGGGCCGATGGCAAAGCCCGCGGCAAGATCGGGCTGGCGCCACTGATCGCCAAAACAGGGGCCGGTAGTATCGACCTGGAAAATAATGTCCTGACCATCCTCCTGTACGATGTAGTGCCACAGGGCCGCTATGTCAATTCCAAATGGGAGCAGCAAAAAGAGCCCTTCAAGGGAGACGCCGTAAATTGTTACAACGATGGGCCACTGGCAGATGGCTCACAAATGGGGCCTTTCTATGAAGTGGAATCATCTTCAGATGTACGTACGTTGAAACCCGGGCAATCCCTTACTTACAGGCAAACCACCCTTCATTTCAGCGGCGACAAAAACGCTCTCCAGGCTCTGGCCATGCAATGGTGGAAACTGTCATTCGATGATGTACAAAAATTCCTCAACCATTAATACAGCTTTATGGAGGTCATCCACATTTATAAATTGTCCAATGCCTTGCTCGTAGCATACAAAGGGCAGCACTATTCCATCGATGCAACCTGGAGCAGCTTTGTGAACAGGAAGGGTTTATTCGATCATGTTGTAGCTGCCCTGAAAGGCAAACCAGCGCTGGAGCCGGCCGCAGCCGAAAAATTATTGTTGACCGAATTGCAGGCCCCGATCGATGCACAGGAAGTGTGGGCGGCAGGCGTTACTTATTACCGGAGCCGCACTGCCCGCATGGAAGAATCGGAGCAATCGGGCGGCGCCACATTTTATGATAAGGTGTATGTTGCCGAAAGGCCCGAGCTGTTCTTCAAGGCTACTGCCCGCCGTGTTTCCGGACATGGACAACCTGTTTATATCCGTACCGATTCAACCTGGGATGTGCCGGAACCGGAGCTTACACTTTTCATCAGCAGTGAAGGGACGATAGAAGGATATACGATCGGCAACGACATGAGCTCGCGCAGCATCGAAGGAGAGAACCCGCTATACCTGCCACAGGCAAAGATCTATGAAAAGTGCGCCGGGCTTGGGCCCTGCCTGGCAGTGCCTGATGCGCCCATTCCTCCGGATACCAATATCCGTTTGACCATCTATCGCAACGAACAGGTACAATACACCGACAACGTTCCCATCAGCCAGATGAAACGCGGGCACCAGGAACTCGTCGGGTTCCTGTACAGAAGTTGTTCCTTTCCTGAAGGCGCTTACCTGATGACAGGCACCTGTCTCGTACCTGGCAACGATTTTACCCTGCATGAAAATGACAGGGTAGAGATCAGTATCGATCATATCGGTGTACTGGTCAATGACATTCAAAAATTAAGGCTCTAGCATCACCTGTTCGCCGGACCTTATCACACTAACGATAAACTGCCCAATCTATGGATCCCGTCTTGAAGACAACATCCCCGGAATCCGCGCCGGTGCCCCGTATGGGTTATGCACGGATAGCCTTCATACTTGTGATCAGCCTGTTCTTTTTATGGGCTCTTACTTCCAACCTCATTCCGGTGCTGATCCCGCATTTGAAGAAAGCCTGCCAGTTGAACGATTTTCAATCGGCCTTCATCGATTCCGCCTACTGGATCGGTTATTTCTTTGTGGCATTGCCTGCTGCCTGGGTGATGCGAAGATGGAGCTATAAAACAGGCATCATCACCGGGCTGCTCATTGCTGCTACCGGCGCCGTTCTTTTCTTCCCGGCAGCAGAAATACGCTCCTTCGGGCTTTTCCTGTTCGCCTTGTTTCTGGTGGCGGGAGGTATGACCTTTCTCGAAACCGCCGCCAATCCGTATATCACTATCCTTGGCCCGGAAGACACAGCCGTACAGCGGCTCAACTTTGCACAGGCATTCAATGGCCTGGGCGCTTTCGTATCTGCTTTTTTCCTGAGCAAAGTAATTCTCTCAGGCAAGGAATATAGCGCGGAACAACTGAATGCCATGTCGCCCGATGCGCTCAATACTTACCTGCTATCCGAAGCGCGGTCTGTGCAGGTACCCTATCTTACCATTGCCGGTGTGCTGGTGTTCGTGGCGTTCCTGTTCCGCATGGTCCGGTTCCCGTCGGTACAGGAAGAACATGGTGGATTGAGCATCAACCTCCGTGTATTCAGGCATAAGCATTTCCGATGGGGCGTTATTGCGCAGTTTGCGTATGTGGGCGCACAGGTTTGTGTTTCCAGTTTCTTCATAAGGTTTGCAAAATACAGTGGCGGCATGCCGGAGATGGAGGCCACCACATTCCTGGGCATGCTGCTTCTATGTTTCATGATCGGCAGGTATGCTGGTACTTTCCTGATGAAGACGATAGCGCCACGCGTATTGCTGATGTTCTATAGTGCCGGCAGTGTTTTGTTGTTGTGCTATTGCGTATTGAAAGGAGGAAGGGAAAGCATTTACCTCCTGCTCGTGGTGGAGTTCTTCATGTCGATCATGTTCCCCACCATTTTTTCACTGGCCATCAAAAACCTGGGGAATGAAACGAAATCAGGCTCTGCATTCCTGGTGATGTCGATCGTTGGCGGGGCCCTGGTCCCGCTTGGGTTGGGCGCCATCGCGTTTTATTACAATGTGCAATTGGCTTACGTCGTTCCGCTGATCTGCTTCGGGGTTGTATGGTATTATTCATGGAGGCATGCTCTACCGGAAGAGGAAACCGCAAAGGAGATCTCTGCGAAGTTATAGATCATGCAACAGTTGCTGAACTGTTTTACGGCTGATGCCGAAATAGAATTTCTGACCGGGATAATATTTTTCACGCAGCTCGAAATTCTCGAAGGCCGGGCCACCCGGAATATCGACATAGTTATTGGGATTACTACTCCCCCCGCTCCAGTATTTCGCTCTACCGTTGACCCTTATTTGCAATGAAGGATCGAAACGACTTTGTTCTTTACGCCAGTACTGCGTCAGTTTATAGAAAGGCCGGTATCGCCAGCTCCACTTCGACCAATAGGCTGGTTCCTGGGGCCAGGAGGCAAGCTCCGCAAAGCTTTCATTTGTTTCAGCAATGGCCATGAGATAGCCTTTCGCAGTGCGAAGCATCTGCCCGGCAGGATAGGTCTCTTTTTCTATGAATCCGGTCTCACGATACCCGGCGAACAATTGCCGGGAATCGATCTTCCTGTCTTGCAGATAAAGCCATCGTAATCTTGCATAATTACCCATCGTTGCAGTGATGGCGCAACGCTCCATCGGTGCGCTGTCATCTTGGTGGAAGATCTCTATACACAATTCTTCCGGGCGATCGCTTCTGATGCTTAGCCTGAGATAAGGGTGCGCACCATTCATGAATTTTTCCATGAAAAGGTAAAGGCTTAGCTCTTCTATTGCCAGGTTGTTTGGATCAGGGTGTGATATTATTCCCCTGGTGGAAGCCGATGGATAAAAACTGCCTGGCTTTGAACTGTCACCGGCAGCCCAGATCAGCTTGCCCCACCGGGCATCCGCCTGAGAGGGAGAGACCTCACTGAATTCCATTTTACCATTCGCCACCGGTTCTATCGCCAGGTAATTGATATGATAAACCATGCCCAGCCACTCATAACCTATCCGCAGCAATCCTCTCGGCCCTCCATCGGAAGACTGTTTGTTCCCCTCAATGGCAGAAGGCCAAATTCCTACCACAATACCATTGCGGATCCCCCATACAGCCGGGCTGCCTGCATGATCAGGCCTTATCCATGGTACGACTGCTTGTGTTTCCTGGGCTTGAATATTGCCCGTCAGTAACAGGAGAGCAATGGTATTGATGGCAAGGAATGGTTTGAGCATACTCACTTTTTATATTCCACTGTTTGTCCGGGTGAATAAATATTGGAAGAATAATTCTTGTCGGTTGTTTTCGTCACGCCAAACAGCTTCACGGTAAAATGATAGACCGATTCGGGGTGAGGCAAAGTGAAATTATATTCAGTAGGTGCATTGGGCAATGTTGCAGTGGTGATGGTAATAGCCTTCATGACGGTCACCAGTTCATTCACCTGCACCACTACACTCAGCGGCTGCTGGATCTCTGAAGGGATATTGCCAGGGAACTGCCAGGTGATCTTCACCTTCCCTGCATCGAGCTTTTGTAAACTGAGATTGGTCACAGTGGGCAGGCTCACGCCCGGCTTGGTACCATCTACCGATTTAATGCAACCACTGCCAAGCAGGCATAGCGCCATACCATATATAAATAATAACTTTTTCATCCGAATGTTTTTTTATTTGAAATGATCAATATCCAGGGTTCTGCCTGTATCCTCCTTTCGACCAGTTCATCTGCGCCTGGGGAATAGGCAGGAACTCATCCCTCCCGGTAGTGAAATGAGCAAGCCTGAACCAATCGAAACGGTTCTTCTCCTTTTCGAAATAAGCGTTCATCACCGGCTCCAACTGACCCCAGCGCATGAGGTCGAAAAAGCGGCGACCTTCGCAGGCCAGTTCGAGCCTGTCTTCCCACATCAAAGCCTGCCAGGCGAAATCTCTCGTCCAGTTACAATTGACGCCGGGCTTGTACTGCTCGATCTTGTAATCCATCCAGGGAGTTCCATCATTTTTCTTCAGCTTGCCTGTACTGTTGGCCGCCCTGGCCCTGATCCTGTTGATCAATGGCAATGCTTCGTTTATACGGCCCAGTTGGATCAGTATCTCCGCTTTCCACAACAAGACTTCTGCATACCTGATCTCTCTTTTGTTCATGCTGTTTTGAACATAGAAAGGCTTGAACATACAGCCGCAATTCGGATGCACCTGTTCTTTCAGCGAATTGAAATAGCCATACTGGAAGGGTGCGCGTGAGCCTGCTTCTTCGAACAGGAGATTGTTATCGTATTTCCAGGGATAACCGGGAATGGCCACGGTATGCCCGATGCGGGGGTCGAACGAATGATCTTTGAAGAATTGTTTATAGGCCTGGCCCGTCATTTCCGTATTATTAAAGTTGTTGAAATCGGGAAGGCCGGTCCCATCTGTTTTGAATGCGTTGACCATCGAATGCGACACTTTATGAAAATCGCAGCAACTGAAATAGGGTGTCCACCAGGGTGCGTTCAACTGATCGCCCCAATCCACCCGGCCATCGGTGGTGCCGTCATTGATGGAATATTGTATCTCCCACAAGGATTCCTTGGTGTTGTTATCGAACTCGATCATGAAATTCTGGGCAAAATCGGGCGTGAGGTCGAACAGGGAGCCATCTTTGGCCATGATGGCATCGATATGCGCCAATGATTTGTTGAGCGTTTCCGTGTTGATGGTAGCTACCTTATGTGCATCGTTCTGTTCATAGGCCCTGAACAGGAGGGCTTTTGCGGCAAGGGCATGGGCTGCATATTTCGTGGGCCGGCCCTTATCGGCCTGCGTTTCCGGCAATACAGCAGCAGCTTCTTCGAGGTCTTTGATGATCCTGTCCCACAATGACAGGTCATTCGCCATATCCTTTGGCCGGTTCGATATCCCTTCCACGATGATGGCATCATTCGGCACCTCATCATCGATCCAGGGTACATATTTCCAGCGGAGCTTCATACCGAGATAGATCCATCCTCTCAGGTATTTCATCTCTGCTATCCGTTGGTCTTTTGAAGTAAAGGCAGCGCCATCTACTTTCTTCAATAATCGCAACGCGGTATTTGCCCTGCTGACACCGCAATACCCGCGATACCAGGGCCCGTCATTATTGCCTACATTGGAGGTCACTGCGGTAAATATTTCCATCTCGTACCAGGGTGTCTGATCGCTCAATCCACCTCCACCCTTGTAAGAATCATCGGAGCGTACGCTCTGTATCCAGGGATTATGTGTGTCCCAATACCATAAAGATGGCATGAACGCATAGGCGGCCGTTACAAAATTCTCGATCTGGTCAGGGCCCTGTACCTGTTCTTCCGACAATACACCCTTTGGCTTCACATCGAGAAATTTCTTGCACCCGGTAATCAGAACAGCAACTGCGAAGAACACCATTGCCATTATGTTGAAAATTTTCAAAAGCCTTATCTTGCTGCGTTTCATAAAGATTGTTTTTAAAAGGAAACATTTAATCCCAGGAAATACGTGCTGGGCATGGGATAGCCGGTCCCCGGATTTTCAGGATCGCCACCGGTGAATTTGTCTTTGCCCCAGGTCTTCTTCAGGTTCAGCAGGTTCGTTGCCGTTACATAGACCCTCAGCCTGTTCATCTTCCATTTCTGGATCATTTTTCCCGGAAATGTATAACCGATATCCAATGTCCGCAGTTTTATGTAAGAGCCGTTCTCGATGAAGTAGGTAGACAATCGTTTCTCTCCATTGGCATCCCTTCTTGAAAGTGCCGGTATATCCGAATTGGGATTCAGGGGCGACCAGGCACTCAGTACCCGCGATGGGTGGTTGCGATCATTCTGTACGCCGATATTCCAGAAATCACTGAGCTCTTTCCAGGAATTGTAAACGCTGTTGCCAAAAACACCCTGGAAGAAGAGGGTAATATCGAAATTCTTATACCCTGCTTCCAGGTTCAATCCTGCCATCAGTTTGGGATCTCTCGAACCGATCCAGGTACGGTCGAATGTTTCATTGATCACACCATCGCCGTCGAGGTCTTTGTAGCGGATCCTTCCAAGCCCTTTTCCCTGCTGGATCGCAGAGTTATCGACCTCTTCCTGGGTTTTGAATATCCCATCTGCCACCAGTCCGTAAAAGGAGTTCAACGGCCTGCCGATGATATTATCGAGCAAGCCGTTGCCACCATAAGTATATTTCACATTTTCAGGGACGGAATTGATCTTGTTCCTGTATGCGGAGAAATTGGTGGTGATCCTGTAGAAAAACGATCTGTTCTGTTCGCCCCAGCTCAGTAAAAGCTCGAAACCTTTGTTGGTCATGTCGGCTGCATTGATCCAGCGGTATCCTCCTTCTCCAAGGGCCCCGATATAAGGAGGCTGGAATAACATATCGGTCGTTTTCTTATTGAACCAATCGAATGAGCCCGAAAGGCGGTTTTGCAAAAAGCTGAAATCGATACCGATATTGGTCTGCGTGGTGGTTTCCCATTTCAGATCAGGGTTGCCAAGGCTATTCCTCCGGTATCCCGAAGGGATGCTGCCGGTTTGATTGCCGGCGATAGCATAAGAAGTGCCATTGACATCGGTTACGTAGATATTTACCAGGCTTCCTGCCGAGAGCGGGGCAGAGTTCCCATTCTGTCCCCAACTGGCCCTCAATTTCAGATCGTTGATAAAACCAAACCTTTTCATGAATGGTTCTTCGCTGATCCTCCAACCGGCCGAGAAAGCAGGGAAGGTAGCATAGCGATTGTTGACACCGAAAACGGAAGATCCATCACGCCGGAGGGTAACCGAGAGCAGGTACCTGGAAGCCAGGGAGTAATTGATCTTACCGAAATAGGAAAGCATGGTCCTTTCATCTCCGCCGCCATTCTCCGATCTGTTATCTCCGGTAGCGGCAGAGAGATATGCATAATCCCTTTCTTCCAACAGCAATTGCCTGCGGTAAGCGTTCACACTCTCGGCCACGAACTGGTAGGTTTCGATCCCGCCCAATACATCGATGTGGTGTTGGCCGAGATGGAGATTATATAATAAGGTGTTCGTCCAGGTGCGGCCGATATTATGCCAGTTGTTTTGGGTTACGCCATTGATATCACTGCTCTTGCCTCCTGCTTCTTTCCATTTGTGCTGGACGGTACGGTCGTACCACATGCTGTAATCCAGTCCGAACTGGGTTTTCAACGTGAGATTATCCAGGACCTTCAAACTGGCATAGGCGGTTCCCAGCATCTTCAGGAAATTTCCGGTATTGTCTTTATTGATCCGGAGATCGCGTACAGGATTGTTGAAGTCGTCCATACCGAGTGGCATGGCCACTCCTCCCCATCCACCTTTATTATCATACACGGGAATATTGGGTGGCATCACCAGGAACCCGTAGGTACTGTTCACATCGCGCATTTTTAGGGCAGTGAGATTGAGGTTCTCCCCTATGGTGAGCCGTCCCTTTATCAGTTCGTATTCATTGTTGAAGCGTGCGGAATAGCGACGGAAGAAAGAAGTGATCTGCGTTCCCTGGTTCTCATAATAATTCACGGAGAACAGGCTCGACAATCTTTCCTTTCCACCGGTAATGGTAAGTTGATGATTGTGCTGAATACCTGTGCGGGTTCCGGCATCGAACCAGTTGGTATTGGAGGAAGGCATGGTCTTATCGGCATTCAGCCAGTCGACCGGCTTCACCGAACGGAGCACCGGAACGCCATTGGCATCGCGGCTCCAGTCGTAATTATAAATACGTATGGCGGCAGCAGGATCGTCCCCATCATTGACGGTAGCCTGCCATAAGCCCCTGCCATATCCTTCGGCATCGAGCATATCCGGAACGCCCCGGATCTTCGAAAAGCCTACATACCCTTCATAGGTAACTTTGTTCTCGCCCTGCCTGCCTTTCCGGGTAGTGACCAGGATCACGCCTCCTGCTGCCCGCGATCCGTAGATGGAAGCCGATGCAGCATCTTTCAATACCTGGATCGATTCGATGTCGTTAGGGTTGATATCCCGGAAATTGATATTCACCGGTTGCCCATCGAGTACGATCAATGGCGGAGAGGAATTGATGGAGGTGATCCCCCGCATTTGTAGATTGGCCCATTCCGCCGGGTTTCCATCTGTAGTGATGAAGACACCGGGGATCTTTCCCTGGAGTGAGCGCATCACATTCGCACTCGGGTTCTTTGCAAAATCATTCCTGGTGATAATGCTGATGGCGCCGGTAAGGTCGGCCTTCTTCTGTGTCATGTAACCGGTGGAGATCACGATCACTGAATCCAGCTCACCATTCTTACCCGCCAGGATAATATCATAAACGGTAGCATTCCCGATACGCAGTTCCTGTGTTTGCTTTCCCACATAGGAAAATACCAGTATGCGGGCGTCGTCCGGAATTGTGATCTGGTACTTTCCCTGCTCATCGGTAACTGCATGGGCAGTGGAATTTTTAGCTACCACGCTCACACCGGAAAGCGGATTGCCCGCCTCATCTTTCACAATGCCGGAAATGGTCCTGGACTTTTGTTGAAATTCCGGTATGCCCGGAGGTTTTTCGGCATGGAGAAAATGGATACTGAAACAGAGCAGAAGGAGCCATGTGACTTTCCTTTTCGGGTTCGTGATGAATGATGCAATGCCGTGTACCGGCCTTGCATGATCGTTGCGGGGAGCCTTTGACTTTTCATTCGGCAGGCAATCTTTCATAAAAGCAACTATTTTGGTTTGAGAAAAATACGATAGCTTAATCGTTTAAGCATTTGGGTCATAAAAAGCCCTTCTCACGACATCATTGTCATGAATATCACTCCAGGACATCGTTTGCTTTCCCTACACTTTGCCTTCCCACTTCTTCCCGGAAACGATGGCCTGTTCAACAGGTATCGATCCATGCACCACCTGCAGGTAAGGTTTTCCCTGGCGCAGGCTTACTGTTCCAAAACCGGTAGCTGTAGCGATAAAACTGGTGAAGTCTCCTACTTTCGAATCGATGTGCAGCGTTTTATCCACAGCATCATAACGCAGGCCGGTAAGTCCCTGTATCAGTCCGTAGCTCGACATGGCCCTTGCATACCAGTGCCCGCATTCATATTCATTGAACGGGTTCCGTACCGATCCGTCGTAGCGGTTACGGCAGGTGCGCACAATGTCGAGGCCCTTGCTCACTTCTCCCATCAGCATCAGGTGTGAGGCCACCTGGTATTCGATGCCTGTCCACACTTCATTACTATAAACGAATGGAAGTGACAACATACCGCCACGGGGCCATGAGCATAAGAGGAGCCCACCTTCTTTTCCCAATGCGAAAGTAGGGCGCTGCGGGTTGACATGCGCGCTCAGGTCTTTCTTCAGGTTGTATTGGTACACCGCCAGCAAATGACTTTTTGCTTTGGTACGGTCGATGATATCATCCAGCCCGCATACGCTGGCTATCCAGCTACCGAGGATCCCATCGGAAAGACAACCGGTTCCATATTGATATTTCGGTCCTTCTTTTTGCAGGATGCGTAGTGCTTCTTCTGAATATTGAGTAGCAAACGATTGAGCCTTCACCGGGTCGGGCGCTTTCAGGTCCGTCCACCGGATCTGCTGAAAGAAATATTCTCCATTATAAAGTACTGTTTCCAGGTATTGTTTCCCTTTCTCATAAAGCGATCCGTATTCCGTTACCTCCTGGCCGAGATATTTACCCATCAGGGTGAACGCTTTCAATGCGCCCAGGTAAAAACTGGTGCACATGCTGGTGGGGCCCCAGAATTCGATATCATACGTATTGTGATGAGGCTCTTCCACAACCCCTTTCCTGCCGGGGTCCCAGGTGCGGACGCAATAGTCCATGCTTTTTTTCACGGCCGGGAATATCTTTTGCAACCACTCCCTGTCGCCGCTGGTCCTCCACTCCCGGTATACTTTCATGATGCCACCCAACTGGCCATCCGCTGCAGCATGAAAATTATGCACCAGCGGGCTGATGGGAATATTGGCCCTGAATCCCTGGTGGCCTTCTTTATCCTGGTTTTCGTTGAACTCCGTATTCCGCAAACTTCTCTCCAGTGAGGGAAAGAGATGCGGAACGGCCTGCGCATAATTCCAAACATGTGTGCAGGAACCATGACAGCTTCCCCAACTGTCGCCACTGCCCTCCCAGCACCAGAACCGGCCATCGTATTGCCGCATCACTGTCGGGGATTTGAGAATAGTAAGGTTGGCAGCCACTGCTTCCAGAACTTCCGGCGGCAGCGTACTTTTATAGAATGCCTCTTTAAAGAGCATCGACCTTTTATATAGCTCATCATAATGAGCACTCCAGTAAGTAGCCACTTCCTCTGCACTTTTGAAACGGCTACTGTACCAGGGTTTATGGAATGCAGGCGCATCGGCAGATCGGGGCCCCAACACATCACCGATCCGCAATCTTGAATCAGGGACATACCAGGCCATCAGGAGGCGTATCGTTTTTTTCTGTCCCGGCTGCAATCGAAAAGGAACGAATAATGATCCGCCGGGCGCATCTTTCTCCACTGGAGGGTTCGATGGTGTGGCCCCATCCCTGATCGTATTCCAGATCATGGTCAGCGGATCGAACCAACCGCCGCGGAACCAGCAATGGTCCACAATAGTGCCGGCATCGGAAGTATAAATGGTGAAATGGCCTTGCTTTTCCGGATGTTCGGTTGTTCCTTCCTGTGATAATATGAACCCATTGGGGATTGAACGGATGGAATTGGTAGCGCCATCCTGCCGCATGAAATTGCGGGCATTATAAGAGAACATATACTCTGCTGTGCGGGTGCCGGTATTGGTGAAATGATATTCGAGTGCGCCAACCGGCAATGATGAATTGTCTTCATCGCCCGGCGTGAAAGGGCTCCATCCTTTGATGAGTACCTGCAAGGGTATGGACCTGTCCGATAGCCGGATCTCCGAAAATGGAAAACGAACCAGGCATTCGGCTTCTTCGAATCGCGGCAGGCCCCAGGTAGCGCCGCCGGTGCCGCCCAGACCGGCATCGCGCATGCCGAACTTCTTCCAATCCGGGATATTCTTCTCCAGCACTCTGGCGCCGCCCGGCATTCCTTTAATGCTGATGGCGGCGAACATGGCGGGCTCGAAGAAAATTTCCGGGTTATGCCGTACAGACATGTGAGAGATAGCGCCTGATCCTTCCAATGCGAACATGCCGGCGCCAATACCTCCCACCGGGAATGCTATCCGGTTGTTATACTTTCCTTTGTAAACATCATTGAACTTTCTCGTATAGTCAACACCGTTATTATTTGTATTCTCTCTTTCTTTCTCTATGGCCTTACCTTGCTCCTCACCGGCCATCAACCCGGATGGAAAAGCAGTAACGCTTAGCCCACCTAATGTAAGATTCCTGAGAAATGAACGACGGTCCTTATCCTTCTTCATGGGTTGATCCCTTTTATAAAATGAGGAAGAGAGTGTTGCTTAAACGTTTAAGCATTCTTGTCGTTCAAGTTATATTATTCTATTGCACGAACCAAATTTTTTGGGGTATTATTCGATGAATTTCTTATTTCGGCCCCAATACTACAGGCCAGCCATTTTTATATCCGATCGGAGCGATACAAAATACACGCGTGAGCCCTTTCCGTTCTTTCGCATTTTTAGTGGCATGAATGGCATGATAGGCAATATACTCCTGGCCGGCCTCATCATTAAAGATCGAATTATGCCCTGGCGCATACCAATCCTCATTCTTTTCCAGTAAGATGCTGCTGCCCGTTCCATTCTGCTCTCCCAGGCTTTGAAACGGACCGAATGGATTGTCGGCCCTCGCTATCAATACGGCATAGCTGGCCTCCGGCCCGCAACAATTGTCGCCTGAATAGTAGAGATAATATTTCCCATCATGATAACTTACCCAGGCGCCCTCTACCAGCTTATCATATTTTTTTTCTTTGTTGGGATACATTACCGGCACAGGAGATGTACCGGGTTTGAATGCCTTCCAGTCGTCCGTCAATTCCTGCACCTTTATAGGCTGATGCCCTGATCCCCAATACAGTAATTTCCGCCCGCTCTTCGGATCGATGATCGCCATCGGATCGATATTGATGAAACTGTTGCCGCATATCAGTGGACTGCCTTTATCTGTGAACGGCCCATCCGGCTTGTCGGCAAAAGCCACACCCAGGCATTTGCCCGTTTGTTCATCATTCGATTCACCCGAATAAAAGAGCACATACTTTTTCAGTGAAGGATCGTACAATACATGCGGGGCCCAAAAATCCCTGCTGGCCCAGGAAGGTTTTTGCGGCAGGGCATCGCCTTCGATCTTCCAGTGCTGCAGATCAGTGGAAGAAGCCACCTGGATATGCACCCACTGACCATTTATAACTGTATTGGTGGCGTAAGCATAATATTTGCCCTCCGCCCTGATCACGGTGGGATCGGGAAAGTCCTGGTCAAGCACAGGATTGATGATTTTTTTCTGCGCAAAGGAATAGAGGAAGCAGCTACTAAATAATAATGTAACGGCCAGTCGTTTCATTGCACCGGTTTTAAAGGTTCTACATAATATGTAAGAGATCATCTGGTCATCCACCTAACGGCCGGTAAGCTTTTTGATCAGTTCGGTCTCTTCCATACGATAGGGCCGGCCATCATTCTCGAATATTTCATGGAACCAAAGTTCAGGAGCCGCAGTATATTGTTTCTTCCAGCTATCCCATGCGTACTTGGTCTGCGTTTTTCCATCTACCAGTCCCCAGTTGTATGCCCCTACATTGTATTTTTTCGCCACTGGCAGTGAACCTTCAAAATAACTGCCATTGCCTCTTGCCATATATTCCGTACAGATGACCGGTCTTCCGTAAGGTTGTAACCATTTGATCCTTTTTTCAAATTCTTCCGCATTCTCATAATTATGGAAGGTGATGATATCCGATTGCTCGATCTGTATGCGTTCCATAGGTTTGAGCTTTTCCGGAGACGACCAGTCGCCCGCCCATACTGCGGAAGTAAGCGGCTGCGATGGGTTCACCGATCTTGCCCATTCAAATGCCTTGATCAGCAAGGGCATCACGTAAGAGGCTTTATCAGGCAGCTCCACCGATCCATAAGCTGAATTGTTGGTATTATCAGGCTCATTCCAGATATCCCATCCGAGTATGCGCTCATCATCCATGAACTTCGACAACAATCCTTTCACATACCTCTCCAGGCGGGGATATTGCGCCGGATCTTTCAGCGCATCATGGCCGGGACTTTGCACCCAGCCTGAGTTGTGAACGAAGGGTTTCGGGTCGCGCTGCTTACCGGTCTTCGGATACGGGTCCCAGCAGGAATCGAATAATACGAATAGCGGTTTGATATGGTAGCGATGGGCGATCTCCAAAAATATTTCCACCCTTTTCATAAATCCTGTAGAATCCTGCTGCCATAGAAGATCATGCAGATAAACCCGTACCGTGTTCATCCCGATCCCGGCTGCCCAACCCAGCTCACGGCTGATGGCGGCCGTATCGAAAGTCTCAGCCTGCCACATTTCCAGTTCATTGATCGCTGAAGCAGGAATATAGTTACAGCCAACCAGCCAGCCTTGCTTTTTATACCAGTCATTGGCGCGTTGCGCCGTCCAAACCTCTCTGCCGTGCGATGATTTCGGCGCTACCTGGGCACAGTTTTCAAAGAGCATTCCCACGAATAACAGTAGTACGACGGTGCTGAGTTTTTTCATCTGTTTGCTTTTTATTCGATTTCTATTTGATGAATAATTTATTGATAGGCCCTGGCTTGAACAGGTCGGGTGCATTACCTGTTGATGGTTCGAATACACATTTGCTATACATCGTTCTCCTGGGGCCGACTGACTGCTGGCTATAATGGGCATGTAAGAACATGAACCATTTGCCTGCACCTGCAGGAAGGAATTCACAACTGCCCGTACCCTGTGTGCTGTCCGTTTTTTTGAATAAAGGATTACCGGTGAATTTCGTCCACGGTCCTAACGGGGAAGAGGCCGTAGCATATCCCACATTATAATCGGGGCTCCTGAAATCATTGGCTGTGTAAAACAAATAGTACAGGCCACGATGCTTGATCATGGCGGGCGCTTCCGTTACCGGCCATTGTGCGCCTGAGACTATCTCCCAGTCCTGGCTCTGCGTAATGCAGACCTGCACCGTATTCTCTTTCACCGATTGCCAGTCATCGTTCAGCTCCGCCCCATAAGTTCTGTTGCCATTGATCAGGCGAACGAAATACAAATATTTTTTACCATCATCATCGACGAATACATGCGGATCGATCTCTTTGACTGATTCATGCAAGGGCTTCTGATCGGTTTGGGTGAATGGCCCCAGTGGAGAATCACTGCTGGCCACGGCAATATGTTCGTTGGCAGTATAGAACATATAGAACCTGTTATTGGAATATACCAGGTTCGGCGCCCAGAAGCCTGCAGTTCCATAGCTCTGCCCTTTCATCAAAGCATTGCCGTTACCAGCCTTTCCCACGGGACCTTCCCAGTTGACCATATCGGCAGACCGGTAAACAGGTATCCCTTCATCGGGACTGGTGCCTGATGTTCCATATATATAATACATGCCTTCGTGCTTCAATACGAATGGATCAGCCAGTGTGAGCGGCCGTTTCACCGGCGGTGGGACTGGCGGTGGCTGTTCATTGTCTTTGCTTTTGCCACACATCAGTGTGAGCAGTGCTACCAGCAGATAAGGTATCGTTATCATCACTTTATTGTTCATGCGTTTTTTCACGGGGTTCATCATCAATATTGGGCATTCTGTTTGAGGTTGGTATTGTTCAGCACTTCAATTTGCGGGATCGGCAACCTGATATGTTTTCCGACTTTGAAGTTATTGAAATCAGGATCGCGTTGCGCTACTTTATCGACCCCGGCCTGTGTATCGAGATCGCCCCAGCGCTTCAGATCGGCCCAGCGTACACTTTCTCCGCAAAGCTCCAGCTCACGCTCCATCTTCAATCGGTCCCTGAATGCGTCCTTGCTGACAAGCGCTTCAGGATGGGCAGTGGCAAGCGGGGCCATATTGACCCTCGTTCTCACCGCATTCACATAAGGTACTGCATTGCCTGTCTGGTTCAACTCATTCAATACTTCGGCATACATCAGCAATACATCAGCATAGCGGACCATCCTGAAATTATTCTGGCAGAAATAATCTTCATTGTTGCGGTAATAATCCCGCTGGTATTTTCTGAACCAGGCTTCATCGCTGCCCCATTCCCAGCTACGGCCATAGACCTTATCCCCGAAATCCCCTTCCAGTGCGGGATAGAACAGTGTGTAGCGAAGGCGTGGGTCGAGCGTGTTGGCCAATGTCTTCTCTTTCTTGAACTCATTGACCATCCAGTACCGGGCCTGCCCGTCGGACCAGCCGATGCCTCTCGGCGCAAAGAATTGCGGACGATGGGTGCCCATGTTCTGATTGGGATCATCGCCATCTCCGCCTTTGTTCGCATCGGAGAACTGGATCTCGAATACGGATTCCTTGTTGTTCTCGGTGGTATGTAAAAAATTATCACGGTAATTGGTCGTCAGTTCGTATTTGCCTGCTCCGGGACCTGTAAAGAAATAGTCCAATGCTGTTTTCGCTTCCTGCCATTTCCGTTGTTGCATATAGGTCCTGCCGAGAAAAGCCATGGCGGCGCCTTTGGTGGCACGGCCTACACTGGGATCATCCCATTGTACCGGAAGAACGGCCGATGCTTCGGTGAAATCTTTTTCTACCTGTGCCCAAACTTCCGCGAGCGTATTTTGTTTGGGAAGGTCGTCCGGTTTGGATGGTTCCAATACCAATGGAATATTTTCCCATAATATGGCGGCATAGTAATAATGCAGCCCTCTCAGGAATTTGGCCTGTGCTATGATCTGGTCTTTTTTAGTGGCATCCGCAAATTTGATATCGGGAACATGCTTCAATACCTGGTTGCAGCGGAAAATGGCTTTATAAGTATCGCGCCAGGTGTTCACATTTCCTTCCCAGAAATTGTAATTGATGTATTGAAAACGGGTCCAGTCGCCCAGTTCCACCCAGGGGCTTTTGCTGAAACCTTCATCGGATGTGAGGTCGAGCCGGAAATACATCCAGCGGGCCCATCCGCCAGGTTTATAGAACATGGCATAGGCGGCGTTGATGCCTTTTGCAGCATCGGTTTCCGATTTCCAGAACTGGTCTTCGGTCAATGTATTGGGATTGTCGACCTCCAGCAGACTTTTACTGCAGGAAGGAAAAACGATAAAAGTAATGGCAACAGGCAGTATAATATAAAATAGCTTCTTCATGATTGACGGTATTATTAAAATCCGAATTGCAAACCGAGGGAGTACATTTTCAGGTTGGGGTAATTGAAATTGTTGTACCCTCTTTCAAAAATGTTGTTGTTATTGAACTCGGGATCGAGCCCACCGAATTTTGTAATGGTGATCAGGTTCTGCCCCGCCAGTGTTACCTGTGCGTTGGAGAATCCGATCCTCTTCAGTAAGGAGGGTGGTATCGTGTAAGTGATCCCGATATACTTCAGGCGCATGAAATCTCCTTTTTCCAGCCACCTGTCCGTATCTCCGCGCGAATTCAGTGTAGACGCATAATAGGCTCTCGGCACATTCGTGTTAGGCGCATCGGGTGTCCAGGGCTTTATCCCGGCCCTGTAGTTTGAATTGTCATCGAAACGGTCGACCACGCTACGGTATCCATTATACACCGTAGCGCCGAACGAACCGAACCAGTTCATCGTGAGCTCGAAGCTTTTGTATGATGCTCCCATATTCAGGCCCAGTTCGAAATCGGGCCAGGGGCTTCCTACCACTACTTTATCGTCGTTGGTAATTTGCCCATCCCCGTTATTGTCCTTAAACCGTATATCACCCGGCTTTGCATTCGGCTGGATCACTTTTCCATCCTTGTTCTTATAATTATTTACCTCATCCATGGTCTGGAATATACCATCTGTCTGCAATACATACCACATACCCGTTGGAGCGCCGACCTCGGTGACGGTATTCCCCGAGAAAATATTTTTGCGGCCATAGCCCAGGGCAAGCACTCTATTCTTCAGGGTGGTCAGATTAGCGCCTGCATAATAATCGACAGCGCCTGCTTTCGACCGCCATACAGCCGATAGTTCGAAACCTGTGTTCTTCAGGCTGGCTGCATTGACCACAGGATTGCCACCGTCATTACCGGTTGTAATGGCGATGGGCATACCGGTCAATACATCTTTTGTTTTGGCGATAAAATATTCTGCGGTTATGGATAAACGGTGGTTGAGCATGGTGGCATCGATACCGAAGTTGGTTTGGGTCAACGTCTCCACGCGGAGATCGGGGTTCACGAGCCGCACCTGTGTTGCGCCGGGCTCGGTATGCTGGTCGCGCCCCACCGCGATCGTTGAAAAGGTATTGATCGTTGCCAGGTAATCCCAATAGCCGATATTGCTGCTACCGAGGGTTCCGTGGCTTGCACGTAGTTTCAGGTCATCGATCCATTTCACCCGGAAAAAATCTTCGCGGCTGATACGCCACGCAGCAGACACCGAAGGGAAGTTGCCCCATTTGTTACTGTTGCTTAACCGGGAGGAACCATCACGGCGCACCACTGCATTCAGCAAATACTTATCATTGAATTTGTATTCCAGTCGCCCCAGGTAAGAAAGTAAAACTGCCTTCTGTTCGAACCCTCCTGTTTGCGGCTCACTGCCCTGGTCCAATACACTGTAATAATACCCGGAAGAATTTTGCAGGAGATTACGTTTGGTGCCCCAAATCTGCGAGTAAGTATCACGCTGATAGGTTTGTCCGGCTATAACGGTAACGGAATGCTTTCCGAAATTCTCACTGAACGTGAGTGTGTTCTCGATCAGTGCGGATTGCCACCGGGCGCGGTTCTCATTGGCGATCGCGGGGTCGTAGGCCTGGTTCAGTGTCCAGTTGCCTTCCTTGCGCAGATAGGTATAATGATCGTTGCTGGTCTCGTATCCGAGATTGAACCTGTATTTCAGGGACCGAAGTAATTTCAGCTCTGCCCATAAATTACCAAGGATGCGGAAGTTCTCATTGGTGCGGTCTTCCAGGTCGGCAATGGCGACGGGGTTGGTGCCGAATGTACGGGCTTTCGATTCATTGCCATAGCCATACCCACCGGGATTGGCAGGGTCTTTAACAGGGATCGTGGGCAGCAGGCGAACAACATCCAAATAAGGATTACCGGACATCTCATCTGCTTTTGCATTGGTGATCGATACGTTTTCCCCAATACTGAAGATGCCTTTCGTGCCCTGTGTATTGACACGCAGTCCCAGTCTTTTGAAACCTGTACTGATCACGGTCCCTTCATTCCCGAAATAATTGGCCGATACGAAATAGCTTCCATTATCGCTTCCGCCTGAAAAGCTGGCGTTATAATTCTGCATCGTTCCTGTCTTGAATGCTTCGTTCTGCCAGTCGGTATGTACATTCATGTCGAGGTTTTGCCGTGGGGCACCGGCATTGTCATAAGCCATATAGTTCAGCCTTGCAAATTCTTCGGTGCCTGCCAGTTTATATCGGGGTGTGACCTGCAGACTGCTCTTCCCGGAGAACTCCACCCTCATCGGGCCTTTCCTTCCTTTACGGGTGGTAATGATGATCACACCATTGGCAGCGCGTGACCCATAGATAGCGGCAGCCGACACATCTTTCAGGACCTGGATAGATTCAATGTCGTTGGGATTGAAGTCGCGGTTAGCCACTGCGATCATTCCATCGATCACATATAATGGAGCGGAGCTTTGAAAATTTTTCAGTCCACGGATCTCGATCTTCGCCTCTGATCCCGGTTGTCCGCCTCCCCGGATGTATACTCCTGCTACCAATCCCTGCATGGCTTCCGCCACGGTGGTAGCCTGTCTTTTCTGCAGGTCTGCTACCGGCACTACGGAGATGGCGCCGGTAAGGTCTCTTTTCTGTTGAGTACCATACCCGATCACTACTACCTCACTCAATGAAGCATCGGCAGGCATCATCTGGCAGTTGATGGCAGACTGCCCTCTGATGGGCAGCTCCTGGGTGATACATCCAACGAAGGTGAAAACAAGTGTGCCGCTCTTATCGGGCACGGTGATCGAGTAGTGACCGTTGGCATCTGTCTTTGTGCCGGATGAAGTATTCCTGTTCTGCACGCTCACTCCTTCAATGGGATTTCCCTTGTTGTCCGTTACCTTCCCCTGAACGGTATGTGCGGACTGGGCCATGGTTCCCGAAGCGATCGTGAAAAGACAGCAGAAGAGAAAGCAGCAAACCGGCAAGGCCGGCGATAGACGGTTTCGTACGAAATTGCGGATGGCGCGATCGAAGCCGTAACCGTGATAAGTTCGTCTCATAATGGCAAAGCGTTAGTGGTTGTTAGAATGTTTTATTTATTTTTAATCATTCCAGGGCAGGATAGTTTATTCCAAAGGAAACTATTTATCTTTTCATTGTCGAACGGAATTGTATCATTCTTTCTTCATTTTGTCTCAATCTGTATTTCGCTTGCTGTATGAAGAAAAAAAGTCTGATCATATTATCCTTATTGGTGATGGGCTTGCAGCCAGTGATGGCTCAATCCTATTATTTCACACATTACCAGGTGGAGAACGGTCTTTCGAACAATGCGGTGATCTGTAGTCTGCAGGACCATCAGGGCTTCTTATGGTTCGGCACCAAGGATGGGCTCAACCGGTTCGACGGATATTCATTCAAGGTCTTCCGGAATGACCCGGATGATCCGCAGAGTATCGGCAGCAATTTTATCTATTCTTTATTTGAGGACAGGAAAGGTATCCTTTGGGTGGGATGTGATCGCGGGCTTTTTACTTATGATGCCAATACCGAGACCTTTCGCCGAGTAGAAAAAACGCCCACGCAGGAAGTGATGTCGCTCCAGGTGGATGACAATGGCAATTGCTGGTTCGTTTGCAGAACGGTCCTGTACAGGTATAATGAAAAAACAGGAGCAGTGAATACCTGTAGTGTTCCGGGAAATTCCGGTGTAACCTCCATCTGCATCACGACCGATGGAACATTCTGGGCAGCCACTACAGAGGGCACGGTGAACAGGTTCGACCCGGCCGCCAACTCCTTCAAATGCTATGATCTGTTTGCCGGAACGAATACTACCATATCGAGATGGATCGAAAAACTCTATGATACGCAGAGAGGGTCATTGCTGGTAGGCACAGCCAAACAGGGAGCCAGGCTCTTCGACATGACGACAGGCGCCGTCAAAAATGTGCTCACCTATAATGCCGATCATTCGGATATTTTCGTGAGAGGATTCATTCATCATACGGACGATGAATACTGGATAGCCACAGAATCGGGCATTTTCATTTATACCATGAATGACGGACATGTGTTGAACCTGAAAAAGAATTACAATGATCCGTATTCCATTTCAGACAACGCCGTATACACTTTTTGCAAGGACAAAGAAGGTGGGATCTGGGCCGGCACATATTTTGGCGGGCTCAATTATTACCCTAAACAATACACGAGCTTCAAGAAATTCTTTCCTGAATATGGTATCAACTCTATCAGTGGTAATGCCGTGCGGGAGATCTGCCGCGACCGGCAGGGCAATATGTGGATTGGCACCGAAGATGCAGGGCTCAACAAGATGGACGTAAACACCGGCCTCTTTACCCATTTCCATTCGGATGATCCCAAACATACCGTATCGCATTCCAATATCCATGGACTGCTGATCGATGGAGATAAGCTATGGATCGGCACCTTCCATCATGGTCTCGATGTGCTCGATGTGAAAACAGGTAAGGTGGTGCGGCATTATTCAGCAGCAACACATGCCTTGAAAAGCGACTTCGTTTATTGTTTGTTCAGGACCCGCTCCGGCAGGATCATTGCAGGCACCGACCGTGGGCTGTTCTACTATGACCGGCAGAAAGATGATTTTACCGCCATCACAGAGATCCCTCCTGGGTTCTATACCATCATGTATGAAGACAGGTTCGGCACGATCTGGGCTGGTACGTATAGTGAAGGGGTTTGGTTTTTCAATCCTCATACCCGGCAGAGCGGAAACTATAAATATGACCTGGACAACAGGGCCAGCCTGGCCGGTAACCGCGTGAACTGGATCTTCGAAGACAGCCGGAAAGAGCTTTGGATCGCGGTGGAAGGCGGGCTGTGTAAACTGGAACGCGATAAGAATGCATTCAAAAGATATACCACCAAAGATGGGTTCCCCAGCAATATCCTGTTTGCCGTGCTGGAAGATGCACAAAAAAATTTCTGGGTCAGTACATCGAAAGGGCTCGCCTCTTTCTCCCCGGTAACAGGAGCTATCAAAGTATATACAAAAGCAAACGGATTGCTCAGTGATCAGTTCAACTATAATTCCGCCTGGAAAGATGCAGATGGCCGCATGTATTTCGGCAGTGTAAAAGGGATGATCAGCTTTCACCCGGATGAATTCATCCGGAATACATTTCTGCCGCCGGTCTATATCACCGGCTTCCAGGTGTACGACAAAGAATTAGGCATCAATAAAAAAGGGTCGCCGCTGAAAAGATCGATCACTTATACGGAGGCTATCACACTCGACCATGACCAGTCTTCCTTCAGCATCGATTTTGCGGCCCTGAGCTATACAGCTCCACAGATGACCGAATATGCTTATAAAATGGACGGGCTCGACAAGGACTGGACCTATCTCACCACCAACCGTAAAGCCTATTTTACAGAGTTGTCGCCCGGCTCTTATGTCTTCAATGTAAAAGCTGCCAATAGCAGCGGTATCTGGAACAGCCAGGCAGCCAGGCTTACGATCAGGATACTGCCGCCATTCTGGGCCAGCACCTGGGCATACATATTATATATAGCATTACTGGCCGGCGCCATCTGGCTGATCGTACGTAATTACCATCGGAGAACGGAAGAAAAAAACAAAAGGAACCTCGACCTGCTCGAACATGAAAAGGAAAAAGAGATCTACCAGGCCAAGATCGAATTCTTTACCAATGTGGCGCATGAGATACGCACTCCGCTCACACTGATCAAAGGACCTATGGAAAAGATCATCAGGCAGGCGGATGAGGTCCCGTCCATGAAGAACAACCTCCAGATCATGCAGCGTAATACCGACCGCCTCCTCGATCTGACCAGCCAATTGCTCGACTTCCGCAAAACAGAGATCAAAGGCTTTAGCCTGAATTTCGTGAAAGCCGATATTGTTGCGGTACTGAAGGATAATTATTCGCGCTTCAGGCTCGCAGCAGAACAAAAAGGATTGCGTTTCAGATTCGATGCACCTGATCAGCTATATGCCTATGTCGACGTAGAAGCGCTGAATAAAATAATCAGCAACCTCCTGAACAATGCCATCAAATATGCAAAGAGCAAGGTCCTCATTTGTGTATTGCCTGTTGCAGAAGGAGACAGGACCTTTACCATAGAAATAAAAAATGACGGGCGTCTCATCCCCCCTGAAATGAAAGAGAAGATCTTCGAGACCTTTTTCCGTATGAAGGAAACGGAAAAACAATCAGGCACGGGGATCGGGCTTGCGCTGGCCCGCTCCCTGGTTGAATTACATAAAGGGGCATTGTATCTGAAAAACCCGGAAAACGAGATGAACATTTTTGCATTGGTATTGCCCGTTCACCAGGAAATTGAATTCAACCTGGGAAAATAAAAGCTACAAACTGCATTCAAAAATATAGTATGAACCCGGTGATCTTATTGGTGGATGATAATGAAGAAATACTCGATTTCATTTCAGATGATCTGAGTGAAAAATATACCGTTCTTAAAGCACTGAACGGCAGGCAGGCATTGTCGGTCCTCGCAGAAGAATCCGTGCAACTGGTGGTCAGTGATGTAATGATGCCGGTCATGGACGGCTTCGAATTATGCAGCAATATCAAATCCAATTTTGAATACAGCCATATTCCAGTCATACTCCTGACTGCCAAGAATTCACTGCAATCGAAGATAGAGGGATTGGAACTGGGGGCAGATGCCTATATCGAAAAACCATTTTCTCCGGAACACTTACAGGTACAGATCGCCAACCTCCTCTCCAACCGCAACAAGATCAGGGAATATTTCGCCAGCACGCCACTGGCCCATATCCGCACCATGGCCTACTCCAGGGCAGATGAACAGTTCCTGGAAAAGCTCAACGATATTATCTATAAAAAGCTCGACAATACAGAGCTGCACGTAGAGCACCTGGCAGATACCATGAACATGAGCCGGGCCACACTGTACCGGAAAATCAAAGCGATCACCGATCTGACCCCCAATGAACTGATCAACCTGGCGCGATTGAAAAAGGCGGCAGAGCTGCTGGCATCGAACGATTACAAGATCTATGAAGTGTCTGAAATGACGGGCTTCAGCTCGCAGACACATTTCGGAAGAAGCTTTCTCAAACAGTTCGGCATCTCCCCTTCAGAATATATTGTGCTGAAGCGGGAAGAGCGGAAACGTATGTAGAATTATTTCTCTCAGAAGAAGACGAACCTCCTTTCTTATCCACTTCTCGATGTATTAACCTGCCAACGATACTTCCTGGACCTTGGGTGGTATCAATTTATAGATCACCGGCGTTACGATCCTCGACAGGATGGTTGATGAGATCAATCCTCCGATCAATACCAGCGCCAGCGGGGATATAAGCGGGTTGCTGCTGATAGCGATGGGGAGCAACCCACCGGTAGCAGTAAGTGAGGTGAGCACGATCGGTAAGAACCTGATCTCGCCAGCTTCCCGGATCGCCTCCTCGACCGTTTTTCCCTGTTCACGCAACTGGTTGGTAAAATCAACCAGCAGGATAGAATTTTTCACTTCAATACCAGCCAGCCCGATAAAGCCTAAGATGGCGACAAATGATAATGGATTACCCGTCATCCATAACATGGCAACGCCCCCGATAACGCCCAATGGTATCACCGACAAAACGATCAATGTGCTCTTGAATGTCTTGAATTCGAGGATCAACACCATGATGAAGAGAAATACCGTTGCTATCACGATCGTCATGAACCCTCCCCCGAAAGTCTCTTTCTCACTTTCTGCCTCTCCCGCCAATTGTACTTCATAACCCGGAGGCAGGTTCAGTTTCGCCGATTTATCCAAAAACTCCTTATTGATCTTTTCGGTCAACACTCCTTTATCCGCAAAAGCGGTGACCACCACAAATCTTTTTTTATCGAGGTGCTTTACGGTAACCGGCGATGTTTCAAATTCCAACCGGGCCACCTGGTTCAAAGGTACCGGCGTACCAGTGGCGTTATTGATGAAAAGATTATTGAAAGTATTGAGGGTGGCAAAATTTTCTTTGGGTGCGCTCAGCAGGATATCGTAGTCGTCTCCTTTATCATCCGTATACTTGCCTATCCCGAAACCGGCCACTGCCAGGCGAACGGTGCGGTCGATATCTGCTGTCTGTATCCCAAGTGTTCGTGACTTGTCTGTATTGATCGCCACTTTCAGATCGGACTTCAACACTTCCACTTCATTGTTCACATAGATGGTGCCCGGTGTCGATTTCAGGATCGATTCCACATCATTGGCAATACGGCGCAAAGTATCGAGGTTATCGCCCGTAACGCGGATGGCAACTGGCGCTTCGATCGGTGGTCCCTGTTCAAAATCTTTCACTTCGATCTTTGTTCCGGCCACGGGTAAAAATTTTTCACGCAAGGTCTCGATCAGGGCCTTCTTCCGGGTTGGACTAACATCCTTTTTCAACTGCACGAATACCTGTGCAAAATCCCCTTTTTCATTTTCCTGGATCACATTATAATAGATGCGGGGATTGCCCTTGCCAACATTGGTGGTAAAATATTCTATCAGCGGTTCTTTCTTCAATTCCGATTCAACAAACCTGGCCATCTTATCGGTTGCTTCTATATTGGATTGCAAAGGCATATTGATGTTGATGAGGAACTGCGGTTTTTCGGAAGCAGGGAACAGGCGAAACCCGATGACAGGGAATAGAACGAGTGATGCGCCAAATAAGGCAAAGGCGATCACCAGTGTGAGCACAGGGCGTTTCAATGCCTTATCGAGCAAACGGGAATAACTTCCGCTGATGAGCTTTTGCAGTCCTCTCAGGAAAATATTTCCCTGGTGGTCATGATGCGTTTTCAGGATGCGGCTGGCGAGAAAAGGAACGATGGTCAGTGATACCAACATGGAGGCCAGCACGGAGCTGATCACTGCCAATGGTAAACCCCGGATGAATTCTCCGGCCGCTTCAGGCATAAAAACGATCGGTAAAAAAGCAATGATGAGCGTAGCCGTACATCCTATAACGGCAAGACCTATCTGCTTTGTCGCCTCTATGGCCGCCTGTGTTTTGGAATATCCTTCCCTTAGCCACCGCTCTATATTTTCGACAACCACGATGCTGTCATCGACAAGCAGGCCCAGCGCTACTACCAGCCCCACAATACTCAACTGGTTCAATGAATAGCCCATTGCATTCAGGGCGATCAACCCCAGTGCCAACGAAAGCGGGATGGCCACCATCACGATCAGGGAAGCACGATAACCAAGCGGCAACAGGGTGATCAGCACGAGACCGATGGCGATCAGGAAATCGACGCCCAGTCCGCTCAACCGCCTGTCCACATTCTCAGCCTGGTCGAAATGTTTGATCATCTCGATATTGGCAGGCAGTCTTTTTTCGAAAGCGTCGAGCACAGGTTGGTACTCTTTCTGTGTTTTGGCAATATTCAATCCGGGCTTTTGGGCAGCCGTTACCAAAACTGCACGATGGCCATTCAGCCGCGTAATATGTTTTACTTCTTCATAATTGAAGGCAACGGTGGCGATATCTTTCAGGTAAATGATCTGGCCGTTTGCTGTATATACCACCGTATTCCCGATCTCTTCGATATTCTTGTATTTGCCACTGGTTTTGACATTGAAAGTTTTGGTGCCCGCATGGATACTGCCGCCGGGAATATTGGCCGCTTCGCTTTGGATGGCGCCGATCACTACGTTCAACGGAATATTCAGTTGAGCGATCTTGTCGAGCTGCAAATCGATCCGCACGATCTGTTCCGGCACACCCCAGTATTCTACTTTTTTCAGGCTCTTGACCTTCTCCAGTTCTTCTTTCAAATGATCGGCCGTTTGGCGCAAAACGGCATTGGAAGCGTTCTCCGAGATCAGCGCCACCTGGAGCACGTTCACATCGCTGGGCATCACCTTACGTACTTCGATACTATGAATATCATTCGGCAGATCGGACCGCAGGGCATTTACCTCACGCACCAGTTCCTGGTATTTGGCTTCCACATCGCTGCTGTATTTATACTCCACGGTGATCACTGCCACACCATCGTCGATGCGGGTAGTCATCTTTTTGAGATCTTCCAGCTCACTGATCTTTTTTTCAAGGGGCTTTACCACCAGTTCTTCCATATCCTTTGGACTGGTGCCCGGATACAGGATCACGATGGGATATTGCGGCGGGTGGATATCCGGGTCTTCCGCTCTGGGCATATTGAGAAGTGTAGTGAGGCCCACTACAGCTATCATCAGGAATAAAACCAGTGTAAGCTGTGAATTTTTAACGAAGAAAGAAACGACTTTCATAACCTGTTGATTAAAGCGTCTGAATTTTTAATTCTTGATCGTAATGGCCGATTGCTCATCGAGATAAGCGCTGCCACTGACCACTACGTACTGATGGCCTTCGAGCCCACTGGCTATATATACCTGCTGGTTGTCGATAGCGAGAATAGTTACAGGTATACGTTTTACAGTTTTCTGGTCGTCGGTCACGAACACGAAACCGTTCTTGCCGTTCGCTTCGAGCAGGGCGTCGTAAGGGATGCTGAAACCGATCCTTTTTTTGGATGGGGTGATGGAGGCATTGCCGAACATGCCGATGGCTGGCTGGTCCTTACCGAATTCCACTTCCAGCTCGATCTGGAAGGAACCGCTCACCGCATCTGCTGCCAATGCTTTCTTACTGACGATGCCTTTGAACTGTTTGCCGGGAAATGCATCCACCGTTATGGAAGCGTTATTGCCTTTTTCGATGGATGCCCATTCCCTGTCCGACACCCCGATCTTCAAGATCCACTTACTGGAAGGGGAAACCGAACGCATGTAGAGAACAGCATTGCCTGAGCCGGCGAATTCTCCTTCATGCAGCAGTTCCCGCACGATAAAGCCATCGGAGACTGCATAGATCCTGGAATACTGCTGGTTGAACGCAACCTGTTGCAGGTTCTTCTGCGCGATCTCCACACCTGTTTTCGCATTTTGCAATTGCTCCAGGGTTGCCACACTGTCTTTGTACAGGTTGGAAGCCCGCTGGTAATCACGTTGTGCTTTTTCCAGCGCCAGTTGCACCTGGCTTACCTGTGCTTCTATCTCGGTCGATTTCAGGGAAGCCAGCAATTGGCCTTTCTTCACGAACTGGCCTTCTTTCACATATAATTTCTCGATGATGCCACCGATCTTGAATGAGAGACGGGCTTCATCTTCTGTCGATAACAGGCCGCTTGCATGTATGCTGGCACTGCCCGTGTCAGTGCTGATACTCACGATCTTCACGGGAATAGTGTCGGTCTTCAACACTGCTTTATCCTTAGCTGCGCTCCTGCATGCAACAAGAGCCATAACTGTCAATGCGGGAAAAATAAGATTACGCATAAAAAGAGAATTTACTGGTGAATGGTATAGCTGCTGGTTTGCCTTTCATATTCGGCCACAGCACCGGCCAGTTTATATTTATTGATGTTTACCTGGAGTTGAGAACCTGTCAACTGGTTCCTGGCGTCGAGGAACTCGATAAAAGAATTTACCCCTTCCCTGTAGCCCCTGTCGATCAGTTTGAAATATTGCCTGGCGGCTTCCAGCCGTTGCAGCGAAGCCTGGTAATTACTATAAGTGCTCAATGCATTATTGCGGGAGGTATAGGCCGCCAGTTGCAATTGCTGTTTTGTTTGTTCTGTTTGGAGCGATAGATTTTTCCCATCGAGTTTTGCCTGCCCTATCTTATACAGGTTACGCCGTCCCTGGAAGATGGGGATGGTGCCCTGGATGCCGGCCAGGTAGAAAAGGGTTTTATCGTTCACTTTAAAATCGAATCCCTGCGAGCCCAGGTCGAGAAATGCATTCAGTTTGGGGACGCGGAAGGAGCGGTTCATTTTTACGATGTTGTCATTGATACCGGCTGCCACCTGCAGGCTTTTCAATTCCTCCCTGTTGGCAATATTGTCTTCTGTTTTTAGGAGGCCATTGTATAAACTGTCGGGGTGAATGGAATAGGCCGTTGTGATGGACCTGCCAAGTGGCTGGTTGAGTAAAAAATTGAAATAGGCTTGTGCATTCTTCTGTTCGTTCCTGGCCGATTCCAACTGGCTCTCGACGGCCTTTACTTCGCTCTCTGCGCGGGCTACATAAGCAGGCAGACCTTTGCCATTGGCAAGGAGTGATCGATTCTGTTTCACATTCTGGCTAACCACATCCAATGCGCTCTCAAAAATGCCGATCGCTTCAGTGGCCAGCAGGAAATTATAGTAGGCAAGCCTGATCTCTTTTACCAACTCTCTTTTATAAATATCGATCTCATTTTGCTGCAACTGTGTTTGCTGATATTTTATCTGCTGGTTGATCCGTATTTCGGGGTTGAGCAATGGCATGGTGGTCTTGACACGGGCATCATAAAAATTATTCGGCAGGAGTTTCTCCGAAGTATTGCTCACCATGGGAAATTTATTGGAGTTGGTAAGGCTGTTCAGCGTTTGATAGACGGGGTTCATCAGGTCACCTACCGGGATATCGATCGATCTTCCGCCCCCGGCGAGATTATAGACCGTTTCAAAATTGGTTGATGGCAGGAACAGGCTTTTAGCTTCCTTCAGTGCCAGCAGGCTTTTATCGAGAGCGACCTGCTTCTCTTTCAGAACAATATTATTATTCAATCCTTCGTCGATATAATCCCTCAACACATCTTGTGCCTGCAACCCAACGGCAACGAATAATGGCCATCCTGCCATGAGCCATTTTTTCAATTCGTATTTCATAATCCGGCTATTAAATAATTAATGTAAATAAATTGAACACTGTTCATTATCAGGTCAAAAAAAATTCCTCTCTGCTATGTAAAGATCATCCTGCCCGAAATTGGCCCAACGATTTGATGGAACCAATGATAGGGTACGTCCTTATCGATCCGGTCCAAAATTCTGCATTGCTGAAAGGCTATTCAAATGAAAGAGCCGATCTCACCAAATCCTTCGACATAATGGCCAGATGAGCAGATAAGTTCCAGGGCCGTACTGGTATGTTCAATGATCATTAAACGGTCTCCAATATGTTCACGAAATACTGGTAACTATGTTTCATGATATTTTCAGGGTCTTTATCTGTGATCACATCCATTCGCTCCCTGCTGTACAGCGCGCACATACCATGCATAGCTGCCCAGATCAGGAAAGAGAGGTAGTCAAGGTCTTTGCCTTTGAACCTGCCTTTTGCCTGGCATTCGCTGATAACCTGCTGCAGGTAATGGAAAGAGCGGCAGGTCATCTCCATTTTTTCCTTGTCACCTTTAATATCGAGCGGAGCTTTTTCTATGAACATGAGATCGTACAGGTCTTTATTTTTCCTCGCGAACTCCATATATACCTTACCCATGGCCTTGAGCCGTTCGAAGGGATCGCTCACGAATTCCAGGGGCGCCATCTGTTCAAAAAGTTTCTGGAAAGCTCCTTCATGCAGGGCATGGAAGATCTCGTTCTTATCCTTGAAGTAGAGGTAAAGGGTACCCGGACTATATTCGATGCGTTCTGCAATGTTCCGCATGCTGGTCTCGAAATAGCCTTTCTTCAAAAAGATCTCCTTGGCAGCTTCCAGGATCAGGCTGCGCATTTCTTCTTTTTCCCGCTGTTTTCTCTCTACAATACTCATATTGGCAAATTCAGGTCAAAGATACTGAACAGTGTTCAGTAATCCAAATATTTTTCTTCTTTCTAATGAAGGATAAAAAATAGCAAAAAATGTCCACTTTAACGCTTTGTTATCATGCCAGTCTCTAATTTGAAAGAAACTGGATTGTATGAAAAGAATTTTCCCCATCCTCCTGCTGCCTTTTGCAACAGCCTGCACAGTTGAGCAGCCACTAACGACCGAGCCTTCCCATAACAACTCCACGTATAAGGTGGAATACCTGTTTGAACACGAAGGATGTAAAGTGTACAGATTTTCCGACAGGGGTTATTATGTGTACTTCACCAACTGCAAGGGAGAAGCTATTGCGAAGATAGATAGTACAGAGGTCCGTAATATGATCAACAGGCAATGATATTACGAGCCTGGTGACATCCGGCTTTGGCATGGAGACAAAAAGCAGCAGAAAGGAAATGAAAAAAAGAGAGCCTTTCCGGTAAAACTACCTTAATTTACCTGCCCATGAATATAGGTCTGCAAATTTTGTTTGGCGTCAGTGCATTGGGAGCTTTCAACGGCATAGTGCTTGGTGTTTATCTTCTCCTGAACAAAAAAGGCCGATCAGCAGCGGCCTTCTTTTTGAGTATACTGTTATTGACCATCAGTATCCGGGTGGCGAAATCCGTTTTCCTGTATTTCAATCCCCAGTTACCAAAAATTTATTTGCAGATAGGGCTTTCCGCCTGCTTCCTCATTGGTCCTTCATTGTATTATTTTTTAAGATCGGCGCCTGGGCAGGTCAACAGTATCCCTCCTTCCTGGAAACGGAGTTGGGCTATCCTGCTGGGGATACTGGTAGTGGGTGGCATACTCCTTCCTTATCAAATATATCCCTGGGCCTGGAACCATCTGGTGGTCTATCTTATCTATCTGCAATGGCTGGCCTACCTGGTGGCTGCAGGATACTTATTGAGAAATGTCTGGAAAACATTTTTCATAGCTGCTTCCAGTCTGACCACCACACAAAAATTCCGGTTACTCATGTACTCCGGCAACTGCATTATTTTCCTTTTTTATTTATTGGCGCTGTTCGATATTGTGCCGGGAACATATATCGCCGGACCTGTCTCATTCTCTCTGATCCTATACCTTACTATTTTCTTCTACCTGTACGGTGTCAGGCTTGAAAGTTCATCGGCCCCACCTGAAACGGGGAGGTCCGGTAAGGCGGAAAGAAGAAAGATCGCTGTAAACGATGCCCTGTTATGGAGTGAAAAACTGGAAAAGATCATTGTAGAGCAGGAACTCTTCAAAGATCCCAATCTCAAACTGGGCCACCTGGCCCAAAAGATCAATATATCGGCCCATCAATTATCGCAGTTGCTGAACGATAACCTGGGCAAAAGCTTTTCCACCTATATCAATGAATACAGGATCAAGGAAGCCTGCAAGCTGATCACTACCAACGACAGGCTCACATTCGAAGCCATCGGGTATGAAGTGGGCTACAATTCGAAATCGACCTTCTTCGCCACTTTCAAAAAAATAAAGGATACTACGCCGGCGCTATTTAAGGAAAGCCTGGAAAAAAATAATTCTGCATGAATACTTCTTGTAGCTCCCGGCCTTCGGGAATACCGGCGGGGCTCCACACTGAATGATCAAACGCCTGCCACTCTTTTCTTGTATTCCGCCAGGGCTTCATCCAGGCGGGCTTTTGAATCGCCGGCCCCTGGTGCATTATGCGATGGATGGATAAATAATTTGACCCCTCTTTCCGCCAGGATCTCCGCCACAGTGGTGATCGTCATCCATACACAGGTGATGAATGCCATCGTAGACACCGGGCCGATCTTGTCTACATGATTCTTCAAAGGGACCGAAGCATCTTCGATGGGAGCGCAGGTATCCACCACCACATCTGCCAGCTCGAAAATATTTTTCTCACTGGAATGCCTTGTCTTCTTTCCTTTTGCTGCTGCCGCTGAACCGAATACTATGACCTTCATGCCTTTCTTCCTGGCTTCCAGGGCGATATCGATATTTACATTGTTGATACCGGTATGAGAAAAAAGCCACATGGTATCACGCGGATCGAAATGATAGCCCTTCATGATCTCCACCCCATACCCTTCTACCCTTTCGAGGAATATGAACTGGTGCACTCCCATCTGCCCGGTGATATTGGTGAAATAAGTGAGCGGCAATTCTACGATCGGATGAAAACCTACAAAGCCTCCGATCCTTGGATACATTTCTTCAATGGGCAGCGTAGCATGCCCGCACCCGAAAGTATGTACCCACCTCCCCGCTTCAATGGTATTGGCCATCAGTTCCGCGGATTGCCTGATGTTCTCCATTTGAGTTTCCTCGATCCGGGACATGATCCCTCTTGCATTGTTAAGCCATTGTGTCGCTAACATAATGTTGATTTTATTGCTTTATTATTGTTTTTTCAATCTATATAGAACGCCGAGGCATAGCATGATCATTACCGATAGCTCTGCTATCATCACAGTGATGAGATGATGTATCCCATAGGTCTTTGCAATGATCCCCATGCCGTAGTTGACACCCATATTCCCGACCAGCGCAATCACCAGCACAAAGCTGAAAGCCGTACCGGATTGCGCTTTGTAACGATGCCCCACGAACCCGAGCATGATAGGGAACCCACCCCCCAGGCCGGCGCCCAATAATATCAATCCTGCTACTGAAGAATAAAATGAAATGCCGCTTGCCAGCAGCAGTACTCCCAGCAGGATCATCGCAAAAGTGGCTACCCATATCCTGCCTACAGGTGTGTTCCTGAAAATGGTCCCGAGCAGGAAACGCATGATGGTCATCCCTGCAACGAACAGTGAGAGCGCATAGAGTACTTTGCTGGGTTCCACTATGAACTGGTCCGAGAGATAGGTGGTGGTCCAATTATTGACGATCGCCTCGAAACTGCTCTGACAAAAGAGAAAAAAAGCGATCAGGATGATCAGCGGGTCTTTTAAGAACGACAGGTTTTTGAAAAGAGGGACCTTGCCGCTTTGCTTTGGGGGAGGGAATTTTATCAGTGTATAAAAAATCCCGATAGCCAACGTGAAGAACCCGACGATGGAAACAATAGATTCGAAATCGAGCCGGTGCTTAAGAATACCCAGCATGAAAGGCATTCCTAAAGCACCTATCCCGAACGATACACCCAATAAATTCAGGTCGGCCCCTTTATCTTTGTCACTGATATCCGAAACCAACGCACTGGTGCCTCCGTTGATAGCTCCGCCACCCACCCCGACCAGGAATATCGAGATCTGCAAAATGATGTTGGTCGGTGCAAAGGCGATCCCTTCGAAACCGATGAACATGCAGCAACAAGCCAGGGACAGCAATTGCTTATATCCGTATTTATCGCAAAAAGGCCCGAACAGCAATGAGCCTACCAGGATGCCAAAAGGCAAAATGGAGAATAAGGTACCGGACGATACTTCGTCGAGCTGGTATTTTTGTTTCAGTTCCTGCACAATGGACCCCAGTGTGATAAGTCCCATGCCGAAAAAAAGCAGCCCGATGCAGGCACCCGCAAAAATGATCTTTTTATTGTACATCGTTTATACCTACTGGTTGTTTATTGATCAGGCTTTTTCTCGCCAGCCAGCCGGCCCCATATACTCCTGCATCATTTCCCAATGCGGAAGGCTCGAATACCACCTGCTTCATGCTCACGGGTTGTGCCCATTTGCGGGCTTCTTCTTCGATCCCCGGAATAAGTGGGATGGCAGGCCCAAAGACCCCTCCCCCGAATATGATCTTTTCGGGATTGAATAAGCTCACCAGGTTCGCGGTGGCCATTCCCCAGAACTCTATGCATCCACCGATCACTTTCATGGCTACCGGATCATGATGCTTGTATGCCTCGAATACATCTAGTGCCGTGAGCTGTGCCGGTTGCCTGGTATACAGAGGCCCCGTTCCGCCGGGCATAGCCATCAGCATTTTTCTGGCAGTATTGGCGATCCCTTCACCCGATGCATAATTTTCAAAACAACCACAATGCAGGTATTCATCACTGAAAGGAGGTTGTAATGCCATCCACCCGATGGCCCCTGCAATATCCTGTGCGCCGCGCAGTACCTGGCCATCGACCAGGATGCCTGCACCGATCCCGGTGCCAACCGACAGAAAAATTGCATGTTTCTGCTGTTTTGCATTACCCTGCCAGGATTCACCCAGGATATAGCAAGCCCTGTCGCTATCGATGGTGACAGGTATTTCCTTACAAATATTCCTGGCTTCTTCCAATAAAGGGTAGTCTGTCCAGCCTGCTATATTCGGCGCCCAGACCGTTCCGGTCGACTGATGAAAAATACCGGGAACTGCTATGCCCACTGCATCTACGGTCCCATACTTCGTTGAGTAGAGCATCCGCTGCAGGCAACTTCCGATCAGTTGACCTGCTGCTTTTCCTGAGGCTTTGCCCAGCATGATATGCTCCTTATGCAAGATGGTTCCTTCTTCATTGAAGACGGCTGCAGCCAGTTTGGTGCCACCAAGGTCCATTCCCAGTAATACCATAACTTTTCTGGATTTTTAGGTGCCGGCAAATTCTTGCAGGAATTAGCGGTTTTAATTACCAAATTAATTAAATACGCAGATTCATGCAAATTTTTTCGGGGCACAAACGAAAATTATTTTACAGCATTTGAATATGATATCTGTCCTGCCTTCGAAAGAAATTTATGATCTTCGATTGTTGTATTTTTGAGAATATTATTTTCTTATCCCTTCTTCAAGAAAATGGAAACACACAATACAGTAAAGTTCAAAAATGAACGGCACGTATTTATTCTACGCCAGATAAATTTACACCATAAGGTTTTGTCTTCCACCCTCAGCGTACAATTGCAGGTATCGGAAGACACGATCCGCAGGGACCTTGCAGAGCTGGCCGATGCCGGTGAGATCATCAAGGTACATGGCGGCGCCCTATCCAAATCATATCATTACCCGGTACAACAGAACACCGTTTATGCACAGGAAGAAAAAAAGCTCATTGCCAAAAAAGCTGTCGGCCTGATCAGGTCTGGCATGACCATCCTCACTGAAGCAGGGACCACCATGCTGGAAATGATCCGGATGATCCCCGATAATATTGAAGCCACTTTTTTTACAGTAAGCCCGCTGATGGCGCTGGAACTGGCAGAACGTCCGTTGCTGACGGTCATTTTGCTGGGTGGACAGATGGATATGTCTTCCCAGATCACACTGGGTGAAAAACCGGTGATGGAACTTGCCTCCATCAGGGTCGATCTTTGCTTTCTCGGCGTGAATGCCATCGATTCCAAAACCGGGCTCACCGAAGCAGACTGGAAAGTAGCACAGGTAAAAAAAGCAATGATCGCTTCCTCCGACAAACTGGCCATCCTTACCATTGCGGAAAAATTGAATACATCATTACCGATGAAACTCTGCAGCCCGCGTAATATCGATTATTTGATCACTGAGCTGAAACCTACCGATAAACGCCTCGATCCTTACAAGAAAAATATGCAGATCCTCTAACCATCATTACAGTGGCGCTGGTAATCCATGCTATCCATTCAAAGATGTTTTCTTGCTTCGGCCTCTTTGGCGGCCATCAGGTATATCAGCGATGCAGTTCCATCCATGGTTGGCTCATTGGTGCTGTAATCGCCCGCATCATCATGATAGACCACCAGGTCCGACTGGAAGGCAGCATATTTATCTTCTTGCAATAATTTCAATCCCCTCAATCTCTTGTAGATGCTTCCATACACAGGCCCATCCACCAGTCCACCATTCAATGGATAATGATATAAAAAAGCCAGTGAAGAATGCGATTCGGCTGTAATGGCCTGGATCAGCGGGGATACAATCCAGAGACCATTGCTTATCAAGAATCTGTGTATATGCGTTTTTTAAAGTTTTAGAATCCGAAAACGCACAAAAAAGCATATTATTTTGGGCAACCGATCGCCCTGCGGGACGATTTCAAACCAGCGTGAGTGATGTAGGTAGGGTTTATTTATACAGATCTCCATTGAGGTATTTCAACCCCGAATCAGGAATAATGGTCACGATCTTTTTTCCGGGACCGATGATCCTGGCCCGCTGGATGGCGGCCCAAACGTTTGCCCCGGCGGTTATTCCACTGAAAATGCCTTCCCTTCTCGTCAGCCTCCTGGCCGTTTCATAGGCATCTTCATCCGATACGGCGATTATTTCATCGGCCAGGTCCAACCTGCAGATAGATGGTACAAACCCGGACCCGATACCTTCCAGTTTGTGCTTTCCCGATATGTCGCCTCCGGAAAGTGCCCGCACATGCAATGGTTCTATGGCGATACAACGGATACCGGGTATTTCCTGCTTGAATGTTTCGGCATTACCGGAAAAACTTCCGCCGGTCCCCACCCCCGTTATGAATTCATCGATCGTTTTCCCGAGTACCCCGATGATCTCATAGGCCATTTTATGATAGGCATTCCTGTTATCCGGATTATTGAACTGGTCGGTCCAGAAAATATTGGCTCCCTTACTTAGCTCCCTCGCTCTTGCGATCAGCGATTCGATCAGCTTTGCGGTTATCTTACCGTCTCCACTGGGGATGATCTCGAGCTGTGCGCCGAATGCACGCATCGTCTGAAGTTTTTCTTCAGCGAATGCATCGGACGACACAAAATATCCCTTGTACCCTTTATAGGCGCAGACCATTGCCAGCGAGCTGCCGGTGCTTCCTCCCGTGTATTCGAGGACCGTTCCGCCGGGCTTCAACTCACCTCTTCGTTCTGCACCTTCCACCATCGAGAGGGCCATCCTGTCTTTCATGCTGCCGCTAGGATTGGCGCCTTCATACTTTACATAAATCTCAGCGCAACCTGGTTCGCTCAGGCGTTCCAGTTTTATTAATGGAGTATTGCCGATTGATCTCATTGTTGTGAAAGTTGAGATTGTTTGCCTGTAAGGAAACGGAGATATTAGCCGGACAATACTAAATATAGGAACAAAAAGAGAATCGGGGCGGAAGCCAATGGAAAAATGAAAATTTTAAGACCCTCCAATAAAAAAAGCTGCCCCATTTTGGATAAGGCAGCTTGCTGGATTTTTACTACTAATCATTTTTGCACACGTTTGCCGTAAGTATGCAATGAGCAAAGGATAGGGCTAATGGTCGGCAACGATCCGGATGTATTTTATACTGTCGGTTTACCTCTCCTCCTTCTTCTCTCTTTCTGCTGAAGGTATTGGTTATACACAAGCTCAAACATCTTTCTGTCGTCCACTTCCAGTATCCTGGCCAACATGAACAGTTCTGCAAGTACGAATTGTTCCGACTGATTCATCAGCCTGTTGAATCGCTTGTGTTGTGTTCCGAGATCTGTCAACACCCTGGTCTTTGGGATGTATTCAAATATTTCATTGAAACAGGTTATCTCCCCATTATCGATGAGCGCTTTCACTGCTTTATATCTCCGGTCCCTGACCATAACCAAAGAAAAGCATTAGATAGTGATGTAATGGAGCTTTGGCCCTTTTATACTTTTTTTAGTGGCTATTTCAACCTGAAATAGATTCATTTCGTACTTTTTTTACTGCATTATTACCGTAACCTCCTACCTTATTAATGGCAGCAGGAATGGTTTTTTACTTTTGCAACATTGTTGCATTTTGAAATTTTCTCTTATTTTTGCGCTCTCGTGATCATTATTCCTTTCACAATAAAACTGTTCGTATTATGATTCATGGAAAAGATTTTGATGTGATCATTATCGGCGGCAGTTATGCCGGGCTTTCCGCTGCAATGTCTTTAGGCAGATCTCTCCGTCATGTACTGGTCATCGATAGCGGTCTTCCCTGCAATGCGCCAACACCTCATTCCCATAATTTCATTACGCACGACGGGGAAGTTCCACTGGTGATTGCCAATAAGGCCAAACTACAGGTACTGCAATACGAAACAGTACAATTCCTGTCTGCCCTCGCAACCGCTGTCCAAAAAACGGATCTGGGCTTTGTAGTCGGGGTTTCGTCAGGCGATGTCTTCCACACCAGGAAAATTGTATTCGCCACCGGTCTGAAAGATATCATACCCGATATTAAAGGATTCGCTGCCTGCTGGGGCAAGTCAGTGCTGCATTGTCCATATTGCCATGGCTATGAAGTGAAGCATGAGAAGACCGGGATCATTGCGAACGGAGATATGGGTTTTGAATTCGCCAGGCTTATCAGCAACTGGACCAGTCAACTCATACTTTTTACCAATGGCAAGGCCGGTCTTTCAAAGGAACAATTCGAAAAATTGAATGAGCACCGGGTCCCCGTTATTGAAACGGCTATAGATAGTATTGAACATGCTGGCGGCAGGATCGAAAACATCGTTCTTGCAGATGGGTCCAGGCACAGCTTATCGGCCCTCTATGCCCGGCCTGCATTCACCCAACATTGCCCGCTGCCTGAAGAGCTTGGATGTGAATTGACAGAAATGGGATTATTGAAAATCGATATCTTCCAGCGCACCACTATAAAAAGCGTATATGCATGCGGTGATAATTCATCGCCAGCCAGGTCCGTATCGATGGCCGTTGCAGCCGGCACTATGGCCGGTGCATCTCTGAATAAAGAGTTGATCGAAGAAAGCTTTTAGAATAAAACACCACTCGAAAAACCGGCATCGTGTTCATAATTAACAAATTATTGCACCAACTCCGGTTGCCGGCCCAACAGGTGGATTATGAAAAAAATAGTACCTTCAAAATCTGTTTCGAATATCTCTGCCTGGTAAAATGGTGGTAGTCTTTTTTTCCAATCAAAGGGCAAAAATAAAAATATGAAATATAGTTTTTCGATCTCATTACTGTTCCTCTCCCTATCGGTTTTTGCGCAGCAGACGGTCTACGAGAAATTTCAGAAGATCACGACCATGCAACAGGCACAACAATATGTAGATGCCAACCCGGACCTGAAGCCGGCCATACTCCGCCTTTCTGCCGGAAAAGACAGTTCCGTCATCGATAAGCGGTTATTGCGTCAAAAACAAGGGGATGTCTTCTCCGTTGGTTATGTCACCTACAGGATCATGGAATCATCGGAATCCGTTGCCTACAGGGCCAGCTATATCTTCCTCGACGGGTCCTCCTTATCGAAATCAGAAGTCGATAGCCTCAAGAAACTGATCGTGCAAAAGATCAATGCAAGAGAATCCTGGGACAAGCTCTCCGATCAATACACCATGGATGGCAATACAACCCATGGCGACACCGATTGGTTTTTCGGGGAAATGATGCTTCCGAAAGAATTCCAGGACGCTGTCGCGAATCATAAGAAAGACGAGATATTCTTTGTAGATGTTCCGGAGAAACAATGGCATTATATCATCAGGAAAACCTATGAGGACAGGGTGAAGAAGGATATCACCGTTCTCAGGTCGAACGGACGGTAAAGATACTGCACAATCCCCCCGCTCTCCTGTGAGAATGCACGGATTCCCGTTGACCAGTAGTGTCTTTTAGATACCATGGCTATCATGGTTTCATCATGCTGCGCAGCGAACTATTCCAAATTCCTGTCGTTATTATAACCCAAACCTGAATACTCACTTTAATTCTACACTGCAAACCGTTCGGGCAAAAGGTTTACAATTTTAACCTTCTAATTAAGAATTGTCCCGTTAAGTGTATATTGCCCTATCAAATCAATTTTCAATTCGGTCGGGAGATGCATGTGAAACCATTGCTTGCAACAGGTCTTTTATGGGTCCTATTGTGCCAGTACCTCCAGGCGCAAAATTGTACGGGTGGGTTAGGCGATCCCATGGTCAACGTTACCTTCGGAAGCGGTACCGGATTCGGTCCACCGCTAGGGGCTGGTATTACCAATCTCCAATACGTAACCACACAATGTCCGAGCGACGGTCAATACACCATCACCAATAATACAAGCGGATGCTTTGGTACCTGGCATACCCTGACCGGTGACCATACCGGTGATCCAAATGGCTATTTCATGCTGATCAATGCTTCCTATCAGCCAAGTGATTTCTATGTGCAACAGGTGACCGGCTTATGCCCCGGGACCACCTACCAGTTCGCAGTATGGGTGATCAATATGATGTCCAAAACCGATGGCATCCATCCCAATATCACTTTCAGGATCGAGCAAACGGACGGCACGGTATTGGCCAGCTTTCAAACAGGGGATGTACCGCGGATCAACCCTGCCACCTGGACGCAGTACAGTACGTATTTCACTATACCGCCCGGCATCAACTCGCTCATTTTGCGGATGACCAATAATTCTCCCGGCGGAACAGGAAATGACCTGGCCCTGGATGATATTACTTTCCGGCCTGCAGGCCCCAGGATCGATATCAGTCTGAATGGGGCCGCTGCCAGCACTTCAAAGATCTGCGAAGGAAACAACCAGGCACAACAATTAGCAGCTACCGTGGAAAGCTGCTACAACACGCCAGTATTTCAATGGCAGGAAAACACCGGCTCGGGATGGAAGGATATACCAGGGGCCGTCCAACTCACTTATTCCGCATTGCCAACAAGCCCGGGCACTTATTTATATCGTATACGGGTATCCGAAAAAGATAATATGAATATTGCTTCCTGTGGAGTGGCCTCTGCACAGGCAACGATCGTAGTGTTGCCATTGGTCACGCCGGCTGTTTCCGTCACCGCTTCTGCAACCGGCATTTGTGCCAATACACCGGTAACTTTCACTGCAACGCCTGCGGATGGAGGAGATGCTCCTTTGTATGAATGGATGGTTAACGGTGTGGTGGTATCCGGGCCTCCCAATAGTAATAATTCCTACACAAGCAATACATTTCGGAACGGCGATGCTGTCTCCTGCCGGCTGACCAGCAATGCTCCCTGTGTAACCAACCATACCGCTATTTCCAATGCTATTAGCATTTCCGTTACGGACAATCCAACTACTTCCGTGCAAATAACAGCTTCCGCAACTACCATCTGCAGCGGCAGCATGGTTACTTTTACAGCTATCCCATTCAATGGAGGCAATAATCCATCGTACGGGTGGATGCTCAATAACATGCCGGCCAGCACCAATGGTCCGGCCTATTCTTCTCAAACCCTGCAGGACCATGATGAGATCAAAGTGATCATGACGAGCAGCCTGTATTGCGCTCTTCCGGTTGAATCAAATACGATCAGGATGACCGTAAACCCAATGCCCTCTATCCTGTTGCCTTCCGATACCCTTATCGTGGCAAACACCAGCATCCGCCTGCATCCTATCATAACAGGAGCAATTTCCTCCTGGCAATGGAGCCCGGCCACGGGCCTCGATAATCCCAATACCATCTACCCGGTCGCTTCACCGCGTACAACGACCACATACCATTTGTATCTAGAAAATCAGTACGGCTGCAATGTAACGGCACAGGAGATCGTATATGTTTATTACGACCTGTTACTGCCCAATGGTTTCACACCAAACGGTGATGGAAAGAATGATCTGTTTCGCATTCCACCCTCCGTACCCGTGAAGGTTTTCCGATTCTCCGTTTATAACCGATGGGGCGGACTTGTTTTCACGACCACCGACAGCAAACAAGGATGGGATGGCAGTATGAATGGCCATCTTTTACCGGCTGGTACTTATATATGGTTCATCGAGTATGAAGACCCGGCCTCCAGGAAAAAGGATATGAAGAAGGGTATCGTCGAGCTGATCAGGTAGAACCAACCCGCCGCCATTAAGCGGTTTCACCGGGGAGCTATTCGTTCCCACCATGCACGTAACTGCCCGGCTTTATAGTTCTCTTTTTCCATCAGATCGATCGACTTATTGATCATCAGCATCTGGTCGGTACGCAATGTATCCGGTTCAGGAAAATCTGATCGGTAGGACTTTTGCACTTTCACCATTCCATGAAGCACCTGCACCTCTTCACCCCCTTCCTTTGAGTATGCAATAACTCTGAAGGTGCAATGTCCTGCAGCAGTGAGCGCCAGCAAATTGGTTCGAACAATAAATGGCTGCCGGCCGGCAGGTATGTCGAAGAAAATGTCCCCATCGGCCACCACCTGCCTGGGATTGTGAAAATTGCCGGCAGGTGTAATAACAGATCCTTTGACCATTATGATATGTGTACTGTCGGGAAGCGTGATCTGTTCAATCGGGCGGATGAGATATGGTAAAGTGTCCTCTGGAGGAGCAGGCATCACCATTGTATCCCTGGAATGCAGGTCCGTATTCGCGGAAATATATACAGGATTATTGCGCAGTAGTAAAACTAAAGCAGCAACGGCTGCAAGAAGAAGGACCGTTATAAGCAGTAAAGTATTTTTCTTATTTGTTTTCGTAGCTGCTACTTTTTTATCAGGGTAATGTTACGGGTCGACATGGGTTACCAGGCGCTCCTTTGGAAACAAATATCTAAAAAAATAATTTTACAAAGAGGACTTTGTCTGTTGGCAGTGCAGCCGCAGGGTGAAGCAGATTTTGAAGGACGGAAAACATATTACCTTTAACCCAAACCTGGCAACCGATGCTGAAACCGTTTTTCAACTCCGTCAAGGCATTTGTCGGACTGATCACCCTCCTGCTCCTGGCAGCACTGACCGGGTTCGTAGCCTGGGGTAGTTGGCAGCTATATGAAAACGAAAAACTGTCGCAACAATTCTTCAAGGAGGGCATACCTGTGGAAGTGGAAGTAACAGACGCCGACCGGCAAGCTCATTCCTGGTACGATCAGTTCACCAACCCTGTGTATCTTACATTCAATCACCAGGGACATACTTATACAACCCGCTTCGTTCAGGATTCAGGCTGGATCGCTGAAGGAGACAGGCTTACCTTACTGTACCACTCCAAAATGGACGCCTTCCGGCAGCCGGGCAAACAGATCAGCTTCGATAGTTTCGGGGACTGCTCACGTTTGATCAACTTCACCGTGGCCGGGATGTGGAGCGATGAACGCAAGTGGCAGTTGCTGGCCATAGGGTTCACTGTTTTTTCCTTACTGTTATTGAGTGTCGTATTGGGGGCCCTGGTACACCTCCCCTGGTTGAAGCCGTTGCAACGATTCATTTTTGTTGGCCTGCTGCTGGCAGGGTCACTATATATCACCTACAGCGCCTGGCAATATTACCGGTACTATCAAAAAATAAAGTCGGATAGCCGCGAAGAAACGGTTACCATCATCAGTACCGATTACCATGCCCGCTCGAGAAAGAGCAACTGGTGGTTCAGGTACGAAGCAAGGGTACAATCCGGCAACCAGCAAAAAGTAATCCCCATTGAAAAATCAGATTTTGAAAAACTACGGCCCAACGACCGTCTGCAAGTATTCCATAACAGCGAGCTGAATGATATGATGCCGCTGAACTATTCTCCCGACCATTCGAACATTGTGGTAGCATTGTTCTTTTGGTTGCTGACTGTCATTTTCGCCCGGAAATACTGGTCATGATGGCCCGATAGATTTTCTACCCTGGTCCACCGAAGGTCCAGTCTTCCTGATAAATTCCCAAACCTGGGCAGCAGGTATTACAACAGTTGAAACATGGCTGAATCGGGCTATATTAATTCCCACAAAACGGTTGGCAGCATCAAAGACAGGCCCTCCGCATTCATAGGATCGTATCCTTGCATCATGCACAAAAATGCCGCGGAAGCCATCTCGTCTTATACTTTTCCCCCCGGTGAATTTATCCATGGGATGGTTGGCGGTAACCAAAGGACGGTTCGTCAGTAACACCCGTATCGAAAGCATACTGTCACCACGTTTAATATCCATCCTGACGCTGTTGCCGGGCAAATATTTCAAGGCCTCCTTACCAAAATCGTCCGGACCGTTTAAGGGCACGCCATTCATGGCAACCAACTTGTCGTTAGCTTTTAATCCTGCTTTTTCTGCCGGGCTACCTGGCGCAACCCTTCGAAGGAACAATTGTCCGTCCCTGGGTAGCATCATCCCGGAATAACCAGAACGAAATGAGGGAGGCAAATCAAAGAACAAACTACCTATCACACTATTTTTTGCACGCTGGCCACTCAACGGGGAATAAAGGGACCTGCCGAGATCTTTATGCGAAAACGTGTCGGATGAAAATTCAGTGGGCCCGATCCCTTCTGCGATCAGGCCATTTGCCACCAGCAGTATAATATCCTTATCTTCATCTCTCCTGATAATATCGCACTTCAGTTTCTTTCCATCCGTAGTGATCATATACGGTTCCTGGCCTACCATTGAACATTTACTCACTAAAGCAATATGGTTACCTTTAAGGTTCTGCGCCTTATCATCCATAGTTACTACTGTCGCCTGAATGCTTTGCAGTGTATCGTTGATCTTACTTGACAATAATATTACGCAATTTTCAGGCTGAATTTTCTCCACTGCCTGCTTATCCTCTTTTTCGACAGCTATCGAATGATTAGTTTGACCGGCAGGTGGGTCCTGATCGATCTTTGGCCCCTCTGTTGGAGGCCATTGATCGTAATTTTTCTGAACGTTCAATGCATTCCAATACTTACGGTAAATATCAACCGGTACTTCATAGTTCGCTGCTTCAGGCTGGTCTATCCGGCTGTGAAGTCCGATAACGCGGCCATTAAGGTCGAACAGCGGTCCTCCGGAATCGCCTGTTTCCATGATGCAGGTCGATTCCAGAAACCCCCACTCATCCTTCACAGCAAGGATACGGCCCTTCCTCACCATTGGCTTTAGCTGGGCCAGGCTTTCCGGGTATGATATGCCAAAGCAGGGATCTTCATTATGCAATGAATCTGAAAAACCCATTTCTGCAAATGGCCACGGCCCACGTCCAAGCAACTTCATCATCGCCACATCAGGCAGCGTTCTTCCGGCATCCGTAACAATCCTTCCCATGCCTGCTGCATAGGCCACTCTTCCATCCGGAAAGCTTACCTTATAGGTCCTACCGGGCATAACTGCATGTGCAACAGTCAGAATATGCCCTTCAGCACTTACCACCACTGCACTGAATTGCGAACTGGTTTGCATATTTCTTACAGTATCGATACCGTAAGCTCTTATACACGCAGGATACACCCGCCGGATACACTCATTCAAATTTCCATCAAAGGAGTTAGTTACTACATGCTGCCCAAACGAATAAATAGCAGGACATAGCAATAGTGCGCCGCCAATAAAAATGCACAGTCGAAATATTCTGTTCACTGATTTAAGAATTTGTTTTCACTAATGCTGGCATTCAATCATCCTTTTCTGGCCAATTCGATCATAGCATTCATCTCTTCCAGGAAGGCATCTGTACCGGCTGCAGTATGACCAATTGTGCTGAAACGGATATTGCCTGATCCGTCTATGACGAACTTGGCAGGTATTCCACGCACCTTATAGCCTGTTGCCGCAAGATTATTTTTGGTTACCGGATCTTTAAGGTCCATCAGTACGTTGAAAGTGTATTTTTTGTCACGGATGTAATCACCGGCGGCCTTGGTAGCATCAGGTGCAGTTTCCATTGTATGGATAAACAGGAATACTACATTTTTATCGTTCTTGTACTTGTTCACTGCTTCCTGCATCATCGGGAAAGACGCTTTGCAGGGACCGCACCACGTAGCCCAGAAGTCAAGGATAACTACTTTCCCTTTGAAGTCATCCAGTTTAACCGTTTTTCCTTTGAGGTCCTTCAGTTCAAAATTGTAGGCCGGCTCATTGATCATTTTCTTTGCCACTGCTGCACTTGTTTTTTCTTTCATTTCTTCACTGATACTTGCGATCAGTGCGGAATAACCGTTATCGGTGTTATGTATCGTTACATAAGCCGTCTTGAATTTATCCTTTACCAACTGGCTAGCTGCGCCACTTCTCAGTTGTTCTTCCATCAGTGGATAGGCATCCCTGTACTTATTCAAAGCCACCAGGTAGTTGAGGTATGTATTTTTCAACTGAGGAAATGAAACGGAGGTTGTTTTTGACTGTTTGTCGTAAACCGTTTTTGCGTACGGGTAGCCTTCCTCATATTTGCCGTTTTGATAAAGCAGTTCACTGAAGATCCGGCAGAATTCGTCATAACCTTTGTGTGTGGTATCGCCCTTCAGGTCCGCAAAGGTCTTTCTGATCAGGGTCTCTCCCAGCTTGTAATCTTTTGTACCGATGGATTCACGGGCAGCATAAGAAAACGCGCTCGTTTTATACACGGTATCCCGGATCATGTTCAAGTATTCCATTACTTTTCCGGGTTTATTTTTACCCAGGAAGGTAACCGCAACAAAATACCTTGATCCATCGAGCCGGTTTACAAATGCGGGCTGCGATCCAAACCTGGCTATAAGCTCTCTGTAATTTTTTTCATTTTGTTCCGGATCACGCTCGTTATAGATACGTTCTCCCAATTCATTGAATGCTGTTTTGCCGTTGGGGAATTTCTGTTTCAGCAATTCAGCCACTGATGTACTTTTCTCCGGATTTTTTGTAGCATTATAGTAATTGATGAGCAGTTGAAGATCGTCTTCACTGGAACTGTTATTAAGCATTTTTATTGTATCCTGCAAAAGTGATTCGTCCTTCTGGCCAAGCATTGCCGTAAGACGCGGATTGGCCGGTGGCCGTTGTGCTACAGCGTCGGATATTATTGCAAAAAAGACGAACACAAAAAATGATATATATTTCATAAAACAAAGCTTTATTTGCCGGAGAAAAATTTCCCGGCGATCCTTTAATAAATTTTTTATTTCTGAGATCTCCTTATCATTTCCACCGCTTTTTCCTTATCACCGGCCAATTCATATAGTGCTGCCATTTTTGTATACGTTGCCGGAAAACCCATGCTCCACGGATAAAGATCGAGTTGCGCCTGAAAACAATCGGCAGCGAGTAGGTACAATTCCTTCGGCAATTCCTTTTTGGTATTTGCTAAAGCAGTTACTGCATCAGTAATGGTGGAATATCTCGGATCTTCGTTTGCAGCTATCCATGCCTTGCCAAAAGTTACGGCGGCTTTAGGGTCTGTTTTTACCAAAGACCAGAAAGTGAAATGCCCGATCTTGGGATAATATTCAATACCAGGGTTTTCCGACACTATCTTTGCTATTTCATCCAGGGCTTCTCGCGGCCTTCCTGGATTTCCCATGAATGGATTGAGCGTAGTTACTACCATATTGTTATCGATTACGGAAAGTTTTTGCATTTCCTTTCGTTGACGGCTGGCCGTTTCTATATCCCACTTCCCGGAAATCACCAGGGGCAGGACCCTATCCAGGCTTCTTGGCAGTCCGATCCAGGCGATACGTCCCTGCCTGTCTACAATGTATGCTTTGGGAATTCCCTGTTCTCCGCTGGCACGCAGCCAATGCTCAGCCATCAGTTTGTCTTCTTCCATTCCGACAGTGTAGTCCATTTTGTTTCCCATAGAGGCAACAAACGAATCAATTTTTGAAAGTGGTGTGCCCGCCCGTTCCAGGATGCTTATGCCCACTACTGAAATATCCTTTATGTACTTACGGGCAAGCTCCGAAAGGTGAGGCATCCCTGCAATGCATGGCTTGCACCAGGTAGCCCAGAACTCCACAACATAGATCTGGCCTGTTTCGAACCGTGATATGCCCTTCCCTTTCAGCCATTTCTGAATCTTCAGGGCGGGGACTGGATCGCCTATATTGATAGTTGGTCTGGTATCAACCGTTTGTCCGGTCGCAATATTCATTCTTCCAAAGGAAATGACCATTACGACGGCCAGTATTACCTTTACCGGTAAGTCAATCTTCTTCTCCATATTATAATGGTTGAGGTTTTTATTAACTCCTTTTATATTGCATATCCCCGATCTTGCCTGCAACTGTCCAAATCCTCAGCGGGGCAGGATTGATGGCTCCACTCGTCACATTTACACTCATCAGATACACTTTACCTGACTGCGACTGTTCGTTCCAGGTAGCGACAAACATATACTTGCTATCATCTGTCAGCACAGCATTGACACCGAAAGTACCGATACCCTTCAACAGCCTCATACTGGTTATTTCCTCACCGGCAGGAGCCTGGAACCCTTTCATCGGTGTAGAAATTTTATTGCCTGTAGCATCGATCTGGAAAAAGTATACGGAAGCGGAGGTAGAATAAAATCCGGCGGGCCCGAGATTTCCAACTTCGAAAAATCTTGCATCGATAATTTCAGGGATCGCACTTATATCTATGGCGGCTATATCAGGTCTTGCCGGCGTTTGCGTATTGATAACGTACAGATATCTTCCGGGGCCCGATACGTCTTTGAAAAAAGCATACTTGTAAACATCGACCGGGTTTGCATTCTGACCGAAACCTCTTTCGATCCACAACAGGTTTTTACCTACGTTGTTCAGATTAAACTTAGCAGATGCATCGGCATTTGGGTAAAACCCTGCTTTACTGGATTGCTGCTCGATAGTCAGGAAGCGCATATTTTTTTGATCGTAAAAGCCTCCCTGTTTTCCATATTGAGGATAAATAAACGGAGCAGCTTCGTAACCATTCACGTCGGCTGTTATTTTTCCTACGAATAGATTATTATCGGACCAGTACACTTCCCCTTTGTTGATAAGAATTGCACTATTGAAGCTTCCGGGATAGAAGCCCTCTGGTTTCACTGATTCAGGGCCTGTTCCAAAAAAAAGTTGTGACCAGCTCTGAGCCCTGCGGAAATCAGTGTTTTGAACGGTAACACCAGTAGCGGATGTGAAAATATGTGCCAGGTTTGCACTTGTATAAAAAATGGATACCGGCTTTCCAGGCATCGGTCCATTGATAACTGAATAGGCCGCCCTGTATACAGTGTCTCTAACCCCTGGGATGAATTCGGGTGCCCTGATAATATCGACATCCGTGTTTCCTCCCTTTTCATAGGCCACCATCCAGCCTGAAGAAATGGGCGACAATACAACAACGGTATATTGCATCAACGCCTTAAGCCCGGATGGTGCAAGAGCTTCGAATTCGAGTGTATACGTTCCCGGTGGCCTCGAAATAATCGTATCAATAGCGGTTTTCCTGGAAAGTGTGTCAAATACTCCCGCAGAAACATATAATCGCCACAATCCTTTCAATTCATCCTGGTTGCCTTTATAAACTATTGAAGGTCGGATGGTAATTTTGTCCTTGCTTTGGTAAACTTCAAAGCGGGTTTGTGTCCCTGAAGTGTCGACCAAAAAATCCGGCAGGACCTTATAATTGTAGTTCCCTTTGTCTTTAAGGCAGGAACCGGCAAACAGAACGGCAATAAGAAAAAAGAATATATTGGTAATTTTCATTGTTTTATTTTTTCTCTGTAAAGAATTTCTTCTCCCATACACAACAGATCAATCGCATTGACTGCATATATCTATGACCAGGCCGTTCTCATTTTTCATAGGATTGCCTGGATGCCCTGCATTATAAGCGTTCAGGTATTCCAGTGACTTTGAGGCTATATAGTACTTGTCGGCGGTGGTCAGGTCCTGGAAATTCCTGATACCGGTTGCATCTATGATCAGTTGGTGCTTTACTTTACTCCACTTACCAACTGTCCAGAGCATTCCTACACCTACCTGGTCCCAGAACGCAGGTTTGGTAAGTTGATCTGACCAGATAATGGAATAGGAAGGCCCTGAGTTAACCAGGCCTGTTGAAACACGGGGGCCGGGAAGAAAATTGTCATTGGGGACTATATTGAGTTTCAATTTTGCCTGGGCATTTACCAACCGGGCGCTACGTTTTATTTTGACCGGTATCGCAACCCGGTAATTTCCAGGTGGAACGACAAGATTTTTCGGATACTCGTATTCGTCGGTTTTAGCTGTGCTGGAAGTATCTACTTCCACTTTAAAAGCTCTTTCCCTATCAACAAGATTGCCCATTACCTGTGCATAAAGATTGATCTGGGTATCAACCAGGGAAGAAGGCCAGATAGCGAATGTAAAGACAATGGAATCGGCCCGGGCGCCATCAGCTTCATTGGCTGTAAGTGATATCCTGGCCTCAGATCTGAAAGCGGGATCAAGCTTATTTTTTCTGCAGGCAATGGTAGCAGCAAAAAAAACAATTATGAAGAATAGAATATGTAGTGTTTTCATTGAATGCTAATTTTCGTATTTCAGAATCCAAATTCGATCTCAGCGGGAGGCAACGGTAACACATAACGCGCTGCGGGGTAAGTACCCGTTGCCCCCGGAACGCTCGTACTGCCCATTCGCTTGTAGTAAAAGAACATTTGCCCTTCGCAGGTAAACTCCTTCCAGAATTCCTTCCGTATTTCATCCTGTATTTGATCGGCAGTCATGCTGGAAGGTAATTGAGCGCTAATGCCCCTGCCTGATCTGACTGTATTAAGGTACATGATGGCCTTATTGGGGTTACTTGTTTTCAGACATTCTGCGGCTATGTAATACATTTCAGAAATCCGCATCAGGGGCATCCTTTTTGCGTATGCGGCTGTCATCCCATTCGGCTGATATAACTTACCATAAAATATTTTTGGGGTGGGCAGGTTGGAAAGGTCACGTATCAGGTAGGCACGCCTGTAATCAGTCACCATTCCTTCGAATTGTTGTGTGAGCCTTGATGAGGTAACTACCAGCGTTGAGTTGAATCTGCTGGAATCGAGGAGGTCCACATAGTTTTTGGCCATATTATTCGTATACAGCCTGAAAATATGTTCGGTAGTAAACACCCTGTCCCTGGCTGCTTCATCACTGATGGCAATGTTTGCCTGGTTGATCCACGGGAATTTTTCCGGCGCCACGCCAATGATCGCTTCTGCCGCCGGCAATGCCTTTTGGGGTGAACCAGCCCATATATGCGCTCTCGCTTCCAGGGCCTTCACAGCATAATAATTAAACCGGAAGGGTCTGTCCATCAGGTATCCGTTATCGATATCGGAGGTAATAACTTCCTTTGTTAAAAGAGGATCTACCCGAAGCTCCTTCAGCGCTTTGTCAATATCCGACAGAATATAGGTCATTACTTCGGCGGAACTGGATTTTCCGGTTACGCTGGTTGCATATTGCTTTAAGTATGGAATTGCCGGAAGATTAGCGCCACCAGCTATGTAACTGGTGCCGAATAACCGGAGCAGGTCAAAATGAAGATATGCACGGAGCCCATAGGCTTCTCCTTTAATTACGTGATAGTTAAGTCTTTTAAACTTCGTTGAATCAGCTTTTTCCAGCTCCTCTATCAGCTTGTTGGCATTGGCGATGGTATTGTACTGGCCGGCCCAAACACTGTTGATAATGGCCTGAGTGGCCGAATTCGCATATAGTCCGGCGAAAGCATCCCGATAAGCCTGTGAACCATTGGAGCTGCTAAGAACGTACATACCACCCATTACATCGGTCAGGCCGAATGTAAGTTCTTTTCCATATTGGGCGGGGTCTGCCATTAGCAGATAAATACCATTCAATGCTTCCTTGAACCCCTGTTCATTTCCAAAAAAATCCTTGTCCTCAATTTGTGTTTTCGGTGAAACCTCTATCCATTTCTTGCAGGAGGCCAGCGCAAGTATCATACATGCCGCATAAAGTATATTCAGATATCGTATTATTTTCATGATGTAGACTTTTAGAATGATGCCTGTAACGTAAACTGGAAACTGCGGGCAAACGGGTAAGAAGTACCACGCTCAATTTCCACGGAAGAAAGAACAAAAACTTCGTTCATGTTGAATCCTACCCTCAACCTTGAAAATCCGAGGGACCTGATCTTCCTGATCCTTTCCAGGTCGTAGGTAATATTGAGTGAAGCAAAGCTCAACTGGTTGTTGTCTTCCACAAACCTCGTGCTGAGCTGAGTGACTGTAGTACTTGCCACATCCTTAAAGAAGCTGATATCACCAGGTTTTCTCCACCTGGAGGTCAGCACCCTGCGATCAACGTTCTGGTAAACATTTGCGTTTTCAACCTTGCTTACCAGTGTTGAATTGTACATCTGACCGCCAAACTGGAAACGAAAAGAAGTATTTACCTGAAACCCTGAGTGCTGAAAATTGATCCCGAAATTGCCGGAGATCTTAGGTAGCAGATCGCCTGCCACGATCTGGTCATTCGCATCCCAGGTATAGGTTGTACTTCCGTCTTTCCTTCTGTATACTTCACGGCCTGTTGCAGGATCAATACCTAAAGATTGTACTGCCCAGATAGCATTCATGGATTGTCCTTCTTCAAATCTTACGCGGGGTTTTGTCGCATCCTTGTTTGTGGAGGCGTTGTTGCTGCTAACAGAATCCTGCCGTTTATTCCACGCCGCCAGGGAATTGGATATCTCCTTGATCGTATTTTTATTGTGTGATGCAAAAACAAAGAAATTGAGAGCGCTCCTTTTCGACGGATTGGAAAAAACCTTATAATCCAGCCGAATATCTATTCCCCTGTTCTCAGCCTTTCCCAGATTGGCTTTATAGGTGTTGAACCCGGAAGAGGGAGGTAGTGTAATATCTGTAACAAGGCCATCTGTGGTGCTGATATAATAGTCGGCCCTGATATTGAGTTTACCGAAGAGGGAAAGGTCTGTGCCGAAATTCATATCCTGTCTCCTTTGCCATTTAAGCGCCGGATTGGCCAGCCCGATCAACGTAGCGCCGTTTCCAAAAGTGGAATATGCATTCTGCAGATAATAGGAATACGTTGATTTACTAATAGCGGAGTTGAAGTTTTGAGAGCCGGTATAACCATTGGTAGCCCGCAGACGGAACTGATCTATGAACCGGAATTTCGACATGAATTTTTCTTTGTGAAGATTCCATCCGATACCGGTAGAATAAAATTGCCCCCACCTGTTGTCTTTTCCATAGAGCGATGATTGTGTTGCACGGTAGGATAGGTCCAGCAGGAAACGGTCGTCGTAGGAATAGTTACCTGATACAATACCACTCATATCCCTGATGGTACTCTCAGCGCCAATCGGTCTTGAATTGAGCAGGTATTGTAACCCAAGCGACATGAAATCGAGCCTGGCGTTGGGGAAACCCTCCATAACATTGGAGAGGCTCACGGTTTTATTGCTGCTGAAGTCGCCGCCACCATTCACAGCAAAATAATGAAGTCCGATGTTTTTGCTGTAGTTCAGGATCATTCTTCCCGAATAAAAATCTATGCTGCCGTTCCCTTTAGTGTACCGCCCTTTCCTGGAGGCATTATCACCGGAGAATTCGGAAGTGGTGAACATGGTATGTTCCGCAGGAAAGAATTGATCGCTTTCATTCAATTGTTTGGTAACGCTGAAACTGCCTACTGCCCTCAGGCCGGAAAGTATCCTCCAATCGAGATTAAAGTTATTGGTGATATCTGTATACCGTGAATAGTCTGCTACCTTGAGGGTTGAATTATAAGCCGGATTGTAAACGGCCTCATTGACCACAGCGCCCGGCGCACCGCCTCCCTGCGGCCGTGTAATAGTATTGATGATCTTGAGTATTTGCCCGTTCGCATCCTGGTAGGGCAGGTATGGATTCATGGCAGCATACGCCGAGAAATCTCCCCAGGGAGAATTGTCGGCCCGGTTGTTGGTAATAGTTAGTATATTATTGAAGGAGAATTTTTTAACGCGGTAGGTGAGATCGATCGCTGCCGTAGTGGTTTTCCGGCCACTTCCCTTCATAACGCCCGTAACATTGTTGTACATCAGGTCAATGCCATACCTGAAACTCTCGTCACCTCCTTCAACTCTTAAAGAATGACGTTGCCCCCAGCCATTCCTTACGGGCTTGGATAACCAGTCGGTATTAACCCCGCTCAATACCAGCGCCAGATTTTCATTATAGCGTTGCTTCAGGATGTATTGACCACTTCCGGAAGTAGAATTGGAATAGATCCCTGCAGCTACTTCCACTTCCAGTTTCTCGGCAGCGTTGGTGAGATTATAGCTGGAAAGATCAGGCGCCTGCAAGGTAATGTTGCTATTATAGGAAAGCCGAAGCTTACCTGCCTGTGGGCGGATCGTTTCAATGACCACCACCCCGTTGGCGGCCCTTGAACCGTATATAGCTTTCGAAGCGGCATCTTTTAAAACGTTTATGCTCTTAACCCTGTAAATATCCAGATCGACAACTTTTTGAATAGTAGTTTCAAAGCCATCCAGTATGAACAATGGCAGATTAGGGTTAGAAGTATATTCCCCTTTCAGGTCGGGCAGTCCTGTCTGCCCCCGCAACTGGATATTGGGCAATGCATTGGGATCTGATCCAAATTCCATATTATCGATGATCTGGAAAGAGGGGTCCAGGTTTCTCAGGCTCTGAAGAACATTGACGCTACCTACTTTCAACAATTCTTCCTGACTGAAACTGATGGTAGATCCCGTGAAGCTCGAGGCTTTCCTGGTGAACATCCCGGTTACAACAATATCCTTCATGGAAACATCTGATACCTGCATTAAGATCTGCAAGTTCGTTCGGGCGCCGATCTTCGCCTCCTGGGCTACAAACCCAATGGAAGAAATAACGAGGATATCTCCCCGGTTTGCATGAATGCTGAATTTTCCATTCTGATCAGAGGTTACACCTTTTCCGGAACCCTTCACAACAATGCTTGCCCCCGAAATAGGCTCTTGTGTTCTTACATCCAGCACTGTACCGGTGATCAAGATCGGTGGGTCGGAAGGTGGCGAAGATGCCGAATTACCAACCAATGGCGCCTTTTCATAGATCACGATCATGCCACTCACTATCCGGTAGCCTAGCGGCTGGTCCCTGAACAGCAGGGTCAGGACTTCTTCCAGCGGAGCATTTTTCACCTGAAGATCGACCGGGTTTGCCTTTCTGAGAAGTCCCTCATCCAGGATAAAATAAATGCCTGTTTGTTTTTTAACCTCCAGGATCACTTTTTCCAGGGAGGAATTTTTCACTGTTATACTTACATTCTGTGAAAAACTTTCGGCACTTACATGCAAACATGCCACAAAGAGGAAAAAAGCGGTAATTCTCATGATCCGCAAAGTTTTGGTTAAGCATCCGGGAGGGAAATAAACGGCCCGGACAAAGTGATCTTTAAAAAGCATAACTTCGTTCAGTTTTGGTTGAAAATGACAGTCAAAAGCATGTTGCTCAGCCAAACACCGGCCGCTTCATGACGCAAATGAAGCGGCTTTTTGTCAGCCGGTCAGATATGTAAGTATCGGTTTGTGTTTATGATTTCAAAATACCTGCTCAGGGCATTACGATCACTTTACCTTCCTCCATCTTCCATTTCAGGCCATACACTCCCATCGCCTTCAACATGTCTGGAAATGGAATTTTTCTGCTTACTGATACACTGAATGATCTTACAGGCAGCTTCCCTCTTGTTTCAATTTCCACATCATACCATCGGGCAAGCTGCCTCAATAAAGTCGTGTAATTACTCCCTGAAATACTGAACAGCCCATTCTTCCAGGCAACTACATCTTCCATTGGTCCGGCAGCAATATTCTTCACCCCCAATGCTGAGTTGAACTGGTCCTGTATCTGTTGGCCAGGTGTAAGGTCAACTGCCTGTCCTGCTTCAGCAGCATCACGTTTGTAACGAATAGCTCCTTCCAGTAAGGTTGTCGTCAATGCCGGTTCGTCGTCGTAAGAATTGACATTGAAGCTGGTCCCCAAGACCTGGATAGAAGCTTTATTAGGCAGCTTCACAATAAAAGGAGCTCTTGTATTCTTTACCACTTCAAAGTAAGCTTCACCCTTTACTTCAACGATACGGTCACCTTTAAAGATTGTAGGATATTTGATGGATGAAGCACAATTCAACCACACCCTGGAACCATCCGGCAATGTAAGCTGGAATTGTCTTCCCCTGGGGGTAGACATGGTATTGTATAAAATGTCACTTCCTTTTCCATCGTATTGTAGCACCCCTTTGTCGATCCTGACCGCACTTCCCCCCTCATTGGCTACGATCCCATTGCCAATGCTGTCCAGCACCATCCGGGTACCATCAGATAAAGTAAGGACCGCTCCCTCCTTACCAGGTTCTATCACCTTATTGATGGCTATAGGTTCTGGTTGAGTATTTTTTTTATTGAGTGTCCAGAAGAAAATTCCGGCACTGAATATGATGATGGCCGCCGCATAGCGGAACCAGGCAGTTTTAAGAAAGTGGACCCTATGTGTACGTCCTGAGAAAGTATTATTACCTGAAGCGGCACGATCAGCAACGAGGATCCGGTCCACCATCATCTCCCACTGGTCTGTTCGATAATTCCCGGCCGGGCCGGTCATTTCAATGATATCGAAAAACGATTCCCTGATCATTGACGTATTCGATTCCTCAAGCAGTACCTGCTGCAACTCATCAGTCTCGATATCAGTAAGTTCGTTGTTAAGGTAACCCTTCAATAAATAGGTAATTCTATTTCTTTCCATTGGCCGGCATTGCATTATGAGTATTAACAATCTCCTCATAATGATTTAAGAATAAGATCATATTACTTTCAAGACAGGAGATTTTGAATTTAGGGCTATGCCGGTACCAGGTTTTTTTTAAATAAAAAAGGGGAAAGTTAAAAATGTGGATAGTCCGTTTTTACGGATATACTGCCTGATATCCTTCAATGCTTTTATCAATTGGTTTTTGACCGTGTTTTCGCTAAGGTCCAGGCGGTTGGCAATTTCTGGTATAGAAAGTTGCTCTTCTCTGCTGAGGAGATATACCTGCCGGCACGCAGGGGTCAACTCCCCGATCGCATCCCTCATCAGCTTCGCCGTTTCCTTTAATGCAAAATTCTGCTCCGGGGTTATCGGCTCTTGTTGGGCCAGTTGTTGTGCCCTGAGAAATAACTGGTTTTGCCGCGCCAGTTTTTGCAGATAATTCGTTGCTTCATTCGAAACAATCCGCACAATATACGCTTTAGGGTTATCAACATCTGCCAATCTTTCCCTGTGCATCCATATTTTCATGAACACTTCCTGCAGCACTTCTTCAGGTTCCCGTGATGATTGGACCAGCTTAACGATAAAAGGCAATAGTATCCTGTTATAACGATGAAACAGGGTCCGAAACGCAATTTCATCGCCTTTTGCAATTAGTCTGCATAATTCCTTATCATCAAAATGTAGGTTGGCCGACAATTGATAGGTTTATCACTGAATAATCATTAAAAGTTATAGGCAGGATAGGTTGGAATGGAAAAGGCCTCTACAGGCAAAAATATTGTTTTAGACAGATTAGGCGTATAATTTTTTCAGAAATTGGCTGCCGTTGCAAGCGATCCATATTATAACAATAAGCGGTTAGGATCTTTGTAATGTCCGGCCATTTATCAATACAAAAGGCGCCGGTATTCGATGATATTTTGAGTGACATCAGTTGTGTCAGCACATTTTGAACGAAGACTTCCTTCCCCAATCCCATCCCCGTACCCGTTGTTTAAAAACTAATTTGTAATATTGAACAGTTGAAAAGCCATCTCGATTGACGTTTTTTTGCCCTTGCAGCCTTATTCGGTCCAATATATGTCCTTAATATACCTTTCCTGATTTACCACTTATCCTCCTGGTCGTTAATTTACAATCTCAATTCATTCAAACCAATAATTGGGGAACACTGAATTACATAATGAAAAAGAATTGCTTTCCCGCATCTCTAAAGGCGATGAAAATGCCTTTGTCTGGTTGTATGAATACTATCAACCAAAACTTCACTTATTTCTTTTCCCATTGACAGGCTTTTCCAGGGCAGATACCGAAGAAGTGATCCAGGACATTTTCATTAAGATCTGGCTTCGTAAGGAAACGCTCCCCGGTATCAACTCTATACAGGCCTATCTTTTTACCATGGCCAAGAACCGCCTCAGTGATATCAGGACCCGAAGAAAGGAACATCTTCTACAACATCTCCAACCCGGAAGCCACACGGATGTAGAGGAGAAAATCCAACTCGACGAATACCACGCCGTGGCCCGCATTGCCATTGATCGTTTGCCACCTCAAAAACGCAGGGTATTCCTGCTCAGAAATGAAGACGGCCTTTCCCTCGATGAAATTGCTGAAAAATTGGATATCACCAAGTTTGCCGTGAAGAAACAATTATACGAAGCGATCAAATCAATTAAAGATTATCTGAAGAATAACGCTGATCTGAATATTCCCATACTTGTACTGATTTACATCTATTTATAAAAAATTTTCAACCCAAGGTGTTCTTTTGGGTTTTCCATGAGTCTTTTTAATAACAATGGTTATGGACCAGCAAATCGTTATATCATCATTACTCGAAAAATATGCATCCGGTAGTATTACGGAAGGCGAGCAAAAGGAATTAGCTGACCGCCTGCAATCGGTTGATGAGCCCATTTTTATAAAATTAATGGAGCAATATCAGCTTACGGTATTGCAAAGCGGGGAATACCGGCAACCTGATAGCGGGCTTTATGAACGTATCCGAAAGCGTATTTACGAATTGGAGGCAGAAACGAGACCTCCTGTAAAAATGGTTTGGTGGTGGGCGGCAGCTTCCATTCTATTGGTTATAACTGCTGCTTACCTCTGGTTCAAACCTGCCACACAAAAGGAACAGGTCCTGGTGAAACAAGTTCCGGCCGGTAACGATATTTTGCCCGGAGGTGATAAAGCAATATTGACACTAGCTGATGGAACCACAATTGTATTGGATAGTGCTGCTAACGGATCGCTCGCCCAACAAGGCAATATGTCTATCGAAAAATTGGCCGATGGACAGATAGTTTACCGCCCGGTAGAGTCAAATGCAGGTGAAGTATTGATGAACACCATGAGTACGCCACGAGGCGGCCAGTACCAACTTACACTACCGGATGGGACCAAAGTTTGGTTGAATGCAGCGTCTTCGATCACTTATCCCAATGTCTTCGTGGAGGGGCAACGGAAAGTCAAAATAAAAGGAGAAGTATACCTGGAAGTAAAAAAGAACACGGGCAAGCCATTCATAGTTGATGTCGATGGCAGGTCTTCCATTGAAGTACTAGGAACGATCTTCAATATAAACAGTTACCCGGATGAGGCCGGGATCAAAACAACACTGATCGAAGGAAGCGTGCGCGTAAGCGGGGATGGACAAAAAGCGGTTCTCAACCCAGGTCAGCAGGCGATTTCACAGGGGACAGGGCAACCATTCCGGATCGTCAATCATCCTGATCTTGAACAGGTATTAGCCTGGAAAAATGGGTACTTTAATTTCCAGGATTTGAGTTTCCCTGAAGTCGCACGGCAATTGGAAAGATGGTACAGTATAGAAGTGGTCTACGAAGCTAAAGTGCCGGATATCCAATTTAAGGGAGATATGGATAGAGGAGTAAGTTTATCAGATATCATTGGTCTTTTCAAGGACTGGGGGCTCAAGGCCCGGATTGAAGGCAGGAAATTGATCATAGAATAACAATTCAAACGAATAGAATCTTATCCCACCAATTATTATCCATAGTTGTTTTGCTGTGCAAAGCATAACAACCTGGTTCGAAACTATGAAACCATTACTCCAACAAAAAGCCAGAAATGCTGATAACATTTCTGGCCAGGCGTTCGGGTAACCCAAAAACAAAAGTCCTCACAAGACTGCTTATTTTTTCACCGCGTCTGCCAAAGCTTTTGCGGCGGCTGACCCAAACAACGCAAAAGTATGACAAAAGATGCTTTTAGTGAATGGTCTGTCCATGCTATTACCTCTTACTTAACCAAAACACTGTTAGCCTCGAGATCGGACAAAGTGAGATCCCATCGCACCAACAGTAGAAAAATTAATCTCTCTATGAAACTAACACTATTTCTGCTTACGGTCGCTTTTTTAAATGTAAGTGCCACAGGGTTCTCTCAAAATATTACTTTTTCCGGTAAGAACGTACCACTGGAGAAGGTCTTTACTGAGATCAAGAAACAAACCGGTTACCGGATCATTTATAATAATGCTATCCTGGCTGGAACAAAACCGGTAACGATAGATGCAGCAAACAAACCGCTGGCCGACTTCCTGCAAATGGTATTAAAAGAACAACCACTTTCATTCAAGATCGCATCGAAGACTATTCTTTTAACACGCAAAGCCAGTGATCGGGAACAAAGCCCTGCCTCTTCATTAACCAATGGCTTACTTCCTGTCGCCGGTATTGTCAGAGGGCCGGATGGTACCCCTTTAAGCGGTGTATCTATCACAATAAAAGGAACTTCAACCGGTACTCAAACCGACGCCACAGGGGCCTTTACCATTAATGCTGAAAAAGGACAAGTGCTGAGAATATCATACATAGGATATGAGCCGGTGGAAATTAAGGTAGAAGATGGCGCCAATATTAATATAGTATTGAAAGTTTCACAAACAGCATTGCAGGAAGTGGTAGTAAATAAAGGCTATTACACAGAAAGCAGAAGGGTTTCAACGGGCTCCGTTGGACGGATCAGTTCGGCTGATATCAGCAAACAACCAGTTAGTAATCCCCTCCAGGCTATTTATGCAAAGATCCCCGGTGTCATGATCACCCAGCAAAGTGGTATGCCCGGAGGGAATATCAATATTCAGATCAGGGGGCAAAATAGCCTGCGAAACACGATGGAGGACAACGGTAATTACCCGCTTTATATAATTGACGGCGTTCCTTATTTCGCGACCCCGCTAACCACCAATGCCGGAATAACCTTATACCCACAGGGAGCTTATGCAAGGGGCGCCAGCCCATTTAACAGCCTGAACCCTGCCGACATTGAAGCCATTGAAATATTGAAGGATGCGGACGCAACGGCCATCTATGGCAGCAGAGGAGCGAACGGAGTTATTTTGATAACCACGAAAAAAGAGAAAGCCGGCACGATGAAAATCGATGCCAATTTTTACACAGGGGCCGGAAAAGTAACCCGAAAAATGAAGTTGTTGAATACCCAACAGTATTTGGAAATGCGCAAAGAAGCCTTTAAAAATGACGGTATAACAACTTATTCTGCTTTTGACTATGACGTTAATGGAACATGGGATGAAAATAAGGATCATGATTGGCAGCGTGAATTACTGGGCGGCACCGCAAGAACCACCGATGCCCAGTTGTCGGTTTCAGGAGGGAATAATCTTAGTCAATATCGTTTTGGAGGAGGATATCATCGGGAAACAAGTGTTTTTCCCGGCGACTTTTCAGATCAAAGGGGAAGTGGTCATATAAGCCTGACCAATAGTTCACCCAATAACAAATTCAAAAGTCAAATATCAGTCAACTACTCTGTAGGGCTAACCGATATGCTGGCCCAGGACCTTACGAGCATGGCTTTAGACATGGCGCCGAATATGCCTGATATGATAGATAAGGAAGGAAATCTCTTGTGGGGAACAGGAGTGTATAGTAACCCATACGCATCGACGAAACAGCCGTACAAATCCAGATCTTCAAACTTCATAGGTAACCTCACCCTAAGCTATGAACTATTTAATGGTTTTTCCGTGAAAGCCAACTTAGGTTATACCACTACAACATTGAAGGAGCTTCAGAAAACCCCACTATCAACCCTGGCGCCTCTGTTTCAATCTTTTTTTACCAACACTTCAAATTTTGGCAACAGCACGTCCAATAGTTGGATCATTGAGCCTCAATTAAGCTATTCAAAGCAGTTCGACAAACATAAGTTCAATGTGTTATTAGGGACCACTTTCCAACATGAGGAACGTGATCAATTATATCAATCCGCAAGCGGATTCAGCTCAGAGGCGCTCATGGACAATATTTCAGCAGTGCCTAATGCAAATGTAATTAACACATACAACTATTATAAATACAGGTATAATGCGGTTTTTGGAAGGTTGAACTACACTTACGACGATAAATATGTGTTGAATATGACAGGAAGGCGCGATGGGTCAAGCCGGTTTGGCCCTGGAAAACAATTTTCCAATTTCGGCTCAGTAGGTGCTGCCTGGATATTTTCCGAAGAAGCCTTTGTCAGAAATGCACTTAAATTTTTAGACTATGGAAAGCTTAGAAGCAGTTATGGGATCACCGGCAATGATCAAATACCTAACTATGGCTTCCTGGATACTTACACTACTAATAGAGCTGGTCAGTACCAGGGTGTCGGCGGGCTCGCTCCTGCAAGATTGTTTAATCCGGATTTTAGGTGGGAAACCAATAAGAAGTTCGAGATTGCCCTGGAGCTTGGCTTCCTGCAGGATCGATTGCACCTGACCACCGCTTATTTCCGCAATCGTTCCTCTGATCAGTTGGTAGGATATTCGCTCCCTCCAACAGCCGGTTTTGGAAGCATTCAATATAATTTACCGGCAACCGTACAGAATACGGGCCTGGAGATCGAATTGCATGGAAGGATCTTTAATGGGAAGACCTTTAGCTGGTCCAGCTCTTTCAATATATCGGTACCGCGAAATAAACTCGTTGATTATCCTAACCTCGATGGGTCATCCTATGCCTCGATCTATGTAATCGGACAACCCCTTACAATAGCCCGGAGGTTTAGATATCTCGGGGTTGATCCTAAAACCGGATTGTATACCGTAGAAGATGTGAATAAGGATAACCGTTATGATATTGCTGATTATGTCGTTAATTCTTTTACAGGGCAAAGGTATTATGGTGGCTTTCAGAACACTTTGGAGATTAAGCAATTCACCATCGATTTTCTTTTCCAATTCGTAAAGCAGCAGGCCAGAAATTATTTGACCAGTTTCCTCAACGCACCGGGTACACTGAATAATCAGCCGGCTGAGGTATTGAACAGATGGCGGAAAGTGGGAGATCTTGCTCCTATCCAGAAATTCTCAACGTTATATCTACCCTCCTATTCTTTATTTTCTACAAGTGATGCCAATGTTTCGGACGCATCTTTTATACGGCTAAAAAATATATCGATATCGTACCGGTTTCCCGGTCCTGTCATCAACCGGATAGGAGTTAAGGATCTACGGGTATATGTGCAAGGTCAGAACCTGATCACAATTACCAATTACAAAGGCCTGGACCCTGAAACGCAAGGCGCTGCACTACCACCGTTAAGGATACTGACCTGTGGACTGCAATTGAGCCTCTAAGCAAAAAGATTCATTATTTAAAAAGTCATTTTATGTTACGATATTATTCCAGATATTATTTATTACCGGTTTTCCTGGTAGGGATATTTACCTCTTCCTGTAAGAAGTTCCTGGAAGTAGGGCCACCTAAAACTGATTTGACCAAAACAACAGTTTTTGAAGGGGATGGAACGGCGAAAGCTGCAATGGCCTCTTTATATGCCCAATTGGTCAGCTCGTATGCTTCCGGCACCGCAGGGAGTGTTACTTACCTGGCCGGATTGTCTTCCGATGAGCTGCAAAACTATAATCCCTCAGCCGATTTTGTAGCTTTTTCCAATAACAACCTTACCGCTTTGAATTCCAATATGGGCAGACTGTGGTCCTCTCCTTATGAAAGCATTTTTCAGGCAAATAGCATATTAGAAGGGTTATCCCAATCGTCGGGTGTTACCCCTTCACTTAATCTTCAATTGCAGGGAGAGGCTAAGTTCATAAGAGCGTTTGCCCATTTTTATCTCGTAAATCTGTTTGGTGATGTTCCCTTAGCGCTCACAACGGATTATAGGATCAACGCAAGCATGCCTCGTACATCGACAAGCCTGGTGTACAGACAAATAATTGACGATTTGAAAGATGCCAAAGATAAATTGCCGGCAGACTATTCCATTTCCAAAAATGAACGTACGAGAGTAAATAAATTTGCTGCTTCCGCGCTGTTGGCCAGGGTCTACCTGTATATAGGGAACTGGCAGGACGCGGAAGCAGAAGCTTCTGCAGTAATTAATAAGACAGATCTATATACACTTTCATCTCCGGGTGATGTATTTCTAAAGAACAGCGGTGAAGCGATCTGGCAGTTGATCCGCGATGCCGGCAATGCAAACGATGCATTAACCTTCCTCATCCCACCCACAGCAGTCGTTCCGCCCAACTCAGCTTTACCTGCCAATTGGGTACATTCGTTCGACCCATCAGACAAAAGGAAAGCTGCCTGGATCGCCAGTCTCGTATCCACCTCCGGCACTTACTTCTATCCGACAAAATATAAGAATACCGCTCTTTCACCGATAACGGAATATACGATGGTGATGAGACTGGCGGAACAATACCTGGTCCGTGCGGAGGCTAGACTTATGCAAGGCAAAATCGTTGGCCAAAACAGTGCAGCAAGCGACCTGAATGCGCTTCGCATGAGAGCAGGCATAAGTGAAACTACTGCTACTGACAAGGCAGGGATGCTCAATGCGATAGAGCAGGAACGGCGTTTCGAATTGTTCACTGAATGGGGGCACAGATGGTTTGATCTGAAGAGATGGCCAGGCATAAATAATCCAGGAGATGTTACGATAAAACGGGCAGATGAAGTCCTGCAGCCATTAAAGCCCGGTTGGAGAAAAGAATGGAAGTTGTATCCTATTCCTCAGAATCAGATACTCAATGATCCGGCAATGGCCAATCAGCAGAACCCTGGATATAATTAAAATTTGCTGCAGGGTCCACGTAATCCGGCTCCCGGATGATGGATGTCTTTTTAACAACTCACCATTAAATAGATTGAAATGAAAATATATGGGATATTGGTCGCGGTTATATGTTCCCTGTCTACACAGGATATTCTTGCCGGAAATGAAAATCATGATACGTTACGGACAGGCGACCGGGCGCCATCCCTGACGATAGATCAATGGCTGAAAGGAAAACCTGTGACCCAATTTGAGAAAGGAAAGGTATATATCCTTGACTTCATGTCGAATGGTTGTGGACCCTGCAAAGCAATGATGCCCCATTTATCACAACTGGCAAAGCAATACAAGGGCAAAGCCGTTTTTATTTCAATATTCAATGACGACAAGCCAGCCCTGCCATACATTCATAAGTTCCTGGATAAAATGGGTAACAAGATAAACTACTCGATAGGATTCGCAAATCCCCGGCGTGGCAGTGGGAATATTTATACAGGTAAATTATGGACAGACTGGATGTTACGGTCAGGATCGAATCCTTCTTTTCCTACATTCTTTCTCGTAGACCAAAACGGTATCCTTCGGTACAAGGGTGGTCATCAGTATATAGAAGATGCAGTCGCTGAATTGGTGAATGGCACGTTCAAAGCTGATTTTATAGTGCGAAAGCAAAACGGGTTCAGGGAAAGAATGACGATAATCGGTGATGCAATAGGCAATGACAGGAATGTACCACTGGCATTGCAAATCGTCGACAGTTTCATTGCCACGAAGCCGGCCTCAGAGCTGGACTTTTACGGTATGAAGTATAAATTGATGGCTAAATCAGACCCGCAGACTGCAGCCAATTATGTCCGGGACGTTATCAGGAGATTGTTCGGCACACCTAATAGTGATAATGGCCTTAGCCTGACATACTTTGTAACCAGCATTTACCGCAGTGGCCATGGCTATCCAAAATACGTGGAAAAACCTGATTTCGATTTCTGCTTTGAAATATTTGACCACTGTTTGAAAACGTATGATGAAACTTATCACCCAATGCTTTATTTTGAAATGGCTGAAGCTTGTTTGTACAGCGGCAACGCCGGGCAGGCTATGGTTTATTTGAACAAAATGGAAAAAATATTAAGAGAAAAGGGGGATAAAGAGTCCATTGAACAGATGGATTCTTATAAAAAAACTTTTGAATTTGTGAAATTGAACCTTGAGAGGAAATCGATGTAAATTAGTATAGGAGAATGGTCCTAGTTTATGGAGACTCCGCTGCTTTTGAATGCATAGAAAAATATCAAGGGAAAGGGAATTTTTAATAACGTAGTCTTTTAGTTTCCGTAATAATGAGTTTATTATCGGTTATTAATAAACATTATTTTCCGATACAGAAACCAGCGACGCTCGTGTAGCTTTAGTTTCGCAGGACTGAGTAACAAAATAAGAACATTTTTGAGGAAAGGAGAAGACAATAACAGAAAGTACTATCTCTCTAGAGGGCTATTTTGGAAAAGCCACACGTTCAGGGTTAAAAGGGGAAAGGCCTGCTGCAATGCTATCGGCATTGACGAACTCGTTACAGTTAAGTAATATCAGGCAATATGGTTAAGCTAGCAGTAGTTTTATCGGCTCCATTGCATCCTGCTATAATAAATAAATTGGGCATTAACTAAATTAAACTTTATAGGATCAACAAGTAGTCAGATTATCTGGTCATTTTTGATTAATCGATGAATATAACCTTCCATATCATTTTTCATATCATATAAACGCTCGATATTAAACTCGCTATCCTGTAGTTTTTTTACTATTCGTTTAACAAAAAAATCTCCTAAAACATCTTCAATAATACTAAAAGTAAGATCATTCTTAAAATGAATCTTTAATTCGCTACTAACGAAAGACCTGGAAGGAGTACCAGATAATGTAACCGCACCTTCAAGATTGCAGGATTTAAATAATGAAAAAATGTTCTTATCCTGTGTGATAAAATAAGTCTTGTGATCAATATCAGGACTGATATCTGATAAATGTAACATCCTCATATGAAAGAAATCCCAAGCGGTACCCCAAATAGTCTGCAACACATCTTTAGCAGAAGTTGATTTTTTATCAAGATCCACCATTCTTCTAAGCTCTGAAACACCACCAACTATTTTTGTTGCAAGCAAAATCTCTGAGGCCATCGAAGCATTAAGTTCATACTCGCACCAATCACAAAAGCGGATTAAATTCTGACGGATGTTAGATTCCCGAGGATTATTTTCTTTACAAATTATATAGAGCTTCAAAAGGGTGACATAGCTGATAAGTATTAAGGGGTAGAATGCATTAAAGGTTAGGATGTCCATTTCATTGACCTCTACAGTATAAGGAGGATTCCATTCTTTTAGGTTTACAGAATGACCTAAGGGCTTATCAAAAGCATACGTAATTTTGTTAACAATATCTTGATATTTGCTCAGGTCAAGCGTCTTCAATTCCCTGCTTGAGCTCAATTCCATGGCCCCAAATTTTGGCACTACACTTATTTTGTTGTGCTGGCAAAAGAAAATAAGCGTTTCTACATTAGCTATTTTTTCATCCCTCAAGCCTGAGCCATTAAAATAACTTAAGACATCAAAACACATATTTGCATCCAGATACAAGACTGTCTCTTTCCCTCTACTACAAGCTATTTCCTGCTGTATCGAATCTGGTAAAATAGATTCGCCCTCAGACGTAAGAACAAAAAACGTAGGCAAAGAAATCATGGCAATTTTATTTTATAACTGTGGGCGAATATTAATTGACCTCTCATTTCCCTATACATAATTTACATTTTGCTCATTTTCACAACCTTGCAATACCGGAGGTACAATTAAGGTACACTTATACCTCAAGATACTTCGGTTTTTCATCCACGTTCATATGCTCACTTTTTGACATTTTTTATCACACCGATGTGGTCAAAGAAGGGTATGCGAAATCCTCTTCATGTATAGTCTTACACCAACACTGCCGACGCCTTACACCAAGCGAGTATTATGTATTTATACTGCATTTCGTAATGATTGCACAACACAGTTTCCGTTTGTACTAACTTGTTAGATTTGTAATTATCTTTTATAAACAGCTCTACTACCTCATGACAAATTGATTCACCACTAAGGCCTGGTACTTTCGCAACTTTAGTCTTTTCGTCTCCTTCAATGATGCATTTAATTACGATGCTTTTATACTTACTGGGGTCAATTTCAGAAGGCAATGCCGTCTTGCTATGCTTAAATGGTGAAGGCATATCCTCTACGCAGGGTATAAATTCATCGTGCGTTGATGTCCGTACCGTCACATATTCGCCGCTCTGGGCAATTTTAAATTCAATATTTTTTTCCATAATCACTAAAAAGTTAAATAAAATTATAAATATTTGATTATCAATACATTGTAAAAAATCATTAATTCCTTACCTCTACCTAACCCTCCTGGAGGATGCAAAGCAACTACATTCCTGTAAATCCCCCAACTTTTCAAACTTATCCGGGGCGCTGGCACCAGCCACCACCGCATAGTTGTTTTCGCCGATTAATTGTTATATCTTATAAAACACCGCGAAAAAACGGTTGCCCTGATAATCAGACACCATTACTTTATATACTAATCATTCCATAAAACCACTAACCAATGGCTGGCAGTAGTGAAAAAGAGACAATGCCCGTAACCCTATACCAGGTAGATACATCCCTTTTTGTTGACGACGACTTTAATTACATCACCCGGCAAATTATCAGCAGGGCCGGATTGGCCGGCTTCAATTTTCAACCTGATAAACTGGCCAGGCACTCTATAGACGAATTTTCTTTTAGAGTGTTTTACCAGGTAAAAAATAAACCTCCGCAGTGGCGCGGCTTTTTAAAAGGTATCCTGCCAGACGATTCCGTCCTAGCAAACGCCAAGAATAAAACGCACTCTTTCCTGCTGTTCATCCATTACAAAGAATCTGTTTTTGCTGTTTGCGGCGGTGTGGGCGTAGCTGCAATCAGGCAGTTTGTGGTGCATGACTTCGGCATGCAGGTATTGGTTAGGTTATTTGAAAAACATGACCGGGTAGTGAAGTCTACCCAGGAACGCGGCGTTTCAGGAATCGTGCTTGGGCAAATGCGATACTACCGGGGCGACCAGCGTTTTTCTGACGAAAACGAGTTTGGAAAAGTGTATAAAAAATTTCAAGCGCAGGTAAAAAAACGACAACTAACAGAAATCTTCGGCTTTCATCCGGACGAGGTGAAGGCAAAAGGTTCAGGTTGTACAGCAAAAGACTCCTTCCAGCTCGGTAAATCAGTTGACACGGAAGATTTACTCGACAATATAAAAACTTACGTGGACCTGCTCGATATTAAAGAGGGCAACTTCACGCTCAACAAAGTGGTACCCGTTAATAAGAAAACCCCGGCAGGTCAAAAATTAATACAGGACTTGAGAGACGGACTCGTTGAGCAGTTATACATTGACTGTAGAAACAACACCAGTTCCGATCTTGATTTTTGCCATCCCGACTTTGAAGATTACCGGACCGCTGAACGCTTCGTGATTGCCCTTGACAGGGAAACCACTATCGAAATCGAGGATGAAGAGCTTTCCCTTGATGTAATTATTCGGGAAGTTAGGGCTCGCGACTTCTTGGTAATGGATGACGCTGCGACCTTTAGAATTTCAGTACTCGATAATGAAATCAAATCCTACGACAGTGAGGGCACCCTTTTAACCATGGGCACCGTCCTGCAACATCTGCACGGAGAGGTTACTTACGAAGGCAATACCTATTTCCTGATCGATGGGCAGTGGTATCGCATAGACCCCGAGTTTATTAAAGATCTTAATGAGGGTTGCCGTGATGTCCTGCAGCAGACATGGCAGGAAAGCTTACTGGATGCTCCGTTTGACCTAAACAAAGATGAATCAGTATTTAACCAGCAGTTCATTGGCAAGCCCGGTACTTATGTATTCGATACCATAACACCCGATAATATAGAAGCGTGTGACATTCTAAAAAGCGATGACCACAATACCTGGTTCATCCATGTAAAAAAGGGGTTTGATAATTCAATAAGGGACCTAGCCTCGCAAATAATGATCGCCGCAAAAACTATACAGGCTGATAAAAAATCCGGCTTTCGCTATTTAGATAGCTTGCAATCCCAAACCGAAGAAGGTCTTTTTAGCGATAGCCCAGCAAAAAAATCATTGGCGAAGCAAACATTTCCCACAGGTGGGATAAAATCCTTACTTCAAAACCGCAAAGACATACAAATCGTTTTTTGCCTGGCGTTCGTGGATAAGGCCAGCAGCTCGCGTACACTGAAAGATAATATTGAAGATTTCCGATCTAATATTGCCAAGTATTCTCTCATAGAACTCTATCGGCAGATAAGGAGTATGGGATTCGACCTGAAAATTGTTCAGCTCCCTGCGTTACCCAAGGCAAAGAAAAAGTGAATAAACATCATGATCTTTTTTGCATTCTGCTCATTTTCACAACCTTGCAACATCGGAGGTACAATTAAGGTACATTCTTACCTCAAGACACTTCGGTTTTTCATCCACGTATATATGCTCGCATATTTATATCTTTTATCACATAAACAAGGTCAATAAAAGATATCCGCTCTTCAAAAAATCTGATGAAACTAAGAATAAATCAGAAAACTGAGGTAGGCAAATCACTCATAGTTTCACCGGTTTACCTCTCATGTAAAGAAATTCACCTGTAGCCACAGTTGCGGATCTTGTCAAAGTAGACAAAAATAAAAAACCTACATACAGTTAATTTGCCTCATAACAGATATTGATTGATATCTTTATTCACTAAAAGACTCTGTGTCCTGAGCAGGTGGAGCGTCAGGACGGGGGAGGTGTTGCATCCAATTCATCATATTACTCTGAAGGCGCAGGGACTCATTGACAGTCGTTAAATCAAGGCGCCCATTTGGCAAAAAGCGCAATCGCTTTATATGAGGATACGTAGCCCAATATGCATTTTGCATCAGATTACGGTTGCCACTATCCATCTTCCTTTTAAAATCGGCCAAAGCCAAATAAATATTGTGCTCAAATTCAGCTCTATCCTGTGGGACAGGCATACCGTATTTACTCTTCTTCATGTTGCTCAATATTTTGATAATATTGCATCTGGACAATTGTATTAGCAGCCGACCTTGCAAGTTCGTTTATGGTGTTGAGATCAATTCTCCTGTTGGGCAAAAAACGGATCCGCTTTAGGCTTAAAATAGTAAGTCGCGCACCAACAGAAGAAAACTGTACCTTATCCTCCTTCAGGTGTTGTCCTAAAAAATTAAAGTTACGTTCAAATAGAGATCTTGAAGGAAGATACTCATTATCGTGCTGAAACATAATTAGTCATTAATTATTTCAAAGACATTATCCAGATTATTTTCATCCACTCTTGGTGTGATGGCTATGTTAAGGGCATGTTTTACCAACTCAGGAAAACGCGCACGTATCCCGCTATTATGCTGAAAACTTCTCTGTAAATATTTGTCAGATTTTATAAACTCCTTAACAGTCAGCGGCGAAACAAATTGTACAATACTGCTTAACAGTGTCTCACAAAATTGCCGGTTCAATATGCCTAGCTCATTAAGTGAATCGATTTCATAGTCAATGGAGTGTAGATGAGGTTCGTCCAAGGCAACCTCACCAACTAGGATAATCGCCTTTGGAATATGCTCTCTTAAAGCTCCATACAATCGGTGTGGCGCACTACCATTTAACTTAATCGAAACATCTAAAAATCGTTTACGAATGCAGAAATGTTTAACCGCCAGAATGGAGTCATATAGGGCTGCGTCATTGTCTATTACTTCTGTTATCACAGTTGCATTCGTATTTGCCAGTTCACTTAGCAAAATGGCAGCCTGTTCTGTAGAAGCAAGCGGCGCATCTGATACAGCCTCTTCTATTAAAAGCCTAACCAGTAAAACAGGCTCCTGCGTCAAAATAATTTGAATACAGGAGTACGCTTGCTCTCTTACAAAAGTGACCGGATGATTGAGTAACCAAATAAGGAATTTACTCATCACCTCATCATTTAACGCTGTGGGTTGAGTAACATTCAGCCATTGATACTTATCCAAATATTTTTGATGCGGCCTGACTATAAGTGAAAAATGCTCCGCCACAATTTCATAAACTTCGGCAGCTTGCTGCTCGGTCAATATATGCTCAAAGTACCATAGCAAATGGTTTACTATTGACCAGCCGCTACTCTCTGCCTGCCTGATGTGTTCTTTAATGTAAGGTAAAATATCCTTATCGGATTGCAAAAGTGCCTTAATATTATCCTGCGCAAGTTTGCTGGAATGTGAGTAGTTATTCCACCAAATGCTGATATGCTCGTCTAAGAATGCTTGACATCCACTACGCAGCAATTCCGCAACACCTACTCTGCCCTCTGTACAAGCATCATTGAACAGGTCAAAGCGATTGCTTTCCTTGTGCTGACCTGTGTGCGATTCAACTTTATCGTCATCTCCCTGCTCTATTTCTATTTGCCATTCGATACCTCTGGCAAGCAAGTAACCCTGAAATCCCGTTTCGGACGCGCCAGTCAACTTAGATCCAAACCTATTCACAAAACGGGTGGAATCCTCTTTCATTTCTTCAGAAACCGCGATATTTGCCGCATCCTCAAGTAACGCTTCCGGCTGAACACCGCTGTTCTCGGCTATCTGATTAATCGCGGTACTTAAGTTAGTGGAATACTCCGGCAGATAACGGTCAATATCATCATTTACGATAAATATCCGCGCAAGCGCCCAACGCAATAGTGGATGCATTTTAGCATTTAATACCTGCAATACACTATACTCCTGATTTATATTATTTGCACCCCAGTTATAACCATCGCCCAGTAACGGCATATCTGTTGTGAAATTCTCCGCATTAAAAATAGTTACGCTTGCAGGCGGCACTATTTCAAACTTAAAGTAGTCGATACCCTTGTCCAAGGCTCCCTGCTCAATTATGTGTCCAATAAACCTGCCCTTATCATTCCGGATGTACTGTTGAAAGGTCATCTCCCCTGACGCAAAATCCAGAATGCTTGCAAAACGCGCAAAATAACTATTTACATTTGCCGGTACTTTTTTTACAGAAAGCAAGGTATTTAACAGGTCAAACTGGCCTTCCTTATACCATCCTGGCCCCATAGAGGTTTGTAACATCTCTTTAAACAGTGCAGAGGCAAGGCCGTACTCCTGGAGCAGGCCATAGATTTCTATAATTTTCAACAACTCAGGTGTTCGCTCCCATCTGTTCTGAACACCAATGAGAATATGGTTTTTCCATATTTCAACAATTGGCAAAATCTTATTTTTGTGTACTTCACCAAGGATCATTTGCTTAACTACAACATACAGGCATTCCCTATACCCTTCAGTATATAATCCCCATTGATCGCCTGCTCTTCCCTGAATCTTAGCAATTGTTTTATCAACTGCTGACGCGTCGAACACCTGTTGTACTTCCACTATCTTTTGATATATTATCGGGAGAACTACTTCAGGCACTCCATAGCCGCTCTTCCAATATCGCCTCTCATCAAGAGAAAAATTGATAGCAGTCGTCAAATCAGAAACCATTTGGGCCGTCTCGCTGTAATCAGCGTCTTCGGCCTTTAATCGATACAGTTTCCCTTCTAGAAAAGATATACGTTGCAACATAGATAAAATGTAATCCTCCCAATGTTCATGTCGAGCAGACCGTGTGTCAATCGAAGGAAACACATTCTTTTCATCAATATATCCGAGGCATTTGTACCTAAACATCATTTCTCCTATCCCACTAATATCTGTGTCAACCCCATTTGGCATCTTCAAAGAATAGGAAGGAGGTGGATTTTTTAAATAGTCGCCTATCAACTTAATAAGTAATTCCGGACGTTTACTGTCACCCATAAGCGACTCAACCATTATCGCAGCATTAGCGGAACTCTCTTTATAACCATTCGCCTCCATCATATCCTCCACGTCCTTCAACATTTCTAAATATCTCTCGCTCTTTTCTTTAACAGGTACATTATATAAATTAAACTGGTTAAACTGGAAAAGTGCCCGTCCATAAAACATAGTCCACGCAGAATCGACCGTATGATTACTAAATTTCGATACAGCCTTAGCACTCGCATAATAGTCAAATTGCCGCAGTTGGCAGGCATACAGGGTCGCAGTAGATCCCTCCCGTATGTGCTCAATGGCTTGGCTATCTTCAGTCATCCCTTCTTCTTCGGCACCGGTTTTCCAACTCAACAAAAGCTGCTGCAACCTCATAAATTCATACTTTGGCCACTCCTCATCCTTAACTGTTGCGATAGCTAAAGCATCCAACTTAAAACTAAAAATAGACATGGGTATTCCCTTGCCCGTTTCGGTCGCTTCTCGAAACTGGCGTCTAAATTTTGCATCTATCGATTCGAATAATGCGTCACCCTCATTGGTGGCTCCATTTTCATAATACAGTTGAAGAAAAAGCAATGCATCGTTGTCCGACACCAATAATGTCTTATCCCGAACGATGTAATTGAGTGATGGGCCAAACTTCTTTAGGCTAATAAGTGCAAGCGCAATACGGCTCGCATTCTCCGCAAAAACACTATCATAGCGAAACTTGATTCGTTCAAGTAGTAATAACAGCCGTATTAACGCGGTTGTTTGAAGACCATCCACAGACAGGTCTATTATTCGTTGTATGTCTGATAAGACGAGATCCGGTGACACATCGGCCAAAGCACATTTATCCGCCCAGTTCTGGTCGCAGTTGCTGATGGCAAGTGCAGCCGAATTACTTTTTGTAAGGTGGTATAATCTATTGGTAATAGTAAACAGTTCGTCTGGTCGTCTATCACAGTAGGCTACGATATAATCATTTGCTTGCGCTATATTAATTTCTGCTTTCTGGTCAACATATTCTTTAAAAGAACTGTGATATATTTCTATCTGCTCCTGTTGCCCAAAAAGATACCGTATGATAGGGAAGAAAGTCTGAAACGACAGTTTGTAGGGCTCAGGCAACATCTCAAATAAATCCCTTGGCAAAACTGTCTGCCGCAGTTGTGCCAGGATTAGCACAGGCCAAAGCCTGTCAGGTTGTTGCGATATTTTGTCCCAGATAGCGTCATAGTATTTTGTGATATCGCCGCTGATGACAGGGATACTTTCTACCCACACTTCGAGCTCCTCTGCCCGCTCATTGATTTTCTGGGTAAGCACGTAATTAACTAGATACCGCAGGTAAAGGGGATGTCCCTCGGACTTTTGTGCTATCTGCTGCACCCACAGAGACTGGAAGCCTTGGCTCATCAACCTGATCCATAATAAACGCCTCGCATTGTCCAAGGTCAAGTGGTGTGACTTCAACTTTCTGTTCTTGCCTTATAACAGATCGGATCGCACCCGGCAGAATCGCTTCTGAGGTACAGGAGAGTATAATTTTAACATGCTCATGCAGAGTCGTGGGAAGGATGCCAAGGAAAGTTTCGGTGTTGGTAACGTCGTCCAGCCCATCGATAATGATTATGCCTGTCTTGTCCTGTTGTTCATAATAGCGCCCAAGCTCATTTAACATACCTGTCAACCGGATTACACGCTTTTCCCAAGTCATTTCCTCTTTGGGAAGCAGTTCCCCTGTGAGTGTTGTGCTGAGAAGTTGCTCCATAGTTTCCAAAAAAAACGGTGGCGAAATTCTCGTGCTAACCGGCAGGGTACTATTCGGCACTTTAATGAAATAATGACCGCACAAAACGACTTCGTCCTTTGATGGTTTAAAAGTGGCCATCAGTGTTGATTTTCCCGATCCGGGCGCTCCATAGGTTAATATATAGCTGCCCTCCCTTTCTATGGCGTCATTAATAGCCGCGATAACAGCGTAGTTAGGCGTGGATGTTTTCACATCTTCACTAAACTCCTGCGGTATATTGGAAAAGACATCCGCCTCCTTAACAGCTACCACATTTTGTTCAAGGAATCCCTGTAGTTTCTTAACGCTGATGCAAGTGATACGGTCATCGCTTTGACGGAGCACAACACCGGATACATGGCCGCCTGTTACAAGCGGAGATCCGGAGAGGCCGCTGTAGTCATATTGCTTTGCTATATTAAGTTCCCCAACAATAAAATCACTTATCTCTCCAATAATAACTTGCGCTATCTTTCCTGACAAAGACAAGCTCGAAGCGTTGTTTTGGTAAGGATAGCCGAATAACTGGCAATCCTCTTTTACTTTCGTAGGAGAAGCTTCTAAAGGAAGGAAATTTTCTGACGCTTCTTCGCATGCAAGTAGGCATATATCCAAGTCTAAATCGTAGTTATGAATTGTACAGGTTATTCTTCTGGCACCGGCCACAATCTCAATCGGCTTTCCTTCATCCACGTTATCGGCAATAACATGAAAAGCAGTTAGCAGCCTGTTACTTTTTACATAAAAAGCTGTCCCTTCTTGGTCGCCGCAATTTATTCTAACTGTTGCTTGCTGTACCAGGGTTGGAGTTAAAATTTGCTTCATATCAAAGGTCAATTTTCAGTGGTTTGTCGCCATCTGAGATGACAATGTTATAATTATATTTCGTCTTCCATTCTACGTTGTCTATGGCAGGTATAATAGCTATAGGATAATTAAAATATAACGTCCTTTGGTTATTAGTAGGTCGTGTAACAATCCTGGCAATTGTTTCCAAATCAGGATGATTATGTATTTTCCCGTTGGTCGAAAAAACATAGGCGGTAGAATCAATGATTTCAAGGAGTTCTCTGCTCGTATTAAGTACGCTGCCATGATGGGATAACTTGATCAGATTGAACCTAATAGGGAATGGCCCTTGGGGATATTGCTTTTTCAACTGCTCTACAATCAAAGACGGGTGTGCATCCCCTAACATTAATATTTTCTTTTCGCCGGCTTCCAATACAAATGCGATGGAACTTCCATTGGTGGCAGTATTATCTTCTGGGAACTCGGCGGCTGCAAGTTCTTCCAAATCCACAATACCATGGCTGACATTTTTTTCAACTGCTATTTTGGCTTCCTTCTCCTGCGCCAGGACGAACTCAAAGGCGTCGTCAAATCTTGTGTCATCACCTTTTACCGCGTATCCTAACAGATACAACTCTTTTTGCCATATTTTGTGTAGCCGTGTCAACTTTTCTTTAGTGGGAGACAATAATCGTAATATTATCTCTGGGGAAATATTGATGACGGCTGCATTTTCTATGCACACAGCTTTACTATCAAAGGCCGTATTCCAGGCATAGCCATCCCTAGCAATGTAGGTGGCAAGTGCAGATCCTTGTTCCGCGCCAATTTCCTTTTCCCCGAGCACTATTTCTTTTACTGATGGTTTTCGGTCAAAAGCGTCCAATGATTTACCATTGAATGTAGCTAATACTGAACCAGCTACGGCATGCGGCTGTATATGTCGGTAAGCATTATGCCAGATGTTATCAATTGGTATAATAGCGGAAGCGGTATTATCTTTTATTAAGCGGTTAATACCAGAAATATGGTCGCCGTCAATATGGGTCACTATCAGATGAGATATCGATTTCCCTTTGGCGTTCAATTCGGCCAAAGCTGGTCTAAGATGTGTATTAAAGGTATTAACGTACCCTCCGTCTATCAATAAATAGGTTTCCAGCACATCAATGAGTATGCTGTCACCGTTGAGCGCAGGGTATACATATATGGATATGGTGAACTTGTTCATATTTCTTCTATTTAATAAACATATTCAAGCTGAAATGCGCTTTCGTTCTGGGCTATCAGTCCACCATACGCCAGCGTATGCGTAACCGGTAACCGATACTAATTATTTCATCTATAAGTTGAAACTGATTTTGTTTAAAGCATGGCATTATTCGTCAAAATGATCTATAATCGAGTTCGGTTGATATTGAAAGTCATTAATTACTTCCAAACATATTCTACGGATAAGCGCTTTATCGGAACTGCTGATATCTTTTGTCAGAATATTATTGGTGTTTTCAGGGCTCTTTACCACTATCGACTCTATATTGTCGGCAATATATTGCAACACCAATAAAACCTTTTTAGTAAATCTTTTTGGCATTTCACCACGGTACGCTTCATAAGTATAACGAATTAACATCTGCAAAAGCGGTGAAGATATTGGCATCTCCTTTACATTTCTTAAGTGTTTAAGTACAATTAAGATATGCCTTTGCGTGTCAGTTAACTTTATACTTTTTAGTAATTGAACATCGGTTTTTGTTCGCCCGTGTGTCTCAAAAATACCTTGACGATTTACAAAAAGATAGCCAGAAGTATCCTGATTTGTACCGTAAGTTAGCTTTTTAGGTGTCACATCGATTTTACGTTTTTCACCCCGGACTGAGAAATATACCCCTATGGATACACGTTGAGATCTTACTTTAACTATACCATATAATCCCACTAAGTCTTTTAAATATTCCTCCACCTCAGCGTACATTTCTTCTGTTGAACGAAATGAACCTGGATAACACTCCATGCACAAATCGATGTCAGCTTCATCCTTTAAAGCACTGCCAGCTTCCGTTGAACCATATTTATAAGGAACGTTTTTTATTTCATCCGGAAACCTACTTTTTAATAACCTGATAAGCAGTGCAGCCTTTTTTTCAAGGGAAACATAAAGCGGATCATTTTTATGCATCGCCATCATTGCAGCCAGGTCAGTTAAGAATTCATCCGTATTGAGCGGCTTTTCGAGAGAGTTGTTATAGTCACATATTGCTCCCACAGCAAACCCACCAACGGCTCCAACGGCACTCCCATAAAGGGTTTTACGAATTAATTGCCACCAATCAAATTTTTGGCCTGGTGCTCTATTATCTAACTGGTCAAAGGCATTTTTTACTCCGGCGATTATACCGACACCCACAGCGCCTGTGATAGCATATTTCTCTTTTTTATTCATAGCAGTCATATTGGTTTATTTGGTTATCGAATTATACTTTTTTGTATTTAAGAAATAGCCCTAAAGGTTTATTTGTTTTTGCACCAAAGTATGTGTTACCTTCTTTAATAAAACCCAAATGGGTCAAAATGTACAGCATGCTGTTTGCATTAGCGCCTACAGCAGTGGTAGCAAAAACATTGCAGTCCCCCAGTTCTTTAAGCAACAATCTGGAAATAGTTTTCCCTATTCCAAGTCCTCTGTAGTCATTAACAGGCTTTACATAAAGATACCCAAGTTCTGCATCAAAATTCGCCGCCAGCTTTTGTATACCCGCTTTAGCAAATGCAGACTTTGCGTTATGTTTAATAGCGCCGATGCCTATAGCCTGATTGTCGGTGTGTACCATACAAATAAGGTTACACCTTTTTATTTTTATCATATTGGGATCTTCGACTTCCCCCTGCTCTTTCAAAAGCACCAGAAAAGTATCCAGATCTTCTTTTGAGAACATCTCAGGCTTGTTAACAGTAAAAGTCAGTTTCATTTACTTATTTTAATATAAAAGCTGGCACATAGCTCTGCCCCAGGTTCTCCATTATTTGAATTTCATTACAAATTGCGTTTAGCTGATGCCCGATAAAGCATGCCCCACTCATGGGGCCATAATAAAAAATGAGTAATTTTTCGGCTGTATGCGCTTTTACAAAATCCCTGACCTGCTGTTTGAATTGTTGCGCTAATGCCACTACATCCCCACCATTTTTCAATGCATCAGGCCCCATATTACCTTCTGGTTTCAACAATAGTAAGGCGTCAGCAGCGCGATTAGTAGTAATGTAATTTCGAACGTCTGCGGCCAGGTTACCAGTTACACTAAGCCCGACGGCTACGGTTTTGGTGTTTGAACCAAAAGACTCACCACCACTATTATCACTGACCAGTTTAAAGCCGGCGCTGGCCTCCTGATTGGTTCGCCAGATATTTTCATTTTGATTTACCTCAATCGTATAGCTACTAACGCCGGAAAAAACATGGCCAAAGGCAAACCAGGGACTAAGACGGGAAAAACCGCGTGCCCGGATTAATGTTGCGCCGGTTTCTGCATTCACTTTTTTCTGTGTGGCAATAATTTTTGGAAACAAGTCCTTTTCATAGCCAAACGCCGGAAGCAATTCATGACCCTTTACAGCACCCTGTTCTGCGTAAAATTTACGCAGGTCGATGCTGTAGTCGGGCGGCAAATCGAAAGTATGTTTCTTTACGGTAGTAAGGTATACTGTGGCAGCTTTGGGGCCCGATGGCGGCTCAAATAATTTTTTTTCTTCAAGTACTTTTTCAAGAAGTGGTAAATCGATATCCTGCCGCTTTGCTTTCACCCAGTCCCTGACTATCTGACTTGCCACCGCCAGTGCATTTTCATCGTGCTTCAGGCCAACAAGTTCCATCCTCTCTGCAACCTGTCGCTTAAAATCTTCTGTGCAGTCTTTACCAACCAAAAAGCACATGGTTTTTAAAAATGCGAACAGTTCGTCAGAATTAATTTTAAGCGATTCGCTCATGCGCTTAAATTGCGCCACCTGCTTAGCGGATCCTGTACTTAAATAGATCTCTTCAGGCAGCCTCATGTCTTCGTTGCTGACTTTTGAAAGGATCTCATCTGTTGTGGCAATATTCCAATTAGTAACCAGGTGCAGTTTAGCCGCCAGGCCAGGGTTTTCGTCAAGATGCTTCCGGTAGGTTTTATAAAATTTTTCCAGTAGGCTGGAACCTTTACTGCTATCCAGTAGTAAATCGATGCTGTATTCATCCCGGTGATCTACATGATACTTTACCTGGTAAAAATCCGGCGGTGTACCCGTTTTGTAATACACAGTTACATCATCAACATGCATTGCATCACGGTCTTCGATACGTACTTTAACAACGCCACTATTTTTCTTTTTTAATGAAAGGACGTGAAACCAGCAGTATAAAAACTGGTAATCGTCGCCTTTTATTCTCGCAGAAGTTTGGTTCGCCATTTAGTTTTCTTTAAAAGGAGGAGTTGGTAACATTTGTTTTGTAAATGACAGTGCTTTGCCAAAATCTATAGGGTCATCTGGAAATGCTTCCAGCACTATTCCCGGTAGCAGGCGCTGCATGATGTCTGAGTATGTAAACCCATAATCCCTGCCAGCGCTGGGGCCGGTTGCGTTTACCAGGTCTTGCAATTCCTTATCGTTTATTCCTGTCCCATCAAAGGCACCCGCCAAGATTTTCTTACGCTGCTCATCGCCAGGCCGGCTAAACTCGAAGATTGACGCTGCCCGTCGCCTTACAGCAGGATCAAGCGCAGATAGCCGGTTAGTACACATAACAATAATGACAGGCAACTTCGCCGTGGCGATCCTGTCTATACCCCTGATAAGTGCGTTTACACCAGCCTTGTCCTCGTGGTGCATCTGGTTCAGTTCACGGGATTGTGCCAAAGCGTCCGCTTCATCTATCAACAGGATATAACCCGTGCCTGGTTTCTTAGAACCGGTCCCTGCCTTTCTTGCTTCAGTATAAACCTCCTGAAATGCGGCGGTAATAAGGTTGGTCATATCGCCTACCATCCCGTTACCACGACTTTTAAGGCTCAGCTGGTACAGTAACATTGTCATTTTCTCATCCTTCGCCAATATATCCCCGAAAGTTTCTGCCAAGGTGCTTTTCCCGGTGCCGACATCGCCGGAAAAGATAAATAAGGGCGGTTTTTGTTTAAATATCTCAAGCAGCCGAAGTTTGCCTTTGTAATGCTGTTCACTCCATGTATCCAGCAAACCCGGATTGATCAGCAACCTGCCCTCTTTTATTAACCATTGCTTTTCTTTGTCGAGCCCGACCAGCTGCTCATACCTGCGACGTTGGTCAGGATTCGGGAAAGATGTTATTTCATCAAATGTTTCGCTTGCCATATTAGCCAAGAATTTTTCTATTTAATTGCTGATTGCCAGCCGAATATGTTTTATCGTATGCACCCAGAAGTCCTGTCTGTGGATCGGGAGCTCCCGTCCACTTTATGGGATTCAAATTATCGAACGTCTCACGTTCAGCAGGCGACAGAAGATCGTATTTCCTGGAAGGGCGTCGATGGGATGAAAATGTGGCGCCATTGATGTTTTTGCCAGGCGCTATTCTACCCGGATTGTTATCAATAAACAAGCCTGTAACGGGATTAACTTCATATGATACAGCAATCACCCAGGTTCCACCGCTCTTGAAGCCATAATCGATGGACTGTAAATATCCGTTTTTCAAAAAGAGGGTCAACTCTTCCACCAGTTCCTGTATGTGGTCATCTTTGGGTTCACCATAGAACAATTGCATCTGTTTTAAATCGGCGGCGACTTTTGAAGCCAGATATTGGGCGTGGGTTATCGTAAAAGTAGATGTATAAGTATTCGACATAGTTTACAGATTGAAAGTTGGTCCAAAAATTCGTTTCCAGCAGTCAATCGCACGACCCTGGGTCGTAGCAAATTGAGACCCGGTAATTGCATCCAGTGCGTCCTTTGCGGCTTCCACAATCCGCTCCCTGTCAGCAACCGAGTATAGCGCAGCCACATTATTTTCCGGGTTTACAGGGTCGAATATTTCAATAGCAGCACCCGTAGCAGCCGGCAACTTTTCCCGGCCATAGTTGTCGATAAAGCTGATCCGCTCTTTCAGACCGGTATTGATGATATACACGAAGAACGCTTCGAGCGCTTTAATATAATCAGTAAAATCAACGCCGGTATCACACAGGTGGGCACATACCATCTCTGCCATAAAGGACTTGAAACGGAAATCCCCTTTGCTGGTATTTTCGTGCTGCCGTTTCTGTTCCTTAATCCACCATTTCACCAGGCGTATTACCTGCCGGAAATGATGCGGCCATTTTTCTTTACGTTTTCGGATAAATTTCAGATGCAGTGGGATACTGGTTAATACTCGTTTTCCTGTATCCTTATTGATAAGATAGCCACGGTCATCATCACCGCCATCATATATTACAGGGGATACATCAACGCTCAGTTGCGTACCACTGAAAGTGATAGTTGCACAGTGCGTGCCCGGCTGAACTTGTTCGGGTTTAACACCTTTACTTTTATATGCTTCCCGGAGTCTTTCTACGAGCCAGTTAATAAGTTCAGCCTCACTTGGGTTGTTGGCTGTCTTACGGATATAGACGGCAACGTCCATATCATTCAAATCTTTGAGGGCGGTGGCTTTGGCAACACTCCCCGACCCGAGCATTTTTATAAGGTCATAATGCGGATGCTCTGTGATGTAGATTGCCAGGTTATCTTTAAGCCGATTAACCTGGGCGCGGTAATCAGTCAAATCCTCCCGCCGGATGTTCACTTTTTCTTCGGCATAGGACGCTATATCCCCGTGGGATACAAATGATTGGGCCATTGGCTGTGATTGTTTTTGAGGTTAAAAATTAGTTCTGGTGTTGCAACCAACAGCCTGGAGTAGAGAAAAAACAATAACGGGTGTGTATCGAATACAAAATGTCCGTATGTTTGCGGCGACTAAACCATCTCTCCCAAGAGATTGATAAACAACGGTGCCCTGCAAAGGCACCGTTTAGCTTCGCATATAGTATGCCATCTGAGAAAAACTTGCACATGGCAGTCACCGGTTACCGAAACACTAAATTTGGCTGAAACGCGGTCCAGTACTGCATTATAACGGTCAAAACATACACATTCACAGGTTGTCCACATGATCCTACGTGTTTGAAACTGACATATATGACCGGAAAATTGACAGGGGAAATTGAAAAATGGCAGTCTGTCTGTCTATTCAGCTGACACAATAAGCTATAATTTTACTTACCAATTTCCATACTTCTTAACTAAATACTCCATCACCGCCTTCTTATTAAACAATAACCGCCTGCCTATCTTCAACTTCGGAAATTCAGGGTCTTTAATCAAGTTAAATATTGTCCTTTCCGACATACTGGTAACAAAGGCAAGCATCTTGATATCGATAAGTTCCTGTTCCGAGTAAGATACTAGAGATTGGTGATCAACGTGATTGGTTATTGCCTTGGCTTCGACATTCCGGTTTGAAATTTTATTCATTCTTTCCCGCACTTTGTAATTCCGTTGGCCACATTGTAATGAACAAAACTTTGTCGTCGTTTTCTTCGCTATGAATGTTACTCCACAATGCTGGCAAACCCGTTTTAATTCAAGATTACTGCTCATTACAAAAGTTAGATTAAAAGACGTATGCCCATAACTGAATATTGGCGTAGTGAACTGCACTGAACTAAATAAAACTGCAATTATTTCACCTAAAAATGCCGATTTATTGTACCTCCGCTATTTTATGCAAAAAGGTACAATTGAGGACCAATAGAGGTACAAAACAGGCCAAAATGCACGCTAGTAAATCATGTTTTGAAAAAATAAGTAAATTGTAAAATATTGACTCTAAATGATAAAAATATGTATATAATTAATAATTTAGACTCCAGAATTTACATACTATTGATAAGCAATTACTTAAAAAGGCGGAGGTACAAAAACAACTAAGGCAGAATAAAATAAGCTATAAATCACAGTATTACAGTAACTAATATATTGTTATTTTCTATTATTTCCCTATACAAAACTTACTAAATATATACCCCAACTGATCCTCATTCGTTATCTCCCCCGTTATCTCTCCCAAATAATGCAAACACCTCCTTATATCAAGCGCCAATAAATCGCCTGGGATCTTTTCAGCCAAACCCTTATGTATATCCGCTAATGAAGCATTCACCTGATGCAATGCCTGGTAGTGCCTGGCATTGGTTACGACAGTGCTTTCAGTTTGCACCAGCCCATGCATCACACTATCCACCAGCTTTTCTTTCAACAGATCAACCTTCCAACCTGTTTTGGCAGCGATGAAGATCAGGTGATCAAACCCCTGATATCGTTCCTGCAATGCCGCTTCACGTTGCACATCAGCCTTATTGCCCACCAACAGGTATTGAAGACTCTGCACACGCAAGTCATTACTTATTTTCATGAGTTCGGGTACTGTTATATCGTTCACATCGAACAGATAGATCACCACATCGGCCTGGCGCATTTTCTCCAGGCTTTTTTCTACACCGATACTTTCGATGATATCGCTGGTATGTTCGCGGATACCCGCGGTATCGATTAGCCGGAAAAGAATGCCGTCGATGTTCAGGGTTTCTTCGATGGTGTCGCGGGTGGTGCCGGCAATATCGCTCACGATGGCACGGTTCTCATTGAGGAGGGTATTGAGCAGGGTAGATTTACCGGCATTGGGTTTACCGATGATCGCTACCTGTACACCATTCTTGATCACATTGCCCAACTGGAAGGATTGCAATAAGTGGCGTACCGTATCACTGGCTTCATTGATCAGTTGATAGAACTGTGTGCGGTCTGCAAATTCCACGTCTTCCTGGGAGAAGTCCAGTTCCAGTTCGATCAGTGCAGAGAATTGCAGGAGCCGCTCACGAAGGAGTTTAAGCACATCGGAGAAGCCGCCACGGATATTATGCAGGGCGGCTTTACGGGATGCTTCGGTATTGCTGGCGATAAGATCGGCCACGGCCTCTGCCTGTGTCAGGTCGAGCTTGCCATGAAGGAAGGCACGTTGGGTGAATTCGCCCGGTTTGGCCAGCCTGGAGCCTTTATTGGTGCAGGCCTGGATCACCTGTTGTTGTACGTAGGGGGAGCCATGGCAGGATATCTCCACCACATCTTCACCTGTGTAGGATCGGGGGCCTCTGAAAAGGGAGATGACCACTTCATCCAATACCATATCGTTCTCTTTGAGGAAGCCTACATGCAGGGTATGGGAAGGCTGCTGAAGCAGATCTTTCGAAGGAAAAAGCGCATTGGCAATAGCAAATGCCTGGGTGCCGCTCAGTCGCACCACACCGATAGCACCAATCCCGGCCGGTGTGGCCAGCGCCACGATCGTATCGTCCCATCCTGTCAGTTTTCCCAGCATACAATACCTTTTTATGAATGAAAGCCCGTTCCGGGCGGAGCAAAAATAAAACATCCTCCCCGGTTTTATTCCCTGGAAGGATGAAGGAACTACTATTCACATGGCTATACCACTGCTAATCGAGCAGCTTGAATACAATAGGCTGACGTTTATAGGATTTTACTTTCCGGTGGTTTTGAATGGCAGGGTCCCATTTACCGCTTTTTTGGATCACCCTGACTGCCGCATCTTTCAACTCGTCAGGTCCGCTGATGGCTTCTACGTTGCTCACATAGCCCACCGTGTCTACAATGAACTGGATCACCACAGTACCCTGGATCACGTTATCGATGGCCTCCTGGGGGTAATTATTGCTCAGATTCTTGTTGAGGAACCGCTGCCAGGCAGGGGTGCCGCCGGGATACATAGCTTCGATCTCCACCGGCAGAAACCTGTCGCCCCATTCATCCAGCTTTTTGGGCGGAGCTTCCACAATTCCTTTGCCGGCAGCATCATCTACCGGAGGGGGTGTCAGGCCGATGTCCTTGTCGCCCTTTATATTGGCGGTACCGATCTTTACGTCTTCCAGTTCTTTTATTTCCGGTGGACGTTCATCTTCCGGCACCTCTTGGGCAATTATGGGTTTGGTGAATATTTTTGTCTCCAATTGTTTGGGAGGATCGAGCTGCTTGGGGGGAGGCGGGGGTAATACTTCTTCTTTGGGGGGCTTGACATTCTCCAGTTTGGTGTCAGGCGGCAGGACGACCGTTGTGGCATTGTATTCTTTTTTGTTTTTGGCCAGGAGATACCCGGCTATCAGCAATAAAACAAGAGAGAGCATAACAGTAATGGCTATCGTAAGCCTTCGCCGGTAGGTCTTTCGAAGCTCATAAGCACCGTATGATTTATTCTTTCCCTCGAAGATGATGTCGAGGATATCGGCAGTGAGGATGGTAGAGATTTCCATGGCTATACGTTTGCTAATGAGATGCAAACGGAAGCGGTTTCCACAATGTAGCAGTACCTTGTCGATACAGGTTTCAATCCAAAAAAATATAACGTAAATATATAATCGAAATATAATTGAACTACCATCCCCTAAGGTCAATTGATTCCCCATTCATATAACCACAAAAAAAATCCTTCCGCTTGTGCGGAAGGATTTGAATACATTTCTATCTGTTGGAATTAACCTTCTGTTTCGAGGCGGAATACGATCGGCTGTTTTTTGTAAGATTTTACCTTACGGCCGTTCTGTACTGCGGGCTCCCATTTACCACTTTTCTTGATCACGCGGACCGCTTCATCACGCAGCTCATTAGGACCGCTGATCGCTTCCACATCACTTACCACACCTTCTCTGTCCACGATGAACTGGATCACCACAGTACCCTGGATCTCGTTATCGATAGCCTCCTGCGGGTAACGCAGGGTCTTATTCAGGTAACGCTGCCAGGCTGCAGTACCACCTGGGTATTCAGATTCGATCTCCACTTTGGTAAAGGTCTTATCATAGTCTTCTTCCACTTTTTTCGGTGCTTCCACTACGCCTTTACCGGCATCTTCAACGGGGGGAGCCACGATACCTTCATCTTTCACCCCTTCCTGGTTTACAGTACCGATCTTGGTCTCTTCCAGTTTCTCTACTTCCGGTGGTTTTTCTTCCTCTTTTACTTCCTCATCCTTTACGATCTTGGGAGGAGTAAATTTGGCCATTTCAACTTTGGGTGGTTCCGGTGGCTTCGGAGGAGGCGGAGGAGGAGGTTCTTCCCTCTTTTCTTCCTGTTTGATCTCCTCTAACTGCACATCCTGGACCACCACGTCCTTCTTATTATCACCCTTACCCAGCGTGTTGGCCAGGATATATCCTGCAAATAACAGGATACAGACCGACGCTGTGATAATAAGCGCGATCATCAGGCGCTTATTATAGGTTTTGCGCAGTTCATAAGCGCCATATTCCTTGTTCCGTCCTTCGAAGACGATATCAAGGATGTCGGCACTTAATATTTTGTTGATTTCCATATAAGTTCTTTGTTATAAGATGCAATGAATGTAATATTCCATACCAGCTATGGGAACTATTTGATTCCTGCAGATTCCTCAGTTCTTTTCATCAACTGAAGCTCTACATCGAAAATATCCACCATAGCATAACGTTTTACTTCATTGATGGTCATTTCGTCCAGGATGTCCACCGTATTCTTATACGTGGCTTCCGGTCCGGGTTTGATCACCACCACGAAATCATCCGGGTTAGTGTTCTTCTTCTTACTGATGATCTCCTGGCGAATATCCTTGAAGTTGCTGGATTTGAAATTGGAGCCATCGGGCGCCAGTTCCCCTTCATAATAATATACGCCATTCGATTTGCCGAGCATAATAGTCAGTGCACCAGAGGCCTTAACCTTATTCTGCTCTTCGGGCTTATCCGTATCCTTCGGAAGGAAAAGCCGCATAGCCGTAGGCTGGCTCATGGTGGTCGTAAAGATGAAGAACGTGATCAGCAGAAAGCCCAGGTCCACCATTGGTGTCAGGTCCACCCTGGTAGAAAGCTTCTTACCCTTTTTAACGCCAGGCCCTTTTTTATGTCCCCCACCTTTCGACGAGGTATCCATTTCTGCCATATCGCAAAAATTTTAAATTAATAATAGTTTTACTCATCAGTAGCCCTTCCACCAGAAGCCTGATTCTTCTTATAGAGGTCAGTGCCGGGCGGAACGCCTTCCGGGTCCGTGATCATGGAGAATTTGAATATCTCGTTCTTTTTCAGCGCATCGATCACGCCTTTGAAAGAAGGATATTTCGCATCATTATCACCCTTCACGAGCAAATTCATTTTCTTACCCTGGAATGCAGTGGCCGCAGCGCGAATCCATATCTGCATTTCATTATTAAGCGTATCAGTTACAGGGATACCGGGCGCTTTAAAAGCTTTCATCTGCTCCGGATTCAACTGAAGATACGATTTTAACTGCGAAAAAGGAACCCCGATATAGGTACCAACTTTTGCGAAAGCAGCTTTTTCCTGCGCGCTCAGGCCCAGGCTTTTCAACTGGTCTACCAGGTCGATCACCTGTTCTTTCTCGCCCTTATTTTCATCCGACACGGAGAAATAAACCTTCCCTTCCTTATCGAGTGTCACCAATACCACATTCTTCGCGTCCACCGCCTTGGTTGATACTGATTTAGGTGTGGTCACCTGCAACGCTTCGGTAGGCTTGAATTTAGTGGTAAGGATGAAGAATGACAGCAAAAGAAAAGCCACATCGCACATAGCGGTCATGTCTACGTTTGTACTCTTCCGCGGTACTTTAACTTTTGGCATGATTTAAAAATTTCAGTTACTAAAAGATGCACATTCAGCCAATTTCCATACCATCCGCCGTAGCCCTCATGGATCTCAATCTCTTACAAATAACCCCGGCGAAGGCGGACATGGCCCCGGCCCTGCTTATTTATACAATGAAGCAAAGCTTTGAGTTAAAGTAAAGCCGGATTCGTCGATACCGTAAGTGATAGAGTCGATCTTGGTTGTAAAGATGTTGTAGAAAATGATGGCGAATGCAGAAGTACCGATACCGAGGGCTGTGTTATACAAGGCTTCGGAGATACCTCTCGACAGCTCCTGGGCAGCCTGGCCACCACCTTCTTCACCCAATGCAGCGAATGAGGTGATCATACCCAATACTGTTCCCAACAGACCCAACAGGGTTGCTACGGAAGCGATGGTAGAAAGGAATACCAGGTTTTTTTCCAGCATCGGTAATTCCAGGGCAGTAGCTTCTTCCACTTCTTTCTGGATAGCCAGTACTTTTTGTTCTGTATCGAGCTCGGTGTTGGAGATCATTTCTTTGTATTTGCGCAAACCGGCTTTCATCACATTACCAACACTGCCTTTTTGTTTGTCGCACTCGGAGATGGCCTGGTCTACATTCTTGTTGGCCAGGTGGTATTGAACTTTACGGATGAACTCGGCAATATTGCCGGTACCGGTAGCTTTGGCAATGGTCAATGCCCGCTCAATGATGAAAGTTATAGCAGTTAATAATGTAGCAATCAGAATAGGTACGATAACGCCACCCTCGTACATTCTCACCAGGCCACTTTTCGGACCTTTATGCCTGGGATAAAAACCACCAGAGTGATCCGGGTTGGTGAAGTTAGATTCCGCACCCAGAAGAAACCTCCAGATCACGAACCCTGCAATGACACAAATGAGCGGGGCAAGCCACGAAATCGAATTACTCTTCTTTTTTGGTTGAACCGATGTACTACTCTTCACGGGAGTGGCAGTTGGTTTTGTCTCAGCCATGATTGTTTGTTTTTTTAGTGTTTGAAAAAATTAAGTCTATCTGTAGTTAAAATTCGGCTCACAATTCTAATGAAAAACTCTTTTCTACCGATCATTTTGATCAGGAAAAATTTTTTGACAAGTTTCACAAGATAAGGAATTTATTAAAAGAGGTGCTAAAAATAGGGGATTTGGTCGAATAAAACCGCTTAGGCTAATAACTTAATTTAAAAACAAAACGGGTTGGTCATTTGATTTTGACCATTAGTGTAAACGCCCTCTTTCGTGTGAATCCGTTTTCCTTATCTTCATCCATTAAAATAAAATTAACATGGAGAAAAACCACTGTCTCAAAAAAACACTCTTACTGCTGCTAACGGCAAGCTGCCTGTCGGCCGCTGTTACAGCGCAGGACAAGAAGCCTGCACCTCCCGGAGCAACGGCCCAGCCCCCGGCCACTCCACCCCCTGCTCCACCCAAACCCGGACCAAAACCTTACAAGGAGATCATCACCGATAAGGCAGTTAGCCGTAAAGGTCTGTTCGCCGTTCATAAAGTTGAGGACAAATGGTTCTTCGAACTGGGTGATTCACTCATGGGCAGGGATATCCTGGTAGTGAACAGGATCTCCAAAGCACCCGCAGATACCCGCGCCGGCTTCGTAGGATTCGCCGGCGACGAGATCAACGAGAATGTGATCCGCTTCGAAAGAGGCCCCAATAGCAAGGTGTTCCTGCGCAATATCTCCTTCAGCGTTTATTCCAAGGATTCCACCAAACCCATGTACAAATCCGTACAGAATTCGAATATCCAGCCCATCGCTGCCGCTTTCGATGTGAAAGCCTATTCGAAAGACAGTGCCGGCGCCGTGATCGATGTAACCGATTTCGTGAACAGCGATAACGATATTTTCTTCTTCGCCCCTTCCATGAAGACCGCACTCCGCCTTGGAGGACTGCAACCCGATAAATCTTATATCGTAGATATCAAGACCTTCCCGATCAACACGGAGATCAAGACCGTGAAGACCTATTCCAAAACGCCCGCCCCATCCATGTTCCCGGGCATGCCCCCTGCAGCCCCCGGTGGTAATGCCACTTTCGAGCTGAACACGTCTATCGTGATCCTCCCCAAAGTGCCCATGCGCCCCCGCTATTATGATGATCGCGTGGCCTATTTCACCACCGAATACACCGATTTCGACGCCGATCCGCAAGGCGTTAAAGATATCAGCATGGTAACTCGCTGGAGACTGGAACCAAAAGAAGAGGATATCGAGAAGATGAAACGCGGCGAACTGGTAGAGCCCAAGAAGCCTATCATTTATTATATAGATCCAACCACTCCCGCCAAATGGGTTCCCTACCTCATCCAGGGTGTGAACGACTGGCAGAAAGCCTTCGAAAAAGCCGGCTTCAGGAATGCCATCATCGCCAAAGTGGCCCCTACCAAAGAACAGGACAGCACCTGGAGCCTCGAAGATGCCCGCTATTCGGCCATCGTATACAAACCTTCCGATATTCCCAATGCTATGGGCCCCCACGTACATGATCCCCGTAGCGGTGAGATCATCGAATCGCATATCAATTGGTACCATAATGTGATGCGCCTGCTGCGCGACTGGTACCTGATCCAGGCATCACCCAGCGATCCGAAAGCACGCAAGGCAAATTTCGACGACGAACTGATGGGACAATTGATCCGCTTCGTATCGAGCCATGAAGTAGGTCATACACTCGGCCTCCCGCACAATATGGGCGCTTCTTCCGCTACCCCTGTTGAAAAGCTGCGCGACAAAGCCTGGGTGGAAGCCAATGGCCATACTTCCTCCATCATGGACTATGCCCGCTTCAACTATGTAGCTCAACCGGAAGATAATATCGGGCCCGCCGGTCTGTATCCCCGCATCGGAGCTTATGATCTCTGGTCGATCGAATGGGGCTACAAACCCGTCTTCGGCAAAACAGAAGATGAAGAGAAGGCCGAACTGAACGAGTGGGTAAAAGCCCGCTATAACACGCCCAGCCTGCGTTTCATTCATCAGGACGGTGTCGATCCCAGGGCCCAGACAGAATGCCTTGGCGATAATAATATGAAGGCCAATGAATATGGCATCAAGAACCTGAAATGGATCGTTCCCAAGTTACAGGGCTGGTTGAATGAGAAAGGGGAGAATTATGAGACCCTGAATGAAGTGTATGACCAGTTGTTGGGCCAGTTCAGCCGTTATATGGGACATGCCATTACTTATATCGGCGGTGTTTACACCGATCTGAAAACTACCGATCAGCCCGGCAACGTGTATACCATTGTACCCAAAGCCACCCAGAAAGAAGCCCTGGCATTCCTTCAAAAGAATATCCTGGAAACTCCTACCTGGCTGCTCGATAAATCGATCCTGGATAAAGTGGTGTCTCCCACCAGCGACAAGATCAGCTCCCTCCAGGACCAGGTACTGGGCGCCCTGCTCAATACCAACCGTATGCAACGCCTGATCTCTGCGGCCAACCGTGAGAACGGTACATACCGCCTCGATGAATATATGGACGATATCAAGAAAGCTGTATGGAGCGACCTGGCTTCACGGAAACCGATCGACAACTATCGCCGTAATCTCCAAAAAGCCTATGTTGAAAGACTGGGTGGATTCCTAACCCCGGCGCCTGCTGCTGCACCTGGCGGCGGAATGGTGATTAACTTCGGCGGTCCTTCTGTTGATGTCAAGAAATCAGACATCAATTCTATTGTAAAAGGAACACTGAAATCCCTGAAAGCCGAGATCGCCGCCGCGGCGCCGGCCTATTCAGACAAGGTTACCCGCTATCACCTGCAGGACCTCAATGAAAGGATCGACCGTATCCTCAACCCTAAATGATCAACAGTACCTTATAGTACTACCATAAAAAAGCCCCGCAATCCTGCGGGGCTTTTTTTATTTTCTTCTTTGATGGATATTATTCATACCTCAGCGCCTCGATCGGGTTCAGCCGGGAGGCTTTGAGTGCCGGATATAAACCGGCCAGCAATCCTACCAGTGAACAAATGATGATCCCGATCACCGTCCAGTTCCAGGGCACCACAAACCCCGTGTTGAGGATCATGGAAAAAACATTTCCTACCAACACACCGAGTATTATGCCGAATAAAGCACCCATGAGGCTGATGATGATCGATTCATAGAGGAACTGCTTCCGCACCGCGGCCTGCTTGCCGCCAATGGCTTTTACCAGCCCGATCTCCTTGGTGCGCTCAGTGACCGATACCAGCATGATGTTCATCAGTCCGATCGCGGCCCCCAACAGGGTGATGAAACCGATAACGAGGGCGGAGATTGTGAGCATATCCAATTGTCGCAATAACATTTCCACGAAACTGTCACTCTTGTCTATTGCGAAATTATCGTCTTCGGTAGTAGTAAGTTTGCGGATCGGGCGGAAGATGGCCGTAGCCTCACCCGTAGCAGCCTCTATCAGTTTTACCTCCGGTACTTTCACCTGGATGTTGAAAGAGGCATTGGGATTGGAATTGAAGAAACGGCGTACATTATTATAAGAGGTGATCACTACATTGTCCCAGCTCATGCCCAGGGTAGATCCCTTTGATTTCAAAGTGCCTACCACCCGGAAGGGAATGTTGTTGATCTTGATCACTTTGTCGACCGGACGTTCGAGGTTTTCGCCAAAAAATCTAACGGCCACATCTTTCCCGAGGATACAAACATTGCGGCCGGTAGTAATATCGAGGGTATTGAGATTACGGCCAAATGCCAGGTTGAAGCCATTCTGCTCGATGAAATTCTCATCACCCCCATATACACGGGTGGTAGGATTCGATTTTTTACTGCCCATGGATATTACGGCATCCCTCAATCCGAAAATATTGATGGAAACTTTTGATGGGAAGGTAAAACTGGATTTGAAGGTTTCAGCCTGTAGTTTGGTGATCGGCTTTCCGATATTGGATTTCTTCTCCTTTTTCTGTCCCTTTTTTTCTTTTTTTAGGTCGGAGTTGTTACCGAACCGGAATCTGGGTTCCTTATACCGGATGGTGAAGCCGGTGGCCCCCATGGAGGAGAAGCTTTCAGTGAATTTCTGTTCCATGGCCACGATCGCCGTCTTGATCCCTACCAGGGCCATGATGCCAAATGCGATAATAGCTACCGTGATGCCGGTCCGCAGCCTGTTGCCGCGCACCGTTCTGAAGGCTAAGGAAAATGTATCCCGAAATGTCATATATCTATATGTCTTACTAATGTAAGAAATATTACTGTAAAGCTCCGGGAAGATACACGGATGGAATTAAAAGATATTGTAGAGCTTATCGATGATCCACTGGGGGAAGATGCCGATCAGCACCACGAATGCGGCCATCAGCACCAGCAATCCCTTGAAACCGGGCGTGGTATCCATTTGCTGGGTATCTCCATCCTTGAAATACATGGCCTGGATGACGCGGAAATAATAGTATACGCTGATGGCAGCGCAAAGCACACCGAGGATCACCAGCCACATGACATGCCCGTTGCTCACGGCTGCGGACAGCATGTAGAATTTCGCCATGAACCCTGCTGTGGCGGGTATGCCGGCCAGTGACAGGAGAAAGATCGTATTGGTGGCGGCGAGTACCGGTTGATGTTTGGCCAGTCCGTTGAACCCTTCGAACGTATAATCTTTCATCTTTATAAGAATGGCAAATACGCCGATGGTGGCAAGACTATAGGCCAGCGTATAGTACACCAACCCTTCCTTGGCCATTCCGTTCATGGCCACCAGCGCGAGCATCATGAAGCCTGCCTGTGCAATACTGGAGTAGGCCAGCATCCTTTTCACACTTTGCTGGAATACGGCGGTGATATTTCCGATGAAGAGGGTGGCCGCTGTAATGATCGCCACCAGGGTTTGCCATTGCGGATGCATGCCCTCGAAACTACCTTCAAACAGGCGCAGGAAAGCGATAAATGCCCCGGCTTTCACGATGGTTGCCATGAAGGAAGTGAATACGGTGGGGGCGCCATCGTATACGTCGGGCGTCCAGAAATGAAAGGGAGCTGCCGATACTTTGAAAGCCATGGAAAAGAGCAACAGGAGAAGGCCCGCGCCCAGCATAGGCGTCATGGCATAAGTACCCAGGCTGATATCGTCCATATTGAAGCTGCCTTTGGCGCCATAGATCAGGGTGATGCCCATCAGCATGAGGCCGGTGGAGAAAGCACCCATGAGGAAATATTTCAGGGAAGCTTCATTGCTTTTGAGGTTTCGTTTGTCCGTTCCCGTAATAATATATAGGGGGATGGAAATGATCTCGATACCAAGAAAGAGCATCAGCAGTGTATTGAAGGAAGAAGCGATGCTGATACCGCAGAGGATGAAAAAGATCAGGGCATAATATTCAGCTACATGCAATCCCACTTTCTCCATGTCGCGGCCCGACAATAAAAAATACAGGGCAGTGCTGCCGAAAGCGATGGTATTGAAGAACAACCCGAAGCTATCGAAAGAGAGCATGTTCCGCACATTCACATGGAAGAGTTGGACCCCGTTCCATTCCAGCACGTTCACGAACAGCAGCAATGCGATCCCGGTCAATGCCATGATACGCACCACTGCATTGCTTTTACTGAATACACCGCTAAACATCATCACCACACCCCAGATAGCCGATATTATAATTGCGTTCATAACTTATTCTATGCTTTCGCTTATAATGGATGTTTAATTAACATTTTCGACAGGATAGCATCGACCGTTCCCTGTGTCAGCTCCAGTAACGGACGCGGATATACGCCCACCACCAGGATCGCGATCACCAGGATGCCCAACACCAGTTTCTCATTGAAACGGATATCACGGACGCCGGCCGTGAGGTTATTGGTATTGCCATAGAACACCCGTTGGATCATATTCAGCGTGTATACGGCCGACAGGATGATGCTCACCCCTGCCACTGCGGCAAACACATAACTATGTTTCGAAACTGTGGAAGTGAAGATGCCGGTGAAGAGCAGGAACTCACCGATGAACGCATTGGTGAGCGGCAGGGCCACATTGGCCAGTGCCACAATTACCAGCAGGATGGCTAATCCCGGCGCTTTCTGCGCCAGTCCGCCCAATTCCGATATTTTCCTGGTATGCAATTGTCTTTCGATCAGTTCCACCACGATCCACAAGCCAATGATATTGATGCCGTGGTTGAACATCTGGATCATGACGCCCTGCATGCTTTTGTCGGAGCTGACGAAGATGGCCAGGCACATGAGGCCCATGTGGGCGATCGAAGAGTAGGCCACCAGTCTTTTGAGATCATCTTGTTGCATGGCGATGAGCGAGGCATAGATCATTCCGATCACACAAAGCAGGCCCACCGTATCTCCCTGTGCCCAGGTAGCCATCGGCAGTACAGGCGCCAGCCAGCGGATCACACCGAACAGGCCCATTTTCACCATTACGCCGCTCAGCACCATGGTAGTGGCCGTGGGCGACTGTTCATAGGTATCGGGCTGCCAGGTATGGAAAGGGAAGATGGGCATCTTGATGGCAAAAGCAATAAAGAATAGCCAGAACAGCCAGTCCTGGTCGCGCGGAGCGATCTGTGCTTTATAGAACTCCTCCATCGCAAAGGACTGACCGGGTGTATGGAAGTATACATAGATGATCCCGATCAGCATCAGCAAAGAGCCGATGAATGTATAGATAAAGAATTTAAAGGTGACAGGTATCCTTCTCTCCCCACCCCACTGCGAGCAGAGGAAATAAGCAGGGATCAGGGCCAGTTCCCAGAAGAAATAGAAAAGCAATGCGTCATACGCGAGGAATACGCCCATGAGACCGGCCTGCGAGAGCAACATCAGCGCATAAAAATTATGGGCATTCCTGTAGGAATTGTTCCAGGTAGCTATAAAGATCATGGGAAAGGCAACTGCGGTTAGAAGCCCCAGTAATTGTCCCATTCCGTCCAGGCCAACGGCGAAGCTGCTTCCCAGCATCGGGAGCCATTCGGCATTCGCATGGAGGTCACTGTTACTTTTCATGACCGTTAGCCCCAGGATGGAGACCACGAGTGTCACCATCACGGAGAACAGGGCCCATGATTTGGCGCTCTTTTCCTGTTTGATAAAAAAAGCGGCCAATCCACTCAGCAACGGAATAACTATCAGTAGAACAGGTATCATTGTATTACGCTAGATTTCTAATATTTATTTCTTCAGAAAGAACTGGATCACAAAGAAAAGCAGGATGCTCAGCACCATCAGCAGCACATAGCTGCCTACCTGTCCGCTTTGTATGAGCCTCACCTGGCGGCTGGTATAATTCACCAGTTTGCCTACGCCATTCACTACCCAGTCTATCAGGTCTCTTTCAATAAACGAGTTCAGGAATTTTCCGAACCAGTTGATGGGCTTCACGATGATGGCATTGTAGGCTTCATCGACATACCATTTATTGGCCAGCACTTTGCCAAAGCCTGCAGGCTCTCCCAATTCAGGGTTCCTGCTGAACCGGCCAAGGGCGATAAAGATGGCGATGGCGGCAATGGCCACGGACACGCCCATCAGGAGGTATTCCGTATTATGATCGAGCGCATGCTCGTGCGCATGTTTGGCGGATTCTGCAAAGATGGGCGACAGGAAGTGCTCCAATGAATGGGCATTCTTCATCAGCACTTCGGGGATACCGACCCATCCGCCCACAACACTGAGGATGGCCAGCACTACCAGCGGAATGGTCATGGCAGCCGGACTTTCATGCACGTGATGCCGCTGTTCTTCAGTGCCCCGGAAAGAGCCCAGGAAGGTAGTGGCATACAGGCGGAACATATAGAATGCCGTCATGGCGGCACCGGCAACGCCGAGAATCCAATACAGTTTATTGCTTTCCCAGGCAGCGGCCAGGATCTCATCTTTGGAGAAGAAGCCGGCGAACGGCGGGATGCCTGCAATGGCGATACAACCCAATAAGAAAGTGATATGGGTGATGGGAAGATGTTTTCTCAGTCCGCCCATTTTGCGGATATCCTGCTCATGATGCATGGCATGGATCACGGAGCCGGCGCCCAGGAAGAGCAGGGCTTTGAAAAAAGCATGGGTCATTACATGGAATACAGCGCCGGTGTATGCGCCCACGCCGAGGCCAAGGAACATATAACCCAGTTGGCTAACCGTAGAGTAGGCCAGTACTTTTTTGATATCGTTTTGTTTGAGCGCAATGGTAGCGGCAAGAAGGGCGGTCATCAACCCGATCACAGCCACTACTGTTTGCGTGATGGGCGCCATCGTGTACAAAATATTGCTCCGCGCGATCATATAAATACCGGCCGTTACCATGGTAGCGGCATGGATCAGCGCAGATACAGGCGTGGGGCCTGCCATGGCATCGGGCAACCAGGTGTATAATGGTATTTGTGCGCTCTTACCGGTAGCCCCTACGAAAAGGAGCAGCGTAATACCGGTAATATCGGTAGCAGATAATTTGCTGAACAGGTCGAACACACCGGTATGCTCAGGAGTTGAATAGGTAACGGTGCCGAGTTTGGCAATGAGCCAGAAGATGGCGAGCAGGAAGCCCAGGTCGCCGATCCGGTTCATCACGAAGGCTTTTTTGGCAGCGTTGTTATATTCAGTGTTTTTGAACCAATAGCCGATCAGTAAATAAGAACAGAGACCAACACCTTCCCAGCCGATGAACATGATCACGAAATTGCTGCCGAGCACCAAGAGCAGCATGGAGAAAACGAAGAGGTTGAGGTATGAAAAATAGCGTGCGTAATGCGGGCCTTCCTCTTCATGCATATAGGCCGTGGAATACAGGTGTATGAAAAAGCCAACGCCCGTAATTATCAGGAGGAACAGCGAAGAAAGCTGGTCGACCTGGAAGGCGAAGGGAATGGAAAGTTTGCCGACGCTGATGAAATCGAAGAAATGGGCCACATGGGTATGCCCGTTCTTTACGTCGAGGAAGATCAATATACTCACTACAAATGAGGCCAGGAGCGTTCCGCAGCCGATCAGGCTCACCAGGGATTTCGAAAGCTGATTCCGGAACAGGCCATTGATCAGGAACCCGATCAACGGGAGCACAGGAACTAACCAAACTGATTGTAAAATGCTGTTCATCATAAAGCGAATTGAAAACTGAGGTCTGAGGTCCGAAGTCTGAAGTTGGAGGTTTAAAGTCAGAGGCCCCTCAGGCTTCCTACTTCAGACCTCCGATCTCATTCCTCAATGTTTCAGCCTGTTCAAAAAATTTACGTCGACCGAATGCACGTTCCGGTACATCATCACGATAATGGCCAACCCAACACTCACCTCGGCCGCTGCCACTACCATGATAAAGAACACGAATAACTGCCCATCGATACCGGCAGTAGGGTTCGTGGCCGCACCGGCCAAATGATGCATCTTGGAGAAGGCCACCAGCAGCAGGTTCACGGCATTCAGCATAAGCTCGATGCACATGAAGATGATAATGGCATTCCGGCGCGTAAGCACACCTGCGATCCCGATACAGAACAGCGCAAGTGACAGTACTATATAATATTCGATCTTCATAATCTGGTTGGTTTATCAATCTCCTTTCTTTCCTATCACTACGGTCCCTACCATTGCACTGAGAAATAAGATACTGCTGATCTCGAATGGAACTACATAATCGGTGAACAAGACTTTGCCCAGGTTCCCGACCAAACCGATATCCCCCTCTTTCAATTGAACGAGCTGGCCATGCTTCTCGGCAGTTTTGAGGGCAGCTACCAGTACGAGAAGCAGACAGCCTCCTGAAACCACTCCGGCCAGTTTGAGCCATTTGTTCTTTTTGGGTTCTGTCTCCGTATTCAGGTTCATCAGCATGACCACGAACAGGAACAGTACCATGATGGCGCCGGCATATACGATGATGTTCACGATGCCGAGGAATTGTGCGTTCATCAGGATATAATGACCTGAGATCGCAAAGAAGGTGCCTATCAGCCACAATATGCTATGGATGGGATTCCGGCTGATGACGACCATTAATGCACTGCCGATTGCCAGCACACTTAAAAAATAAAATAAGAATACAGTTACACTCATGGTGCTTGTGGATGATTTAGTTCGCCTCTTGCTTTTTTGCCCTGTTACCTAATGCTTTCCGGTATTCTTCCGGATTTTCTTTCGGATCCGGGATCAACAGGTCCGGCTTGCCATAGATCAGTCCTTTGCGCTGATAATTGGAAGGCGCAAAGGTTTCGCTCAGGTAGATCGCATCTTTTGGGCAAGCTTCTTCACAAAGGCCACAGAAAATACAACGCAGCATATTGATCTCGTATTTGGCCGCATATTTTTCTTCGCGGTACAGGTGTTCTTCTCCCGGCAGGCGTTCTGCTGCTTCCATGGTGATCGCTTCAGCAGGACAGGCAACAGCACAAAGGCCACAGGCAGTGCAGCGTTCCCGTCCTTCCTCATCCCTGTTCAGGATATGCAGACCGCGGAATACCGGGCTGAAAGGGCGTTTCTGTTCAGGAAAACTGATCGTGGCCTTTCTTTTGAAGATATGCCTGAAAGTGATCATCATTCCCTTCCAGATATTCCACAGGTAGAGCCTTTCCACGAAGGTCATGGGCTTTCGCTCCACCGGTCTCGCTCTGCTCGTTAAAGATTGCATATTCTATATTGATTAGAATGACTTTTATTATTTGCTTCAGCGGCCGAAGCTACCATTATTTTTTCAACCACAATACCACAGCGGCTGTCAGGATCATATTGAACAGCGCCAAAGGTATCAATCTTTTCCAGCACAGGTTCATGAGCTGATCATAGCGGAAACGGGGGATGGTCCACCGTACCCACATGAACAGGAATATGAAGATAGCCGTCTTCGCAAACAGGCATAGTCCCTGTAACAAGGCCATCCAGTTCTGCCCGATCCTTTCCATCAGGGCCGCATCATTCACGAAAGGAATGTCATATCCGCCCCAGAACAGGGTGGCCATGATCACACTGCTGATGAACATATTGATATATTCGGCAAACAGGTAGAACCCAAGCTTCATGGATGAGTATTCCTGGTGGTAACCGAAGTTCAGTTCATTCTCCGCTTCGGGAAGGTCGAATGGCGTACGGTTACATTCTGCAAAGGCGCAGATCAGGAAGATCAGAAAGCCCAATGGCTGGTACAATACATTATACCAACCGTCCATTTGCTGACCTACGATCACGCTCATCTTCAAAGAACCTGTCAGCATCAGCAACGCGATCAGCGAAAGGCCCATGGGCAATTCGTAGGAGATCACCTGCGAAGCGCCACGCAGGGCGGCAAGCAGGGAGAATTTATTGTTCGATGCCCATCCTCCGATCATGATGCCGTATACGCCCATGCTCACGACGCCGAACACATAGAGGATGCCGATGTTGATATCTGTGATCTGCAGACTTACCTGCCGTCCGAATACCTCTATATTCCCTCCCCATGGTATCACGGCAGAGGTCATCATGGCTGTCAGCATCGCCAGGCAGGGGCCCAGTACGAATAGCATCCTGTTCGATGTATTCGGAATGATCTCTTCTTTCATGAACAATTTCAATCCGTCTGCCAGGGGTTGCAGAATGCCGAAGGGACCGGCCCTGTTGGGGCCTCTGCGGTCCTGCATCACGGCAGCCACTTTGCGTTCGGCATAGGTCTCATACATCGCGATCACCAACGATACGGAGATGATACCGATGATCAGCACCAATTTCTCGATGAGAAAAAACCAATCAAATGCTAATAAAACTACCTGCATGATGAATTTTTATATTGCCGGCACCCCCCTCACGGCAGGAGCGCCTTCCTCGAATATTTTATTGATTATTGTCGATGGCCTGCTGTCCGTTCGGTCTCGGCTTTTCAAAATCCGTACTATGCGCCGGTCCCTCGATCTTCGACAGATCGATATCCTTCCTGTTCACTTCACTTACGCTATGGATATCCATCAGCAACCTCGGCTGGCGGCCTCCCATTACTTCAGGCATTACTTCCGTAGGCATTTTGAGGCCCAGATACTGGCCCTGTGAGATCACGGAGTGACGGTTCACGTTAGTAGGCCCATCGATCACCCAGTCGCTGGTCTTCTTTTTCTCGAAACGGCATTCATTACAGATCCAATCTTCCACTTCACCCCATTGGTCTTTGCGCGCTGTAACACGGAATACTTCATCGCCGCGATACCAGAGCGTAACATGCCCTTTGCATTTCGGGCAATCGCGGTGAGCGTCGACAGGTTTCAGGAACCATACGCGGTTCTTGAAACGGAAAGTTTTATCGGTGAGCGCTCCAACCGGGCAAACATCGATCACGTTACCGATGAAATCATTGTCGAGCGATTTCTCGATATAGGTAGCGATCTCTGAATGGTCTCCGCGGTCGAGCACGCCATGTACACGTTTATTGGTGAGCTGGTCGGCGGTGAACACACAACGGTAGCAAAGGATGCAACGGGTCATGTGCAACTGGATATAGGGTCCGAGGTCGTGCTTATGGAATGTACGGCGACCGAATTCATAACGGGTGCCTTCTTTTCCGTGTTCATAGCTCAGGTCCTGCAGGTGGCATTCACCGGCCTGGTCGCAGATAGGGCAATCGAGCGGGTGGTTGATCAACAGGAACTCCACTACACCATTGCGGGCATCGATCACACGTTCGCTGGTGATATTCTTTACTACCATCCCATCCATCACATTGGTACGGCAACTGGCCACCAGTTTAGGCATCGGGCGGGGATCGGCGGTTGAACCGGCCGCTACTTCCACCAGGCAGGTGCGGCATTTTCCGCCACTACCTTTCAGTTTCGAATAATAACACATGGCTGGCGGCGCCACATCTCCCCCGATCATGCGTGCTGCATTCAGGATAGATGTGCCTGGCTCCACTTCAATGGTGATATTATCGATGGTGACCTTGAATAATTTCTTTTCCTCAGCCATATATTTATATTTCTCGCAAATTATTTATTGTGTTACGCTGTAACCGGCACGGGCAGCGGATCGGCATAATGCGCCAGTCCGAAGTTACGGTGCTGGCTTTCTACCGGGTTGTCCACATGCCATTCGAACTCATCGCGGAAATGGCGGATGGCTGCTGCAACGGGCCAGGCCGCTGCATCGCCAAGCGGGCAGATGGTATTGCCTTCGATCTTGCGCTGGATATCCCAGAGCAGATCGATATCGCTTTTCTTGCCCTTTCCATATTCTATATTCTTCAGGATCTTTTCCATCCAGCCGGTGCCTTCGCGGCAGGGAGAACACTGTCCGCAGCTTTCATGACGGTAGAACCGCGCCAGTGTAAGAGTGTTGCGCACCACGCACTGGTCTTCGTCGAGTACGATGAAACCGCCGCTACCCATCATGCTACCGGTGGCAAAGCCGCCATCGGCAAGGCTTTCATAGGTCATCATGCGTGTTTCTCCTTTTGCCGTTTTCAGCAGCAGGTTGGCAGGAAGGATGGGAACGGAAGAACCGCCGGGGATGCAGGCTTTGAGCCTTTTCCCATTGGCGATGCCACCGCAGTATTCGTCGCTGTAAAGAAATTCTTCCACGGAGATCGTCATGTCGATCTCATAAACGCCGGGCTTATTGATATTGCCGCAGGCGGAAATGAGTTTTGTGCCGGTAGATTTGCCGATACCGATCTTCGCATACTCCTCACCGCCATCATTGATGATAGGCACAACGGCTGCCAGCGTTTCCACGTTGTTCACTACGGTTGGACAATCCCACAAACCTTTCACTGCCGGGAAAGGAGGCTTGATGCGGGGATTACCACGCTTGCCTTCCAGTGATTCGAGCAATGCTGTTTCCTCACCGCAGATATAAGCGCCGGCGCCACGCTGAACATATACCTGGCAATCGAAGCCCGAGCCAAGGATATTTTTTCCAAGCCATCCGTTCTGGTTGGCTTCGGCGATAGCCTGTTCTAATATATCCACGATCCACGCATATTCGCCACGGATATAGATATACGTTCTGTTCGAACCCAGTGCATAGGAAGAAACGATCAGTCCTTCAATGAGCAGATGGGGAATGAACTCCATCAGGTAGCGGTCTTTGAAAGTACCGGGCTCCGATTCATCGGCATTGCATACGAGGTAACGGGGCACCCCTTCCGGTTTGGCCAGGAAGCTCCATTTCATGCCTGCCGGGAAACCCGCGCCACCCCTGCCCCGCAGGCCGCTCTTCTTCACTTCTTCTGTGACCTGGTCGGGGCTCATGGTCTTCAGCGCTTTCTCCACACTGCGATAACCGCCTTCACGGCGATATACTTCGTAGGTAAGAATACCTTCTACATGCGCTTTGTTCAATAATAGTTTTCTACCCATTATAATTTTTTTAATTGCCCGCCCTGGCGCGCAATTCTTCAATAATGCTATCTACTTTTTCACGGGTAAGATGTTCACGGAAATTTTTGCCCAGTTGCATCATCGGCGCGTAGCCGCAGGCGCCCAGGCATTCTACTGTCTTCAATGTGAACAGTCCATCGGGCGTGGTCTCACCCACAGCGATACCCAGTTTTTCTTTGATATATTCTATGATATCGTCACTTCCTTTCAACATGCAGGGGCCTGTCTGGCAAACTTCGAACAGGTAACGGCCCACAGGCTTCAGGTTGTACATGCTATAGAAAGTCGCGACTTCATATACTTCGATCGGTTCGAGGTTCAGCAGACCCGCCACATAGTCCATCGTTTCGGCGCTCAGCCATCCCCCAAATTCTTCCTGCGCCAGGTGCAAAACAGGGAGCAAAGCGCTTTTCTGTTTCCCGTCGGGATACCGTGCCATGATCTCCTGCACCTTCTTTAATTTATCGTCTGAAAACTTGGTCATATAGATCTGAATAACAAATTTTTTTAAGCGTCCATTTCACCGGCGATCAGGTTCAGTGAGCTCATCACGATGATGGCGTCACTGAGCATAGCGCCTTTGGTGATCTCTTCGAATGCCTGGTAATAGATAAAGCAGGGCCTGCGGAAATGGAGGCGGTACGGTGTACGGCCGCCGTCACTGATCAGGTAAAAGCCCAGCTCTCCATTGGCGCCTTCAACGGGGAAATACAATTCACCTTTCGGGATATCGATCTCGCCCATCACGATCTTGAAATGCCAGATCAGCGCTTCCATCTTCGTGTATACGTCTTTCTTCTCCGGCAAATAATATTCGGGAGCATCGGCATGGTATACACTGGCTTCGGCGCCTTTGAACTCCTGCACTTTCCGATAAGCCTGTTCGATGATGCGGAGCGATTGCCACATCTCCTGGTTGCGGACCAGGAAGCGGTCGTAACAGTCGCCGGTACTGCCTACCGGTATATCGAATTCAAAATCTTCGTAGCTGCTGTAAGGGGAATGAATGCGTACGTCATAGTCGACCCCTGCGGCGCGGAGGTTGGGACCGGTGAACCCGTAGTTCAGTGCGCGTTCAGCGCTGATAGGGCCGGCGCCGATGGTACGTTCCATGAAAATGCGGTTGCGCGAGAAAAGATTTTCGAATTCTTTCAGCACAGCCGGGTATTCTTTCAGGAATTTTTCGATCTTCTCAAATGCTGTAGCTGTGAAATCCCTTTCAAAACCGCCCACGCGCCCAATATTGGTAGTAAGGCGGGAGCCACATACTTCCTCATATATTTCGTAGATGAGTTCACGGTATTGCATCACGTAGAGGAAACCGGTATAAGCGCCAGTATCGACCCCTACAATGGAATTGCAGATGAGGTGGTCGGAAATGCGGGCCAGTTCCATGATGATGACGCGGAGATAGTCGACCCGCTTGGGTGTCTGAACGCCCAGTAATTTTTCGCAGGTGAGATGCCATCCCATGTTGTTGATGGGAGCTGAGCAATAGTTCAACCTGTCGGTAAGCGGGGTGATCTGGTAGAGAGGTCTTCTTTCGGCCAGTTTTTCGAAGGCCCTGTGAATATAGCCAACGGTCTGCTCTGCGGAGATGATGCGTTCCCCATCCAGTTCCAGGATATTCTGGAACACCCCGTGCGTGGCCGGGTGTGTGGGCCCGAGGTTCAACGTGGTGGTCTGCTTCTCGATGGAGCCTTCCGGCAGCCTGATATTCTTATGTTGTATAACGTCGGACATAAAATTTTATAAAGGTCTGTTCACATTTGCTCATGGCGTTGATCATCTTCCGAACATCTCGTCGTCTTTATCGATCCTCGTCTGGTCTTCGAGCGGGTACTCTTTTCTCATGGGGAAATAATCCATCTCATCCACATTGAGGATGCGTTTGAGATTGGGATGCCCGATGAAATTGACGCCGAAGAAATCGTAGGTCTCCCTTTCCATCCAGTTGGCGGCTGCGTACAGGGCAGTGGCGCTGAAGATGTCGGGCTGGCCGATGGACGTAAACACTTTGAAACGGAGGCGCACATTATCGACCATATTATGCAGGTGATAAACGATGGCCAGTTCCCTGCCTTTCTCATCGGGATAATGAACGGCCTGCAGATCGGTCAGGAAGCGGAATTGAAGGGTCTCATCGTCGAACAGGAACTGAAGCACTTTCAGGTTCAGTTCTTTGGGTGCTTCGAATGTGAGCATGCCATAAGGCTCTTCAAAATGCTGTACCTGTTCTCCGAATTTCTCTGTGAGCCGTTGTTTGATATAATCGTTGTTCAAAGCCATTTTTTTATTGTATTCCGTAACTCTCCATTAATGCTTTGTATTTCTCGCTGTTCCGTCTGCGGAGACTTTCCTTCCCTACGAGCTCCTGTACTTTCATGAATCCGTCGAGCACAGCTTCGGGGCGGGGTGGACAACCCGGGATATACACATCCACCGGAATGATCTGGTCGATGCCCTGCAATACACTGTAGGTATCGAAGATACCACCACTGGAAGCGCAGGCGCCCATGGCCAGTACCCAACGGGGCTCAGCCATCTGGAGATATACCTGTTTTACGACAGGGCCCATCTTTTTGGCGATGGTGCCCATCACCATCAGCAGGTCGCACTGACGTGGGGAAAAACCTACCCGTTCTGCGCCGAAGCGGGCGAGATCATAGTGAGCGCCCATGGTGGCCATGAATTCGATGCCGCAGCAGGAAGTGGCAAATGGCAGGGGCCAGATGGAATTCTTCCGGGCAAGGCCAACGACCTGGTCTAATTTGGTCGTGAAAAAGCCTTCACCGCCGTAGCCTTCGGGGCCTTCCTGCACCAGCTTCACATCTGTTTGCCCATAAATATTATATTGAACCGGACGTGCCATATTTACATTTTGAGAGTTTGAAAAAAAGTAATTCGATCATTTGTCGTGTACACTTTAATAACAAACCCGGGGACTAAAAGATCACGATCCCCGGCGATCAAATTACCAGATTTCCATAATTATCGATCAGTCTTCCCATTTCAGCGCTCCTTTTTTGATGATATAGAGAAACCCGCAAAGGAAGAAACCTACGAACATCAGTACGGCAAAAAATCCATCCCATCCAAGCTGTTTGAAATTCACGGCATAAGGATAGAAAAAGATCACTTCCACATCGAACAGCACGAAAAGGATCGCCACCAGGAAATACTTGATGGCCATTGGTTGACGGGCATCTCCATGGCTTTTGATACCGCTGGCAAAATTCTCCAGCTTATCCGAAGTAGTGCGTTTGGGGCCCAGCAAATGGGTAACGCCCATCATAGCGGCCACGAACAGGACAGCGAATATTAATTGTACACCGACAGGAAAGTACCAGAAGGAGTTATCAGGATTTTGGGCAACGGTGGAGGCCTGCAACAGGTAAATGTTCATAACCCGTTTTGTTTGTGGGCAAAAATAAGGCAGCATCAGGCATTTTCCAATTTGTTGCTTCAAAATCAGGAAAATAAAAAGTTCCCTGCCGTTTGCATAGCAGGGAACTCCTTAACGAAAAATTTATTGTAGCGTTAACAGCAAATCAATGAATGGACCATCATTTCCCACCGGACGATTTTGCTCCGCCCGAACCGGCTGCATTTCCGTTGGTGCGTGGCCTTGCAGGTTGGGTGCCCTGCTGACGTTGGCCCGCTTTTTCCAGAATGCCTTTCACGCGGATAGCATCTGCATTGGTGGGGTCGGTCTCGAGGATCTTGTTCACATAACTAAGGGCTGTTTCCCGGTCTTTTTTAATATCATTATAATATTGCACCAGGTAGAAATAGGAGCTGACGATCTGTGATTTGAATTTTACAGAATCGATCTGCTTTGCTTTTTCAGCCAGTGTTTTCCAGGCTTCCACGGCATATCCGTTCGTATTCACGGAATCGTCCTGGGCAGCTTTGGCGCGGGAGCACCAGAGATAGCCATAGATCTGGTCGGGATATTTGGATTGGTACACGCCGCAGAAGAGGCTGTCGGCGGTAACATAGTTGCCTGCCTGGTAATTGGCCATACCCCAGTTATAGAGATCAGTTTGTGAAGGGTTGGTCTTCAGTTTGTAGGCAACACCCAGCCAGTTGGCTTCCTGTTTGCGATCGCCCAGTTTCTTGGCGAGCGCGGCTGCTTTGTTGATATATTTTACTTTGTTATCGATGACGGTATCTTTTGCCACGGCTTGCTGAAGGTTCATAAATGCCTCCTGCTCGTTACCGGGGATCTTGGAGTTGATCAAGGCCAGTTCTTCATAATCGGCGGGTTTGATATCGTCCTGGTCTGCTTTGGTCAGGAAAGTGTTCATAGCCTGTTTGGCAGTTGTCAGATCGCCCAGTGTATCGGAAGTGTAGGCCACCATACGATACATGCGGGGGGCTACTTTATCGCCATATTGGTGGATGAGTTGCTGGGCCTTTGTTCTGGCCCCGCTGAAATCACCTTTTGCATAGGTGAAATCGGTTTTCAGGTATTCAACTTCATCACCGGCATCGGCATTGGCGATGTATTTGTCCAGGTAACCGGCCGCTTTGTTCACATCATGATAGTACCAGTAGTAGAAAAGCTGGTAGATCGCAGGTGAATATGCAGGATCGATCTGGATGGCTTCTTCGAAAGCCGGGAGAAAATAATCGGCATTGTTCTGTGTGAGATAAACCCTGCCTATTTTGTATTTGGCGGCAGCGAGTTTATTATCGAGGGCGAAGGCTTTGTTGTAAGAAGTAACGGCACTGCCACCATCGATCAGTTTCCTGTAAGCATCACCCATGATGAGGAATGTTTCAGGATCTTTAAATCCTTTTACCTGGGTGGCCAGGTTGAGTTTTTCGATGGCGTAGTTGGCATCGCCCAGGCGGGCATTCACATTGGCGCGACCTACGGCGTTCAATACATCCACATCCTTGCCCTTGGTAAGGGTGATGGCCGTTTCGAAACGCTGACGGGCATCGTTGGTCTTGCCTTCCATCAGTTCTATTTGTCCAATGCCGGCCATTACCAGCGGGGCATTGCCATTCTGCTGTAATAATTTCGAGTACAGATTTTTTGCCCCGATAGAATCTTTTTGTGCCAGCAAGGTTTGCCCTAACCAATAAACAGCTTCAATGTTATTGGGATTCGCGGACAGCACTTTCTCAAACACATCTTTTGCACTTTTCCAGCGCTCGTAATAAAAAAACTTTTTACCCTGTTCTACACTCTGAGCAAAAAGGATGTTGCCCCCCATGACAACCGCTACTAATAAACTGAATGAACGTTTCATCATTGTCACTTGCTGTTTTTAGTGTTTGTAAATGTAATGAATCCTTTATTTTTTAATTATTCAGAAATTTGCATTGGCCTGACCACAAATTGCATCCTTGCCGGTAGTAAATATGCCCTTGAAAAGATCTTCTGTCCTTTTTCATAGGTGAGAAAATTCACGAATCCGTTCCCCAATCCGTCATAATTTTCTTTTAAAATATAGTACAGGGGCCTGGTCATCGGGTACCGGCGGGCGGCGATATTGTATTGAACAGGATCAACATACGTGCCATTGCAGCCCCTACATTCGACCTGGGCTATCCTTACCTTTTTCAGGAAGCTCAGTTGGGTGCTGTCGTCCTTGTTCCCGATCCAGCTAACGCCCACCAACCCTATGGCATCGGTGTTCTTCGATACGTAGTCGATCACGCCTTCGCTGCTGGTGGCTGCCACTACATTGCTGCCCATCGGATTTCCTTTAAGCAAAGAATCTACCACAAATCTTACCGTGCTGGTGGCGGTGGTGCCATCGAGCAATACTTTGTATTTGAAACCGCTGATCCCCCTCACCATGGAGCGTATGTCCTGCATGGTAAAGAGCGTGTCCTTCGATTTGCCATTCACCACTACGGCAATGGCATCATAGGCTATGGGTCCGAATGAGGGTTTGAATGAATATTTATTGGTAAGGGTGGTCACTTCTTCGTCCGACAGCCCACGCGTAACGATCACCATCCTTGTGCTGTCGTTGTTCAGGTCACGCAGGCATTCGGCTTCAGGTTTATAATGCACGATGATCCTGGCATTCGGTCTTTGCGATTCGAACACCTGGATCTGCGAGTCGATCACCGGTTTAAAGGATTCATCTACACTGATATTGATAGTACCGGTGGTGGTAGTATCTCCCTCCCCTTTGGCGTTAGGGCTGCTGCAACCCTCCAACAGCATCAATCCCGGAACGCTCAACATCAATACCAGGCTATGTATTGTCCGAAAGGACCTGCTTTTTTCCATTTGAAAATTATAGTTAACGGCACCCTTTTACAGGTGTGGGAGGATTGGATCGATCCTTCCTGATGCCGACATCGTAAAAATGTTTAGCGTTGCAGGATGATTGGACTTTTGAAAATGACCCTTTATCAGTCTTGCTGAAAATAGTCTTTCCTGAATCCCCTATAGATCCTGAATCCACCATACAATAAACACAATCCACCAAAAATATAGGAGAAGGGTGGAGCTGGAAATACATTTTCCATGCCTAAATGATCTTTCAGCACAAAAAATCCTCCCATACCCGCATAAATGATCCCCATTCCAAGGTCCATTAGTGATCTTCTGCTGACGTAAGCCTTCCTTTTTTTATCTTCAAAATCTGTTGCCATGCTTCTCTGATATGGGTTCGGGCAAGATAAGAAATAACCGGGAAATGAAAATCGCCTCCCTTATTTTACTGAAAATTTAATGGGCCCTTTTCTGCCCGGTCCTGCAGGGCCCAACTCTAAGATGCACTACCAGGGCTAAATCCATAAGATCATAAAGCTGAACCATTTAACGGTCCGTTTGTTTCGGGCCGGGATCGCAGGCCGGAGAATGCGATTCCTGGCGATCACGAATGGTGAACTGACGCCCGCAGACTATCTTTGCGCCCATGAAGATCCTCATGGTTTGTTTGGGAAATATCTGCAGAAGCCCGCTGGCCGAAGGCGTACTGCAAAGGAAAATACAGGAGGCCGGCCTGAACTGGACAGTGGACAGCGCAGGCACCAATGGCTACCATCTGGGCGAGGCGCCACATCGCCTTTCGCAGAAAGTGGCCCTCCTTCACGGCATCGATATCAGCCATCAAAGGGCCCGCCGTTTCAAAGCTGAGGACCTCCGCCACTATGATCTTGTTTATGCCATGGCAGGCGATGTGATCGATGATATCAGGCGGATCGCCGGGAAAGACCATTCACCGGCCAAAGTGAAACTACTGATGGAAGAACTGCATCCCGGCGAAAATATGGATGTGCCAGATCCCTGGTATGGGCCTGAGCCCGGCTACCATCAGGTGTACGACATGATCGATGAAGCCTGTGAGCAGATCATTCTGAAATATGCAAATACCGTAAAGTCATTATGAGCAAACCTTCACTACCACAGGGCACCAGAGATTTCGGCCCGGAAACCGTTCGCAAGCGTCAATATATTTTCAATTCGATCCGGCAGGTATTTGAATTATATGGCTTCCAGCCATTGGAAACGCCTGCCATGGAAAACATGGAGACCCTCATGGGTAAATATGGGGAAGAAGGCGATAAGCTGATCTTCAAGATCCTCAACAACGGCCTCAGTGATCCGAAGAATATCGATAAAGCCAAACTTGCATTCGAAAATGTATTGCAGGGGAAGAACGACAAGGACCTCACGGAGCGTGCCCTGAAATATGATCTCACTATTCCGTTCGCCAGGTATGTGGCCATGAACCACGGCCAGCTCACCTTTCCTTTTAAACGCTACCAGATCCAGCCCGTATGGCGGGCCGACCGCCCCCAGAAAGGACGCTACCGTGAATTCTACCAGTGCGATGCAGACGTGGTGGGCAGTAATTCCCTGATCAATGAAGTGGAACTGGTGCATATCTATCATACCGTATTCACCCGGCTGGGGATGAAAGCATACGAGCTGAAGATCAATTCCAGGAAGATACTTACTGCACTGGCCGAATTATGCGGGGGCAGCGATAAAATGATCGATATCACGATCGCCATCGACAAGCTCGACAAAATAGGATTGGAAAAAGTGAAAGCCGAATTATCGGAAAGAGGATTGACACATGAGCAGGTTCAGGTCATTGAAAAGTATCTCTCCATCGATGGCGATAACCCTTCCAGGCTTTCCAGGATACGGGAACTGGTCGGTCATCTCGAATCCGGAAAGAAAGGGATCGAAGAGATTGAATATGTGATGAACGCTGCGGGTTGGATGGCGGGCGTGAACCTTAACATCGACTTTACACTCGCCCGCGGCCTTAACTATTATACGGGTATTATCTTCGAAGCCAAAGCGCCTGCTGAAGTGAAGATGGGCAGTATCGGCGGGGGCGGACGGTATGATGATCTTACAGGATTATTCGGAGTTCCGGGTGTTCCGGGAGTAGGGATCAGTTTTGGGGTCGACCGGATCTATGATGTTTTGGAAGAGATGCAACTCTTCCCTGCCGCCGTGCAAACAGGCACACAGGTCTTATTCTTCAACCTTGGCGATGCAGAGACCCGTGCAGCTTTCACGGCCATGCAATCCCTCCGCGGGCATGGCCTTCGTTGCGAGCTTTACCATGAACCGGTGAAATTCGACAAGCAATTCAAATACGCGGAGAAAAAGAATATCCCTTACGTGGTGATCATCGGCGCCAGGGAACTGGAAACCGGTTCGGCCATCATCAAAGACCTCAGGTCAGGAAAACAGGAAACGACATCCCTTGCCTCGGTCGCTTCCTATCCTTTCCAGTGGTAAACCCAGGTTGAAACGGTACCGGCGCATTTTATTACCAGCTATCATGTTGGGCTGGAATATTTCGTAACTATTTTGTTTATTTACGACTGATAAATCAAAAAGATATGCAACGTAAACCGTTATTCCTTGTATTAGCCATGGCAGTGCTGTTGATTACAGCCTGTGGAAGAAACGATCAATCATCCGGCCTGGCCGTTCCCAAAGACGCCGCCATCGTGGTCCACCTCAATACCCCTTCTCTTTCCGCCAAACTCAGTTGGCAGGAGATCAAACAAACCAACTGGTTCAAAGAAATGTACGAGAAGGCAGATGATTCACTCGCCAAGAAACTGATGGATGACCCGGCCAATTCCGGCATCAACACAGATATGGATCTGGTCTATTTTATGAAACGCAATGGTCAGAATGGCTACATAGCCTTCGAAGGTCTGTTGAAAGACCCTGCCGCCTTTGAAGCTTTCACTAAGAAAATAAGCGATAATGCATCTTCTTCCAAATCGGGCGACATCAATATCGTCGCATCCCACCATGGCGTTGCAACGTGGATGGGTAACCGGTTTGTATTCCTGGCCGATGCTCCCTTTGGGAGAATGGGAAAATACTATGCTCCGCCGATGAGCGATAGTGACAGTCTCGGTCAAAACGAAAATGCACCTCCTGCCGGATATCCCACCGATAGCCTGGTGAAATTCGCCAAAGAGATCTACGAGCTGAAGGGTGACAACAACCTGGAGAACGACAGGAAATATGCATCCCTCCTGAAAGAAAAAGGAGATGTGCATTTCTGGATGAACGCAGAACCCATGTATGGTGATATGCTTTCGGGCGCGCTCTCCATGATGAAGTTCAGTACACTGCTTCAGGGCAATATTTCTACGGCAACTGTAAGCTTCGATAATGGGAAGATCAGTGCTTCATCCCGCTCTTACTATAATTCCGAACTGGCCAAAGTATATGAAAAATACAGGATGAAGAACCTCGATGCCGATGCACTGTCACGCATCCCTTCGCAGAATATAGTAGGTGTTTTCACCATGAACTATCCGCCTGAAGGCCTGAAAGAATTCCTGAAAGTAATAGGGGTAGATGGCTTCGTGAATGGCTTCCTCGGCCAGAACGGTTACAGTATGGATGAATTCGTGAAAGCCAATAAAGGGGATGTGCTGTTCAGCGTGTCGGACTTTGAAGTAAAGCCCCAAACCGCGCCAGTTCCGTCCGAAGGCGGAGGGCCTTCCAACTATGAAAGGAAAGAGCCTTCGATGAAAGTACTGTTCGGTGTTTCGATCAATGATAAACCTGCTTTCGATAAGCTCATCGGCGTTGCCAAAGGCAAATTGGGCGATATGCAGGGACCCAGGATCAGCTATGAGCTGAACGATAAATGGTTCGCTGCCGGCACTTCTGAAGAACAGGTGAAACAGTTCGTGCATGGAGGAGGCCCTGGCAACAAACAACCATTCATCGCCAGGCTCACCGGGCATCCGGCCGGTTTCTATCTCGATATTCAAAAGGTATTGAAACCACTTGAAGCCAGCACCGGCGACAGCAGCTCAAGAGTTGCGCTCAACGAATCCCTGAGATTCTGGGAAGATGTCGTAGCTACCGGCGGTGAGCTGAAAGACGGCGCCATACTCGGCAACTTTGAAGTGAACCTGGTAGATAAGAACACCAACAGCCTTAAACAATTGAACCAGTACGCCGATAGAATGGCAGCCACCCGCAAGAGAGGTTTCTAATGATGACCATCACATTGCAGCAGGTACTACCCACCTATTTTGAAGAAAGCCGCAAACAGCGGTCCGAGATCTGGGGCAAGGACCTGCTATTCAATAAAGGTGAATACATCAAGATCGTTGCTCCTTCCGGCAGCGGCAAATCTTCCCTGATGCATTTCCTGTATGGCCTGCGCCACGAGTACAACGGAACGATCCGTTATAATGATTCCGTTACCAGTCGATTGACCAGGGAAGGTTTTGCCGGCTATCGCAAAGACCATATCAGTATCGTATTACAGGACCTCCGCCTTTTTCCGGAGCAGACAGTACAGGAAAACCTGGAGATCAAAAGGCAACTGAACCCGTTTCACCCGCCGGAAAAGATCGTAGAGTTTGCAGAGCGGCTGGGCATCGGCAATAAACTGGCTTCGCGGTGCCGTATCTGTTCCTATGGTGAACAGCAACGGGTAGCCATCATCCGCGCACTGTTGCAGCCCTTCGATTTCCTCCTGCTCGATGAACCTTTCAGTCACCTCGATGATAACAATTCGCAAAAAGCCATGCAACTGATGCTCGAAGAAGCAGAAGCGCGCGGAGCGGCCATCATCTTTGCAGACCTGGAACGCATCGATTATTTTCCATTCACCAGATTGTTTCATTTGTAAATACCGATCGTGGCATTATCCTTTCATCCGATACGCCCTTTGCTCCAAACAGGCAGCCACCTGAGCTCCCGGCTGTTCTCCTACCTGGGCCTTGGTATCGGGGTGTTGTTGTTGCTCTGCTCTATACAGATGTACGTGAACATTCAGCAATTACTGGGCGGAAGCACACCACGGAAAGACGGATATGATTTCATCTCCATCTCCAAGACGATCACCAATGAAACGATGGGGCAGCTCGATAAAAATCTATTCACGGCAGAAGACATCAAAGAACTGTCTTCAAAACCTTTCGTGGAAGATGTGTCGCCGCTGATGGCCAATAATTTCAGGTTCCAGATCAGCGGCGGTTCCCTCGTGCCCTTCGTGTCGGATTTCTTCGTTGAATCGCTCGACGATCATTTTATCGATACGCTTCCTCCTTCCTTTCACTGGTCGGAAGGACAACAGGACGTGCCCATCATCATCTCTTCGGATTTTTTAGAGATATACAATGTGTTCGCGCCGGGTTATGGACTTCCACAGATCTCCGAGGCGACGGCCACGCAACTGGCCCTGCAATTGATCCTGTATTATCCGAATGGCAACCGTGAAGTTTTCCAGGGGCATGTGGTGGCCCTGAGCGACCGTATCAATTCCATCATCGTTCCCAAATCATTTCTCGGCTGGGCCAATCAACGCTTCGGCGCCACCGGCGCCATCCGAGCCTCAAGATTATACGTGAAGACCAAAGACGCCAATAACCCCGATTTCCTCAATTTCCTGCAGCAGAAAGATTATAAGATCAATAAGGACAAAACCAAGTTCGGACGGGTAAAACAGGTGATGCAGGGCATTTTCAGCGGCCTCGGCATTTTCGGATTGCTGGTGGTGATCATGTCATTGATGCTGTTCTCGTTCTACCTCCAGTTGATGATCGCGCGGAGCCGCGACAGCCTTCAACTGTTATTGCTCCTCGGCTATTCACCCCAATGGCTTAGCCGGAAAGTATCGCGGCAATTCATCCCCGTATATGTGATCGTCGTTTTATGTGCGGTGGCGCTTACCCAGCTCATGCACTGGGCCTTTCATCATTTCGCCATGTTCGACAGGCCAGAGCTTTCCAACTGGCTGCATTGGTCGGTGGGAGCTGTGGCGGTCCTCCTCATCTTCCTTTCTGTTTTCACCAACTACCGCATGGTGAAGAAATTATTGTACAGGCTTCACCAGGTATAATGAAACCCGGCAGGAACAATGTTTGCATAAAGGTTCTCTATTGTTGAAAACCTTTATGAACATCTGCTATGTATTCTACCGATCTTCTACATCATTCCATTAAGGCGCTGAGGACTTTACTGATCCTTGAATCGAAAAAATTCATCTGGGCCCTGGAGCTAGGCGCCACTGTTAGTGACCTGGAAAATATCCGCGACAGGATGCGACAAATTACAGATCTCATTCATATGAGAGAAACTGTGGAATCGAATGAGGATGTAAATACACAAACCAACCATACCGGCCTGTCGAAACTGGGGATTACCGGGCAAAAAAATAATGGTCTTTAATTTGTATTGGTATATCCACGTAAGAGGTTTTTCATAGGATATTGGATTTTCTCGAACCTGGATTTTCATCCAGGTTTTTTTATTCAACCGCGTTACGAAGGGAAGATCTGTTTCCAGTGGTGGTCGAGATGATCGGCATAGTCACCGATCAGCCAGCCCAGGGTCCTGGATTCGCCGGAGGGAGTGATGATGGTGTAGGATAATTTCTCTGTGGGCACATGCGTGATCACGTAAAGGATCTGTTGATTGAGAGCGGCCCATAACTGTACCAGGTGATCGAGAGGCAGTTGCTGGTACTGGTTGGCAAGCACCTGCTCATCCTGTTTATACGGTATCACCGTATAGGGCTGCGGCAAGTGCTGTGATTCGGTGAAACGTTTCAGGTTATTGATCGCAGAATCTACCAGGTGGCCCAGGATCTCCTGCTTCGACCATTTGCCCGGGGCAGGCTTTTGGGTCCAGGTCTCCGGTTCCAGGTCACGGTACCTGGCAGGCAATTCCAGCACACGGGAAGTTAAGCGGGTAATGGTGGTGGCTACTCCTGGTGTTAAGAGGGAATCTTGCATGGTAGTCGATTTTTAGTTATCGATCCTGATAATCAAAAATGTTACTGCAGATCTGCAAGTTAATTATATTTCTCGTAGATGATGGCCGCTCCCTGGCCTACCCCTACGCACATGGTGGCCAGTCCATACCGGGCATCCCGGCGCTGCATTTCATGCAACAGGGTAGTTGATATACGTACTCCGCTGCAACCCAGCGGATGACCGATAGCGATAGAACCGCCGTTCACATTTATTTTTTCCCGGTCGAGTCCGAGGTCCTGGATGCAGGCAATGGATTGTGAAGCAAATGCCTCATTCAGCTCGATAAGGTCAAGATCATTTACGGTTATACCAGCCCGTTGTAATGCTTTTTGCGTGGCCGGTACAGGCCCGATGCCCATGATGGCAGGATCAACACCGGCCACTGCCATCGAAACAATGGAAGCCAGTGGTTTCAACTTGTATCTGGCAACAGCTTCTTCACTGGCCAGCAGCAGCGCAGCGGCCCCATCATTGATGCCGGACGAATTACCTGCAGTAACCGTTCCATCTTTGGTGAAGGCCGGTTTGAGCGTAGCTAGTTTTTCCAGTGAGCTTTTACGGGGTTGCTCATCTGTGTCGAAATAGATCTTTTCGTCCTTTCCGCCCAGTAATTCAACGCCCGTTATTTCGGATGACCATATCCCTTTGGAAAGTGCCGTGAAATATTTTTCCTGGCTTTCCAGTGCGAATTCATCCTGCGCCTGCCGGCTGATCTTCCATTGCCTGGCTACATTCTCTGCCGTTTCTCCCATGGAATAGGGATGATGCATAGCGGCCAGGCGTTTATTGGTAAACCGCCAGCCGATGGTGGTATCATGCACTTCCGGCGTCCGGTTCCAGGCCCCTGAGGACTTGGCCATTACAAATGGGGCCCTCGTCATGGATTCCACGCCGCCAGCAATATAAAGCTCTCCTTCCCCGCACATGATGCCACGGGCCGCGTCCATGATGGCCTGTAATCCGGATGCACAGAGGCGGTTCACGGTATTTCCGGCAACGGTGATGGGAAGTCCGGCCAGGAGCACCGCCATCCTCGCCACATCCCGGTTATCTTCACCGGCCTGATTGGCATCACCTGCGATCACATCTTCAATGGCATTGATATCGATGGAAGCGTTTCGTTGTATAAGTGTTCTGATAACATGGGCCAGCAGGTCATCGGGCCTGATGGTGCTGAGCGATCCGCCGTATTTGCCTATGGGTGTTCGTATTGCGTCGATGATATATGCTTTCTTCATATAGCTTTGTTGGGAAGGCAAATATAGCGGTTTGTTTGCTGGCGGGATTTTTATGTATCTATGCACCTCCACTTGTCTTCGGGTCAATTTTCCATTGAATTGTAGAAAGCCTTTCAGCGATCATGTTTAGGGTATTGAGAATATTGGTTGTATCCGGCAAATCTCCAAGCACCAATTCACGGAAAGCTCCCTGGTAAGCAGGTAATATCTGGTCCCATGTTTCACGCGTCCGTGTAAAGAGTAAAGTATCTTTAGGATGGTTCACCAGCCATGAATTGTTGTTTCTAAAACTTACTATATCCTCTGTAGCAACCTGCATAAGTAAATCGTCAAAAGCTGGTGAGATAAAAAAATCGTTAACTGCCCCATTCTGCAGCGTCTTATGGAGATCGTAGATATGCCGGATCTTGTTTCGAAGGTCTCTGATAGGATCATTGGTCTGCGAAAATCTCACGAGGCTCATAATTTTTTCGCAAACTGTTCTCTCCATACCCAGTACCCGAACTTCGAAAGGTTTCATGGTATATTCCCCGATCAGGTCCTGTCGGCCAGTGGCTTCCATCATGGCCGATACATAACTATCAATGGTCCTGGCGACATAAGGTTCAAAATTCCCCAACCAGGTAGATTCCAGGATAATGTATTCCCTTACCTGGCCGTAGGTTCCATTAAAGTTGCCTTTATTATAAGAATGCGCTGTTTTCCGGATCATGCCCTTTTTGTTGGTAATACCCTCGAGTTCTACTTCTGGCATGACCTTCTCTACTGCTGCGCTAATAGCTCTGAGTTTTTTTCGAAGTTGATTACCTGTTTCCTGTTCTTTTTTTAAGATGACCAGGTCGATATCTTCTGAAAACCGCTCTATCAACCGATGAGCTTTTGATAAAGCAGTACCACCTTTAAAAACCACCTCTGATCTGATCTCAGAATGAAATATCTGATACAGGCCTACTGTGATCCAATAATCCTTCTCGATATAGATTTCCTGAATATTGAAAAATTGAGCGGCAGCAACGATTGCCTGATCGAATAGTGCTTTATTCTGATGAAGTGTCATTTCGTTTATTTGATATTCCACGCATTGCCAGTTGGCAATAACTCTTTATCGATCCGGTATTCGTAAGTGGTAAATGGATTAAGTCTTTTTTGCAATACTGATAAATCCATATCCGGATCAAGATTGCTGAGCAAAGCACCGAGCAAGGCGCTTACGCGTGGTGGATATTTCAGGGCAAGCCTCAGCAGCATTGCCTTCTCATTCTTGCGAAGTGCTTTGATGAGTGCTGTCAGTCTCCTGATCATTACTCCCTGGTCGCTGTCCGGGATTATTTTAAAATCCTTAATCGCATCCAGTAGTTGTAACAAATAGTAGTTATCTGAAGTGACTGTTACATAGCTCTTGATCGGGGTGATTTTCAGGTTCCCTATCCTGGCTATGATCTTTTTGTCACGGCTGGCGACTTTTATGGTATTGGCAATTTGAGTTGTCAGACCAAATTCCCGATAGATGGAAACCCCTGTAATGTAAGCGACACGCCTGCCGCCTTCAAACAGATAAGGTTTTAGCAATTCTTCCTCCCTGGGCTTCAGAACACCAAATGCTGTTTGGTCCGGCTTATAGAATAAGCCAGTGGAGGCCCGGAGCACCTGCCCTTGTTTCACAAGTCTCTCCATGGCTTTTGCTGCCGCCAGATATTCGTTTGTTCTGATCCCTAGTTGCTGATAGGTAAATATGTCCCCCGGCGGAAAAGCGTTTAATCTCTTCGATATTTTTTGGGCCACCTTCATGTCAGATCTTTGCTCCCTGTTAAAGCTTTTACAAAGATAATCCAATTTTTTAAGATGTCAAGTATTTTAATCCATTTACTTGACAAATTGATACAGCCTTTCTTCCAATGCGGTGATGAGGCCGGACTATCCTATCTTTGCACCATGTCAAAACAAGGGAAGAAGAACATAAGGCAACTGAGCCTGAGTGAGTTGGAGCAATATTTCGAGGACCTCGGGGAAAAGAAATTCCGCACTAAACAGGTTTATGAATGGCTGTGGCAGAAACATGCCCACTCTTTCGATGCCATGACCAACCTCAGCAAGGAGCTTCGCGCCAAACTGGCCGAGCATTTTTCCCTGCCCGCCCTTACCGTGGACGCAACCCAGTACTCTTCCGACGGCACCGTGAAATCGCGCTTCAAAACCCATGAAGGCCATCTCGTGGAAGGCGTGCTCATTCCTACCGATGAACGCAAAACAGCCTGCGTTTCCTCCCAGATCGGCTGCTCCCTGAGCTGCAAATTCTGCGCTACCGGATATATGGACCGCAAACGCAACCTGGAATTCGATGAGATCTATGATGAAGTGGTGCTGATCAACCAGCAATGCGAAAGGGTCTATGATAAAAAACTGAGTAATATCGTTTTCATGGGCATGGGTGAGCCCCTGCTCAATTATAAGAATCTACTGAGAGCTATCGAGAAGATCACCTCTCCCGATGGACTGGGCATGAGCCCCCGGCGCATCACCGTATCCACGGCAGGCGTTGCCAAAATGATCCGCCAACTGGGCGATGACAAAGTAAAGTTCAAACTGGCCCTGTCACTTCATGCCGCGAACGATAAGAAACGCAATGAGATCATGCCGATCAATGAAACGAATAATCTCAAAGCCCTGATCGATGCGCTGAATTATTTCTACAAACAGACAGGGAACGAGATCACATTCGAATACATCCTCTTCCAGGGTTTCAACGACAGCCTGAAAGATGCCGATGAACTGATTAAGATCTATCGCCAGGTGCCCGCCGATCTCGTGAACATCATCGAGTACAACCCAATCGATATGGCGAAATTCCGCAAGCCGGAAGAAAAAGTGGTGGAAGAATTCATGCAATACCTGGAAAGGAACCGGGTGAATGCACGCCTGCGCCGCAGCCGCGGGAAGGACATCGATGCAGCATGCGGACAACTGGCCAATAAAGAAACTACTGTCTGACAGCCGTCACAGGCTATCCGATAATTATTCATTCTACTGTTGAAAAACAGCAAATCATCTCCCATGAGCAAAGCATTTCACAAATTCATCAACCAGCAAGAGAGCGGCGCCAAAAAGAAAGAGCGTATCCGCCAGGAAAAAAAACAGGCCCGTAAAGAAACGCAGGAATTTTTCGCAAAGAAAAAAGCGGAACGATGGAAAAACAGGGATGCGGATAATAGCCAATCTGCCTCCGGCCAATGGAAAAAGCCTGAACATAAGCCTGCAGTCTCCGGAAAGAACAGTGGCGGGTCGGAGAACCAGAAAAAAACCAGAAAAAAAAGTTTGGAAACGCCCAGGCCCGCATCTGCACAACGTGCAGCAGTAACGCCACAACGCCCTGCCAACACCGGTAAGAAGATCATCAAACAAAATAGTGCTCAAAAAGCTCCCGAAGCCAGGCCGGATACCGGCACCATGCCGCTCAATAAATTTATTGCCCATGCCGGCATCTGCTCACGGCGCGATGCAGCCGAAATTGTGAGATCGGGCAAGGTGTTCGTCAACGGCACGCTCATTACAGAACCCGGCTTCAAAGTGAGTAGCAAAGATGAAATCAAAGTGAATGGCAAACAAATAGCCGTTCGCAAGAACCTCGTGTATATCCTGCTCAATAAACCCAAGGACTATATCACCACCACCGACGATCCGCAGGGAAGGAAAACAGTGCTCGATATCATCCGCAATGCCACTCCTGAACGTGTGTACCCGATAGGCAGGCTCGACAGGAATACCACCGGTGTACTGCTCCTCACCAATGACGGTGAACTGGCGCAGAAATTATCGCATCCCAGCTATGAAGTAAAAAAGATCTACGAAGTAACATTGGATAGGCCCCTACTGAAAAAAGATTTCGATCATATCCTCAAAGGCATCACCCTGGAAGATGGATTTATTGCGCCGGATGTGCTGGCCTATGCCGATCCGAAAGACAAGCGGATCATCGGGATCGAGATCCACAGCGGCCGCAACCGCATCGTACGCCGCATCTTCGAAGCAGTGGGCTATGATGTACGCAATCTCGACCGCGTGATGTATGCCAATCTCACCAAGAAGAACGTAGAGCGCGGCAAATGGCGCCTGCTCACTGAAAAGGAGATCCGCCTGCTGAAATACCTCAATGCATCATACACCAAAAATAAACCCGCACCCCGTGGCTAAACCTGCATTCGAGATCATCGTAGAGAACGATCATTTTATTGCCGTCAATAAACCTGCCGGGTTGCTCAGTATTCCAGACCGCGAAGGGAAAGAGCCCTCCCTGAAGCAAATGCTGATCAGGCAATACGGGCAGATTTTCACTGTTCACCGGCTAGACCGCGATACCAGCGGCATCATCGTTTTTGCCAAAGATGAGGATACGCATAAATATTTATCGGGCGCCTTTGAAGAAAGGAACGTTGAAAAATACTACCTGGGCCTCGTGAAAGGCGTACTGCCCGAGAAAAAGAAGACCATCGATGTTCCCATCATGGAACATCCCGGAAAGAAAGGGGTAATGGTGCCGCACAAGAAAGGCAAGCCTTCCGTTACCGATTATGAAGTGGTGGAAGAGTTCGGTAAATTTTCTCTGCTGCAGTTCCGTATCCACACCGGCCGTACGCACCAGATCAGGGTGCACATGCAATACATCGGCCATCCCATCGTGTGCGATGAATTGTATGGTGATGCCTCCCCCATACGCGTGTCCGATTTCAAGCGTGATTTCAAATTATCCAAATACGAAGAAGAAGAGCGGCCCATACTGGCCCGCCTCGGACTTCATGCCGAAAAGCTTGCATTTACCGATTCTTACGGTCATGCCTATTCGCTACAGGCCGATCCTCCAAAAGATATGAGAGCATTGCTGCAACAACTAAGGAAGCATACGGATCGGTAAATGCAGGCGATCAAACATGCCTCCCGGTTGATCTTTGATCATTTTTCTTTGTAGATGGTCCCATCCTTCATCACAAAGATCACTTTGCCCATCTGCTGCACATCTTTAAGAGGATCGCCGGCAACAGCAATGATGTCTGCCAGCTTCCCTTTTTCGATACTGCCTAATTGATCGGTAACGCCCAACAGGTCGGCCGCTGCTACCGTGGCCGACTGAATGGCTTCCATCACCGGCATTCCTCCTTCATTCATATAAACGAATTCAAGCCAGTTCCTGCCGTGGGCATATACACCTGCGTCCGTACCGAATGCGATCTTCACACCGGCTTTATAGGCTTTGGTGAATGTGCCTTGTATTTTTGGGCCAATGGTCAAAGCCTTGGGAGTGACCAGTTCAGGATAATAGCCTGGTTTCTTCGCCGAATCACCAACGGATTTTCCGGCAGTGATGGTGGGCACATAATAGGTGCCTCTTTCTTTCATCAACCTCATCACTTCATCATCCATATAAGTGCCATGCTCGATGCTGTTGACGCCGGCCTTCACGGCACGCTTCATCGCCTCTGCACCATGGCAATGCGCTGCCACCTTGTAGCCATAGTCCCTGGCCGTTTCCACGATGGCTTTTATTTCCTCTTCCGTGAACTGGGGGTTCTCTCCGCTCCTGGCTACGCTCAGCACGCCACCGGAAGCGGTGATCTTGATCAGGTCGGAACCTTCTTTATACCGCTGGCGAACAGCTTTGCGGCATTCATCGGGGCCATTGGCCACGCCTGCCGCCGGGCCGGGATCGCCCATCAAGTCGCGGCGGTAACCATTGGTAGGATCGGCATGGCCGCCTGTGGTGGCGATCGATTTACCGGCCGTGAATACCCGTGGTCCTTTGATAAGACGTTTGTTGATGGCATTGCGCAATGAAATATTCACCCCGCTGCCTCCGAGATCGCGGACAGTAGTAAATCCTGCCATCAGCGTGCGCTCGGCAAAGACGACCGACTGGAACGCATAGTCGGCCGGGTTGAAGGTGAAAGTTTCCATGTACTTATTGGGATTGGTCTCCGATTCGAGGTGCACATGACAATCGATCAATCCGGGCATCACCGTATTGTTCTTCAGATCGATCACCTTATCGGTACCGCCAGGCTTGATATAACCCGCCTGTATATCCGAGATCTTATTACCTTCCACGATGATGGAATAGTCGGTGAGCTGCTTTCCGTTCACCACATCGATCAGCTTACCACAGTGAAGTATGGTCCTTTGGGAGAAAACAAACAAGGGGCTACCAATAAGGAGCAGGAAGAAAAGATTTCTCATGAGCAGTAATTTTTGTTTGGTGTCAGAAAGATACTAAAAATCCCCTGCAACCAAATGCAGGGGATCGACTGATCATCTTCAGTACCGTACCAGGAATGATCTATTTATCCAGGTTGGGTTGTGGCGTATAGCGCAGGTAAGGCTTTACGACCTCTACCCCCTTGGGGAATTTCTTGATCGCATCTTCGGTAGAAACGGCCGGAACCACGATCACATTTTCGCCATGCTTCCAATCGGCCGGCGTTGCCACGCTGTAATTGGCGGTCAGTTGCAATGAATCGACCACACGCAATACTTCGTGGAAATTCCTTCCCGTTGAAGCGGGATAGGTAATGGTGAGCTTCACTTTTTTGTCGGGCCCGATCACGAAGAGCGAGCGGACTGTGAAGGTCTCGGAAGCATTGGGATGGATCATATCATAGAGGCCGGCCACATTACGGTTCTCATCTGCGATAATGGGAAAGCCTACACTACAATGTTGTGTTTCGTTTATATCATTGATCCAGCCGAGGTGTTTATCCAGCGGGTCGACACTTACGGCCAGCACTTTTACATTACGTTTGGCAAATTCTTCCTGCAATAAAGCGGTCTTACCCAATTCTGTTGTACACACGGGGGTATAGTCGGCGGGGTGGGAGAAAAGGATGCCCCAGCCATTGCCGAGGTACTCATAAAAATCCAAATCACCGGCAGTAGTCTTTGCCTGGAAATTGGGAGCTATGTCTCCTAATCGTAAACTCATAATTCAAACATTTATGGTTAAAAAAAGTGTTCCGCAGAAGGGGTACGAAGATACTAATTCCCTACTTAAAGAGTAGACTAATTTGTTAAAATCCGGGCAAATTTATTTCTCCTTCCTCGATTTGCCCGGCAGGTTACCGCCTGAGCGCCTGGCGGCATTCTGGCCTGCCCCGGTAGCCTTCATGATGGAATATTTGCCGAACCTGTTCTTCACATCGTCGATGGCCTTGTACAGCTCCGTTTTCCTCTCCACATTACTGAACAGGTTGGTCTGAACAGCCTCCTCGGTAAGTTCGCTGAGCCTTACGCCCATCAACCGCACAGGCTGTCCTTTCCGGTAAAGCTTGTGGAACAGCTCTTTAGCCTGCGGGATCAACTCATCATCATAAAAAGTATAGTCGATGGCCGATTGCCGGGAAGTGGTCTCGAAATCGGGGTAGCGGATTTTCACGGCGATACAACCTGCCATCTTATTATCCTGCCTCAGCTCATAGGCCACCCTCTCCGTCATGTGCACCAGTTCATCGAGCAGTCTTGCCGTATCCAGTATATTCTCTTCGAAAGTGCTTTCCGTGGAGATGGATTTGGCTTCGTAGTAGGGCGTTACTTCGCCGAAATGCAGGCCCTGCGATTTATTCCAGAGATCGGCCCCATATTTCCCGAAACGTTTTTCCAGGAATTCCACGGGCCTTTCGCTTAGCTCGCGGATGGTGGTGATCCCCAGTTCCTGCAGCGCCTTCCAGGTATGCGCTCCCACCCCATGGATCTTATTCACGGCCAGGGGGGCCAGGAATTCTTTTTCTTTTCCGAAAGGGATATGCAGGTATCCATTGGGCTTGGCCGCATCGGTGGCGATCTTGGCGATCATTTTGTTGGAAGCCAGTCCGAATGAGATGGGCAATTGCGTTTTGTCAATGATCTCCTGCCGGAGGTCGATGGTCCACTGGAACGGGTTGAAATATTTATCCATGCCGGTGAGGTCGAGATAAAATTCATCGATGGACGCTTTCTCGAACAGGGGCGCTTTGTCGGCAATGATGCCCGTCACGATGCGTGAGTACTTACTGTATTCACCGCGGTTCCCCTTGATCACGATGGCCTGCGGGCACAGACGCATAGCGGTTTTCATGGGCATGGCCGAATGGATCCCGAATTTGCGCGCTTCGTAACTGCAGGCGGCCACCACGCCCCTTTCGCGCCCTCCCACGAGCAGTGGCTTGCCTTTGAGTGAGGTGTCGCCCAGGCATTCCACCGATACGAAGAACGCATCCAGGTCGAAATGTGCTATGATCCGTTGCGGAGTACTGGCCATGATAATTGCAAGGTACAAGAAAGCCGGGTATCCTTATTTTTGCTGACCGGCATCTTTTCACTCATTATAAACAATCCCTTTGGAAAAAGAGTTGAGCTTTTTGCAAAAGCACGTTTTCGCATTACATCCGCTTCCGGCTGAGGATTGGGAAGCGCTTTCGGGGATCTGGCAGAAAGTTTCCTTCAAACGGAAGACTGTGCTCACGGCAGCCGGTGAAACCGAGCGCCATCTGTATTTTGTACTGGAAGGTGTGCAAAGGGCTTTTTATATAGAGGCCGATCATCCTGAGGCGACAGTAGTGTTCACCTACCCCTATTCTTTTTCGGGCGTTGCCGATTCCTTTCTTACCCAGCGTCCTTCCAGGTATTTCCTGGAAACGCTCACCACCAGCACCCTGCTCCGTACTACCCATCACCAATTGCAGCAACTGATGGACAAACACCACTCCATTGAACGTTGGGTTAGGCTGGCGGCTTCCTATGCCCTGATGGGTGTGCTCGAACGGCAGATCGAACTACTGAGCTATAGCGCAGAGGAAAAATTCAGGACTTTGCTGAAGAGAAGCCCGCATGTATTGCAATTGATACCACATAAATACCTGGCCTCCTACCTGGGCATCGACGCCAGCACTTTCAGTAAGTTGCTTGCCACCGTGAGGATCTGATAAAAATCTTGGCCTGCGCCAAGATTTAGGCGCCAGTCCCCCGATAGCTTTGTGGTCAAATCAATCGAGATGAAAAAAATGAACTCCGATGAACTGCTGGAACAATTACAGGCCGATACCCGGCAGATCATCTTGCAAACCCATTATCTCCTGCAAAAAGACCCTGCCCTGCTGGTAGAGCAACCTGCTCCCGGTAAATGGAGCGTGGCCCAGGTAGTAGAGCACCTGAACAGCTATGGTCATTATTATTTACCGCAAATGGATAAAGCGCTGGTACATGCACGTTATCCTTTCAATACTACCTTCAAACCGGGCCCGTTGGGCAATTATTTTACCAGGATCATGCTGCCCAACAAACAGGGGGTGGTCGCCAATAAAATGCAGGCGCCGAAAGGCCATCGCCCTTCGGCATCTGTGGATAGTTATACAGCCCTGAAAGAATTTCTCGAACAGGAAAACCTGTTATTGGCATTGCTCGATAAGGCACACACCACCGATATCGGCAAGCTGCGTGTTCCCATTTCCATTGCGAAAATCATCCGCCTGAAGCTGGGTGATACTTTTCGTTTTTTCATTGCGCATCACCAGCGGCATTTCGTACAGATCGCCAATACGCTGAAAGCGCTGGAACCGTGATCCGCCGCCCATCTGCCGGCACTAACTTCCCATCCGCCTGCTTTCGTTCTCCACGCCCGTTTTACGGTTGCTGTTCACTTTTACGTTCCTGTTCCCGAATTTACAGGTGAAGACGAGTTTGATAAAGCGGGATTCCTTTTTAACCCTGTAGAATGACTGGATACCGAATGAGCGGACCTCATATCTGGAGCGATCGGTATTGAAGACATCGCTTACATTGAAGGCTATATTTCCTTTGCCTTGCAGGATGGACTTCGAAAGGCCAAGGTCTACCGAGTAAACGGACTGGATACGGAAAACCCCGATGATCATCGGTGAGGTATAACTGGCATAGACTTCGGCCTTGAACCCTTTGGGGAGGAGCACAATGTTCTCACTGCTTATATTGGCAGTCACCCTGGCATCATTCTGTTCTTTCTGCGGCGTATTGTATTTTCCATAGAATGTACTTACCGAGTTGGTGGTTGACCATTTTCCTTTGAGCAGGCTTTTGGACCAGGAGATATTGGCGCTGACCGCATCCACCGTACCCACGTTCTCCGAAGAGCTGATCACGGAGCCGGCCACCGGTCCGTTCCTGAAGACCTCGGCCAATGCGTCTGTATAATGCGCATAACCGATAGAAGAAAAGAGCTGATTTTTGAAAGCATGAGAAATCTCGAAATTGTGCGCAATGGAGGCCCTGATGGCCGGGTTGCCCTGGTAGTAAGAATACTGGCTCTGGTAGGCGATGAAAGGATTGACCACATCGAACTGGAAACGCTGAATGCTTTTGCGGTATGAGAAGCTGAAGGAATGGTTTTCGGAAGGATCATACGTTACGGCTGCTGTCGGGAAGATGTTGAAATAATTCCTGTGGTCCACGATCTGCTTCGTGACGAGATCGCCTGTAGTATTGGTCTGCTCCACCCGCAGTCCGCCCTGGAAGCCCCATTTGTTGAGCGTTTTGCCAAGGCTCATGTAGGCTGCAAGAATATTTTCCCTGTAAATAAAATGGTTGGTCTTACCGGTATCCGTTTCCCAGGCGCCACCCACCTGCTGCTCCCAGCGAATATCATTATCGGTAGTGGTGAAAGTCGTTTTCAATCCACCCTCCAGCTTACCTCCTTTGAAAGGGTGCGAATAATCCGCCGAAAAGGCTCTCACTGTATTCCTGGCGGGCGACTGATCGCGCAGGAGCAGCGCTGTTGTATATTCCTGCCCTTTGGGATCGTAATAACGGGTAGTGAAATCATCATTCCAGTTTTTATTGTAGGTAAAATAATCAGCGTTCAGGTTCAATTCACGACCACTTGAATCGAGGATCGCCTTGTAGTAAATATTTATGGATGGGGTGGCGATGCGGGAATAGTTCCGCATACCGGACCTTGAGAAAGAATCGGCCATATCGCCGCCATTGTGCAAGGCAGACAAAATACCGGATGATTTATGACCGATACCCACTACCCCTCTCACCAGCACCCCGATCGTATGTCGACTATCGAAGGCATATTCGAAACCTCCTTTGAAGGAGTGATTATCACGGCGGGTAACGGCATAAGTACTCTCCGATATGGAAGCCAGGTTATTCAATGATCTGTTCGAATATACATCACTGTAATATTGCTGATGCTGGTAGTCATAGTTCCCAAAAGCATTGATCCGTTGATTGCGGTAATTCAGGCCAAGCCCGCCGTTATATCTTCCATAGAAACCGCCACCAATGCCGGCCGTGACAGAACCATTGATGCCGAATTTTTTGTTTTTGGCAGAAATGATATTGATCACGGCGCCTCCTTTTGCATCGTATCGCGCTGAAGGGTTTGGGATCAGCTCGATGGTAGCAATGCCATTGGCCACCATGGTAGTGAGCAGGTTATTGAGTTGTTCGCCATCGAGGTTGGTATGCCTGCCATCGAGCAATACCGTAACTTTCTTACCCCTGAACTGCAGTTCCCCATTTTGAATGGTAACGCCGGGAGCCCTTTTCAGTACATCGTATACCCGTCCGCCGGCTGCGATAGGGCTTTCCGCCACGTTCAGCACGATATTTCCATTCTTTTGCACTACGAAGGATTTGGCGGCAGTAATGGTAACCGTTTGCAGGGTAAGGGCGGTATCCCGGAGTGGCTTATCGCCTAAACTGTCTTTTTTAGGATTGACCTGGGCCATTGCAGGAGCCAGGTAGAAGAGGAAGAGAGCAGTCAGTTGGATCAGCTTGTTCATATTATTCGTTTGTGTGTGATGAATGATAACGACACAAACCTACTATCATGAAACTGCCTGCAGAAGCGGGCTTCGGTGAGGAGGGGCCATTGCTCTGCAAGATCCGGACAGGCTGTTTTCGTCGAAAGAATGGACGATTACATCGAAATCGGTATTTTGGCGGATCGTATATTGAGTACTCTTGTGATCAATGAAAATGTATATGACAACGAATGATCAGTTGGTAAAACGTTTCAGGTTCCCGCTCTTTTTCGAGGTGATCGTATGGGGCATTTATGTATGTATGTATAAATATTCCTGGTTCCTGGAAATGGCGCGCCTGCCCAATCCGCAGCACGATAATTTCCCGCATCCACAACTGATCATCTATGCTATCTGCATGACCTTATATACCATCCCCTTTTACCGTTGGCTGGCCCCCACCTTATTGCTTGCAAAAAAATACTGGTGGCTGGTACTGGCAGTGGTACTGCATTTCGGTGTTCTGCTCAAGATCAATAACTGGATCGTTACCGGGATATTTTCTTCCCTGCATCACAACGGGCCCATCGCCCATTTCTATGATCAACAATTCAGCATTGCCCGCTACCGATTGTTCACGCCTTTCGGATGGTCGCCCAATACCCTGTTCACGGACCTGCTGGCATTCATGGCTGTGGCCTTCATGCGGTATGCCTTTGAAAATGAAAAAAAGAAACACCTGCTCGAAAAGGACAACCTGGTATTGCAACTGGAATCGCTCAAAGCCCAGTTGCATCCGCATTTCCTCTTCAATACGCTCAACAGCATTTACGGCATGAGCCTTACCGGGAGCAAGGACACGCCGGCTTTCATTCTCCGGCTCTCGGACATGATGCGCTATGTGCTGTATGATTGTCAGCATAACCATGTGCCACTGGAAAAGGATATTGCGTTCCTTGGGAATTATATAGAAATGGAAAAGAAGCGGTATCCCGATGCAGATATCAGTTTCACCATCAGTGGTGAGCCGGAGGGGAAAACCATTGCACCATTGCTCTTCATCCAGTTCGTGGAGAACAGTTTCAAACATGGGGCGCACCGCATTTCGGAAAAGGGTTTTATTCATGGCTCACTCGATATATTGAACGACCGGCTGGAGTTCCACCTGCGGAACGATTACCTCGCTGCGCCACAGATGGGGCCGAAGCAGATGGGCGGGGTTGGCATAGAGAATGTGAAAAAGAGATTGCAGCTCTATTACCCTGGCCAACATGAGCTGCGCATCGACAAAGAGAATAGTACATTTGAAGTAACGCTTATTATTTCCTTTTAATCCATTCTTATGATCAGATGTTTGATAGCCGATGATGAAGTGATCGCGCACCAGATCCTCGAACAATATATCCTGCAGGTACCCGGCCTTGTGCTGGTGGCCAAAGCCCGGAATGCCATGGAGGCATTTGCCAAATTGGAACAGCATAGTATCGATCTTATCTTTCTCGATATCGAAATGCCGTTAGTGAATGGGATCAGTTTCTTGAAGACCTTATCGAACCCACCGAAAGTGATCTTTACAACCGCTTATTCGGAATATGCACTGGAAGGATATGAACTCAATGTGGTGGATTATCTCCTGAAGCCTTTTTCGTTCGATCGTTTCTGTAAGGCCGTGGAGAAGGCCAGGGCAGCCATCCAGGGAATGGGCCTGCCTGCACAGGAGCAGGTAGAAGGCGGTCACCTGGTGATCAAAGAGCGGGAAGGAATGCTCAGGATACCTTATGAGGAAATATTATATATAGAGGCGTCGGGAGATTATATGAAGATCGTAACGGCAGGCCGGCAACACCTCGTGCATCTTACCATGAAAAAACTGGAAGAATCCTTACCGGTGAATTCATTTGCACGAACACATAAATCGTATATCGTGGGAATGAAGCATATCAAATTATTGAAGCCCGACAGCCTGCTCATGGTGAACAATGTTTCGATACCGGTAAGCGTAAATTATAAAGAAGAAGTTACGGCACGCTTCAAAAAATAAATAGCATCTGCCGGCCCATTCACGCTGCCTAACTTGTCAACCTGTAAACTTGTGAACCTGTCACCTTACCTGTTTGAACCTGTCAACTCACCTGAACACATCCAGCAGTCCATCCGGCAGCTCCACGAAAACCTGTTTCTTCTTCTTATCGACTTTGAGCAATGATTCTTCGTGCATGGGGATGAGCGCATCTTTACCATTCAGATCGATGCGGCAGAGCAACTGATGGGGTTGTTCGATCACTTCGAGGATCTCGCCGAGGTCTTCGCCGTTGTCGATGATATGGAAACCGAGCAGGGAGATGGGGGCCGATTTACCGGCGTACTGGTGGAAAGTCTCTTCCGGAAGCCATACCTCTTTTTGCAGGAGCTTCTGCCCTGCTTCCTTGCTATCGATACCTTCCAGTTTGATAAAGAGTTCCCGGTCGTTCTTGATGCGGATATCTTCAATGAAATATGGGAGAAAGCTATCTTTCTTATCCTCTACGAAAAGGGCCTGCAACCCTTTCAGGGAAGTTTTCTTACCCAGGTGATGGGTGATCACCAGTTCACCTTTCACCCCGAAGGTAGCCACGAGCTTTCCGATGCTGCAGTAATTGATCATACGATCCTATAGATAAATAAAATCCCGATGAAGATCACCGGGATTTAAAAATTTGTTGAAGGCAAAACACAGCCTGCGCTATTTATGATTCGCTCCCTTTGGGCCTTCCTGCCTGAACGATCGGGCGGCGGGGGCGGCGTTCCCTGGCACTGGCTTCCTGGCGCTTTTTAACTTGCACCTCGTGTTCGGAATGCCATTTCTGGAATTTCTCCATAGCAGCAGCTTCATCGAACAGACCGAGCTTCACGCCACGAAGAAGGTGTTTCAGATACAGCACACCTTTGAAAGAAAGGATCCTGCGTACAGTATCGGTGGGTTGAGCACCTTTATGCAGCCAGTCCAGCGCTTTCTGACGATCGAGCTGAATAGATGCAGGCACTGTGAGCGGGTTGTACGTACCTAATTTCTGAATGAATTTTCCATCTCTGGGGGAGCGGGCGTCGGCCACTACGATGAAATAAAATGGTCTTTTTTTAGACCCATGTCGTTGCAGTCTGATTTTTACTGGCATTTTAAATAGACATTTAAATGCGTGAACAAATAGGGTTACATTTTAAAAAACTAACAAGGATTGCAAAGGTAGCAATCCGAATGATTTTACCAAATTTAATACAATTTGCATCAAAATTCCCGTGCCGGAAAAAATTTTACAATTAAAAAAAGATTAGGCCCAGTCTGGATTAGCGCCTTCCCAGACCCATTCTTCCCATGGGCATTTTATTCATCACTTTCATCATCTGTTTCATTTGTTCGAATTGTTTGAGAAAGGCATTCAATTCGTTAAGGTCCTTGCCTGCCCCTTTGGCGATCCGCTGCTTGCGTTTGGGATCGATGAGGTCGGGGTTGGCGCGTTCCTGGGGTGTCATGGAATTGATCAGGGCCTCGATGCCTTTGAAGGAATCATCGCTGATGTCGATGTCTTTCACGGCTTTACCCACACCGGGGATCATGCCCAGCAGGTCTTTGATATTCCCCATTTTCTTGATCTGTTCCAGTTGTTGCTTAAAATCCTCAAAATCGAACTGGTTCTTCCGGATCTTTTTTTCCAGCTTACGTGCCTGATCTTCATCGAATTGGGCCTGCGCCTTTTCTACCAGGGTGGTGATATCGCCCATGCCCAGTATCCGCTGTGCCATACGTTCGGGGTAGAATACATCGAGCGTATCCATTTTTTCCCCGCTGCTCACGAATTTGATGGGCTTGTTGACGGTATATTTAATGGAGAGGGCCGCACCGCCACGGGTATCGCCGTCGAGCTTGGTAAGCACCACGCCTGAGAAGTCGAGCCTGTCATTGAATGCCTTGGCGGTATTGACGGCATCCTGTCCGGTCATGGAATCCACCACGAAGAGGATCTCCTGCGGATTGACGGCGGATCTTATCTTGGCCACCTCCGTCATCATCGCTTCATCTACGGCCAGCCGGCCGGCGGTATCTATGATGAGCACATTCTTATTCCGGCTTCTCGCTTCTTTCACTGCCTGTTCGGCGATGGCCACGGCATTTTTATTGTCGGGCTCGCTGTATACTTCCACACCGATCTGTTCACCCAATACTTTCAACTGATCGATCGCCGCAGGGCGGTAGATATCCGCCGCTACAAGCATGGGAGATAGTCCTTTCCTCGTCTTGAGGTAATTGGCCAGTTTGGCGCTGAAAGTGGTTTTACCGGAACCCTGCAGGCCGGCGATGAGGATCACGGCCGGATTGCCTTTTGCATTGAAGGCACTTTCGGTGCCGCCCATCAGATCGACCAGCTCATCCTTCACGATCTTCACCATGAGTTGTCCGGGGCTTACTGCCGTAAGCACTTTCTGCCCCATGGCGGCATCCTTCACCTTATCGGTAAATTCTTTGGCGATCTTATAGTTCACGTCGGCGTCGACAAGGGCGCGGCGTATATCCTTCACCGTAGCAGCAATATTGAGCTCGGTGATCCTGCCTTCGCCTTTGATCTGTTTAAAGGCCGATTCTAAACGTTCGGTTAGATTTTGAAACATAGTGCGTGTTTTCTCTGTCCACAAAATCCCGGGGAAGTCGACAGGTTGAAATGTTGAAAGGTTGACAAGGAGGCCCCGATGTTCCGGAGATCTCCTTGTCAACCTTTCAACTTGTTAACTTGTCAACACCCGTCGGGGTTGCAAATTTACAGTAAGATCGTGAAGTGTAAAGTTTTGTTCGGGTATTTACTTTTTTGGTTAAACGCCCAGGTACCCGCGAAGGGCCTTGGAGCGCGAATTGGTCCTCAATTTGGTGATGGCCTTGTCTTTGATCTGGCGTACCCTTTCACGGGTAAGGTTGAATTTGTCGCCGATATCTTCCAGGCTCATAGGATGGTCGACCCCGATGCCGAAGAAGTAGCAGATCACTTCTTTCTGACGCTCCGTAAGCATTTTCATGGAGCGCTCGATCTCCTGCTTCAACGATTCCTTATGCTCGATATTGGTTTCGGCACGTTCTGCATTGGGATTTTCCAGCACATCGACGAGGGTATTGTCTTCCCCTTCCGACAAAGGCGTATCCATACTCACGTGCCTGGCCGCAATGCCCAGCGTGGCCGATACTTCATCGGTTTCCAGCTCCAGCAATTCCGCCAGCTCTTCAGGAGAAGGCTCGCGTTCGAATTCCTGTTCCAGTTGGGAAAATGCTTTCTGGATCTTGTTGGTCAGGCCTACTTTGTTGAGCGGAAGCCTTACGATGCGTGATTGTTCTGCCAAAGCCTGGAGGATGCTCTGGCGTATCCACCATACGGCATACGAAATGAATTTGAAGCCGCGGGTTTCATCAAAGCGTTGTGCTGCTTTGATCAGACCGAGATTACCTTCGTTGATGAGATCGGGTAAGGAGAGACCCTGGTTTTGGTACTGCTTGGCGACTGATACCACAAATCGAAGATTTGCTTTGGTTAGTTTATCGAGAGCAGCCTGGTCACCCTGTTTAATACGCCTGGCTAAACGCACTTCTTCTTCAGGGCTGATCAATTCGACTTTTCCGATTTCCTGCAGGTACTTTTCAAGGCTCTGAGATTCACGATTCGTTATCGATTTCGTGATCTTGAGTTGACGCATACTCATAGGTAGAGGTCGTTTAAAGGGTTTTTAGGTTTAAAGGTTTAATGGTTACCACAGACAAAAACGTCAATAATGCCTGTTTTCTTATACTACTGATCGTCAACTTTTAAAAGCCAGTTCAGGCAATTTAACCAATAATAGCGCAGGTTCCAAAAAAAAGATTTGTAAACAACTGGTTGTCAGCCGCTTTAAAGTTTTTCAGGCCAACGTTATCTTTCCCTATCTTTAGCAGGGTCCGTAACAAAAAAATTTTTAGGGTAGCATTAATTTTCTATTATTGCAACCTAGGTATTATAAAAAGTTCAATACAAGGAGTAGATGAGTAAGAAACAACAATTTACGTTAGAGTATCCGGTGAGATGTTCTCCTTCCATTTTATTCGAATTCCTGAGCACTCCTGCCGGCTTGCAGGAATGGTTTGCAGATAAAGTGGACGAACGGGATAATGTATTCAGTTTTTCCTGGAATGGCGCAACTGATAAAGCGGAAGTGACGGAGAGTGAAGAAGACAAATTCATTCGATTTCATTGGCTGCATGCTCCCAAAGAAGAATATTTTGAATTTCGTATCGAGAAGTCGGAAGTTACCAACCAAACCATCCTGGTGATCAGGGATTTTGCAGATAAAGGCGATGTGAAAGATCAAACCCAGCTTTGGAGTTACCAGGTGAAGGACCTGTTCCATCGCCTCGGTAATTAATCCGTTATTGACTGAAGGACTACATGATATAGATCTGTCATTATTATTTTTGCCCGGTTCCATTCAAGGAGCGATATCCTCACGGACAACTTACAGAAATCATTACGCGACAGTATCCGCCTGATCGCCTCTTCATCCAATTGTGTGATCGCAGTATAATTAGTCTCCGAAAGATCATGCTCCCATTCATCATCAATGATACCGATATGGAATCCCTGCTCTCCTAGCCTTCGCAGGTGCTTCTGTAATGCAGGCTGGTAGCGGGTTTTATAATTCCCCTTCAAATGCAGCGTAATGCTGAAATAATGCCCCCACCAGAACATCGTACGGATGGCGAAGATATGTTCCTTCCCGAACAGCCTCGGGTAATCCAGCATCATATAAGGCAATCCTCGATACTTTTCACCCTTCGATATCTTGGGCGATACTGCCAGCACTTCAGCGGGTAATAATGCCGGTTGGGCGCCGGTCATTTCCCGGAAAGAGCCGGAAAGCTCTCCGAATAGCTCCATCACTTTGTCGATAATACGATTCTTTGTTAAAAGCCAATGAGCATTCTGTACCATTGCCAATTCCTCTTCCGAAAGATGTATTTTTGCCGGGTTCATGGATTAAAGGTAGTAACAGTGACCAAAAAATTAGATATACTGGTATTAAAGGCTTTTATCGGACCCTTTATCGCCACTTTTTTTCTCACCCTCTTTGTTCTGATCCTGCAGTTCTTCTGGTTGTGGATCGATGACTTCGTTGGCAAAGGCATCGATACCTTCATCATGCTGAAGCTCATTTTATTTCTCAGCGCAACACTGGTGCCACTGGCCCTTCCACTCGCCGTGCTCCTTTCCTCCATCATGACCTTCGGCAATCTCGGTGAAACATTCGAACTGGTGGCCATCAAATCGGCCGGCATCGGCCTGCTCCGCTTCATGTGTCCCCTGCTGATCACAGCCATCTTTCTCTCCGGTCTCGCCTTCCTTTTCAATAATTATGTGATCCCGGTGGCTAACCTGAAAATGAAGACGCTTCACAACGATGTAGTGAATAAGAAACCTGCCTTCGATCTGAAAGAAGGAGTGTTCTATACCACCATCCCCGATTTCGCCATCAAGGTTTCCAAAAAAGTAAATGATTCGGTGCTGAGCAATGTGATCATCTATGAACAGAACAGGGGCCTGCAGGACAATATCATCGCAGCTAAAGAAGGTCTCATGAAAGTGAGCAGGGACAAGCGTTTCCTCGAGTTCACCCTGGTCGATGGATGGCGTTACCAGGAAGACGGGCCACGGGGCACCACCAATACCCAATTCATCAGGCTCGGTTTCAAGGAATACAAGAAGGTGCTCGATATTTCAGCGCTCAGGATGAATTTCACCAATGATACCGTGTATAAAGACAGGTACGAGATGCTGAGCGTTCGCCAGTTGAGCAAAGTGATCGATTCCCTCGAACGCAATAATAAAAAATTCACGGAGCGAAGCAGTAACGATATTCGGATATACCTCGACTTTATGAAGTACCTCGACACGGGTTGGGTGGACGTGAAGATCCCTCCCGTCAAAAAAGTGAGATCATTCGCCGAACTGCTGCCCGACAGCGCCCGCTATACCGTGGTGGAACAAAGCGCCTCCTATGCCAATTCCATCAAAACCGCACTGGAAGGTACTTCCATCGACTATGATTCCAAGCGCAAGGAACTGAGACTGCACCTCATGACCTGGCATGAAAAATTCACCATGTCACTGGCCGTGCTCGTGCTGTTCATGATCGGCGCACCACTGGGCTCCATCGTTCGCAAAGGCGGCGTCGGTACCCCGATCGTTTTCGCGATCATCTTTTTCGTGATCTTTTTTCTCCTCAATAATTTCGGTAAGAAGTTCGTGAAGGAAGACGTACTGCAGCCATTTGCCGGTATGTGGCTCGCCACGATCGTGCTGGTGCCGATCGGCATGTTCCTCACTTATAAAGCCCTCCACGATTCGCAGCTCTTCAACAAGGAATTTTATTTCAGGCTGTTCAGGGGATTACGAAATCTGAGGTATGAAGCCAGAAGTAAGAAGTCTGAAGACCGAAACGAATTGGTATCTCCAACAATAGAGGAGCCTCAGACCTCAGACCTCAGACCCCCGACTTCAGACCTCTGACCTCCTGTTCCTCCTAGAAATTCGGTTGCAAAGCATTTTTCGAATAGAACTGCAACACATGATCGGCCACTTCCTGCGGTGTGTCTACGATCTTCAGCAGATCAAGATCAGCCGGTGAAATATTATTGGCCTGCTTCAACATCGTTTGTTGCAGCCATTCCACCAGCCCGCCCCAGTAGGCCCTGCCCACCAGTATCAGCGGCACCTGCGACATCTTTCCCGTCTGGATCAATGTAGCCACCTCGAAGAATTCGTCCATGGTGCCGAAGCCGCCGGGCATCATCACGAAGCCCTGCGAATATTTGGTGAACATCACTTTGCGTACGAAGAAGTATTCGAAATGAAGATTGGCATCGCGGTCGATGAAAGGATTGGCATGCTGCTCGAAAGGCAGCTCGATATTGAGACCTACCGATTTGCCGCCTCCCAGTTGGGCGCCTTTATTGGCTGCTTCCATGATGCCCGGCCCGCCCCCGGAAATGATCCCGAAGCCTTCTTCCGCCAGGCGTTTGGCAATATCGACGGTCAATTCATAAAATTCATGCCCTGGTTGTGTACGGGCTGAGCCGAAAACTGAAATACAGGGGCCGATCTTGGCCAACGCTTCAAAACCATCTACGAACTCGGCCATTATTTTAAAGATCTGCCAGCTTGAATGTGCTTTCGATTCCGACCACCTGCGTTGTTTGGAAATCCTTATCGTATCATTCATACAATTATCTTATTGTTTAAGGGTGAAGACAATGAATGCCATCCTTTCGTTCGCTGGGAACATAGAGGGATGGCATTCTAATATGTAACGATCGACCCGCCTGTTTAGTTTACGGCAGGGGCATCTTTTTTTGAAACGGCCCAGAGGCCCAGGAAGGTGAGGAGACCGTTGATGATCAGCAGTTCCAGCCCGATCTCGAAGGAACCGAAAAATACCTTCTGGTACTTATCCAGAATAAAACAGATCGCAGGGGCCAGAATGCAGATCAGCGGTACCAGCCTGTCGTTTACGGTCCTTTTCGTGAGAATGCCGAAGCTGAACAGGCCCAGCAGGGGACCATAGGTATAGCCGGCTATTTTAAGTATCACGCCGATCATGCTGGGGTTGTTCACCCATTTGAATATGAGCACGAATACCAGGAAGATGAATGCCACGATGAGGTGTACGCGCTGACGGTATTTTTTCTTTTGGATGTCCGTCCAGTCATTCCGCCTTTGCATACCCAATATATCGATGCAAAAAGAAGAGGTGAGGGCTGTGATGGCCCCATCGGCACTGGGGAAGAGCGCCGAGATCAGGGCAATGATGAAGATCACGGAGATGATCGGCGGCATGTGCTTCAGTGCTATGGCAGGGAAGAGCGCATCACCGGTGGCGTTCACGCCTACCTGTGCGCCATAGAGATGTAATAAGCCGCCCAGCACAAGGAACAGCAGGATCACTGCCAGCATGATCAGGGAAAGCGTGATCACATTTTTCTGTGCATCTTTCAGGGTCTTCACCGAAATATTTTTTTGCATCATCTCCTGGTCCATCCCCGTCATGGTGATGGTGATGAAAGCGCCGGCCGCTATTTGCTTGAGGAAGAAGAACCGGCTTTCCGGATCGGTGAAAAATATTCTTGTGTACCCTTTTTCTTCCATCATGCTCCAACTTTCACCCAGGCTGATATTCATCGTTTTCAGGATATAAAACACGCAGATGATCAATCCGGCCAGCATACAGGTCGTTTGGAGGGTGTCGGTCCACACGATGGTCTTCACGCCTCCTTCATAGGTATACAACAGGATCATGAGCAGGATAACGAGCGTGGTGACCCAGAAAGGGATCTCAAAGTTCCTGAGGATGGCATCCTGCAGGATCTTAACGACCAGGTATAAACGAGCCGTGGCGCCCAGCGTGCGGGACAATATAAAGAACGACGCTCCCGTTTTATAGGAAGCAAAGCCCAGTCGGGTGCTGAGATAATTGTAAATGGAAGTCAGGTTCAACCTGTAATACAATGGCAGTAATACATACGCGATCACGAGATAGCCGATCAGGTATCCCAGCATGATCTGGAAATAGGCGAAAGATTCTTTGCCTACAGCACCCGGCACGCTGATGAAAGTAACGCCGCTGAGTGAAGTGCCGATCATGCCGAAAGCCACCAGCATCCAGTTGGAATTACGGTTGCCGATAAAAAAGGAATCGTTGTTGGAGTTGCGCGAAGTCAAATACGCCACCACCAGCAACAGGAGAAAATAGCCGATCACAAATGAGAAGAGCAGGGATGCTGACATAGAAATACTTTAAATGGTTGAAGGTAATAAAATTGTATTCAAAATGAAGACAATCCGCTTACCTTAGCGGGCCGGATGGTCAAATCCGGCCAACAGGTTTAAACCAAACCTTTATGAAGATAGAATCTGTAGCGGTATTTTGCGGATCGAAGAACGGTCAGAACCCTGTGTACGCCAGGCATGCCGCAGAACTTGGCAAACTGATAGCAGTACTGGGTTTGAAGCTGGTATATGGCGGAGGCAACAGGGGCCTGATGGGCGTTGTGGCCAATGCCGTACTCGCCAATGAGGGCAAGGCTATGGGTGTAATGCCGAAGATACTGGTAGATTGGGAACAACAACACGCCGGCCTCACGGAGCTGGCCATAGTGCCCGATATGCACACGCGCAAGAAAATGATGTATGATATGTGTGATGCGGCCATCGTGCTCCCCGGTGGCTTCGGCACGCTCGATGAATTTTTCGAGATGATCACCTGGAACCAGTTGAAGATCCACGACAAAAAGATCTATATCCTCAATTCGAACGGATTTTATAATTCACTGCTCAGCCACCTGAAGCAAATGCAAAAAGAAGGTTTCCTCTATGAAGGGGTGGAAGACAGGATCATCATCTGCGATACGCCTGTGGAGATCTTCAACAAGCTATAATTACCAGATCCCCCCGATATTATACCCAAAATTGTAAAATGCCCTGTTGCCATAAGGGCTTCGGTCGTTCTGCAGCAGATCGTACTGGGCCATAATGATGAAGGAGCCGCGCCCTGCAGGAATGGCCGCGCCAACACCACCGAGCAGTGAAGGCACGAATTTCGCGTCGAGCTTGAGATCAGGCTGTCCGTTATAAAATTTTACCTTGCCCCAGGTATAGTTCATTTCAGGCTGCACCTGCAACAGGATATATTCAAGCGGGTATACACGACCGAAGATATTTAGACCTGTAACGCCATAAATATCTTTATAGTCGTAGGAACTGTTCGAATACCGGGTTCGGTAGCTTGAATAAATGAAGTTGATACCGGCGCCGGCAGCGAGGTATTGATTGAAGCGGTAGCCGATCTGTGGAGACACATTCACCAGGGTCGATACATTACCGAAACCCAACCCGAAATTACCACCGAAGAAAAGTTTGTCCCTGTCGAATCCTCTTTTTTTGGGCTCTTCATCCTGTGCACGGACAGTGAATAAAGACAAAGCAAGGCAGGCCGCCAGTAAACATTTTTTCATAGCTGTTGCATTTATAGAGGTAAAGGCCGGACAGACCGGGCCTTCTTTACAGATCGAATATTTTTCCTGCGTTCAGGATATTGTTGGGATCGAATGTTTTTTTGATACCACGCATCAATTCCAATTGTTGTTCATCGAAAACAATATCGATATAGCTCTTCTGCAGGAGGCCGATGCCATGTTCACCACTGATAGTGCCACCGAGTTGATGCACCAGCCTGAACAACGCTTTGATACCGGCTATCAATCCGGGATCGTCGTTACTGTTGGCAATGCCTTCCTTCTTGATCCTGATATGCAGGTTGCCGTCGCCGGCATGTCCATAACAAACAGCTTTGAAATCGTATTGCCTGCCCAGTTCCTTTACACCGCGCACCAGGGCCGGTAATTCTGCCCTGGGCACCACCGTATCTTCCTCCACGGTATAACCATCCACTTTCACGGCTTCAGCTACGCGCCGTCTGAGTTTCCAGAGCTCGGCTTTTTGCTGGGCATCGTCTGCAAAATACACTTCGCCTGCCTCAAATTGTGTTAAGAGGCTGCTAATTGCTTCCATTTCCATCATGAGCGTGTCGAGGTGGTTGCCGTCCACTTCAATGATCAGGTGTGCGGCCACATCATTGGTGATGGGAACAGCGGAGCTATCGACAAAACGGCTCACGATCTGCAGTGCATCCACCTCCACGAGTTCGAGGGCGCTTGGTACAAAGCCTGCGCGGAAAATGGCGCTCACGGCCTCACCGGCTTTTTCCAGTGAGTTGAAAGGCACCAGCATCAGCAGGTCGTATTTGGGAAGCGGGATGAGCTTCAGAACGATCTTCGTTACAATGCCCAAAGTACCTTCACTGCCCACTACGAGTTGGGTAAGGTTATAACCGGTTGAATTTTTAAGCACATTGGCGCCTGTCCAGATGATCTCTCCATTGGGCAGCACGATCTCCAGGTTCAGCACGTAATCCTTCACCACGCCGTATTTCACGGCTTTCGGGCCGCCACTGTTCTCTGCGATATTGCCACCGATGAAGCAGGAGCCGCGGCTGCTGGGATCAGGCGGATAGAAAAGTCCTTTTTCCTTCACTGCATTCTGCAATACTTCCGTGATCACTCCGGGCTCTGTGATCACCTGCAGGTTCCGTTCATCTATGCTGAGGATGGAGTTCATGCGGTCGGTGGAGATCAGCACACCACCCAGGTGCGGCAAGGCGCCACCGCTCAAACCTGTACCTGCTCCCCTTGGTGTAACAGGTATGAGGTGTTCATTGCAGATCTTCATCACTGCGCTTACTTCTTCCGCTGTGCGGGGGCGCAATACCACTTCAGGAGGAAATGACAGGTGCTCTGTTTCATCATGCCCGAAACGGATGAGGGAATCTTTATCGAGCAAAACAAATTGTTCGCCTACGATCCTGCGAAATTCATCTATAAGGGTTGCTGTCAATTTACCTTGAGTTGCCACTGTCTGCATGTTTACTTACGAATATTTGTATGGATGAAGGGTGCCGGTTTTTTGATCAATGAGCTCAAAAATCGGACAAAATTTCCATAGATCATGATACACTGCACGAATTTATTGCCCTTCAACGACGAGAATGAGCGGGTCTTCTTTATGGAAGACCTGTATGCGGCTTCCAAAATCTTTCAGGAGGGAATCGATATAATAGGTGTCGGGGGAATTGATCATATTGTTGGGACCGGGATAGATATACAATTTGCCGCCTCTGGCCAGTCCATCGTGGATGGCCTTGTCCACTGCGGGCCGCAGGGAATCGGCAAAGGGAACCTCCTGTACATCTGCTTTCGTGAAATAGTTGAGGAAGTCTTTGAGTATCCAGCCCTGCTGTAACAGGATCACATCTTTGTCGCTCACAATTTTTTGGACCGGCACCACTTTGGTGTAGTACCAATCGTTGTCGAGATGCTGCAACCATCTCACACTTCCAAAATAATTGACCACCAGCAGGGAGAGGCTCAGGCAGATGGTGCCTGTAAGCGGTTTGAGACGGAATGGAAAACCTGTTACCGGCAAAGTGCCCAGCAACAGCAGCCAGAACAAGACTGTCTGGAATATCCAGAATTCAAGGATCTCCGGCATCCATGCACAAAAGAAGATCGAATAGACGGTACCTGTGAGGATGATGGGAATGATGATCAGTCCGTATTGCCGGCGCAGCGATTTGAAGCGGCGTATGAAACGTATCACCAGCAATAGCATGGTAATGGCCAGGAAAATACTGAGCACGGTAAGTATGATGGCCGTGGGCTCGCTGATATGGCGGCCCAGGTAGATCTCATCGTGCAGTGAATGTGAAGCCAGGGAACGATCGATATAGCTCCTGAGACCGGGGATCCTGAATATAAAATGCCCCCCGATAAACGCATGGCTGTAACCGGTGAAGACATTGACGGCCGTTTTCAGACCGGGTTTCTGCCAATAGGCTTCAGCACGGGTATAACCTTGCATCCAGTGTACCCATTTTTCAGGACTGTTCTGTCCTTCCACCACCCATCCCATCAGGAAATAAGTCCCACCAACCAGCACGATGCCGATCACTGTATATTGGATCAGGGAAGGGACCAGTTTTATCTCATGACGGCGGTTCCAGATGATATACAGCACCACCGGTGTGAACAAAGCATGGAACTGGTGATACAGGATAGCCAGGGCATGCAGCAGGGCAGCTTTCAGAAAATCGTTCCTGCTGATCTTTTCTTTGGTGAGAATATAAAGGGATGCCAGCAGCAGGAACATCGGTGGCGCATATACTTCTATGTTAGTGCTATAGAACCATACACCATAAGAGAAGACAATGACGCTGGTATTCAGTACCGATACCCACGCGGTGAGCTTGAAGCGGTTACGGAAGAAGCAGTAAATAACAGCCACGCTCCCGCTGCCGCAGAGGGCGGTAAAAGTTTCAACCAGGTAATAGTCCTTGATACCGGGAAAGATGCCCTGGGTGAATACCAGCCAGTAATGGGCCGTGAAATGATACAATAGGTGATGTGGGTGTGAGAGATGTTTACCACTTACGATCCCGTTCAGATACCCGATGGAATCGTGCGGGCCCGAAAAATTTTCGGCCAGTGTACACAGAAAGAAAATAAACGCTCCGGCAAAAACGAGTAACGGCTCCGGGATCTTCGGGCTCTTCATCTTTTGAGGAAATTTGGTATCAAACTATGGTACATCTGCAAGAACATCGGTACGGTTCTTCGAAGCATTGAACTTTTTTTCGGTGCGGGGGTAGTGCAATATACCCTCATTATTTGGTAATAAACGCAAATTTATCCTTTAATCGCAAAAACCATTTCTCGAATAAATGGTAACTGGCGATACTGATAAGAATCGACAGTGGAAATGCGATGATGGTCTGAGCAAAGGCCGTTCCCAGCAAACGCTGGTCCCACCCGAGTTTCTGCACGATCTTGGTAGCCATATAAAGAGCTATCAGGTGCAAACAGTAGAGACCGTAAGTATATGTACCTAATTTACTGATCAGCTTCAGGCGGCCCAGTTTTACAAATGAATTACGGGCATAATTCTGCTCCAGGATGATCAGTCCGAAGAAGGTCCCCAATACCAGCCGCTCGAAAATGATGGGGATGCCATAAGGGAAAATATAGCTCTTGAACAGGCACACTATGAGTGCACCTGCATAGATAAGCGCAATGACAGGCTTGCCGAGATTGGTAATGGCCTGATGGAATTTGCCGGGGAATGCGCTCCAGTAAGCAAATAGCCCGCCCAGGGCCATATCCCCGATCACGGAAAAGGTATGAAAATACCGTACTGCATAATCGGCATCGGTATTGGCCGTATAAAAAGAGCGGAAGATGAGCGAGAACAATATGATGGCAGGGAATAAATACTTGTATAATCTCATGGGCAGGAAGCGCAGGATCAGGGGCCAGGTAAGATAGAACTGTTCTTCCACGGCTACAGACCATAAAACAGATACGGCCACGGCTTCAGGATGTTCGGGCCAGATACGCATATATTCGAAATTGGCGCCGAAGAACACATAATACCATTGGTTCACTCTTTCATGGTATACTTCACCCTGCATCGCCTTGAAAATGGGAAAGATCACGAACGCGATCACCAGCACCATGTAATAAAGCGGCCAGATCCGCAGGATACGGCGCACATAGAAATTGCCTACATGAATAGTGCCCGTGAGCTCCTTTTCTTTGATCAGCAGGTAAGTGATAAGAAATCCGCTGAGCACGAAAAAGAAATTCACGCCCAGTGAACCATAGCGGAAAAGGAATTCGATGGTATCATGAGCGCCGGGGTTGCTTTCCCTGATATACGGCGATACCGTCATATAACAATGGAAAAGAAATACCACGAAGAATGAGAGGAACCTCAATCCGTCGAGGTTGGGAAAGAAGACCCGGGTTTTGGCAGGGGCTGGGACCGTTTGTATGGTAGGGGCTGGGACTGCTTGCATGTTATAGAAGAAACTTTATTTTTTGGGCAACACATCATCGACACTAACCCCGATCAATAACTCCAGCTCATATTTCGCCACATTCAAGTTCCGTTGGAATTCGGTTTTCATCATCTGCTGATTATAGTAGGCCGCTTCCGCCTTCTTGAATATTTCGGCCGTTATCGTTCCGTCGGCAAAATCCTTTTCTGCCAGCCTGTATTCGGTATATTCTCCCTGGGTAATCCGCGTTTGCAGCTCCAGCTTTTCCTTGTGCATCAGGTAATCTTCATACTTGGCCAGCACATCCCTCCTGATGGTGCGGTATTTCTCATTCTTTTCCGCTTCCGCGATATAGAGTTTTTCGCGGGCAGCCCGCACATCATTTCCTTTGGAGGTAAAAAAGTCGAGCGGCAGGTTGAGACTGAAATTATACCTGGGATAAAAAATATTGCTATTCGTTACGCCGGGCGTGCTGGTATTTTCCTTGTTGCCTTTGATAGAAAGTTCGTTGAGGTTGCCGGAGGCGGAAAGCAGGCCCAGCCAGGCCCCTTTTGATTTGCTCAACTCGTAGGAGGCTACATTCACTTTGCGGTCGGCGATCTCGTAGTTGGGATTCTGCAATGCCAGTTGCACCAGTCTTTCCCGGATATCGACAGACCTGGCCGTATCGAGGCCGGTATGATAGGTAGAAGTATTCCTTCCTGTAGGCGCCTGGGCAAGAACAGTGGCCGCAGTAAGCAGGGTCAATATGGTTGTACAGAGTTTATGCATGTTCTACAATTTATGTTAATTGTTGGATGAAAGCTTTTCATTGTCGTACTGATGCAGTTTCAGGAACATGGCCAGTACGGAATAAAAATACAACACACTTGGATATTGCCCGATAGCTCCCTGTGAATACTGGGCTACCATCAGGGTAAAAACAGGTATCAGGTGGACCAGGTAGAGGGTTTTCAGTTCAGGATCGCGCACCCGGTAGAAATACCTGATCCCGGTACGCAATATGATAAAGTAAAAGGCCACCATCAGTGCCAGGCCGATGAACCCCTGTTCGACCATGATCAGCATATATCCGCTGTCGGGCGGGAAGGTAGACAGAAAATGCCCCGGGTTATAGAGGGCCCCCATCAACCCGCAGGTATTGATGCCGCCTCCTATCGGGTGGTTGTACACATAAGGCTGCACCATCTTGCGGTTGATGTCGCGCACCATGGCAGAGGGATCTTTCGATCCTTCGAAAGTGCTGCGAAGACGGTTGATGAACATATTATCGTACACAGGCGCCACGAGCAGCCCAACGAGCATGAAAACAAATGCCCCCGAAAAGATCAGCGTTCTTTTTTCATACAGGGTAAGCACACAATAGAAAACAATACCGGCCACGATCATCATGGTACCGGTACGGGTGCCCGTGTACACCGAAGCCAGGAGGTGCACTACAGTTAGGACCAGGTACAGGAGTTGCTTTCGCATTTTGGTGGCCCTCAATGCCAGTACCAGCATCATCACTGCCGAACAGGAGTAAAGGATGCCGGCAGCAGCGGGGTCCGATAATAACCCAAACCGGCGCACGAACCCGAAATTCACGAACAGGGCATAGCGTTTGGGATCGGCCATCAGCCAGGCTTCCTCGAAGCCTGAAAATCCGAACCATTGCTGCTTGCAGGCATACAATGCCTCGATGGTGGTGACCACGATCCAGAAGCCGGTGAACCATCTCACCGCCTTGCGTGAATTGAGGATGCAATAGCTCATGTAAAAAAATGCGGCAAAGCTTACCTGCTTCCTGAAATAATTGAACCAGCCAAACTTATTGCCCATTGAAGGGTTGATGATCTCCAGCGTATAATACAGGAGCAATACGATCATCCAGGTGGTGATGGCATGGCTCCAGAATTTGCTGGTGATCTCTTTGCGGTATTGCTGTTGTGTCAATACCCCCAGCAGTGCCAGGTAGGCGAGGTACTCGGGGATCAATCCTGTTGGAATGGGCGTGGAAGTGTTCAGCAACCGTTCCGGGAACATCATCAGGACCGATACCAGGTAAGTGCTGTAGAAACCGAAGAGCGGGTAAGCAATACAGAACAGGCAGAGAAGGACCACACCTGCAGCGGCCACCAGCCCAATACTCAGATGGTAGTTGATCATCACCGTTACATAGGAAACAGCAATACCAATGAAGCCCAGCAATGCTATCCCCAATGGGGTAGTCATTTTCCTGGTAAAGAAATGATATTGTAACCATTCCTTCAGGGACGAAGCCGCTTTATGAAGCAGGTTGTTTTCCATGCATTGCTCAAAAAAACATGAACTTGATGAACATACCTGCCGCAAAAAGAAGGGCAAATATGGTACTGATCAACTCGTATGTTCCGTAATTGGGTTGTTCTTCGTTGTGCATCATCCTGGTTTTATGGCCGGGTGGTGTTACTGTTGCCGGTATTCTCTTTCGGTAACATGACCTCCCTGGTAAAATAAGCGGCAGAAGTTGGCTTTGCCGGTTTCGCCTGGGAGGATTCTTCCCGCAGGGTAAAGATCCAGGTAAAACCATAGATCCGGGCGATGTTATAAAATATGATCGGCACAATGATCCCTGCAGCAAAGATCGTAGGCAGCAGGAATGGTATATACTCGATATGGAACACTTTTACCAGCAGTATCCTCGTGCCTGCCGTTACGATGAGGTGGGCAAGGTAGATATACAGGGCATGATACCCGATCACCCTCAGGAAACGCAGGATATTGAAGCGCTGCAGGAGGAACGACAGGTGGATCATGAATGCCCCCCCTATCAATGCAGAGAAGAAGAATATATCCTGACGATTATGCTGCACGTAGAAATCCTGCTCTTCCGGATGTTTCAGGTTCACGATGGTGCAATATGTTTCAATGGCAATGAAGATGGGCAGGATGATGAGCGTGGTGCGGAAAGATGACAACCATTTATGGTTCTTCTCATCGAGTATGAGATTGTGGAGGGCATCGCCCACGGCAAAGAACAGGTAATAAAAAGTGACCCCACTGAGGAAACCGATATTGATATCATGTATATGGCAATAACTGGCTATGCTGTAGAATACAAGCCCTGTCATTACCTGGTGAACAGGTTTGAATTTGGCGTACCAGTTGAGGAATGCATAAATGAAGCTGATGAAGAACAGGGCATTGAGGTACCAGAACTGTTCCAGCTTACGCGGATCGAGGATCAGGTTGAGATAATCGAATGGCTCGCGATGGGCGTTCACGGTGCCTGCAAATATCAATTGCAGGGTGATCTGGATGCTTCCCCAAACCATCAGCGGATAAAATACTCCCCTGAGGCGGCCGTTCATATAACCTCCAAAACCTCTTCTCGATAAACTGATCCCTGCAAATGCACCGGCGATCATGAAGAACAGGGGCATCCGGAATCCCATTGTGAACACATCGATGAGACGGATATTATGGTACGTGTAGGAACCGATCCCCACATTGGCCAACCCTTCAAAACTGTGGCGGTAAACGGGCATGAGGATACAGATCCCCTTAGCATAGTCCATCCAGGGGTTGCGGCTGCGGTTCAGGATCTTGTCGACATTCAATAATGAATTCATCACGGCTAATAAGGTTTACGTTTCATAAATTACAACTCGATATTGTCCGGTTCTACGTTATTGAGCACACTGCCCACGAATTTGTCGCCAGTGCCTTTCAGGTATTCGATAGAATCCCTATCGTTTTGCTTCAATACGGATTTAGCTGAAAATACTGCAATGATCCCTTCCACATACTTCGACAGCTCTTTACTGTCTGCATGCACATTGAGTGACGCGCCTTCCATAAATATGAAATCATATTTTTCGGCGATCCTGGAAAGGTTCTCCAGCAGGTTGTTCTTGGGCAATACTTCCGAGGGAGTATAGTTGCCTTCTGCGCAACCTACCAGGTCTGTATTCGGTATAGGGGTCATACTGGTGGTGCTCAGGAATTTATCCATTGCATTGTTCTGGCCGTTCAGGCTGAATTGCTCCAGGGTGGGCTTGGCCTCGAATTTCTGGGTGAGGGTATTATTCGAAAAGTTGGCATCTACCAGCAGTACTTTCTTTTTCGTCAGGCTGAGGCTGTTGGCCAGGGCTTCGATCACGGTGGTCTTTCCTTCCTGCTCCCTGGTGCTCGTTACCAGGAAGATCTTCTTTCCACTGTTCTCCAGTTCATACCGGAGCTTACGCAGGCTTTCGACGAAGAGATTGCCTTCATCGGTCCTGTCAACGGTTCCATTGGTACGAAAGTATTCATTCAGTGGCTTTCTCTTCATCTCGATATGATTGAGCGAGCTGAGCAGTTTCAGCCTGGTGCTGCGCTGGAAGATGGATGGTGTTTTGTAGGATGAATCCAGGAATTCCAATGCGAGGATGATGAAGGACGACAGGAAGAACATCAGTACGCCTGCCACGCCCAGCAGCATGGCGCGGCCGCCTGATTCGGGCTTGAAGGCCGGCTGCCCTACCATGGTCTGCTTGAAATTGTTTTCGGGGTTCACGTCGAGGTCGAGCGAGGCCTGCAGGCTCTTTTTCAATTGCTCGTATTCCTGTGAGGCAATGCGCAATTCATCTTCCTTGGCTTTCAGGATCACTTCCTCACCCCCACCAGTAGCCGTAATTTTTTCATATTCGTCCTTTTGTTTCCTGAACAGTTTCACATTCTCTTCCGCTGCCGAAATCTTCTGCTGCAATTCGATCTTCTTATCGATCAGGTCCGATTCTTTCAATTGGCTCTTTTCGATCTTCCGCTGGCGGTCGGGCGTGTTCGAAGCAATAAGCTGCTGTATCTTTTTCAGGTTGGCATCGATCTGGGTCTGCAATCTCCTCCCCTCTTCATCCGATTTGCCTGCTTTCTGCAATTCATAATCTTCATTTTCTTTGCGTAACCGCAGGATCTCTGCATTATTGTTCACCGGCAGGCTATTGTTGCCGGGCGATACCAGGGAGCGCAATTGCTCTTCCACAGCGTTCAGATCGCCACGAAGATTGTTCAGCTTGGCCTGTTCCTGCTGGAAGTTGGAGGTGAGCTCCTGTACCACGGACATGGCCGCAGAGGCCCGGTCGGCCACATTCGGCGTTCCGATCTTCTGCCTGAATTCTTTCAGTTTCTCCGTGAGCCGGTCAACTTCTGCTTTCTTGCTGGCAGTAAAGCTATCGAGCTTGGCAGTCGATTCCTGGGCCCTGGAGCCATAGATATTGTTGAAGAAACGAATGAATTGTTCGCCGATGGCATTGACCACGAAGGCGGAAAGAAGGGGGTTTTCAGAAGAACAGAAGATATTGATAAAGTCGGTGCGCTCCACGCGGGAGAAGGATATTTTGCCTGCGAGAGCGTTGTCGTCATACCCATATAATTTGATAAGATCGAATATTTTTTTCTCCTCCGGATCAAAAGGGTTGAGCATGTCCATGTTGATGATCTTGGAGCGAAGTATCTGCCGGGCCTTATCGATGTTGGCATTCTTATATTCGGGCTTGTTCTTTTTTTCATCGGTGAGCGTGCGGAAAGGGAATTTGTCTTCCAGGTCGTGCAGTAATAATTTGTAGGAGACCATGCCTATTACCTTGGGCGACTTGAAGGTTTCGATCACGTTATTGAAACGAAGGTCGATCTCATAAATATTGAAGGAAGCCTCCTCCTTGATCTTTACTTTCTGTTCCATGGTGAAACCAGTGGAATATTGTGCCAGAGACCGATAGGATTTAGGTTTGAACATAGTGAATACAAACGCTGCCAGCAGGCCGATGACCGTGCAAAAAATGATGATCCATTTTTTGCGTAGCAGTGCATGTAATAAATACATCAGATCCATGAGCTTTCATTTTTGTGTTTCAGGTCGAAATAAGTAACCATAGTCATTAATAAACAGATGAACAATGAATAACCAATGGTGAAGTTACATTACTTCTTCATTTGTCACTCCTTGTTCATCTGTTCAGGTCCTGCTTAGTGGCCTGCCCGCAGCATCTTGGCCGTATGCACCACCTTACCATTCACACGCAGGGTGATCATATAGAGCCCCTTGCCAAGATTGCCCTCAGCCGTATTCAACCGCAGGGTATTGAAGCCGGCAGGCAGGTTAGGATAGGCTTGCCTGTACATCAGCCTGCCTCCCAGATCATAGATGTCCACACTTACCAGGTTGGAGGCAGCGGTATTATTGAAATCAAGGTTCACGAAGTTATTGAACGGATTGGGGTAAGCCCTGATCGTTACCTGTTTGTTCTTGTCGGCGTTGTTGGCCGCATCGGCAACAGGGTCGAGCGTGGTAACATTCACCGTTTCCACAGACGGGTTGTTCCCGCTGCCAGGCGTAACGATATTCGGTACGGTACCACCGTTCACATCATCATAGGTTTGGATGATCATGCCCGAGTTGAAGCCCCAGGCGGCCGCAGCCGTAGTGGAGAACTGGACCACTACCTCTCCGTTGGAATCCGGCACCACATCCCCGATATAAACGATCTTGGTTGAGTTCATCCAGGAGTTGAGGTATACCGTTCTGCCATTGATGGTATAGGTAGCGGTATAGTTACCGTAGTACCATCCCACATTGCCCATGCTGCCGATGAATCCGAAGCGGTAGCGTTTGGACTCGTTCAGGCCGGTGATCCTCATGGTGGAGAGTTGGGTATTATCGAGCCAGTAGCAGGACTGGAGCACTGCATCCGGCACAATACCTGAATTATTACCGGTCACCACACCTGCCACGTTCTCACCATTGAAGGCACGTTCGATGGTTGCGGTGAGACCACTGGGGTTGCCTGCCTGGTTGTACAGGTCAGTGAATTGTACCCCTTCGATGTTCGGCGGCGCGGAGGTATTGTTCCATGGGAATACCGCATTGGGCGTGGAGAAATTGAAGTTCAGGTAAACGGTATTCTGCGGCGTAATGGTCTTCACACGGTTGCTGTAGTCGGTGAATACGCCACTTACCTTGGCCCTTACACGATACCAGTATTTGGTGTTCGGTGTAAGGCCGGTATTGGTGTATACCGTTGTATTCGCCGCCAGGTTGAAGGTCTGCACATTCAGCGTGAACAGTGAATCGCTGGCGCGTTGCAACTGCATGCCGCCTACGGCATCTTCATTACTGGTCCTGTCGCTCCAGCTCAGGCTAACGCTGTTCCTGTCTTTCGGTTCTACATACAGGTTCATCGGGTTGAGCGGTGGCGTTGCAGGCGTGTATTCTTCGATCTGCAAGGCGGTGAGCACGGTATAGGTGGCGCCTGACAATCGCGTCATGGTAACTGTAATCTCTCCTGCTGCATTGGGGGTCAGACCGTTGAGGTTGGCCGTTTGGTTGGTATTGTTGCGGGCATTCAGCGTAGCGGTGACAGTGCCTGTTGTATACCGGCAGGAGGCGTCTACACCTTCATTATGGCTGCCCACGAATACCAGGTTATAACGCTTGGTCGGATCGAGGCCGGTGAATTTGACATTATGCGTAGTAGCATTGTTATCGAGTATGCCGGTTTGCAGCACTGCGTCGGGATATACGCCTGTATTGTTGCCGGTCATGTGGCCCATCAGGTCGATACTCGTCCATCCTTCGATCAGTTGCACGGAGAAGGTAGTTGCCACACCATTCTGATCGAGCAGGTTGCTGCGGAGAGATCCTGCATTGCCATAGCCCAGTAAAGTGTTCCAGGGTGAAGGCACTACCTTGCTATAATCACCGAAAGTAAGGAAGGCTGTACGGGTGTTCTTGTCCGTCACTCCCAGTGTGATGGTCTGCGCTACCGATCCGCCTTTATCATCCGATACCTGTACCGTAAGTGATGACCAGCCGATATTATCTACAGACGGAGATGCAATGATCCGGTAACTGCCACCACCCAATGATTGCAGGCTCACGAAGGAAGGCATATTGGGGATGGTTACGGTAATGATATCACCCGGATCGTCCGTTACGGTGAAGTCTTCCTGCGCTGAGGCGCCGGTCTTCACGATAATATTCTGCAGGCCGCTGATGGTGGGCAGGTTATTGCCCGTCAGGACTTTCACCGTATCCGAAGCCAGGCTGCTGCCATGGCTGTTCACGGCCTGGATATAATAATAGTATTGTGTGAACGGCGCTACGTTCTGATCATTATAGCCGGTGCTGTCTGCATTCGTAGCAGTGGGGTTCAGCGTAGTATACGGGCCCGACCTGTTGGTGGCACGGTATACGCGGTAGGCCGTTTCGTTGAATGCCTTGTCGACCCATGTCAGCCTCACACCCTGGTTCTGGATCGCCTGAGCTGCCAGGTTCAGTGGTTGTGCAGGCACGCTGCCGTCATCGAACTGGGCATCCATCACCAGCGCATTCAGCACTCCGCCCACATTCGGATCAGGATCACCGATGCAGGTGATGAACACTTGTCCGTTAGTGTCCGGTTGTACCTGGTAGATAGTATCAGTCTTCGACGTGTTATTGTAATATTTGACAGATGCGGTCGCATTGCCGATCTTGAAGGTGGTAACGGTATTCGCGTTGAATCCGCACCAGCTACAGGTATTGCTGGAGAAGAATACGAAGTTGTATTTCTTCTGCGGGTTCAATCCATAAGCACGCAGCCTTACGGTATCGATAGCGGTGGGGCCTCCCCATCGCATGAAGTCGAGCATGACCCTGTCCGGATATACCCCGGAGTTATTGCCCGTTTGGGCGCCACCGTTACCGGAATCGTAGGTGCCGCTCACCACATTGATACCTGCCGTGGTCACCTGGTTCTTGGTATTGATCAGGTTGCCCACATTGAAGTTGGCCACTTTTGCATCGATATCATTCCACAGTGGTGTGCCACCTGTATAGAACATGAACGACAACTGGAATTTTTCATTCGGGTCTACATGGTTCACCACAATATTGAAAGTCTTACTGTCCTGCCCACCATAGCCGTCATCTACTCCTACCGTGATCTGATAATTGCCGGCGGCAAGATAACCGGGCGCCAGTGTAATGGAAGCGCGTCCGTTACCGCTGTCTACCAGTGTGGCAAAGGAAGGCAATCTATTTGCCCACCATGTTATGGTGGAATTGCTTTCCGGATCGTTGGCCACCAGCGGGATCCTGAGCGGAGTGGCCCCCTCATTGATCGTTACATTGTTGACAGGGTTCACTACCGGCAGCGGGTTATCATTCACGACCATGGTGAACTTGATAGTATCATTGCCATTGAAGCCATCCGTTACATATACCGTGATGGTAAAGGCGCCCTGGTCGTAAATGGAAGTATTGAATACCAGGTTGGCATTACCATTGCTCACATTCTGCAGTGTGCCGAAATACGGGAGTTTTTTGGTAGAGAAGGTGAGTGCATCGCCATCAGGATCTACAGCCATCAGCGGCAGAACGAACGTGGTGCCTGCCTTCATGGTGAAGTCCTTGATACGTTGGAGCACCGGCCTCGAGTTCACCGTAGTGACATTGACCTCATTGGTATAGCCGGAATAACCACCCACACCTTTCGCACGCACCTTATAATAATAGGTAACATTGGCAAACAGTGAGCTGTCGGTAATTGTGATCGCTCCTGCAGGGAGGGTAGCGATGAGGCGATAATTGGTATTGTTGTTGAGTGAGCGCCAGACTTCGAAGCCTGTCTCATTGGTGGAATTGTCTGTCCAGTTGAGCCGAATGCTGTTACCAGGCAGTAATGTAGCTCCCAGGCCGCTAGGCGCAGCAGGAGGTACAGGCGCCTGTTGGGTAATATCCCATGATGGCGCATACGTGAAATTCTTCAGTCCGGTGATCTCGCCGGCGTTCATGGCGCCATTGATCACGTAGATGGCATCGATCAATCCGGAATAGTTATCGGTACCTGTGGTGTAGGTATCATTGAACACCGTTTCAACGGCTGTTGTGCCTGAAGCAAAACCGAACCTCGATGCATTGCTTACGGCAGCAGCAATGCTGGTGAAACCAAGCGCATTGTTCGAAGCCACTTCCACCCCATTGAGGAAGAGTTTCAATGAAGACTGGTTGTAGACAACAGCTACATGGTTCCAGTTACCGCTGCTCCAGTTGGCATTGCTGGCAACATTGCTGAGCGAAATACTGACCCGTGTACCATTGCTGGCCACACCGGCCTGCAGTGAAGTACCATTGAAACGGAGGCCAAGGCCATTGGTATTGTTGCCGAAATCGAAGATTACCTTTTTATTACTGATAGCCGATGGTTTGATCCACATCGCTACTGTACGTTGCGTATAACCGCCATCACTGGGGAAGCCGCCGGTACTGCTGTTGTTGACAGTAGCATAGGAATTACTTCCACTCAGCGAAAGGGAGGCGCTGCCATCTTTCTTATCGGTAGTATTATAGGTACCATTGTTGATAGTGAGGTCCCTTGTTGAATTACCGGAAGCTTCAACCGGGCTGCCATTCAGTTGCCAGTTGGCTTCGGTGTAATTGCTGGAATAGGCAGATTCACCGGTAGGGCCAACCGCTCTTACCTTATAATAATATTTGGTATTGGCCGTCAATCCTGAATCGAGATAGGAAGTTCCGGTTACCGTTGCGATCGGTACATAGCTGCCCGTATAGGAAGTAGAGCGAACGAGCTCGTAACCGGATGCATTGGCGCTGTTGCTGACCCAGGTGAGTTGGATCTTGTTGAAGCCGGTTGCAGTGGCCACCAGGTTACTGGGCGGATTAGGAGCAGTGCCGGTATTGATCTCATACTTCCGGTAATACGCAGAAGCAGGAACAGCCGTTTTCGACAAACCGGCATCGTTCTGCCAGTTCAGGGAAATAGAACTGCCGCCGGTAGCATTGAAATATGCAATGGCGAGGGGATGTACGCCCTGCGATAAATAAATGGTGCCTGATTTACAGATGGTGCCATGCAGTCCATCATTGTTGACCAGTTCCGTATATCCGTAGGGTTTACCTACATAAAGTTTGGTGCCATCATCGGAGCAGACCTCAAAGGTATAATTGGCTGAAGTGGGCACTTTGATATATCCTTCCCAAAGGAAACCGATATTATCGCTGCGGTTCCTCACGCTGAGGTCCGGTATGGAAGTGAAACCGGTCTTGATGATCGGGAGTGTACTGAAATCGGGAAGGACCGACCAGGCGCCTTCATAGTATTTATAATTGATACCATTACCCGTTGCGGCAAAGGCCGTTGAAGCAGTGACCTGGTTACTTGGTGCAGATACATTACCTGCTTTGTCCCTTGCTTTAACGTAGAAAGTATAAACCTGGTTGCTGTCGAGGTTGGCAACGGTAACATTGAGCTGATTAGTGCTGTAAGCTTTGGTCCCATTTACATACACATCATACTTATCGACCCCAACATTATCGGTAGCGGCATCCCAGGCAACATAGGCATAGTTGCTGGCGGTAGACAACACCCTGAAATTGGGTGGTGCTGTTGGCGGAACATTGTCGACAGCCGTTGTAGCGGTTGCTTCATTACTGTTGGCAGCGGCGCCATAAGCGCTCACAGCCCTTACGATATAAAAATATTGTTTGTTCGATGCCAATCCCTGGTCGAGATAGGAAACAGTACCGGGAGGAAGGATGGTCAATAACTGGTATGGACCTCCGGTGAGGTTACCCCTGTACACTTCGAACCCTGTTTCCGGTTGGCCGCCATTGGGGTTCCTGGTCCAGTCGAGCTGGATGCTGGTCAGCGAAGCCGCTATCGCTGTAAGGCTTTTGGCAGGGTCGGGCTTCGGATTGCCGCTGGCAGGGAGGACACTGAAAATAGGTGAAGGCAGTGTTCCGCAACCAAATTGTTCAACTACTCTTGCTCTATAATTACCGACGGTGGCGTCGATATTGCGGGTGGTTGTCGACAGCAGCGTATCATTCCTGAACCACTGATAAGAAAAATAGCCGTCGGGCAATACCAGTGGAACGGTCTGGCTGCCATCCGGGGCAGGCAGTACGGTCGACCGGGTGCCTGATACCATGATATTCGGTGTTTGCGTAACGGACTTGACCTTGATCACGGCCGGTTTGGGCGACCAGAGCGACCAATCGCCGGAAGCAGTTCTTTTGAATCGAACGCGATAGGTGCCATACGCATTAACGGTGATCTCATTACCGGTATAGCTGATGATGGAACTGCCATCTATAACGGTATTGACAGTGCCGGTCCTGGTGGCGATGGTCACACCATCTTTCTGCCACTCATAAGCGTAGAACCCCGGACTGATACCGATCTTGGAATTGACCGCCGAATCGGGGCAGAATTCCGATCGCTGGAAGAACACAAGCGGATTGGCCTTGTGGATATCGTTCATGTAAGGGATATAATCAGGTTCGGCCCAATGCTGGTCCCATACCGCATGTCCGAGATCGGGGTAGAGGGTCCAACGGATATCCGCACCCTGACTTTTGATATTGTTGTATGTCGTGGATGCATAACCGACAGAAGGGTTGGTATCCTTACCGCCTGTGGCGAACCACATGGGAATATGAACGAAATCGCTGTAGTTGGTCTTATCGGTAGCGGCAGCGGAAGGTGCGATCTTCGCTACCCTGGTAGGATAAACGGCCATCAGGTTCCAGGCAGCGCCACCACCATTCGAAAGGCCGTTGGCAAAAACCTTGTCATTGTCTACCCTTACATACTTCACCAGTGAATCGAGGGTATTGAGCACAAGGGCATAATAAGGTGAATAAGGTGCTACGCCCCAGTCGCTCCAGCAATTGGTACCGGCCAGTACCTGGGGATAGAACAGGAAACCATCGAAATTACCGTTGTCGGTATTATCGCGCCAGAAGCGGCCGCCGTGCACCAACTGTCTCTCATTATTGTAGATGCCACCATTGCTCGGGCAGCCGGGCTCACCGGCGCCATGGAAGAAGACCATGACCGCATATTTCTTGGCAGCACTATCGGGATTGGAATAGCTCTTGGGAAATTTAAGGCGGAAGCACATTTTGGCGCCGCCGATATTGACATAGTACGCTTTAAAACCGCTCACATCATAAGAACCGCTTCCGATACTCACCCCGGTGGCCGGTACCCTCACCCATTTTTGTAACCCTTGAATATCAGGATTGGGATTGGTGGAGGTACCCAGCGTGGCGCCTGAATTCCAGGCCAGGAGGGGATCTGCCGGGTCAAATACATTTTGTGCATGGAGGAGCACCATGCAAAACAATGTACCAATTGTGGTAAGAAGTAATGCTTTCTTCATAATAAGCGGTTAAAGCGTTTATAAAGCGAACTGTTTGTAAAAGCCTGATAGCGGTTTTACGCATGAGGATATGTTTCCTGGATCTTTTTCAGAAAGGAATCAGGAAGGCCTATTGGAGGGTAAATTTCGTGATGGTTTTCTCGCAGAATAATGAGGTAATCACAAGCAAGGTAATCCGAGGGATATCTGGAAGAGGCTCTTGGAGTAAGCCCAAAAGTAATATAAATTTCGAAAAAGCGAAATTAATTAACAGCTATTAATGATACAATAACCACTTACGGGTATTTTTGCCGGAAGGTTTTCCAAGTATGATCACTACAATGAAAATTATTTTTTGGCTGAGCTTCGCCATCATTTTTTACAGCTACCTGGGGTATGGTATCTTGTTGTGGATACTCGTCAGGATCAAGCGACTACTGAAAAAACCCATGCCGCCGGCAGCGGGACAAGACCCCTATCCTGCCGTTGCATTGGTGGTAGCTGCTTATAATGAGCAGGATTTCATTTTGCGAAAGATCGAAAACACACTGGAGCTCGATTACCCGAAACACAGGCTGGAACTGATCTTCATCACGGACGGCTCGACAGACCGAACGCCTGAGATCATCAGCCGTTATCCCTCCATCCGGTTATTGCATGAGCCCCAACGGAGAGGAAAGGTGGCCGCCATGAACAGGGCCATCCAACAGGTGGAATCACCGCTCGTTATTTTTTGCGATGCCAATACTTTATTGAATAAGGAATGTGTGCGGGAGATCGTTAAACATTATGCGGATCCCAAAGTAGGCGGGGTGGCCGGTGAAAAAAGGATCTGGCAACGTGAGGCCGATGCTGCGGCCGCTGCCGGTGAAGGATTATATTGGAAATATGAATCTTATCTCAAGAAACTGGATTCCGAGCTCTATACGGCAGTGGGCGCTGCCGGCGAACTGTTCTCGGTGCGCAAAGCGCTATTTGAAAAAGCGCCGGAAGGCACGATCATAGAGGATTTCGTGCAATCCCTGAAACTTTGTGTGAATGGTTATGTGGTAAGGTATGAGCCCAACGCCTATGCGGCGGAAGCCCCTTCCGCTTCGATCCGGGAAGAGATGAAGCGTAAAGTGCGGATCTGTGCAGGCGCCTTCCAGGCAATGGTGCTGCTAAAGGACCTGTTCAATATTTTCCGGTACCCGATGGTATCATTCCAGTTCATATCGCACCGTATTTTACGATGGACCATCTGCCCGGTGGCCCTGATAACGCTGCTCCTGAGCAATATCCTGATCGCCTGGAAAGCCCCATCCCCTTTCTACCTGGCAGTGCTGGCAGCGCAGGGTTTGTTCTATGTGCTGGGTATTACGGGCTGGATCTTTGCCAGCCGGAACATCAGGCTGAAAGCGGTTTACATCCCGTTCTACTTTCTCTTCATGAACCTCTCCGTATTCATAGGCTTCAACCGGTTCCTGCGGAACAAACAAACGGTGCTTTGGGAAAAAGCGGCCCGGAGCCAGGTGCATTGACCAGGGTGGTTTTGATCAAAGTCAAAGAAGATACGATCACACTTAAATACCATTAAAAGGGTATTTCCAATTTGGACATTAATGTTGATTTTTGCTATGTGAAGAAAATATAATAAATGGAGATGCTTGGATTTTTGATTTTTGTTACTACTTTTACCAGCGAATTGTAAACCACCCTCCGGTTCACTATCCTTTGGAGAGCAAGCTAACGCCAGATGAACTAGCTTATACTCACTACCACGAATCCATTGAAATTCCCCTTAACGCTGATTCATATCAGTTAATCCACATACCATCCTGTAAAGCCATACCTTTTGAAGTACGGCTTCCCTTGCCTGTTTAGATATTGGTCCCAATACCTCTGTAAGCCATCATTTATTGTCCAAATGCATGCCTGTTGAAAAATTGCGATTTTTTCAAAGATTAATTATTGCTCTGATGAAAAAACAAATACTCGCAATTGATGACAGTAAGGCAATACGCTTTTTGTTGCAAACTGTACTCGGCAAAGACTACCAGGTAGTGACCGCCCCGGATGGATGTTCAGCCATGTATTGGCTCTCTAAAAGAAATCTGCCGGACCTGATCATCGTGGATGCTCAGCTTCCCGATATGCAGGATTGGGAACTTATTGAACAACTTTCTTCCAGTGGCATCTACAGGGATATTCCACTGTTCGTGTTGTCGTCACTGGATAAAACAAAAGCACAGGCGCAGTGCCTGGAACATGGAGTAACGGAATTTTTCGCCAAGCCTTTTAATCCGATTGAATTGAAGGCTGCGGTGAACCGTGTGCTCAACAATACCCAACTGGCCTCAGCCTATGTGGCACATGCCAGCTAATTTAATTCGTATGTAGGATTTCTTAACCTTACAACCTTACTTTATGGAACTAACATTTTTACCCGGAGAAAAAACGACCAGACGGACATATAAACATTTTACCATCAACTCCACCGGCCCTGCCGACACAGCGGCCACTAAAAAACTGGAGTTCTTCTATGTAGGTAAAAGGGTTTCGAATATCGATAATCTCATCACTTCCTTCGAGAGCGGGTATGCTGCAGAATCCGTAATCCATGCCAAATCGATGCTTAAAAGGCTGATCGGCAACAATAACCCTGTCGCTGTTCCCGACGTGATCATCGTGGAGGCGGCAGCCGGTGAAGACGCACTCCGTGAGCTGCAACAGTTCCTTGTACTGCATGATAACCTGGCAGTGGTCCCCTTTGTGCTGGAGATCACCGGGTTGCCGGAAGAAGATATCGCCCGTTTCAAAAAATTCGGTTTCATAGACGATATGATGTGCCTGGGCGATCATCCTCACCACACGCTCACGAAAAAGATCAGGTTCCTGCAAAAAATAAAACACAATATTTTCGATGAAGCCGGTAGTCGCGCCGTTGAAACTTCCCTGCAGGAAATTTCCCATAAAACAGCTTATATAAAAAGAGGATTCGATATCCTCATTTCAGCCGGCCTGCTGCTGGTACTGAGCCCGGTTTTGCTGCTGGTCGCCATCGCGATCAGGGTAGAATCGAAAGGCTCCATTTTCTATATCGCCAAACGTGCCGGCCGTGGTTACCGGATCTTCGATTTTTATAAATTCAGGACCATGGGCATGGGCGCCGATCAGAAGATGAAGGAATTCTCCCACCTCAATCAATACAATGCCGGTGATGGCAAACCGATGTTCTTCAAGATCGATAATGATCCACGCATCACCAGGGTAGGTAATTTCCTGCGCAAGACCAGCCTCGATGAGCTGCCTCAATTGCTGAACGTGCTGCTGGGCGATATGTCGCTCGTAGGTAACAGACCCTTACCCTTATACGAAGCTGCTTCCCTCACTACCGACGAATGGGCCAAACGTTTCATGGCCCCCGCAGGGATGACCGGCTTATGGCAGATCAAGAAAAGAGGAAAGAAAGAAATGTCGATCGAAGAGCGCATTACGCTCGATATCGATTATGCGAACAGGTACAGCTTCCTCTACGATCTGTGGATCATGGCCAACACGCCTTCAGCCCTTATCCAGAAAACAAATGCTTAATAAAAGTTGACGGGTCAATAAGTTGAAAAGTTGATAGGGTGAACTCCGATAACGAAACGCCCTGTCAACTTGTAAACATTTCAACTTGTCAACTTAACTCTATTCACGAAAAGAAAGCGGTATGTACCAGGGGCCTCAGCCTTTCATATCCATTATTACACTCAACTACAACCAGACCGACGTTACCTGCGCGTTCCTGGAATCGACCAGGAAACTACGCTACCGGAACTACGAGATACTGGTATGTGATATGGATTCTGCTGTAGACCCTACCAAACAGATACTCGCCGGCAATTATCCCAACACACGTTTACTTCTCCGGAAAGAAAACCTCGGCTTCGCCGGAGGCAATAACTGGGGCATGCGCCAGGCCAATGGCGATTTCATGTTCATCGTGAACAATGATACCGAAGTAACGGACGACCTGCTCGAAAAACTGCTGCAACCATTCTTCTCCGACGAGACCATCGGCGTCACCTGCCCCAAGATCAAATACTTCGACCAGCCTAACGTTATCCAGTATGCGGGATTCAATCCCATGAACAATTATACAGGACGCACTACCAGCATCGGCACACTGGAAGAAGACATAGGCCAGTACGATGTATCGGGCCCTACTTTCGGAGCACACGGCTGCGCCATGATGGTGAAAAAAGAAGTGATCGAAAAAGTAGGTATGTTCCCGGAGAAGTTCTTCCTGTATTATGAAGAGTGGGACTGGTCCGCCAGGATCATGAAAGCAGGGTTCAGGATCTGGTACACGGCCGATGCAGTGATCTATCATAAGGAATCCCTGAGTGTGGGCAAGTCGAACCCTGTGAAGGTTTATTATCATACCCGCAACCGGATACTCTATATCAGGCGCAATGCAGGTTTTTTCCAGAAGATCGTGTTCACGCTATTTTTTGTATTCTTTACCGTCCCTAAGAATATCATCGGTTACCTGTTCAAAAAACAATTCGTTCAACTGAAATATTTTATCAGGGGCGCTGTGTGGAACCTCTATTCTTCGAGTTTTTCAAGGACCTGAGGAGCACATTAATTATATTACAGTATGTTTCTGACAGCAATTCATATTTTCTTCCTCATCCTGTTCGTTTACCTGGCGATCTATACCCTCTATTTTTTCATCATCGCCGTAGCAGGCAGGCTCCACCAGGCGCCGGCATATTCTTCCAACCCGGTCAAAAAGCGGATCGCCGTGCTCATCCCTACTTATAAGGAAGACCATATCATCATCCATACCGCCCAAAAGGCCGCCGGCCATGATTATCCTGCCGATCATTTCAAAGTGTTCGTTGCCGCCGACCAGCTTCAGCCGGAGACGATCGCCCAATTGCGTGCCATCCCGGTGAACGTGCTGGAAGTAAAATTCGAGATGAGCTCCAAGGCAAGGTCACTCAACCAATTGCTCAACCATATTCCGGAAGACGAATACGATATCGCCATTATCATCGACGCGGACAATATCATGCTGCCCGGCTGCCTGGAAAAAGTGAATGACGCTTTTCAGAAAGGTTTCCATGCAGTGCAAACCCATCGCATCGCCAAGAACCGCAATACACCGGTGGCCGTTCTCGATGCCATGAGCGAAGAGATCAACAATCATATTTTCAGAAAAGGGCAAAGGGCGCTTGGCCTCTCGGCCAATACCATCGGTTCGGGTATGGCCTTCGAATTCAAAAAACTCAAAGCCATTTATAATAAACCGGGCATTCTCGGTAACCCTGCCTGCGACCGCGAAGTGGATTTCGAGACCATGAAAGCCGGTCTCTGTATCGAATTCGTGGAAGACGCTTATGTGCTGGATGAAAAAGTTTCGAGCAGGGCCGTCTTCGAACGCCAGCGTACACGCTGGCTCGAATCGCAGATCATTCACCTGAAACTTTTTTTCGATAAGCAAGGCGGGCATATCCCCAAGACCAGGGATTACTGGAACAAGCTTTTCAACAATACGGCCCCTCCCCGTTTGATCTTTCTGTTAAGTTATTGCCTGATCGCCGGGCTGTTCCTGGCCGGGTATTGGAGCGGAATCGATATATTATATCCTTCTTATATATGGTGGCTCGGCCTCACAGGGCTGTACCTGCTCACCTTCCTCATTTCCATCCCTGGAAATTTTTACTCCTGGAAAACACTCAATGCCCTGGCCCATATTCCATTACTCATGTTCTCCATGGTAAGGGCCCTCCTGAAAATGAAAGTGAGCCGGAAGGAATTTCTCCATACCCCTAAAGCATTCACACAAGACAATCCCTCCTGACAGGGTCGATCCGATATATAGGTTTTTTCCACATTTCGGATTCTTTATACCCACTGACCTTAATTGGACTTGTTTTTGCTGTTTTTTCCACAACTTACAGACGCCCATTGACCGTCTCCTGAAAACACACTCCTACTTGATAATTATCAAATTAAATTTTGAAAAAACGGGGTCCGGATGTATTTAAATCAAAACTTCTGTCGTTACTTGGTAAGGTTATTGTGTGTAGATCCGCATCGATACATTACAAAAAGTCCAATATATCCTAAATCCGAAAAATCAACCTCATGAAAAACTATACCTGTTCTCTTATGAAGAGGTATTTCCTCTCAGTCCTATTTATCTCCTTTTCATTTATCGGTCTTTCACAACAGGTAGCCAAAGGTATTACCGCCAAGAACGGTAAATTCTTTGGGTTCTGGGAACATGTTCCATCTGATTATGCAGCGAATCCCAATACGAAGTATCCCCTCATCATCTTCCTTCACGGTGGTGGTGAGAAAGGAAATGGCACCACTGAACTTCCCAGGGTGTCCAGTGTAGGCGGAACCCCCCCACGGTTGATCCAGGACGGCGACCCTATGCGGTTCACCTGGAATGGAAAAACGGAAAGCTTTATAGTACTGTCTCCCCAGTGCCGCTCCGATTCATGGTGGTGGGAGAACTGGTATGTAGATGAGATACTCGATTATGCCAAAAATAACCTGCGCATCGATCCCGACCGTATTTACCTTACCGGTCTCAGTATGGGTGGCAATGGTACCTGGGATTATTCAGGCGCTTCACTGGACAATGCAAAAAAGTTCGCGGCAGTAGGTGTTTCCTGTGGAGGCTGCCAAACCCTCGACTGGTGCAATTTTGCCAAGGCGAACCTTCCTGTTTGGGCTTTCCATGCCATGGACGATGGCGCCATTCCCTATATGTGCACTGTTACCCGTATCGATAATATCAATGCCTGCAATCCGGCAGTAAAACCATACATGACCATCTGGCCCGATGGCAATCACTATATCTGGGGAAGAGTTTATGATCCCGGATACCAGTGGCAAAATCCCAATCTCTACGAATGGTTCCTCGGTCATAATAAAAGTTTACCTGTCAACCAACTCCCGGTAGCCGTGGCTTCCGATCAAACCATCACAGCCGGTACGGCCACCGTAACCCTCGATGCTTCCGGTTCGTACGATCCTGATGGAAAAGTCGTAAGATATGTATGGCGCAAAATCTCAGGCCCCAATACCGGCACCATCGGCACTGCCTATTCCAATACCAGCAGCACTACTACCATTACCGGATTGAATCTGGTGGGCACTTACCAATATGAGCTCAAAGTGGTGGATGACAGGGCCGACTGGTCGACCAAAACGATCACGGTCACTGTTACGGCAGGCCCTCCCGGTTCACAGAAACCCATTGCCAAACCAGGCGCCGACATCACCATTACACAACCCGCTTCCAGCGTAACACTGGATGGTAGTGGCTCTTACGATCCCGACGGAACGATCGCCGCTTATGCCTGGTCGCAGGTTTCAGGTCCGAATACCGCCAGCTTCAGCGATCCCAGTATCGCCAAACCGACGGTAAGCGGACTGATCATCGGGACTTACACTTTCCGGTTGACCGTTACCGATAATAGCGGTAACACAGGTTCTGCAGATGTCAAGGTAACAGTAAAAAGCTCGAATATATTTCCTGTGGTCAAAGCAGGGCCCGATCAAACCATTACGCTTCCTACCAATTCGGTTACTGTCGATGCCAGCGCTTCCTATGATCCCGATGGGACCCTGGCGGCCTTCCAATGGAGTTATCTCACGGGGCCTTCCCAGTACACTATCGTAAGCCCGCGCACGATCTCCACACAGATCACCAATCTCGTTGAAGGCACTTATACTTTCATGGTGAGGATCTGGGACAACCTCTACGATTCGGCCAATGATACACTCACTATTACAGTGAAACCTGCGCCAACTCCGGTAAACAGACCTCCGGTAGCCAATGCAGGTTCCGCTATCACCATCACCTTACCGACCAATAGTACTACATTGAACGGAAGCGCTTCCAGCGATCCCGACAACAATATCAGCAGTTACCAGTGGTCGAAGGTGAGCGGGCCTTCTCAATATACTATCGGTAATCCGGCAGCGGCTTCCACTTCGCTGACAAATCTCGTGGAGGGTGTTTATTTATTTCGCTTATTGGTTACCGATAGCGGCGGTCTATCGAGCAGTGATACCGTAAAAGTGACGGTGAACCCTGCGCCGCATGTCAACCAGCCACCAATCGCCAATGCCGGCGCCAATATCAGCATCACATTACCTGTTAACAGTACAACGCTCAATGGAAGCGCTTCCTATGATCCGGATGGAACCATCAGCAGCTACGCATGGGCATGGATCAGCGGGCCTTCACAATATTCCATCGGAAATGCAGGGGCAGTTTCCACACCACTCACCAACCTTGTGGAAGGTGTTTATCAGTTCAGGCTTACCGTAACTGATAACGGAGGGCTTTCTGCCAGCGATACGATCAAGATCACTGTGAAACCTGCTCCGCCGGTGAACAAGCCGCCGGTAGCCAATGCAGGCAGCGAAATTACCATTACGTTACCAACGAACAGTACAACGCTCAACGGAAGCGCTTCCTATGATCCGGATGGAACCATCAGCAGCTATGCATGGGCATGGATCAGCGGGCCCGCACAATACACCATCAGCAATGCTACTGCAGCCACCACAGCGCTGAGCAACCTGGTGCAGGGCACGTATGCATTCAGGCTGACGGTAACTGACAACGGCGGACTTACCTCCTCCGATACTGTCCGGGTGATCGTGAACCCAATCCCCAACAGGCCGCCGGTGGCCAATGCAGGGGCAGATATCTCCATCACGCTGCCGACTAACAGCACAACGCTCAATGGCAGCGCTTCGAGCGATCCCGATAACAATATTACCAGCTACCTCTGGAGCCGCGTGAGCGGGCCGGCACAATTCAGCATCGGCAACGCAACACAGGCAACAACATCGCTCACCAACCTGGTGGAAGGCACTTATGTATTCAGGCTCACTGTTACCGACGCAGGCGGGTTGAGCAGCTCGGCATCCGTAACGGTAGTAGTGAACCCCAAACCGAATATTCCTCCCATAGCCAATGCCGGCGCGGATTTCAGCGTGAGCATGCCGAACCCGGTCATCCAGTTGAATGGCAGCAGATCGAGTGATCCGGATGGAACGATCGTGGCGTATGTCTGGACGAGGATCAGTGGTACAGGCGCCATTACCATCGCCAATGCCAATACAGCTATTGCCACCGTCGTAGGGGTACAACCCGGCGAATATGTCTTTGAACTGACCGTTACCGACGATAAAGGAGCAACGGCCAAAGCACGGGTGAAAGTAACAGTGCTGGCAGCAGTGAACCAGAAACCGGTCGCCAATGCAGGGGCAGATACAGTGATCAATTTCCCGGCCAGTATTGTTTGGCTGAATGGGTCACAATCCTACGATCCTGATGGAGTGATCGTCACGAGCACCTGGAAACAGATAGATGGCCCGGGAGCCGCGTCCATTGTAAGTCCCAATAGCGTGACTACGATGGTGACCAGCCTGGGGACCGGCAAGTATGTGTTCGAGCTCACAGTAACCGACAATAAAGGAGCGAGTGGTAAGGACAGCGTAACTGTTACCGTCGTGAATAATTTCAGGTACCAGGAATCCTTATCGGTATATCCTAATCCAACTCGTGGCAATATCAATATCACCTGCCTCAGCGATAGCAGCGGACCGATGCGGATGACGATCTTTGATGCCAATGGAAGTGTAGTCCGCATTTTCAGGGCCAATAAAGCTCAGCCTGCATTTACAGAACCGGTTTCCGTGATGGACCTGAAGCCGGGCATGTACTATCTCGAAGTGCTCATCGATAATAAGAAGAGAATGATCACGAAGTTCGTGAAGCAGTGAGGATGGTTGGCGATTTATAGTTGGCAGTTGGCAATTTGCAGTTGGCAGTTAAGAGACCTTACAATTTGTAAAGCCAAATTAACGCAGGGTATTACCCGACTGCCAACTGCAAATTGCCAACTGCTATCTATAGATCCCTATCAATGTACTTCCGCCGAAACGCCCGTCAACACTGGCGTTTCCAGCGATCAAAAAAACCTCTGCGCCTAAACGGTTCAGTTGCTTATCATCAGGAAGGTTATTTAAAATAATAAGCAGAGGCTTCGTTGTTAATGATAATTTATCAGGTATATTTGTCGAGATTGGTATAGTAATTGTGACTTTTTTAACTTCCGAAAATCTTTCCCTATTTAAGCCCGGTAAGTCCAATAATTACAAATCCGCCTTTTTCTCCCAGCATTGAGGTTGCCTGGGATAAAGCGGGATCGTTATAACTGCCGGTTACCATTTTCCTTATCTACAAATTGGATGTTCTAAATGATGTCGATGACATCTGTATGATCATAGGCGATGATCATACCGGGAAACCATTTTTCTTAACCGGCAATTGTAATTTTTGATTTCCATGAGAAACTTTTTACTGGCTTTATCAGGCTTACTGATTACCATGACTGCTTCAGCCCAACAGGTAGCAAAAGGGCTTACAGCGAAAAACGGGAAATTCGTAGGGTTCTACGAGTACACCCCCACCGATTATGCAGCCAATCCCAACACGAAGTATCCCCTCATCATCTTCCTTCACGGTGGTGGTGAGAAAGGAAATGGCACCACTGAACTCAGCAGGGTGGCCAGTGTGGGCGGAACTCCCCCACGATTGATCCAGGATGGCAATCCTATGCGGTTCACCTGGAATGGAAAAACGGAAACCTTCATCGTATTATCGCCCCAGTGCAGTTCCGAATATGGATGGTGGCAGAACTGGTATGTAGATGAAATGCTCGACTATGCCATGAACAACCTGCGCATCGATCCAAACCGCATCTTCCTCACCGGTCTCAGCATGGGTGGCAACGGCACCTGGGATTATTCAGGCGCTTCACTCACCAATGCGCAGAAATTTGCGGCTGTGGCCGTTTCCTGCGGAGGTTGCCAAACCCTCGACTGGTGCAATTTTGCCAAGGCGAACCTTCCAGTTTGGGCTTTCCATGCCATAGACGATGGCGCCATTCCCTATATGTGCACTGTTACCCGTATCGACAATATCAATGCCTGCAATCCGGCTGTGAAACCATACATGACCATCTGGCCCGATGGCAATCACTATATCTGGGGAAGAGTTTATGATCCCGGATACCAGTGGCAGAACCCCAATCTCTACGAATGGTTCCTCGGGCAGAATAAATCACTCCCCGTCAATCAGCGTCCCGTGGCCAATCCCGGCGCCAATCAATCCATCACTACCGGCACAGGCAGCGTAACCCTCAATGCAGGGTCTTCCACCGATGCCGATGGCCGTATCGTGCGTTATGTGTGGAGCAAAACGTCGGGGCCCAACGCCGGAAATATCACTACACCTGTTTCACAAAATGGCGTTACTACCGTAACCGGCCTCACTGTAGCAGGTACCTATCAATATCAAGTGAAAGTTATCGATGACAGAGCCGATTGGACAACAGCCACTGTTACCATCACTGTCACCACCGGTACACCTGAAAAACCAACCAACCAGGCACCGGTAGCCAATGCCGGTGCTGACATTACTATCACTTCCCCTGCCAACAGCGTTACGCTCGATGGCAAAGCCTCCTATGACCCGGATGGCTCCATTGCTGCTTATTCATGGTCTTATGTGAGCGGCCCTTCGCAATACACTATTGCGAGCCCGAACGCCGTTTCCACCACCGTCAGCAACCTCGTTACCGGCACCTATGTGTTCAAACTGAAAGTAACGGACAACGCAGGAGCAACTGCTGAAGCCAATGTGACCGTCATCGTCAAAGGCGCTAACGACAAGCCTTTGGAGGTGGTCGTGAATGCAGGCCCCGACATCGATCTGACGCTTCCTGCCAACAGCACCACGCTCGATGGCTCCACCTCTTCCGACCCCAAAGGGCCCTTCAAGGCTTATGAATGGAAGAAGATCGCCGGGCCAGACCAATTTACGCTGGGCGATGCGAGAGCAGCGAAAACCGCCGTGTCGAACCTCGTGAAAGGGGATTACAGTTTCCAGTTCACGGCATGGGACAATGCCTGGTATCCCAGGTCAGACACGATGATCGTGCGGGTAAAAGACGGGAACGGGACCTCCACACCTACTCCCACAGACCTGCCGCCTGTTCCCAATGCAGGGCCCGACATCACCATTACCCTGCCCACCAATACCGCCACACTGAATGGCTCTGCTTCTTCAGATCCCAACCCGGGTGGCGTTATCAAGGCATGGAAATGGAGATGGATCAGCGGGCCTTCGCAATACACCATCGCAAATGCATCGGTGGCCACTACCACCGTGTCGAACCTCACGGAAGGTGTCTATAATTTTGAACTGATGGTATGGGGCAATAACTATATGCCGAGAACCGATACCGTTCAACTGACAGTCAAAGCGGCCGCGGCCATTGTCACCGACCTGCCCCCGGTACCCAATGCCGGGCCCGATATCACGATCACACTGCCCACCAACAGTACCACGCTGAATGGGACAGCTTCTTCGGACCCCAACACGGGCGGCGTTCTGAAAGCGTGGAAATGGAGATGGATCAGTGGGCCCTCACAATATACTATCGCCAATGCCTCAGCGCCCACTACCGCTCTCACGAACCTCGTGGCAGGTACATATAGTTTCGAGCTGATGGTATGGGGCAATAACTGGATGCCAAGGGCAGATACCGTAAATGTTACCGTGAAGAACGGGCCTACATCCGGGCCTCTTCCTTCCATCGCCAATGCAGGGCCCGATATCATGATCACCCTGCCGGTGAATACAGCCACGCTGGATGGTTCCGCATCCGTTGATCCAAAAGGTCCCATCAAGGCTTACGAGTGGACAAAGATCAGCGGCTCCTGGCAGGGAGCTATTACCAGCCCGAAATCGGCCGTTACAACAGTTACCGGATTGGTACAGGGTATTTACAGCTTCAGGCTCACTGTATGGGATAACGACTGGAAGCCTTATTCAGATACGGTATTGGTAGCCGTTAGTTCCGGAGATATAGCGCCCAGAGGCATTGCCAATGCAGGCCCGGATATCGCCATCACCCTGCCGGCCAATAGTTGCGTACTCAACGGATCGGCCTCCTATGATCCTGCCGGACCCATCAAGGCATATAAATGGAGATGCTTCAGCGGGCCTTCGCAATACAATATTGCCAATCCTTCTGCGGCCATCACCAACCTCACCGGTCTTGCGGAAGGGATCTATGGCTTCGAGCTGATGGTATGGGGCAACAACTGGTATCCGATCGCAGATACGGTATTGGTAGTGGTTTCAGCCGTGAACAGCAGTTCCGCACTTAAGACGACGGCGCTTATGATGAATCAAAGTCTTGCCAAAGTGGCCAGTACCAATGTGGCGGAAAAGCTGGACCTCTATCCTAATCCTGCCCGCGACATGATCAATCTCCAGGCGTCGAGCACGCAAACCGGAACATCTTATATACAGGTGTACGATGCAACAGGCAGGTTGTTGAAAAAGACGGGATTCCAGAAATCGCAGCCTATTCAACTGCAAACATTGAGTATCGGTGACCTGAAACCAGGTGTTTACCAGGTAGAAGTAGTGATCGATACCAAAACGAGACTAACATCGAGGTTCATCAAACAATAACCAGCGGTCCATCTTCCTATAATAAAACTACGAGACCATCCCTGTAAAGCGGTGGTCTTTTTTTATTCCCTGAAATGAGGAAAAATCTGAAAATGGGATTATCTTGTATTTTTGAAATATTATCAAGTGCAAATGAAGCTGGACAACTATATCACTGAAATCACTAAACTTTGCGAAAGGCACAAGGTGAAAAAGCTTTATGCTTTTGGATCAGTGCTGACTGATAAATTCACCAAGAACAGCGATATTGATTTTATAGTAGATTTTCAGCCTTTCGATATCAATCTGTATGCTGATAATTATTATGCACTAAAATTTTCCCTTGAAGATATTTTACATCACCCGGTAGATCTCTTGGAAGAAAAAGCAATTCAAAACCCTTATTTCAGGCAAGTAACCGAACAAAAAAGGAAACTTGTATATGGATATTGAGATTCGAACCTGGCTATACGATATTCAAAATGCAATCGGGGAAATTGATCTTTTTTTCGCCGATCGTCCAAAGGAAGTCGAGAGACTCTTACGTCAGTAATCCTACATAAGAACCGGATGCGGCCGGAACTCTTTCATCTGATCGAACAGATAGCGGTAAGTAGTTAGCATGCGGCTTTGAAAGGTGTCGCCGAAGTGTTTGGCAACATTGATCATCTTGGGATTGAAATCGCCGATCCATTGCATTTCATATTCCGTGTAGTTGAGCTGCTGCAATACCTTGCCCGCTTCCACGATCAGGTAGGCATCGATGCCTTTGCCCTGGTATTCGGGCACGATGCCGAATACCATTCCTACAATTTTATTATTGGGCCTGGTCCTTTTATAATGCAGGAGCCGGAGGCGATGCCACCAGTCGAACCGCCCATTCAGGTACTTGAACCACTGATTGAGATCAGGCAGGTTGATGAAGATGGCGATGGGCCGCTGATGATGATATACGAACCAGGCGATCTTTTCATCGATCACCGGTCTCATTCTTCTGAACAGGTTCAGTACATCTTTTTGATTCAGTTGTTTCATGCCGCCATGCGTTGCCCAGGCTTTGTTATAGACCTGCGTAAAATCGGCAGCGAATTTTTCGACCCTCGATTTATCGAAATGCAACACTTCATAGGAAGGATCGTGGGCAATGGCGGCATGACGGTTATGGAATTTCCTGTGAAAAGGCTTTTTGGGATCAACCCCAAAACAAAGCTGATTATAAAAGGGCCTGAACCCGTATCGTTCAAACAACTCCTTATAATAAGGAGGATTATGGTTCATGCAATATAATGGCTCCTGGAAACCATCCACTACCAGCCCCCACCAACGGTCCCGCTCCCCGAAATTCACCGGGCCGTCCATTGCCTCCATACCATGTTGCAACAGCCAGTGTTTCGATACATTGAACAATTGGTCGGCAGCTTCCTGGTCATGGATACAATCGAAAAAGCCGATGCCGCCCACAGCCATATCATCCTGCCAGTTATGGTATTTCCTGTTGACGAAAGCAGCGATCCGGCCAATCAGCCCACCCTGGTCATTTTTCAGGATCCACCTGGTCACTTCCCCATGGCAAAAGCTCTTGTTTGTCCTGGGATCGAAAACATCCCGGATATCCTTATCCAATGGCCGGATATAATTGGGATCATGCCGGTTGATCTCCACATTGGCGGAAATGAATGCTGAAGCCGTCTGAGCGTCCGTTACTTCTACCAGTTGCATCGCCAGTTTTTATAAAAAAGAAGTCAATATAGGGATTTTTCAGTTGGCAGTGAGGAGCAGTTGGCAGTTGGTTGACAGCGAGAGCAAACGCAGGCTTTATGGCATTGGCGCTACTCCTTATATACAGTGGGAAATGCCTGAAATATAGGGTCTTCAACTGCCAACTGAAAACTGCCAATTGCCAACTGCATATTTTTTCCTTACTATTTCTAAAATCTGCTTTTCCTCCCTTACCTTTGCGGCCAAATTAAAAGCTCTCTAAACATAAATTATGGCAAACGTTGGAAAGATCAAACAGATCATCGGTGCGGTAGTGGATGTGCAGTTCGATGGGAAGCTCCCGGAGATCTATAACGCATTGGAACTGAAAAGACAAAACGGCGAAGTACTGGTGCTGGAAGCCCAGCAGCACCTCGGGGAGGACAGTGTTCGCTGCATCGCAATGGACGGTACCGAAGGTCTCGTGAGAGGTATGGAAGTAGTCGATACCGGCGCTGCCATCGCCATGCCGACCGGCGAAGCCATCAAAGGCCGCCTTTTCAACGTTACCGGTGATCCGATCGACGGATTGCCCGCCGTTTCCAAAAAGAACGGCCGCCCCATCCACGCCAAACCACCTGCTTTCGAAAACCTCAGCACAGCTACCGAAGTACTGTTTACCGGTATCAAAGTGATCGACCTGATCGAACCCTATGCAAAAGGTGGTAAGATCGGTCTGTTCGGCGGTGCCGGTGTGGGTAAGACCGTATTGATCCAGGAACTGATCAACAATATCGCCAAAGCCTATTCCGGTGTGTCTGTATTTGCCGGTGTAGGTGAAAGGACCCGTGAAGGAAATGACCTGATGCGTGAAATGATCGAAGCCGGTATCATGAAATACGGCGAAGAGTTCAAGCACAGTATGGAAAAAGGCGGATGGGACCTGAACAAAGTAGACATGAAAGAACTGTCCGATTCAAAAGCCACTTTCGTATTCGGACAAATGAACGAGCCCCCCGGAGCCCGCGCCCGCGTGGCATTGTCCGGTCTGACCATCGCCGAGTATTATCGTGATGGCGACGGTCAGGGTAAAGGCCGCGACATCCTGTTCTTCGTCGACAATATCTTCCGTTTCACACAGGCAGGCTCCGAAGTGTCCGCCCTGCTGGGACGTATGCCCTCTGCCGTGGGATACCAGCCTACCCTGGCCACTGAAATGGGATTGATGCAGGAACGTATCACTTCTACCAAGAACGGTTCCATCACTTCCGTTCAGGCCGTTTACGTGCCTGCGGATGACCTGACCGACCCCGCTCCTGCCACTACCTTCGCCCACCTCGACGCCACCACGGTATTGAGCCGTAAGATCGCCGACCTGGGTATCTACCCTGCGGTTGACCCGCTGGATTCCACCAGCCGGATCCTTACGCCGCAGATCGTGGGTGATGCGCACTACAACTGCGCCAACCGGGTGAAACTGATCCTCCAGCGTTATAAAGAATTACAGGATATCATCGCCATCCTCGGTCTGGATGAATTGAGCGATGAGGACAAACAAACAGTGGCCCGCGCCCGTAAAGTGCAGCGCTTCCTGTCTCAGCCCTTCCACGTGGCTGAACAGTTCACCGGTTTGAAAGGTGTACTGGTACCGATCGAAGAAACGATCCGTGGTTTCAATATGATCATGGACGGTGAAGTAGATGATTATCCTGAAGCAGCCTTCAACCTCGTTGGTACTATCGACGACGCCATCGAAAAAGGTAAGAAGCTGCTGGCTCAGGCTCAAGGCTAATTCAATTAAAACGATTATGAACTTAGAGATATTAACTCCAGAGCGTAAAGTGTTCAGCGGCGATGTGTATGGTGTGCAACTGCCCGGCATTACCGGTCTGTTCGAAGTGCTCGACAAACACGCTCCGCTGGTAAGCGCGCTGAAAGCAGGCCGGCTGAAAGTATTGAAAGATAAAAATAACCATCAGGCCAACTACGAGATCCAGAGCGGGTTCGTGGAAGTGCTGAACAATAAGGTGATTGTATTGGTGGAAGGCGCAGAAGAAGCAGGACAGAAATGATGAGTTGGTTGGAATGTTGAGAGGATGAAAAGTTGATAAGGAGATACAGTCGCTTTACACAAAAAAGTTTCCCCCGTTGTATAAAACGGGGGATTTTTTTATTCGGGCGATGAACAAAAAAGGAACGGGCTGGGTCGACTATCATTTCTTACAATACTTTCCGGGTAGTTCCTTTAGTGTTACTGATCTCTATGGAAGACGCTCCTGCCGGGACTACCAGAAAGCGGGCAGACTGCGATAAGAAGGAAGCACCGTAATTCAATTCCTGCCTCCAGGTTTTCCCCTGTTTATTTTTGATGATGGCCACCAAATCGTCCGGTTGCACCGGAATAACGTTTCCCGACCGGTTTTGCCGGAAGATCTTCAGCTCGCCCCTGTTCTGGCTCGCCGCAACCAGCAGATGTCCTGCCGGGTCTCTCAACCTCGCCAGGGCCTTGCCATTACCGGGGATGAAAATGCCGCTTTGCAAAATGGAGGCAGGTGAAAATCCGCCCCTGCCATCGCCCAGCAATACGAGGCCATTACAGCCATCATAGCGGCCTACGGAAACTTCTGCGCCGTAGTCATTGCCATTGATGAGAAGGTCCGGGAACCCATCACTATTCACATCTTCAGCGATCATTCCATTGATACAGGAGAACTGCGCCGCCGCAGGCAATGGCTGCCATTCGAACCGGCCATTGCCCATATTCCTGATGAGCGCATGTTGGAAATTATTGGCGGTGAGCACCAGCATATCTTTCATTTCAGCCGGTGTGAACATTTTATCGAAAGTGGCTTCTGCATATAATTTATAATTCGGGTATTTGGCGCGGGTGCTGATGATCTGCCGTATCATATCATCCCTGGTATGAACAGGGTATTCTCTCCGAAGGGTATCCGTGGCGCTGGCTGGCAGCCAGATGGTGGGCACGGCATCATAACTGCCATTGTTGTCCACGTCCTTCGCATAGATATGAACGGGATACCGGTCGCTGGCGCGATAAAATGAATTCAGTCCGAGGTTGCCGGCCACATAGTCCATATCGCCGTCCATATCCACATCTACCGGCACTATGCTCGACCACCAGCCCAACTGCCCCTGTACGCCGCTCTGCGCGGTGATATTCCTGAATGTCCCTTTTTCATTCTTCAGGAAAGTGATGGGCATCCATTCTCCCGCCAGCACGAGGTCGGGCCAGCCGTCATTGTCGAAATCGGTCCATACTCCATCACATACAAGGCCGATGGAGAGCAGGTCTTTGGCTACCGACGCCGTAACATCGGTGAATAGGGGCCGCCCGTTCTTCGAATCGTTCCTGTAAATGAAACTGGCTACCGGTTTGGGATAGGCGCCGGGCTGTACCCTGCCGGCAATGAACAGGTCGAGGTCGCCATCCCGGTCGAAGTCTGCTACCCGCACACATGATTTACTGGCCAGGTTCACCGGAATAGCATTGGGGGCTTCCTTGAAATTTCCTTTCCCATCATTTATATATAGTTTATCCGCATATACATTACTGTTATTGTCGAATTCATAACTACCGCTGGCTATATACAGGTCTTGATCACCATCGCCGTCTGCATCGAACAATACGATGCCCATATCTTCGCCTGGTTTCGTACGCGCATTGGCGCCGGGCAAAAGCTCTCTGGCAGTAAAGCGGCCTTTGCTATCCTGTAATAAGATGGTGGCGCTATGGGTTGCCGATCCCCCGCAAACAATGTCGTCAGTACCATTCCCGTCGAGATCGGCCACCGCCAGGGCCGGGCCATACTCCGACATTTTATGCGGGATCAGTTTCTGGACATTGAAATCTATGAAATCATTTTCCTGCTGTACATACTGTATCCCGGTCTCATGGGTTATATCGGTGAAGAGCGGATGTAATGCCAGTGCTGGTTTTTTCCAGTCGTACGATTGCTGTGCATTACGCTGTTCCACTTTGAGAGTGGTATTCGTTACCACCTGCCGTAACACCTGCATTTTGCCTCCGGGCCATTTGATGCGCACGGAATCGATCATGGACAAGGTATCGAGCCCGAAATGCGGGTCCATCTGCACAGAGGAAAGATACCCTCTAACCGGGTTCTGCTCGTACACCTGTTTATGAGGGCCGTAATACAATTCGATCCAGGCGCCGATACCATTGCGGTTGGGAGCATCGCCCTGCAACTGTACGCGCAGGTAATGGGCATCGGATCTTTTTTTATCGTTCAACGTATTCCGGTAAACCGTGGCTTCATCATTGATATTATTGACGACCATATCGAGGTCGCCATCATTATCCAGGTCCGCATACGCTGCCCCGTTGGAAAAAGAAGGGGTAAGTAATCCCCAGGCGGCGCTCACATTGGAGAACCGGCAATCATGATCATTCCGGAAAGCGTAGTTATGGACCTTTACTTCCGGGATCTGTTCCAGTACGGTTTGTTTGGGAGCTATTCCCATGGTCTGACTGCGATAGGCAATGAAATCATGATCGGTCACATCGCGCGGGAATCCGTTGGTGATCACGATATCGCGGTAGCCGTCGTTATCGAAGTCGACCACCATGGGTGTCCAGCTCCAGTCCGTTTCGGCGATGCCTGCATAAAAACCGATATCGCTGAATATGGGATCACCAATGGAATCTTGCCCGTGAACGGTAGGTCCCTGGTTCAGTTGGAGGGTATTGCGAACATACTGATATTGGTACCCGAAATAGTCGATATTCTGGTAGGTCTGGTAGCTATTGGGGTTCAGCATCATTTTCTTCCGGTAATTATCTTCCGGGTTCATATCCAGCTCCACCACATCCGCGAGGCCATCGTTATTGATATCGTTGATATCATTGCCCATGGCATTGGCGGAGGTATGTTTGAAATACTGCGTCACTTTATCGGTGAAGGTACCGTTGCCATTATTGATGTACAGGATATTGTTGGAAAGATAATCGTTCGACACATAAATGTCTTTCCATCCATCCTGGTTGATATCGGCGATGGCCACCCCATGCCCATAACCTTCAATGGTGATGCCGGCCTGTTTCGACACATCGGTAAAGAAAGCGTGGCCCAGTGAATCGTTCCAGTCGTTCCTGTATAACCGCCCTGTGCTGGGATGAGAGCCATCGAGCTTGCGGGGGCGGAAGCGGTTGGGATAATCACCGTCGATGATCTCATTCACGAGGATATATACATCGAGGTCCCCATCATTATCGTAATCGAAAAAGGCGGCCTGGGTGGAATGCGTGGTATCATTCAAACCATAAGCAGCGGCCATTTCCCGGAAATGGGGAATGCCCGCTGCATCAGTGCCTTCATTGATATAGAGGAGGTTTTGACGGTCTGCGCCATTCTTTTTTACGGAAGCGCAAACATAAAGGTCCTGTTTACCGTCGTTATTGATATCGACCACCGCCACGCCCCTGCACCACCTGCCATGGCCGTCCACACCGGCTTTTGCGGTGATGTCCTCGAAAACAAAATTGCCTTTGTTGAGGTACAATTTATTGGGGACAAGATTGCCGGTGAAATAGATATCCTGCAATCCATCATTGTTGAAATCGCCAAAGCCCACTCCTCCTCCGTTGTACACGTTGGAGAAATCGAGCACGTTGATACTGTCCGACTGCAGGATGGTATTATTGAAACGGATGCCTGAATGATCGGAGCCAACACGTGTGAAAAGCGTTGCCCGGTGCTCACAGGCAGCCATAACCGTTGCCACCAGCAGGAGGCAAGAGAGGGTCCTGATCATGCGATTGCTTTATGTCGTATCCGTCCATCAACGATATCCCGGATTCTGCACCAGCACATTATTGCTGAGATCGATCTGGGATTGAGGGATCGGGAAATATTCATTTTTATCTTTCGTGAACTGGGTGCCCAGGATATATGGTATCCATTTCTTTTCATAAGACAGATAAGCATTGAGCGTGGTGGCTGCTTCGCCCCAGCGTACGAGATCGAAGAAGCGGTGGCCTTCCATGGCCAGTTCCAGTTTGCGCTCGAAATGCACGGCTTTGCGGGCGAATGTCTGATCGGTCCATACCGTTTTATAATCTTCTATCTTATAATTGGGCACATTATAACGGTTCCAGTTGGAGAGCGTGCCTGGCGTGCCTTTCAGTAGAACATAGGTAGCATTCTGATCCGTCCGGACCACCCAGTCGCCCGGTTTCACAACATCTGCAGAGAGCGCCAGCATGGCTACTTCACTGTTCACGGATGCTTTGGCATACGGCACATTCAGGCTATTGTCGACCCATGAGATGGGGTTCTTTGCCCTGTTCCGCACCCTGTTCACCAATGCGCGGGCGTTTTCGAGAGTGCCTGCTTCCACTTCCGCTTCGGCGAGCATCAGCAATACATCGGAGAAGCGCATGATCACATAATTGTTGGCAGATACGATAGGGCCCCAGAAAGATTTATCGACATACGTATCCAGTTGCCTTTGATAGTAAACGCTTTTCTTCGGGGCATAGGGACCACCTTCCTTGTTGCGGATCCAGATCTGCCCTGGGTGCGGGCCCCAGTCGTTATACGGTATGCCTCTGCGGCCTACTGTCCAGTCGAGGCGCGGATCGAGCGTGCCGGCATACGTGGTGAAAGACTGATCAGAAGTGAGTGCGAGGTCATTGGAGACTTCGGTATTGTTGTAATTATCGAGGTCGGGCAAACCGGTAGCCGGGCTGGTGGTATAGGAATTCACCAGGTCTTGCGAAGGTTGAAAGAAGCCGCAGCAACCGGCAGCACCGCCATTGGGATAGTTGAGATCTTCGCCCACGCTTCCGTTATTACCGCCGGAACCATCATTGACGGCATACTGTACGGCAAAAACAGATTCTTTACTGTTCTTGGTCTCTGCATTGAAATTATCCTGGAATTTATCGAGCAGGTCGTACTTCAATCCGCTGGTGGTCTTACCCTGTGCTACCACTGTGGTGAGCACTGTTTTGGCCTCTGCAAATTTTTTCTCGAACAATAAGGTCTTGCCCAGCATGGCGCCGGCAGCCCATTTATTGGCGCGCCCAACTTCGTTTAACTGTTCAGGTAAGTTATCATAGGCATACTTGAAATCGGCTTCGATATTGGCAAGGATATCCTTATCGTTCGGGATATTCACTTTGGGATTGGGAAGCACGAACTCCGTAAGCGTTTCATCGATAAAGGGTACCTTACCCCAGAGCTTGCGTGCTTCGAAATGATAGTGGGCACGGAGGAACCGGGCTTCGCCGGAGATGCGCTTCACATCATCGGGTGTCACATCAGGTGCTTTGGGCAATAACTTCAGCACGATATTGGCGCGGGTAACGCCTTCATATACCACTTTCCATTTCACATTGAAATAGTCGTTGGTAGGAAGGGCTTTGTATAGTTCGATAGGAGTAATGGAAGGTTGATCGGTGGGATCGCTGCCTTTATGGGCGTCGCCACCGGCGATGCTGCCGTAGACCCAGTTGGAGCCGGCTGATTTGTAGGCATCCCCGATGAATGGAACGTTCTGGAATCCATCGAGCAGGGAGTAAGCGCCGATCAGGAGCGCTTCGATACCTTTTTTGGTAGAGAGGATCTCCTCATTGAGAGCTCCTTTGGCTGATCTGTCGAGGAATGACTTACCACAGGAGAACCCGATCAGCAAAACTACGGCGAGCAATGCGCATGATTTGATAATTGGTTTCATAATATAATAAGTTGGTTCGTTAAAAGTTGAGATTTACACCTACGATGAAATTCTTCACGGTGGGGTAAATGCCCACATCCACGCCGAAGGATTGGTCGGCCCCGATGATCTCGGGATCGAGCCCCTTGTATTTGGTGATGGTGAACAGGTTGGTGGCCTGTACATAGAAGCGGAGCTTATCGATCTTCCACCTGTAGAGGAGCTTTTTCGGCAATGTATAACCGATGGCAAGATTTTTCAAACGAACATAAGAAGCATTTTCCAGGTAGTAGGAATTGATCTGGCCGGTAGTGCTGAAGCCGGCTGCATCCTCCGCTATCGGCACATTGGTATTGGTGCGGGTGGGCAGCCAGGAATTGTAGAGAGCGTCCTTGCTTTTACCGCCGGGGAAAGATGGGTAGAAGTCTGTCCACCATTTCACATAGTTCATGGCCTGCCTGCCGAAAGAGCCGTAGAGGAATAGCGAAAGATCGAACTCTCTCCAGGTAAAATCGAGGTTGAGACCTGTGGTGAAATCGGGGTGTGGGCTGCCGAGGAACACGCGGTCCTCAGGATCGATCACACCATTGCCATCGGCATCCAGGTATTTGAAGCGACCGGGCGCGGCGTCTGTTTGTGCGGGTGATTTGGCCACATCTTCAGCACTCTGGAACAGCCCGATCACTTTATATCCGTAGAAAGATGAGATCGGGTGGCCTACTGCGTTGCGCACGAAAGCGCCACCGATGCGGTTCTGTTCGTCGCGCACATTCACGTCGAAGAACTTGGTGCCCTCCGCGATCTTCACCACTTCATTCTTATAGGTAGTGAAAGTGAGCGTTGCGTCTAAACCCACTCCATCTTTTCCGCCGAATTTTGCTTTCTGATAAACGCTGAGGTCGATACCGGTATTCTTCATAGCGCCCACGTTGAAAAAGGGTGGATTATTGGCTGCAGAAGTACCGGAATTGCCGAGCTGTTCAGCCTGGTAGAGTAAATCGGTGGTCTTCTTATGATAGAGATCGAGGATGATCTCTGTCTTGCCATTGAACAAGGTAGCGTCGATACCGATATTGGCAGTGGCATTCGTTTCCCATTTACCGGCCTTGTTACCGATGAAGGAAAGGTAGAATCCCTGCATACTGCTATTGCTGGTACCGGCCAGGTCGTAATAAGAGCTTTGGTTATTGGGAGAGAATTGGGTGAACTGGTTGGTGGGATTGATACGTTGGTTACCCATCAAACCATAGCTGACCCTCAGTTTCAGGTCGGTGACCCAGGTGATGGGTTTCATGAAATGTTCTTCGGAGATCCGCCAGCCGAGTGAGCCTGCGGGGAAGGTGCCATAGCGGTTATCGGACCCGAATCGTGATGAACCGTCGCGGCGGATAGTAAAGCTGGCGAGGTAACGGTTATTAAAGGTATAATCTATTTTTCCGAACACGGAGAAGAGCGCGGATTCCGGGATAGGAGCACCGTTGGCGGTTTGTGTGCCGGAGCCTGCACTGACGGTGCGGAAGTCGAGGTCATTGGAAAAATATCCCTGGCGCCTGGCTTCGGAAGCCCTTCCTTTTTCTTCGATGGCCTCCGTACCTACGATCACCTGTACATCATGTACACCGGCGAAAGTATTCTTATAAGTGACGGTATTGGTCCAGGTCCAGGAAGTATATTTCTGGTTGCCTTCTGTAACGGCGTCCAGCACTTTATTTTCCTTATCCTCATAAGTAGGATAATCATTGAAATAATAATTGTTGAGGTGCAGGAAACCGCCGAAGCTGGATTTGGCGGTAAAATTCTTGAAGAGGTCCAACTCTGCATAGAGATTACCGAAGACAACATAATTATGTCCACGGTTATTTTTGGCGCGCGTGCGACGGGCCACCGGGTTTTCGGAATTGCCCAGTCCGCTTCCGCGTGAGCCGGCCCAGTTGCCTTTGATATCATACACAGGAATGATAGGCTGGCTGCGGTAGCTGAAGGCGATATCGGAACCTTCTTCATTGTTCAGCACGCGGTTGTCTTCCATGGCGAGCAGGGCCAGGTTCTCTCCCAGCCGCAATGTATTCTTCACATTGAACTCCGTATTCAGGCGAACGGCATAGCGTTTGAAAAAATTCTCTATCACGATCCCTTTCTGATCGAAATAATTGAAGCCAAGCATATAGCGGGTCTTGTCGTTGGCGCCCGACACGGTGAGGTTATGGCTCATCATCGGAGCGTTCCTGGTGAGTTCCCTGTACCAGTCGGTGCCTTGCTTATTGGCTTTTACGATCAGGTAGGCATTGGGTATATCATCGAGGTTCAGTTTATATTTTGCGGGGTCTACATCGGGATCGCCTTCCTTTCTGCCGGCAGGCAGGATATAATCGGGCAGAACAGGCGTAGCGCCATTTCCGTACTGTGCGGCTGGCGGCGTTTTACCGGCGTTCCTGGAAGCGAGCCAGATCAGGTCTGCATATTCCTGTGAATTGAGTAGGTCGAATCCTTTGCCTGGATTTTGGGTGCCGAAATAGGATTCGTAGAAAACTTTAACGGGCCCCGGTTTACCTCTTTTGGTGGTGACGATGATCACGCCATTGGAAGCGCGCGATCCATAGATGGAGGCAGAGGCGGCATCTTTCAGCACCTGCATCGATTCGATATCGTTGTAGCTGAGAAAGCCGAGGCCACCGGCAGGCACTCCATCGATAATATACAGGGGCTCATTGCCGGTGAAGGAGGCGAAGCCACGGATCCTTACGGAAGCGCCATCGCCCGGCTGGTTGGAAGTGACCACGGTAACGCCGGCTGCGCGGCCCTGCAACTGGGTCTCCGCGTTGGCGGCGGGGGTCGACTTGAGATCGGCCACTTTCACCACGGTCACCGAGCCGGTGATATCTTTTTTGGCCTGGGAAGAATAGCCTGTCACCACTACATCGGTGAGGGTGGTAGTCCGTTCTGAAAGCTCGATGTCAACGGTCGACCGGCCATTGAGGGCGAACTCGGTGTTTTCAAACCCGATGAATGTGACAATGAGAATGGCATTGGCGGAAGGGACCTTGATGGAGAAATTTCCTTCCTTGTTCGTTTGTGCGGCCACGTTGGAACCTTTCACGGAAACAGTGGCGCCGAAGACAGGTTGTTTGTCGGAACTGCTGGTAATTTTGCCGGTAACAATCGTTTGTGCAAAAACGATAGTGGCGAACAATAATAAACACGACGTCAGCCACAACCGTGCAGTTAGCTTTGAGGGCATAAAATTGAGTTTTGATGATGGTTGCGAAAATTGTGCGACAACTAAATTTAACGAAAAATTAAATAGTTGCCATAAAACCCGACAGGACTTTTTAAAAAAAATAGAAAGCTGACGATGAGAGGAATAGAAAATATGTAAAGTATGCTAAACTGGTATAAATATTTAGCAAAGTGCAATAGTTTACCCTTAGGAGTGAGCCCCTTCTTTGTACAGTGCCCGGATAGCAGCACTTGTAATGTACATTATTAAGAATAATTTTTCGCGCTTTTTGCTGCATGAGATTTGCAATTTTTGCAAATTCTGTTAACCACGGAGGCGCAAAGATGATCCGCTGCTTTCCCGGGCCTCCGTGGTTAACAGGAACAGCGCATAATATTTTGATCACTACCATTCTGACCTAACTAATTGGCTCCCTACGACATTTTGACCTGGCATCACCCACTGGCAAAGTAATTGCCCATTGGTGGTCGATGGGCTTTGACCCATCAGAACGAAGCCGAAATCGCGTATTTTTACAGCTTTGGCGTGCCCCTTCTTCCTTTCACCGGGAAAGAGGACCGGGCACGGCCAATATTTCAGCATACAGCGCTAACAAACAAGGAAACCTATGACAGAAAAAGAGCCTATCAATCCGGCCAATGGCACAAATGGCAACGATGCCTCCATGGACATCAATACAGACGAGAGTATCAGCGGCAGCGCCCACCTGAAAGAGCCCCTGGTCAGCGAAGACGAGTTGGAAAAACTGAAATCCGAGGTCCAGGAACTGAAAGACAAATACCTCAGGCAGGCCGCTGAATTCGATAATTTCAGAAGAAGGACCGCCAGGGAACGGATCGAACTGATCCAGACCGCCGGCAAAGACGTGATCACCTCCCTCCTGGATGTGCTCGACGACTGCGACCGGGCCGAAAAACAATGGCAGTCGGGCGCCGACCCCAAAGCCGTCAAGGAAGGCGTTCAGCTCGTTTTCACCAAGCTTCGCAATACCCTCCAGGCAAAAGGCCTCAAGCCCATGCAAAGCATCGGTACCGCCTTCGATCCCGATCATCATGAAGCTATCACAGAAATTCCCGCACCTACCGAAGATCTCAAAGGAAAAGTAGTGGATGAAGTGGTAAAAGGTTATTACCTCAACGATAAGATCATCAGGTTCGCCAAAGTAGTGGTGGGAAAGTAATTTTCACATAGCATAATAGCATATCAGTTCTTTTTATGAAAAGAGATTATTATGAAATTCTGGGTATAGCGAAGGGCGCTTCACAGGATGAGATCAAAAAGGCTTACCGGAAAGTAGCCATGCAATACCACCCCGACCGGAACCCCGGCGATAAAGCGGCCGAAGAAAAATTCAAGGAAGCTGCAGAAGCGTATGAGGTGCTGAGCGATGCGGATAAACGCGCACAATACGACCGCTTCGGCCATGCAGGCGTAGGCGGCAATGGCCGCAATTATGGCGGCAGCCCCAATATGGACGATATCTTCAGCCAGTTCGGCGATATTTTTGGGGACGACCTTTTTGGAAATATTTTTGGAGGAGGCCGGGGCCGCGGCGGACAAAGGGCCCGCGGCGTGCGTGGTTCCAATCTCCGCATCAAGCTCAAACTGAATTACGAAGAGATCGCCAAAGGCGTTACCAAGCAGATCAAGGTCAAGAAATATGTTCCCTGCGCCACCTGTGGAGGCAGCGGCGCCAAAGACAAGCACAGCGTTCAGACCTGCGGCACCTGCGGAGGCAGCGGCCAGGTACGAAAAGTGACCAACACTTTCCTCGGGCAGATGCAAACAGTTACCACCTGCCCCACCTGTAACGGTGAAGGCACCACGATAACGGCCAAATGCGGCGCCTGTAAAGGAGAAGGGCGTACCTACGGTGAAGAGACCGTCACCATCGATATCCCGGCAGGCGTACAGGAAGGCATGCAGCTCAGCGTGAGCGGCAGAGGCAATGCCGGCGAACGTGGCGGCACTCCCGGCGACCTTATCATCCTCATCGAAGAAGAACCACATAAGGAACTGCACCGCGATGGATTGAACGTGGCATACGAGCTACACCTCTCCTTCCCCGATGCCGCTTTCGGCATCAACGTGGAAGTGCCCACCATCGACGGCAGGGCCAAGATCAAGATCCCCGCCGGCACACAGAGCGGCAAGATTTTCCGGCTCAAAGGAAAAGGATTCCCGGCCGTGAATTCTTACGAGAAAGGCGATCAACTGATCTATGTGAATGTGTGGACTCCGCAGCATCTTACCGCAGAAGAGAAAGCCATGCTGGAGAAACTGGGCCAATCCCCCAATTTCAAACCCCAGCCGGATAAATCGGATAAGAACTTTTTCGATAAAGTGAGAGAAATGTTTTCGTGAAGGTTGATACGTTGAAAAGTTGATAGGTTGACAAGTTAACAGGTTGACAAGGGAGGTCTCTGAAGTTCTAAGATCTACTTATCTACTTATCAACCTATTAACTTGTCAACTTATCAATCTTATTCCTTTTCTCTCCTTTTCCTCCTATTCTTCCCATATATCTTCTTCGCCTTGCCGATCATATTGATGTATTCCTTCTGGATCGCATCATCGGGGCGGCAGGATTCACTGGCCATGATGATCGCATCATTCCAGGTGATAAACCGGGAAAACTTCGATCCTTTCAGCAGTGAAGCGAACATGGCCACGGAAGAAGCGAACCGGTAGCAGGGAGGCAGATCATTGAATTCGGTAAAGATGGCCGGGCATTTATAGCCTGTAGAGCGGTGTAAAGAATCATTGGGCAGGCGGTAGTTGACCGTAACAGTGGCCATCCCCTCTTTATCCTGCTGGAACAGGTTCTCCGGCGATGCATTCACCGGTTTGATCTCGAATAATACCAGCAGCGAATATCCAGGCCCTACCTCTCCTCCTTCCACTTCATTGAGCGAATCGGCCAGGGCTTTCAGTTTGTTGTCGAACCCGATCAACCTGTATTCCCGGACAACGGAAGGGTTGAACCTGATATTGAGGAAGGCATCGTCTGCCACTGTATACAAGGTTTGAGTGAGTTCTTTCACCAATACTTTTTCCGCTTCCTGCTCATTGTCGAGGTACGCAAAATTCCCATTGCCTTTTTTTGCCAGCACTTCCAGTTTGGAATCTTTGTAATTACCCATACCCACTCCCAGGCAGGTGAGATAGATGCCCGATTCCTGGTGCAGGGTGATCAGCTTTTCCAATTCGGCCTCACTGGATTGCCCTACGTTGAAATCCCCGTCAGTGGCCAGGATCACCCGGTTGTTACCTCCCTTGATGAACTGGCTTTTGGCCACCCGGTAGGCAGTGCGTATGCCCGATTCACCGGGCGTGGCGCCGCCGGGATACAGGTCTTCTATCGATTTGCGGATCTTTTCTTTTTCCTTTCCCGATGTGGGCGTCAGCCACACACCTACCGTACTCCCATATACGACGATCGATACCGTGTCCTTATCCCGAAGGTTATCGACCAGCAGTTTGAAGGAAGATTTCAATAATGGCAGGCGGTTGGGCATATCCATCGACCCTGAGATATCGATCAGGAACACGAGATTCGACGGAGGGATCCTGGAAGAATCGATCCTCCTGGCGCACACATTCAGGAAGAGCATCCAGCTCTCGGCATTCCAGGGGCATTCCGACAGATAGGAATGAAAACCAAATATGCTATCAGGAGATGATGGTGGCGTATAGTCGAAGTTGAAGTAATTGAGCAGTTCTTCTGTCCGCACCGCATCAGGTGGCACCGTGGTATTCATGTTCAGGAAACGCCGGATATTGCTGTAGGCCGCTCTGTCGGTATGGATGGCAAAGCCTGTTTCGGGGTAGCGCCTGGCCTGCACGAATTCATTTTCTACCAGGGCGCTGTAGGTCTCTCCGCCGGTGGTCCATGCCTTGCGGTCTTCCGGCCTCAGGTCGCGGGTAAGAGACACCAGCCTGTTCCTTTGCAGGTTGGCGGAGGCATAGAGCATCTTCAGGGTAAAGCTGTGAAAGCGACCGGCATCGATGCGCACGGTGAGCGGCTGATAGCCGTCGAGATTGATGGTGAGCGAATCGGAAGTGATGGTACTGAGAATACCGAATGTGCCGTTCACACCCGAATAATATACAAACCCGGTGGAATGAAGCCTGATCCGGGCATTGCTCAGGCTATTGTTCCTTTCATCCCTGATCTCGCCACGAAAGTAGAACTGGGCAGAGGAAGGCAGTGAGGACAATACAAAGGCAAGTATGGCTACGGCAAGTCTCAACCGGTCATTTTACGTGAAAAATACCAGATTCTTTCTGCACTTGCAAGTGTACGGGAAGGTTATTGACTATTCCGTTAGTTTGTATATCTCCGGGATATTGCGGCCCAACCCATCATAATCAAGCCCATAACCAACGACGAATTTGTTGGGAATAGAAAAACCAAGGTAATCAATGGGGATCGGAAATACAGTGGCTTCCGGTTTGTGCAGGAGCGCCACGATCTTCAGACTGGCAGGCTGCTGGTGTTGCAATTGAGGAAGGAATTCCGAGAGTGTTTTGCCGGTGTCGACTATGTCTTCAACGATCACTACTTCCCTTCCGAAGATGTCCATATCGAGCCCGATGGCTGTAATTACCTGGCCGGTAGACCGGGTCCCTTTGTAGGAAGCCAGCTTGATGAAACAAATTTCCACTTCGATGCTCAGCTCTTTGAACAGGTCGGCCGCGAAGATGAAAGAACCGTTGAGGATAGCGATGAACACGGGCTTCTTCCCTGCATAATCTTTATTCAACTGGGCCGCGATCGCTTTGATACGGGTCTGGATCATCTCGGCAGTCAGGTATGGCTCAAATTTTTTGTCGTGCACTCGAACGATGCGCATAGCTCAGTTTTTGTAGATGATCAAGTCCTGCCCGATCTTCAGCTCATACCCTTCCAGCTTATTCCATTCACGGACCTGCTCCACCGTAACGCCATATTTTTTGGCGATACTGTACAAGGTTTCTTTGGTCTGCACCCTGTGCATGTTGGCAGAGCTGAATGCCGGCCTTACATCGGTGCTGGTCTTCACCTGCATAAGCGCTACCTCTTCCACCAGCCTGGGGCCTGCAGGCGCTTTCGTATGGAGGTATAATTTTTCTCCCGGCGCCGGCTGGCCTTCTTCTTTCAGGTGATTGTATTCGAGCAATGATTCAAGACGGATGGCTTCAGCCTGGCAGATATCATACAATGATTCACCCGGCTGAACGGTATGGAACTCATTTGCCCCTGTTTTCCTTTTGCGCTGGAGAAAGACCAGTTGATCTTCCGTCAGCACATCTTCCTTGTTCATATCGTTGAAGTCGAGCAGCCTTCTCAGGGATATATCATATTGCCGGGCGATGGCCAGCAGGGAAGTGCCTGCCTTTGCAAAGATCACGCGGGTATTATGAATGGTGAATTCGCCTTCGGGATATTGTACAGCAGGTGCAGGAGGCACAACGGTTGTAATGGTTTCCGTTGCCTGAACCGGCTGCTGCGAAGGGCCTGCCGAAGCAATGGAAGTTTCCATGCCTTGCCGGGAGATACGGGCAGCAACCATGTCTTCAGGTGGGGCTAATTTTCCCAATGCGATCAGCGTATATTGCTGCAGGTTATAATCGTCGATCAGTTTGATGAGTATCTGCGAATACTTGTTATTGGTAGCATAGCCCGCTTTCTTGAGGCCATAGGCCCAACCTTTGTAATCGGTAGGATCGAGATCGAAAAGAAAAGAATAGCGGGGGCTTCCTTTCAGGAAATTGGAATGGTCCATGTACGAATCTGTCGGGTTCAAATAACTGCGGAAGCATTCCCCGCGGGCATCATCATCATGGTATACTTTATCGCCTGTCCATGTCTGTTTGCATTTGATGCCGAAATGGTTATTCGATCTGAGCACCAGGTCGCTCTTGCCGGCCATGGTCTCATGGATACCTTGCGCCAGTTTGATCGCTGCTGGTACGCCGGTGCGCAGTTCTTCCTGGATAGCCAGTTCACGGTACATATTGATATAGCTGACGACATCCTCATTCCTTTGAGCCCTTAGCCACAACGATGCCATCAACGGCAATACGATCAGTAAACGTTTTAAATGCATGCCTTCTTTATTTTTTTCGGATCAGTAGTAAGCCATCGCGAATGGTGAGCAATACCTGCTCTACGCGGTCATCGTTCCGCACCATTTCATTGAATGCCTGGATCGCCAGGGCATTTTTCCCGCTAACCGGTTGTTCCAGTACCTGGCCGTGGAAAAGTACATTATCGGCCAGGATCACACCGCCTGAGCGAACTGCAGGCAATACCATATTATAATAGTCGATGTAACCGGTCTTATCGGCGTCGATGAATACCAGGTCCCAGGTTTCCCGAAGGGCTGGTAACAGGCTCAACGCATTTCCCACGTGCAAAATTATCTTTTCAGCGGCATTTGACCTATCAAAATTTGCCCGGGCCACGGCTGCATCGGATTCCCGCAGTTCGATCGTGTGCAATTGGCCATCTTTTAACAAGCCCTTAGCAAGACAAAGGGCGCTATAACCGGTAAATGTGCCGATCTCCAGGATGCGCCGCGGCTGCAGGAGGCGGCTGATCATTTCCAGGAATTTGCCCTGCACATGGCCGCTCAGCATGTGGGGCTGGGCGTGATGGGCATAGGTTTCGGCGGCGACCTGTTTCAGCAGTTCATCTTCCGGGGAAGTGAACTGGTCGGCATAGGCTTGAACGATATCGGCAATTGGTTCCATTTGTCTGAACCTGGATTTTTATGATTTGATGGATTTGGAGGAAAGGTCGTTGATATTCAGAAATGTTCCTGGATCTGATTTGAACTTAAAGGTAATCCATTCTTTTGTTTCAGGGGAGTAATGCACCTTCGATGAATTATCCTCTTAATCTATCGAATCCAATAAATCATGGTTCAGATGTATCTTTGCCGCAAATCGCCTGCATTGAATACCGGCCATGAAAATCTGCGTATACAGAAATGGGTGGTCACCGTTGCTGTTACGCTCTTTATTATCAAGATCGTTGCCTTTTTTCTCACCCGCTCCGTGGCTATCCTTACAGATGCACTGGAGAGCACGGTGAATGTGATCGCAGGCTTTATCGGCCTGTACAGTTTATTCGTTGCCGCCAAGCCCCGCGATGAAGACCACCCTTACGGTCATGGCAAAGCGGAGTTCCTCTCTGCTGCCGTGGAAGGCACACTTATCCTGATCGCCGGCCTGATCATCATCTATGAATCGATCACGAATTTCATCCATCCCCATGCTTTACAAAAACTGGACTACGGTATTCTCCTGGTGGCCATTACTGCCGTGATCAATTTCGTGGTGGGGGCCATCAGTATCAGGAAGGGAAAGAAGAACAATTCACTGGCCCTGATAGCCAGCGGCAAGCACCTGCAATCCGATACCTGGTCGACCCTGGGCATCATTGCCGGATTGGCACTGATCTATTTTACCGGCATTACCATGCTCGACAGCGTCGTGGCCATCATCTTCGCTTTCATCATCATGTTCACCGGCTACAAGATCCTGCGCAGTTCGGTAGCAGGCATCATGGATGAGGCCGATAAGGAGCTGTTATTGAAAATGGTGGAAGTGCTCAATGCCAACCGGCGGGAGAACTGGATCGACCTGCATAATCTCCGGGTGATCAAATATGGCGGGCAGTTGCATGTGGATTGCCATCTTACCGTGCCCTGGTATTTCAATGTGCGTGAAGCGCACGATGAGATCGATGAGCTGTCGGGCCTCATCAGGAGAGAATTCGGCAATACCCTCGAACTGTTCGTGCATTCGGATGGATGTATGGACTTTTCCTGCCCTATTTGCACCAAGTCGGACTGCCCAGTGCGACAAAAAGCATTTGAAAAGCGCATCCCGTGGACACTGCAGAATATCATATCGGACAAGAAGCATCGTTTGTAGGTTAACAAGGTAACAGGTTTACAAGTTGATAAGTGGTTCTCCTTTCTTCGTAGATTTCTACGTCAACCTATCAACTTTTCAACTTATCAACCCAACATTCCCTTCCCATAATTACCTATCTTCGCCCTCCAAACTGGCCGCACTCACCTTAAAAATTTGCCATTATGCAAGCTTGGAAAGAATACCAGGAAAAGAACAAAGACCGTTTTTTGCAGGAACTCATAGAATTGTTGCGCATCCCTTCCGTCAGCGCCAACAGCGACCATAAAGAAGATATGAAAAAATGTGCGGAGGCCGTGAAGCAGCGGCTGATGGAAGCAGGCGCCGAAAAAGCGGAAGTAATGTCTACGGACGGTCATCCTGTAGTATATGCAGAAAAGATCATCGATCCTTCCAAACCCACCGTGCTGGTGTATGGTCACTATGATGTACAACCGCCCGACCCGCTCAACCTCTGGCATAGCGGCCCCTTCGAGCCGGTGATCAAAGATGGTAAGCTCTATGCGCGCGGATCGGCCGACGACAAGGGCCAGTTCTATATGCACGTGAAAGCCCTGGAGATCCTTACACAAACGAAAAGCCTCACCACCAATATCAAGTTCCTCATCGAAGGAGAAGAAGAAGTAGGCTCGCCCAACCTTGAAAAATTCGTGGCCGCCCATAAAGACCTGCTGAAATGCGATGTGATCCTGATCAGTGATTCGGCCATGATCAGTATGGAAAACCCTTCCATGGATATCGGGGTGCGCGGGTTGTCTTATATACAGGTAGAAGTGACAGGCCCCAACCGCGATCTGCACAGTGGTGTATACGGCGGCGCTGTGGGCAATCCCATCACCATCCTGGCGAAAATGATCGCGAGCTGTCATGATGAGAATCATCATATCACTATTCCGGGTTTCTATAACGATGTGGTGGTTGCTACTCCCGAAGAAAGAAAACTGATGGCGCAGGCGCCTTACGATGAAAAGGAATACAAGCAGGACCTGGGCGTGCAGGAGCTTTGGGGAGAAAAGGGATATACCACCAATGAGCGTACAGGCATCCGCCCAACGCTCGAGCTGAATGGCATCTGGGGCGGTTATACCGGTGAAGGCGCAAAAACTGTGCTGCCTTCAAAAGCCTATGCAAAGATCTCTGCGAGACTGGTGCCCAATCAATCATCGGTGAAGATCACCGAGATGCTGCTGGAGCATTTCCGCAAAATAGCACCGGCGTCCGTAACAGTCAATGCCATCGAGCTGCACGGCGGAGAACCTTATATGACACCGATCGATTCCAAAGCTTATAAGGCTGCGGCCAAAGCCATCGAGACCACTTTCGGCAAACAGCCGATCCCGGTGCGTGGCGGCGGCAGTATTCCTATCTCATCCATCCTTGAAAGGGAACTGGGTGTAAAGATCGTTTTCATGGGCTTCGGGCTCGACAGCGACAACCTGCATTCACCCAATGAGAAATTTGATCTCGTCAATTTTTATAAAGGCATTGAAACGATACCGTATTTCCACCAGTATTTTGCTGTCTGAACCGGGATTGATGGAATGAGTGGTATCTATGGGATAATTTTTCCGAACTTGTAAGACGATGAGTGAAAAAGAGAAACTGAGGATCGATAAATATCTATGGTCTATTCGTCTTTTCAAAACGAGGACGATAGCGGCGGCGGCCTGCGATAGCGGAAAGGTCAAGTACAATGGGATGCAGGTGAAAGCGTCCAAAGCTGTAGGTATCGGTGAGGAGTACGAAGTGAAGACGGAAGCGAAGCGCTGGCGGATCAGGGTAACGGGCCTGCTGCACAATCGCGTGGCGCATAGCGAAGCGATCAAATTCTACGAAGATATTACGCCGCCTGAAGAACTGGAACGCATTCAGTTCCAGGCGGCCAGCTTCCATACCGGCAAGCGGCTCAGTAAAGTGGGTCGCCCGACCAAGAAGCAAAGACGGGACCTGGATGAATTCCGGGAAGAATAAAACCCACCCCCTATCTTTGCCTCATGCGTATCGACATCATCTCCGTTCTCCCCGAACTGCTCGAGAGCCCGCTCTCCCACTCCATCATGAAACGTGCGAAGGATAAGGGTTTGCTGGAAGTGCATGTGCATCATCTCCGGCAATGGGCCGTGAATGAATACGGCACAGTCGACGATTACCAGTATGGCGGAGGGGCCGGCATGGTGATGATGCCCGAGCCACTGGCCAATGCCATCGAAAGCCTATCGGCCAGCAGGGCCTACGATGCCATCATCTATGTAACCCCCGACGGAAAAAGATTCGATCAACCTGCTGCCAACCAGTTATCGATGAAAGGCAACCTGCTGATCATTTGCGGGCACTACAAAGGGATCGATGAAAGGATCCGTGAACATTTTGTAACGATGGAGATCTCCATAGGTGATTATGTGCTCAGTGGCGGGGAGCTGGCTGCCGCCATTATCGTAGATGCTGTGGGCCGGTTACTGCCCGGTGTATTGAATGATGAAACTTCTGCACTGATGGATTCTTTCCAGGATAATTTACTGGCCCCTCCCGTTTATACGAGGCCCGCCGATTTCCGTGGCTGGAAAGTGCCCGAGATCCTGATGAGCGGCGACCCGAAAAAGATCTCTGAATGGCGACACGAACAGGCGGTCAAAAGAACGCAGGAACGACGCCCGGATCTGATGCAAGACTGAACATCTGGTAGCGACTTCGCGCCTCTCAGTGTTTACCACAAAGACACGAAGGCACAAAGGAAATGAGGTGGTCTTATGATCAAGCATCCTGTCCATGAGTCAACATGCCCTTTGCGCCTTTATAGTGTTATAGTGTGATCAATACTACAGCAATTTGGAATCTCTATCAAGGCACGAAGCTACCTCCGGTAGTGCTGAGCAAATCTGCAAGTTCCTATCCTTTGAGCCTTCGTGCCTTCGTGGTGTACACTACACCGATGCTACGATAAAGATCAGGATGTAAAAGAACAACAAGAGTGACAGGTTGATCAGTATTGTTTTTTTCATAAGAACGGATTATGCCTTATGAATGCATGTACTGTGCCAAACAACTGGTTATCCACATAGGAAATATACCTGCAGGACCACGATGGCCATGATGAATGAGATAGATGGAATAAATTTTCTCCAATCATAAAATGCACATAATCCGGTGCATTGATGCTACAAATCTAAAAACGCAGCTCGATCTTCGTAGGTTTCCCACTGAACTCTACGAGGGCAGTGGCAAAACGGCCATTGGCCAGCGTGACCGGTTTTTTGGGAACTTTTGAAAGGTCCACCGGTTGCCCATTTACTTTCAATTCTTTGAACGGTGAATTGGAAGGCACCGTGATCAGGAGTTGCCGCGGTTGTTTTCTCTTGTAGATCGCTTCATTGTTGGTCTTGAGATCGATGGTGATGAGGTTCCCGTTGGTGCTCCCGTTAAAAGTGATCAGTTCATAGTCGGCCCGCTCCAGCGTTCTGGTACTGTATCCATCATCATCATACCAGGTATAGGTGCTGGCAGCAGCAGAAGGATAATATAACAGGCTGATCTTTTTCGAATCATAGGTTTCTGTTGAACGGATCACGGAATCCGGCTGCCAGAGCGGGACAAAGCTGCCTGCTTTTACAAAGAGCGGCATACGGTTGATATCGGCGGGTTGAGTAATCCATTGTTTTCCATCGGCCAGGCTGTTATCGTAAAAATTATACCATTTGCCTTCGGGCAGGTAGAGCAACCGGGCAGTAGCGCCCTGCGACATGACAGGAGCTACCAGGAAATTATCGCCCCAGAAATATTCGTCGTCAGCTTTGAAGGTTTCAGGATCACTGAAATTATAGTAGTAGAGCGGGCGCATCAACGGTTTGCCGAAGACAGCTTGCTCATATCCGAGTGAATAATTATATGGCAGCAATTGGTAACGTAGATGGATAAACTGACGCACGATGGTTTTATAGGGATCATCCCAGAAGCATGGCTCGGAGGGAATATTTTTTACCGATCTGTCATAATCTTCCAGTGCCGTTCCATGAGGGCGGAAGACAGGCGTGAATGCCGCGAATTGCAACCAGCGTGTATATAGCTCGGGATCTGCCTGGTCGGCCATGGCAAAGCCGCCTGCATCGGAATGCACGTAGGGAAGTCCGCCCAGGCTCATGCCCAGGAGAACGGGCCACTGCGATTTCAGTCCGCTCCAGTTGCGGGCCACATCGCCCGTCCAGGGAAAAACGCTATACCGCTGACTGCCTGCAAACCCCGACCTGTTGAGGTGGAATAACCGCACACCGCCCACATCTTCGGCATATTTTTCAAACAACATCCTACTCCAGTAGTGACCATAAACATTATGCACTTCATCGGCGCTCATGGGCCTGTTCACACCATGATCTTTCAGGTTGTGAAATATCGTGTTCGGATGTTTTTCAGGTTCTCCCAGGTCGCTCCACCATCCTGTAACGCCGATGCCTACCTGCTTTTTATAAAACTTCCAGAACCAGTCGCGGGCCTGCTTTCGGAAAATATCCACCAGTCCGCCATTGCCGAAATACAGATCACTGTACGTATATGGCTGCCCGCTGGCTTCCGTGGCCAGGAAAGGAGTAGCTTCTGTATAGGTTTTAGTGCCTTGAAGAATAAAGGGTTCAGTGATCAGGATGGTCTTCAGGTTCTGCTGACGGAAACCGGCGATCATGGATTTGGGATCGGGCCATTTGGTATTGTTCACCCAATCGAGGTTGCCCAGGGTACCTTTAATATTATCGCCAAACCAGAAGAGATCGAAAATGAGGCCATCCATGGGAAAATTATCGCGGCGCATTTTCTCCACTACCTGTTTCACCTGTTCCTCACTGCGATAGCCGAAGCGGGATACGAAATTGCCCAATGCCCAGCGGGGAGGCAGCGGTTGCCGGCCGGTGATGGCAGTATAGTTGAGCAGTATCTCATCGATATTCTTTCCGAACACCACGTAGTAGGTCAACTCACCGCTGGAGAAACCGGCTTCCAGGAAATCCTTATCGGTCAACCCGATATCGAGATAGCCTTTGGAGGGATTGTCGAAGAAGATGGCATACCCGTTGGAGGAAATGATCATGGGAACGGAGAAGTTGAGATTATCGGCGCCCAGTCCATATCCGTAGGCAGGGTTATTGTACAGGTTGAACCGGTAGCCTCTGCGGTCCATCGGCAGGGCGCGTTCGCCTCCACCGAATATTTTTTCCTGGTCGCTCAGTTGGAACCTGAATCCCCTGTTATCGCCCTGGGCGAAATAATGACCTGCTTTCACTTTAACTTCGCGGCCGGATTTGTAGTAGAGCCTGTCGCGCTGGATCACCACGCTGACGCCATTTTCCAGCTCCACTGTTTGAGAAGTGGTCACCGTGATCTTGGTGCCGAGCGCCTGTGGTGATGCGATCACCGCATCGGAAATATGTTCGTTCCGCGTATAATCTGCCGGACGGTAGGTGGTCTTTATGACGGAATTTGTAAAAGGCTGAAAGGTCCATACACCCTCTTTGGCTTTGTACACAATGTTGGTAGCTTTGCCATTGAAGGGATCTTTACCAACATTGTTGACGATGACTTCCTGTGCGGGAGATAAGAGTGGAAAGAGGAATAGGAAGAAAAAGAGAAGTTGAACAAGAATATATTTGTTGTGTTGCATATAGAGATGGAGGGATTTAGATTGTTTGGTCTCAAATTATAAAATCGGCAGAGCACGTCAAAAATTATATTAGATTATTAGGATAGGTTTACCACGAAGGCACGAAGGCTCAAAGGATTGGAACTTGTAGATTTGCTCAGCACTACCGGAGGTAGCTTCGTGCCTTGATAGGGATTCCAAATTGTTGTAGTATTGATCACACTATTAAGCAAAAAGGGCATGTTGACTTATGGACAGGATGCTTGATCATAAAACCATCTCATTTCCTTTGTGCCTTCGTGTCTTCGTGGTAAACCTATATATTTCTTTCATATAAACTATTTTAGCAATAATCTTTTACGAATGGACAGTTTTACCATCCGGGGCAAGTTGGCAGATATATGGCAGCAAAAGATCTATCCGGCAGAGATCGTAGTGCATGATGGAAAGATCAGTTCGGTCCGGGATATTTCCGGCCATCCGGACACGGCAGAGGGCTCGCTTCCCTGCATCCTTCCCGGGTTCATAGACAGTCATGTTCATATCGAGAGCTCCATGCTGGTGCCTGCTGAATTTGCCAGGATGGCGGTGGTGCATGGGACGGTAGGCACGGTAAGCGATCCGCATGAGATAGCCAATGTATGTGGTATGGAAGGTGTGGAATATATGATCAGCAATGGTAATACCGTGCCATTCAAATTCAATTTCGGCGCACCAAGCTGTGTACCGGCCACTGGTTTCGAAACGGCCGGTGCTTCTCTCGATGCTGCACAGGTAGAAACACTGCTGCAAAAACCTGAGATCAAATATTTAAGCGAGATGATGAATTTTCCCGGAGTGCTCCACAAAGACCCGGAAGTGATGCAAAAGATCGCAGCGGCACAAAGACTGGAAAAACCGGTGGACGGGCATGCGCCCGGACTGCGGGGCGAGCTGGCCAAACAATATATTCTTGCCGCCTACGCTGAGGCTTCGGCGGCCGAAGGCCGCCATAATACCGCTACTACCCGTGAGGTGGTGATCAGTACCGATCATGAATGTTTCACTGAAGAGGAAGCGCTCGACAAGCTGAGCTATGGCATGAAGATCATTATCCGTGAAGGAAGTGCTGCAAAAAATTTCGAGGCACTGATCGGCCTGCTGAAAGATCATCCGCAGCATATCATGTTTTGCAGCGATGATAAGCACCCCGACAGCCTGGAAGCAGGCCATATCAACCAGCTCTGCGCCCGCGCCGTGGCAAAAGGTATCGATCTTTTTCATGTGCTGCAGGCAGCCTGCGTCAATCCAGTCCTGCATTATCATCTGGACATTGGATTGCTAAGGGAGGGCGATCCAGCAGACTTCATCCTGGCAGAAGACCTGGTGCATTTCAGGGTGCTGCAAACCTATATCGATGGACAACTGGTGGCCGACCATGGACAGTCGCTCATCAAAACAAAACCAGCCACGCTGATCAATCATTTCAATTGCGCTCCGAAAACAATGGCCGACTTCGCAATACCATGGACGGGCGAGCAGGAGATCACGATGATCGGAGCATTGGATGGACAGTTGATCACCAATAAAATCCTAATGACACCCAAAGTAGTGAGCGGTAACATCGTAAGTGATCCTGAACATGACTGCCTCAAGATCGTTGTAGTGAACCGTTATGCTGATGCGCCGGTAGCAAAAGCGTTCATAAAAAATTTCGGGCTGAAGCAGGGCGCTATTGCCTCATCGGTGGCGCACGACAGTCACAACATCGTGGCCGTGGGTGTCGACGATGAATCCCTCTGCCGTGCCGTGAATGCCGTGATAGCTCGGAAAGGGGGAATAAGCTGCGTGAGTCCCGGATCTGAAATGGTGCTGGGATTACCAGTGGCCGGACTGATGAGCAATGAAGATGGATACGCCATAGCAGCAGGCTATACTGCCATCGATGCCATGGCCAAATCATTGGGCTCCGGTTTATCGGCCCCTTTCATGACACTTTCCTTCATGGCCCTGCTGGTGATACCACATATAAAACTGAGCGACCTTGGATTGTTTGACGGAGATCAATTTCGTTTCATTGGCTAACCAATTATCCCCCAAAAACCTGGTTTTTTATCCCCATTTACCTTGAACTTCTACATCATTGTTACTGAACATTTACGGATAACCGTTACCTTTGCAGGAGTGTTGGCGTGGAATTATTGATCTTGCTACAAGAAATCACTTATATACACAAAGAACTTGTTCTGTAAGTGATTCTTTTCCCTATCTTTAATTATCCTTACCGCGATATCTATCAATCAATTGTCCTCTGGAAATAATCATTAATGCCGTTTTCCCTTGGCCGGAATTTAAGTTCTGAACCCCAACCTAAATTTTTGATCGTAGTATGTCTTTAAACAACCCGACTGCAGGTGAACAGTGGCTGTCTAAAACTGCCCTGCCAGAATCCCCTTTTGTCAGTTTTGCCAAATCCGTGTACCCTATTAGTGCGGAGGCCCAGGCTTATGCTAATGAAAAATGTTTCTCCCATCGTTTGCGGAAAAATGAGATGCTGATGGTAGCAGGAACGATCTGTTCCCATATCTTCTTAGTAAGGAAAGGTATTTTGCGCGGATATGCAAAGGATGGTGTCAAAGAGATCACCACCTGGATCACCTGTGAGCGTGAGCTGGTAAGCTCCATAACGAGCTTCGACCTGCAGATCCCTGCCACCGAAAATATCCAGGCCATCGAAGACTGTGAATTGACCGGTCTTCATTACAATGACCTGCAATACATGTATGAGCATTTCCCCGAGATCAATATCGTGGGGCGTAAGATCCTGGAAAAATATTATCGTGATGCCGAAGAACGGGCATACATAGCCCGCCTCACGGAAGCCACTTCCAAATACAAGCATTTTATCGTCACCAAAAGCCATCTCTTGAACAGGGTACCGCTCAAGTACATCGCCTCCTACCTCGGCATGACGCTGGAAACCCTGAGCCGGATCAGGAGCAAATTGTCGCAGAACAAACAATAAGCGGTTTTTTCACCGAGAAAATTCCCCTTTTTGCCGGTAACCATCCTGTAATTGCCTTTGAGCACTTGCAGCGGGACTGCTATGCCTGTAGATTTGTGTAAATTATTTCACTATGCAAGACGAAAGCACAAACCCGGCAGAACAGCAAGACCGCAGGCAGGAAGAAGGAAGAGGCCCCCGGAATATCAATGCATGGGCAGGCCTCTTACTGGTAGGCATCGGAGCTGTATTACTGATGCGCCGTATGGGCGCTGACCTCCCCAACTGGTTATTCACCTGGCCTATGATCCTGATCGTGGTAGGCTTATTCGTGGGACTTGTAAACAGGTTCAGGGATTTCAACTGGATAGTGATCATGGCCGTAGGTGGATTTTTTCTGGCCGAGCATTTGCTCCCCGATATCGACATCAAGGATTTCATCCTTCCCTTCATCATCATACTCGTTGGGTTGGCCGTCCTGTTCGGTACACGGCGTAGTAGGTTCGGCAGAAGGGCCCATGAAAGATGGGAAAGAAGGAACAGGTGGAGAACGGGGTGGGAAGAATCCTCAGACAAGGGCGTTACAGGATCAGGCACTTCCGTCACTGATAAAGATGACCTGCTCGACATAGTGTCCGTCTTCGGGCATGTAAAACGGATCATCTATTCCAAGAATTTCAAAGGGGGTGAAGTGGTGAACATATTTGGCGGGGCAGAGATCAACTTAACCCAGGCCGACTTCACCGGTGAGATCGAGATCGAAGTAGTACAGATCTTCGGAGGCGCCAAGCTGGTCATACCGCCTCACTGGGCCGTACACTCCTCTGAAGCAGTTGCCATATTCGGGGGGATAGAGGACAAACGTCCGCCTGTTGTCAATGCTGAAAAAGTGATCGTGGTAAGAGGCACTACCGTGTTCGGCGGACTCGAGATCAGAAGCTATTAAAATCATTTCCCTTTTTATTCAAATTATTCAAAACACCGTTTATGAATTGGTTCTTAGCCAAGATCGTTTACCGGATCATTTGCGGCGAAGGCGATCATACACCACAATTCGATGAGCAATTAAGGCTGATCACGGCTGCCGATGAAACCGAAGCATTTACAAAGGCAAGGAAGATCGGCGAGCTGGAACAGGAAATGTTCTTCAACCAGCAGGAGAAACTGGTGCAATGGCAGTTCATCGATGTGAGTGAGCTGTACGGGATCAGTGCACTGATCGACGGCGCCGAGCTGTATTCGAAAGTGCAGGAGGCGGACAATGCAGGATTGTATATCGACCTGGTCCATAAAAAAGCGGCCAATATACAATCGAATATCACCCATAAATATTTGCAGTTCTATTAACCGGCAAACATTGTGAACCGATATGGCATCTCCTTTAGCAACCACCAAAAACAAGCTGATCTTTACCGGCTGCTGGCTGATCTGGTCGGGGGTGCATTTCATGATCCTGTCCGACTGGGGTTTCGCATGGCCCATTGCGTTAGGCGATGCGCTCATCACCAACCTGGTGCTGGCTTGCATCTGTCTGCTCATCACCGGTAACCTCCGGTATTACCGCCCGCGAAAAGGAAAATATTTTTATTTACTGGTATTGTGTGCGGTCATGAGCGGACTGGCCAATGCGGCCATCAAATACAGCCTGCAGGCCGTCTATCATGCACAACCCGATTATCTCCTCTTCCTGAAGCGTTCCATGGGCGTGCGGTTCGATATGGCAGTGCTGATCACAGGTTGCATGTCATTGATGAGTGAGCTCTGGTATACCCTGGAAGAAAGGAAGGAACAGGAAGACCGTGAGACAGATGCCGCCAGGCTCGCCAAAGATGCGGAACTCTTCAAATTGCGACAACAGTTGCAACCGCATTTTCTCTTCAACAGTTTGAACTCCATCAGTGCGCTGGTGAGCACGCAGCCGGCGCTGGCCCGCAAAATGATCCAGCAATTGTCCGATTTCCTCAGGGGCACATTGAAAAAGGAAGACCAGCAGTGGATCACGCTGGCCGAAGAACTACAACACCTGCAATTATATCTCGAAATAGAAAAAGTACGGTTCGGGCACCGGCTTAACACAGTGATTGAACAGGATGAGGCTGTGGGGAAGCAGCTCATTCCTCACATGCTCCTGCAGCCGGTAGTGGAAAATGCCATCAAGTTTGGATTGTATGATACAACGGAAGATATCACCATCCGCGTGCAGGCAGCCCTGGAAGACGGATACCTGGTGCTCACTGTACAAAATCCTTTTGATCCGCAAACCTCTTCACCCAGGCAGGGAACGGGATTCGGGCTGCATTCGGCACAGCGTAGGCTATACCTGCTATATGCACGCAATGACTTGCTGAAAACCCATGCCGACGGAAATATATTCACCACGTCCATCAAAATACCACAAGCATGATCAAGGCAATAATCATAGATGATGAACCGCTGGCCAGGTCGATCGTAAAAGAATACCTGCAGTCGCACCCCAATATCACCGTGCTGCAGGAATGCAATGACGGGTTTGAAGGTGTAAAGGCCATCCAACAACACCAGCCCGACCTCATCTTCCTCGACATCCAGATGCCGAAGATCAATGGTTTCGAGATGCTGGAGCTCATCGATCAGCCGCCGGCCGTGATCTTTACCACGGCATTCGATGAATATGCCATCAAAGCATTCGACAATCATGCAACGGACTACCTGTTGAAACCTTTCAGCCAGGAGCGGTTCGACAAAGCCATTCAGCGATGGATGGAGCAGGGCGGCCAGGGAAATATCAAAGCCGATCCGGCGCCATTGCTGGAAACAGCTTCTCAAACGGCTCCCCAGAGCCAGCGTATCGTGGTGAAGACCGGAGGTAAGATCCGCATCATCCCGGTGGATGAAGTGCATTACCTGGAAGCGGCCGATGATTACGTGAAGATACACACGAAAGATGGCGTCTATCTCAAGAATAGGACCATGTCGCATTTCGAGCAGGTGCTGGACCCACAGCAGTTTGTGCGCACGCACCGCTCGTATTTCGTGAATGTGCAATTGATCACCCGTCTCGATCCTTATGAAAAGGAGAGTTACTCTGCGCTGCTGACAACGGGCGCACGGGTGCCTGTGAGCAAAACAGGTTATGCAAAGCTCAAAACAGTGCTTGGCTTATAGGGCGCTGTCCTCCTGCTGCCTCTTTCTCGAACATGCATACAACATGGCCGTCTTATGCGGTGTGATCACTCTCGATTCGAAAACAAATCCGGCCTTTTCGATCCTGTTGAGCAGGCAGTGATCTTCTTCCAGCAGGAACACGATGCGTTCCACTTCCTGGAAGGTGAAGAAAAATTCAATACAGGTGAGAAGGATGAACAGTGCGGTATCGCCGTGCATCTCTTTTTCAGGATCGATGAGCAATTGCATGCGATAATCTCCGGCAAGGGCATTATAGTACATGCTGATATCATCCTGAATAGCGTGATGGACATCTGCCTGACCGATGGCAGTATCATTCATGAATAACAGGAATGATTGAGCGCTGCTGGAATCTCCGACCGTAACATAGGTTTCCTGGAGATGACGGATATGCGCATCTTTTTTGAGATACCTGGTATAGCGCCAGGGGAGCCAGTTATAGATGACCTGAAGGTCGGTGGCCAGGCACAGGAAGCGCATGGCGATGGTGAGATGGGTTTCCAGGAAATGTTTGGAGCATACGATATCCTGGATCGATGCATAGGAAACAGGTTTGCAAAGCATTTTCCGGGCGATTTCAACTTGACTGGCACTCATAGGATCCGCTTTGTAAGAACCTGCTTTTACCGGGGTGGTAAGCGGGTAAATTAAGCTGGTTGACATAGCTGTATAAAGTTTAGTGTATGCCCTACCAGAGCCTGAACCAAAGTTTAGCGAAAAGAGGCGCGACGCGTAATGTTCAAATCATTTTCAGAGGGGGGGAGATCGATCTTTTACAGGTATAAAACCGGGCTGCAAAAGGTTATGGAAGATGATCTAATTGCCTGATATACCCTAATATTGACTGGTCTTAAAAGTGAAAATACTTCAAAGCATCTAAATGCTGCTACGAGTAAACCCTTACGTTTTTTTACGCTTTATTTTTCTGTAAAATTAGCCTCAAAACGGCTCCCCATCAGGGTTGTCGGCCCACCTTTTTTTGGTGGTTTTCGTACTTTTTTTGGGTGGATTTTTTGCTTTTAAATGTTCATTTGGACGAGCAAAATACTCCCAAATTCATAACAATAATTTTTAAGGTAGTCATATTATTGTTACGTTTTACTAATCCCATGACATTAAACCTTATCTCAGAACACGCGGGAGAGATCCCACTCTCTCCTATTACCCCCACGATGCTGTGGGAATACAAGTTGCCCGACACTGCCTGCCTGGTAGCTGCCGGCCATTATGGTAATTTCCTTCTGCAGGAGATGGCCGGTACCGGGTATTCGATCTGGTACAATACTTATCAGCTCCCTAAACGCGACACCATTATTATATCAGATGATCAGGCCCTTGTACGTATCCCGATCATCCTGAAAAACAGTTTCTTCCTGCAGCAAAAGGAATTGGGGGACTGGCCTATGCATGAACGGGCTTATCATATTTATTATACACCTTCCCTTCAGACCAGGATGCGGCTCCAGAAGGAAAAGCTGTATTCCAGTTTTGAGCTTTGCCTGCAGCCGGATTACCTGGCGCCGCTGGCCTTTCACTATCCTGTAATAGCGTTACTCTTAGAAAACGCACAGAAGGCAGAATCAACCATGGCAACCGGTGGACCTTTTGTGGCCACCCCTGCTATGATGAGCATTGTCCGCAATATCCTGAACAACACCTATACGGGCCCGTTGCGACAATTGTATCTCGATACAAGGGTGGGTGAGCTGGTGATCCTGGCGCTTCATCAGGCGGCGAATCATGCCAATGGCTCTCCTGTAAAGCTTACGGAAGATGAGGTCGAAAGCATTTATGAAACAAAGGCTTTGCTGGTGAAGCAATTGGATAAGTCGTTATCGATCGAGCAGTTGTCTAAAAAACGCGGCCTGACGGCGCATAAGTTGAAAAAAGGATTTCAGAGGATTTATGGGGTGGGGGTTTTTGATTTTCTACTGGAAGCCAGGATGGAGCGGGCAGGTGCATTATTGCACGAAACACATATTCCGGTTGAGCATGTGGCGAGGTTGACAGGTTATAAGAATATTGCGAATTTCTCGGTGGTGTTTAAGAAGTATTATGGGTATCCACCGAGGTGGTTTAGGGGGAAGTGAGGGGGTAATCAAAAAAATAATTTTGATACAGTTTAGATATTTCGTTTTTGGATGTAAAATACTCCCAAATTCATAACAATTTTTTTTTTACTCAGCATAAATTTGAGGAGAAATGAGCGACTGTTGGTTCAAAAATCAAATAAATTTTTACGCCGTTCTCTACCTAAAAGTGTTCCCCCTCTGCGTTTGAAATAATTCCTACATCCGTAAATCGAGTCTTTACTATAAGGACAAATAATAGGCATTCCTTCTACCCATTTGTCATTATGATGAATGTCGAGGAAAGAAGTTGGATACGACTGATTCCTTGAAACAAATTCTATATGTGAAAGAAGATACACGCCAAATAGTTCCTATATGGTATTTCTTACGACTATAACATTTATAATACCCAGACTGAGAGTAATAATAATAACAATTAAATCAGATTTATTCCATGAAGTCAACTGCTTTGATGCCTCAAAAAACATTTAAAATTCGGATTAAGAAATCAACTGTTATTGATGTCATTGCTGCTCTTTTCATATTACTTTTTGTTTACACCGCCCTCAGCAAAATAACAAATATAACCCAGTTTGAGTCTGTATTAAACAGATCTCCTCTCATTGAGAACAAAGCTCCTTTGGTTGCTTGGGGATTACCAATGATTGAGTTTTTTGTAGCCGGGTTATTATTTATCCCCAGCACTAGGAAATTGGGGCTGTATAGTTCATTGGTCTTAATGATACTATTTACGTCCTATATCGGGTATATGATGGTATTCGTTCCTACATTACCTTGCTCGTGTGGAGGGGTACTTTCGATGATGTCATGGAAACAGCATTTGATTTTTAATCTAGCTTTTACAATTCTGGCGTTTGTAAGCATTATTCTCGGTAGAAAAAAGAAAGAGAGAACATGACAATAGGGCGATCAATCATTGGATCTATTTGACAATAACTATCCTAAATCAAGAATATAACTACTAAATACTGGGCTTAGGTTGCAACCAGCCAGGGAGTGCCCGCTTCCAGAACAATGGGTAAGGGTATACCGAAAACCTTAAATAGAGTAGGTAATTTATCACTATTAAATTTAAACACATGAAACGTTACCTCTTTGGAATGTTTGCAATCGCAATTGCAATGGCATGTTTTGCGTTTACAAACAAAAAATTAGACAATAGCTGTCCGTCTCAATCAACTAACTACTATTGGGTTCCAGTCAAAGCAGGTGTGGACATTCTAGCTTCTCAATGTTCATCGGCAAGGAATAGCTTGGAAGCTCTGGCAAGCCCAAGTACATATTTAGGGACTGCTGCCCAATTCTCATCTACAGGTATTAATGGTAAGATCTGTCTTGGTACTACTTATGTATGTGCAGTTGCATTTGGAAATTCTACAGATTTCTTTCAAGTTACAGATCCAACCGATCCAGACTTTGGCAAATATAAAGTAAAAGCAGATGCTACGATAATTTGCTGCATCAATAGACCATAAAGGATTGGTTACTGAAAGCAATCAAAGGCTACAATATCTTAATCTAGCTTTTTGTCAAGGTCAACAAGGGAAAGAATCTTTGTTGACCTTTGACATTAGATTGATTTCTCCATAGAATTAATTTATTAATTAGTTATAAGACACCACGAAATAAAATTAGAATCAAATAATGAATAAAGGTTCTAATGAATATTTAATTTAGTCGCAATACCAGCATAGGTATGTTAATAACTTCTTCTCTTAAATCAAGCCCATACTTGTTCAACTCATTTCGAATATCATTGATATCCTTGCTAATTTTAATATTGATATCAATTTCTTTTTTATAATTCGTTCGATCAATTATTAAGGGTTCTACAAGCTCATTCAGACGCTGAACCAAATCGGATACAAGAAGATTAGATATATTCATGCTAGATTTATCGTCTGAGATATCAAATTGATACCCTGGTTTATATTTGTATTTCGAATATAATTTATCATCTTTGGTATTTCTTATCAATGCAAAACATTTCATGCTCCTATTTTCTACACAGCTTTTTACCTTAAAAAATCTATCTAAATCTGAAATAAGTATAGATTTGAACTCTACTTTGGAATATTTTGATGAAAGTATTACTTCATAAGAAAAAAGATTTTCATTTCTATACTTTTCATACTCTCCAGCATCCATAGTGGCTGGGTCTGCAAGCCCATCCTCATATGGAGCTTTTCCAATTGGTTCAATAATTACACGTTTTCCGCCTTCACTTAATCCTTGGATCGAATCTTTGTAAGCAAGCCAATAGTAATAATAGAAGGTTCTGTTTACGACTACAAAACGAATCTGTGATGTATCAGGAGAAAATCCTGTTCCATTTGGTGGTAGAATATTTTCTATAAACCTTGAAAAAGCAGAACCAAATGCTCCATTTGTGTTTCCATTTATTTTGCTATTAATGATAAAGGGCAAGGACCAGTCAAATGATCTTAATTGGCTTCTATCAACCAACTTGGTATTCCGCTCCTCAATTATATTTCTAATATTGCTTTCAGTTACCGCTAGATGATCAGTAATACCTATTACGCGACCATCCTTAATCCAAATTTCCCATGGGAGACCAATACTTGGAAATAGACTGCCTAATACAGAATCAGTTGTCCTTTGAATGGCAGTAGGTAGTTTCAGTTCCTTTTTTGTGCCCATAACAGAATGGACATATTTCCGTATATCTCCTCCATTACTATCTGTAAAATTAAATCCCACCGGTAAAATAGTAATCCTATCTCGAAATTTTTCTTGCAATGCAGCCATCTTCGGAAATTGGTTAATACAAGATTTACAGAAGGTTGACCAAAAATCAAGAATAAGTAATCTGTTTTTGAAATCAGATATACTTGCTCTCTTGTAAGGTGCCCCGATAATCTCTCCCAAAGAAATATTGGGAACTTCATCACCAATTTTCAATGCCTTTATAGATATAGTTAGGCTTGGAGAATCTGTAAATATCGGCGAGCTATTTATAAATCTGCTTTTCACATCTTGCCCAAGAGATAGGTAGCTCAATAAAGAATAAAAAACAACTAATAATGTTTCCTTCATGTTTGAATTATTTAGTAATACATCAAGAATACAAGACGTAAATAGCTACAACATTACCCACCTAAGTACAAGTATCAACCGATGCTTAGCCGATTTTTTTATATTTAGATCACTTTACACTTTTTATATTTGCCCATGGGGCTCGTCACAATTTCTTGCCGTTGTCTGGTCTTTCCTAGTTGGTTATCGTAATACATTCAGCAGTTCAGGTCTTTAATTCATTGATTCCTTGTTGTACGGCCCAAGAGACCAACAACAGAGATCCATGTCTATGGGGCATTACTCCTCAAGGGTTCAATGTATCCTTCACTGTAATATTAGAGATGCATTAAGTTCCGCAATTAATATTGGCAACTATGGTCCAATAATGAGTAGCCATTCGCAAGCACCTAGGACCAGTTCTGAGGCAACATCTCCTTGATTCGGCTTGATGGGAACTTGTCAATTTCTGTGAGCACGTACTTAAACCAGTCATATGCATTTACATCATGCAGTTTGCAGGTAGCAAACAAAGAATATATAATGGCAGCGTTTTGAGCAGCATCATGAGATCCGGCAAACAGGTAGTTGTTTCGACCAAGCCCTATGGTCCGGATGGTGTTCTCGATAAGATTAGTACCCATTTACAGCACCCCATCATTCAAGTACATGCTGAGTTGCTTTTCCCGTTCAGAAAAATGAGCCAGTGCTTTACCAATCGGGCTTCGAAGTGTAGTAAGCTCGGTGGGTTCTTCTATTACTCATGCTGCTAATTCGTTAAAGACTGGTACCGATCTTTCCTTTCGCTGATCGAAGCTGAAGGTCTGCTGCTTACAATAACTTTCAATACCCTAATATATTACCATATAGACATTAAGACATGTTCAGCTCTTTTGCGGTCTGTAAATTTTGCCTCATGGAATTTCCTTCGTGCATGAGCATTATAGTTGACATGCATCACACCGGAAGATTGTCATAATACTTTTAAACATTGTAGCCATCCAAATGGAGATATCCCCTAAAGTCTTGTAATAGCGGTCCTGCGTGTTTATTACCCCGACCTCTTTGATATTCGAAAAAAACGAGCTTCTCAACCATATTCCAATAAGTCCACATGTAACCAATGTGATTTTTCTTTCCTTTTCCTCTCTGTGTATCCAGTCCTGTGAAGGGGGTCTCATCAGCCATCATGTAACCCCGATGCAGAGTGAACAATGCTTGTTCTTAATGCATCGTAAATAGCTGTAATGCTCCTGGAGGCACCATTGACACAATCGCCGATCGTATTCTCAGAGAGAACAATACCTTGCTGTGAGAACTTTTGCATATGCCGATCTATCGGCATATGGTATAGGTACTTCTCTGTTGTTATATGAGCCTTCAGAGAAGATGCCGCCAGAATTTTATCTTTCTCTTCAGGAAGGCTAGCAATGAAAAGTTCTGTTGAGCCATCCGGTTTGCTACGTTTGCACTTTTATTTTCTATAAACAGTAGCAAACAATCTGGCAGGGTCATACTCCAGTTGCTCCATTTCTATTGTAGAAACGTATTCAGCATCATCAGGAAGATTCTCAGGATAAATACATTAATATACTTCCACTCAATGTGAGAAGGTATCTCATTTCTACCCGGGTGTTTTTTCTGACTTAAACTTTGTATACGATTCTATTTTCTGGCCATCATTGATATTACTGGCTTCGATCACTTCTGCATCGATACTCAATGATAATTGACCTAGTATTGGTCCCAATGACAGTTCACTGCTTCGGCTGTACAGCAATCTTCTTAATTGCTCATACTGATGTTCGATCAAATCTAGCGTCTGTAGTTGTTTGTCTTTTTTCCTGATGATATCTAGCAGCGAGGTGATTTGTTCCTATAGCTGGATTGCCAGTGCAGCGAACTCTTCATTTATAGGCTTAAGCGGAGTGATTTGTGCTTTTAACTGATCAATAGTTTCATCTTTGGCCAGAACAATTTAATCATACTGATATACCCGCAGTACCAGCTTCTAGTATTATTCCTGTAGTTCCTGATGTTCGGGAGTAATAAGCAATCAGTGGGTTGTTAATTGTTGTATTTAAAAAAAATCCAACAACACTTAACGGCTAACCGATATATTACTTTAATTATTCACATATGTTAGTATCACATTGATGAACCAAGTAATGGTTCATACTTGTCTGCTTTTACATAATCACCCTCTTCAAGAGTCATGCCGTTGAGCATATACATGATCTGTTTTGCTGTCATCCTGTAACTGACCTGATCGCCAACGATGGCTGGCAATAGAAAGGAGCCTTCATCCAGTCTTCTATAGAATATACTGAAGCCTATTTGCTCATATACAAACACTTTAATCATCGTGCGGTTCCGGTTCAGAAAGATAAATACATCTCCATTGATGATATCTTTATCCAGTTCCGTGCGGATCAGCGCAGCTAATCCATCAAAAGAACGATTCATCTTTACCGGCTTGCGATACAGGTAATAATTTGCTGTATAGCGGATCGCTAACAATTTACTCATGATACAAGTGTTTTTAAATACTCCGCAGATACCTCTTTAAAGAGCTTTATATTGCCTATTTCAGCAAAAAGTTGTGGCCTGTCATAAACAAGCGTTGGAACCACTTCTATGCTTGCAAAGCCTCCTGGCCTTGTAGGTGGAACTTTTGCATCTTTTGAAGTCTTGCTGCGATATCTCTTTAGCCAGCCATGAAATGTCTGCTCAACTAAATCAAACATTTCGCAATACTCCTTTACTGTAAGACCGCTTTGCTCTTGTTCATTCAGGAGCTTCTGTATTTCTTCCTCAGACCGGCGTAAGATTGACTTACCGCCAGTCAATTGCTGATTTTGTTCCATATAGTTACCAATATGTCAAAGAACGAAGCTATAATTTAATAGCGTTTATTTCGATGCCCAGTAGCTCGGGCGTTTACCTACAACAGTTTCTTACAACATCCCATATTAGACAAGTCACTATCGAATGTTTTGAGGAATGTTCGGATTAAAGCTGATAACTTCTGGTGGTATCAGGAATGTATATTTCGGACTATTGGGAAGCAAAGCAAATGTTTCACCATTTACTAATCTTTTAATATAAATCTGCGCACCTTCTTTATTTAACCTTCGCAAATCAGGCCACCTCAGCCCCCTGAAAATCAGCTCCTTCCTTCTCTCATTTAAAATCTTATTTAGAGCTTCAGTTGGAGTAGAAGCGTTAATCTCCGGATAAGGAACCGTGTTCCGCCATCTCATCCGCATCAAATGATTAAGATCATCTAATGCTTCATTAAGGTTGCCCAGTCTTGCATTGGCTTCAGCCCTCATCAAAAAAACTTCATCTGTAGCAATTCCTCCAAAAAGGAACGATGACCCATCATAACTGCCACGAAACGATTTACCATTACCCTGATCACTGAAATAAATCTCCCTTCTCAAATCGTCTAGATCATAGGAATTGTACAAATTACTGTCTACTCTCATGAACCCTGCATTAAATAAGGGGCTAACAGATTGGCTAACAAGAATACTATGAAAAATAACCTCCCTATTATATTGTTTGAAGCCACTATAGTTGATATCAGGATCTCCGTTATAATCCATTAGCTCACTATAGATCTTTAGACAATTATTAGAATAATATTTCGCACTATCATAATTCCTCATGACTAAATAGGTTCTACCAAGCAATGCAAAAGCAGCTGCTTTTGAAGGCCTTGTCTTATACTGAGTAGTGTTTGGTAATAGCATAGCAGCATTTCTTAGGTCAGTAATTATCTGCCTATAGGTTTGCTCAATCGTTGCCCTTTGAATAGATTCATTAATATCGGATTTCAATTTCAACACTATTCCATAATTTGATTCAGCATTACTAGGATCATATGGAGGACAAAATATCTGAGCTAACTGCTGAAACATCTCAGACCGAAAAAACAATGCACTACCTTTTATGTTATCGTAAGCTTCTAACTCGGAAGCTAAAGGTGAGATATTCTTTAATTCATCTAGAACAATATTCGCATAAAAAATTGCTTTATAAGGAAATGACCAATCATAAAATTGGATGTCGTAGATATTATCATCCCAAACATACAACTTCTTTAATGCCTCTCCTTGAGGCGTCGGAATAAAGCCTGTAACATAAAAATTGTCAGCAGCGGCTTCCCCGAAAGATGGATTAATCCCGGTACCAGCCCCATTCATCACCTGGTTGTTATCCAAAATAGATTGCAATTCAGGTAATGTTTTAGGTAAAATGAGCTTTTCGTCCGGCTTCTTATCCAAAAAATTAGACTTGTTGCATGAGCAGAATCCTAGTAATATGAGGGAGAGTGTTAGAAGTAAGTTCTTTTTTTTCATTTCAAATGATTGAAATTATTAGAAACTAAAGTTCGCCCCTAGTGAAAATAATTTCCCAGCTTTGGGGGAATTCTGGAAGTAGGGATCAAGATTCTCTTTATTCCTAATCCACAATGTTCCAAATCCCGATGCATACGCATATATCCGCATGGTTTTAAATGGTAGTTTATTTATACGTTCTTTAGGGAACGTATAGCTGAACGTAATATCTTCGAAGCGAATGTGATCTGCTCTCTCAATTAAGACACTAGAAAATGTATAAAACTGCTCCCTTGAAGCATTATTAGGAGGTAATGGAATTTGTGGCATTGATGGTACCGAAGTATACAATTCATCACCAGGATTTTTCCATCTCCGTGCGTAATCTCCGTGCCCTGTCCACATAGTAAACAACGAGCTATAATTAATACTGGTCCTTCTGAAATAGTAGCCAATCTTATAACTAATGTTAGCAGATAACGAAAAATTTTTCCAAGTGAAAGTATTCCTAATAGCTCCAAAATAAGGTGGTTGAGCGGGCCCATTATAAGTTAAGTCTTCAGGCTTAGTATTGTTTACAATTGCATTATAGTCTTTGCTTGCATCTTTTCCCACAAACCCGATAGGGTTTCCATTCTGGGGATCCAACCCTCCCCATCGAAAACTATAATAAGTAAACATTGGTTTCCCCTCGATAGGTGTAATAGCACCAGAAGAAAGTAAATAATCAATAGGCTTTGTAGGGGAGGGCATCAAATACTTCGAAACCTTATTCATTACGTACGTAAACAGAAAGCTAGTATTCCATTTAAATCTCTTATCAATATTTAAACTATTCAATTCAATCTCAAGTCCTTTCCCCTGAATATTAGCTACATTGCCAAAATAGTACGCCGGACCTCCTAGGGTCGGCACTAATCCAGTAGTAGGGTCAATTGGGGCAAGTGCCATTAAGTCAACATTATGTTTATAGAATAATTCAACTGTACCCCATATTCTACTCTTTTTCGTACTAAAATCCAGTCCGACATTTAAGGTTCGATTTTGTTCCCAACGAAGTCTTTCATTTGGCGGATTAGTAATGGTAGAAATTGTTAATCCCAAATCATTAATTGAATAGTTCGCCGTTGTATAAGCTGAACTTAATCTTGAATTAACATTACCGCTTCTTCCATACGTAATTCTTAATCTTAGTAATGAAATAGCGTGAATATTATTAAAAAAATTCTCATTACTGATGTTCCAACTTGCTCCAACTGACCATAGGGGAACTCCCTTTGCATTAGTACTAACGCCAAATAGATTTGCTGCATCATTTCGTGCACTAAACGACAAAGTATATCTATCATCATACGAATATGATCCATTGACATAATAAGATATAAATCTATCTTCTCTCTCAGTAATTGATTGAGAATTGGGAATTGGAATTTGCAATAATGGGAAATAATATTGAGGAAATCTTGTTACAAAATCCATAGTACTATTCACAACACTCCCATCTTGCCTATATCCATACATACGCGAAGCGATGTCTTGGTATTTTGTTTTTTTAATTTCCCATCCAGCAAAGCCATTAATCATGTGTTTGCTGTTTACAATACGACTAAAATTAAGTTGCGCTCTTCCTTGATGTGAAACAATCTCCGAGTTAATCGCATCTAAAATTCCTCCCTTAGGAATTGGAAATTTGTTAAGACCATTCGGTTGATAATATAAATTTATTAGTTCTCTTGTAGAATATGATTGTTCTGTGTTAAGGCTCTTATTTATTCCAATGATATTCTCATATTGGTATTTTACTTCAAAATTCAAATACTTAAAGAGTGAATACTTCAAACCCAAATTTATTAAATAGTCTTTTTTGCTATCGAGGTTCTGTGTTGCACGAATATCCTCATACGGACGATATTTCCAATCTAATAGCTTTCCAGCACCGGCTGTATCAGTATAACCGCTTCTGAAATTTTTTACTAAAATCAGGGCATTCCCCTTATCGTCTACTAAATCTGCATACGGATATAATCCTTTGCCTGCGCCACTATTAATTCCAATTCCAGGATTATTTCCGCTTTTAATATTATTCTGTACGTAATTAATTCCAGCCTCTATTTGGAGATCATTGGAAACTTTGAACGTATTCTGTGATCGAAGAGTTATTCTATTAAGATTGACTCCTCTTAAGGTATTATCATTATAATCCCATCCGGCAGAAAAATAATAATTAATATTTGGAGTATTGCCGCTTACATTTACGGAATGTTGTTGAGCGACACCCGCTCTATAAAAATATTTTTTTAAATCATCTCTGACATCATTCTTCTCTAGCTGGCTTATTTGATGGTTCGCTTCTTCCATACTAATCTGGCCATTTCGTTGTTGCAATAAAATCTCCTGTACAGGTGATAGTGGAAGCCTTATTATTGTATTATTAATAACTCCATCGTAATACCCCTTAGAGAAAAGTAATTTCTCCAATTCAATTTCGTCAGGTACAGAAATAACCGGTACACTAAAAATGTCAGGCCTTTGTTGAAAAGTAATATTTGAATTAATTTCTATAATTGGTTTAAGAGACTTCCCCTTTTTGGTGGTTATCACTATGACCCCATTTCCTGCCCTCGCTCCCCATTGGGCAGACGATGAAGCATCTTTCAGTATGGTTATCGATTCAATATCATTGGGGTTAATATTATCAATACTGCCATCATATGGAAAGTTATCTAAAACAATGAGAGGTGCAACATTAGAAAAAATGCTATTTCTCCCTCTGATCAGGATACCACGTGAATTATCATTATTTGATTCTCCGGGGGTTCTAAATGATAGCCCTGTAGTCAAATTTTCAATCCTATCAAGAATGTTTGTTCCGGTCCTTCGATTTATTAGTTCGGCATTGATAACATCAAAAGAACCAGATTGATTTTTGTCTATTGCTTGGTAACCTGTATGCCCTTTTACGACAACCTCTTTGATGGTTTGAGCAGAAACAAACAATTTAACCTCTATCTTTTTACTTCCAGTTAATCGTATAATCTTCGGTTCATACCCAACGCTGCTTACTACAAGTATAGCCTTAACATCTACATCAGTTAATAAAAAATTACCCGCATCGTCGGTATAGGTGGCCTTTGCAGTTCCCTTGACACTAACAGTAGCTCCTATTACTGGCTCTCCTTTTTCATTCATGACTTTCCCACTAATATCTTGCAATTCAGAAGATATCGTTTCTAGATTAGTGCTCTTCTCTTGACCTCCCGCCCTCTGTATAATAATTATCCTATCCACAATCGTATACGCCAACGGCTGCCCCTTCAAACACAAATCCATCACTTCCCTCACAGCCGCATCCTTCACACTCAACGTAACTGTCTTTGCCTTTTCTAGCGATTCTCTAGTATACGTAAACGAATACCCGCTCTGTTTTTGAATTTCGCTAAACACTTTCTCAAGGGGAGCATTTTTCACCGACAACGTAATCGTCTGGCTGTATCCTCGGCCACCTGCCTGGATGCAGGTGACCATTAATACAGCCGCTGTCAGTTGTAAAAGGTGTCTGTAAGGAAGATGTATGCGTGGATGACAGGAAATTCTTTTGATATGTTTCCCCAATGACAAACAAGAAAAAATCCGACCTGACATGCTGATTGAATTATCAAACCGCATTTTACCGGCAGTTGTAACGCCCATGAAGGGATCGGTCGATTGTGTTGTCATTGGTTGCATAGATAATAAGCGTTAGTTGTTTAGACTGGGAGTTAACCTTCACCGTTACTTATTATCCATCCAAACTGCTACCAACAACCCATGATAGCCTTCTCGGGAAGCCCGGGAAATTCAAGCTAATGAGTTTCGTTTTCAGACCCAATAATAATTCAGTTGTCCTTACCTATCCTCTTGGAGAGGATGAAGCATTGAAGGTTAACTTGGAAAACTCCTGCTACTGCCATCAGGCAGTACCGGATAAGAGCTCCATAAGATAAAGTTCAATTGATAATGGTTAGCACCAGGAAGCCTGGATGGCTGTCCCATGTTGGCGTTGCGGGTGTAGTGAAGCGTTACCCATTGTATGGTGAGACAAGCGTTATATAAAACCCTTGCCAGAAAGACATCATCTCAACCGGCCTACCCTCGTCATGAATGAAATGAACTCCTTACCTGAAGTACCTTCTCCCATTCATGACCTGGATAGTTTATTGCAGGATCTGCGCTTAAACGCGAACTGCAATGGCCGCCGAAAATAACTTATACGCTACTACCAGGAAACCAACCAGGACTGCCCGTAGCTCCAAAGCTCTGGGGCCAAGACTTAATTTTATCAGTACGGCTATTCATAGTTTTATAGAGTAAATGGATCAATGATCTTTTTCAAAAAAGGGAAATCCTAAAATTCGTTGACAGCGCGGAATCCAGGATCTCCCCCCAAACTTGCGAGTGACAACCCCAAACTTAGTCATCACCACATGAGAAAATCGGTATGCTCAACCTGCATAATTTTGGTTACTGTCCGGTTGAGCAGATTCTCATGGCTATATGCCATCTGTAGTAGAAATGCTTGCTATAAGTAAAGAGCTTTGTAGTTTCAAAACGGAGTGTAGAAACGCTCCGTTATACATTAGTCGGGAATAAGCAACTCATTGTCATCGGTGTCAGGTGACAAGAATTTCAACGCGCTATTATTATAACGACTACGAATACCAGAAATCAGACACATTCCCAATGAATTTAGCGCGTCACAATTATTTTTTTCCCTTCTATCTGAAATGATACTTCTTTTGTTAATTCGAAGAGCCTAAGTAAAGTCGAGACAGGTAAGTTCCTTGATATTTTCGTCGCCTGGAAGTGCACATCCGGGATCTCTTTATCATATTGGATCTCCACATCATACCATCTACCGATCTGCTTCATCACATCCGTTATCGTAGCATCCTTGAAAGTAAAGTACCCATTCTTCCAGGCCACCTCCTGTTCAACGTCCACCGGCTGTATTTTAATAGAACCAGACTTGCCAGGTTGAGAAGCAGTAGCAAACTGGGCTTGTTGGCCGGGTACCAATTTCTTCTCCGAGGATTCATTGTGCACTAACACGCTCCCTTCCAGTAAGGTCGTTCTGATCGTGGGTTCATCACTGTAAGCACTGATGTTGAAATGGGTACCCAGCACTTCCACTTCACCCGATTTTCCGGCAGGAGATTGGATCGAAACTATAAATGGTTTTCTCGTATTGGTCTTCGGAGAGATCGCTTTCGCCACTTCGAAATAGGCTTCCCCGGTAACGGTCACACGACGCTCATCGCCATTGAAGCTCGTAGGAAATCTTAAAGAAGAGGCGGCATTCAACCAGACTTTCGTGCCGTCTGGCAATGTTACCTGGTACTGGCCGCCCCTGGGTGTCGTGATAGTATTATATAGGACAGCGGCGGTAGAACTGGCGGCTGATGTAAGATCATACACCAGTTTGCCCGCTTCTGTTTTTTGCACCCGGGCATTGCCCTGTTGTGCCAGCGTACCGTTGGCGGAATTGTCGAGCGAAATGGTCGACCCATCTGCCAGGACCAGTACAGCCTTGTTCCCTCCGGGATCAACATCATTCTTGAACCTGGATTCACCAGTCTTCGGGATGTTGGCCAGATCAGTGCCTTTATTGCGGTGGTTGCTCGTATACATATACAACCAGGCTAATGCAAAGAGGATAAGTGAAGCGGCCGCAATATATTTCCACCAGGATATTGAACGGGTAGCTACAGGTGCTACCGGGTCCTCGTTTAATGTATATAGTTCATTGAATCTTTTCCAGGCAGCGTTCTCATCGATCTGGTACAATTTCGCCAGCTCTTTACGGATCCATCCTTCACTCATCGCCTGCTTCAGAAGTTTCCGTTTTTTCTCCGATCCCGCTAACCATTCTTCCAACTCCTGCTTCTCTTCCGGCGTTAAATTTCCAGCAAGGTACTTGGCCAGCAACTCTTCGATATTATCCTTTCCCATCTTGATAGTTTTTTATTCGCCTCTATTAAAAAAATCTTTAATCAATTCGTAACAATGTTCTTCATGTAGATATATAAAAACGTACCCACCTCCACTTTAACCATAGAAAATGTTTGAATAAGACAAAAAAGTTTTTGATCTGTAAAGAACAAATGATCGTAAGCAATCCGCAAACGTTTGCGTAAATAGATCAGCATATCGGAATTGAGAAACGCTTCTTCCGGGAGTCCAGTTCTATAGCGATTTTGCAGGAGAAAAAATTATAATACAATGAGAAGGTAATTCAGCGCTTGTATATCTACGGTAGATTTGCGTGCGGTCAATTTATATTGTGGAGACAAATAGAAAATACAACGATACTATCGTTGTTGACTATACGTATATTTTACTTCTTCTTTTGAAGCTCTTAATAAAAACATTCAATAAATTCGATAAAAGGTTAATGCGGTATTGGAGAGGACTTCAGGTATATTTCAAAATATTTCAGACCCGTTTTCTGATACACCAGTTCATTTGAACAATTCCCAGCAGATCAACATCCATATATGTAAGAACGCCGGCACCGGCATCAAATTCTTCTTCAACAGATCAAGCCGTAATATTTGTATTGCCTTCGCTTTCTGATTCAAGACCGTTTGCGCCGAAATGCCCATCTGCTCCGCTATTTGCTTCGTATTCAAACCCTGGATGAAAATCAATTTAAAGACCTTCTGACATTGTTCGGGCAATTTCTCGATTTGCAGGTACACCTCCTGCAGGATCTTCGCTTTCAACATCTCCTCATCTGCCGCATCTTCCCTGTTCTCCAATAAATAAAATAATTCCCTGTGCGAATTTTCATGCCTGATCACCGATCTTAAATAATCCAGACAATTATTCCGGGTAGTTACGTATAGAAAGGCTTTGATATCTCTAACATTATCGAAGTTGGCCCTGCGGTGCAGCAATTTCATAAAAGTATTCGCTACGATGTCTTCTGCCTCCTGCCTGTCATTGATCAGATTGGTAGAATAATATACAAGAGGTCTGTAGAACATCTTGAATAACTCATGCACCGCATGTGATTCCTGTTGCTGAAACGCTTCAATAAGGTCCTTATCCTGTTGATGCTCACTCATGAGAAATAGGTAGTTTGGCTTAATAGTTTCAAATGATTGATCACGAGGATAAGGAAGACGATTAGTAAATATCTTTCAATAAGATACTGAATGGAATAGCAATAAATATAGGATAGGTTGCTGAAAAATACAATATCCCGGCAGGTATTGCCGACATTAGGAAGGTTAATGGTGACTGGAACTTGAAAAATAATGAAAATTCAATTCCGTCCCCATTCGTTCCCAAAAAATCTTCCTGGTTGCCTTCCAGCATTGGGAACATTGGCAAGATCGATGAATAAGATCAATTGACAAGTAAGATGGTTCGTATTAGGGTCACACGCGCTAATGGAACGTCAGCCGTTCTTTATATATCTAATAAGTTGAGGAAAGGAGGAATGTGTTACTGGAGCCTAGTATACCCCTAAGTTACAAATAAAAATCATTTGCCCAGTGTTAATTATTAACAGCGAGTGTTCATAACCTGTGGATGGCTTTCAGGATCTTCTTCCGCGAAGCAGCAATTTCCGCCTTTACATTTGCATCGACCCCTATTACCGGGATGTCTGACATCAATTCGACTGCTTTCAGGTACCAATCCCTCCACACTCCCAGGATATGGTTCTCCTTATCGGCATCGCCCCCTCCTTTTATATTAGCCTTCCCAATGGCCGTTTCATTCTGCAGGCGCTCCAGGGCATTGCGGGTTACATCCCTGATCAATCCCACCGTTGCCCGGCTGTTCGCAGTGGTCAGCAGGTAGGCCGTCGAGAGGGCACTGACCCCCACATGTCGCATGGTGGCGGAAGACACTTTGTCGAGCCTGTCCGCATCCGTATGATAGAATACATCGGTAAAATGCCACATCAATAGTCCCGGGATCTTCGCCTGCAGGAACGGCGTATGATCACTCCCTCCTTCAAACGGATTCGTTTTTACCACCCATCCTGTTCCTGCCGCTTCTGCCCGACAACGGTTGAGCAGTACATCATTGAAGTAATGCGGAAAGAGGTCGGCCTCACTTAAAGGGCTTCCACCCCATTCACTGTGCTTGTCGTTCCCCCGCGTCCAGATGGCAGAAGGGTCGGGCATTTTTTCTATGAGGAAGGTGCCGCCGGTCTTTTTGGTATCCTCCCCTACCATGTCGAGGCTCAGGCCCCATTTGATGCCGCGGGCCCTGATCGAATCTTCCTTTATATATCTTCTGGTGGAGACGATCTCATCACCCCATAAAAAAGTGAGCGTGCGCTGCGGCTTCAGTTTTCCCTCCTGCACCAGCCTGGCCGTTACCCGCGCCATTTCTGCCAGCGTGCCCACACCCGTTGCATTGTCATTCGCTCCCGGCTCCTGCACATGCGCACTGAATACAAACCGCTCTTCCGGTTTTACCGCACCTTTTACATCAGCCACGATCGTGAGCTCTTCCGAAGGATATATCTTTGTTTTCGTGATCACTTTCAGTTGCACAGGGCCCCTCGCCAGCGCAGCTTTCAGCCGCTCCCGCGCATCATACGATAATAAGATGCCCCACCGTTGCGTCAGGGAATCCGTATAACCGATATTGGAGAATTGAATGGAATGCCTGTATTTTTCCGGTTGTGTATATCCAGGCATGGAATAGCTCAGCGCACCGATAGCACCCTGCCTGGCGGCATTCGCATATACCCCACCGATATCCCCATCAGCCATCAGTATCTTTCCCTTCAGGTCTTTTACCCCCGTATCTTTTTTCATATCGTTGCCTGACTCTATCAATTCTGCTGTTACACCTCCCTCCGGCGTAGAGGCCGAGTAGATGGCCAGCATATTCCTGTTGGTGCTGAAGCTCAACAATGGCGCTGCTTCGCCTACAATCCAAAGCTGCGCATCAACCGGTTCCCAGGCCGGTCTTTTCATAGGGCGCTTCTCGATCCGGTAGGTGAGCGTTGCCGCCGAACGGCCCTCATCATCCCGGATGAACCCGGCCTCCTTCAATATTTTTTCTACATACCCGATACTTTCATTGAACCCGTTATTACCGGCCAGCCTCCAGCGCTGTTCCACAAAGGCAACAGTCTGGTAAGCGTTCTGTTCGTTGAAGTAAGAACGGATGGTCTGAACCGGGATTGTCTGTACGGGGATCGTCTGAACCGGGATTTGTGCGAATAGCCGGATCGTTTGAAGGAACAGGATTGGAAGGATTATGAGGATAGTTCGTTTCATTGCCAAGTCTCAGTGCTATTTTAGTGATGAGTTCATCATTTTTATCAGGATCCATGAACCGCGGCGAATTTTCCCCCCAATCCATCAAATCCTTTAAATCATGGTTCAGACAACCCACACCGCCCCTCCCACACTATCCCTCGATGCGCCTGTTACCGAACTGAACACATTGTTCTCTTCCCTCCAGCGCAATACACCGATGAGCGCCATGATGATGGCCTCCTTGAAGTCTACCAGCTTTCTATCCGGCACCACTACTTCCACACCAACTTCTTTCAAACGCTCCCTCAACCGATCTATCAGGAAGGTATTGTGCGCACCCCCGCCGGTTACAAGCAGTTGGCGGTTGGCAGTTGGCAGTTGATCTGATGTCTTGGTATCTCCTTCAACTGCCAACTGCGAATTGCGAATTGCCAACTCCGCAGCATTCCGCACCTGTGTGGCGATATGCTCCACATAGGTACGCAGTCCGTCTTCCACGGAATAGCCCGATCCTGCTACCAACGGGTATACGACATCGGTACCAAAATCATTGGCCAGTGATTTGGGATAAGGAAGCTGGTAATAGTCGAGGTTGTCGAGCATGGTGAGCAGTTCAGGCCGTACCGTTCCCGATGCTGCTATCTGCCCCCCATCATCATAAGGCTTGCCTTTTTTGTTGGCCAGCATATTGAGCACGCGGTTACCGGGGCAGATGTCGAAGGCGATATACGTGTGCGGCTGACTGTAAGACAAATTGGTGATGCCGCCGATATTCAGGAACAGGTGGTAATCTCCCAACAATAATTTTTCACCAATAGGTACGATCGGCGCTCCATGACCGCCCAATGCCATGTCGATGGCACGCAGATCGCTTACTACATTGATACTTGTGACCGCCGCAATGGCCGCCCCATCTCCCAATTGGGCCGTCATTTTTTTGGAAGGGATATGAAAGGTGGTATGCCCATGTGATGCAATGAGCTGTACTTTGTATTGTAATCCGAATTGCTCCACAAACCTGTTCACGGCCTCTCCGATATAGTGGCCATATTCCGTATGGAGGAGCAGGTAGTCGCGGGCCTTCAGGGAAGTTGCATTACGCAGTTTTTCTATCCACTCCTTACTGTATTCATAAGTAGCTGCCTCTTTGATCTCATATTCCCATTTGCGGGCGTTCTCGTGAAATTCAACGAACACGATATCAAGCCCATCCAGGGCGCTTCCGCTCATAATGCCGATTGTCCGGTATACCATATTGATTTATATTTCAGATTTCAGTACGGAGATTATAGTTTTGTTCATCAAATGTCACATTTCGCCATTCAAAATCCAAAAGTAAAGACATGGTTATCAATTTAAGCGAACAGAATTCCCTGGTAAGCCAATGGGTCAGCGAACTGAGGGATGTGCAGGTACAGGCCGACAGGCTCCGGTTCCGGCGCAATCTGGAACGCGTGGGCGAAGCGGCCGCATTGCGTATCAGTGAACAGTTAACCTATGTCGATAAAGAGATCCAGACACCACTGGGGACCTCCGTGTGCAGTGTGTTGCAAGAACAACCCGTGCTGGCGACAGTGCTCCGGGCCGGACTACCCCTTCACCAGGGATTGCTCAATTATTTCGATAAGGCCGATAATGCTTTTATTTCCGCCTACCGCAAACACAACCGGGACGGCTCTTTCGAGATCAGCCTAGAGTATGTTTCCTGTCCCGAACTGGAAGGCCGCGTGATCATTATCGCCGACGCCATGCTCGCCACCGGCTCCTCCCTGGTAAAGACCATCCAATACCTCCGGGAAGAAGGACATCCGAGCGAGATCCATATCGTTACCGCCATCGCCTGCACCGTAGGCATCGAATATGTGAAACGCAGCGAACCGCATGTAAAGATCTGGTGCGGTGATATCGATGAAGAACTTACTGCCAAAGGATATATCGTACCCGGACTTGGAGACGCCGGAGACCTCGCATTCGGCACCAAAGTACAGATGTAAAGCATTTTATATATCATTGATTTTTTGCAGTCCGTCGGGAGGTACCTTGAGTTCGTCGGGCGCAGAATGGTGCTTCAAAAAAAGCAGGTAACATGTTCTTTCTCCTATGAAAATTAACGCCTTGATTCCGTCTTTTTTTTGTACTTTGGGTACGTTAGTGATTTATACCATTTACATGCGGATGAGGAAATTTTACCTGGTCATTACAGCTTGCCTGATGCTGGAACAGCTTTCAGCACAGGACCCGAATTTCTCCCAGTTTTTTGTGTCGCCACTTACCCTGAACCCGGCCCTTACCGGGAAGTTCAATGGCGATTTTCGCATCGCGGGCAATTACCGCGATCAATGGCCGGCTATCAGCAAAGCCTTTATTACTTCCACTGCTTCCTTCGATCTACCGGTCCTGCGTAACCGCATTTCCGAGCTCGATACCTGGGGCGTAGGCGTTATGGCCATGACCGATAAAACAGCCAATGGCATCCTCAATACCAATATGATCGCCGTTACCACAGCCTATCATAAGGGATTGGATGAAGATGGATTGCACCAGATCGGCCTGGGCTTCCAGGGCGCCTATTATACCAAACGGCTCGACGGCACCAAACTGAATTTCGAATCGGAGCTGGACGACCACGGCGGGTGGACCATCCCCAGTGGTGAAGCGGTCGACAACCGCGAGTTCAACCTCAGCTATTTCGATGTAAGCGTCGGCGCCCTCTACAACGGCTCCACGGACGGTTACAATAATTTCTATTTCGGCGTTTCGGGTTACCACCTCAATAAGCCGAGGGAATCCTTTGCCAGCGATAATATAGCCTATACGCTCGAGCCCCGCATCACGGCCCATGCCGGCGGTGCTATCCCTATCGGTGATATCAGTCGCACGGTGTACCTCAGCGCCCTTTTCAGCCGACAGGCAGGCGCCACCAATATCGTAGCAGGCGGTGCTGTTGGGATGATGATGAATGCCGATGAAGAGAATCCTACTACTTTTTATGCAGGTCTCTGGAGCCGCTTCAACAATGTGAACGATGCGCTGATCCCTTACCTGGGATTGGAGTTCGGGAGCTTCCGGCTCGGCGCCTCTTATGATGTAAATATATCCAGCCTCAAATCAGCCTCACAAAGTCGCGGTGGTATCGAGATATCCCTGATATACATTAAACGCCCACCGGGGTCTAAGGGGATTCCCTGTCCGAGGTTCTAATTCGTTTGTAGTTTGTTGTTGGTCGTTTGGTTATTTTCAAGTGGTCGGTTTCTTCCCACTAACATACGGATTTCCCTTTACTATGAAGCGATATAACCAGGCCGCATGATCGCCGGCATAGTCCACTCCGATGCGGGGTGTGGCCAGCACTTCGTTTTTTTTCAATATATAGCCATCATCGGCAATATACATGTCGTTGCCAAGCAGGTCCATACCGGTATGCCTCGTGTGAATGCCCAATGCCTTGCCCACGTTGCCCGGTCCTTTGGTGAGCGTGTGATCGGGTTTTTTCTTGCCTGTTCTCCTGAGCATCTGGTCGATCCCTGCTACCGGCTCCACGGCCCTGATGAGAACGGCATGGGGAATTTCCGCCTTGTTGGTAACGATATTGAACATCTGGTGAATGCCATAACACAGATACACATAGGCTGTGCCCGCCATCCCATACATGATCGAAGTACGCTGCGTTCTCCTTCCATTCCACGCATGTGAAGCGCGATCGGTCACGCCGCCATAAGCTTCCGTCTCCATGATCCGGCCCGAAGTGATATGGCCATCGAATGTGGTGACGAGCATCTTACCCAATAGATCTTTCGCTATTTTCACCACATCGGGGCGGTCGAAGAATGAACGGTCCAGTTTTTTCATAGCCGGTTCCACCGAATACATCATTATTTTATTAAGTTTGACACTGGCATAAGACAACCATCAAATTTATAAAACTTGCTCAAAGAAATCGTCATTGCTATCGAGTCCTATTTCAGAGCGCACCGCTTCATCAGTCGCCATAAATTATGGAAATGGATACTGATACCGGGGATATCCTATGCCCTCCTGTTCATCGTAGGAATGTATTTCTTCTGGAACTCCGCCGATTCGGCCGTTACCTGGCTTAGCCAGCGGTTGGGCATCGATCCCTGGCTGCACAGGCAGAGCAGTGGCCTGCTTAGTTTTCTCTTCGTGATGGGCGGCATCATGATCCGGCTGATCCTGGTATTATTCTGGTTTTCCCTGTTCAAATATCTTTTCCTGATCATCGGCTCACCTGTGTTCTCCTATCTCAGCGAGAAAACGGACGCCATTCTCTCCGGAAAAGATTTCCCTTTCAACTGGCCGCAGGTACTCAAGGATATGGGCCGCGGCATCAAACTGGCTCTCCGTAATTCCCTGTGGCAGACGGTGTACATGATCTGCCTGCTGATCCTTTCTTTCTTCCCGGTAGTGGGTTGGATCATCCCTGTGGTGGCCCTCTTCGTGGAATGTTATTATTATGGGTTCTCCATGCTCGATTACAGTTGCGAACGGCATAAATTATCCGCCGCAGAAAGCATCGAGTTCATCAGCAAGCACAAAGGGCTGGCCGTCGGCAACGGCATGGTCTTTTACCTCATGCACCTGTTGCCCTTCCTGGGATGGGTGCTGGCCCCGGCCTATGCAGTAGTGGCAGCCACCATCAGTTTGTATCACCAGGACAAGTCTGAACCATGATTTGTTGGATTTTATAGATTATCAGGAAAATTCGCCGATCCTCTTTATTGTTTTTATTTAATTAACATCTTCAATATTCAACGATCTATCCTCTCAATCCATAAAATCCAACAAATCATGGTTCAGACGCGTACCGTTTATCTCATACCTTCTATTCTCTTCGAAAGCGCCACGGAAACCATCCCAGGCTATGTACTCCATGCCGTGAAGGATTGCCAGGTATTTTTCGTGGAGAATGAGCGTAGCGCCCGCCGCTATCTCAAATCGATCTGGAAAGAAATGGTGATCGATGATTACCAGTGGGTGACTATTCATAAAGCAGAGGATACCGTTCAGGAAGAATTCAGGAAATTTATTATCGGGGGAAAGAATATCGGCATCATCAGTGAGGCGGGATGCCCGGGAGTGGCTGATCCGGGGCAATTGCTCGTTGAAGTGGCGCACAGGGCCGGCGCCATTGTAAAACCGCTCGTAGGGCCCAGCTCCATCCTGCTGGCGTTGATGGCCAGTGGCATGAACGGGCAGCAGTTCCGGTTCGTAGGTTATCTGCCTATCGATAGCGCCCAGCGTATCAGGGCCATCAAGGACCTGGAAGCGGATTCTGCGCGGAGGAACTGTACACAGTTATTCATAGAGACACCGTATCGGAATAACCAGTTGTTGGAAACATTATTGAAGACTTGCCAACCGAGCTCACGGCTATGCATAGCTGCCGATCTCACTTCTCCAACTGAATTCATTCAGACAAGATCGATCGCAGAATGGAAGAAGGCCATTCCCGATCTGCATAAACGGCCTACGATCTTTTGTTTGCTAGGGGGGTAATGCTTTATTTAGGCCGGATGATCGTTTCTGTACTATTGATGGTCCGGATCTCATACACACTGTCCACTATGAATGTCTGCATACCTCTCCAGGGAAGTGCGCCGAAGTAGCTCTTGTAATGCAGTTCCACTTCACGGCCGGAGTTTTCCAGCAATGTTTTGGCCACCCTTTCATTCACCACACTGAATTCGAATTCATTACTCTGTACATTGGCTTTGAAACCACTCTGGATGATCTTGCCCTCATAAGTTTTCCAGATATAACCTTTCTTCTGGAAGGTATTCAGCACGCCGGCCTTGGTGCCATCAGCGAATACCCAGTAAAAGCGGAAATACACGAAGAGCACCAGCGCCACCACGAAGATTAGCAGGAGGTAACGTTTCCATTTCATGTAAAGTCGATTTAGTGAACATTTAATACCTGTTGGCTGTTATAGCCGCTAAAGTATAACTTTTATATCTACCTTCATACCATAATACCTATAACATAATAGCCTTTTATGCGCATTGGAATTGTTTGTTATCCAACTTTTGGCGGGAGTGGTGTTTTAGCAACGGAATTAGGAAAGGCACTGGCCGATAAAGGCCATGTGATCCACTTCATTACCTACCAGCAACCCGTCAGGCTCAGTGAATTCCATGCCAACATCTTCTACCATGAAGTGAGGGTACCCACTTACCCGCTGTTCGATTACCCTCCTTATGAGACCGCCCTCTCCAGCACCATGGTGGATGTGATCGTCAATAATAATATCGACCTCCTCCATGTACATTATGCCATTCCTCATGCCTCCGCCGCTTACATGGCCAAGATGATCCTGGCCAAACAGGGAAGGCGCATACCGGTGATCACCACGCTGCATGGTACGGATATAACGCTGGTGGGGCGCGACAAGACCTTTGCGCCCGTGGTCACTTTCTCCATCAATGAAAGCGATGCCATCACGGCCGTTTCCAATAACCTGCGCGACGAGACGTACAAACATTTCAGGATCGACAAACAGATAGAGGTGATCCAGAACTTCGTTGATGTAAAACGCTTCAATAAAAAACCGATCGATGCCTTCCGCCGCGTCATTGCCCCCAACGGCGAAAAGATATTATTGCATGCCTCCAATTTCCGGAAATTGAAAAGAGTGGAAGATGTGGTGAGGATCTTCGCAGAAGTGGTGAAGAAAGTGCCAGCCAAATTGCTATTCGTGGGCGATGGCCCCGAAAGACCTGTAGCAGAAAGCCTTTGCCGCGAGCTGAACAATTGCGATGATACCCGTTTCCTGGGCCGCCAGGAACAGATCGAAGAGATCCTCGCCATTTCCGATCTCTTCCTGCTCACTTCCGATTATGAAAGCTTCGGTCTCGCCGCCCTCGAAGCCATGGCTGCCGGCGTACCGGTGATCTCCACCAATGCTGGTGGATTGCCGGAGATCAATGTGCAGGGAAAAACAGGCTACCTCGGCAATGTAGGCGATGTGGAGACCATGAGCCGCTATGCCACCGAGCTCCTGCTGGATGAAGAAAAATTGAAACAATTCAAACAGAATGCCGCCGAACACGCACGGCATTATGATATCGACAGGATAGTACCGATGTATGAGGCGCTTTACAATCGGTTTCTCTGATTGGAACTGAGGTATGAAGTCAGAGGTATGAAAAAACAGGGACCCTCCTACCTCAGACCTCCGACTTCATACCTCATCTTCTTCTTATCCATGACTCCGGGTTCAGGTTGGTGCGCTCCTGCAAAAGGAGGAATTCGATCTCTCCATTACCGTCATCATTAGCCGAAGCCTTGCCCAATATCTGGCCCGTTACCACTTTCTGACCTTTGGTAACGCTTACAGAAGTGAGATTACTATATACAGTGAAGTATTTTCCATGGCGGACCATCACACCCCAGTTGCCTTCCACATCGAAAATACTGGTCACATCTCCCTCATATACAGCTTTCACGGCAGCACCTGTCTGCGTTTCGATGGTGAGGCCGGGATTGTTCCCCGTAATGGTAGTGCCTTCCACTTTATAAGGACCGAAATGCAGTTTGATCTCTCCGCTGCCCACCGGCCAGGGTAGTTTTCCTTTGTTCTTTTCAAAATTGCCGGAAAGCTCCAATGCTTCGGGCGTTGCCTCGAACACGGATTCTTTTTTCGCTACCGGCTTCTCCGTTTTCTTCGGAGCAGTGGCGGCAGTATTGCCCGGCTCAGGTTTTGCAGCAGCAGCCCTGGCCTTCTCTCTTTCCCTTTCAGCCTTTTCGGCTGCCAGGGCTTTTTCACGGGCAGCCCTGATCTCCTTGTCGATCGCAGCGCGGATGGCTGCTTTTAATTTGGCATCTGCCTTGGCTTTGGCAGTAAGCTCTTTGGATATCTCTTTTTCCCTTGCTTTCAGTTTATTGACGAATTCATCTTTTTCCTTTCGTTCACCGACCAGCGCCAGCTTTTCCTTTTCCTGCTTTTGCAGTACATCATCTTTCTGCTTGCGGCTGCTCTCCAGCCCGGTGATCTTGTCGTGCAGCAATACCTGTGTTTTCTTGATGGTCCCGGCCTGCTCCTCACGGTACTGGCGATAGGATTTCAGGTATTCGATCCGCTTGAGCGCATCGTTGAAGTTGGTGGCTGAAAAAATAAAATTCAGGAAGTCGTAGTTGCCGCGATTCTTGTAAGCGTAGACCACACTGCGTTCATATTGCACTTTGAGCGTGTCCAGTTCCTTCTTGAGGCGGGAGATCTCATTGCGCGACTGCCCGATGGAGCTTTGGATCACATCGATCTGGTCATTGATATTGTTGATGGCCTGTTCACGGAGGCGGAGTTTTTTGGTGATCATGGCCAGTTGACCAAGGCCGGCTTTCTTGTTCTTCTTGGTATCGTCCAGGGTGCGTTTAAGATCATCGATCTCCTGTTGGATCTCGGCTTGCTTTTTCTTCAGCTCATCACTGCTCTGCTGCCCCTTCACAAAGGTGGCGCCCAATATGATCAGTAAACAGGTGACCAGGAACTTCTGCATGGAACACGATTTAAAAGTTGAACAATCCGTTTGAAATGTCTCTTTCCGACATCAGACCTCAAACTTCCTACCTCATGATAACGCTTATTGGCGGTCAAAATTTTTCGGGACATTGAACGGAAAGTTTAAATCTAAGTTAAAGTCAATTTGTTTGAACTGCAACTGTATATCCAGTTTGCTCTTCTCGGATACCGCTATGCGGCGGTAGGTAGAGAAGGGGAAGCCATACCGGTTGTCGTACCCCCCATAAGTGATATTGCAGGTACGGGCCCTCAGGGGGTCCACGTCATCCAGCTTACTATGCTGTAACAGGTAATCGTTGTTCGATACGGTGAGCAGGTGCTTGAAGAGATGGCCGATGCTGATCAGTGAAGTGGTACGTTCATCCCGTTTATAGGATACGATATTGCTATCGAGATATACGGGGTTACCGATGAGGATATTCTGCAGATCGGTAAAGGTGAGGGGTATTTTCGCAACGTCCTGCAAATAGCCCACGGAACGCAGTTGCACTACCTTATCGAGCTTGTTGAGCACTTTTACACTGTCGGGGGTGATGAGCACGCGGAAAGCTTCGATACCCAGGAGGGCCGTGATGCTTACCCAGATCATGCTGTCTTTGTACATGCGGAGATTGGCATTGAAATCGCTTTTCTTACCATCATTACCTACAAAATCCACTTTTACCTTGGCCGCGAAAGTGCGGAAGTTGATCTTTCTGTTCTCAACGGCATGATAGGTATCCATGATATACCTCATGGAATCGGCCTTCGAGTCGATCACAGGGATCACGTGTGAAGTATCTTTTTTAGTGATCGCGGATTGGATCTTTTTGGTAGACCGGCAGCTACTCATGGCTATGATGACTACAGGAACCAGTAACCAGTAACGATATTTCATCAGTTGGATTGTATTTTAGGATTTTCCGGTATGCCCGAAACCGCCATCCTGGCGAACGGTGGAAGATATGGAGGCGACAGGCACCCAGGCCACACGATCAACCTGGTGGACCACCATCTGCGCGATCCTGTCTCCATGATGGACCACCTGTTCTTCCTGCGAGAGATTGATCAGGATGATCTTGAGCTCTCCCCTGTAATCCGCATCGATAGTGCCGGGTGTGTTGAGGCAGGTAAGCCCCTGCTTGATGGCCAGTCCGCTGCGGGGCCTGATCTGTGCTTCATAACCTTCCGGCAGTTCCATGAACAGTCCGGTTGGAATGAGCGTACGTTCCATGGGTTGTAAAGTGACCGGAGATTCCAGGTTAGCCCGGATGTCCATACCTGCTGCGCCGGCAGTTCCATACTCCGGCAGCGGGTTGGCGGATTGATTGATGATCTTGACGTTTATCGTTGGCATCCGCAAATATAATCATTCCCGCATCAGCAGCACAGTTGCATAGGCTACAAGACCTTCTTCCCTGCCGACAAATCCCATCCTTTCGGTGGTGGTGGCCTTCACGGAAACATCGTTCATGGTAATTTCGAGGATCTGTGCAATCACTGCGCGCATCTGTTCCGAATACTTTTTGATCTTGGGCGCTTCGAGGCACACCGATGAATCGACGTTGACCACTTTGTATTTTTTTTGCCTGATCAGCTCGAAACATTTCTTCAGCAGTATCTTACTGTCGATATCCTTGAATGCCGGATCTGTATTGGGAAAATGCATGCCGATATCGCCCAATGCCAGTGCGCCCAGCAGCGCATCGCAGATCGCATGCAATAGAACGTCTGCATCACTATGGCCCAATGATCCTTTTGAATGCGGAATTTTCACTCCACCTATCCAAAGTTCACGGCCTTCTGTTAGCTGGTGGAAATCGATCCCGAACCCTGTCCTGTACATATTGAATGATTGTGAAATTAAAAAGCGCCCCGGTCTATGACCGGGACGCTTCAAATATATCTGAATTTTATATTTTCTCCTTTCAATTATTTCTCGAGGTCGAACACGAGCCCGAAACGCAGTGTGTTGGAGAGCGGGTTCCTGTTCACGCCACTTCCTGAAGGAATGAGGTAAGAGAAATTGAGCCCGAATACATTGTATTTGATACCGAGACCAAGCGAAAAATATTTTCGGTTGCCCTTGGTCTTGTCTTCATAAAAATAACCGGCACGTACGAAGAACTGGTCATTATAACCATATTCGGCGCCGATCGAGGCAGAGAATTCTTTCAACTCTTCGTTGAAGCCGCCCGGCGCATCACCGAAAGAGCTGAACCAACTGCTCACCACGCTCTTGTTCCTGTATTTAGCGAGAGCGGCAGAATCTTTGGAGGTCTTATCGGGATCATCGTCCGGCGCTGCCTGGGGAGGTGTAGGCACCAATAGTTTATGGAGATCGATACCGAAAGTGAGTTTATTGGCCTCATCGAGCACGGTAGTATAAGTAGTACCGAAGCTCAGGTTGGCAGGGATATAATCTTTTTGCGTGGCATCATTGGTATAGGCGATCTTGGTACCGAGATTGGTAAGTGTGGCGCCGAAGTTCCATCCTTTGCCGCTTTCATCGGCGCCGGTATAGAAGAAGGAGATATCACCTGCCACGGCATGCCCGGTTTTATAGGTGGTCCCATCGATCTGCTGGCCTGCTGCCAGGTTGGAATTGATATACCGTAATGCGATGCCAAGGCCGATCTTGTCGCTCAGTTTACGGGAGTAACCCAGGTCGACACCGAATTCGCGGGGACGGCCTTCGCCGAGATCGGTACCACCGATATTGGTGAACTGGATATTACCGAGACTGAAATAACGCACAGAAGCAGACAGGGCCTGGTTTTCATCGAGCTTATAATAGCCTGCCGCCGCGAGGAGGTACACATCATTCAAACCGAGGTCTTTCAACCAGGGTGTATAAGTAACGCCTATTCCGATATCATTTTTGGCAAAAGGTGTTTTAGCGAGGTTCCAGAAAGCGGAGTTGGCATCCGGTGAAGTGGCTACACCCAGTTCACCCATTCCACCCGCTCGTGCATCCGGAGAGATGCGTAAAAAAGGTACAGCCGTCGTCACTACATTGGGTTTGTTATAATCCTGGGCAGTCAATTTGTTGGCACCTGCCAGTAAAACCAACAAAGCAGTTAGTTTTAAAGTCTTTCGTTTCATAACGTATTTATCTGTTTTAAAGGTCTGATAATACTGCCGCCAACAAATGCTTACGATTTGTAATACAAATTTTAGGAATCGGATCAGAATAGCTTTGGTTAATTAAGCTTTGTTGAGGCAATGGATAAAATGTCGGAGTAGAGTTTAGTCAAATAAGAATGGCTTTAAAGTCAAATGGAACGGCTAAAATACACGATTTTCTATATATACAAATAAATACTATTTACAATATATACAATTTTTCCAATTTATTCGCCCTTTTTCCATCCGCAGTTGTTACCTGTAACCGGTAAATATAAACACCGCGGCCGATCTTACTTCCATACTCATCACGTCCATCCCATTCCACTTCACTCGAACGATTTCCGGAAGAAAATATTGTACGCCGGATCGATTTTACAAGCTTTCCTGATACTGTATATATCTGAACCTGAACGATCAATTCTTCACCCGGACGGTTATGGTCGAACCAGAACGTGGTATGCGTCGTGAACGGATTTGGGTAATTGAGCACATGCTCCAGCGAGAATTGTGCCGTATTCACCACCCGGAACTCTATAGTCAGTTCATTCGAGTTATTCGCTGCATCCCAGGCTTTGATAGTGAGGGTATGCAATCCATCGGCAAGGGCCGGCAACTGGAATCGCACCCTGCCCTTCCGGTAATTGTCGAGCTCGCTTTCATAGAATTGATTTAAAACAAACTGTTTCTGTTGATCATGGTCGAGAATGGCCACGAGGTCGTGCCCGATACTGGTTCCCATGATATTGATGCCCGATGAATCGGCCAGTTTCACCAAAAGCAGCGGCCTGTCGTTCGTGATCCCGCCATTCACGAATTTTTCATCATTGAGCCAGGCCTGGATCGATGGGCCATCTTTATCTGTGACCCCTGTTCCTGAACCGCCGACAATGATATTGGTGAAAAAGCCATTGGCATCGGTGCGCCCATTCTCCCCATAATAACTGAATTTTCCGTTCCCGAACTGGTAGTTGATGTCTTTCGGAACAAGGAATTTGAATTTGAACTGCCCGTTCGTTACAGTGGCCTTTCCTTTGAACAGGATATTCTCCTGCACCTGGAAACTGGCCACCTGGCTGCCCGGATCATTGGCCAGTGTTTGCCGGGTCTGTTTTTTATCAAAGATCACCGGGTATACGGTACCGTTAAAATCAGTGAGCGTATTACCGGAAAGATCAGTTACCTCACCACTGATCGTGTACTCCGACAGGGCTTTGAGCGTGTCGGGCACCGAGCCTACCGCTACGCCACCGATATGGGTGGTTTTGATACGCTGTGCCGGGAAAGCCAGTGTGAGCGCAGGATCGCCCAGGAGCGTGAATTTCCGGTTGTTGACCACATCCCCGAAAAAAGTATAGGTATTGTTCTTGGCCCTCCGCACGGCATCGCCCAGTGAAAGATAATGGCCATCGGGCTGCTGCTTCAGGGCCGATTCGAGATAGTTCCTGTTCATGATCCGGTTGCTGAAGGCAAATACCAGCCTGGTAGTGGTCATGAGCGCAATAGCACCTGTCCGTTCCCGTAATAAAAGGTTTTCTCCGATGGAGCTGATCAATGGATTATCATAGGGTGCGAAGTCGCAGGTTGCTGTGATGAAAAGCGGCAGTTTGTCGGGGTTGTTCATGGCATTGATGATGTCCTGGTCGAGCACTACTTCTTCTGCCAGCCGGCGATAGCCGCCATGTCCGGTATAGTTCCATATCAGGGTACCACTGAAGAACCGGCTGTCGATGGCCTGGTTCACTTCCGGATAGCGGCTGCCGCCAGGCCCGCTCTCCTTCCTGAATGCATCGAGATAGATCTTGTCGATATTGAATACAGGGGCCGTTGCCGCTGCTGATCTCGTGATCTCTTCCGCATCCTGGAAGTGCAGGTTGTTGTCTCCATCATCTGCCACAAAGGTGAGCTCGTTGCGCCAGGCTCCCAGTGCTTTGGCGCCGTGATAACCCAGTATCTTATTGACTATATTGGCAGCTTCGCGGTCATTTTGCGCGGGGATGCGGCCGATGCCGATATCGAGCAGGTAGATACCCGTACCATTGACATCATCGCCGTCATCGAGCAATCCGAAAAAATCGTCGGAGGTATGGGTCGATAATGGATCGAGTGAGGAGGGGCTTTCCCAGGCAGGCACCAGGTTGGTATTGTTACTGATCCTGTTCTTGTAATCGAAAGAAGCAGCGCCGAATAGCAGGAGGTATTTCGGGCGTTTGGTGGAATCGCCGCCGGAACGGTCGTAGAACATTTTGGTGAAATCACGTATGGCTGCGGGGTCCGGTGTTCCCGATGAAAATTCATTGAATACCTGGTCTGTGGTCACTACCAGCGTCCGCAATTGATCGCGCTGCTGATGGTATTGGGCCAGCCGCTGCGCCTGCACCAGCAGGGAGGGATGGGCGATCAGCAGCATATCTGTCATCACAGGCTGGTGGAGGTTTTGATTGGGTATTCGTCCGATAGCCACCGGGGTGAGGAAGCCGGTATTGTTCAGGGCAACATATTCACGGAGGCGACTGCAATCATTCACGAAACTATAATTTGGTCCATCGAGGCTGCCCTGGATGCGTACAGGTTCCAGTGGTTCCGTAATATCCCATACCTGCGAATTGGCGCCTGCATTGCCGATGGTGAAGCGGCCTGCAATGCCCGCTCCCACACTGTTCCAATCGCGGAAGAACAAAGGCGAATTATCACTGAATGAAAGCTGTCGCCGGGCGAACAGTTCGAACCAGTCGAGCCAGCCTTGTGAGTTCACGCTACCGGTCGCATAGTCGACACCGATAGTAACAGGCGATTGAGCAGTGGAAAAGCCCGCTTCTGCCTGAACGGTCCGGGCGAACGGATCATAAGCCCCGTTTGACACGGCAGGGACATTCATTTGCAACACGCTCTGCCCGTTCACCCGGCATGAAAACCGGCTTTGGGCGCCGAAAGAGCGGGCCAGGCATCTGGCCACGATCCAGGCCGGTTCCGGGGTGATTCCCGGAATAGCTACCTGGAAAGAACGGCTGAGGACTTTGCCGGGCGCATCGGAAAATTCTTCACCATACCATTCCCGGCCGCTGCTGAGAAAATTGAAAGTGTCCCGTTCATAAAAATATCTTTCGTTGAAACTGGTAATGGTGAGAGGTGGATTGCCGGAGGGGTTCGCCGTTTTGATCCTTTTGCCATTGCTGCCGATCGTGAGGTAGTAGAACGACTGTTCACTGTAAGGATTTTTCTGGTGAATGAAGCGCCGTTGCAGGGAATCTTTCTTCCACTGATGAGGGCCCGGTGCATAGAAGAGGATATAATCATTGCCATTGAGGATACCATCGCCCCCGTCCTCTACCCAGAGAGCATTTTCGGCCAGGTCGTCGACCCGTGGCCCGGCAGGGGATTCGGACAGTGGCTGTCCGCCATTCCCGAATAATTGAACCAACCCTGAAGACAGGGAAGACGTATTAATACCAAGGGAATTGAGGAAAGGCAGGTCGATCTTGTAAATACCCGGTCCATTCACCGCGATCTTGTACCAGTTGCCGGTAGCCAGTACCGACTGGCCGGTATAGGTCCGCTGGGCCAAAGTGGGCAGGGTGCTCCACAAAAGCGTCAGCAAGGCCAGCAGGGGAATGGAATGGCTACGGCTCATCCAGTCAAAAATAGAGCATTTTGGGATTGATTTTTAACACAATAAAGCCGGTAGCCCCTGCCCTGATTTGAAGAAACTGCCTATATTCGCAATCGCCTTCTTTACTTGTGGATAACAGGTAAGAAAACTGTACAATATTTGTATAGAAACCACGTTTAACTCAATTGAACCAAAAGGCTTAAAGCTATTCAAAATGAACTTGAAAAACCTATTCATCCTGGTGTCCTGCGCAGCCGCCATCTCTTCCTGTAAGAATGGAAAGCTGTTTGGCAAAAAGCAGGAGAAGTCAGACGTTACCGGCTGGAACTACAACGATAAGAATATGGGTGGTTACCAGGTAGCCCGTGAAAAAGAGCAGCGTACCGGCCCCGGCCTGGTATTCGTACAGGGTGGTACTTTTATGATGGGTGCTACGGAGGAAGATGTGATGGGTGACTGGAACAATATTCCTACCCGCAAAACGGTGAACTCTTTCTACATCGACCGTACAGAGGTAGCCAATATCCATTACCGCGAATATCTTTACTGGCTGAACAATGTGTTCGATGGCGATGAATACAAGGCCGTGCGCGACGGTGCTTTGCCGGATACCCTGGTATGGCGCAGTGAGCTGGCCTATAATGAGCCTATGGTTGAATATTATTTCCGTCACCCGGCCTACAACTACTACCCGGTGGTTGGCGTAACCTGGAAACAGGCGCATGATTTCTGTCTCTGGCGCACAGACCGCGTGAACGAGATCGCCCTGATCGACAAAGGTTTTATCAATAAGAATACTTTGAAGAATATCAGCGGACAGGGTAGTGAAGCATTCAATACCAAGTCTTACCTGGTTGGACTGACCACGCCTACACCTGGCGCCGGCATCCGTTCCAAAAAGAACCCGCTGAAAAATCCCAATGGTACTCCGAGAACGCAGGTAACATTTGAAGATGGTATCCTGCTGCCCGGCTACCGCCTGCCAACAGAAGCAGAATGGGAATATGCCGCTCTGGGCCTCGTTGGCCAGAACCCAAGCCCCAGCCGCAAGGAAGGCAAACGCGGGGAAGAATTGATCACCAACAAACAGGTCTTTTCCTGGAGCCAGAATGTGAATGGTCTCCGCGACACACGCCGCGGCAGTTGGCAGGGTACTTTCCTCGCCAACTTCAAACGCGGTAATGGTGATAACATGGGTGTGGCCGGTGGTTTGAACGACCGTGCTGTGTACACCGCTCCCGTCACTTCTTTTTATCCGAATTCCTTCGGCCTGTATAATATGTCGGGCAATGTGAATGAGTGGGTAGCCGACGTATATCGTCCGATGAGCGCCCAGGATGAGGATGATATATCTCCCTATCGTGGTAACTACTTCGAGAACGATTATAAGAATAAGGATGGCGAATATGAGAAAGACAGCCTCGGCCGCGTGAAGAGGGTATACGCCACCGACGAAGAGAGCAAGGGCCGCCGCAACTATCAAAAAGCCAATGTGATCAACTACCTCGATGGTGACTCATTGATCACGGGTGTAAGCTATGGTTATGGCAAGACCACCCTCATCAGCGATAAATCGAGAGTGATCAAAGGTGGTAGCTGGAACGACCGCCCCTACTGGTTGTCGCCCGGTACCCGCCGCTTCCTGGAAGAAGATCAGTCCAGCAGCACCGTTGGTTTCCGTTGTGCCATGGACCGCGTGGGAAGCCCTGAAGGCAATGGCCGCAAAACCGGTATCGATTATCCGAAGAGAAGACAGAATACGCGTAAGCGATAATATCATAAGTTGATAAGTTAAAAAGTTGAAAGGTTAACAGGGTGCTCACCCTGTTAACCTTTCAACTTTTTAACTTGTTAACCACTTTTAACTTACCAACTCTTTTCTTCTCTTATTTTTACGGCATGACAATCGAACAACTGTACAGGATCTTCGAGCAGAATCCATCCATCCAAACAGATACGAGAGCGCTCCAGCAGGGAGATCTTTTCTTCGCCCTCAAAGGGCCGAATTTCAACGCCAACCTTTTCGCAGCCGATGCACTGGCGGCAGGGGCCGCCTATGCCATCGTGGATGAAGCGCCGGCCGATCCCGATCCCCGCATCATTGTAGTAGATAATGTATTGAACACTTTACAGTCGCTCGCTAAATTCCACCGGGAACAATTCGATATCCCCTTTATCGCCATCACCGGCAGTAATGGCAAGACCACTACCAAGGAGCTGGTGCACGCTGTTCTGTCTACTATATATAAAACCTGTACCACCCAGGGCAATCTTAACAATCATATCGGTATCCCGCTAACTATCCTGCGTATCCGCAAAGACGCCGAGATGGCTGTGATCGAAATGGGCGCCAACCACCAGCAGGAGATCGCCGGTTACTGCGCCTATGCCCTTCCTACCCACGGCATTATTACCAATGCCGGCAAGGCTCACCTCGAAGGGTTTGGCGGCATCGAAGGAGTTCACAAGGGAAAGGGCGAGCTGTATGATTTTTTACGCGCCCGCAAGGGCGCGGCATTCGTGATGTGGGACTATGATTATCTCCGCTCCATGAGCGAAGGCATCCCCACCATTATCAAATACGGCACCACCGATGCCAATATCACCGGAGAAGTGGTGAGGAGTGAGCCATTCCTCTCCGTAGAGATCACTACCGGTAATCAATATACGATCGATACACAGCTCGTAGGCGCTTACAATTTCCCCAATGTGCTGGCCGCCGTGGCCGTTGGCCAGTATTTCCAGGCGCCGCCAGAACTGATCAAATCAGCCATCGAATCCTATACGCCCACCAATAGCCGCTCGCAACTGATCAAAAAAGACAGCAATACCATCATCCTCGATGCGTACAATGCCAATCCCAGCAGCATGCGCGCTGCCATCGAGAACTTCGCAGCGATCAGGGCCGATAACAAAGTGCTGCTCCTGGGCGGTATGATGGAACTGGGCCCCGAAAGCCTGCAGGAACACCAGGGCATTATCGACCTCCTCCAACAATATCACTGGAAAGATGTAGTGCTGGTAGGCGGCGATTTCATGAAGCTCGACCATCCTTTCAAAAAAATGGCGAATGCCTCAGAAGCAGGTGAGTGGCTGAAAGCACAGGGATTCACCAATACACATTTTTTGATCAAGGGATCGAGGAGTATGCAGATGGAGAAGGTTGTCTGAACCATGATTTGATGGATTTAAAGGATTAGGAGGAAAATTCGCCGTTTGGGTAAGATCCTTTTTAAAAATGATTTCTTATCTAAATGATGTATCCCAAATATTCAACGACCTTTCCTCCTAATCCTTTAAATCCATCAAATCATGGTTCAGACGGAGCTTTTGTACCGCTTCCAGCAATACCTGCCTGCCCGCTTCTTTTTCCATCAGTAAAGTTTTGCGCCAGCCTTGCAGGAAGGAACGTTCATCATGATCGAGCGCGATGAACGCATCATCTGTCAGGAATGATAATGCAATACACCTGTCGTTGAATTCACCGAGGGCAACGGCTACATCATTGAGGGTTTTCTCGCTGCGCCAGGCTGCAAAGGGAAAGCTGAGGCCCCAGTCATTATCGAATATTTTTATGACGTAGATGAGATCTTTGAGATGTTTACGGATGGCATGTAGTTCTTCATCCCGGTCAACAGCCAGCAGGAGTATCTGGATGGCCGCTACCTTGCGATGCACGAATTTGCGGATGGTGGCATCCTGAAGATAGGCCGGCAATTTTTTATGAAGTTCTTCCAACCCTTTCATGATATGCGCCACCTCGATCGCTTCCACGAGCGATTCCTTGGCATGGAACAACTCTTTTTGCAGGTGGTACAGCAACCCGGTAAAGTTTGCCTCCTGTTTTTCCAGTTCGGTCTTCAATAAGATCAGGAAGAGCTGCCGGTCTCTAACGGTACCGGCTATGCGGTACATTGTTTTGATGGGCTCCGGCATCACCAGGTGATGGCCTGCATCTGTATCGAGCTGCAGGAGACGAAGGAAAGAACGCAGCTTTTTGTATTCAACCCGCAACTCATGAACATCTTCCTCACTAAAACTACCGGGGATCTGCCCGGCATAATGAGCGATGCGCGACCCATGTTTGTGCACCACCGCTTCCAGCTCTCTTTTTTTCATACGTGGTCATTGAAAAGTTGTTCAACTATTCAAATTACCACATTTTCAAATCATTTCCAGCGCCTGCAGGATATCCTGGGCGATATCGTCGATATGTTCCAGTCCCACGGAAATGCGGATCAGGCCGGGGGTGATGTTCACCGCAAGCCTTTCTTCTTCGGTAAGTTTGGCATGGGTAGTACTGGCCGGATGTGAGGCAATACTGCGGGTATCGCCCAGGTTGGCGGTGAGCGACAGCATCCTGAGGTTGTTCAGGAATGCACGGCCGCTTTCCAGTCCGCCTTTCAGTTCAAAACATACGATCCCGCCGCCCGAACTCATCTGCTTAACGGCAATGTCATATTGGGGATGACTGGGCAGGAACGGATATTTCAGCCAGGAGATCTTCGGATGGCTTTCCAGTTTCTTAGCCAGTTGCAGCGCATTGGAAGCATGACGCTCCATACGCACATCGAGGGTTTCGAGGCTCTTGCTCAGCACCCAGGCATTGAACGGCGAAAGGGCCGGGCCTGAGCTGCGGCAGAAAAGATAAATATCATGGATCAGCTCTTTTTTCCCTACCACAACACCTCCCAGCACCCTGCCCTGCCCGTCCATCCATTTGGTGGCTGAATGCACAACGAGGTCAGCGCCAAGATCGATGGGCCTTTGTCCAACCGGCGTGGCAAAACAATTATCGACATTGAGAATGACGTTGTATTTTTTGGCCAGGGCCGATATCTTTTCGAGGTCGATGATATCGAGGCCCGGGTTGGTAGGCGTTTCGATATAGATCATTTTGGTATTGGGCCTGATCGCAGCCTCCCAGGTGTCGGGCTTGTCTGCCGCAAAATAAGAATACTCGATCCCCCATTTGGGCAGGAATTTGGTGACTACGGTATGTGTGCTCCCGAATATGGCATTACAGCTCAGCAGGTGATCGCCCTTTTTGAGCAGGGCCATAAATGAAGCGAACACAGCGCTCATACCGGATGCGGTGGCATAACCGGCCTCAGCCCCTTCCAGCGCACAGACCCTATCCACGAACTCTTGCACATTCGGGTTGCTGAACCGGCTGTAAATATTGTAGTCCGTTTCATCAGCGAATGTTGCCCGCATTTCTTCGGCATTATCGAAACAAAAGCTGCTGGTGAGGAACAGGGGACTGGAATGCTCCATTTCATTGGTACGGTCAGTCTGGGTACGGATCGCCTTCGTGATGGGATGTTGTGACATGGGTTTTATTGTTGATGCACTGTTACATGATTGACGGTTACTTTCCATTTGAGCACGCAACCTGCCTGGCGCAGGGTCTCGGCCACAGAACAATATTTTTCGATGGATAGTTCGCAGGCTTTTTTTGCCTTGGCAGGGTCGATGTCGCCCTTCAGCTCGAATACGATGGTGATGTCTTTCCAGAGCGAAGGGATGGCATTGGGCACCCGTTCCCCTTCAAGCTTCATACTGAACCCTTCGATGGGCTGCCTTTGCTTTTTCAGGATAGATACCACATCGATACCGCTGCAGCCACCCAATCCCATGAGCAGCAACTGCATGGGGCGTACCCCGAAATTGGTGCCCCCGCCTTCAGGACTGTTATCGATCCGTACGGTATGGCCGTAGGCATCCCTCGCCTCGAACCCATAATCGGCTTCTACCCGTTCTACATCGATTTTTATCATGGCAAAGATTTTTGCAAATGTAATTCATGCAGGCATTTACTTTGCACCCTGAATTAGTATTGACCGAATGCAGCATTTCCATTATAACCAGCCTTTCCACCTCGAAAGCGGGCAGTCATTGCCGGGTATTAATATTGCTTATCATACGTACGGCTCCCTGCATGCCGGGAGCAAAGTGGTATGGGTATGCCATGCCCTGACAGCCAATTCCGATGCGGCCGACTGGTGGAAGGGCGTGGTAGGGCCCGGTTATGTGATCAACCCCGATCAGTATTTCATCGTCTGCGCCAATATCCTGGGCTCCTGCTATGGCTCTACCGGCCCGCTCAGCCCGGACCCAGCCACCGGCAAACCCTTTTATCATGAATTTCCCCTGATCACCATCCGCGATATGGTGAAGGCCCATATTCTTCTGCGCAAACACCTGGGCATTGAAAGGGTCCATCTACTCATGGGCGGCAGCATGGGAGGCTACCAGGCCCTGGAATGGAGCGTAATGGAAAAGGACATCATAGAACGATTGTTCCTGCTGGCGACCTCTCCCACCGAAAGCGCCTGGGGCATCGCGGTCCATGCTACCCAGCGACTGGCCATCGAAGCCGATGCCAGTTGGCAAAGCTCCACCCCGCAGGCCGGCTATAAAGGATTGAAAGCGGCCCGCGCCATCGGTATGCTCACCTACCGTAATTATGGTATCATGGTGCAAAAACAAACCGATCCCGATACGGAGAAGATCGATGATTTCAAAGCCGCTTCCTATATCGGTTACCAGGGCGATAAACTCGTGAAGCGCTTCAATGCCTATACTTACTGGCACCTCACCAAAGCGATGGACAGCCACCACCTGGCCCGCGGCCGGGGCGGCAATGTAGAAGCCGTGCTGGAATCCATTCACCAGAAAACGCTGATCATCGGTATCAGCAGCGATATTCTCTGCCCGCTGGAAGAACAACGTTTCATCCGGCAGCACATGCCCAATTGCACGTTGGTAGAGATCGATTCTGCCTATGGGCACGACGGGTTCATGGTGGAGGGTGAAAAGATCTCGGCCTGTTTAGGTAAATGGCTGAAAGAATAACCGGATCACTTCAACAACCCATCCACTGTTATCGCTACATAATATAATGCCCCGATCGTGGGCCCCGCAGCATATTGAATATACCGGTGATTGAGAATATTGGCGCCCCCGCCTTTAATGGTGGTCAGTAATTTCGGAATGCGATAGCTCACCTGTGCATCGATGGTACTGTAAGCAGGTACGCGGCCATTGGCCAGCGGGCTCTCCCAGTTGAAAGCATCCTGCCATTTCCATACAATGTTGAAGCCTACATTCTTCGCTACTTCACGGTTGCCGAAGGATACATTGGTGATCCATTTCGGCGTATTGAAACCGGTGATGAAAATATCGGCGCTCTTGTTGCTCACGATATCATTGAAATTGACATTGCCGCCGATCGTGAATTTCTTATAGAAGATATAGGTCGTGCCCAATGATGATCCATAGTTCCTGTATTTGTTCCTGGCATTGGTGTATACCCGGTAGCGCGTTTGTTTGGCCCTGTTATCGGCCACCATATCGGTTACGGATGCATCAGAACCTACTTTACCTGAATTAGGCACTGCCACTTCCACCTGGCCGAGGAAGCCATCATATTCGTTCAGGTAAGCATCGATATCGACGATGAGCTTATTGTCGAGCAATACCGTTTTGTAACCGGCCTCAAAAGAGTTGATCCGCTCCGGGCGGGTGGGTGAAAGGTTGGTCACTTCCAGCAGGGCCCGGTTCTTGAGCGCAGCAGCATTATCGATCTGTCCTGAAGGAAGAGATGGGTTACGGTCTTTATTATACGCTGCGTTGAAATTATTCACGGACGCCAGTGTATAGGAATTTTCGAGATAGCCCAATCCGTCGTTGATATAAGACAATCCACCTACACGGCGCACATTACCGTTGTTCACGAAAGAAAGCGCTTCGAAGAGTGCGGGGAAACGGAAACCATTCTGGAATGACACACGGAAATTATGCTTCTGCGCGGGCGTATACACCAAAGCCACGCGGGGATTTAGTTTGGGATCGAACTCGGGGTTGTAGTCGTACCTCAATGAAGCGAAGACTTTCAGCTTATCATGGAAAAAAGTTTTGGTAACCTGTGCGAAGCCGCCGAATTTTTTATAGTAAACATTTTTACCGAAATCATTACTGCCGGGTTTTACAGGCGTATTGCGCTCGGCAACGGGACGTGAGAAATCCACGAAATTGTTTCCGTCGGGGATCACTTCATAGATACGTGCATCGCCACCGATCAGCAGGTCGAATATTTTCACTTTGCCGGAGAGGTCCCATTGTGCGTCGGCATGGTACAGGCGGCTTTTCTGGTTGAGCCAGGCGCCGCCGGTAGGCGGCGCACCTGCGATACCCGCATTGGGATGGTCCCAGTTATTGATCCTGATGATGGTATTGAGCAGGTCGTTATAAGCCTGTGTGCCGGGCTCCACACGGCCCTGGTCGGCCGCCTGCCTGGCAATGCGCATGGCATTGGCGAGGTCTCCATCGCCGGCAGGCCCCAAAGCAGCCTGCAGAGCAGATTTGAAGCGATTGCCCCAATCCTTGTTCGATAATTGTGTGAGCTGTAGATTATCAGCCAGTGGCTTGAGGTTATAGGAATCACCGGTCTTTTCGATCGATACATAAGTGCGTACAAAATAGTTATGCCCTTTTACTTCGAGCCTGTGGTTCTGTACCACCACATTGTCGAGCTGGATCTTGTTGCCACGCTGGAACACGCCGTCCATTTTACCGATGCGATAGCTGTACGATAGTTCTGCATTCTCACTGGCCCTGAAATGAATGGCCGCATCTCCTTTCAGGTTATCCACCGTGGGCTTCACAAGGTCTTTTTCCCAGTATCCCGTACGGCGCAGAATGAATGTTCTGTTACTGCCTTTATAATTCACGCCCTGGATCGTTACGGCATTGTTGTTCTCATCGCCATAGCGGTTCCAGGCATCATAGGCAGGATTGTTCTGCGCACCATTCAGTTCCGGGAATGCCGGGTTGGCTGTATTGAGGTTATTCGGGTTCTGGTCAGTGGTGGTGTTCGATACCCAGTCTGTCCCCCGGAGATAACTGGCGTTTATCTTGAAGGCCCACCGGCGGCCGAGGGCAACGGCATAGCGCACAGCCGTTTCCGTGAGTAGGCTGGGGCTCCTGTCCTTTCCATCCACATGATTGATCCCTGTTTTATGATATACGCTCAAACCCTGATGGGTGAAAGGGCTCTTGGTGATCAGGTTGGCCATGCCATTGATCGCGTTCATCCCATACAGCGCTGAAGCCGCGCCAGGCGTGATCTCCACGCTGGCGATATCCAGCTCCGTGGGCCCGATGGCATTACCCAGTGGTACACCCAGTGTTGCCGCCTGCATATCTACCCCATCTACCAGTTGCATGAACCGGAAGTTGTTGGGGATATTGAACCCACGGGTATTGGGCACTTTGAAGGTAAGACTAGAAGTGGTCATCTGCACTCCTTTCACATTTTCAAGTGCATCGTAGAAGCTGGGCGCCGGTGTTTCGCGGATGGCGCGGATGTCCAGCTTTTCGATTGCCACCGGCGATCGTAAAATATTCTCCGGCACACGCGATGCCGTTACCACCACTTCATTGCCCAATACGGTTTGCGTTACCAGGGCGATCTGTAGTTTGGAGCCCAGGCTTTTTACTTCCAGTTCCTGCGGCTTGAAACCAACTGAAGTGATCACCAGGGTGAATGGCAGTTTCTGTTTGGTGCGCAATACGAAATTGCCACTGTTATTGGTGATGGTCCCTGCTACAGAACCCTTGATCTGGATACTTACATCAGGAATAGGTTCTTTTCTCTCCTGGTCGATGACCTGACCGGAGATCTCGATGATGGTGTTGTCCTGTGCAATCAGTCTGGTTACCGGTAAGGACAGTGTCAGCACCAGGAGGCTGATCGTGAGCAGTCGCTTTACCGGTAGTCTCATTTCATTTCTCATAAAACTTTACTTTAGGATCGGTGATTTTTTTTAATGTTGGGTTGATTGTATTTATTAGTCTACTAAAATACTAGACTATTAATTCAAAAAATTACCTCTGCCTTTATGCAGAGGACATTCCTAGAGGATCTTGATCAGTATCTTCAGGCTCCAGAAGATCACCAGTATCCCCAACAGGATGAACGACGTTTTGCGGGGCAGCTTACCTGCCAGTTTAGCTGCGATAGGTGCTGCGATCAGTCCACCCACCACCAACGCCAGGATCGTTTGCCAGTGGCTCACACCTAACAATGTGAAAAAAGTAAAGGCACTGGCGAGGGTCACGAAGAATTCCGTGAGGCTTACAGACCCGATCACGAACCTGGGGCTCCTCCCCTTCGTGATCAGCGTAGTGGTAACGATAGGGCCCCAGCCCCCGCCGCCAAAGGAATCCAGGAATCCGCCCGCACCGGCCAGCCAGCCATAATGCTTGAACTTCTTCTGTACTTTCTGCTTGCGGAAAGCGCTCAGCAAGATGCGCACGCCAAGGATCATCGTATAACATGCCATGATGGGCTTTATATAATCCACATGCGTATCGCCCAATTGGGTCAGCAATACAGCCCCCAATATGGCGCCTATGACCCCGGGTATCAGCAATACCTTGAATAATTTTTTGTTCACGTTCCCGAAACGGTAATGGCTATAACCTGAAGCACCGCTCGCAAACATCTCGGCCGTATGGATACTGCCGCTGATAGCAGCGGGGTTCACACCGGCCGATAACAGGATCGTAGCGCTGGTAACGCCGTAGCCCATGCCCAGCGCCCCATCCACGAGCTGTGCCAGGAAACCGGCCAGCAACATCAGCGGAAAATTTTTATCGAGCGTCTTGTACCAGTCGAATGTGCCCTGCGCCATCTCTTTCAATGGCAGGTATGAAAAAATAAAATACCCGATCAGCATCAGGGCAAAAGCCTGTACCGAACGGGTAGCGATCTTACGCCAGCGTTTTTCTTTCTCACTCCCTTCTTCCACCAGCACTTTCGTGAGCGCGTTCAGCTTTTTCACTTTCCCGGCAAAATCCCCGTTGAGCCTGTTACGTACCGTATGCAGGTTGTTGATCACTTCATCCAGTTCACCAGGCAATGCATGGTTGAGCACTTCTTTGATGCGTTTGGCGGCAGTGGGCGATTTGCCATTGGTAGAGATAGCGATCTTGAGATTGCCTTTCTGCACAATCGAGCTGAGATAGAAGTCACATTGATCGGGTGTATCGGCCACATTCACAAGCAACCTATTGAATTTGGCGGCATCACGGATAGACCGGCTCAGCTCTTTGTCGTTCACTGCCACGATCACGATGTCTTTCCCTTCCAGGTCGTCGTCCCTGAAGGGCCGCTCTTCCAGCAGCACACCCGCGTAGTTCGACGCCAGTGATTGCACAGCGTCGCTGATATGGATGGCCACCACCGTAACGGTCGAATGCGGCGCATTGTGCAGAATGGCTGAAAGCTTCTCCAGACCTACATTTCCGGCTCCTATTACCAATACCTGCAGGCTCTCCAGTTTGAGGAAAACAGGGAACAGGTGATTCGTATCGGAGACCGGTGCTGTCTTCTCCTGCCCGATAGTGATATGGTTCTTGTCTACTGACATAATATTATTTGTTTCCTACAACCTCTATTATTACTACTTTTTTGTTTACCACGGAGGCACAAAGGGAAGAGGTCCTTCAATGAGGTAACTTTCCAACTCTCTGACCTGCTCTTCGTGTACTTATACGACCATCAATACTTCAATAGGCCCTAATTCTTGTCAAGTTCTTGTCAAGACCACAAAGCTACCTCCGGTAGTGTTGAATAAATCTGAAACTCCTTTCCTTCGCGCCTCCGTGCCTTCGTGGTAAAAAAATCTCTACACCCATTTTTCGCGCAGTGCGAAATCTCCGAAGGTCTCACCCTTCTTTCTGTTCTTACTATATTCACTGAATAATTTGTCCAGCTCGCGGAGGATCGCCGGTTCATCGAGGTTCTCCCTGTATTTTTTGTTCAGCCTCAGTCCTTCCCGGTCACCTCCTAAATGCAAATTATACTGACCATAAGCGGTACCGATAAAACCGATCTCCGCCACATAAGGCCGGCCGCATCCGTTGGGGCAGCCTGTCATACGCAGCGAGATGGCATCATCCGATAATCCATATTTTTCAAGTACCGGCTCGATCTTCGAGATCAGGGTCGGCAGGTACCGCTGCGCTTCGGCCAATGCCAGCGGGCAGGTATTGAATGCCACGCAGGCAATAGCGCTTTTCCTTACTGCGCCTGCTTTTTCGGTATGTTCGATGATCCCGAATCTTTCCAGGATAGCTTCCACTTCTTTTTTATCCTTCGGATCGATATCACTGAGGATCACATTCTGGTTGCAGGTAAACCGGAAATTCGCCTTGCCTGTTCTGGCCACTTCCAGCAAAGCTGTTTTTAGAGCGAGCTGTGCCTCATCCAGCACTCTGCCGTTCTCTGAAAAAACAGTATAGTACCATTTCCCTTCATGGTTCTGCTGCCAGCCATAATAATCGCTGCGTTGTGTGAACTCATAGGGCCTTTCCCGTTCGAGTGCGAATCCGCAACGTTTTTCCAGTTCCTGCCTGAATGCTTCAATGCCCATTTTGTCGATGGTATACTTCAGGCGGGCCTGCTTGCGGTCGCTGCGGTTGCCGTAGTCACGCTGAATGGTGATGATCTCGTACACAGCTTTCAGGGTCTTCTCTTCAGTATCTGCAAATCCGAGCACAGTGGCCAATCGCGCATAGGTATTGGGGTTACCATGCGTGGTGCTCAGTCCCCCCCCGGCCGCAATATTGAACCCTTTCAGTTTCCCATCCTCTATGATAGCGATCAGCCCGATATCGTTGGCAAATACGTCCACATCATTATGGGGAGGTATGGCGATAGCGATCTTGAATTTCCTGGGCAGGTAGCGGTCCTGGTACAGTGGATCGGTCTCATCCTTTTTCTCCAGCAGGGAATTTTCATCGAGCCATACTTCATAATAGGCCCTTGTTTTCGGGAGGGCGAGGGTGCTGATCTTGTCGGCATACCGGAAGATCTCTTCATGGATGGCAGATTGTTTGGGATGCGCCCCGCACACCACATTGCGGTTTACATCCCCACAAGCTGCAATAGAATCGAGCTTCAGCGTATCGAATGCTTTAATGGTGGGTTTTACGTGTGATTTGAGAATGCCATGCAATTGCACGGTCTGTCGGGTAGTGATCTTGATCACCCCGGTGGAATGTTCCCCTGCAATATGATGCAGTCCCACCCACTGTTCCGGCGTGAGGAAACCTCCGGGCAGGCGCAAGCGGATCATGTAGGAGTACAACCACTCCAGCTTTTTGGCGCTCCGCTCTTCCCGGCGGTCGCGGTCATCCTGCTGGTACATGCCATGGAATTTCATCAATGACTGATCATCTTCGCGGAGGGCGCCGGTAGCTTCGTCGGTCAGACTTTGCTTCAGCGTTCCCCGCAGCCCATGGCTTTGTTGTTTGATCCTTTCAACCGGTGACAAATTATCCTGGTTCGTGCTCATAGCTGATTTTTCGATCTGTTATCAATAAACGTCCATCAGGAAACGTCCTTCTTCTTTCAGGGTATCGAGATAGGCCAATGCTTCCCTGCTGCTCTTTCCGCCCAATCTTTCGATCACCTGCAAGAGGGCATATTCCACATCGCGGCTCATGGGGTGCTTGGCGCCGCAGATATAGAGGTAAGCGCCGCTCTCGATCCAGTTCCACAATTCTTTGGATTGTTCCAGCAGCCGGTGCTGAACGTATATCTTATATTTCTGGTCGCGGCTGAAAGCCAGGTTAAGCCTTGAAAGCACACCTGTCTGCAGCCAATTCTGGACTTCTGTCTGGTAAAGGAAATCCGTTACGAAATGCTGGTCGCCAAAGAACAGCCAGTTTCGGCCTGTAGCGCCTGAGGAATCTCTCTCTGCTATGAAGGAGCGGAATGGTGCAATACCAGTTCCCGGCCCGATCATGATCAGGTCTTTATCCGGTGCGGGCAACCTGAACTGATGGTTCCTGTGCACATAAAATTCGATCCTGTTGTTTTCCTGTAATCCTGCGAGGAAATTGGAGCAGAGCCCGTATTTCAATTCTTCATTGACATAAAATTTATCAAGCGCCACGGTGAGATGTATCTCACCACTATGCGTGGATGGTGAGGAAGAGATGGAATATAACCGGGGCGTGATGGGTTCCAGGATGCCGATCACTTCTTCAAATTGTGCCGCATCTTTCACCGGGTAGATCTTCAGCAGGTTCAGCAGCCCGATCTTCGTTTCGGGAATATCCTGCTTCACGATGGCGGCATATTGTTTCACCACCCTTTCCGGCAGGTATATGATATTCAGTTTCCTGCGCAACAATTCCTCCACACCATAAGGCTCATTCCTGAATTGTACTGATAAGCGTGGATTAATGCTTGTTAGTGACAGGATCGCGTCGACCGTTTGCCGCGGATTTTCCGGAATGATACCAACGGAATCACCGGGCAGATAATCTACCTCTTCCTCTACGCCAATCTCGATATGATAGGTCTCTTTGGAAGAGCCACGGTCATTGAGGTTGATACCGCTGAGGACGGTACCTGTGTATATCTTTTTGCCTGTGCTTTTCTTTACAGGAGTGGATGTTGGAGCAGGCGCAGCGGGCGTTACAGCCTGTCCGCTCAGTTGCTGGAAAACCTGTGTGAACCAGCCGGCGGCATCTTTTTCATAATCCGTATCGCATTTCAGGAGCGATACGATGCGCTGACCGCCCAGTCGCTGCAATTGCGAATCCACATCTTCCCCAGCCTTGCAATAGAGTGGGTACGAAGTATCGCCCAGCGCCAGCACGCCGAATTTGAGCTGGTTGAGCTTGAAACCGTTCTGGTGGATATGATCGTAGAATTTTTTTGCGGTTGCCGGGGGTTCACCTTCTCCCTGCGTGCTGATGATGGTAAAGAAATATTCTTCCCTGGAAAGATCATTCAGCCGGTATTGATCGAGGCTCACGAGTTTGGCATTGATGCCGTTCTTTTTGGCCTGTGAAGCAAATTCTGCTGCCAGCTTTTTCGAGTTGCCCGTTTCCGTTCCGTAGGCAATGGTGATCTTTTGTACGGCTGGTTTGGCTGGTACTGCGGAGGGTCCTGCCAGTGCCTGCGCAGCAGGCGTGGCCTGGTGTTCAGCGGTTTGCGCCAGCAAGCCCGCCAGGTAGCCATTCATCCATACCAGCTCTTCGCGGTTGGAGGTCTTGACCAGGTCAAGCAGTGTTTTCAGTTTAAGCTCTGCTAACATGTTCATTTGCTTTTTGGGTAGTTTCGGTTACTGTGGTGAATAATTTCGCCACCGGTTTGAAATATTGTTCGCGGCTCCCGCTGTTGATGAGCCAATTGAACTGTTCATGCAGGGCCACCACTTTGCCGATGATCACGAGGGAGGGGGATATGAACTCCCTGCCTTTCAGGTTCGTGGCATATTCGTGAATATTCGTCGTATGCACATGCTGCAGGGGCGTAGTGGCCTGTTCCACCACTGCCAGCAGCTTATTGTCAGCAATATTATTTTTGGTGAGATTGGCAACCACGCCGTCCAGTGTTTCGGACGACATATAGAATACCAATGTATCATCGGTTGCCGCCAGCTCTTTCCAGTACGATTCCGTTACCACGTCCGATTTATAATAAGTGAGAAAGCGTACGGCCGTGGCATGACCTCTTGCCGTGAGCGGAATGCCTGCATAGGCGGCAGCGCCCAGTGCGGCCGTTACACCCGGAATGATCTCATACGGGATGGCATGTTCTTTCAGGGTGAGCAATTCATCCAGGATGTTGGAGAAGATAGAAACATCCCCCCCTTTCAAACGCACTACCAGCTTGCCCTGCAGGGCATATTCCACCAACAGTTCGTTGATCGATGATTGCGGTGTGGAAGCACCACGGCGGCATTGCTTGCCTACGGGAATGATCTCCGCACCCGGCTTCACATATTCTTTCAATACCGTTTCACTCACAAGCCTGTCTGCCAGCACCACATCCGCCGACTGCAGGTAACGCAGCGCCTTCAGCGTGAGCAGCTCAGGATCTCCCGGGCCTGCACCGGCCAGGATCACTTTACCTGTTGTTGGATGGTTACTCATTGTATTGTCTACTTTTTTAGTAGATAATTAGATCAAAAAAAATCAATGCTTTACCCCATTGCGTGCGCCCAGTATCTCATTCACTGCTTCTGTAAAAGAGAAATCCTTCTTCGCCACCACTTCGCTTTTATGATAGACCAGCGATGCGGGCGGCACGCTATAGGTGATCCATACATTGCCACCGATGGTGCTGTTATGTCCGATCACGGTCCCGCCACCCAGGATCGTTGCCCCTGAATAAATGATCACATTGTCTTCGATGGTCGGATGGCGCTTACCTGTTGCCTTATCCCTGGTGCTGCTTAAAGCGCCGAGCGTAACACCCTGGTATATTTTTACATTATTACCGATCTGTGCTGTTTCACCGATCACGATGCCTGTGCCATGGTCGATGAAAAATGATTCCCCGATAGCAGCGCCCGGGTGGATATCGATGCCCGTTTTACCATGCGCATATTCCGTGAAGAGCCTGGGCAGGATCTTCAGCTCCTGCTCCCATAACTGGTGGGCGAAACGGTACACCGAGATGGCGAAAAAACCTGGATAGGCCACGATCACTTCCTCTATACTTTCTGCAGCGGGGTCGAACTGCGAGATGGCCGCAGCATCTTTTAGTAGTAATTCATGAATGCCGGGCAATGCTGCAAAAAAATTATCGGTGATCTCCTGGCTGCGGTTGCCTTCGCGGACCACATCATACACGAGAGTGGATAAATGGCTTTTGAGCGATTCGAACTCCTTCTCGAATTCTGCATATTGCTGGTGCTTACCGGTACGTGGAACGAAGAGAATATTGAACAGTTGCTCGATGAACTGCTCCGTGAATACCTTATCCGGAAAGGCAGTTGATGCCTTCTGATTTTGCTGGTACAATTTTTTTACGAATCCTGCGCTCATGTTGGTTGTGTTTTAAAATTTACTGTTTCATGAGTTATTGTATCATGCAGGCCCCTACCGTTACATGGCTGGTCTCATCGATCAGGATAGCGCCGCCATTGGCCCTTAACGTCTTGTACGGATCATAGGGTACCGGGCTGGCCGTTTTGATGGTGACTTTGATCACATCGTTCAACACTGCCTGTTGCGGGTAGGCTTCCTGCTGAAGCGTGTTCACATCGAGCTTATATTCGATCTCGCGCACCACAGCCCTTACTACGCGACTGTTGAGCTGCAATAAATATTTATTACCGGGGACCAACGGCTTGTTGTCCATCCAGCAGAGCAGTACTTCCAGCTCCTGCGAGCTGCCGGGCTTCCGGCCATTGTTGGCGATCACATCGCCCCGGCTGATATCGATATCATCGTTCAGGTGAAGCACCACACTTTGCGGAGCATAAGCTTCTTCCACTTCCCTGCCACCGATCTCGATCGCTTTGATGGTACTGCGGCTACCCGAAGGTTGTATCGTCACTTCATCCCCTTTGCGATAGATGCCGCTGATGATCTTGCCGGCATAGCCGCGATAATCGTGCAGGTCATCGCTTTGAGGGCGGATCACATATTGCACGGGAAACCTTCCATTGACGAGATCGATGTCCCGCTGCACTTCCACCTCTTCGAGGAACTGCAAGAGGGAGGAACCTTCATACCAGTCAAGCCTGACTGATCTTTCCACGATGTTATCGCCATGGAGTGCGCTGATGGGGATATAGGTGATATCCTTCAATCCCAGCGACTGCGCCACTTTGGAATAATCGATCACGATATTATTGTACACGTCCTGTGAATAGTTCACCATGTCCATTTTATTGATGGCCACTATCACATGCGGTATATTCAGGAGGGAGGTGATGATGGAATGGCGGCGGGTTTGCTCCACTACTCCATTACGCGCATCGATGAGGATAATGGCCAGGTCGGCATTGGAAGCGCCGGTGACCATATTGCGGGTATACTGGATATGCCCGGGCGCATCCGCGATGATGAACTTACGTTTGGGAGTAGAGAAATATTTATAGGCCACATCGATGGTGATGCCCTGTTCTCTTTCCGCACGAAGCCCGTCGGTGAGCAAGGCCAGGTCTATCTCTCCTTCTTCCTTGTTCCTGCTCTGCTTTTCGATCGCTTCGAGCTGATCGATCATGATGCTCTTGCTATCGTACAGTAATCGTCCGATCAGGGTGCTTTTCCCGTCATCTACACTTCCGGCAGTAATGAAACGCAACAGGTCCATAATTAATACATTTATCGTTTGTTGTGCATTGTTAAAAATATCCATTCTTCTTTCTGTCTTCCATGGCAGCTTCGGATACCTTATCGTCGATCCGGGTCTCGCCGCGCTCACTGGTCTTGGTAGCCGTGATCTCGCGAATAATATCATCGATGTTGCCGGCAGCGGATTCCACGGCTGCGGTACAGGTCATATCGCCCACTGTACGGTAACGCACTTTTTTGGTGAGAACGGTATCGGTATCATCGAGCTGGATGAATTCGGATACTGCTACCAGTTGTCCTTCATGCTCGATCACCGGCCGCTCATGTGCAAAATAAATGGAAGGCAATGCGATCTGTTCACGACGGATATAGTTCCATACATCGAGCTCCGTCCAGTTACTGATCGGGAACACACGCACGTTCTCTCCTTTGTGTATCCTGCCGTTGTAAGTATTCCATAGCTCAGGGCGCTGGCGTTTGGGGTCCCACTGCCCGAATTCATCACGCACCGAAAAGATCCTTTCCTTGGCCCTTGCTTTTTCCTCATCGCGCCGGGCGCCGCCGATGCAGGCGTCGAATTTGAATTCTTCGATCGTGTCGAGCAGGGTGTAGGTCTGCAGGGCATTGCGGCTGGCGAATTTTCCTCTCGGTTCGGTGAGCTGTTTGGTGCGGATGGTATCTTCCACTTTCCGCACGATAAGTTTTTCACCCAGTTCCTGCACCAATGCATCGCGGAAGTCGAGGGCTTCCTGGAAATTATGGCCGGTGTCGATATGCACCAGCGGGAAAGGGAATTTACCCGGGCGAAAGGCCTTCAGGGCCAGGTGCACCAGGGTAATGGAATCTTTTCCGCCGGAGAACAACAATGCCGGTCTTTCAAACTGGCCTGCTACTTCCCGGAGGATATGAATGGCCTCTGATTCCAACTGATCGAGATAATCTAACCGATACGCACTCATAGTCTATGTTGAATAGTTTAATTCGCATTCAGATGCAATCCGCATTCTTTCTTACCGGCGTCTTCCCACCACCATCTTCCGGCGCGGAAATCTTCGCCGGGCCTGATGGCCCTCGTACAGGGCGCACAACCGATGCTCACAAAACCTTTATCGTGCAGAGGATTGTAAGGAACATTGTTCAGATCGATATATTGGCGCACCTGCTCTGTTGTCCAGTGCAGGAGCGGATTGTATTTCACGATATTGTTGGCGGCATCCCATTCGATCAGTTCATGATGCTGGCGGTCAGGTGAATGTTCGGCACGAAGGCCGGTGATCCAGATCTGGTTTCCCTGCAGCGCGCGCTTCAGCGGCTCCACTTTCCGGATATGACAGCACAGTTTCCTGTTCTCTACCGATTCATAGAATGCATTGGGCCCTTTCTGTTGCAGGAAATTTTCCAGTTGCCTGAAATCGGGGAAATATGCCTTGATGGACGTATGATATTTTTCATTGGTGCTGTTCCAGACCGAATAGGTCTCGGCGAAGAGACGGCCGGTATCCAGCGTGAAGAGTGTAATGGGTAGATCATTGCCCAGGATCTCATGAGCGATCACCTGATCTTCAAAACTGAAGCTGGTGGAAAAAGTGATATGCCCAGGAAACCGCTGTGACAAAAGCTTTAAGAACTCCGTGAAGTTTAGTCTACCTGAGTAGTAGGTTAATTCTTGAATATAATCCGGGATTGTTGAGTTCATATTGCATCGAGTTCAATGGACGTTCAAATATAAGGAACAGGGAGCAGAGGGAAATTGTACGCTGGCATAGTATCAACAGCTACAACAGGAGTTGCAACAACAGGTGATACACATATATCGGATGGTAGGAACAACTGGCATGGAACAAAGATAAGCCAGATGCCGGAACTGCAAAATTTTTTCTACCAATTTAGTGGACTAATAACCGCTTTAACAAAACCTGGCAACTATATATGAGTTGGGACAAGGGAATTAAACAGAAAACAATGAGCAAATTGCAAATTGTGGAGAGGGTGATGGATTAGTAGCGATTCTTTTTTGAAGTGGGATAATGCTTTTCCTTAATTATAGTAGCAATTTTTTCATATTCTTTGCATTCGTCTGGAACATCAATGTATAATTGATGGCACATGTTACAAACGGAATAGCATTTTACTGGGCGCTCATCAATGGGAGTATTGTAAAAGACATGACTATCACTCCGCGGACTTTTGATCTTTATTACGTTGCCATGCGAATCCTCTGGGAGAGGTTCAATCTTGCAATCCTGCGATATCATCCAATCATAAAAATCGGCTCTCGTCATATCAGGCCAAAGCTAAATTGAAAGATTTTGTTATCACATTATTATCCATGTTACAATCGCTGCCTTTATTCAGTTCCTGATTTTTTTGATGCTCGAAAACAACCTTTACAGCATGAATAAGGTTTTTTGTTGCTTCTTCCTCTGTATCTCCTTCCGCAATGATATTTGGCAACTGAGCAAAGAAAGCAGTAAATCCTTTACTACTTGGGTCTTGCACAAAGATGCCGGTCAATGGCAAAGTTTCACGGTTCATAGCTTTTTGTTTTCTGAATTTGAAACGTAAAATAAAGCAAAAATGTTGCTATAATCAGTGCCGCCCCTCAAATATTGACCCAAAAATGGAGTTGATTAACGTAAATATAAGAAATTTTCTAGATACCGAATGAGGAAAGGGGTTATAGCCCCTTTCCAATCAATTGATCGTACTTCAATCGTCCGCTGCTATTTTTAACCGATCGCTCAAATCTTTCATGATCTTTGATGTGCCGACTGTTATAGCGGGCTGCAAATTCATCACAGTACCGCTGTAAGTGTTCCCTGCTTACATTATGATATATGCCGTAAATACCCCTTTTTAACTGGCTCCAAAAGTTTTCTATACCGTTGGTGTGGAAGCCGTTCTTTACGTATTCTCCCGCTTGGTGATCTACTATAACATGGGTAAACTCATTGCTCTTTCCCAAATAGGCATACAGAGCATGACCATCCGTTACCATAGTAGAACCTTGTTCAACATATTTATCTATTAACTGATTGACTGCTTTTTTACTTACCCATTCTGTTACATTAGCACTTACTTTTCCTCCAGTTTCAACTATACCAATGACCGGCGTTTTTAATGTCTTGGTCTCTTTTAGGTTCTTAGCTTTCTTATTAGCGTGTTTATTTTTTTCCAAACCTCCCACATAAGTTTCATCAATCTGTACTTCATTTTTCAGCATATAGGGTGCTTTCTCTCTCAGCATTTCACGAACACGATGAAGGACGAACCAAGCCGTTTTTTGGGTGATCCCCAGTTGCCTGTGCAATTGCAAAGAACTGATACCTTTCTTACTGGAAGTACACAGGTAAATGGCCGCAAACCAGTTTCTCAGACTCACCTTTGAGTTCTCGTAGATTGTACCTACTGTTACTGTGAACTTCTTAAAACACTCCTTATTGCGACATTTATAGCCCCTGTTCGTCTTATAGGGCTTTTCGGCTCCGCAAAACGGACAAACAGGGTTACCGTTCCAGCGTTGCTGTTCCAGATACTCCCGGCAGGTTTGTTCATCCTTGAAGTAGTCAAATAATTGGGGAAGCGTTTTGAAGTATTGCATGTTTTAAAGATATACATCAAAGATACAGTTTGTCCCAATATATACCTAATTTATTGATTTATTTTTTCTAACTTTATGGTAGATATTGATAAATCCTATCATGACTAAATCGCTTAATATAACACCCAAGCTAGGAGAAGGGGTATTTCTTCCGATGGATGTGGCTCAAATATTAAACCTGCCCTATCCCAAAGTCTATCATTGGATAAGAGATTTTTGGGGAAATTATACTTTTGGGGAAAAGAGAAACAAAGCTGTTAATTTCCATACCCTGATTGAGTTTTATATTTACTACCAGTTACGACTGAGAAACATTTCCCCTCAAAAAATTAAAGCGGCACACAAGACAATTGCGCAGGATTTGAAAACAGCCTTCCCGTTCGCCCACTCAGAAATAAGTACAATAGGAAAAGATATTTGGTATGAGAGATTGGGGGTCATATTGAAAGCAGATGGCAGCTACCAATTAAATATTCAAGAGTTCATCAAACCATTTCTCAAAAAGATAGAATTTGATAAGAATAATGTTGCTAAAAGATACTTCCCTTTGGAAAAATCAAAAGAAATTGTGGTTGATCCATCCCATCAGTTTGGGCTACCTACTATTACAGGTACTAACATACAAGCTAAGGCAATCCTGAATTTATATAAAAGCGGTGAACAGATAGAAAGTATTCGTGGGTTATACGATTTAACCGAAAGACAAGTGAAGGATGCAATCCTTTTTTATAACAAAAGTGCAGCTTAATGCTCTTTATCTTTGATGAAAATTATTCTAAAAAAATTGCTGAGGCTTTTAAGATATTAGAGAGCGGCAATACAAAGAGTTCTATTCCAGTTAAAGTGGAGCATATCACTAATCTTGTTGCTTCAGGATCAGTAGATGAAGATGTTGTAAGGGCTGCAGGCCGACACAAAGGAATAATTTTTACTAAAGACAAAGATTTTAGAACAATACGGGCATTAAAAAGTCTCTATAGAGAATGTGAAGTCGGAGTAACGTTTTTTAAGCAGTATAAAAATGGTATTTCTTTTTGGGATAATGTTAAAGTATTGGTAGATAATTGGGAAAAAATTAAAGCAGTTTTAGCTGATGATACACCTCCTTACGTCTATCAAATAGACATGAAAGGAATCCAAAGATTTGATTTTTGATCTATTATGAAGAAAAAGGTAACTAAAAAACGAGCATCCAAATACGATAAAAAATTATCAATTGATGGCATCTTTACTGATGTGATCAAAATATCTGTACAACCAGGAGAGAAAAAAGAAATGCCTAAAAAAGCTGCCAAAAGGAAAAAGTAATCATTTCTTCTTATCCCGGAATCCTTCACTGAAAAACTCCTGAATATCAACATCTAAAGCTATCAGTGTTTTCACCAGGCTACTGATCTGCATATCTACCTGCCCACGTTCATATTTACCGAACTGCGCTCTATCGAGATCATGCTGGAAAGCAAATTTTTCTGAGGACTTGTGGCCTTTGGCTTTACGCAAGGCTTTTATACGCTCACCAATTTTTTTGAGGATTCGTTGATGTTCTTCTAAAAAGAAATCCGGGTCATTTGATTTTTTCCTATCAACCATGCGATAAAGTAAATAAATCCCCGTGTCATACACCACTTATTATACTACCGGGAATTATAAGCATCTTTTTATGACAAATTCTCTTTAAATTTATGATCAGTACTCTATGAGCATATATTTGCGAAGCCATTAAACATATTTGATGCTTTCGCTTTGATTCCTGTTTCCGAAAACTGGTAATTTTCTTTGTACACGGGATGAAAAGTGAGAAGCCCACTGCCTTTGGCGTGGGTTTTCTTCTTATTCGTGTACAGGGTATACCAGTACCTCGGAACGATAAGGTAGAGACCTGCGCCAAATTTTTTTTGCTGATATACGAAACAAGAATGCAAGAGCAGATCAAACCTTTTTCATAGGATAAGGTTTAGTGGTTCTGGCACTGAATTAGTACCGCAGTCCTGTTCTCTACGGGCATTGCGCGGGATTTCAGGACTGGTACAGCGCGTTTTGTACCAGCTTGTTTTTAAAGATAGCCTGCTGGTTCTCCGGTGGGCTTTCTTTATTTCCCCCCTAATAATGGTTTACCATTATTAGTTAACTACTTCGCTATTGCGGAATCTACGCAAATTTACCGTTGGTATAGGATTTGTAACTTTTGCTTTACTAAATGTGTTATTTTGTGCGTAATACGCAACTTTAATGCGACTTTTTTAGTCATTAAAATGACATTCCTCTTTAAATTGACCGTGAACGAACCTAAATGTAACATTATGGACAACAAAAACAACTGTAATACTGATGATATTACACTGGTTGTTTCTCCTCAAAGTCCTGATACTAGATGGGTGGCAATAGATGAAGACAATATCATCATTTCTGAAGGCAAGACCCCCGATGAAACAATCAAAAAAGCTAAAGAAACTGGAAAGGAATTTACACTGATGTTTGTACCTAAAGCAGATAATACATATTTTTTCTAATGGCTACACATGTGTATTCTTTTGCTAAAGGAACAAACGAAATTTACCGTCCTCTTCTGCCTATTGTAATCATTAACCCAATTAACAAAGCCAGCATAAATTTTTGGGGATTATTAGATTCGGGGGCAGACGAATGTATGTTTCCCAAAATTGTTGCTGATAACCTTGGTCATGATTTAAAGGGTTCTACAGCCGTCTACACTTCTAATCAGGGTATTGGTGAAAATAAAGTTGATCTATGGAAACATCCATTTAAAATTCAACTACTCTCGCCCGATAGAAAGACAATTGTCTGGAAAAGCAAGGATTGTTTGATTGGCTGCACAGATCATGACAATGTTCCAGTCCTATTGGGATATACGACCTTCTTATCGAATTTTAAAATAACACTTAACTATCCCACCAAGAAAATATTAATAGAGATTAATTAAAAGAAAAACCGTTGTCCCAACTCATATATAGTTGCCCAAAACCTGCGCTAATGACCGTTCGTTAAGTTGACAGGTTGAAAAGTTGAAAGGTTAACATGGAGATTGCCGCGTTATGCAACCCCTTATCAACCTTTCAACAATTTAACCTGTTAACCATACCTTTTAACCTTTCAACCCTACCTTTGTAATATTTCTACATTGAACATCAACACTCATGGGTAATAAGATCTTAAAAGCGCACGAAGCCGATAATGTCATCGTAGCACTGTCAGATTTAAAAAAAGATGAATCTGTACTTTTGAATGGAAATAGCTATACTTTAAAGGACACTATCCCTGCCAAACACAAATTTTTTGCTTCCGACCTCCAGAAAGGCGATGATATCACCATGTATGGTGTACTGGTCGGCAAAGTGCAGTCGCCGGTATCGAAAGGTTCCCTGATGACCACCGACAATGTAAAACATGCCGCCCAGCCTTATTCATTCCGTGATGCCCATTATACCTGGCAGGCCCCTGATGTTTCGAAGTTCACAGGCCGCACTTTCAAAGGTTATGTACGCGATGACGGCCGCGTAGGCACTGCCAATTACTGGCTTTTCATCCCTACCGTTTTTTGCGAGAACCGTAACCTCGATGTTATCCGTGAGGCCATGCAGAATGAATTGGGCTACGGCGTTAGCGATAAATACAAAAAGTTCACCCGCATGCTGGTAGATTCCTACCGGGAAAGCGGAACGGCTCCCACACAATGGCCCGATCTCTCCCCCGCGCTGGAAAAAGCCGGAGCCCGTCCATTCAAAAATATCGACGGCATCAAGTTCCTGAACCACCAGGGCGGTTGCGGTGGCATCCGGCAGGATGCCGCCATCCTCAGTAAACTGCTCGCTGCCTATTGCGATCATCCCAATGTAGGCGGTATCACCGTGCTGAGCCTGGGTTGCCAGAACCTCCAGGTGAAAGACCTGCTCCAGGATATCAAAGAACGCAATCCATCTTTCCATAAGCCGTTGCTCATTTTCGAACAACAGCAGTCCCAAAGTGAAGAATCGATGATCGCTACTGCTATCCAGCAAACTTTCGAGGGATTGATCGAACTGAACAAGATGGAGCGGCAGCCCGCGCCACTTGATCAACTGACCGTTGGTGTGAAATGCGGTGGCAGCGATGGTTTTTCAGGCATCTCCGCCAACCCGGCCGTTGGTTATGCCGCCGACCTGCTCGTGGGCCTCGGCGCCAAAGTGTTGCTGGCAGAATTTCCCGAGCTCTGCGGCGTAGAACAAAATATCGTGGACCGTTGCATGAATGAGGCATCTGCCCGGAAGTTCATGCACCTTATGCGTTCCTACGAAACGCTTGCGCATAATGCAGGCTCAGGTTTTCACATGAACCCATCTCCCGGCAATATCAAGGACGGGATCATCACCGATGCCATGAAATCGGCAGGGGCCGCCAAAAAAGGAGGCACTTCACCGGTAGTGGATGTACTCGATTATACAGAACCCGCTACCAAACCGGGCCTCAACATGGTATGCACCCCGGGCAATGATGTGGAAGCCACTACCGGCAAAGCCGCAGCAGGCGCTACGCTCATATTGTTCACGACCGGACTGGGCACGCCTACCGGCAATCCTGTTTGTCCGACCATTAAAGTAGCTACCAATTCCAGGCTGGCTACCCGCATGAAAGATATCATCGATATCGATACCGGCCCTATCATCGAAGGCCAAAAGACCATTGAACAAATGGGAGAAGATATTCTCGAATTTTGTATCAAGGCAGCCAGTGGTGAAGTGGTCCCGAAAGCAGTACAGTTGAACCAGGATGATTTCATTCCCTGGAAACGCGGCGTAAGTTTGTAAGGTCCGGGACATTGTATTTTTTCAAGATATACTCCTCAACTTTTTCAGCAAAGACCTCACCTTCACCGGTGAGGTTTTTTACGTTCTTTCTCCACCAATTTGCGTGTATCCCTGCGTGCATTCCCCGATACTCCAGGCAGGATCTTCCCGTAGCGTTGGACCAGGCCCGTTCGCCGGACGAACCCCGCCCTATTTTCCTATCTATTATGTCTTTAGAACGCCGTCCCAGACCATACTAACCACGAACTTTCGGTCGTTATTAAGAAAAAAGCTAACTTAACGTCATTCCTCCGTCCCGTATCCCTAAAATTCCGTTGATGAAGCAGTTATACGCAATAGTCATCTACTGTTTATTGTTTGCCATTCCTGCATTTTCCCAGAAACCGGGAACAAAAGTGCAGTTGAGGTCCGGCTCCATGGCCCCGCTCAGCGAGAACCAGGCCAACCGCATCTCCGCCGGTTTGAGACAGCGGATGCAGTTCCATCAAAAACATTATGTGTTGTTACGTTTCAGCCAGCTTCCATCTGCTGCCATGCACAGGGACCTGGCGGTGCAGGGCATTCGTCTGTTCGATTATGTTCCCGGTAACGCTTTTTTTGCCGAGCTTCCTGAACAGCTTTCTTTACGTAACCTCAAACAATATAAGGTGGCCGATGTGTTCGCTGTTGATCCCTCCCTGAAGATCAGCCGGCAGCTTCAACAGCAGGAACAGCCGGGCCCCGGCCAGGTGGTGGCCGTCAGTTTTTTCGGGAGCCTTTCGAAGCATGAAGTGGAGGGCGAACTGACCAAAGCCGGTGCGGAATTACTTGAAACGGAGATCCGCCCCAATGGTATCGTATTCGTAAAAGCACAGGGAGAAGTGCTGAATAAGATCGCCAGCCTCCCCTTCGTTACTAACGTTGACCTGCAAATGCTGAAAGACGAATTACTGAATTATAATAACCGCGCTGCCGGTGGGCTCTCTGCGCTGGCATTACCGGCTAAGAACCTGCAGGGCAGAGGAGTCACGATCGGCGTGGGTGATAATGGCGATGTGCGCCACGTAGACCTTACCGGCCGGCTGATCGTCCGTACGCCGCTCGTATCGGGCAGTCATGGTACCCACGTCACCGGCACCGTGGCCGGCGCAGGGATCAAAGACCCAAGGTACAAAGGGATGGCGCCCAAGGCTATCGTCATCAGCCAGAACATGAGCCGGATCCTTGTCAATACACCTTTATATGCAGGTGAATTCGGTATGGTGCTCACCAATAATTCCTATCATTCCAGCATAGAGGGCTGCCCGGGCACCGGCACTTATGATGCCCTCAGTAATTATGTAGATGATCAGCTCAATAACAATGCTTCGCTGTTGCATGTTTTCGCTGCCGGCAACGACGGTGCGCTGACCTGTTCCCCTTTTCCCAATTCTTTCGGCACCGTGCGTTCAGGTTTTCAGAGCAGCAAGAATGCACTGGTAGTAGGCAATTATAATTACCGGTTCAACCTGATCGATCCTCCTTCCAGCCGTGGGCCGTTGAAAGACGGGCGATTGAAGCCCGAGATCATGGCCGGCGGCGCCGGCACTACCTCCACCACGCCGGGCAATAATTATGGCAACAGCAACGGCACGAGTATGTCGGCCCCTGCTGTAACAGGTACACTGGCCTTGTTGTACGAACGGTACCGCCAGTTACATGGAGGCGCCAATCCACCTGCCATCCTCATCAAGGCAGCGGCCTGTAACGGCGCTGATGACATGGGCAACCCCGGACCCGATTACAGCTATGGCTTCGGCAAGCTGAATGCCCCCAATGCATTGGAGATATTGGAAAGCAATCATTATTTTATCAATGATATCAGCAACGGCAATACGGCAACCCATACTATCCCCGGCATCCCGGCCGGCGCGTACCAGGTAAAGGTCATGTTGTACTGGAATGATCCTGCTGCTTCACCGGCCGCTCCCACAGCACTTGTCAATAACCTCGATCTTACGGTCACCGGAACGGACAATATTGTCCATCGCCCGCTGGTGTTGAATCCCAATCCGGCTAACGTCAACGACCCCGCGACAGAAGGGGTCGATAACCGAAACAATATCGAACAGGTGGTGATCACCAATCCGCCTGCCGGCGATCTTACGGTAAATGTGCAAGGCACCAATATCCCCGGTGGCGTTCAGCATTACGTAGTAGTATACCAGGTCATACAGCCCTCTGTATGGGTAGAATATCCTTTCGGTGGTGAAAGGATCGTGCCCGGTGAAACAGAGTATATCCGCTGGAATGCCTTTGGCGGAGGTAACAATACTTTCACCCTCGAATATTCGCTCGACAATGGCGGCGCCTGGACAACCATCGATGCCAACGTGCCTGCCACCAGCCGCCTCTATGCCTGGACATTCCCGGCCAGTCCCAGTAACCAGGCATTGGTGCGTGTTACACAAAACACTACCGGGCTGAGTGATGTCAGTGACCAGGATTTTACCATCCTGGGGCAGCCTGCCATCACTGCCACCAATCCATGCCCCGGTTATATACAACTCAATTGGGCGGCCATCCCGTCCGCCACTGGTTACGAGATCTTAAAACTGCAGGGTGATAGTATGAAGGTGGCAGGAAGCACTAACGGCACCGCTTACCTGCTGGATGAGTTAGGCAAAGACAGTTCTTATTGGGTAGCAGTGCGGGCTTTGATCGGCAGTTCACCTGGCCGCGCTTCCATAGCAGCCAATCTCACACCCAATGGCGGCAATTGTGCGGCTGCTACTTTCAATAACGATCTCACCATCGATTCGATGCTCTCACCCGTTTCAGGCCGTATGCACACCAGCTCACAGCTGGGTCTCCAGCCTATCCAGGTAAGGATCAGGAACAATGGGTCTGTGCCTGTCAGCGGGCCTTATGATATTTTCTACCAGGTGAATGGCGGAAGCGTGGTGCAACAAACCAGCTCCGTAGTGGTCCCTGCGGCGTCTACAGTGAATTTCAGTTTTCCGTCCTATGATTTTTCCGCCACCGGCACTTACACCCTGAAAGTATGGGTACGATTTGCGGCCGATGCACAGGTAAGTAATGATACGATCAATAGTATCGTGAAGCATTTGCAGAACGACCCGATCATATTGAACCCGGCTTTCACAGAAAGTTTCGAAACTGCAACAGATCGAACTTATACCAGCAAGACCATCGGGCTCGATGGCCTCGACCGCGGCGATTTCAATACCAGCAATACCAATGGAAGGGTGCGCGCTTTCATCGATCCCGGCTTCGCACGCACAGGCAGCAAAGCCCTGATACTCGACCAGGTAAAGGCCAGCGCCACCTCTTCTGCAGATAGCGCCATGCTCACATTCAACCTTTCGAACTATTCTCCAACTGATCAACTATGGCTTGATTTTTACTACCGGAACCAGGGCATCGATTTTTCACTGCCTGGAAACCAGGTATGGATCCGGGGGAATGACCAGGCTGCCTGGATACCGGTGTTCACATTGCCGCTCAACAACGGCGATTTCGGTATTTACCGTCCCGCCAAGAGCGTCAACATCACGGAAACCCTTGCCAATGCTGTTCCGGCCCAAACTATCAGCAGCAGCTTCCAGGTAAAATTCGGGGAGGAAGGTTATACCTCTACCAATGAGGTTGTGCCGGTTGCCAATCTCGATGATGGCCTGCTCTACGATGATGTGATGATCACCCGTCCTTCCAATGATGTCGGCATCATCTCCATTCTTAGTCCCGCCACCACGGCGATCTGCTCCCTCGGCAATGCAGAAAATGTAACTATACGACTGAAGAATTACAGTTCCATCAACCTCAGCAATATCGAAGTCAGCTTCAAGCTGAATGGATCGGTGACCACGCAAACAGTTTCCCTGCTGGCCGGTGAAACTGGTACTTATACTTTCCCGGCAACGGTCAACCTATCTGCTTTCCAGACCTACACGCTGCGTGCCTGGGTACATTATAACGGCGATAATTACCCGAATAACGACAGTCTACCAGAAGTGAGCTTCATCACCACGCCGCTGATCACCAGCTTCCCATACCTGGAGAATTTCGAGAGCAATGACGGACATTGGTACTCCGGTGGCAGCAATAATAGCTGGGCATGGGGACCGGCCCAAAAGACCATTATCAACAAAGCAGCCAGCGGCAGCAGGATATGGACCACCGGCCTCACGGGCGGGTATAATGACAATGAAATGTCGTACCTCTATTCTCCCTGTTTCAACCTTACAGGCATGAGCCAGCCCGTGCTGTCATTCAGCCATATCTGGCAAACGGAAGACAATTGCGATTGCGACTATCACTATGTGGAATATAGTACCGATGATGTCAACTGGACCAGGCTGGGCACAGCAGGCAGCGGCACCAACTGGTATGATTACAGCCCCAAACAGGCGTGGAAATTATCGGGCACAACCTGGCGTGTTTCCAGCATCAATATCCCTTCCTCATTCAGCAAAGTACGATTCCGGTTCGTGATGAGCTCCGATGCAGGTGTATCGCTGGAAGGCGTTGGGATCGATGATGTTCATATCTTCGACCAGGCGCCCATCTATACCGGAGCAGATATCGTGAGCGGTATATCCCAACCAGTGAGTGGCAGCAACTGGACGAACTTCGATGTTGGCGGCAACCGGGTACTGGCCATCAATCCGCAGGGGCAGGACCTCGGCAATGTGACCATCAAGATGTTCCGGAACACAGGCCCTGTGAGGTTCACTTCCAGCCAGTATTATCTCGACAGGAATATTGTTATCCAGCCCACCAATGCCCCTGCAAGCCCGGTGCTGGTGCGTTTCCACTTCACCAATGCTGAAGCGGTCAGTCTGATGGCGGCCACCGGCTGTCCTTCCTGTACCAAGCCCGCCGATCCATACGAGGTAGGCGTAACGCAGTTCAGTGGCACCACGGCCAATGAGAACGGTACTTTGAGTGATAATACAGGAGGCGCCTACGGATTCCTGCGGCCACGCATCGACGTGACCACCGTGCCGTATGATAATGGCTACTATGCCCAATATGCCGTTACGCATTTTTCTGAATTCTGGATCAATGGCGGTGGACCGGGACAAAACCAATCCCTGCCCATTACACTCGAAACGTTTACCGCCACCAGGAACAATAATACTGCCCTGCTTCAATGGAGCACATCGCAGGAGGTCAACAGCAGCGAGTTCATTATCGAGAAAAGCAGCGATGGTACACAATATCATTCTATCGGCGAAGTAGCGGCAGCAGGCAATAGCCATAGCAGGAGATCATACCAGTTCACGGACCCCGACCTGCAGGCCGGTATCAATTATTATCGCTTAAGGATCACTGATATCAATGGAGAGTTCCGGTATTCCCCAGTCCGGCTGCTCAGCGGTGATAATGATGATCTGATTGTAAGCCTCTATCCCAATCCGGTAACAAAGGGCACGCTGTACATCCGTTCCAGCATCGATATCGACCGGATAGAGCTCACAGATATTTCAGGCCGCGTGGTGCTCAGGGCACAGGGCCGGGGCCGACAATATGATCTCAGCCTCGAAGGACTGGCCAAAGGCACTTACTTCGTGTCGGTGATCACGGCGAAAGGCAGGAGCTTGTCGAAGATCGTTGCGGGAAACAGGCCCTGATCGGGAGTTGACAAGTTGAAAAGTTGATAGGTTGATAAGGATTTCTCCGAGTAGCGGGGATTCCCTTGTCAACCTATCAACTTTTCAACTTATCAACTTATCAACCTACTTGCTACCCTGCTCCTTCATCTTCTCCACATAACTAACTCCCTCCGTGATCCATTTCGCAGCCGGCTTGCCGAGCAGGAAATGATCGAACCATTCTTTCTGGCGGCGGGTATAGTCGATCTGGTTCTCTCTCTTCACCAGGCCGTGGTTCTCATCTGCATATACCAGCATCACATGTTCTTTTTGCATGCGGCGCAGCGTGCCGTACATTTCAATGCCCTGGTGCCAGTCGACCGCTCCGTCCTTATCACCAAAAGCCACCAGCAAGGGGGTTTTGATCTTATCGGCCTGGAACATCGGTGAGTTGCGCATGTGCGCTTCCATTCTTTCATACCAGGGACCATCGAAGCGGCCCTGACTGGTCTCGAAGATCTTCTGATCGGGCGTTCCGGAATTCCAGTAGATCGAGAGCGACATACTGATCAGGTCCGTGAGCGGAGCGCCGGCGCAGGCCGCTTTGAACAGATCGGTCTGTGTGATGATGAAAGAGGTTTGGTAGGCGCCCCAGCTATGCCCCATCAGTCCCACTTTGTTCTTGTCGATCATACCCGTTTTCAATACCGTTTCCACCGCAGGCACTACACAGTCCACGGCGCTCATGCCCGGATCATTGATATCATATACAATATCGGGCCTGAAGATGAAATACCCATTGGTAGTGAAATTGGTAGTGTTGTACGAACTACGGATGGATGGATAGACATAACTGTGTACGGAATTCGATAAGATCTCATAGATATACACGATCATGGGATACTGTTTGCCAGGCTCATAATTGGCCGGGTAGAACAAAGCGCCCTGCATCTTTTTCCCTTTTTTATTGGTGAAGCTCACCAATTCGCTCTTGCCCCAGTAGTAGTCCTGTTGTTGTGGATTGGATACGGCGATCCTTTTCTCCCCTTTGAACTGGTCATTCGCATATAGCTCTGGAGATACATTATAGTCTTGCTTCATGTAGGCGAATACAGCCGCATCCTCCGCTTTCGTCAATCTCGAAATGATCCTGTCTTCGAGATCGAGCACCTGAAATTTTCCTTTTTCCAGGCGGCCGAAACCCGTTTTCTTGCTCTTATCTCCATAAGCGGAAAAATAAACAGGCTGTGCTTCATCGATATAGGGGTTTTCAAAATTCGTTCTGATATAACGGTACTGCACTTCTTCCTGTTCCCCATTGGTGATCTTGCGATGAGCTTTGCCATTCGGGTCGAGGGCCCATACATTGTACTCATCGTAAACGAGGAAAGCCGCGTCCCCTTTGGTCCAGCCGGCAGCACCGAATGGTGGCTTCACGGCCGGATGATCATCACGGGTATTCCAGAAAGGAGTATTGAGCGATTGAGTGAGGTTCACTGTTTCGCCGGTTGACGTATTATAGCTCCACCATTGCTGGTCTTTGAAGTACGTTACGTATTTCCCTTCAGGCGAAAGGGATGGTGCGCCAAAATAATCGGCCAGCATTTTTTTCAATAATAATTTCTGTTCACCGGTTGTGGTGTTGACAATATAGTAATCCGCAAAGTCTTCCTTGAAAGCTGGTTTATATGCGAGCCTGGATGAAACGATGGCCAGCTTTTTATTATAGCTGAAGGATACCGATGGGGTCTGTGGGTTAGATACCTGGATGAAATGATCATTGGCCGGATGCCATAATGCTGCATAACTGGTGTCCTTGTCCGTGGTATAAGTGAGTTTTTGCCTGGGTTGTATCTCTCCATCTTTCCAGTGCCATATATCCACGCCTGCCGGCTTCTCGTCTTTCTTGTCCGTTTTGGCGGCTATGTTCTTATTGACATCCGGTTTGCCTTTGGTAGTATCTGCTTTGGTCCTGGCGGAATCGGATCTTATTTTACTGCTATCGGCCGATGGTTTCTTTTCATCTTTCTTTGGCTTGGCTGTCCAGCGGGCAATATTGAACCCAACGCTGCCGCCATCGTCGGTGATGGAGATATTGCTTCCGTCGATGCGCATACCGGCGGGGAAGCCGGTTACTTTGGAAGGATCGAAGACTTTCATCGCAGCCAACTTATATATATTGGTACAGGCATAAATGATCGCGTTCTCTTCTTCATAGGAATCATTTTTAGTGTTCTTGCAAAAAACGAACGCATCGCCGTCTTTTTGCCAGGCCAGTCTTGAATAATTGAGCGTATCGCTGGCGATCACTTTCAGGTTATAGGTATTGAGATTGAATAACTCAATGGAATTGCCGGCGCTATTGGCCGATTGTACGATATAGGCCAGGTAATCACTTTTCCTGTTGAAGGAATAGGCCGATACATTCCCGATCGTGCGGGTGCTGCTGTCGGCCAGGTTCCGCAGCAGGAGCACGGAACCCTTGTCCCGGCTTTCTTTGGGCGGTAACAGGGATATTGCAAGAAATTTGCTGTTGCGTGAAAAATCGTACCCGCCTACCTCCTGCACATATTCCTTTTTCCCGCTGCGCAGATTGAGCAGGCACATCTTATTCCGGATGGGCAATTTCTGCTCGCGCATTTTCTCCGCTTCCTTGTATGGCAGTCCAACCTGGAAGGCTACCCACTGGTTATCTCTGGAGAATTTGGGATAGCTGCCGAATTCAAGTTTGTACAATTGATTGGTGAGCCGGTTCACGATGAACAGGGTATCATTGTCTTCCTGCATCGTCAAATAGTAGGCGAGCCATTCGCCATTGGCCGACAGATCGGCGGTTTGGAGCATCTGCCATTTGCCATAATCATCGGGGGTCAGGTTTTTCTTCTGTTGCGCATGGATACTATTCATGAATAGCAGAGCAATCGCTAAAACTAACCAGGGTTGCCGCTTCATACAAGTGGGGGTTTTAAAAAAAAGCTAAAATAAGGGGTCTTATTGCAATAGATATAAAAAATTGATGAATGGATGAACACCGACCAGATGGCCGACCAGCTCACCATGGACTATTTACGTAGACCCCATGGAAGGCGCCCTGGGCCAGTTGATCAGCGTAGAACATCCGGAATTCATTTTCACCGGAAAATTCCGGTAAGTCTCGCTAAACCCACTTCTGCAACTGCCCTGGTAAATACCGGGGCAGTTTTTTATAATTAGTTTATATTTATCCGCTCAATGATCATTCCATTCCATCGATGGTGACAGAAATATCGCAACTCAGAACAGTGCAGGTAACCCGCTATGTAACGCCGCTTCGGGAAGGAGGGTCGCTGCCCGCCATCGCAGAGGCCGATGATGGATTTCTCTATGTGCTCAAATTCCGTGGAGCAGGCCAGGGAGTGAAAGCGCTGGTGGCCGAGCTGATCGGCGGTGAGATCGCGCGGGCACTCGGATTCAAGGTGCCCGAGATCGTATTTGCCCAGTTAGACAAGGGCTTCGGCAGAACGGAGCCCGATGAGGAGATCCAGGACCTGCTGAAAGCCAGTGTGGGACTGAACCTGGCGTTGCATTACCTGTCCGGCGCCATCTCTTATGATCCTGCCGTAACGGTCATTGACCCGGAACTTGCATCACGTGTGGTATGGCTCGATTGCCTGCTTACCAATGTAGACCGCACAGCCCGCAATACCAATATGCTGAGTTGGAATAAGGAATTATGGCTCATAGATCATGGCGCGTCGCTATATTTCCATCATAGCTGGCTGAACTGGGAGGAGCAGGCGCAACGGCCGTTCGTGCAGGTCAAAGACCATGTATTACTACCGAAAGCAGGCAGGTTGCAGGAGGTCGATGCCGAACTACGTTCAATCCTCACCGTAGACAGGATCAGGGATATCGTAGCACTGGTCCCCGATGAATGGCTGGCCAGTGGCTCCTGGACCGAATCGGCAGCCGCCGTACGGCATGTGTATGAACAATTCCTGTTGACAAGGACAGCGGCATCATCCATCTTTATAAAAGAAGCAGCGCATGCAAGAGCAGCACTTATTTGAGTACGCCATTATCCGCATAGTGCCCAGGGTGGAACGGGAAGAATTCCTGAACGTGGGTGTTGTGCTCTATTGCCGGCAGCACCAATTCCTCAGCATGCTCTATACGATCGATGAAAAAAGGATAGAGGCTTTTTGCACAAAGCCCGACCTCGATGAATTGAGAGAGCACCTCCATGCATTTGAACAGATCAGCAAAGGCGAACATACCGCCGGCCCTATCGGTAAACTGGATATAGCTTCCCGCTTCCGCTGGCTCACTGCTACCCGGAGCACCGTGGTACAAACTTCCAAAGTTCATCCGGGCCTCTGCACCGACCCGGCTGCAACGCTGAAGAAACTGCATGAGCAGATGGTATTATGAGGGCATCTGCCCTCGTCATTCCTCAACAAAATGCTAAAAAAGTCAATGCCGGTGGGCATGGGTGATTTTTCACTATTCTTTGCCTTTCCTTTTTTATATTTTGGCTGAAATATTCAAGGCATGAAAAAAATATTACTTATCCCTGTTATTGCATTTGTCATTGTTTCCTGCGGTACATCCCGCCAGATGGCAGCATCCACGCCGGTTGAACAATATGAAGACACGCTCATCACCCAATCCTTGTTCAGCGACAGGTCGGCCACTATTTCGGAAGATAATATCCAGCGCATCCTGGAAGGCAATTATAAGCTGCCTTCCCACCTTCGTGTATCTTTCGTGAAGCTGGAGAGCCCGCAACAGCGAAGGAGTTTCTGGAATGATGAGGATTACCTGAAAACGCAGCAGGCATACCTCGATTCATTTGCCAGCCAGTTCAGGCGCTCGCCCAGGGTGAGCAGCATTTCCACCATCCCGGATATGGTCATCTCCAAATCACCTACGTTCACCAATATCAGGGAGGCGGCGGTGCGACTGCAATCCGATATCGTGGTCATTTATTCGATCACCAGTGATGTATATTCGAAATTCAAGGTATTCTCCAATCCCGACATCAAAGCATTTGCCACCACCCAGTTGATCATCCTGGATGTACGTACGGGTCTGATTCCTTTTTCCACCATTGCCACGAAGGATTTCCAGTCGAAGAAACAAAAGGGCGAGCTTGAATTTGCCGAATCGAGGAACCGCATCCAGCATGAGGCCGTATTGCTGACCATTCATGATATCAGCGAGAAGATCGTGGACTTTCTGAATAAGAACTAGGGCATAAAGAATTTGGGGGGTTGAAAAGTTAACAAGTTGAAATGTTGATAAGGGAACTTCAAATTCGGAGATGCTCTTGTCAACTTGTTAACCTTTCAACTTGTCAACTCAAATCCTTCGTGTCTTCGTGACAACCTTGCATTTCCAGCTTTCTTAGTTGTTTTGGAGGCAATTACTTTTTTCATGACTTTTAGATCGTAATTGCGACAATGATCTTGTAATAATTATCCTGTTTGTCCGACCTATTGACAGCAAGCATTTCAAACTATTATGAAAAATATTCTTTTGATATTGGCGTTCATTGTGCTTACCACCCTGAATGCCGAATATTTGATCAACCGGCAAAGCTCTACCCTGCTGTTGCTGCTCGCCATCCTGATTGAACTGACATTGATATATTTCCTCATCTACCCCTTCATCAAAAAACTCCTGAAATGATCAGCGTATTATTCCTCATTGTAACTATCGTTATAACGGTCCTTTATTTCCGTGCCAACCTGCCCGCCATGAGAGCTTCAGGCCGGTTTACCGCCAGCTCGAAATTCTGGTTCGGCCTGGTGGTCCTGCTCGGAGGCACCATCATTTCCGTCACACAGCCTTTCGTGATGGAACGTGTGGATGCCGGCCATGTGGGCATCAAAGTAAATCTCACCGGCGATGATCGCGGGGTGAGCAAATTCGAATACAGGACCGGATGGGTGATCTACAACACATGGGTAAGCAAACTCTATGAATTTCCCACCTACCAGCAGCATATCGATTACCCTGAACAACAGGTGATCACCAAAGGTGGATTTTCCGCCACCATCAAACCATCGTTCAACTATTCACTGAAACCCGGCGATGTAGGTGATATGTTCCAGAACCTTCGGTTAGGGATCAAGGAGATAGAGCAACAATGGCTGCAAACCGCCATTGTAGGCACTGTGAACGATGTGGCGAACAAATGGGCGGTAGATGATATTTTCAATCAACGAGAAAAATTCGAAGCGGATATCGTTGCCGAAGCCAATAAGAGGGTAGCCAAGTGGTTCACCATTTCACAATTGCGTACCAATATCATTCCACCGGCAGCACTTCAGCAATCTATCGAAGCAAAGACCAAAGCCATCCAGGAAGTACAGGTGGCCGAGAACCAGCGACTGGTGGCGATCGCAGAAGGCGATAGAAAGATCGCGCAGGCCAGGGCCGATAGCGCCGCCCAGGTGATCGCTGCGGCCGGTGAAGCGGAAGCTATCCGTCGCAAGCAGGTTTCGCTCAACAATACCTATATCGATTACCTCAAGATCCAGAAGTGGGATGGGAAGCTGCCGCAGGTGCAGACCGGAAATGGCAACGGGTTGATCCTTTCACTCGATAAACAATAAGCCATGGCAGCAAACCTGTTGCTGCTAATAAAAAGAAATATTCCCCCAGGCAGATCGAAGCACAGGGCTTACCGCACTGAGGGAATTGGATGAAGGATATGATCATTTTACGAGCTCCTGCTCGAAAAGCTCATCGAGACGTTCGTGCGATTGCAGAACGCCGTTTTCCATACCTGATTGCATCATGGCATCTCTGTCGGCCACGGACTGAAATACTGTATGATAGGTGAGCTTGGTCCTGTCGCCCGGCAATGCTTCGAAAGTCACCGTTTCGAGGCAGACGTGCCCGCTTTCCGGCAGTCCTTCAAATTCAAAGGTCTGGATATAACGTTCAGGCGCTTTCACTTCATGAAAGACACCGCGGAAACTATATTCATTACCCTGGCCATCTGCATGAATATACCGGTAATTGCCGCCGTTCTTCGTTTCATATTTGTCGATCTTCATTTTGAGATCACGGGGGCCTAACCATTTGGACACCAGTTTGGGATCGGTGAATGCCTTGAATACGAGCTCACGGGGTGCTTCGAATTCCCTGGTGATGAAAGTTTCCTGCTTACCGGGCTCTGCGACGATGGTCGTTGGATTTTTCGTTGCCATTGTAGTTGATTTTAATAGTGATACTTGATGGTTATTATTTCGTATAATATATACAGTTATACATACAGGTTATTTCCTTCCTCCCTTTTTCCTGCCTTTCTTCTGCATTTCGATCAACAGGTCGTCGATCAATTCGAACCTTTCTGCCCATAGCTTTCGATATTGTTCTACCCAGGCGGACACAGCGCTCAACGGCTGCAGCCGCGCTTCGCAATACCTTTCCCTTCCCTGCTTGCGGATCACGATAAGCCCGCACTCCGTAAGGATCTTGATATGCTGCGAGATCGCGGGCCTGCTCACGTCGAAGTTCTCCGCGATGGCGTTCAGATTCAGGGCCTTGTACGCTACCAGGTTGATGATCTCACGCCTGGTGGGGTCGGCTATTGCCTGGAAAACATCTCTTCTCATCGTTCAGGAATTATCAGGTTAATATGTAAGTGATCGCTTACAAATTTATACGTAAGCGATCACTTACGCAAATTTTTCTTTGATTATTTTTCCGGGATGTTTTGGCAGATGAATGACCCCCTGAAAAGGGTTGACGATCATTTCATAGATAGAGGTGACACCCAGTAATGCTAAAATCCTTGCATAAAAAGCAAATCTTTTGGACCGCTGTTTCCAATTTTTTATGGTAATTGGCGCATTATTCTAAAACCCGATCATGAAACAGCCAATGTATCCCGGAAATAACTCGATATTGAAAGCGCCTGCCCTGCTCCTTGTATGCCTGTTGATGGGGGCCGGCACTCTTTCTGCCAAATCTATACTCGTAAGGTCCATTGCCGAACTGCAGAAAGCGATCGACGAGGCAGCGCCCGGCGATATCATCACCGTAGCAAACGGCGTGTACACCACCACGGAAAATATTTCTGTCCGCAGCAGCGGCACTGCATTTCAGCCCATCCTCATTGCCGCTCAAAAAACAGGTGCAGTCGAGATCAAAGGCGCCGGCGGCTTCCGGCTCGAAAGCTCCGCTGCCTACATAGTGATCCAGGGCTTCCTGTTCACCCATGCATCCGACAAAGCCCAAACATCGCCCGGCAGCCGTTTCTGCCGCTGGACGCATAATATTTTCCAGACCGTTGGAGAAGGGAATTATCTCAGCCTCATGGGCAGCGATCACCAGGTCGACTACAATACTTTCCGGCATAAGAACGCATTGGGAAAATTCATAGGTGTACGGGGTGAAGGGAACCAGATCGCTGAAAGGCTTTGGATACATCACAACTATTTCTTCGATTTCCTTCCACAAAAAGGCAACGGCGCAGAAGCCCTTCAGTTCGGGCTGAGCGGCTATAGCCTTTCTTCCAGCCATAGCCTTCTCGAGTATAACCTGTTCGAGCAATGCGCCGGGGAGAACGAACTGATCTCCGTAAAAGCTTCCTTCGTGACCATTCGCTTCAATACCATCCGGGATTGCAAAGCCCAGTTCACACTCAGGCATGGCAACCATTGTGAGGTATATGGCAATTATTTTTTCCGCACGCCCGGTCTCCGCATTTTTGGCGACGACCATATCATCCACAGCAATTATTTCGAGGACTGCAAGCCGGCCCTCAATATAGGCAACGGTGGGGCGGAAGTGGCCGATGGGGCAGACCTGCGCTCGCATGACCGGCCAGACAGGATACTGATCCTGTTCAATACGCTGGTCAATAATGAAGAGAATATTACACGCAATACCCGTGATAACGGGATCGGTTCCACCTTCATCACCATTGCTTATAATATTATCCAGGGCGGTGGCGAAGCAGTCAGCATCAAAGGCCCTGATTTCGTTCACCCTGTTTGGAAAGGCAATATCATTTTCAATACCAAAGGCGCAGGCCAGTTGCCTGATTCCGCCTATGTGAAAACAGACCCTCTCCTGGTGAAAGATCCCAGCGGTATTTTCCACCTGCAAAAGAATAGCCCTGCCATCGGCGCTGCCAAAAACGATTTTCGTGGCATCACTATCGATATGGACGGGCAATTGCGCAAAGCTCCCCTCGATGCAGGCGCCGACCAGTTCTCTACCCAACCGGTAAGGGCCAGGCAGCTTTTTCCGAAAGATGTGGGGCATGAGGCGCAGTAATGGTCCGGTCACACCGTTAAAACACCTTTTACAAAACCGGTAAAACCCCTCCGGACAGGCTTGGGCATGAGTATACCTTTAATATGACTTTCTTATCAGGTCATATTAAATATTAAACCATGCCTAAACCACTCAACTACCTGCTTGCAACCCTCATCGGACTTGCCTGCATAGCCTTTCTGTATGGGATCGCCAGGGCTTGCATCATTTCGTTGAAAAAGGAACCGGATATTTCCCAGATGCCATCCTTTCTATCGAGCGTTGTAACCAGCATCGCCGCCATCTTCGCTACCAATCTCGGTGCTGTACTCGGTATCACCATTTCCAATCCCCAATCGATATTGAGCAGGTCCGAGAACTGGATCCCTTTCAATATCACCGCAACAAATGCACCTACAGCATTCCAGGTGACCGCCTGTTACATCTATGTGGTCGGGCTGCTGGCGGCTGCTATAGTATGGGCCCGCAAGAATTTCAGTGCTGATCCTAAGGCTATTATCCCACTGATCCCTGAGCTCACCAAATCCTTACTGGGCGTGATGATCGGGGCATTGGCCATTTCCCTCAATGTACCCAAACAATCCTAACGTATTATTGTATGAAAGCAAAGGCCCTCCTTTTCCTGATCGCAGGTTTGTCAATGACCACTATCTCGAACGCGCAACCGAATTACCGGGTCCGGGTGAGGAATGGGGTGGAATATATCTTACCTCCTGCCTCCAACTTATTATTCAGAAAAGACAGTGTTCCTAAAGACAGGTTCACTTATTTTTATATAGTCATCCAGAACCTGGGAGGCGATTACAGTGCTGCTGTCAACAGTATTCGACAGGCCCAGTCATGGCATGGAAGCATTGATTATTTTACCACTACTTCTGCCAGGATTGGAGAGCGACTGCATGATGCCATATCGGGAAAGGGGTGTCAATGCAATACATGCGACGGCCAAACTTTCAAAATAGGCCCACTCGATCCCATTGGCCAATCGATCTTTATCCAACTCAATTACCGGCAACTCACATTACCCGGTCCGGCGCCCAGGTTCGATAAATTGGCCAGAGACCTCCTGCTGGCTTTATACAGCTTCGAAACAAAAGCAGGGAATGTTTGTCCGGGTTCCATTACATGGCCACCAGGTATTTCGCAGGAGATCATTGAAAAGATCTTCGAGCTGGTCCCTGTTCCACAGGCCAGCTCATTGTCGAGGTTTGCATTTACCGCGAACAATGTAGAAAGCTTTGTGCTCCTGAACCCGAAAATTATATTGAAGGTAGACAGGCAGTCATTATACACTCCCAAAAATCCACCGGAAAAATGGAATTACAACCTGGAATCACAGGTGCTTATTACTTTTTATAAAAATGATCAGGGACAGATCAGGCAGATCCCCTTTCTTCAATTAAATACAGGGATGAATGATGATCCTTTCCCGTCCAATAGCCTGATCAAAGATGATAACTATTCTGCCCTCCTGACTTCTTCCGGTGACCTTCAACTTTCGGAAAATACCAGGTGGTCCCATTATATCGCACTCTACCAGAATTATATGAAGCGGAATAGCCATGCATCCTCGAGAGGGGTTGACGATAACGCGCGTTCTGAGGATAAGGATGCTTTTATCGGCAACACCATGCTTCTGCTGAATAATAACCTGGCTGTTCTCCTCACTACACCGGGAGATCCCTCCCACGTGAAGGCCACCTTCGCCAGTGGCGCAATATTGAATGCCGGATTCTCGAGGACCCTGATGCAGCCAATGATCCATATTACACTGAATGGGACACCGACGACTGTTCAGTTAGGTAGCAGCTTGTCAATGCTCAGTCAGCATATCCCGATAGGCGACAGCTTCACACTATACAGGCTTCACCAGGGAAAATTCAAAAAAATAAAATATGCGAATCCGGCAACCCTGCTCCTGCCCGGTGATAAAATCTCTTTCTAAACTCATTGTATGAAACTTCAGCAACATCCCGCATATCGCCAATTTTACATCGCAGCCGGTAACAAGCATCTCCTTGTGTTCGCAAAGGACATCGCCCCTGCGGAGATCAACCTGGAAGATCTTTTCAACATCGCGTCCGACAAAAAATTTCTCCTCATTTTCCTGTTCGAAGAATATACGGATGCGGTGCTGGGAAATTCTGTGACCGGCCTCGATACCGCCATTGAAAGATTCCCTAAAAGCATCTGGTGGATACAGGATTTTCTCAATAATGCCATCGATATTCAAAACAGGCCCTCACTGCTTTTAAAAGCAGATGCCGGTAATCTCACCGGCTCATTCAGTAATTATTCCTACGATAATAACTTCTTCTTCAATACCAATGGGAATAAGCCTGTAGTCCGCTTTTCCAATGATCAGATCAGCCTTGCAGCCCCCACCCGCATGGAATTGAAGATCGACGATAGTTTTCTCGGATTTACGCAGGCAGTCATCCTGCTCAACAAGGAGAACACAGGCGCCCTGAACTTTGTCAACAACCGGAATACCAGCCTGGTCCAGCCTGTTTCTCCCTACCTCGTCAAAAATGCCGACCGCACGGCTATCCATTATTTCGATATTACCGACTACAATAAGAATTCCGAGATCGAAGTATTTTATTTTCCCTATCCGAAGAAGAGCGTCTTTAACAAAACGGATGAACCGGGGCTTCTGACAAGGTTCATACTCCGAAAAAAAAATATCAGGACCAACCTGGTCGATCACAGGGGCTCACAGCTCCTGCTCAACAGTGATCTCCAGGCAAAACTGGGCTATACGGAAGTGGAGGAAGATGGAACGGTGTATGGTCCTTATTTTTATTTCATCCCAACCGGGCAGGCTGAGTTCCTGCATACCGGCAATCATATACAACTGGGCTTCAACGGTACAGAATCCATTACCAATGGAACAGGGAAACTGAAAATTGATTTCGTAAAAAGCAACACCATGTTATCGGATGGAGAAGACCTCCTTCCTTCCCTTAATTCCTGCACCACCAAGCCCAAATTGCTTTACGATGCTTACAATCACGATGCTGAAAAATCACCGCTGTTCAACAACACCGATCATCACCTCGAGCAAAAATTATTCATTGTCGATAATGCCGTTTCCAGGGAAGTTGCCTATGAAGCAATCCCTATCAAAACCACGGCCAGTCCAGACCCATTGCCGCTGATACCGACACTTTCCTTCAAAGACAATCCAGGTTTGGCAGTCCTTGAAAAAGTATTCACCCGGATCAGAATGAAGCAGCATACGCAGACCCTCGCACCGGCGCGGGCCCAGGTGATGACTGCCGACAGCAGCTATGTAACCCCACAGGGATTCCTTCGAAGCAACCAAACACTGGATTTCATTAAGCCCGTTACTGCCAAAAATAAAGATGACCGTCACCTGCAATTCAGGTTCGAAGGCGTAACGCTGCTATCCGATTTCAATCTCTCGCTCTCCAAGGAAGATGTCTTTTTCGTGCTCAGGCCATCCATGTTGCAAAGAACGGAAAGGGCTAGCATCATATTCGATATAAGAGGCTTCACTGTTGAATTGAAAGAATTCAACAGAACACCCGTGCCTGGTCCCAAAGACGATACTTTCATCATTTTCAAATTCAGCCGGTATAGCTTCAACGAGTTGTTGAACGATCCTACCCGGTGGAGCAATTTCGGATCGTATAGACCCAACCCCACCGCTGCTCTCAAATTGATAGAAGATATACAGAATAATACAAAATTCCCCAATACCGAAGACTACAGGTATTTCAATGATACCATCAGTAAAGACCCCAACTGGAATGGTGTGGTGGTCATCAATATACCGCTCGGCGACAGTAAGAACCTGCCTTCTATCTTCGAGGGCCTCTCCGGATCGCAAAACCTTGCCGGCGGGGACCTGCCTGGGGAAAGACTGGCCCTGAAAACTGGTCTCAAATTCCAGTACGTGGCATTCCCCGTCAACAAAACGGAGATCAATAATAGCGTTATCGATATCTCCTCCACCGCCTTCTACGGGCTTATCGATTATGATATCCTGAACAAGCCGGATGGAAAACCATCTGATGACTATCCTGTGGTATCGAAGCATTTCCCGGAAAAGAAAGAGAATGTAAAAGACCAAAAGTTCGTTCTCTCCAAACTCCTCGTCCGTTTCGAGAACTCACAGATCAGGAATTTCAGGTCGTATGCCTTCTGGCAGATCCCCGCCATCTTCGAGAACCGGGTTGAATTCGGAAACCTGTCACTCTCGCATCCGGAGATGCCGCAGGGGGACCCCAAAGCCAATCTCGTACGGCTGGAAGGCCAGTACCAAAAGAACAGCGCCGGCAATGATGAATTCAATTTCACCGCAGCCGGTAACCTGGCCATTAATTTTGAAGAAGACAATATGCTGCAACGCATCAATATTTCAAAAATAGCATTCGGGTATTCGGAAGGCACCCAGGACTACCGGTTCGATATAGACGCAAAAGCAGATGTCAATTCCTGGAAAATAGCCGACCTGGTCTCTATCGACGACCTGGAATTCCAGAATATCGGTTTCAGCTTCAAACTCGTCGATCTCAAATTGCCTTCTCTTCACTTCGATCTCTCCCGTCTGCTGGTGATACCTAAAATAAATTTCAATGGAAAAGGTCTTCTGAGAAGTTTTCCTATCCGGTTCAGTTATTTTCAGAATTTCCGTTTCAAAAAAGTCCTTCGTGACGGCAAAGAAGATTTCGATTTCGTGAATGGCGATTTCGATTTCCTGAAATTCCCTTTCCCACATTTCAAATTGCCGTCGATCGACATCGGCAATTTAGGCAACCTGTTCTCCTTCATCTTCGATTTCGACCTCGGCACTTTGGGCAATCTCGGTTTGCTCAAAGCACTGAAAGGGCAGTTGCTGGTAGGCTGGTCGTTCAAAGGTGGTTTTGTTTTCGGGTTGAAGCTGAGCGGTCCCAGTTCCGACGGCCTGCACCTCGACCTGTTCGGCGCACTGAAACTCGATATCGAGCAGGTGAACTTCGGTAAATTCAATCCCACCGATGATCCTGCAGCAGGCTGCACAGCTTATTTTCTCCGGCTGGTGAATGCCAGGATGACGATCTTCGGCAGGAAACTTCCCGATGAAGACCATACCTTCAATGGCATCATCATCGTCGATTTCAAAAGCCCTGGCAATAAAGTGGCCTGGCTCATCAACTACGACAAACAGGATGACGGTGACCTGGTGCTGGGCCTCGGACAACGCATGGGGCCAGCACAGGGAGACATCACCGGCCTTACCACCAGGGCCGCTATCAGGGAGATCAAACAAACATTCAGGAAGAACCTCAATAATCTTCCCGACTGCTCATTGACACGAAGGGACCTGCTCTTTGCTCCCGACCGCAATTACCTGATCGCATCGGAAGCGATCCTGCCGGAAGACTGGCCCATTGAATTCGCTTTCCTTTTCAACGACCCAGTGCTATATGGCGCCTCCATCGGGTTCAAAGGCGATTTTCTGAAAGGGTTCAGCATCGATATACTCTACAAAAAACTGGCAGATAACCTCGGCGTTTATTCCGGGGAGATCCAGCTCCCGGATGCATTACGGAACCAGGAACTTGGCGGGGCTTTTCTCCGATTGCCCAATATCGGGGCCGATATTTTCACCAATGGCGACTGGAAGGTGGATATAGGATTTCCCCGCATCAGCAACGACTGGTCGAGATCGGGCTTTCTCCAGTTGCGGACAGCGCCGCCATTCGTGGGATGGTTCGGGTTCTATGTCATGCGCTCCAGGATCGCCTCCCAAACACTCTTCAAAAAATATATCAGTGATGATTATTCGAACAGGAAACTGAATATCATCCAGGCAGGGTTTGCGATGCGGGTAGGCATTGGTTTCTATTTCGATAAAGGCATTTTGTTCGTAGGTGCTTCTATCAGTGTTTATGGTGTGCTGGAAGGCGCCTTCGCTTTTGAAAGGGACCAGCCTGCGCTTGCCACCTTATTCCCCGATCATTTCGCATTGCTGGGAAGGGTCGGAGCATTGGCAGAACTGGTAGGTTATGTGGACTTCGGCATCATAAAAGCCTCCGTATATATTTCACTCCGCGCTGAGTTCGGCCTCTTGCTGGTCTATTTAAGTAAGGATGGCATTCCCGGTGTGAACAATGGCAAAGGCATCCAGCCGGTCAAAGTTTATATTGAAGGAGAAGTGCGTGTACAGGTCACCATCAAGATCGGGTGCGTGAAAATCCGCCTGAGCTTCGGCGCATCCCTCCGCTTTGAATACACGATCGGCGGCGGCGACGGTCAACAGGCACGCTCATTGGCCAGCAAGGAATTCGCACTGCTCGGCTTCGATGAAATGGTCGCTTCCAAATTACCGGTAGTGATCACAGGCATCAAAGAGATCCCTATGGCCTACCTGCCGGGATTCTCGAAAGTTAAAGAGAATGGCGCAGAAAAACTGGTGCTGGTGCATTCATTCATGATCCCCTTCTTTGGAAAAAGGGTTGAATCGAATAAGGTCATTTTCAGTGACAATAATCTGTTCAAGGATAAGATCATCAAACCATTTCTTACAGACCTGATCAGCCAGTTACAGGCCCTTCAGGTCGAAGATCACGATCGCTACCAGACTTTGAGGTCCGTATTATTGAATGGCGCCTGCTTCAGAACGGTCAATGGCAAACGAACTGCTGCAACTATCGATCTGTCTGTCGATGGTTATCTGCCTACATTCATCCACGGGATCAATGCTACCGATAAAGCAACGGTCGACAAAGTGGTGAAAAAACATTTCGGTTTCAGGCAGGATGAATTGAGACCCGATGCCCCTAATAATTCCATCGTGGAAGCCTACAATGATTCCCTGCTGGTGATCCCTGCCCCTGTTTCCAAGAAGATGCAACTGGTAGATGAGAACAACAATATCCTGCTCAAAAAGGATACTGAAGATGGCTTCACCATCAGGATAGAGAACCTTGTTTCAAAAAATGGGGCAGCCCTGGTTGAATCGACGATCGCAGCCGTCCGGGATTTTGATGATGCAACACTCGACTGGATCAACCAGTTCTATGATGATTATAAATCGCAGTTCATCCAGAGAAATCAAAACCAGGCACTCGCAGAGCCGCTTCAAAACAAGGACCTCAGGGATGAGGTCATCATCCCTGAATTTTTCAAGCTTTGCGCATTGCTGACACTCGAAGCTTTCTACACCGATGCAAATGGCAAAGTGAAGTCCAAGGAAGGAGAGGAATTCAATCCAGCCATTTCAATCGATACCAATGGTCATTTCAAGTATGAAAATGGAGGCGACTGGGACCCTAACCTTGCCATTGAACAGATAGTAGGACAGCTCAATTATTTTTACAACAGTGGATTGAGATTGCCGTTCAAAAATAATGAAACCCCTACCCGCTCTATCAATGAACTATTGCACCAGCATGAGGAGGTGGCCCCACTTACCGGCGCCCCATCGGACCTGAACGCGATAAAGCTCTTCTTCGATAATGAGGAGATCACAAAAGATGTATTTGCCGATAACAATGCCAAGAAAGATATGCTTAGGTTTATCGGGCTCCTCGATACCGATTTCAAACCGGCCAATCTCTATAAGGAATTCGATCCGGTCAACCCGGTGCAGTTCATCAAACCGTATAAACTGGTGCCCGTAACACTTGTTGTGCAGGATGGGAAATTTGAAGAAAAAAATAAAGATGGCAAGGTCATCACCAAATTCTTCGAATTACCCAGGAAACTGGCATCGAAAGCTGCTCCGGGGTCACGGTATTCATTTGAACTGAACTATGCCAATTATACGGTACAGGTCGACGGGCAAGACAGGGTCGAGTATTCTACCAATAAAAGCCAGGTGCCGATACTGGCCGGCATGAGCCGTGGCCTGAATATCGAAGTGAAGGTCAGGAGGCATACCAATAAAATACTGGAGATCGTCAATGTACTTGCCGAAGACCTGGGCCTGATGAAGAGCCTTTATAAAGACAGCTTTGTTGTGCGTTCGATCGATTGCTATCACAGGCATGATCCCAACCCCAATGATCCCAACGCCAATTATACCATCGACAGGCTCATCGATAATTTCGCCACATTGCTCAAGACCAATCTTTCGCCCCGCACTTCTCCGCCTGTTTTCGACCCGATGGCCATTGCCGATGCAGTGGATGATAATGCAACCCGGTTCTGGGAAAACTCCAACAGGGACAGGGCCAATTTCACGAGGCTCGCCTGGGAAGCACTTACCACCAACAACGGAGGCTATTTTATTATTCTCGACAAAGACATCGATCCCAATTCGGCACTCGGCAAAGCAGATACAGAACAATCGATCATTCTTTCTTTTGAAGGTGGAGCTACCGATCCGGCGCCGCCTTACTTCAATACGGTCCGCTTCAGCAGGAACGCATCCAATGAGGCATATTTCGAAACGGTCTGTGCAGGATTGAAAGACAGATCACATTATATCTACATCGATCAGTTGAAACTGAATGCCAATGAAGTGAAGGAATATCATTCCGTTATTCCGGCACATACCTTTGGTTTTGAGGTCCCACGTTACAGAAAACAAAATCCTGCTTTCGGCACGCCTGCCTATTCATCCTACATAAACTATCTTCCCATTGAATTCGAGTTGTTGGAAAAAGGGGCAGCAGCGCCATTGCTCAGTGCCGACAAGGTATTACCGATCATGCCACATAGCCAGCAGGCGGCCGATGGAACGCCGATAGAAGAAGCATTCATCTACAAACATCTTTCACCCCTTACTCTTGCCAGGAAAGATGACGGTAAAATCGATACTGAAAATATTTACAGGTATGATACAGTAGGGAAAACCTATTCACTGAAATGCAACCTGCGGGATACTTTCGGTTTCAGGATAGGCGATCCGGGCCAGTTGGCCACTGTCGAGTACACGCATACCTATTTCGATAAGCTGGTGCCGGTTGATGCATGGCCGCTCATCAGTTTCTCCTGGTGGTTCGGCAGATATGCAAAACCCGATCTCTATTTCAACCTGGCCTGCAATAGTGATATCAGGGAAATACTCGACCTCGCCGGTATACTCAGGAAAAAAATAACCGTGCCTGCCAATCCAGATCCCGTCTTTGTTCCCAGGTACGATCTCGATGAAGAAATCGACAAACCTGGGGATGTTGAGAAATTACTGAAAGTAAAATCCGGCATTCTCAATAACCTGTACACGATCCTGGCCCAACTGAAGGACAAGAATACGATCATCGAGATCAACAATATCGATTTCAAACAATTGAAACCGGTATGGGCCGCGAAAGTGGAAAGCCTGATCGGGAAGATCCTTTTCATGACTACCCCAACAGGCGGAAAATTCAAGATGCCTAAAGAGAACGTGGCGGCCACTCCTGTTATGGAGCTGAAGCTTGAGCAGAAAGAAGCCCTGATGAATACTGCAGGCATCACTATTACGTTACGCCGCCCCTCCAATCTGATCCACAAAGCAAATGATGCCGTATTCAGTATCAGCAATGATGACCATACCGGGTTGGCTGAACTGGAGAATGAGTACATCTGGGATTATGCATCTACGCATACCATTACAACTACTGTCAAGCTTCTGAATCCGGGATCTCCGGAAAGATCCCGCCTTGCCGACCTGAACAATGCGATCAGGGTAGCAACAAAAATAAAAACAGCGGCTTTGCCCGGCGGCGGTGTTAAAGTGGTGATAGCAGAATATTCACTCGGTATTGGCTCAGACCCGGTAAGCAGGGAGAAAGTTATCTATATGATCAGGGAAGGGAAGCTTTCGGAGATCGGCATCAATGAAGTGAATGCAGCCAGGGAGATCGATCAGTCCTGTTATTTCGGGATCAAACCATTCAGCAATAAATTATGGTCGGGCGAGTATCAGCCTGTGATGCCCGGATCTTCGAGGACAACCTTTTCCAATATCGACCTCGACCGGTCGCTCAGACTGGTGCTGTCGAAAATAGATGAGTTGTTGCAGGCAGGTACAGTATCGCGGGAGTTGCCACCGGACCCGTCGCAACTGGCCAACCTCATGAATTTATATGAAACGCTTTTGTCGTCCAAAAGATCGCTCGTCGATCAGAAATTAAAAAGCAATATTGCCTGGGTCATGGACATCGATCATAAGCCGCTCCCCGGTGATCCGTTGATCAGGGAATTCAGGGACCTGCTCCTGTACAGCCTGGCAGGCTACTATGAATATGATGGACTGGCGAAAACTACCTTATCCGGCACGGCTATTCTTCCTCCGCAAACAAGGCTCAATATGACGCTGTTGCCCGACGCCAGTACCGTTCCTTCCCAGGGATATAAACTTTATTCCTCCAAGATCGGTGATAACGGTAAGGACTGGTATATCTTCTTCGACCAGAAAGAAACGGTGCAAGGGGATATCGATATCCGCGTCAAGCCGGCCATCACACATATCGAATTCAATATCGTCAAAACAGAGAGGTCGGAGATCGAAGAATCACAATGGGTACAACTGGTGACGCCGGTCGAGTTCCAGGATGATCAGTATACGATCAGTAAATGGAAGAAGATCACCAGGCAATTCCCGGCAAAACCTGTGATACTACGGCACAGCGCAGAACAGAAAACGCCCGACAACATGAAGCCCTGGCGCATCGATGAGATCGGCTTATGGAATTATGCGCTCGAAATAGAAGACAATTATATTCAAAATGACAAAATTCATGTAGACCTGCTCATAGAAACATCTTCGGGTGCCCAGGGATTGATGGACATCGAACCATTCCGCGATTTTACCGGGTTCATTGCTTACTGGGCTTCGAGGATCCTGACGAAAGAAGGCAATGTATTCAACTGGAAAGAATTTGTAGCAGACCTATATGCCCAGTTCAGTGCTGCGGTTGCAGGTGAAGCTGTTCCTTTCGATGCCGGCATACCATACTCATTCGAATTGCAAAAGGGCCCTGGGAAATGGGAGATCAAAAATATCACCGGTGGCCTCACCGTCGGATTCCCGAAAGACCAGTTGGGCAATCCTGTCAAAACCAAACCTGCTGTTCTGATTGGGCCTTTCAATATTTTCAGTAAAGAGAAAAGAGTGATCTCCGTACTGCCTGCTGTGAAAGTATTCAGGAATCCCGATGTGAAGAATACAGACTTTATTTATGAAACGGAAACAGTGAGCCCGGTTTCCGCAGCGACCCCGCATATCAGGTATTTCAATCCGATCCCGATCATGAACAATGAAACATTCGAGGCGAGTGTGATCGGCACTATCGATAAACCGGTAATACCCAATGAGCTGCCCATGAAGGCCACGGCGAAATATCTTATCAGGGCTGCGAATGATTTCCCGGCAGGAACAAAGAACCTGCCTGTGATTCCTGTTCAGCAGGTTGAATGTACGGTTGGAGCAAAACCTTCAAGGACAGATGCATTGTTCGATCTATTCGATAAGACAAATGGTTACCAGGCATTTTCGGTCACTGTGTACAATGCCGAAAAAAATACCGACAGGGACCTGCCGGTCTTTCACGCAGATACGGTCTTCAAACAAACCTGATGAAATGAAAATATGGGAATAAAAGCAGCACCCGGAAAAGACCACACTTTCATTTCATTAACAAAATACCGTACATCTACGCTGATGGATCGCTGTAGCGTGGCTTAACTTGTAAGGTATCTCTTATACCATTACCTCTAAAGAAATTCCTTATGCCTCAAGCCTCCACTGCCGCACATGCGGCCCATCCGCGTATAAACCGGAGTAAACAGCATGGCATCAGTATCAAAGCCTACCAGGGCGACCACATGACCCTTGTTGCCTTCGATATGGACCCTGCATTGAATACAAATGATTTTGTAGGTTTCACCATCCAGTATGAAACCCCTTCGGGAAAGAAATTCTATATCTCCAACAAGATCAATTTTACAGGAGAAGATAAACTGGTGGATTCCATCGATGCCCCTATCCAGAAGTTCCGATGGTTGCATGTGCCTGGCAATGTTCACCAGACACTCAACAACACAGAGTATGGGACCTATACCTATTATGTTACACCCCGCTATTATGACAAGGCAGCCGGTAAATTGAAAATACTGGATGCATCACTGACCGCTTCGGTCACCATTCCCGTTGGAGAGTTCAAACACAAATTGCTGGAACTGGCTTTCACGAGGTCTTATGTGAATTCCCAGGCATACAAATACCGCTTTGGCGATGACACGAAGATCATCCCCGGCGGCAACTGGCTCTTCGACACCTCGAAACATTTTACCACCAATCATGGCGATAGCTATACCTACGAGCAGTTATATGAATACCTTGGTTTCACTGCACGCAAAAAGATCCTGGAACTCCTCCAGGAAGCATTGAACGATAAGAGCATCACCATCGAAATGTTCACCTATGATTTCAATGAGCCCGATATCGCCAATCATTGCCTGGAGCTGGCCAAAGAGGGAAGGATAAAGATCATCTCCGATGACTATATCACCCAATCGAAAGACAAGAATACCGGTAAAGTGAAACAGGATGGCCATGGGCTGCCTGATGCTCCCGAAACGCTTTTTTTCGATATGTTCAATAAGGCGAAAAAAGGGAAAGCAGATATTGTTCGCCATCATTTTAAACGATACCAGCATAACAAACAGATCATCTTTTCGAAGAACTGGAAGAATCCGTACAAGGTGCTTACCGGCTCCACCAATTTTTCCATTACCGGTCTTTGCGTCAATGCCAATCACGTAGTGGTGTTCAACGATGCACAGGTGGCCGCCAGGTATTCTGAAGTATTCAACGCAGTGTGGGGAGATGCAGGCATGAAGGGCTTCAGCAAGAATAAGCTGGCCACTCAACCTTCTACCTTCAACAGCGGCACCACAAAATTATCCGTCAATTACTCGCCCCATGAACAGGCGTATGCAGCGAGCCTGCTCACGGATATGTCGAATAATATCAAAAGCGCCAAACAGAGTGTGTTTTTTTCAGTGATGCAGATGTCCGGCTCCGGAGGTGATGTAATGCCGGCCCTCAAAGCCATCCAGAACAATACGAAGATCTTTTCTTATGGAGTAACGGATGCGGTGGAGAAGAATGCCATCAGGCTTTATACGCCTGGTAGCAGGACCGGCATCCTGGTCGATGCACAAGCCATCACAACACTCCTGCCGCCGCCTTTCGACAAGGAGGATACGTTCAAGGCCCACAAGATCCATCATAAATTCGTTGTGATCGATTTCAATACCCCGACCGGCAGGGTTTACTGTGGGTCGTCGAACCTGGCATTGGGTGGAGAAGAATCGAATGCAGATAACCTGATCTGTATACAGGACCCGGAAATTACCACTGTCTTTGCCATCGAGGCCCTGCGACTGGTAGACCATTTCCATTTCCGGGCCTTGAAACTGAACACCAACCAGCCCATCCTGCTGAAAACAGACAATGAATGGGCAAAGCCTTATTTTGATAAGAATGATATCAAGTATCTCGATAGATTGCTCTTTGCCTGAGCAAGACAATGGAAAACGGGAAATGGAAAAGCCTTCGATCCTTTTGATCAGAAGGCTTTTCTCTTGTAATATTTAGCGGATCACAATTTTCAGTTCGATCGTTCCGGGAACAGGACCAGTTTATCTTTCGTGATGGAAATAATGGTATAGTTTCTCGCCCCTTCTTTTCCTTGTATGATCAGCTTGTTCTTCTTCAGGCTCCATTTTTCTTCTATCCTGTCGTTCCCATCGGTAGCAGCAATGGGATACCAGATAAATACGCCATTCTTCCTGATCTCGAATCCTTCCCTGCCGCGTGCCGGCGGGAATTTGAAACCCGCCGGCCTGTATGCGACATAATGTTTATCTCTTTCATCTTCTTCATGAGAATGTATCCAGTGCCGGTACAAATAAGTAGTATCCTGTGCTATTCTATTTGTATGGGAAGATTGGTTACAGCCCATTCCCACGCAACAGACAAGGAATATTTTAATGAACATGAATAATGGCATGACAGATACTTATTTTTTCCTTCTCAGCAACCAAAGGATCAATGCAAAGATAAGTACAATCAATGCGATCAGCCACCACGACCATGAGAATCCGCCGGCGTTGCCGGTACTATTGGCTCCTCCCTTCAGGTCATCATCGGCAGTTCTTGGATTGCGAACAGTAAAATCCTGTCCGCCGATCCGCTTATCATTGCCTGTATTATCTTTCGCCCATTGGTCGACCGACACATGGAAAGCTTTATGAACGGCCCATGGCAGGTGCTTCGTGAATTCAAAGTTGAGCCTGATAGCAGCGAGCTGATTGGGTTCCAGGGTCAATCCTCCGATATAACCTCCGCTCTTTTGTACTTCGATCGTGAACTTATCTGCGCTTGCGATACCTTCTCCTTTCTTGCCACCTGTTTCCCAAAGCCTGTATAGTCTTTCGCCCAGGTCTACTTTTATCCTGCCTATATCGGTGAAAGCCACTTTATGTTCATCGGGAATGGCGGTGAATACCAAACGCCCATCCGTCATTTTCGTTTTATCCATATTCCCCACGATCAGTGCGGCTTCACGCATGCCGCCTGCCGAGCTCACTACTTCCACATTCTTCCATACGATATTGTTGTTGTTTTTGACATAATTCCACAGATCGCCGGTACCCATCGGATTGGTGAGGCCGAAGTCGGGGGCCGGGCCCGTTTCAATTCTCGCCAGGAGGCAGAAGTGGCCTGCATCGGCGCCCATTGAAGTATAGTCGGCCAGATTGGGTGTATTCCAGGTAAAATGAACAATGGAGGAAGTAGCACCTGTAACAGTAACCGGGGCAGTGCCGATCTCTCCACCCATTACTGGCGGACCTGCAATCGATCCGTCCCATGGGGCCGGCCATGACAGGGACGGAGATGCTTTCGCCCAGAATAGTCTGACTGTTCCTGTACCATTCGATCCGCATACACGGTTCCTAACGCGAACGTATACATGATTTACCGTATTGGACACAGGATTCTGATGTTGCTGGTCTGTAGTGCCTTCGGCATTACGCACCCAGATATCTTCACTGACATACATCAGATCGGAAATGGTATTGGGTTCTGCGCCCACATCATCGGGTTTATCCTGGCTAAAGAGATCGGGCGTTGCCCCTGATGCCACCGGGATCAGGGCATCACTGCCAAGCAGCCCGGTGCGGGCGCCGTAGAGGCAGGCGTCTACCCTTTCCTTCTGACCACTGGAGAACATGAACATGCAGGCATCATCGACATAATCCATATAGTTCATCCATTGATCATTATGATCTGTGGGCGTTTCCGTACAACTATTGAGTGTGCCTGAAGGACAGCCGGTATTGGGTGAAGCTACAGGAGGCGTATCACATACCCTGTCGCCGCTGGTACCGCAATTGGCGTCGGTGGTGCCGGCGCATCCACCCTGGAAGGTGTGAAAGAGATTCAGGTAATGACCTATCTCATGCGTTGCAGTACGGCCCAGGCCAAAGGCGCCGGAAGTATTGCCAAAGGCTGAATACCTGATCACCACTCCATCGACATTGGCAGGAAACCCGGGAAATGAAGAATAGCCGAGAAGGGTAGAACTTGTAAAATTACATACCCAGATATTGAGATAACGATCGGCAGGCCATGCGTCGATCCCGCCTGCTGCCGTTGATTTCACGGGGTTAAAAGCAATATCGGGCCCTTGCGCGGTACTGGGATTGCTGAAGGAAGCAACAGTTGTATTGGTGCGGGTAATACCTGTTGTTGGATTACAATTCGGGTCCCTGACCGCCAATTGAAAACGGACCTGCAAATTGGAGGCCACACCTGCAAATTCAGCAGGTACGCTGCCTGCATCGGTATTCAGGCGTTGATAGTCGCGGTTGAGCCTGTCGATCTGTTCAAACACCCTGGCATCAAGAATATTCTCGGCCGCAGTATGCCATACGATATGAACAACGACCGGGATAATGATAGGAGAAGCACGCGCACCGTCAAAGCCGGCGCCCTCCTTGCCATTCCTAAGGTTATCGATATACTGTTGCGTGAAGCGTTCGAGCTTTTCATAGCGCTCGCGGATAGCGCCGCCGAAATTGATGATCTGCTCATACCCTATTTCACTACCGCAAGACCTGCGGGCGGTTTGGGCTAAAAGGGGATGGATGCTACAGCATATCGCTAATAACAGGATCCACTGAACGATGAATTGGTAAATTTTCATAGCATTCAAGGTTTTATCATGTTGGTTACAAAATCACTTTTGACCGCTGGTGTTCATCGCATTCAATCTGAGCCGGAAAATAAAAGCAACTGGAAGGTCTGGACGGAGCAGGTAGCTAATATCTTTTCTGGTGTTGCTGAATAGAAAGCAAATTCCAACATAAAATTTATCCGGGAGGCAGTATTTATACTGAAAAGGCAGGCGGGGTGATACGGAAAATCAACTGTCGGTTTTCACCCTGAACCTTAATTTCCTGTGATGGAAGAAGAGTATATCGATGTAGTATAATGAATTATCAGTAACGACATAATCGAATTCGTACCGGTCCCCTTCGCGCCTGAAAGATACGTATCGCTGCTTTCTCAGTGCGAATGTATCGAGTATCATTTTCTTTTTACCCCTGGAATCCTCTTCCCCAGGCATTGGACAGTACGGTCCACTAATTTACTTCTTTCCATCAATAATTAAAAGCCCGGCTCGCATAAACCGGCAATAAAGTCCGGTTTCATGGTTGCCAGGCTGTGAAGGCACGATGCTCATTTGCACATACAGCAAAACTGATCCCCTTTCAGGTATGATTCAAATCCAGGTGCATTGTATTTATGCGTGCAGCCATTACAGTGTTCTCTTTCCCGTAAAATTCACAGTAATACCACTGCCATCCTGGAAACTGCCGGTAACCAGATCTTCTTTTAAAGTGCCGATCTCTTTACCTCTCTCATCTTTGATAATACCATTCACGATGGTCCCTTTTACATCGGTAGGTGTATTGCTGCCGTCCTTACGCGAAATGCCTCCCAGCTTTCCCAGGGTCCTGGAGAGCATAATATTGAAAGTCCCGTTTTCAGGCTTGGTGGTAGAATAAGTGCCTTCAAAGCACTCGAGAAGGGCATTGGATGTTTCTTTCACCAAAGCGAAGGATGCATTGGGATGTCCCGGAATATTGGCCGCAGTGATGATCGGATTACTTCCATCCGGTTGAACGGAGAAAGTGATGGATACCTGCTGGTTGTTCAACGTTCCTGTAAAAGGCGCTACATAAGGCTGCCCATTGACCCAACTGACAGACGATGTTAAAGTAGCGGTAGTTCCATCGATGACCAATATTGCCGTTATAGTAGTGCCCCCATTCTGAACATTGAATTTAATGGTACCGGATGAACCAATAACAACGCCTTTATACATCCCTTTGCTGCTGGCATCGTTGGCCGCCAGCGCTTCCGGTGATGTAATGCAGGTGGAGCATTTGAAGCTTTCCTCTTTTTTATCATCGCTTTTTTTGCAGGAAAATGTCAATAAGAGGAGCATGGCCAATCCGAGGGTAAAGGATACCGATAATTTTTTCATGAGCTGTTTTTTTAAATTGAAGGAAGATATTTTCCTGCAAAGATGTCAAGCGGAGGGACGCACAACAATGTGAAAAAGGTGGTATTCAGATCAGGCCGGTTTTTTTTAATGCATCTACCCTGGTGTTGACCTGTAACTTCTCATAAATATTTCGGATATGGGTGCGAACGGTATCGAGGCTCAGGCAGGCTTTGTCGGCGATCTCCTTGTAGCGGAAACCACGCGCCAGCAGTTCCAGCACTTCCTGTTCCCTCCGGGTAAGGTTCTTGAAATGTTCATTGGCAGTGCTTTTGACCTGGAAGGCCTCTATTACCTTGCGGGCTATCTGGCTGCTGATCGGGCTGCCGCCTTCATGCAATTCTTTAATCGCTTCAGCCAATTTCTCAGGGGTGGTATGTTTCAATATATAACTGTTGGCGCCTGCTTTGAGCGCTTCAAAAATGGTATCGGCATTATCATATACCGTTAGGACCATCACCTGCAAACGAGGGTGGAGAAGCTTTAATTTCTTGATACATTCGATGCCGCTCATGCCAGGCAGTTGAAGGTCGAACAAGGCAATTTCGGGGGCCGATACGGAAAGGGCCTTCAATGCGTCTTCTGCATTTTCAAACTCTGTAAGGTCTTTCACGTCAATCAATAACCTTATCTGTTCGGCAAAATATTTCCTGATCTTTTCATCATCTTCAACGATAGCAATGGATTTGATCTTTACCATCATACACTATTTATTTGTACCGTATGCTTATTAGGACATCCTGTTTTACTACGAAGCTATTCCGATCTTTGAACAATGAGGATGTTAAAAAAGTAGTACTACAGCCGGATAGAATAAGCAACGGTCGTTCCGGACGGTGAAGATGCAATGGTAAAATCCCCTCCCAGCTCTTCTATCCTGCTTTGCATGTTCCGAAGCCCATTTCCTTTTTTTGCAGTGGATACGTCGAACCCTTTCCCATCATCGGTGACCGAAAAGGAAAGGGTATTATCGCCGGCCGCGGAGCTCACCATCAGGTGGGAGGCCCGGCTGTATTTGATAGCATTGTTCACGGCTTCTTTCGTTACCAGTAAGAGATTGCGTTTTTGTCGGCTTCCCAATGTTTCGGGAAGCGATCCATCGGGGAACTGAACATTGTACTCCATGTCAGCATATTCGAGTTGGTAATGCAACTGTTCACGGATATAGGAATACAACTGCTCTACCGTTTTGCTTTCAGGATCGAGGCTCCAGATGATCTCGCCAAGGCTACCGATCAGCCGCCGGCTGGTATCGGTGATGTCGCGGAGCTCTGATCCTATGCTGCCGGAATTCTTCGCAGCCTCACTGATCAGGGCGATCCTGGTAAGTCCGGCCCCTAGGTCATCATGCATCTCCCTGCTTATTCTTTTCCTTTCCTGCAATTCGGCTTTCATTACAGCCTGTTCGTACAATTGCCGTTGTTTCAGTTTTTGCCTGTTGATGATAAGGGCTGCAATAATGATCACCAGTACGGCCAGTGACAGGGCACCTGTCAGCAGGATCCTGTTCTTCTGCAAAAGCAATTGCTGTTCAGATAGCTTCAGGTTACTGATCTGCCCTTGCTGCCTCAATTCCACCAGCTCTTTCTCTTTTATGCCGGTCTGGTATTTTGCTTCCAGTTCTGCAATCTGCCTGGTCTTTTCGGTATTGATCATACTGTCTTTGTACGATGCGAATTTCTTATGCCATTCGTATGCCTGCCTGTAATCATTCATACCTGCATAATTCTGCGCAATACTTTCAGCAGCTTCGGTCACCACATCTATTGCCTTGATATCCATGGCCACCTTCAATCCTTTCTTATTAAATTCGATCGCTTTTGCATATTCTTTTTTCATCGCATACACATTACCGATATTTGTCAGGTTGGCTGCTACCAAAAGCTGGAACCCGCTCTTTTCGGCCATGGTCAAAGATCGCTCGTAACATTCAATAGCCTTTTCATAGTGGCCCATGCATTTGTGAACTACCCCCAGGTTATTGTATGAAAGCGCCATCCTTTCTTCATTGTTCATCTTTATGTATATGGCCAGCGCTTTGTTGTATTCCTGCAATGCGTTGCTGTATTGGGTCAGGTATTGGTCGTAGATAATACCTTTGTTATTGGCGCAATCCGCTATGGTGGCATAATCTTTGGCGGCAACGGCGATCTGCTCCGCAGCGGAATAATTTTCCAGTGCCTTTTTGTAATCGCCCAATTCTTCGTACAGGGTACCAATATTCTGTATGGTATTGGCAGCGGCGCTCCTGTTGCCGCTTGCTTCCGCCAATGTAACGGATTGCTGGTAGCTCTTCAGGGCTTCTACCTTCCTGCCTGTCTGGGAGTAGATATTGCCGATATTCCGATGTGCCGCCAGTAGCGTTATCGTATCTTTTGCCTGCGTGGCTTTTGCAACACATTTTTCGAAGATGGTCAGGGCATCGGTGTAATTGCCTTTTTTGTACAGATCGGCTCCTTTGACCAGCAGGCTATCATCACCGGAGGCAAAGGCATGGAAGAACAGGCAGCTTGCAAACAAGGAACAGGTGAGTGTTTTAAAGAAGAGGGTGGTTCGCATTATGAAATATAATGAGTGGGTTAATGGCGATCAAGATAAAGATATTATTTGAGTATTGTAGTTGTTCGTAGGATTTACCGTGTTTTCACGATACGGTTCCGGGTCAATTTCTCCTTGTTGAAATATTCAGTTGTCGATCTCCCCGGGTTTTTGACTATGCTGCTTATGTATGTGATCAGTTGCCGCTATCGGTTGGCAAAACTCCAGGCCATTACTATTAAGACAGCTTTAAAGGAGTTAACCTGAATTTATGTAGTTAAATTGTACCCATATTAGCAACACAAAAAATGCAATTCAATTTCTATCGGCCAACTAATCCCGTACTCTCGGATCTTATGGAGGGCTATTATTTTTTAAGTGGATTGGACAAGGATTCCTCATTAAGCTACTATACTTTCCCTAATAACTACTTCATCATTTCCGTTCTTGAAAACGCGCAAATCGATATTGAAGAAAATAAAGTCACCTGCACCCCATCACCCTATCCAAATTTTCAGTCCAACCTGACTTGCAAATATGTAGCACCTCTGATGATCAATTATCAGGGACCTATCAATGAACTGACGATATACTTTAAACCGCTTGGCTTGCATGCCTTTGTACCCAACCTGGTTGAATATGATAAGGCTGAGACCTTCATGCACTTCAATCCATTTTCTGATTTCGGGCAGGCAATGAAACATATCTTTCGCATACACGACAGGTCGGAACAAATCGCTTTACTGGAACAATACTGGCTATCAAAAAATACCTCTGCGATCGACCCATTATTGCCGGAAATGCTCGACGAGATCGAAAAAGGGAAGAATATATCGGAGATTGCCGGCGGTTTAAATATTTCGCGGCAGTATCTCAATCGGATATTTATGAAGTACCTGGGAAAAACGCCACTGGAGTTCCGGAAGATCCAGCGCTTCAGGAACGCTGTCAGGGACAGGACCCGTTCAAAAACCCTTACCGAACTGGGTCTTGACAGTTACTTCTATGACCAATCCCATTTTATCAGGATCTTTAAATCGCTGACTTCACTATCGCCTAAAGTATTCTTCAATAAAATAGACTTTAAGCAGGAAAACCTCTGGTTGTACGTGTAGTTTACATTTGTACAATTGCCGCATATTGCCGGCAGTTAACTTTGCAGAATATCTCGAACTCAAAAAGGGAGGTCCTCACCCATGAATGTCACAACACGCCTTTACACTATACTATTTGTCTTTATTGCCGCAGAAGCGAATGCACAGGTAAATCAACCCCTGGCCAGGACCATCGACAGCCTCTATGATGCCGATCAGGCGGTACAGCTCAAATACAAGGAATTGAGCGAACACAATGCACCCGTGGACAGCCTGAAAAAACAGGATTCCCTAAAAAAGGGAACCTATATCTGCAATCTGCAAATCGCAAAAAAGATCTACGCGCAGTACGGTTACCCGACCATCGAGCTGGTTGGCGCCGACGCCTCGTATCATTTTTTCGTACTGATCCAACATGCGGACAGCGACACCCGCTTCCAGTTGGAAATGTTACCGGTATTGGACAGGCTTTCCCAAAAAGGCAGTATATCCAGGAAGGACTATGCTTATCTCTATGACCGCGTTCAGCGCAACACGGGCGGGAAACAACTTTACGGTACGCAGCCCACTTACGGCAAAGATGGCAACCTGTTCGACAGTAACAATAAGATCATTTATCCGCCCGACCTGGCAGATCCGGAACATGTGGATAAGCGGAGAAAAGAGGTCGGCCTGGAGCTCATCGAGGAATATTATGAATCCATCCTGCAATTATTGGGGAGGCCAAGAGGGAAGCACAAGGTACACTGATGGGTTGGGAAAGATATGGTTGAATGGTCGATTGCCCCTGTATTCTCTATTTACTTTATTGTACCCCGCGAATTGCACAATGGGGGTTAGAATTCTTTTGACGCCTATTGAATAGTTTCAAAAACAATAAGCCTGTAGCTAATGCCAAATTAGTTCCTCCTGCAAGTCCAAAACTTGATGTGCCTAATTTAGGAACAACCAGAACTTTCATGCGTCCGTCCACGAACATCGAACTGTTCACTTTCGTACATTTTGACTGGTTAGTCATTTCCGTAGTCTGTGTGTTTCAGCCATTTGGCATGTGGCATAGCGATTGATCGGGTTCATCAACATTCTGCTAACTATGTTAAGAAATTATTTAAAAACAGCGTTAAAAATATTTACGCGCAACATAGCTTTTACCACGATCAATGTGCTGGGATTGTCAATCGGCATCAGTGCCGCCCTGGTAATATTCCTGATTGTACAGCACGATTATAGTTTTGATAAGTTTGAAAAAGACCACGGCCGCATATACCGCGTGGTGGAAAATTATACATTAAAAGTTTCCGGTAAGAGTCATGGCAGCGCAGCAATGCCCGACCCGATCGCAACCGCAGTTGCTAATGAAGTGACCGGTTTGGACGCCGTAGTTGCGCTCACCAAAGGTAATACGGCAAAAGTATCGGTGGCTGCTCAACATGCTGATCAAAAAACCTTGTTCAATAACCAGGAAAAAATCGTTTTCACAAACCCCAATTACTTTGACCTCATTGTATATGACTGGTTGGCCGGCAATGCGGCAACTGCCCTGCAACAACCGAATACAGTTGTATTAACTGCATCCAACGCAAAATTGTATTTCCCAAAACTTTCTGCAGGAGAAGTGATCGGCAGAGAATTATATTTTGATGATAGTGTTCGGATGACCGTTACCGGTATAGTAAAAGACATAACCCGAAACACGATCTTCAACTATAAAACCTTCATCTCCCGGGTAACACTGGAAACGACAAGTTTAAAGCCAAGGTTTTGGGACAGGTGGGATCACGCCCAATCATCATTGCTGTTTGTAAAACTTGCGCCGGGGACATCGACGGCTAACATTAATAGCCAGATAAACAAATTGTTTACAAAGTATAACAAGCCAAACGCTGACGACCCTGAAATAAGGACCTTCGATCTTCAGCCCTTGAGTGATACGCATTTTAAAGGATACTATGATAGCAACAGCCCCGGCCTCGCCGATAAAAGTATATTAAATGGTTTATTGGCGGTTGCAGCCTTCTTGCTCTTGCTGGCCTGCATAAATTTTATAAATCTTACAACAGCACAGGCTTCACAGCGCAGTAAAGAGATAGGTGTACGAAAAACAATGGGCAGTTCGAAAAGACAACTGACCCTCCAGTTCATGGGCGAAACTTTTCTGTTAACGTTAATCGCCACGTTAATCTCGGCTGCCATGGCTCCCGTTTTATTGAAATTATTTGCAGCCTGGACCCCTGAGGGGTTACGATTCGATATCATCGGCGAGCCCAGGATTCTTCTGTTTTTACTTTTCCTAGTGGTAATAGTAAGCATGCTTGCCGGTTTTTATCCCTCGATCATGCTTTCGTCGTATAAACCTGTATCGGTTCTTAAAGGCCAGGCTTACGCGAATGCAGGGCAGTCGCAAAACGCATGGTTGCGCAAAACGCTGACAGTATCCCAGTTCGTCATTGCGCAGGTATTTATTATTGCCGCCCTTCTTGTGAATAAACAGATCAATTATACGCTCCATAAGAATATTGGTATGAGGAAAGACGCGGTGCTGTACGTTGGTAATTATACCGACACTTCCTCTGTTAAAAAAATATTATTACGGAATAAATTGAATGCAATTCCGGGTATAGCCATGGTCAGCCTTTCCATGGACCCTCCTTCGTCGCCGGGCACCTGGATAGATATTATGAAATACGAAAACGGTAACAAACGAATTCAGGCGGATGTACAGGTGAAGATCGGCGATTCCAATTACATAAAACTTTACCAGATAAAATTGCTCGCAGGGAATAATCTGGCGGGTAATGACACAATGGGTGACCTGTTAATAAATGAAACCTATTTGCATGCATTAGGCTTTGACAATCCAGATGAAATTATCGGGCAATCTATTGACGTATATGGAAAGAAACGCGTAGTGGGTGTTGTGCAGGATTTTAATCAAAAATCTTTACGGGAGGCAATAACACCTTTATTAATTACCGGTGGTATTGCCAGTGAGTATACGTTTAATATTGCGCTGCATCCGCAGGATGTGGGCATTACTGCCTGGAAGAATACAATAGACAAGATAGGTCAGGCATGGACGGAAGTATACCCGGACAAAGATTTTAATTATGCCTTCCTGGACGAGACAATTGCTGCTTATTATACGGCCGAGCAAAATGTTTCCACTTTATTAAGGTGGTCCACAGGGCTCACGATATTTATAAGTTGCCTCGGATTATTTGGTTTAGTCATATTTATTACCAATCTGCGGATAAAAGAGATAGCTGTTCGAAAAGTGATGGGCGCTGGTGTTCTGCAGATCGTATCGCTATTATCAAAAGATTTTTTAAAGCTGATTGTCATTGCATTTGTTATTGCAGTCCCGATTGCATGGTATGGTGCAAATACATGGCTGCAGAATTTTGCGTATCGTACAACATTAAGCTGGTGGATATTTTTAACCGGAGGACTGTCGTTGTTTTTATTAGCGCTGATAATAATGAGTATCCGGACTATTAAAGCGGCCCTGGCAAACCCGGTGAGGTCATTACGAAACCAGTGATATTGCCCGTATGAATGAAAAAACCGCGAACATCAAAAAAGCGGGATTTTCTGAGAAAATCCCGCCAGGCGGAGAGAGCGGGACAACTTTCGAACCTTTTTAAAAGGGATTTATTGAAAATCACGAATCTCTTAAAAAAATATGCTACTCACAAGTCGGAGCCATTTCAACTTAGGTTAAAATGCTAAACTCCAGCATTTTTCCAGTGCATTGAAACAAATAATCATCTCTTTTTCAAATTGGACTTGAGTTATATTGTCTCCAACAAACTTAGCGAATTGCTTTTTCTTATGGCCGTTAAATATTTTTTTACCTTGTGGGTTGAGTGCGTCAATTTCCGCTTGCGTTTTTCGCCAGTTACCATAAACGTCATCCGGCTGATAAGGGTAGCATTGCTCAATGTCCCTTTGTGGCTGAATAAAAATTTGATGGTTATTTGTCAGATGTGCATTGTTCTGATGAAATTGTTGCACACCACCCTGTGTATGAGCACTAGGCTGATCCAATAGTAATATGACCTTATCTCGATAAATACTGGCGTTAAGTGGAGTGAAAGCTTTTTCAATTGCATTAATTGTTCTTTCAGCTTGGTCAATATCGCCATTCGCAATGATAATTTGAATTGGTGGTCTATCAGCATAAAATCTCCTAATAACTCTTGCTAAAAACTCAAATTCGCTATGGCCTTCAACTATGATGAAATTTCTTGGCAACAGAAGGTCGGAAGGACTTCCACCCAAGAGTTCAAAGACAATGTAAGGCTTAACATAGTCGTTGGTAATTTCAATTCCTGTTTCACCACTTGCCTTTTCAACCTTAAATATGAATTGATTGGGGTAATTATCTGCAACAAAAACTGAAGAGTGAGTGTTAATAAAGACCTGGTCTGTATCCTGCGATAAAGAATATAGCACATTCTTTAGCTTTCTTTGAGCGGTAGGGTGAAGGTGAAGTTCTGCTTCATCTACAAAAAACAAAAATGATTTGCCTAAATCTTCATTTTGCTTTCTAAAATCGGCGTATGCTTGAATAATAGCAAGCATTAACGCTCTTTGCATACCATCTCCTTTTTCCTCCGCCGAAGTTTCAATACCATCGTCAATGGAAGTTTCAAAGTTTTTCAACAAATCATCGAATATCGGTGCTGTCACTTCAAACTTTACTCTAGTAGTGTCGGGGAACTGTTTTTCGAGATGAACTTTGACTTTATTACCCATCGCTTCGAATTCAGCTTTTATTTCCGAGTCATCATCTTCGAATAGCTCCCTAAACTTATTCTGAAATTGTTGGTATTGTTGATTGGTTTGCAAAATGGTATTTAACACGCCCGACAACATAATGCCAATAGGCGTAGTTTTAGAATATTTAGCTACTGAATCATAGTATTGCTTTGTACTTATATATTCAAACTTTGGAAGAAAATCATTTAAAGCTGCATCAAATCCTGTTCCGGGTGGCACTTCTACTCCGTTGATGAGCATTGTGCGTTTTTTTGGTGTGGCACTCGAGCGACGAAAAGTTACCGTGTCAGAGCCACTAAGTGCGGCTTCAATCTTTGTTTTATTTGCTGCGTTTTGCATTTTACTTGCTCCGTCAATAGCATTTTCAAATTCAATTTCAACCAAAATTTCATTTTCCGGACTTCTTTTATACTTCAATTCGTCTATATTCCCTTTGCCCGGCCCATTGAAAAAGAATTCAATTGCTTCAAAGAAATTCGTTTTACCACAATTGTTTTGTCCAACAAAAATGTTGAAGCCTGAAACCGTAAACTCAGTCTTTTTAATTGACCGGAAGTTTTCAATTTTAATTCTTGAAATTTTCATGAGGCTTAGTGCTTTGATGGCTGGTGGGATAATCAGAACAAGATATTATGGATAGGAACAATTTACAAGTTCCCTTAAGGATTTATTCCATTATCATGCACAGAGACGTTAGATGAAAGTATATAAAATAATTAAAATTAATAATTAATTGCAAATAAATTATTTATATAATTTTGAGCAGTTCAAGTTGTACAAGCTTCAGACTCATTTGTCAATGATTTAGATAAGAATATAGACTTTTTTGAGTAGGCACGGAAAAATGGATAATACTTAAAATAGGTCTTTTTAATCGAGCGAATTGATTAATTTTATCGCAATGAAACTTTCTATAGCAGATAGGCTATCACTTCAACAATACTTTGCAGGTATCCCTGTAAAGAAGGCTTATCTGTTTGGCTCTATGGCTCGCGGTGATGCCGATAAAGAAAGCGACTTGGATATATTGGTGGAACTAGATCATTCCCAACCAATCGGTATGAAGTTTTTCATATACCAATCAGACTTGGAAGAATTACTACACAAAAAGGTTGACCTTGTTACTACCGAAGGTCTTTCCCGACACGTAAAACCCTTCGTTGACAAGGATAAGATTCTAATATATGAAAGACTTGATCATTGACAAAACCAGAATTATCCACATACTTGAGGCAATAACTGAAATTGAGAAGTATCTTACTGGTGTTTCTTATGATGACTTTCTTGCTAATTCAGAGAAAAGGTTTGCTACAATTAAACAAATTGAAATTATAGGAGAAGCATGTAATGGCCTGACAGATGATTTCAAAGAATTCCATCCCGAAATAGCTTGGAAACCGATCAAAGGTTTTAGGAACATTTCGATTCATGAGTATTTTGCCGTTAACTTTCATATAGTTTGGGAAATAGCCCAAAATGATTTGCCAGTTTTGAAACAACAGTTTACTGAAATATTATCAAGCCTGATTGGTTAATAGTTAATATTGCAAATAATACTGCCAGTAGTATATGGCTCAGGCTTTAGATTCAACAACCGGGCATTCTCTTTTGAAGGAAAGCATGGATTATTTTTTAGAAGCACAGGATTTCGAACCTACCAACGCTTTGATAATTAATTATCAATACGAATAAGTAACCATCAGTAATAACACCTTTGCAAAAATTTCGAACTAGAAAAGCCTTCAAATCTAAAGACTTGAAGGCTTTTCTGATTTTATGCGGAGAGAGCGGGATTCGAACCCGCGATACCCTTTCGAGTATACACACTTTCCAGGCGTGCTCCTTCAACCACTCGGACACCTCTCCGTAAAATGGGTGGCAAAAATACAGTTTCAGGGCCTACTTACCGAATATTTTTTGAGCATTCTCCGTGGTCACCCGGCTCACCTCTTCCAGACTCACCCCCTTCACTTCCGTCAGTTTCTCTACCACATATTGGAGATAGCTACTTTCATTACGTTTGCCGCGAAAGGGAACAGGTGTGAGATAAGGCGCATCCGTCTCCAGTACAAGATGTTCCAATGATATATCTGCCAGTGCTTCGGGAAGACCCGAATTTTTATAGGTAAGCACTCCTCCGATCCCGAGATAGAGACCGGCTTCCACGATCTGCTTTGCATCTTCCGCAGTACCGGTAAAACAGTGAAAGATGCCGCGAAGTGATCCCTGCTGACGCTCCTGCACGATCCGTATGCAGTCCGCCATCGCATTGCGCGAATGGATCACGATCGGTAGATCGTACTGTAAGGCCCAGTCGATCTGTTGATGGAATGCCTGCTGCTGTTGCGCAATGTAGGTGTCGTCCCAGTAATAATCCAGGCCGATCTCTCCTACTGCTGCAAAAGATCTTTTGGATAACCATGATTCCACGAGTTCCAGTGCCGACAGGTATTCGGCATTCACAGAACAGGGATGCAATCCCATCATGGCCATACAGCGACCTGGATATTTTGCTTCCAGTTCAAGCATGGCAGTCACTGTCTCTTCATCGATGGCAGGGAGATAAAATTTCCACACACCGGCCGCGGTTGCCCGGTCTATGACGGCATCGATATCGCCCTTGAAAGTCGGCAAATATAAATGGCAGTGAGTATCAACTAATTGTATTTTCATATCCTGCGCAAAATTCTAAAATTTATCAATTGTCAAATCAACCTGGAGATATTTTACTGATACAGATCAAATAATTGCAAAGGGGTCCAAAATGATTTCCGGCCAACATCCCCGTCCCAGCTAAATATCAGACAATGTGACGGTATTTGACATTTTAATTTCAGTGACCCATTACGGGAAATATCTTTGGTTAAATCAAAAAAGTTTATACCTTTAAGTCAGTTTTCATAGGGTACGGATTAAAAACGGGCCAGGGTGTCTACCCCGGCCCAACTTATTTTAGCCCATTGAATATGAGTGTTCCATCTTCCATTTTTCCGACAAATTTACAGGTAGATTAAAAACGAATTAAACTTCTCACCAGCAATTCCACCTGCTTTTTTCATCATCGAATGCCTTCAAATCGATACCCTTTTTCACTGAAATATTGAAGGGTTGCAGGTAATGCGTCTTTCATACGTGGATATGCTTTTTCACTATCATGAAATACAACGATCGATCCCGGTTTAGCATTTCCAATTACATTCAACGCACATTTTTCCGGCGTCAAACGCAAATCGAAGTCAGCACTCAGTACATCCCACATGATAATCGTAAATTTCCTATCTGCATGTTGATGCGTATCAAGACCAGATAAAAGCCTTGCCTGGAATTTCGTGATCCTCCCATAAGGGGGACGGAACAGGTTAGAATCCACGTATTTCGTGGTTTCCAGGATATCCTGGAAATATTTTTCATTAGGCGTTTTCCAGCCATTGAGATGATTGAAACTGTGATTGCCCGTGCGGTGGCCTTCCTGCAAGATCCGCTGATATATTTCCGGATGTGACACCACATTTTTCCCGATACAAAAGAAAGTGGCCTTTGCATTCCATCGCTGCAACTGGTCGAGCACGTAAGGTGTGGCCACCGGGTGCGGACCATCATCGAAACTCAGATAAAGCACTTTTTCTTTCGGACGCACAGCCATCCTCCAAATACATTCCGGGTACATTTTTCGCAGCAGCCAGGGTGTTTTGACCAGGTAGAACATAGCTGATTAATCTGCCCTAAAGTTAATAGATTTTCTTTTGTTCACCATATCGGGATCATCACGCTACTATGTACCAACCTCCTAACTATTCCGCATAACCGGTAATATGAAAGACCTTGCCTTCATATTTATAGATCTTTCCATGCTTTTTCAGGTATTCCCGTTGACTGGCCTCATCGGTCAGTATCCTGTCGAGATAGGTTTTTACCTTTTCATCGGAAATGGTCACCGGCTGCCCATTCAGGACCGCTTCTTCGATGTATCCATACAATAAGGATTCCAGTGAAGCATAAAATAGATGGGTGCCGGCAAAGATGTCGCACCCGATCACCCTGTCACCACTCATACAAACAAATCCGACGATGGTACTGTCATTTTTCCTGAGCTGTTTATCGAAGTAGTTGAAATAGTCTGTTTGCTGTCCAATGATCCTTTTGTCCTGCCGCTGTGCCAGGTAAGCCAGGGAGGCGGATTTTGTACTACTGCTTTCCAGTTGGGCATAGATCTCCTTCCAGATCAATACCTGGTTCTTCGACTGGTCCAACAATTTCCGCAATCGTGGATTGGCATAATGATGATAGGCAAACTTTTTTTCCTTTTCACTCCACCGGTCTTCCTCCACACACATTACCGGTATGTACTGATCTTTGGAAGATGAGAGAAGCACGGTATCCATGGTCACCATCCTGTCCTGCCGCCCACCCATGATCACTTCACCCGATGCAATGAATACAGGTTTGCCCGAGTTATTGTTGATCCTTAACCAATGTACATTTTCGGTGGAAGCCGTTCCCCTTTCACTGAGCACCACAGTTCCCTGCCTGATCCCCTGGCTGAATGATATGATCCCGGCATGGTTGTACAGTAACCTGGTCTGGTTACCGAAACCTCCTTTCGGTCTGACCGGGATTATTTTGAGGTTTTTATAGGTGACGGCGCTATCATAGTCCACCATCAATGTCTGGTAGGTCAACTGCGCCCGGAGGGTCTGACTGGCAATAAGAAGAAGTAATATTGAAAGGCCTTTCGGCATAAAAGCAATAACGTCAGGGCAGGGGAATTAGTGTTTCTGCCTTGTCCCTTATCTTTGTCTCCTATGAGTAAAAAAGTACGTGTAAGGTTTGCGCCCAGTCCAACCGGCGGACTGCACCTGGGCGGTGTTCGTACCGTGTTGTACAATTACCTGTTCGCCCGCCAGAACGGGGGTGATTTTGTTTTAAGGATAGAAGATACCGATCAAAGCCGGTTCGTTCCCGGCGCCGAAGAATATATTTTCACTTGCCTGGATTGGTGCGGCCTGCATCCCGATGAAGACCCCCACAAAGGCGGCCCTTACGGGCCTTACCGGCAGAGCGAAAGAAAATCCCTCTACCGCCAATACGCAGAGCAACTGGTGAAGAGCGGCCACGCCTATTATGCGTTCGACAGGCCCGAAGAGCTCGACAGCATGCGGGAACGCTTCAAAACACCCAATAATCCATCACCTCAATACGATCATAACGTGCGTATGGAGATGCGCAATTCCTGTTCCCTCACACTCGAGGAAGCGGAAACACTCCTTGAAGACGGCGTACCTCATGTGATCCGTATACGCATGCCAGAGAATGAAACGGTGACCTTCACCGATATGATCCGTGGGGAAGTGAGCTTTCATACCGGTCTCGTCGATGATAAGGTTTTGCTGAAAGCAGATGGCATGCCTACCTATCACCTGGCCGTAGTGGTGGATGATTATCTCATGAAGATCACCCATGCTTTTCGCGGGGAAGAATGGTTGCCCAGTGCTCCTGTTCATCTCCTGCTCTGGAAATACCTGGGATGGGGATCTTCCATGCCCCAGTGGGCGCACCTTCCGCTCATCCTCAAACCCGATGGCAATGGCAAGCTCAGCAAGCGTGACGGTGACAGGCTCGGATTTCCCGTATTCGCCATGAACTGGACAGACCCACGCAGCCAGGAGCTCACCAAAGGTTTCCGTGAAATAGGTTTCCTGCCCGAAGCATTCGTGAACCTGCTGGCCATGTTGGGATGGAATGATGGCACTGACCAGGAGATCTTTACCCTCGAAGAGCTCATCAGCCGGTTCTCCATGGACCGCGTGCATAAAGGCGGCGCAAAGTTCGATTTCGAAAAAGCAAAGTGGTTCAACCATGAATGGATCAAAAGATCGGAAATTGCCAGATTGAAACCAGACGTGAAAAAAGTACTGGAGAATAAAGGAGTGCCCGTGAACAATGAAGCTGTGCTGGAAAAAGTGATCGGACTGGTAAAGGAACGCTGCACCCTGCTCACCGATTTCTACGAACAATCGAAGTTCTTTTTTGAAGCGCCGGCAGAGCTGGATGTGGATTCCGTAAAACCGAAATGGACCAATGAGAAGAAAGTTCTGTTCGAAAGTTTTGTTGCTGCCCTGAAAAGCCCCAACGGCCATGCCAGCTTCGAAAAATGGGCTGCGCCTGAACTGGAAACAGGTTTCAAAAAACTGGCTACCGATGAAGGCATCAAACCGGGAGAAGTAATGATGCCTCTCCGCGTTATGCTCGTTGGCGGTAAGTATGGACCGGGTGTTTTCGAGATCATGGAAACGATCGGAAAAGAAGAAACGGTCCGCAGGATAGAATTCGCCATTCATCAATTCATAAAATAATGATCATGGACCGTCCTATCAGAGTGCTGGTTGCGAAAGTGGGCCTCGATGGCCATGACCGCGGAGCAAAAGTGATCGCCACCGCCCTGCGCGATGCAGGCATGGAAGTGATCTATACCGGGCTCCGCCAAACGCCTGATATGGTCGTGAGTGCAGCCTTGCAGGAGGATGTCGATGCTATCGGCATCAGTATCCTTTCCGGCGCCCACATGACCGTGTTCCCCAAAGTGATCGAGCTGATGAAAGAAAAGGAGATGAATGATGTGCTGCTCACCGGCGGCGGCATCATCCCCGACGACGATATGAAACAACTGAATGAAATGGGCGTGGGCAGGCTCTTTGCGCCCGGCACTTCCACCGGTGATATTGCAGAGTATATCAGGAGTTGGGTGAAGGAGCACCGCGAGTTCTGATTTTTTTACACCACAAACGATATTACATGTCCTACCAAACCTTATTGACCACGCTCGACAATGGTATCTTCACCATTACTATCAACAGGCCCGATAAGCTCAATGCCATCAATAAAACAGTGATGGATGAGCTGAATGCTGCCGTGGATGAGGTGTACAGCAATCCGGCCATCCAATCGGCCATGATCACCGGGGCAGGCCCGAAGGCTTTCGTGGCAGGTGCGGATATCAGTGAGTTCATGGGACTGACCAAAGAACAGGGAATGGCCCTCTCCAAAAAAGGACATGATATTTTTTTCAAGATCGAGCATTCACCCAAGCCGATCGTAGCTGCCGTCAATGGCTTCGCATTGGGCGGGGGTTGCGAGCTGGCCCTTTCCTGCCATTTCATTATCGCCAGTGAGCAGGCCAAATTCGGACAGCCCGAAGTGAACCTCGGGTTGATCCCCGGTTATGGCGGCACACAACGGCTGGTGCAGGCCGCCGGTAAGGGCAGGGCGATGGAACTCCTGCTCTCCGGTAAGACCATCTCCGCACAGGAAGCCATGAGCTATGGTATCGTGAACAGCGTGGTGGCCCCGGAAGAATTGTTGCCGAAAGTGAAAGAGGTCCTGCTCAATATCCAATCCAAAGCTCCCATTGCGCTGGCCAAAGTGATCGACTGCGTGAACCGGTTCGATCATACCAAACACGGATACGATCATGAAGTAAAACAGTTCGGTGAATGCTTCGCCACAGAGGATATGAAGGAAGGCGCGACTGCTTTTCTTGAAAAAAGGAAACCGGATTTCAAGGGGAAGTAGGAACTAGCTTTCAGTTAGCAATTTATAGTCGGAGGCAGTCTTTCTATGAGAGAGGTCTATCATTCGTTCAATACTATTTCCGGGCAGTTGTATAATTGAATATCACCGATCACGGGGTTTGATTTACTATCAGTAATGGCTATTCGAATTTTAGACGAATGCTGCAAGGGAAATTGTAGCAGCCGTTTGTAACCGATGGTGGTTCCATGGGCAACCTCTTTATATTCCGAGCCATCCCATACTTCTACTGAAAATGATCTCACACGCTGGCCCAGTTCGATATACTCCTGCAAAAGCACCGTATTGAAAACTTTTTCCATGCCCATATCGATCTCGATGGTGCAGGTATTTTGCCCCTCAGGAGCCGCCCAGTAAGAAAACCGGAATCCATCCGTGAGCAGTGAAGGAAGGAATCCCGGCCGGGTGGCAGACACCGTTACATTGGCACGATGCGCCAGGTTCTCCCGGAAATATTCATCACGCATTTGTTTGAATGCCATCAGCGAGGCCGAATCGGGAGCAGCAATCAGTCCCCTCCTGTCGGGTGGCACATTCAATAACAGATTGGCGCCTCTGCCAACTGATAAGAAGTATAATTTCATCAGGTCTTTCCCCGATTTCACGGCAGTGTCTTCCTGCGGATGATAAAACCAGCCCGGCCTGATCGATACATCACATTCGGCAGGGAGCCACCGATGGCCGTTTACATTGCCACGATTGAGGGTATCGGTGGGCGGACTCCCCGCGCCTCTCGTAAAGCCCGCCGTATCGAGCAGGTCCCAGTTGGTGCTGCCGGCAATCCCTTTTTCGTTGCCTACCCAACGGATATCGGGACCAATATCGCTGAAGATAACGGTATTCGGCGCCAGCCTTCTCGCCACCGTTTCAAACCGGTGAAAATCGTAGACCTGCTTTTTTCCGTTGGGGCCTTCCCCATTGGCCCCATCCCACCATAGCTCGAACAGGTCGCCATAGTTCCGGAGCAGTTCCCGCATAGTATTTACATAAACCCGGTTGTATTCTTTTGTGCCGTATTTGGGGTGGTTCCTGTCCCACGGTGATATATATACGCCGAACCTGATCCCATAGCTGGCGCAGGCATCAGCCAGTTCACGGATCACATCGCCCTTCCCTTCTTTCCAGTCGCTTTCCCTTACCGTGTGATCGCTATACTTACTTGGCCACAGGCAAAACCCATCATGGTGCTTGGCTGTAATAATGATGCCTTTGGCGCCTGCATCCCGCGCAATGCGTGCCCATTGCCTGCAATCCAGCTCTGTGGGATGGAATATCTTCGGGTCTTCTGTTCCATGCCCCCATTCCAGGTCACTGAATGTATTGGGCCCGAAGTGCATGAACAGGTAAAATTCCATCTCCTGCCATTTCATTTGTGCTTTGGAGGGCACAGGGCCATACGGCTCCACCAATTGGGCCCGCGTAGTGGCCAACCACAATGCGGCCATCACCCAGATCACTGATCTCTTTGCATGTATTTTCATTCGAACCCGTTTTTGATGATCACTGTTTGTCCTTTCCTGAATGGTATGGTGAGTACTTTGTCTTCCCTGAACTGCACTTTGTCCCTGCCGATCCCTTCCGTTATCCAGGTAACCATGGTTTTCGGTAAACGGAATTTCAGGGCGCCATCTGTCGTTGCTTTGATCGTAACATCGATCACTACCCCATTTTCTTTATTGGCGCTTATGAGGAATCCGCCTTCAGAGCGAAGCGTATGGAAAGATATATGCTGCCAGTCGTTGGGCACTGCCGGGAATACTTCTGTTATACCATCATTGGTTTGCAGGAGCAATTCATGGATGCCCTGTGCAAATGCAAAATTCCCTTCGAGGGTAAACGGGCGATAGGTGAAGTTGGAGTATTGTCCACCCCGCTGGTCACCATTCAAATGAAAGCTATTAGGCGAGCAGAAATTCGAAGCGAATATCCTCAATTGCTGCACGGCGCTATCGGCCATCCTGCTGCGCGCATAGATCGACGCCATCCAACTGAAAGAATAACCGCACCAGGCCCTGGTGCCTTTTTCCTGCAGGTGATAGATCGACCGTTCAATGATCTGCCTGTCGTCTTCTTTTCGTATATTCAGCAGCGTTAGCGGATAGATGGCCATATAGGGAGAATGGTGTCTGTGCGAGTGTTGCAGTGTTGTTCCGGGAGCGAGCAGCAGCCCGGTGCTATCCGTGGCAAAGGAGGGTAGTTGAGGCAGTACGGCAACCCAGTCGGCGCTTTCAGTGTTGGCCCCTGCCCCTGCTGCCAGTTCTGCAGCGATGGTGAAAAGATACCTGGTAAGCGCCAGATCATAGTTGGTCCAGTTGTTGAACCAGGCATGAATGCTGTTATTGTTGTATTCCGGGCTTGAACTTAATGGCAGGTAATAATATCCATCTTTTTTGCAAAGGATATTCTTCATGAAGATGGCTATATCCCGAACATAAGGATAAGCGCGTTGCAATAGGAAATGCTTATCCCCACTGTATCTCCACTGCCAGTAGAAATGCTGTGCGAGCCAGCAGGCTGTTGTGGGCGACATGGAATACTGTATCCACCCGCCCATAGGTTGGCCGGTGATGGTAGTTACACCCGGTACATTCAATCCTTCCTTTTCAAAATACTGTTGTGTCCAGCGTTTATTGGCATCCTTCACTTTCCAGAGCCAGTTAGTGAAACCGGCCGTGAGATCGATATGGTTGCTGCTGTAGCCGGGCCAGTAGCTAAGTTGTGTGTTGAGATCATGATGAAGATCACCCTTCCAGGGAGGCAGCTTGCCATTATCGGCTGTCCAGACCGCTTGCAGGGAAACAGGTGGTGTATTGCTTCTGGCCACTGACCCGAATTTGTAGAGCTCCAGGTAATATTGTTTTTCGAGCAGGCTATCGGGTAAGGAAACGGACGACCGGCCCCAGAAATTTTTCCACCAGGCTGCATGTGAATCCCAACCGGTGGGTTCTTTGAGAGATGTATTCAGGGCGGGCAGCGAAGCGGGTTTGTCGACTGTAATTGTCCAGGCCCCGATCAGTTTATGGCCCGGGAATTTTTTCCATTGCACCAGTACTTCATAATAATGGCCTTTCCAGGTGGGTTGATGATAGCGGATACTGTTGGCGGTCCGCTGCACGGTCCCTCTGGGATAGCCAAGGTTCTGCAGTGATTGTCCATCTACACTGTTGGCCGTATGCGATCCTCCTTCGGGCTGATACGCCGGGATGATCAGTTCGGGCAGCGGTGTCTTCATCCCTGCCGGCAGGTTCTCCCATCCGAAATAACCTGCTTCCCGTGTTGCATGGATATAATTATTGAAGCGGATGCCATTGGAAAACCGGATTGTGGCCAGGCCGTTACTGATGTCGAGAGAGACCTGTGCGGTGGCGCCGAGACGGTCCAGCGGGAACTCAAGTGCGGCACAGGGGATCTTGGTAGGGGCCGGGTAGCGCTCATAGGGCTCATCTCCGATCTTCTGTACTGTATCATACTCACCTTTCTTTACCTGTTCCTGTACCCAATTGAAACGGAGGTTGCCGATGGAAGGCATGGGGCGGTCGTCCCAGCAATCGACCCTGTCGAGCGACAAGCGGACTTTATTTTCCTTCTGCCAGATCAGCGCGCCCAGCCAGCCATTGCCGATGGGGATTGCTTCATCCCAACGGAAAGGAATATGCGCAAAATCCAGTTGGCGGAAATTCACAGGCTGTGAAAAGCCGGTGCAGGCAAACAGGCAGCCTATGAACAGGCAAATTATTCTCATACGATCGTTCGATGATAGTAAGACCTACTCTCGTTCTCACAGATACCTTTCCCGCCAGCGCTTCATCATATACAGGTTGATCTCCCACTGGCCGGCAACCGGTTGCCTGGTGTAAGGCAGTGTAGGAAGATAATCCGGCGGACCGAATTCCGGGAGAACAGTGATCAGCTCGCCATTTTTCTTTTTCCTTTCCACGATAGTATCCCACCAGGCAAAATGAGCATCAACGGCTTGCTTCCATTCCGGCGCCCGGGGGTCGTTCACCTGGGGGCCCTGCGGATGGCCGACCCGGGCATGGATATGGTCTACCCTTTGCAAAACCATTTCAACGGTAGAGCCCTGGTCTTCCAACAAACTTTCGTGCACATTGCACCAATGCGAAATATCGAGCGTGATACGAAGATCAGGAATTTTTTCCATGAATGTCCGGGCCACCGGAGCAGCATAAAGGATGCGGCCACGGTGCGTTTCATGACTGATGGGGATGCCCGATTGCTTTGAAACGGTTGTTGTGTGATCGATAAAAGCCTTGTTCTGTTCGAAGCTGAAATGATCACGGCCCGAATGACAGTTGATGTACAATGGCTTCACCGGGGAGGCAGCGGCAGCGTTTGTCATCTTTTTGAAATGGTGGAGGTGTTCCTGCCAGTTGCTTTGTGAGCCTCCGCTTACGAGGCCAAGGTCTAACTGGTATTTCCTGATGGCATTGAACAGGGCCTCCTGTTCTTCCGGTCCAAAGGGCCACCAGATCTCGATCCCATCATATCCATCCTTCTTTGCTTTGGCTGCAAATTCATCCATAGAGCCGGTAAATCCCCAGGGGGTAGCGAAAAATTTGATCATCTGTGCCATTACCTTATTTTCCTCCAAATCTATAAAATCCATTGAATCATGGTTCAGACAAACATTATTTCCTGAACAGCACCCAATCGGGGATCTTGTTTTTCGGAATACCCGGGCCCTTCCATTGCAATTCAAGATTATCGCTGCCGGAATTTTCGAAATACGATACTTTGATGGCATGTAGCCCTTTTGCCAGTGCAATATCTTTGCTCTTCTCTATACTGCCATGCAGCCCGTCATTATCGACCAGCAGGGAGCCGTCCATGAACAGCCGGCTCCCATCATCGGACGTAATATAAAAGGTATAGACCCCATCCACCGGTATTTTGATAAAACCGTCGAATACGAAAGCATATTCATCCTTTCCTCTTTTCATGCTGATATCGAAATTAGCAACCGTGCCGGTGGCAGCAGGTGATAGTTTTTCGAAATCCGGCAACTGCGTCCACTTGCCCTCATAGGAAGCAAATTCAAGTCCGCCGGAAGAAGGCTCTATCGTTTGTGCCGCCAGGGGTGTTACTTTTTCGAAACTGCCAGTGGCAACGGCAGATACCTGTTTACCATTGATGAAGCAGGCCGCTTTGATCGTGGAGGATTTTTTCAGCAGAAGAGAACGGCCCTGTGGTGATGCGATGGTAGGTTCTGTGCCATTGAGCGTATAATGAATGGCAGCGCCTGCAACCGGAGTGAACAGCTTTACCGGCAACTGATCGATGAAGATGGAAGTCCCGGCCTGGATCGAAGGCTCCACGTACACGATCGGTTTACCTTTTATTTCCAGTGCGATCACTACCGGGTATTCATTCTTCAGGGAACTGCCCGGGTCGATGATCTGACCGGTACTTTTCCGGCTGATGGTGAGCGGTGTTTTTTCTGCCAGGGTATATACTTTAGTGGCCTGGTTGGCCAGTCCGGGCAGCAGCAACTTCCCATCGGCCGGAGGGTTGATAACGTGCAGGTATAAGCGCGTTCCGCCGGGAATCGATCTTTGGGTGCACCGGCCCCAGGTGAGCAGTCTGAAGGGGCTGGCCTGTGTGCCGTAGATGCTTTCACCATTCACTTTCATCCAGGAGCCGATGGCCTGCAACCTCTCCACGCTGGCTGGTGGAAAAACACCTTCAGCGGTGGGCCCCACATTCAGGAGGTAATTGCCGCCTTTGGAAGCGATATCGACCAGCTTTTCGACCAGTTCGGGAGCTGATTTCCATTTATTATCATGGCTGTTATAGCCCCAGTTATCGTTCATGGTCATGCAGCTTTCCCAGTCGACCCCGGGAACACCGGTAGCCGGGATCTCCTGTTCGGGTGTGCCGTAGTCGCCTGCATAGTCACCGGAGATGGTAAGTCCGGCCATGCCCGATCTTCCTTTATCCACCCGGTTATTGACGATAATGCCGGGTTGCAGGCTACGGACATATTGATAGAGCTCTTTACCAAGCTCATGGGTCCAGGTCTCTTCCCATTCACCGTCGAACCAGAGGACACCGATCTTGCCGTAATTGGTGAGCAGCTCTTTCAGTTGGTTTTTCATGTATTGAACATAACGGCTGAAATCCGCATCACCGGCGGGCCTGTCGTATTCCCAGTCGCGGCGCGGCAGGTAATCGGGATGATGCCAGTCCATGATCGAATAGTAAAAACAAAGCTGGATGCCCTGTTGATGGCAGGCATCGGCCATCTCTTTCACGATATCGCGGTGAAAGGGCGTATTCATGACGGTGAAATCGGTGAATTTGGAATCGAAGAGGCAGAATCCGTCGTGATGCTTGGTGGTGATCACGATATATTTCACGCCCGCATTTTTGGCCATGCTCACCCATTCACCGGCATTGAAGCGGGTGGGATTGAACTGCGACTGAAAATTGTTGTAGGTATTCAGCGGGATCTGGGCATTGTTGCGGATCCATTCGCCATAATTGGTCTGGCCGTTCCATTCCCCGGCGGGAATGGCATAGAGGCCCCAGTGCAGAAATAATCCAAAGCGCGCATCGCGCCACCATTCCATTCTCGCGGTGTTGACCGGTTTCTGGGCGAAGGGGCGCATGAAAAGGCCGCTTGCAATGAAAACGGCTGTTGTAGCAATCAGCCATTTCCGGGGGAAAGATCGTAGCGTGTTCATGTATATTAAAATAAGTGTGTTAGCGGTACCTGCTCAGACATGCTGCACTTACTTAATAACAAGCATTTCCTATCGTTGACAAAATGGCCCGCTCCGCGGGCCATCCAATAAAATGATCACTGATACTATTCCGGCAGTAAAATGCCATTACTAATATCGCAAATTTATCCCGATAAATCAGGACATTCCCAGGCTTATTATTGCTGCTTCTCCGTACGCAATCGTTTGAATTTTCTGTAACCCATCCTTTTCTTCATTTTAATTACCTTGCATATAACACTAACTGCTCTATGGAGAAGAAACTTCCCACCATCAAAGAGATCGCGAAGCGACTGAGCATTTCCATTTCTACCGTATCACGGGCCCTGCATGATCATCCAAGTATCGGCCTCCGGACGAAAATGGCAGTGAAAAAAATGGCTGCCGAGCTCAACTACGAGCCCAACCAGACAGCCATCTTCTTTAAACAACGAAAAACTTTCACTATTGGTGTGATCCTGCCCAATCTCCGGGAGGAATTTTTTTCTTCTGCCATCAATGGGATCGAAGACCTGGCCATCGGCAATAATTATATCGTACTGATCGGGCAGTCGCGCGATGATCTCGAACGCGAAAAGAATATTGTCGAATCCATGAAAAAGCACCGGGTGGATGGCATCCTCGCCTCCATTTCCAAAAGCACTACCCGCATCGAACATTTCGAGCAGTTGAAGAATTATGATATCCCTGTCGTGTTCTTCGACCGCGTGCCTGATGTGCCCGAAGTGCATTCGGTGAGCTGCAACCTCTACCACAGCTCCGTGGAAGCGGTCGACTTCCTCGTGAGGAACGGGCACAAGCGGATCGCCTATATCCAGGGCCCTCCTACCCTCAATATCAAAAATGAGCGATTGAACGGTTACTACGACGCCCTTAAAAAAAATAAGATCCCTGTCGATGAGCATCTCATCGTAAGCACCGATCTCTCTGTTGAAAATACACAAAAGGCATTCGATAAACTGATGCTCGTGAAAAAAAAGCCCACAGCCATCATCGTATTCAATGATTATGTAGCACTGGATGCCATTCACTATGCCCGCCAGAAAAATATCAGGATCAATAAAGACCTCAGCTTCGTGAGCTATGCCAATGCGCCGCTTACCCATTACCTCGATTATCCGCCCATCGCTTCCGTGGAACAATTCCCCTATGAACAGGGTACGAGGGCCACTGAGCTCCTGTTCAAACTGATCGATCAGAAATCTGCCGGCCAGGAAATGCCGTACGAGAACGTAGTGCTGAAGAGTGAATTGATTATTCATTGATTGTTGATCAACATTACTCTTTACCTTTGGTGCCTCAAAAAATCAAAAAGCTATATGGATTACCGGATAGAAAAAGATACCATGGGAGAAGTGAAGGTGCCTGCCGATGCATTCTACGGCGCCCAGACCCAACGCAGCATCGAAAACTTCAAGATCGCACAGGACATCAACAGGATGCCGAAAGAGATCATCCGGGCATTTGCCTACCTGAAGAAAGCCGCCGCCATCACCAATTTCGAGGCCGGTGTGCTGCCCAAAGAAAAATCCGACCTGATCGGCATCGTATGCGATGAGATCCTGGAAGGCAAGCTGGATGCCTGGTTCCCGCTCGTGGTATGGCAAACCGGTTCCGGTACCCAATCCAATATGAACGTGAATGAAGTGGTGGCCTATCGTGGTCATGTGCTGAAAGGCGGTAAACTTACCGATAAAGAAAAAATCCTGCACCCGAATGATGATGTGAACAAATCACAATCCTCCAACGATACTTTCCCTACAGCCATGCACATCGCAGCCTACAAAATGCTGATCGATGTTACTATTCCGGGGATCGAAAAACTGCGGGATACACTGGCTGCAAAAAGCAGGCAGTATATGAAGGTGGTGAAGATCGGGCGTACTCATTTCATGGATGCCACACCGCTTACGGTTGGACAGGAATTCAGCGGCTATGTAGCCCAGCTCGATCATGGCCTGAAAGCCATCAAAAATACCCTGGCGCACCTCAGTGAGCTCGCACTGGGCGGCACTGCCGTAGGCACAGGTATCAATACTCCTCCCAACTATGCCGTGAATGTGGCGAAACATATTGCCACACTTACGGGTCTGCCCTTCATTACCGCTGCCAATAAATTCGAAGCCCTTGCTGCGCATGATGCTATCGTGGAAGCACATGGAGCCCTGAAAACGGTGGCCGTAAGCCTGATGAAGATCGCCAATGATATCCGCATGTTGTCGTCGGGCCCGCGTAGCGGCATCGGGGAAATTTTTATTCCCGACAATGAGCCGGGCTCTTCCATCATGCCCGGTAAAGTGAACCCTACCCAGTGTGAAGCGTTGACGATGATCGCCGCACAGGTGATGGGGAATGATGTGGCCATCAATATCGCCGGGGCAACCGGCCATTTCGAACTCAATGTGTTCAAACCGGTGATGATCTATAATTTCCTGCTCAGCGCCCGCCTCATCGGTGAAGGCTGCGTAAGCTTCAATGATAAATGCGCCACCGGCCTCGAACCGATCGAAGCCAATATCAAAAAGCATGTTGACAATTCCCTGATGCTGGTAACGGCGCTCAACACGAAGATCGGCTATTACAAAGCAGCGGAGATCGCGCAGAAAGCGCATAAAGAAGGGACCACCCTGAAAGAAATGGCCGTGAAGCTCGGGTATGTAACGCCGGAACAGTTCGATGAATGGGTCGACCCGTCGAAGATGGTCTGAACCGGGATTTATGGGACGGCTGGGATTGGTGGGATAGGTCGTTGATCAATCAGGGCGCTGCGAGTATCAGCTTTTGCACTCTCAACTCCGTTCCATACCCATTATATAATTTCAGGATATACATTCCCCGCCTGAGGTTTGCCACATAGATCTCGAAATCATCTTTTGGTGAAGCGCCCTGCAGCGCGAGTTTGCCGGTAATATCATACAACTGGTAACGGATCGGTTTGTGCAACGCTTTCCCAAGGTCTATATGAACATAGGAACGGGCAGGATTGGGGTATACCGTGATCAGGTATGGATTGGGACGTAAAGGGTTGGCTGGTGAATTCGGGTCGGGGAGCGACAATACATCTCCTACATAAGTATACACCAGGATAGAACCGGGGTGGTCCATCGTTGTCAGGTTCTGACCACTGGGGCCTGAGGTGGAGCCGATGCTGTCGGTGATCAGGAATATCTTCCCATCGGGGCTGAGCGCAATATCACGGTACCGGTCAACCGATTTGAAATACCCGATCGAATCCCCTACAATAGCATTTTGCGCCGCATTGAGCTTGAACCGGAACAGCGTGCCTGTCTTCAGGGTGGTCACCAGCAGTGACGGGTACCACCCGGGGATCCCTTTCGAGATATTGAGGTGATAATATTCAATGCTGGAAGGCGCTACCGTGGGGAATTTCAGCCAATTACCCACCAGGGCGCACCTGGAGGAAGGCTGTCCGCCGCAATCGGTGTAGATCGACTTCAGCGGTTTCCTGAAATTATTTTTTACGGCAGCAGGAGCATCCTTCTCCTGGGTAACAATAGCCCCTGCTGGTACGTTATAGGGATTCTCTACGAAGGAAATACCATTGCAATTGGTGGCAGTATGCCATTGCACATACTGGAAATTGACATTGTCTGTATCCCCTGCAATATAGGGCCATCCATAATTGCGGCCTTTTTCGAGGATATTGATCTCGTCGTCTGAATTGGGGCCGTGCTCTGCGCTGAACAAGATACCGCCTGGCGTCAATGTAGGATATGGCACACCGTTAGAAGGCTCTTTTTGCCATACCAATCCCTGCGGGTTGCGATGCCCGATGGTGTAAATATGGCTTTGGATGCCGTTCCAGAGCGGGTTATCGTCCGGGATACTACCGTCGGGGTTGATGCGCAGCACTTTGCCGGAATAATTGGTATAGTCCTCATTATTCATATCAGTAACAGTAGGCAGCATCTGCGAGCGGATCTCTTCACATTTCCTGTTGAACTGGTTACGGCCAAGATCGCCACAGGAATAATAGATCTTTTCATCGGCCCCGATGATCAACCTGCCTGTGCTATGGTCGCTGCCGGCAGGAATGCCTTCCAGGAGCACCGTTTCACTGGCAGGAGGGATAGAAGTTCCATTGAAATAAAACCGCGAGATCCGGATATGGTCCCAATCGTAACAATAGGCCACATAGATCGAATCCTTCCCGGGTACGGTGGCAAAGCCCGGATGAACAGCGAGCCCCAGCATCCCGTTCTGCCCGATCCCGGTGGCAACAGTGCCGCTCCTCGAAATGTTGAGCTTCACTTTGGACTGGATGTCGAGGATGATCTGCCGAACGCCTGTTCCGGTATCCACCCGGATGATGCGGCCTATCTTTTCCGTAATGTAAAGGTGGTTATCAGGTGCATACACAATATCGAAAGGATGGGCCAGCCTGTATTTGCCGGTAGCCGGTTTCCGGTTCAGCTCGGTGAACTGGAATGATTCGTATTGCGCAGCAACGAAAGAGGAAATACATGACAATACCAACAGGAGAACAATTCCATTCAAAGGGGCGGTTTTCATAGATCGGATTTAGGATCAAGGGAATCTTGGGTAAAGGTTATTCTGCTGGTAAAATAGCAAATAACGGCGGATCCTGGAATAGCTGATTCCCTGCGGCTAAACCCAGTAAAACTACGATTGGAATACCCTCAATTTTTTTATAGGTTTACAGCGGGTTCCTGCCTTACGGATTTTAATCTCCGACAGGCAATCCAAAGTCAATAATTTCGTTAATCCTTTTTGAACCTTTAGAAGAAACAATCAGGAGGCAACAGGCAGGTATTTTCAAGCAGGAAAGCCAATCCAAACCATGTAGAACCAGCCTTTAAGATCCGACGTTATGAACCGTACAAGCCCCAATCCCCGGAGCATACCCATGCTACTGACCGCACTGTTGCTGCTGCCTGCTGCTATGAAGGCCCAGGTAACAGGGGTCAGATCAGGTAACAGCTATCTCAATCTTTCCAAGAAAACGGCCGGCGGTACCATAGAGCCGGGCGATACGCTCGAGATAAGGACTAACTATTACCTGACGAAGGCATTCAATCCTACAGCTGGATATTATTACCTGATGCGCTATGTGGACAATATTCCCACCAATACTATCTATGCTACGCCCGTAAGTGACTCACTGCGACTGATCACAAACGAAGGGCTAGTCGTAAGCAGGTTTACCAATGCTACCAATGATGATGCCGGCCGGTTCAATGCCAACCCCAACAGAAGTATTGGTGAATATGATATCAGGATCAATATCGGTAATAGTGCTGGCAACGTCACCACCACCACCAATGCCCCGGCTGGTGGCGGAACTGTTCAAGCCGGTGCTACCCTGCCGCTGCTCTCAGGCGGAACCCTGATCACTACCGCTTTCAAAGTTGTAGTAACAGGCATGCCCGGCGACACCATCACACTGGGAACCGGTCAGTTGCTATTCAAAAAAGTGAATAGCACCAGTTCAGGTCCAGGTAGGGAAGATTACATTGTAAGCGCTATCCCTTATAAGATCCTGATCTCGAAGAATTCCCCGATCTGCGCAGACGCAGTAGGTAAGAATTTCGCAGAAGAGGCCGGCGGCACATTCGATAGCGGCTCTACACAGAACCGTTCTTATGCCGGCACCAATATCCCCGGATATGGCTACAGGGCGCTTACGCCTACCTCTGAAACCAATGATGGATATTATACCATCGTCAATAACCTGAGCCCGCGGGCCAGCACTTTCCAGGGCGCCAAGAAAAAACCGAATTGCACCGGCGCCACACTGCCCAGCCCGCTCGCCTGCGATAACAGGATGTTCGGCGGTCACTGGGATATTATCGGCGACCATACCGGCAGCACCACTCCGGCAGGGAACCCGCCTGCAGCACCCGGCACAGAGGGTGGCTATATGTTGGTGGTGAATGCGGAATATGCCACCGGTGAAGCCTACCGGCAGAATATTACCGGCCTTTGCCCGAATACATCATACGAATTTTCGCTATGGGTACGAAACGTATGTACCAATTGCGGTATCGATATGAACGGCGTACAAACCTGGAAACCGGGTGTGTTGCCGAATCTTACTTTCGCCATCGACGATCTCGACCGTTACTCTTCCGGTCAGGTTGATACCGTGGGCTGGATAAAGAAAGGCTTCATGTTCAAGACAGGATCGGCACAAACCGGTATTACCATCTCCATCCGCAATAATGCTTCGGGTGGTGGCGGTAACGACTGGGCCATCGACGATATCGCCCTCGTTACCTGTAATCCGAACTTAACGATGTTGCCTTCTGCCACCACCACCGTCTGTGCAGGCGACCAGGTGAGAATATCCTGCCTAGTTCAATCTTTCTTCGATAACTATACGCAATTCACCTGGGAGAGAAGTACCAACGGTGGCGCTTCCTGGAGCAATACCGGCAGTTCCGGTACCGGCAATGCACAACCGACAGGCGGTGGCCAGTACAGCTATGAAGCGATCTATCCATCCTGGCTGGCAAACGCTTCCGACAACGGCAATATGTACCGTTTCAAGGTAGCCTCTACTACCGGTAACCTCACAGACCCCAACTGCTCTTTCCTGAATACTACCACCATCCAGGTGAGAGTGAATAACTGCCAGGTGCTGAGCACCAAGCTGGTCTCGTTCACCGGCAGGCTGGTGAACAACCTTACCAACCTGCAATGGACCACACAAAACGAATCCGAACTGACTTATTTCGAGGTGGAACGCAGCACCGACGGAACACATTTTACCAGGATCGGATCGGTCAATGGCAGTGGCAAAGCAGGTTCAGGCAATACCTACAATTACACCGACAATACTCCGCTGGCAGGCCCCACCTATTACCGCCTGTTGATAAAAGAGAATGGAAACGCCTGGTATAGCAAAGTGGTACTGTTAGGCCATCAGCTCGACTTCACCGTCCGCTCCGTGGTCAATCCTTTCACCCAACAGCTCAATTTCGAACTGATCAGCCCCGATCCCGGAATGGCTTCCCTGAGCCTGGTGGATATGTATGGACGGATCGTGAACCGTTCTACTCAATCAGTCACCAAAGGACTGAACAATATGAGCATAACCGGCCTCGACGCATTGAGCAGAGGTGTTTATGTACTGAGGATCCAGATGGGAGATAAACTGATCAATAAACAGGTAGTAAAGGCAGACCGTTAAGATACCTGCACCGTATCGTTCACCCGGGCGCCCGTTTCAATAGTAGTGGGCCCCTCGTGAGGATGTTTGCGGAAGAACCTGCGCTGGAACAACAGGATCGCGATCACACCGATCGAGATGGAAGCATCGGCAATATTGAATATGGGAGAAAAGAACGTGAACCTTTCACCGCCCCAGATCGGCACCCAGGATGGCATCATTTTATCTTCGATGATAGGCAGGTACAACATGTCGACCACTTTGCCATGCAGGAATCCCGCATAACCGCCACCGGGAGGAAATATTGTGGCCAGCGGCGTTCCATAATTACTGGGAGTAAAGATCAATCCATAGAACATGCTGTCGATCAGGTTGCCCAATGCACCGGCAAAGATCATTCCCACACAAATGATGAACCCACGGTGATATTTCTTGCGAACGATACTCCGGATATAGAAAACACCGAATACCACGGCCACCAAACGGAATAAGGTGAGCGCCAGTTTACCCCATTCCCCACCGAATTTCCAGCCCCAGGCCATCCCTTCATTCTCGATAAAAAACAGACGGAACCAGTTTCCAAGTACAGGAATCTGCTCGCCATAATTCATGCTTGTCTTCACCCAAATTTTCAATGCCTGATCTACAACGATGATGGCGAGAATGATCAATACAACTGTTCTAAGCTTCACTATACAAGTTTTAAAGCATCAAAGATAATAGTATTATTCTTCAAAATAAATGCGTTTCACCCGCTGTGATATACCGGTAAGCACCTGGTAGGGAATGGTATTGGCCCAGTGTGCCAGCTTCTGTACGGACAGCTCTTTTCCGAATACGATCACTTCATCGCCTTCCTGCACATGCGGGAGGTCGGTGATATCGATCATGGTCATGTCCATGCAGACCGTTCCGATGACCGGCGCCAGTTGGCCGTTCACCCACATTTTTCCTGCTCCATTGCCAAGGCTGCGGGGATATCCATCGGCATATCCGATACGCACGGTAGCGATCCTACTGCGCCTGTTCACTACTCCCCTGCGGCCATAGCTCACCGTTTCCCCTTCCTCCAGTTCTTTTATCTGGGCGATGGTCGATTTGAGGGAAGAGACTTCCTGCAGTTCGAGCCGGTTGCTATCTCCACTGTCGATCCCATACAAACCAATGCCCAGCCGCACCATGTCCAACTGCAGATCAGGATGCCTGCTGATCCCTGCCGTATTGGAAATATGCCTGATAAAAGGATAGGGTAATACCTGCTGTATCCTTTCAACCATCTGCATAAAGAGTGACGCCTGTTGACGTGTGAACGCATCGTGTTGGGGATCTTCACTGGCGGCGAGATGACTGAATACGCTCTGCACCTTGAAACGGTCTCCCTGCAAGGCTTCCAGCAGTTCAGAAAGCCCGCTCCGCGAGAAACCCAACCTGTTCATCCCAGTTTCCAGTTCGATATGCACCGGGAATTGCCGGATACCCTGCGCTTTCAGGTATTGATCGAAGGCATGCAATAAGGAAGGAGAATAAAGGTCGGGCTCCAGGTTGTATTGAACGAGCACATCGAAATTGGAAGGGTCTACATTCATCACCATCACCGGCAGGTGTATGCCACCCTTGCGCAATTCTATGCCTTCATCCGCATAGGCCACGGCCAGATAGTCGATCTTATGGTATTGCAGCACATTGGCGATCTCGAAGCTTCCGCTGCCATAAGAAAATGCTTTTACCATGGCCATCAGTCGCGTACCCGGACGCAGTATCCGCTGAAATTGGTTCAGGTTATGCACTACGGCCCTCAGATCGATCTCCAATACGGTCTGGTGCACCTGCTGCTCCAGTAGCCTGTCTATTTCTTCAAATTCGAATACGCGCGCACCTTTCAACAGGATGGTCTCATCCCTGAAATGCAACTGGCGGAAATCATTCTTGAAATCCGCTATCGAATGATAAAATGCCAGTTCGGGAATACCGGCTTTTTCAAATACCGGTTGCTGATGACTGATAGATTCGCCGATCCCGATCAGCCGGTTGACCTGGCGCAGACGCAACAGGTGCGCAACCTCCGTATACAATTCCTTTTCATCCCTGCCACTTTGAAGGATGTCCGAGAGGATCACCGTTCGTTTGGGATGCTGCGCCTGCTGGCTGAGGAAATCGAGCGCAATATTGAATGAGCTGAGATCTGCGCTGTAACTGTCGTTGATCACCGAGCAGTTGTTGATCCCGGTTTTCATTTCCAGCCTCATGGCCAGATGGGCCAGTTGCAGGAATTGCTGATCGATCATTGTCGCCGGTACTTCAAAGTATAGCAGGAAGCACCAGCAATGAATAGCATTCTCTATAGATGCATTGTCGGAGAAGGGGATCGTGATGGAGATCGTTTCCTGCCGGTACCGCGCAGTGACAGTGGCTCCCTCTTTTTCTTTCTGAACGGTCACTACCTGCAGGGTGGCTGCGGTCGACATGCTCCAGTTGAAGAGAGAGATATTTCCCCCGCTGTTGGTCCGGGAAGCTGCCAGTTCCTGTACGCCCTGCTCCACTTCAGGCTGGTCGCGGCAGTAGATCAATGTTTTAACGTGAATGAATAACCGTAATTTCTCTCTCACCTTTTCAGTCAGATCATGAAACCCTTCACTGTGCGCTTCCCCGATATTGGTGAAGATACCGATGGTTGGACTGATCATCTTTTCCAGCCGCTCCATTTCCCCACGCTGTGAAATACCTGCTTCGAAGATGGCGAGCTCATGGCTTTCATTCATAGGCCAGATGCTCAGGGGCACCCCGATCTGCGAATTATAACTCCTCGGACTGCGAATAATATTGTACTGACTTTCCAGCAGTTGGTCCAGCCATTCTTTTACGATGGTTTTGCCATTACTGCCAGTAATGCCCACGACCGGTATGGAGAACTGGTTGCGATGCCAGGCTGCCAAAGCCTGTAATGCATCCACCGTGTCCCTTACCTGCACGATATTGGCCTCCGGCAATTTTTCTACAGGAACATTTTCACTTACCACAAAATTCCGGACTCCCCTGTTATAAAGGTTTTCAATGAAACTATGCCCGTCGCGGCGGGCGCTCTTCAGGGCGAAAAACAGTGAGGTATGGGGGAAGATGAGTTTACGGCTATCGATCAGCAATTGTTCGATCAGTGCATCATCATGCCGCTGCAAAAAATTTCCTTCAATGACCGAACTGATATGTTCAATATGGTATTTCATCAATGCAGGTCCTTGTCTGGCAAATGTTCTGCCGGTTGCTCCACTTCCTTCTCCCTTTCCTCCCTGTTGGCGATAGTTACAGAATAAACGATGGAAGCGATGATACTGGTTACGATCACCAGCAGCGAGATGGATATGGGCACATGCAGATCGAATATTTCCGCCAGCATCTTACAGCCAATAAAGATGAGCACGAAAGCGATCCCCTGCTGGAGATGCGAGAATTTGTTCACGGCCCCTTTCAGCAGGAAGAAGAGTGAGCGCAGGCCCAGCACGGCAAAAATATTCGAAGTATAGATCACCAGGTGTTTCTGTGAAATGGCGAATACAGCAGGAATGGAATCGAGCGCAAAGACAATATCGGTGGTGGCCAGCATGATCACCACCACGAAGATGGAAGTGTAATAACGTTTGTTGTTTATCCGTACCCACCACCTGCCGTCGCCATCGGAAGGAGTGAGCGGCAGTACCCTTTTGAGGAGTTTGTATACGCGGTTGTCTTCGAGGTGCACTTCCTCATCATGCTTGGCAGTGAACATGGTAATACCTGTATACACCAGGATGGCGCCGAACACATAAAGCAGCCACTCGAAACGCTCCACCAGTTCGATACCGATGGTGATGAAAATGATACGGAAGATGATGGCCATCAGTATCCCGATCAGCAGCACCCGGGCATAATAAGTCTCCTTGACATTGAAGAAGTTGAAAATAAGGATGAACACGAATATATTGTCGATACTCAGGGACCATTCCATCAGGTAAGCGCTGAGATATTCCAGGGCGATGGTCTGCCCCTCCTCGATCCACATGAACCCGAAAAAGGCCAGCGCCAGGCTGACCCAGAAGATGGTTTGCCACAACGCTTTGCGAATAGTGATATGAGTGGCTTTCCTGCTCAGTAATCCGAGATCGAATGCCAAAGCCAGAACTAATACACCGCCAAATGTTAGATAAGTTATCTGTTCCGATGTCATGATGGTAATAATGGGTGCAAAGATAAGTGAAGCCTGCGACCAGCCCGCGACCGGCCTGCACTACTGGAATTTTTTCTTACGGAGGGCCTGGTAAATGAACCCGAATACCAGTACCAGCAGGATGGGCAGTCCGATATTGATGAGTTGCCAGCCTGTTTTGCTTTCCTGTACTTTGGCAGGATCGAGCAGCCGCAGGGTAAAGTCCTTGGAACGTGTATCCAGGATGCCTGAAGGGTTTACGAGGTACTCGACGCAGTTCAGGAAAAAATCCTTGTTGGCATATTGATAATTGGTGAACTGGTTGAATCCCATGGGCAGGGGCCCTTCCTTGGCCGTAACCACATTGCTCACGATATCGGCATCGGAGATCACGATCATGGCATTGTCTGTTGCCGGGGCTGCGCGGAAAGGCTGTTTGTACATGCCAGCCAGCGTGTCCATCATTTCACGGCTCAGCCGGTTGGCAAATAACGAACTGAATTTCCCTTCCAGCAATACGGCTACGGGAATATGCGATCTGTTGAATGTTTTGATATCGTCATCCGTTTTCACACTGTTCAGCGAAACGAGCGCTGGTGTGTTGAGCGTTCTTGAATTGTTGGAGCTGGCCAGGAGAATGGTTTTACGGATGCCCGTGGCTTTTACCGTATCGATGGAATTGGGGAAGATCGACAACACATGATCGAGGTTCTTTGCGATAGGGTTGTCGGAATAAGAAGATAGTAAAGGAAAATATTGCCAGGGCTGAAGGTCCATCTGCGGCTGATTGCCATAGTTCCCCACTATCAGGGGCAACTGATCGCATTGGAGGTCCTGCACCAGGTCGGGGTTGATGCGAACGCCATACCGGAACAGGAGATCATCGAGATCGAGGCCGCGATCGAAGGCGATAAAATCGCCCTGCTTGCGAATGAGGCTGTCCATCTCTGCGTAGAGCCTGTCGATCAGCCAGATGATCTTGCCTCCGTTCATCACGTATTGGTCGAGCTTCAGTTTTTGTTTGTCTGAAAATGGCTTTGAAGGCTTCATCACCAGTATGGCATCGAACTCATGCGGTATCACGTTCACACTGTCGATCGGCACGAAACCGAAGCCATAGCTGGGTTTCAGGGTTCTCTCGATCAGGTCGTACACATTGTAATTGAGTGGCTGGCCATTACCTGCCAGGTAACCGACCACAGGCACTGAATTACTGGTGAGCTTCTGAATGGCATGTGCGAATTTATATTCGAGGAGCGCTTCGGCATTGTTGAGGGAATGGAGGCCGCCAGTCATGTCCTGCCCCTGGAGCAGATCGATCGTTGTTTTGCGATCGTGATAAGTGAGCAGGGCCCCGGGAAAAAGATAGCGCTGCTCTTCGCCTTCTCCTTCCTTTGCACGAACACGTACATTGGTGGGTTTGAGGCCCAGTTTCATCAGCGAATCCATGGTGATGGCCCCTGTGGAATCTGTTTCCCCGGTGCCGGGCCTCGTGAAGCTGAACTGGATATGGGTGGCGCCCAACTCTTTGAACTCACGAAGCAGTTCCCGGGTACTGTTACCGAGCTTCCTGAAACCAGCGGGCATATCCCCATCGAGGAAAACGGTGATGGTTACCCGATCTTCGAGCCCTTTCAATAATTTTTTAGTGGCTGGTGAGAGGGTATAGCGTTTTTCCTGGGTAAGATCGAGCCGCAGATGAAAAACGGAGGCCAGGTAATTGATGCCGGCCAGCACCAGGATCAGGAACAACCACCAATATTTCGATTGCAATAATTTCTTCATTGCCCATTCACCTTTTTAATAAGTTCCTGCTTGTGAAGACCAGGAAGAAAATGATCACGCTGATGAAATAAATGACATCGCGACTATCCATCACGCCTCTGCTGATACTGCGGTAATGAAAATCGATGCCGAGCATTTCGATATAGTAGTCGGCCCCTGCCTCCAGCGCCGGTAACCGGCTGATCGCATTGAAGCCGCTATATAAAATAAAACAAAGGAAGGCGGCGGTTATGAAGGCTACCACAGCATTATTGGTAAAGCTGCTGCAACAGATGCCGATAGCTACGAAAACGGCCGACAATAAAAAGAGCCCGATATAAGAACCGGTGATACCACCACTGTCGATACCTCCTTCGGATGATAATTGTTGGATGCTGATCACGTAAATAAATGTGGGGACGAGTGCTATCAAAACTACGCCGAGAGCGCCCAGGTATTTTCCCATAATGATCTGCCAGCGGCTCAGTGGCCGGGTTTGCAGTATCTCGAATGTGCCTGTACGGAATTCTTCGGAGAGGCTGCGCATAGTAATGGCCGGGATCAGCAGGAGCAGGATCCAGGGCGCTAATTCAAAAAATTTATCAAGTGTAGCATACCCAAAATCAAGGAGATTGGTGTCGGGGAATACGAAGAGGAACAAACCATTCAATAAAAGAAATACCGCTATGGCGATATACCCGGTCAGGCTACTGAAGAACTGCCGGAATTCTTTTTTACAAACGGGCCACATGAATACGAAAATAAGGGATTCTGCCTATAAAAAAAGAAAAGATAGGTTCGGTAGATATTGAATGAAGGGTTTTCTTTATATTCGTCAACCCTCTGAAGGAACCACATCCATGAAAAAGATTGTCACTCACATTTTTTGAACGATATGACCGAAACCTACTGCACGAAAAACCCTCTTCAATGAGGGTTTTTCTATTTTTCAGAATACTCTTGCTGCTCTCAATTGCTGCACTGCATCGCTCACTCGTTCAATGGCAAAACCGATCTCTTCTTCTGTAGTGAAGCGGCCCAGGCTGAACCGGAGCGAACTATGCGCCAGCTCATCATCGAGGCCCATTGCTTTCAACACATAGCTTGGCTCCATGGAAGCGGAAGTGCAGGCCGATCCGGACGATACGGCCAGGTCTTTATTGAAGTGCAGCATCAGTGCCTGCCCGTCGATATTTTTAAAAGAAAGGTTGGTGGTATTCGGCAGGCGATGCAACCGGCTGCCATTCATCATCACATCTTCCATGATCGATAAAGCGTTTTCCAGCTTATCGCGCAATGCACCGGTCCGTTTCGATTCCTGTTCCATATTTTCCATGCACAGCGAACAGGCTTTTCCGAAACCCACGATGCCTGGCACATTGAGGGTGCCACTGCGAATACCTCTCTCGTGGCCGCCTCCGTGCAGTAGGGCTGTCAGTTTCACCCGTGGGTCTTTGCGCCGGACATAGAGCGCACCGATGCCTTTGGGGCCATAAAGTTTGTGAGCAGATAAACTAAGCAGATCGATGCCGTCGTCTATCACATTCAAAGGAATTTTTCCTGCTGCCTGGGTGGCATCGCAGAAAAAAATAATGCCATGTTTTTTCGCGATGGCGCTGATGGCCCGGATGGGTTGAACAACGCCTGTTTCATTATTGGCATACATGACGGCGATCAATACTGTTGTGGGCCTGATGGCTGCTTCGAGTTCCTGCAGATCGATCAATCCTTCATTATCCACGGTCAGCCAGGTAATGGCCGCCCCCATTTTTTCAAGATGCTTGCAGGTATCGAGTACGGCCTTATGCTCGGTGGATACTGTAATGATATGATCGCCTTTGCCGGCATACATGGAGAACACACCTTTGATGGCCAGGTTATCGGCTTCAGTGGCGCCTGAGGTGAAGATGACCTCTTTGAGGCCGGCGCCGATAAGGGCCGCCACCTGCTCGCGTGCATATTCCACCGCTTCTTCCGCCTGCCAGCCGTAGAGATGGGTTCTGCTGGCTGCATTCCCGAACATTTCCGTGAAAAAGGGAAGCATGGCCTGTACTACCTGCGGATCGCAGGGAGTGGTGGCATTATGATCGAGGTATACCGGTAATTTCAACATGGTCGGTGCTCCTGTAAAATTGTAAGAAATACCCACAAAATTAGGCTAAATGCGTCTATTTTTAGGTTTTCGGGAGAACCGCATGGGCTCTCATTCCTACACTATCAAATCAATGACATGCTACAGGTAGAACATATCGGCATTGCCGTAAAAGAGTTATCGGGGTCCATTCCCTTGTTCGAGAAATTATTGAACACGGCTTGTTACAAAACGGAGATGGTAGAAAGTGAAAAGGTCAATACCGCTTTTTTCCAGGTAGGCAATACCAAGATCGAATTACTGGAAAGCACCGATGAGAACGGGGTGATTGCCCGGTACCTTGAAAAGAAAGGAGAAGGCATTCATCATATCGCTTTTGAAGTAAAGGATATCGAAGCGGAAATGAAGCGATTGGTAGCGGAGGGATTTGTGTTGCTCAATGAGAAACCCAAAGCAGGGGCTGATAATAAGCTGGTTTGTTTCCTGCACCCGAAGGGGACAAACGGGGTATTGATCGAATTATGCCAGGGTATCTGAGCTATTCTTCTTCGTCGGTTTTATTAAGACCGAGCTTGTCGATAGCGATCGCTGCTGCGATCTGGCTGGCATCTTTTTTATTATAGGCTTTTCCTTCTGCCAGTAATTCACCGTCGACCACGGCGCCGATGGTAAAGAGGCGGCGTCCGCCTTCGATGCGCTCATCGAGGGTTTCGAATTCGAGGTTCTTACCATTCTTATTGGCCCAGCCGTAGAGTTTGTTCTTATGATTGATCTCGAGGTTTTCGAGGTCTTCCATATAAAGGTGTGGGATGATGATGGCTTCGAGCACCCATTTTTTGGTTTTCTCGAAACCTTTGTCCAGGTAAATGGCCCCCACCACCGCTTCCAGGGTATTGCCAAAGATCTGGCTCATCTTGAGTGAATTGTCGAACTTATTATAAAAGGTGATCTTTTTGAGGCCCATCTTGATGGCGATCTCGTTGAGCTTGTTCCGGTTCACCATTTTGCTGCGCATTTCGGTGAGGAACCCTTCTTCCTTGTAGGGATATTTTTTGAAAAGGAAATCAGCTACGATGCCACTGAGGATGGCATCGCCAAGGTATTCAAGCCTTTCGTTATTCTCATCGGCGCTATCGCGCACGGAGCGATGTGTAAGGGCCGCCTGGTACAAAGCGATCTTGCCTGGGGCGAAGCCCAGCACGTTACGAAGATTCTTTTTAAAAGAAAGATCGCTCTCTTTGCCAATAAAGCGGTCCAGGAGTCCCACAATTGTCAAGCTACAAATTTTTCATTAAGCCAAAAAATCATTCATTGGTACGAGTTCGCTACCATAATATAATATCATGCAACTAAAACGATGCATGAAAAATTATGCAGAATATTTCTTGGCGATCATACAAGCATTATGACCACCAAAACCAAAAGTATTGCTCAATGCTGCACGAACTACTCGCTGTTGGGCTTTTCCAAAGGTAAAATTAAGACGCGGGTCTAATTCAGGATCATCGGTGAAATGGTTAATCGTAGGGGGGACGGTATCGTGCACCACGCTCATGATGCAGGCGATGGCCTCAACCACACCGGCTGCCCCGAGGCAATGGCCGGTCATCGATTTGGTGGAACTGATATTCACCTTGTAGGCGTGTTCCCCAAATACATCCACAATAGCTTTTACTTCAGCGATATCTCCCAGGGGGGTGGAGGTCCCATGGGTATTGATATAGTCGATATCTTCCGGTTTCATGCCGGCGTCGTCCAGGGCGCACATCATTACGTTCTTGGCGCCCAGTCCTTCAGGATGCGGGGCTGTGATATGATGCGCATCTGCGGTAGCGCCACAACCGGCGATCTCGCAATAAATTTTTGCGCCGCGGGCCAGTGCGTGGTCAAGGTCTTCCAGCACCAGGATGCCGGCCCCTTCGCCCATCACGAAACCATCCCGGTCTTTATCGTAGGGACGGCTGGCGGTCTTAGGGTCATCATTACGTTCGCTCAATGCTTTCATGGCGTTGAAACCGCCTACACCCGCTTCGCGTATCACGCTCTCGGAGCCGCCGGCCAGTATGACATCGGCTTTGCCCAGACGGATCAGGTTGAAGGCCTCCATGATGGCATTGGTGGAAGAAGCGCAGGCACTAACCACAGCAAAGTTGGGGCCACGAAACCGATGGCGCATAGAAATATGTCCGGCTGCGATATCCAGGATCATCTTGGGAATGAAGAATGGATTGAACCGTGGTGTACCATCGCCCTGGGCAAAATTGGTCACCTCTTCCTGGAAAGTGATAAGGCCGCCAATGCCACTGGCAAAGACGACACCTACCCTGTCTGCATTGATATGGTCACCGGCCAGTCCTGCGTCGGCTACTGCCTGATCGCTGACTACCAGTGCGGTTTGTGTAAACCGGTCGAGCTTCCGGGCTTCCTTCTTATCGATGAACTGTAACGGGTCGAAGTTCTTTAATTCACAGGCAAAACGGGTCTTGAACTTACCTGCATCAAATAGGGTGATGAGGTCAGCTCCGGACACTCCATTTATAAGGCCGTTCCAATATTCCTGTAAATTATTTCCAATTGGTGTTAAGGCACCAATCCCTGTAACAACAACTCGTTTTAAATGCATAGGATTTTTCCCGGAAGTTTTTGTAAGTAACAAATCCGCCCCAGCAGCGAACGCCAGCTTTTGTAAGGCGGATTTAATTTATTGCACCTGAACCGTGTTCAGTTTACTTAGCATGCTCTTCTAAGTAAGCAATAGCCTGGCCAACTGTGGTAATGGTCTCAGCCTGCTCATCTGGAATGGAAATATTAAATTCCTTTTCGAATTCCATGATCAGTTCCACGGTGTCCAAAGAATCGGCACCTAAATCATTGGTGAAAGAAGCCTCATTGGTAACTTCTGCTTCTTCTACACCTAACTTATCAACAATGATCTTTTTTACTCTTGTTGCAATGTCTGACATTTTTGTAAAGTTTAGTTACGGCTGCAAAAATATAGATTTTGGGATAATACAAACAAATAGCTGGTTTTTAATTAATGCTGTGAATATTTTGTTCTTTGGAGGTTTTGTTGTAGTATCCGCCTCCCTGGGAGGGAGTTGACAGGTTAACTCATAAAACCCGTCAGCACCCTCACGTATAGCTTAATTTAAAATATATCATTTCCCGGTTATACTAGGGTAAATCGTTATATTGCAGACACCTGTAACATCACCCAATTACCGTCATGGCCCTCAAAATCATAGATCACGGCTCTAAAGAGTACCACCAGATGGTACAGTTGCGTAATGATATTTTACGCAAACCACTTGGCCTGAGCTTTAGCCCTGAAGAGCTGGAAAAGGAAAAAGACGAGATCCTGATCGGCGCCTTTGAAGACGAAAAGATGCTGGGTTGCTGTATGCTTATAAGGGAAGATAATCAAACAGTACGGCTAAGGCAGATGGCCGTTCTCAATAACCTGCAGGGTAAGGGGATCGGCAGGGCCCTGATGCAATTTGCGGAGAACCTTGCCCGCGACAGGGGTTATCGCCGTATTACCATGCATGCCCGCAAGACTGCCATCGGTTTTTACGAGAAGCTCGGTTATGAGGTAAGGGGAGAACAATTCAGTGAGGTTACCATCCCGCACTTTATTATGGAGAAAAGCCTGTTTGGGCACGCTGCCCCATAATATAATATACTCCACGCACCCTTCCTAGCTTTGTGTTTGCCTAACCCTTTCTATCGTATGTCCCGGATAAAAAGACCCTTACTTATTTTATTGTCTGTTTTATTTACTGGTCATTCATTTGCCTGTATCAATGAATATTACCGGGAATCGATGCCGCTCAATGGGCTTTCGCTGAACCTACCCGCCCTGCTCAACCCACAGCAAAAGAATGCCCTGCCCTACTGGCATCATGGTTTTAAAGAAGACAGCGAATTGAAAAATCTCAAAGATTCCCTGCTGCGCATCGGGCTAACAAAGTTGGGTTATAAAGGAATGTCGGACTATGCCGTGGTTGAATTGAAGGAAGGTAATCTCTCCAAAGCCGTGAGCATACTCGAAGGTCTCTACCGTAAATATCCAACCGAATACAATATTGTGGCCAATCTCGGCACTGTCTATGAACTGGCGGGCGATCCTGTCAGGGCCCTGGCATTGCTGGAAGAAGCCGTTAGGCTCAGGCCCGCCTCTCATTATGGCTCCGAATGGATCCACCTCAATATCCTCCGGCAAAAGACCGCCTCCCGGCCTGATCTTACCAGGATCACCTGCCTCAATATCGGGAATTTTGCTACCTGGGTCACTGATAAAAAATATGTTTTCCCCGTTTCCGCGGATTCCCTCAAGATACAGCTCGCTTATCAATTGCACGAACGTATCAGCTTCATTGCCCCGCCTGATCCGGTGATCGGCCAACTTGTGCTCGATTTTGCCGATATAGTAGCCAAAAAAGATTCACTCGAAGCGGCCATCCCTTTTTATGATTACGCTGTCACTTACGACCCCCAACTGCGTACGGTTACCGAAGGCAGGAAAGCCGTTATCAAAGAAGAAAGAAAGATCGTAAAAGACACTTTCAGATGGGCCAGCTTAGTGTGGGCAGTACCGTTATTGGCTTTTGCACTTATTTTTGTTGCATGGGTGAGAGGTAGGAAAAATCCAAATCAGGTATAACGTCGTATATTACACGAAACTCCTCAGGAGCATCTCTATTCAAAGTAAAAAGGCTATAAAAAAATAAACCGGAAGTTTGACAACTGTCAGGGACAACCGGCGTAGAGTACAAATGTACATTTATTTTTTAATACAAAGCCTATTTAAAAGAAAAATGTTTTACTCGCTTTTCGAAATTGCTTTATCAAAACCCAGATTAGGCAAATATTTGGTAGCAGTGCAGGGAAATCATGAAAAAGCTATGTACCTGTACAAACTGAATATGCAACTTTCCCAAGCTCTGTTTGGGATTTTGCACATATTTGAGGTAACCCTCCGGAATAGTATTGATCTATATTATTGTAGCTACTTTAACAACAAGGATTGGCTAAGAGATGGGTGCGGGGAAGATGGAATGTTTAGTCAACCCGGTTTAACCAGATCAGGTTATGATGCAAAGGCCAAGATCCTGAAAATTCAGTCAAAACTCGGTGAAAGTTATTCTCATGATAAACTCCTAACAGAGTTGAGTATGGGGTTTTGGGTATATCTGTTTGCTCCTTTGGAATTTAAAGCAGGAGGACAAGGGTTACACAAGATTTACAAGATGAGACCAAAAGCCACTCCACAAAAAGTTCTATTCCATGAGCTTCATGATATAAAACGATTAAGAAACAGGATTGCCCATCATGAACCAATATGTTTTAACAGGCATCTTCAACCCTCCATTGCGCGGACCAAAATGGTATACCACCTTATCATCAAACACCTGACCTGGCTGGGATATGATCCTTCAATTCTGTTAATGGACATTGACATTCCCGATCCTATTTTCACATCGATAAACGAGATGAATAGTACACTCTGTTCATAGTCATGGTCCTTTCACACCGCTTTCTCCACTTCCAATACAAATTGCTGCATCCGCTCCAGGAACTGCACCATCCGCTGCATACTCTTTATATCTTCCACTATCAGCAGGAAAGAGCGATCGGTCTGTTTCAGGCGGGCATTGTTGACCTGCGTTTGAACGAATGTGAGGATATTGCGGAAGATCTCCGATTCAAAATACGGGGAATCGGGTTTATTGATAAAGTAACAGCGCAGGGTGTCCTCTTTCAGCATCATTTTCTCGAAACCCAGTTCCACAGCGAGTTTTCGGCAGCGTACCGTATCGAACAGGTCTTCTACCTGCCGGGGTATGGGGCCGAAACGGTCTGTAAGCTCCTGTGCAAATTCGAGCAGGGCCGCTTCATCTTCGCAATTGTCCAGCCGCGTGTAAAGCGTAAGTCTTTCACTGATACTTTCCACATACGTGTCGGGGATCAGGATCTCCAGGTCGGTATCGATGGTGCAATCCTGCACATAGTCTTCCTGTTTGGAGATCTCTTCTTTGAAGAGGTTCCTGAATTCTGTTCGCTTCAATTCCTTGATGGCCTCATCGAGGATCTTCTGGTACATTTCAAAACCGATCTCTGCCATGAAACCGCTTTGCTCCCCGCCCAGCAGGTTGCCGGCCCCGCGGATATCGAGATCGCGCATGGCGATCTGGAATCCACTGCCCAGCTCACTATGCTGTTCAAGTGTTTGAAGGCGTTTCCTCGAATCCTGTGGCAGCGTGCTCATCGGCGGCGCCAGCAGGTAGCAGAATGCTTTTCTATTGCTGCGTCCTACTCGGCCACGCAACTGGTGCAGATCGCTCAGGCCGAACTGGTGCGCATTGTTCACGATGATGGTGTTCACATTGGGGATGTCTACCCCGCTCTCCACGATATTGGTGCAGATCAGTACATCGTATTTTTTGTCGATGAAGTCGAGTATCCTTTCTTCCAGGTCGTGCCCCTCCAACTGCCCATGTGCATAGCCGATGCTGAGGTCCGGGCACAGCGCCTGCAGCCTGGCTTTCATTTCCACCAGTCCCTGGATACGGTTGTGAATGAAGAATACCTGCCCGCCCCTTTCGGTTTCGAAGTAGATGGCATCGCGGATGGCGTCTTCATTGAAGACCTGCACTTCCGTCTGGATAGGCTGCCGGTTGGGTGGCGGGGTATTGATGATGCTCAGGTCCCTGGCGCCCATGAGACTGAATTGCAAAGTTCTTGGGATAGGTGTTGCCGTTAGGGTCAGGCAATCCACATTCGTGCGCAGGGTTTTGATCTTTTCCTTATGGGCCACCCCGAATTTCTGTTCTTCATCCACCACCAGCAAGCCGAGGTCCTTGAATTTGGCGTCCTTGCCGAGCAGGGTATGTGTTCCGATAATGATATCGATCTTACCTTCTTCGAGTCGCTGGAAGGCATCTTTCTTTTCTTTCGAAGATTTGAACCGGTTGATATAATCGACCGTTACCGGGAAATCCTTCAACCGGTCCTTGAAAGTTTTATAGTGCTGGAAAGCCAGGATGGTGGTGGGCACCAGTATAGCAGCCTGTTTGCCATCGCAACAGGTTTTGAAGGCAGCACGGATGGCGATCTCCGTTTTCCCAAACCCTACATCGCCGCAAACCAGGCGGTCCATGGGAGAAGGTTGTTCCATGTCTTTCTTCACATCGGCTGTTGCCTTGCTCTGATCGGGCGTATCTTCATAGATGAAAGAAGCTTCAAGCTCGGTCTGCATGTAGTTATCGGGCGTATGCTGGAACCCTTGCTGCGCCTTGCGTTGAGCGTATAGTTTGATAAGATCGAATGCGATCTCCTTGACCTTGGTCTTGGTTTTCTCCTTGAGCCTGTTCCATGCATCGCTGCCCAGTTTGTTCACTTTGGGCACGGTGCCTTCCTTACCGGTATACTTCGAGATCTTGTGCAGTGAGTTGATGTTCACGTACAGGATATCGCTGTCCTTATAAATGATCCGTACGGCCTCCTGCATTTTTCCATTGGCCTCTATTTTTTGCAAACCGCTGTATACCCCTACACCATGGTCGATATGCGTTACGTAATCACCGGGCTGAAGATCGCGCAGCGTGCGCAGGGTAAGAGCCTTGTTCTTGTTATAGGCCTGCTTCACCTTGTACTTGTGGTAACGCTGGAAAAGCTGGTGGTCGGTATAGCAGAGCAGTTTCAGGTCTTCATCGATAAATCCTTCATGGATGGAAGTGGGAACGGGCGTGAACTGGATCTCGGCCTTCAGGTCTTCGAAGATGCTGTTGAGCCTTTCCAACTGCCGTGGGTTCTCCGCAAAAAGATACAGGCTGAAACCTTTGCCCTTCCATTGTTTGAGGTCTTTGATGAGGAGATCGAACTGCCGGTTGAAGGCCGGTTGTTCTTTTGTGGAAAATGGAATGGTGGCAAGGTCGGCCAGAGAAGGGAAGGAAGCTGTATGCCCGAACTCCACCAGGTGGCGTAATTGCAATTGTTGTTCGATCGTAGCGGCGCTGAGAAAATCGGCCGGGTTCACTTCTTTCTTTTCCAGCTTATCATCGTCTTCAGCCAGATTGCGGCGGGGATTGACCGGTTTTTCAGCCTGCTGTTGCAGCAACCTGATGAAAAGATCGAGGTCTTCTTCCTGTGTCAGTAATTTCTCTTTGGTCAGCGCCCAGTCCTGTACCCATACCACCGTATTGGCCGGCAGGAAATCGAAGAGCGATATTTTCTCCGAGCTATCGAACTGGGTATCTACATTGGGGATGATGGTTACCTGCAATAATTTCCTTTCACTCAGTTGTGTTTCCGGATCGAAGATGCGGATGGAATCCACATCGTTGCCGAATAGTTCCACACGGTAGGGCTTATCATTGCCGAATGAATAGATATCGAGAATGCCTCCACGAAGTGCAAACTGCCCGGGTTCATATACGAAATCCGTTCTCTCGAAGCCGTAGCTCACCATTTGCTGCATCAGTCCGTCCACATCGATCGTATCGCCCGTTTTGAGGTAGATGATATTGCCCGATAAAGTGCCGGGCAGCACTACTTTTTCAAAAAGGGCTTCAGGGTAAGTGATCAACGCGCCGATGCGATTGCCGCCCTGTGCCGAGAACCTGGTAAGTGCCTCTGTGCGCAGCATTACGTGCGAAGGGTTGAGCAAACGGAAATTCTTCCTGTTCTTGAAGGAAGAAGGGAAGAAAAAGATATTGAGCGCATTGGTAAGGTTTTCCAGGGAATTATGCAGATAGGCGGCGGATTCGGCATCTTCACAGATCACGAGGTGATTGAGCTGACTGGAAGATGGGCCCTGGAAGATGGTGCCGATCATGAAGGCCGGTGAGCTGCCCTGGAGGTCCTTACAAAAAATATGTTGGGGGTGGGCAAAAGAAAGCCTGTCCGCCAGTTGAAAAAGGCGGGGGTCATTTTTAAAAGCATCCAGCAGGGACTGCAAATTCATAACGGCGGCGCAAAGGTACGGAGAAAAGAGAAGTTGGCAGTGGGCAATTTGCAGTTGGCAGTTTGTACCAGGTCTCTTAAAAGGTTTATGAATTGCCTGCTGCCCAGGTATAACAAACCATTTAACCATACCAGGGACAAACTGCAAATTGCGAACTGCCTACTGCCTACTTAACGAAATGTTGTATATTTAAAAAAAACCGCTCTATGGCTCAACCCTGGCGGACCGGCAAGGTCATCCGCATATTGAATGAAACATCAAATACAAGGCGCTACTGGATACAGGTCCCGGAACTGGAGCGGTTCGATTTCACGCCAGGGCAATTTGTTACCCTCGATCTGCCCATTCACGAAAAACCCGCCAGGCGCTGGCGGAGCTATTCCATTGCTTCCTGGCCCGATGGCACCAATGTTTTCGAGCTGGTGATCGTTCTGCTCGAAGGCGGCGCCGGCACTACCTATATTTTCAATGAAGTGAGGGAGGGCCATGAATTCACTTTCCGCGGGCCGCAGGGCGTATTCGTGCTGCCGGAAACGATCGACCGGGATATCTTTTTTATCTGCACCGGTACTGGCGTAGCCCCATTCCGCAGCATGAGCCACCATTTGATGAACCATAATATCAGCCATGAGAATATCTACCTGCTATTCGGATGCAGGAAATTCGGGGATGCGCTCTATCACCAGGAGTTAAAGGAACTGGCGCAAAAAATACCTTCATTCCAATATATTCCTACCTATTCAAGAGAGGAGCCGGGAGAACATCACACCGGCTATGTTCACCAGATCTATGAAGATATATGCAAAAAAAATATATTGCCGGCTTCCGGTAATGGCGACCAGCCAGTGGTAAAACCTGCCTTATTTTTCCTTTGCGGATGGAAAAATATGATCGATGAGGCCAAACAAAGGATCCAGTCACTGGGATATGACAGGAAATCGATCCACCAGGAATTATACGGTTGAGCAGATGGCCCTGGTAAAGGCCAGCAGGGAAGGGGAAATGGTAGTGTTTACGGCTGCTAGGAATGTTTCTTCATGGCCGATTGCTGGGAGTGTAGCTGTTTCCTCATAGGCATTTCGGGAGTTGAAGCCTTTTTTTCGTCTTTAGAACTGTTCATGGGAATGACCGGGATGGTCACGGATTTCAGGGATTGCTCCAGAAGGGCTTTTTCCTTTTGCAGGTCCAGGATATCAGCGTGATTGGTAAGCATTTCCGATTCCAGCTCGCTAACCTTTCTCCTCCACTTTTTAAGCTGTCCACTCCGGATCAGAAAACCAAGTAAGAACGAACCAATGATAACAACGCCTAGCACGAGTACATTCACAGGAATAGTAATTGCAAGCATAATTTAGCTTATTTAGGGTATGAACAGATTTCTTCTGCGCTACTTTAATATAAACGAGCAATAACCGGGAATTAGTTTCCCATAGGATGGCAAAAATTTCATCAGAGTGAAGTTGTCAGGCGTGTAACAATTCGAACGGGCAATTCAAAATTAATTATATTATTTGTTTTTCAATAATTTCTTTGATTTTATTTATAGGTACCCTTTCCTGCTCCATCGTATCTCTGTACCTGATAGTAACTGTTTGATCCTCTTTCGTTTGATGATCAACGGTTACGCAAAAGGGCGTTCCGATGGCATCCATCCGGCGATAACGCTTCCCGATCGTATCTTTCTCCTCATAAAAACAGTAAAAATACGGTTTGCAATTGTCAATGATCTCCCGCGCTATTTCGGGCAAGCCGTCCTTTTTCGTCAATGGCAGTACCGCCAGCTTGATGGGGGCCAGTTTCGGCGGGAAGCTCAATACCACCCGGCTGTCCTGCTTTTCGGGGGTGCTGAGGTCCTGCTCGGTATAGGCATGGCTTAACACCATCAGCACGGTCCTGTCGAGGCCAATGGACGTTTCAATTACATAAGGAATATAATTCTGATTGATCTCGGGATCGAAATACTGCATTTTCTTTTTGCTGTATTCCTGGTGGTTACGGAGATCGAAATCGGTGCGGGAATGGATCCCTTCCACTTCCTTGAAACCGATCGGGAATTCAAATTCGATATCGCAGGCCGCATCGGCATAATGTGCCAGCTTCACATGGTCATGGAAACGATATTTTTCAGAAGGGATACCCAGGCTCAGGTGCCATTTCATTCTTTCGGCCTTCCAGTACTCGTACCATTCTTTCTGTGTTCCGGGGCGGATGAAGAATTGCATTTCCATCTGCTCGAATTCACGCATCCGGAAGATGAATTGCCTCGCCACGATCTCATTGCGGAATGCTTTCCCGGTCTGCGCTATCCCGAACGGGACCTTCATTCTCCCGGTCTTCTGTACATTCAGGAAGTTCACGAATATCCCCTGGGCGGTTTCGGGGCGAAGATATATCTCGCTGGCTTCATCCGTTACGCTTCCCAGTTGGGTGGAGAACATCAGGTTGAACTGTCGTACATCGGTCCAGTTAGATGTGCCACTGATGCCGCATTTTATCTTGCTGTCTTCAATCAGTTTTTTGATGCCATCGAAATCACTGGCGGCCAGCAGTTGGTCCATTTTTGCCAGTACAGCCTCAGCCTCTTCTTTCTTACCTGCTTTCTCCAGGTCGTCGGCATAGGCTTCGATGAGGTGGTCTACCCGGTAACGTTTCTTGCTGTCCTTGTTATCGATCATCGGATCGCTGAAGTTGTCCACGTGGCCACTGGCCTTCCAGGTAGTGGGGTGCATGAAGATGGCAGCATCGATCCCCACAATATTTTCCTGCAACTGGGTCATGCTCTTCCACCAGTAATCCTTGATATTTTTCTTCAGCTCACTGCCCCACTGGCCGTAGTCATACACGGCGCTCAACCCATCATAAATCTCACTCGACTGGAATATAAATCCATATTCTTTACAATGTGATATGATCGCCTGAAATCTGTTATTGTCTGTTGCCATAGTGGACAAAGATAAGAGATAGGCTTGCATCTTCCACATGCAGACATTATATTTGATACAAATCCATCCCTTATGACGAACACCGAAAAGCTCCATATCGAGATCGAAAAACAGGTAGCAGCCGGATTCAGCAACCCGGAGATCCGACAGAACCTGCTCTCACAGCAGTTCACCACAGAAGAGATCGATGCAGCCTTCAAACAATCCAGTGTAAGCGCAGCCAATGGAAATAAAGCAGGCAAGATCGGTTTCCTTTCCCTGCTGATTTCGATTTACTTTATCTTCAATGGCCTCATGAAAATGAGCAAGTACCCATCCGGAAGCGGTATGCACACCTGGGGCATCATATTGTTACTCGCAGGGGTAGCCGGCGGCATCTGGAAGGTGGCCGATATGGTAAGAAAATAATGGGATCATTGCAGCTTCTCATTCCCCTTGTGCCTGTCCGCATCGCGGATATTTTTCTTTTCGAAATTTTTCCGCAAGGCCTCCGTAAGATTCACTCCTGTTTGGTTGGCCAGGCAGATCAATACCCATAGCACATCGGCCATTTCATCGGCCAGGTCCCTGTTCTTATCGGATTCCTTGAACGATTGGTCGCCATATTGCCGGGCCATGATCCTCGCCAGCTCGCCTACCTCTTCCGTGAGAATGGCCATATTGGTAAGCTCACTGAAATAACGAACGCCTACAGTCCTGATCCAATGATCTACCTGGTCCTGGGCCTGTTGAAGTGTGATATTGTCTGAACCTGGATTCATGGGATGAATGTGATTTATAGGAAAAGTCGTTGAATGAGTAAATACTGGATGAAGATAATATTTTTAACGGCTTGTGAAGTGATCGATTCATCGGCGAATAGTCCCAGGAATCCACTAAATCCCATCAATCCTGGTTCATACCCTGTTCTTGCTATCGATCACGATCGTTACCGGACCATCATTCAGCAAAGACACTTTCATGTCCGCGCCGAATTCACCGGTATATATTTTCTTCCCCAATTCCTTTTCCAGTTGCCCGATCATTCTTTCATATACCGGGATGGCCTTTTCAGGTTTGCTGGCCCCGATATAGGAAGGCCGGTTCCCTTTTTTGGTAGAGGCCTGCAGGGTGAACTGGCTTACCAGCAGGATATCTCCCCCATCCTCTTTCACCGACAGGTTCATGACCCCATTCTGGTCATTGAAAATACGGAGGTTCACGATCTTGCCGCTCAGCCATCCGATGTCTTCGTCCCCGTCCGCATCCTCTATCCCGATCAATACCAGCAAACCCTTTCCGATGGAAGCCCGTATACTTTGTTGTATAACGACATTGGCCTCCGATACCCGTTGTATTACTGCACGCATAGCTCCATGAATATATTTTATCTTTATGGGATGAAGATAGACGTTTCAAAAGAAATACAATTCAAAACGGCCAGGAGCGGCGGAAAAGGAGGCCAGAACGTGAACAAGGTAGAAACCATGGTAGAAGGATATTTTCATATTGATAATTCACTGATTCTTAGTGTTGACCAAAAAGCAACCCTGCAGAAAAAGTTAGCTTCCAAGGTAAATTCGGAAGGATTTTTGCAAGTAAAGAGCCAGGTGCACCGGTCGCAACTGGACAATAAGCTGGAAACGATCAAAAAGATCAATACGCTGATTGAACAGGCGCTGAAAAAGGAGAAAAAACGCATCGCGACCAAACCTTCTGCCATCGTGAAAGAAAAAAGACTCGAAGCCAAAAAGAAACAATCACAGCAGAAACAAAGCCGGCAAAAAATTCGCCGCTCTGAATTCTAACCTAAACCAGGAATCTATGAAAGTCAACCGCCAACCACTGCCGATATGCCTGCCAGCCATCCTTGTTGCCATATCGATCATCGCCACCCTCGGCGCCTGCCAGCGCGAGCTTCATTTCGATCCCGTCAAAGATCCCGATCATAATATCCTGCTCAGGTTCAGGCCCATCGTCGGGTATGATAGCGTGAAACTGAATTTCGGCGATACCTACAAGAACGCTTTCAATGAGAACTATACCGTAAAGGCCTTCAAATTCTATATTTACGGGATCGAGCTGATCAATACCGATTCCGGCAAGACTTTCACCATCTCGAACGACAAATATTTTCTCGTCAACTTCCAGGATTCGGCCTCCACAGTGCTGCCTTTGAGTATTCTACCATATAAGTATAACCGCATTTCCTTCTTCATCGGGGTGGATAGTGCCCGTAACGTAAGCGGCGCCCAGACCGATGCACTCGACCCTGCCAATGGTATGTTCTGGACCTGGAATACCGGCTACATCATGGCCAAGCTCGAAGGGAATTCCCCTGTTTCCACTTCGCCCGGCAAAATGTTCGAATACCATATCGGCGGATTCCGCACCGGCGAGAATGTTGTTCAGAAGATCACCCTGCTATTCCCCTATGCACAGAATATCGATATGAAGTCGGGCAAGACCACCGACATGACCATCACCGCCGATGTAAATGCCTGGTTCAGCAACCCGCACGATATCAAGATCAGCGCCAATTCCGCTGTAATGACGCCCGGCCCTCTCGCCATGCAGATCGCTGAAAATTATTCGAAAATGTTTACGGTCGTGGAGATCAAAAACGACTAGATGTGACCGTTAGATTGACCATACTGATTGCTTTGCTGATGGTACTGGGAGCAGTAGTGGTCAACGCCTGTAAAAAATCAGGAGGGGAAAATACCAACCAGCCCGATGCTATCAGCTTTACAGTTCCACCCGGTTTTCCCCCACCCCAATATACTTTTGCCGGCAACCCCCTCACCCAACAGGGATTCGACCTCGGCAAGAAATTATTCTACGACGGTCGTTTATCGAAAGACGGCAATTTCCCCTGCGCCTCCTGCCACCAGCAGTTTGCCGCCTTTGCCACCTACGATCATACCCTGAGCCATGGATTCAATAACCAGTTCACCCTGCGCAATGCGCCCGGCATTTTCAATATGGCCTGGCAACAACAATTCCATTGGGATGGAGGCATCGTTAACCTGGAGGTACAACCGCTGGCGCCGATCACTGCTCCCAATGAAATGGCAGAGGATATCGGCAATGTGATCAACAAACTGAAGCAGGACGGTGCTTACAAACAAATGTTCAAAGCTGCTTTCGGCGATGAGACCATCAATAGTCAGCGCATGCTGCTCGCATTGACACAGTTCGTGGCCAGCATGGTCTCCGCCAATTCCAAATACGATAAGGTGAAGCGGGGAGAATCCAGCTTCAAACCAGATGAAGAGAATGGTTATGCCATTTTCAAGGCCAAATGCGCAGCCTGCCACGCAGAGCCCCTGTTCACCGATAACAGTTTTCGCAATACCGGCCTGCCGGTAGATCCAACCATCAACGATTTCGGCCGCATGCGCATCACCCATAAAAAAGAGGATTCACTGAAATTCAAAGTGCCGAGCCTCCGCAATGTATACCTCACTTTTCCCTATGGCCACGATGGCCGCTTCCTCTCTATCTCCCAGGTGCTGGAACATTATAATAGCGGTGTGCAGAACAGCGCCACCGTCGATCCGCTGGTGAAGAACAGGATCCCGCTCAGCAATGTGGAAGTATATTACCTGCAACAGTTCCTCCGCACATTGACGGATTCCACCTTACTGAAAGATCCCCGTTTCGCGCCACCCGGTCAATAAAATATTAATTGGCACGCAGATCAGTAAAGCCACGTAATTTTATTCTCCCGATCAAAAAATGAACTATGAAAAATATTCCCAGCTTATATGAATGGGCCGGCGGACAGGAAGTTTTCGAAAAACTGACCTCCGTTTTTTATGATAAGGTGCTGAAAGATGAATTGCTTTCTCCTTTATTCAAAAATATGTCGCCCCAACATAGCCGGCATGTAGCCCATTTCATTGCCGAAGTCTTCGGTGGCCCCAAACTGTATTCGGAGGGCGATCATGGTAGCCACGCAGAAATGGTGGCCCATCATATCGGTAAGATGCTCGACGAAACCAAAAGGCAACGATGGATCGGGTTGCTGCTGCAAAGTGCGGATGAGGTTGGACTGGCCGATGATCCTGAATTCCGTTCCGCCTTCGTAGGCTATCTCGAATGGGGAAGCCGTATTGCCGTGATCAATTCCACCACCTTCGAAAATCCCATCAAACCCCATGAGCCCATGCCCAAATGGGGATGGGGCGAAACCGGTGGGCCTTATGCGCCAGAAGCTCAATAATAAAAGCTCTTGAAATTCCCTTTCCCATCGTAGGTGACCATGAAAACCCTGTCCTCCTTTTTCGTCATCACATTCACGGTGATCCTTACACCGTAAGAGGAATCATTGATCGTACCCGGCATGGTTATGCCTATTGCACCTACAATGAGGTCACTGAGTTTTTTCTCGAGGGCCACCTTATCGATCGATCTTTTTACCAGTTCGGGGATCAGTTGAAGATCGTTCAGTTCATGCAGGGTGAACATGAAATCCCGTGGTTGGGCATTGCCTTCGATCTGCAGTCTCGATTCACCGGTGGTCGACCATATCTTTTGTCCCGGCCATTTGATCATCTCTGTAAGTTTACTGGAATCGACATCTTTGGCAGCGGCCACAGATATGCCAGTTCCGTCTTGCTGGTTAAAGACCAGGAGCAACCTGGTAAAACCCGCTGCAGTTCCAAATTCCCGGTTGAGGTCCTGTACCAGTTGCACCATTCCCTGGCTCGTGTTGTACAATGGCTCTTTATCTTCAGCATCTTTACAACACAACAGGTTTATACATAACAGATATGGCAAATAAAACAGGACAGGTCGTTTCATCGGCTAAAGGTATGGATGCGTTACGTTTGGTGCGACGATGTTGATGCCGATCATTTTTGATTTGAAAAAATGCCTCCCCTGCATCCGGTACCGCAACTTTCTATACCCTATTTTTGTTGTTGTAACAATCATTCAAGAATAACATAATGAATATAGGAATCATAGGGGCAGGCGGTGTAGGCAGGGCATTGGCAAAAGGACTGACAGCCGCTGGACATACCGTGCACATCAGCAGTCGTGACCCCCGCAGTGAAAGCCTCTTTACCTGGAAAGAAGAAATAGGGCATACATGTACCGTAACCGGATTTAAAGAAGCAGCATCCTTTGGAGAGATCATCATACTGGCCATCAACTGGAATGGGGTCGAACCGGTTTTGCGGTCCATCGGCGCCGGGGTATTTGCCGATAAGATCGTGATAGACCTGAGCAATGCCGTTGAATTTACCGATTCGCCGCAACTGGCACTGAAGGAAGGGTCGGCCGGCGAGCTGGTGCAGCAATGGTTGCCAACCGCCAAAGTGGTGAAGACACTCAATATGATCGGTGAATCGAAGATGGTACACCCCGTGTTTACGGAAGGCAACCCCACCATGTTCGTGTGCGGCAATCAACAGGACGCCAAACAGACCGTTATCCGGTTACTGGCCCAACTGGGTTGGAATGATTGTATAGACCTGGGAGATATCGGTCGCAGCCGGCTGCTCGAATCGATCATGCTCACCTGTCTGCTTTGTGAAATACAACTGCAATCATTCGGCGCCGCCTTTTCATTGTTGAGAAAATGAACAGGCGCTACGGAATAATCCCATCATCGGGTATCCCTCCCTGGTAGTTATGCAACCGGTAGATCACAAAATTTCTTACCCGTAGCCTCCGGCGGTATTGCCCAATCATTTCCGGCGCGTCCATTTTCTGAAACGCGGCCACCATCGCAGGCGGAGGCGGATCATAATAATTCGATACCGCTATATAATAAGCATCCTGCCCCCTGGTAAGCGGCGCCCTGCTCCTGTTCACCCAGGCATAGTGATGGATATTGTTGAGTGAACCGATAGCCAAGAAATAGAATCCCGCAGGGCGTGCCACATAATAATCGAGATGGGCCGAAGGGAACCAATAATCGGCCAGGATAGTGACGGGGCCTTTCATACGGCCTGAATGCTGGTCTTCCTTTGCTATCTGGCGAAAGTCTTCGGCAAAGGATTCCCATCCACTCATATCGAGCAAAAGATCGCCTGCCCCGAGAGAGAGCTCTTCTTTTTTGCCCATCTGGTATGGCAGGTACCGGATGGCGAAAGGCAACAGCAACAAGATCATCAAAGGCAGGGCAACTGCTACTTTCACAACTGTTGGCGTGCGTTGCACACCGTTTGTACGGGCATTGAGCCTGCCTGCTGCCAACAGTAACAGCAATGAATAAGCCGGGCCCGTCCAGTGCGGCAGCGTATCCCTGAACAAAGCCAGGAACCAGACAGACAGTACCATCGGAATGGATACTGCCAGCAGGGCCCTTTGCTGGAACCTTTCATTGGTGAGCTTATGATGGCGAAGGGCCAGCAGGGCCGATATGATGAGAAATATATTTACCGGGTTGTTATAACCTATCTCACCTAATATTTGACGCAAGAACCCATCCCATTGAACGGCGCTGAAAAAACTGACCCTTGTGTTATGGTACCGGTAGGTAACAAAATCATTATCGATATTCCAGAGAAGAATGGGTGAAACCACACAAGCCGTTATGAGGATAGAGAGATAAAAGAATGGATTGCGTAACAGGCTGCGATCATACAGCATCATGTATAGAAAAAACCCAGACCAGAGAAAGATCCCATGCACTTTGCTAAGGATGCAGAGACCTGCCACGAGGCCGAACAACGCCAGCCGCCGGTTGCGATTATGCCGGCTGCCTGTTGCTTTAAAGATCTTCATCATCAACAACACACCGTATAACCAGAAGACCATTTGCGGCGCATCCGGCAGCATGATCAGTCCGGCCAGCACCGAACCGTAGAACGACGCCGTGTAAAGGCAGGCCGCTATCCACCCTGTTCGTTCATTATTGACCCTGGCGCCTATCAGGTAAATAAGCCAGGTATTGATGGCCGCACACAGGATCGCTCCCAGCCGCACGAATAGCTCCTGCTGGAAAAGCAGGTTGCCTGTGCAGAGGCGGACCAGCAGGGCGATCATGGGAGGGTGGTCGAAATAATTGGATTGGAGTTTTAGTGCATACGTCCAATAGTATACTTCATCATTCGACAATTCAGTGACGCCCGCTACCACCAAACGCAGTGCAGTAGCGACCAGTATGAGCCTGATAACCAGTTTCCGATAATCCAAGGTACTTTAAGATTGTATCGCCATGGCGGGTTCACGGCGAATTTCCCAACGTAATAATCGCACCTGCCCGATCGCCAGGTAGATCCAGCCCGCAAAGAATAGGCCGATCATGGCGCCCCCGGTCACATCCTCCAGGAAATGATGGCCCAGGTATACTCTCGAATAGCCTACACCGATAGCCAGCAGCAGGTACACCAATCCGATCGATTTATTCTTAGCGTGCAAAGCCAGGATGGTAGCAACAGCAAAGGCAGTGGCTGTATGCCCCGACGGAAAACTCGACCATCCTCCCCTGGTGATCCCTTCTATAAAATTCGCATATCCTGTCGATTCCAAAAAAACTTTAGGCCGCGGCGCCGGGGCCACGTATTTGATCAACTGGGCCGCAATGCCCGAACTCAGGTAGGCCAGAATGAGATGAATGGAGAGGAGGGCCCGCCTGAAGAACAAAAAAGAAATGAACAGCGCCAGCACTATCCAGCCATCCCCCAGCAAAGTATAGTAGATGAAGAATTGATCGAGTGGATGGGTATGAAAGAAATTGAGGGTGAGAAAACAGTCCGACTTGGAGTAAAGACCTCCAAAGACCAGGGAAATGATCAGAAATATCACAGAACCAATAAGGAATGGCCTGTTTTTATATATGGTTGAGCGTACGGTATTCATGTCAGTTGGGTTAAGCAAAAAAAGCAACTGCATGCTACCTGTGTATTACTCCTGTATTATGTAACCGTGAAGGGATTGTTTACTCAATGTTAACAGAATCTGAACTACTCCTGAGTTCATGGACATAATATTATAATTATAAAGATGCGGTCACTTCTTCGGCGAGCCCGAAGGAAAGGGTCATGCCGGCGCCGCCTACTCCATTGATCACGTACACGCCCGGTTCAGGGCTGAAAAAAAGGTCTGTCTCCCCGTCCGTGAGTTTTGGATAAGTGCCATTCCAGGTCTCTGCGATCGTCCAGTCCCTGAATTGCGCGAAGGTCTTCAGGTACCCGATGATCATGGAATTGATGAATTCCTTATCGAACGGATCATGTGTATGCCCGTATTCGTGAGAATCCCCCACCGTAAGCTCCCCATACCCGTTCTGCGATACCATTACGTGAATGCCCCATTGCAGGTAGTCGGCCATTTCCTGCTCATAACGTTGACGAAGGTCCGATAATGATGGCGCCGCGGTAAAGCTTTTATAATGAATGAGCGACAATCCGCCGCAGAGGGATGGGCCGATCCGCCAGGCATCGGGCTGGGACCTGAATCGCATCATCTGCAATTTGCATTTGGTGAGTGGATAGGCTGCAAATGCTTCGGGGTACAGGGTCTCGAAATCGGCCCCGCTGCAAACGAAGATCATGTCCGCCTCATGTTCTTCTTCATTGCCGATATACACGGTATTGTCGGATATATAGCTTACGCATTTGCCCCAGTAAAATTCCACTCCATATTTTTCCTGCAAATAACCGGGCAATGCGGCAATGGCCTCACGGGGATCAACGATCAACTCATCAGCGCTGTATAATCCGCCCAGCAGGTTTTTGGTGACCACCGCGTCGGAACGGTCGGCCACTTCAGCAGGCGTAAGCAGTTGCACCGGTCTCTCACTCCTGAATGATGCATACAATTCCTGCAATACCTGCCATTCATCGGGATGGTGCGCCAGATGCAGGCTGCCGGCCGGCTCATACCAGAATGCGCCGGTATCGCCGATCTCCTGCCAGATACTACGACTGCGGAGCGCACGATGATACAATTTGCCGGGCTGTCCGATGGGCCATATCATGCCGAAATTCCGGATCGAAGCGCCCACCGCCTGCTGAGTGCGTTCAAATAATTTTACCTTGAACCCTTTAACGGAAAGGGCGCGGGCCGTTGCCAGTCCAACAATACCGGCTCCGATAACAATGGCTGAAGTTGATGACATAAAATGGTCAGGAATTTTTTAACGATTGATATTTACGGCTGAAATACACCCAGGAGAAAAAAGTGCCTGCCAATCCGATCACCGAAAATATCACTACACAGTTAGGATAGAACTGCGACCAGGTTAATTTTATTTGAAATATTTCCTTCGAGAGCATAACGAAGGAACTGCCCAGATAGCCATACGCATCCACGAGGTAGATCAGGAAGCCCACATTACCGGCGATCCTGAATGAAGCGATCAGGCGTTCAAAGAAAATACAATTGAAAGGGATATATCCCATATACAGACCCAGTCCGACCAGTTGCATCCACAGAGCGCCATCGAGGCTGCCCGTGAGAAATAATAAAGAAGAGATCCCCGACAGGAGGAACCCGCTGAGGATCACGAAATGTATCAATTTAAAGGCGCGGATATTTTTACGTACGGTAACCAGCAGGCTCATCATCAGCAGGATGGCAACGGAAGTGATCGTTTCCGTGGTGGTGAAAATGGCAGGCTTATTGCCATACCCCAGTTCATTCCAGAGATTGGCCATGAAATTATCCCGTACATCCCGCATAATCGTCAGGAAAAGATAGGTGATCGTGATGGCCAGTATGCCCCCGCCAAACAGGCGCAGAAAGCGGACCCTGTCTTCCTTCGACATGGGCAGCCGCACTGTTCTCTCCTGTATATCTTCTTCATCGGGGCCCGGCAGCCGTTCCAGCAAATAGATGAAAATGATCAGCGGCACTACGAACACCAAACCGGTCATAAAGGCCAGCCATTGTTCAGGCACCTGCCAGGCATCGCGCAGCCATACGGCCACCGATCGCGTGAAGCCGCCGGCAAATATAAAGCTCACGGCCATCGCCGAACCGATGAGGTCGGTAGCGCGCCTGCCTTCCACATAGCTGAAAATGATGCCCCACATGAATCCCAGCATGAAACCATTCACGAACAGGCAGAGCATTCCATAAGGGGCAGGGACCAATCCGAAAATGAGGAGTGAGGACCAGGCAGCCCCGATCAGTATGGCGCTTGTCTTCCAGCGGCCCATCCTTTTAAGCTCGGAAATGAATTTGATGCCTGCGAATTTGCTCAGCATATACCCCAACCCCTGACTGATGATGAGCAACACCTGGTATTTCACACCCCAAAAGCTCAGGCCGTCGAAAGTGGCTACTGTAAAGGGTTTCCGGTAGGCATACACGGACGCATAGCTGAGGAATGCCACAAGGGCGGCATAGATCGCTACCAGGATCTGCCTTCTTGAAAATGTAGTGGCGCCGGCGGTGAGTGTTTCCAAAGTTATGCTATTAAAGATGGCAATTCTGCCAGGCTATCGATAATGATGTCGGGCCGGTATTGTTCCAGTTCAGTTCGGGTATACGCTCCCGTTGTAACGCCTACTACCATGCCACAGCCGGCATTGCGGCCTTCTTCTACATCCACTTCGGTATCCCCTACTTTCATTACCTGTGTATTGCCTGCAATACCCAGGGCTTTCACGATCGCTTCGATCATAAATGGGTGCGGGCGTCCTTCAGGTACCTCATCGCTGGAGATCACAAAATCGATCACGCCATTGTTGTTCCATTGCAGGCGGTCGAGGATGGTATCGGTGATGGCTTTGGTGAATCCTGTGTTCAGCGCCACTTTCACGCCCTGGCGGTGAAGCCATTCGAAAACTTCTTCTGCATGAGGCAGCGGGGCCAGAGCATGGTCTGTTCTATAGAACTCCACCATGGACCTGGTAAACCGGTCGTGGATCTGTTCTGTAAGCTCCCCGGTCCTTTCGGCAGGCCCGGTATAAAACTTATCCAGCAGGATCTTCACGGCATCGCTCTTGCGGAATCCCATTACTTTATGCACTTCTTCTTTGGGTACTTCAATGCCGTAATGACTGCAGGCTTCCATAAAGGCTACGGCTACATTTCCTTTGTCGCGCACGGTAGTGCCTGCCATATCAAAAACGACCAGCTCGATTCTTCGCATATAAACATATTGTATTAATACCTGGTTAATAGTTCCCCTATGCTTTGTCGGTAGCCTGTACGAGGTGCCTGACGATCATCTGCCTGTATTTCTCCAACGGAGGCACCGGCACCTGCTCGATCTTGGCATCTTCATCCCAGCGCCGCATTTTGATGATGAGCCCGAAGAGGGGATGCGATTCGAAAGCTTTTGCCTCTTCTTCACTCATCCTGCCTCCCTGGAATTCCAGCGTTCTTTTGCTGGCTTCCGAAAGCTCATCATAATATTCAGGCGACTTATGAGTAAGATAACGTTTTGCTTCCACATGCGCGCCCACCAGCTTGATCAACCGGCTGGAAAATCCCTTTTCTTCGAGAAACTCAGCGCCTACTTCTTCATGGTCTTTGATGCCAAATCCATCCATTTCATTGTGGCCCTGCGCAGAAACGCAGATATGGCCTATATCATGAAGGAAAGCCGCGAGGACCACTTCTTCATCGTAGCCCTGCTCTTCGGCCAGTTGCGCGGCCTGCGCCATGTGCTCCAGTTGTGTAACTGCTTCACCGGCATATTCCTCCCCGCCGTGCTGTTCATACATCCGGATGATCTCATCGGCAATTGCCTGTGCATTTTCTGCCTGCATACTATTTATTTTGAATATATGGAATGAATGGGTGCGGCTACAGGATGGTTGGCCGTAAAATTGAAGCCCAGTAATTGTGCAATGGTGGCCGCGATCTGCTGCTGGTGCAACTGGCCCGGTGTTCTCAATTCGCCCAGTGGTTTCGAATCAGGGCCCATGGCGGCTATCCATATTTCATGTGCATCTTCGATCCTGCTTCCATGATGCTGCCAGTTGGTCTTGATCTTATCGCCGCGGCCATGGTCAACGGTAATGAGCAGGCTCGTTCTGTCTTTATATTGGGGCATCGATTGTACCGTATTCCAAATATCCCTGATCATGGCGTCTTCGGCATGGGCGCTGCCGAGATATTGATCGTACATACCTGCGTGTGCAAAATCGTCCGTTTCGTCGAAAGCAATATACAATACTTTCGGCTTGTATGCCTTGAGGTATTCACGGGCTGCGATATAGGTGAGCACATCGGGCCGCACACCGATGGGGCGGGTTGTGAGGAACTGTATATCATTGATGAGCTGCAACTGCGGGTGATTGAATGAAAGCGTATCTACATCGGCATTTACATATACGCCGCTGCGTGGTCCATTCAGGATATAAGGAAACACATCCCAGGTGGAAAAAGCGGCGACCTTGCCGGTAAATCCTTTTTGTTTATTGATGAATTCAAGCACATTCACATTCTTGTTATAGATCTTATCATTGGAATTCACGGCTGTATCGGGATACCCGGTGAATATTTCATTATACCCCGGATAGGAGAACCAGTATGGATTGGCATTGTCTACCTTGTTTTCATATTTCCTGTTGCCATACAACTGGCCTTGTTTGGCCACAACGGTCCACAGGAAAGGGAATAGTTTCTCACGCCGTTGCTCAACCGATGGATGCCAGAATTTATTTTTAAGCCCATCCCTGTCGCGGTTGAAAATGCTGTCGTTGATCAGCATTTCATCTGCTCCGTTGAAGATCTCCTGCCAGCGCATCCCATCGAGCGTAACGATGACCAGGTTTTCCGTTTTGCGCGCGGATTGTGCATAGATACAGTTTACGCATACAAGTAACAGTAAGAAACAGTAAGTTATTTTCATAATAAATTTTTTGAAGACAATGCAATGCAGATGGGCAGTGAAGGAAAAAAAGGGCGAAACTTAGACAAGCTTCGCCGTCAACATTAAGAAACTGCTACGATTGCTCTTGATTTGCCTAAAGAGTTTATGATAATATCTTTTGCAGGGATATAAAATTGATGGTTCGAACTTAGTCAAAATCTATATTCCCGAATGTTATCAAATTATTTAATCAGCCACATCACTTCGTTGATACTGTTCTTGCCGCCGAACTGCCGGTCAAGCGCAGCCTTCAGGTTGTCTTTATTGCGGTTCTGCTCGTACGAAGGATAGGCCCATCGTTTCGGTATTACGCCATTGTTACCAATTCCAACCCCGGTAGAGAAAGCAGGCACACCGGTGCGACGGTAATTGAAATACGGTTCCCATCCCGAGTTCTGGAAGAAGGCCAGGTATTTCTGTTTCCAGATCTTGTTCAACCCTGCGCTGCCTGTCTCATATTTTACGCCGGCCTGGACATACCAGGTATCGAAATCGAAATTGAAATTGGCCTGTGTCCATTCATTTTGCTTCAACGATTTTCCGATAGCCAGGTAATAAGCGGTATTGGTACCGTTCTTCAAACCATAAAATCCCTGTGACGCCTGGATACCTTTCTTATACCAGTCCTCCGCATTGCCGCTGACCCATCCGCGGTTAATGGCTTCCGCAATATTGAAGCAGAGTTCCGGGTATCCGGCAATGATGAAATCTTCAGCCGTCATAGTACGGTAATAACGGTAACGGTTGATCAGTGAAATGCTATAGCTGAGCGCTTTGCTTTCCATGATATCCTGCGATTCCCCTGTGCCCGAAGCTACAAAAGCCCTGAAGTCGTTAGGCGCCCATCCATTATCATTCACCAGTTTCCAGGCAGGCTCGCAGGTGATCAGAACGCGGGGGTCGCTGATATCCGTGCAACCTTTCACATAGGTCTCTGCCATATTGTAGCGCAGGGCATCATTTCCGAAGTTCACGGTGTTGGTAGGATAGTTGTTGATAGTGGCGATGTATTTATAGGAGAAATTATCTTCCATTCCCCTGAACAAAGGATAATCCGTGGCATTATTCATGACATCCGAGAACCTTTGTTTGATCTTCAGGTCGGCATCGGCCTCTTTATAACTCAATGCGATCAGCACGCGAAGCTTATAAACATTCACCAGTCTTCTCCAATTATCGAAATTGCCATTATAGAAGAAGTCGCCCTGGATCTGTTCTTTCTTATCGTTCAGGTTCTTGAAATCGTTGTTGGCCTCATCGAGCCATTTCAAAATCTGTATGAATACATCTTTCTGCGTGTCATAAGAAGGTTGCAGGTTATCGGTCCCTTTCAGCGCATCTTTCATAGGTATATCGCCCATCATGGATGTGAGGTTATAGAAATAATGGGCGCGAAGGAATTTGCCGATGGCGTGGTAGCCTGTCTGATCGTTGCCTGCAAGACGTTTGGCTTCCAGTTCCATCTGCGGAATATTCTTGAGCGTATTGGTATACACATCGAATGGCCCGTTGTTCCAGTTATACTGGTTATCGCCGTAGTATTGATAATTGCGGCAGAAAAACTGGTTGTAGCGGGCAACATCGCCCCAGGGTTGTGCCCCGCTGATCCCTCCCGAGAGATCATTGAGCAGCTTATTCAGGAGCAGGTAGGGTGGCGCAGCAGCTGATACATTCGGATTTTTCTGAAGGTCTTCAAACCTTTTCTGGCAGGAAGACATGATCAGCAGCGCAACAACAGCCAACAGGTATAATGACTTTTTCATTGTATGGTGTGTATACTGTTTTAAAAAGTAAGGTTGATATTGAAACCGAATCGGCGGGTGGAGGGTGTCTGAAGATCTGATCCATTTGCCTGGGTGAATTGATCGGGGTCCACATCCTTGTACCTGCTGGGGAAGAAAAGCAGGAGGTTGCGGCCAACCAGTGAGAACTCGGCCTTCCTGATGAATGATTTCCTGAACAGCGATTCCGGGAACTGGTAGGTGAGCGTTACTTCACGCAGTTTGGCAAATGTTTTATTGATGATATTGAGCTCGGCAATATTCGCATAGCGGCTGGAATAGTTCTGTACCGTGGTCTTCTGTGCATTGTTCACTACCGTGAGGTCTTTCATGTTGGTGATCTCACCGGTAACAGGATCGAGTTGAATGGTACCGTTTAGTTTGATACCGGGAGCTACGAGTGAGCCGCCGGTTACATCATCGGGCCTGTGCTCACCCCACAAACCGGTGGCCGTTTCGATATGCCTGCCGCCCTGCAACATTTTCTGGCGAACATAGTCGTGGAATACGCCACCGACCACACCGTCGAACTGGAAACCAAGCCTGAAGTTCTTGTAGCCTATGCTATTGGTAATGCCCCAGGACCAGTCGGGGTCTCCATGGCCGAAGATCCTTTTGGCATCACCCTGGCCGGCATCGCGGAAGCGCATCAGCAATCCATCGGCGCCATGCACCAGCTGGCCGTCGGGTGTACGAATGAATCCTTCACCATAATACATGTCGACCCTCGATCCATCCTTGCTCCAGTTATCAGGTGTCGGGTGTTTGATCCATTTGCGAACGAAGGTTGACCAGTTCACATTGACATTCCAGTTGAAATTCTTCGTAACTACCGGTGTTCCCGAGAGCGTGATCTCCCATCCTGTATTCTTGTAGCTGCCATAGTTGGTCTTTACATAATCATAACCGGATGTGGGAGAGATGACATCATTGCGGTTGCTGAGCAACTCGGATTTTGAATTGAACCAGGTAACATCCAGTCCGATCCTGTTTTTCAGGAAACGGAGGTCCATTCCCAGTTCCACTGTCTTTTTGTTATCGGCAGTAAGGTTGGGATCGAGCAACCCGTTCGTATATACTACACCGGGAGCATTATTATAATTACCATTGCTGATCGTGTAGCCATTATAGATGAGGTCGTAGATACCCATATTGATGGGCGTCTGGTACTCCTGTCCATAACCCTGCCCGGTTCCGAAGCCAATAGGTGGCTGGCCGATGGTGGCATACAGGCCGGCATTCCTACCTTCAGCATAAGAGCCCCTGAATTTGAGGAAGGAGACAGCGCGGGGCATATCTACATAATCCGTTACGGCAGTAGACACACCCACCGAAGGATAGAAATAAGTATTATGGTCGAGCTTCAGCGTGCTTACTTTATCGAAACGGCCGGTGGTGTTGAGCGAGAGCCATTTGCCGAGCCCGAAATCGAACGAGTAATAACCGCTCACCATCAGGTTTTCCAGTGCCAGGGAAGCACTCTTACCCGGACGTAGAGTATTGGCCAGTGTGTATAGTCCGGGTACACTGAGGTAATCAGTAGAAGCAAACTGACCATTGTACCTGGCCGACCTGATATTGCCACCCACAAAACCATCCACACTCAGGAAATTATTGAAGAAGCGGGAATTGTATTTCACCTGTACTTCATTATTGGATTCAAAGAAATGGCGATTGTCTTCTCGGTAGTCACCCAGCCTTTCATCCCGGCCATAAGCACCTGCCGATACCGGCATTTTTTCCTGGCGGAAAATGCTGTAGGTAGACACGCCGGGCCTGTACATCAGTTCGAAATTCCTGGCGAATTTCCAGTTCAGTGATATATAGCCATAGAGATCATTCTTATAATGCGGGCGGAGCCATTCATATACCATGAACCAGGGATTGTTGTAGCGCTGGTACTCGGCATAGATCTGCTGAATGCCCACTTTACCGGGTTGCCAGTAGTTGCGCATATCTTTCATGCTCCAGTCGGCGCCGGCCCAGATGATCACGTTATAGATCATACTATTGGGACCATAGTTCACATCGGGGAAATTGGGTGAATATTGACGGCTGTAATTGATATCGGCAGTAAGACGGATCTTATCGGAGAAATCATATCCGGCGCTAAGATTGAAATTGGTAGTGTTCAGGCTCATATTGGGCACGATGGAACGCTGGTAGGTATGGCCAAGGCCGAAGCGGATATCATATTTATCGCCTTTGGCGGCAACCGAAATATGATTGGTGGAAAGGATACCTGTTTGCAGGAACTCTTTCAGGTTGTCTTTCCCACGGGCGATCCAGGGAGTAGGCTGAATATTCCCTTTGAATACAGTGCCGTCTGCGAATTTGGTTTCGAAGGTCTTGTTAAGGTCCACTTTGCCATCATACTGTGGGATGAGTTGTCCCTGGAAACGCGGGCCCCATACATCGTAGTCGTTATCGTTCAGGCCACCGCCAACACCATCGCCGAAAGCGTACTTGCCCTTTGAACCCGGACCATATTCATCCTGGTATTTGGGCAGCGCGAGAAATCCTTTGTCGAACATGGTGCTCGAATTGAATTCGATGGCGTAACCTCTTTTGTCTTTCGTTCCTTTCTTGGTATTGATCACGATAGCGCCGTTACGGGCAAGGCTTCCATAAAGGGCAGAGGCAGATTGTCCTTTTAAGAAAGTATAACTCTCAATATCATCAGGACTGATGTTCCACGTATCCGTAGTAATGGGTACGCCATCTACCACAAAAAGGATATTGCCCTCACCGCGAAAATTGATGGAAGGCTGGCGAAGCAATTCGTTGCCGATGTTCACATTGAGACCGGCTACTTTTCCTTTCAGGCTGTTGATAGGATTAGGCTCACGGGCTTTGATCAGCTCGGCGGTCTTTACATCCTGGATGGCGTAGGTAAGCCTTTTGGTCTCTTTCTTTACGCCCAGGGCCGTTACCACCACTTCGTTCATGTTTCTCGCATCGACGTCGAGAACGGCCATGATCGACTCTTCACCATTGAAAACGAACTCGCTGCCTTTCACACTTACACCGCTGAATACCAGAATATCACCAGGCTTTACGCTGATCACGAACACACCGTTGGCATTGGAGGCAGTACCGTTCTTCGTGCCTTTTACGATTACGGATACCCCTGCCAGTGGTGATTGGTCAACAGAGGAAACTACTTTTCCGGAGATTTGTTTTTGTGCGAACAGGGAAAATGGCATCATTAACAATAAAAGTATAGGTACCTTTTTCCCGGCAGAGAAAAATGAATAGCTCATAAACAGATTTTTTGTGAGGGAGTGCTGTGTAAAAAATTGTATCACGAAATTATTCCGATCGTGTGAAGACATTGTTAAAGGAGGTTTACCAAAACATTAATTGTTTAGAGGGGCTAAACTAATGTTAAGTATGTCTGAACTGGGATTTGTGGGATTTATGGGAGGGATGGGATACATCTCAAGAAAAAGAATAGCCTGAAAATTTTCAGGCTATTCTTTTATATACAAGAACAGTTATGTGTATTGAAGCATGTATAAATATCAACGACCTATCCCATCCCTCCCATAAATCCCACAAATCCCAGTTCAGACATCAAAACAAATAAATCACAAGTATCATAGCTTCACCGTTACCCAGGTTACGTACACGGTGTTTGGCGCGGCCATCGAAGAAGAGGGTATCTCCTTCATGGAGAATGAATTTCTCTTTTTCTATCTGGTATTCGATACTTCCTTTTAATATATGCTTGCACTCGAAAGCATCTGTCCGGATCATCTGTTTCCTGACAGCTCCTTTTTTCAATTCGAGCAGTACGAAATCCACGGCTTGGGTTACCAGGCTCTTGGTGAGTATTCTTTTGTAGGTGAACCCTTTCACCGGTTCTTTCTCGAACCGTTTTTCTTCACCATTTCGTACAATGAACACATGGCCATTGGTAAAATGTTCGTGCATGTCCTCGAAAAAGGACTTCAGGTCTTCCTGTAGCGAATGGATGATATTGAACAGTACGGGGAGTGAAGGAACAGTACGGTTATTCTCTATCTGCGAGATCAGCCCTTTGGTAACCCCGGCACGATTAGCCAGTTCTTCCAGGGTGATCTTCTTTTGGGTGCGTTTGGCCTTGATTTTTTCGCCAATCAATAATATCAGGTCTTCGTTCATGGATCGGGGAGCATTAAAATCCGTACAAGGTAGGGTGTTTGGTTTTTCCAGCCTCCCGCTTAACCTTTTCTTCACACAAAAGACACAATTTCTTAACGCTTGTTTAAAACATAAGTAAAACTACGTGCAGAACTTTGAAAAACTCTACCCAATGGATAAACGCCCCGTAGATGTTGTAGTGATCTCAGATGTGCATCTCGGCACGTATGGCTGTCGCGCAAAAGAACTGGTAGCCTACCTGAAGAGCATTTCGCCAAATATCCTGATCCTCAACGGCGATATTGTCGACTGTTGGCAATTCTCCAAACGTTATTTCCCTTCCTCCCACATGGCGGTGATCAAAGAAGTATTGAACCTGATGATGAAGGGTACGCGCGTATTCTATATCACCGGCAACCACGACGAACAATTCCGCCGCTATACCGATTTCCAGCTCAGCAATTTCGCACTGACCGATAAGCTGGTATTGGAGATCGACAATAAAATGACCTGGATCTTCCACGGCGATGTATTCGACAACACCACCAAAGGTGGAGCGAAGGTGCTGGCAAAGCTGGGCAGCAATGGATATGCAGTGCTGATCCTGTTCAATCGCCTTGTGAACTTCATCCTGAGATCACTGGGCCGCGAGAAACTATCCATTTCCAAAAAGGTGATGGCCGAAGTGAACAAGGCCGTCACCAAGATCAATGATTTCGAAATGATCGCAGCAGAGCTGGCCATCGAGAAAAAATATGATTACGTGATCTGCGGGCATATCCATCAGCCGCAGAAAAGGATCGTACAAACGGAGAAAGGACAGGTCACTTATCTGAATTCCGGCGACTGGGTGGAGCATCTCACCGCATTGGAATATCATCATAATGAATGGACGATCTTCGAATACGATGAAAAGCAGTTCCAGCATGTTCCGGCCACCGATACCAAAATGCCGCTGAACGTGATCACCGACGAGATCAGTTTTTATATCAATTCACTGGCTATCTAAAACCAAAGCAATACTATCACAGGCATGAAAATTTTGTATTCAATTCAGGCTACCGGGAACGGACATATCAGCAGGGCCATGGAGCTCCTGCCCTATCTTGAAAAATTCGGGACCGTAGATATCTTTCTCAGCGGGGCCAACAGCACACTGCCATTGGACGCTCCCGTCAAATACCGCAGTGAAGGTCTGAGCCTTTTCTATACCTGCGCAGGCAGCCTCGATTACTGGAAAATGACCAGGAAAATCTCTCCCTTCCGGGTAATGAAAGAAATGCGCGACCTGCCCGTTGAGCAATACGACCTCGTACTGAACGATTTTGAATGCATCACATCGCTCGCCTGCGCTTACAAAAAAGTGCCTTCGGTGAACTTCGGGCACCAGGCCAGCTTTCAGTCGGACAAAACTCCCCGCCCCGATAAACCGAGCAAGGTAGGTGAATGGATCCTGCAGAATTATGCCAGGGCTTCCCAATACATCGGCCTGCATTTCGAATGCTATGATGATTTTATTTTCTCTCCCGTGATCAAGGAAGATATCCTCCGGGGTGAATCCGTCAATAAGGGGCATATCACTGTCTATCTCCCTTCCTATTGTGATCACCAGGTATTGCCCTTCCTGCAACCTTTCACCGATCACCGCTTCGAAGTGTTCTCACGCGAAGTGAAAGAAAAGAAAACGATCGGTCATGTGACCTTCATCCCCGTCAATAAAAAAGATTTCAACAGTAGCCTTATCTCCTGCCATGGCATTGTATGTGGCGCCGGTTTCGAAACCCCGGCGGAGGCACTGTATCTCCGCAAGAAAATGATCGCTATCCCCATCAGGGGCCAGTATGAACAACTCTGCAATGCTGCTGCCCTGAAAAAGATCGGTATCAAAACGCTCGACAAGCTCGACGATGATTTCACCGATACCTTCAACAACTGGGTGAGCGATCCTGTAACTCCGGGTGTCAATTATAAATACTCCACAGAAGCCATCGTCAATATGCTCATGTTCAGGTGCTCTTCCCTGAAATACCAGCTCGAGATCCCATATCCCGATCTGATCTTCAATTGATGGCCGGCATAGGAAAAACCTTCATGATCGTGTTTTTATTGTAATTGTATTAGGGTAATTGGTTTCCACTTCAAGGCATACAGGGAGGCATCGAATTGCCTCCCTGCGCCTATATATATATTAATGTAGTCAACGAAAAGGGTCCTGTAAGAATAAAAAAGCCGTCACGATAGAAATCGAACGGCGTAAGTCACATGAGAGAAGATCTCTCACTAAGAAAAGAGATATGTATTTGTTGTTATACTGCTGATGATAATGACACAGGTTCAGCTCTGGCAAGGTTTTAAAAAGGACGCAGGCAGGACAGGGTTTTTAAGGTCGGTCTCCAAGGAGTATGGGCGGTCTGCTTCAACGAGCCTTCCAAAGTTAACATCCTAAGCTTACAATCAAAGCACCCTTCATCATTTTTTGATAATTTCTAATGACAATACCCATTTCCATTGGGTAATATTTCGTAAAAAGGCCGTCACGATAGACATCGCACGACCACCATCACATAAAATTAATTGGTGAAACAAAACTTAATAACATTCGTTAGTTAACGGACAATAAAGTACCAGTGCGAGCCGCAAAGTTATAGGAGGCTTATCAGAAATGGCTTATCGCAGTTTTACGGGAAGGTTAAGAAATTGCTCCACTCCATCTTCTCCATTATATATGTATGCCTGGTGTACACTTCTCAAATTTTTTGCCGCCATTGTCCACGACTGGTCTTCCATGAAATAGATAGGCGGATCGTAATTTATTATCGACTGATAATTAATCCTTATGATATTTAATATTAAGCAACTATTAAATCTTAGTAAATTAGGAATCAGAAACTGGTCGCTTGAAACTCAGATTGTCGATATGGTTTTTCCTGCTTGCCCTGTTCACCAGGCCGGGTATGCTTACTGCCCAGTCTGCCCCGGCCCATCTTCAATTCGATTTCTGCGGCGAACCCATTCAATTCGATTTCGACCTGACGCCTACTCCTGCTCTGCTCGCCATGCTCACGCAGGAATCCATCCTGGCATTTTATGATAGCTTGAATAACGGCGGGTACCGGCAGGTTGTAAAGGTCCTGCGCGAGTATAAAGAAAAGCAAGGTTCCGACGACTGGCTGTTCTACCAGTTGATCCGTCAAACAGCACAGCACATCAGCCCCAAAGCCAATAACTACGTCCGCTATACGCTGTTCAAATGGTTCTTTCTCAGCAAAACCGGCTATGATGCCATCCTCACCATCTCAAAAGACAGGGTCCTTTTTTATACACGCTGCGATGAAAATATTTACAATATTCCCCACCGTATCTATGAAGGGAAACAATATGTTTGCCTGAATTACCACGACTACGGAAAGATCGATTTCGAAAAAGACCAGTTCGAAACGGTCGCTATTGCCGTTCCCGGGGCAGAGAAAGTTTTTTCCTACAAGATCAGGAAGCTACCGGAATTCAGGCCAGCCGATTACCGGGTAAAAGACCTGCATTTCAGTTACAATGAGAATGATTATCATTTTAAAGTAAAGCTCAATACACAGGTCCGTACACTCTTCAACAACTATCCTGCTGTGGATTACGAATCTTACCTGAATATCCCGCTCAGCAGGGAGACTTACCGCTCGCTCATTCCCATGCTGAAGAAAAATATCAAAGGGATGAGCAAGAGGAACGGCGTTGATTACCTGATGCGGTTTACCCGCTACGCTTTCCTCTTCGAGCGGGATACCGAGCAATTCGGGAGTGAAAAGCGATTATCGCCTGAGCAGACCTTGCTGTATGAGCAAAGCGATTGTGAGGACAGGGTTGCTCTTTTCTTCTGTCTCGTGAAGGAAATATATGATCTTCCCATGATCGTACTTTCCTATCCCAACCATGTCACCATTGCTGTTCAGTTCGATAAGCCGGTTGGAAATGTTATCGTGTATAACGGTAATAGATATTCGATCTGTGAGCCTACACCCCAAAAGCAAGACCTTCTCCTGGGTCAATCCCTTCCGGAACTGAGCAAAGTGTCTTATGAAGTAGCTTATGTGTATATTCCCCAAAAGAAATAATCACTGCCTGTCAGGGCTCCCGGCTGATCTTCCTGTTTTCTTTCAGTGCAGTTTTAAGCCTACTGTCGAGCCCGCAGTAATTGAACTTTCCATCATTGATGAAGTAGAGGTAGCAACAGGTATCGCAGCGGGTAGAGAAGTAAATGGTCTTTAGAACAGCCTGCTTTGCAAACACGAAGATCTTCCCTTCCGACCGGCAATTCTTATTGCCATCGCGTTGTTCCACAGGCTGATGGAGGTTGGCCAGCAGACCATCGATCACAGCAGTGTCTTTCGAAACGGTGTACCTGAAAAACCTTGCATAACGAAGAGAATCCCCATCGGGATTATCATAGTAAATGATCTGAAGGCTATCGGCCTGTCTCAATGCAGGCGCTGCGTCGAGAGCAGTCTTTACTTCCCGTGGGGCAATTGATGTATCCTTGGTCGCCTTTACAGGAGTTCCTTCATGCTTCGTTCCTGCATCATTACATGCACCTATACAAGAGCATAAAGCCGCAAACAATAAAACTATTCTCATATACTTTGTCCGGTGTTTTAATAGCACGAAGCCGCCCAGGTAAAGCGGCTTCGTAAATATATAGGTTCTCCTTGTAATTGCTTAGTATGCGTTGGTTTGGGGTGTGAAGCTGCTCCATCCTGTAAGCCAGTTGGTAGTGCCGAATGCTCCACGGTGTGTAACAGTGGTAAAGAAGGGGTCCAATCCTGCGAAGACTGCACCGGATAAAGCGGGAGACCCTGCTTTCGGCATGTAGTTTGGCGCATCCCAGTTGAAAGGTGCTTCCAGCATGATGTCGTTCGGGTTCGTATAGGTAGTATTACCATTGGCTTCAGCCCTGGTCTTGATATTTAAGGCAACTTCCCTGCGCATAGCAGTGGTCTGCGCGCTGGTCAAAGGATTGGGAGGATAGCTGGAGAATGCCCTGGCTGTTACAGAATCCGTATAATAAGCCTCATTCATAGCGTGCACCAGGTTGTTCTTGAACTCTGAATTACCATTCGTCATATAATCATTGTATGAGTTCACCGATTCGATCACGAACCCGCCTTTGGGCCAGCCCATCATGACGGAGTTATGAACAGAGAAACGGGTTGATCTTCTCCAGCGGTTTCCGTAATTCAGGTTTGCCTGTGTATTGGGGTCTCCGTTAGGCCCGATCCAGGTGATATTCGACAAAGTAGGCTTGGTGACCGGCGTTGCTGCTGTACCGGAACCATCATTATCGCATTCAACACCATTGCCGGCGTCCGTATCTGCAATTTCAGGCTTGCGCTGAACAACTGCAAACTGGATCTTTCCGTTATATCCGAAATCGAAGTCGAGATCGTCATCGGATGCTGCATAGGCAATCAGGTATTTGGCATTCACAGTACCACCGAAAAATTCATAGGCATCATCATTACCGTAAGATACCTGGATATATTCCAATGTTGTGCCGGCGCCTACACCACCACAGGTAAGACCATTGATCTCTGAACCAGGCTCGGCAGCAATACCGGCCCACTCGATACGAACATAACGCATAGTGCCTGAATTATCGTTCGCATCGGTACCGCCATACACGCGGTCGACACCACCTTCGATCACAGGAGCGGGAGATAAGGGCCTGTTGGTGGGAGCTTTGCCCAGCAGGATAACACCACCCCAGTCGCCACGCCTTCTGTCGCCAGGCGCTTTGCCGGAAGTGAAAACAATGGGTTTGGTGGCAGAGCCCTGGGCATCGATCTTTGCTCCTTTTTCGATGATCAATGCGCCTTTTTGAGACACATCACTTTTTATGACAGTGCCTTCCGGGATACGGAGGGTGGTCCCGCTTGTAAAGAACACATATCCTTTCAGCGTATATACGCCACCCTCGAGGGTGATATTCCTTTCATAAGAGCCGGTAAGTATCCTTGTCTGGTTAGGATCATCGGAGTTGCCATTATTATTGCCACCGCCGCCGGCATCATCATTGAAATTCACCTTCACACAGGATGCGAGTGACGCAGATGCTACGGCAATCAGCAGGATTTGTTTGAGCTTCTTCATAAAATTTCTCTATTTTTTAGAATAGTATGGTGTGTATTAGTTTGGGTTTATTTTCTTTTCTTCAATTCAAAGTCGTAGGTAACGCCAATCGTGATGGTAGTACCTGGTGTATAGGAATAGTTGATCCTGTCGCCCTGGCTTGCATTGTATCCTGCCCTGGAGGAAGGATTATCATAGAAAGCAAATTTATTGTTCAGGAGATCGGACACGGTCGCTTTCAATTCCAGCTTATCTTTCATCAGTCTTTTCGAAACCTGCAGGTCGATCACATTACGCGGCTTCTCATAGATATCATAGAACCCGGCGCCTGTAGGATCGCCCACGAGATATAAGCGGGGGCCCACCCTGTTGTAGAGTGCTGTCGCATTCCAGCCCTTGTTGGTATATTGGAGACCGGCATTGATGAGGTAGGGCGACTGGCCGAACAGGGGCCTGTCCTGGTCGGTCTTGGCGCCTGATGCCTGTTCGGTGGTGAGCGTTACTTTTGAATCGAGGTAGGTGAAATTACCGATGAAGGTGAGGTTATTGAGTTTATCATTGATGAAGTCGAGGCTCTTCCTGATCTCTACTTCGGCTCCGTACAGGAATGCTTTATCGGCATTGGCATAATTGAATAACCAGCGGTCGCTATTGCTGCCCGGGTCCATCCTCAGTTCGATAGGGTTATCGAAATGCTTGGCCAGCACACCGAAAGAGATCAGCTCACCGGACCTGGGGTAGAATTCGTAGCGCAGGTCGGCATTCAGGATCGAAGTTCTTTTGAGATCGATTTCACCGCCAATGCCCCATATCTGCTCATAATCGAAGAACTGGAATGGCGCCACTTCACGGAACTCCGGACGGGCAACTGTTTGCGAAGCGGCAAAACGGACCTGGTTCTTATTATTGATACTATAAGTAAGATTGAGTGAAGGCAGGAAGTCCCATTTTTCCGAATCGAGTACGATCCGTTTTACGGAGAGGTCTCTCGAAGTCAATACCTGCTCGAAGAATTCGGCACGAAGTCCCCAGATAAGACGGATATTATCTCCGATCTTATTATCGAACATAACGAATCCTGAATTGAGTGCCGATACACCAAAATATTTATCCGTGTTCTGCGTCTGCTCTTCGAGGAACAATCCATTCCTGTTGATATTCTCTTTCCGGAATGCCTGGTCGTAAGGGATCTTCAGGTTTGTTGAGGAAGAAGCAGGATCATAGCGGAACAACCTGGCCTTGAAATCGCGGAAACGGAGCAGGGTACCACCGCCTACTTTCAGGGTTTGTTTGTTCCCCAGGAATGTAAATGGAATGGAGAGTGAACCATTGGCGCCTGTTGCATAATCCTTGAGCGTGGAGAAGAAACGACGGCTATCGTCGTTATCCAGTTCGAAAGGTGCTGAAGGCGTGGATGTGCTCTGAACATATTGGGCTGTTCTGAAATCAGGCTGTGTCTTATAATTATAGGAGAAATTACCATTCCATTTGAACTTGATCCCCGACCTGGTGATGGCATGTTCGCCTTCCAGTTGTCCGCTGTACAATGAGCGCTGGTTCAGGAAAGAAGAGCGCAGTGAAATGATCTGCAAGCGGCCGGGGTTATTCAGGCTCCTGTTATAGTAATTGTCTTCGTACAACTGGTTGAACAGGTTCTTGAATGATATTTTGTGTTTGCCTTTTACATAGGTGAAATTGGCCAGCACGCCTGCATTCACGGAATACCTGTTCTGTACTTCCGATCCGGAGAAGATGGGTGTGCGGTTTTGCTCATAGCGGGCTCTTTCCACTTCATCATACACTGTCATTCCCTGGCGATGGTATACGGAAACGATCGTTCCGAATTTGGCATCGTTCTTCCAATTGGCCACATTCGACCAGGTAAGGTTCACAGTTGTAATAGGAATGGCCTTTCTTACTTTCTCACTGTATACATCATCTTTGAACCTTTTGGTCTCCCCGATCTTTTGGTCATCGGTGAGGCTGCGATAGCCGGTAGTGGAAGGGATTCCTTTTGGAAGGCTTCTATCGCCATTATCGAACCCAAGCCAATCCGTAGCATTGCGGGGATTGCTGGTAAAATCCTTGAAAGTGGATTGCGTATTATATCCAACGGAAACACCAACTGTGAGTACATTCCTGTTGGGAATATCTTTTGTATTGATCTGTACCAGGCCGCCGGCAAATTCGCCTGGCATATCGGGTGTTGCTGTTTTATTGATGATGATATTGTCGATCATTGCTGCCGGGATGATATCGAAAGAGAAAGCTTTCTTATCGGGCTCGGAGCTGGGCATCAAAGCGTCGTTGAGCATGGCCTGGTTGTAGCGGTCGCTCAGGCCGCGAACGATAACGAATTTATTATCCTGGATGGAAGCGCCGCTCACGCGCCTGATCACCTCTCCTGTGTTCTTATCGGGGGTCCTTTTGATGAAATCGGCGGCCAATCCGCTCGACAAAGAGGTATTGTTCTTCTGGAAATTGATCAATGCGGCAGTGCTTTCACGTCGTACGGAAGTTCTTACCACCACTTCTTCCAGGGTCTTGTTCTCCAGCACGATGGTAATGCTGTTATCGTCGGCAGGTTTTACCTCTACATCTTCCACGATCTTGGCATTGTATCCTGCGCTCGAGATCCTGATCACATATTTTTTACCAGGTTCCAGGGTAATGGAAAAACGGCCTTCCACGTCGGCAGCCATGGTACGGGTAATACCTTCAATGCTGATGGTGGCCCCGGGTACCGGTTCATTTTTTGAATTGATCACTTTACCATAAAGGCGGGTAGATTGTGCTGAAGCAAACAGGCTAAAGAACAATAAGGGAAGTATAAAGAAGTACTTTTTGCTCACAACAGTCATTTTAGTGTGCGGGCAAAAGTATCTTCAAGATGTTATTGAGATGTTAACGCAATATTACGGAATTGTTAAGTGGACGCTTTACCCAGTCTCCCGGAGGCAAAATATTATGGGAAGGTTATGAAATGGTTACTGCAACTTAAAATCTGAACTGTAAGCGACAGGTGAACACATCATCCTTCAGATCGTCGGTAAAACCTGGCAAGGAAGTTGCTTCGTTCGACACCCTGTCGTACCAGAGGGTCAGTTTAAGGTACTGGCTTATATAATAAATGTAACCCAATCCGAGGGTATTGTACCTGATATCTGCTGGTGTAAAATGGGTGCCTGTTTTCCCGATCTCCTTTCCTTTCACCTCCGTATTGGGATCATACCAATCGTATTTCGCCACTAACTGGTGTTGTTTATTCACTATATTCTGCAGGAAGCAGATAAATGCCCCATCGAATTTCCTTATATAATATGGTATGGGTGTAAGCACACCGGGGGTTTCAGTGGAATTTTCCGTAGCGGTTTGCGTGCCCCACCAGTATTCTACCCTCAGCTCTGTGAATCCCCAGTCATTCTGTACTTTCCATTGCATATCGGCGCCCCGGTAATTGCGGGGGGCTTTTGCTTCGAAGTTGCTTTCTGTCGAATCTACCTGGAAATCCTTCCCTGTATTTCCCGGAGAGACCCAGTAGAGGTATTTGGTGGGCTGCATCAGTCCACCCTGGAAAAAAGATAGTCCACCGGAAATAGAGACCAATGGGGTCAGCGGATATGATTTGAGGTAAAGCCGGCAGATAAGATCTTTATAGCTATCATATTCTCCGGGGCCCGTCAATCCCTGTCCGTTAAAGACACCTGCATCGAATTTCAGGTAACGGAGAAAGGAGTGCGTTCTACGTGGTTCCACGGTGATCATGGCCCCCAGGTCGCGTTCGGTCTTCATGAGCGTCTGGGACATCCGGCCGCGTTCAGGCGCTTCCCGGTCGACAGAGGAAAGGTTAACCTCATAGCCAAAAGGGCGGGCGAACATCCCCCCTGTAAACTGGAACAACTGCCATTTATTTTCGAAGAACCTTCCCCAGAAATCGCGGATGGCCACTCCCCTTTCAGTGCCATCGAACTGGAAGGCGAACTGTACGGTGGGCTGGTCCTGTTCATTGAAATGGGCATAGTCGAAGCGTACCCGGCCGCGGCGGAGCATGAAACGGTTATTGACATGCGGAGCGAAATCGCCCCCGCTGAAGCTGCGGGCCCCTTTTTCCTGTGCCACCTGGAACTGGGGCTGCATATACCCACCGATCCGGAGATGGTCGTACCGCTTGTACATCGAGAGCAGACCCTTGCCGAGATCCTTGGTCGTATCGACCATATCCATCAGGAACTGGGCTTCGGTCTTTTGAAAAACAGACAGGAAGAAAAAAACAACGGAAATTCTTTTTATATATAACAATAACGTCATATTTTCATAACATTGGATGCAAAGGTAAGCTCCCTTTAAAGGTCAGTGTTAATAAATTATTACCAATTTACCCTTACTCTAACAACAGGTTAATAGTTCTATTTTTGCCGCAAAATTTTTGTCGATATGGGTTTGAATTCCATCATGAAGATCTTCATGCCAAAGGATAAAATCTTTTATTCTTTGTTTGAGCAGGTAGCTTTGACAGTAGCAAAGATGGGCAAATTGATGAAAGAGGTGGTGACCGAGCCCGACTATGACAAACGTGCTGCCCTGATCGCCCAGGTCGAAGATCTGGAACATGTAAACGACGATTTCACCCATAAGATCTTTACCGAACTTGGCCGTAATTTCATTACTCCCTTCGACCGGGAAGATATCCACTATCTTGCAACGGCCCTGGATGATATTGCAGACTACATTTTTGCTTCAGCCAAAAAGATCAATTTTTATAAAGTCAATCCCAACGACCAGGGGATCCAGAAAATGGCCGACCTCATCGAACAGGGTTCCGAGCAGATCAAGAATGCGGTGATCGAATTGCGCAACATGAAAAATATGCGCCGCATCACCGATGCACTGGTTAAAGTGAACAGCATCGAGAACCAGGCCGATGATATTTTCGACATGAGCATCGACAGGCTTTTCGAAACAGAACCCGATGCCAAGGAGGTCATCAAAAAAAGAGAGATCTACCAGGTGATGGAGATCGTAACGGATAAATGTGAGGATGCAGGTAACGTGATCGAGTCAATCATCATTAAATATGCGTAAACCTACCCTCACCTTATGACTTTCCTGGTTATCATCATCATACTGGCTTTGATCTTCGACTATATTAACGGCTTTCATGATGCGGCCAATTCCATCGCAACCATCGTTTCCACCAAAGTACTGACGCCTTTCCAGGCAGTGCTCTGGGCCGCCCTCTTCAACTTCGCTGCATTTTTCATTGCCAAATACTGGATCGGGGAATTCAAGATCGGCACTTCCTTCGCCAAATCCATCAACTCCCATTTCATTACACTCCCCGTTATCTTTTCCGCACTGATCGCCGCCATTACCTGGAATCTCCTGACCTGGTGGTTCGGTATCCCATCCTCTTCTTCGCATACGCTGCTGGGAGGCTTTATGGGCGCGGCTTTGGCGCATGTGGGCCATTTTACGGATAACGGTACCGATGTCATCAATTACGGCGTGGTGGTCCCCATTTTCCTGTTCATCTTCGGTGCGCCGCTGATCGGTATGGTAGTGGCCCTTGTCATAACACTGGTCATCGTGAATATCTGCCGGCGGGCCAATCCTTACAAAGCGGAGAACTGGTTCCGCAGGTTGCAGTTGGTTTCATCGGCTTTGTTCAGCCTCGGACATGGCAGTAATGATGCTCAAAAAGTATTGGGGCTCATCGCCGCCGCCATGGTGGCGAACGGTGACCTCGATAGTGTGAAACATGTGCCCGACTGGGTGCCGCTGGCCTGTTTCACCTCCATCGGCCTGGGTACCATGAGCGGTGGCTGGAAGATCGTAAAGACGATGGGCTCCAGGATCACCAAGGTAACCCCGCTGGAAGGCGTGGCCGCAGAAACAGCCGGCGCCGCAACACTTTTTCTTACTGAACATCTCGGCGTTCCTGTCAGCACCACCCATACCATCACTGGCGCCATCATGGGCGTGGGGGCCACCAAACGCCTGTCGGCCGTTCGTTGGGGCGTTACCATCAACCTGCTCTGGGCATGGATCCTCACCATTCCTGTCAGCGCAGTGTTGGCCGCCATCGTGTACTATATCGTGCGGTTATTCCTGTAGAATAATTTGCAGTGGGCAATTGGCAGTGGGCAGTCGGGCAACTGCGTAATTGAATGGCATTTGCATCTGCAGTGTGCACGTAACAGCCAATTGCCAACTGTAAACTGCCATCTTTTTATTATTTTGGCGATCAAACAAGCCGTTTGTACATTCGTTAAAATCGCGCAAACTAATGAAAGGAATTATACTGGCAGGAGGATCCGGTACCCGCTTACATCCCATTACTTATGCCATCAGCAAACAGATCATGCCTATCTATGATAAGCCAATGATCTACTACCCGCTCTCCACGCTCATGCTGGCTGGCATCCGCGATATTCTCATCATCTCCACCCCTTATGATCTGCCACAGTTCAGGCGCTTGCTTGGCGACGGCTCCAGCCTGGGAATGAAATTCACTTATGCAGAACAGGCCGTCCCGAATGGGCTTGCACAGGCGTTCGTGATAGGTGCTGAATTCATCGGAAAGGAAAATGTGGCATTGGTATTGGGAGATAATATCTTTTACGGGGCCGGACTGGGAGCACAGCTTGAAAAAAATACAAATCCCGATGGTGGCATTGTTTATGCTTATCATGTAAGTGACCCGGAACGCTATGGTGTGGTGGAGTTCAACGAAAAGAAACAAGTGATCTCCATCGAAGAAAAACCCAAAGAGCCAAAGAGTAACTATGCAGTACCGGGACTTTATTTCTACGACAACGATGTGGTGGCCATTGCCCGCGACCTCCAGCCCAGCCCACGCGGAGAATATGAAATTACTGACGTAAATAAGGAATATCTTCGCAGAAAGAAATTGACCGTATCCATCCTCGACAGAGGCACTGCCTGGCTCGATACAGGCACCTTCGATTCGCTGATGCAGGCCTCCCAGTTCGTACAGGTGATCGAACAAAGGCAAGGCATCAAGATCGCCTGTATCGAAGAGATCGCTTACAGGAAAGGGTTCATCCAGAAAGACCAGCTCGAAAAAATGGCCCATCCCCTGCTGAAAAGCGGTTATGGCCAGTATCTTATGAATGTATTGAAGGAAAACTGATACATTGAAAAATTTATACGCTATATCATTCTATTATTCACTATTCACGAACAATGAGCAAAATTCTTGTTACAGGCGGTTGTGGGTATATCGGGTCGCATACGATCGTTGACCTGGTCGAAAATGGTTTTGATGTGATCTCGGTAGATAACAATTCACGGTCTACTCCCCGCATTTTGGAAGGCATTGAAAAAATTACCGGCAAAAAGATCAAGAACTATAAGGTCGATCTCTGCAATTTCGATGATACTTTCGCCATTTTCCAGGAGAATACGGATATCGCAGGCATTATTCACTTTGCAGCCTATAAATCGGTTGGTGAATCGGTCGAGCAGCCACTCTTGTATTTTGAAAACAACCTGGGTTCATTGATCAACCTGCTCAAATGCGTGCAGGAGTTCAATATCCCCTATTTTGTTTTCTCTTCTTCCTGTACGGTGTATGGTAACCCCGATAAGATCCCTGTTACTGAAAATACGCCTCCCAAGCCGGCCGAATCACCCTACGGTTATACCAAGCAGATGGGTGAGCAGATCATCAATGAGATCTCCAAAGCCATTCCATCGCAATGTGTGCTGCTCAGGTATTTCAACCCGGTCGGAGCGCATCCTTCCATCCTGATCGGCGAACTGCCCATCGGTAAACCGGCCAATCTCGTACCTGCCATCACGCAGACCGCTATCGGCAAACTGCCCCAGATGACGGTATATGGTGATGACTACGATACCCGCGATGGTTCCTGTATCCGCGACTTCATTCATGTAAGCGATATCGCCCATGCACATACGCTTTCCGTAAAGTATTTACTGGAAGGGAAAGGCAAACAAAGATGTGAAGTGTTCAACCTGGGCACCGGCAATGGAGTAACCGTGCTGGAAGCGATCAGGGCATTCGAGAAAGTGAGTGGCGTTAAGCTGAACTATGTGATCGGCCCCCGCCGCCCGGGTGATGTGATCGCCATCTATGCCAATAATGACCATGCCCGTGAGACCCTGGGATGGGAGATCGCTTATTCACTCGATGATATGATGTCTACCGCCTGGAAATGGGAACAGCGGCTCAAACTGGATGAAAAATTTTACCAGAGCAAGCCGGTAGACTTGAACTGAGGTCAGAAGTCCGAGGTCGGAAGATCCACTACCATCGACGATTCTTTAATTTCGGGGGCATTCAGACCTCCGACTTCAGACCTCCGACTTCTGTTTTTCCCACAATATCCGTTACTTTGCACCACCAAATACAGCTCATGCTTAAAGATATTCAGTCAATCGGACAAAAAGATACCCGCAGTGGTTTTGGAGATGGAATTGTTGAAGCAGCCCGCGCCAATTCCAATATTGTAGCGCTGACCGCCGACCTGGCCGGCTCTCTCAAGCTGAACCAGTTCATGAAAGAATTCCCTGAGCGCTTCATTCAGTGCGGCATCGCGGAAGCGAATATGATAGGCATTGCTGCCGGACTTACCATCGGTGGCAAAATCCCGTTCACTACTACCTTCGCCAATTTCTCTACCGGCCGTGTGTACGACCAGATCCGTCAGTCGGTCTGTTATTCCGGTAAGAACGTGAAGATCTGCGCATCCCATGCCGGACTTACACTCGGCGAAGACGGTGCTACCCACCAGATACTGGAAGATATCGGCATGATGAAAATGTTGCCTGGTATGACGGTGGTGGTGCCTTGCGATTATGCGCAGACCAAAGCCGCCACCCTTGCTGTCGCCAACCACATGGGCCCTGTGTACCTGCGTTTCGGCCGCCCTTCCTGGCCGATCTTCACTACAGACCGTCCGTTCGAACTGGGCAAAGCGCAGTTCTTTTCTGAAGGAACAGATGTATCCATCTTTGCCTGCGGGCACATGGTATGGAAAGCCATCGAAGCAGGTGTCATCCTCGAAGAAAAAGGTATCAGCGTGGAAGTGATCAATATTCACACGATCAAACCATTGGATACTGAAGCCGTCATCAAATCGATCCAAAAAACAAAATGCGCCGTTACCGTCGAAGAGCACAATATCATTGGCGGTCTCGGTGATTCCATAGCACAGGTTGCCGCCAAAAATTTTCCCATCCCCATCGAATATGTTGGAACGAAAGATACATTCGGTGAAAGCGGAACGCCTACTCAATTGCTGAAAAAATACGGGCTGGATACACCGAATATCGTAGAAGCGGTAGAGAAGGTGATGAAGAGGAAATGATGCCTCACTCCGTAAACGCTGCCAGATTCTTTAACGATGACATCATGTGAAGAGTTTATTGAAAACATCGGGGTGGCCTCTATGAAAACCACCCCGATCATTTAATATCTGTTCACTATTCATTCTTCAACGACCGAAGCGCCGAGAGCATTCTTTTTTACAGACTCGATCCCATTGTCCCTTGCCGCATGCGATTCATACATTTCACTGGTGCCGATGATCTGGCTGTTAGCGGCTTTCAGGTTGAAGTAGAACTTGCCATTCGAGGAGTTCAGCTTATCGAACTTATTATTATCAGGAGCATTGGTCTTTACGGAATCAATACCATTTTCGCAGGCCGCTTTTGAAGAATACCCCTGGCTCGATAAAATAACCTGGCCGTTATCGGCTTTCAGGTTGAACTGGAAGTCGCCGTTGGTTCTTTTTTTGATTACGAATTTTCCCATACGAATTGTTTTTGATGTATATAAATATACCCAACCTTTAATATATGGCAAAGAGCCCCGGCCTATAAGTAAAGTTTAATTAACACCAGATGCGCAGCGGGCAAATCAAGGTGCTATTAAACTATTTCCCTTAATTTTATTCTAACCTCATATTGCTAACCACTCTAAATAGCTAACCTATGGTCCTGCAGGATAGTGAATTATTAACACTGTTCCGTGACCCGGCTACCAAGGAAAACGCCTATACTTCTATCATTCGCAAATACCAGGAAAAACTATACTGGCATATCAGGCGGATGGTAGTGGAACATGAAGATACCAATGATGTTTTGCAGAATGTGTTTATCCGCGTATGGAATGGGCTGGAGAACTTCCGGGAAGATTCACAGTTGTACACCTGGTTATACCGTATTGCCACCAATGAATGCCTCACCTACCTCGAACAACAGAAACGAAGAACTGCCGTTTCGCTCGACGACGTAGAAGGCAGCCTCGAGAACAAGATCAGGGCCGATAAAGACTTCGATCCCAATAAATTAGAATGGAAATTACAGGTGGCCATACAGCAATTACCTGAAAAACAAAGAGTTGTGTTTATGCTTCGGTATTATGATGAAATGCCTTACGAAGAGATGAGCCGGGTGCTGGAAACCTCTGAAGGCGCTCTGAAAGCCTCTTATCATCATGCCGTTAAAAAAATAGAGGATTACATCCTGAACCGTTAAACTTATTTTAACAAACACTGTCACATAATGTGCTCATGGAAAGCAGAAAACCCATATTACAGGAATTGCAGGAGATCAGCCCGGTAGTGGCAGGCCTGGAAGCCATCAACCTCTACCAGGTACCGGCAGGCTACTTCGATGCGTTACCCTCCCTGATACTGGGTCGTGTAAAGGCAACAGCGGCCACTTCACCCCTTGAAGAATTGCAGGCAATTTCCCCTCTGCTGAGCAGGTTGAACAAACAATTACCATACAGTGCGCCGGCCTCCTATTTTGAGGAACTGAGCGATATTGCCATGGCAGGCGCCAAAGCCATCGAATTCGTGAATGAAGAACTGGAAAATACACCACAGGTATTGGACCAGTTGAGAAATAAAACAGTTTACGAGGTACCTCAGGGTTATTTCGAACAGTTGCCGGAAGCCATTCTGAAAAAAATAAAAGCTGCTGAGACCGCTCCTGCCAAAATAATTCCGATAAGGTCTAACAGGAGATGGCGCCTGTACGCCGCTGCCGCAGTGGTTACCGGTATCATGGCTTTCGCAGGTTGGTTGTTCATCAGGCCCGGCTCGAACGACAAGGCGACTATCCCCGCCACTCAACTGGCCAATATCGAAAAAGTGTCGGATGATGAATTGCAGCTTTACCTCGATAGCCAGTTAGCTCCAGCCGATGAAACAGGTCTTGTGAATACAGCTACCGGTGAACTCGATATGAAAGAAATGCTTGCCTATATATCTGATGAAGAATTGCAACAATATCTCGATAACAACACCAATAGAAAACTGCTAACGAACTAATTCTACCAGTAATGAAAAAGATATTTTTTGTACTGACGGTTTTCCTGGGTCTATCTGTCATTGCCCTCTCGCAGGAAGGAGATTCCGGGAAGGACAATGGTGGCAAGATCGAAGCCCTCAAGATCGCGTACCTCACCAAAAAACTCAATCTCTCCACCGAAGAGGCGCAGAGGTTCTGGCCTATCTATAACAAGTATGCGGAAGAAATGCGGAAAGTGCGTGTCGATGCCCGGTTGAATAAAGAAAAAGAGATCGATATGGAAGAAAAGCTCCTGGTGATCCGCAAGAAATATAACGGGGAATTCGCGAAGGCACTTTCGTCGGAGAAGACCAATAGTTTTTTCAGGGCAGAAAAGGAATTTTCGAATTTCCTTCAAAAAGAATTGATGGAACGCCGCCAGCAAAATCTGGACAGAAGGCGGTTCCGGCAATAAGCCAACAAGAATCTAGGTGTTTTTCATAGGTTAGCAACGGCCGGCTCTTTTCAGGGCAGGCCTTTACTTTTTTTGATTCGTTGGGAAATGCCCCGAATACCAGGTACCAAGAGAATGACGGAAACTGCGAAGCATAGGGTGAAGATGTTGTTGGATAGATTCTCGGAATGGCGTTTTGGTTTGGGCAGTATACAGTCAGCAACTCGGTTCGATCTAACAATTCCCACCTGCTTTCTCACGTAGCTCTATCGGAATTGTATTGAATATAGGTACAGTTATCATCTGGTAGTAAATAATCTTATTTATTGCCTCTGTTAAATCGAAATATTTACTTATCTCTATTTTGTTAATTCTGCAATACTCCATTGCAGTTCTTATTTCTATTGCAGGTCTAGGCGAAACCACAGTGTCTTCCAAATGCTTCACATTTTCATAAGCACAAGGGATATATTCATTAATATTTTTTACGACATCCCACGGCCCTACTAATGATCTTTCTTCTAGAAATGGAGAATCACCTATGCAATATTTGAATTGAGGAATTACGTAGTCATTTTCACTAATGAGAATACCTTTCATTTTCCAGGCACCTTTGCCTCTGGTTCCTGGCAACCATGGCATCCTTCGTGACCCAAATAGCATATCTCGTTCCCGTAAAATATTAATTTCCTTCACTGGCTCCTTTACTATATGGTCAAAAACTTTAACAATTACGCCGTCAAACGCCCTTATTGATCTGAAATCAAGTATTTTGCAATACGCATACCCAAAATTCGGAGGGACTTTGAATTCCAGAATCGTTCCACTTATGATGTCGCTTTTACCCATTTAATTATTAAAATTTAAGTAGTTGTTCCCAGTTGGCAAGTTAGTATTCAGCCAATATCTTGCTTCATTTATATATATATATTCTTTACTGTAGCAGGTTTTATTTGTAAGAGGGCCTGCAGCCTTAGAAGATACCCCCCGCCATCGCCAACCGAACGGATAATAATTAGATCTTTTTTCAGACCGATTTTTTCAGTTTGCTGTAAGCCTTCTCTATATCTACTACATTCTTTAAACAGGGCTTCCTGCATCAAAGAACTGTCGTAAAGTTCAGGCATTATCCGGTTCATTGATTGAAAAAATTTTAAGGATATTAAGGTAAAGCAACGGCGCTACAATGATATATGATTGTCCATTACAAACTAACAATCTGAATACTCCTGCCGGGCAATCGAATATCAATTTTCCGTCAATGCCGTAATCTCTATCTTCATCGGGTATCAGTTCGCCGACTTTTTTCTGCAAGTGGCTTTTGCCTGTACCACTGCTGCCCAAGCTGATAATATGCAAGAGCTTGTTAGTCTTTCGGCTGGTGTAAACTAACCATGCTATGAGCCGGTCGAATTCTTCGCCTACGATGCCGCTTTTGCCGATTCGTTCGTTGGTAGTTTGTAGCAGGTCTTTACTTTGTAAAAATTGTAGCGCAGCTTCCTTTTCTTCTTGGGTGAGTGGCTTAATGATTTTGTTTTGTTCCTGCTGTTTGCTTTCTATTTGTTGCAGCTCGTAACGCTCGAACTCGTTTGTGATGTGGGATTAATCTTTACTTACTGCTGTTACGCCAACTTCCAAACGGTCGGTAATAAGTCGGGGCAGTTTCTCTACCTGTTTGATGCTGTATAAATCCAAACGCTGCCTAATCGCCAGTGCTACTATATCAGGGTTGTTCAGACAGTGCCGGAACTTCCAGTTGATCTCTTCTACTTTTATTGTTAACCTGAGCCTGCCCAGTCCATCCAACCGGATGCCACCCAATATCGTGTAGGCGATTTCTTCGGTCGTGTAAGTGATGTCTTCAGGGTTGCCGGTATTTATTTTTAGCTCCGATTGGTGACAAAAAGTAATAGATTGGTTTAAACTTGTCAACACCCATCTATCTTGTATAGTATGGATAAGTGCCTTACTTTTGTCCTGACAGCTTATTACAGGTACTTTATAATAAATTTTTATGATTTTAGGTGAACGTATTATCATAGTGCGGAAGCAACTTAAAATGTCGCAGGATGATTAGGCTAAGAAGGTCGGCACTTCCACTCCCATCATTGGCAGGTATGAACGCAATGAGATAAAACCCTCTATTGAAGTGGCTAAAAAAAATTGCGGTTGGACTAAGTGTTACTGTTGATCACTTACTCGACGAGTCTAACAAAATGATGCTGGATAAAAAACTAATGAAGCGTACGGAAGATATTGAGGCTCAGCCAGCTGAAGAAATAGACAAAGTGTAATTATTTTATTGATATGGCACTCTCACATCAGAAAGCAAAAAAAGCATTCGCTAAATAAAATAAAACTACCATTATAAAACATATTACGATGCAAAGAAAAAATGTTTTGTTTCTTATAATCTTTCAACTTAGTTCTTTGTCTGTATTTTCTCAAAGTGATAGCGACAGCCTATTTAAAGCGGTAGAAAGAAATGATACAACTGCAATTAAAGTATATCTCAAAAACGGAGCGGATATAAATCTTGTAAAGCAGAAAGGATGGGCAAAAGTTAATTTGCTTATTACTGCTGTAAATAAGAATCATCTAGAAACAGCCAAAATATTAATCCAAAATAATGTAAATATCAACTGGAAAGATGGATTCAATACTACTGCACTAATGTATGCAGCCAATATTGGAAATATTAAAATGGTACGCTTCTTATTAGACAGCGGAGCTGATATAAAACATAAAGATGACAACGGAAACGATGCGCTTTCAACGGCCAAGAGCAAAAAGCATAAGGATGTAGTAAAATTGCTTAAAAATCATATGTAAATACCCCTCCAAAAGATTTCTCTTATATCAATGCGGCTATCTAATTGGCGGAGTAGGTATAAAATTCACACCACTCACAATCAATAGAAATAGCATCCAAACAAGACTTACGCCAAATACAATTTTTACAAACCCTATAGAATCAAATGGCTTATAATACCAAATCAACAAAGAAAGGATAGCAACAATTGTAGAAATTATCAGCATGGCAGAACTTATTTTCTGCCTTACGTTTATTGCCTTCTTCAATGCCTTATGCTCTTGATAAGTCAAATCTCTTTGTTCTACACTTTGAGGTCTAGCATTGACCAAACGATAAGATATCTCATATCGAAAAAGATATGTCAGCATCATTAGACAATAAAATACTACAAGCAATATATAAATTGTTCTTACCATTTTCCCCCGCCTCCCGCTTTTCTAAATTTAGAATACATTGTTCCGTCAGTATACGGTTTCCCTGGATTAGGCATTTGTGAAGGTATAACGTTATACCCCATACCACCCATACCATACTGCCATCGTTCCCCAACATTATTCAAGTTACCATTCTTAGGAAACGGTGCAATGCCTATATCCTTCATTTTTGCCAGCATACTTGAACCCGCTAATAATTGTTTACTTGATGCTGAAAGCAACCCAAATGCAGATGTTTTTTCATATAGGGGCTGTATTAAATTTTGCTCTTGCGACAATGCCATCGCATCCCATGCTTTTGCAGCATCTCCTGTAAGCGGCGCCCCTTTGTATAGGGCCTGTAGTTTTGGAAAAACATCTTCAAAAATCATTCGATTACCTGTATTAGCAAAACTTCTCGCTTCCGGACTAGAATAGCCTAAAGCATCAGCAACACCGGTAGCATTAATTCCTGCCACCGAAGGATTCGCAAGTTCATTAATTGCATATGCTACATCAGACGCTGCGCCAGCCCATCTTGTTTCAAAGCCTTTAGCATCGGTTGCACTTTGAAACCAACCATAAAAAGCAGCTCTTTGCTCAATATTTGTATATTGTTCATACCCCTTTTCTTGCCCTAAGTTGTATTGATTTGCAGCAGCCCAAACATCAGTATTCCCTGTTCTGTCTGATGCCAGCCAATGACCCTGCGAACCAATCTGTCCCTTTTTAAGAACTTCTAAATCGTGTTCCTTCGCATATTTCTTATACGCCCTATATGATTCAAATTCTAATAAACCAGTCGGGTCTGCAAACTTTATCGGATTATTGTAAAAGGCTCGATATACTGTCCAATCTGGAGCAACATCAGCAATAGGGTCTTGTTGATGCCATCTTCCTATCTGTGGGTCATAGTTCCTTGCACCAAAATCATATAATTCTAATCCACTACCATCGCTAAATTCTTTATTCTGTTTTTCCTTACTATTAAATCCAATTTTATTTTCAGGAGTATTGCTCAAAGCCTTTGATGATATCCCCGCCATCGTCAACCCAAACGGATAATAGTGCGTCTCCTCCAATAACGATCCCTTCGTATGCACTACCTGCAGGTTGTCGAAGAACACATTCACCGGGCTCTCATTGCTCACATAAACATAAAGATACCCATTCCTCGTCACTTCGATATTGCGGAGCTGCGATTCTGCGTGGTCCTTCATCACCCCATTCCCGCCAACCCGACTAAAATTTCCTCCCACATATCTGAACTGCTCATCCAGCAACATCCAGTTGATATAGGCCCGTGGGGTCGTGCTGGTCCCATTGTTATCCCGGTCCGGGTGGCCCAGGTAACCTCCGATCGCGTTCACGATCGTGGACTGGCCTGTCAGATCCCCGGCCAACACCCCCTTGCCTGAAGTGGCCCCACCTGGGGAACCCAATAGCCCCGTGATGATCCCTTCTACCGGTACTTGGTAATTGCTGCCACCCGTGTTGTTCTGAAAATAATAACTCTTCCCGAATATATCTATCTTGTCCCCACTCATCACTTTCAATGTCATGCCAAGTCCCGTTACCCCGCCATTGCTGCCTGCCACTGCCGACAACCGGTACAATTTCTGACTGTTGGCCCCTGTGTTGCTGTTCGGGTTGTTGTTGTATGGCGGATTGCCATTGTTATTGGGATAGTCCGTAATCCCTGTGGCCATCGAGCGGTCTACCACATTAGCTGCATTGATCGTATAGAACTGGTTTTCTATGTAGATCGCATCCGTGGAACTGTTCACATTCCCTTCCAGCGTCGCTGCCGGGTATACCTGCTGCTCCGCCTCTTCCGTCAGCACCATCCGCACATTGCCCAAATGGTCTTTCACAAAATAATCATATTCGAACTTCGCCCCCACCTGACCCTGGGCCTCCACATATCGGATCCGCCCTTCTTCCTGGCCAATATACTGCAAACGCTCCCTGTAATCTTCCGCCATAGGCCCACCCGCAGGGTTCAGCACTGTCCCACGACTCTCATATACCAATCCACCCAGGTAGCTCGTCGTGGTGGTCACCGTTTTGTTCAATACCGATTTGTCCTCCACGATCTTCCTGAGTTTGTTGCCCGTCGCATCATACTCGTACGTGATAGTTCCCTTGGGTGTCCCATCTGTTTTTCGCACCTTCACCCGCCAGGGCAGGTTCAAATGATTGTATATGATCCCCTCCACACTCCCATCGCCGATATCCTTGTTCAGGTCTTTGGTCAGATTTCCGTTCGCATCATAGGTATAGTCCGTGATCGTGTTGATGTCCACACTCCCCGGACTGCCGATATAATTGTTCTTCTGCGTCTTCTGCGGATGGTTCCCACTGGTGCGGAAGTCGCCCAGTTTTGTCTGTTCATCATTGACGAAGTCGATCACATTCCGTAGCCGGTTGCCACCATTCATATATGTGTACCGAAGGTCATCTATCTGTTTGCTGCCGCTCACCGTCTGACCCCATTGCTGCATCCTTTTGATATTCCCATTCTCATCATAGGCCGACGATACGTCGGTCCCATCGCCCATCATCATATCATAGTTGATGTTCGCATTGTCCACATATCCGCTTCCGTTATACTGACTGAAATCCCCGGCCAGCAACCGGTTCGATCCATCATACCGGTACCCGTATGCCCGGCGCTCCCCATCTCCACGGCTCCGCCATTTCGTGCCCGAAATATTCCCATTGTACTGGTTCTGTTCAAAACCCTGATCATAGCTCAGTTCCATCCCGAACCAGCGGTTGTTCGAGGTATTGTTCGAATAATCTTTGTTGATCCCTTTTAGCCAGCCACGCACATGATAGCTGTAGTCCAGCGTCTCTACCGCTGATGAGGTATAACTCCCGCTCAGGTCTTTTTTGCGGCCCAGTTTTTTGGTCTGCAATTGTCCCAGTTCATCATAGCTGTTCTCCACGATCAGGGCCTTCTTCGTATTGTCGTCATTGAGTGTTTTCCATATTTTCAATAGCCGCCCCGCATGATCGTATTCCATCGTCGTGCGTACCCGTGTGCCGGGGGTCGATGCCGAACCCGGATGCGTTTGCACCAGGTAGTTGCCCAACATCTGACCTGTAAAATTATATTGGTTCGTCACCACGTCCAGTCCGCCGGCCGCATTATCCGATTGGGTCTGGATAATTCGGGCACGATCATCATAATAATGTACCGTGCTCAACCAGCTTCCTGCTTCCAGGTGATCAGGGTCCGCCAGCAGACGCACTTTGCTGCCTGTGACCAACCCCATCGTTCCCGGGTATGCCTGGGCAGGGATCGCCACCACGTTCCATTGCCCGCTTGTCTCCGTTTCCAGTTTGCTTTTGTCAGCGGTACTGTATTGCCGGCCCGTCCAGTTGTAATCATCATAGTAAGTCAGCGTCAGTGGAATGAACACGCTGCCCGGCGGCACAGGGTTCTTGTTCACCGCCATCCCTTCTATCACTACCGTCTCCCCGTCCGCACCACCGGCGCCTCCGACGATCTCTGCCGTGAACTCTCCACCATTCGCACTCTCGAAGTTCGTCTCAAGGGAGATGTTCCGCAGCGCCGTATAATTCCCCGACGTATTGGGCTGGTCCAGCACCAGATCGATTGGAGGGCCCGGTACCGGGTTCGGCGATGTGCTCGTCTGCGTCGTTACCACTCCCTGTAATTGATCGCGGGTATTCCCATACGTTAGCATGCCTGTCAACACAGGACGGTTCAACCCATCGTACAATGTTCCCAGCCACTGCTGTCTGTTCCGCAGGTTCCCATCCTGGGTGAATACCAGCCGGTCTCGAACATCATACACCATATATACCCATCCTGCTCCCGGTACCTTTTTGGCGATCATCCGCCTCCTGGCATCGTATTCATACCGGAAACAGCCTTCATTGATCACATCCACCGTCAACTGCCAGTTCGCTTGTATCTGTGCCACGGCTTTGGGTGGGATCACGAACCGTAACTGGTTCAGCTCATCATATACATAATACGTACTTAAAAATCCGGTGTAGCCGCTATAGTCCGATGCGATCGTTCCTACCTGCACTTTTTTGAGCACAACCTGCCCTTCCTTGTCTTTGTATTCCACTACGGCATGACCGTCCTCGTCCACCGTCACTGTTTTGTATAGTTCCCCCAACCCGTATTCTCCGCTGCTGACGGGAATGTTGGTCGTTATATCATTGTTCGTGTACGTGAGCGCGTCATAGCCGGTTCGCCAGATCCGTACTCCGTCGGCGGCACTGTTAACCAGGTATCGATGCGATACCCCCAATCCCTGCTGCGTCCAGCTATTGCCCCGGCCAGTTACCTTGTTCACCCGGTTCAGCGGGCTGGCCTCATAGTCTGTTTTATTGTAGAAAATATTTTCTCCGCCGTATTGCGTTTGCAGGTAGCTCTTTTGTTCGGTGAATGGGTCCGGCCGGAACAACCCGTCCCCCATCGGAGATAGGTATGGCATGAACTGGTAGGCTTCTCTGCCGAACTCATCATACACAACCGGAGATACCAGGTCTTTCCCCATCGGGCTCACCTGGCGTACCACTCCCTGCAGCGGACGGCCCAGTCCGTCCACATATTGTGTCGTCTGACGAACATACTCTTTGCCCGCTCCCACCAGTGCTCCGGGGTCTGTGATCGGGCCCAGCGCTTCCCAGGTACGTACGTAGTTGATCCTGGCAAGAGGGTTGTAACCTGCAGGTGTATACGTACTCACACTCCCCGCCGACGAGCCGTTCGGTTTGTTCGAGGGTGCCTGGGCGTTGAGTGTAGCCGATAGTAATATGGAAAGCGCTGTGATCGCAATCCCTTTGACTATATTTTGACGATCCATAAGCCGGGTATTAGGGTTGTTCCTGATATGACTTTTGTCAGAATTTATTCTATATTAGTTTACTGTGCCACTTTATACCGGTATTCAAACGACTGCAAAATATTCTCTTCCCGGTCCCGGACCCGAAGCAGGCGATTGAAATCATCGTATTCGAAACGGGTTGGAATATTGCGCGCATCCTGTTGCGTGTTAAGTCCAACAAGCGGTATAAAAGTCCTGGTTGTTACAATAGCATTGCTCAGACCGGGATCAGATCGAAGCGGAGCCAGGAAATTCAACACCTGGCTTTCAGTAGGATTGGTCAAATTGCGAAAAGCATCCACTGCTGCGCTTCCACCCAGAATGGACTGAACAGTACTGTTATCAGCATTCTCAATCTTAGCGATCACACTCTGACCGCCGTAACCCCAGACGTAGCAGGATTTCGAATCGCCGGCCGAAGATATACTCAGCGGATTGCCACGATCATCGTACGCAAGGAATCGTTCCCTGACCGCTACTGGTTTATTCAGTACCTGTGTTTCAATAAAGCTGGGGACATAAATACCGGTATAGGGGGAATAATAATTTATTCTTTGGAGATCGAGCTGTTGAACAGCATTCGAGTGAATAATTTCAACCTCACGATCGAGAAGATGGTTATTTACCATCGATTGATAAACACCGGTCGGATCAAGACTATTTTGGACCATGTAGGCTGGCCTGCGCACCTTCGTGAAATTGATCTCCCCCTTACTGTTTTGTGTTTTCTCCTCTGCTAATAGCTTATCCTGTTCATTATACTTGAATTCTTTTCTTTGGGTAATTGATTCCTGTCCACCTTTTCCTACTACATAAGTGGTTTCCGTCATAGCGTCCAACTTGAACCACCTGCTGAACATGGGATACCATACAATGGTGAAAGCCTTGAATTGATCCTGTAAATTTCCTGGCTGGGGATTGGGGAAATCGAATAGTTTTTGGACTACATAATTATCAAAACTATTATACGGATTGACCGCTAACTGATACTCCCAGGATTGCACTTTGTCGATCTCGAAATTACCTGACCTTTTTGCGCCCAGATATCTGTAGGTCTCCAATCCATTGACCCAGCCTGAGTTGGAGGTTGGGACTGCGGGAATGAAATCACCCAAGATCCAGACGCCAGTCATATCCGGAGAGATGAAAAATTGACTGGCTATAAATGAAGATTCGTTCGCATCCATTAGTTCGGTAACAGATGAATAAGCTATCGGGGAGCCACCCAGTGTATTCAGTCCCCAGCGATAGTTTGAAGTAATCTTGTAGATATCATTGTCAGCTGTCTCAATTCCACCTGTACCTTCACCTGTACAATATTCATCATGAACAACTGTTCTTATTTTCGAAGAGAATCCACCAGTATACACATCTGCTTTATTAGCCGAAGTATTGGTATTATATGATAGGATATTTCCATCTTTGTTGAATGAATGATACCGATAAGCTCTCACTATATCAGGGCCATATTGAGAACGAGTTATGACCTGCCTGACCCTTTGGCCAAAATATGGTTTTTCTTCAGTAACGGTGTTCTTGATATATGATTGAACAATGTAATCTACCTGTGTTCTATATCCATGCAAGGTGAACCGGAATTGATAGGAATGGGTAGGGTCTAAATTAATTGTTCCATTATATTGCTCGAACAATCGCATAGAAATACTCTCATGGGAAATAGGGTCTCCGGGAAGCTGCACGGCTTGATCGAGTGTAACATCCCAAAGTTGGCAGTCCACCCACCAGATCGAGCCATCATTGTCATTTTCAAATGGCCCTCCAAAATAGCCTGAGTAAACACTTATTTGTACTCCCTGTCCATACGAAACTGTGAAATTTGAAGAACTGATTAATCGATCTGAACCTGACACATTTGTATTGACGAAAGTTTCCTGGATAGGCGGTGCAGGTTCTGTCACCTCACTGGTACTGGTATAAGAGTTCGGTTCATAAATAATTGTATCTATTCCACCTGTAGGATAAATGATCCTGTTCAATAATCCTATTGCAGAGGCCACGCCGTCAAATCCCCTGTTTCCCAGAAATCCTTGGGTACTCAGGAAGTCCTTGAATTGATCAACGTTCTGATTACTCCCCCAAGAATTCATAAGATGATCTTGCGGAATAAATCCGGTGTTCGGTTTTGCATTATAATATCCCGCAACGTCTTGTGAAAAAGTGAAGCGATGTCTCAATTGACTGGGATTGAGATATCCAAACTGATATTCCTGGTAGGTTGAGTTTTGAACACTATTGATCCGGTAAGAGCTCAGGAAATAGCGGGTCTTTAGGGGCGTAATGTAGGATTGTGCAGGTAACGATCCCTGTAGTCTCAACTCAACAGCCTCACTGGAAACAATTTCATCGTATTGAAATTCATGTTGAGCTACCAGGTGATCTGCTTTATCAAAAAGGTTGATCTTACTGATCAGTTTCTCGTTTCCTAAATCGTTGCGAAGGCCCGGCTTATAGTCGACCGTAACCCGGAAATTTTTTCCTATAACGGATTGAAGGTATTTTGTATTTGTCCACTTTTCACGTGCACAATTTTGTGTGCCTTGTGAAATATCAGTACGACAAATTCTATTTAAAATGCTCAAATAACCTGATTCTTCATAGTCATGAATGAAATCATATTGGAGTGTTCCGTAATTAAAGAGTACCGTATCTTTTACTGGAGAAACTATTTTGGTCAGAAACCAGGCAGTAGTAACGCTATTCATGTAAGGGGCAGCCTCATCACATAGGTTATCATTATAATTGCCCGAATATTCATTATCTCCATTAAGACCAAAGAAATATTTTATACCGTTATTTTTCGTAACAATAAAGGAATAAGGAACAGTAGAAAGCACTTCAATAAAAACCGTATCCTGGTGATTAAGCAAAACAGGCTGGTTATCCTTGATGATAAAGCTCCCGCTTTCACCGAAAATGTTATATGAAAAAAGATCGTACTCAGTATCTTTTCCAGACCCATTCGCATTGCTGTTGGCAACGCTTTTCAGGTAGTTCAGATTTGCCTGAGTAATGGATGTTATTTGTGAAGGGGTCAACTGTGTCCGTTCGGTGGCCATTTCATCCGGAACTGACCTGACAATCCGTTGTATGGTAGCAGTCAGATTTTCCGTCCAGCCTATGCCCAGCCGCCCTCCCCATTCATTGACTTTGACGCCATTGGAAAAATATTCGATACCAGGACTATAAATGATGGCGCCTTCCTTCACATTAAAGAGACTTATCTGCTTGCCAATCCCGCCGGTCGATTTCTTTATATCCATACCTCCATAAGTGCCCAGGGATGCTACCGTTGGAGATGGTGTCAACAGTTTATCACGGTTATTGGTGTTCACCGATTGTGCCGCTAATGGCCCTAATCCTGATAATATTAGCCCCCACAATACAAATACCTTTATAGAGTACGTCGATGTTTTCATTGGTTTTTCTTTTTGGGGCCTTTTTTCTTCTTCAGGTTCACAATGTCCTTTTTCAATGATTCTATTTCCTTTTGTTGCGCAATTGCATATAAAGTGAGTTCCTCTACCTTTTTCAATAATAAAGCCTGGTTATCGGCCAGATCGAGACCCTCTTTTTCTACTATTTCGGCAGCAGGCATGCCGGGAGAGTTCTGCGCCATAACAGTCACCGACATGAATAGAATAAAGGCCGATAGAATATTCTTCATATAGTCTATAGTTTATAAGACGAGTATTGACCAATAAATATTGAAGGAAATTTCAGCGAATAGAAATATCTGGTAGAGAAGTTCCTGATCGTATTGAACAACGTTGACAATCTCATAAGGAAGATAAGGACGGTTAAGGGGTTATGTTTTCAAAAATACTATAATCCCCCTTACAGCAATGGATTCCCGACCACTATTGGGTAACTGTGCAGTTTCAGCCTGTAACTGTGTCAAAATAGGCGAAAACCGTGTAGAATAAAAACAGCATATTGCAATCAAAGCTATATTACAAACGGAAAAAAATCTAATATCAAAACCTCCACACCGGGTTCTTCACATCATGATAGAAAAGAAAAGTCCATTTTTCCTCTTCTCCCCGCTTCCACCATTCCTGCCGCAGTTCCATACATTTCCTCCCATCATAATCATACTTCGCCACAAAACGGCTGCGCATCTGCTGCAACTGCGGCGCATCATCTCCTCCATAAAATACCGTTTCACCGCCATCCACTATCCAGAATACCTGGTGATAAGGACTATGTGCTGCAGTAACCTCATATTTGATGTATCCATCTATCACCCCATTCCCATCCAGCCATACCACCTGTGGTGAGTCTTTCAGGCATTCCAGTTCTTCGGGTATATAAGAGGGTAAGCCTTTTTCGAATGCAAAGGCAAACTCCTTTTTCTGGATATAATATTTGGCCTTGGGGAAACTAAGTGTTCTCTCCTTTTCGATGCTGATGCCACCTGCATGGTCTTTGTGCAGGTGCGACATCAGCACTTTCGTGATCTCGGAAGGATTGATGCCATTGTCGATCAGGTTCTGGTGCAATTGCAGACGGCCATCGGGATTACTGAAGCCCAATCCTGTATCGATCAGCAGCACATCTTCCGATGTGATCACCACAAATGGCTGGATCTCTACCAGCAAACTGCCCACGGCCCTTTTTTGCAGATCATCGGCATTGATATCGAAAGGAATGAAGAGTTTTGTCTTATCGATCGTAAAAGCGCCTTCGCTCAATGGAATTACTTTCATATCATTTACTTACAAGGAGCAAATGTACGCCTTAGCGCAACACCATTTGCCTGTCGGCATCCAGGCGGATCAGGATAAATAACATGATGGAGAAGGAAAGCAGCGATGTACCACCATAACTGATGAATGGCAGGGGTATCCCAATCACAGGCGCCAGGCCGATGGTCATACATACATTGATGGCAATATGGAAAAAGATAACGGATGCCACGCCATAAGCATAACAGCGACTGAACACGCTTCGCTGTCTTTCGGCCAGATTCACGATACGCATCAGTAGAAAAATATAGATCCCCAAAACCAAGGTGCTTCCTACGAACCCGAAACCTTCACCAATGGTACAAAAGATGAAATCGGTGCGTTGCTCCGGTACGAAGTCGAACCGCGTTTGCGTTCCCTTCATAAATCCTCTTCCCAAAAGGCCGCCGCTGCCGATAGCGATCTTGCTTTGCCGTACATTGTAGTCGGTGTCTTTTTTCTTTACGGGTACCGGCTCATCCCCTTCAACGGTGTTGAGGGTCGCATAAGGATTCTCTTTTCCGATGAGAGAGAATATCCTTTCCACATGGTGCTTCTGCAATACCTTGGTAAAGATGAAGGGAACAGCGAACCGCTGTACGCCCACACAGGCCACCCAGATCAGGACGATAATAAAAAGCAGTCCCCTTTTGCGCCGGATCTGCTTCCGCAATACATAAATGGCCGCAGCGGCAATCCCGGTAAGCACTATAGCGAGCACATCCTTATCCACGATCAGTGTGGCCACCACCAATACCGCCAATGAAAAACCAATGATCAGGTAACCGGGCGGTAAGCCTTCACGGAACATCACCAGGAAAAACGCCAGGAACACCAGGGCCAGGCCGACTTCCTTCTGCGCAACGGTGATCAGGGCAGGCAACAGTACAATGCCCGCAGCGATCAGGTGCGAGCGGGGTTTGCTGAAATCGGTTTCAACCCTCGATAAATATTTCGCCAGCGCCAGGTTCACGAATACCTTGCAAAGCTCTGCAGGTTGAAGATTGAACCCGCCGATCCTGATAATGGATTCTGTACCTTTTACTGCTGTATGAAAGGGGAATACCAGCGCCAGCAGCAATAAGCCGAAAGCGTACCAGATATTGGCAGTGGCGGTGAAGAATTTACTATCGGTGAGCAAAATGAACAGGCCAACCACCAGGGCGGCACAGAAGAAATACATTTGCTTGCTGTAGTCTGTTTTAAAGCTCAGGAAACTCTGTACCACGCTGTCGCCCTCCCGATAGGTCACTGAAAAGATGCTCAGGAGGCCGATGGCCACCAGTGCGAGGTACAACCAGATCATTATCCAGTCTACTCCTTTCGATATGGCGGGATTGCGTTGGTTCATAGCCGGCCTTTAAGCATGTACAGGTTTATTGAATAATCTGGGATCTGGCAGCACAAGACCCAGTGATTGCCGTTCCGATTTCGATTCCCTCGATTTGGGGAAAGGCGGCTTTGTACGGTTGTTATTCAGGAATTTTTTGATCAGCGTGCTGTCGCCATATTTATCATACCAATTGTAAGCCCTCGCCGAATCTTCAATGTATTGGAGGTATTTAATGTAAGAGGGCATGAGGCTGGAATTGGTGATCCTGTCCACTTCCTTGAGCCGGTCTGCCGGCAGGCTATCCTTCAAATATTTTTCCAGCATCAGGCCGGCGATCGGTGCTGCCCAGGTATTACCGAAACCGCTGTTCTCCACTACAACGGCCAGTGCGATCTTCGGATTATCGCGTGGAGCGAAACAAACGAATACCGAGTTATTTTCCAGTTTGATCTTTTTGCCCTGGATGATCCTGTATTTTTCCGCAGTACCTGTTTTACCGCAGATCGGGATACCCGGCACTTTTGCTCTCGATGCTGCTCCTTCCACCACCTCCTGCATACCGGTCATTACCGCTTCATAGGCATCATCGGATATTTTCGTAAGCACTTCGTGCTTTGTCTGGAATTTATTAAGCATCGTATCTGCAGCAGATCCGCCATCGATCTTTTGTACGAAGTGGGGAGTATAATAAAATCCTTTGTTGGCGATGATGCACATGGCATTGGCCAGTTGTAATGGAGTGGCCTGCATCATATCCTGTCCGATGCCGAGCGTAAGATTGGTACAGGAGTTCCAGGCGCCACGGTATACGCGGTTGTACCGGGCAGTATCGGGGATCAGGCCGGTGACCTCACTGGTGAGGTCTACGCCTGTACGGTCGCCCAGTCCAAATGCGTTCATGTATTCCATCCATTTTTCATACCCGTTCTTGACGTTGCCAAATCTTGGATTGTCGACCGCCATCCTGTATACCTGCACAAAATAGGAGTTGCATGAATTGGCGATGGCCAGTCGCAGGTTGGCAGCATGGCCGGGATTTTTATGGGTGCAGGCCGGTTTACCATGACCGCAGCCGAAATACCGGCCCGGACAGGGATATCCGTAACTGGGAGTGATCACGCCTTCATCGAGGGCCACTAGCGCGCCCAGGGGTTTGAAAGTTGAACCCGGTTCATAATTACCCTGGATGGCCCTGTTGAGCAGGGGGCCTGCCACATCGAGCACCAACTGCCCGTAATTCTTTTGTTTGTTGGAACCTGTGAGGCTGTTGGGATTATAGGTAGGGCCCGATGCCATGGCGAGTATGCCGCCGGTCTTGGGATCGATGGCTACCACGGCGCCTACCTTATTATTCATCAATTTTTCAGCAAGCTGTTGCAGGTCGATATCTATAAAGGTGCGCAGGTTGCGGCCTGCGACGGCGGGCGTATCATAGCGGCCGTTCTCGAAACTGCCCACCAGCCTGTTCTTATTGTCTTTGATCAGGTGCTCTACGCCTCTTGTCCCCATAAGGATAGGTTCATAAAAGGCTTCCAGTCCGCTCCTGCCCACATAATCGCCCATCCTGTAAAATCCCTGTGAGCGTTTGATGATGGAAGAATCCGCTTCCCCGATATAGCCCATGATATGGGCGGCAGCGTTGAAAGGATATACACGCACGGGCCTTTCTATCAGTGCGAAGCCGGGGAACTTCCAGATATTCTCATCGAGGCGTGCATGCAATTCAGGTGTAAGCAGGTCCTGGAAAATAGAAGGCCGGTAAGGGCCATTCTTGAAACGTGCTTCCAGCATCCTTTTCCTGTATTCTGCCGTGTCGATGCCAAGGATCTCGCAAAGGCCGAAAGTATCGGTACGTTTGGCTTCATTGGGGGTTACCACCAGGTCGAACATGATGGTATTATTGAGAATGGCTTTGCCATTGCGGTCGAAGATGATACCACGGTCGGGATATTTCACTTTCGGGAATACCGCATTGTTCATCGCCAACTGGCGATACTTTCCCGAAATGATCTGCAGGTTGAACAACTGCACTATTATAATGAGGAAGATTCCCAGGAAAATGAGGCGGATAATATTGCTGCGCGACTGGTTAAATAGAGCCATAGGATTGCTTACACGAATCTGTCATCAATGTACAAAATTATACCTAATTATTTAAGTGCGAAGTGACGGTTGAAAAGTTAACAAGTTGAAATGCTGACAAGGTGCATTATCTCATGAGGTTCTCTTGTCAACCTATTAACCTTTAAACCTGTCAACTCAAACAGTATTTGTCCTGAACTTTTCTTTCCTGTAAACCAATAGTTCAGTGATCAGGATCAGCATAAGGCTGATACCGGTTGTGGCCAGCACTTTGCCGAGAAAAAACCAGAAACTGCCGAACTGGAGCCACTCCAGGAATACGAGGTAAGTATTATGAATGAAAGTCAGTATGAGCACATACGTTGCATAAGGCGCCCAGCCCATGCTGGTAATGGAAGGTGATTTATAGTTCTTGTCGGCTCCTTCTTGTGGAATAAGTATATTCACGAGGAAAGGCCGCAGATAGGCGATCAGTGTGCAGGGCGCTGCGTGCAGGCCGGGTGTTTTAGTAAAGAAATCGAGCGTGAGGCCGAAGCAGAACCCCAGCAAGGTTGCTGCCATGCGCGGCATGCTGAAGGGAAGCCAGAGGATATACAGGAAATACAGATAGGGAACAACGAACTGGTGCAGTGGTTTTATCTGGAACAACACGAATACCTGCACCAGGATGAACAATATAAATCGTATCGTATTTCTGACGAGGTCGCTCATTGATTCATTTTAGTTGTTTCTTCCAGTTTCTTTTGTTCTTCGGCCTGCAGGTTCTCGATCACGGTGGCATGCTCGACAGCAAAGAAATTAGTGGCCGGCTTCAGTCTGAGGGTATAGAAGTTACTGGCTTTATCATCGATGATCTCAGCGACGGTCCCGATCAGGATGCCTTCCGGAAAACGGGAGCTATACTGGCTGGTCACTATACTATCGCCTTTCGCCAAGGGAACGCTCTTGGGGAGGCTGTTCATGGTCAGGTAGAACGGGCTCTTGCCATCCCATGAAACCTGTCCTGTTTCGCTGCTCTTTTTCAGCTTACCGCTCAGTTTGCTTTGCACATTCAGCAGGCTCATGACAATGGAATAATTGCTGCTGCTGTAAACGACAGTGCCCAGTACCCCGGAAGGGCTGATAACGCCCATATCCTTATGCACTCCCTGTTTTTCGCCGCGGTAGATGGTGATATAATTGTATTGCAGGCTGGTGCTGTTATTGACCACTTTCGCATCGCGGTACCGGTATTTTCGCAGGTGGCCGAAAGTGTCCCGGCTGAGAGAATCGACGAGGACCTTCAGGGTAGTATCGGCGCCTTCGAAATTCTGGCGGAGCAGGTTGCGCAAGATCTCATTCTCCTTTACCAGCTCTTCATTGGTCTTTTTGAGGTGGAAATAGTATTCTACGTTATTGAACTTCTTGCTTACCCGTCCGGTCCATTCATTGGCCACACCCATGAAAGCTGCTTCATGGAAGCGGTTATAATGGAATAGCATATACAAGGCAATGATCTGCATCACCACGAAGAACACAAAGTTGAAGTACCTTCTGATGAAGAGAAATATGTTACGCAACGGAGGTAAGTTTTAGATTCGGTCGCAAGCGAATTAACGCATTACAAACGGATAATGTTCATAGTTCTTCAACGCCAGACCTGTGCCACGTACCACGCTCTTTAAAGGATCGTCGGCCACGTGCACGGGCAGTTTGATCTTTTGGCTGAGGCGTTTGTCGAGCCCGCGGAGCAAGGCGCCACCTCCGGTCAGGTACAGCCCACGGCGGTAGATGTCGGCGGCCAGTTCGGGGGGAGTCATTTCCAGTGCTTTCAGGATCGCTTCTTCGATCTTGAAAATGCTTTTATCGAGCGCCTCTGCGATCTCCTGGTAGCTGACCATGATCTGTTTGGGGATGCCGGTCACCAGGTCGCGGCCATTGACAGGGATATCATCCGGCGGATTGTCGAGGTCTTTCATGGCAGCCCCGATATTGATCTTGATCTGTTCTGCTGTACGTTCGCCGATCAGCAGGCTATGATAACGGCGCAGGGCCTCCATGATATCGGCCGTGAATTCGTCGCCGGCAATACGGATGCTCTGGTCGCACACGATACCTGCCAGCGCGATCACCGTGATACCAGTGGTGCCACCGCCGATATCGATGATCATATTGCCTACCGGCTCCTCCACATCGATCCCGATACCCAGTGCCGCGGCCATCGGCTCATGCAGCAGGTACACCTCTTTGGCGCCGGCCTGCTCTGCACTGTCGCGCACGGCACGTTTCTCCACTTCTGTGATACTGGAAGGGATACAGATCATCATTCTCCAACTGGGGGGAAATAATGGCTTTTTGGGATAGATCATCTTGATCATCTCCCTTATCATCAATTCGGCGGCATTGAAGTCGGCGATCACACCATCTTTCAGCGGGCGAACAGTACGGATACTTTCATGGGTTTTTTCGTGCATCATCAGGGCTCGTTTTCCCACTGCCAGCACATTCTTCGGGTTATTGCGGTCCAACGCTACAATGCTCGGTTCATTCACCACTACTTCATCATTGTGTATAATGAGGGTATTGGCAGTACCCAGGTCAATCGCAATCTCCTGGGTGAAAAAGTTGAATAGGCCCATTTTAAAAGGTCAGATTTTTGGATATGAATATAATGCTTGCAAAATTGAAGCAAATAATCCGAAATAACAAAGCGAAACCCTTGCCGGAACAGTATTTTTTCAACACTTGTGGATACCGTTAAATTTGCCTTAAACCTACCTGGAACGCCTGCCGAAGAATATCGTTTGATTTATTACGGTGATGCTGCTGATGCACTAACGCAGGCAGCCGGTGATAATTGTTTTCTGATACTGGATTTTTACTAACTTACTTTTGCATGCGCATCATCACCCGCACAGTCTGGGTCCTTTCCATCGTAAGCTGTTTCGCCGATGTGGCCAGCGAGATGTTATACCCTGTAGTACCTGTTTATCTTCAAGAGATCGGCTTCTCCGTATTGCTGATCGGTTTGCTGGAAGGCATTGCCGAATTCACCGTTGGCCTGAGCAAAGGATATTTCGGCAAACTCTCCGATGAAAAAGGTTTGCGACTGCCTTTCGTGAAGCTGGGATATTTTCTGAGCGCGCTCTCCAAACCCATGATGGCCATGTTCACGCATCCACTCTGGATCTTTGGGGCGCGTACTACAGACAGGCTCGGCAAAGGGTTGCGTACGGCCGCCAGGGACGCCCTTCTTTCGGCAGAAGCCACACCGGTCACCAGGGCCCGCGTATTCGGTTTCCATCGCGGATGGGATACGGTCGGCGCAGTGACTGGCCCCCTGCTCGCCCTGGCATACCTGCATTTCTTCCCCGGTCAATACAAGCAGCTTTTTTATTTCGCATTTCTTCCCGGCATGATCGCCGTAGCTTTTGCCTTCCTGTTGAAAGAGAATAGAACAACTTCACCCGCGACAAGAAAAGGGCATTTTTTTTCTTTCTTTTCTTACTGGAAGATGGCTCCGAATGGCTACCGGCAACTGGTGGGCGGACTGGTCATCTTCGCCATCGCCAACAGTTCCGATGTATTCCTGTTACTGAGGGCAAAGGAGATCAGTGGCCGCGACGATATCACCATCACCGCCTATATCTTTTACAATCTTGTATATGCCCTCAGCTCTTATCCTATGGGAGCATTGGCCGATAAGGTGGGGATGAAGAAAGTTTTTCTCGGAGGTCTCGGCCTGTTCTGCGTAGTATATGGCGGTTTCGCCTTCGCATCATCCCCTATCACTGTTTACGGCCTCTTTTTCGTGTACGGCCTTTATGCAGCCGCCACTGAAGGGATAGCGAGGGCATGGCTTACTGGGATGGTGCAGCAGGCGCAAACCGGCACTGCTATTGGGTTATACACATCCCTGCAAAGCATCGCCACACTCATGGCCAGTGTGGTGGCAGGCTTACTCTGGACAGGTTCCGGCAGCCGTTCCCTTTTTCTTTTCGCAACAGCCGTCGCCATTATTTCCATCGCATTCCTTTCATTTACCAAGAAGCGTTCAATCATACCGTAGGAGAATTCCTGGCAAAACATTACCGGGTCATCCAAAAGCAGGGCAGGTTCAATTGATCGACCGGCCAACAAAGCCCAGTCGCTTTTCCATTTCCTGGCTCAGCACCGGCAGTTTGCGGCGCTCGATGAGGAAACTGGTGAGCCGCGCTATCTCGGCGAAGATATAATGCTTGTCCAGCGCACCTTTCAGGTAATCACGACCAGTGCTGCCGCCTGTACCGATACGGGTGCCGATCACACGCTGCACCATGTTCATGTGCCGGTATCGCCAGGTGCTCAATTGCTCATCGATCTCCAGCAGATTGTTCAGCAATTGAAAAGGCAGTTGCATGATGGGATAACCACGATATAACATAATGAACAGGGCGGCCCTGCAGGCACGGGGAGAAAGATGCCTGTCATTATTCGATGATGGATCACTAAAAACAGCGTCGAAATACTCTTTATTGGTTTTTTCTGCTTCGGCCAGGCTGCCTGCATAAATGGAGCGATAATCTTTCCAGAACGGTCCCTGCCCCCAATCCTCCTGTGCTGGGCCTGATGCCACTGCCCGGTAATGCTTCCAGTTATCGGCCTCTTCGAAGAAGGGCATTCTTTCGAGCCAGGCATTGAGCAGTTGAAGCAGGGATTGTTCCTGCTCTGCCTTTTTGATGATATCGATCTGCTCCTGCCTCAATTGGGAGATATAGTATTGCTGTCCGAAGCGATGTTCGTATTTCAGTCCCAGCCTGGCTTCCAGCTCTTTGAATTGCCAGCTCTGAAAACCGGAGGCGGGGCGAAGCATGTCGCGGAAATCGAGAAAGTCCATCGGCGTCATGGTTTCCATGATATCGATCTGCTGCACCAGCACTTTCAGTATGGTGATCACGCGGGAAAGCCGGTGCACCACGGTTTGCAGTTCAGGGGAATTATCATTCACCGGTTTGTGCATGATAGCGCCCACGGAATTCACTTCATAAAGCAGTTGCTTGAACCATAGCTCATAAGTCTGGTGAATGATGATGAACAGCATTTCATCATGCGCGGGCTGCTGCACTTTGTCGCTCTCCGGGAACTGCGCATTCAGTATTTTGTCCAGTTCCAGGTAATCATCGTAGTGCACTTCTTTTTTCATATAGCCAGTATTCATTTAAAACTCGAACCCGATATCCTTCCGATAATACATTCCATCGAAGGATATCTTTTTCAATACTTCTTTCGATTGGTTAACGGCGGCGGGAATGCTCATGGCATAAGAGGTAACACATAATACCCTTCCACCGCTGGTTACCACGGCCCCATCTTTTTGGGCAGTGCCTGCATGGAAAACAAGGCTCTCTGCAGGCAGCGGCTGATCGAGCCCGCTAATGGCAAAACCTTTTTTATAGTCGCCTGGATAGCCGCCACTTACCGCCATAACGGTGCAGGCTACCCGCTCATCCTGTTCTACCTTCACCGATGAAAGTTTTCCCTGGGCAGTGGCCATGAACAATTCCACCATGTCTGTTTTTAGGCGGGGCATCACCACCTCCGTTTCGGGATCGCCCATCCTGCAATTGTATTCGATCACATAGGGTTCATCCCCCACTTTGATAAGACCGAAGAATACAAAGCCTTTATAATCGATTTTCTCGGCAGCCAATCCTTCGATGGTAGGCCGAACGATCGTCGTTTCTACTTTTTTCATGAAAGCCGCATCGGCAAAAGGCACCGGACTTACAGCCCCCATACCGCCGGTATTGAGACCAGTATCACCTTCCCCGATCCTTTTATAGTCCTTGGCTTCCGGGAGCAATACGTACTCCCTGCCATCCGTCAAAGCGAATACGCTCAACTCTATACCACTGAGAAATTCTTCTACCACTACTTTCCTGCCGGCATCACCGAATTTGCTTTGCTGCAGCATGAGCCCGAACTCCTCGATGGCTTCCTCCGCGGAATTGCAGATCAGCACTCCTTTTCCGGCTGCCAGTCCATCTGCCTTCAATACAATGGGAAGGCTATGTTGCTGCAGGTACGCAATACCGGCATCATAACTGGCGGCATCGAATTCCCGGTAAGCGGCGGTGGGGATCCCATGCCGCATCATGAATTTTTTAGCGAATGCTTTACTGCCTTCCAGTTGCGCACCGTATTGAGATGGGCCGATGATGGCGACATGCTGCAAGGCGGCATCATTCCGGAATATATCCACGATGCCCTTTACCAATGGTTCCTCAGGGCCCACTACCACCAGGCCGATCGAATGGCTGAGCACAAATTCCCTGACGGCTGCAAAGTCAGTAGCAGCAAGGGCTACATTAGTGCCGCATAAAGCCGTGCCGGCATTGCCGGGGGCAATGTATAACCGATCACATTGTGTACTTTGAACAATTTTCCAGGCCAGCGCATGTTCACGGCCTCCGGAACCTATCAGTAAAATATTCATCATGTTATAATGGAGCATTTAAACCGGTGCGAATTTCGGGATTCACCATCGAATTTGGTGAATTTTAATTCAGGATTGCAACACCGAATTGGAATTTATCACTATTTTACGCCGCTAAAACAAACAGCACGCCGCCAAAGAGCCGATACGAGCGGTGTTCACGATTGCTTCAACCCAAAAACCAAAATATGAATCAACCCGTTACGGGCAAACATCCGAAAGGGCTTTTTGTCTTGTCCTTTACGGAAATGTGGGAGCGTTTTAGTTACTATGGCATGCGTGCCTTACTGGTTTTATATGTTACCAACGCTTTAATGATGAAAGATGACCATGCACAGGATAATGTGTATGGCAGTTATACTGGGCTCGCTTTCCTCACTCCTTTGCTGGGCGGATATTTTGCCGACCGTTTATGGGGTAACCGCCGCTCCATCATCACAGGCGGTATCCTCATGGCCATCGGGCAGTTCCTCATGTTCACCAGCGCTTCCTTTTATACGGATGTAAGCCTGGCCAATACGATCATGTGGGTTGGACTGATCGTACTTGCTCTCGGCACCGGCTTCTTCAAACCGAATATCTCCACGATGGTTGGGCAGCTTTATCCCAAAGGCGACAAACGCCTGGATTCGGCCTATACCATATTCTATATGTGCTTTAATCTCGGCGCATTCATCGGCCCGCTGATCTGTGGCGGCCTTGGCAACCGGTATGATGACAGTGGTAAAGTGATCCCGGAGGCTTTCAAATGGGGGTTCATGGCGGCAGCAGTGGCCATGATCCTCGGCACGCTTACTTTTATCTGGCTCAAGAATAAATATGTAGTAGACCCACAGGGAAATGGCATCGGCATCCTCCCCAACAAACTCAACAGCAAGGCCGGTGAGGAGGCACAACGCGAGAGCACAGGCTCTTCCCTGAAGCATGTGGCGCTGTGGGGACTCATTGCACTGGGCATGTTCCTCGTGTTCAGGAACCTGGGTAAACTCGATTATATCGGGTCCTTTATTTTCAGTATAGCCATCGGCGTATCAGGGCTTATCATTTTCGACAGCTCGCTTACGCCCACCGAAAGAGGCAGGGTGCTGGTGATATTCATCGCCGCATTTTTCATTGTCTTCTTTTGGGCGGCATTCGAGCAGGCAGGCTCCTCCCTTACTTTATTTGCTGAACGCAATACCCGGCGCAACTACCCGGTGAATACCCAAATGGGCACTGCGATCCTGTTCATCGTGGCGTTGGGGTTCCTGATGTATTTCATACTGCAACGGATGATGGAAATTCCCGGTGAGCTGAAAAAGATCTTTGCTGCCATGGCCATCGGCGGGATCGCCTTCGCCATTATTTATTATATCAAAGGCACACCTTATGTGCTGAATGAGATCCCCTCCAGTTGGTTCAACAGCGTCAACTCCATGTGGCTCTTTTTGACAGCGCCTGTGCTATCGGCGTTATGGCAATGGCTGGGCAAACATAATATTGAACCATCCTCACCGAAAAAGCAATCCCTGGGCCTGGTATTCCTGGCACTGGGTTATCTGCTGATCGCGTATGGCGTGAAAGATGTGATGGAACCCGTAAGCATGCTCTGGCTGCTGGGCCTGTATTTCCTGCATACGGTAGGTGAGCTTTGTTTGTCGCCCATTGGGTTATCACTGGTGAATAAACTGGCCCCTGCGCGTTTCACTTCTGTGCTGATGGGGGTATGGTTCCTGTCGAATGCAGTGGCCAACAAATTCGGTGGAAAGCTGGGAGCTTTATTGCCAAGCCAGGGACCCACTCATTTTTTGGGTTACCAGATCAACAACCTGTACGATTTCTTTATGTTGTTCGTGGTGATCAGCGGGATCGCAGCCGCCTTGTTATTCCTGTTAAGCTTTTGGATGGAAAAAAGAATGGGCGACGTAAAATAGCCGCCTGTTCATTCCGCAATTTTCCTCATAAAACCAAGGACCTTTATGTCTGAAAAAAAGTTTCAACCTTTCGTTGCTCCTGAGACCAGGATGGCTGAATTCACCGTAAAATCGGTGTTGATGGGAGCGGTATTCGGCATCATATTCGGCGCAGCCACGGTGTACCTCGCGCTGAAAGCCGGCCTCACGGTATCTGCTTCTATCCCTATCGCCGTGATGGCCATCACGCTCAGTCGCCTGTTCCTCCGCACTACCATCCTGGAGAACAATATCATTCAAACCACCGGCAGTGCCGGTGAAAGTATTGCGGCCGGGGTAGTGTTCACGTTGCCCGGTTTCCTGTTCCTCAGCGAAAAGAGCAGCGCCGATTTCTTCAATTATTTCACCATACTGATCCTTGCCATTTTCGGGGGCATCCTGGGTACGCTCATGATGATCCCACTGAGAAGGCCGCTGATCGTTAAGGAACATGGCACGCTGCCTTATCCCGAAGGAACGGCCTGCGCTTCCGTATTGAAGGCCGGAGAAAAAGGCGGCGAGTTCGCCAAGACTGCTTTCCTTGGATTGGGATTTGCCATGATTTACGCTTTCTTCCAGAAAGTATTGCACCTGATCGCAGAAACTCCTGCTTTCATGACGAAGCAGGCCAATAAATATTTTCCTTCGGCCCGTATCAGCGGTGAGATCACTCCTGAATATATGGGCGTTGGTTATATCGTGGGGCCTAAGATCGCCGGGGTATTGGTGGCCGGTAGTGTACTTTGCTGGTTCGTATTCATTCCGTTATTGGCATCGCTGGTGCCTGCGGATATAGTGGCCGCGCAATTGATCAAGCTCGGATATCTTCCCTCTCTCGCAGATAAAGGAGGCCCTGGTGGATGGGACCCCGTGAACCATACTTTCAACGACTGGTCCGCTGCCATCTACCGCGCTTACGTTCGCCAGATAGGCGCCGGCGCAGTAGCAGCAGGCGGTTTCATCATGCTCATCAAAACCATTCCTACCATTATATCTTCTTTCAAGGGCAGTCTCGGTTCCCTGAAGAATGGCGGTACCGTACAATCCGTTGAGCGTACCGACCGCGACCTCTCCCTTAAAGTGGTAGGGTTCGGCAGTGTGGCCCTGATCCTGCTCATGACCCTGCTGCCTCAATTGCCCGGAGAAGGGGTAGGCAGCAAATTACTGCTGAGCATCCTCGTAGTGATCTTCGGGGCCTTCTTCGTTACCGTATCTTCCCGTATTGTGGGCCTGATCGGATCTTCGAATAACCCTATCAGTGGTATGACGATCGCTACATTGATGGGCACCTGCCTCGTGTTCATCGCTGTGGGCTGGACGGGTAAAGTTTACGAGCCGATGGCGTTAGTGGTAGGTGGCATGATCTGTATTGCAGCGGCGAATGCAGGTACTACCTCACAAGACCTTAAAACAGGATATATCGTAGGCGCCACGCCTAAATTCCAACAGATGGCCTTGTTCATCGGCGCTATCGTATCCTCCGTAGTGATCGGGCTTACCATCAAAGTGCTCGATACGCCTACACAGGAAATGGTGCAGCAAGGTGTTTTCCACTCCATCGGAACAGACCGCTATCCTGCTCCGCAGGGAACGTTGATGGCTACACTGATCAAAGGTATCCTCTCGCATAACCTCGACTGGCAGTTCGTGCTCGTTGGCGTTTGTATTGCCATCGTGGTGGAGTTGTGCGGCATCAAGGCGCTTTCATTCGCCATCGGTATTTACCTGCCATTGGCCACTACCCTGCCCATCTTTATCGGCGGCGCTCTCCGCGGGCTGGTGGAATGGAAGAAAAAGAAAAAAGGAGAGCATGTAACAGCGGAAGAAGAAGACCTGCAGAAGGGCAACCTGTTCGCCACAGGTCTGGTGGCAGGCGGCGCCATTGCAGGTGTGATCGTTGCTTTCCTGCTGGCCAATAGCAGCATCCATGCTGGCCTGGAGAAGATCAACCTGGAACATGGGTTGTCGGAAAGCCTTGGGCAAACAGGTTATTTCTTCCTGGGCGTGATCTTCTTCGCCCTTATGGGATTCACGTTGTATAGAATGGGAATGAAGAAAAATAAATTGCTATGATTACAAACAGATCAAATAATAAAGGCGTGGCAATTAAAATTTGCCACGCCTTTATTATTTGAAACTAAAATATAATACCTACTCTTTCAATTTTTCAAATTCCCTCACCTCCGCTTCGCACAGTGCTTTATTGTAAATCCTGATCTCATCGATCACGCCGTTAAACCAGTATGGAAATTGCATGGATTCTCCCCTGCCAAAATACAAATCATTACTATTAGGCGCATGAGGCGGGCTCCCCGGCGAAACACGCGCTAATTTTCCGTTCATATACAATTTCGATTGGGTGCCATCGTAGGTAAATACAACGGTCAACCATTTATTCAGCTTTACAATATTAGTATCGGGGAGGTTGGTTGCTGCTGACGGATCCAGACCACGAAACCCATAAATAATTACCCTGTTCGGGTCGAGCGGAGCATTACAATCATTGCCCATATCACTTGCCCTCAATCCATAAAAACCTATTTCCTGCTCTTTATTTCCTTTTTGGATGACCGAGTTCCCATGACAAGTGCTTTGATTGAATCCGTTGAATTTTAGAATTGCCATCAATGTAATGTGATGTGGGTTCAGTGATGAACTATTGGCCACTTTCATGTAGCTGGAAGTTCCATTGAACAAATAAGCATTACCCGCATTTCCAAAACGGTCTGCTGTTTTTGTAGCATTATTGAATATGATATGATTGTTGTTGCCGCTCAAATCATTGAGATCGCCATTAGTAAAATTATAGTGTGCTACCAGTCCATCTTTCAGGTCATAGCAGTTGCAATCTTCAGTAATTCTTACCGTATCCTTTTTGACAATAGTAACCGTATCGGTGATAGGTTCCTTCTGGCAGGAGCTCAAATGGGTTTGGGTGGTGAATAATATACAAAGAATAATAATCCCGGAGAGCGAAGTGAGTAATTTCATCAGCGTAACATTGAGAGTTTAGAAATTCGTATGTGAGGCAAAAATAACCCCAACCTGCCTTACGGAAGGAACGAATTGGTAAGTGTGCTATATTAACTGGTAAGTGCGTAGAATCAGGTGGTAAGTGTGTAACCCCTAATTCATCTTGAACGGAACGATCATTTCGAACACAGGGATATTGACCTGGAACTGGCTTTTATTGTGCAGGTTCTCCATTAAATAAGTGCCGTACATCTTCCCCATTTCACTGCGCAGGTTACAGCCGCTCACATATTGATACCGTTCGCCCGACTGAAGCGTAGGCTGGACCCCTACCACGCCCTCTCCTTCCACCTCACGGTTACTGCCATTGCTGTCGGCAATATACCAGTGGCGGCGATGCAGTTTAACGGGAAAATTGTTGTGGTTCTCAATGGTGATCCGGTAGGCAAACATGTATTCACCGGAAATAGGGTTGGAGTAATCCGGCTGATAAAAGGTTTCTACGCTGATCTCGATGCCCTCGGAAATTTTCGATACCATTGATGGCTGTTTGGAGTTTAAAGGTAATCAAAAATAAAAGCAGCCTGTAGCAAATACACAAGAATTTAACTGGAATTGTTGGGGCAGGATGGTAATTTTGCAGCGCTGGGGACCCATAAATAGACAATTAATTTTTTGATATATGAAAATAGCTGTAGCTAAAGGAGATGGAATAGGCCCGGAAATCATGGATGCCGTATTATCGATCTTTAAAGCGAACAATGTACCCCTTGAATATGAAACGGTCGACATGGGCAAGTGGGTGTTCGACAAAGGCTTTTCCAATGGAATGACCCCGGAAGCCCAACTGACCATCGAGAATCTTGGGATCCTTTTCAAAGGACCAATGGAAACCCCCAAAGGGAAAGGTGTAAAGAGCGTCAACGTTACGGCCCGTAAAACCTGGAATACTTATGCCAATAAAAGGGTGTTCCAGACACTGCATGGTGTGGACACTGTTTTCTCCAAAGCCGCCATTCCTATCGATATCACCGTTGTCCGTGAAAATATCGAAGATACCTATGGCGGTATCGAGCACATGCTCACCCATGATGTGGCCCTGAGCCGCCGTTTTATCACACGCCCCGGCAGTTTGCAGGTGATCAGGTATGCATTTGAAATGGCGAAGAAAAAAAATGCCCGCCGCATTACCTGCGGTCATAAGGCCAATATCATGAAGATCACCGACGGGCTCTTCCTCGAATGTTTTTATGAAGTGGCCAAAGATTATCCTGAGCTGAAAGCAGATGATGTGATCGTGGATGATCTCTGTATGAAGCTCGTTACCCGCCCCGATACTTTCGATGTGGTCGTGCTCACCAACCTGCAGGGAGATATCGTGTCCGATCTTTGTGCCGGACTGGTAGGCGGTCTTGGGTTTGCCCCCTCCGCCAATATCGGCGACCATATCTGCATTTTCGAAGCAGTGCATGGAACAGCCCCGGATATTGCCGGAAAGAATATCGCCAATCCCACAGCCCTGCTGCTGAGCGGCATCGCCATGCTGCGTCACCTCGGACTTATGGAAAATGCCGCCCAGATCGAAAATGCATTGCTGTATACGCTGGAACAGGGAGTACGCACCGGTGACTTCGGCAACAAGAACCAGCCGGCCCTCAACACCACACAGTTTGCAGAGGCCATTATCAGGAATTTCGGTCAGCAGCCGGCCCTCAATGCGAAAGAATTGCTGCCGAACATGCCGGTTACGCAAACAGTATTCAAGCTGGAGAAAAATCCCATGCTGGTATCGAAGGAAATGGAGAATGAAAAGATCGTGGGAGTGGATATGTTCATCGAGAGCGATGAACAGCCGGCCGTGATCGCTAAAAAATGCCAGCGTCATGCAGGCGTGAAATTCAATCTCATCAATATCAGTAACCGCGGTACCCAGGTATGGCCTACCGGTTCCATCTATACGAACCTGGTGAACCAGTATAATGTGCGCTTCGAAAGCCTCGATGGTTCCGGCCTCAACCAGCAGGATGTACTGGGATTGTACGTGAGCCTGAGCGGCGATTTCAAGATCTGCTCCTCCGAACTGCTCAATATGTGGGGGGAGAAAAAGGCTTATAGTTTAGCGCAAGGACAATAGTTTGTTGGTGGTTGGTGGTTTGTCGTTGGGACCCGGCAGGCGGGCTTCACCGGATAAGCTGATCATATTTTTTTCGCTTTGGTATATCCATTCTTCACCATCCATTGCATCACTTTCTCCCGCTGGTCACCCTGCACAATGATCTCTCCGTCTTTGACGGCGCCACCGGTACCGCAGTAGTTCTTCAGCTTTTTTCCCAGCTCTTCCAAGTCGGTGTTGGTACCTGTGAACCCGAATATCACCGTCACGGTTTTGCCCGCCCGGTTCTTTGAATCGAGCATCACTTTCAATAATTGCCGTGCAGGCGGCAATGTGGCCTGTTCTTCGTTACCTTCTTCTTCGAACCGGAAATTGGGATCGGTACTAAAGACAAATCCCCTGCTGTCTGGTTTATTTTTTTTCGACATCGTGCTTCATTTTTGGTTTGATGATTCCCCGCTGTTCCGGTGCTTACGGTAACCAGCCGGAAATCATTTCAATGATCAGATCAGTTTCGCTTTCAGGCTCAGGTCGAGGCTCCGGGCCTGGTGGACCAGGGCCCCTACGCTCACATAATCCACACCGGTGCGGGCATAGTCCTGGATATTATCAAGATGGATGCCGCCGCTGGCTTCCGTTTCCATTTTACCGCCTATGATGATCAATGCCTGTTCCAGTTGAGCGGGCGTGAAGTTGTCGAGCATGATGCGGTCTACCTTGCCATAAGCCACTATGCGCTTTACTTCATCGAGGTTTCTCGTTTCCACTTCAATCTTTAATCCTGGTTTCACCTCCTGCACATATTGCCAGGCCCGGCCGATGGCCTTTTCCAACCCACCTGCATAATCGATATGGTTGTCTTTGAGCATGATCATATCGTAGAGGCCCATACGATGATTATATCCTCCCCCGATCCGTACGGCCTCCTTTTCGAGCAGCCGGAAATTGGGAGTGGTTTTCCTCGTATCGAGCACCTTTGTTCTAAACCCTTTCAGTTTGTCTGAATATTGACGGGTAAGGGTAGCGATACCGCTCATCCGCTGCATGCAGTTGAGCACAAGCCTTTCGCATTCCAGGATGGTATGTACGGTGGCATTTACTTCAAAAGCCGTTTCTCCAGCCTTCATGGTATCACCATCCTTTTTAAAAGCAGTAAACTGAACAGAGGGTTGTTTGTAACGAAAGATCGTTTCTGCTACCGCTATTCCGGCCAGCACACCATCCTGTTTGATCTTTAAAATGGCCTTGCCGGCAGCATCGGGTGGAATGGCCGATAAAGTGGAATGGTCCCCATCGCCTATATCTTCTTTCAGGGCATTCCTGATAAGCCATTGTAATTGTTCGTCGAAAGAAAGCATGTCTGAACCGGGATTGATGGGATGAATGGAATTGATAAGAAAGGTTGCTGATAATTGAACGGCGTAAATGTAATATTTTTCCATCATCTTTTCCGAGAGCCGGCAACAGCGGCGAACTATCCCACAAATCCTTTTCATCCCATCAATCCCGGTTCAGGCAAAAAAAGGCCCCGGCGAATGCCGGGGCCTCCCTTCGTTTCCAGGGAAAGTAAGATCGATGGTTAATTTTTTTACTCGGTCAGTTGTTCAAAACCCAGTTCCTGCACAACCTGCTGGTCGCCCTTCTGCTTCATGAAAAACTTGGTCCTGAAATTACCATTCTTGGTTTGCAATGTACCAATACAGAACTGGGAACCATTTTGTTCACCTTTGTGTTTGACCTGGAAATTCTTCACTCCATTGTTGGCAAAGAAATCTTTCAATATGATCTCGGCCTGGCTCTTGCTATAGTTATCGGTTTTGCCTGGAAGGGATATTTCAACACGGCTGTCAAAATATTTCGATAATTCACTGGCATTACCACTACGCATAGCAGCGACCACATCATCGATCGAATAATAGTACGGAGTAAAGGATACCAGGAATAGCGATAAGGCGATGGTCGCGAATCCCAGATACTTTTTCATAAGTCACAAAATTTATTTCGGTTAAAAAGGGGCTAAAAACATGCCAAAGTAAGAATACGTTGAAAAATTACCAACAAGAACCTAATCCATTACCTTTGTGTACTTTAGCAACAAAGCTAACACAATCATTTTGTTATATGACAAACAAGAAAGCAATACTGGTCATTATGGACGGCTGGGGCCTCGGAAAGGTAAAATCGTCAGATGCCATTCAGCATGCGCATGCTCCGTTTGTAAGCTCTTTGTATTCGAAATATCCGAATACTACCTTGATCACTTGCGGAGAACTGGTAGGACTGCCGGATGGACAGATGGGCAACAGTGAAGTAGGCCATCTCAATCTCGGCGCCGGCCGCATCGTATACCAGGAACTCCAGCGTATCAACGTAGCCGTGCGCGATGGGTCTCTTGCCCGCAATGAAGTATTGCTGCAGTCCATCCGTTATGCGATTGCCCATCAAAAACCCCTGCACCTGCTGGGGCTCGTAAGCGATGGCGGCGTGCATTCCCATATCGATCATCTCAAAGCCCTTGTTTCCATTTGCAAACAGGAAGGTCTGAACGATGTGTTCATCCATGCATTCACCGATGGCCGTGATACCGACCCTAAGAGCGGTCTGGGTTTCATCACCAGCCTGCAGCAACACCTCGACGCCACCACAGGAAAAATCGCCACGGTGAGCGGACGTTATTACGCCATGGACCGTGATAAGCGCTGGGAAAGGGTGCAGCTCGCCTACGATGCCCTGGTGAAAGGCACGGGTGAATCAGCCACCAGCGCTATCGAAGCCATTAAACAATCTTACGCGCACAATACCACCGATGAGTTCATCAAACCCACAGTGATCAAAGGAAAGGACGGACAACCACTGGCCACCATCAAGGACGGCGACGTGGCCATCTGCTTCAACTTCAGGACCGACCGGTGCCGGGAGATCACCGAAGTGCTCACACAAGCCGATCACCCTGACCAGGGGATGAAAAAATTATCCCTGCACTATACCACCATGACGGAATACGACAAGACATTCAAGAACGTCCATATCATCTTCGAGAACGACAACCTGAACAATACGATCGGCGAAGTATTGGAGCAGCAGGGAAAACAACAGATACGCATAGCCGAAACCGAAAAATATCCCCACGTCACTTTTTTCTTCAGCGGCGGCAGGGAAAATCCTTTCAATGGCGAGCGCCGCATCATGGTCCCTTCACCCAAAGTGGCTACGTATGATCTGCAGCCGGAAATGAGCGCTATCGGGGTAACGGATGCCATCATTCCCGAGATCGAAAAGGGATCGGCCGATTTTATCTGCCTCAATTATGCCAATGCCGACATGGTAGGGCACACAGGCGTTTGGGAAGCGGCTATCAAAGCCGTTGAAACGGTCGATAAATGCGTGGAGCGGGTAGTGACGGCCGCCCTGGCGCATGGCTATACCGTTTTCCTCACGGCCGACCATGGCAATGCCGATTACATGATCAATGAGGATGGCAGCCCGAATACCGCCCATACGCTCAATCCAGTGCCATTTTTTATTATAGATAAAGAATGGAAAGGCACGGTAAAAGCAGGTAAACTGGGCGATATGGCCCCCACCATCCTTACCATGATGCAGTTGCCCATACCCCCGGAAATGACCGGCGAGATACTGATAAAATAGTGGCATTCCCAACATCTTTTTTATTGTGCGCTAAGGTATTTTTTTAGGCGCCGCGCAGCTTTTACTGCCAAAAATTGTCTAAATTACAGGGCAACCAAACGGTTAATATGACCGAAGAAGCCATACTTCAAGGCTGTTTACGTAATAACACGACTGCCCAGCGGGAATTATACCAACGGTATAGCCCGAAAATGTTGTCTGTTTGTTACAGGTTTGCCCACAAGCGGGAAGATGCAGAGGATATGTTGCAGGAAGGTTTCATTAAAGTGTTCTCCCAGATACACACCTTCCAGAATAAAGGAGCTTTTGAAGGATGGATAAGAAGGATCATGGTCCATACCTGCATCAACCATTTGAAGAAAAACAAGAAGTTCAATGAGAGCGTAGACATTATCCATGCTACCGGCGTTCAGGTGAGGGAAGAATCAGTGCCCTCGATCGTGCAGGCCAAGCAGGTAGTGGAATGTATTCGTCTCTTACCAATAGGATACCGCACCGTGCTGAACCTCTATGCAATTGAAGGCTACTCTCACAAAGAGATCGCCGAAATGCTCGACATAGAGGAAAGCACCAGCCGGTCGCAGTACACACGCGCTAAACAAATGCTGGAAGATATTCTCATCAAGAAGAAGATCATCCAGAAACCGAAAGAGAGAATTACGTGGCTGGGACTGGGCATGACCGGCGGCCACTAGGCAACGAACAGGTACCGTGAAAAGATACAAGCCGATCCAAACCTTTGAAAACAATCCCGTACAAACACTAACGATATTATGGAGCGCGGTTTTTATAATGAAGATTTCGAGCAACTGATCAAGCAAAAAGCTGACCAATATAAAATGTATCCCTCAGACAATGTCTGGAAGGGAATACATCGCAGTTTGCACACGCGCAGAAAATGGTATTGGCTTGGATTTCTGCTGTTCCTCGCCGGTGTGGGTTATTATATGATGGTTGAATTGATGACACCCGGCGCAAAGAAAACTGCCGACAAGCTCAATCCTGCTCCCCTGCCCAGTATTACCGCCAACACCCAAAAGACCGAAAAAGCCATCATCGTACCTTTCTCCACTCCTACCCGTTCCAGCAGTTCAGTGTCTCACCCATCCACTGCCAGCTATGGCCCTTCACTGCTCAATCCTGAGGGAGCCTACCATCCCGGGAATGTCCTCCTGGCCTCAGAGCCTGCACTGGATATTGCTCACAATGATGCTGGTTCAGTCATATCCAAAGAAACACCTGTGTCTGAACAAACCAGTTCCCTGAAAAAAATTGTTCCGCTTACCACTCTCGGCAAGCATCTCACCGCTATTGCTACAGGCAACGACCGATACCCGCTACTGAATAATATCATCGAGACTGATAATGATGCAACGGATGATGGCGCTACCGGAAAGACCGCATTGCCAGGCTCCGCCTCCCAGGCCGTCCTGCTTAAAAAAGAATTGGCTAACGATGGCAGCGCAGAGGATATGAAAAGGATCAACTGGCTGCAGGAAAATGCCATATACAACCTTACTCCGCCTCCTATGCGGCGGGTGAGCTGGATGCTGGCCTTTTCGCCTACCATGAACTACCGCAAGCTGATGGCTAACAGCTATGGATATGTGAGCGTGAAGAATGTTCCCGTTGCCATGAATACCGAGATCGATCCAGACAAACTGGTGAACCATAAACCAGCCCTCGGATTCGAAATAGGCACTCATATCCTGTACGCCCTGAACAGCAATATCCGCATCAGGGCCGGATTACAGTTCAATTATTCCAGGTACGATATCCAGGCTTATACCACATCCACCCCCGACCAGGCGACCATCGCACTCGATTATGTTGGCCGCCACGGGCGCAACGAACGCACCAGCCTCACTAATGTGAGGAATATCGGAGGCGATGATGTGGAGAACCTGCGCAACCAGTATTTCCAGTTGAGCTCGCCTGTAGGGCTCGAGCTCCGGCTGCTCGGCAATGAGAAACTGCAATTGAATATAGCCGGCACCATCCAGCCCACCTACCTGCTGAACAGGAACACCTACCTGATCACGACCGATTACAAGAACTATACGCATGATCCATCCCTCGTGAGGAGATGGAATGTGAATACAGGAGCCGAATTGTTCATATCGTATAAAACGGGCGACCTGAGATGGCATGTTGGCCCGCAATTCCGCTATCAACTGTTTTCCAGTTACGTTAAAGAATATCCTATCCGCGAATACCTGATGGAATACGGTATCAAGATAGGAGTAGCCAAAACTATCCGCTGAGATGGTTAACTCGCAAACGAGAAAAAGCCGCTGTACGAGGTTCTCGGCGGCTTTTTTTATTGCCTGATAATTTTTTATATTTATCGGATGAACAGATACTTCCTCCCGGCGGCTGTTTTATTATTCAGCATCCTCTCCTGTAAAGAAAAAACCAAACCGGCCATTGCGCCGGCAACAGAAAAACCTTCCACGGAAAAGATCATCTCCTACCTGCCCGTACCTGACCTGGTCCACGACGATATCAGGAAGGTGGATTCCTTTGCAGGTGGCATCCTTAAAAAAACAACCGTCGATGGTAAAAAGGATTCAGTATACATTTCCCTCAAAGATTTCCATCAACTGGTAACTCCCTTACTGCCGGCCGAACTGGATTCCGTCAGCTTCAGGGAACATTTCACCGAGACCTCACTGATGGACCAATCCACCCGCCTGCTTAATTTCATCTATACTGCCAAAGACACAACACCGCAGATCCGCAAAGTGATCGTGTATATAGCGCCTGCCCTTACGGTCGACAAAGTAGATATGATCTATATGGAGAAGGAGTTCACGGAAGGCGATACATTCGTACAGCAGAAGCAGACCTGGAAAACGGGACAGTACTTTTCTGTCATCACCATCCGCCAGCCCAAACAGGGCAAGGCTTCCACCGCGTTACTGAAACTGATCTGGGACCCGCTGCATTTCGGCGATTGAGGCAAGAGTTCGTAAATTTGGCTCCATGACTTCCCAGGAGTTCCAGCAAATTGCACATACCATACCTGTCGATCCGGGTATTTATAAATATTACGACGACCGGAATACCCTGCTGTACGTAGGCAAAGCCAAGAGCCTGCGGAAAAGGGTAAGCTCTTATTTCATCAAGACCTTTACTTCCTACAAAACATACGAGCTTGTTCAGCGGATCAGGCGGATCGAGTTCACGATCGTGGATTCGGAACAGGACGCCTTCCTGCTGGAGAACTCACTCATCAAACAATTCCAGCCACGATATAATATCAATCTAAAAGACGATAAGTCTTACCCCTATATCGTTATCAAAAAAGAACCCTTCCCCCGTGTCTTTCTTACCCGCCGGAAGATCGAAGATGGATCGGAGTACCTGGGCCCCTTCACATCGGTGGCCAAAGTACGGGAGCTGCTGAACTTCGTGCGGGCCAATATCCAGCTCCGCACCTGCAAACTGAACCTGACAGAGAGCAATATTCGTAAAAACAAATTCAAGGTCTGCCTGGAATACCACCTGGGCAATTGCAAAGGGCCCTGCGAGGGATTGCAAACGGCCGAAGACTACCAGGCGGGCCTGCTTCAACTCAAGAATATCCTGAAAGGGAACCTCACACCCGTGATCCAGCATTTCAAAACGGAAATGAGGGCCGCTGCCGAAAAAATGGCTTATGAAAAAGCAGAGATCATCCGCAAAAAGATCGAACACCTGGAACAATACCAGGCCAGGTCGGTGATCATCACCAACAAGCTCTCCAATGTGGATGCCTTCTCCCTGCTCCGGGATAATGACCAGGCTTATGTAAACTATCTCATGGTACAGAACGGCACCATCGTACAGACCCATACTTCGCAGTTGGAAACGCATCTCGACGAAACGGACGAAGAGATCCTCGCCTTTGCCATCGGACAGTTGCGCACCACCTTCAATAGTTTATCGACAGAGATCGTGGCGCCCTTTCCTATCGAATATGATGAACCGGGCGTGATCATCACCATCCCGAAAGGAGGCGATAAAAAGAAACTGCTCGACCTCTCGGAAAAGAACGTGAACTATTTCCGTGAAGAGATCAACAAGAAAAAGATCCTGAAGCTGGAAGGGAAAGATGATATGGAACGGAAGAAAGTGTTGTACCAATTGCAGGATGATCTGCAATTACCGGAATTGCCGGCACACATCGAGTGCTTCGATAACTCCAATTTCCAGGGAAGCTTTCCCGTATCGGCCATGGTCTGCTTCAGGGATGGAGTACCCAGTAAAAAAGATTATCGTCATTTCAACGTAAAAACCGTCCAGGGCATCAATGATTTCGCCACGATGAAAGAAGTCGTGTACAGGCGTTACAAGCGATTGTTCGATGAACAGGAGCCATTTCCGCAGCTCGTGATCATCGACGGAGGAAAAGGTCAATTGGGCGCCGCGCTCGAAAGCATCGAGGCATTGGGATTGCAGGGAAGGATGACTGTGGTGGGATTGGCGAAGAATGAGGAAGAGATCTTTTTTCCCGGCGACCAGGAATCGGTGAAACTTCCCTACAACAGCGAGAGCCTGAAACTGATCAGGCGCATCAGGGATGAAGTGCACCGCTTCGGTATTACCTTCCACCGAAAAAAACGCAGTCAGGGAACATTTAAGAACGAACTGGAACAGATAAAAGGTATCGGTAAAAATACCGCCGACCAACTACTGAAAGAATACAGGTCTGTTAAACGCATCAGGGAGTTGGGAGAAGAGGAGATCGCAAAAACGGTGGGGGCTGCTAAAGCAAAGATCGTCTGGTCATATTTTCACCGGGAGAACGATACCGAGGGTGAAAGTACTGGTTGAAAACCACCTATGCTGCAGGAGTTCTTTCAGGAAAAGTATAAAATAAAAAAGGGGCCCGGATAGACATCCAGCCCCGTTTTTAAAATCCAATATCCTATGAAAAACCAGTGTAAAAATAATGAATCGGTACCACAAAACAATACCCGTATATGGGTATTTTGAAAAAAATATTAATGTTGGCACGCCAGAATTGCATTCAGTTTTAATATGTTATACATGATCTTGCTCCAAAAAAGAGAGGCATCGTATTTCTACGATGCCTCTTTATACATAAAAAGATTCGTTTAGTAAGACCAAAGGTCCTGTTCGTAATTGAAGATCTTTTCTTTCACATTATCTCCTTCGAGGAGGGCGAGGATCGGATCCTTAACATAACTACTGATGAACAGGTCGTTCGGGTTGTTGATGGTAGATTTGATGATACGGCTGGCGAACATGCGGCTTTCGAATAATTCTTCCCAGCTCATCCTTGCACCATAGTTGCGGCCATTGTACACTTCGTTTTTGGCGAAGATGGGGCGCAGATCGGGATAGTACACCCAGAACACCGGAGATACTGCACGGAAGGATCCGTCATCGTTCAGGATGGTCTTCAGGGGTGCAATACCCAGGATCCTGGTGAAAAGCCTGGAAGCTTCTTTATCGAACACCACATCTTCCTTTATCCAGTAACGTTCTACTTTATCAGGATTGAACTCATCGATAATAGCAGTGTCTTTCATCAACCCTTTGGAACCATCGGGGTCATTCGTCAGGTCGGGTACCTGGATCAGTTTAGGTTTGCCTACCATGCCTTCTGCGATCTCTTTGAAAGTGATCGGTGTAGTGAAGCGGTCATCTTCCGGGGAGAAAGCCGTGATGCTGTCGTTCTTGATGGCATTCAGCAGGATCATGATGAAACGCTGGTTACCATGATCACCATCAGCCTTATACGTAAATGGCAGGTTCATTTTTTCGTGTATATCGATCTCTCTCCACACACGCTGCATGTATACCGCATCATCTTCGCGAAGGTTCTCATAGGCCAGCGGGATACGGTCTTTCACGAGGTTGCGCTCGATGGCGTTATCGTTACGGAGCGACTTCTTGATCGGTGGGATCTTCAGGTCTGCATCCGGTAGCACCATCTGCGGTTTAACGGTATCCTTCGGAGGGGTCAACGCCGCTGTGTTGGCAGCATTGTTGGTCCTGTTACTGGTGCCACCTTTTTTAGCGGTGGTCTTCCGTACCGTTTTACTCCTGTTGGGCTTTTTCGTCTGGGCATCTACCGTAGCAGTTCCCAATGCCAGCACTGTGAGCAACAGACACAATTTGATAATGCGGTTCTTCATTGTTCCCTATTTAAATAGTTGTTATTTCAGGTTAAACTTCATTGGCGGAATTTCCCTTTCTCTTCCATCCGGGCCAACAACCCTGATCTCATCGAAGAACACGGTAGTTCCGGGGCTGCACCTGCCAACGATGGAGGCAGCTTGTCCACCCCAGCGGTTACCGGTATTCACTGCTTCCGTGTACACCTGGATCTGTCCTCCAATAGCGGCCAGCCTGTAGCTGATCACCTTGAAAGGAGCTTCGAAATCGGATTCTTCCAGCTTTGCGATCAAAGCGCCGATGGCTTTGAATTCGGAGGAAGATATATTGCCACCTTTCTTGCTACCGATAAAACCGGTAGGATTGGGCAGATATTTGACACGCATCGGGAAAGCATAGTTCTTTCCGTTTGCAGTAACATTGATCTGTGAAAGGCCCGGCGTTTTCGGCTTTGCGATCCAGCGGTCGCCTCCTGAATTGGAGATCGTACCACCTGGGAAGTTCACACTTACTTTTTCGCGGCCTACGCTACCACCGGAGATGGTGAGCGGGTTATCGACACCGATATAAAGTACATTCATTTTTTCCAGGAACACCGAGGCTCCTGAAGGCGTACCAACAAAATATTTCACGATCTCGTTCTTTTCGGCTACGCTTCCATCAGGCTTGGTATACCTGATCTTTACTGCGATCGATTGTTCGCCGCTGCCATTGGCAGTGGTCTTATAAACAGCCTTACCGTTGGTGAGGGAGATACCCTTGCCACCGATGGTGATATCGGGTTTTGCTGCAGCGCTGAATGCACCTACACCGGCAGTGATCTCGATCTCGTCGCCAGGCATAGCATAGGTCCTGTTCGCCTGCGCAATGGCTTCGAACTGGTCATACACCACTTTTACGGCGCCGATCTGCTGATGGCAATAATCAACGATCTGAGCTTCCGAGTTCCTGATATCATTCTGCAATTTGCTGAGAATGGTCATGGCGGCGATGGAAGGGGTCATGTGAAAGTTGTTCAGTGTCCAGCCTTCTGCATCATTGCTGAATTTGTTGCCGCTCTTGGAGCTGGGAACAGTGAGATCGATGGGCATTGTTTTATTGAACGTTTCCACCTGGCTCTTCAATTGTGCCTGGAAAGTAGGGTTATCGGCAAATTCTTCAGGCTTCAGAACACCTACAACATTTTTACGGTAATCGGCGAGCTTGCCGTACAATTCTTTTCCTTTCCCGGTCATTTCGAGCAACCTGGTAGAGGCGTCCAGCTTATCCATATTCATTTTCTGTTCGCCGTTCTCTTCGTGTGTACCTGCTTCTTTGATCAGGTCTTTTTTGATCTCATCAATATAAGCGAACAGATCATCGGACATTTTTTTTGCCTGTTCGGCCTTGGGCGCCCAGATCTGGGCTTTGGCCATAGTTTGCTGGTCCTTTAATTTGTCTTCAAGCGATTTATAGGTTACTGCATTCTTGTCTTCAATGATCTTATTGGAAGTAAGGATGCTATTATTCACCGTTTCGAAGGCATTGATGATCTCCGATGATACGTTGAGTGCCAGCAGGGCTGTCAGCACCAGGTACATCATATTGATCATCTTTTGCCGGGGCTCTTTAGGTAAAGCCATGGATTTAGGTTTTTCAGTTTAAACAAATACTTTTCATTGACTAATGTGTTTACGATTACATGGGTACAGGATAATTGGATCACCCCGGTTTAACGGCCCTGCATGGCATTGAGCATATTGCCATAGATCGTATTCAGATTGCTCAGGTTACCGGCCAGTTTGGCGATCTGGTCATGAGCTTTCTTGGCATCGTCTACACTGCCTTGCATGGTTTGTGAAGCCTGCACCAAATTACCATAGAAGCTGTTCATGGCTTTCAGGTGATTGTTGGTGTCCTGTAACTCCAGTTCATAAATCGCATTGAGCGAACCTAAATTCTTGGTCAGAACCTGTACCTGCTCATGGAATTGCTTGGTACTATCGGCGGCGGAGTTGAAATGTCCTATCGTTGTAGTAGCACCCTGATAGGCAGTTTTCATAGCATCTAACGCCTGGGCTGCTTCTTTTGTCTTGGCTGAATATTCACTGGTCGATTTTACTACATCGGATACATCGGCGATCTGGTTAACAGAGCTGCCTAATTTTTTGAAACCTTCGCTAAGACGGTTGAGGCTGGCGGGATTGATGTCGGCATCATGCAGCATTTTGTCCATTTTATCCAGTGCAGGATTTCCGGAGCCGCCACCGGCCAGTTTGGGTAATGCTTCAGCTATAGCGTGCATTTCTGAACCGGGAGGGGGCAGGAATGCGTATACTACGAAGATGATGGCCTCGGTGATCAGACCTGCTGTGAGGAAGAAGTCTGCCAGGGCCTTATGGGTAATTTTCTGCCAGGCGCCAAAGATCACAATAGCGGCACCCATACATACTATTACGTTTACCAGTCTTTCAGTTGATTTAGAAACTCCAGCCATAGTTTTAATTTTAAATGGTTAGAAAACGGATTTTCAGGGTTAGGGAATACGGTTCTATTTTGATTTTTGTATAAATCAAGTAAATAACGGCTTACTACAGTCAAAAATTTTACTCGTTAGCAGAATTTTAACGTTTGCCCTGGGATGCCGGCAGGTCAATTACGCAACGGAATCCGATATAAGCTTTGGCAGTGTCCATGTACTCGTAATTACGGGTACTGGTTTGCAGGAAGTATCCTACGTCTTTCCAGCTTCCGCCGCGAACTACTTTACGTTTCATAAGGGGGGGATCTGAATCCTGCGCATTGAAGCGGATATCAGGGTTCATATCATGCTGGAAATTGTAAGCTCCTTCATAAAACAGGGAAGAAGTCCACTCCGATACGTTACCTGCCATGCAATACAGGCCGAAGTCATTAGGCCAGTAAGCGTCGGCACGGGCAGTATAGAAAGCGCCATCTTCCGGATAGTTACCACGGCCGGGCTTAAAGTTGGCCAGTAAGCAACCTTTCTTGTTCCTGAGATAATAGTTACCCCAGGGGAACATGGATTGTGAACGACCACCACGGGCTGCATATTCCCACTCGGCCTCTGTAGGCAGACGGAAATCTGATTCGTTAGGTCTTTTCTTGGAGGCAAGAAATGAGTTGAGGTAATGCGTTCTCCATTCGCAGAAAGCAGTTGCCTGATTCCAGTTCACCCCTACTACCGGATAGTTGCCGAAAGCAGGGTGAGAGAAGTAACGCTTGGTCATAGGCTCATTATAGGAATAGGAGAAGTCACGGATCCAAACCAGTGTATCAGGGTAAACTTTGACATTCTTCTTGACGATGAACCTGGAGCGGGGTTGACTGGCATTCTCCCTTTTTGCTGCTTCTTTCAGATCGAAGGTCTCTGAATGATAAACGATCTTGGAAGGGTCGATCTCTTTTTTACCGAAGATCCTGTTCTCCGGAGTGAGGATGATCTGGTCGATCTTTTCGATGGTGGATTTATCGCCATACTTGATGGTCTGTGCTTTTTTCCAGTCCACCACGAAATTACCATCCACATCCTTCCCGTAATTCATCAGCGTTGCAACGGTTGAATCGCGCACCCAATTCACGAACTGGCGGTATTCGTTGTTCGTGATCTCGGTAGCGTCCATCCAAAAGCCATTTATGGATATTTGCTTATTTCTTGCTGTGTAGTTGTAATTGATGTCCTCATCACTGGGACCCATGTGGAAAGTACCGGGCGGGATGTACAACATACCAGGGGGCTTGGTAAGATTATACCTGGCTGCCGGTGATACGCCATGCAACTGGCCATCGTTCGGCAAACCTTTCGACTTTCCTCCTATTTTGCATCCGGTGGCGATAAACATCACCACGAGGGCTACGAAAACGGATAGGTTTTTCATTTTCATCATATTAAAGGGTATTGGGCAAAAATAATGTTTTACCGACTTCATCACAAGTTTAGAATTTAATTTTTAAAACTGCAATACACCAGCAGCGTAAAGGTTTAAACGGCTTCCAAAACCATATTATTGTATCCTGAAAATATTAAGTTTTACACAGTTTTCATCAATTTAATAAGTGCATCTACCTCATTAACAGGCTGTTGACATGCATAGTCTTTACATAGGAAAATTTGTGTATATCCGGTATACGGTTTTCGGGCCAGTAGAGGAAAGTTTTCATCGTCTTTGGGTGAGGACTGTACTATACGGAAGGGTGTGAAGGTTTGAAGAAAAGCCTTTCGAACACTTGCAAAATTCCCGCCAACTATTGCGATCTCCGGAATGCTATACGTGAGCGCCAGCACCATCGTTGCCCAAACGCCAAATGAAGTGGGATACCTGGTCACTGCCTGATGAGGAAGCGTGCACATCGTTACCGACCGCTCCTTCCAACCCGGCTCATCGAATACCACCCCCAGGTAATACAGGTTCATCGCCATTACCGCATTGCCCGAAGGGACCGCTCCATCATACACTTCTTTCTTACGTACGATAATATCCTGCTGACCGCTGGGTGTAAAGAAGAAAAATCCTGTTCCCTCCTCACTGAAGTTTTCCACCACCTGGCGGGCCACTGACCTTGCCGTTCCCAGGTACGTTGCATCGCCCGTTATTTCCTGCAGGTTGATCAGGGCTTCCACCAGGCAGGCCAGGTCGTCGAGAAAGGCAGGATACCTGGCTATCCCTTCCTTGAAAGTATGGTGCATCGACCCATTTTCCGCCCTGAATTCCCGGAGGAGAAATCCCATATTTTTTTTCGCCGTTTCGAGATAATGTTCATCGCCCAATGTCGCATAAGCCTTACCGAAAGCAGTATTCATAAGTGCATTCCATCCCAATAGCTGTTTGTCGTCAAGTTGCGGCCTGACGCGCTTTTCACGCGATAGCATTATTTTCGCCATGCATTCATCCATCTCTTTCCATAATTGCCCGACACTCATTCCATGGGCTGCTGCAAATTCCTCCGGTGAAGCTTTGATACGGAGAATAGTCCGATGTTCCCAGTTGCCATTTTCCGTAACATCATAGTATTCGCAGAACAATGCCGACCGTTCCCCTAATATGGTTTCAATTTCCTGCCTGTCCCATACATAATATTTTCCCTCCACCCTCTCACTATCGGCATCGAGGGCCGAGTAGAAAGCATGGTCGGCAGACATCATTTCCCTTTCCACGAATGCCAGTGTATGCTGAATGGTACGTTTGTATTCCTCCCTGCCGGTCAACTGGTAGGCTTCGCAAAGTGTGGTCACCAGCAGGGCATTGTCGTATAACATTTTTTCAAAATGCGGGGCAAGCCATTCATCGTCGGTAGAATAACGGGCAAATCCGCCGCCGGCCTGGTCGAATATGCCCCCGCGGAGCATTTTGTCGAGGCTGAGGCAGGCCTGTTGCAGGGCGCTTTCTTCATTGGTATGAAAATAATAGTGAAGCAGGAAACGGATGGTGAATGTTTGCGGGAATTTCGGGGCCTTGCCGAAACCGCCTTCCGAACGGTCGGCCATCTTCATGATATTGCTGAACAGCTCATCCACTTTCTCTTTGGTGAAGATGGTGGAAAAAGAAGTGCCTGCTATTTTTTGCTGTAGCCCGAATCCATTCGATTGTTCGAGATGGTTGGTGAGGTTATCGGCCTGTGCATCGATCTCGGCCCTCCTGTTGTTGAAGGCGAAGGCAACGCCATTGAGCACTTCCTGCCAGGAAGGGCGGTTGAAAGCTGGCCCTGGCGGATAGTAAGTGCCTCCATAGAATGGTTTACCGGCCGGAGTAAGGAAAACGTTGAGTGGCCAGCCGCCGCTGCCGGTCATGGCCTGAACGGCATCCATATAGATATGGTCGAGATCAGGGCGTTCTTCGCGGTCGATCTTGATGTTCACGAAATGTTCGTTCATGAGGCTGGCGGTAGCCTCATCCTCGAAGCTTTCTTTTTCCATCACATGGCACCAATGGCAGGCAGCATACCCGATGCTTACCAAGATGGGCTTATTTTCTTCGCGGGCCTTCGCCAATGCTTCTTCTCCCCAGGGATACCAGTCGACCGGGTTATGAGCATGCTGCAATAAATACGGGCTTGTTTCGTTTGCCAACCTGTTGGTAAATCGGGTCATACTGTAGCGATTGTTCTAAAGCTACAGATTTTGAAGGAGGCACTAAAAAATTATATACCAGATAGTGGGTTTGTTGAACCACTAAGGCACGAAGGCTCAAAGGGAACCCTCATTTCCTTTGAGCCTTCGTGCCTTAGTGGTTAAAATGTCTTTGTCTTATTTCTTCTTTAGTATTGAAGCAAGATATTGCTCCAATGCAGCCACCATGGACGGCGCCTGCGGTTGAGGAGCTTTGATATCGAGTGTCAGTCCGGCATCTTCCACGGCGCGGGAAGTATTGCTGCCGAAGGCGCCGATCCTTGTTCCGTTTTGCTGGAAGGAAGGAATATTATCGAAGAGGCTTCTCACGCCACTGGGGGTAAAGAAGCAGATGATATCGAATTCATTTTTCACCATCACCTCTTTCACATCGTTGCTGATGGTACGGTACATGAAAGGCGTGGCGAACTCGCAGCGGTTATTCTTCAGCCAGTTCACGATCTCATTGTCCTGCTGGTTCTCGGAACAGGGATACAGGAACTTCTCGTTTTCTTTGTGCTTGTTGATCACATCGAACATGCTCTTGTTGGTGCCATCGGCCCCATAGAACACTTTCCGTTTCCTGTAAAGAATGAATTTCTGAAGATATAAGGCAACTGCTTCGGTGATGCAGAAATATTTGGTGTCCTGTGATACGCTGATCTTCATTTCTTCACAGATCCGGAAGAAATGATCAATGGCATTACGGCTGGTGAATATGACACCCGTGAAATTGGGGATCTCGATCTTTTGTTTGCGGAATTCTTTGGCAGGAATGCCTTCAAGCCTGATAAATGGATGGAACTCCAATAAAACACTGTATTTTCTTGCCAGTTCAAAATACGGTGATTTATCAGTTTCAGGTCTGGGTTGGGTGATTAGAATTTTTCTAATCGAATTGTCACTTGCTACGTTTTTAGCCCCGTTTTTTACCATATTTGTTACGTATGGATTCGCAAAATTAATGACTTCTTTCCACAAAAATCAATAACACCTTGTAAATCAGCAAAAGGGGTGCTATTTCGAAGGCGCAAAGGTATAGAAAAAAATGCAAACGGCTTACTTTTATTTCGTTACGTATTGGCTTATAAGAAATTATGAACCTGTAAACCAGGAAAAGCGCCAGCATGATGTATGCCAGCGTAAGCACAACCGTATATAGAGGCGGATAAGGAAAGGCCATCAGCACCAGTACCGGCAGTAAAAAAATGCCGATCATCTTGTTTACCAGGAAAACGACGAAAATATAGGTGTCCGTTGCATGGCTTACATTAAAGACCCAGCCGGTGATCTTGAGCAGGATGAATTTCCCCAGGTAAATAGCGATGAGCAGGGCCGAGCAATACCCGCGCAGTAACCAGTCATTGTCGGTCGGGGCTATACCGTAACGTTTGGCCACAAAACCCAGGAACACTCCGCCATTCACTACAAAGAGGATATTCAGCAGCAGGGAAGCCAACGGGGTTTGAAGTAGCTGGTCACGGATCTGCTGCTGACGCATGGTGACCCGGAAGAAAAGGGTCATGATATTATCGACATACTTACTGAAAAAAACTTTGATGAGCGCAAAGTAGAAGAGCAGTCCTGCGAGGAAATAGAATAGGTCATCTTCATCTTTCCTATGCCATTCATTGCCGGTGATCACCATCGGCCTGCCGAAAAAATTATAATAAGGATGTCCTTTGAGGACCTGCTGGAATGCTTCGATGGCTTTCAGTTGTGCTGCCGTTACCCGGAAGATGGCGGCCGTATCTCTCCTGACAGTATCTCTCCTGATCGTATCTTTTCTGACTAGATCCCTTCCTGCTGCAATACGGGCCGAATCCTTTGCCCTGCCGATACTATCTACTTTTTTAGGGACCGTTACAACTTTACGCACCGCTGAATCTTTCTTCGGTTTTACCGGCTGCACCAGCCTGGTGGCAGTATCTTTCGGGGGTAATGCCGTATCACCCTGAGCCTGGGCAAAGGATATCGCCGAAATGAAAAGACAGCCGATTAGAATGGCCAGGTATTTTTTCACAGATGATCGTTGGGTGTGCAAAAATAGAAAGATTATTGACTAAAAATAATTCACATAGCCTAAATGTATCTTCGACTGTCGCAGGTTGAATTTGGTATCGTCGCGCTTACCCACTGCATACGATATATTGAAGATACCTGCTTTTGTTTCGAATGCCATCCCGAAGCCGGTTCCCAGGAAGGAGTTCTTGGTGTTGATAGTTCTGGTAGCTGATTTCACCCAACCCATGTCTATGAATGCGAACAGGTATGAATTCTGCCCGATCAGATAACGATATTCCGTAGTGCCGACGGCATACTGTGAAGCATAGATGCTTTCTTCATCGAAGCCCCTGAGCAATTTGTACCCTCCGATCTGGAAGAGCTCATTGCGGAAGATATTGGGGCTTTCGAACCAGCCACCATTTACTCCCACTTTGAGTGTGGAGAACCTGGTCAGTTTGAAAAAGTGCGCCCCGTTCAGCTTGATGCGGAACTGGTATGATTTGAGCTTCATCGTATCGTACAGGGAATTGAAATCGAATGCCGGATCGGCCGGGTCTTTGAGCTTTACGATCACATTGTTCTTCCGGATGGTCTTGGTGCCTGCTGCAGCACTGAGCACCAGTTCCGTTCCCTTGCGTGGATTGAAACGGTAGTCGGTATGATATAATTCATAGTTGACGCCAAGGTTTATTGCGGTTACATCTGCTTCCTGCGGCAACTGACGGTTGCTTTTCACGGCGAAGGTATCGACGGTGAGCAGGTTGCTGATGGTATTCTGAATGAACACACTGCCGGTCTTGTCGGCCGATACGGCATATTGCACGCCCAGCAGCAGGTTGATGTTCACGAAAGACGAGTCTTTTTTGAAGAGGTCGAAGCCGAAATTCGCTCCGAAGGGAGAATTGAAAAGATAAGGTTGCTGAAAGGCCAGGTTGAGCCGTGGCGATTTCACCTGTATCTGTTGCCAGTTGAGACCGATGGTCTCTCCGTTGCCCAGTGCGTTCCTGAGGTTGATGGTAGCTTCACCTGTGATGAGCAGCTTGTTGCTTTCGATTTGGTTGTTGTTGGGCAGGAAGCCTACCAGCACATTTACCTGGCTGCTTTTCTTCGGCGCCAGGTATACATTGAGGATGGAACCGGTGCCGAGCAGGGTGAGGTCCCAGGGTTGCTGTTCCTGCACATAAGGCAGTTCCCTGAATCGCCTGCTGATGGCCTGCAGCTTTTCTTTCCGGAATATGCTGCCATTGGGGATGCCCAGGTAGTGCTGCAGGAAGTTGGAAGAGATATTTGCATTTCCGTAGTTGCGGATGCTGTCGATCTTGTACAGGGGGCCTTTGTCGACCTTCAGACCTGCATACAATTCCTGATCGACGAACCGTACGCTGTCGAGCGTTACACTGGCGAATGGATAACCGTTGTTCTCCAGGTAGTCGAGTATCTTTTGTTGCAGGGCCTGCGTCTGGTACAGGTCGAGCCGTTTCTGGTCGTAGTCTTTCCGGTTCCAGCCAACGATGTCGAGCAATTTTCTATCTACGGAATCTGTATTGAGCCGCGCCCAGTGAAGCTGTTCGCCGGTATAGAGATGAATGGCAGCTTCGGTTGAATCATAACGTACACTATCAACCGAAGCAGAGGCGTACCCCCTGGATTGCAGGAGTCCGGGCAGTTTAACGATGTATTCGGTGCAGGCAGTCCGGTTCCTGAAGTTGGTTTGCAGTTTCAGGGTGTCTTTCACGAATACCGTGTCCCTGTCCACCGGCACGATCCGCAATTGGTATTGCGCTTCCGCAGTGCAGCATACGACCAACAATAACATAAAAGCAGTCCACCGGCTCATAGTTTTTCTTCTTCTTACCTTTGGGGTGTAATATCCGATAAAATTCTGTTCGATCATGGCAGGCATCTATCTACATATCCCTTTTTGCAGGCGGGCCTGTCATTATTGTAATTTCCATTTTTCCACCTCCCTGGCCCTACAGAACGATTTTCTTACTGCTTTATTGAAGGAGATCAGCCTTCAAAAAGATTTCCTGCAGGGCGAGCCGGTAGGGACTATTTATTTCGGAGGAGGCACCCCTTCCCTGCTGGAGAATGCCCAATTAGAGAGCATCCTGCGGGCCCTTCAGCAGCATTTCAGCATCAGCGACGATGCAGAGATCACACTGGAAGCGAACCCCGACGATATCGATGCACAAAAATTATCCGGCTGGAAGCAGGCCGGCATCAACCGGCTGAGCATCGGCATACAGTCTTTTTTCGAAGAAGACCTGCAATGGATGAACCGCGCACATAACGCCACCCAGGCATATCGATGCCTTTCGCTGGCCCTGGAGCAATTCGGTAATATCACCATCGATTTGATCTATGGTTCACCCGGACTTACCGATGATAAATGGAAAAGGAATGTGGCCACCGCCATTGACCTGGGCATTCCCCATCTCTCCTGCTATGCATTGACGGTAGAGCCAAAGACTGCGCTCGATTCCATGATCCGCTCGCACAAAAGCAAGGCAGTGAACAGTGAGGACCAGGCCCGGCATTTCCTTTTGCTGATGGACTGGCTGCAGCAGGCCGGCTACGAACATTACGAGATCTCCAATTTTGCTTTACCAGGCCATCGCAGCCGGCATAACAGTTCCTACTGGCAGGGAAAAAAATACCTGGGGCTAGGCCCTTCTGCCCATTCCTTCAATGGAACAGACCGGCAATGGAATATCGCCAATAATGCCTTGTATATTCAATCCCTCAAAAATGATGTAGTGCCATTTGAATTGGAGACACTGACTGAAACGCAGCGACTGAATGAATACATCATGACCGGACTGCGTACCCTGGAAGGGATCAACCTTTCGTATATCCGGCAACGGTTCGGCAAGTGGGCGGAAGAATCTATCCGCAAAGCCAGTCGCACACATATCGATGGGCTCCTGCTGGAAGAAAAAGGCTCGCAGCTCAGGTTAACCGGTCGTGGGAAATTATTATGTGATGGTATTACGGTCGACCTGTTTTCAGAATAGATAACAGCCAGGGTTTTTCGTAAATTTATTCTCCCATTCCCAACGACTATGAGTTACAATGCCCCTTTAGACCTGACCTCCAAACTGATCACCAACATCATGATAGCCATCTTTCTTGTGCTGTTCGCCCTTCAGCCGCTTAGTCCTTTCACCTATATCATGCTCCCTACCCTGCTCATCACCTGGGGAATTCATCCCACGAAATATTTGATCACAGATAATATGGTGATCATAAAGAGACCTTTCGGGAATATCAGGCTGGCAATCGGGGATATCACCCTGATCGAGCAGCTCGGCCCGGAACAGATGGGATTCAGTATTCGGATGTTTGCATCCGGCGGACTATTTGGATACCTGGGAATATTCAGGTCGGATAAGTTGGGAACTTATTCCATGTGGAGCACCAATATAAAAGACCAGGTACTATTGATCGTGAACGGTAAGAAGATCGTGATCAGTCCATCCAACCCACAGGCTTTTGTACTCGAAGTGAAGAACAGGTTCAGGCAATCCTGAATTTTACGAATGACGACGGGCTTTCCGGGACTTGATGATCTCGGCGATGGTCAGTATCCCGACCATGATAAGAATGGCTGTGCCTCCGTATGCAGTAAATGAGAAAGGCATATACTATTTAGACGAGAAACTGCTCTATTTGTTTCAACCCATCGGCAGGTTTAACATTTTCCCAAAGTATCCGGTAGATAGTGCCTGCAATGGGCATTTCGGCCCCTACTTCCTTATTGATCAGGTAAATAGACCGGCTGGCATTGTATCCTTCGGCCACCATATTCATTTCCAGTTGGGCCGATTTCACGGAATATCCTTTCCCGATCATATTCCCGAATGTGCGGTTCCGGCTATACAGCGAATAACAGGTTACCAGCAGATCGCCGAGATAAACAGAAGCGGCATAGTTCGGCGTTTTGCGGTGGGTGATCGGGTCTTCGCCATCGTGCACACCTACTTCTATACGCTGTATCCCCACTTTTCTCAGGAAACCGGCCATTTCATCGGCGCAGTTCGCAATGAGTACGCTCAGGAAATTATCTCCATATTCAAGACCATGAGCAATACCTGCGCCCAGTGCATAAATATTTTTCAGGATGGCTGCATATTGAACGCCATACACATCGGAGTTGACGATGGTATTCAGGTATTCCGTGTTGAAACAGGCCGCTATGTTTTCGGTAGTGGCAAGATCGGTACCTGAAAAAGTAAGGTACGATAGTTTTTCCCTGGCCACTTCTTCTGCATGACAGGGCCCCATGATGGTGAAATAATCGGAGAGGGAGAATTTATATTCACGCTGTAAAAAATCGTTCAGCAGCAGGTTTTGCCCGGGCATGATACCTTTCACGGCTGAGATGATCTTTTTCCCTTCGAAGGCCCCTGCTTCGAGGCCCGACAGTGTATCGACGATATAGGCTGATGGAACCGCTATTACGATATACTCGTTATCGGCCACCACTTTCCGGATATCGGTTGTGAGTTCCAGCAGCCCTGTATTGAAAAATACGGAGCTTAGGTAGGTAGGATTATGACGCCGTTGCTGCAGGTGTTGAACGATATGTTCCGTTCTCACCCACCAGTTGACCTTATGTTGATTATCCGTAAGGATCTTTGCAAGCGCCGTCGCCCAGCTTCCGCTTCCGATAATGGCCAATCGCATACGCAGTTCTTTGCCGCAAAAGTAAGGAAAAGGAAAAAAGTGGGTTTTCGGTTGCCACTAAGACACGAAGAAAGCAGTACCTCTATCCTACTTCTTTACTTCAAACAATTTATCTGCCGGCACTACTTTTACTTTAGTGCCATCTTTCAGAATTTTACTGACCACATTATATGGTGCGGATACGATCTCATCACCTTCATTCAATCCTTCCAGGATCTCGATATGATTGATATCCTGGATACCTGTCTTGACTTTTTTTCTTTTTACTGTACCATCGGGTTGCAGCACGAATACCACTTCATCGAGATCGGAGCCGACAGTCGTTTTCGTTTGCTCCTGCATGCCTTCATCCGGTTTCTTATCCTTGTTGGCATTCGCCACTTTGTCGGTCCCTTTTTCCCGTGTGGTCACTGCATTGATAGCGGCTGCCAGCACATTATTTTTGGTAGTTGTCTGGATATCCGCACTGGCATTCATTCCGGGGCGGAACGGGAACTTATTGTCGGCCGAAATGAGGTCTTTATATGATTCAGGCAGTATGCGGATATGTACTTTATAATTGGTAACATCATTGGTGGTCGCGGATGAAGCGCTGGCAGCGGTAGTATTGCTGCTGGCGATCTTGGTAACGATCCCTTTGAATTTCCGGTTATTGTAGGCATCCACTTCGATCAGGGCAGAATCGTTCAGGCTTACTTTAGGAATATCGTTCTCGCCAACATCCACCAGCACTTCGATCACCCTCATATCGGCGATACGCATCATTTCCGTACCGGCCATCATGGAGTTACCAACCACACGTTCCCCCCTTTTCACGTTCATGAGGGAGATCACCCCATCCCTGGGAGCGAGGATCGCTGTACGGCCAAGGTCTTTGGCTGCTTTTTCCAGGTTGGCCTGTGCGCCCTGGATAGACGCTTCTCCGCGGCGGATACCTTGTAAAGCTGCATTGTAATTGGATTGGGCCGAACGCAGGGAGTTCTCTGCCTGCTCGAATTCGGCGGTAGAGATCACTTTGTCGGCCAGCAATTGCTTCTGACGGTCGAAGGTGCGCTGGGCCAGGTCAACGGCCGATTTGAGACCGGGCAACGCTGCCTTGTTGTTTTCCAGGCTTGCCCGTTCCTGGTCGACTATGGCGGCAGCCTGGTTGCGCTGCATGGAGTAGATATCTGCGTATATACGTGCCAGTATGTCGCCTTTCTTCACGCTGTCCCCTTCCTGGTATCTAAGCTCCACTATTTCACCGGAAATATCCGGGCTCACTTTCACTTCGGTTTCAGGGAATACTTTTCCGCTGGCATTCACTGATTCTATGATGGTGCGTTTCAGCACTTTTTCGGTGGCTACCTTCAGGCCCTCATCCTTCCCGATCACGCCTCCTGATTTCAGTCCGATCAGCAGCACGATCAACAGGACAAGGATAATGACGATCCACCAGATTTTCTTCTTCATAACTGTAACTATTTCGTTTGGTTGGTTTGCAAGTTTGTCGCTTTATATGGGGTATGCTTATTATAATCTAATGCCCATCCCTTTATAATATTCCAGTACTTTCATCTTGAATACATAATCGAACTGGGAGCCTGCCTGGTCAAGTCTGGCGCGGGTCAGGTTATTCTGGCTGATGATGAGGTCTACGGTGCTGAGCAATCCGAGGGAGAACCTTTTCACAGCATAATCATAGGTCTTTTGTGTTAGGGCTACTGTGGTCTTGGTGGCATTGAATTTCTGCATAGCTGCCATTGCACTATAGTAAGCCTTATAAATATCGTTTTTAAGGGTCTGGTTGGCCAGGTCACGGGTGATCTGTGCATTCCTGTAATTCAGCTTCGCTCTTTCATAGTTGAATTTCGTATTACCGCCACTGTTAATAGGTACGGATATATTCAGTCCGAGGCCCTGCCGGAAGTTGTTATCGAGCTGTGTTCCCCATCCGTCCCATCTTTCCCCAAAACTTTTTTTACCCTGCGTATACGAGTAGGAAGCTCCCTTTACCGGATACAGTGTTCCGTTTGCATCGGCAACGGTAGCAGGGATCAGGTTGCCATTATTATCCAAACCAATGCTAGGCACATATCCATTGAACTTGTAGCCTGTTATTTTGGTATTGGAACTGGAGAACTGGGTGCCCAGTGAGCCTCCAAGGGATATGGTGGGCAAGAAACTGGCTTTGATCGCTTTCAGGTTCGATTCGTGTCCCTGTATGCGAAGTGCATTGGCCTTTTGTGCAGGTTGATTCTGTAGCCCGATCTGGTAAACGGTTTCCGGCTGCAATTCAGCGATGGGCTCAACCGGGATCTGCTCCACCGGCGGCGTAGCGATGTCGAATGGAAGACCTGCATCGATGTTCAGCACTGCTTTCAACTGAAGCAGATTCTGGTCGGCGGTTGCCTGGGCGGAGATATAATTCGAGCTGTCGGTGGCATATTGGCCTTCCAGGTTCAGTGCTTCCAGTTCCGGGATAGCGCCCGCATCCACTTTTTTCCTGGCGATCGCTACCTGGTCGGCAGTCTGGTGCATCTGGATCTTCGCAATATCTACCTGCTGCCTGGCCAGCAGGATCTGCAGGTAATAAGTGGCCACGTTAAGAGCGATATCATTCTTGAGCTTCTCCACATCCATGCTGGCGGCATCGCTGGTATAGCGGCTGGTATTGATGGCATTGCGGATCCTGTGCCAGTTGAATACGGTCACCGATGCGTTCAGATCGAAGGTCTGGTACAGCAACTGGCTCGTACCACTACCGTAAGTGTTGGTATTCGGGTCGATCGAACGGCCCCAGCGCAAACCCAATCCGCTGCTGAAATCCGCATTCGGTAATTGTGACCATTTACTCTGCTGAAGGTCTACTGCAGCCAGGCGTGCCTGGATGTCGCTTTGTTTCACGGAAATATTATTTGCCAGCGCATAATCTACGCAACGTTTTAAATCCCATTTTTCCTGGCTGAAAGAAGCATACACGAATGAAAGCTGTAACAATACAGTCAATAGCAATTTCCATTTCTTCATAGAACAAAAGTAATTGTAATGAAAGGGTGGCAGTCCGGTTTTTGACAAGCGGCGATCGGTGGATCACCCACACAAATTACACGCTACCGTCCAAAGCATGAAAAAAATAGCGTTAAATCGGGCCCAACGTCAGGACATGGCCGCAAAAGCCTGTTCCATATCAGCTACCAGGTAAGCGGCTTCTTCCAGCCCGACATATAAACGGACCATCCGGTGCTCTTCATTACCGGCATCAAATGCGGAAGGCTGTATCGACGCACATCGGGGCATCACAAGGCTTTCATGCCCGCCCCAGCTTACAGCCATGAGTATATGTCGCAGTGATTCGCAGAAGGTTACAATCTCCTCCATCTTTTCTGCACGGAGCACAATGGTGATCAGTCCACAAGCCCCGCTCATCTGCCGGCGGGCCAGCTCATACTGGGGGAATGAGGGGTCCAACGGGAAAAGTATACGTTCTACCCGGGACTGACTGCGCAGCCATTCGATCACTGTATGAGTAGTTTTTGTGATGCGTTCAAGGCGACTGGGTAGTGTTCTCAGTCCGCGGATCAGCAACCACGCATTGAAAGGAGAAATGCCATTACCCATTGCCATCAGTTCATTGTTGAAGATCTTTTCCATCATATCATGCCTGCCGGTGAGTACGCCCGCCACCACATCACTGTGCCCACCGATATATTTGGTGGCGGATTGCAGCACCATGTCGATCCCCATCCCGATAGGCTGCTGGTGCAAGGGTGTGCAGTAGCTGTTATCACAGATGGTGGTGATGCCTTCGGCCCGGGCCAGTTCGGCGACAGCCCGGAGGTCTTGCAACGCAAAATCCCAGGTGTTGGGCGATTCAAGATAAATCAATTTGGTAGTGGGCAGAATGGCTCTTTCGAATTCTTCGATCCGGGTACCATCTACATAGGTAGTGGCCACCCCGAACCGGGGTAAGGTCTGGTCGAAGATCTTCTGCGCCCAGCTATATGGTTTTTTGACCGATACGATATGATCGCCCGACTGAACATTCGATACCACGGAAGCATAAATGGCGCTCGCACCGCTGTTGAACACCAGGCAATCTTCCGCCCTGTCCAGGGCAGCCAGTTTTTTCCGGAGGATATCGAGTGTGGGATTCAATCCACGGGAGTAGATATATGCCCCGAACTCATTTTCAAAAACCCTGTGAAGGTCTTCCACTTTCTTAAAAGCGAAATTGCTGGTTTGTATGATGGGTGGCGCAACGGCATTGAAATAATGTTCGCGCTCTTCACCCAGTTCATTGAGGATATAAGACAGATCATAGGTCGACATGGCAGCTATTTTTTAACTGTTATCGGTTTTGTCAGGATCAAAGGCAATGGGTTTCCTGCGGTTCATCAGGAAATACAGCAGCATGAAGGTGGCCAGCACCGCAATGCCTACCAACGCAGTGCGGGGCCTGTTGATGGCGATGCTGATGCCTACGAATGAATAAGCAGCAATAAAGATCAGCGGTTGCAGGGGATAGAGACGCATCTTATAAATAGACCTGTCATTGTCGAGATGGCGGGTCCGTTTTCGCAACACGAAAATGGAACCTGCCGACATGGCCATCCCAAAACAATCCAGGAAGATCGTAAAGCTCAGGAGCTCATTGAAGGTCTTCGCAAAGAACAGCACAATGATACAGGTGGCAGCAAAGACTGACAGCGATACCACCAGCACATCTTTCTTTTTCGATCGCATTCTGAAAGCGGCAGGCAATACCCCATCATCGCTCATGGCGTACATCACGCGGGGATTGCTCATGAGCAGCACATTCACATAGGCCAGCACCGAAAGAAAGAGAAGCCCTGAAAAGAAAAGAGCGCCGGTATTACCGAAAAGCTTACCGGCGATCACAGTTGCGATCTCGTTGGTATTTTTAAGGTTGTTGAAGCCGATGACCTTATAATAACTGAAATTAACGGCCAGGTAAAGAATGATAATGGTGGTAATGCCGATAAAAATACCTTTGGGAATATTCCGGGAAGCATCTTTCACCTCATGGCCGAAATTGATCGTTTGCTGGTAACCTCCATAGGTAAACGAAACGGCTACCAGGCTCAGGCCGAAAGAACGGATATAATCCTGCCAGCCGGCTTCTGCTGCAGGGGCCGGCAGTGCGGCCACTGCCACAGGCTGATAATAGATACTGGGAAAGCACAGGGCCGCGATGAGCATGATCACGATCCCGATCTTGATGATCATCAGCACATTTTGCGTACGGGAGCTCATCTTCAATCCCATGAGGTTCACACCATAAAATATGATGATGGCAATGATGGCGATCGATACCTTGGTAAGATCGGTGGCAGGCTCATGAAAGATCACCTGGCTGATATAGCCCGATCCGATCAGGGCCACGGCCGAGAGGGAGGCTGCGTTCGATACGAGTATGATACAGTTGATGCTGAAGGCCAGTGATGGATGGTACGCATAAGAAAATATCTTATAGTATCCACCGGTGACCGGGTGCCTCGACCCGATCTCGGCATAGGTAAGGGCGCCGCACATCGCTACCAGTCCTCCCACGATCCACGCCCCAAAGAAGACGCCCGGTGTCAATGCATCTTTCGCGGAATCGGTGGCCGTGCGAAAGATCCCCATGCCGATCACGAGGCCAATGACGATCATGGTAAGGTCGAATAAGCTGAGTTTGGAAGACTTCATTTGTGGAAGATAAAAAATATTTGGCTTTACCTTTACCTTACATTTCACCATTTTGAGCTTCATGAAACATTTTATACTGGTACCGGCCCTGATCGGTTGGGCTTTCACCCTGGTAGCACAAACAAACGGAAAGCAGGATTCGGCCCATCTCCTGCAGGAAGTGATCGTTAGGGCCTATGAACAGAACAGGCAATTGAAAACTACCTCCGGTTCCATCAATTATATCGACAAAACGCAACTGGAACGATTCAATAATACCAGCCTGCTGCCGGCTATCAACGCCACGCCGGGCGTACGGATGGAAGAACGGTCGCCGGGAAGCTACCGGCTCAACATGCGTGGCAGCACCCTTCGCGCCCCTTTCGGTGTCAGGAATGTGAAAGTATACTGGAACGGCATTCCATTCACCGACCCTTCCGGCAATACCTATCTCAACCAGCTCAGTTATTATAATGTACAATCGGTGGAAGTGATCAAAGGGCCGGGCAGCAGTTTGTATGGGGCCGGTACCGGGGGCGTGTTGCTCATCAACAGTCAGCCTGCAGAATGGAAGCCGGGCGCGGAGATCGGGTATATCCGTGGCAGTTATAACCTGGGCAATCTCAACGTGCAGGCCAGACTGGGCACGGACGACCGCCGGAATATCCTGAGCTATTCAAGATTATCGTCTGATGGTTACCGTGACCATACCAATATGCGGCGGGATGTAGTTACCTGGGAAACGAAACTGAAACTGAGCGACAGGCAGGAACTGCAGACATCGATGCTATATGGCGACCTGTACTATCAAACCCCCGGTGCGCTTACAAGGTCCGAGTATCTCAACAATCCCCGCGCCGCCCGTCCGGCAGCCGGCGCCTTTCCCAGTGCCGACCAGGCACAGGCTGCCATCTACCAAAAAACATTCCTCACAGGCATCGGCCATAAGTATCAATTCAACCAACATCTTCAGAACAGCTCAGTGGTATATGGCGCATTTTCACTGATCAGGAATCCTACGTTCCGTAATTATGAAAAAAGGACAGAGCCCCATTTCGGTGGACGAACAGTTTTCACCTGGCAGGATAAATTCGGCCCGATCGGTTTGAAACTACTGGCCGGCGGGGAAGCACAGCGAGGTTTCTTCAATACCAAAACCTATAAGAACAGGCAGGGCAATCCCGATACGCTTCAAACGGATGATGATATCAATAACTGGCTGTATTCGGCCTTTGCACAGGCTGATCTCGATCTGGGCTCCCGGCTCATACTCAGCGTCGGCGCCAGTTTCAACAAATCATCGATCGATATCACCAGGCTTTCCATTCCTTCTTCCGCTCCTCAAAAAAGGACATACGGCAACGAGTGGGCGCCGCGACTGGCGCTTTCGCTCAATGTTCTTCCGAATACCTGGATGTTCGTGAATGTAACGAAGGGGTTCTCCCCTCCTACCGCACAGGAAGTGGTGCCCTCTACCACCGTGATCAATACCGGTCTCAATGCCGAGCATGGCAGGGTCATCGAATCCGGGGTCAAAAGCAGCCTGTTCACAAATCGGTTATACGTAGAGGTTGTATACTTTGAATACCGCCTAGAAGACGCCATCGTACAAAGACGCGACGCCAGCAATGCCGATTATTTTGTGAATGCAGGCTCCACCGACCAGGAAGGACTTGAAATGCAGGCGCAATACCAATTGATAACAACTCCCAATCATTTCTTCACCGGGCTGAGGATCTGGGGCAGCTATACTACCAGTAAGTTCAGGTACAGGAATTTCAAACAACTCGGCAGTGACTATTCAGGAAACCGCCTGCCCAGCGTGGCCCCGAATACACTGGCGGCGGGGCTCGACATCAATACCAAACCGGGCCTGTACGCCAATATCACCTGGTACTACAGTGATCGTATCGCACTCAATGATGCCAATACGGATTATGCAGCGGCCTATCAACTCACCGGCGCCCGGATCGGATGGCGGAAGCTGTTCACCAAAAAACTACGGGCCGATCTTTTTGCCGGGGTCGATAATCTTTTCGATGCACGTTATAGCCTGGGCAATGATATCAATGCAGCCGGTGGAAGATATTTCAATACTGCTCCGGGTGTAAATTATTTTGGAGGGATTTGTATTGCTTACCCTATTTTTGCTCCGTAATTGGTTTCCCGGCGATGCCGGGATTAAAAGGGAAATCCGGTGCAAGACCGGTGCTATCCCCGTAGCTGTGAGTTCCTTACGTGATGCCAAAAGCTTTCACGGGTGCTGAATACCCTCGCCACTGTTCCGATAATTGTCGGGATGGGAAGGCGTTCAGCATGGAATAAGCCAGAAGACCTGCCAGTTGCATATTCCTAACATCAGCGAGCTTTCGGGTGAAAAGCCGGGATGAAATTGGTCTTGTTATCAAGAAGACATTTCATTTCTGTTCGTATTTCATTTTTCCGAAGGCTCATAGTTCAACAACAAAAAACTATGAGCATGAACAAAAAATTACTCTCATTGCCGGCCCTTTTTTTAAGCGTACACGCATGGGCCCAGGATTCCAGCCATTTCAAACAAAAACAACTCGATGAAGTGGTGGTGACCGCTACCAAATTCGCCAGAAAAAATTCTGAAACAGGTAAAGTGGTAACTGTGGTCGATCGTACCACGTTAGACAGGAGCCTTGGAAAAGACCTTTCGCAGATCCTCACCGAACAGGCAGGCATCGTTGTGAATGGGGCAACCAGCAATCCAGGAAAAGACAAATCCATTTTCCTACGCGGGGCCAAGAACGATTATACCGTGATCCTTGTGAACGGCATACCCGTTACCGACCCTTCCGGTACCGGCGGGGCCTTCGATCTGCGCATGTTCCCAGTTGAACAGATAGAAAGGATCGAGATCCTGAAAGGAGCGCAATCGACACTCTACGGTTCGGACGCCATTGCAGGCGTCATCAATATCATCACACGCAAGGGAGGAGGCAAACCGGCCGAACTGTACGGCAACCTTTCCTTTGGCACTTATGGAACCATGAGCTCACAGGCAGGGCTAAGCGGCACTGCCGAGAAAGTGAGCTACAATGTAGGTTTCAGCCATCACGAATCGGATGGCATCTCGGAAGCCAAGGATACATTGGGCACCCAGAATTTCGATAAGGATGGCTTCGTACGGAATGCCTTTCAATTCGATATCGACGGGGAAGTGGTGGATGGATTAAGAGTGATGCCTTTCTTCCGTTACACCTATTTCAAAGGGGGGTACGATGCCGGCTCTTTCAAAGATGCTCCCAATCAGTACCAGATGAGCTTTCTTTCTTCAGGCGCCCGCGTGCAATACAAATTCAACAGGGGTGCTGTCAACGCCCAATACCAGTACGACGAGACCTTCAGGAATTATGACGGGTTCACTTTCGACGGCCGTTCGCATCTGGCGGAGGTCTACGCCCAGTATAACGTACACAAACATCTGCAATTACTGGCAGGGATCGATTACCGTTCCCAGAAAATGTACGACACCACTGCCGATCCAAAGAACCCTGAGATCAAGATCACCAGTCCATATCTGTCCGTGTTCCTGAAAAACCTCGCAGGCTTCTACCTCGAAGCAGGTGTACGATACAACGACCATAACAGGTATGGCAATAACTTTACTTATAGCTTCAACCCTTCTTACCTGGTCAATGAGAACGTGAAGGTATTTGCCAATATCGCCTCTGCATTCAAAGCGCCTTCCCTGGCATCCCTGTATGGAAAATATGGTTCCAACAAAGAGCTGAAGCCGGAGAAGTCCTACACTTATGAAGGCGGTGTTCAGGCATCCATGTTCAATAATCTCGTAGATGCAAGAGTGGTCTATTTCAGCAGGCATAGCAAGGATGTGATCGTTTACGGGCCCGCCTTCACCATGATCAACCTCGACAAACAGGACGACCAGGGCATCGAAGTGGAGCCTACCATCAATATCACGAAGGACATCCAACTCAAACTTTTCTATACCTGGACCAAAGGTGAAGTGACCACCAAGACCGGTATTGCCGGTAAAGACACTACCTATGATAACCTGTTGCGCCGACCCCGCCATTCCTTCGGCGCCAACCTGGGATACCAGGTAACGAAGCACCTCTATGTAAGCACCAATGTTTACAATTACAGCAAGCGCAGCGATCTGTACTTCGATGATTTTTTTGTGCAACATCCCGTAACGCTCGGTGCTTACGCACTTTGGAATGCTTATGCCGAATACAAGCTGGCGAACAACCATATCAGGATCTTCGCCGACCTGAAAAATATCACCAATACCAAATATTACGAAGTATACGGATATGGCACCCTCGGCACCAATATCAATGCCGGGATAGCCATCAGGTTATAAGAAAATTCATAAATTGTGCACCTATGTCATTAAAACAATTCAACCCGAGAACGGCCGTACTGCTCGCCTTCATGCTGGTAGTAGCGGCAATGCGCATCCTGTTCACTGCACAGGCCGATATCACTCCTCTTGCCACCTTCACGCCGCTTGGCGCTATGGCATTGTTCGGGGGAGCTTATTTCAGCAACAATTACAAAGCCATGCTCTTCCCGTTGCTTACGCTCTGGGTGAGCGATATTGTGCTGAACCGCTTTGTGTATTATCATGAATGGCGTATCCTGTACGAAGGTTTTTACTGGACTTATGGTTCCTTTGCCCTGATCGCACTGGCAGGCAAATGGATCATCAAAAAAGCATCCGTAAAGAATATCGTGCTGGCATCTTTCGTAGCTGTTCTGATCCATTGGATCGGTACAAGTCCGGGTTGTTTTATGGTCGAAGGGTCTATCTACCCCAAAACATTCTCCGGCTACCTCACCAGCCTGGTAGCTGCGATCCCTTATGAAAGGAATTTCCTGATCGGCACACTGGTCTACAGCATCGTGCTCTTCGGTGGATTCGAATGGTTGCAAAAGAGATATTCTTCTTTGCAATTCAGGGTGCACAATGCAGGATAAATAAATCCTTTATTATATGATCGCCTGTTCATTCCTTCCTGCTGCAACGCAAATGATCTACGATATGCGGTTGCAGCACCTGCTTCACGGGATCACCTTTGAATGCCCTTCTGCGGCCCTCGCGGAAAAACAAAAAGTGGTCCGCTGCGTGCTGGAAGGAAAGCAGTACAGCAGTATCGAGATCGACAGGATCTTCTCTGCATCCAAGGCCCAGGGCAAGAGCCTTTACTATGTGGATGAAGATCTGTTACGGTCCATTTCACCCGATGTGATCTTCACACAGGATGTATGTGAAGTATGCCAGATCGATACAGCCTGTACGGCAGCGGCCGTTGCTAAACTGGAAAAACAACCTCAGCTCGTCCCGCTTACACCCAATAACCTGGAAGACGTTTTTCAGACCGCTATCACCATCGCTTCGGCAATGGGCTGTGAAGAAGCAGCCTATCCATACCTGGCCGGTCTTCAGAAAAGGATCGACACCATTATAGATACGCTCCGTTCCCATCAGGCGCCACCAAGGCGCGTGATGGTGATGGAGTGGATAGAGCCGGTGTATAACTGTGGGCATTGGATCCCTTACCAGGTGGCTTATGCAGGGGGCATCGATATGCTCTCCAATCCGGGTGGCGACAGCATCGTTACCTCCTGGGAGAAGATCGTGCGATACGATCCGGAAGTGCTGGTGATCGCTCCCTGCGGCTTCTATGTGAAGCGTACCCGCCAGGAGCTTCATCTGCTCACACAAAAACCCGAATGGCCTCAGCTCGCAGCCGTGCAACGTGAAGCAGTGTTCATAGCCGACTACGACCTGTTCACCCAGCCCAGTGCAGGCACTTTAACGGATGGAATAGAATTGCTCGCAGCCATGTTCCATCCTGCATTGTTCACCGTAGCCCCGCACCTGCAACACAAATATTATCCGCTTTTTCAATCAGCTCCTGCCAATGTGCAAGCATGAAGAAAAGAAATGTCCCCGCTGCAAAGCTGCTTTCGAATGTAAAGTAGGCGATGTTACCCACTGCCAGTGCTATGGCATTTCCCTTAGCACGGAGGAAAGAGCATTCCTCGAAGAGCGGTATGGCGACTGCCTTTGCCGGAAATGCCTGCTGGAGTTGAAACAACGTCAAACACTTTTTGAAGAAAAATATCTTTTCAATGGAAAATAACCGGGCCCGGTCAGGTTCTACCATCATTTTCATCACCGGCGGAGCCCGCAGCGGCAAGAGCCGTTATGCGCAGGAGCTGGCGCTCCAATTCAGTCAGCATCCTGTGTATATTGCTACGGCCAGGAAATGGGACGATGAATTCAACCAGCGTATCCAACGACACCGGAACGAAAGGGATGAACGATGGACCTCACTGGAAGAAGAAAAACATATCAGCTCATTGGACCTCCATGATAAAGTAGCGGTGATCGACTGCGTTACATTGTGGCTTACCAATTTTTTTGTTGACCTCGGTAATGATGTGGATCGATGCCTGGCAGCCTGCCGGAAAGAGATCATCGCATTGCAACAACAAAAAGGGATATTCATCATCATCAGTAATGAGATCGGGATGGGTATACATGCAGAGACAGCGATCGGCAGAAAATTCACCGACCTGCAGGGATGGGCCAACCAGTTCATTGCGCAACAAGCCGATGAAGTGGTGCTGATGGTGAGTGGTATCCCCGTCAAGATCAAAGAAACAACCGGCAAATAATAATGGTCATGCCGTCAGCACACCGTGCATATATGAACTGGAGTGGCGGGAAGGATTCCTCCTTATGCCTGCATAGAATATTGAACAACCCGCTCTATTCTGTCGGATGCCTGCTCACCAGCGTGAATGCCGTACACGACCGCATCTCCATGCATGGTGTACGCAGGGCTTTGCTGGAATCGCAGGTAAGGTCTATCGGACTACCATTGCAAACCGTCGAACTGCCCGAACAGCCGGGCATGCAGGAATATGAACTAGCCATGTCGGAAAAAGTGAGCGGGTTGAAAAATGAAGGCTACACCCATGCCATATTCGGCGATATCTTTCTGGAAGACCTGAAAAAATACCGGGAAGAAAAACTGGGTTCACTCGATATACAAACGGTATTCCCCTTGTGGAAAATATCGACCCGGGAATTGATGGAAGAATTCATTGCAACAGGTTTCAAGGCCATCATCGTTTGTGTGAATGAGCAATACCTCGGCAAAAGTTTTTGCGGCAGGCTGCTGGATGGGTCGTTCGTGCGTGATTGTCCGGCCAACGTGGATATATGCGGTGAGAACGGCGAGTACCATTCATTCGTATTCGATGGCCCTATTTTCAAAAGCCCTGTCCCATTCACCAAAGGTGACATCGTTTACAGGCGATATGAAGCGCCGCAAACAAGTTCAGCCGGTAATACCAGGATGGATAAGGCTTCGGAATATGGGTTCTATTTTTGCGATCTCTTACCTTAAAAATCTCTGCTATGGTCAAGAACGATACATCTGTTTCCCTTCGGGAAAAGCTACTGCACCTGATCGATACCAGAACGAAACCACCCGGATCGCTCGGTATGCTGGAGGATATTGCCTTGCAGGTAGGACTGATCCAGCAGTCGGCCCACCCGGCTATCGTCGATCCGCACATCGTGGTATTCGCCGGTGATCATGGTATTGCAGCTACCGGATTGGTGAATCCCTATCCGCAGGAAGTGACCGCGCAGATGGTATTGAACTTCCTCAGCGGTGGTGCAGCCATCAATGTATTTTGCCGTCAGCATTCCATTGGGCTTAAAGTGGTGGATGCCGGTATCAATTTCGAATGGAACAACACACTCACCAATGAACACTTCATCCATGCCAGGATGGGCCCCGGCACTGCCAACTATCTCGATGGCCCGGCAATGCAGCCCGGAATAGCTGAAAGAGCGATCGACGAAGGGAAAAAGATCGTGGATAAAATAGCCGACAGCGGATGCAATTGCATTGGCTTCGGGGAGATGGGGATCGGGAACAGTTCTTCAGCAGCTTTATTGATGGCCTCCATTACAGGCATCCCTATCGAAGAATGCGTGGGAAGAGGTACTGGTGTCAATAACGATCAACTACAAACGAAAATACGAACACTGAGAAAAGTATATGATCTCAGGCAATTGGACTCCGTGAATGAAAAACCGCTTGAATTGTTGAAGCAGGTAGGAGGTTTCGAGATCGCCATGATGACAGGCGCCTATCTTCAGGTAGCAGCGCGAAGGATGGTGATCGTGGTGGATGGGTTCATTGCCAGTGCAGCCCTGCTGGTGGCGCAATCGATCGAACCCTCCATACCGGACAATTGTATCTTTGCGCATACCAGTGGCGAACAGGGACATGAAAAAATGCTTCGGCACCTGAAAGCCAGGCCCCTATTGAATTTGGGAATGCGACTGGGTGAAGGCACCGGTGCGGCCCTGGCGATACCATTGGTGCGGTCGGCCGTGAACTTCCTTCGGGAGATGGCCAGTTTCGACAGTGCAGGGGTCAGCGATAAAGATCAGCAATGAACTACATGAAAAAAGAATTAAGGATATTTTTTACGGCCATGATGTTCCTCACGCGACTGCCTGTGCCGTCATTTACCGACCATTCGCAGGAATACCTGGAGCGCTCGGCCAAATATTTTCCGTTGATCGGGTGGATCGTGGCCGGGATCAGTGGCCTTATCTTCATCGTCATCAACAAATACATCGGGCAGGACCTGGCCATCCTGGCCTCTATCATTGCCGGTATCCTGACCACCGGCGCATTGCATGAAGACGGCTTTGCCGATTGTTGTGATGCTTTTGGCGGTGGCTGGACAAAAGAAAAAATCCTGGCCATCATGAAAGACAGCCGGCTGGGCACCTTTGGCGTAACGGGGCTTGTAGGTATCCTTGCCGCGAAATTCATGTTGCTGAAGGAACTGCCGGCATTCATGCCCGACCTGGAAGATCCTTCTGCCAATATTCTCTTTGCCTATAAAGATTTTTTGCTGATCCTGGTAGCGGCCCATGCCTGCAGCCGGTTGATGAGCGTGCTGACGATCCGCTTCTTCGACTATGCCACCGATCCCGATAGCAGCAAATCGAAACCGGTTACCAATCGTAAACCCGATATCTCCTTACTCGTTGTCGCTTCCGCCTTCGCACTGCTGCCTTTTCTTTTCCTCAACTGGCATTTCCTGTTGGCCTTAGTGCCGGTGATGCTGGTATCTTATCAACTGGGACTATATTTCAGGAAATGGATCGGCGGTTATACAGGCGATTGCCTGGGCGCCATTCAGCAGGTGAGTGAAATTGTTTTTTATCTTGGTGTCCTGATCATCTGGCGATATATTGTATAATTATGAGCATTTACCTGGTACGACATACGGCCCCAGAGATCGAAAAAGGCACTTGTTATGGGCAGGCCGATATCGATGTATTGGCGAGTTTCCATGAAGAAGCTTCGGTCATCCGGCAGCACCTGCCTGCAGGAATGGCAACGGTCTATTCAAGTCCGCTACAGCGATGCCGTAAGCTGGCGGAGCATTTGTTCCCGGACACTGACATCAACCTGGAGGCCGATCTGAAAGAGATCGATTGTGGTGAATGGGAACTCAGGCGATGGGATGATATTCCGCGTGAAGTGGTAAATCCCTGGATGAATGATTTTGTGAACGTGCGGATACCGGGTGGCGAAAGCTATGTAGACCTCTACGATCGTGTGGTGAGGAGCTTTGAAAAGATCGCTGCTTCGGAATTGCCGGCTGTGATCGTCAGTCATGGTGGCGTAATCAGGAGCATCCTCGCTCACATCACACAAACTCCATTGAAAGATTCTTTTTCCGCGTTTTCACTTCATTATGGCTGTGTGGTCAGGATCGACATGCAGGAAACAGGAAGGCCATACCATTTGCTCTCCAATATTGCTACTGCCAAAGAGCAGCATAAGCCCAGTCAACTGTAGACGGCTTGTTCCTTCTCCCGTAAACCTGTAACTTGTACGGAAAACCAATGCTATGATCATATCGGTGGACGCATTGATAACCGTTACCTTCACATTATTCGCGGTAATCGATATCATCGGTTCCATTCCTTTGCTGATCTCCCTCAAACAAAAAATGGGTGGCATTCATGAATGGCGGGCCACCCTGATCTCCGGTGGATTGATGGTGCTATTCCTGCTGGTGGGCCAGAAATTCCTGGGTGTTTTGGGACTGGACGTGGAATCATTTGCCGTTGGCGGATCGATCGTGATCTTTATCCTTGGACTGGAAATGGTATTGGGTATCGAATTCTTTAAATCAGATGGCGATGCGAAATCAGGAACGGTGGTGCCGATCGCATTCCCCCTGATAGCGGGATCGGGCACGCTGACCACTATCATATCTCTGCGGGCCAACTATTCAACCCTCACGGTCCTTGTAGGCATTTTGATCAATCTGATCATTGTTTTCCTCGTTTTGAAATCCTTGAACTATATTGCGAAACTTTTGGGCCATGCAGGATTATTGGCGGTGAGAAAGTTTTTTGGCGTAATTTTGCTGGCCATTGCCGTAAAGATCTTTGCGAGCAATGTGGGTGTGCTGATCAAATGAGTACACTCAGTGTTTTTTCCGGCCTCGTAGTACAATGGATAGTATAAGAGTTTCCGAAGCTCCAGATACAGGTTCGATTCCTGTCGAGGCTACCGGAGGGGATTCAGCTTAAGCTAATAGCTTGGTCCCTTTTTCTTTTCTTCTGAAACACTTTGCTGGCCTGCAATCGGACAAAATACTGAATTAATTTTTATGATTCTCAGTGGAAAATGAGAAGGGACGCGCCAGCTAGTCAAATTCATCCTTTTCTTTAGTAAGTTTCGCCATCATGAATGCGCAGACACGTGACGGATTGGGTGAACTACTAATTTAATTATTGGAGCTTAACTATCAAAGAGAAGGTTGAATTGGAGGATAAGGTAAAGGGCTGGGTAAAGTGTTAGTCTAGGTCTTTCACTTCGCTAGGAGTTCCTAGTTTTTCAAAGATGATTTTCACTTGTAAGGGTGTATAGTAATTTCCGACTCTGATACCGATGGCTTTACTGTATGCTTTAACCAATTGCCCATTGTTCTGCGTTTGATACCACAGATTGCAGCTAGTTCTTTAATATTGTATGGTTTGATAAGTAAACCGTGTGACTTGATTGTCATAATAACCGCTTTAAGATTTTTAAATTTAGGCGTAGGATAGGTTTGTACACAGCGCTATTGATTTTTCTCCAGTAACCGGTGGATAAGCTGACAATAACAGAGGTGCTGATAATTATTGAGATCAGTTCGAAAAGGTCCTGTTACTGTTAGGAAATCCAAATAAACGGTTCCTGTCGGTATTTAATAATTTTAATAAAAACGTTATGAATTGAGTGTGAGAAGTCGATCCTGAAACGCTGGATAAGGCGGATTTCGTAATTTATTACAATACTATCCTCAGCTTTTTGCAGCCGCTTTGCTTCTGTTGATGGCCCGCTGGTTGTACTTTTTGATCAGGGCCCTGATGGTTTTAATACTGAAATTTTCTGCCTGCTCAAATTCCTTCTGCATATCCGGATCATCGGAAAGCAATTGCAGCAATGCCTCCTTCCTGGCTTTACGGCTGCCCCAAAAGGAATTTGTTTTCACGTCCAGCAGGAGGGAGTCATCTTTGGTAGCATACCAAGAGGTGGTGCTCAGGGTAGCACCGGTGTTGTTGGTGCCCTGTGATACATAAAATTCGTACAATCGGATTCGTCCGTCCTCAAGGGTAAAGCACCATTGCTTGTTTTCCCGGCCGGGAACGGGAAGAGCCCTGTACAAAGAGCTGTCCCTGCCAACATAATAGGATTTGTGCTCAGCCACTTTTATCTTGATCTTCTCTTCGCCAACAAGGAACACTAATTGAAACAAGTTTTTCCTGAATTTACCCCATGTAGTATCCCCCTGAACGGTTACCAAGTAATCAAGCGGTTGTTCCTGCGCATGCAGCGATATGACCAATAGCTGAAGAAGGAAAAGAATGATCAGCGATCTGAAATTTTTCATGGTATTGCAAATTACATCTCCATCCATTATTATCGAAAAAATATTTCCCTCCTTAAAAACATTATACGCAAATTAATGGACCGGCTGGAAGCTCTCCAAAATTCAATAAATACATAAACAGGTTTATCGCCAATTGCAGCGATTTTAAGAAAGACCAACAGCCGTTTTTGTCGGCCTTTTACAATACCTCCATGTTATATAACAATTATTTTTAATAGTTGCGTCATTTCCGGCTCGCTTTTTTTGAGCGGAATGGAATACAATTGCCAGAACCTGATAGAAAGTTAGCCGACCTTCTGAACAAAAAGGTAAGCTTGTTCAAATCATTATTTGATAAAAATATTGCCTTTTTCACGGATAATATACTGATTACCGAAGCCGGGTTAAAAGGAGCCCCTGCTAGCTCGATGCAGAACTGGCGGAAAGATCACGGTCAGTACATTGTTCAGGCGAATACACCTAATTATACGGATAATTTAAAATTTGCCGAAAGCGACTAGCTGGGAAAGCAGCTTGGCTATAAGAGTTTTGCCGCGTATTCGGTCGAAGATAAAGTGGCCCGCTATCCGACAATAGTATGGACGTTTGAGCATGATTTGATTGAGCAACTAACTGCAAAGGTCACTGTAGAATTGAGCGAATTAATGGCATTGAAACCGAAACTACCGCCTGCATCCGTTGATACTATTTATAAGTAGGTATAATCGACAAATCGAACCGTTACCCTAATTTAATTCCAAATGTCCAAAATATTGGCCCAATCTGATGGATATCATGATAAGGCATAAGGAAAGGGTTTTATTGATCGAAATTGCTGTAATCCATTATGCAAGCCAGAAGAAAATGCGATTCCTGAGAGATGAAAATATCCCGGCTATTGAAATCGATGCAAAAAAACTTATTGCTCAACTTTACAACCGGCACGACTTTAAATTGACTGATTCCTTGTTCCAGAAAGAAATAATATCGGGTACTAAGCAGAAATACAGGTTGCATAATCCAAAAATGTCAGTGATAGACTCATTTTTAAAGGACACGCATGCTCGGCCCAAAGAAATTAAAATTGACTCCTATGGTTATCACTTCGTTGAGAATTGGCCTTTAGGAAAGAGAACCTGGAAGAGCGGTAGTAGAATGGGACAATCATACGCTCGCTGCGAAGATTGCAATAAATGCAGTCTATGTCTTTTAAGTTATGGATTATCTATAGATTTATATTGTTTAGGTCATTTAAGCGTAAATTTTTCCCAAATTATCCAAAAAGCAAGGGAGCTTGTTTTTAGGACTAAAAATGAATAGAAATGGAAGACTTCAGATATCATGAAGCATCCTCCACTAGGGCTGTCCATTCTATACTGGAAAGGCGTTGTTTTATTGTTTCAAGGATTTGTAAAATTTCCTCTGCCGCCGGAAAATCATCGCCGAAAACCATTGACCTGAATTGCCTCTGGTACGAAATACTAATGCTTTTCCAAGTATCAGGAAGTGCTTTAAAAATCAGGGCTTCATTGGGATGATGTTTCAGCCATTGGTTATTCGACTTATAGCTGGCGATATCATCCTGCCCAACCTTCAGGAGCATTTGCACAAAACTGTCCGAATGGAAAAATTCAGAAAATTCGGGATAACGAAGCAACTGGTGCAAATCATAGGCATGACGGACTTTTTTGCCTAAATCCGCAACAGGGTTTTCCGTGTAGGAAAACCGCACAAGGCTCATGATCTTTTCGCAGATCGTCCGGGTCGGGTTCAGGACTTTTGCAGTAAAAGGCAACAGGCCGTATTCTTCCGCCAGCTTTTCCTGTCCTATGTTTTGCATCATCTCATAGATGAATGAACAGATCGGCATTTCCGTGTATGGCTCGAAATACCCCAGCCATGTCGCCTCAACGATAATCTTATCCCTGACTTGGCCATATTCGCCGGAAAAACGCTTGGGATATTCATGGGCCGTTTTTCTATTCATGCCCATTTTTACCGTCACTTCCGGTAGCTGGACTTCCGGCAATGCTCCGGCCACGATGGCGCTGATCGCCTTGATCTTGCTGGTCAGCTTGTTGTTTGACTCGCCCTCTCTTTTCAACACAACCAGATCAATATCCTCTGAAAACCGTTTTATCAGGCCGTAGCATTTTAATAGCGACGTGCCGCCTTTAAAAACGGTTTCGGAGCCTATGTCACTGTTGAATATTGTATGCAGCGCGAAAGTCACCCAATAGTCTTTTTCAATAAAGATTTCAGGGATGCCCTTTTCCTGCGCGGTAAATTGCGCAGCCTGCCTGAACAGTTCTTCGTTTTCGTGAAGTCTCATTGTATATTCCAGTTTTCGGCGTTGGGGATGACATTTCCAGCCCCCGGTATCTTATACACGGTTATGGGATTGAGCGTCCTGCATATTTTATCGGCAAGGTCATTATCTCCCGTCTTTTCAAGCATAGACCCGACAAGAGCCTTTGTTGCGGAAGGATATTTCATCACCAGTTTCGTCATAGATTTTTTATCGGCAGACGGCAGGGCTTCGATCAGGCTGAACAGTCTGCGGTATGATGACGCAAAGGATGCGTCCGGTATTTTTTTGATATAGCGTATTGCATCCAGTATTTGCAGCAGCGGAATATTATCCTTCGTGATTTCGTTTTTCTGCCGGATAAATGAGATCGCATATTTACCTCGTTTGAATTGAGGCCTGATGTCATTCCTGCCGATCTGTATCGTATTGCTGACCTGGGTGGTAAGCCCCAGCTTATTATAAACCGAATAGCCCGTAAGATAGCCTTTTACTTTGCCGTCATCTTCAAGCAAGTCTTTCACAACCTGATACTGGTCCGGCTCCAATGTGCCGAATACGGTTTGCTCGGCTTTATAATATTTGCCCTTTGCCAATTTCGCTAGTTTTCCGGCGGTCACCATCCTGTTCAGGGCTTTAATAATCGCCTCCCGCTTGCCTGGCTCCTTCAAGAAATCCGTATAGGCGAAAACCTGCCCCGTGGGGAGTTTCTCTATCCGGTTTGTTATAAGCTCTGTGATTTTCATGATTAAATCTTACAGGAAAGGCAACATGATGTCCAGTTTATTTTATAAAAAACTGGACATCTTATTATACTTTTTCTTTTTTGCTAACTCTTCTTTAATCTTTTCTTTCAAACCAATCTTGTTCAGTTTAGCGTGAAATCTCTGACCCATCGCTGAAATTTTATAAGCTATATTGGTTTTGCCCGGCAGGTTCTCATCTGGTTTATCAAATGCCTCTACCAGACCAAATCCAACGAAAACAGGTGCAAGGGAGCCATATAGGTAGTGTCCATCATCAATATTGTCATAAAAATCAATGCCTTTTGTTAAGTACGGATAGTACAGAAAGAAAAGGTCCATTAAAGTGCCATCTGGAGGGTTTTGGCCCCACATTCTCATCCCTTGAGTTCGTACAGGCCATTTGTCTATAAGTAAAATATTGTATAAGTCTTTAAAAACATAGTTGCCCATCTGTTCATCCCAGAATGGGTCTTTCCTTTTTCTGATAGCCTTTACTGAGAAAACAATAATGAAATACAAACCTATTACCGATAATATCAAATAAATAGGGATTTTATATGATAACCTATTGATAATGAAGGTAAAGATATCATCCCAAGAGTAATTAGTAGCTTTAGCAGCAATTATCCCAGTCAGAAAAAGTATGCCTGCGGAAATGACCTTGCTCCAAACAGGATCTTTCCATATTTTCAGGAATATTTCTCTTGTTCTACGGAAGTCCATAAAATCGGGTTTGTAACAAATAAGTTTTTGACATCACAAATATACAAAATGTCCAGTTTTTTATAAAATAAACTGGACATTTCGTGCCAGCCTTTCAATCCGGCAGTTCGCTAAAAACGATGAGGTCATGCAATAATTGGGTCGATAATCCTCCTGTTGGAACTACCAGCAATCAGTTTAACGGCGTTCAATGAACGACGTTTTTCATGCAATCTTCCTTCATAAGTGACAACAAGGATATTCTCAAATTTTTAAAAAAGGGCATAAATAATTCCTCGGATTTTTTCTTATCTTAGGAATTACCTTCTGATTCCTGGAGAAGATCCAGGGCATCCCGGAGATCACGATACAGTAGATCTGTCATTTCGAAAAAAATCACACTCGTTCAATTATTTACTTAAATTTTATACTATGAAAAAAATCCTATGTTTTGTTGTCCTGGGGACAATGATCACTATTTCCTGCAATAAGAATGTATCTACCCCGGTTGAAGTAAACCAAAAAGATAATCCAATATCTGTAAATTCTACGCCCCAAATCATGGGCGGCGGATCTGTTGTTGAAGTATGTACTTACTATGAAGTAGCTGCTCCGACTACCTATACCGGTTTAACCGATCCTCAAACGGAAACCAACCCCGGTTATGGTATTAATGAAAATGACAACTACGATAGAGGATGGAAGGACGGCTATACGGATGCCTTATTTTATCTGAATTATTACGATTTTGGCTCTCATGCTGTACTTTGTATTCCCACTATAAAGCTGATCGTTCGCAATATCAACACATTGACAGATAAACTGGTAAATCCCGGCTATGTAAGGGATACGACTGAACGCTTTACTGGCTCGACCATTGTTTACCCGGGTTGCATGCCAAACTGGCCTTATTTCAAATGTGTGCTTCAGAACCAGCCGGAATCAAAATCACTCAGATTGCAGTATGAGTTCAATATAAACTATCCGGGAAGAACTCAGGCGCAAATCGATTATGATAAGGGCCGTTATATGGGTTTTACTACTGGTATCAACAAACAGCCTTATGGCATTGCACCCTGATCAAAGGGATGCCGGAGTAGTTGTTTTTGTATTTACAACAGTCGGTAATAATGCATTTAAGTCACGGTCGTTGGAAGCAATTAAACTGGTGCATCTCGCCAATACAACAACAGCGCAACATGACAAAAGCAAGACCCATACACCCAGACTTCCAGCTCTTGTTGAGCTTCAAAGAGCAAAGCCTGATCGACCTGTTTCGTGACCTCAGGGAATATATTTTGGAACTTTATCCTGAGAGTAACGAACTGCTATATCATACACATGCCCTGACAGCAGTTTTCTCCATCTCCGACAAACTATCAGATGCTTTTTGCATGTTGCCCATTTATACAAATCATTTGAACCTGGGCTTCAACAACGGAACACTCCTAAAAGATCCGCATAGCCTTCTTACAGGAACAGGGAATCTGATAAGGCATATAGACGTAAAAAAGCCAGGCGACTACAGGAACCCGAAAGTAAAAACACTGATCAAAGAAGCGATCGACTTTGCCATAAAAGATATGGAGAAGCCGACAAGATCAATTGGCAAAACATTATCAAAGATCAAGAAGAGCTAAATTGATTAAATTTCATATTTTCAACTATACACTGCAATCGATTCTCACCACCGCATCCCAAAAAATAATATACCTGCATGTTAGAATTATTAGACCTCGAAAAGCATAACCCGGAAAATTATGCCGGTAAGCTGGTTTGTTTCAATAATACTGATTATGTGATCGGCGAATGTGTGGGATCGGGAGAAGATAGAATTGTGCACAAATTAGCGAATCTGAGATCAGGGCTTTGTTTGCACGTAATAAAAATATACCGGAACAAAGAGGCGGAATTGAAAAGTAAAAATGAGGTAGCAACATTTCTGACGGCAGAAATTTTAGGGTTTAATACTACGCCGACAATGAGTAGCGGAAACCTCGTGCCCGAGATCCTGACAACACAGATAGGAAACAAAACTGTAGCCATCGAGCAGTACATCGGGCCCTATGAACCGGATTCAACCGAAACCCATCAACTGATGGATATGGCAGAGGAATTGATCTCAAAAAGTGACTACTCTGCTGCTATCAAGTATTACAGCCAGGTGCTTAGACTAAACGAACATCATACCGTAGCGATCAATAACCTCTCCTGTTGCCTGGCGCTCATGGACGATCTACATAGTGCATTCAAATACCAATATGATGCTACACTGATAGAACCTAATTATTCGGAATACAGGAAAAACCTGATCGAGTACGCCGCAGGTATCGGCAGACTGGGGACCGCAGAGCTTCAATTCGAGATCCTGAAAAACATTTTCTCCTATTACAGCAGGATCGATGAACTGATGGTCCAGGTATTCAGAGAGATCGGGAAACCGGAGAAGATCAAAAACTTATCGATCTATGATAATGCGGATTTTGAAGAAAGAAAGGCCGTGGATTCGGAAATTGCCAACAAGGAAAAAGCCGGACAGATCATCTCGGATGCCAGAGATGATTTTTTTAAAGGTGATCTTGCGACTGCATCCGATAAGCTAAAAGCCGCTTATGATGTCTATGATAAATGCGCTTTACATAAAGTCAATCTGGCTTTCTGTGCGGCGAGAGAAGGCGACTATGACTCCGCAATTAAATTATTGTCCACTTCTGTCAACCTCCTGCATTATGATTACGGCCTCCTGATCTATTTCAATATCGGCATCTGCTATATCAGAAAGCAGGATTTTGCCAATGCTTTCAAATACCTCCAGGCAGTTGCTCAATTACTGTTGCAGGATCCCGATCAGGATTCCCCTATCTCCTTAGGCGACCTTCCAGGCACCGGTATGTGGATAGATGAAAAAGGAATGCTGGAAGAACCGATCGAATCAACCTTTTTGCAGATCCGGCATTTCTTCGATCAATATTCAGGATCAAGCCAAAATGAATTATTGAGAGGCTTATATGATCTCTATGAGCAGGCCAGCCAGATACGGGAAAACTGATTTCCATTACCTGTAACAAAATCCACCCCTTCCACGTTGAACAGGCTAAACCCACTTAATATGAAACCGTTTATTCTGGCCATCCTCACAGTCCTATCCTTTTCCTCCTCCGCACAGGATAAATATAATTATGTCCTTTATAACAAGCTGACGGAAATAAAGGGAACAGAGTATGTGATCGCAAGCGTCGAAAATTGGGGTAAAATGTCTGCCAACAATAAGTACCTGCTATTCATCAACACCAGGACAGGAGAATCAAAGCAGATCGACTTTCCTAAAGATGCTTTCATCCAAAAAATAGAACAGGTTAAAATTGACAGTCTAAACATCAATAAACTGATCATTGCCGCCAACACCGTGAACCTCGACAGAAGCAAGTCGATCGACTGGAGCGACCCGCAACAGATCATCGTGCTGTCGACCGACGGTAAGGAAAAAATCCAAATAACGGAAGACAAATTCTTTGTTCGGACCTGGACAGTCAACCCCTACACGGGCGCTATCGTAATAACAGGGCATTATGATTCCAATGACAACGGGAAATATGACAAAACCGACAAACATGAGATCCTTATCTACGACCTGAAAGCCATGAAACTCATATCGAAAATATGATTCACCAGGCCGGACTTTATTTTTCCCATCCACTATTTTTATGTATCTTAAATTTCCCTAATACACCCACATGCCCTTTGATTTTGGGATACCGGATATTTCATTACAGCCTTTCATCAATGCCTATATTTTTTACGATCAGCGTGAACCTGTCATACCACAAAAGATCACTGTAACCGGTTACCAGTTTTTATGGTCGATCCTGGAAGGTACAGTTACCATCCATCACCCCTCAAAAGGCAGTTTTGAAGTGCCGCCAGTAGCCATGAACGGGCATTTCACATACGCCTGCGGCGTAACACAAACATTTCCCTGCAGGGCTGCGGCCATTAGCTTCAAACCTTTCGGTTCTCACGCTTTGTTCGGCCTGCCGATGAAAACGATCAGTAACTATTTCATGGATATCAGCAATGTTCAACTGGGCGATACCAGTTTGTTCCTTGCCCTGAAGTCTTCCAATAATATCGGGGAAATAAAAAAAGTATTCGATGATTGGCTATTACAAGCCATGCGGAAAGGCTTGCACGATACTGCGCTGATACAGGAGATCGTGTCCGTTATTGAAGCCAGGCATGGGAATATCACTGTGGAGGATATCTTCAAGCAATTTTTTATTACGGAAAGGACCCTGCAACGATTGTTCAGCAAAACGATCGGGATCAACCCCAAATTATACCTGCGCATCGTCCGGTTCAATTATGTGCTCAGCCAGTTGGACAACCATTCACTTGTTCTGCATGAGATCATTGCGGCGACAGGCTACTTCGACCAGTCGCATTTTATCAAAGACTTTCTTCAGTTTACCGGTTGTAACCCATCCCTTTTCACGAAAGATGCCGGCAATGAGGCCAGCCGGGAAACACTCAAGGGGATACTGAATAGCCTGCAATAATATTGTCGGGTTTTTACAATACAGGGAACTGGATAATTTTCTAATTTCGAATCCCACCTTTTCGATAATTCACCCGATGAAATGGCGCTTGCCGTATTGGCCATAACCCGCTATTCGATATTATTCGATCCAGTATATCATCGATGCTGTTAAACCAACCCGATATGAAAAGAAAATACCTGATGATCGCATTCCCCGCTCTCCTGCTGATATGCTTTGCGATGAGCTCAAAATACAATGCGCCACTGCGTGCAGATTCCGTTTACCAGGGTGAAGCCGTGAGCTGTGGGCCCGGCCGGGAGTTCGATATCCGTAAAGATGCAAACGGAAAGTATATCCCCGTACTGCCGGGATGGGGCCATCATAGTTATTCCATCACTACTGAAAGCGATAGCGCCCAATTTTACTTCAACCAGGGGCTGAACATGTATTTCAGCTATCAGTGGGGTGAGGCGGACGCATCCTTCAAAGAAGCAGCCCGTTTTGATTCGGGTTGCGCAATGGCCTATTGGGGCCTTGCCCTTTCAATGGGACCCAGCTATAATTTCTCCCACCTGTATACCATGAAGAAAAACATGTTACCGGTATTGGAAAATATGAACCGGCATGCGGTCAATACATCTCCCAAAGAAAAGCTGCTGATTGAGGCCATGAATAAACGGTATTCTACCGATACACTGGACAGGCATAGAAAAGAACTGAATGCTGCTTATGCGGAGAGCATGAGGATACTGGCAGAGAAATACCCCGAAGATCATGATATCAATGTCTTATATGTCGATGCCATCATGCTGATACATCCCTGGGATTTCTGGAATAATGATGGTACGCCGAAGCCGTGGACACCAAATCTGGTAGAGATCTGCGAACGGGTCCTGAAAGAAGAACCACATCACCCTGCTGCCCTGCATTACTATATCCATGTTACGGAAGCTTCACGGAATCCGGCTACAGCGCTAAAAAGCGCCGATGTCTTGAAAGAGGTGATGCCCAATGTTGCCCACATGGTACACATGTCGAGCCATGTATATGAAAGGACGGGAATTTATGCCAAAGGTGTACAGGTCAATGAGGATGCAGACCGGAGTATGATCTTATACGATTCTTTGGTGAAGGTCTATCCGAAAATTCACGTACCACATTATTTTGCCGTTCAGGTCTATTGTGCCCTGAGTGGTAATATGTATACAAAATGCATGCCCCTGGCATTCAGGGCCAGCAAAAATGTAAAACCTGTTCACGACAGGTATTATGAACAGGACATTTTTATGATGCCTATGATGGCCTATGTACGAATGGGTAAATGGAAAGAAATTATCGAAGACAGTATCCGCCCCAATCAAGAATGGCCTTTCTCGAATATCATTTATGATTTTGCCAAAGGAATGGCGTATGCCAGAACAGGGAATACCGCAATGGCCAGGAAACACCTTGATCTCTTGAAACAAAATCAATCCGACAGCATGTTGTATGTGCGGGTGCTTCCCTTCAACACTCCTATTCAAAGCGTGAGGATCGCAGAAAATATCTTGTCAGCATCCATTTCATTTGCACAAAAGAAATACGATGCAAGTATATCGGCACTCAAAAAAGCCATACAGATCGAAGACAGCCTGATCTACCGCGAACCTAAGAGCTGGCTGATCCCCACCCGTCAATACCTGGGTGCTTATCTTTTGAAACTTAACAGACCACAACAGGCCGAAACCATATACAGGGAAGACATCGTATGGAACCCCGGCAATGGCTGGTCTTTATTGGGATTGTATCAAAGCCTGCTAAAACAAGGCAAGCGCAAAGAGGCAGAAAAGTATAAGTCTTTATATATGCAATCATTCTCAGAGGCAGATGAAATTCCACCCGGTTCGGTATATTAAATGAACAATTTGATGAAAAGAAGAACTTTTGTTAAACAGTCATCTTACCTGGCTCTCGGGCTTAGTGTATTGGGTAAAATAACCTAGACCATTGTATTTTCATGGCCGTGAAATTTCCTGTATTTCCAATACCTTGCTGTATAAACCGGATAACCATGAAGCAGGTAAATTGGTTCGAACGGAATTTTGATTTCAGCTTTACACAAAATATCTTTCCATCGATATTGGAACGGTTGCGCGGCACACCTGTCCGGCTGGAAGATAAATTGAAAACGATCCCACCTGCCCTGCTGGAACTGAAGCCAGGCAATACCTGGTCGATCAAGGAAAACGTGGGGCATCTCAGTGATCTCGAACCTTTGTGGCAACAAAGACTTGATGATATTATTTCCGGCAGGGCCGAATTAAGCCCTACCGACCTTCAAAACAACCAGACCACATTCGCCAATCACAATAATGTGCCCATAGAAGATCTGTTGCAACGATTCCGGTCACTACGCACCAAAACCATCAGCCTGCTGGAATCGATCGATGAAGCAACCGTATTCAAATCTGCCCTTCATCCCCGCCTTAAAACCCCCATGCGGACAATGGACCTGTTCCTCTTTGTAGCAGACCACGACGATCACCACCTGGCAAGGATCACCGAATTATCGAGAATAACGGTGTAAAAAAGTTACCCGGCCAGTTCTGTTTTGTACAATTTACAGGAGCATTGTTGCTATAGTTTTGTATCACTGTACGATCAGCAATTGATCATCCCAACAGTTGAACACAATCCGGGTAACTAAAAATCAACAACATGAATCTACCCAAAAAAGCAGAAGACGTGCATGCTACACTGGCAGAAGCTTTCAACACAGGGGACCCTGATATTGTAATGACCATGTACGATGTTGCAGGGATCATCGTGCCGGAGCCGGGAAAGCCGGTTTCAGGGAAATCGAAATTCGAAGAGGCGATCAAAGCCATTCTTTCCATTCCCGGCAAAATGGAGATCAAAACTGTCTACTGCCTGCAAACAGGCAATATTGCAGTAGGCAGGTCCGAATGGAGCATCACAGAAAAGGGACAGGTAAAGATCAGTGCAAAAGGCATTGAAGTGATGAAACAGCAGGCAGATGGATCGTGGAAAGTTCTGATCGATCATGCTTTCGGTGCAGAGAGCGACCTGTTTGCCTGATCTCGGAAATGAACCTCTGTAAATGATCTGCATGAAATATGCAGATCATTTTTATTTTTCCAGCTACGATTTATTCATGTTCCAACAACTCCATGAACAGATATCATAAACCAAATTGGGCCGGCATAAAAATGCTGGCCCTTGTGATCTTTTGTCGTACAAACGATAATCACATGAGAAAATATAGGCTGAGACAACGGTAGATCGATGGGATTTTCAAAACAAAACCGAAATATCTTTCTCTTTCATAAGCTCCAAAGTTGCGCGTTTCACATGATCATAGACACTCATGAACAGGAAAGGGCCCAGGCTTACTCTCTTCACACCCAATTTCGTGAGGGTGGCAAAACCGGGAAGCCCCTGGAAGGCCATTACATTCAATGGGAGATCACTGCACGCCACTGCCGATCGGATGTCCTCCTCTTTCAGGATACAGGGAAGAAATATTCCATCTGCTCCTGATGACCGGTAAAGCCTGGCCCTTCTGGCTGTTTCCTGTTGCTTATCCTCAACATTTAAAAGATAAGTATCACAACGCACATTGATGAATAGAGCGATGTTGTTCGCCTCGAGACGGTCCTTCACCTGTGAAAGTTTTTTAGCAAAAGAGCTTGCATCCTGGAGGGTCCTTTTCGATTTGTTGATCTGCGAATCTTCCAGGTTGATGCCCACCACGCCTATCTCCGCCAGCCTCGAAATATTCGCATAGATCTCATCGCCTGTTGAGCCATAGCCCATTTCAAGGTCCACGGTAAGCGGCAGTTTGATGGATGAAGAGATCCGTTTCACGATGAAAAGATACTCTTCGAATGGCATTCCCTCACCATCCTCATAACCCAGGCTTTTCGCCACGGCAGCGCTGGAAGTGGCAATGGCTTTGAACCCGTTCTGCTGAAGAAGCAGCGCACTTTCTGCATTCCAGGCATTGGGCAATACAAATAATTCCTTCGCCTGATGCAGGTCTTTGAATTGTTGATAATGTAATGACATAGGTATAATTGTTCCTGTAAAATTAAACTTGCAGGGGGCCGTAGAATTGTACAAAACGGAACAGCCTAACCATTGGTAAGCATGATCGAACCGGGGAATGTTTCGGAGTTGTAATCGGAAGGTGTAACGCCTGTGAAAGATTTGAATTCCCTGATGAAATGCGATTGATCGAAGTATCCGCAATCATAGGCGATGGAGGTCAGCGAGCTTTCTTTTTTCGCTACCTGCTTCAGGCTAAGCTGGAAGCGGTTGATCTTGTGATAGAATTTGGGAGTAACACCGGTATATTGTAAAAATAATTTCTGGAGATAACGTGGCGTAAGATCATATTTAGAGGCGAGGGCCTTTATATTTTCGGAGAGCGTGTCCCTTTGCAACTCTTTCACGATCTGGCCGATCATGTTGATCCTGTCGGTATTTTTCGCTGCATCGGGCAACCTGTTCAGCAGAAAATGCTCGATCATTTCGATCCTTCTATTCAACTGGGGTATCTCCAATAATTGTTCATGCAATGTGCTGATCGACTTTCCCAACAGGTCCCTGGCATCGGAAACCTGGTCGTTGAATTCCCAGATCTCTTCCTTGAAGAAACAGGCAGCGGAATGCGCATAGAACCTGATGCCCAACATCCTATTTTTTCCCTGCGAACGGATAGGCAATGGACGTGTGATCTGTCCCCATAATTCAATAGGCGGGGTTTTATGGAATACTTCATTGACGGCCGATTGCCAGGTCCCTTCTCCCAGGTTGAAGATCACTTCCATATTCCCGCTCGGAAATACGATATCCTCCATCTCTGTTGCCGTTCCCGATTCGAAGAAAAAATAGCACTTGATATAAGGGCTCAATCTCTCTCCCGGCTTAATTTCCACGTATCTCATATTTACTCGATAATAGTTCGGAATCTGGTTTTGTTGTGTGGATCTACAGCGGTCTGATGGAGTTGTTCCCATCAATGTTCCTGCCCCGTTATTTTCAGGTCATCGAGGTCTAGCTGTACTTCCATCCTTCTTATCACTTCATCGCTAAAGAATTTTTCCTTGCGCATCCTATATAGTTCTTTTCGCTGCTGAAAATAAATATCCGATAGCACACGATGATATTGTTCTATATCTTCCTGCTCACTTTCTCCATGGTCCCTGCTCTGGCTGGCTATCGAAATATCATTTTCAAGTTCCTGGTGCAAAGTGAGCACAAGCGGGTTTTCCTTCACTTCCCTTCCATATTGCTCATTCAATCTTTTGATCGCTGCCTTGTTCAATCGCAGGCGGGCCTTCACTTCCTGTTCATCTTCGGGCATGGTCTTATCAATCTCCGGAAGTTTCACCAATCTGATGATCAATGGCAATGTGAGACCCTGGAAAACCAAGGTAATGAAGATCACGATAAATGTGATAAAGATGATCAGGTTGCGAAGTGGGAACGCGGTCCCGTTATCGAGCAACAGCGGAATAGAAAGGGCTGTTGCCAGCGATACCACTCCGCGCATTCCAGCCCAGCTTACGATCAGTGGCCCTTTCCAGCCGGGTGATGGATCTCTGCGGGCGCTGGCACTGAGCCAGCGGGGTATATGCGCTGCAGGATACATCCAAATGAACCTGAGCAGGATGGTGATGACGCTGACGATCAATCCATACCTGATCGCCTCTCCAATGGAATAATTTCCCAGCCCTTCAATGATCTCGGGGAGTTCAAGCCCGATCAGGATGAACACGAGCGCATTCAGCACAAAGATCATAGTAGTCCATACACCCAGCATATTCATCCTCGTAGCCCCGGTGCGGAAAACTTCATGAGAGCGGTAGGAAAGGAAGAGCCCGCCGCTAACGACTGCCATCACACCGGAGAAATGAAATTGCTCTGCGGTCAGGTACATGATATAGGGGGTCATCACCGTCAAAGCCGCGTCGATAGGTGGTGTGGTGGGAAGAAAGCGATGAATGACATACATGATATGCGCTATGGCGAGACCGATAATGATACCCATCCCTGCTACGATGAAGAATTGACCCGCAGCCTGCTGAAAAGAAAATGTGCCCCCAATCACCGCTGCGATGGCGAAACGAAATACGATCAGTGAGGAGGCGTCGTTGATCAGGCTTTCACCTTCCAGGATCGTCATAATACGTTTGGGGATAGACATTCCTTTCATTACCGTGGCAGCGGCCACTGCGTCGGGTGGTGAAATGATGCCACCCAGAACGAATCCCAGCGCCAGCGTAAAACCGGGGACCAGTGCTGTGGTGGTATACGCCACTATCGTGGAAGTAAAGAACACCAGTCCGAATGCCAGCAGGATGATAGACCGCTTCCATTTCCAGAAATCATTCCAGGAGGTATACCAGGCAGCCTCATACAAGAGCGGTGGCAGGAAGATCAGGAACACCAGGTCCGGCTCGATATGAACAGCAGGCATACCCGGAATAAAACTAATGCCGAGACCAGCCATCACCAGGAAAACAGGATAGGCGATCTTTATTTGCCGGGCGAGCATCACCAGCATCATCAATACGAAAAGCAATCCCAGTACAAGCAGGATAGTATGGTGGATGTTCATTCGTGTAACCGTTTATTCAGAATGGGGTGATCAGGGAAGGGGTGAATCATTGAACTATATAAAAGTAATAAAAAAACATGAAGGGCAGATTACGCCTGAATAATGCTCTTATGGAATTTCAGCCCATTTCGTAGATTTGCCGGCCATATCGTGAAAAAGCACTGTTTATCTTTATCGCTAAAATTCAACAATGACGAGCAAAAAAATAGCCATCTCCGGTGATCTGGGCAGCGGGAAATCGGTTACCTCCAAATATATTGCGGAAAAGTTAGGCTACCAGTACATTTCAACCGGGGAGATCCAGCGGCAGATGGCCAGGGAGAAGGGAATTTCCGTACTGGAGATGAATAAGCTGGCGGATATCAATTCCGAGGTCGATAAGAAGATCGATGAAACATTAATCCAGATCAATAAAAGCGATGGTGGTTATATCCTGGATTCCAGGCTTGCCTGGTTCTTTGTGTCCACTTCGTTGAAAATATATTTGCGCACCAACCTGGAGATCACTATCAACAGGATCCTCTTCGATAAAAAGCGGACAAGCGAATTGTATGCTTCCCGCGAAATAGCCCGCACAGAGATCATTGAAAGAAAGGCCAGTGAGAATGCCCGGTTCCTGATCGAGTATGGTATCGATTGTGGTAATTTGTCGAACTATGATCTCGTTATTGAAACAACATCGGTAATGCCCCCTGATATTGGAGATACCATTATCTGGTTATCGCAACAGGAAAGCAAGGAGCAACTGCTGTCCCGGAACTGGGTGTCGCCCAAATTCCTGTTCCCTACAAAGAGCATTAAAGAATTCAGCAGCGAAAAAACAGCAGCGGCACTGGCCCAGGAGCCATTCGATCTAACCAATAAGATCACCTGCATATATTACGAAGGCTATTATTTTGTAGTGGATGGCCACAAAAGGGCCAGCATCGCCCTGGCGAAGAATATACCTTTACTACCAGTAGATATTATCACTTCCGAGAACCAGCCCTCTTACCTGAACAACCTGAAAGATCATATCCAGGAGAAATACAACCGGGCCTTTATTCATGAGTGGGAAGACCTGCACAATTTCAGGTTCGAGATCTACCCGCAATTGGATTTCATACCTAAACTATAACCTGCTTTCTCAGATGAACTTCAACCATTTCTTTTCAGGATGCGCCGATTTATAGGCGGCATACCAGCGGCAGGCAAAATACAGGATGGCCACATCCACCAGGAATACCAGATAGAGTAAACCCAGTCCCCACCGGTGTTCCGGTGGCAATTGCGTGAACGGCGCCGTTTCATAGAACTGCTGGTAGGTATGGCCTTCCCGGATGAGATTGAGGGCCCATGCACTGAGATGGATCAACGGGATATGGAGTAAGTAATAAAATAACGGGACACGCCCGATGGTGATCAGCACCTTCGCCAGCCAGCCTTTCACTTTTTCTGCAAAAGGCACCAGTGCGATCAGCGGGCCCAAAGTCATCAACAGGTAGAACTGTGTGGGTGGATATTTACCCTGGTTCAGCAACCTGAAAATAAAAGGTTTCGGATTTTCCGCAGGTGTATGTTCATACGTGATAATGCTGCCGGCAACGAGGAACAGGAAGATGGCCGATAAACCGATCCACCAGCAGATCCTGTTCCTTCTTGCAGGTTCCAGCAGGAGTATCTTTCCGAATCCATAACCGGCTGCCATCACACCGATCCATGGCACCAGTACATATAGCACTGCTATACCGAAAGGGATATTTACTTCCGCCGACGGATATACGAACTGCCACCAGGGCTCGAAGGATGCACGCAATCCGGAAGGAAGAATAGCAGGAAAAAATTTAAACGCCTGATGACCGCACATGATCGCCAGCCCGATAATGCCCACCACAACCGGCTTTAACCAGATCAATGCCGACATCAACACCATGCACCAGCCCAGCATCCATATAATGCCTGCCAGTACAAACTGGCTGTAGTCGACATTGAATGTCCAACTGAACCGGACAAGGGTCAATTCAAGCAATACCAATAGTAATCCTCTTCCCAGGAGATACCGGGACAATACACTTTTGTTCCGGATGGTATTACCATACAGGAAGGCACCGCTACCCGCAAAGAAGGCAAATCCCGGTGCACAATAATGAGTGATCCAGCGCGTGAAGAATATTCCGGCAGTATCGCCGCCCGGAGGCTGGCCGGAATACACACGCACATGATCGATCACCATCAGTACCATGATGGCCCCGCGTAACAGATCGATAGATTGGACCCTGTTGCCGGACGATGGCATTACAAGCATATTGGCTGCAGACATAGCAGAAAGGATTGGTGAGTGGTGCTTTAAAATAGTAAGAACCCTGATCAGTCTAAAAAATTTGTGATGGTTATCCATGAACTCTACGCAACCAGTACAATTTCCGTGAAAAGGGGGTCTTTTCACCCGTCCGTTTCTTCAGAAAAACATTCTATTTTTATTGTTCCAAACCTTATGCTTCCATTAACCTTAATACCATCTTCATGAGTGAGCCCAAATCACCCATCATCAATTGCCATACGCATGTTTTCACGGGCGACCATGTTCCGCCCTGGCTGGCCAAAACCTTCCTGCCCTGGCCGTTTTACAGGTTATTGCCTTTATCGGGTGTGGTGAAATTGTTGAGATGGTGGTATAACAACCCCGGAAGGGTCCCATATACCAACCAGTATAAAAAATTCGAAAGATGGTTATACCGGGTAAGGATGGTGCTGGCCAGAAGTTTTGTGCTCAGCCTGCTGAAAAACCTGCTGGGCATTTTCCTCACCATCAACGTTTTTTTCTTCGCGTATGATTGGCTGAGCAGTTTGATCAAACCTGCTTCATCAGCTGTTGAAACGGGTATCTTATCACAGGTGCGACAATGGCTCGAAAGTTTCGAAGTAGTGATAACCGTGAGCAGTGCTTTCGTAAAAATATTGTTTTTCCTGTTGCTGATGATCTTTTTCAAATCAGGGCGTAATCTCATCTTTTTTGTCCTGAAAAGGTTTTGGAAATTCCTTGGACTGCTGCCGGGAAAACAAACCATGGCCTTGTTGAAGCGATACCTGCTCATCGGGCGGTTTTCCAGGTATGAAGGCCAGGCAAAGATCTTCGAGAAACTGCAACGACAGTATCCGCCCGGCTCCGGGTTTGTGGTATTGCCGATGGATATGGAATATATGGATGCCGGCGCCCCTGCCCACGAACTGCAAAGCCAGATGGATGAACTGGCCGCCATCAAAAGAAAGAATCCGAAAACATTTTTTCCTTTCGTATTTGCAGATCCCCGCAGAATAAAAGCCGACCGCCGTTATTTCGATTACACCGTAGGAGAGAACGGTGAGATCATTCCGGCCGATGATTGCCTGATCAAAAAATGGCTGGAAGATCAACACTTCAGTGGTATCAAGATCTATCCTGCCCTGGGCTATTATCCTTTCGATGAAGCATTGCTGGCTCTTTGGAAATATGCGGCCGATAAAGGTTTCCCTATTCTTACCCATTGTATCCGCGGTACGATCTTTTACAGGGGCAGGAAGAAAAAGGAATGGGATGAGCACCCTGTTTTCAAACAAAGCACGAAAGCCGATACGGACAGGGATGGGGATGAACAGGACAATGAGGAGCCTGATGATGAACAATTCGATCAGTTGCTTCTACCTGAACGTAAGAATATCGATTTCCAGGTGATCTTTACCCATCCGTTGAATTATCTCTGCCTGCTGGATGAAACCCTGTTGAGAAAGCTGGTAGGCAGGTCAACAGATGAGCGGATCAAAAAAGCATTCGGCTATACCGATGCCAGGACCCCCATGAAGCATAACCTCCATCACCTGAAACTTTGTTTCGGGCATTTTGGGGGCGATGATGAGTGGGAGCGTTTCATGGAAAGGGACCGTGACAACTATAGCAGTCAGCTTTTCAAAGCACCATCCAGGGGCGTTGAATTTCTCTACAATGACAACAGCCCCCAAAAGAAAAGAAGACCGGGAAAACCGGAACAGATCTGGAAATTCGTTGATTGGTATACCATCATTTGCAGCCTTATGCTTCAACACCCGAATGTTTATGCAGACATCAGCTATATCCTGTATAAGCCAGGAATACTTCCTTTACTGAAGCTCACGCTGCAAAATCCCGGGCTGCGGGAGAAAGTATTGTATGGAAGCGATTTCTATGTTGTCCGCAACCATAAAAGCGATAAGGAGATGCTGGCCAATATCATGGCCGGCTTGTCAGAAGAAGAGTTCGACCTGATCGCGCGGGGCAACCCGAAAAAATTCCTGGATCCCAAAACTTACCCCTCCACTTCACAATCGATGAACACCTGATCATCGAATTTCTTATTGAGATCGTTCAGTGTTGCCTCATGGGTTTTCTTCACCGTTACCCTGTCTGTTTTGATATTCGGCATGATCTGATCACGGTCGCCGGAGAAAAAGAATTTGCCCTTTGTTTTTGCTATGAGCTTGGCGCATAACAGGTCATTGGGCATCGTATTGAGCCAACCGGTCTGGATCTTGTTGAAATTGAGTGGGGCCATGGCTGCCAGGTCTTCATGGGTCATCAGGTCTACCCCCAGCCTTGCAGCAGATCCGTTATGGCTGCAGTGGTGACCTATTTTGTAGAACACGGTATTGTTGAGCAGATAGGTGGCATCGACCTTCTTATTCTTACCATCCACTTTTACCGTCCATTCCAGTCCATCATGCCAGCTCTTCCAGTTCCCGAATTCCGCATCTCCCGGAAAGAGCAGCACGCGCTCGCTTTCTTCGAACTGGAATGCCAGCGCCAGGCTGGTATTGTTGATACTTCCTTCATAGCGAAGGGCCAGGCTGCCTGCTGTGAACAACCAGTCCATATCGATCTTGCGCCAGTCGTTCCCCTGTTCATATTCTTTTTTCACCCCAGGGCTTTCATTGCCCAGTTCATATTCCGCTTCGAATGGCAGGAAGTCGGTGCCGATAGTATTTCCTGTGACCGCTGCAGCGAATGCAAAGGCGATGTCCCGGCTGCTGGCATGTTCCCTTTTTTCGAAATTCTCTCCCTCTTCTTCCGTGAGGTCGAGCAGGGAGGTATCTTTCGGCGGGCCCAGCACAAATACGCGCATACCCGGCAATTCAGGCAGGGTGGGCCCTTTCAGCAGGTCGCCGGGTGAGAGGCATTCCACTTCCGTATGATCTTTGATGACCTTGAATTCCCTGAAAAGCTCCACCATGCTCGGCACATTGCCTGATGCCGCAGGAAGATCGTTCAGGTTGAGTGAATTGAGCTGGCTCAGCGAGTTGATGAAATGTTCTTTGGCTTCTACCATCAGGGCCGACTGGAATTCATCTGCAAAGATCGAATCATAATATTTATCGGTAACCAGTCCATTGAGTTGGGTGGTGGCGACCTGCAATGCCATCTTCAGGGATGAATGGTTCCTCCGGAGATCATTGGCTGTATCATCATCGTCTTCAGTCCAGGCAAACCATACCTTCTTAAAAGTAAAAGCATCATACAATGCACTGCAGCTCTTGAAACCATTGATATGATCGGCATGTTCATGCGTTACGACCAGTATATCGATGATACCCTTCGTTTCTTTTTTGATGTCCTTTATCCAGGGTTCGAATTCTTTTTTCCCGCCGAGGATACAACCACAATCGATCATCATATTGCATTTTACAGTGTTTCCTGCCTTGAACTGGAGCAGGAAACAATCACCGGTCCCGGCACGGTACATACGGACCCTTACTTTATTGATTTTGGCCGTTGTTTTTTTAGCGGCCTTTGTTGCTTTTGCCATTTGATCCGTTTAATGTGTGTGTAAAAAGGCGAACGGTTCGCCGATACCGCTCAGTTTCGTCAGTCCGAAATATGCCTGGTAAGCGCTTACAGTATGTCCTTTTTCACGCGTGTATTTGGACACTTGCAGCGCCCTTCCCAGGTTCAGTTGTCGTGGGCCTTTCTTCTTCAGTTCATCCACATCGAGCAAAGGCTTACTGATAGCGTATTTGAGCCTGAGGGTATCGAGGTCGAAGATAAGCGTACATCCGCCGGTAAGCGCAAAACCATTCTTACTATCGGTGCCGGATACCTGTAATTTTCCTTTCTTGTCTTTTTCGAGCTTCACGAAAGCGGTTTGCATGAGCGTCACGATCACCTGGTTGGTCTGGTTACCATCCGGGCCCACTCTCGATGCATAGTGCAGGGAATGTACCTGGAAAGAAGGGCCAGTGACGCCATAGGCATGTGATTCACCTACGCCATGCTTCCCGTAATCATTCCCGAATATAAGCCCGGTGAGCGTTTCAAAAGCAGTGGAGTTCCCGAACTTGACACTGAGCCTCCTGTGCAACCCATAAGTCTTATCTGCTGAACTATAGTCGCCGGCAATGAATTTTCGATTGGTATTGAATATCTCCTCACGCTTTTTGATGTATGTGATCTTGTCGCGGTACTCACGCAGGAACGTGGTAAGGATCCTGATCTGTTCATCCATCCCTTCTGTTTTGGGCTCTGAATGGGTGAGGCTTTCCACAGAAAGGTTCTTAATACCAGTGGGATAGATACCTCTGCGCCTGAATGCGTCGATGAATGCGATGCGGTAATCGCGGTTATCATCCGCCACCAGGTCGGCGTCGGCTGTGATGATGGCGCGGAGGAAATCGCCGAAATTGATATCTACCGGTGGACAAAAATCCAAAGCCCGTATGCACATTCTCAGTACATGACCGGCCGTCTTTGAAGCTTCTGCGGCCAGCCTGTTCACCAGGTCGGACTGCAACTCTCCCTGCGGCAGGATGCCGGTGCCATTGGTAGCGATCCTCAACAGGTCGGCCACCCTTACTTTGTAGATGGTGAGGAAAGCGTCGAAAATGGCAGACACCAGGATGGCGCCCCTGGCATGTGGCTCCATCACTTTCCTGTATTCATCACCATTAGGTTCCTTTGGTTTCCATTGCCGGGTGACCGGGTTGAAATCGCCGATCGCATCGCGCAGGGCGCCATAGCTTCCCATGGCGATACCGAACTCCTGCGCCAGTTTGCCGAGCAGGTTCTGCGATGCGAGGTCGCCCCGCGTAGCCGCGATCTGGTTCTTGAGCACATCGGGAAAAGTAAAATGCTGGAACAGGGCCACAATATCGGAGAACGCTTCATGAAAGGCCAGTACATCCGGGTTGGTATTTTCAGTGAACTTGCGATACAGACCATCGAGAATGGCATGGGTGGTTTCATGGGCAATGATATCGTGGCTGAGACAGGAGAAAGTGAGATTGTCCGGCATCTGCAGTGTAATATCGGCCGGTCTGGCAGAGAAATACCCGAACAGCAATGCTTTTTTTTGTGGACTATAATACGCATTTGCATCCCTTATGGCATGCGGATAGATGCGGAGGGTATGTACATAGTGATAGGTTTGCCGTACGTCCTGCGTTTCTTCTTCCGTATCCTTTTTCTTACCCCTTCCGGAATTGGCCCTGGGTGGCGCTTTGACAATGCGTGGGCTCCAGAGCACCGGCCGGCCCAGTGCCGATTCAAAATTTTTGATGGTGGTCATGGCCACCGCATATACCATCTGCTGGTGGAACTGTGGATTGCTGCCGCTGGGGTCGAGGCCATCCTGTGCGGCAATATACAGGTCATTGAGGTTGACAGGCGCATACCATTTTTTCACCGTGGGATCATAATCGATCACTTCCAGGTATTCGCCCTTAGGCCCCGGCTCGAGATTTTCCTCCCAGGGTATTTTGTAAGTGATATTATTGATCAGTGCCGTATCTACTTTCAGGGAGAGACTGGGATCGAATGCATAGCCCCGCAGCTTTCGGAAAGGAGGTTTTTTGGTCATGGCTTTAGAATTAGGGATAAGACGGTATTGGTCAAAGGTTTTTGGTTACCCGAAAGTTGAGAAAAATATCTCATACCATCAATGGGTTAAAACACCTAATTAGTCGTTAAAAAATTGCAACAGTTAACATTTAAGGCCGACATTATCATGAGCAGGGTACATTTGTGCTGAAATCAGACGGGGCATGTATCAAAATCAAACAATCGGAAAAATTCGTAATATTACATTCATTTGATCCTCAATCCGTATTAGATCGGGCATAGCTTTGGGGGGCTTTCAATCACCTACACATGCAGGACCAGGATAGAATATGGTATTTATTGGGCAGAAAGCTTGCTGGTGAAGCTACCAAAAAGGAATTGGAAGAGTTGGAAGAATTGCTCCGGAAAAATCCCGAAGCCACTTACTCTGCCGATATCCTTTCCGATATGTGGCAGCCCGGCAAGCCAACCAGCCGGAAAGAAAAAAAAGAGGTGGAAGATGCTTTCGAACGGCACCTGAAACGGATGTCGCAGAAGAACCTGGATACAGACGCCCAACTTGATCCCGCAGATAAAAAACCCAAACAGGCCCGTTATTATAGCCGCCCTAAAAAAATAGAGATCTTCTCTCCCATTGCCGACGGCGGTATCCTAAAAAATTATTTCAAGGTCACCTGGCGGAACCTTTACCGTAACAAGGCTTTTTCCCTGATCAATATCACCGGCCTCGCCATCGGTATGGCCAGCGCTATCCTGATCCTGTTATGGATCAATGACCAGCTCAGCTACGACCAGTTCCATACCAAACGGGACCGTACTTACCTGGTGATGAGCCGCGGCATCGTCAATGGTCAGCAACAAGCCTGGAACTCCACACCGCACCCATTGGGGCCTGTGCTCAAATCACAGTTCCCCCAGGTTGAGGACGCGGTAAGGATGAACTGGGTCGGGGCATTCGTGTTCAGCACGGGTGATAATCATTTCGAAACGCAGGGGTTCATTACTGATCCGGGGTTCCTTAGCCTGTTCAGTTTTCCATTGGTACAGGGCAATCCGGCCACGGCGCTCAATGATGTACATGGACTGGTGCTTACGGAAAAAATGGCCACGAAATTATTCGGCAATGCCAATGCGCTGGGAAAGATCGTGAAGGTAGATAGCATTGCCTATTTCACCGTTACCGGCGTCATGAAAGACCTGCCCAATAATACGCGGTTCAATTTCGACTACCTGATACCCTGGAGCTATATGAAAGAAGTGGACTGGGAGAACTCTAATTGGAGTGGCACCAGTATCCAGACTTTCGTATTGCTGAAGCCAGGGGTCACTGAGCAAAATGGCGATAGCCTTTTCAAGAATGTCGTGAAGGGACAGGATAAAGCTGCCGAAAATGAATTGTTCCTCCATCCTATGCGCAAATGGCATCTTTGGTCGAGGTTCGAGAATGGAAAGATCACGGGTGGAGCGATCGAGGAAGTGCGGTTATTCGGTTTCATTGCCGGTTTTATCCTGCTGATCGCCTGTATCAATTATATGAACCTGAGCACTGCCCGGAGTGTGAAACGCGCCAAGGAAGTAGGGATCAGGAAAGTGGTAGGAGCCGGAAGGTTCTCGCTGATCTGGCAGTTCATGGGTGAGTCGATATTGATCGCCTTGTTGTCGGCCTTACTGGCGCTCGCTATCGTTCAACCTGCCCTGAAAGGATTCAATAAACTGATCTACGAGAATCTGAGCATCCCTTATTCAAGCCCCTGGTTCTGGTTATACGGGCTGGGCTTCGTTCTCATCACCGGCATCATTGCAGGTAGTTACCCGGCCTTCTACCTGTCGGCTTTCAAACCGATCAGTGTGCTCAAAGGCACTTTCAAGGCAGCAAATGCGCTTATTACTCCCCGTAAGGTCCTCGTTGTGGTACAATTCAGTTTCGCCATCCTGCTGATCATCTGCACCATTGTTATTTACAGGCAGATCAACTATGCGCAGAAGCGGGATTCGGGGTACAACAGGAACAATACCGGCTTCGTATATATCAAAGGGGATATCAGGAAAAATTACCCGGTGATCAGGGACGAGCTTCTCAATAGTGGCGCAGTAGCCGCCATGACGCGCACCAACTCACCGATCACCTATATCTGGAGCTACGACAACAGTTACACCTGGAAAGGAATGGACCCTAACGCCAAACAAGGCTTTGTCGTGTTCAATGGAGAGCAGGACTTCACCAAAACCTTTGGACTGCAACTGGTGGCCGGCCGCGATTTCGATAGAGGATCATATCCTACCGATACTGCCGCCTTGCTCGTCACCGAAGCAGCCGTGAAGCAATTGGGTTTCAATGACCCCATCGGCCAGCAAGTAACGGACAAAGAAAGGACCTGGCATATCGTGGGCGTGGTGAAGGATTTTATTCCCGGTTCACCCTTCGACATCATTCGTCCCATCATCATACATGGGTACAGGACCGGGTATGGCAATTTCTACGGCACTATCAGCATAAAGCTCAGTGAACAACATTCCATTGCCAGCAATGTGGAAACCATCAGCCGCATCTTTAAAAAATACAGTCCGGATTATCCATTCGAATTCCATTTCATGGATAAGGCTTACCAGGAAAAGTTCGACTACCAGCGGCATATCAGTGTGCTCGCTACGCTCTTTGCCGGTTTGACCATCTTCATATCCTGCCTGGGCCTTTTTGCCCTTGCAGCTTATATGGCTGAATACAGGATCAAAGAGATCGGCATCCGCAAGATCCTGGGCGCTTCCATTGCCGCTATCACTACACTTTTATCGAAAGATTTTCTGAAGCTCGTGCTCATCGCTTTCGTTATTGCTTCACCGATCGCGTGGTGGGCGATGGATTCCTGGTTGCGCGATTTCCCCTACAGGGTGAGTATCAGTTGGTGGATATTTGCGCTTACAGGGGTTATCTCCCTGCTGATCGCATTAGGCACTGTAAGCTACCAGTCCATCAAAGCAGCATTGACAAAACCGGTGAAATCACTTCGCACCGAATAACTTCCCGGTTAAAAATAAAATATCCGTTCCTGGTCAATTAAAAACGCGATCGTATTGCAGGAACTACTAATTTTGCAAAGCATTGCATCGAATACTCTATGCTTAGAAAGGTTACCGCAATATTCCTGTTGATCACTTTCATGGCCCAGACCTTCCACCGCGCCATCATCGTGATAGCCTTCTACGGCAACCAGGACTATATCGCCAAAAACCTTTGTGAGAACAGGTTCCGGCCCAAACTCAAGTGTAACGGGCAATGCCATCTCGCCAAGAAATTACAACAGGAAGAGAAACGCGATCAAAGCAATCCCGAAAGAAAACTGGAAAACAAGAATGAGGTTTTCTCTTCCGCTTATGATCAACCGGTTTTCGTCGACATCGGCACACCCAATGTTTCCAACTTCAACATTTTCAATACCGGCACTCCTATGGATATCGCCGGTGATTTCTTTCATCCCCCTTCCGCTTAGTCCATCTCCGTTCCAATTTTATCGTCTGTTCCAACATTTCCATTCAACCAGTGAGAGGGTTGCAGCTACTTCGATCATACATCGATGATACTGATGACGGAATGCTCATGCCTGTAACCCCGCACGCAATCTAATTGCAATGACTTCATTGTTACGATCGCTGCTAACGGCATTGCTCGTTACAGCAGGTTATTCTTTGTCCGCGCAGGAAACTTTATCCATTCGTATAATAGACAAAGCTACCCGCGAACCTGTTCCCGGCGCCACTGTGCAAAGCAGTAATGGCAATTCATTCGCCGCCAATGAACAAGGCATAGTACAGATCACTACGCCAGCCACCACCATCCGGGTCAGCGCTATCGGCTATATTACCCGTACTATCCAAATCACCGGTGGTAAACAACTCACCATTTCACTCGACCAACAACCTGCCTCCATGCAGCAGGTGATCGTGACGGCCAACAGGCAGGTACAACGACGTAATGAAGCACCGGTAGCCATCAGCCAGATCAGCACGACCACCATCCAGGAAACCAAGGCCACCACCATCGATCAACTCATCAACAGATCGCCCGGTGTCTTCATGGTGAACCTTGGCAATGAACAACACATGATGAGCATCAGGCAGCCGATGAGCACCAAAGGGCTTTATCTCTACCTCGAAGATGGGATACCTATCCGTACCTCCGGGATCTTCAATCACAATGCCCTGCTGGAAATGAATATGACTGCCGTGAAAAATATCGAGGTGATCAGGGGCCCTTCTTCCAGCATGTATGGCGCAGAAGCGATCGGCGGCGCCATCAATTTCATTACCAAAGCGGCGCCCGTATCACCTATGGCCAGGGTAGAGCTGCAGGGGAATGACAATGGCTTCCGTCGCGCAGATGTGAGTACCGGCGCCACTTTCGGCAAGCTGGGCATCTCCTTCAACGGTTATTATGCTCGGAATAAAAATGGCATCCTGGCCCTCAGTGATTTTCACAAAACAGTGGGGACCCTTCGCGCAGATTATGCACTGACCAGCAAGACCACGATCACCGGAAGTTTTACGTTGCTGGATTATTACAGCGACATGCGTGGCAGCCTCGACAGCACCGCATTCAGCAATAAGAATTACAGCACTCCGCATAGCTTCACCTGGCGCGATGTAAAAGCCATCCGTTTCAAAACACAGGTACAACACAGATGGAACAGTCATTCCAGTACCACGCTGGCGCTGGTTTACCGCGACAATAAGGTAGGGCAAAATCCTTCCTATCGTGTCCGTGATGATTACCGCAGGGTCAATGGCAGGTGGATAGGTAGCAAGACCCTGGCGCATGGAGAGATCAATGACAACAGTTTCAATAGCTATGCGGCCATACTTACCCACCAGCAGGACTTCTTTGCAGGCAGGCTTCAAACCACGAGTGGGCTCTCCTACGATCATAGCCCATCTACCTATAACGCTTTTTATATCCGCATTGCCCAGGACAGCACTACACGTAACTATACAGGTTATACGGAAAGGAGAGACAGTTTGCTGAGTAACTACGCAACCGGTATCAGCAATGCTGCTGCTTTTACCCAACTTGAATATAAAGTTCGGGAAGATCTCAGGATCGTGGCCGGTCTACGCTACGATGCATTCCGGCTGGCATTCAAGAATTACCTGCCTCCCTCTGCCTTCAGCGGCGCCCCCAATAGCACCCAAACTTTCAATCGCTTTACTCCCAAGATCGGCTTCACCTGGCAGGCCTGCAGGGAAATAGGCTTCTATGGAAATTACAGTGAAGGATTTGTAGCCCCACAGGTAACGGAGCTTTTCAATGGTGTTAAAGTTCCGAACCTGCAACCCCAGACTTTCTTCAACTATGAAACAGGCGGGTGGATCAGCCTTTGGAATGGAAAGATCTATGCCGACTGGAGCGCTTATCTGCTCGATGGCACCAATGAGATCATATCCATCCGCTTCGATGATGGCAGCTACGGCTATGCCAATGCCGGTAAAACAAGGCATAGCGGGATCGAATATGGTATCACTGTACGGCCGTTAAAAGAATGGTGCTTCCGGTTCAGTGGCGCCAATTCGAAACACAGTTTTATTCGTTATGCAGAGAAAGACCTGATGTACGATGACAAGGAAATGAACGGAGCTCCCCGCTTCATCGCCAACAGTGAGCTGCAATACAAGCCCAAATGGTTGCCGGGACTGCGTTGCAGCCTCGAATGGCAGCACAACGGCTCCTATTGGATGGACCCGCAGAACAGCGCCAAGGACCCCGGGTTCGATATCGCCAACCTTCGCGCAGGATATGTATGGAAAGACCTGGAGGTGTGGTGCAACGTCATCAATCTATTCGATAACTATTATTCCATCAATAGCAGTAAGAGCGCATACGGATATTCCTATACGGTAGGTAATCCCAGGACGATCAATATTGGAATTGGCTATACGCTCAGCAAAAAAAATAAATGACATGGTCCGCAAACATATCTACCGGTGGCATCGCACTGCCAGCCTGATCATCGCCATACCTATTCTATTGTGGGCAATAAGCGGTTTCATGCACCCGCTCATGACCAATATCAAGCCCAGGCTGGCCACACAATCATTGCAGCCGCAGGAGGTCGATAGTCATGCGTTGAAGACTTCCCTGCAGCAGGCATTGCAACAAAATTCGATCACAGCTTTTCATCTTGCCCGGCTGGTGCATATCGATACCAACTGGTTCTACCAGGTGCAACGCAAGGCTGGTGATCTCCCTGTTTATCTCAGTGCCACCAACGGTAAACAATTACGCAATGGCGATGCCTTGTATGCACAATATATTGCCAAACAATTCCTCGAAGGCCAGCCTGAAACTGTTAAGCAACCTGTCCAATACGCATCGCTCAACATCGACCCACATTCCATGCATGCTGAACACGATGAGGCTGCAAGCCCCTCACACGATTGCTGCGATGCTGCTACGGCCTGTGTTCTGCTGAACGATAAAGGCAGCAAGGCGATGGGCATTACGCTGGTCATAGCTTTCGATGGGGAATATAAACCCGTGAATCGTTTACTGCCGGTTTACAAAGTGTATTTCAGTCGCCCGGACGGCATCAGGGTATACGTAGAGACCACTATGGACCGTTTTGCATTCGCCATGGACAACCGGCGTGCCTGGTTCGATACCATCTTCGGTATGTTTCATACCTGGGAATGGCTCAATGCACTGGGAGGTTTCAAATATATGATGATGGGGATGATCACATTGACAGCCTTGCTCACCACGATCATGGGCCTGTATATTTTTTTCATCACCAAAACAAAGAAAGGCAATCAGCCATTGGCAAGATCGAGACGCTGGCATCGCTATGTTTCACTGACTGCTTCCCTGTTCACCCTGATGTTCACATTCAGCGGTGGCCTGCATGCGCTCGATAAACTCCGGTCGGCACCTGCTGTTTCGCAGGAGGTCAGCCATGAAATCCCTGCCGGTATATTGTCATTCTCCTTTACCCAGATCAAACAGGCCATCGGAAACCAGCCGTTGTATAATTATTCCCCCGTGATGATCGGCAATGATCTTTACTGGAGAGTGCTTACCAGGTCTCCATCTCAAAAAGCAGTAGCACCGGTTTATATCCGGAACAGCAGTTATGCTGTCCTTGACAATGGTGATGAACGATATGCGCGCACCATCGCAGGCCGGTTGAGCGGTCACCAACCCGGAGAAGTGCTGCAAACGGAGATGATCACTAAATTCACGGAAGAATATGGCTTCATCAACAAAAGGTTGCCGGTCTGGAAAGTAGCGTATGCTTCCAATGCCCATGAACGGTATTATGTAGAGACAGGCTCAGGAAAGCTGGCCGCATACATCAATGATCGTGATCTCTTCGAAGGTTACAGTTTTGCATTACTGCACAAGCACCATTATATGGATTGGGGTGGGAAGGCAACAAGGGATGTGAGCACCATGGTCGCTGCGGCTTTGCAGATAGCCATGGTCACGGTTGGGCTGCTCTTATTTTTCCGCTGGAGGGCTAAGAGAATAAAAAGAGACAAGAAGGATGCTACAATTTCAACCTGACCTTCCATTTACCGAGCAGCCCGGCCAACCACACGATCAGTAAGGCGAACAGTAGCGACTTCAATAAGCCAACGGCACCGGTGATCAGCACATCCGGTAATGTTAAATGTGAAACTACCGCCACTGCATACGCAAAATATGGAAGGAGATAACAGAGCAATGTATTGGTGCCGGCGGGGCCGATGAAGGAAAACCAACCCGCTTTGTGCTGCTGATCGGCCAGCCAGTATACTATGATGAACATGATCATGGTGATGGCGCTACAGATCAGTATCCAGGGCGGCGTAACGAGGATCTTTGAGATCCCCCAGAAGTTGCGGGCATAGAATCCAGATGCCATCAATACAATAGCGGTCAGGAAAAGGACCAGCATCATTTTACCGGGTTGCTGCCGGTAATGCTGGAAGACCATCGTGGTCAGCACGCCACCCATCACCAGGGCGGCATGGCCGGCATCGCCCAATGGGCCGATCAACTTTTGCACCAGTTCACTGTGAATCCAGCCCGCATGTGAGGCGATATTCAAAGCCATGAAGACTACCCAGGCGAGCAGGGAAATGATGAAGCGGGTATTGGAGAAAGCAACAATCAGGGCGCTCACGAGGTAGGCCCATCCGATCAGGCCGAGAATGCCCCACCAGTACGGAGTGAACCGGTTCAGCGCTCCATCCTCCCCACCCCGGCAAATAAATGCCAGCAGCAGGAGGATGCCTACAGCAACGGTCTTGCTTATGCGAACTACCCAGGGATTGGCCGTTTTCGGCCAGGCGTTCCAGAGGAGGATAAATGAAAGACAACTCAGTACGTTCCAGACAACCCTGGGGATTCCGGTGGCTGATGCATTCAGGTATTCGCCATTCACGAGGAACACGCCCATGATAAGCAGTGCCAGTCCACGTTCCAGGATATGCCAGCCGATCTTTCCATTGGTATCCCCTTTGGCGCGACGGTTATTGATGGCCAACGGGACCGACATGCCCACAATGAAAAGGAAAGCGGGGAATACTGTATCTGCCAGGCCCATGCCATCTTCTTTGGCGGCTGTATGTTCCAGCCAGCCCGGTATTCCTTTCAAAGACCAAAGATCGTTGACAAAGATCATCAGCACCATTGTCAATGCGCGCAGGATATCGATGGAAGCAATTCGTAGGTTCGATGTTGGTTGCATGCCTGGGGTTTCCTTACAAATTAATATAACGCTTTGAGAATTGCAATAATCAATTAGCGTTGGTTTCGATAAATCCTATTGTAGAACCATAATACCCGACAGGCCGGCCAAAACAATGGCCCGGACCTGGTCATTGCTAAGTACCGGGGCCGGGCCTGCTGTAATGTGAGTACGATCATTTTCTCTCGAAAACAAAGGGGATCGCTTTTCCATTGCCGGAGATCGTGGCTTTCAAGATCGATCCCTCCTGCCGGTATTCGATCTTTTTGGGGAAATCATGTTCCGGGTTCTCGCATACAAAACCATCGGCCGTGATAGCAGTGAATTTGAAATAGACAGGTTGCTTATTGTGCGGCACATCGGCCACATAGTAGAGGGCATTGTCTTTTACGATGATACTGATCTTTTCAACGAACGCCGTATCCTTTCCTTTCAACGTAACACCCTGCCCTTTCAACTCCTTATCGGAGATCCTCGTCCAGCTTTCATGGGCTGAACTACCCGGTTTCAGATTGGTACGGTTCCAGGCGCCTTCCAACCATTTCAGTTTATGAAAATCGGCCGCTGTAACAACATTGGTTTGTGCCCATCCTGTTTGCAGGAATGCGAGAAAAAGCAGGAAGCAAAATATTCTTTTCATATTGATGATTTATGGCAGCAAAAATAACCCCGCCAATTGAACCGGTATTGTACAAACCCGACCTCACCGGTCTATTCTTTTTTCCGGAGAAAAAAATTAGCCATATTCTTCTCGCCGAAAATGTAGGCGGTGGGATCTTCACCGGTAAATGCCTTGAAATTGCGGATAAAATGGGATTGGTCGTAAAAACCTGAATCGTATGCAATGCCTGTCCAGACTGGATTTCCTTCCTGGATCAGTTGAAAGATATAATTGAACCGGATGACCCGTGCGTACAACTTGGGCGAAAGGCCGACATATTTTTTGAACAACCGTTCCACCTGCCGTTCCCCGACCCCTATTGCAGCAGCCAGATCAGCTACCGGTATCATTCCTTTGCTATCGAATACGAGATCGATCGCTTTATCGATGTTCGTTGCAGCAACAGGAGCGGCTTCAGCAAGTTCCATGAATGTTCTGTCCAGTATCCCGATCATGGCATCGTGCGACTTCCTGCTTCGCAATTCCGATTCCATGGCCTGCAGCCGGTTGCCGAAGGCTTCGTGTAGATCGACCACCTGGTCAGTATACCGATGCATAGTACAATCGAATAAATGCGTCAGTGCGGCTGGTTTCAATTTGATGCCAATGATGCCGGAGACGCCAGTATTTTCCAGGAAGAAAAATTTGCTGAGTTGTCCGGCCAGCAGGCTTTTCGATTGTGGCTCCCACCGCCGGCCCAGTTTGATGCGATAAGGATCGCCATAATGAAAAATGATCTCAGGAAATCCGTCGGGGATGATCTTTTGCTGGCGGGGTGCAGGGTCATGGCTTTCCACGATCCAGTAACATTCGATCAGTTCAGCAAGGCCGGAGGATGGTGCAACTCTCTTGAAGATCATACCAGGGGTCGTTTGTTGTTGGTGGTTTGGGGGTTGTTGTTCTTCCGGTTTAACAGGTTTTCTTTATTCATAATGGCTGATTAGATCAATTCAAATTTATCAAGGCTTCCCGGATCTCAACAACGACCAACAACAAACCACAAACGACAAATCTAATTTTTTACAACCGGCAACGAAAAACCAAACCGGCTGCCTTCTCCAATATTGCTTTCCACCCAGATGGCGCCGCCCTGCGCTTCGATGAATTCCTTCGAGATGGCCAGTCCCAGGCCAGTACCGCTTTTTTCAAAAGTACCGGGCACCTTGAAATACCTGTCGAAAAGGCGGGGCAGGTACTTTTCATCTATTCCCCGGCCATGGTCTTTCACCGTGAAAGAAACTTTGTCGCCCGATATGGATGCAGATACTTCCACATCAGACAGCTCAGGCGAATATTTCACCGCATTGGTCAAAAAGTTGATCAGCACCCAGGAAGTCTTTTCCGTATCAGCCTGGATAGCGGGAAGGCCGGCAGGAACAACTGTACGGATATTGATATTTTTCTGCTGCGCCTGGAATTGCACAGCCTGAACAGCCTGGTCAACGATCCCGGAAGGTTGTGCAGGCTGGATCTTCAATTGGATATTTCCTGTTTCCACCTGCGACATATTCAGCAATTCACTGGTGATCCTCAGCAACCGATCGGCATCATCGCGGATGCTCTGCAACAATTCCTGCTGCTCTTTATTCAGGTTACCGACCCTCCTATCATCAAGCAGTTTTGCGCTCATCTTGATGGAGGATATCGGCGTTTTCAATTCATGGGAAACGGTGGCGATAAAATTCGTCTTCGCTTCATCCAATTCGTGGAAGGGTGTGATATTCCGCAATACGATCACTTCCCCGATCATCTCCCCCTCATTCCTGACCTCTATATTCTCTTTAATGAAATAGCTTTCCTTCCCGTCGGCAAAGATCTTCAGTTCAGCCCGGCTATCATTCTGCAAAAGTGTTCGCATCAGGTCGTTCTTCAGCGCTACGTCCGGTGCGTATTTGCCGGTAACTTCCTTTTCACGTAAACCAGTAAGCGCAGCAGCTACAGTATTCATGAACAGGATATGCCTCTTCTCATCGAACCCGATGATGGCATCACGCATCTGGTTGATCACCGTTTCAATGCGGGTTTTCTCGAATTTGATGCGGGCCAGGGTGCTATGCTCATATTCATCGAGCTTTTCGGCCATGATGTTGAAGGCATTGGCCAGGTCACTGAATTCATCTTTCTGGGGCAGGTGAATGCGTTTCGAATAATCCTTATTGGCAATGGCGCTGATACCGGCCGACAGATGGCTGATCGGGTTACTGATAATGCCGGGAAAATTCACTACCAGTGAAAAAGCGATGAGGGCAAGCGCCGTGAAGATGATGGCCATCCAGGTGGTGGCTTCCTCAGCCGTATCACTGGCGATCCTGTTCTTGCGGAGAATAGCTTCCTGGTTCAGGTCATTGATGCGTTGCAGGTATCTGTGTATATTGGTAAAGGCAAGGAAATCGGAAGGGTTGGACCGATAGCGGTCGAAATTCTGCCGCAGCCTGAACGTTGCTTCCTTCTCACCCGGCTCGGTGATATTCTGCTCCTGTTGCCGGAGGTTCGTTTCAAAAAACTGCCAGGCCGAGGTATCGGCCGGAAGGCTGTTGAGCGCCTTCAGCATATTGTTGCTGTATACCAGGGTTTCGTAGTTGTTCTTCAGCACGCGGTCCGCATCATCTTTGAGCCGGCTGATGGAGACCATACCGAATATGCCGAAGACTACGATCACCAGGAACAGGAAGCCAATGCCGAGCGATAATTTTGTCTTTAGCCGCATCTTATGATAAAATTACAATATCGATATCAGCCGCAGCCAGTTTGGTCAGCAACTGGTTGAAAACCGCCGTGTTCAGGATCACATTGACCAATGAAAGATGGGGTTTGCCGATACAGATCGTGGTCACCTTCTTCTGCTCTGCCATCTCTATGATCCCTTTGGCAATATTGATATTCTCCACTTTGATCACTTCCCCGCCCAGTTCCGTAGCCAGTTTGAAATTATTGATCAGGTGCCGCTGCAATGCCAGTCCGATCCGGTTGCCGGATTCTTTCGGCGTTTGCACATACAGCACAAACCATCTCGAATTATAATAGGCCGCCAGCCTGGCTGTTTTGCGGATCACCATTTTAGCGATCTCATGATTACTGCTGATACAGGCCATGAACCGTTCTGCTTTCAGATTGTGGTTCCTCGGCAATTCCCGTTCGATCTTGCCTTCCACGGCAGAAGCCACTTCTTTCAAAGCCAGTTCCCGTAATTGCAGGATCTTCTCCGACTGAAAAAAATTACCAAGGGCTGTAGGGATCTTGTCGTGGGTATATATCTTACCTTCTTTCAGTCGGGTGATCAGCTCATCGGCGGTGAGGTCGATGTTCACTACTTCATCGGCCATCTGCAATACGTTGTCAGGTACCCGTTCCGTCACCTCGATGCCCGTGATCCCTTTCACAGCCGTGTTCAGGCTTTCGATGTGCTGGATATTTACTGCACTTATCACATTGATACCGGCATTGAGTATATCCATTACATCCTGCCAGCGTTTTTCATTCTTGCTGCCTTCTATATTCGTATGGGCCAGTTCATCCACGATCACCACTTCGGGGCGGAGGTTGAGAATGGCCTGCATGTCCATCTCCTCTAACTCTTTTCCCCTGTAGAATAACTTTCTTCGCGGTATCACCGGCAGTCCTTCAATGAGATCATGGGTTTCTTTCCTGTTATGCGTCTCGATAAAACCGATCTTCACATCCACTCCATTACGGAGCAGGGTATGCGCTTCCTGTAGCATCCGGTAAGTCTTCCCCACACCGGCGCTCATGCCGATATAGATCTTGAACTTACCGCGCCTGGATTGTTTGATCAGGTCCAGGAAATGCTGCGGGTTCTCAGTCGAAGTTTCGGGCATTCATTTCGGTTTAATATAGTGCAAGTTAAGAATTAGAAACTTAGCGCCAGTGCTGTTGAAACAAAGGTATTGCTACCAGTAAGCTCATTATTACGTTTGCGGAAATAGTCGTCTTTTCCGCTCAGGCTTCTCAGTTCAATACGCCATACCGCATTGCTGAACAACTGCCTGTCGTAGTTCACGCTCCAGCCGAATGTTTTGAACCCATTGGGCGTACCGGAAGCGATGATCACTCCTTTCTCATCATTAAAGTATTCTCCCCGGACTGCTATTCGGTCATTGGCATCCGGGCTGAATTGCAGGATCAGTACAGGAGTATACCAGTTATTAAGCTCACTCTTTCCTTTTTGTTTTTGTTCCATTCCATAATCGAAGCCTGCCGTAATGCCGAATTGATCAGTTACCTGGAAAATTCCATATACATTATGATAGTAACGCATCAACCTGGCGCTATCCGGCTTATCACTACCGACGAAAGTGCTGTAGTTGAGCGTAACTTTCGATGATGGCTTATACGTTACCTGTGTACCGAAAGCAGGTGTGGTATTGCCATCGACCCTGTGAATGCGCTGCCATCCGTTGAGATACATCACTGCGAGATACCATTTTTCATTTTTGCTGGTGAAGCCAAGTTTGGCGCCTGCTTCGTAATAAGGAGTATTGTCTGCCATCATACTTCGCGTAAGCGTCCAGTTGTCTTTACCAACTGCGCTTTCAAGACCGATATGGGAAGGCATGATACCCGCATCCAGCCAGAGATTGGCACTCTTTGATAATTTGACGCCTGCATTGGCCTCGAAGATATTTTTCAATACCCCCGGCTCGGCGGCGAGATTGGCATTCATATAGGTACCTGCACCGATATCCAGATTCGCTCTCAGCCTTTCCGTATTGTAATTTCCTTTCAGGTACCCGAGGTTGATATTCACTTCATTGCTCCGGTTATAGCTGTAGATGAAACCCGGCCTGGTATTGTTGATTGGTCTGTTGAAATCATACACATAATAAGTTTCGAGATAACCGCTTACGGTAAAAGGATTCCTGGGTGTTTCCTGGGCAAAAAGTTGCATAGAAAGCCCTCCGGCCATAACGGCCGACATCATGATCTTTTTCATTGGTCCTACTTGTTTGTATTATTTGTTTGTGATTACTTATTTCAGTTCATCCAGTGCAATGTTGAGTTGAAGTACATTTACTTTGGCAGGTCCCAGTAAACCGAGCAAAGGTCTTTCGGTATGTTGGTCTATGAGGCCGATCAGTTTATTCTCGTCCAGCTTCCGGACAGTAGCGATGCGTTTTACCTGCACTTTAGCCGCTGCGGGCGAAAGATCAGGATCGAGCCCGCTGCCGGATGCAGTGACCAGCTCTGCAGGGATCTCTTCTTTCCTGATGCCGGGATTGTGTACAAGGAATGTATCGATCCTGTCCTGCACTGTTTTCAGGTAATCGGGATTGGTAGGGCCCTTGTTGGAACCGGCTGAGCCGGCAGCATTGTAATCCACTGCAGAAGGGCGGCCCCAGAAATATTTATCTTCCGTGAATTTCTGCCCGATATTCGCATATCCCACTACTTTACCATTCACGGAAACGGTTTTCCCTCTACCCTGTCCGGGAGACAGTTTTCCCACCATGGCAATGAATACCGGGTAGATGATCGAACAGAGAATGATCAGTACCAGTGTGAGCTTCAAAGAGGGCAAAATATATTTTTTCATTTTTCAGTTTTTAAGGTCGATTACATAAAGAGCGCCAGGATAAGGTCGATCAGTTTGATCCCGATAAAAGGCACGATCACTCCACCTACTCCATAGATCAAAAGGTTCCTGCGCAACAGGGCGCTGGCGCCGATCGGTTTATAGGCCACACCGCGTAATGCCAGCGGGATCAGCAGGGGTATGATAATGGCATTGAAAATAATGGCCGACAGGATGGCGCTTTGCGGGCTTTTCAGGTGCATGATGTTCAATGCCTGCAAGGCAGGAATGGATGTGATGAACAAGGCAGGAACAATAGCGAAATATTTGGCCACATCGTTGGCAATGGAGAAAGTGGTGAGTGTGCCTCTTGTCATCAGTAATTGCTTGCCGATCTCCACGATCTCGATCAGCTTGGTAGGATCATTGTCGAGGTCCACCATATTACCCGCTTCCTTGGCGGCCTGTGTGCCGCTGTTCATGGCCACGCCCACATCGGCCTGCGCCAGTGCAGGCGCATCATTGGTGCCATCGCCCATCATGGCCACCAGCTTACCGCCCAACTGTTCTTTTTTGATATAGTTCATTTTATCTTCCGGCTTCGCCTCTGCAATGAAATCATCCACCCCTGCTTTTTGTGCGATATATTTTGCGGTAAGCGGGTTGTCGCCTGTAACCATCACTGTCTTCACGCCCATCTTGCGTAAGCGCTCAAAACGTTCCTGGATGCCGGGTTTGATGATATCCTGCAATTCGATAACGCCCAGCACATGTTCATTACGACTTACCACCAATGGCGTACCTCCATTCCTGGCTACCTCTTTCACTTTTTCTTCCGTTTCCAGCGGGAAACCATTCCCCGCTTTCATCACTATTTTTTTAATGGCATCGGAAGCACCTTTGCGGATCCTTGTACCGTCGGGCCTGTTGATGCCACTGGTGCGTGTTTCAGCCGTGAAGGGAATGAATTCCACTTGTTCATTACCGATAGACGGCGTTTTCAGGCCTTTCGTGTTGGCCAGCTCGATGATCGATTTTCCTTCCGGCGTTTGATCGGCCAGGGAGGAAAGCATACAGGCTTCCAGGAAAGCGCTCTCACCAATTCCATTGGTAGGCCAGAAATTGGTGGCCTTGCGGTTACCGATGGTGATGGTGCCGGTTTTATCCAATAATAAGGTATCGAGGTCGCCGGCAGTTTCCACGGCCTTACCGCTCTTGGTGATCACATTGGCGCGGAGCGCGCGGTCCATGCCTGCGATACCAATGGCCGACAGCAGTCCGCCGATAGTGGTCGGGATCAGGCAAACGAACAGCGAGATGAACGCAGCTACCGTGATAGCGGTATTGGCGTAATCCGCAAAAGGTTTCAGTGTTACACATACGACCACAAAAATGATCGTGAAGCTGGCCAGCAGGATCGTCAATGCAATCTCGTTGGGTGTTTTCTGCCGGGAAGCGCCTTCTACCAGGGCGATCATTTTGTCCAGGAAACTTTCTCCCGGCTCGGTGGTCACTCTTACCACGATCCTGTCTGATAATACTTTGGTGCCGCCGGTAACGGACGATTTATCACCGCCAGCTTCGCGGATCACCGGTGCGGATTCACCAGTGATAGCACTTTCATCAACCGTGGCGATACCTTCCACGATCTCACCATCCATCGGGATCATATCTCCGGCTTCACAGAGAAACAGATCGCCTTTGCGCAATTGGGAGGAACGGATCAACTTCACTTCGTTCATATAGATCTCTCCCACCACTTCAATCTTTTTGGCAGGAGTATCTTCCCGTGTTCTGCGAAGACTGTCGGCCTGCGCCTTCCCTCTCGCTTCGGCAATGGCTTCCGCGAAATTGGCAAAGAGAAGTGTCACGAAGAGGATCGCCGTGATAACAATATTGTAGGTAAGGCTGCCCTGTGATGTCTCTCCGGCTGCGATCCAGCAACAAACACCAATCATGATAATCGTGCCGATCTCCACCGTAAACATGACCGGGTTACGGAACATGGTGGCGGGATTGAGCTTTACGAACGACTGCTTCAGGGCCGTCATCACCAGGCCGGATGGAAATAAAGCTGTATTCTTAACTCGTTTCATGATAATATATTTTTGAGCAGGGCCTGTGCGGCCGGCTGCATGGTATGATTGTTCTTAGTGCATACTGAAATACTCCGCCAATGGCCCTAGCGCCAGCGCCGGGAAAAACGACAGGGCATTGACGATGATGATCACCGCAAAGGTCATGGTCCCGAAAGTGATCGAATCGGTCTTCAGCGTACCACTGGATTCAGGAATGAATTTCTTATTGGCCAGCAGCCCAACAATAGCGACCGGCCCGATGATGGGAATATACCTCGACAGGATCAGCACGAAGCCGGTGGAGACATTCCAGAAAATATTGTTATCGCCCAATCCTTCAAAACCACTGCCATTATTGGCATTGGAAGAAGTGAACTCGTAGAGCATTTCAGAGAAACCATGGTAGCCGGGATTGTTCAGCCAGGCCGAAGGCTGCACGGCCCAGCCTATTTCAGGATGATGGGCAAAGAAATAAGCTGCCAGTGCTGTACCTCCTTTCAGCAGGATGGCGGAGAACAGGGTGACGATAGCGGCGATCTTTATTTCGCGTGCCTCCACTTTATGGCCCATGAATTCCGGTGTGCGGCCCACCATCAAACCCGAAATGAATACGGCGATGATGAGGTAGATCAGGTAATTCAATATACCCACACCACAACCTCCGTAGAAGGCATTGATCATCATGCCCAGCAATTCCATCAACCCGGATAACGGCATCGAGCTGTCGTGCATCGAATTCACGGAACCGGTGGAGATGATGGTGGTCACGATGCTCCAGTAACCGGAAGCGGCTGGACCGAAGCGCACTTCTTTCCCTTCCATGGCGCCGGTGGGTTGCACAACGCCCAGCTTTGCGATGGCAGGATTGCCATTGATCTCCCAGTGCATCGTCGGTATCAGCAGGCAGAGCATTCCCACCGTCATCACGCCGAAGATCACATAGGCGAATTTTTTGCGGTTGATATAAAAGCCCATCGCAAAGATCATGGCAACGGGAATGATCACCTGCGCGATCATTTCGAGCATATTGGTGAAATAGTTGGGATTCTCCAACGGGTGCGCCGAGTTGGCCCCGAAATAGCCGCCACCATTGGTACCAAGGTGTTTGATGGCGATAAATCCCGCGGCAGGGCCGCGTGATACCTGTACTGTGTCGCCCTGCAGTGTAACGATGGAATCCTTGCCATCATAACTGGAAGGAGATCCATTGAAGGTGAGTAATACCGCAATGATTACGCAGAGCGGTAATAATATCCTGGTAATGGTTTTGGTGAAAATGCTCCAGAAATTGCCCAGGTTGTTGGTGGTCTTTTCTTTCAGGCCATTGAATACGGCCACCAGTGCGGCCAACCCTGTTGCAGCGCTGACGAATTGCAGGAACATCAGCACGAACATCTGGGTGAAATAGGTAGCGCCCGTTTCCCCGGAATAGTGCTGCAGATTGCAGTTCACCAAAAAGCTGATGGCCGTATTGAAGGCCAGGTCGGGGGTTTGACCGGGATTGCCATCGGGATTCATGGGCAGGCGCCCCTGGAAGAGCAACAGGAAGAAAGCATATACGAACCATAATAGATTTATGGTGAGCATGGCTTTCAAAAATTCTTTCCAGTTCATTTTCCGGTTGGGGTCGATGCCGCACATACGAAAGATGAACCTTTCAACAGGTTCCATGAAATCGGTGAAGGTCTTTTCTCCCTTGTATACCCTGGCAATATATTTTCCCAGCGGGAATGCCAGCAGGATGGTCAGCAGGAAGGTGACTATCACACCTAATAATTCTGTATTCATTGTCCGGTCAGTTTAGGATTAAAATTTTTCAGGTTTCAGCAGCACGTATACGAGGTAAACGAATACCAGTATCGCCACAACGAAAAGTAAGTTCATCATATCGGTTCTTTTTAATAAGTGATGCCGGTGGCTAAACTTTCTCGAAGAAATCGATGCATTTGTAGAATAGCCAGAAACATAGCAGGCCGGCAATGAATAATAATAATGTGAGCATATAAAAGGATTTTTAACAGGTGACGCAAACTGCATACCTATGGCATCCTATTCAGCGCCAAAACCTGGAAATGCCTGAACAGCAAGGATTTCATTGAACCTTTCCTTGCAGGGAGAACGGGGAGGGTATCGTGGAGGTCTTCCATTTTGAAAATGATCTTTTCAAAACGGAGTGCTCAGGATAAATGATATTCTTCTATTTTCCTGTACAATGTGGTGAGACCGATATTGAGCAGCCTGGCCGCTTCTGTTTTATTGCCTTTCGTATGATTGAGTACACGTTGAATATGAAGCTTCTCCACACTGGCCAGTGAGAAGGCAGAGAGTTCATGATTGTTGGAGGATGGGGATGATTGTTGTAATTCCAGCGGAAGATCTTTCAATGTGAGCATAGGGCCATCAGCAAGGATCACAGCCCTTTCCATTACATTTTTCAATTCACGGATATTGCCCTTCCAGTTGTGCCGCTGCAGTTGATCTATGAATAACAGGTCCATTCCTTCGATACGCGGATTGGTCTTTTCGGCAAAGACCCGGAGAAAATGATCGGCGAGAAGGGGAATATCCTGTCTGCGGTCATCGAGAGCAGGGAGTGATATAGTGAATACATTGAGCCGGTAATACAGATCTTCCCTGAATTTTCCTTCTTCCACATCTTTTTGAAGATGGCGATTGGTGGCGGCAATGATGCGTACATTCACTTTGGTAGGCTTGGTATCTCCTACTTTGATGAATTCATTCGTTTCAAGCACCCGCAGGAGCTTGCTTTGCAACTCGATGTGCATTTCACCGATCTCGTCGAGGAAGAGGGTGCCTGTATTGGCTTCTTCGATCAGTCCTTTTTTATCTTTCACGGCACTGGTAAAAGCCCCTGCCTTATGACCAAAGAGTTCGCTTTCGAGCAATTCTTTGCTGAAGGCGCTGCAGTTGAGTGGCAGGAAGGGTTTTCCGGCCCGCTTGCTGCCGGCATGAATAGCCTGTGCAAATACTTCTTTACCGGTGCCTGTTTCACCTAACAATAAGACCGTGGCATCTGTAGGCGCAACCTTTCGTGCCAGCGTAATGGCCTCCCTGATCGGGCCCGATCCACCGAGAATAGAATCGAAGCTGTAGCGGCGGCCTACTTGTTGTTCGAGCTGCTGCACTCTTTTCTGCAACTGAACTTTCTCCATGGCCCTGTTGAGAAGAGGAATGATCTTGTCGTTATCGTCTCCCTTGGTGATATAATCGAAAGCGCCATTCTTCATGGCCTGGATGCCGTCTGCAATATTTCCATAAGCAGTGAGGAGGATGATCTCGACAGCAGGAAATTTCGATCTCACTGTTGAAACGAATTGCACGCCATTGCCATCAGGAAGTTTCACATCGCAAAGCAGAAGATCAACGGCCTCTTTCTCGAGCACCTTCAAACCTGATTTAAGATCGTTGGCTTCATGCACTGTAAATCCTTCGAGGGTAATGATCCTTTTCAGTAAGCTGCGAAGCTTTTCTTCATCGTCGATCAGCAGAATATTGCCTGCGGGCATAATGATATGGGTTGTACGCCCAAATCTACTTAATAAAAACGATGCAGGCTCAACGGGCTATCACCAACTTCTTCATCTGCTGCATGGTCCCTGCTTCGAAGTGGCAGTAATACACGCCACTGGCAAGCTTCTGCGTAATGGTCAGCGGCACCACATGCGATCCTTTGGCAAATTCCTGTCCGGGGATGGCCACCGCAACCAGCTTGCCATCGGCCGAATGGATGGTCACACGTACGTTGAGCGGTTCACGGAGATTGAATCGCAGGGAGGCGACCGATTGGGTAGGATTGGGATACAATGTCAGTGCCAGTTCCCGGAAATCTTCATCCGATTTTGAAGGAGGTGGAGGATCATTGGGCACAGGCAGGGGGTCCTGGCTTTCGGAAAGGAAAACCGGCGTGGCAGTAAGCGACAGCGTGCCTGTGGTGATACGGGTAACTGTGCCGGTTTGAGAAAAATCCCAGTCGCGCCTGTTCAGGTAGGGTGTTACATTCATTGCTGCCGGGAAGTTATAAGTGGCCGAGCTGGTTTCAACAAGATCGGTAGTGGTCTTTGACCATAACACGTATATATAAGCGCCATTTACGTCTTTGAATGCCGCTCCTTCGATATTGGCAGGCAGGTTCATGGCGGTGGTCCTGGCAGCATCAAAATGGGTAGTGCGCAGGATATCTGAAGTGCTCTTGTAGGCTATCCCTTCATTATTGTATTGGACCAGGTAAGCGCCGCCATTGGCCAGGGGCCCTGCGCCTTCAAGTTTCTGGTACAGGCCCATGGTCTCGAATTCACTGGTGGCTTCTGCGAAGGTCTTGGTATCACCCAGCATATAGACATACATCTGCAGGACATCGTTCTTCTGGCTTTGCACCAAAGCTTTGATGATATAGTTCTTTTGTGCTTCATCGGAGCCGATCATGGTGCCGATCGCTTTCCGGGGGATATTATTTTCTGTGCAGATGAACAATTTTTTAGGGTATGTAATGCCGTTATATCCACGATCTCCCAAAACGGTCTCAAAGTTTTTCTTGAGTTGAACATAGGCGTCCGATGCAGCATCCGAGTGGCGTTTATATACCCATCCGTTGATGACATTGCTCCAGGAGGCCAGGTTGTACATGGGATAACTATGAAAGCTCAGTACATCGAAATAAGCGCCGCCTTTGTTGGGATATTCTGCCGTTACGGAACCATCCACAGGATTGTCGGTATTGCGAAGAACGGCATCGACAAAACTGGGATAACCCAGTCCGCCCGTTGTGATATAGGCGGTGGGATCAACAGACTTGATCACTTCATAAGCGATGCGGAGCAGCCGGATATAATGAAAGACAGGTGCTTTCATATTCGGGAGATCGCAGGGAGGAGGGTTGTTTTCCCACCAGTTGCCGGGCACTCCCCTTGCCAGGTATGATCCACCTCCACTATCATAATCGGGTTCATTGATGATCTCCCAGAACTTTGTGTAGGATTTGTAAAGCGTGACTGTCTTGTAGACGTATAATGCGAAGTAATTATTGTCATTGACCGGTGTACCATTGGCGCCACCATCCCAAATAGGCTCATACATATTCTTGAACAGCTTCGATTGGTCCGGGCATCCTGCGTAAGTATTGTTGTCCTTATGGGCCGCAGAAGGTTCACCCAGGAAGATGGTATTGTCGGCCACACCTAAAGTAGCATAGTGATTGAACTCCGGAACGCGGATATTGTAACCCCAGTATTCGAGAAAAGTTTCAGGCAAAGGCGGGCGAAAAGTTTTGGAGCTTACCCCTTTTACATTCTTGGAAGGATTGCCTGCAGCAATATCGGCGCAGCTTTGGTCATCCCACGAACTGCCATACCAACCACCATTGGTCCCGTAGCGGAAATATCCGTTATAGGCAGGCACATGACCGAAATCATTAGCAGTAAAATTGATCTGCGCATTAGTCTTGAGGTAGCTGCACACCAGTACAGCGAGGCACACCGGAATATTGAATTTCATAAGGACCTTTTCTTCAAGTTTAGCATAGGATTATCCCCGCAATTGTAACAATTACTTTGCCAAATCGGGAATTTTCCGATGGTTTCCTCGTGAAATTATGACCGGAAAAGCTGGCGCAGGGCGGATCGCAGAAAGACCCGTTTCGGTAGAACGGTGATCAGCTTCATTTCTTTCCAGACAGAAGTTTCGTTATCGAGGAACTGCAATACATCGGTGATCCCGTTCTTTTTAAATAACTCCGTAAAAATGAAGGAACCATCTAATTGATTTTTGTCAAGTATCCTGAGAAGGGTGCTGTCATAAAAGCGGAAGCGCCAGGCCGGGCCAGTAGCGGGCCCCAGCGGATTGCCCTTTTCGGCCAGTCGGCGGGCCAATTCGGTCGATTGCTTTTGAATGAATTGAAAAGTATAACCGCTGGAGGCTTTGGTTTGGCCACCAGCCGTACCGATATGGATGATATGACCCTGTGAGGAAGGAAAGCGGTAATTGGTCATGGGTATCGAGCCGAACTCTTCTTCGATGATAGTATAGTCCGATCTGATGAACCGGTCGAGATAATCTTTCAGCCCTTCATCATACCGGGCGGGCGGCAGGAGTGAATCCGTGAACAAGGTATATTCTATCAATGCGCGTGTTGCCGTGAATGGCATCACATAAACAAAGGCAGTGCCGGATCGCTGCGGGATGCGAAAGTCCATCAACGTGGCGGCAGCGGGATCGAAAACAGGATCGACCGTTTCAACGATCCATCCTTTGAAATGTTGCAGCAGGTAGTACTGCCCTTCTTTCAGGGAGGGTTTTTCAAACAGGATACTGTTGAAGATATAACCGGCGCTGACTATTCCTTCCTTTGTTAGCAGGACCGCTCCTTCGGGCTTGTTATCCAACCTGGTCACTTCGCCATATTGTACCGTTACCTGGGGATATTGACGGATGATATCGAAACAGAAGCGATAAAAATCGTCACTCCTGATCATTTTGTACCGGTAGGGTGCAATGGGGTTCAATTTCGAATATCCATTTCCGTGAAACCATAAATATTCCCACGCTTTGGTCACCACCTGCTCGAAAAATCCGTTCCCCTTCTCCCAAAAGCACCAGGTGCGGTCATTACCGGACTTGGGCGACCGGTCGATCAGCAATATTTTTTTATCGTTCAGGTGGCCGCTCTGCAGCAGTCTTACCAAAAGGCTCAGACCGGCACACCCTGCTCCCGCAATGATATAATCGAAATGCTTCATGCCTTTTGCTTATCACGCCGTACTTTCTCCCGGTACTTTTTATTCACATAGAGCATGCCGAAAGATTCGCCATCTTCCTTGTCCAGGTGTTTGTGGTGCATCTTGTGCGCCCAGCGGATGGCGCGGACATAGGTATTGTTAGACCGGCTGAACCATTTGAAGCGTTGATGGATGATCACATCATGAACGAGGAAATAGGCAGCGCCGTAAGCCATGATGCCGAAGCCGATGGCCTGCAGCCAATACATTGCTCGCAGCGTGCCGAACAGGATGCAGCAAAAACTTGGAATAGCGAAAATGATAAAGAACGCATCGTTCTTTTCGAAGAAACCGGGTTGAGGCTGGTGATGGTCTTCGTGCAGGTACCAGAGAAAACCGTGCATTATATATTTATGGGTGAGCCAGGTGATGCCTTCCATCAGCAGAAAAGTAGTGATCAGTATGGCTGTATATAATAACCAGTGCATGATGATCTTTTTTGATGGCGATCAGCGGAGTGAATTGCCCAACCCGTTCAGTACCGCCCATTCCCTCACTCTTGGGAAAGCGATATGGAACCAGGAGGTATATTTTTGTGGATGTGATTCCAGTGAATGCCTTATCTCTTCCAGGCTTTTGTAAGTATAATCCTTTACTTCCTCTTCATTGGGGAGGATGTCCTTGTCGTAGACCCCTGCAAACACATGATCGAATTCATGTTCTATGAGGCCGTTATCGAAATCGGTCCGGTAAGTGAATTCAAATATTTTTTTCAGTGGAGTGGTAAATCCCAATTCTTCATGCAGGCGGCGGGCAGCAGCATCGGGGGTCGATTCGCCCGGTGCAGGATGGCTGCAGCAGGCATTGGTCCAGAGGCCGGCACTATGGTATTTGCCGAGGGCCCTTTGCTGCAACAACATCTCTCCTTTGCTGTTGAAAATAAACACACTGAAAGCGCGATGCAAAACGGCTTTCCGGTGAGCTTCGATCTTTTCCATGGTGCCGATCGGCTCATCCTGTTCATTCACCAATATCACTTCCTGCAGGGGGCTCATACCTGCAAATTAAATCAATTTAAGCTGATTTTTTACTCCGGCCCTCACCAATATCAGGGCCTTGCGGTAATTGGGGACCCGGACCCTTTTTTCCAGTATGCGTGAGGGTTGGGTTTTCCTGATCTTCCGGAACAGGGTGAGATAATATTTATAAGCAACGTACACACCGAACCGGGCTTTCCAGGGAAGTTGTGCGATCCCTTCATGGGCTCGCTGAAAATCGGCCTCTATATCCGCCTCTATCATTCTTTTGGTGGTTTCGGTAAGATGATAAAGATCGACTCCCGGAAAATAGATCCGGTTGAGGCCATGATAATCGGCCTTCATATCACGGAGGAAATTCACTTTCTGGAAGGCGGCGCCCAGGGATTGCGCATAGGGTTTCAGTTTAGTGAAGAGCGTCTGATCTCCTTCGCAAAAGACCTGGAGGCACATCAGTCCAACTACTTCAGCACTACCGTAAATATATTTTATATAATCTTCTTCCGAATAGCACTGTCGGTGGAGGTCTGTTTCCATGCTGCTGAAAAAAGCATCGATGAGGCTTCGGTCGATCCCATAGCTGTTGATCGTAAGCTGAAAGCTATGCAGAATGGGGTTGAGGCTGATACCTTGTTCAAGGGCTTCATAGGTTGCTCTCCTGAATTGCTGCAGTAGTATTGCTTTATCGTGATCATGAAAAGTATCTACGATCTCATCGGCAAACCGCACAAATCCATAGATATTGTAAATGGGGTTGCGGAGGTCTTTGTGCAGCAGGCGGATGGCGGATGCGAATGAAGTGCTGTAGGCTTCTGTGGTTACCTGGCTGCAGCGCTGACTGACGGTATGGAACAGGTGCATCATGCTGAATACAAGATAGGGGTTTTTGCTTAAAAATATCGAAGCACTTCCCGTGCTACCACTTCTCCGCTGATGAGACTGGGAGGCACACCGGGGCCCGGCACGGTAAGCTGCCCGGTATAGAAAAGATTTTTCACCTTCCTGCTTCTGCAGGAGGGTTTCCAGATGGCAGTTTGCCTGAGCGTATTGGCCAGTCCGTATGCATTCCCTTTAAAAGAATTATAATCATGTACGAAATCCGAGCAGCCAAAAGATCTTTTGCAGATGATGGCATCGGCAATGGATTGCCCGGTATGTTGCTCGAAGCGTTGCAGGATGCGTTGAAAATACCGGTCGCGCAAATGCTCATCATCGCCCTGCAGCCCGGCCGCCACTGGCACCAGGAAGAACAGGTTCTCACAACCCGGAGGTGCAACGGTATTGTCGGATACGCTGGTGGCGCTTACATAGAACAGAGGGTCGGAGGGCCATTCGCGGGTAGTGTAGATCTGTTGTGCGTGTTGATGGAAAGGCGTATCGAAAAATAAACTATGGTGCCGGATATTATGCAGCTTTTTATTCAGCCCGATATAATACAATAAGCAGGAGGGCGCCATCAGCCTTTCCTGCCACCAGTGCTCTGTATAGGAGCGATGGGATGGGGGCAACAACCGGTTTTCGATGAAATGGTAGTCGGCCCCACCGATCACTACATCAGCTTCATATTCCTGCTGTTCCGTGATCACGCGCCTGGCGCTGGAAGCCGATACGGCGATGCCGGTCACATTCTCGTTGAACCTGAACCCGACACCCAGTTCTTCTGCCAGTGTGTGCATCCCCGTTACTACACTGTAGATGCCGCCCTGCGGGTACCAGGTGCCGCCTACCAGGTCGGCATAATTCATCAGGCTGTAGAGTGCCGGTGTATTTTCAGGGAGCGCTCCCAGGAAGAGCACGGGGAATTCCAGTATCTGCCTGATCCGGGGATGTTGAAAATATTTCCGGACATGGTGCTGCATGGAGCTGAGCACATCGAGGCGGAACAGCCCTTTCAAGAGGTCCCAGTCTGCGAATTCCAGCAGGGAGCGGCCTGGCTTGAAGACCAGCTTCTGCATACCTGCCTTGTATTTGAAAGCAGCTTCCGAGAGGAAGCGGTCGAGTTTCCGGGAAGAACCGGGCTCCCAGTTTTCGAATATGGACCGCAGTGAATCGAGGCTGGCCGGTAGATCTGTGTGATCGTTCTGCCAATAGATCCTGTAAGAAGGATCGAGGCGGCTGAGGGAATAATAATCCGATACTTTTTTACCGAAGGAGGCGAAATATCTTTCAAAAACATCTGGCATCCAGTACCAACTGGGCCCCATATCGAAAACGAAACCTGCTTCTTTCAACTGGCGTGCCCTTCCGCCCGGTGTGGCATGTTTTTCCAGCACCGTCACCTGCCATCCGGCCCTCGCCATGAAGGTGGCGGCCGACAGCCCGGCAAATCCGCTCCCGATAACGATCAGTTTTTTCTTCACGCAGCCAGTGATTGTTGGAATGAAGTCTGAAGTCAGAGGTCTGAAGTCAGAAGATGCCAAGTAAGTAAAAGTATTTAATAAATGCACGGTTCCGTCTGACTTCAGACTTCAGACCTCCAACTTCCTGCCTCCGGCTAAAACCGGTGGATCTGGGTCTTCAACAATTTACGTGCGAAGTGGATCCGGCTCTTGATGGTCCCAAGCGGTTCATCCAGCATATCTGCGATCTCATGGTATTTGAAACCGTCGAAATACAACAGGAAGGGATTCCTGAATATTTCGGGCAGGTTATGGATAGCATGTTGAATGTCTTTCAGTCGCAGCGTACCTTCAGCAGCATTGGCCGTCACAGCCTGGCTCTGATTAATGAGAAAATCGTTGGGAGTACTATCGAATATTACGTTCTGTTTGACCTTCCTGCGATAATTGTTGATGAAAATATTTCGCATGATCGTGTACAACCAGGCCTTAATGTTCGTCCCTACGTTATACTTATCCTTATTGGCCAAAGCCCTGTAGAGTGTTTCCTGGAACAAGTCTTTAGCCGCTTCCGAGTCCCTGGTGAGTGTGATAGCGAAGGGCTTCAAGAACTCCGCGTTGTTCACCAGCATTTGGTTAAATTCAATCGTCGACATGGCTCAAGGTGTTTAAATAATTACGTACCAAATTTAAACATAGATTGTCAAACAATTCGCTAAACTGTTTAGTAAAATATGTTAAAATGTCAAGATTACACATTATCAAACCACTACAAAGATACGATTAATGTTTAAACATTAAACAAAAGCCGTATTCTGTTTTAGTCTATCGATTGCGTTGATTTTCAGCCTTGAGCTTATTCAGTTGGAAAAATGTCCTTTTCAGCGGGTGGTTCGTGTGAGATCATGGAGGAACCCCTGCAGTGCTTCTCTGGAACGTAGTAACTGCACATTTGGCGGGAGCTTTCTTTTATGGGTAAGCAATGATCCATGACCTGAGATCACCAGTGGGACACGCGGTATCTTTTGGTGTGCCAGTTGCATAAAACGGTCGAGGTTGAAATGATCGGTGAGACAACTAATATGGGTATAAAGATAATCCGGCTTCCGGGCCCTGACCAGGGATCCCATATCCTGTGCCGGCACATTGGCGCCGATGTACAGGACCTTGACGCCACGGGCTTTGAGCAGGTAGTACATGTAGAGCAGCCCCAGTTCATGATATTCACCTTCCGGAAGGAATAATACAATGGTGGTATCAACGGAAAGCCTGTTGTTCATGGCCCCGATCCCTGCAATTAGCTTCTGCCGGATGATATTCCCTACCAGTTGCTCCTGTGCAAGATTCACATGATCGGCCATCCAGAGCAGGCAGAGCTTATCCAGGAAGGGAAAAATAAGATGGTGCACTGTCTTTTCCATTCCCCATGCCTTGATATGATTGTTGAGAAGACCTTCAAACCGGTACACGTCCATATCGATCATGAACTGCACGAGGTCGTTGATCAGTCGTTCCTGCTGTGCTTCCGTATCTGCCAATGATCCGATCTTCTGGCGTACTTCGTCTGCACTCATCTTATCGATATGCGAGATCTTGTACCCGTACTTGTTGAGCAAGGCGATATTGAGGACCGATTTCAGCTCATCGGCATTGTAATAACGTATATTGGTATCCGTTCGGCGCGGTTTGAGGAATGAATAGCGTTGCTCCCAGATCCTGATGGTATGGGCTTTGATACCGGAGAGATATTCCAGGTCTTTTATGGTAAACGCATTCACCGGAAAAGATGTGTTTAAAAAGGTTTATACAAATCTATACAAGTGCAATTATAAATTGTTTAATATATAATGGAGCAGGTTTGGGAGAAAAGCTGTTCTGATTTTGACACCATTCAGCAAACACTTGCCAATAAGCGAATTATATATTCAAATTAGAGCGTTCCTGATGGATTTTTAACAGAACCCGGAGAGATATTTGAGGCGGGAGTTGAAATGGGAGACATCAGATCTGCTGACCAAGGATCGTAACCCTGGGACTATTCCGGACCCTTTCCCGGACAAACGGGAGATCACGGATATAAATTACATTATCGGATTTTCTGTCATCAAGCTTGATAAGGTCCCGTTTGAAAGGATCGTATGAGTAGGGTTCAAATCCTTTTTGAAGAAAACTTTGATGGATCTTTTCCTCATCATATCCATACCTCGATCCCGATCCGTTCAATTCAATGATCACGGCCTTTAGCTGGGGTTGGGCCAGTGTTTTGGATGCACCGGCCAGGACTTCTGTTTCAAATCCTTCTACATCGATCTTCAATAACAAAGGAGTATCTCCCTGCAAAATATTGTCGAGCGAATTGATATCGATCTCTATGGTCGGTGTACTTCCATTCTCCTGCATAACAACATGATTGACCGTATCAAGATCAGCCGTGAATTTCAATTTACCTTCTGTAGCGCCAAGTCCAATGTTGAACGCCCTGACAATATTCCCGATCTTATTGATGGAAATATTATTTTCCAGGTATCCAAAGGTTTTTGGAATTGGTTCAAAACAAACTGTCCTTGCGCGTCTGTATCCCGATGCAAGAATGGTATAACTGCCGATATTAGCACCAATATCAGCAAAAAGATCCTCCTCCTGCAGAAGATGCAACAGGAAAGCCATATCATGAAATTCATGAAGGCCGGCGTACATGTTACCGGTTGCTCCTGTCAGTCCTTTCCAGACGATCAGTTTGGCATTTCCTACAAATGGATAAATGACGGGATAGGGAACAAGCCTGGAGTACAATTGCCATTTCAGGAATCTGCCCAGGGCTGCCGCCCGGTTCTTCCTGGTCAGTGGATGATTCGATATGAATTTCAATACGCGTAAGATGGACATCAATTCAATTTTAAGTAATTATTTTGGTTAAGCTCCCGGACAGATGATCACAATCCAGGATTCAGCAATTTGCCCGAATCAAGCAGGGAATGGACATGGTCCATTAGCTGTGGGGATGAACGCAGGGCATTAAGATGGCGGGCATGGTGAAGATCGGTGCCCAGCAGGTCGACATATTTTTTCTTTAAAAAATATAACGCAAGCTCCTGCGGCGCCTTTCCATAATATCCGCTGAGAGAAAGGAGATTTACCTGGAATAGACATCCGGCATCCCTGAACTCGTCGTAAAGATGTTTCTGGTTCTGCAGGTAATTATAACGTTCCGGATGGGCCAGTACCGGTTGGTACCCTTTGATCTGGAGGTTGAACAATTTTTGCTTCAGGTCTATCGGGGCGATCACGAAAGAGAATTCCACCAGTACCCAGTTGTCTTTGATCGTAAGCAGCGGGGTATCATTAGCGAGTAGGGAATCGAAATGTTCATCGAGATAATATTCGGCAGCGGCCTTCAGTTTTACTGTCAGTCCATTTTCATGAACCGGTCCCTGTAAGCTCTCCAGCAGGGCCTGTATGCCTGCCGCCTCATTCCGGTACATATCCCACAGTATATGGGGCGTGGTCACCAATCGTTGGAAACCCAGTTCCTGCAAGCCTTTGATCAGTTCCAGGGAGGTGGCCAGATCCGGTGAGCCATCATCGATACCGGGAAGGAGATGCGAATGCATATCTGCCTCCAGCGCGCTCAGATCAACGGTAACAGTCTTTTTCTTTTTGAATATAGAGAACATGCCAGGTCTTATCGGTCCAAAAACTACACCATTTCTTTCGATGTGCGGATGAATTCCCTGTAAACTTTTTCGATGCCTTCACGCAATCCTGTTTTTGCCTTCCAGCCGAGTCTGGTAAGTTTGCTGACATCCATAAGTTTCCGGGGCGTACCATCTGGTTTGGTGAGATCATGCCCGATAGCGCCTTCATATCCTACCACATCCCTGATCAGCAGGGCCAGGTCCCTGATGCTGAGGTCTTCGCCGGTGCCGATGTTCACGAACCCTTCATCATTGTAATGTTGCATTAAAAAGTAACAGGCATCGGCCAGGTCATCGGCATAGAGGAACTCGCGGAGTGGTGCGCCGGTGCCCCATATCACTACCACCGGTTCCTTATTGATCTTCGCTTCATGGAATTTACGCAGCAGGGCCGGCAGTACATGCGATTTGTTCAGGTCATAATTATCGTTGGGCCCATACAGGTTGGTGGGCATCACGGAAATGAAATTGCATCCGTACTGGGACCGGTACGCATCGCACATTTTGATACCTGCGATCTTGGCAATCGCATAAGGTTCATTGGTCGGTTCCAACAAACCTGTGAGCAGGTATTCTTCTTTCAATGGCTGTGGGGCCAGCTTCGGATAGATGCAGGAAGAACCCAGGAACATCAGCTTTTTCACTTTATTCATGTACGCCGCATGGATCACATTGTTCTGGATCATGATATTATCGTAAATGAATTCAGCGCGATAAGAATTGTTGGCCAGTATTCCTCCTACCTTGGCAGCGGCCATGAACACATAGTCCGGTTTTTCGGTAGCGAAGAAATCATTTACAGCCTGCTGGTTACGCAGGTCAAGCTCTGAAGAAGTTCTCAGCAACAGGTTGTTGAATCCGTCCTGTTTCAATTTTCGAACTATGGCCGAGCCTACCATTCCCCGGTGACCGGCTACATATATTTTTCCTGATTGGTCCATAATTATGGAATAACTGTGCAATTTACGGCGATAATTTCTATTCGAACTGGTTACGCACATAGTAGCCTGCTTCTTTCAGCAAGCGGTCCCTTTTAAATAATTCCACGTCGTTGGCCACCATTTCTTTCACAAGGGCCGGCAGGTCGTAGACCGGCTTCCAGCCCAGTTGGGTCTGGGCCTTGGTGGGATCACCGATCAGCAGGTCGACTTCCGTTGGACGATAGTAACGAGGGTCAACAGCCACTACTTCCTTACCTACCGGTAATTGGTATTCGGGATTCCTGCAGGCAGTTACTATGCCAACTTCGCTTTCGGCCTTTCCTTTGAAGTCGAGTTCAATCCCCACTTCTCCGAATGCCATCCGTACAAACTCCCTTACAGGAGTGGTGATACCGGTGGCGATCACATAATCTTCCGGCTTCGGCTGTTGCAGAATGCGCCACATGGCCTCCACATAATCCCTGGCATGGCCCCAGTCGCGTTTGGCATCGAGGTTACCGAGATATATCTTATCCTGCAACCCAAGTGCGATCTTAGCTACGCCACGGGTGATCTTCCTGGTAACGAATGTTTCGCCGCGCAGGGGAGATTCGTGGTTGAACAGGATGCCATTGACGGCATACATATCATAAGCCTCCCGGTAATTGACGGTGATCCAGTACGCATACAGTTTTGCCACTGCATAAGGGGAACGGGGATAGAAAGGCGTGCGTTCGGATTGAGGAACTTCCTGTACCAACCCATACAGCTCGGAGGTGGAAGCCTGGTAAACTTTCGACTTCCGGGTAAGCCCCAACAATCTAACGGCCTCTAGTATGCGCAAAGTACCGACTCCATCGGCATTGGCGGTATACTCCGGTGTTTCAAAACTCACGTGCACATGGCTCATGGCTGCCAGGTTATAGATCTCATCCGGTTGTGTTTCCTGGATGATGCGGATGAGATTGGTGGAATCGGTGAGGTCGCCATAATGCAACTTCAGATGAACATCTTTCTCATGCGGGTCCTGGTATAAATGGTCTATCCTTTCCGTATTGAACAGGGAGCTTCTGCGTTTGATACCATGCACGGTATATCCTTTCTTCAACAACAGATCGCTGAGATAGGCTCCGTCCTGCCCGGTTATACCAGTAATTAAGGCGACTTTTGACATACTCTTATCTGATTATAAATTGAATGATCTTCCTGGCCGGTTTCAGCCAGGTAGTAAAAAAATATGGTTTCAGTTCGTTGATCCTCCAGGCCAGCCTGTCTTCCCGGTTGGCACGGATCCTGTTCTGCAAGCTGGCATTGCTCACGCCGCCTACCCGCATTTTCACCAGCACTTCCGGGATATATTGTACGCTCACGTTGTATTTCACCAACATGCGCAACATCAGCTCATAGTCGGCCGACGTACGAAGATCAGTATTGAATAGCCCCACCTGTTCATAAATTTTCCTGCGGACAAAAAAAGCAGGGTGCGGCGGCATCCAGCCATAATAGAAATATTTCTTATTGAAACGGCCTGTTCTCCAGGTCCGGGTAACCTTCTCAACGTTATCATGCGCCACATACTGCAGGTCGCCATAAACGGCATCGACAGCCGGGTCATGGAAGACTTCCATCACTTTGGCGAGCACTGCCGGGTGGTGATAGAAATCATCGGAGTTCAATATCCCCACCACTTCCCCGGTGGCCAGCCTTACACCCTTATTCATGGCATCGTAGATGCCCTTGTCTTTTTCCGAGATCAGCTTCGACACGTGTGGGAATTCCTGTACGATCTTCAGGGTATCGTCCGATGACAATCCATCGATGATGATATGTTCTATGTGCGGATACTCCTGCCGGGCGATACAGTTAAGCGTGTCGCGCACAGTGGAGGCACTGTTGTAGGTGGCGGTGATAATAGAGATCATCATAATGAAGTAGAAAATGTGCGCTGGCGTACGGGCACGGCCGGATTTCCCTGGTAAATGGTATATGCTTCCAGGTCTTTGGTGGCGACGGATAAGGCCGACAACACGGCATGGGTATGGCATCGCAGGCCCGGGCACACCAGGGCCCTGGCGCCGATCCAGACCCCATTCTCCAGCACAATTCCCTTTACTACCAGGTCGAATGTGGGCTTCGTATAATCGTGATTGCCCGTAAGCAGCATGGCCCCCTGGGAAATACACACATGATCGCCGATCGAGATATCGGCGAGGTTATCGATCCATACCTTTTCACCGATCCATGAATGGTCACCGATCCTCAACTTCCATGGGTACTTGATATTCACGGCAGGTTTTATCACTACTCCTTTTCCGATCTTTGCCCCGAACCATCTCAATAGCGTGCGTTTCACGGAAGATCCCGGAATGAGGGGATTAAGGAAAAAAACGATATTGGTAAAATACCAGCAAACCTGTTTCAGCCGGGAGGCGCCTATTTCTTTTTTATACCAGCTATTATTATATGATGAGAGGTCTGTCATTATATCATTGAAATAACTTCGCGTACTTGGTAAGGTAATCGAAGCTGATCATGAACCGATGTGCGTAGCCCCAGGCATTTTTCGACCATTCGTTGTATTCATGCTGGTCCATCTGAAGCATCTGCAACAATGCTTTTTCGAATCCTTCCCTGCTATCCAGGGGCAGGTCCCACCCTGCCTTGATCTTGCCCAACTCTTTCCAGGGGGTCTGATCGCTGATCAGCACCGGCTTGCCTGCAGAAAGCGCTTCAAACACGGCATGCCCGAAATTCTCACCTAATGTGGGCAATGCAAAAATATGATATTGGGCAAGCGTATTAAAGACTTGTTGATGGAGCAGAGGTCCTTTGAAACGAACGTTGATTTCACCTGGAAGATAACTGGCCGCCTGTTTGCATATCTCAGTGTATTTCTGATCATCCGCTTCGCCATAAATATCCAGGATGATCTTTCCTGGAATTTTCCCGAGTATCTCAAGCAGGAACAAAAGATTTTTCTTGGGATGGATACGGGAGATGAACACACATCTCAATTCTCCGGGTTGCTTCGATAAGGGAGCCCATGCACCTTCGGCCACATTCGGAATATTCTCTGCCACCACGGTATTGCTACCGGGAAAAAAGCCGAGTATATCCTGTTCTTCCTGTTTGTCGGTCGCGTGGAATAAGATCCTGTCGGCCAATCCGGAGAGCCTGAAAAGCCGCAGGAATACATTCTTCTTGAAGGATTTCCGGCGAATAGCGCCCTGCTGGAGCATACCCCGTGGAGCGAGTACCCTGCGGCCCTTAAAGCCCATTCGTTTCAAGGTCCACAAAGGTAACAGGGTGAAAGCCTTCGAGAACATGCTATTGAAATACACAACATCCGGTTGTATTTCATGCACCAGTTTTTTCAGGCTGGCGGCAGACATGGAGCCTGTTCCGGCATACCATACGGAAGAATGCGGGCTAATGGTAGTCCATTGATCGAGAGGAATTCCCGGGTAAGGTACCTGGTCACCCAGGTCCCTGTCGGATGTAATAATATAGAAATCGTATTCTCCGGAAAGAGTGTGAACGATATTCTTACAGGATTGTATCGGCCCTCCTGCTTTGTACCCCGGTTCATACCAATCGCAGAAGATCAGGACCTTTTTCTTGACGTTATTCAAAACTATAGGTAGGGCGAAAAATTATTAATTGACCCCATTTTTCTCGAGCCAGTATTCCAACACCACGAACAACCATATTTCCATCCACCGTACGGAAGTGTCGCCCTCCAGGAAACGCTTCCAGTATTTGTTCAATTCGTTCGACTTGATAAAAGGCCTTTCCCCTATCTTCTTCAAATAATATGCGCAGAAAGACTGCAACTCTCTTTTCATCCACATGCTCCAGGGAAATACGAACCCTTGTTTCGGCCTGTTCACGATCTCTTTCGGGATGATATTTCCCAGTGATTCCACCAACAGGCTTTTCGGATAAGAGTGGCCCTTGTGGGTATCCGGCGCCACCAACATCAACTCAACCAGTTCGTGATCGAAAAAGGGTTCTCTCACCTCCAGTGAAACAGCCATGCTCATCTGATCGATATCTTTCAACAAGGTATTCTGCGTATATCCCAGCAGATCGGCTACCGTAACCTGGCTCAGCAATGGGAGGCTTTCCAATTCCTTGCGGTGCTGCTGTAGTTGAAAACCGACCAGGCTTTCATAAGAGTTTTCGAAATTAGTGAGCTTATTCAATAAATGAGGCGTGAGTATCCGCCTGCATTCAGGATAGAAGAACTCGATAGTGCTATCGGGCGATTTAACGAAATGCACGATCCGTTCCATCTTCCCGGTAGTTGAATGGCCGTTGAGCACATGCGCCAATTGTTTGCGAAGCCAGCCTGTATTGTTCCAGGCAAGGTCGAATTTCCGGAAACGCATATAGCGTCTGAAGAGCGGGTAACCAGCGAATAGCTCATCACCGCCGACCCCGGACAGCGCCACTGTCAACCCTGCTTTCTTCACTGCCTTGGAAATGATATAGGAATTGATCCCATCTCCACTGGGAGTATCCATCATATCCAGGGCATGGGGCAGTTCATCGAGCAGGCTTTGCGGTTTGAGCAGGATCGGATGATGAACGGCCCCGAAGCGACGGGCCACCAGGGAAGCGTAGTACGATTCATCAAAGGAGGCTTCCTCCATTCCTACTGTAAATGTCTGTGGGGCCTGCCCACTCACCTCTGCCATCAATCCTACTATCGCGGAGGAATCGATGCCGCCCGAAAGGAAAGCCCCGATCGGTACATCGCTGATCAATCTCTCTTCCACGGCATTGCATAAGCGCTTGCGGATCTCACTTCTCATCCGCTGCTTATCGTTCAGATCGAAATCAAAATTGTTCTTATCGGGTATCGGCTTCCAGTATTTATGTTTATAGATCCTTCCATTCTTTACGTTCAGCATGGTGCCGGCATCCAACTGGTGGATATCTTCTATAATACTTAATGGGAAACCGATCGACTGGAAGGCAAGAAATTCTTTTACGGCAGGGGTATTCAAACGGGGGGATACCAATCCGCTCCTCAATATCGACCTGATCTCGGAGGCAAAAATCAGGCATTTATCGTTCACGTACAGGTAGAGGGGCTTCACGCCAAGCCTGTCGCGGACCAGGATCAATTCCTCTTCTTTTCTATCCCAGATCGCCAGCGAGAACATTCCCTTCAGGTAATGTACGAAATCCTTTTTCCAGGTTGTATACGCTGCAAGTATGACCTCTGTATCGGATTGTGTTTTGAAGGGATAATCAGGCAACATGGCTTTAAGCGACCTGAAATTATAGATCTCCCCATTGAACACAATCACATACCTGCTGTCGTCTGACAGCATCGGCTGATCGGCGGCATCGCTTAAATCAATGATCGAGAGCCTGCGATGGCCCAACTGAATATTCCCATCTTCAAAAAAACCATTTGCATCGGGACCGCGATGTCTCATCGCTTCCACCATATTCTCAATTCTCCAGCGTTCAAGCTGCTGGGGCTTGTAATAGAGAATGCCTGCGATTCCGCACATGTGTAGTATGTCGTTGTTTGGTTAAGTCTTTAACATAGCCTTCATTTGGTTAATGATCATGGATGGTTTTATCAGTTGCATACAGATATTATCTGCACATGTTTCACTAAGGCATAGTGAACAATGTACATCTGAGGATCGGTAAACGCGGCTTTGTGAATTATCTGGCGGAAACCATTTACCTGGGAAGTCACGCGAACTGAAAATAGCGACTAAAGGGGTACCAACCGCATATGCCAGGTGCATAGGGCCTGTGTCATTACTAAGCACAAGTATACACTTTTTTAATAATAATGCACTTTGTACAGGGGTTAATTTTCCGCAGAAGTCAAAAATATTCTCACCTTTTTGTAAACGATTTGTTATTACAGTGTCGTCACTTCCTCCTACTAACAGAATATTGTAGTTTTCCCGGAACTCGTTGATCACTTCTTCGAAATACATCGCAGGCCAACGGTTTTGAGGCCTTTTGGCCCCTACTACAAAGGCCAGTGTCTGCCTGTTATTTTGCGTAAATGACCGGCAAACTCTATCGACAATGCGGTTGTCCTCCTCCGTAAAGTTCATTTGATAATTATCAAGGTCGACAGGTATGCCATATTCCTGCATCAACAATCCCAGCCTTTTCGTTTCATTGTCGAACTGCACATATTTTTCCTGTGTTCTCCTGAAAAAAGGAACGGAGGATATTCTCCATCCGAATCCCCCTTTCGAGATCAGCCGGAAAAAGAACAGGTCCCTGAGCAGCCTCGAAATACCTGAGCCTGTTTGCGGCAACTGGATCACCAGGTCATATTTCCTTTCCCGCAGAAGCCGTACAATCTCCTTACGGGAAACACTGAGGTAATTGATGATCTCATCGTAGTAATCTTTGTGCAACAGTTGTTCGAGGGAAACGAGGTTGGAGGCGCCGGAGTTCACAAGAATATCGAGCCTGGCATCCGGGTAACGTTTACGGATAGCCGCAATGGAAGGGATAGCGCATACATTGTCGCCCAGTGAACCGGTCCGGAATATCAGGATATGCCGGGGATCCGGTACTTTGCGAAACAATAGGCGCTCAAAGAACAGAACAATAGCATTACCAAGGTTGAGGTTGGCAAATATCAATGCCAGCTTAATGCGTGCTGGTAATGGAATTCGCTTTCTGTGAAGGATACGCATGGGCTTGTCAAGGTTATCGAATGGATCATTTCAAATCAGGGTACGAGCTTATATGCGATACGGACATTGCCGAAGGCGACCCTGGTAAACATGGTATTGGTGATACCGGGAGCTGCCTGGGTGTAATAACGTGGCAATACGTCTTTTGTATAATCGACCATTTTCCTGATCAGGGCTGGAGTACTTACACTGTCGCTTATATCGCTCACAGTTTTCTTTTGTTGATCGCTGTTAATACCGAGCATGTTGAACCGCGACAGGGTTTGCCTGCTGTTGTTGAGGATGATCGGATCATAATTCATAAAAAGGTTCATGAGCAGGATCAAGCCTTTATTGTTCTTCATGTCGACCTGAAGACTATTATCCACGTAACTATTCATTAGCACGAACCTGCCGGTAAAGTCATTTACTTTTAGAATAGGGGCAGGCCCTTTGTCATAAATGCCAAGCCGAACACAGTCAATGACTATATTGCTATTTCCCTGCACACGGAAAGGCAATTCTTTCTTCATGGTGCCTTCAAACCAGGTGTCTTTCACAAAATACCTCGCACCATTGGTCACCGTAAAGAAACCGAACTGGCCCCCGAATAAATTTACAGAGCCTGCTGCTTTCCCGGTTTCATGAAGGCTGCTGCCAATGATCTCATCATGGTAAGCGTAATATGAGTTTGTCTTTTGCAAATAGGTATTCGCCAGTTTGTTGACCTGCATGGCTGTAGCATCCGGGGAACATCTCATCTGATCGATCCCGACAAAAGAAGCCCGTTGGTCGATATTTTCCAACAATACTCCGTATTGATTATCGTCTCTACCTGTTTCCTGTCCTATTTGCAGGTTTCGCATTACGATATAGGTAGGGCCCTTGATCCTAAAAAAATATTGGCCTTCCAGGCCCTGCGCAGCAATCAGCGTACTCGAACGCAAATAACCATCTCCAATAAATTGTATATCGCTGCCGGGAGGTACGATGATCGTTCTGTCGATCGTGAATTTTCCGATAGGAAAATGAACGATAGGCCGTGTACCCTTCCAGCGTGTCGAACTGGCTTCGTCCACTACAGCCTGGATTTCGGCTGCGGAGGCTCCTGGATTTACATCAAATACTTTCCGGGTGGCCTTCGGGACGAATGGGATCAATATATTGGCAAGCCATTTTTTTTCATCCGGAAGTATCGCTTGTTTACCGAAGCCATAGTCCCCACTCGTATAATTATAGTTGCGATAAAGCTGTTTATTGATCCTGAATGGAGTAGAATACTCGTAGTAATTGCCGATAGAAAATATCTTATAGTCGTCTGACTCGCAGATCGCATTTCGGGTTACGATATTCGCGATGAACGCAAAATCCTTGTTTTGGTTCCGGAAAAAATAGTTATTGATCAATGTCATAAACCCGAAATCCGAATATTCGATGGGAAAGTCACCAGATGCCTTCACGATATTGCTCTCCAGCACTCTTTTGAAAGGATTGCAGCTATAGCCATCATCCATGTAGAAATATTTAGAGCTATCGGAGTAACAACCACGGATGGACGAATAATAACCATGATGATTGAACACATCCGTTTTGCCGGACTTTTTGAAATATGAGCTATAAATATGATAGTTCCCGAAACGGTTATCGACCCCCATATTGCAGGAATAAAAGCGGCAATTCCAAATCCAGTAATCCAACGCGTTGTATCCATCGATTGCGATCCCCGCATAAGTGCAATTAAAGAAATGACAATTGCGGATAGATATTTCAGAGCAGGTGGCATCACGTTGTTGGGTAGTAAAGCTTCCGCCAGCAATACCTTTGGCAAATCCTCCTTTAAAAATACATTCGGTTATCTCGATACCTTGCGGGGCATAGGAGTTACCTGAATTCAAATCAAAATGCCAGTGAATCCCTATCCCGGTTATTTCCTTCTTATTGTTCGTCAGGAATTTCAACCTGGATACCTGGTAATAGGAAGACCCATTCGAGTAGAGCATCGTATTATTATCCGGACCATCGAAAAGCAATGATGTTTGTTCGGGGTCTTCTCCGGAAATAATGATCCCGATCTTATTGGTAAGCATCAAAGGTTTTGTAATTCGATAGGTCCCTTTGGGCAGATAAACTACCGAATATGCTCCCGAAGCTTTGGAATTTATACCAAACCGCTCATCTGTCAGGTTGTCCAGCGCCGACTGCAAGGCCCTCGTATCGTCGGTCTTTCCATCACCTACGGCCCCGAATTTCTGTTTCACATTGGCCCAACTGGTGAACGGGCCATTGAACTCATCGCGGAATGCAGGTGATTGGGCCTTTCCCTGTAAATCTGCCTGAAGGATCAACAACAGGCAGCAGGTCCTGAAAAATAATCTATTCATAAGGAGGTTGTCAGTTGTGGAACAGACGAATGATAGATCCTTTTATTGGCCGGTGTTGTGGTAATGTAACGGTTTACCCAGGGATATATAGTGTAAATTAATAATAAATTCACAATAAATCCATTTTTTAGCCCTCCCAGGATGATCACTGTATCCGATTCGAAGAACCCGATACTCATAATAAAGGCGGATGCAATGGAGTAAACCAATAAAATATTGAATTTTAGGTTGATCAAAAAACGATAATATAGCCCAACCAGGAGAGCGATCACCACAATAGGTATCATCATCCCATAATACCCAAAATCGATGTAAGCATCCCCGAAATATCCGATGGACATGGAAGTTCCTTTGGAGAGCCCTGCAATGCGAAGGCCGGTATATTTGGATGTTTTTACAGAGGCATCATGTACGCCTTTATCTGGATCAAGGAACCTGGGAACAAGAACAAAACCCACTGCATCGAGGATCAGGTCGCCATCTTCATGAGAAGACACATTTGGAATACGGTCAAGGACCTTTGCGAGGAAAAAAGTATATTGAATCCTGTAAGTAAGACCATAAAGTCCTGCCTGAAAACTGGACGCATTAAAAGTAGATACCAGCTCAAATAATTTTTTGAAGGCATCCGTGCTTCCTACCTGTACTTGCTGTGTACGGGTCCCTTCATTCACATACATACGGTATTTACCTTTAATGGCCGACCAGAATACCATCAACACGAACAGGAACCCGATCAATGGTAACAATTTCAATACAGTGGCCGTCTTCACTTTCCTGATAAAAGAAAGATAGCAGATAAGACTTATGATGATCACATCCTTGAACGTGGAAAAATAGGTGAGAAACCCTGAGAGGAACTCCACCAAAAGGATCATGACGATCAGGCTCTTCTTTTCACCTCTCAGGAACAGGAGGAAGACCAGTAGAATGGTGAAAATCTGTTTTAATTTGGTAAATACGAGGATCACCTGGGTAAGCGCCTCGACATTCAGGGCCAGTTTATAAGTAACAGGGAATAATACGGCCGCAATAATATACAGAACGATCACACGGTTTATATTGATCTTCAGGGCTGAATCTTTCAGCTCTTCCAATGTGTATATCCGTTGTTTAGCCAGGATCATTCTCATGAATATCACCTGGAGGAAGATCCCGATGAAACCCAGGAGCACCGCTGTTTCACCATTGGGACTCCTGTAAACCCGCGTGAATGGCAATTCCCGAAGGTCTGCAAACCACACAGCTCCCATTACCTGGAACCATTGGTACAGGAACCAAAATAACAAAACAGATGGTTGGTATAATTTCCAGAAGGAGCGGAGGATCATTACAAATACCACAAATCCAATTACCAGGAGCAATGGGTATTGTGTGAATATGATATACACTGCTGTCAGGATCCCGAAGTACCATATCACAGCATTTGCGTGAGCGTTACGTGCTGTGCCTGCACCTGGTACTGCTCCACCCGGAGTAATAAGACTTTTCAATGATCGGTCATTATTCATTTCCTTTCATCATCAGATTTTTCGAAGATAAACGCTGCCTGGTCGCCCTGACCCTTCCGGTTCAGTTCCTGTGAATGAGCATAGAATTCAGCTATCTGTTGTTCATCAAAAATCTCCCTGAGCTTTTTTTCGCTTTCTTTAAGCGGAAGATCGCGGCTATATAGTTCGCTGCCCCAAAATTGAATGGGAGCAGAATCATAGATGATCTTCTTTAAACGGAAGCCATGATCGGCTGCCAGCAATGTCATACTCTTTACGGAATGGAGGAAAAAATGCCTGGGTGCATCCAATTGTACCCAGTTCGTTTTGTAGTGGTCCCAGGCATACGAGGACGCAATAGGTATCCGGATCATCAATTTTCCCTTCACGGCAAGGACCCGGTGCATTTTCAGGATCGTTTCCTGCTGCTCTGCAACATGCTCAAAAGCATGATGCATCATTACTATATCATATTCGCCTTCATGTTCCGAAAGATATTGCTTCCTGATCTGTAAGCCGTTGGAATAGTGGATATCCTTCTCGATGAATGGATCGATCCCCGACACATGCCTGTAACCCGCATTTCTCAATGTATATAACAGCACTCCGGCGCCACAACCAATATCTAGGATACGATCGGAGATCTTCGGCCGTAATTCTGCAACGACCGGCACCAGGGGATCAGATCTTAGCGCCCTGGCCAGGAATTGCTTCATACTTCCACTGGAGTGAAAGATCAGGAAATCCCTGATCCCCTTGACCCTATTTTTTACCGGATGCCTGAAAAAGCGCTGTGGCGTATTGAAACTATGATAAGAATCTGAAGGATAATAGCTGCTGATATCTGATGGAAAATCCTCGATCTGAAGACAGCCACAGGCGCTGCATTGCCAGTAATTGAACGGCACTTTCATGCCATACATCATTTCACGGGCCACATACAATGTGTTGTTCTCTTTGTTTTTACAAATCCTGCATTCCATGATCGCTGCTATGAATCAGTGAATAAAAACAGGTTATCACCTGGTGCTTTTCTAACCAGCGCTCTGCTGAGTTTGGTCCATCCCCATCGAAACCCGAGCAGGAAAATATTGTCCATTTCCCTAAGCTCCCGATAAAACTCCTTGGCAACAGGCCAGTCTTTCTGCCGGACAGCCTTCATAAAAAAACTAAAATAAAGTACATTCTTTCTCCAACGCAGGCATTTTTTCCCAAATGCCTGCAATCGAACGTCCGATCTTTCCATCAAACGGGCATATACTTTCTTGTCCTCTTTCAGGTGGTAGATATAATGCCGGGGAGATCGGCTTAATTGTCCGGTATGATAACGGATGCGCGATAACGGAAGTATTATTTTCCCGATATCATATTTTTCCGTCAGCTTTACCCACATGTCAAAATCGCCGCCGATCTTCATCGACTCATCAAAAAGACCAACCTCGAACAATTTGGCTTTCACGATCGTAACATTTGCAATATTGCCTGCTATGGAACCGGTGAATAGGGCTATTTTATCATGCAATTTTTTCGGTATGTATTCCGGAGTATGATCGATCAGGTCATCGGCAGGCCAGTCCTTTCCATTCTCGTCGATATAGTGACGGGCAGTATAACTAAAGGAAATATCAGGGTACTTTCGATGAAAGGCTACGATCTCCCGGAAACAATTTTTCTCCAGTACATCGTCCTGCGACCAAAGTTTGATCAATGGTCCCTTTGCCTGCTTCGCTAAAAAATTCAGATTGTAAAACAGGCCCATGTTCTGTTCATTCCTGAATACCCTGACCCTTGGATCTGTCAAAGAACACAGGTATTCATAGGACCCATCCATAGATCGATCATCGCAGATCAGGAACTCGAAATCCCGAAAATCCTGTTCTAAAACAGAATTGACCGATTCATTCAAATACCTGATCCCGTTATACACCGGCAAGATCACTGAAATGACCGGTCCCTTCATTTCGCAGCAGTTTTTTTCCAAAACACCGAAGCCCAGTCTACCTGTTTGATCTCATCCGTTATTCCATGGGCTTTCCTGTAATCCTCTACCGCTTTTCTGCATCCATCCACAGCGCCCCAATCGTCTACAATGATATAACCGCCCACCGATAATTTCGGATAAAGATTTTCAAGACCTTCCATGGTAGATTGATACATATCTCCATCCAGGCGGAGCAGGGACAATTTCCTGATCGGGGCTCCAGGCAGCGTATCTTTGAACCAGCCTTTCAGAAATTTGACCCGGTCATCCAGCATCCCATATTTGCTGAAGTTATTCTGGACCTGTTCCTTTGAAATTCGTAATTCCCCTTTTTCATGGTGCTTATCTCCTTTGTCTTCCGGAAATTTTTCTGCATCAGGTTTCGGCAGCCCTTCAAAAGAGTCTGCCACCCACACCGTTCTGCTATTATCATTGAGTATTTTCAACAGGGCCTTCATATAGATGGTTGCGCCTCCCCGCCATACACCTGTCTCGATCAGATCTCCTTCCACATTGTTTTGTACAATATCCCTCACGCATTCTTCGATGTTCATCAATCTCTTTAACCCGATCATCGTTTCTGAATATGCCGGCCAGTCGGCCCCATTTAATCGATGCTCTTTCGTAGATAGTACCCGCCTGCAAATAAGCAGGTTTTTCTTGCCGAGGAACTTATTTACATTTACAAGAATCGATTCTTTCCATGAACCGCTATTCCGGTGAATGGGCTTATATTCTCCCATTTCGATCCTGTGGTAATCAGTCAATGTCCATCTCAAAAGTTCGAGATATTGGTTTTCAAAATTATTCATAGCAGAAGAGTATTTAGAAGGTTTTACAAAGAGATTCGATTGCTTGCACTATCTGGCCAAAGCTCCATGATGTGATCATTTCCCTGGAACGATCACCCATGAGGGCCAGTTCTTTTTTGTTGCTCAATAGTTCAATCTTATTGATCAGGTCCTGTAAATCCCCTGACCTGAACGTGTATCCATTTTCTCCATTCCTGACCAGGTCCTCAGCACAACCCACTTTATCACTTACCAATACTGCCCGGCCTGATGCCATTGCTTCATTTACGGCCAGCCCCCAGGTTTCGCCCGGGCCCTGCGATGGGAGGCAGAACACATCCGCCATCCGGTATACAGACGGCATCATCGACTGGTTTTGAAAAGGGAAAAAATGTATCCTCTGGTTATCCTTCGCCCTTTCCTTTAATTCATTTTCCAATTCACCATTTCCGATCATCAATAAATGTATATCGGGGCTGTTCAACGCATTGACCCCATCTACCAGGAGGGCGGGGTTTTTTTTCGGTTGAAATTTCCCGACAAACAATATTTTCACCGCTTCTGTGGGGAGTGCTTTGCCGGTAGGTAAAATATCCGTGGCCATGCCGGCCGTTCCGAAACGTTCATTATCGATAGCATGTGGTGCAAATACCAGTTGCGGATCGCGCAAGCCATGTTCCAAAAAATAGGCTTTGTTGTTCGAACCCACATAGAATGCATAGTCGACATTAGTGTATATCCACCGCAGGAAAAGTTTCCGGATTGTCTTTCTGAATTTTCCCTGTTCATCCAGGAGGGTAGAGTCGCCACGAAACAAGACCGGGCGCTTGCCTTTAAAATAGCGCATAGCATTGAGATGGCTATAATAGTTCCATCCAAAGACCAGCACTGCATCGGCCCCCCACTGCATGATCTCGCGGACCAATGAAGGGTTCCTTACCCCCCTGAAGTCTTTTCGCCGACTGCCATTGTTTGAAACGAACTGGTGATCGTATCCTTCCAGCAAGGGAATATCCCACTGAAAATTTTTCCCGAAACCTTTATCGTATGTGGCTGCCTCAGGTTCCCATGTATAAAAAACTTTGACCTGTATGTTCCCGCGACGGCTCAGCAATTGGAAAACCGGGGCATAATATTGTATCGGATGGGTTGTGATGATCGCCAGTTTCATTGCCTGCTATTGCCGGTTCGGAAAATATATCGTCGGAGGAATAAAGATCATAATGTCGATCTGTACCAATCGATCGTGAGTTGGATCCCTTTCTGAATGCCTACCCTTGGCGCCCATCCCAATCGCTGGTGGATCTTTTCAATATCGATCATCCTGCGACGGATGTTATCGATGTCCCTTTCCGGAATATTTTCCACATTTACACCTGGTACATGCTGAACGATAAGGTCGACCAGTTTGGTGACGGATGTTTCGACACAGGTGCCAACATTGTATACATCCCCATAAGCCAGGGGATGTACGGCGGTAAGTATCGTGGCATCCACTGCATCTGTAATAAATGTATAATCCCGGGTCTGTTCCCCGTCGCCGAAAATAGACAGTGGCTTTCCCGTAAGCGCATTGTGCACAAACTTTCCCAATACACCACAATAGGGATTGCGCGGGGATTGACCATACCCGTATACATTCGAGTACCGGACCACTGAAACCGGGATATTGTAATTCCGGTTATAGATCATGGTATAATGTTCACCCAGCAATTTTGTAGCAGCATAATTACTCAGCACCCTCGTAGCATCTTCTTCCCGTACGGGTAACCGGGATGAACTGCCATAAACGGAACAGGAAGAAGTGTAAACAAATCTTTCAAGAGAGGGTAGTGACGATTGCCGCAGGTATTCGAGTATCTGTAAAGTACTTTGAGCATTCACCTGCATATCAGCGATCGGATTGGTGCTCGAGGCCGCTATCTGGATACAGGCCAGGTGAAAAATATATTGGGCTTCATTAAGCAACGGGAAAAAGCGTGCTGTGTCCAAAACGCTCATTTTATGAAATTGGACCTTATCACGAACGGACGCAATAGTAGATTCATTACTGTTGATGCAATCGTCTACAACGGTCACTTTGCAGTCGTAATCGTTTACCAGCGACTTGACGAGATTATGGCCCACAAAACCGAGCCCTCCTGTTACCAATACTTTCTTGCCTCTCATTTTTTCATAATGTTGCTTGACCATGTTCTGCTTTTTGAATTGTGTCAACGAATGATTTTGTCATTCCCCAGGCAGTATGCTGCCTGAAGCTGGGTTCATCGGTAGATACCGGCCTAAAATCAGGCAATGTATCTATCAATGCGATCAATTTTTCTTCTACGGCCTGCTGTCGTTGTTCAGGAAGGTCTCCCGCTGTTGCAGTATATTCGATGATGAATGGATAGTTAAGTTGTCGTAAGAATTGCGCTGGAAATGAGTCGCGCTGAAGAAATGCAAAAAATGGTTGCCGCGAAGCGATCAACCCCATGAGCTTGGAAGCTGCATAATATGGTGTCATATCTCCCACCAGCAATAAAATATCTGCCGACCTTGTCAGCTCGACGGCCCTCCGGTAGGTTACCCTGTCGGGCGCCTCTGTAACGAATTCCTGCAGGCCGATCTCATCCAGGAAAGGTTGAATGCGTGGTTGCGCCAGCCCGCTGCCCGCGTAACTGGTGCCAATAAATTCAACCCTGATCTTCCGCCGGAGCTGTACCTGTTCCATTGTCATCAACAATGCCTTTACCACAGGGAGCATAGAGTCGGATACTGCCCCTATATAACGTATAAGAATAAGCGCTGGTCCTATTGCGGCCTGACTACGGTTTATACTGGAATAATCGTTCAGTTCCACTCCGTACGGCACGGCCGCCAGGGCTTTGTCCTTAACAGATGGATATCTCTTGAGAAGGTCGTTCAGAATGCCCTGGGAAACTGCAAAAATGGCGGCGCTCCGTTTAACGGCAAACCCTTCAAATCTGCGCGCGATCCATTGACTGATCTTTGCCTTGATATTCTCATCCTTCTTTTGCTGCCGCACCCATGGATCTATGAAGTCGATGCCGTAAGGTATCCCAGTTGCCCACTTCACGAACGGGGCCACCACCATGATATACCAGGGAGGCACCGGATAGAGTACAAAATCGGCCTTGTTCTTGCGCGCTATCTTACGTACCTGGAAAAATAAGAAAGGTAACATCCTCAAACCAAGGTCCCCGATACCAAACCGGCGTGTCTTTCGCTGATCGAGGCATTTCAAATCGATCTTTTCATAATTTTTTCCCGCAAGTTCCACCATCCATGGATCAGATACCTCCTCACGATAGTAATGATCAACAGTAAGAACAACAGGATGCCAGTCAAATTCATGCAGATGCCGTACGAGCAATCTTACACGCTGCGCCGGAGGCATAGCCGACGGCGGGAAATGAGGTGCGACAATGATGATCGTTTTCATAGCTTATTCGGAACAGATAGCTTCCAACTGCTGACTGAGATCGCTCAACCGGGGACCATTCGCAGCTACTAACCTGGTTTGATCGGCCCAGGCAAGTACGGATCCCCTGGATTTCAACGCTTCCAATATTTTTTTACACATCATTATCGGCGTATCTTCTACGAGTAAGGTGCCCGCTGACCATTGATATCCTCTCATCCCTGCCGTAGTAGTGGCGATGGGAATTCCCCAACTGATCCCCTTCCCCAATTTGGTGGAAGCTCCCGTGGAATACCACCAGACAGGATTCAGGAAAAATGACCAGGTAGACGCCTCTTTTTCCAGTGCTTCATCCGAATATTCCCCGAGATACTCGATGAAAGGATATTTAGCCGCTAATTGTTGACCATACTGTACGGGGGCGCCCACCAGTCTCAGTCGAAGATCACCGATCTCCTGCTTTGCAAAGGCATCGCATAGAATGGAAATCCCCTGCAAATTTGGAGGATGGTCCAGCCGGCCTACGAAACCGATCCTGGAAAGCTGGGGCTGGTGGTCCAGGAAGCTGTTTTTCAATAACCGGGGAAAGAACAAGGTCCTCCTGGCATTTAGCCAGTTCTCGATCTGGCGTTCCGTTTCCGAGATGGCTACTACGCCATCAAGGTAGCGGATACGAAAATCAGATTCCGTACTCAACAGCATGCCCAACCGAAATTTATTCTTCCACAGTCTGAAACCGGTAACTTTCCCCAGGGGGCGGCCGATCAGGTGCAAAAAATCCCCGCTATGGTTTCCGTGTGATAATAAAATGATCTTCACCTTATCTCCAAAAACCTCTTTCACAGGTTTTGCATACCGCATGGCGGAAGACATATTGATAAAAAGAATTTCAATCTTCTCTTCTCTGATCTTTTTAATCAGCGTTTCTTTTTCTTTACTTATATCATACATCGAGTAGTTCTCCCAGCCAATGCGGATCCTGATCCTGTCTACAATTCGCCGGGTAAAACCAACATAAAATTCTTCTACCAAAAAATCTTTGCAATGTTCCACTACCTGAAGGAATTCCTGGGAACAAAGTTGAACGCCCCCTGTTATCTCGGCCCTCAGTAGTTTTTTGTGAGTGAGAAATAATACGTTCTTTTTGCTCATAATTTAAAAAAAAGCACCCTGAACCCTGATATGCTGTCATATAATTCCGAACTGACCGGGGGAAGTGCTCCGGGCACGGCGGCTCCTTTTTGCAGTACCAGGAAACTCAGCCTGTTTTCCCGCAGGAAAGCAGACCGGTATTCATCCAGGCTGTAATTGTTTTGAGGATTGTTCTTCATATACCTGAAGAAGTCCCCTTCCTCAACCAGCCAGGCGGGAATATGGGTGATATCTTTGAGGGAGTCAAGACTTTGGGGTGCGTTTAAAGAAATATATTGAACATCTTTTTTGAACAATCCCGGAATATGTACACTTGGGAATACAAACGGGTTATAGACCCATCCATTTTTCATCAATGTGCTATCGCTGTAAATGAATCCACCTTTATCATGATCTCCAAGTCTGCTGTTGAGGTCCTGAATGAATTTCTTTCCGACATACACTCCATTGTAATCAAAATCTTTCCGGAATCCTGCTGCCGGCGAATATAACAACTGACCACCTATCAGCATCACTGCTCCAATCTTGAAAACATTCTTACCCGTCCCCTGCTGCTCATTGATCTTTAGATTAGACAGCAGGAACACCAGGGAAATGGTGATCACTGCACTCAAAGGGAAAAAACCTATAGTTCCGGCATCGATGTTGAAATTAAATGCCGCCATCATGAACAATGTGATCGACGCCATTGCTCCGAAGAACAGGATTGTCAGGCTATTTGACCGTATGATCGCAATAATCTGCCGGTAGTATATGATCAATAAAATAATAAATGGCAGATAGAAGAACCATATCCTGGCCAGGTATTGCCTAAAAAGGATTTGTGCAAGCGTGGATAAATAATGCTTCAAGGTAGGCGCTTCGGAGACAGTATTGGAAGATAAATTGCCAAATAGGAGGTAAAATCCAATGATCCCTGCCAGCACACCCAGGCTATATATAAATGCATACCTGGCATTGACACGGTCCTTCTTGAACAGAAAATAACATCCCAACAAAAACACGGATGAAAGTATGGCCGGTATTCCCAACACATTCATCACCGGTATGCAGCACAATGCGAATATCCCTTCCAGGTAATTTTTCCGGGCAAACCACACGAAGGCCAGCGAACTGAATACAAATGAAGGAAATGACCGGGGTTGCAACAGAACATTAGGTGAGAATGACCCTGCTTTCAGTGGCAGTACGCCAAAATAGAAAGTTGCAAGAAAACAGATGATCACACCTATATAATGCAAGCTCTTTGTATTGAAATGCTCATAGACGGATAATAATCCCAAAAAGGTCAGTACCGCTACTACCGGGGTCAGTACATATAAATAGGCTGTCATGATGGGTAGCCTGAATAACCCTACACAGAACTGTGTAAGCCATAGATCGAAATAATGGTAAGGTTGCCTGTATCTCGATACTCCTTCCTGCAATACATGATGAAAATCTTTTCCTTCAACTCCGTATGCCGCCATCTGGCGGGCAGTATATCCATAATAATAGTAATCTTCCAGATTGAGACCTTCCAACTGCCCGTCGAAATAATGGTTCCTGAGCAAATGAATGATATAGATACCTGCAAGGGCTGATATGATCACCAGTAATTGCTTGCCTGCAATGGCCGGTACCCGCACATTTTTGCCTAACGAAAGGTCTTTTCTCCTGTAGAAAATATATGTCAGGGCCATCAGTAGGAACAGGATATTGATGGTAATGCCTTTCGTAAAGAACAGGGCATAAACTGAAATGATAACGACCAGACCGGTAATCATTGAAAGACATAAGAAGAAATAGGTGCTGGTCTTCTTTTTATCATAATTGAACAAACTTGTCAATGCCAGCGCGCCGATACAATAGAATCCGCCTAATAGCAAAACCTGGGAGAGAAAGTAGAAAAGTACCATGCAGTTAGTTATTCGATTACCTTATCAATGATATAATTGGGCCTGTTCCTGCTCGCTTCCAGGTTTCGCCACAGGTACTCTCCGATAATGCCGATCGAGATCATCTGGAAAGAGGAAATGAATAGGAATACGATCATCATCGTTGTCCATCCTTCAATGCTGATAAGGCCGGTTAGGCGGGCTATCATTACATATAAGGCATACAAAAGGGCCACTATTCCCAACAATAGTCCCGCAGAAGTTATTAGTCTCAATGGGAAATAAGAAAAGGAAATGAATGAGTCGATGAATAGCTTGATCTTCTTATTCAGCGTCCACCTTGACTTGCCAATCTCTCTTTTTCTCCTTTTATAGGGAATGCAAACGTAATCGTATTTGAGCCATGTGAGCAGGAACAGGGTGTTGGTATTTTTTTCGTCCATCTCGACTACTTTCTCCCGTAATTGTTTGTCGAACAAACAGAAATCAAAACCTCCTTCCGGCAAATTCTTCAGTGCAAATTTCCGGATAAGTTTATGGTACGTATTGGCAAAAAGATTGGCCAGCATGCCATCTTCCCTTTCTGTCCTGTTTGCCAATACCAGTTTTATTCCTTTCTGCCAGTACTCGTACATTTTGATGATAAGCTCTGGAGGGTCCTGGAGATCTGCAGTGATCACCACATTACAATCGCCGGTAGCATACTTCATCCCTGCCAGGATCGCATTATATGATCCGAAATTGCCCGACAGCTTGATCACCTTTACTTTTCCCGGATATTTGTCCCTGAACGCGACCAGTTGCTCCAGCGTATTGTCGCGCGATCCATCATCCACCATTACATATTCAAATTCGACATCCGGGAGGAATGATGCTTCATTTTTTATTAGCTCTGCTGTTGTCACCGGGATATTCTCACCGTTGAAATAGCAGGGAATAATGACGGAAATCCTGGGCATTGAGGTTAATGAGTTTTAAAATAAGTTTGAATGGCCTTAGTGATATAGACAATCTCCTCTTGTGCCAGTCCCGGAAATATAGGCAGGCTCAGGGAGGTGGCTGCAATTTCCTCAGCGATGGGGAATGCTCCTTTTTTATAGCCAAGTTCCACGTAAGCCTTCTGCAGGTGCGGTGGTACCGGGTAGTGGATCATGGTCCCGATCCCTTGTTCGTGCAGATATTTTTGAAGCTGGTCCCTCTTTGCAGTACGAATAGTATACAAATGATATACGGAAGTGCAACCTTTGGCAACAACCGGCAATGTGATTCCATTACAATCCTTGAGTTGCTCGTGATAAGTAGCGGCTATCCTATTACGGTCCTGGTTCCAGGAAGGCAGGTATTGCAATTTTACAGAAAGAAAACCGGCCTGCATCTCATCGAGCCTTGAGTTCATTCCTTTTTCTTCATTGTAGTATTTTACCATCGAGCCATAGTTACGGACCTGTGCAGCCCGGCTGGCGAGTGCTTCATTATCCGTGGTGATCGCCCCGGCATCGCCATAGGCGCCGAGGTTCTTTCCAGGATAAAAACTGGTAGCATTGATAGTGCCGAAACTTCCTGTAACCTGGCCATTGCAGGTAGCACCTTGTGCCTGCGCATTGTCTTCTACAATGGCAAGCCCATGTTTTGTAGCAATATCCCTGATAGCTTCCATCTCGCAGCATTGTCCATACAGGTGTACCGGCAAAATGGCTTTTGTCTTTGGTGTTATGGCTGTTTCGATCAGGTCAGGATCGATATTGCATGTGTCCTTCCTTGGTTCAACTGGTACCGGTGTTGCGCCTACCTGGCTAACGGCCAGCCAGGTAGCGATATAAGTATTCGATGGGACGATCACTTCATCGCCATGCCCAATATCCAGGGCCTTAAGGGCTATAATGATAGCATCGAGGCCATTACCGACGCCGATACAATATCGTGTATTGGAAAAGCGGGCGTATTCAGCTTCGAAGGCTTTGACCTGTTCTCCCAGTATATACCAATTACTGTCGATAAATTTTTCAAAAGAGGCAGTGAGTGCAGGCCGCACATCTGCGTTCATGGCCTTGAATGATAGGAATGGTATTTTCATGAAGGCATTAATCCTTTACTTGTTTCAACGAATATCTTTCCTTGGATCGATTCCCACTTATTATTTTCCTTTTCCACCAGTTTATTTCCCTCTTCGTCTATCCATGAGCGGTGTTTGGCTGGATTTCCATATACGAGGGAATAAGGGGAGACGTCCCTGGTCACCACAGAACCTGCGCCGACCATGGAGTATTGGCCTATCTCGACACCAGCAATGATCGTTGAATTGGCCCCGATGGATGCACCTTTCCTGATAATGGTCTTCAGGGGAGCAACATATTTTTTGCTGCGTGGGCGCAGATCGTTGGTGAAGACAACATTAGGGCCGAGGAAAACATCGTCTTCAATTTCAACTCCCTCCCAAATATAGATACCGGACTTAACGGTTACATTATTGCCGAGCTTCACTCCCTGCTCGATAAAACAGTGATCGCAAATATTGCAGTTCTTCCCAATAGAAACGCCTTTCAGGATATGTACAAATGCCCATATCCTGGTTTCGCTCCCAATGTCAGTAGTATCAACGATGGCTGAAGGATGTACCTGGATCATTGCCGGTCGGAATTCAGGACCATGGGGCCGGCCCATACTTTTTTGAATGTACTATAGTCCCTTATATAATCCTTCTCGGAATATTCTGTGGATGAAAGTGCCATTTGAACAGCAGTGTGAGAATATTGCATGGTATGCCAAACACAGGGAGGAATATACAAGCCGATATTGGGATTGTCGAGTATGAATGTATCGATCTTCCCATCGTTGTCTTCGACACTTACTATGATCCTGCCGGAAACGGCAACGAGTATCTGTTCAGTTTCATAGTGTGCGTGCCTGCCTCTCACGATACTTTCGGGCGTGAAATAAGTCCAAAAGATCCTTTGTACCTGGAATGGCAATAATTTGTTTTCCGCCACGGAGATATATCCGATTTGGGTCTCACCGATCTTTCTGAAATCGATGAGATACGGCCTCTCATATTGTTTCATGGTCTAGGGTAATTAGAGAGTTAGGGGTATTTAACGGGTCAATTTATGCAGAATCCTCTCAATTTCCTGAATATTTCTTTCATAAGTATGATTTAATGCAAATTCAATTCTTCTTTGACTTCGGTTCATATTATTATACTCCTCTATATCTGTTATCGCCCTGCGGAAAAGATCCGGAAACGATTCATCTCCATCTGGCATTTCAATAATATCCTTGTCCTGGTAATAAGTCAGCATCGAAGAGATCACCACTTTCCCGGAGCTCAGGTATTCCAGTATCTTGTGGGAATTGTCTGTTTTGTAGTTGCTGGTCATCTTATAGCACAAAATAAAAGCATCGAATTCGGGCATACGTTCTGCAATTTCTGCCGCCGACATAGTGCCATGCAATACCACATTTTTGCGATTTTGCAGAAAGGAAACAAAATCCCTGTCTGTCTCATTGTCTGTCGGGCAGTCGATATTATTGTCTTTCGATGAATAAGGACCGATAAAATGAAATTCGATATCCGGGTATTTCTCTACGATGGCCTGCAATGATTGCCTGTCGAGGCTTGGGATCAGCAGATTGCCGATATAGCCGATCTTTAAAGGGCGGCCGGTCTTACGGGTGAAATCGGTCCGGGCTGCTGCCTGTGCATAGACTTCCGCCAATCCATGATTGATCAGCACTTTTGGGACCCCTGTCCTTGTATACTGTTGCAATATTTCTTCTGAAACTGAAAAAACGATGTCTGCTTTTTTATGAGCTGTATCATGGCTTAACCGGTCTACAGGATGAAATATGGTAAGCGCGGCGCCAAATTCTCCCAGGTGCTGGTAATGATAAGAACAGGTAAAGTCCCATACGATATCGACCGGGTCTCCTATTTTCCGGAGGATTTTCCTGATCTGTATCCTGTTCAACCATTCAAATAACCACCGTACATGAAACTTCAATTTTACCGGGAAGAAAGGCTCATATCGTATGATCCGGAGATTGGGATCGATGCCGGATGGCCGGACCTGTATCTCGCCCCTTTTGAGATTGTTCTCGATAGGGTTCAAGTAGTAAACCTTGTTGCCTCTCCGTGCAAGGGCTAAAGCATAGTTATGCTTGGAAAGAAATATCTTACCCCACGATTCTGGTGATATAAGGATAATCACTTTATTCTTTATCTCCATACTGCTATCCAATCGCTCTTTTGATTACCCTTGCAAAAGGGCGGGCGAATTTCAAAGCCGGGTATTTCTGAAAAAGCCCCTGTTCTATCTCGTATTCATTGTGCTCTTTCCTGGGAGCCAGCATCAGTTTTTCGAATTCACTTTCTGTGATCTTGAGTTTTTTCAGAACGAACTCGTAATCATTTTTAAGTGTCGCCGGATCATAGATCGGCTTTTGCAGCTCCTCCAGGGCTGTATCCCTGTTGATCTGACCGCTGAATACCAGGTTCGATAAATGTGCCTTCCTCTTGTCGATACCAAATTTTACAGGCAGGATATATCCCTGATAGAACCGCGTAAAGATGGATTCGTAATGTTTGCCGCCATAATCACGCCATCCCAGTTCATTGATAATGGTCTCCTTCACCCGGCTTTTTATATACGGCATATAATTCAGGAGCGTGATCACTTCTATCTTTTTGACCTGTATATCATAACGCTTCTGCTTGCTGGAAAAGAATGGATACGTCTTCAACTTCACTTTTCCAAACTTGTTGTGAATATCCTTGATGTTAATATGATCGGTCTTGCTCCATACCCAATAGGAAGGCAACACCCCCTCAGTGACGATATTGTAACCGCTCAGGATATACTTAATATCATATTCTGCGGCGAGCCGGTATAAAGTGCCGACAATAGCGTGGTCTGTCAATGCTTCTATATCCACCACGGAAGCCTTGAGGTAAGCCATTTGCAGGTCTCTGAATTCATTCCAGTCCACTACCAGGGTATAGAGATCGAAGCCCAGTCGTGAAATAATATTCTCGATATTTTTTACGGCCAGTTCGCTGTTCCACCCGTTATCGAAATGAACGATCAGCGGCCGAAGGCCAAGTTTTTTCGCCATCAGGGCCAGGTATGTACTATCCACGCCCCCACTTACTCCGGTAATGCAATCGTATTTTTTCCCTTCACCTGCTTTTTTGATCTTTTCAACCAGTTCCTGCAGTTTCATTTTCCCCTCTTCCCCTCTGAATACCATTTCTTTTTCCTTCGCGAGATACTCATAATAGTAATTGGATATCCCTTTTTCGTCGAAGCTTATGTTGGGGTCAGCTATCGTATCCACTACTCCCAGGGCACATTGCTGGTAAGGTCTGTTGCCATTCATGACAGGGTCTTTCTTCAGCTTTTCTTCATCAAATACTAGCATACTAAGTCTTTATTATTTACAGGCATAAATCTTTTCAATGATCTCCACTACTTTCAACCCTTCAAGGGCATTGGTGGTGATGGGGCCCCGGCCTTTCAGAACGTCGATCACATTCTCGAAGATATAATGGTGATTGGCTGCTGATCCTTTATAAGGGCCATAGTCGTTGGGTGGGTTGGAAGGAGGCAGTTCGGGCATTACATAATCTTTTATATTGCATACCTGTACCTCATTCATGTATTGTCCTCCCACTTTTACCGTCCCTTTCTCACCGACAATCGTGATACTGCTTTCCAGGTTCTCATTCCACACTGAAGTTGAAAAATTCAGGCATCCGATGCCTCCGTTCACGAAATCAAAGCTGATCATACCGGAGTCTTCGAAATCGGTAAGCCCTTTATGGTTGAAGCTGTTAAACCTTCCGGTAATGTTCTGGATATCGCCAAACAGCCAGAACATGATGTCGATAAAGTGGGAGAATTGTGTAAATAGCGTACCGCCGTCGAGATTGCTGGTGCCATGCCAGTTCCCTTTGGTATAATAGCGATCATCACGGTTCCAGTAGCAATTGATCTGGACCATGAATACCCTACCGAGCTTTTTTGTGCGGAGCAGCTCTTTCAGCCACACGGAAGGAGGCGAATACCTGTTCTGCATTACACAGAATACCTGTTTGTGCTGGTGCAGCGCCTCGTAAATAATGCGCTCACAGCCTGCTTTAGTGAGGGCCATTGGTTTTTCTATCACTACATGATGCCCTACCTGCAACCCTTTGATAGCATGTTCTTCATGTAAACCATTGGGGGTTGCAATGCACAATACATCGAACTGGAGGTCCGAATGCAACAGGTCTTCAACCGAATTGAAGAACGGCACTTCGTAAGCGTCCAATTTTAACTCTTCCTTCTTTTTTGTATCGCAAAGAGCAACCAGTTCACACTCTTTCTGGTTTACGATCATTGCAGCATGTCTTTTGCCGATATGGCCACAACCTATCACTGCAAACCTGATCTTTCCGTTATTATTATTATTCATGTTTCAATTTGGTTACAATGCTATTCCTGAGTTGATATTTTTCCTGGCTTTCGGGGCAAATGGCCAACCCGTCTTTATCGAAATGAAGGCGATGGCCGTATTCACTGATCCAACCCACCTGCCTTGCCGGATTACCAACCAGCAAAGCATAGGCAGGTACATATTTCGTTACTACTGCCCCGGCGCCGATGAAAGCATATTCACCGATCTCGTGGCCGCATACAATAGTGGCGTTGGCGCCGATACTGGCTCCGCGGCGCACGATGGTGCTTTTGTACTGGTCTTTCCGGACGATGGCGCTGCGGGGATTGATCACATTGGTAAAAACCATAGATGGGCCCAGGAACACATCGTCTTCACAGATGACACCGGTATAGATCGAAACATTGTTCTGCACTTTTACATTATTACCCAATACCACTTCCGGTGAGATCACCACATTCTGGCCGAGATTGCAATTCTTACCAATGATACAACGGGGCATAATATGCGAAAAATGCCAAATTTTAGTTCCTTCTCCAATCTCACAGCCTTCATCGATCACAGCAGTTGGGTGCGCAAAATAGTTCATACTCAAAACGACTTAATCAGGTAAGCATTCTTTTATGGCCTTTTGCAATTCGGCCGGGTAGATGACATAATCACTGTTATTGATATTATCGTGAATGCCGATCTCCGGTAATACTGTTATACCTACCGGCTCCGTTTTTCTGATCCGGGCGATCTGATAATCCATGGAATGAAGGAGAGACTGCATCTCTTCCTGCCTGCCCAGCCTGAACTGATTCTCCTTTTTATATACAGGCAATATTTCCATCAATATGATCGGCCTGGTGGCCTCCAGCCAGGGCGCCAGTCCTTTGATCACTTCCAGTTCTGCTCCTTCCACATCTATTTTCAACAAAGCATGCCTGGCTGTTGGCAGAAAATCCCTGACCGATCCATAATCGAAGACCGGAACATATTTATAATGATCAATTTGCTGGTCGGGCCTGAATTGTTCTATGATGGAAGCGCTGGGATCCGTATCATCGCTATAGAAGAAATTGAGTTTCAGGATCTCGGACTGTTTATTGATACCAACAGGTATGATATGGCAATTGCGGAACCTGTTGATCCTGACCAGCTCTTCCGAATAATGAACGCAGGTGGAATTAGGCTCGAAGCCGGTATAATGTACATTGTCGTAAACGGATTGCGCCTTGATCAGCGTTTGTCCCAGATTGACCCCGATATCAACGAAATGCCCGTTGAACAAAGGTTTTAATTGCACCAATAACTGTGTCATCCACGGTTCGGTCAGCCATAGATTGTGATATCCCAGCTTTTTCAGAAGGGGGATTGTGATCTTCTTATTGTTTACCCTGATGGTGGAGGAGGCATTCAGCCAGCTTAATAGTCGAAGCTTGTTGAGCCCTCTGGCCATAAATGTAGATATTGGTAACATCAGATCTGTTTGTAAAATTTTTCTTCTAATTCTTCCTGCGACGGATAGCTGATCAATACTGCATTGTGCGGCCGCTGAAATACAAAAATACTGCCGGCGGCTACGGCAGAAGCACTCCCTTCAGCTACAGCCTGTCGAAAGTGATCTACAGATCCGGCACCGCCGCAGGCAATTACAGGGATGTTGACCGCAGCACAGATATTCTTCAGTAATTCCACATCGTATCCTTTGTAAGTACCGTCCAGGTCGATGGAATTGATCAGTAATTCCCCGGCTCCCAGTTGCTCGCATTTAATGGCCAAAGCTACCGGATCGAGATCGGTATTATGTGAACCATTGTCCGTATAGCATTTATATTTTCCCCAGATATTCTTTTTCACGTCGATGCTGACCACCACACTCTGACTGCCGAACCGTTCGGCAATCTGGGTGATAAGGGCGGGAGTGGTGATCGCCGATTTATTGATAATGACTTTTTCTATTCCGTTGAACAGGATCTCTTTTACTTCGTCTACTGAAGTGATGCCACCTCCGTAAGAAAGCGGCATGAATGCCTCTCCTGCTATTTCCTTTATCTGCTGGATATCCGGTCTGCGCTTTTCCTTTGTTGCACTGATGTCGATAATGGCAAGTTCATCAACTTCTTTATCATTGAAGATCTTTACCGCGTTCACAGGGTCGCCAACGTACCGGTAATTCTTAAACCGCTCGCTTTTGACCAACCCGTCGTGGTGTATCAGTAAAACAGGTATAACGCGGATACGCTTCATGGTTTGGTTAATAATTATTGACGAAGTTCTCATATAATTTCATGCCGAATTTGTGGCTCTTCTCCGGATGAAATTGTACGCCCATGATATTTGCCTGTTGTACCGACGCCACGAATTGGTATCCATAGTTAGCCGTAGCTGTTACATGGATATCATCGCAGAGCAGGTGATAGCTATGCACAAAATAGAATCTGGGATCATCGATATTATTGTACAGGGCATTGCCTGACCTGGGACTTATATCTGTCCATGCCATGTGTGGTACTTTCAGAGAAGGGGGTAACTTGTCTGCCCGAAACCGGATCACTTTGCCTTTGATCCATCCAAGCCCGGGCTCATTCCCTTCTTCACTGCTTTCCATGATCATCTGGCAACCGACGCATACGCCCAATAGAGGTGTTTTATCGTGTATCACTTTTTGCTGAAGGGTCTCATAAAAAGGGGCCTTGCGCAATTGTTGCATACAATAATCGAAATGCCCTACACCGGGTAAGATCAGTTTATCGCTGCGTTCGATGACGGAAGGATCGCCTGTAATGACCGATAATACGCCGATCTTTTTGAGCATGTTGAAAATGGAGCTTATGTTGCCTATACCATAGTCAAGGATAGCTACCATGCATCTACATTGAGGTGTTTTTTGCGAAAGGCTTCGAATTTATGGGCTGGGATATAGCCGTTGTATTCGTATTCGTTGCTATATCGTATGAATTTATTCTTTATTTTATCATTTGAGCTATAATCTTCAACGATCTGAGCCGGGTTACCGGCAATAACACAAAAGCCTTGAGGGAAAGATTTTGTAACAACGGACCCCGCAGCCACTGTAGTAAAATCTCCAAGAGTTACCCCCGGCAGTATGACTGAATTCATCCCAATCCTGCAATACTTCCCTAATCGCACTTCATTCAGGATATGCTTTCGAATATCCAGCATAAAATGGTTTGCACTGATAATGCCCACACCTGGTGCTATTTGAGTATAATCTCCAATATAGATTTTACCAACTGCCTGGATATAACAACAAGGTGAGATGCCAGGTGCGGCATCAACCCCAACATAAATATTATTCCACCCAACGACCTTCGAGGTGAAATGAACCGGCCAGTAGCAATGCCTGTTGTATCCAAGGATTTTCTGCCTGGCCCACATACCAGGTTTTATCGGGCTTTCATTATTTTTTGTCTTATAGATGGGCCTTAAGAATGGGATATACTTGATAAGCCAGATATAAATGTGTTGGTATACTATGAAATAGTAAACTTTACCAATAAATCTGAAAAAATCTGACATTGCTTTCTATTTCGGATTTGCTACAATATAATCACATAGATCGCCGACATTTTCTGCATCAAAGATAAAATCGACAGGAAAGGAAATTTGATAGTGGTCTTCGATTGCGGAAATCAGGATCAGGTTATTTATAGAATCCCATTTTTCAACAGTACTGGCTGATGATGTAAAATCTAATTGTAAGTCAGGTTCATTCAGTTCTTTCCTAAAAATTGCTGTAATCGATTGTAGTACTTCATCGCGGGTCGCCATTAATTTTATTTTACTTTTAAATATAGATTATAGTATTCTGTCTTCTTAAAGCCAAGGTTTTCATAAAGGCTAATTGCCTTCCTGGTTGCCTGCAAAACACAGGTTTCAATTTTTTTCTGCTGAGTTTGCTGAAGAGTGAAATTCATTACTGTTCTTCCAATTCCCTTTCCCTGCTCCTCTTTACTGACACATACCATATAAATTCCCCCAACATTCTCTTCATCGTAGTAAATCATAGTGGTCCCGACTATTCTATCCTTATTCTTTGCAATGATCAAATCTGCCTTTTTCTTGCTATTCAATTGCCTAAAGAGACGTTCGCAAAGCGGTTTCCCATTAAACAGGACTTGAGAGACCAGGTTTGTCCATTCTGTCAATTCCTGCTCTGTTTCAACAATGGATAATTCCAAAGGATACTTTTCATCCTCATCACGCCCACCGGTTGCAAGGGTCATCTCCATTCCGAGCCATCTATCCGCCAGCAAGAAACCATTCTTCCTGAAGCTGGTACTGTCGGAACTGGTATCCTCTAAAATGATCAGGGGCGTTGTGTTCAATACGCCTGCGTCCTGAATAATTGCCTCCAATACAGTATCATTGATCGCTGTGGGCACGAGATTATAAGTAATGTTGGGCCAGGCGGAATTATTAGTCTTCAAGATGGAATATTCCCGGCGTTCATGCAGGCTGGATTCATTGAAATGCCTGCCAATCCAGTTATAGAGAGAAAAGAGGTTGGCCAGGTTTCTATTTCCCGTAAGTTCCATTAACCAACTCCTTGATTTTATTTCTATCTGTTTTTCCACTTGAATTCAAAGGAAATTCCTTTAAGGTGGATATCTTCACAGGGATCATGTATTGCGGAAGTTTTTCCTTCAAATGTGATACAATGGCAGTGTAATCCATATCAGTGCCCGCTTCCAGGATCAGCCCCAGTTCCATTATTCCCGAGTTGTTTTTTGTAGCTATCACCACATTGTTGACATTGAATGAGGATCTTACCAGGATCTCGATCTCACTCAATTCAACTCTGAATCCTTGTATTTTGACCTGATTGTCCAGTCTCCCACAATATAAAATATCTCCATCTTCATCGACAAAGCACAAATCTCCCGATCTGTAATAAACTGCATGTTGGTCAAGAGCTTGATTTCGTATGAACGAAGTCTTGCTTTTTTCTATGTCAAGGTAACCCTGTGTTAGCTGGGGGCCACTTATCAATAATTCACCTTTTTCATTGGCCCCTAATTCCTTTCCTTCCTCATCAATTATTATCAATTCCATGTTCTCAATTGCCTTTCCGATTGCAAGCATACCATTATAGCTCTTGGATTTACCCGGTTCTAATTCATAATAAGCACAATAAATAGTAGATTCGGTTGGCCCATAGAAATTGAATATTCTCGCACCAGGAATACATCGCCGCCACGGGTCCAGCAGATCGACGAAAGTGGCTTCTCCTGTCAGTATGCAATTCCTGACGGAAGGGAATGTGAATTTTGAAAGCAGGGGTTGAGCCAGTCTAATTATTGAGGGAACGATCTGAATACTGGTAAGTCCATATTTCGAAAGCAACTTCAAAATATGCACGTACTTAATCACATTATTTGGCACTGTATAAACACAGGCCCCATTTAGCAAAGGGATCAGAAAGGAAGATACGGAAACGTCGAAGGTGAGTTCGAACATCTGCAAGCATTTATCCTCAGCGATAATATTAAAAGGAGATCCTTCAAATGCAGTTACGAAAGAAGTAAGGTTTTTATATGAAATAGGAACACCCTTAGGCAATCCGGTGCTGCCCGAAGTGAATAAAATGTACATTAGATCTTCCTGTGCTGTTTCAGGAAGTTCCAACTCAGAAAGGTCTTCTCCTGTTATTTCCGGCTGAATCTTTAAAAATGTCGAGTACCTACTGTCCTGGATTGAAGTGGAAGAAATAATAGTATTGATGTTCGCTTCCTTTAGAATAGTAAGATTTCTGTCTATCGGATTATGCAAGCCCAACGGCACATAGGCAAATCCTGAAAACCAAATGGCAAAAAGTGAGGCATAGGTTTCAAAATCATCGTTGCAAATCACTGCAATTCTCTTTTCCGATATTTTGCCTTTGATGTCATCAATTTGTCCCTGGATCGATGAGACGGCAATTTGCAAATCGCGATACGTATAGAACCGGTCCTTTATGCAAAAAGCGCTTTTGTCGTTGTAGAGAATGAAATTCTCCATTATTCTTTTCAACATATCAACTTCTTCCTTTACTGAAAGTGTACGATCTGGATAGTGCAAACAAATAGGACAAACAGTATAAAACTGAAAACACAATTAAGAAAACATAGTAGTCATTCGTAATCCTATTAGTTATCATCAAACCCAAAAAAAGAACTATCGAAAAGATGATGTGCAATAAGAAGTCTTCCCGTTGTCTGCCGGCAATAAGGTAAACGTAGCTTAAAGGGCTAACGATGAATTTCAGAAAGAATAAAGGGGCCATAATACCGGAAAACTGTCCTGCAATTTCCCAGTTTGCTCCAAATACAGTTTTGAAGATCCAGGGCCCGGCAAAAATCAAAATTCCGAATGGAAGCAGAGCAGTAAAGAAAAGCAGTTTAAAGGTTTGCGTAAAAGTTCGATAACAATTACCTTTTTCGTGATATTCTGTGCTGGCCCTTTGGCGATACACCTCAAGCATGGAGGCTGCGATAAGTTGCACTGGCAAACCCAACATTCGGTTGCTTAGATTGAAATTCCCGATAATCCCACCAATCGGATAATATGCAGCAAACATTATTACTGGCAATTGATTTACTACGTTATTAATAAATTCCGAAGGCAAAGAATATTTTGGGAAACCCGAGAATTTTTTTGCAAGCCCCATAAAAGAACTCAAAGAAAACCGTAGCTGCAAAGAGTTCCTTACAATGAAATGATAGCCAAGAGAAATTGAGGGTATCACCTGACTTATCAATAAGCCAACAATCAATCCAGTTGGCCCGGCTACAAAAACGCCTAAGGAAATGGAGAAGATTGGAATTAGAACGGATGCAAAAATCCGGTTCCTGGAAAGAAGTGTGAAGTCTTTCTTTCTATTTGCCCACGCTCCGAATGCCATATTCCAGCCTCCAAAAAAAATGGATACCGGAGCAAGCAATAACCAGTACCTGATATATTTGTTGTTTAACCAGTCTGAGAGAAAAGGAAAGAATGCCAAAACCAGCAGTCCGGAAATTACAGCAATACATAACCCCAACATAATACACATCGATAAAGCCATCACTGCCTCTCTATCGTCTTGCGCCGTAATTATTACATTGTGATATTGTAAGGTGGCTACTGATCCAATTATCCCGGTTACCATCATGTACAAGCCCAGCACATCATAGGATTCCGGGTGGTAAATCCTGGTTAGAAGAGGGGCTGTAAAAATGCCGATGGCCTGAGCAATTGTAGTACCAGAAGCTAGAATAGCAGCATTCCGCAAAAACTCGGAACTGGTCAACTTCCTTACGAGCGCTTTCACTGATTCGAGCTATATGATATTACTACCGAAAAATGTTTTTAATCCGATCCCACAAATTTGAGCTACCCGGTTTCTTTTCCTCAAAATAATCCGTTCCATATCCATAGCCATATCCATAGCCATATCCATAACCATAATATCCTCCATAACCACCTCCCTTCCTGATATCGTTTATGACCAGGGATATCCGTGGCATCTTCTGGCTCACATACATATCATTGATCATAATGACCTGCTTCTTGAACGTATAATTCTGACGAACGATAAATAAAGTACAATCTGCATTCTGGCTAAGTATGATGGCATCACTTACCAGGCCAACAGGTGCAGTATCTACAATCACCAGGTCGAAATTCTTCCGAACGAAAGCAAATAGTTCCTTGATCTTTGGATCAAGCAGCAGCTCCGCAGGATTGGGTGGCACCGGGCCGCAGGGTATGATATACAGGTCCTTGATATTCGGAACTGCTATCGGCAGTTCCTCCAGTGAAGCACTTCCAACTATAAAATTGGTTATCCCTGCTTTCCGGGTCAGGTCCAATCCCGCAAGGATTTTCGGCTTTCTGATATCGAATTCAAGGATCACTGTTTTTTTGCCGGTAACGGCCATGACAGCCCCCATATTGGTGCTGATAAACGATTTCCCTTCACCACTGAAAGAAGATGTTACGAGGATTACCGGCTTTTCCGTTCTGGTAAGAATGTATTGCAGGTTTGTACGGATGATCCGGAACTGTTCTGCTATGAATTTCCTCGTACGCCCCGTAACTACCAGGGCATTTTTTTCATCCGAGTGACCCACTTCCCCGATAATTGGGGCATTGGTGATATGCTCCACATCTGCCCTGGTCGTGATCTTATCGTTGAGATATTCTTTGAGAACAATTATCCCTATCGGGATCGCCAGTCCAAAGACAAATGCAGTGAGATAGATAGTCCGGCGGTTAGGTTGAATAGGCGCACCTGAAGGCGTGGCCGATTCCACCACTCTCGAATTGGAGATAGTAGAAGCCGCCGTGATAGCAGTTTCTTCTTTCTTCGTTAGCAGGAAAACATATAGCTCCTGCTTGATCTTTTGCTGCCGTTCGATGTCGAGCAACTGCTTTGCTTTTCCAGGTACAGATTTGATCAGCGACTGTGCCTGCTGATTTTTTCGGAGCAGATCATTCCGTGCAATTACATACGACTCGCGGGTATTTCTCAGGTTTTCGACAATATCGCTTCTAAGCCTTTCAATACTCACCTCATAGTTCTTGATGATCGGGTTCTGCAGAGGAATATTACTGGCCAAACTGCTTTCACGCGCCAGTTGCAATTGGTTATATTGGGTTATCAATGCAACGAGCGTTGGGTCGGTCAACATCAGGTTGGGAGGAACTATCTTGTACAGATTCTCCTTGTTCCCAAGATAATTCATGACCATATCAATGATCTTGAGCTTTACCTCCTGTTCACTCAGCAATTTGTCCGTTTCTCCGTAACTATTGAAAAAAAAGTTCGACTGCGCTTCCAGGTCGATCACCTGGTTCTTTTCCCGATAGGTCTTCAGATTCCCCTCTATTCCTTCCAGTTCCTGTTTGATCGAATCTACCCGCTCGTCGATGAATTTCAGGATATTGAATGCCATTTTATTATTGTCTTCAATATTCCAGATATCATACTCCTGCATCAACGCATTGATGATATCCTCACCCAGAGCAATGCTAGGTGTTTCATACGTGATATACAATATATTGGAATAGTCATTTTCCTGCACCACTTTCAGCCCGCCAGAAATCTCTGCGGCAGCGCTTTCCCGGGGAAGCCAGCCGATAACATATTCATTGCTCGCATAATACTTGAAGGAATAATTGGTTTTAAGAATGCGGAACACACCATGACTATTCTCGAATATCTCACCGAAATTTTTAGTGACCGTACTATTGGTGAAAGTATACTGGTTATCATCCAATATGGTGATATTAAAACTAAACCCCGACAATGAATCTTTCAAACTGATAATATCCAATTGCAACGGGGAGTTCTTATATATCCTCGTTGATTTGATCTTGCCTTTATTATAATAGGACATTTGAAGGCCCAGCTTACCGACAACCCGCATCACCATTGGCCTGGACTTCAGGATCTCCCGCTCATTATTCAGATTGGTGCTGGAATTGAAAAGAAATATATCCTCGAATTTTTCATTTCCATTCCCGCGGGTTTTGTCATTCTTTATCAGTAATGAACCTTTCACGCTAAATATCTCCGTAGAATAACGTAATCTGACATACGCCAGAATATACATTATGGCCAGGGAGAGAAATATCCAGGGAACGTACTTGATGTACTTGAAAATAAATTCCCGTGGACTAAAAGCAGATCTGTTTTTTTGGATTTCAATCCGTTCTTCCATAGTTGGCGTATAAAAGTAATTTCAGTATAGATTATCGCCTCAAAAGCGAGATAACAACAGCCGTAGTAGATATGATGGCCGTAATGATAGAAATATTCCGTGTTGTGACCTGGTCGGCAGCCTGGGCCTTGCGCTTATTCTGGTCGATCATCACCACATCATTTTGCTGCAAATAATAATATGGAGAGTTGAATATAGTCGAGCTGGTAAGATCCAGTTTCCCAAATTCCCTTTTTCCATTGATCTCCCTGATGATGGTAACATTTTCCCGTTTGGCCCAGGGCGTGAGATCACCTGCAAGACCAAGGGCCTCCAGTATCGTTACCCGTTCCGTAGGAATGCTGTACAATCCGGGTCTGGTCACTTCACCGATGAGCGTTACTTTATAATTGAGGAACCGGATATCGAATGCGGGATGCTGCAGAACACCTGTCTTGTTGAAGAAATTCTCCAGGTATTCATACAATTGCTTTTTGGTCATACCCTCCGCATGGATCCGTCCTACCCCTACCATATATATATCGCCATCGTTATTTACCAGGTATCCGCTGCCTCCACTACCCCCGGTGGGGCCTGGTATTTTCGGTATTGCTGAAGATTCACCACCTGTTGAAGAAGGTGAGGACGGTAAAGCCGTAGCCTGATTATATATGGCAGATGCCGAAGGGTTATCACTGAATACAATGATGCTCAGCAGATCGCCTTTTTGTATTGCAGGATCAGGTATCTGCAGTAGGCTAAGCTTTGTGGTATCCAAAGGCACCTGCAGGTATTGGATAGGTTTGGGTTGAGCACAGGAACTGAAAATGATCACTGCCAACAGAAACCCGCCCAGTAAATAAAATAACTTCATGTAAAAAACTTTTATTGAGAAAATTTTCGATGTAAAGTCTGGCCATTAGCCCAACATCGCCACCTTGGATTTGTCGATATATACCACTAATGAATACCCGATACTCTCAATAACAACCTCAACCCTGTTCTTCAACACCCGCAGTACAGTTCCCTCCTTATCCATCAGTGCCCCGCTTTTGATCTTCACTTTCGTTTCGGGAGCAATGTCCAGCCGGTTAACCTCCACATTGTCATATTCATCGAGGAACCGTTTGATGATCTCGATCTCTTTATCTTTTATGATAGCCGGCTTTCCTAACCAATACACAAAATTTACCACACCATCCGTCATCCTAACCGGCGTTTTCTCGTCCTCATTCACTTTCACGAACACATACGATTTGAATAAAGGCTCCTCCACAATTTTTATCCTGTCGCTCCACTTCCGATGTACTTTATTGAGCGGGCAATAACTCTCCATCCCTTTCTCCTGCAACAGGCGATATACTTTTTTTTCCCATCTTGGTTTAGTATATACTGCGTACCATTTTCTTATTGCATTCATAACAGTATGGATCATTTGGGGACCAGTAGATACCTACCCGCAAAGCTTCGCCACCTCAGTCACAGTCATATTTTTACAACTGCCTGGTTATAAAGCACTAACTTATCACCTCATTTTCAGCATGCCACAAACGCGAAAAGGGTATAAGAAAGTATTTTCATACTCCTTATACCCTTCCACATTATTTATTATTCAAGCTTACAGTTTTGCGCGTCTTCAAAGGATTTTGTTCCATGATTAATGGTACATTGTAGGAAGTATTTAAAATTTAAATCTACCAGCCTTCCCCATCGCCATCTTTATAGTACTTCCGCTACAAAAACCGCAGTTTTTACTACTGCTTGCAAATATAGGGGATTTTTAATGTGTAAAATCGTGCCAAAAAAATGTCTAAACCATTACTTTTCAATAAACAAACGATTTTCCTCAGTCACAAATTGCTCCATCGTGCAAATGATCGGCCAGATTACCCCGGAGCGGTCCCTTTTTCTCCACAACGATAATTGTTAAGGCCCTCCGCAACGATGCCCGAATTGATTATCTTTATTTATTTTCAAAACCCACTGCTTTGAACCAACGCTTTTACTCCCTGGATGTATTCCGTGGCGCCACCGTAGCATTTATGATCATGGTCAATAACCCCGGCTCCTGGCAGCACCTGTACGCTCCACTGGGACATGCCTCCTGGCATGGCTGCACTCCTACCGACCTGGTCTTTCCATTTTTCCTTTTTGCCGTCGGAAATGCGCTTTCTTTCGTGATGCCCCGCCTCGAAGCTGCCGGCACCTCCGCTTTCCTCAAAAAAGTGGTCACCCGGAGCGCGATCATTTTCGGAATTGGCCTTTTCCTTCAATGGTTCCCATTCGTAAGATGGAGCAATGATGAACTCGTTTTCATCCATTGGGTGAATCCCGATAATCCGGAAAGAGGGGTCCGCATCATCGGCGTGCTGGGGAGGATCGCACTTTGTTATTTCTTCGCCTCATTCATTATTTATTTTTTCAAGATCAGGGGAGCCCTGGTCATCAGCTTTATCCTCCTGCTGGGTTACTGGGCCCTTTGCCTGCTCTTCGGGGACCCGGCAGATCCATACAGTCTCCAGGGTTATTTCGGTCTGAAAGTAGACAAGGCCATTCTCGGGATCCCTCACATGTACCGTGGAGAAGGCGTTCCCTTCGATCCGGAAGGACTGGCCAGCACGCTCACCAGCATCGTTCAGGTGATCTTCGGGTATTTTGTCGGGTACTATATTCAGCAGAAAGGCAAGACCTATGAAATGCTCTCCCACCTCTTTATTGCCGCCAGCATCCTCATCTTTACCGGGTACGCCTGGGATATGAGCTTCCCCATCAATAAAAAAATATGGACAAGCTCCTACGTGCTGTATACGACCGGCCTCGCCATCATGATCCTTTGCTTCCTCCTTTTCCTCATCGAGTTCAAAAAGGTACAGGAGAAAAAACTGTTCACACCAACTTTAAGAACGAACCTGCTGCTGGCGGGGGGCGGACTGATACTCGCCGGCATCATCAGTGGTACCGGAGGCATTCCTTTCCTCCCGGTATTGCTCAGCGTATGGGCCTTCACCGCCGTCGTCTTTATGTTGGTGACAGGCAACTGGAGCAAATTCTTCGATGTGTTCGGTAAGAACGCCCTCTTCATCTATGTGCTGAGCGGTTTTCTTCCAAGAGTACTCGGATTGGTACGCTGGGTAGATCATATCGATGAAGGAGGTAAGAAAGTTTACATCACGCCTATGCCCTGGTTCTATGAGCATATCTGCAAGCCCGTATCGTCCAACCTGAAGAATGGCTCCCTGCTATACGCCGTTTGCCTGATCGGATTTTTCTGGCTGATCGGTTATTGGATGGATAAAAAGAAGATCTATATAAAAGTATAAACCACTGCTACCTGGCGAACTTGTTGCTGATCCAGAAAATAATGCATACCAGGCAAAATAATAACGATAAGATAATGACGGAGAATTTTGCGGCTGCCATATCGTAGGCCACCGTTACATGCACCTGGGTGACCGCTCCACGGAAAGATCTCATGATGGCAATATTCTCGATCACATCACAGATCCCGGCAGCTATGAGTAAATAGGTAATGAACCGCGCCGCACGGATGAGTATCTCATTGGCCGTGAGCCCCGACAGGAACAGGCAGGCCACACCCAATCCGCTGACATAGAACAGTATGAACAGGTAATCGATATAGATGCTCGTTACAGCATGATCAAGCTTCCCGGCGCTTCCCCATTCCTGCAGAATACGTTCCGCAACAGGTACTTTCCGGGCCACTTCAAAACTCACCATATCATTGAAGGTAAGTGGATATAGATACCAGGAAGCCAGAACAATGAAGAGAAAGTTTGCCAACAACAATAACCAAAACCATCGCCTGAGTGATGGAGAAGGTGAAGAGGAGAATAGTTTCACTTGAATAGATTTGCTTTTCATGAAATGAATAGCATCAACCTGTCCAGAAATGTAGCCGATTCATTAACTTTCTAAAAATAATCAATTTGCCGGGGCTGAAAAAGCGGAATTATACACCATCAAATAACAACTGATCCGGAATAATCAATGAGCGGACAATGAAAAGAATCATGCAATGGCTGTTTCGAAGGCCGGTGGTTTGGCTCGCGGAACAGGTCTCTTCTTCCCCAAAGGAGAAAGACGTGTTCATTTCACTTTCCAGGTTGATGGAAGCCATCCGGGAAGGCAAGGCCAATAAGGGTCCGGTAGTACCTTTCCAGGCAACCATAGACAGGTTCATCATCTTTTCCGATATGCACAAAGGGGCCAAAGACCTGGCAGATGATTTTCGTTTGGCCGAAGGAAATTATATGGCCGCCCTCAAATATTATGATGATCTCCAGTTCACCCTGATCAACCTGGGTGATTGTGAGGAACTTTGGGAGAACACGCCCAGGGCAGTGATCGATAAGAACAGGCTTACCTTGCTCGAAGAAGCAAAGTTCCTTCAACAAGGCCGCTACTTCCGGGTATTTGGTAATCATGACCTGGAATGGAGTTATGCCATTCAGCAGAATCTATTCCTCAAACCTATTTTCGGCGAAAAGCTCAGTATCCTTGAAGGGCTTATCCTTACCACCACCTACAATGAAAAGAAATATTCCATCTTCCTTACACACGGGCACCAGGGTGATAAAAGAAGTGACGGGAACCGTTTCAGCAAATGGGTGGTAGCTGCTATCTGGACACCCATCCAGCGCTACCTCGAAATTACTATCAATACCACTGCCGATTCCTTCGACCTCATCGATCGGCACAACGTGATCATGTACGAGTGGAGCGCCACACAGCGCAATCTCATTTTCATTTCGGGCCATACACATAAGCCTGTATTCGCATCACTCGATCATATCGACCGGCTTACCAAACAACTCGAAAAAGCAACGGCTGCCGGCAATACCGAGCTGGCCAATTCCATCCGCGCGGACCTTGAAAAAAGAAAACTGGAATACGCCGGTAAACGTTTCGTGAAAACCATGGCGCATCCCAGTTATTTCAATAGTGGATGCTGTTGCTTCAGCGACGGTGATATCACAGGCATCGAAATTGCCGACGGCTTTATCCGCCTCGTAAAATGGAAGATCATGGAGGGAGACTATGTTCGCCAGGTGCTGGAAGAATCACCACTCTCTTATGTTTTCGACCTGCTCTGACCGGTCATTCACCTTCTCCCTTATTTCTCCACTGCCTGGGCGGCGTTCCATCCATTTTTACAATTTTGGGGTAGAACAATCCAACCGTGTCGACCAGGTGCTGCTGTGCTTTGGGTATCAGTTGTTGTGCGATAAGTCCGAGCACTACATCATTCTCATATTCAACCGGTGATCCCAGAATGCGTTTCAGCAATTCCATAGCTTCCTCCATTTTTTGATGCTTGTAATTCTTCTCCATGATATTCATGGCAATACTGATCACCGGTCCTTCCGGGTAACCAATATTTCTGAGGTCTTTTCCTTTCAGTTTTAATTTTCCCATAGGCTTTAATTTAATTGTTTATTTCTGCGTGACAAAGAGCTGCTTCAACTGATCAGGCAACACACCACTACCATATATTATCTCAAACCGAAAGCAGCAGGGTGCTTAACCCCATTGCTGTTGGTTTGGGTTGTAACAGTTCTTTTAGTTTTTCTTTCAGTGATCATCATCACGATCAGCCTGATCAGCCCGGTAACAATTAAAAATTTCATGTTGGCCTCCTTTTCTTTTTGTTCCGCTTGTTTCGCGGGAGGGCCTTTGTATGTAAATAAAAAGCCCGGTCTTTTTGATCGACCGGGCTTTTCCATTCGTTCCATCAGCTATACTGATCACGTTCGGTCATTGCCCGGTCGTTTGTATGTAAATGCCTGTTCATTGCCATCGATCATGGATAAAATATCCCCTGACGGAAGTATGCCGCATTGATACCTGGGCATAACATCACCATCTAGTACGGTGTACCGTCGGCTGATGGCTGAAATATGAATTTGTTTTCGCATATTTATTATAGTTATGAACACATACCACAGAATACGGTCGGATCATTAATGCACACAGAGCATTGGTCCGCCAAAATAAAAACCCCGCAATCTCTTGCGGGGTCTGTGTTATATGGAATTCGTACTTTCTACTTATTCTTCAGCATAACATGCCCCGCGGATGGTATCGCCCGTACTGGGAGTAAACCATTTTATTGTTTCGATATGTAGTTGAATGCGGTTCATTTCGCTGTTCTTAATTTTTTTGACAGTGCAAAGTTGTAATTAATTTTTTATCTACACCAATTTTTCAACAGATTTTTTTAAAAAAATCTCGCTGGATAAATGGACCTGTGGCGATCTCTTGCTATAGCGGGGAACACGGGAGATGTAACTTCTACCTTTTTTCAGGAAGGTAGAGATTATTCTTGATGGCATAGATAATAATGCCGGCTGTATTTTTTACATCCATTTTTTCCAGGATCTTCATGCGCAGCCCTTCAACGGTGCGTACGCTGAGGAAGATCTTCTCTCCGATCTGTTTGCTGGTAAGGCCATCGCAGATATAGCGGATGATCTCCTGCTCTCGATCGCTGAAATCCGGCTTCACAGCCTGTTTATGTGGATTGAACTTGCTTTTGGCTACCATTTCCGCCAGCCGGTGGGAAGTATGCCGGCAGTAGTAAGGTTGCTGGTCGTAGACCGATTTGATGGCTTCCACGATCTCATTCTTATCTGCGTTCTTGAGCAAATAACCTTTGGCGCCTGCTTCCAGCATGTCGATGATCAGGTCTTCCTCGTCGAACATGGTGAGGGCAATGATCCCGATATGAGGATAGTGCTCTGCAAGATGGCGGGTAGCGGCCGCTCCGTCCATACGGGGCATTTTCACGTCGCTGATCACAATATCAGGTTGCAGTTTCTTCACCTGGTCGATCAGTTCATGGCCATCGCCTGCTTCAGCGATCAGCTCGATGTCGGGTTGTTTCTGGAGCATGATCCGCATTCCATCACGGAAAATCTCGTGATCATCAGCAATAATGACTTTAATATTGCCGTGTACTTTCATAGTTCGCAGTTAGATGAACGTTAAATCGGGATCTCAAAGGTATAAATGGTGCCCTTACCTGGTTCAGACTGGCAGCTTAGCTCTGCGCCCATTACTTCGGCCCGGCTCTGCAAGTTACGAAGTCCGAGACCGGGATTGTCCCTTATTTTGGAAAAATAATCGAATCCCTTGCCATTATCGGCGGTCATGAGCAGCAGCCTGTTCTCTTCTATCATGATCTTGATCAGGAGAATACTGGCATTGGCATGTTTAATGGTGTTATGCACGATCTCCTGGATCATGCGGTACAGGTTGATCTCCTTCTGTTGGTCGAGTTTCAGGGGCTGTTCGCAAACAAATTTTACCTGTAATCCACTGGCCTGATGGGCATGTTCCACGAATTCACCAATGGCTTTCTGCAAACCTTTCCTGATCAGTGTATTCGGCATGAGGTTGTTGGAGATCTCGCGCAGCTTGGAGATGATGCTGTCGATATGCTGGCTGGATTTGTTGATCACGGCCTGGTCCGTTTCATTGGAGGCATCGAGACTGTTGATCTGAAGCTTAACGGCAGATAAGAGAGGGCCCAGTTCATCATGCAGATCGGAAGCAATGCGTTTGCGTTCTTTCTCGAGAGTATCGATCTCTGCCTGGATCTTTTCTTTGTGCAGCCGCAGACTGCGCCGCTGATAACGGATGATGGTAATGATAAAATAGATGAGGATGATCCCTACTACTCCAACCACTATCAGAATGGAATCGTAAAGTTTTGCTTCCGAGGTATCCATATCATTGCTACTGCGTATAGGAAGTTAACCAATAAGTTTGAATATACATTTATTTTGTGCAGGTTGCCACGGAAGATCCTGCTGATGTTGAGGTTCTGTTTGAAGACAGATAGATAGGTGGCGTTCACCATAATGAAAAAGGTGTAAAAGATAATAATGCCGAGACAGATCAGGAATTTGGGGTTCCTGAGAATATTGCCCCGCTCATGCACTACCATTTTGTTGATGGAGCTGACGCTGAAAAAGATCAGCACGAAGGAATAGAGGATGAGGAAAGAATAATTCAATTCCTGGAAACCATGGATGAAGAAACTTAGCAATGCCCATACGATGAAGGATACACCTATCGTGGCCAGGAAGATGTCTTTCCGGCGGTTGAACAATCCCCAGTTATGAAAGAGCCAGGTAAAAAGATAGAATTCGATGAAGGAATAAAGATGCACTGAAACGATGATCATCTTCTGTGTTCCATACAGTGTAAATAAATGCACCAGTAGTTCCATCAGGAAGGAGATCGTAACAATATATAGGAAGGGATAGTAAGACGGATCGATCTTCCTGTATCTTACTATCCCGATGATGACGGCAAAACCGATGCTAAGACTCAATACAAAACGAACGGTTGCATCCATTAGCAAAATGTCATAGGATTAAAAATGTTTGGGCCGGCCAGCCAGGGCGATCATTGGCCAAGGGTATCGGTGAAGCAGGGCGGAGTACATTGACCATATTCAGTTCCTCCTTTGCCACCACCACCGGTTTGGTTGGCTGCTGCATTACCCTTTGTGATATACAGGTCTTTTCCCTGCTCGTCGACACCCACCAGGATCAGCCTCAGTTCATTGCTTTTATTTCCCTGCTTTACTCCATAATATACGCGGATACCCACACAGCGCGGATCTTTCAGGATCTCGATCAATGCTTTCTTGTTGAAAGCTTCGGCTGTAGGGATGGAAAGTGTGGGCGCTTTTCTGGCGAGGCTGTCCCGCTCCACACCGTACTGTGCCCTGAATTTCTCCAGTTCTGCCATCGGAATAAAATGGTCCTTTTTTCCAAGGGCAGAAGTATCGGGGGGAACAGGGATCCATACTCCTTTCTCATCGCCTGTATTACAGGAATGGAGGATGAGGACCAGGCCGGCACATAAGAGCGCCGTGGTTACAAATGTCTTTTTCAGGATGGTTGCCATAAGAATTTTTTTAAGATTAAACAGTGGTTAAAGATATTCGTAAATGCACTGTTGCCAATAAGTATATCTACTTATTTTGATTACATGGGTTACCCTTCATAAACGGTATTTAAACGCTTGTCCGGCATTGCAACAGTCGGGAACTTTGAAGCCGACATTGACGAAATGGAACCCCTAACCCCTTGACTGTAGAACTGCATGGCGTGTACCAGTATTTTTTCATTCATTTAATACCACAGTTATGAGACACCCGGTCACCCCCAACAAAAGAGAAAAAACCGCCAGCCCATTTTCCTGGCATGCCCATACCCTTTTTATGGGCGATTCACTGGAAGTGATGGAGGAATACCATCGCGAAAAAGTGGAGGTATTGGAAAGCACCTTGCAGCAGTTGAATCTGCTCGACAATGCCCGCGAGATCGCTTTTCTCTGTCGTGAAGTAGTGCTGGTGAAGGAGGCATTGCACAGGATCTACCAGAAAAAGAAATTCCTTGCCTGAGAACAGGCAAGGAGATAGACACTAAAAAAACTCAAAAAAGCCGCCCCTGCTCTCCCGGTCTCCGGAATTGAGAGCAATCCAGTTCCCACCGTTCAACATTAAGTCCGTACTTCTTATTGTATTTGATGAATTGTTGCCGTACCAGTTCCGCTACTTCTCCCTCACCGCGCATCCTGAGCCCCCATCGGCTGTCATTCACCTTACCGTTGTGGCCGTGCTCGATCAGATGCCAAACCTTATCTGCTCTGTCGGGAAAATTCTTATAGAGCCAGTCATGGAACAGTAACTTGATAGCGCCATTGAGCCTGATAAAAGTGTAGGCTGAAAAACGGGCGCCATTCTCCGATGCTTCTTTCATGATATTGTGCATCTCATGCTCGTTGAGCCCGGGTATCATGGGGCCCAGCATTACACCCGTTCGAACACCGGCCTCGCTCAGTTCCCTGATCACCCTGATCCTTTGCTTTGCAGTGGTGGTGCGTGGCTCCATTACACGGCGTAGCTCTTCATTGAAGGAAGTGATGGATAGCAGTACCGATACGAGATTTTTAGCAGCCATTTTTTGCAGGATGTCTTTATCGCGCAGGATCCCTGCATTCTTCGTAATAATGCCTACCGGCTGGTTGAACTCCAGGCATATTTCCAGGCACTGGCGCGTGAGCCTGAACTTCTTTTCGGCAGGTTGATAGCAATCCGTATTGCCACTGAAGGAGATGGGCACGCATTGCCATTTAGGGTTCATGAGGAATTTACGGAACAGCCCGGGGGCATTCTTTTTCACCATGATCTTCCGTTCAAAATCCACACCGGCGCTATAGCCCCAGTATTCGAATGAATTGCGCGCATAGCAATAGATACAGCCATGTTCGCACCCCTGGTAGGGGTTCATGCTATAGTACATGCCTACGTCCGGGCTATCCACCTTATTCACGATCCCTTTGGCAATGTCTTCGAGGTATTGCGTTTCAGGATTGGGCTCTATCCATTCGTCGATGGCCTCGATATGTTCTTTCACCCGCTCATTTTTCAGGAACCTGTTGCGGGTATTGAACTGCGCCCCTCTACCTTTTAAATAGGTATTCACTTTCTCTTCCTGTGGGTTCTCCATCTTGACATGATTTTGCAGGGAGATGGCCATACGATAGCCACATCTTTTGGCCCTGACGCCATACATGGCCGGTGTCTTTCCGCATAACACCAGTTGGTACAGCGATCAGGGCAAAAGATGTACAGGGCAGGCGTTGGCTCAGACAAACAACTCCCCTTGTTTAGTATTTACCGGCAGGTTCATGAATTCGAAACGCTGCGCTATCTGCCAGGCCCTGTCACCGGTCCTTCTTTTCAATAACAACATGCTATCAGCGATGAACCGGCCGGTGAATTGCCGGTGCGAATATTCGAGCCATCCTTTTTCAAATTGCCAGGGCAATAATTTCCGGGCGATGGTAATGTAAGGCTCATCGATGAAATGAGGTTTATGGTCTTTGTCGAGCTTCATCAGCCGCTGCGATTCACGGATCTCCCGCACCAGGCCCTGCACCGGCAGCTTGGTGGTAACGTTGATGAAGATGGTATGACTGGGAAAGCTGCCATAATCTTTCAGCTCTACTTTGAAAGGATGATACCCCATGGCTACGGTTTTGATCCGGTTGATGATCCTTTCCTCCATCATTTCCAGTTGCGTAAAGCGAACGAGGGCAAGATGTGACTTGCTGCCCAATGCGACAGTGGCCTGGTAGGTATCTGAAAAATCTTTTTTTACCTGGGTGATCTTCTGCCGCAACTCCTCATGCGGGTTCAATACCAGCATGTATTCATTGGTGCGCAACTGGCTTTTAAAAACTTCCCGGTAATCCGGGATGGTTTGCGTTTTCTTTTGCATTGCTTTTCTTTTTTGGTTGGTACACTATACAATTCAACAGGCTACGCTTATTGTTCAGGCCATTTCATTGTACAGCCGGTGGCCCCCGGGCAATAAGCGGAAAACATTGATGGTCTTGAACGCATCGGTCAAAGGATCTTTTTTCAAAAGCAGCAGTTCATGGGCCATGAAGGATTCATGGAAAATACGCCGGGCATAGTCGGGCATGGCCTTGTCATAGACCTGTTGCGGCAAAGTACCGGCCAGGCTGAGGTATGGTCTGTTGACCAGCATGGCAGGCGGACAGGAAGAGGAACGTATGTATTCATCCACTGCCTGGAGCTGCCGGGCCAGTTGCTGAAAAGGCCAATGGTCCTGCACCCGTAAATAAATGGTATGAGGAGGGAACCCGCTGTAGTTGTTGAAAGTGACGGCAAAGCTCCTTTGCTGGCAGCAGATCCGCTGGATCCATCGCAATAGCGTCTCTTCCATTCCTTCCGGCGCCGAGAACTGTGCTATAATAATATGTATAGCCGATTTCATGGCAGCCTTCTGTCCATAGTCAGTAAGCAGGTACTGCTTCTCCGCCATGATCTTATTGCGTATTTCAGCATCAGGCTGAACTACCAGCCTGTATTCCTGGAATTGATGGCCTTTCCAGTACTGCGCCGGTTGTTGTTTTACTAACCCCATACCCATAAATAAATTTTTACCCGATCATTATTTTAGCATAAATTTACTAAATAATTTAGCAAACAAAAAAATTAATTATATGGATGAGGAAAAGTTTTATGAGGCTGCTTACAAAGGTTCCAAAAAATATTCCCAGTGGAATATTAAAACAGCCGACGCCACCGGCTTTGGCGCCGCAGCCGATGATTATATGGAGCGTGGCATCGATCTCAATGAGCAACTGATCCATAATAAACCAGCCACTTTTTTTATGCGGATGCGCGGAGAGGCCATGACCGGCGCAGGGATCTATGATAATGATGTGGTGATCGTGGACCGCGGCCTCCGGCCCATGAGCGGGAAAGTGGTGATCGCCGTGCTTAATGGAGAAATGCTGATCAGGCGACTGGAAAAGACATTCAACAAACTGCGACTGATACCCGAAAACAAAAAATTCGCCAGCACGGAAGTCGATGCTTCCTGCGATACACTGGAGATCTGGGGCGTTGTGACCTATGTGATCCATGCCCTCTGATCCCTTCCAACGAATGCACCATTCCCATTAAACCATCCTATGCAAGTTCCATCCAGGAGTAGCTCTGCCCCGTAGAGCTACTCCACTTCAAATGCATCACCATGAAAGCGATCGTCGATTGTAATAGTTTCTATTGCTCCTGCGAAAGACTGTTCAGGCCCGATCTGCGGCAGAAGCCTGTAGTGGTCCTGAGCAATAATGATGGCTGCATCGTTTCCCGCAGTGATGAAGCCAAAAAGCTGGGCGTGCAAATGGCCGGCCCTTATTTCGAGGCCAAGCCTTTGATCCGTCAACATGATATCTCCGTTTTTTCTTCCAACTACAATCTATATGGCGACCTTAGCTGGCGCGTGATGGAAACATTGCGTTCCCTCTCACCCAAAGTGGAAGTTTATTCGGCAGACGAAGCATTTCTTGATCTTGGTCATATTGCGCCCGATGATTTGTATACAACGGCAATGCATATTCGCAAAACGGTTGAACAGTGGACCGGCATCCCGGTCTCCATCGGTGTAGCTCCTACCAAAACATTGGCCAAACTCGCCAATTACGTTGCCAAAAAAGACAAGAATTTATCCAATTGCGTGAAAGTAGCCGCCACGCGCGAAGAACAGATCGCCTTGCTTCAATCCACCAGGGTGGGCCATGTATGGGGCGTAGGCTGGGCCTATGCCGAGAAACTGGTGAACCAGGGTATCACCAGCGCCTGGGACCTCAGCCTGATGCGGGAAGAATGGGCACATCGCCATCTGGGAGGCGTAATGGGCGTCCGGCTGATCAGGGAATTGAATGGGATCGAAGGGCGCGAAATGGTAGACCCGCTCACCAACAAGAGAATGATCGCCACCACCCGCATGTTCGGGCAGCCTGTTACCGAGATCGATGATATCAAAGAAGCAGTAGCCACCTATACTTCACGCGCAGCCGAAAAATTAAGGCGGCAGCACAGCGCCGCCAAAGTGGTCAGCGTTTTTATCGTGAGCAAGGAGCAGGACTATTCGATCAATTTCCGCCGGGGGCCATCCATGGGTTCTTATACCACATTGCCTGCAGCCACTTCCGTAACGAATGAACTGATCAAACCAGCCGTTCAGCTCGTTGATCAATTATATAAGAAAGGGAATGTCTACAAGAAAGCCGGTGTGATGCTGAGCGGGCTGGTCCCCGATTCTTCCATCCAGGGCAACCTGTTCGAAGTGCCTTCCAGGAACGGCAACCGCTTCCTGATGGACGTGATCGATAATGTGAACTTCAGCATGCGCGACGATGTACTGAAATTCGCTTCCTCCGGAACGAGCCGCGATTGGAAAATGAGGCAGGAGCTACGAAGCAAACGGTTTACGACGAGATGGGAGGAGTTGTTCGAGGTGAGTTGAAAGGTTAATGGCAGAATAATTTAAACTGATATACGACCGACAATTGAGTTATCAAGGGTTCCTTGACAACTTGTGCAAATTTTGCACAAGTTGATGCAAGGTGTCTCAGGTCAATTTCAACACCAACATGATAGTAAGTTATTTCAAGAAATGTGACAACTGAATGAAAATGACCATTCTTTTGGACTGATTTCTCCTCAATCAAATAAACTAATCTGCTGCCCTCCTGTCGGTGATTCAGGCTTAATAAATACCGGTTTCGGGATTTGCAACCCGGCTATTTCATTCATCTTATCGGCCAGGTATACGATCATTTCAGGCGCATGTACTTCACCGTGGGTATGCATGAAGAAATAAATTTCTTCGAGACCCTGATCGAGCCAGTATTTCATACGCTGCGCCCATACATCCATCCTGGTATAGTCGGTAGGATGCAGGCTATTACCAACATAACGGATAAAAGTTTTAGGCAGCGTCAGCTCCATCTGTGCACAATCGCGGCGACCGGCCGTATCCGTGATCACCGCCCCGATCTTCAGAGAGCGCAAGGTATCGAACAATTCCTTCTTCTCCTGCCCTATCAGCCAATCGGGATGCCGCACTTCCAGGAAGAAAGTGAGATCCGTTGGCAGTGATGCCAGGTACCTGAAGAGATTCTTTTTATTGGCCGGTGAAAATTTTTCGCCCAGTTGCAGAAAGACAGGGCCCAGATGCTCACCGAATGCAAGGATCCCTTCGAGAAAGGAATCGGTGAGCTGATCCACATTATTGAACCCGCTGTAATGACTGATGATCTGTGGCACCTTCGGACAGAATTTGAAATCCCTCCCCTTTGCCTTCTCCGCCCATTTGGAGATGATCGCCGGGCCATATACCTGGTAATGCGTGGCATTGAATTCGATGCTGTTGAAATGATGGACATACTCATCCAAATAATCAGCTTCCTTCGTACCCTTCGGATAGATCTTACCGATCCATTCACGGGTGCCCCTGTTGGCGCATCCGATATAGAAAACAGGTTTGGGAACAGGCTTCCCGCCCAGCACCCCGGCATTACCGGGTGGCTCGGCAGGCAGGCTGAAATCTACCTTATCTAATTCGTTATCAGATACATGACCGAATTTCATAGTTCCAGTTCAGAAGGCAAAATTAGCCAGAGAAACGCCTTACCAAAATTTTTTCCCAACTTTAAAATATCAGGGGCCCTCCCACGTCTACCTTATTATAAATATGGAGGAGATCCTGACGATATCACCAGGCATGCCGGCAGACCGAAAGCGTAATATCACGAAGGTCATCAATGACTATAGCAAGCGCCTATTTGGCTTTATCCGGAAAAGGGTAAACAATGAAGCGGATGCCGAGGATGTATTGCAGGATGTGTTTTACCAGTTCATCGGCAATACGCAGCCTATTGAACAAGTGACCGCCTGGCTCTTCACTGTGGCAAGGAATAAGATCATCGACAGGCAGCGGAAACAACAGCCATCATCGCTCGACAGCATGCTGTCCGACGATGAAAGTGAAGAAGTATTCAATTGGTCGGCATTGTTGTTCGATGCCAGCAAAGACCCTGAACAGGAATACCTGCGCAGCCTGTTCTGGGAAGAGCTCAATGCCGCACTCCAGGAATTACCGGCAGAACAGCGGGACGTATTCGTCCGACATGAACTGGAAGGCGTTCCTTTCAAAGTGCTGGCTGAGGAAAGCGGCGAAACAGTGAATACACTGATCAGCCGGAAACGCTATGCAGTGCTGCACCTGCGCGATCGCCTCCGTATTTTGAAAGAAGAACTATTAAATTATTAATGTAATACAAGATTTATGAGACATAGGTCTAAGCCATTGAAAGTATTGATTATCCTGGTTTGCATCAGCGCCATGATCTCCCTCTTCAGTTTCATAGTTATGTCATTGTGGAACGCTATCCTGCCCGCAGTGCTTCATGTAAGCACCATCAGTTTCTGGCAGGCAATGGGAATCCTGGTGCTCTCCAAAATATTGTTCGGCAGTTTCGGCGGCGGCTGGCGAGGAAGGCGCCCACACTGGAATAAGAAAATGTTCAACAAATGGCAGGAGCTTACCCCGGAAGAAAGGGAAAAATTCAAACAAAGCTGGAAAGAACGCTGTGAAAGATGGGGCCGGGCCCGTGGCCCATGGGCTCCCCAGAAACAGGAACAAACCGGTGAGCCCGGTGCTGAATGATCGATCCCTGATCTAACTATTAAACTATGCAAATCCTGGTTTTCAAAACGAATATCCGTTACAGGAAGAATATCCGGTCTATCGGCCAGTACCTCGATACCCTCCAGGGCATTATCAGGTGGAATGTAGACCTTCAGGATAAAGACAAAGTGCTGCGCATCGAAGCCAATGATCTTTCACCCAGGAAGGTGGAACATACCCTGCAATATGCGGGGTATTTTTGCGAGGAGCTGCCCGACTAACGTTGATATATCAGCGTATTTGTGGGAAAGTGATACCCGTGATTTTCCGGTAGATATCCACGGCATAAAGGTCTGTCATACCTGCAATGAAATCGACCACCGACTGTATATCATAATACAATTGCCCCGGTTTCCCTGTTATTACGAATTGTTGCGAGATCAGTTGAAGGAGCTTCCGGGATTTGGCAGCCGATGGACTGATCACCGCTGCAAAGAATTCACTGAGCAATCCCCCGATCACATTATAGCCTGCTATTTCGATCTCCACCACGGAACGGTGATTATAGATATGCTCCACGGAAAAAGAATCGATCGTTTTCACCAGTTGCAACTCCCGTTCCGGCAAATAATCGATCAGGGCCTTCGACAAAGTTCCTTCCAGCAGTTCATTCTCTTTTTCCATGAATACATCGCACACGCGATGGATCAGGAGGTTGATCAGCCTCGCCCGGAGGAATTGAACTTTCTGGTTATCGTCGTTGATCTCCTTCAGCGTGCTTTCCACTTTCTCCCTTTTATCGTATCCATCGGGCGCATTGAAGAAAGACAGGAACAGATCTTTGATAGTATCGAGAGAAATAATATTGAGCCGGTGCGCATCTTCAAAATCAATGATCCGGTAACAGATATCATCGGCCGCTTCCACCAGGTATACGAAGGGATGACGGGCATAAATATTCTTCTCAGGATCAAGCCGTGGAATGCCCAACGTTTCTGCGATGTACCGGTATGTGCCGATCTCTGAATCGAAGAACCCTGATTTCTTGGTAACGAGCTGTTGTTTGTTGAACCCGCTTAGCGAATCCGAAGGATACTTGATGATGGAAGCCAGCGTAGCATAGGTGAGCCGGAACCCGCCGGGTGATTTTTCATTGAAATGATGGGTGAGGGTGCGGAAAGCGTTGGCATTCCCTTCGAAATAAAGGAAATCCCGTTGCTGATTAGGTGTAAGCGTTTCGGTGAACCGCTGTTTCGCTTCTCCGTCCAGTTCCCTGAAGAAAGTGCGGATAGCATCTTCCCCGGAATGACCGAAGGGCGGATTGCCGATATCATGCGCCAGGCAGCCTGCAGCGATCACGGAGGGCAGCTCATATTTATAGAACTCCCGGAAATCATCACCGGCATCGGGATACCTGGCAGCAATGGCATCACCTACTGCTTTTCCGAGGGAACGCCCTACGGAAGCCACTTCCAGGCTATGGGTAAGCCTGTTGTGAACGAATACGGGGCCGGGTAAGGGGAATACCTGGGTTTTGTTCTGCAATCGTCTGAATGCGGAAGAGAAAATGATACGGTCATAGTCGCGCAGAAAGGAAGTGCGGATAGCATCGGTATAAGTGCCCGATCTGTTTTCAGCGCCTGTTCTCCTGGTACTGTATAGTTGTTGCCAGTTCATGCGGCCAAAGATAGGATATAGCGCTTATCGTTTACCCGGATGGGGGTGATACCTTCTCTTCTTGTTATGATGACCGCCCGGCTTGCCCGCTCTTTTTTGCCGGGGCCTGTACTCGGGCACCGGGCCCAGTTCCTGCGGAACGGCGGCCTTGGTGACCTCTTTCTGCAGCAGGGCTTCGATCGTGGCAAAACGGTTCTGTTCTTTTTCGCTGATGAACGTGATGGCCATGCCATCAGATTCTGCCCGTGCTGTTCTGCCGATACGGTGGATATAATCTTCACCATCGTGAGGCACGTCGTAATTGATCACGAGGTCGATATTGTCGATATCAATACCACGGGAAAGTATATCCGTAGCTACGAGGATGGGGATACGGCCGCTCTTGAACCGCATGAGCACATCTTCACGATTGGCCTGGTCGAGATCGGAATGGATCTCCGCAATGGGGAAACGGGCGCGGCGCAATTCACGGGTCAGTTGTTTCACACTTTGTTTGCGGGAGCAGAAGATGAGTACCATTTTGAATTTGCTATGCTTCAGGAGGTACTGGAGCAATGACAGTTTCTGCGTTTCGAAGACCACGAAGGCTTCCTGAACGATCTTATCCGGAGGACGTGAGATGGCGATATTCACTTCTACCGGGTTGTGCAGGATCTTTTTGGCCAGTTGCCGGATCTTTTCCGGCATGGTAGCTGAAAAAAGAAGGTTCTGCCTTTTGGCCGGCAGGCGGGAGATGATACGCATGATATCATCGTGAAAGCCCATGTCGAGCATGCGGTCGGCCTCATCCAGTACCAGGAATTGTAAACCATCCAGCTTGGCATAGTTCATATTGAGGTGCGCGATCATGCGGCCCGGAGTACAGATCACGAGATCCACTCCATGGGAGAGTGCCTGTTTTTCTGTGGCGAAGTTCATTCCATCATTACCACCATACACGGCAATGGAGCTTACTGAGGTGAAGTAGGAAAATCCTTCGAGGTTCTGCGCGATCTGGATTGCCAGCTCACGGGTAGGTACGATCACGAGCGCATTTACCTGGCCTTCATTGCGGTGCTGGAGCAACCGGTGGATAATAGGTAACAGGAAGGCCGCTGTTTTACCAGTGCCGGTCTGCGCTGAAGCAATGATATCGTGACCTTTTAAAATCTCGGGAATGACCTTCTCCTGAATAGGGGTAGCGACTTCATAACCTGTTGCAGCTATACTTTCGATAAGACTTTCATCCAGTCCAAAATCTGTGAAGTTCAATCTATTAGGCGTTAAGTGATGCAAGCCGGAATAATACCATGCTTAAATTTAATATAGGTAAAGATACTATGATATAATATAATACAAAAAAATCCCCCGCCGGATGGCAGGGGACCCTTTATTGAGATCATTGACCTCTAATTTTGACCGCCGAGGCCGCCGCCCTGGCTATTGGCACGCTTGTTCTCATCTTCCAGGCCGGTTTTACGCTGGCGGGAAGCTTTTATCTGGCTGCTTCCGAACCGGTAAGTGAAGTTCAGCTTGAACTGGCGGCTTTCCCAGCTTCCATGCGCCACCAGGTTCTGTCCGGCGAAATTGCTGGTGCCCCTCCACCTCATGGTCTTGAAAATATCGCTCACCGAAGCTTTTACGGTGCCTTTGCCTTTGAGCACTGTTTTCAGCAATCCACCATCGATGCCCCACATCTCACTGCTTTTGAAAGCACCCTGCCAGATGGAGGGAGAGATGTACAGGCCCGACATTTCACCTGTCCAGCCCTTGCCCAAACGGAAGGTCTGTTGACCAAAGAAGGTGAAGGCGAAAGCGTCGAGGTCGATCTTGCGATCGGCAGCATTGCCGAAATCAGCTTTGTATTTGGAATAATTGGCATTCAGGTTAGCAAAAATAGAATACCATTTATACTGGAAAGGATAGCTGATATTGATGCTGGTGATATCCTGGGTGGCCAGGTTCTTCTTGGTGATAAAGCTTTTCGACTTCTCCACTGTATCCACCGGTGAACCGAACACATCACTGATATGGCTATAGTTCAGGGTGATGTTCAATGTATACTTATAGAGGTAAGTAAGCCCAAAGCTATTGGTATACTGCGGGCGCAACTGGGTATTACCTTTCTGATAGGTATATTCATCGAGTTTGAACTCGAAGGGGTTCAGGTCCTGGTACGCCGGACGGTCGATACGACGGCTATAGCTCAGGGTGAACTGGCTGGTCGGTTTTTTATTGAAGGTGATCGCAGCACTGGGGAAGAGATCGGTGTAATTGCGGTCGAAAGTGGAATCATATCCGGTATAACCCGATCCATCCTTTTTCTCACCGATGGAACGTCCTTTGGCATTGGTGTTTTCAACGCGAAGGCCGGCCTGGACCATGAAGCCTTTGAACTGCCTGTTATAGTTGACATACCCGGCATTCACATTTTCCTTGTAATGGAAATTGTTGCTGCGCTCCCTGTCGAGCTCCTTCACGCTGGAATAGACATTGTAGCGTTGGAAATCATTCTTGCTATCTACATAAGAGACCTTGCCGCCTACTCCCAGCCGGCCTTTCCAGAGGTTTTGCTCATAGTCGGTCTTGAAAGTATAGATGTCGATATCAGTCGGCGCTATCATATTATATTCATTGCTGCCGATGATGGTGGTTTCAGTGGGGTCTTTATAAACGTTGGGCTGTAGCTGGTTGCTCTTGATCCGGTAGAGGCCATAGTCCGCGTCCATATTCAGTTCCCTTCCAACGGTATCGGCATAACGATAGTTGAGGTTGAAGTTGGCATTATTCCTTTTCGCGTCGCTGGTATTGTCTGCGATGAGGATCTTGGCCACTTTATTCGAAGGTTGTTGTGAGATCACGGCACGGCTGTAGTTATTGATGTCCTGGTTGGCAAAAGTACCATTCACCATCATGCCCACGGTACTTCTCCTGTTGATGAAATAATCTACCCCTGCCTTGAAGTTATGGCTCTTGTTCCTGAAATCGATGGTCGATCTCTGATCGAACAGGGTGTCTGGTTGTTTTCTCCAGAGATAGATCGGGCTTTCGTTCGTATTATAATTGTAATTATAATTACCGAAGACGTTCACATATTTATTACGGTTGTTCAAGGAGAAACCGCCGTTGTATTTAGGTGTTACACCCTGGTTGTAACCGGCAGTGACCGATCCGTTGGTACCGTAAGATTTATTTTTCTTCAAACGGATATTGATGATACCAGCGTTACCGGCGGCATCATACTTGGCGGAAGGGTTGCTGATCAGCTCGATGGATTCGATGGAAGAGCTTTGAATGGTCTTCAGGTATTCGGACAGGTCCTTGCCCGACAATGGTGTAGGCCGTCCGTCTATATAGACCTGTACGCCATTTTTACCACTGAGGCTGAGGTTATCATCTTTATCCACCACCACGCCGGGCGATTTGCGCAACAATTCAAGTGCATCCTGCCCTACGGAGTTCACGCTGTTCTCCACATTGACGATCGTTCTGTCGGCCTTTACTTCCACCATCGGTTTCCTGGTGATGACCACCACTTCTTTCAGGTTGCCGGTAGCTTTGCCGAGTACGATCTCGGGAGCGTTGATATCTCCGGAGCCGCTTACTTCGAATGAAGGTGAATTTTTCGGCGCATGGCCAACGAAGCTTACATTGATAAAATAAGAACCTGGGCGGATGCCTTCAAATGTATACTGTCCGGAAGCATTGGTGACACTGAGTTTTGCAACAGAGGAATCTTTGACTTTCTTAAGTAATACAGAAGCGCCAGATAAGGATTTGCCTTGCTCGTCTTTGACATTGCCTGTAATATGCTGTGCCTGTGTCATCAGTGCGCATAATACGATTGGCAAAAATGTCAATAGTAACTTTCTCATGAATTTAGTTTTGAAAAATTAGTCGACAAAGCTACTTGGATGTTACAGTCGAATTTTTTGTAGCTACACCAACGGTGATAAGTCATTACCAGTGGTATCGCTCTCAAACAGCAACAATCATACTGATATTGCATCAACTGAAAAGAAATTTTTCTTTGGTATATTTTTTCTCCAAAAAAATTCAAACGCTGACGGAAAAAGGTTTTTGAGGTGCAGATTTCACCATACTGAACAATCGTTAGTCATCGAAGAAAAATATAAAACTATTGGTTAAACATTGTTGTTGACTTACCACTTTGTGGTATCGACACCGGTATGGGACCGAAGGATAAACATAAAATAAAAAAAGGTGATCGCCATTTGCGATCACCTGACCGTTGAGCTTGTATTTTCCCGATTACATATTTCTTCTGTATTGACCACCCACTTCATACAAGGCACGGGTGATCTGTCCGAGCGAACAGTATTTCACAGTTTCCATCAGCTCTTCGAAAAGATTGCCATTGTCGACGGCTACCTGCTTCAGCCTGTTCAGCATTTCGCCGGAACGATGTTCATTCCTTTTCCAGAATTTATGAAGGTTATCGATCTGCTGCTCTTTTTCTTCCTGGGTGCTGCGGATCACTTCCTGGGGAATGATGGTTGGACTTCCCTTCTTATTCAGAAAAGTATTCACGCCAATAATAGGCAGCTCGCCGCTGTGTTTCAGGCTTTCATAATAAAGGCTTTCTTCCTGGATCTTGTTGCGTTGGTACATGCGCTCCATAGCGCCCAGTACTCCTCCTCTTTCCGTGATCCGGTCGAACTCGGCCAGCACGGCATCTTCTACGACGTCGGTCAGCTCTTCGATCAGGAAGGAGCCTTGTATAAAATTCTCTGTTTTGGCTGAGCCCAGTTCGCGGTTAATGATCAGTTGGATGGCCATTGCCCTGCGCACGCTTTCTTCGGTAGGCGTGGTGATGGCTTCATCATAAGCATTCGTATGTAAACTGTTGCAATTATCATAGATGGCATACAGGGCCTGCAGGGTAGTACGGATATCATTGAAGTCGATCTCCTGTGCGTGCAGGCTGCGGCCGGAAGTCTGGATATGATACTTTAGTTTCTGGCTGCGGTCGTTCGCCTTGTACTTATTCTTCATGGCCTTGGCCCAGATACGTCTTGCCACCCGGCCGATCACGCTATATTCGGGGTCCATGCCATTGCTGAAAAAGAAGGAGAGGTTGGGGGCAAAATCATCGATATCCATACCCCTGCTCAGGTAATATTCCACGTAGGTGAACCCGTTAGAAAGGGTGAATGCGAGCTGGGTGATGGGATTGGCCCCTGCTTCTGCGATATGGTAACCACTGATGCTGACGCTGTAAAAATTCCTTACTTTCTCATCGATGAAAAATTCCTGCACATCGCCCATGAGCTTGAGCGCAAATTCAGTACTGAAAATGCAGGTATTCTGTGCCTGGTCTTCCTTCAATATATCGGCCTGTACCGTTCCGCGCACCTGCGTCAATGCCTCGGCCCTGATCTTTTCATATACTTCTTTGGGCAGTACCTCATCACCGGAAAGGCCAAGTAATTTCAGGCCCAGTCCGTTGTTGCCTTCCGGCAATCGCTCGGGTGCAGCAGGATTATAATAAACAGGGAGGGGAAGATGTTTGTATTTCTGCCTGATCTTTTCGTGAACGATCGGCCACTCTCCATTCTCTGTGATCCATTTTTCGCATTGCTGGTCGATCGCTGCATTCATGAAGAAAGCCAGCAGGATGGGAGCGGGGCCGTTGATGGTCATGCTCACCGATGTTTTGGGATCGCAGAGATCGAAGCCGCTGTACAATTTTTTGGCATCATCGACAGTGGCGATACTGACGCCACTGTTACCTACTTTGCCATAGATATCCGGGCGGTGGGCCGGGTCTTCGCCATATAGTGTTACGCTGTCGAATGCGGTGGAAAGGCGTTTGGCGGGTTGGTCTACCGAAACATAGTGGAATCTCTTATTTGTGCGTTCGGGCCCGCCTTCACCGGCAAACATCCGGGTAGGATCTTCGCCCTGGCGTTTCAATTCGAACACCCCGGCGGTATAAGGAAATTCGCCGGGCAGGTTTTCCTGCAACTGCCAGCGAAGGATATCACCCCAGTCTTTGAATGTGGGCAGCGCTACCTTGGGGATGCGGGTACCGCTCAACGACCTGGTAATAAGCGGTTGCCTGATCACGTTATCCCTTACCTGGTATTCCAGGAAATCGGCCCTATACTTTTTCACGGTCGCCGGCCATTCATCCACCAGCTTCTTACATTCGGGATGCAGTTTTTCTTCAAACCCTTTTTTTACTTCCTCCAGTCCGGCGATAAGGTTTGCATTGCCTGTAGCTGCTTCTATAGCACCCTGCAACTGGTAGAGTTTAGAGGCGATCGTGCACTGCTCTGTGGCCCAGGTATCATAGGCCCGGTTGTTATCGGCGATCTCCGAGAGATAGCGGACCCTCCTGGGAGGTATGATCAGCGATTGGGTGGTAGTGTCTTTCGTATGTGCGTGCATCTCCAGTTGACCAAAACTGACACCGGTTTTTTTCTCTACTATCTGCATCAGTTTCTCGAACAATTCATTCACACCGGCGTCGTTGAACTGTGCGGCGATGGTGCCTACCACCGGGAGGTCTTCATTGGCGGCTGTCCACAGTTGGTGATTGCGTTTGTATTGTTTGCGCACATCTGCCAGGGCATCCAGTGCGCCGGCCTTGTCGAATTTATTGATGCAGACCAGGTCCGCATAGTCGAGCATGTTGATCTTTTCGAGTTGTGAGGCAGCTCCATATTCGGGCGTCATCACGTACATGCTCAGGTTACAATAGTCGAGGATGCTGGCGTCGCTTTGTCCAACCCCCGCGCTTTCCAGTATAATGAAATCGAATCCGGCTTTCTTACAAATATCCAGTGCATCCTGTACATGGCCACTGAGCGCCACATCACTTTCGCGGGTGGCGAGTGAGCGCATATAAGCCCTGGGGGAGCTGATGCTGTTCATCCGGATACGGTCGCCCAGCAATGCGCCGCCTGTTTTTTTCTTGGAGGGATCAACAGAGATAACGGCGATGGTCTTTTCAGGAAAGGTATTGAGGTAGCGGCGTACGATCTCATCTGTTACGGATGATTTACCGGCGCCGCCTGTGCCGGTGATCCCCAGTACGGGAGCCGTAGCCGGATGGCCGGTGGCTTCTTCCGTACCATTGGGATGGTCCCCTGCATGCACCACTGTTGCGAGCTTACCTGTTTTCACAGGCAGGTCTTTCAACACCGTGGAATAATCTTTTCCGCTTTCTGCGAGTGTGATGGCCCTTGCGATCCGCCGGATATCTTTTTTCTCTCCCAGTGGCAGTTTGCCATTCCATTTTTCAGGGGCACGCCAGAATGCGGCAGGCTTGCTCTTCTCATTGGGTTCTTCCACGGGGAGGGTACATTGCCTGATCACATCTTCGATCATGCCTTCCAATCCCATCTTCCGCCCATCGTCCGGGCTATAGATCTTCGTGATACCATATTTATGTAATTCGAGGATCTCCTGCGGAAGGATAGTGCCGCCGCCGCCGCCAAATATTTTGATATGCCCGCAACCATTCTGGTCGAGCAGGTCTTTCATATACTTGAAGAATTCGACATGGCCACCCTGGTAGCTGGTAATGGCGATGCCCTGTGCATCTTCTTCGATGGCGCATTCAACGATTTCTGCCACTGAACGGTTATGTCCCAGGTGAATGATCTCAGCGCCTTTTGATTGCATAATACGTCGCATGATATTGATGGCGGCATCATGGCCATCGAATAGGGATGCGGCTGTTACGATCCGAACCTTGTTAGCGGTTATATTACTCATAAAATATTGAAATGGCTTTCCACAAGCAGAACAAAGTTAGCGGAAATAAACTAATGATCGTTAGCAGAATGAGGGTAGTAAGTTTTTATTGTTAGGTGATAGTTAAGAACCAATTTCAATCGTTTAAATATATAGGGGCTCCTTTAATATGAGTTTTGCAATAAGGAGGAAGTTATTTATTGATTGCATGTAATACATTAATAGTTAATATATTACACATTTAGCTCGTACTTTATTAAGAAAATACTTATACGGAAGTATGTGGATTATTGACCAAAAATTATACTTTTGAATTAACAATACCTACCACGCTTCCCATCGGAACAGCGCACCTTGGTGGGTTTTTTGTTTTTATACCTCAACATGAAATTCGAAAAGAACCCGAAAACAGTTGCAGAGCAGATTGAACTTTTAAAAACAAGGGGATTGAGGATCAATAACGAGAAGTCGGCAAGGCACGAACTTGGTAATATTAATTATTACAGATTAAGTGCCTATTTTCTTCCATTCCAAAAATACAATGATCCATACCACATGTTCATGCCCTGGGCCACATTTGAGGGAGTAATGAATTTATACCGGTTTGACAGGGAATTGAGGGTAATTGTTTTGGATGCAATTGAAAGAATTGAAGTAGCACTGAGATGTAAGATCGCCTACGAATATTGTACAAGATATGGAGCCAATTGGTATGAAGACAGCTGCCTCTATAAAAGAGGGTATGGAATAGTCATGAAAAAAATGCGTGAAGAACTTGCCAGAACCAAAGAGGCTTTTATTCAACATTACTATAAGAAATATACTTCTCCAACCCATCCTCCGTCATGGATGGCTATAGAAATCTTGTCTTTCGGTCAGCTATCCATGATGTTTAAGAATTTAAACAACAATGATGCAAAGAAAGCTATTGCAGATTACTTTGGAGTTGGGATTTCCGTTCTTGAATCATGGATTGAACATCTTGCCTATGTGAGAAATATTTGTGCTCATCATGGTCGATTGTGGAATAGAACATTAACAGTAACACCAACTATTCCTAAAAGACCCCTTTATGAATGGATACGATTTCCCCCGGGCAAACCCGATAAGCTCTATGTAAGCCTATGCGTTATGGCTTACCTGCTCAAAATAATAACACCCAAAGACTATTTCGCAGGCAAATTAAAGACATTGGTGAGTAGACTACCTCGTACAGATCTTAAAGCAGCCGGATTCAACAAGAATTGGGAAGCAGACCCTTTCTGGAAAAGCATTCATATCTCTTCAACCTACCGGTTCAGGATTCTTTTTTTCCGATGCAGGTATTTTTACCTCTCCACAGGCAAGTAAAAATGTCCGAAGATTTTATTGGTCGCCAATGGGTCGTTGGTTGTAATCTTTATTGTTAAGGGCGGATTTTATTGCATTTTGTTCAATTTATCGATCCTCGTATCATAAATAGTACCCGGTATATAATAACCGATATTTCGGTCATTTTACGTATTTTTGACCGAAATATCAGTCAATAGTAATGAAAACCAAGAAGACTATATTATTACCGACTGCCGAAAAGATTTTAAAGGCACTCGGTGAAAATATCAAGCTGGCCCGTAAACGCCGGCGTTTAACAGGCATGCAGGTGGCCGAACGGGCGGGCATAGCCCGGTCAACGCTACAACTCATAGAGAAAGGCTCACCAGGGGTAGCGATGAGCGCTTATCTGCAAGTGCTGTTTGTGTTAGGTGTGGAGAAAGATTTGCTGCTGGTCGCTGCCAATGATCCATTAGGAAGAAAATTACAGGACGCCGGTTTGTTATCGGGAGGTAGAAGATCATAAGCGATGGCAAAATCTACTCAACATATAAAACATATATTGGTATATGCTGATTGGGTCGATCTGGGAGATTCCATGTCAATGGGAACTTTACAGGCTGAACAGGTGCGTGGCAAAGAAGTTTTTTCTTTTACCTATACCAAAGAATGGTTAGAAAAAGGGCCTGCTTTGGTATTGGATCCCGATCTCGGGCTTTATTCAGGCCCTCAATATAGCCGTGGTGAAAAAACTAATTTTGGTCTTTTCCTCGATTCTTCGCCAGATCGCTGGGGTAGAGTATTGATGGAACGCCGGGAAGCACTTGCTGCAAGGCAGGAAGGGCGCAAACAAAAACCATTAATGGAAAGTGATTTCCTGTTAGGTGTTTTTGATTTGTATAGGATGGGAGGTCTTCGGTTCAAGTCAAATAAAGATGGTCCTTTCCTGGATACCAATGCTGCTATGGCAACACCTCCCATGACCTCGCTTCGCACATTGGAAAAAGCAAGTCTTCAATTGGAAAAAGATGACGCATTGGAAGACCCTGCATTTGTACAATGGCTGAACCTGTTGATCTCTCCAGGTTCTTCATTGGGTGGTGCACGTCCAAAAGCCAGTGTAGCAGATCCAAACGGGGAACTTTGGATTGCCAAATTCCCAAGTCGCAATGACGACCGCGATATTGGCGGTTGGGAAACTGTTGTCAATGAATTGGCTATTAAATCAGGTATTTCAGTAGCAGAAGGAAAGGCGCGCAGATTTACCCAGCATTATCATACTTTTCTCACCAAACGTTTCGATCGTATCAGGGATAGGCGAATTCACTTTGCCTCGGCCATGACCCTGCTCGGACATAGGGATGGTATGGATGCTGCAGCCGGAGCATCATACCTACACCTGGCAGAGTATGTTATGCGTTACGGAGCACAACCAGATACTGACCTGGAAGAATTATGGCGACGAATCGTATTCAACATTTGTGTTAGTAATAGCGATGATCACCTGCACAATCATGGATTTTTATTGACACCAAAAGGATGGACACTATCGCCTGCATTTGATATTAATCCTATTCCATTGTCGACCGGCCTCCATCTGAATATTTCTGAACAAAGCAATGCACTCGATCTTGACCTGGCCCGGGAAGTAGCTGAAAAATTCCGTGTCAATAAAGACAGAAGGGAAATAATTATCAATAAAGTTACCAAAGCTGTCCGCCACTGGCGGGAAACTGCCGCCCGGTTTGGGATTTCCCGCAGCGAAATACAATCTATGGAATCGGCATTTTCTTATTAACAATACATCAATAGAATGATCATTAGTCGCCAGTCTTCTCCATTCCTTTGTATCTTAGTAACCTGACCAACAATCAGACCTCCTTCATTTCATAACCTCTCAAAAGCAATTCATGACCATCGATAGCCACGTACATTTCTGGAAATACAATAAGCAGCGCGATGCCTGGATGGATGATATGAAAGCGTTGCAACAGGATTACCTGCCGGAACATCTTTCGCTGACCCTCAAAAGAAATGGGGTGGATGGACTGGTGGCCGTGCAGGCCAGCCAGGAAGAAGTGGAAACACGTTTCCTCGTCGAGCTTTCCCATACCCATGCGGAAATCAAAGGCGTGGTAGGCTGGATCGACCTCCAGGCAGCAAACCTGGAAGAACGCCTGCAGCATTTTTCACAGTATTCCATTATTAAAGGATATCGCCATATCGTGCAGGCAGAACCCGATGATTTTTTGTTGCGGCCAGCCTTTCAACGCGGCGTCCAGGCATTGAAGGCATTCAACTATACCTATGATGTATTGATCTATCCGAAGCAACTGCCCGCAGCCATCAAATTCGTGGCCGATTTCCCTGATCAGCCCCTCGTGATCGACCATTGCGCCAAGCCCGATATCCGCCATAAAAAAATGGATGGCTGGAAAGACCAGGTACAGGAAATAGCCAAATACCCGCATGTATCCTGCAAACTATCCGGACTGCTCACAGAGGCTGCCTGGAAAGAATGGAGCGCCGCCGATTTCTACCCCTATCTCGATGTGGTCTTCGAAGCATTCGGTACAGACAGGCTCCTGTTCGGGAGCGACTGGCCCGTGATCCTGGTCAGCGGCATGTACGTACAGTGGAAAAGCCTCCTCGAAAAATATATGGAGAACTTCAGCCAGGAAGACAGGGAAAAGGTTTTCGGCCTCAATGCCACCCGTTTTTACAATTTGTAAAAAATACACACTTATTGTAGCATCATATCCCGATTTTTGGTATATTAGGCTACCAAAACGAGGCATCGGCTCATTTGAAACGCTTTGCCGCCATATTACTGCTCGGGATCTTATTCTTCAACTGGTACGGTTACCGGCTGGTGTCCGATCTCTTACAACACCAGGCAGACGCTCGCCTCGAAGCACGCCTCGATCAGAACGATTACGACGATTCCCAACTCATAGAAATGCGCGTAACACTCACCCTTCCTTACCAGACCAACTGGGCAGGATTTGAACGCATAGACGGTGAAATAGAGATCAACGGCATACATTATAAATATGTAAAACGCAAGGTAGAGAACGGCCAACTCGTTTTGCTTTGCCTGCCCGATGAGACCAGGATGCGCCTGCAGACCGCCCGCGACGATTTCTTCAAGCTCGTGAACGATCTCCAACATCCTTCCCAGAATAAAAAATCTGAAAACACTCATTCCTTTTCCTTCAATATCAGTTCCGAGTACTGGCAACAAAAAAATGAATGGAGCCTCGCCGCTATCACACTGCTCCACCAACACTTTATACAACGTAATGCCAGCGTACATTCCACTCCGTTTCATCTCCTGCCTGAGCAGCCTCCTGAGCTGAACGCTGCTGCCTGACCTTTACTGAACAAAACTTCATGGTACCTGGTAGCACTGCCAGTACTATCGCATTCACGTATTCAATAGACCCTGTTTATTATGCGCAAATCGCTTGCGGCATTCCTGATGCCAGTAGTCCTCTGGGCCTCCTGCAGTAATCCGAAAGATTACCAGCAGGTGCTCCATGATCCCGTATTATATAGCGTTGTTACCGGCCAGCTCACTGAAGTGATCACCTATGATATTTTCACGCCACCGGTAGCCAGCCGGATCTACGCATACTCACACCTGGCTGCCTATGAAACCATGGCCGCGGGCGATAGCAGTTATCATTCCCTGGATGGCCAGTTGAAAGGGCTGAAAGGCTTACCCAAACCTGATCCTGGCAAAAAGATCGATTATCCGTACGCAGCCATGATGGCATTTATGGAAGTCGGGAAAACACTCACTTTCTCCAAAGACAAGACAGGCAAGATCATAGATTCCCTGAGAATGCTGGCCACAGAACATGGAATGCCGAAGGATATGCGGGAAAATTCGGAAGCATTTGCCACCCGTGTAGGACAAGCCATCCTCGACTGGTCTAAAAAAGATAATTACGCGCAAACACGATCCGCCGCCAAATACACGGTACCGAATGAAGAAGGCAAATGGGTGCCTACGCCACCCGGCTATTTCCCGGCTGTAGAGCCCCAATGGCGCACCATCCGCACCATTGCGCTCGATAGCAGCAGTCAATACCTCCCACCCCCACCACCTGCATTCAGCCCGGATTCCACCAAGGCCTTCTATCGGTGGTTCCGGCAGGTATACGATACCGTTATACATCTCACCGATGAACAAAAGGCCATCGCCAGTTTCTGGGATTGCAACGGTTTCAAATTGAATGTGGTAGGGCATACGATGTATGCTACCAAGGCCATGACGCCAGGTGGCCATTGGATGGGCATTATCGGCACCATCTGCCGGGATAAGAAAGTCGGTTTCAGCGAAACCATTTATACCTATACTACCAGCGCATTTGCATTGATGGACGCATTTATTTCCTGCTGGGATTCCAAATACACCTGGAGCCTCGTGAGGCCGGAGACCGTGATCAACAAATACATCGATGCCAACTGGAAACCTTTCCTGCAAACGCCGCCATTTCCTGAATATACCAGTGGCCATTCGGAGATCTCCAGTGCCGTTGCAACAGTTCTGGAACATATTTATGGAGATAATGTGGCATTCCGCGATTCTACCGAACGCCCCTGGGGCTGGCCCGACAGGGCCTTCAACTCCGTACGTGAGGCGGCCGATGAAGCAGGTATGAGCCGCTTCTATGGAGGAATACATTACCGGGAATCCATCATTGTTGCCAAAGATCAGGGCATTAAAGTAGGCGCCCTGGTGATGACCAAATTGAAAATGAGCAAACGCCAGTTACTCGGCGCCAGATAACACCTTAACAACACGCTTATGAAAAAATTATTCATCATATTCATTGCCTTCTTCAGCATGCTGGCAGAAGCCCACTCGCAGGGATGCGTAGCCATCCGCAGTACCGGCGCTGTATGCACCCGGCCCGATGCCGCCAGGGACGCACAACAGGGATGGCAGATCAATACCGTGTACCGCTATTTCAAATCATTCCGCCATTTTGTAGGAAGGGAAGAACAAAAGGAAAGACTGGAAAAAAATACGGAAGTGATCAACTGGCAGCATAGCCTCGATCTCTCCATCGTGAGGCATTTCAATAACCGTTGGTCGCTCGCATTGAATGCTCCGATCCTCGCCAATACACGTTCCTCCCTGTATGAACACGGCGGCAATAACGCCGGGAAGAATGCCAGGCATAAAACACATTCGTTCGGACTGGGCGATATCCGCCTCACCGTATATCACTGGTTGCTCGATCCGGCACGGATGCCCAAAGGCAATATCCAGGTGGGATTGGGCCTGAAACTGGCCACCGGTGATTATAAAGTGGAAGATTTCTTTTACAAGAATGATTCCACGAAGACCCTTGGGCCCGTCGACCAATCCATCCAGCTGGGAGACGGCGGAACAGGCTTCACGACCGAGATCAATGCCTATTATAATTTCACACATACGATCAGCGTGTACGGCAGCTTCTATTATCTTTTCAACCCCAGGGAACAGAACGGTACTTCCACTTCGAGGGGCGCCGCTCCTTCTGCATCTGCCCTTGCGTACGGCACCAGCACCATGAGCGTGCCCGACCAATATATGGCGAGGGCAGGCGGTAATTTCATGTTCGGCCAGCTCTCCGCTTCAGCCGGCATGCGCATGGAATGCATCCCTTCCCGCGACCTGATCGGCGGCAGCAGTGGATTCCGCAGGCCGGGCTATGTGATATCGGCAGAACCCGGGGTTTCGTATCAGTTCAAAAAACTAAGTGCCTTCGCTACTGTGCCGGTCGCCATTGTACGCAACCGCACCCAGAGCTATTCCGATAAACTGAGAACACAAATGACCGGTGTGTATACACAGGGAGATGCCGCATTTGCGGATTATTCGATCAATATCGGTTGTTCATTCAGGTTATAATTCAAATGAACACCAAAACCCCGTACCTGTTCATTTCAATGTTTGCTAAACTTAACAGTATGCAACAGGTTAAAAAATTATACAGGCAATGCTTCCTGGTCACTTTTTGCCTGCTGATGATGTTCCGGGCCAGTTCGCAAACCGACCTCGATGGGATCATGATGGCCAAAAACAATTTTTGCACCGGCTTCCAGTATTCCTACAGCAGTTGGGACCATTACTGGGAAGGCGCCCTGAAAAGGAACAATGAGAATCTCGGCACGGTGTCTACACAAATGCCGGGATGGATGGGAAGCTATGGTATCACTCATCGCATCAACGCGCTTTTCAGCATCCCCTATGTAAAAACAAAAGCCTCCGCCGGTACACTCCACAGTATGAAAGGATTCCAGGACCTGAGCCTGATGATCAAATGGAAAGCACTTGAAACCAAATGGGGCAAAGGCTGACGGGGCGGGCAACTGACAACCCGTACACGAAACTTTTCGCAGATAATAACTTTTTTGATATGGTTGTATAATTGGTTATCGTCGTCCCGTGTCTACGGGACGTTTTTTTATATTAATTTCGGCTTACTAAAACGGTCGCGATGAAAAAATTCCTACTCCTTGTTTTCTTCGTATCGTACAGCCTGTTCAATCTTGCACAACAGCCGGCCACGCTGGACAAGCCTGCACAACTACCCGCCACACCGGATAAGATCTATGGCGAATTGTTCCGGGAAGTGCAAATGAATAAGATCTTCCCCGATGGAAAGACCTTTGTGGACTGCATTCCCAAACGCAATCCCAAAGACATCATGTATGATTATGGCCTCAGGAAAGGATCTCATTTCGACCTGAAAAAATTCGTGGACGAGAATTTCGAATTACCCCCAACCCCACAACTCAATTATATCACCCAGGAGAAGGATGTAGTGATGCATATCAAAAATCTCTGGGGCGTTCTCCGCAGAGAGCCTGATAAACCAGTAGAAGGCAGCTCACTGTTACCCTTACCCTATCCTTATATAGTGCCTGGCGGCAGGTTCCGTGAGATCTATTACTGGGATTCCTATTTCACCATGCTGGGATTGAAGGAAAGCGGTGAAACGGAAATGATCCGTAATATGGTCAGCAATTTTGCCTACCTCATCGATACTTATGGCCATATCCCCAATGGCAACAGGACCTATTATCTCAGCCGCTCGCAACCTCCATTCTTTGCCCTGATGGTCGACCTGCTGGCCGAGCTCCAGGGCGATTCCGTTTTTGTGAGCTTCCTCCCTGCCATGGAGAAAGAATATAATTTCTGGATGGAAGGAACCGAGAAGCTCAAACACGGACAGGCTTCCCGTCGCGTAGTAAAAATGATGGATGGGACCATTATGAACCGGTACTGGGACGATAACCCGGCTCCCCGCCAGGAGAGCTACCGGGAAGATGTTGAAACCGCCGAAAGATCGAAAAGGAGCAAGACCGAAATATACCGCCACCTCCGGGCAGGCGCCGAGAGCGGCATCGATTTCAGCAGCCGCTGGTTTGCCGATAAGAAAAACCTGGGCACCATACAGACCACCAATTTCATTCCCGTCGACCTCAACGCCCTGCTCTACAAGCTCGAACTGGTGATTGCACGTGCCCGGCTGCTGAACCACGATGAAAAGGGGGCGAATGAATTCCGCAAAAAAGCAGATACCCGCTTATTGGCCATCGACAAGTTCTGCTGGAACAAACGGATCAATTATTACACGGATTACAATTTCATCATACAAAAACAATCCGACATCGTTTCGCCTGCCGGCATGTACCCCTTCTGTGTGTTCAACCGCAAGCTGGATTATATGAGCCTGCTGGCGCTCAAATCGGGCGTTGTGGTGAAAGAAAAATTATTGAAGGATGGCGGTATCGCCACTACGGAACACAATACAGGCCAGCAATGGGATGCGCCCAACGGCTGGCCTCCGCTGGAATGGATGACCGTCTGGGGCTTCGAGCGATGCGGTCAGCGTGAGCTGGCCAGGGAGATCGGCACCCGCTGGATCAGGATCAATGTAGATGTTTTCAAACGTACCGGCAAGCTCATGGAAAAATACAACGTGGCAGATACGCATCTCGATGCAGGCGGCGGTGAATACCCGGGCCAGGACGGCTTCGGGTGGACGAATGGCGTGCTGCTTAAGCTCATTTCGATGTATGGCCTGCCGAAAGAGAATTGATCATTTGATAGTAGGCAACATACCCCTGATGCCCATGTCCACTACTTTTTCATCTTTGCCCGGCTCCCATTTATTATCGGCCACCACCTCTTCCCATTCAAAACTTTTGTTGGTGGAGAAGCTCACTTCCACAACAATGTTCGCCGTCTCATTACCCGTGATCACCAGCTTGCCGGGTGAGAAAGCTCCAGTCACCACACAGGAACCGGGAGGGATGGGGGATGTGGAAGCGATAGGGTTCACCACAGTAGTACTGCCCTCCGGCGATTGTCCGCTGGTGGAATACGGGAAGGTATAACCGCCTGCGCTCAGGACTGTTTCAAATCCCCAGAAACCTTGTTTTTTATTGCCATTCACGGCAATGCTCTGGTTCTTTATTTTGAAACTGGTGATATAGGTATTGAAGCCAATGAAGCCTGCGAATGTTCCTGTGAAATCCTGTTTGATGGTGATGCCGCTGATAGTTGTATCCACTCTATATTTCACGTCGGCATTCTGGTAAGCGATCGAAACGCGAAGCCATTCATAAGTGCCGGGCTTCACCTCTTTGAGGGGAATGGAAAAGAATTTCTCACCATTGCCGGCCAGGGTTGCTTTGGAAAAATCGATGGCATTGCTGCCGCCGGTAGTGGTCTCGTCGGCCCTGTATATAACGGCGCCTCCCTGCAATGGGGTCAGCGCTTGCGGGGCCAGCTCGATATAATGTGCGCTCATGCTGTTCATCACGGGGCTTTGCGCAGCATGTCCGCTGGCTACCGTGGAAGGCTGACCTATATTGTTCAGCCGGGCCTGGGTAGAATCGAATTTAAATGTAAAGATCAGTTTGGGGCCCGCATCGGCATCATCTCCGCTGCTTTTCTTGCAACCGGTGGCAGCCAATGCGAAAGGTATGGTCAGGAGCAGGATCTGGTTTCTCATGAGGATTTTCTTTGTCCTGTTAAAACGAAATACACCCCTCAAAAATTGTCAATGGGTCATCCTCATTACCTTTGCACAAATTTTTTGTATGACCCTACGCCGCATCCTGGCGATTTGCCTGATACCCATTGGTTTTGCTGCCTGTTCACCCAATAATGTAAGGGAAGACAACAGCCTGAAAAAGTATTTCGACGAACAACATGTCACCGGCTGTTTCGGCCTGTTCGATAATGGCCAGGGGCGTTTCACCGTTTACAACCTCTCCCGCTTCAGCGACAGCGCCTACCTGCCCGCCTCCACTTTCAAGATCGTGAATTCACTGATCGGGCTGGAAACCGGGCAGGTGCTGGATACCAATACCGTGTTCAACTGGGATGGCAGGGACCGCGGCCGGACTGAATGCAACAGGGATATGAATATGTGGGACGCTTTCCGCATTTCCTGCCCACCCTGGTACATGGAACTTGCCCGCCGCATCGGGCAGCCCACCATGCAGCGCTATCTCGATACACTCGGTTATGCCCACCGATACGGCTCCTTCACCATCAAGAACAATCTCGATACCTTCTGGCTCGATAACTCCGCAAAAGTGACGGCCGATGAACAACTGGGCCTCGTCAAAAAATTGTATTTCGACCAACTGCCTTTCCAGAAACGCTCCCAAAGGATCGTACGCAGCATGATGCTCTGGGAGAACAATGCCAACTACCAGCTCTATTATAAAACAGGATGGGGCCATACCGAAAATGATCATTCTTTGGGCTGGATAGTAGGCTGGATCGAAGAGAACAAACACCCGTATTTTTTCGTGCTGCAGATCGAATCGCCCGAACATGATTTCAATATGGCGCCCGTCCGCACAGGCATCCTGAAGAATATCCTGAAGCAGCTAGGGTTCATGGAAGGAAAAAAATAATTGAATAAAAAATCGCCATCCGCACAATATTTTAATTGTCTTTCACCAGGCCCTTTTGGCTTTTATTTTGCTATAGTATTCGTACATTACTGGGCATCAATACAACAAGCTTGTACCATTTCCAACATATCGAGTACCTGCCCGGCCTGGCCGCTCTCCCTTTAGCGGCCGGTCTGTATATGCTTGCTTTATATTGGAAAAAAAGGGCCGTTAAAAAGATCGGCGACGAAAAGCTGGTGAGCCAACTGATCCGCAATTATTCTCCCTTCCATTTCCTGCTCAAATTCCTGTTCCTGGCCGTGGCGCTGGCAGCCATTATTCTTGGCGCTGCCAATCTCCGCAGCCCCGACGCCATGGAGAATGTATCACGGAAAGGAGTAGACGTAGTGATCGCTATCGATGTGAGCAAAAGCATGCTGGCGGAAGATATCAAACCGAACCGGCTGGAAAGGGCCAGGCAACTGGTATACAAACTGATGGACAAACTGCCCGATGATCGTCTCGGGCTGGTATTGTTTGCCGGCCGGGCCTATATGCAGATGCCCCTTACTACTGACCATAGCGCTGCCCGCATGTATGTGCAGCAGGCCGGGCCCGATGTAGTGCCTACCCAGGGCACTGTGATCGCAGAAGCCCTACGCACCTCCAATATGGCGTTCAACAGCAAGGAAAGGAAATTCAAGTCGATCGTGCTGATCACGGATGGGGAAGATCATGATCCGCAGGCCATCCCGCTGGCGCAGCAAATGGCAGAGGATGGGGTCATGATCAATACCATTGGCATCGGCTCACCCGAAGGTTCGCCCATCCCGGACCCTGTTACCAATGGTTTCAAAAGAGATGAGGCTGGCAATACCATCATCTCTAAACTCAATGAAGCAGAACTGCAGCAACTGGCAGCGCTCACCAAAGGCACTTATATCCGGCTGAACGATATCGACGAAGCAGTGGACGCTATCATGAAACAATTAGGCACCATCGAACGAACTTCACCGGACGACAGCGCATTCAGGGACTATAAGAATTATTTTCAATGGTTCCTTTTCCTGGCCCTGGTATTGCTCGTGGCGGAATTCTTTTTCCCGGAACGAAAATGGAAAACGGCATGAAACTCCGGCCTACCATACCCATCCTGATCATTACCTGCCTTATGCAGATAACAGCGAAAGCGCAAACAGAGAATGCGGCTATTCGCAAAGGCAACCAATTGTACAAACAGGGGCAATACGAAAAAGCATTGCCCGAATATGAAAAAGCGGCTTCCGATAATCCTAAAAACCCTGTTACGCATTATAATCTTGGCAGCGTGCAGTTCAGGCGGAATGATTTTGCCACTTCCGAAAAGGAGTTCGATGAAACCATTACCAACAGTGAAGACCCTGCCCTGAAACAAAAGGCATTTTACAATAAAGGAGTGTCGCTTTCCAAACAAAAGAAATTATTGGAAAGTATAGAAGCCTATAAAACAGCTTTGAAGATGAATGCTGCGGATGAAGATGCCCGTATCAATCTTCAGAAAGCCCTGGAAGAATTGAGAAAACAGCAGAAGAACAACCAGCAGCAACAGGAGCAGCAGCAACCCAAACAACAGGAAAAGCCAAAGCCCCAGCAATCGAAGCTCGACAAGAAAAAAATAGAGCAATACCTCAAATCACTCCAGCAGAAAGAGCAGGAAGTACAGCAGAAAATGCAGCAGAACCGGGCCAGAGCGGCCAGTCAGCCGGATAAGGACTGGTAATTTGTCTAAACTGGGATGATTGGGAGGCACAGGATATATGGGATAAAAGCAAAATTTTCGAATTATCTCATAAATCCCATGTATCCCAATCATCCCAGTTCAGACAATTGTTACCTTTGCTGCGTGGAATTGAAACGGTACTCATAAATCAGAACATCAGATGCAGCTCTACTGCGAATCACTCACCGAATATAAACGTATCAGGACCGTAGAAGTAAAGATCGGCGATCTTCTGCTCGGCAATTATCATCCTATCCGCGTACAGACCATGACCACTACCGATACCATGGATACTATCGCCACCGTGGAGCAAAGTATCCGTTGTATCGAAGCAGGTGCAGAACTGGTGCGCATCACCGCACCCAGCAAGAAAGAAGCGGAGAATTTACTGAATATCAAAAATGAATTGCGCAAAAGAGGCTACCATACGCCTTTGGTGGCAGATATTCATTTTACGCCCAATGCAGCCGAGATCGCAGCCAGGATCGTGGAGAAAGTAAGGGTGAACCCCGGTAATTATGTCGACAAGAAAAAATTCGAGCAGATCGATTATACGGATGCCGAGTATGCGGAAGAGATAGAACGGATCCGCGACCGCTTCACGCCGCTGGTGAAAATCTGCAAAGAGTATGGCACTGCCATGCGGATCGGCACCAATCACGGCTCCCTCAGTGACAGGATCATGAGCCGCTATGGCGATACCCCGATGGGCATGGTGGAAAGCGCCATGGAATTCCTGCGCATCGCCCGTGATAAAGCCTATCACAATATCGTTCTCAGCATGAAGGCCAGCAATCCGCAGGTGATGGTACAGGCTTATCGCCTGCTGGTACAAACCATGCAGCAGGAGTTCGAAGCATGTTATCCCTTACATTTAGGCGTAACCGAAGCAGGTGATGGGGAAGACGGCCGTATTAAATCGGCCATCGGTATCGGCGCCCTGCTCGAAGACGGCATCGGCGATACCATCCGTGTATCGCTCACCGAAGATCCTGAATTCGAGATCCCGGTATGCCGCGACCTGGTGAAAAGATACCAGTTGAACGGAACAAACCATACTGCTGCCGTTCCTGCCATCACCAAAGTTCCTTACAGTCCTTATGAATATGCAAGAAGGGAAAGCTTCCCGGTCGACCAGATCGGCGGCAGGCAGGCGCCTGTGGTGATCGCCGACCTGAGCAAGCTGGAAACCATTACCCCTGCCCATCTCCAGAGCATCGGTTACATTTATGATGAGCCTACCGATAAGTGGAATATCAGCGATGCTGCGGCAGATTTTGTGTACACCGGCAATCGCCTGATCGATTTCGCCCTGCCCGGTATGCTCAAAGTGATCACATCTCCCGGCGCCTGGATGACCGCACCTGACAAGACCAAATATTTTCCTATCTTTTCCGCCAGTGAATACACTGCAGGAAACCATAAAAGCGATCACCTGAATTTTGTGATGGTGGATTGTTATAGTGATGGTGGTCCTTCCAACGATCATGCCTACCTGCACCCCATTGCCAATGATCCCACCGTTGTCATCTGCCTCAGCAGCACCAACCGCAATGCCATGCAGTCCGTACGTAGGATGTTGGTGGAACTGGAGTTGCGCGGCATCAAAAACCCGGTGGTGCTGATCACCGACAGCCACCAGCAAACACCCGATGAGCACCTCATCCATTTCGCTACTGAAACCGGCGCCCTGCTGCTGGATGGCCTTGGCGATGGTATTTGCCTGGGTTATGGGAATGGCGCCCAGATGGAAAATATCAGGGCCAGCGGCCGCACGTATCTCGATGTAAAAGATATTTACCAGTTCACCAACAATACGGCCTTCTCCATCCTGCAGGCTACCCGCACCAGGATCTCCAAAACGGAATATATCTCCTGCCCTTCCTGTGGCCGCACTTTATTCGACCTGCAGGAAACCACGGCAAAGATCCGTTCCGTCACCAATCACCTCAAAGGCGTGAAGATCGCCATCATGGGCTGCATCGTGAACGGGCCCGGCGAAATGGCCGATGCCGATTTCGGTTATGTAGGCAGCGGACCTGGCAAGATCACTTTGTACAAAGGCAAAGAGATCGTGAAACGCAACGTAGACAGCAATATTGCGGTGGAAGAGCTCGTAAACCTCTTAAAGGAAAATGAGGCATGGGTTGAGCCTTGATCCGTTTGTCGTTTGTGCTTGATAGTTAGTCGTTAGGTAGCACTGGTGAATTGCCTTAAAAATCTCACATCATTTTCACTGAAGAGGCGGATATCATTGATGCCGTATTTCAGCATGGCAGGGCGTTCAATGCCCATGCCGAAGGCAAAGCCTGTGTATTTATTGGGATCGATCTTGCAATTATCCAGCACTTTGGGATGCACCATGCCACAGCCCAGGATCTCGAGCCAGCCGGTACGTTTGCATACGGCACAGCCTTCACCGTGACAGATAAGACATTGAATGTCCATTTCAGCACTGGGCTCGGTGAAAGGGAAATAACTGGGGCGGAACCTGATCTTGATGTCCTTTCCATACATTTCCTGTACGAAGAAATAGAGCGTCTGCTTCAGGTCGGCGAAGGAAACATTCTCGTCGATATACAGGCCCTCTATCTGGTGGAAGAAACAATGGCTGCGGGCGCTGATGGCCTCATTGCGGTACACCCGGCCGGGGCATACGATGCGGATGGGAAGCTGCGACCGCTCCATGGCCCTGATCTGCGTATTGCTGGTGTGCGTGCGCAATACCCAGTCGGGGTTTTGCTGAATATAAAAAGTATCCTGCATATCGCGGGCAGGATGGTTCTCTGCAATGTTGAGGGCAGTGAAATTATGCCAGTCGTCCTCTATCTCCGGTCCTTCGGCCACGGAGAAACCGAGGCGGTTGAAAATACTGATCACCTGGTTCAGGAACAGGTTGATGGGATGGCGGGTACCCAGTGTAAGGGGATCGCCGGGAAGGCTCAGGTCGATAGCCGTTGTTTGCCGATCCGCCGTGCTTTCCAATCGCTCCTTCCAGCTCTCGTATTTGCGTTCGGCCAGTTGCTTGAACTCATTCAGGACCTGTCCGAATTCTTTTTTCTGATCAGCCGGCACATTCTTCATTTCAGTGAACAGGTTCTTCACGATCCCTTTGGTACCGAGGAATTTTATCCGGTAGGCTTCCAGTGAATCGGCTCCATTATTGGCCAGGCTCTCGATCTCCTGCTTATACGCTGCGATCTGTTGTAACAATTGCTCCATATACGGCAAAGATAGGAACTCGGCCCCTTTTTGACATATTTGAGTTTCCGATTATCTTGCAGCCATGTCGGATGTATTGCATATCGCTGATTTTCTCGATCCCGTTAACCGGGCAATGCTTTCTTTGGACGAAGACTATAAGGATGGGCAGATCGGTAAGATCATTGCCGTGTACGAAGAGATCCTGCCCGACCTGGAGCAGGCAGATATTGTGCTGGTAGGTTGCGGCGAAACGCGCGGGGCGGGCGTCAATATCCATACCACCTCCGCCCCGGATACCATCCGGGCTGAATTTTATCAGCTTTTCTACTGGCACTCCGATATCCGCATTGCCGATGTTGGTAATATCAAGCGGGGCGCTTCCCTCCATGATACTTATGCGGCCCTGAAAACAGTGGCCGCTGCACTCAGCAATGCAGGTAAGCTGGTGGTGATCCTGGGCGGCACCCACGACCTTACCCTGGCGCAATACCATGTCTATGCAGACCAGCAGCAGATCATCGAAGCAGTTTGCGTCGATGCCCTTATCGATCTCGATATCGATTCGCGCCAGCGCGATAAGAATTTCCTGATGGAGATGCTCACCGGCGAGCCCAATTTCATCAGGCATTACAATCATATTGGCTTCCAGAGTTATTATGTGCATCCGCGGATGCTCGAGACGATGGACAAACTGCGCTTCGACTGTTTCCGGGTAGGGCATGTGAAAGAAACGATCGAAGAGATGGAACCTGTGATCCGGAACACGAAGCTGTTCAGCTTCGACCTCTCGGCTATCGCCCATGCCTATGCGCCTTCGAATACCGTTACGCCCAATGGCTTCACCGGTGAAGAAGCCTGCATCCTGATGCGGTATGCCGGCCTTAGTCCGCATGTGAGCACCGTTGGCCTCTATGGTTATATTCCTGAAAAGGACAACAACCATCTTACCGCCAGGCAGGTGAGCCAGATGCTCTGGTACCTGTTGGATGGCCGCAGCCGTGGCCGCCGGGAGGCAAGGCTCGAAGAGAAAGAATCCTTCAATGAATTCAATATCGCATTTGCTGAAGTGGAAACCGTTTTCCTGCAAAGCAAGAAGACCGGCCGCTGGTGGATGCAGTTGCCCGATAAGCAATTCATTGCCTGTTCGTACAGGGATTACCTCACGGCCAGCAGCAATGAAGTGCCGGAAAGATGGCTGCGGGCACAGGAAAGGAGCTGAGTATTACAATGGTTAACCAGTTGAGAGGTTGATAAGTTGACAAGGAAGACCCTGAATTTCTGAGAGCCACTTGTAAACCTGTTGACTTTTAAACATATCAACATTTATTCGCCATGAAAATCATCTCCGGGCTTCTGTTGGTAGCATTGCTGGCTGCCTGCTCTTCTCAAAAACTGATCAACCGGCAGGCCAGTCAATCCATCCTGAAAGATTCCACGCTTCGGCATGCGCATGTAGGCATCAGTATCTATGATCCCGCCCGGAACAAATTCCTGTACAACCATGATGGCGAGAAGTACTTCGTACCTGCTTCCAACACCAAGATCGCAACCTGCTATGTGGCCATGAAATACCTGGGCGATAGTTTGCCCGGCATCTACTACGCAGAAAGTGACACTGCCATTCTACTCATTCCTGCCGGCGACCCTACTTTGCTGCACCCCGATTTCAAAAAACAACCAGTTATCGACCTTTTGAAACGATCGCACAAGCCGCTTTATATCACCGGCAGGAACTGGGAAACGCAGGCATTGGGCAACGGATGGAGCTGGGGTGATTATAATGAATACTATATGGCGGAACGCAGTCCGCTCCCCGTTTATGGCAATGTGGTGAAATGGGTGCAGGAGAACAATACCACCACTTCCAATACCGGCAATGACTTCGATCCTACCCCCAGTATTTATTCCGATCCTGAAGTGAACTGGAAAGTGCGGTTCACTACCGATACTGCACATAAGAATTTCTATGTGCAACGTAACCGCGATGAGAATGTATTCAATATTTCGCAGGGAACGGAGAAGAAGAAGGAACAACTGGTGCCTTTCGTTACCCATGGACTGGAAGCTGCCTTGGAGCTGTTGCCGGATACTATCGGCCATTCCATCCAACAGATCGATGACAGGTCATTCGCCCGGCTTCTGTCGACCACTTTCAACGCCCGGCTGGTGCATTCGCAACCGGTGGATTCCCTGCTTCAGCCCATGATGTATCAAAGCGATAATTTTTTCGCGGAACAATCCCTGCTCATGGTGGGCCAGGCAAAACTGAATGTGCTTAGCGATAAGAAAATACTTGCCTACCTGCTCAACAATGATCTCCGCCATCTGCCCCAGCCACCACGCTGGGCCGATGGCAGCGGCCTCAGCCGTTATAATCTCTTCACCCCGCAGGATTTCGTGGCCATTCTCCATAAAATGCAGCAGGAGTTCGGGATCGAGCGTATCAAACAAATACTCCCTACCGGTGGCAAGGGTACGCTGAACAATTTCTATAAGCAGGACAGCGGCTTTATCTTCGCCAAGACCGGCACTCTCTCCGGTGTGGTCGCCCTCAGCGGATTCCTCTATACCCGCCAGAACAGGCTGCTGATCTTTTCGGTGCTGGTCAACAACCATGCAGGCAGTGCCGTTGACATCCGCAGAAAAGTGGAAAGCTTTCTTACAGGGATCCGAAGGAAATATTGACCGGGCCCTCACAAAATTTGGCTCCTACCCAACGGTATGGCCTTCATTTACCGTAATATTTAACAAATAATTTGAAACAGGCAGTGTGTTCGGCAGTTATCGGGTAGATGGTGGCGCCGCCACAAAATAATCTGAACTTTATATGCGTTGAACCTTTAGTACTATTAATTTAAGCCTGTTTGGCAGGTAGTCTTGCCGATATAGAGTTGATCAGCGGTTGTATCAATAACGACCGCAGGGCCCAGGAACAGTTGTACAAGCAGTTCTATGGTCCCATGGTATCTATTTGCCTGCGTTATACCCGTAACCAGGAAGATGCAATAGAGGTATTGCACAATGGTTTTCTGAAAGTGTATAAGAACATTCATACCTATAAGGCAGAGAAGGCGTCACTGTACACCTGGATCCGCACCATCGTTATCAACTCCGCCATCGATTTCATCAGGCAAAGGGAAAAATTCTATAGCAAGATAGAGCTGGAGAAAGCTGAAGAACCAGCTATCGATGCAGATGCCGTACAACGCATGTCGGCCGGTGAGCTGCTGCAACTGGTGCAACAACTCTCCCCTGCCACCAAAGCCGTATTCAACCTCTATGTGATGGAAGGGTACAACCATCGTGAAATAGGAAACCTGCTGGGCATCAGCGAAGGCACCAGTAAATGGCACCTGAGCGAGGCCCGCAGACAATTACAACAACTATTACAAACCTTGCAAGTGTAGCGTAATGAACGACAAACTACCATACGAGCAACACTTGGCAGACAAACTGCAGCAGCTTCCGCCCCCTGGTGATGTGGACCACCGGTGGGAACAGATGAAGGCATTGCTGGAGAAGGAAATGCCCCGTGGCGGCGGCTATGGCGGTAATGGAGGAGGAGGAGGCAGCGGGCGTCGCTGGCTCATCAGCCTCATTGCCGGCATCCTGCTCATCGGCACCTGGTTTGCCAGGGAACAGTTCCAGGCGAAACACCCGCCGGGCCAGAACACTGCTAAAGTTCAGCAACCTGCCAATGGCAGCGTGGGCAATGCTGATCATGCCAATGCGCCTGCCGCTGACCATCAAAACACGCCGCGTCTGCCGTCGGATAATCAGCAGGAGAACGGAAGCAAAGACCTTGCATCCGGGAATCCTGCCACCAACCCGGCAGCCGGTAACGATCTTTCAGCCCCTTCCAATAAAGAAGCAGCAGCCGGTCGACCATCCATTGCCGATGCTTCGGGTACTGACCGCAATAAGCATTCAAACGAAAAAACAATTGATGATAATAGCTCTACACATTTGAAGATTACCGGTAACCGGAAAATATCAGGCAAAGACCAGACAGCCGCACCTGCATCATCCAAAGGAAAGGGCAAACACGGAAAAATAAAGCCCGATGATCAGCAAAATAATGATCAGGCAGATAAGCTAACTTATATCAATAACCGAAATAATAATTTTTCTCTCAACCACCTCCGGGAAGCAGAACTGGAGGCATCGATGGTGTCGGGCGACTGGCCCGACTTCCTGGTTGCAGGCCCTGAACTGTCTCCATCCGATCATATCAGAAAGTACTATGCCGATGGTCATGGGCTGCTGAAAGACTGGAACAGCACGGCCAAAGCAGGCAGCGCCAAAGCAAAGACGCAACGCTCGGTCAGAGAAGGCAGTTTTGCCATCGGGTTCTCTTTACCCATGACCTTCCCGCTGTCCGATCAACAGGCCATGGGATACAACTACAAAGCAGGTCCCAATACAGTCTCGGATTACCTGCCATCACCCCATGTGCAATACCATTTCAACAGTAAAACATTCCTGCAAACGGAAGTACAGTTACTGTCGCCGCAGTATATCCGTCCCATTCTGCTGTATGAAAACAAAAATTTCAGTCCGACCGCCAATGCCTGGCTCATCAATTCCGTCTATGCAAAAAAACTTTACTATTTCAACCTGCCTGTTTCGATCTACCATAGTCCTTTACCCAATTTTTATATGGGAACAGGGCTGCAATTCTCTTCACTGATCGGTGGGGTAGCTTTGTATGAAGACAGGAAGATCTACGGATCGCAGGAAACCATCACCGGCGAACGGTATGCAAGGTTCAGGAATGATTCGCTCTCGCGGATGATGAATGCCGCTGAAATGAGACTGCTGCTGGATGTGAATTATTACTGGAACCGCTTCACGGTAGGGTTGCGATACAACCAGGCATTCAACAACTATATCGCCTTCCAGCTCACGAGCACTTCCCGCTATACCTATGATAAGAACAAGGCGCTGCTATTTTACCTGCGGTACAATCTGTGGGAAGACCTGAAGCGGAAGAACAACCGCAAACCGATGTTAACGCTTAAATAATTGTTCGAGATAATCTTTTTTGAATTCAATATAGGTAGGATTGCCATTGGCCGTTGTATTGGGCTGATTGCACCGGAATAGCTCCTGCAGCAACACTTTCATTTCCTGTTCCGTCAATGCTTTTCCCTGTTTGATGGCATGCTGCCAGGCCAGTGAGCGTACCAGCTTCTCGCGCTTCGACACTTTCAGCTCGCTGGTAAAATGTTTGTATTGTTCCAGTAAATTTTCGATCACGGTCTTTTCATTGCCCTGGTCCATATCGGCCGGTGTGCCCTGTATCACGAATGCCTGTGCGCCAAAAGGCTCGATAAGGTATCCCAGTTGGTTCAGGTCGTTCATCAGCTCTGCCAGCAATACCGCGTCCTGCGCTGATAATTGAAGGGTGACCGGGAACAGGCTTTGTTGTGAAGCGATGGCTTTGCCATTGGCCGCTTTGAGGTAGCGCTCATACAGGACCCTTTCATGCGCCAGTTGCTGATGCACCAGGATAAATCCACGATTGGTGGAAGCGACTATATAAGTATTGTGCAATTGCGTGAGCCTGCTCTGCTCATCCACTTCCAGTTGAAGGCGGCCCGGTATACCGGTATCGGCTGGTTTCTGAAGAAAGCCGGCATAGTCGGGTATAATATCTTCCCCCTTGAGTTTGTCGAGCAGGGATTCGAATTTCTGGCCCGATGTATTGCCGGAAGATGTTTGACTGCCTCCGGCCGTCTGCTCCCTGTCTTCAAAAAAATCCTTCCAGTTCTTCAGCTCACTCTTTTCGGAAGGTTGTATGAAATGGGCCTGGTGTTTCTGACTGAAATTTTTGAAAAGCGGAGAAGTGGCGGCAGCAGCCTGTTTGTCTTCCGTAAACGGTTTACTCACGGCATCGAGTTGTTGTATACCCGGGTCGAGATCGAATTCCAGCGTAGGCGTTATGCTGAATTGGGCCAGTGCATGTTTGATGGCTGCCTGTACAAAAGCATATACGATCTTCTCATCTTCAAATTTGATCTCCTGCTTGGTAGGGTGCACATTGATATCGACCTGCGATGGATCGAGGTCGATGAAGAGCACATATAGCGGAAAACTATCTGCAGCGATCATATCCTGGTAAGCGCTCATCACGGCATGATGCAGGTAGGCGCTCCTGATGAAACGGTTGTTGACGAAAAAGTACTGATCACCTCTCGTCTTCTTGGCCGTATCGGGCTTTCCGATGAATCCCTGGATATTCAGGTAGTCGGTCTTTTCCTGCACGTTCACCAGCCGGGCATTGTATTGATTCCCCAACACCTGCACGATGCGTTGCTTCAGCGTACCTTTTTCGAGATGGAACATTTCCTGTCCATTACTGGTGAGGGAGAAAAAGATCCCTGGAAAAGAAAGGGCCACGCGGATAAATTCATCCACGATATGCCGCGTTTCGGCAGCATTGCTTTTCAGAAAATTGCGGCGGGCAGGAACGTTGAAGAACAGGTTCTTCATGGCAATATTGGTGCCTATCGGCGTAGCCACGGGTTCCTGTTTCACCACAACACTGTTCTCGATCTCGATGTAAGTGCCGATCTCATCATCAGGTTTTCTTGTCTTCAGCACCACCTGCGCCACGGCTGCCACAGAGGCCAGCGCCTCACCACGGAAGCCCATGGTGCGTATGCGGAACAGATCGTCGATATGGCGGATCTTGGAAGTGGCATGGCGCTCGAAGCACATACGGGCATCCGTCTCGCTCATGCCTTTGCCATTGTCGATCACCTGGACCAATGCTTTGCCGGCATCCTGTATGATAAGCCTGATCTCCGTAGCGCCTGCGTCTACTGCGTTCTCCAGCAACTCTTTTACGGCGCTGGCCGGGCGCTGGATCACTTCACCGGCTGCGATCTGGTTGGCAATATTATCGGGTAATAATTGAATGATATCGGGCAAACGGCTCTCCTTCTTTAAGTAGCGAAAATACGATAATGCCAAGAGATAGAATTAATTCCCTCTTTTTTCCGCTCAGCTCCCTAAATTCGCTTTTTAAGCAGCTCATTATGAAGAAAATCATACTATTGGCGCTGGTTGCCTTCAGTACCCGGGCAATGGCCCAACATTCCTCTTCGCTACCTGCCGATCATTGGGTAGACAGTGTCTTCAAAACACTCACCAAAGACCAGAAGATCGCACAACTGATGGTAGTCCGCGTTTCATCGGTCGGCGCCAACCGTACGCCTGTTTTCTTTGAGAAAGAAGTGGAAGAAGCTATCCGCAAATACAATATCGGCAGTCTCTGCCTTTTCCAGGGTGGCCCGCTGAAACAGGCCAGCCTCATCAATTATTACCAACAGATAGCCCGCACGCCCCTGCTCGTGACCATCGACGGGGAAACCGGCGTGGGCATGCGCTTCGATAGCGTGATGGCCCTGCCCCGGCAGATGATGCTCGGCGCAGTACAGGACCCCGCCCTCATTTATGAATACGGCCGCCTCGTGGCGGAACAATGCAAGCGCATAGGCATCCAGGTGAATTATGCACCGGTGGTAGATGTAAATAACAACCCCGATAACCCGGTGATCAATGACAGATCTTTCGGGGAAGACAAATACAAAGTGGCCGCCTATGGTATCCAATATATGAAAGGTCTGCAGGATGGTGGTGTAATGGCCTGTGCCAAACACTTTCCAGGCCATGGCGATGTGGCCGTGGATTCGCACTACGATCTTCCGGTGATCAATAAATCCAGGGAACAGCTCGATTCACTGGAGCTTTATCCTTTCCGTGAGCTGATCAAAGCCGGAGTAGGCAGTGTAATGGTAGCACATCTTTCCATTCCCGCCATCGACAATACGGCGAACAAACCCACTTCCATTTCCTATAACAATGTAACGGGGCTGCTTCGCAAGGAACTGAAATTCGACGGACTTACATTTACCGATGCACTTGAAATGAAAGGCGTCGCCAAATATTACCCGGACGGCGAAGCCTCCATGGAGGCATTGATAGCCGGTAATGATATGCTCTGCCTGCCCGGCGATATTCCAGGCAGCATCGAAAAGATCAAGAAAGCCATCCGAAAGAGAAAGCTGAGCTGGGGTGATATCGACCAGCATGTAAAGCGCCTGCTCTATGCCAAATACGAATATGGGCTGGCCAACTGGCAACCCATCAAGACCGATCATCTTACAGAAGACCTCAATAGCAAGTCGACCGAAATGCGCAGGCTGGTAGCTGAAAAATCACTCACGCTGCTGCGCAACGATGAGTATGCCATCTACCCGCTCACCAAAGGAAAGCGCATTGCCTATGTAGGTTTCGGCATTACCAAAGACAATGAATTTGCAAAGCATGTGCGCAACGACTATGATGCACAGGTGTTCTACTTCGATTATTCTCTCGACAGTAGCAAAGTGGCGCCCATGCTGCAATTGTTCAAAGACAGGTATGATGTGGTGATCATCGGCGTGCACAATTACAATCGTTTCCCGGCCAACAATTTCGGTATGAGCAAGGCAGCCATGGAGCTGGTCCGGGGTCTGCAACAACAACACAAGACCATTACTTTTGCTTTCGGCAATCCTTACCTGATCAAAAATTTCTGCGATGCCCGTGTACTGGTAGCTTGTTATGAAGATGACGATATCACACAGGCCACAGCCGCCGATCTGCTGAATGGAAGATTACAGGCCAGGGGCAAACTGCCTGTTACCATTTGCCCATCGCTTAAATATGGTGATGGTATTGTGGCTAAACGCCTGTTGCCGATAGTGCCTGCTGCCCAACTGGGATTCAAACAGGCTATGCTCACCAGTTCCATCGACAGTATCGTGAATGATGCCATCGCCAAACAGGCCATCCCCGGCGCCGTGGTACTGGTAGCCAAGGACGGTAAGATCGTTTTTGAACGCGCCTACGGCTATCTTACTTACGACAGCAGCAGGCAGGTGTATCCGGAAACCATTTACGATCTCGCTTCCGTGACCAAGATCATGGCCACTACTTTCTCGGTGATGAAATTGTATGATGAGGGCAAACTCGATCTCCAGAAAACGCTGGGAGATTATCTTCCGTGGACCAAAGGCACCAATAAAGCCAACCTGAAATTATGGGATGTGCTGTTGCATCAGGCCGGTTTGAAAGCGTTCATCCCCTTCTACCGCGAGACGATCACTCCCGGTGGCACCAATGGCCCCAACTGGTACTATTATTCCATGAAGCCTGATTCTGCCCACCAGGTGCGCGTTGCAGAGAACCTGTTCCTGCGCAATGACTGGCCCGATACGATGGTTGCCCGTATCCTGAAGAGCGACCTGGAACCGGGCAATAAGTACATCTACAGCGACAATGATTTCATTTTTCTCGGTAAGATCGTGGAGACCATCACAGGTATGACCCTCGATCAGTATGTGAAGAAAACTTTTTACGATAAACTGGGCCTCACCTCCACCGGATTCAAGCCACGCGAGCGTTTCCCGCTCAATTATATTGCGCCCACGGAAAGAGAAGCGGCCTTTCGCCAGCAACTGATCCAGGGTGACGTACATGATCCGGGCGCTGCCATGTTCGGTGGTGTGGCCGGCCATGCGGGGCTGTTCAGTGATGCCTATGACCTGGCAGTGTTGGCGCAGGTATTATTGAATGGCGGCGTGTTGAATGGCCAGAACTTCTTCCGCAAATCGACCATCGATTATTTTACCGAATATCATAGTGATCAAAGCCGCCGTGGTATCGGGTTCGATAAACCGGAGAAAGACAATGCCACCCGCAAGGAGCCTTATCCTACCTTATCGGCATCGCCTTTAACATTCGGGCATACCGGATTTACCGGCACCTGTTTCTGGGTCGATCCCAAATACAACCTGGTGTATGTGTTCCTTTCGAACCGCGTGAACAGTCCCGATCCCAATAAATTCCTCCGCATGAATGTGCGGCCTAAAGTGCATGAAGTGATCTATCAGTCGTTACTGCGTTGATTGCTGGTTTAAAAGTTGACAAATAGGGGATCAGGGAATTCAGGATATGAGTTTGCCCTTATTTTAGCGCAAAGTTTCTTCAAAAATGCCCTAATTTTATGACATGTTCAATGGAGCCATATAGTCTTACCCGGCCTTTATACCAGACCTTCATAAATTTCCACCTTTGCATATTTTAGGTACCGACCTGTTAAATTGTTTTGTAAGAATACGAAATGACGTTATCGGTGCCAAAGTACCCGAATTGCACAATAAACAGTAAGTTGGGTAACTTGTAGTAATTTTACAGATTAATAATATCATTCCCAATGAGCCGTAAAGAAGAAGTACTGCAGGACGTAGTGATCAAGTTTGCCGGTGATTCCGGAGATGGCATGCAACTTACTGGCAGTCAATTCACCAATAATACAGCCATGCTGGGTATCGACCTGGCTACCTTCCCCGATTTCCCCGCCGAGATCCGCGCCCCCCAGGGCACACTGCCCGGCGTGAGCGGTTACCAGCTACGTTTTTCGAGCGACAGGGTCTTTACCCCCGGCGACGAATGCGACGTACTGGTTGCCATGAATGCCGCTGCCCTGAAGACCAATCTCAAAACATTGAAAAAAGGCGGTAAGATCATCGCCAATACGGACGGCTTCGATTCCAAGAACCTCCGCCTCGCCAATTACCCCGATGGCGTGAACCCCCTCGATGATGGCAGCCTCGATAACTATGAAGTGATCCGCATGGATGTAACGCGCATGACCCGCGAAGCGTTGAAAGACATCACCATGGGCACCAAAGAAAAAGACCGGGCAAAGAATATGTTCGTGCTCGGCTTCCTGTACTGGATGTATAACCGCGATATGGAAAACACTATCCAATTTCTCAAAGATAAGTTCGGCAAGAAACAGGAGATCCTCGATAGCAATGTCCGCGCCCTGCAGGCCGGTTATAATTTTGGCGATACCACCGAAACCTTCACCACCCGCTACCGCGTGGAAAGGGCATCGATGGAAAAAGGCGTGTACCGCTCCATCATGGGCAACCAGGCCCTTACGTATGGACTGATCGCCGCTTCGCAGAAAACCGGACTGCCGATCTTCCTCGGCTCCTATCCCATCACACCCGCTTCCGATATATTACATGAGCTCAGCAAATACAAAACATTCGGTGTAAAAACTTTCCAGGCCGAAGACGAGATAGCCGGCATCACTTCCGCTATCGGCGCCGCTTATGGCGGATCGCTGGGCGTTACCACCACTTCAGGGCCTGGTATGGCCCTGAAGGCAGAGGCCATGGGCCTCGCCGTTATGCTGGAGATCCCGCTGCTGATCTGCAATATACAGCGTGGCGGCCCCTCCACTGGTTTGCCAACAAAGACCGAACAAAGCGATCTGCTGCAGGCTTATTATGGACGTAATGGCGAATGCCCCATGCCGGTGATCGCCGCTTCCACTCCCAGTGATTGTTTCAGTGCCGTATATGAAGCAGTACGCATCGCCGTACAACACATGACACCCGTGATCCTGCTCAGCGATGGTTATATCGCCAATGGTGCAGAGCCCTGGCGCTTCCCCAAGAGCGATGACCTTCCACCCATCGAAGTGAAATTCAAAAAAGAACTGGGCCATGGGGAAGACAGGTTCCAGCCATATTTGCGCGATGAGAAACTGGTGCGGCCCTGGGCCATTCCCGGTACTCCCGGGCTGGAGCACCGGATCGGTGGACTGGAAAAACAAAATATTACCGGCAACGTGAGCTACGATCCCGAGAACCACCAACTGATGGTGAAGATCAGGCAGGAAAAGATAGACAAGATCGCCGATTACATCCCCGAACAAAAATTAGACAGCGGCCCCTCTTCCGGCAAGATCCTGGTATTGGGTTGGGGCAGCACTTACGGCGCTATCAAGAGCGCAGTGGCCGAAATGCAGGGCCAGGGATATTCCGTTAGTCATGCCCACCTTCGCTACGTTCGACCCTTCCCCAAAAACCTGGGCCAGATCCTGAAGAATTTCGAGATGGTATTGATCCCTGAGATCAACAACGGACAACTCATCAAGATCATCCGCGATCAGTACCTGATCGACGCCAAAGGATATAATAAGATCATGGGAGTGCCCATCACGAAAACAGAGCTTGTGATGAAACTGCATGAGATGCTGGGCAGTGCTAATTAACCGGCAGTTGCATGCTGGCCGGCGATGATGAAGGCAACAGCGAAGGCCAGTATCCCGATGATGAGGCCGAACATGAAAATATTATAGGAGATACGCAGGTATTTGTATTTACGCGCCAGTACCACCCCCAGGAAATAAATGTCTTTGATCATACTGCTGTGCAGGTATTCCCGGTCGTTCATCATTTCTTTCATGGCCCAGTCGTAATCGGGAAGCGACATATTATAAAAATTACCGAAAAAAAGCAGGTTCACTTTTTTGTTCTCGATGTCTTCTTTGGTAAAGGTCCCCTGGCTGATATTGGGGCGGGTAGACAGAATAGCAAAGACCACGGCCGATAAACAAACCACCAATAATATGATGGTGGGCACGATGTATTCGGGATAGAATTGAAGCTTGCCCAACAATACCGATACCATGATCGACATCACGATCGTATTCACGGAGATCATGATATTGGCCTTGCTGTCGGCCATTTTGCTCAGGTTCACATGGTTCTCCGACATGATCCTGAACATGGTGGCAATACTTCTTTCCGTTCTGGCCAGTCTCTCTTTTTCGGATATTTTTTTCTCCTTCTCCTTGTCGATTACCTGTTCCGCCGGCTTGAAGGGCGATTCCAGTGGTTTTGTAACGATCTTTTCAACGATGGTCTCATCTTCCTTTTTATCGTTCCTGGTCAGTAATTCCTGCAGATGCCGTTGTTTCACAGGCTCCAGGTGGGTACGCGCATAGTCCGTAAAATAACGGTGCTGCTGAAGAAAGAAAATATTCTTTTCCCTCCATTCTTTCTTGCTGATCTTCTTCTCGAAAAGCTGGTTGAGCTCCTGCCTCAGCAGCTTATTCTTGGCGGCAAAATTTTCGGTACCGAGATGGAAAAGGTCTGCATCGCAGAGGATCTGTTCCGTGAGGTTGGTAGGGCACTGGGGCCATTTGGTGGCCATGATGCAATTACTGACCTTGCTGATGATGTCCTGCGCAATCCTTTTCTGCTGCAGGAACTCCACGGCGATCTGCCTGCTCACTTCTTCATGGTGTCTGGGCTGACCGCTGGAATAGCCGGTATCATGGAACCAGGCAGCGAGCAGGAGCGGTAGCTTTTCTTCGTCCGGCAGGTTGTAGTGGTTTGCCAGGAATTCGGCGGCTTCCGCCACCTCACGGGTATGGTCAATACTATGAAATAAAAAAGACGGCGCTACACGATTGCTGAACACATCCGTTACATACTGCCTCGCCTCCTGGATTAATTGTTGGTCTTCTGCAGTCATACCTATTGGCTTTTCGACCTTCTAAATTAAGCAATAAAAGATTGTATATTTAATATGAATTATTATTTCAACTTTGCCCATTCATTAACTGTATTAGTTGTATGAGAAAGGGTACCTATACCTCCCTCCTGTGCTTACTGATCATCACCATACTCGCGGCCTGCAGGGGCCAGGGCAAATCTTTTGTACCACCGATCCCCGGCTATTATCCCAAATTGAAAAAGACCATTGTACTGGATAATGACCTGATCGAAATATCAGGTATGTACCTCCTGGCCGATGGCAAGATTGCGGCCATCAATGATGAAGAAGGCAAAATATTCCTCATAGATAGCAGCGACGGGGATTTCAAGGTCCGGAAATTCGGAAAAAAACGGGATTATGAAGATATAGTCCAGCTCGATACCTTTTATTTTGTACTGGAAAGTAACGGCAACATCCACCGGGTACCCGTTTCCACCAAACATGTCGAAGAGGAATATGAGTTTTTCCGGAAAAAGAAGATCGAATTCGAGAGCCTGTATATCGACAAAGACAACCATAAACTGATCCTGCTCTCGAAAGAACAAAGGGAAACGAACAAGGGCATCCTCGCCTACAGTTTCGACCCCGTTACCCTCACCTATTCCGATACTCCTGTTTATATTATCAGGTGGAAAGAGATCCGCACCCTGCTGAAAAACAGCAATGCTGAATTCAAACCCTCTGCGGCGGCCATTCACCCGGTACTGAACAAGCTTTTCATAGTGGCATCGGTGGGAAAGGCGCTGCTGATAACGGACCTCGATGGGCATGCAGAGGCAGCTTACCATCTGAACCCTGATCAATTCCAGCAACCGGAAGGAATTACGTTTGCGCCTAATGGTGATATGTTCATCTCCAATGAGGGCGCCAACGGGAAAGCCACCATCCTTAGATTTCCCTATAGACCTGACAAAAAATAGATCTTCCGATAACTATGATCTTTTAAACCTGCTAACATGAAACGGATTTGCCTTTGGCTCGGATCGATAGGAATATTTTTCTGCAACGGGTTGCAGGCCCAACAGGATACCATCGCGCAGCGCATTATCCTCGTTGGCGATGCCGGTAAGCTCGATCCTTCCGGGAAACACCCCGAGCTTGAACTGCTCCGGTCGATCTTCCATCTCGATGATGGACATACTGCCGTTCTCTTCCTGGGCGACAATGTTTACCAACAGGGACTTCCCGATGCCGAAGCAGCCAATTATGCAGAGAAGAAAAAGATCCTCGACGACCAGGTCGATGTGGTGAAAGGTACCAAGGCAGAGGCCTGGTTCATTCCCGGTAACCACGATTGGAGAAAGGGCCGGAAAGACGGGTTCGAACAAATTCAACACCAGTCGAAATATATCGCTTCCCTTCAACTGCCCAATGTACATTTTGCGCCGATGGACGGATGCCCTGGCCCGGTAGAAGTTCCCCTCAATGCCAATGTGGTATTGCTGATCATCGACAGCCAGTGGTGGTTCCAGCGGGAAGGCCGGCCGGGGACCAGCTCCGATTGTGATTGCAAGTCGGAGGACGAGCTCGCCATCGCCATCAAGGACGCTTTATACAGGAACCGCAATAAACTGGTGCTCTTTGCATCGCATCATCCGTTCAGGACACATGGCGAACACGGAGGTTATTATACATTCAAGCAACATCTCTTCCCTCTTACTGAGGTAAACCCGCATCTCTATATCCCTTTGCCGCTGATCGGTTCCATCTATCCGCTCTCACGTAGCCTGTTCGGCAATATCCAGGACCTTCCCCATCCCGTTTACAAGTCCTATATTCAAAAGATCGACACCCTGCTCGATAAACATCCCTATTGCATCCGGGTGGCAGGCCATGAGCATACGCTTCAGTTCATGGAAGAGAAGGAACAATACCATATCGTCAGCGGCGCCGGCTCCAAGACCAGCCAGGTACGTCATGGAAAAGACACGAAGTTTGCCCATGAAGGTACCGGCTTCAGCGTACTGGAGATCTCCGTGAACGGTTCCGTTTCACTACGGTTCTACTCTTCCAGGGCCACGAATAATCAGCAGCCTGTCTATGCCGCTCAATTGAAAAAATTCGTATCGCCGGGCATCGACCTCATCAAACCTGTTGCCCCACACCTGCCCGATTCCGCTACCAGCATTGCAGCGACCTATTATAAAGCCGGTGCTTTCAAAAGATGGCTGCTCGGCAAAAATTACCGGGAAGAATGGACAACACCTGTACGGGTGCCGGTATTCGATATCGGCAAGGAGAAAGGCGGATTGACACCCACACAGCGCGGCGGCGGCATGCAATCCAAGTCACTACGCCTCGAAGATGCTAACGGTAATGAATATGTGATCAGGAGCATCCAGAAAGACGTGGCAAAAACATTACCAGAGGATTTCAGGCAAACATTCGCACAGGATATTGTACTCGACGGCATTTCAGCGTCCTACCCCTATGCAGCCCTCTCTGTTCCGTCACTGGCCACGGCAGCGGGTGTTCCCCATGCCAACCCCAGACTGGTATTTGTGCCCGATGACCCGCGATTGCTCCAATACCGCAGCGATTTCGCCAATTCGCTGTGCCTTTTCGAAGAACGGGCGCCGGCAGAAGTCCCAAAAACTTACAGCACACTTAAAGTGATCGATAAGCTGCAGGAAGACAATGACAACCTGGTGGATGAGAAAGCAGTATTACGGGCACGCATACTCGATATGTTCATCATGGACTTCGACCGCCATGACGACCAGTGGCGATGGGGGGCCACCGACAATGGCAAAGGGAAAACTTACTACCCCATTCCCCGCGACCGCGACCAGGTGTTCTTCATCAACAACGGAGTGATCCCACACATGGTGAGCCAACCCTGGATGCTGCCTAAATTCCAGGGCTTCAGACCTAAGGCCAGGAATATGGACGGGCTCTTTTTCAATGCCCGTTATTTCGACCGCTCCTTCCTGGCAGGTCTTTCCGAAAAGGACTGGGCCGATGCCGTCGATGCTTTCCTTCCCCAAATGACCGATTCCATTATCGATGCAGCCATGCAGCAACAACCAAAAGAGATCAGGTTGGAAGCTGCACCCTGGATCGCACAAACACTTCGGGAAAGGAAGCAATTTTTGAAAGGAGATGCCCTTAAATATTATAAGTTCCTTGCACGGGAAGCGGATATCACAGGAAGTGATAAAAAAGAGTTGTTCGATGTTGCCCGGAATAGTGACGGTTCAGTACTGGTAGTCGTGTACAAGATCACGAAAGATGGTGACCAGGGTCATAAGATGTTCGAACGTCGTTTCGTGTATGGTGAAACCAAAGAGATCCGCTTATGGGGAATGGGAGGCGCAGATCAGTTCCTCTTTCATGGTGATGCACGTAAAACTATTTGCGTGCGTGTGATCGGGGGCAAAGGCAAAGATCATTATGAAAACCAGGATACACAATCCCCTGCCGCCAAAACGAAGATCTATGACCTGAATACTGAAAAGAACACCATCACAGGGCCCGGAAGTTTCGCCAACCGTATGTCTTCCGATCCCTCCGTAAATACTTACGACAGGAAAGCCTATAAGTACAATATCCTGGCGCCATTGGTCTCTGCCGCCTACAACCCCGACGACGGCGTGTTCCTGGGGCTCGGATTGAAATATACCGGCCATTCCTTCAGGCGTTCGCCATCGGTGGTCCACAAATTACTGGTGAACCATGCATTGGCCACAAAGGCATTCAGTATCAGGTACAGCAGTGATTTCAGAAGAGTGATCGGCAAGTCGGACATCTATCTTTTCGCCAATCTCCATGCCCCGAACTACGTCAGCAATTTCTTCGGGTTAGGCAATGAAACGGTGTACAATAAGCAGGCGCCGGGCAAAATAAAATATTACCGCGCCCGCTATAACCAGGGCGATATGGGCGTGCTGCTGAAAAGGGAATTCAATTCATGGCTGTCGTTAGGCATTGGTCCTGCCTTTCAATATTACAGCCCGGAAGAAGAAGATAACCAGGGCAGGTTCCTCGCAGCTACCAATATCAATGGCCTCGATTCAGCTACCCTTTTCAAGGATAAGTTCTACCTCGGCGGACAGTTCAATCTCATTATCGATAACCGGGATAATATCGTTGCGCCCACCAGGGGCATACACTGGGCTACTACACTCAAAGTGCTGAAGGGCCTCAATGATTACTCGAAGACCCTTACCCAGCTTTCATCCGATATGTCGCTTTTCCTCAGCTTCAACAGCGCAGCGGGCCTGGTTATTGCAACCCGTTTTGGTGGAGGCGTCAATTTCGGTGATTACGAATTCTTCCAGGCGCAGTATCTCGGTAATACGGAAAACCTGCGTGGTTTCAGAAGATCCCGGTTCGCCGGCCGCTCCATGCTGTTCAATAACACGGAACTGAGGATCAAGGTGGCCGACTTCAAGACTTACCTGTTCCCGGGCACCATTGGCCTGATCGCTTTCAACGATGTGGGAAGGGTATGGGTGAAGAACGACCGGTCTTCGGTCTGGCATCATGGTTATGGTGGAGGATTATCACTCAGTCTCGTAAACCGGTTCGTGCTCGCTGCTTCACTGACTGCCTCTACAGAAGGCACACTGCCACTTTTAACATTTGGTTATCAGTTCTGAACCTGACTTTAACAATTGTCGTCAGTCTAATACTTTCTTATTTGATCTCTGATTGGCTAAACGTTAAATATTTGAAACCAGCCATCAGAAAATGAGTAACCGAATAAAACATATACAGATGAAAAACATGCAAAGCCTATCAAAAACATTTCTGTTCATGTTGCTGCTGACTGGCGGGTTATTCCAGGCAGCCAATGCACAGATCTCCAAAAAAGAAAAACAGGCCGCGAAAGCCGCCGAAGTAAAAAAACTGGTCGATGCACAGAATTATGTGTTCATTGCCCAAACAGTTTTACCTACAGGGATGCAGGTTAGACAAATAACTCCCGATTTCGATCTCCGTGTGGCGAAGGATTCCATCTTATCCTATCTGCCTTATTTCGGGCGGGCCTATACAGCGCCTATCGATCCTTCAAAAGGCGGTCTGCAGTTCAAATCGAAAGACTTCGAATATAAAGTGAGTGAAGCAAAGAAAGGCGGATGGAATATCCAGATAAAGCCCAAAGACGTGAATGATGTGCAGTCCCTGCAACTGAACATTTATGAAAGCGGTTATGCTTATCTGCAGGTACTGAGCGTGAACCGTCAGCCAATCGCATTCAATGGATATGTGACTGCGCGGAAAGATCAGAAGAAGAACTGAAGTAAGAGGTAAGAAGTATGAGGTCAGACCTCATACTTCTTACCTCTTACTTCAGTTCTTACTGCCGGAGCTCACGGCCTGTTTCTCTTCTTTGCGTGGTTGTTCGGTCGCTTCTTCTCCAAAATCAACTGCAATGCGCAAACCCTTCAAACCACTCACACCCTGCAATTCTTCCAGTTCGAATTTCTCTACTTCACCTTTCAGCAAACCCTGGTTCTGCAAGAACTCGATGTATTCGAGATATTCGGTGGCTTCCTGCGGTTGCGAGTATACAATGGCAATGGTGCCGGGCTTGGTAAGCCGTTCATTGGAATCACGCACATGTACCTTATCGATCCTTTTCTTCACGATCTCGTAGCGGATATTGTAGGCGCCATCCACATCGAATTTTCTTTCGGCTGTGCGGAAACTGATGGATATGGGATGACTATGCGCCAGTATCAGCTGACTGGTCTGCAATGGCATGGGCAATTTATGTTCCAGTGAATGGGTCAGTTGGGCCGCTTTCGCCAGTGTTGCCAGTTGCCAGATCTTGAGGTTCTTGAGATAAAAGAAATCGAATTTTTTATCCGGGCTGATGGATTGGCCGATGTAAATATTGAAATCGACCCCATCCGTCACGAAGCGTTCGAAATAATGCGGGAATATCCTTTGGGCCGACTGCTGTTCCTGGTCGATGAACCGGGCCACCTCATTATTGATCATCGTAATACTGTCCTCATATTTTTTCCGGTGGTGATACACCATTTCTACTGGTGAATCGACGGCTTTGAAATACCGGTTGATCTCCTTATTGAGTGATGGTAGGATCGCCTGCAGGTGCCTGAACAACTGTACCAGCTCCACTTTCAGGAACTGGAGGATACTGATCTCTTCATCGGCAAAAAGAATATTGGAAACGGAATGGATGTATTTCCTGATCTTGAAAGTGGTTTCTTCCAGGAGCGGAAAAGGATTTTCTTTTTTGGCCAGTTGTATGATATCGCTGGCCAGTCCCAGTTGTTCCAGCAGATCGAGCTGGATGGAATGATTACGTTCAACGGAAGAATTGCGAATGTCGATAGCCCCATACATGGGATATACACCTTCAAATACGATCGGCTCGATCTTGGCCTCCCCTTCGCCTTTATTCTTACTGGTGAGATAGTTCAATGCAGCTTCCGTGAAGCGCCATTCCACGGCATCCTGCACAGCGGTGAACTGGTCTTTGATCACGCGGTCTACCTGGTGATCGAGGTTTTCCTGGCTTTTTTCCAGCGCCAGTTTGAACAGGGGAATGGCCGGTTCTATCTTACCTATATGTTCAGGTGAGAACTTATTCCTGTCGTCGGCCACAATGATCAGCACACCCAGCATTTCGTAGTTATCAGCGAAAAGCGGGCAGATGATCGCGCTTCTCCAACCGAATTCGGCCATCAATACCAGGAAGGGATAACGCATCACGGCATCTTCATTGATCTCCGGTATGAGCAATGGCTTGCGTGAATTTTTGAATGCACTGGTGATAGCCTGGTGCAGGTATTGCATTTTCTCAGGCGTGGGTTCATTCTTCTTTTGATGAATGCTCGAAGTGTAGAGTTCAGTTAATACGAGATGATTGTTTACACGAAAAAATGGTTTTACAGCCGTGTTCACCCCCGGTACGCCCAGCAGGTTCTGCACTTGTTTCTGCAGTTCAATGAAAACGGACTGGTCCGAAAAGCTATGGATCTGCAGCAGTTTATCGCGTATGATATTCAGCACTTCCCTTTCGGTCACTTCACGGATGCGCAGCAGCACCATGCCTTCGAATTCGAACATGCTGAGCGGAAGAAGTTCCCGCAGTCCGGGCATGTTCATCAGGTCGCTGATCCTCTGGCAACTGTGTATGAGGTCTACCGGTAATTCGGGGAGTTCGCCTTTCACTTTCACATCGATGAACCGGGTGTCCAGTTCAATTTCCACATATTTATCAAGAGAGGTATCATCACAACTATAAGGATGGACCATGGTCACTGTCCTGTTCGATTCAATATTGTACAGACGATGTAGAATGAATGAATAGGCCCCTGCTTCTTTTTCCCTGCAGAGCTGGTCCTCCGTTTTCATATCCGGCATTATCACTTCGTGCCCGTCCGGTGCTATGAAGAGCTCACGGAACCTGGCAGATTCATAGAACATCGTGAACTCGAAGGGAATGCCGCCCCCATAGAGATCATCTTTATCCGATAAAGTGACCGGGAAAACGGTGGCCATCATCTGGTCGATCAGTGATCTATGCTTATCGAGGATGGAGAGGTCATGAATGGGTCCCAGTAATTCGGGATGTTGTTTTACTTTATCCAGTAAGTGTTGATAAAGCTCTCTTGTACCGTCCCTTCCCCCTTCCCGAATGATCCTTTCCCATTCCCTGATCAGTGGAGCGAACGATAAGGCTGTGTTTATTACCGAGGTAGAATTTGATTCCATGAAATATTCCTGTTTACTTGATTGTTCCTTTAATAAGGTTGACGGTTGGCTCGGTTCGATATTGTAAAATTAGCAAAATTAACAGACGCCATCCGTTGGTTGGGGGAACGCCTGTAAAATTACGCTGGCAGAGGGTCCCGGAGATGAACAATCTATATAACAGCGGTAAACACTAAAGGTTGGGGAAGAGACTGGCCGCTATTGTTTGACTGCCTTTTTGGGGTCAATCTTTTTCTGGTAGTATTTACAGGCCGGCCTGATACCACATTGGTCGCATTTGGGATTGCGGGCTACGCAGACATAGCGACCATGTAGAATAAGCCAGTGGTGTGCTTTGTGAATCAGTTCTTTGGGAATAAAACTGACCAGTTGTTTTTCTGTGGCCAGGGGTGTTTTGGCGCCAACTGTAAGCCCTATCCTGGCAGAGACCCGGAATACATGCGTGTCTACGGCCATATTGGGTTGCTGGTCGACCACGGAGGTGATCACATTGGCGGTCTTGCGCCCTACTCCGGGCAGTTGTACCAGCTCTTCCACGGTGAGAGGCACTTCACCATGGAATTTCTCTATCAGCATTTTAGCCATGCCGATAAGGTGTTTGGTCTTGTTATTGGGATAGGAAATGCTCCTGATCAACGGAAATAATTCATCGAACGTAGCTTTCGACAGGCTGGCCGCATCGGGGTATTTTTCAAAGATAGCCGGTGTGGTCATGTTCACCCTTTTATCAGTGCATTGGGCAGAAAGGATCACCGCTACCAATAATTGGTAGGGATTGTCGTAGAGCAATTCCGTCTCCGCATTGGGAGCATGCTCCTGAAAATAGTCGATAATGAATTCGAAACGTTCTTTTCTGGTCATTCCCTGTTGTAGAATGACTGCGAAATTACGGGATGAGGGTTACTTCACCAATCCGTAGATTGAAAGGTGATCAGGAACAAGTCATTATTGCTGAACAGATTCAGCAGCCGATTCGCGGGCGTAGTTCAATACGTTGAGGATGGCTTCCTGCCTGGGTGATTCGATCAGTTTGTTCAGGCCTTGGGTAGAAGCTTTCAGCACCTCCAGTTTTTCGCGAAGTGTCCAGTCTTCCTGTAAAGAGGCTTCAATCGCTGCGGTTTTCTCAGGAGAGGTTTCATTGTACAAATACTGTATGAGTTCCTCCGGTGTAAAGAGAATAGTCATAGGCAAACCATTTATATCCTTAATAATAATGTCCGAAAGAGTCAATTTCGGTGTCCGTCCGTGATTATAAACGCGGGTTGGTTTCTCTTTATTGTACGGGGTATTGGAATTTAACCTTGGAGGGGATTGCTATGTGGGAAAGGTAAAAAAAGGAATTGACAGCGTAAATAGTAAATGTACTTGATGGGGAAATTTTTTTGCTGCGGGATTCACGAGACCGTAGAACCATAAGCAATTTATTTTCAGCATATTAAACCGATCGGGGAATTATTGGGGGAGGATATAGAGATCTTCATTGTCCCTTTTCATCCAGTATTTCTCCCTGGCATATTTTTCCAGGGTGGCCGGGTCCGATTTCAATTGTTCCAGCTCGGCCCTGGTGGCATTGATCTGCTGGAGATAATAATCCCGGCTTTCCTGCAGCTTGTGCAGTTCGCGGCGATGTTTGAAATGTGTGGTGATGATATCCTGGTCATCGAAGAATAATAACCAAACAGCAAATACCAATGATGTGAGCAGGTATTTGTTCTTCAACCAGGCGGGTATGTTGCGGAGGAGTTTCAAACTGATCGCTAAGTTATAGAAAAATTTTGCCACAAAGGCACAAAGGCTCAAAGAATAGGTATGTTAAATTCAAGGCAATACTGCCAGGCTGCTTAGTGCCTTTCAAGGGACTGGCACCTGAATAATGCCACACCTTGAATTAAGACACGAAGCTGACCTCCGGTAAGGACTGAGTAAATTCAATACTCCAGTTTACTTTGTGCCTTTGTGCCTTCGTGGCAAATATATTCACATTACTTCTTGCCGAACTTGATTCTTCCTTTCGGATAAACAGCGTTATCGGCCAGTAATTCTTCAATGCGCAGCAACTGGTTGTACTTGGCCATACGGTCGGTACGGCTGGCGGAGCCGGTCTTGATCTGTCCGCAGTTCAGTGCCACAGCGAGGTCGGCGATCGTAGTATCTTCCGTTTCACCACTGCGATGGCTCATGATGGAAGTATACCCATTGGTTTGCGCGAGTTGAACGGCATTGATGGTCTCTGTAACAGTACCGATCTGGTTCACTTTTATGAGGATGCTATTGGCAATACCTTTATCGATCCCTTCCTGCAGGCGTTTAACATTCGTCACGAAAAGATCATCGCCTACAAGCTGGCATTTGCTGCCTACTGCATCGGTGAGATTTTTCCAGCCATCCCAATCGTCTTCTGCCATCCCATCTTCGATGGAGATGATAGGATATTGTTTCACCCAGTTAGCCCAGTAAGCTACCATCTCATCGCTTGAAATGGTCTTGCCGGAGCTCTTATAGAATTTGTAGGTCTTCTTTTTCTCGTCATACATTTCTGTGCTGGCAGCATCCATGGCAATTCCTACATCTTCACCGGCTTTGTATCCGGCTGCCTCAATGGCTTCCAGTACGGTTTCAATCGCTTCTTCATTGCTTTGGATATCGGGTGCAAAGCCACCTTCATCACCTACATTGGTGCTGTATCCTTTCTTTTTCAAAACCGATTTCAGGTGATGGAAAATTTCCACGCCCCAACGCAGTCCTTTACTGAAGGTGGAAGCACCGATAGGAACGATCATGAATTCCTGGAAATCGATCTTGTTATCTGCATGCACGCCACCATTCAGGATATTCATCAGTGGTATGGGCAGTACAGTGGCATTCACGCCGCCGAGATAGCGGAACAATGGCAGTCCGGTTTCCTGTGCAGCAGCTTTGGCAACGGCCATGGAAACGGCCAGTGTGGCATTGGCGCCGAGCTTGGCTTTGTTGTCGGTGCCATCGATCTTGATCAGGAGCTCATCGATATGCGCCTGTTTCACCACTTCGATCCCGATCAGTTGATCGGCGATGATCTCGTTCACATTTTTCACAGCGTTCAAAACACCCTTGCCCATGTATTTGCCTTTATCGCCATCGCGCAATTCTACGGCCTCATGTTTGCCGGTTGAAGCGCCGCTCGGTACGGCAGCTCTGCCGGTCACACCGTTTTCAGTGATCACATCTACTTCTACCGTAGGATTGCCACGGCTGTCCAGGATCTGTCTTGCATGAATGTCTGCAATGTAACTCATGATTCTTGGTTGATTTTTTTGAATATTATTATTTGGTATTGGTCAATGTTCTGAATACTTCTTCCAGGCTTTGTCCGCCGGATTGCAAAGAAACGATATTCAGGTTGTGCTGCAAAGCCAGCTCCATTAATTGTCTTTTTGCTTCCTGTGCATCGCGGCATACTAACTCCCATTCGTTAGGGCTGATCTTATTCACCGATTTCACCTGGCTCAAACGCTCCAGCCATGCGGCTTCCAGCGGTTCCTGGAAATTCACTTTCAACACCTGGTTATTGTCCGATTGAAGACGGAGCCTGCTCAAAGTATCATCGGCCACAAGATTGCCTCTGTTGATGATCACTACCCTGTCGCAGATAGCTTCTACTTCCTGCAGGATATGGGAGGAGAATAGAACGGTCTTGTTCTGTCCGAGTTTTTTGATGAGATCGCGGATCTCGATGATCTGGTTGGGGTCGAGCCCGGTGGTGGGCTCATCGAGGATCAGTACTTCGGGATCATGTACAAGGGCAGCAGCCAGACCTACACGCTGTTTATACCCTTTCGATAATTGGCCTATGCGCTTTTTGCTTTCCAGGGAAAGGCCCACCGTTTCGATGGCTTTTTCGATCGTTTGCTTTTTATCGGATACGCGATGCACGTCGGCCACAAAGCCGAGGTACTCGCGCACATACATATCATAATAGAGGGGGTTGGCCTCAGGGAGATAGCCGATCCTGGCTTTGGCTGCCAGTGGATCGCGCTTTACGGGAATGCCGCATACCACTGCTTCGCCTTCATCTGCCGGCAGATAGCCGGTGATGATCTTCATGGTGGTGGATTTGCCTGCTCCATTGGGCCCCAGGAAACCCACGATCTCTCCTTTGGCAACGGTGAATGAGACCTGGTTCACCGCTTTCTGTTGGCCGTATGTTTTAGTAAGACCTTTTACTTCAATGGACATGAGAACAAACCTACGAATTTTGCCTCATTTCCCATATTACTAAAGGTCATCGTATTCGTACAATGGATCGATATGTGTTCCGGCCTTCATCTCGAACACAGGTTTTATCAGCCCGTCTTTCAACCCATACACCCATCCATGAAGATCGGGGCGCTGCTCTTCTTTCCAGGCACGCTGAATGATGGAGGTCTTGGCGAGGTTCATCAATTGCTCGGTCACGTTGAGTTCAACGAGGCGGTCGCAGCGCAGTTCTTCATCGTGGATGCTATCCAGTTCTGCCCGGTGAAGGCGGTATACATCCTTGATATTGCGCAGCCACATATTGAGCACGTACTTGTAGTCGGTATTCGTGGTGGCTGCCTTGATACCGCCACATCCGTAATGGCCGCAGATGATGACATGCTTTACCTTCAGGTGTTTCACGGCATAGTCGAGCACACTGAGCAGGTTCACATCCGTATTGATCACAAGGTTGGCCACGTTGCGGTGCACGAAGATCTCACCGGGCTGTGTGCCGGTGATCTCATTCGCCGGCACACGGCTGTCGCTGCAGCCGATCCAGAGGAACTCCGGTGTCTGCAGGTGTGCCAGGCGATTGAAATAATCAGGGTCTTCCTTTATTTTTCCCGCCGCCCACAATTTGTTTTCCTGCAGGAGCTTTGCATACGATTTATTTCCGGATGATGAAGCCATATCGGGTGGTTAATGGTTTGCCCTGCAAATATACTGGCTAAAGCAACTGGTACAACTCTTCTTTCACCGGTGGGGCCATCGAGAATACGGGCTTCAGCAACCCGTCTTTCAGTCCATATACCCAGCCATGGATATGGGGCCTTCTTTCCTTTGCCCAGGCTTTCCTGATCGTTTCCGTTTGCGAAATATTGATCACCTGCTGCCGTACACTGCATTCCACGAGATGGTTCACCCTGGCCCCTTCATCTCCCACAGCATCGATCTCTTCGCGGTGCTCATTGTATACGTCCTTGATATGCCTGATCCAGTTGTCGATGATGCCAAAGGAATGATCTGTCATGGCTGCCTTGATACCACCGCAATTATGGTGACCGCAAACGATCACATGCTTTACCTTCAAATGTGTAACGGCATATTCCAGCACGCTCAGCATATTGAGGTCGTTCGGCACCACGAGGTTGGCGATATTGCGATGCACGAATATCTCACCCGGAAGTGTACCCGTAATTTCATTGGCAGGCACGCGGCTGTCGCTGCAGCCGATCCAGAGGAATTCAGGTGCTTGTACGTGCTCCAGGCGTTTGAAAAAATTGGGGTCGTCCTCTTTTTTTTCGGCGGCCCATGCTTTATTCTCGAGTAACAATTTTTCAAATGATTGCATAACAATTAATTTTTAGAGGCCAGAACTTCTGCATGTTGCGAAAAGCCCTGGTCTTTGTAAACACTTCGTTTCAGTTCAACCTTGATATCTTTCAACGGTGCATGCTTCATGAAATCCTCGATCACTTCCACTACATCCTTATCGATAAAATCCGCACGCGCTGCGTCGATCAGCACATAGGATTCTTCAGGCACCTGCTCCAGTTTCCTTTTGATGATCGGTTTATTCAGGAAAGACACGTCCTTTCTCAAACGGAACAAATATTTATTATCGTCGTTCACCACGAATACGGCCGATTTGAAATTGCTGCGCATCACGAAGAACATGCCCACGCAACACCCGATCAGGATACCGATAAGGAGGTCCGTCAGCAGGATCGCCACCACCGTGATCACGAAAGGCAGGAACTGTTCCCATCCTTTTCTATAGAAATCGGCATAGAGGGATGGCTTGGTCAGTTTGTAGCCTGTATAGATCAGGATCGCGGCCAGTGAAGAATACGGGATCAGGTTCAGCACCGACGGGATCATGGCCACACAGAGCAGCAACAACATACCATGCAGGATGGCCGACATCTTCGTTTTGGCGCCGGCATTCACGTTGGCCGAGGTGCGCACGATCACGGAAGTGAGGGGCAGACCACCGATCAGGCCCGACACGAGGTTACCCACGCCCTGTGCTTTCAGTTCCCTGTTCGTGGGCGTTACCCGCTTGTAAGGGTCCAGTTCATCGGACGCTTCGATATTGAGCAGCGTTTCGAGACTGGCCACGATGGCAATGGTCAGCGCCGTTGTCCAAACCGTGATATTGCCGAGATGGCTGAAATCGGGGAAGGTGAAGAAAGAGAAGAACTCGCCCGGTGTGCTGGCGATCGGAATGCTCACCAGGTGCGAAGCGCCCAATGCCCATTCGGGCCTGGAGCTTTTCAGCCATTCATTGATCGCCACGCCGATCAGTACCACGATCAGGGGAGATGGCACCAGCTTGAAGAACTTTGCTTTCTTCGCCAGCACTTTATCCCACAGGATCTGCAGCAGGATGGAAATGACACCAATGATGAGGGCTGTAGGCAGGATATTTTTGAATGAATAGAACAGCTCGGAGAAAGTATTCTTCCCGTCTTTCTGTTCGAAAGTTTCATCGCCGTGGAAATCGGCCTCATAACCCACCAGATGCGGCACCTGTTTCAGGATCAGGATCAGGCCGATCGCGGCCAGCATACCTTTGATGACGCCTGAAGGAATATAATCACCCAGGATCCCGGCCTTGATATAACCAAGAATGACCTGTAAAATACCACCGATCACCACAGCCACCAGGAACGCTTCAAATACCTGCAGCTTGCCGATCGCTACCGCTACAATGGCTGTAAGCCCTGCGGCGGGGCCGCTCACGCTCAGTTGTGAGCCGCTAAGCATACCGATGACAATACCACCCACAATACCCCCGATGATACCGGAGAATGATGGTGCGCCGGAACCCAATGCAATGCCCAAACATAATGGCAATGCGATCAGGAACACCACTACCGATGCGGGAAAATCCGAACCAAGCGAGCCTAAATAGCTCTTCTCTTTTTTGACCATAAAAAATCAATTAATAATTCCGTGTTAACGAATCATGGTAAATAATAATACTGTTGCCGTTGTCCAGGCTTTTTTCAGGTCAACAATCGTCAATGACTTGTCCGTTGATGAGAAAGGCAGACTAAGACTATTTCAGAAAAATGGAATGGGAATTCAGGCTTCGGGAGGAGGGGAAAGCCTTTCAAAATGAACAATGCTCAGCTTTTCAGCTTCATGGATCTTATGTTGGAAAAGTGCATTGATCCAGAACTGGTCCTCCACATGTTCAATATCGTGAATATATTCTTCTGTAAGCGAGACTGCATTGCCGGGCGATTTTTCATCAGGGCCTGCAGGACTGCTGGGATAAGTGTCCGATGAATCTTCATCACCCCCGCAGGCGAGCACCACTTCAGGTGCATCATTTTTCACGCCGGCATAGATGAAGAAATTGATGCTGGTGAGCAACAGCAACAAGCACATCATGGTAACGGCCATTAAAGACCTTACCATCGACCTCGTACGCTTTTTATGTTTGGCTGTTTGGCTCATTTTTTTCGAAAGAGGTACAAAAATAGTACAACCATTGCTGTAAAACCAGCACTCTGCATGTTTTTTAACAGAAAGGTGACCAAAGGGTCACAATTCATTAAAACAGAATTAAAATAACAGGCTGCTATTGTTATTGTTCAGGCGCGTCCGAAATAATTTATAACTGGCTGGAATCTTCCGGCAATTGGTCATATTCACCTTTAATGCCATAATAGCCGAAGATCATGAGCCCGATGGCTATCGGTACAAATACGATGATGAATACGCCCCACTGGACCTTGGTGTCGATCACGGGTTTTGCGGCGATCTCATGACCGGCAGTTCTCACCAGGTAGAAGATCGTTACAGGCCCCAGCAAGAGCCAGATCCAGCCAAGCAATCTTTTTATAGTATTCATGTTCTTTTTTTTTTTTGAATGTCATTAATCATTTACATCCGGATCGATCCGGTTGCTAACATAAACGGCCCCAATGATGCAGCAGATGCCTGCCACGATGATGGGATACCAGAGCCCCGATAGTTTATTGTTCACATAGATGGTGGTCAGCAGTGTTGCAATGAAAGGTGTAAGCCCTCCGAAGACACCATTGCCGATATGATAAGGGAGCGACATCGACGTGTAGCGGATCCTGGTAGGAAATAATTCCACGAGGAATGCTGCTATTGGCCCATATACCATCGTTACGTATGTAACGAGGATGAACAACCAGAAAACGGTTTTCCAGTAATCTGCATTGCCGAGTTTCTTGTCGACGTAACGAACGTTTGTTGAAATTTTTGTTGGTGCGTCCGCTGAAACACGGACCGTATCCGTTCGTATTTCTTTGAAGACAGCGCCATCTTCATAATGCAGTTCACTGGTGGTAGTGCGGATAGTATCTGCCGGGAATTTTTCCAGCATACTGATCTTTGTGTCGGTCAGTTTTCTTTTCTCCGTCAGCTCCACTTTCGTTGCCGGGTCGGAGAAATGAAGGAATTGACGGAAGATGTATTGATAGGTAGTGATGGCCAGGGCCATACCGGCGATCATGATCCATTTGCGGCCTACCTTATCGCTCCATCCTCCAAATACAATAAATAAAGGTGTTGCAAACAGGATAGCCCAGATGAGGATGGTGCGCGATTGTTCGAAATCTATTTTGCAAACGTTCTCGATAAAAGATTGCGCATAGAACTGACCGGTATACCATACTACTCCCTGCCCCATCGTGGCCCCGAACAAAGCCAGCAATACCATTTTCAGGTTGGCCTTGTGGCCAAAACTTTCCTTGAGCGGATTGGCGGAAGTTTTGCCCTCCGATTTCAGTTTCGCGAACAGGGGCGATTCATTCATCTTTAACCGGATATAGACCGATACGCCCACCAGCAGGATCGATACCCAGAACGGAATGCGCCATCCCCAGTCGTTGAATTTCCTGATGGATGTTTCCATATCGGGATCGAGGCTATGCCGCGTGAGCAGGATCACGCCCAGTGAAAGGAAGAGGCCCAGCGTGGCTGTTGTCTGGATCCAACTGGTGTAATAACCGCGTTTGTTGGCCGGCGCATGTTCTGCTACATAGGTAGCAGCGCCGCCGTATTCACCGCCCAGTGCAAGCCCCTGCAATAAGCGAAGCAGCAATACCAGCAGGGGCGCGGCAAAGCCGATGCGTTCATAGCCGGGAACAAGGCCGATGGCAAAGGTTGATCCGCCCATCAGCACGAGCGTGAGCAGGAATGTATATTTTCTGCCGATCAGATCTCCCAGTCTTCCGAAGACCAGCGCACCGAAAGGGCGCACGATAAAGCCGGCAGCAAAAGTGGCCAGTGTTGAAAGAAGAGCAGCAGTTGGATTTGTTTTGGGGAAGAATTGGTTGGCGATCACAGTGGCGAGGCTCCCGAAGATGTAGAAATCGTACCATTCTATCAATGTCCCAACGGAAGATGCGGCGATCACTTTCCATATTCCGCGGGCAGGAGCAGCAGTCGTGTTATTCATAAGCGAAAGATAAATTGAAAATGCGGTAATTCAAACTGACAACAGTTCCTGTATTCTCAAAATTTCAAATTAATTTTATCCTCCAACAACACAAAGAAGAATAATATGTCATTCCCTTACCAGATCAGGTCGGTAGACCAGTACAAAGCAGCTTATGAACAAAGTGTCCGGGACCCAGAAGGATTCTGGAGCAGTATCGCTTCCACATTCCAATGGCAGAAACCCTGGGAGAAAACTTTAGAATGGGATTTCAAAAAACCGACCATCAAATGGTTTGCCGGTGGTAAGCTCAATATTACCGAGAATTGTCTCGACCGACACCTGGACAAACTCGGCAATCAGCCCGCCATCATCTGGGAACCCAATGATCCGGAAGAGCATCATCGCGTACTCACGTACCGCGACCTTTACAATAAAGTAGTTCAGTTCGCCAATGTGCTAAAAAATAATGATGTGAAAAAAGGCGACCGTGTTTGTATCTATATGGGCATGGTGCCTGAACTGGCCATTGCAGTATTGGCCAGCGCCAGGATCGGCGCTATTCATTCTGTGGTATTCGGAGGTTTCAGTGCACAAAGTATTGCCGACAGGCTGCAGGATGCACAGGCCCGCTTTGTGATCACCTGCGATGGCGCCTTTCGCGGTAACAAAGAGATCCCGTTGAAATCGGTGATCGATGATGCGCTGGTACAATGCCCGTTCGTAGAACGTGTGATCGTACTCACCCGTACGCGCACGCCTGTATCCATGATCAAAGGCCGCGATACCTGGTGGGAAGACGAGATCAAAAAGGTGGAAACACAGGGAAGTCCGGATTGCCCTGCCGAAGTGATGGACGCAGAAGACATGCTGTTCATCCTTTACACTTCAGGTTCCACCGGTAAGCCAAAGGGTGTGGTGCATACCTGCGGTGGTTACATGGTCTATACCAATTACTCCTTCGTGAATGTGTTCCAATACCAGCCCGGTGATATTCATTTCTGCACGGCCGATATCGGCTGGATCACAGGTCATAGCTATATTGTATACGGCCCGCTGAGCGCAGGCGTCACAAGTGTTTTGTTCGAAGGGGTCCCCACCTGGCCGGATGCAGGCCGGTTCTGGGATATTGTAGACAAATACAAGGTGACTATTCTCTACACTGCTCCCACCGCCATCAGGAGCCTGATGGGCTTTGGGCTTGAACCTGTTCAACGCCATGATCTCAGCTCATTGAAAGTATTGGGTACTGTGGGTGAGCCCATCAATGAAGAGGCCTGGCACTGGTACGATGAGCATATCGGCAAGCGCAAATGCCCCATCGTGGATACCTGGTGGCAAACGGAAACAGGTGGTATCCTCATTTCCAACCTGGCAGGTGTAACGCCCGCCAAACCTTCATTTGCTACACTTCCCTTACCGGGCATTCAACCCATCCTCGTAGATGAAAATGGCAAAGAAGTTGCAGGTAATGGGGTGAGTGGTAATCTCTGCATCAAATTTCCCTGGCCCGGTATGCTGAGAACTACCTATGGTGATCATGAACGCTGCAGGCAGAATTATTTCGCTACTTATGATAATCTTTATTTTACGGGCGATGGCTGTCTGCGCGATGAGGAAGGCAATTACCGCATCACCGGCCGCGTGGATGATGTGCTCAATGTGAGTGGCCACCGGATAGGCACAGCCGAAGTAGAGAACGCGATCAATATGCATACCGGTGTTGTAGAAAGTGCCGTGGTGGGATACCCACACGATATAAAGGGACAGGGCATTTATGCCTTCGTTATCTTTCAGGGGAATATGCAGGATGAGAAACTGGTGAGGCTCGATATTGCCTCCACCGTATCGCGCATCATCGGGCCAATTGCCAAACCCGACAAGATCCAGTTCGTGAGCGGGTTGCCCAAAACCAGGAGTGGTAAGATCATGCGCCGTATCCTGCGCAAGATCGCCGAAGGTGAAACGGATAAGCTGGGCGATACCACCACCCTCCTCGATCCAGGCGTAGTGGAAGAGATCAAGAATGGTAAACTCTAACTTTTCAAAACTGCACTATATGAAACGCTTGTTCCTTACTCCCATAGCAGGCATCATGGTCATGTTGCTGTTCATGGCATCTAACGCTTTTGGACAAACGCCGGCAGGCCCTCCCGATAACAACAACGGTATTGTGACCATTCAAACGGGCGGGCAATCATTCACTGCCAACTCTACCACAGGAACGATCGCCACCTCGAAAGACAATAAAAGCTACAGCCTGGTCTTCGATACGAGAAAGGGGACCGGTGAAAACGAAAGTGAAGTATGGGTGCAGGTCTTTGTCAATGACAGCAAACCCATCAAACCAGGCGTCTACAACCTGGTGATCAACGCTGCCAATACCAGCAAGAGTAATATGGGTATCTTCAACAAAGGGCCGCATGATAACCGGGAGGTGTCCATGTTTTCGGAGAATGGAAAATTTACTTTGACGACCCTGGTGGTGACAGGCAAGACCGCTAAAATATCCGGCAGCTATGAATTTACCGGCAAGAACAATGGCATTGGGGCAGCAGTAACTGTGAAGGGAAGTTTTGCGGATGTAACCATTGCCTATCTAACGGGTACTCCTTGACTCCTTAATAACTTAATAAAAGAAAACCCCACTGGCTGGTTGTGGGGTCTTCATAGAGACGGAAACATTGACCGTTTTCTGAAGCCAATGTTCTATGGCTTTCGATGTTTCCCAACGTTGCAGGTCTTCCGTATCTGATAATGGTGATCCTATTATGATACGAATAATATGCCAGACCTGTTGGCAAAATGAATGCTTTTCAGGGTAACTGACAAGAATTAACAATAATTCGCTGCTGGTTGCGTAGAAATCCCAGTGCGCTTTGCAGAGAGCACAGGGAGATAACGTGCCGGGACTAGCAATACTACGATTTGGGGAGATTTATCTACGGATGATCACTTTGGTGCCTACAGGGAGATAACTATCGATCTCGTCGAGATCTTCATTTTTCAATGACACGCAGCCATTGGTCCAGTTGGTATAATCATCGACCACGATATTGTCGTGGGGCCAGGTGCCATGTATGGCGATGCCGCCCCCGATGCGTGCGTTCTGGGGTATTTGCCTGTTCGCTTTGCGGAGATTGAACTTATCCCAGCTTGCCTTATTGGGATAATCGAGCATCAGCATCTTATGCCATTTCTGGTGAGGCTTTTTGGAAGTGATCTTGAAAGTGCCTTCTGGTGTTTTGCGATCGCCCTCCATCATTTTATCGCTCAGGTCTTTCGATCCGAATACAACGGGATAGGTAGCATACCATCCTTCCTCATCATACACTTTCAGTTCATACGCCGATTTATCGATGATCACATATACGGCCCCTTCGGGGCCTTTATGGGAAAAATTTCTTTTGATGGCTCTTTTGGAAGTGCTTGTGAAGCCGGCAATCCCCACCATAAAAAAAAGGAGTATTGCAAGACTGGTCCGTTGGCGTTTCATGTTAACCTGGTTTTGAGTAAAGACCAAGCAAGTAGGAATGATTTGGTGAATAATGAATAATAGGCAAGCACATGCCTCTGCAAATTAACGGAGGGTGAATGAAAAATATTTTTAATGTGGAAAAGTTTGTTTGAGGGTGATGGGAGGGTGAAAAGGTAAAATGTTGACAAGTTGAAAGGTTGACAGGTTAACAAGGAATGCACCTTGCTAACCTGTCAACCTTTCAACTTGTCAACACTGCCCTGTTTACCAATTACTGAACCGGATACCTACATTATACGGTGTCTGGTCGGGCCCCTTCTCAAACATGCTCTGGGTGGCCAATGAGCCATAAAGCATTACAGGGCCCAGGCTCAACTCACCGATATAGGAGATCTTCCAGGGGCGCAGGTCGAAGTCATTGCGTTTCTTGCGTTTGCCGTCTGCCTCGGTGATGGTCTTCTGCCGGCTGGAATACAGGTAGCCTGCGCTGGCGCCCACACTCAGGCCAAAGGGTTGCCGCTTTTTAGGCGTAAAGTTGAAGTTCACCATGAGTGGAACGGTTACGTAATCAGCGGCCAGTTTGTTCTTGCTATAGGAAGTGCTGTTGTCGTAGATCACCTGGGTAGGATTGACCTTATACTTGATAGGTTCTTCGTACCGGTAGTTATTCAGCTCAACGCCCAACCCGTATTTCAGGTTCACCACATGCTTGATCACATTGAGCCTTTGCATGAATAGCCAGAGGTTTACATTCACGGATTTGATCGCTCTTAGTTTGAACCAGTCTTTATTGGCTCCCGGGGCAAATCCCGTCAGGGGGTCCTGGATGGCGAGGCTGCTGTAGTTGGTCTTATCGGTGTAGTTGGTGAGGCCGAGATCAATGATAATCCAGTTAGTGCTGATATTGGAAGGTTTATAGTCTTTATTGCGGCGATAATAAACCCTTGTTTCCTGCCTGGACCTGTTGTCGTCATTCTTTCCTTTTCTTTTAACGATGATCATGCCGCCGATGCGGATGGTATCGCTCTTGTTGTCAGTTGAATCTGTCTGGGCCATTCCGGCGAATCCAAATAAAATCCCCGTCAGGAGTATAATTACCCTTTTCATACGTTTCTGATTTGCTATTTAATGGAAATTATTTCAATGCTATTTCGAAGCTGGCGATACGGATGCTTCCTTTGTTGTTATCGCCGTGGTCCATATTGGTATTTCGTTCGAATACTCGCGTTACTCTTCTGAAGAGGCCGCGCAGTCTGTTTTTCTTACCGGTATCGGTGGTGAACTGGTCCTGTTCAGTATCTTCCGAAACCAGGTCGTCGATCTTATGGCTGGAAGGTTTGTTATCAAGTTTGTTATCAAGCATGGCAAGGGCCTTTCTTTCATCGGCATCGATCACAGGGTCCGCTACTTTCACTACCGGTTTTGTAACAGCCACCGCATGAGTGGCATCTTCTACAGGTAGAACGGAAGAGCCCTTCAAAGAGTTACTGGCCTCCACTGATTTTTTTTCCTGACCATCTGTTTTTGCAATGGCAACGGAGGTTTCTGGTACTGCATTTGTTTCGGGAAGTTTTATAGCAGTTCCTTTTGTTTGCTTATCGGAAGAGGATGGCGATATTTTTTTCGGGGCCTCGGCGATCACCGGCCCTTCGGGCAATGGTGTAACAGGTGTTGCCGGCTTTTTTTCCGTTTGCTCACGGTGATCAGTATCCGTAGAAGTAACGGCGGGACCAGGCTTTGCTGTATCCTTACCGGCCGGTTGCCCGGCAACTTTTACAGGATCGTTGGCAGGCTTATCAGTGCGTACCATGGTGAACCAGGTAGTGCCGCCGATGAACATAAGTAGTATGGCCGCAGCAGCGATCTTCCACCAACGAATGGCGATCACTCTCCGCTCCGTTTCATGGCGGTATAAAGATCTTTTACCGGGAAAGGTAACCAGGGGATCGGGCGTGAGGCGCACAGCCTGGACCAGTTCAAAACTTTCCTGGTATTGAGGGTTCCTGTAAACGAATTGTTCTACGAAATCTTTTTCCTGGTTGGTAAGCTCATCATCTCCATACAATACAAAATATTCTTCGCAGTTGGTCTCATTGACCGGGTTGGTATCCGGTGTTTTCTTCAGGAGACTTCCCTTATCATCGAAGACCACCCGCTGGTCGGGTTTGATCACGGATTGCTGCAGCATGATCAGCTCTTCGCCCAGATCGGGGTTCTCTTCCACGAATGCTTCAACGGCTTTCCGTTCGGTATCGGTCAGCTCATTGTCGACATACAGCAGGAAATACTCTTCGTAATGTTGTCGCGTAATGTTCATATTACAAAACATTTTCAGGGCTCACCAAATAATTTTTCAATTGTACCCGGGCACGATGCAGGTATACTTTCACCTGGCTTTCATTCAGCCCGGTGATCTTCCCGATCTCTTCGTAAGAATATCCTTCATAATCCTTCAATAGCACCAGCGACCGCTGCGTTTCATTCAACCTGCCCAGTGCTTCTTCCAGGATCTTGCGGGTATTGTGTGCGGGCCTGTCCGTGATCCGGCTTTCTTCCCTGAACTCATCCCGCAGGGTGATCCTTTTGCTTTTCCGGATATGATCGATCATCTGGTGATATGCTACTGTGAATAAATAGCTCTTGCACCGGGCATTGTCGACCTCGGCACGGTTGACCCACATCTTCTCGAAAGCGGTCTGCACAACATCCCGCGCATCTTCCTCATGCTGAAGATTCTTCAGGATGAACCGATACACGTTATCCGCATATTCCGTGACACACTGATTATACTCTCTTTCGGTCATAAGCAGGACCTGTCTGTTGAATTTTGTTGATTGGGTTCATTAGTGATACGCACCGGCCTTCAAAATGTTACAAAACACCATAAATAAAAAAAGAGACCCCTACGGATCTCCTTCAGAAATTAAACCTATGATTTTCAATACCCTTAATATTGCGTGCTTGTCATGAGCGCCCGGCTGAGGGATTCCCAGATCGAAAATTCGCCCTGCGGTTTCCGGCCACAATCTTCTTTGGATTCCCGGCATTCAGCCGTTCCTGTACTTCTGATATGAGAACGGGCACTGCTCAGGACCAGTATACCCGCCATGACTACCATCGCCATCAGCATCAGCCGGATAAAGGTTTTTCTAAACATAAAGAGTCCGTTTTGAAATATGGGACGAAGGTACTGTGAAAAAGTTACAGATTCCTTAGGAAAAGCCTAAAATACCACTTTGTGGTATGTTCCCTACATTTGTGCCTCTACAAAACAAACGCTATATGAATGAGAATTTAGTGAAAAGACTGGCCGCAGAACTGGAAGAGATCAAAGCCGGCGGCCTGTATAAAACAGAAAGGATCATTGAATCGCCACAAGGGGCCGAGATCAGGGTGAACGGGAAGACCGTCCTGAATTTCTGCGCCAATAATTATCTCGGGCTATCATCCCACCCCCAGGTACTCGAAGCCGCCAAAAAATATATCGATCACAGAGGTTACGGTATGAGCAGCGTACGGTTCATTTGCGGTACCCAGGACATCCACAAAGAGCTTGAAGCCAAAATATCCAAATTCCTCGGCACAGAGGATACCATCTTATATGCCGCTGCCTTCGATGCCAATGGCGGCGTATTCGAGCCATTGTACAATGAACAGGATGCCATCATTTCCGATGAGCTGAACCATGCTTCCATCATAGATGGCGTGCGCCTATGCAAAGCACAGCGTTTCCGGTACAAGCATAATGACATGGCCGACCTGGAAGAGCGGCTGAAAGAAACCGCCAAGCTCCGCAGCAGGATCATCGTTACAGACGGTTCCTTCAGCATGGATGGCACTATCGCACAGCTCGACAAGATCGTTGCCCTCGCAGAAAAATATGATGCCGCCATCATGATCGATGAATGCCATAGCAGCGGCTTCCTGGGTAAAACAGGCCGCGGCACCCATGAATACCGCGGTGTAATGGGCAGGATCGATATTATCACCGGCACCCTGGGCAAAGCGCTGGGCGGCGCTTCCGGCGGATTCACCAGCGGCCGCAAGGAAATGGTCGATATGCTTCGCCAGCGTTCCCGCCCCTATTTATTTTCGAATACGCTGGCCCCCAGTATCGTAGGCGCTTCCATCGCGGTACTCGATCTGCTCACGGAAACGACTTCCCTGCGCGACAAGCTCGAGCACAATACCAAATATTTCCGCAGCAAGATGACGGAAGCCGGCTTCGATATCAAACCCGGCGATCATCCCATCGTGCCCATCATGCTCTATGATGCCGTAGTGGCGCAAACTTTCGCTGCCAAATTACTGGAAGAAGGCATTTACGTGATCGGGTTCTTCTATCCCGTTGTTGCCAAAGGAATGGCCCGCATCCGCGTACAATTGAGCGCTGCGCACGAGCAGGCACATCTCGACAAAGCGATCGCGGCATTCACCAAGATCGGAAAAGAGTTGAAAGTTGTGGGATGAGGATCAGGCAACGGCGATCACGCTGATCTCCACATTCACATTCTTCGGCAGAGTTTTTACGGCTACTGTTTCACGCGTAGGATAGTTCCCGGTGAAATAGGAGCCGTATACTTCATTGACGGTAGCGAATAATGACATATCGCTGAGAAAGATGGTGGTCTTCACCACAGCGCTGAAGTCGAGCCCCGCTTCTGTGAGCACCGCTTTCAGGTTGCGCATCACCTGGTGGGTTTCACTGACCGTGTCCGTAGTGATCACATCGCCTGTAGCGGGATCGATGGCCACCTGGCCGGAAACGAATAGCATACCACCGGCCCTGACGGCCTGGCTATAGGGCCCGATGGGAGCCGGAGCATTGTTCGTATTGATGATCTTTTTTTCCATGCCTCAAATTTATTAAAACAAGTTGTAGTTTCTTTGCAGCAAATTTATCCAATGACGATCGCTGTACTGGCCGATGAAACGCTCAAACAGGAATGGCTGAGCAAGAATGTACCGGATAATGTGGAGTTGATCTGGGCCGATTCCGTCCGTTCCCTCACCATGGTAGACGCCGATGCGTATTTCGACCTGCTGTTCACCGATGACGGGGAACGCACCGGAAAACTCCGGCAGGTGAAGGGCAAACCATTTTTTGTGAATGCCGTTACTTCTACCAACCGTTCTATCGGCGAGCCTTTTATCCGGATCAATGCGTGGCCCACGATGCTGCAAAGACCGGTCACGGAAATTTCCTTACCTGCACCATCATACGAAGATCAGGTGAGGGACATTTTCAGGCAGCTCGACTGGCGCTATCAACCCGTACCTGATCTGCCGGGCATGATCACCGCCCGGGTATTGGCCATGATCATCAATGAAGCCTATTATACGTATGGCGCAGGGGTCAGTACGAAGGAGGAGATCGATATTGCCATGAAGCTGGGCACCAATTATCCCCTGGGCCCTTTTGCCTGGAGCGAGAAGATCGGTTTGCAACGCATCTATGAATTGTTGGTTCGCCTGGGTGAAACAGACCCGCGCTACACGGTGGCCCCTGCATTGGAAGCAGCTATAAAAGGAAAGGTATAAAGCGAATGGCCATTATTTTAAATATCGATACGGCAACGGGATCAGGCAGTATAACCCTGGCCAAAGAGGGTATTGGGATGGGTACTTTACGCAATGATTCGCAAAAGGACCACGCAGCCTGGGTGCAGGCCGCTATCCGTGGCCTTGTGCAGGAAGCCGGGTTGAAAATGACCGACCTGCAGGCCGTGGCCATTACGGCCGGGCCGGGCAGCTATACGGGATTACGGGTGGGGATGGCAACGGCAAAAGGTCTTTGTTATGCCTTGTCTATCCCGCTGATCGCGGAAAATACGCTGAAAGTCATGGCTTATGCCGGGAGAGAGCAGTTTTTTGCATCCGGGAGCAGGCCAGAGGCAACGTCCCACCCTGGGCAATTGTCCACCTTGTTTTGTCCAATGATCGATGCCAGGAGAATGGAAGTTTTTACGGGTCTGTACGATCTGGATCTCGATGAGATCATGCCTCCTGCCGCCCTGATCCTCGAAAAAAGCTCTTTTAACAAAGAATTAGAAAATAATAGTATACTTTTTCTGGGCAATGGCAGTGCTAAGTGGAAACCATTATGCGATGGGCGCCCACATGCGGGGTTTGTTGACGTGGAGCATTCGGCAGAACACCTGGCACCGCTGGCTGAGCGCGCATTTATACAAGAAAACTTTGCCAATCTGGCTTATGAGGAACCCGTTTATCTCAAGGAATTTTACTCTTATATAAAAAAGTAACCAACTGAAACTTTTATAGCCCTTTCATCCACGATGGTATATATTTTCTTGTAAATTTGACACTCGCTTATCCTATCTAAATACTAAAAAGCTCTGATGTGCACATGAACGTAACAAGCAATTACTCCATGGTGCTGAACGCAGATGGCGTACAAGGTGATTCCGTAAAAGTAGACTTCCTAAACCTGAAAAAGGCGGCAATGATCTTACGGGCGCTGAATCACAAACTGCGACAGCAAATCCTGAAGCTCATTGATGAGCACAGACGCCTAACCGTAACGGAAATTTATGTACGCCTGCGACTGGAGCAATCCGTCGCCTCCCAACATCTCGCCATTTTAAGAAGGGCCGGAATCGTGAAGACCGAGCGTGATGGAAAGTTCATTTATTATTCCGTCAACGGCTCCCGTGTTGCACATATCATGCAATGCGTGGAAGACCTCAATACCTGACAGACCGACCGGATCAGCGTATTATTTTTTGACACTCAGGCACTAAGCAGAAGGTGACACCCTCCTCCTTCTGCTTTTGCTTTATATAAGCTACCTTTGCCTTAAATTATTAAGGATATGTTCATTAAGCAATTATATACAGGTTGTTTGAGTGAAGCGGCATATTATGTGGAAAGCGAAGGAAAGGCCGCGATCATCGACCCACTTCGTGATATCGACGCCTATCTTCAACTGGCCACCGAAAGGAATGCGAATATTCAATATATTTTCGAAACTCATTTTCACGCTGATTTCGTGAGCGGTCACCTCGATCTCCAGAAAGCCACCGGCGCACCGATCGTTTACGGCCCCAATACCGATACGAACTTCCCCATCCACCTGGCCAAAGATGGCGAACGTTTCCAACTGGGCGCTCTCTCCATAGAGGTGTTGCATACCCCCGGCCATACACTTGAATCGACCTGTTACCTTCTCCGCAATGCAAGCGGAAAACCTTATGCAGTCTTCACCGGCGACACTTTATTCGTGGGTGATGTAGGCCGTCCTGACCTCAGCAGCGGCAATCTCAGCAAGGAAGAACTGGCTTCACTGATGTACGATTCCTTACAGCAAAAGATCGCTCCCCTTCCCGATGATGTGATCGTATATCCCGCCCACGGCGCCGGCAGCAGTTGCGGTAAGAACCTGGGCCCTGAAACCTATAGCACCATCGGTGAACAAAAACAAAGCAATTATGCATTGCAGCCCCAATCACGCGAGGAATTCATCAGCGCCGTGACCGACGGGCTGGCACTGCCTCCGCAATATTTTCCCATCAATGCAAGGATCAACAAGGAAGGATATGATAGTCTCGATGCCATCCTTCAAAAAGGTCTGACGCCTCTAGCGGTTGCCGCATTCAAGGAGCGGATGAAAGATGATAATATGATCCTGCTCGATACACGCAAGGCATCCGATTTTACACTTGAATTTGTTCCCGGCTCCATCAGCATCGGGCTTGAAGGAAGATTCGCAGAATGGGCCGGCAGCCTTTTACCGTTCGATAAACCTATTTTGCTGGTCACCGAAACAGGCAAGGAACGTGAAACGGTCGTGCGCCTCGCCAGGGTGGGCTTTTCACAGATCGAAGGTTATCTCGAAGGTGGCGTGCAGGCCTGGAAAGCGGCCGGAGAACCAATCGACATGATCATCGATGTGGAAGCTGATGAACTGGCCATGGACCTGCCTTACGATAAGAACCTCGTGATCGTGGATGTTCGCCGCGAAACGGAATTTGCGGATGGGCATATACGTGGCGCCTTGAATATCCCCCTGTCTGAAATGACCGATCCTGGCAATCTCGCCAATTTCGATGATCACCAGAATCTCTATGTGCATTGCGCTGGTGGTTATCGCAGCGTGATCGCCTCCTCATTGCTCAAGCGGCAGGGCATTCATAATTTCCGCAATATCGTGGGAGGTTGGGGGGCTATCAGCCAGCAACCGGGCATCGAAGTAGTAAAAGAGAACAGTGTGCTGAACTAGACATGAACGATGTTCTGTTTGATGGCATAAATGGCTAACCCAACCCGGGTCTTCACCTTCAGCTTTTCGAAAAGCGCATCGCGGTAACCGTCGATTGTCCTCGGGCTTACATGCATCATAGCAGCTATTTCCTTGTAGGTCTTTTCAGAACAGGCCAGCTTCAGGAATTCCCTTTCCCTGGCGTTGAGTAATTTATTGGGGCTGTTCTCTTCATCCCCTGCATGGATGGAATGGATCAGTTTGCCTGTCACCATTTCCGTGTAATAGAATCCCTTGGTGAGTACCGCTTCGATAGCGGCCTTCAGTTCGGGCGTATCGGAATCTTTCAGGATATACCCGCGCGCACCGTTGCGGAGCATACGGATGATCGCATTTTCATTATCATACATACTGAGGGCCAGCACTTTTACATCGGGGTAATTATCCTTCAACCATAAACTGGCCTCATAACCATCCATTTCAGGCATATTGATGTCCATCAGGACTACCTGGGGCGGCGCGGTCTGCTGTAGCCTGGCAATGAGGTCGTGGCCATTACTGGCCTCGATCGTTACCTGGTGACCGATATTCCTCACCAGCTCTGCCAGGCCATTGCGCAGCAATACATGATCATCGACCAGGGCAACTGTAATGTTCTCTAGCATGTTGTAAACTATTTAGGCATGGGCAATCTGAGTAGGATCGCAAGATCTCCGCCGGGGCTTCCTGAAAATGCCAGTTCTGCATCGATCAATCCTGCCCTGACCTGCATCTTGCGGGCATTGGAAATATAATTACCGGGATGGTCCTCCTGTTCATGGCCGGCAACTGTTGAAACGTTTGAGCCTGTTCTGTAGCTGATCGTGAATGTTACTTCCTTCGGATCGAAGCTGGCCTGCAAAGCCAATGGTCTGTGCGCGTCAAGCCCGATCAGCACACTGATAAGTTCCTGGAGTATCCTGAACACGATCACTTCTTTCTCTACATCGAATCTAAATATTTTTTTACTCACTTTGAAGTCTGCCGGCCGGTTATGCACCCTGTACAGGGTTTCCAATTCATGCTGAATAGCGACAACGATGCCCTTCTCATTTATTTCGGTTATGGAAACAGGTTTTACAGCCAGTCGCAGGTCCCGTATAGCCTGCCCAACCAGTTTTTTGGAGAGTACCAATGAGTTCTTCCGCTGTCTGGGCTTCATGGGAAAATGCTCGCTGAGGTACAGTTTCACGAGGCTTAGTACCTGTCCCACATTTTCATAGACTTCCTGCCGGACCATTTCCAGTCCATGTTCCTGGATCTCTATTTGTACCAGGAGTAGCTCTTTCTGGAAATGAGCTTCCGTTTGATCGTTGTCAGGCGTGTTCATCAGCAATATTTTCAAGGGTGACCATCAGGACCCGACAACAACATTAACAATCAAAACAGGGATTTATACCGGGAAAAACACGGTTTTTTTATGGCTGGTCGATCCAGTATTTGCGATATTCTTCTTTCCAATCATGTTTCCAGCGGCGATGGCTCCAAAGCCACATATCAGGATGCTGCCGGATAGCGCGTTCTAGGAACCTGATATAACGCCGGGTGAGCTCTCCTTCCGGCAACTCCCGCGGATTTTCTGCGCCCATTTCCAGGTAAGCGCGATAATAGCCTCTTTTCGATTTATAGAGCTGTGTGAAGACTACCGGGATATTACCGATCCTGGCGCCGCTTTCAGGGCCACGCACAAAGGGAGTTGGTTTTCCAAAGAAATTGAGCCAGTAGGCATTGGTCACATCACCCGGCGCCTGATCGGCCACCAGGGTGAGCAGGTATTGATGGTTCCGGTAGGCCACGATCGATTTGCGCATATCCGTTGCCGGCAGCATGATCGATCCTGTTCTGCTCCGCAGGTGCATGAACAGCCGGTCCATCACTTTGTTCTTGATGGGCATATAGACCACCAGGAAATCGAAATCGGTATAATATGGCATGGCCACATTGGCGATCTCCCAATTGAAATTATGCCCCAGGTGGAGCTGACACTTGCGACCGGTGTTGTAAACGGTGATAAAAGGATCGCTGTCTAACTGGAATCTCTTCATGAGAAATGATCTTCCGGCAGAGAGGATCTTGATGGTCTCGATAAAATTGTCTACAAAATTGCGATAGAATTTCTTGGCGATCCGCTTTCTTTCCTGCTCCGTTTTTTCGGGAAAGGCTATCTGCAGGTTGTCCATCACCACTTTTTTCCGGTACCCGATCACGTAATAGAGCAATGCGTACAGGCCGTCGGACAAAAGGTACAGCACCCGCATGGGCAATAGGGAGATCAGGTATAGTAAGCCGTAAACGAGATAATACATGATTCGTGGTTCAATTCCAATATTACAACTAATGCCTCCGATTGTTCAGCATCATTGAGCCGGGGTATTGATCCAGTTCTTTGCTTCCTGTTCGCGGTGGTGTAGTTGAATGGCGACGCCGAATTTATTCCGGAGGTGGCGGGCCAGCGCGTCGGCCGCATATACACTGCGATGTTGCCCTCCGGTACAGCCGAAATTGATGGTGAGGTTTTCGAAGCCACGGCGCAGGTAGTCTTCCACACTGATGTCGACAATATCGAATACGCTGTTCAGGAATTCAGGCATGCGTGTTTGCTGTTCAAGGAAATCCTTCACCTCTTTGTCGCGCCCGGTGAGCACCTTGAACGGCTCAAGCCTACCCGGGTTGAGGATGCCACGGCAATCGAATACGAACCCGCCTCCATTGCCGCTTTCATCGGTTGGAATGCCCTTGCGGTAAGAGAAGCTGTTGATATGCACTACCAGCGGCATTTCGGCTGTTGCCTTCAGTGGGGTGAACCGGTCGATGATCTCATCGCTTACGCATACGGAGAGCACTTTCCTGAATTCAGGAACGGAAATACCTATACTCTGGTTTTCGATGAACCATTTCAGGTTGGTCAATGCCTGCGGGATGCTGGTGAGGAATTGGGCCTTGCGTTCGAACAGGCCCCTGAACCCATAAGCGCCGAGCACCTGCAGCAGGCGGATGAGCACATAACCGTTATACTGGCTTTTGAAAATGGTGCGGTCAACCGGCTGGCCGATCACTGTCTCGAATGAATCCATATAATCGTTCAGGAGGTTGTCTTTCCAGTCGTCGGGCAGATTGGCCCTGGCCTGCCAGATCATACTGGCGGCATCGTACTGAGGCGCTCCGCGCATGCCGCCCTGGTAATCGATGAAGTGAACGGAACGGTCGGGCTTCACCAGGATGTTCCTGCTTTGGAAATCGCGGAACATGAAGTATTTGTATTCGGTATGGGTAAGATAGGTGCTCAGTGCTTCGAAATCGTCGATGAGCTTCTGTTTATCGTAAGGTTTGCGCAGCGCATCGAGAAAATAATATTTGAAGTAGAGCAGGTCGGCCATGATGGCCTGCTTGCCGAATTCCTGGTTCGTGAGGCAGCGGCCGTAATCGAGCCCCTGATGCCCTTTCACCTGCAACTGGGCCAATTCATGAAGGCTGCTCCGGAAAAGCGCATATACGTCGGCGGTAAGTCCTTCCGATTCGAGGCGATTCAGCAGGGAGATATCCCCCAGGTCTTCCTGCAGGTAGAGGGTCATGTCTTCGCTGACTGTCAGGATATCGGGCACCGGCAACCTTTTTTCCCGGAAATGTTTCGAGAAATAGATAAAGGTATCATTCTCGGGAATGTTATTGCCATGCGTGGCGATATATGTTCCTTTGGAAGCGTGGACACGGAAATAGCGGCGATCCGAACCTGACTGGGGTAGCAGGTCTACTGCCAGGGGATCTTCACCGGACCAGGATTGATAAAGTTGTTTGATAGCATCGATTACTGCAACCATAAAAGCATCAAGAGTTGCAGTAAAAATAGGGAAAAATGAAGTTGGAAGTCAGAAGTAGGAGGTCAGCCGTGCGAAAATGCCGGAGATCCCGCCTAACCGGGTACTTCCGACTTCATATCTCCGACCTCAGACCTCAGTCATCCTCATCTTTCTCCTTCAGCTTGATAAAAGCCGCCCTGCGCGGTCCGGGGAAGGGAATATGATCTCCTTTGATGGCATGCCAGAGCACAACATTGAACTCGAGATCGGGCACTGCATCCTCTTTGGTAAGATCGAATGCTTCGGACCTGCGTTGCCATTCGTTCATCACCATATTCTTCTGGGTGATATCGATCATGGCGGGCAATGAACGGAAGGGGGTGAGATCGGGCGTAGATGTGAAACAGCGCCACATTGGTGTGGCGGCTGCATCGTACTGGCTCATGGGAGGCAGGCCCAATATCAGTTCGATGGTGCGAAGCATGGAAGTGGTGGAGTACATGGTATGGTCCACGAATTTCCTTTTTACGAATCCACCGGCTACATAAGCCGTGGTGCGGTGAGCATCTACATGGTCGGGACCGTTCTGTGCATCATCTTCGATAATGAATACAACGCTCTCTTTCCAGATGGGGCTCTGGCTGAGGTATTCCACGAAAAGGCCCACGGCCCAGTCGTTATCGGCCGTATGGGCAAAGGGAGTAGGTCTTCCCCTGCGCAACCCTTCCGTATGATCATTGATGAAGCGGAGGGAATTGAATTGCGGTACCTGGTTGATGGCGAGCAGGGAATCGAAATCCCTTTTCCACTGATAAAAGCGGGTGGTGTCGCGGATGGTCTGGTCCCAGGGCGCAAAGTAAGGGCAGAAATGTCCTTTCAGCACAGGGATATTTGCTTTATAATCGTCGGCAAACTCACCGTAAGTACGATAAGTTACGCCGGCCCTTTTGCAATAATCCCAGATGAATCCTTTTTTGGTATTGGCGATCTCCCGGTTCCCTTCCGCAGCATAAGAGCCACCCCTGCCGCCATAGCTGGTGGGCCAGGTCTTTTCAAGATAGTCGGTGGCATAAGCGGCCGTGCTCCAGTTGTGGCCATCGGCGCTTACTTCCCCGTCTACATAAAAATTATCGAGCAATACGAATTCCCTGACCAGCTTATGTTGGTTGGGGGTTATTTTTTCACCGAACAATACGAGGCTGGTATCGCCGTTGCCCTCCGGTATATCGCCCAGTACCTGGTCGTAGGTACGGTTCTCCTTGATGATATAGAAAACGTGTTTGATCGGTGAAGGGTCGCCCACTTTCATGGGGATGGGGTTGCCGCTTTCACCGGCAGACAAAGAATCTTTTTCCTTGTTATAAGGCGTGTTGGCATACACCATCTGCGAATATTGTCCCATCAATTTTTCAGCGGGCCTGTCGATGATGCTCAGGGTGCCTTTGAAGAGGCCGGCGATATATTGCACTTTATCGGGCTTCTTTATATCGCCCCGCTGATAGTTGACTTCCTGGAATTTTTTTACAGGATTGGGGCCGTAAGGATTGGCCATCGACGAGAATCCTTTACCATTGGCCACAAAGATCTTTTTCCCGATCACCTTCACCTGTGTCGGGTACCAGCCGGTGGGAATAAAACCTTTCGATTGGCTAAAGCCCGGATTGCTCACGTCGAATACGGCCAGGCAATTGTTGTCGGCATTGGCGATGTACAATGTTTTTTCATCGGCGCTGAGCGCTACGCCATTTGTGGTGCTTCCATAGGGAGCATCGGGATAGAGTGCTGTATTGAACGTTTCGATCACCGAGCGTTTTGGAAGGTCTACCACTGAAACGGAATTATCATTGGCATTGGCCACAAAAAGATAACGCCCGTTTTTCGTTAAACAAATCTCGTTGGGATTATCGCCTACAGGAATGGAATCGGTGAGCTTTCTTTGTTGGGTATCGAAGACAAGGATCTTGTCGCCACCCCATAATGAGATATACAATTCTTTTTTATCCGGCGACAGCAGGCAGGTAAATGCTTCTGCACCGAGTGGCCATTGCTCTATCACGGATTTCGTGTTCAGATCGACCAGGTACAGTGCATTATTTTCTTTCGTTACCACGTATAACAACTGTCGGTCATCGTCGATCTCGATACCGGCAGGAGAAATTTTCTCAGGCCATTTCTTGCCCAGTATGATGCTGTCTTTCAAAACCAGTTTCTTATTCTCGATGGCGTAACGGAGTATCCAGTTATCATTCCCGCCCGAGGCATAGAGGGATTTCTCATCGGCAGAAAATTTAAGGCCGTACCAGCTTTTGGGGATCACTTCACTATGCAGCACCTGTTCTTTCTTTGCATCGATCAGTTGGATGGATTGAACGCTCTGCCCGTTGTTCGATACTGCCAGGTATCTTTTACTGGGAGATACTACGAGGTTGAGGGGAAGATCGCCAAGTGGCAGTGAATTGCCTACCGGCGTGAGATGCCAGCCATTGGGAAGGGTCACTTTCTTCGCTCCTGATGCATCTTCCGAAACGGAAGGCACGGTCTGTGCATACAGGGCAGGCATAGCGGCGATCATAGCGATCAGTAAGAACCTTAACTTCATAGAAAATAGAATAAGCGGTAAAGGTATTGTTTTGTAGTGTTGGCAGTACAGTCTTTATAATTATTTAATGCAGGCGATCATTAATGGAAAATTTATGGGAACATCGTTTCCGCCATCTTCACGGCCTCCGGCTTGCCCACATCGATGAATTTCGATCCGCTGTGATCGAATCCTTTGACCGGGTTGGTGGCAGACAGTTCGAGATAAACATCCACGATCGAAAACTTTCCTTCTTCGCTGATCATCGACAACATGCGTGGCTCAATGATATGAATGCCGCTGAAAGCTTTGGCCGTTGCAGCAGGAACTTCACGGCTGGTCCTTTCTTTTCCCGTTTCCACATTTCGCCACCCGCAAAGGTTGTTCTCCTTATCGAACAAAAAATAACGGGAGGTCGCTCTGTTCGTGACTGCAATAGTGGCCAGCGGTCTTTCCTGCCGGTGATAGCTGAACATGGCGCCGAGATCGAGATCGGTGAGGATATCTACGTTGATCAGCACGATGGGCCCATTACCGAACAATGATCCTGCTTTCTTCAGACCACCGCCGGTTTCGAGCAGTGCATCCGTTTCATCGCTGATGGTGATCCTGCTTCCCCATCCCTTGTTCTTTTCGATGGCATCGATCACCTGGCCGGGGAAATGGTGCACATTCACCACCACATCCCTGATTTCATATTGCTGCAGGTATTCGATATTCCGTTGCAGCAGGCTTTTGCCATTGATAATGGCCAGTGCTTTGGGATGATGGTCTGTCCAGGGTTTGAACCGCGTGCCCAGGCCGGCGGCGAAGATCATTGCTTGCATAAGGGAATTTATATTTACAGCACAATATTCTGCACCAACTGGCTCTTGTACGGGTAATCGGTATTATAATGTAATCCGCGGCTTTCTTTCCGGAAATGCGCGCATTTGACGATCAGGTAGCTTACGGTGATCATATTACGCAATTCGCATAACTGGGGTGAAAGGGTGGTGGTCTCGTAGAGGGACTCCGTTTCTTCCCATAACAGGTCCAGCCGTTTCATAGCCCTCTCCAAACGGGTATTGGTGCGCACGATACCTACATAATCGCTCATGATCTGCTGCACTTCTTTCAGGCTTTGGGTAATGAGGATCATTTCTTTCGGTTGTGTGGTACCGGTAGCATTCCAGTCGGGTATGGCGATGGGTTCCTGCCCGTTCCGTGCCAATAGAATATCTTTTGCCTGTATCTTCTGGGCAGCGTCCATCAGGCTCCGGTGTGCGAATACCATGGCTTCGAGGAGTGAATTGCTGGCAAGTCGGTTGGCGCCATGGAGGCCCGTGCTGGCGCATTCACCGGCAGCATACAAATGATTGATCGATGTGCGGCCCCATTCATCCGTTTTGATGCCACCGCAACTGTAATGGGCGGCAGGCGCCACAGGGACCAGGTGTTTGGTGACATCGATGCCGATGGATTTGCATTTCTCATAAATATTGGGAAAATGTTCGGTAAATTTTTCGAGCGGTATATGGCGTACGTCGAGGTATACATGTTCCGTACCGGTGATCTTCATCTCGCTATCGATAGCGCGGGCAACAATATCGCGGGGGGCCAGGTCTTTGCGCGGATCATACCGTTCCATGAAAGCTTCTCCGTTCTTGTTGCGCAGGATACCGCCGTCGCCGCGCACCGCTTCAGTGATGAGAAATGATTGTCCGCGTACGCCCGGCTCGTAAAGGGCCGTTGGATGGAATTGTATGAACTCCATATTCTCGATGCGTCCTTTGGCGCGATACACCATTGCCACTCCATCACCGGTGGCGATATGCGGATTGGTGGTAGAACGGTATACCTGGCCGTTACCACCGGTGGCCAGCAGGGTAATGGTGGCCAGGATCTTTTCGATCTGGTTGGTCTGATGGTTCAGCACATAAACGCCGTAGCATTCAATATTGGGAGTTGATTTGGTAATAAGGTAACCGAGATGGTGTTGTGTGATCAGGTCTACCACGAAGCAATGCTTCACGATCTCGATATTCTTGTAGGAGGTCACTTCTTCCAGCAATGCTCTTTCCATTTCACGGCCGGTAACATCTTTGTGATGCAGGATGCGGAATTCACTGTGGCCGCCTTCCTTGCCCAGTTTAAAATCGCCGTCGGCCTCTTTATCGAAGCGGGTGCCCCATTCAATCATTTCGCGGATACGGTCGACCCCTTCTTTCACCACGATCTCTACAACGGCTTTATTGCACAACCCATCACCGGCAACGAGGGTGTCCTCGATATGTTTGTCGAAGCTGTCCCGCTCGAAATCGGTAACACCGGCCACGCCTCCCTGTGCATATTTGGTATTGGTTTCATCGGCCTGTGTTTTGGTGATCACCAGCACTTTCTTATCGGGGAATTGCTGAGCGGCTTTCAGCGCAAAGGTGAGACCGGCAATGCCGGAGCCTATCACTAAAAAATCAGTTTGCATATTGTTCCATTCGGTCCGTAAATCTAAAAATATTTCGGGGATTTGTTTGTTGTTGGTGGCTAGTGGCTTGTTGTTCTCAGTATTCGATGGAATAATTGAACTTACCCGGATCATTCAGCAGATCGAGCAGGTTATAACGAACAGTGGCCGTTCTTTTGTCGTCCGACAATTTCACCATGGGGTTGTCGGCCTTTTTCACCGGCCTTGGGAGTTTGATGGTGGTAGTGTACAGGATCTCGACACCGGAACTGGCCATTTGTTTTACATCGGCCATCTGAGGCTTCGCCATCAGCGCCTTGTATTTCAGGGTATCGATCTTTTTGCTGATAAGGCCGTTGTTCACGGTCACGATGAAGAGGCCCGATACGTCGTCGAGTTGTGGATCTCTGAGGGAATCGGGCGTAGCGGTATCATCATTTTTCTTGCCGCCGAAATAACCACTGAAGAGGTCCTGCATGCCGGCGCCCTGGCCTTCCATCAGTTTCTGAAGGTTGTCAAGCCCTTTGTAGGGCACATTCACATCCATCCTGAATATCCTTTCCTTCATGTTCATCTGCAGATTCATCTTTCCATCTTTCACCAGTTCTTTCTGTTCCGGGGTGATCTTATTGGAAGAATCGAACATATTCTTCAGTAGTATCGTGGTGTCTACGACCCTGTCGAGCCCGTCCTTCGTGATCTCTTCTTCTCCTGCAAAACTCTGGATCAGATCGATCAGTTGTCCCATGTCCATCTTTGCCTGGTACACACCGTTCCCGTTCACGTCGATGGATATCTCCTCATTCACTTCGTAACAGCTCACCAGGAAAAAACTGCACAGGGTGATGAGCAAATATTTCACATATTTCATAGCAGGGGCTATTTCCCGGCAAGGTATCGCTTTTACCCAATACTTAACTGGTACCAGACGTTAAAACTAAGCGATTGTCGCGGGGCCATGCGCACCAGCCCCATACCATTGTTGAAGCTATCCGGGGCTCCGCTCAGGTTCTCGATGGCGATGCTCTTCCGGTGATCGGGTGTATAGATCTGAAGGTAGGAATAACGTGGGTTGGTATAGAATGATAAGGTAAGATGGTTGTTGGGATTGTGCAGCACACAGCAGGGGGTTCCTTCCTGTACCTGCAGGAGAAAACAATTGTCGAGGGAACGGTTGCCCAGTTTCGCCGGATGCACAAAAGAAGGATCATAGATCATCTTACCGGTGGGGATCAGTTTATCATCGAATTCCAGCATGGAATCGGAGCTGAATTGCAGCTCGTATTCGTTCACTGTATCGCCCAGTTGAAAATAGGGATGCCATCCATCCACTACAGGAATGAATACTTCGCCCAGGTTGAGCAAGGTGGTTTCCACTTGCAATACCCTGTTGGGATGAAGTATATATTGCACTTCGCAGACATAATCGAAAGGATAACCTGCGTCTTCCTTTTTATAATGATAGCGGAGCTTCAGGGCTGCTTTCTGTTCATCGGCAAATTCATCCACTACATGAAAAGCTTTGTTATAAAGAAGCCCGTGAATGGCATTCCCGTCCTTGAATTTCGTTACGAACTCGAATTCCCGGTCATCGAACCTGTATTTTCCTTCAGGAATGCGGCAGGCAAATGGCGACAGCTTGGAGCTTTTATAGGAAAGGGCCAGGGTCTTTTCCAGTTCTTCAAGACTGTTATAATGATCGATGATATTGTAACTGCTTCCGTTCAATGGCACTTCGAACCCATGTAGCGATGCACCATAACCAGGAAGTATACTGATAGTTGTTTCAGTTGCCTTATCTTGCAGCCTCACTAAAGAAAGCCCGTGCCCGTTGTACCTGTCGATGGAAAAGCTCATACATTTTTTATTGTAGTGATAAATTTCTATTATCCGGTTGAAACCAAAGCATACTTTTATACAAATTTTCTAAAAATAAATTCTTTTTTGAAGATATGGCATTAGTCGATCGATTGCGTAAACAATTCAGAGAGCTTTACCACCAGGAACCTATGATCATTGCTGCCCCGGGCAGGGTCAACCTCATCGGTGAGCATACTGATTACAATGAAGGATTTGTATTGCCCGGAGCTGTCGATAAGAGAATGTACGTGGCGATCGCGGCCAATGACAGCAACAAGATCTGCATTTATGCCAATCACTATAATGAATCCTTTTCATTCTCTCCAAAAGAGACGGTCCAGCCGCATAAAGGCTGGATGAATTACCTGCTAGGGGTAACCTATCATATTAAAGATAAAGGCAAGGAGATCGGCGGGGCCAATGTATTGATCGATGGAGACGTTCCTGTAGGCGCAGGCATGAGCTCTTCTGCTGCGCTCTGCTCGGCCTATGGTTTTGCGATCAATGAATTGTTTGGTTTCGGCCTGAGCCGTATGGACCTTGCATTGATCGGACAGAAGACCGAACATACGTTTGTTGGTGTGAAGGTTGGCATCATGGACCAGTTCGCCAGCCTGCATGGAAAAGAAGGACATCTGATGAAGCTGGATTGCCGCAGCCTTGAATATGAGTATATCCCATTCCATTTCCCCGACTATAAGGTAGTGCTGGTGAACAGTATGGTGAGCCATTCGCTGGCAGGCTCGGAATATAACGTACGGCGCCAGCAATGTGAGGAAGGGGTGGCGCTGCTCAAAAAGCATGATCCTTCCATTCATTCGCTGCGCGATGTAGGCCTGGAGACCTTGCAGGCTTACCGGCATGAATTCAAGCCCGTGGTGTATGATCGCTGCTGGTATGTGGTCACGGAAAAAGACCGCCTGCTCGCGGGCTGTGAAGCCCTGGCAAAAGGCGATCTGGCCAGTTTCGGCAGGATGATGATCGCTACGCACAATGGCCTGAGCAAACAATATGGGGTAAGCTGCACGCAGCTCGATTTCCTGGCCGAACGCGCCGGTTATATCGATGGCGTTATCGGGTCCAGGATGATGGGTGGTGGCTTCGGCGGCTGTACCATCAATATCGTTCAGGCCAATGCGGTAGAGAGCTTCACGGCAAAGATCCAACTGGCTTTCGAGCAATTGTTCAAAGTGGCGCCCGATGTGATCGTTACACAGATCGAAGACGGCGCTAAAAAATTATAGCCTCAGGCATATAGTTTATTGTCCATCCCCGCACTCTTGTACAGCTCGTACACGGCATCGAGCATATTTTCTTCCAGCACTTCATGTTTGCGGAATATGGCTGCCATGAATTCGATGAAAGCAGCTCCGTTGGCAGTGATCACGTTATTGCCGGTAACACAGGGAAGGTTCTCGAAAAAAACATCCCCATGATAGCCGGGAGCCAGGTCTTTCAGGTATTCCAGCCCATTACTGGTATGGGGAATATGATCGAGATGGCCTTCATTGGCCAGCAATACGGTAGCGCCACAAATGGCGGCCACCGTTTTTCCCAACCGTATGAACTCCGCTACCAGCGGCGCGATCTCGGCATTACCACCATTTTCCCAAAGCTCTCCACCCGGCAGAATGAGCAGATCTACAATTCGTGGGTCTACTTCCTGCATCGAATGGTCCGGCTCGATGGCGATATCACCCATCGAGTGAATGGTTTTGCCATCGATGGAAAAGGTACGGATCATAAAATCGGAAAACTTATTGAGGGTGGCCACGGTGAGCGCTGCTTCCCAATCTGCATAGCCGTTAAAAACGAACAGGTAACAAATTCTCTTTTTCATGATAGTATGTTTGATGGTCCGGGATGATAGATTTTCTCTCTACAGTATTCCCATCTGCACTTCTGTAATATTATTGGCAGGTTCCTGGAAATCGATGTTGATGTAGACTTCCCGGCATTCTTCATTCATGGGGATCTTCCTTACATCGATCTGTTGCAGTATCTGTCCATAAACAACGGGTAGTTGTTCCCAGGCGCCCTGGTGGGTATGGGTAAGTGCTTTGAAGGCGGGTAATTGCTTAATGGCGAAACGGGACGACTGGAAGCTTCCCTGTACAGGTAATGCGATCTCGAGGGTAAAGACCGTATCGGGCTTGCCATCCATGCCATGGTATACCCAATAGAGGGGACCACTGATCATGGCATTGTTGCTGACGGCTTCCGCACAGAGGTCTTTGATCACAGTCCCTACGAACTGCTCCAGTTGCCCGATGGTGGTCTGGTGTGTGCTGTATAATACGGTAACGGAGGGATGAGTTTTTATGTCCATTTGCTTTGCATTTATGATAACAAAGCAACAATGGGATAGTGACAGCCCTATGTCAGCAGGAAAACAGCGCTTTGAATTATTTTTTTATCCCCTTGTGGATCAACACTGGTATTGCTCCCTGAGCTCTCCGATAAAATTATGGATGAGGGTTTTCAGCTCACCGGGCGATTCCACCTGGATGGAATTGGTGAACATCAGGAGCCAGCGTCCGAAATAGTTGAGCGATGAGGTCATGAAGTGCATTCGAACGCAATCTCCGTCCTCTTCCTCCCGCACAAACCCATAAAAATATTTCGATTCCCGGATATACCTGGCAACCTCCCTGTCGATCCTGATCACCGCCTCTTGTAATTCGGCCGAGTTATGGACGATCGATTCGATATAGGTATTTAGGGAAGGATGCGCGGTATTGTTGAATTGTTCATCTTTCACCTGAAGACGCTGGATACGGCTCACCCGGAAATCGCGGTAGCCATTGCGAAGCCGGCACCAGCCAATAAGATGCCAGAATTGGCTGTAATACCATAGCCCGATGGGTTCCACCACCCTTTCGGTGATCTCGTCCTTGTTATTGGATTGATAGCGGATAAAGATGGCGCGTTTATCGATGATGGCTTTCTGGAGGGCCGAGAGATGCTGATCGGATATTTCATCTGCCGAAGGTCTTGTCCGCAATACGGCGATATTCTCGGTAAGCTGGTCGAGGTTCTCTTTATCGGTGGTCCTCAATACGGCCTTGATCTTGAACAGGGCCGCTTCAAAATATTTCTGTACGGAGGCGTCCGTCATTTTCTCCGCCAGTTTACCGCCGAGCAGCAGGGCATTGGCCTCTTCCTGGTTGAACATCACCGGCGGTAGCCGGTATCCCTCCATGATGGAGTAACCACTACCGGCCTCCCCGATCACCGGCACACCGCTCTCGTCGAGCGCTTTCACATCACGGTAGACCGTACGAAGGCTGATATTGAAGCGGTCCGCTAATTCCTGTGCGGTCACTCTTTTCTTGCTTTGCAGGTGGGTAAGTATTGCATGTAAGCGGTCGATGCGGTTCACGGCACAACTGATTATACCAGCTAAATTACTACTATGAAATTGTATGCCCACTCTTTTTACTACTTTTATCGAATTATTGCCTGTAGCGGCATCATTCGATAACTCATAATTCAGGACCAATGAGAATATGCGTTTGCGGTGCTGGGACCATGGGCCGTGGCATTGCCCTTTCGGCCGCTCAAAATGGGATACATACTGTGCTCTATGATGTGCAAAAGGAGATCGTCGATAAAGCCAGTGACACTCTTCAGCACGACCTGCAACTGCTGGTCGAAAAACAAAAGATCAGTGCATCCGAAAAGGAAGCCATCCTTGGCCGGCTCCTGTTCACCACCGATCTCAACGACTGTATTGCTGATATCATTATCGAAGCGATCATTGAAAAGGAACCGGTCAAAGTAGCGCTCTTCAATCAACTCGCAGAGCTGAACCATAGTGAAACCATCTTTGCCACCAATACCTCTTCCCTTTCCGTTACTTCCATTGCGGAAAAAGTAATACATCGGGAACGGGTGGCCGGTATGCACTTCTTCAATCCGGCCACACTGATGAAACTGGTGGAAGTGGTGAATACGCCTTTCACCAATGCAGCTACAACGGAATTTATTGTAGATCTGGCAAAGAAAATGGGCAAGACCCCTGTGCTCTGCAAAGATGCACCGGGCTTTATCGTGAACCATGTGGCCCGGCCTTATTATCTCGAAGCGCTTTACCTGGCTGAACAGGGTGTAAGTGATTTCGGGACGATCGATACTTTGCTGGAAGCAAGCGGTTTCAGAATGGGGCCCTTCAGACTGATGGACCTGATCGGCAATGATATCAATTATACTGTGAGCTGCTCCGTATATGAACAATTGGGGGAACCGCTGAGGCTTCGCCCTTCCCGGATACAGGAAGAAAAAGTGAGGCAGGGAGCGCTGGGAAGGAAGTCAGGAAAAGGGTATTATTTATATGGCCAATAAAATACTTGTCATAGGTGGTACAGGATTCCTCGGGGCCTATATCCTGAAGGAACTGGTAGCACAGGGTTATGCCGTGCGTGCCTTGCGGCGCAGCGATAAGTCGCCTTTTTTCATACCTGCTGCTGTGGTGAATGCCGTGGAATGGGTGGAAGGCGATATCCTGGATGTGGTATCACTGGAAGAAGCCATGGAAGGGGTGGATACAGTCATTCATGCGGCCGCTATTGTTTCATTTGATCCGCAAGACAAGCAGAAGCTCTTCAAAATAAATGTGGAGGGCACTGCCAATGTAGTGAATATCGCATTGGAAAAAAATATACGCCGCTTTGTTCACATCAGCTCTGTAGCAGCTCTCGGGAGAACAGCCCAGGGAGATACCGTAACGGAAGAAAAGAAATGGCAGAACAGCCAGCTCAACACTTATTATGCCATCAGCAAATACCGGGCCGAGCGTGAAGTGTGGAGGGGAATGGGCGAAGGGCTGGAAGTAGTAGTGTTGAATCCCGGCACTATTTTGGGATATGGTGACTGGCATTCATCGAGCTGCGCTATTTTCAGGAACAGCTATCGTGAATTTCCCTGGTATACGAATGGGGTGAATGGTTTTGTAGATGTGGAAGATGTGGCAAGAGCTACCGTATTATTGATGAAATCGTCTGTCAGCAACCAGCGGTTCATCGTATCGGGTGAGAACTGGTCGTTCCGGGAGTTGATGAACAATATTGCCGATGGGTTTGGAAAGAAGCGCCCGGTGCGTGAAGCCACTCCCTTTCTCAGCAGGATCGCCTGGCGAATGGAAAAACTGAAATCGATGTTCTCCGGAAAAAAACCTTTGCTCACCCGGCAAACGGCCCGTATAGCTCAAAGCAAAACTTATTTCGATAATCGCAAACTATTGGAGGCATTACCGGGCTTTTCCTTCACTCCATTGAAGCAGAGCGTTCAAAAAGCCTGTGCGCAATACCAGGCACATTTAACGGATCAGGATAAGCTCACTGCCCATTGAGCCAGTCAGTACATCCAGGCCGGGCATAATTTCAACTGAACAAAAACGTTTATTCTTTATACCAATCCTATATCATGCAAAAGATCATTTCCTGCCTCCTGTTGATGACGATTTCCCTGGCTTCTTATGCACAGGAGAAAACCTTTGCCGTTCTTGGCAAGGTCATCGATTCGGCTTCGCGCCAGCCATTGAGCGGAGCTTCGGCCTATTGCCAGAATACCACGCATGGCACCATCACGAATAATGAGGGGTTGTTCTTCATGCGTCTTTCCAATGGTGGATATGATCTCGTGATCTCCTATACAGGATATGAAAAAAGGCTCATACGCATCAGCAATAACCAGGCAAGGCCGGATACTTTGCAGATTGAATTGGTGAAACAGGATAAATCCCTGAGTGAAGTGGCCGTGGTTGCCAGCAATGAAGTGCCCGACGGACTGGCAAAATATGGAAGCTTTTTCACGGAACATTTTATCGGCACTACGCCCAATGCAGCACAGTGTTTTATCAGGAACCCTGAAGCACTACGCTTTTTTTATACCAAAAAAAGGAACCGGTTGAAAGTAACGGCCAAAGAAGATCTGATCATCGTCAACAATGCATTGGGCTATACCATCCGTTACCAGCTCGATTCCTTCAGCTACGATTATAATACCAATATCAGCCAGTATACCGGTTATCCATTCTTTATCGAGACCGACACTACGGAAACTGTTAAAGAAAACTGGAAAAAGAACCGGGCGCGCACCTATCTCGGTTCCAGGCTGCATTTCATGCGCACCTTGTACGATAGCACAGTCATCGATGAAGGGTTCGTGATTGAAAAAATGGGCGATGACACTAAAGACAACAAAGGCATTGTGATCGAACATCCATACAGTGAAGATCTTTATGAGGTAGATAGCAATAATGTGTTCATTAACTGGAAGGGCAGGTACAGGATCACTTATAAGAAGGTTTTGCCGGATAAGAAATTCCTGCTGGAGTTCAAACTGCCGGCCGATCTTAGATCGCAGGTCACCCTGCTGGATATTGCCGATGGTTTCGTGATTGAGGAGAATGGTTATTTTTACGAACAATACGAAGTGATCAATACAGGATATTGGGCCTGGAAGAAACTGGCCGAGTTATTGCCGTATGATTATGAGTATGAGTAATGAGTGATTGTAACTGACCATGCTAACTGTCATTCAAACCAGATCATCTCCACTTTTCTACCTGCTTCGATATGTCGTTGCCACGTTTATAACGGTAATGGGCAACCTAATTATTTTTCTGATTCTTTTATTGGCTGCTTGCTGTACTGTCACTGCCCAGGAATACAGCTATGTCCATTATGATACGAAAGATGGTCTGGCAGGCTCGACCGTCTACGATCTATGTCAGGATAAGGACGGGTTTATATGGTTTGCCACCGAAGCAGGACTGAGCCGCTTCGATGGTACACACTTCAGGAATTTCACGATGGCCGATGGGCTTCCTGAAAACGAAATCCTCCGGTTGTTTTCCGATTCGAAAGGAAGGACCTGGATAGCGCCATTCAAACATACCGTTTGCTATTATTACAAAGGGAAAATATATACACAGGAGAATAATGCCCAGCTACAAAAGGCGAAGTTGCATTCTGTTCCGGTATTTTTCAGTGAAGATAGTAAACAAAATATTGGATTGATAGCCGGTAATGATATCGTTATTATCAAAGCTGATACCAATAATTCAACCAGTGTGACAAATTTTTCGTGGCGCTCTACTTCTGGTTATCTTGATCCGGATGTGGATGGTTTTCCTGGGTTTGCATTTTATTCCCGTGACTCCTTATTTCTGTTGAACGAAGGCAATCCTGTTCTGATCAGGACCTACCCATGGAAAAAAAGTGATTCCATGGCGCTGACCGGTAAGGTGGAGAAAAATTACAACTACGTTCCGTTGCCACCCAATTCAACCGGTATGAATTTTTCCCAGGGAGTGTTTTTCGTGAACTCGATAAATGGTTCTTACCTGATCGATTCTTTCCCATTCAGGCGTTATGCCGACATATTCCTGCGGGGGAAACATATCAATCGTTCCATCATAGATAATGAACAAAACTTCTGGTTTGCCACTACCGGTGAAGGTGTCTACAAACTGACCTCACGGGAAATAAAGACCTGGCAGGTGAAAAAAGGAAAGCCATTCGAGATCTATTCGCTGGAGAAATGGAATAATCAAATGCTGGCTGGGGCCGACATGGGAAGGGTATTTCCAGTGACCAGAGCCGGATTGGATACGATCAGTTTCAATAAATACCTACGCCAATCAACCAATTCCACCGGGTCTAACAGGTTGCTGTCCATAAAAAATGTAGGGCAAACCGTTTTGCTGGCCTTCGATGGTTTCCTGGCAAAATATGATCCGGTCAACCGCCGCACTCTGGTCAACTATATCGATGTACTCAAATCGGTGGATGAAGCCGATGGAGATACATTGCTGGTAGGAACAGGAAGAAGGACAGTTTTGATGAGCAAGGAAGAGTTGAAGATACTCGACACGATCTGGCCTTATCGTTCCACAGCCGTTTGTTATCATCGGAGCATTTATTATATCGGAACGGTCGATGGTCTGTACATTATTCGCAAAGACAGATCGGTCAGGTTTCTGGGTGACCAGTATCCGATATTGAAGACCCGGATCAGTTCTATTCTTAAAACTCCTGGCGGTGATCTCTGGATAACCACTTACGGCAGAGGTATGGTTAATGTGCGGGGAGAAGAAGTTAAAGAGATACTAACTACCCGACAAGGCCTAAGCAGTGATATCTGCCAATCCGGTTTCCTCAAAGATCAGATACTTTGGGTAGGCACCGATAAAGGCATTACCAAAGTCGATCTGGCGACTACTCCACATCCTGTCACCTATTATTCTATGGCCGATGGCCTTCCCTCCAACCTCATCCATGCCATCTATGTAGATAGTAATATAGTGTATGTAGGCTCTCCGGCCGGACTGACCTTTTTCGATGAGACCAAACTCTCCAATCATTCGCGATGCGATCTCCGGGTATTGGATATTTCCGTTTCCGGCAACCCAATGACTGCCGATAGCACCGGCAGCATCGGACGGCTCTCTCATAGAGACAACAACTTTAAGATATCCTACGTCGGCATCTCCTTCAAATCAGCAGGCGATATCCTCTATCGATATCGCCTCAAAGGTTTGAAAGACACCTGGGACACCACCCGCCAAACTGTACTCGAATACCCCTCCCTCCCCTTCGGAGATTACCAGCTGGAACTGATCGCTGTCAACAAATTCGGTGTTGCCAGTTCTCCTTTGCTGATCCCCTTCATCATCGCCACTCCTTTCTGGCAAACTACCTGGTTCCGCTTATTGATCATCGTGATAGCAGCACTGCTGGTTTGGACCTTCATCAACTGGCGTCTCAGGCTTATCAGAAAAAGAGATGCACAGGAAGCAGCCTTCAGGCAACAAATGAACGAACTCGAACAACTCGCACTCCGATCCCAGATGAACCCCCATTTCATCTTCAACTGCCTTAACTCCATCCAGAACTTTATTGTTCATAAGGATTTCGAGACCACCAATACCTACCTTACAGAGTTCGCCTACCTCATCCGGCAAACACTGGAAAACTCCACCAAATCAAGTATAACTATCGAGAACGAAGTTACCTATCTCAACCGCTATCTCGCCATGGAAAGAATGCGCTTCGATAATGCCTTCCGCTACACACTCTACGTCGACCCCTCCTTCGAACGGGAGTTCACCTATATCCCTGCCATGATACTGCAACCTTACATAGAGAACAGCATCCGGCATGGAGTAAGGTATATTACCGATGGAACAGGACTTATTGAAATCGAATTCAGACGGGTGAACAAAGATCTCCTGTGCATCATTAAAGACAATGGCATCGGCCGCAAAAAAGCCGGAGAGTTCCGTTCGCATCTCCACTTCGAATACCAGTCCAGGGGCATGTCGCTCACCGCAGATCGCATCAAGGCACTCAACAGGGAAGCGTCTGAACCGATTACCATCACTGTCATCGACCTGGAAGATGAACGGTCTCAACCCACAGGAACGAAAGTCGAAATACGCTTTCCCAATATTATTCATACCATTATTCAAAAACCTCAAAGTTTATGATCCGTGCAGTAATTATAGATGATGAACCCAACAATGTGGAGGCATTGCAAAAATTGTTGGAGGATTATTGCCCCTCCATTTCAGTTACGGGAACGGCCGGCGACCTGCAAACGGCCCGTGTCCTCATCACCAGGGAAAACCCGGAGCTTGTTTTCCTGGATATCGAGATGCCCTATGGGAACGCATTCGAATTGCTGAACCAACTGATGCCTGTATACTTCGAGATCATCTTCGTAACGGCATTCGATAGCTATGCGCTGAAAGCCATTAAATATTCGGCATTGGACTACCTGTTGAAACCTGTGAATATCAAAGAGCTTCAGAACGCCGTTTTCAAAGCAACGGAGCGCATCCATACCAAGAATATCCATAAACGTATCGATACGCTCATATATAATATGAAGACGCCGGGGAACAGTTCCCGCCGCCTTGCCCTGCCGACCATAGATGGATTCGAATTTATAGACAGTGAACAGATCGTACGGCTGGAAGCCAATAACAATTACACGAATATCTGCCTGGAAAATAAAACAAAGGTCCTGATCGCCAAACCCCTCAAAGAATTTGAAGACCTGCTGGATGAAATGCAATTTTCCCGCATCCATCATTCACATATCATCAACCACAGTTTCGTGAAGAAATATCACCGGGGAAGAGGAGGCTATATTGAAATGAAAGATGGTACCAGGATCGAAGTATCGACCCGCCGGAAAGACGGGTTCCTGGGGAAATTCAACTGATCTATTTCAGTGATTTGATCTTTTCCCAAATCTCCGGTATCCTTTTTACCCATACCAGTTCCCTTCTTTTCAGGGAGGCATCTTCCGCAGGCGAACCGAAATAAATTTTCCCGCCCTCCAGCGAAGAAGGTACGCCGCTCTGTGCCAGTACAACAGTGTTATCACCGATAGTAAGGGTCTTTGAAACACCCACCTGGCCCCACAGTACTACCCCATCACCGATATTGGCTGCGCCTGCAATACCAACCTGCGCAGCAAATAAGCAATTGCGGCCAATAACAGTATCATGACCGATATGCACCATATTATCTATTTTGGTGCCGCGCCCGATGATCGTATCATGGCTTACTCCCCGATCGATGGTGCATCCGGCCCCGATCTCCACATCGTCCGCGATCATTACCCTGCCACCGCTTTCCATTCGCTTGTACCAAACCTCCCGGTCTTTTTTGGTATTGTAGTAAAAAGCATCCGAACCGATCACTGTAGCTGCCTGGATGATCACATTGTCGCCGATCACTGAATGATCGAGAATGGAAGCATTCGGAAAAATCCTGCAGTTTTTACCAATGGTAACATGGTTCCCTACGAATGCCCCGGGAGCGATCCAGGTGCCGGTGCCGATCACCGCTGAAGAACTGATAAGCTGAGTGGCAGGCTCGAACGGGCGGAAATGACGCACGATCGTTTGATACGCTTCGAATGGCTGGTTGACCACGAGCAGCGCTTTTTCTTTCGGGAAACTGGTCTCTTTATTGATGATGATGAAAGAAGCGGCGGAATGAATGCACTTATCGTAATACTTGGGATGATCAACAAAAACGAGGTCGCCCGGCTCAACGCGATGGATCTCGTTGATACCTGTAGCCTGCGCTGTAATATTGCCGATCAGCTTTGCGCCGATCAATTCAGCGATCCATGTAAGGGAAACAGGAGAAGGAAATTTCATAAAAGGAATTTCGGCAAAAGTAAAGAAGGAAGCCTTTGCATACATCATATTGCAAGTTCAACATCTCATCATTGCCACAAAATTTTTTGATAGCCCTGTTATTATATACGGAAACGAACATCGTTTACCTTTAACAAAAGGCCGGTATTTTCCACAGTATTAAAAAAAATGTGAATAAAATTTATCAGAATATTTTTTTACATAGAGAAAATTATTTTTAATATTGTGTAGGGAAATTTATTTCCCGGTACTTACTAACCCATCCACATAATAAATCTCCCGACTCATCGGGAGATTTTTCTTTTATATGCTTCGATATTTTATCATCTACAAACCATTCCAGGTACTCTCGCAATTCAGTTCCGAAGGAGGTAAACAAACTTTGAAAGATCACTTCAAAGTGCCGCCAGACGTGTATCCTGTGGGAAGGCTCGATTACGATAGTGAAGGATTGCTATTGCTCACCAATGATAAAAAGATCAATCACCGTTTGTTGGACCCATCTTTCGCACATGAAAGAGAATACTGGGTACAGGTGGAGGGAATACCTGATCCAGCCTCATTGGACCGGCTAAGGTTGGGTGTAACCATTACTGTCGATGGAAAGTCCTGGCGTACCAAACCCTGTAAAGTTTTTCCATTTCCGGAACCACCCGATGTCCCGGAAAGAAATCCGCCGATCCGCTTTCGCCGGAATATACCCACAACCTGGATCAGTATCACGCTCACGGAAGGCAAAAACCGGCAGGTGCGGAAAATGACCGCTCAAATAGGATTTCCCACCCTCCGGCTTATACGTTACCGGATCGGCAATATCGATCTCGATCATTTATTACCGGGGGAAATGCGGGAGTTGGATAATAAACTAATCCTTACCTTGCTGTAAAATCAAGATCACTATGCTGAAATCCATGACCGGTTTTGGAAGAACGGAACAATCAGTCGGAGACAAGACTTTCCTGGTAGACATCAAATCACTGAACGGAAAACAATTCGAGCTCTTTTTGAAAATGCCTGCTTTCCTGAAACCTTTTGAATTCGATATCCGCACCCTCCTCTCCGAAAAACTGGGCAGGGGCACTGTCGATTGTACCATCAGCCTGAAAGAAAGCGGCAGCGCCAAGCCCGTCAGCATCAATATCAACCTGGCCAAAGCCTACTATCAATCCATCGCCGATCTCTCGAACTCCCTTCAGCTCGATCCTTCCAATATCCTCAGCAGTCTCCTGAAATTACCGGAAGTGATCACACCTACCGGTGAAACACTCACCGATTCGGAATGGGAGGCTTTCAAAGCCGTTATAGAAGCAGCTATTGAAGACCTGAACCAGCACCGGATCGAAGAAGGTAAATCCTTGCAGGAAGACCTCCTCCTGCGGATCTCCAATATCCAGAAACAACAGGAACAGGTACAGGGCCTCGAACCCCTGCGCAAACAAAAGATCAAGGAAGGACTGGTAAAAGTGCTGGAAGAAAATGTAGGCAAGGAAAATTACGATCCCAACCGCCTCGAACAGGAACTGATCTATTATATAGAAAAGATCGACCTCAGTGAAGAACAGGTCCGCCTGAAAAACCACTGCGAATATTTCAAAACGATCCTGGACGACGGAGAAGAGAACAAAGGCAAGAAACTGTCCTTTATCCTGCAGGAGATCGGCAGGGAGATCAATACCACCGGCGCCAAAGCCTACGATTCAACGATCCAGAAATGTGTGGTGCAGATGAAAGACGAGCTGGAAAAAGCAAAGGAACAGGTGTTGAATGTTTTATAAAGCAGCAGCAGTTTCTATATTTGTAAAAAACATTCCCTTGAATAAACGTAGCTTATTTCATGGCGCTGCCCCGCTGATGCTCTTTGCCCTCTCATGGCTACTCGATTCCTGCAGTGCGACCACTGATGTATTCGAAAAGAACATAGCTATTCCCCGTCATGAATGGAGCAAGACCTTCAAGCCCGAGATTAATTTTACCATCGCAGACACCAGCAGCCGCTATAATATTTATATAGTGGTCAGGCATACGGATGCCTACCGGTTTAAAAATATCTGGTTGAATGTGAATATCCAGTCGCCCAGAGGCATTTCAAAGTCGCAATCCCTCGACCTCCAACTGGCCGACGATAAAAAAGGATGGCTGGGAAGCGGGATGGACGATCTCTATGAGCACCGGGTATTGATCACACCACCACAGCAACCCGAAACGTTGAGCGCCGGCACCTATCATTTTCAACTGGAACAACTGATGCGTGAAGACCCACTGGAATATGTAATGAATATCGGCATCCGCGTGGAAAAAGCTAAGTGATCATGCTAACTGTCATCAGCTAATTGCCAACTACCAACTCTTCGCACATGGAAGCCTCCTCTAAAAGAAGACTGGTCTTTGTCAGCCTGGCCTACTGGGTCCTGTTGGTCTATATCATTGCGGCCCTGGTCTGGTGGTTCATCGCACTCGAAAAACAGAACCAGCAGATGACCAATTTCAAGCTCAATGAGCTGATCCTGGATGATCCTTCCTACCTCATCAAATACGATCGCATCCAGGAAGACAAAAAAAGAAAAACTGCCCAGTATATCGGCGAAGGCAGCACTTTCCTGGTGCTGACCCTCATCGGCGCCGTGTTCGTTTACAGGGCCGTTCGCCGGCAGATCAGGCTGCAGCAGCAGCAACAGAATTTCATGATGGCCGTTACCCATGAACTGAAAACACCCATCGCCATAGCTAAGCTCAACCTGGAAACCCTCCAAAAACATCAACTGGAAGAGGCCAAAAGGCAGAAGCTGATCATGATGACCCTGGAAGAGACCAACCGCCTCAATACCCTGGCCAATAATATCCTGGTCTCCGCACAGCTTGAAGGAGGCCGTTACCGTATCGCCCACGAAAAGATCGATCTGGGCACACTGGTAGAGACCTGCGTGCAGGATTTTAAAACAAGGTTTCCCGACCGGCCCTGGGATACCAGCATCGAGCCTGGTTTGCTCATTACAGGTGATCCTCTTCTATTACAGATCCTGGTGAACAATCTGCTGGAAAATGCCGTTAAGTACTCGCCCCGCCAGACGAGGATACAATGTATCGTGCAAAGAAAGAACCGGCAGGTAGTGCTGCAGGTGATCGATGAAGGGCCGGGTATCCCCGACAATGAGAAAAATAAAGTATTCGAAAAATTCTACCGGATGGGGAATGAGAATACACGTACAGCCAAAGGCACGGGCCTGGGATTGTACCTGTGCAAAAAGATCGCCCGCGACCATCATGCCACTATCAGGATAAACGATCATATTCCATCGGGTTGTAATTTTACTGTGAACTTTACCAGGTAAATACATTGCATGAATACCAAAACATCCATTTTGCTGGCTGAAGATGAAGAGAACCTTCACGAAGCGCTCAAGCTCAATCTCGAGCTGGAAGGCTATGAAGTAACCTCCGCCTTTACCGGAAGTGAAGCCCTGCAGAAAGTGCAGGCCGAATATTTCGATCTGCTCATCCTGGATGTGATGCTGCCTGAACTGGATGGCATCGGCGTTACGGAAACCATCCGTGTACAGAACAATGATGTGCCCATCCTGATCCTCAGTGCCAGGAATACCAGCTCCGACAGGGTACTGGGACTGAAAAAAGGGGCCGATGATTATCTTACCAAGCCATTCAATCTCGAAGAACTGCTCCTGCGTGTGCAGAAACTGATCAATAAGAACAAGAAGATGCAGGAGAAGGATTCCGTAGGCGATACCTATACATTCGGCAATAACCAGATCGATTTCAAGGCGCAGGAAGCCGTCACCAAAAGAGGTGAACGTATCCAGTTGAGCAAGAAAGAGGCCATGTTGCTGAAGCTACTGATCGAGAACAAGAACGAAGTAGTACCCCGCGAAAAGATCCTGCAAACCGTTTGGGGCTACAATGTTTATCCCACCACGAGGACCATCGATAATTTTATTCTCAATTTCCGCAAGTACTTTGAAGAAGATAGCCGTAACCCGCAGTTCTTCCATTCCGTGAGAGGGGTTGGGTACAAGTATATGGAATGACCGGCCGTTCAGATGGATTGAAGCCCCTGCAGTACTCCCCTGGCCTTCTCAAGCAATGGACCCGTTTCTACTGTTTCCACTTCCGGCACATACAAGGCCCATTCACAGGCATTCAGCACTTCCATAAAATCATTGATGATCGGTTGTTCCACACCGTTAGTCTTTAACCTGGCTGTTACATTCTCTTTGTTGAGTGAAGTAGGTGTAACGGCCAGCTTGACCGCTGCCAGGTCCCAAAGCGCCTGCTGCAGCTCATGGAAAAAGAGAGGCCTGTTACCCTGCTGTAAAGCGGTCGTGGCAGTGGCCAGCAGATCTGCCGGGGCAGTGGGCACCGGCATTACAGGCACTACTGGCTGCACCCTGGCCGGCGACGATCTTTTTCTCGCAGCTATCCCCTGCCATGACTGGTAAGCGATCCATCCCAGGATGAGTATCACCACAACGGCAAACCAATACAGGTGTCGTGGTAAGGAACCGCTGTTCTCTTTCTCCAATGCAGCCGTCTGCGCCGATTGCTGCTCTTTGGATAAGCCTGGCGTTACAATAATAGTGGCAGGTTTACTGGAAACTGTTTTGTAACCCTTTTGTACAGGATCGTAAAAAGACAATTCGATGGTGGGAATGGTGAACTGGCCTGTGTCCGGAGCAGCAAAAGAGTATTCAAATGTTTTACTGCCCGTAAGGGGATATGCGTATCTGTTAATGGATTCTTTCACCGAAGGGTCGGCCGTATCGACGCCTGCAGGCCATTTCACCGGTGGTGGTGTAAGCAGGGAGATATTGCCGCTTCCACTGACCACTACCTGTATCTTCACCAGCTCCCCGGGATGAACAGGTACGGTGGGAGCAAGTACCTTTAAAGAAAAATTACCGACTGCCCCTGAAAAATTAGCAGGCTGTTGTGCCGCAGGGAGCGGTTTAACGGCGATGGTTACGGGTGGCGATTCCAGGGAGAGCGCGTAATCGAACGCTGTGCGGGGAGCGTCCTCACTGATGCGCACGAAATGTATCACACTTTCCACTTCTGCAGGATCGAGGGTGAAATGTCCTTCCTGCAAGGGAAACAAATGCACTTTGCGGATCACACTTACATAATAAGGTATCCCGTTATATATTTCCACCACGGGCCTGTCTTCATAAGTATCTACCATTTCCAATACGCTGAAACCCGTCAGGGATGGGCGTTTCACTACCTGAGAGCTGGTATTGAGGCGTGAATAGGCTTTATAAACCACCATAAGCGGTTCACCTATATAACAAGTGGTCTTATTGATCTCGGCGCGGAGGAACAGGTTCTTTTTGATCTTCCCGGCAATGGATTCACCGGGCCTGATGACCGAAGTTTCAATAATGTCTATTTCATTATTGATCTGGCCGGCGGTAAGGTCTGCTTCCTGCACCAGCAGGATGGATAGGATAAATATGTAAAGCCTTTTCCTGATATACTTTAATGTTTAGTTGGCCTCTTACAAATATAAATTTTGTGCAGACAGCAGGTATGATTAATGCAGGTTAAATGTGGGTTAATGGGATAAGTGGCAAAAAAAGCCCTTATCTTAGATGAGTGATTAATGCCCTGATTATAGACGACCCCGCAGCCGTTGACAGTCTCACATTGATGGTGCATCAATATTTACCGGAGATCACCGAATTGAAAACGATCCATGACCCGGTAAAAGCTTTTCGGTTGGTCCGGACCTTCAAACCACAATTGATCCTCCTCGACCTCCGGAGCGCCATCACCAGCGGGCCTGAGTTGCTGCAGAAACTTCCGGGCATTGCTGCCAATATACTCTTCATAACTGATCATGATCAATTGATGACTGAAATGGTCCGTTTCAGTGGTGTAGGGCATTTGCTGAAACCTTTCGATGGCATCACTTTGCGAAGCGCTTTTGAAAAATATATGTCCGTTGCCGTTCCTCCTTCCACCAGGAAGGCTTTGTACCAGAACCTGGCGCATAATGTATCGGCCACTGAAAAAAAAGAACGGCGGCTTGCATTGCCTGCAACGGATGGCTATTATTTCTTTCAGCCCGGTGAAATCATCCGGCTGGAAGGTGAAGCCGACTATACCTGGTTCTATTTTTCCCAACGCAAACCATTGCCGGTTACCAGAACGATCAGAGAGTTTGAAGAATTGCTGGGGCCTTATGGGTTCCTCCAGGTCCACAAATCTCATCTCATCAACCGTGGCCATATCATCGAGTTCACGGAGAATGGAACACTCACGCTTTCAGACCATTCACAGGTCGATATTTCCCGCCGGAGAAAAGAAGAAATTATGGAGTTATTGCGCACCGGTTAACCCCTCCAGGAGTTGGCACAGTTTTAGTATTAGCATCGCTATTCGCACCTTTCCTCAAAATCCAATACGATCATTCCAATCCAATAATCTTTATAGGTCTCCCAATTGCGGCCGCAGCAGTATCTCTTCCACACAGGCCTGTTGTGACAATTGCGTCGCCGCATATATCATCGTTGCAATATCCTTTGCCTTCATAATCCTTTTTGGATCTATTCCGCTACCCGACCAGGAAGCGGTGAATGCCGCACCGGAATAAATTGTGGTCACTTTAATTCCGTGCGGCTTCATTTCTTCCCGGAGATTCTTTGAAAATCCCGCCAGTGCAAATTTACTGATGCCATACGCTCCTCCGTTCGAATAAGCCTGCAGCGAAGCAATAGAGCACATATTGAATATATGGCCGCTTTGCCGTTCCATCATAGACGGTAATAAAGTGCGGGTAAGATGATAGGCGCTGTACAGGTTAACAGCCATCATCCGCTCCAGGGTCCCTGCTGCTTCATTGTGCACGCTGCCTGGCTCAAACAGACCTGCATTGTTCACCAGCACATCTACTGTTCCCGCCTCTTGCAATACCCAATGGCCAAAAGCCTGCGCCTGTTCCTCTATAGAAAGATCGAACGCTTTGGCCCTGACCGTACTGCCGGGGAATTGTGATGACAGTTCTTCCACTGTTTTGTAGAGATCTATTTCATTTCGGCTGCATAGATAGAGACCGTGCCCATGGGCAGCGAATGCTTCCGCGATGGCCTTTCCAAATCCTTTGGACGCTCCGGTGATGATGATGTTCATGGTGCGAAGATACGAGGTAGGAGGTATGAAGTACGAATTATGAAACGTTAGATAAGCAGGCAGGCCGCATTAACCGAGATCCTCATACTTCGTACTTCATACCTCCTACCTCGTATCTTTGCTTCATGAAATACAGGCATCTTTTCTTCGACCTCGATCATACCCTATGGGATTTTGAAGCGAATAGCCGTCAAACGCTGGAAACCCTTTACCACTCACTCGGCCTGAAAGACAGGGGCGTGCATGACTTCGACCTGTTCCATAAGAACTATATGGTGCACAATGAAAAATTATGGGAACGTTATCGCAATGGGTTTATCAGGTCGGAAGAATTGCGCTGGAAGCGGATGTGGCTCACCCTGCTCGATTTCAGGATCGGGGATGAAAAATTCGCCCGTGAATTGGGCATGCAGTTCCTTGACATGCTTCCTACCCGTAATATCCTTTTTCCCTACGCCATCGAGATCCTCGAATACCTCACCAAAAAAGGCTATCAGCTCCATCTCATCACCAATGGGTTCGAAAAAACGCAGCACAGCAAGCTCAGCAATGCCGGTATCGGGCATTATTTCATGGAAGTGATCACTTCTGAAGGAAGTAATAGCCTGAAGCCGCATAAGGAGATCTTCGAATATGCTTTCGGAAAAACAAAGGCCAGCCGTGCAGAGAGCATCATGATCGGCGATAGTGTCGATGCAGATATCCTCGGCGCCATCAATGCCGGCATCGACCAGGTATACGTGAACCATCTGAATATAGAGCCGGAGGTCAAACCGACCTATACCGTGTATTCACTGAAGGAGCTGGAAGGTATTTTTTAATTGTGTAATTACAGGGTAGCCAGTACCGTTACACCACCTTTCACCGTTTCATTCAACTGCACGTTCACTTTGGTGTCAACGGGCAGCAGCACATCTACCCGGCTGCCGAATTTGATGAAGCCCATTTCCGCACTTTGTTCCACTTTCTGCCCAACAGTAAGATAATTCACGATGCGTTTGGCCAGGGCCCCTGCTATCTGTTTTACCAGTATCTCTCCTTTCGGATAACGGATCACTACGGAATGCCGTTCGTTCTCTGTAGATGATTTGGGATTCCAGGCAACGAGGTACTTGCCTTTATGATATTGACTGTATACCACTTCCCCGCCTACCGGATTGCGGTTCTGATGCACATTGGCAGGGCTCATGAAGATGGATACCTGCAAACGTTTATCCTTGAAGTATTCTTCATCGATGATCTCTTCGATCACTACTACCTTGCCATCGGCAGGGCATACTATCAATTGATCGCCTTTGGTCAGTTGGCGGTTGGGAACACGGAAAAAAGAAATGATGAACAATAATAAACCCAGTGTAATGAGGAAGATCAGCCAGCTAAGCCAGGGAAGGCTGAAGCTGATAAAATAAAAGGACAGGAGGTTGATCACGGCAAAGATGATCGCTGTGATGAGGATGCTTTTATAACCTTCTTTATGTATGGTCATCTCTATGGATTAATGTGCGAAATTACAAAGAAAAAACCGCCTGCTCTATTTCATGAAGAGCGTGGCATACAACCAGGCAACCGGAGTAGCCAGCAAAAGTGAATCGAAACGGTCCAGGAAACCACCATGGCCCGGCATGATGGTGCCGCTGTCTTTCACATTGGCCATGCGTTTCAGTTTGCTTTCCAGCAGATCGCCGGTGGTGCCCGCTACAGCAGCGATCAGGGCAATGATGGTCCAGTCTTTCACCGTATAAAAAAGCGACCACCATCCCAGCAATGCGATCACCACCACGCAAAGTATGGCCCCGCCGATCGTTCCTTCCCAGGTTTTTTTGGGCGATATTTTCGATAAAGGTGTTTTTCCTATCAGTGATCCCACGAAATAGGCCATGGTATCATTGATCCAGATGGAAAGGATCAGTCCCAGGGGGATCACGAAGCCAAAATCGATGGATGTGTCGAAGCTTGCCACGCTCATCCCTTTTGAACGTAGGTCCATCATGAGCCCCCAGCTCAGGGAAATATATAATAGTCCCAATGCCGAATAACCGATATTCTTGAGATGGATGGTGCCTGCAAAAAGCAATTCGATGATGGGCAGCACGAAAGTGAAGATCAGGCCCGCCCACCAGCCGATCGCATGCAGGGAGAAATCGCCGATATTGAATGCATCATTGGTAAAGTACAACATGATGCACCAACCTGCCAGTCGCACCCCATACTTGTGAAACGGCGTGATACCGGCATAGTCCTTATCGATGATACCTATCAGTTGCTGGTATTCTTTCCAGCAGCCGAAATGAATGATGGTGAAAAGTATGAAGAAGGGCCAGTGGTCCCAGAGCAAACCTGTCAGCATGATGATCAGGAACACTAAAGCTGTGAGCGTTCTGGTTTTGAGCGTAGACAGGTTCAATGCCATGATGAAAGAATATGGGTTGAAAATACCAAAAAATCGATTAAGCGATGAATTGATTGGTAGGAGTAAGATCGTCTGTGCGATAGACCTTTGAATACGTCACCGTGCTCTGGCGCCTGTAATACCAGAGTATGGCCCATACTGCCACACCGCTGATGATGGCCGTGAGCACAGGCATCTGCGGATTTTCATTGATATATTTAGGTGCGTACGCCACGGCGATCACCTGTACGGCATTGTTCACGAAATGGGCCAGGATACTTGTCCAGATGCTTCCGCTATACCAATAAAGCGCTCCCAGTACAAAACCAAGGAACATTCTCGGCAGGAAACCCAGGAACTGGAAATGAAGGGTGGAAAATAAGATCGCTGTCAATATGATACCTGCCCAGGGGCTCCTGGTCACATAGATCAGTACTCTTTGCAGGGCGCCGCGGAAGAACATCTCCTCACAAATAGCGGGCAGCAGGGCAATGATGATCACGTTCACGATCACATCCACCGGTGAGCTTGCTTTAAGCAGGGTTTCCAGTTGTTTGCCCGTATCTTTTTCCATTTTCGTGAGGGATTCAGGCAGTGGGATTAACTGGTTCAATTGCCCCAGCCAGAATACGAAGGGGAAGGCCAGCAGAATACAGGCAATAGCCAGTATGTACATGTTCAACTTTTCAGGCTTCCTGAACCCGAGAAAATAAAAATATTTCGCCCTGAAGGTGAAAGCGGCAAACAGGAAGGCCGGCATGAAGAAGAAGGCCAGGGAGGATAATGCCTGTGCCCATTTGAGGGATTGTACTATTCCTGGTTTGGAGAGATCGATCTTGGTCTCGGTCCCGGTATCCAGGGAGATGGCGAATAGCAGGGGAGCCGAAACAGCGATCATTACTGCTAACTGTTTCCAGGGTGATTTTATCCTTAAATGGCCTATCATAGACTGGTATAAACGAATATTAGTGTGTAAATTTGCAGCCCGGCTCTTCCAGCACGGCTGCAAGATAAGGATTATTGCTTCTGCACAGTTGCGGGATAGGTTGTTTTGTGATGATCAAGATCGGACAAATATCGCTCCCTGATTTTCCACTTCTCCTGGCGCCCATGGAGGATGTGAGCGATCCCCCATTCCGGTATGTCTGCAAACAACAGGGCGCCGATCTCATGTATAGTGAGTTCATTTCCAGTGAGGGCCTCATACGCGATGCCATCAAGAGCCGTCAGAAACTCGATTTCTCCGAATTCGAACGGCCATTCGGCATCCAGATCTTCGGAGGCGATGAAGAGGCCATGTCGCTCAGCGCAAAGATCGTGGACACCGTTCAGCCTGATCTCGTAGATATCAATTTCGGATGCCCTGTAAAGAAAGTGGTTTGCAAAGGCGCCGGTGCTGCGGTGTTGAAAGATGTGGATCTGATGGTGAAGCTCACATCGGCCGTTGTACAATCCACTTCCCTGCCTGTTACCGTTAAAACAAGATTGGGATGGGATGACAACTCGAAGAATATAGAAGAAGTGGCGGAGCGCCTGCAGGATACCGGCATCAAAGCGCTCACCATCCATGGACGTACACGCGCCCAGTTATATAAAGGAGAGGCCGACTGGACCCTCATCTCTTCAATCAAGAACAATCCAAGGATAAGGATCCCCATCTTCGGGAACGGTGATATCGATTCCCCTCAAAAAGCCCTGGCCTATCAGCAACGTTATGGCGTAGACGGGATCATGATCGGCCGCGCCGCTATCGGGTATCCCTGGATCTTCCGGGAAATAAAACATTTCCTGCAAACCGGTGAAATGCTGCCCCTGCCTACCATCGAAGAAAGAGTGGATGTTTGCCGCACCCATGCACGCAAATCAGTGGAGTGGAAAGGTGAGGTGCTGGGCATCCTCGAAATGCGCCGTCATTATACCAATTACCTGAAAGGGCTGCCGCATATCAAGGAATACCGCACCCGGCTCGTAACCGTGAAAACACTGGCCGAAGTGGAAGCCATTCTCGAGGAAGTGGCCATCCATTTCGCAGGCGTTACTCCTGAAAGACAACTAACAGGTTTCTCCCAGGGACAAATGCAGGAATGCGCCTGATCAATTTCATCGATCCAAACTTTACTTATATGATAACCACTGCCGGTAAAAGGCTCCTTATCCTGCTCTGCCCGCTGATCGTGCTGTTGATATGTTGTAAAAGCAATGCCGGGCAAAAGGCATCCCCCCTTCCTAAAACGGCCAGTTACGAAAAGCGGTTAGACAGCACCGTTCTGGTCAATGACCTGGCCTATCTATCGTCCGCAACACTCGAAGGCCGGGAAACAGGAAGTCCCGGCAATGCCAAAGCCCGTGAATTTATCATTCACCGTTTCGATTCACTCGGGCTGCAGAAAGCAGATACCTCCTGGTTGCAACCATTCCCCCTCGGCCAGCGCAGCGGCAATAATGTGATCGGCATGGTCCGCGGCACTGATTTTCCCGATCGGTACTATGTGCTTTCCGCCCATTACGATCACCTTGGCAAGAGAGGCAACCAAACCTTCTTCGGGGCCGATGACAATGCTTCCGGCACAGCCTGCCTGCTTGCACTGGCTGGCTGGTTCAGCCGGCATCCACCCAAACATACGCTCATCATCGTTGCATTCGACGCAGAAGAAAAAGGGTTGCTGGGCTCCAGGTATTTTGTTGACCATTCACCTGTCGACCTGAAAAAAATATTGCTGAACATCAATATGGACATGGTGAGCCGCAATGATAAGAATGAAATTTACCTGGCAGGCACCTATCATTATCCCTTCCTGAAAAAATATGCGGATAGTATCCATCAGAAAACGGCTGTGAATGTGCTGTTGGGCCATGATGGCGCGATGGGAGCGGGGGAAGACTGGACCAATCAGTCGGACCAGGGCCCATTTCACGGAAAGAATATCCCCTTCATGTATTTCGGTGTTGAAGACCACCCGGATTATCACAAACCCAGTGATACATTCGATAAGGTCGACAAAAGCTTTTATTACCAGGTCTGCAATATGATCGCGGAAATGGTATTGCTGACCGACAGGCAGGAAAAATTATAAGCTGATCTTATTGAGCCCGGGCAGACACCCAGGCCACCAGCTTGGCAGTGTACTCTTTTGCCCGATTGGCAGCCGCCGTTTCCAAAGTGAACAGGAGGAATCCCTGGATCGCCAGGGCTATACCCAATCCATACCAGAAAGATCTGTCGGGATTCGACCGGAATAAAAATACCAGCACCAGCCCTGCAACGGCAAGCACCAGCTCCGCCCAGCGATAATTCACGAACATCTGCTCCATTTTTTTCATTCTCGGCAGCTCATGATCCTTTAGCGCCTGAGGGTTCATATCGAAAGCATATACGTTCTGTACACGCTCTTCATCACTGCTTTTACGGATGCCATAGCCTGTCATGATCTCGAAAATTCCCAACAGCAACAATGGAATGGCGGCCCCTTTCCAGAAACTCGATCTCATGAAAAAGAAAAAAGCTATGGCCGCGAGAACTGCTATGGCGCCGATCACCAGCATCATGAGCGCTGCCTGCTTTTCCGCCACGAAATACTTTTCGATATCTGCCTTCGTGAACATATTCCAGGTTTTTTGGTGAACAATAGATTGTGGGCTACTCTTCAACTGCCTTTATCATATCTGCACCGGTTGGCGAAATGGATGGATCGAAATAATATGTCAACACCCCTTTTTCATCGACCAGGTACTTGGAAAAATTCCAGGAAGGAACCTGCTCATTCCAACCATTCTCTGCTTTGTTGGTCAACCAGTGAAATACCGGGTTCTGATCAGCCGATCTGATCACTGTACTCTTTTTCACCAGGGGGAAGCTCACCCCGAAATTCACTTTACAGAATTGTGCTATGGTGGCATCATCCCCTTTCTCCTGTTTCTTGAAATCATTGGCAGGGAACCCGATCACTATCAGTTTATCCTTGTATTGCTGGTACAATTGCTGCAGGCCCTCATATTGATTCGTATAGCCGCAATCGCTGGCGGTGTTCACCAGCAGGACTTTCTTTCCCTTGAGATCGCTCATCGATAAACTGTGGTTAGTATTCAACACAACAGACAGGTCATAAAAGGACTTCGATGGCTGAACATAGCGGTCGTTATTCAGTATCAGCATATTTTTTCGGAATAACCGGGTAAAACCGATAAAGAGTGGATAGAATGCTTTCAATATTTTTTGCCTCACTGTCATACCTCGAAATAATGCAGGATCACCGGATGATCCATTTGAACAATTTCAGCTTTCCCTTGAATGGCGGATACTTGACTGCCGGATCGAACCAGCCTGGCGTTTTCATGATGGATTTGTGATGACTGAAAGTTTCAAAGCTATGCCTTCCATGATAATAACCGATGCCGCTGGCGCCCCGCCCGCCAAAAGGCAGGTAATTATTGGTAAAATGCCAGCTTGTATTATTCACGCATCCGCCGCCAAATGGTATGGAGCCCAGCCAGGCCCTCTCTTTCTTTTTACTCCTGGTAAACAAATAGAGCGCCAGTGGTTCAGGGTGCTGTCGCACAATGGTCATGGCCTCTTCCATGGTATTGAAAGGGATCACAGGGAGGATGGGGCCGAATATCTCATCCTTCATCACTTCGGCATTGGCTGTAATATTCTCCATGATCGTCGGTGCAATGAATAATTTTTCACGATCATGGGCGCCTCCCTGCACAATGGAACCTTCGGATAGATATTTTACCAGCCTGTCGAACTGTTTCTCATTGACGATCTTTCCGTAGTTATAATTATGGTAAGGATCATCGCTGTAAAAGGCATGGATCTTTTTCTGCAGGGCTTTTACCAGCTCATTCTTCCTGGAATGATGGACCAGCACATAATCCGGTGCTACGCATATTTGTCCGGCATTCGAGAATTTGGTCACAGCAATACGCCGTGCCGCCATCGAAATATTGGCATCTGCTTCCACGATACAGGGGCTTTTGCCTCCCAGTTCCAGTGTTACGGGCACTAGTTTTTCAGCGGCCATTTTGTAAATAAGCTTGCCAACTCCTGCCCCGCCGGTATAAAAAACATGATCGAAGCGGAACTGTTCCATCATGGCAGGCACGATCACAGCGCCCTCCCCTTCTGCCAATAAAATATAATTGGGAGGAAAAATTTCGGTGATGATCCTTTTCATGACAGCAGTCGTTGCAGGTGCAAGTTCACTGGGCTTCAGCACCACGCAATTGCCTGCTGCAATAGCGCCCACGAGCGGCGCGAACAATAATTGAAAGGGATAGTTCCAGGCGCCGATGATCAGCACCACGCCCAGGGGTTCCCGCAACACAAAACTCGTGGAGGGAAGGTTCACGAGATTGGTGCGGAACTTTTGCGGTTGCACCCATCGTTCCAGTCCTTTTAATGCCGTGCTGATCTCGCTGAGCACAAAACCTGTTTCTGTTACCCAGGATTCTTCCGGGCTTTTTTTCAGATCAGTGTACAAAGCCTGGTGCAGGGCCTGTTCATGATAAAGCAGGGAACGCCTGAGCTGTTGTAATTGTTTTTTACGGAAGCGGTATGGACGGGTGGCCCCACTATCGTAGAATATGCGCAGGGAAGAAAGCTGATCAGGGAGCGCCCCGTTTGGCATAGTAGAAAGGTTTATTCTAAGTTACAGGATTTTTGGGGTTTGGCACAATGCGAGCATGTCGCCTATAAGCTTGCCTGTCCGCACCAGGTTCTCTTCTGTAAGCTGAAAAGCTTCGTTCAACTGCATAGGTCCATTACCGATAGCCAGTAGTACATCGAAATATTCCTGTAGTGCAGGGTCTGTGTCGACCGGCACTTTCCCCGCAACCCCGATCACGGGGATCTTTTTTTCCCTGGCACGCAAAGCCACACCGAAAGGCGCTTTGCCCTGCAGGGTCTGCACATCGATGCTGCCTTCACCGGTGATCACATAATCTGCTTTTTGCAGGGCTTCATTGAAACCTGTAAGGTCGAGGAACCGGTCGATGCCATCGAGCAGTGTTGCCTGCAGGAAGGCTGCCATGGCTGCGGCCATGCCGCCGGCAGCGCCGCCATGCCTGATGGTGGCCATATCCTTGCCGGTCTGTTGCAGGGTCACATCACGCAATCTCTTCAAAGACGCTTCGAGCTGTTGCACCATGGCAGGGGTGGCGCCTTTCTGCGGTCCGAAGACCGCCGCAGCACCCTGATCGCCCAGGAGGGTATTGGTTACATCGCAGAGAACGGTCACAGAAACTTTTTGCAGGCGGGCGTCGAGGCCCATGGTATCGATGGCAGCAAGCTCAAGCAGGCTTTCCGGCATTTGTTGGAGTTCTTTGCCTTTGGCATCGAGGAAGCGGACACCCAGTTCCTGCAGCATGCCGGTGGCCCCGTCGACCGTAGCGCTGCCCCCGATACAGATGATGATCTGTTCAACACCCTGATCGAGGGCATGTTTGATCAGTTCCCCTGTACCTCTTGTAGTGGTGCGCAAGGGATTCAGCTCATCGGGTTTCAATAGCCGCAGGCCGGACGCATTGGCCATTTCAATAACGGCTGTACGGCCATTGTCGATAAGACCATAGAATGCCTTGATCATCCTTCCCAAAGGATCATGCACAGGGATATTTATAACGGTACCGTGTAGTTGCTGAACAAGCAGGTTGGCAGTACCGTCACCGCCATCTGCAACGGGAAAACTTTCACAGGTGCAGGGCAGACGGCTTTGTTGCAGTCCTTTGCTGAGGGCTGTTGCCACTTCATCGGCAGGAAGGCTGTTCTTGAATGCATTGGGAGCAACAAGGAAGTGCATATATCGATTACGATAAGAATAATGATAAAATATAGACCGATAATAAGGTGATCAGCCCCATCCACAAGCTCGCCACCGAATATACTTTCAGCATGGTACGCATGTCGAGACCTGAGAATTTTGCGATCACCCAAAAATAAGCATCATTGGCGTGAGAGATCATCATGGAGCCGGCTCCCATCGACAAGACGCTGAGCAATTTTCCATGCTCCGTATCGAGCCCCAGGGAAGGCAATAGAGGCTGAATGATAGAGGCGGCAGTGATGATGGCAACGGTGGAAGAGCCCTGGGCCGTTTTCAGGATAAAGGTGAGCAGGAAAGGGAAAAATATCCCCATGGTTTCAAGGGAGAGCGTCTCGCTGAAATGCTGACCGAGTTTGGTGGCGGCGAGTACGGCGCCGAAGGCGCCGCCTGCGCCGATGATCACAAGGATGCCCCCGGCTTTTTCGGCCCCTTCCTGCAGCAACCTGCCCACAGCGGCTTTTGTCCAGTTGCGGCCTGCATTGAAGGCCAGCAGTATGCCGATCGACAAAGCGATCACCGGCTCACCCAGTATGCCGAATACGGTATGCCACCCTTTGGCAGCCGATCTTTCCACCATGAAAAATGAATTCATGGCGATCAGCAAGATCGGAACGATCACCGGCAGAAAAGCCCTGAGCACGGAAGGCAATTCCGATGCCGGCTGATCGATATGCTCTTCCGGCGCCTCCACCACCGGCACTTTTTTACCTGCATAACGCGCCCACCAGTAGCCTACCAGCATACCGGGAATGGCCACCAGCACACCAATGGCAATCAGCCTGCCGAAATCGACGCCGATGGTCCCTGCTGCTGCGGCCGCGCCGGGATGGGGCGGCAGCAGGCAATGCACTGCATATAATCCTGTGGCCAGCGATACGGCCATGATGGCAACGGAGATGCCTGTGCGCCTGGCGAGTGATTGATTCAATCCGCTCAGCACGATATAACCAGAATCGCAAAAGATCGGCAGCCCTACTATGAAGCCGGTAATGCTCATGGCCAATGGCGCCCGGCGTTCTCCTGTTTTTTTCAGAATGAAAGAGGCCATCACCCGTGTACTGCCGGTATGTTCCAGCAGGGCGCCCAAAGTGGTGCCCAACACAATGATGAACCCCAAGGAGCGCATGATATGGCCAAACCCTTCTTTCACCGTGGAGATGATCTCCGATACAGGCATCTGAACGCCCAGTCCAACGAGAAAGCAGGCGATCATCAACGCGAAAAACGCATGCACCCGGAATTTAGCTGTCAGTAAAATGATCACACCAATGCCAGCTAATAAGCAAATCACAACCTGCAAAAAAGAAGTAGCCATCCTGATTATTTCGGAAAAAGATACTTAATTAAATGGTATATCAACAATATGTAGATAAAATGATATGGGTCCCCGTCATCTTTCGGATGTCGATCATTTAGCGGCCGGCAGGGTCTCTGTAGTGTTGTTGTTTTTGCAGGATGGGCCCCCGGCCTGCGTCTCCAATACCCTGCCGCCCAGTTGCAGAAGCTGTTTAACCTTCTGCAACAGGTCCAGTAATTGATCTTCCTGAATAGAGAAATCATATTTATACCTTCCATGTATATACGCTTTTTGAAGTACCCGGAATAATTGCTGATCGGCCTCCGACTGACGGGAAAACAGCTTCAACGCCTCACCGTACGACATGGCCGTATATCGCAGCAGCTTATCGAGATTATGTGTTCCGGCCCGGTAGCCTGTGCAGCGGCGTATGAGGGCGATACAGGTATGCTCAGTGGCCTGGTGAAGCAGGAAAGCTGCCAGGTTGAATTGCCTGCGCAGGGTATAGAGCTCAGCTCCTGCAAAGAATTCTGTGGCGAGGTGATAGGTGTGCAGGCATTCGGACCGCAACTTTTCCCGGAGGGCCTCACTGTTATCGGTACGTGGAATGGCGAGCGCCACCTGTTCTGCATCGAAAAGGAGGGTTGCATGCCGGTATACCTGCACGGCAAAGAGCTGACCTTCCTGTAACCATTTGTTGAAGGTCTTCACAGGCAATACAAGCGCTGTTACGGCAGTGAGATCACGGCAGCGCTGCTCGATCTGGTCCTGCACTTCATCATCGCTTCTCCTGTCATCCGGACGAAGGAGCACCAGCATGAAATAAGTCGTTACCTGTTGCTCTTCCGGCGACTGCCCTCCAAAAATATTCTCCGAGCATTGACTTGTATAGGAGCGGCCCAGCAGGAAGATCTTTTCCGGGTTGGCTGCTTCCCGGACCCGGCGGAACAACTTCTGCGGGAGTACTTTGTGTTCATTGTGCATGATCATGGTGAACGATTTTTCTGCAGGCCTCACGGCCTGCGTTCTTTTCCCAGATGGTTATTTCTTCTTTTCCTGCTTTTTCTGTTTCCTGAGCAGGTAAGCCGCTTCTACCAGGATCTCGATATTCCTGTAAAAGAAAAGCAGGTTGTTGCGGTCGCGGCCCGATTCGAAGACGTCGTTGTCCGTGACCATTGCCACCTGCATCCATTCCCAGAGTATCTGCCGGATATCATCGAGATGATACCAGGTAAAAAATTCCTCCAGGATACGGCCGGGGTCTTTCATTTGTTTTTCTGAAAGACGGATCGGCTGATTGTACCATTGGGTGCGTTTGTACGCTTTCATGATTTTTCATTTTATGGTGAATGAATACAATAAAGGTCCCCTTCGCTGTTTCGCAGCGCAATGATCAGGTAAATAGCCGCAGTAGCGGGTTCCAGCCGAAACCTCCCTATGCTGATTGACACCGCCTTGCTTTATGTGCATGAAAATAGCTGCCTGCCGGACCAGCCGGCACAGTAAAAATGTTAAAAGGATGATACTAAGAAACTGTCTTGTTGTTTTCTGCGGAAAGCCTTGTGGATAAATATAACTCTTATCAGTATGCGCTAAGTAAATCTACATTCTAATTACTAACGTAGATTTACATACGCAATGTATAGAATAGATTTCGAAAGTCAATCACCTAATTAAACTTTTTTATTGTGAGATATAAAAAGAACTACCTCGGCAGGAACCTGCTCTACCTGCGCAAGCTGAAGAAGCTGACGCAACGGCAAATGGAACAGCATCTCGATATCGGGCGTGCCTCCTGGTCCAATTATGAGCTTGGGATCACTTCCCCTTCACTCGATAGCCTGATCAATATCGCCCGGTTCTTCAATGTTTCGGTGAATGAGCTGGTGCTCGAAGACCTCGAGCCGGCCGGAACGGATACTGAACTCCGGCCCTTTTATTCGAATGATACCATCGTGGTGATCTCGGCCGGTGAATTCTATTTTCTCAAAAATGAGATGGAGCGCCTGTTGGAAGAAGTAGAGAATATCACAAAGACATACAATTCGCTGTGAACAGCTCTGCCTTTCGTCAAGGGACCGCTTCCATTCATCAGGCATTTATCCGCCTTTCACCGGACACTGGTACCTTTATTGTATATTATCTGTACAATAAAGCCATTATGAAACAACTATTCGGCAGCCTGCTGTATTGCCTGCTCCTGTCGGCCAACTGCAATGATGGACCATCATCCGATACCAGCCGACTGGCCGCCCCCGGCATCCGCGTGGTCAAAGAAGGATTGGAATATCCCTGGGAGATATTATGGGGTAAGGATGGTCAGATCTGGATGACGGAACGCGATGGCGCCATCAGTCGCATAGACCCGGCCACCGGTAATACCACATTTTCTTTTACCATCCCTGAGGTACGGTCGAGGAACGAAGGCGGTATGCTCGGACTGGCGCTCGACCCCAACTTCTCCGATAACGGATACCTCTATGTTGTATATGATTATGAGAACGGGCGGGATTATAAAGAGAAACTCGTACGATATACCTTCCACCAGCAATCCCTTACCAACCCTACCGTTCTGATAGACGGGATCGAAGCAGCAGGCATTCATAATGGATCACGCCTATGGATAACCGATGGACCTGATCCCAAAATATTCATGACGACCGGTGATGCCTCCCGCCAGGGATTGCCCCAACAAACGAAGACCCTGAACGGGAAGGTCCTGAGGCTGAACCTGGATGGCAGCGTCCCGGCCGACAATCCCTTTCCCGATAATCCTGTATGGAGCTATGGACATCGCAATCCCCAGGGACTCGTGATGGCGAATGGCATCCTCTATTCCTCAGAGCATGGCGCTACTACGGAAGATGAAGTGAATATTATCGAGAAGGCCAGGAATTACGGCTGGCCCGAAGTAGAAGGGCCCTGTGATGGCCATGAACTGGAATTCTGCCACCTCCACCGGGTGAAGGAACCGGTCTGGAGCAGTGGTGATCATACCCTCGCCGTATGCGGCCTCGATTATTATAACCACGACCGCATACCACAATGGAAAAATTCACTGTTGATGCTCACCCTGAAGAACGCCAGCATCGAACAGTTACAACTCAGTGCCGACGGGCATTCCATCGTTCGCACAAAATCATGGTTCAAAGGCAGGTTCGGCAGGCTTAGGGATTGCTGCATTTCACCCGATGGGAAATTATATATCTGCACCAGCAATGGCGGCAAGCGGGATGTACTGGTGGAAATAAGCAGCTTGTAGCAACAGGGATTCGTATCTTCGGCCCTGATGAACGACGAACATTTCATGCAGCAGGCCCTCAAAGAGGCCAGGAATGCCTTCGAAGATGGCGAGATACCCATCGGGGCCGTTATCGTGATGAACAACCGGGTGATCGCCAGAGGATATAACCAGGTGGAACGCCTGAAAGATCCTACCGCCCATGCAGAGATCATTGCCCTCACTTCCGCTTTCAGTTTCCTGGGCGCCAAATATCTCCCTGACGCCACTATCTATATTACCGTTGAGCCCTGCCTGATGTGCGCAGGCGCATTGTACTGGAGCAAGATCAGCCGGATCGTGTGGGGCGCAGAAGATGAGAAGAATGGCCATAAACGCATTACCGGCGATAAGTGGCCCTTCCATCCCAAAACAGAAGTAGTGAAAGGAGTTCTTAAAGATGAATGCGCTTCCTTGATGAAAGAGTTCTTTAAAGACAAGCGGTGAAATGTTTGTGGTTTGTTGTTTGCCAACAACAAACCACAAACGATTTTATTGTACTTTAACGTAAACCGTCCTGATCACGTTCAGGCTATTCTGGTTCAGTATCTCATATTCCAGTTTGATCACGGTATTGCTGGCAACCGCCGGCACTGTATATGGCACCAGCAGGGTATCCAGCTTCTTCCTGTCGGAGAATGCCTTCTGGTAAGGCCAGGTGCCTGCTTTCGCGCGGGCATTGGCCCCTACGGTGTTGTAAAGATTGATCTCCTTGATCGGGCCTTCGGAAAAGAATTGCAGCTCCGTGTTGAAGGCAGCGCCTGCGGCATACACACTCGCCGAGGAGGTACTGGTGCCTAATGATTTCCCGGTAGCCATATCGACCAGCCCATTGGTGCATACCGGCACAAAGCCCACACCGGTAGGTGTAACATTGTCGCGCAGAAAATCCTTTTCTTTCTTACAGGCATATAACCCGATAATGCCTGCCAGGATGATCATTCCAATATATTTATTGCGTTTCATATTCATCGGTATTTTTTGTTCGATATTAGGTTTACTGGTCCCACCACATTTTCTCCGTCATAGGCTTCAGCGCTGCATTTGCCTTGGGGTTGCGATTCAGTTCATCGAGCGGCAGTAATGCGCGGCGGATGAATTGACCGTTCATGCCGGCATCCTGCTTTTCGGGAAGGGCCATGCCTTTGAACAGGGCCGGATTGTAATCATACCTGCGAACATCTACCCAGGCATCGGGGTTCAGGAACAGGGCCACCTGCTTCTCGCGCAGGATCAGCTCCAGCCGCAGGTTGGCGGCGCCGACAGCTACCTGGGCATTCGTGAGGTAGGCAGCTTTATCTGTAGCAGCAACCCCCAGTTTGTCCATACTGGCTGAGATACCGGCTATGTACGCATCATAGGCAGCCTGTGTGCTCCCGACAGAAGTGGGTGTTCCGCCATTGGCGAGGAACTGTGCTTCTGCTTCAATCAGCTTTTGCTCTGCATAGGAACCCATGAGCAAGGGAGAAGTGCGTTGCCCGAAGAAAGTGACATCGGTAAGGTCGGCCGTGTTACCGGTATTGGCAAGGCCATTGGTGATGCCGGTATACTGAGTGGCTGTTGCCCTCTTGAAGATCAGTTTCCCGATACGTGGATCTACCAGTCCCGGGTAACCGACACCATTCAATGCATCACAGAACCTCTTCGAAGGGCCGATGGTAAAAGTGGCGCTACCTGAAATACGGCCCGATACGTTCACGAACCAGGGGTTAGGATTCCTTTCACTGAAAATCAACTGGTAATCTTTCGAAGTGGCTGTATAAGCATTGGCCAGTGCGGCAAGGGCATTATTGGCTGCAGCGACTGCTCCTTTTTTAGTCGTGTGCATATACAGTTTGGCTTTCAGCAGGTACGCTGTTTTGCGCCAGGCCGAAGTATCGCCACCGAAGATCATGTCGTCGGCCCCTGGTTTCACAGACACCGGGTTCACTGCTTTCGATTCATTGATGGCTGAATCGAGATAGAGGTGCATGAATGCAAAAATATCTTCCTGCTTATCATACGCAGGCTGGAAGGTATTGGGCCCCTGGATCGCTTCCGTCAAAGGCACATCACCCCAGGTATCGGTGGCCAGGATCAGGTTGGTCACGAACAGGATGCGCCCGATGGCCGTATAATGCGGCGATCCCTGGCTCTTGCCCATGTCCACGATCAGTTTACTGTTGGTAATACCATTCTGATAAATACCCTGGAAGGCCGAAGTGATCCGCACATCGCGGTTCTGGTCTTCATTCACCGGTCCGCTGGCATAGGCAGCCATCTGCTGCGGGAACATGGTAGTGATATAACCCAGCAAACCATAATTATTGCAGGTTGAATATTGAACGGCAGGCACCAGAGTGGCCAGGGTTACATACGGCGGCTTATTGGGATTGATGTTCGGATTATCATGCTCCACGAATTTCTTGCAACCCATACCGGCTACCAGTAAACCTGCCATCAAACAATATATTAATTTCTTGTTGCTCATGTTGTCAGATTTTAGAAGTTCAGATTCAGGTTGAGGATCCATGAACTGTAATTCGGGATATTACTGCCGGTGAATCCATACACATTGTACCCGGTAGCAAATGCGTTACTGCCCGGATCATACCCTGAGTAAGGCGTCCAGAGGATGAAGTTGCTGCCGGTTATGCCAACGTTCGCTCCTTTTATGAAACCTGTCCTTTGCAATAATTTCTTGGGAAGGTCGTAGCTGAGGCTGATGTTGCGCAAACGGAGCCAACTGGCATCCTGCAGGATCACATCGGTGATATTGTTGAAGAAATTGGTATTGCGATAGTAGTTGTGATCGAGCACCACCGGTATATCGTTGGGTTTTCCATCGGCAATTTTCACTCCATTGAAAACAACCTGCTGATAGCGGTTTTCCGTGATCTTCAACACGCCATTCCGGATGGAGTTGCGCATGGTCACATCGAACACATCTCCTCCTTTCTTGTATTCCAGCAAACCAGATAAGGTGAAATTTTTCCAGCTCACGGAAGTAGATACACTGCCGATCCAGTCGGGGAAAGCATTTCCTGCTTTCACGAACTGAGGGGTGAAATCGGGGAAGCCATCTGCCCTGATCAGCAGGTTGCCTTTTTCATCGCGCCTGTAGGCAGTGCCATACAGGTCGCCGGCAGACCCGCCTACTGTGAGCTTATTGAGAATACGGCCTTCATCATAGAAATTGATATCGGTAATACCTTCTTTAATGGAGATCACTTTGCTGCGGTTCCTCGACCAGTTGCCGATGATCGTCCATCTCCAATCTTTGGTCTTTACAGGTGTGGCCGTAAGCTCTACTTCATACCCTTCATTCTGGATACTACCCGCGTTGGTGATATAAGTTGAATAACCACTGGTGTAAGCTACAGGCACTGGAATGATCTGGTCTACGTTCTTGCTCCTGTACCAGGAAAAGTCGAGACTGATCAGGTCTTTCAGGAAATGAAGCTCCGTTCCGAATTCCAGCGATTTTTGTTTTTCAGGTTTCAGATTGGGATCTGCATATTCTATGCTGCGCAGGAAACCCAATGTACTGGTAAGACCTGTGGTGAAAGGAAATCCTCTCGGAGCAGTGTAGTATGGCCCGTTGCTGTAGGGAGGCGCATCTTTACCCACCTGTGCATAGGAGGCGCGGATCTTTCCGAAATTGAGGATGTTGTTGGAAATATTGTGCAGCTCGGTGAAGATATAGCTCAAACTAACGGCCGGGTAGAAGAAGGAATTGTTGGCCGTTGGCAGTGTGGAGCTCCAGTCGTTGCGGCCTGTCAGTTCCAGGTAAACAGCATTCCTGAAGCCGAATTTGGCGCTACCGAAAATGCCGGCATAACGCCTACGGGTAGTTGTACGGGCATTGAACTGGTTGGTGGTATTGCTGAGATCATAGAAACCGGCCAGGCCGAATTTCTCACCCCTTGTATTGATGACATCCGTATAAGTGACCTGCAGCGTATTGCCCGCCAGCAGCGTGTAATCGAAATCTTCATTGATCTTATCCTGCCAGGTAAGGAAGGCATTGCTGTTCACGTCACGGTAAGTGACCCGCTCCTCCACGATGAAGCCACCGCTGGCGATGGCCATATCGAGTGTAGTGGGGTCGTTGGCATACCGTGGGCCAGGCACGATGCGGGTGCGGTTATCACTGTAAAAGTCCCCGCCTATTTTATAGTCGAATCTGAGCCTGGGAATGATATTATATGTAAGCCCCATATTGCCCACGATGCGGAACACATTGCTCTTCATCTGGCTGAAGCGGGCTACATACAGCGGGTTATCGATGATACCCGGTGCATATACTTTCTGGCTGCCATCAGGGTTCATATAATCCTTTACATCCACGGAAGTGGTATGATAGGCAATGGCTGTCATCACCCCCTTATCACCGGCAGAAGGTTGTGTGGATTGGGAGGTAGTGAGCGTGGCCGAAGCGTTCACACCCACTTTATCGGAGATCTGGCTCGTGCCGGCCAGCTTGAAAGTATAACGGTCATATTTAGTGGAAGGCAGGATACCTTTCTGGTTGAGCGATGAGAAAGAGCTGTAATAAGTCGTTTTATTATTGCCTCCCTGCACGGTGATGGAATTATTGACGCGAAGCCCTGTTTCGAAAAGACGTTTGAAATTATTGTAAACAGGATCGTCGGGCTGACGGAGCGGGCCGAAAGTCTGGAAGCGGTTGGGCGATCCATCGGAGTTGAAAGCAAGCCTTCCCTGCTGGCCTTCCCTGTATTTGGTCTGGATCTCCGGGAATTTGGTGAGATAATCGGCCGCTACCGAACTATTGAGGTTAATGCTCATCCTTCCGGTGCTTCCTTTTTTGGTGGTGATGATCAGTACCCCGTTGGCAGCGCGCAACCCGTACAATGCCGTAGCGCCTGCCCCTTTCAATACGGAGATCGATTCGATATCATCAGGGTTGATATCGAGGCCGCGGTTGGCATAAGAGAACTGGTCACTACTTTTTGCCGGCAGGTCGTTGGTGCCTGTGCTCGGGATCATGCTGCCCGATACGGTGCTGTTGTTGACAGGCATCCCATCGACCACGATCAGGGGCTGGTTATCGGCCGTAGGGCTCAATGAAGAGATACCACGAATGATGATATCGGTACCAGCGCCAGGCGCACCACCTGAGGAAGTGATGTTCACACCACTCACCTTACCCTGTATGGCATTGATGAAATTGTTTTCCCTTCCTTTCGCAAGGTCTGCCGATGTCACTTCCTGCACATTATAACCCAATGTTTTTTTCCGCTGCTTGAAACCGAACGCCGCCGTTACAACTACCTCCGATAAACTGTTGCCACTTTGCAATACCACATTGTAACTGTTGGATTCACCAATTTTGACCTCTTTCGAAGTAAAGCCGGTGGAAGAAATGACCAGGGTAGGGTTCTTGCCGGTAACGGAGATGGAGTACCTTCCATTTTCATCGGCTGAAACGCCTGTGGTAGCGCCTTTTACAATGACCGATGCCATGGGTATGGGATTGCCTTTTTCATCGGTTACCCTGCCGGTGATTTGCCGGGCCTGGCTCAATGCCAGTAATGGGAGCAGTAGCAACCACAATATCCCCCAGGAGCAGAGGAATTTTTTTCTCATAGCAGAAAATTTTTTAACGTGAAGAGAATAGCTTGTACTGTAAGTTAATAGATAGAGCCCATAAAACCGCAACATGCTGCACGATTGTGCAGCATGTCTCAATTATTTGTCGCATTTATGCAGCGTTATTTGCGGGCGTGGCCGTTGGAGAAGGGATTTTGAAGGGATAGTCGCAAAAAACCGCAATATTGGCATTTTCGGTTATTTGTCGAGTTTCCTGATCTTGATATTCTTGAACCAGATACCGCCTCCATGGTCCTGTAGTGCGATCAATCCTTGTTTGGCCATACCATAGCCGGCAGCGTCTTTCCATTTACTTTTTTCCTTGAGCGCCTGCCATTCCGGTGTCCACAATTCAAAGTCCACCACTTTTTTTCCATTGAGCCAATGCTCCACATGAGACCCTTTCAGCAGGATCACGGTATGGTTGTATTCACCGGCAGGTTTGGCAGCCAGTACCGAAGGTGGGTGCATGGCATAGTCGGAGCCGCTCTTCTGCGCATCTTCCAGTTTATGCTTGTATCCTGCATCATCGATCAGTTGGTATTCGGGCCCTGTTACATAGGCCGGCTGATCGCTTTCCACCACCCGGTACATCACTCCGCTGTTGGCGCCTGTGCCTACCTTCCAGTCGAACGATAGTTCAAAGTCCGCATAGGCATCAACGGTAACCAGGTCGGCCCGGTGCTGCACATTGTTTTCTTTGCAGTGCAGCTCTCCGTTCACTACTTCCCATCCGTCGGAAGGTTTGTTGTTATAGGGTTTCCAGCCATTGACGGTCTTCCCATCGAACAATAACTGCCATCCTTCTTTTTTCTCTTTGGCGGAAAGGGTATTGTCTTTGGTTTGCATGGGATGATCTTTGGGGATGATGTAGAACGACATACAGGCCAATACCGTGCAGCCTGCCACGATCATCATTAATTTTTTATTCATGGTTGATGGTTTTTTCAGGCGCCGCACCTTCGTTTTACAGGCGGCCCTCCTTTGTTAGTTGGGCTGGTCCGATCGCAGAAGTAAGATACTATAAAATCATGAAGCGCCAACCAGAATTGGCCAATCAACCAATCACCTGTAAATTTGTTATCCTTTCAGACAATAAATCTTTATCATTTAAAAATTAATAGCTATGGCTTTCACATTACCTGCACTTCCTTATGCAGCAGATGCACTGGAACCGCATATCGACACAGCAACGATGCAGATCCATCATGGCAAACACCACCAGGCTTATGTCGACAATTTGAATAAAGCCATCGACGGCACTCCCAATGCGAACAGATCATTGGAGGAACTGGTAAAAGTAGCAGGCACGATCAGCCCGGCAGTTCGCAACAATGGCGGCGGCCACTGGAACCATACCTTTTTCTGGGAATCACTGGCCCCCAAAGGTGGCGGTGCTCCTTCCGGTAAACTCGCAGACGCCATCAATGCGGCCTTCGGCTCTTTCGACGCTTTCAGGGAGAAATTCAATAATGCCGGCATGACCCGCTTCGGAAGCGGTTGGGCCTGGCTGATCGTAAAAGATGGCAAGCTCGAAATATCCTCCACGCCCAACCAGGACAATCCCCTGATGGATGTGGCAGAAGTGAAAGGCACACCGATCCTGGGCGCCGATGTATGGGAACATGCCTATTACCTCAAATATCAGAACAAACGTGCCGATTACCTGGCAGCATTCTGGAATGTAGTGAACTGGAGCAAGGTAGCCGAGCGTTTCGAGGCAGCCAAATAATTGACCCCGCTGGCTGAAATAACGGGAACGCAGATCATTATGATAGGTCCATGAGAATATGTAAGCCTTTAATCTTACATTAATCGGGAAAATCATAATAATCTGCGTTCTATTTTTTACTTTGGTCCCTCAAACCCAACTCATGAAATATTCAATGATTGCTGCAGGCCTGATCGCTTTGCTGGCTGCCTGTTCTTCCGGCGGTAATAATGGTAAAAAATTAGTAGTGATGTCGAGCGGGAAACTGCAAACGGAAAGTCCTGCCAGCACTACCATCAAATTCGAGCCGGGCAACCAGCACAATGAAATGGAGCTGAACTTCAAAGGTGGTGAAAAAGTAACGGTAACGGTGAAAAGCAGTGCAGGCGACCAGACTTTCGATCTGCCCGACAACGGCACTTACCTGCTCAACCTGAAATCCGATACGCTGATCGGCAGCCTGGTCAATTTCGGTTCTTCGGGTATGCCCACTACTATCAGCACTGAACAATTGCAGCATATCATCGATAGTACACAGCAGCTCATCATGGGACAAAATGCCAGCGATGAGAAAAAGACATATTTCATCAAACCCTCCTCCATCAAAAAGATAAGCGCCAACCTGGGCGCCAGGCTCATAGGCCCTTACAATGCCATTCCTTATAAAGTAGAAGCCGATAAAGATGGTAAAGCACCTGAGATCTACAAGTTCTTCACCAATAAACAAAAAAGGGAAGCGCTGAATGAGCTGATCCAGCGGATGAATAAATAGGATTACGGCACCGGGTCATATCCATGTCCGCCCCAGGGATGACAACGGCTGATGCGTTTCACCGTGAGCCAGAATCCTTTGAAGATGCCATGCTTTCTGAATGCCTCGATGGAATATTGAGAGCAGGTGGGAGTGAACCGGCATTTGGGCCCCAATACCGGGGAGATGATCCACTGATATAATTTGATCAGGGCAATAAATGGGAGACTAAGGATTTTCAGCAGGCGCTTCATGTACAATACTGATTAGTCTGTTCAAAATTACAGTGATCTTTTCATTCACCAGGGCATAGTTGGGCAGTTCTTTGCCGATATAGACGATGAATACGGCCATTTTCATACCGCGTTGCTGCAGGGCAGCTTGCAGTTCATTCTTTTGAAGCCTCCAGGATTCCCGTAGGAGGCGCTTGATACGGTTGCGGTGTACTGCTTTCCTGAACTGGCGGCTGCTGGCGCCAAATCCTGTTTGTAGGGCAGTTTCGATCAGGTTGGTGGCACTGTATGATACCCTGCAGGGAAATACCACAAAGCTCCTGCCTTCACTGAACAGTTGTTCAATGACCTTACGGCGTTTGAGCCGGTCCTGCTTTCCCAGTGTAAATTTTTTGGGCATCTCCTGTAAAAATAAAATAGCTCCGGAATAATCGCGGAGCTATAACAATATTTGAAGGTCTCCCGGTTCATTTCCGGGAACCCGGCTATTTCAATTTCCTCTCGTCGGAAACAGTGAGTTTCTTACGGCCTTTCTTCCTGCGGCTGGCCAGTACCTTACGGCCATTGGCGGTTTGCATACGCTTACGGAAACCGTGAACGGTTTTGCGGCGGCGGCGATGTGGTTGAAATGTACGTTTCATGTTTTAGTTTTTTTTACCCGCCTTTGTTAAAACTACAGCGAGGTACCATAATACGATGCGGCCCGGGAGAAGCAGGCCTGTTTTCAATTTCAGCCCTACGGGTCACCACACCCGTCGGATTGTGAAAGGACCGCAAAGGTAGGATAAAACAACACTTTTTCCAACCGCGGGCAAAAAAATCCCGGTCTGGGGAGATTTACTGGTATTTTACTGTGAACGAGCCGTTTGTAAGTTTACTGGTGGCAGTGCCACCTGGTACTTTGCCATCGAAATTGAAGGTTCCCTTGATGGTTTTGGTACCTGTATCATGTTCAGTGATCACCAGTTGCCCGGATTCCCCGAGATAAAAAGTGGTGCCGACATTGTATTGGCCCATCACCGTGCCGGTGATGCCGCTGAAAGGATAAGTGCCTGCCTTGATATCTGCCGGTACTGTGAGCCCGACCCCTTTGGAGCCATCCAGTTCCGATGCAACGATCGATATGGAATTGGTCAGCGACGTGAAAATGCCGACCACACTTTTACCTGTCCAGTCTGTTCCGTCGATCGTTACCTTCAATGTATTGCCATTATTGCCAGTAGGAGGCAGTTCGGTTGTATAGGTGAGATTGGTAAAACTGCCTTCCGTTACCATGATCGATTTCCCATCGATATCGCGGGTCATTTTAAAATTGAAAGTTCCTGAAATTTTCTTTGATACCTCATCGATGCTGGTGATCGTTACAGTACCGCCGGCGTCACCGGCATTCATGCCCTGGTTGGTGGTATAGCTCACTGGCGCTGCTTCATTATTATCGACATAAGCGGCCGCATGATTACTATTCTGATCTAACTGGTATGTACCAGTGCTTTTCGTGTCGAGTGTAATAATGAGGTCTTTTCCATCGTTACTGGAACCCATGATGCTGGTGAAACCATTCATGATAGTAGCACTTGCAAATTTATTGGCCACCCACTGTTGCCCATCCACTTTCATTTTCAGGATGCCTGGTCCGCCAGCATCGGTAGAATCGATACTTTTCTCTTTCGAGCAACCCACAAAGCCACAGGTGATGAGTGCCAGCAATAAAAGTCGGACATACGTTCTCATACTTAGGAAATTGATCAATGATTAATGCAGCAGGGCTGTTTTACAAGTATACTGATTTAACGGAAACATTGCCTTACCTGCCGGTGAAATCTTCTACTCCAACGCAAAAATCGATTATTTATTTGATTCATAATGCAAGGTGGTGCGATTGCAGCGGATGGCCGAAAAAGATGCTGGCATGGTTATCGAAATCCTCCGTGGAATCGGTGGTATAGAATGCCCGTTTCCCGGTCCTGCTGCATCGCTGCTCGGTTTCAGGATGACGCTCCAGGTAATCCGCCAGGCTGTTCGCCACGATCTCACCCTGGGCGAGCACGGTGACTGTTTCGGGCAGGTATTGTTTCATCTTGTCCATCAATAAAGGATAATGGGTGCAGGCCAGCAGCAAAAGGTCGATATCCCTGTCTGCGGCCAGTACCCGCTGCAGATGCTGCTGCACGAAATAATCGGCGCCTGGCTTTTCATGTTCATTGTTTTCCACCAGCGGCACCCACATAGGGCAGGCTTCCTGGTACACTTTGATCTCCGGGAAAAATTTTTCGATCTCGATGCGATAGGAATTCGATTGCACGGTGCCATGGGTGGCGAGTATCCCGATCTTGTTGGAATTGGTGAACTGCCCGATGATCTCTGTAGTGGGGCGAATGACGCCCAGTACACGGTTGGCCGGATGGAGCCTGGGAAGATCATGCTGCTGAATGGTGCGCAGTGCCTTCGCTGATGCGGTATTGCAGGCGAGGATCACCAGCGGGCAACCCTGCGCAAAGAACCATTCCACGCATTGAAGCGTGTAATGATATACCGTATCGAAGGAACGGTTGCCGTAAGGCGCGCGGGCATTATCGCCCAGATAGATATAATCATAGTGAGGGAGTTTCCTCAGGATCTCTTTCATTACGGTGAGACCGCCATAACCGGAATCGAATATGCCGATGGGTGATTGCATGAGCAAAATTAGGGGGAAGTTGTCAAGCTAAGTTGACAAGTTAAAAAGTTGATAGGTTGACAAGTGGTTCTCCGCATTTCGGGAACACCTTGTCAACCTATCAACTTTTTAACTTGTCAACTTACCTTACGGCCTTCCACCTCCGGGTCTGGGTGCGCCCGGGTTAGCGCCACCTGCAGGTGGTGCAGTGGGTAATTTAATATTGAGTTTTTTAGCGACCAGTGGCAGGATATCTTCACCAGGAGGAGCTACAAGGATAGCTTCTTTCTCGAAGATATAAGTGAAACCATTCTCTTTGGCAACAGATTGGATGGCATCATACGCTTTTCTGTTGATGGGAGAGATCAGCTCATCCCTTCTTTGTTGCAGTTGTTGCTGTATGCGTTCTTCTTCACCACCCAACTCCTGGCTCATTTTTGCCAGATCGGTTTTTTTCACGGTCTTCTGAGCCTCGGTATAAGTGGCAGAATCTTTGTTGAATTTGTCGATCGCGGCATAGAAAGCATTTTGCTTATCGGTAGCGTTTTGGATCAGTGCATTACGGAATTCCGTGAGGGCTGAATCGGCTTTCTTGGTTTCAGGCATAACACTTACCAGCTCCTGCGAACTGATATAACCAAACTTATTCTGGGCATTCACCTGGGCAGCAGCCATCATAAAACCAGCAGCGAGCAGCACAACTGTAAAAAACTTTTTCATGTGATTCATTTTTGTTAATAAGGTCACCCAAAGGCTGTTATTTGCTGCTTTGGGTGTGCAGTTATCAAATTTTTAAGTTGAAAAATAAGATCTTTAAGTTGTTCCCCAGGTTTTCCTTTCACGTTTATTTAACACCCAGTTCTTTTAAAACATCTTCGCTACGGTCCAGCTTGGGGTCGGCAAAGATAACAGTAATTCCTTCACTTTTATCCAAAATAAAATCGTATTGGCGGTTTACAGCGATTTTCTGGATAGCGTTGTAGACCTTGTCCTGTATGGGTTTCACCAGTTCTTGCCTTTTTTTGAACAGATCACCTTCAAAACCAAAGCGTTTGCGTTGAAGGTCCCTCAGTTCCTTTTCCCGCACGAACAGTTCATCCTCCCTTTTTTTCTTCAGCTCATCGCTGAGCATCACCTGCTCGGCGTCGAAGTCCTTGTACATCTTATCGAGTGCAGCCTGTTTGTCATCGATCTCTTTCTGCCATTGCGCGCTGAACTGGTCGAGTTTTTTCTGCGCGTCCTTATAATCAGGCATCTTGTCGAGGATATATTTTGTATCTACTATAGCGTAACGCTGTGCATTCGATAACTGCACGATCGCCATCACACAGAACAGGATGAGGAATATTTTTTTCATGATCTTCGAATTTAGATTTTATAGATGGATAAGATAATTCAGGTATTCCCAATAATTCCAGAGGAATCTTCCCACGCATAAATATCCTCATAATCCCATTAATCCCAAAAATCCTGGTTCAGACGACTATTCCGGTTCAAATCCAAGCATGAACGTGAAGCGGGCAGCATCACGCAGTTTGCCATCCGGTTTCAGGCGGTCGAACCCGATACCATAGTCGAACCCGAGCAGACCGAACATGGGCAGGAAGAAACGCATGCCTACACCGGCGCTTCTGCGCAAGCGGAAAGGATTGTACGTTTTATAATCATACCATCCATTGGCCGCTTCAAACCACAGCATACCATAGATGGTACTGCTGGGATTGGTGGTGAAGGGATATCTCAGCTCTAATGTATACTTGTTGAAGATGGTGAAGAACTGACTTGCATTCTGCTGGTCGGGGTTCACTTTGGGATCGGAGTTCTCGTAAACGGGATAGCCACGATGTGAAATGATATCATATCCTAAGATATAGTTACCATTTGCCAAACCGGCATCACCCACCTGGAATCGCTCGAAGGGCGAATAGTCGAGCTTGTTATTGTAACGGCCCATGAAACCGTATTTGGCCGCTGCTCTCAGCACGAACTGTCTGGACCTGTCGGAGCCCATTGCTTTACCGATGGGTATGAACCATTCCGCATTGAATCGCCATTTATGGAATTCAGGTAGTTTATAGTTGTCCTGGTTCGTGATATTACTGTTGAACAATGAATAAGGCGGCGTGAATTGCAAACTGGCCAGGAAGTTGGACCCGCTGGTGGGGAACATCGGGTTGGGGCCAGCGGAGTTGCGGGCCAGCGCGATCTTAAAGCTCAGGTTATTGGAAGTACCATTATTGAAATTGGAAGTGAACAAGGCATAGTTCTTCAGCTTGTATTGCGTAAAGCTGACTGAATAGATCAGGGTGAAAAAGTCGTCGGGCCATTTCAATTGTTTGCCCAATGAAACGGAAGCGCTGAAGCTTTTCAGCTTGTTCGTATCACTGAATACATAGCGGTTGTTCTCGAATCCGGCATTGCGGAATACGCTCTTCGAAAAGCTCACGGTGAGCGAGTTCCTCTTCTTGCCTCCGAGCCAGGGCTCGGTGAAGGAGGCATTGTATGATTGGAAAGCGCGTCCGTTCGACTGGATCCGGAGGCTCAGCTTCTGACCATCACCGGTAGGCAATGGGTCCCATGCCTTTCTATTAAAGATATTGCGGATAGAAAAGTTGTTGAAGGACACACCTACGGTACCGGTGAGGCCAATGCCTCCACCCCAGCCCGCACTGAGCTCCAACTGGTCGGATGATTTTTCTTCCAGGGTATAATGGATATCCACCGTTCCATCCTCCTGGTTGGGGATCGGGTTGATGCCGATCTTTTCCTGGTTGAAGTAACCGAGCTGCGACAGCTCACGCTGCGACCTGATGAGGTCACTACGGCTGAATTTATCACCGGGAAGTGTGCGCAGTTCACGACGGATCACATGCTCCTTGGTCTTCTCATTACCGGCAATGGTAACATTCTTGATAGTGGCCTGCGGGCCTTCGCGCATGCGGATCTCGAAGTCGATGGTATCGTTGTACACCGCAGTTTCCACCGGGTCTACCTGGAAGAAAAGGTAACCATCATCCATATACAGGCTACCGATATCGCCACCTTCCTGGGTCAGTTGTTTGCCCAGTTTTTTGTTGAGGACATCCAGGTTATAGGTATCTCCTTTTCGGATGCCCAATATGACATTGAGGATGGAATCGGAATACTTGGTATTGCCTTTCCAGGTGATTTTGCCGAAATAATATTTATGACCTTCATCGACCTTGAGGTCAACTCTCAGGTTGCCTTTCCTATTGTAGTATTGTGTGTCGGCAACGATGGAAGCATCACGATAGCCCAAAGAGTTATAGTAATCGAGCACATGCTCCTTGTCCTCGGCATATTTTTTTGCATTGAATTTGGCCGAGCTGAATAATTTGAAACGGAAATAAGGATCGAGGAATTCTTTTGTTTTGGACAGGGAGAGGAATCCCATATCATTTAAATATTCCCTGAATTCGATGCGTTTATTTTCTCCGTAAGGGCTGGCCTGTTTGGCAGGGAACAGCGTGAGCTTGGTCATTTCCTTGGTGCCCTTGAGCTGCTTTTTGAGCTTCAGTTCGCTTACCTGTTCATTGCCAAAGAAGTTGACCTCATCGATCCTTACCTTATGTCCCTTCTCGATGAAGAAGCTCAGGACTACGGAATTGGGCAATGCGGGATCAGGCACTTCTTCGATATGCACCGAGGCGCTTTGAAACCCTTTTTCCGTATAATATTTCTGAATGGCTTCCGTGGCATTTCGTTTCACGTTCTCCGTCACCACACGACCAACGACCAGGCCGGTCTTGTTCTTCAGCTCATCTTCATCCGATTTCCTTACGCCTTTGAAAAAATATTTGGAGAGGGCCGGTCTTTCCGTAACATGGATCTCCACGGTAAGCTGTGAGCCTTCCAGTTTGGTGAAATAGATCTGTACATTGGAAAAGAGGCGCTGGTTCCAGAGATTGGTGATGGCTTTGCTGAAATTATCGCCCCCGGGTATCATTACTTTATCTCCCACGTTGATGCCTGCAATGGAGATCAGCAGTTGTTCGTCATAGCGTTTGGTGCCGGTCACTTTTACGCCGGCGATAATATATTCTTTGGGATTCTTCGAATGGAGGATGCCTTCCAGCTCAGGATCTATCGAGGTAGGGATGGTATCTTTATCCTGTGCATAAGCAGAGCCTGCCAAAAATAGAACCAGTATTGATAAAAAAACGCGAGAAGTAAACGTACGCTGCATTCCGGGTTGTTTAAGCTGGAGCAAATTAAAGGGATTTAATTATAGAGATTTAAAAGTGTTTGTTAAAACGGGGGGAATCGAAAACTTTTTTCAATGTTGGGGCCTGTGGCAGCAGGCGGAATATTCCATGGGATGGTTTCAATGATTGATGACAGTCTCCTGCTCCTGCTTGACCTGGTCGCCGGTCTTGCCGAAACGTCTTTCCCTGCCCTGGTAGTCGAGGATGGCCTCATAAAGGTTTTCCTTGCGGAAATCGGGCCAGCGTACATTGGTAAAATAGAGTTCTGCATAAGCCAGTTGATACAATAAGAAATTGCTGATGCGGTATTCGCCGCTGGTACGGATCATCAGCTCAGGATCGGGGAATCCGCCTGTGGTCAGGTATCCCTGCAAAGTATCCTGTGTGATATTGGCCGGATCGACCTTTCCAGCGGCCACATCTTCCGCAATATGTTTCACGGCCTGCACCAGTTCCCAGCGGCTGCTGTAGCTGAGGGCCATGATCAGGGTGAGGCCGGTATTGCGGGCCGTGATCTCCAGTGATTCGCTGAGGGCCTTTTGTGCATAGTCGGGCAGCATATTCATATCACCGATCACATGCAGCTTGATATTGTTCTTGTTCAGCGTTTCCGTTTCCTTGCGGATCGTTTCCACTAGCAGTTCCATCAGGCCGGTCACTTCCTGTTGGGGACGGTCCCAGTTCTCGGTGGAAAAAGCATACAATGTAAGGTATTCGACACCCAGTTCGGCACAGCCTTCCACAATATTGCGAACACTTTCCACACCGTGGAAGTGGCCGTACAGGCGGTCCTGCCCTTTTTCCTTTGCCCAGCGTCCATTGCCATCCATGATAATGGCAATATGCCTGGGAAGGTGTTGCAGATCGATTTGCTCCCTGAGGCTGCTCATACCTTAATTTTTAGAAGGGCACAAAGGTACATAAAATTAGATGGGATGGAATGTTAAAGGGTAATTTGCTCATTATTTGGCAGTCGGACAGCGATAGGAGGTCAGGTTGAAGGAGAAGGTCACTTCGGCCATTACGTATTGGTCTTTCTGCTTTGAAAAACCCCGCTGGCGGCCTTCGATCCCGATAATATCGCCTGTTTCATAGGAGCGGTCCTGGAGGAGGCGGGCCACCGACGGGCTTCCATCGGGGAGGTCGGGGAATTTATCGGCTCCGACATAGGTTTTGCTTACATCGTCGAGATAGTCGGTGCCAGTGAAGCGGTGCACGACCTCGAAGCCAAGGTTCATACGGTCGTTCAGCGCATATTTTATCCCTACGCCAAAGGGGATGCAATAGGTCATGGTGCTGTATGGCTTGCGATCAGGATAAGCTGCCGTACCCTGCCCTTCGGTTCCCAGTGGGCGAAGGAATACTTTCTTGCCACCAAGGTAAGTATAGGGATCGTAGTTGAAGATACCAACGCCGAATGTCACATAGGGTGTGAAGCGGTGGTCGGGGTCTGCAGGAATGAATTTGAAAAAATTGAAATCCCCCTGCAATGTCAGTTCAAAAATATTGGTATTGAAGCTTAGATTCCTTCTGCGCTGGTATTCATTATTGGTATTATAAATATCGGAATAACCAAGCTGGGCGAAATGCCCAGCCACCCGTAGCGCAGTATAGTTGCCGAATTGTTTGCGGAAGAATACCCCAAGGGCCATTTTGGGGCGATTGAGCCTTGCCCTTGTGTTCAGATCGCCGAAATAATGCGCGGCACCGGCCGATATACCGAATTCCCCTTCATGAACAATGCTTTCATATTGAGCCATAACCCTCGAAGCAGGAAGTATGGATGCGAGCAGTAACGCGGAAACAACCAGTTTCTTCATAATTTGCAATATAGTAATAATGTATGTTGCTAATAACGCAAGATCTCTGGTTTTTCTGATTATTGGAAATGTTAATTATTGGGTGATCAATTCCTCGTATCCAGGCCCCAGGACAGTTTATTCCGGAGCGTTTGCAGGAAATTGTTTTCATTCAGTCGCACCAGGCTAATAGTAAACGCTTCACGCCTTACCGCCAGTTGCACTTTTTTATCGACGATCTCTTTGCGTGAATCGAGGGCACAGATGAAATGGTCGGCCCTGCTCTCCACTTCAAAGGAGATGATATTATCATCCGGCACGATGATAGGCCGCACATTGAGGTTATGCGGCGCTACCGGTGTGATCACGAAGCTCGAAGATTCCGGGAATACCACCGGCCCATTGCAGCTCAGCGAATAGCCGGTCGACCCGGTCGGTGTGGCTACGATCACGCCATCAGCCCAATACGTATTCAAAAAATCACCATTCAGGTAGGTATGGATCTTGATCATGGGTGATGTGTCTGTTTTATGGATAGCGAATTCATTGAGGCCGTAGGGCACTGTGCCGAATAGTGATTTATCCGCATCGAGGTGGATGAGTGAGCGTTGATCGATCACCATATTCCTCGTAACGAGTGATTGAACAGCGGTATGCAGCTCCCCGCGTCCGATGCTGGCGAGAAACCCAAGCCTGCCGAAATTGATGCCGAGTACCGGGATGTTCTGGTCACGCACTAATGTTACTGTATCGAGCAGTGTGCCGTCGCCACCCAGGCTGATGAGGAAGTCGACGGATTCATCGAGGTCTTCCGGTTCGCTGAAGATGGATATTTTTTCGGGGAAGCGAAAGGTGGACTTGATCGCTTCGAAGAAAGGATGATAGATTACGGGTTGAATATTTTCCCTGGCCAGTTCATCGAACAATTGCTGTACATCGCCCTGCTGTTCGTTGTCGATGACCCGGCTGTAGATAGCTACTTTCATGCTTGCTGGTTATTTGGTTGCCACGAAGGCGCAAAGGAACTAGAAATCGTTCCTTACGTGTAAAAATAGGCCCTTTTGCCCTAATTGGTTCAGGCTATAGTCGAACCTGAAGATAAAATCATAAAAGGTAACGATGTCTACCCCAAGACCGCCGGAGTAGAGCACCTGGTTCACCAGGGAATTCTGTTTATCGGTCTTATTATAGGCATAGCCGAGATCGCCAAAGGTACGGGCATAGATGCGGAAGGGGATCCGGTCGTGCGATTTCGATCTTTTGAGGAAGGTGGGGATGTTGAAACGGAATATCTCGCGGCGGAAGGTTTGCTTCGACATAAAGCCTGCCACACCATCGATCACGTAACGTTCGAGGCCGCGGAGGTAGAGGTCGCCATATCCGAACAGGCGTTGATTGATATACGGTTGGTCGAAGGGTGCGCGCAACACGCCATTCAACTGCAGGCCGAAATAATTCCTGCGCGACAATCTCCATCCTTTCACGATCTTTCCGCTGAGCTGCCACATATTCATATCCGACTGGAGGCCGCGGCGGAGGATACTGGCTTCGCCCATCCAGCCGGTGAGCGGGAAATGCACATAGTCCACATTCACATAATCGATCGTGTAGGATAATTCCGGATAGGTGATGGCGTTACGATGAGGGCCGAAATATTTCGGGTTCAGGTTGATCACCTGTGTATCCACCACCTGCCGGTTCAGTGCCAGCCGCACTGCATGAAAGGTCCGCAGTCCCGGCCGGTATGTATAATCGATATTGGCCGACCACCGTTTCACTCCCGCAGTGAGCGTATCGATAAAACGTTGCTGGTTATCCGTAGTCGTGTAATTGATCTCTTTATTGGATGAATAGGAAAATCCGATACGGTAACCGTGTTTGAGTGTTCTATCGGCATAAGGCTGATCGTACTGGAATTGGATCTGTCTTGTATAACCGGTGATCAGCCACATCCTCAGTTTGTCGTTCCGGCCGGTGAAATTGTACCAGGTGAACTTGAAACCATAGTTCAACCGGTTCACGCCATAGCCCTGCTTCGACCATTCTGCGAGGTTGCGGTCGACCGGTTTGATATACGGCAGGGGAAAGATGTACCATCGTTCTTTTACCTGGATGATCACATCGACCGTATAGCCCCGGAATGCTTTCAGGGCTACCACCACATCGATGAAGAGGCTGGTGTTGAACAATTGGGTGCGTGCGATCTCGAAGCCTTTCACCAGTCCGGGCAGGAAAACGGAATCGCCGGGTTTGAACGGCAATTCGCGCTCGATGACATAGGACTTGGTACGTTTATTCCCTTCGATGAATATCTCCCCGATCACGAAGGGGGAGGGCTGTGAGGTGTCGTAAGAAGGAGTAGTGTGGGCCGGGGCTGTTGTATCGGTAAGTGCAGGCTGGGCATACAATCCAGCACACCAACACAACCAGAATGCTATCGTACAAAAATATTTCTTTCCCATCCGCATGCGGCAAGCGATTGTTGCTGCTTATCAGAATTTTTAATAATATAATGTTGAAGCGAAGATAGCCGTTTAAGCAACTAAATGCTCAGGTAGTTCATCAAATGGTCGTAATTGCTGCGCAACTCGTTCTCGTACAATTCTTCACCAAAATAATATTTCACCTGGTACTCGTAGCGCTGGAAGGTGGCCACGATATCGGAAATCTCAAACTTATTTACTTTGAGCGTAACGAAGAAAGAACCTGTGTTATTATCCCAATAAGTATTCAATTGAGTGATCTGGGCATCGTTGGTCTCTACCAGTTTACTGATCTCCGAGAATGAAAAATTGCGTTGTTCCATTTCCAGTACGATGATACCGCCGGGTTCGTTGGTTCCGGTCATTTTGCCGAGTTGCCGGAGGAGGTCGGTGGCGCTGATAACGCCGATGAATTCATTGTCTTTTTCGATAACGGGAACTACGGAAAGGTTGTGATCGTTGACGATCTGTACGGATTCGATAAAATGGGTATTGGCCCGAACGGCGATTTTGGAGAAGTGGGAATCAATAGATTGGAGCAAGGCATTTTCATCGGCGTTCATGAGATCATCTTCGAAGATCAGTCCGAGGTATTTATCACCTGCTACCACGGGCAATTGCATAACGTGGAATTCATCCATGAGGTCCATGGCCTGGAACACGGTATCGCCCGCATTAAGCGTGGGAATAGTAGCTGATATCAATTCTTTGTTTAGCACGATCGATCAGGGATTGCCTGTTTTTGAATTGTTGTGAATGGCATTGAACGATTGCACGCATTGCTGTAGGATAAACCTGTTCTGTTCAATGTAAGAACTTTTAGCAAAGCAGAGGACTTCGGTAATGTACTGCTGAAACAGTACCATGTTCACAAGACTGGCGCCTGTTGCCGAAAAAACCTGGGTTGAACGCAATTATATAGACGTAAAGATTCAGGCTACCGCTGCAGGCTCGTTCAATTTTGTCAAAAATTTGTGCAGTATGCGGTTAAATTCTTCCGGCACTTCCATCATGGGCGCGTGTCCACATTTATCAATGAAGTGTAGTTCACTGTTGGGGATCAGGCGTTGGAATTCTCTTCCCACGAATGGTGGTGTTACGGCGTCATTGTTGCCCCATATCAATAACGTAGGTTGTTTGATCTGATTGAGTTCTTCGCCCAGATTATTTCTGATGGCGCTTTTGGCAAGTGCAATGATCTTGATGGCTTTGAGTCGGTTATTGACGGTGTCGTACACTTCGTCGACGATCTCTTTGGTGGCTGTTTTGGGGTCGTAGAAAGTTATTTCAGTTTTCTTTTTAATATATTCATAATCGCCTCTTTTCGGGTAAGTATCGCCCATTCCGTTCTCGAATAATCCGGAACTTCCCGTAAGGATGAGGGATTTTATACGTTCGGGATGCTTCAGAACATGTAAAATGGCCACATGTCCTCCCAGCGAATTACCCAGGAGGTGCACATTCTGATAATCCCGTTGTTCAATGAATTTGTGCACGAATTTCTCCAAACCGCTTACCGATGTATGCAGCAGGTCCAGGTCGAGCAATGGCAGCATGGGCACTACCACTTTATTGTGGTGGCGAAAATAATCGATCAAATCACTGAAGTTGCTCAATGCGCCGAATAAACCATGCAACAGCACCAATGGTTCTCCCTCTCCCACTTCAATAAATTTGAATTTGTCCACCTGTTTGATCTCGTAATTCATCAGTTAAATCGGTTCAATTCAGTCAATTATTCGCTAAAATAAACGATTTACATCAAATATTGCATCGTTCGGATTTCAGCGCTTAAATTTTACTGTAAACTACAATATTTTTTGCGTCTTTCTGCATAGTGGCAGAGCCCGTTTGCAGTGGGCAATTGGCAGTTTGCAGTTGCCCACTGCCAATTGCCCACTGCAAACTCTTTACTGTCCACTCTTTGCCGCAAGTTGAGCAAAAAAATCTTCCAGTTCTGTAAACATATCTTTAAATACCGGGATCAGTTTCCCGAAACCATCGATCACCTTCGGGGCCAGGGGCCTGATCCAGGGCCAGGCAACCGATTGCGCGATCGTATGATCATTGATCAATTTCAATTGTTGTGCATAGAACAGCACCACGCTCAACCCCAGCGTATACAAGATCATATATAACAGTATCCCGCCCAACTTGTTGACCCATCCCAGCAGCGCGATCTCGAGGGTAGCTTCCAGTAAATTCGCGCCCCACCTGATCAACAATACTACAACAATGAACACCACGGCGAATGAAACGAAAGGAAGCCATTGTGCGGCGATACCGGTATTGTCTTTCAGATAACCCGCAACCACAGTCGATAATTTCAGTGCGGCCGCGATACCTACCACCAGGGCTATCATGGAAAAGATGGCGATGATCAATCCCCTCCGCCATCCTTTCAGGATAGCGATCACCATCATGACGACAAAAAGGAGATCTATGATCATCGAAGTTTTTTGGGTTGATAGGTTAACAGGTTGAAATGTTGATAAGGTCGTTCAATGACCCGGCACTCCCCTGTGAACTTATCAACATATCAACTTTTCAACTTTTACTCAATAACTCCTTCACCACTGCACTGATCGCTTTTCCATCCGCTTTGCCGGCCAGTTGTTTGGTGGCGACGCCCATCACTTTCCCCATATCGGCCGGAGATGAAGCGCCAGTACTGGCAATGATCTCCGCAATGGTTGTTTTCAATTCATCCGTGCTCATTTGCCTGGGCAGGAATTTTTCAATCACTTCGATCTCTTCCTGTTCTTTCTGTGCCAGGTCGGCGCGGTTCTGCTGCTGGAAGATCTCCAGCGAATCCTTGCGCTGCTTCACCATTTTCTGCAGGAGCTTGATCTCTCCTTCTTCGCTGATCTCGCCGCCGGCCCCTTCCGAGGTTTTGGCGAGAATGATCGCGGCTTTCACGGCACGCAGGCTGCGCACTGCTTTCTCATCTTTGGCCAGCATCGCTGTCTTCAGTTCCGCCATTATTTTTTGTTCCAGGTTCATGGTATTTATTTAAAGTTGCACATTTTGTGATACCAGTTGGCAATTTGCAGTGTCCACTGCCCACTGCAAATTGCCAACTGCAAACTGAAATTTAACACCGCACTAGGCTTTATTCTCCTTGAACTGTATCTCCCTGAATTTAGCATAAAAATTTTTAGCGAACTCTTTCATTTCATGCACCAGCTCATGTTGATGGGTGGCCCGGTCGAAACTATCGGCCATGGTCATGATGATCTGATAATAGAAATCGGCCATTTCATCCACCATCATTTCCTTGGTCCAGAGATCGATCCGGAGGGCCGATTTATCGGCCCCGTCCCAAAAAGAAAGCATCATGGCCTTGGCTTTCCTGGCATTATCGGCGGTACTCTCGGTGGCATTCCAACTGATCGTTTCGGGTACCCGCTTGTCGTCCAGGGCAACATCAATGGTTATTCTCGACTGGCTCATATCTTTTAATTGACTATCAAATTTTTATGAATATGTATTCGGGCAAAAATACGTGGAATAATCTTTTATAAGCCGGTATGCCGGGCCGGATCAAATAATTTATCCACTTTTTAAGACAATAAATAAGAAAAGCGGAAAATACCCGTTCCTATCCTGGAAGCTTACCGGAAACTGTGCGTATGATTACCTGCACGGGCCCGGTGCAGGTAACTGCAGAAATTACGAATCGATAAAATCAGGTACTATCACGTTGACCCAGGTTGTGCCGTTGAGTAATTTTGAAGCCAGTCCAAATCCAATCCTGTCATGAAATTCAGTACCTATGAAACACTATTTCTACACACTTATCAGTGGAGTTGTTTTTTGCGTGGCTGCGTTTTTTCCCCGTGAATCCCTTGGTCAGTGCAACTGTACCGGGGGCGTGCCGGCTACGCCTATCGTGTATGAAGTGTCGCTCAAATCTATCCTGCTCACCAATATTCAATTCAAGTTCCCCAAATTCGATGGGACCATCGGGCAGTTGACATGCGTACGATTGATCGACACTTTCACCACCATTCTCACTTATCATGTTCAGAACAGGGTGCCTGAAACCGGCACCTATGAATTTGAAGGGTACAGGCGCTCATTATTGAAAGGCCCCGGTGCTCCCAGCAGTTTTTCCAATTATGTAACTTCCCCGCCGCTGATCTATGGCCCTTATACCCTCGGCCCCTTCGATCCGGTGGGTACGGATGATGAGGTGACCATCGGGCCCGACACTCCTTTTCATAAGGTGCCGGAAGATAAGACCTCTTATAATGTGAACCCTTTTATCGGCAACCCGCTTGATTCCGTGACATTCGATTATCTCAACACTTCAACGATCACCATGCTGTCCGGCGCCAATAAGGCCACCGTCGACATCGATGCCCTGACCGATCTCAAGGCCAAACTGATCTATTACTGGTGCCCGCATTCACCTCTGGCAACCTCTTTCACCAATTTCACTTTAACAAGAAGATCAAATACTATCCAGGTACAGTGGTACGTTACTAATGAAGATAAATCCAATATTTATGAAATCGAGATCAGCCACGATGGGCAGAACTTCACGTCTGTCGGGAAGATTGCCAGCCAATATGCTGCTCAGGGTGCTGCAGCAAAATACAACTATCAGTACCTTTTTGATCAGACTGCTGGAGGCAAACTCTACTTCAGGATCCGGCAAACAGGCCCGGATGGCAAAGTCCGCTACACGCCCATCAAAGTGATGAACCTGGATGAGAGCGGCGCTTCCGGCTTCACCATCTACCCCAATCCTGTTTCCCAGAAACTTTCCCTGCAATTCAAAAAGATGCTCAACGGTAATATCGCCATTGACCTGGTGAACAGCGCCGGGCAGGTACTTTACCGCCATTCACAGAAAATGACCAACAGCAATTCCATTCAGCTCATGCTGTCGCAACCTCCTCCATCCGGTATTTACTACCTGCGGATCAGGGACCTGGCAGATGGCACGCTGTACACGGAAAAGTTAATGGTAGGCCAATAGATTCCATATTTGTGCGATTATCCCTACATTTGTTATATGTCTAATCAATCAAGGGAAGCCTCCAACAAAGAAGAAATCGAGGAAATGGAATATAATACTACCAGGAACCATCTCATCATGCGTGAATATGGCCGCCATATTCAGAAGATGATCGAGTACCTGTTAGCCATCGAAGACAAAGAGACCCGCCAGCGGAATGCTTACGCGGTGATCGAGCTGATGGGATTCCTCAACCCGCACCTGAAGAACGTGGAAGATTTCCGTCATAAACTGTGGGACCACCTGTTCCTTATCTCCGATTTTAAACTGGATGTGGAATCACCCTATCCGATCCCCACCCGCGAAACACTGAAAGCAAAACCTCAACCGCTTCCTTATCCCAAGCGTTACCCGAAATTCTCGCACCTGGGCAAGAACCTGGAGCTGGTGATCAATAAAGCATTGAAAGAAGAGAACCCAGACAAACGCCAGGGCTTTGCCAATGCAGTGGCCTATTACATGAAACTGGCCTATAACAACTGGCATAAAGAAACGGTACACGATGATGGTATCCAGAGCGAGCTTACGAACATTACGGAAGGACAACTCACCTTTACCAATACTCCTTATGTTCGCCAGCACCGCCCCAATGAAGGACGTGAACGCGGCGGGTACAACGACTTCCGCAACAAACGCGGCGGCCAGAAATTCCAGCAACGCGATAACAGGGGTGGCGGACGCAATGACCGCAACGATCGCGGTGGCGGTAAGTTCGGGAAGAAGAGATATAAATAAGAAAATAATAAGTTGACAGGTTAATAAGTTGATAGGTTGATAAGGGGATCATCGCACTTTGGAGACCCCTTGTCAACCTATCAACTTATTAACCTGTCAACATTTCAACCTGTCAACTTTTCAACCTATTAACCTTTCAACTGTACAATATGCATTTCGAAGTAACGGGTGGTAATAAACTTCAGGGCAGCATCGTTCCCCAGGGCGCAAAAAATGAAGCATTGCAGATCATCAGCGCCGTACTGCTCACTCCCGAAAAAGTGACGATCACCAATATTCCCGATATACTCGATGTAAATCTCCTGATCGAATTGCTGGCCGATATGAATGTGAAAGTGGAACGCCCGCAGCGCGATACCTGCATTTTCCAGGCCGACGACGTGAACATAGATTATCTCCACAGCGAAAATTACCGTAATAAAAGCGGCCGGCTGCGCGGATCGGTAATGTTCGCAGGCCCGCTCCTGGCACGCTTCCGCAAGGCTTTCATACCCAAGCCGGGTGGCGATAAGATCGGTCGCCGGCGCCTCGATACCCATATCATCGGCTTCGAAAAACTGGGCGCCAGCTTCCAGTACCATCCCGAAGACGGCTTCTTTCATCTCGATGCACCGGACCTGCGCGGCAGCTATATGCTGCTCGACGAACCTTCCGTGACCGGCACCGCCAATATCATCCTGGCCGCCGTAATGGCCAAAGGCGCCACCACTATCTACAATGCAGCCTGCGAGCCCTATATCCAGCAGCTCTGCCGCATGCTAACCCGCATGGGCGCCCGAATACAGGGTATCGGCAGCAACCTGCTCACCATCGAAGGAGTGGATTACCTGGCCGGCACCACGCACCGCATGTTGCCCGATATGATCGAGATCGGCTCCTTCATCGGACTGGCCGCCATGACCCAGAGCGCCATCACCATCAAAGATGTAAGCCTCGACAACCTCGGCATCATCCCCGATAAATTCAAACAACTCGGTATCCGGATGGATTTCGTGGGAGACGATATCCATGTGCCCGCACAGGACGTTTACGAAATACAAACTTTTCTCGATGGCTCCGTGCTCACCATTTACGACCATCCCTGGCCGGGATTTACCCCCGACCTCCTGAGCATCGTGCTCGTAGTGGCCACCCAGGCCAGGGGCAGTGTGCTCATTCACCAGAAAATGTTCGAGAGCCGCCTGTTCTTCGTCGATAAGCTGATCGACATGGGCGCGCAGATCATCCTCTGCGATCCGCACCGCGCCGCCGTGATAGGGCTCGGCAGGGACCAGAGCCTGAGAGGCATCACCATGAGCAGCCCCGATATCAGGGCCGGTGTGTCTCTCCTGATCGCCGCCCTCAGCGCCGAAGGAAAGAGCGTGATCCAGAATATCGAACAGATCGACCGGGGCTACCAGCAGATCGACGAAAGGCTAAGAAAACTGGGCGCGGATATCCGCCGGATAGGCTAACCTGCACTAAAATACTGATTCACACTTCATAGAAAAGAAAATGGCCATATTTATTTAGGAATCCATCTTTCTTTTTATAAATTCGTATCCGAAGTATGAGCTTAGTAGTAATCTTTGCGATCGGAATAGCGATCTTCTTTATTGCTTACTTCTCAGGAATTGAAGTGGCTTTCACCTCTGCCAATCGCCTCAATGTTGAATTGAAAAAGAAACAGGGCGCCAGCGGGGGAGCTTTTCTTTCCAGCCTGTTCGACAATCCCTCCCGTTTCATCGGCACCAATATCGTTGGCTTTACTTTTTTTCTCGTGATCGCCATCCTGCTCGGAAGCGCTTTCTGGAATTTAGTGATCCCCTGGCATAAGATCGATCCCGATACCATGACAGTGCTGGTGCCCCTGCGGCTCATCGTGGAGATCTTTCTCTCCTGGGCCGTGATCATCATCCTGGGTGAATTCATTCCCAAAGCCATCTTCAGGGCTAAAGCCGATTCATTGCTCTCTTTCTCTGCACGCACCGGTCTGCTGCAACTCTGCGATCAGTTGTTCTACTGGATTGCCAATGGATTCGCCAAACTCTCCATCTTCATTCTCAACGTGATCTTCGATATGCGGATCGACCGGAAAAAGGAAACATTCTCCCGTGGTGATCTCGATCATTTCTCACGCCAGGACCACGAATTGCACGATCAGCACCAGGACCTGAAAACGGAATTGTTTGAAAATGCCCTCTCCCTGCCCAAAGTGCGCGTACGGGATTGCCTCGTGCCGCGCAAGGAGATCGAAGCAGTAGATCTTGGTCTTACCATCGAACAGATCCGCGCCACCTTCGTCAGCACAAAGCTCAGTAAGCTCGTGGTCTATGATGGGAATATCGATCATATCGTGGGCTATGTTCACCAGCTCGACCTGTTCAAGAGCCCCTCCACCATCAAGGAGATACTGCTGCCCATCCCGGCCATCCCTGAAAGCATGTCCGTTACGGACCTCATCAATAAATTCACCCGTGAAAGGAAGAGCATCGCCTGGGTGGTGGACGAATTCGGAGGCACGGCCGGCATCGTGACCATGGAAGACCTGCTCGAAGAAATATTCGGCGAGATCCGTGATGAATACGATGTGGAAGAATTCGAAGAGAAAAAAGTATCGGACGATGAATATATCCTTTCAGGCCGCCTCGAACTCGACCACCTGAAAGAAAAATACGGGCTCGAATTCCCCGAAAATGATTCGGAAACCCTCTCCGGCTTTATCATTCACCAGCATGAGACCATTCCCCGCCTCAAGGAAAGGATCATCATCGGCGACTATGAATTCGAAGTGCTCAACGTGAGCGATACCCGCATCGAAATGGTTAGATTAAAGATTTTAAGATAATATGATCCATCCTTCCCTCCTTTTGTGTTGTATTAACAAGCTTTCCATGAATTCCACCCCGAATACCCTTAAATTTGCCCCGCTTTACATGACCTATTAAGTAGATTTTCTGAATGCCGATCTCATTTTTTAAGAAAAGAAGCCAGGGAAATAATGCAGAGATGACTTTCATCGACCACCTGGAAGCGCTCCGCTGGCATATCATGCGCTCCCTGATAGCGATCATGATCGGCGCCATATTGATGTTCATTTACATCGATTGGATCTTCGACTATATCATTTCCGCACCGCTCCAGAAAGATTTTATTACCTATACCGGCCTTTGCAGGTTCAGCACCTGGATCGGCGCCGGCGATAAGCTCTGCCTGCCCCCTCCCAACAATGCTGAATTACAGGCCATCACTTTCGGATCGCAGTTCATGACCAGCATCACCATCGCCTTCGTTGGTGGTTTTGTGGTGGCATTCCCCTATATTTTCTGGGAGCTTTGGCGCTTCATCAAACCGGCCCTTACTCCCAAAGAGCTGAAAAGCACGCGGGGCGCTATCTTCTTCGTATCCGTGTTCTTCTTCCTCGGAGTAGCATTCGGTTATTTCCTGCTGGCGCCTTTCACGTTCAGCTTCCTGCTCAATTATACTATCGGCACCAAACATATCCTGGTATCGAAACCCACTTTGGGCGATTACCTGGAAAACCTGCTCGATATCATCATCGGCTCAGCCCTGGCTTTCCAACTTCCCGTAATCTCCTATGTGCTCACACGGATCGGACTGATAACACCCCGTTTCCTCAAAACCTATCGCAAATACGCTTATGTGGCCATCCTGGTGGTAGCGGCCGTCATTACGCCATCGCCCGACTGGATGAGCCAGATGATCGTATTCATTCCCCTGGCCATGCTGTACGAATTCAGTATTTTCATCTCGAACCGTATATTCAAAAGAATGGAAGAGAAAGAGAAGAACTGGAAATGATCGTAATTAACCTGTAATAAAACGATATGCCATCTCCATTTGATCTGTCGAAACCCATTGCCATCGGTTGCGACCATGCCGGGTTCGAATACAAAACAGCCATCGTTAAATGGCTCAATGAAAAAGGGTATGTGGTGAGCGATATGGGCGTGTATGAGAACAAATCGGTCGACTACCCCGATTATGCCCATCCTGTTGCCGAAGCAGTAGAAAAAGGGGAAGTGGCTTTCGGCATCCTGCTATGCGGCAGCGCCAACGGGGTTTGCATTACGGCCAATAAGCACCAGGGCGTTCGGGCCGGACTATCGTTCCAAACGGATGTGGCCCGCCTCATCCGCCAGCATAACGATGCCAATGTTATCTGTATCCCTGCCCGTTTCGTGGCGCTGGACTATGCCCTCCAGATGCTCGAACTCTTTATCTCCACTCCATTTGAAGGCGGCCGTCACCAGAACAGGGTGAATAAGATCGCTTGTTCATGAAGGTTAGAAAGGCCGTATTATTGACTGGTATATTTCTTATTGCGCAATAACCAGGAGGCTGTTTGATAATAGGCGGTCGCCTGTTTTACCAGGCTGTCCGTGAGCGCTGTTTTCTCGGCGTTGCCCGTTGCGAAATCAGGTTTGAACTCTTCCTGCCGTTGTACCGGCGACTGGATCACCAGCTTGCCATTGCGGAGATAGCCCAATCCCTGGTAAGTGCTGATAAATGCTCTTTCCCTTCCTTCCGGCAAAGCGAAAATATCCTGCCCGAAAAATTTCGAACGGTAATCGAAATGCAGCAGTCCCAGGATGGTAGGTACTATGTCGATCTGTGCAGTGAGCCTTTCAAAACGCTGTGGGGCCAGGTTTGCCGGGCTGTAGATCAGCAAGGGGATATGATAGCCGGTAACAGGCAGTTCCACGCTGCCGGCGCTTCCTGCGCAATGATCTGCCACTACCACGAAGACGGTATTGTTGAACCAGGGCTTCGTCGAAGCTTCCCTGATGAATTTGCCGATGGCATAGTCCGTGTATTTGACGGCCCCCTCACGCACCTGCTTTGCCGAGGGAATATCGATCCTTCCATCAGGATACGTGAATGGCCGGTGGTTCGACACGGTCATGATCTGCGTGAAGAACGGTTGTCCTTTGGCGTTATTCGCATCGAGGGTGCGCAATGCCAGCGTGAACAAATCTTCATCTGCCACGCCCCAGATATTGGCATAGTGGATCTCGTTCGGCGACAGCGCCGTTCTGTCGATCACCTCATAACCATTCGCAGAGAAAAAGGCATTCATATTATCGAAATAGCCGTACCCTCCATAAATATATTGGGTGATATATCCTTTCGATCTGAACACACTGCCCAGCGAGAACATATTGCCATTGTCGGGCCGCTTTACGATGCTCTGTCCGGGAGTAGGCGGGATCGAAAGGGAAAGCGCTTCCAGGCCACGCACCGTGCGGGTGCCGCTGGAATACAGTTTGGTGAAGAAGATGCTGTGTGCAGCAAGACTGTCGAGGCAGGGTGTGATATTCTGTTCATTCCCGAAGGCTTTCATGAAATCGGCGCTGAGACTTTCCACGCTGATGAGCACCACATTCATTTTCTTTTCAGGGGCTTCATAGCTGATCTCCCTTTCGAGATTGAAAACATCTTCGCTCACGAAACGGCTATTGGGCACGGCCAGCTCCTGCCGCATTACCCGGAAAGCTTCTTCATCGGGCAATACTTTATAGAAACGGTAAAAATCGAGCTCATTGTTGTTGAATGCAGCACCAAACTCGAAAATGCCATTGGCGGCAAGCTCATTGGCATAGGCATTACTGCTGAACTTGTGCAGTTGATTGGTAAGAAAGAGCGTTGTGCATATAGGGAAAACCGATAACACCAGCGCCACCAGCGTTCGTTTACCGAAGCTCATAGGGCTCCGCTGGGAATTGCTGATATATTTTCTGCATAAGAAAACAATGAGGAGCGTGATCACGAACACCGAACCCAGTATCAAAGGCAGTGGATAGGATTCACGGATATTGCCCACCACTTCGTTGGTATAGATCAGGTAATCGACGGCTATGAAATTATACCTGCCCGAAAATTCGGTCCAGAAGAACCATTCACTCACCGCATTGAAAAGAAGCAGGAAAACGGCGATCGTAAAATCCAGGAAGAGCACCCATTTACGCCAGCGGAGGCGGAATGAAGGGCCACGCCAGGCAAGCAATAAAAAGATCAGCAGCCGTACAATGAAATACCAGATCACGGCTTTGCGTAGATCTTCATTGAAATCCGCCGGCACCAGTTGGGTGAAGATGAGCACGGCAATGATCGCCAGGTAAAAGAGCACCACCCACTTTCTCCATGTTACCGAATAGGCCCTTTCACTGGTGAACCAGATATGCAATACAAAGGGGATGATGATATAGGAACTGACGGCCAGGTCGTACAACAGGCCAATGCCGAATACGCCGATTATATTGGTGAATGTCCATTCAAAGCCACTGGCAGAGCGCAATAAGAGTAACAGCCTTGTAAGAAAGGATATGGAGAGGAAGCTAAGGACCAACAACAGAACAAGCCCATAACGGCTGTTCATGCCTTTGGAGAGGATAGCACGCAAACGTGACATTGAAAGGTTGTATGGGTTAGAAATAGAACGATAAAAGTAATATTTATTTTTTGGCTTTCGCAACCCCTTCCCTCTCTTACCAACCCAGCAGGTAGGCGAAGATGAGCGGGGCTACGATGGTAGCATCGCTTTCCACAATATATTTAGGTGTATTGATATCCAGTTTGCCCCAGGTGATCTTCTCATTGGGCACAGCGCCGGAATAGGAACCGAAGGAAGTGGTCGAATCAGAGATCTGGCAGAAATAGCTCCAGAAGGGAACATCATGCCATTCGAGGTCCTGGTACATCATAGGCACTACGCAGATGGGGAAATCGCCGGCAATGCCGCCGCCGATCTGGAAAAAGCCTACGCCTTTGCCACCGCTGTTCTTGCGGTACCAGTCGGACAGCCATACCATATATTCAATACCACTCTTCACAGTGGTGGCCTTCACTTCATTCTTGATCACATAGGAAGCGAAGATATTGCCCATGGTGCTGTCTTCCCATCCACCCACTATGATGGGCAGGTTCTTTTCGGCCGCAGCGATCATCCAACTGTTCTTTGGATCGATCTCATAATCCTTTTCCATCACCTTGCTCAGCAACAACTGGTACATGAATTCATGAGGCAGGTAACGTTCGCCTTTGGCATCTGCCTCTTTCCATAATTTGGCGATATGGTGCTGTATCTTACGGAATGCTTCTTCTTCAGGAATGCAGGTATCGGTAACACGGTTCAGGCCCTGTTCCAGCAATTCCCATTCCTGTTGCGGGGTGAGATCGCGGTAATGGGGAATACGCTTATAGTGAGTATGCGCTACCAGGTTCATGATATCTTCTTCCAGGTTGGCGCCGGTGCAACTGATGATATGTACTTTATCCTGGCGGATCATCTCTGCCAATGAAACACCCAGCTCGGCAGTACTCATGGCGCCGGCCAGGGTGATCATCATTTTACCGCCTTCCAGCAGATGTTTTTCATAACCTTTGGCAGCATCTACCAGGGCCGCTGCATTGAAGTGGCGATAGTGATGCTGGATAAATTGCGAAACAGGTCCTTTGCTCATGATCGTTGTTTGTTTTATGGCGGCAAAGGTAACATAATTGGCCAATCCGGGATATTAAAACAAAAGCCCCTTCGCAGGGCGAAAGGACTTCTTTTTCCAACTAAAACCAACTAAAAGCGATCGGTGTTCTTTGTTTTATTCCAATTGATTTTTCTGTTCTTCAGGAGCTTTGTTCCGATCATTTGACGCAGCCCTTCGCAAAACGTTACATCGTTTATTATTAATTAAAAACCTGTAAATTGTAAATACATCAATTCCACCGATCATTGTGAATTTCCTGGCACATGCATACCTCTCATTCAACCGGCCGGAGATCCTGGTAGGGAATCTCATCAGTGATTTTGTAAAGGGTAAAAAACAATTCGGGTATCCCGCAGGTATTCAGGAAGGCATTATCCTTCACCGGGGCATCGATGCCTTCACGGATGAACATCCGGCCACCAGGGCAGCCGCCACTATTTTCAAACCTCATTACAGGTTATACAGCGCAGCCTTCATCGATATCGTATACGATCATTTCCTGGCCAATGATCCGGCGTATTTTACAGACAGCTCGCTGGAACAATTTTCACAAGGAGTATATAAGACCCTGGAAGAATACCTGCCGGTCGTTCCGGAAAACTTCAGGCTCCTGTTCCCCTATATGCAAAAACAGAACTGGCTGTACAATTACCGCCGCCGGTGGGGTATCGAGCGAAGCTTTGAAGGACTTGTAAGAAGATCGGCCTGGCTTACCGATCACCGCACCGCTTTCTCATTATTCGAAACGAATTACGATGAGCTGCACCGGCACTATGCGGCCTTCTTTCCTTCCCTGCGGGCATTCGTATTGTCGAAGCTGGGGAATGTAGAATGAGGTATGAGGTCGGAGGTATGAGGTCTGAACGGGGACACTCGGACCTCATACGCCCGGCCTCTTGCCTCATGGAATTTAACAGGTTTTTAATGACCGAAAACAAGGCGCTGACACGGATTCTAACCACCGTTTAGTACTTTACAGGAGCACTACACGGTAACAAACCGCTTATACTTTAGTGAGCTGCTATTTCAAACGTAATCTGTTATTTTTGCTGTTCAAAAACCACCAGGTAGTATGAAGCAATGGATGATGGTATTGCTCCTGATGATCGGTTTCACGAGAGGACCGGTCGCTCAGACCAAAATACCCCCGATCGATAAATCGCCGATGGACATGAGCTATTACCCCGTGAATTATCCTGTACTGAAGATCCAGAACAAAGCAACGGAACCATTGCTGGTCCGCGTCATCTATAGCAGGCCACAGAAGAACGGGCGTAGTGTGTTCGGCGAACTGGTTGAATACGGCAAGATCTGGCGGCTGGGCGCCAATGAGGCCACAGAGATCGAATTGTATAAAGACGCAAAAGTGAACGGCAACAAGCTGAAGAAAGGACGCTACACCATGTATGCGATCCCGTTCCTGGATAAATGGACCATCATATTCAATAAGGAAACCGATATCTGGGGCGCTTTCCAGTACGATGAGAAAAAAGATGTGCTGCGCATGGACGTGCCCGCTGAAAAGCCGGCCGAACCGGTAGAAGCCTATACCATGATTTTCGAAAAAAGCCCTGCCGGGGCTAACCTGCTGATGATGTGGGACAATGTAAAGACCACGCTCCCATTCAATTTCAACGGAAATTAAGGAGCTATCACGGCACCATTCCAATATGTTTGCTACCCATAAATACAATGTACTGGCATTGCTGCTGGCAAGCTGCATGATCACTGCCTGCCAGCAAAAGAATCCCAAAGGCAATCCACCGGTGACCATCACCCCGTCTACCCATTCAGCCCCGGATATTCCCCTGCAGATAGGGTTGGACAAATCACCCATGGACATGAGCTATTACCCGGTAGATTATCCCAAACTGAAAATGACGAAGCATGTCACCGGGCCACTGATAGCCCGTGTGATCTATAGCAGGCCGCAGAAAGGGGGCCGCATCATCTTCGGCGATGTTTTGAAATACGGATCGCCCTGGAGACTTGGAGCTAATGAAGCCACGGAGATCGAATTTTTCAAAGATGTTTCCATCCTGAAAAAAAATGTTCCCAAAGGCCGCTATGTACTGTATGCCATTCCTTATGAAGATAAATGGACCGTGGTGCTCAACAACGACCTGTTCACCTGGGGCCTGAAGATCGATTCCACGCTGGATGCTTATAAGGTCAGCATTCCCATTGCCAAAACCAATTATCCCTTCGAAGTGTTTACGATGGAATTCGAAAAAGCCAACAAAGGCATGAAGCTCGTTATGGAATGGGATAGCGTGCGGGCTATTTTACCTATCGAATACTAAAGGAGGAATTTGTAACTTGTTCCTCTATGTGCGGAATAGCAGGTATCCTTTCCTCCAATCCTTCACTGGTCACTGCTCACCGGCTGATAAAGATGACGGATGCGCTGGCCCATCGCGGGCCTGACGGGGCAGCCAACTGGACCAACAGTAATGGCATGGCCGGACTGGCACATCGCCGCCTGGCGATCATCGACCTCTCCGATGCGGCCATACAGCCTATGCACTACCTCAACCGCTATACGATTGTGCATAACGGTGAAATATATAATTATAAAGAGCTGCGAGCTACCCTGTCGAAGCAGGGCTACCATTTCCGATCACAGTCGGATACGGAAGTGATCATGGCTGCCTACGACCTTTACAAAAGCCAGTGCCTGCAATATTTCGATGGCATGTTCGCTTTTGCCATCTGGGATGAGCAGGAGCAGGAATTGTTTGCTGCCAGGGACCGTTTCGGCGAAAAACCCTTCTACTATTCCCTCAACAATACCGAATTCGTTTTCTCCAGTGAAATGAAAGCGCTCTGGGCGGCTGGCATCGAAAAGCGTATGGAGGAAACCATGCTATACAATTACATCACCCTGGGATATGTGCAGGATCCGGGCGATCCTTCAGCCAGCTTTTATCATTCCATCCGGAAATTACCCGCCCGGCATTTCCTGTATTACAGACCGGACAGTCGGGAACTTTCCATAGAACTTTACTGGGACATTGAGCCAGGCATAGGGAAGCCAGGTACCGCTCCCGAACAGGCCATCGAAAAATTCCGCGACCTTTTTCAATTATCCGTGAACAGGCGCCTGCGAAGCGATGTAGCAGTGGGCAGCTCGCTGAGTGGCGGGTTAGACAGCTCGTCGGTACTCGCCGCCATGTTGGATTCTCCTGAAAAGCCCGGCAGCCTCAGCACCTTCTCGGCCGTGTTCAATGGCTTTGAAAAAAACGAAGCACCTTATATCCACCAGTTGACCGCTCAGTTGAACGTACCCAATTACCAGGTGCATCCGGATGCAGATAGTCTGCTCAGCCAATTCGAAAAGATCTGCTACCACCAGGAAGAACCCTTCGGCTCCTCCAACATAATCGCGCAGTTCCAGGTATTTGAAATGGCAAAGAGACAGGGAGTAACGGTATTGCTCGATGGACAGGGGGCCGATGAAGTGCTGGCCGGCTATCTCAAATATTATCCCCGCTACTGGCAGGAACTTTACCGCAGCCATCCGTCGCAGTTGGCCGCAGAGATCGAAGCAGCGCGGCAACTGGGGATCACTGAATCTTGGGGATGGAAAAACAAGCTGGCAGCCAGATTCCCTTCATTCGCCGCTGCCTGGCTGGTGCGCAACCGTACAAAACGGCAACGCAGGCAGCCCGATCTCGATAGCGCTTTTGTGGAAAGCTTCGGGCGCTCACATTATGCAACGGCGCATATCGACTCGCTCGATGGTCTCCTTTATTATAATACATTCATGAACGGGCTTGAAGAGCTATTGCAATATGCCGACAGAAATTCGATGGCCCATGGCCGTGAGGTAAGGTTGCCATTCCTGCATCATGAACTGGCGGAATTCGTTTTCTCCTTACCGGCACAATACAAAATACGTTCGGGCTGGACCAAATGGCTCCTGCGCAAAAGCATGGAGAACTCCCTGCCGGAAACCATTGTATGGCGGAAAGACAAAGTAGGTTTCGAGACCCCGCAACGGCAATGGATGGAGCAGCCTGCCATGCAGGAATATGTTCACGAAGCAAAAAGGGTCCTGGTGAACAAGGGGATCCTGAAAAGAAATGTGCTTACAAAAAAAATTCAGCCGCTGGAAATCCATGCGGCTGATAACTACGATTGGAGATACCTGGTGGCCGGTACGCTGTTGAGATAGACTTATAACGGCTGAGTTGCGAGCAGCACACCAGCTATCCCTTCTTGTATTTCTCGTATACAGAACTGTTCCCGGAATCATCAACTTTAATGGTTGTCCAGAATTTTGGATCTTCCAGTTTGATATAGTAAGTGACTTCGTTATTGGCAGTGATCTCGGTAACACCGAACATTGTTTTCTTGGGATAATCTTTCTTCACTTTATTGAGAACATTCATCGGCAAAAGATTCGGCTGATAATAACGGGTAGAACCCAGCATAACGCCTTCCTTGTCGTAATTCACTTTTGCACGGATACCGCCGCTTACGAAGCTGACAGTATAATAATTGTCGTACTCCATCCATTTTACGTCTTCCGCATTGGCGAATGTTTCCTTGAAGGATTTCAATACTTTTTCGTTCGGATCGAACGCATAAGCGCCGGCACCTAACAGAACGGCACAAATGAAGAATAATACTTTTTTCATGGCTATACTTTTTATTTGGGTGAACAAGATCTCAATTGAATGTTCATGGGTCAAAAATAGCTGCGAAAACAAAGGCAGTCAAGGCAATTGGTAAGGGCGGGAGCTACATGATAAGAAATACGAAGATTTTCGCATATCAGGCGGATTCCACGCATATACGAACACCCGTGAAACCCGCCACCACACAGCATTTTATGAATGTTACAACCGTATTGGAATAGGTAGGTTAAGCTTGTGTTAAACTGGAAATCCGGAAATAGCCCTTCCTCATTCATCAGGGTTATGTCATAATTACGCATCTTTGTACACCAATTAAATTGAATTATGAAGCTCGCTACAAAGTTTATTCATGCAGGCACTGAGCCCGACCCTTCAACAGGTGCTATCATGACCCCGATCTACCAGACTTCCACTTATGTGCAGGAAGCTCCTGGAAAAAATAAAGGATATGAATATGCCAGGTCGCAGAACCCCACCAGAACGGCATTGGAAGAAGCATTGGCCGTGATTGAAAATGGCCGACATGGGCTGGCCTTCAGCAGTGGTGTTGCAGCAACCGACGCAGTGCTGAAACTATTGCAACCGGGCGATGAAGTGATCGCCGGCAATGATATGTATGGCGGCACCTACCGGCTTTTCACCAAAGTATTTGAAAAGTTCGGTATCCGATTCAGCTTCGTGGATATGACGAGCATCGAAGCGATCCGTGCAGCGATCACTCCCAAAACAAAACTGATCTGGACGGAAACACCCACCAATCCTTTGTTGAACGTAACAGATATTGCAGCAGTCACTACTTTAGGCAAACAGCACAAGGCACTCGTTTGCGTTGACAACACTTTTGCATCTCCTTACCTGCAAAACCCGCTCGACCTGGGCGCCGATATCGTAATGCACTCTTCCACAAAATACCTGGGAGGTCACAGCGATGTGATCCAGGGGGCATTGGTAATGAACGATACTACTCTCCGCGATCAGTTATATTTTATCCAGAAAAGCTGCGGCGCTGTACCCGGACCGATGGACTGTTTCCTCGTGCTGCGCGGTATCAAGACACTGCACGTGCGTATGCAAAGGCATTGCGAAAATGGTGTGGCCATTGCTCATTTCCTGCGCCAGCACCCGAAAGTAGGCAAGGTATACTGGTGCGGGTTCGAAGACCATCCCGGGTATGCGATCGCAAAAAAACAAATGCGCGGCTTCGGTGGTATGATGAGCTTTACCCTGAAAGACGATCATGTAGAGAAGGCATTGAAAGTACTATCCTCCACCAAAGTATTTGCATTGGCTGAAAGCCTTGGCGGCGTGGAATCGCTGATCAATCACCCCGCGTCCATGACCCATGCTTCCATACCCCGCGAAGAACGTATCAAGAATGGCCTGTCCGATTCACTGATCCGGTTGAGTGTTGGCATCGAAGATGCAGATGACCTCATCGAGGACCTGAAGCAGGCTATCGGCTGATCATGAAATGGCCGGAATTTATGTTCACGCAGAGGCGCAGGGCACCCGGAGACCCTCTGCGTGCAAAATTAAAATGCAGATATTTGCAGTATGGCCACCGATGTTAAAAGTCTCGCTGCATTCCTTGACCGCAAGGCCGATGAATATAACCGGCCTTCCTTTATCAAGGATGATCCTATCAGCATACCTCACCTGTTCTCCAAAAAGCAGGACATAGAAATTGCGGGATTTTTCGCCGCTGTGTTCGCCTGGGGTAACCGTACCACCATCATTAAAAAATCGAGAGAGCTGATGGAACTGATGGATATGGCCCCTTATCAGTTCATCCGGCAGTCTTCCCCCCCTTCTCTCAAACGCCTTGCTTCCTTCAAACACCGCACCTTCAATACCACCGATCTCCTGTATTTCATTGAATTTCTCCAATACCATTATTCGGAGCACAACAGCCTGGAAGCTGCGTTCGTCAAGAGTATGCAGCATGGTGACGAGACCGTGGAGAACGGATTGATCGGGTTCTATGATCATTTTTTTTCACTGGAAGATGTGCCGGCCCGCACACGCAAGCATATTGCCACCCCTGCACGAAAATCGAGCTGCAAAAGGCTCAATATGTACCTGCGATGGATGGTGCGCAATGATGAGCAGGGCGTGGATTTCGGGCTCTGGAAAAAGATCAGCCCTGCACAGCTCGTTTGTCCCATCGACCTGCACGTAGCGCGGGTAGCCAGGAAATTCAATCTCCTGCAACGCAACCAAACCGACTGGCAGGCTGCACTGGAGCTCACTACTTACCTGCGTACGCTCGATCCGCTCGATCCCGCCAGGTATGATTTCGCCTTGTTCGGACTGGGCGTGGTGGAAAAATTCTGAATCAGAATCGGAACAGTTGTTGCGCTCTGCTGCCAACCTTATCGCCGAACTTCCGGATATTGTATGTGAATGTGAGCAGGAAATACCGGCGCAATACCGTTACCTGGTTGTCCTGCACATAGTTCTCCCGAACGCTGCGCGAAACGCTGATATTCTGATCGAGCAGATCGAACACGGATAGTTTCAATTGTCCCTTGTCATCTTTCAGGAACAAATAATTGAGGGCCGCATTCCACCGGGTATTGTTCTTGCGCAGCCCTTCCGCTACATCCGGGTTAAAGCTGTAATCGATACTCGATTCCCACACAAAATGTTTTGGCAGACGGACCACTATTTCGTGGCTGAGATTATGGGAGACCACTTCGAAGTTCTGGAGGTCGCGGTTCGAGTTGAAGGTCTTGTTCCATCCCGGCGAATACCGCTGATTGAATTCGAAGAGATCTTTCCAGTTGAATGCCCAGTTCACAGAAGGGTTCAGTTGCCAGTTCTTCTGCTGGCTCCTGATCGAATTGATCATCACGAGCCCTTTATTGAAGTTGGCCCAGATGCCGGCCCTGAATGAAAGTTGCCAGCCCGATCTGTATTTGAATTGCTTCGAGATATTGGCTGAAGAGGAAGCACGCCAAACGCCATCCACATTGACGGGCCTGGTGATTTGCACACCTTTACCATCTACTGTGCGTTCCCTGATGATGCCATCCTCGTCGATATTGCCATTGAGGTACATGGAATATTGAACGAGCTTTTGTGCATCATACTTGTTGAAGTTCAGGCTGAAACTATGTGTTTTGGTAGGAACAAGTTCCGGATTGCCCTGGCGCAGGTACAGGGGATCCGTATTGTCCGTGACCGGTTGAAGGTCCGTAATGCCCGGCTCATTGACATTGATCCGGTAGTTCAGGTTGAGCTTTCCGTAACTGACCTGGAAATTGGGAAGCAGGTAAGTATAGTTCTGTTTGACGGAAGGCGATTTCGCATAGCTATTATCGATATCGATCGTTTGAATACCTCCGTTAAGGGTGATCGTGAACTTTTTGACGATTAGCCGGAAACCGAGGCCCGTCATGCTCCGCAGGCCACTGCGGTTGATGGCATTCGACAGTCCGGGGTTCGGCTCTTCATATTTACCGGTGATGGGATCGCGGTTGAAGGTTTGGAGGTTATCGTCATTTTTGAATTTGTTCACCATAGACATGAAGCGTACTGATAGTTTGTCGGTAAGCGGTTCCGTATAAGTAGTGCCCAGCGCGAAAAAGTAATTTTCCGTATTGCGGTCCCTGAGCTGGTGCAGATTGGTATTGCCTGTAGGACCGTTATAGAATTTATTGGTGACATCATTCTGCTGGTCCGACTGATCACGGCGGACGTTGATGGCATTCCCTAAGAAAAGGGCCCTTCCTTTCTTTTTGAAATTCCGTGCATAGGTAAGCTCGTGGTCGTAACTCATTACGCCCCTGTCGATATGCTGCATGTTCTGGCTTTCATTCAGGGGGTCTTCATAATTGCTGGAACCAAAAGAGGTATAGTTCCTGTCCGATGGGTTTTTCCTGAAGGCGAGCCTGGGGCCGTACAGGATGGTGGTGAGTGAATCGGGCCTCCAGCGCAGGTTCAGGTTCACGCGATGGGTATGATCGTTCGACTCCTGGCTGGTGGTGTTGCGATTGTTCAGAACAGTATCCCTGATCGTTTGCCGGATATTGCTGATCTGATCGAACTGGCTGTTGATATGCCCATAAAAATACTGGAGATTCAGCGTGAGCTTTTTCCCTAAATCATGGTTGATATTGATGCCGGTGCCGGTGGACCGCTGAATGCCCTGTCCGGTGCCTCCGAAAGATACATCGTTCACCGAAACGCCGCCATCGTTACTGATACTGATACTATTGATGCCTCCCCTGCTGAAACCGCCGATATTTTGTATGTCGTTCAGACTGAAACCGGCCCTGTTGAGATTATTGGTATAGCCTAAAACGCTTACCTGGAAGGTATCGCGGAACAGGTTCAGGATAGCTCCCGTCTCATAACGTTGATCAGTACCTGCTCCTGCATAGGCTTTTCCGAACCAGCCTTTCTTGATGCTCTTCTTCAATTTGAGGTTGATCACCTGTCCGAGATCGGCCTTATTGATATAGGGGTCCTGGTTCAACTGGTCTTTATCGTCCACCACCTGTACCTTGTCGATGATATTGGCGGGCAGGTTGCGGGTAGCAACTTTGGGGTCGCCTCCGAAGAATTCTTTTCCATCTACCAGTATCCTGTTCACGGCCCGTCCGTTCACCGTGATATTACCATCCTTGTCGAGCTCGATACCGGGCAGTTTTTTGAGCAGGTCTTCCACCAGTGCGGTGGGAAGTGTTTTGAAGGCGGTTGCGTTGAATTCGATCGTATCTTTTTTTACCAATACAGGCGGCCTTTCTGCCAGCACCAATACTTCGTCCAATTCTTTCATGTCGGGTGAAAGTGGTATTGCGCCCAGGTCGAGCTGCGATCGCTGGCTGGTCAACGTGAAAGTTTGTCGAATGATGTGGTAGCCGGAGAAGGAGATCACAACACGACAAGGTAAGTCGAGCGGAATACCGGGCACTTTGAATTCACCCTGTGGATCGCTCAACCTGTAGGTGATAATGCCTGTATCTTTTGCAGAAAAAACAGTAATGGTGGCGAGCGCCAGTGGTTGACGACGGGCAGAATCGATCAGTTTTCCTTTGATCATGCCTGTGTTTTGTGCAGTGAGTTGGCCTGCCAGTAAGAGCCCGATAAAAACAGTAAAAAAATATTTCATAAGAAGCGCTTCTACGTATAATTCGTAATATTACGAAATATTCGTAATTAGAGAATAGACCATTTTTTTTTATGTGTTACACGATCTTGCCAACGACCGGGCAATGATCCTGACATAATAGCGATGGTGTAAAGTGGAACTTTTGGAAAAATGAAGTTGGCGTGTAGGAACGGCTGTAAAATTAGTGACAGTTGTTGGTCCCTGCAAGCCTTTCATCGTCAAAAATAACCGGTGAGCATTTCAGGAATGGCTATTGTTTCGGTTTACCGAATTTCCGCAGGTTATAAATAAAACTGAGCATACAATACCGTTGCAATACTTCCACCTGGGTATCCTGGATAAAGGTTTGGGTGATGGAACGTGACACACTTGTATTTTGTTTCAGCAGATCATACACGGCAAAGCGGAGCATCCCCTGCTGATTACGGAAGAGCGCATAGTTGACAGCCATATTCCAACTGGTGATGCCTTTTCTGAAACCGGGCGCGATGCGGCTATTGTAGTTGTACTGGATATTGTTCTCGATGATCAGCCGTTTGGGCCAGTTCCAGAAAAAATCCATCGTCACTGTATGGGTTATGTACTGCGCGTCCTGCGCCGTTTGAATGGAATAACGCGCATCGCTGAACCGGAGCGAGTAGGATGGCATGATGGTGAATAATTCTTTATAGGTGCTGCTGATCCCCAGTCGCGCATTGAGTGAATAGTTCTTCGTAACATTCTCCACCTTGTTGGTGAACACCATGTTCCTGTAATAAGTTCCGTTGAGACCAACATTCACCCTGAGCGACCAGTCGGGCCTTTTCCATGTTCTGCTGATACTCGTGTTGAATGAGCTGCTGTAATTGCCGTTTACATTCACGGGGCGGCTCAACTGCCTGCCGATACTATCGAACCAGGTATCGTTGACGATCTGGTTCTGCACAGCGGAGAAGCTCAATCCTGTATACCAGATCGACTGGCTGCTGGCCTTCCGGACAGTGAAGTTGAAATTATGATAGAAAGAAGGTTTGAGATCGGGGTTGCCCAGTTGAACATACAAAGGGTTGCTGTTATCGGGCACCGGCTGCAATTGCAGGATGGAAGGCTGCTGGCTGTTGCCATTATAGAAGAAACCTATCTCGCCCGTCTTTGCGAACTGATAGCTGATGCTGGCCGCCGGAAAGATGTTGACATACCGTTGCTGCAGGTTAACTTTTTTGATATCGAGGTTTTGCTGGGTAAGCCATTGAACTCCCATCCCCATAGATGATCTCAGCCTGTCTTTACGATTATACAACAGCGTTATATCCGGATTATGTATTTCTGTACTGTTCCTGAACGAATTGGTAAAGATGGTATCGGGCAGGTCGTACCCTCCGGTGGCAGGATTGAAGCGATTGGTGATCTTGTTGGAGTGCCCGGAATTGGTGCGGTAATTATACCTCAACAATACCGAAAGGTCTTTGACGATCGGTTCCGAATAACTGATGGAAAGACCGAAGGCCCTGTCCGTATTGCTGGTCCGGCTCAACTGGTCGAGACTATCCTTCGATTGTGAGCCATCTGTTTTGTAATACCTGCTCCTGCCGATATTGCTTTCCCTTCCATGCTGATCATTATTATTATAGGTAAGGTTCATGGTAATACCACGGCCTTCCTTTCTAAGGCGGCGGCCCAGGAATATTTCAGAGCCGAATCCATCGGCACCTGTCTTGTTGTTCAGGGTATTCGCACTGGTATTGAGCGTATCGCCTTTCAGGGTAGTGGAAAATGCATCGTTACCTGTAAGTGCTTTTGCGTCCATGCGGTTATACCAGGCATTCATATAGAAGTTGGTCATGGTGTCGGGCCTGTAATCGAAGCTCATATTCACCCGGTGGTTGCCGTTGTCATTATTATTTTTGGTGAGGGAATTATACAGGAAAGAAGTATCGGGTAAAATATTCTGCCGCTGTACACGGGTGGTATTGGTGGTATTGCTTTCATTGAAAAAATAGCTTCCACTCATCGTGAATTTCTTATTGAACACATTACTGAAGTTGAGGCCGCCTGCCTTGCTCTCCGTAATACCTGCGCCACCACCGCCCAGGCTGCTTTGGGCATTACTGATACTGAAACTGCCACCGGAGCCGCCGGTCCGGTTGGTATTGCTCATATTGCCGATGAAATTGATCTGTTTTTTATCATCGAAATAATTGAGGCTGGCGCCGGCTTCATATCTTTTATCGGACCCATAGCCTCCGAAACCCCGGCCGAACCAGCCCTGTTTCTGGTCTTTGCGGAGGGTGAGGTTGATCACTTTATCTTCATCGCCGGTGGTGGTCTTGTTGAACTGGGCCTGGCGTGTTTTATTGTCCATCACCTGCACTTTATCGATGATATTGCGGGGCAGGTTCTTGATGGCCACCTGCGGGTCATTGCCGAAAAATTCTTTTCCATCTATCGTGATCTTGTTCACTTTCTTTCCATTCACGGTGATATTGCCGTCTTTATCGATATCCACGCCGGGCAATTGTTTGAGCAGGTCTTCCAGCACCGCATTGGGCATGGTGCGAAAAGACCCTGCATTGAATTCGAGCGTATCTTTTTTGATGAGCAGGGGCGGTCGCTGGCCTACTACCATCACTTCTTCCAGTTCCTGGTAGGCCTTCGATAAACGGATAGGGCCCATCACCCATTCTTTCCTGTCTTCCGGTACAGTGATGGTGAATACCCGGCTCTTCATCCCATTGCAGGAGATCAGCACCTGGCAGGGTTTGGCCAATGGAATATCTTTTACCAGGAATTCGCCTTTGCGGTTGGTGAGAGCATAATTGACGAGGGAGGAATCGGAAATGAGGAAAACAGAAATAGTAGCGGCTTCAATGGGCAGGCGGTTCAGTGAATCGGTCACCACGCCTTTTACAGATCCGTAACGGTCGTGCTGTGCATAGATAATGCCCGGCAATAGCAATATCATCACCATGATTAGCCCTCCACTTAACCGCATATCGTAAGAATAAGGTTAAACAGTTAAAGCAGAGGGCCGTAAAATCGATATCGACAACCAATGAGGGGGTTGTCGTACATTTATGCCGGGTCATAAAATTAATTATTTGAAGCCAAATAATGATATATTGTTTATACAGGAGAACCTGGCCGCTGAATTCGGCCTGGCGCCCGGCGACGCTGCCTGGAAAGAGCAACTGGCGGCAAAGATCGATGAACTGATCGTTTCCGACTTCCCGAAATTGGTCAACTCCCTGTACCGGTTGGATGTAAGTGAAGAAGCCGTGAAGCAGGTGTTGAAACAATACCCCAACCGGAATGCCGGTGAATTGATCGCCGGCCTGGTGATCGATCGAATGTTAAAAAAAATAGAAAGCCGCCAGGAATCCCGGCCAAACTCTGCGATACCCGATGACGAGAAATGGTGAATAATTCCTAAGTTCGCTGCATGAACGCCATCGAGGTTAATGATCTCCGTACAGCCCGTGCATTCATAGAATTGCCAGGACAACTGTACAAAAACGACCAAAATTGGATCTGCCCATTGCACAAAGATGTTGAAGCGGTCTTCGACCCTCAGCGCAACGTATTTTTTGCTCATGGCGTTTGTACCCGCTGGTTATTGGCCAATGGTAATGGTGAATATGTTGGACGTATCGCTGCTTTCATCAATCATGAAAAAGCCAACAAAACGCCACAACCAACCGGCGGCATTGGTTTTTTCGAATGCATCGATGATCCGCAGGCCGCTCATCTCCTTTTCAATACGGCCAAAGCCTGGCTCAAAGAACGGGGCATGCAGGCAATGGATGGCCCCATCAATTTCGGCGAGAATGACAAATACTGGGGATTGCTGGTAGAAGGTTTCAAACCACCCAGTCTTGGCATGAACTACAACCCACCTTATTATATTCCCTTCTTCGATTCTTATGGCTTTCAGAAAGTATACGACCAGTATACCAATTTCCTCGATGCCACTATTCCGCTTCCCGAACGTTTTACGAAGATCGCCGATTGGGTAATGAAAAAACCCGGTTATTCCTTCAGGCATTTCGACAAAAATCATTTCGACCGTTTTGCCAGGGATTTCCAGGAGATCTATAACGATGCCTGGAGCGATTTCGAGAATTTCACTCCCATCGAGATGGGCACCATCAAAGAATCCTTCCGGCAGATGCAGGCCATTATGGATGAGAAGATCATCTGGTTCGCCTATTATAAGGACGAGCCCATTGCATTCGTGCTCTGCCTGCCCGATGTCAACCAGGTCCTCCGGCATGTGAACGGCAAGCTCGATCTCTGGGGCAAACTGAAATTCCTCTGGTACAGGAATACCACCACGATCGATCGCCTGCGGATCATCATCATGGGCTGCAAGAAAAAATACCAGCATCACGGTATCGAATCAGCGCTGATCCGCTGCCTGCAGATAGAGGTATTGCCGCGGAATACGATCAAAGGCGTGGAACTTGCCTGGGTAGGTGATTTCAATGAGAAGATGCTGGCCATCCATGAGGCCACGGGCGCGAAGAAAGACAAGGTACACCGGACTTACCGGTATATCTTTTAGAATTGCAGCTCCTTCACTTTCTCTTTGTCTTCCTTTTCTTTTTTCAGATCGAACATTGTGCCGAATACGCGGTCCCAGATCGTAGTGCTGACCCCGTACCCTTTATGATCGTCCTTGTAATGATGGAGATGATGATTGCGCCACAAGGGTTTCATCCATTTGAATGGAGGGTTCCAGGCATGAATGGCATAATGCATGGTGCCATACATAAGGTAGCCCAGGATGAAACCGGGGAAGAACATGAATACATTTTTTCCCATCAGCAGGTACATCAGCCCGAAGATAGTGCCCGAAATGAGCAGGCTGGGAATAGGCGGCATGAACAACCTTTCCTTATCACGCGGATAATGGTGGTGATTGCCATGCATGATATAGATGAACTTTTTGGCCCGTTCACTTTCCGCGATCATGTGAAAGATATAACGGTGCATGATGTATTCGAAAAGAGTCCAGAAGAACATACCGGCGATATAGGTCAACGCTACCCGCCATCCTGCATAACCGAACTTCACAGCAGCATACCAGGGCATACCGGCAAACACAGGGAGGTACATACCCCAGATCACCAGCGGGTGCGTTTTTGTGAGCATTTCCAGGTAGCGGTTCCGGAATAGTGTAGCCTGGCCTTTGTTATTGATCTTTTCGAATTTCATATCCCAGGTTTGTAGGTTCGCTATGACAAATGTAGTGATTATAACTGAGGTCGGAGGTCAGAAGTATGAGGTCGGAGTGTGTCCATTCAGACCTCATACTTCTGACCTCCGACCTCATTCTCCATCACATCGTTTC
>JAFIGX010000023.1 GCA_017849455.1 Pseudobacter sp.
AAAGGATTAATGCGCTGCAAACCTACATTAATTCAAAAATCGGGCAAAGAAATTGTCTGAACCTGGATTTGTTGGATTTTATGGATTGAGAGGAAAATGGATACTCTCAAGGGTAACTGTTGTTACACAACTGTGAAGTGTCAGTGCTAATATATCTTTCAATAAGTCTCAGAAGTAATCAACGACCTTTCCTCTCAATCCATAAAATCCAACAAATCCAGGTTCAAAGACAAATCAGTTCTTATGCTCTAAAATAGTATCCTTTGTCAATGGAACGATCTTCGTTGAACCTTTGTCTTTGCCTTCGGGCAGATCGACCGAACGGGCAACAAAAAGGCGGGGTTGCGGACGTGTGTAGTATAATGCAGCGATGCCGCAGAAAAAGATGCACATGATCGCCAGTACGATCCAGGTGCAGCCAATATTGCGGCACGCATAGGCAGTTACGATGAAGAAGAGGTTGATGGCCACCAGGCCGAGCGTGATGGTGCGGTGCGACAATCCCTTATCGAGCAACAGATGATGGATATGGTTCCTGTCGGGACTGAAAGGGGAACGCCTGTGAAAGATGCGGATGGCAAAAACCCTTAATGTATCCAGCAGAGGGATCATGAGAATGGTAAAGCCGAGGGCCGGTGATGCAGCGATCGGGTAGGCGACATCGGGAGCAGTGGCCGCATCGATGAATTTCACAACCAGGATGGAGGTGACGAGGCCGATCAGCAACGAGCCCGTATCGCCCATGAAGATCTTCGCCGGTTGAAAGTTGAAGATCAGGAATGCAGCCAGGCTGCCTGCCAGGGAGAAAGAAAGGATGGCATAGGCCGGCATGTTGATCTGCAGGAAATAAAAGCCGAAGACCATCGAGGACATCAGCCCAAGACTGCCTGCCAGGCCATCGATACCATCGATCAGGTTGAAGGAGTTGATGATAACGATAACGGTGAAATAGGTCAGCAACAAACTGAACGATTCCGGCAGTTCATGTATTCCCATGAAACCATGCATGCTCTTGATCTGTACACCTCCTTTGTAAATAATGAGGAATGCGGCCAATACCTGGCCTATGAATTTTTTGATGGGAGAAATAACGAGTATATCATCTTTAAGCCCTAGGAAAAAGATCACGAATGCTGCAGCTAAAAAATACTGGAACTCCAACGCGCCCTGGAACTGAATGGAAATAAGACAGGCGAGAATAAATCCTGCGAAGATCCCGAGGCCGCCCAGTGAGGGGATAGGATCGATGTGGATCTTGCGTTCATCCGGAATATCGAATAGTTTTTTCCTCTCGGCCACTGTAATGATTACAGGGATAGCTAAAAAAGTGATCGTAAAAGAAATAGCTATGGAAAGTAGTACATCAAACATCAGCCCTGGTTTTGGTTTCCTAATATTTGTCTAAAATCATCTACGTGCTACTAAACTGACCGGTTGGGGCAAAATTGATGCCGGGGCGTAAAGCTACGGCGTATTTCTCAATATGAACTTCAAAACAGGCTACTTTATTGTTAACTCGGGGCTACTGGGAGCCAAAAATAAAGAAAACTTTTGTAGACTACATCAGCTCATAGCAAATTCCTTAGTTTTGCCACTCATTAAAGCCTGAATATGCCAGCGTTAAAAGACATTGCTACCCAGATACGTAGAGATATCGTTAGAATGGTACATGGAGCCGCCAGCGGCCATCCCGGTGGCTCACTGGGATGCACAGATTATTTTACGGCCCTTTACTTTAAAGTGATGCAGCACAACCCGGCCTTCGATATGGATGCCCGGAATGAGGATGTTTTCGTGCTCTCCAATGGCCATATCTCCCCTGTTTTTTATTCCACCCTCGCCAGGTCCGGCTATTTCGATATTAAAGAATTATCTACTTTCCGGAGGATCGATTCCAGGCTGCAGGGCCATCCTGCCACGCATGAGCATCTCCCCGGGATCCGCATTGCCACTGGCTCTCTGGGCCAGGGTATGAGCGTAGCTATCGGCGCCGCCCTCGCAAAAAAGCTCAATGGTGATAAACACCTGGTCTTCTCCCTGCATGGTGATGGCGAGCTGGATGAAGGGCAGAACTGGGAAGCCATCATGTTTGCAGCACACCATAAGGTCGATAACCTGATCTCGACAGTCGATTGGAACGGCCAGCAGATCGACGGCACTACCAACCAGGTAATGAATCTCGGGGACCTGGGCGCCAAGTTCGCCTCCTTTGGATGGGAAGTGGTCCGCCTCGAAAAAGGCAATGATGTAGATGAAGTGGTGGCCACCCTGGAAAAAGCCAAAACTTTTGTCGGAAAAAGCAAGCCCATCGTCATATTAATGACAACTGTAATGGGTAAGGGAGTGGATTTTATGGAAGGACACCATGAATGGCATGGCATCGCCCCCAACGATGAACAATTGGCTAAAGCCCTGGCCCAACTGCCTGAAACACTCGGAGATTATTAATACGAAGTAGGAGGTCAGAAATCGCTACGTCATCCGACTTCCTACTTCTGACCTCCTACCTCATACTTCAGCTCCTTAATTCGATCGGCTGCAATGCCGCCTTTCGGGAAGGGAACCACGAAGCAATGACGGCCACCAGCAGAACAGTAACGGTGACCAGTAAAAAATCGAAAGGGACCAGCTTGACGGGATAGTAATCGATCAGGAATGTACCCCCTTCGAGGGCAATCAGTTTGTATTTTACCTGCGCCCAGCAAAAGATAACGGCCAGTACAAATCCTGCAATAGCACCGATAGATGCCAGCAGTAATCCTTCACTGAGGAATATTTTTTGGATGAGCTTGTTATTGGCCCCCATGGCCTTGAGAGCCTGTACATCTTTTTGTTTTTCCAGCACCAGCATGGTCAATCCGCCGATCATCGTGAATGCCGCCACGATCAGCATTAAAGTGAGAATACCATAGATGGCCCATTTCTCAAGGGTCATTACACTGTACAGGCTTTTGTTCTGTTCATATTTCGTATCGATCCGGTAGGCAGCGCCAAAGATCCCGGCCAGCTTTTTCTTCACGGCATCGGCCTTGCTGCCGTCTTTCAACCCGATCTCCACAGCACTGTATTCTTCGGCCTTCAGCCCCATCATGTGCTTCATGAAAGCCAGGTTGGTGATCGCATACCGGTTATCGATATCCGCCTGGATCAGGAAGGCGCCGGCCGTATTGATATTGGCCACCGAGAATGATTGGGAAGGATCGATGGTATTGACAGGAACACCTCTCTTGAAGAGATAGAGCGTAAGGGGAAAAAGGTTCTTATCCGATTCCACGGCCAGTGCATTCTCCACGCCGTTCCCCAGTACAATGGATGGGTTGTCTTCCGTTCCGGTCGTGAAATGGCCGCGGAACACTTTGTCCGGAACACCAGCCACATACCTGTAGTTCTCATCTACCCCTTTCACATCCACGATCACTTTGGTATCGCCATTCAGCAGCAGGGTTTTTTCTTCCGCCACCAATGAATAGTAGGCGATCTCCCCAACGGCCCCCAATTGCTGCAATTGGGCAGGCGTTGCCGTGATGATCTTGCCCTTTACCGGTGAAATGCGTATATCGGTATAAAAAGAGGAGTAGAGGGATTTGACCAGTCCTTCGAACCCATTGAACACGCTCAGCACCACGATGAAGGCAAACGTGATACAGGTGATAGCGATCATGCTGATCCATGCGATCACATTGATGGCATTGGTCGATTTTTTCGCTTTGAAATAACGCCAGGCAAAGAGGAAGTTCATGGGGTTGCTTGATATGTTTACAAGTTGAAAGGTTGAAATGTTGAAAAGGAATTCCTCGCATTACAGGTTTCCCTTGTCAACCTGTCAACATTTCAACCTGTCAACTTTTTCCTTTATTAATATCCTTAAACAATTTCTCCATCCTGAACACCTGGTCCAGCGTATCGTCCAGGAAGAATTTCAGTTCGGGCATCCGGCGCAATTGCCTGGCCACGCGTGCCGTCAGCTCCTTTTTGATCTCCCATCCCCGCTCTTCGATCTTTTTCAGGGCGGCTGCGCCGTCCTTTACCTGGAATAAGCTCAGGTAAATGCGAGCTTCCAGCAGGTCGGGCGTCATCTTTACGGATGCGATAGATACCATGCCCCCGTCGAGCATATTGAGGCCCAGCCGCTGGAAAATGCCGTTCAATTCCTCGTTCAGGAGGCCGGCTACCTGTTTTTGTCTTTTACCTTCTTGCATTCCTTTAACGGATTAATCATTGTAAAATTAGTTACTTTGCGCTGTTTATAGCTACTAATCATGCAGATTATTGCCGTTGCTCCCCGCAAGGGAGTCATTCCCGGGCCTGATCTCCGTGGTTTTACTCAATTGTAATTATTCATGAAGCGATTTTCGATCATTCTCCATTACCTCCGCAATCAGAAAGGACAGATCCTGTTATACCTGTTATTCATCCTGTTGTCGATCATTTTTTCATTGGTGTCGCTGGCCATGCTGGCGCCCTTCCTTCAATTGTTGTTCGGTATCGAGCAATTAGTGGAAGTAAAGCCCGATTTCACGTTCAGTTCATCAGGCATCATCAATTATTTCAAATACCTCCTGAGCCATCTCATCACTACTTATGGTCAAACCACGGCACTCGCAGCTATCTGTGTGACCGTTGTCTTGTCGATCCTTCTGAAAAACCTTTTCCTGTACCTTTCATATCGTATAATGATCCCCTTGCGGAACAGGGTGATGACCCGCTTCCGCGCCGATATGTACGATAAGATCCTGCAGCTTCCTATCGGGTTCTTTACCGAGCAAAGAAAGGGCGATATCATGTCGCGCATGAGCAACGACATGAACGAGATCGAATGGAGCATCATCAGTACACTGGAAGGTTTGATCCGTGATCCGTTGAATATCATCATTATCCTGGTGAGCCTGGTTTTCCTGAGCCCCATGCTCTCTCTTTTCCTGGTGATCTTGTTGCCGCTTACCGCTTTCATCATTGGCCGTGTAAGCCGGAGCCTCAAAAAACAATCGGGAGTGGCGCAGGAGCAGCAGGGCTTACTGTTATCCATACTCGATGAAACACTGGGAGGACTGCGTGTAGTGAAAGCATTCAATGCCGAGAAACTGTTGCGCAATAAATTCTTTTCCACCAATGAGTTCCTCCATACCATGCGCGTGAAAATGGCCTTCCGCCGTGATCTCGCCTCCCCACTTTCGGAATTCATGGGGGTTTTGGTGTTGAGCTGTATTCTCTGGATCGGCGGACAGATGGTGCTGGGCAAGCAGGCCGGACTGGAAGCCGGCGCTTTCATCACTTACATCGTTTTCTTTACCCAGATCATCAACCCCGCCAAGTCCTTATCCACTGCCTTTTACAATGCCCAACGCGGTAGCGCGGCCATCCAGCGCATCGAAGAGATCCTCAAAGCAGATCTCACAGTAAAAGAGGTCGACAATCCCAAACAGCTTACCAGCTTCCGTCATAGCATCGAGTTCCGCAACGTTACCTTTAAGTATGAGGATGTCACCATCCTCGACAATATCAACCTCACGATCGAAAAAGGAAAGACCGTGGCATTCGTGGGTTCTTCCGGCGCCGGCAAATCCACCCTCGCCGACCTTATCCCCCGCTTCCACGATGTGACCAGCGGAGAGGTCCTGATCGACGGCGTCAATATCAAGGAGTATTCCCTGCTCTCTCTCCGCGACCAGATGGGTATTGTAACACAGGAACCCATTCTCTTCAACGATACCATCGCCAATAATATCGCCCTCGGTAACCCGGTGGCCACTATCGATGAGATCGAGCAGGCAGCCAAAGTGGCCAATGCACATGATTTCATCATGAACAAGGAGGAGAATTATCAGACCAATATCGGCGACCGTGGCAGCAAGCTCAGCGGGGGCGAACGCCAGCGCGTTACCATTGCCCGGGCCGTATTGAAGAACCCGCCGATCCTGATCCTCGATGAAGCCACTTCCTCCCTCGATACGGAAAGCGAACGTCTCGTTCAGGACGCCATCAACAAAATGATGGCCAACCGCACCAGTATCGTGATCGCACACCGTCTCAGCACGATCCGCCATGCAGACGAGATCATCGTTCTGCAAAAAGGAAAGATCGTAGAGCGCGGCAACCACGATGAACTGATCGATCATCAGGGATTTTATAACAGGCTTGTAGAGATGCAGGAAGTAAAATGATGTTGACAGGTTAACAGGTTGAAATGTTGATAGGTGGGGACCAGCCTTTCGGAGGTCACCCTGTCAACTTATTAACCTGTAAACTTGTAAACCTACCGTGGCTTCGCGTAGAAATTGAAATGCTCCCATTTGTTCATCCCGGCAGCATCCAGGATTTTCTCTGTAGGTGTATTTTCCTCGAAATCGCCGAAATAATAAAGCTCATAGCCTTTGTTCGATAATCCATCGAAAAGCTCTTTGCGTTCTTCTTTCGTGAGCTTGCCAAAACATTCGGCCACAACTACGGGCTTGTGTTTGTCAATGAGCGCAGAAATGGATTTGATGATCTCCTTATCATATCCTTCCGTATCGATCTTGATGAAAGAGAGTTTATCGGTCCAGGATGCATAATTTTTTTGCAGGTACCTTTCCAGGTTGATGCCCTGGATCTTCTGCTGAAGCGTGAATGAACCGTGGCGGTTGTTCTGTTCTGTCGAGATGCCACCATTGCTGAACGAAGCTTCGGACGATGCATAATAAAAATCACCATCCTCATCTGTTATGGCAAAAGGCAGGGGTATGATGTTCGTCGTGTTCCTGTTCAGGCCCGCATTGACCTCCAGGATCCTGAACACATGCGGGTTAGGGTCGAAGCCCAGTACTATCCCCGACCTCCCGGCAGCCAGCGCCATCGGTACTGTGGTATCGCCTATGTTACCGCCGATATCGATAGCCAGACTTCCGGCCGGAATGAATTTCCTGAAAAAATTAACGGTAGACTGGGTGATCTCTATCCTCGACACCAGTGGATTTTTCCAGTTCGCAAATTCTACAGTTCCGGATTCCGGCAACTCGAACCTTTCGATCTCGTAAGGGTATTCACTGAAAAATCTGCGAGCTTTTTTTCTGGCAAAGGTGGCTTTCAAATAACGCAATAACATGAGGGGCTTGTTTACGACAAATGTATAAATAGAAAGGGAGATATTTTCGTACATTCACCCCTTAATTTTTTAAGGCACATGAAAAAGATCCTATTGCTTGCAGTCTCCTCATTCCTATTAGTAGCCGTATCCTTCCCCTCTGCTGCACAGAAGAAATTATTCAGCTTCGATCAGTTGTTCAAGAATACAGGCGTCAAGGTAAGCAAACCATTGCCCATGGTACGTGGATGGGCCGATGATGAACATTATCTTGAAATGAGGAAAGACGCCAATGGCAATCAGCAATTGGTTTCGGTCGATGTAAAAACAGGCAGTGTATCTCCCTATGCTGCCCCCAATGATAAAGCGACGCCCCCGGTCGGTAAGATCGAAGGGGCCAGGAATATCACACCTTCTCCCGATAACAGGTTCGTGGCTTATACGAAGTTCGACAATAATCTTTATGTGCGGGAGATCATGTCGGGCAAAGAGAAGCAGCTTACCCATGACGGCTCTGCTACCATCCTGAATGGTTATGCGTCCTGGGTATATTATGAAGAGATCCTGGGAAGGGCCAGCAACTACAGGGCTTTCTGGTGGAGCCCCGATAGCAAAGATCTTTGCTTCATGCGTTTCGATGATGCAGAAGTTCCCGTATTTCCCATCTATGTGCTCGATGGGCAGCACGGTTACCTGGAGAATGAGCGCTTTCCGAAAGCGGGCGACAAGAACCCTGCCGTGAAGATCGGCATTGCGGCCGTGGAATCGGCCAATATCGTGTGGGCCGATTTCAATGCGGCCGATGATCAGTATTTCGGCGCTCCTCTCTGGACGCCTGCCGGTCAGCTCTGGGTACAATGGATGAACCGTGGACAAAACAATCTCAAAGTATACAAGATCGATCTGAACAATGGCAGCAGGAGCGAGATCTACGATGAAAAGCAACCCACCTGGATCGATCTCGATGAAACGGCTCGTATCAGCTTTCTCGCTTCCGGCAAGGGTTTCCTGCTGAAGAGCGATAAGGACGGATGGGAGAATCTCTACCTGTACGATATGAGCGGCAAGCTCATCAACCAGGTCACCTCCGGCAACTTCTGGGGCACCGACCTCCTGAAGACCGACGAACAGAATAATGTGATCTACTTCAGGGCACGCAAGGAAAATTCAGCCCGATTCGACTTTTACAAGACCGGTCTGAATGGCAAGGGCCTCACACGCCTCAGCTTCGGCGAGTATTCCCATGATATGATCGATCTCTCCCCTTCCGGGAAGTATTTCATCACTACCTATTCCAATCTCTCCACGCCGCCTGCCATGGCCCTGGTCGATGGAAAAGGAAAAATGTTGCGCATACTGGGCGACAGCAAGGGAGAGGAATTCGATCAGTATGCCCTCCCCAAAACAGAATTGGTGCGTGTGAAATCGGGTGATGGACTGTTCGATCTGCCTGTGACCATCACGTATCCCATCAATTTTGATCCCGCCAGAAAATATCCCGTACTGGTGAGTATTTATGGCGGACCAAATGCAGGCACCATATATGATCGCTGGCGCCCTGCCGTTAGTGCGGCACAATGGTGGGCGCAGGAAGGACTTGTGCAGGTTGTCTTCGACAACCGTAGCAGCGGCCACTTCGGAAAGAATGGGCTGAATTATATTTACCGGCAATTAGGGAAATGGGAGATCGAAGATTATATCACCTGCGCCAAATGGCTTCGCACGCAGGGATGGGTAGATCCTGCAAAGATCGCTATCACCGGCGGCAGCTTCGGCGGTTATATGACCTGTATGGCGCTCACTTACGGATCTGACGTATTCACACATGGCATTTCCAATGCGGCGGTCACCGACTGGCAGTTCTATGATACACATTATACCGAGCGCTATATGGGCACTCCGAAAGACAATGCGGAAGGATATAAGAAAACATCCGTGATGACCTATGCAGATCGCTATAAAGGTCTGCTGCGTATTGTGCATGGCACATCGGACGACAATGTACATCTGCAGAACAGCCTGACCCTTATCAATAAACTGGAAGACCTCGGCAAACATTTTGAATGTATGGTCTATCCCGGCGAGCGTCATTCCATTGGCGCCAATAATAACCTGAAAAGAATTCATAACAGGGATGAGGCTGCCATCTTCTATTACCGCCAACTGCTGAAAAAGCCCGTTCCATCCGGATTTGGAGGAGATGCGCTTAAAGGGTTCTGACGTTTACCATAAGAAGGCCGTTAGACCGAGGCCATAAGTGAAGTGGGTGAAATTGATCTTCTGAATGCTTGCATTCTGGTAAGTGACGGAGCCATCGTCGTTGATCTTTTCAATTTGGTCCAGTGCGAACTGGTGCTTCGAATAATAATAGTTCACAAATCCCTTGAAGCCCAGGTTGCGAGAAATACGTTTTTGCAGGCCTACGCCTGTGCCCCATGAGCAGGTCGATTCGGGCTTATAGCGCAGCACGTCCAGCTCCGGCCGTTTGAATACTTCCTGGTAAGAAGGTTTCAGTTTCATCACTACAAATCCCTGTGCGCCTACGGCAGAGCCGATGGTGAGTTTGGCCGTAATGAACCAGTTATTACGAAGCGGAATACTGAAATACGGGCCGATCAATAAATTGCGAACGCCCATTGGCTGCACATAAATGCCGTTGCTGGCGCTGTCGAGGTCGGGATCGGGCATATTGAGTTTATCGGCATTCATGGGGAAACTGGAAAAAGAGAATTCACCGCCGATACCAATATTTTTGGTGAAGAACCATGCGCCTTCCACACCCAGGTTGAATCCTTCGCGGGCCGATACATCCTTATCGTCGGCCAGCAGATTATGATGAATGATATCTGCATAAGCCAATCTGATCTCCAGGAAACTGGGCTTTGCGTTCACCGGGATGGGGTCATGCGGTTTGTAACGTGGATGCAAGCCATGTTCATCAAATATTTTATCGGCGATCATGTAGCCAAGCTCGGTGGAAAGTATGCCTATGCCTGCCCCTGCCAGCACATCGGAGATCCAATGGCGGTCATTCAACTGGCGCCCCAATGCAGTGACCGTGGCTACCGTATATGCCCCCACGCTATACAGTGGGTGGCGGTATTGCCCGTATTCCTTGTGCAGGAAAGTGGCGTTCATGAAAGCATTGGCAGTATGGCCGGAAGGGAATGAATTGCGCGAGCTGCCGTCAGGACGTTCAACGCGGGTGGTATATTTGACGGTGTTCACCACGGCGGCCAGAACGCCAGCGGAAAACAGATAGGAAACGGCTGCCCGGCCGGGTGTGCTCCTGCCTTTGATGCCGGCGGCATTCAGGCCGATCACTGCCATTACGGGCAGGTATTGCGTATAATCATCGAAATGATACTTGAACTCCGGAATGTAACGGTTCCTGAACTCTCTGATCTCATGGCGCGCAGGCCAGGTAAAAATCCCGGCTGCGATCAACCCGGTAGGGATAGCTCCCACTCTCACCGTTTTCGAATGCCAGAAATTGTGAGGGGTCAAGCTGTCTGAAAGCTGGTATTGTGCCCTCAGGGAGCAGTTAAGGGAAAGGAGTATAGCAGTCAAAGCGAGCAGCCTGATCATATTAGCGAATTATTGCATGTTATAAAACACAAAGACTGGTTACTATTACCAGTCTTTGTGTCATATATCAGGAATGATCCTATTTGTTCATCATCTGTTTGGCCTCGATGCTAAGCGTAGCGTGTGGTACAGCGCGCAGGCGGGCTTTGTCGATCAGCTTCCCGGTAACGCGGCAAATACCATAGGTCTTGTTCTCGATACGCATCAAGGCTTTTTCCAGGTGATCAATATAATTGATCTGCCTGCTTGCCATCTGGGCCAGTTGTTCACGTTCCATGCTCATACTTCCATCTTCCATGGTCATATAGCGGTTCTCGTTCTCATCACCACCCATCTCATCTTTCCGGGTGATCAGTCCCTGCAAGTAGGTCAATTCTTTCTTAGCCTGCTCAAGCTTTTTGTGAATGAGGTCTTTGAATTCGGCTAATTCGTTATCGCTGTATCTCATGGTAGGTCCCGTTTGTATATTTTCTGGTTGATCTAATACTGATTTGGTGAAATCGGGTTCGTATTTTCGGATCGTTTTAGTTTTCAACTCCGGGATCACCACTTTTACCGGTTTCAGAGGGGGTACGGGCTTTTTTTGAGGCGGAGGTGGCAATACCGGTTCGGGCTTTTTCATCTCTACCTTCTTTATTTCAGGTTTGGATTCCGCTTTTACAGGGGCCGATGCTGTCACTTTCTTCACCTCAGGTTTCTTGGCAACGGGTTTGGGAGCGGCTTTTTGAGGAGCCGGTTTTGCTATTTTTTTAGACGCCGGTTTCTTGGCGGCGGCGGCAGGTTTAGCTGCCTTCTTTGGAACAGGTTTAGTTGCTTTCTTGACAGCAGCAGGTTTGGCAGCAGGTTTTTTTGCCGGTGCAGCCTTCCTGGGGGCTGCGGCCTTTTTTGCTGGTTTAGCTGCTTTCTTCTTGGTTGCCATACTCTTAGGCTTTTTTAGTGACAAACACTTTTAATGGAATATCATTCACCTCAATTTCAGTGCCACCGGGCAATTCGGGTACTAATTCAAGTTTATCTGCCAAAATTTCCGCGCAAATATAAGTATTAAATTGGGCTATTGATTCCTTTAATTCCTGGTGATCGGTTACCTGTACCAGGATACGATCAGTTAATTCATACCCATTGTCTTTGCGGATCTTTTGGATACGGTTTACCAGTTCTCGGGCATTGCCTTCACTGATTAGTTCGGGGGTTACCGTTATATCAAGTGCTACTGTCAGGGAGTCTTTATTGGCCACCATCCAGCCTGGGATATCCTCGCTGGTGATGTCTACTTCATTAGCCTGTAATATTAAGGGTTCGTTATCAATTAACAATGAAATAGACCCTTCTTTTTCTAAAAGAGCTATATCCTCCTGGCTGAATTCACTCAGCGCAGCCGCTACCGGCTTCATTTTGGCGCCTAGTTTTTTCCCAAGAACGATATAGTTCGGCTTGATCTTTTTCTTGATGAACCCGTTGTCTTCGGTGAGGTATTGCAGTTCCTTCACATTGACCTCACTCCTGATCAGGTCTTCCACTTTGGCGATCTGTTCTTTCATGCCCGGGTTCAGCACCGGGATCAATACCCGCTGCAACGGCTGGCGCACTTTAATGTTCACTTTCTTCCTGAGCGAGAGTATCAGGGAGGAGATATCCTGGGCCAGTTGCATCCTTTCTTCCAGGGAGGCATCGATGACCTTTTCCTTGGCAACGGGGAACAGTACATGGTGTACGGAGCCTTCTTTATGGCGGCCTGTTACCTCATTGAGATTGCTGAAAAGCATATCGCTGAAGAACGGTGAGATCGGCGCCATCAGCAGGGCAATGGTCTCCAGGCATTCATACAGGGTCTGGTAAGCACAGATCTTATCCTGCTCATAGTCGCCCTTCCAGAAACGGCGGCGGCAGAGGCGGACATACCAGTTGCTCAGGTGCTCGTCCACAAATTCTTCCATGGCCCTTCCTGCCTGGGTAGGCTCATAGTCGTCCATCGAGGCTTTCACTTTCTTCACCAGTGTATTCAGGGAAGACAATATCCACCTGTCGATCTCCGGCCTTTCTTCTACCGGCACATATTGTTCTTTGAAGGTGAAGCCATCTACATTGGCATAGAGGGCGAAGAACTGGTACGTATTATATAATGTACCGAAGAATTTACGCTGTACTTCCCGGATGCCTTCGAGATCGAATTTCAGGTTATCCCAGGGAGAGGCATTGGTGATGAGGTACCACCTGGTGGCATCGGCCCCGAACTCTTCGATGGTCTTGAATGGATCTACCACATTGCCGAGGCGCTTACTCATTTTGTTACCGTTCTTGTCGAGCACGAGACCGTTGGATACGCAGGTCTTGTAAGCCACGGATCCGTAAAGCAGGGCAGCGATAGCATGTAGGGTATAGAACCATCCCCGGGTCTGGTCAACGCCCTCTGCGATGAAGTCGGCCGGGAAGTTCTGGTCGAAAGGCGCTTTGAACGGGCGCGGATCGCCTGCTTTCAGTTTTTCGTGATCAAGCCCCCATTGCGCATAAGGCATCGCACCGCTATCGAACCAAACATCGATCAGGTCAGGTACGCGTTTCATGGGTTTGCCAGACCCGCTCACCAGTACGATCTCGTCCACATAAGGTTTGTGCAAGTCGAGGATGCCTTCATGGAGATAATGTTTGTTCACATCGCCTCCGAGTACTTCATTGGCCTTCCTGATCGCTGCATTCAGCTCCTGGATGGAGCCGATACATTTTTCTTCCTGTCCATCTTCAGTTTTCCAGATTGGAAGCGGAGTGCCCCAGAACCGGCTGCGACTAAGGTTCCAGTCCACCATATTTTCCAGCCAGTTGCCGAACCTTCCTTCGCCGGTGGATTTCGGTTTCCAGTTGATCGTATTGTTCAATTCCACCATCTTATCTTTCAGCGAAGTGGTTTTGATGAACCAGGCATCGAGCGGATAATACAGTACAGGTTTATCAGTACGCCAGCAATGGGGGTAATTGTGTTCGTATTTTTCTATTTTGAATGCACGGTTCTCCTTTTTCAGCTTCACGCAGATATCTACGTTCACATCTGCATAATTGGGGTCGTCTTTGTAATTCTTCACATAACGGTTGCTGAATTCTCCCAGTCCATCCACGAATTTTCCCTGCCTGTCTACCATCACCAGTATCCCGATCCCATATTTTTTTCCTACACGGTAGTCATCTGCACCGAATGCAGGAGCGGTATGTACGATACCGGTACCATCTTCAGTGGTCACGAAATCGCCGAGCAGCACGCGGAACGGATCGCCTCCGGCCTTTTCAGGACTGTTGGCTTCGAAGGGCAATAATTGTTCATACCGGCATTCTTCCATCTGTGATCCCTTGAAAGTGGTGATGATGCTCCAGGGCAGCACTTTATCGCCTTCCTTGTATTCATCGAAGCTGATATTCTCTGCTTCAGGTTTGAAGTATTTCAACAGCAGCACTTTGGCCATCACCACATTGATGGGAAGATGAGTATACGGATTGAATGTCTTCACCAGTGCATACTCGATATTACCCCCAACCGTAAGGCCGAGATTGGAAGGGAGGGTCCAGGGAGTAGTGGTCCAGGCCAGGAAGAAAACATCGCTGCTGAGCGAATTGGCTTCGGAAGCGGCTTTGAACAGGAATTCGGAGCGCTGGTCGCGCACTGCCCTGAACATGGCCACTGCCGAGGTGTCTTTTACCATTTTATAAGTGCCCGGCTGGTTGAGTTCATGTGAACTGAGCCCTGTGCCTGCTGCGGGGGAATAGGGCTGGATGCTCACGCTCTCATATAACAATCCTTTTTTATAGAAATCCTGGAGGATCCACCAGAGGGTTTCGATGTAGTTGTTGTCGAATGTGATATAGGGGTCTTGCAGATCGACCCAGTATCCCATCTTACGGGTAATATCGTCCCATTTGTCTTTGTAGCGCATGACAGCTTCCCGGCATTTCTGGTTGTATTCTTCCACCGTTATCTTCTTCCCGATATCTTCCTTGGTGATCCCCAGTTCTTTCTCTACGCCCAGTTCGATGGGCAGGCCGTGGGTATCCCATCCTGCCTTGCGTTTTACCTGGAATCCCTGCATGGTCTTGTAACGGCAGACCAGGTCTTTCAGGGTACGACTGATCACGTGGTGAATGCCAGGCAGGCCATTCGCACTGGGAGGCCCTTCATAAAATACGAAAGGGGTAGACCCTTCACGGAGTGAAACACTTTTCTCAAATGCCTGGTATTCATTCCATTTGCCCAGGATTTCCTGCTCGATGGCAGGCAGGTTCAGTTTCGAAAATTCTCTGTATTTAGCTGACATATAATGATCAGGGTGGTTGCCCGCCTGCCATGCCTTTCCGGGAGGGCAGGAAATGGGAAAAATCCGTTGTTTAAAAGTGTGCAAAGGTACTGAAATTTCAGGGCATTTGAGGCCGGTCCTTTTGGCGTTCGAGGAACCGGTTGGACCGGAATAGTTGCGGATTGAAACTATTTTATGGAAAGATAATCAGTGTCTTGTCTTATATCGATCAACGACCATACATCATTTGCGGTTCTGCATTGAAGTTATCCAGCTGTTATTGTCGATAAAAATCGACCTAAAAAGATGAATTTATGGGTTGTTAAATCCGAAAATAAAAGTATTTTCGTAAATGTTAATGCAGCCCGATACCCGCAACAGGGCAAATTGCAAATAAAGCAATAGTTATCATTAGGTTATAGCTCTCTCCAGGCAACGCGTGCAGCGTGAACGTAGCAAATCACCGGACCAACAGCCTATAACGGCCCCCAGTAAGCTAAGTTCGTTCAATTACGATCGTGGCATACAGTTAGTAGCGCAGTTCATTCAAGAAAGAGATCGTCACGAAATTGATCATGATCATGCCGGAATGAATTTCCCATGATGTGCGTACACGGTAAATTCCTGATCCAGCAAGGGTTCTATTGAATCCATCTATGTTAAAACAGGATTAAAACATTTAACAGTTCTTTCAAATCTGCCAAGTTTTTCCACATTTTGGGGCTTTGGCATAATTTGTGAAACTATTTTAAGCGTTATTGGAAGTAAAAAGAAGTTTCGGTATTGTGCAGAATGGTGTGGTTATTGCTACTAATAAAGTGTGGCATATATCCTAAGGACTTTTACCTCATTCAATTAAGATATTTGAACTAATTTTATAATGCATTACATGAAAAACCTTTTCTACGGTTTAGGGTTTAGGGGTTAAAAAGGGGAGTATTCCTACTCCCCTTTCCTTTTAAAAATAAGGAAAGGTTTTTCTTCCATCTCTTTAGCACATAAAATCTAAGATCCTTTCGTATCCCGTTTTTAATCTCTATAAAAGGCCTGTAGAAAAACCCCAGGCAATGATCAAGATCCAATTTCCCGGTAGAAAGACCATAAGCCGGCAGATGCCTTTGCGAAAACTGAAAACATCCTCCCTATAATAAGCCTCCTAGCCCGGGAGGTTTTTTTATGCCCGGGTATAATTGTAGAGATCATTCCTCATTTTTCTCAGGATTGTTTCTTGTTGCGGATGATTTTGTATATCCTGATAGCACTCATCAGTACCATGATGAACAGGATCAACCCGATCAATCCCCACACCACACTCATATCCTGCTTCACCGTTGCCAGCATCACGATCGCCACCAGGAAGATCGTCGCCACCTCATTCCATATCCTCAATTGCTGTGAGCTGTATTTGAAGATGCCATGCAATTGCTGGTTCGCCAGGCGGTGCAAAGAGAAATGATACACATACAGGCCCAGTACAAACCCCAGTTTGATGAGCAGCCAGGAAGGTGTTACTCCCAGCAGACCCCAGGTGGTCAGTCCAAAGACCAGGGTGAGGATGGCCGAAGGCCAGGTGATCCCATACCAAAGCCGCCTGATCATTACACCAAATTGTTCCCTGAGTATCTTCCGGACTTCGGCCGGTTTTTCACCGGCCTCCGTATTGTACACCAATAACCTGGGCATATAGAACAAACCTGCAAACCAGGTAACGATAAAGATGATATGCAGCGCTTTGATGTAGAAGTACATGGTAATGGTTTATAGTTCAGCTATTCAACTGTTTGATGTACCAGTGAAGCCAATGCTTTCACCCAGGCCGGATGCACATTCATACAAGGTATCATCGTGAATGATCCTCCTCCTGCATGTAAGAAAACTTCTTTTCCCTGTTCCGCTATTTCCTCCAAAGTTTCCAGGCAGTCGCTCACGAAGGCCGGACAAACGACCAGCAATTTCTTGGTCCCTTCTGCCGGCATTTGTTGCAAACGCACTACTGTGTAGGGTTTCAGCCATTCATCCCTCCCCAATCTCGATTGAAAGGAGAAACTGTATTTATCGGCAGGAATGTTCAATTGCGCAGCGACCCTGTGTGTGGTTTCAATGATCTGATGACGATAACAGTATTTATGCGCCTCCGATCCTGCCGAGCAACAATTGTCAGATTTCAGACAATGCTGCCCGGTAACATCCGTCTTGTGCACATGCCTTTCCGGGATACCATGATAACTGAATAGAATATGATCATATTCCTGCGCGAGATATGGTTTGATGCTTTCGGCCAACGCATCCAGGTAGTCCTGGTTATCATAGAACGGAGGCACGAAGGATAGTTTGAAAGGATATTTCCGCTGCCGATGTACTTGCTTCGCATATTCAACAGCCGTTTCATAGCTCGACATGGCATAGTGCGGATACAAAGGCACCAGCACTACTTCTTCCAGTCCCGGCACTTTTTGCATCAGTTCATCAAACGCATCCCAGGGAGCAGGATTGCCATACCTCATCGCCAACACAACCGGCTCTTCCACCTGTTCCTGCAAGGCCGATTGCAATTGTTCACTGAGCACGATCAATGGGGAACCTTCCTTCGTCCAGATAGATCGGTACGCTTCTGCCGATTTCGGGGCCCGGAATGGTACGATGATGCCCCTCACCAGCAATGCTCTCAACAACAAGGGCATATCGATCACCCGCTTGTCCATCAGGAATTCATTCAAATAACGACGAACGTCTTTAACCTCCGTTGAATCCGGTGAACCGAGATTCATTAAAACAATTCCCTTTTTGATCATTCCCATACAATAAAATAATTGGCAAAAGTAACTTTGAATCACCATTAAAGTTCATTCCGTTGCTTTTTTCATCATTTCACCATCCATTTCTCCGGGCAAAGAAACCCGGGGCATCATTGGCGCGTAATAACTACGATCATCCTATTATATGATCTTTATCACCCAGTAAAATGACAGCTACATGACAGATATATTAGGTACTTGACGCGCGTGCAAGTATTTTTGCGCTGTTATTTTCTGAATCGTTTTTTCATGCCAGGACAGAGTAGCAAAGACATATTGAAGTTTTTTGTAGCAGGGATCAACTATAAGAAGACCGATGCAGCGATCAGGGGACAATTTGCCATCAACCAGGACCAATACGCGTCCCTCCTTTCACTGGCGCCTTCTTATGGCCTTCACGAATTATTCATCCTTTCCACCTGTAACCGCACCGAGATCTATGGCTTCGCAGAACAAGCCGGCCAGCTCATCGAATTACTCTGTACCGAAACAGCCGGTAACGCAACAACTTTCACTTCTTTAGCATACATCAAAAATGGCCCGGAAGCTATCGAACATTTGTTCGCGGTAGGGGCTGGGCTCGATTCACAAATTCTGGGCGACTACGAGATCGTTGGCCAGTTGAAAATGGCCGTGAAGTTTGCCCGCGAGCGCCAGTTCATCGGCGCATTCATGGAACGCCTGGTGAATTGTGTACTGCAATCTTCCAAAGCGATCAAGAACAGGACAGACCTGAGCGGTGGCACTGTTTCCGTTTCATTTGCTGCCGTTCAATACATAAAGGAAAAAGTTGCCGCAGTGAACGACAAGAAGATCCTGCTGGTAGGTACCGGCAAGATCGGGCGCTCCACCTGCAAGAATATCATCGACTATCTCGGCACTACCAATATTACACTGATCAACCGCACACAGGAAAAGGCAGCAGAACTGGCCTTCGAATTGGGCATTCAGTTCGTTCCCGCCGACCTGCTGAGCGATCATATCCGGCAGGCCGATATCATCATCGTGGCCACCAATGCCAGCAAGCCCACCATCCTCCGGTCACACCTGGAAGGCAAAGGCCAAAAACTCATCATCGATCTTTCCATTCCCTACAATGTAGAGGCATCAGCCAGTAAGCTGGGCAATATTCAACTCGTGAATGTGGATGAGCTTTCGAAACTGAAAGACGAAACCCTTCAAAAGCGGGAAGCAGAAGTGCCTAAAGCCAATGCCATTATCGCCGGGCATATTGCCGAATTCATGGAATGGTTTGACATGCGCAAGTATGTGCCGGTACTCAAAGCCGTGAAAACAAAACTGAAAGAGATCCAAACTTTCCCTTCATACATTCAACACTCACCGGGATGTTTGTCGTCCGGCGCCGTCGATACCGATGAAAAAATTCAGCGGGTCATCAATGGCATGGCTTCCAGGATGCGCCATCATAACCAGCATGGCTGCCACTATATCGAGGCCATCAACGAATTTATTGCAAAAGGTTCTAATTAACTTTGACCCGTGGCTTCACAGCCATGGCCCGGAGCCCTGTTGCTTTGGGAAAAGATTATTTTATATATGACGCAGGTTATCAGGATCGGTACAAGGGAAAGCCAACTGGCCGTTTGGCAGGCTACCGAAGTAAAAAAATTGCTGGCCGCAGCCGGTATCGCCGCAGAGCTAGAATATATCCGCAGCGAAGGCGATATCGATCTCAAAACCCCTTTGTATGAAATGGGCGTACAGGGGATCTTCACCCGCAGCCTCGACACTGCCCTGCTCAATGACCGCATCGATATGGCCGTTCATTCCATGAAAGATGTGCCCACACAATTGCCCGAAGGTATTGCCCAGGCAGCCGTTCTCAAAAGAGCTTCTTATAAAGACCTGCTGATTTTTAAAGGAGCCAAAGAAAAAATCGATAAGGCATTGCATACATATCAGGGCAGCAATGGTTCTTCCATCCGCAAAACACCTTTCACTGTTGCCACCAGCAGTATTCGCAGGAAAGCACAGTGGCTCAACAGGTATCCTCATCATACCATCACCAACCTGAGAGGCAATGTGAACACACGACTGAAAAAACTGGAAGAGAGCGACTGGAATGGGGCGGTGTTTGCCGCTGCCGGATTGGAAAGGATCGACCTGCGTCCTTCCAATTCGATGGAGCTCGACTGGATGCTGCCGGCCCCTGCACAGGGAGCCATCATGGTAGTGTGCAGATCGACCGATCAAAAAATACTCGAAGCCTGTTCCGGTTTCAACGACCAGCATACCGCTATCTGTACCGCCATCGAACGCGATTTCCTGCGGGGCTTGCTCGGCGGCTGTTCTACGCCCATCAGCGCATTGGCGGAAGTGACCGGAGGATCGGTACGTTTCCAGGGAAATATTTTGTCGGTCGATGGAAAAATGAAAGCAACGATCGAAAAAAATATCCCGCTTGACTGTTACCGGCAGGCAGGCAGTGAACTGGCGAATGAATTACTGGCAAGTGGCGGACAAGTCATTGCCGAAAGCATTCGCAAACAAACGAATCAGTAGTTCGCATCATGGCTCAATTCACCATACTCAGTACACGGAAGATCGCTTCTTTTCTCAATGAAGAAGCGAAAGCAAAAGGTATCGAGATCATGGAACAGGAGTTCATCGAGGTGCGGCCTGTTGAAGAGGCACAGCTCTACCATGAAATGGAGCGATGGGGTACATACCCTGGAAAGATAGCCGTTGTGTTCACCAGTCAACATGCCTATAAAAGCATCGAGCGTTTACTGCGCCCCGCACCTTTCCGCGGAGCTACGGTTGGAACTACCTGGCAGATCTTCTGCCTGAGCGGTGCTACCAGGAACACGATCATCGAAGGCGGTTATCTCGATGAGGCACAGATAGTGGCCACGGCAGACAATGGCGCTGCGCTGGCCGAAAAGATACTGGCCTATGGCCCTTTCGATGAAGTGGTTTTCTTTTGCGGCAATATCAGGCGCGAAGTGATCCCGGCAGCCCTGAAAAAACAGGGAGTTCCATTGCACGAAGTGGTCGTGTATGAAACGACGGAAACACCCGCCATCGCTACAGGGCATTTTGACGCCGTTCTTTTTTTCAGTCCAAGTGCAGTGAGGAGTTTTTTTTCGGTGAACAGTATCCCGAAATCGACAGCCTGCTTCGCCATTGGGCCTACCACCGCGGAAGCGATCGCCGGATTTACGGACAACAGGACCATCACCTGCGAAAAACCCTATGAGCAGGTGATGATCGCAAGTGTTTGCTTTTATTTACAGAACCGGGAACAATATCAATAAATAATACAATGTTGAAAAACGATCTGTTATTAAGAACATTAAGAGGAGAAGCCACTGAAAGGACACCAGTATGGATGATGCGCCAGGCCGGCCGTTACCTGCCCGATTATAGGAAGCTGAAAGAAAAATATTCTTTCTTTGAACGCTGCCAGCGACCTGAACTGGCTGCCGGGATCACTATTCAACCTGTCGACCAGGTAGGTGTCGATGCCGCCATTATTTTTTCCGATATCCTGGTAGTGCCGCAGGCCATGGGCATGGAAGTGCAGATGGTAGAGAACAAAGGCCCTATCTTACCCGACCCTATCAAACAATACAGCGATCTCCACAAACTGCATCGGCCCGATGTGGAAGAAAAACTGGGATACGTGTTCGATGCCTTACGCCTCACAAAAAAAGAGCTCGATGGCAGGGTTCCGTTGATCGGTTTTGCCGGTGCACCCTGGACCCTGCTCTGCTATATGGTGCAGGGCAAAGGCTCCAAAACTTTCGATGAGGCAAAAGCATTTTGCTATACACAACCGGAAACGGCACATGCCTTATTACAAATGATCACCGACACCACCATCGCTTACCTGAAAGGTCAGGTAAGGGCAGGGGCAGACGTTGTGCAGATCTTCGATAGTTGGGGTGGACTGCTGAGCCCCGGCGATTTTGAAAACCTTTCGCTCCGGTATATCAGGCAGATCGTGGCCGCATTGAAAGAAGAAGTGCTGACCATCATCTTTGCCAAAGGCGCCTGGCACGGGCTTTCCGCTATGGCTGCCACCGGCGCAGATGGATTGGGGATCGATTGGTGCCATACCCCGGAATCGGCACGCAACTGGGCAGGCCCGGATATTACGCTGCAGGGAAATTTTGATCCTGCCAAATTGTTATCACCCATCCCGGTGATCAGGAAGGAAGTAACGGAGATGCTCAATGCTTTTGGTGGCCGGCGTCATATTGCCAACCTGGGCCATGGCATATTGCCGAATGTACCGGTTGATCATGCAAGAGCATTTGTAGATACCGTGAAGGATCATCAGTATCGTTGATTTGTTCAACACATTTTTTGATCAGGAGAATACTGACCGATGAATATCAAAGAAAACTGGATCGATTATATCCACCAGCTTCAGAACAGGATCTGCCAGTCGCTCGAAGCGGCTGATGGCCTCGCAACCTTCAAAGAAGACCAATGGGAGCGGCCTGAAGGCGGCGGCGGAAAAACAAGGGTAATTGCCCAGGGAAAGGTTTTTGAAAAAGGCGGCGTGAATACCTCTGTGGTCTTTGGCGAAGTGACCGGCCTGATGCGTTCCCAGTTGAAGATCGATGGAGACAACTGGTTCGCCTGCGGGCTCTCGCTCGTATTGCATCCACTCAATCCTTTCGTACCTACCGTACATTGTAATTACAGGATGTTCGAATTATACGATCGGCAAAAACAGGTGATCGACCGCTGGTTTGGCGGCGGCACCGATCTCACCCCTTATTATCTTTTCGAAGAAGATGCCGTACATTTCCATTCAACTTATAAAAAGGTTTGCGATTCATTCGATCCATCGTTCTACCCAACATTCAAACGGGATTGCGATGAGTATTTCGTGAACAAACACCGGAATAATGAACGGCGGGGTATCGGAGGTATCTTTTACGATTATCAACGCCCTGATGGATCGAAGGATGTACAGTTCTGGATCAATTTTGGCAAAGCCTGTGGTGATGCATTTATGGAAGCGTATATCCCGATCGTAGAGAAAAGAAAGAATATGCCATACACGAGCGCCCACAAACATTGGCAGGAGATCCGGCGCGGGCGGTACACCGAATTCAACCTGGTGCATGACCGCGGCACTTTATTCGGACTGAAAACGAATGGGCGGACCGAAAGCATTTTAATGAGCCTTCCCCCTACGGTGAGGTTCGAATATAATTACCAGCCGGTACCGGGCAGTGAGGAAGACAGGTTACAGCAGGTTTGCCTGCAACCGGCCAATTGGATCAAATAATTCATCGCTACCAAAATATTTTTTTATGCATCTGCAAAGAAGAAACAGGATCCTCCGCCAGTCGCCGGCCATCCGTGCCCTGGTCACTGAAACCATCCTGACCCCGAATGACTTTATCGTTCCTCTATTCGTTGTGGAAGGAGAAAATATTAAAGAGGAGATCGCTTCCATGCCCAATTATTTCCGCCTGAGCCTCGACAACCTGGCCAGGGAAGTGAAAGAATTGTGGAGCATGGGACTGAAATCAATGCTGTTGTTCATCAAATGCAGGGATGAACTGAAAGACAATAAAGGAACGGAAGCGCTCAATCCGGATGGTTTGATGCAGCAGGCCATTAAAACGGTAAAGAATGCCTGCCCCGATATGCTGGTGATGACGGATGTTGCGCTCGATCCTTTTTCCTCTTTCGGGCACGACGGCATCGTAGACGGCGCCGAGATCGTGAATGACGCCACCGTGGATGTACTGGCGGCCATGAGCCTCAGCCACGCCAAAGCGGGCGCCGATTTCGTAGCGCCCAGCGATATGATGGACGGCCGTATCGGCGCTATCCGCAAAACACTCGAAGAGAACGGCTTTACCAAAACGGGTATCATGAGTTACAGCGCCAAGTATGCTTCCTGTTTTTACGGGCCATTCCGCGATGCGCTGGATTCAGCACCAGGGTTTGGCGATAAGAAAACTTACCAGATGAATTATGCCAATCGTATCGAAGCCGTGAAAGAAACCCTGATGGACATCGAAGAAGGGGCGGATATCGTGATGGTGAAGCCTGCACTGGCCTATCTCGATATCATCCGTGAAGTAAAGAACGCCGTAAATGTACCGGTTAGCGCCTATAATATCAGCGGTGAATATGCCATGATCAAGGCAGCCGCCAACATGGGATGGATCGACGAGAACAAGGCGATCCTCGAAACCCTCACCGCGATCAAGAGAGCCGGTGCAGACCTGATCGCTACTTATTTTGCCAAAGATGCCGTAAAACTGATTGGTTAATCAATTTCCCTACCGTTCATTCCATACTATGAATATCAATACAAGTATCGACCTCTTTCAGCGTGCGCAGAAAAGTATTCCCGGCGGCGTCAACTCTCCTGTGAGAGCTTTCAAAAGTGTTGGCGGCACACCGCTTTTCATCAGGAAAGCAGCAGGTGCTTATCTCTACGATGCTGATGATAATAAATATATCGACTTCATTGCTTCCTGGGGCCCCATGATCTTCGGTCATGCCTATGCGCCGCTGGTAAAAGCGATACAGGAGCAGGCAGTATTCTCCACTTCTTACGGAGCGCCAACCGAGCTGGAGATCAGGATGGCCGAGCTGATCAAAAGTATGGCACCGAACGTAGACCTGGTGCGGATGGTAAGCAGCGGCACCGAAGCCTGCATGAGCGCTATCCGTGTAGCGAGAGGATATACCGGCAGAAATAAATTCATCAAATTCGAAGGATGTTACCATGGTCATGCCGATGCTTTCCTGGTGAAAGCCGGCAGCGGTGTGGCCACATTGGATATTCAAACAGTTCCTGGCGTTACAGCCGGTGCTGCCAACGATACGCTTACCTGCCCATACAATGACCTGGATGCAATGGAGCGTTTGGTGAAAGAGCACAAAGGTGAGATAGCGGCCATCATCGTAGAACCGGTGGCCGGTAATATGGGTTGCATTTTACCCAAACCCGGATTCCTGGAAGGCATTCGCAGGATCTGTGATGCAGAGAAGATCATTTTCATTTTCGATGAGGTGATGACAGGTTTCCGGCTGGCAAAAGGCGGCGCGCAGGAAAAATTAGGGATCGATGCCGACCTCGTTACCTATGGCAAAGTGATCGGAGGCGGATTGCCGGTAGGCGCCTTTGGCGGTAAGCGCCATATCATGGAAGTGGTAGCCCCGTTGGGAAGTGTTTACCAGGCCGGCACCCTGAGCGGTAACCCCATTGCCATGATCGCCGGGTATACTTTATTATCTATCATCAATGAACAACCGGAATTATTGAAGGAACTGGATGACAAGACGGCTTATCTCAAAGAGGGGCTCGACAAAGTGCTGAAAGCATCCGGTACTCCTTATATGATCAATCACCTGGGCTCCATGATCAGTGTGCACTTCAGCGGCAAACCGGTCACTGATTTTGCTGCTGCCGCTTCAGCCAATAATGACCTGTTCAAAAAATATTTCCATGCCATGCTGAAAAGAGGCATCTACCTGCCCCCTTCTGCCTTTGAAAGCTGGTTCCTGAACAATGCCATGACCACAGCCGATCTCGATGCCACTATCGAAGCAACGGCGGAGAGTTTGAAAGAAATATTATAGTTGAAGGTGGAAAAAGTTTTTAGTGCAGCCCTGAGAACAGGGCCGCACCTTTTCCACATTATGGAAAACTAGGTATCACCATTTTTACGCCCGCTTCCCTGAGAAAAGTTTCATCATCTCCTGCGAGCGCCATTCGGAATCGGCCTGGTCCAACATATTATGCAATTCCCGCAGTTCCCGCTGGCTCAGGAACAGTTTCAATCCTTCACAGGGTGTTGGAATGATGACCGATTTGATGGTCGATTCGGTATTTGAATATTGTTCTATACGACAACCCTTGATATAAGCAATGAAATCTTCGAAATCGTCCCTGAATAAATTGATCAGCACATTACCAAAGCCGATCTGGAAATTCTCACAATGCATACAGCGGATCACATAACCCACTTTATCATCATAAAACAAGGTTTGGTATTGACACATGCGCTAAGAGATTTAAAGAGGTAAGGAGAATAAAGTGGTCTTGTTATTCAATGCTGGTGATGAAATGGGTCCATTCGGGCAATTCGGGAGAGCCGGGCTTCCGTTTGCCGAAGAATTGTACGATGAGATTGCCTTCGGCGTCGAATACTTCGAGAGAGTGGACGAGTCCATCGACGGTTGGCTTTTTTACCATCCAGGTTTCTGCGATATGATCGAGGCGAAGGTGCAGGTTGAAAGCCGGGTCCATCACATTGATCCAGTTGGGTATCTCCATGATATTTTTTACAGGGCCGGTATGTATCTGGATATTCCCGTGGTTCGAAACGAAGACCATGATCTCCAGTTGTTGATCTGCGGCAAATTGAAGCAATTGCTTTACGCTCCCATTGCTCACTTTGCGGGCGAACTCACCGGCAATATGAAGGGCATACGATCTCGATATATTGTATCTCTTCAACAGGGGAAAGAAATCATGCGTGTCTTTCAATGCGCCCCACTCCTCCCTGAATACCATCACATCGACCGTTTCATCGGCATAGACATGCGGCGGAGGCGCTGGCAGGATCGTTAATTCCATGCTCTGTTGGGGCATCGAGAAACTGCGCACCAGTTCCTCAAAGCCTTGTTCATTGCTTTCTGTTTGCAGGAATACTTTAACGACGGCCGTTCCCTGGTGATCGAAGACCTGGATAGATCTTTTAAATCCTGCTTCCTCAGCATTGAATACGGCAAAGGCAAAAGCCCAGCAGTGGAAAAGCATTCGCAGATCGATGTCTTTTCCGACCACCACTCCTACATGCCGGCTATTAACGCTTACTTCTTCGAAAATGCCTTTACGTTCATGCACACAGCTTTCATTACGGGTGAGCACCATCACATAACCCAGTTCGGGCATACGTTTCCATAGTTCCTGGAAACTGTCGTTCAGCCTGATCACGCTGCTGCCTGCAAAGGAAGCCAGGATCTCCGCTTCGGTGGTGCCCAGTTGTTTCGCTGCATCACGGATACGGACCCGCGGTTGTTCTTTATGAAAGCTGGTCCATTTATCTTTTAATGAAAAGTTGGCGGTAGTATTCATATTCTTTTATTTTTTATGATCTGATCAATGCGGGTTGGATGGCATGTGAAGCCGGCACCAGCACCGGGAAATCATAATTCTCCGGCTCCAGCACTTCCACTTCCATGCCGTACGCTTCAGCGATAGAGGATGGTTTCAATACTTCGCGGGCTTTGCCCGATTTTATAAGACATCCTCTTTTCAACAATAGAATAGTATCGGCGAACTGCGCAGCCAGGTTGAGGTCGTGCAGGATCACCACAACGGTATATCCCTGCCGCGAGAGCGCTCTTGCTTTCGATAAGCACAATTGCTGGTACAGCACATCCATGCTCGAAGTAGGTTCATCGAGCAACAATAATTTTCGGGTACTGCCCGGCATGCGGGAAACAGGATCGCGCAACTGGGCCAACACGCGGGCCATTTGAACCCGTTGCTGCTCGCCGCCGGAGAGGGCCTGGTAGGGCCGTTGAACGAGATGCTGCACCTGCATTTCTTCCATAGATTCCATCACAATGCGGTGATCATCTGCCGAAGGGTGCGAGCGGTAATGCGGATAGCGCCCCATCATTACGATCTCTGCACAAGAGAATGCCAATCCCATTGCATATTGCTGCGATAGTACCGCGCGCATGGTGGCCAGTTGGGGCAATGGGGTCTTGTGGAGATCATGGTTATCGAGCATTACCTGTCCGATGGTAGGTTTTTGTTCACCCGATAATATTTTCAGGAAACTGGATTTACCGGCTCCGTTCTGGCCAAGAACTACCGTCACCTCTCCCGGACCGATGGTAAAAGACAGTTTGTGCAAAATAGGTTGCTGACCTATCCAATAAGAAATATGGTGTGCAGTGATGGTCATGCCAGGCTGCGTAATTGTTTTTTTTGTTTCAGTAAAAGCATGATGAACACCGGCGTGCCCAGTACAGCCGTAACGATCCCGATCGGCAGTTCAGCCGGTGCAATGATCGTTCTGCTTACCACATCAGCCAGCGTAAGCAGGGAGGCGCCGAACAGGGCGCTGTTCACCAACAGTGAGCGATGGTCATTGCCGGTGATGCCGCGGATGATATGAGGCACTATCAATCCGACAAACCCAATGATCCCTGCCACAGCCACACATGCCCCAACAGACAATGTGGCCAGTATGACGATGAGGGTCTTCAGTTTTTTTACGTTGATCCCGAGGTAAGCTGCTTCCTGCTCGCCCAGCGCAAATGCGTTCAGGGATTTCGCCAGTCGCGGTAACAACAATACCGGTATGGCGATAAATGGCAACAGGGTGAACACAACGGTCCAGGTAGCCCCACCCAAGCTTCCCATTGTCCAGAAAGTGGCATTTCGCAACTGTTCGTCATTGGCTACGAAAGTGATGAGGTCTGTCATGGCCCTGCAAAGTGCATTGAGGGCAAGGCCCGCCAGCAGCAGGGTGGCGAGCAGGGTCTTGCCGCCGATCCTTGAAAGCCTGAACACAATTAACGATGTAGCACATGCGCCGATGAAAGTGATGAGATTGAGCAGGTAATACCTGGGCAGTAACGAATCAATATGTAAAACAGGGAGGGAGCTGATCAACACGATCACCAATACGGCACAGAGGGATGCGCCTGATGAAATACCGATCAGGCCGGGGTCGGCGAGTGGATTGCGGAACAGGCCCTGCATCGCCACACCGGAAATGGCCAGCCCGGTCCCTACCAGCATGCCCATTATTACCCTGGGCAGGCGTATCTGCAGCAATACATTGGCCATACCCTCATCATAGCCGACAGGCAATTGTATGCCTGCCTGGTGTAACAGGATCGCAACTACCTGCTGCGGGGCGATGCGCATGGCGCCGATACCTGCTGCGAGTATCATTACAACGATGAGCAATACGATCAATGCTATGGTGGTCCATTTTCTTTTCATCTGTTATCCGCTGATTTTCTTCCTCAATTCCTGCAACCCTTCCGGCAGTTGCAGGCCGAAGCCTGCAAACAGGTGACCATTCATGGAAATGATCTTCCTGTTTTTGCCGGCATTGGTCATACTCACGCCGGGCACTTTCAACATTCCTTCGATACCTCCCACGCTTTGCAGTCCGCTGTCGAAAAGCAGGATCACATCCGGGTTGGAAGCCACCAGTGATTCGGCGGATAATGGTTTGAACTCGTTTAGCTCGGCCATGGCATTGGTGGCGCCAGATAATTCTATCATCGCTGCCGGGGAGGTGCCTTTGCCGCAGACTGTCATGGAGCCGGTGCCTCTCGCATACACGAAGAGCACTCTTTTATCGAGATGGGTTAGTGGAATGGTTGCGAGACGTTTGTTGAAGTCGGCCAACAATTGTTTGCCCTTCTCCATCGTGGAGGTCAGGCCGGCCAGTTCCAATAGTAACTGACGTGTTCCTTCGGGCGAATAGGTTTGTTTCACGAGTTGCACTGTTACTTTCGCAGCCTTGAGCTGTTCTACCAGTTCGGGTTTTATTTCTTCAGGTATTCCGATCACGAGGGTTGGCCTTAACGACAGAACGCCTTCTGCCGAGATATTGCGATTATGCCCCACTTTCGGTTTCTGTTGAATGGATGCCGGGTAAGTGCTTGTCACATCCACTCCCACGATCTGCTGCTCCAGCCCCAGTGCGCACAGCATTTCACTGACCGTTCCATTGAGCGATACAATGCGTTGCTGTGCGCGGGCGATGTTTGCAGCGATAAGGGATAATGCAAAAAAGATTATTTGAAATGGTTTCACTGTCTTTTGATTATAGATGATCGATGGTATTTTTAAGCGCCTTTCTTCACCAGTTTATATTCAATGTTCGGATAGCCGCGTTTGCCGCCATCTACGGCCTGTGAATGGAAATTCAGGAATTTCAGTTTGTAGACATTGCCTGCCTGATCTTTTACAGCATAGAACCGGTCTGGCTTGACACCAATAGTGCCGGTAGTTGCCCTCCATTTGGAACCGATCGCATCGCGTTTCGTACTGAAACTGGTAGTGGCGATATTGCTTTCTGCATAGTCGTTGTAACTGACTGTACTGGTCATTACTTCGGCTACCTGAACGCTACCCTGGCGATTGATGAATACGAGGTCAGAGAAACCATAAGGGATGAAGTTGCCGCTGCCGGGTGGGTTGTCGGTCCTGTAGATGCTCCAGGTCCACTCGATATCCCAGCGATTGCTGGCAGGTTCTACTTCCACGGCTCCATTCTCGAAGGAGATGAAACGGAAGTTATAGGCAGCATTTTTATTGATGATCATAGTTTGGAAACTCGTAGCGTCGATGTTGGCATACTGAAGTGTATAACCGGTAGCAGTACGAAGCACGCGCACCTTTTTCAGGTCGGCCGGGGCGGGGGCTGCGCCGGTAGCACCTGCGCGACTGATCACATATACTTTATTATCTGCATCGTTGGCAGATATTTCAGGAATAGCCGTTTTGGTAAGGTCACCTTCCACATCATCGATGAGCGACATGGTGCCAGCACCCAGGCCAATGGCAAGGTTGGCAGTATTCACATCAGCGGCAGTGACCTGGTTGATATCGGTCTTATTCACCGCTGTTACAGTATAGGCCGCAGCATTGTTGATGATCACCCGGAAGGTTGAACCAGCATAGAATCCTAAGTCCCAGCTCTTACGCTCGATAGAAGTTTGTGCGTTGTTACTGAGGTCTACATACACAGAATTGATGGCGGAAGCCCCACCGGTACCCCCATTCAATTCCATCGTAGAGCCTGTGGACACGATGGAAGAGAATTTAAGATTCAGTTTGGAAGTCTGCCCGATCAATACCGGACTTCCGGCAGTTTTGATCGTGAACTCCACGCTTTCATCGCCATTCAAGAGAGCACCGGCACTCTTTGTTACCTTGAAAGAACTTTCGCTGCTTCCGGCAGGGATGGACAAAGAAATAGTTCCATTGCTGGCAGCAGGTGTGGTAGAGTATTTCGTGCCATAAACAATGCCATTCTCTTTGAGCTCGATGGTGACGGGAACAGCAATATCTGTACTGCGCGATAATTTTACTTTGATGGTTATTTCTGCTTTATCAGATTCCAATCCCTGTTCGGAGGCTTCGAACTGGGCCAGGTTATCGGGCAAAGGGGGATCGCTTTTCTTACAGGATGCGAAGATTGTGGCTGCGATCATCAGGGCGACTAATAGTTTGTTCATAACGGTGTTTATTATGGTGTAGTTGTTATTTATTCCATTGAAAATTCAATCCCACAAAATAGGAGCGGCCATAACTGAGTGGCACATCGCCACCCGTACTATGCGCTCCACCTGTATCGCCGATGGTATTGGCAAGCGTGGTGACATCGAAAATATTCTTGACGCCTCCGCTCAGCGTCACCCATTTTGTAACGGATTTATTCACGGTAAGATCGGCCCAGTGGAAAGAAGCGGTTTCAGCCAGACTGGCTACAGTTTGCCCGTTCCTGACCACCGCCTGGTAAACAGGTTTCTTTCCGGTGAACTTATAGAACAGGCTCAGCTTTGTGCCGATCTTCCGGAGATCATAAGTGATCGTTGAATTCAGTTCGGGCGACCAGGTGAAATCGGGCAGATTCGACTTGGCAAAACTGCTATCGGCTGAAAGCCTGTTGTAACGGCCAATATAGGAGAAGCCGATAGTTGCCTGCAGATCTTTCCAGTAAATGGTTTGAGTAAAAGTTCCGCCGGTGGTCCTGAACTTGTCGATGTTGATATAGGTCATGGTATCCGGACTGGCGGCCGCATAACCGAAATTGATCTGGTCCCTGAAATCATTGTAGAAAGCACCCAGCGTAGAACGCAGACGCAGTGGGCCTTTCACAGTGGGTTGCCAGGTAAGCGATCCGTTGAAGCTATTGGAATGTTCTGCTTTGAGGTTGGGATTGCCTTTGATGGAATGACTGGCATCGAAGAAATAAAAATACAGCTCGCGCAGGGCCGGGGAGCGGAACCCGCGTGCATAGGCCAGCCGGAGATCGAGATGTTCATTCAGATCGAATTTGGTATTGATACTGGGAATAACGGGTGGGGCATCGTATACGGAGTTTTTGATAAGGCGAACTCCCGGCCGGATATTGATGCCCGGTAGTGGCCTGATCTCACCGGAGAGGAAAAATGCATAATCATCGATGGAGGGAGTACCCATGATCCTGGCGCCGGTAGCTTTTTCCCGGTTGATATCTATGCCCGGTTGCAATGCGATCTTTTCCGATAATTTATATTGTGCTGAAAGCCGCAATACCATGCTGTTGAAGCTGGCCTTATCCTGCTCACCCTGTCCGGTCGATAAAGTACGTTTGCCGGTGGCAAGATCGATGATGGTGGTTTGCGTACGTCGTGAATAATCTGTATAGGCCGCGATGCCGGAGAATTGTAACCTGTCGTGTACCCTCCATTCAGCCTGGGCCTGGTGCATATAGCGATCGCTGAAGAACCGTTGATCGGGTGCTGTATTGGTGCTGGTGGAAATGGGGCCATTGTTCAGGATGGTCTCATCGAGCAGGTCGAAGCGGTACCAGGCATGCCATCCTGCTTTGCGGAAGCCTACTCTTGCGTGGGCCAGCCATTGTTCTTTGGGATGCCATTCCCTTTTCGTGCTGGTCGTATCGCGCCCTTCCTTCCATCCTCCAAAATCATTGTGCGATCCTCCCGCACTGAAATACCAGGCTTTCTTTTGCCAGCTTATCCCCAGGGATTGGTTATGCATGCCTTTATTAAGGAGTGGGTTATATTCATTGCCGGCTGTTTCTTCCTGTATTCTTGCAGTAATGGAAAGCGAAGAACGGCCCGGTCTTTTGGTGATGACATTGATAACCCCTGCCAGTGCGTCGGAACCATACATCACAGACATAGGGCCTTCCACGATCTCGATCCTTTCGATGCTGTTGATATCGATCTGGTTGAGGCTTTCGCGGGTATCTCCCCGGTCGACCATGGGCACTCCATCGAGTAAGATCTTTACGTTCCTGCCCGACATGCCCATCAGTTCTATGTCCGTTGTACCCAGGGTGCGATCGTTGGAGAACCGGATGCCCAGTTCATTATTGAGTACGCCGGTAAGATTGGTAGCACCTTGCAGGCGGATGCGTTCGGCACTGATGGTCCGCACCTGGTAAACTGATTTTTTGAGGGATTGAGGTTCATACTGACCTGTTACCACCACTTCCTGTAATTCCCTGACCCTGATCTGCGCTGTATCCTGGGCAATACCAGGCAGGCGCAGCAGGGTCAGCAGAAGGAACAGGCCGGCATGGCCATATTTTTTATTGGGCATTGTTCAGGAGTTTAATATATATAACGTTTATATACAAACGAATACAATCAAATAAGTGTTCAGTTGATTATCCGGGTGGTCAGTAAGTTGGATGTAAACTCAGTTCCAGGCAGGGTAGAACTGGCCTGTCATAATGTGGAGACACAAAAGTATAATACGGTCGGGGAGAAGGTTTACTGAAAAGGGAAAACGAGGTTACGCAAAGCGGAAGGAGTTTTTTCACCACGAAGACATTTACTACAAAGGCGCGAAATTTATTTACCACTTATTTACCACAAAGGCACGAAGGCACAAAGGATAGGAGGTGTAAGATTTGATCAGCACTGCCGGAGGTAGCTTCGTGCCTTGATAGGGGTTTCGGATTTTTGTGATATTGGTCTCTTTATGAGTGCACAAAGGCAGGCTGATATATAGTAGGTAGTCTTTTCATTGGAAAGTCCTCCATCCTTTCCTTTGTGCCTTCGTGCCTTTGTGGTAAACCAATATGGATAGAATGCCAGACTAATGCAACAATAACTCACAAGGCTTCAACCCCGTGTGCTTCTTGAAAGCGGTGGAGAAATGGGAAATGGAAGAATAGCCCAGCATCATGGAAACCTCTGTTACGCTCAACCCTTTTTCATATAAGAGATAACGTGCATGTTCCATGCGCTGGCTCTGATAGAAATCGAAGACAGTAGTGCCGAAAAGTTCTTTGAAACCTTTTTTCAGGTAGCATTCATTGATAGCCACTTTACGGCTAAGCTCCTTGATGGTGATGGGCTCACCGATATGTTGCAATAAGATCTCACGGGCCTTTACGATCTTGTCGCGGTCTGCTTCATTGGCCAGGAACTTGCATTGGAAGGATTCGATGGCTTTATCGCCTTTCTCATCACCCAGCATACATTCCAGGCTATAGAGGAGCAGCATCTGGATCTGGGCATTGATATAGATATTTTCCAGGCTATCGGTATAGGTATGGTTCAGCAATGCCTCCAATACCATCCTCGTTCTTCCGCAAAGCGGCAGGAGCTTTGAAAAAGAAGAGGGATGTTTGAAATGGAGAATATCTTCTGTGACGGTACTATTGGACGGAGCCGATTTTACGAACTGGGATAAATGGACAGGTGAGAAGCGGAAGCTCAGAACGTCCATGGTCTCTACCCTGTCGCTGCAGGCACGGGAGGTGCCCAGCCTGCACTGGTCGCATTCCTTTTCCTTCTGACGGCAGTATACATTGCCGGCAATGCAAAACTTCAGCTCCAGGTAATTTTCACGGGGATCATTTTTACGGAAATGGTATACCATCATGCCGGTATCATCGAAGCTCCATTGAGGATGTTTCTCGTAACGGCTGATCACATACTGTACTGAACCGGGGATCTGTTGCTCTTTTTCCTGCAACAGCACCATCTGGTCGAGCATCATCGGTTGCCTGTACGCAAAAGCCAGTATGTCGGGAGGGTTGTGCATAACGCCGTGCAAATTTACAGTTACAACGCTAAAGTTCCCAATCTGTTCGGTGAGGCAAGGTCATGGGAATGTAAAGAGTTGATAAGCCAAAGGTTGCAATGGTAAACCTGTCGACCTTAATCAAAACTCTGGTTACTCGAAGTAGCGATCTTCAGCATCCGGTCGAATTGTTCGGGAGTAAGATCATTATAGAAGAAGTATACCGGATCGATAGGACGGCCATTCTTATGTACTTCATAATGGCAATGCGGGCCGGTGGATTTACCGGTACTCCCCACCCATCCGATGATCTCTCCACGCTTGACACGCTGTCCTGGCTTCACTTTCACCCGGAACATGTGTCCGTACAGGGTTTCATAGCCATAGCCATGATTGACCACCACATGGTTCCCATAGCCGTTGCCCAGGTTGCCGGCAGTTCTTACCACTCCATTGGCTGTGGCATAGATAGGTGTTCCCTGCGGTGCGGAGAAATCGAGACCGGCATGGAATTTCACCGTTTTATAAACGGGGTCTACCCGGTACCCAAAGCCCGATGCCACCCGTTTCAGATCGGAGTTGCTGACAGGTTGGATGGCGGGTGTGCTGGCCAGCAGCTCTTCCTTATTATTGATGAATTTGGTGATCTCGTTATACGAAGATTCCTGGTTGGAGATCCGGTTGGTGAGGTTATTGAGGGTTTGAACGATGGAATTTTCCAGTTGTGAATTGGTGAGGCTCATCACCAGTTGAAGCTCTTTCTGCTGGGCGATCTCAGCAGCCCGTACGCTGTCGGGAATCGGGTTGGCCTCGAAAATGGTACGATATACTTCATTGTCGCGTTTTTCCAGCTCCGACATCTGTTGCTGGATCTTTTTAGTCCGTTCTTCCAGCACCATGAACTGCTGTTCAAGCTGTTCATTCTCCTGCATCAGTCTTTTTTCATTGGTGGAAGGGAAATACCTGTAGGCAATGGAGACGATGATAATGGCGGTGACGATCGCGGCGGAAATGAATCCCAATACACGCAGCAGCTTCACACGCAACGGCGTTTCCAGCTTCTCATAGCGAAGCGTATTGGTATTATAGTAGTACTTGATCTTTTTCATCAGGCACCGTGGTCCATTGGATTTGTTTTCATGTTAAAACAGGTTGAATTGGATTACCTTTGCACCACGTTAATCAGAACCCTCCGGCCGCCTTGGGCGGGCGAAGCAAACCTACACGAAAATGCGGATTTTTTGCTTACTACAAAAATGTTCGCAGGCTCAATCGAAAAATAAACGGGTAGGCGGTGAGGCAAACACTTATCAAAGATTGTTCCGAATATGATGACCAGCGCAGCAATACGACAGCATTTCCTGGACTTTTTTAAATCCAGGGGACATACCATCGTCCCCTCAGCACCTATAGTGATCAAGAATGATCCTACCCTCCTGTTCACCAATGCAGGGATGAACCAGTTCAAGGACTATTTCCTGGGCAATAAAATGGCTCCCCACACAAGGGTGGCCGATACCCAAAAATGCCTGCGGGTAAGCGGCAAGCACAACGACCTGGAAGAAGTAGGGGTAGATACCTATCACCATACCATGTTTGAAATGCTGGGCAACTGGAGTTTCGGGGATTACTTTAAACCGGAAGCCATTGCCTGGAGTTGGGAGCTGCTCACCAACGTTTACCAGATACCGAAAGACAGGCTCTATGTGACCGTATTCGAAGGCGATGCCAAAGAAAAACTTCCCAAAGATGAGGAAGCCATCAGTGAATGGAAGAAATGGATCGCCGAAGACAGGATCCTGCTGGGAAATAAAAAAGATAATTTCTGGGAGATGGGCGATACCGGCCCCTGTGGCCCCTGCTCTGAAATACATGTGGACTGCCGTACGGATGAAGAAAGAAAAAAACTCGACGGGAAGTCTTTGGTCAATAACGACCATCCGCAGGTGATCGAGATCTGGAACAATGTATTCATGCAATTCAACCGCCTGAAAGACGGCAGCCTGGAACCTTTGCCTGCCAAACATGTAGACACGGGCATGGGATTGGAAAGGCTCGTAAGAGTATTGCAGGGCAAACAATCGAATTACGATACCGACCTTTTTACCGGCACCATTGCAGTCACTGAAAAAATTACCGGTAAAAAATATGATTCCGGCGATAGCCGGGAGGCCGTTGCCTTCAGGGTCATTGCCGACCATCTTCGAGCCATCAGCTTTACGATCGCCGATGGACAACTGCCCTCCAATACCGGCGCCGGTTATGTGATCCGCCGCATCCTTCGCAGGGCCGTCCGTTATTTTTATTCTTATCTCGACTATAAACAACCATTGCTTCACCAATTGGTGCCTGTGCTGGCCGAACAATTCAAACCTGTCTTCCCGGAACTGTTCCAGCAGGTGGATTTCGTGGGCAAGGTTGTCCGGGAAGAAGAAGAAGCCTTCCTGCGCACGCTCGACAAGGGCCTGAAAAAGATCGACGAGATCATCAAGGCCGCAAAAAATAAAACGATCGAGGGCGCTGCTGCTTTCGAATTGTACGATACATACGGGTTCCCGGTTGACCTTACCCGTTTGATCGCTCATGAGAATGGTCTGTCGGTCGACGAGAAAGGGTTTGAGAAAGAAATGCAGTCGCAGAAAGACCGCAGTCGCGCCGCCACTGCGCTCGATACGGAAGACTGGGTGCTGCTCAATAAAGGCACCAGGGAAAACAATCATCCCAAATTCATAGGGTACGATCTGCTGGAGATCCAGACAAAAGTGGCCCGCTATCGCAAGGTAAAAGCAAAAGGGAAAGAATCGTATCAATTGGTATTGGACACAACGCCTTTTTATGCGGAGAGCGGTGGACAGGTAGGCGATACGGGCCTCCTGTATTTCGATGGGGAGATCGTACCTGTAACTGATACCAAAAAAGAGAACGACCTCATCATTCACTTCACCGATAAACTGCCGGTGAATATCACCGCGCCTGTCGATGCAAAAGTGGATATCGACAGGCGCAAACATACCGCTGTTCATCACTCGGCCACCCACCTCCTGCATGCGGCCCTCCGCTCGGTACTGGGTACGCATGTGGCGCAAAAAGGTTCATTGGTGAACGACGAATACCTGCGGTTCGACTTCTCCCATTTCGCCAAAATGACGGAGCAGGAAATTTCAAAGGTCGAAGCGCTTGTGAATGAAAAGATCCGTGAAAATATTCCGGTGGTGATCAGGGAATTGCCGAAGGAAGAAGCGCTGCAAATGGGAGCCATGGCGCTTTTCGGGGAAAAATATGGGGATGTGGTCCGGGTGGTGATCATCGATCCGGCTTATTCGGTGGAGCTCTGTGGCGGCACCCATGTAGGCGCAACCGGTGAATTGGGGACCTTCCGCATCCGGCAGGAAACGGCTGTAGCAGCCGGTGTGCGGCGCATCGAAGCAGTGAGCGGCCAGGCAGCGCTGAACTATATCGATGAGCAGCTCGGTCAATTGCAGGCCGTTCGTGAAGCATTGAAAAATCCCAAAGAGCTGATGAAGGCGGTAGAAAATCTGATAACGGAGAGCAATGATCTCAAAAAGAAACTGGACCACCTGGAAAACAGGATGCTGGTTGGTATCCGGAATGAATTGCTGCAAAAGGATGAGATCATCAACGGGGTCAGTTTTGTGGGAGATATCGTGGAAGTGAGCAATGCCGATGCACTGAAAAAATTATGTTTCGATCTTAAAAACAATCTGCACGACCATGTAGCGGTGCTGTGCGCCAATATCGGCGGCAAGCCCTTTGTGGCCATTGGAATTTCGGATACGGTAGTGGCCGCTAAGGGCCTCGATGCAGGGAAGATCATCAAAGAGTATGTTGCCCCGCTGATCAAGGGTGGCGGTGGAGGTCAAAAGAACCTGGCTACGGCCGGAGGTCAGGATGCGGGGGGGCTGAAGGCGGTGATCGAGAAGGTGAAGAGCCTGATTGTCTGAACGGGGTTTTGTGGGATGGATGGGATAGGTGGGATGGAAAGCAGGATTGTTAAAATGAATTTAAAAAATTAAAATCGAATAAATGAAGAAGCCTGCTTGATTGCAGGCTTCTTCGTTCGGGCCACCCCTCCCATCATATCATTCTGTTTCTTCTTCAATCATTTAGCTTATCTAATCTGTCCCCTATTTAATATTTTACGAACCCCTGATCCCACTCATCCCATCCATCCCACAAATCCCAGTTCAGACAATTGGACGAATTTTTTCGTATTTCAATTATTTCCCTATATTTGATATACGAAACTTGACGTAGTTACTCATTTTAAAAATTTAGCTCCATGAAGAAATATTCCCTGGCTGTTGCCGCTTTTACAGCCGCTGCCCTTTTCACAGGCTCTGTTACCCTGGCCCAGGACGCCAAAGAAAAGAAGGAGAAAGACGAAAAAGATAAACTCGGCCAGTACGACGAGATCATTATCAGGAAAAAATCTGATAAAGACGATAAGGTGACCATCGAGATCAAAAACGGTGAGGTCTTTGTTAATGGTAAACCCTTAGATGATTACGACAACGACAACCTGAGCATTCGCAAAAACAAAACGCTCCATTTTGGCGTTGCTTCACCGTTCAGGGGAGGGTCTGGCCAGATGAATTACAGTGAAGAAAGAGCTTTCCTGGGTGTAACCACTGAAGATGCCCCGGGCGGCGCCAGGATCACTGCCATTACAAAAAACAGTGCCGCTGAAAAATATGGCCTGAAAAGAGGTGATATCATCACAAAGATCGATAAGGAAAAGATCAGCGAGCAGGAGGATGTTTCCAAAGTGATCCGCTCCCATAAACCCGACGACAAAGTGGACATCACCATTCAGCGCGATGGTAAAGAACAAACCATCAGCGCTACCCTGGGCAAAACAAAATCCTCCTACTCTATAAACGGGACCGGCCAGTTTTATACGCCTGAGTTAGATATTGAGCCTTTCCGCAATTTCAACTTTGATCTCAGGGACAATGGTCTTACCTATAATTATTTTGGCAAAGGCCGACTGGGGATCAAAGCCCAGGATACTGAAGATGGCAAAGGCGTGAAGGTTTTGAATGTAACAGGCGATTCACCTGCAGCTAAAGCCGGTATCAAAGAGAATGATATCATCACTGAATTCAATGGAAAGACAGTGAATGGCGCCGATGAACTGGCGAAGGTTGCTATGGAGGCCAGGGAGAAACCATCGGTAAATGTTAAATTATTACGTGATGGGAAGTCTCAAACAGTTGAAATAAAAACCCCGAAGAAACTGAAGACAGCCAACCTGTAAAGCATAGCCATCGAAAAATGATCGCCAATACCCTTATGGCAGAGATAGATCACTCCTGAGTGAAAGCTGCCATAACCGTATATCTTTGCTGACTGGATTCGAAAATGACAGGGCCCCGGCGAATGCCGGGGCCCTCTCGATTTCATACCGGTATGACTTCCTTTAGTTATCGAAATCCGGCCTGAATGCGGTATTTTTGTAAACTTTGAATGAATCCGGCTATCGATGGCAGTCAATTATGATGAATACGAGATAGTAGTGGGCCTTGAAGTGCATGCCCAGTTGCTTACTGAAAGCAAATTGTTTTGTGGCGACAGCGCCGGCTATGGCGGTGAGCCCAATACGCATATCAGTCCCATCACCATGGGCCATCCCGGCACGCTCCCCCGGCTCAATAAGCGGGCTGTGGAATATGCCATCAGGATGGGGCTCGCCTGTAACTGCACCATCACACGCCACAATTATTTCGCCCGTAAAAACTATTTCTATCCCGACCTTCCGAAAGGATACCAGTTGTCGCAGCATACTACCCCTATTTGTGCCGGCGGTTATGTTACCATCAAAGTTGGCGAGATAGAAAAGCCCATCCATCTCAACCGGATCCATCTCGAAGAAGATGCCGGTAAGAGCCTTCATGATGTAGACCCAGAAAATACCTGCGTGGATTATAACCGTGCCGGTGTACCATTGATCGAGATCGTAACGGAGCCGGTCATACGTAGCGGAGATGAAGCTTATGCCTACCTCACCGAATTGAGAAAGATACTCCGTTACCTGGGCATCTGCGATGGCAATATGGAAGAAGGTAGTATGCGATGCGATGCGAATGTGTCTGTCCGCAAAAAAAGCGATACACGACTGGGCACCAAAGTGGAAGTCAAGAACCTCAATTCGATCCGTAATGTGAAAAGGGCCATCGAGTTTGAGGCCAGGCGAATGATCGACCTGGTGGAAAGCGGGGAAAGCATCATTCAGCAAACCCGGAGCTTCGATGCCGGCAATGGCACCACGTTTGCCCTTCGCACCAAGGAAGAAGCAAATGATTACCGTTATTTTGCCGACCCCGACCTCACCCCTTTCCGCGTTACCGATGAAATGCTGGATTCCATCCGGGCAACGGTCCCGGCGCTCCCGGAAGAACGCATTGCGAAATACACCACTGAATTACAATTGCCCGATTACGATGCCAGGGTTATCTGTGATGAGAAAGAATTATCGGATTATTTCGATGTGCTCACACAGCATACCAATAATTATAAAGCTGCTGCCAACTGGATCTTAGGCCCGGTGAAATCATGGCTGAACGATAACAACACATCGATAACCGCTTTCCCGCTGGCTCCTGCGTCCATTGCAGCATTGATCGCACTGATCGACGGCGGTCACCTCAACTTCTCAACAGCCTCCACCCGTGTATTCCTGGCAATGATACAGTCGCCATCCCAACAACCACTGGCCCTGGCCCGCGAGCTGAACCTGCTCCAGGATTCCGATGCCGGCAACGTGGCTGCCTGGATCGACCAGGTGCTGAACAATATGCCTGATAAGGTGGCGGAATACCGGAAAGGAAAAAAAGGATTGATGGGGCTATTCGTTGGAGAGGTGAAAAAAATATCCAAAGGCAAAGCAGACCCTCGTTTAACAAATGATATTTTATTAAAAAAATTGCAGGAGTAACCAGACCCTCAACTACGCTGCTACAAAAACCGGAAAATGAAACAAACATTGTATTGGATGATGCTGGTAGGCATGAGTATGCTGGCAGCCTGTTCAGAGAAATCGAAAAGATCACTGGAAGTAAACGGAACGATCACCCATGCAGACGAGGTGGCTGCTCTCTATCCCAAAGCCGTGAACAACGGGAATATCACGCTGCTACTATATGAAGTGCCTTTCGGCGGCGAATTACCACCGGCCCAGTTGGATTCGGTGACCATCCCTGCTTCTCAAAAAACATTCACCTTGAAAGCAAAGATGGCCAACCCTGGTTTGTACAACGTGCTTGTGCAAAACGGCCCGATGCTACCATTGGTGAATGATGCCTCTTCTATTACGCTCGATATCGACCTGGCGACCAAAGAAAAATTCTATACCGTTAAAGGTTCTTCCGCCAGTGAACAGTTGCGCGATTTTATTTTCACGTATTCCGATCGCCGGCTCACCATCGAGCAACTGGGAGCCGCAGCCGACAGCCTGAAACGCAGTGGCGCAGCAGATTCCGTGGTACTCGTCGCTGCTCATAAAAAAGATGCCGCGATCAGTAAACTGAACTCCTGGCTCAAAAAATCACTGGCCACTATCGATCAGCCGATCGTTGCTACTTTTGCCCTGGGTCGCTCCGCCCAAACACTGGAACAGGGCGAGTTCGAAACAGAGCTTGGCAAGCTCACCCAAAGATTCCCCGATGACGCCAACATTACCGACCTGAAAAAAAGATATGAGCTTTATAAAGCACAGAAAGCGGAAATGGAAAAGCAGCAACAGGCTGCTGCGGAAAGGGCCGCTGCCAATTCATGGGTCGGTAAGAAAGCACCGGAGCTGGTATTGCCTGATGCGAACGGAAAGAATATATCTCTGGCATCCTTCAAAGGAAAATATGTACTGGTGGATTTCTGGGCCAGTTGGTGTGGCCCCTGCCGCGCAGAAAATCCCCATGTTGTAGCTGCCTACAACCGTTTCAAGAATAAAAATTTCACCATCCTTGGCGTATCGCTCGATCAGAAGAAAGAAGACTGGCTGAAAGCTGTCGAGAAAGACGGCCTCACCTGGACGCATGTGAGTGATCTTGCTTTCTGGAAAAGCAAGGCAGTGGATATTTTCAAGTTTGAAGGCATTCCGTTTAATGTGTTGGTCGATCCGCAGGGAAAAATCATTGGAGAGGGGTTGAGGGGAGATGCGTTGGAGAAGAAGTTGGGGGAGGTGTTGGAGTGAGGGGATCATTAATAGCTCTTTACGACAGAAATATTAGAGAGTATTACAAAAAGTGTGTCAGTAAAAAGTTTAATAACTTTAAACTGGCAACATGGAAAAGAAAAACTTTGATTTCGAGAGCTTCAAGAAGCAGGCTACCAGTCGTCTGAAGAACGGAGAAAGCCTTTTAGGTAAGGATGGAGTATCAACACCATTGCTGAAAGAGTTCCTGGATGGGGCTCTGGATGGGGAGTTGGAGGCTCATTTGGAAGACGAACCAGCTGAAAATAATCGTAAGAATGGCAAAGGCCGCAAACAGGTAAAGACCTCGATTGGTACTGTAGATATCAACCCACCGCGCGATCGCAACGGCAGCTTCGAGCCGGAACTGATTCCCAAAAGACATAAGACTTTAGGTGTAGATCTGGACCGCCAGATCATAGCGCTGTATGCTCGTGGGGCAAGCTATAGCGACATTCGTGATCACCTGATGGATATGTACGGTCTGGAAGCTTCCACTGCTACCATCAGTCGTGTAACCGATAAGATCCTTCCTCTGATCCAGGAGTGGCGTAGTCGTCCGCTGGAGCGGGTATATCCTTTTGTGTGGCTGGATGCAATTCATTACAAGGTTCGCCATGAAGGTCGAGTGGTAAGTCGTGCTGTATACTGCATTATCGGTCTCACCCAGGAAGGTTACAAGGAATTGTTGGGCATGTACATCGGGGAAAATGAGGGGGCTAAATTCTGGCTGCAGGTGCTTACCGATCTGCAAAACCGGGGTCTGGAAGATATCTTCATTGCCTGTATCGATAACCTGACCGGCTTTGCTGATGCAATCGAGAGTGTCTTTCCTAAAACAGAAGCGCAGTTATGTATTGTCCATCAAGTCCGCAACTCTCAAAAATATCTCTCTTACAAAGACCTCAAGCCTTTTATGAAGGACTTGCAAAACGTCTACAAAGCTACCACCATCGAGCTGGCGGAGCGCAGTCTGGATCAGTTGGAATCCAACTGGGGTGAGCGTTATCCGAAGGTCATAGAATCCTGGAGAAAGAACTGGCCCAGACTGAGCAATTACTTCCAGTACAACAAGGATGTTCGAAGAATCATGTACACCACTAACATCATCGAGGGGTTCCATCGTCAACTAAGAGCAGTCACTAAATCTAAAGGCGCCTTCCAATCGGAAGACGCCCTGATGAAGCTTTTATTCCTGGTGCAGGAAAATATCTGTGCTAAGTGGAACAAGCCGGTCCACAACTGGAACCAAACATTAGCTCAATTATCTATTATCTTTAGTGATAGATTAAAACTTAATCTTTAAAAATGACACACTTAATGTAGCACTACCTTTTAGTTTGGCTATAGTATTTTATAAACTGTGCCAGATTTGATGGACGATACAAATTTGTGTGGCAGACCGGGGAAACACTGAACGAATAGTTTGGGTATAGCCATTTAGATTGTCTGTAGCGGTGATCGACACTCTAACAAATACTTTGTAATTATAGAAAAATAAAAACTTCACTGCAGTAAAAAAATAGGCGATTTCTATGTTCTTAGTGTTAATATGTAAAACTCAGTATTTGATCGGGCAAACATGGTTGGTGTCCGATTGAATTTTTCCCTGACAAGTCCCTTTGGCTTTTAGAGGGACATTGTCATGGAAAAATTATTGTAAGATTGGTTTAAACTTATCCGTCACTGTATGTAAGGACAAATAGTGACTATTGCAGATTATAGAATTTTTATAGACTTTAGAATAGAATCTAGAGTTTCCTCTTCTGTATGGCTATCATTTAAATTACAGTTGTAGGTAAGAAGGAGTAATTTTTGATTGTTAAACAACATGTAATATTCCCAATAAGTACCATCTTCCAAAGAACCCTTAAAAGACGTAAAATTGGAATTACCTTCAATTTTGGGCAAAACGCCATTAAAATTCACAGATAATCTTTCCGCAACGAATTCAGCTAATTCTTGCTTCAAATTCATCTTGTACTCTTCTGATATTCTATAACTCGATATTTGTAAGGAACCAACACCATTATTTTGATTATAAAAACTGACCAGGTTATCTTCTTCTAGATAATCCCAATCATCCGGTACAGATAGCTCATAAAAACGAGAAGGTGACAGATATTTTTTCATTAAGGTTTAATTTTTGCAGGATCATAATAGATAACCTTTCCTGATTGCCCAGTTGCGTTTTCGTACTTCTTTATTTGTCTAGCTCCTTTTGCTCTACCTGATTTAGTATTAGGTTTTAGCTCAACAGGTTTACCACCTGGAGTCATGGCATCAGGTTTCAAAGTTTTTCCGGTTTGGGGATCTTTTATCCTTGGCTCAGCCTGCCAACCTGACTTATTTTGTACTTTCGCTTTAAAATCCTTGTGGGCAGAATTACCTTTATTAATACTTTCTTTTATTGTAGGATTATTTGATCCTTTTCCATTCGAAGAATTTGAATTACTATTTACTTGAACCCTCCCATTTTGGCTTACCAAATTCTTAATTCCATTATTTGCTGCCATTAACCCATGCAAAGTTATTAAACCTCCGACTACAGTTGTAGGTCCCGTCACTTCCAAAGATAATCCACCAGTTGCTGCTGTTACAGCAAGTGAAGATGCCGTTAACTCTCCTCCGAATGTGGCCTCTGCTCCACCGATAGCAATACTTCCTGCGTCAGCAACATCTAATCCCAGATTCCATCCCATCGCAACCCGTGAATCGGTTATTATTCCACTGGATGCAATTGAACCTCTAATATTTGATCCTAAATTATTATCAATTGCACCAACCACAGTTCCTGCAACCGCGCCTGTGGTGGCAACAGCAGCATCCTTAAGTATCCGCAAAAGTTCTTTGCAACAGCCTTCTCCTTCTTCAGGCTCATCACCTAATGGGTCACTGAAAGAAATTGGATTATCATAATTAGAAGCATATGGAGTCCACATCTCCATATTGTCGACCTTCGGATCAATCTCCCACCAGCGGCCTATTTGAGGATCCAATTCCCTTAACTGTGCATCATAAACATTCAAACCAACATCACCTTCGAACTCTATTCCGTTATACTTCTTCCTGTTCTCTGCATAATCCGATTGAAATGTCCTGCTACTTATGCCTGCCATCATCAATCCAAACGGATAATACTCATTCGTCTCCAATATAGCCCCCCGCGTATGCGTCACCTGCAGGTTATCAAAGAACACCGCCAGATTGCTCTCATTGCTCACATAAATATACAAATATCCACTCTTCGTCACATTCACCGGGTTGTTGATGAACTTCACATGGTTCTTATATCCTCCTCCTACCTGTACCCCATCAAAATCACCAGTCACGAACCTGAACTGCTCATCCAGCAAGAGCCAGTTGATCGCTGCTTTGGCCGTATTGCTGCCCGGATTGTTACTGCTGATAAAATTATTCAGCGCTGCAGTATTGCCTGCAATGCCCGTAATGTCTGAGGCAGCAGCCACTCCCTTACTGCTCACCGGGCCACTGCCCACAAAAGCACTTAGCAACTCCGTCAACGCTACCGGCAACGGAGAGCCGGCATTGCCACCCGGCAGGTTGTAATACGATTCTCCTTTGATGATCACCTTATCACCACTCATCACCTTCAATACAATGCCTAAACCTGTCTTCTCATTGGTCAACCCGCCATGCACCCGGTACAGTTTGTTCTCAAAGCTCGATTGCGAGGCCCCGGTACTGGCCTTGTCGACGATCCGGCTGGGTATAATGTTGTAGACTTTCTCCTCCGTAGCTACCCGGCTATCTTCCAGTGTGGCGGCTGGATAACAATCCGAAGGTTGTTCTTCCGTCAGCACCATCCGTACATTACCCAGATGGTCTTTGACAAAATAGTCATACACGAACCGTTCCGGTAATGCCGGACAGGTATTGATCGTGGCTTTTTCCAACCTGATCCGGCCTTCTTCATGGGCGATCTGTTGCAGGGTATCATTCCTATATTCAAAACCTCCCAGATACAGGGTGGCAGTGGTGATGACGGGGCTCGCCGTCTCCTCTGTCACTGTCTTCTTTAGTTTATTACCCATGGCATCATACACATATTCAATCTTTCCCTTGTTCTTTACCTGGATTTTGGCAGGTAGGTTCAGGTGGTTGTATTCGATACCTGTCGTCGTGGCATCCCCGATATCCTTGTTGAAGTCTTTGACCAGGTTACCATTGCCATCATAACTATAGTCCGTCGCGGAAGCTGTTTTGTTGTGATTCAGGCTGGTCATATACGCCTGGGAGCTCCTGAAGTCACCCAGTTTGGTTTGCTCATCATTACTGCCATCGATCACATTCTTCAACCGGTTACTGTTGGAATAATAATTGTACGAGAGGTTATCGATCATAGTGCTCCCACTGAGCTTCCACCCTTTTTGCTGCATCGACAATGTATTCCCATTGGCGTCATAGCTCAGATTGCTCACACTGTAGTCGATACCGGCAGACCGGTCAAAGACCGCTGAAGCACCGCTCCCCGATACATATTGCGTATAGTCGGCCCCTGTCAAGCGGTTCACCGCATCGTAACCAAAATCATATTTCCTCTTCTGCTGGTCGGTCTCATTCTTCCAGATCGTGCCCCCGATATTGCCATTGTATTGAGGAGTGAACGTACCCAGACTGCCATTCCTGTCATACCCCAGTTCCATCCCGAAGTACTGGTCATTGTTCGTACTGCCCGTGACATAATCTTTGTTGATCGATAACATCCAGCCACGGATATTGTAAGCATACTCCATACCCGCCAGCGCCGTTCCGCTCACACCCGGTTTGTTCCCCTGCTTTTTCTTCTTTAACTGGCCCAGCTCATTGTACTCATGGCTAACAATCACTTGTTCTGCTTTCGAAATGACCAGACCATTGACACTGCTGCCTATTGTTTTCCTGATTGTCAGTACACGGCCCAGATCATCATAATCGATCCTGGTGAGCACATCATGACGCTGGGAATTGGTTCCGTATTTCACGTGATGCAGATAGGTCATCAACGGTTGACCAATAAAGCTATATTGGGTGGTAGTTACATCACAGGCTCCTGTGTAGTTTTCTGCCTTTACCTGTATCACTCTTCCCTTTACATCATAAAAACTGGTAGTTACCAGGTCTTTGGTCCCGTCCAGCGTTTTTACAATGGTCCCGGTTACCAGTCCACGGGTGTTGTTACTTACTTCAATGGGTTGAGGATAGGGATAGATCGTATTACTTGGGCTGTAAAACGCGCTTACTACACTATTGTCGAATGTTCTGTAATCGGCTGGCACACCGTTCGTCCAGCCATAGTCATCATAATAAGTTACTGTTAATACATCACTATAAGTGACTACCGGGAAACTCTGGTTCAAAGTATACATCGGTAAAGCACCACCGGGAGTATAGGTCTCATACATGGCAAGGCTTTGCCCGTTCAGATATCCCTGCATTGCCTGTTGGGTGGTGTAGCTGGCATTTACATATTTGCCTGTACAGATCGGACGGTTGAGAGCATCGTATTTGGTGAACAGCCAGGTATTGCTGGCCCGCAGGTTCGCATCCTGTGTCAATACCAGCCTGTCTCTGGAATCATAAACCATTCGCACCTCACCTGCACCCGGCACCTTTTTAACGATCATTCTCCGGCGATCATCATATTCATACCGGAAACATTGCTCATTTAATATATCTCCATTCAGGGCGTTGAGATTCCAACTGTTCAGCTTCAGCAACTCTACACCCCGGGGCTGGATCACCCCACGGAGCTGGTGCAGGTCATCATAGATATAGTAAGTACAGAGCCAGCCCAAGTGATCTTTACCGTTACCATCGTCTGCCGTAGCTGTGAACTGTACTTTCTTTACAATTACCTGGCCATCCTTGTCCTTGAACTCGATCACCTGATTGCCTCGCTCATCTACCGTTACATTCTTGAACAGTTCGCCTTGCGGATAAGTACCGGGGGTACTGTATGATGCCAGTCCACCCGGATTATCATCGACTTTCCAGACCCTTATCTCATCCACGGTCGTATTGAGCCAGTATTTGCTTTCCGTACCCCGGCCCGCACCTACCCAGCTATTACCGGGTGCCAGTGCCTTCTCAACACGGTTCAGCGGTGACGGCTCATAATTGGTCTGACTGTAATAAAATGTTTCTGCGGGATATTGAGTGGCACTGAAAGCTGCCTGTTGCTGGAAAGGGTTCTGCTTGAACAACCCATCGTTGATGGAAGTATTGCTGCCGGTATTATTGGCAGCAAAGGGCAGGTATTTGAAAGTCTCACGCCCGAATTCATCATAGATCACCGGTGTTACCATATCCACCGCACTGCTACCCGTTACCAACGATCCTTGTTTAATGGTGGTCTGAATAGGACGCCCCAGTCCATCAAAATATTGCGTGATCATACGGGCTACGGACAAACCAGTGGTGATATCAAGGTCATTGCTATTACTCGTCGGCTTTACCACGTCCCAGATCCGCACGTAGTTGACCTTGCTTAAGGGTGAATAGGCACCAGGAACAGGACGCTGGGCACTGGCAGTAATGGAAATCACCAACAAGGGAAAGAAAAGGATACTATATTTACGCATATGCGATTATATTATATTCTAAATAGTCATTCAAATGATCAATATTCCTAGCTACTGCATTGTCCAGCATCGCTCGCTCCGGTTTTCCTGATAATCTGGGCTGATGCTATTATCGCTCCATTTATAATGAAATGTCACCGACCATGTAGTTGAGTTGATCCGCACAGAAGACGTACAGACTTTCACACCTGTCTCGCAAACATTGTTGATACATTTTTTTTCATTGCCTGTGCAGGTACCTGTGTTGCAAACCGGACAAGCTCCGTTACTGGGAACTGTTACCGTACGGGTTTGATTATAGGTTGAGCTGGCAGGGTTCATGTCCTTCTCTGTAACGATCATATTACCGGTATTGATGGAACCTGTTGCTTCACAGACACCACTCATAGCCTGCCAGACAGGCGTAGTAACCTGGCCGCATGTCACCGGCTGTCCCTGGTAGTTATAGCATATCTTTTTAACGATATTACTATCCTTATCCCGGATCAGTGTCAGTCGGTTGAAGTGATCGTACTCATAATAACGGCTGATCCCTTTGGGATCGGTCTCCCGGATCATGCCCACCAGTGGTTTATAGAGATAGGTGTTCACCAGGCAACCGCTCAGCGTTCGCAGTTTGTCCAGTTCCATTTGCATTCCTGCATCACTGGCCGGATTGTCGACCACAGTCAGGTTAATGCCGCTGCTGTTCACAGCATCCGTATAAGACCTGCCAACGATTTTCGCTACTGGATATTGTTGGTGATAGCCCCAGATAAAGGAAGTAATCACTCCATCTTTGGCCGTATACTGCGTAATATTATTCTTATTGTCATAGGCGTTGAAGGTGATTTCCGTTTGCAGCGGGTTCAGCAGCACAGAGGATTGTATGGACGCCACCAGTGGTTTGGAAGAATAGAACTGATAGTCTGTTTTGGTGCGGGTAAGATCTCCTCCTGTAACATTGGTCTTAGCCAGCTTTTTGTCAGTGGGATAGTTTAACATATTCTGTGCTCTCATGGCATCATATACAGAACCACTGGCGCTCACTACATAGCCATATTCTTCCGTGCGGCTTTCATTTTTGCTGTTGATAATCGTTACTGTTTTCAGGTAATAATTATCGGAATCGAAAGTCCTGTCCTGCGTCTGTACCAGTATCTTTCCATTCTCGTAGGTTTTATTTTGCTCTTGCATTGCCTCTGCTCTTGTTATATACATGAAATACGGTACGGCCACATAATAGTTCGCAGTGAATCCATCCGAGGAGGCGATCATCCCGATTTTGAGATTGCGATGATTAGCCTGGTTGAGCAACTGGGTCTTTACTTTATTATAAGTGATTGCCTTCTCAGTTTTTACCACACCATTCTTATCCTTAACAACCTCCTTGGTGAGCATGCCGCTGAGATTGGCAAAATCCTGGGTCGGTGTATAAGGATACTTGTCAGGGTCATCTCCATTATCACCAGAGATCAGAGGATCATAATACCGTTCCGTCAGTGACCCATCCGATAGTTTTTCAATTACTCTTGTATAGACCATCGGTGCTCCGTTATAATAGCTGAGAGTATTGGTGGGGTTATTGCTTTGAGTAATGTGACGGGTGAGAACGAATACATTAAAGCCTACTGTATGGGTTACCGCAGTTCTGTAATAGCTGAAATCAGGGACATGGGTTATAGTGGCGGAAGAATGACCGTCGGGATTGGTATACTCAAACTCTCTGATCAATGGCTGCCCGGTACCCTCCGGGTCACTGATGATCTTTTTGACGCGAATCCCTCCTACCAGCTTATCCCGTTTACCGATATAGTAACGTGCTGAAGCAGATGCTTTAAAGGGATAGGTGAACGCACAATTGGCATTAGCGTCATAAATGAATTTGATGTTATAATCCTTGTTCAACGGCAAATTGATCACTGTTTTTTTGCCCGGGCTCAGGAATCCGCTATAAGGTCCTTCCACATAAGTAGAAAAACTATTGTCTGTACTCGTGATCTCGAAACGGGCGATCATTATGTCCTGCGATTGATCGAAGCAGGGTTGTGGGTTATTGGGGTCGGGGGTAGGCCGGGGATCGAACTCTTCGGTTTTGAGCGTGAACTCTACTGCTTCGCCGGTCCTTCCTGTAAGATTCATCAACCGATCCAGCCCGAAATCGGCCCGGTTCCAGTCCGGTACGGTGGTTGTTAGTTTGTCCTCATAATAGTCCATCTCAGAATATGCCTGGTTACTCTCGTACTGAAAGGTGGTAAAGCCTCCGGTGGAATAAACGATCTTTTCCAGCACGGCTGCTTTGGCATACACGGAATCGGGCCGGCGGTCAGCCCCTTCCAGGTATGATGCACCATAACGCTGCGCCACCAATGCATCGGCAGGCATTGAAGGAATGTAGATCAGGTTATTGCGGGCGGGATTCACATTGTATCCCCAGAAGTCGATGTTCTTCGATCCTCTTGTATTCAGAGCTGTACTATTGTAAATAAACAAGGTCGGCTTTGTAATCGTTCCGTCGGTCGATTTTTCATCGATCCGGTCGAGCCGCAATCTTTTCGTGCCATCATTGCCTGATACCGTAGTACCGCCTCCGGCAGAGATGAAATAGGAATAGCTGAGTTGGAATTGACGGAATATAGTGTTCTGATAATTTTTTACGATCACATTTGTCAGGGCTTTACTATGCAGCAGGTCAGTCCGGTCGAAATTATATTCGAAGCTCACCGTACTGCCATCCGGAAAAACGATCGAGCTGATGACAGGTTCATCCCCGCTGATAATATTGTAGGTGTTGCGTTCTGTGCTCAACTCAAACGTGGAGACAGTAGCAGATCCACTTAGCTTATCCAGGTCATAAGTCCGGCTCTGGTTGAAGCCGGTCTCATATTGGCTTCCGGTCTGAGGTCTGAAATAATTAAAGACGATGGAATCCTGCGAGAGGGGGTCAATGATCTTAGTTAGCAGCCAACTGGAACCTAAATTCTGGGCCGTTCGTTCATCGATCGTCTGGGCATTGGAAACGATCTGGGCCGATTGGTGTTCCACATATTCGAATTTGTACACTAACCCCTTGTCGTCTGTGATCCGGAACCAACTAATACCACCAGGTGTGGAAGGAAATTTTTCGATCTTTGCTTTAGTGTACTCCAATGGTACAATGGTCTGGTCTTTGCCGATCACAAATCTTCCCGAAAGGCCATTGATGGAATAACTGAACACATCCTGTTCTCCATCCAGAAGGCTGGACGATACCTGCCGGATTGTATCTGTATAGGGTACATTGCGGGGAGTGATGGCGGTGGTGGAAGGAAAATTCAGCTGTTGAGTATTCCGACTATCAGTCTGATAGTACGCAGAGCCATCATACCCACTCGTATTTGCAGCCGGCAGCACAGGCGTCAGAAGAAATCCATGAAGAAAATCATCCGGCAACCCTCTTACTGTCCGCGAAACCCGTCCAATGCCCATTAGGCTCCAACCTAGTCCTGTATTGGACGCCATATCATCTACCTTATGGCCGCCTGCATGGTAAGACAATCCCAGGCTGAATTGCAGCTTTCCTCTCTCCCACGACCACAGCGGATATGAGATCGATGGAATGCCAGTGGAATAATCCACCGGCTGGGTAGAGAATTTTTCCAGCGCAGCCGCATTGGGAGAAGGCGGAATGATCTTGGGGATATTGTCCCTTGTATGATCTCCGCTCGTCTGCGCTGTTAATTTACCGGCAATAAAAAGGGCACACAAAAATGGCTTTAGGGTAGACATTTTATTCACAATTTTTTGTTGAGTTGAAATGTAATAAATGAGGCAGATCGTTCTTGAATTGCAGTGAAAAATCTAGGGAACTGACACGTGGTATAGAAAACGTCCTTACTGGTATTAACAGATCGGCATATCTCATAAGCAAGGTAAATGGTTATAGGGTTTGCTTCAAAAATACAATAATCATAGTTGCTACGGTGGGTAATTACCAACTATTTGGTAACTGTGTAGTTTTGAGTGGTAACTGTGTCAAATCCTTCAAAAAGCGTGTCATACTCCATCATCTATCTTTTCAATTTTGTCCATAGAAGAACTTCATCCTACGGAAAGGATATTCGATAAAAGAGGCCGGCCTTCC
>JAFIGX010000024.1 GCA_017849455.1 Pseudobacter sp.
CAACTTTTCTTTGCCCCTTTAAAATAAAGGAATATTTTTGACTAAATAAAATTTTAGACAAGACTAAAAAATATTTTAAAGGGGTTAAAATAAATGAAAACACTGACTGTGATTGTACTGCTAATCTTTGCTTTCAATGAGCTATGGGCACAGCCCGCAAGCTATCATGGAGTGGTGCGTGATAAACAGACCGGCGAGCCGCTGGCTGGGGCCATGATAGTAGCAGGTTCAGAAAATGTATTGTCAAGAAACGACGGCCGGTTTGTGTTGAAGAATACCAACGGAACAACTCAATCACTGATCGTGAGTATGACAGGCTACCAAACCGATACCATTGCCATCACATCTCCCCATAAAATATTGGTGGTGGTTTTGGAACGGCTGCCGAAGTTACTGACGGATGTTGTGGTCACCGGCACCATGAAGACCGTTCAGAAAACAGCCAGCCCGGTGCCGGTGGAAGTGTACACGCCCCAGTTCTTTCGCAAGAACCCTACGCCCTCCATCTTCGATGCGTTGCAACTGGTGAATGGCGTGCGTCCTCAGCTCAATTGTAATGTGTGCAATACAGGAGATATTCATATCAATGGCCTCGAAGGACCTTATACTATGGTGCTGATCGATGGCATGCCAATCGTCAGCAGTTTGTCGTCCGTATACGGTTTATCGGGCATTCCTAATTCCCTGGTGGAGCGCATCGAAGTAGTAAAGGGGCCGGCCTCTTCTCTCTATGGCTCGGAAGCGATAGGTGGATTGATCAATGTGATCACCAAAAACCCGTTGAAAGCGCCATTGCTGGCCATCGATGTCAATACCACCACCTGGAAAGAATCGAATATCGACGTAGCGGTCAAATTCCGTCCACTGAAAAATACGGTGGCCCTGCTCGGCATCAATTATTTCAATTTTACCAACCGGGTCGATAAGAATGATGATCATTTTACCGATGTTACCTTGCAAAACAGGATCGCTCTCTTCAACAAATACAGTTTCGGGCGCAGGAACGACAGGGTCGCCAATTTTGCCGTTCGTTATGTATATGAAGACCGCTGGGGTGGGGATGTGCGGTGGAGCAAAGCATTCCGGGGAGGTGATAGCCTGTATGGTGAAAGTATCTATACATCGCGCATCGAGGCTATTGGAAATTATCAGTTGCCCACCGCTGAAAAACTGCTGTTCTCTTATTCATTCAATAAGCATTCACAAAGGTCATTCTATGGAACTGTACCTTTCAATGCCCTGCAGCATGTAGCTTTCGGCCAACTGACCTGGGATAAGACCCTGGGCCGCCATGACCTGCTCGCAGGCGCTGTATTCCGCTACACTTCCTATGACGACAATACCACCGCCACTTTCGATACACTCACCAAACGCAACAAACCCGATCATACACCATTGCCCGGTTTCCTGGTGCAGGACGAACTCACGCTGAACGGCGGACATACCCTGTTGGCCGGATTGCGGTGGGACCATCATCCCATCCACGGCCATATCTTCACGCCGCGGGTAGCATGGAAATGGACAGCTACCCCGAATGATATCATCCGCCTCAATGCCGGCACGGGTTTCAGGGTGGTGAATATTTTTACGGAAGACCATGCCGCGCTGACCGGAGCGCGGGCGGTAGTGATCAAAGAGACCTTGCAGCCCGAACGCAGCTACAATGTGAATGTGAACTATGTGAAGAAGATCTATACGGCAGCCTGCTGGCTCAATATCGACGCGTCCATCTGGTATACTCATTTTACGAACCGCATCATCCCCGATTATCTTACGAATCCCAACCAGATCATTTACGATAACCTGAAAGGATATTCATTGTCGAAAGGCGCCAGTGTCAACATCGAATTCGGGTTTACCCAATCTTTGCGCGGCCATATAGGGGCTACTTTCCAGGATGTAGTGATCGTAAATAAAGATGCATCCGGCAGTAAGGAACGGAAGCGGCAGTTGCTTACGGAGAAATGGAGTGGTAACTGGTCTGTTTCCTATACGTTCCCCAAAGGCGGCTGGTCGGTCGATTATACCGGTAATATCTATGGCCCCATGTTGCTGCCACTACTTTCGGAACTCGATCCACGAAGGCCAACATCGCCTGTATGGAGCATCCAGAATATACAGATCACCAAAAAGCTGAAGAAAGGTATTGAATGGTATGGCGGCATCAAAAACCTGCTGAACTGGACGCCGGCCAGGAACAATCCATTCCTGATCGCGCGTTCGCATGATCCATTCGATAAGAAAGTAGGATACCTGCCTGATGGAAGTATAGATCCGGCCCCGCCGAATGGAGATCCCAATCCCTACAAGCTTACTTTCGATCCCAACTATGTGTATGCGCCCAATCAGGGATTGCGTGGATTTATAGGCGTTAGATTGACGATCAATCAATAAGTGTAAACTATTAGTGGCCGTCATTTTTCGTGAATATCTTGTGGGTAAAATATTTTTCTGTATACTTGCGGTAAAATCTAACCCAATGAAAAAAGTCCTTACCCTATGGGTAGCCGTTATGGCTGTCTCGTACTCTCATGCCCAGTTCCGGCTGATCGACAGGGGCTCCAGTCCCGGTTTTGGAAAGGCCATCGAGACCATCCTCGGTGATTTCCCGTACAATTACAAACATATCACGGGCGAGCTGGTGCTCGCAGAAGGTGATCTCTCCCAATTCGCATCCACTATTTCCCTTCCCGGATCGGAAAGCTGCCTGATAGCGCATTATCATTCCGGATTGGACACTACGGCCAGTTGGCAGGCTTTGATGTTCCGTGGAGAAGCCTTCGATGCGGCTGCCAAAGAATACAAGCGGCTCTATCATCAATTGAAAGGCTGCAAGCTGCGCATGGTAGATGGCAGCGTGTATTATCTCGACGGAGAATTCGAGCGTGCCGATGAAAGTCTCGATTTCGTGACCAGCACCCTGAAGATCCAAACAGCCGACGAGCGTTTCCGCGAGTTCAAAGTGGAGCTCGAACTACTTTACAAGCTCGACCACTGGGTGATCAATATCAATATGGTGACCAAGAAAAAGGATAGTGATATGCGACCCGATTGGTGGCAAGGGCAATAACTTTCCTACTGAATGATATAATCTTCCCGCACGGGGCTGAATGCGTCGATCAGTTTCACTGCTGTCCGCGAGTAAGCCCCGTGTGGCGTATTACCGGGGATCAGATGCACCATGCCGGCAGTGAGCAGGATCTTCTCTCCATCGATCGTCATTTCCAGTTCGCCCTCCAGGATATGGGTGATCTGTTCATGTGGATGACTATGAATGGACATGGTCACATCAGGTCTGATCTCGACAAACGAAAGGGTCATGGACTTACCATGCACGAATCGCGCGAACAGACCGGGTACGAGTTCCTTTCCTTTTAATTCCTTCAGTTGTTGCATGATTGACGGATTGAGTTATTGTTCAAAGAAACAGGTACTGCCGCCCACCCATTCTTTATCCTTATTGTATCGTACCCCGATCATTTTTCCTTTGCTGAGCCTGGCGAGGTTGATGGCCGGCCGGGGCCTTTCCCATCCATTGTTCCAGAGGTACATCATACGGATCTCCGCTTTGGCAGGTTCATCGGGCGTTTCGATCACATCGGCATATTTCACTTTTTTCTGCAGTATCCAGTTCTCGGGATCTTTCACGGCGTCGATATCCTCCTGCTTCACATCGATCACTACGCCCTGCCCGGCAAAGGAGAACAACGGTTTCAACACATAATTTTCAAGATCTGCCGGGATTTGTTTTATCTCGTTCAGGAAATAGGTGGCAGGTACATAAGGATGCCTGATAAATGGCAGGGTGAACTTGCTGATCCTGTAAAACCAGTTGGGATGTGGAACCCATTGCACATCGAGGTCCTGGGTGATGTCTACATGTTTCCCCAGCGTATCTTTCTGGGCCCGCAGATCATCGAAGATGACGCGGTTGTAGATCCGTTTGATCAGCGATTTCTTCCCATTCAGCAGGTAGTATAATTGCTTCCCTTCCTGGATCAGCCCGGTGATGCAAACAGGCTGGATGCCGAGGTATTCCTGCGTGCAATAAAAATCGATCCTTGTTTTTTGTTCATGGGGTTTGATCTCCAGGAGGACCACATTTTCCACAGGCGTATCCCCGACGATCACCGATCTCAGTTCCTGCAGGTAGGTATCTTTCGTATATCCATTGAGGTATTGCCTGTAATTACCGGGCACGGGGAAATACTGGCGCATCAATTCAGGAAAATAGACCTGGAATCCGAAGAGAGTAGGGAAGCCCTGCATTTCGATCAGTTGTGGTTCCAACTCCCCTTCTTCATTCTGGCATACGCCGAAATCGAAAGCGATCATTTGGGTGTGCGCATCTTCATTCGGTATTTTTTCTGCTGGCGGGATGGAGCGGTCTGTGATCTGGCGGAAGTCCGGGTCGGTGATCACATCGATGATGCTTTCACAGGCATCCAGCAGTTTGGCGGTAAATGCCTTGTCGACGAAGACAGGTGTTTCTGCCACACGGAATTCAATGGCGCCGGGATATTTGCTGTGCAGGTCTTTCAGGAAGGCTTCATATCGTTCTTTCGTGAAGGCGGCATTGTATGCTTTGCGCAGGCTGGGCACCATTGTGATAAGTTTAATGGAAGTTACGGCGGCAAACGGAAATACCAAGTAAGGATAGGGATATTTATGGGTTGACAGGTTGAAAGGTTGACAGGTTGACAGGTTGACAAGTTGAAAGGTTGACAAGGGAATCTCCGAATCGTAAGCCCCTGTCAACTTGTAAACTTGTCAACCTGTCAACTTATAAACCTTATACCTCAACCTGCACATGCTGCTCCGTGGCCAGTTGGAGGAAGTTCGGGATTACATGCGAATAAGTCGAAACGATCTTGTCGGGATCATTGAGCTGTTCGATCATGGACTGCCATTTTTCGAATCCGTGGTTGCCGATGACGGTTTGTTTTTTGTCTTCCCGCTGGAGGTACATCGTCATGCCCACTGCATCCGCTTCCGGATGGAATTGTGTTCCGATCATATATTCATTGAAGCGGATAGCCATCACGGCCCTTTCCAAAGGAACATGCGGCCTTTCTTTTTCGATGGCCAGGATGATGGCGCCGAGTTGCCGGAGACGGTGATGGTCGGGTTGTACAACCTGGAAATCGCGGCTGTCGACCGCATAGAAGGGATCATGCAGGCCATTGAACAATGGTTCCAGCTTTCCTTCGTCGAGCATGTGCACAGGGAATACGCCGAAGGCCGTAGACCTTCTCCTGATCACCTGTGCTACCTGGAAGTAGCGGGCTGCCAACTGGAATGAATGGCAAATGAAGAGAACATGTTTTTTTTGCGGGTGACTGAGATCCCTGTTGTATTGCTCGGTTTCCCTGATCCATTCAAAATAGAGGCGTTCCCATTCACTGCCTTCACTGTCGAGCGGAGAGCCGGGGCCGCCGCTGGAAATATAGAGATCGTATGAAAGATCGGGTAATTGTTTTTTCAGTCGCACGTCGAATTCTTCCCATACCAGGTCCAACTGGTGCTCCTCACCATACTGATTCAATAGTTCACGGATACAGCGCATGCCCTGATTGGCCTGTCCTTCATACAGGTCAAGGATGGCTATGCGGATTTGTTTTTGATCGCTCCTGTACATAGGTGCAAACATAATATTTTTTTCGCATAGAACAGGCCCGGTACCCTTTACGGTGGCCTATTTGACGATGGCCTGGAGCATCTGTGCGGCCACGAATTGGTTGCCTTTGTCGTTGAGATGCACGCGATCAGTGGTGAGAATACCGGATTCTTTGTTGTCCTTATTATTAATGAGATTATAATCCAGGAATGCCTTGCGGAGGTCTACCAGACCGGTATTATTACTGGCAGCAATGGTTCGGATGATGGTGGAATATTTGTTGAGATCGCCGTCCTGTTCATTGCTGAAATCTGTTTTTTCACCAATGACGGCCGGGGTACAAATGATCACTTTGATATTCCTGGCCTGCAATTTTTTGATGATGGCCGTATAGAATTTTTCGAATTTGTCGGGGTCGGTGCCTGTTCCGAATGACCTTTTGTGCCATACGTCATTTACTCCCACCCAGATCACCACGGTACCGGGATTCTGGGCCAGTACATCATTTTCCAGGCGGAGGTAGAGATCATACACTTTGTTGCCGCCGATACCGGCGCCTACCAGCTCATATTTGTCGCCGAGACCTTTGGCCTTCAACAGGTCCTGCAACACAGTGATATACCCGCCCGGCTTCACGCCCGCCTGGGTAATGGAATCACCGAAAAAAATGACCCGTTCTTTTTGTTGTGGGATGGAAAAGGCCATAAGGATCCCTGCGAGAAGGATACTGCCGTAGATTGCTTTCATACGTTGTTTGGTATTAAGTTATACCAAAATAGGTTAAAAAATTGAAAGGTAACCGATCAACATTATTTTTGCGTTATGGCTGGGATCGGGACAGGCTACTTGTTAATTTTAGATTTCAGCTTTTCATAAAACCAAATAACATGAGTAATCGAACAGGCAGCATGATCATCGCCCTGGTATTTTTTTTCCTGACCGGCACTTTTGTAAACGCGCAGGATATCACACAAAAAGTAGTACCCGGCAGGGTGAACAGCCCCGAACAGCAGAATAAACCGTATGTGATCCTGGTATCGGCTGATGGTTTCCGCTATGATTACGCCGAAAAATACAATGCTCAAAACCTGCTCAGATTGAGCAGCCAGGGTGTGAGCGCCAGTTCCATGACACCTTCTTTCCCATCCCTTACCTTCCCCAATCATTACACTATCGCAACCGGGCTGTACCCGGCGCATCATGGATTGGTCGATAATAACTTCTGGGACCCTGCCCGCCAGCGCAAATATTCCATGGGCAATAAAAAAGAATCGTATGATAGTTCATGGTATGGCGGAACACCGCTCTGGGTGCTGGCCGAGCACCAGCAGATGCTCTCCGCCAGTTTTTATTGGGTAGGGTCTGAAGTGGCCGTTCAGGGAGTACGGCCCACGTATTATTATAATTATACGGAAGCGATACCGATGGACGAAAGGCTGATAGCGGTGAAGGACTGGCTGCAATTGCCGGCCGACAAACGCCCGCATATCATCACTTTTTACTTTCCGGAAGTTGACCATGCGGGGCACGACCATGGGCCGGATAGCAAGGAAGTGGAGGAAGCCGTTCATTTTGTAGACGCCAGTATGGGCCGCATGCAGTCCATGCTCGATTCTCTGAACCTGCCGGTGAACCTGATCTTCGTATCCGATCATGGCATGGTGGGCGTCGATACCGTCAATACGCTGAAATTACCGGTGGTGGATACCAACCAGGTGGTGATGTCGCCCAGTGATGTGCTCATTCATATTTACGCAAAAGATCCCTCTTATATTCAACCCACTTATGAAAAGCTGAAAGCACAGGCAACGGACTATGATGTCTATCTCGCCACGGAAACGCCGTCCCACTGGCACTATGGCGCGTCGGACGATCAATACAAGCGCATAGGCGATATCGTGATCGTACCACGATACCCGAAGATATTCGCGTGGGGCACCAGGCGTGTATTTCCGGGCCGCCACGGTTATGATCCCCGCCTGGTGAAAGAGATGCAGGCTACCTTTATGGCCTGGGGGCCGCAATTCAAAAAAGGCAAGCAGATCGGTTCATTCGAGAATGTACATATCTATGAGCTGGTAGCAAGATTACTTGGCCTGAAGATCGAAACGCCGACTGATAGTAAGCGGAGGGTGCTTAAGAAGATCATTCGGTAGAAGTTTACAGGTTAACAGGTTGAAAGGTTGACAAGGAGGTCTCCGAGAGCCGGAGTCCCTTGTCAACCTTTCAACTTGTCAACTATCTCGAATATACCTTTTGCCCATCGAGCCAGGTAGAAAGTACCTGTATGCTCAACAGCTCTGCAGGGCCCGTAGTCATCAGGTCTTTATCGGTGATGATGAAATCCGCGAGTTTACCGGGTTCGAGGCTTCCCTTTTCATGTTCTTCAAAATTGGCGCGGGCGGCCCAGATGGTGATGCCGCGCAGCGCTGCTTCACGGCTAAGTGCGTTCTCCATCTGGAACCCGGAGGCGGGCCATCCTTTGGCATCCTTGCGCACCACGGCAGCATAAAAAGTTTTGAGCGGTGAAATATCTTCCACCGGGAAATCGGTCCCCAATGGGATCCAGCCGTTCTGTTCCAGCAATTGATGATAGGCATAGGCCGATCTCACACGTTGCGGGCCCAGGCGGTCACCGGCCCAATACATATCGCTGGTGGCATGAGTAGGTTGAACGGAAGGGATGATATTGAATTGCCCGAAGAGTGTAAGATCCTGCGGGTCTACCACCTGCGCATGTTCAATGCGCCAGCGCAGATCGTTCTTTCCTTCGAGGTATTTAGCATAGGTGTGCAGGATGGTACGGTTACCTGAATCGCCAATAGCGTGTGTGCATACCTGGAAGCCCTTATTGTGGAGCAACCCTGCCACGGAATCGAAATGAGAGGGGTTGCTAAGCAGGAATCCGCTCCAGCCTGGCTTATCAGCGTAGGGGTGCAGGAGGCAGGCTCCTCTCGATCCCAGTGCTCCATCTGCATAGAGCTTGAAGGCGCGGACATTCAGGCGATCTGTCTTGATACGCCCGTGTTTGAAAATAAAATTGTAGTTATGGTCCCGGTCGCTGAGCAAAGCGTAGATCCGCATTTTGAGCGTGCCGGTTTTCTGAAGGCTATCTATGAACAATACATCTGTGTAATCCAATCCGCAGTCGTCGATGGTGGTTAGACCGGCGGCAAAACAATTCTGCTGTGCGTTCAGCAATGCTTTTTTCATTTGTTCAACAGTGGGTGGAGGGATGAACCGGCCTACCAGCCGGGTGGCATTATCGACGAGCATGCCTGTGAGTTGCCCATTCTCAACTTCCACTTCTCCGCCTGTGAGCGTAATGCCTGCTTTCACACCGGCCAGTTCAAGGGCATGCCGGTTGGCGATGGCGGCATGGCCGTCCACCCTGGTGAGGAACACCGGCCGGTTGGGGAACAGGGTATTGAGCTGTTCATTGGAAGGGAATTCTTTCACGGGCCAGTCGTTCTGGTCCCACCCCCTGCCGATTAGCCATCCATCGGGATGCGTTTGCGCAAAGGATTTCAATCTTTCGATGATCTCTTCCCAACTGCTGGCGCCGGTAAGGTTGGCGGTCTGCAATCCTTCTCCATAGCTCACAAAGTGCGCATGAGCATCGATGATACCCGGGTATATGAATTTTCCCTGTGCATCTTTTTTGGAGCCGGCTTCGTATCGGCTGAGCAGGTCGGCGGTCGTGCCGGTGGCGATGATCTTTCCATCCTTCACGGCCATGGCCTCTGCTTTGCTGAAGGCGGAATCGACCGTGTAAATATTGGCATTGTACACGATCAGGTCTGCCTGCTCTTTGCCTTTGCAGGAAACGAGAAATACAATGGCCAGTACAATCATTATTCTCATGTGAAATGGTTGGTTTGAATAGGCGATGATCATTTTGCTTTCACCAGTTTTTGGGTGATCACTTTTTTGTCGTAGGTGAGTTGAACGATATATAATCCGTCGCTGCAGGATCCCAGGTCGATGCGCATATAACTGGAGGCATTGCCATTGAACGTGCGACTATATACCACCTGCCCGGCAGCATTGGTGATGAGGATGCGCTGGAGATCGGCCGGGGCCTGCAGGTGCCTGATCTCGAATTGCCCGTTGAATGGATTGGGCGCAATCATATACCCGTTCGCTTTCAACCGGGCCGGCAGAATAATGGGAACTACTTTGATATTATCGAGGAAAGTATTGTTATCACGGTTGCTGGTATTTTTGAAAAAGACCTGGAATGGGTTGTTGGCGGTCACCAGGTGCGTGATCTCGATCCTTTCTTTTCTCCATTGCGAAGAAGTAGGCACAAATCCGACCTGGTCGGTCGACCGGTCGAAGGAGAGGGGCAGATCCGGCCTGCCCGTCGTTTCGAGCGCAGGTCCCCATTTCCTGTAAATGGATTGGAAATGCTGGCCACAGTCTTTGGTGAGGAGCACTTCCAGTGTATCGGTGGGCATACCAGTTTGCCCGGGGAATAATTGCGTGGCATGGGCCAGGTCGAATTCAAGGAACAGGGAATCGACGGCGCCAGCCTGCATGGGGGAAGAATAAAGTATTTCCGGTTTTCCATGACCGTTATACCTGTAATTCCTTACCCAGGCCGAAGCGCTTCCTTCCGAAGATGCATTGGTGGTACGCTCCCAGGTATATGCCTGCCCGGATGAAATCACGAACCAGTTCGCCGGCGGGAATGCCGGAGCCTCGAAACCTTCTCTCAGCGGGCTGTTCAGCGTGCTCAAAATATTGATGTTGGAATGAAGGGTATCATTGGCCGGTTGCAGATCGGGCTGGCCATTCGATTGGGTTACATAGATGGTGAGCGTATGCGTTCCGGTGCTGATACCGCTCAACGTATTTAACGCCAGGGTGGCCGATTCTCCTCTTTGCAGGCTGCCTGTCCACGGGATGGTAGTGACAGCACCATTATCGAGCTTGTAATGGACCTGGGCTGCCGTAAGCGGGTCGGTACCGTTATTGGCAAAAGTGAATGAAGGCGCAAGCGGCGCCGTACTGCAAACGAATGGCGGGAAATGCTGCACTGAAACGGCCACGATGTCGTTGGGCAACTGTGTATGGGCTTTTACACTGATATCATCGAGATAAGTATTGTTGCCATGTGCCGTCACATTCCTGAATTTGATGAACATTTTCTGGCCAGGCAGGATGAAAGGGCTGAGGTTTACGGTATCGGTCCGCCACTGCTCCTGGTCGGTGCCGGGATTGAAGAAACTAAAAACGTCGGAGGGGACGGTCTTCAGTTTGTCGGACACTTTTTTATAGACCAGTGTGAAATGCTGGCCTCCATCTCCCGATACATATACTTCGAGCCCATCCCAGTCCTGGGTGCTGAAACTTTTTTGCGCATGTGCCACGGCAAAAGTGAGCACTGCACTATCGTTTGCCCCGAAATCGATTGGCGGTGTGATCAGTTCATCCTGCTCACCATTTCGTGCATAATTATAATTGGCCACCGTGGCGGAGCCTGCTGCTGCTGATCCGGCCGTGGAGTTATAGGTCCAGGTGGCATTTTGTGGATTGTTGATAAACCAGTAATCGTTGACAGTGTTCAGGCGGGGCGGGAAAATACTGCTGCTGAAAGATTCAATGAATGGGGCCGTGATGGTTTGAGTGCGGATATTGATATAGGATTGTATCGTGTCGTTCTGTGGGTATTGATCGGAAATGCCGTTCGGATTGCTGGTATAGGCACGGATGGTGTGCGGGCCCATTGCGCCACTGATGGTACCTGATTTCAGTATGGTATCTCTCCCGGCCGCCAGATCGAGGGGGAAACTGGTGACTACCGGGGCTCCGCCATCGAACTCAATGTTAAGTGTAACCGAAGTGAGGGTAGTGGTGCCATAATTCCTTACCCTGGATTGTAGTGGTGTATTATTCACGACCGGCGATCTCGAATCGCAACGGCCCAGGGGCGACATGCTCACCAGCCAGGCATCTGTTACCGGCGCCGGGGGAGTGGTGGCAGTTGAACTGAGGAGGCCAGGGCGATACATATCGATCGTGGCCATGATACGCTCTTTTTGTCCACCGGAGAACATATACAGCGAACGGTCATCGAAATAATTCATGAAATTCTGGTACATCATTCCATAGCTGGTGCTGGTGCAGCCGTCGGAATAGATCCCGCTCATATTTCCGTAAATGAAATCGGACCCTCCTTTCTCGGGCGGGGTATCGTCATGGGAGGCAGCGGCTGTCAGCGGCCATCCGGCCTGGATATTGAAATCATTGTTGTTGCAATAATTCACATCGCCGAAAGTGTGGTAGAGATAGAAATAATGACCTATCTCATGGGAAAGGGTAGCTCCTTCATGATAGCCCGGATAATAGGTGCGACAGGAATTGGAGCCCAGCGCATACAGGTCGATCGCCACACCCTGCGGCCCGGTCAGCGCTGAAGTGGTATATGGAAAGGTGGCAATCCCCAACAGGCCGTCACTGAAGCTGCCGCACCAGATATTGAGGTATTGTGAGGGGGCCCATGGATCGAGACCACCACTGGCAGTGCTTTTCAACTGGAATACTGTAACGGGTGAACCGTCGGTGCCGCCACTGAAAGTCCTGGCAGACACCCTTCTTTCAATACCCGAAGTAGGTGCATTGGCCGGCGTCTTTCTGGCGAGCACGAACTTGATGGGGACTTCACCGAGACGCGCTGCAAGTTCGGGAGCGAATAGCCCATTGTATAAGGCAGCTTTCTTTCCGGCGAAATCCCTGTTGAGGATCTCTACCTGGTCATATACATCGCGGTCGGGAATATTGTTGAGGATGGCGGCGCTGCCTACGAGGTGGAATACAACGGGAATGACGAGTGATCCATCTCCCGATAAAGGAACTCCGCCCGGCCCGTTCAATTGCAAGGATTGTTGTTTGCGCTGGCGCCATGCTTCCTGGGCGAGTTCACCGGCCGCTTTCCAGCGTTGGAGGATGCCGGGGTCCTGTTGTATAATGGCGCGTTCCAGTTCCATCGTGGCGCAGCGATGCCGGGGTAATTGCTGCGTGGGCGTCTCCTGTGCATTGGACGCAAGGTCAATGAACAAAAGTGATAAGGCGATGAGCAATGTAAGTAGAGATGTTTTCAACAACGCTGTGTTTTATAAGGGCCAGCCAATTTACCATTTTTTCAGCTTCCGGCAAGATTGGGGAGAAGGCATTAACGGAACAATATCAAAGGGTAAAACGACTAAAAAATAATGCTTAACTTGAAAGAAACCAGCTGATATGAGAAAATATTATAAGTTGTGGTTAGTGGCGCTTGCCATCATCGGCGCTTCCTGCCGCGACAGGAGCGCTTCTTCCGTTTCACCATCTGCTTATTTCAATACAGGCGATACAGGTGTACAGGTGGCCGGCATAAAAATGATACCTGTACGAACACCTTCCGGTGTGTTCAAGGTTTGGACAAAACGTTTCGGCAACAATCCTTCCATCAAGGTATTATTGCTGCATGGCGGCCCGGCCATGACACATGAATATATGGAATGCTTCGAAAGTTTTTTTCCGAAAGAAGGGATCGAGTTCTATGAATATGATCAGTTGGGTTCCTATTATTCCGACCAGCCGAAAGACAGCAGCCTGTGGACAGTGGAGCGGTTCGTGGAAGAGGTGGAGCAGGTACGGAAAGCCCTGGGGCTCGACAATCATAATTTTTATTTACTGGGCAATTCCTGGGGAGGTATTCTCGCCATGGAATATGCACTCAAATACCAGCAACACCTGAAGGGTCTTATCATCTGCAATATGATGGCAAGCTGCCCTGAATATGGAAAATATGCTGAGAATGTATTGGCCAAACAAATGGACCCGAAGGTGCTGGACACGATCAGGATGCTGGAAGCGAAAAAGGATTTTGCCAACCCGAAATACATGGAACTGCTGCTGCCCAATTTTTACAACCAGCATTTATGCAGGCTGCCTGAATGGCCTGAACCGGTCACCAGGTGCCTCAAACACGCGAACAATGACATCTATACGTTGATGCAGGGGCCTTCGGAATTCGGTATTGCCGGCAGGTTGGCAAACTGGGACCGCAAGACCGATCTTCCCCGCATTACGGTGCCCACGCTCACCGTAGGAGCGCGATATGATACAATGGACCCGGAACAGATGAAATGGATGAGCACCCAGGTGAAGCATGGCAGTTATTTGTATTGCCCCAATGGCAGCCACCTCTCCATGTGGGATGATCAGCAGGTATTCATGAACGGAGTGATCGACTTTATCAGGAGAACGGATGCCGGTAAATGACTGTTGAATGTTCAGGTGCCTTCGAGGAATTGGGAATGGATATAATCTACCACACTGATGAGGCTGTTATTGGATTGCTCGTATACTTTCAACTGGCGGTCGGCCCCTGTGCCTTCTTCGAGTAATTTATGCACATAATTGATCGCATGCCTGCTGCCCAGGTGGTCTACTACATCATCGATGAAATCGAGCAGTTCATAGATCAATACCCGTGTATTCACTTCTTCTTCTTTCCCGAAATCGATCAACCGGCCATCGATCCCATAGCGGCTGGCCCGCCATTTGTTTTCGTTGATCAATGCCCGTGAGTATTGGATGAAATTCAGGTTCTGCGAGCGGAGTTTATAGATCTTGGCGCAGACGCCCTGGAACAGCGCAGCGATGGCGATGGTTTCGGACACGGTCATGGGAACATCGCAGATGCGGAACTCCACGGTATTGAAGAAAGGATGCACGCGGAGGTCCCACCATATCTTTTTGGCATTATCGATGCAATTCGTTTTTACCAGCAGCTTGATATAGTTATCGTAATCTTCGATGGTATCGAAAGTTTCCGGGATGCCGGTCCGGGGAAACTTGTCGAACACTTTTGTCCGGAACGACTTGTAGCCTGTTTGCCTGCCTTCCCAGAAGGGCGAGTTGGTGCTGAGCGCATAGATATGGGGCAGGAAATACCGGGTGGAATTGGCGATATGATTGGCCATTTCGCGGCTTTCCATTCCCACGTGAACATGCAACCCGAAGATCAGGTTGCTGCGGGCGGCTTCCTGCAGTTCGTTCACGATCTCGCTGTAGCGGACATGATCGGTGATCAATTGACTTTCCCAATGGCTGAAAGGGTGAGTGCCTGCGGCGCCCAAATAATAGCCCAGTTCCTGACCGATACCGGCAATCGTTTTACGAAGGGTAGCCACGTCCTTGTAAGCCTCTTCGACGTTCTGGCAGATATCGGTGCCTACTTCCACCACGGCCTGGTGCATTTCCGCTTTCACTTTGTCTTTGATCACTTTTTGTCCTTCCGTAACGATCTTCTGCTCATGGCTTCTCAGTTCGCGTGTTACAGGATCGATGACCATGTACTCTTCTTCGATGCCGAGCGTGAATTGGTTGTATGTGATGTTTGCCATTGAAATAAAATGGGTAATGAAAATAAGGGGCCAGCTCAGAGCAAGGCTTTATTCGTACTGCTTCTTTTGAGATACTCACCCCAGGTGAGATTGTCCTGCCCGGGGATCTGCGCCAATGCTCTTTCGATGGCATAGGTGGCGGCGGTTTCCACCACCCAGTTGAAATTTTCTTCCCCTACACTGGGGCGGTCCGCATCGGGAGCAGGGTTACAGAAATCGATGGCGTAAGGTATGCCATCGCGTACTGCGAGCTCGACGGTATTGAAATCGTAGCCCAGGTATTGATTGATGCGCAGTACGATATCTTCCATTTGTTTCAGCCTTTCAGCAGAGGGAGTGAAATTGCTGGAATACCGTAAGTGGTGTGGATTGCGGGGTTCATACGGCATAATGCGAACGTATTTGCCGCCGATGCAATAGCACCGGTAGTATTCTTCGAAAATGATCTCCTCCTGCAGGAGCATCACGAGCTGACCGGTCTCGCGGTGTTTCTGGAAGAAATCATCCATGTCATGCAATTTGTAAACGTTCTTCCAGCCGCCGCCGGCGAAGGGTTTCATATAAGCGGGAAAACCCACGTACCGGAAGATACCTTCCCAGTCGAGCGGATAGGTAAGATTGCTGAAAGAATCGTTGCTGGTATCTGGAGGGAGTTCATGCGACGGGAGGATCACAGTCCTGGGTACCGGCACGCCAATTTTAACAGCCAGACAGTTATTGAAGAATTTTTCATCGGCGCTCCACCAAAAGGGATTGTTGATCACGGCAGTGCCGCTTATAGCGGCATTTTTGAGAAAGGCCCTGTAAAATGGAACATCCTGCGAGATGCGATCGATAATAACGGAATATTCATCGGCGGCACCCTGCACTACTTTATCGATCCTGACCGGCTCCGCTGTGATGCCTTCTATTTGTTTACTGTTCACCTGTTCTATGAAGGCCATGGGAAAAGTCCTTTCCTTTCCAAAGAGAATACCGATCTTTTTCATAAGCTCGCAGTTTATTGATGAATGAAAAGTGTGGACACTGTGGTAACCAAATTTATCGGAACGTCCGCGAAAAAACAAATCAACCTTCAACCTTTTCCCTATTTTTGACAGATATGTACACGGAAACAAGTATCGGGGTGATGGTGGAAACCGTAGAACTGCCATCAGATGCCCTTGAACGAAAGGTTAAGGTCAATTTTTATCTGCCTACCAATATTGCGGAACCTGATTCGCTCGGCCTGTTATTGATCAATGACGGACAGGACATAGAGGCCATGGGGTTCGACAAGATGATCGGCTACCTGTTGCAAACAGAAACGATCAGGCCATTGTTATGTGTAGGCATTCATTGTGGGGAAGACCGTATCAATGAATATGGGATGGCATTGGCCCCGGACTTCAAAGGGCGTGGTGCGAAGGCAGGCGCGTATCAGCGTTTCATCCTGGAGGAGCTGCTACCTTATATTTATGGTCATTTCAATGTTCGTTCATTCAGGGAGAGGGCCTTTGCTGGTTTTTCCCTGGGGGCGTTGAGCGCATTGGACATTGTATGGAACCATCCTGAAGTATTCACCCGGGCAGGTGTGTTCTCCGGTTCTTTGTGGTGGCGGAGCAAGGACAAGAATGATAAGGAATATAACCAGAACAGGGACCGTCTCATGCACCGGCAGATCCGGGAAGGGAATTACCATGAAGGATTGAAATTCTTTTTTCAGTGCGGCGAGCTGGATGAGCAGGAAGACCGGAACCGCAATGGGGTGATCGATTCGATCGATGACACCATCGATGTAATGCGTGAGTTGCTGGCCAAGGGATACCTGGAAGGCAGGGATATGGCCTATCTGCAATTGGTGGATGGTAAACATGAGGTCAGCTCCTGGGCAAAGGCGTTGCCGGTTTTTTTGAAATGGGGGTGGAGGAAGCCGAAAGATTAATGGATGAATGACTTTGAAAAAGTATAAAAGAAAGATCCCCGCTCATTTGAGCGGGGATCTTTTTATTGATCAGTTTATATAAACGATCGTTGTTTAGTTGAAGATATACCTCAAACCTAACTGGATACCCCAAGTACTGTTGGTATTGTATTCGGGTGAATAGGCTCTCCAGATAGAAGGGTCGAAAGTATAAACAGGATTGGCTGCAGTAGAGCCGGTCCCGATACCAAGGATACCCTGGTCCTGGAAAGTGCCGAAGTTATATCTGTAACGGTGGCCCCAGTTGCTGTTCAGCAGGTTCAGTGCATTGATCAGGTCGACGCTGAATTGCAGTGTATGGCTCCTGGTGCCGGTCCTCAGGCTGAAATCCTGCAGAAGGCGAAGATCGAGAGAATGATACCAGGGCAGCAATGCTCCGTAACGCTCGATGTACTGGCCTTTGTGCTTGCTCAGGTATTTATCGTTCTCGACGAATTTGGCAAAAGCTAAGGATTGCTGTGCGGCAGTATAGGAAGGCCCGCCGGCAACCGGTGTATATACGGCCTGGAATTTCAGCGTGGTAGGATCATTGGGGATAAAGATCATATCGTTGGTGGCGCCGTCACCGTTGATATCGCCACCATAACGGTAGTGGAAACGTTCCTGCGGTTGTGCTGAATAATACAGGCCGATCGTGGTGGCCAGTTTCTTATTCGCATATTCGAACCTGTAAGAACCGTTAGCAACGATCCTGTGCGGGATAGAGAAGTTGGAATATCCCAGCTCAGGTTTATTGGCGTTCATGACGATATTGTTTGTTGTCCAGCCGCTTCCTGCCTGGTCACTGGTACCGATCGCCAGATCCTGTGCAAAAGTATAGGTATAGGCGATACCTGCTTCCCATCCATGGGCGAAGGTCTTTTGCAACTGTGCGGTGAAGGCAGAGCTGAAACCTTTGCTGGTATTGTCGAGCACGATCATCTGGCTGATATTGTCGTTCAGCCTGGAATTATAGGTAGGTCTTCCATCGGCGTATTTTCCATTCTCACCACCCAGGTTGGCGTTCCTGTAATAAGCGTTGTTGATCATTTTGGTAATGATCGCTTCAACGGTCAGCACCAGGTTTGTGCTCAGCCTCTTGTCGACTGCGAGATTACTTCTCCAGGTCTGAGGCATTTTAAAGTCGGGGGCAGTAGCGCTGTAAGAAGGACGGCCGGCAGGGATGGTTGTGCCCGGAGGATCGATGGTGGTGGGGATGTATTTGGCCCTGTCGGGATCGAAACGGATAGCTGCCAGCGCTGAGCCGGTAGGCTGGTAGATCGACCTCAGCACGCCGTTATCACCTACCTGGTTCACTAACCAGATGAAGGGGATACGGCCGGTGAAGATGCCTGTACCGCCACGCACTACGATCGACTTGTCTCCTTCCGGATCATAGGTGAAACCTACTCTCGGAGAGAACAATGGTCTTTTCTTAGGCCATTTGCTCACGTCGAAATTTTCTGGGATGCCGTCGGGATTTTTGAAAGTAACGGCTGCGAGGGCAGGGTTCTGTGCCGGCGTGTAGGGATAGAACGGAAGGTCTACACGCAGGCCATAAGTCAGTTTGAATTTGGGGTTGATGGCCCATGCGTCCTGCGCATAGATGCCCAACTGGGCAAATTTTGCTTCGGCAGGGGTAATGCCCAGCCGGTCGGTATTGCTATAGGAAACACCAAAAGCGACAGGAGCAACGTTAGCGTTGTTCATGAAATCGGCGAGAGAAGCATACCTGTAATAGCTGGGACCACCATAAGCGGCAAATGAATTGGCGAATGCCATGTAATCGAAGTTGACGCCGGCTGTTACTGTATGTTTGCCGAGATTGAGCGTTACGTTATCGGCAATGTTCAGGGCTTTATCGTCGATCTCGTTCTTATAGGAGAAAAGGTCCGTACCTAAAGAAATGTATACGTTATTGGGATCACCGGCCCTCATGATATCCACGAAGGGGAAACTGGAATAGGGAACACGAACAGGCTGTATCCTTGTATAAGAACCGATCAATTGGTTCGAAACGATATTGGAGAAATTGGAGTTCAGCTCCAATACACCGGATTTTACCTTGGTATTGTTCTTGAAGTTGGTGTTGAAATACGTGATACCGCCACTCTTGCCGCCTCTTCTGCCATTGTTGATGCGGGGTGCGGGAGAGGGGGGGCCGCTGCTGGAGTTCACCTGGTCGTCGTCGTTGGTCTCGGATTGTGTATAACGGGCAGTGAGCCTGTGTTTGCTGGTAATGTTCCAGTCCAGGCGGCCGGTGAATTTGGTATTGTCCGTTTTGAAATCGTATCCTTCATAGGCGCCGGGATCATATCCGTAATTCTTGATCAGGAAAGCTTTCAAATCGTCAAGATCGGAAGCATTCACGGGGCTTACGTTCGGGTCGTTCTCATTCCCCGGTCTGCGGGCAACGGTAACGGCTGTAGGTGGAGCGGTTCTCTTTTCAGTTTCAAAGTTGACGAAGAAGAAAAGCTTATTCTCGATGATCGGCCCGCCTACGCTGGCGCCGAAGATCTGGTTCGACCTTTTTACATTGGGCACTGTTATTCCTGCTACTTTGGTGCCGTTGAAATCCTGGTTCCTGTAATATCCATAAACAGTACCATACCAGTTATTGGTACCTCTCCTGGTTACGGCATTGATACCGGCCCCTACGAAGCCTGCCTGCCTTACATCATAAGGAGAGATATTCACCTGTACCTGATCGATGGCATCGAGGGAGATGGCTGCGGAAGCACCGCCAGGCACCTGGCCATCACCGCTGCGGCCGAAGTTGTTGTTGAAGAGGGAACCATCGACGGTAATATTGTTATAACGATAGTTCATCCCTGCAAAACTGTTACCGTTGCTTTGTGGCGTTATTTTGGTAAGACCAGCCAGCGTACGGTTAACGTTCGGGATGGTGGCGATCAGTCGCCTGGAGATATTGGTGGCTGCACCGGTCTTTTCGTTGACGCCTCTTCTGGCTGCCACTACCACGCTGGTCAGTTCCTGCGTGCTGGCAGAGAGAACGATCTGGATTTCGAATTTTTCACCGAGGGGGATGTTCACATCGGACCTGGTGAAAGGGCTGTAGCCAACGAAAGAAGCTTTAATGGTAAAGGGTCCGCCGGGTGGCACGTTCTGGATGTCGAATCGTCCGCCATTGCGTGATTGGGCGGTAAAGACAGAGCCGGTCGGTTCATGGGTAACGGTGATGGTAGCGCCGGCGAGGAGATCGCCTTTTTCGCCTTTGACCACCCCACCGATACTACTGGTAGTCACCTGCGCATAGCCGGTCATGAGGCTGGCAGTCACCAGAATAAGGGTTAGAAACAAAACAGTAGTCCTTCTCATATATGCTGTTTATTTTTTGGCTGCAAAGAAACAATAGTCACAATGCCGGTCAGGTTATCCCGGCGTTATCAAATGATTAATTCCTGTACGTTGTGGGTACAACCGGTGGCTACTAATCTCCGTTTACACTTATTAGAAATCAACGCCAGATCAGGCATCGTCAGAATGGGTTCCAACAGAAACGGTCCTTGAACCTGTTGATCGGCAAATGTAAAAGAAAATAATTTTAACCATCCAAAAGCGTTGCACAGATTATTCACAGCGAGCCCCCATTGCAAACTACCCAAATACCATGAAACTCTCGCAGGATAAGGAAACTTCGGGACCCTATTTGACGTAGAGGTAGGCAACATCAACCGGGAAATGGCTGCGTGCGCTGCATGATATAATTGTTATTGAATGGGGCCTAAGCTATTCAGCAGCAACCCCGAACCTTTAACAGCGGCCTCCATACCCGGTTTGAACCTTATTCACCCATCCTTTGTTTTATTATTAACTTTGCAAAAATTCTGTGGTTATGCTCGATACAATAGAAAGTGCGATTGAGGACATAAAAAAAGGCAAACTGGTCATCGTGGTAGATGATGAGGACAGGGAAAATGAAGGTGATTTTATTACAGCCGCTCATAATATAACTCCTGAATTGATCAATTTCATGAGCAAGCATGGCCGGGGGCTGATCTGTGCCCCGCTGGAAGAGGACCGGTGTGAGGAATTGGAGCTCGGACTGATGGTCAATAATAATACGGCCTTGCACGAAACGGCATTTACTGTATCGGTAGACCTGTTGGGACATGGCTGCACTACCGGCATCTCGGCGCATGACAGGGCCAAAACGATCCAGGCCCTCGTAATGCCTGGTACGAAGCCGGAAGACCTGGGGCGGCCGGGACATATCTTTCCGCTCCGGTCTAAAAAAGGGGGCGTACTGAGAAGGGCAGGCCATACCGAAGCCACTACCGACCTGGTGCGGCTGGCAGGGTTCCCTCCTCCCTATGGTGGCACCCTCGTGGAGATCATGAATGATGATGGGTCTATGGCCCGCTTGCCGGAACTGATGGAGATCGCAAAAAAGTTCGATCTCAAATTGATATCCATCAAAGACCTGATCGAATACCGCCTCAAGACCGATTCGCTGATAGAAGAGTTGGTCAGGGTAGATATGCCGACCAAATATGGCCATTTCAAACTGGTGGCTTTCCGCGATAAGAATACCAATGCCGAGCACCTGGCCCTGCTAAAAGGGGAATGGAAAAAGGATGAACCGATCCTGGTGCGTGTGCATTCATCCTGTTTCACCGGTGATATATTGGGATCTTTCCGTTGCGATTGTGGTGAGCAATTGCATGCTGCCATGCAAATGGTGGAAAAGGAAGGGAAGGGGGCGATATTATATATGAACCAGGAGGGAAGGGGGATTGGCCTGGTGAACAAGCTGAAAGCCTATAAACTGCAGGAAAACGGTATGGATACGGTGGAAGCGAACCTGCATCTTGGTTTTCCGATGGACAAAAGGGATTATGGCATCGGTGCACAGATGCTGAGGTACCTGGGCATCACCAAGCTGAGGTTGATGAGCAACAATCCCAAGAAGCGTGCAGGCTTGCTGGGCTATGGGCTGGAGATCGTGGAGGCAGTGCCGATCGAGATCACTCCCAATCCGCATAATGAAAAATACCTGCAAACCAAAAGGGATAAGCTGGGGCATGAGATCCTGAAGGGATAGGTCCGGGCAGAGGTGTAGAGAAATATATTGCCGGGGGCTTAAAAGGGAATAAGACCTTTTAAGCCCCCGGTTTTTTATTGGAAAAAAGCAGCCTAACGGTTAAGGAAATACGTACGGGGAAAATAACAGGAAAAAATGATTTTTTTCTCGTGGTTGTGTTTGCGATAGCAATTAATTTTATATTTGTAAATCGTAATATATGATATCTTCGATTATGCCTGTCAGTAATATAAAATTATATGATATTCTCCGCAAGGACCTGCATCTTCCGGAAGCAAAGGCCCAGGAGTTGGTAGTGGCGATAGAGGATGTGGCGCATGATCAGTATGTTATCCATAAGGAGCAGGTGGCTGAACTGGTATTGAAGGCAACAACTTCGGCCAATGAACTGGCGGAGGAGAAGTTCGCTCCGAAGGAATCTATAACCGAGGGGTATCACAAACTGGAGTTGAAGACTGAGCAGTTGAGAGTTGATCTTACCGGGAAAATTTTCGAGGTCAGGGTTGACCTGACGAAAGAAATAGAAAAGCTGAGGGTCGAAACTACCAGGGAGATCGGTAATTTAAAAACAGAACTGAAAACAGAGATCGCAGATTTACGCACTGAACTGAAAACGGATATGGCGGAACTGCGAACAGAATTGAAAACGGATATTACTGAATTGCGTACTGAGTTGAAAACGGAGATTTCAGAATTGCGTGCTGAAGTGAAAACGGAGATTTCAGAATTGCGTACTGAAGTGAAAACGGATATTTCAGAATTGCGTACTGAATTGAAAACAGGTAATTCGGAATTGCGTACTGAATTGAAATCTGATATTGAAAGGGTGCGTACAGAACTGAAAACAGAGATGGCAGATCTACGAACAGAATTGAAAGCTGATATTGCGGAACTGCGAACCGAAGTAAAAACTGAGATTGCAGAAGTGCGCAATGAATTGAAATCAGGGTTAGTGGGGTTAGGAACAGAATTTCGGACTGAATTAAAAACTGAGATCGCAGAGGTTCGCAGTGATTTGCGTACTGAAATGAGCGTAATGAAAGTACAACTTACCAAAACCATTTACTGGGCCGGCCTTGTCCAGTTCCTGGCTATTTTGGGAGCGCTCATCGGGATCCTCAAATTCATGCTGCACCAATGATCAGTTCCCGCCTGTTCCTCCTGAACTGTCTGCCTTTGCTTCTACCGGCGCTTTTATCTTTTCCTTTTTCTTTTTATCGCCTCTGAAAAGATCACCGAACCGATCGAAATCGCGGCGATAACTGATACTGGCCCCGGACCTGTTCTGCCTGGCGCCTACGCCCGTACCTGTCAAATAATTATAGGAATCACGATAGAAGAAAGTAAGTACCAGCTTACCATCCTGCCTGATCTTCCACTCAGCAGTGATATCGGGCAGGAACTGCAGGTTCTTGGTGGCCTGCACCTGTTGAGAAGAAAGCCCGAAGTCCAGCGCGCTGCCGAAGGTGAATGTAAGCCGCTCATTGAGAAAGCTCTTACCGATATTGAAATTGAGATTCGTCCGGTCGATGCTCAACCGGTTCTTGTCTGCATTGTCGATCAGGTTGGTGCCACTGTAAAGCTGCGCATTGAAATTTACTTTGATGCTCTTGTCATTGAAGATCTTCTGGAAAATATTGGAGAACTGGCGGCTCAGGGTATTAGACAACACGCCGGAAATACTGCTTACCACCACTCCTTCAAAAGCGATATTTCCCAGGCCGCTCTGGCTGCCGGTGGATATCGGCCCGAAACTATTGAATACGATCAGGAAAGCGACCTGCTTGTTCAATTCGTTCTCATCACTCTGGAGGCGTTGCAGGATGGCGATAGCATCAGGATCATTCTTGAGCGCACTGCCCTGCGGCAATTCGATCGCGAAGCGGATCTTGGGATGCATGAGCTTGTCGGTAAGACTGGCCACCACGATCACCTCACCCCGGTATTTCCGTACATTATTATTTACGGAGCTTCCACTACCGGCCGCGAGCGAGAAATTATCGAGCCCCAGGTCACTGAAACGCACATTCTCTGCCCTGTATTCGGCGTCGATCTTGATATCGGCATCAAATGGATCGCCTTTCCATTGAATATAATTGCCCACTCCTTCGCGCAAGCGGAAGGGCTTACGAAGGAGTGATTGGAAGTTGAAATTGTAGTTCCCCCTGTCGATGTCATACCGGCCGATAATGGTGAACTCTCCATCCGTACTCGCCTTTAATTTCAGGTTGCCATGGCCGTTAGCCTGTATGATATCACCAGTGAGCTCGTCCAGGATCACATACATATTGGCATAATTGTTCGCCGCGATATCCAGCGAAACGTTCAGGTTGCTTTCCCTCGAATTGCCAACCGGCTGCATTTCCCGGCCATAGACCTTCCAGACGATGAAATCGGCCTGGCCACTCTCCCGCGACGGGCCCGAACGGATAAATAATTTGGAGCTGTCAGCCGGCTCACCCTTGATATCCATTCGCATATCGGCCAATGGGCCCTTCAGGGTCATATTGGCTTTGGCGAATACAGTTCCGAAGAACGGGTCCTTGCCGGTACCATTGGTAGAAAGAACGAGCAGCTTATTGGTATTGAGGCCGAAGTCGAACTCAAGCTGATCAAAACCCTGGTGTTTCAGGATGCCCCTCGATACAGTTCCTGCATTGTTAAACTGGTCCCGGATAGTAAAAGAACCAAAATCGATATAACCATCCTTGAAATTGAAGGTGGCAGATGGGATCTTGTACAACACATTCGTATAATTCACCCGTAGCTCTCCATCCTTCAGTTGAACACGGCCCAGGTATTTGAGATTATTGGGCGGCCCGACGATCCGTAGACTGCCGGTTGCATACCCGGTCAGGTTGCTGAATACACCCGAAAGATATCTTTCAAGGAGATTGATCCGGGTGTCATTGAAGTTGCTGGTAATATCGAGAGGAGTTGTAGTGGCGCTGTCGCGCGTATTGTACATCCCTTTCAGATCAAAATTATAATCCTTGTTCTGCGATACTGCTCCAAAGTTTACCACACCATTGCGCATACTGTAATTGCCATCGAGCCGGAGAAGACCGATGGAATCATCATCGAGGCGGAACTGGTCGGCCGAACCGTTCATGTCTACCTGCATTTTTCCAAACGGGTCGATCACATCTATGGTCGCTGTGAGCAAACCCTCCAGCCTGTTCTTCTTGACCACATAGGGCGCAAAATCGCCGATATTCAATTTTTTGATCTCTACCTTGATATCATTGGTATTGCCAATGTCGGAAGGGTGAGTGGTCACGAGTATTTCCTGGTCGCCACTATAGATCTTCACTCCATCGGCCGATACCAGGTCCTCGCTGAAGACCAATTCCCCATCTTTGTCGATGAACCAGTTTTTCCCGTTCACATCGAAATTGGATTGATTGAAGACGATCCGCACTCCTTTCGGCATGGTCTGCACCTGCGCCGATATATTGGCCGTATTGATGGTCTGGCTGGCACTGGTTTTCACCGTCACCTTCGACAGGTCATTGGAAGAGCCTATATGAATAGTAGACCCTGGGAAATGCAGGCTGTCGTTAAGATAAACATCTGCAATGGAGCTTTCGAGTGAAAGGCTGTCGAGATTCCCCACACCTTTAAGGCTTACATTGTACACCGTAACATTCTTGTATTGGAATTGTGGTACCTCCGCATTCAGGTCGAGCAGGTTTTCCTTGCTGTTGATCCTGCCGGTAACCGTGCTGTAATTGAAGCCCCGCAGGTTCTTGTCTACGAAATCCAGGTAGTCATCCACCTTTTTGGTAGTGATCACGAAACTGAAATTCTCGTCCGACAGCGCCTTGCTAGGCTTGATATAGCTTGGATAATATTTGGTGAGGAAGGTGCGGAAGGCAGCCGGCAGTTCCATGATCGAGAATTCACCGACCAGCGCCGCATCGAATTCATTGCTCAGGACAGTGATCACTTTATTATTGCCCATGACCTTCGATTCCACGTTGAGTGAATCGAAGGATATTCTTTGGCCGTTCCTGAAAACGGAGGCTTCATAGATCCGGGCCGTACCTAAAAAATTATCTACGTTGTTCCCAGTAAAATCGAAGTTGAATTTACCATTGAAATCGATGCTGTCATTCGTGAGCCTGATCTTCTTCAGATTTGCCTTGGTGACATCGGCATTGAAATTGAATTGGGGGATGTCCTTGCTGAAATCCACCAGGCCATCCAGGTGTGCATTCAGGTTGGAATCGGCCACCGTCAGTTCTCCATTGAACAGCCGTTTAGCCACTGTTCCTTTGACCTGTATATTCTGATAGGCATATTCATTCACTTCGATTGAACGGATAGCGCCATCGAGCTTCGCATTGAGGTTGCCTGTTTTCAGTCCGCGGCCATTGATGCTTCCTTTGAAGCTGATCCTTCCTATCTGCGGCATATCGATGAACTGTCCCAGTTGGAATCCTTCGGTCTTGAGATTACCGGAATAGCTGGTATGTCCCAGGTCGGGGAATTTCATGTTCACGTCGGTGACCAGCGTACCGAGATTGGTCTCCAGTGTACCATAGGTCACGAAATCTTTCACGAAGCCGGTGAAGTTCCCTTTGAAGCGGATGTATTGTATCCTATCGAGCCGCGGCTGCTGTACCTTCTTCAGTTGCGGAATGATCGTGATCGCATCCTGGTAAGTGCTGCGAAAATCATTGGCCTCGAAATCGATAAATGTCTTATCGATGTCGGGCAGTCCGCGCAGGCTGATATTCCCGTTGAGATAGGCGTTCTTCCCGGATTCGATCACCAGTTTTTTGGCTACCAGGTTATCGACAGACCCACGGACCCTGCCGCTGATCCGGATCTTTTTCTTCCATGTTCTCATCTCCGGCGCGAAATAAGCGATATCATCGCTGTCGAGCTCGGCTTCATTGAAGTCGCCATCCATACGGACATTGGAGATGAAATCACCCATATCATCAAACGAATCGTAGCGCATGGCAAAGAAATGGTGGAGATGACTGCGGTTCGTTTGCAGATCGAGGTTGGCGAATTCCATCGCTTCGGGATGTGCTTTGACATTGGCCTGCATTTTTTTCACCACCAATCCGCCACGTTCTTTGGTGCTGAGGGTCATGATAGCCGTGATGGAGTCCTGTTTGAAGGCAACATTTTTGAATACGGCATCGATATCGCTGAACAGGATATGGGCCCCGTCGAAATGGTCATACACGGGCCTGTTGGTTTCTTTATCACTTTTGAAATTGCCATTCTTCAACGTAAGCTGATCGATGAGGATCTCCCATTTGCCGGGATTCCAGCGAAGATGGGCTGTATCGTTGACAATATTTTCGATAGCCTTTTTTGGGCGAAGGGAATCGGGTCGCTTGCCTTCATAATTGTAAATGGCGAAGAGCGGTCTATCGATGATGAAGGAATTGAGGTGCACTTTTTTGTCGGCAAAGCTGACCTTATCGGCGTCGATATCGAGCGAAGAGAAACGAAGCAACTGGTCTTCCCCACGCCAGGCATCCCGCTGGAGCAAGGATACATTGGCCAGTTCCACCTTTTTGAGATCGAGGTTGATCCCGTTGCTATCGGGAGAAGTTTTTTTGGGCCCGCTGAAATAATCGATGATGAAACGATAGTTCCATACTGAATCGGTGCGCTGCAAATGGATCACGGCATCCTGCAGGCCGACATATTTCAGTTCAATATTGTCCTTGAAGAAGAACCAGTCTGTGATATTGACCTTCAATGCCCCTGCATACAGCAAGGTGTCTTGTTGCTGGTCTTTGATCAGCGTTTCTTCCAGCACCATTTTATTGAACAGGGCGAAGTCTACATGTTTGATCTGAACGGTAGTATGGAGGTCTTTGGAAAGGCGTTTGGTGACCTGGTGCACCAGCCAATTCTGTACCGGGGTTGTTTGCACGGCCAGCCATGCCAATATGATCAGGCCGATCAGTATCAGCAATACGGTCCGGGATATTTTCCAAAACTTTCTCAGGTTCTGAGTATTGGGTGCAAAATTAGGTGATCAGGGTTGTTGAGCAAATTCAGTACCAATGAATAATGTATTTTCCCCTTTTCCGGATGCCCGGGAGGCCGGAAAAACATAAATTGCAGTTCCAGCTTAAAGAAACTCACATGAAAATTTTTATACTATTGTCAACCGTGCTGATATTTAACAGCGCTTTAGGACAGTCGCAATACAATATGACCAATTCTGCTCATACCCATAAACCGGTACTTGTGATCCATGGAGGGGCCGGCACCATCCTGAAAAAGAATATGACACCCGAAAAGGAAAAAGCCTATTCGGATGGGCTGAAAGCCGCACTGGAGAAGGGGTACGCCATTTTGAAAGCCGGGGGCAGTTCACTCGACGCGGTGGAAGCTGCAGTAAAAGTGATGGAAGATAACCCGCTTTTCAATGCGGGTAAAGGGGCCGTTTTTACCCATGAAGGCACCAATGAACTGGATGCCGCCATCATGGATGGCAAGACCCTGGCGGCAGGAGCAGTGGCAGGAGTGAAGACCATCAGGAACCCGATCACTGCTGCGAGGGCGGTGATGGAACACAGTCCGCATGTGATGATGGTGGGCAGTGGCGCAGAACAGTTTGCTGCTCAACATGGGATCACGATCGTAGATCCTTCTTATTTCTATACCGAAGAACGCTGGAAAGCTTTGCAGCGGGTGAAGAAGGAAGATTCTTTGAAGACAGAGCTCGACCATGGCAGCAAAAAATCCAATTCAGGATTATTGCAACCGGAGAACAGGGATTCAAAATACGGCACTGTGGGCGCGGTAGCGCTCGACCAGCATGGTGACCTGGCAGCAGCCACCAGTACAGGGGGCATGACCAACAAACGCTGGGGACGGGTAGGGGACGCACCCATCATCGGCGCAGGCACTTATGCCAATAATGCTACCTGCGCCATCAGTTGCACGGGATGGGGTGAATTTTTCATCCGCCTCGTGATGGCCAAAACGATCAGTGATAGGATGGAATTCGGCCAGTGGTCATTACAAAAAGCGGCTGATGAAATGATCATGAAGAGGTTGCCGGCCCTGAAAGGTGACGGTGGACTTATCGCCGTCGACAAGCAAGGCAATATTGCCATGCCTTTCTGCACGGAAGGCATGTACCGTGGATACATAACGGCTGATGGAAAAATGGAGATCAGGATTTACAAGGAATGATCCGGCTTACTTCATCAGTTTGGCAGGATCTTTTACACCAGTGCCCTGGTTGTATTCATTCGATTTTCCCTTTTCGATGGAGAGGCTTTTCCACTGATCATTCTTAATGAGCTTACCGATATACATGATCTGTCCTACGTGGCTAGGGTAATGGGCCAGTTGCCTGTTGATGGCATCGATCACCGTGAGTGGCTCATTCCGGATGGTGATCGTTTTCAGCAGGTCCTGTTCTGTGAGCGATCTCAACGTATCGAGCAGACAGGCCCATCCTTTTTCCCAGTAATCGATCAGTTGGTTTTTGGAGTATTGCTGAATTTCAAATTCCTTGTCGCGCTGCCGCCATTCCTTCTCGCCATCTTCTGTAAGGAAATTGGTCCACCGGCTGAGCATATTCCCGCTCAGATGCTGAATGATGACAGCGATGCTGTTGGATGCCTCATTGGGGCGGAAATGGAAATCTTTCTCTTCCAGTTGTTCAAAAGTTTTATCGCCCAATAATTTGTATGCGCGGAAGCGGCGGATGACCGTATCCAGGAATTCAGCGCCGATTGAATTACTCATAAAAGATCATTTTGATACAGCAAAATTACGGACCAACATGCGGCTGCAGTGTTAAAATCCTGCTGCATGATCATCGCCCCGTTTATCGCCAACCACTTCGATCGTTCCATTGGGTAAAATGCGGATCAGCTCTGTTCTGCCTATGGGGTTGCGCTGGTTGATGGTATAGCCCATTTGCTGAAGCTGTTCGCGGACAGATGGCGGGAAGTCGCGCTCCACGGCAATTTCATCGGGCAACCACTGGTGATGGAATTTGGGTTTGTTCACGGCGTCTTCCGTGCTCATATCGAATTCGAGCACATTGATCAGGGTTTGAAAAACGGAAGTGGTGATGGTGGTGCCGCCGGGTGTCCCCAATACGAGATAGGGTTTCCTGTCCTTCAATACGATGGTAGGCGTCATGGAACTGAGCATTCTCTTTCCGGGTGCGATGGCGTTTGCATCGGCGCCTACGGCGCCGTACATATTCGGTACTCCGGGTTTCACGCTGAAGTCGTCCATTTCGTTGTTCAGTAAGAACCCGGCCCCGCCAACTACGGTATGGCTGCCATAGCCGCCATTGAGTGTGGTGGTCACTGCCACTGCATTGCCGGCCGCATCGTACACGCTCAGGTGGGTGGTCTCTTCACTTTCGGCAATGATGCCCGCCTGGGTGATCTTGCTGCTGCCGGCTTTGTGCGGGTCATAGTCTTTCATCCGTTCCCGCAGGTAAGCCTCACTGATGAGCGTTTTTACAGGCACTTTATAAAAATCGGTATCGCCGAGGTATTTGGCGCGGTCTGCATAAGCACGGCGCTCGATCTCCGTCATCAGTTGTACCGATGCGGCTGTCTGGAACCCGTAGGATTTGACCGGCTGATCTTCTATCATCTTCATCATCTGCGGCAGCAGGATACCGCCGCTCGATGGCAAAGGCATGGTGATGATATGGTATCCCTTGTAAGGAAAGATCACGGGCTTTCTCTCTTTGGCCTGGTATTGTTGCAGGTCTTCATAACTGATCATCCCATTTCCACGCTTCATTTCTTCCACGATGAGCCTGGCTGTTTCACCACCATAAAATCCTTCCTGCCCATTGTCGCGTATACGTTTCAGCGTTAGGGCCAGGTCTTTCTGGACGAGCGTGTCCCCCGGTTTCCAGCCTCCGGTTTTTATGAAGATGGGAGTAACGCTGTTATATCGTCGAAAAGCTTCCTGCGACGCATTGAGGCCACGGGCTTCGGCCTCCGTGATCACGAACCCCTTTTCTGCCAGGTCGATGGCCGGTTGTATCAATTGTTTGAAAGGAAGCTTCCCATATTTTGCCGAAGCGAAGAGACCAGCAATGGTGCCTGGTACACCGGCCGACAGGTGACCATTCTGGCTGAGATTGGTCTGCGCCTGTCCGTTCTGATCGAGGTACATATCCCGGCTGGCATGTCCGGGCGCTTTTTCCCGGTAATCGATAGCGATCGTTTCTCCATTGGAGAGATGGCCAACGAGGAATCCACCTCCACCGATATTGCCGGCGCCGGGATAGACGACGGCCAGCGCCAGTTGTGTGGCGATAGCAGCATCGACCGCATTGCCTCCCTGCCGGAGAATCGATACACCTATTTCACTGGCGAGCGGATGAGCTGATACCACGGCCCCCTGCGTGCAGATTATTTTCTTTTGTATTTGATAATGGTAAGGATCGATGCCTGCCGGCTGACCTGCCTTGCGGGCCGCTGAACAGGCCATCAATGAAACGGACAAAAGAGTATAGCAGATTATTCTCATATTATTTTACACTTATAATGACAGCATACAATTTCCCCGTAAAATTATTGAAGGAATCGTATTGTAGCGTCAGGCGGTACTTGCAATCTGCAATTCTTTTCTTATTTTCATAGTGCGACTGATCGATCGGTATTCTTACCAAATAGCTACGATCACATGAGAAAAATGGTCCCGGCCATCGCCGGGATTTTTATTTGGCCGGTCGATGATGAGTGCCGAACGTATCCTAAACTCCATATCTTTCCTTATTTTCATGGCTTATATGATTTCAATTATGCTGAGAAGATCCTACTCCGTTGCTCTTTTATTGGTGTTCAGTACCTGCCTCCTGGGCCAGGTGCAATCTCCCGAACAGTTCCTGGGCTATAAGCTCGGAAGCCGCTACACTCCTCATTTCAATGTGGTGAACTATTGTAAATATGTTGCTGCCGCTGTACCCGATATGGTGAAGCTGGAGCAATATGGTACTACCAATGAGGGCCGGCCTTTACTATTGGCATTTGTGGCCAGCCGTGAAAATGCTTCCAGGCTGGAAGCGATCCGGCTCAATAATCTCCGGTTGGCAGGCGCAACGCCCGACAGGATGGCGCCCGATGAACACGGACCGGCCATCGTATGGCTGAGCTATAATGTACACGGCAATGAGACCTCCTCATCCGAAGCCGCCATGCTCACCCTTTTTGAATTGGTGAACCCTTCCAACAATAAAACAAAGGAATGGCTGAAAAATACGGTGGTGATCATCGATCCCTGTATGAACCCCGATGGCCGCGACCGCTATGTGAACTGGTTCAATTCAGTAGTGGGCAGAGAGGTCAATCCCCTCGTATTTTCCAGGGAACATGCCGAACCATGGCCCGGCGGACGCCCCAATCACTATTATTTCGATCTTAACCGCGACTGGGCCTGGCAAACGCAGGTGGAGAGCCGGCAGCGCGTGGCACGATACAATCAGTGGCTTCCCCAGGTGCATGTGGATTATCACGAACAGGGATATAATGAACCCTATTATTTTGCGCCTGCCGCCGAGCCCTATCATGAAGTGATCACCCCCTGGCAACGGGAATTCCAGAACCAGATCGGCAGGAACAATGCCCATTATTTCGATGAGAACGGTTGGCTGTTCTTTACCAAAGAACGCTTCGATCTTTTCTACCCTTCTTACGGTGATACCTACCCGATCTATAAAGGAGCGATCGGGATGACCTACGAACAGGGCGGCCATAGCCGTGGCGGCGCTGCCGTGATCAATGAGGACGGGGATACGCTCACCTTGTGGGACAGGCTCTATCACCATTTCACCACCGGCATGTCGACCATCGAGATCTCATCGCAGAATGCTACCAAACTCGTACAGGAATTCAAAAAATATTACGACAAAGCCCGGAGCTTACCAGTCGGCGAATTTAAATCTTATATAATAAAAGCTGATGAGAGCGACAGGATCGACCGGATGAAAAAACTGCTCGATAAGAACATGATCGACTGGGCTTACACCAACAACATGGCCTATAATGGCTACAATTATTTCACCGGTAAGCATGAGACCTTCAAGACCACGCCCGCCGATATCGTGATCAATATCAACCAACCCAATGCCAACCTCATAAAAGTATTGTTCGAACGGAGTTCCAAACTGAGCGATTCCGTTACCTATGATATTACAGCCTGGTCGATGCCTTATTGCTTCGGCCTCGTAACGTATGGTCTCGGCGGGTATGTCACCGCTACCACTAAAAATGCACCGCCTCCGGCCCCTGTACCTGCCATCAATGGCACAACCGTAGCCTATGCCGTTCGCTGGAACGGGTTGGGCAGTGCCAGGTTCCTGGCTGCGCTTCTGCGTAAAAAAGTAAAAGTGCGCTATGCAGAACAACCTTTCAATATTAAAGGAGAACAGTTCGATAAAGGAACATTGATTGTAACCCGCACCAGCAATTCATCGCTGGGAACTTCTCTCGAAGCGACGGTGCGTGAAGCGGCCAATGCTTCCGGTGAAACGGTTTATCCGCTGGGCTCAGGTTTTGTGGACAAGGGATTTGATCTGGGGTCCGACAAAGTACGGATGCTCCATGCTCCAAAAATTACTTTGCTGGCCGGGCCGGGCGTTTCTTCCCTCGGCATGGGCGAGTTCTGGCATTTCTTCGATGTGGAGATCGGCTATCCCGTGAATGTAGTTTGGCTGGACGACCTCAACAGGAATGTCCTGAAGGGAACCGATGTGCTGATCATGCCCGATGGCAACTATCGTTTCCTCAATGATAAAGCAATGAACGATGCCCTGAAAGAATGGGTAAGCAGTGGCGGCCGGCTTGTTGCACTGGAAAATGCAGTGGCGCAGCTATCGCGGGCCGACTGGGGACTGAAATCCAAAGCCGGAGATGATAAAAAAGACGATAAGAAGGATGATAAAAAAGAAGATTACTCCAGCATCAAGCGCTATGAGAACCGAGAACGCGATTATATTCCCAGCGTAACCCCCGGCGCTATCTACAAAGTAGAGCTCGATAATTCACACCCGCTTGCCTTCGGCTACGATTCGATCTATTACACGCTCAAACAGGATGATAATATTTACGAATTCATCAAAGATGGCGGCTGGAATGTGGGCATTATCAAAAAAGACAACCAGGTGGCCGGGTTCGTAGGGGCCCGACTGAAAGATAAACTGAAGGATGGCGTTCTGTTCGGCGTGCAGGACATGGGCCGGGGCAATGTGGTCTACCTGGCCGATAACCCCCTGTTCAGAAGCTTCTGGGAAAATGGCAAGCTGCTTATCTGCAATGCCGTTTTCATGGTGGGGCAGTAGGCCGGACTGATGTTTCGTTAAAAATTATAAGCGGGGTAGTAACATGCTCCGCTTTTGCTTACTTTAACGTTCTCTTAGCTGGTTCGATAAAAAATAATCAGGATGAATTTTTTCTACACAAAGCGGGCCGTCATCATATTATGGATCGTGTTCATGAAAGCCGCGGGCAGTTTCGCCCAATCGCCGGCTTCCTATACTTCTTCAGATATTTACCTGCAACTGAAGAAACTGAAAGTACTGGGATCGGTGCTATACATTGCCGCACACCCCGATGATGAAAATACCCGGCTGCTGGCCTGGCTCTCCAAAGAAAAATTATACCGCACTGGCTACCTTTCCCTCACGCGGGGAGATGGTGGTCAGAACCTCATCGGTGATGAACAGGGCATCGACCTTGGTCTGATCCGTACACAGGAATTGCTCGCAGCACGCCGCATAGACGGAGCTGAACAATTTTTCAGTCGTGCGTATGATTTCGGTTTCAGCAAAAGCACGGAAGAAGCGCTGCAGATATGGGACAAGGAAAAAATCATTGCCGATGCCGTATGGGTCATCCGCCAGTTCCAGCCCGATGTGATCATTACCAGGTTCCCTGAAGATAGTCGCGCCGGTCATGGCCACCATTCCGGCTCTGCCGTGATCGCCCATGAAGCCTTTCGCGCTGCGGCAGACCCTTCCCGTTTTCCGGAGCAATTCAGTTATGGCGTCAAGCCCTGGAAAGTGAAACGGATCGTGTGGAATACCTTCAACTTCGGTGGAACGAATACTACCGGCGAGGACCAGTTGAAAATAGATGTGGGTGGCTATAATGCCATGATCGGAAAAAGTTATGGTGAGATCGCTGCTGAAAGCAGGAGCCAGCACAAAAGCCAGGGCTTTGGCGTTCCTGCCAGCAGGGGAGCGCAAACTGAATATTTTACATTGGTGGAAGGAGAGGCCCCAGGCTCCGACCTGATGGATGGCGTCACCGCCAACTGGAACAGGGTGGAAGGCGGCAACGCCATCGATGCGATGATGGATGCCATCATCAAAAATTATTCATTATCGAACCCGGAGCTTTCTGTCCCGGCTTTGGTAAACCTGTATAAAGAAATGAACCGGCTCCAGGATAGTTATTGGAAGAACCGGAAAATGCAGGAAGTGCAACAGCTCATCGAAAGATGCAGCGGCCTCTGGCTGGAAGCTGCCGCCAACAGCGAGTTTGCCGTGCAGGGCGATTCCATCCGTGTCAACCTCACGATGAACAACAGGCTGGGAGCAAATATCAAAGCAGTGAAGGTTTCATTGGATATGCTGGATACCACGCTTAATAAAGATCTCGAGCGCAACAGGAATATCGGCCTGTCCAAAACTTTATATGTATTCACTTCCAAACCGCTCACCCAACCGTATTGGCTGGAGCGTAAGATGACTGAAGGCTCTTTCACAGTAGTTGACCAAACCCTGATCGGCAAACCGGAGAATAGTGCTTCCTATACCGCGAGCTTCAACCTCCTCATCGAAGGGCAACCATTTACTTTTGTAAAACCGCTTCAATATAAATTCACAGATCCTGTGAAGGGCGAATTATACAGGCCGCTGGTAGTGACGCCCCCCGCTACCGTCGGTACAACGCCCGGCATGGTGATCTTCCGCAGGCAGGAAAAAGAAAAGGCGGAGGTGCAGGTAAAAGTAACGGCCAACAGGAGCTTCACCGGATATACGGCTTCCATATCCAACAGGATGAAGAACAATACCAGCACCATTAAGGATTCTGCATTCACGGTGGCCAGAGGACTGAACCGTGAATACTATTTCAACATTCCAAGCAGTAACCTGAAAGGAATGGAACAGGACTTTGCCCAGGCATTTGTCGACCTGAAGAATGGCACTGCTGAACAGCCGGCCTACCTGAACATGAAGAGCATCAACTACGATCATATTCCGCCCATCCATTATTTCTACCAGGACCATATCAAGGTACTGAACATCGATCTGAAGACGGTAGGTAAAAAGGTAGGTTATATAGATGGGGCAGGGGATAAAGTGATGGGGGCATTGGAGCAGATGGGGTATGAAGTGGTGCTGTTGAAGGAAAAGGACATTACCGCTGCCAACCTCAAACAGTTCGATGCAGTGATCACCGGTGTACGCGCGTATAATATTCATGATTTCCTGCTGGAGAAATATGATGTGCTGATGGACTATGTGAAGAATGGCGGCAACCTGATCGTACAATACAATACCAACAACCTGATCAGCACTGTTCGCGCAAAGATCGGGCCCTATCCATTCTCCATCTCCCGCAACAGGGTCACCAATGAAAAAGCACCTGTCAAATTTCTTTTGCCCGATCATCCCGTGCTCAACTATCCCAATAAGATCACTGCCCATGATTTCGACAACTGGGTACAGGAGCGGGGCATCTATTTTGCGGAGCAGATGGACCCTGTCTACAAGATGCCTCTGTCGATGGCTGATCCTAACGAACCTGATCAGCAGGGCAGCCTTATCATTGCCGATTATGGGAAAGGAACATTCGTATATACAGGACTGGTATTCTTCCGGGAGTTGCCTGCTGCAGTGCCCGGCGCCTACCGCCTGATGGCCAATTTAATTGCATTGAATAAAAAGAAAGGATTTTAAATGAGCAGTCCAACAATCGGAAGGGAAAGGATCGCCCTGATCGTAGCCATGATCATTGGCTTTATCATCGGGAAACTCATCAAGAAAGTAACACTGGGATTATTGATCGGCCTCATATTGGGACTGATCCTCATGATGGCAGTATCTAAAAAAAGATAAGAATATCGACCGGTATGTCTGATACAAATGAAGATAGGATACCTGTTTTTAAAAAATGGCGGTACTGGTACCGGTTGGTACTGGGCTTTCTGTTATTGCTGATCATTTTGTTCTATTTCTTCACCAAACATTACGCATGAACTTTTCCCGGTTAGATTGGATCGTACTGGCAGGCACTCTATTGCTCATCATTTTGTATGGGGTGTTCAAAGGCCGCACGTCCAGGAACCTGGATGGTTATTTCCTCAGCAACCGGCAGATGCCCTGGTGGATCGTATTGTTGAGCATCATGGGCACACAGGCCAGCGCCGTTACTTTTTTGACAGCCCCGGGCCAGGCCTATACCGATGGCATGCGTTTCGTGCAATACTATTTCGGATTGCCCATTGCCATGGTGATCGTATGTATCAGCTTCGTTCCCATATTCAGGCGACTGCATATCTATACTGCCTACGAATACCTCGAACAGCGGTTCAACCTGGAGACCAGGCTGCTCACCTCTTTCCTGTTCATGCTCTCGCGCGGGATCTCCACGGGTATCAGCATCATTGCACCCTCCCTGGTATTGCACAGCATGTTGGGATGGGATATCACACTCACCAATATTTTCATGGGCGGCATCCTGTTGATCTACACGGCCACAGGCGGCGCCAAAGCGGTGGGGTATACCCAGCAATTGCAGTTCATCATTATCTATGCTGCTATGTTCGTGGCTGGCTGGTGGGCCATTAAAATGTTACCGGAAGGAGTGGGCTTTTCCGAAGCATTGCATATCGGCGGCAAAGCCGGAAAGCTGAATGTGATCACGACGGGTATGACCGATCATGGGTTCGACTGGAAAGACAAATACAATATCTGGAGCGGTATTATCGGCGGCCTTTTCCTGGCCCTGAGCTATTTCGGCACCGACCAAAGCCAGGTAGGGCGTTATCTTACGGCCCGTACCGAAGGTGAAAGCAAGCTGAGCTTATTGCTGAATGGTCTGGTAAAAGTGCCTTTGCAATTTGCTATCCTGCTGATCGGCATCCTCATTTTTTCCTTCTACCAGTTTTACCGGGCTCCCGTGTTCTTCAACCTGGCCCAGGAAGAAAGAGTGAAAAACTCAGCCATGGCCACTGAATATGCGGCGGCCACCGTCGATTATGAAAAATTGCAGGAGGCGAAAAAGCAAACCGTGGTCGATCTTGCTGCAGCCCTTCGCAACAATGACCAGGCGAAGATCGATGACCTTAGAACGCAACTGCAGTCGCAGGAAGCAGCCAGCAGGCAATCGAGGGAAGGCATCAAGGCAATTATCAGGAAAGCCGATCCTTCATCGGATGCGAACGACACCAATTTTATTTTCCTCCGCTTTGTGGGTGATTTCTTCCCTAAAGGACTGGTGGGATTGATCATAGCCATCATCTTTCTTGCGGCCTGGGGCAGTATTGCGGCTGCCCTGAATTCGCTGGCCTCCTGCACTATGGTCGATTTTCATAAACGGTTATCGAAAAAAGAGCTGAGCCCATTGCAGGAATATCGCTGGTCGAGGTGGTATACATTGTTGTGGGGAGTGTTCTGTATTTCAGTGGCCGAGTTTGCCTATAATATGGGTAATAGTCTGATAGAGGCAGTGAATGTATTGGGTTCCTGGTTCTATGGAACGATCCTGGGCATTTTCCTGGTGGCATTTTACATCAGGCGGATCGGGGGGAAGGCCGTATTCTATGCTGCTCTTCTGGCAGAGGCCATTGTGATCGGTATTTATTATCTCGATATCATTTCCTTTCTCTGGCTGAATGTGATCGGGGCAGCCGCAGTCGTGATCTTCGGAGGGGTATTGCAATGGTTGTTTTTCTCCCGGAAAGTAAACAGAGTTGGCAGTTAGCAGTGTGCAATTTGCAGTCGGGGAACACCTTAACTGCAAATTGCACACTGCTAACTGCCAACTCAAAATAGTTCCAGCATCGGTCCTGCTGCCCGGATCAATTCAGGGTCGACAGTAATTTCTCGTTCAAAGAAACATAATCATCGTTCTGTGCCTGTTTGGCAAGTTCAATGGATTTTTTGGCGGATTCTATGGCCTCTTTTTTCTTACCCAGTTTTGCCAGGCATTTAGCTTTCTGATGCCATACCCAGAAGGCAGAGGGGTTTTGCTCTGTGGCCTTGTTGAACCATTCCAGTGCCTTATTCAGGTCTTTGCCGTTTTCCAGATAGTACAGGGCTGCATTGAAATAAGGCTTGTTATCCTTGTTCATCGCATTGTCGATCTGCCCCATTACTTTGCTGTCGACATTAGTGGTGATAGGAAGGCTTACGGCTGTTTTGTCCCACAAGATATACAATGCGCAACTGCTGGCTTGTACATCCCCGAACTGCATGGTGAAAGTTTCCATAGGTTCATCCATGGTGATCGTTTTTGCCTCTACACGTACCACATCATTCTCGGGTTTGTAAGCGGCAGGGGAGGTAACATCGAGCTGTTTGGTGATGATGAGGGTCCAACTGCTTTTGTTGGGGATGCTCACCAGTCCGTATTTACCGGCAGGCACTGTTTTTCCGCCGATCGATACTTCATCGGAAAAATTGAGCGTGGTAGCCTGGTTGGCGCCGGTGCGCCATACTTTTCCATAAGGAACGAGATCGCCGAAAATAGTTCGTCCTTTCATGCCTGGTCTTGAATAGGAAAGCTCTATGGAGCCCAGTCCAAAGTCTTGCTTGATCGTTTGGGTGGTCGATGGCGCAGGCATTCGCAGATTTTGAGCATGGGCAGTAGCACAAAGGATCGTAGCGCTACAGACCATGGAGAAGACAGTTTTTATCATAGCAAAATATTTTGCCCGAAAATACGAATATTGTTTGTGGTTGGTTGTTTTTACCAATGTATGATAACAGTGGCGCGTGCCTTTCTCCCTTTCAGCAATTTCCAGGAAGGGCCTTCTTTGATGAGGCGGATGGATTCTTCATCGTAGGCTTTATCGAGTGATTGTACCACTTTGAAGCCCGATAATTCTCCTTTACGGTTGACGAGGAAGGAGATTACGACATCCCCGCTGAGGGAGGTACTGTCGGGCCTTTTCTTATTGGCGTCGAGGTATTGTTCATATCCCACCCATCCGTAAACAGGTTGTGCATCCTGCACCATAATGGTGGGTTCTTTTGCTTTTGCGTTGCTTTGAACTTGCTTTTTTCGTGAGCTGTATCCTGTCACCACCACATCATTCAATTCGCCCTTTACCGGTTGCAACTGGATCTGGGTCGGGAGTGCATTATTCTGCAATTGTACCTTTTGGGTAGTAAATCCGAAAGCGCTCACTGAAACATTGAGGGTGGAATCCCTGGCGGGAATATTGAAGTAACCGTTCTTATCCGTAATGAATGAGTTCCTGTCCTGGTCCGGTTGCAGGAATGCGTTGGCCAGTGGCTTATTGAACGGGTCTACCACCTGCCCTTTGATCACATTGCGCAGGTACTCATTAGCCTGTTGTTTCCTGGCAACCACTTTCTCCTGGCCGAATGATTTGTCCAGTACGCTCACTACTTCGGTGGTGGGTTTCTCGGTTTTATTATTAGCTACATCACTGGCATTGGCGCTGTCCTTTGCATTTTTGCCAGGTATCTTTGTTTTTGCAATATGACTTGAAGAGGCGGCCGACCGCTCCGCCTCGGATAATTCTTCTTTATTATGCTCTTTTTCCGCTGAAGCCAATTGACGGGCGTGATGGCCTGCTGTATCTGTTTCATCATCTTTGATATCTGCCAGTACCCCTGCCCGGTTATCAGATCTTTCAGAAGATATTTTATTCTTTACTGTAGGCCGTGTTTGGTGTGCCACCGAACGGTTGGGGGATGGCGATGGTGTAGTGGTTGAATCTTCCTTGAATGCCCTTACGTTGTTTTCAGCCAATGAATCCGTGACAGGAACTACAGCAGTTGTTTTCGTGCTCCTTTGGGATGCCAATATTTTTTCTCTGGCAGCTGAACGCATAAAACTATCGTAAGCCCAAACACTTCCTGCTACCAATACAACCGCAGCGGCCGCCACCTGCCACCAACGCATAGAACGCACAGGTGCGAGCGCCTTCTGACTGGCCGAAGCTACCCGGTCTTTCAAAGACTCTCCCAATGACTGAAGATGTGTATCGATCATCGACCCCTCATTTGTTTGCAGGGTTTGTTCCATACCTTCCATGGCATCTGCCAGGAAAGGATCGTCCAGTGCAGCCCTTTCCATGGCATGCATCTCCTCCGCAGATAATTCACCCTTCAGGTATTTCTGAATATCTGCTGCCGTATACATGTTGATATGGTATTTGTTCTCACCCATGCCTGTTCAATACTAAGGGCTGAATTTCGAGTTCTCTCCCTGCACACTCAATGCCTGGTCTTTCTCCATACATATTTTCAAATTCCTTCTTCCGTTCTGAATATGGCTTCTCACCTTATTCCATTCTATGCCTGTCGATTCGGCTATTTCCTTATAACATTTATTTTTAAGATAGAACAATTCCACGGTGATCTTCTGATCGCCCGTCAATGTTTCCAGGCATCGTTCCAGTCGCACCAGCTCCACTTCCTTCTGCATTACGCCATTCAGATGCGTTTCTTCGGCCGATTGCATACTATCGGGATTGAATTCGGTGGTTTTCAGGTTCCTGGGCGTACGAAGCTGCATCAGGCAATAATTTTTGGCCAGGGTATGGAGCCAGCTCTTGAAATTATCTACCTGGTGATGGGGCAATTTCCGGATCAGCTCTTCGAATATCTGCATAACGGCATCCCTGGCCGTTTCAGGATCTTTCATATACTTCAGGCAAACGCCATACAGGAGGTCCATATAACGCTGGAACAGAATGGCCAATACCTCCATGTTGCCGGTTTTGCGGAACAGTTCAACCAGTTCCTTATCGGGCTGATCATTGCTTTGTATGTTCTTTATGAATGCCACTCGGCCTAAAATTAACAAAAGATACCTAAACACCTGCTGTGTAATTATCGTTCGCCTGGCATCCAATCTTCGTATGCCCTTTTTTCACATAAACAATTATAGCCATGATGAGAACATCCAAACCAATTGCCGCGCTGCTGTCGTTCGCGGCCTGCACCGCCCTGGTAGCGCTTGCCGCTTTCAGGGACCATACGGGAAATGCCGCTTCCAAAAGTGAAGCACATGCCTGTGCTCCTGTTTCAAAACCCTGTGTGTTCCGCACCTTCCTCGGACTGGAACCCTTCGACACCAGCAGGGTGACCTTTGATAACACCCTGGTAGAAGCTTCGATCCGGAATGGATTGAACTGGATCATCCAGGCCCAGCAACGCGATGGGGGATGGGGCTCAGGCAGCCACTACAAGCAGGACCTACGCGATCCACATGCAGTTCCCTCAGACCCTGCTTCCACAGCGCTCACTGCCATGTCCCTCCTTCGCACCGGCGAAAAACCATTCGAAGGAAAATATGCTGCAAGCCTGCAAAAAGCAGTAAAGTATTTACTGGCGGCCGTCAATAATTCTCCCACACAGCAAAGCAATATCACACAGCTTACCAATACACAACCGCAAACCAAGCTCGGCAGGAATATCGACGTGATCCTCACGGCACAATTTTTCAGCAACGCCCTCCATAACCTGGACGGGAATAATGAACTGAAAGAGCCTATTGAAAAAGCGCTCGCAATATGTATCGATAAAATCCAGCGCGGACAGGATAGGGATGGAGGATGGAAAGACGGAGGATGGGCGCCTGTGCTGCAATCGGCGCTTGCCAACAATGCCCTGGAAAGCGCAAAGGATATGGGAATGCGGGTAGATGAAAAAGTTTTGGAACGCTCGAGGGTTTATCAAAAGAGTAATTATGATGTCAAGACCCAATCACCGGCTACCGATAAAGCTGCAGGGGTGTTGTTATATTCCGTCAGCAGCTCGGCGAGGGCCAGTGCCAAAGAAGCGAGGATAGCAAAGGATTCCATCGAGTATGCCAAGAAAACCGGCAAGCTCGATGCGAAGGCCAAAGTCACGGAAGATAACCTGGTGAAAGCCGGTTTCTCCAGGGCAGATGCGCAAAAATATTCAACGGCTTACGAGATCCAGGGAGCAGCTTCTATGCGTGCGCAGGATAAAGATGTGATCAGTGGCTTCGGCAGTAATGGTGGTGAGGAATTTCTCAGCTACCTGATGACTGGTGAATCATTGGTGATCGGTGGCGGGAACGACTGGAAATCCTGGTATGAAAAAATGAGCGGCCGTCTTGTTCAGATCCAGAACAATGATGGAAGCTGGAATGGCCATCACTGTATCACCAGCCCGGTATTTTGTACGGCCACCTGTTTGCTGATCCTGTCGATCGATAAAGACATCGATTTCCTGATCAAGATCAAATAACCCAAAACATGCTCTGTGCCTGCACCGCTGAACCTGGGCATCCCAACACCCTGCCATGAGCGTTGGGATGCCATGTTGCTGCGTTAGCTGACAGTGGGCCGCATTTGTTTGTTCACTACCGAGCGATAGGCCCAGTAGAATATGATGGGGAACACGAACATCTTGAATAAAGTGTCGGTGATAAGACCACCGATCACTACCCTGGCCAGTGGCCTTGCCGTTTCGGAACCGATGCCTGTGCTGATCGCGGCAGGCAACAGACCGATGGCAGCCATCATTGCCGTCATCAGCACCGGCCTTACACGGGATGCTACGCCTTCGCGGATAGCGGTCACCAGGTCGGGATAATGCGCTTTTTCCATTTCGCGCATATTGGATTTGAATTTGGAGAGCAGGATAACGCCGTTCTGGATACAGATACCGAACAATGCGATGAAACCGATCCCGGCAGAGATGCTGAAATTGATACCGGTGAACAGCATCATGAAAATGCCTCCTGTTATGGCGAATAGAACGGTATGCAGCACCAATAATGAATCCTTGCTGTTGCCGAACAAAATGAAGAGAATGAAAAAGATGATCAGCAGGCTGATGGGGATCACCTGCATCAACCTGGCCGAAGCTCTTTGCTGGTTCTCGAAATCACCTGTCCATTCCAGTGAGTAACCGTCCGGAATGGTAACGGCCGCCGCCACTTTTGCCTGGGCTTCTGCGATGGTGCTTCCCATATCGCGCCCGCGCACGGAAAATTTGATGGCGCCATAGCGGGTGTGTTTATCGCGGTAAATGATACTGGGCCCGGTGATCCTCCTGATCAGGGCTATTTCCTTGATCGGGATCTTCGTTCCGCGCAGGGAAGGCACCAGCAGGTTACCGATCTCCTGTTCATTTTGTCTGAATTCTTCCGGGTAGCGGATGCGCAGGTCGAATATTTTCTCCCCTTCATAAATGCTGGTGACGGCCTTGCCGCCGATGGCCATCTCGATTACCGCATTGGCGTCTTCGGCCGTGATGCCATAGAGCGCCATTTTTTGCTGGTCGAGCCTGATCTGCAATTCAGGCTGGCCGAGGTTCCGGAGGATGGCGAGGTCTTCGATACCGTGGACTGTTTTCAGGATATCGAAGATCGAATCTTCTTTTTGCTCCACCAGCGCATAATTATCGCCGAACAATTTCACTACCAGGGAGCCTTTCACACCGGATACGGCTTCTTCCACATTGTCCATGATCGGCTGGGAGAAGTTCAGGCTGATGCCGGGGATCGATTGCAGCCGCTCATTCATTTTCTCGACCAACTGCTCTTTCGAGAGCTTGCTCTTCCATTCTTTCTGCGGATAAATATCGATATGGCATTCCACATTGTAAAACCCGGTGGCGTCGGTCCCGTCATTGGGCCGGCCTGTCTGCGACATTACCTGTTTCACTTCCGGGAATGAGCGGAATATGGAGCGCATTTCATTGGCCACTTTTACAGACTGGTCGAGGGAAGTGGAGAGCGGGCCGGTAGCGCGTACATAAATGGAACCTTCATTCAGTTGCGGCAGGAACTCGGTGCCCAGTAGTTTGAAACAGAAGAGCCCTGTTATCAATACGCCCAATGCAATGGGAATGGTGATATAGCGGCGGCGGAAAGCCGCATTGAACAATCGCATCACATTGCGGGAAACCCATTCCAGGAAGAAATTGTGTTTTTCCTTCACGTTCTTCCTCAGCAACACGCTCGACATCACGGGCACGAGTGTAAAAGTGAGTATCAGGGCGCCCAACAGGGCAAAGCCCAGTGTCCAGGCCAGGGGCGAGAACATTTTCCCTTCCACCTTTTCGAACGTGAAAATGGGAAGCAGCCCGGCGATGATGATACATTTTGCAAAGAAGATGCCTTTGCCGTTTTCCATACAGGCCAGCCGGATCATACCCAGTTTGCTGAGCTTGTTGAACCGTTCCATCCCTATTTCGTGGGCACGTTTGTCCATCGTTACGAAGATCCCTTCCACGATCACCACGGCCCCATCGATGATGATCCCGAAATCCACGGCGCCCATCGAGAGGAGGTTGGCGGATAGCCCTTTCAATTTAAGACAAACGAAGGCGAACAGCAGCGACAGCGGGATCACGATCGAAACGATTACGGTAGTGCGCCAATCGGCCATGAAAAGGAATACGATCACCGTTACGAAAATGATCCCTTCGATCATATTGTGCAGAACGGTGCCTGTGGCAAAATCGATCAGGTTCTGCCTGTTGTAGAAAGGAACGATGGTTACATCTTTGGGAAGTATCTTATTGTTCAGCTCATCGATCTTTTTCTGAAGTGCCGCTACCACGTTGGTGGCATTCTCGCCTTTGCGCATGACCACGATCCCTTCTATAACATCAGGATCATTGTCGCGCCCCACCTGCCCCAGCTTCGGCAGCGAAGAAATGCTTACGTCCGACACATGCTTCACCAATACCGGCGTACCATCTTTATTGTCGATGATGATATTCTTGATATCCTCTATATCGGTGAGCGTGCCGATCCCTCTTACCACATAAGCCTGCCCGTTATCTACGATCACATCACCCCCCACATTCACATTGCTTTTCGATACGGCGCCATACAATTCAAGGGGTGTGATCCCGTATTGTGCGGCTTTGCCCGGATCGATGGTGATCTGATAGGTCTTTACTTCCCCGCCGAAGCTCACCACATCGGCCACACCGGGCACTGCCAGGATATTTCTTTCAATGACCCAGTCCTGGATGGTCTTCAGATCGCGGATCGATTTTGTATTGCTCTCCAATGTATAGCGATAGATCTCACCGGTTGGTCCATAAGGAGGCTGGATATCCGGCTCTACCCCTTCCGGTAGTCTTGCTTTGCCGATATTATTGTTCACCTGCACACGGGCAAAGGGATCATCGACCCCATCCTCAAAAATGATTTTGATCACGGAAAGGCCAAACAGCGATGAGGAGCGGATATAGGTTTTCTTTTGTGCCGTGTTCATGGCGATCTCGAGCGGACGCGTCACGAATTTTTCCACTTCTTCGGCGCTTCTGCCAGGCCATTGAGTGATGATAGTGACAGAGGTATTGGTCACATCCGGGAATGCTTCTATGCCGATGCTTTTGAAACTGAGGTACCCGGCGATTGCCAGTACACCGGTTGCAAAAAAGATGAATGCCCTGTTCTTTAAAGAGAATGCCAGTACTCTTTTAATGATCTTATTCATGCCTGCCTTTTAGGGATTATTGTTTCAGCGCTTCGTAGAAATAAAGTTGCCGTGAGGCTATTACCTGGTCACCGGGTTGCAGGCCATTCCTGATATAGGCCCGTCCCCCCAGCTTTTCGGCTATTTCTACGGGTTGAACGGAGAGGTTAGCTCCTTTGCGAACAACTACGAAATATTGGTTATTGTCGAAGATGAGGGCACGGGCAGCAATGCTTACCCTGCTTTCGGACTGCACTACCTTTACGTGCGCTGTCACAAACATTTCAGGCTTCAGTAAAAGGTCCTTGTTACTGATATTGATGCGTGCCCGCATAGTTTTGGTATCGGGGTCGAGCATCTGGTAGATCTTGTCGATGGTGCCTTTGAAGACCTTTCCGGGATAGGAGAGGGTGGTGAGTTGTACGCTGTCGCCCTGGCGGATAAAGGAGATATCCGATTCATAGATATTCACCATAGCCCATACGTTGCTGATGTCTGCGATGACGAAAAGCGGGTCATTATTATCGGGCCTCAGTTGCATGTGCTCCGTTACCCGTTTGTCGATGATGAACCCGGCCATGGGTGTTTTGATACGGTAGCCTGCTTCACGGTCACCGCCGTTGATCTTCAGCACCTGTTCGGCTTTGTGCAATTCGCTGCTTACCCGTTTGTATTCACTGCGTGCCTGCTCCAGGTCTTTGGAAGAGGCCAGTCCGCCCTGGTAAAGGTCTTCCGTTACGCTCAATTGTCTTTTTGCATTGGCCAGGGAGGCTTCGGCAACGGAAAGATCATTATTGAAACCGGCCATCTCACTGCTTGTCAGCTCTGCGAGCACTTCGCCGGCTTTCACATAATAACCTGAATGCACATTGACTTTCTTCACGATGCCGCTTACCAGCGGAAATATCCTGATCTGCTTATCTTCATCAGGCGCCACTTTACCGGTGAGCATGATCTCGTCGAAGATCGGGCGCATAGTGGCCGTGTCGATGGATACTTTATTCAGTAGTGAAGACAGGGAGGCTGTATCGCTGCCAGTGCCCGGTGTAACAGGGTGGCCTGTGCAGGATGGCAGGAGTGATGTTGCCACACAAAATGAAAAACAGCCTGCAATGAAAATAGTATGTTTAAAGGATGTCATGTCTGCGGTTTAAAAGTGAATAAGTTGAACGCCTGCGGTATAGTTGATATATTCCAGGCTCCGGTATCGCTCATACCGGATATTGTTGAGGCCGGTGATGGACTCCTTGTACGAATTATAGAGGTCGATGAATTCCAGTAAACTGATATTCCTTTTGATGAAATTTTTCTGTACTTCGTCGATCAGCTTGGAGAAACGGGAATGAAATTCAGGATCGATGCCCCGGAACAATTTTTCTGCATTCAGCGCATCGGTGTACCGTTGCATCATTTCCTGGGAGAGGGATTCTTCCGTTTGTTTCAATTGGGTCTTGCTTTGGGCCACCATGGAGCCTGCCTGTGCTATATGTCCCTGGTTCCTGTTGAAGATCGGGAGTGGCATGCTCAGTTGCAGGCCGTTGTAGTTACGGGTGAAATTACCCTGTTTGTCGTAAGTGAGGCCCACCGTAAGGTCAGGCACGGCCATTGCTTTTTGCAGGCGTTCATTCAACTCCTGGTAGCGCACCTGTTCACGGGCACCGAGCAGATCATAGCGATGAGCGCGTGCCGAATCAAGCAGTTGCTCATACGACAGGTGGGTGAGGGGTGTTGCCTGCCGGGTTGACTCCTGCCATTCCGGGATAACGAAAGAGGAAGGATCGATACGCACCAGGGTCCTCAAGTTGGTGACCGTTTCGTTCATGTTCTGTTGAAGTGCGTGCTGTTCCGACTGCAGGTTGTAAAGCAGGGATTGGATGCGCAATACTTCGCTGGCGGAAATATTGCCTTTCTGCATTTGCTGTTGGGAAACGGTGAGGATCTTCTGCAGACCTTCGATCTGGGCACCGAAGAGCTGGTACGATTGCCGGCTGAATACAAGCTTGAAGTATTCATCGCGAAGCGTGAAAGAAAGGGTACGGACCAGGTCGTAGAACTCATATTCTGCTAACTGCACACCACTGCGGGCTAAACGGATGGCCTTGTTACGTTTGCCCGCCAGGGTTATGACCTGTGTTAATTGCAGGGCAGTGCCGCCCTGATATGAAAAGTCTACTATCTTTTTATTGTCCGGATTATAGAGTACATTCTCGAATGTCAGCTCAGGGTTATTGTACAGTCTTGCCGTGATCAGTTCCGCTTTGGCAATGTCGATCGAATACCGCGAGGCCAGTAAGGCCAGGTTGCTGTCGATAAATCTTTGCTCTGCCATGGGCAGGGTAAGCCGGACAGTATCCTGGGTTGGACTGGCATCTACTGGTTGGGTTAGGGACAAAGAAAGGGCACCTAGGAAAAGGAACTTAGGCCATCTATTTTGCATATCATGGATTTACCAAATGCAAAATTTCAACAGAATCATTACAGCATTATTAGAATGAGATTAGAGCAGGATTAGAAAGCTGTGTTAATTGGTAATGAAATGTGAAAACAGGTACCTGTGCCTACGGAAGAGCTCACGCTGATAGTACCCTGGTGTAGAAGGATGATTTTCTGTGTAATGGAGAGCCCTACGCCATTCCCCGGAAAGGCCCGGGCATTATCTGCCCGGAAGAACGGCTCGAAGATATGCAACTGGTCGGTTTCGGGGATCCCGATCCCTTTGTCCGCAATATCGATCCGGAGTTGCTGGTCTTCAACACGCCAGTTGATGTGTACTGGCTGCTGATGTGAAAATTTAAAGGCATTCTTCAATAGATTATTGAAAGCCGTTTCCAGCAGTACCTGGTTGCAACGTAGCACAAGGCCGGATGGTATTTCCGGAGGGTCGACCAGGATGAAATAAGTCTCTCCTTTGGCTTCCCAGGAAGAGCGGAGATCGTGGAGCAATTCACCCGCCTCCATATCCTGGAACCTGGCCTGGTAATTATCGATAAAACTGGTGAGCTCGAAAAGGTGGTTGAGGATCTTGCTAAGCCTGTCCGACTCGGCCAGTACGGAGTGCATGGTGGCCATATATTCCTCCTGGCTCCTGGGCTTACTGAGCGCCACTTCCAGTTCACCGATGATGGCAGTGAGCGGGGTGCGCAATTCGTGAGAGGCATTGCTGACGAAGGAACGCTGGCTTTCAAATGCATCTTCGAGGTGGCTCAGGAGGCCATTGAAATTATTGGCCAGCTCATTGATCTCGTCCTTATTCTGTGGAACGTCTACCCGTTCATGCAGGTTGCGTGACCGGATCTCCGTCATCTTCCTGTTGATATGCACGATCGGGTGAAGGGCCTTGCCTGCGAAGCGTGTGCTGAAAGTAAAAGTGATGAGCAATCCTACCACATAGGTAACACACAATACCCACAGCAGGTTGTTGAGATGCTGTTGCCCTGAGATATTGTTGGCCGCAACGATGATCACGAAATCGCCCTGGTTATCTTCGTAATTGATACCTGCTGCCGGTTTGCCACCTATCCTGAAAAAAGATTCATTGCGGTCCCGCACTCCTTCCAGCAGTTCACGGGTAACCAGTTCGCTGGAATCGGAAATAAAGGACAGCCTGTTCTCATTATTGTAGATGAAGGATTGTTCACCGGGCAGACGCTGAAGGTATTTTTCCTGGATCTCGAGGAAGCTTTTTCTGGTGAGCTCATCCTTTTCCAGGAATACCTGGGCGGTGATCAGTGCCCTGTCGCGCAGACGATGAAAAAAAGTTTGTTCTATATAGTCGGCGAAGAGCCCATAAATAAGCAGGAACACCAGCAGCATAATGCCGGCGCTAAGCAAGGTGAATTCCAACGATAACCTGTTCCTGATCTTCATGGGGGAAATTTTAGACCGGGTCCTGCTTCAATACATAACCCATTCCTGTGAGGGTATGGATCAGTTTCGCATCGCCGAAAGGTTTCTCGATCTTGTTGCGCAGGTAATTCACATAAACGTCTACCACATTGGCATTGGAGCTCCGGTCGATGCCCCATACTGCGTCGGTGATGAAAGCCCTCGACAAAACCTTATTGGGATGGCGCATGAACAGTTCCAGCAATCCGTATTCCCTGGCGGTAAGATTGATCTGTTTCCCCTGCCTGGAAGCTGTTTTGGAAGAGGTATCCAGGGTGAGATCGTGAAAGCGTAACACTTCTTCACCGAGGGTCTTATGCCAACGCCTGCGGCCCAGGGCCTGTATGCGTGCCAGCAATTCCCTGAAATGAAAGGGTTTGGTAAGATAATCGTCTGCCCCCTGTTCGAGCCCTGATACAATATCATCGGTGGTTTGAAGGGCGGTGAGCATAAGGATAGGCGTAAGTACCTGGCTCTGCCGGAGTTTTTTGCAGAGGTCCCTGCCATTGATGCCGGGTAACAGTATATCCAGGATGATGCAATCGAAATCCTTCGAGAGAGCGGCCTGCAGGCCCTGAAGCCCGTCAGTGGCCAGTTCTACCACATGCTGCTCTTCCTCCAGCCCTTTCTTGATGAAGGAAGCCACTTTCTGTTCATCCTCTATGATCAATATATTCATGGGGCCTGGTTTTGAATTGTGCTCACCTTGTTGCGACAAAAGTGAGGAAAAAGGTTGATAAGTTGGTAAGTTGATATGTTGGTAAGTTGATATGTTAACAAGTTGATAGGTTGATAAGTGAAGCCCCATGTATCCGGGACCTCCTTATCAACCTATCAACTTGTTAACATATCAACTTTTCAGCCTGTCAACCGAATTTCCTGAACGCAGGATGGTATTTCTCCAAAGTGGATTTCAGAAAATTCCTGTCGAGGTGCGTATAGATCTCGGTGGTGGTAATGCTTTCATGGCCCAGCATTTCCTGTACGGCACGAAGGTCGGCGCCGCCTTCTACGAGGTGGGTAGCGAAAGAATGCCGGAAGGTATGGGGCGAAATATTTTTAGTGATGCCGGCCTTGGCCGCCAGTTCTTTCAGCATCAGGAAGATCATCACCCTGGTCAGTTGTGCGCCGCGGCGGTTCAGGAACAGGAAGTCTTCATGTCCTCTCCTGATGGGAACATGTACTCTTATATCATGCCGATAGATATCAATATAATGAATAGCCGTGGTGCCGATGGGCACCAGCCTTTCCTTGTCGCCCTTACCTATAACACGAATAAATCCCACATCGAAAAACAATTGCGACAGTTTCAGGTTCACTACTTCACTGACCCGGAGCCCGCAACTGTACATCGTTTCGAGGATGGCCTTATTGCGACCGCCTTCGGGCTTGCTGAGGTCGATACTGCCGATGACCTGGTCGATCTCTTCGATGGTGAGCACATCGGGCAGGGCCCTTTTCAGTTTGGGCGTTTCCAGCAGTGTGGTAGGATCTTTTTTAGAAATGCCTTCCAGGGAACAGTAGCGATAAAAAGACCTTATACCTGAAATGATGCGTGATTGTGAAGAAGGGGTCATTCCAAGCTCGGCCACCCTGCGAACGAATCCCTGGAGATCCTTCAGATCGAGATCAGCCGGTGGTTTGAGGATGTTCTCCTGTTGAAGGTATTGGGTGAGCAATTCGATATCGTGTAGATAGGCTTCCACAGAATTGTCGGAAAGCGATCGTTCCAACTGCAGGTAGGCTTTGAATCCTTTTTTATAGGGCTCCCACATCTCGAGAACAAAATTTTGAAATTGATTTTATAAACAAACTATCTACTATATTCGTTGCTCAAATGTAACCTTTCAGTTCATCACAATAAAAAAATCCGGCTATTTAGATGGAGTCTTTCAACCTTCGATCGTTCAAGAAAAAGATGCTTCGCAACCGTTCAGTGCTCAGGAGGTTCCTGACGCGACTGGAAAATAATCCGCCCCGTGGCCTTGATCGTATCGCCGTGCAAACAGATGCAGAAGTATGGAAAGAGACGGATTGCCTGGCATGCGCCAACTGCTGCAAGACCATGTCGCCCACTTTTACAGGGAAGGATGTAAAACGTATCTCCAAACACCTTGGCATGACGGAGCAGGAATTCCGTAAGAAATGGTTATACAAGGGCCGCGATGGGGACTGGATGAACAAGAAGCAACCTTGCCAGTTCCTCAACCTGGAAGACAATAAATGCTCCATCTACGAAGTACGCCCGCGCGATTGCGCCGGTTTCCCCCACCATACCAAACGCCGCATGGTTGATTATATGCATGTATTCAAACAAAATGTGGAATATTGCCCGGCCACATTTAAGCTGGTGGAAAAGATGCTGAGCAGGCTGGAAGCGGAAGAGCTGAAGTGAGGTTGAATAGTTTAGATGTTAACCTGTCAACCTAGAGGTACACATCTTCAATAAGCATGAACTCCGCTGCTTTATCCACATGCAGGTTCACCGAAAGAATATCATACTGAATTCTTTTCCACTGCGGATGCAGGTATTGGTATTGTGTTGCGCATTTCATGATATTCGACAGCTTCTTCTTTGATACACTTTCTTCCGGGAAACCAAAATGGTGGCTGCTTCTCGTTTTTACTTCAATGAAGTGCAGCACGTTATTCTTCGAAGCAATGATATCGATCTCATAGTGATAATAGCACCAGTTCCGGTGCAGCACCATAAACCCTTGCTGTTGCAGATACTCCGCTGCCATCAGTTCTCCTTTCTTGCCGGTTTCGATATGTCTTGCCGCCATGAACTCTTTTTGTATTATTGCAATTGAAAATTACGGTATGCACAATAGTACAAAAATATTCAGGCTCGAAGGGAAAGTTCAGCATTATACATGGGGCGGATCAAAGTTTATCCCGGAATTACTGGAATTGCCCAATCCCGATAAAAGACCTTTTGCGGAATACTGGATGGGCGCTCATGATAATGTGCCTTCTGAACTGATCATACCAGGCAGTGGCCCCGTCCCTCTTAACCGGTTCATCGAACAGCAAAATGGTGATGCCCTGGGGCCCGCTGTACAGGCGCGTTTCGGCCGGCTGCCCTACCTGTTCAAAGTACTGGATGTAAAGGATATGCTGTCTATCCAGGTACACCCCACGAAAAAGGCGGCTGAGCTGGAATTCGAGGCAGAGAATAAAAAAGGGACGGCGCTCGATGCGCCCCACCGGAATTATAAGGACAATAACCACAAACCTGAGCTGATGCTCGCCCTGGGCGATTTCTGGCTGCTGCATGGGTTCAAGCCTGCCAGCCAGTTGAAGGCAGTCCTTCAAAAAGTGACTGAGCTGGATTTTCTTCTGCCCGTTTTTGAAAAAGGCGGCTATTCACAACTATACAAGACCGTTATGGAAATGCCGCAGGAAGAAGTGGACCGGCGCCTGCAGCCATTACTGAACAGGACAATACCCCTTTATGAGCAGGGCAAACTGGGTAAAGAAGGGGAGGATTTCTGGGCAGCCCGCGCTGCGAAGACCTTCAACCAGGGAGATCAGGTAGATCGCGGTATTTTTTCGGTATACCTTTTCAACCTGGTGCATCTGAAACCCGGGGAAGCCATTTTCCAGGATGCAGGCATACCGCATGCTTACCTGGAGGGGCAGAACATGGAGATCATGGCCAACTCCGACAATGTGCTCAGGGGCGGCCTCACCAATAAACACATCGATGTGGCGGAGCTCATGAAGCATGTGCGTTTCGAACCGGTAACCCCACAGGTGATCAGGGGATCGGCAGGTGAAGTGCCGGCCGAAGAAAGGTTCATTACGCCGGCCAGCGACTTCGAGCTGCGCAATATCTGGCTCGATGCCGGAGAGCATATCAGGCTGAAAGCCCATACAGCAGAAATATTCTTTGTCTACAAAGGGACCGTGCAGGCAGAAAGCGGGGCAGAAAGCCTGCTTCTGCACAAAGGGGCATCGATGCTGGCCACTGCCGGGGCAGAGATCAGTCTGCAGGCGCATCAGAATGTGGTGATCTTCAGGGCAACTACGCCGGGGTAGGAAGAGTTGGCAGTGGGCAATTTGCAGTTGGCAGTCGACAAACCTTGTATTTCGGAGAATCACCATCGATGCTCGAGCTACCAAACTGCCAACTGAAAACTGCCAACTCTCTGTTAGCTCAGCACTGCAACCACTCCTTTCATCACTGCGCCAAGTTTCACAGCTTCCAGCACCTTCGATTCACTGCTTCCATGTTGCAGTACTGACTGCTCATGTGAAGTGACGCACATCTCGCAACCATTGATGGAAGATATCACCAGGCTCACGAGCTCAAAGAACTCTTTGCCCAGCACAGGGTTCATCATGATGCTCATCTTGATGCCCGCCGGGGTATTCGAATAGAATTCTTTCTTCATGAAATGTCGGAAACGATAGAACACATTGTTGGTGTTCATCAGGGAAGTGCAGGCAATGATCTCGGCGATCTCCTCATCGGTAGCACCGGCATCTTTCGAAAGCCCGGTAAGCCCTTCCTGCAGGTAGAGAACTTTCTCGTTCACGGCTACGGCCAGCGCCAGCAGCAGCGCTTCCTTGCGACTGAGGTGCTGGTTATTGTTCAATACATTGCCGGTATTGATCTTCAGGTCCCTGATATAGCGGGCATTTACCTGCAACAGCGCCAAGAACGTCAGTCATTTTACACAAATTCATAAATTCATTATTTTTGCTTTATATTTTATTGAGCATGAAATCGAACAAGACCCTTATATGGCCCCTGGTGCTCATGGTGATCGTTGCTTCGGTGTACCGCGCTATTCCGGGAAGGCCGTTCGGCTTTGCCCCGCAATGGGCCATCGCATTGTTTGCAGGAGCTGTTATCAGGGATAAGAAACTGGCATTCGTATTGCCGATACTGTCCATGTACATCTCCGACCTGCTGTACCAGGGTCTGTATGCTGCCGGTTGGTATTCCATTCCCGGCTTCTACAAAGGACAATCGTTCAATTACCTGTTGATCGCCTCTGTAGCTTTTTTCGGGTCCCTGATCAGGAAGATCAATGTCACCAATGTGCTGGTGATGTCGCTGATAGCTCCAACTTATTTTTTCCTGCTGTCCAATTTCCTTACCTGGGCGGGTGTGGGAGAATTCGTGGAATATCCCAAAACCTGGAGCGGACTGATGGCTTGTTATACGGCCGGTCTGCCATTTTACAAAGGAAGCCTGATCGCTACGGTCGTATTCAGTGCTGTGTTATTCGGAAGCTGGCGATTGATCACCAGGAACAGCCGGGAAGCGGCCCATGCATAATACTTCTGGGATACTGGCTGGGTTATGGTTTATTTAGGTTTAGCCTTTGTGCTAGTCTGCATCGCTTCCTCAGCCCGGATGTAAGCAGTAGGGAGGTCTTCCGTTACATATCGTTTACCTATCTTAAATAATAGTCTCCACTTTTTGAACTCATCATGTACAGGTGGCTGTAATTCACAAATGATCAGTCTTATCTTATCGCGGCGGCACATCCGGAGAACGTCTTCGATGGCATGTAATCCCGTGGCATCGATCAAAGGAACATGGCCCATCCGGACTATCAGCACCTGCGGTTTTTTCTCGATGACCTGCAAAGAATCCTTGAATTTATAAGCTGCCCCGAAAAAGAAGGGCCCTCTTAATTCGAAGACCTCCACACCATGGGGAATTTTCGATCGCTGGGTTTCTGAAACGCTATTTCCATTATTATCTTCCCTGGGTAGAATGTTCACCTTGCTCATCTGGACCATTTTACGCATGAATAGGAATGCAGCCAGCACCATTCCTACTTCAATGGCAACTGTGAGATCGAACAGAACGGTCAGTAAAAAGGTGGTCAGCATTACAGCGGCGTCACTTCTATCTCCCTTCAGTAATCGAAAAAATGTCCTGTATTCACTCATGTTATAAGCTACCACCAGGAGAATACCGGCCAGGCAGCTCATGGGGATCAGGGAGGCCCACTGACCAGCCAGCAACAGGATGATGAGGAGTGTCAATGCATGAACAATACCTGCCACCGGTGTCCGGGCCCCATTCCTGATATTGGTGGCCGTGCGAGCGATAGCCCCTGTGGCCGGGATCCCTCCGAAAAGCGCTGAAGCGATATTGGCCCCTCCCTGGGCAACCAGTTCCATATTGCTTTTATGAGTACCTCCTGTCATCCCATCTGCAACAACGGCCGACAAAAGCGATTCGATACCCCCCAGCACCGCAATGGCAAATGCAGGGCGGATGGAGGCTTTGATGGTATTCCAATCCAGATCGGGCATCACAGGCGCCGGTAAAGTATTGGGGATACGGCCGAACCTGCTGCCGATGGTTTCCACAGGTAAGTGAAACAGGTTCGTGACAGCGGTCGCCAATAGAACGGCTACCAGGGAGCCGGGAATGATGCGGGTGATCCTTGGGAACAAAATGACCAGCAAGAGCGTGCCGCACCCAATAGCAATATCATACAGGTTTACGCTGGAGAAATGATGGGCGATGGCTTTCCACTTGCCGATAAAATCCGCTGGTACCGATGCGATATCCAATCCAAAAAAATCCTTCATCTGTGAGGAAAAGATGATAACGGCGATACCAGCCGTAAAACCCACGATCAGCGGGTGTGGAATATATTTGATGACATTACCGAACCTGGCAAATCCCATGACCGCCAACATCACACCGGCAATAAAAGTGGCGATGATCAACCCGTTCACTCCATACTCCTGCACAATGCCATACACGATCACGATAAAAGCACCGGTAGGCCCACCGATCTGCACACGGCTTCCCCCAAAGGCGGAAATAATAAAGCCTGCAATGATGGCGGTGTACAATCCTTTCTCCGGGGAAACGCCGGAAGCAATTGCAAAGGCGATGGCCAGCGGGAGGGCAACGATACCTACGATCAGCCCGGCAGTAAGGTCGCCATAAAATTGCCGGCGACTATATTTTTTCAGTGTTTCGAAGAGTATGGGCCTGAACATGCGGTTGCATTGGTTTGGGAGTTGATGATAAAAGACGGCGGGGAACTGTTATCGGTAAGGGGTTCAGTGGGGATAGCCAGTTGCTCGCCCGTCCGTCCGCACGCAAAACTAAATGGTATGCATTTGCCTTGCGGTGAACTTTATCGGGGTGAAATGTGATTAAAATCAATTTTCGAAAATGTAAATTTGTGGACCATGAGCATTTCCCATCTCTTCCCGATCGATAAATGGGACTTCAAGACCCACTCCATCCTTACAGGGTTACCTCCTGAAGAAATAAACCTGTTGATGGCCCATACTACCGTACATCAATATGCGAGAAACGATACTGTTTTCCGGGAAGGTACAGTCCCTTCAGGTATTTTTTTCATTAGGAACGGAAAGGTGAAAAAATATAAGACCGACAAATTTGGACGGGAGCAGATCATCTATCTCGCCAATACCGGTGAGATCATCGGGTATCACGCATTGCTTTCGGAAGAAAGATATCCTGATACGGCGGCTGCCCTGGAAGAGAGTACCATTACTTTTATTCCGAAGGAAGATTTCTTACAGGCCATTGAACGGTCGAAAGTTTTGTCGCAGCGGTTACTGAAAATGCTGAGCCATGAGTACACCGTTTTTGCCAACAGCGTAGCCACGTTGGCGCATCGCAGCGTTCGGGAAAGGCTGGCCATGCAACTGGTAGTGTTGCGGGAAAAATATAAGGAAAATTATCAGCCGGGCATGTTGGTGGAGATCAATTTGTCGAGGGATGATCTTGCGGGATTGGTAGGGACCGCCCGCGAAAATATAGTCCGCATCCTGAAAGAGTTCAGGGAAGAAGGGATGATCGAAACGAAGGGAAGAAAAATATTCGTGACCGATGTACATAAACTGTTGCAAGCATCGAATTACTGAACTTTATCCCTGTTCGCTTTCAAAACCTTCATCCACCAGTAAATGCTTTCCATCGGCCGCTGACGTGGCCAGTTCATCACAGCGGTTATTATAGGGATTGTCGGCATGGCCTCTTACCCAGATAAACCGGACCTTATGCTGTTGAGCAAGCATATTGTACCGAAGCCAGAGATCTTTGTTCTTTTTCCCTCCTTTGAAATTGGTGGCGATCCAGTTCTTCAGCCATCCTTCCTGTACTGCTTTCACCACATACTGGCTATCGGAATAAATACTGATCGTTAGCCCTGGCCTGTTCAATGCTTCGAGGGCAGCGATCACTGCCATGAGCTCCATGCGGTTATTGGTGGTGCGACGGTAGCCGGCAGAAATTTCCTTTGCTTTTCCACCCCACATCAGGATAGCGCCATAGCCACCCGGACCGGGGTTTCCACGGGAAGCACCGTCTGTATAAATGATCAGCTCTTTACTCATAGAAAAAAATAAACCTGTGGACTTTTTACCCTTATCAACTTTTCGACCTGTTAACCTTTCAACATTTGTGCTAAACCTGGATCACCCCTGTGCTGAAAGGCGGGATATTCGGGTTATGATTGGATGCGGCAATACCTTCTGCAATGAGCATCCTCGTATCCACCGGGTCGATGATGCCATCCACCATCAACCGGGCGGCCGTATAATAGGCCGTGCTCTGCACTTCATACCTGCCGGCTATTTCTTTGAGCAGTTTTTGTTCTTCTTCGGGAGTGAGTTCCTTGCCCTTCGACTTCAGGCTGTTGATCTGCGACTGCAATACCGTTTTGGCTGCCTGCTCGCCGCCCATGGCCGCCACCCTGGCTCCCGGCCATGCATAGATGAAACGCGGGTCGTAGGCTTTGCCGCACATGGCATAATTGCCCGCACCATAAGAATTGCCGATATACACGACGATCTTGGGCACTACCGTATTGGCAACGGCATTCACCATTTTGGCGCCGTCCTTGATGATGCCTGCATGTTCGCTGCGTGAGCCCACCATGAAGCCGGTCACATCATGCAGGAACACCAGGGGGATCTTTTTCTGGTTGCAGTTCATCACGAAGCGGGCCACTTTATCGGCGCTGTCGTTGTAGATCACTCCTCCCATCTGCATTTCACCTTTGTGTGTTCTCACCGTTTTACGTTGGTTGGCCACGATGCCCACAGCCCATCCTTCGATGCGCGCATAGCCGCAGAGGATAGTCTTGCCATAATCTTCCTTGTACTGGTCATATTCCGAATGATCGACGATCCGCTCGATAATATCCAGCATATCATACGGGCGTGTAAGATCGGAGGGCATAATGCCGTACAATTCCTGCGGATCTTTTTTCGGAGGGGCAGGGGCGATGCGGTCGAACCCGGCCGTTTCGCGGTTATGACCGAGTTTCGCCATGGTCCTTTTGATATGGTCGAGGCATTCTTCTTCCGTGTCGAACTGGTAATCGGCATTTCCACTGATGGCATTATGGGTGGTGGCGCCCCCCAGTCTTTCCAGGTCTATTTCTTCCCCGATCGCTGCTTTCACGAGATAAGGCCCTGCCAATGCGATGGAGCTATTGCCTTTTACCATCAGTACTTCATCGCTCATCAGCGGGAGGTAGGCGCCTCCGGCCACACAGGAACCCAGTACGGCCGCGATCTGCGTAATGCCCATGGCGCTCATCTTTGCATTGTTGCGGAAGATGCGCCCGAAATGTTCTTTATCGGGAAATATCTCACTTTGCATGGGAAGGAACACGCCGGCACTGTCTACCAGGTAAATGATGGGGAGAAAATTTTCCATCGAGATCTCCTGCATACGGAGGTTCTTCTTGCCCGTTATAGGGAACCAGGCGCCGGCCTTCACTGTCTGATCATTGGCCACGATCACGCACTGGCGGCCGCTCACATAGCCCACGCCGGCCACTGTGCCACCGGAAGGGCATCCGCCTTCCTCCTGGTACATCTCATACCCGGCAAAGGCGCCGATCTCCACGAAAGGCTTGTCCTTATCACGCAGGTATTCGATCCTTTCGCGCGCTGTGAGCTTATTCTTTTCGTGTTGCCGTTCGATCGCTTTCTTTCCGCCGCCCAGTGCGATCTGCTCGAAGCGATGACGCATCTGGCTAACGGCTAATTTCATGGCATCTTCGTTCTTGTTGAATTCAAGGTTCATGATCTGTGTTACTAATGGAGAAAAGGCGGTTTGTCGATGCAAAATAAGGTTTATTTTTAATCCCTATGTGGACAAAAAGACTGCCCTTTCTCATCCTTGCCGGGCTGGCCATTGCTATAAAAATATTTTCCCTTTTTCCGGATGCCGTGGAGAAATATTATTCCAATGGTCTCTATCCGTTCATCGCTAAGTTCCAGCGCCTGCTCTTTGGATGGGTGCCTTTCAGTATCGGTGATATTTTCTATGCAGTATGTATCCTGCTGTTGCTCTACAAGCTGATCGACCTGGTGGGCCGGCTGGCAAGGAAAAAAACAGGGAAGGCATATTGGATGAATGGGCTGCGCCGGTTCATATTTATCGTGTTGCTGGTGTACGTGGCTTTTAATGGATTGTGGGGGTTGAATTATAACAGGAAGGGGATAGCGCAGCAGCTTGGGCTTACTATCAACCATTATTCGAAAGAAGAACTGGTGACGGTCATGCAAACGATCGTGGAGCGGCTGGATGGCCTTGATCCGGCGGCGCGATCAACCCGGAGGGATATACGTAAAAAAAGATATTTATTCAAAGGGGCTGTGACGGCCTATGACAGCCTGGCCAACAACTGGCCGGTATTCGGGTACAGTTTCAGGTCGGTAAAGCCTTCCATCTACAGTTACCTGGGTAATTACCTGGGCTTTACCGGTTATTACAACCCTTTCTCCGGGGAGGCACAGGTGAACACTACGGTGCCGCTGTTCGTTCAGCCATTCACTACCTGTCATGAAATAGGCCATCAGTTGGGCTATGCAAAGGAAAATGAAGCCAATTTTGCCGGTTACCTGGCGGCCAGGTCTTCCGGCGATGCAGCTTTCCGCTATTCCGTTTACTTCGATCTCTATTTCTATTCCTGGTACTACCTCTATGCACAGGATTCAGCTATGGCGAAAGAATTCAACCGGCGGCTGCCCCTGGGCGTTATAGCAGACCGTCTCGAACTGCGGGAATTTTACCGGCGTCACCGCAACCCCGTGGAAGCGGTGATCGATAATCTGTACGGTCAATACCTCAAAGCCAATGAGCAACCTTCCGGCAAACTGGCTTACAATGAAGTCGTCGCGTGGCTGGTGGCTTACTATAAAAAATTCGGGAAGGACGCGATCTAAAACTTATTCTTCCACATCATGCTCTCTACCGGTTTATCGGGCTGGCCGCTGTACTTGGCGTCCTTTTTCTGGTTATACTTCACTTCTATCTCGCCTTCTACCGGGAAATAGATGAGCTGGCCGACAGGCATGCCTTTATAGACCTTTACCGGCTGCTTCACACTGATCTCGAGGGTCCAGTGGCCGCAGAACCCCACGTCGCCTTTACCGGCGGTGGCATGTATATCGATCCCCAGGCGGCCCGTGGAGGATTTGCCTTCGAGGAAGGGTACATGGGCATGGGTCTCTGTATATTCCTGGGTAACGCCCAGGTAGAAGATATGCGGGTAGAGCACGAATCCGTCTTCGGGGATCTCGAATGATTCGATCTCGTTGTGCTTCCTGGCGTCGAGGATATGCTCCCGGTAAGTGGCCAGCCATTTGCCGAGGTGCACATCATAGGAATTACTGCCCAGGCAGGCCCTTTGATAAGGTTCGATCTTGATGGTCCCTTTGTCCATTTCTTCCAGTATACGCTTGTCCGACAGGATCATAGTTGAATCGGTTGGTTTATATTTGAAAATTACTTTTTGCAGCGATGCCCGCCTTCGCCCAAAGCTCCCGAATTTTGCAATATGGTAAGGGGCTTCGGCGGGCTATGCAATCTAAAGTCTAAATTTTATCTGTGGCATTGTTTTATCAACATAATATCAACCTTGGTACGAAACTAGGGATCTGGCGTATCGAAGAAACGGAAGGTTTTTTCCTGGAAAGCGTTCCGTTGAAGAAAGATGTTTCGCACCCCTACAAACGACTGCAACACCTGGCAGGCCGCCATCTCCTGCCGACCCTATTCACCGATTTTCCTTTATCGGAGATCCTGATCGCCGATACCCGTAAACCCTTCCTGGAAGATGAGCGGTACCATTTTTCCATTTCGCATTGCGGCAATTTCGCTGCCGCGCTTGTCAGCGATACCCATAGGGTAGGAGTGGATATCGAACTGGTAACACCCAGATTGTATACCATCACTCATAAATTCCTGCATGAGGAAGAGCAGGCTTTCCTGCATGAATGGGAGCCGATGTCGAAGCTCCACCTGGAACTGACCACTATTTTGTGGAGCGCCAAGGAATCAATCTACAAATGGTATGGGAACGGGCAGCTTTCTTTCCGGGAAGATATGCGGCTCAGCGGCCCTGTCAGTTTCGGGGCCGATAACTGGATACGCCTGCCATTTGAATTCCGAAAGAACGGGCGTATGGATATGACCGTTATGGCCAGGGTATTCGACCCGCTGGTACTGGCATGGGTGGTCACTTAGAGAATTGGCAGTTTCCAGTTGGCAGTCTATAAACCCTGTATTTCGGGGAATCATTATTTCAGTTCGCAGTTACCAGACTGCCAACTGGAAGCTGCCCACTGCCAACTATTCCTCCGGCTCTCCCCCTTCCTCCAGCAGGTTCAGATGTATCTCATCATTCCCCGCAATACCTTCAATGCTCCCTTTGATATGTGCAGCATTGAGCAATACCTTTTCCAGTTGTTTCTCCCTTGCCTTCCACAGTTTCTCCATGGCGTCCCTTTCCCGCTGGATCGATAACCGCATCGCCTGGAAGCCTTCCCGTATAGCTTTCCACTGTTCCCCGAACTCATGGCTGATCAGGTAATCGTAGAGCAGGTGCATCTTATCGCCTTTATTTTCCTGCGACCTGGCAGCCTGGAACACCTTCAGGATGCCATCACGCAATACATGCGCCAGCGCCGATACCTCATTGAAAGAGCAGATCCAGATGCCTTCCACCTGGCCGAAAGTGTTGAGTTCCTCGGGCCTGGCCTGCGTTACGATCACGGCCACATCGGCCGTGGTGCTCCGCATATCTTTCTTTAGTTTTTCGATCCAGCCCTTATCGAAATGCTTGGTACGTTTGCTTTCATAAATGATCTTGCCCACTTCCTGCCCGAAGTTGTTACGAACCGTCTGGATGCAATCGGCCCCCCGGATGCCTTTACCCACTTCACTCACGAGATCGAATGGAAAAGCAGCTTTCAGCATTTCTTCCAGCGCCAGTTCCTGCACTTCACCCTGGAGCTGTGTAGAGCCCTGTTCTACCCGCCGCTTCATTTCCTCTGCCAGCTTTTTCTGATCGTCGAGCTGCTTTTCCAGCTCTTTCAGCCGGAGCTGGTATTCCGTTTCACGGGTAGCTGTTTTCTGTTCTTCGAGCCGGCGGAGCTCTTCTGAAATTTTGACCCGCTCTTCCTGTAGCTTTCGCTGAACGGAGATCTCCAGCTCTGCTTCCCTGTTCTGCAGGGCCTGTTCCTTTTGCAGGTATTCCAGCTCTTTCTGGCGGGCCAGTTTCAGTTTTTCCTCCTGGTCTTTATTGTGATCTTCGAGGTGGCGGAGCTTGTGCTCGAAATCGGCGCTGATGGTCTTGCGGATCTCTTCACCGAGCGATCGCTGGATATTCAGCTTCTCTTCCTGCAGTTTTTTATTGAATTCCGTTTCTTTCGATTGGGCCAGTTGGAGCAGTTCTTTTTCCCGCCGGGAGAATTCCTCATCCTTTTGCTTCTTGAATGCCACCATCTGTTCCCGCAATTCTTTCTTATACTCTTCAGAAACAGCATCTTCGATCGTAAAGGGATGACCACAACTGGGGCATTTGATATCTGTTGCCATGAAACCTTTTTTTTGCAAGTTTACAATAAATGTAGGGAGCCAATACGCTTAATTAATATGGCCAGGGATATAAAAAGGTAGTTATACTTATCTACCGGATAAGGAAATTAATTATTTTTATATAGTCTCACGGCAGCTTCACTGCCCGCAATCCGCTACCATCACGTATTTCTGATTTCTTCCCCACCAAAGGTCAACACTACATCATCATTCAGGTTAAGCGCTCTAGGGCATGTCATTGCCATCTGTGCTAACGGCATTGGTAGCCCCTCACCCTTATTTGCATAGCAGTAGCCATTTCTTTTTTAAAACAATTACCAACTATGGAAGCACTCATGGGCACCATTACCTGTTTTGGGGGCAACTTCGCACCCAGGAACTGGGCCTTTTGCAACGGACAGCTCCTTCCCATCAATCAGAACCAGGCTCTTTTCTCCATTCTAGGCACCACCTACGGGGGCAATGGCACTACCACATTCGCCCTGCCCGATCTCAGGGGACGTACACCTGTGAGCACAGGGCAGGGGCCCGGCCTCAGCAATTATGACCTGGGCCTGAAGACAGGCCAGGAAAGTGTGAATCTAACGGTGAACAATATCCCATCACATGCCCACTCAGGCCAGGTTACCCTCTCGTTGAATGCCGATAGCAATGACCCTACCGAAACAAATCCCGATTTTGCTTTTCCCGCAAAATATGCCAATGCCTATGGGACCACTTCCAACGGGTCGATGCAACCGCCCAATTATAGTGCTGCCATCAGCAATGTCGGTAATAATATCCCGGTGCCCGTACTGATGCCTTATACTTCGATCACCTTCATAATATGCCTGTTTGGGATCTTTCCGAGCAGGAATTAATTAAATCATATACCATGTATTCCTCCTCTTATATTGGGATCATCGCCCTGTTCGCAGGCAATTTTGCTCCGCTCGGATGGATGTTTTGCCAGGGCCAGCTCCTGTCGATCGCCCAGAATGATGCGCTCTATGCCATATTGGGCACCACCTTCGGAGGTGACGGCGTTAATACTTTCGCATTGCCTGATCTTCGTGGTCGTGTTCCCATTCACTGGGGCCAGGGCCCGGGGCTTTCATCGTATACCTTAGGTCAGCAGGGAGGCACAGAGAATGTTACCGTCGCGGTTGCTCAACTACCTGCGCATAGCCATCCATTCATCAGCATTACCGGTAACACACCTGGGGCCACCAGTGCAGCAGGCACTACCAATGATCCGAACAATGCCGTTCCGGCCATGCTATCGGGCGAAACCCTATATGCCGGTTCACCCGGTACGGTGCTGGGCCCTACCAATGTGAACGTCAATACCGGAATTGCAGGCGGTAGCCAACCTTTCAGCATCCTTTCACCCTTTCTCACGATAAACTACGTGATCTGTACTCAAGGAATATTTCCTTCACAGAACTGATCATCCACCAACCTTTAAAACAACCATTTATATGGACCCGATCTTAGCATCAATCACCATGTTCGCCGGTAATTTCGCTCCCAGAGGCTGGGCCCTTTGCCAGGGCCAGCTACTCCCCATCTCCCAGAACACCGCTCTGTTCTCCCTCCTGGGTACCATCTATGGTGGAGATGGGAAAGTAACATTTGCACTGCCAGACCTCCGTGGACGCGCTGCGATCGGATTCGGGCAATCTCCAGGTGGCTCCAATTACTCTATCGGTGAAACGGGTGGAGTGGAATCTACAACGCTGCTGCTGAACCAGGTCCCCGCGCATGCACATCCTGCCGTGGTCAAGATCACTTCGAAAGCAGCAGCCAGTTCCGATGCTGGTTCGCCGATCAGCAAAGTGTACTCCACTCCATCCAGCGGTAATCTGTTCTACAGCACTTCGCCGTCTGCGAAAATGCAGTCCTATACGGCCACGCTCAACACCGGGCCTACCGGTAACGGGCTTCCGTTCTCGAATCTGCACCCATTACTGGCAATCAATTTTATCATAGCCCTCAGTGGCGTATTCCCCGCCAGGTCTTAAAATCATTCTTTATGCCTCGTTCAATTGGTTTATTGCTTCCCCGTTCCACCGACTACCCTTCACTGGGTTTCGATCTCCTCGATGGATTGCGGGCTTACCTGCATCAGGCAGGTGTGAACGACTGGCAGTTCTTTACTGAAAGTATAGGTTACGGTGAAGATCATGCGCAGAATTATTCCAGGGCTGAAAAAATATTGTTACAGGAAAATGCCGACCTGGTGATCGCCTATTGCAACGCAGCCAATGCAGAAGCGCTTTATCCCCTGGCCACCGGTGCAGGCAGGCCATTTATTTTTCTCGATGCGGGGATGCAATTGCCATCCATCCCACCTGTCCCGAACTGCTATCATGTATCCTTGCAGGGTGTCCATGCCTGCCGCTTCGCAGGATATATGGCAGGAGAAGGCCGGAAGAAAGTGCTGATGGCCACTTCCTTTTATGATGGAGGGTACAGGGGCCCCTGGGGTTATGTACGTGGATTGGAAGCTGCCGGCGGACAGGTTTGCGGAAATTATGTCAGTGGCTACAAAAAGGCTTCCTTTACCATTGCGCCTTACCTGGCCCTTCTGACCAGTTCAGGCGCAGAATCGGTGGCAGCCTGCTTCAGCAGCTATCTTGCCAGCCTGTTCTTCGTAGCATTGAAGGAAAAACACCCCGATGCTGTGGCAAGGCCATTTTATTGTTCTCCCTTTATGGCGGAAGAAGAACTATTGGCAGCCTGCGATTTTCCCGGCGGCAGCTTTCATGCCATCGTTCCCTGGGCCTCCGGACTGGAGAACCCTGCCCAGCGATCCTTCCAGACCACAATCAGGGATATGAAAAATAAAACCGCTACCATCTTCCACCTGCTGGGTTGGGAGGCCGGTATTACGGCCATGCAGGCCATGCAACAGGGGCCTGATGCCCTCAAAGGATTTTCTTATGAGAGCCCTCGTGGTGCCGTCACCATACATCCGCATACTCATTATAGTTATACCGGCCTGTACAATGCCGTCATCATGGGAAACGACCAGGGTAAATGCCGTTTGCAGGTAAACGAACCAATTCCCGTGAGGGCGGGTGATCATGAATTGGTCATGAATGACAGGCCCGAAGCCATAGCATCCGGATGGAAAAACAATTATTTATGTATCTGAAATATGCGTATCGCAATACTTTGTAACGACAGGATCGCACTGCCGGCCCTCGATCACCTGATGGCCGCGGGATTCGTAGTGTCAGTAGGCATGCCCAACAAACTGCACGAGATCAGTTGGCTCGTCAGGAACAAATGCACGGCGGCAGGCGTACCGGTGCAATGGTTCGGCCGGGAGAGCCTGGCCATTCAACTGGAACTGTGGCTGGCAAAATACCAGCCGGAGATCGTACTGGTAAAAACATTTCCTTTCCTGGTACCGGGTGAAGTACTGGATATCCCGCGCCATGGTTTTATCAACTTTCATTATGCACCCCTGCCGGAATGGAGAGGATCGCATCCGCTTTTCTGGATGATCCGCAATGGCGCTGCCACAGGTGGCGTAACAGTGCATCAGATGAATGAATCATTCGATGCAGGCCCTATCCTCCTCGAACAGCAGGTATCCCTCTCACCCGATGTGAGCTATGGATATTTCTATACACAGCTTGCTTATACCGGATTGTATTGTACCGGTGCGCTATTGTCGGGCCTGAAAGCCGGCAACCTGCATCCTGCCCTGCAAGACCATTCCAGGGCAAAATGGTATTCCCGGCCACAGCCAGCAGACCTCTTTATCGACTGGCAAACCATGAGCGCTACTGAGATCAGGGCCCTTGTCAATGCCTGTAACCCCTGGAACAAAGGAGCCCCTACCATCTGGAACGGCTGGACCTTCGGCATCAGTGATTCTTCGATTGTCCGTCAACGTAAGGAAGAGAAGCCCCCGGGTACGATCATCTTCACGGATGCTGAAAATGGTTTCCAAGTTGCCTGTAAGGATGGTGAGGCCATCAGGGCCGATGTGATCTATTGTGAAGAAGGATTTTATCCGGGGTACCGCCTCTCGGCCTTCGGGCTGCAAAAGGGCGACCGGCTTGGATAACCCATCGACTGTTAAACTCCCGAACATAAACAATTGACCATGAAAAAGAATCTATCCTGCGTGATTGCAAACCCGATCGTTTGTGCCTTTTTAGTGATGATAGTTGCACAGGCCACAGCCCAAACCTGGTCGTTCCGCAATGGATATGGCAGCCCGGAACTGGGGCCGGAAAAGGCCACTGGTGTTTGCGTGGACGCTGGTGGCAATGTATATATGACCGGTGTGTATACGGGCAGCAGCACCAACTTCGGCACCGGCACCCTGCCAACGGCCGATGGGGCTGATGGCTTCGTGGTCAAATTCAATGCTGCAGGCGTGTGCCAGTGGACCATACGGTTTGGCGGCACTTCGGGGCTTACCGACCAGGGACAAGGCATCTGCACCGATGGGTCATTCGTATATGTGACCGGTTTTTTTCATACAAGCATGACCGTTGGTTCCAGCCCAACCGTGTACAATTCGCACGGCGCTAACAACGATGGCTTCGTAATGAAGCTCGATGCAGGTACAGGCGCCACTTCGTGGGTCACCACTTTTGGCGGGAACAGTACCGATAATTCCCAGGCCATCTGTCTCGACGGATCAGGGAATATTTATATCACCGGCCTATTCTTCACTTCGGCCTCCTTCGGCAGTTTTACGCGAAATGCCAATGGTGGCTCCAGTTCGGACCTTTTCGTGGCCCGGCTCAATGGCGCAACAGGCATATTCGACTGGGCCAGCACAGGCGGGTCTTCTTCAGCCACAGATAACCCGAACGGAAGCAGTGTATGCTATGTGCCAGGTTTGAATGAAGTAATAGTGACAGGCTCCTATGTAGATCAGGCGGCTACCTATTCCACTGTAACACCTGCCTCCACGGTAAACCTCCCTATCACGGCGGGCAATCATAACGATATCTGCCTGCTCGAAGTGAATGCCGCCAACGGAGCATTCCTGAGCGGCTTTGGCATTGGCGGATCAGGCAATGAGGAAGGGCTTGGCGTAACTTATGATCCTTCCACACAGGATGTGGTGATGACGGGTTATTATGCAAGCAGCAGCATCACCTTCCCCGGAACGGCTGCCCTCACGAATGCGCATGGCAATGCCGATGTTTTCTATGCACGTTTCAATCCCAATACCAATAATTTTATCTGGGCGAAAGGAGGTGGCGGCAGTGACGGCCCGGATTGGGGATCTTCCATTTGCTCCAATGGCATCGGTGGGATACTGATCACCGGTAGATACAGGGGAACGGCGGTATTCCCCACCAGTACCGGAACAAAGACGATCGTTAGTCCGAGGACCAATCTCGCCGATGACATATTCATGGGCCGTATCAATGTATCTGATGGTAACATGCAATTCATGGTCCAGGGAGCGGGCACCAATGACAATAATTTGGCCAACCAGGGTAATGCCATTGCGCCAGGGCCCTCCGGCAGTTCCAGTGTATGGGTAGCCGGAAGTTATGCAACGCCGCTTACATTTAACCCTCTATCGGTACTCCCGGTGGCAGGAGTGGGCCCTGATCCCACCTCCGATATTTTTCTTGCCAGGTCTATCGATCCTCCTCCTCTTGCTGCTTCCACTTCAAAAACAGATGCAACCTGCAACCAGGGCTGTAATGGAACAGCAACGGTAACGCCCTCCGGCGGACTATCGCCCTATACCTACTCCTGGGCCCCCAGTGGCGGCAGCGCTGCAACGGCCAGCGGCTTATGTCCGGGCAATTATACTGCCACCATCACCGACAACCTTGGACTGATGATCACTAAAAACTTTACGATCTCTATACCGGCAATAACGATAGCCCCATCCACTACCAGCAATGCCGGTTTCCCGGTAAGCAGCAACAATACCCAGATAGCCGATGCCGGTTGCAACCTCATTGCAACCCTCGACCCCTTTACAGCTATGGGTAATGTGGGAGCGAATGTATGGGTGGAAGGCAGCGTCCCCGAATATTTTGGGATGCCTTTCGTGGCCAGGCATTACCAGTTGACCCCTTCGCTGAACCCGGGAACGGCCAATGGCAGGGTCACTTTGTATTTCCTGCAATCGGAATTCGATGCCTTCAATGCACATCCGAAAAGCGGACTGAAACTGCCCATGGGCCCATTGGACGCATTGGGCAAATCGAATCTCAGGGTCGGCAAATATCCCGGCAGCAGCAGCGGGGGAGGATTACCCGGCTCTTATAGCGGAGTGGCTACCGTCATTGACCCGGACGATGGCGCCATCATATATAATGCTATAGCCAACAGGTGGGAGGTCAGTTTCAATGTAACCGGCTTCAGCGGGTTCATCGTGCAATCTTCTCCCACTCCATTGCCACTGACCTGGCTGAACATTACCGGAACGCTCGATGCCCGCTCGAGGGTAAATATCAATTGGGAGGTAGAAGAACAACAAGTGGCTGGCTATGACGTGGAAAGATCAACGGATGGCACTCATTACAGCAGCATGGCTACCCTGGTATCCCAGGGCGATGGCAGGCACGTTTACCATTATGCGGAATCGCAGGCATTGGATGGAATGGCATACTACCGGATCAGGCAAACCGATAAGGACGGCAGGTATACCTTCAGCAAAACACTCATCATGAAGGGCCAGGCGGCCGGCAATGTGACGGTTTACCCAAATCCGTCGAAGGGAATGGTAACGATCAATATAACCGAACGGAGCCTCATGAACACTACCGCCAGGTTATACGACATCCAGGGGAAGGAGCTCCAGCAGGTCAGGATAGTGCAATCCGTTACATCCCTCAACCTGGGTAACTATAAACCAGGTACTTATATGCTTCGTTTGCAAAACGGCGCAACTGTCAAACTGCTGAAAGAATAGAAGGGGTTTGATGGGAGAAAAACAGGTAGAGGTTTCTATTTAATTAAACATCTTATTCAATTCTGATATGAATAAAAAAAGATATTTTTATGGCTCATTTGTAGCCTCATCCTTGTTATATTATTTCACCCAAACTAATTTTTTTATCCTTTCTAAATGGAAAACCTACCAAATGAACAGGAGTTGTTAAAACAGGTTGCGGCAGATAGCAGGGATGCTTTCAGGGAGTTATACAATCATTATTACCCGGTAGTACAGCAGTATGTATCGCTTTTTGCCCCTTACAAGGACAAACTGGATGAATTGACCCAGGATGTATTTGTGAAGATCTGGGAAAAAAGGTCGAAGCTGGTACAGGTCAATTCATTCCAGAACTATGTGTTCAGGATCACCCGGAACCATATCCTGAATTATATCCGCTCTCTGAAGGTGCAGCAAAAGCTCAAAGAGGCGCAGATGATGTCGGATGAGCCGCAGGTAGATGATGCGGACCATAGGTTACTGTTCAGTCAATATTACCAGATAACAGCGGAGGCCATCGAACAATTGCCGAAAGGCAGGAAGCAGGTAATAAAAATGAGCATCGAGGAAGGCCTCAGTCTCGATGAGATAGCGGAGCGGTTGAATATCTCCAAATCGGGTGTAAAACATCAGTTATACGAGGGTACCGCCTTTATCAGGCAATACTTGCAGCAACATGCCGGGATCTCTGCGCTCTTATTCGTATTTCTCTCCTTATTTGAATATTGAGGGCGGTCAAAAAAAAATTTCTTCCCGAGGTGTCCTCCACCCCCAGAGCAGGTGTCTTTATTATACATGAATATTCAGGAGGCACGGATATTTATTGCCCGGTTTGTTCAGGGCAAGCACTCCCAGAAAGAGCATGAGAACTTTTTGGAATGGGTACATGAAACCTCCATTGAACATATTCAGGTTATAACGGATGAATATGAATCGTTATATAAGCAATGGCCTTTGACAGGCAGGCCTTCTGTACAATGGGTAACCCAGTTGGAAGACAGGCTCGATAGGTTGGATACTGGTGTTATGGCGATTCCCATTGAATCGGGAAGGGGCAGGAGGATCGGTGTGAAGATCGGATGGGCTGCTGCGATCCTGGTCCTGTTAAGTGCCGGTTCATATTTTCTTTTCTTTAATAAGGATAATAAGGCCAGTCAGCCTACTGAAAATATAGTCAAGGTTAGCAAAAAGGCCATAGAGCCGGGTATTGACAAAGCAGTGTTAAAGCTGGCTGATGGTTCAAACATCTTGTTGAATACGATAGAAAACGGGGTCGTCACACAGCAAGGGAATACCATTGTGAAAAAATCGGAGAACGGACACCTGGTGTATCAGCCAATTCCCAATGGTCAGCAGCCAGCTCTTTTGTATAATACTGTGTTCACCCCCCGGGGTGGTCAATACCAGCTTACCTTGCCTGACCAAACGAAGATCTGGCTGAATGCTGAATCTTCGATCAGGTTCCCGGTAGCATTCACCGGTAAGGAAAGAAGGGTTGAGATCACCGGTGAGGTATATTTCGAAGTAACGGAAAATCATTCGATGCCTTTCAAAGCCGTGATCGGTGCTGATCTTACATCAGGCAGTTCCGGCAAAGGCAGAGGAGAGGTTGAAGTGGTAGGCACTCATTTCAACATCAAGGCATATAACGATGAGAATGCTATTCAGACCACCTTGCTGAAAGGCTCTGTCAAAGTCGCTAAAGGAACGGTGTTGCGGTTATTGAAACCTGGTCAGCAGGCAAGCATGCCGAACGACGCAAGTGCCGGAGAAAATATAAAAGTGGTGAACCTGCCCGAACCGGACTTACAGGTTTCCTGGAAAGACGGGTATTTCAGTGGAAAAGATTTTCATTCGATCCTCGAACAGGCCGCCAGATGGTACGATGTTCAGATAGTGTATGAAGGAAAAGTGCCGGATGGAGAAATTGGGGGTAGCCTGTCCCGTAATATGAAGATCGACAATTTTTTGACAATTCTCAGAGCGAACGGTATCAAGACGGAATTACTGGAAAACGAGCGCAAAATAATTGTAAAGTAATCAGGTTCAATGCGTTTGTAATCAAATAAAAGATATTGGTCACGACGATTACAGTATTTCCATTAATCATTAAGCCCATCCTAGTGCTGCCCCGGTAAAAAATCATGGGCGGCGGAAGCTACTTACTGCGACCTTAGGCTATATTTGCTGAGGGCTCGCAGTTTGTAGCTTTTGTACTATATGTAACGTATATCAAGGATGTGGAAAACCGGACTAATAACTGCCATGATAATTTTTGCCTGCCTCCTGCTTCGGGCTCAAGGGTATGCCCAGGTTACCATTTCACAAAAGAATGCAACACTGAAGCAAATCATCGGTACGATCGAGAAACAAACAGAATACCGCTTCATTTACCAGACCTCTTATCTAAAACAGGCCAATAAAGTATCGATCGATGTGAGCAATGCACCTGTTGAACAGGTCCTCGAACTTTTCTTCAAAGACCAGCCTTTAGATTATCTGATTGTAGATAAGTCCATCACGATCACGCTCCGGCAGACCCGGAAAGATTCTTCCGTTACGGGGATTATTCGTCCCCAGTTCACCGGCAGGGTATTCAATGACAATGGAGACCCTGTTTCCGGCGCCACGATCACCATCAGGAGTAGTAACAGGTCTATTGCCACCGGTGAGAAAGGTGAATTCGCCATCATGTCGATCAGTCCGGCCGATACCATCGAGATAACGAGCATTGGGTATGAAATGCAGGTAATTGCGGTGGATGGGAAGAGCCATCTGAACATCCACCTGCAGAACAGGGTGAGTGAGTTATCGGACGTGTCGGTTGTTCATTCAGGTTACAATGCGCAGGCAAGGTCGAAGGCAACGGGTTCCTATACGGTCATCGATAATAAACTGTTCAACCGTTCGGTATCGATGAATATAATCGATAGGTTGGAAGGGGTGACGAGCGGTTTTTTGGTGAATAAGAATGTGAACCCGGCGATCAATCAGTCTCAGCTATCTATCCGTGGGCGAAGTACTATTTTCGCCAATGCCGAGCCATTGATCGTTCTCGACAATTTTCCATATAACGGAACATTGAATAGTATCAACCCGAATGATGTGGAATCGATCACGGTATTAAAAGATGCGGCCGCGGCGGCTATCTGGGGCGCATTTGCAGGCAACGGAGTGATCGTGATCACTACGAAGAAGGGGAGGTATAATCAGGCTCCCAGGATATCTGTGAACTCAAACATCACTATTGGTGAAAAGCCGGATATATATTACATGCCATATTTGAGCTCGAGTGATGAGATCGATGTGGAGCAATTCCTGTTCAGCAAATCATTTTACAGGAGCAGGGAGAATAGTCCCAGCAAGCCGATATTACCACCGGTTATTGAATTATTGATCAAAAAAAGAGATGGGTTGATGCCACCGGAGGAAGTGGATGCTCAAATTGAAGCTCTCCGGAAAAAAGATGTAAGAAAGGATATTGACAAGTATGCTTTAAGAAATAGCATTACCCAGCAATATGCTTTGAATATAAATGGTGGTGGCCAGTATAATTATTATTCCTTTTCAGTCGGGTATGATCAGGATAAAAAGGGATGGATAAATAATGAAGATAAACGGATCACTTTAAATGCTCAAAATACCTATGCCTTACTAAAGAACAAGCTGGAATTCTCTACAGGAATTCAATTCTCCAGGTCTATTTCGCATGTTAATGACGACATTTCTAATGCTCTTACCTGGCCTTATACTTCCTTGATTGATACAGATGGTAATGCGGCCATTGTTCCAAATGGATTGCGGCAGTCCTATAAGGATACGGCAGGAAACGGCATATTGCTTGATTGGAATTACCGGCCCTTGGATGAGGCTAAACTGGATAAGGTCGTGTTTAAAACCACCGAATACCAAATCAATACCAAACTGAATTACAAAATAATACCCGGTTTCGTTGCCCAGGTATTATATCAATATTATAAAAACCTGAATGAATCTCAAAAATATTACGGCATCGAGAGTAATTTTACGCGTAATCTGATCAATAGTTACACACAATTGGGAGTAAGTGGAGCAGTTAGCAGGCCTATTCCTTTAGGGGGGATTTTTGATCAAGGGAGGAAAGATATGACTGGCAACAGTGTCCGTGGACAATTGACATATGATTATTCGTGGGGACAAACCAGTGTAAAACTTATGCTGGGTGCCGAATTAAGATCGGTAAAAGCTGATATTACAGCAAACAGGCTATATGGCTATAATAAAGAAAAGAGAACAAGTATTCCGGTAGATTATGTTTCATCCTTTCCTATGTACTATTCGGCAACGATCCGGGCCACTATACCTAACCCATTTATCAATTCAAATATTGGTACAACTTCAAATTATATCTCTTCCTATTTTAATGGCATTTATTCCTGGAAACAGTATACATTATCTGCGAGTGCAAGAAAGGAGGAGTCGAATATTTTTGGTGTGAGATCGAATCAGAAAGGCGTACCTCTTTGGTCATTAGGGATGGCCTGGCAAATCGACCGGGAGAAGTTCTATCATATCACCTGGTTGCCAGGCTTGAAATTGCGGATCACCAACGGATATATGGGTAATGTAGACCGAACAGTTTCGGCCTTTACAGTAGCTACCCTTGATGGACGGAATATCTATAATGCGATAACGGCATCTATTACCAATCCTCCCAACCCATCTCTTCGCTGGGAAAAAGTGAATATGACCAATTTCGGGATTGACTTTGCTTCAAAGAACAATCGTATTTCAGGCAGCATCGATTTTTACATGCGTAAGGCAAATGACCTGATCGGTTACAGTCCGCTCGATCCAACTACCGGCAACTATATTATGAGAGGTAATACCGGTTCTATGAAAGGACATGGCTCAGACATTGTACTCAATACCAGGAATATCGATCGAAAGTTGAAATGGCAAACTACATTTTTATTCAGTTATGCCAGCGACAAAATTGCTAAATACCTGGAGCAGCAAAATTCAATCGCGTACTATTATAATGCCTCATTTCTGAATCCTGTCGAGAACAGACCGTTATATTCCATCTATAGCCTAAGGAGCGCAGGACTTGATCCCGATAATGGTGATCCTCGTGGATATAAGGATGGACATATAAGTAAGGATTATGCCGGGATATTGAATTCAACCAATTTAAACGATCTGCAATATCATGGATCAGCAAACCCTGTATATTTCGGGAGTGTTATGAATACCTTCAGTTGGAAAAGGATCGAATTTACTTTCAATATCAGTTGGAAAGCAGGGTACTATTTCAGAAGAAATTCTATTAACTATTCTAGCTATTTTTCGGGTCAGAGTGCAGGGCATCCGGATCTGGTGCGTCGCTGGCAAAAGCCCGGAGATGAAAAGCTTACCTCAGTTCCTTCCTTAAAATATCCTGCCGATTTTTCCAGGGATCAGTTTTACATTTTTTCTGATGCTTTAGTAGATAGAGGCGATCATGTTCGATTGCAGGATATCGGGTTCAATTATACGATAACAAGGAGCCAGTTTCAAAGACTACCTATGAATTCGGTACGCCTATATCTGTATGTGAATAATATTGGAATATTATGGAGAGCAAATAAGCAGGGGATCGATCCTGATTATTTACTTGGGTATCCTTCTCCAAGGAGATTTTCGATCGGGATGCAATTCGAATTCTAACTATGAAAAAAACGGTATGAGAAAAATTGAGTTCATTCATTGGATTGCCTATATAGCCTGCCTAACTTTTTTTGCCAGTTGCAATAAAAGCAAGCTCCTGAATGAAAAACCAAGTACTGATATATTCATCCCTACGACATTGGAGGATTTCCGGGCTTTGTTGGATAAAGAATCGGACAATAATGAAACACCTACTTTGGGTGAGTTATCCGCTGATAATTTTTACCTGCAATATCCATACTGGCAATTGATAACGACCAAAGAACGAAATACCTATATCTGGGCTGATGATATTTACCAGGGAGAAGGCAAAGTAGATGACTGGAACCTTCCCTACAAGCAGGTCTTCAATGCCAATGTTGTGCTGGATGGATTAACCAGGCTGCCTATGACCAGTAGTAATGAAAAAGAATGGAAGGCAGTTAAAGGAGCTGCCCTGTTCATGAGAGGATATGGATTTTATAACCTGGCGCAGGTCTTTTCTCCTTTATATGATAGTGCCACAGCAGAGAGTAATAATCTTGGGATTCCACTGAGGCTGACCCCTGATATAGAGACTAAATCTGTCCGTTCAACAATGAAACAAACCTATGATCAGTTGATTGGAGATTTGAAAGAAGCCTCTGCACTCCTGCCGGTGCTGTTGGAATATAACAATCGTAACCGCCCTTGCAGGCCTGCAGCTTATGCAATGCTGGCAAGGGTATATTTGAGCATGCGTGCTTACGGAACGGCTGCTATTTATGCAGACAGTTGTTTGAGATTATATAGTACCCTTATCAAATACGATACTATCAATGCCGCACTTCAATATCCTTTCGATAAATTAAACCAGGAAACACTTTACCAGACAAGGCTATTGGGAAGCACGAATGTATTGGCCAGTACACTTTTCCCGGACTGTATCGTGGATTCAATACTATTTCGTTCTTATGCCGTCAATGATCTCCGGCCTAGATTGTTTTATATTACTGGCCCTTATGGACCAACCATAAAAAGTAGCTATAGTGGATCGATCTATTTGTTTAGCGGCCTGGCGATCGATGAGGTGTACCTGGTCAGGGCCGAATGCTATGCCCGTGCAGGAAAAACCAATGCCGCAATGAGTGATCTCAATACTTTATTGCGGACGAGATGGAAAGCCAATACATTTATCGAATATACTGCTGATGATCCTCAACAGGCACTTTCCTTAATACTGACTGAACGGAGAAAAGAACTTGCATTCAGAGGATTGCGCTGGACAGACCTGAGACGGCTGAACCAGGAAGGAGCGAGCATTACCTTAACGCGAAATTTGAATGGAACAATTTATATACTCCGGCCCGGAGAGCGTAAATATGTTTTACCGATACCCCCGGATGTTATCGCGATCACAGGCATGCCGCAAAATCCACGATGAGATTTTTTGGGTGATTTCAAAAAAAGCGAGTCCCCCCGCAGAAGCGGGGGGACTGTACTAATCAAATACCATTAACCATTAAACCTTATCCTATGAAAACATGAATTTAGGACATTTTGTGAAAAACCAAAAATTTTGTGGTCGGCGTAAAAATCCTGCTGATATAAAGAGAGCGTAGGATCAGCGTTTGATTGTTATTTGCGCGTATTTTGTGTGTTGTGGATATGCCAGTTTCAAACTTTTAGGCTTTCCGGATGAAAGGAAAGAATGCATTAGAGTGGATTGGGCTACAAAAAATTGATTCCTGTTAAGTAAACAGTAAGCCGGATCGGCAATAAAAAAGCCTGTCACAATTAGAAGCACTGACAAGCTTTGAATGGTAATGGGTTGCAGGGACCTCTACCAGCAGGCAGAAACGAATTGCCCCCGTTCACATGGAAAATAAACATCTCCACCGAAGTAGCTGGGCTGATACCAGGTACAGGTATAAGCTGGCAAATAAACACAGGTATAGTCGATACCTTCCTCACCAGCTGGCCAAAAATAACACCCCCAGGGCGTTGACATCCTGAAATAATGGACTTCATCGGAACAATCAGGTGTGGTTGTTGTGGCAAGAGCAGTACCAATGGCCAAGACGATCACCACAGGCATAAGAATCAGTTTCAGTTTTTTCATGGAATCTTTTTAAGGTTACAGTTTAATGGTTGGACAGTTTTATCCAATTCAGAATTTGAAGTTACGGTTTTGGAAAGAGAGGGATGAAAGAATTTTCTATGGCTATAAAAGATATGCCAGACCTGGTTTCAAGCGATTGAACGCCATTCGCCGGTTTGGCATAATCCTACTAAAGGAATATCATTGATCCTTCAATTGAGTTAATATTCAGGACAAGCCTGTTATCTGGTGGCTACAGTGAGCTTTACAAAATTGCCTAATCTGCATGGCGTCATTAATCCACTACTCGGATCAATATAATACGTACAAGTGAGTTGAGGGGCCAATGTACAAGCATAGTTCCGACCTATTTCTCCTGCCTCGTGCCAACCCGATGTATCCTCGTACCATTGAGGCATATCAACACAATTCACCTTCGGTCTTGTCGTAAACGCACTCGTAACAGCCCCAAGAATGGCTACGGACATTAATATTACTTTCATCTTTTTCATAAAAATTGTTTTTTGCATGTGTTAGTAGCCTGTTCTTAATATTGAACCTGACTGAGGCGACAGGCGTTAACCTCTCGTCAGGTACTCGAGTATTTTTACCCGACCGGGAACCCATAGGCCCCGGTGAGAAAAATTTTATGCCAGCCGGATATACACACCCCGGGCTTTCAGCCCCAAAGTATGCCGGGCAGACAAGCTAGTTTGATTGATTTGGTTGGAAAATTGATTAGCTTCTTGCTTTTTGTATGCTCGTTCAGGTAGCAGGCGGGTTTCGCGAAAGGTTGCGCGAGCCGCCGGATCACCGATCCGGCAGGGGTTAGTTGATTAGAATTTTTGGTATGACAAGCAATGTCCGACGGACCAATACTCACGCGGGATAAGGAAAGGAAATCATTAGTAAGCAATCATTAGTTGAGCATGGTTCGTGGCGTCGAGGTAGAGTTGTAAGGACTGTTCTTTCCCAGAAGAAAGCCAATGAGCGCAACAACAATAAAGAACAGGTTGAACCATAGATGTTGCTCCCAACTCAGCACTTTGATCAGGCCGCTGCAGGAGCAGGGCACCCAGCCGAACACATTCAGTAAAATCAATACAATATATATCGTTAGAACGGATAAGTAAACTAAAGAAGCCAGCAAAGCCTTCCTGCGTGTACGCTCAAAGATCAATCCTGCAGCGATCAGGAGCTCGAGGACAGGCATGGCCCATTTTATGAAAGGAGTTAACGAGTTGGGAAGAGGCTGATTGTTGATATTTCCTGTGAAGGTCTTGAAATCGAGCCACTGGCTCAGGCTTGCATAGAGGAACAGAAGTACAAGAAGAGAGGCCGCTACTTCCGTCAGTATCTTTTTTTTCATAACGGTAAAAATGCTTTAGTCATGATGAACGATACGTGTCTGATGAGAGATATACCGTCGCCCGGGTATATCCCTGTCACATGACTTTCCGCCTTGGAACACCAATATGCAAAAAAATATTCCCTTTAATGTGAACTTGTATCAAAGTACAATTTGCTGATTATTCCCTGACAAGAATAAGTAGAATAAGGTGGAATAGTTATGAGCCTTGTGTTAACCAATTTGGAGTTCTGTAACGACTAAGTGTTTACACTTAGTGTTCAAAAGTTGAATAAATTTAATTCAGTAACCATAAGTTTCCGAAAAAAATTTGGAAAGTTTGTTTGGAATCAAGAATAATGGAGCTACAAAATCGCAGGCGCCCTGTTATCCATGAAAATAATTTTTCCCTTCCAACCAGTTTTTGAAATCACTCACCCGCTCCCGGCTGATGATCACATCGGTTTCGATCCCCGGAGATAGTTGCAGGATCAGCCGGCTATTGTAATAGGTAGTGATCTTCCTGATGGCATCGATATGGATGATGAACTGGCGGTTGATCCGGAAAAAGAGATTTTTATCGAGCATCTTTTCGATCTGGTCTAACGAATAATCCAACGGCATCCGCTGGTTCGTGAAAGTAGTGGCCCAGGTTACGCCTTTGGTGAATTGAAGCCAGGCAATATTTTTCGCCTTGACATAGACCAACTGATTGTTGAGCCGGCCGATAAAACGGGTGCTCTCCCTTCGCAGGAATTCTTCCGCGATCCTGGAGAAGTCGATGGGATGCTGACCGGCAGGCTTGAATTGCCCGAATTTTTTCAAAGCATTCCTGAGGTCCCGGCTATCGATGGGCTTCATCAGGTAGTCGATACTGTTCACCTTGAACGCCTGTAAGGCAAAACCATCATAGGCCGTCGTGAATATGATCGGAGTACTGACCTTCCGGTGCCTGAACAACTCAAAACAATTCCCGTCGGATAATTGAATGTCCATCATCATCAGGTCTACCGGTTGGTCCTGCTCCAGCCACTCCATACCCTCCGCTACAGATCCGATCACCGCAACGATCTCAATGACCGGATCACATTGATGTAGTAACTGGACCAGCCTTTCGGCATTGTGCATTTCATCTTCAAATATGACGATCTTCATGATGGTATGATGACGGGTATTTTTACTGTGAACAATTCATCCGATTGGTCAATACTGATCGCCTGTCCGCTGATCAGGTTATACCTTTTCTGGATATTTTCCAGGCCGATGCCTGAAGATATATCGGAGCTGACTTTCTTCCTTACATGATTGGTAATGATCAGCCGGCCGGATTCATTCACGATGGTGATCAGGAGGGGATCATTGGCCGAAAAGCGGTTGTGCTTGATGGCATTCTCGATCAGCATTTGCAGCGATGCCGGCGGGATCAACCCTTTCGATCTCAGTGATTCATCGATCTGTACCGTGACCTGGATACTGTTCTGGTGGCGGATCCGGATCAGGTAGAGATAGGATTCGAGGAAGTCGAGCTCCGTTTCAATGGGAACGAGGTTCTCGAATTTCTTGTCGAGGATATAACGGTAGGTCTTGGCCAACTGGGTAATATAATCGGCGGAAAGGTCAGGGCTTTTATAGACCAGGTTGGTGAGCACGCTCAGTGAATTGAAAAAGAAATGGGGGTCGATCTGGTTCCTGAGTGCATCGTATTTGGCCTGGATATTTTCCCGCATCAGTCTTTCCATCTGCAACTGGTATTCCTTCCACCCCTTATAATAAAAAATGATCCCATTGAATGCCAGCAGCAGTATATAGAACATGAAGATGCCCACATTCATGTCGTAGCTGACCCTCAAAAAACTTTCCCATGCCTCATATCGTTTGAAGAGCACGATATCCATCAATGCATACAGGAAGCCAAATCCGATCGACGCGATCAGGCCGTAAATAAGCAACAGGGAAACGATGATCAGTAATCGTCTGGATGCATTCTTATGGGCCACCCTTTTTTCTATGACAGTACCCAGTTTTGTAGCGCCTTCCCATACCAGTAATCCAAATAATACAAAGACGAGGTTGAACGATTGGCCGCGAAGGTCCATCATCCCCAGTTGTTCCGTAAAAGTGTGATCGAAAGATTTGAAGATGGTGGCGAAAATATACAGGATCACGATCCGTGCAAGATACCGGAATAGCCTGCTCGAAAATAACTTTTCATTCTTCTGAAAGTTCATAGCGGTGCGTGGTTTCTGAAATAGCGGCATTAAAAATAGTTATTTTCCTCAAACCAGGAGATGGCCCTGGAAACCGCGTCCTCTATGGGTTTGTACCGGACCTGCAATTCCCGTTCCGCTTTTTTGCCTGAATAATAATTGTCGAGGCATAATAGGTATGCCGATGTATAGTTGAGCTTCCCGGGCCTTCCGGTCAGCCGTTCCGTAAGACTGCCCATGATGCCGGCGAGCTTCATCACGAATACTGGGACCCGTACCATGATCGCCGGCCTTTTCGCCAGCTTATGAAGGAGCCGGAAGAATTCATAATAGCTGAGGTTCGTTCCTGCCAGGAGATAACAATCACCTGTCTTGCCTATTTGCAACGCGTTGATGATGCCGGTGCATACATCCTGGATATGCACAAAGTTTTTTCCGCCTGGCGGACAAAGCAGGACCTTTTTCTTCAGTCCATACAGGATCAGTTTTCCGGAACTGGGTTTCGTATCATAAGGCCCGATCATGAAACAAGGGTTCACCACAATGGCGGGCAATTGATGTTGCTCTACCTGTTCCAGCACATACTGCTGTGCCAGGTACTTGCTGTTGATATATCCTGAATGTGCACGCAAGAGGGTGAAACCGTTCAGCTCTGTACCCGGCTCCTTCCTTGAGCCCGGGCCAATGGTATTGGCCGTGCTTACATAGATGAGGCGCTGTACTTTCTTTTCGAGGCAGGCCCTCACGATATATTGGGTGCCCGTAAAATTGATGCGCTCATAGGTCTCGAAAGGAATGGCCCATTGCCCGGTGATGCAGGCAGCATGTACTACGATGTCGCAACCATCAACGGCCTGCATTACCTGTTCCTCATTGTCGATATTTCCGTAAAACAGTTCACAGGGGATATCGGCAATGCCTTTCAGGTCGGCCGTTGGCCGCACCATGATCTTCACTTCATATCCCATCCTGAATAATTCCCTGGTGAGATTGGAACCGAGAAAGCCGTTGGCGCCTGTGACGAGGATTTTTTTCATTGTACCTGGTTTAGTGAGGGGCGAATTGAATTTCTTTTTTGACTGCTCTTGAAATGATCTTGAGTTTGATGTTCAGAGGAATAAGGCTCATCAACCGGTGGTTGATCCTGTTCATCAGTCCGGGTATGATAACGGGATGCCGCGCCAGCGTACGCTTTAAAGCGATACGGGCGATGCAGGGTGTGGGCAGCAGGCTCAGCCTACCGACCAATCCCTGGCTCAGTATCCTGCGTGATGTATTGGAATTGGTCATGATAGGGCCGGGATATACGACGCTTACGGAGAGACCGGTACCTGCCAGTTCTTCTTTCAATCCCAGTGAAAAAGAAGAGATGAATGCTTTGGACGCAGGGTAAACCGTTTTGTAAGCGATAGGGGCAAAAGCCGCCATGCTGGCGATATTCATGATATAACTTTCCCGGTGTTGCAGCAGGTGAGGGATCATCAGCCGGGTGATCAGGGCAGTGCTGCGCACATTGAGCAGGATGATCCGGTCGATCTTTTCAAGGGCTGTTTCTGTGATATAGGAACTGCCGCCTGTACCGGCATTATTGATCAGGAAATCGACCGGGTATTGTCCGGTGATGCCGGCAAGATTTTTCTTCAGTTCATCATCGTCTGTCAGATCGAACTCGACAACTTTCACCTGCACTCCATATTGAATGGAAATCGCTTCTGCGATAGAACCTGTATTGCCACCGGGCAGGGCGATGAGCACCATATTCATGCCCATACGTGCGCATTGGATGGCCAATTCTTTTCCCAATCCGGAGCTGGCGCCCGTGATCAACGTGTACCTCATATTTTCCATGCTATTTGTTTTCCAATAATTTTTTCAGACTGGTAATGGTCTTGAAGAGATTGTTATGAATGATAGGGTCAGATACCCATCTTGGAATGCTTTTGTTACGGTCAGTGCTTACGAGGTAGGTGATATCGAGATAACCTGGATTTTGCTGTTCCATGACCCATTTGCCTTTGGCGCCTGTGATCCTGGTGGTCCTGGAAGGGACCGGGAAATCGGGATGGGTGGCGCTTTCAAAAAATAATTCTGCCAGCTTATCATTACTGCTTTTTCTGAACTGGTAGGATAGGCAGCAATCCTGGTCGTCCAGAGCAACAGCCCCTTCACGCTTTACCAATGTAAATTCTTCTTCCGATGTACCTGCAACGAGGGCCTGCTGGATCGTGAGCAGGTTGCCGGCCAGCAATAACGCACAAAGATTTATCATACAGGAGATTTTGTACAAATGTGCGTTGGGGCTGGTTCCCGACCATCGATTGTACCACGAACCGTTGAATGAGGGGGTTGAATTGTCGTATTACCTTTTCAGCAGTCTTTGATCTACGAGCCGCATCACAGCATCCCGGTAGTTGCGGCTGATGGGCAATAATTTGTTGCGGATATTCACCTGGTTGCCTTCGATGGCCTCAATACCTGGAACGCTTACCAGGTATGATTGATGGATCTTGATGAATTCAGTAGCCGGAAGCTGGCTTTCCATTCCTTTGAGGGTGAGATAGGCGATGATCTTTTTGTTTTCCATGTAGATATTCACATAATTGCCCAGGCTTTCGATATAGAGTATATCCTTCAGCTCGATCTTTTCGATGCGTTTTTCGCTGCGAACAAAGAGCCAGCTCGGTGCAGTATGCGGGGAAGATGCATGGCGGAGCTCGCAGAATTCACGGGCTTTTTGCACAGCTTTCAGGAAGCGGGTGAAGGCAACCGGTTTGAGCAGGTAATCGATGATATCTAGCTCGTATCCTTCCAGTGCATAATCTGCATAGGCAGTGGTGAGGATCACGAGCGGCTGGACTTTTGCCTTTTTCAGGTATTCGAGGCCGGAGAGTTTCGGCATCTGGATATCGAGCAGCATGATATCTGCTTTGTTCTTTTGCAGGAACTGATCTGCTTTGAGCGCACTTTCGAATTGTCCGGCTGCTTCAAGAAAAGGTACCTGTTCCACGAATTCGAGGAGGACCTTGCGGGCGATGGGTTCATCATCTACAATGATACAGCGCAGTTTTTTCATAATACGATGGTTAAATGTACTGAAAAGGTATAGGCTTCCTTTTTGATGGAGAGTGTGTACCGGTCTTTGTACAATAGCTCCAGCCTTCTTTTCGCATTGTTGAGACCGATGCCTCCGGTTAGCGGTTCATCGTCTTCATAGGAATTCTCGCACTCGAATTGGATGCGGTTACCGGCTTGTTGCAGCCGTACCCGGATGGTATTGGGCCGGGTTTCATAACGGCTGCTGAATTTGAAAGCATTTTCCACGAAGGCGATGAAGATGAGCGGGGCTACTTTCAGGTTTTTGTTTTCCACGATGATCTCCAGTGATACCTGCAGGTTGCTGTCGCTCCTGGCTTTTTGCAGGGCTACATAATTTTCGAGATAGATCATTTCCTTTTCGAGGTCTACCCAATCCACATCGGCTTCATATAGATTGTACCGGAGGAGATCGGAGAACTGCACGAGGATATCCCTAGCCTGTTGGTTCTCCTTGTCGATGGAACCATAAATGGTATTCAGCCCATTGAACAGGAAATGCGGATTGATCTGTGCCCGCAGGTATTTCAGTTCTGTCTGCAATTGGTTGATCTGGATATTTTTCACCTGCTGCCGCTGGTCGTACCATTTCAGTGTGAAATAAAGCATGGACGCAATGATGAGGAACCAAACGGCATAGATGAAGTTCCAGAGAAAGTAGGAGGAAAACCGCATGGGTTCTTCAGGCCATACGATATTGTCCCAGTACCACTGGATGGTGGTGCGCGATATTGTATAGAGAACGATCATGAAGAGGATACCCGGGATATAGAGCCAGAGCTTTCTTTTTTCGAGGACCGAATATCTCAGCAGCAAGGCATTTCCATAGATGAGCAATGCCATCAGGGCAAAATACATGAGCAGGGGAGTGATGCTGAAAAGCCATCCTCTCCTCTTCACATACCCTTGCAGCTCCATGATCATGAATACGGCATACATCAATCCGAAGAGCAGGGGAAAAACATATTTTACTGGGAAATTGATTCGCAAGGCAACGGTTGATTTGGTTACCTATAAAGTTATCCATTCTCCATGTTTTACATGGCATAAAATATGGGCCGGAACGGCATTTCAGTGAAAATGGGGCAATTGCGTAAGGAATTACGCTACCTGTCACAATTGTTTTTTTATTTCTTATCTTATGGTAACTTTTCCGGTGACTATCTCCTAATACAAATACCTGTTCAAATGTCTTACGATATCAAGACCAAACTGGCCATGCTCCACCAACCTGATTCGTTGAAAAACGACCAGTTCAATATCTGGTCGCAGGGAAGGGGAGAAGATGTATGGGCCATGCTTTGTGCAAGTATGGCTGGTGATCTCGATACTATTCGAAAGCTGGTGGCGCGGGACCCCAAACTGGTCAATTGCTCTTATGCTTACCTCACACCGCTGCGATTTGCTGTGCGTGAAGACCAGCGTGCGGTGATCGACTATTTGATACAACATGGGGCCAGTAAAGGGGATGGGCATGATTTGATCACGATTGCACGGGACCGTGCGTATACTGAATTGACGGCGTTTTTTGAACAGCAGTTCAAGGACCAGTACCATATATCGGCAAATGGTGAACCATTGGCGGCGGCCATCAGGGAATTCGATACAGAAAAAGTGTACCGCATACTGGCTGATGATCCCGGTCTGGTCGATTCGGCCGATCGATCCGGCAATCAACCGATCCATTGGGCAGTGCTGACAAGGCAACTGGCCGTGATCGATCACCTGCTCAAACTGGGCGCCAACATCAATGCCATGCGGCCTGACGGGGCCAGCCCGATCGATCTCACCAATGGGGATTATCATTACCGGAGCTGGTATCGTGATCTTCCTGCCACTGCTTTACAGAAGCATGAATTGTTGATCGGTCATCTCATAGCGAGAGGCGCCTACTACAATATCAGTGTAGCCGCTAAAATGGGGGATATGGACAGGGTGGGTATCCTTCTCGATGAGGACCCTTCACTGGTCAACAAATTACCGGCATACGTAAGTTATTATTCAGGATTGCCTTTGCGCAATGCCGCTGGCGCCGGGCATCTTGAAGTAGTGAGATTGTTGCTGAAGCGTGGCGCCAATCCCAATGAACCAGAACCGGGGATCGCGCCGGAAGGGGGCGCTTTACATGCTGCCCTTGGGCGTGGTCATCTGGCTATTTCCAAACTATTGCTGGAGCATGGCGCCAATCCTAATGCCTCTGTGGAATCGTCGGGCAATTGTATGTCTATTGCCCATCATTGGGGTGCGTCGAAAGAGGTGATCGATCTGCTGGCCTCCTATGGTGGATCGAAAACGGTGGAACTTGTCTGTTATGATGGAGATATAGAAATGCTCTCCACGATGTTCCGCGCCAATCCCAACCTGTATGTAGATCAGTATGCCGTCGACGGCGCTATCCAGGAAGGGCAACAACAATTGCTGGAATTGATCTTGCGGTTTCAGCCCAACCGGTTACGAACCCATGCGCTTCAGCGGGCCGTTGCACCTGAATTTGCCCGTTGGCTGATGGAGCATGGCCTCGATCCTAACCGGGGCAACTGGCTTGGCATGACACCATTGCACCAGGCTGCTTCCAATGGGAACATCGAACATGCAGCCGCTTGCCTGGAATTTGGCGCTGACATCGATCAGATCGATGGCGATTCCTTCTCAACGGCACTGGGCTGGGCCGCGAGAGAAGGTCAAAAAGAAATGGTGGAATGGCTGTTGACGAAAGGTGCTGATCCACGCCTGCCTGTGGAAGAGCCCTGGGCATTGCCGTTGGCGTGGGCAAAAAGGCGGGGCCATCAGGAGATCGTTGAGATCTTGCAGGGAGGCAAATAATTCATGATCTATTTTCACAAAAAATGATGATCCGGTTATGACCAATACAAATGATCCAAAACAGGGGTTGGACCTGCGGGGAGTTTGCCCGCTCCTGCTCGTATACGATATGCCCACTTCCATCCATTTTTATTGCGATGTGCTGGGGTTTAAAGTGATGGGTGATTACCGGGAAGACCGGCAATATGAATGGGTATTGCTTCGTCTGCACAATACTGAACTGATGCTGGAACCGATCTATCCGGCCGCGAAGCGGCCGGCATTGCCCGATCCCGCAAGAACGCAGGCCCATGCCGATACAGCCTTGTATTTCGGCTGCCCTGATCCTGATGCTGCGTATGTTCATTTACGTAAGCATGGGATCGAAGTGGAGAAGCCACGGGTTGCTTCTTATGGCATGAAACAGCTATACCTCCGCGACCCGGACGGATACCAGATCTGCTTTCAATGGGCCTATTCCCAACAGTCGATCGACCAATGGAAAGAATGGTATGATCCTGACCCCGACAGGGCTACTTAAAAACCTTAATGCTAAAGCCTGTACCAAAAGCGGACAGTTTTTGTATCGAAAGTGAACAAATTTCCATTCATAATACAAATACTAAATTGTAAATCAGTCATTTGACATTCTGGCATTCACTTTTCGCAAATTATCCCTGTGAAATCCTGCCCATTACACTTTAACGAATTACTGATTTGCTATGAGTAGAAATTTTTTCAAGGGTACCTACCGGAACCTTTTGCGCAATAAAGGATTTTCCCTCATCAATATTACAGGTTTGGTTGTTGGCATTACCGCATGCTTATTGATCCTTCAGTATGTAAGTTTCCAATTAAGCTTCGACAGGTTTAACAAAAATGCAGGAGATATTTACAGGGTTACCAATGATCGTTATCAAAATGGGAAACTGATCCAACATGGCACTATTACTTACTCGGCAATTGGAAAGGCAATGCAGGATGATTTTCCCGAAGTGATTAATCATACACGTATGCGCCCGGTGTACGGGGTTGTGATGAACGGGGATAAAAAAATCGGTGATCAGCAGGGATACGCTGTTGATAATTCTTTTCTGGATATGTTTTCTTACCCGTTGATCGCTGGTGATGAGCCCACATCGTTAAAAGAACCGTATTCGCTTGTCCTTTCCAAAACACTTGCTCATAATTTATTTAGCAATAAAAACAATAACTATGCTGAAATAATTGGGAGGATCATCAGCTTTGAAGGCAGGGTCTGTAAGGTGACTGCTGTTTGTGAAGATCCCCCGGAAAATTCCCATCTGAAGTTTAAATTTTTATTGTCATACGTTACATTTTATAGCGGTGAAGATTCATGGAAAAAGGCAGATTATGATTTTACAGATTCTGATTTCTGGCATTATGTTCAACTAAAACACGGAACAGATCATAAAGTCCTGGAAGCAAAGCTGCTCGCCTTTAGCGAAAGACATTTTCAGGGCAGTAAGGTTTCAGGAAGTGTTGAAAAGTTCTACTTGCAACCCCTGATCAAAGTGCATTTGTATTCTGACTATGAGTATGAACTGGCAAATACGGCAAGTGCAACTGTTGTCTGGTCAATGCTGATCATTGCATCACTGATCATCTCGATTGCCTGGGTGAATTATATCAATCTTGCTACTGCGAAATCCGCTGAACGGGCAAAGGAAGTGGGGATAAGAAAGGTAAGCGGCGCAACCAGATCACAATTGATAAAGCAGTTCCTGATGGAGTCTTTCATGGTTAACATTATTGCTTTATGTTTGGCTGTATTGCTGGTTACATTGTTGCAATCATCATTCAACAACCTCATTCAACATCATCTTTCATTTGCATATCTTTTTAATAATGGCCTGGGCGGATTGAATGTATTGGCCTTGCTGTTGTCGGTATTTGTTGCCGGCATTTTTATCTCCGGGTTCTATCCTGCATTTGTATTGTCTTCATTCAAACCGATACTTGTTTTAAAAGGAAAATATACAACGTCGTCAAGAGGCATCCACCTCCGAAAAATTCTGGTAGTGAGCCAGTTTGCCATAACCATTGCCTTGATCATCAGCTCATTCGTTGTGTATAGTCAAATGCGGTTTGTAAGCAAACAGGATCTGGGTATCAATCTTTCCCAGGTATTGGTTGTGCGGGGGCCTGGGTTAACGCAGTTTGATTCAACTTTTATTACCAGGTCCGATGCCTTTCAAAATGAATTAAAGAAGATACCTCATGTAAAAAATGTTGCCAATTCATGGAGTGTAGCCGCTGATGAAATGGGCCGAGATTTTGATTTGAGTGTAAGCAATGACGAACATGCCGATCATTTTACAACAAGAAAGGCTGGTGTCAGTCCTGAATTTATAAACGTCTATAATATCAGGTTGTTAGCGGGGAGAAACTTTGACAACAGGGATTATAATACAGACAAGAATAAGATCCATAATATCATGCTTAATGAAAACGTATCAAAGCTACTCGGCTTTGCAACGCCAGGGCATGCTATAGGCAAAACCATTTATGTTGAAGGAAGACAGTGGGATGTAATAGGGGTAATTGCGGACTTTCATCAAAAATCTTTGCATCATCCCCTGGAGCCATTGATATTATTGCCTTTATACAGTACCTACAGTGCCTTCTCCGTTAAGGTCGATACAAAAGACATAGCGGCAACAATGAAAGCGATCCATGCGAAATATGATGCCTTCTTCCCAGGCAATCTTTTCGATTATTATTTTTTGGATGATAAGTTTAATCAGCAATATGCGAACGATCTGCTGTTTGGAAAAGTGTTCGGCATTTTTTCTGCGCTTGCTATTTCAATTGCCTGTTTAGGATTGCTGGGGTTATCATTGTTTACAACAGCTCAACGCACAAAAGAAATTGGGGTGCGAAAGGTACTGGGTGCATCCATATCCAACATTGTCCTGCTGCTTTCAAAGGATTTTGTAAAGCTGGTGCTGATTGCATTTCTTATAGCATCGCCTATTGCATGGTATATAATGAATAACTGGCTAAGCGGTTTTGCTTATCGGGTTAATATCAGTGCATGGATATTTATAATAGCAGCGTTCATATCCATCTTTATTGCATTGGCAACGATCAGCTTTCTGTCAATTAAAGCCGCCATAGCAAACCCGGTGAAGAGTTTGAGAATGGAATGAACCGGTAGGTCGATATTCGTTACCTGGAACGTCATTGGGTTATTGACAAAGTACCTTATGAAGTTTCGCTTCGAAGTGACTCGGCAATAGTCAGCCATCCTGATTTTTTACGGAAATACCCCGATCTTGTAAAGAGACTAAAGAAAAACCACATTGCTGCATATCCTGGCATTACTCCCACTCAATTGAGCCGGGTTTTTGGTTACCGTAAATAAATTTTGACTTTCTCCACATTTGTAAAGGTTTTTTCATTTTAGCCTGTTCATCTTTGCGTCCGTAATCAACAATTGAATTCAAAAAAAATCAAGAAAATGAAAAATTATAAAACAGAAATTAAGTGGGCATTCATTTTTACTGCAATGTTCCTCCTATGGATGACGATGGAAAAACTCGCAGGCTTACACGATAAGCATTTAGCGCAACAGCAGTTTGTAACCATGTTGATTCTTATTCCTTCCTTTATTATTTATGTGCTTGCAATAAAGGACAAGAAAAAAAACTACTATGCAGGAAATATAACTTACAAACAAAGTTTTATGAGTGGATTTATCCTTACCCTCTTTGTGGTTCTTCTAAGCCCTATCAATCAACTCATCACTTCCTGCATTATTACACCTGACTATTTTGCCAATGTGATTGAGCATACGGTTAAATCGGGAATGTTTACCCAAGAACAAGCCGAAGCTCAATTCAACATCAAAAGCTTTATTATTACAAGCCTCATTGGCGGACTTGTAACAGGTGCAATTTTTAGTGCCATCATTTCAATATTCACAAAATCAAAAACCAAATAATTTTGAGCAAGGCAAGCAAAATAGACGAGTTTGTAAGCAAACTCAAACACCCGATGAAAGCCGAAATTGAAGAGGCAATAAAAATAATTCGGGGTGCAAGCAAAGATTTAGAAGAGGACGTAAAATGGGGAGGACCAAGTTTTGATTACAAAGAGCCAATGGCGACAATCAATCCAAGAATTACGGATTGCGTTATCTTCATTTTCCACAAAGGAGAATTGATAAAGGACAAGAGCGGTTTGCTTGAAACAGCACCCAAAGGGAAAGCCTATTTGAGACTTCACTCTATGAAAGAAATAAAGGACAACAAAGCGAACATTCAGAATATAGTAAAGGAGTGGATAAAAGTCATGAATAGTTAGATACGACACATTGTACAGAATGCCAGCCGCAAACAGCGGTTCGTAAAAAATGAAGCTGTTGAAAGTACGTCACCTGCACCGAACTTCTTCTTCCAATTGTGAAAACTGCCCGACAGGATCGAGTGCAGGTCGCAGAAAGCCTGAATGCTCAAGCCGCTTTGCTGTTGTTAATGTAAATAAACGCTTTCAGGAAGTACATGCTACAGCCGCAATAAAAAAGGTCGCACAAAATGCGACCTTCTTCAAGTGCCCAGGACAAGATTCGAACTTGCACGCCAGTTACGGCACTACCACCTCAAAGTAGCTTGTCTACCAGTTTCAACACCTGGGCAACCGTTTCAGGGTTGCAAATGTATAACCTTTTCTCATTTCTTCGAAGCATTATTTTTTAAAACTATCCGGAAAGTAGTCCCTTTGCCCGGCTCTGAATGCTTTACGAACAATTGTCCCTTATGATACCGTTCGATGATCCGCTTGGATAAACTGAGCCCCAGCCCCCAACCTCTTTTCTTGGTAGTGAACCCCGGCTTGAATACCTTCCGTATATGCTGGCTGCTGATCCCTTTCCCTGTATCGGTAACATCGATGAAAACCGCATGGGGAAAGGGATGTATCGCTACCGTTATCTGCCCCTTTCCTTCCATGGCATCGAGCGCATTCTTCAACAGGTTCTCGATCACCCAATCGAACAGGGGTGGTGAGATCATGGCATTGACCACCGGCACATTGAATGAGTTCAGCGTGAACTGTACTTTCCCGGTAGCCCTTTTGCGGATGTACTCGATCATGGAATCCACCTGGCTAACGAGGTCGTGCTCTTCGAGGCGGGGAGCGCTGCCGATCTTGCCGAAGCGGTCCGATACAAGTTTGAGCCGGTCGATATCCTTATCGAGTTCCTGTACGATCTTTTGGTTATCGGGGTTTTCTTTCAGCATTTCCGCCCATCCCTGCAGGGAAGTGAGTGGTGTGCCCAACTGGTGGGCAGTTTCTTTGGCCATGCCGGCCCATACCTGGTTCTGTGATGACTTGAAACTGGTATTGAGGGCAGTGATGGTGATCACGATAAATAGTCCAACGATCAGTAATTGCACCAGGGGATAATAGCGTACCTGGTTGAGCAGGGAGGTATGTCCATAATAATATTTATTGATATGGGCTGCATTGCGGGGATCTGTCCAAACGATGGCTTCATTCTGTGATTTGAATTCCCGCAGTTTATTTGGCAGGTAGCTGGAATCCTTTTCAATACTGGCAGAATCGAGGTTGACGAATTGCGTGATCCTGTCTTTCTCATCCGTTTCAATGATGGGAATGGATTTGTTCTCGGTAATGATAATACCTGCCAGCTTATCTGTTACGCCGGTAGTATCGTTCAGCAGGAGTTTACCTGCTTCTACCCATTGCGCCACTTTCTGTCTTTCTTCCCTGGCGATGGTCCGGGCGAGGAATTGTGAATAAAAGATCGTACCACTGACAATGGCGATCGCAATAATGGCCAGTCCTGTTCTCCAGTTAAAAAGAGGCTGAATCATGCAACTAATATACGCAAAGAATGAAGTAAGAGGTAGGAGGTCGGATGTATGAAGTGGCCGTAACCCGAAATCTCTAGCGATGGGGGTACTCTGATCTCGTATCTCAGACCTCATACCTCATTCTTCCTCCTTCCCTCTTGACCCAATCCGTAAAATAACGTTCCTTTGCATCCCGCTCCTTAGCGGATACATTGAACAGATTCATGGGGCAGCCAACAATAGCCATAGCAATCCTGAATTGGAACGGGAAGCGTTACCTGGAGCAATTTCTACCTTCAGTGATAGCATCTACCTATAGCAATAAGGAGATCGTTGTGATCGACAATGCGTCGGGCGATGATTCCGTTGTTTTTCTGAAGGAACAGTATCCTGACGTGAGGATCATTCAGCTCGACAGGAACTACGGCTTTGCCCGTGGCTACAATCAAGGATTGAGGCAGGTGAAGGCTGATTATTATGTATTGCTCAATTCCGATGTGGAAGTAATGCCCGGCTGGATAGAACCGGTGCTGGCATTGATGGAATCGAATAAGAACATCGGGGCCTGTCAGCCTAAACTGTTGCAATACCATAACAGGTCATTGTTCGAATATGCAGGTGGGGCAGGAGGCTGGCTGGATTACCTGGGCTATCCACTGGCCCGTGGAAGGATCTTCGATGTATGTGAGCAGGACGGCGGACAGTATGATTCGGTAGCTCCGGTCTTCTGGGCCAGTGGGGCGGCAATGTTCGTAAGGCCTGAGCTGTATCATGAATTGGGTGGACTGGATGAATATTTCTTTGCGCACCAGGAAGAAATAGATCTCTGCTGGAGGCTGCAACTGGCGGGGTATTCGGTGTATGCCTGTCCGCAGTCGGTGGTGTACCATGTAGGCGGAGGAACGCTTCCCAAAGGCAATGCCCGGAAAGTATTCCTCAACTTCCGCAATAACCTCATCATGATGGCCAAAAATCTGCCGGCTGGCCAGGCTTTCTGGAAGATCTTTTACCGGTTCTGGCTCGATGCCGTGTCGGCCTGGAAATCTTTATTCGCCGGTGAGGGCACCTATTTCATTGCGGTACTGAAAGCCCACTTTGCCTTTTTGGGCTGGCTCATTGTCCACCCCAGGAGGAAAGGCCCATCCTTCAATAAAAAGGCCCGGCTGCAGGGATACCTGCATAAGAGCGTGGTATGGAATCACTTCGTCTGCGGAAAAAAGACATTTGCAGAAATTGTTGAGGGGAAAAGCTGATTTTCTTAACAGGAAGCATTACTTTTGCAACGCAATTAATTGTTATGGAGCAACATCTGGAAAAAGACTACCGCGACAAAGATTTCAAACGCAACTGGGTTAATTCTTCCGTATTCCTGTTCTACTTACAGGTGTTCTGTATTGCCGCATTTGTATTGGGCGGATGCTATAGTTTATATAAGCATCGTTATAAAGGCAAGCCAGAGGTGAATGTTCCTGCCAATACCCAGTACACACCGGAATATAAATAGTTGATCTTTTTGGGATAAAAATTTTGCCGGAATTATACAATTCCTATTTTTGCACTCCCAATAAAAAAACAGTTCTTTAAAGATATTCGTTTGAGGATTAGGAGTTAGGGATTCAGGAGTAGATCACAAAATGTATCGGGCGCCTGGATCGACTACGCTAAAGCTTCAGCGATTAAATGCGGAAGTAGCTCAGCTGGTAGAGCATCACCTTGCCAAGGTGAGGGTCGCGGGTTCGAATCTCGTCTTCCGCTCTTCAGATTCCATCCTGCCAGCATGCGGGATGGAATTTTTTGTTTGTGGCAGTCTGTGAAGAACAGGCTATCACCGATCAATGGTTTACCCGGGTGGTGGAACTGGTAGACACGCAGGACTTAAAATCCTGTTCCCCGCAACGGGAGTGTGGGTTCAACTCCCATCCCGGGTACAGACAGTCAATCAGATACAAAGGCCGCCTTTAGGCGGCCTTTGTATTTTTAAAATATTTTCAAACAAATCAGACTCATCCTATTTCAAATGTTTGAAAGTATCGATGCGAAATCAAAGAACGTAATTCGTATATACCTAAGGTAAATCAATTTTATTATCTGCCGAATCAATATTCTTCAATTTACTTTTCTTTGTTGATGTAATGAAAAAGCATAATGAATGGCCGCTACCTGGGCATGCTTAACCTTTGCAACTTTAGCAAGCCCCCGCATGCTTATCCCTGATTTTCCCAATGATCTTTTCGGGCTTCATAGAATTTTTGTCCGATTTTCTACTTTTGAACTGTACATTTTATTGGAAAACCGGCATTATTTTCTTGTAAAATTTTACCATAGCTTGCAATAACGAACAAAACGAAAGAATTTAATTGTCAACAGGCCAACCATACGAAGAAAGGGGGGTGCTTTTGCGTATAGCGGAAGGGGACCATGTAGCCTACAGGCAATTCTTTGACGCGAATTACGCAGGACTTACCTTTTTCGCTCATTCCATTATCGGCAATATGACCGATGCGGAGGATATTGTGCAGGAGGCCTTCTTCAGACTATGGATGAAAAGGCAAACACTACACTCCAAAGGTAATCTCCGCTCTTTTCTTTATACAATGATCAGGAATGCCTGTTTTGACTATATCCGACGACTGCAAACTCGCTCTGCACGCCAGGAAGAGATCCAATACCTGGCCATGCAGGACAAACATTTTCTGGAAGCCACCGTTTTGTACGAAGAATTGCTGCAACTGCTGGTAAAAGAAATAGACGCGCTTCCTGAGAAATACCGTGCCGTCGTCACCCTGATCTTCATAGAAGGGTTGAGTTATGCGGAGATCAGTAACCGGCTCAATCTTCCAGAAGCTACCGTGCGCAAGCAAAAGGAGCGGGCGCTCCGATTGCTGAACCAGGCCATCCTATCCCGGAACGATCTTCCTTCCTGGGTCGTTGTCGCCCATTTGATTTTTTTGGCGGAGTTTGTCACAAAGGCTTAAGTGCGACGTATTATTTGTACAACGATGTCAGAAATCACTATTCATACAGAGATTCTTGCTCTTCTATACAAACAGGTAAAGGATGAGCCGCTTTCCGCTGAGGAGTATGCCCGCCTCCGTGAATGGGAGGCTTTATCCCCTCATATTAGCAACCTTGTTGAACGGATACAGAACGATAAAGAACTGTTGAAGGACCTTTCCGAACGGTATTCTCTCGACAAAGGAAAAGCATGGCAAAAACTCGCTTCCCGGATTGCTGAAAATCGAGCGTTTGATGTTACCACCCCTCGTATTCCCTTCTTACGACACTGGTGGGCTGCGGCTTCCATTATCCTATTGCTGGGCATTGGGACCTACTTCTGGATAACCAATAAAAAAAATACTCCACCGGCTTATGTGGCGGCACAAACCGCGGATATTGCACCCGGTAAAAACGGTGCGATCCTCACGCTGGCAAATGGTATGCAGGTAGTGCTCGACAGCATGGGTAACGGAGTGATCGCTAAGCAGAACGGGGCGCAGGTGCGGCTCAACGACGGTAGATTGGCCTATGATCCTACCGGGTCAGCATCTGGTGAAGTGGTGTACAATACCATGACCACGCCGAAAGGCCGACAGTTTCAGGTGGTATTGCCGGATGGCACAAAGGTGTGGCTGAACGCGGCAAGCTCCATTACCTATCCTACCGTATTTAATGGAGAAGAACGACAGGTACAGATTTCGGGAGAAGTTTATCTCGAAGTAGCGAAAAACCCGAAAATGCCCTTCCGTGTTAATGTGAATGGTAAGGCTGAAGTGGAAGTGCTGGGTACGCATTTCAATGTGAATGCTTATGATGATGAGATAAGCATCAATACGACTTTATTAGAAGGATCTGTTCGGGTGATGCAAACTCCGGTAGGTCATAAGACACAAACAGGAAACAATAATTCATCACAGGTCATGGCTTCTGACCGACCTGTAATCCTCAAACCCGGTCAGCAGGCGCAGATTTCAAATGTAAGTGATAGGGCAGAAGATGGGACCACGGCTAAAAGTGGCATTAAAGTAGTAGATGATGCTGATATAGATAAAGCTTTAGCCTGGAAAAAAGGCTGGTTCAATTTCAATGATGCAAATTTATATGATGTTATGCGTCAATTGGAAAGATGGTATGACATTAAGGTCAAATATGAAGGAAGTATTCCTGATGTTAAATTCAAAGGAGAAATGGACAGGGGGGTTCATTTGTCAGGTATACTTACTTTGTTTTCATCAGATTTTAAGATCAAAACAAAGTTAGACGGAAGAACATTGATTATTTCTGGAGATTAGATTAATGCCTTTCCTATTGCCAGGTTACCTAAGAGGTGTTAAAGGCCAATAACAAGCTCACATTTTGTTTATTTTCTGGATACCATGATTGTTGATGATGATCTCTTATACGATGGGGATAATACTATTATTAATCCAAATGATATAGAGAGTACTATAATTATAAAAGATGCATCATCTTCATCTGTTTGAGCCGTAGGGGCTGATGAAAACAGAAAACCGGGTGGAAAATATTAATGGTTTGATAAAACTTATTGTAAAATATTCCCAAACAAAAAAGCCAGTGATGGTTGCAACATCGCTGGCTGTATTGGCAACTAGAACTAAGTAGTCCCTGGAGGACATTTTTCTATCACCAAAATCACTGCAAAAGTATGCTAAAAACTGCAATTTGTATGTGGCCGGCCTGGTGGAGGCACCCATACATTACCAAAACTCTGTTAGTTATGAAGCTAACTGTGCTTTTTTTAACTGTCGGCCTATTGAATGTGTCGGCCAAAGGGCTCTCCCAGTATGTCAGTTACTCTTCTAAAAATGCTCCTTTGGAACAAATTTTTGAGCATGTTAAACATCAAACAGGTTATGCTTTTTTGTATAGACAAGAATCCATTGCCGGAATCAAGCCCATTTCCATTAAGGCGGAAAATATGCCGTTGGTTGATTTTTTGAATTTGCTGTTTAAAGATCAACCCCTGGAATATAGGGTTCAGAGCAAAACTATTTACGTTTTCAGAACTTCTTCCATTTCCGGTTCTTCTACCTGGCAACCTGGTAATACTACAGGTATCACTTCGGTTTCTCCGGATACATTGGTTACTGTTCGTGGACGGGTGCTTGATGAAAATGGAAAGCCTGTGGCGGGTGCAAATGTTGTTTTAAAGCCGTCAAATGCAGCACTGGCAACCAATGAAATGGGCGTCTTTCAAATTCCAAATATCACTCCCGGAAATTATACCATTGAGGTGACGAGCGTCGGCTTTGCAAATGCTGCAAAGAAGGTTGTGATCGGCAATACACAAGGTGACGTAACGATTGTTTTAAAAAAACAGGTCAAAGAATTAGAAGAGGTGGTGGTTTCCACCGGTTACAGCATTAAAAAAATAGGAGAGCTTACCGGCTCGGTGCAGAAAATATCCGGTGATGTTTTAAGAAAAGGGCTGACCACATCCGATCCAGTATCGCTTCTTAAGGGACGTGTTACAGGATTATATATTTCTGAACAGAATGCAGGCGATCCAACAAGCAGCGGAGGACAAATGTTCGTTCGGGGGCAAAGTAGTATTGCCGGCGTAGGCGTTGATCAGATCAATGAATTTGTAATGCCTAATCTAAGCTACGGGCCATTGATCGTGCTGGATGGGGTGATCATGCCCAACCAGAACTTGAAAGAACTCGTGACTCCACAGGAAATACAGGATATCACTATTCTAAAAGATGCAGCAGCAACTGCTATTTATGGTTCCAGGGCAGCGGCAGGTGTGCTGGTGGTCACTACCAAAAGAGGACGTGCAGAAAGTCCCCGCATAAGTGTAGAAGTAAAATATAGCATCAATAAACCCAACCTGGGGACCATGCGTTACCTGAGCGGTCCGGAATTGTATGCCGTACAAAAAGATTTTTTTACTGAAGATTATAAGCAAAACAATGCCAGTCTATCCCCCCGATACCCAACATTGGACGATTACCTGAAATATGCATTACCAACGCAGGCAGAAGTTGGCAACTCTTACGATTGGTCCAGATTTGCATTTATCAGCACCAACACAAAAGAAGTAAATGTTTCAGCAAGCGGTGGAAACGATAAAACTAAATATTATGTAGGCGGAACCTACTATAATGAACAATCAACAGGTATTCAAAATGGATTGATCAGAAAGACGTTTCGTTTGAACCTGGACAGTCGTCTGACAAACAAGCTATCTGTCAATTTATCCATTAACGGCATTCTCAACAATGGTCTCCGCGATATGGACAGGAACATCGACAAGCTATATTCGATTGTACCCTGGGCAAATCCTTATAATGCGGATGGATCACTTAAACGAACACTTAAATATAAAATGGGCGGATTACAGCGTGAAACGGATAATCCACTTTTCAATAAACAATACAATTTTGAGAAAGTGCAGTCCCAATTGTTATTCGGGTCTGCAAGATTAGAATATAAATTTACCGACTGGCTGAGCTTCGCAAGCACCAATTCCGGCAACCTGAATTTTAATAAAAATGAGCAATACATCGATGTAAGAACATATTCCGGGGGAACGGTGTCTTTTGCGCCTCAGGGGTTTCTCGGAACCAAGACCACTAATTTATTTTCTTACCTCACATCCAACCAGTTGAATTTTCAAAAGATGATCGGCGATCATTCTTTTCGTGCACTGGCTGCAGTTGAATTCGGCGAAACTTCATTTGAAGATATAACAGTGAACGTGAACCAGGTGCGTGCTGGATATCCCGTAATTTCTTTAGGGAGACAGGTTGGAGGAAATGTTGATTTTTCTATTTATGGCACTCCTCCAACCAAAGCTCAAAATATCGAAGGAGGCAAAGATAAAAAAGCTGTTTTTTCAGCATTGGGAGAAGTAGGATATACTTTTAAAGATCGCTATAGTCTCAGCGCTTCACTTCGCACAGATGCCTCAAGCAGTTTTGGACGGAATAGACGATATGGTACATTTTATTCTGGCGGAGCAGCATGGATCATCAGCAATGAACATTTCATGGAAAATGTAAAATGGATCAGCAGTTTGAAACTGCGGGCAAACTATGGGACAAGTGGCTCACAACTCGGCGATAATTTTCTTACCAGAACCCTGTATGACCCGACATACACATACAGTACGCAAGGTGCAGCAATTATTTCTGTGTTGGGCAATCCAGATTTAAGATGGGAAGTCACCAAAACATTAAGCGGCGGTATCGACCTGGAATTGTTTAAACGTATCGATGCCACCGTTGATCTGTATACTCGCCGGTCGGAAGACCTGTTGCAGAGGGTAACCCTACCATCTCTTACCGGCTTTCCTTCCCAATGGCAGAATGTTGCGAGCGTCAAGAACTGGGGGTTAGAAGTGCTGATCAATTCCCAGAACATCACCAAAAAGAATTTCCAGTGGACCACCTCATTTAACTTTAGCTATAATAAAAACCAGATCATTAGTGTAGCGAACGATTCTCTCAAACAAGGATTTTATAGGGCAAATAGTTTCTACCTGTTCAAAGGTGATGATATCAACACGCTGAAGGCTGTTAAATATGCTGGCGTGGACCCACAAACTGGTAAACCATTGTTTGAAAAACTGATCTTCGATTCCAAAGGCGTGAAGACAGGCGTACAATATGTGAATACACTTGCAGAAGTGGATGCTGCAACAGACAGCCGTCAATTCCAGACGATCGGAACATTCCAGCCGAAATTTTATGGTGGGCTTACCAATACGTTTACTTATAAGCAATTTTCTCTCAGCGTATTGATCACCTATGCTTTTAAATACATTATGACGGATCGATCAGCCGAGTCTAACCAGGGAACCAGTCTTACCACCTATAACCAGCTTGCTTATAGAAAAAGCCAGGTACCCTGGACGAAGCCCGGGCAGACGAATGCCACTGAGCCATGGTTTTATTACCATGCCACGACTGATTATTTCGGATCAAGCAAGTATATGCATGATGCCAGCAATGCATCACTGCGCAACGTGCGCGTAAGTTACGATCTCCCCGGCTCATTAATGAGCCGGTTGAAGCTAACGAACTGCACTGTGTATCTGAGCGGTGATAACCTTTATACCATTTACTCAAAAGATATAGTTGCTTCAAGCCCGGAAGGCCCTCCGGTGGGGCAGGCACAGGATTTCGGTAATTCGAGTTTTGGATTAGGAATCCCCCGCAGGTACGTCATCGGTGTTCAGGTCACATTTTAGGTCAATCAAACGTTTTATAATGAAAATTTTATCTATTATAGTATTAGCTGCAGCACTTGCCTTGTCATGCAACAAGCAGATCGATGATATCAGACCGCTAACGAAAATTGATAAGGAAGGTGAATTGTCTTCTGTGGCAGGGATCGTTGAAGCAACCGTAGGAAATTATTCTCTGCTCAGAGGTAGCGGTTTCTTAAATTATGACGAAGCCGCTGCTAATATCGCCGAAGGCCGTGGTAACAATGTAACGCTTCAGAGGTTTGGAGCCATCAACAAACAGTCAGACGCCTATTTCTTCCAGAACAATAATGGGCAAGCATTGGGCTACAGTGCAGATTTTTTTCGCGGGGCTTACCAGGTTGTCGTTAATGTCAATACCGCCCTGGAGGGAATTGCAAATTTTGAAAAAACAAACTTGGCCTCGGCGACAGAGTCCGATAAGAATGCATTAATGTACGCAAAAGGAGAAAATATTTTTCTGCGTGCATTTGTATATTTCAACCTGATTCGGGTATATGGCAAACCATATTATCAGAATCCCGCAAGCAGCAGCGGCGTTCCTTTAAAAAGATCCAGTGAAATCAGGGATGCTCCGGCGCCTTCCACAGTAAAGGAAATTTATGATTTTATCGTGAGTGAATTGCAAATGGCTGCGCAATTGATGAAGGTCCCGGTTAATAAAACAAACAGTTTTGCCAGCACCACGGCAGCATGGGCGTTATTATCGAGAGTATACTTGTATAAAGGGGGAAGTATTGCAAACCCTGATAATGCCTCCAATCAGGCTGCCGTATCATATTCCGATAGCGTGATAAACCAGAATGGGGGGAAATATGCTCTGCTGCAGGGCGCAGATTATCAGAATATGTTTGGTGATGATGAGTTTGGCGCCATCGGTCGTTCGAAATTTGCCAACAATAAAGAGATCATTTTCGCTTTCGATAATGCGACTTCCCCAAGCCAGATTGGCGAGTTATATCATTTCGACCAAACCTATAATGTTGGGGCTGTCTTTTTACCTTCTACATCGTTTAAACAATTACTGGCGCCAGAAGATATCCGGAGTACCTTTTTCAAGAATAATAGCGCTTCCGGATTTACAGAAACCACCAAATGGCTTACGTTAAATGAAGCATGGCTCACACGCGCGCCAAATATTTATTTCCGCATGGCGGAATTATATCTCAACAGAGCTGAGGCGTATGCTAAACTGAAGAATTTTTCCATGGCGAAAGCCGATCTAAAACAAATTCATACCCGTGCAGGTTTACCTGCCGACGACATCGATAATTTACCAGATCAGGATGTTATCACCGCAATTCTCAAAGAAAGACGTATCGAACTGGCCTTTGAGGGCCATGCCGGCTTTGATTATTTCAGGAATGGATTGGCGATGACCAGGACTGCAGCCGATAACAACGGTAAGGAAATGATCGTTCAACCTGATGATCCTAAAGTTGTGTTTACAATTCCCAATAATTAACTTTTCAATTCAATTTATAATGATCAACCAGGAAATAAAATCCGCTATCATTCTCCTCGTGTTTTGTATTATGCAACTCAGCCTTAGATCACAGAATACGATCGTTACCGGATATATAAAAGGGTTCACCTCCCGGCAATTGGAGATTGGATACCATGCAGGAGAAAAATCAAAAACCGATACTGTAAGAGTTGTCAAGGGCAAGTTTACCTGGAAGGCAAACTTGGCGGAGCCACAACAGGTGTACCTGGTATTCCCTAATATGTACTATCCATTCTTTGCACAAAGCGGTCATATCCAAATCACCGGAATTGCAGATTCCTCTGAATCATTTGTGGTGACCGGATCAAAGGTCCAGGATGAATACATCGAATTTCAAAAATCACTTAAGGACCTGACAGATCAGGAAGCACTTTTGCCCCAGGATAATAGAGAGATGAGGGAAGAGGAAAAGAAGGCGCTCGATGTGAAATTAAATGAAATAGAAGAAGCAAGACGGAAGCGGGAAGACCAGTATATCGCAGTTCATCCTACCAGCTTCTTAAGTGTGCACCTGATTACCGAGCGCGCCTCATACGGCACCGACTATGCTGATGTAAAAAAATTGTATGACAGGCTTGGCGTAACAGCAAAACAAACGATGAGCGGTAAAGCGTTGGCAAAAAGGCTTGATGTTCTCAAAAGAAGCGCGATCGGCAATCAAATGATAGATTTCAGGCAGAAAGACACAACGGGATCTGATGTCCATTTCGCAAATTTCAAAGGCAAATATGTGCTTGTTGATTTCTGGGCAAGCTGGTGTGGGCCGTGCCGGGCAGAAAACCCTAACGTACTCAAAGCGTATAATAAGTATAAGGATAAAAATTTTACCGTAGTTGGAATATCACTCGATGACAAAGGGGATAACTGGAAAAAGGCGATAAGAGACGATAACATGCCCTGGGCCCAATTATCCGATCTGAGAGGTTTTAATAATGAAGTTTCTTCATATTATGGAATTGAGGGTATTCCCAGCAATCTGCTTGTCGATCCCACCGGAAAAATAATCGCCAGAGATCTTCGTGGAGAGAAATTGCAGCAAAAACTTGGCGAGTTGTTGAATTGATGTTTCAAAAAAAATAAAATATTTTATTATGAAGACTAAATTTTCTTATATACTGATTCCGTTGACAGTAATTGTTTTCATTGGAAAACTTACTGCACAGCCCGGCCACCAGAAATATCCATTGAAGGTGCTGTTTGTTGGCTATGATCCGCTAAAACCAATGCCTGAGCTAAAAAGGTCAGCGCCGGGCTTGATGGAGAAAGATGCCTTCACGGCGGAATACGCAGTCAGGATGCCTGCTTTCAAAGCTTTACTGGAAAATTATTTTACAGATGTCACTACTATGGACTGTCGCGATTGGAAACCTGCTGATTCTGGTCCTTATGATGTAACCATTTTCGACTTTAAAACAAGGCCCCTCGGCGGGCAAAAGCCTGACAGGGATGCAAGCGAGAATAAGGATTACAAACGGGAAAAATATCTTCCAGATAATTTCTCGAAGCCAACGATCTTCATTGCCAGCACAGCATCGGAAATGGGCGACGGTATAGGGCTTAAACTTGACTGGCTTTGCTTGTGCCTGGATGCTGAGGCGCATCACATGAAAACTCAACATGCGATTTTCAATGGTCCGGTTGAAAAGGTTTCTCCCACCATGGTATTGAAGAATACGCCAGACGGGATTTATCATTATACATCAGGAGATACCGTTCCAAAACAAATACCCATGTGGAAAGTACAGAACGTCGGCTATATTGCAAACGATGTTTGCAGGATCGGATTAGTATCGCGCGGCAACCGGTTCACTGAAGGGCCGGATGCCGAGGTGATTTCCAGTGGTGTATGTGCTAAAGATGTTGGCGCGGTAGCACTTGGGAGACATGGGAATTTTTTCCTCTGGGGCTTTGGTGCATCCCCCGCTCAGATGACAGATGAGGCAAAGAAAGTCTTTGTGAATGTTGTGGCATATATGAAACAATTCAAAGGAAGAATACCTATCGCCAGGAAATATAATCAACAAATGGCCACGACAGATGATGTTCGAGAAACAGTTAATCACACTACCAGGGAAGCATTTGAAGAAGATATTAAATCCACAAAGGAATTTAATGAAGCCAATGTCAAAGAAAAAAAACGCATAGATGCTAAAAAAGCAGCAGGTCAGCCACTGACATCTTCTGAAGAGGAGGGATTGATGTATCTTGATCATCAAGAAGCACTTCCGACATGGGAAAGCTTTCTCAAACAAATGATGGGAAAATACTTTCCGAAATTCGGGACAGATGCACCCGCATTTCAAAAGTATATGAGGGATAATTTCGATTATTTGTATTGCGATCCCAAAGCGTTTTTTGAATATACAATCGATGAAGATGTAAAAAAAATAGGGATATCGAATCATAGCATAAAACTACTCGATACCTGTATCGACATGCTTGAACGAAACGATCGACCTGATCTTGCCTTAAAGGTGTTGAAGAAGTATACTACACAAAATTTCACTACTGCAAAAGACTGGAGTAAATGGCTCTCGAAAAACCGGGACAAATTGTTCTTCTGTGAAACCAATGGATACAAATTCATGATCAACACCTATAACTGATGAAGCTCGTATTGTTTATTCCTTTGTTTTTCGTATTCTTCTCAAATGCCCAGAACAAGTTTGATGCGAAGATTTCCGAATCAGCAAGGCAGTTAAGCTGCCCTGTCCCTAACGAAAGGAATCCTGTTACGCTGAACGCTCAGTTGGTAATTGAGAAGGATAGTATTGCTGTTATTGTGAAGGCGTCGATTGCACCTGGGTGGCATATCTATGCGTATGTCCCGTCCAATTTGCCATACATCAAGATGGACCACATCCTGGAACTGCCGGATAATGTTCGCGCGGTTGGGAAGTGGCAGAATACCAGGCCGACATCGTCTGCTAATGATCCTGGTGTATTGATCTATGAGCAGACTGCAGTGTTCATACAAAAAACAGTGAGATCATCTGCTGCCAGACCGGGAGGGGTAATAAAGGCCGGATTATACTACCAGACCTGTAACCTGCGCCAGTGCCTTCCACCTGTTGAAAAAAAAATTGAATTAAGTTTTAATTAAAAGACCAATTCATGAAAACACCGGTTTTACTGATACTTGTTATAACGGCCATAAATATGATAGCCTGCAAGAACCAGCCAAACACAGCATCTTCTGGTAATAAGTCAAATGATAGTTTCCATATCAGGGTGAATATTAAAAATATTCCGGGCGGACAGGCACAACTAATATATAACGGACCTGGTGAGAGCGGCTACCAGGTATTGGATAGCTCTGCAGTCAAAAATGGCACCTTCCATTTTTCAGGAAAACTGGAGCGGCCCGAGATGCTGACAGTGCTCATAGAACCACATGGATGGACCTTTGATGTGTTTGCAGAAAACAGGATAATTTCCATCAGCGGGGATACTACAGGAGCTGACCCTGGTATCAACGACCGGCCAGATGGAACCAGGGAAATGGTCATCAAAAATCTGGTTGTCACCGGCTCCGCTGATCACGATACCTGGGTTAAGTATAACGAGACGTCGTCCATTAAGCAATATGAAGCCGCCCTCAAAGGCTATTACCAGCAGTCAGATGCGGCAGCGAAAAATAAGAATATGGATGAAGCCTATAAATTCAGAGGACTCGCGGATTCCCTTTTCCTTCTACAAATGGCGGAAAGAATGAAATGGATCGATACATTTTCCCAACAGCAGCCTGCCTCCGACGCAGTTGCCTATATATTCTACACCATTTACGGAAATGAGTCCATGACCATTCCTCATGCAGAACAGATCCTGCATGCTTTTTCGGGGAATGCTACTGCCTCTCCTTACTATAAGTTTGTTAGCGACAATCTGGCCAAACGAAAACAGTTCTCTCCCGGCCAAACTGCGCCTGACTTCACATTGCTCAAGAGAGATAGCAGTTCACTCACGCTTTCTTCCCTACGTGGGAAATATGTGATGATCGACTTCTGGGCGAGCTGGTGCCACCCATGTCGCAAGGCCATCCCTCACTGGAAAAAAATTTATGCAAAATATCACGCCAAAGGATTTGAAATCCTAAGCGTATCAGATGATTTGAATTGGGCGAGCTGGAAAAAAGCGATGGACATGGAAAAAATGCCATGGCTGCAGGTGTGCGATGAATTTCCGGAACAGGATAAGCCGGCAAGGGTAGGAAGTCTTTATATGACCACCTTCATCCCATTTTATGTGTTGTTGGATAAAGACGGAAGAATATTGGTCTACTCAGGCGACGAGAAGGCTATTGATGCTGCTTTAGAAAAGTACCTGTAAATCTTTAATTAGGCAGGTAATGAGTAACATAAAAAAAACAACTGTGATGAGGTTCGCGAAATATCTTCAAACCGTAATATTATTCGTTTTGGGCCCTTGCTTATATGCACAGGCACAGCACAAATGGCAACAATCAACTTCAGGTGGCTACACCTACAAATACGTGACCGGCGACCCCATGAACGCCAGGTTCTACACATTAAAGAATGGGCTTACTGTAATATTATCACCAGACAGATCTGAGCCCAGAATTTCGGTAAGAATTTCGGTAAGAACAGGAAGTAATAATGACCCGCACGATCAAACCGGACTTGCCCATTATCTGGAGCATCTTTTATTCAAAGGCACTGATAAATATGGGACATTAAACTGGCAAAGGGAAGAACCACTGCTCAACCAGATCAGCAAATTATACGAAGAATACAATACGGTCTCCGATCCCAAAAGGCGAAGTGAGATTTACACAAGAATCGATAAAACCTCAAATGATGCTGCCAGGTTTTCCATTGCCGGAGAATACGACAACCTGATGGCCTTCCTGGGATCACAAGTCACAAATGCGTATACCTCTTTTGAAGAAACGGTGTACATGGAGGATATCCCTTCAAATGTACTGGACCCGTTCCTCCTCGTACAGGCTGAACGGTTCCGCAACCCAGTGATCCGTTTATTCCACACAGAACTTGAAACTGTCTATGAAGAGAAAAACAGGTCACTGGACAATGATAATGATAAAGTGCAGAATGCCATATTTTCAACTTTGTTCCCTACGCACAACTATGGTTTGCAGACCACAATAGGGACAGTTGAACATCTGAAAAATCCTTCTATAAAAGCAATAAAAGAATACTATAAAAGGTACTATGTTCCCAATAACATAGCAATTGCAATGTCCGGGGATATCGATCCTGACGATGTGATCGGGAAAATAGACCGGTATTTCTCGTATATGAAGCCCGCCCCGGTCAAAGAATATCTTGGGCCTGTTGAAGCACCGGTAAATGGGCCTTTCATAAAAGAAGTGTTCGGGCCTTCCGCAGAAAGTGTCAGCATTGCATTCAGATCTGCCAAAAGCGGGAGTAAAGACGCAATGATAACAGAACTGGTCAGCGCCATCCTTTCTAATGGAAAGGCGGGTCTTGTGGACATCAACCTCAACAAGCAACAAAAGGTACTGGAGGCTTCAGCCGGCTTATTACAGTTCAAGGATTATGGCGTGTTTATGCTCCAGGCGACTCCCCGGGAAGGGCAACCGCTCGACGCAGTAAAAGACATTTTATTATCCCAGATCAAAGCATTAAAAAATGGAGATTTCGACGAAACACTCATAAAATCCATCATATCCAACAAGAAACTCGCCTTCCTGGAACACTTGAACGACAACGAATTTCGATTACGTGCACTGGTGGATCAATTCATCAAAAACAAGGGGCAGGATTGGGACCAAAATGTGAGCTATATTGAAGAAATGAGCAAGATCTCAAAAGAAGAGGTTATAAGATTTTCCAATAATCTATTCAGCGACAACAACTATGTTATACTCTACAAAAGAACAGGAGAAAACAAAAATATTGTGAAAGTGGATAAACCACCGATTTCTCCCGTTGAAACGAATGAGGGGAAAGCATCTCCTTTCTTTCAGTCCATATTATCCTCGCATATCTTGCCAATCAGCCCTGTCTGGATCGACTATAAGAAGGAGCTAAAAAAGGCCAAAATAGGGAAAGTTGATGTGCTCTGCGTTAAAAATACCGATAATTCAATTTTCCATTTGCTGTACAGGTTCAAAATGGGTAGCTCGAATAATATGCTGCTCCCCATTGCCACCCAATACCTGGAGTATATCGGAACAGACAAGTACACCGCAGAAGACATCAGCCGGAAGTTTTATAGAATGGCGTGTGACTTCAGCATTTCCTCCGGCGCAGATGAAACAACAATTACCATCTCTGGCTTACAGGAAAATTTCCACGAAGCGGCCTCATTGTTCGAGGAACTGATCACTTCCTGCATTCCTGATAAAAATGCACTGGAAGAGTTGAAGAAGGCCACCCTGATATCCAGGGCCAACCAGAAAACAGATAAAGCATCTATCGCAGAAGCACAGCTCAGTTATGCAGTGTATGGCGCCAAAAACCCTTTCAACCACGTTTTTAACAATGAAGAGCTAATCGCCATAAAAGCTGAAGACCTGACAAACCTGCTGCATTCGCTGGCATCCTACGAACATTCTATCATTTACTATGGTCCGCAATCCATAGATTCCTTAATAAAAGATATCGCACCGGTTCATAAATTACCTGGGAACTGGACGGCCCCAAACACTCCTGTAAAATTTAAAAGAACCATACAGAAAGAAAACCAGGTGTTGTTTACCAATTACGACGCTGTGCAGGCAGATATTTACTGGGTTAGAAATATAGACACCTATAAACCGGAAAAAGAAGCATTAATAAACCTGTTCAACAACTATTTTGGCGAAGGCATGGGGTCCGTTGTTTTTAAGACGGTCCGGGAATCAAGAGCGTTGGCGTATTCAACGGAGGCACATATCAATTTGCCGTCGAAAAAAAGCGACAGCCTTTCGTTTGTAGCTTATATTGGCACACAGGCAGATAAATTGAATGAGGCCATTAGTGCCATGAATGATTTATTAAACCACTTTCCCGGTAATCAGCAAAACTTCATGAACGCGCAACAGATACTCGTTATGAGTGCAGAAACAGACAGGATCGTCCGGGACCAGGTCATCTCAAAATTCCTGGATGCTCAAAGACGGGGAGTCGAGTATGATATTCGCAGAAATAATTACGAAAAATATAAAAAGCTTAAACTTTCCAACCTGACAGCTTACCACAAGCAACAACTATCCAGGAAGCCATTTACCTATTGCATAGTAGGTTCCGACCAAAGAATAAACACTGAAGTTCTGCGGAAATATGGAAAACTAAATATAATGACCCTGGAAGACCTGTTCGGATTTTAAGAATGGGTTTATTGGTGATATTTCAACCCATCTGGGACATAATTGAACTATTAATTCCGATAGTACCAACTGCCGTTTCTTGAGTAAATCTCTACCCCGTACAAAGCGAACTGAATATCGAAGGATTGGCCGTTGGGCATACTATCTATAAGAGTGATCGATATGACAGGTAAATTGGTACTGACCCGGGTCGCCGCCGATTATACCGAAACGATCAACCTGCAGGAACTACGTGCCGGGGAATACCTGGTGCAGGTAACGGATAACAGGAAAAATAAGGTGAATGTCATAAAAATATCGAAATCGAAATAATACCCTGACCAGTGGCAGGATCAGGGGACCGGCCTGGTTCCCGGACCTTATTGCCTCAGCAGTCCTCCATTTGTCCAAAGTCCGGTTCACGGTCATTGCCTTCCGGGATATGATCGTTCAGGCCCTCCCCGAAAGCTTTCGGGGGGCCCCTTTCGGCTTTAACTTTTATTTAGCTACATTTTTTTGCCTCCACCAAAGGGGGTTTTTCCCATTTAAGATTTTTATCGGGGTGGATCACCGATGAATGATCCCCGCCAAAATCAATTTACAGTGGAGACAAATGAGCTTTACAAACGGTTCCATTCCCTTTTTGAACAATTTTATGATCCCTTATGCAAGTACGCTTTCTGCTATGTAAAACAACCGGAAGCATGTGAAGACATCGTTCAGGATGTTTTTGTACGTATATGGGAAACGAGGAAGGACCTGGTAGGGTCCGAGAGCATCCGCTATTATCTTTATACCGCCGTCCGCAATAACAGCCTGACCCATCTTAGCCGGGAACAACGCCTTCCTTTGGATAGCCTTACCGCCGATAACTTGCAGGACGATGACCCGGCCTGGGAAGAGCATTCTTCCATTTCTCTTCCTGAGCCTGTTAATTACAAGGCTATACTGGAAGCAGGTATTGCACAGTTGCCCCTGAAACGCAAAGAAGTGTTCCTGTTGAGCCGTATGGGGCAATTGAGCAATCAACAGATCGCAGATATGCTGAACATCTCCGTGAAGACCGTCAATAACCAGCTTTGGAAGGCGATGGCCACACTGAGGGCCTATGGCAAAAAGGCACAATCGAAATGAAGCACCATTGTTCAAAAAATCTTTACCAGGTGCATAGGAAAATCATCCCTGGCCCAGTATTTATTAAATAGAAGACCATGAAAGAAATACCCGAACATATCAGAGAAATTATTCTAAAACATTTACATGGTACTGAGAGCCCCCAGGAAGGGGCCGTGCTGAATGCCTGGCGGAATGAGGACCCTGCCCAGGACGAAGAATACCGGGAATTCCTGGAGATATGGAAGGAATCAGGTACCCTGCTGGAAGCACCACAGTTCGATTCTACAAGAGGATGGAATACTATCCACGAACAATTCAATGGGAACCTCACTGTCCACCAACCGCTCACACAGATAAAACCCGGTAAATACAAACTGATCATGAATATAGCCATTGCCGCAACCCTGGCAGGGGTCTTTGCCTTTTGTGGATGGTGGTTACTGACCAGGAACAATCCAGACAGGGACTTGCAGATCGTATCAGCCCTGACAGATAATAAACTACTGAATTTGCCCGACGGGTCCCTGGTAAGACTTCGCAAAGGCAGTATGCTGGCTTTTCCTGCTACATTCAGCAAGAAAGAACGCAACGTGCAACTGACAGGACAGGCTTTCTTTGACGTAAAACCAGACCGGGACCATCCATTCAGGATCATGACCGGGAAAACGGTCATAGAAGTGAAAGGAACGTCCTTCCTCGTTAATGCCGGCGCTCAGGCAGACAGGGTAGTGGTGGCATCGGGCAAAGTGATGGTTTCCGCAAAGAATGACCTTTCACGTTCCTGTCTTTTGCAGGCACAACAGGAAGCATCTTTCAATGGCAGCCAATTTGAACAAAGGGCAGTCACTGATTCGAATTACCTGGCATGGCATACCCACCAGTTAAGTTTCGACAACGTTTCATTGACACAGGTGGTCGCCGATCTGTCTGATTATTATGAGGTGCCTGTAATGCTGGACCATAGTCAGCCCACCATCGAAAATCTACTGGTCGTAGGCCACTTCGATCAACAACCACTGGAATCCGTACTCGACGAGATAATCACTTTTACCGGCCTGAAATACCGGAAAGAGAAGGAAGGATTTGTTTTATATAAACCTTGATACTGTTATCATACAGGAAAAAAAGAAAAGTATATTTTCTCCTTTAAGGCGATTCATCTCCCTGGCATTGCCACGGGAGAAGGATTGCTATTGGGCAATATGTAAATACCGCCTTTGCCTGTCTTGTTTCATATTGATCCCTTGCTTTTTATCAGCCCAGAATAATATTTTATCCAAAAAATTGCAGTGCCCCCCCGTTACCGGCAATATTGCAACCCTCCTGAATAGACTGAGTGAATGCAGTGGTGTCATCATCGAGTTCTCTCCCTCCTTCCTGAATTCCGATAAAATAGTTTCTTTGGAACCCGGCGGACAAACACTTGGAAAAGCGCTCGATCTACTGCTGGCAGGGCAAAACGTAATGGTAAGCCAAAAGAATAATAAGATCATCCTGGCGCCTTCTCCCATCGCCTTGCCCAAAGGCAGTCTCCTCGAACGTTATACGCTATACGGCTATGTCCAGGAGGAAAAAAGCCTGGAACCATTACCATTTGCCAGCCTGCAGGAATCCCCGGCAGGCGCAGGATGCCAGGCCAATCATTTTGGATATTACAGTATCAACTTACCGGAAGGCCCTCATAAAATAATAGTATCATACGCCGGTTATTCCCCCCGGTTGATCGAAGTGAATATGACCGGTCCGGTCCAAATGAACCTGGCCATGCAATCGAACACGCTTCCCGAAGTAAAATTGAATGCCGATCACATACCGCTAAAGGACGGGGGAACAAGAATGGACAAATATGAGGCCGATGCCTACAACAATATGTTGGGTGAGAGCGATCCTGTGAGGTCATTATACCTGCTTCCAGGTAATGTGGAAACCCAGGAGACCACCGGCAAATTATTGGTGCGGGGAGGAGACCCCGATCAAAGCCTTTTCCTCCTCGACGGGAATCGTGTGTTCAATCCCACACACCTGTTGGGCGAGATATCCATCATCAATGAAACAACCCTTAAATCCATCCGGCAATTCAAGAATGATTTTCCCGCACGCTTTTATGATGCGCTTTCCTCTATTACGGAAGTGAGCACGAAAGATGGAAATATGAATAAATGGAATGGAGAGGCCACCGCAAGCCTGCTGGCAGGCGCATTCACCATCAATGGACCGCTTATCAAAGGAAAAACGGCGGTGATGGCTTCTCTCAGGCATAGCTGGACCAACCCCGTGCTGCATGCGATCGATGATAATTACCGCATTCACTTTTATGATATCCATTTTAAGATCACGCACCTGCTCGATCGTAAGAATAAACTGATGTTGAGCGGTTACCTGGGGAAAGACAGGCTGAACATGAACCAGTATAACTACCAGAACCTCCAGCTTTGGGGAAACAGGCTGGCCAACCTGAACTGGAACCATACACTGGGCCCAAACGCATTCGTCAATACCAGCTTCCACCTCAGCAATTATCACAATATGGCAGGCATGAAGTTCTCCATTATAGATGATACGACAGGAGAGGTACGACGGAGTGAGGCTTTTAATAATTATGCATCGATAGAGCAACTGGAAGCCAAAACACAATTCGAAGTGACCCCGTCGAATTATCTGCAGCTTCGTTTTGGAGGACGGATATCACGCACGGTGATACATCCATTCAAAACGAATATCTCTCCGAAATTCAGGGAAGAGCTGGATTATTATACTTCTATGGCCTCCCTTCCTTTCAGTGAATTTGGTCTGTTCTATGAAAGCGAGATCCGGCCCCACCCGAAATGGTTGATCAGACCCGCTATCCATTTCAGTGGGTATACCTTCAGGGATTATCATTATAATTCCTTTCAGCCGAGGTTCTTTGCCTCCTACAGATTGGCGAATTCGCAACAGGTCTATTTTTCCTATGCACAGATGGGCCAATTACTGCACCAGGTATCGACGCCTTTCCTGGGTATCAACAGTGAGCTATGGGTGCCCAGTACGGCCTTGTTGAAGCCAGGCAGCAGCACTATGCTCAACCTGGGTTACCAGGCAAAGCTCAAAAAGACAGCAAGTTTTTCCGCAGAGCTCTATTACAAGAAAATGAACAATGTGACCAACTTCGCAGAGAAAGGAAATATTTTTTATGATGAGGATTCCTGGGAGACCGATATCCTTTCAGGTAAAGGATGGAGCTATGGAGCAGAGCTGTTCATTACAGAGAGGAGGAGGAAATGGGCCTACCAGGTCTCTTATGCGCTGGCCTGGAGCTGGCGCCAGTTCGCAGCCATCAATGGAGGCCAAAAATATCCTTTCAGATACGATCGCCGCCACCAGCTCAATATTGCCTTGAATTACCAGCCTGCGAATCGCTGGGACCTCAATCTTGTATGGTATTTCAGCTCTGGCGACTGGCTCTCCCTGCCCAATAATTACAATCCTGATTTCGGCAACCCGGATACGCCCGGCGGCTCCAACCAGGAACCTGATCCCTCGAACCCATTTATCTATCCGGGTTTTTCAGGGAATGGCCGGAGAACGCCATCCTATCACCGGCTCAATTTCAATACCAGCCTCTGGTTCAGGTCGGGCCGCCATTTGACGCATAAGATATCTGCCGGGGTCTACAATGCATATCTTGCCGACGATAAATATATTCCTGATATATGGAATACCGAGAACAATAATTCCAATATCACTTTATCCCGTAACAGGCTCTTCAGGTTCACCGGCTACCTGACCTATACGATTCGGTTCTGATCTTTTCTCGAAAAAAGTTCCACTACGGATAGGAAGTTGCCGCAGGTCCCTGTTTTATACCATTAGATGTTAAGAAGGTAAATTGAGAATAGAGCTGATTCATTTTTGAACCAGTCCTATTTGAAACAGGGTCGCATTTTCATGTGACCCTGCCCTTTTTTTAATTGGTGTATACACTGTTACAACCCTTTCACATAATCTTATCATTAAAACAATTTCTCACATAGGAATCCTGGCTGCATGGCTGTTTTTCATATAAGCAATACCCCATAACAGGATGAAGCATGCCGTAGCAGCGATATTGTTTTTTTGTTTTTGTGTTACCCACGCCAACGCTCAACTGGTACAGGTGATAGCAGGCATTCCTTATTCACAGAACATCGTTGGTGATGGGCTCGAATCGACATCGGGAGATGCACTACTGGGTTACAAGGCCGGCATTTCTGCAGATTTCTTTATTGCGAGATCGATGAGCCTGCAGCCTGGCCTGTTATACACTCAATGGGGTAGTAGATTTCCTGGATATCCTGATGGTAAAACAGCAACACTGCGCCTAAACTATTTGCAGATGCCGATCCTGATAAAAAACTATTTCAGGCTCTCGCATAGCACCAGGTGGCAGTTGGGATTGGGTCTCTATACTGCCTGCAGGACCAATGAGCCCAAACAGGCGATCACGCTGGGGAAACGCAGCAACCATACTGTCGGGACATTGGAAGAGAATAACGTTGAACGTATTTACAGGAGAATGGACTATGGCCTTGTCTTCAATACCAGCTTCATACTCCGTAACAGGGCCAATATCACTTTTCAATACGATCATGGCTTTTTCAACATCCTCAAACGGAAAACCGATCTGGAACTCTACAATCGTTCCGTCAGCGTCTCCGTCGGCTATTATATCAATGCCAGAAAAATTGCCCGAAAGCGTTTGGCTTTTTGGAATCAATATACAGGGATCTGATATCCTGCAACATTCAAATCAACACTCATGAAAAGGAATGAAATTTTATTCATCGTATTCGTTTTGTTTATTCCGGCCACATTTGTCGCGTGTAAAAAGAATAATGACAAGGTCGAAGAACCTAAAAAATCATCTTATGTCAGAATTGTTCATATTGCTCCAAAGGCCCCGGAGGTCCAGGTGGAAGTGGATAAGAAAATTATACCCGTCAAGGCAAGGTATCTCGATATGGGATGGGGATATGCACCCCTGCGCCATAACGGTGAAGTGCAGTTGAAATTGCTGACAAATGGCAGGGTTGTACTGGCTGAAGGAAAGTTGTCGTTGACAGACAAGCAGTATTACACTTTCTTTATCCATGATACGATAAAGGACAATAAAGCAAAATATACTATTCTTAATGATAACCTGCCTGCCGCAGAGGCAGGTAAAATAGGCATCCGGTTCCTTCATTTTGCTCCTGATGCGCCGCCCGTCGATATCGATCTGCTCAAAGGCAGGGACAGTCTGCGCCTGGTCAATGGCAGAACATACATCGGCAAAACGACCCGGCCCGACACATTGGCCCCATTCACGAAAATTGCAGCAGGCACCTATCGCATTAAAGTGAAGATCAAAGAAGGATCAACGATCAAAACGATCGTCGATATGCCATCCGTCGCTTTAACTGAAAAGAAGACCGCAACGCTCTGCCTTAGCGGGCTGATGAAAGATCCGGCCAATAAGCCCGGCCTGGTGGTACTGGAACACAAACCATGACCTGGGCACTCATATTACCATCACCATTCAATATATCATCCGATAATACACTCATCGATGTCCTTCCCGGCAGCATATAAGATCGCGTACCCCATACTGATCATGGCCATTACCTGTCTTACCATCGCATCCTGCATGTCAGGTAATGCAAAAACGGACAGTGGCAGCGCCATCACCCACCAGAGCAATGGGGATACTATATTCATTCCACCAGGGTCCAGCGTACTGACAAAGATCATGACAGATTCAGTGCATGCTGCCTTGTACCGGTCCAGGATAATGGCAACAGGTACCGTAAAAGCTATCCCTACGCAATTCGCGGAGATCGCAGTTCCGTTTTCAGGCAGGATCACCAGGTCATGGCTCCATCTGGGGATGCATGTTACAACCCGGACACCCTTGTTCGAATTGAATTCCCCGGATTTCATGAATGCACAAAAGCTATTCTTCCAGGAAAAGGAACAGATGCTGCTCGCAGAAAGGAAAATGAAACGACAGCAGGACCTGGTAGCTAACGGTGTTGGTACTGCGAAGGAACTGGAAGAGGCGAAAGCCAATTATGATGTGGAAAGAAAAGAGTATGAAAATGCAGTACTGGGGATCAGGCTATTCAAGGCCGACCCGGACAAACTGGTACTCGGGCAACCTTTGGTCGTCTATTCCCCGATAGCTGGGGAAGTGGTCGACAACAAGATCGTAGTAGGGCAGTTCATCAAGAACGATGCAGGGAGCATAGCTACGGTGGCAGAGCTTTCCAAAGTTTGGATTGCCGGACAGATAAAGGAAAAGGACCTGGCTGCCTTACAATCCTTCCGGGAATGCTCCATCACCATCGCCGGTTTTCCCGGCAAACAGTTTACGGGAAAATTATTCCATGTGGGCGCCATGATCGATGAGAATACCCGCAGCGCACAGATGATGATCGAATGTGTGAACAGAGATCATATTTTCAAGCCCGGCATGTATGTGAATGTCGAATTCATCAATGCCCCTGTTCAGGCGATCGTAGTGCCGCAAAGCGCTGTACAGCAATTACGCAATACTGAATATGTTTATAAACTGATCAGGCCCCGGACCTATATCAGACAGCCCATAGAAACAAGAGGCGTTCTCGATAACAAAACGTTTGTATTGAAAGGCCTGCAGGAAAGGGATGTCATAATAAGGGACGGGGCATATTTATTGAATCAATCCAGATAGGTTGAAATATATCGAGCATTATGACGAAATTGGTCCTGACGGCTATCCGGAAGCGTTGGCTTCTGTTGACCCTCTTTATACTATTGGCAGGCTTTGGTTATTACGCATGGAAACAATTGTCCATCGAAGCATATCCGGACCTCGCAGATGTCAGCTCCCAGGTGATCACCCAGGTCCCCGGGCTGGCCGCAGAAGAAGTAGAACAACAAATCACCATCCCATTGGAAAGGGCGATCAACGGTATTCCCGGTATGACCGTCATGCGCAGCAAGAGTACTTTCGGGCTTTCCATTATCACCATCGTTTTTGACGACCGCCGCGATGATTATTGGGCACGGCAACGAATTACGGAAAGGTTGAATACCGTAAACCTGCCCTATGGCGCCAAACCCGGACTGGATCCGCTTACTTCGCCCATCGGAGAGATATACCGCTACATCGTGGAGAGTAAAACACATGATCTGCGTGCCCTCACCGATCTGCAGACCTGGGTGATCATTCCACGGCTCAAACAGGAAACCGGTGTAACGAACGTCACCAATTTCGGTGGCATCACTACACAATACCAGGTCGAGCTGAATCCATTGAAACTGGAGCTATATAAAACCTCACTCGCCGATATCCGCGACGCCATCAACAACAACAACGCCAATGCCGGCGGCAGCATCCTTAACCAGGGCGACCTTGGCTATGTGGTACGTGGGATAGGTCTTGTTACAACCTTGAAGACACTGGGCGATATTGTCGTTAAAACCAACGATGGCGTTCCCGTTTATTTAAAAGATGTAGGTGAATTGAAATATGGCACCCTGGAGAAAAAAGGGATACTTGGGTTTACCGACCGGCAGGTAGACTATGATGAAAGTATCGAAGGGGTGGTCCAGTTGCTGAAAGGTGAAAACCCTTCTTTGGTACTGAAAGGTATCCACCGGGCCATCGATGACCTGAATAAAAACCTGTTACCTGAAGGCGTTACCATCCGGCCCTATATGGATAGAACGGAACTGGTGAACACCACCCTTCATACCGTATCGAATACGTTGCTGGAAGGCATGGCCCTGGTGATAGTGGTGCTGATCGTTTTTTTAGGTAACTGGCGGGGGGCGCTCATTGTTGCCGTTACGATCCCCCTGTCTTTATTGCTGGCATTTATCCTGATGTATCTTACCGATATTCCCGCCAATCTCTTATCGCTGGGCGCTATCGATTTCGGGATCATCGTCGATGGGGCCATCGTAATGATGGAAACGATCCTTAAAAAACGGGAAGAAAACCCTTCAACACCTTTGACAGAGCAATCGATCGCTAAACCTGCTTCGATGGTTGCCCGGCCGGTATTGTTCGCAACGATCATCATTATCACCGCATATTTCCCTTTGTTTGCTTTCGAAAGAATAGAACGTAAACTATTTACCCCGATGGCATTCACGGTGAGCTACGCTTTGCTCGGGGCGTTATTGGTGGCCATGTTCCTTATCCCCGGACTTGCATACGCGGTATATCGCAAACCCCGTAAGCTGTACCATAATCGCTGGCTGGAAAAATTATCCGAATTCTATCATGCGCGATTGCAGAAGATCATGCTGAAGCCAAAGCGGATGTTATTGCCTTTGAGTATTGCATTGGCCGGCGCTGTGGTGTTTTCCGCTACGGTCGGTAAGGATTTTTTACCATCGCTCGACGAAGGCTCCATCTGGCTGCAGGTCCAGGTGCCAACCGGTATATCCTTGCAGAGAGCCAAAGAAATGAGTGATACGCTTCGCAGCAGAACGATCAAACATGAAGAGGTTTCATCGATCATGGTACATGCCGGACGAAATGATGATGGTACCGATCCCTGGTCAGCCTCCCATTACGAATGTTTTGTAAGCCTGAAACCGTATAAGGAATGGGCGTCGGGTAAAACGAAAAAAGACCTGATCGAAGAACTCGCAAAAGAATACGCTTCCATCCCCGGTTATACGGTTGGCTTCAGCCAGCCAATGATCGATAATGTGATGGACAAGATATCGGGAGCACATAGTGAACTGGTACTAAAAATATATGGAGAAGATTTTTCGGAGACCAGGAGAATAGCTGAAAATATATTGTCCCTCCTTAAAAAAATACCTGGCGCCGTAGATCTTGCGATCGACCAGGAGCCTCCATTGCCACAGCTTCAAATAAAAGTGGACAGGGATGCCGTGGCCCGTTATGGCCTGAACATAAATCATGTATCGGAACTGGTTGAAGTGGCCATTGGAGGGAAGGCCGTCTCGCAATTATTTACAGGCAACAAGGTATATGATATTATATGCCGTTATCCGGAAGACAGCCGTAATACGGTCGATAAGATAGCGAACCTGATGCTTACTTCGCAGACAGGCGCCCGCATCCCGCTTTCACAGGTGGCCGCTGTTTCCACCACCACAGGAGAGGCGATCATTACCAGGGAAATGAACAACCGGCACCTGACAGTCAAGCTGAACCTGAGAGGCAGGGACCTTACTTCTTTCCTGGATGAAGCCCGGAACAGCATTGAAAAGAATATCAGCTATAACCGCGAGAAATATAAAATAGTATGGGGAGGTCAGTTCGAAAACCAACACCGGGCTTATGCAAAACTGGCTGTTGTGGTCCCGCTCACCCTGGCTGCCATGTTCCTTTTGTTATACGGTGCATTTGGAAGGTTCCGGCATGCGACCATCATCCTCAGTACGGTGCCGCTTGCACTGTTTGGAGGAATGCTTGCCCTGAATATTCGCAACATGACACTGAACGTATCTTCTGCCGTCGGTTTTATTGCATTGTTTGGTGTGGCGATCCAAAATGGAGTTATCATGGTCTCCAATTTCAATGATCTGCGCAGACAGGGAATGGCCTTGCGCAACGCTGTGCTGACAGGCGCCAGGCAAAGGTTCAGGCCAGTGCTGATGACCGCTACTGTCGCCATTCTCGGGCTACTGCCTGCTTCCCTGGCAACCGGCATCGGCTCCGATGTGCAGCGACCATTGGCTACGGTCATTGTATATGGTCTGCTGGCAGCCACTGCCATAACACTTTTTGCGTTGCCCGCTCTTTACTACCTGGTAGAGGCCAAATGGGGGAGAAAGGATTTTATTATTCGGCAGGATAAAAATACAAGCTCATTATGATCAGAAATTGTTGCACCGCTATGCTTCTTCTCCTGCTGGTGGGAAATAAAGAATTAAGCGCACAGATAGATACCAGCTTTTCAAGAGAACCGCTCCTGTACAACAAGTTCTTATCGGTGGTGGTCAATCAGAACCTGGCCTATGCTGCTGAAAAATACAATATCAATATTGCACAGGCCAACCTGGAAGCGGCGAAAGTATTTGCCGATCCGAACCTGTCATTTGGCTGGGTAGACAACGGACAAAAAAGGATGCGGACCGGTTATGGGTTCAATAGTTCAGTGAACTGGCTGATGGAGTTGGGGGGAAAAAGGAAGGCCAGGATACAGGTGGCGAAGAGCCGACTGGAATTGACATCCGCCCTGGTCAATGATTTTTTCCGCAATCTCAGGTCCGATGCTACCACAGCTTATTTGCAGGCAATGCTTCAAAAGAAACTGCTGCAGGTGAATATGGAATCCTACCGGAACATGCTACAGTTGGCCAAAGCCGACAGTGTGCGGTTCAAATTGGGCGAGATCAAGGAGATCGATGCGAGGCAAACCAGGCTGGAGGCAGGAGTTATGCTCAACACCGTTTTCCAGAATGAGGCCAGTTGGAAGGCCGCGCTTGCCCGGTTGAAGACATTTATGGGCAAACAGGCGGATACCCTCTATGAACCGTCAAGCCTTCAGACAAATCTCGACAGGGACTTTGACCTTACTGCCCTTATTGATAATGCCATTACAACAAGGACCGATATCATCGCTGCCATGCGGGAAAAAGATTTTGCCGCCAGCCAGGTAAATCTGGCAAGATCGAACAGGGTCATCGATATTGGCCTGAGCATGGGCGTTGCGGGAAATGCAACGGTGCTTAACCAGATATCGCCTGCACCTTCTACCAGTGTGGTAGCTGCGGGTATAACGGTGCCACTGAGAATTTCGAGTAAGTATAAAGGTGAATTACAGGCTGCCGGCTATGGCATGTTGCAGGCTTCTACCAGGTTTGATCAGGCCGTGGTGGAAGCGAAGTCGGAGGTGACCGTTGCTTATAATAATTATTTGTCGGCCAGGAAGCAGTTGAAACAATTCGAGACAGGGCTTCTTTATGAAGCACAAAAAACGCTGGAAGGGAAAATGTATAGTTACCAGCGGGGCGAGACGAACCTGCTGGAAGTGTTGATTGCACAGCGTACTTATAACAGCCTGCGTCAGAATTATTATGAAGCATGGAACGCTTTGGGCATATCGCTGGTGGAAGTAGAACGTGCTGCCGGCATCTGGGACATCCGATTATAGTATCAAATCCATTTTTTTACATGAAACGATCTACGGTTATTTTGTTTTGCATGCTTGCCACCAAACTTGCATTGGCCCAGGAAGATAGTCTTTCACGGTCCCTTCTCAAAACAGAGAGAGACCGGTTCCGGTTCGGTTTGAAATTGAGCATGGGCTTGCATTCACTACAGGGGAAAGATGTGTCGACCCTATCTACAGGAGGACCTTCTTCTGCGCGGAAAGGGTTCTCTGCTGGTGTAATGATGGACACCAGGTTGAACCCGCATCTTTATATCAGGTCGGAAATAGCTGTTCAGCAGAGCAGTGCTTTGTTGAATATTTATGACAGTGCTTCGAATACCCGTTACGACAGCAAGTTCAGGAGCCTGTATTTGATGGTGCATCCTTTCATGCCGGCTTATCGAGCAGGTGGATTCCAGGTCTATGCCGGCCCGTACTTCGGGCTCCTGATCAATGCAAGTATCCAGCGCAAGACAGCGGGTGGGGGATTGGAAACGGATAAAAGCATATTCGGGAATGCCCTTTCCCCGGGCGGCCATTCCCAGAAACTGGATGCAGGCATCGCCGCCGGGCTGGAATATGAATGGAAGAACGGTCTTACGATTGGGGTGAATTATCGCAGAGGGCTGATCGGTATCCTGGAAGATCCCCGTATTCAGACCAGGAAAAAGATCTATAACCAGGATATATCTGTTTCCATAGGGTACAAATTCTGATCCCTGGAAAAATGCGGAAGACGGGCACCCGATGATAGCAAAAAGGAAGGCCTCTCTGGAAAGAGAGGCCGATTTGATCCATGATAATTAACACAAAGTCGATAAAACTATTTGGGAGAAATGTTAAGAGGGTTTCTTCTGGGTGCTTACAAACTTTCTGTAGTAGTCCATATTCTTGTTGTAGGATTCCTGTTCCCGGGACGAGATCTTCAGACCTGCTTTGGGCTTCAACTGAAAGAAAACCGAATCTTTTTTCTGTCTCAGGTCGATGTAATAATTGCCTGAATTTACTTTCGAATTGAAGTCCTGCTGCGTAAGGACCTGCTGTTTTTCGTCCTGGTACTTTGCATGGCTCTTGTCGGCTTTTTTAATTTCCTGACAGGAAGCGCCATAGCAAAGGGAGGTCACCATAAGCACCATAGGGAGCATTACTTTGAGGGACAACCTTTTCATGAATAGATATTTAAATGAACAAATGAAGTGAACCTCCGGGTACGTTCACCGCACCTCGATGCAGTCCATATTCATTATTAAAACTGAAAAAGGCTGTATGCTCCTACTCCGGGAGGATATTTTTTTAGACCCGGCTCTTTTTCTTCTCTATCCAATAATAGAGTGGGGGAATTACTACGGGGGTAAATAATAAGGTGAAGGTCAGTCCGCCGATGATAACGGTTGCCAGTGGGCGCTGCACATCGGAGCCGATACCTGTGCTGATGGCCGCCGGTACCAGGCCAATGATCGCTACCATCAGCATCATCATAGTGGCTTTGAATTGGTCTACGGACACTTTTTGCACGGATGCCCTTAATGTAAGCGGAGATTTATACATTTCCCGGTTCAGGGCAGAGACCAGCAACACCCCGGCCATAACGGAAATACCGAAAATGGAGACGAAGCCCACCCCGGCAGATACATTGAAATGGTATCCCCGCATGAACAGGGCAATGATGCCTCCAGCCAAAGCCACCAGGATGCAACTCATCGTAACAAAAGTATGTTTCATGCTTTTGAACAGCATGAAAAGGAAAACGAATACGATCACTACCGTCAGCGGAATGGTCAGGGATAATTGTTTGCCGGCCCTTTCCAGATTCTCGTATTGACCGCCATATATGATATTGTAGCCTTTGGACACATGTACCTGGTCGCCGATCTTATCCTGTAACTCTGCTACAAATGTGCCCTGGTCGCGGCCGCGCACATTGGTGCGGACCGTTACCATCCGTTTCCCGTCGATCCGGTAAATATTGGTTTGCCCGTCTATGAACTGGATATTCGCCAGTTGCTCCATAGGGATCAGGGCGCCGGTAGCTGAAGGCACCTGCAGGTTACTGATGGCTTCCACCGTACTCCGGTTCTCAGGCAAATAGCGGATAACGATATCGTAGCGTTTCGTGCCATCATACAGCGTGCCGATGGGCTTGCCTCCAATGGCAGCTTCGATCATGGCCTGGATATCGCTCACATTGATGCCGAATCGCGCAGCATTCTCGCGGTTGATATTGATGGCCAATTGCGCCTGCGTTCCTTCCTGTTCTATATTTACCGAAGCCGAGCCCTTGGTAGATTTTACAATTACGGCAATGCTATCGGCTTTCTTTCGCATCATTTCCAGGTCATCACCCACAACGGAAATGGCCAGGTCGGCCGCACTGCCCGTTACGATCTCCATTACCTGGTCGATGATCGGCTGGCCTGAATTGAATGAAGCGCCGGGAATATTCCTTTCCAGGTCTGCCTGTATCCGTCTGACCAGTTCTTTCTTCGTGATGGTATCGCTCCATAACTTATAATCCTTCAATCCTACCAGTATCTCCGTACGGTTAGTCGGGAAGGGGTCGGTGCCATCATCATTGCGGCCTGTTTGTGTGATCACATATCTTACCGCGGGATACCTGGAAATGATCTCCCTTATTTTGGGCGCGATCTTCGCATTTTCCTGGATCGTTACACCTGCCGGCAGGAATGAACGCATGAAAATGGAGCCTTCATCGAGCTCCGGCAGGAACTCCGTTCCAAGCTTCGTGCCCATCCCGATCAAAACTATTACCACCAGGCCCGCAACGATCACTGTTTGTTTATGGAACCGCAGGAAGAAATTAAGGGAGTTCTTATAAGAGTGTTCGAAGAAATCAAGTACGGGGTTTTTTTGGGCTTTCATAGGCTTCTCCGATGAAAGCGCTTTTTTATAGGCAAATGAGATCAACACGGGGATCAGTGTGAGGGCGCAGATCATAGCCCCTATCACTGCAAAGGCCAGTGTCAAAGCCATTGGAGAGAAGAGTTTTCCTTCCACCCTTGTCATCAGCAGGATGGGCGTATAGGCCAGTATGATGATGGTTACGGAGAAGAAGATCTCTCTTCCTACTTCCTGTGCTGCCGCTAAGGTGATACCAACGATGCCATGCTGTTTTTCCTGCGGGGCGGCATTCCGGTATCGTCTTATCAGGTGCTCGGCCATCACGCAGGCGCCATCCACGATGATCCCGAAATCGATGGCGCCCAGCGAGAGCAGATTGGCGGGGATCCCCGTCAGCCGCATCAGTATGAAAGCGAATAGCAGGGAAAAAGGAATGGTGGCAGTAACGACCAGGGCCGACCGGACACTGCCCAGGAAGAAAACAAGGATGATCACAACGATGCTGACGCCCAGGAACAGGGTATGGGATACGGTTTCCAGTGAATGGTCGATCAGGAAACTTCTATCGTATAACACGCGGAGCTTGACGCCCTCCGGCAGTTCCGTTTCACTGATGTCCTTCATCTTCGCTTTGAGCGCTTTCAGCACTTCACTGGGATTTTGCCCACGACGCAGGAGAATGATACCTTCCGGTGATCCTACCTTATCGATCCTTTCATCAGGCAGGGAGTAACCCAATACGCCGGACGGCGGGGGCGGGGTAATTTCAACAGTTGCTATATCCTTTATGTAAACAGGTGTTCCGTTCACCGCCGTGAGCACGATATTCTGCAGGTCTTTCTCCGATTTGACGGCGCCTAATCCACGCACTGCAAAACCTTGTCCGCCCCGTTCGATCACATTCCCTCCTGTATTCAGGTTGTTCTTCCCCACGGCATCGATCACGGCCTGCAGCGTGAGATTATATTTTCGAAGCTTATCGGGTGAAGTAAGGATATGGAACTGCTTCATGGGGCCGCCGAAAGTGGTGACATCTGCAATACCCGGTACCTGCAAAATAGCCGGGCGTATCACCCAGTCCTGCAGGTCCCTCAGTTGCATGGGCGTAAAATTATCGGGGGCTTCCACCACATAACGATAGATCTCTCCAACGGCGGTGGTCAATGGAGCCAGTTCGGGCGTAACGCCCTCCGGCAGTGAAAGTGATGATATCCGCTCGATGACCTGCTGGCGGGCAAAGTAATCATCTGTTCCATCCTGGAAAGTCAATTGTACTACCGATAGCCCGAAAATGGTGCGGCTCCTTCTGTCGAGTACTCTCGGCACATTATTCAATGCCCGCTCTATCGGGATGGTCACCTGTTGTTCCACCTCTTCGGCAGCACGGCCGTCGAAGGGAGCTACTATAATAACATTGGTATCCGCGATATCGGGATAGGCTTCAATTTTAAGTTGAGTAAAGCACCAGTAACCGATGCCCGACAATACAATGGCCGCAATAATGACGGCCCAACGATTACGTAAGGAGAATATGAGGATATTCCGGATCATGCTTCAAATGGATCTACGTGGTGTGTAATAATAAAACCTCCCTTATAGGTTTCCCTTAGTTTCTTCAAGGCATCTATCACTTTGGCATCTTCATCGATGAAGGTGATCATCATGGGAGGCTCATCGAAAGAAAACATTTCATTGGGCCTTTTCATTTGCTGATTGGCGCCAAATCCCATTACGCCCTTGTAGGCCGTGGCCCCTTTGATATTATTGAGCAGGAGGAACTGCATGATGTATTCGAAGAGCGGACGATCGTTGAACAGATCTTCCTTGTCTATGAATATTTGTGCCTGAAGCATCGATTAAGATTTTTAATATCCGAATGAGATACCTTTCAATTGCATGGCCCCACTGGTGACCACTTCATTACCTTCCTTCAATCCACTGAAGATGATAAACCTGTCGTTCACCTGTGGCCCGGTCAGCACTTCTTTCCTTTCGAAAGAATTGTCGGTACGTTTTACAAATACATAGTTCCTGCCCTGAACGGTAATAAGGGCGGACCTCGGGATCGACAGGCTATTCCCTTCATTGACGCCGAAGCGGACGATGGCGAACATACCTGCCCGGAGCTTATTGGGGTTGTTCAGGATCCCTATGCGCAGTTTCACCATCCGGGTGATATTATCGACCACTTCACCAATGTCTTCGATGGCGCCGGTAAAAACTTCATTGGGGAAGGAGGTGAACTGCAATTGGCAGGTGCTTCCTTCTTTCACTTTGGTGACCTGGTTCTCCGGCATATCGCAGATGATCCAGGTCTTGTTGGGTTTGGCATTCACCAATGCCTGCGGATCGAGGCCGGCCAGTTTCAATTTGGATTCATGTTCTATGATCGCTGTTTTTTCATTGGCCAGTTCTGTTTGTGCAATGGCCATATCTGTTTGTGCGGTGATCAGGTCGGTCTTTGCATCGGACACATCTTTCCCGGTGCCAGCCCCATGCTGTGCCAGGTCGGTAAAGCGTTCCAGTTCGATCTGCTTCTGGTTGGCGATGGCTTTTTTCTGCTGGATAATATTCCCTTTCTGCCGGATATTCATGATATGCTGTAACAGTGCCGTATAGTTGGCAGTAAGCTCAGGATTATCGAACAACACGAGGTTCTGTTCAAGATTCTCGCTCGACCGGACAACAGTAGCTACCACACGGGCGGGAGCCGTTAGTTCTGCATTCAGATCGCTTTTGGTAACGGGCGTTGTTTTGAAAAAGCCAAGTGTTATACTATCGGGTGGGAATTGAATGACCCTCCCGCTGTCTTCCACCACGGGTTTGCCGGATGGTGGATCTGTTTTTTTAGCTTTATCATGCGACCCGCAGGATATGGCAATCCATGATATGCCGGTAAATAAGATGAAGAAGGCTGATCTTTTCATTTGACTGATTATAGTTGGTTGATCAATCCGGTTACGTTCAATAATTGCAGATAGCTTTTCCGGTAATTGTATAACGCTTCATAGTACATTTTCTGTGTATCGAACCAGGTACGCTGCGCATCGAGGAAATCGATAATGGTGGTCCCGCCTCTCGTATAGGCATATCTGACAGATTGCAATACCTGTTCTGCTTTTTCCAGGATGCTCTTGTATTTCTCCACCGTTTCCCGGTTCAATTGCCAGGAATGCCAGCTTGTTTGCACTTCTGTTTGCACCTGTTGTTTCAAAGCCGATAAGGATTGTTCCGATTGCTGCAGTTGTACTTTCGACTTCCTGATCTCTCCCTGGTTGCGGCTGAATACCGGAAGATCGATCGTTCCGAAGAAACCGAAATATTGAATGGTGTTCTGTGGGTTCCAGATGAGACCCAGTTCAGGCACAGGGTTGGCCAAAGAACGCTGGAGCCGGATATTGCTTTTGGCTACGTCGATGGTCGATTGTGCGGCCTGCAGGTCGGGGCGCTGATGATACGATAAGCTGATCAGGCTGTCCAATTCCTGTTGCAGGTCCAGTGAAATGACGGGGTCCTTTTCGTCGATCCCCAAATTATCGGTGCTGCCTGTGATCAGTTTCAGGTTCTGCAGCTCGTTCTTATAATTCTGTTCGGCATTTTTCAATTGCAGTACGTATTGTTCCAGCAATAATTGAGTACGGGCCAGTTCACTGGAACTGATCACCTGGTTTTTCAACCGTATTTCCTGTATTTTGACAAGGCTGTCTATATTGATCTTTGCTTCCTGGATGAGGTCGAGGTTGACCTTGTTGATCCAGACGTCCAGCCATTTATTGCCGGCCGCCGATAATATGTTCCGCTCTGCATCTGCATAGACCTTTTCCGTAACGGTCACATTTTTTGTAGCTACATCCAGTTTATATTTCCGCTGGCCTGAAACCTGGAACTGTTTCGTCAATTGCCACCATACCTGGCGGTTGCGTGGATTATAGAATTTGGTGTCAGGCACGAAATTTTTCTCATTCATCAACTGCAGGGTCTGGTTATTCAAAACAGGGTTGGGCCTTAACCCGGCACTCACCACATCGCCCTGGGCAATAGCAGTGTTCAGTTGTACCGGCTTCAAGAATGGGCTATTGCTTTTGGCTGCCGATAAAGCCTGTTGCAAGGTTAAACGGGTTTGCGCCTGCATGGAGGTCAACAACCCGGCCATACATAAAATGATCAGAAGGAGATTCTTTTGCATTCCTTTCAATTCATTTATTTTTTGGGTTATAATACTCATAATCAATTCACCACCCCTACGGGTGTAATTGCCTCAGCCTTATAAATGGATTTTTTGCGCAGATCAAGTGCGTCGGATAGCGTACAACAAAAGTAGCATAATCAAAATTAGTATTGACTCGCCCGTTGAAAAACGCCGGGGCAGGGCGGCGCGAAGGTAATCAACGACTTTTTAATAATTGAACACCAGGCTATTGATAACGTCTTATTTACAAAAAATATTTTTGTGAAATGAATAGGGGTAGAGAGTAAACGGGTTAAAAAGTTTACAGGTTGATAAGTTGATAAGGAGGCACCCTCACGCGGGGACCTCCTTGTCAACTTATCAACCTGTAAACCTTCCAACCTCTCAATATATCTCCGAGAGAAAGGCCTGGAGCGAAACATTGGGTTTCTGGCCTTTTGGTAACACTACGGTAATACTTGATGTGAGGGTTTCGCCGGGCTGGAGGTTGTAGGCTTCCAGCCTGTTCTTCTTTTTAAGGATCAGTAATTGTTTACGGAAGACCTCTATCACCATATTCGGCTCCTGTAAGATATCGGAGATACGGTCTTTGGTGTTTCTGCCTACGGCATTACTGATATGGATGCGGCCCAGGCAAATATTTTTCGAAAGGTCTATTTCAGAAGCGGTGGCTTTATTCCACACCCCCAGCAGGAATACTTTCGAGAACCTTTCCTTATTGGTGATGTACCATTCTATATCGCAGGCGGTGAACTCCACGCTGTCTACAAATTTGGGGCGTTGATGGATCACGGAGTAACCGAATTCGACCCCTTCGAGGTTGATCACCTGGCCGTCTTTGAAGTCCATAAAGCTCTGCGCAAAACCGATCTTTGCGCAGAGGATAAAAATGAGAACTGATAAGCGTTTCATGTTAGTTGATTTATTGATTGTTTGATGGGTTACCAGATGGTGGCCGGTTGCCGGCAATAGGTTTTGATCTTGTCGATGGCTGCCTGCAGCCTGATGGGGTTGGCAGCGAGATCGGCCTGTACTAAAGTCCGGATGGCATTGCGGTGATTGGTAAAATATTCATTGAATGCACGGGGAACGCGGTCTGGATGCTGGCGGTCATGATCGGCCCTGTATTCGGCATCGGACATACCGAAATGTGTTACCAGGTCGAGGAGCGCGAATGGCAGCAGGCTGGACGTTTTACTCGCATCGGCCCTGCCGGCGGCGGTTTGATTGTATTCTTCCATTTTCAGAGCGAGCCTGTTACAGGAATAGGTCAGGAAACGGTTTCGCCTTCCATCGTGCATGGCAAAGGAAGATGCGCCGATAAATGAGAATGCGGTATCCTGGTTGCTGTAGGCATTCTTCCAGTACAATGAATAAAAAGTAGTGGCAGTGGTCTCTGCAAAGAGCAGGTAGAACCCGGGCACATCGCGCCAGGAGTAGAGATAGATCAGGACAGGGTCGCCATTGGGATAACGAACAATTTGTATCGCTCTTCTTTCATTCAATGTTTTCAACGTGTCGAGCCGCCTGGTAGGAATGGTATACAAATCCCGGTTGCCTGCCATGATGGACCTTGCCTCCACAAAAAAGCGGTCTTGCGGACGGGTGAAATCGGAAAACATCGAATCCATGCCGGCCTGGTTGAGTGTGTATCCATAGAAAGTAGCCAGTCCTTCATTGATCGCCAATTCCTGGTCTCCGAGCAATTCGGTTACGGAGTGACTGTTGTCGGCGCCATACGAATAAATGGTAGTTTCCGTGACAGGCCATTTCGTAGCTTCGCCTACCCATTGCGTATGCGAGCTTTCGTGCAGCACTACTTCATCGATGGCGCGTTCGAGGCCATAGCGGGTTACCTGGTCGATTTCCAGTTGCGTTTCGCCTAAGCCCACCCATCCGATATACCGGCGGGTGCCCGGATCATAGACATTACTGGCGGCAGGCCATACATAGAATGGAGGGGTCTCAGGCGCGGTGGCGAACATGTGCCGTTTGGCCCCTGAAAATCTCGCGCTATCGTTCACTAGGTAGTATTCAACATCCACTATCCGGCCCGAATTGTTGAAGACCCTTTCTACCTGCCTGCGGAGTGTGGTGCCGGGTTGCAGCAGATTGAAAACATATCGTAACCGGCGCGGAACGATGGAAAGAAAGCGGGCCGTGTTGGTGGCCCTGATCTCAATACTCGAATAGCCGGCAGGCATATTGGTCGTATCTCCGGCAACACCGAAGTTGGTATTGATGTATGCACTAGGCCCCACATAGAATATCTTCACGGTCTGTGCCTTGCCGGCGGCAAATACAGAACCGATGAGGAATACTGTCATTAATATTTTTTTGAATTGCATAGTGGTAAGTTTTAAGAGTTGGGTATGTTGTCGACAAATACGATCGCCCCGCTGGCCGGTATCCTCACCGACGACCTTTCCTGGTTATTGGTCAGCTTCCAGTTCACCTGGTACTGGAAATCGAAGCTATTCGCCGGAAGGAGGAAGTCGACCCTTTCCGAAAGTTGATTCCTTGCAGGGTTCAACGTTACCATTTTCGTTTGCTCTACTCCGTTAACATTGTAGAAAAGTTTTACGGTGATGAGACGGATGCTGTTGGAGCTCACAATGGTGGGGTCTGCCTGAAATTCTACGGTTCGCTTTTGGATGGGCGGGGCCAGATTGATAGCGCCGCTGGTAGATCTTTGTAATGGAACGCTTACGTTTTGTCCGCCAAAGAAACTCCACTCGACTTCATATTCATAGTCCATCCATCGTCTGCGGTCATTGTCTCCTTTCCAGCCATACACCATCTTGAAATTATTCCCGTCGCGGTTGAAATTATTCCTGTCGATCCTGACCTCCTGGTTGGTGATCGCGCCGCTCTGGTGTGTTTTCTTCAGCCTTACATTCACGAAATTGATGAACTGGCCGAAGTCCTGCGCGTTCATGCCATCTACGAAGGCGGTCAGTTCCCGCTGTGTATATAAAGGATCATCCAGGTTCACCTGGCGGAACATGATCGTATCGTTCATGAACCCGCTCAGGTCGCCGATGTTCTCGTTGAATGGCAGGGTGAGATTATCTGCTATTGCTTTATTCAGATCGATTTTGAAATTACCTTGCTGGTGGATGCGTTTCATTTCGAAGGTGGCCACTATCGAAAATGCCGGGACCGTTTCGCGGTTCGCGTTGTTGTTACTGTTATTGTTATTGCCCGACCTGTAGCGTCCATCATCAGGAGCACCCGGCGGATTGGCGCCCGGTGCGGAGATACCGCGTGCACGGGAGGCCGCCGTGGGAGGAGTGCCTTCACTGCCCGCTGCGGGTGGAGTAGGAGTGGGCGTTTCCGACCCTCCACCGCCAGTTCTTCTGGCTTCATCCGCTCTTCTTCGGTCCTCTTCTTCGCGGTTGATGGTCCTGGCTTCCTCACGGTTTGTGCGCAACATGGTAGTGGCCCTGTCGAGCAGATTACCATTTTGCTGTCCGGATATGGCTGTCATGTCGGCGATATTCGGAGTGCCTGTACCATTGACCGGACTGAACATCATATCCGCAATCTTATTATAAGCCGTATTGATCAGTGATTCCATATTGGCATCTTCACCTACCTGGTTCACTTTGATGGCGCCGCTGCGAACGAGGTCATCGAAGGCGCCACGGATCTCTGCGGCCAGATAAGTGGAAGCAAAGCCAACGCCAAATGCTTTATGGTCATAGATCTGGTCGAAGTTGGCTTCGATGGTAGCCCTCTTGGGAGAGTGGTAACCGGGTATTTCCATTTCAAAATTGAAACTGATATCGGGCGTGCTGGTCTTGAAAGATTCCCACAGGATCTTGGCGCCTTGTTTGGTGAGCTGTATGGACACGGCTGCTTTCTGACCATCGAGGATGGGAGCGCTGCCGAGCCCTACTACCTGCCTGCTCAGTCCGCCCTGCGGATCTTTGAAGGAAGAAACGATCCCGAACCTCCCTGAGCGGTAAGGCACGGGCCCCTGGATAACACCGGATGGATTCTTACGCAATAGTTCGCGTTGAGCTTCTCGGATCTGGTCCTGGGTCACTTCGAGGGTCACTACGGCATGAACGATGCCACCCCCATCGCCTTCTGTGCTGGCGGGTTGGTCCGGCCCGGAGACCTGGTTGCTGACATACCGGAGAAAAGAGAACTGCGGCCTGCCATTGGCATCCCTGGCGAGATGGACTTTATCCAATGCGTAATAGTAAACGTTCTCATTATTGATATCGGAGAACAGGGTCAGCTCACCGGCCCTGGTGCGTTTATCGAGATTGACCTGCCCCTGCACAATAGCCATCACACACAATAAACATCCTGAAAGGAAGGTTTTTATGATTGATATTTTTTTCATGACAGATTGTTTTATTATTTTACAACTATATATCTACGTTATATTGTATGTCAATTTGTGGCAATACCCAGTACATCCTTGAATTTGTCGAGCACTTTGGAAACGCCGTTCACTTTCCCATCCGGTGATTCCGTGATCACTTTACCGATCTCGATGGCTTTTTTGAATGCTTCGGAGGTCTTGTCCCGGAATGCATCCGGTATGGTGGCGTACACGTAATCATCATTGCCGCCATTGGTCATAACATTCCAGTCGAGGGCCAGCTTACCTTCTTCCTTATGGTTGAAGATCATACGATAGGCATAGCCGCGTGTGGCAGGGTCAAGGTAAATGGTCTGCTTTGCCGAGCTTTCATTTCTTGTAACACTAAGGGGGATATTCGTTTCCACTTCCCTGCCCAGCTTCATGTACCGTAGTTGCAGGGTAGCCCTTGTGATGCCGGCTGCTTTCATATCATCCGGGGTGCCTTCAAATTCAATGGCGCGGGACTTTAGCGGTAGTGTCAAGGGAACTCCTTCCCAGGACCCTTTGATCCAGGGAGAGGGATCGGGATAGACCACGCCGTCATTGAAGCTCCACTGTGATTGGTATTCATATACCTCGGAATTCCTATCCTCACCACGGGCGTAAGTGAAGGTGGCTTTCATTCCATTCTTTTTCAGGTATTCCTTATCGATGGTGACGCTCTTGTAAAAATCATTACCATCACTTCTTTTCTTCCTAACATTCACCGTTACATAATTCACATCTTTGCCGATCAGTTGTTCGGCGCCTTCACCCAATACGAGGTTGATATCACGGAACTGGAAGAAATTATCATCGAGCCTTACGGAGGCCACACATTTTTTGTTATCGCGTACTGCATCGTACCAGGAGGCCAGGTTCTCCGTCAGGATCGCTTCTTTGGGAATGGCCAGGCGGTACATCAGGTTGTACACTTCTATTTTGCGGGAAGAATGTGATTCCCATTTGGTGCGGTTGAAGCGATAGCGGGCGCCATAGCGGATATTGGGATCGGCTGCTTTGTCCTCATCGCTGGCAGGTTTCGGGCGCTCATCCTGGTCGGCCTTATCGGTGAGCGAGCTTACCATAACATTCATGAATTCTTCCACCACTTTATTGGCTACGGCATCATCGGTGGTGTTCTTATCGATGTCGACAGTCACTGCCTTGGTCTCGATAGCTGAACTGTAGATCCGTTTCACTTCATCATAAGAATAGGTATCATCGTCACCGCTCTTGGTATCACGGTCATCGTGCCGGTAAGTAGCGGCGAAATTTTCATAAGCGCTTCTGAACTTCGACCAGTCGATCGTGATCTTTCCACGAACTGCGGGGAAGATCACATTGTATTTAAAGGTGAGCTCCATCGATACATCGGCAATGGAGCGGCTCTTTTCGAGCGTGGCAGCCAGCAATTGTGCGCCGTTCTTATCGAGCTTGGCAGCTACGGCCATGGAGGTCCCTGGTGTGGGGGCTGCTTTGCCGGCTGCTACCAGGGCAGGCGTCATTGTCCTGTCGGTGAGCACTGCTGAAATGATGCGGAATGAATTATCCTTTTCTGTGGTGACATCTACGGCGCCCATTACTTTCGGATTGCTCACCCTGGCAAAAAGCGGGTTGGTAGCAGCGAGCTGCTGCACTTTCTCTTTTACTTTCTGGGCCAGTTCCGTTTCCTGCTGTGGCGTGAGCCCCCATTTCACGAGAAAATGGGTGAGGGCGCCCTGAACGCCGCCGGCGTCCGTGCGTTCATCGGTGGTATATTTCAGCAGCAGGAATTCCGGTGTGCCGTCTTCCTTGGCAGCGAGCCGCAGGTGAACGGGCAAATAATAATATTCACCGGAAAAAGCATAATTGTCCGTGCCTGGCACTTTCTCATTGGTTGTGCGGCCGTACAGGGTTACATTGGTGCCGTCGCTGAGCACTACCGTTATTTTATTCGAGTAGTCCATAAGCTGGCCATTTGCAAATTGCGCCAGCAACAACAGCACTGCGTAAACCGTCATTCTTTTTGTAATACAGAAAATCCGTTTCATGATTGACAAGATTGAAATGATTAAAGGTTTTATGATGGTTGTTTATTGAAATGCCAGGAAATAGGGTGGTGGTTTGCGTTTGAGTATCCGTTCCCTGAAAAAACTGCCATTGATCTTGCTACCGGGCGACTTGATGATCCTCACATCTACCTGTGCCATCAGTTTCCTGCATAGTTTGTTGGGGGTAGTGCTGAAACCGAATGGCAGGAACTCTTTTGCACGTAATCCTTTCCCAGTTATCTTTTCAATGCCCTGCAGTACAAAATCGCTGCAGTTATAAAATCTTGGGTTGAAGGCCCTGCCCGATGCGATCACCGAATCGAGGAATTGTTTCAGTGAATGATCGGCCAAAGGTTTCGTAGGGAGCATGAGCAATGCATCGCAGGGATAATGCTCCCGGTGCGGAATGCCATCGCTGTACAATGAATTCACGGTAATGGGGGCCGACCAGATAGCATTGGGCAACTTATAAAAAAGGGCCGGCCTGTTCTTCGACAAATGGAAGAATGCAAAATCATCTTCCTTCGGCCACAGGTCGTAGTAAGTAAGTGCGCCATCCGGTACGGTATCCCATTTGCCGCCGGCTTCCTGAATGCGATAATTATCGATCGCTATACCGGCATGCCCCGTTCTGCCATCGACAGTGGCATAAATCACCACATAGATATTGCCGGCCGCGTGGCAGAACGGGAGAGCCGATATAACGGTAATGATCATATAATAAATGAAGGCTTTCATCTCTTTTCGATTTTCAGGAGATTGTATTTACCCAGCTTGTCGATCCATTGCCTGAAGTTCCCTTCCATGACGCCTGTAGCCTGTGTTGTGCTACGTACGAAGCCATCCTGTTTGGCAATGGTATAAGAGTAGCGGCCTATGAATTTTATGCCGTTCAATTGTTGTGGTTTGCCGATAGCATTGGCCAGGGCCTCCGCATCGCTGCCACTGAATCGGAAAGAGGCCGCTGTTTTATAACCGGGAAGTGCAGGCAGTCTCACCGGCGAATTGAGCGACCGGCGCAGGATGCCTGCCACGCCACTGGTTGGTTCGATACTGAACATATCATTATCGGGGAAGCTGATATCGGCAGCGCCCATCAGCACGGTTTGTGAATCGGTCTGTTTTTGAAGAAGTTCCCCGGCACTGCGTTCCTGTTCTAGTGTGAGCCCCCAGCACATCAGCAGGTGCATCAGCCCGCCATTGATGGGAGCACCAGCACCACTGCGGTAGATGACCACGGAGATCTCCGGCCTGTTCTCCCGTTCCGACAACCGGAGCGTCGATGGCAGGTAATAATATTGCTTGCTGTTGCCGGTTGCAGCGAATACCAACAATTTTTCACCATCAGGCAGTGTCAGCTCCCTGCGGGTATCGCTATCGAGCACCTGTGCCTGCATAGCATGAATTGTTGCAAAGAACAGGAGAGAGGTATATAGAAATAATCTCATCATATTATTCGTAGTTGATGGTTTTCAGGGATTGGCTGGTAGCTCATCGATGAAGATGATACCGATCTTATCCTTCCCTGTTTTTTGTACAGGCTCTCCATTGCTTTTGATCCAGGTGATACTATAAGTCACTTCTTCCTGGTCGTTGGGCTGTGTGATCTCGAAACCTTTATCGTTCAGGGTTTCATTGATGCCAACGGTGATGCGTTCCTGTTTCTGCTGGTTGAAGAATGGATAGGTGATCTGTACGGAAACGGCGCGAATGCCCTGCTGTTTGAGGGACTGCATATCGCCTTCCAGCCGGATCGATTTTCTTTTGAATGGTACATACAGGTTGATCATGGCGGCATCCTGTGTCTTCCAGTCGGATTCATACATGGCGCCGCCACGGAACTGCCATACAGTGCGTTGCTGGTATTGCAGCCAGTTGGTGCTGTCTTCATAATTGCCGTACACCATGGTGGGCTTGTTATTGGTCTTGACCAGCTCTTTGTTGATCAGGACCGACTGCGTGGTCTTGTCGCCGTTGCCATGTTGCTTATTGAGCACTACGGTAACGCTGTTGAGGATCTTATCGAATTCTTTTTCGAGGTCACCGTCGATGCCTACCACTATGGAGCGGCGTTGGAAAGTGGCTTCCGTGAGGGGCACATCTCGGAAGATGGATCTATCGGTCCCGTATTTTTTATAGAGGTTGCCGATATTGAAAGTGATGAAATGATGTTGCTGAACAGTGCTCCTGCCTTTGAAGAACAGCCTGCTTTTGCCCGTGCTTTTCATTTCTTTTAACTGGTAGCCTACATTGAGACCGAAACCGGTGGTTTTCCCGCTCGAGAGGGGCCCGTTGGGGCCAGTCAACTGTGAGAGTGCGCCCATGAGATCGTTCTGCTGGCGCTCGGGCAGTTGTTCGGGCTGTACAGGCTGGAAGAGCAGATTGAGCAATTTATCGTAGACGGTTTTCAGCAACGCGTCCATGGCGGCATTGTTACCGTTCACTTTCAGCCTGATGGCCTGGCTTTTGAACGCTTCATCGAAAGCCAGCTTTACATCGGCCGATACGAAATAAATGGAGCCGCCGGCGTTGAAGCCCTGGCTTTTTTTGAGTTCTGTCCAGTCGATCTCCAGTTCTGCATCATAATCTTCGGTAAGCCCGGAGAATTCCATATCGAAGACCAGCGATATATCCGGGGTGTTCATTTTGAAATTCTGCATCATTATCTTCGACGTAAGGGGAGTGAGGCCGAAGGAAAGCGCCACATTGCTGTTTTGCAGCACAGGCGCATTGCCGGTACATAGCATTTGTTTTTTCTGCACTACCGAATCGCCGGAGATGATCGATGAAACGAGCGAGTAACGGCCTTTATCGAAGACCAGTGGTCCCCGGATATGGATGCTATCGTTCCTGAATTTTCTGCGAAGTGTCCTTTCTGCCGATTCTACCACGGCCTCCGGCGTATTGTACAATACCAGGAAGTTCAGGACGGCGCCACCGTCGGATTCATCGATAGTGGAAGCGCTGCCGGTTGATACCCCTGCCTGGGTGCCCATCACATACCGCATATAGGAGAATTGTGGCAGGCTGTCGCGGTTGCGCGCCAGGCTGGCTTCATGGGGCAGGTATACATATTTAAGGGTATCGCCGTAGAGGGGAAAACACCAGATGCCATCGGCGAACACGCCCCTGTCGATCAGTGCCATCTGTGCTGCTGCACTGAAGCTTGCCCCCAGGCAAATACCTATTATTAAAATGATCGATCTCATGACAATTGATTTACCGGTATTGGTTATGCGATAATTATTGATTGATCTCACCCGACCCGATCATGAGAAAATCCGTGGTGAGTTCTTTCAGCTTTCCTCTCTTCTCACCCTGTGGGGTGAACCTGGTTACCTGGTAGGCCACTGCTTCTGAAGGATCGTGGAATAAGATCACGTCCTGTATATTCGAGAAATCCTTCGACCGCAGGATCACTGTTTTCTGTACGGCAGGCTTGCCTCCCAATACTACCAGGAATTTGATCACCACCGTCGATGCCTGCGATGTATCGGCAAAGGCAGACCGGTCCACTTCCAATGTTACTTTCCGTTTTTTGATCGGGGGTATGAGGGTGATGCCGGGGCCGGAAGCTTTTATCCACTGTGATTCGTCGGCCGGGTCTTTGATCACATAATTGGTGCCTTTCAGGTTCCAGCTCACGCGGTATTCATAATCGAGCCAGTCGGTGGAGGATGCGATGCCCAGGCGCGGATAAGACACTTGCTGCATGCCACTACCATTGCTCTCGATATTTTTCCTGGTGAACATGACATCGGCGGTAACATCATTGCGGTCTTCAGGATATTTCTTCCTGAAGCTGACGGTCACGAAATTGAAAATATCGTTGAATGATTCTGCATAGGTGCCGTCGAGCATGAATGAAACATCTCTTTTCTGAAAATCGGCATCGTCGAGGTTGACGATCCTGAAACAAGCGTTCAGCACTTCGTCGCCCTTCTTCCGCATGGCATCATAAACACCTGCAAGGTTACCGGAGGTGAAGATGGGTACTTTGATAGTGGTAGACTGGCTAAGGTCGAGGTAGAATTTATTCGTACGGATATCGGAACGTTTCTTCAATACGAACTGGTTGTCGGAATAATAAGGAACGTCCTCTGCGCCGCCGAAGGTTTGGCTGAACCATCCTCTGTCCTGCCTGCCTTTGATCTGGTCGGGCTCCACCGCAGTTTCACGATCGGGTGTTTTGGCCCAGCCTGTTTTGGCATCGAACATCAGCTCGATCAGTTTATCGGTCACGAGACTGAGGATGCTCTTCATATCGTCTGCCTTCACACCCAAACCGGCTGTCCGGTCGAACGCATCGATCTTCAATGCCTGTGTTTGCACCAGTTCATCGGTGATCTTGCGCATCTGGTCGCGGGTGAAACCTTCCTGGAAATTGCTCACCCGGCTATAATGTTCATAGATGGTATTCATCTCGGCTGTTACCACAGCCCTGTAAGCTTTTACATACGCTTCATAATAACCGCTCAGGGAGATGGACACATCGGAGGTCTTGCTGGTAAGGGATTCCCAGAGGAGGGTAGCGCCTTCCTGGCTGAGACTGGCTGCCAGTGCGGCTTTTGAGCCAGGCAGGAATGGTCCGTGCGAATCCACGATCACATTTTGGGTGAATGGATTATTGCCGGTGGTATTATTGAGGATGGAAGAGATCACCTTGAAACTGGCCACTCCTTTATCGCCATCTGCCATTGCCTGTTGCAGGGGTACAGGCCCAACGATCTTTGCGTTCTTATTCTTCAGCACTTCACGCAGTGTGTCCTGGAGCTTTTCGATCTCATCGCCGGGCATCGTAAACTCGATCAGTGCATGAAAGAGCCCGCCATTCTGACCGGTACTGCCTCTGCCCACATACTTGATGAACATGAATTCATAGCTGCCATCTTCATGGGTGGCCATACGTGGGAAGCGGGGTATATAATAATAGGCGTTATTGTCTTCATGGTCCTGCAGCAACTGGATTCCTTTGAGCTGCATGCTTCCTTCTCCATATTTTGGGATGGAGAAGGAGAGCAATGCAGCGGTAAGAGAAATGATGGTTAGGATCAATTTTTTCATGACTGTTCGCTTTAAGAGTTTTTATGGTAGTGTTATTGAGTTGGTGGTTGGGGCCTGGTGGTCACATCCAGCAGGAAGGACCAGGCATTCATGGTTTGCCAGTCGGATATGATCTCGCGGCCGTCTTTCAGTAGCTCGTGAATGCGGTAGCGGTAAGGTTTGTCGAGCCGCACGGCATACCGGAAGCGAAAATTGGTGGAAGTGAGATCGGGGTTTTTCATATTGAAGCGGACCGACTGCACCACCGGGTTTCCGCCGGCGCCCGTGGCCTCCAGCTCTACGGTCTTTTCATAGAGATCATTGCGGAGGCGATTGGCGAAATCATAATTCCTCACATTGAGAACGGCGTAGCCCGGCGGCATGGCATCATTGATATCGATCTTGCGGATGAGGCCGGGATACAGGGCGGTATCGATGCGTACCGGGATGGCATCGCTTTTCACGAGGCATTCTTTGAGTGTGGTATCTGCACTGTCCACGATAATGCCTTTCATTTGTTGTTGCAGGGCGCTGTCGAGGCTGCCATAGCCGCTCACATCGAGGATGCGTTTTGTGGTAGAGCCTTTTGAATAAAAGGAGTATGCGAAACTGATGGCCGTGAGGTTCCTGTTGAAAGCCTCCGCCAGCAGGTTGGCGGAATGGTTATCCGGGAACATGGTAAAATACCGTTCGCGCCAATAGGTGGCGGAAGTGGAATAACCGGCAGTGCTCTCTGCCGCCATCTCGCCTCTTTGAACAATGCGGGAAGTATCGGGTGCGTCTACAGGAGTAAACACGATCATGGCTTCCACCTGGCTGATGGGCAAAGGGTTCAACTTCACCGGGCTGGTGCGCCATTGAAGGGTTTGTCGGGCCCTTGCGAGTGAATCGGCATTGGGCTCTTTCATCAGGAGGCGCAGCGTAAGGATATTCCGGAAGCGATGTGCCGCATTCTCGTCGCCGGTGGTATAAGAACCCGAATAGCGCATAAGGATGAACGAAATATCCGGTTTGCCACCATCGGACCGGCCGATCTCTATTTGTCCAGGTAAATAATAATACATATCGGGTTGTTGCAGGTCTTTGAAAAATGTAATGCCGTTCAGCTTGCGTGCCTCATTGAAATCAGGCTGCGCCTTCATCTCCTGTGCCTGGAGCAGCAAGGGCAGCAGCCATCGGACTATTATCTGCGTTCCGTTTCTCATGGCCTTACCTATTGAATGAGGGGAACAATTCTTTCAGTTGGAAACTTCCGAACGGCACGCTGAGCGAGTTGCGACTGATCCAGGCTGATTTCATTTCAGTACCGTCTTTGGTGACAACGGTCACCCTGTAATCGAAAGCCGGGTTCGTACCTGAAGGCACATAGATCTTACCGGCCACATAGTCACTGCTGTCTTTCGTAATATGGATAGCGGGGAAATTCACCTCCGAACGCCCGGAGGGATCGCCCTGCAGGGATTTTATCTCGATATCGAGGTAGGAGACCTTGTATTCGTCAAAGAAGGGGATCAGCCTGAACACCACATCAGACAATTGTGGCCTGGTAGTGGAAGACACGATCTTCTTGAAAACATTCTCATTGCAGGGAGCACAGGTATCTACCACGCTATACTCAAGCCAGATACGGGCTTGTTTTCCTTTATAATTATCGAGCCATTGCGGGATGGCGGCGATATTGAATTTCACCTGGTTCTTCGAAGGCACTTCTTTATTGGCGAGGTCCCACGAATAAATGATGGGACTTTCCTTTCCATCACGGTTCTTATCGATGATCATATAGTGCACATATTTCAGTCTGACCGGGAACGGGGTTTCATTGCGCCAGTTCTTCGTGCGGAAATCGGTGGGCGTCATACCGAAGCGGCCGAAAGTATTTTCGTCGATGAGGCGTATCCTCACCGGTATCTCCTGTGTAGGAAGTGTAGTTCCCTGTGGTTTGATCTTCATCCTTCCGATGATGCCGCTATTGGCGCGCAGCAGGTTTTCCAGTTCTGCGGCCGTAGTGCCATCGGTAGCCCAGGAAAACTCGATAGGGTCGGTGATGGAGCTGGCATTGTTGATATTGACATTGGTGATCCCGAAATTTTTCAATTCATCGCCCAGTGTGATCACTGGTGTTTCACTGATAGGCAGGGGGAGAGGCTTCTCCAGTTTAAGTCCGGGATTCTGCAGGCGGTAAGCATCCATCAGGTTCCTGATGAACTGTACTTCATAGAGGCTGATGCCCGAAGTAAGTGTGCCGGACATCCGTACCCTGTTCTCCGACCCGTCGGTGCGGGAAGTGCCATAATCCATATTGAAGGAATAGCCTCTTTCCTTATCGTATTTGATATCATAGGCGATCGGCAGGTAATAGAAAATACCGGAGTTGGGATTTTTATCGGGATAGATATTCAGGCTTACACTGGTGATCTTGTTCTGGCTTTCGAAATCCACATCGGAGTAAATAAAATCACCCCAGAAAGAAAGCGGTTTATCATCGGGGCCTTGCGGGTCTTTGTTCACGGATGGTGGTGTGGGCTGCGTTCCCGTGGGGATGTGCAATACGGAAATGGTACGCAGATCAGGGTTCAGCACTGTTGCTCTTTCAGCAAGCATCGCATCACGGCGTATCATTACCGGTTGTGCAGTGGCAGAACTGGTGGAAGTGGCAGGCTTTGCTGTCTTGGCTGCTGCAGTGTCCACCTTATAGAGATAGGTCTGTTTATTCTTGATCACGTCGTATACATTCCGGGTTGGGAGTATCAGCACATTATTATTGCCCGGCAATACGGCAGGCAGGGACGCGGCACTGCCTACAGGCGTGAGGTTGACCGGAAGGATGATATTCTCCGGGCTGATGGGGTTCACGAATTTTTTGTTGAGCTTGAACACGGAACGGACACCATGAGTGCCTTTATCATTTTTGGAGACCAGTACTACGAGCATGGGCACTGTGAAAGGCTGGTTCTCGGGATAGGCTTTGCGATCGAACTGTAGTTTGATATCCACTTCTTTCGCATCGTTGGTGATCGCGGCTTTCTGAGAGGGGAAAGCCGGCAGGGTGTTCAGGTTCTCATCGGTAACGAATACATGAACAAAACCTTCCTTATAGCCTACGAAGTTCACGGCCACCGTGAGGGATTGTTCCTGGTCGTCCAGTACTTTTACGGTGGTAACACTACCTGAAAAGCTGCCTCCATATAAAAGGCGTTCCAGCAGGCTGCCGATCACCTGTTCCTTACCGAGCTCAGGGGTAAGCTCTTTATTCAGCAGGCCGCTGTAATTATTCTGGGAAAATGCCTGGCTGAAAAACAGGAGGGCCAGCAGCAGACTGAAAAAAGACTTTGCATTGAGGATAAACTGGTTCATAGAAATTTGTGCTTTCGCTATCAGTCGTGATACAGGCAGGAGGGGGAAACAAATTTTTTTGTACCTTCCGCCCAGTAAATCATTAAACCAAATACCTGCACTTCTGACTATATCATATCTGAAGAAAAAGATCCCTGATGAGGAGGCCATTATGAAGGGTCTCCGGGCTGGTGGCCTCGAGCGCCGGGCATCCGAGAAAAGCCTATACGAGCGTTTTTTTTATTTTATCGGCCAGGGAGTTCGCAAATACCGGTTACCCGAAGAAGACTGTGCGAGTGCTTATTCCGATACCATTATAACGGTCATCGGGAATATCATCATCCACCGCTTTGAAGGCAGGTCTTCGCTGAAATCGTACACTTACCAGATTTTTATGAATAAGTGCGTTGACCTGGTAAGGAAAAGAACGACGAATAAAAGTACAGTGCACGATACCCAGGTGCTTGACCCTCTCATCATGACCCTGCCCGATAAAGCGAGGAGTATTGTTCAGCAGATCACTGAAAAAAATGAATGGACAATGCTGATGCAGAAACTTCGGGAACTGGGCGATAAGTGCCGGGAGCTCTTGCTGCTTTTCGAAGACGGGTACAACGACCGGGAGATCGCGCTGCAAATGCAGTATCAATCTTCCGATGTGGTGAAAACGACGAGACTTCGCTGTCTCGGTAAACTAAGAGAAAAATTTTTGTCAACCAGGGGCTGATGGAGGAAACACTCGATTATATAGATCGATACTTTCAGGGAGAATTATCGGAGGCTGATCGGTTAGCCTTCGAGCAACGCTGCGAAACAGACAACAGCTTTGCGGAAGCGGTTGCCTTTTACATCAAAGCCCGTCAGGGATTGAAGCAGGAATTACTGGAAGCGAAACGGGCCGATTTCGATCAGCTCTACCGCCAACTATCGGAACAAAGCGCAAAACCCCGCGCACGGTTGCGGAAGCTCGTTACCTATATCGGTACTGCGGCCGCTGCGGTGCTGCTCTTCCTGGGATGGTATCTTTTATTCCGGCACCCTTCTCCTCAACAATTGGCCAACCAATATATCCATACCAATTTCAGCATGCTTTCCGTAACAATGAGTAGCAAACCCGATAGCCTGCAACAGGGCCTTGCAGCTTTCAACCAGCGGGATTATGCTGCTGCGGAAAGGATACTCTCGGCCCTCAGCCAGCAGAATGATCCGGAAGCCGGCAAATACCTCGGCATCCTTTACCTTGTTAATGACCAGTACGACAAGGCCATCATTCAGTTTGACGCATTGGCGAATAACCCCCACCTGTATTCGAACCCCGGCCTGTTTTACAAGGCCATCACCCTGATGAAACGTTCCGTAGGCGACGACCGCCGGCAGGCGAAAACGCTCCTGCAGGAAATTGTCGATAAAGATCTTGCCGGCAGCAGCGAAGCTGCCGGTTGGCTTAGGAATTTTTAACCTTAAAACAAACTCTCCATGGAAAAAACTCTATCCAGGGTGCCGGTATTTTTATTGCTGGTGCTGCTACTGTTCCAGTCGTGCAGGACCACTAAATACTCCGAAGGCGATAAACCGATACGCTGGAATGGGCAGGGAAATCCCAAATGGACCCCGTACAAGAAAAACGAGATCATTGTTTTCTATAAGCATAAGCCCTCCCCGGCTGAGGTCCAGTCGATCAAAAATGCGATCACCGCGCAGGGTATAACAGTAACCGCCATGCAGGTATGCAGTAAATGCGATTCTTACATGGAACTGTGGAAAGGGATCAATATCCATACCGTGATCCATACGGAAGGGGTGAGCGGTGGTTCCGGTGGTGGCGGCTCCCGTGGGGTAGGTGAAGATTCACTGGCCAGGTATTCACTCAATTATACCAGTGCAGTGCCCGTCGATAATACACCTCAGTGGAGGGATTCCATCAACGTTAAATACAGGCCCGATAAAAAAATGGAGCTGGACGGCACTAATAAGGATACGGTCACCATTGCCGTACTGGATACAGGGATCGATACTGCCAATTTCATCAGCAAGAAGCTGCTCTGGAAAAATCCGGAAGAGAAAGAAAATATGGCCGATGATGATAACAATTGCCTCGACGATGATATCAACGGCTGGAATTTCATCGGTGGCAACCGTAATATCCACGACGATAACAATAGCCTGCATGGTACGCTTGTGAGCAGCTATATTATCGATGAGTTCAGGAGCACATCGAAGAACTTCGTGCAGATCATGAGCCTGAAAACGCATGACAGTCATGGTTACGGGGACCTGTTCAGCACCATCTGCGCCATCCATTATGCAGTCGGTAAGGGAGCGAAGATCATCAATGCCAGTTGGGGATTCTATTATTATGATGAGAGCCCCCATCCTTATCTCGACAGCCTGATCACCGATATCGTAAAGAAAAAAGGTGTCCTGTTCATTACGGCTGCGGGCAATAAAATACCGGATGAGGATATTGTTGCCAGGCAGATATACCGCGACAGCTTCGGCGTCATACTCTCCGATCATGCCCTCCGGAACCTGGAGATCCATAATTTTTACCCGGCCTGCTTCAGCAGGGACGATAATAATGTGATCACCGTTACCACTACCGATGGATCGACGACCAGCCCTACACAGAACTTTTCAAGCAAATTCGTGGACCTCGGTATCAAGGCCGACCGTACAGACCCAACGCACATGAAATTCCTGGAACCGTTCACCCTGGCGCCTGTCTATATCAGCGGGTCTTCGTTTGCCACTGCGATCGCAACCGGCAAACTGGGAGCCTGGCTTCCGAAGTCGGTATACCATCCCGACATCAAAAAAGAAGAAGTGTTCGATGAGCTGAACAGGCTGATCTCGACAGGCAGTATTTCCCCTGATATCCTTATCCGGTCTGCACCGCTCGAAAGCAACAGGCTGATCAGGAAGGGAAGATATTCGCATCGAAAGTGAACTAACTGACATGAATATACAATTGGCTGATCGCAGCAGGTGGCTGACAATGATCTTCCTGATGGCGGGTGCTGTCCTCCACGCACAATGCCCGCCTTCCGGTACCGCCTGGATGGAAAAGATAGTAGCTATTGAGGGGAGTAATGCAAGTGTGACCGACAGACTAAAAGAATTCACAGCCCTGCAATCATTGCATCAACGATGTGGAGCGGGCAGGGATAGCATCCTTGCCCGTATCCTGCATCGGGCAGGAGACCTTTACCGGCAGACCGGCGATGTTGAAAAAGGCATCCGGTATGCAAAGGAGGCGGCATCGATCAATAGCTCCGGCCTGCCCGGAGCCCAACGACCATTTCTTACGCATTCCTATTATAACCTTGGCTTGTATTATTCGCTGTTGTATCTGTTTGCCGAATCCAACAATTATTTCGACAGCAGTATCGCACTGGGATTACAATACCCGCCAAAAACTTTTATTGCATTGATGGCTTTCGAACAAAAAGCCTTTTCCTTTTATAAAACGGCCGACTACCAGCAATCTATCGAAACAGCCGATAAAGGAATACTGGTAGCGGAGCGGTTGGGCGATTCCTTGTCGGTAGCCTATCTGCGGATGCAGAAGGCGCAGTCGCAGCTCGCATTGGCACAGGCCGGCGAAGCTGAGAAGAATATCAAAGAAGTGATCCGGGTTTTCACGCTTTACAAGGCAAGCGCCGATTACCTGGCTACCAGCTATTCGATCTATGCACGACTGCTTACGGCAAAGAATGATCACCGCGGTGCCGCCGCCTATTATTCGAAAGCGTTCGAGACCAACAGGCAACAGCATAATGACGCCCAATGCGCCCGCGATCTGATCGATCTGGGCTACGTGTACGACAGGGACCTGCATGATCACAGGAAAGCCATCGCCACCTATGAACGCGGACTATCCTTCGCCAAACAGGCCAACGATGCTTATCTCCAGGCTGGTCTCTATATCAATACCGGTGTGGCTTTCTGGCGGCAGAAGGATTATCGTCGCGCCCTCCGGTATTACCAGGCAGGTCTCAACGTTATGCCGATACATTTTACGGATACCGCTATCAGCAGCAATCCTGCCAGCAGTATGCTGAAAATCTCCGGCGCCAATAACTATTTGTACCACTTGCTCTACAATAAGGGAGAGGCATTGCTCGATCTTTACAAAAAAGAAAAAGACAAGACACTGCTCCGGGATGCGCTGTCCAGTTTCCGCCTGGCCGATAAATTGGTAGACCAGATGCGCTGGGAGCAATACAATGAAGGCTCGAAACTATTCTGGCGGGGGAAGACAAAAAAGATGTATGAAAGAGCCATCGAAGCATGCTACCTCCTGCAAAACCCTGAAAATGCTTTTTTCTTTTTTGAAAAAAGCCGTGCAGTGTTGCTGAACGACAAATTGAATGAACTGGGCGCCCGAAAATACCTCAGCGCTGTTGACCTGGCCCGTGAGCAATCGCTCCGGATCAGGTTGTTATCGCTACAACACCAATTGACCACTGTTGCGGAAAATACAGGTACGTATAAGGATTATCGTGAGCAATTATACAATGTTCAGGATGAGCAGGACAAATTCATCAGAGACCTGGAAAAAAGATATCCTGCCTATTACCGGTATAAATACGATACAACGGTCAATACAGTAGAGGGGGTAAGGGCTATCCTCACCCGGCAGCAGCAAACACTGGTGGAATATTTCAGTGGCGACAGTGTGATGTATATCCTGTCGGTCATGCCTTCAGGCAGTGAACTATATGCTGTGCCTTTCAAAAATTATAACGAGATGGCACTTGAATTGCTGTCGATCGTCTCCGACAGGTCTCAGTTGAACCGGAAATACGATCTTTATCAGCGACTGGCTTATGGGTTATATGATTCTTTGCTCGGCAGGATTTCCATCCCAACGAAAAGACTGATCATCTCCCCGGATGACGCTTTCATTCCTTATGAACTCCTGCTCACCGATGCGACAGCCGGAAATAGTTTCCTCCTGAAAAAATATGCAGTCAGCTATACCTATTCCGCCAGTTTTCTTTCGAGGAACAATGCCCCCGAACAGGCGACGCACCAAACACTGCTCGGTTTTGCGCCTGTTGAATACAATGCCTGGTTACAGCAGGCGCCCTTGTTGGGTGCAGACCGCTCCCTGGAAACGATCGGCTCCTACTTCCCATCACCGCGGCTCTTTACAAAAGAAGACGCAACGAAAAAGCAATTCCTGAAACACCTCCCTCAATATATGGTAGTGCAACTGTACTCACATGCCAATGCAGACAGCACTGAGCAGGAACCTGTGTTGTATTTATCCGATTCAGTACTCCGTCTCACGGAACTACAGGCATTAGGACCATTGCACACACAACTGGCGGTATTATCGGCCTGCAACACAGGAACAGGCAGGAATATTCGCGGGGAAGGTATCTTCAGTCTGTCGAGAGGATTTGCTGCCGCTGGTATCCCGGCCACGGTAGCCAACTTATGGCAGATCGATAATCAGGCTACCTATCAACTCACAGAACTATTCTATAAATATCTCAACAGCGGTATGCCTGGCGACGAAGCATTGCAACAAGCCAAGCTGGAATTCCTGAAAGGGAATGACCGGGAACATGCGTTGCCTTACTTCTGGGCGGCCAGCCTTTACTTTGGGAAGGCGGATATTATACAACCTGCTGCCGGAGGAGGGTATTATCAATGGTATGTTGCAGGAGGGGTAATATTTCTGCTGTTGCTGGTGGTGGCCTGGGGGCTGTTGCGGCGGAGGTAGGTTATCCCCGCTCTACCTGGTATTATCAAAATGTTACCACAAAGCAGCCTTTAGGCACTTCCCTGCCAGGCTTGTTAACGACGAATAGAACGCAATTCATTGATAAGCAATAAATTATTTCATTCCCCATTTTCCCATTAACCAGTCATTAACAGATTGGTAACATAGCAATAATGTTGCATAGGTTCCTTTGCCGAAATTTTAACACTCACTTATTATGAGTAGAACCTTAACTGTTGCAGCCTTGCTGCTATGCCTGCTCTTTGTTAGCCGACCCATATTTGCCCAGGAAACATCCGCTACGCTGAGCGGATCGGTAGCCGACCCCAATGGCCAGGCCATTGCAGGTGCTTCCATCCAGGTTAAATATGAGCCCACCGGTTTTTCTACCGGTACGCAAACCAATAGCAAAGGTTTGTTTGTGATCCCCAACCTTCGTCCGGGCGGTCCTTATACCATCACTATTTCTTTTGTTGGTTATGAGCCTCAGAAATTGTCGGACATCAATCTTATTCTGGGAAACAATCCCGACCTGAATGTCAGCCTGAAGAACGATACCAAAAATCTCCAGGAAGTGGTCGTCAATGCTTCCCGCCGTTCTGTTGCAGGTACTACTATCGGGAAGGCACAATTGACCAATATGCCGACTTTGGGCAGAAGCCTTTCAGATTATACACGCCTTACGCCACAATCGAACAACAACTCTTTTGCGGGAAGTAACTTCCGTTACAATAACCTTACTATAGATGGTGTGATCAACAATGACGCCATCGGTTTCAGTAATTCGTTCGGTGGTGTGAGCGGTGGTGGTCAGTCGGGCGCTGCCGGTGCAGGTACCCGTACGAACCCTTACAGCATCGATGCCATCCAGGAAGTACAGGTACAACTGGCGCCCTTCGATGTGAAGCTGGGTAATTTTACGGGCGGTAGTGTGAATGCCGTTACCAAGAGCGGTACCAACAGTATCCACGGAAGCATTTATGGATATGGCCGCAACCAAACCCTCATGGGAAAGAGCGTGGATGGAACTAAGAAGAAGATCGGCTCCGATTTCTACGATTATCAATATGGCGCCAGCATTGGCGGCCCTATTATCAAGAATAAGCTCTTTTATTTTGTAAATTTTGAGCAAACCCGTCGCCAGGAGCCTAGCTTCTATAATGTGGGTGATCCTGGTGCTGCTATCAACGCAACAGAAGCGAAGCAGATATCGGATAAACTGCAATCACTCGGTTATGATGCCGGCAGTTATCTCGGACCATATAAATTATTCACCAATAGTGATAAACTTTTCGCAAGGATCGATGCGAACATCAGCAGCAACAGCACCCTGATGTTGCGTGCTATCTATACCAAAGGATGGGGCAATAACCTGGAACGTTCATCTACCAATTTCCAGTTCGGTTCAACCGACTTTACACAGTATACCAAGAACCTGAACCTGGTGGCTGAACTGAAGACCAAGATCACCAACAACCTGAGCAACCAGTTCAATGTTGGTTATGTGGATGTGCATGAATACAGGACATTCCCCGGCAATCTCGGCCCCTTCATGGATATCGACAATGGCCGCATTTGGGTGGGTACCTGGAGAGAGGCATCTATCTATAACATGAAGCAAAAGACCTTCGAGATCAGCGATAATGTTACCTGGTCAAAAGGGATCAACAAGTTCACTTTCGGTACGCACAATGAATTCTATGATCTCACCTACGGGTTCATCAATTCATGGAATGGCCGTTGGGAGTATGCTAAAGGAGTGAACACTTTCCTGAGTGATAATCCAAGCCGTGTTCGCGGTGCGTTTACTACGGATTCCAAAATACCCAATGACCGGCAGGTAATTTATGATAATCCCCCAAATCCTTTCAAAGTCAATCTGCTGAGCGTTTATGCACAGGATGAAATAGCGATCAGTAAAAGATTCAAAGTAACGCCGGGTATCCGTGTCGATTATTCCTTTGTCGGCAGCCAGCCTGGTCTCGATTCATCTCTGCGCAAAACCGTGGCATCCTCACAGGCAGCCATCAAAACCTATTCGAATACGCCATTCAATGAGATCGAGAATAAATATCTGGGTAAGGCCAATATATCCCCCAGACTGGGTTTCAGCTTTGATGTGAAAGGGAATGGATCTGTAGTGATCCGTGGTGGGACGGGTGTATTCATTGGCCGGATACCATTTGCGTGGATGGGCTATGGATATACGCTGAACGGTTACACTTATGGGAATATCGACTGGAATAGTATTCCTGGGGGTACTTATGTACCTTTGGCAGTTAATCCTTATGGGCTCAAAGATACTGTTACAAAATATGGAGGAGCCGACAAGAGCACAACGCGTGAAATAGATGTAGTTGATAAAAACTTCAAATTGCCCAGTGTATGGCGTAGCAATCTTGCTGTCGACTACAAATTCGGCAAGGGATATAAACTGACGATCGACCTGCTCTATACTAAAACTCTGCAGGATATCAAATTCCAGCAGATCAACCTGTTCGATTCTACACAATATTTCACCACAGGTCCTACACAGTCTCCCGTTTATGTGACCCGGAGCGGTGGTACAAATGGTAAATATAACAGTGTTTACTCAAACGTTTATTTCCTGACGAATACAACAGAAGGTTACCGTTATAACCTGACTGCCCAACTCAGCAAGGTTACGAACAATATCAGGATGGGACTGCATAAAACACTTGATCTGAACTGGAGCACTGCGTATACCTATGGTAAGAGCAAGGACGTGAGCAATGGTATCCGTAATTCATGGGAAAGTAATTTCAACCTGAATCCTACTATCAGGCCCAACGATCCCCAACTCGCATACTCGAATTTCGATCTGCGTCATCGTATCGTAGCTACTGTTGCAGGTAGCCTGCACTGGGATGCTGTGAACACAACTTCACTCGCCTTTTTCTATGCAGGCCAATCGGGTAGCCCCTATAGCCTGATCTACCAAAACGCTCCGGGCACTGGTGGTACCAGTGCTCCGCTGCCTTATATCCCGAAAGATCAGTCTGATATCCGTCTGGTAGATTATCCACTGAACGGGCAGGTCTATACCGCCGCACAACAGTGGAACGATCTGAACAATTTCATTTCAAATGATAAATACCTGAAGAACCATCGCGGTCAATATGCTGAAAGGAACGGTCTCCGCACACCGTGGAATCATGAGCTTGACCTGAAGTTGATGCATGAGTTCCGTTTGAGCAAGACCGATAAGAGCAAATCGATTCAGATCAGCCTCGACATCTTCAATGTGCTGAACCTGATCAACAATGAATGGGGACATATCACTTTCGTGACCAACGTAAACCAATATACGGTTAATTTCCTCAAGTATGCAGACTATAGCCTCGATGCAGGCGGAAACCCTGTAGCCGTCGGAACCCCTGGAAGCACTGCAGGAAAGAAAGTGGGCACACCGGCCTCTGGTTATATCCCCACCTACAATTTCGTGAAACCAACCGGCCTGAACGATCACTACTATACAGTCGATCCTATCAACTCCCGCTGGCAGGGTCAGTTAGGCGTGAAGCTTAATTTCTAATGATCGCGGAGCGATCCAAGCATAAATCAAATGGCCATCGACGTTAGTCGATGGCCATTTGATTTATGCTTTTTTGAAGGATATTCTAGTCTCCCTGGTCTTCTTCCAGGTCCTCATGGTTGTCGCCCCCCAGGCTGTAATAATTATTCTCTTCATCTTCTTCACCGATCTCTTCATCCGCATCGTCCAGCTCGGAGCCGGGAACATCCAGCCTGTCGCCTGGATTTTTATCGTTCGGCTTTTTCTCTTTGAGGTCTTCATCCTCCAAAAACTCTTCTTTTTTCGAACGGCTGTATATATCATCCTTCTCCCCATATTCCGGATTGCCGTATTTTTTTTCGGAAGAATCCTGTTCTTCTTTTTTTAGTTTCTTACCCATATAAAATGAATTTAGTGTTGGCGTATTTTAACCATAACAAGTTAAGACAATTTCAGGCGCCACGTACTGATGTGCACAACCATAGTGTGTACCCCGTTCCACAGCGTTCAACTATTGGTGATTTTTTAAGAATTCGATAATTTACTGATCAAATACCACGGCATGCGTGTGCTCAAAACTAATTGTTTGATCATCCTTTTGTTGACGTCCCGACTGCTCTTTGCGCAGGATTCACATTACTGGACCAGCCAGTATGGCCCCGGCGGCTATTTCATTCCCGGCGCAGTAGTGGCCAATAATGGTGATAGCGGCGTACTCTTCTACAATCCGGCCCTGCTGGTCTATTCCAAACTGAACCTGCTTTCTGCCAGTGCTACCATCTACAATATCGATCGTATCCGCATCCGTGAGGGCGCCGGCCCTGGCTTCGATCTCAAATCCTCTACAGGCGGTTCTGTTCCCCTGCAGGCGGCAGGCAATTTCAAACTGCCTTTCACGAAAGACTTTATCATTGCCTATGGCATCATACAGCCCGGCTCTTTCAACTTTGCTACTTCACAGCGAAGGGATGAGCGCTTCAATGTACTGAACGACAGCTACAGTCCGGGTCCCGAATTTTTTGTAGGCCAATTGTTGAGAGAGAATAATTCCGGTGAGCTCCATGCGATGGCCAGCGCCGGGTTCAGGTTGTTCGGCAACGTAACGGCAGGTATAACCCTGGAAGGTATCCGGAAAAGACAGACCAGCAATCTCGAATATTACGGAAGAGCGCTGGTGAACCCTGCCGGCGGCTCCCATATCGACCTGGTAGGAAATGATGTAAGCTACTATGCCACGTACACCAATTATTCATTGATGTCGAGGATCGGTCTTGCCTGGGAGAAGGGCCCCGATCATGTAGGCATTACTGTTAGCTTCCCTTCCATACGGATTGGAGGTACAGGAACACTGCTGGTCGACAATGTGGTCAATAACCTCGACTTCTCCAATACCGGGCATTTTTTCAGTCTGCTGGGAAATACACGACAGGAGAACCTAAGGTCTACCTGGAAATCACCGCTCAGTATCGCAGCAGGGTATACACATGATTTTCTCCGCTGGCAATTGTATGGTGCGGCGGAATACTTTGCAAAAATAGATCCATACAATATCCTCAGGCCGCGGAATGAGTTTTTCCTCAGGCCCGATACCGGCAATAGCAATATCATCACCCCAGATCTGTTACAGTTCACAGATGCGCGCAGAGCCGTATTCAATATGGCGCTGGGCGCCAGTTATAAGCTCAGTGAGAAATGCCGTCTCTACGGTTCACTGCGGACAGACAGGACCTGGTGGTATAAAAGGTCCAACAACGAAGGATTTGTAAGTAATTCCAGTTTCTGGGATATCTATCACCTGCAGGCGGGCGTGAACCTGCGGCGTTCCAAATTCAACCTGCGCACGGGATTATATGCAAGCTTTGGCCGAACAGACAAATACCCGCAGGATGTAAACCTGGGCAATCCTAACGAAGAGAATTTTCTATTGGGTGAGACAGGGAACGCCAACGCACGCTATTTCTCCCTGGGGCTGATGGTTTCCTATATCCATAATTTTTGAGAGAAGCGGTTTATTTATCTGAAACTGTGTACCAGTCCCAGTCCTACGGCGCCATTCTGATAAGTAGGCATTACTACCGTATGCAGGTCTTTGTTGGGGGAGATCCAATGCTGCATTTTCGGGTAAAGCCAATAGGCCATTTTCGTGGAGGCAATACCGATACCTGCACCGGCCACTACATCCCCGAACCAGTGTTTATTATTATACATCCTCAAATATCCGGTGGCGGCAGCTACTGCATAACCGGCCACTCCATACCAGGGAGAAACGTCCTTGTATTCCTGCCGGAGAAATTCGGCCGACATGAAAGCATTGGCTGTATGACCGGAAGGGAATGATAACTTATTGGAGCCATCCGGTCTTTCGTAGGCAGCGTATTTTTTTACAGCGAATACAGTGCCGCTCATGATAAGGGTAGACATACCATAAAGTATGGTGCGGTCTTTAAAATTATGTTTGCCATGGATGCCCATAGCATTGAGGCCATACACAGCCGCTGCAGGAGCAAACTGCAGGTAATTATCGATATGTATCTGTTTATGCGGTTTTTCATCCCATATCTCTTCTTTCAATTCCGCATTCCAGTCTTTCAACTTATGATTATTAAGCGAAGTAACACCATAGGCGATCATGGCAGCGGGCACAATAAATGAATTTACAGGGAATGGTTGTTTGGCGGGACGAACTTCCCAGTGATCAGGCAATGTTACCACTCCATACGCCGGTATCATCTTGCCTGTTGAATCTGTGTATTGCGCTTCAAGCGCAAGGGGTAGGGTATGGACCATCAAAAGCACGATCACCAAATTCCTGGTCATTTGCATAGTTGTTGATTGTTCATTTGGTTTGGGGCCAAAATGGAGGCCGATTCTGAATGAATATTGAAAAGATAGTAATATGTTTTGTTAATGAGTTGAAAACGGGCTGAAAACCTGGTCCGATGCAAGGAACAAAAAAGGGTCCCCGAATTTCGGAGACCCTTTTATCAACCAATCAATCAACCTGTTAATCAATTTTTCGGCTCTTCCCGGAGGAATTCGCCTTTGGCGGAAAAGATCAGGTCTTTGTTTTTCAGCGCTGCCTCATATAGTTGCTCTCCATTCGGCTTAGTGATCTTTGCAGCTTCTTTGATGACAGCACCTTTATAATGTGCTTTTACATAACTCGCTATAGCTGGTGGCAGATCAGCAACTTTGATCTCCCACTCCGTTTCTTCCAATGTTCCGTCGGCCCTGAACACTGCAGCCATTTCATGGCCCTGCTGCACAAAATTAGCCTCATAGTTCTCTTTTTCTTTTTCCCATTTTACTTTGCTGCTGCCAGGGAATTGCTTTGCGAACGCAGCCTTCACAGATGCAGGCACAGCCTGATCTTTAGCCTGTTGCGCTATGACCACACCGGCTGCAAGCAGGAAGCTGAGGGACAATAATCCATTGAAGATGAAACGCTTTTTTAACAACGCGTTAACGGGGTTGCGCATATTTCTATATTTTAGTTGGCTTAAACTTACCAACTCATTCTGAACAGATATTGAATATGAACATGATCGTAACGAAAATTTGCCGGATGAAATTGATTTTTTTATTTCTTACCCTGGTCTTTTTGCAGACTTCCGCACAACAACCGACCGACACCATTGCTCCGATTATAACTCCAGCCTTTGTTTCAAAAGATTCAATGATCACTGTACAACAGTACAGGGATAGCTACACTAAACCGAAACCTTTCAAATTTCTGACCAATGTGCCCGGAGATATGTGGCATATCGCTAAAAGCCCCTTTCAAAAACAGAACCTGAAAGGACTGGCCATCGTTGCTGCAGCCACCGCCATTCTCATACCACTCGATCAAACCCTGCTGGATGGTGTGAAGGATGCTTCAGACAGGATCAGGCTCGACCGGCAGACCGAATACCACGAGATATGGAAGATGGGAGATACCAAGATCATCAAGCTCCCGAAAAATCTCAACACGGCGTTGTACCAGCTCGGTGAAGGAGGCACCAGCATGTTCATTGCCGGTGGTCTATTCGTGTATGGAAAGATCAGCAAGGATTATCGCGCGCTTCAAACAGCGAGCGATCTTGCAGAGACATTTATCAGTATGGGCGTTACCACACAGGTCATTAAAAGGATCAGCGGCCGGGAGAGCCCTTTCGTGAGAACGGTTTCAGGGGGCAAATGGCGTCCGTTCCCATCCTTCGCAGAGTACCAGCGCAATACTCCTCAATATGATGCCTTCCCTTCCGGACACCTGGCCACGATGATGGCTACTGTAACCGTACTCTCTTTGAATTATCCTGAAAAAAAATGGATCAAACCTCTTGGTTATACCATAATGGGATTGAGCGGATGGGCCATGATGAATACGGAAGTACACTGGATCGGTGATTATCCGCTGGCGCTGGCATTGGGCTGGCTCGCAGGAAAGGTCACGTATATGCGTCATCATCCCAAACCACCGAAGCGATTGATGATATTATAAGCTGCCTGCATATTTTTTTACCACGAAGGCACAAAGGAAATGATGTGGGAAGGTTGACAAGTTGAAATGTTGATAAGGGAAGGTTGAAATTCGGCGATCCCTTGTAAACCTATGAACTTTTCAACTTATCAACCCAATCCCTTTGTGCCTTCGTGCCTTTGTGGTAAAAAAAACCTTTTGGCTCGTCACCTGTATCAGAAGCGGATGCTGAAGGTATGTCTGCCTTCGCTGAAGGAATAATCTACACTGAACCCATATAGATCGCAGATCTTTTTGATGAGCTCCAGTCCGAGCCCCATGCCATTATTCTGGTTGCTTTCCTTGTAAAAGCGCTGAAAGATCTTTTGTTTATCGAGCGATGCAGGTTTGCCTGTATTCCGCACCTGTAGCGTACGGCCGCTGATCCCGATCCATACTGTTCCTCCTTCCTCACTATGCCGCATGGCATTGGAAATAAGATTGCTCAGTAGTATCTCGGTGAGGGTGATATTGGCCTCGATCACCAATGGTGACCTGGCCTCGAAATGGAGCGTGAGTTTTTTTTGCTGTTGCAGATCGGTATAGTGGTCCAGCAATTTCTGAATGGTGGTTGCCAGATCGATCGGTTCTTTCTCAGGGAACTGCCTGTTCCCGATCTTCGACAATAACACCAGGGTTTTGTTGAGGCGGTTCATGCGCTGGCTGGCATCGGCCATGCTGCTGATAAGCGCTGCCTGTTCCTGGTTGAGCGGACCAGTCTGCATGAGCAGTTCCAGCTTGCTCATGAAAATGGCCAGCGGGGTCTGCATTTCATGGGAAGCGTTCTCCGCAAATTCTTTCTGGCTGATATAAGCCTGCCGGCTCCTCTCGGTGAGTTGTTCGATGGCGTGGTTGAGATCGTCGAACTCCTGGATACGGGTAGGGGCCAGCTCGATCCCGGCATGCTCTTCCACCCTGTACTGCCGTAGTTTTTGTAGAGTATTGTAAAATGGTCGCCAGATGCGGGTAGAAAGGTTTCGGTTGATCACCTGGAGGCCGATGAACAGGAGGGCCAGCAATACAAGCTGTATAATGAGAATGGCTTCGATGAGGTTGTCATTGTCGACCATCGATTTTCTGATCCTGATCTGGTAAGGTTGATCACGGATGAGCACATGCGAAACAAGCACGCGATGCGGTACCATTTCATTGGCAATATTATCGTAGAGGGTAGTGGTGTAAAAGCTGTCCGATACCCGGCGTTCTTCCATTTTGTCGATGGTGAGGTCATGATCCAGGAACTCACAGGAATCAGGGACATTGGAGCCGGTGTCTTGCAGGTTCTGCACGATATGGGTCCTGGAAGTTACGAGGTCTTCATCGATCTCTTCTTTCACGATGGCCTGCATGAGAAAATAGAATACAGGGATAATGATCAACAGTACGATCAGGGAATAAACGAAATATCTCCGTATGGTCTTTTGCAGTAATTTCATCAGATCGAGAACTTATAACCCATGCCATAAACGGATTTGATATAATCCTCACAGCCGGCCACGGTCAGTTTCCGTTTGAGGTTTTTGATATGGGCATAGATCACATCAAAATTATCATACACTTCACTATCGTCGCCGGAAAGGTGTTCGGCGATGGCATTTTTCGAAATCACGCGGTTCTTGTTGATCGTCAGGTACAGGAGCAGGTCATACTCTTTGCGCGTGAGCTCTACGGGATTGTTATCGACCATAACGGATTTGGCCACTGTGTCGATGGTGAGCTCATTGAGGACGATCACCTTATTGCCGTCGAACCGTCTGCGCCGGATCACGGCGGCGATGCGGGCGCTCAATTCGGAAAGGTGGAAGGGTTTGGCCACATAATCATCGGCGCCGAGATTCAGTCCACGGATGCGGTCATCGATCGAATTCTTGGCGGAGATGATGATCACGCCGTCGGTCTTTTTATTGGCTTTGAGCTCCTGCAAAACAGTAAGGCCATTGCCATCGGGCAGGGAGATATCGAGCAGGATACAGTCGTAATCGAACGATTCGACTTTTTGGAGTGCCGAATGGAAATCGGGGGCTACCTCACAGGTATAGCTCTCTGCCTTGAGGTAGGTAACCATGCTCTTGCTTAACTCTCTTTCATCTTCTACGATGAGGATCTTCATGCCGATCTTTTTGATAAAAGAAGATACGGAATCTGAAGATAATCTGAACTGGGATTTTTGGGATGCATGGGATTTTTGGGATAATTCAAAAATTTGGGTCATATCCCACCCATCCCATGCATCCCAAAAATCCCAGTTCAGACTACAAATGCTCCAGGTGCGGCATCAGGTGTTTGCGCATGGCATTGGGAAAAGCTTCGGGATTATTGCCGTACAATATTTTGACGAGGTCGGCATGTGTAACGGAGCCTACAGAAGTATGTTCCAGTTTGGATTCGTATTCCACCACGTATTCGAAAACGGGCATCAGGATCGTCTGGAAGCGTTTGAGGGTATCATTGCCGGCCATTTCATAGAGGGTGCTGTGAAAATCCACTTCACACCGGATACGCTCGATCTGTGTGGTGGCGCGTTGTTCACGCTCCACGATGGCATCCAGTTGTTGCAACTGTTCTGGTGTTTTGCGGAGAAAGAGCAGATCGCCCAAACCCACTTCCAGCACGAGACGCAGCTCGAACAATTCCTTGCGCACGTTCATATCGAGAATGGTGGGATGCAGGATGCGTTCCAATCCTTTCATCACATCCGGCTGTGTCAGGATCATGCCCCGCTTCTTTTTCGATTCGATCAATCCCAACATGCGGAGACGGCTGAGGGCTTCGCGGACTACATTGCGACTGACCCCCAATGCTTCGGCGATCTCCATTTCTTTGGGAATGGAATCGCCAGGGCGGATGGACCGCTTGATGATATACTCACGTAACTGGCTCTCTACCTGGTCGGCCATGGTAAGGGAGGCTATAGGCTTCAGTTTAAATAACTCCGGTTCAGTTTTCATACAGGCAAATGTAGCAAAGTGCAATGATATGTAATACTTAATAATCTGTTTTCTTCTTTTCATTAGTCTACCGTTAACCGGTGCTTTCAACGGGGAGCGGCCTTTCCCCCTGCGATTGACCGGGTTTTAAAATTTTTTCCAAAATGCTTGGCCGGATTTGGGATATCCCTATATTTGTATTTATGTAGTACATAATTATCTAACACGCTAACGAGCCTATATGAAAAAGTTGCTTTCCTGCTTCGGGTGCTGGTTTCTGCTTACAGCATCCCTGAACGCCCAGGAACCCCACCATACGGTATCAGGGACCGTTATGAGGGCCTCCAATAACGAAAAACTATCGAACGTAACCGTTACCCTCAAGGGTAGCACCCGGGCCGTTACCACCGATGCCAACGGGGCCTATTCTATCATTGTCGAAAATCCCAATGGCACCCTGGTCTTCTCCTATGTAGGGTTGCTGGCAAAGGAAGTGCCCATCGATCGACGGAATAAGATCGATGTGGCGCTGGAACCTGATAATGCTGACCTCACCGACGTGGTGATCGTAGGTTATGCCCAGACCTCCAAACTCAAGACCACCGCCTCGGTGTCGAAGGTCAATCCCGAAGAGCTTAAAAATACTTCCAACCCCAATCCCGTCCAGGCTGTCCAGGGAAAGATCGCCGGTGTATCCGTACCCATCAGCACCGGCCAGCCGGGAGCAGGCGTACCGAATATCATTATCCGCGGCGGCACCAAACTCAATGTATACGCATCCGGACTGGGCAACAGCAATGGCAATGCAGCAGGGACCTATGATGAGAGCAACCCGCTTTTCGTGGTGGATGGCATTTTCAGGAACTCCATCAATGATATCAACCCCGACAATATCGAGTCTTTCCAGGTGATGAAAGATGCCGCCTCCACAGCTCCCTACGGAGCCCGCGGCGCCAACGGTGTGATCGTGGTGAAAACAAAGACCGGCAGGTTCAACAGTAAGATGAACCTCACCCTGAACAACCGCACTACCTGGGAAACCAGCGCCAGGAGCTATCATTACCTCGGCGCAGAAGATTACCTGAGACTGGCCCGCACCACCGTCAAGAATACTTTCGATGGTATCGACAAGAATAACCTCCTCAACAACGGTGGCTTCTCCGCCGGCACAAGAGTGTATACCGCCAAAGGCCAATATGGAAAGAATATCAACCTGACGGCCCTTTATGATAATATTGTGGCAGTGGAAGGACAGGCCTATGTCGATAACCTCCTCGCCAAAGGCTGGAAAATAATGGACGATCCCATCAATCCCGGTACCAAACTCCTGTATGCCGACAACCATTATCAGGATATGCTCTGGATCACAGGCATCACCAACAATAGCAATATTTCGATCGACGGTGGCAGTGATAAAGCGAATTACAATCTGGCCGCCAGCTATACAGATCAGAAAGGCTCTTTTGTTGGAACACGCTACCGCCGCTACGATGTATTGGGCAATTTCAGCTTCAAAGTGACCAATAATTTCAGGATCGACGCCTTGATCAATTACCAGAACGTGTTGCCCAATTTCGTGGACGCCTATCAGAATGAGCTGGTGCGTGGCACCCGCATTACACCCCTGATCAGGATATTCAAGGACGATGGCAATCCAACCCCCGGTGAATTGTATACCGTTCGCAACCGCTTCCATACCCTGATGTACGATGATTTCAAAGTGAACACCGAAAGGATCATTTCCCGTGTGGCCGGTGATCTCACCATTATCAAAGGACTTCACTGGCGGCCCTCATTTTCTTACGTGATCCAGGATTACCGGGAACTTTTCTTCCGCAAAAGCACGCCCGCCGATGAGATACAACCTTCCACCCAGCGGCAGAAAAATGAATACACGGACAATTACCGCGATCTGATGACCGACCAGATCCTTCAATACGATTTCAATGTAGCCGGCGATCACCAGTTCATGGTGCTCGGCGGGTTCAATTATCAACGCAAGACCAACAGCATTATCAGTATCGGCTCACAGCGGGCGAGTAATGATTATGTTTCTACCATTGCCGAACCATCCACCACAGTAGTGAATGGCGTGATCACGACCAACGTGACCAATTTTGCAACGACCCTGAAGGAAGTACGCTCCCTCAGCTTCTTCGGCCAGTTCAACTATTCCTTTAATAACAAATACCTGTTGGGTGGCTCGTTGCGGTACGACGGCTTCTCCAATTTCGCCCCCGATAATAAATTCGCTCTTTTCCCCTCCCTGTCTGCAGGATGGAATATCCATAAAGAGAATTTCTGGAATGTGAAACCTGTCAGCTCCCTGAAATTACGCGCCAGTTGGGGCAGGAGCGGACTGAGTGGCCTCGATCTTACGGATACCTATGGAGGTTATAGGTCTACCCAATACGCACTGGCCCCCGCTGTGCTGAGAGATAATCTTTCCAACCCCAACCTGATCTGGGAAACGACCGAAACGACCGACCTCGCCATAGATGCCGGGTTCCTGAAGGATCGGATCAACCTGACCGTAGGCTTCTATAACAAGCTCACCAAAGACCGGCTCGAATCGAAGCCACTACCATCCGAAGCACCGTTCTCTTCCATCACCTATAACAACGGTGAATTACAGAACAGGGGGGTGGAAATAGAAATTGGCGCAACCCCCATCCTCACCAAAAATTTCACCTGGAGGACCAATTTTTCCTTCGCCTACAATCGAACCGTGATCAAAAAACTTCCCGCCAACGGAAGGGCAAAGAACCGCCAGGGCGGGGACCTGGTCTATGACCCCGTCTCCAAGCAACTGATAGAGGCCGGCGGTTTTGCAGAAGGAGAACGCCCCTACGGCCTCTGGGCTTACAAGGTATTGGGCGTATTCGCTACAGAAGCAGAAGCTGCTGCCTGGAATGCCACCACCAAAGATAACCTGGCCTCACCCTCTGGCATAAACGTAAAGAAACATGCCGGTGATTTCATCTTCGCAGATATCAATAACGATGGGGTGATCGATTCAAAAGACCAGGTGTTCATGGGGTACCGTACACCTAATTTTATAGGAGGTATGCAAAACAGTTTGTACTACAAAGGCTTTACGGTACGCTTCACGGTAGACTATGCACTGGGCCATCTGATCAGCAATGGGGCACTGGCCCGCTCATTGGGGCAGGGAAGGGCTTTCAATGAAGGCGCTCCTGCTGAAGCGCTCGGCAATGATATCTGGCGGAAAGAAGGGGATGCCGGTAAGAAATATGCCCGCTTCTCCTTTGCAGATTTCGATTTCGGCCAAAGGAATTATTTACGCGGTGCTACACTGGGCGTCAATCAATCCTACAGCTCCGATGTATCGGTGATGATCGAGAAAGGCGATTTCCTCGCATTCAGGGAGTTCACGATCGCGTATGACCTGCCGCAACACCTGGTGAAGAAGTTCCGCTCTACCGGCGTGAATGTATTTGCCAGCGTATACAATATCGGCTATCTCACCAGGTACAAAGGATTGAATCCAGAAAGCTATACCGGCTTTGATCCGGGTGGTTACCCAAGGCCAAGGCAGTTCTCACTCGGCGCAACCCTCAGATTCTAATATTCAACTACAAACTTGCTATATGAAACTTATCATTCCCTTCTGTGTAGTGTCGGCCTGCCTGCTGGCATTGCCCGGTTGTAAAAAAATACTGGATGTAAAATCCCCGTCCAGCATCACTGAAGATAATTACTTCAGTAATGAGGGCGACTTCGAACCTTACGTAACCGGGATATATACGTTCATGCGAACCTTTTCAAACAATATCACTTATGGTACGGAAAGGAGTGAGGAACTGATCTCTGCGCTCAATTCACGCTTCGGGGTGGCCTGGGCCCAGACCCTATCGCCCTCCTCAGGCGCTATCAATTACAGCGAATGGTATAAAGCCATCGGGCATTGTAACCTGGTGCTGGAGAAGATCAAAAAATTCGATTTCCCCAACAACCCTGATACCAGGAAACGCATCGTGGCGGAAACACTGGGGCTTCGTGCGTATTTTTATTTCCATCTCACCCGTATCATCGGGGATGCACCTTTGATGCTGAAGGCTGTTACCGTTGAAGATAATATGATACCATTGCTCCCCAGGTCGAAAGCAGTCGATGTGATCCGCCAGATCAATACGGACCTCGATTCGGCCATCAGTCTCTATACATCCATGAGCAATTTCAATGTAAAAACATATCCATCCAAATACCGCATGGCCTATGGCTCCGTTCAGGCACTGAAAGCCGATGTGAATATCTGGCTGGGCAAAGTATGGGCAGGGGGCGACGATGCGTTCAATAAAGCCATCGCGGCCATCAATGAAGTGGAGGCTTCCGGCGTTTCGCTCAATACCGATTTCAGGAATGTGACAGGCATCCGCGCCGGCGCCAATCCCGAAGTGATCCTCGCCGCTTATTTTCTCCGTGATGAATCAGGCTCCAATTATGGGCTGAATGCATTGCCCTATCTCACCGGCGTACAGGGAGCCCTCAATCTCGATAGCCTGCCCTATGCCAATACCACGTCCAATGGACAGGGCGCTTATCAGATCAGCACCAAATCGAGAGCGCTGTTCAGTGCTTACCCGTCCGACAAACGGATACCTTTCACCTGGGTGACCGAAAGGCAGAACTCCGGTCCCAAAATATCCTGGATCACCAAGTATCCCGGCACCAAGTATGCCGACGACAGGGTCTCCGATAACGATATTATTATTTACAGGCTGGCAGATATTTACCTGTTGAAAGCAGAAGCTTATGCAGCGCTCAATAGTCCATTGCCGGCCATCGATTACCTCAATAAAGTTAGATTGCGCACCGGTAATGGCAATTATACCGGCGCCACGGACAAGGCAACTGTTGAAAAGGAGATCCTGGATGAAAGAGGCCGTGAGCTGTTCTTCGAGAATAAACGCTGGTACGATCTCGTGCGTTTTCATAAAGGCGGCACGATCGACGTATACAAGTATGTGCCCAATCTTGTTGGAAAAACAACACCCTTATTCTGGCCATTGAATTCAACCGTTCTGGCAAATAACAACCTCATCAAACAAACCGAAGGCTATAACTAACCAGTTATGAAGAAAAAATTATTGCCCCTGTTCTCCTTTCTCTTCATTGTTTTCCTGATTACTAACCTAAATATATATGCGCAGGAAAGAATTTTAACAGTATCCGGAAAAGTTACCGATGAACTGGACCGCCCCCTCGGAAGCGCCACTGTTCGGATCAGCGGCACTTCCATTGCCGTAGTGACCTCAACAGATGGGAAGTATTCCATCAAAGTAAATCCCCGCGATACACTGGAATTTTCGTTCACCGGTTTCAAAACAGAGCGTATGGCCGTTCGGAACCGCGTTGATCTCGATGTGAAGCTGAGCCCGGTGGCCGGCAGCCTGAATGAAGTAACCGTGGTTGGCTATGGCCAGCAGAAAAAAGTGAGCGTGGTAGGCGCACAGTCGACCGTTACACCCAAAGACCTCAAGCTCCCTGCCAGGGACATCGCCGGATTGCTGGCAGGCCGCATTTCGGGGATCATCAGTACATCGAGGGGAGGAGGGCCCGGCCTCGATAATGCCGGCATCCTCGTGAGAGGTGTTTCTACTTTCGGCACCAGTTCAAGAACGCCACTCATTATTATCGATGGAGTGCCCGACAGGGAGTTCAATGATATAGACCCGGAAGACATCCAGAGTTTTACAGTACTGAAAGATGCTACCAGTACATCGGTATACGGAACGAGAGGGGCCAATGGCGTTATCCTGATCAATACCAAGAGAGGTGTTGCAGGAAAACCGGCCATCAATATCGAAGTGAACCAGGGTCTCACACAATTCGTGAAGATACCGGAACTGGTGGATGCACCGACCTGGATGGAATTGTACAACGAATCACTCACCACCAGGGGAAGACAACCTTTTTACAGTGAGGAAAGGATCGGATGGCACCGCGATGGGAAAGACCCTGAATTATATCCGAACGTGGATTGGCATAAAGAGCTGTTCAGGGATTTCGGTCTTACCCAACGGGCAAATGCCAATGTAAGCGGTGGATCGGATAAGGCAAACTATTATATCTCTGCCGGGTATTATCATGAAACAGGTTTGCTGAAAACGGCGCCGGAGAGAAGTTATGATACCAAGAATACTTACCGCCGTTATAATTTCACCGCCAATGTGGGCGTCAGCGTAACCAATACTACCAAACTCGACCTGGGGATCGCCACCATTGTCGATACGAGGAACGGGCCTTACACTACCTCTTTTACTACGAATGCGGCCAATAATATTTTCGAGCAAACGCTGAAAGTGCCTCCGCATGTGATCCCTCCTAAATATTCGAACGGCGCCTGGGCAGGCATGCCGAATGGGTGGAGCAGTCCGGCCCGCATTGCTTTCGGGATCGGTTCGGCCAACCAGTTCTCTGCCACCATTCGACCTAATCTGCGGATCAAGCAGGACCTCGGCGCTTTGGTGAAAGGACTTTCCATTTCAGGTCTTTTTTCCTTCGATGTATATACCGATGCCAGTGTAGCCACTGTGCATGCTTCCAAAACAGAATATGCGGAAGGCAGGGATGCCGATGGGAAACTGATCACCCGGCAGATCGGCACCAATAATGATATCCTCAGTTTTACTTCTGCCAGAACTACCAACAGGCGCATGTATCTCGAATCTTCATTGAACTACCAGCGTACATTCGGGAGGCATGAAGTAGGAGGGCTGTTACTGTTCAACCAGTCGGAGTATGTGGATGGCAATGCTGCCTCTTTCACTACTTCAGTGCCTTTCAGGAACAGGGGTATTACCGGCAGGGCCACCTATGGATACAATAACCGTTATTTCATCGAAGGCAATTTCGGTTATACGGGATCGGAGAATTTCAGTCCATCCCGGCGCTATGGTTTCTTCCCTTCCTTTGGTGCGGGCTGGGTGGTCTCGAATGAAAAATTCTTTAGCCCGCTATCCGATGTGTTGTCTTATTTCAAGTTGAGGTATAGTTATGGCCTTACCGGCAATGGAGCCTTCGGCACACGTTTCCTGTACCTGAGCCAGCTTACGAGAACGAGCAACGTGTACCAGTTCGGTACGCCCAGTTCTTTGAGCCCCAGTTATTCGGGTTATACCGAATCACAAATTGCTACAGATCCTTCCTGGGAAACATCTTACCGGCATAACCTGGGTATCGAAATGAATTTCCTGAACAACGATCTTAAAATGATCCTGGAGTTGTTCCGCGAAATGAGGAGGAATATTTTAAGGGCCGATCAAACCATTCCGTTGACATCGGGTTTCGGAGGTGTCAATCCCACCCGTAATATCGGTATCGTGCTGAACAAAGGCATCGATCTCTCGGTCACCTATAACAAAACGATCAACAAGTCGATGTGGATCAACACCACGGCCACTTTCACTTATAATAACAATATCAACCTCGAAGACGGCCTGCCGCCTCAGTCGTACCCCTGGATGGAGTGGAAAGGAAAAGAAGTCGATGCCAAGGAATTGTATACTGCGGTGGGCCTGTTCAAAGACCAGCGGGATATCGATACTTCGGCACGGCAAACAGGAGATATCAGGCTCGGTGATATCAAATACAAAGACCTGAATGGGGATGGTGTGATCGACACGTACGACAGATCGCGCGTGAATGTGTCCGGTACGCCCAAGATCATGTATGGTATCAATATCTCTTTTGGATTTAAAGGTTTCGATATCGGGGCCTTCATCCAGGGAACGGGCAAAGTGTGGTTGCTGTATGGTAGTGGCGATGGTACATTCCCTTTCAAGGAAGGTGCCACCAGCCCAAGTTTATATGCCATCATCAAGGACAGATGGACGGAAGGCAATCCCAACCCCAATGCCTTTTACCCGCGACTGACCAGCAACCAGGACCCTAATTCCAATTTCCTGGTGAGCGACTGGTGGTTGAAACGGGCAGATTATATCCGCCTGAAGAGCGCAGAGATCGGTTATACATTACCGATAGGTTCTACGAGAAAACTGAGTATCAAGAAACTGCGGGTGTATGTGAACGGCACCAACCTCATCACCATCTCCCCCTGGAAATACTGGGACCCTGAGCTGAACGACACCGGGACCAGTTCCACCACGATCACGAGAGGCGGGTTCTATCCCAATATCAAAGCCTATAATGTTGGCTTCAGGGTTACATTTTGATCACTATCTGTCTAATGCCGCTAAACTTACAAACATGCAAACTTTCAAAATATATAAAACAACGATGCTGCTGGTGGTGCTGGGATTGGCTGCCCTCATGCCTGCCGGATGCAAGAAAGGTTATTTCGATGCAGTGCCGAAAGACCTGGTGTCTACGGATATCATCTTCAAGGATAAAACAGAAACGGAGAACTGGCTGGCCGGGGTTTATGCCATACTCATCGATCCATGGAGCACAACGGCAGGCTCTGCACGCTATTTCGCTGCATGGACAGAAGAGCTGGACCTCAACACTCCTTCTTCACAGGGTAACGGAAGTCTGGGCCCATTGAGCCAGGTCGATAACTGGACAAGCTGCTACCAGGGCATCAGGCTGGCGAATATCTTTATGGCGAATGTAGAAAACAGCCAGACCAATTTGCTGAAAGAACCCAATGGCGCTGCACTGGTCCAGCAATACAAAGGGGAGGCCCGTTTTTTAAGAGCATATTATTATTGGACATTGATGAAATTATACGGCCCTGTTGTACTCGTAGGCGATAAGGTTGGCTCACCGGATGACGACTACCAGGTGCCGAGAAATAGCTGGTCGGAATGCGTGAATTATGTGCTGGCAGAAATGGAGGTAGCGAAGGGAATGGTGCCTGAAAGACATATCTCGCTGGCCACCGGTGCGGATGATCCTTCGCAAACAGGCAGGATCAATAAGCTCATCGTCGATGCCGTGAGATCGCAGGTAACATTGTTCGATGCCAGTCCACTCTACAACGGCAATACGGATTACGCAGGCTTTAAGAACAAAGATGGAAAGCAATTGATGAATACCAGCTTCGATGCTGCCAGGTGGGAGCGGGCGGCCACTGTATCCAAAGAAGCCATCGACCATGCGCTAAGCTATGGCAAAAAAATATTCACGGTCAGCAATGCAGATCCGTTCCTGGCGGCATTCAATTCATACCGCGATCTCTTCCTCACCGGGTGGAGCGATGAAGGGATCTGGACACGCACGGTAACCGCTTATGCGGCCTGGGAGTTGGATGCAGCACCGAGGGCGGCCAATGGAAGCCCTAACTCCAACCTCACCCCGCCACAGGAAATGGTCGACAAATTCAGGATGATCAATGGAAAGGGTATCCGTGAGGCAGGCAGCAATTACACGGAGACCGGGTTTACCAATACGGCCAAATCAGGATTTTATGTGGCCGGCACTTCCAATATGTATGTGAACAGGGAACCCCGTTTCTATAATACCATTACATTTAATGGAGCGACGATCCCATTTGTGGCGAGGTCGGGCCAAACCTATGTGCAGTTCTGGCCGGCAGGTAATTCAGGAAATGCCAATGGGAGTGAAACGAGATTTTCCAGAACGGGATACCTGGTGCGGAAGAATACCAATCCGGCCAGGAACCTCTCGAACAATGCCGGTAATGTAGTGAGGCCGGCTATGTATATCCGTTTGGCAGAACTGTATTTGAATTATGCAGAGGCATTGAATGAATCCAATCCCGGTAACGCCGATATCCTCACTTATCTGAACGCCATCCGCATGAGGGGAGGTATCCCGGCTTTGGAGCCCGGTTTATCGAAAGAAGATATGCGCAAACAGATCCGCCAGGAAAGGCTTATCGAGCTGTGCTATGAAGGTCAGCGTTTCTATGATGTGCGCAGGTGGAAAGTAGCCGGTGACCCGGAGAACAGGCAGGGCGGGGATTTCGCAGGGATGAACATAGGAGTGGGCACTGGTTTGTCGGACCCGGCTTTTTATGCAAGAACAAGAACATCGACCCGGTTCTGGTACGATAAATATTACCTGCACCCGATCATGCAAAGGGAAATGAACAGGAACCTGAAGCTGGTGCAGGCCCCGGGCTACTGATCCGTAGTTATTCATGAAAATTAAAATCAATCCAGTGTTGAAGAAAATGAACCTGATTTTTTTGTGTACCCGTATCGTTGCGATCTTCATCGGGTGCCTCATTTTGCCGGACAGGATATATGCATCGGCTTCGGTGGATCATCCGGTACGCATATCACAACAACAATACCAGGTGCCGGTGCTGGTCGGGAAGAAAGACAACCCGGTATTGCGGATCACCATCGAGATACCCCAGGATGCCGGTGTCATGACATTTTCTTGTTTACGTATATCAGTTGACGGTAGTTCATCACTGAATGACTTCCGGAAAATCAGTCTTTATTATGCCGGACCGGATTCTTCTCTGACCAACCTCTCCGATACGGAGAAATTACAATGGGTGGGCAGCAGTGATCGAATCACCGCTCGTGTCGATATCAAAGGATCATTGAAACTGAAGGCCGGAAAGCATTATTGCTGGGTTTCCGTAACACTGAATGATCATGTTGATCTGTTGCACCTGGTACGTGCAAGCGCCATAACTGCTACGTTCGATAAGAAAGAAGTAAAGATCACCAATTCCTCCACCTTCCCATTGCGCATCGGTTATGCTGTACGGCAACATAACCAGGATGGCGTGCATACCAGCCGTATACCCGGACTGGCCACTGCCAAAGATGGTTCTCTGCTGGCCGTATATGATGCCCGCCGGGAATCGGCCCGCGACCTGCAGGGCGATATCGATATCGGGCTTACCAGGAGCACTGATAAAGGCAACACCTGGCTGCCGATGCAGATAGCGATGGACATGGGACAATGGGGCGGATTACCGGAAAAGTTCAACGGTGTTTCAGACGCCTGCATCCTCGTAGATAAACAGTCTGGCAATATCTTCATCGCCGGCCTCTGGATGCACGGCGTGCTCGATGAGAACGGGAAATGGATAGAAGGATTGAAGGAAGATAGCAAAGACTGGAACCACCAATGGAGGAACAAGGGCTCGCAACCCGGCTTCGACGTGAAACAGACCGCGCAGTTCATGATCGTGAAGAGCGCTGATAACGGGAAAACATGGGGCCAGCCCGTCAACCTTACCAGAATGTGCAAACAGGAAGATTGGTGGCTCTGGGCGCCCGCACCCGGCCAGGGTATTACGCTGCGCGATGGTACGCTGGTATTCCCCACACAGGGCCGCGATAAAACAGGAAAGGCATTCTCGAATATCACCTGCAGCAAAGACGGCGGCAATACCTGGCAAACCAGCAACCCCGCCGTGAATGAATCCACCACGGAGAATATGGCGGTTGAGCTTTCCGATGGCGACATCATGCTCAACATACGTTCCAACAGGAATAAATCGGATACGGGCAGCACCAATGGAAGGGTAGTTGCCGTAACCGCTGATCTGGGCAAAACCTGGATAGAGCATCCCGGTTCCCATGGAGCTTTGCCGGAACCTACCTGTATGGCCAGCATCATCCGGCATGACTATTTACGGAACGGCCGGAAGAGGTCGCTGCTGATCTTTTCCAACCCTGATTCAAAGACTATACGTCATCGGATGACCATCAAGGTTAGTGATGATGACGGAGAAACATGGCAGAACGATAAAAAGATCCTGCTCGATGAAGGTAAGAGCAGAGGCTATTCCTGTCTTACCAGTATCGACGGCGATACGATCGGGATCTTGTATGAAAGCAGCCAGGCCGACCTGGTGTTTCAAAAAATAAGGCTGAAAGAATTATTGTAACAATAAAATGAACATGCTGACGGCAGGAACACTTAAAGGTAACTGGGCAACGCTGTTGTTGCCCATCGGTGCGGATGACAGCATCGATTACGGCAGGCTGGCCGAAGAAATAGATTATCTCCTGGGTGTTCCGCCCGATGGGATCTATTCGAATGGCACTGCAGGCGAATTGCATAACCAGACAGAAGCTGAATTCGACCAGGTACAGGAAATACTGGCAGACAGGTGCCGGAGGGCAGGAGTGCTGTTCCAGGTAGGAGTGAGTGATCCGTCGCCGCTCATCTCCCTGCAAAGGGTCCGGCGAACTGTTGCCCTCAGGCCCGCTGCTTTCCAGGTGATCCTGCCCGATTGGGTAACTGTTACTGAACAGGAGCAGATCGCTTTTCTCCATAGGATGGCTGAAGCAGCAGAAGGGACCCCGTTGGTCTTGTACAATCCGCCCCATGCGAAACTGGTATTGCCGCCGCCGGCTTATGAACGGCTCAGAGAAGCCATTCCGCAATTGATCGGTATAAAAGTAGCAGGTGGGGATGCCCGTTGGTATGAAGAGATGCGTGCTATCGCTCCCAAACTCTCCGTATTCGTGCCGGGACATTTGCTTGCTACCGGTGTACAGGAAAAAGTAGCGGCAGGTGCTTATTCCAATGTGGCATGCCTGAGCTCGAAAGGAGCGCAATGGTGGTGGCAACTGATCCAGACCGATATGGAGCAAGCCCTGGAAGTACAACAGCGGATACTGCAATTCTTCGATGCCTGCATCGTGCCTTTCAGGAATGCCGGCTATTCCAATCCGGCCCTCGACAAATTCCTGGCAGCGATAGGAGGATGGGGCGACATAGGTACACGGCTGAGATGGCCCTACCGAAGTATTCCACAGGATGAAGTGGAGGCAGCCCGCGCCATTTGCAGGCGAATGTTGCCTGAATTTTTTGAACAATGAAAATGTATTGAATGAAGAATATTCTATTATGTTTTTTACTGATAATCGGCCTGTCGCCGGGCTGCCGCACTGCGAAGCTGTCTTTACCTGCAGCAGAGGCCGGCTTTACCATAGTCTTCGAACCGGCCCCGCCTTATGCCTCTATGCGCATCCCGGCATTGGTGCTTACCAAACAGGGAACATTGCTGGCTTTTTGTGAAGGACGCATCGGCACTGCCAGCGATTGGACCGAGATGGATATGCTGATGCGCCGCAGCACCGACGGTGGCCGTACCTGGGAGCCTGCCATGGTGATAGCAGCCCGGCAGGACAGCATGCCTACCAGCAATGCCACACCGATCGTAGATGCTAACGGTACCGTTCACCTGCTGTATCAGCGGGGATATGAAAAAGCATTTTATACAAAATCCAATGATGACGGTAAAACCTGGAGCCGGGCAGTGGAGATCACCTACGCATTCGACGATTTCAGGCCGGAATACAACTGGCAGGTATTGGCGCCGGGGCCCGGGCATTCCATCCAAATGAAGAATGGGCGGTTACTGGCGCCGGTTTGGATCTGCAATGCAGAAGAGCAGCGGCCTCATAAGCGGCATTACCCGTCGAGGGTAGCTACTATTTACAGTGATGATACCGGAAGAACGTGGAAACGGGGAGCTATCATTCCCGATGCGCCGGCAATAAAGAACCCCAGTGAAGCCATGGTGGTTGAACTGGCCGATGGCAGCGTGATGCTGAATATGCGCCATAGCGGAGGGGCTCATCGCCGGGGTATCAGCTATAGCCCGGATGGCATCGGTAACTGGACCGTCCCTGTGATCGATACGGCATTGTTCGAGCCCGTGTGCATGGCAAGCATTATCCGGGTGAACGATAAGGCCGGCAATGGGTTGGTGTTCGTCAATCCCGACAGCCGGGACATTCCCAAATTCCCACGGAAGAATCTCATGGCTAAATTCAGTACCGATGAAGGGAAGACATGGCCACTGCGACAGGTGATCGATACGGCGGCTGCCGGTTATTCGGATCTGGCCGTAGATAAAAATGGGACCGTGTATTGCCTGTATGAAACCAATACGATAGGAAAGGGTTGGAACTATAGCCTGGTCTTGAAAAGGTTCAGGATCGGAAGGAAGGAATAATGGAGGAAGAAAATTCTGATTATCTTATAAATTTTGACAACATGATGAAAGTAGAAGGTTTGATCGCTGCGACGTTCGGAGCATTTCATGAAGATGGATCTTTGAACCTGTCCCTGATCCCCGGCCTTGTAGAAAAACTGATCGGAGATGGTGTAACAGGTGTATTCATCTGCGGTACCAATGGTGAGGGCCCTAATCTCACCATTGAAGAGAGGATGGCCATTGCAGAAGCTTATGTGAGAGCCGTGAACAAAAGGGTGCTGGTATTGGTCCATGTTGGGCATCCATCCATTGCTGAATCGAGGAAGCTGGCCACTCATGCCGCTGCCATCGGGGCAGATGCTATTTCAGCGGTGGCCGCTTTTTATTTCAAACCTGGGTCGGTACAAAACCTGGTGAACAGTATGGCCGCTATTGCATCGGCCGCGCCTTCCCTTCCTTTTTATTATTACCATGTACCTGCATTGACAGGTGTTGGCATGGACATGATCGATTTTCTCCGGCTCAGCGAAGCGGTGATACCCAACCTGGCCGGTATCAAATATACCGCTGCTACTATTTTTGAATACCATGCCTGTGTGAATTATAAAGGAGGCAAATACGATATCCTGTACGGGTACGATGAAATGCTGTTAAGCGCACTGGCAGTAGGAGCGAAGGGGGCCATCGGTAGCACCTATACATTTGCAGCGAATTTATACCTGAAAGTGATGGCTTTATTCAGGGAAGGAAGGCAACAGGAAGCGCAGCAGTTGCAACTGAAGCTGGTGGAGATGGTACGCTGTATCCTGAAATATTCTCCTATCCCTGCACAGAAAGCCATCATGGAGATATTGGGCTACGATCTGGGCCCTTGCAGGCTTCCGTTGGTCAGCCTTACTGTGCAGGAAAAAGCGGGCCTGAGATCGTCGCTTGAAGAAGTGGGATTCTTTGATCTGTTGGGAGGGTTCTCGTCTTACAAAACCACCAACGACAAACTACAAACGAATGTTTAGATCTTATTTGACCGCCATATTTATACTGATGATGTTCATCCCGGATCGACTTTGGGCCGGCGACCGGCCGCCACCCTACTGGTTCCAATGGAGCCGGCTTCCAGACCTTCCAGGCACGCCGGGTTTTGCAGGTAGCTTTGCAGGCGTATCCAATGGCGCTTTATTATTGGCCGGAGGCGCCAATTTCCCGGATGGAGGCACACCGTGGACAGGCAGCAGCAAAGTCTGGCACGATAAAATATTCGCACTGGAAAACCCAACAGGCAACTGGAAGATAGTGGGAACATTGCCGAATCCGCTGGGTTATGGCATTTCCATCACCTGGCGGCACAGCCTTATCTGTATCGGGGGCAGTGATGCATCCCGCCATTATGCAGATGTGTTTGCGCTGCAATACGATCAGGGCAAAGTACAGATCAGCTCATTGCCTGCATTGCCCGGGCCGTTGGCCAATGCCTCTGGCGTATTGATCGGGGATATCATTTATGTGGCAGGCGGAACAACTGCCCCGGATGCAAGGAGGGCAGAATCCGTAGGCTGGTCGCTCGATCTCTCACAACCTGCTGCAGCGCAGCAATGGAAACCCCTGCCTTCCTGGCCCGGCCCTCCGCGCATGCTGGCAGTGGCCGGCACACTGGACGGCGCTTTTTATTTGTTCAGCGGGGTACAGCTTGCCAGTAGAGCAGGAGATAGTACTGTGCACCGGGAATACCTTAAAGATGCTTATAAATACACTACCGGTAAAGGATGGACGAAATTAGCGGATATGCCAGATCCGGTAGCGGCGGCGCCCGGGCCGGCATGGATGGCCGGGCAATCGCACCTTCTCATATTCGGTGGTGATAACGGAAAGAATTTTGAACGGAATGCAGCGCTGAAAGAAGATCATCCCGGCTTTTCCAGCCAGGTACTGGCCTATAATACCATCACGAATGCATGGTCTGTAATGGATACGATCGCTGCAACACCTCCTGTTACTACCACGGCTGTTGTGTGGAATGGTAGCCTGGTACTGCCTTCCGGCGAAATAAGACCTGCCGTGAGAACACCGGGCGTATGGATGGCAACGCCGGTACAACCGCCGGGAGCATTCCGTTGGCTCGACTGGATGGTGGTAGGATTGTATTTCCTGCTGGTGATCGGCATCAGCGTGGTTGTCTCCCGGAAGATGCAAAGCTCTACCAGCGATTATTTCCTGGGAGGAGGCAAGATCCCCTGGTGGGCAGCGGGCCTCAGTATTTTCGGTTCCAAGCTGAGCGCACTCACGTTCATTGCCATCCCGGCAAAGGCGTATGCTACCGATTGGGTGTACCTGCTGAACAACCTGATGATAGTAGCGGTAGCCCCGCTGATCGTATACTTTTATCTGCCCTATTTCCGCAAGCTCCAACTCACCAGCGTTTACGAATACCTGAAGGTCCGTTTCGATCAACGGGTAAAATTATTGGGCAGTCTCACCTTCCTCTTATTCCAGGTAAGCCGGCTGGGCATTGTGATCTATCTTCCTGCGCTGGTGCTGAGCGCAGTTACCGGTATCAATATTTTTGTGTGTATCATCGGTATCACGCTCATCACGACGGCATACAGTGTATCGGGTGGTATCGAAGCAGTAGTATGGACGGAAGTGATGCAGGTGGTGGTATTGCTGGGCGGCGCGTTGATGGCGTTGATCTTTATGGCCAACTCGCTGGATGGCGGATGGGGACAATTGTTCTCCGAAGCCACTTCGAACAACAAGTTCAGGCTGGCCATGCTCGAAGGATCGATCAAAGAGCCGGTTTTATGGGTTGTGCTGGTGGGCGGCTTCCTTACCCAGCTTGTTACCTATTCTTCAGACCAGGTGGTAGTACAGCGATACCTCACCACACCTACCGAGAAAGAGGCGCGCAAATCCATTTACACGAATGCGCTCCTGGTGGTACCGGCATCCCTGCTCTTTTTCTGTGTGGGAACGGCACTCTGGGTGTTTTTCAAACATAACCCCGCAGCATTGAACCCGCATGGGCGAACGGATGATGTGTTCCCCTGGTATATTTCCAACCAGTTGCCTTCAGGCTTATCGGGGTTGGTGATAGCCGGCCTTTTCGCAGCCACTATGTCTACTATCAGTTCCAGTATGAACTCCATCGCCACCGTTGTCACCACCGATTTTTATCAATACCTGCGCCCGGCGAGCACCGACAGGCAGCGATTTGTATTTGCCCGCCGCACTACGGTGATGCTGGGCATCATGGGATTGGTGATCGCCATGTACATGGTGTATCTCAGCAATGCTTCTATCTGGGACCAATACCTGAAGGTGATAGGTTTGTTTGGAGGATGCCTGGCGGGAATGTTCGTAGCCGGAATTTTCTTTCCACAGATCAATAGTCGCGGGATCTTCATCGGCTTTATCGTGAGTGCGGTCAGCCTCTATTTTGTGCAGGCTGCCAACCTCATCAGTTTCTTCCTGTACCCTGCTGTGGCAGTAGTGGTTTGTGTGGTGGTGGGATATTTGGGGAGTTTGTTCCCGTCCAGATCATGATGCAGACTATCGATACTGGTACTCGACCCTGCCGATCAACGTTCTGTTCCTGGAATAGCATTCATCTTTCACCTTGAGCCCTTTTTCATTGTAGGTGTAGTACCATTTCTGGTATTCATTGGAACCTTCGGTGGTCACGAGCATGGTAGCAGGCCGGCCCTGTGCATCATACTCGAAAATATAATCGGGCAGCAACCTTTTGGCGCGGGCGTTATAGCGTACGATATCTGTGAGTTGGTGCTTATCATTGTAATAATAATAAACGGTAGGCATGGCCTGTCCGTTCCGCCTGCTTTTTTCTTCCGCCACATTGCCCTGTTCATCAGCCTCGAAACTGATGTAAGTGGTATCACGCTCATTCCTGATCTTCAGCATACCGGAAGGCCGGTCTCCTTTGTAGGTCCAGATATGTTGCTCTTTATTGGTATAGGCGCCGGGTGAGATGGAAACGCTCACGAGACTGGTGATCCTGTTGGCGGCATCATAGAAATAATTCACCGTGGTGCTGTTGCCATCACTGGTATCGAGGGTCTTGATCAATTGTCCGCCGGCATTGAACCAGGAAGTGCTGCGGGTAGCCCCGGTAAGGTTGGTAGTGGTGAGGGTGCCGATCTCCGTGAAATTATTGGAAACGGTCTGTTCGCTGCTGAAACCATCGATTGGCTGGCCTGTCCCATCGAAGCTCATGAACCTGATCCCTTTAACCTGTTGCTGTTTGAACAATTCCCTCTTCCTCATATTTTCGGCCGTGGTCAGGATATCGTTATAATAATATTGGCTGAAGAGGTTTCCCGAAATTATACTCATCAATACTGTGAACAACAGTGTTTTCATCCGGTAGTTTTTAATATGTTCCGGCATACTAACGTAAATTTAATTCCAATCTGTACGGCCGGAATCCAAAATTTTCTGTAAAATAGCGTGTTTCCTTATTTTTAGCCAAAATTTCCTGCAAGTGTCCCACTCCAAAGAACGTCACGAGAAAATCTGCCTGAACTGTAATACTGAAGTTGTAGGGAGATACTGCCATGTTTGCGGACAGGAAAACATAGAACCCAAAGAAACCGTTTGGGGATTGATCAGCCACTTCTTTTACGACATCACCCACTTCGATGGAAAATTTTTCAGCACGCTGCGTTACCTGATCACGAGACCCGGATTTCTGTCGAAGGAATATATTGCTGGCCGCAGGGCGCGTTATCTGCACCCGATCCGCATGTACGTTTTTACCTCAGCGCTTTTCTTCCTGGTATTTTTCTCGATGTATGATGCAGAGCATCTGAATATCAGGGATAAGGGAAAACCGCTCACCAGCTCTGTTACGACAGACGAATGGGAAAAAGCCAGGCTCGATGCGCTCGGGAATGCGAGATCCAGGGAGGACTCCCTGGAAATGGACAAATTCTTCAATAGAATGCGTCCTATGGTGTTCAATGAGCCGGGTAAAAAAGCCAGGGTAACTGTGAGGTCCGACAGTGCCGTGAAGAAAGGTTCCGGTAGTGGCCCTAATGTGAACATCAGTGGCTTCGATGATTTGGGATACCAAACAACGGAAGATTATGATTCCGCCCAAAAATTATTACCTGCATCGGAACGTGACAACTGGTTCAAAAGAAAGATGCAATATCGCTCCATCGAGATCCGGAAGAAGTACCATAACGATAAAAATGGTTTTACACGGGCGCTGATCAACAAGTTCCTGCATACATTTCCTTATCTGTTGTTCGTGTCCCTGCCTTTGTATGCACTTTTCCTGAGACTGCTCTATATCCGGCGCAAACAATTCTATTACGTGAACCATGGGCTGTTCATGATCCACCTGTATATTTTCACCTTTATCTTTCTCCTGGTATTGTTCGGGCTGGATGCGCTGCGGCGAAGCATCGATATTTCCATTGGCCTTGGTTGGCTGGAATTCCTGCTTATCCTGGCAGGGATCTATTATGCTTATAAGGCCATGCGGGTATTCTATGGGCAAAGCAGACTGAAAACACTGACCAAGTTCATGATCCTGAACCTGCTGGCTTTCGTGTCCATAGTAATACTATTTGTTATATTCTTTGTATTCACCGTATTTCGTGTGTAAATTCATGCTATGCAACAAGAACCGGCAGCGGCCGCCTTCATGCGGCTCGTGAAGATCATGGATGAACTGCGGGAAAAATGCCCCTGGGACAGAAAGCAGACCGAACAAACACTCCGGCCTCTCACCATAGAAGAAACGTATGAGCTGGCAGATGCCATCACCGATAAGGACTGGAAAGGCATCAAGGAAGAGCTGGGCGACCTGCTGCTCCATATCCTTTTCTACTCGAAGATCGGCACTGAACAGCGTCAGTTCACGCTCGATGAAATGATCAATGGCATCTGTGATAAACTGATCAACCGACATCCGCATATCTATGGCGATATCACAGTGAAAGATGAAGAAGAAGTAAAACAGAACTGGGAAAAGCTCAAACTGAAAGAGGGCAAAAGATCGGTACTGGGCGGAGTGCCTGTATCCTTACCGGCCGTGGTGAAAGCCACCCGCCTCCAGGAAAAGGCCAAACAGGTAGGGTTCGAATGGGATACCCGCGAGCAGGTCTGGGATAAAGTGGAAGAAGAGACCCATGAACTGCACGAAGCGGTGACCCTTAACGACGAAGCCAAAATAGAGGAAGAGTTTGGCGACCTGTTGTTCTCCCTGATCAATTATGCACGGTTTTTGCAGATAGATGCCGAAAATGCGCTGGAAAAAACGAACAAGAAGTTTATTTCGCGCTTTACCCGGATGGAAGAACAGGCCATGCAGGGCGGCAGGTCGCTCCAGGATATGTCGCTCGCGGAAATGGATGCCATCTGGGACCGCATTAAAAAACAAAACCCCGGCAGTTGAAGCACCTGGTGAAAAACTGGCTAATTAAAAATATCTACCTGCTGGCCGCCATCGGCCTCTTTGCCGTGGCCTTCATCCTTAATAAATATGTGATCGATACCACGGCCGCGCGTTACTACGCCCGCCTTATCGAAAACCGCATCCTGGAGAAAGAGAAAGACTTTGAAAGGATCTCGAAAGATACTGCCCTGATGGGCATGCTGATCGATCAGCAATATAGCGAGACCACCCTCGATGAGCTCCTCTACACGCGCAAAGAATACGGCATTTTCATTCTCGAAAGGGATACATCCCTCCAATCCAATCTCGTTTTCTGGAACACACAGGTGGCTGTGCCGCCGGTAGCAGGTCCGGGCTTTCAGCAGGATACCACCCGTATGGTACGCCTCAACAACGGCCTCTATGTGCATATCATCAGGAATACCGGTTTCCGCCGTGGGCATCGCTATTCGGTGGAAGCACTGATCCCCGTTCTCTGGAAATATTTCGTAGAGAACGAGAACCTTAAAAGGGAATTTGCGGGCTTTGAGAAAGCACAGCAACGGGTCGACATTGCACAGGGTGTAACTGATTTCGCCGTTAATAATTTAGATGGAACGGTGCTGTTCTATTTGCAGAAATCCAGCTTCCACCAGCAGCAGCACAACACCTGGACCATGGTGCTCGTGGCCATCGGGTTCTTCCTGCTTTTTCTTTACCTCCACCAGGTGGCCGACAGGATCCGCGATCGCTTCGGGCTCTGGTACGGCGTCTTGTTCCTGGTAGGCGCCATTCTCCTGATCAGGCTCGGCACCTATTATTTTCCGGATGTGCTCGACCTGCGTCAATTCGAGCTATTCGATCCTTCGATCTATGGTTCGAGTTTTGTACTGAGCTCACTCGGTGATCTCCTGATCAATGCGCTCCTGTTCTGCTGGATCGTCGTGTTCATCAACCGCCGTTTCGATCCCTCACTGATCAGGCCCTACCCCGATCCCTGGAAGAACTGGACCATGCTGGGAGTGATCCTTTCAGCCCTGGTGATCTTCACCTTTACCCTGGCCGATATCCTGCAAAGCCTCGTGGCTGACGCGCAGATATCCTTTAACGTAACTAACTTCTTCAGTTTAACACAGTATAGTTTTATCGGTTTCGTGATCCTGGCTACACTGGCGCTGAGCTATTTCTTCCTGTCGCAGATCCTGCTCACCGCCGCCGGCAAATTGGTGGGTGACCGTAACTACATCACTTTCATCATCACAGGTTTTATCGGGTTGCTGATCCTCTCGTTCACACGGAATACTTCCGTGGTGGAGCTCAACCTTTTTGTACTGCCGTGGTTGCTGGTCTTCATCTGGCTGATGCAGCAGAAGATCTTTTCCGGGCTGAACTTCCGGCTCAATGTTTCCGAAGTATTGTTCTGGCTGTTCGTATTCTCGTTCTCGATGTCGACCGTCATCATCTTCGAGAACAGGAAGATCGAATTCGAGCAAAGGAAAAGGTTTGCGGAAAAACTCAGCTCACAGGCCGATCCTTCCAGCGAGCGACTGCTGAGCATTGCCCTGGCATACCTCGACAATAACTTCCTTGCCCCCAACTTCGTACGTTTCAAGGACAAGCAGACCAATGCCTATCTGAAAGACAGTATCGTCAAGACCAACTTCACCGCCTATCTCAACAAGTACGATACCAAGATCTTTACCTTCGATGGACTGACCAACCCGCTCTTCAATGAAGAGACCGGCTCGTACGATACGCTCAATACCATCTTCCGTATACAGGGCAAGCCCACTACCATTCCCGATCTCCGGTACTTCGAACGTTCGTTCGACAAATTCTCCTATATCTTCAAGAAGAACGTGATCGATACCAATGATATCACGATCGGGTACTTCTTTGTATTGTCGGACCCCAAACGCTACAAGAGCGATGCATTGGTGCCCGAGCTGTTCAAACAAACCAAAGAGATGGTGCCGGAATATTCTACCGTATATTCTTACGCCATCTACGACAGCCTGCGGCTGATCAATCACTACAACGACTACGCATTCCCTACCGAGATCAGTCCGGCTGCCATTCCCAAAGACGAATTCAAGACCATCAGGAAAAACTCTTATGAGGAATTGTGGTACCGCGGTTCACCCGACAAAGTAGTGGTGGTGGCCCGGAAGAACAGCTCTTTCATAGAAGCCATCACCTTGTTCGCCTATCTCTTCAGCACCTTCCTCTTTCTCCTGGCCTTTTACAGGGCCGTATCGTTCCTCATCAAGAGCCGGCTGCAATGGAGCGCATTGAAACAATACTGGCAGTTGAGCATCCGCTCCCAGATACATAGCACCATCATCATGGTGAGCTTATTATCGTTCGTGGTGATCGGTATAGCCACCATCCTGTTCTTCGTGAACAGGTACCATCGCAATAACCAGGACAGGCTCACCCGCGCCATCCAGATCATGGTGAACGAAGTAAAGAAAAAACTGATCGACCATACCGTATTCAATGATGGTGTGATGCTGTACGAACCGGGCTTCAACGATGAGGTGAAGGATGTGATGGCGGAAATATCGGAGATCCATGGCACCGATGTGAACCTGTACGACACATTGGGCGATCTGAAAGTGACCTCCAATGCAGACATCTATTACCGGGGTGTGCTAAGTGAGAAAATGAACCCGTTGGCATTCTACCGGCTTCAACACCTGCACCAGGTACAGACCGTAACCGATGAAACGGTGGGCAAGATCAACTACCAGAGTATCTATGTGCCCGTACAGGATGAATATGGTAAAGCGGTCGCATACCTGAACATACCTTCCTACAGCACCCAGGGTGAATTGAAACAGGAGATATCGAACTTCCTCGTTACGATCATCAACCTCAATGCCTTCATATTCCTGGTGGCCGGCGCCATTGCCGTGTTCATCACCAACCGTATCACGAGCTCCTTTACGATCATCGGCCAGAAGATGCGAGATATCAATCTCCGTAAAATGAACCAGGAGATCGAATGGAAACGCAATGATGAGATAGGGGTACTGGTGAAGGAATACAACAAGATGGTGCAAAAGCTGGAAGAAAGTGCGGATGCCCTGGCCAAGAGCGAGCGGGAAGGGGCCTGGCGGCAGATGGCCAGGCAGGTGGCGCATGAGATCAAGAATCCGCTCACGCCCATGAAACTGAGCATTCAATACCTGCAAAAAGCGATCGACAATAATTCGCCCGATGTAAAGGCCATGACGGGGAATGTGGCGCGCACATTGATCGAACAGATCGATCACCTCTCCAAGATCGCCTCCGATTTTTCACAATTCGCCAATATCGGCAACCCGAAGAATGAAGTGTTCGACCTGCATGAGATGCTGCACTCGTTATCGTCCCTGTATGAAGCCACGGAAAACCTCGACTTCAGGTGGGAACCTGTTCCGAACAAAGTGTTGCTATTTGCCGATAAAACACAATTGAACCGGTTATTCACCAACCTGCTGCAGAATGCCATCGAGGCCAGCACAACCAGGGCTCAGCGGGTGATCCGCATGAAGGAAGATCTGAATGGTGAATATATAACGGTAAGTATAACCGATAATGGGGAAGGGATACCTGAACACACGAGGTCGAAAATATTTACCCCCAACTTCACTACCAAATCCTCCGGCACCGGCCTCGGGCTTGCCATGAGCAAAAGCATCGTGGAGCAGGCCCACGGCGAGATCTGGTTCAGCACCCAGGAAGGGCAGGGGAGCACATTCTTCGTGCGACTGCCATTGTTGAGGGCGACGATTTAGGTTGATAAGTTAACAAGTTGATAGGTTAACAAGGAAATCTCCGAAGCTCTGAGACCCACTTGTTAACCTATCAACTTGTCAACCTATCAACCTAACTTCAACTCCTTCCTCCTTTTCCCCAGATAAGCCTCCAATTCTTTCAGTGTAAAACTGCTCAGGTTCATTTCTTTGGTGAGGCCGCCTTTCTGCGCGGCCAGCACGCCGTAGCGGCAGTCGGCATATCCATCGATCGTGTGCGCATCGGGGTCGATGGAGAGCAATACCTTCTTATCCATAGCATAGTCGATCCATCTCCAATCGATATCGAGGCGGCGCGGGTGTGCATTGATCTCGATAGCTACCTGGTGTTTGGCGCAGGTGTCGATGACTTTTTTGTGATCAACCGGGTAGCCGGGGCGGCTCAGCAGGAGCCTGCCCGTCAGATGGCCCAGGATGGTGGTATAGGGGTTCTGAATGGCGTTGAGCAGTCGGAGCATGGCCTTTTCTTCCGTCATTTTCAGGTTTGAATGCACGGACGCGATCACCAGGTCGAAGGTCGACAGTACATTGTTCGAATAATCGAGGGCGCCATCGTTCAGGATATCGCATTCGATACTCTTGAAAATGCGGAATGGGCTGAGTTTTTTATTCAGTTCCTCTACCTGGCGGTGCTGTTCTTTGATCCGCTCTTCGGTAAGGCCATTGGCATAGAAAGCGCTCTTGCTGTGATCGCTGATCACGAGATATTCGAAACCCTGATCGATACAGGCTTTGGCCATGTCTTCGAGTGTATTCGAGCCATCGCTCCAGGTACTATGGCTGTGGATAATGCCCCGGATATCACCGGGCTGGATCAGTTTGTGATCGGCAGTGGCATTCAATGCGGCAGCTTTCTCACGCAAGACAGGCGGGATAAATGTTTTTTTCACGGCGGCAAAAATGGCTTCTTCAGACTTGAAAGTGTTTTTGGAAGAAGCGCCGGGGAGCGACTGCCATGCCTGGTTGAACTCATCACTGCAACTGGTAGAGAAAAGGGTGGGGTAGAAAGAATCGCTCTGGGCAAGGTAGAATTTCAGGGGCACGTTCTCTGCACCTTTGACCACCAGCGTATTCTCCGTTTTATCGGTAGTGGCGAAATTATTCTTCTCGAAAAAAGATTGAAGCTCCGCTGCGGTGGCCGTGGTGACCCACGACAACTGGTCGATCACTTCAAGCTGGCGGCGGAATTCACCCGTGATCTCGAATTGTTTTGATTTGAACTGCTCTTTCAGTTTTTTATCGACCGACAGTGCATAGCTCTCGATCTCTGCATAGAGGTGGCTGCCCTGGTTGCGCAGGTAGAACTCGATGGCTTCCTGCACGTTCTTCTGTGTTTTCTCCCCAAAACCCTTGTACAGCGTGAGGCGGTTCTCGTTGCAGGCATACAGCAGCTCACCGATCGATTCGATGCCCATCTCTTTCCAGATCGTAGCTATCTTTTTCGGCCCGATCCCTTTGATGGATAGCATTTCGATGATGCCCTGGGGCGTTTTTGCAATGATCTCCTGGAGCGCTTTCAGCTCATTGGTTTGCAGGATCTCGATGATCTTCTTACCGACCGATTCCCCGATCCCCTTTATGGAAAATAATTTATCGTGGGGCACATCGGCCAGTTGTTGTGGCAATTTTTCGATCGTATAGGCCGCAACGGAGTAACTTTTGGCTTTGAAGCTGTTTTCTCCATGGATGTCCATCAGTTTGGAGAGCAGGGAGAACTGGTCGGCGATATAGTAGTTGTCGATGGTCATAGTGAAAACAAAAGTAGAAAAATAATGGGAGGATAGCTTTATTTACCACGAAGGCACAAAGGCGCAAAGGGAATAAATAGTATTGAGCGGAATGACTTATTCCGGCAAACCATTGTCCGTTTTGTTGAAGTAAAGGACGTCTGAAATTTGAAAACCTCATCGAGGCACGAAGCCGCTTCGGTATTGCCGCAGGCAACTTTGTGCCTTGATGGAAGGTCTTATAGAACCCAGTATGGGCCTGTGTTTGCTGCCAATCCTCAAAAACAAATAATTCGCTTGTTTATCCTTTGCGTCTTTGTGCCTTCGTGGTTCAAAACAACCCAACAGCAATAAAAACAAGTCAAAAATTAGCAATAAAAAAAAGTCCCGAACATTGTTCGGGACTTTGATATTTTCTGCGTTCCAAGAAGTTATTTCTTTTTTGCAGCTTTCTTAGCGGCTTTCTTCTTGGGAGCGGCTTTCTTTGCAGCTTTTTTAGCAGCTTTTTTCTTAGTTGCCATTTTTTGTGAATTTAACGGTTAGTAAATAGAAACTTTCGGAAGTAAAAATAAAAACTAATTTCAAACCGCCAAAAAAAATTTTCACAAAATGTGAAAAATATGTTATGATACGGCAACTACGCTTACGACAGTTTTATCGTCCTTGCTTTTTTTGAATTCAACAACACCATCGGCTAATGCAAACAGTGTGAAATCTTTTCCAACACCTACATTCTTACCGGGATGATAAACCGTTCCGCGTTGGCGAACGATGATGTTACCGGATGAAGCAGGTTGACCGCCGAAGATCTTTACGCCAAGGCGCTTGCTTTGTGAATCGCGGCCGTTCTTTACGCTACCTTCTCCTTTTTTATGTGCCATGATGAGAACTATTTGAAAATTTGAAAATGGTGAGAAAGGATATTACTGAATTGGATCAGGTACCCATTCCCCTTATGCGATCTCAGTTACTTTGATCTTAGTATACTGGGTACGGTGACCATGTTTCTTGCGAAACCCTTTCCTTCTTTTCATTTTGAAGGCGATCACCTTATCACCCTGAACTTGTTCAAGGATTTCGGCTTTAACGGTAGCCTTTACATCACCGCCAACGGTCAATTTACCGTCAGTATCTGTGAGCAATACTTCAGAGAAGCTGACTTTTTCACCGGAGTTACCCTCTACACGTGGTACATACAAAGTCTGGTCCTTTTGAACCCTGAATTGCTGGCCGGCTATTTTAACGACTGCGAACATAATTTTCCAAAAATTAGGAGTGCAAAGGTAAGGGTTTGCAACACATTATTAAGTATTTAGCGCTATTTTTTATTTAATAACAATTCAGTCGTAGGTTTGTTAAACACAAGTTGCTGGTTATCAGCAGGAGGTAAGAAGCCGGAGGTTGGAGGTCGGAAGTGCCCGTTTGTCGGACACTCAGAATATCAGGGTTCTTCAGACCTCCGACCTCCAACTTCATACTTCCTGTCTTTTGGCTCATTTCATGAATTGACGTAGGTTTGTTTTTTAACGATTGAAAGGGGACTATGCAGATCAAATCATTGCTGGCAAAACCATTTGCCCATTATGTATTCAAAGGGATCAGAAAGGGAATGACTACGGCGGTGGAGGACCAGGAGAATATTCTGAAGGAATTGCTGAAAACGGTAAAGGCTACAGAGTTTGGAAAAGATCATCACTTACAGGAGGTCTCCCTCTATGAGGAGTTTATCCAGTCGGTCCCGATCCGGGATTACGAACAATACAAACCTTATATCCAAAAAATAAAGGAGGGAAAGCACAATGTATTGTGGAAAGGTAAGCCCATCTACCTGGCCAAAACCTCCGGCACCACCAGTGGTGTAAAGTACATCCCGATCTCCAAGGATTCCATTTCCAACCATATCAACTCGGCGCGTAACGCCCTGCTTTGTTATATAGCGGAAACCGGCAATACCCGGTTCACGAACGGTAAAATGATCTTTCTGTCGGGCTCACCCGAACTGGAAAGGATAGCCGGCATACCCACCGGCCGGCTGAGCGGCATCGTGAACCACCATGTGCCCAGTTACCTGCGCAAAAACCAACTGCCCTCTTACGAGACCAATTGTATCGAGGACTGGGAAACCAAGCTCGACAGGATCGTGGAGGAGACCATCAAGCAGGATATGACCCTGATCAGCGGGATCCCACCCTGGATGCAGATGTATTTCGACCGCCTCCAGGAGATCACCGGTAAAAAGATCAAAGATGTCTTCCCCAATTTCTCCGTTCTGGTACATGGCGGCGTGAATTTCGAGCCCTATCGGCAAAAATTATTTGAAAGCATTGGCAAGCCCCTGGCGGCTATCGAGACTTTCCCCGCTTCCGAAGGTTTTTTTGCCTTCCAGGATTCACAGGAAACAGAAGGATTATTGCTCAATACCAACAGCGGCATCTTTTTCGAGTTCATTCCGGCCGGGGAGATATTTTCGGGTAACCCTACCCGTTTGAGCCTGAAAGATGTGAAGGTGGGAGAGAACTATGCCCTCATCGTGAACAGCAATGCCGGCCTCTGGGGGTATAATATAGGTGATACGGTGAAATTCGTTTCTACCAATCCTTACCGGTTGGTGGTCACAGGTCGAACCAAACATTTTATTTCGGCCTTCGGCGAACATGTGATCGGAGAGGAGGTGGAATACAGCCTGATCAAAGCTGCGGAGGAAGAAGGTGTCCATATCACCGAATTCACGGTGGCCCCGCTGATCCAGCAGGGCGACGGCAAATCGTACCACGAATGGTTCATCGAATTCGAGAACAAACCGGCTGATATCCGCCGGTTCGCCACCAGGGTCGACGAACATCTCCGGCATAAGAATATTTATTATAATGACCTGATCACCGGTAATATCCTGTTACCATTACATATACGCCCCGTGAAGAAGAATGGGTTTATCGATTATATGAAATCCATCGGCAAACTGGGCGGACAGAACAAAGTGCCCCGCCTGAGCAATGACCGTAAGATCGCTGTGGAGATGGAGAAATACGTAGAGTAGAATGCCCACCATTAAACTCCTATTTAAAACAGATGTCAAACAGTTTTCCTATCAAAAGAATTGCATTATTTGGCTCGACCGGGTCCATCGGCACTCAGGCCCTGGAAGTGATCGCTGCCAATCCCGATAAATTCACGGCAGAGGTCCTCACTGCCCAGAACAATGATGAATTGCTGATCAAGCAGGCATTACAGTTCAACCCGAACGTAGTAGTGATCGGGGATGAACGTAAATACCAGAAAGTAAAAGCAGCACTTGCTTCCACCGATGTGAAAGTATTCTCCGGTGAACAATCGCTCGAAGAAGTGGCGGCGATGGATTGTTACGATATGATGCTGGCAGCCATCGTAGGCTTTGCCGGTCTGCGGCCCACACTGAAAGCAATCGAACACGGAAAAGCGATAGCGCTGGCCAATAAAGAGACCCTGGTGGTGGCAGGAGACATAGTGATGCACAAGGCAGTGGAGAACAGGGTGCCCATCATCCCCGTCGATTCCGAACATTCCGCCATCTTCCAATGCCTCGTGGGTGAAACACGCAACCGGATCGAGAAAATAGTGCTCACGGCATCGGGCGGCCCCTTTCTCGGCAAAAAACCGAATTACCTCGTGAACGTGAAGCGCGATCACGCCCTGCAGCATCCCAACTGGAACATGGGCGCCAAGATCACGATCGATTCCGCTACGCTCATGAACAAGGGACTGGAAATGATCGAAGCAAAATGGCTCTTCAACCTGAAACCCGAACAGGTGCAGGTAATGGTGCATCCGCAGAGCATTATCCATAGCATGGTGCAGTTCGAAGATGGAAGTATCAAAGCACAAATGGGACTGCCGGATATGAAACTGCCTATCCAATATGCGCTGGCCTTCCCTCATCGCATCGCCAATGAATTTCCACGGTACGACTTCCGGAAGCCTGCACAGCTCAGCTTCGAGGAGCCGGACATCAAGACCTTCCGTAACCTGGTACTGGCCACGGATTCACTATTTAAAGGAGGCAATCTTCCCTGCATCCTGAATGCGGCCAATGAGATCGCCGTGTATGCATTCCTCCGTAACAGGATCGGGTTCCTGGACATGACCGACCTCATCGAAAGGACGATGGAACAGGTCCCATTCATCGATAAACCCACGCTGGAAGAATATTTTGACAGCGATGCGGAGGCGCGTAATTTTGCCGCTTCAATAATTAAGCTTTGATAATCAATGGTCCCCTCCCTCTGTACTACAGTATTTCAGTTAATTAACGACAAAATTCCTTGAATGGTCAGGTAATCACTGATATTATCAGATATTTGGAGGATTAAGTATCTTGTCGGTATTCAATTATCAAAACAAAACATTCCACCAGGATTTCCTTTTATGATAACATTGTTAGCTATTGATTGGGCGGTAGTCGGAATTAAAGCGTTACAGTTGGTGCTGAGCTTATCCATTTTAGTGGTGCTTCATGAAATGGGCCATTTCCTCCCGGCCAAATGGTTCAAGTGTCGCGTAGAGAAATTCTATTTGTTCTTCGACCCCTGGTTCTCTCTTTTCAAAAAGAAAATCGGTGAAACGATATATGGTATCGGCTGGCTGCCCCTGGGCGGTTATGTGAAAATATCGGGCATGATCGATGAGAGCATGGACAAAGAACAAATGAAACTGCCCCCACAACCCTGGGAATTCAGGAGCAAGCCGGCCTGGCAGCGGCTGATCATCATGATCGGCGGCGTAACGGTAAACCTGATCCTGGGCTTCCTGCTCTTCGCCATGATCCTGGGCATCTGGGGCGAACGTCGGCTGCCGGTGAAGAACCTGCAACATGGCGTGGCGGTAAATCCCATCAGTGAAAAGGCCGGGCTGAAGAATGGCGATGAGATCGTGAGCATCGATGGCCGCCCGGTCAACGATTTCTACTCGATCACCAAAGACATCATTCTCGATGAATCGAAATCTGTACAGGTAAAACGCGATGGAATGCTCGTCGATATCCCCCTTCCCAAAGGAACGATCCGCAGCCTGATCAAATCGAAAATGCAGTTCATCGATCCACGGGTATACCCGATCGTGGACACGGTATACCCCGAACTGGCGAAGTTCATTAAGGACTCGTTGAAGAAAGGCGATCATATCCTTACTATCAACAATGTGCCGGTAACTTACTATGATGAATACCGTAAAGAAAAACTGAAATTCAGGAACCAGGAACTAACCCTTACCGTTCTCCGTAATAAGGATACGGTAGAAGTGAAAGCGCAGGGAGATAGCCTGGGCTCGATCGGGTTTAATGTAGACCCTTATGACCTGGCAGGTACCTATACGCAGGATTTCGGCTTCCTGGAAGCGGTCCCTGCCGGTGTCCGCAAAGGATGGGAGACCCTGATCATGAACATCAAGAATTTCAAATTGCTCTTTACCTCCGATGAAGTGAAGGCCAGCGATTCACTGGGAAGCTTTATCAGTATCGGGAATATGTTCGGCCCTCAGTGGGACTGGGAGCGTTTCTGGACGATGACCGCCCTGCTGAGCATCGTGCTCGCGTTCATGAACATCCTGCCGATCCCTGCATTGGACGGCGGCCATGTACTGTTCACTATTTATGAGATGATCACCGGTCGTAAGCCCAGTGATAAATTCATGGAATATGCGCAGATGGTGGGCATGGTATTGTTGCTGGGCCTCATGGCCTATGCGCTGGGGCTCGATTTCTGGCGTGTGTTCAGGAAGAGCTAGGGGAGGTGCAATGCAATATTGACAGTTATTATTGAATAGCATAGTTTTTGAAATACGCTGCATGATAACCGGGGCCGCCTGGTTTTGACAGCATAGGTCTTTGAAAGTGTAAGCATGTCGTGCGTTGGATAATTAGCACGTAAATCTGAATATTCAAACTTTAAATGGCAATACTCAGTATGCCATGGCTGCCTAATCAGTGATTAAGTAGTCATTCGGGCCGCGTTGAGCCGGTTGTTCTGTTACCACGCTCCGCCGCCGACTCAAAAACAAATACAGAATGCTGCATCGGAAGGCTGTGACCGCTGCAAAAGACTATCCAGCTAAGGATGGAATTGGTTTGTTGGTTCCCTGTTCCTTCCCGACAAATAATAATCGAATAAGCATGTAGAAAGCTTTTGGAGAATATGTTTGGACAGGGGTTCGACTCCCCTCGGCTCCACGGATAAAAAGCCGCTGATTTTCAGCGGCTTTTTTGTTGATAGGTGATGAGCAATTGAACTTTTATCGACTAGGCTGTTGACCTGTCAAGGTGTTTTGGGTTTAATTGTTGATCTTCTATCTCCTGAAGTGCCCTACCGTTAATTATCCTTCCAGGCTTTCCGGCCCTTGGTATTAAATCCAAGTATAATAGCTGCGGCGGTAGACGGGGCCGGGAATAACGTATTCTTTGTAAAGAAATACTTCTTGTCACCAGGTTTGAGCGTACCGTTTCCAATGAGTTTTTCCCGGCGATCCTGGTATCCTGGGTGAAGACAGCCCGTTGCCAGAGCGGCTTCCGATCCTTCGAGAACTACAATTCCTTCCTCTGCTTGCAACGCATTGGCTTTTAATCCGGACACCGTTAGAGTCAAAGGCAAGGTATTCTTTTCTTTGTTACCTTCGATAATATCGCTAGCGGACGGAATAGTGTTTCCTGCCAGTGCCTTTGCCACAGGTGTAACTGGCTCGAGAACGCGATGACCCAGAACGCCGAGTAAGAGATTAATGTGTGTGTGAAATTCTTCCATGGTATCCCTGTCTGAGCGGGGTAAAGATGCGGGCTAAGACTGATTGAAGTTGTCGATCGTATATCTTTTTGCCGAAAAGGCCATTTGAATGAGCCTGCCCTCAAGATATCTTGCGTGGGATTTTGTCAGGTTGTCATCCTTGCTTACAAAAAAAACACTTCATTCCAGAAGTCCTTGTTAGTAATGTGAGCCTGCAATCTTTCATAGGTATTTTCTGATTCCCCAATGTACGCTTTAAGATCATTAGTTTCTTCATCCTGACCGAACAAGAAATAAGAACCAGGCTTTTTAATCTCTGAGAAATCTACCAGATCCGCAACGTTGATCCTTGGTCAAGAAACTGATTGTATGGTATAATTCGTTATTTCTCCCCATTTAATCCCATTTACGCTGTCGTCCTTAAGGTATATTCTGATAGTTTTTCCAAACGTCGACATAAGATTGGTTTGCCTATTTTTCTGTTTCGATAAAATAATTGGCGATCTCTTCCGCCTGTTTCAAAACGATATCAATAGCGGACGGTTGTTGATCAGGAGGGTAACCGTATTTAGTGAGGGTGCGTTTGACCAGCACCATTAGCCTGGCGCGGGCGCTTTCCCGTATGGTCCAGTCAATGGTGGCATTGGTCCTGACCTTATCCGCAATTTCCCGGGCGATCAACTTCAGTTTTTCATCGCCTAGTTCGAGCACTGCACTTTCATTGATTCCCAAGGCGTCATAAAATGCAATCTCATCTTTTGCCAGGCCGAGTTTTTCTCCCATACCATCAGCAGCATTGACTTCTCTGGCTATACGAATCAATTCCTGGATGATCTCGCTGGTGCTAAGAAGGTTATTTTGATAGCGGCGAATGGCACCTTCCAGCAATTCAAGCAACTTGCGTCTCTTTATCAAGTTGGTCGATTGGCGTATTTCTATTTCGTCATTTAATATTTTCTTCAACAGTTCTATTGCAAGATTTTTGTGTGTCATTCCTTTCACATCATCCAGGAATTGATCAGATAAAATGCCCAGACCGGATACTTCTGGTTTTTTTAGCCCTGCAGCGTCGAAAATGTCGATGACCTGATCGGAACTCAATGCTGCATCCACTAATTGTTTGATAGCTGTATCGTGTGTTGAAGTTTGGTTGTCGGTACTGCTGGCTCCGAATTTAATTAACCTGGCCCTGACTGCCTGAAAGAAAGCTACGTCATTCCTGATCCCGATGGCTTTCTCATGGGGGATGGAAAGTGCGAAAGCCTGGCTTAACAAACTGACTTCACGAATAAAGCGGGCCTTACCATCTTTTAAACCGAGTATATGCTCTTCGGCTTGTAACACGATGGACAATTTCTCGCCAGGCGGAACGGAAAAATACCTCCTGTAGTTGAATATAAAGCTATTAACGTAGTAGGCCAATGGTTCTTCAATAAGGATAGAATCCTGTGTCCCGGCCTCCTCATTGAAGAATTGCTGCACCACTTCATATTTTTCCATCATCAGGTCAACAGCCTTTTCGAGAGTTTCAGTAGGGGTACCCCTTCCTCCGGCGTCGGAGTAAAAGGAAAGGGCTCTCTTTAGGTCCGTTGCAATCCCTAGGTAGTCCACCACCAAACCGCCGGGTTTGTCCTTGAAAACCCGGTTTACCCGGGCGATGGCTTGCATCAAATTGTGACCGCGCATGGGTTTGTCAATGTAAAGTGTATGCAAGGCGGGTGCGTCAAAGCCCGTGAGCCACATGTCGCGAACAATGACGAGTTTTAATGGATCATTGGGGGCCTTCATCCGTTCCGCCAGATCATGCCGTTGTTGTTTGGTGGTCTTGAACCGGGAGATAACAGGGCCATCATCGCTCGAGGTGGTCATCACCACTTTGATGGCACCCTTTCTCAGGTCGTCGTTATGCCATTCGGGATGCAGGGCAATAATCTCGTTGTAAAGGTCGGCCGCAATTCGACGGCTCATTGTTACAATGATCCCTTTCCCTTCGAACGTTTCCTGACGCTGCCCAAAATGGGTGACAATATCTCGAGCCAATGTTTTCAAGCGTTTGGGATTGCCTACGATGGCTTCCAGTCGGGTCCATTTGGAGCGTTCTTTGTTGGGTCTGTTTGTTTCCTCTTCCTCTTCAAGGTCTGCGTCGAATTCTTCAATGAGCTTTTTCCCTTCTTCATCAAGATTAACTTTCGCCAGTCGGCTTTCGTAATAGATTTTGACCGTTGCACCGTCTTCCACGGCCTGGGCAATGTCATAGATGTCTACATACTGGCCAAAGACCTGGGGTGTATTGATATCCGTACTTTCAATGGGCGTACCGGTAAAACCGATATAGGTGGCATTAGGAAGGGCGTCCCGCATATACTTGGCAAAACCGTAGGCGATGCGTTCACCGATCTTTTCCCTTGTCTCTTTGTCCCTGATGATCTTGACTGAAGCCTCGAATCCATATTGGGTACGATGGGCCTCATCTGCAATAACGACAATGTTATTTCGGGTGGATAAAAGCTCGTATATCGGTTTGTTATCCTCGGGGAGGAATTTCTGAATCGTGGTAAATACAATGCCTCCGCTGGATACAGCAAGTAGTGTTTTCAGGTGGTCGCGGCTATTGGCCTGGATGGGCGCCTGTCTCAGCAATTGTATTGAGCCGGCAAAGGTATCAAACAGTTGGTCGTCCAAGTCGTTGCGATCTGTCAGAACAACGATGGTCGGGTTTTGCATGGCTGGTGCGGTGATGAGCTTGCCGGCATAAAAGACCATACTCAGGCTTTTGCCAGAGCCTTGGGTATGCCAGACTACACCCCCTTTTTTGTCACCCTTTTTCCCCGACGCGGTGATAGTAGATGCCACAGCTTTGTTGACTGCGTAATATTGGTGGTAGGCGGCCAGTTTCTTAACAGTCTCTACCTGGATAATGCCATTGGCGTCCGCCTTGCTGGTCTTTTCAAATAGGATAAAATTACGCAGCAGATCGAGAAAAAGGGTAGGGACCAGTATGCCCTTCAGCAGGGTCTCTAGCTGGGGTCTGAACCGGGAGGCTTCTTTTTTGCCGTCTGCCGTTTTCCAGGGCATAAAGCGACTAAAGCCTGCCGAAAGGGTTCCAGCCCTGCCCTCATGACCATCAGAAATAATGCAGAAAGCATTGTAAGTGTAAAGACCAGGAATTGTGCTCTTATACGTTTGGAGTTGATCGAAGGCTTTTTGCAGAGTGGCGGTTTCCTTGGAAGCGTTTTTGAGCTCGATGTCAATGAGTGGCAGACCGTTGACGAACAGGACAATATCTGGCCGTTTGTTTTGACCGTTTTCGATAATGGTATATTGACTAACGGCGAGAAATTCGTTATTTAAAGCGTCGTTGAAATCAATAAGCGCCACTTCATGGCTTCTTTCAAAGCCATCCTGTTGATATGGTATTTTGATCTTTTCTACCAGCATTTGATGGAAAGCTTCGTTTCTGGTGATGAGATCAGGAGCGAAGATCTTCAATGCTTTTTGGACAGCCTGTTCCTGTGCTGCGAGAGGAATGTTTGGATTCAAAATACCAACTGCTTTCCGGAGCCTGCCTGTCAGCACCACTTGCTCAAAGCTTTCCCTCTCCGCTTGTTCGCCGCCCGGGGCGATAGTTACGCCATGGATATGTTCCCAGCCGAGACTGCGGAGAGTCTCAATGGCGAAGGATTCGATATGGGATTCAGTAGTCAGGGGCATTTTTATTCTGGCATTTTAACACGGGCTTCACCGGAAATGAGTTTGGGGAGAAGCGTGTCGCGGAGGGCCAAAAGAGACAGAATCTGTTCATTGTTGATGATTTCTTTGAGGATCAACGGTTCAAATACGGAATTCATTTTTTCAAGAAGAGTCTTTGGTGGTATATTGATTTTTGCGTCCTCCAGATGATGCCTTTGTATATGACCCATAGTAGTAGATTTTGACTCAGCCACTACTTTGAAATAAGCTAGATGATATTTAGTGGCCAAATAATATAACCATTTAGGATATTCTTGAGAAGAAATCTTAAACAAATGCTGATTTAAAGCACCAACCTTACCTGCCCATAATGCTACTTCCAGACTGCCACTCCAAGAGAATAAAACATCCCCATTATTGACAACATAGTCTATTGGAATATTAATATCACAAAAATCGGAGTTTTCTGTATTCCCTTGCTTCATTTCCTTAATTTTTATAACAGGTAAATACTTGTTCCCATTTGCAGGGAAATTTTGCAGTGCAAGTCCGTTCAAGTATTTGGCTATTTCTGTAAGTTTCTTTTCTTCCCAACAATCTTCTGCCTCTTCCCCAAACCACTGCCTGAACAGAACTTCTGCCATGGATTCAAGGGTATTATTTTGGCGACGGAGGAGGTCGATCTTGTCATCAAGATTACTTAATATCTTGGCAATAACTTCCTGTTGTTCTTTAGACGGTAGCAAAATCTCAATACTCTTGATCTCTTCAAAGTTAATATTAGGTTGTGCGGATTGTCCCGACATATTGTTAATAAAGTCAATTACTTCTTGCTGTCTAAGAAAGTAATGAACGTATTTAGGGATCGATATTTCTTTGTTTAGCCGTATAATTGCTAGGGCCTGGTTTGTGTTTGCTGGTAATAAATCTTCGGTTATAATGGCATTTTTGCCAAGAAATATACCCGCCATTGAAAAAAGTATGTCATCTTTTTTTAGCTGAGATCTTTTTAGGAGTTTATGAGTTTCGTTGTCTATGTAAACAAACGTGGACTTATCGATCCTGCCATCGTAACTTATTGCTTCAGATTTGATAAAATTAATTCCTTGATCTGTAAAATTGCGCCCTATAGTCGTTGGAGTTGTTCCTTTTGTTATGACTTCGAGCAAATCACCTAATCTATATAATCTTTGAGTTGAATAAAACTCCGTTCCTATTCTGTCTACATGCTCCCTTAACGCCTCTTCCTTGATACTGGCATAGTCCACGAGGTCTACTTCATATCCTATCTTGGACTTGTCGATAGCAGCGCTCATTTTTAAAATATCATCAACAGTAAGCTCAATCCCCTTTACCGCAATATCTATATCTGAGTCAAGGCGGTAGTTGCCTTTGGCACGGGAACCGAAAATATAAGCTTTGTCTACCTTCGGCTGTTCTTCCAGGATGTGTGTAATCTTTTCGATGATATTTTCTTCCAGGCCGAATTTCATTATTCTTTTTCGCGGTTTAGTTTTTCTAATTGTAATCTGGTTTCCAGTTGAATGAACAAGCCATGAAATCTGACGATGATAATCTCAGCGATGGCATCGGCCATTTGTTCATCATATGCATGGGCCGTCCGTTTGCGGGCTTCTTTCATTTCATTCCATTGGTCCTCGCCCTGGATATAGCCCTCTTCCAGCGCGAGACTTATAACAATGTTGGGGCCAGGACCTTTTTCAAACCCTTTTTCTTCTATTAGCAGGTCTTGCAAAGTCTTCCAGCACAACTCATACGTAAACTCGAAGGACTGTATCAAGCCCTGCTGTTCCAGGTCGGAAAGCGTTATTTTCTTGCTTAACTGTACGGCCTCGGTTAGCCTTGATAAAGCCTTACGATAATTGGAAAAACGTTGTATCCAACGGATGTCTTTTTCCATAAATAAGGTTATTGGGTTATTTTTTTGGGATAATAATTCTAGAGAGATTCTCCAGGATGCGTTTGTTCAATTCCGCTTCTTCCGTCATCTGTTTTTCCAGTTCGGCCTTCAGCGCAATAAATCTTTCCTCAAAATTAAAATCGTCTTCCTCTTCTGCCAGACCAACATATCTGCCCGGTGTGAGTACATAGTTCAATTTCCTGACTTCGTCGAGGGTTGTCGCCTTACAGAAGCCAGCCACGTCTTCGTACTTGCCTTCCGGATTTCGCCAACGGTGATAGGTCTCGGAAATCTTATTGATATCGACTTCGCTCAGTTCTCGATTCTTCCGGTTGATGAGGTGTCCCATATTCCGCGCGTCAACAAAAAGTATCTCGTTTTCGCGTTTGCGATATTTGCCGTTGGTTTTATTGCGTGATAGAAACCATAGGCAGGCAGGGATTTGGGTGTTTAGAAACAGTTTGGTAGGCAGGTTAACTATACAATCCACCAGTTCGTGTTCAACCAGCGCCTTGCGGATCTCACCTTCGCCGGACGTATTGGTAGTCAACGAGCCTTTTGAAAGCACAAAGCCAGCCTGACCGCTGGGGGCCAGGTGATAAAGGAAGTGCAGTATCCAGGCATAGTTGGCATTCCCAACAGGAGGTGGCAAGGTTTCGCCCAGGACTTTCCAGCGGGTGTCATCCCGAAGCAGTTCACCACTCCAGTCACTGTCGTTGAAAGGGGGATTGGCTATAATATAGTCTGCTTTCAAATCTTTATGAGCGTCGTTGAGAAAGGAGCCCTCATTATTCCACCTGATATTGCTGCTGTCGATGCCACGAATGGCCAGGTTCATTTTCGCCAGCCGCCAGGTGGTCTGGTTGCTTTCCTGGCCAAAGATGGATATCCGGTCCTTCGGGCCGATGGCGAGTTTTTTAGCATTGTACTTATTGTAATAGTCCTGATGCGCTTCGATGAACTTTTCGCTTTGCACAAACATGCCGCCACTGCCGCAGCATGGATCGAAAACGCGGCCTTCGTAAGGTTCCAACATGGCCACAAGCAACTTGACGACACTGCCAGGCGTATAGAACTGGCCGCCTTTTTTCCCCTCAGCAAGAGCAAATTCCCCAAGAAAGTACTCGAAAACACGGCCAAGAACATCTTTGCTCTGAGCTTCTTTTGTTCCAAGCGTCGCAGATCCAACGAGGTTAATAAGTCCACCAAGACTGGTCTTGTCCAGCTTTTCCTGTGCGTACACTTTAGGCAGTACCCCCTGTAATGAAGGATTATCTTTCTCTATAGCATCCATGGCGTCATCTACGTCTTTGCCTATAGTCGGCAACGTCGCTCTGCCCTGGAGCCATTTCCAGCGGGCGGATGGCGGGACATAAAACACTTTTTCAGCGACATATTCATTGCGATCTTCCGGATCGGCGCCTTCATTTTTTTGATCAACTAATTTCTTATATTGTTCTTCGAAAGCGTCAGAAATATATTTTAGAAAGATAAGGCCGAGTACAACATGCTTGTATTCGGCGGCATCCATATTCTTGCGCAGTTTGTCCGCCGCTTTCCAAAGCTTCTTTTCCAGTGCTTCTTCTTGTTCTGTTTTTTTTATCCTGGCCATTATGGGGTATTTCTTTGTTTGAAATTGTTTCTACATTTATCCAGAGCTTCAAGCGCTAAAGGCTCGCTTGCTAGGAGCTGGCTTACTTTATCTGCAAGCCAGAGGATCAGCAGATCACTGGATGGTACGTCGAAAAAATTAGCAGCTTTTATCAACTGCTCCCTTTTGGGGCTACGATCTCCACGTTCGATTTTGCTGAGCAGGGCGGTATCCATATCAATTTCTGCGGCTACCTGCCGTAACAAAAGTCCCTTTTGCTCTCTTAATTCTCTCAATGTTTCTCCTAGTTCTTTCAATGTACTTGTTTTGACTAGACTAATATTGGTAAATATAGCAAATTGCCAAATATGCTGGTGCTCAATTGTTTATTTTTATATTAGTGTTTATGAACACGAAATTAACTTGGTTCTGGGATATGAGTTAAACTCCGGGAAATACTTATATAATTGACCGTGAAGATTACCTAATATAGCTTCTTTGGCACAGGGTATTGAAATTTAGTAAATTCTTAAGTTTTTGACTAGCATTAATACTGAAGTTAGGTGTTCGATTGAAGTCTCCCCAGTTCCACCCGGCGTTATTAACTTTTTTAATGGGTAGTCATTCTGTGGCTACCCTTTTCTATTGGTGGTGTTTGAAGAGCGTTTCATTTTAATTATTTGACTTATATTTAATTACGATTCTTCCTTTGCATATTTCATGTTGTACAAACTATTTGTTATTGATCAGTTATGTATTTTGTTTTTTAATTATATGGATAAAACCAACCTGAATGGTGAGGGGTATCGAACCCCTTTTAAGGGTATTTGAAGTCTTTTAGACGATAGATAGAATCGAAACTGCAAAGGGCACTAAACAGAGATTGCTATTCTTATGGACAGCTGTGCTACCCTCTGGAAAAAGGAGACAATACCATCAGCAATGTGCCTGTTCTTTTGCTTGTTTGAGTGTGTCAGCTATATTTTCTACAACGAGCTGGCTTATGATTTTCCTAAGGAATGTTTTCTCATCAATTAGGGATATGTCCGGGAACTGTTTTAGACCATTCCATGTTTCGTCTTACCCGCATCAGTTAGAGGTCTGTTGATATAAACTAATTGAAGACTTTGAGTAATATTGAATACGGAAAAGCATGATTCGGTATATACAATGCCATATGGGAATAGAAAGCTTATTGATTTTATTTTTCTTAAATTGAATATTCTCAAAGGCTTATCCAATATATATATTAATAAAGAAATACTTCGCATATTATGACTATATAAATGAATTCATTTCCAGGCCTGGGTTACTGGATACATTTATGAATTTTCCTATTTCACTGCTCACGCGATGGAGAAAGGTGTTGTCCGACACTAGGAAGTGGTCTCAAAACATGAAGATTCTTTAATGACGTTTATCTTTTTAGCCTTATTTCCTTATTGGAGAATATTGTCTGAATGGTTATTTGCTCGGGAGATATTTCCAAAATTGGCTATTTAACCGGAAAATAATTCTAAAGTAAGATTTTTTAGCCTTTTAATCGGAAAATATGGCACCAATAAGATTACAGGAGATCATTGTAGGGGCCAGGGAGCGATCCAAGGAAATAGGAAAACTGGAAAAGGGCGGTCTTTTGAGGAAGATTGCACCTAGAATATATACTTCCAACTTAGAAGAGGCCCCTGGTGTTATTATAAGACGCAATTGGTACCGCTTACTCGCAGATCTATATCCAGAGGCAATGCTAAGCCATCGGAGTGCGTTGGAACGTATGCCGACGCCTGAGGAAGGGCATATATTTCTGACCTATACCTATACGGAGAATATTGAATTACCTGGCTTAACCATTCATCTTTTAAAGGGAAATATTCCTCTGGAGGATGATCGTCCCTTTTTCGGGAGTTTACGCGCCTCCAGCCTGGCTCGTGCGTACCTTGAAAATTTACAGCCATCAAGGGGAGCAGGGGAAGGCGTTAAAACGCTTTCAAGAGAAACATTGAAAGAAAAGATTGAATCTTATCTGCGTTCCAAAGGAGATAAAGGGTTAAATGAGGTAAGGGATAGAGCAAAGATAATTGCACCTATGCTCGGAATGGATAAAGAATATAAGTTGCTTAATCAGTTAATTACGGACATCATGGGAACGGGATTTTCCAAAAACTTAGTAAGCCCTGTTGCAAAAGCGAGGGTACTGGGCGAACCATTTGATCCCGATCGTATCAGTCTTTTTGAATCATTATATGGAGAGTTGGTGAAAATAGATTTTCCCGATTACCCGGACAGAAACGAAAAGGTTAAGTCTTACCAAAATTTTGCCTTTTTTGAAGGGTATTTTTCTAACTATATAGAGGGTACGGAATTTACAGTAGATGAAGCAAAACAGATCATAACTACGGCTACGCCTCTGCCGGGGCGAGACGAAGATTCACATGACGTGCTGGGCACATACCAGATTGTATCCAACAGGAAAGAAATGTCGGTACTTCCTGAAAATGCAGATCATTTTTTAGAATTGTTAAGGGAGCGACATGGTATATTATTGGCGGCGCGAATAACTAAAAGCCCAGGTGCATTTAAGGACCGAAATAACCGTGCAGGCCTGACAGAGTTTGTTGATTGGCAGTTAGTATCTGGTACTTTAAAGAAAGGGTATGAATTATATAGCATGCTTCAACATCCATTTGCCCGAGCAGCATATATGATGTTTTTTGTGAGTGAAGTGCATCCATTTATTGATGGCAATGGAAGAATAGCACGTGTTATGATGAATGCAGAATTAGGGGCATATAGTTTATCGAAAATTATTATCCCCACAGTGTATAGGGAGGACTATATGGGCACCTTAAAAAAGCTAACTAAGCAAAGGGATGGAAATGCGTATATCCGGATGCTACTGAAGGCGTGGGATTTTAGCCGTAATGTATACGACGATAACCTGGATTCAATGGAGCAGTATTTAATTGCGTGTAACGCTTTCCTGGGCCCTAAAGATGGCTATCTTAAAATAATACCAAGATGAAATGAGTGATTTTAAATGTTTTAAAAACGTATTTTAGAATTCATTCTTCCCCCTAATGCATCTCCGAATGAAAGTTCAACAGGAAATTGACCAGGTTTACACCTGCCGGGATCTGTAACTTTTTCCGTAAACGATGTCTTCCCAATTCTACTCCTTTTACAGTAATGTTCATGATCTGGGCTATTTCCTTGCTGCTGAGGTTCAGCCGCAGGTAGGCGCATAACTTCAGCTCACTGGCTGTAAGGTTCGGGAATATTTCTTTGAGCGATACCAGGAAGTTGCTATGCACCATATCAAAATGCACGGCAAACTGCTCCCAGTTCTTCTTCATCTTGTCGTCACCCAGCATTCGAAGGATCTTTTTATAGTCGTCCGATTCCTTATCCAGTTCGTGTAATTTTTTCATGCGTACGAACTCTTCTTTCACCTTCATCAGCATCTCACCTTTTTGGACCAGGTTGAAGGTGGTGGAGGCCAGTTCGGTATTCTTCAACTGGATCTCGGACTGCAGTTTTTCATTCTGGAGCCTGATAATCTCCTTTTCATCCCGCTCCCGCTCCAATTGGTGCAGGTACATCAACTGTTTTTGTTCTTCCTCATGCTTTTCTATCTGCAACTGGTGCAGGTATTCCATTCGTTTGCGCTCTTCGTCATGCTTTCGTTGCTGGGATATGAACTTTTTCTTTTGCCACTTATATATGCCATAGATAAGCAACATGATCAGTATACCGTATACGACATTCGCCGATACGGTCCGGTACCAGGGCGCCAGGATAGTAAAACGGTAACTGGCAATAGCGCTTTCCTGTCCCTCATGCGTACGTGCTTTTACCCGGAATGTATAAGTGCCGGGAGAAAGATAAGCATAGTCCTTCTCGTTCTTTTTCGTCCAGGCTGACCAGTTCTTATCATAGTCTTCCAGGAAATAGGAGTATTCAATGCTCGATTGTTTGCCATAAAATGCCGAAGCGTAATCGAAATGGATGGAGTTCCAGGCATAGGGGATAGCCGGTACTTTCTCATTGAGCAGTCCCTGCCGTTCTTCTTCTGTACTAAAATAACCGCCAAAAATGATGCTGTCCTTTGCATTGATGATACTGACGCTGCTGATGCCTATCGGGACCAATTCACGCGATTGCTTATACTGATCGTAATTGATATAATAAAAGCCTTCATCCGCCGCGACAAAAACATTGCGACTGTTGTAAGGGTATACATATTCCAGCCCATTGCCGGAGATCTTGTTGTTCAATTCGGGGAAATAGATCAATTGCGGTTCTTTTCCACTCATGTCTGCAACACCTAAATGTTTATTGTGCACAAACCAGATATTGCCCTGTTGGTCCTCTTTCAGGTATTGAATGGGCACATTGGGTAAAAGTTTCCGGAAGAAAACGGATGGTTCAAAATCGCCTTTCCTGTCGTTGTACTCGAAAATCCCCTTGTCATTGGTTAACACTACCCGGCCTTTGACGCCAAAGATATGGTTGTTGTTACTGGAAAGTATGCCGTTCCGGTCTTCGTACACGGAAACGCGGGGGTTTATACCTCCATTGAGGTCCAATTTATACAGCCCTTCATAGGGATGTGATGCCCAGGCGATATTGTTGTCCATGGCCAGGAACCGGGCCGACTCGAAATGTGCGTGAATGACCGGATCGGTAAAACGGCCATTCGCATAGTGGTAAAAATTGACACCATTGTAAGTGCCAGCCATGATCACGGCAGAGGGGGCAATATTGCTAAGCGGTACAATGGTCCAGAAGCCTGAACTGCTGTCGATCACACGGGCGGTCTTGCCATCGATCACAAATAGACCGTCGTTATGTCCCATCAGCAATTGTCCATTCACTTCCGATAAACTCCACACCTGACCTTTTGGGCCCGGCACCAGTTCGAATTTGCTTTTGGTGAAACCGATATCGTCCTTCTGCGAAATGGATGCCTGATATAACCCATTGGAAGTACCCAGGTACAGGTGGTGGTTATGCATCACGGCCGACTTACCGGCTATATGTTCCTGATAGTCCGGGTAGATATGTTTGATGGCGCTGTTGAATGCAATAAAATCAATACCATTATCGAGGCCCAGCCATAAATTCTTTTTGTTGTCTACCAGAACACTTAGGATATTATTGCTTTGCAGACCATCCTGGTGGGAAAGCCGTTGTATCAGCTCACCCTTTTCATTGATGATGAAACAACCCGCCAGGTTGGTGACAATGACGATCCGGTTCTTGTCGATAATCGCTGCCTTATAGGGATTTTTATCATTAATAATATTCATGTCCGCTGAATGGAAGGGCGTTATTTCTTCGCCATTCAAAACATAGGAACCATGATTTTTCGTAATGATCAGCGAACTGTCTCCATCCAAAGGCAGGATAGCAGAGATCTGTGTTTTCTCATTGAAAAAATGGGATTCTCTGAAAGGCTCCCACTGACCATTTCGAAACTTCAACAATCCTCTCTGCCAGGCTTTGGCGATAAGCAGGCCATGGCTTTCCCCCAGGAATCCCCAGGCTATATTCCTGTAAACGGTGATCTTTTCGTTATGCAACTGAAAGATCTTTTTGAAGGAGCGGAAAAATACTTCATTCCTTACCGCTACAACCTCCCAAACGTCTGTGAAATCCAGGTCTGTATCCGGTATCAGTTGGTTCAGTGAAGTATATTCAAGCTGGTCGTTCTTTCCCGGCTCAAAGTAACCGATCTCACCCTGACCTCCGATGTAAATACGACCATTACTGCCAATGGCGAGTGAGCGAATGCCGGTAGTATTGGGAAGACTGTATTTTTTCCACAGGCTACCATCGAAGGTCAACAAACCATCATCATTGGCTACATAGATTATGCCCTGTTTATCCTGGGTTATTTTCCAGTTCTGTGTGCCGGCATTATAGACCCTTTTAGGATAATTGATTATTTCCGGCAGTGCAATAGTGTTCTGTGCAAAGCTGGTCAGGCTGGCAATAATACAAGCAGTTAGTAACAGTTTCTTAGGCATGGCAATCCATTCGATTCTCAATTTAAGGAAATATGAAATCAATGAGAAGGTGTGGATAAGGTATTGATAAGGTCAAAACCCTGTAGTTTAACATCTTATCATTTTTTTGATGTGGTATTGATGGGGCGTCCGATGATGGAAATGTATAACCGAAAGCTAATTTAGGTTACTGAAATCCCGCTATTGGTCCATCTATTATTAATCTCAATTATCATCAGTACTATGATCAACAAATTGCTTATGCCAATCATTTTCCTGATCGTTTCGTTCCCAGCGAAGGCCCAGGAGTTCCTGAAAGCGGCTGGTACGCAGATCGTCAATGAAAAGGGAATGCCTGTTCTGCTCAGAGGTGTTGGATTGGGTGGATGGATGCTGCAGGAAGGATATATGCTGAAAGTGCCTGGCGCCGGTATGCAACACCTCATCCGGTCCCGCATCAGTGAGTTGATCGGCGAAACGAAAACACAGGAGTTTTATGACACCTGGCTTGCCAACCATACCCGCAAAACGGATATCGATTCTATGAAAGCCTGGGGCTTCAATTCTGTTCGCCTGCCAATACATTATGACCTGTTTACATTATCCGTGGAGCAGGAGCCGGTGGCTGGCAAAGATACCTGGCTCCTGAAAGGGTTTCGCCTTACTGATAGCTTACTGTCGTGGTGCAAGGCTAACGGTCTGTACCTGATACTCGACCTGCATGCGGCCCCGGGCGGACAGGGTAACGACCTGAACATTTCCGACAGAGATCCTGCCAAACCTTCACTATGGCAAAGTGAAGCGAACCGGAAAAAAACGATCGCTCTATGGAAAAAGCTGGCCGAACGATATGCCCATGAGCCGGCTATTGCTGCCTACGATATTATCAATGAACCCAACTGGGGATTTGCAGATACCGTGAATGACAGGAACGGCCTGAAAGAAACCGGGAACGGACCATTACGGCAATTGATGCTAGAAATTACCAGGGCCATCCGTGAAGTGGATACAAGGCATATCATTATTATCGAAGGGAATGGATGGGGCAACAACTATAATGGGATACTTCCTCCATGGGATAATAATATGGTGTTGAGCTTTCACAAGTATTGGAATTATAATGACCAGCGATCTATTCAGCATATATTGGATATGAGAGATAAATACAAGATGCCCGTTTGGTTGGGCGAAACCGGTGAGAACTCCAATGTATGGTTTACTGAAGCTGTTCAACTGCTGGAAACGAACAACATCGGATGGGCCTGGTGGCCTTTAAAAAAAATAGGAAATAATAATCCTATGCAAATACTGTCCAATCCCGGCTATGAAAAGATCCTTGCCTGGTGGTCGGGCAGTGGGCCCCGGCCTTCTGCGCAGGAAGCGTATGACGGCCTTATGAAACTGGCTACTGATACAAAACTGGAAAATACCGTGGTGAAACGGGATGTGTTGGATGCCCTGCTAAGACAACCTCATTCATTGACCACGATACCTTTCCGTGAACGCATCATTGAAAATGGTTCCTTACTCCAGGCAGTAGATTATGACCTGGGCAGGAACGGGGCTGCTTATTTCGATAATGATACTGCGGATTATCATATTTCGAATGGATCTGCGAGGGGTGGTAACCGTGGTCACGCATACAGGAATGATGGAGTGGATATTATAGCCGATCCGGAAAAGGAGGGCCATTATATCATTTCCCATACCGAGCCCGGAGAATGGGTCAGGTATACATTTAAAGTTCTACGCACCGGTAACTATCACATCAGACTGGAATACCATGCACCGAAGGAACATGGCAAAGTAACCCTTTCAGTAAATCAACAGGAGGTGGCAGGCGGGATCGTATTATCCAAAAATCCGGATTGGACATCTTCAGAAATAAAGAACATCACCCTGCAGGAGGGTTGGAATACACTTCAGATCAGCATCCATGCAGGAGGCTTCGATTTCAGATCGATCAGGTTCGATGAAGTCAAATAAGTTGAATAGTCGCCTGCAATTTCAATATGATATGGCAAAGATGTGGTGAAAAAGCCGGCCCAACGCTATTGACAGGCGTTTTGATAGGGTAATGATGGGGTACCTTATTAGGATAAGGATGAGCGACAAACTACTTTTAATTCTCACATTTCACAGTTCAAACTATTACTAACTAACAATTGACTTGCTTATGAAAATGCTCTTTTCAGTCTTGATGATTTTTGTAGCGCAGGCTGTTTTATCGTCTGTGCTGGCACAAAATGTACACGTGAGCAGTGATGTGCTCGTAAGCGGTAAGGTAAGTTCCAAAACGACCGGTGAGCCATTAAAAGGAGCTACCGTTTCGGTTAAAGGAACATCTATCGCTACTTCCACAGATGATGGAGGGAACTTCCGGATCAATCCTCCCAACCGTAAGGCCATCCTGGTCATTTCTCACATCGGAATGGCCACACAGGAGCTGTCCATTCCCGACAACAATACCCTCAATGTTCAACTGGAAGAAAAGGCCCGATCAGTTATTGAAGAAGTGGTTGTAGTAGGTTACGGTACGCAGCGCAAAGCTGTGGTCACCGGCGCCATTTCCAGTGTCAAGGCCAAAGACCTGGAAAATGTGCCCAGCAACCGTATCGAACAGGCCTTGCAGGGAAGGGTTTCAGGTGTAACCATAGCCCAGAACTCCGGACAACCCGGTTCGGTATCCACCATCCGCGTAAGGGGGATTACCACTTTCGGCGAAGGCGGTAATAATCCTTTATGGGTAGTAGATGGGATAGTTGTTGACCAGGGAGGGATCGGCTACCTGAACCAAAGTGACATTGAATCCATAGAAGTACTGAAGGATGCCGCATCTGCAGCTATTTATGGTACACGGGCTGCCACCGGCGTTATCCTGGTGACCACCAAAAGGGGAAAGTCCGGTAAACTAACGGTATCGTATAATGGATTTTATGGAATATCAGCACCCGATAGGAGGCTGAACCTGCTGAATGCCACCCAATACGCTGCTATCCTGAACGAACGCTCCGTGTCGGGCGGCGGTGGAATTGTTTTTGCCGACCCTGCATCGCTGGGAGCGGGCACCAACTGGCAGGACGCCATATTTTATAATGATGCCAAACGCTACTCGCACGAAATTAGTCTGAGCGGTGGCAATGAGAAGTCTACCTTTTATCTTTCATTCGGTTTACAGGACCAGCAGGGTATTGTAGCCAAACCGATCTCGAATTATACCCGGAAAAATATCCGGCTGAACTCTACCCATAAGATATCCTCCATCTTCACACTGGGACAAACGATCGGGTATTCCCACCAGAAAGTAATCGGTATCGGAAATACGAACAGTGAATATGGCGGCATATTGAGCTCTGCCATCAATCTCGACCCCATTACGCCGTTAGTGGTCACCGATCCCGCTGCCGCCAATGCGGCACCCTATAGTGTGAACCCGGTGATCAGGGACGCAAACGGGAACCCTTATGGTATTTCCAGCCTGGTTGGACAGGAAATGGCGAACCCGGTAGCCTTTATGCAAACAAGACTGGGCAATTATGGCTGGTCTGATGATTTCGTGGGCAATGCATACCTCGAGGCAGCCATAACGAAGAACATAAAAGTCCGGTCAACGCTGGGCGGTAAACTGGCCTACTGGGGCACCCAGGGTTTTACGCCTTTTTATTACCTGAGCGCTACGGTCAAAACTTCCCAGAATAATTATGGAAAGGTCAATAACAACAGCTTCAACTGGAATATCGAGAATACCCTCACCTATACCAATACGATAGACCGTCACAATTTTACCGTGCTGCTGGGCCAGGGCGCTTACGTGGAGAACATCGGCGGCGGTTCTTCCGTTACACTTTTCAATTTACCAATTACCAGTTACAGGGACGCTTCGTTCAACTTCGATATACCACAGGCAAACAGAACCTCGGGCTCGTCTGATCTTACAAGACATAAGTTGTCATCTTTATTTGGTCGCGTCCACTACAACTATGATGAAAAGTATTTGTTTACCGGTATTTTACGGCGCGACGGATCATCCCGTTTTGGCACCAATAATAAATATGGTGTATTCTCTGCTTTCTCTGTGGGTTGGAACGTATCGAATGAAAGGTTCTGGCCTGCCAGTGATGTGTTCAACCGGTTAAAGATCAGGGGTGGCTATGGCGTTGTAGGTAATGATGCCATCAGGGATTTCGGTTACCTGGCCACCGTTTCAGGCGGGTTCAATTATACGCTTGGTCTTGCAGACAGGATCACTACCGGTTATGCGCCTGCTTCACTCGACAATCCCGACCTGCGCTGGGAAGAAACTTCCCAAACCAATATCGGGTTTGAAGCCACCCTGTTAAAGACCCTTTCCCTGAATGTAGACTTCTACATCAAAAAAACTTCGGGTATCCTGCGGCCGGTCACCATACCGGGTTATGTAGGCGTTTCCGTTGCTCCGGTCGCCAATATTGCCGATATGGAAAATAAGGGTATCGATATAGACCTGGGTTATCGCCACGAGATCGGAGATTTCAATTTCTATGTGGGCGGTAATTTCTCTTACCTGAAAAATGAAGTGACGTATGTGGCGGCAGATGCCAATTTCATTGCCGGCGAAGCCGGTTTCCAGTCCATGGGATCTGTTACGCGCATACAGGTTGGTCAGTCGTATAACTCATTCTTTGGTTTCAAGTCGAACGGTATTTTCCAGAACCAGGCAGAAATAGATGCCTATAGAAATAAAGACGGAAGCCCGATACAGCCCGGCGCCAAACCAGGCGATTTCCGCTGGGTAGATGTGAATGGCGATGGAACTATCACCAATGATGACAAGGATAAAACTTTCCTGGGTAGCAGTATCCCTAAATACACTTTTGGCCTCACGCTCGCATCCGAGTACAAAAATTTCGACCTGATGGTCTTCATGCAGGGCGTCGGAGGAAACAAAATATTCCAGGGTTTGCGCAGGCTGGATATTGGCAATTCCAACTACTCGACAAAAGTTCTGGGCCGCTGGACAGGCGAAGGGACCTCCAACGACTATCCGCGTCTCTCTACCAGTGATCCAAACGGCAACTTTGGCCGTATGTCCGACTTCTATCTCGAAAAAGGCGACTATGCCCGGATCAAGCTTGTTCAGTTGGGTTACACCTTGCCTGCCAAGTTGGTGAACAAGGCCGGTATACTCAGGGTAAGGTTCTATGTAACTGCTGAAAACCTGTTCACTTTGACCAAATATACCGGCTATGATCCCGAGATCGGTGGTGTGGTATTCGGTGTTGACCATGGCGTATATCCCCAGGCACGTTCGTTCATAGGAGGTGTTCAGGTTCAATTTTAAAATACCATCTTCCGTCTGAAGCGGAAGGAAAAATAAAATATTGACAAATGAAAACAATACTATCCAGATACATATTGATCGCTGCAGGGTTGGTCATTACCCTGAGCGCCTGTAAAAAGGATTTCGTGGAAGTGACACCGGAAGGGCAATTTCTTTCAGTGAACTATTATGCCAATGAAGATCAGGCTTTCTCGGCGCTGGTGGCGGTTTATGATGTAATGCGCAAAAATTCGGGCGGCTTTGAAAATATGATCGCCCTCATGAATTCCGGCTCCGACGATCATGTGACCGGGGGTGGGGGCGCCGATGATGGAAAACAATTGCAGTCTTTTTCCAATTATACCATGACCGCTGATCTGATGGGTGGAAGTTACTGGAATGATCATTACCAGGGGGTCTTCAGGGCCAACATCCTGTTGAAAAAACTGCCTGGAGTTCCGATGGATGGTAACAAGAAGGCGCGGTTCGAAGCTGAAGCAAAAGCATTGCGTGCATTGTATTATTTTAACCTGGTACGCCTGTTCCGGAACATTCCTTTACTACTCGAACCTTTAACGGCCACTAATATCTATGATGTTACCCAGGAAGCTCCCGAAAAGGTATATGCGCAGATAGAAAAAGATCTCACCGAAGCGATTGCCGTTTTGCCGGGCAGCATTGCTGCTGTAACCGACGCGGGCCGGCTTACCAAAGGCGCTGCCATGGCGCTGCTCGGTAAAGTATACCTGTATGAAAAGAAGAATGACCTGGCGGCCAGGCAACTGGCCGAAGTGAACGGGCCCGTGCCCGGTGATGCAAGCCCGCTTGGGTATAAGCTACTGACCAGGTTCAGCGACCTGTGGGTGGTCTCCAATAAATTCAACAGTGAATCCATTTTGGAAGAAACACATAGCGCAGCCGGAAATTCCAACTGGGATTTCTGGGGCTCCGGCCGTGATGAAGGAAACACATTGAACGTAATGGTTGGCCCCAGAAGTTATTCCAGGCCGGCCAATTCTACCGCACCTTCCCTTCCTTCGGGATGGAGCTTTAATGTTTTTACCCAGGACTTCTATGATTTCATAAAAAGCGATCCGCGTTTTGCCGCTACGGTATTCGATCTGAAGGCATTGAAAGCAGCGGGCCAGGCCGACTATATCGAAGGCTACCAGAATACAGGATATTTCCTGAATAAGTTTTTACCCAGGACCTCCGATGTTTCAACAGGTGGCGGCGCAACTGAGCTCAACTATCGTCAGAATACCTACATTATCCGGCTGGCCGATACTTATTTGATGGAGGCAGAAGCATTGAATGCAACCGGCGCGCGGGCACAGGCACTACTCGATGCCGTTAGGAACCGTGTAGGACTGCCATCAGCGCCCGTTTCGATGGTTGCCATCAAGAGAGAACGCAGGGCCGAACTGGCCGGTGAAGGGCACCGTTGGTTTGACCTGGTACGCTGGGGCGATGCACCTACGGTGCTGGGAAGCCGCGGTTTTATAGCAGGAAAGCATGAAGTGTTTCCTATCCCTACCCGCGAATTGCAGGGCACCAAATTGAAACAGAATCCCAAATACAATTAAAAAATGATCGTACCAGCAGGAAATTGAACAACAGATTAAGCAAATCGTAAAATTATGAACATGAAATATTCATATAGTTATTATTCCATTTTATTGGTAACCGGAATACTGGGACTTTTGACAGGGTGCAGCAAACCGAAAGTAGTGGACCGGGGTATCTCCGAATCGAACCTGAATGCTGATTTTACCATCGCTCCTGTGAGTGGAAATGCTAACCGGTTTGTGATCGCGGCCAACGACAGCAGCTATATCGCTTCCAAATGGGACCTTAGCGATGGTGCGGGCCCGGTATTTGGTAAGCACAGGCAGGAAATTTTCCTGCCCGATGCTGGCAGTTACTCTATTACCCATGTTGCTATTGGCAAAGGGGGCGCAACATTCTCTTCCACCAAACCTCTGAACGTGGCCACTACTGACCCTGCAGCCGGTAACCTGGTGCAAGGAGGTAAATTTCAATCAGCCGCCGACGATGTGAAATGGACAAGATTCACCATCAGCAGCCCCGCTGTTCAATGGACCATGGCAAACGGAAAGCTAACCGCAACAGGTGGAAGCTGGGGACATAGCGGCATTTACCAGGCCATACAGGTACAGGCCAATAAAGATTACCGCTTCGGCATGGTAATATCCGGGAGCGGCGCTACGGATACCTGGTTCGAAGTGTATTTCGGAACTACCCAGCCGGTCCAAAATTCCGATTACTCCAATGGTGGCGTACAGATCGCTATGAATACCTGGGCAGGTTGTGGCAATACGGCCTTTAGTGGTAATATCAATACCATTGGTTGCGACGGCGCCCTGGCCGGAAAAAATGGCAAAATACGATTTGCGCAAAGCGGCACCATTTACCTGGTGATCAAATCCGGCGGCGCCAATCTCGGCACATCAGGCATATCGATAACCAATGTGGAACTACGGGGCATATAAAAAATGAAAGATATGAATGGAGTAGCCAGTTACAATTATTGCATACGCAATGGTATTTTCCTGTTGCTGTTTTGGGTAGTATTGGTAGGAGGATGTAAAAAAGGGAATGGTGGCAATGGAGATGGCAATAATCCTCCGCCGGGGCCCGGCACACCACCGCGATCGGATGTGAGCTTTTATCTGACGCGGCCTGATCAGTCGGCGCTATTCAAAAAACAGTCTGTAAGCCTGCTCTTCAGCTCAACCGGTAACTCGAATTCTACTATCGAAGTAGATACTACCCAGGTCTTCCAGACCATGGATGGATTCGGTTATTGTTTGACGGGAGGAAGCGCCACCTTATTGCAATCGCTTCCATCCTCCACGCTCGATGATCTGCTGAAAGAGCTTTTTCTATGGGACAGTACCTATATCGGCGTTAGTTACCTGAGGATCAGCATCGGTGCATCCGACCTTAGTGCCACTACTTTCACGTATGATGATATGCCCGCCGGCCAAACCGATGATAATCTTGCACATTTCAGTATCGATCGTGAAAAGCAGGACCTGATCCCGGTACTTAAAAAGATCATTGCCCTGAACCCCTCCATCAAGATACTGGGATCACCCTGGTCTGCGCCGGTATGGATGAAAACCAACGGCAGTTTTGTTGGTGGCAGTCTGCAACCTGCTTATTATCCTACCTACGCAAAATATTTTGTGAAATACATACTGGCCATGAAAGCGGAAGGCATCACTATCGATGCCATTACGCCGCAAAACGAACCATTGCATGGCGGGAATAATCCCAGCATGGTGATGCCTGCTTCCGAACAGGCGGTGTTCATCAAAAATCATTTGGGGCCTGCTTTTGCTGCCGCGGGTCTTACAACGAAGATCATTGTATACGATCACAATGCAGACAGGCCCGATTATCCACTGACCATCCTGGATGATCCTGCTGCCAAAGCTTACGTTGATGGATCGGCTTTCCATTTGTATGGCGGCACCATCAGTGCTTTGTCGCAGGTGCACAATGCCCATCCGGATAAGAACGTTTATTTCACGGAGCAGTGGGTAGGAGGCCCTCAGAATTTTGCCGGTGAACTGCAATGGCATGTAGAGAACCTTATCATAGGGGCTCCACGCAACTGGAGCCGGAATGTATTGGAGTGGAACCTGGCGAGCGACCCTTCTTATCTTCCCCATACACCCGGCGGCTGCGACCGCTGCCTGGGAGCGATCACCATCGGGTCGTCAGTTAACCGGAATGTTGCTTATTATATCATTGCCCATGCATCCAAATTCGTGCGGCCTGGTTCAGTGCGGATCGGTTCCAATCATGCAGGGGGGCTATTATCGGTAGCGTTCAAAAATCCGGACGGTAAAAAAGTGTTGATCGTGTTGAACAAGGGAACATCCCAGGAAGTTTTCAATATTAAATTCAACAACAAAATAGTGACCACCAGCCTCGAAGGAGGTGCTGTGGGTACTTATGTGTGGTAAATTCATTTGACATCAGCGCTAAATATCGTCTTCCTTAATTAATTCGAACCGGACCTGGCGGATGGCCTTTTGGGAACACCCTTTTCCACGGCAGGGGCTTGCTCATCGGGCATCAATTCGGCCCTCCGCTGTGTTTTTCCAAATTTCCAGGTGAGTGTGAATTTGACTACACGCGATTCATAGCGGCTGACTGATTTGAATTTCTCCGAATTGCCCGTTAGCAGTTCACCCGAATACTTGCTGGTATAAAAAATATCAGATAACGCAATGGCAGCAGTCAGCTTCTTTGCGAAAAAGGATTTGTTGATACCGGCGCTCACCTCCCCAAATGGCAAGAACTTCATATTCCCAAAAGATTCCGCACCGTTATACCATCCACTTAATTCTAACCCCAGATCATGAGGCAAATTGAAATTGTTATTGGCAAAAATGCCGAAAGAAGCGATCTTGTTGGTATTTGTTTTGTCGGGCAGACCAGTTTCAAAAATATTCCAGTTAAAGTAAGCGCCATAATAATTCTCCCACCATGGCGCAACCTGGATCGGGAATGATATGTCTGCGAACCACTCCTGCTGCCTGCCGAAATTAACGGTAGTATATTTGGTCTGTGTGCTGCTTTGTTGCAGCAGCGCTGTCGAAATCGGATTTTTGTGAATACTCACACCGGCCGATAGATTGATCAGGCTGAAAAATTCCTGTTCAATTTTAAAGGTATTTACCATTTGTGGCTGAAGTCCGGGGTTTCCTGTCTCGATAGTATAAGCATCGATCACCTTCACAGCCGGATTCAACTGATCGAAGGTGGGCCTATTGATCCTGCGGTCGTAGTAGAAACCAATCCTGTAACTGTCGCCGAATTTACGGGCGATCCGGAAATTCGGAAAGAAAGAAAGGTATTGCTGCCTGACCGACGAGTTGTTCAGCAGCGCATTTCCTTTAAGATCGGTATACTCGACCCTGAACCCTGCCTGCAGAGACCATTTACTGTCTTTCAGCTCCAATGAAGCATATCCTGCATGGATTTGCTCTCTTACCCGGTTGTCAACAGGTTGTCCTGTTGCAATCTCTTTGGGCACCTGGCCGGTGAAACTGATAGCCTGCGTATTGTTTATCTCGGAGTAGGCTGATTTGAACCCGGCTTCCAGTAGTCCGGTTTTTTGGGACCCGAACGTCAGATCCTTCCGGTAATCACCCTTGAAACTATAAGTATTGATATTGGAGGGGTATGTATTCCGGTATTTACCAACGGGCGATGTCGTATTATTGCCAAACAGCCTGAACCTGTCGTCTGCTTCAAATATATTTTTGCTCAGGTTCAGCGAGAGGCTAAAGTATTCCTTGTCCGTAAAATTATGCTTGTACTTTACCGATGCCTCTTTATTCTGCATAACGTATGACGTTCTGGAGTGTTGTCTTATCACGGAATCCAGTCTTGCATTTGAATAGAATTCGCTCATCACTTCACCGATCGCCCTGCCGGGAGATTTGCCATAAGAGATCACTGCGCCTAATATATCTTTTTCAGTGAAATACCTGTCGATACTCACTCTTGCCAGGTATGAACTGTTTTTCGTGGTTGCAAGATTTGCCTGGCCCATCCCACTCGTAGCCTGGTTCCGTAAAGAATTGTCCTCTGTCCAGGTTTTGTCGTAGCCATAAGAAAGCAGGGAGCTCACATTCCATTTTTCATTTCCATAATTCACCATTGCACTGTGGTCGGTTTTGATAAATCGACCCCAACCGATGCCGGATGCCAGGGAACCATTCCATCCTTTGATCACCTTTTTATTGAACTGGATATTGATGACCCCGCCACTTCCGGCCGCATCCATACTGATAGGGGGATCATCGATCACTTCTATATTTTTCAAGGTACTGGCGGGCAGGGCCGACAACATATCTTTCAACTGGCTTTCTCCCAATTTTACAGGTTCGCCATCGATCATTACCTGTACTCCTGATTTTCCTTTAAGCTTGATTTCACCCTGTTTGCTGATAGTTACTCCCGGTAAATTCTTCAAAAGTTCGAAGACGGTCTTACTTTGGGCCAGTTTGCTCTGTTCTACATTCAAAACAGTTTTGCCTGCCGAATGTGTTATCGTTTTCTTTTTGCCTTTTACTGTCACATTGCTCAGTATGGCCGTACCTGGTGACAATTGCAGCGAAACATGTATCGATTGCCTGCCGCCTGGAATAATGGTCGCGGAAGTATTGACATAACCAACTGCGGAGGCGATAATGAGATAGTTCGTGGAGATAAGATCACCGATCCTGAATTTACCGGCACTATCCGCGGACAATGCGCGGGCCAATGATGAATCAGGCAGTCTGAGGACTTTTATCGTGGCATTTGGAATTGGGCGGGCGCGCTGGTCGGCAACGCTGCCAGTGATGGTGATCTGCGCTTCGCACGTTAATATAAACACAAAAACAAATAAAAAAAGAAGGCAATATTTTAAATTCATGGTCGATCTGCCCCGGGTTTAACCAGTAAAAACACGTAGCAGAAGATATTTCCTATCCTGTAGAGAAATAAATTTGGTGATTGTGCAATGTAGCTACAATGAGATCAGGGGAAATTACATATAGCCTATTGTAAATAATTATTACCTGAAATAATTATTCACTGCAAACTCAAATTGATCTATAAATAGTTTCTTATATGCAGCAACACTATTTTGCTCATAGAATAGGATCATCGCCTTTTTGTACTCGATAGGTTTAATACTTCGATAGGAGAGAGGGCAATAACCATTCTCGATCAGAATACCATTCCCCGTGATCCTGCCTGTTCTTTTATTGCCGTCTTCAAATGGCTGGATATAGGAAATAAATAATACGGCCAACAGTGCCTTTTCAAAAATCCGGTTTCTGTTGTTGATTACTGCGCATGCCCGTTCCAGGTATTCCCTGATCTGGAATTCATTGTCAGGGGGAGTATAACTGGTGCCGGTTATGCCTACGATCCGTTTCCTGATATTTTTGCTGACGCCAGGGTCTGAAATGAGTATGGAATGAATATCTTCTATTGCCGCAGTGCGTAAAGGATTCAACTGGATCCGCTGTTCATAAATGTGATCGAGGGCTTTATTGTGATTGATGAGCATGCTCGCCTCACTTTCGTCTTTGCCATCGGCGGGGATATTTTCGGAAAGCAAGACCTCTGTTTCCAACAGACTGTAAGTGTTCCCTTCAATTTGTGAGGATTTCCAGCTTAGTTCAATGGATAACCGATTACGTTCCTTCCGGATAATTTCTTCGGGAAGTGTGCGTATCCGATCACTGAATGTTTGTTGTAGATTTTCGAGTTGCTTTAGCTCCGGTAGCGTAAATATTTCAATTTTTTCCAGGTAGGTGAAAACCTCCGGGTCCAGCTTTTTCTTTCCTTTTCGTTCGTCGATATCTTTATCAAAATATGAATCGCCAATGCTGGCATGAACCAATTGATATTCAGGTGCTACCTGATAAACTATGGCCCGTCCACTCCCGTTTCTCAATATTAAATTTCCTTCTACAAGGCTTTTCAGGTCCCTGTTTATAGTAGGAATTGTAGTCCCCGTGGGCAGTCTCTTTATTATATCCGAGATACTGCTGCTGGGCTGTTCCAGTAGAATGTCCAGTATTCGCTTTTTTCTCTCCGTAAGTGCCATAGAATAGCTTTCCTATCAAAAATAAGGATTTTTCCTATCAATTTGATAGGAAAAATGAGTAAATCTGATAGGATAATGCCTGAAGGAGTCACTTTCCTATCAAAAGCACACTATACGATAGGATTCCCCTCAGGAAAACGAAGCCAGGAAATCCGTCAAGGATTGTTCCGTTGGAAGGTTCAGTTTTTTACGCAAGCGGTACCGCCTGATCTCGACGCCCCGAACGGAGATCACCATCAGTTGCGCAATTTCTTTTGAAGACAGATGGAGCTGCAGATAGGCGCAGACTTTCAGGTCGGAGTTGGAAAGGGAAGGGAAGCGTTGTTTCAGTTTATTGAGAAAATTATTGTTGATCTCATCGAAGTGGGACGCAAATTGCTCCCAGTTGGCATTGTTCTTATCTGCATCGTTGAGCAGCAGGAGGAGATTTTTCAGTTCAGGATTGCTGCCATCCTTTTTATACATGCTTTCCAACTGGTCTTTCACTTTTACCAGGGCATCGCCTCTCTCCACAAGATGCATCGATGCATCGGCGAGCGCTTTGTTCTTGAAAGTGATCTCGCGGGCCATGTTCTCATTCTGTAAAGCGATGATCTCCTTTTCACTTTTCTCGATCTCCAACTGGTGAATGTATTTGAGGCGTTTCTGCTCTTCGTCGAACTTTTGTTGCTGACGGTGAAGGTTCCGCTTTTGTAGTTTGTCCAACATGTAAAGCAATGCCACGAATAAAAGCCCATAAACGATGTATGCCCAAACGGTGCGGTACCAGGCCGGCCTGATCACGAAATGATAGTTGGCCACTTCCGATTCGTGACCCAGGTTATCATGCGCTTTCACGGCAAAATTGTATTCTCCCCCCGGAAGATTCGTATAATCCTTCTCCGACCTGGGCGACCAGGCAGACCATTTCGTATCATATCCTTCCAACTGGTAGCTGTATTCGATATTGTTCTTCAGGCCATACGACGGAGATCCATATTCAAAATGGAAAGAATTGTACTGGCTGGGTAAGCGCAAAACATTATTCTTATCCTGCTGGTAAACCTGGTTGGGGCCCTGGTGGAAATATCCGCCGAAGATGATACTGTCGCCCCGCCCGATGGCCTTCACCTGACCGAGCAAAATTTTCACCTGCTGCTTATTGGCAGTATATTTTTCATAGTTGAGATGGATGATACCTTTTTCTGACCCGATAAAAATGTTTTCCTTATTGAAGGGGTAGATATTTTCAAAGCCCAGTAATATTTGTCCGCCCAGTTCCGGGAAATAAGTAATGGTAAAGGATTTGCCGGCGGAGCCTGTATGGAAGTTTACCACACCGGGTGTTTTGCCGGTGCAAAACCAGATATTACCATCGGCATCCTCATTCAGATACCTTATTTCCATATTGCCGAATACAGGCGTGAGAAATGCGGAAGGCGCAAAACGACCTGTTGCCGCATCGAATTCATATACTCCGTTCGGTGTGCCGAACACGATACGGTTCTTGATCTTGAATACATAATTGCCGAGTGCAGAAGGCAGTCCGGCATTGTCGGTATATAATTGTGTTTGTATGCTTTTTTCATCAGGCGATAATTGCATCCGGTAGATACCGCGGTAAGGATGGGAGGCCCATATAGTATTGTTATTATCGATCTCCAGGAATCGAATGGATTCCCTGATCCCATTGATCTCCTGCCTGTCTATGAATTTATCCCCGCTGAACTCTATTCTTTTAAGACCGGTATATGTTCCTACAATGATATCTTTTGCCGGAAAAACAGAAGAGGTAGGTTTGAACAGCCAACTGCCTGGCCCTGTTGCGATGGGTATGCCTGCGCCATCCCGCACCAGCAGGCTACCGGTATGCTGTCCCATCAATAATTGACGGTTCACTTCTTCCAATCGCCATACCTCACCCATACTATTCAGGATATGCGAAAAGTTTCCCTTGGCAAAGCTCAGGTCGCCATTGGTGCCGGAGAGCGGAACATCATAGGCGCCGTCGGAGGTGGCGATGTATAACCGGTTGTTGAGGATGCGGGTAGCGAATCCGGATAGCTCATTGGTCTTATTCGGGCTGATGTATTTGATGGCGGCATTATAGGCGATAAAGCTGATGCCGTTCTTCAGCCCTGCCCAGAGGTTCCTGTCGCGGTCCAGGAATACGCTCAGCACATTATTATTCTGTAGTCCTTCCGTACGGGATATCTGCTGAACGATATGACCATAAAAATCCATCACCAGACAACCTTCTGCTGTGGTGCCTGTTACAAACTCCATGGAGTTGATCTTGGCAGATGTATAGATGAAGCCTTTACCGGCAGCAGTGGTCTCGACAGCCTGCCTGCGAACGATCCGGTCGTTGTATAGGGTGAACAGTCCATCGAGTTGGGTGATCACGATCAGGCTATCGTTGTTCGTTTCAATGATGCCGGAGATGACGGTATTGTGGGGGAGTGTACTGGTGATGGCCGGTACCCATTCCCGCCCGTTGAATTGCAGCAGCCCACTGCTCCTTTCCTGCGCAAAGAGGCGATCACCTACTTTCCGGAGGAAAACCCATTCAATGGTGGCCGGATAAACTTTGATATTATTATTCCTGTATTCCAGGATGCGGTCCGAAGCCTGGAAGAACACGGATTCTTTATAGGTCTCGATCCGCCAGATATCTGCGAACCTGCTCTGTTGTTGGGGTATAAGGCTCTTGAGGGAGGTATATTCCAGCTTGCCATTCCGGCCGGGGGTATAATAACCGATCTCATCCTGACCGCCCACATAGATCCTGTCATTGCTATCCACGGCCAGCGCCCGTACGATCGTTTTGTTGGGAAGGGGGTAGAGCTGCCAGTGGCTTCCATCATAGGTAAGCATGCCCTCATTATTGGCGAAGTACATGATGCCCCGGTTGTCCTGCCGGATGTCCCAGGTCTGGGTCCCGGCCTTGAATTCGCTTTTACTATAGTTCACGATCAGGGGTAGGCCAATAGTATTTTGCGCCGTTGCGGACAGCATCATATATAAAAACATGAATATCGATCCGAAACCTTTCATGAAATAAAGATAGAGTTTTTTGATGTGGTGATGTAGTAGTCAAAGTTTTTTGATCCTCAACGATTTAAAAATTGATGATGTAGTGGAGATGTAGTAGAAACCCGATTCTTGTACCCGCCTTGATTTAATTTAGGCCCCGCCTTTATTTCCCAGGCTGTTGCCGTTTTACCGGTTCAACAGCCTGCCATAACGATGTTCAGTAAAACTAAAACTTGCATATGAAAAAATTTTCTGCCCTTATTATCCTACTCCTTCTATTCATCTCCACCGTAGTAAGGGCCCAGCAAAAAATGATTACAGGCCGGATAACCGACAACAATGGGGCGCCCATCACTGGCGTCAATATCGTTGCGCAACCCGGCAAGTCGGGGACCGTCACCAATGCGAACGGTGAGTTCCGGTTGATGGTAGGCCCGGACGACCGCACCCTGAAAATAAGTGCTGTAGGTTACAGCAGCCAGGAAGTGCCGATCACCAATGCTCCCATCCTGCTTTCCCTGCAGATCGCTGCAGCAGACCTGGGAGAAGTAGTGGTGGTAGGTTATGGCACCCAACGGATCACGAAAGTCTCCGGCGCCATTTCTACTGTCAAAGGAACAGACATTGAAAAATTGAAACCCGCCCGGCTGGAAGAGGCTTTACAGGGAAGGGCATCGGGAGTTAACGTGATACAGGGTGGTTCTCCCGGCTCAAAACCAACAGTGTTGATCAGGGGCATCCCATCCTATGTGGGAACGGACCCGGTAGTGATCGTGGATGGGGTCCCTCAAACACTGGACGATCTCAATGCCATCAACCCGGCCGATATTGAATCCCTGAACGTACTGAAGGATGCAGCCACCACTGCTATATATGGTGTGAAGGGCGGCAACGGCGTGATTGTGGTCACTACCCGCAGTGGCCGGAAGAACCAAAAAACAGAGATCAGCGTCAATGCCAACCTGGGCGTACAGGAAGTGCAGAATATCATTGGCGTATTGAATGCGTCCGAATATGCAGGCATCATCAATGAAGGCAGTGTGGCTTCAGGTGGTCCCATCATCTTCCCCGATATCTCCAAACTGGGCGCCGGCACCAACTGGCAGAAAGAGATCTTTCATCGGGCCCTGATGCAAAACTTCAATGTCAGTGCCAGGGGTGGCGGGGAGAAGATCGGATATTTCCTTTCTGGTGGCTACTTCGGACAGGACGGTATTGTTGGAGGAGGGGATAAATCCAACTTCAACAGGGCCAACGGAACAGCAAACCTGAATGTGGACCTTAGCTCCAGGCTCAGGCTCATCCTCAATACCAGTTTTGTAAATATCCAGAGCAAAGGCATCCAGGAAAATTCCTTCAACTCCATTATCGGCAGTGCCCTGAATTTCGATCCTACTGTTCCTGTGCTGAACAATGCTCCGAACACAGTGGGGAAATATGGGTTCAGCAATCTGCTCCTTTCCGAGATATTCAATCCGCTTACGAAGCTCGACAATACCTACAATAAATCGAATGGGAATAAACTATATGGAAAAGTGGAACTGCAATACGATGTGTTGAAGAATCTGAAGGTCACTACCCGTTTCGGTTATACGAACTGGGATGAAACCGGCAAGAAATTCATCCCCCTGGCATTCTATGGCCCGCTCAATGTGGAGAATACCATGAATGCCGATGGCTCAACGGTGGTGGTGAAAAATGGATATGGCGTAGTATCTTCCAGTGCCCATAACAGCGTAACGGAATTCAAGAACCATGCGGGCAGCTTTGTGTCCGAGACATTCGCCAATTATGATTTCACCGTACGCCAGGACCATCATTTCGAAACAGTGCTTGGGTTCTCGCTTTCCAAAAGTTCGGGGAATAATATCACTGCTTCTGCGCAGGATGTGCCGTTCAACTCCTGGGATTTTGCAGCCATTTCTGCGGCAACAGGTGAGAATACCGCAGGCAGTATTTATTTCAGGGATACAGTGATCAATGGCGTAGCGCAAAAAGTACGTGACCCCAATGGTGATATCGCCCCCAATCTCAATGCCCGCACCTCCAGTACCTACCAATGGTTCAGGAAGAACCTCTCGTACTTCGGCAGGATCAATTATGATTATAAAGAGAAATACCTGGCTTCTTTCACGGCCAGAAGAGATGGTTCCTACGCATTCGGGCCGGATAATAAATTCGCCAATTTCTTTTCAGGATCATTGGGCTGGGTAGCTTCGAATGAAGATTTCTTCCCAACCGGATTTGTCCGTTATCTGAAAGTAAGGGGCAGCTATGGCTCCATCGGTAACGAGAACGTGACCCCGCAATTCGTGAGTATCGTTACGGGCGGCCCCAATTATGTAGATGGCAATAACAATGGCTATACTTTCGGCAATACGTTCGTGCCGGGCTCTACGGTAGGTTCTTATAGCAACCCGACGCTGGCCTGGGAGAAACAAACACAATTCAATGTGGGGGTAGACGTTAGCTTTTACCAGAACAAATTCTCACTGACGGCCGATTATTTCCGCAAAGATGTGAAGGGCCTTTTGTTCACTCCCATCACATCCCTGTATCTCGGTACGGCACAGGTGCCCACCAGCAATATCGGGTCGACCAGGAGCAGCGGGGTTGATATGACGCTCACCTATACCGATAAACTCACAAGGGACCTTCACCTGAACACCTCCCTTACTTTTACCACGGCAAAGAATATAGTAACTGCTACCAACTCGGACAACACGGCCGTGCTCAATGGCGGCAGCTATTTCAATGGCCAGTCGCAAACCGTCACCAGGTTCGAGAAAGGCCAAACACCCGGGTACTTCTATGGATTCAGGACCAACGGACTGTTCCAGACGCCTGAAGAGATCGCCAAAGCCCCTAAACAAGACGGCGCACAGCCCGGCGATATTCGCTTCGTGGATGTGAATGGTGACAACGTTATTTCAGACAAAGACAAAACGAAGATCGGCGATCCCTTCCCGAAATTCACCATGGGTTGGAACCTCAACCTGTCCTACAAAGGTTTCGACCTGAATGTGTTCACCTATCTATCTGTCGGCAACGATGTGTATCGTGCTTATGAAAGGAATGCCAACTATACCAACAAATACAGGGGTGTGCTCGACCGGTGGACCGGCCCCGGCAGCACCAATGATGCCAGGAATCCCCGTTACTCATTTACGGATGCCAACAGCAATATCCGTGTATCTGACCGCTATGTGGAAGACGGTTCCTTTGCCAAGATCAAGAATGTTCAATTGGGTTACACCCTGCCGGCAGCTTTGCTGAAAGGCGCAGGATTCAAACAGGTTTATGTTTATGTGCAGGCCAGGAACCTGTATACGTTCACGAAATACTCGGGCTACGATCCTGAAATATCAGGCGGTATCCTCGATACCGGGGTAGACCGCGGGGCTTATCCGCAAGCCAGGACCTGGTCGTGCGGAGTGAATGTAAAACTGTAGTGTAACCATTAAAAAAAATTGAATCATGCAAAACATCATAAAAACAGCGAGCCTCTTATTATTCATCATGGTGATGGCTTCGTGCAAGAAGTGGGTGGATTATGAACCGAAGCAGGACTATAAGATCACAGACCAGGATTACCTGAAATCGGAAGATGATTACCGCACCATGGAAGTGAGCGTTTATTCCCCGCTCCAATGGCTGAACCAGGCAGTACCTATAGCGGATATCGCATCCGATAATTCCGTGAGCGGCGGAGAGAATGCCTCCGATGTACTGGGATTGCAGCAGATAGATGACTATACCTATACGGCCGACAACGATTACCTCACAGAAATTTGGAGATGCGCTTATGAAGGTGTCAACCGGGCCAATTATCTCCACCAGTTCAAAGACAAGAACCCTGCCGGTGTGGCTGTTGTATTCCCCGGCAAGGATGCGCTTTACGGAGAAATATATTTTCTGCGTGCTTATTATTATTTCACCCTCGTAAAATTTTTCGGGGATGTGCCCTCGTTCGTGGATAAGAGACTTACACTGGCCGATTCAAGGACATTGAAAAAAACAGCCCGCGCAGATGTATACAAGCAGATCGAGACCGATCTCAATAATGCGATCAATGTACTGCCTCCCACTTCCTCCCAACCGGGCCGTGTAACAAAATATGCAGCCCAGGCGCTTTTGGGCAAAGTGCTGCTGTACCAGAACAAGTTCGATGCAGCAGCGGCCATGCTCGAAAATGTAGTGAACGGACCTTTCAAACTGGTCGACAATTTCGGCAGCATCTTTTTGCAATCCGGTGAGAACGGGCCTGAATCGGTATTCGAAATACAATACTCCAATCTTTCCCCTTATTACAATTGGGGCGCTGCCACGCGCGGGCAGGGCAATTATTCCGTACAACAATGTGGCATCCGCGGCCTCACAGGCAGCAGTCCCTATGCTCCCGGATGGAGCACCAACCTGCCTACACAAGACCTCGCAAAAGCCTATTCACCGGGCGACCAGCGGAAAGATGTAACGGTGCTGGATATCGAGGCTTATAAAGCGGCCAACCCGCAATTCAATATCACCTACCAGGTGGCGCCGTATAAGAACACCGGACTGTATAACCAGAAATATCTGCCACGCAAAGGCGAAACCTCCGGCCAGCCTGAGATCAATTACCTGAATAATTTCAGAACGATCCGTTTTGCGGATGTGTTGCTGATGGCGGCAGAATCCAATAACAGGGCCTCCTCCGCCAATGACAGCAAAGCCCGCGATTACCTGAACAGGGTCCGCCGCCGCGCTTTCGGCGACCTGCTGCATGATATCAATGCATCGGGTGACGCATTGAAACAGGCTATCTGGACAGAACGCAGGCTGGAACTGGCGATGGAGGGAGACCGTTTCTTCGATCTTGTTAGAACAGGAAGGGCCGCTACCGTGATCGGCGGATTCAAAGCAGGAAAGAACGAACTGTTCCCCATACCCAAGCAGGAAGTGGAACTTTCGAACCTCGAACAGAATCCCGGTTATTGATCAATACCAATCATCGACCTTAAAATAAAAGTTCATGAAAATATTACTATATGTCGCTTCGGCCCTTTGTTTGCCTGCCTTGTTTTCGGGCTGCAGCGTGAAAGATTATGGTGATCTCTCTTTTGTTCAATCCGCCGCTGCTCCCACAGACGGATCGGCATTGTTCAATATCACTACCGACAATTCCGGACTGGTGACCATCACGCCCGGTGGCGCCGGCGCTTCATCGTTCGATATTTATTTCGGCGATGGCGCCACTACACCGGTGAATGTGCTGCCTGGCAAGAACACCACACATGTTTACAAGGAAGGCAGCTATACCGTGAAGATCGTGTCCAATGCCATCAATGGCAAGCAAACGGAAAGCACCCATAAGCTCGATGTGAAATTCAGGGCGCCGGAAGAGTTGAAGGTCTCGACCTCCACGGATGTGCACAAACTCACGGTTTCTGCTACGGCGCTCTACGCGCCGGCAGGGTTCCAGGTATTTTTCGGAGAGGTGCCCAATGAACAACCTGTTGCGTTAGCAGCAGGCAGTAGTGTAAACCACACTTATGCCAATGCAGGCACCTACAATGTAAAAGTGGTAGCACTCAGCGGTGGAGCAGCCACTACCACCAACACACAAGCCATCAAGATCTACGATTCACTGCTGCTACCCATGACCTTCGAATTGCCCACCGTGAATTATAACTGGGGCGACTTTGGCGGAAGCTCCACCACTGTGATCCCCAACCCGCAACGCAGCGGCATCAACACCAGCGCCACCGTAGGCAAGATCGTGAAGAACCCGCCCGAAGTATGGGCCGGCAATTATATTATTTTGAGCAAGCCACTGGATTTTTCAGTGAATAAGAAGATCAAAGTAAAGGTCTTTGCACCGAGAATAGGAATGCGCATCTGGCTGCAATTGGAGAGGTCCGGCGATAATTCCTTCAAGGAAGCTAAGGAAGTGGCCACCACGAAGGCCAATGAATGGGAAGAGCTTACATTCGATTTTACCGGCGTGATCAATGACAACAGCAAACGATTACAGAATATCCTGTTCTTTCTCGATGATGGAACAAGGGGTGACGGCTCTCCCAATTATACCATCCTGTTCGACGACATTATATTAACTAACTGATCATACTGATTTATGATAACGCTATCAAGATCCATTCACTTTTTGTTCCTCGCTGCCTTGCTGATGCTCGGCAGTTGCAGGAAGACCGACCAGAAGTTCGGAGATATCAGCACACCGGCGAAGCCCGCCCTGTCCATTACGATAGTGGGTAAAGAGGCCACACATCCCGATGGGGATGGTTCCGGGAAGATCACCCTCGTGGTCAACTCCGGGAATGCTTTCAATTATAGAGTCGATTTCGGTGATGGCACATCGCCCCAGATGTCCACATCCAATACTTTCGCTCATGGATACCCGCATATCGGCACCAAACAATTTACGATCACCGTGATCGCTTCCGGGAAAGCAGGTGTTTCCAGCACCACTTCGGAAACGATCACTATTTACCGTGCCTTCACACCAAACCCCGAACTGGTGACCATGCTCACAGGCAATGGTACAAAGAAATGGAGGGTAGATAAAGATGCGCCGGGACATTTGGGTGTGTCGGCCGGCGATGTGTTCTTCCCGGCCTGGTGGGCTGCCGGACCGAATGAAAAGAACGGTTTGGGTATTTATGATGATGTGTACACATTCAACAGTACCAATAACCAGTTCACACATACCACCAATAATGATATATTCGGTAAGAAAGAATACCTCGTGGATTTCGATCCCACGCTTACCGGGTCAGACGATTATACGTTGAAAGGCCCGGCCGCGGCCTCGTATACCGAAACCTTCGGCTATGATGGCGATGCCAATACGGAATATATTACATTTTCCAAAAAAGGCCATCTGGGTATGTACCTGGGCGTTCATAAATACCAGGTATTGGAAAGGTCCGACACACGTATGTCGCTCAGATGCCTGCAGGCGCCCGGCGCCTGGTATGTAAAAATTATTGCTATTCCTTAATTTCACCTAATGAAATATATGTCAGGAATATTTGCCTTCTTATTCATAAGTATATGCGGTTGCGGAAAGTCCGGCAACTCGCCTGCGCCCCAGGTCCCGCCATCCAATCTCGTAGTAACGGCCGTCGTCAGTACGGATAACAGCGGTAACGTTTCTTTTACCGCTACCGCTGATAATGCTGTTACCTATGATTTCGATTTCGGGGATGGCACTATTAAAGCAGTGCCCACGGGAAAGATCGATTACAAGTATAGTGTCAATACCGGTACCAATTCATTTTATGTTACGGTAACGGCCAAAAGCGCGGGTGGACTGGTCATCACGAAGTCTGTCCCGGTAGTAGTGAATGTGGTGCTTGCCCTGTTTTGGTCGGAGGAGTTCGATGTGAACGGCGCCCCAGACCCGAAGAAATGGAACTATGACATCGGTACAGGCGATAATGGATGGGGCAATGGAGAAGCCCAGTATTATACCAGCCGGCCGGAAAATGTAATAGTTCAGGACGGCAAGCTGAAGATCACTGCCAGGAAAGAAGACTATAACGGTAGCGCCTATACGTCTTCACGCCTGCTGACCAGGGATAAATTCACTTTCAAATACGGAAAGATAGTGGTAAGCGCCAAACTGCCCACAGGTGGCGGCACCTGGCCGGCCATCTGGATGCTGGGCAGCAATATCGGTAGCGTAGGGTGGCCTGCCTGCGGCGAAATAGATATTATGGAACACAAGGGCAATCAACTGAACAATATCTACAGTACCCTGCATTACCCGGGCCATTCCGGCGCGAATGGGACCAGCAGTTCCATCATGATCCAGGGGGCCAATACCGGATTCCATCAATATGCGCTCGATTGGAGCCCATCACAGTTGAGGTTCTATGTGGACGACCAGCTTTTTCACACTTTCCCCAACAATGGCGGCCTGCCTTTCAACCAGGAATTTTTTGTGCTGCTCAATTTTGCGATGGGAGGGGGATTCGGCGGTGCGATCGACCCGGCATTCACCAACGGGGTTTTTGAAGTGGATTATGTTCGGGTATACAAATAAGAAAGGCCACAGACCACATTTTTATAGTTAACTTCAAACTATAAAATGTAAGCAGATGAAAAATAATCAGGCATTCAGGGTCATTGTACTTGTTCTGTTGCTGACACAGGCATCTTTTTTGGGCATGGCCCAGAACGCTTCGATAGAAGGCCGGTGGGACCTTACCCTTACGAAAGACGGAAAGGAATTCCCTTCCTGGCTCGAGATCATTCACTCCGGCAATCATGCGCTGGTAGGGCGTTTTGTGGCAATTGTAGGAAGTGCCCGGCCCATTTCACGTATCAATGTGGACGGGGCCAAATTCAATTTCTCCATCCCGCCGCAATGGGAGGATGGTAATGCCGACCTCACCGTCGATGGACATTTCGATGGCAACGGGTTATCGGGAACGCTCACCATGCCCGATGGAAAAACATTCATCTTCACAGGTACGCGGGCGCCATCCCTTCGCAAACAACCTGCTGCCTGGGGAACGCCTGTTCGCCTGTTCAATGGTAAAGACCTGACCGGTTGGATGGCGACAGGTAATACCAACCAATGGATAGCGACTGATGGCATCTTGCGCAGTCCCAGGCCAGGCGCAAATATCCGCACGGTCCAAACTTTTACCGATTTCAAATTACATATCGAGTTCCGCATACCCAAAGGCAGCAATAGCGGCGTATATCTCCGTGGGCGTTATGAAGTGCAGATCATGGATAGCAAAGGCGTTGAACCGAGCATCGGCGATTTCGGCGCTATCTATGGTTTTATCTCACCCAGTGAAATGGCGGCCAAAGCAGCCGGGGAATGGCAAACCTATGATATCACACTCACCGGAAGAATGATAACGGTGGTGGCGAACGGAAAAACGATTATTGCCAACCAGGAAATACCGGGCATTACAGGTGGGGCCATCGATAGTAAAGAAGGAGAAGCAGGGCCTATCCTGTTGCAGGGAGATCATGGCCCTGTAGAATATCGCAATATTATCATTACCCCCATGAAGCAGGGATAGTACCAATTGTTATTTTGCAAGATAATAGTAGTGAAAGATCACCGGCTGTAAGTAAAAGCTTGTGATTCGCTGTCAAAATCCATAAACTGTATGCTGCATGAAAAAAATTATCCTGGCCACAGGCTTAGTAGTAGTTATCATTACCAACCTGTCTGCACAAGTACATCGTGCACCTGCGTATCCACTGATCACACATGATCCCTACTTCAGCGTATGGTCGTTCACCGACCAACTGGCCGCCTCACCTGCCAAACATTGGACAGGTAAGGAACAGGGCATTACCGGCCTTATCAAAGTAGATGATAAGTACTACAGGTTCATGGGAACGACTGTTACATCCTTCCAAACAGTTCTGCCTGCATCCGATGAGAAAAAATATGAATGCCGTTATAGTGAGCGTGACCCAGGCAATGGATGGACCGGTGAAGGGTTCGATGACCAGTCATGGAACAGCGGGCTGGCCCCGTTCGGAGATGGACAGGATGCGCCGGCCAGCACACCCTGGACAAGCAGTGATATCTGGATCAGGCGGAGCTTTTCCATAGAGCAGGTGCCACCCGGTCAGTTAAATCTCAAACTCCACCATGATGACCAGGTGGAAGTATACCTGAACGGAACAAAGATCTATGAACACACAGGCTGGGTGCGTGATCACATCAATATACCGGTCGATCAACCCGGTCTCCTGAAACCGGGAAAGAACATCCTGGCTATTCATTGCAGGAATACTGCGGGCGGTCAATACATAGATGCAGGTCTGCTCGCGGAAAAACAAGACCGTGCAGGCAGAGAGATCCAGATCGCTGAACAGGTCGGAGTGGAAGTTCGTGCCACTCAAACGCAATATCGATTCAATTGCGGCCCTGTTCAACTCAGACTGTCATTCATCAGCCCATTGCTGTTGAATGATCTCTCCATACTGGCCCGCCCTGTATCTTATATCAGTTCGGAGGTTTCATCTGCCGATGGAAAACCACATGATGTGAAAATATACTTTGGTGTTTCAACCGATCTTAGTGTCAATGAACCGAAGAAACAGCCTGTGACCGCTTCGCAATATGTACAGAATGGTCTGTCGATCATGAAGGCAGGCACCATCGAACAACCTGTATTGAAAAAGAAAGGGGATGATCTGCGGATCGATTGGGGTTATCTGTACGTTGCTGCCCCTGCCAATAATAAAATAAGACAATACATCTCCACCCGGCAGGGATCGGTGGCGTCTTTCCTGGAAAATTCTGTGGGGAAGAAGCCGGCATCCAGTGAAAATAGGCGGCTCGTGCTTACAACGATCTTGTCACTGGGCAAAGTGAACAGGTCGCAGGAACAGGTACTCATGATCGGTTACGATGATCTCCATCCCATACAATATTTTGGTGTGAACCTGCTTCCCTGGTGGAAAACTAATGGTATGAAAATGGAGAACATGCTTGCGCAGGCTGCGGGTTCTTATAAAAGAACGGTACTGGCCTGCAACCGGTTCGATTCAACCTGTTATGCCGCCGCCCGCGAAGCGGGCGGCGAAGACTATGCCCGCCTTTGTGTATTGACCTATCGCCAAAGCATAGCCGCACATAAGCTCGTCAAAAGCCCGCAGGGCGACACACTCTTCCTCTCGAAAGAAAATTTCAGCAACGGGTCCATCAATACGGTGGATGTTACCTATCCATCAGCCCCGCTTTACCTCCTGTATAATCCCGGCCTGCTGAAAGGAATGCTCAACGGAATATTTTATTACAGTGAAAGCGGTAAATGGGCCAAACCATTTGCAGCCCATGACCTGGGTACCTATCCACTTGCCAATGGTCAGACTTATGGAGAAGATATGCCCGTGGAAGAATCCGGCAATATGATCATCCTTACTGCCGCCATTGCCCGTGCAGAAGGCAATGCAGCCTATGCACGCAGGCACTGGAAAACGCTCTCCACCTGGGCCGGCTATTTATTGAAAGAAGGTTTCGATCCTGCCAATCAACTTTGTACCGATGACTTCGCAGGCCACCTGGCCCGCAATGCCAACCTGTCCGTGAAAGCCATCGTTGCCCTCGCTGCTTATGGCCGGCTCGCAGATCAGCTCGGAGAAAAAGAAATTGCCCGGCAATATCGTGATACGGCACATGCCATGGTGAAAAGATGGATGGAGATGGCCGCCGATGGCGATCATTATTCATTGGCCTTTGACCGGAAAGGTACCTGGAGCCAGAAATACAATCTCGTATGGGATAAACTCCTTCGACTGAATTTGTTCCCATCATCCGTTTATGATGATGAAGTGAAATATTATCTTACCAAACAACAAGACTTCGGCCTGCCCCTCGATAGCCGGAAGACGTATACGAAGTCCGACTGGATACTGTGGACAGCCACCCTGGCCAATGACCATGCTCATTTCGAAGCGCTCGTAGCACCAGTTGCCAGATATGCTGCACAAACATCATCCCGCGTACCGCTCAGTGACTGGCATGAAACTCCAAGCGGTAAAATGGTAGGGTTCCAGGCAAGGAGCGTAGTAGGCGGCTTCTTTATCAAAATGCTGGAGCACCGCTGGAAATAAGTTGATATTAGCCGGTTGGTTGCGAATGATCAGACTGTTGCTATCCTTGAATACGGAGAAGAATGACCGGCCGACGCTTTTAACCACTTATGATAGAAAATATAAGAAGCAGCAGCAAGCGCCAGTGGCAATGCCATGCCAATGGTATTACTGAATGACTGATGCGAAGCGATGATGAGATAGGTAGCGCCCAGCAGATCGAACACCAGTCCCGCATAAGCCCATTCTTTAATTCTCGGGTAACCCGGCACTATAATAGCGATCACACCCAGGGCTTTGGCAATACCAAGGAATGGCACTAAAGCAGCAGGTAATCCCAGTTGTTTGAATCCTTCGACGGCGATCCTGGCAGAGATGATATCTGGTATGGCAGATAATAACATCATCAAAGCAAACAGGATGGTAAATACCCAATACAGGATCTTGATCTTTTTCATCGTTCAATTTTTTTTAGTGGTTATGAAAGGAGGAATCAGTGGAACAAAGCTAATATGGGTAATTTTTTTTGGTGGGGTGTGAAACAGACAAACCACGGGTGTAATGCGACAAGTGTATCTTTTTTGGTATTTTCGATGAATACTTATGAATATTCTTAATACCGTCCATCTCAGGCAAGCCAGATTGGAAGACCTTCCTGCTCTGCTCAGGTTTGAACAAAGTTTGATCACTGCAGAACGGCCCTTCGATAAGACTTTGAAGCCCGGTACTATTCATTATTATGATCTCGCACAGTTGATCGAAAGCCCCGATGCGGAAGTGCTGGTGGCAGCGGCCGGGGAACGGCTGGTAGGCAGCGGCTATGCCCGTATCCTTCATGCAAAGGATTATTACAGGTTCACCCAATATGCTTACCTGGGTTTCATGTATGTGGAACCGGAATTCAGAGGCCAGGGGATCAATCAACGGATCATCCTTGCATTGAAAGACTGGGCACTGGCAAGAGGGTTGAACGAGATCAGACTACAGGTCTATGAAGAGAATATCGCTGCTGTTAAGGCGTATGAAAAAGTCGGATTTACAAAGGGGCTTGTTGAAATGCGAATGGACCTCTGAACATAAATTCAAGATGAGCACTTCGTCTACTCATTTCTCCTTCCTATAGATTCTTCACTACGCCTCCCTCCGGGTGCAGATAGTTTTGTGTTGTCAAAATTCTTTACCAATGACACTCAGAACCATCCTGCTGCCATTCTTCCTTCTTGTTGTTTGCGTATTGCCCGGTACTGTACTGGCGCAATCCATGATCACGGGAACTGTCACCGATAAATACCTGAGCCTACTTGCCGGTGCAACCATACAATTGAAAGGCACACGCATCAGCAGCACCAGCGATTCGGCCGGCAATTTCCGGATCGGGCCTGTTGCAAAAGGGAATGCAACGATCTTCATTACATACACCGGGTATAAAAAATTTGAGCAGACGGTTGTTGTCGGTGATAGCGCCATTATATTATCAGTCATACTTACCGAATCGGGAATGCTGGGCGAAGTGGTGGTCACTGCCGGCAGTTTTGAGGCCAGTGATAAAGCGAAGGGTGCTTCCCTTACGCCGATGGATGCAGTGACCAATGCAGGCAGCAACGGTGATCTGGCCAATGCTATGCGCGCCCGGCAGGGCGCGCAACAGGTCGGCGAGCGCGAAGGTCTTTTCGTGCGCGGCGGTAGTGGTGAAGAGGCCAAACAGTTCATGGACGGGGCCTGGATCAGGAACCCGAATCTCTCACCTGTATCGGGTGTTCCCCAATATTCGCGGATCTCACCTTTTTTGTTCAAGGGGATATTATTCAGTACCGGCGGCTATTCCGCTTTGTATGGCCAGGCGATGAGCAGTGCCCTCATACTGGAAAGTGTGGACCTCGTCGACAAATCTTCAGCGAGCCTGAGCATCTTCCCCATGTCGCTGGGAGCAGGGTTCCAGCAATTGGCGAAAGATCATCGCAGCAGTTATGGTGTCGGTGTGCGGTATGGACATCTTTCATTATATAATAGTGTTATCCCACAGCAACAGGATTATTTCCGTGGTCCGGAATACCTGATGGCCGATGCCAACTGGCATGGGAAGACAGGCCGCACCGGCATGTTGAAAATATATGTGAATTACGCATATAACAATGTGGGTATGCGAAATCCCGATATCGACAGCCTGGCGCTCAAATCGGGCTATTCTATCAGGGGAAGGAATTTGTTCAGCACCATCAGTTACCGAACGGCTTTGCCGCATAACTGGAAGCTCGACCTTACGGCGGCCTATACTTTCAACAGGGATGAGGTCCACAACAGCCTGCTCGATGGGAAGAACGAAACCGTCACCATACCCGGTGATCCTTTCGGGCCCAAGAATAGTTCTATTGCCAGCCCATCTCATTTTGCCCAGGGCAGGGTAGTGCTGCAACATGGCTTCGCCCGCTCACAGGCGATCCGGTTTGGAGGAGAACATTTTTATTCAGATGACCGCACCAGGTACAATGATACCCTCACCCGCCTGCAAGACCATCTCACGGCGGCTTTCGCCGAGACCGATCTCCGGCTCGCTCCGGGGATTGCAGCGAAACTGGGATGGCGGTTCGAATATTCATCCCTGTTGAACCAGGCCACACTGGCCCCCAGGATCAGCCTGGCCTGGCGCTGGAACAATTATTCGCAGTTGAACCTCGCCTATGGCGTGTTTTATCAGAAGCCGGAGAACCAGTACCTGATGAGGGAACCATCCTTGTCGCTGGCCAGTGCCGAACATTATATCATCAATTACACCAGGAAAGAAGGGAACCGGTTATTGAGAGTGGAAGCCTATTATAAAAAGTACAGAAAGCTGGTAAGCACAGATCCTGTTTATGATAATGACGGGACCGGGTATGCGAAGGGTATAGAACTGTTCTGGCGCGACAAGAAAACCATTCGCAACCTGGACTACTGGATCACTTATACCTATCTCGATACAAAAAGGAAATTCCTCGATTATCCGTATTCCCTGCAACCCTCATTTGCTACGCCCCACACTCTAGCCATTGTGGCCAAGCGTTTTTTTCCGGGCATCAATACCAGTTTCAACCTGGCCTGGTATATGGCCACCGGCCGGCCCTATTATGAGATACGCACCGATCCGGCAACATTACGACCAATGATCTATGATCAGGGAACAACCAGGATGTACAATACCCTCAATTTCAGCGCAGCCTGGCTCTTCAGCTTCTTCAAACACTGGAAGAACAAGGATTTCTCCGGCATCGGGTTCGGCGTCAATAACCTGCTAGGCACGAAACAGGTCTTCGGTTATAATTATAGTATGGATGGAAGAAATAAACTGCCCGTTACATTGCCGGCCACCCGCATGGTTTACATAGGACTGTTCGTAAACCTGGGGATCGACAGGCGTAATGATCTCATCAATGAAAACCTCTGACAATTATTCACTCAACAATTATCATTCATAAAAAAAACGATCAATGAAAAATTTAGTTTGTACGATCGCCGTGGTGCTCGGCCTTTCGGGCCTGCTGAACGCACAGGGACCCGATTACAATCAACAGATGCAGGCCGCTGTGGCCAGGTTCGACAAGGCCATTGGTCCGGCCGAATTGCAGCAATCGGCTACCGATTTCATGCGTCTTGCCAATGCTTTTCCCAAAGAATGGCTGACCTGGTATTATGCTGCTGCCTGCAATGCCAGGATAGGCTTTCTATACCAGGATGATGGAGATAAGATAGAACCATTCAGCAATGATGGGGAGCGGCAGATAAAAAAAGCGGAATCATTGCTCGATTCCAGCCACAACCGGAAAGAGATGGCCGAAGTGTATTGCGTGATGAGCATGGTATACCGTACCAAAGTATTCATCAACCCCATGACATACGGGAGGCAATATGGAACACGCTCCGAGCAATACCTCCAGCTCGCCAAAAGGCTCGACCCGGAAAATCCACGCACCCTCTACCTCGAAGGATGGGTGAAATACAATACGCCCAAAATGTGGGGAGGCGATAAGGCGCTGGCGAAAACCCTGCTGGGATCTGCAGCCGCCAAATTGCAGGCGGCATCAACCGATGGCATCACCCCACATTGGGGAAAAACGGAAGTACAGGAGATGTTGAAGAAATACAAATGAGTGCTTATATCGGAATTTGATTGTATATGTTCATGCCACTCACGGAAATTCAAAAAAAATAAAAATCGTGTTTGTTCCCAAGCACGATTAATTTGTATGTTTGCGCCTCAGCAGTAAACATACATCCAATCCTGCATAAAACTATTCGATAGCATAGCAGCTCCTCCGCACAAGACTGGTTCATTATCTCAATCCCACCTTATCCCGCAGGAAAATTCTCTATGAAACTATTTTTACTGTTTGCATTCAACATGTTCATACTATGGCCTGGTGTGAAGGCTGCTGATACCCTGCAATATTCATTACGTCAATATACGGACGAAAATGGGTTGCCGCAGAACAGCATCAAGTCGATCGCACCGGATAGGTTCGGCTTTCTCTGGATGGCCACCGAAAACGGATTGGTCAGGTTCGACGGCCAACAGTTCCGGGTATTCGATAAACACGATACCGGGTTGCCGGCCAGCCGCATTACCTGGCTTGCCAGCGATCCTTCACGACAGGGTCTCTTTGCCATTACCGAAAAGAACCAATGCCTTGCAATAGAGAACGGGGAAGCCAGGCTGCTTCAACCCGGCCAATGGCCTGCTATCTTTGATACATTAACTTTCGACGGCCACCTTTCCGTGTACCATACACTCGGCCTTCCCAATATTTACAGGAATATTCTCAGGTTCAGGTCTTACCGGATCGACGTTGATCCCACTCTGTATTATACTGTCACGGGCAGCACGGTGGAAGCTTTTCACAATAAGGAAAAGTTTTTTGAGACCACTATCCCGGGTACTGATTGCTGGAACTATTTTTTGCTGGAAGGGCAACTTTATTGTCTCGATGGTTATGACGTTACACGGATCGCTGATGGAAAGATCTCGAAGGGAGGGCCCCTTCGTGGTGATATTCAGCAAAACCCTGCATTCAGGGCCGGCAAGGTCAGTCCCGTTCTTTACTGGAATTGGATTACAGGGAGTGCTTTCGTGTATCTCGGCAGTTCGCTTTACCTGCTGAAGCCGCTGCCGGGAGGTGGACTGGTCACACACCTGTTGCTGGAGAATTTCGATATGGACCAGAACAGTATCATGTCCATTTATTATGATGAAACTGCCCGCCGCCTTTTCCTGGGCAGCCAGACCCGCGGCCTCTTCGTTTTTACGAGGAAACAATTCTACACATTGAGGTCCGACCAATCCGATGCCGACGAAGTATACTATGCACAGGCTGCCTATGGCCATGATGAAGTGCTCACTCCCCAGGGCGACCTGCTGGCATTATTCAGGAAGGGAAAGAGATTCCCGATCATCCACGCAAATATCAAGACCGACAGGTACAGTATGCTGATCGATCAGCAGGGGAATATCTGGTGCAAACAACGTTCCGTATTGTTCAGGTATGGCAGGGATGGAAAAACTTTGCTGGGGCAATGGCAACTGCCAACGCAAATCACCCAGTTATATGAGTATGATAAAGGCCATTTGTTGATCGGTCTTCGTTACGGCGTGCTTCATCAACTGGATTACATGGCGCCTTCCCCAAAGCCAAGGCCAGTGCTCGATGCCGTTCTCGATATTTCATTCATGCAGATGGAATCCTTTGGCATTCTGTGGATAGGCACCGCCAAAGGATTGTACAGGGCCAATCTTATTACCAATAAAATAGATACTATCCCTGGATTGCATACCCAGTATATCAGGAGCATACTGATCTCGAAGCCCGGCGAGCTTTGGATTACGGCCTATGGCGATGGCATTTATCTGCTGAAAGACAACAAGCCGACCCGGATGCCAATGGATAAGGATAGGTTTTTAAGCGCAGCTCACTGTATCCTGGAGGATGGAAAAGGTTTTTTCTGGATCACTACCAACAAAGGATTGTTCCAGGTAGCCAGGAAAGACCTGCTGGCTTTTGCGGCCGACCGGCAACAGGCCGTTTATTATCTCTATTATGATAAATATGCCGGGTTCAATACAAATGAATTCAATGGGGGCTGTCAGCCATGCGGCATAAAAATGCCTAATGGATATTTATCCCTTCCTTCCATCAACGGGTTGGTTTGGGGACATCCGGCAACATTACGGGCCGAGGCCCCGGATAAAGGATTGTTCCTCGATAAGCTGGAGATCGATGGTCAGCCTCTCCACGGAACGGACACTATTTCATTGGAACAGCAATTTGATTTTTTCAAATTGTCCGTGACCACTCCTTATTTCGGTCATCCTTATAATGTGCACCTCGAATTTGCACTGGTGAAGAACCAGTCGGCGCCTGTCTGGAACAAGATCGATAATGACAGGAGCATCACTTTGACCTCGCTCCCTTCGGGTACGTACCAGCTTCAAATCCGTAAGCAGAACGGGTTCGGGCCCGATAACTATTCCATGAAGGTGATTACGTTGATCATCCCGCTGGCCTTCTATGAAACCTGGTGGTTCCGTATTGCCTTGGGACTGCTCATCGTCGCATCCATCTGGATCTATACCAGGTTCCGGTTGCAGTATATCAAGCGAAAGAACAAGATGCTGGAAGCACGGATCGATGAACGGACGCAAACCTTGCTGAATACCCTGACCGAATTGCAGGAATCGGAAGAGGTACTGCGCAGGCAAACACATATCCAGGACAGGCTGATCACTGCTATCACGCACGATATCAAGAGCCCCCTCAAATATATGACCATGGCCGCCAGGCGTATGTTCGAAAACGCAGATCTCGAATCGGCCCAGGAGATGCAAAAAAATGCGCGGATGTTGTATGAATCCGGTTACAGGATGTACCACCTTACGGATAACCTGCTGCAATACATCAAACTGAACTCCCGCGATACACATATTATTTATGAAGGGGTGAACGTGCATGACCTGGTGGAAGATAAGGTGGAATTATTCCGCGATATCGCTGCCGAACAGTCCACCAACCTGTACAATGAAGTACCGGCCAACTGGCGCATGCGGAGCAATAACCGCCTGCTCGGAGTTGTGGTCCATAATCTGGTGGATAATGCCATCAAGGTAACTTTCGATGGGCAGTTGACCATCGATACAGTAGAAGAAAAAGAGGAAGTACGCATACGCCTGAACGATACCGGAGTAGGGATGCATCCCGATATGGTGCACTGGTGCAACAGTGATACCGATCCGTATGAAATGACGCCGGCAGGAGAAAAATTTCCTGGCCATGCCGGCTTCGGACTGATCATCGTGAAGGAACTCGTGAACCTGATGAACGGGAAATTACAGGTGAGCAGCAGCCAGGCCGGCACTACTATTGAATTGATCTTTCACAAAGACATGAAATTGGAGGTCTGATGCCTCCCATGATAGGACTGATTAAACTACCGGGTACTTCCGACCTCTGACCTCCGACCTCATGATTGCACATTTCCATACAACCTCACTTTCTCTGCCAGCTCGATGACGTTGCCTACTTCCAGCTTTTCGAAGATCCGCGCTTTATAGGTGCTTACAGTGGAGATCTGCAGGCTCAGTACAGTGCCGATATCTGCAACACTCGACCCTTTGATCAGCAATTGCATTACTTCCAGTTCCCTGTTCGACAGGGCATGAAGAGGATTCCTGGACATATTGCTTTTGGCGGTGAGGCCGTTGAGCAGGTGTTGTTTTACGGTTGGGCTGAGATACTTCTCATTGTTCAGCACAGTGCGGATGGCTGTCTTCAATTCATCTTCCGGAGAATTCTTGACGAGGTAACCATCCACACCGGCCTGTAAATATCGCAATGCGAACAGTTGTTCGTCGTATCCGGAGAAGATGAGGATCTTGATGTTGGGTTGATGCAATCTTATTACATCGATCATCTGCAGGTTATTGCCACCAGGGATATTGATATCGAGAATGAGCAGGTCGAATGATTGGCTGTCGAGCAATTTGAGGGCCTGGTTGAAATTTACAGCTTCGCTGACTTGTCCGCCGGGGAGCAATTCTTTTATAATAAGGGTAGCCCCGTAACGTACGATCGTGTGATCGTCAGCAATCAGGATGTTCGGCATAGGTGTAAAGTCGTTGTTTTCAGGTCTTATAAGATATTGTCGCCAAACAAGGTTACCCGTTATAACCATGTATTCGAATAGCGGCTGTAAGATACAATTTTTTTCTACATACAATTCGAAGTTATACTACATCCTTGTGGTAGTTCTATTATAAAGAAAATATTTCAAGTAAAATACTTTTGTCGTGAATGATCATGTACCTGCACAGGTTCTACACACGGAGTATTCACTGAACCTGCTGTTCCGGCAGGTTCGCAGGTAAAGGTTCTGGTCTCGTAGCTTTCCTTTGATCAGTATGGTACACCACAGTGAATCCGGGTCATTGACCCGGAAGTGACTGTTATTGCTATTACAGTAACGCACATATATAGCTATTCAATAACCTATTCAAATAAAAAGAATAAAACCTTTCAAAAGCCAAGTCCATATGCAACCAACACTACTCTTGCGTAGGTCTGCCTTTTCTACAAGCAGCATGATCAGGCGACTATCGACGCTTCTTTCTATTCTTCTTTTCCCGGTCTTCCTGATGGCTGCTAATTTCCCGGTCACGAATACGAATGATGCCGGTCCCGGTTCACTGAGGCAGGCCATCCTCGACCTGAATGCCGCTCCCGGCGCAGGTCCTCATGCCATTCAATTCTCTGTATATGGACAGATCACGATCCAGACCTCCCTCCCGGCCATCACCAAGGCCAATGCCACCGTCGATGGGCAGAACAGGATCACCATCAATTCAAGTGGCGTCAATGGAATTATCAATCCCTTCGATATCCGGGCAAACAATGTCACTGTCCGCAATTTTACATTGACCAACAATGGAGATATAGACTTTATTGTCCGGACCAATACTACCGGTGTACTGATCGAGAACATCAATACCTATAGCAATAGTGGGAATTATCTCAATGCATTGGTGTATGTGGAAGGTAATTCCACTAACCTCACCATCCGTAATTTATGGTCTACCGATATAGAGCCATGTAACGGTAGCAATCCTTACATCGGGAAGGGCATCTATTTTATTGGTGGTACACAGACCAACCTGGTGATGGACAATATCAATCTCAGTACACAGGGGAATACCAGGGGATGTGGTGGAGTGGAATTCCGCGATGCACCCATCAACGGCTGGAATTTCACCAATAGTAAGATCAGTGGCTTCCAGAACGCTATTATGCTCAATAACACGGGTGGCCCCGTGGAGACCGCCAACAATATAACACTGGATAAAGTAACGGTAGATTCTTTGTGGAGCGGCATAGCACTTGGCTTTTATTCCAACTATATAAATACGAACATCACGATCAAAAATTCAGTCTTCGACATGGATGTGGTTGGCACTGATGATGATGGCGATTATGGCATCCGGTTCGATAATACCACGAACAGTATCACCCTGGATAGTATCCGGGTCAATGAGGCGGATATCCGTTTCATCTGGTTCAACGGGGCAGCCAGCAATATCACCATCAATCATTCAAAACTAGAGAACACGGTGCCCGGTCTGTATGGAGGTAATCATTTTATTTCTTTTGAGAGCACCGTCAATACCCTTACGATCAAAAATTCGATCCTGAACGGCGACAAACCAGGTAACACGACCGATGCCGGTTACGGCATCGTATTCCCCAATATTGCCAATGATGTAACCCTCGACAGCCTTACTTTCAATGAATTTGACGGCGATGGGATCTATGTCAATAACGGAGCCAATACCAATTTTCAACTGAAGAATTCGAAATTCACCAACAACTTCGACGGTATCGAGTTCTACAATAATTTCCCTCGCACGAATGTAGGCATTACGAACTGTTCCTTTTACAACAGTGGCCGCACAGGCATCGTGGTCAATATGGCCAATGCCACTTCCAATATCAATCTTACGGGCGACACTGTAGTGAACGCGGCCAGTCACGGTATCTGGCTTTATGGAGGCTCTGGTGTCAGCAATATGACCATTACCGGCTGTGTGATCCATGATAACGCAGGTGCAGGTATTTATAATGATAATCCACTCAAAGTAATTTATAACAACAACTCCATTTATAATAATACCGGCTCAGGTATCAGCAATAATGGCGGTAACTGTAATTATCGTGGCGCTAATCGGCCCGTGCTCGTATCGTCCAATGCATTGGGCGGCGGTCAATATCAGTTGCAGATCACCATTCCCAATATTTCACCGGGGGCATTGTACAGCGTGGAGATCTACGCCAATGATCCCGCCGTTACTTCTTCCAGCGGACAATATTATGTGACCACCCTGAATGGTCTCTCCGCCGGCACAAGCACACAAACTATAACTTATAATACGGGCCCGGGTGCTACCGGTGTAGGCTTCTGGACAGCCACCCTGCGCATTCCCGCCAATAATTGCGGCACTTCCGAATTCAGCGATAAGCTCAACATCGGCGTGAAAGCCCCGGCCTGCGTGAACAATGGTATACTGGCCTGGTACCGCGCCGATATGGGACTGAACGGGTACACCTGGGGCGATATCAGCGGCAACGCCAATCACATGACTGCTACCGGCGATCCGGATACTACCAGTGGCTATGTCAATTTCAATCCGGCCATGTATTATGATGGCAACGATCTCCACCTCGCACCGGCCTCCGCCACTGTTACCACGGCCTACACAATGATGGGGCTGGGCAAGCTGGAAGGCTCACTGAATGGCAGGGTCTTCTCTTCTAATGGCAGTAACAAGCTCTTTGGCTGGCATGGTGGATTTGAGAACAGGTTATATTTAGAAGCATGGATCAATCCCAATACTACCCCAATTGCCAATAATACCCGGCTGTATTCTCTCAAACGGGCCAATACCGGCGCAGGGCCATTCGAGTTCAAGGGCAATGGCGTTTTGCTGAATAGTGGGCCTTCTTCTAACGGCACCGCCTGGACGCTTTCGATGGGAGGTTTGCCGGGAGGGGAATTTTCAAAAGTATTCGTTCCTGAATTTTTTATCTACAACCGTGATCTCAACCCCGGTGAGATCCAGCGCATAGAATCCTATATGGCGCTGAAATACGGTGTCACACTGAATAATGGCGCCACCGATTATGTGGCTTCCGACGGCACAACCCTGATGTGGAGCGCATCGGCCAATGCCGGTTATGGATTGCACATCACCGGTATCGGTAAGGACGACTGCACCATGCTGCACCAGAAACAATCACTCAGCGCAGATACAGGGCTCGTGACGATCGCATTGGGCAATGCCATCCAGCTTTCGAATATGGCCAACACCAATGCAGTGACTACCGATAAGACCTTCTTTGTATTCGGAGATAATAACGGCTCTGCAAAATTCGCTACGGCCGTTACCGGCGTCAAAGTGAACCAGCGGATGGCACGCGTATGGAAAGTACAGAAATCGGCGGGCTGGACAGATCAGCTTCTTACGCTCCGGTTCAAGGGAGCAGGATCATCCAATTATCTTCTCATCAGCACTGATCCTGCATTTGCCACGATCAGCCAGGAGTTGCCGCTGGATGCCAGCGGATCGATCAGTCTGCATTCATCGCTGTTCCCCAATGGCGCTTATTACACCCTGGGCACTACACTCAAGGGGCCTGCCAGTGTGAATGCCGGCGTGGCATTATGGTTGAGAGCAGATGATGGAAATGCCACCGGTGCTTCCTGGAATGACTTCAGCGGTAATGGCAATGGGGCCATTCAGGCTAATCCAGCCAGACAGGCAACTGTTCTGCCTACCGGCATCAATTTCAATCCTGCATTGAAGTTCAATGGGGTGAATAGTTTCCTCGCCAGTCCCAGTCTCTTTACCGGTCCTGGCATCAATAACGTACAGATATATGCAGTGGCGATCACCGATGCGGCACAGAACGGCTCCATGTTCGGCGAGATGGTCAGCAATGGACAGCAGATCCATTCGCATGTACCCTGGACTGACGGCATCCTCTATTTCGATGCCCCTTATAATTACAGGATACAAGGAGCATGGGGAGGAACGTTCGGCGCACCTTATATCTGGACCTTCCTTCGCTCACCATCCGGTATGAGCGCCAACAGGAACAGGTCGGTAGTCGCTACTTTTTCAGGAGCGCTGAATAATATTCCCGGATCGAATGCTCAATTCGGCATTGGCGCCTGGTACGATGGGAATGGCCCCTTTAATGGTAAGATCGCCGAGATGATCGTGTACAATAATTCGGCAGCCACCACCGCCACACAACGACAGCAGATAGAATCCTATCTCGCTTTGAAATACGGTCTCACACTGAACCTTGCAGCACCGGTCGATTACCTGGCCAGTGACGGCACTACCAAAATGTGGGATGTTACCCTGAATAACGGGTACAATAATCATATCACCGGTATCGGACGCGATAGCGTATCTGCATTGTTGCAAAAACAATCAGTAAGTGCAGATGCCGGCTATGTTACCATTGCATTAGGCAATAGCATTGCTGCCAGCAATGCGGCCAATACCGGCACTATCACCGCCAACAAGTCGTTCCTGGTAACAGGTGATAACGACGGTGCGAGAATGTTTTCCGTCAATGTTACCGGATTACCGGGGGTGAATGTGGCGCTGGCACGCACCTGGAAAGTACAGAAGACGAATTGGACAGACCAGAATATCACTATCCGCACAGATTCAGCATTTGCTACTCCGCAATTCATCATCATCAGTACCGATGCCGTCTTTGGTGCAGGCGATCTCGCACTGCCGTTCACCAATGGCGTCATCACACTCAATACAAGTCAGCTCCCCAACGGTTCTTTCTTCACCTTCGCCAATGGATTGAAAGGTCCCGGCGGAGTGGTTACCGGCATCGGCGCCTGGTATAAGGGCGATTATGGATTAAGTCCCTTGCAATGGAATGATTACAGCGGCCGTGGTATGAATATCCCATCTCCCGCTGTAGCCAACAGGCCCAGCGTTTTGCCCAATGGCATGAACTTCAATCCCACCGCCTCTTTTGTTCCTCCTCAGTTCTTCGGGAAAGGGAATATCGTTGATCCCTCCACCTCCATATTAGGCAATGGGAACATGAATAATATCGCGGTATTCGGTGTGTATTCTATGACTGCCCCGAATAATGCTGCGCTCTTCGATCAGATGACGACCAACAATTATCCTGTCATTGCATCTCCTCATACTGGAGGGCTGTCTGATTTCGATGCGCCGTACGGCTGGCGGTTGACGGCTCCCTGGGGTGGCAGCCTGAACAAAGCCAATGTATGGAGCTTTACCAAGACGGTTGCCAATATGAGTTTTTACCGCGACAGGAATGTGATGGCTTCTGATAATAATCCCCGCGACTATTTACCTCACAACGGCGGCAACTATTCCTCCAACCTGAGTGTTTGGCACGGCTCGGAATACAACAATGGAAAGATCCCTGAAGTCATCATATATAAAGATATATCGACACTAACGCCTACCGACCGTCTCAAGATAGAATCCTATCTCGCCATTAAATATGGCGTAACGCTGAACCTCGCTTCCACAACCGGTTATACGGCAACGGACGGTTCTGTTTATTGGGACGCTACAGTAAATGCAGGTTATTCCAAACATATTACCGGCATCGGCCGCGACAGCGTGACGGACCTGAACCAGAAACAATCCCTCAGCGTGGATACGGGAGTGGTAACGATCGCACTCGGCAATACGGTAGCTGCCAGCAATGCAGCAAACACAAATATTATCACCAACGATAGATCATTCTTTGTATTTGGTGATGATGGAGCATCCGCCGGATTCCTAACACCGGTGAATGGTCAGCCAGGCATCACCAACCGGATGACGAGGATCTTCAAGGTTGGTAAGACAGCCAACTGGGCCGACCAGAACATTACGTTCAAAGTTAATGGCGGTAATGCACAAACGTATTTATTAGTAAGCACAGATGCCGTCTTCGATGGCGCCGACACAAAATATGTATTGAATGCCGACAGTACGGTTACGCTGAATACCAGTAACCTGCCTGCTGGGGTTTACTTCACGTTTGCAAAAGATATCAAAGGGCCCAATGGTGTCAATAAAGGCATTAACTTCTGGCTTCGTGCCGATGACGGAAATACCAGCGGCGCCTCCTGGAATGATTATGCAGGCCGTGGCCATCAGGCCCAGCAAAGTGTGGTAACCGGACAACCGACCACCGACGCAAAAGCGATCAACTTCAATTATGGGTTAAAGTTCGATGGTACCGATGATTTCCTCGATATCAATACAACAAGGGTACACCCCGATACCTCCTCTATATTTGTAGCGGCTTCGGGGGCGGGATTCGCGGCCGTCAGAGACCTCGTGAGCAGCGGCGCCGTAGGCTCCTCCAATGGTATGGAATTTAGGGTAACGGCGCCGGCAAACCTACAGTTCCTGGAAACCAATGGATCTTCAATACCGTATGTCTCCGGATTAAGTACGTTTGTCGATAACCGGCCCTACTTATTCAGTGGAACACAATCAAACCTTACCAATGGGGTTAAACTGTATCAGAATTTCAGGTTGGATAATCAGGGTACTGTTGCCATGAGCCCTGCTACAGTCAATCTCGTTTCCATTGGATCAAGGAGCATTGCGGGCAGAGGTCTATTCTGGATGGGCAATATCAGTGAGGTGATCGTTTATGACCGTGTACTGACAGATGATGAACGCCAGTTGGTGGAATCCTACCTGGGCCTGAAATACGGCATCACCCTCAACAATGGAGCTACCAGTTACCTGGCCTCGAACAATACGGTCTACTGGACTGCCGATGCTACTTATAAAAGTCGTATCACCGGTATCGGCCGTGACGATAGCACCGCATTGAACACCAAACAATCGCTGTCGGCCGATACAGGGTTCGTCACGCTTTCATTGGGCACAGGCGTTCCGCTTACCAATGAATCGAACAGCAATACCATCACGAACAATAAATCATTCTTCGTATTCGCGGACAATGGCCTGTCGGTTTCCAATTTCACCGGGCCCGTAAGTGGTAGCACGCATAATGTTACCCGCCGCTTCACGCGCGTATGGAAAGTGCAGAAAACGAACTGGGCCGATCAGAATATCACCCTGAAGATAAAACCGCTTGGAGTCGATAATTACCTCCTGATCAGCACAGACCCGAATTTTGCCACACTCAACCAGGAACTGCCGGTAGCCAACGACGGTACAGTTACTTTATCATCCGCCTTGCTCACCGATGGCATCTATTTCACCTTCGGATCGCCGTTGAAATCTCCTGGTGGCGTGCCTGGTCATACATTGTGGGTGCGTGCGGATATAGGTACATCTTCTTCCGCAGACAATACCCTCATCAGTGAATGGAGCGACCTGAGCGCTTTCAGCAATACGCTCGTTCAGTCTACACCAGCCAACCAGCCGCTATTCCTTGATAATAGCGCCAGCAATATAAACTTCAATCCTGTTTTGAAATTCGGTGCTCCAACCTATTCAATGAGCGGGGCCTCGATCCTGAAGAACGGTACCTATACAGGAGCCGCAACGTTCGTTGTCAATAGTCAGGTCGTTCCACAAAATGCCGTCATCTTTTCAGAACCGGCAGCAAGCGGCACCTTCTTCAATATGCACGCTACCTGGGGCGATAATATCGTGTATTGGGACGCACCCTATACGAACCGTATGACTTACAATGCCGGTAATATCAATAACCAGGTGAACATCTGGGCAGGCGCCAGCGACATAACCCTGGCCACCAACAAACAGGAGATATTCCGGAATGGTACAAGCGTATCAACCGGCAATTTGAATAACAACTATGTCGGTCAGAACTCCCAGATCAATGTAGCTTCCAATTATAATGGCCGCCTCCCCGAAATCATTATCTATAATTCAGCATTGAACGCACAGCAAAGGCAGAGGATACACACATACCTGGGCCTGAAGTATGGTATCACCTACGACAATGGCAATACCAGTTATCTCGCCACCGATGGAAGCACTATCTGGGATGCTGCCGTCAATGCTACTTATAAGAATAATATCGCCGGTATTGGCCGCGATGATGAAGAAGCATTCCGGCAAAAACAATCCATCAGCATCAACCCGGGTACACAGGTAATGATCGGATTGGGCCGTATAGATTCTACCAATTCTGCCAACCCGAATAATTTCACTGCGGACAAGTCGTACCTCGTTTGGGGTGATGACAATGGTGCTCTCTCTTTCCGCACGGCGGTCACAGGCACTTCATTGGTGAACTATCGCATGACCAGGGTATGGAGGGTACAGAAATCCGGTACAGTAGGCAATGTGCTGATCGCCATTCCTGCCAATACATTGCCGAACCCTTCCAATTCTTATATCATCGTCAGCAATGACGCAACGATCGACGGCACGGATGCGTTCACGAAAGTGAATATAGTGACGATCAATAACAAACTCTATTGTACTGCTACCATCGATCTCACCAGTGGCCAGTATTTCACCTTCGCCACTGACCTGAAAATACCTGGTGGGGTGGTTGGCAATACCTTGTGGTTACGGGCAGACTATGGTACTGCTGCAACTGACAATACGCCTCTCAGTGAATGGAACGATTTCGGGGCCGAGATCAATAGTGCTCTACAGCCCACGGCGCCGAACCAACCAGTATATTTCAACAATGCCGGCAGCAATACCAATTTCAACCCTGCCCTGCGTTTCAATGGCACGAACAATTTCATGGACCTGGATATTACCAAGCTGCCTATGGGCGCCACTCCAAGAACAGTGATCGCATTGGGCAGGCCGCTGGTCATTGCCGGTACCAATAAATATATGCTTAGCTGGGGCCAATCGGCAACCAGCCAGGGTACTGCCATTGGCTTGTATGCTACCAATGCAGGCGCATTTGTAGGATATGGGGACGATGTAACTACTCCAACAGGTTTCTGGCAATTGAACCAATCGAATATGCTGATGGGTGTATGGAACGGGACCGGCACCGGAGCTTCTATTTACAGCAAATACAGGCAGGCAGCCGCACCGGTCATCAAGAACTGGAACACGACAGGCACTGTGGCCCGTGTTGGTAATTCTTCCTTTGCACTTACGCAGCCTGAATACTGGAATGGATATACCAGCGAGCTGATCGTTTATCCGTTCACGTTGAATGCAGGCCAGCGCCTGAAGGTGGAAACCTACATGGCTATCAAATATGGCTATACCATCGATCAGACCACAGCCAATAACTATCATGCTACGGACAGCACGATCATCTGGAATGCTACCACCAACGCGACGTACAAATACGGCATAACCGGTATCGGCCGTGATGACCTGGAAGGACTGAACCAGAAACAGAGCGGCAATACAGATACCACCCGTCTGCGGATAGTGATGGGCCTGGGTTCTATTGCCGAAACCAATATCGACAATGCCAACAGCTTCACTGCCGATAAATCATATCTCATCTGGGGCGATGACAATGCGGCCGTCACCTTCAAAACTACCATTACCGGTAATCCATTGGTGAACTACCGCATGACCAGGCTTTGGACAGTTCAGAAAACAGGTACTGTAGGCCAGGTGGAACTCGCTGTTCCTTATGATGCATTACCCAACCCCAGGCAAACCTACCTGGTAGTAAGTAATGATGCCACGATCGATAACAGTGATACCTATATACCATTATATGATATCACCATCAATGGTAAGCGCCATTGGGCAGCGAAGACTGATTTCACGACCGGTCAGTATTTCACCATCGCCGCCTTCATCAAATCGCCGGGTGGGGTAGGAGCTACTTCACTCTGGGTAAGAACAGATCATGGTGTGCTGAACAATACGGATGGTACGCCGGTGGATGTATGGGTCGATTTTGGCAACGAGGTCAACAACGCCAGTCAGTTCACAACGGCTAACCAGCCAGTCTATACCAACAACCCGGCCAGCAATATCAATTACAACCCGGTGATGACTTTCAATGGCGCCAGCCAGTTCATGAAGCTCGATAGTTCCAAACTGCCGATCGGCAATACGGCCAGAACATTGATCGGTGTCGGTAGCCTGAATAGTCTTGCCGGCAACCGTTATATCGTTAGCTACGGGGCCGCGGGGGGAAGTCAGGGCAATGGTCTGGCCAGTGTGGGCGTCAACGGTACCGGATATTTTGTCGGATACAACGACGATGTCATAACGGCGGCAGGGTTCTGGCAGCTCAACAGGCCGAATGAATTGTTCGGTACCTGGGCAGGCGCTGGTGGTCAGGCAAGTCTCTACAGCAAAATAGCTTCAGTGGCCACGCCCGTGAACAAATCCTGGAATACCGGTACCACAGCAGGGGCCCGCATAGGTACCAGTGCATGGGGTGGTGAATATTGGAGCGGCCCCATTACTGAAGTGATCGTATTCGACAGGGCGCTGAACAATACCGAGCGCCAAAAAGTAAGCACTTACCTGTCTATCAGGAATGGATATACGATAGATCAGGCCACGCCTTACAGCAGTTATCTCAATACCAATGGTACTGTTATCTGGGATGCTACTGCCAATGCCACCTATAAGAATAATATCGCCGGTATCGGGCGTGATGATATCGAAGGATTGCTCCAGAAACAATCCGTGAGCATCCAGCCTGGGGCTATCCTGGCAGTGGGATTGGGAACTATTGCTACTGATAATCTGGCAAACACCGGCAATTTCGCCAAGGATTCCTCTTACCTGATATGGGGCAGTAATTCAACGGCGCTCACTACCATCAATACTAATCTGCCGGTACAGTTCAGTCAGCGCCTGACACAGCAATGGAAAGTGAACCTGAGCAATTTCGATAACCTGCTCAATACCGTGTCGATGGAATTCAACCTGGCAGGTATCACGCAGAGCGGCATTGCAGCGTCGGACTTCAACCTGCTCATCGATACGGATGGTGACGGTAATTTCACCACTGGTATTATAACAATTATTCCGGCTACAACTTATGCCAGTGGAAAAGTGAACTTCACCAATATTTCCGGTCTCACGAGCGGCCATGTGATTACACTCGCCATCGGGTCTCAGTCACTGCGCGTTTCACCGAAGCTCGTGCTGCAAGGCGCCTGGAACGGAACCTCGATGAGCACAGCACTGAAAACGGCTGCCGTATTGCCCGCCACAGATCCTTATGGTCAGCATACTACGCCTTCCGTTGCGCCCAATGCATCAGCGGCGGCAGTGGTAGACTGGGTACTGCTCGAGCTTCGCGATAATACGAACCCATCGGTAGTGGTGGCAAGCAGGGCAGCTTTCGTACTGAGCAACGGCAACGTGGTAGATACCAACTACACGCAGCCGGTCGCATTCCAGAATGTTACACCGGGCAGTTACAGGCTGGCAGTCCGCCACCGGAATCACCTCGGAGCAATGACACTGAATGCGGTCGACTTCACAACAGGTGTGGTTGATTTCACCAACCCCGGTACTGTCACATGGGGTACCAATGCACGGAAGGACCTGGGAGGAGGCATCATGGGCCTCTGGGCCGGTGATGTGGATGGAGACAATTATATCAGGCATTCAGGCAAACCATCCGATGCGGCCCTGGTCACCAATGCAGTGCTCACTCATGCAGGCAATACCAGCGCATCGCCAACGTATACCGGAATGATCAATGTGTATAGTCCGTTCGACCTGAATTTGGATGGCAGGGTTTACTACACTGCCACGCCATCCGACTATTCGATCATCGTGAACAATGTGAAAACACATCCGGCCAATACGTTCGGTCTTACAACCTTTGTCATCAAACAACAATTACCCTAATACAGTCCATAGCCGGCAACTACCTGAAGTTGCCGGCCCTCACTGTGAACCATAAATGATTTTTATGAAGAACTTTATTCAGAACATACTGCTGACGGGTTTACTACTCGTGCTGATAGCTACGGTACAGGGTCAAACCCTCGACGTATCCATCATAGAAAACCCGGTCAACAATATGCAGATCCTGGGCAGGGCCTCAGGCAGCGGCTTTGCTGCGGCCCCCAATAATGCCTGGGCCAGTATGAACCTTACCTGGCGGATACCCAAGACCGCTACTGTTCCCCAGCCTACTTCGGCGCCTCCTGCTGCCTCTCCTGAAGTGACCAATGAGAATACCGCTTTCACCGGTGCGGCGCCACGCAATACATTCAACAATAGCCTCGACCTGACGATCTTCGATGCCACTACATTCGGAGAGCCCGACGATGGGTACTGGTATTTCCAGGTGACCGGTACGCAGGAAACCGTTCAGAATATTGCTACCGGGCAACAGATAATGCTCTATGAGTTCACCCTTCCGGGTGCCTGGAGGTGCCCGGGATGTGTGGAAATACTCACGTATGATATCCCTGCATTCATAGCGCATGGGATCAGCACTACTTCCAATATCTACAATGGAGGAACCGGCACCGATGTGCTCAACATCGTGCAGAACAACGCTCCGCTGCCAGTGGAATGGCTCTACGTACGAGCAGAGCCCAAAGACAATAACAAGATCCTGGTAAGCTGGGCAACAGCCACCGAGCAGAATAATGCAGGTTATGAAGTGGAAAGAAGTGATGATGGAAGTACCTACAGGGCTATAGGCACCGTGCCGGGCAAACGAAATTCCAATACCACCAGTTATTACAGCTTCAATGATAACCAGGTGCTACCCGGTGTGAAATATTATTATCGTATCAAGCAGATCGATCTCGACGGCAGGGCAAAATATTCTGTCATCGTTACTGCGAAACTGCTCACCGGCAACTTCTTCACGGTGGAAATAAAGCCCAACCCGGTAAGAAGTCTGCTCAACCTGGAAATACAATCTTCCAAAAAGCAAACTGCCCAACTGATCATCACCGATATGACGGGCAGGCTCTATAAAATAGAAAAGGCCATTAAGCTGGAAACTACCCTTACCCGGTATTCGACCAGTGTGGCCGGCTATCTCCCTGGCATGTATGTGGCGAAAGTGATCGCCAGTGATGGTACTGTGCAAACGGCCAGGTTCGTAATCGCTCACTGATAGCAATGGATGCTGTGAGCACCGGGCTGAAGCCCGGAACTGATATTGGCAGGTTTCTTTACAAAGGGTACATTCTTCTCCTGGTCCCGGTTCGTCCGGGGCCGGGAAAGAATGATAACCGGTAAATTGAATATAACTTACAGGGGTATACGAAGGGGGCCGATTATAGAATTTTTACTACACGTAAATAGTAATTGTTTTACTGGCAGGAATACCACGAACGGATAATTTTGGAAAAGCAAATTCTAAATCGTATGAAGAAACGTTTACTCGCCTTTTCTCTTGTATCCCTGGTATTTGCCCATCAAGCCGATGCCCAGGGATTTCTCTCCAAAAAGAAAGGAAGCCTCATAGGCTTCAGTATGAATGCCACCGACTTTAAAACTCCCAATGCAATAAAAGCAACCTCACTGAGCGATGTACTGAAAGGCAGCGACTGGTCTAAGTTCTCCAACAAGGATTTCGGGATATCCTTGATGTACTGGAAAGGACTTACCAACAAGATCGATCTCTCGGCCCGCTATAATGCACTATTTACGGACTATGCCAAAAATGGAGAGGGCAACAAGCACAGCTATTCAAACGAATTTGAAGCTGCGCTCCATGCCCGTGCATTGAAAGATGATCATACCCTGAACCCATTCCTCACTGCCGGTATCGGTATCGGCGATTACGGCCGCAAATGGGCGCCATACGCGCCTCTCGGTGTTGGCCTTCAACTGAACTTATCGAGCATCACTTATATTTTCTTACAGGCGCATTACAGGGTATCGTTGAACAAATCGAACCTGGATGATAATCTCTTCTATTCATTGGGATTCACTGAAAGCATTTCCAGCCCGAAAACGCCTCCGCCTCCCAAAGTGGTGCCACTGCCGGTAGCGGAGCGGAAAGACAGGGATGAAGATGGAGTGGAAGACAGTGTGGACGCCTGCCCCGATGTAAAAGGGTTGCCGCAATTCAATGGCTGCCCGGATACCGATGGTGACGGTATTCCCGATAAGGACGACAAATGCCCCACCACGAAAGGCTTGGCCAAATACAATGGCTGCCCGATCCCCGATACAGATGGCGATGGCATCAATGATGAAGAAGACAAATGTCCCACCGTGCCCGGTGTACCAAGATACCAGGGCTGCCCGGTCCCTGACAGTGATGGTGACGGCGTGAACGATGAAGAGGACAAATGCCCCAACCTGCCGGGTGTGAAAGAGAACCATGGTTGCCCCATCGTGAAAGAAGAAGTGGTGAAAAAAGTGAATGTGGCTGCAGGCAATATCTTCTTTGCAACGGGCAATGCCAAACTGCTGCCCAAATCATTCAAATCACTCAATGAAGTAGTCAATATCCTGAATGCCGACCGCGATCTGAAACTGGATATTGAAGGACATACTGATAATACCGGCTCAGCGAAAACGAATCAGCCACTGAGCGAAAAACGTGCAAAGGCAGTATTGGATTACCTGAAAAGCAAAAGGGTGGATGAAAACAGGCTCCAGTCCGCGGGTTTCGGCCCCGACCGCCCGATCGCCGACAACAAAACAGCCAAAGGCCGCACACTCAATCGCAGGGTTGAGCTGAAACTAAAATATTAGGAAGCAAAGGACACAAACTCAGTTCTTGGATCATGGTTCAAAACGGATGCTATTCTTCAGGTACAATGAATAGTTATCCAAGGGTTTCTTGTAAAGGTTCCATTTTGCCTGGCCCCGCTTTTATTGGTGGGGCACAGGTAGAATGGTTTTGCGCCGGTGTCATGAAAGCCGGTCGGTTTTCTATTTCCTGGGATATAGAAAAGCGACAATCCTTATGATAAACGATAGCCTTTACATGAACGCAATTTGTAACCTATGTAAAACTGTAACATGAAAACTCTCCTTTGCCGGGCGCTTTTGTATTTAATGCAGGTGCCTGGCCTTTTAATGGCGGTAATGAGTAGCCGGTATAGCCGGACCTTCTTAGCCTGAAGAAGACTACATCGAGATCCTATATCCAAATCGATTTACCGATGCCGTTGGTGCCACCCACTGACGGCATTTTTATAATAGTAATAATATTTTAACATAGTAAAAGATGCGGTTAGTCCAGATCATCGCAGTATTGGTGTACTTTATGGCCGTGAAATGCCGAACTACCGTTACTTTGAGGCTATCCATTGCCAGGAGGCCGTGGGTTTTCTCATGTACAGTTTGATATTGATCATCTGCGAAAGCAGGTGGTCTGTGTGACAACCCCGTTTATGTCACTTAATCGCCCCGCAATCCTGCGGGGCTTTTTATTGATGCGTTTTCCGGTGAAACCCGATCTGCCGAAGGATGTATTGTAACTGGGTATCGGTATTGGAAAGGAAATCGGCTGTGCTTTGCTGGATGGGTATATCGGGTGTCTACTATGGAAAAACCGAGCACGAGCCCTGAATGTGGCAGTCTGTACGCTGCCGGGCGGCCGGAATTTTTCTTACTTTCATTTTTCAGAATATACTATGTACCGGAAAAAAGTTGATGTGGACGTTGTGCTGGATGTGCTGAAAGCCGTATTGGAAGCGCAACCGGCGGCTGGTTTTGTACAGAGCCTGTTGCAACAATACCAGGAGCGGGGTGGACTGAGCAAGCGGCAACTGCAGGGATTGCTTGGCAAGGCACAGAAGCTGGGCACGGTGCCGGCAGGCAGACTGGCTACGCTGGAAGCCATGATCCTGAAAAAGCCGACCCGTTTCAAATCTGCATTGCCTGCCGCAAAACCTTTGTATGAAAAAGATGCAGCGATCGGTGAGCAGATCGCCACGGTATTGGCCAAATATCCGCAGCATAAACGGGTATTGTTCTTCCGCTCCAAATATGAGAACAATGAATCATTGACGGCAGTGGAGTTAACGGAGTTGGGGAAATTTGTGAAGATGGTTGACAAGTTGAAAAGTTGATAAGGAGATCACTGTAAGGCGGAGCCTCCTTGTCAACCTATCAACTTTTCAACTTGTCAACTATCATTTATCGCTACCCTTCTCCTGATCATTCCCGTTCCGGAGGAACTGCATCAGTTCCTCATGGCTTTTTATACTGAATGCCAGACCGGCTTTCAGGGCATTGATCACGCCCTGGTTGAACTTATGTTGTTCTTCCTGGTTCTTCAGCAATGCCTGTACCAGCGGATCATTGAAAAGCTGCGACTGCACATGTTTGATCGTTGGTGGGGTAGGAATGGTTTTATACAAATGATCTTCTTCTTTCGCTGTTTGCTTCCATCCTATTGAATGCAGGAATTGTTTGATCTTTTCTACCGAAGTCTTGTTGGGTCTCTTACCACTGAACCAGGTATAAAGCGTCGACCGGTTGGCGCCGAGCTCGATGGCAACATCCTCCACCCGCAGTCGTTTTGCGTTGATGGCATCATGCAGGTCGATCACACTGGGCAGATAGGGCTGAGCAGGATTTGGTGCTAAATCGACAATATTTTTGGGAGAATTGACTGGCATCAATAATTTGTCTATTTTCTATGTAATAAATTAGAAAGTAGATTTTATGAATTAATTTTACGCCAACAAATTTAACCAAAAAAAATTGGAAAAAATGGTGATTTCGGATAGGGCTATTCGTGAAATCAAGGGAAATAACCGGCTGATCGCAAGATTGATGATCGCTTTTGATCGAAGTCAGAATACCATCGAGAACTGGATGGCCTCTAAGGATGTGAGACTGACTACGCCGACGGCTGTGCAGATCATAACGGAGGAATCGAAATTATCGGAGGCAGAAATACTGGAAATTGAAAAGAAAGGGTCATGATGCATGTACATATATATTATTATGTGCCTGGTAAGTGTTTATACGTATTAATGAAACAAAGCTTGCCAGAAAACATGACCAATGTCAATTGAATTGAAACCAGTTGATTATAATCAATCAAATTTTAGGTACATTGACTGCAGCTAATCACATTTTGCAAATTGAGAACGGGTTATCCTGATTATTATACCTTGTTTGATCCCCTGCTGATTCACATTACCCTTCGTCTATAAAAATAAAGAACCCCCGGCTTCTAACACCGGGGGTGGGAGTATGGCCTAATTCCCATAATAGTCATAGTGAATTACATATTTAATGTATTCACTCCTGGTGAAGTAGACCATTTCGGAGGTGTCCACCATTCGTCCGTGAATGAAGAGACACCTCCACCATCCTCCCCGGAAGCTTTTGACAAACTCCCAGTTAGGAAGAACCATCATGTAAAATTTTATATCAGGAATGGGCACTTCTCAGCGGCCTGTTGCATTATCCCAGGAATTGCACCCGGTAATGTTGCGAGAGTATAGCGTTGAAAAGGAAAAGGAAGACTATACGAAAATTCCCTGGTCGTAATTATATAAACAAGCACCCAGGTTCACTGTCCCGGCAGACCGGGAAAAAAAACTAACTTTTCTTGCAACACCATCACGTGTAGGCACACGCAGCATTAGCCTTGTTGCACTACATCTGCCAATGAACAAAGTTGTTGTTGATAAAAGTTCAGTACAACTACGCATGCAGATACCGTAGTATAACGGTACGCAGCAAATCAGGCATCTGGCACAACGCTGCCCTTGCTTTCTTTCTCTTATACGAAATGTTAGGCGTAAAATGGTTTAATGCACTACTGGAGTCCCGTCTGCGGAAAAATGTGTCATCCGAATGAAGCACTTACCGAAGATAAAAAAAAAGGAAATTCACCATATCTTTTTGGTGAAAAAACTTTCACAGATTTTTGGTTGGTACTGCTGCATGTGAACGTGCGGGATGCTGATTTAACCATCCTGATCACACTGGTTATTTAAATATCTTTTCTATGATCAGGTTCATCACCTCCACGAAGATCAACACAATGATCACCCATTCCAGTAAGATACTGTTCCGGTATTGCAACAGGTCCTTGAACAATTCAAGATTCTCTTTCACGATCTCCAATCCCTCCCGGATCGTTCTGAAACGGGCCTGCAGGTCGAACAATTTTTTAAGACCAATATCCATCCTGTTCAGGTCCTCATCTTCCCAGGTCTCTTCGGGCGAATCGAAGATGTAAAGATTTGCTTCGATCCTGTTCTTGAGGTTCAACGTGCGACCGATATATTTTTTCAGGCTCGTGCCCGACAATTCCATCTTACCCTTTTTTTCCAGGATCTGTGTATGATAATTCGTTTCTTCCAGCAGTATATCGGTTTGGCGGTTGAAATGGTCCAGCGCCACCGATTGAGAAACATTCAGCATGATCAATCTCAATGTATCGATCGTAACACGTTCCAACTCCAGCTTGTTGTATCCAAACCGGGTTTGATCGGCCCCGGTCCCGATGTCGAACTCATCACTCAACGGCTGTGATAAGATATTCCTGCAATAAGGTGCGATCATTTGCTGGAATCCCGCTATCTCCGTAGCATTGTATCCCAGGAAACAAACAATACCGTATTTGAATACATAGAGGAATTTTTCAGTATCTGTCTGGTAAAACAATTCATCCGAATCCGCATAATGCGGCGAAGCCGGGAATATGGCCCTGAATTGTTTGATATCGATACTGTCTGCCGATTGTATCGCCAATACTTTTAACATCTGATGAGGTTCTTCACAAAATTACGGAGCCAACGCCTTAAACATGCTAATTGAACTCAATACTTTGGTAAAATAGCTTATTGTACTGAATTCAGTAACAGTTATATTCACCGTTTATTCTTGTATCTTTCCGTATCACTTTTAATTCTCCATAAATGAAAAATTCCCGTCGCCATTTTATCAAACAAACCGCACTGGCAGGAGCCGGAGTGGTCGCAGCGCAATCAGGATTTACCGCACAAAGCTACAACCGTATCTTAGGATCGAACGATCGGGTGAGAGTGGGAGTGGTCGGTTTCTCCGACCGCCACAAAGGTTCTCATATTCCCTGTTTTCTCAACCATTACAAAGAGCTGAATTTCGATATAGTCGCCGTTTCGGATATCTGGAATAAAAGAAGGGAGGAAGGGGCTGCCGTATGGAAAGAAAAACTCGGGCACGATATCATCACCTGCCACAATAATGAAGAGTTGTACAGCAAGAAACTGGTGGATGCCGTTTTCATCAGCACCGCCGATTTCCAGCATGCCCTCCATACCATCGAAGCTGTGAAAGCAGGCTGTGATGTGTATGTGGAGAAACCATTTGCCGAGACCATGGAAGACAATCGCGCTGCTCTCAAAGCCGTGAAGGAAAGCGGCCGCATCGTGCAGATCGGCTCCCAGCGCAGAAGCGGCGCCAATTATCATGCCGCCAATGAGTTCATTCGCTCCGGCCAGTTCGGCCCGATCACTATGGTTGAGCTTACCTGGAATGTGAACCAGCCCGGCCGCTGGCGCAGGCCCGCGCTGCTCGGTCAATTGAAAGAATCCGATACGGACTGGAAGCGCTTTCTCATGAACAGGCCATTCGAAGCTTTCGATCCACGTAAATATCTCGAGTATCGTTTGTTCTGGCCTTATTCTTCCGGCTTGCCCGGCCAATGGATGAGCCACCAGATCGATACGGTACATTGGTTCAGTGGCCTTCAGCATCCGCGCAGCGTAGTAGCCAACGGCGGTATCTATGCGTGGAAAGACGGTCGCAGGAACTGGGACACCATCACGGCAGTTTTCGATTACGGCCCGGAGGATGATCTCACACAAGGGTTCCAGGTGATCTTCTGCTCACGCATGCACAATGGTGATGAAAAACCCACCGAGATCTATTATTCGGTTGGTGGCGAACTGAACCTGAACACCAATAAAGTGTCACCCAAAGGCGGCCTCACCAAAAAATTTGCGGCCGATATGGGTATGCAGGAAAATCTTCTGCCCGAACGTACGCTCAACAACGCCGAACAGGTAGTGGCTTCTGCCAATACGGGAGGCGATAAGCTAACGTCGAACCATATACGCAATTGGATGGAGTGTGTTCGCAGCCGCAAGCAGCCGAATGCACCGGTGGAAGCAGGCTATAGTCATTCCATCGCTACTACCATGACCAATGCTGCCGTACACACCGGCGAGAAAGCCACTTTCAACAAGAAAACACAGGAAGTGATGGCAGGAGGAAAAGTGTTCAAATACTAACGCATTCAAAGTACGATATGAAAATTTTGAAACAGATGTTGCACGCTACCGGCGTGTCGCTGCTCGGCCTCTTTTTTTCACAGGCCGCGATGGCGCAGAAGAAACAGGAAGTGAAACTGGTAAGGGATGATAAGGCAGGCAAGATCGACGTGCTGATCGGCAACCAGCCTTTCACGAGCTTTCTCTTTCCCGATACACTGGAAAAACCTGTTCTGTACCCGATACGCGCAGGCAATGGAACAGTGGTGACCAGAGGATTCCCTTTCAACCCACAACCCGGCGACCCAACCGATCACCCACATCACATCGGCCTATGGCTCAACTTCGAGAATGTGAACGGCCTCGATTTCTGGAATAATTCCTATGCGATCCCTGCAGCCAAAAAACACTTGTACGGATGGATCAGGACCGATCGCATTGTAGAGACCAGCAATGGTAATACAGGGGTGCTGTCGTACCATGCCAACTGGACCAACCAGGCAAAAGAAGTACTGCTGGAAGAGAATACCCGCATCGAATTCAGCGGTACCGGTCATCAGCGCATCATAGACCGTATCACTACGCTTACCGCCAAAACAGAAGTGCTGTTTAAAGATGCGAAGGATGGGCTGCTCGGCTTCCGTGCTGCACATGCCCTCGAAATACCGGCCAAAAAAGACCAGAAGTTCACGGACGATAAAGGCAACGTGACGGTAGTGAAGACCAATGAGGATAAGATCGCCAGCGGTAATTACATCACCAGTGAAGGCGCTGCCGGCGATGCCGCCTGGAGCACCCGTGCACGCTGGTGTAAAATGTATGGCAAGATGGGCAATGATTCGATCAGCGTTTCCATCATTGATCATCCTTCGAACCCGAATTATCCCACATACTGGCATGCCCGCGGTTATGGGCTGTTCGCTGCCAATCCACTTGGTGAAAATATTTTCACGAATGGAAAGATCACCAAGAACCTTGGTCTCAAAAAAGGTGAATCCGTCACCTTCCGGTACAGGGTAGTGATCGACGACGGCAATAAGACCCCGGATGCAGCACAATTGAATAAGCTGGCAGATCAGTTCGCCACAAAAAATAAGTAGCGACTGGTCTGATCAGGAACAGCGAGCGGTATGCTTTGAAATTATTCTGCCTGGCAAATGTTCACACAGAGGTGTAAAGCACACGGAGGGTTACTCCGGGTGCTTTGCACCTCTTGTTTTTTATTGTTTGATCAGGTAACCGAACAGTCCATGTTTTTCATGGTCGGGCCCGGCGGTGAAATAAAGCCGGTTGGGGTCGATGGTGGTGGCGGTGGAAGGAGGGAAGGACAAAGCCCATAATCCGTCGATGCTGATCGTTTTTCCATGTCCTTTCAATTGCCCCTTGAACTTCCCATTGATTGAATAGGCGTTGATCCGTCCGTCGCCAAAATTGCCGACAAGGATCATCGGTTGCAATTGATCGTCATCCTCATCCTCTCCACCTGTTTTGGAAGTGCCGGTCTTGCTATTCTGCTCTGCCTGGTCAGTATCATCAAAGAAGGAAGCAGGGGCCATAGCGATTCCCCAGGGTGCATTCAGATCTCCTCTCGAAGCAAATCTTTTCACGAACATACCTCCCTTGGAAAAGACGGAGACAAATCCCAGGCCCGGTCCCGGCTGGTCGTGTCCATCAGGTCCTACTTTAGCATACAATACATACAACCAATCGCCTACCACTTGTATATTGAAGGGAGAAAAGCCGGCAGGGATACCCGGATCTTTGAATGTCATCATTACCGGGTTGAAATTCTTGTCCCATACATCGATCTTACCGGAGCGGAAATCGGCCGCATAGAGATAATTGGCGCCTCCATTCTGCGCCAGGGTGAGACCGGTATAGACAGCCGTAGCCATATTGTTCTTGATCAGCAGCGCATTGTTGCCTGCAGTCGGGTTCCAGCCGGAGAGAATGCCATCCAGTCCAACAAAAATGAACCGGGCGGGTTGGCCATTCGACAGCACAAAATCTGCCGAACCATTGAATACGATACCAGTAGGATTGCCACCGGTAGGGCCGCCAGGGGAAGGGATATTTACCGGCGGCCTGAGGGTAGTGCCTTCCTTATCATATACGGTGCTCACGTGACCGGCCTGTGAACTGACCCAGGCGATGCCGGTAGGATTGAAGGCGAGCCCCCAGGCGTTCAGCAGCGACATATCTATATGTGATGGGTGGAGTGCACTATTATCGGCCACCAGGTTCACCTGGTTGAAATCTTTGAGTGCTTTGAGCGTATGATCTTTAAAACATCCGGTAGAAAAGACCAAAATAATGAGTGAAAAGAGACCGGCCGTAGAAATAATTGAAAAGCCTCCTGTTGTAGCTGTTTTTTTCATAACAGTGTTTTTAAGGTTCTTATTAATATATAGTCGGGCTTTCTACAGTATAAGGCAAAGGCGATCAGAAGCGGGGATACCTGCTTCATGGATGGTTGGCAAAAAAGAGCGGATCTGGCAGGACTAAGTAGGTATGGCCATAACACAAGGGGCCGGAGTAATTAGGTAGTACGATAGCGAAATAAAAAGGTTGCCTGTGCCCTCAACAGAATAGAACCTTCACCTTCTTTTTTTGCACATTCAGGAATATGAAATATTTTATCTCCTGTTTTTCGGAAGGTGGCTGTTGTGGTCCCCTGGCCTTATGTTTGGAGGAATTTCCTGTTGAATCAGAAGAAAAAATAACGGATCGGTTACCAGCCCTGAAAAGATTTTTTGCAAAAAGAGGAAAGAGGCCCTGAAAAGGCCTCTTTCATTTTGTGTCCCCGCAGAGACTCGAACTCTGGACCCATTGATTAAGAGTCAATTGCTCTACCAACTGAGCTACGGAGACAATCGGGGTGCAAAAATAGTCAATCGAACGATACAATCCTAGTTCTCTTTTACTGAATTATGGAAGCCTTTCCTTTTTCCAGGTGGAGATGATGGGTTACACTGCCGGGGATCTCTTCCCGGTAATGGCTTACATACACCAGGGTGCAGGCGCTATGGGCACAGATGGTATCGACCAGTTCCCGGAACATGGCAATATGCGCTTCATCGAGTCCCTGGCAGGGTTCATCCAGGATCAGGAGCGGCGGGTTCTTGATCAGGGCACGGGCCAACAACACCAGCCTTTGTTCTCCGGCCGATAATTGTGATAATAATTTGTGGGCCTGACCATTCAGTTGCAGGAGGCTGCACCATTGTTCTACGAGCGCTTCCTGTTCTACCGTCAGTGCCCTGAACAGGCCGATCGTATCGAACAGGCCCGAAGCAATGGCCTGGGAGCAAGTAGCTGTATAGTCGAAATAAAGGTGTATTTCCGGCGATACATAACCGATCTTTTTCTTGATATCCCAGATACTTTCACCGCTGCCCCTTCTCCGGTCGAAGAGATAGATCTCATTGGAATAGGCCTGGGGATTATCGCCTGTGATAAGGCTCAGCAGGGTCGACTTGCCTGCGCCATTAGGCCCTGATACACTCCACCGTTCACTTCTTTTCACATGCCAGTTCACGTCATGCAGAATGGTCCTTCCTTCATATTGAATGCCAACATTCACCATCCTGATCGCGGAGGAAAATGGTTCGGCAGTGGATGTGGTAAGCGTCTTCAGCGTAGCCAGGGAGATAGCAGGTGCTCCATCATTGAACACAGGTGGCTGGAATGCAGCACGGGGAGCGACCGCGATCAATTGTCCCTCCTGCAGGGTAGCGATATGCGTGATGCAGTCGGGGATCTCCTGCGGCGTCGTGATCACCAGGAGCGTGATCCCTTTCTCGCTCAATGTATTCAGCATGGAATGCAGGAGTGTACGGCCATCCGTGTCGAGGCCCAGGAAGGGATTATCGAGGATCAGCAGTCTGGGCCGTTGAAGCAGTGCAATGGCAAGTTGAAGGCGTTTGTTCTCCCCGTTCGATAACTGGATCAACGGCTCGGCCAGCAATCGATCTACCTGTAACAGCTCCAGCCAGTGAAGGGTTTGCCGGTCTGGATCGACAGGCAGGTAACCAGCCAATGCGTTTTCGACGGTTATCGTTTGTTCGGCATCGAATGAATTATAGCGTTGCTGGTAATAGAAATCGCTCCGGTTGGTAAGGTCCTTGAAGCGATGCTGTTGTTCCACTACGATCACCGAATGATGAAAGGTCTCCGGTGTATCGAAGCCGGGCAGGAGGGAGCCGCTGAAAAAATGCCGGCCGTCCAAAGTATGCGCCAGCACAGTCTTTCCACTGCCTGATGGGCCGATGAAGGCCCAGTGCTCCTTTTCATGGATCGTAAATGAAATATTGTCGAGGATCTTTTTTGTACCCAGTTTTACTGTTACCTGGTCCAGTTGAAGGATAATGCCCGGCTCCATAGCTTACTGCTGATTTCCTGCAAAGATGGGGAATGTAAGTAATCCGGGGTGCAGGATGGTAAATATAAAAAAGAAAAACAGTGGCATGCACTGTTTTCCTTTTTGCAAAGAGGAAGATCGAGGATATCGAACTATTGTTCCAATTTGATTTCTCCGATATCTGTAGGTTGGCCATCAGCTACCGTTACACCATCCTTTGCAGCGTTCTTGTACGGCGGTTTCGCTTCGATGATCACACGATAAGTACCTGCTTTTGCACCGGTGATCTCAAATGCGCCTTTTTCAATAGCGGCTTTCAGTGTGTCCGAACCGGATAAGGCCCATGCACGTGTAGCGCCGTCTGCCGGTGATACCGTACCCTTGATAGAGCCTGACTGAATGCCTTTGAAAGCGAATAATCCTACAGTTGCGGCAACGCCAACAGTCGCCAAGATTGACTTGATGCTTTTCATAATTGAAAAATTATAGGTTAATAAAAATGGTTACTAAAAATTACCGTATCAACTGATTCTCTCTCACGTTAGAGTAGGTGGGGGATTCTAACACTCAGCTAAACAATGACTGTGCCATAATTTTTTTTCGTGAATAAAAAAAAGATTAACAGATATTTTCCAGCCACAGCGCGGATTTCAGCGCTGGTGGCACATTTTTTTTGTGAATATATATTTTCGGTTATGCCTACCGTTGTGAAAAAAAATCTACAGCATCGGCCCTTTAATTAATTCCATATAACAATCATCCTTCCGATGAAAATCAGGGAATTATTGTATTGCTTACACATTCGGCGACCGGTTACCTTAACTTATCCTTAAATGTTTGGTCATATCCAGTTAATGATACCGTTAGAATTTTGCCATGTCAAAGTCAGTATGCTTAACCAAATACCGAGTATATGAAAACCACTACCATGGTGAGAACCATTATCCTGATCAGCTCTTTGTTCATGTCTTTCTTCGCTGTAGCCGAAAACCGTGCAGGCACTGATCCCGCAGCACCTGTTATGGAAGTCACTTATGATGGGGTTGATGGCGATTACCTGCTCTTCACCGTGAAGGCAACTGTTGCCACCAAATCATTCTTCGTGATCAAGAATGAAACGGGCGACGACCTGCACCGGGAAGTTTATTATGAAGGGAATAGCATACGCCGTATCCGGATCCAGAAAACGGATATCAGGCGCATCCACTTCATCCTCTCCCAAAAGAAAAAACAGTGCTCCCGTACTTTCAAGGTGAACACGCAACTGGTGGAAACCACCCATGTACTGGAAACAGCGAATTGAGACCGGCCATCAGGAAAAAGCGAGGGCAAAGCCATTTGAAATAACCTTCAATACTTATAGTTGTGATCGGGATATGTCTCTCCAACCAGGAGCAGTTCATATCCCGCTTTTATTTCTAATCTCCCATCACTCCATATAATATATATTGTACCATTGCTCAACCTTCCCTTATTCACCTTCCACTCTTCTATCTCTTAGCCCCTTTCTTTTCCACAACCGTTGATATTTCAACTAAATACCGTCTCCCCCGGTTTTGCTATATTTGCCCGTTCTATAGATTCGTAGCAGTTGATTATGAATGAATTTGTAATATATAATAATATTCATAATTAGTACTTTGCAGGCTGAATTACCGTTATTGACGAACCGGATTTAATATACTATGGCAAAAGAAAAAGAAACCTCCAATCTCTTTGAGTATACCGAAGATTCCATACGAAGCCTCGACTGGCGGGAACATATCCGCCTCCGCCCCGGCATGTATATCGGGAAACTCGGCGACGGCAGCAGCCCGGATGACGGTATTTACGTTCTCATCAAGGAAGTGATCGACAATTGTATCGATGAACATACCATGGGCTACGGCAAGCAGGTCGATATTACTATTGAAGGTAAAATGGTCACTATTCGCGACTATGGACGGGGCATACCCCTCGGCAAAGTGGTGGATGTAGTGAGCAAGATCAATACCGGCGCCAAATACGACAGCAAAGCTTTCCAGAAAAGTGTGGGCCTGAATGGGGTAGGTACCAAGGCAGTGAATGCCCTGAGCAACTATTTCAAAGTGACAGCTTTCCGTGAAGGAAAGGAAAAGACCGCTGAATTCGAAAGGGGAGTGCTGGTCAAAGAACACAAAGAGACCAAAACAAGCGAAGAGAATGGGACGATGATCACTTTCATTCCGGATGAAACCGTGTTCAAGAACTTCCATTTCCTGCACGAATACCTCGACAGCCAGTTGTGGAATTACTGTTACCTCAACGCCGGCCTCATCATCAACCTCAATGGAAAGAAATACGTCAGCAAGAACGGATTGCTCGACCTGCTCCAGCGCAAGACCAATGAGGATGAATTGCGTTATCCGATCATCCACCTGAAAGGAGATGATATCGAAGTGGCCATCACCCACGAAAACCAATATGGCGAAGAATATTATTCCTTCGTGAATGGCCAGTATACCACCCAGGGAGGTACGCACCTGGCGGCCTTCCGCGAAGGATATGTGAAGACCATCCGCGATTTCTACAAAAAAGATTATGATGCGGCCGATATCCGCGCCAGCATCTGTGCCGCTATATCAGTTCGCGTACAGGAACCGGTATTTGAGAGCCAGACCAAAACCAAGCTGGGTTCCCAGGTAGTGTTCGATGGTGGGCCCACCATGCGCAACTTCATAGGAGATTTCCTGGCAAAAGAGCTTGATAATTTCCTGCATCGTAATCCAACTGCTGCCGAAGCACTGAAAAAGCGGATCGAGCAAAGTGAACGGGAACGCAAGGAACTGGCAGGCATCAAGAAGCTGGCCAATGAAAGGGCCAAGAAGGCCAACCTCCACAACCGGAAACTCCGCGACTGCCGGTTCCATTTCAACGATGAACCTACAGGAAAAGAGAAGGATACGGTCCTGGAAAAACAGAAAGAAAGCACCATCTTCATTACCGAAGGTGATTCGGCAAGCGGTTCAATCACCAAGTCGCGCAACGTGGAAACGCAGGCCGTATTCAGTCTGCGTGGTAAACCGCTCAACTGTTTCGGACTTACGAAAAAAGTGGTGTATGAGAACGAAGAATTCAACCTCCTGCAACATGCCCTCAATATCGAAGAAGGATATGAAGGCCTGCGTTACAACAATATCGTGATCGCTACCGATGCGGACGTGGATGGGATGCACATCCGGCTATTGATGATGACTTTCTTCCTCCAGTTCTTCCCCGATCTCGTCAAAAACCAGCACGTCTATATCTTGGAGACACCGCTGTTCAGGGTCCGTAATAAACAGCATACCATTTATTGCTATGACGAGAAAGAAAAACAGGAAGCCATCAAAAAACTGGGCGGTAAACCCGAAGTAACCCGATTCAAAGGATTGGGAGAGATCTCACCTGAGGAATTCGGGCGCTTCATCGGGCCCGAAATGCACAAGCAACCGGTGATCATCGAACAGGGTGAGCACGTCCAACTCCTGCTCGAGTACTATATGGGCAAAAATACCCAGGAGCGCCAGGAATTCATCATCGAAAACCTGCGCGTAGAGCTCGATCTGGCAGAGGAAGATAAGACAAAGTAAGATATTTCAATTTTCGTATATATAAGATAGTTATTATCTTTATTGGCGACAGATTTTTGTAACCAAATCTTCGCTATATGAAAAAAGAATTGATAAAGGAATTATTCCAGAAATTTGAGCAGGCTTGTTACATGTTCAATAATATCGAGTGTTGGAGCGCCAGAGAGCTCCAGGAGATTCTTGGATATACGAAATGGAGCAATTTTCAGAACGCGATCGAGAAAGCCAAAGAATCGTGCAAACACGCCGGGGCACTGGTTTCTGACCATTTTGCCGATATCGGCAAAATGGTCGTACTTGGCAGTGGTTCTCAAAGAGAAATTGAAGATATTGCCCTTACCAGGTATGCCTGCTACCTGATCGCTCAGAACGGTGATCCTGCTAAAAATGAAGTCGCGTTTGCACAGACCTATTTTGCAGTGCAAACCAGGAAACAGGAAATTATAGAGCAGCGGTTATTGGATGTGGCAAGGGTAACGGCGAGAGAGAAGCTCTCGAAATCAGAAAAGAAACTTTCTGGAATTATTTTTGAAAGAGGCGTTGATCATAAAGGATTTGCTGCTATTCGTTCAAGAGGTGATAAAGCACTTTTTGGTGGTTATACCACCAACGATATGAAAAGAAAATTGCATCTTCCGGAAAACAGGGCCCTGGCTGATTTTTTGCCTACTCTGACCATTAAAGCAAAAGATTTTGCCACGGAACTGACCAGTCATAATGTTGTGGAAAAAGATTTGAAAGAGGAGCAACCAATATCGAAGGAACACACGGATAATAATCTGGCAGTTCGCAAAATGTTGCTGGAAAGAGGTGTGAAGCCGGAAACATTGCCTGCATCGGAAGATGTTAGCAAAGTAAAACGCCGGTTGGAAAATGATGGCAAGAAGGTATTGAAAGGAGTGAATAAAACAAAAAAGAAGTAATCCAGCCAGAACGCATGTTTGAATTTCACGCTGATAGAAAACGCTATTTCGACATTCAGGAAATGAATGCGGAAAAATATGTGATCCCGTTCATAGAGGAGAAACTTCCCCTGCAGGAAGGCATGCGCGTACTGGAGATCGGTTGCGGAGAGGCTGGCGTACTGAAGGCATTCATAAAAAAAGGATGTATCTGCGTGGGGGTCGAGCTGGATGCACCCAGGATCGAAAATGCGAAACTATGGCTGGCTGAAGAATTGAAGGCAGGTAAGATCAGCTTTGTCACACGGGATATTTATAAGGTAGATGCAGAAAAAGAACTGGGCGGACTTTTCGATATCATCATCCTCAAAGATGTGATCGAACATATCCATGATCAGCCCCGCCTGATCGGATGGATGAAGCAATTCCTCAAACCGGAAGGCGTCATCTTTTTCGGGTTCCCGCCCTGGCAGATGCCATTCGGTGGGCATCAGCAGATATGCAGGAATAAGTGGCTTTCCCGCATGCCTTATTATCATTTATTGCCCAGGCCCCTTTACCGTGGCATCCTGAGAAAATACAGGGAACCCGTAGATGAGTTGCTCGAGATCAGGGATACCCGTATCTCGATTGAAAAATTTGAAAGGATTGCCAAACAACAGGGTTACACGATCATCAACCGTCTGCATTACCTCGTGAACCCCATCTATGAATGGAAATTCGGATGGAAACCTAAAAAGCAGGCCGGGATCGTGAAAGCGATACCCTGGGTACGGAATTTTGTGACCACCTGTGTTTATTACCTGATAACACCCAGGCAAACTCAATAATATCGATATATGATCCACATAGTATTCAACGAAGCCGACATTGCAGTATTGAAAAAAGCCATTGAGCTGGATGAAGGCCTCCAGGGAGAAGTGGTACAGATCAAAGACGATTATGCTGTCGGGCCACTGCAGGATATTTACCTGGGCGAAGGCATAGAGGCCCGCAAACAATGGTGGCGTGAAGTGCTGGCCGGAGGTGATTACGATGGCCATGTAGATTCCGGTGAAGTGGACGATTACAAAACAGTGGCAGAGTTGGTAGGCGCCATGCGCCGTGACCCGGATGAATTGATCTGGATATGGGCAGCACAGAACAAGCACGATGTGAGCGGGTATTACTGGCTCCTGCGTTATATGTCGGAGTTCCAGGGCAGGGTGTATATCCTGTACCTCAATAACCTTCCGTTCATCAATGAAAAAGGGCTCATTTTTTACCCGGAATGGCTGCATGTAATACCTCCCAAAGAGTTCCTGAAGGCTAAAAAGCTGGCCCGCACTATTACACTGAGCGAATTTGAAGTGGACCCCGATGAGTGGACAAAACTCCAAAACGAGAACAAAGGCGTTCGCGTACTGGAAGGCGGAAAAAAGTTAGCACAGCACGATTATGATTTCTATGACGAAGACCTGAAGAAATTCATTACTGCCGATTGGCAGAAAGCCAGCAGGATCATCCACCAGTTCCTGGGGAAGAACAAGCATACTACCGGCGACGCATACCTGCTATGGAGACTGAAGCAAATACTCGCAGCCGGTGATTACGATGTGCAGGGAGAGATGAAAGCGATGAAAGAGTTCGAGGTGAAGGCAAAGTCGGCCATTCAACAATCGATGGAGGAACAATAGTATCCTGCCCTGTAAACCTATTTAAAATACAAGCCTCCGGGCTGATCATACTTTATGGCAAAAGCGAAAATTACAGACCAGGCATTGGAGAGCAATTCAGGTGTTGCCGGTCAATATAAGACATGGTTCCTCGATTATGCATCCTATGTTATCCTGGAAAGAGCGGTGCCGGCTGTGGAAGACGGTTTGAAACCCGTACAGCGTCGCATCCTACATGCTATGAAAGAAATGGATGATGGCAGGTTCAATAAAGTGGCCAATATCATCGGTCAGGCCATGCAATATCACCCACATGGCGATATGAGTATCGGTGATGCGCTCGTGAATATGGGCCAGAAAGACCTGCTGATCGAAACCCAGGGAAACTGGGGCGATATTCGCACCGGTGATGATGCGGCCGCTGCCCGTTATATCGAGGCGCGTCTCAGCAAATTCGCACTGGACGTGGCCTTCAATCCCAAAACAACAGAATGGGCATTGAGCTACGACGGGAGGAAGAATGAACCCGTTACCCTTCCCATGAAATTCCCGCTGCTGCTCGCACAGGGCGCGGAAGGTATTGCTGTGGGATTGGCTACCAAGATACTACCCCATAATTTCTGCGAGCTCATCGAAGCAGCGATCAAATACCTGCGAGGTAAGAAATTCGAGATTTATCCCGACTTCCAGACTGGCGGCATGATCGATATCACCAATTATAATGAGGGCAAACGCGGTGGAAAGGTGCGGGTACGCGCACAGATCGAGGAGCTCGACAAAAAGACCCTCATCATCCGCAATGTCCCTTATGGTGTTACCACCTCCACGATGATCGATTCCATCATCAAGGCCAATGACCAGGGAAAGATCAAGATCAAAAAAGTGACCGACAATACCGCTGCCGATGTAGAGATCCAGGTTGATCTGGCCCCCGGTATTTCACCTGATATTACCATCGACGCCCTCTATGCATTCACCGATTGCGAAGTGAGCATTTCCCCCAATGCCTGCGTGATCGTTGACCAGAAACCGCAATTCCTCGGAGTGCATGAACTGCTGAGACTGTCGGTAGACAACACCAAGGAATTACTAAAGCGAGAATTGGAAATTAAACTTGCCGAACTGCAGGAAAAATGGCATTATACATCGCTCGAAAAAATATTCTTCGAAGAAAAGATATATAAGGAACTGGAAAAAAGACATGAGACCTGGGATAAAGTGCTGGAGGCGATCGACAAAGCTTTTGTTCCGTTCAAGAAACAACTCAAACGGGACATTACGAGGGAGGATATCATCAAGCTTACGGAAAAGCCTGTACGCAGGATCTACAAGCTCGATATCGAAGAACTGACCGACCAGATCAAGGCACTTGAAAAAGAGATCAAACAGGTAAAGCACGATCTTGCCAACCTCGTTGATTTTGCTGTAGCTTATTATGAAGGATTGCTGAAAAAATATGGCGCCGGCAGGGAACGCAAAACAGAGATCAAATTGTTCGAGGCAATCCAGGCCAAACAGGTTGCCATCGCCAATGTGAAATTATATGTGAACAAGGCCGATGGCTTCGTGGGCTCCGGCCTGAAAAAAGACGAGTTTGTGGCCGATTGCTCCGACCTCGACGATGTGATCGTGTTCACCAAGGCCGGGAAGATGAAGATCGTGAAGGTGCAGGACAAAGTGTTCATCGGCAAAGACATCATCCATGTGGCCATCTTCCAGAAAAACGATGAGCGTACCACCTATAATATGATCTACCTGGATGCCAAGACCGGCGTCAGCTATGCCAAAAGATTCAATGTTACCGGCATTACCAGGGATAAAGAATACGATCTCACCAAAGGATCTGAGAAAAGTAAAGTGCATTATTTCACGGCCAATGCCAATGGCGAAGCAGAAGTGGTGCGTATCATTCTCAGTCCCAATGCTACCGCCCGGATCAAGGAATTCGATTTCTATTTTGAAGAACTGGAGATCAAAGGACGTAACAGCCTCGGCAACCAGGTGACCAAATACCCGATCAAAAATGTAAAATTCAAAGAAGCGGGCAAATCCACCCTCGGTGGCCGCAAGCTCTGGTTCGACGATACTTTCGGCCGCCTGAACACGGAAGAAAAAGGAGAGTACCTGGGCAGCTTCCAGCCGGAAGACCGTATACTGGTGTTCTACCACGACGGCAGCTACGAGATCACCGACCAGGAGCTCACCCAACGTTTCGATGTGGAGAATGTGATCGAGATCGAAAAATTCGATCCGGAGCAGACCGTAACAGCCATTTACCTCGACAACGATAAGCAACAGTTCAATGTAAAACGATTCAGGATCGAGACCACCACACTCCACAATAAATTCGTGCTGATCAAGGAAGGGGAGGGGAATTACCTCGAAGCCGTGACCACACATCCGGAGCCGGTAGTGCTGATCAAGGCAGGCCGGGGCGCCCAGGCCAGAACACAAAAGATCAAGATCAATGATTTCGTGGAAGTGATGGGTTGGAAGGCCGTCGGCAATAAGCTCGCCGATTTCACGAAGAGCACTGAGTTTGAATGGACGATGAAAATAAAAGAGAAGGACGCCGACCAGCCGGAGTTATTCTAATTCAAGAGGTTTGTTCAAGAGGTTTGTTGCACGAAACGACGCAGCGCACGCGGAGAGACCCTCAATGCGCTCTGCGCTTCTACGTGCAATTCTTTGTCTTAGGGCAACCTGTGCGGATCGATCTTTTTCCTTTTTAATCGCACAGTGGCATTCTGTGTAAGGTTGCTGGAGAGAAATACTTCATAACGGTTAACACCATCCGTAATTACCATCAGGGCCGTATTGGGCGGGATCTTGCCCAGGTTCTCCGCGAACATGCTCAGCTCGCTGACCTCTTTAGTGCTGTCCAAGGCCAGGTAAATATTAGTGCCGCGATCGGATAGCTCCTGTCTCACCAGTACGGGGTTCTTGTCCAGGAAAACGCTGATGATATCACCATCCACATCTCCATTATCATAGAAAGTGATCCGGAGGGAATCGCCTATTATTTCGAGGTCCTTACTGTAGATGTTCTTCCGGGCTTCGAAGCGCTGGATCAATTGTTGCGCATCTGTCTTTGATATAGTGGCGGGGGCTGCGGCAATGGCCGGTGTTTCTTTCTTTGGCGCTACAGTCGGCACTACTAACGGGGCGCTGCCCACCAGCGGTTTGCTTTCTACCGGGTTGGTCACCACATAATCTTCCTCCTGCGGCTTCCAGAATTTTTTGCCAACTGCCATATTGCGCAATACTTCATCGGGTTTGCCTTCCGAAGCATCCAGCGCAAAATTGACCCTCAATTCCGGACAGGTATATTTATATTTCTCGTTGCTGTAAAAAGATCCGTTGAGGCTGCTTTTCACCTGGCTTACCATGAGCGTGCCCACAAAATTCATGGGGCATTCTATCCCATTGCGGGAAGTGGATGCGTACAGGAGCATGGGGAGGTTCCTGATATTCACTTCACGGGTCTCTTTATCGTAGGAGCCCCGTACAAAAAAACTCTGGTAGCTGTCTTTGAAATAGTATCCGAAAACGCCCTCCACTTCATTACCCTTTTGTTTGAGGATCAATTCTGTGAGGTAGTTGTTGTTGGTGCCCTGGGCAATTACATCGGCTTTGCCATACCAGGAGCCCGTTACGGACTGTGCCTGTGTAAAGGGAGCTATGAAAAGGGTACCTGCCCAGAATAGTGTTTTTCGCAGCATATGCGAAGATAGGCAGAAAAAATCAAGCCAAATTCATGAAGCACGAAGTAGGAAGTATGAGGTAGGAAGTCGGAAGACCCTGTTAGTAGGATAGACTGTACTACCGGGCACTTCCGACTTCCTACCTCATACTTCCTACTTCGTGTATCTCTTCAGTTCCCGTTCAGTGTCGCGCTGTTTGATCGTTTCCCGTTTATCATAGAGTTTTTTACCCTTGCCGAGACCGATCTCCATTTTGGCCAGTCCTTTTTCATTGAAGAAAATGCGGAGAGGAATGATAGCATACCCTTTCTCCCTGGTTTTTGCTTCCAGTTTTCGGAGTTCTTTCTTATTAAGGAGGAGCTTTCTTTCCTGTACCGGGTCGTGGTTATTGGATGTGCCGTGGGAGTATTGGGTAATATGCAGGCTTTTGACCCAGAGCTCTCCTTTATGGAAAAAGCAATAGGCATCATTGAAGCTCGCCCTTCCCTCGCGCAATGATTTTACTTCCGTTCCGGCCAACACAATGCCCGCATCGTATTTGTCCTCGATGAAATAATCGTGATAGGCTGATCTGTTCCTGATCTCCATGGTTAATTATAAGGTATGACCTCTTTCCTCAATTCCTGAACAACGACAAAACCGTGGCCAGTTTTTCTTTCAGCTCCTTCCTCGATACGATGAAGTCGAGGAAGCCGTGGTCCAGCAGGAATTCACTTCGCTGAAAACCTTCCGGCAGGTCTTTCTTGATCGTTTCCCGGATGATCCGGGGCCCGGCAAATCCGATCAAGGCGCCGGGCTCGGCAATGTTCAGGTCGCCCAGCATACCGAAGGATGCGGAAATACCGCCGAACGACGGGTCTGTCAGTAAGGAGATATATGGGATCTTTGCGTCCGTGAGTTGTGATAATTTGCCCGATACCTTCGCCAGTTGCATCAGCGAAAAAGCGCTTTCCATCATTCTTGCTCCTCCTGATTTACAAATGATCAGCAGGGGAATGTGGTGTTCAAGGCAGACATCGGCGGCCCTTGCGATCCTTTCTCCCATCACACTGCCCAGTGATCCGCCTATAAATTCAAAATCCATGCAGCCTACTACCAGGTCGAGGGTCTTGATCTTTCCTTTTCCTATTCGGATCGAATCGGTGATCTCTGTTTTGGCCCAGGTCTCTTCCAGTCTTTTCTGATAAGGTTTCAGGTCGGTGAAATGCAGAAAGTCTTTCGAGCGGATATTTTCAAACAGCACTTCGTACTGGTTGTCGTCAAAAAGGATCTCAAAATATTCTGTACTGCCGATCCGGTGATGATAGGCGCATTTCGGACAAACAAATAGATTTTCCCTCAATTCCGTAACCGTGCAGATATAGCCGCATTCAGGGCATTTGCTCCAGAGACCTTCCGGAGTTTCTTTTTTCTCTGCTGTACTCGTCAGAATGCCTTTTTTGATCCTCTTGAACCAACTGCTCTTCGCCTCATCACTCTGACCTTCCTCGCCGGCCAGGTCGGCCTCAAAATCCTCGTCTTGTTTCATTCGGTTGGTTTTAGGCGGCTAAGATAGGGATTTTAGAATTTACCTATTTTACAAATAAAGCAGGAAAATTTTCCGTATAATATGATTTTTGGCGCTGCTGCGTTATTTTTGCGTCGGAGTAACAAACAACAACCCTTCTCATGATCGCCTTTAATCAGTACAGATCATGGGATGTTGCAGGAAAGGTAGGGCAAGTGGTTTGAATAGCGCAGATATCACGATTGGCATTAGCTGTTTGTGAAGGGAACCTGGTCGATCGTTTATATACGATGATATCACATGAAAACTCCCCCATACCGCTTTCACCATTTGTTGTCATCCTCTCAGAGACGGGGGTTATTCCCTTTCAGGGCGACCCCGACCAACATACAAATAAAATTTAACGGATGAAATGGTCTGAATTCTTTACATCTTCCATCGGCAAGAAACTTGTAATGGCCTTAACAGGAGTATTTCTTATCTCATTCCTCGTAGTACATGCCGGTATCAATGCATGCATCTTCGCCGATCTCTTCGATCCGAACGACAATGGAGAAATGTTCAATCGTGCCGCCCACTTCATGGGAAGCAGCGTAGTGATCAGGATCATGGAGGTCGGGCTTTTCATCGGGTTCATTATCCATATCGTGCAGGGTTTTGCTGTAGAAGCAAAGAATTTAGGCCGTCGTGGAAAAGGCTACCAGGTCAATTTGGGGAATAAAGGCAGTAAGTGGTATAGCCGTACGATGGGCCTGTTCGGTACATTGCTGTTCCTTTTCCTGGTGATGCATATCTCCCAGTTCTGGTATGCCTCCCGTATAGCGCACGATCTCCCGGAAGCATCCTACGACCCTCTCCAGCATGATCTTTTCTCACGCATGGTAGAAGTGTTCTCGCATCCTTTTATTGTTGTATTATATGTGCTTGGCTGCTTTTCGCTGGCCTGGCACCTTATGCATGGCTTCCAGAGCGCTTTCAGAACACTGGGCGTGCACAATAACCGCTACCTGCATCTGATCAGGGGCTTCGGTATAGGCTTCTCCATCTTGATCCCTGTTCTTTTCGCCCTGATGCCAGTGAGCATTTATTTCGGATGGATAGGGCAGGATTGATCATCATTCATAAACATCAAACAGCAAACCATAAACTGGTGATATGTTGAACGCAAAAATTCCCGGCGGTCCTTTAGATCAGAAATGGACATATTATAAAGGTCACTGTAACCTTGTGAACCCGGCCAATAAAAGAAAGCTGGAGGTCATTATCATTGGGACAGGGCTGGCTGGCGCTTCTGCTGCGGCTTCTCTCGGAGAGCTAGGCTATAAAGTGAAAGCTTTTTGTTTCCAGGATTCTCCCCGCCGCGCACATAGCATCGCCGCACAGGGTGGTATCAATGCCGCCAAGAACTATCAGAACGACGGTGATTCCGTTTTCCGTTTGTTCTATGATACGATCAAGGGAGGCGATTACCGCGCCCGTGAAGGCAATGTGCACAGGCTCGCGGAAGTAAGCGCCAATATCATCGACCAGTGCGTGGCCCAGGGGGTCCCCTTCGCCCGTGAATATGGCGGTTTGCTCAGCAACCGCTCCTTCGGTGGTACACAGGTACAAAGAACTTTTTATGCTGCCGGCCAAACCGGACAGCAATTACTGATAGGCGCTTACCAGGCCCTCGAAAGGCAGGTAGCGCTCGGTAATGTCAAAATGTATTCACGTCATGAAATGCTCGATATTGTGATGATCGATGGCAAGGCCCGCGGCATCATTGCGCGCAACCTGGTTACCGGTGAGCTGGAAAGGCATTTCGGTCATGCGGTACTGTTATGTTCCGGAGGCTATGGCAACGTATTTTACCTTTCTACCAATGCTATGGGCAGCAATGTAACCGCTGCCTGGAAAGCCCATAAGAAAGGCGCCTACTTCGGTAATCCCTGCTTCACGCAGATACATCCCACCTGTATACCGGTGAGCGGTGATCACCAGTCGAAGCTCACACTGATGTCGGAGAGCTTGCGGAATGATGGCCGTATATGGGTGCCCAAACAAAAAGGTGATACCCGCAAGCCCAATGAGATACCGGAAGAAGAAAGAGATTATTACCTCGAAAGAAGATATCCTGCCTTCGGTAACCTCGTACCACGCGATGTGGCCAGTCGCGCCGCCAAAGAGCGCTGCGATGCCGGTTATGGCGTTGGTTCATCCCGCCAGGCCGTATACCTCGATTATGCAAAGGCCATCGAACGGTATGGACTGGGTGAATGCAGCAAGTTAGGTATAGAGGACCCCACACCGGAGCAGGTGCGTGAACATGGCGTGAACGTAGTGAAAGAAAAGTACGGCAACCTGTTCGACATGTATGAAAAGATCACCGGCGAAAACCCTTATGAAGTGCCGATGCGGATCTATCCCGCCGTGCATTATACCATGGGCGGGCTTTGGGTGGATTATGAACTCATGACGAATGTGCCCGGATTATACGCCCTCGGTGAGGCCAACTTCAGCGATCATGGCGCCAACCGTCTCGGAGCATCTGCACTGATGCAGGGCCTGGCTGATGGTTATTTCGTGATCCCTTACACTATTGGTAATTATCTGTCGAATGATATTCGCACAGCCGCTATACCGACCTCTCACCAGGCATTCGTGGATACAGAGAAAGCAGTGCAGGACAGGATCGACAGGCTGATGAACATCAAAGGCGCCAAAACGGTCGAGAGCTTTCATAAAAGGCTTGGAAAGATCATGTGGGACAAATGCGGGATGGCCCGCAATGCCGCAGGTCTGCAAGAGGCCATTGAAGAGATCCGCCAACTGAAAAAAGAATTCTGGTCCAATCTCCGCATTCCGGGCGGTATCAAAGAAATGAACCCGGAGCTTGACAAAGCCAACCGTGTGGCGGATTTCATCGAATTGGGAGAATTGATGTGCATCGATGCCCTTCAACGCAATGAAAGCTGTGGCGGTCATTTCAGGGAAGAATCACAAACAGAGGAAGGAGAAGCCAAACGCGACGATAACAATTTTCAATATGTAGCAGCCTGGGAACTGAAAGGAGAGGGAAACTGGGAACTTCACAGGGAAGACCTGGTATTTGAAGTAGCCAAGCCCAGCCAGCGGAGCTACAAATAAAATCTTCACATTAACACATTACGTATTATGGAGCACCATACAATGAATCTCACACTGAAGGTCTGGAGACAAAAAAACAGTTCCGACAGCGGGCATTTCGAGACTTATGATGTAAAAGATATTTCATCGGAAATGTCGTTCCTCGAAATGTTCGATGTGCTGAACGAACGCCTGATCGCTGAAGGTAAAGACCCTATCGCGTTCGACCATGATTGCCGGGAAGGGATCTGCGGCATGTGCTCCATGTACATCAACGGGCGGCCTCATGGCCCCTGGCATGCCAATACCACCTGCCAGCTCCACATGCGTGCCTATAAAGATGGTGATACCATTGTAGTAGAACCCTGGCGGGCAAAGTCATTTCCTGTAATCAAAGACTTAGTGGTAGACAGAACTGCCTTCGACAGGATCATTCAGGCAGGCGGATATATCTCCGTGAATACCGGTAATGCTGTTGATGCCAATTCCATCCCCATAGAAAAAGACAAGGCCGACCTCGCCTTCGCCAATGCAGCCTGTATCGGTTGCGGGGCCTGCGTGGCAGCCTGTAAGAATAGCTCCGCCATGTTGTTCGTGAGTGCCAAGGTCAGTCACCTGGCATTGTTGCCACAAGGCGATCCGGAGCGAAAAAGCCGTGTGATCAACATGATCGCACAAATGGACAAGGAAGGTTTCGGCGGTTGCACCAATACCGGCGCGTGCGAAGCGGTCTGCCCCAAGGAGATATCCATCACCAATATCGCCCGCCTCAACAACGAGTACATCAAGGCCGGCCTCACTGTCGATAAATAACGGACCCTGTTGTTAGTAGACCCTACCACAAACCATCAACTACAAACAACAAATATTGTATGGATTACAAAGTCCCGGCCAACACCCGCATCGGTCATGTCCATCTGAAAGTATCGGACATCGATAAATCCCTGGCCTTTTACCAGGGATTGCTGGGCTTCGAGATCATGCAGCGATATGGATCACAGGCAGTATTCATTTCTGCCGGAGGATATCATCATCATATCGGTCTCAACACCTGGTATAGCCGTAATGCGCCTCCTGCGCCGCAACATTCGGCCGGACTATTTCACACAGCTATATTATATCCTACCCGCCGCGACCTGGCCATCGTGCTGAAAAGGCTGATCGATGCCAAATACCCGCTCACAGGCGCTTCCGATCATGGCGTGTCCGAAGCAATTTATCTTGACGATCCTGATAGCAACGGTGTTGAATTGTACTGGGATAAACCCCGCAACCTGTGGCCCTTCGATGCCAATGGCCAGCTCCAGATGGTTACGGAGCCCCTCGACCTCAAAGGTCTCCTCTCCGAAATATGAGTTCGGCTCACATTTCTTCGTACTTTCTTATCCCTCTTAGCACAATACCCAGTCGCCACCAATTTACTTTCCCTTACACAAACGGTTAGCAATTTGGAAGCGGAATCAGTATTTTCAATGCCTCTTAAACACTGTATATGAAAAATAACGGGTTATTATTTTTTGTACTATTGCTGGTAGCAGGCTGTAACCAAAAGCCCGATACCATGAATAAAGCATATCAATGGCCTTCAGGGATCACTCCTCCCACAGTTGAGAAGAATAATAAAGAATTTGTATTGCATGGCGATAAAAGGATTGACCATTACTATTGGCTCAATGAAAGGGATAATCCTAAAGTACTCGACTACCTCAGGGCAGAAAATGCCTATCTCGATACCATGATGGCAGCTACCAAACCCCTTCAGGAAAAGCTTTTCCAGGAATTGAAAGGCAGGATCAAGGAAAAAGATGAATCCCTGCCTTACAAGGACAATGGCTACTGGTACTATTCCAGGTTCGAAGAAGGAAAACAATACCCTGTCTTCTGCCGGAAAAAAGAAACCCTCGAAGCGCCGGAAGAAATAATGTTCGACCAGAACAAAATGGCGGAAGGACATAAGTTTTACCATATCGGCACCCGCCGTGTCAGCGACAATAATGAACTGGTAGCATTTACCACTGATTCCGTGAGCCGCAGATTGTATCACCTGCAGGTGAAGAACCTGAAGACCGGCGAGACCTATCCCGACGAGATACTCAACGTAGACGGTGGTTCCGTTGAATGGGCTTCCGATAATAAAACCTTTTTCTATGTGAAAAAAGATGTGACCACCCTGTTGCCATACCAGGTTTGGCGGCACGTGCTTGGCAGCGATCCTAAATCGGATGTGCTCGTGTATGAGGAAAAGGACAATCGTTTCTATATCGATGTAGACCGCAGCAAATCGAAAAAATATATCCTGATCGAATCGAACATGAATGAAGTGTCTACGGAGATCCAATTGCTGGAGGCTTCCAATCCGACCGGGAAATTCAGGGTATTTCAACCACGGCAGCAAAACTTCCAGTACTTCATCGAGCATTTCAATGATAAATTCTATGTACATACCGATTGGAATGCCCCGAATTTCAGAATGATGGAAACCCCCGAAAACAAAACTGGCAGGGAGAACTGGAAAGAAGTGATCCCTTACAGAAAGGACGTGTATATATCGGGCTTTACCGTTTTCAAAAATCACCTGGTATTGTCTGAAGTGAAAGATGCGCTCAGGCAATTGCGGATCATCAACCAAACTACGAAACAGGATGAATACCTGCATTTCGACGAACCTGTATTCACGGTTTCGGAAGGAATGAACCCCGATTTCAATACCAATATCCTCCGCTTCGTATATAACTCCCTCACCACTCCCAGTACCATCTACGACTATAACATGGACACGAAGCAGAAGGAATTGAAAAAGCAGACGGAGGTATTGGGCGGATTCAATAAAGACGATTATGCTTCTGAAAGATTATGGGCCACAGCCCGTGATGGTGTAAAAGTGCCCATTTCTCTCGTATATAAAAAAGGAGTGAAGAAAGATGGAAGCAATCCACTGCTCCTTTATGCCTATGGATCTTATGGCAACAGTAGTTGGCCAGGCTTCAACAGCAATATCCTTAGCCTGCTGAACAGGGGATTCATCTTTGCCATTGCCCATGTGCGGGGTGGGCAGGAGATGGGCCGGCAATGGTACGATGAAGGTCATCTGCTCAAAAAAATGAACACCTTCACCGATTTCATCGATTGCGGAAAATTCCTGGTCAGTGAGAACTTTACCACAAAAGACCATCTCTATGCCAATGGCGGCAGCGCAGGCGGCTTGCTGATGGGTGGCATCACCAATATGAGCCCCGAACTCTGGAAAGGGGTGATCGCCGAAGTACCATTCGTGGATGTGCTGACGACCATGTCCGATGCCAGTATCCCACTTACCACCGGCGAATATGAAGAATGGGGCAATCCGGCAGATAGCGTTGAATATTTTTATATGAAATCCTATTCCCCGTATGATAACGTGGAGAAGAAGAGCTATCCTAACCTGCTCGTAACAACCGGTTTGCACGATTCCCAGGTGCAATATTTCGAGCCGGCCAAATGGGTGGCCAAAATGCGGGAGATGAAGACAGATAAAAACATTATTTTATTCAAGATCAATATGGATGCCGGTCATGGCGGAGCTTCAGGGCGGTTCGATTACCTGAAGGATGAGGCGCTACAATATGCGTTCCTGCTGGCATTGGAAGGAAAGGTTGAATAAGGTTGAAAAGTTAATAAGTTGACAGGTTAATAAGTTGACAGGTTAACAAGGCTTATTCGGGTACTTCCCCTGTTAACCTTTCAACTTATTAACCTGTTAACTTTTCAACCTGTCAACTTCCCATAAAGTCGTACATTTGCGCCTTCAAAATTTAGCAAGTATCTATGATCACAGTGAACAATGTGACGCTTTCGTTTGGCAAACGTGTGCTGTTCGATGAAGTGAACCTGAGTTTCAGCAAAGGGAATTGTTATGGTGTTATCGGCGCCAATGGGGCCGGTAAGTCCACTTTCCTGAAAATACTATCGGGAGAGATCGAACCCAATAAGGGGTCGGTGGACATTACTCCGGGGGAACGCATGGCCGTGCTGAAGCAAAACCATTTCGAATTCGATGAATGCACTGTGCTCAATACAGTGCTGATGGGGCATAAAAAATTATGGCAGGTCATGCAGGAGCGTGATGCTATCTATGCCAAACCCGATTTCAGTGAAGCCGACGGTATCCGTGCCGGCGAACTGGAAGGGGAATTTGGCGAGATGGGCGGTTATACTGCCGACAGCGATGCGGCCAGTCTCCTCAGTGAACTGGGCGTTCCTGAAGATATCCACCAGTCGCTCATGAAAGATATCAGCGGTGCGCTCAAAGTGCGGGTGCTGCTGGCACAGGCACTCTTCGGAAATCCCGATGCCCTGATCCTCGACGAGCCTACCAACAACCTCGATGTGGTCACCATCTCCTGGCTGGAAAACTTCCTGGCCGGGTATGAGAATATCGTGATCGTCGTATCCCACGACCGTCACTTCCTCGATGCCGTCTGTACGCATGTAGCCGATGTGGACCGCCAGAAGATCAAGATATATACCGGCAACTATACGTTCTGGTATGAAAGCAGCCAGTTGGCGGCCCGCCAGATGAGCGATAAGAACAAGAAGACGGAAGAGAAGCGGAAAGACCTGATGGACTTCATCGCCCGCTTCAGCGCCAATGCTTCCAAATCACGCCAGGCGACGGCCCGGAAAAAAGCATTGGAGAAACTGGTGATAGAAGAGATTACCCCATCCAATAGGAAATACCCCGGCATCATCTTCAAACAACTCAGGGAAGTAGGCAACCAAATCCTCAACATTGAGAAATTGTCGAAGTCGATCGATGGAAGGACACTATTCAGCAATGTGAACTTCACCGTCAATAAAGGCGATAAGATCGCCGTGGTGGCCGACGATCATGTAGCAGTCACTTCTTTTTTCGAGATCATCAATGGCGAAATGAAGGCCGATAGCGGTAAGTATGAATGGGGTACCACGGTTTCCAAGGCATACCTGCCGAACGACAATACCCAGTTCTTCACCCAGGACCTGAACCTGATGGACTGGCTCCGTCAATACGTGCCTGCCCATGTTACGGATGTGGATGAGCCTTTTCTTCGCGGTTTCCTCGGTAAGATGCTCTTCAGTGGTGATGAGATCATGAAAAAAACTTCCGTGCTCAGCGGTGGTGAGAAAGTACGTTGTATGATCAGCCGCATGATGCTGCAAGACCCCAACGTGGTGATCCTCGATGAGCCTACCAACCACCTCGATCTCGAATCGATCCAGTCGTTCAATGAAAGCATGGAAAATTTCAAAGGGATCGTAATGCTCACTTCGCATGACCATACTTTCCTTCAAACAGTGGCCAATCGTATCATCGAACTTACGCCCAATGGTGTGTCCGATAAACTGATGACATTCGATGAATACCTGGAAGATAAAAAAGCAAAGAAATTGCAATTGGCTTAGTTTCCGCCAATCGCAACCCGCACAATAATGGACTGGCCCCGGTATATTCCCGGGGCTTTTATTTAAATTTCTGCCATTGCCCATTTGCGGCCGAAAACCTCCTTGTAGGCTATATTCTCCCTGTGCTTCAAACAATAAATCCTAATTTTAAACGCTTTTAAGGATACTCGGCCAGATTTAGCCTAATAAAGTGAAAATCAGCAGAGTTGGTATAAATCTTTTCAATGTTTGTTGCCGGCTCCCGGCCATTGTCAAGATGCTTGATCATCCGAAATACTAACGTTGTTGTTTGGGAGAATACTGATACTGTGTTTTTTCATAGCCGGAGCACATATAGAGGTCCTCGCACAGGTGCCGGGAACGGAAAAGCCTTTGTCCAACCTTCGTTCCAAAAAGATCTCCACCCGTACCCGTGTTGTGCAACTGGATTCCCTCAGTATCATTCCCAGAACGATCATCGTCCCCGCCATTCCCGATACTGCCTACGAGATCGATTATGTCAATGCTAGGCTTACCTGGAAGACGAAATTTATATTGGACAGCCTCTATATCCAGTACAGGGTATTTCCCACGAAACTGAATGCAGTCGTAAACAGGATGGTGTACGATAGTGTGATGGACCGCTTTATCGGCCAGCCTTATACACCCAATTATGCAGGTATAACGCCGGCCGACAACTTTTTCAATTTCGGCAATATCACTTATAATGGCAGCTTCGGAAGGGCCATATCATTCGGTAATAGCCAGGATGCCGTGGTGACGTCCAACCTCAATCTCCAGTTGAGCGGTTATCTCGCCGATAGTATCGAGATCGCTGCTGCCATCACCGACAACAATATTCCCATTCAGCCCGATGGCACTACCCAACAACTGAATGAATTCGACCGGATCTTCCTCCAGTTCAAAAAACGTAACTGGGCTTTAAGTCTGGGTGATATCGACATCCGGCAATCGCAGAATTATTTCCTGAGCTTCTATAAACGTCTCCAGGGGATCGCCTTCGAGAACACGGCAGCGGTGAGTGCCACCATCTCCAATAAACTGATGGTAAGCGGGTCTATCGCCAAAGGTAAATTCACCCGCAACCAGCTTGTTGCCCTGGAAGGCAACCAGGGACCCTACCGCCTGCAGGGGGCCAATAACGAATTTTTCTTCGTAGTGCTGGCCAATACGGAAAGGGTCTTTATCGATGGGGAATTGTTGCAGCGGGGGGAAGACCAGGATTACGTGATCAATTACAACACGGCGGAAATCACGTTCACACCTAAACGTATGATCACGAAAGACAGGCGTATCCAGGTGGAGTTCGAATATGCCGACAGGAATTATCTCAACTCGAACATCTACCTGGCCGATGAAGTGAATTTCAACCAGAAGGTCAAGCTCCGCTTCGCGTTCTTCAACAACGCCGATGCCAAGAGCTCTCCCATCAATCAATCCCTCAACCCGGACCAGAAGAAATTCCTGGATAATATCGGCGACAGCGTGAATAAGGCTTTCTATCCCAATGCCACCATCGATACCTTCTCTACCGGCAAGATCATGTATAAGAAAGTCGATACCGTGTATGATAGCGGGCTTTACCGTGATTCCATTTATATCTATTCCACTAACCGCGACAGTGCCCGTTACACCTTGTCATTTATCGATGTAGGGGCCGGCAATGGTAACTATGTACCCGACCTCAATGGAGCCAATGGAAAAGTGTATCGCTGGGTACAGCCGGTGAATGGGGTGAAGCAGGGACAGTTCGAGGCCGCCGTATTCCTGGTAACGCCCAAGAAACAACAGGTGATGAGCCTGGGGGTGGAATATAATGTCACGAAGAATACCGTCGTCAATACGGAACTGGCGATGAGCAATTATGATGTGAATACATTCTCCACAAAAGATAAAGGCAACGATAAAGGATATGCCGGGAAATTTCAGCTGAAGAATACGCTGCCACTGTCGGGCAGCAAAGGTCTGTCGCTCACATCCGACCTGGGCTATGAATATGTGGAAGCCAAATTCAAACCGCTGGAAAGGTTGCGGAATGTGGAGTTTACCCGCGATTGGGGCCTGCCGATCCAGGTGGCCCCGGAAAATGAATCGATCATCAATGCTGGCCTGCAACTGGCCGACCGCAAATTGAATTCACTCCGCTACCAGTTCACTTCGTACGATCGGGGCAATGATTTCAAGGGGATACGGAACAGCCTCTATCACACCCAGGTACTGAAAGGCTGGCGGTTCAACAATGTGTTCATGATCTCCACCGTGAATGGGGCCAATGACAAAGGATATTTCTTCCGGCCCACTATCGATATTTCGAGGACCTTTCCCAGGCTGCGGAACTATTCCATCGGCGTGAACTATTCCATCGAACATAATGAGATCAGGAACCGGCAGTCGGACACCGTCAACAGTCTCAGTTTCGCCTTCAGTAACTTCCAGGTCGCGCTAAAATCCGACCTGGCAAAGCCGAATCGGTGGGGACTGACCTATTTCACCCGCACCAATCAATACCCCTATGGAAAAGATCTTTCCAAATCGGACCGTAGCCATAACTTCAATCTATATACGGAATTGTTGAAAAACGAGCACCATCAATTCCGGTTCAATGCAACCTACAGAACGCTCTCCATCCTGAACAGCGCCGTTACCACGCAGAAAGCCGATAAGAGCCTGCTGGGAAGGGCAGAATACCAGGTCAACGAATGGAGAGGATTGGTAACGGGCAATATGTTGTACGAAGTGGGATCGGGGCAGGAGCAGAAAAGGGACTTTGCATTCCTGGAAGTGCCGGCCGGACAGGGGGAATACACCTGGATCGATTATAACCATGATGGCATTCAGCAATTGAACGAATTTGAAGTGGCCCGTTTCCAGGACCAGGCTAAATATATCCGGATCTTCACGCCCACCAATGAATTCGTGAAGGCTAATTACAATACCTTCAATTATACTGTTGGGCTCAATCCGCGATCAGTGATCGATCTGGTGCGGGCCAAAGGCTTTACAAAATTCCTGGCGAGGATCAACCTTCAATCCGCTTTACAGCTCAATAAAAAGGAGATCGCGAAAGGGGTGGTGCAGCTCAATCCCTTCAAAGCCCCACTGGCCGATACTTCGCTCATTACCCTGAGCTCCACATTTATCAATACTTTTTCATTCAACCGTTTCAGTACCCGCTGGGGGTTCGATCTCAACAATTCACGCAATAGCGGCAAATCGCTGCTCACGTATGGTTATGAGACCCGCAGCCTGAACGAATGGAGCCTCCGTGGCCGGGCCAATCTTTCGAGATTGGTCACCCTGGAAATTACCGGCAGAAAAGGCATCAACCAGCTCAGCAGCTCCAATACGAAATTCGATAACAGGAACTTCCGCATCAACCAGCAATCGGTGGAACCGGCATTGAATTTTACGAAAGGGTCGAATTTCAGGCTTGTGGTGGGATACAGACTGAGTGATAAGAAGAATGAGCAGGGCGCTCAGGAAAAATCATTGTCGAACTCATTGAACACGGAGGTCAAATACAATATCCTGCAAAGCACATCGATCCAGGCCAAATTCACCTATAATAATATTACGTTCACCTCCAATGAGCAAACGCCGAATACCAATTCGCCTTCGGCCTATATCATGCTCGACGGGTTATTGCCGGGGAAGAATTTTCTCTGGAACCTCGATCTCACGAAACGGCTGTCGAACAACCTGGAATTGAATATCCAGTATGAAGGCCGCAAGCCCGGAACGGCCAGGGTAGTGCATGTGGGCAGGGCGGCGATCAGGGCATTACTGTAACGATAAAAGCAAAAGAGCCCCGCAGGTTTGCGGGACTCTTTTTTTAACTACTATACTATATGATGCGGATATAAGATATATGTGAAACAGATTAGCTCTTAGCTGAACAGACCACCTTTCTTCAACTCACGTACACCTTCGCCGATCTTGAAACCATTGTGGTATACTTCGATCTTGTAGTTGCCTTTCTTGAAAGGACTGTTTTGTTTCCAGGGATATTCGATATGTGTCTTTTTACCGGTTTCGATGGTAACTGGCATTTTGAAAGTATAGAATTTGTCGCCTTCTTCACGGGTAGTGAAGCTACCGGAACCCAGTGCTTCAACAGTTACGGGTTTTCCATCCGGATCGGTAACAGAAACATATACATCGGTGCTACCTGCCTGGGCGATACGGTTGTCTACATCGAATGCGATCACCAGTTTGTCGACACGTTTGGCAGTGGTAGTTACTTTTTCACGGCCACCGCTTTTTTCGTTGATCGGTGTGATGGTGATATTGGAAGCATTCAGGGTAGAAGCGATATCGACTTTCTTTTCCAGGTCCTGCTTGGCCGTAGTAGTGGTTTGCAGGTCTGTGGTCAGTTTTTCTTTGTCGGCCGTCAGTTGGGTCTTCTCAGTGGTCAGTGTTTGATTTTCCTGAGTTAACCGGGCAACTTCCTGTTCGAGGTTGTTGATCTTGGTGTTCAGTTCTGCGATCTGTCCACGCAACTCTACTTTTTCTTTTTCACTGAGCTTGTCTTTTTTCAGCTTGGCGGCGATCTGTGTTTTCAGTTTGCCGATCTCCGAGTTGCGTTCGCTCAGTTTTCCTTCCAGTTCATTGTTATAACCCGTCAGGGAATCCAGGCGGATCACTGCAGCGTCGAAACTTTTTTGTAATTCGTTCTTGGAAGAATCAACAGCAACATATTGTGTTTGCAATTGGGTGATCTGTTGATCGGACTTGTTCTTGTCCCACAGGAAATATCCCCATGTACCGAGGATGCCAACGGCCAATAAACCGATGATCAGGTTTTTCGAATCTTTTTTAGGCGGTTGACTTTGTGGGCTAGCTGATGGATAATTGGTTGTACTCATAAATGTGTATGGTTTTCAAAAGTTTAAAATTTGGGTTTGTTGCCTGTGATCAGGTTTCGAACTAGGTTTAGTCCAAAACCATGCCAGAATTCCCTTTTTGGGCGCCGGAAGGCGGGGAAAGAAACGTCGAAATGCAGTACAGTATTGTGTTTCCGCTGTGCATAATTCCATATTGGGTACGGGGTATTTTACCGTAATATTGCTAAAATTTTTCAAATTTTATAGTATAATGTCTGCGGAAAAAATCATAGCTGAGTGGAAAAAGAAGCGGTTCAAACCGGTTTACTGGCTGGAAGGAGAGGAGGACTATTTTATCGACACGGTAGTACAATATGCAGAACATTCCATCCTGACCGAAGCGGAAGCAGGGTTCAACCTGGTGGTCTTTTACGGAAAGGATGCCAACTGGGCCGACGTGATCAATGCCTGCCGGCGCTATCCCATGTTGTCCGATAGGCAGGTGGTCTTATTGAAAGAAGCACAGCAGATGCGCGATATCGATAAGCTGGAACCCTATATCGAAAACCCATTGACTTCGACAGTATTCGTGGTATCGTACAAGGAAAAAAAAGTGGACGGCCGCAGCAGACTGGCCAAGCTGCTGAAAGAAAAAGGGGAGATGCTGACCACGAAGAAAATGTACGATAGCCAATTGCCGGAGTGGACTAACGACCTCGTACAATCCAAAGGGTATACCATTGCACAGAAAGCCTTGCTGTTACTGGTAGACCATATCGGCAATGACCTCAGCCGGATCAATAACGAGATCGACAAGATGCTCGTGAACCTGGGTGAACGCAAGAATATCACGGAAGATGATATCGAGAAATATGTAGGCGTCAGCAAGGAGTACAATCCTTTCGAATTGCAGAGCGCCATGGCCTCTAAAGACCTGGCCAGGGCCATGCGCATCATACAGTACTTCGAAGCCAATCCGAAAGCAGCGCCTATTCAACTGGTGCTACCCACCCTGTACAATCTCTTCAGTAAGACCTATATGATCTTTGGCCAGCAGGGAAAAGATGAGAAGACCATTGCTGTCAACATAGGTGTAAACCCTTATTTCGTGAAGGATTATCTGCAAACGGCAAAGAATTATGGGTACAATGGCGTGGAGGCCGCCCTGTTATTATTGCACCAATATAATCTCAGGAGCGTGGGCGTAAATGACGCAGGTACATCGGATGGGTCACTGCTCAAGGAAATGGTGGTGAAAATGATGGGATAGATCTTTCAACCGAAAAATTGCAGTGAATTTTTTTTGTCGATCGCAAGCTGGTCTTTCAGCGCATCGAGACCGTTGAACTTTTGTTCGCCACGCAGGAATTTTTTCAGGTAAACGCGCACCGTCTTCCCATAAATTTCAGCATCGAAATCGAAGATATTCACTTCGATCATCCGCCGGCTGCCTCCGATGGTTGGGCGCAGACCTATATTCATCATACCGTGATGCATCGGGGTTTTACCGTCCCCGATCTCTGCCTGCACTGCGTACACTCCATTGCCGGGCACCAGTTTCTCTTCATTCTCCACTTGCAGGTTGGCTGTAGGATAGCCGATCGTTCTGCCGAGCTTATTGCCTTCCACCACTTTTCCTTCAAAAAAGAAATCGTAACCAAGCAAGGTGTTGGCCAGTTGAATATCTCCCTGGAGGATGGCTTCGCGGATGCGGGTAGAACTGACGGTGCTTTCATTGATCAGATGCGCGGGGATCTCTTTCAGTTCAAATCCAAGTCTGGCACTATACTCTTCCAGTAATTTATAATCGCCTTTACGACCCTGTCCGAACCGGTGGTCATAGCCGATGATCACCGTATGCGGATGGAACCGGCTGACCAGGAAATCCTCGATATAAGCTTCGGGAGAGAGTTTGGAAAATGCTTCGGTGAAAGGAACGATCACTATATTGTCGATGCCGTTCTTCGTGAGCAGTTCGATCTTTTCTTCGATCGTATTGATCAGTTGTACCGGCTGCTGTGCCCCGGCCACCACTTTGCGTGGGTGGGGATGAAAGGTGATGATGAGGCTCTCTCCGTCAATGCGGTCAGCTTCCTTTTTCAATTGATCGAGGATCAACTGGTGACCTTTGTGCACGCCATCGAAAGTACCGATCGTAATAACTGCCTTTTCGAACCGGGGTATGCTTTCTATAGAGGTATAAACTTTCATATTGCGCTGCGAAAATACGGAATCGTCTTCTTAGCTTTGCGCCCTATGAGCTTATATTCACAAAGGGGCGTTTCTGCTCAGAAGGAAGAAGTACACAAGGCTACGGAAAAACTCGACAAGGGACTGTACCCATTCGCATTCTGCAAGATCTATCCCGATCACCTCACCGGCGATAAGGATTGGGTAAACCTCATGCATGCCGATGGTGCTGGCACCAAGAGTATCCTGGCCTATCTCTACTGGAAGGAAACAGGCGATCTTTCCGTGTGGAAAGGCATAGCCCGTGACGCAATCGTCATGAACCTCGACGACCTGCTTTGTGTAGGCATCCACGATAACCTGCTTTTCTCATCTACCATCGACCGGAACAAGCGGCTGGTCCCCGGTGAAGTGCTGGAAATGGTCATCAACGGCACCCAGGAATTTTTCGATGAGCTCAAACAGTTCGGGGTCAATATTCATTACCTGGGTGGAGAAACAGCCGATGTGGGTGATGTGGTGCGCACCATTGCCGTGAACGGCACCATGGCCGCCCGCTGGCCGAAAAATAAACTGGTCACCAATGAGAGGATCAAAGCCGGTGATGTGATCGTTGGGTTCGCCAGTGCAGGACAAACAAAATACGAACAGGAATATAACAGCGGCATTGCCAGCAACGGCCTTACCAGCGCCCGTCATGATGTGCTGAGCAAATTCTATGCAGAGAACTTCAAAGAATCTTATGAAACTTCATTGAGCGATGATGTGGTGTATATCGGTCCGCATCGTTTGCTCGACCATATAACGGTTGGCCATCAGCAAATGGAAATAGGAAAACTCCTGCTGAGCCCTACCCGTAGTTATGCGCCTCTTTTGAAAGTGCTGTTGCAGGAACAATTCGAAGCTGTACATGGCCTGGTGCATTGCAGTGGCGGCGGGCAAACCAAATGTATGAAATACCTGCCGGGCGATTTCCGGATCGTGAAAGACGATCTCTTCGAAGCGCCTGTTATTTTCAATATCATCCAGAAAGCATCCGGCAGCGATCTCCGCGAAATGTACCAGGTCTTCAATATGGGCCATCGCCTGGAGGTATTCACGGAAGAGGGCGCTGCCGGCGCCATGATCGATGCTGCCAAAGTATTGGGCATCGAAGCTAAAATAGTGGGCAGGGTAGAAGCGGGTAAAAAGAAAGAGCTTGTCTTGAAAGTGAACGGGCAGGAGATCGTTTATTGATCACCTCCCTTTTCCCTGTGAAGTTTGAAGACGAAGGTCTTTGTCAGATAAGAACTCACCGGGCGGCCGTTCTGCAGGGCAGGCCGCCATTTGCCACTGCTCTGCCCGATCAGGTATTTCACTTCATCCTGGACTTCTTTCGGGCCACTGATCACTTCTACATGATTCACCTTTCCCTGCTTGTCCACCACAAAGGTTACCGTTGCCGAACCCTTCAATTCCTTACCGATCGCCTCTGCCGGAAAGCGGAGATGCTGACCGATGAATCGGTCCCATCCATCGTTGCCACCTATGAATGCCGCTTCGATCTCGGTTTTGGTGAATATTGGTTCAGCTTCTTCGAGCCTGAAATTGATTTTCAAATAATAATTGGTAATGCCTGATGAGGCAGGGCCGGGTGTTTTCATCTTCCAGCCTGCGGTCCTTTTCACTTCATCGATGAGGATCAGTTTTTGCTCCACGTCCGGTATTTCTTTTGGAACGGTAGTAGATCGGCGGTATGCAACTATATTTATTTCATGGATAGACGCTCCGTTCGTATTGGGCTTGTCTTCGTACAACTGGAAATCCTTCAATTCATTGCTTTCATCGGCAGTAACGGAACAATAGATGCTGCCTTCGATCTTATTGTCTATCGCCAGCTGTGGATAGCGGAGTGTTCGGTTGAAATGTCTTATTACGGCTATTAACAGGGAATCTTCGAGTGGCCGGGTTACCGATTCATCCGGGGATAAAGGTATCGGTGATGGTATAATGGAATTGTGTAATCGCAATTCATTATCCGTATTACCGGCAGACTCACGGGATGGTTTGCCGGCTGTTTGGTAGCCATCCTTGTTAAGCAGGCTGGTCACTTTCCTGTTGTTGTTGGCCGGATTGGGAAGTCCGGTTTGAGAAGGGACCGGGGCAATGGATGCCCGACTGTCATTCGATGCCGCAGGTAATTTATTATTGGCTGAAGATGCGGCCTGTTGTGCTTTCAGTGTAACGGCACAGAAAATAATAGTGAGCAGTGGCAATACCATCAGTCTGCTCCACCAGTTGTTCCTGAACTGATCGATGCGCATGATCATCATAAGGCGGCGTTTGATATGGGTTTGATAAAATGGGTTCACGAGAGATCGCTTGCTACCGATGGCCTGCTCTACCAGCAATTCTGCATAGGCATACCTGTCGCTGTCTGAAATGGCATACTGATCGGCCAGGAATTCGTGGATAGCTTTCAGTTCTTTTTTCACGAGGTGGAAAATGGGATTGAACCAAAAGGCAATGATGAGCAATTCGGTGAGCAGGAGGTCCAGTGAATGTTTTTGTTGTACATGGAAGATCTCATGCCGGAATATCTGCTGCCCGGGCCGGGTATTCAGCGGCACTTTTTCATTCCAGAAAATAGAGCGGAAGAAAGAAAAGGGTGTGCCGGGCGCCTGGGTGGAATAGAATTTAAGTCGGCCCATTCTTTCAAACGGATAGCTCCTGGCCAGTTTGCGGATAGACCATAGCGAAAGGGCAAGATGAATGGCGAAAATGGCTGCGATGATATAATAGAACAGGTAGGTGATAAAGTCGGACGGCCAGCCTGTGCTGCCGGCGGCAGGTTTATCGGTATTACCTGCAATATCGGGGCCTTCACTAATGCTGATCATATCGATGGCCTTGTAGACGAGGGTTCTCTGGCCCGGCTCATCCCGTGTGAGGTGGACCCTCATCAGGGGAAGGCTAATGGATAGTATCAGCACCGCGAGCAGGTAGAAACGGTTATAATGGTGGAACTGTTTATTGCGCAGGAAAAGCCAGTAATACCCGAACAGGATGCCCGAGCAGGCCACCACTTTCAGCAGGTAGAGTAGGAAACCGGTCATGATGGGTTGTTTTTATTGTTTTTGATCTCCTGGAGCAGGGCTTCCAGTTCTTCGAGACTGAGGTTATTATCGTTCACGAACTGGGAGACCAGTTTAGCGGGTGATCCTTCGAAATAGCCCTTCAGGACCTGCTGGATGGTCTTTTTCCCGTAATCGGCCTTACTGACCAGGGGTTTGTACAGGTTATTGCGGCCCTGTACTTCATAGCCTACATAGCCTTTGTCGACCAGGATCTTGAGCAGGGTGGCTACTGTGTTGGAATGGGGTTTCGGTTCGGGCATGGCTTCTGTAAGGTCTTTTAAGAAGCCTTGTTCCAACTGCCAGAGCACCTGCATCACCTGTTCTTCTCCTTTTGTAAGTGCTTTCATGGATGGGAGGGTTTTGTAACTAAATTTTTAGTTGTGTTAATCGAAATTATAACTAATTTATTAGTTGAATGCTATTTTCACAAAATTTTAAGACTTCTTTAATGTTTAAGTTTGGGCGGGCGGCATGAATGGTCTAAAGCGGAATAGCCAGTAGGGACGCTGCCTCTACCCGGAATGCCTGTTTTCGGGCAAGGCTTTGCGTTGGTAGTCAGCCCCGGAAAAACCTTTTACAGGGCGGTTTTTATCCACAGGGGCTATGACATTTCAAGTATGCGTGTTATTTTTGCAGACGGTACTGGACGGGATAGGCTATCTTAACAGCCTGTTAGCAGTTGATTGCAACTCCCCCTAAACATTCACAGTCTAATTAATGTTGATACTGTACCCAGTTACGGATCAGTAATATTTATATTAAGATATGAGACAGCTCAAAATTGCTACACAGATAACCAATCGCGATTCGCAGGCAGTAGAGAAATATCTTCAGGAGATCTCCAAGATCCCTATGATCACTCCGGAAGAAGAAACCGTACTCGCTCAGCGCATCAAAATGGGTGATCAAAAAGCACTCGACAAATTGGTGCAGGCCAACTTGCGTTTTGTGGTATCTGTTGCTAAGCAGTACCAGCACCAGGGTCTTTCTCTTAGCGACCTGATCAACGAGGGCAACCTCGGTTTGATAAAAGCAGCCCAGCGTTTCGATGAAACCAAGGGTTTTAAGTTCATTTCATACGCCGTATGGTGGATCCGCCAGTCGATCTTACAGGCGTTGGCAGAGCAGGGCAGATTGGTCCGCCTGCCTCAAAACAAAATTGGCACTTACAACAAAGCTAACAAAGCCTATATGGCTTTTGAACAGGAACATGAGCGTGAGCCAAGTACCGAAGAATTAGCCGAACTGCTCGAAATGAGCGAAACCGAGATCAACAATATTTTCCAGAGCAATACCCGTCATACTTCCCTCGATGCACCTGTTCATGAAGCAGAGGATGTAGCCATGGGCGATCTCCTAGAAGGTGGAGACGATACCGATGACGACGTGATGAAAGATTCCCTGCGTAACGAGATCCGCCGGGTACTGAAATCACTCAGCCCAAGGGAAGCAGAGATCGTGAACGCTTATTTTGGCCTCGATGGCGAAAACGGTGTTACTATCGAACAGATCGGGCAGAAATATGACCTTACCAAAGAACGTATCCGCCAGATCAAGGAAAGAGCTATCAAGAGACTGCAAAAAGCGCGTTACAGCAACGCACTCAAAGCATATTTAGGTTAGTAAGAGTATTGTGAAATTGTATGGCCCCGGGGATATTCCCGGGGCTTTTTTTAGCGGGGTGCTTGAACTGGGGAAATATAACGGAAAAATATAGTCGAATTTTATTATGGAGTCGAATTCTTATCAGAATTTACCACGAAGGCACGAAGGCGCAAAGGGAATGAGATGCTCTTTGTAATCGATTTATCTTCCAATTTATCATACTACTCTTTGTGCCTTGACGAAGAAACCAATACTTCAATAATTTGAATTCTTCCTAAGGCACGAAGTTACCTTCGGTAATGTTGAGCAATTCTAAAACCTCCTATCCTTTGAGCCTTCGTGCCTTCGTGGTAAATAATGAATCAAATGGCGAACCTTTTTCATTAATGGTAAAAAGCCTACATTTGAAAAGATAAAAGCAAAAAGATGAAGCCTAAAGCTACCATATTGGAGGTGAGCAAAGCAACTTACCTGGATGGGTATAGACTGCTGATTGCTTTTAATGACGGCAAGGAAAACGTAGTTGACTTTGAAGATTTCCTTACCGGCAGCCGCAATACCTTTCTTTCCAAATATCAAAAGCCGCTCAATTTCAGGAGATTCAAGATCGAGCAGGGGAACCTGGTTTGGGGAAAGGATTGGGGCCTTGTATTCCCTATTCAACAACTATATCGGGGTAAGGTCAATTAAAACCGATCGATCCAATCCGGTACTCTGCTATCAATCCCATAAGCGGCTTCTGTATGGCTAAGGCAATCCCTGCAATATTTATTATTCTCCTGATCGTTTGTTATTCCTGCGAAAAGAATATCTCATTCAAACCCAATAATGCCGAGCCGGCCCTGGTGGTGGAAGCCTATATCGAGAATGGAAGACCGCCTGAGGTCCGACTTTCCTCCAGCCTCAATTTCTTCAGCACACTCACCCCGGCGCTCCTGGAAGCCTCTTTCATACACAATGCCAGCATCACTATTTCCAACGGTGTCAAGACCCACAAACTACGGGAATATGAAAGGCGTAACCCTTATGGATATTCGCTATACGTGTATTCGATCGATTCCTCCAATCTGACTACGGCTTTCAGAGGGGAACCTGGCAAGTCTTACTCGATCACCATCCGTTACGGAGGAAAAGAATATACGGCCCATACCACCATCCCCCTGCTAACAAAAAAGATAGATTCATTATCCTGGAAGAAAATGCCGGGGGCTGCCGATACCAACAGGGTGATCATCATGGCCACGATCACCGATCCGCCCGGCTACGGTAATTATATCCGCTATTATATTCAATTGTACAGTTTTCCTTTTTACCCGGCACTCAACTCTGTGTTCGACGACCAGATCACGGATGGCAAAACGTATACAGTACAACTGGAAGGCGGCGTGAACAGGGCCAATGAGACCGGTAAAGATGTGGTAAACCTTTTTTTGCGCGGCGATAGCGTTACAGTGAAATTCTGCAATATCGATAAGGCCACCTACGATTTCTGGCGTACCATGGAATACAACTATAACAGTATCGGCAATCCCTTTTCATCTCCCACCAAAGTATTGGGCAATATCAGTAATGGCGCGCTCGGTTATTTCGGCGGTTATGCCGCCCAGTATAAGTCCATGAAGATCCCCAGGTGAGAGTGGGCGGTTGATAGTTGGCAGTTGGCAATTTACAGTTGGCAGTTAGGTAGCACACAGCATTATTTTTGGATTCACTCCCGGCGGGTCTCTCAACTGCCAATTGCCAACTGTAAATTGCCAACTGCAAACTGCCCACTACCCACGTCCACTATTCTCCTACTTATGCACAGTAAATTAAGGTGTTAGTCCTCTTGACGCTTTCTTAACGCTTTTGCCTTTATTTTTGCCAAATTTTCTTCTTCATTATGGAAAGCGAAAAAGTACATTGTTTGATCATAGGATCGGGACCGGCAGGCTATACGGCAGCTATCTACGCAGCAAGAGCAAATATGAAACCGGTATTGTACCAGGGCATTCAGCCCGGCGGGCAATTGACCATCACAACCGAAGTTGAAAATTATCCCGGCTATGCCGAAGGTGTACAGGGACCGGAAATGATGGTGGATTTCGAAAAACAGGCCAACCGCATGGGCGCCGATATCCGGTATGGCCTGGCCACTAAAGTAGATTTCTCACAACAACCTTATAAAGTCTGGATCGATGATGAAAAGCTCCTGGAAGCCGATGCAGTGATCATCGCCACCGGCGCTTCAGCCAAATGGCTCGGCCTCGAGAGCGAACAACGTCTGAATGGCTTTGGGGTAAGCGCCTGTGCCGTGTGCGACGGTTTCTTTTTCCGTGGTAAGGACGTGGCTATCGTTGGCGCTGGCGACACCGCCGCTGAAGAAGCCCTGTATCTTTCCAAGTTGTGCACTACGGTACACATGTTCATCCGCCGCGACCAGATGCGGGCTTCCAAAGTGATGCAGGAAAGAGTGCTGAAAGCTCCTAATATTAAAGTTTACTGGAATACCGAGACCGACGAGATCCTGGGTGAAAATAAAGTGGATTCAGTGCGTATCCGCAATTTGAAGTCGGGCGCTACTGAAACGATCCCTATCAGCGGGTTCTTCGTAGCCATCGGCCACCAGCCCAATTCCGATATTTTCAAAGGATGGATCGATATGGACGAAGCCGGTTATATCAAGACCATCCCGGGCACCAGCAAAACCAATATAGAAGGGATCTTTGCCGCAGGCGATGTGCAGGATAAGATCTATCGCCAGGCTGTTACAGCCGCAGGCAGCGGATGTATGGCCGCATTGGATGCCGAACGATATTTATCAGCAAAAGGATTGGTATAGCTCAACGCTACACAAAAAATAATATATTATTTCTCAACTTCTTTCTAATTTGGCCTCGTCCCGAACAGGGAAGGCCAAATTTTTTTTATGGTAGCAATCGAATTACAAAATATCCGGATTCACGCCTATCACGGTATTTATGACGGAGAAAAAAATACCGGTAGTCCTTATGAAGTGAATATCAAGGTGATATACGATGAAGGATCTACGCAGTTTGATAATTTGAAAAATACTATTAACTATGTAGAGGTATTCGAGATCGTGAAGCAACGGATGAAAGTGGCCACTCCGCTGTTGGAAAAAGTAGCGGAGGGCATTATCCGAAAGATCAAACATCAGTATCCCGATACCAGGGAGGTCATCCTATCGATCTATAAATTAGAAGCGCCTATCGAAAACTTTCAGGGTAAGATAGGTGTTACAATGCATAAGCAGTTTGATACTCTATGACTGCTTTCATAAGGACACATGGCAAAAATCATATTAACAAAGACCATTTCCTGGTTCCTGTTCTTATTATTGATCCTGCCTGTTGAGAACCAAGCGCAGGATATCAATATGCTATTGAAAGAAGCCCAGCAACTGGAAGAGTCCTTCAAAGAGCCTGAGGCCCTTCAGAAATACCTCGAAGTGGTCCGCGCACAGCCCAATAACCTCACAGCACTTTGCAAAGCCAGCGAACTGTACAATATGATCGGTAAGCGGCAACCCGGCAAAGACAAACAGAAAGAATATTATAAAACTGCTAAAACATACGCACAGCGGGCATTGCAGGTGAACCCCAATAGTGTGGAAGCCAATTTTGCCATGTCGCTCGCCATGGGCAGGATGGCCCTGATATCTTCCGGGGAAGAAAAGATCAATGCGGTGAAAGATGTAAAGTCCTATGCCGAGAAAGCCATCAAGCTCGATCCCAATGATTTTAAAGGGTACCATGTGCTCGGCAAATGGCATTATGAAGTAAGCAACCTGAATGCGCTGGAAAAGTGGCTGGTGAAGATCACCTATGGAGCGCTGCCCAAGGCCAGTCTCGATGAAGCTATTCTCAACTATGAAAAAAGCCGACAGCTCAATCCTCATTTTTTACTCAACTACCTGGAGCTTGCCAAAGCATGGCACCGGAAAGACAATAATAAAAAAGCGATCGAACTGCTGGAGGCCATGATGAAAATGCCCAATAGATCGGTCGACGATCCCACCGTCAAAGAAGAAGGCAAAAAACTGCTGGAAAATTATAAATGATCTTGTGCAGTTGGCAATTTGCAGTCGATAAACCCCATCTGGAATCTAAGAAGCTTACCAACTGCAAATTGCAAATTGCCAACTGCAAACTATTTAAATCACTTTCCCTTTCCACCTGCCTGACCTGATATAGAAATAAGACAGGGAGAATAACACTGTCCAATATAACCATTCCGACATCCAGCCCCAGGTGATGGACAATTTGAATACTTCCAGCACCAGGTAATTATAAATGCAATAAACCAGGATGGCCACCACTTCTATCAGCAGGTTCACCCGTGAATTACCGGTGCCGGTCACGGCATTCAGCCATACCGTTGCGACCGACATCAGGAGCAGTGCGCTGGAAACCACGTGCACAACGGGTTTGGCGGCTGCGATGAATTCGTCGGGCTGCCCATAGATGGAAAGGAAAACGGAAGGGAACAGGTTGAGCAGCAAACCTATTACCAGCGATATGCAGAAACTGATGCGCACGATCTTCCGTATCACCTCGATCACTCTTTCCTTTTTTCCCTGGCCGATGATATTGCTCACCATCGTATTGCTCGTAGCTGCAAATGCCCAGGTGAACACCCCGAAGAACCCGAATATATTCCGCATGGTATTCGAAATGGCGAGGTCACGGTTGGAGTGCCCTACATGATAACCATGACGTTCGATCAACACATAGAAGAAGACCCAACTGATAAGGCTGATGGCATGTTGAAAGATCAGGGGAGAGGATTGCTCCAGGATCAGCCGGCTGATCTCTTTTTGATATCCGAAATGCCTGTAAAGAGAGAACCTTTTACTGATGCCTTTGAGATGGATCACGATGAACACGGTGAACATGCCCGTTGCCTCTGCAATGATCGAAGCGATAGCGGCCCCGTTAAACCCGAGGCGTGGAAACCCCAGCTTGCCATAGATCAATGTATAATCGAAAAAGATATTGGCGAACGTTTCTGCGAGTGTGCCCAGCACCAGGTATTTGCTTTGATTGGTGCCTACGAGCAGGGCATTCCTCATCTGGTAAATGTAGAGAAAGGGGAGGCCCCAGATCCGGATGCGCAGGAAAGAAACCGATTGTTCCATTACGGAAGGGTCGTGCAGGGTAAGCCTGAGCACGGCCGGTGCAATGAAATAAGTGACCAGGATACCGATGAGTGCAATCACCAATGCAATGCGAACACCTTGTGAAAATAATTTCCCGATCTCTTCCACGCGGTTCTCACCAGCCCTCCGGGAGATCAATGCCTGTAAGCCGTTGTTCAAACCGAAGCCGATGGCGGCGAATATGAGATAATACACACCGGTAAGTCCGGCAGTGCCCAGTTCTTTCTCTCCCAGTCCACCCAGGAACACATTATTCGTAATGAAATTGATCTGCGGTATCAGCAGGGCGAAGCTGATAGGCAATGCGATCTTCAATATTTGGCGGTTAGATATCTCCAGTTGCAGGTCCGATGCTGTCTGAACCATGATTTATTGGATTTACAGGATTGGGAGGATAATTCGCCGATCCTATAGAATACTTTAATATTTACAGATTTTTTCGTGGCAATTGAAAACCAATATATCCTATTTTTATCATAATCATCCATTGTCATCGACATTTCCTCCCAATCCTGTAAATCCAATAAATCATGGTTCAGACAATTTATGTATCATTGCAACTCCAAATAATATGTTGAAAGCAACTTTTGATATCATACCGGACAATGCAAATCCTGAAGAATTGCACAATAACCTGCTGCTGATGGAAGTGGGCGATCAATTGTTCAGCTATGTATTGTACAACAGGGACCAGCAACGTTACCTGGGCTTCCGCCAGTACAACCTGGATTTCATGCCGGGAAAAACTCCGCTGGAAGCCTTACAGGAAATACTGTTGGGGGATGAATTCCTGCAACAATCTTTCCGTGAAGCATTCCTCATCTATCATTATACCGACAGCAACCTGCTGCCCGAAAAATTCTTTCATATCGAACTGAACAAACCGGTCACTGAACTGGTTTATGGGAATGCCCGCAAGGGACTATTGCTGAGCGAAAAAGTGGCAGGCTGGAACCTGTACAATATCTATCGCGTTCCGCGGGAAGTGCATTCGCTCCTCCAGCAGAAATTCGCCGCAGGGAAATACTGGCATTATTATACTTTGTTGTTATCAGGTATCGACCGGGAAGAACTGCCTGCAGAAATGTTCAAAGTGATCATGGCCGCCGACCGCTTTGTAGTTGTTGTCTCCAGGGAAAAAGCGCTCCAATTGATACAGACCTACACCTATCAGACGCCCGATGATGTATCTTATCACCTGCTGGCGCTTTGCCAGCAATTCGGGACCGATCCGGAGCAGTTATCGCTGACGGTATCCGGGTTGATCGATGAACAATCCATCCTGTACCAGGAATTGCTGAAATATTTCAGCAAAGTGGAGTGGGACCACGTAGGCAGTGAGGTAAGTCTGGATGAAATGTTCTCTTCATTCCCGGCACATTATTTTTCACCTCTCCTGAAAATGGCCTTATGCGTATAATAGGGGGCGAATTGGGAGGGAGAAGGATCAATCCTCCCGCCAAAATGCCTTATACACGGCCCACCACCGATGTGGCCAAGGAAGGACTGTTCAATATCATCGAAAATAATCTCGACATTCCCTCGCTGAAGACCCTCGACATATTCGGGGGCACCGGCAGCATCAGCTATGAGCTGGCTTCACGCGGGGCCGCCGATTGCACCATCGTGGAAAAGGACCCGGTTATGTATGAGTTCATCCGGAAAACATCCAAAGAACTTGAACTGGAGAATTTCAAGGTGATCAAAATGGAAGTGTTCAAATTCCTGGAGCAATGTTCCGAACAATTCGATTTCATTTTTGCCGGGCCACCTTATGCGCTGGCCACTATCGATGAGCTGCCTGCAAAGATCGTGGGGAAAAAATTGCTCAAACCGAACGGATGGTTCGTGCTGGAGCACACTCCGCGGAATAACTACGATAATTACCCGCTTTTTGCAACCGCCCGGAATTATGGTACAACGGTGTTTAGTATCTTTGTGAACAAGGTCTGATCGATAATAAAAAAATAATCCCCTCACAAAATGAACCTGTTCGTGACCGGTATAGGCACAGGCGTTGGTAAAACAATGATCTCCGCCATTCTCGCCAGGGCGCTGGATGCCGATTACTGGAAACCGGTACAGGCGGGCTTCGACGAAGGGACCGACAGTGAATGGGTGGCCAGCATGCTGGCGGGAACGGATTCGGTTATACATCCTGAAACCTACCGGTTAAAACTACCTGCTTCCCCACATATTGCAGCCCGGCAGGAGGGCATAGAGATCTCTCTTGAAAAAATTTGTGCATCAATTCCGGTAATAAATCGTAATTTGATCATAGAAGGCGCCGGCGGATTACTGGTCCCACTCAATGGATCGGAGTTTGTAGCTGACCTGGTAAAGGCGCTGGGTGCAAAATTGATATTGGTCAGCCGAAATTATCTTGGCAGCATCAATCATTCATTGTTAACGGCCCGGGTGTGCAGGGAAATGAATTTGCCGGTGATCGGCTGGATCTTCAATGACCAGTATCTCGATTATGAAGATGAAATTGTACGTTGGAGCAACTTACCCAAAATAGCAACAGTACCTTATACGGAAACGAAAAACGGGAAATTTATCGCAACTCAGGCAGCAACTCTCCAGGAGCAGTTGAAAGCATTACTATGATAAAAAACACCGTACGTAAAGAGTATTTGCAACGCAGGATGGAAATGCAGGAAGAAGAACTACAGCAGCAGATCGCGTTGATGGCATTTAACTTCAGGAAATTGGTTTTGCCTAAAGTAAAGTATTTGTTATCCTATTTCCCTTTGGTGAACCGCCGGGAATTCGATGTTACCGTTTGTGAGGATATCCTCAAACAATCGAATCCCGGTCTGCAGGTTGCCTGGCCAAGGCTGGAAGTGGATTCTTCCGATATGGAAGCATGCCTCGTGGAAAAAGGCGGCTTATTCCTCAAAAACAAGTTCAATGTGCTGGAACCGATCAGCGGCGTGATCGTGCCGCCCGAAAAGATCGAAATGATCTTCGTCCCCCTGGTAGCATTCGATAGTCGCGGTTACCGGGTAGGGTATGGAAAAGGGTATTACGACCGCTACCTGGCCCGCTGCCGGCCGGAAGCTACGAAGATCGGGTTCTCCTTCTTCGAGGCGGTGGGTGAGATCGAGGACATCAATGAATTTGATGTACCTTTAAGCTTTTGTATTACACCGTATCGTATTTATGAATTTTAATGCTCCCCTGTTACGACCAATACGGATCCTGTTATTTCCCTTTTCATTGGTATACGGCGCTATAGTTTGGTTGCGTAACCGGCTATACGATAAAAATATTCTCAAGTCCACTTCGTTCAATCTGCCTATGATCTGCGTGGGCAATCTTTCTGCCGGCGGAACCGGTAAATCGCCCATGGTCGAGTTCCTGCTGAGGAAACTGCATACCCATCTCAAGGTAGCCGTATTGAGCCGGGGATACAAACGCAAAACAAGAGGTTATTCACTGGCAACAGAGAAGGCCACCGCCCTCGAGATCGGCGATGAGCCTATGCAGTTCCATCTCAAATTCCCCGATGTTACCGTGGCCGTTGGTGAGGAGAGGATCGTGGCCATTCCCCAGTTATTGCACGACAGGCCCGCTACCCAGGTGATCATACTGGATGACGCCTTTCAGCACCGTACGGTAAAGGCAGGGCTCAATATCCTGCTGAGCGATCATAGTAATCTCTATACGCGCGACTGGTTCCTGCCCACCGGCGACCTGCGCGATGAAAAGAAAAGCTACCGGCGGGCGGATGTGCTGGTGGTCACCAAATGCCCGGCCGGGCTTGGTATGGAAGAAAGTACCCAACTGAAGCAGGAATTGAGACCGCTTCCTCATCAACGGGTGTTCTTCACCACCATCCGTTATGGCAAACCCTATCATATCGTTACGCGTGAAGAGATAGCGATCGATGGGATCGCGGAAGTATTGCTGGTAAGCGGCATCGCCAATCCTGCCCCTTTGAAAAAACACCTGCAGGAAACGGTCGACTCCTATTACGAGATCCTGTACAGTGACCACCATATCTTCAGCATAGATGACCTGAAAGAGATGGTGAAAAGGTTCCAGCATATCCAGGCAACCAATAAAATTATTTTAACAACAGAAAAAGACGCAGTGCGTCTGATCAAATTCGAGCAGCAATTGAAAGAATTGCCGGTATATGTGCTCCCTATAGAAGTACAGTTCCTGTTCAACGAAGAACAGGCTTTTATTGATTTAATTGCTACATTCATAGCGGCATTTAAATTTACATTGCCCGCCTGACCACCGGACCAATGAACATCGGCCCGCTTTCTGCTGCGTATTTAACAGCAAAAAAACATGAGTAGAAAACATTCCAAAAGGAAAAAGAAAAAAGACACTTCTGCACAACATACTGTGAAAGGTGTTCTCGATATTACCCGGTCGGGCATCGGGTATGTGATGGTGGACGGATTGAAAAATGATATCCTCGTACGCCCTCCCGATTTCAATACTGCCCTGCACGGTGATACCGTTCGTATCAGGGTCACAGGCGGCAACAGGCAGTCTGGCCGTGCACAGGGTAAGGTAACGGAAGTATTGCAAAGAAAACAGACCGAGTTCCTCGGCAGGATCGAGATCGGTAATTCATTCGCATTTTTCGTAGCCGATATCGATAAGCCCATGCCGGATATATATGTTCCGCTCGATAAGATCAAAGAAGCAAAGAACAACGATCGTGTCATTGTACGGATCACGGAATGGGAGCCCCGCAAGAAACCGGTGGGTGAAGTGGTGCAGGTGATGGACGCCGGCAATGAAGGAGACCTGGCCATGAAAGAGATCGCCATGGAAAATGGATTCTCCCTGTACTTCCCGGAAGAAGTGGAGGAAGAGACGGCCCGCATGCCGGATTCCATTACACAGACCGAAATCAGCAAGCGAAAGGATTGCCGCGAAGTGCTCACGTTCACCATCGATCCCGTCGACGCCAAAGATTTCGACGACGCCCTCTCATTCCGTGTACTGAAGAACGGCAATTACGAGATCGGCGTTCATATCGCCGATGTAAGCCATTATGTGGAACCGGATACCGCCCTGGACAAAGAGGCGTATAGCAGGGCTACCTCCGTGTATCTGCCCGATCGCGTGCTGCCTATGCTCCCCGAACGCATTTCCAACGAGCTTTGTTCCCTGCGGCCCCAGGAAGACAAGCTCACCTTCGCCGCCATCTTCCAGATGACCTCGAAAGGAGAGATCAAACAGCACTGGATCGGTAAGACCATCATCCATTCCAATCAACGATTTACTTATGAAGATGTGCAGGAGATCATCGAAAAAGGAGAGGGGATGTACAGAGATGAAGTCCTCATCCTGAACAGCCTCGCCCAAAAATTACGCAAACAGCGATTCAGAAAAGGGGCTATCAATTTTTCTTCACAGGAAGTGCGTTTCAAGCTCGATGAGACCGGCAAGCCGATCGGCATCGTGATCAAAGAGAGCAAGGAAGCCCACCAGCTCATCGAAGAGTTCATGCTGCTGGCCAACAGGATCGTGGCTGAAAGCGTATCGAAAGTGAAAGTGAACAAGAAAGATATCCCATTCCCGTACCGTGTGCATGATACCCCCGATGAAATGAAGCTATTGCCTTTCGTGGAGTTCGCCAAAAAATACGGGCATCATTTCGATACCAGCACTCCCGAAGGGATCGCCTCTTCATTCAACCAGATGTTGCAGGATGTTCAGGGTAGGCCCGAGCAGCATGTGCTGGAACAACTGGGTATCCGTACCATGGCAAAAGCCATCTATACTTCGGAGAATATCGGGCACTATGGATTGGGCTTCAAAAGCTACTGTCATTTCACTTCCCCGATCCGCCGGTATCCCGATATCATGGTGCACCGTATCCTGGAAGATGTGCTGAAAGGGACTGTGCAGCCCGATAAGAAAATGGAACAGAAATGCAAGCACAGCAGCGAGCGCGAGCGGGCGGCCATGGAAGCCGAACGGGCGGCCAACAAATACAAACAGGTCGAATACATGCAGAATTTCCTCGGGGAGGAATTCGAAGGGGTGATCAGCGGTGTGGCTGCCTTTGGTTTCTGGGTGGAAACGATCGAACATAAATGTGAGGGCCTTGTAAGCATCAACAGCCTGCTGGAATACGATGACTTCCGCCTGATCGAAGGAGATTACAGCCTCGTGGGTATGCGCAGTGGCCGTAAATTCAGGATGGGCGATAAAGTAAGGATCAAAGTGGTGGCGGCCAATCTCTCCAAACGCCAGCTCGATTATGAATGGGTGATCGCTGCTTCGGTACAGGAAGACAGAAAAGAAACAAGAGCTTCCACCAGTAAAACAAAGACCAAAAAGAAAAAGAAGTAAAGCTTTTCCTATGCAAAGGTTTGAAACGCTTTCCAAAGCATTTACCGCCAGGTTCTCCGGGCGCCATTTCCCCGAACAACCGGCTACTTTATATGATCCCTGTGAATATTTCCTGGGCATTGGCGGCAAAAGGATCAGGCCGGTACTGGTGCTCATGGGCAATGAATTGTTCGATGAGATCTTGCCCGACGCCTGGGAGGTGGCCATGGCCGTGGAACTATTCCATAATTTCACCCTGATCCACGACGATATCATGGATAATGCACCGCTGCGCCGTAACATGCCATCGGTACATGTAAAATATGGGGTGCCTACGGCCCTGCTGGGAGGCGATGTGACGCTCATCGCAGCGTATGAGCATTTGATGAAGATCAAACCCGACTATGTACGCCGCATCACGTTCCTTTTCAACAGAACGGCCCGTGAGGTCTGTGAAGGTCAGCAACTGGATATGGATTATGAAAAAATGGGACCGGTTGCAATGGACGATTATATCCGCATGATCGAGCTGAAAACCTCCGTGCTGCTGGCCGCCAGCCTTCAAATGGGTGGTGTGCTGGGAGGGGCAGGCCAACGCAACCTGCAACATCTCTACGCCTTTGGCCGCGACCTGGGCATCGCCTTCCAGGTACAGGACGATTACCTCGATGCTTTTGGGGACCCCGCAAAGTTCGGCAAGCAGGTAGGAGGCGATATCGTGGCCAATAAAAAAACGTTCCTGCTGATTCAGGCATTGGAAACCGGAAAAGCTCCACAGGTAAAAGCACTGAAAGAATTGATGCAGGGTAATGGTCCCGATAAGGTGGAGAAAGTGCTGGGTATCTTCAGGGATGCCGGCGTGGATAAATGGGCCTTCGACCTTAAAGAAAAATACCTGCGATCGGCTTTCCAGCACCTGGAAGATATAGCGGTCACCTCTTCCCGTAAAGAGCCTTTGCAACAACTGGCCCATTTCCTGGTACAGAGGGAATATTGAGAGGTTCACAAGTTAACAGGGTGAAAGGTTGAAAAGGGAATCCACAAAATGGCAGTCCCTTGTCAACATATTAACTTTTCAACCTTTCAGCACCTTGCCGGTATCCATTTTTTCCATAATTTAACCGCTTTATTCAACAAACCTACACGACCATGGCGGGTTCCCTCTTCCGTAAAAAATCTATTGACAAGATACTGCTCGATGCGGCAGATGGCGTTCCCGACGGACATCAGCACTCTCACCTCAGTAAAGTTTTGAATGTAAAGGACCTTACTTTTTTGGGTATCGCTGCCGTAGTAGGCGCCGGCGTTTTCTCCACGATCGGAACAGCAGCCTCGGATGGCGGCCCAGGCATTTCACTGCTTTTTGTCATCACCGCCGTTACCTGCGGATTTTCCGCGCTCTGTTATGCGGAATTTGCCAGCCGCGTGCCCATTGCAGGCAGCGCTTATACTTATGCGTATGTGACCTTCGGTGAAGTAATAGCCTGGATCATCGGCTGGGCATTGATCCTGGAATATGCTATTGGAAATATAGTGGTGGCCATTTCCTGGAGCACTTATTTCAATAACCTGCTTGTTGGGGTCGGACTGCATTTGCCGGGATGGCTCATCGTCGATCCTGCCACGGCAGAAAAAGCTTTCCTCGCCACGCAAAGGGCGATCAGTAGCGGTACGCCCATCAATCCGAATATGCAAGGGATCCTGGATTCATGGAATAGCGCTCCGGTACTCATGGGGAAAAAATTTTTCATGAACCTGCCTGCGTTCATTATTGTCGGACTGATCTCCATCCTCACTTATATCGGCATCAGGGAGAGTAAGCGAAGCGCCAATTTCATGGTGGTGTTCAAGATCTCCGTGATCATTTTTGTGATCATACTCGGGTTCTTTTTCGTAAAACCCAATTACTGGAGCCCATTCATGCCCAATGGATTTGAAGGAGTGCTGAAAGGCGTATCGGCCGTATTCTATGCCTATATTGGTTTCGACGCTATTTCCACCACTGCGGAAGAATGCCGCAACCCCCAGCGCGATCTTCCAAGAGGTATGATCTATTCACTGCTCATCTGTACCGTCCTGTACATACTGGTAGCCCTGGTGCTTACAGGCATGGTGCATTTCTCGAAGCTGGGTGTCAATGACCCGCTGTCTTTCGTATTTGATCAGGTAGGTCAGAAATGGATCAAGTATATAGTGGATGTCAGCGCCGTGGTGGCCACCACCAGTGTGTTGCTGGTGTTCCAGTTGGGCCAGCCGCGGATATGGATGAGCATGAGCCGCGATGGGCTGCTCCCCAAACCATTTGGCAAAGTGCATCCTAAATTCCATACTCCTTATTTTTCTACCATCATAACCGGCATCCTGGTGGCTATCCCTGCCTTGTTCATGCAAAGCTCGAGGATGACCGAGCTTACCAGTATCGGTACCCTCTTCGCATTCGTGCTGGTCGCGGGGGGCGTGTTGCTGCTTCCCAAGGTCGATAACAGCATCAAAAGAGGGTTCCGGCTTCCGTATATCGATGGAAAATTCATCGTACCAGTTTTGTTCGCGATCTTCGTTTATTTATTTCGTGCCCGCATTGAAAGCGCTGCTCAGAATCTCGGGAAAGACAGTCTGCAGGAAATATTATTCCTGGTATTCATCCTGCTCGCTGCCGTTCTCAGCATCTTAACCTTTATTAAAAACTTTTCCCTTATTCCTATTCTTGGTGTGTTGTGTTGTTCCTACCTGCTCATTGAAATTCCTGCCGTGTCATGGCTCTGGTTCTTCGGATGGATGGCTATCGGGCTCACGATCTACTTCTTGTATGGATACTGGAAGAGTAAGTTGGCGAATCCCTGATCTATGCACGAATGGCTTGAAAAAAAATGGACAACCTTAACCGGTCCTTATACAGCCGATGACAGGCTGAAAGAAAAACTCCTCCAGGAGATCGAACGCAAGTATGGTGGCAGCGGCCGCCATTACCATACATTGACGCATATTCATGGGCTGATATGCCTGGCGGAACAATATCGCCAGCACCTGCAGCAAAAAGAGGTCGTGGAATTTGCGATCCTCTATCATGATATTATCTACAATGTATGGCGAAAGGATAATGAAGAAAGAAGCGCCATACTGGCCTGCAAAAGGCTGGATGAACTGGGTATACCGGCCGGCCAGGTACAGGCAGTAAAGGTATTCATAGAAGCTACTGCATCCCATACATTGGGGCCGGGCATACCTTTCGAACAGGATGCAAAATTCTTTCTCGATTTCGATTTGTCGGTCCTCGGCGCCGAATGGCCTGAATATTTTGCGTACACCGGCCAGGTGCGCAAGGAATATCATATCTATCCCGATATGCTGTACAGGGCAGGGCGGAGAAAATTCCTGCAAAACAGTCTCGGGGCCGCTGCCATTTTTCACACCACCATTTTCCGCGATCAGTATGAGGCCCGTGCGCGGCAGAATATGGAAAAGGAGCTTCAACTGCTGGCATCCTGAGATTTCGTTACGTATCTTTGCCCTCTGCCGGTCAGTTCATTCCTGCTCAGGCAGAACGTTACATGAAATTTCAAATAGGCGATAAAGTTGTAGTGTTGCATTCCAATGAAGAAGGCGAAGTGGTCGATATCATCAACAATAAAATGGTGATGGTGGATGTGCGTGGAGTGAAATTCCCTGCCTATACCGATCAATTGGATTTCCCCTATTTCAAGCGGTTCACTGAAAAAAAGCTCTTCCCTGAAAAAAAGGAAAAGAAATTCGTGGATGATCTCCCCCGTGAAAAAAAGAAGGTCACGGAAAAAGTAGTGGATGGGGTTTGGCTTACGTTCATTCCCGTGATCCATGCGGATGAATTCGGGGATGATGTGGTGGATGAACTGAAGATACATCTTATCAACCGCACACCTACCGGTTATAAATTCGTATACCAACTGGAGTATTTCGGCGAGAGCTCTTTCGAGCTGAGCAACCAGGTGCACCAGTTCGAGGATTTCTACCTGCATGATATCCCTTTCGAGAACCTGAACGATAGTCCCACTTTCTCTTTTGAGTTCTCTCTCATCACGCCCGACAAGAACAAGGCCACCCATTACGAAGCATCGCTCAAACTGAAACCGAAACAGGTCTTTCAGCGCATCGAAGAATTGAAACAAAAAGGGGAGGGCACTTTTTCATACCGGTTATTCGAAACATATCCCGGCCGGGAAGACAATTCAGTGGATGTCACCCCGCTGATCTCCAAAGGATACAAAGTGTATGATGTGTCGCAGGCCAGGGAGCATCTCGAACCTGCCAGGCAGGAGGTTGACCTGCATATCGAGCGGCTCACACCTGATCCCGACAAGCTCGACAACTTCGAAAAGCTCACCCTTCAGCTCAATACGTTTGAAAAATACCTTGACCTGTCCATAGCACACCATCGGCCCACGTTCGTGGTGATCCATGGTGTGGGGAGCGGTAAATTAAGGGATGAGATCCATGAGATACTGCGTATAAGGAAAGAAGTGAAAACCTTTATCAACCGCTATCACCCGGCTTATGGCTATGGGGCCACGGAGGTATTCTTTCAATATTAAGCAGTAATTTTGCAGTCAACTACAAACCGGGCTATCGCCTCACTGAGAAGCGGGGAGGAAAGTCCGGACAGCACAGAGCAATGCACCGGTGAATAGCCGGGTCTGTTATGGTTGGTATTCCGGCCATGACGGAACAGATAGTGCCACAGAAAATAACAGTCCTGCCATTCGGCGGGATAATGGTGAAAACGTGGGGTAAGAGCCCACGGCCCTGTATGGTAACATACCGGGCTGGTAAACCTTGCATGCTGAAATGCCATGTATACCAACGCCTGAGGGCTGCTCGTCCGAGTTGGGTGGGTAGGCAGAACGAGCCTGTCAGCAATGGCAGGCCAAGATAAATGATAGCCCCATCCGCTACGGCGAATGGAACAGAATCCGGCTTACAGGTTTGTAGTTTTATTATACCTCCGCCAATTTCCTGATCTCTTCCATGTCTTTACCGAAATTGGATTCCAGTAACCCGATCAGGGTCCCTTCGATCTTGCTGGGGCGTACCCTGTCGAACCTTCCCACCGCTTCTTTGACAGTTACCTGCGTCAATTGTTTTACGAGGGTGAACACGTCTTCCGCCTCCTGGGCCGCGGCCTGTTTTTCAACCGGGTTCGAGTTCCGGGAATAATCGATCATCAGGAGTTCCAGTTTCAGCGCATAGGCTTCACCGTAATTGCGTAGCCGCCGCAGGGATTCATTGATATAGTAGAGGCATTTTTGTTTGTCCGCATCATCCTGGGTGGAATAATAATTGTACAGGAAGCCGGAGGCCAGGTTGATAAAGATATTCGCCCCCATTTTTATTTTTTCATTGGGGATGAATTGCTGCACGATCTTTTCCATATTGGTTTCCTTGCCGAGGTAATAGCTGGCTTCGGAAAGATTGGAGAGGATCTGCTCCGTAAGTTTGTTATCGATATAGCTTTCCGATTCCCGGAGGGATTTCATGAGCGACTGGAAGGTGTCTTCCGTTACGGCCATCTTATCGATCTCGTTCAGGATCTTTTCCACCCTTATCTTCAGGAGCTCTTTCCTGGCGTCGGCAAGCTGTGCATCGGCGTTTTCCAGTTTCTGTGTCACTTCTTTCAGTTTACTTTCTATTTCCATCCTGATGGCCGTTACATCATTCTTGAAAAAGGCTGTGATATTCTCTTTCATGGCGCTGGCCCTGTCGGTCATCTGCGACTGGATATTGTCCTTGATAAATGCTTTTGCGCTGAACACCAGCGTGGCGCCGATGATAAAGGAGATCACGCCTACGATCCAGTAGAGCAGCTCGAATTTCGCGTTCACAGTGGAAGACACTTTTTGCACCAGGATATTCTCGAAATCCTTGTTCGGGATCCTGGTATAATTTTTTTCATCCAGGATGATCTTGATCTGTTGCAGCGAGCTGTAGATGGAATCGTTTGAATAATGAGGTTGCTGTGCTGTCGTTTGCCGGGCAATTCCCAGGCAAAGGAGCAGGAGCCAGTAATGCTTTCTCATACATGCAGGTATGTTGGTGATAAAAAGAGGAGTAAAGCGACAGGGATAAATTAAAGATATTATTAATGGATGGGCTTGTCAATACCCGGAAGGTGGTATTATTGGTGAAGCTGCTTCATCAGCATGGCCCCTGCCTCCATCAGCCAGGCAATGCCGAGATGAACGATCAGTCCGCCCCAGATACTCCGGGTATTGTACACCACAGCCCCCAGAATGATCCCACCGAAATAGGAAGTGATACATTCGAAAAGGGGTTTCCCGAAATGGATAGCGCAATAGAAGGCTGCCATGGGAAGGATCACGGATTGGCCGCCATAGCGCATGAAGGCAAGGACCAGGAAGCCCCTGAAGAAGAATTCGATGGTGACGAAATCGATGCCGTAGGAGATCTCATAGAGCAGTTTCCAGGGAAATGCGTGGGCGGTATGTTGATCGATGAAAAGGACGCGGTTCACTTTGGGATAGGTCTGGAGGAAATCGGGCCGGGTAACGGCCAGCGCCAGCAGTGGCAGCATACAGGCCAGCAGGATAAAATAGGGCAGGGGATCGAAGCCTTTGAAACGCAGGCCGGCCACAGGTCTTTCATAGCCGCCCCATTTCCAGAGCAGGCCCACTATGAGCAGTACGAACGCACATTTAACGGGCCAGTTGGCCACCATATAACCGTATTGGTCCCAGGGAACGGGCAGGCCCTTTGTAAGAAATCGGGCGAGCCAGTCGAGGGTCATTTTTGCCGCGAAGATGGCCGGTGCAGCCAGGAGCAGGATGTAGAAGAAATTCCTGGGTTGAACAGATGCAGGTTGAAAAATGAACTGGATAAGCCAGGCGCTACCGAAAATAAAAGTAAAGAGGAGGAAGAACCCGGTGAAGCGGCGTGGGTACGTTGCGATCTGCATGATCCTGTCTTCTATCCCAACGGTATAATTAATAGCGATCAGCAGCGCTGTAAGCAGGCTGATAAGGATAAAAGCAGGGAGATGGACGGAGCGAAAATAGGTTTGTAAATAACCCAGAATGGTTTTCATGCTATTGACCTTCAAAACTGGCTTTCATTTTTGCCATCAGGTCGGTATCGATCATTTTCTGTGCCAGTTTGATCATATTGGAAAAAGCTTTTGCATGGGAAATGCCATGCCCGATGATCACCGGTTTGGCCACACCCAGTACGGGTGTGCCGCCATAGTTCTCGAAATTGAAGCGGTCGAGATATTCATGCCTGATGGATTTGGCATGGGTGATCTCGTAGAATGATTCGGCCAGTTTCAGGATCACGTTGCCGGTAAATCCTTCGCATACCATTACATCGGCCTTGTCGAGAAAAATATCACGGCCTTCCACATTGCCTGCAAAATTGATCTCCGTGTTCTCTTTCAGCAACGGGTAAGTGCCCTGGGCGAGAATATTGCCCTTGCCTTCTTCTTCACCGATATTCAATAAAGCCACCCGGGGCTTTTCGATCCCCAGGATATACTGTGCATACAGCGAGCCGAGTGTTGCGAATTGATTGAGATGTTCGGGTTTGCAGTCTGCATTCAGTCCCACATCGAGGAGCAGGCCGGTCTTACCATTGTCTTTGGGAATAATGGTAGAGATGGTGGGCCGTTGAACACCGTCGATGGCTTTGATGCTGTACATGGAGCCCACGAGCATGGCCCCGGTATTACCGGCGCTGATAAAGGCGTCGGACTTGCCGGTAGCAAGCAGGTGAAAGCCGATAGCGATGGAGGATTGTTGTTTTTCCCTGAGGGCTTTGGTAGGGTGTTCGTGCATGTCAATAACCTGGGGAGCATGGACCACTTTTACCTGGCTGGCAGGAATGGAGTATTCCTGCAGCAGGGGATTGATCTGTGCCTCGTCCCCGGTTAATAACAAAATTGCCGGATCACCGGTCTCAGATAAATACAGTTGGATCCCTTTCACCGCTTCAAGTGGTGCAAAGTCTCCACCCATCATATCTAATCCGATAGTCATTTCCGGCGATCAGGCTTTATGATTATAAAAGGAGTTTACTTGATGGGAGCTTTTTCTGCTACCACTTTTCCTTTATAATACAATTTGCCTTCGCTTACATGAGCACGATGGCGAACGTGGATCTCGCCGGTGGTGCTGTCCTTGCTTAATGTTACTTTCTCAGCCTTGTAGTGAGTTCTTCTCTTTGCACCTCTTTGTTGAGAATGTCTCCGTTTCGGATTGGGCATAACTCAGAATTTATACAACTTATAATAATGATCAGTTACCTTCCAGGTCTTTGAATTTTTCCAGTCCTTTCCAGATAGGGTTGTTGGATTCTTTGTTCTGTGAATCCAGCTTTTTGAGCATGGCCAGCACCTCTTTATTACAGCCGGGGCCACCCATTTCTTCGGGGGTGCACATCCGCTGCATGGGGATGCTGAGGTTGATGAATTCATAGATCCAGTCGGCTACCCGTAAATGGCTTTCGCCTTTGGAGATATAATATACATCCGGGTCTTCTTCCTGTTCGTTCATCACATCGGGCTCCTCCACCATTTTTACTACGATATTGAATTCATCCCACAGTTCAAGCGGCAGGTTGTTCCCGCAACGGTCGCAGGTGACCTCCAGTTTGCCTCCGACCTCGAATTTCAGCAGCATGAAACTGCTTTTTTTGTCGAGTGTGAGCTTCACTTTGGCCACACAGTTCCGGAAATCCTGTTCCTGGTAGTCTACAAAGAACTTATCGTTGATCTCGTATTCAAACTCATGGATTCCCGGCTTCAACCCGACAAAAGCGATATCAAAATTCCGACGATTCATGAGCTACTCTTTTAAAGAGTTTGCAAAGGTAGGGAAATATGGTCGATTTTTAAAACAATACTGCTCCCAGGCAGGCTGGTTGCCTAAAATATTAAGCAACAAGGCAAAAGGTGAGGACTGGGACTGGCCGCTCGCTGGAAAGGACAACAGCAAAAGATAGAAAAAGTTCGTGTGGACCGGGATTTTTGAGACGTATAGGATAAGTGAGATAAGATCAATATTTTCGCATTATCCCATTAATCTCATTCATCTCACAAATCCCAGTTCAGACATATATGAAAAAACTACTATTCAGCGCAGCATTCCTTCTTTCCTTATCCTTCGTTCAGGCCCAGCCTCCGAAAGGACCGGCCAATCCAGGTTCTGTGTATGGCGCCGCCACCACTGCCAAAGGCGCCATCGATATTGCGGAATTGCCGGCCAAATTGCAGCAAACAGACAGCCTTCATACCAAAGTGATCGCCAAAGTACTGGAGGTATGCCCCAAAAAAGGATGCTGGATGAAATTACAGGTGAACGATAGCACCACCGCGTTCGTGAAGATGAAAGATTATGGATTCTTCGTGCCTCTCGATATAACGGGTAAGACCATCGTACTGGAAGGTGAAGCCAAATTGAAGACCACCTCTGTCAACGAGCTTCGCCATTATGCCGAAGACGCAAAAAAGCCACAGTCGGAGATCGATGCGATCACCGAGCCTAAAAAAGAGATCAGGCTACTCGCCAGCGGTATCAAGGTGGTGAAATAGCTTGCAGAAGATGGGTAAACGGTTTTGTTCCGGGTCAATTGTATTGCGCTGCGTTTGATCAGCAGGTTAAATGTACAAAAGGGAACTGAATATTTATGCCTTACTGCTGCTGGACCAGCTTAGTGATCAACTTCGCGTCACCTACTACAAACACCACATCGTTCAGTTGAAACTGGAACCAGGATTCCGGATTGAGTTGCCGGGCGCCATTTCTTTCAACGCCTACTACCAGGCCATGTATCTTTTCACGGATGCCAGAGCCGCGGATGGTCTTGAAGAGCAGGGGTGATGCTTCATGGATAACGAAATCGCGCAACACTACTTCGGAAGCAGGTTCTTCGTTCTCTCCCTCATGTTTGCCGGGCCTGATGATGGCCAGCAGCCTTTTCATTTGCGGATCGGTGCCTAATACAAATATTTCATCGCCTGGGAAGATGCGTTCATGCCGTCCCGGCGCATGTATATTCAGATCACCTCTTTTGATCAGTACTACATTGATGCCGAGCTGTTCGCGCCAATGCAGTTCCAGTAAGGTTTTGCCGGCCACCGGTGATTCGGGATTGATGGACAGGGGAACGATATGTGCGTCCCATGGGGCCAGACTGGAGCGGTTCTTTTCTGCAGCAGCGATCTCCCTTTCATTGAAATTCGACATGAACCGGGCTTCGATGCGGTCGTAGAAAGCACGGATCTTTTTATTGAAGGCGATGATGATGATAGCGATCACCAATACGGAAATGATACCAGTCTCGAATGAAAAGAAACGGTGCATGAGGAAACCGATGAAACCAGCGGCGAGGCATAAGCGCAGGAAATGTAGCAGGAGAAGCCGGGCATTATAACGTTTGGTGGCAATGATGCGGCTATAGGCTTCGGAATGTGTATTCTTTGCGGCCAGTGCCCATAGAAATGGGATCATGAGCAGCAGGGTCACGAATGCCGTAGCTGATTTCACCCAGGACGAATTATTGGCATAGATGCTGATATAGGGAAGCGCATATTGTGATGCCAGCAATACGATACATACCAGCAATGTAGAAAGCAGGGCAATATTCATCAGGTTGGAGCGCAGCACCAGGTTCCAGTCGCTCACGGCATTAGTGCTCTTGGTCTTCGAGCTGTAATTGGCCAGTGAGGCGGCGATCTTCGGTGGTAGCATCCTGTCCACCCATTTATAGAATGGTTTTGACGCTTTGATCAGGTAAGGCGTGGTGAGCGTGGTAACTGCCGACACTGCTACTGCGATCGGGTAGAGGAATTCGCTGGTCACTTTGAGCGTGAGGCCAAGGGTGGCAATGATGAAGGAGAACTCCCCGATCTGGGCGAGACTCAGACCAGCCTGCACAGATGTTTGCAATGGCTGTCCGGCAATAAGCGCGCCGAAGCTGGTGCTGAGGATCTTGCCGATGATGGTGATCATGCAGATAAGCGCAATGGGACCTGCATGTTCCACCAGCATCGCAGGGTTGATGAGCATGCCCACCGAAACGAAGAAGATGGCCCCGAACAGGTCTTTCACCGGCTTCACCAGGTGCTCGATCTTTTCGGCCTGGGTGGTCTCTGCCAGTATGGAACCCATGATGAAAGCGCCCAAAGCAGGTGAGAAGCCGACCTTATCGGCAAACCAAACCATCAGCAGGCAGAGCGACAGGGACACAACCAGCAGGGTCTCTTCATTCATGAGTTTTTTGGTTCGCTTGAGAAAACTGGGGATGAAGAAAATCCCCGATACGAACCAGATCACGAGGAAGAACACGAGCTTGAGCACGGAGAACAGCATTTCCGAACCGGCAAATTGCTGGCTGAGCGCCAGCGTGGACAACAACACCAGCAACACGATCGCCACGAGGTCTTCCACGATGAGCACGCCGAAAACCAGTGCGGCAAAGCGCTGCGTCTTTACGTTCAGCTCATCGAAGGCGCGAAGGATGATGGTGGTGGAGGAGATGGAGAGGATGCCTCCCAGAAAAAGGCTGTCCATATTCGACCAGCCCAGGAGCTTGCCTGTACCGAATCCCAGGGCCACCATGGCCACTACTTCGAAAATGGCCGTAATGGAGGCAGGAGGCCCTACTTTGATGAGTTTCTTGAAACTGAACTCCAGGCCGAGGCTGAAGAGCAGGAAGATAACACCGATCTCAGCCCAGATCTGGATATTCGCTGGTTCATAAACGGTAGGAAGCCAATGAAAATGCGGGCCTACAAAAAAGCCAGCTATGATATAGCCCAGTACAACAGGCTGTTTGATCTTTTTGAACAAAAGGGTGACGAGGGCGGCCGCGCCCAGTATCAGGGCCAGATCAAGAATGAGATAAGGAAGATGGGTCATGCAATAGTGGTTGATCTGTTACAAATGAAGTTACGATCATTTTGGAAAAAAAGGCCGGCGCCATCAGGAACAATCCTGGCAGGAGAGGCCGTTCTGGGCTCGCCATACAGGTGGGGGTGTCCGGCAGAAGGCTGGGGCCGTACTACCAGAAATAATGGTTGGGGAATATCAGCAGCAGGGAATGTAATGCACTGGTGATGGTCTTGTGCTGGATATTATATTGATGATCGATGTAATAAGTAATGGATAACGCCGATATATAACCGCTGATGATATTGTCATTGCTTTGACATCTGCATTGAGGCAATATGCTCCGGTAGGCCAGGTGGTGCAGGGTTTCGGTGTCAGCAGGGGCGGGGACTTTGAGCAGGAAGGCGCGCAATGCCTGTTGGCGCTGCTTTTGGGGCATATTACCCTTAGCGGCAGCGTGAACAAACAAAGATGAAAGAACAGTAAAACATAGAATGGTAAAAACTTTCACGGCGCAAAGATAAGAAATCCTGGTCAGACTACCGTGACTGTAATGCCCATGCCCTGCAATGTCTTGACGATATGCTCCGATACACCGCTGTCGGTGATGATCTGCTCAACATCTTCCAGTCCGCAGATCCTGCCGAAACCGCGTTTGCCGAATTTGGTAGAATCGGCGAGCACGATCGTTCGCTGGGCAGTGCCGATCATCTTTCGGTTGAGATGGGCTTCCATGGCATTGGTGGTGGTGAGACCGAATTCGATATCGATGCCATCCACTCCCAGGAATAATTTATTGCAGGAAAGATCGCCGAGGATCTTTTCTGAATAAGGCCCTGTAACGGAGGAAGAACTTTTGCGGAGCAGCCCGCCCAACTGGATCACTTCGATCTCCGGGTAGCGGATCAGTTCCAGGGCTACGTTGAGAGCGGCCGTGACCACTGTGAGATTCCCTTTCGGATGGATATTCTTGGCCAGGGCCAGTACGGTGGTGCCGGAAGCGATGATGATACAATCGTCGGCTTCGATGAGGGAAGCTGCAGCCAGGCCGATCCTTGTTTTTTCCGGGGACCGGATCTTTTCCTTTTCATTCACGGGCTTATCGACCGTATAGGGATTGTGCAGGGTGCCGCCCCCGTGGGTGCGGAATAGCAGGTTTTTATCTTCCAGGAGTTTTAGGTCCTTTCGGATGGTTACGGATGAAACATTCAGCTCCCGGCAGAGGTCGAGCACGGTAACGGAGCCTTCCTGCTGTAGTTTATTGATGATATGCTGGTGCCGTTCGGTGATATTGAGCATAGGGATCGATCGAAATGCTTTGAAATGCTGTTATAATTCAATGTAACGACATTGCCGCTCAATTACAAATTTTGGTAATAAATTTTAGTTATCAAGCCATTATGAAATTATGAATATTTCATGAATGTGGATAAACCGGGGATAATTAGTTTCAAAATATTTCCTTTTGATTATTTCTGTTTTACTTTTACTTTCGATTTGTTGTTTTTAATAAATTCGAAACTTTAAATAGAAACAATTAAGAAGAAAAACTAAGGCGAGTATGGCGAGATCATATAACCTGGAAGGGGCCCGGCGCACTGTTTTCCTGCAAAAGCTGGAAGAAGACCATCGTTGGGACCTGCTGGTGATCGGTGGCGGGGCCACCGGGCTGGGCATTGCCCTGGAAGCCACGGCCCGCGGATATTCCACCCTGCTGCTCGAACAGGCCGATTTCGCCAAAGGCACTTCCAGTCGCAGTACCAAACTGGTACATGGCGGCGTAAGATACCTGGCCCAGGGAGATGTGCGCCTGGTGCGGGAAGCCAGCATCGAAAGAGGGCTGCTCTACCGCAATGCACCGCATCTCGTGAAGAACCAAAGTTTCGTAATACCACTTTACAGTTATTGGGACAGACTGAAATATACCATCGGGCTGAAGATCTACGATTGGATCGCCGGGCGGCTCAGCCTGGGTTCCTCCATTTTTATTTCCAGGGAAGCCACCCTGGAAAAACTGCCGAAGATCCAGCCGAAAGGACTGATCGGCGGAGTGCTCTACCACGATGGACAATTCGATGATTCACGCCTCGCCGTGAACCTGGCACAGAGCATCTTCGATAATGGCGGTTATGCTTTCAACTATATGAAAGTGGTAAAACTGCTGAAAGATGAAAAGCAAAAAGTGAATGGGGTAGTGGCCAAAGACCAGGAGACCGGCACCGTCTACACTATCCGGGCGCAGGCAGTGATCAATGCCACCGGCGTTTTCGTGGATGATATATTGCAGATGGATAACCCTGCTAACAGCAAAAGTATTTGTGTGAGCCAGGGCGTTCACCTCGTGCTGGATAAAAAATTCTATCCTTCCGATGTTGCCCTGATGATCCCCGAAACCAGCGATGGCCGTGTATTGTTTGCCGTGCCCTGGCATAATAAAGTAGTGGTCGGTACAACGGACACGCCTGTACAGGAGGCTTCGCTCGAACCGGTAGCCCTGGAGAAAGAGATCAGCTTCATACTGGCAACGGCCTCACAATATTTTACGGAGAAGCCGCAACGCAGTGATGTGCTGAGCGTATTTGCCGGTTTGCGGCCACTGGCGGCTCCCCGGCAGGGAAGTCAGAAGACCAAGGAGATCTCCCGCAGCCATAAGATCATAGTATCGCCTTCGCACCTCTTCACTATTCTCGGAGGGAAATGGACCACTTTCCGCAAAATGGGAGAGGATATGGTGAACAGGATCGAAAAGGAATTACAATGGGCTCCCCGGAAATCTGTTACCCCTTCCATGCATATCCATGGATATACGAATACCAACCAGTTTCAGCAAGACCCTTTCTCCTTTTATGGGAGCGATGCGCACCGCATCAAAGGGCTGATGAATGGCGATGCCAACCAGTGGATCAGTGAAAGCCTCAAAATTCACAAGGCGCAAGTGCTATGGGCGGTAAGTGAGGAGATGGCGAGAACGGTGGAAGATGTTCTGTCGAGGCGCACAAGGGCATTATTGCTCGATGCAAGGGAAAGTATACGGATAGCAAAAGAAGTGGCAGGCATCATGGCAGGGGCCCTGAATAAAGATGAAAAATGGATTGAACAACAGGTTAAGGATTATAATTCACTGGCAGAAAAATACCTGATCGATGATCAGTGATGATTGACGGCCAGATGGCAGATGATACAAAGATTGCTTATTCTGATCAGAAGTATTGATTGGCTGGAATCCTTGTGCCTGTTGGGTTCCGGCATTGGAATTTTTTTTGACCGGGCATACAGAAAAAGTGTTGAGTTAACAATTAGGTAATACGTGGTTCTCATTTTTGCAAGATAGATAACTGCGTATAACCATAATGTTTATGATAATAACTCTTACTCTTAACCAATTATTGCTTATGAACAAGAAAACGATTGCGACAGGCAAATCACTCGTACGCCTGTTGTTGAGTGCCATCCTCGTGATGCTCTGTTCCGGCGTCTTCGCCCAGCAGAAGAAGATCACAGGCACTGTAATCAACCCCGCCGATAAAAAACCGCTCGCCAATATCAGCGTTACGATAAAAGGCACTTCACGCGGTACCACTACCAACGCCTCCGGAGAATTTTCAATCAATGCAGCAGAAGGAGAGACCCTGGTGATCACATCTGTCGGGTTCCGCCCACAGGAGATCAGGATCGGTAAACAGACCAGTCTTTCCATTCAGTTGGCTGAAGGCGATGCAGAACTGGAAAGCGTGATCGTTACCGCGCTTGGCATCAAACGCGAGGTGAAAGCGCTGGGCTTCGCCAGCCAGGCTATCGGTGGTGAAGAACTGACCGATGCGAAGTCGAACAATTTCGTGAATGCCCTTTCGGGAAAAGTGGCCGGTCTGAGCCTCATCGCTCCCGGTTCTGGCCCAATCAACTCCGTACGTGTTTCACTGCGCGGGGATAAATCCCTCAATGCAGATGGTAATAATGCCCTGATCGTGCTGGACGGCGTTCCTATGAACAGCAATATTACCACTTCAGGGGTGAGCAATGCGTACCAGGCAGGTACCGGCGCCGATGTACCCATCGATTTCGGGAATGGCATCGCAGATATTAACCCGGACGACATAGAAAGTATCACTGTACTGAAAGGCGCCAGTGCAACGGCCCTCTATGGAAGCCGTGCAGCGAATGGCGCGTTGCTGATCACCACCAAATCAGGAAAGAGAAAAGGAACAGGCATCGGCGTAACCGTCAATTCCAATTCCAGTATCAATACCATCATCAAATGGCCCGATCATCAATACGAATATGGCCAGGGCTCGGGTACCGTCAATGCAGCCGGCCAGCCATATTATTCTTACCAGGCTTCTGCCGATGGCCCCAATACCGGTAGCACCAGTAGTGCCTTCGGTCCCAGGTTCAACGGCCAAAGCTATTTCCAGTTTGATCCCGATCTGCAGGGACAGGGCAAAGAGCGCACACCCTGGAAACCTTATAAAGACAATATCAAAGGATTCTGGAGAACAGGTTATACTTTGTCGAACAGCGTTTCACTGGAAGGTGCGAGCGATAAAGCCTCTGCCCGCGCTTCGGTTACCCACACCAAGAACGAATGGATCATGCCCAATACAGGTTTTCAACGCGTGAATGCAGCCGTGAGCCTGAATTACAAGGCATCCGACAGGTTGAAATTCGCTACCAAGGTGAATTATACCAATAAGAGCAGTGATAACCTCCCCGCTACCGGTTACAATAACCAATCCATTTCCTATTTCATGATCTTCCAGAACCCGAATGTGGACCTGGCCTGGTACCGGCCAATATGGAAAAAAGGGATGGAACAGATCGACCAGTTGCACCCATACAGTTCATTCATCGACAATCCCTACCTGATCGCTTATGAGATGACCAATTCCATGCGGAATAATGCCGTTACCGGTAATCTTTCTGCTACCTATGAGTTCTCCAAGAAATTCGACCTGTTGGTACGCACAGCCATCAATTCCAATATCGAAGAGCGTCAGCAACGCCGGCCCTTCAGCTCTGCCAATTTCCAGAAAGGATATTACAGGGAACAACAGATCAACTTTATGGAGGTCAACTCCGACTTCCTGCTCTCTTACAGGGATCGCCTGGGAAGGAATTTCAGGATATCGGCCTCTGCCGGCGGCAATATGATGGACCGCAAATCGAGGGTGACCAATGGAACAGTGGTCGGGCTGGTGATCCCCGGCACGTATAAATTGTCGAATGGTATTGGCGCCGCCAATCTGATGACAGACCATGCCAATGCAAAAGTGAACAGCTTGTATGGACTGGCCTCTTTGTCGTGGAAAGACAAGATATTCCTCGATCTTACGGGTCGTAACGACTGGTCGAGCACCCTGCCCGAATCGAACTGGTCTTTCTTCTATCCTTCCGTGAGCAGCAGCTTTATCCTCAGCGAGCTGTTCAAATTACCCACTGTGATCTCCTTTGCGAAACTGCGCCTGTCGGCTGCTGAAGTGGGTAACGATACAAGACCGTACCGCGATAGAAAATATTATGGTCAGAGCGAATGGCCCGGCTCCGGCTCTGTTCCCACTACCTTGCCCAACCTTACGCTGAAGCCTGAGCTCACAAGAAGCTATGAAGCCGGCCTGATGCTGAACTTCTTCAACAACCGTTTCGGCATCGATGCAACTGTCTATAATAATTTCACCCGCAACCAGATCATTGAAGTGCCCCTCGATATGTCGACCGGGTTCAACAGGGCTGTGATCAATGCCGGTGAAGTGCGCAACCGCGGCATCGAACTGATCGTAAATGCAAAACCGATCAATAACCCACGCTTTAAATGGAATGCTGTCATTACCTGGGCCAAGAATGAGAACAGGGTGATGTCATTGCCGCCCGGCGCCGACCAGGACCAGGTGATCGCTACCGGTGGCACTGCTTCGATCATCGCACGGGTAGGAGGCACCACCGGAGATATCTACGGTTTTGGTTTTCTCCGCGCACCCAACGGAATGATACTTTATGATACTGCCACGGGGATGCCTACACGCCCGGATGGTATCCAATATATCGGCAATGCCTATCCCGCCTGGAAAGGAGGCATCATGAACGAGTTCACTTTTGGTGATTTCCGCTTCAGCTTCCTGCTCGATGGACAGTACGGCGGTATCGTATACTCGCAAACCCATCACAAGATGACAGAGCAGGGTAAACTGCAGCACACACTGCGTGGCAGGGAAGATGGATATATCATTGGAGAAGGTGTGGTGAAAGACGGGAATGGCTATAAGCCCAATACGAAGAAAGTGGCCCTGCCTGCCTTCTATGCGGAATACTGGCGTCGCGCCAACGTGGAGGCCAACTCTTTCGATGCTTCTTACCTCAAGCTCCGGGAGGTTCGCTTCGAGTATAATGTGCCGAAAAAATACACCAGCAAGCTGCGACTGAACCAGTTGAGCATTGCCCTGTATGGACGTGACCTCGCCATGATCACCAGCTTCCCCATGTTCGATCCTGAAACCGCCGCGCTCAATGGTTCTACCATTATGCCGGGTGTGGAAATAGGTCAGATGCCTTCTACCAGGACCATGGGTATCAATATCACCTGCAAATTCTAACATCAATAACCGGTATGCCTGGTCATCGATATGATCAACTAACGGAAAAAAATATTATCATGAAAGCATTATCCATATCATTCATTGCACTATGCCTTCTTGGTGTTTCCTGTACCAAAAAGTTCGTGGACACCAATACTGATCCCAATAGGATCGATAAGATCAGTCCGGGTACACTACTGAACCCTACCATCTATGAAATGATCAGCTTCAACATGAACAGGGCCGATGATTTCACTTTCGAGATCATGCAGGTGTCCCTTCCTTTTCCGAGTTCCACCAGCGGGATACATCGTCTCGACGTTACGGAAGGTGCGGGCAATTCCACCTGGAGCACGTATTACAGGTGGCTGATCAATATCAAGGAAATGAGAGAGGCTTCCAAATCGGCCGCCGACCCCAACTATGAGGCCATTGCCATGACCCTCAACGCCTGGGTCTATTCATTGCTGACCGACTGTTTCGGCGACGTGCCCATGAGCGAGGCTTCCCGTGCAGAACAGCAACAATACAAACCCAAATTCGATACACAAAAAGATATCTATACACAAATATTGGCCGATCTGGAAGCTGCGAACAATATGTTCGTGACCAACCGCACCATGCCTTATGCCACAGACCTGCTTTTCAGCAATTCAGTGATCAGTTGGAAACGTTTCTGTAACTCCCTCCGGTTGCGTTTACTCCTTAGGGTTAGTAAGCGCGACGAAATGGATGCCTTCACAAAAATGGCCGAGATATTCAACAATCCTACCAAATACCCCATCTTTACCAAGAATGAGGAAGCTGCTGTTGTAAAGATCACCGGCGTTACCCCGAATATCTCCCCCTGGGGCCGTGCGGTAGACTTCACTACCTTCCAGGCATCTGCTGCCTTCTTCTGCGATCAGTTGAATACCCTCAATGACCCGCGCCGCGCCAAATGGATGAGCCAGGCAAAAGACAAGGACGGCAACAGCCTTGGTTATAAAGGCATTCCCAGCGGATATGTGGGCGGAACGGAAGCGCAGTACAATTATACTCCTTCCAACAAGGCAGTGGCATTGGTGACGGCGCCGATGATCGCGCCGATCATGACCTATGGCGAGATCGAGTTCATCCGTGCAGAGCTGATCCAGAGAGGCAAACTGACCGGCAACGCGCAAACAGCGTATGAAAATGCCGTAAAAGCTTCTATGGAGCTTTGGGGCGCCACGCTGCCGGCGAATTATTTTTCGAATGCGGCCGCTGCCTATAATGGTACGCTCGAACGCATCATGTTGCAGAAATACTTTGCATTATTCTTTGTAGATTACCAGCAATGGTTCGAATATCGCCGTACAGGTTTCCCGGTATTGCCCACCAATGACGGAATGGTGAACAATAAGATCGTTCCCGTTCGTTTTAAATACCCGGTGAACCTCCAGATCCAGAACAAAGAGAACCTGGATAAAGCAGTGCAGAATATGGGAGGCGATAATATCAATGTGAAAGTATGGTGGGAAAAATAAGTTGAAAAGTTAATAGGTTAATAAGTTGACAAGGAATACCCGATCTTCGGAGATTCCTTGTCAACTTATTAACCTTTCAACCTATCAACCTAACCCGACATTAAAAACAAACTCTACGATATGCAGCCGTATATTCTTTCCCTCGACCAGGGCACTACCAGCTCACGCGCCATTGTTTTCGATCAGCAGGGCAATATTGTTTCCATCGCACAGAAAGAATTTCCACAGATATATCCGGAACCCGGCTGGGTGGAGCATGATCCGCGGGAGATCTGGTCTACCCAGGTGGCCGTTGCCGCAGAAGCGATCGTTAAAGCAGGATTGCAGGCAAAGGATATGGCGGCCATCGGTATTACCAATCAGCGGGAGACCACTGTAGTGTGGGACAGGCAGACCGGTGAACCGGTGTACAATGCGATCGTATGGCAAGACAGGCGCACGGCCGCTGCCTGCGATGCCATCCGCGAAAAAGGATGGGGGCCTGCCATTCAACAAAGGACCGGTCTCATCGTCGACGCTTATTTTTCCGCCACTAAAATAAAATGGATACTCGATCATGTGCCGGGAGCCCGCGAAAAAGCGGCCTCTGGCAGACTGGCATTCGGTACCGTCGACAGTTGGCTGATCTGGAACCTCACAGCAGGTAAGGTACATGCTACCGATGTCAGCAACGCTTCCCGCACCATGCTGTTCAATATCCATTCGATGAAGTGGGACGAAGAATTACTGACCATGCTCGAAGTGCCGGCGTCCATGCTGCCCGAAGTACACAGCTCCAGTGAGGTTATCGGTGAAACATCCGGGAATCTTTTTGCATCGACCATACCTATCGCCGGCATTGCCGGTGATCAGCAGGCCGCTCTGTTCGGTCAGCTCTGTACCAAAAAAGGTATGGTGAAAAATACTTACGGCACCGGTTGCTTCATGCTGATGAACATCGGCGACCAGCCGACCCTATCGAAGAATAACCTGGTGACCACGGTTGCCTGGAAGATCAAAAATGATGTGCAATATGCACTGGAAGGTAGTATTTTTATCGGCGGGGCTGTAGTTCAATGGCTGCGCGATGGATTGGGCATCATCAATGCTTCCGGCGATGTGGAAGCACTGGCCGGGAAAGTGAATGATACCGGTGGCGTTTACCTCGTGCCTGCTTTTGCCGGGCTCGGCGCTCCTCACTGGGACCAATATGCGCGGGGTACGATGGTGGGCATCACCAGGGGCACTACCGCTGCACATATTGCACGGGCCGCCCTGGAAAGCATCGCCTTCCAGACCATGGAAGTGCTCAAAGCCATGGAAGCAGATTCAGGCATCACTATCCGGGAATTGCGGGTCGACGGAGGCGCTACCGCCAATAACCTGCTGATGCAGTTGCAGGCAGATATCCTGCAGGCAAGGGTGGTGCGACCAGAAATAACAGAGGTAACAGCCATTGGGGCCGCTTACCTGGCAGGGTTGGGCGCTGGTATCTGGAATAGCGTGGAAGAGATACAGGAACAGTGGAAGATCGACCGCAGCTTCGATGCGAACACCAGTGCCGAGATCGATGGCAGGATCGCAGAATGGCATCGTGCGGTGAGAGCAGCCAAAGCATGGGCCGGCCAGTAATGAATAAATCGATTGTTTGCTAAAATAAACTTCTATCCATGACACCATTTATCGCAGAGATCATCGGCACAGTTTTCCTGATACTCCTCGGGAACGGCGTAGTGGCCAATGTTGTGCTCACCAATACCAAGGGCAACAACAGCGGCTGGATCGTGATCACCACGGGCTGGGCACTGGCTGTTTTCATCGCCGTAGTGATCGCAGGCCCGTATAGCGGGGCACATCTCAACCCGGCTGTTTCCGTTGGATTGGCCATCGCCGGCAAATTCAGTTGGGGCCTGGTCCCCACCTATATCCTGGGACAATTTATCGGCGCGATGCTGGGCGCTTTTTTCGTATGGCTGATGTATAAAGATCATTATAACGCTACCAAAGATGCGGGGCTCATGCAGGCCACCTTCTGTACTGCGCCTGCCATCCGGAATACCGTTTCCAACCTGTTCAGTGAGGTGGTCGGCACATTCGTGCTGATCTTCGTGATCTTTTATTTCAGCAACCCCGAGATCACGTCAGGGCCGTTGAAAATTGCCATGGGACTGGGTTCTGTAGGAGCCATCCCGGTTGCATTCCTCGTTTGGGCTATCGGGTTATCGCTGGGAGGCACTACCGGCTATGCCATCAATCCTGCCAGGGACCTGGGCCCGCGTATGGTGCATGCCATCCTGCCCATTCCCGGAAAAGCATCTAACAATTGGGGTTATGCGTGGATACCGGTAGCAGGGCCACTGATCGGTGCTGCACTGGCCGCCGCCCTGTTCATATCTTTAAAGTCATAAAATTTTTTTCGTTCATGAAAGCGATCATCACTGCTCTATCTGCTGTTTTTTTGTTTTCCTGCACTGCCACAAAGCAGGCTTCTGGTCAGAAAGGATTTCCGAAGTTCTATAAAGAAGGGCACCGGGGTACCCGTGGGTTGATGCCGGAGAACACTATCCCGGCCATGATCAAAGGGATCGAGGTAGGGGCGAATGTGATCGAAGTGGATGTCTATATCACGAAAGACGGGCAGGTATTGATCGCGCATGATCCATACATCAACCCCGCCATCTCCCTGTTGCCGGGCGGCCGTGAAGTGCCGAAAGACAGCGCAAAAAATTATATCTGGCACCAGATGGACTATGCCGATATCAGGAAAATAGATGTGGGTATGAAAGTATTCCCTTCTTTTCCGCATCAGCAGAAGATCCCGGCCTATATGCCTTTGCTGGGAGAACTGATCGATTCGGTTGAGCAATACACACGAAGTCATCATCTGCCTGGTATCATCTATAATATCGAAATAAAATCCGATCCGAAATACGATGGCATTTATCAGCCGGCGCCTGCTGTGCTGGTGAAAGCCGTGATGGACGTAGTGCAATCGAAAAAGATCGGCAATCGCTTTTATCTACAGTCATTCGACATGCGTCCACTGCAGGAGATCAAAAGATCTTATCCTTCCGTGAGGATCGGATTTCTCACGGGCACCAATACGGAAACCGTGCAATCGAATATCAAAAATCTGGGTTTCGTGCCGGACATTTACAGTCCGCATTATAAGCTCGTTACGGCAGAAGTGGTTGCAACCTGCAAAGCACAGGGAATGAAACTGGTGCCCTGGACGGTGAATACGAAAGAAGAGATCAAAGCACTGGTAGACCTGGGCGTGAACGGGATCATTACGGATTACCCGGATCTCCTGCAAGGGTTGTAATGAAGAGCACTTCAACGAAAGAGCGAGAAGAGATTTCACAGTTTTTACATGAGAGCGTTTCAAAGTAGTTTGAGGCGCTCTCATTTTTTTCATGGATGCATGCTGGCAAAAGCAGGGATTATTATATTACATTTGTCCGGAAACAACTGCCGCTCTAACCTTCTCCTGCCTATTCAACCATTTCATTCTGTAAACCGAAAGTTGCCTTTTGACTGCTACATCATCATACCAGGAAAAAGAATTGTTGCAACGTATTGCAGCAGGCGATCAACAGGCTTTCTCGATCCTGTTCAACACCTATTGGAATAATATTTACAGTGTGGCGCTTGTATTGAGCAAATCCACCGCCATCGCGGAAGATGTGGTGCAGGAGATCTTTCTCAAGGTCTGGAAAAAACGGGCGGAGCTGGCCGGTATCGAGCGGTTCGAGGACTACCTGTTCATTATGGCGAGGAACCATATCTTTTCCGAATTCAGGAAACTCAAGATCCGGAAGGAATACGTAGCCCAACTGCAACAACATTTTTCAGCGCCGTTCGATACACCCGAAGATCACCTGCTTTACAAAGAATCCGTCGAAATGCTTGAAAAGGCAGTGGTGCGACTGGCCCCTCAGCAACAACTGGTATACCGGCTGAGCCGGGAGCAAGGGCTTACGCACGAAGCTATTGCCCACCAGTTGGGAATATCTGTACATACCGTGCGCAACCACATGATCAGGGCCATCCAAAGTATCAGGACCTACCTCATGCAACAGGACAACAGCCTGTTATTGATCATCGTATTGATCAGGGCCATGCTTTGAAAAAAAATTTCAGGGCATGTAGTTCATGCAACAGGAAGGCGCGTCTTCAATGCATCATCCCCAAGCGGACAATATGAAAACCTGGAATGAATTACTGGAAGGTTATTGCAATGACCGGCTTACACCAGACGAACTGGAAGCCTTTCTGCAGGAAGCAGATGCACACCAGGAGGAGTTTGCAGGGGCTATTCATGCCATGCTGGTAGCAGGAAAAATGCCGCAGGCAGGGGATGAGCCATTGCGTGAACGGCTCTGGCAGCAGGTACTGGCGAAGGTGCGGCTGGCAGACGAAACGGGAATACCTGTACGCAGCATTCGCTGGTACCGGAAAACCTGGTTCCGCGTGGCGGCCATGGTATTCTTCACTGGCAGCCTGGTGGCCATGATCTGGTTGATGAACCCGACACCTTCACGAAAAAATGCGACTTCTGGTACTTCCATGGCAGTTCAGGATGCGGCCCCTGCCCATGAAGGGGCCATCCTTACACTGGCTGATGGAAAATCCATTCTGCTGGATAGCCTGCCGGATGGCGTGATAGCCGTGGAAGGCAATACGAAAGTGACCATTGTGAATGGCCAGCTTGCGTATGAAGGAAGCCATGCAAAGAATGACGAGGTCAGCTTCAATACTATGTCGACCCCTAAAGGACGGATATACCATTTACAATTACCGGATGGTACGAAGGCATGGCTCAATGCGGCATCTTCGATCACCTATCCTACCGCTTTTCCCGGCAGCGAAAGAAAAGTATCCATTACGGGGGAAGTTTATTTCGAAGTAGCCAGCAATGCGCGAAAACCTTTCCTGGTGTCAGTCGGGGACAGAGCCACGGTAGAAGTGCTGGGAACACACTTTAACGTGAATGGATATGCGGACGAACCGGTGATCAGCACCACGCTGCTGGAAGGAAGTGTACGGGTGATGAATGGAAATAACGTTGTGCTAAAACCGGGAGAAATGGCTACCATCTCCAATGCTCCAACCTTGTCCCCATTGCCTATAAAAATTCAGAACGCCGATCCGGAAGCCGTCATGGCCTGGAAAAATGAACGCTTTTATTTCGACAATACGGATATTCCCACTATCATGCGACAACTGGCCAGGTGGTATGATGTGGAGATCGTATATGAAGGCGCCATTCCAGGCGGACATTTCAACGGTAAGCCATCCCGCCTGCTTCCCGCTTCGCAGATGCTGACACTGATCGGTTACAGTGGTGTCAACTGCAGGATAGAGGGGAAGAAGATCATCGTGATGGAATAACTTCAAAAACCCAAACCAAAAGCTATGAGGTTGATATGCCTGTTCCTGCTTTTTGTATTACTACAACAGCAGGGATTTTCTCAAACACAAAAAATATCGATTTCCGGCAAGGGCCTGACGCTACGCCAGGTATTTGCCGAAATCGAAAAACAAACCGACTATACCTTTTACTACAAGGTGGAAATTTTGGGAGACACCAGGAAAGTGGATGTGAATTTCAGGAACATCCCACTGCAACAGGCGCTGGATTCACTCTTCACCAACCAGCCGCTCCAGTACAGGATCATAGAAAAGAATATCGTAGTTTCTTATGTAAAGCCCGCCAACCCGCGGCAGGTCGTACCGCTATCAGGATATGTTACCAACAGGGATGGACAACCGTTACCGGGAGCCTCCGTTGTGGTCAGGAACTCCACAGCTTCGGCCATAACGGATGAACAGGGCAGGTTCGCCATAAAGGCATCTGCCGGCGCCACCGTTGCCGCCAGCTTTGTGGGTCATATTACAAAAGAAGTACCTGTAACGGATGAAACGATCGCTACGGGAATGACTATCCGGCTACAGGTATCTGATCAGAAGCTCGAAGAGGTCACCGTTGTATCCACCGGTTACCAGAAAATAAGCAAGGAAAGAGCTACCGGCTCTTTTGTTCAGATCAATAATGAACTCCTCAACCGCAGCGTTTCCACCAATATCATCGATCGCCTGGAAGGTATTGCCAGCGGCCTCACGTTCAACAGGAACAATGTAGCAGGCACCAATACCTCCGCCATCAGTATCCGTGGGAGGAATACCATTTTCGCCAACCCCAACCCGCTGATCGTTATCGACAATTTTCCGTACGATGGTGATATGAGCAGCATCAATCCAAACGATGTTGAAAGCATCACTATCCTGAAAGACGCGGCTGCCGCATCGGTATGGGGCGCTTTTTCCGGAAATGGCGTAATAGTGATCACCACCAAAAGAGGGAAATTCAACCAGGCCGCCAGGGTTTCCGTGAGCAGTAATGTAACTGTGATGGACAAACCAGACCTGCATTATTATCCCAGGATGGCGCTCACTGATTTTGTGGACCTTCAACGATGGCTCTTTGAGAAAGGGCATTTCAATGCACAGATCGCAGGCCGGAACGGTATTTCGCCGGTACTGGATATCCTGAACAAAGAAAAAAATAACCTGATCTCTCCTGACGAAGCGAAGAGACAAATAAATGAACTCCGTACAAGGGATGAACTGGCGGAAAGAGAGAAGTATCTCTACCGCACGGCTGTGAACCAACAGTATAATGTAAATATCTCCGGAGGGTCTGCCAATAACCGGTATGCGCTCTCCATGGGGTTCGATAAGAACGCCGCCTCACTTGTGAACGTGTTCTACCAGCGGTTTACCCTGAATGGGAACAATACCTGGAAATTTTTGAACGACAAACTGGACCTCACGACCGATCTCTATTTCACCAGGAGCCGTGATGTGAACAACAATGGGATGCTCGTCGATGGCGCTATTTCGACCAATCCTTTCTTCACTTTCAAGGATGCAAATGGCAACGCCGCCATTGCCAATTATACCCAGGAAACGATGCGACCAGGTTATATAGACACAGCAGGGGCCGGCCTTTTGCTCGACTGGTATGCACGGCCGCTCGACGAGATCGATAGGGGTGATAACAAGACAAATAAAACGGAATACCGGGTCAACATCAATCTTGCCTATAAGATCACCCCCGGCCTGACCGCTACCGCTTACTATCAATACAACAGTGCCTTCTCCAGTCAAAAACAGTTTTTCAGCCAGGAAACATTTTTTGTGCGGGACCTGATCAACCGGTACAGCCAGATCGATTACAACAGACGCACCATCACAAGACCAATCCCATTGGGTGGTATTATGCAGACCAGGGAGAATTCTTATGAAGGACATCTCTTCCGCGGGCAACTTGATTACAAACAAAAATGGGGATCAGATCATGAGTTGACAGCCATTGCCGTTGCCGAGATCAGGAAAACCGACAACTTCCTGGTCAATGACCGGCAGTATGGATATAACAAAGACCTTGCTATCATGCAGCCGGTAGATTATTTGAGATCTTATCCGATGCTGTATAATCCTTTTGAGCAAAGGCAGATCCCTTATTTCAATTCAAGGGTCGGCAATGCAGACAGGTTCATCTCTTATCTTGCCAATGCTTCTTATACCTATGCAGACAGGTATACCTTCTATGCGAGCGCCCGCCAGGAAGCGTCCAACCTGTTTGGAGTGGAAACAAACCAGCGCACAGTGCCACTCTGGTCTGCCAGCGCCGGATGGGAATTGTCACGCGAAAGTTTTTACCGCATAACCTGGTTGCCATTTATGAAACTGCGGCTATCCTATGGGTATATGGGCAACCTCGACAGAACAGTATCTGCCTACCTTACGGCCGACAGGTTGGGTATGAATTCCTGGGGAGTGGGATCAGGCTCCATCCAAAATCCACCCAATCCATCCCTGCGTTGGGAGAAGAGCCGGTCCATCAATATCGGCCTCGACTTCGCTACTGCCAACCGGCGTATTGAAGGCTCCATTGAATACTATTCCAAAAAAGGAATTGATCTCATTGCTTACAGTCCAATGGCCCCATCAACAGGCGTGACCTTATTCAAAGGGAATACGGCCGATATGAGATCAAGGGGGATCGATCTTACGCTCAATACCAGGAACCTCACCGGGGCGCTGCAGTGGAATACCGCCTTCCTGTTCAGCTTCAACAAAGAAAAGCTGACCAATTATAAAGCCAAACAAGCCGCTATCGGCAACTATCTCAACAGTGGTTTGCTGGCGCCCCTGGAAGGAAGGCCACTATATTCCATTTATAGTTACGTGTGGGCAGGGCTCGATGCCAATGGTGATCCGCAAGGATACCTGGATGGAAAAGTATCCAAAGATTATGCTGCTTTTTTCGCTTCGCAGAATTTCGACAATCTACATTTTCATGGTTCCAGGTATCCTGTTTATTTCGGTAACATGCTCAATACTTTCGCATGGAAAGCACTTTCCCTGTCCTTCAATATTACCTACAAGTTCGGGCATTATTTCAGAGCACCTTCAGTGAATTATGGAAGCATCGTCAACTATGGTTATTCCTTCAGTCATCCGGATTATGACCTGCGCTGGCAAAAACCGGGTGATGAGCTGATCACAAATGTTCCAGCATTCCGTTATCCGCTGGTGTCGTCCCGTGATGAGTTCTACAGGTCCTCATCGGTGCTGGTGGAAAAAGGAGATCATATCCGCCTGAAAGATGCACGCATCGGGTATACATTTTCGTCTGTTCGTTTCGGAAATGCATCCATCCGCTCTATCAGGCTTTTTGTGTTTGCCAACAACCTGGGTATTCTCTGGAAAGCCACCAAACAATCCTTGGACCCCGATTACACTACCGATGTTTTGCCCCAGCCACGCAGTTTTTCAGTAGGAGCAAACATCGATTTTTAACTCAATCAATTGAAACAGGATGAAGAACTTTCATATAAAGCAGATCTGCGTTTTACTCCTGGGTAGCCTGGGGATCGCCTCCTGCAGTAAAAACAGCTTCCTCGATGTAAAACCTTCTACAAGCCTGGTAGTTCCTTCCAGCCTGGAAGATTTTCAGGCCCTGCTCGATAATGACAATTTCATGAATTTAACCCCGGTCATGGGAGAGCTGGCATCGGATAATTTTTATATGCCATTTGCCGACTGGCAGGCGATCTATGAACCGCATGAGCGGAACAGTTATATATGGGCAAAGGATATTTATGAAGGAAAAGGCGGGATAGAGGACTGGAACGTTCTGTACAGGCAGGTTTTTACCTCCAATGCCGTATTGGAAGGACTGGAAAAATCGACACCCACGGCTTCCGGCCGTCAACAATGGAATGCCTTGAAGGGAAGCGCCTTGTTTTTCAGAGCCTATGCTTTCTATAACCTGGCCATGGTATTTGCATTGCCTTATGATGCTGCATCAGCAGGTAAGGATATGGGTATTCCCCTGCGGCTTTCCGCCAATGTCAATACGCCTGTTCAAAGGGCCGGCCTCCGCGAAACGATCGACAAGATACTGGCTGATCTCCATGAGGCAGGTAAACTCCTTCCTGGAACTATTCCCGAATACCGGAACAGACCTTCACAACCTGCAGTAGCTGCATTGCTTGGCCGGATCTATCTGAGCCTGCGGGATTATGAAAAAGCAGCCCTGTATGCAGACAGTTGTTTGCGGATGCATAATAAGCTCATCGACTATAAAGCCGCCACAGCAGGTCTCTTTCCTTTCTCGAAGTCCAATGATGAAGTGATATTCCAGAGCACCTTCACCAGAACAAGCATACTGCTCGCCCTGGCAAGCCCCGGCACCATTGTTGACCCGCCCCTGCTGGCTGCTTACAAGACAGGCGACCTGCGGCCCCAGTTGATTTTCAGGAAAGGGTGGACAGGCGCTGTGAACCCCGGCGGAAGCTATACTCAGAACATCTTTCAGTTCACCGGACTGGCTACCGATGAGGTATACCTGATAAGAGCAGAGTGCCGGGCAAGGGCCGGGCAACCCGGACCAGCCATGGATGACATCAACAAATTGCTGAAGAACCGGTTCACTTCCGCAGACTTTGTTCCGCTTACTGCCACCGACGGGCCGCAGGCGCTTTCCATTGTGCTCGACGAACGAAGGAAGGAGATGCCCTTCAGAGGAATCCGGTTCACTGATCTCAAAAGACTGAATAAGGAAGGATACAATATCGTGGTCCGCCGTAATCTCAACGGACAGGTCTACGAGTTGGCGCCTAATGATATCCGCTATGCAATCCCGATCCCTCCGGATGAAATAAACATTAGCGGTATCCCTCAAAACAACAGATAAATCATCTTTAAAACCCATAGTCATGAACAAAAGACAATTTTGTGTAACCCTGCTATGCCTGATCTCATTGATCACACAGGCACAACGGGTCCGTATTTCCGGAACGGTTGCCGGCCAACCGGCTGACTGGAGCAAGCTCACGATGCGTGTTTGGGAAACGGCCTACACGGCGGGCATTCAACAACACGTACCCTACCGCGTGATCAATTCAACGATCACGGACGGACGTTTCAGCTTTACCATCGACGATGTAAAGGACATCGTATTTTTTTCCATCGGTTATAAGAAGCCGGATTCCGACAATTTCTTTCCTTTCGTGGAATTGTATCCCGCGGAACCTTCAGATGATCTCCAGGTTGACCTGGGCCGTATTCATTCGGATACATTTAAAGTTGAAGACCTCATAGCTCCATTGATCAGGTATTATACGACGCAGGTTTCGTGGGCTGGTAAAGGAGTGGCCAAACTCCGGGTATTGAATGCTTTTGAGCGCGAAGCGTTCAGGAGGGACAGCATCAGAAGAACGCAACCCGCAATCCTTGTCGGGCCTAACAATGCGATCAGCGTATCCGAAGCCACGCTGCCTGAATATGAATCGAGAATGAAAACCATGCTGGCCAGCGTGGATGCTGTTTCGCAGGGATTGAACCGTAAAATGGCTGATCTGCTCCGGGCCATAGCCATGGGACGAAATCTTTCCATTTATTATGGGATGCTGACTGGTAATCTCTCGGTATTGAAATATTACTCTCCGTCTACCTATGAAAAAGACAGGGAAAAAATGAAAGCGCTCTACGAAAAGATCGATAAGGGACCGGCCATAGCGGAGAGTATCGGTGCACTAGTCCCCGATTTTCTACAAATGACGATGGCAAAAGCGAACCTGTTGCGGGCTTTGTTACAGGATGAGCCTGCCGTATATGGTCAGATCAAAAAGAATTATTCCGGCCTACTACGGGATAAGCTGATCTGTAATTATTTCCTGGAAAACGGAAGGAACCTTCCTAACATCAAAGAACTGCTGGATGATGCACTTGGTTTCGTGAAGACTGCTTCCTGTCTTGACCTTCTCAATAACACCGTGCGTACATCCACGCCTGGAATGCCCGCGTATGCTTTTGCCCTGCCCGATGCCAATGGTAAGGTGATCAGGCTCGCCGATCTCAAAGGAAAAGTGGTGTTCATTGATTTCTGGTATACCGGCTGCGGCGCCTGCAGCAAGTTCTACCTGACGGTCCTACATGAAGTGGAGAAGACTTTTGCCGGACGGGAGGATATAGTCTTTTTAACGATCAGTATCGATTCCACAAAAGAACAATGGTTGAAAAGCCTGAAAGAAGGCAGATATACATCTACAGATGCTCCTAATGTCATCAACCTCTACACCGATGGCCAGGCTGCGGAGCATGAGATCATCAAATGGTATAAGATCAGGGGATATCCTCAGCAAATACTGATCGGCAAAGATGGAAAGATAATCCGGGCTACCAGCCTGCAACTGCCTGTCGACCCATTGATCTCCATCATCAAAGGAGCCCTGGGAACAGCCGGATAATACCCGTTACCTGCTGAATGTAAAGTTCAGACATTCAGGGCTATGAAATACATACTACTCCATCCTGAACCCTACCTGCCGGAATTTTCCGGCAGGTTTTTTTATGATAACCCTTGCCTTACCAGCACCTATTCAAGTACTACTCATGTCCACTATCCGTATTTCTACTGTAGTTTGTTTTACTCTTTTTCCATATATTTGATTAATATTATACGTATTGCATGACACGCTCGCTCTACTTGGTAGCCCAAAACCTTTATCGACTGTAACGACTTCAGAAATTCTCCCGTGTATCCCACATTGACGCATTACCCTTGATTGCACTGGTTGGTAGCAAACTGATAGCAATTTTTAACCACTTAAAACAATTCCTGCTTATGAAAGAAATCTACAAGCCGGGGTTTGCATTGGTATTTGTTTTGCTCTCCAACCTCACCATGGCGCAAAATGTTACGCCTTTTGTTTTCAATGCCTCTGGCGGTACCTATGTAAATGCAGATTCCTACTATCAATTCGAATGGAGCATCGGCGAACTCACCATCATCGATCCTATGGCAAAGCTCGATAGCTCACTAACGGTGATGCATGGGGTATTGCAACCCTGCACTGACAAGATCGGTAAATCTCCTCTCTTTGTTGTTTTCGAACCTGGCGAATTCAAGGTCTTCCCCAATCCAACCAAAGGGCGGTTTGAAGTAGACTACTTCGTACGGGAATCGGGCCGGATGGAGATCCAGCTCACCGATGCGAACGGCCTGGTCCTGCAAACCAAGTCTTACCAATACAACGGCTGCTGCCGCATCGATTACTTCGACCTCACACCTTATCAGAACGGCATTTACTTCGTGATCGCTACACTATACCCGGATACGTTGCGCGGAGGGGACAACGCGAATGTTGTTCGCCATAGCGGTTTCAAAGTCATTAAGGCCGGTCATTGATCCATCATCATAATTCATATTTCTTATTCTCTCCATTAACCTATTTAATACAACGTCTATGAAACGAATTGTCCTTGCCCTGTCTGCTTTGCTTTTTGTGGCAGTAAGCAGCATGGCACAAGCCCCTGGATTGCTCAACTATCAGGGGGTGGCCCGGAATGCCGTAGGGAATGTGATCGCCAATAAAAAGATCACACTCCGGTTGACCATACATGATGCATCGGCTGCGGGTCCTGTGGTCTATACGGAGACCCGGCAGTTGAATACGAATGCATTCGGCCTGTTCACCGCGCAGGTGGGCGGCCCCGGCTTCACTGCACAGACAGGCACCATCGCCGGTGTGAACTGGACCTCCGGCACAAAATACATGCAGGTAGAGATCGATCCCGATGGAGGGAATGCACTTACTACCATCGGTACCACTCAGCTCACATCAGTGCCCTATGCAATGTCGGCCGGTGGTGCATTACCTGTAGGCCCTGCCGGTGGCGATCTCACAGGCACCTATCCCAATCCGACCATTGCTGCCAATGCGGTCAATACTTCGAAGATCGCGAACGGCGCTATCACACAGAATAAGATCGCACCGGGCGTTACGCTGCCTCCCAGCGGTGCGGCCGGTGGCGACCTGGCAGGCAATTATCCCAATCCAACCGTGGGGAAGCTGATGGGCATCACACTCAGTAATGTTGCCCCGGCGGCCAACCAGGTACTGAAATATGATGGCGCCAATTGGGTGCCTGCCAATAATGTGGCGAGCGGTCTTGTACTTCCTTATGCTGCCACGGATAACAAGGCAACAACGTTGTTTTCCATCACTAATAACGGTGATGGCACCTCGCTGGAAGGGGTGAACAATACTACTACCAGCAGTATCAGCGCAGTGAGAGGTATTGTTTCGTCTGCCTCACCTGGAGGGTTTTCAACAGCCGTGCGGGGTATCAATAATGGTACCGGAGGGTTGGGCATCGGTGTGTGGGGAAGTCAGAACGGTTCCGGCTGGGGTGTATATGGTGTAACGCCCGGCGGACTGGGTGTTTATGGCAATTCTTCTGGTAGCGGAATAGGTGTCTATGCCAACAGTAACAATGGTACGGGACTTACAGCTGTGAGCAATAATGGCGTTCCGGCCAGTTTCAGCATATTCAACAATGCCAATAACAATAATGTGATCAGTGCCAATACTGCCGGTAATGGCACCGTTATCAATGTGACCACTGCCGGTAATGGTGCAGGTGTAATGAGTAGCACCGGAGGTGGTTTCGCTGTGCATGGGATCACAAACCAGGTAAGCTCCGCAGGTATCGTGGGCGATAATACCGGCAATGGGGAAGCAGTGGTGGGAAGGGCCAACAGTAATATCGCCGGTGCAGTGGTGGGCCGGAATGATGGCGGCGGATATGGCGTACGCGGATTCATTTCCGGCAACGCTTCCGGTACCGCGATCGGGGTGTACGGACAGATAGGGCTGGGCGGAAGTACCGGCAGGGCCGGCCGTTTCGAGAACATGAATACTACCAATACAACTGGTAACACTTTTGAAGTAGAGACCAACGGTAATGGAAATATTCCCGATAATACACAAGGGAATGCTGCTTCATTTCTCGTCAATAATACAAACAGTGTGAGCGCCGCTGTTAGAGGGGAAGTGAAAACGATCTTCGGGAATTTCGGAGCAGCCGGCATCTTCGGCGTTTCATCGGGAACAGGCGGGTTTGCCGGTTTATTCCATGCTTCCAACGCGGCGGGTAATGGCACTGCCCTGGTAGCGCTCACCGATGGTAACGGAAATGCGATCACAGCCAATGCCGGTAAGGATGGGAATGGAGTGGAAACAAATATCGATGGGGCCGGCAATGCCTTATATGCCTGGGTGCCCAGCTTCGCAACAGGCAGGGCTGGGCGGTTCAATATCTTTAACGATGCGAATACCAGTGATGTGATCACGGTTACTACTGTAGGCAATGGCATCGCGGGAAATTTTAAAGTGGATAGAACGACAGGCACAGCGGCTGCTGTACGTGGGGAAGTGAATTCGATGTTCTCGAATTTCGGCACCGCAGGGATCTATGGTGTTTCTTCCGGCATCGGTGGGTTTGCCGGTTTATTCCATGCTTCGAACCCGGCAGGGAATGGCCCGGCATTGATCGCACTGGCTGATGGCAATGGGAATGGCATTACTGCCAGTGCTTCCAATACAGGTGATGGTGTCGAGACAACTGTTGATGGCAGCGGAAATGCCCTGTTTGCATGGGTTCCCAACTTTGCTACCGGCAGAGCAGCCCGGATGGCGAATTTCAACAATGCCAATGTTAACCCGGTGCTCACCGTGGAGACACATAGCGCCGGCTCGATCGCCCTTTTCAAGTCCGGTAATCCCGGTACGGTCAACGTAGCGAGGATCGATGCTACCGGTAAAGGATTTTTCAATGGCGGCACACAGAACAGCGGCGCCGACGTTGCAGAATCATTCGCCGTGACCGGATCAGCGAAAAATTATGAGCCGGGGGATGTATTGGTGATCTCCACTTCTACAGACCGCACAGTGGAAAGATCTGCCGGAGCGTATTCTTCCCTGGTAGCAGGCGTGTATGCTACCAAACCCGGAGTGCTGCTTACTGAAGAGCATATCGATCATGACCTTTCGGGTAATGTACCGATGGGTGTGGTGGGAGTGATCCCTACCAAGGTTTGTTCGGAAGGCGGCGATATCCACAGGGGTGACCCCATCGTGACCTCTTCCATTCCCGGGGTGGCCATGAAGGCCGACCCCGATAAAGTGAAGATAGGACAGGTGATCGGGAAGGCGCTGCAGGATTATCATACAGCCGGTATAGGCAAGATCAATGTACTCGTAAACATCAGGTAATACGATTAACTAAAAATATTTTTATGAAACCAATGAACAGGTGCATGGTGATGCTGGTCATCCTTATCTCAGGTACGATCACCGTAAAAGCACAGAAGCTAAATACGAACAAAAGTATCAGTGAACAATTCAGGAGCGGTTCAGTACCGGGATGGAAGTATGGCCCTTCAGCGGCACAACCTGTCCAACTATTGAAGGAAGACAGGAATACCGGTAAGGAATCACTGGTTGCACAACTCAGGAATGGCACTGCGCCAAAAATGCAATTTTCGGGCGGTGGATCAGGGATGCTCCGGCAGTCGGCGGCGCCACCACGGCCAGCGATGAAAACGATGGACGGCAAGAAAATTGCACTGACCAGTGAATTGCCTGTGCAGGAGAAAAAACAGGAAGGAGCTGAAACCGTCAAGCCCTCCTTGCAGGAAGAATCGCGCAAGGGCGATACCAAACAGGCGGAAATCAGGCGGGAGGTATCCATCCCGGACGTGCCTATGCAGGAAGAAAAAAGCAGCAAAGTGAAAGAGGCTGTGAAGAAAGGGAGTTAAGGCTTGTATAGGTTGAAAAGTTGATAAGTTGAAAGGTTGATAAGTTGACAAGTTGAAAGGTTGACAGGTTGTTTGAGAATCGGGTATCCCCTTTTCAACCTGTCAACCTTTCAACTTGTCAACTATTTAATAGCCCCTCTAACTGAACAGGAACTGGATATCCTCTTCCGTAAGTGCTTTCACGAAACCTTCATCGGCTGAGACGAGTTCTTCGGCCAGTTGTTTCTTTCGTTGTTGTAGCTGGATGATCTTTTCTTCGATAGTGTCTTTACAGATCATTTTATAGGCGAAGATATTCTTCGTTTGCCCGATACGGTGAGTTCTGTCGATGGCCTGTTGCTGCACAGCGGTATTCCACCAGGGGTCTACCAGGAAAACGTAATCGGCGGCAGTGAGGTTGAGGCCGGCATTGCCTGCTTTCAGGCTGATGAGGAATACATTGGTGGTATTGCCTTCTTCCTGGAACCCGGCCACCATTTCAGCCCGTTTGGCTGGTGGTGTTTGTCCATCGAAATGATAATACGCGATCCCTTTTTCCTTGCAGGCATCTGCCAGCAGGTCGAGCATGCTGGTGAACTGCGAGAATACGAGCACTTTGTGGTCGCGGAGGTTATTGCCGAGCTCTTCGAGCAGTAATTCTGTCTTTACGGAATCGGTACAGCTCTGGTCTTCCGAAGGCAGGAGGAGCGGGGAATTGCAGAGTTGTCTCAGTTTCAGCATACCCTGCAACACTTCGAGTTTGCTTTTATTCAATCCTTCATTTTTGATATTGAGGAAGAGGCTGCTCCGGATACTGTCGCGGATGGAATCGTATAATGCTTTCTGTGCCGGGCCCATATCGCACCACATGATCATTTCGGTCTTCTCCGGCAGGTCGCGGGCCACCTGTGATTTGGTACGGCGTAAAATAAATGGAGCCGTCAGTTTTTGCAGGGTAATGATCTTATCCGGATCATGGTCGCGGTCGATGGCATCGGCATATTCACGTTTGAAGAACTCGCGGCTGCCGAAAATTCCGGGCAGCAGGAAATCCAGTTGTGCATAGAGATCGAACGTATTATTCATCACAGGAGTGCCGCTGAGTGCGATGCGGGTCACGGCCTGCAATCTCGACACTGCTTTGGTGATCTGGGCGGAAGGGTTCTTGATATTGTGGCTTTCATCGAGCACTACCACGCCGAAAGGGATGGTGCAAAGCAATTCGATATCGGAGCGGATGGTGCCATAGGAGGTGATAATGACGGCTGCTGCTGCCTGGTGCAGGTTATCAGCGTCGCGGCCGCTGCCGTGGTACACCAGCGTGCTGATACCGGGCGCAAATTTTTGCCACTCCTGCTGCCAGTTATAGATCAGGGAGGAGGGGCCTACGATCAGGTGTTTAGAACCGGGCGACTGTTGCACTTGCCGGGCGAGAAAGCAGATGGTCTGCAGGGTCTTTCCCAGTCCCATATCATCTGCAAGGCAGGCGCCGGCGCCTGCCTCTGCGAGCAGTTGCATCCACTCGAACCCTTTTTGCTGGTAGGGGCGGAGTGTGGCCTGTACGGTTCCGGGAACAGGATAGAGCATATCGGCGCTTTCCTGCCATTGCTGCCATTTCTGTCGCCAGCCCTGTTGCAGGGCGGGTTTCAGGGCAGCCGTTTCCTCATTGTTCCTTTGTTCACCGAAAGCCAGCCATTTGCTCACGCGCATTTCCTTTTTGGAGATCTTACCGTGTTTGAAAATAGCGCCATATTGTTGGAGCCATTCATCGCTGAGGATACCGAGCGAGCCATCTTTAAGCATCATCGTTCGTTGTCCGGCCAGCAATATCTTCTGCAATTCTTCGAGCGGCAGCTCTTCTTCCCCGAAGGCAACGCGGGCTTTCATCACCAGCATATTACCTTCTTCTTTTTCGATGCTAAGGTTTGTCAGGATTTTATGGGGCGAATAGCGGAAATGCTGGAGCATATCCATGCCCGTTAGCTGGATATCGAGGTCGAGCAGCTTGTGATAGGCTTTGAGGAACCATTGTTTTTTCTGCGCCTCATCGAAGGAGAGGTAGAAATAGCCGTTCATTTGTCTCCGGAAATTGGGATGCAATGATTCCAGCAATTGGGTGAAAGCCTGTTCGGCTACTTTATTGCGCTGTATACAATAGGTCTCTCCCTGTTTGGTGATCTCCACGGATTCTTTCCAGGGGCCGTCGATCAGGAAGCCTTCATACAGCCATTGGGGTGTGAGCATCAGGAAGGCATTATTGAGCTCGCTGAGCATTACCCTGTTCACCGGCGGCGTATCGATGGAGGTCTGTGCGAAATGATTATTCCTGTTCACCGTATAATCCTCTTCGAGCTTTGCCAGCACTTCACGGGCAAGCGCATCGGGCTGGTTGCTGTATTGTGCGGGGTGCTGTTGCTCCAGCCATTCCAGTGTTTGGTAATCCTTAAAGCCAAGCAGGTAGTATTCATTCCGGCTTTCGAGCAGGAAATGATAACGGGCAAATGCATCGAGGGGGTAGGAGGTCCCGTTCAATTGCAGGAAGGTTTGCAATTGCAATCCGTTCTCCTGCTTCGTTACTTCGAAATGCAACTGGGGCTTGAAGGAACTGAAAGTACAGGGGGCTGTTTTATAACTGGCTTTATCAGTCCTGATCGTATGGTACCATTTCACCAGCGGTGAAAATGGTTTCATCCTTTCGAGGATGCCATGCAGTTCACGAAGCATGGTATTTTTATAGAATATATCGAAGGAAATGCCTGCCCTCTTGATGGCGTATCGTTGTTTCACCTGGCCGGTGAGCGATTGGATACCTTCCCGGCTGAGTGCGGTGAGCAGGTCTTTGGCCGGTTTGGGCAGTGATTCCCAGGAGCGTTTGATCTCCTGTTGGTCGAGCTCGCGGTTGGTATAGTTGATGCCTTTGGCGGAACGGGTGATCTGTAATGAGCCAAGCACCTGGTGGTCTTCCAGGAGGCGTTGGGGTGATAAGAGTAATACGGATTTTACTTCTTCTTTGGTGGACATGCGGCGAAAATAAAGTGAAAAATTCTTTTTTAAATGAATGATCATTCATTTATCTTTGGAGATTGAAATGCGCACAAGAGACGAAAATAAAATGCAGGCCATCCGCATCAAGTCCATCCAGCTTATTGTGAAGCATGGACTGGATGGTTTCAGCATCCAGAAGCTGGCCAGGGCCGCCGGTGTATCGCCTGCAACCATTTATATTTATTATAAGGACAGGGAAGACCTGATCCTCCAACTTTGTACGGAATTGACGAACCAGATGCTGCAGGCAAGTATCAAGGGGTTCACACCCGATATGGATTTCGAGGAGGGCCTCAAACTGCAATGGCGCAACAGGGCGGCCTATTTCATGAAATACCCTCTGGAAGTGGAATTCATGGAACATATACGCTACTCGCCATTGTATGATAAAGTGCGCGAAGGCGTTGCCAGCACGTTCGCCAATTCCATGGGCGCTTTCATCGAGAACGCCATCCGTAGAAAAGAACTGGCCCGGTTGCCCTTTGAAGTGTACTGGGCAGTGGCATTTGCACCCCTCTATCAACTGATCAAATTCCATACGCAGGGAAGGAGCTTCAAGAATGAACCATTCGAGCTGACCGATCGACTGATGATGCTGGCCTGTGAGCGCGTGCTCAAAGGGCTACGTCCATAATTTTTTTGTGTCTTAACTAAATGAATGTTCATTTAAATATAACCAGTATGAACAACCGGACCGACGATACCACCATCTGGATCTTTAAAACGAATATCCGTTATAAGAAAGATGTGCAGAAGCTGGCGCCCTTCTTCAACCAGCTTTCCGGCGTACTGCGCTGGAATGTGGCCATCGATGATCGCGACAAGATACTGAGAATAGAATCTTCCAAATTGAAAGCCGGGGATATCATTACCCTGGTACGGCAAAAAGGCTTTTCCTGTGAAGAGCTGCCTGATTAATTTTTATCAAAACCGAAACCATTGAACATGTCAGACAATATTCCAACACCCGTCAAACAACGCCTGTTCACACCTTACCAGGTCTTCATGATCGCGGTACTGACCTTCCTTCAGTTCACGATCATACTCGACTTCATGGTCATTTCACCATTGGGGCCGCTCCTGCTGGAAAAATTATCCATGAAGCCTGCCCAGTTCGGCACGGTGGTATCTTCCTATGCTTTCAGCGCCTGTATCTCCGGCCTGATCGCCGCCGGCTTTGCCGATAAATTCGATCGTAAGAAACTGTTGCTTTTCTTTTACGCAGGTTTTATGGCAGGCACCATTCTCTGCGCATTGGCCACCAGTTATCATTTCCTCCTGATCGCCCGCATCGTTACGGGCCTGTTCGGAGGCGTGATCGGTTCGGTGAGCTTTGCAATCATCACCGACCTTTTCCCGATGCAGGTGCGTGGCCGTGTGATGGGTTATATTCAATCCGCTTTTGCAGGCAGCCAGATACTTGGTTTGCCGGTCGGGCTGATCCTCGCCAGCCACTTTGCCTGGCATGCGCCATTCTGGATGATCGCCATGATCGGCATCCTGGTGGGGATCGTCATTTTCATTTATATGAAGCCTGTCACGGCACATCTCCAGGCACGCCACGATGTAGACCCCATCAAACACCTGGGCAAGACCGTGAGCAACCCGCGTTACCTGTTCGCATTCGGTTCCACCACCTTGCTGGCCACCGGCGGCTTCATGATCATGCCTTTCAGCAGCGCTTTCTCAACACATAACCTGGGCATTCCATTCGATAAGCTCTATATCCTGTATACAGTTACGGGGATTTTCGCTATCGTAACAGGACCCTTGATCGGGAAGGCCAGCGATAAATTCGGCAAGTACAGCATTTTTGTCATCGGCAGCCTGCTCTCCATGCTGATGATCGTGATCTATTCCAATCTTGGGGTCACACCACTCTGGCAGCTCTGCATGATCAGCGTGATCATGTTCGTCGGCATTTCATCCCGTATGATCTCCTCTTCGGCATTGATGATGTCCATCCCTGAAATGGCCGACAGGGGCGCATTCATGAGCATCAACTCCTCCGTACAGCAATTTGCCGGGGGCATCGGTGCGTTCGTGGCAGGGTTGATCGTCGTTCAACGGCCTGATGGCAACCTGGAACATTTCAATACACTGGGGTATGTAGTGGTGGTCACCTCTTTCCTCATGATCATCATGATGTATTTCCTGAACCAGATGGTAATGAGGATCATGAATGAGCGGAAAGCGGCCATGGTACTGGGTCAGCCGGCAATGACCGGACCGCAGCAGCCTGCCGTTTCACCTGTGGAGCATAATTGATTATCTTTCCGGAAAAGAAACCGCATGTTCCGATCACTGGTCTTCCTTTTCCTGGCCTTCTGTTCTTTCAGGGGCAGTGGCCAGTCTTTGTATATGCCGCGTGATGTGAAGCAGGCATTTGCAAAAGGTACCCGCTCGCCGGATGGCCGTCCGGGAAAAAATTACTGGCAGAATAAAGCGCGCTACCAGATCGCCATCACCGTAACGCCTCCTTCGCGCGTTATCCAGGGAGAAGAAGATATCGTTTATTTCAATAAAAGCCCGGATACCTTATCCAGCGCTTCTTTCAAGCTATTCATGAATATCCATAAGCCGGGCGCCCTGCGGGCAGACAATGCAACGGCCGATTACCTCAGCGCCGGGATGAAGATCGATGCGTTCAGGCTGAACGGTCAATCACAGGAATGGCCCGACCCCGATGGATTCGTTTTGCAATCCGTACCATTACCATCTCCACTATTGCCGGGTGATTCCATTCGCTTCTCCTTCCGCTGGCATTATGAGCTGGCAAGCCTGGACGGTGGCCGTGAAGGCGCCATCGATTCCACCACTTTTTTTCTCGCCTATTTTTATCCGAGAGTAGTGGTATATGATGATTATAACGGGTGGGATAAAACGAATTTCACCGACCTGCAGGAATTCTACAGCGATTTCAATGATTATACCGTTACCCTGCGCGTGCCTGCCAATTATATTGTATGGGGCACCGGAACATTGCAGGAACCCGGATCTGTTTTGCAACCAGATATCGCAGAAAGATTGAAAGCATCGCAGGCAAGCGACGCCCTGGTGCATATCGTGAACGGGGCCGACCTGCGGGCTAAGAACGTAACTTTGCAAAACCGCGTGAACAGTTGGCGGTTCACTGCTACCGATATACCCGATATGGCCTACGCCGTCAGCGATCATTTTGTGTGGGATGCCAGCAGCATGATAGTTGATAGGACCACCGGCCGGCGAAGCAGTATCCATGCAGTCTATAATGACACCGCTTCGGATTATCATCAGATGGTGCGCTATGCGCGGAAGGCGCTCGACTGGCTATCGAACCAGTGGCCGGGCGTTCCCTATCCTTATGAAAAGATGACCGTGTTCCAGGGCAATGCCGGGATGGAATACCCGATGGTGGCCAATGATGAAAGCTATGGAGATACACTGATCTCGAAACTGGTGGCCACACATGAGATCGCCCATACCTGGATGCCTTTTTATATGGGCATCAATGAAACCCGATATGGTTTCATGGATGAAGGATGGGCCACTACTTTCGAATTACTGTTCTCGCGTCATGATTTCGGCGTGAGGCAGGCAGAGCAGTTATTCAAGGATTTTCGCGTGCATACCTGGCAATCGGACCCCGGTGCAGAAGAGGATATTCCCATTATCACCCCGGGCCATGCCCTCACCGGTATTGCCAATCGTACCAATAATTACGGAAAGGCGGCCCTGGGCTATCTGGCCATGAAAGATTACCTGGGTGATGAACTTTTCAAAAAATGCCTGCATGAGTACATGCGGCGCTGGCATGGAAAACATCCTATTCCCTGGGATTTCTTCAACACGTTCAACGATGTTTCCGGCCGCAATCTCAACTGGTTCTGGAATAGTTGGTTTTTCTCGTGGAGTTATATGGATATCGCCGTTCAAAAATTGATTTCTAATGGAAAAGGATATACGTTGACAGTAAAGAATGTAGGCGGCATGCCGGTACCATTCGATTGCAAGGTACTCTATACGGACGGCAGCCATGGCAGCCTGCACCAGTCGCCCGCCGTATGGCAGGTCAATCCGCATCAGGCGACTGTACACATACCAACGGGTAAAAAGATCGCGTCCCTTACCATCGATGGTGGTATCTGGATGGACAGCAACCCGGCCGACAACGAATGGCCATCAACCCCTAAAAAATAATTATGATCATCCTGGTACAGTGTAAAGATCAGGTTGGATTGGTAGCGGCCGTATCAGGAGCGCTGAGTATCGAACACCTGAATATCGTTTCCCTGCGGGAGTATGTCGATAAAGCCGCCAATCTTTTCTTCATGCGGGTGGAAGTGGAAGAGGAAAGGCCGGCGGCCATCCTTCAGCAGAAGTTACAGGTGGTGCTGCCTTCCGATGCCGTGATCGCCGTGAACCCGCTTCCCGAAAAGAAGATCGTGGTGCTCGTTACCAAAGAATACCATTGCCTGGGCGATATCCTGATCAGGCATTATTTCGGTACCCTGGGGGCTTCCGTGCAATGTGTGATCGGGAACCATACCCTGTTGGAAGATATCTGCCGGCGGTTCGATATACCATTTCATCATGTGCCTTATGAAGAAGCAGGAGCTGAAAAGGAACTGACCGCGTTGGTCGACAGTTATAGTCCCGGGTATATCGTACTGGCCAAGTTCATGCGGATATTATCAACGACTTTCGTGCTGCGCTATTCAAACAGGATCATCAATATCCATCATTCCTTCCTGCCTGCTTTTGCAGGAGCGCATCCTTACAAACAGGCATTCGAAAGGGGAGTAAAGCTGATCGGCGCCACGGCCCATTTCGTGACAGACCAGCTCGACGAAGGACCGATCATAGCACAGCAGATCATCCCCGTGAACCATTCCGTGACCACGGCCGATATGGTAAAAGCAGGCAAGGAGATCGAAACGGCCGTACTGGCGAAAGCGCTCAGGCTGGTCTTCGAAGACCGCGTGTTCGTATACAGGAATAAGACAGTAGTATTCGACTGAGGAGAGGCATGAAAATTGCTAAGCATCTATGATCTATAGGCAGATATGGTGCTTATGTTGACTTTGAAAGTATGTTCAAAAGGAGTTTGAAATATGCGAACAGGTGATATAACTATTCCGGAGAGAAGGTATAAACGAAAAAATTTTATCACAAGATGGATATCCTACCTGGTTAAAGCAACAGGAGGGCTTTTCAAATCCAAAAAGCCCTCCCGTTCCGGTTGTGATTGCTGATAGTTCAATTTTCTTCCGTATATTTTTTGAAATTGTTCAGGATTGCCTGCCAGCCCCCCCTTTGTACTTCTTCGGGATGTATGTTCTCTGCATCGAAAGTTTCCACGATAACCGTTTCATTGCCCTTGCTGCTGAATGTTACTTTCACTTTTCTGCCATCAGCTATCGTGTATTCGATCAGTTTATGCCCGATCACATTATCGTAAACCCCTGCAAAATCGAAGCTGAAGCTTCCGTCTTTGGCAGCCATGGTAGTGCTGAACGTACCACCCGTGCGCAGGTCGTTGTCTGCTTTGGGAGCATGCCAGTCGTCCGATGGTGCGCACCATTTCGTAATATGTTCCGGGAGGCTCCAGTATTTCCATACCTTTTCGATATTTGACTGTATCGTTGCCTCTACTGTGATGGCGGTCTTGTTTGCTGTTTCCATAAAATTGTTTTTTTATTTTTTATTGATGATGCAAACATAGTAAGCAATCACAGATATGGGACTGTGTATTAGCGACAATCAGGGGGTAATTTGCGACATCGGAAGAGAATCTATCAACTTTTTTCGAGAAGGCCCAATTTATGTTGGACCAATCTCGCCTATAGAATATCCCAGATCCCTGCAGCCCTTTCCAGGTTGACCAGCGCCGCAGCATAATTGAACAATGACTGGTAATAATTCTGCTGCAGATCATTATAAGTACGCTGGGCATTCAGCACTTCCAGTAAGGAGGTTTGGCCCCGTTTGTAGCTATAGATCTTTCCGTTCAATATGCGCTCCGCTTCCGTCAGCAGGCCGCTTCTATACTGCATCGCCTGCTTTTGTGCTGCCCGGTAATTGAACCAGGATGCCGTTACCTCCGTTTGGATCTGCAACAAAACCTGCTGGTATTGCAAATCCGATTGACTGATCTGGAACCGGGCAACTTTCAGATCACCTTTGTATTTGTTCGAGAGCTTTAAAGGAACAGCGATGCCTGCATTCACATTTCTGTAAGCAGGAGTGGGCGCTATTTCATTTGTCGATTCGCCGCTCATCTGCATACCCGCTGAAATCCCCAGGTCGATCCTGCGGTTCGCTTTTACCAACTGAAGATTTTTATCGGCGACGGTCTTGCTATTCAATGCAGCTAATAGATCTGCCCTGCTGTTCTGCGCATTCAGTATTAATGTTCCCAATATAAAATCCCGTTCCAGGTTTTCGAAATTACCTGCCGGGGTGAACAATGTGTCTGCATGTGTCTTTCCTGCCTGTAAACCCAATTGAACCAATGCCAATTTCCAGTCGGCCTCATTTTGGAACAAAGTGTTCAGCAAGGTACCTGCTTCCAGTTTCGATTGACGGGCATCCATTTCCGTAATGGAACCGAGTTTGAACCTTACTGAATCCGCTTCTGCAAGTTGGTCCATCATGATGTAGGAGCTTTGTTGTACCCGCATCAGGTAATAGTTCAACACTGCATTGTAATAGGATATTGCAGCATCAGCCCGCAGATTCCGGAAAAAATCTTCCAACAGGAGTTTACTGACCTCAAACTGGCTTTGCGCCAGGCCGATCCTTGCTTTCCTCTTCCCGCCCAATTCAATGGTGGCGCCAATGCTTGCATTATATCCCTGCCCTAAATGTTTTTTGGTGTGCTGGTTATCATACACGCCCGCTGATAATACCGGGTCGGGGAATATTCTGGCGATCTCGATCCCCGCTTCGGCAATGTTCACGTTGTATTTCTCGGAAGCGTATTGAAGGTTCTGCCGGGCAACCAATGCCAGGTAGTCCGGTAATAATATCCGGATCTGTGAAAAATTCGTGTCGATCTGTGCATTGGCCCCCATACTAACGGCTATAATATATAACAATGTTGTATATACTAATTTTGAAATCCTGTGCATATTCTATTTTTTATTCCCGGGTTGCGGAATTAAGTGGATAATCATTCCTGCCCCATTTGTGTTCTACTATAAAATACAATGCGGGCAATACGAACAGTGTGATGGCAGTGGCTATGAACAATCCATATACGATCACCGTGGCGAGCGGTCGCTGTACATCGGAGCCGATACCGGTGGCCAGTGAGGCAGGCAGTAGCCCCAATACCGCCACCGTAGCGGTCATCAGCACAGGACGGAATCGATGCCTGGCGCCATTGATCACTGCGTTCAGCAGGTCTTCTCCCTGTTTACGCAATTGGTTGATATGCGAGATCATGATCACGCCATTCTGGATGGCGACCCCGAACAATGCAATGAATCCAACGGCTGAGGAAACATTCAGTGTCATGCCCCGGATATTCAAGGCCAGCATACCGCCGAATAATGCCAGGGGAACAATGCTCAGGATGAGGCCCGATTGTCGGAATTTTCCGAATGCTCCGTATAGTAATACGAACATGATGGCCAGCGCCAGGGGTACTATAATGGCCAGTCTTGCGTAAGCCCTGTTCTGGTTTTCAAATTGCCCACCCCATTTTACGGTCAATCGCTCATGATCATACTGCACATTTTTTTCAATGCTGGCTGCTGCCTCATGGAGAAAGGAGGAGAGGTCCCTGTCACGGAGATTGAGGCGTACGGTAAGATGCCGTTTGTTCATTTCACGCGTGATGGTGCTTTCGCCCGTGGCGGTGCCCACGGTGGCAACCTGCGACAAAGGGATTTTGGCCCCTGTTTGCGACGTGAGCATCAGGTTGCCGATCTTTTCAGGAGTATTCCGGCTGTCGTCCGTATACCTGCAGATCACATCATACACTTTATTGCCGATGAAGACCTGTGATACCGCTTTCCCTCCAATGGCCAGTTCGATCAACTCGCTCACATCGGCCACATTCAGGCCGTAGCGCGCCACTGCCTCCCGGTCGACCCTGATCTGTAATTGAGGCAATGGCGGTTCCTGGTCGATGGCAAGGTCTACAGCGCCCCGTACTTTTTTCAACGTGCTCAAAATATTCTCCGCTACGCGCCTGGTTTCCTTAAAATCATTTCCATATACTTTTACGACCAGTTCACTATGTGCTCCTGCGATCTTATCCATCACTCCATCGATCATCGGCTGCGAGAAGCCAACGGTATAACCCGGCATGGTAGCATATTCGGCAGAGAGTTCCCTGATCAGGTCGGATTTTGTTTTGCCACCGGGCCATTCCTTATAAGGTTTCAGCCCGATGCTGCATTCGTAATGGGAGGGCGTCCAGGCATCCGTGCCATCGTCATTCCTGCCTGCCTGCACCATTATATAGGTCACTTCTCCATATTTAATCGTTCTGCTGCGAAGCGTATCGCTCATCTCCTTCGACTTTTCAAGGGAGATGCCCGGAGGCAGCGCCACCTGCAACCAGATGGAGCCTTCATCCAGTGGTGGTAAAAAATCCTTACCTACTGTTATCGATAAGATCACGGAAGCGGCCAGTGCGACCGAAAGGGGGATAAATACCCTCCGGGGCTTTTTCATTATTTTCCTGATCCTGCTATCATAAGCCGTGGTAAGCCTTTCCAGCCACCTGTTATGGTAAAGTTTTTTAGGTTTCCGGTAAACAGTATACGACAGTCCGGGGATCAGCAATAAGGCCACTGCCAATGCTCCCAGCAATGCATAGCCGACAGTAAATGCCATTGGTGTGAATAATTTCTTTTCTACCCGTTCAAAGGCAAACAAAGGAAGATAGGCCGTGATGATGATGATGGTGGCAAAGAAAATAGGACGTGCCACTTCAACGGCCCTTTTCCCGATCGTCATTTCCTGAAGTATGGCGTGCTCATCATCTTCCCTTTTTTTCAGGATCGTTTCCATCATCACGATCGCCCCATCTACAATGATCCCGAAGTCGATGGCGCCCAATGAAAGCAGGTTGGCAGGGGTATTGGTGAAATGCATCAATATGAATGCAATAAGGAGCGATAAAGGGATCGTAATGGCCACGATCAGCGCACCCCGCCAGTTCCCCAGGAAAACGATGAGCACGATGATCACGAGCGACATCCCTTCCAGCAAGGTATGAGAGACCGTATCGAGGGTGGTATCGACGAGATTGGTGCGGTCGAGGAATGGATGGACTTTTACATCGCCGGGCAGCCCGCCATTATTCAATTCATCCACCGCCTGGTGAATGCCTTTCAACACAACGGAAGGGTTCTGATGTTTGAGCAACAGCACAATGCCTTCAATGCTTTCAGTGTAGTTACGCTGATGGTCGGTATATCCCAACATGCCCTTCCGTTCCAGGTTACCGTATTTCAGTTTGCCCAGGTCCTTCAGGTAAATCGGTACGCCGTTCACGCTTTTCACAACAATATCACCGAGCCCATCGAGTGAGGTGATCAGTCCGATACCGCGGACCACATACCCCAACTCCCCGCGGGTGAGCACGCTGCCACCCGCATTGGCATTGTTCTTTCCGATCTTATCGGTCACATCACTGAGAGAGAGTTTGTATTGCTCCAGTTTACGTGGATCGATCTCCACCTGGTATTGAGTGGTGATGCCGCCGAAATTCGTAACGTCCGCCACTCCCTGTACCTGTTTGATCCTGGGGATGATGACCCAATTCTGGAGGTCTGTGATCTCCCGGAGGGAATGTGTTTTACTTTCGATGATATAGCGAAAGATCTCACCGGTGGGAGAGGTGAGAGGATCGAGGCCGGGTACAGCGCCATAAGGGAGCGATAACCCATTCAACCGTTCCTGTACCCGCTGGCGGCTCCAGTAGTCCTCCACGCCGTCTTCAAATACGATCGTCACCATCGAGAGCCCGAACGTGCTTTTGCTGCGCATGACATGCATGCCGGGCATACCATTCAACGCTTTTTCAATGGGAATGGTGATCTGTTGTTCCACTTCTTCTGCAGCGAGGCCCGGCACCTGCGTTACTACCTGTGAGGTAACGTCCGCGATATCGGGGTAGGCTTCAATCGATAATTGATTCCATGAATAATAGCCGAAGACGGCCAGCAACACGAAGAGGGCTACGAACAGCCATCGCTTGTGTATGGCCGTTAAAATGATCTTTTTCATCTGTCGGTTCTATTTAAAGGGTTTTTACTGGTTGCCGAGCAGGTAGAATCCTCCCTCACTCACAATGGTCTCACCACCGTTCAGTCCTGTTTTTATTACTACACTATCACCTTTCGAGCCGGCTGTCTCCACTTTTCGTTTCACATATTTCCCTTCGCCTGCCTGAACGAATACGAAGCTGGCATCATTCATCTGCAGTAGTGATTTGGAAGGAATGAGAATGGCGCTGACAGGCACCTCATTGAAATGGATGGTCACATACATACCGGGTTTCAAGGTGTGATCTTTGTTATCTGCTTCTACCAAAACTTTGAGGCTGCGGGTCTCTTCGTCTACCATCTGCTCCACATGATAGATATTACCTTTGATACGTTTTTCAGGGAGTGCTGCAATATCGATCTCACAATCATCCAGGGCATGGATATAGCGGATATCCTTTTCTTTCACCTGCCCAACGATCCATATCTTCGAAAGCTCTGCTATGGTTGCCACACTGGCCGCATCATTCTTGATGAATTGCCCAAGCACCACTTTGTTCTCGATGATCTCGCCGCTGATGGGAGCGCGCACCACCAGTGGCTGCCCGAGTACCAGCTTGTCGGGATCGGTCTTGAACAATTTGATCCCGATCACGGCGTTCTCGTATTCCTTTTTCTCCACTTCATAAGCAGTTTCCGCTTCTTCGAGATCTTTCTGCGTACCTACTCCATGAGCTACCAGGTCTTTTTGTCTTTGCAATGCTTTCTTTGCCTGCTCCAACTGTGTTTTTTCCTGGAAGAAGATCTTTTGTGCACCGATAAAATCGGGCGAGCTGATCTCGAACAGTGGGGTTTCAGGCGTGCATTTCATGCCCAGCTTCAGGTACGACCTGGTGACCCTGCCCGCGAAGGGTGGCGCAATCTCTGCAAACTGGGTGGGGATGGCTTTTACGGTGCCGGCCGTGAGCAAAGGCTGCCGGTACTGTGTGATCACCGTAGGGCCGGTTTTGATCTTGTCGCTGAGCGGTGATTTTTTTTCTACCTGGATGGTATCACCCTGAACAGTAGCCTGCCTGGGCCCTCTTTCCTGCGAATTGCTTTTACAGGAGGCTATCGCCAGGATGAATGCCGATACGAAAATGGATTGTACAATGACCGGATGTTTGGTAAATCCTATAACCATTGGTTGAATTTTTTGATGTACCATGTTTTTACGAATTGGGTAAGTAAACAATAGCTGGTCAGGATCAGGATGAGCCAGGGAAAATAACTGAAGGGCAAAGGCTGCAGTTTCAATGTTTCGGCAAAAGGCGTGAACGGTATGAGTATACCCGTTAACATGATGACGGAAGTCAGCGCCACTACCGGCGTTGCTGCCCAGCTCTGGATGAAGGGTATCTTTTTCGTACGGATCATGTGTATGATCAGTGTTTGGGAGAGCAACCCTTCGATGAACCAACCGCTTTGAAAAAGCGACTGATGTTCCGGTGCATTGGCCTTGAAAAAAAAGTACATCAGGGCAAATGTGGCGTAATCGAAGAGGGAACTCACCGGGCCGATGAAGAGCATGAATTTCCGGATGCCGGAGGCATCCCATTTTTTAGGCTTAACAATGAACTCTTCATCCATTCTGTCCCAGGGGATGGATACCTGTGAAATATCGTAGAGCAGGTTCTGTGCAAGCAACTGTACCGGCAGCATGGGAAGAAAGGGGAGAAAGGCGCTGGCGCCCAACATGCTGAACATATTGCCGAAGTTGCTGCTGGCGGTCATTTTGATATACTTGATGATATTGCCGAAAGTTCTGCGGCCGTAGATCACGCCCTTCCGAAGCACCATCAGGTCTTTTTCGAGGAGAATGATATCGGCGCTTTCCTTGGCGATATCGACGGCAGTATCTACACTGATCCCTACATCGGCATCGCGGAGGGCGGCAGCGTCATTGATACCATCGCCCATGAAGCCCACGGTATGACCTTTTGCCTGCAGCAGTTTTACAACCCTCGATTTCTGCATAGGGCTCAGCTTGGCAAGCACGGAAATGTTATCGATCTGGACAGCAAGTTCCTCGTCGCTCATTTTGTCGAGCTCATTGCCGAGCAGTATCCGGTTGAAAGGAATGCCTACGTCGCGGCAGATCTTACGGGTAACGATATCATTGTCGCCCGTCAGTACTTTTACATGCACCCCTAATTTCTGCAATGCTTCGATGGATGATCTTGCTGAAGGTTTTGCAGGATCGAGAAAGCCGATAAAGCCGGTAAGGACCATATCCTTTTCATCATCTACAGAATAGGTCAGGGCCCTGTCGTCGAATTCCCGTATAGCCACGAGCAATACCCTTAGCCCTTCTTCATTCAACTTGCGGGAAGTGTTCAGTACGATCTGCTTCATGGTCTCATCCATGGGGATCACCTTGTCGCTTTCGATATGGACCTGTTTATCGTCACCTGGGTCGAATGCCTGATCGCAGAGGTCGATCATTTCTTCCACGGCTCCCTTGCAAATCAAAAGGTGTTTGCCATTCCTTTGTTTAAGGATCACGGACATCCTGCGACGCTGGAAGTCGAAGGGGATTTCATCCACTTTCAAAAAATGTTCTTCCACTTTCAGGTAATCGTGCAGCTCTGCGTGTTCGAGCACTGCCCGGTCGAGCAGATTTTTCAGCCCGGTTTGATGGAAACTGTTGAGGTAAGCCCATTTCAACACCTCATCGTCTTCATCGCCATAAATATTCAGGTGTCGCTCCAGCATTATTTTGTCGAGCGTGAGTGTACCGGTTTTATCGGTGCAGAATATGTCCATGGCGCCGATATTCTGGATGGCGTTCAGTCTTTTCACGATCACCTTTCTCTTGCTCATATTCACGGCGCCTTTGGCAAGGTTGGCGGTAACGATCATGGGCAGCATTTCCGGCGTGAGCCCTACTGCCACGGCAATGGCGAAGAGCAGGGCCTCGAGCCAATCGCCCTTGGCCAGCCCGTTGATCAACAGGATCAGCGGAACCATAATGAGCATGAAGCGGATCAGCAGAAAACTGACCTTGTTCACTCCTTTATCGAAGCTGGTCTCTGCTCTTTTTCCGGTGATGGCCTTGCTGAGAGAGCCGAAATAGGTTTGATTGCCGGTGGTAACCACGATGGCAGTGGCAGAACCGCTTACCACATTGGTGCCCATGAAACAGATATTGTCGAGGTCAAGGGGCGACTTCATCGCTGCATCCCTGATCACGAGGCTTCTTTTTTCTGTAGGTAACGATTCGCCCGTAAGCATGGCCTGGCTAACGAAAAGGTCTTTGGATTGTATGAGCCTGCAATCGGCAGGGATCATATCTCCGGCGGAAAACAGGATGATATCACCGGGAACCAGGCTCTTGATATCCACTTCCATTTTCCTTTTCGTTTTCCGGAGAACGGTGGCGGTCGTCTTCACCATGCTTTTCAATTGTTCCGCGGCCCTGTTGCTCCGGTATTCCTGGAAGAACCGGAGCAGGGCGCTGACCATGACCATAATACCTACCATCAGCACTGTCTTATACTCCTCTTCTCCCGGCCTGGCAAGCCATACGTCCATAATGAAGGAGATAATGGCGATGACCACGAGGATACCGATAAAAGGATTGATGAAAGCATGGAACAACTGTTTGTACCATGAAGGGGTTTTTTCATGATGCACTTCGTTCAGTCCATATTTCTTCAGTCGCCATTCTACCTGGTCGGTGCTCAGTCCACCTGCATTGCTGTCGAGCATGGCATAGTAGGCGCTTTCATCGGTGCGGCTGGCGGTCTTCAATTTTGTAACAGAAGCCTCATTCAACCCATTTTCCCTGATCGTGAATGAAAACCTGTTCCTGATGCTGTTTTTCGTTTTCGCTATTGTAAGCATAGGGTTATTCTTTGGGTGCTGGTACTTAGTTGCAATGGGTATGGCGGCTATCCCTTCTTCTTTTGATCTGGCGGTATTTTGGCCTGACCTCATTTTGAATAAGGGCGATGACCGGATTGGTTACCGTAGCTGCCTTTTGTTTCCTGAAATAGAAAATGAATTTGAACATACGCTTTGGATTTGCTCCCATTGCCGGGAGGATAACCAAAGCTGTCCCCGCAGAAATGAGAAGATCATGAAATTTGTTTACAGACCGGATGATGTGTTTCCATTTGATGAATATGGATGATTTATTGATTGTGATGTAAAAATAGAACAGCCTCCCGTAGAAGGCGGTTAGAGGACAAACAGAATTCTATTAGAAAATTATTAGAGAGAACGGAATCAGATATGCGGTAGTGTAATGATAAACGTGGTGCCCTTGCCCTGGAGCGAATGTACGAAGATGGTGCCCCGGTGCAGTTTGATGATCTTTTCGGTGAGCGAGAGGCCGATGCCATTGCCTTCGGCGAATTTTTTGTTTTCGCCCCTGTAAAAAGGTGTGAAGATCTTTTTCAGGTCATCCGGGCTCATCCCAACGCCATTATCGGAAAAATGGAGAATGGTATTTTGTGTGTCGTAGGTGATGGAAACATTGCTCTGTTGATCCTCCGAGAATTTACACCCGTTCTCGATCAGGTTGGTGAAAGCCACTTTGAGCAGGTATTCATTACCATTCATGGAGATAGGGTCATCGGTCTCGCTTTCTTTTTCAAAAACGATATTCACTTTGTACGCGGGCTGATTATGGATGGCTTCGTTCCTGGCATCGAGCAGCACTTCATCCAGTCGCAATTCTTTGAAGGAGATCTCCGACTGGTCATAATTGGCTTTGGCCATGTCCAGTAAGCTGTTGGAGAGGCGGATCAGTTTTTGTGTATCGGAGATGCTGTGGCCGATGGCGACCTTATACTCTTCATTCGTTCGCTCTTTCTGCAGGGAAAGCTGTAACTCAGCCAGCATGGCGGTTAGTGGGGTCCTCAGCTCATGCGAGATATTGGAGACGAACTGCTTTTGTGCGTCGAAGGAATTTTCGAGCCTGTTGAGCATTTCATTGAATGTGATGGCCAGCTCTGCGATCTCGTCTTTCCGGTTGCCTTCATCCACCCGCAGATCGAGATTGGTAGCCGTAATGGCCTGTACCTTATCAACCATGGCGCTCACCGGTTTCAGGGATTGTTGAGCGAGGAACCTGCCCACGAAATAAATAACGATCACCGCGGCGAGGAAGGAGATGATCAAAGTATTCCTCAGGTTGGCGAGTTTCACGAGGCCGTACTCGTCTTTGGCTGCCGCGGTTATGATATAATTTTTGCCACCATGCGGATACAGGAACCCCACTACCTGGAAATCGTTCAGGTAATACCGGGTCTCTTTTTCCGCCACGATGGTATCGATCATGCCCCGTGTTTCCTTCACCATATCGGTCTCTACGGCATCGTGGTACAACAGGTTGAAAGCAGTATCATAGATGGCCACTTCTTCCTGGAACAAGGCATTGGGGGCATTTTTGTAGATCAGTTGGAGGATGCCGGGAGCGATCCTGGATTCGAGCAGTAAATTGGCCTTGGTAGATGCCTGTTGCTGGAGCCTGCTGAAATATTCATCTTCCCTGGTCTCTGCGGAAGTGAAATAAACGATCAGTGCGAAGGCCAGCAGGAGAGCGGCCACCAGTGCGGTGAACAGGAGCGTGATTCTGTTTTTTATCTGCATCCTCAGTCTTGTTTAAGGATAAAGCCCAGTCCGGGTTTGGTATGGATCAGCTTTACCGGGAAATCTTTATCGATCTTTTTTCTCAGGTAGTTTATATAAACGTCGATAAAATTAGTGCCTGTATCGAAGGTGGTCTCCCAAACCTTTTCCGCTATTTCCGAACGGCTGAGCACTCTTTCAGGGTTTTCCAGCATGTACTCCAGCAGTTTCATTTCCTTGGGTGTGAGGTCGATGGTGCGGCCGTTCCGTTTTACGATCTTCGTGTATTGATTGAGCTCGATATCGGCATATCTCAACAGGAAGACCTGAGTACCTGCATTGACTTTGTTGCGTTTCAGCAGCACCCGGATGCGTGCATGCAATTCCCGCATTTCAAAGGGTTTCACGAGGTAGTCATCGGCGCCGGCATCGAAACCTTCTATCTTGTCGTCCGTTGTTCCGAGGGCGGTAAGCATGATGATCGGGATATCGGGTTTGATGCTTCTGATCTCTTTGCAAAGGTCTATCCCGTTCATATTGGGCAGGATGATGTCCGTAATGATCAGGGCGAGATCATTCGAAATGGCTAATTTCTTGCCCATGGCGCCATCATAGGCAAGCATTACGGTGAGGTCCTGCTCTTCCAGGCTTCTTTTGATCAGTTCCGCAATTCTTTGATCGTCTTCGATGACCAGGATTTTCATACTGCTATATTAAAAGGCAAATTTCACAATAAAATCCGAGAAGACCATCATCCCCGTTTGTGCCGGTCAACGGGCAGCGATTGATCAGGGTAACCCGCTTGTGGGCAATGAAGATTTCAGTTATACATTGAACAGGAGGAAGGGAGGAACATCTTGCAAGCAGATAACCGGGGCAGGACTTTACCATTTCACCGATAGTTTTTGCCTGGGCAACGACTGGCCGACGAACAATGATCATAGTTTGTATAGTTTTGTATTGTACAAATACATAAAACTTCCTACTATGAAAAATGTTGTAAAACTTCTCATCATCGGCACGGCAGTGATCTTCTTACAATCCTGCGCAGGCACCCAGAATGTAAGCGCTTCGTCTTATGCACAGGTGCAACCGCCTATAACATACCAGACATTTTACGATGATCTTTCACCTTATGGCAGTTGGATCGAATACCCCGGATATGGTCATGTATGGTCGCCGCGTATGGCCGGCGAGTTCAGGCCCTATTTAACGAATGGATACTGGAGTTATTCGAACGAAGGATGGCTTTGGCAATCTGAATATTCCTGGGGATGGGCCCCCTTTCACTATGGAAGATGGATCTATGACGACAGCTATGGATGGTTGTGGATACCTGGTTACGAATGGGCGCCTGCCTGGGTAACCTGGGGAATGTTCGACAACAACTATGCCTGGGCCCCGCTCACGCCTGAAGTGAATGTAGGGATCCAGTTCGGCGTCTGGAGACCAGCGCCAGTCTACTGGAATGTTTGTCCGAGAGCCAATATTTACGACAGGGATATGTATGTTAAAGTAGTGCACAGGGAGAATATTACTGTCAATAACATCAACAAGATCACGATCATCAACAATTACAATAATACCCGTTACCATAACCAGTATTATTCCAGGGGCCCGCAGGTTGGTGACGTAGAGAAATATACGAACAGGAAGATCGAACCGGTACCTGTGCGTGAAGTGAAGAGTCCACAAGCGATGGTAAAAGGAACAAATGAAAAAGGTGTTTATCGTCCACAGGTAATACATCCTCAGCCCAGGGAGTTCCGGAGGATCGATAATGCAGGCAGTGCACCGGTGAGGAATAATGAAGACAGGGTCAATACGGAGAGGGCCCGGCAAAGTGAAAACATAAACAGGCTGCCAGTTACCAAAGCCCCGGCCGGCTCATTCCCGCATAACATGGGTGGCGGGCATCAGGGCGGTGGCAATGGCAGACCTGCCAGGAAAGGACAACGATAGGCAAAGCGATGCTGGACGATCTGAACTCCGCCCCGTGAAAGGACTTCACGGGGCGGAGCCTTTTTGAAAGCTCCCTCTTACTCAATGCCATTCAGTTCGGCCATTGCCGAATATCCACTACTGTTCTTTGTTACATTGAATTTGAAATACCTGGCTGTTACAGGTGTGATGAATTTAACGGTCTTGAGATCGGGACTGGCAGCCGAAGAACTGCTGGCCGGAAGACTGCCCGCGTACCTGCCTTGCAGTTTCCAGCTATTCCCATCGTCACTCGAAAGTACGTCCATGTTGATAAAATTATAACTGCGGCCATACATATAGTTTGGCACGATCGAAAATCCTTTTACTGTTTTCGATGCGCCCATATTCAATTGAAGCCATGCCAGACCGGAAGTGAACCAACTGGTGGAATTATCACCATCGAGAACGGCTGTGGCCGGGCCAATAGTCGAAGCGCTTGCTGTAACACTCCATGAACTACGGGCCATGCTGCTACCGGTAAGCCCCTGATTGGATGGATCGACATTGTTCACGAATACGCTTACATGCACATAAACGATATTTTTGGTGAGGTCTGCGGGAGGAACATCGGTGGAGGTGTTTTCCTTCAGCCGGATAGCTAACAGGTAATCGGCGCCTTTTTGAAATTTGGAAAGATCGGGAAGGCTGATATTGATACTATCCTTAGAGATCGTGGCTCCCGATGGAATAATGGCGCTTGATTTTGTGAGTTGGAACGCACCGGAAGGGAAGGGAACATAACTGGTCTTGTTGCTGGTATTGAATGCCTGTACCAATTCTGCATTATCTTCAACGTTTATCGTTACCGGATTGCCGATCGCTTTGTTCAGTACTGCACGGAGGTATACTATATTCACTCCTGTATTAACCCCGCCGGCATTTTCCAGTACGATATCAACCATATTGGCGCCCGTTAAACTGGTGATGCCGGTAGCAATAGAAGTAACGACGAACTGCAGGAACATGACCTGCCGGTTATTGCTGACCGGTATGCCATTGGTGGCTGAGGAAAGTACCACGGGAACGATATAGGTATTGATGCCGGTTTTTAATTTCGTTGCGTCTGCTAACTGCACTCTTATGGAATCGCCTGAGGTGGTTTTAGATGCCTGGATCGTAACGGTTCCTTTATTCACAAGCGTGAATGCCCCATCTGGTAGTGAAGGTGATTTGGTATTATTGGTGCTATCGTAAATCCGGATCAGGCTTGTATCGATGGCTGCCGTTACCTGTACATCCTTATCGAAAGAGCGGGTGATCAATACCGGAAAAGCAGCGCCGGACCCGGAGATAATGGTATTGCGCAGGACAAGCAGGCTATCTCCCCGCAAAACATTATAGGAAGCCGTGCCTGACGGTGCATATACAAACAACCCGTCTTTATTGAATTCATCTTTCTTGCAGGATGAAATGAGCAACATGAAGACAGCAAAACACAACAAGGAATATATCGGGTGCTTTGTTATATAGGGGTGTGTCATATTTCTCTATTGATGATTATTACTTTTAATTGCATCTGACATTCGGTGTCCAGGTAACTGCAGAAGCTGCTGTGGCATCGTGCCCGTTGCCGCTGATATCATGGGCTATATTTCCTGTTCCTTCATTGAATTTCCAGTATCCTACCAAACCCGTACTGGCAGGATTGATCCCGCACATGCCATTGATGATCTCGCTTTGCGTCAACGCTCTCGACCATACCCTGCCTTCGCTGATATAGCCGTCTAACAGCCGTCCCCCGGCGGATCTACCGAAATAGAACCCGCCTGGATCGGTCAGATCGATCGTACGGCTTGCAACAGTGGTCGCCACCAGCGTTCCATTCACGTATATCTGTAATTTGCTGCCATCGTATACTCCTGCCAGGTGGTACCATATACCGGTGGAGAAATCCATCGATACATTTGTGGCCGTTACGCCACCGGCCAACTGTAGCTGATTGGGTTTCACGGTGACATCACCGAAACGGAAAAGAAAATTTTCTTCGATCCCCATGATGCTGCTGATAAATGGGCTCGACTGCTGGAAGTTATTGGCCATTACCCTCGCTTCATAAGTAACAGCCGTCATAGCTTTCAGCGTACTGTTGTTCGTGGAAAAATCCACTTTGAAATAATTGCCCTTCAAAGAGGCCACGGTGGTGATGACCACCCGCTTCACTATCACGAACAATGTCCTGGAGGCGTCCAGCACCGGAAGCCCTGTTGCCGATTGGATAGTGATGGGCATGATGTATGAAACGCCGTCCTGGAAATCACGGACTGAACTGACCTTGAATTTAATGGCGTCGGAAATGGTGGAGCCTGATTTAATGGTGACAGAACTGGCGGAGAGGCTGTAGCTCCCCTTTGGGAGCGGACTATACTGTTTACCGGTGAGGGTATTGTACCGGGCCACCAGTGTTGTGTCGGTTGCAATGGTAGCAGTAATATCCGAGCCAACCAGGTTGGAAGCCGAAACACTGAGCGCCAGCTCAGCTCCATTATTATCTGCTGTAAGAATAGTCGAATTGGACTTTTCAGCCATGGTGAGATACACTACATCATGGTAGGAAGCGCTTTTTTTGCAGGAAAGGGTTGGCAAAAAAAGCAGCATGATGACCATGCTGGATAAATATTGCAGTGTTGATCTATTTTTCATATCATTTTATTTGGGAGGATCGTGAATGAAATCTATCTGACTGCCGGGTTCATGATCTGTATGGCCCTGCGCATATAATAATAGTCCGGGTTGAGCGCATATTCATATTCCGCATGGTAAGAACCTGCGCCGCCTTTACGTCCTTGCGTTGGTTGCCAATACGCCATACCGAGCAGGGAAGGGATCGTTCCATATACGGGGTCCTGGTAATTGACACCGCCGTTCTTCCAGAAACTTTCAAAGTTTTCCGTGACGATGAATTTTTTCGTAGGCAGCCAGGCCGACGCAGAATTGAATCTCGATTGTAAGCTGGAAGGAGAACCGGTGCCATAAGCCTGCGTCACAGCATAGCTCAGGCAATTGCCTGCTTCCGGCGAGAGATAATTATAGTAGCCATCCACGATCAGTAATTTGTCTGTCCCCGACAAAGGCCCGAGATATTTTGAAAGCGCTTTCAAAGCTCTGGTCACATAAATATTATTGTAGGTGCCCTGGCTGGAACCAAAGACCGTATTCCTTTCACCTGCTTCACTGGGCTCATAATCGATATCGAAACCGTCCAGGTTATACGTGTTGATCGTGTCGGCGATGGATTTGGCCACATTGTCTATTGCATCCATCACCGGGAGATTGGGAAAGTTCTTTTGCATCAGGTTGGCTATTCCTGAAAAGAACCAGACCATCACAAAGCGGGTGCCTTTTTTTTCCTGCGTTTTTTTCAGCAGTTCATGGTTGTACGAACCAAGCGGAGGTTGCCCGCCCCATAAGCTCACGATATCCATACTATCCGGAATGGCATCGAGAACACCCGGAACATCAGGACTGCCTTTGCCTCCGGTCCCGCCGAACCAGCCAAAAGCCATCTGATGGTCGGATTTTTTATAAGCCCTCAGATTGGCATAGTATTCCTCCGATCTTTGCAGCATTGGCTTTACCTCATTGGGTTCGGGCATATTTTGTTTTGTACAGGAGAAACCGAGTATCAGCAGTACCGCCAACAGGCCGGTACTTAACGATCGCTTATTCATAATTTCTTTTTTAATGTTGGTTTTGGTCATACTACTTTTTATCCCACCATAAATTGGTCTTACCGATATCCGGCCCGCCCAGCAATGCCACGCCTTTCTGTACCTGTGCACTGTTCTGCTGGTATTGTGCAAGCGGGTAGGGCAGCCGGCGCACCTGTTTATTCACATCCACTGTTCCTCCGCTTCTGTCGAGCGCGATGGGGAATATTTTAGGATAGCCCGTTCTTCTGAATTCGCTCCATGCTTCCTGTCCGTTCGGATACAGGCCGATCCATTTTTGTGTGATGATCCGTTCAAGGCTTTCTTCAAAGCCGGCAGCATCATTCCATTGAATGGTAATGGTTGATCTGGCTATTGCATTGTTGCCATTGTTCGCATAGTCAACATAGTTAGCTGGTTTGGATGTATTGTTGGAGAGATAACCGGCCGGTAAAGCGGCGCCCGTTTCATCGAAGGAGGCTTTGATGCCCGATTCATACAGGTCTTTTGCCGTTCCGCCCATATTCCATCCACGCAATGCACCTTCTGCCCGAAGGAAATAGACTTCGGCAGCGGTCATCCAGGGCATGGGTGTTTCGTTCGTTACATTCAAATAGGAAAAGGGCTGGTAGGCAGATCTCACTACAGCGATGCCTGCACGAATACCCACATATTCAGCAGTATGGCCCGGTAACGAAGAAGGGCGGAAATAAACGGCGATCCGGGAGTCATTGTATCCGTACAGGATCGATTGCATCGAAGCGCCCATCCTGGCTTCGAGATAATCTTCACATAAAGTGCGCAATGGGTTTTTGAAATTGAAAGAAGTACCACCTTTTTGATACAGGGCATTATCTGCCTTGGCGCTCATTACACCTGCAGGGCTGTTGATCGCTTCTTCAGCGTACTGCTGCGCTTTGGCCCGGTCGGCATATACGATCCGCATGGCCAATCTTAGTTTCAATGAATTACCGAACCTCGCCCATTTCAGGTAATCGCCTCCATAGATCATATCATATTTAGCCAGTGGCTTTCCTCCTGCAGCGCCGAGCTTCGACAGGATACCAACGGCCCTGCTCAGTTCGGTAAGCATGGAATAATAGATCTTATCCTGTGCATCATAAGCCGGTGTGAAAGAGCCTGACTCCAGTGCCGAATAGGGGATAGGGCCATACATATCGGTGGCTTTGGACATGCCCGCTATCTTAATGATCTGTGCAACGGAGAACTGAAGTGAATCTCCTGAGATATCGGTTACATTTTTTACATTCTTCCAGGCTGCCATCAACGCACCGGCCAGGTTGAACTCCTGGTTGATCCAACCCGGAATAAAATTGTAAGTAAGGTTATTGCTATTCCCGGCCCAGTCTCCCGCCTGTCCCATGAAACCTGAAAAAACATCACCGGCCAGACTGTATGCCAATTGGTACTGGTTCACGAAATCGGTCCCTGAAGCTACATCGCCTGCAGGCGTGACCGCATTGAACATATCAGGAAAATTCTTGCCGGTTGAATAGCCATCCGCTTCGAGCATTTGAGCGGTAGGTTTGTAGGGATCTGTGTTGTACCCGGAATATTTTTTTGTGCACGATGCAATAAGGGATATAATAAATGCGAACAGCATCATATACTTTACATATCCCCATTTATTTTTCAACAATTGTGTAGTATGCATAATCGAATTTTAAGGGATTCGTAATGGCTAGAACTGAGCTCTTATGCTAAATCCGATGCTCCTGTAACTGGGCTGGCGGAAATAGTCGATGCCCTGATAAAATGTTCCGGTGGATGCGGTGGATTCGGGATCGAAAGGAGCCTTGTTATAGAACATGAACAGGTTATGGCCGGTGAGCGCAACGCGGATATTCTCGACCTTCCCGCCCAACCACTTGCCCGGGATGGTATAGGCCAATGCTGCCTCCCTCAATCTAACATTGGTGGCACTGTATACATAATAGGCAGGCATACCAACGGAGCCACCGGATGCAGCGCCTAACATATTGTAATAAGCCTGAACATTTGGGTATAGTTTGCCGTAGATCTCCACACCGCCTCTGTTGCGGTCGTCGGCAGATCTTTGCGATACGCCATACGCATCCATCACTGCCTGGGTGAATGAAACTCCGACGCCACCTACGCGGGCATCGACGAGGAAGGAAAGTTCTACATTATTATAAGAGAGGGTATTTCTCCAACCCAGGGTATAGTCGGGCGTGGTACGGCCGATATATCTTTTGGGTATTATCTGTTTGGCGATGGCCCCGCTGCCTGGATCTACCCAGAGGTTTCCCTGGTTGTCTTCCCGCAATACTTGCGAGATGTACATATCGGCCATCGAACCGCCTTTTACCAACAGGTTTTCCAGGTCCCCGACCGAACTGACGGAACTGGAATCCTGTCCGAAGATCTCACCGGTAACAGGGTTCTTGAATCCTTCGGAGAGGCGTATCACTTTATTCCTGTTCAGGGTGAAGATCAGGTTGGACGACCAGTTGATTCCACTATAGCTCATATTATACCCGGCACTGGCTTCGATCCCCTTATTCTGGATATTGCCGGCATTGTAATAGAACACTGTGTACAATGATCCTGTTAAGGGGATCGTTAAGAGTTGATTGGTGGTATTGGATTTGTAGAACGTAGCATTAAGGCTTAAACGATTATTGAAGAACTTCAGCTCCGCGCCAGCTTCATACGAACGGGTGCGCTCCGGAAGATATTCCGGGAATGGCGCTGGCCTGAAAGTATTGTCATCTATGGGATATACCGGGTTGGTCAAACCGAAGCCGGGAGGATTGCCCACCTCAGCATAGGAGAACCTTAATTTGGCGAATGATAGAATATTTTTAGGAATGCCCAGCACATCGTTGATGATACCCGAAATACCAATGGATGGAAAAAAGTAAGATGATTTGGTAGCAAAACCATTGGGTAATTGGGAAGGCCATTCATACCTGCCGGTGGCATCGAGGTATAACCAGCCCTTATAATCGAACTGAGCTGTTGCAAAAACAGACTGCAATTGCGACCGGCTGTATGTTTGTTTGGAAGCAGGGACCATATTATTCGTAGTGAAGAGATTGGCCAGTTTGGTAAGGTTCCCTTTTACTTCGAGTGTGTCCGATCTGTCGTCCTGAAAGCTTCCCCCGACATTGGAAGTAAGATGCAGAAATGGGGCGATCTTATGCCTGATGGTGGCGATCAGATCAGCGTAGGTGTTCTTTGAAGGGCTGGTCCTTATTCCATAGTAACCATATTCTGAAGCGAACAAAGTATTGGTGCCTGCAGGATACTTCGATTCAGAGACGGCATTCACATGATCGATCCGCGCCCTGCCGGTGATGTCGAGCCAATCGAAAACACTGTACTTGGCCGTAAGGCTGATCATATACCTGTCCTTTTTATTGATGTTCGACTCTGCATCCGTGATCCAGTAAGGGTTTTCAGCCTGTAATCCTTCCAGGCTGCCATAAGGCCAGAACTGCGTGGAAATTTTGCGGCTCGGATCATAACGGGTATAGACCTGGTATTTTCTGATATCATCACCGGGAGGGAACAGGTAGATGGGCACTAAAGGATTGTGGTATTGTCCCTGTGCGATCATATTCCTGTCATCCTGTTTTACATACATGGCATTCACGTCTACAGTCAACCGGTTGGTCAGGTTGATGCTATGCCGCAAATAAAAGTTGTACCTGTTATAAGTATTCTTCCTGATAATGCCTTGCGCATTGTTGGTGCCGATGGAAAAGAACGTTTGGCTTTTTTCAGTACCACCCGAAAAGCTGATGGAGTTGAAGATATTGGTGCCTGTCTGGAAAAAATCTTTCGGCTTATAGCCCGATGGCTCCGGCAGCTTCGACCCCCAGCTTGCGTATTGGTCGGGTGTTACCTGTCCGTACGTGTTTTGAAATTTAGGCATTACGAAAGGGCTGAAAAAATCGGAGCTGTGCGAGAAATTTATTCTCAGTTTACCTGAACTTCCTTTTTTGGTAGTGACCAGGATCACCCCATTGGCGCCCTGGTTGCCGTACAATGCAGAAGCAGAAGGGCCTGTCAATGCCGATATACTTTCAATGTCTTCAGGGTTGATGCTGGAGATCCCTTCGCCACTGGTTGTGCCGCCGAATGCGTTACTGGCATCTTTTGTATTACCACCGTTGAGGTTCGGCATAGGGATGCCATCGATCACATACAATACATTGTTGTTCTGGTTGATGGATTTCGTGCCGCGCATAACGACCCTGGAGCCGCCGCCAATGCCTGAGGAGCTTGGATTGATCGTAACACCCGCGATCTTCCCGGCCAGCGCATTGACGAAATTGGCATCCTTGTTCCGTGTAACCTCTTCTCCTTTTACTTCCTGCACATTATAGGTAAGTGCCCTGGCTGATTTTTTGATCCCCAATGCGGTGACCACCACCTGCTCTATTTCCCTTGGTTTGGGCAGCATGGTAATACTGATGACGGCCGCGTCGGTCACTCTTATTTCCTGTGTTATATACCCTACATACGAAATGGTCAGCACATCGCCGGGGGAGGCAGTAATGGAAAACCGCCCGTTGATATCTGTTGCCACCCGCACCGGTTTCCCTTTTATTCCCACGGTAGCGCCGGCCAAAGGGGCGCCTGAGCTATCTTTCACGATACCGATAATATCGTTTACGATCGTTTTCCCCCCGATCGATCCAGGCTTTTCGGGCCTGGCCCTAATCACGATCGTTTTGTCGATAATGGCGTAAATGACCGGAAGATCTTTGAAGCATTTTTCCAAGACCTGCTCGATGGTCGCGTTTTTTACATTGATCGTTATCTTTTCGCCCTTGCTGAATAGTTTTTCATTGTAGAAGAACTGATAGCCTGTTTGTGAATTGATCTTCCTGAAGAGCTGTTTGGGCGTAATATTTTTTTCCGTGAGGGTTACCTGCTGTGAATATCCTGCTGCCCTTACGTGCAGGCAGGCAATGAATAGCAGTGAAGTAATGAGCTTCATGGCGCGCAACGTTTTGGTAATTGAATTTCTCTTCGGAGGGAATAGGCAGAGAAAAGTTAAATTCATAACTTTGATCAGTTTGGTTAAATAATAAGCATTCTTTACCTGGAGTGTTTATATGCTGTTTAACCCTACATATTCAACAGGGAGTGGTCGTAACACTTCCTGTTTTATTTTGCAAGGCCCTGCGATCTGTTACATGACGGTTATTTTTCTTTTGTCTAATTTGAACTGAAGGCCACCTTCTTTCAAGATTTTCAGGACATCTTCGATGTTGCTCTTCCGGCTGATCAACCCGCTGAAGGTTTCCGTGAATCCCTGTTTTTCATAAACAACATCCACATCGTACCAGCGGCTGATCTGGCGCATGATGCTCTCCACATCCTGGTTATTGAAAACAAAGGCATTATTTTTCCATCCCAATACTTCTTCCAGGTCAACATCCCGGTGGATGCGGACAGGTGCAGCCTCCTCACGCAGGAATTCTGCCTGCTCACCCGGCGTGATGGTGGCAGCCTGCGCATGTCCGGAAAGCCTTCCTACTCTCACTGAACCTTCCATCAGCGTTGTTCTCACACTTTTTTCATCCGGGTAAGCATTGATATTGAAATGCGTGCCCAATACAGTTACTTCTGTACCATTGGCTTCCACTTTGAATGGATTCGATGCATCGTGTTTCACTTCAAAATAGGCTTCCCCGGTTATCGTCACTTTTCTTTCATTGCCTGCGAATAAAGTGGGGAAGCGGATAGAGGAGGCGGCATTGAGCCATACCTTGCTTCCATCGGGAAGCACCAGTCTGAATTGCCCGCCTCTTGGAGTGCTCATCACATTGTATCGTATTTCCGTGTCTTTAGCGTGACTGCCTGCAGTATAGCTCAATTGTCCACCTGCCTGTTTGATGATCCTGGTATTGCCCTGCATGAGCTGCCCATTGTCCGGCATACTATCGAGGACGACCGATCTTCCGTCTGCGAGCGTGAGTACGGCCTTATCGGCGCCCGGAACGATCTGATCGATGATTGTTTTTTCATTTTTAACAACGGGAACGCTATGCGGTTTACTTCTATACAGCAGGAGCAATAACCCGCCTGCCAAGATGAAAAGGATGGCTGCTGCAACACTTCTGAACCCCCTGCGACTAAACAACGGTTTAACAGCAGCCTCCTTTTTCGCCGACAACGAAATGGAATCGATTATTATAGAGTGAGCCTTCTTCAGCAGATACTGGTGTTCTTCGCCATGGTCCTGCAGATCATTATCATTGTATAGCTCAGCGAGGATCAGGTCATGTAAAAGCTGTTCATTTTCCGGAATGTTGAAATGCCGGAATAAGGTTTCCGTTTCTTCCGGTGTACACTCGTTGGCGAGATATTTTTGAAAAAGGTCTGTCAGTGGGCTGTTCATTTTTTTGGTCCCATTAGTGGGACTTGACAGCTATTACGTTCGAAAAGGAGGGATACTCTGCCCTGTACAAAAATTTTTTTTCAGGAGGCGGTTCAGTCGTGCAGAAAAAGGAAGACCAGGATATACAGGTGCATGGCCAGGTGCTTGCGGATGAACTTGGTAGCCTTGACGATATGGTCACTGATGGTGGCAGGGGAGATATTCAGCAACTCGGCTACTTCATGATAGGTCTTGTCTTCGAATTTCACGAGCTTGAAAACATGCCTTCTTTGGGGGGACAGCCTGTTCACGATATCCTGTATGGCCGCTTCATTTTCTTTTTTGAATAGTTCTTCTTCCAAACCTTCATAGTTGCCGGAATGGAGCTGTGACAGGCTTTTTCGCATATTTCTCTCCCTGGCGGCCTTTCGGTAGAAGTCGTAAACAAGGTTTTCGGAAATGCGGAATAAATACGAGCGGAAAGACCTTTCGGGATCGATGCTTTCACGGTGATTCCAAACTTTTATGAAAGTATTCTGGAGGATCTCCACTGCTTCCGTTTCAGATTTGGTGAACCTGATCAGTTTACCCAACAACCTGCCGCTATAAAGGTGATATAACGCGGTAAATGCGGTCTGACTACCGAGCTTTAATGCAATAATAAGCTCCTTTTCCTCCTGCATCGGTGTAATCGGCAAAGCAATTAACGGTTTAGTGATGCAAATAAAATTACATAAATGAAATTATTTATGCTAAAAATATTTACGTGGATTTGATATTACGCAATCGTTTGATAAATGAGTTCACTGCTCAGGCGGGCTTTCATTTCATTTGCACCAAACGAATTTCCCTGATGAATAGCTGGCCTGCCTTTGCAGACGGCTGGCCTTTCAGCATATTCCCTTTGAATTGTAGAGTGAGATAATAACCGGACAGTATGGTCTGCCCGGTCATTATCTTTTCGAGGCTCCTGGTGATATCGATCTCCAGCCGGTGGCGGGGCGCATTACCGGTGAGCAGGTAAGGGTCGAGTACATTGACGAAGTACCTGCTCTCTGCAGTCAATTTTTCGCCCACCGTCTTTTGCGAAGAGAGATAGATCTCGTAGACACCATCGGGCGCAGCATCCAGCCGGATACCTTCGAACTGCAGGAAGGTCTTCCTGCTCTTGTCGATGACATTCTTCCCTTGCGCTTTCAGGTATACCTGTTTCGAAGGCGTCGCCACATCGATATGTACAGGCTGATCGCTTATGGCAATGATAACGGTATCCTGCCCGGAAGGATTGGCTGTTCCTTTTTCCGGAGGCTTGTTCATCGTTCCGCAGGAAGAGCCGACCAGGTATAATAGTAGGTATATCGGTAGACCGGTGGAGATCATGGTAATTATCTTTCTGCTTTTTCTACAGCAAAATTTATGCTGCCTATCTGGATATCGTTACTAATGGCTGTTTCTCTTTTGTTAATTGTATTGCCTCTTACGAAAAATGTCAGCTCTGCATTTTTAAGGTCGGCTATCCGCAGGCCCAGTGCCCGTGCAGCAGTAGTGGCATTGATGCGCTGGGCGCCTTGTTCATGATGGCCCTCATGCCCCGACCCGGTGAACAGGTCGAGCACACCTACGAACGACTTGCTCCGGGGATTGGGTTTCTCCGATGCCGGCAGGTTCAAATATACTTCCACCACGCCTTCTGGGGCTTTATTGATCGACAGACCTTCCAGTTCCACGAACAATTTATCGGATGGCCCGGTGGTGGAAACATTGAGCTTTTCCATTTTTTCAGTCCGCATGAAATTTTCCAGTTCCTGCACTTTCGCATTGCGGAAAGAGGCTTTCTGGATATTCTTATCGATCGTCAATTTTTCGGGGATCCTAATGAGGGGTATCGTCTTCCATTTCCAATCCCACCATTTTATTATAAGATTGCAGGGGAGCTTGAATGGGAAATCATACCTGTAGTTCAATGAAGCGGCCGTATTCACTACCTGGCCGCCTGTCATATTCACCGCCTTACCATTCTCATCGAAGAAGGTATAGGTCTTATTCATCCAGGTGCTGTTGGACGTGGGGTTCGATCTGCCGCCGCACATGCGCAGCCATTGTTCCCATAGTCTGTCGATATTGGCATGGTGAAGCCAGAAGACCGGGTCTTTGGCGGCAGTGGGAACGCTTCCCATATTTCCTCCGATGGCCACGTGGATGGAGCCATGCGGCCCTTCGATATCAGTCTGAAAATCGAAATAAGGAATATCACCGAGCGCATTGTTGATGGCGATCATCGGGCCATTGCTGAGTGCGCCGCCACCATTGATGGAAGGGTTGCGGCTCCCATCATATAAGGTATTGCCGGGAGCGCTGTTCCTGTAATCGGGATGCAGCACCGGGTTGGTCTGATAGTTCCAGTAGGGCAGGGTAAGATTGGGATTGCCCGATTTAGCCCTTAATATCCTCTCGAAGAAATACAGGTACATCCGGTGCCAGGAAAAGAAGAATTGAGTTCCATGCTGGCAGGAATTCCAGGAGGGCAGGTTATTCGGTAAAGTAGTGCCGTGAATGGCCGCCTGGTACAACCAACTGGTAGGATCAGTGACCGGCAAGGCTTTCATGGCAGCGATGCCTGTTTTAATGGAGCTGATCTCTGCCGGGGTCAGGGAATAGATATTTTTCCGGATCATCACGGCAGATGGACTTCCGGGGGAAGGAGCAAAAGGAGTGGCGGCAATATTGGCAGATGGAACAGCACAGGATACAATATTGCCGGCAGCAGGAGCGGCCGGTGTTGCCGTTTGATAACGGGTATCCTTATGTGCAGATAGCAACAATACGAACACAGCAATGCTGCAGGAAAAAAGGATTAATTTTTTCATGTAAGGCAGTTTTAGTTTTAAAGAATGAAAGAGGGTAGTATATCACGGGTACGTGAATACGCTAACTTTTCAGAGACATGAATCCTTGGGTGGAATTTTTGGATGGGGGAGATTACAGGATAAATATACGTAAAAAAATTAATTTGTGTGAAAATAGCAAAAACGTATTTTCAGGAGGATGACCGTTGCAGCACTGATTCCCGGATGAACAATTCCGGTTGCAGCACTTTCGTTTCAAACTGCGTAACGGGACGTTTGCTCTCGATAACCCGTAACAGCAGTTCGGTGGCCACCTGTCCCATTTCGAAAGCCGGTTGTCGAACAACAGTGAGCGGCGGCCCGATCAGTTCGGCGATCTCGGAATTGGAAAAACCCACAATGGAAATATCGGTTGGAATGTGGATGCCTCTCCGTTTAAGTGTTTTCAGGGTACCGGTCGTGAGCTTATCACTGGTGGCAAAGATGGCATCCGGTTTATCGGGCAGGCTCAATAACCTGTTGATCGCTTCTTCCACTTCTTCAAACACCATTCCGCCATAGGCGCAATGCTGAATATAATTTTCATCCAGGGGCAGTCCATGTGCGTGCATGGCTTCTTTGAAGCCGGCAATCCTGCCCGATGTAATACTTAAATAGGCGGAGTTGGTCAGCACTGCAATACGGTGATGACCATTCCTGATCAGGTGCTCGGTAGCATCATAGGACCCTTTGAAATTATCCAATACTACCTTATGCGTATCGATCTCTTCCGAGATACGATCGAAAAAAACGATGGGGAGACCTTTGGCATGCAAGGTTTTCAATTGGCTGATATCTGTCGTTTCTGTAGAAAGCGAGATCAGTAATCCATCCACCGACCTGGAGGCGAGGTATTGCAGATCGATGAACTCACGCTCACAGGATTCACGGCTTTGGCTGATGATGACGTTGTATCCCCGGTCATAGGCAATGGATTCAACGCCATTGATGACCTGGGAGAAAAAATTATTAGCGATCTCGCATACGACGATCCCGATAGAGCGGCTTCTCCTTTCCTTGAGGCTGAGGGCGATGGGGTTGGGCCTGTAATTCAGGCGCTCCGCGCATTCCAGCACCATCTGTTTGGTCTGTGGGCTGATCTCATAGCTATCTCTCAATGCCCTCGATACAGTGGAAGTGGAAATGCCCAAAGCCTGCGCTATATCCTTTATGGTAACGACTTCAAATTTCATGCAAGCAACAGCAGTAATGTAATAGTAGACTCATGATGACGGTGCCCGATAAAATTACGCTTTTAAATTTTCCCCGCAATAAGGTTCCGGGATCGTTGTCGGGAACGATTGCGTAAAAAAACTACTGCCTGACAGTCACTTAATTAAGAATAACTTTTTACCATTGAACCTCAAAAGACCAACCATTCACCGATCACCGGAGATTGCACCGGGATCTGTAAAACTAAAACTTGCTGTATGAAAAGATTGCTGTTGCCATTCCTGCTTTCTTTATGTTCCCTCACGCTGTTTGCCCAGAACATTACCATAAAAGGTAAGGTTACCGACGAAACCGGGGCCCCAATGCCCGGCGTCACTGTTTCCCTGAAAAACGGGAAAGCCGGCGTACAGGCCGATAAGGATGGGAATTATTCCATCTCCGTGCCCGCTGCCGGAAAGATCGAGCTTGTATTCAGCTATGCCGGGTACCAGTCCGTTACCCTGAGCACTGATGGAAGATCTGTCCTGAATGTAAAAATGGAGAAATCGGCCGCTGCCCTCGATGATGTGGTAGTGATCGGCTACCAGGCAGTGAGGAAGAAAGACCTTACTTCTTCCGTATCCTCTATCAGTGCAAAGGACCTCAAGGACAATCCAAGCAATTCCACCGCCGAAGCATTGGCCGGAAGGCTGGCAGGCGTGTTCGTCAATGTATCGGAAGGAGCGCCCGGCGCAGATGTGGAGGTGAATGTACGGGGCAGGGGATCGATCACGCAAAATGGTTCACCACTCTATATCGTGGATGGCGTACAGGTGGAGAATGCCCTGACGGTGCTGGCGCCACAGGATATTGCTTCCATCGACGTTTTGAAAGACGCGGCCTCCACCGCCATTTACGGCGCCCGCGGCTCGAATGGCGTTTTCCTGATCACCACGAAAAGCGGCCGGAACCTGGGTGGCCGCACCGTGATCACCTATAATGGATTTGCAGGCGTGAACAAGCTCTCCCGGAAACTCGACATGCTCGATCCCTATGAGTTTGTGCTCGCTGCTTACGAACGCGCCAGGTATACCGAGAACCAGGTAGACACACCCGTCGTTAACCAGTATATCCGCACATTGAGCAATTTCGATACCATCGCCAATTATAAGAATTATCCGGGGGCCATCGACTGGCAGGACAAGATGCTCGGCAGGACCGCATTCCAGATGACGCATAATCTCAGTATAATGGGCGGAACGAATACTACAACGTATAATATTGGTCTTACCTACAACAAACAGGAAGGACTGCTCATCAATTCCGATTACAACAGGATCCTCGGCAATTTCAAGCTCGATCATAAAGTGAACGATAAACTGAAAGTGGGGATCAGCGGCCGTTACAATGTGCAGAAAATAACGGGGGCAGGGACCTCGGACGCAAGTGGCGCCGGCACCAACAGGCTGCGTCAGTATGTGCGCTACAGGCCGCTTGTTCTGCCCGGACAAACCGACGACTATTATGATCCCGATCTCGACGCACGCAACCCCGGCAATGGTCTGAATGAATTGAACCCGCTGCTGGTGGCAAATGCAGAGTACAGGTTGCGAAGGATCACTGCCTATACTTTCAGTGGCTATTTCAATTACAATATCACCAAAAGACTGTCCCTCAGGTCTACCATTGGTTATAATGTGAGCGAAACGGAATCCCGCTCATTCGATGATACGCTGACGGCCTTATCGAGGGCCAACGCGCGGCTGCCGGTGCTCACCTGGAATTTCGTGCGTCTTTCTTCAGTTACCAATTCCAATGTGCTCACCTATTCCAATCCGGCTATACTGAAGTCGAAACATGCAGTAGATGTATTGGTGGGCCATGAGATCTATACCACCAATGCAAAGCTTTCCAGCCAGCAGTACATGTATTTCCCTGTAGGCACCAAACCTGATGTGGCTTTTGCGAACCTCGGACTGGCAACGCCGCCTGTAGGGCTGGCGCAGCCCAAGCCATCTTCCTCAGAGGAGCGCACCAGGCTGCTCTCGTTCTTCTCCCGTGTTTCTTATAAGTACGACGATAAATATTATCTCACACTCAACCTGCGCACAGACGGCTCTTCCATTTTCGGGCCCGATTATAGCAGCCCCATCCCACCATCCGATCCCAAAAACCGCAAGTGGGGCTGGTTCCCTTCGGCTTCCGTTGCATGGGCAGTGTCCAACGAATCCTTCATGAAGAAGGTAGACTTTATCAGCCTGGCCAAACTGCGCTTGAGCTATGGCTCATCAGGCAATAACAGGCTGAACCCGTATGGCTATACCACCGGTTATTCGCCTCCTGCCAATGCAGGGTATGGATTGAATGATGTGTTGAACTATACCCTCACGCTTCCGCAACGACTGGGCAATCCCATTATTACCTGGGAAGAACTGACCTCACAGAATGTGGGGGTAGACCTGGGCTTCTTCAATGACAGGTTATTGCTCACGGCAGATTTTTATTCGAACGTTACGAAAAACCTGCTGGTGGAAAACAAGATCCCTTCCTCATCCGGTTACACTACCCAATACCAGAACCTTGGCAAAGTGGAGAACAGGGGGATCGAGCTGCAATTGTCGGCCAATGTCATGCGAACAAAAGCATTCAACTGGACCTCCAGTTTCAATATCGCTTTCAACAGCAATAAGATCAAAAGCCTTGGCAAGCAAACCAAATTCACTGCCAATTCAGGATGGTTCAGCAGCACCAATAACCCCGATGACTACCTGCTGAAAGTAGGTGAATCCATTGGCGCTATCTACGGCCTGGTGAATGATGGTTATTATACAGTGAATGATTTCACCGCCGAGCGCTATTACGATGCCAATTATCCGGGCCTCACCTGGCGCTATAAACTGAAAAGCGGCCTTCCTGATCCGGGTGGACTGCTCGGCGACCTGGTGGCGCCTGGGCAAATGAAGTTCAGGGATATGAATGGCGATGGAAAACTATCACTCGACAGCGACCGCGTGGTGATCGGCAATGCGTTGCCAAAATTTAACGGTGGCTTCAACCAGCAATTCTCCTACAAAGGATTTGACCTCAGCATCTTCATCAATTTCTCGTATGGGGCCAGTATTTTTAATGCCAACAAACTCGAATTCTCCAATGCCTACGGGGCAGACGTAAATATGATGGCCATCATGAAAGACAGATGGCGGTTCATCGATCCACGGGGGAACCTGGTGCAGAAACAACTCAACGCCACCACGGTCATCGGCATCTCGCCCGATTCACTGTCGGCCGTCAATGCCAATGCCAGGATTTGGACGCCGAGCCGCAGCACGAACGGTTTTGCGCCTATGTCCTTTGCCGTGGAAGATGGATCGTATATCCGCATCAATAATATTACACTCGGATATAATTTCCCCGCGTCCATGCTGAAGAAATTCCATGTAAGCTCTTTCAGGATCTATGCTACCGTTTACAACGTAGCTACCATTACAGGATATTCCGGCTATGATCCCGACGTGAATGCCAAGCGCAATTCACCCATGACGCCGGGTGTCGATTATTCTGCATACCCGCGTGGCCGGTCTTATATCGCGGGCGTAAATCTGTCTTTCTAACGTATAAAACTTGTTGTATGAAAAAAGCAACGATCAATCATATACTGGTTACCTTCATCGTGATGGCGCTGGCGATGGGCTCCTGCAAAAAATATTTATCGCCTGAACCGCTGTCCACCATCGATCCCTCCGTAGTGTTCAGCAATATTCCCAATGCCAAAGCAGCTCTCAACGGAGCCTACCTCTCCATGGCCGGTGATTATGGCTATGGCATCCGTGTAAGCTATTATTATGCGTATGACGATGATTGTATCCTCGGCGGCGGCTCTTCGCTCAGTTCTCCGCGTCATGAAGAAGCGCATTATACCCTCAAAGCAGGGAATACCGACATCGGCAATACTTTCACCCAGTTCTATGCCGGCATCGAAAGAGCCAACAATTGTATCTATTATGTTCCGAAAATGCCTCAATACTCTAATGGCGCCGCCGCAGAGAAAGCCGAGCTGAGAAGGGTACATGGGGAAGCCCTGGTGGTGCGGGCGCAATTGTTCTTCGAAATGGTCCGCATCTGGGGCGATCTGCCTGCTCACTGGGTACCATCTGCCCTTGTAGGGGACCTGTTCGAAAAAAGAACAGACCGCGATACCATATATAATCATCTCCTCGCTGATCTCGATGTAGCCAAAGACCTGCTGCCCTGGAGGACTGCCGTACCGGCGGATGAACGGTTCACCAAAGGTTCTGCTATCGCGCTAAGGGCGAAGATCGCGCTGTTCGCCGGGGGCTATTCCCTGCGACAGCCGGGCGAGATGAAACGCCGGGAAGATTATCTCGATCTCTATAGGATGTGCCGGGCAGAGTGCGATACGCTTATCCGTCACCGTGAGCAGCATACCTTATACCCCTCCTTCAAAGGGTTCTGGAAAGATATCGTGGATGCGCACAAGGCAGTTGACCCGCAAGGCGACCTGATCATGCAGGTGGCCATGGCCAACGGCACTAATTCCGACAGTAAGATCGGGGCGCAGTCGGGCACAAAGATCAATGGGGTAGGCGGCTCCCTGGGGAATATGCTCCCAATTTATTTTTACCAGTTCGATTCAACCGATTTCAGAAGGGATGTAACCGTAGTGCCTTTTGAGGTGGTGCGCGACAGATACGGTAGAGGTCATGCCAGCAACAGTATTTATGATGGTAAGTTCAGAAGGGACTGGATCACCAATCCCGGTTATTATATGAGCAATGGGCAAACCACTGGCTCCAATCCGGTAACCCTTACCCCCGCTTCGAATGCCAATATCCAGAATTTTCAGATAAACTGGCCGTTGATCAGGTTTGCAGATGTGCTGCTGATGTTTGCAGAAACCGAGAATGAATTGAATGGCGGCCCCAGCACGGCAGCGATCAATGCATGGAAGGAAGTAAGCCTCCGCGGTCATAATTATGTGGCCACAGAAGTGCCGGCGCCACCCGGCGATAAAACAGGCTTCTTCAAATTACTGGTGCGTGAACGGCACCTCGAATTTGGCGGCGAAGGTATCCGCAAATATGACCTGATCCGCTGGAACCTGCTGGGCACGGCGCTTACGGAGACGAAAGACAATATCATACGCATGGCCGCAGGAACAGCCATGGCAGTTCCCTCTTATATGGCGTCGCCGCCTGCTTATACGCTCACTGCCAACCTGCCCAAGCAAATGTGGTTTTACCAGAATATGCCGGCAGAAGATGGATCGCTTACGAATGCAGGCGGACAGATATGGGCCAATTCATGGTACAAACCTACTCCGTCCGCAGCACCGCTCGATCCTACCAATGGCAATACACCATTGCCTTCCAGCACCAACCGTGTGAACTGGTATGCGAACAACAACCTGACGAATACCTATGTCAATTATTTTGCGTTTGGCTTCCAGTCGGGCAAGAGCGAGCTTTACCCGATACCGCAGGCAGCGATCGATGCCAATGAAAACCTGCGGCCACAAAATCCTAACTATTGATCTGTTGTGATTATGATAAGAAAAGCCGTACTGCTAATAATGTTTCAACTATCCGTAGGGGTGATGCTGGCGCAGCAAACAAGCCAGCCATCGCCCCCGGCCCTGCCATTGGCTTTTCCGGGGGCAGAAGGCTATGGCAAGTATACCAGTGGCGGGAGAGGGGGGAAAGTGATGGTCGTGACCAACCTGCAGGACAATGGCCCCGGTAGTTTTCGCGCCGCCGCGGAAGCAAAAGGAAAAAGGGTGATCGTATTTGCCTTGTCGGGCACTATTCACCTGGAAAGACCTTTGACGATCAGGGGAGATGTGACCATTGCCGGGCAAACAGCGCCGGGCGATGGTATCTGCCTGGCCGATCACCCGGTGGGACTTGGCGGTGATAATGCCGTCATTCGCTACCTCCGCTTCAGAATGGGCGACCGCAATGAAAAAAATGAAATGGTAGATGGAAATGGCGGCAATGATGCTTTCGGCTTCACCCGCCGCAAAAATGTGATCATCGATCATTGCAGTATGAGCTGGAGCACCGATGAAGCATTCTCCGTGTATTCGGGCGACAGCACCACCCTGCAATGGAATCTCATTGCCGAGCCGCTCAATTATTCCTATCATTTTGAAAAAGGCGATAAGGATTTCGAACATCATGGTTTCGGGGCCATCTGGGGCGGTAACCATTTTTCGGCCCATCATAACCTGTTTGCCCATTGTCAGAACAGGACGCCGCGTTTCAACGGTATCCGCACTTCACCGGAAGAATTTGCAGACTACCGCAATAATGTGATCTACAACTGGGGCGGAAATAATATTTATGCAGGTGAGGGTGGCCGTTATAATATTGTAGGTAATTATTTCAAGTATGGGCCCGATACGAAGAACAGCGTGCGCTCCCGCATCGTGAACCCTGGTCGCACACCAACCATCCCTTATGGGCAATGGTACGTCAATGGCAACTATGTAGATGAAGCGCCAACTGTTTCAAAGGATAACCGGCTTGGCATTCATTTCAATAATGAGGTGGATGAAGCTGCCAAATCAGCTATCGTTGTGGATGCAGCTTTTTCTGCCGAGCCTATTCCTGCCCAATCGGCCGAAGCTGCCTTTACAGCCGTGTTGCAACAGGCAGGCGCCAGTTTCAGAAGGGATACGCTCGACGCCAGGATCGTGCGGGACGTTCAGCAGCGAACAGGAAAGTTCATCGATGTACAAGGTGGCTTTCCCCACGGCACACCGTATGAAATTTCAAAAATAGCCTGGCCTGTATTGCAGTCGTTACCGTCAAAGCCCGACCGCGACCAGGATGGGATGCCGGATGATTGGGAAATAAAGATGGGACTGAACCCCGATGATCCCAGGGATGCTGCTGCCTGCAAGTTGCATTCCTGGTACACGAATATAGAAGTGTATATCAATAGTCTAACCGAACAGGACACCCCTTTCACGGCCGCCAACGAGTACAACAAACTGATCAAAACATATCCGGGCATCCGGCTGGTGGAAGAAATGAGATCGCCGGCCATTGCTGAAAAAAGGAATATCGTTTATTGCCGGCAGGGTCAGCGCGATCTTCTGACAGATGCATTCTATCCTGCAGGAAAGTCGAAAGTAAAAAGGAAAGCCATCATCATTGTTCATGGAGGAGGGTGGAGAAGCGGTAACCGTCAGTTGCATTATCCCCTTGCCCAACGCCTCGCTGCATTGGGCTATGTGTGCTTTACACCGGAATACCGGTTGTCGGGCGAAGCGCTGTACCCTGCAGCAGTACTGGATTTGAAAGCCTGCGTGCGGTGGGCGCGCCAGGTGGCCAGGCAGTATGATCTCGACACCGCCGCCATCGTTGTACTGGGCCATTCGGCAGGCGGAGAGCTGGCCGCATTTCTCGGTGTTACCAATGGGAATGCAGCTTTTGAAGATAAGGTCTGTAATGCTTCCTGCAAAGCAGTGGTGAATGCCGTGATCGATATCGACGGCACTTTATCGTTCGTACATCCCGAATCCGGTGAGGGCGATGATAGCAAAAAGATATCTGCGGCCACTGCCTGGTTGGGATCTATGAAGAAAGATAACCCGGCCCTGTGGACTGCAGCCTCACCGCTCACCCATGCAGGGCCGCAAACACCGCCGGTATTATTCCTCAACAGCTCCGTAGACAGGATGCATGCCGGCCGCGATGATTTTGCGAAAGTCCTGGACCAATACCATATTTACCATGTCACAAAAACATTTCAGGGAGCACCACATTCCTTTTGTTTGTTCGAGCCCTGGTTCAGTGAGATGGTAACCGACATCGATGCATTCGTACAAAAGGTCTTCAAAGGCGATTCATCATCCAAAAAGAGAAAGTGATCGAATGAAGTGGGTATTACGCATATTGGTTTACGTTATAACTCCCATACTGCCTTCTATGGCACAGCAGGCAGTATCCAAAGTATGGGTGGCTGATAATGGAAAAGGTTTTTACAAAAATCCGGTACTTCATGCCGATTATTCCGATCCCGATGCGATCAGGGTGGGAGATGATTTCTATATGATCGCTTCCAGCTTCAATCATGTACCGGGCCTGCCCATCCTGCATTCAAAAGACCTGGTCAACTGGTCGTCGGCAGGCTATGCCCTGCAAAGGCAAACGCCAATAGTACATTTCTCCGTGGTGCAGCATGGTGGTGGCGTATGGGCCCCTTCTATCCGGTACCATAACAACGGGTTCTACATCTATTATCCCGATCCCGATTTCGGTATCTATCTCATCCGTGCAAAAAAGATCACCGGCCCGTGGAGCGAGCCCTTGCTGGTAGCACCAGGCAAAGGATTGATCGATCCCTGCCCTTTGTGGGATGATGATGGCCGGGTCTATCTTGTTCATGCCTATGCAGGAAGCCGGGCAGGTATCAAGTCGGTGATCGTGATCAAAGAATTGAATGCAGAAGGTACGAAGGTGTTGAATGATGGTGTGCTGGTATACGATGGTCATGAACAAGACCCCACCATCGAAGGCCCCAAGCTCTACAAGCGCAATGGCTACTATTATATTTTCGCACCGGCAGGCGGAGTATCGACCGGGTGGCAGGTGGTATTGAGAAGCAAAAATATTTATGGTCCTTATGAAAGAAAAGTGGTCATGGACCAGGGCGCTACCACGGTCAATGGCCCGCACCAGGGTGCATGGGTAAATACACAGTCGGGAGAAGACTGGTTCCTGCATTTCCAGGACAAGGGCGCCTATGGAAGAGTGGTTCACCTGCAGCCGGTGCAATGGCGCAACGATTGGCCGGTGATCGGGGCAGACAAAGACGGGGATGGAAAAGGCGAACCGGTGCTCTTTCATAAAAAGCCATCAACCGGTAAAGAATGGCCGGTGACTACGCCGCCTGATTCGGATGAGTTCGATAGCTGGCGGATGGGATGGCAATGGCAATGGCAGTGGCAGGCAAACCCTTTACCGTATTGGGCCTTCCTTGCACACGGCTACCTGCGCCTCTTTTCTTACCCGATGCCTGATACAGCCCTCAACTGCTGGCAGGTCCCCAACCTGTTATTGCAGAAATTCCCGGCAGAAGAATTTATGGTCACCACGAAAATGAATTTGCATCTACGGTGGAAAGATGAAAAAGCAGGACTGATCATTTTCGGGACCGACTATGCGACTGCGTCGGTGGTGAAGAAAGACGACAACAATTATATTTCTTTCAGTATTTGCCGTTCTGCCGATAAAGGCACTAAAGAAGAACAGACGGATATCGAGAAGCTAGATGGAAATGAAATTTATTTACGCGTGCAGGTAAGAAGTGGAGGTGTGTGCAGTTTCAGTTATAGTACCGACGGTAAACTATTTACCGGAATAGGGGAAGCATTCACTGCAAAGCCCGGCAAATGGGTAGGTGCTGCCATGGGATTATTCTGCACCCGCGCACTGGTCACGAATGATGCAGGATATGCCGATGTGGACTGGTTTAGGGTGGAACCTGTAATAAAATGATTATAAAACGGAAGACCAACTATGTATATGCGAAAGACGATCATTGCACTGGTGCTGGTGGCCATAACGTTGAATGGTATTGCACAAACAGCCGCTTCCTTACCAGTGGTAAAGGAGCCGGTATTCAGGAAAGATACTTTTCTCATTACGAAATATGGAGCAGTGCCGGATGGGTATACGCTCAATACCAAAAGCATTGCCGACGCCATCGACGCCTGTAACAAGAAAGGCGGTGGCGTTGTGCTGGTGCCTGCGGGCTTGTGGCTAACGGGGCCGGTCACACTAAAAAGCAATGTGAACCTGCACCTGGCAGGCAGCGCCTGCCTGCTTTTTACGAAAGACTTCAACCGGTTCCCGCTGGTGGAAGCCAACTGGGAAGGCATGCGGCAAATGCGTAATCAGTCGCCCGTTTCTGCCACCGACGCCACCAATATCGCCATCACGGGCAAGGGCATCATCGACGGCAATGGCGATGCCTGGCGCATGGTAAAAAGCGACAAGCTTACTGCCAGCCAATGGAAGCAACTGGTTGCATCGGGAGGTGTGGTGAGCGATGACAAGAAGACCTGGTATCCTTCCGCGAAAGTATTCAAAGGCGCACAGGGTAAAGATCCCGGTGTAATTGGCACAGGGAGGGATGCTGCTTATTTCGACAGTATCAAAGACTTTCTCCGTCCCAATTTACTGGTGCTTACCCGGTGCAAATACATACTGCTGGAAGGTGTCACGTTCCAGAATTCGGCGGCCTGGTGTCTGCATCCGCTCATGAGCGAACACCTGACCGTGCGGGATGTATTTGTAAAAAATCCCTGGTATGCGCAAAATGGAGATGGGATCGACCTGGAGAGTTGCAGGAACGTATTGATCGAAAACTCTGTGTTCGATGTGGGTGACGATGCCCTGTGCATGAAGAGCGGCCGGGATGCCGAAGGTCGTAAAAGAGGCATGCCTACGGAAAATGTGGTCATTCGCTACAATACAGTATATGCCGCGCATGGAGGCTTCGTGATCGGTAGTGAAATGAGCGGCGGTGTGAAGAATGTCCATGTGAGCCATTGCACGTTTAGCGGTACGGATATCGGCCTGCGGTTCAAAACCGCACGGGGCCGCGGTGGTGTGGTGGAAAATATAAATATCCATGACATCTACATGAAGGATATCAAAGGAGAAGCCATCCTGTTCGATATGTATTATATGGCGAAAGACCCGGTGCCACTGGCAGGTGAAAAAAGAGAGCTGCCAAAGGTAGCATTCAAACAGGTGGATGAATCGACACCGGTGTTCAGGGATTTCCATATCAGCCGGGTTTATTGCAACGGGGCGCAGCAGGGGATATTCGTAAGAGGGATACCTGAAATGCATGTGAAGGACATCGTGCTGCAAGACATGGTGCTGCAAACGAATAAAGGGATCGAGATCCAGGAAGCCAGCAACCTGCAACTGAAAAATATTACGTTGATCAGCCAGGATACCAATCCGGTGATCGATATCATCAACAGTGACCGGCTCGTATTCGACGGCATCAAATATGCCGACGGCGCTGCTACCCTCATGAGGGTAAGTGGTGACCGGAACGATTCCATCCGGCTGCTGCATACAGATACTTCAAGAGCTAAGAACAAGGCAGTGTTCGAGTTGGGGGCTACCTCAAAGTGTGTAAGCATTCAATGAATAAACAAGCAAAGATGAAACCGCGTTCAATATACAGTTCCGCAAAATTGAAAAGGGTCATTTTACTGGCTGTCACGATCGCCTGGGGAACTGCGTTCGCCCAACCTTCATTCAGTGAGCGAATGGCCGGTACGGTGATGTCACTCTGGAAAGATTCCTTTTCGATAGATGGCAAACCCGCCCGCTGGACCTACGATATGGGAGTAGTGTTGAAAGGATTCGAAGCGCTTTGGAAAAAGACGGGCGATACGAAGTATTTCAATTATATCCGTCAGCAGATGGATTTTTTCGTAAAGGACGACGGCAATATACTCACCTACAAACCGGATGAGTACAATATCGATCATATCAACAACGGAAAGTTGCTGTTGGCCTTGTACCGCGCTACCGGCGAAGGGAAATACCTGAAAGCGGCAAAGCTGCTGCGGGCACAATTGCTCACGCATCCGCGCACCAGTGAGGGCGGTTTCTGGCATAAGAAGATCTATCCCTCCCAGATGTGGCTCGATGGCCTGTATATGGCCGAACCATTCTATGCAGAATATGCCAGCCTGATGAAGCAGGATACTGCATTCGACGATGTGGCCAGGCAGTTCATCCTGATCGAAAAACATACCCGCGATGCAAAGACCGGGCTCCTGTACCATGCCTGGGATGAAAGCAGGCAGCAATCCTGGGCCAATAAAGCAACAGGCGTTTCTCCGTTATTCTGGGCAAGGGCCATGGGCTGGTATGCCATGGCGTTGACGGATGCCCTGGAATATTTTCCTGCGCAACATCCCCGGCGGGCAACACTGACCGGCATCCTCAACAAGCTGGTGAATGCGCTGGAACAGGTACAGGACAAGAAAAGCGGACTATGGTATGATGTATTGGCGTATAATGGTGCAGGTAAGGAAAAGAATTACCTGGAGGCTTCCGCTTCTTCGCAATTCGTTTATGCCATTGCAAAAGCCGTGAGAAAAGGATGGGTGCCTGCTGAAAAGAGATCTGTTGCCGAAAAGGGGTATGCCGGTCTGGTAAAAGAATTCATCAGAACGGACAATGGACAAACCAATCTATTTGGCACGGTAAAAGTATCGGGCCTTGGCGGCAAGCCTTATCGGGATGGCAGTTTCCAATATTATATGAGTGAACCGGTGATCGTGAATGATCCCAAAGGCATCGGCGCTTTCATCCTCGCCGCCTGCGAAATGGAAACGCCTGAAAAGATCGTGGTGGCGGCAGATGGTTCGGGCCGGTTCAGGTCTATTCAGGCAGCGCTTAACAGTCTGCCGGATTCATCCGACAGGCCGCGTGTGATCTTCATTAAAAAAGGATTGTACCGGGAGAAATTATACCTCGAAAAAAATAATGTGGTGCTTGAAGGGGAAGACAGGGAGGGAACGATCATCGTGGCCGGCATTGCCAGGGATGAATGGAGATGCGGCCATACGGACGATTGGGGTGTTGCCACCATGAATGTCGGAGCGAAAGATATTACGCTGAAAAATCTTACTGTCACCAATAATATCGGGTTCGACTATCAGCCTGTTACTATTGATTGTCCGTCGGATTCCGTGAATAAATATAAAACCATCCGCAGGGATGGTCACCAGATGGCGCTGCGCGCCATGAACGGCGCTACCAGGCTACGTGCCATCAATTGCCGGTTCCGGGCTTATGGTGGCGATACGGTAAGCCCCTGGGATGTGGAGAATGGCGCATGGTATTTCAAGGACTGTATCATGGAAGGCGGGGTGGACTTTTATTGCCCACGGGGATGGGCCTGGGCAGAGAATTGTGATTTCATTGCTCATACCGGCACTGCTGCCATCTGGCACGACGGCTCGCAGGTGGAGGATTCCAAGACCGTATTGGTGAACTGCCGTTTCAAAGGCTATGATGGATTCCTCTTGGGACGGTATCACCGGGATGCACAATTTTACCTGATCAATTGCAGTTTTGCCGACAATATGCGCGACAGCGCCATTTACCGCGTACCCACTGCCAATACCATCCGCTGGGGCCACCGCGTATATTATTATAATTGCCATCGCGCAGCAGGCGATTATGCCTGGTTCAGGGACAATATCAGCAAAGAACTGGCCGGTAAAATAAATGTGGAATGGGTTTTCGGGAACAGGTGGAAACCTGCATCTGATTGATCATGATCATTGCCAAAAAAGTATATGCAGTTATCGAGAAAAATATTACCGCAATTGGATGCGCGGCTGTTCTCGCTGCCATCGGAAGCGCAACTGGCATTGCCGGAAACGGTATTGCAGTTCGGAACTGGTGCATTGCTGCGCGGCCTGCCGGATTATTATATCGATAAAGCCAATAAGCAAGGGCTTTTCAACGGAAGGGTAGTAATGGTCAAATCGACCGGTATGCCGGGAGGCGAGCTGTTGGCCGAACAGGACTATCTGTATACACAATGTCTCAAAGGCATCATTGCGGGCAGGGTAACGGAAGAGTATGTGGTGAATGGGTGCATCAGCCGGGTACTATCGGCACGCACGCAATGGAATGAAGTACTGGCCTGCGCCACCAATCCCGATCTCCGCCTCATCATTTCCAATACCACCGAAATGGGGATCATACTTATCCCCGACGATAATGTTCATGGCAGGCCGCCGGTGTCATTTCCCGCCAAATTATTATCGTTCCTGTATAAACGATATAAGTATTTCAAAGGTGATCATGAGAAAGGGCTGGTGATCGTGCCTACGGAGCTCATCACCGGCAATGGCAAACGGTTACTCTCCGTAGTGATAGAACTGGCGCATATCAATAATTTCAATTATGCTTTCATCGATTGGCTGGAGACGGCAAACTTTTTTTGCGATTCCCTCGTAGACAGGATCGTGCCGGGAAAATTGCAGTCGGCCCAGCAGCGTATCGTGGAAAAACAACTTGGCTATCACGATGATCTGTTACTGATGAGTGAAGTATATGGCCTCTGGGTCATTGAAGCAGCGAACCCGAAAGTGAGGAACGCATTGGGCTTTGCATGGGCCGACAAGGGCGTGATTTTGACGGAAGACCTCAGCCAATATCGTGAGCTTAAACTAAGGCTGCTCAATGCTGCCCATACCTTCAGTTGCGGCATTGCCTTCCTGTCGGGTATCGAAACGGTGCGCGAGGCCATGGAAGATCCGGCGCTGGGCGCTTACATCAGGGAGCTGCTGAAGACGGAAATAGTCCACTATTTTTCCCACGATCCACTGCTCTTGCGCCAGGCGATGGATTTTATGCAGATAGCCCTGGAACGTTTCGCCAATCCATTCCTGGACCATCAATGGTTTAGCATCACGCTCAATTATACACATAAGATGCGGGTACGCAATGTGCCCCTTTTATTGGACCACTATAACCGGCGGCAAACAGTGCCGGAACTGATGGCCATGGGTTTTGCAGCCTATATGCTGTTCATGAAATGTGAGCCGGGAGAAAGCGGGCAGTATTATGGAGAATCGGAAGGGCAGCTCTATCTGCTGCAGGACGACCATGCGGCCTGGTTCCATGAACTGTGGCAAAGCGATAGCCTCAATACGATCGTGGCGGCAGTTACCGGCCATGAAAAGCTATGGGGCGCAAACCTGCAGGCCTTACCTGGTTTTGCACTGGCTGTTACTACTTATCTCGAATCGTTCCTGCAGAAAGGGATCAGGCCCACGGTACGGATGTTCCAGCTCGATGGCAATACCATGAAGGGTCAGGAAGTATGGAATAACGATCTGTAAATACCCCATTCGAGGCCGCGCAATTCAGCAAGTCCTTTCAATCTTCCAATAGCTGAATAACCGGGATAGGTTTGTTTGTTCAGGTCATCGAGCATCTGATGGCCGTGATCAGGCCGCATGGGAAGAGAGATATTCCTCCGATGCTGCAATATCAATACTTCCTTTATAATGGCATACATATTGGCATCACCTGCCAGATGTGAAGCTTCCATGAAATTGCCCGCCGCATCCCGTTGGGTATTGCGCAAATGCAGAAAATGAACATGATCTCCGAACCGTTGCAGCATTTTCAGAAGGTCATTATCGGGCCTTGCGCCGAAAGAGCCTGTGCAAAAGCATAATCCATTGGCCGGCGATGGCACTGCTTCGATGATGGCTGCAGCATCTTCTTCGGTGCTTACGATCCTTGGTAATCCAAGAACAGGGTAGGGCGGATCATCGGGGTGAATGGCCATTTTCAATCCACACGCCGCTGCCACCGGCACTACCTGCTGCAGAAAATAGAACAGGTGCTGTCTCAGCTTCGCGGCATCGATGCCTTCATAATCTTTCAAAGCCTGCAATACCTCCTCCGGTGTAAAAGCCTGGTCGCTGCCAGGCAAACCCAGCAGGGCATTCCGGAAAAGGGTCGATCTTTCTGCCGGGGTCATGAATGAAAATTTTTGAGTAGCGGCATCGATCTCGGCTGGGGTATAATCTTTGGATGCGCCGGGGCGGCGCAGCAGGAACAGGTCGAAGGCGATGAAAGTGGCCCGCTCGAAATACAGGGTTTTACTACCTTCCGGCAGGGTGTAGGCTACATCGGTGCGCAGCCAGTCGAGCACCGGCATAAAATTATAGGTGATGACCTCCATGCCGCAGGCCGCCAGGTTGCGCAGGCTCTCCTGATAGTGGTGGATATGTTGTTGGAAACGGCCGCATTGCTTTTTGATGTCTTCGCTTACCGGCAGGCTTTCGGTCACGGTCCAGGTCATGCCTGCCGCTTCGATCATTTCTTTTCGTTTGTTTATTTCCGTTACTGTCCACGGTTCACCTACAGGAATATGATGGAGCGCCGTAACCACTCCGCTGCAGCCTGCCTGCCTGATATCGGCTAGTGTAACGGGGTCGCCGGGGCCGAACCATCTCATAGTCTGGTGCATCAGCATGATCGATCAAGGGGTTTGAAAGATGATAGGATCGTATTCAGATCAGTTGGCGCTGCAACAGGTGCAGCCAGCGTTGATAAGCTTCTTCGTATTCGAATTCCTGCGCCGGTTCGATGAATGCGAGTTTTTTTTGCGCTCCTTTGAGATCGGCTTCTTGCAGGTATTGTACGCCGATACCGGCTCCCAGCGCAGCGCCTGCACTGCCATCTGCCTCGTACAACTCCACCGGTACACCGGTGGCATTCACAAAGGCTTCTGTAAAAACGGTGCTGAGGAACATATTGGCCCTGCCTGCCCGGATCACGGCTGGATGCATACCATTTTCTTTCATGATATCGAACCCATAACGGAATGCAAAGGCGATCCCTTCCTGGCCTGCCCGGTAGAAATGGGCAGGAGTATGTTTATTAAGATCGAGGTAATGAATATGCGAGCCGGCCATTTTATTGTTCAGCATCCGTTCAGCGCCATTGCCAAAGGGAAGAATGGTCAGTCCATCGCTGCCTACCGGTATACCGGCAGCCTGCTCATTCATAGTCTCATAACTGATGCCCGCGCCTGCCAGTTGCCGGACCATCCTGTTCATGATACCACATCCATTGATGCAGAGCAGCACACCGGTCCGGGTGCTGGTATTGCAGTGGTTCACGTGCGCAAAACTGTTCAGCCTCGATTGCTTGTCGAATACCAGTTTATCCGTTACACCATAGATCACACCGCTGGTGCCTGCAGTGGCGGCCACTTCTCCGGGCCGCATTACATTCAGTGAAAGTGCATTGTTGGGCTGGTCGCCGGCTTTATAAGTAACGGGAATACCTGTACGCAGTTTCAATGATGCGGCCACTTCCCCGGTAACCATGCCGTGCGTGCTGAACACATCCTGTATTGCAGGGATCAGGTCTTTATCGAAACCAAAATGATTGATGACAGCCTGCGAAACCGACCCCTTCCTAAAATCCCACAGCACACCTTCCGACAGGGCAGCAGGAGAAGTGGTAATGGTATTGGTAAGTTTGAAAGCAATAAAATCACCGGGCAGCATCATCCTGGCGCTTCTTTGATAGATAGCCGGTTCATGGTCTTTTACCCAGGCCAGTTTGGCTGCTGTAAAATTGCCGGGGGAATTGAGCAGGGTGGTAAGGCATTTTTCTTCTCCAATTGCCTGGAATGCCTGCTCGCCATAAGGCACAGCCCTGCTGTCGCACCAGATGATACTATTGCGCAGGCTGTTGCCTTTTTCATCCACTAGCACCAGCCCATGCATCTGGTAAGAAATGCCGATAGCACCGATGTCTTTCGGATCATATTTTCCGGTAGCATGTGCCAGGAGGATGGCCTGTTGCACATCTTTCCACCATTGCTCCGGGTCCTGTTCCGCCCAGCCGGCCTGCAATGAAATAATGGGCGCTTCTGTTTCAGGATACCTTGCAGCAGCAATGACCTGCAATGTTCCGGCATCCATTACAGTTACTTTTACGGAGGAAGTTCCCAGGTCTATTCCCAATAATAACATGTCAACGCTTTTATTTGGCAATGCCGAGTGGCGAGAAATAAATGAAAATACTTACAATGATCGCTATCACGATCAGGGACAGTACCACATCGCGTTTGTTCCAACTGGCGCGACTGGCGGCCCTGTCCTCTGCCACCGTAGTGGCAAAGGTAAGTCCCCTGATCTGCTCCGGCGACGGCTTAGGCGTAAGCAGGCTCACCGTTACCATCACCAGGATGGAAAATAGGAACAGGTAAATGCAGAAATACAGGAAATTGATGGTGGCATACCGGTGCAGCCATCCACCATCGGGCAACTGGTCTTTGGACATTTGCAGGGTCAGCTTCAGGATGCCTGCTATGAAACCCGCTACCATGGCTGAATAAGCGCCTTTGGCATTCAGTCGCTTGAAAAAAACGCCCAGGAGGAAAACGGCAGCAATGGGCGGCGCCAGGTAGGATTGCACGCTTTGCAGGTAATCGTACAGGCCACTGGATATTCTCCCCATGAGTGGTATCCAGGCCATGCCCAGCAACACCACGATGGCGGTGGCAATCCGTCCCACGCGCACCAATTCCTTTTCCGGGGCATCAGGATGTTGTTTCTTGTAGATATCGATGGTGTACAACGTGGAGCACGCATTGTACACGGATGCCAGCGAGCTCATCAGTGCCGCCAGCAAACCACCGGCCAGCAAGCCTCTCAGTCCAACAGGCATTATTTGTTTTACCATGGCGGGGAAGGCGGCATTGGTATCATCCAGCACCAGCTTTCCCTGCGAGTGCAACACATAGGCGATAAGACCGGGAATAAGAAAGATGAAGAAAGGCAGCAATTTCAGGTAGGCCGCGAAGATGGTGCCTCTTCTGGCCTGCTGCTCATTGCGAGCGGCCAGGCAACGCTGCACGATATGCTGATCGGTACACCAATACCAAAGCCCCACGATGGGAGAAGCGATCAGGATGCCGAGCCAGGGATATTCCGGATCGTTCAAAGGAGGGAACATATTCAATTTCCCGGCAGGCAGTGCCGAGATCATCGCATTCCATCCGCCTACTTCCTTCAATCCAACGATCAACAGTACCAGCGAGCCGAACAACAACACGATGGCCTGTATCGCTTCTGTGTACATCACCGCGTGCAATCCTCCGAAGATGGTATATACACCGGTAACGACTACAAGGATGATGGCGCCTGTCCAGAAATCGACGCCCAGGAATTGATTGAACACGAGAGCACCTGCAAAAATGGTCACCGATGCTTTGGTGATCACATAGCTCAGTAATTGAATAATTGACAACAACATTCTTGCTTTTGGATTGAAACGCCGTTCGAGAAATTCAGGCATGGTATACACCATGCTGCGCATATAAAATGGAACGAATACCCATCCGAGAATGAGTACGATATAGGAATGCAGCTCGTAGTGCCCCAGAACGGTGCCCGACCTGGCGGCCGAGCCGGCAAGCCCCACGATATGTTCGGAGCCTACATTGGAAGCGAGGATGGAAGCGCCTATCACGAACCAGCCGAGATTACGGTTGGCTAAAAAATAACCGGATGCGGTATCTTTTGTTTTTCGGATACTCCATACCGATATACCGGCAATAACGAGCAGGTAAAGGATGACGAAGATCCAGTCGGTAACGCCAAGAAAATTCATGCAGGGAAATTGTTTTGGTTATAGAAGTGGAATGAATGCCGGTATCAGATGAAACGGTTGATGATATTTTCGAAATATTCCTGGCGGCCGCTCTTCATGGCCGGTTCGCCTTGTAGAAGGGCATATTGGCGAAGGTCTTCGAGCGAGAGCTTTCCTTCCTCATACGCTTTTCCCTGCCCACTATTGAAAGATGCATAGCGCTCTTTCCGCAGTTGTTTATAATCGGACATGGTCAGGATATTATCGGCGATGATGAGGGCGCGGGCGAATGCGTCCATGCCGCCGATATGCGCATGGAACAGGTCTTCGGGGTCAGTGCTGTTGCGACGCACTTTTGCGTCGAAGTTGATGCCGCCGCCGGCAAACCCGCCTGCTTCCATGATCACCAGCATGGCTTCCGAAAGCTCCGTGATATTGTTCGGGAACTGGTCGGTGTCCCATCCATTCTGGTAATCGCCGCGATTGGCATCCATGGAACCAAGCATTTGCGCATCGGCAGCTACCTGCAGTTCATGCTGAAAAGTGTGACCGGCCAATGTGGCATGGTTCACTTCGATATTCAATTTGAAATCATGCAGCAGATCATATTGGCGCAGGAACCCGATCACCGTTTCGCAATCATAATCATATTGATGTTTGCTGGGCTCGCAGGGTTTGGGCTCGATGAAGAACGTTCCTTTGAACCCGTTCCTGCGTGCATAATCTTTTGCTATATGCAGGAAGCGGGCAAAATGTGCTTTCTCCCTGTGCATATCGGTATTCAACAGGCTCATATAACCTTCACGGCCACCCCAGAACACATAATTCTCTCCGCCCAGTTCGATAGTGGCATCGAGGGCGGCCTTCACCTGTGCGCCGGCATGGGCCAGCACATGGAAATCTGGATTGGTGGCGGCCCCGTTCATGTAACGCCTGTTGGAAAACAGGTTGGCAGTGCCCCACAATAATTTTACACCACTCGCCTGCTGCTTTTCTTTCAGATAGGCCGTGATGGCCTGCAGCCGTTTTTCATTTCCGGTTATATCATTGGTATAGTCTACTGCGTCCACATCATGAAAGCAATAGTAGGGCAGGCCAAGTTTGGTAATGAACTCGAAAGCTGCGTCGGCCTTGTCTTTGGCCCGCTCTACGGCATCGGCCTTTTCATTCCAGGGGAACAGGTGTGTGGGTTCGCCGAACGGGTCGGCGCCGCTGCCACAGAAACTATGCCAGTAGGCACAGGCGAAGCGAAGCCAGTCTTTCATGGTTTTTCCGGCAATCGTTTTGTGCGCATCATACCAGCGAAATGCCAATGAATTGTCCGTTGCCGGTCCTTCGTAGTTGATCTTTCCGATTCCTTTGAAAAATTCCTCTTTTCCCGTTAGTACTGACATAATTTTGAATGCTTTTAATGAATGAATCAATCGATCGAATGCCCACTGCCAATTGCCAACTGCCCACTGTTCACAGCCCCTTCAGCCCCTGCAACAATGCCGCATAGGCAGGTTTCCTCTTATAATTATTATCATAGAATAGTGGAAACTCCGCACCATTATTGTACAGCCAGCTATATTTATCTACCATGCCCCACAGGGTAACACCGCTACGCTGTACAGGGGGAATATATTTGAAGTAAGATTGGATTACATATTTTGCTGTATTTGCCTGATAGGCCATCAGTGTTTCGGTAGGCGCTTTGGCGGCGCTGTTCATGACTGTTTTGATGTCCAGTTCGGAGATACGTACCTTCAATCCTGATGCTCCCAATTTCTGCATCATATTGTCGATCCCGGCCAGCGACGTATTCCAGGCAATATGCATCTGTGTTCCGATACCATCTACTTTTGCGCCTTTCGATTGCAGCTCTTTTACGAATGCCAGTAATGAATCCAGTTTCCTGGGGTTGCTTTCGAGATTATAATCGTTGATATACAACTCCGCAGCAGGGTCGGCTGCTTTTGCATAATTGAAAGCTTTGAGTGCATAATCCCTTCCAAGGTAATTCGACCATACGAATACATCAGCGGCGGTATTGGAGGTATTGTTGTTGTTCCGGATATCACCATTATCTGTAAATAGTTCATTCACTACGTCCCATGCTTTCACTCTCGATTTATATCGGTTAACCATGATCGTTATCCAATCATTCAGGGCCTGGTCGAGTTTGGCGGCGATCTGTCCGCCGGAACTTGAAGGTACGATTTCCTGCACACTTACATCGTCGATAAAATAGGTATTGGCCGCCTGCCCCATATCGAAAAGGAAGGTGGTGGAGCTGAGGTTGGCGGTGATGGTCCATACCACCTGCTGCCAGGTTGTACCGATGGTCTGGTCGCCCTGGTACTGCGCACTGGTTGGCCCTGTCGATAGCCTGATGGAGCCTCCGGCCGTTGCAGCTTTTACCCAATAGGAAATTGCATATTGTTTGGATGGGGTAGTGGGAAAGGCAGCACTGGAAACCTGTACCCTCCATTGATTGCCTGGATAGGCGGTAGGGTTCACCACTTTCATGGCCCCTGTTCCGGTGCGCACTTCGGCAGCCACATTGGTAGCGGTGATAGTAGCGGAACCTGCAGGATTGCCTGAATTGAAAACCGACCAGCCTGTGAGGCCCGATTCAAAACCCGGATTGGTGGCCAGCTCGGTAGCAGCAGGCACAACGATACCGGAAAAATTTTTCAGGTAGGTGGCGTTCTGGTTCTGGTGCCATCCCAGTGTATGACCGAATATACCCAGGTTGCCCAACGCATTGATCATTTCATCCGTGCGTATAAAATTGTAGCTGCCATTATCCTGCACGATGGCGCCATGTTTCATGTGGTACTCGAACGTCACTGCATCGAAATCCCTTTTTACAATGCCGGCGTATATGGGATCTGTCAATAAAGGAGTGTATCCAACGGCAACGCCGATGGGAAAATCAGCGGCATCTTTCAGTGGAGAAGTGGTATCTCCGAAATGGCCGGTATCCAATATATTTATGGCAGGCCCTTTCTTACAGAAGGCCAGCCATGTGGAGAGGATGAAAAGCAGTAAGGTTGCTTTCAATATCTTGATAGGCTTCATATACATTCGTTTAGAAGGTTAGTACCCGGGGTTCTGGTATTTTGTTTTGTCCGGATCGGAAATGGCGTTCAACTGGCTGAGAGGAATGGGTCGCAGTTCATGTTTCTGCGGTTTGATATTCGATGCGGCATCTGTATTGTAGAGCTGTACTCTTGCCAACAGCTTTCCTCTCACCGCAAGATCGGGCCAGCGGGATGATTCGCCGCAGAGCTCCCTTGTGCGCTCTTCGAGAATGAAATCGAGCGTGATCTGGGACACCGATATCAGTTTGATGACATCATACCGGTCCATGATCTGGGTAGTAGTCAGCCCCGGTCTGAATGCAGCCCGCAATTTCAATGTATTGATCAGTGGCAATGCGTCTGCAGGGTGGCCGTCGGCCAATGCAGCTTCTGCAGCCAACAGGTAGGTCTCCCCCAATTTGCAGACAGGGAACGGCCTTGTTCCTTCATTATTGGGATCGAGCTTGGCAGAGTCTTCGTACTTGCTCAGACTTGGATACATATTTCTCGTAACAGCCGGATCGACTGTGCCACCAATGAAATAAAATTCGCGTGGCGCTATCACCCTGTAAGGTTTGAGGCGCGGGCCCGCGGGCGAAATACCGTTGAGCGAATCGGCAATGCGGTTCGTAAGGGCCAGTACGATCGCTGTGTCTACAGAGGCAGTAAAACCCCCACCAGTGACCGAAGTGATATATGTAGTACGGAAACTGCCTTCATAGCGGCTATCGTTGAATTTATCGGCGAACGCTACATTATACAGCCAGGGTGTAGGGCAGAAGCGCCTGATGGGGCGGCCATATACCAGCGTGCGGGTGCTCACGGGCCTGGTAGAAGAGGAGTTGAGCGGTGCAGGCACAGCCGTATAATCGCCACAAAAGTCATTTGCGGCATCCACGCCTTTACCGCCGCCGATACTATTGGGAGTGCCCACTTCATTCACTATGAAATTGCCCGGCAGCCGTTCTACCGAATACAATATCTCGGAATTGTAATCATTGCCTGCCTTGTGCACCATGGCATAATTCTGTTGCAGCGCCACGCCGTACTTCGACTGATTGTTGATCACTTCCATGGCAGCAGTATACGCTTTCGTGAAATCACCGGGTTGTTTGGCTGCCGAGTAGCCGCGGTGGATATAGGCTTTGGCCAGTAAATGGAATGCGGCTGCCTTCGATAGTTTGAAAGCATTAGCCGGTCTTTGGTCCGGGAGGTTGCGTGTGGCAAACTCGAGGTCATCGATGATGGTCTGATAATCCTTTACCAGTACTTCGGCCAGCGGTAACCGGTTGAATCCCTGAAAAGATTTCTGGTTGAACTTCAGATCGCCGCTGCCAAGATCGAGCGGCACTGCGCCGAAATATTGAACGAGGTTCAGGTAATACAGACCTCTGAGGAACCGTACTTCACCCAGACCAGTATTTTTTTCCGTTTCGCTGATGGGCACTACCGGTGCGAACTCCACCAGTGCATTGGCCAGGTTGATATTGTTGAAGCTCCTGTTCCATGGGGTGAGGATAGCGCCGTTGCCATTATCGAGCGTATAATTGCCCAGGGTGAGATAGTCCTGGGTTCCGCCGGCGCCTGTCCTCGGCTGTTCGCCGAATGTCCATTCATCCGTGCCTACAGAGCCAATGCCGACAGCGCCTTCCGGCCCGTACAAAAAGCGCATCCCCGAGTACAGGGAATTGATGCCGCTCTGGAAGCCGGAGGCTGTTTTGAAATAATCGGGGGTGAAAACAGTGAAAGGATGTTCCGCCAGTTTTTTCTGGCAACCGGCCGCCACTAGCAAAATGCCGGCCAGGAATAAAGTAAGCCATTTATGATTGTGTTGCATACCGCTAAGTTTACAGGTTGATTAGAATACGATACTGGCGCCAACGGAGAATGTACGTCTTGGTGGCGTGGAAGCGCCGATGGTGATGGTCCCATTGCCACGCTGGTTATTCCTGATATTGCCGGGATCAGAGACGCCCTGGGCCCCTACACCTGTCCCTTCCGGGTCGATTCCGGTTTGTTTGTAGTAGGGCGAGAACAGCACGCCCACATTATCCGCCATCAGGTAGATCCTCACTGATTCCGCCCTGATCCTTTGCAGCCATGCATTGGTCAATGTGTACCCCAGGTTGATGCTCCTTACTTTCACAAAGCTGGCATTGTAATAGCCGAGGGTTGTCCAGGCTGTGCTTTGCGGACTGATGGATTGCTGCGGCATAGGGAACCAGTTGCTGGGATTGGTGGGCGTCCAGTAATCTACTTTCAAACCATTTCTTCGGCCATCCATAGTTGTTAGATAGGATGCGTTCGGCTGATGGATCTGGCTGATCAGCAGGCCGCCGAACCGCGCATACAAAACGACCGAGAGATCGAATCCCCTGAAGGAGAAGCGATGGGTCATGCCGCCCTGCAGGCGTGCATCGCCATTGCCGATGACGTATTGGTCGAGTGTATTGATCTGTCCATCGGGTTTACCATTGGGGCCGCTATGGTCTTCCAGTTTCAACTGGCCGGGCAGGGCGCCATAGCGTGCGGCTTCTGCTGCTTCACTGATTTGCCATATCCCCAGTTTCTTGTAATCGTAAATGGCGGAGAGCGGATAGCCAACATGCAATTGGTTGGCAATATCCGTGGTAACGCCATTGCTCAACCGGAGCACTTTGTTCCTGTTGAAGAAAAGGTTGAAATCGGTATTCCAACTGAATCCGCTATTCGAGCGGTATACCAGAGCGGAGACCGACAGCTCGAATCCTTTGTTCTCTATTTTCCCGATATTGGTGGTATATGGCCCGGCCACACCGGATGTTACGGGCAGCACCACATCGTACAGGACATCATTGGTCTGGGCATTGTAATATTCAATGGAACCGGTGATCCTGTTATTGAAAAGCCCGAAATCGATACCGATATTGGTGGTATTGGTGAACTCCCATTTAAGGGATGGATTGGGCAGGTTGATCACCTGGAAACCACTCACGATGGTGGGCCCGTAATTGTAGCGGATCACATTCCCGTTGGTTTGTCCGGCCGGAAGCCCATTGTTGTTCGATACCAAACCCAACGAAGCATAAGGATTGATGGCCTGGTTGGAAGTCTTACCCCACCCGGCCCGTACCTTCAGATTTGAAATGGCGTTGATACCTTGCATGAATTTTTCATTGGTGATGATCCAGCCGGCGGAAATGGCGGGATAGGTAAACCACCGGTTGCCGGGCGCCAGTCTCGATGAGCCATCGATGCGTCCTGTAAGGGTCAGCAGAAAACGTTCGTCGAAACTGTAATTGATGCGGCCCATATACGAAAGGAGCGAAGACCTGCTTTCGTTGCCACCGAGGGAAGTATTTTGGGAGGTGACGGGAGTAGACAGTGCGAGGTTGTAGAACTGCACGAAATCTTCTGTAATGGAATCCTTCTGCACGAAATTATTGAACGTTTGTGATTCCTGGATGCTGTACAGGCCGGTGAAATTGATTTTATGCTTCCCGATGGTCTTATCGTAGTACAAAAGGTTTTCCAGGGTATAGCCCCATGCCTCACCATTACCTACACGCGCTGTATTGCCCTGTGCAGGTCTGAAGAAACTGGGGTTCTTGGGCTGGTCGGAGCCCTGGAACTGGGCGCTCTGTTCCTGTGCATAGTTCAGTCCGAGGTTCACCCTGTATCTCAAACCATTCATGATCTCCACTTCTGCGTACAGGTTATTGATGGTGCGTAGCCGCCTGATCTTGTCGACCCATCTGTCGCCCGACTGATTCTTCAGCAGCAAAGGCGAATAACGGCCGTTGCCATTGTTATCGTCGAGGTTTCCATTGGGGATCAGGTACAGGCTACCATCGGGATTGTAAGGAGGCATTAGCGGACTGTTGGCCAGCATTCTGAAAATGGCGGAGCCTGAAACGAATTGTGAGCCGTTATTGATATTGACAGCGTTCAGGGTGGTGAGTCCCACTTTGAATCGCTTGCCGATGCGGGTATCGATGGCTGCCCGTATTGCGTAGCGAGTGAAATCCTCTCCCGGCATCAAAGCTGTTTCATTATAGTAACTACCGCCCAGTGCGAATGTGTTGCCCGCATTACCGCCCGTAACGCTGATATTGTGGTTCGTTCTTCTGGCATTCTGGTATAGGAGACCCTGCCAGTCGGTGTTCCTGCCTGCATTGATACCATTGATCTCTTCCGGCATATAGCCCTGACCCCAGGTAGAAAGGTTTCGCATGGCCTGGTATTCGGTGGCATTGAACACGGGATACTTGTTGAACACTTTTCCGATCCCATAATAGCCGTTATAGGAAACCCTCGTTTCGCCGTTCCTTCCTTTTTTGGTGGTGACGATGATAACGCCGTTCGCGCCGCGTGAGCCGTAGATGGCCGTGGAAGAAGCGTCTTTCAGGATATCGATAGATGCGACATCGTCAGGATTGAGATCGTTCAGTGTTCCTTCAAAGGGGATGCCATCTACCACGAACAGGGGTTCATTCGAACCGCTGATGGACCTGGAGCCTCGTATCCTGATCTGTGCGCCGGCGCCGGGTTGATTGCCTGCGCGCTGGATCTCCAGTCCGGCGGCCCTGCCTTGTAATGCCTGTTGCAGGTTGGCTACCGGCACTTCGCGCAATGCTTTTTCATCTACCGATACAATGGCGCCGGTCACGTCGCGTTTGCGTTGGGTGCCATAACCTACCACCACCACCTGTTGCAATTCGCTCCTGCTGCGAGTGAGCTCAACGTTGATGAGTGTGCGCTTATTTACTTTTACTTCCAGGAGAATATAGTCCGTGAAAGAGAAAACCAGCGTAGCATTATCCGGTACCTGGATAGTGTACTCGCCATTATCGTTGGTGTTGACGCCACTACTGCTGCCTTTCACCACCACGGAGGCATGGGGCAGTCCCTCATTACCGGCGCCGGTTACCCGTCCTTTTACGGTGATGATGGATTGCGGCAGGGCCGCGAGTGGCAATGCCAGGACCAGCAGCCAGCACAGCAGGCGTTGCAGAAAAGGGGACTGTATCCTGCAAAGGACAAGGTGTAAGGGAAGGGGAAGCGATGCAAATTTCATATAGCATTTTTTAAGTCAGTTGAATCGGTTGGTAGCTACCACAGGGTGCGGCGATGAATTCCTAACTGGAATTATACCAAGAATGACGGATGGAGGAAATGGGGAAAGAATAAAAGGATTTGCAGGGAGCAGAGGAGCCCGCAAAAAGCCCATATAGCAGTCGAATTGGAAGCATAAAGCAGATCGTTAGATGAATACCGCGCATGGTGTTTTGGCTTGCGCAGGATGAAAGTAAGAAGATTTTTTTGAAATGCAACCGATTGCATAAATTTTCTTTTAAAAAACCCATTTACCTTACTATAAAATTGTTTCGTCATGTCTCCCGAGAAAGAAATAACCATTTACGACATAGCCACTTATTTAAATATATCGGCCGCCACGGTAAGTCGCGGGTTGAAAGACAGCAAGGCCATCAGCAAAACCACCCGCAAGCGGATCTTCGAAGCGGCAGAGCGTCTGGGCTACCAGTCGAACACTTTTGCCAGCAGCCTGCGCAGCCGGAAGACCAATACCATTGGCGTCATCGTTCCGAGGCTGAACAGTTATTTCATCGCCACGGTGCTGGCAGGAATGGAAGCCACTGCCACCAAAGAAGGGTATAACCTCATCATCACCCAATCACTCGAACATGAGGCCAAGGAGATCAGCAATGCCAGGACCTTGTACAACAAAAGGGTCGACGGCCTGCTCATCTCTCTTGCGGCAGATACCAAAGATTACTGTCATCTTGCCCCTTTCCGCAAAAAGGGATTGCCGGTCATCTTCTTCGACAGGAGCGATGATGCCGAAGACAGTACCAGCGTGATCATCGACAACCGCAAAGCCGCGTACGATCTCACTAAGCACCTGATCAACATGGGCTGCAGGCGCATTATGCATATAGGGGGTAATATCAGGCGAAATGTATATGCCGACAGGCTGGCCGGGTATAAAGAAGCGCTGCAGGACCATCATATAAAGGTCAACAGCAGGTTGGTCCATCTCACCGACCTGAGCGAAGAAGCCGGGATCAGGGCGGCATCGCTGATCCTCGGGATGAAACAGAAACCCGATGCAGTGTTCGCTGCCAACGACAATTGCGCCGTACACTGTATGCTGCACCTTAAAAAGGCAGGTGTGCGCATCCCGGAAGATATCGCTTTTGCAGGCTTCAACAACGATCCCATCAGCAGGGTGGCCGAGCCCAATCTCACCACCGTCAACTATCCGGGGCATGTACTGGGCATAACGGCCATGCAACACATGGTGAATCATATCAACGGTGTGGCGGATGTCAGGAGCACCAATTCCGTAGTGCTTCGTTCCGAATTGCTGGTCCGGGAATCTTCGCTGAAAATAAAATCTTGAGATTACAAGATTTTTTTCGATTTTTACGTAACCGATTGCATTATGAAGCCGAAAAAAGACATTACCATCTACGATATTGCGCAGAAATTGTCTATTTCTTCCGCCACGGTCAGTCGCGCATTGCGCGACCATCCGGCCGTCAGCAAAAGCACCCGTAAGAAGATCCAGGAAACAGCGAAAGTGCTGGGCTACCGTCATAATAATTTCGCCAGCAATCTCCGGAAGCAACAAACCAATACCATCGGCGTCATCGTGCACGAACTGAACAGTAATTTTATTACATCCGTACTGGCCGGTATCGAAAAAGTGACGGCCGCTGCCGGTTACGACCTGATCATTACCCACTCGGCAGAAAGTTTCGAACGTGAAAAAAAGAATGCCCATAATCTCTTTCACAAACGCGTGGATGGCATTCTTGCTTCCCTGGCCTTCGACACGCCCGACCTCCACCATTTCAGGGAATTCGACCAGCGGGGCATCCCGCTTATCTTTTTCGACCGTGCCGAAGAACAGGATGCCTATACCAAAGTGATCATCGATAATTATAAATGCGGTTACCAGGCCACCCAACACCTCATCGATCAGGGCTGCAAAAAGATCGTGCTGGTAACGGCCAACCTTAGCCGCAATGTATATGCCCGGCGTCACAGAGGCTATTCGGACGCCCTGTATGATAATGGCCTGAAGTACCAGAAGGAATTGGTGCTGATAAAAGACCTGAGCGAGAAATGCGGTGTGGAAGCGGCTTTGCAGATACTCAATATGAAACCCCTGCCCGACGGGGCCTTCATCACCAACGATTTCTCCGCTGCCGTGTGCATGCAAACCCTGAAAGAGAACGGTATCCGCATCCCGGAAGATATCGCCGTGGTAGGGTTCAATAACGACGCCATCGGCAAGATCGTGGAACCGCAGTTGACTACCATCAATTATCCCGGCATCACGGTCGGTGAAATAGCCGCCAGCAACCTGATCGCACAACTGAAAGGAGATATCAATATCGCCCAAACCAATACCATTGTAGTTAGATCTGAATTGATCATCCGGAAATCATCACTCAAAAAAGCTTCAGCCACCCCGGTATGAAGGCCATCATCACCATACTGCTCTCATTCGTATCGATCAGCCCTATACAGGCCGAGAACGGCTATGAGCTTTGGTTGCGTTATCACCGCCTGGCCGATCCCCGGCCTTTGGCGCAATTCCTCACAGCGCCGGCCGTATGCGGAAATTCTCCTGTCATCGCCGCAGCCAGGGAAGAATTGACGAAAGCCCTTTCCGGTTTGACAGGCCATTCCTATACCATATTATCAACCCCCAATCCCCGCACTTCCTTTATTGCCGGCACGCCCGCATCTTCACGGGTCATCCCAACGCTCGTCAGCAGCCATGATCTGGCTGCAATAGGAGAGGAAGGTTTTATCATTACCAATACGATATCCAATGGCCGGACAGCGATCGCCGCCAATACCGATATCGGTGTACTGTACGGGATATTCCACTTCATACGCCTGCTGCAAACGCAACAACCTTTGCAGCGGCTCCATATCGTTTCCACTCCCAAAATAAAATTGCGATTGCTCGATCATTGGGACAACCTCGACCGGACGGTTGAAAGGGGGTATGCCGGGGCCTCCATCTGGAACTGGCATCATTTGCCCGATGTGCTCGACCAACGCTATACAGACTATGCAAGGGCCAATGCCTCCATCGGCATCAATGGCGCCGTGCTTACGAATGTCAATGCCGATGCACAGGTGCTCACCAGGCCCTATCTCGAAAAAGTGAAAGCACTGGCCGGTGTGTTCAGGCCCTATGGCATCAAAGTATACCTTACTGCCCGGTTCAGCGCTCCAGTGGAGATAGGCGGATTGAGAACGGCCGATCCGCTGAACGATACCGTACAGTTATGGTGGAAGGAAAAAGCAAGAGAGATATATTCCCTGGTCCCCGATTTCGGCGGCTTCCTGGTGAAAGCTAACAGTGAAGGACAACCGGGGCCACAGGATTATAGCCGAACCCATGCCGACGGTGCCAATATGCTCGCAGCAGCACTGGCGCCTTTCCGTGGCATCGTGATGTGGCGGGCATTCGTTTACAGCCAGCAATCCTCCGACCGCTTCAAACAGGCTTATGAAGAGTTTACGCCGCTCGATGGAAGGTTTAGTCCCCATGTGCTGGTGCAGGTAAAGAACGGCCCTATAGATTTTCAACCACGCGAACCTTTCTCGCCCCTTTTTGGGGCTATGCCGCACACGCCGTTGATGATGGAGTTCCAACTCACGCAGGAGTATACCGGACAGGGCACGCACCTGCTGTTTGAAGCACCCATGTTCAGGGAGGTGCTCGATGCGGATACTTATTCAAAAGGTAGCGGTTCTACCATTGCCAGGACCATCGACGGCAGCCTGGACCAATTTCCGTTGAGCGGTATGGCTGGTGTGAGCAATATCGGCTCCGATATCAACTGGTGCGGCCATCCTTTTGCACAGGCCAACTGGTATGCATTGGGCAGATTGAGTTGGGACCATTCACTTTCATCGGCGCAGATCGCGGACGAATGGCTGCGCCAAACCTTCACGAACGACCCGGCATTCGTAGTGCCGGTGAAAAAGATCATGCTACGATCACACGACCTGTTGGTGAACTATATGACGCCGCTTGGTCTTGCCCATATCATGTACAACGGCCACCACTACGGTCCGATGCCCTGGGGTAATTCACTGGGCCGCCCGGATTGGAACCCGGTATATTATCACAGGGCCGATTCAACGGGCATCGGTTTCAACCGCACTGAAACGGGAAGCAATGCCCTGAGCCAGTACGCACCTGAATTACAGGCACAGTTCGGCAATTTAGACCGTTGCCCGGAAGAGTACCTGTTCTGGTTCCATCATGTGCCCTGGCAGCATCGCATGCGGTCGGGCCGCACCTGCTGGGAAGAACTGTGTTACAGGTATTATGCTGCCACAGACAGTATGAAAGCAGTAGTGCAGGCATGGGGCGAACTGGGGAAGTACATCGATACAGAGCGATACCATCTTGTACAGCAGTTATTGAACGTTCAGTTGAAGGAGGCCATCTGGTGGCGGAATGCCTGCCTGCTGTATTTTCAAACTTTTTCACGGAAACCAATTCCTGGCGTATATGAACAACCGGACCATCCACTGGAATATTACCGTCAGTTGAGGTTCGTATTTGTTCCTGGTCAATCTAAATAATCAGTTATGGGTAAAACCATCAGAAAAGTATCCCTTGTAACCGGCGGCGGCTCCGGGTTAGGATTCGCCATCGCAGAAAAGTTTACACAGAATAAGATACATACCATTATTGTAGGCCGTGATGCAAAGAAGCTGGACAATGCCAAAAAACAATTGGGTGAATATTGCCATGCCATACCCGGCGACCTGAGCAAACTGTCTTCCATTCCGTCACTGGTCGGGAAGGTCATTCAGCAATTCGGGCGCATCGATATACTCGTGAATGCGGCCGGCATCCACCTGAAAAAAGAATTGACGGCAGTGACCGATGAAGAATTTCAGCAGGTACTCACCACCAATCTGTGCGCTGTATTCAGCATCAGCCGGGAAGTGGGAAAGCAGATGCTGACAGCGGGCAAGGGCTGCATCATCAATATCAGTTCCATGAGCGCCCATTATGGCATGCCCAAAGTGATTGCCTATACAGCCAGCAAAGCGGCCATTGAAGGCATGACCAGGGCCATGGCCGTAGAGCTATCGCCCTTCGGCATTCGGGTGAATACCATTGCCCCCGGATTCATTCATACGGCCATGACGGCACAAGCCCTGGACAGTGAGCCTTTGCGCAAAGCAAAAGTGATCGGAAGGACCCCGATGGGGTATATGGGACAGCCTTCAGATATCGGTCATGTAGCAGCGTTCCTTGCCAGTGATGCAGCAAAATATATCACAGGTATCGTGTTGCCGGTGGATGGCGGGAATTCCATTGGTTTTTAAATAACCTTATATGCAAATACAAAAAATGGCCCTGGCCGTGACAACTGGCGCCGTTGTCATCTGTGGCTGCCAGGGCACTACCCGGAACAATGACCACAATACGACGGCCAAAAAGGACGGAGATACTACCGTGTATCTGTCGCAACCCATAGTTACCCATATTTTCACAGCAGATCCTTCCGCCCATGTTTTCAATGATCGCCTCTATATCTATCCTTCCCATGATACGGCAACCGGCACACCTGAAAATGACCTGGGCGATCATTTCAATATGATGGACTATCATGTGTTGTCGCTCGATAGTATCGGCGGCCCCGTTACCGATCATGGCGCCGCATTGCATATCAAAGATATTCCCTGGGCAGGCAGACAACTGTGGGCGCCCGATGCCGCCTATGCGAACAATACTTACTACTTATATTTTCCAGTGAAGGATAAAAAGGATATATTCCGTATCGGAGTGGCTACCAGTCGAACGCCCGAAGGCCCTTTCAAAGCAGAACAGCAACCGATAAAAGGCAGCTACAGCATCGATCCTGCTGTTTTCAGGGATTCCAATGGAGTGCATTATATGTATTTCGGTGGTATCTGGGGTGGACAACTGCAACGGTGGAACAATAACCGGTATGACAGCACCGCCGGCTTGCGCGGCCCGGAAGAAGAGGCCATCCTTCCCCGCATCGCCAGGCTTGGCAAAGACATGAAAAGCTTTACAGAAGAACCGAAGGTGATCAGGATCGTCGACAGGAATGGCCACCTCTTCAAAGAAAAAGATAACGACAAACGCTTCTTCGAAGCATCCTGGATGCACAGGTATAATGGAAAATACTATTTCTCCTGGTCTACCGGCGACACGCACAATCTCTGCTATGCTACCGGCGATAGCCCCTATGGGCCATTCACGTATGAAGGCGTATTGCTGAACCCGGTACAGGGATGGACCAATCACCACTCGATCATTGAATACAGAGGGAAATGGTATTTGTTTTACCACGACACCCAGTTGAGCGGTAAAACACATCTGCGCAATGTGAAAGTGACCGGGCTGAAATACAATGCAGATGGGTCCATTCAGCCAATTACAGCCATGTATAAACAATAATCACCGAATAAAAAAGATCATGATGCTCCGCCTGAAAAAGATCCTGCCGGCCATTGCTTTTCTCGGCACTATATCGGTAAATGCACAAGACTACAGGCAGTTCCCCATGTGGGACTACCGCCTGCCCATCGAACAACGGGTAAACGATGTGGTGAGCCGGCTTACGCTGGAAGAAAAAGCTGCCCAGATGCTGAATGCCACACCTGCCATTCCCCGCCTGGGCATTGCCGGGTACGACTGGTGGAATGAAGTACTGCATGGTGTTGCACGAACGCCTTTTGCCGTTACTTCCTACCCGCAGGCCATTGCCATGGCCGCCACCTGGGATACCAGCTCACTGTACCGCATGGCCGATTTTTCAGCCACAGAAGGAAGGGCTGTCCACAACAAAGCGATCGAGCTCGGGCGTACGCATGAGCGATATCTTGGACTCACCTACTGGACGCCCAATATCAATATTTTCCGTGATCCCCGGTGGGGCCGCGGGCAGGAGACCTATGGCGAAGACCCTTTTCTCACGGCCATGCTCGCCAAAAGTTTTGTACTCGGATTACAGGGCAATGATCCCAGGTACCTGAAAGCAGCAGCCTGCGCCAAACATTTTGCCGTTCACAGTGGGCCTGAACCTTCGCGCCATGCAGATAATTTCAATCCTTCCCGGTACGATCTCTGGGATACCTACCTGCCTGCCTTCAAAGCCCTGGTAACAGAAGCAAAGGTGGCCGGGGTCATGTGCGCTTACAATGCCATCAACACACAGCCCTGCTGCGCCAATGATCTGCTGATGAACGATATTCTGCGCAACCAGTGGAAGTTCACCGGTTATGTGACCAGCGATTGCGGCGCTATCGACGATTTTTTCAGGTTTCACCATACGCATAAAGATGCTGTTACCTCGGCGGTGGATGCTGTATTGCATGGTACCGATGTAGAATGCGGCCATATAGCCTACAAAACCCTGGTAGATGCTGTGAGGAATGGGCTCATTAAAGAATCTCAACTGGATACTTCCCTGAAGCGGCTGTTCACCATCCGCTTTCGCCTGGGCCTGTTCGACCCGCCATCGCTCGTGAAATTTGCACAGGCACCAGCTTCCGAACTCGAAGCGCCCGCGCACAAAGCGCATGCATTGAAGATGGCGCAGCAATCCATTGTACTGTTGAGGAACGAGCAAAGTACATTGCCTTTGCGGAAAGACCATAAGAAGATCGCAGTGATAGGCCCCAATGCAGATAGCAGATTGGCTGTACTGGGGAATTACAATGGTAAGCCCTCACGTGTAGTGACAGTACTGGAAGGTATCAGGGAAAAACTGGGCAGTGCAGTGGAAGTGGTATATGAACAGGCGATCGGCTTTACCAACGATTCAGTCAATACACAGAGAACGGATATGGAAGCATTGGCAAGGAGATTGAGCGATGCCGATGCCATCATATTCGTAGGAGGCATTTCCCCTCAACTGGAAGGAGAGGAGATGCCGGTAAATGCGCCAGGGTTCAATGGAGGCGATCGCACTACTATTGCCTTGCCAGCAGTACAGACGGCGTTATTGAAAACATTGAAGTCTACGGGAAGGCCGGTAATATTTGTGATGATGACAGGCAGCGCATTGGCGATTCCCTGGGAAAACGAAAATGTTCCGGCTATCATCGATGCATGGTATGGCGGACAAAGCGCCGGTACCGCAGTGGCCGATGTGTTATTCGGTGATTACAATCCAGCCGGCCGCCTGCCCGTAACTTTTTACAGGTCCGACAATGATCTGCCACCATTCAATGATTATTCCATGGCAGGAAGGACCTATCGCTATTTCACCGGCGAGCCGTTATACCCCTTTGGTTATGGATTGAGCTATACCAGTTTTTTATATGATGCGCTGCAAGCCCCTGCGGTGATCACAAAAGGCAAACCATTGTTATTGCAGGCAAGAGTAAAGAACACGGGTAAAAGGGATGGAGAAGAAGTAGTGCAGTTGTATGTATCGCACCAGCAGGTCAATGGCAGGGCGCCATTAAAAGCCCTGAAAGGTTTTCAGCGCATTACATTGAAGGCCGGAGAAAGCAGAACGGTCCGTTTTGTATTGACACGGGAGGAATTGTCTTTGGTGAAAGAAGACGGGAGCCTGTATCAGCCTACTGGTAAGATATCGATCAGTGTGGGAGGCAGCCAGCCAGGTGTTCATATTCCCACCACCAGCAATGTGGTGAGCAAAGTAATATCAGTCCGGTAAAAATCAATGCTCCAGGTAATGAGACCACTATTGTTCCTGTTCCTTTTTTCTCTTTTTCTATTCCCCGGCAGGGCAGCAGTAAAACTGCCCCGGCTGATCAGTAATGGAATGGTGTTGCAAAGAGGAGTGAAATTGAATATCTGGGGCTGGTCTTCAGGAGGTGAAACGATCATCATTTCGTTCAATGGTAAACGTTATCTTACCAAAGCCGATCGATCGGGTAACTGGAAGGTGATATTGCCGCCCCAGCAGGCAGGAGGGCCTTTCGAGATGCTGATAAAAGGCAGCAATGAGATCTATCTTCGGAATATTCTCATTGGTGATGTGTGGGTATGCGGCGGACAGTCGAACATGGAACTGCCGATAGAACGGGTGAAATATAAATATGCAACGGAACTGGCCAGTTGGGCCAATGACAATATCAGGCAATTCCTTGTTCCGGATAAATTCAACTTCAATGCTCCACGGCAGGATGTAGATGAGGGGGCCTGGCTACCTGCCGATGAAAAGAATATTTATCAATTTTCTGCAGCGGCTTATTTTTTCGCAAAGGATATCTATGAAAAATATAAAGTACCTGTCGGATTGATCAATACGGCGTTGGGTGGCTCTCCGGCAGAGGCATGGGTCAGTGAGGAAGCGTTGAAAAAATTTCCGGCCTATTACCAGGAAGCGCAACGGTTTAAAGACAGGGCGCTGATCGAGCGGATAGAGACCGGCGACAGAACGACCAGCACTAATTGGTACAGGCAATTGAATGAAAAAGATGAAGGTGAAAAAAACAACTGGAAGGATTGGACGATACCGGCAACCGGTCATACGGCCACTGGATGGAAACAAATGCCCATACCCGGTTATTGGGCAGATGCAGGAGAGGCATCATTCAACGGGGCTGTATGGTTTGTCAAAAGTTTTGAAGTCCCTGCTTCCATGTTGAACAAATCTGTAAAGCTCGAACTTGGCAGACTGGTCGATACGGATTCTGCTTTTATCAATGGACAGTTCGTTGGAACTACCGGTTATCAATATCCTCCAAGACGATACCTGTTGCCTGCATCACTGCTAAGGGAGGGAGTGAACCATATCGTGGTCCGCCTCGTCAATACCAGCGGTAAAGGTGGGTTTGTGCCTGATAAACCGTATGAGTTGACCACTACGAACGATACCATAGACCTGAAAGGAAACTGGTGGTACAAGACCGGCGCTATCATGCCACCACTGCCGGCAGCCACCTTTATACGGTGGAAGCCGCTGGGACTGTACAATGCCATGATCGCACCGTTGATCAACTTTTCCATCAAAGGTGTTATCTGGTACCAGGGAGAGGCCAATACATCGCATCCCAATGATTACAAAGAGCTGATGCAAACACTCATCGAAGACTGGAGATTTAAATGGGGCCAGGGTGATTTTCCATTCCTTTTTGTACAGCTTGCCAATTATATGAAACCTGTAACGACGCCACAAGAAAGCAACTGGGCTTTGCTCCGTCAACAACAACTGAACACCCTGTCGGTTCCCAACACTGCCATGGCTGTGGCGATCGATGTGGGGGAGTGGAATGATATTCACCCGGAGAACAAAAAGGACATTGGCAGCAGGCTGGCATTGCAGGCGCGGAAACTGGCATACGGTGAACGGAACATCGTTGCATCCGGACCAATATTTCGCTCCATTGACTATGCCGGCAACAAGATCGTACTTCATTTTGACGAAACAGGCAGTGGGCTGATGGCAGAAGGCCATACAGGATTGAAATATTTTGCAATTGCAGGCGCCGACAAAAAATATATATGGGCCAATGCCATTATAAAAGACAATACAGTGATCGTTTGGCATGATGATGTGCATCATCCGGTATCTGTGCGATACGCATGGGCCGACAATCCGCAGGGCGCAAACCTGTACAACCGGGAAGGATTGCCTGCTTCTCCATTTTCCACCGACAAATAGTAGTCATGATAAAGAAATGGCTGTTGACCGGTTTTATCCTCTTTGGCATATTGTATGCATTTTCCCGGCAAACAGTGTACTACAACAATCCAATCCTCTCCGGTTTCTATCCTGATCCCAGCATTTGCCGTGCAGGGGATGATTATTACCTGGTCAATTCTTCCTTCGCTTATTTTCCCGGTCTGCCTGTCTTTCACAGTAAGGACCTCATGAACTGGAATCAGATCGGCAATGCCATGAACAGGCCCGAACAACTGCCGCTCGATAGAGCCGGTGTGTCGAGGGGTTTATTTGCCCCTGCCATCTCCTTTCATCAGGGAACTTTTTATATCGTCTGCACGCTGATCGATGGGATGGGGAATTTTGTCATTACTGCCAAAGACCCGGCAGGGCCCTGGAGCAATCCGGTTGTATTGCCGGCCGTGAACGGGATCGATCCATCCTTATTCTTTGAAGATAGTGGTGAAGCCTGGCTGGTATACAACAGCGTAGCGCCTGATAACCGGCCTTTGTATAATGGCCATCGCACCATCCGGTTGATACGCTTCGATGCGGCGGAGCTGAAAGTGAAAGGGGATGAAAAAATTTTAGTCGATGGAGGAACGGATATTACAAAGAAACCGGTATGGATTGAAGGACCGCATATCTATAAAAAAGATGACTGGTACTACCTTATCTGCGCAGAAGGTGGAACAGGTTACAACCATAGTGAGGTCGTTTTCAAAAGCAAAACGGTCGACGGACCGTACACGCCTTATGAAAACAATCCGGTCCTCACGCAGCGGCATCTCGATAAGGCAAGGCCGTATCCTGTTACCAATACCGGTCATGCCGATATGGTGGAGGCGAAGGATGGGAACTGGTATGCCGTATTTTTGGGCTGCCGGCCTTATGAAGATGATTATTATAATATCGGTAGAGAAACCTTTCTCTTGCCCGTTACCTGGAAGGATGGCTGGCCGCATATACTGGATGGGAACGAAACAGTGCCTTATAAACAAAAAGTCCCATTCCCATCATTCACAAAAAAAGTTGCCAATCCATTCGCAAGCAATGCATTTTTCTTCGATGATTTCAACGAACCTGCTCTGCATCACCGGTACATATTTTTAAGAACTCCGGCAGAGCAATGGTACAGCCTTCAGGAGAGAAAAGGTTTCCTTTGCATGCGATTGCGGCCGGAAACCTGCGGTGGACGTGGCAATCCTTCCTTCATTGCATTCCGGCAACCAAGCCACCAATGCGAGGCAGTCACCAGGCTGCAATTTGAGCCGGCAGCCGACAATGAAAAGGCAGGGCTCGCTATTTTTCAGAATGAGACACATTATTATTTCCTGTGTAAATCGCTCGAAGCAGGAAAGCCGGTCGTGCAATTATACCGTGCTGCTGCCGACAGCAACATGCAGTTAATGGCCAGTGCATTTTTGCCGGAAAAACAGAATGCCATTCAATTGAAGATCGTAATGGAAAATGCCTTTCTTCACTGTTATTATTCCACTGCGCATCGATGGACTTTGTTGAAGGATAGCCTTGATGCAAAAATGCTCAGCACCAGGGTAGCTGGCGGTTTTGTGGGCAGTGTATTTGCACTATATGCAACTTCGATGGGAAAACAGAGTAGGAGCAGGGTATATGTAGACAGGTTTGCATGCAGGGGGAAGGATGATATGCAAAACAGTCGGGGAATAAAATAAAAGTAACGATCTATTCTTTTACTACTTTCATGGTCTCCATCGTTCCATCGTTCATACGTACCTTCAGGATGTATAGCCCGGTTACCAGGTTACTCACCGGAAGAAGGGTTACAGATGCTTCTGCCTGGCTGCATCCCCGTTCAAATCGTGATGCTAAACGGCTCACTTAACCTGGTATTTCCTTTTTCATCTTTATATATCACCTGGATGGCGTACCAGTAAGTGGTACCGGCGCTGACCTTATGATCGCTGAACTTTATTTCTTCTTTATTGACAGATTGGAACCGTTGTAATGGGTCGGTGCCGGTGCTGCGATAAATGATGAAGAAGTAATCCCCAGTCGCATTGTATTGCCAACTTAGTTGAACGGTTTTCGTCCTATTGTCGTACACCGCTTTTAATGTAGTAATGGCAGGTCTTTCAGGCATTTTGTTGATTTTTACCTGCACTGGTACGGATGCCGGAGAATGGAGGCTGTCTTCATCAATTGTTTCAGCAGCATAGGTATAGTCGATATTGGGCCTGGCGCTGGTGTCTGCAAAATGAAAGCTTTCCTGCCCCACAGTATGCCTGTACCTGCCGATCATGGTAGTTTCATTCTTTCCCGACCGACGATAAATGATATAACCCACCGCATCGTCGCTGCTGCTCTGCACCCAATCCATCTCTACTTTAGTTTCGCTGACGATCACATTTTTCGCCAGAGGCGCTGTTGGTGGAACAATATCCGGCTTTTTCAGTTTAATGGCTTCGCTGAAAGCTGAATGATTGTTGTTGTGATCGACGGCTACAATTCTATACCAAATATTTTTTGTCAGTGTCCTTAACGTTATTGAATCAACAAAGCTGTTCAGCGAATCAGGCTCCGTGGTGATTTGCGTAAATACATGATCAGGGGCATTGGCGTAGTACACCTTATATCCTTTCAGATCCTCTTCCTTATTTGCATTCCATGATAGATATACAAGCCCGCTCTTATCTATTCGACCTTTCAACCCTGCAGGCACAGCAGGTGGGGTATTGTCCGGCACCAGGCCCAAAGCTGGTGATGACGATGAAATATTATTGGCCGTATCCACCGCAATAACGATATAATAGGTGCTACCATGTGCAAAAGCGGTATCGTCTGTATATTCAGTGGAAGACGGCGGTAGCAATTGACGGTTTATTGTTCGATATGGGCCGTTGATATTGTTGGCCCTGGTCACATAATAACCTTTGCAGTCCTTTTCGACCACCGGTTTATTCCATAACACTTTCATTTTCTGCCCGCTGATGAACTGCGGGTTCAGGATATTCACGGCCACAGGCGGGGTCAGGTCTTTACCACTGACCGTTACCGTGTTGGAATATTCACTCAATTCGGCAAAAGCATCGATACCTCTGATGCGGTAGGAATAATTCTTATAATTCTGTGGCAGGCTATCTACATAAATATGCTGTGATTCAAGCAGGGAAAACATTTTTGCCTTGCTGCTATCTTCGTTTACCAGGAAGGAATCTGGCCTTGAAGTGATATAAGGCAATGTGTTCAATGCTTTGAATGTTTTGGTGTCTTCGCTTCGTTCAACATAGAATCCGCTCCATGCTGCTGATCCCGATCTGTCCCAATGCAATTCACTCAACCCGTCCGAGGCCAGGGCTTCAGTGATTTTTGGTCTGGCAGTATCGACGGCTGGTATATGGGTGATCAGGATGGCCCCGGTATCGATCGTTCCCTGCGTTGATGGCGCGGCCGGCACGATCCGATAAATATAGGTAGCCCCTTTTTTCACTTTTTTATCGGCAAAACGCAATGCGAGCGCCACCCCTACGCCTGCATCAAAATCTGCCACCATCAATGCATAACCGTACCGGGCATCCGTTACAGCGGCCTTGTCTTCAATACCGGCCTGCCCGGGGCGGAGGTTGGTATCAAAATTTTTTCCGTACAAACATTGAGCGGCGATTGCGGCATTGCTATTGGCACTGTTAAAGGACGCTTTGAATTTTTCCAGTGTAAAAGGTTTTAAGGGGGCGGTCGTGAGCCATTCCCTGTGCGGGTTATCCTTTTCAGTCACGTCGATCCTTTCGATCTTATAACCAAGATTGTTCAGCTTATGCCAGGCCCAGGGCCGCATCGGTGCCCAACGCAATACAATGGAATCGGCAAAGGACCTGGCTGTCACTTTTATACCCGACCTCAATACCGGCGACTGGTCATGGTGGTTCTTTGTGTTCTGAGAAAATGTTTTTCCCGGTACCAACATGGCAAGGGAACATAGCACAATTATCACAAAAATGTTTCTCATCATGTTGTGGTTTTAATAGTTGAATGTTTTGCTAATGGTATTACCCTGCAAATTCCCGGCTTTATAACCGATCTGCATTGTCCTGCTTCCATTCGGGTAAGCGGTGAAAGGTTGTGTCTTCAGTTTATCGACAATATTCATGTATTTGGGATCAGTGTAGAGATAATAGAACCTGTTCCAGGGCATAGTAATATAACCACCGATATAGTTCCAGGCAAAATCCACATTGCCATTCATGCTACTTAAAAAGTTTTCTGCTTTTTGGGGCGACCAATTGAAAAACGCCCCTGCATGGAGCGAAACGGCATAAGCAAAATCTTTCAGCAGTTTATGGTCTGCCATCAGGTATTTTTCCCTGTCCCATACAATGGTTTGATAGCCGAGATTGGAGAATGATACCGTCTGACCCTTGTTCGCATTGCTCATACTGAGCATGGAAGAGTAACCGATACTTTTGGAAACACTGATCGGAGCCGCGATTTGTTCTCCTGTTTCAGCGGTGCTCAAAGGTTTGTCGCTGTACAGCCTGCCGGGATCGACGGTGTTCACCGGCCTGCCCCCAAATTCCCTTACCCAGTTTGCGCCATAATCTGTCTGAACCTGTTTGAATGCAAGGGTGAAGGAATTGGCATACACATTGTCTGCAGCAAAGCGGTCATTTTGTTTATTGTTGTCCCAATTGATGTCGATCTGCAACAAGGGAGGATAATAATGCATCCCATTCGGCGATGTGAAACCTTTGGTCTCGAACTCATCGAAATGTTCAGTGGCCATGGCATCATTGGTGATATACAAAGCGTTGTTCTTCCTGGTGGCATTCCAGTTGCCCATATCATTTATTTTTTCGGCAATGGTATTGTAGGCGCTGGTACGGTAATACATCGTATAAACAGGCTTCGGTATTTTCAGCGCCGACGATACTATGCTGGTTTGCCTTTGCTGGAAGTCGATTCCTTTGATATTCCTGGCGCTCATGCTGCTTTGTGTTTTCAAAACTGCCGGCGCGATCGCCATCGAACTGCTGTGCTCGAAGGACCAGAATTCCACTTTATACACGGTATTATTCTTTAAGGTAACGGGAAGATGATAGTCCAGGTCCCGGGTATTGTCGTTCCAGGTAAAATCGGATTTTATGGTATCTGTGGTCCCCACCGGGATGAAATAGGCTTTATATTTTCTCAGTGCATTGAAACCTTTACCATCACCCGAAAGGATATTATCCTGCTCCTGGTCCAGGTGGATCTTTGCATTGCCATTCATTTCGTTCTTCAGCACATAGCGCTGCCTGTTCACGGGATAGCTGAACGAAATATTCTCATCGGGAATATAATCCGGTTTGGGCCCGGTCCTGAAACTGAATGTGCTGGTCTCTTCTACCGGTTCATAAGCCCCTTTCTTATCGTTCTTTGGATTGGTCCATCCCTTTCCTTCTACATACTGTAAAGCGTAACATTGGATCTCACCGGTATAATTCGTGTATGCATCGAGGACTTTATTTCGCTTCAGCAATACTGTGTTGTTATCATTCTGGTATTCCAGGTTGGTGCTTGCGATTTCTGTTGTTCCATTCTTCAATAAGCGGAATGATCTTACCCTGAACTGGTACACCCGCACTTCTCCATCGGGATATTGTTGGGTAGGCGGCACCGATATCTCATAGTTTTTTTCCAGTCCCACATTGGAGGCAGCATAAGGGTAAACAAATACGCTTTCTTTATTGCCTTTGGGCCCATAGTCGGAAATGATTTTGATGTCCTTTAACGGGTCCGGATCGGGATAGCATTTATCGCCGATGCTGAAATGCGCACTGGTATTCACTTTCACCAGGCCGCCCAGTACTTCACCTTTCACGGCAACGGCGCCTTCCATCCAGGTGGGGTTGGGCAATCCGCCACGGAGGTAGGCTCCCGCGGCAAACCGGGCCAGGCTAACCTTGCCACTGAAAAACCAAACATCCACCATAAGCCCCACATCGAGTTTCAAATAGGCATAGAGTTGTCCCAGCGCATACCAGTTTTCCCAACCTGCCGATCTGCCACCGCCGCAGGTAAGAGCATCGAAATTTTTCAGCATCATGTCGAACCCAAGCAGCGCTTCTGCATCTGCATAGATAATGGCTGCGGAAAAACCAACACTGCCGTGTACCTCCGCGCCAAACATCATTCCCGATCCGGGCGTTTTATTCAATTCGTCTATAAAACTTTGGATCTTTGGTTCGGCAGTGAGCCCGAGCGTTTGCGTGATCTGCGGCGGCAGATCAGGGAATTGGGGATTGATCAGCGAGCCCACCACGAAGTAAGCGGAAGCACCGATCGAGTAATGATAGAAGGCGGTTTTCTGTTCGGGGAAGGTGAGCGTTATTTTTTGCGCCCAGGGATCGCCTACTTTAAAATACCAACCCTTAGGCGCAGTGTATAGATTGATAGGTACGGTCAATGCAGCGCCGGAAAATTTTCCTGTTACCAGGGCCGCCAGGGAGAATTCCTTTTCAGGGATATTGTAAATGATCTTTACATTTCCTGTTACAATAGCATGATCGTTCTTAGGCGGGTTGGTGAACACGTATACGTCGCCCGTCAGGTTCAAATTTTGGAAGGCCCCGTTCATGAGCTCTGCCCCCAGGGTTATTTTCGCGTTCATGGCTTTAGGCCCTGCGCCGCTTACCATGCAAATCAGGGCGGTGGCCCGCAGGCCGAAGCCTCCTTCTGCCGGAACGAATGTTATTCCCGACATAGAGCTGCCCGGTGTGTTGTTGTTGGAACCGTTCTTCGCCAGCATCACATCATCTTTGGGAGGACCGTTCTGCAATTTCATATTGTAATAAGCGCCTCCGCCGAACCCATTGATGCCCAAAGGCCCTACCACCGGTATCGGCGTGGCGAACTGCGCACAGGCATCGATAAACCAGTAATTGAAATTATTTATATTGCCGAACTGTGCAGTGGCTTCGATCTCCACTACCGGAAATGTAGCCTTCACGTGACCCTTGATGCCATCGCCATATACATTGTCCTTTTTATAGAATGCGAGCATGCCATCCACCTTCAATGGACCCACATCGCCAAATAAACGAATGGAATCAGCGCGAACACCGGCAGTGACCGTAAAGTTGGGCCGAAAATCTTCCAATCCTAATTTTATTGCCCCGTATAAAGACAGGCTTGTTTCAGCACCGATAATGGTTTTATCGGCCCCTCCGATACCCATGGACAATTTGAATTTCAAACCCGCTTCTATTTCAGTTTTCATATCCACGTATGGAGCAATACCTCCCAGGTTGACCGGGAATCCTGCCACTGATTTTTGTGGACTTGCAAATGCCCAATTACCGGGGCTCATCCAGAATTCTTTTTTCTTAGTCTTGCTATTACGGTTGGAAATACCAAGACTGTCGAATTTTATGGCTTCAAATTTCAATGCCGGCGCTCCATCGGAAAGGATAATACTTACATCACCGTTCATCAATGCAGTAACGGCTGCGCCCAGGGAATCTTTCTTCACTTCTATAAAGGAATTGGGCTTTAATTCCACCGATGCTTTCCAGATATCCCAGCTCATTTTTGCCGAAGGTTTGATCAGGAACGCATAGGTTATGGAATCTTTGCCTAAATGCAGATCGCCTGAATAATCCAGGGGTGTTTTGCTTACAGGCAATAAGAACTGCCCTTCTACATTCCCCTTCGTGAAAGTAGTGTTGGTTACTTCCACCTCGATATTATTCAATGAAAAGCCCCATCCGCCCAGATTGCCCGTAGAAATATCGATGACATTCTTACCTTGTATATGAACACTCAAACCATTGTTATCGAGTATCAGGTTGCTGGCGATAAATTCGGTCCGTTCATCTTTTTTCTGGTTGAAGGTTTTGAAATCTTCGGGCAGCAATACTTTGAATTCCTTTACGTACAACCCTTCAAAATCATTTCCTTTTTTCCCCTTCCCGTTTTCTGGATAGGTAAACCCGGCAGGGTTCGATTTCATCGAATGATCATAATAAATGGTAGTCGGCCGGAAGCTCAATCCCTTTACATCTTTGATCTGAAAATGCGGAAGGTCGATGCTGGCTACCCAGTCTTCCCATTCCTTGAACCGGAACATCAGTTTCGCAATAACGGAGCCCGCAGTGATATTCCCTTTGTCATCTTCAGGTACCAGCACATTTTGCGGAAAAGAAATTTCAGCATGGGCAACAATGTCGCTGAGCTTGTTATTATTCCAGGCCACATAAGTACCATTGGTGGAATCGGCAGAAGGGCAGCCTTTGAACTTTATATTCATGTTGTTGCTGCCGCTGCCAATATTGAAATCCCGGTCGGTGGGCAGGAACAAGACACCCTGACTAAGCCCTATGCCCGTAGGATGAATACAAAAACCGGAGCCCGCAAGTGTAAGCCACCCGTTCGCCTCTTCAATATTGATATTGAAGAGCAGGCTCATGGTGGCCCCTTTTGGTGAAAACACGATATTCATAATGGCCATGGTAACCGGTGGGCCATTGTCAAAGCTTTTATCATTCAATCCTATCGGCAGATCTACGGGAGTGCTTCCGGTGAGCTGGCTCAATAACCTGGCGCCTGCATTTTTATTGATAAAATTTTCAACGTCGCTGGCGAGGCCATCCAGTTCCTTTCCTGTTTTCTTGGCAAATTCCTTGAACTCATCGAATGTTCCCGACTTGAATACGCCTGGATCGGTTTGGGTAACTATCTCACCATCGAACACTGCTTTATCCGTGTTGATCTTTATTTTATCAAATGCCACTTTCAGCTTTGCCACACCGATAATGGGGTTCCAGTTCACGGTGCCTTCGCCGGTATAGGTATTGTCGTTGTTCCTCGTTATTTTGGTGGGCACCAGGATGAACTCGCCGACTTTAATATCCTTTCCTGTCAATGCTTCGTTGGCTGCAATGATGGTTGTATTGGAGGGCGGTTTCAATCCACAGTCGCCCCCAACAGCATTGACCTGCGGCGGGTTATTATTTCCATCCTGTGGTTTCACCGGAGGCCCCGGTGGCAACATGGACTCTCCATACTGAAATGCTTCGATGCGGCTATAACCATTGTTTTCTATCTGCACATCCATATTGCCCACGGTATTGGCCTTTACACGTATCGCATACTGCTTACCTGTTTGCAAAACATCTTTATACAAAAGGGTATCCAGCAGGAACGTGGATGTAGGGAGCCCTTTCCTGATAAAAACGGGCGGGTTATTGATGGCGTCTGTTACTGTTTGCGTAGAAAACATTTCATGTATCTCGAGATCATAGACCATAGCGCCCAATCTTCCGCCGCAGATGGAATTGGGTGGGGTCCATGTGAAAACTACCGGCGAGATCTTTTGCACCATCACATTATTGCCGTTATTGCCATTGATATTGAGATTGCTTACCGGTTGAGTGAACTGTGGTGCTGCTGCTTTGGTGCAGATACCGAAATTGCCGCAACCCATGTTGGGGTCTGAAACATTGGCCCCGGGCTGACTGCTCGCAGGGTCTGCCTGTTTTGCGACAAAACAAACCCGGTATACACCAGTCGGTAATTTGATATTGTTATTGGCATCCTTGATGCTGTTAAGATTGATGCCCGTTGCTACCAGGTTGTTATCATTGAAAAAACCAAACGCTCCCAGCAATTGGGTGGCCGTCAACATAGTAGGCGAGCCGGGAGTAAGCGTAACCATTCCCTGTTGTGAAAAATTGGGGTTCACCGAAATGGTAAAGGGCGATGGTGATATGCACTCGATCCGGCCATGCACATACACCTGCAAGGGAGGCATTCCTGCGGCGCCATATAGAAAGGAAGACGCAATATTTCCCGATGATACATACTGACTGATCACCGGATTTACCGGAGGTACTGCAACAGTGGTTACCGTTACAGGATAAGGCTGGGCCAAAGAGGTCAGGCTCTTCCATAAAGCAAGCAGCAGGATCAAAAAATGTTTTCTGTGTATTCCGCCTATTTTCATGGTAATGCTTTTAGGTCATTAGAATGAGTAATTATATGATATACCCCCGGCCAGGTTCTTGCTGGCCACTGCCTGTGCCACTTTGTTATTGATAATATTATTGATCGGGTTATAGGGGGTATAGATATAATTGGCAAATGCAGTGACAGAATGATGTTTTATATGGTAGTTGATATTGGCCGAAAAAGTGAGGTTATTCTGGGCATTGCCGTAGGAAGACCGGTTGATCAGGTATCCGGCAGTGCCCTGTACACTCAAAGGTTTGTTTCTTAGCAGTTGTGCTGAACTGCTTAATGAAGCACCATAGGTTTTGTAATAATTGGTGTCTTGCTTATACTGGGAGAAGAGGCCCGATACCGTAAAATTCGTTGCCTGTTTAATCAGTCCCAGCGTATAATTCAAAGAAGCGGAAAGGTTATTGCTGCTGCCGGTCTTTGTGGTGGCAGGGTTCTTATCATCCAGCAACATATAACTTATATTACCACTGATCGTGTTTGATTGAATTTCATTCATCAGGGTAAAAGCCGGCGTAAAGCTGAATTGATGTATTTGCTGATTCAGCCTGACGGAATCACCGAGCTGGAGTGTCCCGTCCTTTTGTTTCAGGCTATAGCCATTGTAATTGAAATTCAGATTGAATGTCTTACCCAACAAGGCATTTATATTAAGGTTGCTGGCCAAAGTGTGGAGCTCACTGGTCAGCTTTTTATCGAGATTATTATGCTGGTTGGATAATACAGCAGTAATACTCAACCTGCCATTAGCCAGGCTCAAATTGTTCATCCAGTTGAGCAATTCGATATCATTGAGCATATAAGGGGTTCCCAGTGATTTGAAACCAGGTTGGACCCTTCGGTAACCGAGCGTTGTCGTATATCCTTTCAGGATAAATTGAAGGGATGATTGCCCTGCCCAATTTGCCGAAGTGGAGATATTGCTTTTCAAAAAACCTTTCATCAGTTTTTGAAGGGAAGTGTTTGTGGAATCCGGGCGATTTTGAGTGAGCGATATATCCTCCGTAAGGCCACTGATGGCAATATCAGTGTTGAAAATAATCTTTTTGATCAGTGAGATCTTGAAGGATGAACCCAGTACAGTATTCTCCTGCGGACGGTAATTTGATTTGTTGATCACTGTTGCAGAGGAGCTGTCGTCCTTTGCATGGAAATAGATGAGGTCGAAATAATTGGACAGATTGCCGATGCCAATTTTTATTCCATAACCTGTTCTTGAAAATTGAGGAGCTGCAAACCGTCCGCTGGTCGTATCTTCATTGATCTTCCGGTTCAGCTTTCCATAAAAAGCGGCGAAGCGAAAATGGTTGGGTGTCAACTCGATCCCGGCCCCCCGGAAGCTCTGCCCGTCGAAGGTGAGGGGTGAGAACTGGATATTCCGGTAGCCGAGGTGTAGCTTCACCCATTTATACGTTGGACTTAACCCGAACTGTGCAAAGGGTTGTGTATAGCTTGAACTATATTGATTGATGACGAAAGAAAAGGGTAGTGATACACCATAAATAACAGGCGTAACATTCCCATATATATTCCAGGAGGAAGCGGGCCGGGTAGCCACCGGTTCATTGCTATTGTAAAAATTGTAAGAGGCTCCCACGCTGCCGGAAACCGTAAAAGGTTTTTGTTTTTTGAGGTTGCCAAGGTCCTGCGCCGGCAGAACAGTATGACAACAGGAAAGCACAAGGAAAAAGAATAGTTTCCTTATCATGGGGTTAAAGCAGTTCATGGTGGCCTGATTAATTCATGGGTGATTAAGTAGATGCTGCTAACCTGGGCCAGGGGGCCTTTCAATCATAATGGTGTGAAACTATTCCGTAGTTATTGAAGGTCATAGTGGGGTTGTGTATTCGGCAGTGACTATTCAATAAGTGGCGGGATTGGAGGAATGGATGAGGAAGAGGCCCACCGTTACGGATCACAGGATATCCGTGCAACAGCCATCATATAGAATTGGCGGATGTTCGTGGCTACTGGGTCCATTTCGATTCCGATGTACTGGCTGATGCTATCAATCCGGCTGTTGATTACCGGTTGCCTGGGGGATTGTTCTTTGAAGAAGCCGAAGCCATCATCAGGAACCTGTTGATGACAGGCAGAACATCCCGAACACATCATTCCGTTCTTGCGTCAACAATACGACCTAAAGGTGGGAGTTCTCTTTTATGGTGCATATTCCAGTGCAATGACAATTGAAAACCAGCAAAATTATAATTGAGATGTAAAGAAAAACACAGATAATTCATGATGATTATCGTTTTACAATTACCATACATTTCTAGGGCAACCATCGCCATACGTGTTGCCAAGTAAAAATCCTATCATGATTTCGTGAGAACCCCGGCTATAAACGTCCAACCGGTTAGTCGTTATATCATACGCATAACTAAACTGACAAATATTCTGAATATTAACACCAGCCATCGCAGCCCACCCACCAAACATTTCCTTGAAGCGATAATTGCCTCCCACCCAGAATAGGTCGTGATATTGTAGTTTGATATTAGCATCATACTGAACTGGTAGTGGTGATATATATTTAACCATCAATGATGGCAATACGTTTATTTCATCATTCAATAAAAAACGATAACCTGCAGTGGCAAATAAGTGAGGTCGAAATTGTTCTCCATAATTGCCGTTATCTGTAAATCTCGTTTTTGTAAGAACAATGTTCTGAACAGAAAGACCGGCAAAATAACTGGCGCTATACAACCAAAGCCCTGCACCTATTTCAGGTTGCCAGTTACTAAACTGACCAAAGGAATTGGCAACAGCGGGATCTGCGGCGTTGAGGGAAGCCCAGTCGATTTTATCACGGTCTAAACTTACCTTTGTCAGACCCCCTATAAAACCCGCCGCCAGGCTGGTTTTAGCACTAAGCCCCATGTGATAAGCATAAGTGACATAACCAGATGACCTGCTTAGGAAGCCTGATCGATCATGCATAAGTATTACGCCAAGCCCATGGTGGGGACTGGCAGCGGTATAATTTTCCCAATAGGATTTTCCGCGTGGATTTTCTCCTGGTATCCTGAAAGAAGTAGCGCTAACCCGGAAATCATTTTTGCCCAATGGCATATGGGCTGATATATATGATGTGGTGGGAGCACCACTGACGCCCTGCCACTGACTGCGGTAGCTAATTTTAATATCTGTATAATTTTCAATACCTGTAAGTGCAGGATTCAGGATGTAATTATTCAGGATGTATTGCGTGTAGTGTGGTTTTTGTTGAGCCTGCAATTCAACAGTATATGACAATATTATTGCAAGCTGTATTGCTTTGTTCATGACACTTCAAATTATTATTAACGAATTATGGTAACATACCCGATCAGTGGGCGAATACCTTTGCCAGGGTAGATAACATAATAATAGGTCCCAAAGGGCAACGGATGTCCGTTGTATTTGCCATCCCAGGGAACAGAATAGCCAATGGATTCAAAAAGTTTTTGTCCATAGCGGTTAAATACCTGCACCCGGCAATCTGGATATGTATCCAGGTATTGTATTGTCCATGTATCATTGATACCATCGCCATTGGGAGTAAAAATGTTAGGAACTTTTATTTCACGAATTCCCTTCCCTATTTTAACTCTTAACGAATCGCTGGCACTACAACCATAGGCACTGGTGACCGTGAGCTTATAAAGGATATCTTCTGTTCCAGTGATAACCGGATTTTGAGTGTGTATATTATTTATATAGCGGTCGGGCGACCACTGGTATTGTAAAAAATTCCCTGATACTACGGGACGAAGTGTTACCTGCTCGCCTGCGAACAATTGCAAATCCGGCCCGACATCGACAACCGGCGATGCATTTATTTGTATTGTTTTTTGCGTTGTATCAGAGATACAACCACGCGCTGTTACTACAAATAGGCTTACTTTATAATTGCCTGTTGTGGTGTAGGTATAATAAGGATTTTGCAGTCGTGAGCTATCTCCGTTCCCAAACTTCCAATGCCATTGTTGTGCAACAGATGAATCTTTGAAATGTAGCTGAGTATTAACGCAGGAGTTAGTGGGTACAACAGAAAAATCTGGTTTGAATTTATATAATGCGCAGGTAATCTTTATAGTTGTGTCATGATATAACCCCCACATCCCGCGATTATCCATAGCCCGTACAAAAAGGTGAGCCGTGTCCCTATTTGTACTTGGTAATTGTAGCAATAGGGTGCTGTCAATTGCGTAGGTGGGAGATAGGGCAACAGGGATGGCTTTGTCAACCCCCGGATCCTCATCAATAAAGAATTCTATCCTCCGAAGTACAAGCGGTTGATAATTGCCTGGGGCTTTAATCACCGGAAAAATATTATATAAACTCCATTTTCCAGTAATATCCATTACCCGAATAAAAGCCTGGTGCAGGCCCTCACTGAGGGAAGATAAGTTAAGTGTAATAGTTGTATCTGTTGGCGATACTCCGGCAAGAGGGATCGAGATGCCATTTCCCACACCTGGATCTGTATCAAAAAAATATTCCAGTTTTTTAACTGTCACAGGTTGATTGCCTTCTCCGTTGATAACTGGATAGCTATGATAAAGACCCCACCTTCCACCATTGTCCATAACACGGATAAAAACTTGGTGAAGCCCTTTTGAAACCGATGACATATCAAGTGTTATATTGCCGTCTGTTATCGGAGCTGACAGCAGGTTAAGTGAGTAGGCTTTACCCACCCCTGGATCAGCATCAAAAAAGTATTCCAGTTTTTGAATAACGACAGGCTGATTGTCGGCAGTCTTAAAAACAGGAAACGTATGATAAAGGCCCCATTGGTCATCATTGTCCATTGCGCGAATATATAGCCGGTGAATACCAAAGCCCACCGAAGTCATTCCAATATTCACTATCGCATCGACCTGCTGACTTGCCGGTAAATTTATTCTTGTACCCTTGCCTGGTCCAGGATCAGTATCAAAGAAATATTCAATTGCCTTTGTGGTTTGTGCGCAGGCAGGTATTGATAAAACAACCGTGATAGCAGAGAATGCCACCATTTTAAGAACATTTATAAGCTGTTGCTCAAGCATGATACAGACAATACACTTAAGGTTCAAGGATCAAAAGTTTATTAGTGACTAGAGATGATTGCCTATATAGTCACCTTTTATTTGTTGGCCCTTACCTTAATGTGAATAGGTAAGCCACCTGTTTGTGTACCAACTGTTGGAACATCCAGGAAAAAAATATTAGGGACAAATTCAGCTATTCCGGACAATTCGTAAGCACTTCCCTGCAGGCCTCCGAAAGCACCACAATCAACGCCACCCTGCCCATAACCAGTAGCGGCAGAACCTGCTTTGAGCTGAAATCTTGCATCCGGGCTGGCAATGGAAGGGTTAGACTTTAATACAAAAACATCTTTTTCAACCGCATTAGTTATATTAGGACCGGTAGAAGTATAAGTCATGTTCCCCACATTGTTGAGTGAAGCAACACATAAAACTGCACCAGGTGTGCCATTTTGGTCAAACACAATATTATTGATCAATGTATTAGCCGATGGATAATAACCAGGGTTTGAAACATTGTACATCACATTGTTCTTAAAAAGAACCGAAGTATTATAATTAGTAAAATATTCACTGGGCAATTTATTTTCACCGCTACCATCCGGACTGAAAATATTATTGACAAAGTCAATACCTGTAGCTGAATTGGAACCAAGAATATTGGCATTGGTGCCATTGGGACGGAAATAACACTGTTTGATAGTGAGCGAAGAAGATCGTGTTGCATAAGCATAAGTACCTGGGTTGTCTACCAGGCAACGAGAAACCGTGATGTCTGAAGTATAATTAAAAATTATCCTCGCAGTAATCCCACTCTCAAGCCTACCCGTCAAGCTAATACCTGTCATGTAGCTGCCATTCGAGGATGTGTCAAAATAAACCCTACCAAGGACAGACGATCGCAGGGTGGCTTGGGTATTGGGTGCATTATTTTGCCCCAGAAAATAGCCAGCTCCGATAATTGTTATTCTTTTCCGGATGAAGACGTCTCCATAGGAAGAGGGGCCTGGTTGAAGCAAGATGATTGTACCATTGGCAACACTATCTACGGCCCCCTGCAAAGTTTTGAAATCGGATTTTATGCCGGGAGTATTGTTTACCACTACAAAGTTTTGGGCATGCACCCCCGCATTAATGCAACTAGCGAAAACTGTCATCGCCAGTATATTCCTGAATCTGGTAAGTACTAATACATTCATATTGTAGTTTGATTATCATTTTGAGCAAATAAATTTTCCTACTGCAGGTATATTGCAGGGATTCAGAAGAATACGATTTATCAAAAGGCAGTGGGATTTTAAGGTATAAAACTGTATATATTGCCTGAAATACGCAATACTTAATTTGTAGTAGAACTCTGAACCTTTCCTTTGGCATAAATAGTGCTTTGCCTGAGTCTGGTAATTGTTTATTTTTAGTATACCACTCAGTGAATCATTATGAAACCAGCCCTGCCGGTTTTGCTATTTGTTTTTTGGGGTTGCGCGGCCTTTACAGGCCGTGGACAAACGCAGTTGCTTAATAAGTTGCGGGCAGATGTAACTGCATCAAAAGATTCGGCGGCACAACTCCAAGCAATATTGATATTTTGTGATGCATGGGAGTCTTTCAGTCCGGATACATTGCATAAATATGCTTTACTGGCCAGGCAGCTTGCATACCTTCAAAAAAACAGACGCGCTGATATATTGGTTGATTATTATGTCGCTGCATGGTTGTTTCAGATAAACAAGCTGGATTCTGCCATGGCAAAGATTGATGTTGTCATTACAAGGTATACATCATTGTTTTCCTATGATGAAATGTATCTGAAGTTGTACAGCTTACGCGGTAATATTCTTACCCGTACATCGAGGATAAATGATTTAATGTCGCACAATTTCGATTTCCTGAAACTTACCGAAACACATAATGATACATTGGGTATGGCAAGATCCACCTTAGGGATAGCCAATGCCAAATCAAGATTGAAGAATTATAGTGATGCCCTCAGTTGGTACTATCGGGCACTGGCATTGATGCACAACCCGCTATACCGGCGAAAACTTAGTTTTATATATAATAACATAGCTATTGTTTTTTATCATCTCTCACAACAGGATTCTGCAATATATTATGTAAAACTTGGCCTTCGGTATTCACGGGAAGATGAGAATCTTACTAACCTTGCCAATGCATTATTTGTATACGGTGGTCTAATGGCAGAGCTTGGTCACCTAAAAGAAGCTGAAGCGGGACTGGAAGAAGCAGTAAAAGTGCGGAAACAGATAGGCGATATCTATTATATTATTAATGATATGGCGCAACTCGCTTTTTTTTATGCCAATAATAATAGCCCGCAAAAAGGAATTGCGCTGTGTAAGGAAGGATTGACATTGGCTGAAAAAAATGGCCAGTCGTATAGTAATATCAGTGGCTTGTATGAGGTGTTGGCTAAAAATTACCAGGTGGCAGGCGACTATGAAAAGTATAGTGAGGTTCTAAATAAAATGCTGCAATTAAAAGATTCCACATATAAAATAAATTCTGCGCAACAGATAGCGGAACTGGAAACAAAGTATGAGGTCCAGAAAAAAGAAAACACCATTATTCAACAACATCTTGATCTGGTAAAAAAGAATTATCTTTTTTACGGAGCTGTCTTGTTATCGACCATTATATTCACTGTTGCTATTATCGTGTTCAGGAATTACAGGAAAAGGCAGCAATTGACAATGGACCGCCTGATGGAGGACGAAAAACGTAATGCGGCGGAGGCTATTAAAGAAGCCGGAGAAATAGAAAGAAGACGCTTAGCCGCCGATCTGCATGATAATTTAGGCGCTTATGCTGCTGCCATGATCAGTAATATTGATCATATTAGAATCAGTCATCAGGATGAACAAAGCAACATTGCATTGCAGGAGTTACGTCACAATTCGCAATCTATCGTTTCACAACTTACCGATACTATATGGGTATTGAAAAAAGATGCATTGGCGCTCACTGCTATCAGCGATAGAATCAAATTTTTTGTTCAGCGTATCCATCCCAGTTACCCATCCGTTATGATAGACATCAAGGAAGAAATAGTTATAGAGCATGTATTATTGCCCATGCAGACCTTTCATCTCTTTCGTATTGTACAGGAAGCTGTAAACAATGCTTTACGGCATAGCGGATGCAGACAGATAATAGTTGAAATTGTTTCCCTGGATATCTGGACAGTAAGCATTATTGATGACGGTAAAGGTATCACAGATACAGCAGTAGATAAAGGTGACCATGGATTGGCTAATATGCAAAAGCGCGCTGCTGAAGCGGGATGGCAAGTTGTTTGGGAAAAAAATGAACCTTTAGGAACCAGGGTAATTATCACACCGGTTTCAATGGTTTGGCCACATATCACAATAAATCAAACTGAGTGAATATTGAGACCTACTATAAATTGAGTATTGTAAAATATCCTGTATAATAGAAACTTGCATTATGGATTATATGGTTGCATTGGTTGAAGACAATAAGATAAATAGGGGCACCTTTATCCAAAAGCTCGGGGATTATGCCGGATTACAATTACTGTTTACAGCAGAAGACGGTAATGGTTTCCTGGAACAGCTCCAGGAATTACCTGCCAGCAAACTTCCACAGGTAGTATTCATGGACCTTGAAATGCCGGGTATGGATGGCGTAACTGCTATTCGTATAGGCAAATATTTGTTTCCACAGGTACACTTTATAGTACTGACTATTTTTGACGATGATGAAAAAATATTTGAAGCCATCAGGGCCGGGGCTTCAGGGTATCTGCTGAAACACGAACCGGCATCTGAAATATGGGAAGCAGTAATAGATGTAATGGAGTTGGGGGGCGCTCCAATGAGCCCTTCTATTGCCAGGAAAGCGTTGAAGCTTTTAAGCAAGCTGCCTGAGTATTCGGGAACTGCGGAAATTGAAACATCATTGCCTGTAAGTATTACGGAGCGCGAAAAGCAGGTGCTACAATTTATGGTGAATGGGTGGGATGCCAAACGGATTGCGGCCACCTTGCAAATAAGCGTGCTCACTGCTAGAAAGCATATTGCAAATATTTATGAGAAACTTCATGTACAATCAAGAGCGCAGGTGATTTCACTGGCGCATAGAAATAAATGGCTTGATTAGCTGCAGGCTATGAAACTTTAGATCTAAGCAAAGATGAAACGAAAAATTTCCATGTGTCATACTATGTGTCATTTGTGTGTCAACAAAAGCGGGAAAAAGCATGAATACCCGGCACACAAATGACTAAGTATAAATAAGAAGTCCTGTTAGTCAATGACCAACAGGACTTCGTGTGCCCGGAACAGGAAAATTATCTAACCAATTCCTGCATGATCTTGTAGCTTTTAGTGAATTACCGGAATAATAATTACTACCTGACGGATTTATTATGTATCAATAATGGGTTAGAGTGTCACCCGGTTTTTAGAAAAGATAGCTCTAAATACATCACTGGTACTTGACTATGTAGCATCCTACTATGAACAAAGTTCGGATGAAATTTCTCTATATCGATAGCAGAGTGAAGGTCGATGCCTGCAGGCGTAAATGTCAAAATGGACGCAAACATTAGGCTTAATCAAAATCTTAGCAATCTATGATGATATCCTACTTTATCTCCAAAAATATAAGGCTATTTTTTTTCTGGCATATCGTTCCATATTAGTTTAGGGTACTCATTTTTTCGAGCTCAAAACGCACTACGGTATAAATTCCATTTACGAATTCATTCGCATCGCGAACGCGAAATGTAAACTCGTGCAACTGTGAATAATCAAGAAGTAATGCCGGAATCTGCATTGCGCGTACCAATTCGAGAAGTGAAACACTGCATTCTTGATAATCATAGTCAAATAATTCCTTGACCACGATCATTCCAATTAATTGGCGGCCTTGCAAAGGAATTTTAGATATCTGCCCGTCGGTCTTTACAACAAGATGGCTATTTTCTAAAGAATATGTAAGTACACCACGTAATTGGTTTGTTGCTTTCTCAATATGGGCACGAATAGTGGCACGTTTACGCGTGATAGAACGTGCAAGCATTTCCTCCGTATTTGGGCTGTCTTTTGCCTGAATGAACAGCGCTATATCATCAGTAACGACAAGCATGTCAGTAAGTTCCCGTTCAGTATCTGTACGTATGGGATTTAAGAAGATTTGGTGCTTTTCAAATACCCTTGTCATCAACAAAACAATATCTTTTTCCTGCATTGGCCCTGGCTCATTTTTCCGTATAAGTTCCGCAATTGGAACGATATTCTCAAGACCATTAACTCCGTGAAATTGTCCACTATTATCCATTAGAATGATATCATCAGAATAAAGCCGTTCTCCCAGTATCACAGAATACGCCATCTTGTCGTCTTCAATATTACGTATGGCGAAGTAATGTTGTAGTCGCTCAAATGTAGATTTTACTTCAGACGGTCCAAGTTCCGGATAAGTGGCTGTATCCAACATTGTCGAAAAACGTTTATAGTCTCTATTTAAAGCCTTGGCACCAAAAAACTCCCGATTATGCTCGTCGAAAAAGTAGACATCGAATTCGTTTTGAGAAAATAATTTGGTAAAATCCTCGACCATCGGATCGCGTGCGAACATTCCAGTGAGAACAACAAGAGGCTGATCATGGTCATCAAAAAATGCGGTGACAAACCCTAAATGGGACACAGAGCCAGTCCGATCCGGCAAAAAGTATATTTTAAACTCGCCATTTTTACGCGCGGTCAAGATATGTTCCTTAAGAGCCTTGATAACCAGCAAAAAGCGATTTTCTTTAACATTAAAAAGTGGCATCAAGCCAAAGCGGAAATTTTTTAGATATTTATGGACTTCTGGATATAGAATTGTCAGCATAAATCAATTTACTCCTTTCTGTAGATAATACCCCCTGATCACATTTGTTAATTTACTCACGCATCTAATGACCTGATTCTCAAACATCATTATGGCTCAAAGGAAAATGTAGAGTAGAAATCCCATATTCTTGACAGGAAATAATTGTGGTACGTTGGGAATAGATGTTATAAATCAAGATTAATGTAAAAACGAATCACTTTGGATATATGAATAAGCTGCAAAGGTTGCGTGTCAAATGTGTGTCATCAATCTTCTGATGTTAGCTTTTCAATATCATCTAAATCTTTATGGCGTCCCGCTGCTTTCTTTGCTTGGATCAGATTATCTAAATGCAAAAAGCGAATCATTAATTCGTTTTCGTTGAAAATCTGGGCATGAGAAAAAGCATCGTCGAATTGTACTCCTTTGAGTTCGGTAATAATATCAATACTTACTGGAGGTCTGCCATAAGAGAATACATCAGTTGTCTCTGCATTCAGAAAATTCTGCTCGGTCATATCAAAAAGCGGGAGATGAAATTCCGCAAACGCGCGAGCAAGTTTGACATAATTGTCTTTGGTTCTTTTCACCCAGATATCCATATCACCGGTAACTCTTCTATAGCCGTGCAGAATTACCGCATAACCACCTACCAGAATATACTCCACATTATGGTTGTTCATTGCCTGGATAAAATCCCTGAAGTCATCATTAAAAATATTCCCCATTAATTCTTTTGTTTCCGGCTTGAAAAATGGGTTCTATCCAATTTAGGCTGATCGGTCATTGAAAAGCCATAAGCCTGGGCGATGAGGAAATAAGCCTGACGTAATCGTTCAGCGTATGGTACATTTTTATCGAACACATTGGCCTTATCTGCTTCATTAAAAGTCTTCATTCTAAATGCAGTTCTGTCAAATCTATAATCGGACATCATTACAATTTGATAGTAAATGTACAAATTAGAAGAGACACCTCACGAGAGGAAGCCAGAAATGAAAAAAGCTTTGTAAATTAATAATCTACAAAGCTTTTACCGTGCCCGGAACAGGAATCGAACCTGCACTCCCTTGCGAGAACCAGATTTTGAGTCTGACGCGTCTACCAGTTCCGCCATCCGGGCTGTTATGGGGACGCAATATTACAGAATTGGCGTATTCTGTCCAAAAATGGTTGACGGCCATTTCCGGAGTACGCTGTAACCCGGTCGGGACTTACCATTGAACGAATGAGCACTATTGATCTATTTTCCGAATATCTTGTAAACAGCGCCTGCAAGCATCGCTCCAACGATCGGTGCTACAATGAACAGCCAGAGCTGTGATACCGCCCAACCTCCAACGAACACTGCCTGGCTGATACTCCTGGCCGGGTTCACGGATGTATTGGTGACCGGAATACTGATCAGGTGTATAAGTGTAAGAGCCAAACCTATTGCCAGTCCGGCAAAACCCTTGGGCGCTCTCTCATCCGTTGCACCCAGGATGACGATGAGGAACATGAATGTCATCACGGCTTCCGTAACGAAAGCTGCCAAAAGATTATATCCTCCCGGTGAATGCTCACCGTAACCATTCGCTGCAAAATTGCCGATCTCACTACCATTACCTGTTACGATCACGTACAGGACGCCGGCAGCTACCAATCCTCCCAACACCTGGGCAACGATATAAGGCACCAACTCTTTTGCACTGAACCTGCCACCCATCCATAAGCCGATCGATACCGCCGGGTTGAGATGCGCTCCGGAAACATGCCCCAATGAATAAGCGATCGTCAACACTGTTAAGCCGAATGCCAGGGCAACTCCCAGTAAACCGATACCAACAGCAGGGAATCCCGCCGATAACAGGGCGCTTCCGCAACCTCCCAGTACCAGCCAGAAAGTGCCGAGGAATTCCGCAATCAATTTTTTCGTCATAGATAATGCTTTTAAGGATAATTAATATGTATAAATATACTCATGTGATGGCGTTGTCCAATCCGGCAGACGCCTGATTTTCTGCACCTGATATTAACAAACCTGGCTGATGGGGCTTCAGCTATCCGTAGAAGTGATAGCATTTTCTTGTGTAGGTGCCGCTAATGTACCATTTTTCCGGGATCGATTACCTTTGCCGGATGGATTATTTCAAAAAGCTGCTGGACCTGCTGAAGACCGAAAGAAAGGAAGACCAGGAACAATACAGGCAACTCACCGAAACCCTGTCGGTGGCCGAAAGAAGGGCCAACGGCCTCACCTGGTATCCCATCGCCATCAGGGACACAGAAATGAGCAGGGGCGATTATCTGACAATAGAGGTTGAACGAACTACCCACCATGATATCATTCACCAGTTGAGGTTCGGCGCTGCTGCCGCCCTGTTTTCCAACCATGACCCCAAAAACGACCGGGTAGAGGGTGTGATCTCTTTCCAGGGTGGTAATAAACTGAGGATCACGCTGCGTACCGACGAACTGCCCGACTGGAGCCGTGATGGCAAGCTCGGGATCGACCTGCTTTTCGATGATAATAGTTATGATGAAATGCAGCAGGCACTTCAGCAGGCCGGTGCGAGGATCGAAAAAAAGGAAGAAGGAAGATTGATCAGGATACTCACCGGAGATCAAAAACCGGCATTCCATAACGGAAATGGATCAACGATATTCGATAGACTGAACAACTCCCAGCAATCTGCTGTCAGAAAGATACTCGATGCAGAGGACCTTGCCATCGTTCATGGGCCTCCGGGCACTGGTAAGACCACCACACTGGTACAGGCTATCCGCGCCATGATAGCCCGGGATGGAAAGCAAGTGCTGGTAGTGGCCCCTTCCAATACGGCAGTGGACCTGCTGAGCGAAAAGCTGGCCGATTCCGGTCTCGATGTGCTGCGTGTCGGTAACCCGGCCAGGGTTTCGGAGAGGTTGACCACCCTCACGCTCGACAGTAAGATGGCTGCCCACAACAGTATGAAAGACCTGAAGAAATGGAAGAAGCAGGCCAACGAGTACAAGGAACTGGCGCATAAGTACAAACGAAATTTTGGAAAAGCAGAGCGGGAACAACGCAAAGCGCTTTTCGATGAGGCCCGCAATATCATGAAACAGGTAGAGCAAACGGAGCAGTATATCGTCGATGATATTGTCCGGAAGGCGCAGGTGATCACTGCCACACTGATAGGCGCCAATCATTACACCATTCGTCATCTCACTTTCGATACCGTGGTGATCGATGAGGCAGGGCAGGGGCTCGAACCGGCCTGCTGGGTCCCGGTGCTGAAAGCAAAAAAGCTCGTATTGGCCGGCGACCATTGCCAGTTGCCTCCCACCGTCAAATCAACAGAAGCCGCACAGGGCGGGCTTTCCGTCACTTTGCTCGAAAAGCAGGTAGCCCTTCACCCAGAAGCAGTGGTGCTGCTGGAAGAACAATACCGGATGCACGAAATGATCATGGGTTATTCTTCTTCCATCTTTTACGGCAATCAATTGAAGGCACATTCCTCCGTAGCGGCACATTCCCTGTTCATCAACGACCGTCCATTGCTCTTTGTAGATACTGCCGGCTGTGGTTTTGAAGAAAGAGTGGAAGGCGCCAGTACCTCCAATCCCGAAGAAGCAGCATTACTATATAGGCATCTTATCCAACTGGTGGATGACCTGCGGCAACATTATAAGGACGCCGATTTCCCATCCATCGCCATTATCTCCCCTTACAGGCAACAGATCGATGTTCTGAAAGAGCAATTGCTACAGGCATCTGCGTTGCAGTCATTGGGGGAAAAAATATCCGTGAACACGATCGACAGTTTCCAGGGCCAGGAGCGGGATATCGTGTACATCAGTATGACGCGCAGTAATGCCGATAACCGGATCGGGTTTCTCTCCGAAGTCCGGCGGATGAATGTGGCCATGACGAGGGCCCGCAAAAAACTGGTGGTGATCGGCGACAGCGCTACCCTGTCGGGGGATGATTTTTATGCGAATTTCATTTCGTATGCAGAACAGCGGGATGCCTGGCAAAGCGCCTGGGAACTGATGGGCGTCTGAACAAGGCCCATCACTTACAGCAACTCTTCTTTGGTAAGAATATTTTCCTGATGATATTCCAGAACTGTCTCCACATGAGATACCTGATTCTATAAAAATATTTGTAAGGAATTGAGGTAGGAGGTCGGAAGTCTGAAGTACCCTCTTAGAGAGGTTTTGAAATAATTTCGCATCCTCCGACCTCTGACTTCAGACTTCCGACCTCCTACCTTACATTTGCAACTGCAAAAATACGAATATGATCAGAATAGGATTGATCAGGGAAGGAAAAATACCGGCCGATAACCGCGTGGCGCTGACCCCGGCCCAATGCAAATGGATACATAAGAACTCATCATCGGTGAGGATCATCGCCCAGTCGTCCCCGAACCGCTGTTTTTCCGATAAGGAATTCGAAATGGCAGGGATAGAAGTAAAGGAAGATGTAAGCGATTGCGATATCCTTTTCGGCATCAAGGAAGTGCCCATACCGATGCTGGTCCCCGGTAAAACCTACCTGTTCTTTTCGCATACCAAAAAGAAACAACCCTACAATCAAAAACTCTTCCGCGCCATCATCGACAAAAAGATCACGCTCATCGATTACGAATGCCTGGAACACGAAGATGGTCAGCGCATTCTCGGTTTCGGGTTCTTTGCCGGTATCGTCGGCGCTCACAATGGTATGATGGCTTATGGAAAAAGGAACGGCCATTTCGACCTGGTGCGTGTTTTCAAACAAAGGAGCTTCCGCGAATTGATCCATACTTATTTCGGCCTGAAGATCCCGCCTGTGAAGATCGCCATCACCGGCAGCGGCCGCGTAGCGCATGGCATCCTGGAGATCATGAACCTGATGGGCATCCATGAAGTGGAGCCGGATGACTATCTCCAAAAACAATTCACCTATCCTGTATATACTCAATTGAAGGGGGCAGACCTCTACGCAAACAGATCGGGCGCTACCTATAACCGTGCTCACTTTCATGACCATCCCGAAGGATACGTTTGCAAATTCCAGCCTTATGCCCGGCAATCGGATATCCTGATGAATGGCATTTACTGGGATACCAAAGTGCCCCGTCTGTTTGAAAAAGAACAGATCAGCGATCCTTCTTTTCGGGTCCGGACCATTGCCGATATCACGGATGATGCCAATGGCTCCGTGCCTATCAACCTGGGTGATCAGACCATCGAAGACCCTGTATATGGGGTAGACAGGCATACCTTTGAAAAGACCGCTCCTTACATCGACGGATCGATCGATGTGATGGCCGTGGGCAATCTTCCCAATGAGCTGCCCCGTGACGCAAGCCGCTATTTCGGCGAGCAACTGATCAAATATGTGCTGGAAGACCTGCTCCGCAATAATGGATCGGCAGTGATAGAACGCGCTACCATGGTGAAACAGGGGGCGTTGACAGAAGCATATCAATACCTGTCCGATTATGCGGGATTGTGATCGGTCCCATTACAAATAGAGATAGTAATCTTTCAACAGTTCCCTGAAATCATCAGTGTAGGAACCATCTTCCTCCTGGATCATCAATTCGAAACTGGGCGAGAAATTTTCTTTTACGCGGCTATAGTGAAGGATGCTGCGGAAGTAGGAATGCCTGGGGCTTTGCTTTACCAGTAAATTCTCCGTTAAACTGAAATCATGCTGCGTGGCCAGTTGGTTGAAATATTCCCACCGATGAAAGGGCAGCAGGATACCGAATGAGCCATGGGGCTCGAGGTTATCGGCAATGACGCCGATCAGCTCTTCCAGTGTCAGTGATTTGCTATGCTTGGCTACCTGCTCCTGTTCGCTTTCGGAAGGCAGGTCGTTCTCGAAGAATGGCGGGTTGGTGATGATGAAATCGTACTTCGCCGGGAAGCTGTACGTGCGCGCATCGCCGGGAAAGGCTTTCAGTCTTTCCTTCCAGGAATTCTGGCTGATATTTTCACGGAGTTGTTTGAAAGAGGGGAGATCGATCTCGATACCGTGGATCTCCGATCTCGATTTCTGGGCCATCATCATCATCAGTAAGCCCGTACCACTGCCGATATCGAGAATGGTGCAATATTCCGGGACTTTGGCGGCGAACCAGGCGCCCAGCACACAGGCGTCCGTACATACTTTCATGGCAGTCTGGTCCTGGTGGATCGTGAACTGTTTGAATTGAAAATATGAGTTCTTCATTTGGTCAGTTTTCAAGTGTAGCCATTGGTTTACCATTCGGCCCGCGCCGAAGGGCTCACCGTAAGCGGGGCAAAATCCCCTGCCAGGTATTTGTAATACCCGGTAATGGCGATCATGCCTGCATTGTCTGTGCAATATTGAAAGGCCGGGATATAGGTGTTCCAATGAAAGGACCTGCCCATTGTTTCCAGGGCTGCTCTCAGTCCGCTGTTGGCAGATACGCCTCCGGCGATACAAATATCCCTGATACGGGTTTGGATAGCTGCTTTTTTCAATTTGTTCATCAGGATGGTGATGATGCGGTGCTGGACAGAAGCGCAGATATCCGCCAGGTTCTCTTCGATGAAGCGGGGATTATTGTTCGTGTGCTCCTGTAAAAAATAGAGAATGGCCGTTTTCAGTCCGCTGAAACTGAAATCCAGTCCGGGTATCTGCGGCTCCGGAAATTTGAACCGTTCCGGATCGCCTTGCTTTGCATATTTATCGATCAGCGGCCCGCCGGGATAGGGGAGACCTAATAATTTGGCCGATTTGTCGAATGCTTCACCGGCGGCATCATCCATCGTTTCCCCGATTATTTTCATGGACATGGGCGATTCGCACAATACGATCTGGGTATGGCCGCCGCTCACGGTGAGGCATAGGAAAGGAAAGGAGGGTCTGGGTTCTTCGATCAGGTTAGCCAGTACATGGGCCTGCATGTGATGTACACTGATGAGTGGAATATCGAGCGCCAGCGACATGGATTTGGCGAACTGGGCCCCAACAAGCAGGGAACCGATCAGTCCGGGCGCCTGGGTAAAGGCTACTGCATTCAACCCGGACCGTTGGACGCCGGCGGCTTGCAAGGCCTGGTCTACGACCGGAACGATATGTTGCATGTGCGCACGAGAAGCGAGTTCCGGGACCACGCCACCATATTTTTCATGAACAGACTGGCTGGCAGTGATATTCGATAGGATGCGTCCGTCACGGCAAATGGCTGCAGAGGTCTCGTCGCAGGAAGATTCTATGGCGAGAATAGTGATACTACTCATACTGGCCGCAAAAATACAACTTCTACTTCGATCTGATCGCCACCACCGGGTCCATGCGGGCAGCAATGGAGGCGGGTATGATACCGGCCAGCACACCTACCACGATACAGATCGTGATGGCGAGCAGGAGGATATTCGGCGCGATAAAAATACTGAAGCCGAAGAGGGCAGCAGAAACGAGGGTGAGCAGGAACACGACGATCAGGCCGAGCAGCCCGCCCATGATACAGAGAAAGGCCGATTCCAGCAGGAATTCGGTGAGGATAGTAACCCGTTTGGCGCCGATGGCTTTCTTCAGACCTATCTGCGGCGTGCGTTCACGAACGGTCACGAACATGATATTGGCAACGCCGAACATACCTACAATGAGTGAGAGGGTAGCGATGGCCCAGCCTCCTTTATTGATGCCACCGAAAATATCACTGGCAAAGCTGCTGAAAGCATCGATATCGTTGAGGGAGAAATTATCTTCCTGGGTGGGGCGCAGTTTGCGGATGGAGCGCATGGCCCCGGCAAGCTCGTCTTTCAATTGGGCCATCGGCACGGTCTCTTTTCCCTGCACCATGATCACGGGACCGCCATTCTCTTCCCGTACGAATTGTTTCACGAACCCGAGCGGCATGAGGATGCTGTTATCATAATCCCATCCGCCGATAATACTCTTGCCCTGCTTCTTGATCAGGCCAACGACCAATCCGCGCTTGCCGTCTTTCATTTTTACGAGTTGTCCAACCCCTTTTTCCGGGTGATGGCCGAAGAGGTTCTCCGCTACCGTATATCCAACGATGATAACGGCTGCGTTCTGATCATAGTCCGATTGCTGTAAATAGCGTCCGGCCTGCATTTCCACCGGTTGAATATTCTTGAACTCTTCAGTGATGCCATAGTAGGAAACGCCTGATATGATATTCTCGGCATATTCAAGTGTGCTGTTGGTGCTGACGTTGAAGGCTATATTGGCAGCGGCCGGCACCTTCTTTCTCAGCAGCGCCACCTCTTCGTATTTGGGAGCAGGACGCTTTACGAATTTCCACCAGGGATAGTCATTACCCTCTTCGGAGTAAGACCACTTATCGATATAAACGGTATTGGAGCCAAGCGCTTTGATATCTTTCTGCACAGCATACTCGAGACTGTTCACCGTGGCCAGTACACTGATGATGCAAAAGATCCCGAATGCCACCCCGCTGAGCGAAAGCAAAGTGCGGATCTTATGCGATTTGAACTCCTGCCAGGTGAGGTTGAGGCTGCTGCTTAATATTTCCAAAATCCGACGCATGTACCAAATTTAGGGGTTAGTCGGGAAGTTTGGAATTTAATTACTTCAACGGCGGGGGGAAAGTTGGTAGTTGGCAGTTTGCAGTTGGCAATTGGCAGTTGGAAGACAGCGGAAGAGGATGGCAGGAACATCTTCAGGGTGCTCTCGACAGCCAATTGCCAACTGCAAACTGCCAACTGTTACTTATCTTGCTGCATGTTTACCATCGAAAGCCATCTGCTGAGAGCGACCATCCAACCCAAGGGGGCTGAACTGACCAGTCTTTTTCATAAGGGCCACCAACTCGATTACCTGTGGGACGCCGATCCTGCCTTCTGGGCCAAACACTCGCCGGTACTGTTTCCTGTAGTGGGCGCCCTGAAAGATGAAACCTATTTATTAGGAGGTAAAGCCTATCGTTTGCCCAGACATGGATTTGCCCGTGATTCCATGTTTGCCGTGGAGCAGCAGGAGTTCGACAGGATCAGCTTCCTGCTGAAAGATAGTGAAGCCACCCAGTCGGTCTATCCCTACACATTCGAATTTCGTATCATGTATGCTGTGGTGGAAGATTCGCTGGCCGTGAGTTATAAAGTGACCAACAATGGCAAGGAACCGATGTATTTCTCGGTGGGCGGACATCCTGCTTTCAAATTACCTCTTGTGCCCGGTACATCGTATGCTGATTATTTCCTCCGGTTCGACCAGGTAGAACAGGCGGGCCGCTGGCCTATTGTGAGTGCGGGATTGCTTGCAACCAACGATGTGCCGTTGTTGCAGGATACGGACCGCCTGCCGCTCACCAAATCATTATTTGCGAAAGATGCGCTGGTCTTCAAGAAGCTGAAGTCGACCAGGGTTTCCCTGCTCACGGATAAATTTTCCCGTGGTCTCACCGTGGACTTCCCGGGTTTTCCCTTCCTCGGTATCTGGGCCGCCAAAGATGCCGATTTCATCTGTATCGAGCCCTGGTGCGGTATTGCCGATCCCATCGATACAGATCAGGACTTCACCAGGAAAGAAGGGATCAATAAGCTGGATGCAGGGGCAACGTTCACGCGCACCTGGAGTGTGAATACGTTTTAGTTGGCAGTTTTCAGTTGGCAATTGGCAGTCGGGGACAGCCTGCGTCAAACGCAGCTCTGCATAATGCGGAGACTTTCGGCTGCCAACTGAAAACTGCCAACTGCCAACTAATGCTTCAGTGGTCTCTTCTTGATCATCCCTCCCCGCGTATCCTTGATGCTGTGCATCACCACAAAAGCATGCGGATCGATCAGTTCGATCTCATGCCGCAGCCGGGAGATCTCCAGTCGCGTGATCACGGTAAAGATCACCTCCTGGTCTTCCTGCACATATCCTCTTTTACCAAAGCCGCCGGCACTTTTATAGACGGTGATCCCTCTTCCCATTTTTTCCGTGATGATCCGCCCGATCTCCCGGTTCTTGGGCGAGATGATCGTAACGCCCGTGTATTCTTCGATCCCTTCGATGAGGAAGTCGACCGTTTTCGATGCCGATAGATAGGTAAGCATCGAATAGAGCGCTGAATCGATGCTCAGGAAGTATGCGGCCGATGCAAAGATGAACACATTGATCACCAGGATCACGTCGCCGATGGTAGCGCCTGTTTTACGGCTGAGATAAATGGCCAGGATCTCGGTCCCGTCCAGCACGCCGCCGCCACGAACGGCAAACCCGATACCGGCTCCCAGGAAGAAACCGCCGAATACGGCAACAAGGAGCTTATCATGTGTAACGACAGGATAATCCACCACGAGCAGGCAAATGGCCAGTGCCAGGATGGCGAAGATGGCTTTGATGGTGAAGCCCTTTCCGATCTGGCGGTAACCGATGAGGATAAAAGGGATATTGATCAGCAGGATGATGAGCGACAAAGGTTTGTTGGTCAAAGCCCCGATGAGCAGTGAAATACCGGTAGCGCCTCCGTCGATGAATTTGTTCGATAATAAAAAACTTTTGAGGCCGAAACCTGCCGAAAATACCCCGATCAGGATCAGCACCGCGTCTTTGGAATGTTGTAAAATGGCTTTCCGGAAACGGTATAGGCCCTTGGCCGTTTTATACTGGCTCCCATCCGGCCGGGCAGGGCCGTTCCTTCGTTGAGGCAGGAAGTTATTGGCTATGAATTGCTGAAGACGGGAGCGCATAGGGTATAAAATTACGGAGAGGAAATGGAAAAAGTTGGCAGTGGGCAATTGGCAGTTGGCAGTCCGGTAAAAGTCGATCCTTATAGCAACTGTACACATGTGGATTTCTCTAACTGCCAACTGCCAATTGCCAACTGCCAACTTCAAACTGTTCCCTGCTAATTTCCTACCTTTGCGCCGCATGAAATATTCCAACGAGATACAGAAACGCAGGACCTTTGCGATCATTTCACACCCCGATGCCGGTAAGACCACTTTAACGGAAAAGTTCCTACTTTTCGGAGGCGCTATCCAGACTGCCGGCGCCGTCAAGAGCAATAAGATCAAGAAACATGCAACGAGCGATTTCATGGAGATCGAAAGACAACGTGGTATCTCTGTAGCCACTTCCGTGATGAGCTTCGAATACAGGGATACGCTCGTGAACCTCCTCGATACCCCCGGCCACAAGGACTTTGCCGAAGATACCTACAGGACCCTCACCGCGGTCGACAGTGTGATCCTCGTGATCGATAGCGTGAACGGGGTGGAAGCCCAGACACGCAGGCTGATGGAAGTATGCCGTATGCGCGATACACCCGTGATCGTGTTCATCAATAAGATGGACCGCGATGGCAAGAACCGTTTCGACCTGCTCGAAGAGATCGAAAAGGAATTGAATATCGCCCTGCACCCCATGACCTGGCCCATCAACAGCGGCAAGGATTTCAAAGGCGTCTACAACCTGCACGATAAAGACCTGCTCCTTTTCACCGCCAATACCAAGGCTACGGATGAAGATACCATCAAGGTATCGGACCTCGACAGCGAACTGCTCGACACCAAACTGGGTGAGAAAGACGCTGCTCTTCTCCGGGAGGATGTGGAACTGGTGGACGGCGTTCATGGCGAACTGAATGTGGCCGATTATGTGGCCGGAAAAGTGGCGCCTGTTTTCTTCGGGAGCGCCATCAACAACTTCGGGGTGAAGGAAATGCTCGATACATTCATCCGGATTGCACCTACACCCAGGTGCCGGCCTACTTCCGTTCGAGAGATATGTCCGGATGAAAGCAAATTCTCCGGTTTCGTTTTCAAGATCCACGCCAACCTCGATCCCAAGCACCGCGACCGGATCGCCTTCCTCCGCGTTTGCTCGGGCAGGTTTGAAAGGAATAAATATTTTCACCATGTCCGGCTCGATAAGGAGGTACGGTTCAGCAATCCGTACACTTTCATGGCCCGCGATAAGGATGTGATCGAAGAAGCATTCCCCGGAGATGTGGTTGGCCTTTTCGATACCGGCAACTTCAAGATCGGTGATACACTCACGGAAGGAGAGGATTTTTATTTCACCGGCATTCCTTCTTTTTCGCCCGAAATTTTTAAGGAAGTGATCAATAAAGATCCCATGAAAACCAAGCAATTGGAAAAGGGTTTGTTGCAGCTTACGGACGAGGGCGTTGCCCAGTTGTTCACCCAGTTCGGGGGTAATAAAAAGATCATCGGCTGTGTGGGAGAGTTACAATTTGAAGTGATCCAGTACCGTTTATTACAGGAATATGGCGCTTCCTGCGAATTCAGGGCATTACCATATTATAAAGCATGCTGGATCACCAGCAATGATCAGAAAAGGCTGGATGATTTCACGAGGTTCAAGTCGAACAATATCGCCATGGACAAAGACGGTCATCTCGTTTACCTGGCGCAGAGCGAATGGTTCCTCACTACGGAGCGGACCAATAACCCGGATATCGAGTTCCATTTCACTTCCGAGATCCATAAGGAAGCAGTATAGAAGCAACATAAAGCAGTATATAAAACGACCAGGGCTAACACACACTGATTCACGCGAACAGGTAATTGCCGGTAATGGCGGATATGCAACGAAGCCATGCAGGCATCTGTCACCTGTCACCAAAAAGCACGCTCATGGTCGAAACGGCAAGGCTCTATATTATTCCGCTCACTACAGAAGCACTGGACCTTTACCTGCAGGCTGGCAATAGATTCGAAGAGGCATTCGCGTTGGCCCGGACCAACCGGGTCGTGGCGCCCGAAGTGCAGAAGATGGTAAGGGCGGTCACCCTGCCCAATATGCAAAATGCTACGGCCGACAATTACCTTTTTTATACTTTCTGGCTGGTGGTGGAGAAGTCCAGCAGGACCGTTGTGGCCGAGCTTGGCTTCAAAGGTGAGCCCAATTCAAAAGGCGAAGTGGAGATAGGTTATGGCACCATGCCGAAGCGGCAGCGCGAAGGGTTCATGACCGAAGCAGTGGCCGGCATCATCGACTGGGCCCGGAAAAGAGCAGACGTGCACAGCATCCTGGCGGAGACCGACCAGGAGAACAGCGCATCCATCAAAGTGCTGCGCCGGAACGGCTTTGCACAATGCGATAAAAAAGAGAACATGCTTTGGTGGAAGATCAGCGTGCTGCATCAGAACGCCGGGTTCACGCCCGTGTAATTATGGGGTGAGATCTGTTTCAGTTCTTTCTTCACGATAGCAGGTACTTTCAATCCATCGATGAACTGGTGAATGGTTTGTTTATTGATCCCGTTCTTTCCTCTTGTCAATTCTTTCAGCGCCTCATAAGGCTTCGGGTAATTTTCCCTCCTCAATATGGTCTGGATCGCTTCTGCTACCACTGCCCAGTTATTGTCGAGATCGTCGTAGATCTTTTCATCGTTCAGCACAAGCTTGCTCAATCCTTTCTCGATGGAACGGGTAGCCAGGATGATATGCGCGAAAGGCACGCCGATATTGCGCAGAACGGTGGAATCCGTAAGATCGCGCTGGAGGCGGCTCACGGGCAGTTTGGCGGCCAGGTGCTCGAGCAGGGCATTGGCAATGCCGAGATTGCCTTCGGCATTTTCAAAGTCGATGGGGTTTACCTTGTGCGGCATGGCCGATGATCCGATCTCTCCCTTTTTCGTTTGCTGTTTGAAATAGTCCATCGAGATATAGGTCCACATATCCCGGCAGAAATCGATGAGGATGGTATTGATGCGTTTCATGGCATCGAAATGGGCAGCGAGATGATCGTAGTGCTCGATCTGTGTGGTGAACTGCTGACGTTGCAGTCCCAGTACTCCCTCCACGAATTCATTGGCGAGATTTACCCAGTTCTTTTTCGGGAAAGCTACCTGGTGCGCATTGAAATTGCCGGTGGCGCCGCCGAATTTGGCGCTTACGGGCACATCTATGAATTGTTCCACCTGGTTGGCCAGCCGTTCCACGTAAACGCGGATCTCTTTGCCGAGTCGGGTCGGACTGGCGGGCTGGCCATGTGTGCGGGCGAGCATCGGGATCTCCGCCCATTCTTCGGCCAGCAGTTCCAACTGCCGGTTGAGGTTGAGCAAGGCAGGGAGATATTCGAATTCGATGGCCTGCTTCCAGGAAAGAGGAATGGCCGTATTGTTGATGTCTTGTGAAGTGAGCCCGAAATGTACCCATTCCGATACCTCTTCTGCCTTGAGGGCAGTGAGCTTTTCCTTGATAAAATATTCAACGGCCTTTACATCATGATTGGTGATCTTTTCAGTGGCCTTGATGGTCTTTGCATCCTCCAGGCTGAAGTCTTCCACTGCTGAACGCAAGGCTTTGCGGGTGGCGGCAGAAAGAGAAAAGAACTTTTTGTCGCACAGGAACAGGAAATATTCCACTTCCACCAAAACCCGGTATTTCATCAGGGCAAATTCAGAAAAATATTCACCCAGGTGCTGGACCTGGTTACGGTAGCGTCCGTCGATCGGAGAAATGGAGGTCAGAGCGTTCAGTTCCATGAAACAAATGTCGGTTAATTTGGTTAGTTCAATATTCCTTTACCTTTGCGCCGTAAAATTAAATCAATTGAAGAAGATTAAGGTTGGAATCGTGAATTATCTCAATACCAGGCCTTTATTATATGGTATCGAGCATTCTCCCATCATGAGCTCTATCGAGCCCGTACCTGATTACCCGGCCAATATCGCCAGGATGCTGCTCGATGATACCATCGATATAGGGCTGGTGCCTATTGCGGTGATCCCGAAAATGAAGGAATATTATCTCAATACCGGTTTTTGTATCGGTTGTAACGGCCCGGTATCTTCCGTTTGTATTTTCAGCGAAGTGCCCATCGGGGAAGCGAAAGAGGTGTTGCTCGACTACCAGAGTCGTACTTCCGTAGCACTCGCGAAAGTGCTGTTGCGCGATCATTGGAAAGTGAGCCCGCGTTTGCTCGATACGAAAACGGATTATCGCTCCCAGATCCGTGGCACAACGGCCGGACTGGTGATCGGCGACAGGGCATTGGAACAAAGAAAAGTCTCCCCCTATATCTATGATCTCGGCGAAGCCTGGAAAGCGTATACCGGTCTTCCCTTCGTATTTGCTGCCTGGGTAAGCAACAAGCCATTGCGGCCCGATTTCGTACAGGCATTCGATGAAGCCAACCGGGAAGGTCTCCGGCATATCGAAGAAGTGGTGGCTGCCAACCCTTATCCCATTTTCGACCTCCATGAATATTATACGCGATATATCAGCTATGAACTGGATGGAGAGAAAAGAAAAGGGCTCGAAAAATTTCTCGGTCTGATCAGTACCTCCGTCTTTACCTGATCAGGGCAACGGTGCCGGTCCGTGTGATCTCCCCGCAGGTCGTCCTGGCTTTGATCACGTACGCGAAGATGCCGGCTGCCTGTTGTTTTCCATTGAATGTTCCATCCCAGCACTGGCCGGGATCGGTGGTATGGAACACACGCTGTCCCCATCGGTTGAATACGGCAAATTCCCTGATAACGGTGGTGCCCCATTTTTTGATGCCGAAGCAATCATTCTTCCCATCTCCATTGGGCGTAAAGGCATTGGGCACCATGAATACCAGTTCTCCTTCCTGCTGATCAGGGGTTTTGGCAGAAAATATAATTCTTTTTCCTGAACAGGGTGCTGAATAATGGTAACTGTGTTTATTTGACTGGTAACTGTGCAGTTTTACCGGGTAACTGTGATCCCTCTTTTTGGTCGATCAACGCTTTCGGGACCAGGGCAGGAATTTATCAGCCATCTGATTGAGCTCAACCGAAAGACGTAACCGGTAAACAAGTGGAGCGAAGATGATGCAGAATACCATTGTTCTCAATGGGATGTCGATGTATAAATTACCGGTGTGTGGAAAATAATGGGCTGCAGCTATTCCCACCAGGGCTATTCCCACAGCCAATAAGTCTTTTGACGTATAGGGCTGCAATCCGAATTTATACCATAGGAATCCGAAACGCATCAGGTTATATAAGGTTAGTGAGATGAGGGTAGACCACGCTGCCCCAATCAATCCATAGTGGCTGATCAGGATATAATTCAAAGGCAGGGCCAGCAGGGTATAGATCACATTGGTCGTAAAATCCACCTTCCAATAGTTGGAAGTGCTGATCACCTGTGCATTGGCGCCGGTGCCGAGATCGATCAGTTTTCCCAGTCCGAGGAAAAATATCACATATTCGATGCCGGTATAATCCTTTCCCAGGAACCTGGCGAGGTCGCGGGCATTGAGGAGGATCAGCGAGAACATGATGAGTCCGATGATCATCAGATTGGAAACACTTTTCGTATATATATTGTTGATTTGCTTCAGGTCTTTATTCTTCCAGGCTTCTGCCAGCACGGGGACTGTGATAGCATTCATGCTTCGTTGGGGCACTTCCATCAGTGTCACCACATAGGTAGCGATCGTAAAGACGGCTGTATCGATAAGGCCGCGTTCAGCCTTTACTGCGATGAAAAAAGTATCGACGGTGCGCGATAGCAGGTTAAGGAATTGTGCACCGAAGAGGAACAGCCCGAAATTGATCATCCTGCCTTTCAGTCGCATGGTCACGGAGCTTGGCCTGGAGATGAAAAAGAACTCACCAGTTCTCCGGAGGATCAGGAACATGGCCACTGCCGGTAACACATAGGAGAACGAGAATATCCAGAGGAACTGGTGTATACTCACCAGGTGGTAGGTAAACAACACCAGTATTATAGTAAAAAGCAGTCTGGGCGTCGTTTCCTTCAGTGCATTGGAATACACTCCTTTTTTGAACGACCAGACAAACCCTTCCAGCCAAACACTGGCCAGTAAAAAGAAAGTGAGAGGATATACCAGGTAACTGTAATCGACAAAGAGTGGAGATCTTTCGCTGAATTTTCGGACAATGATGTCTCTTGCGGCATATCCTGCCAGGCACATGATCACGAACCCTATCGAGCAAATGATCAGGCTGAAAAAAGGAAGATCATTTTGCTTTGCCGGAAGATAGCTTTTATAAAATGGGAAGAATTTGTAAATAATGGGGGTGCAACCCAGCGTGCACAAGGTAGCCAGCGTAGTGGCAGCATCCAGCAGTATGCGGGTTAGTCCCAGTTGTTCGGCTGTCAGTAATCTGGGCGCCAACACGAGCATGTTGAAAGCCCCTATTGCAAACCCTGCTGTGATGACAAACGTAGACTGGACGCTTTGTCTTTGAATGATCCCCATTGAATAGAAAAGAGATAATCTCTAAAAGCTGGCAAGATAGTGTAAAATATTATCTTTACCCGATGGCTGCACCGCTCATATCTGTCGTGATCCCTTGCTACAACCAGGGAAAGTATCTTGAAGAAGCCCTGCAAAGTCTCGCACGGTGCGATCAGCGCCTGTTCGAAGTGGTGATCGTGAACGATGGTTCCACGGACGCTTATACCAATCAATACCTGGCCGGCCTCGATAGCAAGCGATATAAGGTCTTATCACAGCAGAACCTTGGGCTGGGCGAGGCCAGGAACAATGGTATCAAAATAGCCAGTGCGCCTTATGTGCTTCCATTGGATAGTGATAATACCATTGAACCGGAATATCTTACCAAAAGTATCGGGATCCTGGAGCAAGATCCTGCAGTAGCCGTCGTATACGGAAATGCCAGGTATTTCGGTGAGAAGACAGGCATATTAAAGCCTGGCCCCTTCAATCTGCAAAAGCTGATGCTGGGCAACTATATCGATGCCTGTGCTGTGGTGCGCAAAACCGTGATAGCGGAAGTGGGTTATTACGACAACATGAAGATCATGGGGTATGAGGACTGGGACCTCTGGCTTCGCATTGCTTTCAAAGGCTACCTGTTCCATTATGTCGATGAAGCATTGTTCAATTACCGGGTAAGAAGCCAGTCGATGATGCGGAACCTGAATGCAAATATCAAACAGCAGAATGAGATCGAAGAATATTTTACCAACAAATACCCTGATAAGCTTTCATTTGAAGGGGTAAGCGATCATTTTATTTATAAGATCAAGAAGAAGCCGTTCAGGTTCATTTACCGGCTTTTGCTGAAAAAATTTTTCCCTGCCTATTATGAGCGACTGATCAGGGAAAATAAAATGTACAGGAACTTTTTATATGATTGAGAGTAAGAAATATATGGAAAATAGCCATTCAAGAGAGGAAGGATTGCAAAGACTGACCTCTGCTTCGCTATCCGTCACCAACCAACACTATATTGGTACATGGTTCATCAAAAATGATATTGAACAGGCGGTTCAGCAATATGCCAATGGCCATCTCCTCGATATCGGCTGTGGCAATAAACCTTATGAACCGATCATTCACGGTAAAGTGACTGTTTATACGGGCTGTGATATCGTACAAAGCAGCGAGAGAAAAGTAGATGTTATTTGCCCTGCCAACCAGCTTAGTTTCGACGACGAAATTTTCGATACCGTCTTTTCGACCCAGGTACTGGAGCATGTAGCCGATTATGAAGGAATGGTACAGGAAGCCCACCGGGTGTTGAAAAAGGGATGCTATGGTATCTTTACTGCCCCCTTCAGTTGGGAATTACATGAAGAACCCTATGATTTTTTCAGGTTTTCCAAATACGGATTAAGAACACTCTTTGAAAAAAAAGGCTTTGAAGTGGTCACCGTTAAAGCCAATGGCGGTAAATGGGCTGCCATCTCACAATTATGGCTAAACGTATTATTTTCTACCAGGAAGTATAATACATTCCGGTCGAGGGTGATCAAATGGCTGTTTGTGAGGTTCCGGCTGATCGTACCCTATAATAAATTCTCGATATGGCTCGATAAAAAATATTTCGATGATATTTTTACCCTCAACTATATGGTAATCGTGAAAAAGAGCTGATGGATGGGCGAGAAGAATAAAATAGCAGTTGTTTATCTCTCATGGTTACCCTATGGGCCTGGTTACCTGGAAGCTTTTGCCGATTCTTACCTGCAACATCCGGCCGGGGCTGCCCATGAGTTGATCATCCTGTTCAATGGCGCACCGGAGCAACAAGTGCTGCAGGATTACCACCAGGTCCTCCAAAAAAAAGGTATTGATTATACCAGTTTGCGATTGCCAGACGGGCAGGATATCGACGCCTATTTTTATGCAGCCCGGGAACTGGATGCGGAACTGGTACTCTTTCTGAATACCTACAGCGTTATCCTGTATGATCAGTGGCTGAAAAAATACCTCGATACATTCGGGTCTCCAACCGTGGCATTGACAGGCGCTACAGCTTCCAACCAGAGTTATTACAGCACTGTATTCAGCCAGCATCCCTTTCACTGGGAAGCTGCCAAAGGATGGCGATACAATTACAGGAAATATAAATTGTTCATAAAGACCTGGCTGTACTGGTCCTTTCTGTTCAAACCCTTTCCCAATCCGCATATCCGCACCAATGCATTTATGGTGCGAAGAGAGTTGTTCCTCAATTTGTATAAAGGCCCCATAAGGTCGAAGTTCAGGGCCTATGTATTCGAAAATGGAAGAAAGGGGCTGACGAACCTGTTGTTGCAAAAGGGATATACAGTAGTACTGATCGATAAGTTCGGCCGGCAGTATACAGTAGACAAATGGAGATCGAGCAATACCTACTGGAACAGTGAGCAGGAGAACCTGCTAGTATCGGATAACCAGACTATCAAATACGCAGCGGCAAGCCCGGATGAAAAAAAACATTACCAGTTCTTGGCCTGGGGTAAACAATACTGACCGGAATGACAGACCAGCCATTCATATCGATTTGTATACCGGCCTACAACCGGGTGAACTACCTGGAACGCCTGCTCGATTCTATCGGATCACAAACCTTTACGGATTTTGAAGTGGTGATAACGGATGATAGCCCGGGCGACCAGGTGCGGAGATTCATCGAACAATATCAGGCTGGTTTCCCATTGCATTATTTTCATAATGGTCAGCCACTCGGAACACCGGAGAACTGGAATGAATCGATCCGCCGTTCACAGGGACAGTGGATCAAGATCATGCACGATGATGATTGGTTCGCATCCCCGGATTCATTGAAAAGATTTTATGAGTTGTGCAATATGCCCGGCCAGGCAGGTTTTATTTTTTGCGGCTCGGAGACTTTCGAGGATGGAAAGATCGTGTTCCGTCAAACCATCAGCCGGTTCAATGAAAAGCTCCTGGAAAAAGATCCGAGGAACCTGTTCTACCTGAATTTTATCGGCCCGCCCAGCGTTGTGGTCCACCGGAATAATCGACAGGTATGGTACGATAAGCGGATGAAATGGCTGGTGGACATTGATTTTTATATCCGGTTCCTGCAGTGCTCCCCCGGTTTTCATTTTACGCGCGAGTACCTGGTGAATGTCGGCTTTAATGAACAACAGGTAACCAAAATGGTATTCCATAATAAAGAGGTGGTGATACCGGAGAACCTGCTGCTGTTACAGAAAACGGGTACTACCATCCTGAAGCGGGTATGGAATTATGATTTCGCCTGGCGCCTGCTGCGGAACTACCGGATAAGGGATAAAGAAGAGCTATACCGGTTACATCTGTTCAAGGAGGAAGTAAAGGTCCCTGCTCCCTTATTGCATATCCTCAAAGCACAGAAAAGGATACCACCGCCACTGCTGCGGATAGGCCCTGTTTCGAAAATCCTGATGCTGTTCAATTATTGCACGTACCATCTTTTCCATCGCTCCTGATGCCTGATGAAAAAATGCAGAAGAAATATTCCCGGGAATGCTTTTTTTTGCAGAATATACCTGACCTGATGGCTGTAAGCTTATCCATTATTATCGTGAATTATAAAACAGCTCCCTTGCTGGTGGACTGCCTGCAATCTCTTTACAGCCAGGGCAGTTCCCTGGAAATGGAAGTGATCGTGGTCGATAATGCGTCGGGCGATGATAGCTTTCAGGTCATTACATCCAGGTTCCCTTCGGTGAAATGGGTACAGATGTCGTACAATTCCGGCTTTGCCCGTGCCAATAATGAAGGTATCCGCCTGTCGCAGGGAAATGTAGTGCTGTTGCTGAACTCCGACACCATCGTGGAAGGGAATGCCATTGAAAAATGTTACCGGGCATTTCTGCAGGATGAATATGTGGCCTGCGGGCTCCAGTTGATGAATGCAGATCGCAGCCCTCAGATCTCCGGCAATTATGCCATGAAGGGAGGTCTTAATTATGTATTACCCCTTCCTTACCTCGGTAACGCCTTCAGGTGGCTGGGCCAACTGGCCAGGATCAAAAAACCGCATGTGCCTGATACGAAGCAAGTGGTGGAGGTAGATTGGATCAATGGCGCCTTTTTGATGGTAAAAAAAACAGCCATCGAAAAAGCAGGTATGCTCGATGAAGATTTTTTCCTGTATGCCGAAGAGGCGGAATGGTGCGGCAGGCTAAAGAAAACAGGAAAACTATGTATCTACGGTCAGTTCAGCATCGTTCATCTTCAGGGAGAAACAGCCAATGAAACATTTGGATCTTCCGGCAAAGGATATTATAATCTGTACGACAGGAAGGGACTGCAGATCATTCTTTCCAATTTTGTGAGGATCCGCAAGCAGTTCGGCATTGGCTGGTTCCTCTTCATGCTGGGCATGTATACGCTGGCCATTCCTGTTTTTTTCATAGGAAGCTTTATTGAAGGATTATTGAGATTGCATAACCCGTTCTCTGCTTTTCCCCGTGCCGGCAGGCTGGCATCGAATGTGGGAAAGCTTTGGAAATTTTCACCCACCATCATCGGCAACAAGCCCCACTTCTATAAAGTATTATAAAAGCAGGGCTTGCTGAAATCATTCTGTCGATCATCATGCAGGCTGTTTAACCGAACCTTTGTATTGCTTCCACAGGTATCCGATACCGCCCAGGGTCAGCAATATCGAAATGATACCAACGATCAGGGATATGCGGTCGCCGAGAATATAGCTTTCGGGCTCAAACCTGAATTCGATCGTGTGCTTGCCGGAAGGAACAGGCAGGCCCCGCAATACATAGTCCACCTTCACGATCGGTGTTTCCTTGCCGTCGATATAGGCTTTCCAGCCATGGGGATAATACACTTCACTGAATACGGCAAACTGGTTGGTAGTCGCATTGAATTGGTAGCTGGCCTTGTCGTTCTCGTTTTTGATCAATTGAATGGTGGCCAGTGAATCGAATTGCGGGGTGAAAGTTATTTTCGGTTGCTCACGTTTATCGACTACTGTCGTGTCTTTGAATCCGATATTGTCGAGCGCTTCCATCTCCTCATTCGCATTATTGACGTACCGTATATTTTTGACCAGCCAGCAAGGGCCTGAAGCATTGGGATTGAGCTGGGCTACCGGCTGCCTGTCGGCCGGATTTGCGGCAATAAAATATTTGGTGTTCAACATATTGTACACCGCGATATTCCCTTTTCTCAATTGATGCGTTATAATATCGTCGTATAGCGCCAGCCTGGCAGGCAGGTAGCCACCGATAGAATTATGGTGGTAGGAGCATCTCGAATCGGCAAAGGGATCGTCGGCAGTTTGATCGAATACCCGGAAATATCCTGTATCCTGCTTGATCTGTATGTCGGCCCTGTTGGCTGCGTACGGTGCGAGAAATTCTTCCTTATCTACATAATTGGAATCTTTGAGGTATCGCCTGTCGACCGGGATCAGGTCAATAAGGTTGAGGGCTGCCAGTGCAAGGAGGAGGATGACCGGCTGTACTTTCTTCTGTGTGGCAAACCATACCAGCCCGGCTGTCAGCAGGAGGAACACAACGGTCCTCCAGAGATCATGTAAATAAATTGCCTTGCGGTCAGCCACCAGCCCATTCATAATGGAAGAGGCAATTCCGGTTGCCTGTTGAAGCGCCTGTTCACCCGCGGGTTTACCCTGGGCCATCATTTGTGCAATACTGCTTCCGATGCCTTCGCGCAGCCTGCCGTCATTACTACTCTTGAAATCGGCCGACATATAAGTATAGATCAGCACCAGTACAACGGCGGCTGTAGTAATACCGGCATATTTCAATCGCTTCGCCAGCACTTTCTTGTCCCATTCCTTGAAGAAGAGTTCATTCAATGCCCAGGACGCAAGCAAGGCAAAGGTGAGCTGCGGTATGACGAGTGATGTGGTAGGAGCGCGGAATTTATTATAGAAAGGCAGGTGATCAAACAGGAAATAGTTCACACCGCTCAGGTTGCTGCCCCAGGCCAGTACAATGCCGATCACGGTGGCTGCAATGATCCAGCCTAAATGCCAGGAGCGTATTAGGAAAAGGCCAAGAATGAACAGCGCACAAACGACTGCACCGAGATACACCGGGCCTGACGTGCCGGGTTGAGGTCCCCAATAGGCTGAAAGTGCCGAATAAAAATAATTGGCAGCATCCTGCGGGATACCGGAAGATTGTAAAGCATCGATGGCCTTACCATCCTCAGGCAATTCGGATGCACCGGCACTGCCGCCATTATAGGCCGGCAGGATGAATGTGAATGTTTCACCAATGCCATAGCTCCAATAGAATGCATAGCTTTTATCGAGCCCGCCCTTTGTTTTATTAGGATCTTTTTTCTCCCCATTGGCGCCGATGGTAAGCTCGGAACGCCCGCCCCGCATCGATTCTTTGGCATAAGCGCTGGTGGGCAGGAGGATCACGGCAAATGATGCAATACTCAATGCCACGGCCACGATCGCCAGTGCTGCAGAAATGAAAAGGGGTTTGAGGGTTTTCTCACGAATGGCTTTCACGGCATAAGCAACGCCTATACAGCCAGCTATGAGGAACGTATAATAAACGATCTGCAAATGGTTCTGCCAGATGAGGCATGTGGAGAAGAAAAGCGTGACCAGAAATCCTAAAATATATTTTCGTTGCGTCAGCAGTATAATTCCTGCCAGCATTGCCGGCGCATAGCCCATTGAAGTGAATTTCGTATTGTGCCCCACTGCCGTAACGATGGCATTATAAGAGGCAAAGGCATAGGCGAATGATCCGAGAATGCCGGCCCAACTCCTGATCCCCAAAGCCTGTGTGAGAATATACAGTCCCAGGCACGCCAGAAAAAAGTACCTGGCAGGTGCAGGAAGGAATAAAGTGAATGTGCCATCCAGATAGGAAAGGGTTACATTGTGCTTGGACTCCAACGCTACCTGGTAAGTGGGCATGCCGCTGAACATACTGTTTGTCCAGGCCGGGAAATGGCCATGTTTTTCCTTATACTCGAAAGATTGTTGCGCTCCGCCCCGCCACCCCAGCGTATCATGCTGGTTCAACACCATACCTTTGAACGCCGGCAGGTTGAAAAGGATCGAGACTATTAAAAAAAGACCTACAGCTATCACATGTGGCTTCACATATTGCCAGATTGCTTTGTTCATGGTGCCTGGATTATTAAAAGTTTGGACAAAATAATACAATTTTACTGTAAGTTGCTCACATGCATAATATATTGTGTAGAACCATCCTGCTGCTTGTTTTATGGCCGTTCTGTTCTTCCGGCCAGGAGTTGAGCTATTCGCATTTCGATATGAAGGATGGGCTGGCCGGCTCTACCGTATACAGCGCAACGCAGGACAGGGACGGGTTTCTCTGGTTCGGCACGGAAACAGGCGTGAGCCGTTTCGATGGCAAGCGCTTCACGAACTTCACCATCCGCGAAGGGCTGCCTGATAACGAAGTGCTGAAGGTTTTCGCAGATTCGAGAGGCAGGGTGTGGATGGCCCCTTTCAAAAAGTCGATCTGTTATTATTACAGGGGCACTATTTTCAATCAGCATAATGATCCCATGCTGGCAAAGATCAATTTCAGTGGGAACATCCTGCAGTTCGTGGAAGATAAACATGGCAATGTATTTTTTCATTCGTCCCAGGCACTATATATGGTAACCCCGGCGGAAGAAGTGGTGACTATCCATTCCATCACAGATTCAGTCATCAATGGCTTCAATACGGTGGGCATCAGTGTGAGCGGGAACCTGTTGGTGGTCGAGTTGGGAGTGGTGTACGAGTATGATGGAAAACAATTTCAGAAAGAAGGCCGTCTGCCCAATGCAGATGCGTATTCAAACACCCTGAGCGTTGATGTTTTAGGCAGCCTGAGAATTTATCTCAATCATCCCAGGAATACTTTTCAGTTCGGCGATTCAAGCAAATGGCAGGAGTTGCCTACTCCCAAAGGGTTTGTACGACTGTCGGCGCTGAATGATACGATGTTCTATGTGTCGAGCCGTCTGGGATTGACACTATACAATCGTAATGATATCCCGCATCCTAAAAATTACCTGCCGGGCAAGCATGTTACCAGCCTCCTCATGGACCAGGAAGGCAGCTATTGGTTCACTACGGCCGGCAATGGGGTTTACCGGCTCAATTCGGAATATGTGCAGAACCTGAGCCTGCATTATACCCCCGACAGTAAACTGGCTGTGATGACGCTTTCCAGGTATAAAGACAAAATAATCGTTTGCACTGAAATGGGCTTTATTTTTCAGGCTTCCATCAAAGATGAAAAGATATCCATATCCAGGAAAGGAAGATTACCCGAGAAATATGATATTAAAAAAGTGGCATCGGTGAAAGTGTTGCCCAATGATGATCTTCTGTTCGCTACAGATGTAAGCCTGATCATTACGAATTCCGGACTCAAGGAAAAAAAAGCGATCGCCTACTTCACGCCCAAAGCATTGGCCGATTTCCGGGGAACCGATATCCTGATCGCTGCCCACCATAGCGTGATCGTTTATGACCCTATCCATTTCAAGGAGAAAAAAACTGTATGGCATGAACGAAGCACCACTGTATATCATCGTAATGATACCATTTTTATCGGCGCCATCAGTGGGCTGTACCTGGTGTTGAATGACAGTTCCATCGTGTATTGGGGCAATACCATTCCTGCTCTCAGGTCGAGGATCACGGCCATTTGTGAATCGCAGGACGGAACCCTGTGGTTCGCTACTTCCGGGGAAGGTGTGCTCGGCTACCGGAATGGCAGCATAACAAAACAGTTAACGGTAGAAACGGGCCTTACGAGCAATACAGTAAGATGCCTTTACAGCGATAGCTGTTATCTCTGGATCGGTACCGATAAAGGACTGAACAAGATCAATATTCATGAGGGCAGTTTTCCTGTTCAGAAGTTCACTACCGCAGACGGGCTTACCACTGATGTGATCCATTCGGTGCTGGCATACAAAGGCCATGTTTTCGTGGGCACGCCCGATGGTCTCACCTGGTTCGATGAGAGCAAGATATCTTCCTATTCCCGTTGCGATCTCCGGATAACAGGCATCACGGTAGCTGACGAGGCATACCCTGCCGATACTGCCCACTTCGAACTCCCTGCTTCCGGCAATCCTTTGCGGATCGAATTCTCCGGGATATCTTACCGGTCCGCAGGCGATGTGCTCTACTGGTATCGCCTCGGCGGGCTCGACAGTACCTGGAGAACTACCCGCGATAATTTTCTCAGCTATCCCACATTGCCTGCCGGCTCCTACAACCTTCAATTGCAGGCCGTCAATAAGTTCGGTGTGGCCAGCTCTCTCGTCAGTATTCCCTTCAGAATACCCAAATTGCTCTGGCAGAAAAGCTGGTTTCAACTATGCATGTCCGGTATCCTTTTATTTTTGTTGTGGATGTGGACCAATTACCGGGTAAGGCAGGTGAAAAAACAGGAAGTTGAAAAGCTGATGATCAACAAAAGGATCAATGAGCTCGAGCAATTGGCGCTCAGGGCGCAGATGAACCCGCATTTCATTTTCAACAGTCTCAATTCCATCCAGCAATATGTAATGGACAAGGATATCGCCGGCGCCAACCGGTTCATTTCGAGTTTTTCCAAACTGATCCGGCAAACCTTGTACTTTTCCTCCAGGGCACTGATCCCATTGTCGGAGGAATTGGATTATTTAACTACGTATCTTGCACTGGAGAAAGACCGGCTGGAAGACAAATTCAATTACATTATACTGGTGCCCGAAGAATTGAAGGTTTCTGATTATCATATACCTCCCATGATCCTTCAACCTTACCTGGAGAACAGCGTGCGACATGGTGTGCGTTACCGTAAGGATGAACTTGGACTGATCACCATCACCATCAGGCGCGAGAAAGACAGGCTGGTTTGCATGATAGAGGACAATGGTGTGGGAAGGCAGACCAGTAGCCAGTTCAACAGCAGGAACCCGGTAGAATATCAGTCGAAGGGAATGTCCCTGACAGCAGACCGGATCGCCATGATGAACAGGGACAATACCGATAAGATCGATGTTGCCATTGACGACCTTGTGGATACTGCCGGGCATGGTATCGGTACAAAGATCACCGTTCGTTTTCCCGTTTGGGTCAATTGATAACTTTATAGAATTGTACAAATGATGAAAGCGTTGATCGTCGATGATGAACCCAAAAATATTCGTATCCTGCAGGGACTGCTGACTGATTTTTGTCCGCAGGTGCAGGTGGTAGGAGAAGCCCAGGGCGCCGATCCGGCAGCAACCCTGATCCGCTCGCTCCAGCCAGATGTCGTATTCCTCGATATTGAAATGCCCTATGGCAATGGGTTCGACCTGCTCGATAAAGTGATGCCCGTCAACTTCGAGATCATCTTTATTACTGCCTTCGATGAATACACGCTGAAAGCCTTCCGGTATAGCGCACTCGATTACCTGCTCAAGCCCGTGAGCATCGATGAACTCAAAGAAGCGGTAGAGAAAGCGGAAAGGAAATTACAACAGAGGCAGATCAACCTGCAATTGGAAAACCTGCTCTTCAATTTCAGGCGGCAAACGAACCTTCAGAAAATTGCAGTGCCGTGGATGGACGGGCTGATCTTCATGCCGCTGGCAGAGATCATCCGCTTCGAAGCCAGGGGCGGTTACAGCCATATCTTTGCCCGCGACCAGCGGCGATTCCTTTGTTCCAGGACCATCAAGGAATATGAGGATATTCTACCGGAAGATATCTTTTACAGAATACACAATTCGCATCTCATCAACCTCAACCATATTAAAAAATACCACAAGGGCAGGGGAGGGGTGATCGAAATGGAAGATGGGGCTATGATTGAAGTGGCGAGCCGGAGGAAGGAGGAGTTCCTGGCGAAGTTTGGATTGAAGTAGCTGCTCTCTCAGCAATACGGCCCCAATAGAAATGCTCATAAAATGCAGGTATGTCCTGGTTTTCCACGCGCGATAATGGAAGTATGGACGCGGCAAACCCAGTCCAGTCGCCATCTTCCGTCACAACCAGTTGCCCGCCACAGATAGCCGGATCGACGCCCTCAGCTCCCGTCTTCACGGAAACAGCTTTCATTCCTGCCCCCAAAGCCTCCACCAGTTTCGTTTTGATGCCACCCCCTTCAAGCACAGGATTGAGAAAGATATCGGCGCCTTTTAAATAGAGGGCAATATCATCTACAAAACCGGCAATGATAACGTCCGGCACTTTTCGATCGCTGATAGTGGCGGGTATATTGATCCCGCAGATGAGCAATGTAAAAGGGACCTCGTTCTTTTGCAACCGGGGCACTACTTCACTCAGCAGGTATTCCAGTCCGTTCAGATTGGGCATGTAATTGAAACTGCCATTGAACAGGAGGAGCAGATGCCCGGATGGGATGTTATGATGCTTCAACAGGTATTCCCTGGCCAATCGCCTCTCTTCTTTCGTGGGGGGCTTGTTCCACTCGATGCCATAGGTGGCCACAGTGCATCTTGCAGGCATCAGTCCGAAATGCTCTATGGCATATCGCAGATCAGCTTCTTGGATAAAAAAATTATGGTCTACATGGCGGTGTACCCATTTCTCGTAATACCATAGGAGCTTCCACCAGCTTTTACCCAGTGTTTTCCAGCGAAACGCTTCAATATTATGTGAGTGGACCACCAACTTCACGCCCACCAACCATTTCAACATCACACCCAGCCATCCGTAATAAGGGTGCTCCAGGATCAGGTGGCTGATCTTTTTTTGCCTGATGAGCTTCCTGAGCGTAAAAAAATAAAAGAGATTGATATATCGAAATTTCGAATTTGAGAGAATATTGAGAACAATATAATCTTCTGCAAAGGAGGGGTCATTCTTTTTCGTAGTGACCACCAAAAGGGAGGCGTATCGTGAGAAATATTTATAGAACAGGCCGATGCCCTTCTGCCCGCCAGTTACAGAGGGTAGAAATGGATAAGACACCAAACTGAGTACATTGACCATGTATTAATGCGATCTTTACAGGAGGATGAACAAAATAATGCAATTTTACAGGAAGTTGGTCTATGCAAAAATTATTATTTTTTTCAAGGGTTGCCTTCATCTGTAACCTCTGTTTCGTGATCACCTGGTTCATGCAATATTCCCCTTTTTCACAGCAGGGGCATATTATCTCCACCATCGTTGTACTGGGTGTTGGCATTGCCGTATTCCTCAACCTGGTATTGAATTTCCTGATCGGGATCGCATGGTTGCAGAAAAAAAGGTTGTGGGACTACTTTCCCCGTTGGCTGATAATTGTTAATTTTCTTTTTTTGATCGCCCAATTAATCATTTTTCTCACATGATCCATACAATAATAAGGGATAAGGCTACCCGTCTTTTCATTATACTCGGAGGTTTTTTCATCGCCAATGCCATCATCGCAGAAGTGATCGGTGTAAAGATATTTTCCCTGGAAGGCACTTTGGGATTCACCAGGGTCAGTTTCTCCATGTTGGGGGAAAGCGGTCTATCGTACGATCTCACGGCAGGAGTGATCACCTGGCCTGTGGTCTTCATCATGACGGACATCATCAATGAATATTATGGAGTACGTGGCGTACGGTTCCTCTCTTTCCTCACGGCTGCGTTCATCGCATTCTGTTTCCTGGTATTCTATTTTGCGATCCATACGGTGCCGGCCGGATGGTGGGCCGTATCGCAGGGCAAGAATGGCGTTCCCGATATGCAGGCCGCCTACAACCAGGTATTGGGGCAGGGCATGAATATCATCGTGGCTTCGCTCACCGCCTTTGTGGTAGGGCAGATCACGGATGCCCGCATCTTCAAGCTCATCAAAAAGGTAACGGGAGAAAAACATATCTGGATGCGCGCCACACTGTCTACCCTCGTGTCCCAACTGATCGACACGATCGTGGTATTGTATCTCTACCTGTATGTATCGATGGGTTTTTCTTTTCCCAAGGTAACGGCTATTGCCATGGTCAATTATACCTACAAATTCCTGATCGCGATCCTGATGACGCCGGTGATATACATCATTCATGAGATCATCGAAAGATATCTCGGCAAAACGCTGGCCCATGAAATGAAACAGGCTGCCATGCAGAACCGTTAGGAATTGACCCTGACCGGTTTTTCCATTACATAATCATTCATGAAATAATTATTGCCGATATCGATATCCTCTTCACGGACCACGGCAAAGCCCAGTCTTTCATAAAAATGTTTTGCTTTATTGTAGCGGTTCACATTCAGTTGGAGCGTGGCGGCGGCAGGGTCTGTTTCCTGTAATTGCTCGATGATGAAATCTACCAGCGCCTTACCGATACCTTTGCCCTGCGTTTTCGGATGCACATAGATCTTATGCAGCTTGTAAATGCCCTGCCCGACCTTACTATAGGATGCAAAGCCGACAGGCTCCTCATTCAATTCTACGATGAGGAACTGGTGCCGCTGGTCGCTGATCTGCCTGTCGAGCGCAGCAGGGCTATAGTTCATGTTCATCATGTAATCGACCTGCCCAGGGTTGAGGATCTCTTTGTAGGTGCCTGGCCAGATCTGTTGTGCCAGGTAACCGATCAGGGGTACATCATCGATCGCTGCGAAACGGATCACTAATTCATCACTCATAATTATTACGATAGATTGTTTGTGTTTTCGAATACCTTTTTCGATAGTGCCTGATGCAGCCTGATGGAGCGGAATGCCATGCGCATCGCCACATAGTAGGATACCACTGCGCCACCGGCCAGCAGGCTGGTAGACACATACCTTGTTACATTGGGATTGTTCTGCAGGAAGAGGAAGAAATCATAAGCGCCATGAAAGAAGGCAGCCAGCAAAAGACCCGTCCAGAGCCGGGATGCAGAACGTACCGGATCGAATTTGGCAAGCCCTGCATGATAACCCATCAGCACACCGAATGCCGCATGTGCCGGAACGGAAAGGAACATACGCAGAATGCCGGTGGTGATACCATTCTCGAGCACATACCAGACATTCTCGAAAGTGGCAAAGCCCATGGAGACCATCACGGAATAGATGATACCGTCGAAGGGCTCATTGAAAGCTTTTTGACGATAGGCATACCAGCGTAACATGAGATATTTGCTGCCTTCCTCGCTGAAGGCTACGAGGCCAAATGCAAAGACTACATAATACAGGATGGAATAGATGGAAAAGTAATGTTCCAGCATGGGTTGTAACGCAGTCTGGATAAGGATGGCCGGCAGTGTGCTCAGCACTCCCAGCAGGAAGGAGATCAAAAGATTCTTTAATGGCTCCCGGTCATATTTGTCTTTCGAATAGATATAAAAGACAATGGCAATCCCCGGAGCAAGGGCTAAGGCAAGTAGAGAGAGTACCATAGCCAAAAATAAAGAAAAGGGTTGAAGATGGAAGGTCAAAAAGTCTTAATTTCCGGGATCAATCCAATCAGCCTTCACCAACATGTTAAAAAGTTTCCTGACTATCCTGAGCCTCACGGCCACCTTTTCTTCCTTTGCTCAGCAATTCGGTGGTCACCCGCCATCCACCCGCTGGAGGCAGATCAACACCGATTCGGTCCGGGTAGTATTTCCCGACGGGCTGCAGCGGCAGGCAGCGGAAGTAACAGGCATCATCCACCGGCTGGGCCTGCGGCCACTGGCGCCCCTGGGAAATGATCTCCATAAGATCAGTATCGTGCTGCAACCGCGCACCACGCTGGCGAACGGATATGTGGGACTGGGCCCCTGGCGAAGCGAATTCCTGCTCACGCCACCACAGAACAGTTTCGACCTGGGAAGCCTTACCTGGCATCGTACGCTCGCCCTGCATGAATTCCGTCATGTTGAACAATATAGTAATTTCCGAAAAGGCATTTCCAAAGCTGCCTATATCCTTTTTGGTGAGCAGGGGCAGGAGCTTGTGAACAGCACAGCGGTCCCCAACTGGTTCTGGGAAGGCGATGCGGTTTACCAGGAAACGCAGCTCAGTGAGCAGGGCAGAGGACGGCTTCCTTCATTTTTCAATGGCTATCATTCACTGTGGGCCGCCGGTAAACGATATTCCTGGATGAAGTTGCGCAATGGCTCCTTCCGTGATTACATACCTGATCACTATCGCCTCGGTTATATGATGGTGGCTTATGGCCGCGAAAAATACGGGGACGATATATGGCAAAAGATCACTGATGATGCGGCCCGCTTCAGGGGGCCTTTTTATCCATTTCAACGCGCTGTAAAAAAATACACGGGCCAGTCGTACCCCGCTTTCAGGGAAGCCGCCCTTCAGTATTTCAGCGCACCGCTCGCCGATGCTTCCAGATCATCGGTCGACGAATGGGCCGGCCGGCAGAAACATTTTTATGGGGATGAAGAATACCCACAGTGGCTGAACGATCATCAACTGGTATTGGTCCGCAGCAGCTATAAAAAGATCCCTGCCTTCTACATACAGGATATCAGTAGCGGTGAAAAACGGCAACTGCGTGTAAAAGATATCTCCCTCGATAATTATTTCTCGCTCCGCAACCACCGCATCGTATACGCGGCCTATGAGCCTGATGCCCGCTGGCGATGGAAAGATTTTTCGGAGATCAGGCTGCTCGATGTGAATACGAATGAGCAGCGAACGGTCACCAGCCGCTCTCATTATTTTGCGCCCGATATCAGTGACGACGGCCAGCAGATCGTGGCGGTATATGCAGAGCCCGGCAAAGAGGCTGAACTACACCTGCTCGATACGAAAGGAACTGTGCTGCAAAAATTGCCCAACCAGGAGCATTACTTCTACACCTATCCGAAATTCGCCGGTGCTGCGCATATCATCTCGGCCATGCGTAATGCACAGGGAGAAATGGCGCTTTGCCGGATCGGGCTGAAGGATGGTGCTGTTGAAAACCTCACTCCATGGTCCGACAACCTTATCGGCTTCCCGGCCATCCAGGGCGATACGATCTGTTTTACGGCAACGCATGGTCAACTGGACCGGTTGTTCATGCTCGTTGGTAAACAGCTTTTCCTTGTTAAGCCGCCGGGCGCCTCTGCCTATACCGGCCAATACCAGTTGCAGGTAGCGCATGGACGCGTAGCCTGGATCAATTTTACGGCAGCGGGCGATCACCTGCAGGAAGGGCCGCTGGCCGATGCCAAAGCCGAACCTGTGAACCTGGCGGAGCTTGCCTCCGCATTACCGGGTTACCAGGTGAACACATTGGGAAAACAGGCCACCATCCATGCCAGCCCTGCCGATACGCTCTTCCCGGTAAGCAAATATTCAGCCTCCTTCCGCCTGTTCAATTTTCATAGCTGGCGCCCGTTCATCAATGATCCTGATTATACCTTCTCACTGCTGAGCGAGAATGTGCTCAATACATTGCAATCCGAAGTATACTTCAACTACAACAATAATGAGAAGAATAAGGAGTTTGGCCTCAACCTGACCTATGCAGCTTTATATCCCTGGATCAGGATCGGTTCCAGCTATACGATCGACCGGCCGGCTTTATTCAGGAACAGGGTCATCTATTACAATGAGTGGAGAAGTACAGCAGGATTATTGATCCCCTGGAATTTTTCAAGTGGCAGGCTCAATCGCTTTATCACCATCGGTTCTGATATCGGTTACAGCAAGCGTTTTTTCCAGGGCATTTATAAAGATACATTCGACAACAGGGGCTTTGCTTACTTCACTGCTTATGCGAATATCTCGTTTCAGTCGCAGCAGGCGCGTCAACATATCTATCCCCGATGGGCGCAGACCTTACAGCTCCGGTATAACCGGGCTGTCAATATCCTCGATGCCGACCAGTTCCTGGCTTCAGCCTACTGGTACTTCCCGGGGCTGGGTAATACCCATAATCTTGTGATCAATACTGCCTTCCAGCAACGCGACCTTATGCAGAATGCTACTTTCTCCAGCAGCTTCCCTTTTTCGAGGGGATATATAGGTGTGAACCTGTACAGGATGTTGAAGGCAGGGGCCAATTATCATCTTCCGCTGGTATATCCCGACTGGGGATTCGGGAATATCGTTTACTTCATGCGGGTGCGCGCCAACCTGTTCTTCGATTACACCCGTGTAACGAACCGCCTCAAGGCCGATTTCGATCTGCGGTCTTACGGAGCGGAAATATTCTTCGACACCAAATGGTGGAACCAGCACAACGTAAACTTCGGGTTCCGTTACAGCAGGCTGATGGATGGAGAACTACAGGGACTTGCGCCCAACCAGTGGGAATTTATACTGCCGGTTAATTTATTGGGGTCGAGGTAAAATTGTTTGTGGTTGGTGGTTGCAACCACCAACCACAAACAATTCCGGAACTATAATCTCGAGAGACTTTCCTTGATATTCCTTATCCGCGTCTCTGCATCCGATTTTTTCTTTCTTTCCAGTTCTACTACGTCGGGTTTGGCATTCTGCACGAAACGCTCATTGCCCAGTTTCTTTTCGACAGATGCCAGGAAATCCTGCTGGTATTGTAATTCCTTCATCAGTTCTTCCTTGTGTGAGCCTGTGTCGAGTGTATTTTCGGTAGCGATAAACAATTTGTGATTCCTGACCACAACAGACAGGGCATCTGCCGGCTGGTGAGCGCTGTTTTCAACTTTCTCCGCCTTTACCTGTCTTTTCAGGATTTCGAAGAACCTGCTGAAATGTTGTTCCGCTACATGGACTGTGAAAGCTCCATGCAGGTTCAGTTTGTTTTTCGTATTCCGTATTTCGGTGATGAATTCTTTCAGGAGTTCACCTTCTTCGAGACAGTCCCTGTCGATGGCTGCGACTGGTGCGAACTGCTTCACGCAGAGGTCATCTTTATTGCTTTCCCGCAGCAGGTGATACACTTCCTCCGTAATAAATGGCATGAAAGGATGAAGTAGTTGCATCAGGTCTTCGAAGAAACCTATGGTCTTTTCAAAAGTCGCTGCATCGATCGGGGTATTGAATTCCGGTTTCACCCATTCCAGGTACCAACTGCAGAAATCATCCCAGATCAGGCTGTAGATACGTTTCAGGGCTTCACTGAGCTTGAATTCGGCATAGAGCTTTTCTACATCTGCTTTGGTCTGGTCCATCTTGCTTTCAAACCAGGCGACGGCGAACTCACAATGTATGGGCTGTGGTATCCACTTATTCACTTCACCGCCTTCACCTTCGTTGGCGAAACCGGGAGTGGCCGATTCTTTGGAAGCCGGCTTCCAAATTGTCTTTACCAGCTTGAGGGCATTCCAGATCTTGTTATTGAAATTGCGGCCCTGTTCTGGTGAGCTGTCATCGAAGAGCAGGTCATTACCGGCGGGGGAGGAGATCATGATGCCGAAGCGAACGGCGTCGGCGCCCGATTTTCCGATCAGTTCCAGCAGGTCGGGGGAGTTGCCGAGGCTCTTGCTCATTTTCCGGCCTTGTTTATCGCGCACCATGCCGGTAAAATACACATCGCTGAAAGGTTTTTCGTGCATGTATTCCATACCGGCCATGATCATGCGCGCCACCCAGAAAAAGATGATGTCCTGTCCGGTCACGAGTACCGATGTGGGATAATAATAGTTGATCTCCGGGTTACCGGGTTGGGTAATGCCTTTGAACACTTCCATAGGCCAGAGCCAGGACGAGAACCAGGTATCGAGCACGTCCTCATCCTGTTTCAGATGGGCGGTGGCGTTATATTTTTCCTTGTAGGCAAGAAGGGCCTCACGCTCATTCTCTGCCACAACATAATTTCCCTTCTCATCATACCAGGCAGGTATTCTTTGTCCCCACCACAACTGGCGGCTGATACACCAGTCCTTCACATTTTCAAGCCAGTATTTATAGGTAGCGAGGAATTTATCGCCGGGGTGAATACGGACAGCCCCACTGGTCACGGCTTCCAGGGCTTTGTCGGCCAGGGAGCGCATAGCCACGAACCATTGTGTGGAGATGCGCGGCTCTACCACGGCATTGGTGCGTTGAGAGAAGCCGAGCCGGGTTTGGTAATCTTCCTCTTTGATCAGCAACCCTTCCTCCTTCAGTTTTTTCACCACCTCCCTGCGTGCGTCGAAGCGGTCGAGGCCCACGAACACTTCAGCGGCAGGGCTGAGGGTGCCGTCTTCATTGAGCGTGTCGACGATCGGAAGGTTATGTTTGAGGCCCAGGTTATAGTCGTTGATATCATGTGCCGGCGTCACTTTCAAAGCGCCGGTACCGAATTCTTTGTCTACATATTCATCGAAAATGATAGGAACGGTGCGGCCCACCAGTGGAATGATCACCTGTTTTCCTTTGAAGGCGGCATAGCGTTCATCGGTAGGGTTCACGCAGACTGCCGTATCACCCATAATGGTTTCGGGTCGCTGGGTGGCGATGGTGATGAATTGTTCGCCGCTCCTGTCATCGGCGATCCTGTATTTTACATAGTATAATTTCCCCTGTATCTCTTTGTATTCAACCTCTTCATCACTGAGGGCTGTTTTGGCAGCGGGGTCCCAGTTGATCATACGTGCGCCACGGTAGATCAGTCCTTTTTTATAGAGATCGGTAAATACCCTGATCACCGCCCTGTAATAATCGGGGTCCATGGTGAAAGTTACCCTGTCCCAGTCGACACTGCATCCCAGTTTTTCGATCTGGTTATAAATGATGCCACCGTATTTTTCTTTCCATTCGAAAGCATAGCGGAGGAATTCATCGCGGGTGAGCCCCGATTTTTTGATGCCTTTCTCTTTTTCCAGCATCTGCACTACTTTGGCTTCGGTTGCAATGGAGGCATGGTCGCTGCCGGGCACCCAGCAGGCGTTGAACCCACTCATGCGGGCCTTGCGAACGAGGATATCCTGTACCGTTTCATTCAGGGTATGGCCCATGTGCAGCACGCCGGTCACATTGGGTGGGGGGATCACCACGGTGAATGCCGGGCGATCGTCGGGCCTGCTGTTGAAATAACGCTTTTCTTTCCAGTGCCGGTACCATTTTTCTTCTGCCGTTGCCGGATTGTAGTTCTTGCTCAATTCCATAGATAAAATCCCGTTCAAGGGAGTGCAAAGGTAGGTATAAAAGGCAAGAGGTAGAAGAGGACAGGGTATCCTCCATCTACCTCCTGGCTATAAAATCTTGTTAGGCCGGTTATGGTGCCGGGCGATTTGTGGTTCGGTCGGAAAACGCGGATCGCTGTCCGGGTACATTATGCATACCAGTACAGGTATGTCAGGAGCATGATCAGGCAAAGGAATCCAAGGGCGATCAAAGCAATTTTAGCATTTTCTCCCAGGTGAAACTGATGTTGTTTTTTCATACGCTAACACGTTTTTTAATGTTGAAAAACCGTACGATCAGAAGCCATCGGCTTTCACAGGATTACGATGTTAGGGGTTCATCACGGAGATACAGGTCTACGATTCGGGAGAGTGGGGTAATGCGAATCTTATTCAGGGCTTTGTTGGGTCAACTGCAAAGTTAATATACAGAATTTATCGGTGCAAGCCTAAATTTTTTAGCATTCTTCCTATCTTTAACATTCGTTTGATGTACGCAATAGTGGATATAGAAACTACGGGCGGATACGCAGCCAATAATGACATCACGGAAGTAGCGATCGTGCTGCATGACGGGGAAAAAGTGCTGAACCGCTTCGAGAGCCTGGTAAAACCGGTTGTGGCCATACCTTATTATATCGAATCCCTCACAGGGATCACGGCAGAAATGGTAGCAGATGCCCCTCCGTTCGGCGAAGTGGCGCCCGTCATTCACGACCTGCTCAAGGATACCGTGTTCATCGCCCATAATGTCAACTTCGATTATTCTTTTCTCAAGCATCATCTTTCACAGGCGGGCTATGAACTGGAGAACCAGAAGCTTTGCACAGTCAGGCTTACCCGGAAGGTATTCCCCGGACTTCCATCTTACAGTCTGGGTAACCTCTGCCGGCATTTCAGCATCGGTATCGAGAACCGGCACCGCGCCGGTGGCGATGTGGACGCAACGGTAAGACTGTTCGAGCACCTGTTAATTAATGGGGCCCTTCCGCATATCCAGCAAACGGTTAAAAAAAGAGGGGCCGAGCAATCACTGCCTCCGCATCTCCCCAAAGAAGATATCGAACAGTTGCCTTATACGCCCGGCGTTTATTATTTCCACGACCAGAAAGGCAAAGTGATCTATGTAGGTAAGGCCAAGAACCTGAAATACCGTGTGAAAAGCCATTTCACCCATAATGGAGCAGGCCGCCAGCGCCAGGACTTCTTACGGAATATTTTCAATATCACCTACGAGCCCTGCGGAACGGAACTGATGGCCTTCATCCTGGAAAGCATCGAGATCAAAAGACTATGGCCTGCCTTCAATTACAGCCAGAAAAGATTTTCGCCGGCCTATGGCCTTTATCTGTATGAAGACAGGAGCGGTTACCAGCGATTGGCGATCGACAAAAAGAAAAAACATCTCCAGCCACTGTATACATTCAATCTTCTGATAGAAGGGCACAGGCTGATGCGCAAGCTGATCGCACAGTTCAGTCTCTGTTCCAAATTATGCTTCATGCAAACAGACCATGAACCTTGCGTGGGATTGCAGGAGGGCACCTGCCTCGGCGCCTGTGAGCACCGGGAGCCGGTGGATGAATACAATGCCAGGGTACAGGCAGCGATCGCTTACCTGGAACAGTTATTGCCCTCCTTCGCTGTGGTCGATGAAGGTCATCAGTCATCCGAACAAAGCTGCATCCTCGTTGAAAAAGGCAGGTTCTATGGTATGGGATATGTGCCGACCGACCATTCAATCGCCGACCTCGATTCGCTCAAGGCACACCTCAAAAGATATCCCGAAAATGATTATATCCGTGGACTGATCTACCAGTATGTGGAACGATACCCACAGAAAAAGCTGGCGTTTGAATGTTGAACTTTGTTTTCTTAGATTAGCGACAAGATCCGCATATATGAAAAAAATAACTAATCATTTTCTGCCGGCAATATTGTTATTACTGACCGCCTGTGGTAGTCAAACTCCCAAAAACGATCCTGAACAGGGGAAAGACACGGCAACTGCACAAAACAAAACAGTGGTGAACCCGGCCGCCAGTGTGCCCGCAAAGCGCGATCAGGTGCGCAAAGAGCCGGTGGCCCAGTACCGGGTGAAGACCGACAACCCGCTGAACGACTGGTATTTTTCTGTAGAACTGTATGAAACACCCAATACTTTTCAATACCTGCTCAAACTGCAATACGAAGAGATCAGGGGCGCCGACACGCTGAAGCTGCCTAATTTCGGTCGCATGCCCGAACCTGTTATTCAGAAAGGGCCTGAGAAATATTCCTGCATCATTGGCTTCAAAGACAAGGACGATCAGTTCCGCGAATACAAGAAAGTTTATATGAAAGATGGCCATCTCAAGGTCACGGCGCTGAAGCATTATGGAGTTTCGACTTATCAGCCGTGAGTTTGTTTTAAACGGTGGTTTTGTGTTTACCACGGAGGGTTTAGGTTGGCCACGAAGGCACGAAGGCACAAAGGGAATGAGGGTTGAGAGTTGAACCGCTTGTAAGAGGTGCGAGCTGGTTCCTTTCGGGATATTATTATAAAGATAAGGATTGAGGACATTCGGTTAACCCGGAATAAAGGCACGAAGGGCTGGTAGCGGAGATCCTGCCGAAAGAGATCAGGGGCTAAGGCACTACACTGGTGGCATCGGTGGGGTGCTTGGGTGAACTCACTCTTTATCGCCGTCCCTTTGTGCCTTTACTTTCCCCGAAAACAGCCCTCTATCAATTCATAAAGCACCTTGCCCCATCTCTTTACCCCTCGGCCAGCCCTACCTCTATCCATCTCTCCCATCCTCAACCCTCATTCCCTTTGTGCCTTCGTGCCTTCGTGGCCAACATAAAATATCTTAGCGCGAAATAATCCCGCCTTTTTCCTATATTCATCTATAAAACCTGCTGCTTATGCATCGGCAACTTCACTCCTGGTTCAGCCCTGCCTTACAGAAAGACATGCCGGTAGCCATTTATGGTCATTATGGATTTGCCCTGTTACTCGTTCCTACGGCGGCGGCGGATTACCTGGAATATGAACGATTCCAATTGATCGATTCCCTGGCGCCGTTCATAGAAGGCGGGAAAGTGAAAGTATTTTCCATCGATAGCATCAACAATGAAAGCTGGATGAACAATGCCGCCGATCCGCGGTATAAAGCCGAGAGGCATCAGCAATGGAACGACTATGTATTCAATGAAGTAGTGCCTTTTGTCCGCCAAAATACAAGTGCCGAAACGCCTGTGATCACCTGTGGCGCTTCATTCGGTGCATTGCACAGCGCCAATCTATTTTTCAAACGGCCCGACATCATCGATGGATGCATTGCCATGAGCGGTGTATACGAGCTCACTGAATATACCAAAGGCTACTTTGACGATGATGTTTACTTCAACAGCCCGATGCACTATATACCTAACCTGGCCGATCATGCGATCCTGGAGCAGATCAGGCGAAGCCATCATATCCACCTGTTTTCGGGCAGTGGCGCTTATGAAGATCCTGATTCGGCCCGCCGTTTTGCAGGAGTGTTGTACAATAAAGGGATATGGTATGAGCTGGATATCTGGGGACAGGAGTGGAGGCACGACTGGCCTACCTGGCGAACGATGTTACCTCATTACCTGGGCGCCCGTTTCTGATGAAGGAATGGCAATAAAAAAGAGGCTGTACAAAAATTGTTTTTCCATACAACCTCTTATGGTCCTATTTTTCAGTTACCCCCTGGGATTGTTTTTCCAGCATATTCGTGATGATATACGGGCAAAAGCTGCAGGCTTTTGCTCCTTCCTGGAAATACCAGCGACAGGAATCACGGATGGAACAGTCTGGTAGTTGTGCAGGCAGGGAAACATCTTCATTGCTCCACATGATCTTTTGGATCACGCCGCATTTACCATTGCTCCATTGCCGGCAACCGGATTCAACGCAGGTATTGCTGAAACGGAAATTGCTTTCCGGCACCCCTTGTTGTTGAGCCTCATCGATGAATTCCTGATCGATCGTTACCGGCGTCGATACGTAGCCGATAGTCCCGTTGCTGTTGACAACGCCTAACAGGATAGCGCCTTCTTCACAGGTTGAGCTGGGGCAACTCTTCCTGTCTTTTTTCATCGGATACTTTTTTCCGGCCTGAAGGTTTTGGATTTGCCAAGCGCGGAGAGGTCGGCGAACATGCGCAGCCATTTTCCATACCATTCGGGATGGAGACCGAGCTTGCTGCCCCATACGCCACCTTGTCTGCCACCGATCTTCGACAGGTGGCTTGCCACTACTTTATTGATATCACTTTGGAGTGCAGAAGCCTGTGCCTTCGTCAGTTCAACATTGTCGAACCTGACGATGAATTCTGTTTTTGGCATGTTGATAAGATTTAGGTTTTGAATAATGGTTAAAGCAGACAGCATATACTGTCCATATAAATGTATTATTAATATTTTAAATGTGAAATACTACAAAGTGGTAATTATATCCATTGCTGGAGGAGGGAAAGGAAATCCTTGCGGTTGATCATCCGGGCGCCGAGGCTTTCGAGGTGATTGGTATAGACCTGGCAATCGATCAGTTGAACGCCCTCCCTGATCAATTGCTGTGTATACCTGATAAACGCATATTTGGAAGCGTTACTGGCCCTGCTGAACATGCTTTCACCGAAAAAGACGTTGCCCAGTCGCACCCCATAAAGCCCGCCCACCAGTTCTCCATCCTGCCAGGCTTCTGCACTGTGGGCATAGCCGGCTTCATGCAGATCGCTATAGGCCTGTTTAACTTCATCGGTGATCCAGGTACCACTTTGTCCCTGGCGGGAAATGGTTTTGCAATGACTGATCACTTCGCGGAATGCCTTATCGATGGTGAATTCGAAGGGATGTTTCTTGAGGAGTTGGTGCATGCTCTTACTGATCTTGAGCTCTTCGGGGAACAAGACGAACCGGGGATCGGGGCACCACCAGAGAATGTATTTGCCTTCATACCAGGGAAAGATGCCATGCCGGTAAGCAAGGAGCAGACGTTCGATGGAAAGGTCGCCGCCTACAGCGAGCAACCCATCCGGCTCGGCCATGTGAGCAGGCGGGAAATAGAGTTCCTTATCCAGGGCAAATAAAGGCATAATTCACTGGTCATAAAAGTAAAAAGAATTTGCGGAGGATCGTAACTGTAATGGGTGGAAGGGGAGGGGTCAGGTAGCTGTCACTTCGATGGTGGCGCCGATGCCTCTGTCGGTGATGGCATCGCATTGCGGTTTCAGCTCATCGTAAGTACCTTGTTTAACGGCATATTTACCCTGGAAGTGGATAATATAAGCGCATTGTTCGGCCTGCTCGGCACTATGACCGCAGACTTCCATCAGGGTCTGGATCACCCATTCGAAAGTATTCACTTCGTCGTTCCAGACGATCAGGCTACAGGGATCATCGGAAATGGTGAGCACATCCGTATCTTCTTCCTGATAAGGCCTGGTAGGTCCGTCGAATGCCATGCGTGTTGGGATCATGATACAAAGTTATTAAAATATGGGTAGGGTGCAAATGAGGACGGAGATAGCCGCACCATTATACCCATATACCGATTTGCTCAGAAAATGGAGTGCCTTGCGGATATGCTGTTCAATGGTATTCACCGAAATATCGAGGAGCCCGGCAATGAAAAGATATCCATCGAGCTTTCCTTCCAGCGAGAGCACCGGCAGTTGCAGAGGGAACGCAATGAATACATTCTGCACCTCTGTCCGGACCTTATACCCTGGAGGATAATATATACAAATACAATACTTTTTGAAGAAAAATTTGGGAGAAATTAGCTAAACCTTATCTTTGCACTCCCAAACAAAAAAGGGAGTTTAGCTCAGCTGGTTCAGAGCATCTGCCTTACAAGCAGAGGGTCGGCGGTTCGATCCCGTCAACTCCCACAAGCGCCGAAATCTTCATCACTACAGGGTTTCGGCTTCTTTTTTCTCTCTACCGCCTCGCGGCATTCATCGTATCGCCGTGTAGTTGGCAATTTGGTTATTTCCTTCGATTCTCAGACCTTTTAAATGGATGCTCCCCTTCAAATACATTAGCCCTGCGTGAAAACGCAGGGCTTTCATTAAGTCCCATCCTCACGGATGAGAAAAATTTAATTGTCGTCATCCCTCTTACTTCTTATTGCCAGCAGAACTCCGATGAAAGGAGTAAAGTAACAGGCACGCTATATAGGTTCGTATAGAGCCGATTTTCATCCTTTCTCCGAATATGATGGCCAACAAAAAGCAAAGTAAGTTATATACATACGGCACCACCAGGGTAATGATACAGGTAGGCATATAAGTCATAAATCTTGTTTTTCATAGCCCCTGAGTAGAAACTCAGGGGTTCATATTTCAAAACTCCAGGTGGAAAGTCCTCGATTGGGGACTACCAGGCTATTTTCAGATCGCCTCTTACAAATACTTCAAATAGGTTTCGGTCCTGTTCGAATCGGAGCCTTCGGAAATATACTAAGGTCTGAAAGTTGCAATAATTCGGTCTTCTTTTTCAATGGAAAAGGATTTGCGCGGTATGCAGACACCAGTTCTGTACGGAAGTACATCTCATCCGCTTTGATCTTGAAAGCTTCATAACGTACCTGCCAGGTCGAGAGATGGAAAGCTTCATCCTTCATTGTATGCAGGAAGGCTTGGTGCCGGCAATGTGTGTAGAGCGCTTTTTTAAGCTGTCCCATACTCCTGACACATTCGCGGTCACGGTACATGACCTTTATTGCAAAAAAAACTATTTCTTCAGCCGCATTTCGATCGCCGATGAGTTTGTTCGTGAAGAAGCAAAGGGGCTGATAGTAAAGGAAGAAGATTTGTTTCACAGCAGCCCGGTCGTCTGCTTTGAAGCCTTCGAGGAGTGTTTGGTCTGTCCAATTGTTCATAGTTGCAGGTTTTTGGAGAATGGAAACCTGCCCGCTAAAAAATGCGCAGGCATCTCAACTTACCGTCCTGGAGGCCGTCGGAAGGCCCTTGCAAACGAATAAGAGAGAGCCCACGCAGTATGCATGAGCTCTTCACTTTTTCATCCCGTTTGCAATAGAAAACATTCCGACGTTTCCAGAGACGAGAATCAAAGCGAAAGCTTCAAATATTTTGAAGTCGCAAATATATTCAAATAAAGACCTACCCTTCGGGCAGGCACCAATCAAATACCATATACCAGGAACTTTATCTTAGGTATTCAAATATAATAAAAAAGTGAAATTAAATTCAATTTATGTGAAATGAAATTATGCTATTATACAATTTAATTATGTTTGTAATTTGATTTTCAATAGTTTATGGTACTATATATTTGCCGGGCATTTCACAACAATGAAGGAAACCCGATATAATAGACTGACCGGCATTATGGCTGAGGAGCGCATCGAGAATTCTATGCTGGCAGAGTATGTTGGGGTTACTAAAGAAACCGTTTCCTTGTGGCGCACCAATAAAGTGCAGCCCAGTTTGCCAACCCTTTATAAAATTGCAGAATTCTTTAAAATTGATCCGCGGGACCTATTGGTTCCCCGGACCTGGCCTACCGGTCCGTCTCCCGCAGAACTCGCCAGGGCAGCAAAAGAAAAGAAAAAAGGAAAGAAAAAATAACCAGCAACTATTATTCATGCACTTTCCCGGTGCAATTCCAAACATTCTTTCGAACGCATCGTACTTTTTTGGGAATCGGATGGTTGATCAAACTGTCTTCACGTTACCCTTATCCGTTCATACAACCGAACAACGGATATGAATACTGAAATCCTTGCTACCGTCGCCGAGTTGTGATTTGCTTTCAAATCGTAGTATGATACAACTCTGGAACAGTGCGTAGAATGGCGAAAGCTGTTGTGATTTGCTTTCAATTTTCGATGTAGGTTAGCTTTTTCGATAAAGGCTGTCGCTGGGATAAAATAATCATACACTCTAGGCGTGTCTTGATCTTAAAATTCTATTAAACCTATTTATACTTCTGATTCGATTCCTTATGTCCGCTGATTAAGGATGCCTGCGATGACGATTCCCGGAAAAGTAAATTGTTTTAAATTCGTTAGAAGAAGTCTGCAAGAGCAAAAAAGGTAAATTTTTCAAAATGACCAAAACAATTTTATATTTTATCCTTCTTTTGACAACTCCTGTCGTTTATTCTCAGAACGCAACTTCAACTATCCCGCAAAGGAAAATGCAACTCAATTTTCACCTTACTGTTGATGGCCTGAATTTCGATTTCTTAGGCCAGGGAGAGTTATTGCTGTCAGAAGATAACGCAGTAGAAGGGAACATTACTTATTCTATTCTCAAAGTAGATTATGTGATCACCGCCGGCAAATGAGCAAGCAGCAACAGGTGATTTAGATGGAAAATATCATCCGGCAGATCATCAAAGGCCTGTAAATCAGTCCATATTTGGGTAGACAATCGCCCGCTTGGGACCACAAAAGCCGAAGCCCTCATCAATAGAGGTTTCAGCGTTTTTCATTTTCCACCCCATTCCCCGCATCGTGCAATATTTTTAGGACCATGTAAATTCCAGGAGTTGTTCTTGCTAAACATAAGTTTGGATAATCTGAATAGAAAGAAGTTGAAGCGATGAAGAATGTTTTTTTCAAACTGAGACACTATCTGTGGTTTATACTAATCAATTACATGCAAAAATTACTTAACTTTAAAAGACAGGCTCTCTACGTCCCCTATGTCTACGACTGACGCTACTCCAGCAACTTACAAAGAGGTAATGAAGTTCGATTTATTCTAACCAAAATTAATAAAGACATGAAAACCTATCCTATTTTTCCCAAGCTTGCAATCATAATTTTTTGCTTTGGACAACTGCTACCTGGTATACAAAGCCATGCCCAGATTCAACCAGTCACGGAGGACACTATGATTGTTGTGGACCCTCCTTTAACAGATCCTTACTTTGATAAAAGTAGAGATACAATTACGGTGCATTGCAATAATTCAATCGAGTATGACAGGCCCGACAAATGTAAAACTGTGAACATTTGTAATAATAAACCAGGCAAAATTATTATTAAATACAAATGTGATGGGGTAGATAAAGTTTATACTTTCATTATTAGAAATCCCGGATACTATGTAAGATGTATCAAAGTTCCAATGGGTAGTGGGGGTGGAGCTTTTTATTTATGTTGTGATGGTGAAATAAAGCGTGAAAGGAACTCAGTGGAATGCATAGATTCTGCCAGTATTGATACGACAATTCTTACTAATAGGATAAGATCAACGTCCAATTTAATGTCAGACCTGAAGGATAACTCCCCGACAAAAATAAACCACGCTCAACCGAATCCATTTAATGATCAATTTACCATTTATTTTGACAGCCCCGAAGGAGGCAATACTACAATTACAATTCACGATCAAACAGGATCTCCTGAAAGAAAAATATCCATATTCGCCAGGAAAGGTAGCAATACAGTGCAGATCAACGGAAAGAATCTTTCCAGGGGAATACATTATGTAAGGATAATTATGAACAACAAAACGAAGATCACAAAAATCCTCCGACTATAGTGCTCGTACCAAAATACTTACAGAAAGAACAAGGGGCTTCAACGGAGAGCCCCTTATTTGTTTGCAGGAACCAGGAATTATATTTCGGCGGTTCGATCCCGTCAACTCCCACTCATGAAGAGGAAGTACTAATATTTTGTACTTCCTTTTTTTATTTGACAGTAAGCCACCTTGGCGCTGAATAGCGCCTGCACGGTCCGATTGCCGGAATCGATTCGACATCACTCCAGGACTTCCCGGACCCTATTCACAATTACTTAATATTGGACCATTTTATTTGCAGGTTGAAAACCTGCAACAGGATGAAATCTGCTCTTCGCACACCATTATTAATGCTCCTTTCTATATTGCTTTTACAGCATTATGACCTTTATGCCCAAATTGACCTGGATGAAAAGCACTCCCAACCGGAAAATATCAGTAATCAACATCCCGATTCTCTCTTTCTTTCATTAAAAAAACAATATTCTCACGCAATAGACGAAGGAGATAAAAAAACGGCAGGCCAGGCTTTAGAGAAAATGGGACAGATATGCTTTCACATGGGCCATTATTCCCAATCCCTTGATTTTTATTTTCAAGCCTCTTCAATTTTCAGAGAATCCGGCAACACGGAGCAGCTTGCAGAAACATTGAATGATATCGGGAAACTATATTATTATAATAAACAGATCCCCGAAGCCCGCCGGCAATTCGATGCAGCACTGGATATTTTTAAAAGACACCCTTCCAGGCCAGGACTGGCCATCACTTATGGCAATATTGGTCATCTATATGAAAAACTGCAACAATACGACAGCGCTTTTTATTTTCAACATTTAGCCCTCGACCATTATCAAAGCTCAGCCAATAAGGAAGGGATGGCCGCTATTTATGAAAATATGGGTAGCATCTTTGAAGACCTTGAAAAATACGATTCCGCTGAACATTACTACAGCGTTGCACTCACGTTATATAAACAATCCAACAGAACCCCCGGTATTATTGAAGTCTATAATAACCTGGGTGATGTGTTGCGAAAGACGGGCCATTATGAAGCTTCTCTCCAATACACACGGGAGGCATTGCAGCAATCTCACCAGTTCAATGAAACCTACCAGCTCAGCGCTGCCTATCGGGATATGGCCAGGGCCTGGCATTTGCTGAACAGAGATGATAGTGCATTCTATTACCAGGAACTCAGCCGGAAATCATTACTGGAGATATATTCCAGTGAAAACAATAAACAATTCGCTTTTCTGCAGGTATTGAATGACCTCAGCAAAAAAGATGCTGAAATCGAAAGGCTGAAGATCGCCCGGCGTAATACAACTATCCTTACCATTTCCGCTGTAATTGTAGTTATACTCCTGATCATTATGGGCTCTCTGGTCATCAGCCGCCAGCGGCTCAAGATCAGGAACGAACGATTGCTCCGCGATCGAAACGACCAGATGCACAAAGCCCGCAGTGAATTAATGATCAAGGACCTTCAGAATAAACAACTTCACGAAGATGTATTACAGAAAAGTCTCGAAATGAAAACCCAGGTACTTTCCGCCTATACCCTGCATATCATTCAGAAAAATCAACTCCTGAAAGATCTCCACAGTACACTCGAAAAAATGGTGAAAGATGAAAAAAGGGACCAGAAAAAACAAATGCAGCAACTGATCCAGCAGATCGATATCAATTTTAACCAGGACCAGAACTGGGATGAATTCAGGAATAGATTTGAACAGGTCCATGAAAGCTTTTTTGAGAAAGTAAGAAGAATCTGCCACGACCTTACCGCAAACGACCTGCGACTGGTAGCACTGATCAAAATGAATATCAATTCGGCTGATATGTCAACACTTCTTGGGATATCACCAGACAGTCTACGGGTAACCCGTTACCGGCTCCGTAAGAAATTCAATCTTGAAAAAGGAGAAAATCTCTCGACATTCATCCAAAGCATCTCTTGAAAAGGCGGTTCTTAATAATTACTTAATGGCGATTTTGTTACAATAAATCACATTGATAATCAGGAGCATGAGCCTCGATTGTTAACAGTTGTTGCCAGGAAGTTTACGCGTAAAAACCTGGTGTTTACTTTTTGTTTACACCCGTTTTCTCCGATCAGCAGCGCCTTTACCCATTTTTGCGGGGTACAAAAAAGGTATGCAAAAGAATCTCATCTTCATCATTTCATTGCTCCTGTTCTCTTACTCTTGTATGGCAAATACGATCAGGGGAACGATCCTGTCGGGAGAAAGCGGCGAACTGATCACCGGAGCAGTGGTACAGGTAGAAGGAACTTCTTACCGTGCGATCTCCGGTCTTGATGGCAGCTTTATTATCAAGGATATTCCGGCAGGAGCGTACAGGTTAATTATCTCGATGGTAGGTTTCAAGACCGGGTCGAGAACTATTAAGGTGGACCAGCCCCTGTTGCAGATCGAAATTGAACTTACCACCGCCAGAACGGAACTGACAGGTGTAACAGTTACCGGGTCCAAAAGCGGGGACGCAGGGGCGAGGGACCGGGAAAGGGCTGCAAGCCAGGTCATGAATATCGTTTCTGCCAGGGCAATTGAGATCTCCCCCGACCTTACTGTCGCCAATGTTATCCAGCGCGTTTCCGGCATCACCGTAGAAAGGAATAATACCGGTGACGGGCAATATGCACTTCTCCGGGGAATGGATAAGCGCTACAACTATATGCTGATAAACGGTGTAAAGATCCCCAGCCCTGATAATAAGAACAGGTTTGTTCCCCTCGATATTTTTCCCGCTGAAATGCTGGAAAGACTCGAAGTGACCAAATCACTCACCCCGGATATGGAAGGGGACGGCATCGGTGGCGCTGTTAATCTCGTGATGAAAGATGCCCCTGAAAAATTGCAGATAGGGGCCAATATCGCGTCAGGGTTCAATTCCCTTTTCTTCGACAGACCATTCCGCACACTCAGTAAAAATCTTAGAGAGCCAAAATCGCCTTATGAGGTGCTGGGAAGTAACTATCCCGCTAAACCAGTAGATTTTAATCCAGATTACCTGAATGTAAAAGATGCTTCATTCAGGCCAAATATTTATGCCGGCCTGTCTGCCGGACAAAGATTTTTCAAGAACAAACTGGGCGTTCTTATTGCCGGTACCTATCAAATCAGCCTGAGAGGCAGCAACAGTACTGATTTCCCATATACCACCGCAACCAGTGATGCCTCCAATCTTCCGGTATTGACAGCCGTGAACAAAAGAAAATTTTCTGAAGAACAGGTTCGTGCAGGGGTCCATGCGAAGCTGGATTACAGGTTTTCCAGGCAACACAGGGTCCAGTGGTATAACGCTTTCCTCGATTTTACCGCTGCACAGGTAAGGGAAGAACGCAAAACAGATTTTACCATCGGCTATAACCCGGCTGAAGGAAATTATAACCTGTCTTACGGTACACGCCTTCGCTTTACCCATCAGCAGATCATTAACAGTACCCTAAAAGGCATTCATCATTTTTTCGCGAACAAACTGGAGGTTAACTGGTCAGCCGTTTACTCGAGAGCGATCAATGAAATTCCCGAAAACAGTTCTGTACACCTTGTAACCACTGCAAAAAACAACATGGAAAACCCAAGGTCTGTTGTCACACTGGGCGGTGCTGAAAGAAGATGGGAACACAATACAGATGAAGATAAGGCAGGATACCTGGATCTCAGCTATCATGTCGGAAACAAGAAATTATCGCCGGTAATTGCCGCAGGCGGCATGTATCGTGATAAGCAAAGAACAAATTTTTTCAACCAGTACGATTTCCGGCCCTTTGACGAGTCCAAACCTGTAGGCCAACAGAATAACCTGATTGAAGGGGTCGACTGGAACCGCTTCAGTGATATCAAGTTCATGGTGTTTACCCCTTTCGGATCAGTTGGTAATCCACTGAACTATGACGCCGCAGAAAAGATTGCAGCCGGCTATCTGCAGGGAAAGATCTCGACAGAAAAATTTGAAGTACTGGCCGGTGCAAGATTTGAAAACACCAGGCAAAGTTACTTCCTTAAATTTCCCACCCAGGGCGTAAAGAACGAAGGAGTGCAAAACTATACAGATGTGCTTCCTTCGGTTCATTTCAAACTGAAACTAACGCCAAAAAATAATATCAGGGCTTCTTATTATAAAGCGATCAATCGCCCCGGTTTTTTCGAGATCGTTCCATACAGGATCGTGAACGAAGAGTTTGTGGAGGCCGGTAACCCTGATCTGAAGCATGCCATAGCCCATAACATCGATGTTCGTTATGAGCTGTTCCCTAACCGTACCGAGCAACTGATGGTAGGAGCGTTCTATAAAAGAATAATGAACCCGATCGAATTTGGAATGGTGCTGCAGGGGCAGGCGTCATTTTATATGCCGTCTAATTTTGGGGATGCCACGAACTATGGCGCCGAACTTGATTTTACTAAATACATTTATTCCTTTGGCATCAAACTTAATTATACCTACACCAGCTCATCCATCACCACCTCCAAGCTTTACTATTATAACAACCCCGACCCAACAGCAACGGATAAAGTGTTGCTAAAGAATGTCGATCAAACCAGGAGGTTGACTGGCCAGGCTGCACATGTAGCCAACTTTACACTGCTCTATAAAAATGTCAAAAAAGGGATCGACGGACAGGTATCGATGGCCTATACCGGCGACAGGCTATTTGCTGTATCGAGATATCTCGATAACGATCTATGGCAGGGAGGATTTGTCCAACTTGACCTTTCCGGAGAGAAAAAGATCACTGGCAGATATGTGCTTTTCTTAAAAGCCTTGAACCTGCTCAACACACCGGTTAAACTATACATCAAAAAATCAAACCCCGTCAATAATAATGCAGAGGGCCAGGAAAGTTTTAAAAACGGGACTATGACAAGAAAAGACCAGTATGGCCAAACCCTCATTATCGGATGCAGATTTAAATTTTAACCTTAATAAATATGGAAACAACAGCAATCCAAACGAACAGGACCTCTTTCAGATTTGTGCTTGTTCTGGCCTCTTTATTATTTGTTGGCCAGGCATGTAAAAAAGATTCAGGAGATAAGTCGGTAAGGGGTATCACAATCACCAAATCTTCATTGACACTTAAACCCGGTGCAACAGAAGCCCTTACATTCACGATCTTCCCGGAAGACGCAAGTAATAAGAAAGTAAGCTGGGCATCCTCCGATATCGCTATTGCCAAAGTGGACGCCAACGGAACCGTTACAGCCATTAAGCCAGGTAATGTGATCATCACAGTCACTACAGAAGACAGGAATGAAAAAGCGACCTGTGCAGTAACAGTAACACAGAATGATGCCAAAACAGTCTCCGGTGCTGTGGAAGGCACCTGGGCAAAGTATTCTGTAATCAATGTAAGTGGTCAGATCAATATTCCCGCCGGTAAGACCCTCACTATCGAGGAAGGTGTGGAAGTGGTTGTCAGTACTGCAGGACAGGATGCCAACAATACAAAGATCGAATTGATCGTGAACGGGAATCTGTATGTTCAGGGTACCCCTGCAGCGCCTGTGCTCATTTCAGTTCCTGCTGCTGAAAGAACAGTAGGCAACACATTCAAACGCTTGTGGGGCGGTATTATCGGTTCATCTACCTGTGCTGAAATTTTACTCGACAATGCGATCATTGAATATACAGGCGCCGTGACCACTACCACATCCCCATCTGCTGTTGCCGGGTTGTTTAAGGCTGGTGGCGGGGAAGGTATGGTGGCATTCAATACGAATAACCCTTCAGGAAAGTATGTAGTTCAGAACTGTACCTTCCGCAGTACCGGTGAAGATGCTATCTATGTTCAGGGAGGAAGCTGTATTTTTATCAACAACACTTTCTATGCAGTAGGTGAGGCTGGTGGAGAAGCTATCAACGTAAAAGCAGGCTGTAAAGTGGATGCTGCCTACAATCTTATGTACAGTCCTAATACCAATGGATTCAAATTGTCCAATTCAGGTGCCGATGGTGGTGCACGTTTTCAGGCACAGATCAATGCCTATAACAATACTATCGTCAATGCAGGATGGAGAAGGGACCCCAATAAACCCAAAGGCGGTTCTGTCTGGGGCGAGGCCGGTTGCCTGATCAATGTTTACAATAACCTTATCGTAAACAGCATGTTCCGCGCCAAGGCGCCGGGTTGGGGAGTGAACGGAACTACCGGCCCTGACCTGAACAGCAAGATGAATAATAACTTCTATGCTTCAGGCCCGCAGCAAAGTACCGTTCCGCAGCATATTACAAACGGGACTGTCACAGCCTATGATGGTTTTAAGACAGGAGTGAATGACGCTGTTTATTCTTCCAATGATATTGCAGGCACTGGCGTAGGTGATAAGGACCCCAAATTCGAGAACTATCCTTTCACGACAGACCCGCTTTTGAGTTTTGCCTATAACACTGCGTGGGATTTTCACCTGAAAGCAGGTTCCCCTGCTCTTACCGGAGGTAAAACAGATTTCACTCCCTATTTCAGTACCTCCGGTGTTTCGGTTAAAGGACAGATTTATAAATCACCTGCTCCATCAGCATTTATCGGAGCATTTGGCACTAAATAATAATAGATGAAGAGAGATAAAATCCTGGCGGGATTTGTCGTCATTGCAGGGCTTTCCTGTCATACCCCCAACATGGCCTTCACCGCTGCGGACAAATCGGACGGCGCAATAGTGAAACCTCTGTACATCACGGAACAGGTTGCTAACGATGCTGACGATCCTGCGGTCTGGATCAACAGGAATGATCCATCCAAAAGCCTGATCATTGGTACCGACAAGGACATGGACGGATCGCTGTATGTATTTGACCTGAAAGGAAAGATCATCCACGATAAAACGGTAAAAGGGTTGAAACGCCCAAACAATGTTGATATCGAATATGGCTTATCGTTAAATGGAAAGCTTGTCGATATTGCAGTAACCACCGAAAGATACACTCATAAGTTACGTGTTTTCTCCCTTCCTGATATGAAACCAATCGACAATGGAGGTCTCGAAATGTTTGTTGGTGATGTTCAACCTGAATATCGTGATCTGATGGGGATTGCCCTTTATCGCGACAGGGCCGGTAAGATATTTGCCTTTGTTGGTAGAAAAGCAGGGCCGGCAGAAGGCTACCTGGGTCAATATCTTCTGGAGGATGATGGTAAAGGTAATGTGAAAGCTTCCCTGGTACGCAAGTTCGGAAGTTTCAGTGGCAGGAAGGAAATTGAATCCATTGCGGTGGATGATGCGCTGGGATTTGTGTATTATTCGGATGAAAGGGTGGGCGTCAAACAATATTATGCCGACGCAGATAAAGGAAATGAGCAGTTAGCCATATTTGGTACCAGTGGATTTGCCGCGGACCATGAAGGTATATCTATCTATCAGTTGACGGATTCTACCGGCTATATCCTGGTGTCTGACCAGGGAGCCAACCGCTTCAGGATATTCAGCCGTGAAGGAAATAAGGCAAATCCCTATGATCACCGGTTATTGAAAACTGTAAACGTCAGCGCCCGGCAGAGCGATGGATCAGAGGTGGTGTCTGTACCATTAGGTATAGATTTTCCTAAAGGTTTATTTGTGGTAATGAGCGATGAGCGGACTTTCCATTTGTATAGGTGGGAGGATATTGCCGGCAATGAGTTGTTTTCGATACAATAAATAGATTAAAAAGCCTCACCCGGTGAGGCTTTTTATTTCATTATCAATCTGCATATTGGGCATAGAGCAAATACAACCTGATCAGTTTATCAAAAAGCCATTCTTATTATCGAAAACAACATACCGGATCGTACGTTTTTTCGAATTGTATTCCTTCAGCTTTTGAACTATTTCACTGGCGATGCCATCATACCAGTACCCGTTGTCATCGCTAATGATCAGCCAGCCCGACTTAGGATGGAACACCACATGATCTATGCTGGACCGCTGTTCATTCAGTTCCTTCAGTTTGTTGATCATGTTCATGGGAAGCCTGTTCCAGGAATATCCGTTCCTGCCGGTCAGCACCACCCACCATCCTTGCGGTGAAAGAGCAATGCTTTTGATATCGTCGCCCCGGTCATAATACTCGCGCATCTTTTTCAGCAGATCAGGGGGGAGGCCGTTGGTATTATAAAAGTTCTTCCCATATATCACAGCCCAGGTTTTTTTATCTGGTGATAAATAAACCTGCCTGATGGGATGCTCAGGATTATTGGCTTTCATGATGGCCTCTCTTAATTCACCAGGAATATCTTTATACAACCATCTGTGAGCGGAAGCATTTCCCAATTGTACAATAAATCCCCCGGATTCAGTGAGCTGCACATTACAGATGGGCTGCTCCAGGGCAACAGAATCCAGCAATTGACCGATCTGCGCAGGAAGTCGACGATGGTATAAATGATTGAGCGCATGTTTTTCGGCCCATGCTTCAGGGTGCCTTATTTTTTCAATAACATCGGTTATAGATTCCTGGTATGATGGAAAAACCTCCAACGCTTTGTGGTAGTTCATCAATGCCAGGCCGGTATCTTTCGCCAATCCCCAGCCATTGGCATAGCAATCGCCTATGCCAATATATCCGTTGGCCCGTACCCATTGACTATGCCTGGGGATATAGTTGGTGTCTGTCATTACCCCGAATAATTTCAGCGCCCTGTAATGATCTTTCTCGTTCATGAACCGTTTGGCCTGCTTATCTATATTGGCAATAACATTATAGCCGGGACGGTACATACGTTGGAAGATGCTCATGCAGGAATTGACATATTTCTCTTTGTCTTCCCTGCTGAGGTCATCCTTCTTTACCAATTGATGACAGGTAAGCAAGAGATTATGATAGATCATCTTGCCAGGCAAGGAGTTCTTCGAATAGTTGTTTTGATTGCTACCGGAATAATGATTGAACGCTTTTGAGAACAAGCCGAATGCCTGCTGAAGCAGGCGGGTATCGCCGGAACTGATCGCGGAATCGTAATAGATCTCTCCCATCGCATCCAGGGCGCCGAGAGAAAACGCCCAGTTGGAATTGGCATCCATCACCTTCTCAAAGGAAGATAGCGCATCCTTTCTGTTTTTCCTGATCTTAAAGCCCGGATCGTCGAAGAACATGGCGGTCAATCCTCTGTAATAAAATTGATCGGTGTTGCCATATTTTCCTTTGAGGACTTTCCTGTGCATTTTTTTGTCGAACAGATAATAAGTATTGGTAGTCAGATCGAATGCAGAAGATAATCCCGGTTGCAATGGGCGAAAACGCTTCAGGGGCGTGGTCTCCATGCCGGTGCTGAAATTGATGGCCGTATCTGCTCCATAACCGGCTGTGATATAATTGTAGATGCTTTCCTTGCCGATCTCATCCATTCTGATATTCCTGGTGTTGATGCTATTCAATACTTCTATTTTCCCGGCCGGTTCCAGGTCATTGGCCAGCAGCCATACCATATCGCCCGACAAAAAATTTTCTATGACCGCGGTTGCCTTCTCTTTCTCTTTCGAAGAGCGTTCTGACGCGGCCCGCCGGGCCGCGTCTCTTTCTTCACGTGCTCTTGCTTCTGCTTCATAGTCGCGTTCTTTTATCAGGAGGCTTCCGATGCCTGCTGCCAAACTTTGTACACCATAACCGATAGCCCTCGTACGGCCGGCAGAAGTGCTCATATCCTGGCTCTGGGCGAGATCACCCAGGCTCTGTTGTAAATTCTGAAGCCCTTGTTTGGTGGAAGTATTGCCGGAGAATGCATCCTGTACCGCCTGCTGTGCCATCATATATTCCTGCTGTGCTACCTGCTGCTCCCGGATGAGATTATTATTGAAATCGTTCAGCCATTTTGCGTACTGCTGGCCGGCATTGAGTGGTTGTGGTGTATAGCCGGAGGAAGGTTTCGATATGTTCGAAGAGTTGCTATTCGTTTTGGAAGCGTTGGTTGTTGAACCATTATTATTGACAGGGGTAGGGACCGGATCATTGCCGGTAGTAATGTCACTCGCTCTAAGCGCCGATTTTCCTTCATAAACATCGATCTTCAGGTTCCGGATGCCAAGACTTTTTATCCTGTTGATACCCTGCATGGTCTTTCCATTCGAAACATAGCTGATCTTTTCACCTTTGCATTCACCGGGCGTTACACCGGCCGCATAATCACTGTTCATGAAATCGCCCATTCCGCCCAATTGCTCATTGGGTTCTATTTTGAACGAGAAATGTTCTGTGACCTCATTGCCGCAAACGGTATAGGCAACCAGGTCGAAGTCGACTTTCTTTTTCTTGCCGGAAACGTTCTTGCAATGAAAGCTGAATACCTGGGCATTGGAACCGGCGGGCCAGTTTGCAGCTTTTTGATGTACCAGGGTAAAATGCAGGTCGGGAGAGGGTTGGGAGGAGAGATTCAACGTCACCACGTTTTGTGCAGCCAATCCGGATGAAAGAAGCAACAGGATCGGGCATAGGAGACTTCTGCACAGTCCAGTTTTCATATCTGATGTTTTGGCAAAATTGATGGCATCCCGCTTTGGAATCAATAGCCAAATTTGGCTATTGCAGGTATTGTTTTTTTGACACAAAGACACGAAGGCACAAAGGAATGGAGGCAAAATATTTCAAATGGAGGCACTGCCAAATACACCGGATGCAAAGTCGAGCAATAGCTCATTGAACCTTGTGGGTTGATCGATATGCACCAGGTGCCCTGCTTCTGGAATAACAAAAGTTTCATTTTTCCATTTTGCCAGGCCGGTCCGTTCGAGATAGGCGCGATTTACAATCCTTTCTTCTTTTCCAAACACAAATGCAGTTGGTCGCTTCGAAGCCCCGATATTACCGACCTGGTCCGACCATTCTTCTTTGCTTAAAACACTGCCAAGATTCGTTCTGAAGGCCGGGTCTGTTTGCCAGTATTTTTCACGCAGGTTGTGGAGGACCGCATCGTTTTGCCGCCAGATCAATCCATTCAAGTACCCGGTCAGCATAGGTTCTGATGGATCATCCATCACCAGTACTGCACCATATTCGAAAGGCAGTAGAACGTCGCTTACCCCAATACCGCTTCCAACCAGCGAAGCCCCACTCATGAAAAAGCCCCGACAGCCGGTAAGCAGGGGAGCAGCTTCCGCTACGATATTATTCCCTAATGAAGATGCAACCATGATATATTGTTCCAGGTTGAGCCGGGAGATCACCTGCTGCAGTATTGTCCCTGATCCAATGAGTGAATATGTTTCTGAAGGCGTATCACTGTGGGAGGAATAGCCATGGCCGGGCTGGTCGATGGTGATCAACGTATAGTCCCGGAAACGTTCATCCGATAATTGCTGTGCCCAGGTTTCGGATGAATAGTTGGCATTATGTATAAACACGATCGATCGGCTGGAATCTCCTTGTCTTTGATAAAATATCCGGATATTCTGAACGGGAATATAAGAGGTCATGGGTTGATAGGCTTTGGACGGGATGATGATCTGGGGTTAAATGATCCGGTTACGAATAACAAAAGCGATCAGTGCTGCCATGTTATTGGTCCCGGTTTTCCTGAACATGTTTTTCCGGTGGTTGGCGACCGTGTTCACGGTGATATTCAGTTTGTGGGCTATTTGTTTTATGCTCAAACCTTCGGCCATATATCCTACAACGGTTTTTTCTCTTTCGGATAATATCGTGTCTTCTTCATAAGGATAGAAATAGTTCTGTTGTATGAGCTGTTGCTCCCCCGGATAACCGTTGGCGGCTTTTTCTATGGAGTGATACATGATCCGTTGATTGTACAGACCGGTAGCGTTCATGACCATTCCCAGGCTGTATAGAAGCTCCCCTTTTTCATTCGTGATATAATTCCCCCTTTGATAAACGTGGCATGTAGCACCCTTACCATTCCTTACCCTGAATGTATAACTGAATACGTAGGAATCCCGTTCAGCCTGCGGAACAGATTGCAGGAAGTTGGCATTGGCAGTAAAGATCTTTTGATTGTATACCTTGAAATCATCCTTATCGTAGATGTCCAGCAGCATGCTCAGCCCGCTGTCCATAAAATCCTCCGGATGAAAAAAAGCTATATTCCTGATCGCTTCCGACATCAGCATGTAGTCGCGCCGGGTATAGTCTATCACATAAAAAGCAGGCATGGCACTGAAGGGAAAACTGTTGAGCACCCTGAATCTGTCCAGTAAAGACATGATATCTTCCTGTTCTACCTCATTTTTCTTGAAATGCACCTGTTGAAGATGGTTCACGAAAGACAGTGGGATGGACCTGGTCTGGGACATAGGTTTTAGTAGTTTTATCAAGGGGTTGGCCTCCAAATATAAAAAATATTCAGGTATCAATAGCCAAATTTGGCTATTGGAACAGGTATACTTTTTCGTCCATTTTTGCAGGGAAGAATAAAGCATTATTCCATGAAAAGATTTCTCTTGCCTGTAATGATGGTGATGGTGTTTTCCTGTAAGAAAGATGACCAGGGGAAGCAAAATACGGAAACCGCACCCATTGTGTCGTTTTACAATACGGATGCCGCCGTTGCATTTCCCGTTAAAGTGTATGTCGATAACGAGTATAAAGGGCTTTCCAATGCCGCGTACATGGTGCAGCATATCCCTGATTGCGGGAAGATGGACCTGAATATCAAGACCACGGCCGGCCCGCATACGTTTGCACTGGTAGCCAATGACGGATATTATACTACCGGAACATTCAGCGCTGCCAACAATAATTGTTTAAAAATACCTTACAGTGGCAGTAATTTTACCAGCATCAATTATGGCACCAATAACGGTACCTTGTCGATCATGATCGGCTATCTCGGAGGCAATCCCGTAGATGTATGGATCGATAACAACAAGGTAGGCACTTTGCAAACCGCCGCCATAGCATACAGGTGTGGAGAAAGCAGGCCGGGGACTGTGATCAGCCTGACCTTGTCGCCGGGCACACATACCTATAAAGCGGTAGAAACACTTTCAACGGGAGGGACGAGGACCTGGAACGGATCACGCGTGGTTACGGCAAACGCCTGCCAGCCATTGGTATTTGGGCTCTGAAAATAGGGTAAGGGACTTTCTCTCACGAAGTGATCAATCTCAGGAACTCCTCTTTCTTTCTCCTCGCAACATCGATCACATCTCCGTTCTGCATGATGACCTGTCCACCCTCACCCCGTATATATTTCCTGATATAGGAGAGATTGATGAGATGGGAATTATGCACGCGGTAAAAATTGAACGACTGCAGCATGTCCTCGAAATCCTTCAACTGCCTCGTCACGAGGAATGATTTTCCATCCGTGAAATAGATCTTGGAGTAGTTTGAACTGGATTCGATATGGATGATCGATTTGATGGGAACGAATTCCAGTCCGTCGCCGGTGGGGATGGCGATCTTCGTGTCCTGGCTTTTCATGGTGGAAAGGGACCCTTTCAATACTTCCAGTTTGTCTCTCGTTCTTCCATACCGTTTTTTCACGAACCGTTCAACGGCATTCTGCAGGTCTTTGATGGCAATGGGTTTCATGAGGTAGTCGAATGCGCTGATGCGGATGGCATCGATAGCATAGTGGTTATAGGCCGTGGTAAAAATGATATCGAGGTCGTGGTCGCCCAGTTCATCGAGCATCCGGAAGCCATTCATCCGTGGCATCTCGATATCGAGAAAGATCAGGTCGGGCCGGTGCTGCCGGATGAGCAGGATGGCCTCTTCGGGTTTTTCAGCAATGGCGACCACCTGCAGGTCCGGGCAAAACTCCACGATCTTCTGACGGAGATTCTGCAGGCTGCTGAATTCATCATCGACCAGTATCGCTTTAAGAGGCTCCATACTCAAGTGGCTTTTATAGTTATTTCGACCTTTGTACCGTTCGGTTCATTCCTGCCATTATAAAGGTCGGTAAACAGGATGGTACCGTTGCCGGCCTGCGAATGGTTGAATATATTGATCCTGTCTTCCGTGATCTTCAGTCCAACACTTTTATGGTTCATCCTGTTCTTCAGGTTGTATGCATTGGCTTTTTGCCTGCCCACACCATTGTCCTGGATGATATATTTGATCGTGTCGTGCTCGAGGGCCACATCGATCGAAAGCGACAGATCTTTTGCTTCACTGTGTGATAGACCATGCACGATCGCATTCTCTACATAAGGCTGCACCAGCAGGGAGGGCACTTTGTAATCGCCATTCAGTAAGGCAGGATCGATATGTGCATGATAGCTGAACTTATTGTTGAAACGAAGACGTTCGAGATCGATATACAGTTGAAGTGCTTCCATGTCCTTCCATAAAGGTACCAGTTCATTCCGGCTGCTGTCGAGGATCATGCGGATCAGCCGGGCGAATTTGTTCAGGTAGTCGCTGGCGAGGCGCTTTTCATTTTGCATGATGAAATTCTCGATGCTGTTGAGGCTGTTGAAAATAAAATGCGGGTTCATTTGTGCCCGCAATGCCTGCATCTCCGTTTCAGCGATCTTCTGTTTGAATGCGGCTTCTTTCCTGATCGACCGGATGCGCCAGGCCACAAATATGATCACTAATGCAGCAATGAGCAGTATCGTGAGCGTTTTGAACAGGAAGGTCTGGTACCAGTATGGCTTTACAAAGACCGGTATCGCCAGCTCATCGCTGAAAATACCGTCATTATTGCTTCCCCGGAGGTGAAGGGTGTGTTTACCGATCGGTATGCTGCTGAAATTGATATTGCCGTTCGGCACTTCGATCCACTCATTGGTAATGCCCGGGACCTTATAATAGAATTTATTGGAAGGGGAGGATGTATAGCTCGAAATGGCGAAATGCACCTGGAGGGTTTTTTGTCCGGGTTCAAGTGTAATGAAATAGCCATCGCTTCCACCCTGAAATCCTATTCCTTTATTATCGGCATATACGTCGCACAGTACGATCCCCGGTTTCTGGGCATTCAGTTCAATGGTATATGGATTGAATTCAGTAAGTACCCCGTTCTGGCCCGACAGGATATTTCCTTTCCTGTTGAAAGTAAACAAACCATAACTATTGTACAGGTCGGGCAGTCCATTTTTATTATTGAAGAACCTGAAACCTGTGCCCTTGTCGTAACGGATGATCCCGTTCAGGGATTTTATCCAGATGATCCTGTCCTTATCTTCCAGGACCCTGATCAGGGATTCATCCGGCAGGCCCTGTTCTGTATCGAGCAGACCGGCCTGCAAGGCGCCGGCATTTATTTTTCCCAGCCCATGCTCCGTGGCTGCCCAGATAATATTATTCTCATCGCAGATAAGGTCCGATACGCCTTCGAAGCTCCCGCGGGATGTACCGGAACTATAGTATATCCTTTCAAACAGGCCGGCCTTTTCATGGAAAACAAACAAGCCTGAATCGGTACCTGTCCACAGCTCATTATTTTTATCGAAACAAAAACTGATCACTTCGCCGGTGAGATTTCTGCTTCCCGGTTTATATTGTGCGATGAATGCTTCTTTCACCGGATCAAAAATGTACAGGCCGTTCTGCTTTGCGCGGATCCAGAATGAACCATTCCTGGCTGGTAAAATATCTCTCATCTCATAATCGCCCCTGATGGAAGAACTCGCCCCGGGTGGAGTAAAAACTTTGTAGGAACCATTTTGATGTTTCACCAGGCCACTGTCTGTCGTAAGCCACAGTACACCATTTCCATCCCTGAAAATATGGTTCACACTGCCCGACCCAAAGCTGTTCGAATTTTCAGGGATTTTAACTGCATGGTGGACCAGCTTCCAGTCTATGTTGAAGTAATACAGGCCCTTGTTGAACCAGCATCCCATTAAATACCCCTGCCCGGTTTCCAAAAGGGTCCGGGGCACACCGAAGACCTTGGGGTTATTGGGATCGAGCTGCTGGTATAAATAATAGTTATTGAAATACTGCAATTGTGGATCGATCACACTCACGCCATTATCGGTAGCAAGCCATAAACGGTTTTCCTGGTCTTTGAAAATGCTGCGGACAAAATTGGCATTGAGGGAGAATGGATCGAGCGCATCATGCAGGTAGAGTCTGAACTTCCCTGAACTCATGTCTTTAAGCATCACACCGCCATCCAGGGAAATACACAACCAGTTATTACCATTGTTATCTTTCCAATCTTCGAAATCATTCACGATGCTATACATCGGTTTGCCGTTCGGTTCTCTTTCATACCTGTTATTCTCCGGTGTGAATTTTTTAATGCCGCCACTCCATTGCCCGAGGAGAATATTGCCATCAGGCAAAGCATAGAATCCATTATTGGCCATGTATTCACCCTGGTAATAAGGAATAAGTTTCTGTTGTTGTTCATCGACCAGGTAGAGGCCCTGGAAACTTGCCGCCCATAAACGGTGTTTGCTGTCTTCCCGTACCAGCCTGAACACATTATAATGCTCCTGCCAGTCGGGCTCAGGAATGGGAGGCATGGTATAGGTAACAAACCTGTTATTCCGGTAATCGAACAATTGAACGCCGGCATGGGTGGCAAGCCATAACCGCTTCCTGCTATCGATATAAGGATTCGGCTCATAATTATCGGCCAGTGAATTTGGATTGGCAGGTTGATGATAAAAATTGACCGCTTTCCCTGTAATGGTATTGAACCTGCAAAGACCGTTGGCAGTGGCCATCCAGAGGTTGTTCTCATCATCCAGTGATATCTCACGGAGATCATTATGTGGTACGGAGCTGCTATCACGATCACTATGACGAAAGACCTTGAAACCGGTCCCGTCATAACGGTTAAGCCCGTCGATGGTAGTGATCCAGATAATGCCGCGCCTGTCCTGCGAAATATTGCTCACATTATTACTGCTCAAACCATCCTTCACGGAGAGGTGTGAAAATTTGAGATGAGGGAAATCCTGTGCAACGCAAAACAGGCTGCATAACTGGCAACAGGAAATATATATCAGGTATTTGAACGTAGGCATGAACCTTTCCTTCTTCTAATTTACAAATTATTCACCGGCAATCATTTCAAACTTACCGGTACGGTCAACTTCTGAAAATACCGATTACGTGATCTGTTCCCCTGATTGTGTAAATGGGTCATAGACAATAGTAAATGGCAGGAACATACTTATCAGGTGCCGCTCACCTACACTCCAAAAGCCGCCATTTACGGAATAATATCTCCCGTGCATACAGCGGCAGTATGATCGTGCTATTTGGCTGAATAGTTTTATGGCGTCAATGGACCGTTCTTAAAACGAATACCCTTCAACACCTGGTCATGAAAAAATATCTATTTACGCTGGTGCTGTTCCTGCTGGCAGCCGGCATTTCCAACGCACAACTAAAGGACCTACTCAAAAGAAAAGCCGCCGAAGGCGCTCAGAAAGGCGCGGAGACAAGTACCGAAAAGGCTATCGATAAAGGGTTGGATAAACTTTTCAAAAAGAAAGACAAGAACGATAAAACAGGTAAGCAGGACAATAACGCGGGCCAGCCCTCATCCAATTCATCCGGCGCCTCTATCAAAACCTACAGCAAATATGATTTTGTGCCCGGTGAAAAAATAATCGGCTTCGATGATTTCTCACAGGATGCAGTGGGCGATTTCCCCGGCAAATGGACTACCAATGCTTCCGGGGAGATCATGACGGTAGATAATAATCCCGGTAAATGGCTCAATATTTCAAAGCAGGGATTTTATCTGCCGCGGTTCATCAAAAGCCTCCCAGAAAATTTCACGCTCGAATATGACCTGCTCTTCATCCCGCCTTCTTCTCCTGCCGGGCCCAATACGGCCGTGGTAGGTCTACAGGTCATCAACAGCCCTTCCTCCAAACCGGATTTCGACTACAATTCCGACCGCAGCTATTTTGAGCTGGACCCCTACATGGGCAATGTGAACATTGCCGGTTATACGCGAACAGGTGAAAAAATATTGACGAACGAGTTCCATGTAAAAGGCTTGCAAAGACAAAACAGTTTCAATTATCATATAGCTGTATGCCGGCAGAAGACGAGGCTGCGGGTCTATCTCAATGAAACGAAAGTGGTGGATGCCCCTTCGTTATTGTCGCCCGATATCAAATACAACAATATCCGTTTTGCCACCTCGCTCAACAATGACGGCAGCACCTGGCTGATCAGCAATTTCAAATTCGCCTCCGGCCTGCCCGATACACGCAACAAACTGCTCAATGAAGGTAAATTCTCCACTACCGGTATATTGTTCAATGTAAACGCCAGCATCATCAGGGCGGAATCCTATGGTACGCTCAAAGAGATAGCAGGCGTGCTCAAAGAGAATGAGGGCATCCATCTGAAGATAACAGGGCATACGGACAGTGATGGCGACAATGCCGCCAACCTCGAGCTGTCGAAGAAAAGGGCAGAGGCCGTGAAAACATTCCTGGTCAAAGAATTCTCGATCGATGAAAGCCGCCTCCAGACCGACGGAAAAGGAGAGACCCAACCCATTGCCCCGAATACTACCGCGGAGGGCAAAGCGCAGAACAGGAGGGTAGAGTTCACAAAGATCTAAACCAACACCCTAAATGAAGGTCATGAAAAATATTATTCTTCTTGTAGCCGGCTTGATGTTCATGAATGTATGTGCGCACGCGCAGCGCGGTTTTGCCCATCAGAAATTTACAGTAAGGATAATGAACAGCACTTTCTTCGATCTGCATGCCGACCCGTTGCCCGATGAAGGAGAAGGTTATTTCATGGTCTTCACGCCTACACTGAAAAAAGGTAAATCATTTTTATATGAATGTGAGAATCCCAATGCGCTGAAAGGAGTGGAAGGTCATCTCAAACTGAAAGCCAGCAATAATGAAGTGCCGGGCATCATCGATATTTATTTCGATAATCCTGCCATTGGTTCCATGAAGTGGGACATAAAGGCCGACTGGCCGTACCGGGTGAGCCATGTCATTCCTTTTGCTGAAAAAAGAACGGTGAACCTCTGGATCGAGATCACTGCCGATACGGTGAACCACGGGCCTGCCGGTGGCGCTGCTAAAGTATCAGTGTCCAATTCTGCGCCGGGTGGTGATGAACTGATTCCCGAGATCATCCAGTTCGACTGGCTGGTACAACAACGAATGCCCAAAGATGAAGACGATGATGAGGGTGGGAAAGGGATGGCCTATAAGAACGTTACGTACTATTTCACCACCAGTGGCGATTATGCCGGCATCAGGATGGATGAAAAGACCATGAGCTATATGGTCTATTCGAAAAAAGGGCATACCTGGATGATAGATGATAAAAAGAAAACCATTACGGTCATGAATATGCCTAAAGTAGTAGGAGGGGGAGCCCTGATGGCTAAAGAATTTGCAGAAGGGGTATCCGGAAAACCACTCCGGCGTGATAAGGACGATGAATCTTTTACGATCACCAAAACCGGGAAAACGAAAAATGTGCTGGGCTATACGGCAGAAGAGTTCCTGATGAAGAACAATAAAGTACTGACCACCTCTGGTACCAAAAAAACGGGTACCATTTCTTTCTGGTATGCCAAAGTCCCTTTCGACCCGGTAAAGATCTATACCATGGGAGTAGGCCGCCCGGCCGATCTCGGCAAGTTGCAGAACGATCCCCGGATGAAAAATAATATAACGGCCATCCCCGTCCTGAATAAGAACTTCCTCTGGGTGGAGACAGAGACCGGAGGAATGAAAGGGATGGAAACCACCGAGATCAGGAAGGTATTCACTACCATCCGCACAGCGGGATATACCGTGAAAGATCTCAGTAAGAAGGGACTGAAGGAGTTGATGCAGGATAACGATAAATAGTGGTATTTTCCCTCCGTAAATAGATCCCCGGATCACAATGTCCTCCTTTTAGATCAGGTTTTGCTCACCTTGGAAAAGTATATTAAGCCATTTTCAATTTCCATCATCGAAGGAATTGATTAGATTTGGATAATATACCAGCGTGAGCACATGAAAAAGAACCAGGACAAAGCGGGGGTGAAGGAAATTGCCAGGCGAGCCAAAGTATCTATTGCAACGGTCGACCGGGTCATCCATAACCGATCTGGCGTATCAGCCAAAACCAAAGAAAAGATCAATGCCATTATTCGTGAAATGAATTATCAGCCCAATGTGCTGGCGCAAAGACTGGCGCTGGCTTCCAGGGGGCTTATCAGGCTGGCGGTATTGCTGCCCGTCATTTCGGAAGAAACGGAATTCTGGCAGGCCCCGCTCGATGGGGTGAACAAGGCAGAAGGGGAGATCAGGCAATATGGTATCCATATCGAGCGTTTTTTTTTCGATCAGAATGATCAGCAATCCTTCGCCCGTCAGGTAAAACGGATCGAGCAATACAAACCTGAAGGACTGATGTTCTCACCCACTTTTGCAGACGATTCCATACAGTTGATCAGGTTTTGCGAGCAGGAAGAGATCCCGTATGTATTGATCAACTCCGATATCCCCGGGTTCGACCGCCAGTGTTATATCGGGCCCGAACTCTTCCATAGCGGATACCTGGCTGCACAGCTTATTCATTATTGTATCGCTGACGATCAGAAAGTGTTACTGGTCAATATTGCGCAGGAGATCGATAGTAACCATGCCATCCTCCGCAAGGAAGAGGGCTTTCGTCAATACTATAAGGACTATATTCCCAAAGGCGCCATCCTTCCTTTCAATACTACTCAAACAGATTATGCCTCTGTGGCGCAAAAGCTGGAAAAGCTGATGCGGCAGGAAACAGGTATCGGGGCCATCTTCGTTACCAACTCGCGTGTATCGTTGGTGGCGAGCTGGCTCGAGAAGCAGGGAATGAAAGATATACTGCTGATCGGGTACGACTTCCTGAAAGACAATGTGGACTGGCTGAAAAAAGGGATGATCGATTTCCTGATCTGCGAGAAACCGCAGGAACAGGGCTACCGGGGTGTGATGACCCTGTTCCAGAACCTGGTATACTCGGCCACCATTGAAAAAGAGTACCTCATGCCGATCGATATCATTACGAAAGAGAATTACCTGTTTTACAGGAATTAGTTTTTTACCACAAAGGCACGAAGGCACAAAGGGAATGGGGGTTGGAGGTGGATGGGAGAAAAGGAGGTAAGGGCTGGTTTGGGAGGATAGAGAATGGTGCAGGGTGCTTTATATATTTTCACTCCTCTTACAGGCTTTTCAACCCTCAACCCTTATTCCCTTTGTGCCTTCGTGCCTTTGTGGCCCTAATACCTTCCTCCCATAAAAACCCTTAGCCCCTCAAAAAAAAATTTGGCAGGAGTGAAAAATTTCCTAAGTTCGTGTACGTACCCGAACGATTGCTGTAAACGGTTACGAAAATTATGTATCCCATAATTTTTTTTATTGGCATAGACCGGGTACGTACACGATAGGTGTTTTAGCGTTTATTGTAACAATAGTTCCTAACCCCTGACCCTGAACCTTTATTCCTGTTGATCCCACTGCCGGCCGGTAACTCTATAAGCTGTCAGTGACCCAACCAAGCTCTTTCCCAGGAACGAAAGTTCCAACCGACATGTCGTATGCGAATACCGTGCGGCATGTACCATATTCCGGAATGGTTGTTCAAACGGCATCGATCCGTGCAGGACTGTACACAGTAGTTTTATTCGGCTCCGTACCCCATGGGTGGTCAAGGCTTTTGAAGGGGGCGGTATCATAACGTAGAGGATCGTACGAAAACCGTTTGGGCAACCCTTCCTTAACAATCAATTAGTGGATGTTTCAATAGGAATCATGAATAGGACCCGTTACTCAGACCAACTGACCTGCGCATATCTGTACCCTATTTCCAAATATGGCTATCCGCCTGATCCCAAACAGACCATGTCCTATATCGATGAGATGTGCAAGCTTGGATTTGCTTCGATAGAACTGGAAGGGATCGGCTTTTCGAATATTGAATACCTGTTCACGCAAAGGCAGGCCATCGCCAGCCATGTGGGGGAATCGGGTTGTAATGTGCCTGTGTATTGTGTAGTGCTTCCTCAACTGGGCTCGGCCGATGCCGCCAGGAGGTTGCAAAGCCTGGAGTTTTTTGAAATGGGCTGCGAAACGGCAAAGGCCCTCGGTGCAAAAGGTGTATTGGATAATGGACCACTGGTGCCCCTTGAATACCCCGATAACCTGCCCATCATGCGGCATTATTCGGAAAATGCTGCTGCATCGTCCGGGTTGCCGCGGGGGTTCGACTGGGATAGCTATTGGGACGACCTGGTCACCACCTTTCGAAAAGCCTGCCAGATCGCGGAGAAGTATGGCCTTTCATACCACCTGCATCCCTGCGAAGGCAGCCTTATCACAGGAACCGATTCCTTCTTGAATTTTTCAAACGCTGTCAATTACCATAACCTGCTCTTCAACCTGGACACTGCCAACCAGTTCTACAGGAAAGACAACCTGATCCTGAGCGTTATCCGGCTCGCTGAAAAAGTGAACTATATCCATATTTCCGATAACTCCGGTAGCAGGGTAGAACACCTGGCGCCGGGTGATGGACAGATACAGTGGACAGGATTTTTCGAAGCACTTCAACTCACCGGCTTCAAAGGCCATCTGGCCATCGATGTCGGCGGAGCAGAAACAGGCATCACTCATCTGGAAGAAGCATACACGCGCTCCGCTGCGTGGCTGCAGGATAAGATCGATCATTATCTGTCATAACCAAACTACTATCAATAAGCCATTTTTCTCAGGTTTCGGTGAACAGGGGCCGGCCCCCGCCGGCCCCATCTTTCAACCAAACATTATCCTGGCCTCATCCTTGGTTGTTTTGATTTTCTCCATTAATATTATATACGCTGATGCATTGTGCTAGAACCTGGAAGTTTGTTTTGTCGCTGTTGATCACCCTGGTCACCGCCCACCTCTCTTATACGCAGGTATATGACGTTACCCGTTTTGGCGCAAAAGGAGATGGAATGCACGACAATACCACCTCCATCCAGGCTGCGATCGATAGCTGCGCGATCACCGGCGGTACTGTCTTTGTCCCCTCCGGACAATTCCTTACCGGCACCCTTTACCTCAAGTCGAATATTATTCTGCATATTTCAGGCGGCGCCACTCTAATGGCGCATACTGATCTCCGTAAGTACCCCTATCTTGACCCAGGTATCCATTTCTACGGCGAGCTATGGGCACGCCAGAGCCTGCTCTTTGCGAGGAATGCCAAAAATATTACGGTGGAAGGGCAGGGGACCATCGACGGACAGGGAGCTCTGTTCCCCGTCACCACCGATAAAAAGCCTGACCGTTATAAGAACAGGCCCTACCTGCTCTGGTTCGCCGGTTGCAGCAATATCACCGTGCGCGACCTGCAGTTGAATAACTCCGCATTCTGGATGCAGCATTACCTGGGCTGTGAATACGTGAATATCACAGGTCTGAAGATCTGGAACCATTCCAACCGCAATAATGATATGATGGACCTCGACGGCTGCAAGTATGTTACCGTCAGCAATATCACCGGTGATTCGGACGATGATGGCATCACTATCAAAAGCACTTCTCCACTGGTTTCTGAACATATCACCATCACCAACAGTATCCTCAGCAGTCATTGCAATGCCCTCAAATTCGGCACCGAATCTACCGGCGGTTTCAGGAATATCACGATCTCCAATGTGGTGATCAAGCCATCACGGCAGCTCACCACCATTTATGGCAAGCCTGCCGGCCTCTGTGGCGTGGCGCTGGAGATGGTAGATGGTGGCATCATGGAAAATGTGAGCATCGGCAACCTCGTGATCGAAGGGCCCCAGGTGCCGCTTTTCATCAGGCTGGGCGCCCGCGCCCGCAGGTATATGGATGCTGCGCCGGAACCATCGAAGGGCGTGTTGCGGAATATCAATATCTCCGATATCGTGGCAACCGGTGTTTCGGATATCGGATGTGCGTTGACAGGCATCCCGCAGTCGCCCATTGAAAATATCACCATACAGAATATCCAGCTCGAAACCAGCGGTGGCGGCGAGCCCGGAGAGATGAATAAAGAAATTGAAGAGAAAGAAAAAGAATATCCTGAATCTGCCATGTTCGGCCGGCTGCCTGCTTACGGCTTCTATATCCGCCATGCCAAAGGGGTCAGATTATCGAATATCACTATGCGTTATAGAGGACAGGAAGGCCGGCCGGGAATCGTGGTCGATGATACGAAAGGATTCACATTCACCGGGCTCGACCTCCTGACTTCAGCTTCCACCAAAGCTGCTGTCCATACCAGGCAGAGCAGCGATGGTGCTGTGATCAATAACCATCATCCATATCCTGCAGGCAGTTTTGTGTTGAAGGATAACGGATCGAAGAACATAACTGTTACGAATAATGTTTTTTTGACCAAACCGGAACTCCCTGTTCTGCCTGCGCCGCAACATGTCAGTATCTCTTCCAAACCGGTACGTTTTCCTTCTCATCTGCAATGGACAGGGCAGGGGCTCGACGCCGGAACTTTGCAAAGGCTGCAACAACACTGGAATGATTTCAGGCAGGGTATGTCGCCAAAAATGGCTGCAGGAGCTGCTTCCCGCGCTCAATTGGTACTCGCCGGCACACCGTCGGCCAATGCCATGATCGAGAAACTGGCCCCGGGCTGGTTGGGTAAGATCAGGAAGGAAGGATATATATTACTGGTGGATGCCAATCGCCGTATCATTGCAGCCAATACCGAAACCGGTCTCTTTTATGGCATGCAGACCTTACGGCAACTGACACGCGCGGGATATGATAAAGAGGTGATGATCGCCGACTGGCCCTCTTTCGAACATAGGGTGATGTATGATGATATCAGTCGCGGCCCCATCTCCACCATGAGCTATATCAAACAACAGATAGAACGGCTGGCAGAGCTCAAATTCAACTATCTCTCTTTTTATATCGAGCATGTGGTGCAACCTGTTTCCTATCCCGATTTTGCGCCACCTGATGGAAAGCTCACCATTGCACAGATCAGAGAGCTCTCGGAATATGCGGCCCGGTTTCATATCCAACTCCTGGGAAGCTTCCAGTCGTTCGGACATTTCGAAAAGATACTGGCCCTGCCCCAATACAAATCGATGGCAGCTACCTCTTCGATGGTATTGCCGCAAGACCCTTCCACCAAAAAATTCCTGGCCAGCGTGATCGGTGAATTGTGTGATGCTTTTTCGGCGCCTTTCTTCAATGTCAACTGCGATGAAACCTTCGATCTGGGCAAGGGCCGCTCGAAGCCTTATGTTGACAGCATGGGCGTTGCGGCCTTCTACGCCGATCATTTGAAGTTCCTGTATGATGTGGTAAAGCAGCATGGAAAACGGGTGATGGTATGGGGTGATATCGCCCTGCAGCATGAGGAAGTGCTCGACATGCTCCCCAAAGATATTATCTGGCTCACCTGGGAATATGGTAACCCGCCTTCCTTCGATCCCTGGATCCAACCCTTCAGGAAAAGAGGGCTCGAATTCATGGTTTGCCCCGGCATCCTCAATTCATACCGCTTGTTTCCCGATCTGTCGATGGCTGCTGCCAATATCAATGGTTTCACGAAAGCAGCTAAAGAGAACGGAGCGATGGGTGTGTATACGACCGTGTGGGACGATGGCGGCGCCAGCTTCTTTTCCGGCGACTGGTACGGGGTCTATAAAGCAGCCGATAAAAGCTGGAACGTGGAAGCGCCCATCGATCATAGCTTCCAGTGGCGCTATACATTGAATGCCTATGGTGTGAAAGACCTGAATTATGTGCGGGCCATCCAGCAGTTGATGCAAATACGCAAGCTGCCCATGACTTTCAACCTGAATGATAATTTCTGGAATCAGAAATTACTCCCCGATAGCGGAAAGCGGTTACTGGTAAACGTTACAGATATACCGGCGGCCACCAGGATACTGGATTCCGCCCGTTGGTATGTGTCGAAAGCTACTGCCGTCCGCCATCAGTCCGACCTGGAAACCCTGCGCTTCAGCATCGATCAGTTCCGGCTGGTAGTGGATTCCCGGAAGGCATTGCCGGAAGTGGCCCACCGGTACGAACAGGCCCGATCCCTTGCTGCTGCAAAGCCTGGTGAGGCGACCGCTTTGCTCCGTCGTTCTATATCACAGATAGAAGGGCTCGAAAAAAGATATGGGCAACTGAAAGAAAGGTTCCGCAAAATATGGCTGCAGGAAAATCAACCTTATTGGTTGCCGGTGCCTTTGAAGATATTCGATGGCAAGATCGCTGACCTGCGCGGCATAAAGACGGCTTTGGACCAGGGTATTACGAAGATCAACAAGAAGGTAAGCCTGGATGCTGTTGCCGCTGTTCGACTCGATATCAAGGCCACTGACCAGTTCTATTTCCAGAACTGGCTGCTCTGTGGGCCATTCGATATGGAGGCTGGCAAAGCCCCGTCTTTCCTCTTTGTACCCGGAAGCGATGAAAAGCAGGCGCCCAAGCCCGGTGATATCATCGAATACAAAGGCAGGAATTTCCGCTGGCAGAAATATGCTTCTCCCAACGGCGGCATCACCGATATGGCGTCTTTCTACCAGGCGCCTGTAGGTAAAACAGGATATGCGCTCTGCACCATCACGGCCGACAGCAATACCGTTGTCCCTGCCTATACAGCCGGCAGCAGTGGTATGGAACTCTTCGTGAACGGACAATTGATCATAGACGCCTGGCAGGAGACCGGCAACCTGGGATCGGAGAAGAAAGTATCGCTTCCGCTCAAAGCAGGCGTGAACACGATCCTGTTCAAGATCCCGAAACGCTCGGAAGACTGGACATTCACTTTCCGGCTCGATCCCCAGATAACTGTAACCAATCATAAACACAAATTTTACCTGAATCCAAAAACAGGCAATCATGATGCGGAATAAATTAACAGGATTCTCCCTGGCACTATTGCTGGCCTCCACGATAGCTGCCCCCGTACTCGCACAACCGAAAAAAGAAGAAGTGGTCTCGGCCATCAATAGCTGTGCAGGTTATATCGCCAATACGATATTGGACAAGAATGGCCGTTCCCGCTGCGATTATAATCTCACGGAAGGGAAATGGTACGATTATGAAGTGCCCTGGCATACAGGCCAGGCCGTTTATGCGCTGCTGGCGGCTTACAAGGCCACCGGCAATAAGAAGTTCCTCGATGCGGCCGTCCGCGGAGGCAACTGGTGGACCGGTATGGAGATCAAAGACAATCCCAAACTCAAAGGCATGGTAGGAGCATGGCATGGAGATTTCATCGGTGGTGACGACTTCGTGTTTGCCACCGTATCCGATGGCACACCGGGCATCTATGAGCTTAGTCGCGTTACCGGCAATAAGAAATATGCTCAGGTGGCTACCAATGCGGCCGCCTGGATGCTGGCCAATATGTACTATCCAGAGAAAGGCGTATGCTATGATGTGATCGATGCCAAAACAGGGGAGGTGATGAAAGAGAACAGCCCCTTCTGGGCAGCCAAGGATAAAACCAAACAAAGCCTCTTCGACGTATCACGTCCCAATACCGAAGGCTGGCTGTTCAAGGATGCCTATGAATTTTCGGGCGATGCCAAATTCAAGGACGCTTTCCTGCTGCTCTGCAACAGCCTGGTGAACCTCCAGGGCCCGGAGGGGCTGTGGATGCAGTTCATGCCCAATTTCATCGACGTGGGTTCTTTCCATCCGCGCTTCAACCTGTGGTACGCTGAATCGCTGCTCGAAGCGTATGATATGACGAAGGATAAGAAATACCTCGAAGCTGCTGCCAAAGTAGCCAGGGTGCATGCGAAGGCACAGCAGAAAGACGGCACCTTGTATTATGAACATTATATCAACGGAAAGGCCCCGGAAAAAGGCTCCATTTGTGGCTCCGGCGTTGCATTCTCCGGTATTCTCTGGATGCGCCTGGTAAAAGAAGGTTATACCGAATTCAAAGAGAATATCGAAAAGTCTGCCCAGTGGATACTGAAGAACCGGTACGCGACCAATCATCCCGATCCGAACTTACGGGGAGGCGTGATCGAAACGAGGGCCCGTTTCAAAAATGGAAAAATATGGTTAGTGAACCGCGATATCGGGACTTCTTTTTCCGTGCGGTTCCTGGTCGATTACCTGAAGTATGCCTATTGAACGAATGATCAACTGACTTAAACAATGATAAAAACTCTGCCATTATGAAGCTACTACTTTCAACCATCATCAAAAGAGGACTTTATCTCGTATTGTTCTCTCTCTGCTCTGTGATGACGTTCGCGGCGCCGGGATCGCCCGTGGACGAGAACGGGATCATCACCGGCCGTGTGACCGACAAAGACGGACTTGCACTCCCCGGTGCATCCGTGCGCATCAAAGGAACTACCATTGGAGTGGCCAGCGGCCAGACAGGTAACTATTCTATTGCTGAACTGAAACCCGGCAAGTATACCGTTGTCGTGAGCTATATGGGCTTCGAAACAAAAGAAACGGAGGTGACGGTGGCCGCAGGTCGGACAGTGACTGTCAATTTCCTGCTCGATCCGGGTAAGACCGGCCTGAAGACCGTACTGGTTACGGCTTCCAGGGAAGGACAGGCAAAAGCCCTGAACCAGCAACGTATTGCCGATAATATCAAACAGGTGATCTCCGCCGACCTGATGGGCCGCTTCCCCGACCTCAACGTAGCCGAAGCACTGCAAAGGCTTCCGGGGGTAACAATCGGCCGGAATAAAGGAGAAGGCGCTACTGTTCAATTGAGAGGTACGCCAGGCGGATTCACCAATATCAATATCAACGGAGAACAGATCATGGGCACTTCCGAGATCGGTGAGCGCAATGCCAGTCTCGATGGATACTCTGTAGATGTGCTGTCGTCCATGGAAGTAGTGAAAACGCTAACGCCCGATCTCGATGGCGATGCCATTGCAGGGGTGGTGAACATGAAAACACCGGTGGCCAGTGGTTTGAAACCTAGATTGAGTGCGGATGTGGGTATGGGTTACAATCTCCTGCGCGAGAAAGCCAATGGGATCGGTAACCTCAGCTATGGCCAGCGTTTCTTCCCCAGCGCAGGGAACCAGAATGGAAGGCTGGGCGTGATCCTCACTGGCAGCTATTATCAAACCAAGAATGGATATGATGGTCTGAATGCCGAATTCTGGGAATTATTCAAATACAATGCCGGGAAGGATTCACTCTATTTTCCCACGGATATCCGCTATTTGTATTTCGATGCCACCCGCAAGCGTAGGGCATTATCGGCCACGGTTGACTATTCTTTTAGTCCAACCACCTCCATCGTCGCCAACGTGATGTACAACAACCTCATCGATGAGAACACCCGTTATCGTAAAAGGACCCGCATGCAGAACAATAGCAGGCTGGAAAGACAGGCGGATGGCACTTTCTACAATTCTAGAGGCCGTTCTTACAATGAGTTGAAGAACCAGGAAGAGAACACACAGAATATCAACTACAGCCTGGAAGGTGAAACGAGGATCGGACGGGTGAAACTGGATGCAGGTTTATTCTACACCCAATCGCAATTCAAGAACTCCTCCCAATCGTACAATTTCGTGACCGGCAATATTCCGCTTTACATCAAGGAGATCAATGTCGATGTTCCGCAAGCCTATGGCACCAATTGGAAAAATGATCCCTCTCTCTTCGCCTTCAATACAACGAATGGGATGGAAGCGGACTATTTTACCACCAAAGGGAACAATTTCACCGGTCGCATAAATGCCACATACCAATACAAGATCGGAAATTATGATGCGCAATTCAAAATGGGTGGAAAGGTGAAACGCATGCATAACAAGCGTTACCGTCCTGCTGACTATGCCTCCTGGGATTACACCGGTTCTGCCTCCGCAGGAAGTCTGTCGAATTTTGTAGGAAGCATGGAAGTATCGGACGATCTGCTGGATAATAACTTCGATTTCGGTATGGGTATCGACAATGCCAAGGCCGCCGCTTTCTTCAACGCCAATAAGGGCACCAACTTCGTACTGAATGAAAAAACGGTCAGGAATAGTGTAGACACTTATTTCTATGACGCGGTAGAAACGGTTACTTCCGGTTATGTGATGAACCGCATCCAGTTCAATAAACTGATGTTGTTGGGCGGCTTGCGGATCGAGCACACGAATGTAGACTACCAGGGCAATATCGTTGAGCTGGGTACAGATGACCTCTGGAAAGCAACGCATCCTGCCAACTCCACCAACTCGTACACGAAATTCCTGCCGAACGTCCAGGCCAAGTACGATCTCGATAAAACATCATTGATAAGGGCTGCGCTGACCTTCGGTTATTCACGCCCTACGTTCACCGATCTCGTACCGGGCCGCATCATCAGTATCCTGAATACGACCGTTACCGATGGGAACCCTGCCCTCCAGCCGGCATTCTCAACCAATGCAGACCTGATGTATGAGAAATACCTGAAGAACCTGGGCATCCTCTCTGCCGGTCTTTTCTACAAGAGCATCGACAAGTTCCAGTACAAGAGCGTAACGACGATCAAAGGCGACGAATTCCAGGGCGCCACCCAATATCAGGGATACAGGTGGTACAGGATCCTCAATGGCGACAAAGCCGATGTATACGGGCTGGAGTTGAATGCCCAATCCAACCTCACCTTCCTGCCCGGCATCCTGAAAGGCATCACCATCATGGCGAACTATACCTGGGCCTATTCCAAAGCAGACGCGCAATTCCGCAAAGGGCTCCGTTTGCCCGGCCAGGCAGTCAATACAGCCAATGGTTCTTTGTCATTTGCCTGGAAAGGGTTCAGCATCCAGGGTAACGTGAACTATAATGATGCGTACACGGTCGCTTTGGGCGCCATGGAAGCCACCGATGTGATCCGCGACAGCCGTGTTCAGATCGATGCCAATACATCTTACCGTATCAATAAGTTCTTCACGGTGTATGCTGAAGCCATCAACCTCAGCAATGCCCCCCAAAGAACTTATTTAGGTGAAAAGAACAGGATCTTTGGAAAACAATACTATGGCACCTGGGGCCGTGTAGGTGTGAAGTTCAGGATGTAAGAAGAGCGATTTCAACAGCATAAAAAATAAATAACAGATGAAAGAGATCACGGTGGACAGTTTACGTGTAAAGATCTACGACAGCAGGGATCAGATGGGAGAGGCAGCGGCCCGAATTGCGGGAGCACAGATCAGGCAATTATTGACTGAGAAAGATGAGGTGAATATCATCTTTGCCGCAGCCCCTTCCCAGAATGAGTTTTTAGCGGCTTTGTTAAAAGAAGACATCGACTGGCACCGTATCAATGCCTTTCACATGGATGAATACCTGGGTCTCGGAAAAGATGCTCCGCAGGGATTCGGCCTGTTCCTGCGGGAGAGACTGTTCAGCAAAGCGCCTTTCCGCCAGGTATTCTATCTCAACGGGGATACGAACAATCCCGAGGAAGAATGCGCACGCTATCGTGCGCTGCTTGAAGAACATCCAACAGATATGGTATGCATGGGCATCGGTGAAAATACCCACCTGGCCTTCAATGACCCGCATGTGGCGGATTTCAGCGATCCACACCTGGTGAAGGTGGTCGACCTCGATGATGCCTGCAAGCAGCAACAGGTGAACGACGGCGCCTTCAACCACACCAGTGAAGTGCCTACCTATGCCTTTACGCTCACCATACCGGCACTGATGAATGCCCGTTATGTGGTTTGCATGGTGCCGGGGAAGAACAAGAGCCATGCCATATTGCGGTCGCTCACCGAGCCCATTACCGAGAAATACCCCTCCACTATTCTCAGGAAACATCCGGATGCAGTACTGTTCCTCGATAAGGACAGCGCCGTGGAGATCGCACAGGTATTCGAAACTGTTTAACTTTTAAAAAGTGCATCATGGCAACAGTGAAAGATCTTTCGAATTATCATCAACTGGTATCTGATCTGTTCAGGTGGCCCACCAGCAAGGCGGAGTGGGAACAATACTGCCTCACGCAGGAGCAGGTCGATCATTTCAATGAATATGGATACGTTCATAATATCAAGCTGCTCGATGAATGGCAGATCGACCGGTTGAACGATGAACTGGCCGGCATCACAGACCCTGCCCATCCCGGCAATGACCTGTTCTACCAGTTCTATTCCAATGAATCTTCCGATAACGATTCGGTGCTGTTCCATGCACTTGGCGCCTGGCGCATCACACCAGGCTTTCATGATATTCTCTGGAACCCTGCCTTCGTGATGGCTGCCAGCCAACTGCTGGGGAATAAGGCCGTTCGCTTCTGGCACGATCAGTTATTCTGCAAGCCTGCCAAACATGGCGGGGTAGTGGCCTGGCACCAGGATTATTCCTACTGGACGCGCACGACGCCTATGCAGCACCTTACCTGTTGGGTGGGATTGGATGACGCCAATATAGAAAATGGTTGTTTATATTATGTACCGTATAGCCAGAACTGGGGACTGCTCGATAAGCCCGAACTGGCGGGCGATATGGAGGGATTGATGGATTACCTCGATGATGCACAGAAAGCGGCTTTCAAGCCGGTGCCCATCGAACTGAAAAAAGGCTATGGCACTTTTCATCATCCATTGATGGTACATGGTTCTTATGCCAATAAATCGCCCCGTTCACGCAGGGCTTTCGTGCTGAATGTTTTTGCAGACGGCACCGTATCGAATGCAGAGAATGGTGAGCTGCTTCCCAAAACGCCCGGCATCCCCAAAGGGGCCAGGATGGAAGGACAGTTCTACCCGGTTTTATCTGACGCGAAAATGTTTTGAAATGAGTTTTCAGAAAACGACCGAGATGCCTTCTCCGTACCGGCATCTCGAAAAAATGTCGATGCAGGAATTGTTGCGCCATATCAATGAGGAAGACCAGACAGTGGCGCATTCCGTGAAAAAAACATTGCCACAGATCGAAGCCCTGGCAACAGTGGTGGCCGACCGCCTGCAGGCAGGCGGCCGGCTCTTTTATATCGGCGCCGGCACCAGCGGCCGTCTTGGTGTGCTCGATGCCAGTGAATGCCCGCCCACCTATGGCGTTCCCGGTTCCATGGTGGTGGGCGTGATGGCCGGTGGCGATTCGGCTCTCCGCTTCGGTATCGAAGATGCCGAAGATGATCCTGATCAGGGCTGGCGCGATCTGCAACAATATGAGATCAGTCCGAAAGATGTAGTGATCGGTATTGCTGCCAGCGGCACCACTCCTTATGTGGAAGGAGCGTTGAAGCATAGCCGTGAAAATGGAATTGCCACGGGTTGTATCGTTTGCAATGCAGGCAGCCCGGTGGCGGCACAGGCCGACTATCCCGTGGAAGTAGTGGTAGGCCCCGAGTTCGTAACAGGCAGTACCCGCATGAAAGCAGGCTCCGCCCAGAAGATGGTGCTGAACATGATCTCCACCAGTGTCATGATACGGCTTGGCCGCGTTATCGACAACAGGATGGTGCACATGCAGATCAGCAATGAAAAGCTGATCGACCGCGGCGCCAAAATGCTGATGGAAAAAGCTGGCATCGCGGACTATGAACAGGCGAAATCATTGTTGCAGCAATACGGATCGGTCAATGCCGCATTGGAAAACCTATAAATCCCCATAGCATGTCCCTTTCTGCGATCACCATCACGAAACCCGCTGCCGATACCCGGTATGGAAAAAAGATCCTGCTGATCGGCCTTTTCTTTTTCATATTCGGCTTCGTAAGCTGGATCAATGGAACGCTGATCCCTTATCTGCGGATCGCCTGTGAGCTGGAAGAATGGGAAGCCTATCTCGTGACTTTCGCCTTCTATATTTCCTACACCGTCATGGCCATCCCTTCCAGCAGGCTGCTGGCGTATACGGGGATGGTGAAAGGGATGCGGGTCGGACTGGCAGTGATGGCTGCCGGATGCCTGTTGTTCATACCGGCGGCGACTATGCGCTATTACCCTTTGTTCTTACTGGGACTTTTCGTAGTAGGCATCGGGCTCACCGTATTGCAAACAGCCGTGAACCCGTATATCACTTTACTGGGGCCACCCGAAAGCGCCGCACGTCGAATCAGCATCATGGGCATTTGCAATAAAGTGGCAGGGATCATCGCACCGCTGGTAATGGGCAGTATCATCCTCAAAAATTCAGATGGCCTGATCAAAGAGCTGGCAGCTTTACCAACTGCAGAAAGAACGGCCAGGCTCGATGCCTTATCACATACCGTGATCGTGCCGTACATTTTGCTGACGGTAATTCTATTGTCGATCGCCTGGGCCATCCGCTTCGCTCACCTGCCGGAGATAGACGGTCACCAGACAGGGGAACCGGCCGCAAAAACCACTACTGAAAAATCGAGTATGACCCCTGCCGTTCAAACGCAGTTCCTGCTTGGTTTTACGGCCATCTTCTGTGCTGTAGGCTCGGAGGTGCTGGCCGGTGATTCGATCGGCAATTATGGATTGTATCATGGATATGGCCTCGATACCGCCAAACACATGACCTCCTGGACCCTGGCCAGTATGATGGTGGGATATATCGCAGGCGTATGGGCCATTCCCAGATATATCTCACAACAGAAAGCATTTTATTATTCATCCTGGTTGGGATTGATCATCACTTTGCTGGTGGTGTTGCTGCCCGGCAAGGTCTCGGTAGGAGCCCTGGCCCTGATGGGACTGGCCAATGCCATGCTCTGGCCTGCCATCTGGCCGCAGGCCCTGAAAGGCTTGCAGGGCAAGCTGCTGAACCTGGGTGGCGCCGTATTGATCATGGGCATTGCAGGTGGCGCGTTACTGCCGCTTTTCTATGGATGGCTTGCCAAAGGGATCAATAACCAATATGCTTATACAATCTTACTGCCTGTATACCTTTTTCTTTTATATTACGCAGGGAAGGGTAAAAAACAATCATAACGAATAACAGCAAAATAATGAGCGACCAAAAAACCGGCAATTTCAGATGGATGGTATGCAGCCTGCTATTCTTCGCCACTACCATCAATTACCTCGACAGGCAGGTATTGGGTTACCTGAAACCGGAGCTCGAAAGAGTATTCCACTGGACGGAAATGGAATACAGTTATATCGTGATGGCATTTACCGCTTCGTATGCCATTGGGCTGGTGGCATTCGGCAGGTTCATCGATAAGATCGGAACTAAATTGGGATATACCATTTCCATTACGGTGTGGAGCATTGCCGCCATCCTGCATGCCGTAGTGAAAAGCACACTGGGATTCGGGGCTGTGAGAGCGGTGTTGGGGATCGGCGAATCAGGTAATTTTCCGGCCGCCATCAAAACAGTGGCCGAATGGTTCCCTAAAAAAGAGCGGGCCCTCGCAGCAGGTATCATCGATTCAGGCACCAGCATCGGCGCCTGCATCGTACCATTCCTCGTGCCATTGCTGCTCGGCTGGTATGGATGGCAGGAAGCATTTATCATTACCGGCTCACTGGGTTTTCTCTGGCTGATCGCCTGGCGGATGTTCTACAACATCCCATCCCAACAAAAGAAATTGTCGAAACAGGAATATGATTATATCCATAGCGACAGTGAAGCAGAACAGGGAGAAGGTGATACAGGTCATTTCAAATGGGCGCAATTATTCAAACTGCGGTAAACCTGGGCCTTTATCATTGGAAAATTCTTCACAGATCCCATCTGGTATTTCTTCATGTTCTGGCTGCCATCCTATTTCAGTTCCACTTTTCACCTCGACCTGAAAAAGCCAAGCCTGCCGTTGTTCATCGTATATGCTGCTTCCACCGTAGGCGCTATCGGAGGCGGTTATCTTTCCTCCTGGCTCATCAAAAAAGGATGGCTGGTGCATCGCTCGCGTAAATTCACCATGTTCCTGTCGGCCTGCTGTGTACTGCCGATCATTGCTGCCCGTTATACCAATGATATCTGGATGGTGGTGACCCTGATCAGCCTGGCCATCATCGGCAATTCAGCCTGGAGCGCCAATGTATACACCATCGTATCCGATATGCTTCCGAAAAAAGCAGTGAGCTCGGTGATCGGTATCGGCGGTATGGCAGGGGCCATCGGCGGTGTATTGTTCCCGCTGGCCATAGGGGTGATCCTCGATTATTATAAAGGGATCGATAATCTTGTGGCAGGGTACAATATAATATTTATCTTTTGCGGGCTTTCATTCCTCATCGCCTGGTTATTGATCCACTGGCTCACACCGAAGATGGAGCCGGCAAAATTCTGAATAGCCTGAAATATGCGTACACTTGTCCTATATCTTCTTGTAACAATTATTATAGTTGGAAGCTCAACCGGTGTAAAAGCGCAGGACAAGCTCATCCCTGTCAGGAAAGAATATGCCGCCACTTTGCTGAAGCTGGCAGATGCCTTATTGGAGCGCCAGTTGAAAGACAGCAGGGATGTAGATTGCGGAGCTATCGCCTGTGCCCGTTGTAAAGTATTGCATACCCGCGCAGCAGAAGCTGTTTATCCATTTACGATCGCTTATACCATCACTAAAAAGGAACAATATTTACAGGCCGCTAAAAGTACTGCTGCCTGGCTCTTCAGGCAACAACAACCCGACGGTAGCTGGAAAGAGACCCCGGAGGAATGGACAGGCACCACAACAGATCAATTGCTGATGCTGCTTTTGTCGTACGAAAAGCTGGCAGGTGGCATGACCAATGAAGAGAAAGAGAAATGGCGTACAGCCATGACGAAGGCCGCCGATTATCTCCATAAAGTGATGACCCCTGAATTTGCCAGTATCAACTATGTGGCAACCACTACGGCAACCCTTGCAAAAGCCGGGCAGATGCTGAACAACGGCCAATACCTTCAAAAAGCCAGGGCGCTTGCGCACAGGACGATCTCTAAAATGGATGCCGATGGTTTCCTGAATGGAGAAGGTGGCAGATCGCATGGGAACAAGATGGGGGTCGACCTGGGGTATAATATGGAAATGTCTTTATGGGGACTGGGATTGTATGCGCGGCTTACCAACGATACGGTTGTTCACCGGGCAGTGGCCCATGCACTGAAGAACCATCTATGGTTCATATACCCCGACGGATCGCTGGATGCTTCCTGGGGTATCCGTTCCAACAAATGGACGGTGTATGGAAGCGGGACCTCCGATGGCAGCCAGGTGTTGTTCACTTTATTTGCGGATGAGGATCAACGTTATGCTGCTGCATCCTTCAGGAATTTACAGTTCCTCCGGTCGAATATATTGCCGGATGGACTGATCGGATACGGCCCGCAACATGCCACCTTGTTCAAAGACCCGCCCTGCATTTATCCCACTTTTACCAAGGCCAAGAATATTGCGATGGCGTATGCACTGGAAACCAAGGACAGCCGGCCATCGGCCCTTTTGCCAACTAAACAAACAGGCTGGTTCAGGTATTTTCATACATTGGATGTAGTGGAAGTGCGCACGCGGAATTTTATGGCAACCATCACCGGCTACACCTATAAAGACCTGGCAGGTGGTTCCAAAAGCAAGTATATGTATCGCCCCGCCGGCGGGGCGATGTCTTATTGCTGGGTGGAAGGCCATGGCATGTTGCAGGCATCGAGCGCTACCGAGTATTCAAGGCCGGAGCCGATGAGCTTTCCGGAAGCGCCGGGCGTTATCACCATCACGCCACGCATCGAGTACAGGGATTCATCAGGATATTTCACCAATTTGTTCGAATACGACTGCCGGTTGCAGGCAGGCCAACGGCCCGATAAGAATTTTTGGGTGTCCGCCTCCGGTGAATTGAAAGATAAGAATTGGTTTGGTGGAGGGGTAGGGGTAGGGTATACGATGGACTATCTGTTTGCTGATAAATATCTCGAAAAAACAGTGCATCTTACCTGGCACGATGCATGGCCGGTAGTAAGCATCATCGAGCCCTTTGTTCAAAAGGAGGGCTGCACGATACAACAGGTAGATGACAAGACAGTAATGATCCGGACCGGTAAAAGAGCATTCCGGTTCAGGTTAATGAATGGGAAGGCAAAGCTATCGACCGGTGAAAATGCCGAACACTACTGGGCTCCCTATCCTTCAGTAAAAGCTTTCCCGCTTCGTTTGGAAATACAGCCACCTGCCAATAGTTTCCAGGGATCAGTTACCTACAGGATCGAATTGATAGATTGAGAAAGGTTGATAAGTTGACAAGTTGATAGGTTGACAAGGAAACCTCTGAAATCCGGGTTTTCCCTGTTAACCTATCAACTTGTCAACCTATCAACCTATCTGCTTATCCTGAATTTTATGACTGCCGAATTATTCAGCGTCGTGATCTCAGGCCCATCGTATTGAAGTCTGATCTCCAGTTTATGATCGGTCACTCCTGATTTGAAAGGCGCTTTGATCGTTTTCGTGGTAAGGATTGTCCAACGCGGACGCAGATCGTTCGGTGCTTCCAGTTGATCGATCATCACATTTCCGGCAGGCTGATCATCGATCCAAATTCCTGCCTTCACATTCTTCGCTGGTAGATTGCCGATATTATGCACTTTGAATTCGATATTCGTTTCCATCTTATCCGGCGATACTTTCACCTGAATATCACGCTCATGAATGGCCAGGTCTGCTGCACGAGCCGGCAATGGATTGCCTGCTGACCGTTGGAGAATATCGACGACGATATTTTTTTTCGAAGGCAATTCTATAGGGACCGCATTCACTCTTTCTTTAATGGTGAAAGTGTTTTCGTGCAAAGGTTCATCGGCAGCACTATCATCATTACTGTCGATGCCGATCCGGATGGTATACTCGCCGGGTTCCAGTTGCCAGCTATTCATCGTAACGGTCTTCGTTTCTCCGAAATTGTACAGCGAAATCCTGGCTGAGCGCTGGTCTCCACGATGCACGAAGATCGCTACATCTTTGCCGGTGTTTTTCCAACTGGCCACCATCGAAGGATATTCGTAGCCAAAGGAAAAATGCCCGGTGTACATACCGGCCAATAGATTGCTGCCGGGCGCATAGACCCTGTCGGTGAATTTCACTTCACTGGTCAGCATGGGGAAATTATATCGCAAACCTTCCAGTAAACGGTTGAAGCCTTGCAGGAGGCTGTCGCGCTGCCCTGTGATCCCATATTTATTATAGGACTGCCCAAATTGCAGGATCAGTGAATCGAATTCATGGGTGCCGGAGATCCTTTTTGCCAGGCTGAAGAGTTTGGCGGTTGAATTCACACCTTCATCATTCACGAGTTTATCCCGTGCCCATTCCTGTGTGCCGGGAATATTTTTTTGGTGTGGATCGGGTAGGCGGTTGTCTTTCATCAGTGTGGCCGCAGCACGCAATGGGATCAGCAGTCGCTGGTCGCCGGTAACCTTGTACATGGCCAGCATCTGGTATTGCAGTTCATTGATATGACCGGTGCTTTCCCAGTTATAATAATCATAAGGTAGTTGGGGATCGAACCAGTTACCGGAATATCCGCCGATGCCATCATTGGCAAAGCTGATCGCTGCAGGAAGAAGACCGGCGGGTTTACCTTTTTCGGTGCGTGCAGCATCGGCGGCCCAGCTTTGACACCACTGGGTGAGGAGCTGAACGATGGATGGATTGCTATTATACCAGGCGGCCCAGAGACCCGGCCGGCAGGCCCTTGCATTGAGGGGCACATCTACCCCGAATGGAGGCTGCGGCAATACCTGGGTGGCAGAGAGGTAACAGGATTTGAAATGTCGATGGCCTTTGGGGGTGATGCCTGTCCAGGTATCGCGGAAATTCTGCATACTGGTCATACAGCGTTCTACATATTCCGGATCGCCATATTCCATGAGGAGGAGCGCCGGATGTGTGTCGCTGAACAATTCTGCGGAATGCTCCACATCATCTATTCTCTTGGCGAATCCATTTTCAAGTACCCCGCTGTTCCATACACCATTGGCCAGGCGGAGGTATCCTTTTCTCGCAATACTATCATCGGCGCCGAGGATGGCCGGGAGCCACCAGCGCAGGATCTCCACATCATCCCCGTATTTTCCACCCAGCTCTCCATTGTCGGTTTGCCTTTCATTCACCCACCAATAGATCACCTGCAACATCCTGCTCATGGCTTCCCGCTGCAATTGCGCCCATTGGGGGGCAGAAGGATCGGCGGGGCCCATTTTTGTCTCGAAAGGGATCCTGGCGCCCATGTACATTTTCAGCAGATCATTATCCGGGAATGCAGGCTGTAATTTCTTGAAGCAGTCGGCGAAGCGGCGTTCATGCGATGGATCATCGTCTTCCTGGTTGAGCCAGTAAAAGACCTTACCCTGCAGGTAGAGAGAAGGATAATACAAAGGATCATCCGGGTTATTGACCATCGGTTGCAGGAGATCGGCAACTATATATGACCGGTAGATCAGGCTTAGGCCCGTTTGTTTTACTCCCCACGACCAGCCGCCGAAATCATAATAACGGCATGCTAACAGGTAATTGCGTACCGATCCCAACTGGTTCTCGATCGCTGCATTGCCCGGATGTTGCTGAAGTGAAGCCTGCAATTCTTTTTCCAACTCCCTGACCGTGGTAGTGTCGTGCCCGAGCTTTCCTGGCTCTTCTATCTTTTTGTAAGGGCCTGTAATGGCACGCACTTCGATACCCTGCAGACCGGCAGTCGTGCCGATGCCAGCTATGGTGACCAGCAATTTCCCATCGCGAATACTGATCCTCGAAGAACTCGTACGATAGGAAAGCCGGTACCAGGGCGTGGTAACGGAATCGAACAATATGGTACCGTTAACGTTTATGCGAATATTTGTCGGAATGCTATCGTGAGTGCCCGTAGTGATATTGATCATATAATCACCATTGCGGATATCTGCGCGGAATACCATACTGTCGGGCGCCGACACGCCATCATGCACCAGCGTGAGCGGGATCTTCTGGTTGCCGGTAAAGAAAATGCTGTCGGGGGCCTTGATCCAGCCATAGCCTGTGGCGGAGTCATATAATTTGGCCGGGGTTACTTTTACATAACCGGGATCGGTGGGCAGGGCAGCGCTGCCCATATCGAAAAGATAATTCTTTTGGCCGTCAGGTCCCTGGCAGGCGAACAAAGCCATCGAAGCGAGTAGGGGGAGGAGGGATTTCAACATCGTTTTATTTTAATTGTGCGATCTCGATACCAGCGGTGATCACGGCGCCAAGGCCGCGTGGGTCATGGTCAACCACCGGGCGGTCGAAATAATACTGTTCTGTATAACCGATCTCGGTGCCGCGGCAGATGCCGTGTACGGCGCCATCAGCATCGATCTTTCCCGATACGGCATTCCAGCCCGAGAGAGCAGCTTTTTTATAGGAAGCCGGCAACCATCCTTTGCGAACTCCCCTGGCGAGCGCGAGGGTGAACATGGCGGTGCAACTGGTTTCCTCATAAGAATTTTGCCGGTCGGGCAATTGGCGCCAGAACCCGTTGCTGTTCTGGTATTTGATCAGTCCGGCCATCTGTTGTCTGAAGATGGACAGGATCTTTTTATAGGCGGGGTGATTCGCCGGCAGGCCGTTCAATACTTCAGCAGTGGCCCATACGATCCAGCCATTGGCACGGCCCCAGTGTGCAACGGAAGGCTTGTTGCCCTGTTTGAAATAACCATGATAGTAAAGGCCGGCGCTTTCATCGTAGAGATACCGGTGAAAATGCAGGATCTGGGTAGCGGCATCGTCATAATATTTTTTATCGCCTGTCAGCTTTGCTATACGAAGGAGGAATGGAGTGCTCATGAACAGGTCATCGGCCCATACGGTAGAATCGATGGGCTCAGGTCTGCAAAAAGTTCCATCGGCCAGTCGCACCTGCCTGTTCACCACATAATCGGTGATCGGCATGAGCAGGGAAAGGAAGGCGGTGTCTTTTTCCCGCGTATTGAGTTCTGCCAGCGGCAGGCCCGGCGCTCCGGAATCATCGAGCATCGAGAGGCGGAACAGTTTGTGGTAACTGCCGCGGAAAGCGGATAGCCACCGGAATTGCCATTGAAAATAATCTTTGTGCCTGATCGCAAAGCGGAAATAATTTTTTACGTGGCTGATGTACCGTTCATCTCCTGAAACATCCGACAATGCCAGCATGCTCCAGAGCGTGATACCATTGGCGTAGTGCCAGTCGGCATACGCATCGCGTTTATAAACAGCATTGGTTGAGACCACCAGTTCACTCAACAATTGCGGGGCAGGGGCAAACCAGTTGAATGGGGTCCCATCGATGATATGATAAGAACTGATACGCTGTTCAGGCAGCGCACCGGAAGCGCTTGCCCGCACAGGGCCCAATAATAACCAGGAGGAAGCAGCAGCAAGAGCAGCTACCGGGTTCGAAAACTGAACGGCCGTATTCTGGTATCCATGTCCGGCAGTGGGCCAGATATAAATGGCCGGCGTGGATGCCGAGCGATTGACGCCGAAACGGACCAGCAGGTCATGAGCGCCTTTTTTCAATGCTGTAGTAAAGCGGTCCTGGAAATGAAAACTGTTATAGGCAATTTCTTCGGGAGGTGGGGCTGGTTGTCCGTTTTGGGAGAAGATCAATTTTCCATCCAACCATATTTTGATATCACCGCCGCTGTTCAATCCGAAATCGATGGTGGTATCTGTTGCCACTGTGATCACCGATCTTGCATATCCGGATTCACCTGGCCGGAGGGGAAGATCGTTATAGCGGACCACCTGGATGCCCAGTTCTGTTTTTTGTACAACAGGGGCCAGTTCAAAACGGGTATCCCTGATCACGAGGTCGGCCACTTTTTTTACCTGGTCGAGGGCAGTGGATTGCTGACAGAAGGCGGGGCTTGAAAGGGCTGTGATCAGCAGGCCCGATACTAAAGACAACGACGGTTTTAGTTGCATGGCAAAACAATTTACAAAGTTCCCCGCAGGCAGTGGGCAAAATCCCAGATCGCGGCAAGAGCCTATCGGGTACGTACACGAACTTAAGAAGAAATAAGGAAGGCGCAAAAAGTTTTTGGCTTGATCTCCACTCGATTCTTCTATTCCAAATACAGAAATTCCTTGCTCATATTACCTCAAAAAACCAGTACGGCGTCTCTAATTCTACGGAATCGTTTCCGGGCAGGCAGTATGAATGGTTGATAAGTTGACAGGTTGATAAGTTGATAAGGGGCACTCCGAGGTACGTATATCCCCCTTGTCAACTTATCAACCTGTTAACCTGTCAACTTATCAACCTGTCAACTCAAACAGTGTGATTATTCACCGTTTGGTCTGAAGCGGGATTTACCTGGTAGGTGAGGATGCTGCCGTTCTTCAAAACTTCCACGATGCGGTAGCCACGGTAAGGGGTACCCCAGTTGCCGCCGATATGTGAATCGAAGAAATAATGTTTCCCGTTCTTCTCTTTCAGATTGTCCTGGTCATGGTCGTGGCCATGGAATATGGCACGGAGGTTGGCCTGTTTGCTGAACATGTCTACCAGCTCTGGACAATCGATGGCATTGTCTGTCCATTTAACGGGAGTGATATGCATGAACACGAACAGGTGTTTTTTGGATGCGTACTGTTCCAGTTTTTGTTTGGTCCAGGTGAGATCAGGGCAGATATAAGTGCCTTTTTCATCAGCAGTATCGAGGATGAGGAAGGCCGTGTCCTTCTGTTCGAAATCATGATGCAGGGGAATATTCCAGGTTTGAAGCCAGGTGGCGGCATTGACCTTATCGTGATTGCCGTGGGTAACATAGTATGGCATGGAGAGTGCGTCCCATTGCTTCTTGACAGGCAGGAGGAAATCCGGATTATCATGGAAGAGATCGCCATTGATCACGGAAAATTGAAGCCCGCGTCCTTCCTTTTCTTTGTTGAGCCAGCTCACCATTTCAGCATGGGTAGATTCGAATGGGGTATTGGGCTGGCCGAAATGACCGTCGGAGGCCAGTGCGAAGCGAAGCAATACTTTTTTCCTGTCTGGTAAGGAGAAACTTCCTGCTGCAAAGGATTGTAAGGCATTACCGGCGCCAATAACGACGATCGATCTGAGCGTGAGCTCCAGGAAGTCCCTGCGTGAAAGCATGCTTTTGGATTTGGGGATGAAGATACAAAAGCAGTATTAACTCCGGGTTTATGGAATGAAGGTTTTTTTAGGAAAAGAAGGCCGCTACTAAAATGCCGGCCGGTGTTTCCAGAACACGCGAACGGATTTGATATCGACCTTCTTCCTGGCTTGCGCCAGGTCATAATTTTCCTGTGCGTTGAGCCAGAACTGAGGCGTGGTGTTGAAGGCCCTGGCCAATTTCCAAGCCATTTCCGGGGTAATGCTCTGTTTGCCATTGATGATGGCCGACAGGGTTTTCCTGGTGGTATTGAGGCCCCTGGCAATTTCCTCCACGGTAAAGGCCTTACCTGTTTCTGCGCGAAGCGCCTCGATGGTTTCGCGGATCAGTTCGCCCGGATGGGCGGGATTGTACATAGGCATAATGTTGCTCCTCTTTTTAATGGTAATCTAAATAATCGACATCATGAACATTTTCCCTGGCAAACCGGAAGATGATGCGGAAATTCTTGTCCACTTTGATAGACCAGTATTCCTGGAGATCACCGGTTAGCTGGTGCAGGCCATAGCCCGGAACATTGAGATCGCCCGGTAGAACGGCCGCATCCAGGCGGGTAAGGATCATTCTTATTTTGCCAAGATGTTGGGGTTGAAGCTTCGAACCATTGCCCTCTTCATAAAAAAACCTAAGCCCCTTGTGCTGAAAACTCACAATCATATAAATTGTATTACAAATGTAACTAGATACGTGTCAGGTTCCAAATTTTTCTTTAAATAACCCGGCCCTATTTCGAAAGCCCTTGTTGAAGGGATGAAAGGGATGCCTGAATTATAACGTATTCATTGCTGTTGATGAAGCAGGATAAAATGTTGCGCGTAAGATGTTCGCTCCGTTCATTGACTGTGGTCTGTTGCGAATGGGAAAGACCGGAGCGGTGTGAGAAGGGCACAAATATAAGCGTTCATCCAATATTTTAAAATAAATATATCCACCGGCAATTGACATTCCTATCGTTGATTTGGCTGTTTCGCCAGAATTGATAATTTCAACCCCTTAATCGAGGTTTTTGTAATGCAGCATTCCACTATTTCAGAGCTGTTGATGTCGTCGCCCGCTGTTCAACTGGTCCGTATGCGCAATGCGCACTGGGTATTGCCTTTTCTATACCAGACTTTCAAATCGGATAATATTTTCTCCATCCCCGAACCACAGCTTGTCGCCCTGTTGGCCGAAGAGTTGCGCAACCACGCAGAAGGCACCGAAGACCTGGAAGAAGCCAGGATCGAGTTCGGGGAAGATGAAGAGAGCAGGGCCCGGAAATATTTACTGAACTGGGTTCAGAAAAGAGTGTTGCAGGATTTTCCCGACGCCGAAGCAATGACCCATTACCAGTTGAGTACCCATACGGAGAAAGTTTTCCAATGGCTGCAAAGCCTGGAGAAAAGACAGTTCGTAGGCACCGAAAGCCGCTTTCGCTTCCTGTTCCAAACCCTGCGGGAAATGGTGGAGTATACGCAGGATAATTCCGTAGCCAGGCTGGAAGAGCTGAAGAACAAAAGGACCGAGATCGATAAAGAGATCAAAAAACTGGAGATGGGCCACCGGCCGGAGATCTATAGCAATGCCCAGGTGCAGGAAAGACTGGATTGGTTCACCCGCCTTGCCCATGAATTGCTCAGCGATTTCAGGGAAGTGGAAGATAATTTCAAACAGATCCACCGTTCGATCGTGGAACAACATACGAAGGCCGAAGCCAATAAAGGCGCCATCGTCGGCTTTGCATTCGGCGCTTACGACGAATTGCGCAAGAGCGACCAGGGCAAAAGTTTTTATGCTTTCTGGGATTTCCTGATCTCGCGGAGCGGACAGGATGAATGGCGCCAATTGACCGAACGCCTGCTCGATCTGCTCGATGACCGTAATATCGAAACCAACAGGCCCCTCATTCAAAATATCAAATCCCTGCTCCTGCAACAAGGGCGGAATGTGTACGACGCCAATGATAAGATGGCGGAAAAGCTCAGTCGCATCATTACCGAGAAAGAGATCGCGCGGCATCGCCGCCTCCGTCAGCAGATCGGCGCTGTCAAAGACCTGGTATTTCAACTGATGGACCAGGAACAAGTGCCCTGCGGCCTCCCGGTGTCGGCCCCGGCCACTATCCGCATGATCATGGAGCGCAGGCTGAACCTTGCTCCCAAACAAGGCCCCGCCATTGCGAAACAACCTTCCAATGCAGAAGAGAAAGTCGCCGACACCGAAAGATTCAACAGGCTGCTGCAAACATCACAGGTCGATAAGAAGAAATTGTGGGCAAATGTAGAGGAAGTGCTGAAACAACGGCCAACAGCCACTTTGCGGGAGATCATCGATAGCACCGGACTGGAACATGGCGTGGGAGAAGTAGTGGCTTATTTCAGTTTCCTGAAAGAAAAAGCGGCCCGTGTGCAGGCCATGCCCGAGATCACCGAACTGGTCCCGTTGAATAAAGAGAAAACAAGATTCGTTGAGATACCGTACCTGTTATTCAGCCGGTAAATAAAAAATAATATGCTACCATATACCAATGTTTTTATCAAACTGTTGAAAGGGCCGGTGGAATATTTCGAGAAGTCGGCCTGGGAACAGCTATTGCAACACCAGGCCGAGCTTACACAGTTCCTTCAGCAACTGGGGCTCATCCTGGTATTGGAGAAAGAAGATGGCTATGCCTATCTCGAACAGATGCGGATCGATGAAGAAGACAATACCGCAGGCTGGGTCCGCAGGACTTCCATCAATTATGAAGAAAGCGTTTTGCTGGTACTGCTGCGCGACATGATGGCTGAGTTCGAAGTAGGAGAGGTGACCAGCCGCGAGCTGGTGAAAAAACGCCGTGAGATCAAAGAGTATGTGGAGCTCTTTTTCAGGGAGAATGCCAGTCGCGTAAAGTTCATCCGCGACCTCGACCGACTGATCGACAAAGTGGAGGAACTCGGCTTTCTCGATAAAATGGAAGACCACGAGATCCCGGATGAACAGAAATTCAGGATCAGGAAGATCATTAAGGCCAGGGTCGACAATGAAGCACTGGAATATTTCAAACAACAACTGACAGAACATGCAGCTAACCGTATTCAGCACGGATGATCGTAAGTCGGGTTTTCGATTGCAATACATGGAGATCTACAACTGGGGCACATTCGATGAACATGTGTGGAAGATCAGTCCGGGTGGTGAAACGTCCCTGCTCACCGGCGCTAACGGCAGTGGTAAAACGACCTTCGTGGATGCCCTGCTCACCCTGATCGTGCCTGAGAAAAAATACAGGTTCTATAACCAGTCGTCCGGCTCTGAAAAAAAAGGCGACCGCACGGAGGAATCCTACCTGCTGGGAGGCTATGGCACCGTTTCTACCGAAAGTGGACAGGGCGCCAAAACCCTTTACCTGCGTGAAAACAAAGAAAGCGCTTACAGCATACTGCTGGCCCATTTTGCCAATGAGGCCGAGCAACTCGTCACGCTCCTGCAGGTGCGGTATTTCAGCGGGAATGAGATGAAACGCATTTTCGCCGTGGCGCATAAGGCCCTGCATATCGAAGATGATTTCAAACCCTTCGATTTCGAAGGTAAATGGCGCCGCCGGATCGACCAGCAATACAATAAAGGAAGCCGCAAGCAGGTAGAATGGTTCGACAGCGCCAGCCGCTATGCTCAGCGACTGGTAGAAGTACTGGGCATGCAGAGCATCCAGGCATTGGGCCTCTTCAACCAAACAGTAGGCATCAAAGTATTGGGCGAGCTCAACAGCTTTATCCGCATGCACATGCTGGAGCCGCGTAATATGGAAGAACAATTCCAGGACCTTAAAAAACACCTGGCCACCCTGCTCGATGCGCAGCGCAATATTGAAAAAGTGGAAGAGCAGGTCAGGCTGCTGAAACCACTGCAAAAAAGTTATACCATATATAAGGAGCAGGCAGCCTTGTTGCAGTTGGCGAAGCAGGAACAGGAAGTATCGAAGGGATGGAATATCTATACCCGCTATACCCTGCTCGATGCAGCCGTATTGCAGGGAAAGAAAGAAGCACAGGTTTTGCAGCAGGAGCTCGTTGCTGCCAGGAACGAGATCAATCGCATGTTGGAAGAAGAGCGGCAATTGCAGAACCAGCTCGATAAGAACAAAGCCGGTCAGCGGCTGCTGCAACTGGATAAGGAACAGGAAGACCTGCAGCAGCAATTGAAAGCAACGGAATCGGCACTGGCCCAGTTCTCGGAATGGTGCCAGTCGATCCATATCGAAGAACCGCCAACCACCGAGGTGGCATACACACGGATCAGGAAAGAAGCGGACCGGGTCGACAAGAAGATCAAGACCGAGATCCGCAATAACGAAGAAGAAAAATGGGAGGCGCAGGACCTGCTGAACCGATCGAAGGAAGAAAAGGAGCGGGTAGAAACGGAGTTCAATATTTCACAGCAGAGCCGTCATAATATCCCCGGCTACCTGGTGAACCTGCGCTTGGAGATCTGTCAGGCGTTGAAACTCGATACCGCCGAGCTTCCCTTTGCCGGTGAACTGATGCAGTTGAAGGCTGCGGAAATGGAATGGCAGCCTGCCCTCGAGAAACTGTTGAGGAACTTTTCCCTGCGCCTGCTGGTACCGCATAAGCATTACAAAAAAGTGAACCGCTATGTGAACCAGACCAATCTTCGTGCACGCCTCGTGTATGAGCATGTGCATGAAGCAGCATTGCCCAAACATGCGGAAGAAAATACGGTATATCACAAACTGGAATTCCATCCTGACCATCCCCTCAGCGGATGGGTTGCACAGCAGGTGGTCCTGTATATGGATTACAGTTGTGTGGAGGATGAAAAGGAACTGGAACGGTACGATAAGGCCATCACCCTATTCGGCCTGATCAAAAACAGATCGCGCCATGAAAAGGACGACCGCACGGAACGCAGCGATGCAGGCCGCTATGTGATGGGCTGGAACAATGATCAGAAAAGGGAAGCATTGCAAAACCGCCGCCTGCAATTACTGGCTGCCATCGAGCAGGCAGAGGAAGCGTTGCAAAGGGCCGACGGCAAAAGCAAGCGGCTGCAAAAACAGGTCTACTCCATCACCCGCATCGCGGAACATAGCGGCTTTCACCTGGTAGATACCGCTTCCATGCAAAGGGCAATCCGGAAGCTCGAAGAGCAGGCCGCTGCGCTCAAAGGCAGCAGCGATCAGCTTAAAGCCCTTACCAAACAACTGGAAGGCATCCAGCGTCAGAAAACAAAACTGGAATCATCGCGCGATGAACTGGTGGGCCGGTTGAAAGTAGATGAAACAAGGGTACAGGAAATGGAAGGGCAGCAACAACAGTTGCAACCTCTTTTACAGCAGCTTACTGCTTCCGATAAGGAGCAACTGTTGCAATTCCAGCAGCAGCATAGCCAATTACTGGCAGCCGTCGACCTGAAGAATATCGATGAAAAATACCAGCAACTAAAGGAAAAGACAGAAACAGCCATCCGTCAATATGAAGAAGCCGTGAACAGGGAAGGCCGTGAGCTCGACAAGACCATCCATCGTATCAAGAACCCGCCTATGGAGATCCTGCAACGGTTCACGGACTGGGCAGCCGATGTGCAGCCATTGGCTAACGACAGGGAATATGCGAATGAATATCTCGACTGGCTCGATAAGATTGAAACGGAAAACCTGCCCAAATACAAAAAGGATTTCGAACGCTACCTGCACGACACGATGGTATACAAGATGGGAGAGCTGAATGAAGAACTGGAAAACTGGGAGCAAAAGATCAGGAACAGCATCAACACCCTTAACCAGTCGCTGGGCGGTATCAATTTCAACCGGCTGCCCGATACCTATATCCAACTGGGCATCAAACCGGTGACCGATACCACGGTGAAGGAGTTCAGGAATAAATTATGGGCTGCACTTCCACAGTCGGCCAACTGGCAGCAAAGCAGTTTTGAAGATAAAGCACAGCATTTCCGCAAGCAGGTGCAACCGCTAATCAGCAGCCTGGATGAAAGCGAAACCTATCGCGCCCGCGTGCTCGATGTGCGCAACTGGTTCGAATTTTGGGCCGATGAAAAATTCCGGCAAACGGATGAATTGAAGAAAACTTATCGGCAGATGGGACAGCTTTCAGGTGGAGAAAAAGCACAGCTCACCTATACGATCCTTTGCAGCGCCATCGCCTACCAGTTCGGCATTACCCGCGAAGGGCGCAATGCGAGAAGCCTGCGGTTCATTGCCGTGGATGAAAGCTTCAGCAACCAGGACGAAGAGAAAGCCACTTACCTGATGGAGCTTTGCAAGCAACTGCATTTGCAATTGCTGGTAGTGACCCCCAGCGATAAGATCCAGATCGTGGAAGATTTTATTGCGCATGTACACCTGGTGCAGCGGGTGAATAACCGGCATAGCGTTCTCTATAATATGACGAAAAAGGAGATGAAAGAGAAGCGTCGGAAAATGTCGGCTGTTGAATGATCCCGGATATTGCAATTGTCCGGGCCCGCATAGCCGGTGCATCGTAACCGGACAAGATAGGTTGGTTAACCTGTTTTGATTCAACCTGTATTCGCTGGTCCAAATTTTGTATTTTACCGGATAAATCTCAACTCCATGCATCGCATATTACTTTTATTGGTCCCATTTTTTTCAGCGTTTACTGGTTTCAGTCAGCAAACTACCCTCAACGGACAGTCTTATGAGGTGCATAACCGGCGGATCAGTGCCGGGGCCGATGCCGCAAGCCTTCTTCTCGATGAAAGGGATGGGCCGGGCATTGCATGGATCGGTGGAAGGGCCTTTCGGTATGGGGTCATCGAACTCGATGTCAGGGGATGCGATAAACTCCAGGGGAGTTTTGTTGGAATGGCTTTTCATGGCACCAATGATTCAACTTATGAAGCGATCTACTTCCGGCCATTCAATTTCAACTCATCTGATCCGGTGAGAAAGTCGCATTCCGTTCAGTATATCTCCAACCCAAAACATGACTGGCCTTTATTGCGATCCGATTTTCCCAACAAATATGAACAGGCTGTTTTACCGCCCCCGGACCCTAACAAATGGTTCCATGTAAGGATCGAAGTGACAGTAAAGGAGATCGCTGTTTTCGTAAACGGAAATTCCAAACCTTCATTGAGGGTCGAACCGCTGGAGCCTCCTGTGGGCAATAAGATCGGTTACTGGGTTGGGAATGGATCAGCAGGCGACTGGAAGAATATCAGGATCACAGAATCGGGCAAAAAATAAATGACCATCATAAATGCCCTCATTTTCTCCGGAAAACCGGTACCAGGTCATCACGAATTGACCTACCTGTTCAGCTCGCCTGTCATCGAACTTTTTTGGGCAACCTTTTCCGTTTGTTGAACGAGCGACTGAAATATCTCTGCCGCACTCTTACGTACAGCCTTGGAAGCTGCTTGTCCGGCCCACATCACGAGCAGGTCCGTCATTTCCATTTTCTGCGCATGGCTTCTGAATGGCATGGTGAGCTGTAATTGGAAAGGATAGGCAGGGATCTCCAACCCGGATTGCTTCACCGCTTTCATAAAGGCATTGTTGATGCCTCTTGCCCAGCGCCCGGTATAAGACCGTGTGAGCGTTGTATCGATCGCTGAAGCATTTTGCAAAATATGTTTGTGGGCATTTCCCGCCTGACTTTCATGGCAGGCAAGAAAGGCGCTGCCGATCTGCGCGCCCATGGCGCCCAACAACAGGGCAGCCATGATACCCCGCCCATCAGCAATGGCGCCGGCAGCCAGCACCGGCAACTGCACGGCATCCGCCACCTGCGGCACCAATGCGAAAGTGCCAACCAGTGGCGGATCATTGTCCGTTATGAAACTTCCGCGATGCCCGCCTGCTTCGAATCCCTGCGCCGTGATCACATCCACGAATTTATTCTCCAGCAGCAATGCTTCTTCTACACAGGTGGCAGTGCCGATCAGCCTGCAGGCTGCATTCTTGAGGGTCATGATGCTTTCATCATCAGGTATGCCGAATGTAAAACTCACGACAGGCACTTTTTCCTGTACCAGGATGCCGATCTGTTCTTTATAGGAATAGAACCTGACCGACTCCATGGGCGGAACACTGAAAGGGACTTCATATTTTTCAGCCAATACATCCAGGAACTGGCGCATATTGTCGAGCATCGGTCCGCTGGCAGGAGAGGGATGTGGAAAGGTGAAAAGATTCACTGCAAAAGGCCGGCTGGTAAGGGCTTTCACGGCTTTGATCAGGGAGAGGGTCGTTTCAGGCGATAATCCCCCTACGGGCAAAGAGCCCAGTCCACCTGCATTCGAGATGGCCGCCACCATTTCAGGGGTGGTGATGCCCAGCATAGGGGCCTGCACGATGGGGTATTCGATATTTAGCGTGCTGGTGAGCCGGTTCTGCCATCTCATAAAAAACATTTGTTGCAAGATACGTCCGATCCACTCATCCCATACATCCCACTCATTCCAGTTCACACATTTTTCGTATTTTCATTTCTTAATTCCGCTGGTTTGGCTCATGATGTAGTATATACCGACAAAGTGCTTTTGGACCTTCTTGCACAGGGCGACAGGAATGCATTCACCATTTTATACCGTCGTTACTGGATGAGTATGTATGATGCTGCATGGAAAAGGTTGAAAAATAACCAGCAGGCAGAAGACATCGTGCAGGAGATCTTCATCACGCTTTGGACAAGAAGAGCTGAGCTTTCCATCGAACAACTTCCTGCCTACCTGCATACTGCCGTCCGTTTCCGGGTACTGAATTATATCGAGAGAGACCTCGCCACGTCTTCCGTATATGGGCCCCTGGAAGCCATCACCGCGGCAGAACAGGGCGCCGATTCCGTGCTACTGGAAAAAGAACTGCATGAGCTGCTCGCTGCCTATATAGCTTCGCTTCCTGAAAAAAGGAGGGCCATCTTTATACTCCATCTAAAAGAAAATCTTTCCACCCGCGAGATCGCCGACAGGCTGCATATCTCCCAAAAAACCGTTCAGAACCAACTGGGTACTGCCGTTAAAGGTTTGCATACAAAGTTGGCGCCGGTGTTGATCGGACTGGCGCTGCTGCAAGGTTGATAAGTTAACAAGTTGAAAAGTTGACAAGGAGGTTTCTGAAATACAGGGATACCCTTATCAACTTTTCAACATGTTAACCCGTCAACCCAAAATAATTCCCCCACCTCTTGGGAGATTATCCTTTTCCCGTGACTAGTACTAAACGCTACTTGCATGCCAAGCCCGGACATTCAGGAAGAACTGGCTTTGCTGGTAAAAAAATACCGGCTTGGAAAAGCTACGCCGGAGGAGATCGCCTTCATCGAACAATATTATGCCTGGTTCGATAAAGAGCCTTCACCGGTGCAGCAACTCGATGAAATGGAGCGTTCAGCAATGGAGAGCAGGATTTTGACGAAAATAGAGCAGGAAATGGACAGGTCCCTGAAACCCGCTTCCATCCCACTTTACAGACGATCATTCTTCAGGGTGGCTGCCGCTGCCGCCATCATCATGATATTTTCAGCAGGCATTTACCTGTGGTTCATCCGTACCCTTCCTTCTAAAACGGCAGGCAACAAGAGCATCGCATCGTTGCAGCAGGATAGGCCGCCCGGCAGGGACGGCGCTATCCTGACACTGGCCGATGGATCGACCATTGTGCTCGACAGCATCCAAAATGGGGCCCTGGCCATGCAGGGAAATACCGAAGTGGTGAAACAGGGCAGTCAGCTCCTTTATAATCAGCATAACAAAGCCGGGAACGGACCAGCCTGGAATACCGTGGCTACACCCCGCGGCAGGCAATATCAACTCGTATTGGCCGATGGCAGCAAAGTATGGCTGAATGCCGCTTCCTCCCTGCGTTATCCAACGAGCTTTACCGGAAAGGAAAGACGTGTACAGGTTCACGGAGAAGCATATTTCGAGGTGAGCAAAATAACCCTGCCTGATGACAGCAGGGAGAAAATGCCTTTTATCGTTGAGGTGCTATCTTCTTCGGGTGATCATATCAGTGAGATAGAAGTGCTTGGAACGCATTTCAACGTGAATGCCTATGAGGACGAACCGACTGTCAATACCACCTTGCTGGAAGGCAGCGTTCGCGTAAAGCAGGAATCATCGGCATCTGTTATCCTGAAACCAGGTCAGCAGTCCCAGATATCCGTATCCTCCCAATCCTCAAAATCTCATCAAATCCCGGTTCTGACAGTTGATGTCGACCAGGCTATCGCCTGGAAGAACGGCCATTTTGAATTCAACGGTAATATCCAGGGCATCATGCGGCAGATCGCACGCTGGTATGATGTGGAGGTAAAATATACAGGCAATGTGACCGGCAAAGCATTCGGAGGCGCCATTTCGAGAATGGAAAATGTATCACAGGTGCTGAAAATGCTGGAGATGACAGGCAGTATCCATTTTAGTATCGATGGAGACACCATCACCGTGAAACCGTAACCTATCCACAAAAGCGAGCCGCTTTTGAACATACCTTACCTACTTGTACCGGCTCAACCCATAACCAGCAAACATATCCAAAACAAAGCCGCCCCGGCTGGAACCCGGAGCGGTGAACGTTTCGATCAAAAGTTATCCGGCACTACTTAGCGGCAGTCCGGAAGGAACTCTCATTGTTAAATCAAAACTGAACGAAGTTATGCTTTTGCACTCAACTGGCATGCCAGTGGCATGCCGTCGTAGAAAATGGACTGAAAAAATCTTTTTGCAAATGAAATGCACCATGCTCATGATCCTGCTGGGATGCCTGCAATTACAGGCAAAAGTGAGCGCCCAGCAGGTAAGCCTGCAGGAGAAGAACGCAGATATCGTGGAGGTCTTCAAGAAGATCCGCAAACAGACCAACTATCTTTTTGTGTATGATCTGCAGATGATCAAAGCTGCCAAAAAGGTGAGCATCGATCTGAAGAATGTGCCGCTGGCCCAGGCATTGGACCAGTGCTTTCATGACCAGCCATTCACCTATACCATCGTCGACCAGACCATCATCGTGAAAGCCAGGCCCGATCCGGGCCCCGGCCCACTTCCCGAAGCGCCCGCCAATATCACTGTATCGGGATCGGTCACCGATGAACAGGGTAACCCTCTCGCTGGTGTCTCCATTTCGGTAAAAGGAACGGCCAAAGCCGTACAAACCGGCCCCGACGGGCATTTCCAGATCAAAGACCTCCCGCCCAATAGTGTGCTCATCTTCACGTATGTGGGCTATTCGAAACAGGAACTAAACCTCAATGGAAGGACCAGCCTCGATGTCCAGCTCAAACAGGCCAATAATGCGCTCGATGAAATGGTGATCGTGGCCTATGGCAAAACATCGAAAAGGCTGAATACCGGTTCAGTGGCCAGCATTACGAGCGCCACCATCGCCAATCAACCAGTTACGGATGCACTGGCAGCTTTGCAGGGAAGGGTACCCGGACTGGTGGTGACTTCCACCAGCGGTCAGCCCGGCTCCAGCTACCAGGTCCGCATTCGGGGCGAGAATTCCATGAAAAGCGGGAATGAACCGCTGTATATCATCGACGGTGTGCCTTTTACATCTGCCCCCCTTAACCAGTTCAACGGAGCAGGAGGAAGCCAGAGCCCACTGGCGAGCATCAGCCCGAATGATATCGAACGGATAGATATTCTCAAAGATGCCGACGCTACCGCCATTTACGGTTCCCGTGCCGCCAATGGCGTGGTGCTCATCACTACTAAAAAAGGGAAAACAGGAAGCACGAAGCTCAACATGAACGTTTTCACCGGTATCAGCAAAGTGTCGAATATGATCGACATGCTCAATACCGATCAATACCTGGCTTTGCGCAAGGAAGCGTTCGCCAATGATAATAAAACACCAGATGCTACCAATGCGCCTGATCTGCTGCTGTGGGACCAGAAGCAATCCACCAACTGGCAGAAATTCCTCATCGGCCATACCGCCAAACTAACGGAAGCACAGGTCTCCGTATCCGGTGGCAATACGCAAACGAGGTTCCTGCTGAGCAGCACCTATCATCATGAAACAACTGTGATGGGGGGCGACCTGGGATATAAACGCGGCGCCGTTCTGCTCAATGCCGATCATACTTCCAAAGACGGTAAATTCAATATCGCCGCTTCGGTAAATTTCACGAGCGATAAGAATAATTCCATCCCTACCGATGTGACCCAGTATTTCAACCTGGCGCCCAACTACCCCCTGTATGATTCAACCGGTAAATTATACTGGTTCGGAAATGAACAGAACCCTCTGGCCTATCTGAAAAGGACATACGAAACGAAGACCAGCAACCTGCTGAGCAATGTGGTGCTGCGCTATACGATCCTGCCCGGCCTGCAGGCCAAAGTCAGCCTGGGTTACACGCAAATGAGAATGCGGCAGGTGCTCACTCTTCCGCAGGAAGCGTTCAATCCTGTGAACTTTAGCGGCAGCCAGGGACAATATGGTTCTTCCGACCTCAACTCCTACATCATCGAACCACAGCTCGAATATAATACGGACCTCAGCAAAGGGAAGCTGCAGGTACTCGCGGGCACCAGTTGGCAGGAAGATATTACAGAAGGGAATTACCTCCTGGGCACTGATTATCCCAGTGATGCCCTGCTCAAAAATATGCAGGCGGCCAAATCGCTCGTATCGCGCAATTACAACTATGCGAAATACCATTATAATTCGGTGTTCGGCAGGGTGACCTATAACTGGGACCAGAAATATATCCTCAACGGCACTTTCCGCCGGGATGGCTCGTCGAGGTTCGGGCCCGGTAAACGGTTCGGCAATTTCGGCGCCGTAGGCGCCGCATGGTTGTTTACGAATGAAAAATTCGTGGCCAATAACGTACGCTTCCTGAGCTTCGGCAAATTACGCGCCAGCTACGGTACCTCCGGTAATGACCAGATCGGCGATTACCAGTACCTCGATACCTGGAGCCCTACCAGCTTTCCCTATAGCACCACCGCCCTGTCTGTGACCAGGGTCTATAACCCCAATTATAACTGGGAGGTGAATAAGAAAGCAGAAGTAGCCCTGGAACTGGGTTTCCTCAAAGACAGGATACTGTTCACCACCAGTTACTATAATAACCGGTCAGGTAACCAACTGGTGGGTATTACCCTCTCGCCGCAATCCGGCTTCAGTTCCTATATCGGCAACCTCCCCGCATTGGTAGAGAACGCCGGTTGGGAATTCGAATTGAATACGATCAATGTGAAGAATAAAGACTGGAACTGGACCAGCTCCCTGAATATCACAGTGCCCACCAATAAACTGTTACGCTATCCCGGTCTCGATAAATCGGCTGATGCTAACAGTTATATCATCGGTAAATCCATCCGCCTGGTGCGCGGCTTCCAGTTCCTCGGTATCGATCCGGCCACCGGTCTGGGTAAATACCTGGATAAGAACAACGACGGCTCCATCTCCGACCCACTCGACTTCGTGATGCTGGGCGATCTGCTGCCGGCCTGGTATGGAGGCTTCCAGAATGAACTGAGCTACGGCCCATTCCAGTTGAGCCTGTTCTTCCAGTATGTAAGCCAGGAAGGGCCCATGATCGATTACGGCCCGATGTCGGCCGGCTATGGAACGATGAAGAACAAAGACCTGAGCGCCCTGCAACGCTGGACAAAGAACGGCGATAACACCGGCATCCCGCGCGCGTCCACCACTTCCACCAACGCGGCCTATCTCGACTTCAGGAATAATTATCGCTATTCTTCCGCCGAATGGGGCGATGCTTCATTCCTGCGATTGAAGAATGTATCGCTCCGGTACGATCTTTCCCGCTATACCAAACGCTGGAAAATACAGGGATGCAGCATCTACGTGCAGGCACAGAACCTGTTCACCATTACACCCTATACAGGTCTCGATCCCGAAGTAAAAGGATTCGACAGGAACTATGTGTCGCCCGTGAATCCTTTCGGCTCCGTGAGGCCACCTGCCACGCCTGTATTGAAAACATTCACGGCAGGTATCCGTTTGTCGATTTAAAAAGCTCTTAAAAATTATTGTATGCAAAGAATCATTGTATATACTTTTCTGGCTGCGGCACTGATCTCCCTATTCGCCTGCAAGAAATATGTAGAGGTGGAATTGCCACCCAACCAGGTGATCGCCAAAGATGCGTTCAGAGACGATAAAACAGCCACGGCCACCATCGCAGGGATCTATTCCAACATGAATTCCTATAGCAATGGATTTGCCAATACCTTCGGCTCCTTCCTTCCCGGTATGAGCGCCGATGAATTCTATTATGCGCTGAGCACTGCTTCTTTCGATGCTTTCAAGGAAAATGCACTCCTGAAGGATGAGTCCTATGTGAATAATTTATGGAACCAACCCTATTCATTCATTTACCAGGCCAATGCCATCCTTGAAGGTTTGGGCGATCCATCCATTTCAGCCGGCGTAACGGCTGCCGTAAAAAAACAGTTGATGGGCGAGGCGAAATTCCTTCGCGCTTTCTGTCATTTTTATCTCCTGAATTATTTCGGAGATGTGCCACTGATCACGAATACCGATTATAAAACGAATACCTCCCTTCCGAGAACGCCTGCTGCAAAAGTGTATGAAGCCATTATCGCCGACCTGAAAGATGCGCAGGACCTGATGGGCGCTGAATATCCCACTGCGGAGAGAACAAGGGCGAATAAGGCTGTGGCCACTGCATTGCTGGCAAGAGCGTATCTGTATACCGGTAAATGGGCAGAAGCGGAAGCTGCGGCCAGCACCGTGATCGGCAATACCAAATACCGTTTGCTGAAAGATCTCAACAAGGTTTTCCTGCGCAGCAGTGAAGAAACCCTTCTGCAATTGCAGGCTGTAAATACAGTTACCGGGGCAGGAGGAATGAATACCTGGGAGGGTTTCAGCATCGTGCCCGCCAGTCCGACCGCCAGGGGATACTATAACCTCCGCAATGAACTGGTACAGGCTTTCGAACCGGGCGATCTTCGCAAAGCATCCTGGGTGAATACCTATGTTACCGGTGGTAATACTTTTTATTATCCCTACAAATACAAGAACCGCCTGAAATCGCCGGTGGAAGAATATTCCATGGTGATACGCTTCGCGGAGCAATACCTGGTCCGCGCCGAAGCCCGTGCGCAGCAGAATAAAACAGATGATGCCCTGGCCGATCTCGATACGCTCCGCCATCGTGCCGCACTGCCCGACCTGCCTTCCAACCTCGATAAAACGGCCATTCTCAGCGCCGTTGAACAGGAGCGGAGAGTAGAGCTTTTCCTGGAATGGGGCCACCGCTGGTTCGATCTCAAACGCACCGGCCGCGCTACTGCTGTATTATCGCCCATCAAAACCAAATGGAAACCCACTGCCGTTCTGTATCCTATTCCCAATGAGGCCATCCGCACCAACCCGAACCTGGAACAGAATGACGGATATAAATAATCGAAAATGAAAATCACCATTTTTATAAACCTGCTCCTGCTGCTGATGCTGCAGGGGCAGGCACAAACTGCCCGTGTTTTGATCCAGCCTGCAAGGCCGGAGCGTGGCCAGGCAGTTACTATCACCTACGATGCCGCCGCTACCGGCAGCATGATCACTGCCGATGCAAAGTCTGTTACCCTTGTCTTTTCCTATTCCAACCTGTACGAGCTGCCTTACCGCATCGAGCTACAAAAGGTTGGAACAAAATGGCAATCTTCATTTACTGCTCCCCGTTATGCTACTTACGCAACATTCTATTTACAGAGTGGCGAACAAACCGATAAACCTGCGGCTGATAAACATTATGAGCTGGTCATCTACGATAAAGACCGCCGGGTAATGAATGGGTATTTGTATGAAGGCTATAGTTTGTCGGCACAGATGGGCAAAGCGCCTTCACTGGGCGCCCGGCAGGCCGCCCTCTTCGAAAAGGAGCTATCGTTCTATCCTGGTAATTATGAAGCGCGTATCCGCCTGCTCAATTACAAAATGAACCAGGCATCCGGTACAGAGAAAGAAAAGTATAGGGAACAGGCCCATGAGATCATCGCCGAAAAATTCAGGGAAGCGCCTGGAAAAATGTCGCTGCTCAATAAAGTGACCATGGCTTACCTGATCCTGGGAGAGAACAGCCGGCTGGATTCCATCAGGCAGGTGGTGAGAGAAAATTATCCTCATACTGAAGTGGCGTATGAATTGCGTACGGCAGAGATCGGCAGGGAAAAGGACGCCACAAAAAAAATGGCGATGCTGAAAGCCGCTCTCAAAGATGAGAAGACCGGCAATGCTTCCTTTTTCACGGATATGCATGAAATGATGTTCGGGCTATATGCTTCAAAGAAAGATGTGAAGAACGCCCTGGTACATCTGCATAAAATGAGGATCAAACCAGGCCCTTATTTGCCGCTCACGCTGAAGAAGATCGCCACTGTTCTCTGTGAGAATGGTATTGCGCTCGATACGGCATTGTCTTATGCCAATAAAGCCCTGGGCAAAGCAGATTCATTCCCGGTGGGGATCATACGCTATTTTGAAGAAACAGGGTATATCCCTTCTTATGTGCCCGATAGTACGAGACAGTCGGCCATCCGCGCAGCCAAAGGCAATATGCTTTCCCTGATAGCTTCAATTTACTGGAAGCAGGGTAAAACGGCCGATGCCAACCGCACCATGCAAGATGCCATGGCCATTTCCTCCGACCAGGAAACGATGGCCAATGCTGCGAAGTTTTACACCGAGACCGGCCGGCCGGCCAAAGCATTCGATGCCTGGTGGACGATCCTCATACATGTTCCTGAAGACACAGCAGCATTCAGCGGAATGAAAAGGACCTATATTACTGCTTTCGGTCAACAGGGGCTCGATGAAAAAATAGCAGAACTGAAAACGATCTGGCGTGACCAGGTGATGGCTGTCCTGAAAAAAGAAAGGGTCAATATCAAAGCGCCTTCCCTCGAACAGATACAGGACCTCAGCGGCAAACCTGTCGCCTCAGACAAGATCACCAATAAAATAATCGTGATCGATTTCTGGGCCACCTGGTGCGTACCCTGTATGAAAGAGATGCCCTATCTGCAAGCGGTGTATGATAAATACAGGAACGATCCGCGAGTGAGCTTTCTCGTGATCAACAGCGGCGCACGCAATACCCTGGCCGATGCGCAGAACTGGCCGGGCAATAAGACCTATTCATTCCCGGTATATTTCAACCCTGATCCGGCACTGGGGGATAAATTCGGGTTCAATGTAATACCGGCCACCTATGTGATCGATCCGGCAGGATATATCCAATTCAAAACGATCGGCTTCGAAGGACCTGCCATCGAAAATAAATTATCGGCCGCCATTGAATTGTTGCTGAAGGAAAGTGGATCTGTTGGCGCTCACTGATCATGCCGCTCACCATTAATAACCTTGAATACATGCAGGAGCTGCGGGAATAATGCATCCATTGTTTCCGCAGCACCCCCTGCCGATCCCGGCAGGGTAAGCACCAGCATGTTGCCGGCAAATCCTGCCACCCCGCGTGAAAGCATGGCATAAGGTGTTCTGTGCTGCCCATAACGACGGGCCGTTTCCATAATTCCCGGTACTTCCTTATCGAGCAGGGGAGCGATCGCTTCCGGTGTATGGTCCCTGGGCGATACACCGGTGCCCCCGGTGAAGATGGCGAGGTCGAATGATGAATCGCGCAACTGTATTGCTTTCTGCCGGATGACTTCCTGTTCATCGGGCACTACTTCATACAGTGAGGTGGGAATATGGTATTGCTCCAGTTTCTGAACAATGATCTTTCCGGATGTATCTGTTCCTTTGCCGGTTGCAATGCTGTCGGAGCAAACGATCACGGCGCATTTCAATGTACGGCTCATCGAGGCATCGACAGACGATTTGCCTCCTTTCTTGCTCACTAATCTGATCGTGGATATTTCCACCTGTGTGTCTACCGGTTTCAGCATATCATAGATCGTAAGCGCCGTAATAGCTGCGCCATGCATGGCTTCTACCTCCACACCGGTCTTGTAGATAGTATGCACTTCCACGGTGATCACGATGCTCAGGTTATCTATATGGTACGTGATGGCGCTGTATTCCACCGGCAGGGGATGGCAATCGGGTATCATATCACTCGTTTTTTTAATGGCCAGTAAACCGGCCGCTCTCGCAAATTCAAACACATCACCTTTCGGTATCCTTTTTTGTTGAATGGCTTCGATGGTTTCCGGCTTCGATACAGTAACGATCGCTTCCGCGATCGCCTGCCTCAGGCTATTGGCTTTATGTGTAATGTTGACCATACTCGGTTATTGGTTCTCTTTCCATTGATAATCATCGTTGGCGAATAATTCTTTTCCCCATACCGGCAATTCGGCCTTTATTCTTTCCACGGTCTCGGAACAGGCTTCTATAGCGGCTTTCCGGTGTTTGGAAGAAGTGAAAACGAACAGGCTGATCTCACCCGCAGCTACCCTGCCCAGGCTATGGTATACATGCATACAGCTCAATGGGTATTTCGAAAAGATAGCTTCCCTGATCTCGTGTATTTTTTCCAGGGCCATTTCTTTGTAAGTAGTGTATTCGATGGCAACCACTTCCTGGTCATTCACGCGGTCTTTCCGTACTTGTCCCAGGAAAATGCTATGGGCCCCCAGGTCCGTCTTTTCACTATGCTGGCGGATACTATCTGCCACCATGGTAGCAGGGATAGCTCCTTCCATAAATATGTCCTTTATTTTTCCGGGCATGGTGTTTTCTTTTGATGGTAGATATTGAACTAACCCCCTGCATAGGGTGGCAGGAGTGCTACTATATGATCGCCGGTGAAGACGGTATTCTTATCGATGATGTTCTTATCGACGGCAATATTGTAGGGAGCTCCATGCAGGGCAGGGTATCGTTCACCGAGTTTTTGTACCATTTGATCGGTATCGTGTACATCGTTCATCACGAGATCGTTTTCGCGGACGATATCGGTAAGTGGGCCGAATACTTTAATGGTTACCTGCATAGCCAAAATTACTGAACCTTTTCAATTATGATCTTTTTCAGGCCCTTCACGAACCGGCGGCCGGTAGCCTGGTCGGTAGGGGTGAGCAGGGCGATCCGGTCGGGCATGTCGGCGCCTTTCATCCCGTCTTTTTCCGTGATGATCATCGTATGATCGCCGGTAGCCGAGTTGAACAGTTCATTCCAGGAGAAGACCACCTTGTAATCATCGGAAGCAATGCAAACCAGGTAATATTCGCTCAGTTCTTTCGGGCCGGGCGCATCGATGGTAACAGTATTGAGCAGGTCTTTCAACAGGATGCCTTTCACCGATCTGATGGTATTCCTTTTTTGGAGCAGGTGATTGGTGATCATGACACTGTCGATGCTCACGGTTTTGAACCGTCCGGCATCATTCAATGAAAAGGTAAAGGGTGATTTTACACGCCCTTCAATGGTGAAGGACTCCGTTACCGGTATCCTGTTCTGCGCCTGTGCAGCGCCGATGATGAAAAAGCACAGGAATGCTGTAATGAGTTTCATAATTGGATCATGCATGGGTGAATAGTAGTTTCCAGGCGGCCATCAGCAAAACGAACGCCAGGATATTTTTCAGGATGGTTTGTTTGAAGCGGAGCGCCCCGAGATATGCGCCGCAGATGCCGCCTGCGAAAGCAATCGCCACATAGGTTGCCATATCACTGCTGAACTGAATGCCCTTGGTGAACTGACCCGCCAGTCCGGCCACCGAGTTCACGAATATGAACAAGGCGCTGATCGCTGCGGTCTGTTTCTGGTCTGTCCAGCGTAACAGCAATAATACGGGCGAGAGGATGATGCCGCCACCAATCCCGATCAGGCCCGACAGGAACCCAATGGAGCCTCCGATCAGGAGCGACAACGCAATATCCGACCGGTTCCTTTCCTTCACTTCGATATTGCTGAAGAACAGGAAACGGACCACCGGGATGAGCAACAACACGCCCAGTATTTTTTTATAAATATCGGCATGTACCGGCACCATTCCACCCAGGAAGGCCATAGGAATGGAAGCCAGCGCCAATGGCAGGAAGATCTTCCAGATAAAATGATGCCCCCGGTAATACTGGATAAAGGAGGTGAGGGATACAAAAAGATTGAGCAGGAGAGCAGTGGGTTTCATCACATCGGGCGAGATGCTGAAGATGGCCATCAGCGCCAGGTAACCACTCGCGCCACCATGACCAACAGAAGCATAAAGGAATGCTACCAGGAAAAGCAAAATATAGAATAAGAATAGTGTAGCCGTCATATTACGACAAGATATGAATTTCTACCAGATCACCGGGCTGGTAATCCCGTATCCCTTCATCGAGATAGATCAGGCAATTGGCCCTTGCAAAAGAGCTGAGCCTGTACGATTCCTGGGCATCGAGCGCTATTACGGTCTCATTGTCGAGATGGCCTTTCAGGAATTGGGTCAATGGGACTGTTTTCGGATAAGCATTGCCGAGCTTCACTCTTCGCACCGGTAATATTCCCCGTCTGCCCATATATTGCTCCAATGCCGTGAGCACGTATTCGTAAAAACAGGTGAGCACGGAGGAAGGATTGCCCGGCAATCCGAACACCATTTGCGTTCCCTTCATCCCGAAATACAGCGGCTTGCCCGGCCGCTGGCTTACCCGGTGAAAAAGCCTGCTGACACCGCAGCGCTCCGTGGCCTTTACCACATGATCATGATCGCCCACGCTTACGCCACCTGTCAGGAGTACAAGCTCGCTGTTGGGCAGGGCCCCTTCCAGCGATTGAGTAAGCTGTTCAGGGTCGTCAGGTACATGAAAGATCGAAATATCAGTTATTGATAAACGTTGTATGGCTACTGTCAGAGCAAAAGAGTTCGATTCATAGACCTGCCCGTAGTTGAGCGGGAAGCCGGGCTGCTGCAATTCATTTCCGGTGATCAGGATACTTACGCGGGGCGGTGGTAACACCATCACTGTCGTAATTCCGATGCCTGCCAGAAAACCAATGGCCGGAGGTGTCAACAGGCTTCCTTTGCTCAATGCCAGCGCTCCTGCCTGTATCTCCGATCCTTTCGGGCGTACATGCTGACCACGACTCATTGCAGCGTCCTGCACGATCAGTCTTCCATCCTCTACGGTCACTTTCTCCTGCATCACTACGGTGTCGGCCCCTTCCGGCAAAGCGGCGCCGGTAAATATGCGGATGGCCTGTTGCGGTTTCAATTGTACACGGGTTATGATACCTGCTGCAGCTTCTCCCTGCACATTCAGTGCATTACCTTCCTGGTATTGTTGCCAGTTGAAGGCATACCCATCCATCGACGATTGATCAAAGGCCGGGATCGAAGTCGTTGCAAGCAGGTCTGCCCCCAGCACCAGTCCGGCCGCCTGTGGCAATGCCATCGGCACAGGTGCCGCGGGTGAACAGGAGGAACGGATAATGGCTTTGGCTTCTGAAACGGAGATCATATATTGTAGTTGGTGATGGAGCTATCCTCCGATGGTGATCATGCTCCTGTTCTGAATGGATTCCGGTTGCAAATGTTCGAAATCGGTATTGAACTGACCGCCGAGCTCTTTCGCTTTCTTGCCGATACATTGGTGGATCAGTGGAATGATCTCTTCACCGCGGCGGAGAGCGCCTAGCAGGTCGGTCTCTTCTTTTGAAAAAAGGCAATTCTTCATCTTGCCGTCGGCCGTAAGGCGCATCCGGTTGCAGGCGCCACAGAATGGAGCGCTCATGGTGCTGATCACGGCAAATGTGCCTGCATGTCCAGGCACCTTGTAATGCTTGGCAGTATCATGTGCCTCATCTTCCAGCCGCGTATGATCATACCGCTGCCCGATCGTTTGCAGGATCTCCTGCAGGGTCATCACGGCATCGCTTCTCCAGTGATTGCCGCTGAATGGCATGAATTCGATGAAGCGTACATGCACGGGAGCATGGGCTGTCCACGCAATAAAATCATTGATCTCCCCATCGTTGATGCCTTTCATCACTACCATATTCACTTTCACGCGGATGCCGGCATCGATCAACAGCGCAATATTGTTCCATACTTTTTCGAATTCATTACGGCGGGTGATCTGCTGAAAGGTTGTCGCATTCAAAGTATCGAGGCTGATGTTCACCGTCCTGATCTTTGCTTCCTGCAATACGGGCAGGAAGGCGGCCAGTCTTGTTCCATTCGTAGTGAGGGTGAGCGACACCGGCAAACTGCTCAACGACCGGATGATGGCTTCGGCATCCTTGCGTACCAGGGGCTCGCCGCCGGTGAGCCTGATCTTTTTTACGCCTTCCTGCACGAACAGGCCGGCAAGGGTCAGTACCTCATCGGGCTGCATCAGGCGGGCATTGGGCGTGAAGGTATACTCTTCTTCCGGCATACAATAAAAGCAACGCAGGTTGCAATTGTCCGTCAGGGATATCCTCAGGTAATCATGCACACGTTGAAATGGATCAATGATCATTGTTGCTCCTTATGCTTGAGTTTTTTAGCAATGGTTAATCTTCATTCAGCAATGAATAGTCTTCCGGGGTATCGATATCGATAGCGCCCAATGGAAATGGAACGGTACTCATACGGTCAGCATCCTGCTTGATGATCCTTCGTGCGCCCATATCACCCTTCAGTGCCATCAGTTCTCCGAACAGGCTTTTGTGAAAGAGGGCAGGTATCCCTGCCGTATCATCATAGGCACAGGCCACAATGGCTTTCCCGCTTCGTGCCTGTTCCTGCAGCAGGGCTTGTAATAACCCGGCATGGATATAGGGCTGATCGCAGGTCATGAAGATGGCATATTCTGTGGAAGGCGCATGTTCCAGCAGCTTTGTGAGCCCGCAGCGGATGGAGGATGCCATGCCTTCTTCCCAGTTCACATTATGAACGATCTGAGCAGGTTCATGCCCGATCCTCCCCATTACCTCATCTGCATGAGCGCCTAATACCACCACCACCGGCGAAGTTGCTTCCAGCCCTACTGACACGGCATGCTGCAGCAGGCATTGGCCTTTATAGGTCATGAGCTGTTTAGGTTTTCCCATCCTGCTTGAGCTCCCTGCGGCCAGTATGATCGATCCGCACCGGTTCATATAGTATTTTGTTTATTAGAACGGGGATGGATAACCGAAATATTATCGCGGAGTTGCCCGCCGGGCCTTCCGCTCATGACGGCCCTGATCTCCGACAGGACCGACAGGGCGATCTCTTCCGGTGTTTCAGCGCCAATATCCAGTCCAACCGGCCCGTGGAGGGCATTCCTGAAAGATTCACTCAATGCTGTTCCGTCCTGTTCAAGATCATGCAGGAGCCGCTGCATTTTCTTTATTGGGCCCAGTACGCCGATATATGCCATTGGCATTGTCCTCAATGTTTGCAACATGGCCAGATCATAATTATAGTTATGGGTCATCAGCAAAACTACTGTCCGGCTATCGATCATTACCTGTGCAGGCAGGTTATCCGGTTTCGATACGAGTACGCGGTCTGCTGTGGGAAAGCGCGCGGAGGTGGCATAATTGTTCCGGCCATCCACTACCGTTACAGGCCACCCGATGATATGGGCCATTTGCACCAATGGCATCACGTCATTGCCTGCTCCTGCAATGATCAGTGATATGGCAGGAGGGATATATTCTATGAATGCATCGTATTGCCGTGTGGGCGATGAAATGGCCCTGATGGATGAGCATTGCTGCTCGAATGCCGCACTGGTGGCCGTTTTGAGCTCGATGCTCATGGTATCGTCCGGCATGGCGCCGGTAGTAATGCCTTGTTCCGATAGCAGGAGACTGGTACCGGGCTGCTGTGCTTTCCGGTTACCCAGTGAAAAGAAAGTGATCAGTACGGCAGGCTCTCTGCGGGCTGTGATCATTTTCAATAACTGAACAGGATTGTCCTGGCTGGTGGGGTCCACGGGTTCTATCAGGATATGGATGATGCCATTGCATCCCAATTGAACGCCTAGTTTGGCATCTTCTTCATCCGTGGTATCATACGTTACCAGCATCGGCTGCTGTTGCGCCATGACCAGCAGCGCCTTTCGAAGCGCATCTCCTTCGAGACAGCCGCCACTGATGGCGCCGGTGAGCTGCCCGGTTTCCGTGATCAGCATACGGGCGCCCGGTCTCCTGTAGGAAGACCCTTCCACATGCACCACGGTGGCCAGTGCTGTCTTTTGTCCGGATACCTGTGCATGATCATACGCACCGATAATATCTTTGATCTCCTTCATGCAGTTCAGATCTTGTTCAAATCAATGGGGAGCCGCCTTATTCTCTTACCGGTGGCGGCATAGATGGCATTGCAGAGTGCCGGAGCAAGCGGGGGCAGTCCCGGCTCGCCAACACCCCTGATCACCGGTCCGCCATTGGCGAGGATATGTACTTCCACTTTCGGCATCTCGTTGATGCGAAGCATTTTGTTGTTATTGAAATTGCTTTGTCTCGATGCGCCTTTCTCGAAGATGATCCCGTCTTTTACGGCCGCTACCAGTCCCATCACGATTCCGCCTTCCACCTGCGCTTTCACGTTGTCGGGGTTCACCACTGTTCCGAGATCGATCACGGCAAATACGTTGTCTACTTTGATAGCGCCATTGGTTTGTTTCGTCACTTCCACCACCTGTCCGCACAACCCTGCAAAGAATTCGTATTGCGCCACGCCGCGCCCGCGGCCTTTTGGCAAAGGTTTGTTCCAGTTGGACACTTCTTTCAGTTTCAGCAGCACATTTTTTGCATCGGAATCTTTCGTCATCAGTCCGAGCCGGTAATCGAGCGGATCTTTACCTGCTTTCGCGGCCATCTCGTCGATGAAACATTCATGTGCGAAGGCGAGGGTGGAACTGGTCACGGACCGCCAGGGGGCCATGGGAATATGGATATCGGCAAATACGTACAGGTTCTTCATATTGGGGAACTCGTATTGCTGGTCGCTGATCCCTTCCGTCATGCTGCGGTCTGCTTTCGTTTTATCGTATTTGTCATTGTTGGTAGCACTGATGGAAGGGGAGATCACTTTATGCTGAAAGGCGATGGTTTTGCCATCGGCATTAAGGCCGGCTTTCATGGCAGAGAAGGTCATGGGGCGGAAGGGCCCTAGTTGGATATCATCTTCCCTTGTCCAGATCACTTTCACCGGTTTACCGGTGGCTTTGGAGATCATGGCCGCTTCAGTGGCATAATCGGCAGATAGCCTCCTGCCGAAACCACCACCATTGAAAAGGATATGCGGAATGATATTGTCTTGCGGAATGCCCAATACAGTCGAAAGTTCTCTTTTGATGATACCGGCGCCCTGGCAGGAGACCCATACTTCCACTTTATTGTCTTCTTTCCAGTGTGCGGTGCAGTTCATAGGTTCCATCGTGGCATGTGCTACGACAGGCGTTTCATAGAGCGCCTCCAGTTTTACAGGGGCAGTAGCAAAAGCTCCGTCGAAGTCGCCGCTGTTGTGGGCCACAACCCCGTCCGATTTGGCGAGCTCTCTCAATTGCTGTTCGTAGGCAGCAGTGTTGAACTGATCGTTCCCCTGGTAGTCCCATTGCACTTTCAGCGCTTTTCTTCCCTGCAGGGCGGCCCAGTAATTATCGGCGACGATGGCAATACTTTCATACCTGTTCTTGCCCAATACCCGTTCAGCTTTCACCACTCTCTGCACGCCTTTCACTTTCATCGCTTCACTGTCATCATAGCTTAGGAGTTTGCCGCCGAATACGCGGCATCTTTCTACCGATGCATAGACCATGCCGGGCACTTCTGCGTCGATCCCGAACACGGCCTGTCCGTTCACTTTCAACGGAACATCGGGCCGGGGCATGGATTTGCCCAATATCCTGAATGTGGAAGGGTCTTTCAGTTTGGGTTCTTTGGGCACTTCCAGCTTTGAAGCGGCTTCTACCAGTTCCCCATAACCGATATTTTTGCCGGAAGGTTTGTGATAGACCTTTGCCTCCTCTGCATAACATTCTTCTGCAGGCACCTGCCATTGGTCACTGGCTGCCTTGATGAGCATTTCGCGGGCAGATGCCCCTACTTTGCGGAGCCTGTCGTAGCTGCCTCTGACGGAAGAGCTGCCGCCGGCCGACTGGCCGGGGATCTGCGCCTCACCGCTGGTGGGTTTGATGGTAACCTGATCGGGCGATACGCAAAGTTCTTCCGCTATCAATGCCGGGATGGATTGCCAGGTGCCTTGCCCCATTTCAGGTTTGGGGTTCATGATGGTGATCTGCCCGGTGCTTTCAATGATTATATATGGTGTCAGCTCGAAGCTGCCGGCAACATGGCTGAGGTTGAGGATCTCGGGAGCTCCTTCTGCCTGGGAGAAGGAAATGCCGACGATAAAGGAAGCGCCTGTAAGACCGGTAATTTTCAGGAAGCGGCGACGGTCGATGGATGAAGGCTGTTTCATATACCTTTTTGATTATATGGCTTGAATTTATTTTTGGTAGGAGAGAAACTTAAAAAAAGTATGATCCGTACTTTTTTTAAGTGGTTCAGAAACTTTTTTTAGATTGACCGGCATGGAGCTCTGCGGCCCGGTGAATGGCTTTCCGGATACGCTGGTAAGTACCGCACCGGCAGATATTTCCCTGCATGGCAGTATCGATCTCGGCATCGGTGGGTTTGGGTGTCTTTTTCAGCAAAGCCACGGCAGACATGATCTGGCCGCTCTGGCAGTAGCCGCATTGCGGTACCTGTTCTTCGATCCATGCCTGTTGGACAGGGTGGTCTGAATTGACGGAGATCCCTTCGATCGTGGTGATCTTCCGGCCGGTCCCGGCAGAGACCGGAAGTATGCAGGAGCGGACCGGGTTGCCATCCAGGTGAATGGTACAGGCGCCGCACTGTGCTATTCCACAGCCGAATTTTGTACCTTTCAGTCCCGCAAGATCTCTGATTACCCACAACAGTGGCATTTGAGGATCAGCTTCGATGGCATAAGATTTATTATTGATCGTAAGATTGAATGCTGCCATAAAGTGAATTTGATACTGAAATTACGAAAATCCCGGGCCTTCGGAGACTGTTTTATCTCAAATACATTGGAAAAAAAGTAAATGTCTTGCTCTTTCCGCCTTGTCATGCGATCCGTTCTGTGGAACCCACCTTTAGTCCCAGGTAATATTTGGGGATTTTTTGAATCAATTTGGTAGAGGCCTGCACGAGTTTTTGTTTTTTTGCGTGGCTAAAAGTTATGCAGCAGTAATTATTATAAAATGTAATGTAATCGCATAAACCTTCATCCTATGCAATACAGTGTATGGCACTGGAGCATTGCCGTTATATACACTGCATCGCCTTGCATGGATGGCCTTAATTTGTATACTTATGATGCAGGTGATCGACTTCTTTGAAAGGCTTTTCGATATGTCCGACTGGCCTCCACGCTGGCATTGCGGCCGCTGGACCGGGTTCCATGGCTGGTTGTACATCATCAGCGACCTGCTTGTTTGGTCGGCCTATTTTGCGATTCCCTTCATCATCATCCGCTATATCTCCAAAAAACAGGATGCCCGCTTTCTTCGACTTTACTTTTTATTTGCCGCCTTTATCCTGGCCTGTGGCGCCACCCATTTTTTCGATGCCATTACGTTCTGGTTCCCGGTATACCGCATCAATGCCCTTATCCGTTTCATTACAGGAGTGCTGAGCTGGATCACTGTATTCTACCTGATCCGTTTATTGCCGCTGGCATTCACTTTGCGGTCTCCCCGCGAGCTGGAAATGGAAAATGAGCAAAGGAAGAAAGCAGAAGAGAAATTCAGGAACCTGCTGGAAGCGGCCCCGGACCCCATGGTGATCATGAATGAGAACGGGGTGATCCAACTGGTCAATGCACAAACCGAAAAAATGTTTGGCTACTCGCGCGAAGAAATGATAGGGAGTAACGTCGAAATGCTGATGCCCCCTCACTCCGGTCTGGAACACCCGTTCCGGGCCTTCCGGCAGACCGGCATCCGGCAGTGGGAGCCGGAAACCGAAGGATTCGAGATGACCGGCAATGGACGGGGCGGGATGGAGTTCCCCGTGGAAGTAAGCCTGCGCCCCATGCTATCGGAAGAAGGGTTGCTGATCACCGCCTCCATCAGGGACGTAACGGAGAAAAAGCAAATGGAAAAGGCTATCCGTGAGGCCAATAGCACGCTGGAGCGCAAAGTGCAGCAACGCACCATGGAACTGGAACGTAAGAATAAGGAACTGGAGGAGTTCGCTTATGTGGCATCGCATGATCTGCAGGAGCCGCTGCGCACCACAACCAGTTTCGTTGACCTGCTGCGCCGGCAATACTATGGACAACTGGATGATAGCGCGAACAGGTACCTGGACTATATCTGCCAATCATCCGACCGCATGAAATCACTGATCCTCGACCTGCTGAACTACTCGCGGATAGGTCGTGAAAAAGAACTCGCGGAAGTGAACTGCAATCTTGTGCTGGAAGAAGTATTGGCCGATCTTGATCAGGGTATTCGTGAGAACGGCGCACGGGTCAAGGCCCCGGAACTACCGGTAATAACGGGTTACAGGACGGAGATCAAACAACTGTTCCAGAACCTGGTGAGCAATTCCATCAAATTCCGGAAGCCGGGTTTGGACCCGGAGTTGCATGTGCAGGCTAAACAGGAAAACAATTCCTGGCTGTTCTCGTTCCATGATAATGGCATCGGTATCGAGCCGGTTTACCAGGAAAAGATCTTTGTAATTTTTAAGCGATTGCACAAACGTTCCGAATATGAAGGCGAAGGCATCGGCCTGGCGCAATGTAAAAAAATAGTAGAGCTGCATGGAGGCAAGATATGGGTGGAATCCGTACCCGGTGAAGGAAGTACTTTTTACTTTACTATTCCGGAAATTCACTAAATATGATGAAACAAAAACTAGCCTGCATCCTATTGATCGATAATGATGAACCCACTAACTTCCTGAACAAACTACTTATCCAGGAGGCAGACTGTACAGAGATGATACTGGTGGAACAAAGCGCCAGTGATGCGCTCGAATACCTGGTGAACAGTGGTAAGAAGCCTAGCGAGCCCCGGCCTGAACTGATCTTTCTCGACATCAACATGCCAGCCATGGATGGTTGGGAATTCCTGGAAAAATATGCCTCCCTCTCCCAGAAGGAAGGTATCGTACTCGTGATGCTTACAACCTCTTCCAATCCTGAAGATATGGCCAGGGCGCGCAAACTTGGCTACATAGCGGATTTCAGAAATAAACCATTGAATGAATCCATGCTGTCGGAGATATTACGAACTTATTTTTCCGACAGGTTTTAACGTTTGTGGTTTGTTGTTGGTCGTTTGTGGTTCTTTATTCTCGAAAAGCCTGAGATTATTCGGATCCTACGAATTTGCAACAACAACAAACGACCAACAACAAACCACAAACGATTTATTTAAAGCGGGATAGTAATTTTAAGAATACAACCGTCCCCCGGTTTGGAGATGATCTCCATTTCCCCGTTCTGCATTTCTACCCGGCTGGTTATATTATGCAGTCCGATACCTTTTCCTTTTTTCTTCGGGTCGAAGCCGATACCATTGTCTTTGATGATCAGCGTGGTGTTATGGGAATTGTTCTTCAGTTCTATTTCGGCTTCCGTGGCCCTCGCATGTTTCACGATATTGTTCACCTGCTCCTGCACGATCCGGTAAATGATGAGCTTTTTGTTGTTCGATAAACTTTCAATATGCGGATCATTGGCTTTGATCCTGCATTTCAATCCGGGCGACATGGTCATGTTCTCGATCATTTCCAGCAGTGCTTCTTTCAGACCGATATCGCCCAGTGAAGGCGGCACCAGGTTCTTCGAGAGGGAGCGGATCTCATTGATAGCTTTGGAAATATTATCATAGCTCTTGTATAGGAGCTCTTTGCGGATATCCTCTTCATTGATGGCCATGTCCACACAAAGTTTGGCGGTGGCCAGGATCTGGTTGATATTATCGTGCAGTTCGAGGCCGATCTCGCGGCGCTCCTGCTCCTGCGTTTGTATGGTGATCTGGGTGATCAGTTTTTGCGTTTCGATCTGGTTGCGTACCTGCTCTTCCTGTTTTTTCTTTCGTTCGGTGATATCGAGCATGGCGCCGATCATGCGATAGGGCTTGTTGTCCATCTTCAGCACATAGCCGCGGTCATACACGAATTTATAACTGCCTTGTGCGCTGCGGTAACGGTATTCTTCCTGCCATTGCCCGGTGCCATCGGCCAGGCATTGCGCAATTTTGGTGAGCACCCTGTCGCGGTCATCGGGATGTATGTTCTGATGATGCCAGGCAGTTGTATTGCGTACATCGGCGGGGTTATAACCGAATACGCTCGTGATGCCTTCGTTCCAGAGCACTTCCTCTTCCCGCAGGTCCCAATCCCAGATGGTATCGCTGGTGGCTTTGATCAATGTATTGTACCGCTCGAAATTCTCTACCACTTTCTGAAGGATCTTTTTGCGTTCGATGCTGTATTGGATGGCTTTCACCAATACTTTCTCATCGTATTCCCCTTTCACCAGGTAATCCTGTGCTCCTTCCACGATGGTGCTGAGCGCTATCTGCGTATCGTCGAGACCGGAGAGAACGATGATGGAAATATGTGAAACCTGTTCGTGCAGGCGTGTGAAAGTATGAATGCCTTCGCTATCGGGCAGGGTAAGATCGAGAAAGATCAGATCGGGATTTACCTGTTGCGCAATGAGGATAGCATCGTTGAGCCGATCTGCATGTAACAGTGATTTTACAGGTAGTTTTGTAAGGCGGAGATATTCGGTAAAGAGAAAATAATCGCTTGGATTATCCTCTATCACAAGGATCTGGAGCGGATGAGGTGAAGAGATCATAGTGTTTTTTTGTGGTGCGGATGCCTGATGCTACTATGGCATCTTAACCAGTATACGGTTATTCAGAGCCTTTAGTTTTATAGCTGCTCATTATTTGTCGCAGCTCAAGCCGCTATCTCCATGCGGGAAGATAAGCCGGTGCTAATTCAGTGAATAGGAAAAGGTTGCAGAAGGAAGTTGCTTTTTAAACTTACTAAAAAGATACTAAAATGTTCATCACCAAAAAAATTATACATATTTATTTTGATCATCCTTTGCCATGATAATGAATGTAAAATAACATCTGTTTAAGGCTGAATACCTGTATATTCGGATATTTATTCAACGTTCCTTTCATCGAATTTTAATCCGGAAGAATTCAATCAGTACATGAAACCACTTAGTTATTGCGAAGTAGTCTGGCAGATGGAACCAGACAATGTCAATATCCACTACCATGATCATGAGTATGGGTTTCCGATCCATAGCGACAACGAATTGTTTGCCCGTCTTGTGCTGGAGATCAACCAGGCCGGTTTAAGCTGGACCACTATCCTGCGCAAGAAAGAAAACTTCTACCAGGCGTTCGATCGATTCGAGATCGATAAAGTGGCACGCTACACGGAAAAGAAGGTAGCAAAATTACTGGAGGACGCCGGTATCATCCGGAACCGGTTAAAGATCAACGCCACCATCGAGAATGCCAAACGGATCAGGCAGATACAAAAAGAACTGGGCTCTTTCGAGAACTGGCTCGTGCAACATCATCCGCTCACGAAAGAAGAATGGGTTAAACTGTTCAGGAAAACATTTCTTTTTACCGGCGGGGAGATCGTGAATGAATTCCTGGTGAGCACCGGCTACCTGCCTGGTGCGCATATCCCTGCCTGTCCGGTTTACAAGCGATTAATGAAACATAAACCTCTCTGGAACCAGTCTTCCAAAAAATAGCATGCGAAAAAAATTGAAGATCATCGCCGGGATACTGGCAGCCTGGTTCCTGGTGCATTGTATTTGGGTGTCGGTGGAAGGATTGCGTTCTTTCAGGGGAAAGGCCGATGTGGCAGTGGTGTTGGGGAATACGGTGTATGAGAGAGGCGATTTATCGCCCTGGCTCAAAGGCAGGGTCGATGCAGCATTGGAACTCTACCGCCATGCGCAGGTGAAGAAGATATTTGTTAGCGGCAGTATCGGGGATTCAAAGTTCCCCGAAGCGGATGCCATGAGGAACTATCTCGTGGGTAACGGGGTAGACAGTACCGCCATTATCGTCGACAACCTGGGAGCCAACAGTTATTGTACGGCCAGGAATTTTATAAATTGGAATAAAACGCAACCTTACCGTTCGGCCGTGATCGTTACCAGCTATTACCATGTTACCCGCTGCAAATATATTTTCAGGAAACTGGGATTCACCAATGTGAAGAGCGATCATTCGCGTGCTTATTTCTGGCAGGACATCTTCGGGATGGCGCGTGAGTTCCCGGCCTTTTATAAATACATGATCATTTACTGATCAGTTCAGTTGAAGCGCTGGAAGACGGTAGTGCATGCCATCTACCACGAAAAGCTCATCTATTTCGCATGACCAATACCTGTAAAGCGGGGATTTGATGAGATGGTCTTCTGTCTCCTCTTTTGTTTCGGCAGTGAAGGTGATCCATACCCGTTGTGTTTCCATGGAAACAATGTAATGATCGATAATGCCTTTCTCGATGAGGGTATTGATGTAAACACGGTGGGAGGGGACCAGAGCCGTAAATTCATCATCCATTTCAAAATGTATCGTCACCTGGAATTTCTTCATACTATACCTCAATAACAATGTGAAGCAGGAAAGGTTTGGAAGGGATTGACGGAGATCAAAGCTGCCAGTCGATCACCTGGTTGATCCATTCAGGGCGGTGTGGAGTGGTTATCTTGATATAATTATCCGTATAACCTTCCATCATGCCATTCTTCGCGTGGCTTTCGAATAATACTTTACGTGTATGGCCGCTGTGCAGTTGGGTGAAATATTGCATTTTCATCCAGGAAAGATTGCGCAGGCTTTTATTACGTTCATGCCTTTGCTGCATGGGAACCACTGGTTGTATTTCGAGGGCTTTGGTATTGTCTCTTTCCGAATAGGTGAATACGTGGAGGTAGGAAATATCGAGCCCGTGCAGGAAGTCGAATGTGTCTTTGAAATCTGCTTCCGTTTCGCCGGGAAATCCTACTATCACGTCTACCCCGATAGCGCAATGCGGCATCAGCGTTTTGATCAGCGCTACTCTTTCCGCGTACAATTCCCTTTTATACCTTCTACGCATGAGACCCAGTATACGGTTGCTGCCGCTTTGCAATGGAATGTGAAAATGCGGCATGAAGCGATCGCTGTTGGCCACAAATTCAATGATCTCATTGGTGAGCAGGTTCGGCTCGATGGAAGAAATGCGATAACGTTCGATACCTTCAATGGGGTCCAGCGCTTTGACCAGCCCGAAGAAATTTTCAGCCAATCTTTTAGAAGTGTCAGGCGCTTCCTCTTCATTCGATTGCCGTTTTCCGAAATCGCCGAGGTTCACGCCGGTGAGCACAATCTCTTTTACGCCGCCTGCTGCCAGCTCTTTCGCATTGCGCACTACGTTGGAAATGGTATCGCTGCGGCTTTTGCCCCTGGCCATCGGGATGGTGCAGAAGGAACAGTTATAATCACAACCGTCCTGCACTTTGAGGAAGGTGCGTGTTCTGTCGTGCAATGAATAAGATGCATTGAACCCGCTCACTTCTTCGATATCGCAACTACAGATCCTGGCGGGATCACCTTTGGTAAGTTCCCGGAGGTGTTGGGTGATATTGAATTTCTCGGCAGCGCCCAGCACCAGGTCGACTCCAGGGATCTCGGCGATCTCCTTTGGTTTGAGCTGGGCATAACATCCGGTGATGACTACCAGGCTTTCCGGGGCTTTGCGCTGGATGCGGCGTACGAGCTGCCGGCATTCTTTGTCGGCATTGTCGGTCACGGAACAGGTATTGATCACATACACATCGGCCAGGTCGTCGAACCCTTTTTTTTCGAAACCGTCCTGTTCCAGTAAGCGCGACAGGGTAGAGGTCTCGGAAAAATTGAGCTTACAACCGAGTGTATGGAATGCCACTGTTCTTTTTTCTGCCATCGGGGGGCAAAGATAGGGGTTTCTGAGGTCTGAAGCAGGAGGTCTGAGGTCTGAAGTGCCCGGTTATCGGAAATCCAAAAATATTGGGGTCTCTCTGACCTCTTACTTCAGACTTCCTACTTCATTTCCCTAAATTCGGGCATGAATAAAAATCGATGGGTGCGCCTGGGGATCATCGCCTTGCTGGCGGTATTGGTACTCCTGTTCAAACAACCCTGGAAGCCCCGCCATCCGCCGGTACAACCGAAACAGGAGCAACGGGACCCCCCGGCCCCGCCCCGCGATAACCCTCCGCGCCAGGATGAAGGGTTCAACCGTAATGAAAAACGGCTGATCTACACCAAACATGCACGCTGCCGGATGGACTGCCGCCATATCGATGAAGAGGAAGTGAAAGAGATCCTTGCCAATGGCAGGATCAATGAACGCAAAAGCGATCCTGCCGCAAGGCCCGATCCCAAATATGCGCTGGAAGGTACTACCAGGGATGGACAGGAAGTACGGATCATATTCGCCCCCAGTGCAAGAGGAATGGTGGTGATCACGGTGATCGATCTGGGAAAAGATTGGGCCTGCGACTGTAAATAATTTAACTTGAAGTATTACGTTATATAAGACTGGTATCAGTGCTTTAATCAAACCTATGAATGCAATTCTCTGGCCTTTGCGTTGCCTGTATTTTATTTATGCAGCGATCACCTTCGTGGTGCTGATGCTGCTGGTGGTGCCGTGGGTGGTGGTAGCATTGTTTTTTGGTAAGATCAGGGGCGGCAATTTTATTTACCGTGTTTGCCGGGTCTGGGGCACTGCCTGGTTTTTCCTCATCGGTATCAGGCATAGGAATTCTTATGATGTTCCCCATGATGGCAGTCGCCAGTACATTTTTGTAGCAAACCATATTTCTTATCTCGATATTCCGGTGATCGTGCGGTCGGTAGACCAGCCTGTCAGGATACTGGGCAAGGCGGAAATGTCGAAAGTGCCAGTGTTCGGGTTCATTTACCGGAATGCAGCAGTGATGGTCGACAGGAGCAGTGCCGAGAACAGGGCCAGAAGTGTGCGCATCCTGAAATCAGTGATCAGGAAAGGCATTTCAATTTTTATTTTTCCCGAAGGCACATTCAATGAGACCGGTAAACCCCTCAGACCTTTTTATGATGGCGCATTCCGCATCGCCATTGAAACGCAAACACCCATCAAACCATTGCTGTTCCTCGATACCTATTCCCGGCAACACTACCGTTCCATCTTCTCACTCAACCCCGGAAAGTCGAGAACGATCTTTCTCGGGGAAGTGCCTGTGGCCGGACTGACCTCCAAAGATGTGAACCTCCTGAAAGAAAAAGTGTTTGCAATAATGGAGGAGAAACTGAAAGTGTTTCAGGCCAATTGGGCTGAAGTATGATCTTACGGATTTTCCTCCAAATACATAAAATCCATCCAATCATGGTTCAGACATCCTACATTTGATCCCTTGTTTGCAGAAGTCATCATACCACTGGCATTACCCAGGAATTATACCTGGTCGGTCCCGGCCCATTTGACGGAGCAGGTACAGCCTGGCGTGCGTGTGGAAGTGGTATTGGGTAAGAATAAAAAATATGCCGGTGTGGTAAAACGCCTGCATAGCGAAAAGCCCGAAGCCTTCGAGACCAAGGACATCCTCAATGTGCTGGATGCCGCGCCCATCGTATTCTCCGGCCAGTTGCAGCTTTGGGAATGGATCGCCAGGTATTACATGTGCAGCGAAGGGGAAGTGATGGCAGCGGCCCTCCCTTCCCATTTCAAACTCAGCAGCGAAACCGAGCTGGTATACAATGAGGAATATGGGGAAGACTTCACCCAACTCGACCATGACGAATACCTGGTGGCTGAAGCCCTGCTCATGAAGAAAGAGCTGAAACTGGCCGAAGTGCAGCAACTACTGGATTCTTCACATGTATATCCCGTAATAAAAAGACTGATCGAAAAAAAAGTATGTTTCGTATGGGAGGCGCTGAAAGAGACCTATTCTCCCAAAAAGGAAACCTATGTGTTGCTGAACCCCCGATTCAACAATGAGGAAGAACTTGCCAAATTGCTCAATGAGGACAAGAAACTGCAGCGGGCCGAAAAGCAAATGGAGCTGTTGCTCAGTTACCTGCACCTCAGCAAGACCACAGGAGAAGTTACAAAAACAGGTCTCCTGAAAAAAAGCGGGGCCACGGACGCGCAACTGAAGGGATTGGTCGACAAAGATATCATCTGGCTGGAAAAGCGACAGATCGATCGCCTGCGCTATCTTCCCAAAGAGATCCAGATAGATTTCATGCTCACGCCTGCTCAGGAAACAGCCCTGGATCAGGTGCTTGGATCTTTTAAGACCAAACAGGTAAGCCTGCTGCATGGGGTAACCGCCAGCGGCAAAACACAAGTGTATATCCGGCTGATAGAACAATTCATCCGCAGTGGTAAACAGGTATTGTACCTGCTGCCCGAGATCGCACTGACCTCCCAGATCATCCGGCGACTGCAAAAACATTTCGGTGGCCATATCGGGATATACCATAGCAAATTCAACCAGAATGAAAGGGTAGAGATCTGGAACAAAATAAAGAGCGGTGAGTTGAAAGTAGTACTGGGAGCACGTTCTGCCCTGTTCCTTCCTTTTACGGAACTGGGGCTGGTGATCGTGGATGAAGAGCACGACCCCTCTTACAAACAACAGGAGCCTGCACCGAGATACCATGCCCGCGATGCAGCCATTTACTATGCTTCGCTCTTCCAGGCGAAAGTATTGCTCGGCAGCGCCACTCCATCCATAGAAAGTTATTTCAATGCGCAACAGCAAAAGTATGGGCTGGTAGTGCTCACGGAAAGGTTCGGTGGAGTGAAGCTTCCATCGATCGGGATCATCGATACGAAAAATGTACCGAGGCCGGGGAAAGACAAAGTGATCCTCACACCTGCCCTGAAAGCGGCCGTTGAACAATCATTACAGCAGAACAAACAGGTGATCCTCTTCCAGAACAGGCGCGGTTATTCGCCTTACCAGGTATGCCAGTTCTGTGGCTGGATACCTCATTGCAAGTATTGCGATGTATCACTCAACTATCACAAGAACACCAATAAGCTCCATTGCCATTATTGTGGAACCGTATACCCATTGGTGAACACCTGCATGGCCTGCGGCAATCATCGTTTCCTGCAACAGAACTTCGGTACGGAAAGGATCGAAGAATACCTGGAAGAAATTTTTCCGCAGGCGAAAGTGGCCAGGATGGACATCGACAGCGTACGGGGTAAAACGGCCCATGATAACCTGATCCAATTATTTGAACAGGGCAGGGTCGATATCCTGGTGGGCACTCAGATGGTGGTGAAAGGGCTGGACTTCGAAAATGTGAACCTGGTGGGCGTGCTCGATGCGGACAGTCTGCTGAGTTTTGCCGACTTCCGGGTGAATGAGCGGGCTTTTCAGCTCATGGAGCAGGTGAGCGGCCGGGCCGGGCGAAAGGATGGGGAGGGGCATGTGATGATCCAGGTTGCGCAAACCAATCACCCGGTATTGTATTTCGTGCAGCAGCACGATTACAGGGCTTTTTTCGCGCAGGAACTGGCCGCCCGCAAACAATTCTTCTATCCTCCTTACTCACGGTTCATCCAGCTAACGTTCAAGCACAAACTGAAAGATGTGGTGGATGGGGCGGCGCATAGCATGGCCAATGCCCTGAAAGAAAAATTCAGTCAATACCTGGTGGGCCCGGCAGAACCGGTGGTGAACAGGGTACGCAATCAATACCTGATGGAGCTGATGATCAAATTGCCCAAGGATGCGGCATTGATCCAGCATTGCAAGCAGCAGGTGCATGAACAGGTGGCGGTGTTGCACCAGGATAAGAAATACAGGAGTGTGGTGATCATTCCCGACGTTGACCCTTCATAATAAGATCGGTTTCCGGGGCCATCAACGACAAACCACCAACAACAAACGACAAACAAATCATTATGCTGATCCAGGAAAATATTTCACTCCGTCCATTCAACACCATGGGAATAGAGGCCAGGGCCCGTTATTTTGCGCGGTTCGGATCAGTGAGCGATCTTCAGGAGCTGTTGAAGGAACGGATAAAGGGCGCATCACCTTTCATTCTTGGTGGCGGCAGCAATATCCTTTTTACAGGAGATGTGAATGGATGGGTATTGAAGAACGAGATCGGCGGGATCGACGAGCTGTATGAAGACAAAAATCATATTTATGTAAAGGTGGGAGCGGGGGAGAACTGGCAGTCTTTCGTGGAGCATTGTATTAGCCGCAATTGGGCCGGCGTGGAAAATCTCTCATTGATACCGGGCAATGTCGGCGCCACGCCCATGCAGAATATCGGCGCCTACGGCGCCGAGATCAAAGAGGTGTTCCAGGAGCTGGAAGCCTTGCATCTGGAGGATAGTACCATTCATACTTTTTCCGTGAACGATTGCGAATTCGGTTACCGGGAAAGTGTATTCAAAAGGAAATATAAAGACCGGTTCATCATCCTGAGCGTAACGTACCGTCTCAATAAAACACCGCAATTCAATACCAGCTACGGCGCTATCGGGCAGGAATTGGAAGGAATGGGCGTGAAAGACCTGAGCATTGCGGCCATTTCCCAGGCAGTGATCAATATCCGCCGATCGAAATTGCCCGATCCTGCCGTGATCGGCAATGCGGGCAGTTTTTTCAAGAACCCGTCCATCTCTTCTTCCCGGAACAAACAATTGCAACAACGCTTCCCCGGCATCGTGGGGTATCCAGGTGCTGGTGACCTTGTAAAGCTCGCAGCGGGCTGGCTGATCGAGCAATGCGGCTGGAAAGGGGTACGACGGGGAGATGCAGGTTGCCATGCGAAGCAGGCCCTCGTATTGGTGAATTACGGTAATGCTTCGGGCAAAGAGATATATGATCTGAGTGAAGATATTCTACAGAGTGTAAAACAAAAGTTTGGTGTGGAATTGGAAAGAGAGGTGAACATAGTCGTCTGAACCATGATTCAGACAAAATCCTCACTATCGAGTTCCTCATCCGAATAACTCGTTGTATTTCCCAACATAGATCCCATCAGGTCTTTGAACTCGATCTTGTTCTCCACGATCTTTTTACTGATCAGGGAGAAGGATGAAAGTCCATGCAGTACGAACTCCATGAGCAGGGCTGCTTCTTTTTCATTGGCATGCTTGAAATATTTCTTTACCAGGGCATGTAGTCCGTCTACTTTATACAATTGCTGTACCTTCTGATCGTCTTTGGTATTGAGGAACAGATCGAGGGTATTGCCCTTATCGAACCATGTCTGGATGGAGCGGTAAGGATTTTCTTCCTGTTGAGCCTGCGAGCGTTTTTTCTTCAGTGATTCCGGGTTCGGAAAATAGTTGATGAATTGTGAGCGGATCGATTTATCGAGCAGGTTCATGGCTACCTGGTAGGGGCCTTCCTGTTCGCCTTCATAGACCAGTTCTATTTTGCCGGTAATGCTGGGGATCAGGCCGATCATATCGCTGACCCAGACCTGTGTATCTTTTTCTTTGTTGATGATGGCCCTACGTTCTGCAGCGCTCACGGCATTCTCGAATGCGGAGATGCTGAGGCGTGCGGAAACACCGCTTTTCTTATCGACCAGTTCACTGCTGCGTGCTTCGAAAGAGATCTGTTCGATCAGGCGTTTCAGCAGATCGCTGATCCTGACCTTCGCGGATTGTTCGGGCAGTATGTCCGCTTCCTGTTCCGTGATGGTGAGGGCGGTATCTATGTTTTTTGGATAGTGGGTAAGGATCTGGCTTTCGATACGGTCTTTGAGCGGTGTAACGATGGCCCCACGGTTCGTATAGTCTTCCGGGTTAGCCGTGAACACGAAAAGGATATCCAGTGGCATCCTCAGTTTGAAGCCGCGTATCTGTACGTCGCCTTCTTCGAGGATATTGAAGAGGGCCACCTGTATCCTGGCCTGCAGGTCGGGGATCTCATTGATCACGAAGATACCGCGGTTGCTGCGAGGGATGATACCATAGTGGATCACATGTTCATCGGAAAAGCTGAGCCGCAGGTTGGCTGCTTTGATGGGGTCGATATCACCGATAAGGTCGGCCACGCTTACATCGGGGGTGGCCAGCTTTTCGCCGTAACGTTCACTGCGATGCACCCAGGTGATGGGCGTTTCATCGCCATGTGCGGCGATCTGGTCTTTGGCATAACGGGAAATGGGCTGCAGCGGATCATCGTTGATCTCGCTGCCGGCGATCACGGGAATATATTCATCGAGCAGTTCCGTCATTTGCCGGGCCATGCGTGTCTTGGCCTGACCGCGGAGGCCGAGGAACAGGATATTATGCCGGGAGAGCAATGCCCTTTCTACATCGGGGATCACGGTCTCCTCATAACCGACGATCCCTTTGAAAGTGGTATCATTCTCCTGCAATTTCTTCATGAGGTTGGCACGTATCTCCTCCTTCACGGTCCTGGGGCGATAATTGCTTGCCTTCAATTCTCCGAGTGTCTGGATATTATTTTTCATTTCGATTGAGCCTTTCAATTTAATAAATGCTGAACTAAATCGGTCTGATCGGTTGGTCTGGTATTCTAATATACGGTCTTTCTTCTTCCGCTTTCGAAATCCCTGAAAATAAAGGCGCCGAGCCGGTCGAGGGAGGCGAAAAAGGCTTTGCCGTTATTGGTTTCAGTGAACTCCTGTACGAAGCGCTGGAGATAGGGGTCTGTGGCGATCATGAACGTGGTGATCGGTATTTTCAGTTTTTTGCATTGTGCTGCCAGGTTGAGGCAGCGGCTGGTAATCTTCCTGTCGAGCCCGAAACTGTTTTTATAATATCGTTTACCGACTTTGAGGCAGGTAGGTTTACCGTCGGTGATCATGAATATCTGCTTGTTGGGATTTTTGCGGCGGCGCAGTAAGTCCATCGCCATTTCCAGTCCGGCCACCGTATTGGTATGATAGGGCCCCACCTGCAGGTAAGGCAGGTCTTTGATCTCCACCTGCCAGGCATCGTTTCCGAACACGACGATATCGAGTGTGTCTTTCGGATATTTGGTGGTGATCAGTTCGCTCAGGGCCATGGCCACTTTTTTGGCCGGTGTGATGCGGTCTTCCCCGTAGAGGATCATGGAATGGGAAATATCGATCATGAGCACGGTAGATGTCTGGGCTTTGAAATCCGTTTCGCGGATAGCGAGATCATCTTCCTGCATATTGAATGAATCGATGCCGTGGTTGATCTGTGCATTGCGGATGCTGGTGGTGAAGTCGATCTGTTCCAGCATATCCCCGAACTGGAAGGGCCTGGTTTCGGGGTTGATCTCGTCTCCCTGTCCGGGTTTGAAAGTGCGATGTTCGCCTTGTTTTGTCTTTTTCAGTTTGCCGAAGATCTCTTCCAGGGAGCGTTTGCGGATGCCCTGTTCGGTCTTTGGGGTGATACTGATCTCGCCATTGACCGTATTCTCCTGGATATAGCCTTTGTCTTTGAGGTCTTCGATAAAATCCCCCATTCCGTACTCATCGCCGGTCAGTTCGTACTCTTTGTCCAACTGGTTCATCCAGTTCAATGCCTCACCCACATCACCGTTCGTATAGGTGAGGAGCTGCATCAACACGTCCAGCAATTGGTCGAACTTGCTCTTTCCCTGTTGATTGGGATCGAATTTGGAAAAACGGTGACCTATCAAAATCGTAATTATTAGTGAGTGATCATGGTTGCGCTACGCGGTGCTTACTCAATTTAAGCATAAAATCCGGTAGCAAAGCACTATATAATTACAAGTTAACAGTCAATTTGTTGAGGGAGGATAAGGGGAATAAGAACAAATCATTCAGTCCCCAGGCTTTTGATCGGGTTCGTGATCGCTGCGGGGATGGATTGATGGACTGATAAACAGGAATTTGGTTTCCATGGCAGGTAGCGGATCGTCCGCAAATGATACTATCACTGTACACTCCTCAACAAAAAAAACCGCATACATTTTCATGCATGCGGCTTCCTGGTATGAATTGAATATTTTTCCCCAGGTCAATGGGGCTTCGTGGTATCCACTTTCTGGGAATCCGGCGCCTGCAATTCACCCGGCACATTTTCCACTGCATTGCCACCACCGGGTTTGAATTGTTTTTCCCAGTCGGCCAGTTGCATGAGCATCTGGTACGATGAAAGGATATCCTGTGCAAAATTGCTTTGCTGCCGCGAGAGGTTGCTGGGTTTATTGTTCAGCAATGCCGCGGCCTGCATGGCAAGTTGTTCATTGCTCAGGTTCTCTTCACCGAGAGAGCGGTAATATTTCATTTGCTGGTCGAGATCCGATTTCATGGAACGGCCCACTTTCTTTGCCAGGGCCTGATCATCGGCGCGGTAAGCGGCGAGGAGGAAGGTCATGGATACCCGGTTATGGAAATTACCGCGGTTGGAGGTCATGCCATAAGGCAGGTTGCTTTCCAGCACCATCTGATCGTACTTCTGTAATATTTTACGTGCTGAATCTTTCTTTTCCTCTTCAGCGAGATTGAGACCGAGGAAGGCATGTGCCTGGCGGATGCTGTTAAGATGGCGACGGTTCTCTTCATCGAAATACACGTTCTTCTTATTGGCATTGCCGTAGGCAAAATGTTCCATCACATTTTTATAGCTCACATCGGTGCCGATATTGGAATTCTCGATGGGCACCAGCCTGTATGAAAGGCCCTCCATGCGCGCATATTTTTCGAGGCCCAGGTCTTCCAGTTCCTGTGTGGAAGTGAAATAGATGGGGCGTTTCCATTTATTGGCCGCTATCAGCGCCAGTACGGCCAGGTCATTTTTCTGGAGAAAATTGCGCTTGATGTCGAGTTTCAACTCGCTTACGATGCTGTCGCCGGGATTGAGGCCGAATGTTTTCCTCGCGGCTTCCACGTCTACGGGCACACTCACTTTGTTGACGGGGAAGATATTCGCCATTTCCTCATCGCCGAGTGGTACCTGGTTCTTGTTCTCATCGCTACCGGTAACATTCTTCAGCAGATCGTAGAGATCGTAATATTTGTTCTGATCGTATCCCTGCAATTGGGTGGTAACACCTGCACGGCTCAGATACGAACCCGTGAAAACGATATCGCGTTTGTTGCCCTGGATCTGTTCGGGGGTGAAGATCACATCGGTAGGATCGCTTTCATTCACCTTGTACCGGAGCTGGTTGATATACCAGTCGGTACCCAACAGGCTATAGTTCACGACGCGCAGGTCTTTGCGAATACCTTCCACTTCCTGCGTATACCAGAGCGGGTAAGTATCATTATCACCGAAAGAGATGAGGATGGCATTTTTGGCGCAGCTTTCAAGATAGTCCTTGCCAAGATCGCGGGCCAGTGTTTTTTTGCTGCGGTCATGATCATCCCATTCCTGCGATGCCATGAGAATGGGCACTGCCAGCAGGCAGATACCGAATGCCGCGTAGCCTGATAAATTCCCTTTCAGGAAACCGTCCAGTTGTTCTTTCACCCAGATCACGCCAAGCCCGATCCAGATAGCGAACGCATAGAAAGAACCTACATAGGCGTAGTCACGTTCGCGGGGCTGGTAGCCGGATTGGTTCAGGTAAATAACGATGGCGAAGCCGGTGAAGAAGAACAGGAGGAAGTTTACGAGGAAATCCTTCTTGTTCCGCTGGAAGTGGAACACACCACCTATGATGCCCAGGATCAATGGGAGGAAATACAATTTATTATTGGCCTTATTGTCTTTCCCGGCAGTTGCGGGCAGTACATCGGGCGTACTATGTCCGAATAGTTTGTCGATAAAATCGATACCGCTGTTCCAGTTACCATCGCGGATATTTCCGAATCCCTGGAGGTCGTTCTGTTTGCCGGCGAAATTCCACATGAAATAGCGCCAGTACATCCAGTTGAACTGGTAACCGATGAAGTAGCGGATATTGCTTCCGAAGGTAGGTTGCTCATCGCCTTCGAGCCCGCCGAAATTGCGGTATACGGCTTCCTGGTTGCGTTCGTTGCCGTTATCGTACATACGGGGGAAGAGGTGGGGGCCGATCTTGCTCACGTCCCAGTCCGGGTGCTGACGGGAAATGGCGTCCAGCTCTTCTGAACTGGGTTTAGCGCTATAGTCCTGTTTCTTCATCTTGCCTACCACTTCATATTTCTTGTCGCCTTTCGCATATTGGTCGCCGGCAGTGACATAGGGAGACCGGTAAACGAAATCAGGTCCGTAGATAATGGGCCAGTCGCCATACTGATCGCGGCTCAGGTAACCTACGAGGCTCACGGGATTGTCGACATTGTACATGTCTACAGATGGATTGGCGTTGGAGCGGATCAGGGTGGTGAAATAGGTCGAGTAACCCAGGATCACGAAAATAGTAGCCCAGATACCCATCTTCAGGAATGAGGTGATATTCTGTTTATAATAATAGCAAAGAGCAATAATGCCTCCCAGGCCGAGCAGCAGGAGAACGAAAGTGCCGCCGGATTTGATAAAGGGGAAGCAGAACAGGAGGATGATGGCCGATAACCATACCGGGAACAGCGTGAACTTGCGGACCTGGGCATCGGTGAAACGGAGGCCCAGCACCAGCAAAGCTGCCAGTAAAATGAAATAGGTGCCAAAGCCCACGAAGAAGGGTGTGCCGAGGCTGTTCACGAAGAAGATATCGAAAGAGCCTGCGCCCCTGATCGACCACTGGATGATCACCACCTGTACGAGCCCGGTGATCACACAGCCCACCAGAAAGGCAAAGAAAGTGCCCCAGCGGCTAACCTTATAACGTTTGAAATAATATACCATCACGATGGCCGGGATCGTAAGCAGGTTCAGGAGGTGAACGCCGATCGACAGGCCCATCATGAAAAAAAGGAATATGATCCACCGGTCGGCCCTGGAAAACTTATGACCGTCTGTTCTGTTTTCGAGATCTACTTCATGCTCCCATTTCAGGATTGCCCAGAACACTACGGCGGTGAACAGGGAGGAGAGGGCATATACTTCACCCTCCACAGCGCTGTACCAGAAAGAATCGCAGAAAGTATAGGCGAGAGCGCCCACGGTACCGGCGCTCATGATGATGAAAAGCTGCTGGCCGGTGAGGCTTTCCTGTCCTTTCTGCACCAGTTTCCGGGCAAAATGGGTGATGGTCCAGAAGAGGAACAATATGGTAATGCCGCTGGCAATAGCGTTCATGAAATTGACGCCCCTGGCCGCATTGTGGGGATCATCCCCAAAGAGTACGATGAAAAAGCGGCCGAGCAATACAAAGAGAGGGGCTCCCGGCGGGTGGGGGATCTGTAATTTATAAGCGCTGGATATAAACTCACCGCAGTCCCAGAAACTGCCGGTAGCTTCCATGGTCAGTACATACACTGTACAGGCGATCAGGCCCACGATCCAACCCACTATGTTATTTAACCGGTTAAAGTTCATATTACATTGATTTTTTAAAACTTGGCAAATATAGGGTTTTGTCTGAACTGGGATTTTTGAGATTGGTGGGATTTATGGGATAATTCGCCGAATGTCTGTTTCTCCCATTGGCATAGCATGAACATATCCGTCATTTAATTAATACTTTCCGACAATTATCGATCTATCCCATAAATCCCACCAATCTCAAAAATCCCAGTTCAGACAAAGAATATCCTCACCGTTTGGTAAAACAGCCTGTTCTGCATACTCTGTGACTGTTCCAGGAATCCCTGCAGCCCGAATAGGCCGGCGGCATTTCCCTTATTGATGGCGATCTCGAGGTAACCGGCTGAATTGAAGAGGGCCAGTTTCTCGCCTTCGGGCACATCGGCGTAGGTTTCGCTGATGGTATGGATCACTTCATTGCGTTTGAAGACGATGCTGAAATGGCGGCCGCGCCTTTGTTCTTCAAATTGTTCGCGGGTGATATTGACCACGATATTCTCGAAATTATCGATGAAGATGATCTGTCCTTCGATCCAGTCTACCCCGAGCGTGGGTCGCAGGTGGTTCTTTTCCGTAAAGCTGGTGTCCAGGATACCGATCTGTTGCAGGCTGGCGCCTGTCTGTAATGCCTGGACGGCCTCACCCATGATGCGGGTGCAATATAAAGTGTTCTTGATGGCGGTCTTATCGAGCGGCAGGCCGATGACCATTTCGGGTTTGTCTTCCAGCACCATGGTGAGCAGCCCGTTATCGGCGCAGAGAATATATTGGTCATGGTGATAAGCCATCAGCAACTGTTCCGGTTTTTTTTCAAAAAGGTTTACCAGGAGCAGGTGGAAGCTGAAGGGCGGGAAATTACGGATGGCATTGCGGCAGATATAGGCTGCCTGCGGATAGTTGAAAGGGGAGATGGTATGGGAGATATCGACAATCGTGAATGCAGGATTGATCTGTAAGAGCTGGCCTTTTACGGCCCCCACCAGGTAATCCTGCTGACCGATGTCGGATGTGAGGGTTAGTAAAGCCATGCACAAATTTCGAGTTTATGAAATGAGGTACGAAGGATGAGGTATGAGGTAACTACATCCCTCATTTTATCAACTCTCCATTTTTGAAAAAGTATTTGTAGACCAGCTTATCGGCCAGTGACGGGAAAAAGCGGTTCATGAATACCGTTCGTTTACCGGTGGATGTCAATACCAGTGTACGTTTTCTTTGCTCTACCGCTTTGATGATATGCTGTGCGCATTCGGCGGCCGTCATCATCTTGCCTTCTTCCATGCTCGATTCCCCCTGTGGTTCACCATGACTGTTGAGGGCCACATGGCGGATATTCGACGCCGTGAAACCAGGGCAAACCCACATAACGTGAACGCCGCTATGGAGCAGTTCGGTGCGGAGAGCTTCCATCCAACCCTGCAGGGCGAATTTGGAAGCGGAATAGCCGGTACGGCCGGGCAATCCCCGGTAGCCGGCAATGGAAGAAACGGCGGCAATGGCGCCCTTGCGTTCCATGATGGAAGGAAGGGCATATTTGGTGCAGTAAATGGCGCCGTAGAAATTGACATCCATTACTTTTTTGATCACTTCCACATCGGTATCCTGGAAGAGGGCCCGCATACTGATACCGGCATTGTTGATGAGGATATCGATCCCACCGAAGGTCTTGATGGTCGATTCGATGAAGCGCTTGCAGTCGCTTTCCTTACTGATATCGCAGGCCATGGTATGCAGCATCACGTTGGTATGCTGCAATAGCAGGGTATAGAGCTTATCGTAATTCCTTGCGCAGGTGGCAACCCTGGCGCCGGCAACTATGAATGCGTCTACCAGCGCCCTTCCTATTCCATCGCTGCCTCCCGTTATGACTACTACCTTATCTTTAAAAAACGACATGACCATTGATTATGCTGCAAAAGTAATGAATTGTCCGAATTAGACGGAGTAGAACAGCCGCAGGATATATGACAGTTCATATACAATGAAGAGGACCACCAGTGTTCCGTGGAAAGTCCGGTTGTTGACCCGCATGGCGGCCAGGCAAAGGAGGATATGCACCGTATTACGGATGGGATATTCGATGCTCAAATGCCGGGCATAGTCCATCCCTTTGATGAGGGTGTCACCGATATCCAGCAGGAAGACCAGGGCCATGAAACCAAAGAACCAATGCTTGCGCGAATAAAAATATTCTTCATAATCCCTGTAATCGCTCATGTCTTCCGGGTAGAGCAAAGCGCAGATGATGAAAAAGTTCACGATGAACAGCACAATGAAGAAATAGGCCGTGAAATTCCAGTGAGCGATACTGTTCAGCCTGAACTCCCACCACCAGAAATGCACCAGCAATAAAAAGATGTACACGGTCCATAACAGGTGGACCCAATAGGGGCGGGTACGCCCCGGGTGCTGGATGAATTTGGCGCCACCTTTCAGCAGGTGGGTGATGCTGAGGCCGAGAATGATACCGATCAGTATCCGGAGATGTGCAAATTCATTCATCTGCAATGCGATTGATGAGAGGGTAGGTACCCGTACCTAAATTAATCAATTTTTTTCAACCACGGCATAGCCCGAAGGCCGCATCCCATAACAATTTCTAAATGGTCCGATGCCTTTTGATCGATATGGACCGATCTAACGGTAACAGACAATTATTTTCTAAAACAGCTTAGTATTCGGTTGATGGTATTAACTCCCCTGAGTGAATAAAATATTTACTTCACATAGATCATAAAAGATGACCGATGCCACTGCGGAAGGGCTGGATGAAGATGGCGGCATCTGGAAATGCCCTTATCACAATAGCAGGGCCTGTCTGGAGATCATCAGGCGACTGGGCTGATTTCTTACTTGTGCACAAAACCCTCTACACATCAAATCCTTACAGGTTTCCATGTATTCATTATTAAATCTTTTCCCCATCGACACTTCGAGGCACAATAAGGACACCTTATTCCGAAAATAGATATTGGCCTCCTCTCAAAGATATTTTACTGGATTTCTTTGAAATTTGTTTCGATAGCGCTCTCTCCACGCTCGCATATTCCAATCCGTACCCTATAGAATGCGGACCGGTTATTCAGCAATTGAAAATGGCTGCCGGCCACATTTGGCGCAGCAGCCGTTTCAACTATACATACTATTCATCATTAAACCTTGTATTATGAAACATGAACATTCCGTTCAGGTGGCAACCCGTTTTGCCCTTGTGCGCGTTCAACAGGAGTATGCCTCCCTCATCGATTCCTCCATCAATTTTTCTTTGGAAAGATTATTCCAGCAAGGGACGTTCAGTATCACTGAATACTGCCGGTACTACCGGCCACATCCACAAACTTCCAGCCTGATCGACATCATACAGGCATTTGGGGAGAAATATGGTATATGGCTGCCCAATGCAAAATATTATGTTACCTGCACCATGTTCCTTTACCCGGATGCGGAGTTCGACAGGATCGTTGCCATGGCAAAGAACAATGCCGTCGATTATTACCTGAACGATACGATGGGAAGGGATATGTTCAAATACCTCGATCAGGACAAGCAATCTTCCTACAAAGAGATCATTCAACGAATGGCGACACTCGATGAGGAACTCCGTATCGTGCCATCCGCCCACCAGGTGGAATGGGCAAACGTGGAAATGCTGCAGGATATCCGGGATAGCTCACCGATGACCTGGTTCCTGGAATTTCTCAAACTCTTTAACCTCCATATAGAAGTAACACATAAGGATTGCTCGGCGGGCTCCCTGGGTTATTTGCCTACGATCGACGAATATATCAGTATGCGGAATCACACATCAGGGATGCCGCATATCATTTCATTGGCTGAATATAGTGATAACAAATTCCTCGACTGGAATTGGCTGGCGAATAGAAAGCTCGATGCCCTGATGCGCCGCATCCACCGGGCCACCGCACTGTTCGGCTGTCTTTCCAACGATCTTTTTTCATTCGAGAAAGAGGTAATCGACCGGAATGCAGATCCCAACCTCGTTATGGCAGTCGCCTGCAATCATCCTGAACTGAGTTTGGCAGAGGTCATTCAGAAAGCCTCCGGTATCGTGCGCAATATCCTGGCCGATTACCAGTCGTCCACTACTTTGATGAAGGAGATGATTACGGTATTGCCGGAAAGTACAGAGGCTGCCACTATCGTAACGCATTTGAATACACTCGAAAAAATTGTGCAGGCTTCCTGGATGTGGCAGATATTTACAAAAAGGTATAAACGGCCTCATTCCATCTGGAAAGAGACGCAACTCGTGGAGGATACAATGGCAGTCACTACCTGATCACATTACTGTTCATCCTGCAGCTCATCGTTTTTCTGGTAAAGGTGCTTGCAGAGGATCCTGCGGAGTGGCCCGGATTCAATGGGCTTTGCGATATATCCGTCTGCTCCGGCCTCCAGCAGTTTGTCGAGCGAATTGGTGAAGATATCACCCGTTGAAACGATGACGGGAATATTTTTTAATTGTGGGTCATTTTTCAGGTGCCGCATGGCCGTTTCGCCATTCATGAGCGGCATGTGGTAGTCCATCATGATAATGTCGGGTGCTTCCGTGAGTGCCTTCGTGATCAGTTCCTTGCCATTCCGGGCAATTTCTACTTTGCATCCCAGGTCTTCCAGGCAAAGAAAGAGCGCCCTGGCATTGATCGGTTCATCTTCGGCGATGAGCACCCTGGTATTGCTGAGGTCCTGCAATTCCGCTTCTTCATCTTCGGGTTCCACATCTTTGCTCTTGCCCACCAGCAGCGGCAGCATGATCCTGAAAACCACGTATTGATCGGTGGTATATTCTGCTTCGATGGTCCCGTTCATGGATACTACCTTGTTCCTGACAATGTACAGGCCAAGGCCGGTTCCCTCCGTAACGTCGGTATTGCCGGTAACAAAAGGATCGAAAAGCTGGTTCAGGTTTTCAGTGGGGATGGAATGTGCAAAGTTCTTCACTTCGATCGACCAGTGGCGGTTATCCGATTTGCTGACCGTTACGGTAATGGTGCTGTCTTTCTTACCATACTTGATGGCATTGGACAGGAGATTGTTCAAGATCTGGTTCAGCTTCAAGGGATCGCTCGTGATCAGGGAGGGCATCTGGTCGATCAGCAGGCGAATGCGCATCTTGCGCGATTGGGCAATGATCTTGCTCACATCGATCAGTTTCGAAAAGAACGGTTTTACGAAGAAGGTTTGTTCCATCCCTGTTTTCGTTTTCCCCGATTCGATCTGCGCCATGTCGAGTACATTGTTCACGATCGTCCTGGTGGTATTGCTCCCTACGATCAACATATCTGCGTACGGCTCCAGCCTTTTCAGGCTCGGATCTTTTTTGATCTCTTTTTTGAGCAATTTGGAGATAAGCCCGATGGCATTGAGCGGAGACCTGATCTCGTGGGTGATCTGCGTTACGAACATTTTTATATAGTAATTCTTTCGCCTGAGCGTCGGGTTCATATCGTTACTAGCAATGAACGGTCGGGCGATCAGGACCAGCATGATGATAACGCCCACCATAGCTGCTGTTTGGATGAGATAGCCCGCATTACGCGATACCTCGATGGGGGTGACCACATTGTAATAATAGCCTGTTTGCAGTACGATAAAAGTGACGATAGCACCGGTCAGCGCAATGATCCTGATGGGGATCTCCTTGAACAGCAGGCAAATAATGGAGAGCAAGAAAATGACCATGGATTGTAATTGGATAAGTCCGCCCAGGAGGAAACAAAAGTAGATGATGGCCGCGCATTGCAGGAAGTAGAGAACCAGGCCAGCCAACCGGTACATCCGGAGCCTATTGAGCAGGATCACGGAAAAGTTGATGATCAATTCAATGAATATCGGGATCAGCAGGGAAACTTTGGGAATACATGCGTAGACCAGCGGAGTAATGGCGATGATCGCAACGCCTATGTAAACGCTCAGCAAATTGGTCAGCCTGATCCTGTTGAATTTTTCTTCATCGGTGATCCCGCTGGTGCCGGCATGGATCACATCTTGATAATAACGTTGGGCCCGCTTCAATCCCGTATAGGGAATGATACCTTTCAGCATAGGTAGGGTGTTTAATGGTATTTGATTAGTATGATTAGTATTGAATTCATTTCAACACTGCTTCAGCGATTGAATGAAATTATTTTGTTATGGGCACAACTTTAATCCCGGCTACCGGTCAGGCCTTAATTATTATGCCAGCTTTACTGTCTGGGTTGGATGCAATGGCACGCCTTAGCTGTCATCAGGCGTACCATGAAGTTTGGTGCTTAAAGATAATTATTTATCACTTATGATCGAAATCCTGTTGAATTTCCAGGAAGGGCTACCTGTTCAACAATATCCTCCAATAGAACAAAGGGTTAGCCAGTTTTTTCCGCAGGTCCACTTCATAGAACATACAGGAGATCAGTTCTTTCAACTGCTTGTTCCGGGAGCCCATTTTCATGAGCCTGTCGAAGAGCCACCGGTGCCGCACCAGCTTTTGCAGGCGATGGCTGAGCTGTAGTTCAGGGCCTAATATCCGGTATATATGGTCGGTATAAGCCTGTAATGACATTTCGGAAAAATCCCCTGTCCTGATAGCCCGCGCAGCATGCTCCGCAGCGATCCTTCCCGAATAGAGCGCATTGCCGATCCCTTCACCGGTGAAGGGATCGATGAGATAGGCGGCATCGCCTACCAGCATATACCGGCGACCGGCAATCGTTCTTTTTTTGCTTCCTAACGGTAATCCATATCCGTCGATGCTGCCTGTGAGCACGGCATCACTGAACCTTTCTTTCAGGATAGGATCATGTTGGAGGGTATCTTTCAGAAGCTGTTTCAGGTTCAGCTTTTTATTGCTGACTGTGGAGCTGATCATGTCCAGTCCAACATTGGCCTCTCCATTGGGCAATGGAAAAATCCAGCAATAACCGGGCAACAGGCCGGGAAGGAAGTGCAGTTCGATGAAATTGTGGGGGTGCAGTCCTTTCACATTTGTATAATAACCTCTTACCCCGGCGGCATAATAAGCCGGTTCCATCCTGATACCGGCCACATCCCTTGTAAAAGAAGAATGGGCGCCATTGGCCACGATCAGGAGTTGGGCTTTGATGGTACATTTTCCTTCCGCATCCGATAGCAGGTACCCATCATCCTGCTGTTCATATTTCTCGATGGCAGTGCCTTCTATCAATCGGATCTCCGGCTTGCGTCGTATCTCTTCCACCAGGAAATTATCGAAGTCGATCCGTTTGCAGACGAAACCGATGGGCTCATTGGTCGACGGATCGTATTGCGGCCTGTAAGGAACATCCATGCTCACTCTTCCCGGTGATACGAAGGTTACGCCCCAGCTATCGGTCTTCCTGGCAAATGCACGAAGCCGGGCTGCAATGGAAGGATCGATCCGCTCCAGGGCCGTGATCACTTTGCCACTAAGCCCGTCGCCGCATACTTTGTTGCGGGGGAAGACCGCCTTGTCCACGATCACCGACCCGATGCCTGCCTTTGCCAACTGCAATGCTGCTGCTGCGCCGCCTGGTCCTGCCCCGATGATACAAACCTCTGTGCTGATCATGCAGGAAAGATAAGTAAAATGGAATAGCTAAAATAGCTTAGTCCTTTGCCAGTGCCTGCCCCCCGATTTATTCTAGTTTTAGGAAAATTTTGCCTGTATGAAAAAGGAATTCACGCGTCGCCAGTGGTTGGGAGGACTTGCGGATCACCATCGATGGAGGTGATCTCTCGAAAGCGGCCAAAACCCTGGCCGTCGCTGCCGGCGCTACGGAAAATGCCGTGAAGCTCCGCGTTTGATTGCGGACAGAGACCAGCCCGCAATTGTTAAAAAATCAAGCTGCCCCGTTGCCGGGGCAGCCCTTGCGCATGCGGAAGCGACGTTTTCCGTATAGCTATTTTAAAGTAGGTCGTTGTTCATCATTGTTGCCCGCTCATTTCACGGTAATATCACTGGAACGATATTGAAATAGCGGTTTTTTCTTTCCCGGCTCCGAGATCTTCAGCAGTTTGAAGCCGGATCGATGCACGTCGTCGAGCACAATGGCGGTGCGGTAATCTTTTTTCTCTGCTGTCAGTGTAAGGCCGGTTATCATGATGTCTTTTGCATGGCGAATATACAAACCCCAGGCCGGTAATTCACCAAACATCGAGAACTCAGGATAAGCATTTGCTTTTTCCTGGATCTTATCCAGTTCATCCAACCCAATTTTCGCAAACAATGGATTGCCTCCTCCGGGGTATCTGATCTCCACGTTGTTTAATGTAATATTGGAGATCATGGCATCGGGCAAACCCACGATGGAAGCGGGCGAGATGTTGCGTGGCATATCTTCGACCGGGCCTTCGTATTCATAACCGGCATCCGGTTTGGTGACTGGCACTTCCACATACAAATTCGATATCCGTACATTTTCCAGCCTGCCCTTTTTGCCTTTCAGTCTTTCACCGATCCGCAGGAAGAGGGCATTGCCGGTGTTAGTGGCCTGCAGGCTGTCCACTTCCACATTCTCCACAAAGCCCCCATCCACGGCTGCCAGTGTGACGGCCGACCGGTAGGTGTCGAACACTTTATTATTGATGATGCGGATATCGCTGAAACCGCCATAGGTGGCTGTCCCGAACTTGATGCCATTGGCGCTGGAGCGAATGGTATTGTTATGGATATAGATATCGCGGCAAACCCTGGAGGCATCGTGCGATTTGAGGCAGATGCCATCATCGTCGGAATCGATGAAAGAATTAGTGATGCTCACTTTCTCGCAGTCCACGATATCGATGCCATCGTTGTTCCAGTAGGCTTTACTGTCGACATACATGCTGTCGATGCTCACATTTTTGCATTGATCGTAGATCTGTACCCAACTGGCAGAGTTGCGCATGGTCACCTTACGCATGGAAATATTTTCGCAGCCGCGGAAGTAGACCAGAACGGCCCTCGATTCTGCTTCGGGCCGGTCGAACCGGAAGCCATCTTTCACCAATCCTTTCTGGATCACGTTCACTACATTTTTCGCCAGCAGGCGGCCCTGTCCGTCGATGACGCCCTGGCCTGTGATACCGATATGCTGCTGGTCGTGCGCAAAGATGAGGGCCGTCCAGCCTTTCCTGTCATAATCGAAAGGGTTGAGCGAGCCTACCAGCACGGCGCCTTCCTGCAAATGGATGGTCACATTCGATTTGAGGTGAATGGACCCCGTGAGGTAGCGGCCTACATAAAATACCAGCCTGCCGCCGCCCTGCTGGTTGATATAATCAATGGCGAACTGGATCGAACGGGTATTGAGTGTTACACCATCTGAATATATGCCGAATAAAGAAGCGGGGTAATCCTTGGCGCTTGCCTGGAAGAACTGGACAAGCACGAAGACGAGCACCGACAATCTTTTCAAATACATGAGCTATATTTTATGAGGTATTTTTAAAATATGCATTTATTGGATACCGTTATAGTTCCTGATCAATAACCGCTTACGGGGCCGATCAATCCCATCGACTGGACCGGCTGGTTCTTGTGGTTGAGATTGGTCCAGTATTGCGCTACGGCATTATTCGTGAGTGTTTTCATATAATTTCCCATAGTTGTGATCACTCTCACTTCGATGGTATTGTTGCCTTCCTGGAGCAGGGATTTTACGGGATGTATCCTTCTGCCATACCATTTGGTACCAGCAGGTTGCCCATTCACCCAAAGCTCCGAAACGCCTACCACTTTACCAAGATCCAGCCAGGACAACTGTTGGGGACTGCTCACCTGTAGCGTGGTGCGATAGATGACCGTGCCTGAGAAATGCACGAAGCCTGGCATGTCTTTCAGGTCTTTCAATGCGTCCAGTTCAATCGTTTTAATGGAGCCATCGATATGCCTGAATTCTGCGGTCCATCGGTTGGTCAATGGGGTTGTATTATTTGTGCCGGTTGGAGGTTGTTGCCTTTCGGCCCCTTTTTTTACACGGTCGAATACGATCAACCTTGAATCCGCCGGCCCCAGTTCGAGGGTGATGGTGCCCCCGGTCATCGGCAGTCGATAGCGTTCACCATTCTCTGCATCCCAGATCCAGGGCCACTTTTTGGCAGTGAGTTCAGTCGCCGGTTTGAGCTGGATAGTGTACGGATCATCCATATTGGAATTGATGAACAGGAGTATCTCTTTATCGCCTGCCTGGTAGCGCACCTGTGTCACGAACGGATTGGGCTGGTCGATCTTTATATAAGGCGTGATATTGTATTGTTGTTGTATGTTCCTGTACCATTGAAGATAATTATTCGCGGGTTTTTTCAAGAGGATGAAGCGGTCGGCATAACCTTTTAGCGATTGTACGATCTCCTGCACTTCCCGGTCGCGTTGCAGATGATCGGTAAGGCCCAGGGATTTGCCGGGGATGGTCTCGATGCAGAAGATGCGGCCACCGGCCTTTACGAAATCGAGCAGCTTCGCGGCGGTAGACGGCTCCATACTTTGCACTTCCAGGAGGAAGAGAGTATGATAGGAGCGTGGACCATAGACCAGTTTCCCATTCTTCACCTGCGCATCCCTGATCACGGATTCTGAAACATAATCACAGGCATTGCCGCAGCGGTGCATCGATTCCCAGAGCATCGGTTGATAATCGGGGTGAGTAAGCAAGGGGAAAGGTTCGTTCTGTGCGCTGTAGATGCTCCACATATCGCCAATGGGCGGAAGCACTGCGATATCGGCGAACATATCCGCCTGTTGGAACAGGGCCGAGAACCTGGCTTTATAATCGGTGAAAAGTTTGAAATAGGGCCACCAGGTATTTTTTTCATTGATATAGGAACCGTAGCGGATCCAGCCGGGGAACGGTGCGTAGGGCGGCGAGTAATTGAATCCGTGGAATACGGGATGTGTAACGCCTGAGAGGGTGCTCTGGTCACCCGCCACTTTCATGATCTCGAGGGTATCGTTGAAGACCATATCCGTGTTGGTAAGCTCTTCGCAACTGATCAGTCTTTTGCCTTTGAGATGGGCGGCGGATGCCACGAATTTATTGATCATGGTATTGGCCCTGCCGATGCGGTAATTGGTTTCGTCGACCTCCCCGCCGAGCCCGTATTTGATCCATGTCTCGCATTCCGGAATATCGACATCGAAGCTTCCTTCGAGCGGGTAATAACCGCGTCCATAGGCCTGTACGCGCGACTTCACATTATTGGCCCTGCACCAGGCCGTGAAGGAACGGATGAATCGCTCTTCCAGCAATTCTGTTTTGGTGAGATCGAAATCATACCGTACGCGCTGGATGGTATCTTTCAGTTCCGGGCCGAAGGAAGCGCCATAATTATAATCGATGGTATTGCCCATGGAACCGATCCTGAACATAGTGAATGGCAGGTAGGGCAGGAGGTCGTACCCCCGGCGTTTACGGAATTCATCGGCCATATCGGCGCTCCAGTTGGCGCCTTCCAGCTCCATGCTATCGGTGAAGAATGACCGGATATGATGGGAGAGCGGACCTGTTCGCTGCTGGATGGTATCCGACATTTTGTTGAGATATTTTTTCACAGCGGCTTCGTTATAGTGGTTGAGCACCGGACCATCGGCGCCGGGGGCGCCGTTGATCACTTCCATGAAGCTGCTGATCTTCACCAGTGCATACAGCACATGCTTTCCCTTCGGGATGTCGATACGAAAAGATCGCTGGCCGATCAGGTGTGAAAGGTCTTTTACCTCATCCATGCTTTTCATTTCTGCCGGCGCCAGTTGGAGGGAAAGCAATTCCATCGTCCGGCCTGAATAGGGAGCACTGATGGCCGGGTCTGCTTCTTTGAACAGGTCGAACTCCGATACTTCATACTCCAAAGGCCCTTCAGGCTTTTTGGTGGCGATGACTACGATGGAAGAGCGTTCTTCTCCTTCCAGGTATTCTGCGCCGAAAGGCCAGCCGGAACCAACGATCAGGTCGCAGGTGATGCCGAGGGAGCTCGCTTCTCCGAATGTGGCCTGCAGCATGTCGATCCATTCGGGGCTTAACCAACGTAGAGAGGGCTTTCCCATATCATCGGTGCGGGCAGGGAATTTGATGGGATTGATCTCCACGCCGCCGATGCCGGCAGCTTTCATGAGGCGCAACTCCCTGATCAGCTCTCCTTTTTCTATTTTGTCACCATTCCACCACCATCGAACGAAAGGGCGGTAGATATCTGGTGGGTCTTTGAATAAACGATACAGATCATCGGCGCTTCCTGATTCCGCTCTTTGCATGGCCCAGGTTGGCGTCGATTGGAGCACAGCATAGCCGGTTGTGAGCAATGCGCTTTGTTGAATGAAGTTTCTTCTGTTCATGTTTGATTGGCCCTGCTGATTCATCGACCGTCAGGACCATATAATTGAACTGAAGATACTTCGAAGTATGCAATATTCAAGGCCGTACTACAAGTTCAGTTCTGCCCTCGCAAACAGGAACCTGCCATTAAACCCGAACTGCGTGGTGCGGCGACTATACAGGAACTGACCATTGGTTGTATTGTTGATATTGGCCACTTTGTCCGGGTATACATCGAATACATTGTTGGAACCGATATTGAGCCTGATGGCTTTCGTGAGCTTGTATCCTGCCGATACATCGGTGATCACTTTACCACTGTAGGTTTGCATGAAGGCTGCCGTGTTGGTAGCTTCATCGACCGGGCCGAAATAAACATTGCGTACGAAAGCATTGAATCGGTTGATGGTATACGTTAGCGTCAAATTCACTTTTTCACGCGGAACGCTTTTTTCGAGATATATCCTGCTGGCCTGGCTGAAATAAATATTTTCTTTCCCGGCCAGTTTGGCTGATGCCTTGACAGGCCCTACCTGCTGTGTTTTGGTATAGGTGCCGGCGAGGTCGGCGCGGAAATTGCCCCGGCCCAGGCGTTGGTTGTAAGTCACCACCAGGTCCACACCCTTGGTCTCCGAATTGATGGCATTGGCAAAGAAAGCTGCCTGGTTGGCATTGGCGAGCAGGAGAAGCTGGTAGATCTCCTTGTCGACATCGGAAGCCCCGGGCGCATTGCTGCCGCTGAACAGATCGGTATAAACGATGCGGTCTTCTATATGCGTAAAATATCCATCTACCGTTACATTGAACCGGCCGAATGCTCCTGTGAAACCGGCGCTCACGCTTCTCGATTTTTCAGGCTTCAATGTCGGGATGCCCAGCAGTTGGGCGGGACGGCTGTCATTGGTGAAAGTCCCTACCTCATACGGTACCCCATCCACGAAGAGTGTGCTGGTATTCGAATAGAAGCGCTGGTGCAGGGAAGGAGCGCGGAAGCCGGTGCTGGCCGATGCACGGATGGCGGTACGCCTCGTGAGTTTATACCGGAAAGTGAGCTTGCCATTCAGGGTGGAACCGAAATCATTATAGTTCTCGAAACGGATTGCGCCACCAAGCAGGAAAGGCTCACTCAGGTTCAGTTCCACATCTCCATAACCGGCAATGGCCGAGCGTGTGGCATTCACGGCGTTCTCGGGCCGGAAGCCGGGGAACACCTGTGCGCCGCCTGCCCTGGGCGTTCCATCGGGCCCGAATTTGGTATTGATGGCCCCTTTGGGATCAGGTATCAGGATATCGTGGCCAGTGGCATCGACCCCGATCTTGGTGGCCCTGCCATAATCGGTGTAAGAATTTTCTGCGCCGGCCACGAGCTGGTAGCGTTCGAAACGGTATTCAGTGCCGAAGGCGAGATCGAGACCGTCCAGCACTTCGAACCGGCGCGTGAAATCGAGATTGGTAGTGTTTTGCGTGAATATAGGGCCGCCGGCATTGAAGCGGGTGGGAGAAGCTTTTTCGAGGGATGCGTTAAGTGAATTCTCCACGCGGAAGATGAACTGGTTCTGACCATAGGTATTGCTCACATCGGCTTTCCATTCGCCGATATTGCCGCGGATGCCGAAGGCCAGCGATTTGTCGTAGATATCGGAATGTATTTCAGGGAGGAACCCAAGCGGGTAGATGCTGAGCACATTGCGACTGTCCGATGGCAGCCGGTATACGCCGGCCGCCTGCCCGTTACGGTAGCCCAGTCCACCGAAAAGATAGAACTCCGCATTGTTCTCCATCGGGAAAACGGAATTGAGAAAGAGCTGTCCGCTCCGCAATTTGGACTGTCCGGCCCTCATGCGAATATCCTTTCTCGTTATATTGTTGGCAGTGAGAAATGAATCCGTTTTATCGACTGCACCGGGATAAGTACGGTAGATCGGTCCGATCCAGGGGCCCGACCGGTTAGTGGCGTTGCGGAAATCATAAGAGCCGCCGAAATTGATAAAGCCGCCACGGCCACCCACGGGAATACCATAGTTGATGCCTGTTTGTACGGTTTGTCCGTCGAAGTTGTTATCTGCTTTGGAGGTAACATTGGCGCCGGTGGTAACGTTGACGTTCAACCGGTTCACGCTGCTTTTGAGGATGATATTGATCACCCCGGCAATGGCGTCGGAGCCATATTGCGCGGCGGCCCCGTCGCGCAGGATCTCGATCCGGTCGATGGCTGAGGTAGGGATGGAGTTCATATCCGTTCCTACGGCGCCACGGCCAAATGTACCATTTACATTCACGAGTGCCGTATTGTGGCGGCGTTTGCCATTGATGAGCACCAGCACCTGGTCGGGTCCCAGACCACGGAGAGAGGCCGGGTCGATATGGTCGGTGCCATCAGACACCGTTTGCGTGCCGGAACTGAAAGAGGGAGCGATATAATTCAACAACTGGTTCACGGATACCTGTGGCGCATCGCCTACGATCCGTTTGATATCGATCACATCCACCGGTACCGGCGTGGAAGTTTGTGTACGTGGCAGGTTGCGGGAGCCCATTACCACCAGCGCGTTCAGGGTAGTGCCTGCTTCCAGGGCAAAATCGAGAGAGACGGTTTGCCCGCTGGTGATGGTGACGGATTTGCTTTGAACGGAATATCCAACATAGCTAGCCACCACGGTATAGGTACCTGCGGGCAGGTTCATGGAATAGCGGCCGTCGGCGCCGGAATAACCGGCCCTGTTGATCCTGGGCACCTGGATGGTAGCGCCGGCCAGGGGCGACTTCCCGTCGGTGACAGTAACCTGGAGCGTGCCGGTCTGTGCCCGGACAGCAGACAGGCTGCCTGTAAGCAGTAGCAATGGCAGTGATCTTCTTAATGCGGGTAACAATTGTAGCATACGAAAATGGTTTTATGTAAAAGTTAGGATTGACCGGATAGCGGTGGGTAACGGACTATTTTCCCGGTCAGGGGCCCGGGGTCATGGCCATCGTTGTTGGAATGGGCCGGTGGATGTTTCACCGGGGAATAGTACGAGATCAGCAGAAAGGCAAATGCAACGGAAGAGAGGGGGTTATATCGTAATTTACAGAATTGATCGCTAATTTTCAAGCATAACAGCACTATATTCTGTATTTTTCCGCCGCATTTTTTCATGACCCTCTAAACATATCATACATGAAACGAATATCGATGATGATCAGTTGTCTGTTATTGCTGGTCGCCTGTCAGCCGGGATCGGCCTTCAAATACAGCCAGGACATAGTCGCCAAAGAAAGAAGCATGCTGAAGGATATCGAGCATACGGAATCGGAAGTGTTGAAGTTGATCAATGCGGGCAAATTCAAGGAGATCACACCCGTTGCGGAGAAAATGGAAGGGATCGTGGAAAGCAGGTTGCAGGAGATCAGGAGCACGCCACCTCCCCGCGCGAAAGGTGCTGAAGAATTCCAGCAGGCAGCAATAGAATATTTTTCCTATATCAAGAGTGTTTATACAGCCTATAAGGAGATCGGCATGGCGAACAGCGATACGGCCAGGAATGATGCTTACGAGCGCCTGCAAAAAATTGCTGCGGGCAATACGGATGCCGTGAAAAAGTTGCAGACGGTACAAAGAAAATTTGCTTCGGCCAATGGGTTCCGTGTACAATGAAGTCTTCGCTGATATGTTCCAAAAAAATGACCGCAACAGGAATGTTGCGGTCTGCTATATAGCTAACCCATATTTGTACAACCAATTAACTACGTTTATTTCCATCCGCCTCCCAGCGAACGATAGAGCTCTACCACGGTACTGAGCTGGCTTCTCTGGATTGTAGCCAGGTTCAGCTCTGCCTGAAGCGCATTGCTTTGCGCAGTGATCACTTCAAGGTAATTGGCCATATCGCTCTTGAACAGGAGCTGTGCATTGCTCACGGCCTGTTTCAGGGTATCGGTCTGGTTGATGGCAAGTTGTCTTTGTTGTTTCAGTTTTTCCGCCTGCACCAGTGCATTGCTCACTTCGGTCGTTGCCTGCAGCACGGATTGCCGGAACCGGATCACGGCTCCTTCTCTTTCCAGTTTAGCCACTTCATACTGTGTCTTCAATGCCCGCTTGCGGAAAAGCGGTTGGGCAATGGAGCCGGTGGCCAGTCCGAACAGGGAGCCCGGAATGCTGAACCAGTTGCTGGCCTGGAAAGATTCCAGTCCACCCCCTGCTGTAATGCTGAGCGCAGGATACATATTGGCCTGGGCTACGCCCACCTGGGCATTGGCGGCAACGAGCGCCATCTCATTGGCACGCACATCCGGGCGGCGGCTTACCATGGCCACCGGTAATCCGGTTGGCAGGTTCTCCTGCAACGCTACATCATTCAGGGTCGATGTGCGGGCGATAGTGCCTGGCAATTGTCCTGTAAGTACCTGCAGCGCATTTTCCTGTAATGCGATGCTTTGTTCCAGTTGAGGAATAAGCAGCGCGGTAGACAGGCGTTGTGATTCTGCCTGCTGAACAGCGAGCGTGGTCACTACGCCTCCATCCCTCAGGAGCCTGGTCACATTCGTGAACGTATCGTTCAGGGCGAGGTTATTGCGGGTGATGATCAGTTGCCTGTCGAGCATCAGCAGGTTGAAATAACCCTGTGCAATATCCGAAACCAGTTGTGTTTGAACGGCCCTGCCTGCTTCCTGTGTTTGGAGGTATTGGGCCAGGGTAGTTTCCTTCTGGCGGCGGATCCTGCCCCAGATATCGGCTTCCCAGGAAATATTCACAGAGGCATTGTAATTCTCCACGTAAGATTTTCCGAGGAAAAGGCTGGTGCTTTTTCCGTTCAAACTATTGTCCGACGGGCGGTTGATGGAGCCCGACACGCTCAGGTCCACCTGCGGCAATTGGGCCAGCCTGGCCTGTTTTACCTGTTGTTGTGCGATCTCGATCCTTTTGATCGCGGCCTGCAGATCATAGTTATAGCTGAGGCCGCGACTGATCAGTCCCTGCAGTGTGGTATCGGTAAAGAATTTCTTCCATTCCACATCTGCAATGCTGTTGGTATCGGCAAAGCTGACATTGTTGAACTGCTGCGGCAATTCAACGGCAGGTCGCTGATAATCTTTGCCCATCCTGCAAGCCGCCAATACCACAACTATGAGAACTGCCGTATAAAAATGAATACGTTTGGTTTGCATTGCAATATTCGTTTAAGTGCTCTAAATATTATTCTGTAGAAATCATTGTTCGTTCGACTGACATGCTCTTCGCTTACTCGCCCAGGTTGATCTCCCTGATGCCGGACCTGCCTGTCAGTTTCTCCTGCAAATACTGGAAGATCACGAACAGTACCGGGATAATGAACACACCCAGTATCACACCGGAAAGCATGCCGCCGATAGCGCTCCATCCGATGGAGTGGTTGCCCAGGGCAGAAGCGCCATGCGTCCATACCAGCGGCAACAGACCAACGATGAAAGCGAAGGAGGTCATGAGGATGGGGCGAAGCCTGAGCCTCGATCCTTCCAGGGCCGATTCAACCAGTCCTTTGCCTGACCTCCGTTGCTGCACGGCAAACTCTACGATCAGGATCGCGTTCTTCGCCAGCAAACCCACCAGCATGATCAGACCGATCTGTACATAGATATTGTTGTCGATGCCGGCCCATCCGATGAAAGAGAACACACCCAACACACCGGTAGGCACCGTTAAGATAACGGCCAGCGGCAGGATATAACTTTCATATTGTGCTGCCAGCAGGAAATACACGAAGATCACACTGAGCAGGAAGATGAACCCTGTTTGTCCGCCTGTTTTGATCTCTTCCCGTGTAACGCCTGTCCACTCATACGCATATCCTCTCGGCAACACCTGTTTGGCCGTTTCCTCAACAGCCCTGATGGCGTCACCGGTACTATAGCCCGGTTTGGGCGTTCCGTTGATGGTAACGGCATTGAACAGGTTATTGCGAGTCACTGTTTCAGGGCCATACACACGTTTCAGGTTAACCAGCGTTTTGGCCGGCACCATCTCACCCTGTTTATTCTTGATATAGATACCATTCAGAGAAGAAGGGTCATTCCGGTAGGGGATATCGGCCTGGGCCATTACCCGGTAATATTTACCGAAACGGTTGAAGTCCGACACGAAGCTACTTCCGTAATAGATCTGCATCGTTTGCATCAGTTCACTAACGGAAACGCCTAGCTGCTTTGCTTTTTCGTTGTCCACTTCAATAGTGTACTGCGGGTTGCCGGCGGCGAATGTGGTGAAGGCAAACCCGATCTCCTTTCGCTGCATCAGGGCGCCGATAAAGCCCCAGGCGGTATTGCCGAGCTTGTCGAGCGGGCCGTTCGTTCTATCCTGTAGCATAAACTCGAAACCGCTCACGTTACCGAAGCCCTGTACGGTGGGGAAGTTGAAGAAGAAGGTATTGGCTCCCTTCACCTGGCTTACTTTCCCGGTGAGCATGCCGGCGATCTGTTCGGGGTCTTTGATAGGCCCTCTCTTATCGTAATCTTTCAGCCTGATAAATCCGGCTGCATACGGAGAAGCGTTGGCAAAACTGATGAAGTTCAAACCGTCGATCGTATACAGGTGCTCGGCAGCAGGTTCATTCTTGATAATGCTGTCGAGTTGTGACGTGGCGGCGTGCGTTCTCTCCAGTGAACTGCCGGGAGGTGTATTGGCAGCGAACAGCACGAAGCCCTGGTCTTCCGTGGGGATAAAGCCCGTAGGTGCTTTCTTGGCCATATAGAACGCGCCGGCGGCGATGAGCACCAATCCGGTGATAGCGATCCATTTGCGTTTGATAAGGAACTGAAGACTGCGTATATATCTCTCGGTTACAGCTTTGAAGCCTGCATTGAACCCACTGAAGAAGCGGGCGGAGAAACCTCTCTTCTTTCCTTTTTCCTGTCCTTCTTCATGATGGATATTTTTCAGGAATAAGGCACACAACGCAGGGCTCAGTGTAAGCGCGTTCACCGCGGAGATCAGGATGGCGATGGCCAGCGTAAAGGCGAACTGCCTGTAGAACACACCGGCAGGGCCCTGCATGAAACCAACGGGAATGAACACGGCTGCCATTACCAGTGTGATGGAAATGATAGCTCCTGATATTTCGCTCATCGATTGAACGGTGGCTACCCTTGCAGGCAAATTCGTTCGCTCCATTTTGGAGTGCACGGCTTCCACCACCACGATCGCATCGTCCACCACGATACCGATGGCCAGCACAAGGGCGAATAAAGTGAGCAGGTTGACGGTAAAACCAAAGAGCTGCATGAAGAAGAATGTACCGATGATGGCCACTGGCACTGCAATGGCGGGGATCAGCGTTGAACGGAAATCCTGCAGGAACACGAACACCACCAGGAATACCAGCAGGAAGGCGATCACCAGTGTTTCACGCACCTGGTGGATCGAGGCATCGAGGAATTCCTTGGAATTGTACATGATCGTGGTCTTGACGCCTTTGGGCAGACTGGAAGAGAATTCTTTCAGTTGGCGTTCAACTTCGGTAAGGATATCGTTGGCATTGGAACCGGCTGTCTGGTAAACCGCGAAGCCGGATACGGGATTGCCATCCATTCTGCTATTGGTAGAATAGGTGTAGGACCCGAACTCGACGCGGGCCACATCTTTCAGGCGAAGCATGGAGCCATCGCTGTTCGCTTTCACGACGATGTTCTCATAATCTTCGCTCCGGTTCAATTTGCCTTTGTATTTAAGTACATACTCGAACACCTCAGGGCTGTTCTGGCCCAAACGGCCGGGCGCTGCTTCCAGGTTCTGGTCTTTCACGGCAGTCAGCACATCCTGGGGGGAAAGGCCGTTGGCGATGAGGCGGTCGGGTTTCAGCCATATCCGCATGGAATAATCCTTGGTGCCGAATACCTGGGCCTGGCCCACACCGGGCACACGCTGGATCTGCGGGATCAGGTTGATCTTGATATAGTTTTCCAGGAAGAGCTCATCGTATTGTTCCCTGTTATCGCTCGACAGGGCCACGAACATGATGATACTGTTCTGCACTTTCTGGGTGGAAATACCTGCCTGGACCACTTCGGTGGGCACCTGGCTAACGGCTTTGGACACACGGTTCTGAACGTTCACCGATGCGATATCGGGATTGGTGCCCTGTTTGAAATAAACGGTGAGGGTCATACTTCCGTCGTTACTGGAATTGGAAGTCATGTAGGTCATGTTTTCCACACCGTTGATGGCTTCTTCGATCGGAGTGGCCACTGAACGGGCCACTACTTCAGCATTGGCGCCGGGGTAGAGGGCAGTTACCTGAACGCTCGGCGGAGCGATATCCGGGAACAGCGTCACGGGCAGTGTGTATAAAGACAGCCCGCCCAGCAAGAGCAATATGATAGAAACAACCGTTGATAATACCGGTCTTTCAATAAATCTTTTTAGCATGGGAGTGAAATTAGTTGTGTGATGTCTGAAGACTGAGGTATGAAGTCGGAGGTCGGAGGTCAGCAGACCCCACTGGTCAGACAGTCCCTGCATTCAGGGACTTCTGATCTCCGACCTCATACTTCTAACTTCGTTATTTCAATGGTTTCGCTTTGAGCAGGCTGTCTGCAGATATTGGTTGTGGTACGATGGACATTCCTTCCTGCAGGTTGCCGACGCCGGAGAAAACGATCTTATCGCCCTTCTTCACGCCGCTTTCAACGAAATAGTAGTTGGTGGTCTTGCCAGACACAGTGATAGGTCTGGTGGCTACCTTGTTGCTATCGCCCACCACGAATACGAACACTTTGTCCTGTATCTCGAAGGTGGATTCCTGCGGCACGATCAGTGCTTCGTTGAAGAGTTGCGGGATGCGGACCTTGCCGGTATTGCCGGTGCGCAATATGCCACCTGCATTGGGGAAGGTTGCCCGGAAGCTGATGGCGCCGGTGGTCTTATCGAACTGACCTTCGATGGTCCCCACCTTGCCTTTTTGATTGTACAGGCTGTTATCGGCCAGTACCAGTTCAACGGGCGGCACTTTCCTTACCTTTTCTTCGATGGTATTGCCGGCGAATTGTTGTTTGAATGCGAGGAAATCAGGCTCACTCAAAGAAAAGTAAGCGTAGATCTCGTTCACATCGGACAACAGGGTGAGCGGCTGTGATTCATTCTTTCCGACAAGGGCCCCGATCTTGAAGGGGATCCTACCGATATATCCACTGGCCGGCGCTTTGATCAGTGTATAGCCGATATTGATCTGCGCATTGCCCACGGTTGCTTTTGCCTGGTCGGCAGCGGCCACGGCGGCATCGTACGCAGCCCTGGCGGTCTTGAGCTGGACCTCGGAGATCACTTTGTTCTCTACCAGGGGGACCAGCCGGTCTACTTCCACTTTTGCTTTGGCCACATTGGCCTGTGCGGCAGACAAGGTAGATTGGGCACTGTTCAGTTGCTCGTTATAAACACGGGCGTCGATCTTGAACAGTGGTTGCCCTGCTTTTACATAAGCGCCTTCATCTACATAGATCTTTTCCAGGTAGCCTTCCACCTGCGGACGGATCTCTACATTCACTTTTCCTTCCAGTGAAGCAGGGTATTCGCGGTAGGTGGTAGCGTTGGTGGTGGTTACAGGCACTACCGGCAATTGCGGTGGCGGCATAGCGCCATAAGCGTTACCGGGTGCTGCAGAAGACCCGCAGGCATATAGTCCAACAATAGCGAGGATGCCGCCCAGGAGGATAAGCTGATGGCGGACCGGAAGAGACTGTTTGGTTCGTCTATTCATCTTGAGTAATGGTTGCATAACATGGTTGATTTTGGGAAACGCATGGGCTTCCCGGTTTGTGTTTACAGTTTATATAGTTCTGTCTGGATGTTGATATTGTTTCTAACCGGCCAGTAAAAGGGGCATATTCCACGAACAATGTTGTAACGCTATAATAATTCCTAACACTGTTAGCTTTTTCGGAAAAAAATTTATTTTCCCAGGTTTTTGATGAATCCGTTGACAGCATCCTCCAACACCATCTTATTCAGCTCATCGCACATATCGGAGGTCTTCATCATCTTGATGGAGATCAGTCCATGCATCACTGACCAAAGCGTATGCCCTTTCAGGCAGGCATTGACATCCGTTCTCTTGTTCTTATCCAGCAGCTTCTGGATCGGTTCCATCATCAATTCCCGGAACCTGCCATTTTCAGGAAGACATTTCTCCACCTCTGTGCAGGGAATGCCCAATCCAAACATCACCTGGTAATATTCCTTATTCCTGAACGCGAAATTCCAGTACGCATCGGCCATGGCCCTGATCTGGTCTGCCGGGTCCGTATGCCTGTTCATGGCAAGCTCCGTCTTCTTGGTCAGCAATCGGAACCCGTCACGGGCGAATTCAAGCAATATGCTCTCTTTATTGGCGAAATGGTCGTAGATCACGGGTACACTGTATTCGATGGCGTCCGCTATCCTGCGGATAGATAGGGATTGCCAGCCTTCTGCTGTTACGATATGCCATGCGGTGGCAAGGATGCTGGACCGCACTTCATCTTTTTGACGTAACCGCCGTTCTGTGATACCCATAGTTACATTTTACCTAACAGTGTTAGCAAAACAAAAGTAAGAAGGAATTGTTTGCCGGAAAATTTTTTAGGGGGGAAATTTCTTGAAGTCGGGGTGGAAGTGCATGAAGCTGGAAAAAGAGGGGATGAGTGGTAGAAGGGATTCTATAAATTTGCCAGTTCTATGAATGACACAGGCAAAGGATTAAGACGGGAAGCATCGGCAACGATCAAACTGGCAGTACCTATAATTATCGGAGAGCTTGCCCAGATGACGCTTCATATCATCGATGCGGCCATGGTGGGCGCAGTGGGATACAAGCAGTTGGCCGCTGTATCGCTGGTGTTGAATACGGTAAATATTCCATTTGTATTCGGTATCGGGATGACGATCGCGGTTTCACAGATGGTTTCCATGGCCAATGGACGGCGTGATAGCCACCAGGTATCCCATTATTTCTTCAATGGTTTTATCCTTTGTACCTGCATGGCCGTTATCATTTCATTAAGCCTGGTCTTCGGAAAAAATATCCTCTACCATCTTGGCCAGGACCCGGAGGTGGTTCAGTACGCCATTCCTTTCATGGAGCTGATGAGTTTATCACTGATCCCCATGCTGCTCTTCATGACCCTGAAGCAGTTTACCGACGGGCTTGAATATACCAGGACGGCCATGTTATTATCATTGCTTGCATTGCCGGTGAACGTGTTCCTCAACTGGCTGCTGATCTATGGCAACTGGGGCTTTCCCCGTCTCGAACTGGTCGGGGCTGGTTGGGCCACCCTGATCACACGTACGCTGATCTTCCTGGTGCTCGGTACTGTTGTGCTCCGGCACCGTACTTTTCGCAGGTATATGGCCGTTAGCGGGTCGCAGTGGAAGTTCCGCCGCAAAACACAGGGTGAGCTGTTGCATATCGGCATTGCCAGCAGCCTGCAATTGGGCATGGAGGCCGGCGCCTTTGCCGTATCGGGCATCATCATCGGCACACTGGGCGCCATCCCGCAGGCCGCTCACCAGATCGCACTGAGCCTCGCTTCATTTACTTTCATGGTATCGATGGGATTGGCGCAGGCTGGTTCTATCCGGGTCAGCAATGCTTATGGCCGCACTGAATGGAAACTGATACATATTATAGGTAACAGTACGATCCTCACGGCACTGTTCTATGGCATCTTTTGTGCTATCGGCTTTTCGCTGTTTCGTCACCTGTTGCCGCCGCTGTTCAACGATAACACGGAAGTGGTGGAAATGGCGGCGCTCCTGCTGATCTTTGCGGCCATCTTCCAGATCTCCGATGCCACACAGGCCACTACGGCCGGGCTTCTCCGCGGCATCAAGGATGTAAGAGTGCCGACCATGCTGATCATCACTGCTTATTGGGTGATCGGGATCCCGGCCGGCTACCTGTTGGCTTATCCCGGAAAATTAGGCGCCACCGGTATCTGGATAGGGCTGATTGCAGGACTGACCTTTGCTTCGGTATTTCTCATAACACGGTTCACACGTATGGTGAGGAGGAAGAATGTGGAGTTGGTAGTTGCCCGGTAACTACGGTATCGTTGGCTATGGATAATGGATATTCACCACGAAGGCACGAAGGCGCAAAGGAAATGAGGATTGGGATTTGAAATGGTTACGAGGGATTGGGTTGGCCATTATTGGAAATAAGAATAAATAGAAGAAAAGATGTACCTGGGGAAATTCGATCTATCCGGAAGTAAGGCACGGAGTTGCGGGTAAACCCGCACTTGTTCGTCGCTCCTTTGTGCCTCTTCCTTTCCGTACCTCAGCATCTCATCAATCGTAATGACACTCCGCCCAGTCCACCATAAATTTTCAACAACCCCCAGTTTCTCTAAACTTTCCCACCTCCCACCCTCATTTCCTTTGCGCCTTCGTGCCTTCGTGGTCCCAAAAAAATATTCAATGTTCAAACAACAATTCCCGTTCTTCTTTGTAATAGCCTCCGCAAACACCTATTAACGCAGGTCCCTTTCCATCGAAATAGACCTGCTCAACTCAATCAATTACAAAAAAGACAAACATGAAAAAAATGTTATTTGTGGTGGTGGCCAGCGCTGCCCTCTACAGTTGCGTGGACAACCCCGAAGGAAAAAAAGCCGAAACAAAAGATTCCGTCAGCGCGAACACCCCGGCCGCCGGAGCAGCCCTGGTCGTTGATCCCAATGCCAGCAATATCGTATGGCTCGGTAATAAAGTGAGCGGCAAACATACAGGCACTATCAAGATCGCCAACGGCAAATTATTCGTGCAGGATGGGAAGCTCACCGGTGGCCAGTTCACGATCGACATGACCTCCATTAATAATACAGATATCTCCGATACTGCTTACAAGGCCAAGCTGGAAGGTCACCTGAAAGCGGCCGATTTCTTCGATGTGGCCAATCACCCCCAGGCTACATTCGAGATCACTGCTGTAAAGGATTCTGCCTCCAAACTCACTATTGCCGGCAACCTCACCCTGCGTGGTGTAAGCAAGAATATCACTTTCGATGCGAACGTACTGGAAAATACGTCTGCCAGCTTTAAAGCCAATGCCGATTTCAATATCGACCGGAACGACTGGGGGATCAATTACCCCGGCATGAAAGACGATGCGATCAGCAAGGAGATCAACCTGAAAGTAGACCTCCAGGCAAAAGCGCAATAATGATTTATGGTTATGCGGATCGATACAGACCCCGTTGCAGAACGGGGCTTTTTTTTGCTTTCGCGAACTAACTATTCAATAACCATTCTATAACAATCCTGGCCCGATTGTAGCCGTCAAATCAGCAGAGGAACAGTCAATCCAATAGTATGTTTTCCCGCTTGCTCATTATATTATTGTTCTTCCTTCCAATACAGGGTTTCCGGCAACCTGCCTCATCGAAATCCATCACTCCGGCAGACCGCCCCTTAACCGTCCGCGCTTATCCCAATCCAGTCGTCAGTACGCTTTTCGTGCATCTGTATGCCGACCAACCCGCTCACGCCATCCTCACCATCACTTCCCTTTCAGGCCAGTTGCTGCAATCGCAAATGCTGGAACTGCCGCAGGGCTACAGTGATCATATCCTGTCGATGGCCAACTACCTTCCCGGCATGTATCTCCTGATCGTCCGCGAACCTGATTCCGCGAAACAGGTCTTGTTGAAGATCGTTAAGCGTTAGCGACACCTTTATGCTCCCATTTATTTACCCGGGCTAAAATTTTTTTGGCATTTTCACAAAACTCCCTAATTTAGTATGTACGAACATACCATCAAATGGATTTACTCCGTATAGACCATCAAAGCGCCATTCCGCTCCATGCACAGGTGGAAGACCTGCTGCGCAGGCTGATCGAAAAACCCGAATACCAGAATGGCAAGCTCCTGCCGAATGAGATCAATATGGCCAAGAAGCTGGGCGTTTCCCGGAGCACCATCCGCCAGGCCACCAATAAACTGGTCTATGAACAATTGCTGGTGCGTAAAAAAGGAGTAGGCACTTCAGTAGCCCGTAAGAATATTTCCACCAAGCTCGATAAATGGGACAGCTTCACCCATGAAATGGATGAGAAGGGGATGACCTTCCGCAATTACAGCATCAAAGTATCGAACGTGGTGCCCGAAAAGGATATCCAGCAGCTATTCCGCATCGGGCCCGATGCCACGGTGCTGAAAATGGAGCGGGTAAAGGGTTTGGACGGAGAGCCCATCGTCTATTTCGTTTCCTGGTTCCATCCCCGCACCGGCCTTACCACCGACGATGATTTCAACAAACCTTTGTATGAAACGCTCGAACGCGACCACCATGTAGTAGCCTCCGTTTCGAAAGAGGGGATCAGCGCTATCCTGGCCGATAAGAAACTGGGGAAACTGCTGTCCATCGACCCCGGTGAACCTATCCTGTTCCGCAAACGTGTGGTCTGTGATGCGGGCGACCGTCCTATCGAATATAACCTCGGCTATTACAGGGCCGACCGGTTTACTTATACCATCGATATCGCCAGGAAGTGATCCCGGCAAACATTATCCTTACCAGTAAAAAAATTTGAATGTATATATGTACGAACATTCGAACATTTAAAACCCTAAATTGCCGTATCGAATCCGGCCACCACACCATAAATATTAACGGATGAAAAAGATTGCTAACGAAACGCTTGCTGCCCTGCTGACTGTCTGCCTGCTCTTTCTACTGTCAACCCAGGGATCTGCCCAGGTAACCAATCCTGCCAAAAAAATTTCCGGGAAAGTAAGTTCCCCCGACGGCAAACCCATCGCCGGCGCTACCGTATCTGTGAAAGGATCTTCTGATGGCGTAGCTACCAACAACGCGGGCCAGTTCAGTATCGTCCTTCCTGCCGGAAAGGATACGCTGCTGGTCTCGCATGTTGGATATGTATCACAGGAGATCGTGCCCGGCAATCGCACCGGGCTCGATATCCAGCTCCAACCCGTCAACGACGAGCTTTCCCAGGTTGTGGTGATCGCGTACGGCACCACCAAAAAAAGTGATCTCACCGGCTCAGTCGTCTCCGTGAAATCCGATGAGCTGAAAGCTGTTCCGGCCACCTCCTTCGACCAGGCCCTGCAGGGCCGCGCAGCGGGTGTGCAGGTAACACAGATATCCGGGAAGCCCGGCGCAGAAACGTCTATCCGTATCCGTGGCACCAGTTCCATCAATGCCGGTAACGAACCACTCTACGTGATCGACGGTATGCTCGTGAGCAGTGATGGCGCCGACCTCTCCGGCGGCGTTACCCGCGGCCCCAGGCTCGGAGCGCTCGCTTCCATCAATCCGGCCGACATCGAATCTATCGAAATACTCAAGGATGCCTCCGCCACCGCCATGTACGGTTCGAGAGGCACCAACGGCGTTGTGCTGATCACCACCAAGCGCGGCCGCAGCGGCAAAGGCGTGATCGATTTCGACGTGTACCACGGCTATCAGCAGGTGGCCAATAAGCTGAAACTGCTGGATGCTTCTCAGTTCGCTACTTTGGTGAATGATGCCAAACTCAATGCCGGACTGACCCCCGTTTACGTGAATCCAAAAAATCTCGGCAAGGGGACCGACTGGCAGGATGAATTGTTCCGCGTAGCGCCCATGTCGAGCTACAATCTCTCCACCTCCGGTGGCGATGACAAGACCAAATACGCGCTCTCCGGCTCCTTCTTCACGCAGGATGGGATCATCATCAATTCCGATTTCCAGCGTTATGCCTTTCGCGCCAATCTCGACCGCAATATCACCGACCACCTCACGGTAGGTACCAATCTTTCTTATTCCCGCATCAACAGCAAAGGCGTGCTCACCAATACCGGCACCATCGTTCCCGGTGTGGTCACCAGCGCCATGCTCTTCAATCCCGTTCTGAAAGTATACGACCCGAACCGTAATGGAGGCTATACCTTCGAGAACGACAGGGGCAAGATACTGGGTAACCCCATTGCAGAAGCCAAAGAATATATTTCCGAAACAAGATTGTCCCGTATTCTCGGTAATGTATATGCGAAATACACCATTAATAAACATTGGGAACTGCGCACCAGCTTCGGCATCGATGGATTCAATACCAATGAAGGCAGCTTCGGCCCCAATTTCCTCAAACGCACAGAGGCCAGTAAGGGAGAGGCTTCCATCGCCAAGTCGGAAGGGCTCACCTGGCTCAATGAAAATACCGTTACCTATAATAATACATTCGGCAGCAGGCATCGTGTGAATGCAGTGGCAGGTTACACCATGCAGCAATTCAATAACGACAAGTTGAATGTTTACGCATTCGATTTCCCCGATAACCGTACCGGCTATCACAATATCGGAGCTGCCCTCAAGCCACAAAAACCGTATAACAGTGAATCCAGTTGGAGCATGATCTCCTACCTGGGAAGAGTGAATTATACTTTCAATAATAAATACCTGTTCACTGTAACAGGCCGTATCGACGGCTCCTCCAAATTCGGCGCCAATAATAAATATGCTTTCTTCCCGTCGGCCGCCTTTGCGTGGAGGGTGTCGGATGAAGATTTCATGCGATCAATTTCCGCCATCAATGAGCTCAAATTCAGGACCAGCTATGGTGTGATCGGTAACCAGGCCATCCCTCCATACCTGTCGCTCGCCCTGATAGGGCCCTTCGGTGAAGGCGTGTTCAACAGCGCCAATGGCAGCGAAGTGTATACTGGCCAGGAACCGCTGTCGTACGTGAACCCCAACCTGAAATGGGAAACCACCCGCCAGCTCGATATCGGGTTCGACCTCGGGCTTTTCGCCAACCGGATCACCGTTACTGCCGATTACTACAAGAAGAAAACATTCGATCTGTTGTTGTCGACACCCATCCCGGCCACTTCCGGCTTCGGCACCACGGTGCTGAACGTAGGCAATATCGAGAACTATGGTATCGATCTCGATATCCGCACTGTCAATACAAAAGGTGTGCTGAGCTGGAACAGCGCCATCAATTTCTCCCTCAACCGCAATAAGGTCACCAACCTCAATACACCGTACGATATTCCCATGGCAGGCGGCACCATCCTGCGGCCCGGAGAGGCAGTAGGCACATTCTATGGGTATGTCTTCGACGGAATTTTTCAGTCGGATGCTGAAGCAGCTTCCAGTCCGGTGATGATAGGGCAGGAGCCAGGTTCCGCTTCCCAGGCCAGGGCCGGCGATCGAAAATACCGCGATATCAATGGCGATAAAAAGATCACGGAGGCCGACAGGGTCATTCTCGGTACCGCACAACCGAAATTTACCTGGGGCTTTTCCAATACGCTTACCTATAAAAGTTTCGATCTCAGCTTTTTCTTCCAGGGGTCGCAGGGCAATAAACTCGCCAATCTCAACAACTTCGACCTGCTGAACCTCACCGGCGAGAACAATGTACTGGCCGATGCAGGGCTCAACCGCTGGACACCCACCAACCCCAGCAATAAATACCCGCGTGCACTTGCAGCCGGTAGCAAAGACGTAGGCATTTTCTCCTCTGCTATCGTGGAAGATGCCTCTTACCTGCGATTGAAGAATGTGACCCTGAGCTATAATTTCAGCAACGACCTGCTGAAGAAGATCAAAGTGCGCAGGCTGCGGGTATATGCCAGCGCCACCAATCTCTTCACCATCACCAATTATTCCGGGTATGATCCGGAAGCCAATACCTACGGACAGAATACTACCCTCATCGGTATCGACCAGGGTGGCTATCCGCAATCGAAAGTATATCTCATCGGTGTAAACCTCGGTTTCTAAAAACGATAAAAGCTGTCAAATGAAAACGTATAAATTATTTACAGTCGCCCTACTCACGATCGCCTTGCTGGGCTCTGCTTCCTGCTCAAAATTCCTGGAAGAGAAGCCCAGGAATGTGGTGTCGGTCACCAATTATTATAAAACGGAGCAGGATGCCATCTCTGCCGTGAATTCCATTTACGCTTACCTGAACTCGATCAGCACCGGTTCAACGGCCGGTGTTTATCATAGTTCTTTCTGGGTAACACAAGGGCTTGCTTCCGATGAGATGGAAAACAAACAACTGGCTGCTCCGGCGCTCGACCAGTTGAGCACCTTTACCTACGGCCCGCAGAACAGCACCCTGCAGGAGATATGGGTGATGCATTACAAGACCATCACCATTGCCAATATCGCTATCGAGCGTATTCCGCAGATCAGTATGAATGCCACCCTGCGCAGTCGCCTGATCGGTGAAGCGAAGTTCCTGCGTGCCCTGATGTACTTCAATATGGTGCGCATGTTCGGCAAGATACCACTGGTGCTGAAAGAAAAAGAACCACTGACACCGGAAGTGGCCACTGTCGACGCTATCTATGCACAGGTACACCAGGACCTGGCCGATGCAGTGCCGGTACTGCCCGTGAACTATGATGCCGGTAATGGCCGGGGCCGCGCTACACAAGGGGCTGCTATTGCCCTTCAGGCAAAAGTTTATTTAACCCAAAAGAACTGGGCCAAAGCTGCCGAGAAAGCCAAAGCAGTGATCGATTCGAAGACCTATGATCTCTGGGAGGATTTCGCCAGCGTGTTCAAGCTCTCCAGCCGCGGAGGTAAGGAAGCAGTTTTCTCCGTTGGTTTCGGCGATGCAGGCGGCGCCATTATTTTCTGGGAAGTCGGTCAGTTCCTCGTCCGTTTGCTGCCGCCGCAGTTGAGCGAAGAAGGTGTGCAGAATGCGCAGGGCTGGCAGGTGCCCACACAGCAATTGTACGATCAATACGATATAGATGATCGCCGCAGGGCCGTGACCTTCATCACCGAGATCCATAAACAGAATGGATCGGTGGAGACTATCCGCCCCTATATTCAAAAATACTGGGACCGTGCAGCAGAGCCCAAAGGGAACGGATCGGCCAATGATTTTCCGGTGATCCGCTACGCCGATGTGCTCCTCATGTATGCGGAGGCTGAGAATGAGCTCGACCAGCCCCTCGAAGCGCATAAGTATATCAACCTGGTGAGAAAGCGTGCCCGCTTCGATGGCACTACCTATCGCAACACGGTGCCGGATTATGCAGGATTGAGCAAAACCGATTTCAGGGCCGCCGTACTCAAAGAAAGAAGACTGGAATTTGTGGCCGAAGGCCACCGTTGGTTCGATCTGGCCCGCACCAGTACCCTTTTAACACTGGTGCCTCAGGCCAAGCCGGGCGTAACCCCGGCTGCCCGCAATTACCTGTTCCCGGTACCGCAGTACGAACGCGATCTCAACCCCAACCTGACACAGAATGATTACTGATAGTTGATAAGTTGAAAGGTTGAAAGGTTGACAAGAGGTACCCTGTTTGTTGATCTACCCTGTAAAACGATATTACAATCCCTTGTCAACTTTTCAACTTGTTAACCTGTCAACCTTATTACTCAATATTAAAAACACAAACTACTTGGAAAGTTCAAATTTCGACAAATACCCGGAGATCAGGATCGATGGGTATGAGGGATGGAATGGCTGGACGAACATCGCTGCCGCCATACAGCAAAAAGCGAACAGTTTACAAAAGAAAAGGACTGTAATCGCCATCGAACATTATCATGGTGTGTTCATGCCGGAGATAGCCGCTCACCTGCAGGAAAACCTAAGTGAAGCACATTTCTTCGATGCAACCTATGCTTTGAAGCCGGAACAGGCCATTGATGATATGGTGTACCCCTATGTAACAGATGACCCTGTATTCGGTTATATAACACCGTTATTTTTGAAAGACTTTTTCAATGAGGAAAAGATAGCCGGTATGCAGCGCGACCTGGCACAGCAAAAGAATGGGCTGATCATTGTAATGGGCACCGGGGCCTCACTGATCGCCCCCGATGCCGACCTGCTGATCTATGCCGATATGCCGCGCTGGGAGATCCAGCTACGCTTTCGCCGGAATGAGGCCGGTAACCTCGGTATCAACAATACAGGAGATGCTTTCTCCTATAAATATAAACGCGCCTTCTTCGTTGACTGGCGTGTGTGCGACCGCCATAAAGTAACCCTGATGGAGAAATGGGATTTCGTGCTCGATACCACGCTCGCCGGCAACCCCAGGATGATCGAAGGGTTTGTTCTGCTCAATGCCTTCCGTGAAGTGGTGAAACGTCCGTTCCGCGTAATGCCTTTCTTCGATCCCGGCCCCTGGGGCGGGCAATGGCTCAAGGAAGTGATGGACCTCGATCCCAATGAAAAGAATATTGCCTGGGGATTCGATTGTGTACCGGAAGAGAACAGCCTGCTGTTCCGCTTCGATAATGTGGTGTTCGAAACGCCCTCCATCAACCTGGTATTTTATCAGCCGCAGGCCCTGCTCGGTAAAAAAGTGTATGAAGCCTTCGGCGCAGAGTTCCCGATCCGCTTCGATTTTCTCGATACCATGGAAGGAGGCAACCTCAGCCTGCAGGTGCATCCGCTCAAAGAATATATCCGGGAAAAATTCGGTATGGCCTATACCCAGGATGAAAGTTATTATTTCCTGCAGGCAAAGGACAATGCCTTCGTTTACCTCGGACTGAAAGAGAATATCATCCCTGAAAAAATGATGAACGCCCTGGAAGATGCACAGGAGAATGGCAACCATTTCGAGGCCGACGAATTTGTAGAGAAATGGCTTATCCGTAAACATGATCATGTGCTGATCCCTTCCGGCACCGTTCATTGCTCGGGCGCCAACAGCGTAGTACTGGAGATCAGCGCCACACCGTATATTTTTACTTTCAAATTATGGGATTGGGGAAGAATGGGTCTCGACGGAAAGCCGCGCCCCATTTCACTGGAGCATGGGAAAAATGTGATCCAGTGGGACCGCACCACTGAATGGACCAAAGAGCATATCCTCAATAAAGTGGAGCCCATTGCACAGGGTGATGGCTGGAAAGAAGAACGCACCGGCCTCGATGATCTCTCCTTCATCGAAACCCGCAGGCATTGGTTCACCGGTACTGTAACACATGATACGGCCGGGCGCTTCAATGTGCTCAACCTCATCGAAGGAAGGGAAGCCATTGTGGAAAGCCCCGATAACTCATTCGAGCCTTTCGTGGTGCACTATGCCGAAACTTTTATTATGCCCGCCGATGCAGGCCGTTACACCATCCGGCCATTCGGTGAGAGTGAAGGCAGACAATGCGCTACTATCAAGGCTTATGTACGGACAGATAATTTAATTGATTATCGTATAAACTAACGATTATGCACATATCCGGATTGAAGTACGTTTACAAATGCACTTATGTGGCGGCGGTGGGAGGGCTGTTGTTCGGATACGACACAGCCGTGGTAGCCGGCGCCATCGGGTTCATCCAATCGAAATACGCGCTCTCACCTGCCATGATGGGGTGGGTGGCTTCCTGTGCCCTGATCGGCTGCGTGATAGGGGCGATGTTCGCCGGCAGCCTGAGTGACAGGATCGGTCGAAAGAAAGTGCTGATGATCTCGGCCTTTGCTTTTGCGATCTCTTCCCTGGGCATCATGCTGCCATTGAGCCTCGATTATTTCATCGTGTTCAGGCTCATCGGCGGCATAGGCATCGGTATCGCTTCCATGCTATCGCCCCTCTACATTTCGGAGATAGCCCCTGCCGGCATCCGCGGCCGGTTGATCTCCATTTACCAGATGGGTATCGTGATCGGCATCCTGCTCATCTATTTCGTGAATGCCGGCATCGCCGGCTTGCATGATGAAAGCTGGAACGTGGAATCGGGCTGGCGATGGATGTTCGGTTCAGGCATCATTCCATCCATCCTCTTTATTTTCCTGTTGTTGCCGGTGCCCGAAAGTCCACGGTGGCTGGCCCAGCAGAACAGGCTGCAGGAAGCGGAAGAAGTGCTGTCCAAAGTGAATGGCCCGGAAAACGCAAAGCAGGAGCTGAATGCCATCACGGAAGGGATGCATGAAGAATCGGGCAGCTTTTCGCAATTGCTGAAACCCGGACTGCGGCTCGTGCTGGTGATCGGGATCATTCTCGCCATCCTCTCGCAGGTAACCGGGATCAATGCTATCATGTATTATGCGCCGGAGATATTCAAGTCGGGTGGTGATGGTTCTTCCTCGGCAATGTTGCAGACTGTGCTCGTGGGAGTGATCAATATGCTCTTCACCATCGTGGCGATCAAATACGTGGATAAATGGGGAAGGAAAACATTATTGCTCATCGGGTCGGCAGGGATGACGGTCTGCCTGGGACTGGTAGGTGCTGCCTTCCATTTTAAAATGTCGCAGGGCCCGATGGTATTGATCGCTATCCTGGCCTATATCGCTTTCTTCGCCATTTCACTCGGTCCGCTCACATTCGTGGTAGTGGCCGAGATATTTCCTACACGGGTGCGCGGCAGGGCCATGTCTGTGGCCATCTTCTTTCTCTGGGCAGCCGTGTTTGCCGTATCGCAGACCTTTCCCATGTTGCAATCTTCGGTAGGCGAAGCCAGCACTTTCTGGATCTATATGCTGATGTCGGTGATCGCTTTTGTGTTTGTTTGGCGGCTGGTGCCTGAAACAAAAGAGAAAACACTGGAAGACATCGAAAAATTCTGGAAACTAAAAGGTATCCAATCATAACATCTCAAAAAATAACGATTATGCGGCCATATCCCCTCCTTACGACCTTACTGATTGCAAGCTTATATTTTTTATCGGCCTGCCATAAGAACAGCGACGATCCCAATGCACCGGCCATGTCGCTCTCCACTGAAAATGTTACCGGTAAATCGGGCAAGCTCATCGAGCTGACCGTCGACCTGAGCGTTCCCGATGGATTCAAGGAACTGCTCATCTCCAAAGGTGTCAACCTTCAACCCGATAATACTTATGGTATCAAATCCGTAACGCCTGTTTCGGCCGGCGGTACCAATTATAAATATGAATTCACGTATCTGCTGAGCCCCGATGAGGTGGACAAGCTCGTAGGCTTTAATTTCAAGCTCACGGATAACAAAGGCCGTTCGGTGGAGAAAGACCTCACGGTGAATACCACCACCTCTGCCGCACAGATCATCTTCAGCCACAAATGGCTCCTGAAATCCAAATTCCAGGAGACCGCATCACCTCCGGTAGAAACCATCACGGATTGTGAAAAGGATGATGTTTACAACTGGAAAAGGGATAGCACCATCTCCATCAACTATGGCACCAAAGCCTGCGCTTTCGATGGATTCAATGTGTACGATAAATGGACATTGAGCGATGATGAAAAGACTTTCACACAGAAATATCACTCCCTTTTCAACCCTTCAGCCATTACTATCGAAACCTATAATGTACGGAGTGTTTCGAAAGACAGGCTGGTGATGGATATCGTGCTCGACCTCTCATGGCTCGGGCCTCCTTACACCGACAAAGAGAAATTCGTATACACCTTCGACGCGGTACCTTAACGGATAGGACCATCTCATTCATAAAAAAAAGTATTATGCTCTTCAATAAACAACTTACAACTATCAATATACTCTTGCCGGCAACCCTATTGGCCTTCTCGATAAGCGCTTGCAGCTCCAATCACCCGGAGCAGCAACCTGCTCAGGCAAATCTCGATTCACTGCGTTTTACCGTGGAAGAAGCGCCTGAATGGTCGGCCTTATTCAAAAGGAATTCCGGGTGGTTTGGAGGTGATGGGATATTCGCTGCTACCCGAGATGGCAAAGAAACGAATGGCGCCTCCAAAACCAGTGAAACGATCATCTGGTTCAGTGATACCATGCTGGGAGAGATCGAAAAGGATTCATTGAAGCCCGGTTATGAAATGATCAATAACTCCATCGCTGTTTTGAAGGACGGCATTCCCGACAATGATCATATCCGGTTCTACTGGAAACAGGAGAACGGGAAGAATGTATCGCTCTTCGTGCCCAAAACACCTGCCACACAGAAAAGTGAATATTACTGGCTGGGAGATGGTTTCGTCAATCAGGCACGCAACAATGATCTCTATATTTTCGGTTACCGGATCAAAAATATTTCCAACCAGGCTTTTGGTTTCAAGGAGATGGGCAATACCCTGATCACGGTACCTGGCGGCAGCCAGCCTCCATTCAATGAGTACCGGCAGGTGGATATTCCTTTCTTCCTTGGCAAAGATGTGGACAGTACAGGCTCATTCGGTGCAGGCATATTGGTGAATACAGCAGAGGCCGGCGCTTCTAACCCCGATGGTTACGTATATATCTATGGTATCCGGGGAAAGGAAAAAAAGTTGATGATCGCACGGGTAAAACCTGCAGAGATCGAAGCATTCGATAAATGGACATTCTGGGACGGGCAGCAATGGACTACCGACGTTTCCAAAATTGCTACGGTCACGGACCGTTTGTCGAATGAGCTGGGCATGGTGCAACTGAAAGATGGGCGATATGCTCTCGTATTCCAGGCCGATGGACTGGGCAGGTATGTGGGTATCAGGCTGGGAGCCTCACCGGTAGGGCCTTTCGGCAAACTGATCCAGGTATTCGATGTGAGCGCTTCCGTGTCGGAGGACAAAGATTTCTTTCCTTACAATGCGAAAGTACACCCGGTATTATCCGCCCCCGATGAATTGCTGATCAGTTACAATGTGAACTCATTCGATTTTTTCAACGATATCAAAAAATTCCCGAACCTGTATCGCCCGCGGTTTATACGGGTGAAGGTCCAGCCATAGTTCGATATTTCAGCATACAATCAGCATCACCATGAGATCATATATCCTTCTTGCTATTGGAATACTCTCCGTTGCTGCGGTTCAGGGAGGAACGGGCAACATTGCACCGGCCGCCACTATCACGGCTTCTACCACATTGAACGCACAATATGATGCAAGGAATATCGCTGATGGAAAGATCGGCATCGATCAGGCAGGGGAGTGGGCCTGTGAAGGAGAGACTACCGACTGGGGTTATATCCGTTTCCCATGGATCAGGTTGGAATGGAATACACCGCAGGTGATCAATACGATCGTATTGTATGATCGCCCCACTTTGAAAGAGCATATTGCCGGCGGACGGCTGGAATTCAGCGATGGTACTGTGATCTGGGTGAATCAAATTCCGAATGACGGAAGAGGCAAGGCCATTCGTTTTGCCGACAAGACCGTAAGCTGGGTCAGGTTCGTGGTCACTGATGGTACCGGCAGCAATCTAGGCTTTTCCGAAATAGAAATATTCCCAAGCCCTGTACAATGTAATGATCCTTTATCATGGGTCGATCCCTATATCGAGACCAACCGCGGCCGTTATTTCTTTTTCATCACCGGCAACCGCCCTTTCGGCATGATCGGCGCTGCGCCGCATACCCGCAACAAGAACCAGAATGGCGGTGGCTACAACTATAATGAAAATGAAATTCTGGGATTCGGTCAGATCCATTGCTGGATGTTATCCGGTATAGAAGTCATGCCTGCCGGGCCTTCCGCCGATCCTACCAGGGGAGAACAGGGATGGAAATCCGGGTTCAGTCATGATGAGGAGATCGTGCAGCCGGGCTACCAGCGTGTATACCTGCAGGAGCCGAAAACCTGGGTGGAGCTGACTTCCACGGAGCGGGTAAGTTTCTATCGCTTCACCTGGACGCAGGCCATGCAGGCGCGTATCCTTACCAATCTCGGTGGCTATATGGGCAACAGCACGATGGCCAATGCAGATGTACAAAAGATCAGCAATACCGAATTCGAAGGATCGTTCAGTTCCATCAAACGTTACTGGGGAGGTCCCAAAGATGTAAGAATGTTCTTTGTTATCCAATTCGATCAACCAGTAGGATCATTCGATGGCTGGAAGGGAAAACAAATGCTAACGAATATTCAAACCCTGCAGGGAGACAGCGCAGGCATAGCAGCCCGGTTCAATGTCAATCCGGGCGACCAGGTGAAAATGAAGATCGCGATCTCTTACACCAGCATTGCCAATGCACGGAAGAACCTGCAGGCGGAATGCACCACCTGGGATTTCGATGCTGTAAAAAAAGAATCGCAGGAGATATGGAACCAATGGTTGGGTAAGATGGAAGTGAAGGGCGGCACCAGGGAACAGAAAATAAAATTCTATACCGATCTCTGGCACGTATTGCTCGGACGGCATAAGATCAATGATATATCGGGCGATTATCCCGATCGCACTACCGGCAAACGCGATGGTAATTTCACCGACGCCATTTTTAAAATAAAGACCGTTCCCAAAAATCCTGATGGCAGTCTGCGTTTCAACATGTACAACTCCGATGCGTGGTGGCTCACTCAATGGAACCTGAATGTACTGTGGGGACTGGCATGGCCGGAAGTTCAGGATGAAATGTCGGCCTCCATGATCGAATATGCCAACAATGGCGGGCTCTTACCGCGCGGCCCTTCGGGTGGCGGCTATTCATACATCATGACGAGTTGCCCTGCCACCAATCTCATCGTAAGCACTTATATGAAAGGGTTGCTCACCAAAGCCGATCCATTACATGCTTTTGAAGTGATCAAACGGAACCATCTGCCGGGTGGCATGTTGGGACGTGCGGAAGATATCGACTTCTACACTAAAAAAGGATGGTGGCCCGGCAATGCAGGCATCACGGTGGAAGCCACCTTCCAGGACTGGGGCATCGCCCAGATGGCAAAGCGGCTGGGAAAGAAAAAGGACTATGACTTCTTCTTAAAAAGATCACAGGGTTGGAAATATTGCTTCGACAGCACGCAAAAATTATTATTCCCGAAAGACAGGAACGGACAGTTCATGCACCATGATCCGCTGAATGGGAATGGATGGGTGGAAGCCAATGCATGGCAGGGAACCTGGGGCGTATCGCATGATATACCCGGACTGGCCGCCATGATGGGAGGCAATGACGCGCTCTGTGAAAAGCTCAACTATGCATTCGAGCAGGGCGCTGCCACTGATTTTGTGTTCGCGTATTCCGGTGGCTATGTCAGCTATGCCAATCAGCCCGGCTGTTCGAATGCGCATCTGTTCAACTATGCCGGCAAGCCCTGGTTGACGCAGTATTGGGTAAGGCGGGTGAAAGAACAGGCTTATGGTGGTATTACACCTGATCTGGGATATGGAGGGCATGATGAAGACCAGGGACAGATGGGCGGCGTGAGCGTACTGATGGCGATCGGGTTATTCAGCATCACAGGTAATGAATCATCCAACCCCACCTATGATATCACTTCACCCATTTTCGATGAAGTGACGATCCATCTCGATAACCGGTATTACAAGGGAAAGCAGTTCGTCATCAAAACGCATAATAATTCAGCGGCCAATTGTTATATCCGGAAGGCTAACCTGAACGGACAACTGCTCGAAACATGCTGGTTTTCGCATGATGCGTTCGCCAATGGCGGGATGCTGGAACTCTGGATGGGTGATCAGCCGAATAGGGAATGGGGAACAGGAAAATGATTTATTCAATTGAACTATGACAGAAAAAGAAAATAGCCGGCAAGTGTTGGGTGTCGACATCGGCGGATCGCATATTGCCGTTTGTGAGGCATATCTCGAAGCGGCCGTATTGCTGGAGCATACAGCAGTACGCGCAAAGATCGATCCGCATGGCGATGCTGCCGGGATCATCCAGGAATGGGCTACTGCCATCGAATCCTGTTTCAGCCCCGGACCATCACACGAAAAATACATCGGCATCGCCATGCCCGGCCCTTTCGACTATGAGCATGGTATCAGTTATATCACAGGGTTGCACAAATTCGAATCGCTTTACCAGTTGCCGGTAAAGCAAATGCTGGCAGACCGGTTGGGCATTCCTTCCAACCATATCAAAATGGTGAATGATGCCTCTGCATTTTTACTGGGAGAACTGATGAGCGGCGCTGGCAGGGGATACCGGAACGCAGCGGGCATCACGCTGGGCACGGGTTTGGGCTCGGCAGGATTTTTCAACGGTAAAATTCATGATGGTGATCTCTGGCGTACGGCGTTCAGGGAGGCAAGGGCAGAAGACTATCTCTGCTCCCGCTGGTTTGTAAAGGAATATGAACGGGTATCCGGAAAAAAAGCAGAAGGCGTGAAAGACCTGTTGTTGCTGATCGATGAAGACCCTGCTGTCCGGCATCTGTTCATGCAATTCGGAAAGAACCTGGGGGAAGTCCTGCTGATGAAATATCCGCCCGAACTGCAGGAGATCGTCATCATCGGGGGGAATATCGCCAAAGCCTGGGACCACTTTATACCTGCCGCCATGAATTATTTCCGCGACCGTGATGCCACCATGAACCTTCAGCCTGCCACACTCGGTGAGAATGCGGCCATAGCCGGAGCGGCTTCCTTGTGGAAATGATCAATGTTTCCCCGGCCGCTGATCTTTGATCTTCTCCAAAATTTTCACTTCTTCCGCTGTGATGGTGCTGATCAATTGGAACTGGTCGGTGATGGCTTTGAGGTCGGATAATGTTTTTCTGACCGACTGCTGATCTTCTTTCAATCCCGCAGTCATTTCCTGTCTTCTCAGCTCCATCAATTCCAGAACTTTTTGACGTATCGGGTCTTCATGCACCTGTTGATCGGGGATGGTGGTATTGCTATCGTTCAGGATAGATCCTGCCTGCCTGAATTTCGAATCGACCTGCTCGATCAGCGGGTGGAAATCTACTGAGGCATATTGCGGTCCGGAGCGCTGGGCATAATAGGAGAGGGAAGCGATATGTGAGGTCAACAGGTGGCTTGTTGCCACGAACTGGTGATACTCTTCGAAATTGAGTTGTTTGCTCTTCGGTTCCGAAAGCATTCGCTGGAAATGATCGGAGAGGTTGGCCAATGCCACGAAAGCCTCTTTGCGTGCCACTTTATACGTGGTCATATCGAACCCTTTCCCTGTAAAGGCCGTGGCGACCCTGTTGAAATAATCATGGTTCGCACGAACGGCGGAATCAATAAAAGACCAGATCTGTTCTCTTTCCCAACTGGGCAGTATAAAAGAGGAGATCACAAAAGAAATGAAGGAGCCGATGGCGGTATCGATGATCCTGTCTTGCAACACAGCTCCCAGGCCGGAGGGGTTGAGGAAATGAAAGCTGAGAATTACGTAGAGTGTGATGCCGGCAGAGCTCACCAGGTAATTCAGTTTAAGCATGCTGTAGGAAATGATCATGGCCAGCAGCATGATGATGAACAGTATGGTATTGTCGTGCGTGATATAGATCGAAAAGAAGCCCAGCAATGCGCCGGTAAGGGTGCCGAGGATACGATGTACATTTCTTTGCTTGGTGATACTGTAGGCCGGCTTCATAATGGTGGTAATGGTAAGCAGGATCCAGTAACCATGACCAAAGGGAAAGATCAATGAGATGACATACCCGATCATCAAAGCAAGTGTAAGCCTTACCGCATGGCGGAAATGGGTTGATTTGAGAGAGAGGTTATCGAAAAGCAGGTGTGGATCGAGTTCCTGGCGGGTAATGAATTTATCGAGCTGCATATCCCGCTTTTCACGCTTCAGGTTTTTCGCGGCTGTTTCATAAGCCGAATAATGCGACATCACGTTGATCCTTTCGGCGAGGTCCTGTAAGCTGAACAGGATATGACGGAGACGGATGAAGCCTTCGATATTATGGGCCGCCAACTTCTTATTGCGCATCGAGAAAAATGCTTCGCGTGCGTCTTCCAGTATTTGTTCTATATGGTTATCGGTCTTATAGGGTAATCCATCCTGTACGGCAAGACCGATGCTGTTCAGCTCATGTGCCAGTGCGAGGATGGTACGATGGTACACGCCGAGGATATCTTCCTCGTCGAATTCTTTATGCAGGGCCTCATAATCCTGCTGTGTGGTCATGATCCTTTCGAAGAGATCGATACTGTCGAGGAACATCTGCATCAGCACGCGGCCTTTACGAGTGGATTCACGCACAACGCTCCGGGCCTTGAACAACATTTCGCGCAGCTCATCCTGTCGCTGGTGGATATTCACCTGGTAGCGCATGAGCGAGCGGTATAGCTCCGTGAAATCGGGGTCTTTTTTATAAAAGGCTGCTTTCACTTCGAGGTAACGCGCGGTCTCCATCAGGCATTCGCCGAGCAATTGCTGGATCGGTTTATACGGGCGCAAGGTATGCAGCACGAGACTGAGAATGGCGTACCAGAGGCCACCGGCCGTAAAGTAGGCTGCATTGATCAGTATATCTTTCATGCTGGCGCCACCGGGCGAGAGATGTGCATCGATATTGAAGATGAACACCAGCAATGCGATGGAGCCGATGGAATTGGCCCGGTTGCCATAAACGCCGGCGAGCGAAAAGAAAAGCCCGAAAAGAATGATCTCGGTACCGATCAGCCAGGCATGTCCGCGACTGAAACCGGCTACCAGGGCAACGATGAAATTGATGGCGATGCTGATGGCGATACCATTGCGGCGGTGCTGAACGGGTCCCGGGTTATCAGTGAATCCCACGCAGAGGGCGCCCAGGGGCACGGCCATCATGGTGGTAAGCATCCCGTAGTGATGCAGTACCAGGGCAGGGATTACGGCGCCTGCTGTGATCCGAACACCGGTATAGAGGTATTGGCTGCTGATAAATTTCCGGAACTGCTGCGCATAATCCATCAATGATCATTATTTAAGGCGTGTGATTGCTGTTGTAAGCGTTTGGGAGCGACGCTTTCACTTTCAGGTTGTAATCAGTCGGCCAAAAATAAGGATAATAACCGGGGTGAGTGGGGCAGGAGGGAAGTGTGATTAGTCTTTTTGAAAACGAAATAAAATTTTCCCCGTAGCTGTTAAGAAATAATTTATAGGAAAACTTTGGTATAATATGTTTTTGACTTATTTTTGCACTCCCAAAAACACAATATGTTGCATTGTTGATGGTTAACAATCAGTCAGTTGCAGCAGATCGTGGAGGTGGTAAGATCTCGTAGCTCAGTTGGTAGAGCACAACACTTTTAATGTTGGGGTCCTGGGTTCGAGTCCCAGCGGGATCACAGAAAATTTAAAAGCCTTCAAATTGTTGAATTTGGAGGCTTCTGTATTTAGGTGTGAGAATGGATGTTGCAACTTAAACTTACACCTAATTCTACAGAACATTTTTACATAGAAAGCATACAACCTTTTTTGTGTTCGATTAGGAAACGACACAACTGACGCTGAATCACAATATAATATTAGACAATCGAATACCTTCCCCATGTTGTAAAGCTAATTGAAATAAACAGCAACCACGCCAACACCGTGTTGATTGCACATTGTTGATGGAGAGATGAGGCGAAATGATTATATGAAGGAAAACTTAGCGGCCATTCTGATTAATGTAGCAGTATTCTTTGCTTCGAATTTAGCCAGCAGGTTTTTTCTATGCGAATCCACCGTTGTGGTGCTGATGAACAATTTTTCGGCAATTTCATTATTAGTTAATCCTTCTGCAATGAGTGCCAGTACCTCTTTCTCCCTTCGTGTAATCACGGGTATTTTTAAATCTTCATTTCTTCTTATCGTTGCCGATGCGTCCAGGCTTAGAAATGTATGCCCCTGCACCACTGCTTCAATGGCCTCGGTCAGTTCTTCCCGTGTGGCATTTTTTAATACATATCCGCTTGCTCCATTCTCCATCATCTTTTGAATAAAGCTTTGCTGATTAAAAGAGCTTAGCCCCAAAATGTGTATGGCAGGGTACTTTGTTTTTAGTTCCTTGCATAAGTCGATACCACTTTTGTCGGGGAGATTGATATCCATCAGGATTACATCCGGCTGTTGCCGCTGTAGAAATGAAAGACAGGAGGCTGCGCTCATCGCATGCCCCATCCATTCCATGCCTTTTTCATGTTGAAGTAAGGAACGGATTCCTTCCACAATCATGTAGTGATCATCTGTAATAAAAATTTTTATCGCCATTAGATATCCAATTCAATATGAACAGAAGTTCCTTTATCAGGTTGTGAATCTACATCCAGTTTGCCTTTCAAAAAATCTATACGATGTTGAATATTTCTCCATCCCATACCTTCTGTTCTTTTTACAATAGCGGTATCAAATCCTTTTCCGTCATCCTCAACCGTTACTGAAAGCCGGTTGTCCGTCTTAGTCAGTTGCACTATAGCTGTTCCGGCAGCCGCGTGTTTCAGTGTATTATTAATCAATTCCTGCACAATGCGATATACGGTTACCGCTGTAGTCTGTTCAAGTTGCACATCGTCGAATCCAATTGACTGGTAGCTGACGCTCAACGCACCGCTTTTATTAATGTCATTACAGAAATCTTTTAGCGCTGTATCCAATCCGAATATCACCAGCGACTCCGGCATCATGTTGTGGGCCACCCTGCGCATTTCTTTTATGGAGCTGTCGAGCATGTCCATGGTGCGCTCAAAGGCCAGATGATTTTCAGGTGTCATCATCATATTTTCTTTCATAGTATTAAAAGAGTATTTAATTCCGGAGAGCATGCCGCCCAATCCGTCGTGAAGGTCTTTTGCCAGTCTGGAGCGCTCCCGCTCTTCACCTTTTAGTACGGCTTCGGTAGCGGTTAATTGTTTTTCAGTTTCCAGTTCTGCAATGCGTTGCTGCTGGAGTTTTTGTTTTTGTTTGTAGTTCCGGTATGAAAGTGAGGAGATGACCAGTATGATTATTGCAGTGCCAATTAAACTATAATTTAGTGTATTTTTTTGCCGGATGGAAAGTTGCTGTAACTCCCTTTCTGTTTTCAAGTTTTTAATTTCGTTTTCTTTACTTGCAATCTGATACCGCATTTCAAGAGAAGCAATCCGTTTATTATTTTCTTCGGAAAGAATACTGTCATTCAGTGCTATTGATTTTTTAAGATAGCTGTTTGAATTCCTGTAATCACCTTTTTTTTCATACCATACAGCAAAACCGTCATACGCTTCCTTTCTTCGCATTTTTAAACCAGCCTTTTCAGCAAGTAAAAGAGTGGAGTCAAGATATATTTTGGATTCTGAAAGATTATTGAGGGCATTGAAACAATCGAATAGGAGGCTCATTACACCTGTTACCTGGTGTGCATCATTATCTATTTTTGCAAGCTGAAGAGACTTCTTTAAATGTGTAATGGCACTCGTAAATTCTTTTTTCCGCCGGGCCAGGTCTCCTTTCATGTAAAAAAAATATTGCGAATACGCTGTGTTTTGCAGTTCCAAAACAATCGGTTCTGCCTTATTAAGCACCTCCTGTACTTTGGAAAATTCTCCTTTATTGAGCAGTTCATTCGCATAGTTCATAAGGGTCCTGCATTTCAAATCATCATTAGACGATTCTTCTGCCAGGACTAATGCCTTCTGTATATACTGCAATGATTTCGCGGAATCAGCCGTATGTGTATAAATGCTTGACAAATTCCCATAGAGAGAGGATAGGTAATTTTTATCGTTAAATTTTTCAAAAACACCAATGGATAGCAAATAATACTCAATGGATTTATAATAGTCCCCAATTCGGTTATAATTATTGGCCAAATCCCAATAAAGAATACCCATTTCTCTTTTAGCGGCATAAGTTGTGTCGTTTTTCAGAAAACCGGTAAGGGAATCAGCATAAGAAAATGATTGCTGAAAATCGCCTCTGTCTCCGTAATATTTAACATACATGGATAACGCTTTGCGAATGCCATAAGAAAAATTAATCCTTCGGCTGATAGCCAGCATCTCCTTAATATAGGGCTCATGACCGGACGAATTATATAGGGTTGCTCTCAGGTATTGATAAATTGATTTTGCCCTGAAACTATCCGGAGTGGTATGATTATCAATATTGCGCTTCAGACTATCAATTTCAACCACCGTTTGCGACTGTACCTGCAAACAAACAAGAAATGAAAATATGAATACTGCGAATTTTATCATTTATTAAAAAAAGCTTTATACGCTGTTACAAATTACGCAAATAAGCCATTCAACCTATACCCCCTTTTTCCATGATTTTTCCGCTTTTATAAAATACCCTGTTTTTAGGGGATGTTAAATTCATCGTCACCTGACTACTTTAGCCTTGGTTTTTGGAAATAACCCTTTGAGATCAACTTCCCGGAATGAAAATATTAAATTAAATACAAATGAAAATGAACACCCTAATGACCACATCCCTTGAAGTAATTAGTATGGCAGTGCTCGTAAGCTGCGGTGGCGCCGGCTCTGCCAGCCCTTCCACCGCCAACCCGGTAGTATCTGAAAATAGCACGGCTATTGCTACCAAAAACGGCAGCGCCATGGTCGACCATGACACAGAACTTTCTACCGCGTTTGCGGGACTCACCGTTGAGCAGGCTTACATCGTAGATGGTAACGACAAAAAAATTGCAGGCAACAAGGTTGCACTCAACTCCAACTTTTCAATTGTGTATGAAGGGGTAAAAAACTATACGCTTAAAGATGGCAAAGTGTTCCCCAATTTATCTATGCAGGTAATAGATGACGACCAGCAAACAGTGCTCAGCAAATCCGACCTGTTCGCTACCTCTTATCCCAACGGGCTTTCCGTAAGCGATGCATCCGTTCTCCGGGCTACCATTACCGTAGGCGACCCGTTAAAGCCGGGCAAATACATTTGTTCCATTCAGGTAATCGATAAGAATAACGAAAATGCGGCTATCCATTCAACCTGGGACTTTGAGGTGAAGTAAAAATGAATCGCATGGTTTAATGAACAAAAAAATTTATGAACCCGGCTTATCAAAAATGAAACGCATGAAAAAGTATGTTTTCCTCTTACTGTTTATTCCTATGACCGTAGCCGGTACAGCGCAAACTAAACAGAAACCCAAACCGAAACCCAAACAAAAAGAAGCAGCTTCTACCCAAAACGAAATGGCAGACATGCTGAAGGAGATGCAGAAGTCCATAGACGAAATAAGCCCGGAAGATAAAAAGATGATGGACAGCATGGGCATTAAAATGCCTTCTTTAAATAATGTACCCAAAGTAAGCAATCAGCAACTCGCTGCCGCCCGGAAGAATGAAGGAATGATTGTTCCAAAAAAGGATGCAGCAAGAATAAGCGCCGCATTGGCTATAACACTCACTAATTCCGAAATGAGTGCATATATCATTAAAACATACCAGTCGGTATTGACAAAACTGCCGCCTTCGGTTAAAGCCAAAGGAGCCGAAATTTATCAGCAAACAAAAAACTTAAATAAATCTGTAGCAAATACAGCAGTAGGACTATGGATAGACGGGAAACCCACACTGGCTCTCTATATTATGGGAGAGGCATGCAAAGCAGACCCTGCCAATGCCATCATACTGAATAACTATGCCGCTTTTTTAACCATGTGCGGCGCCGAACACCTGGCATTGCCCATCTTAAATAATCTTAACAAACGTTATCCCAAAAACAGCAGCATCCTCAATAACATTACACAGGCATGGCTGGGATTAGGTGATATATCAAGGGCTGAAAAATACGCCGACAGCACAATCCGTATCTATGCTTATCATTCGCAGGCCAATATGGCAAAATGTTTAATTGAAGAAAGCAGAGGCAATATCCCGAAAGCGGTAGAAGCGGCAAAAAAAAGCATCTACAGATCATATAGTAATGAAAAAGAAAATAAATTAAAGACACTGGGGTATCATTTAAAAAGGGAAGATATTAGTTGGGACAGGCCCATGCCGCAAGACGCAATGGGATTAGGAAAATTTACCTGGCCCGAATATCCTTTGGACGTTGAACAAAATAAAAAGCTGGAAAAAAACTGGTCGGACTTTAAAGCTGAATGCCAGGAGAAAATAAATGAGTTAACTAATACCCGCCAGGCACTGGAACAGGAATACATGGCTATCAATGCTTCCAGAACCAGCCGCCTAATTAGTGAAGGCAGCAATATACAAATGCTGCCGGGCTATGCCGCAAAAGCAATATTAAAATTGGGCCCCGGGATAGAAGATGTAAATGGGAACATGTCTTTTGTTTTTGCACAGCAATTGGAACCGGTTTTAAATGCAGCTTCTGCAGTGAATGATTTTGAAAACCAGTTAATGGAACAACAGCAGGTAATAGACAAAAAATACAAAGACAAAATTGGCGAAGGAAGGGAAAATCCTCTTGAAGCAATATGTAAAGACGAGAATGCTATCCGCAACGAATTTCTCAGACTTGCCAATGGAAAAATGCAAAACGCATATAAACAATACCTTAGTTATGTACGGCGAAAAACAGGCGATCTTTTATATTATTACCAATACACAATGTGGCCCGAACAGTTTGAGCTGGCAAAGGTAAATGCGCAGATAGCCTGGTTAACGCAAATAAAAAGCCAAACCGTATTTTTTAAAGACATCAGCAGATGGTGCTCTGCCGAACCCAAACCAACAAAACCGGGGCAATTACAAAATTTTGATGATGTTCATTGCGACTATGTAAGTACTATGAAGCTGGGTGTTTATACAATTACATCAAGCTGCAGCAACTTATTTGGTGAATTTGATTTTGGCGGCGTAAATATTAATCTGACAGATAATGTAGAAACAGGCCGATTTTCCGGCTCGGCAATGGTGGGCGCCGGTAAAAGCTTTGACGGACCTGCCGGTACAGAATTGGAGGCGTCAGTAGCCGCTTTGGTTGAATGGGACAATACAGGCATTACCGATGTGGGGGCTATTGTTGGAGCAAATGCAGACGCAGGAGGTGTAACAATAGCCGGTGCAGATGTTAAGATAACCGTTAACAGTGGCGTAAGTACTACAGGAAAGGGAATATTGCAAGGCATTAAATAATCATTCAAAATTATAAAATGAGAAAAATGAATTATTTGATCCTGCCTTTAGCATTATTTTTTTCATATAATGCCTTTACGCAGGATTGTACCAAAGAAGCACTTCGTCAAAAACCGGGTACCTGGAAAGCAGGGCCGCAAGGTTCTATTCACGATGTAACCGCGGCAGACTTAGCAAAAGAAAAAGCGGTATTAGCGGGTATTCATAAAATGATTACTACGAACTATACCCCAACCGGATGCCAGATCGGATACAGTACCGTATATGGTAAATACAGCGCTTCCGGGCAAAACTGGGTGGCGGATCCCTATCATTATACTATGTATATCCTCCGGTATTTGTGCGATAAGAATAGCGCTGACAAATCAAAATACTATGTTGATTATTCTACCCCTACTACAGTAAACATTACAGCTAATGTGGTGTTCTCACTGAATAATCTCTACGCTGCAACGATTGCCCCGGATGAAGCAAGAAACTATTTGAAACTAAAACAAAAACCGGAGAAAAAAGACGGTGTATGGTATATGGGCGAAGAGGTGGTGGGCGATTATGGCACACCCGGCGAAATAAAAGAATACCGCTGGCTGATTACCTATAATGATACTCTTCCCTTTTATTATGTAAGCCGCAAAGAATATTTACTGATACAAAAGAAGAGATTGGAGAAGACTTTACAGGAAAGCCCGGGCGAAAAAGAATATATCAATACGTTTCTCCACAATATTTCCGAATATTTAAAAAATCCGGATACAGCATTAAACAAGCCTGCCATTTGCATGTGGAATGAAGAAGAAAGGTTTGAAAAATTTGTAGAGGAGGGAACCCCGGGTTCATTCTTCGCAGTAAAGCCCAATCTTGATTATTATCACAAAAAATTACCTAAGTCTTCTCCCCAATTTTTTACCGTGGTTTATAAAATAGCGAAAGGCGATGCTGTATTTGCAGACAACTACCAAGCGATAAAAAAAGCGGTTGATTTTACAAAAATTAAAGACCTGCTGGGAAAATGAATGACCGTAATTCAAAAAACATCCTCAACCAGAATAAGAATATGAAAATAATTTTGACAATTCTCATCCTGATACTGTCATCAACCTCCGTATTGGCACAAAAAGAAGCCTTTGACCTTACAACTTATACGGCGCCGGAAAACTGGGTAAAGGAAACCAGGGAGAACGCGGTGAGTTATATTAACACGAATAATAAAACGTGGTGCAGGCTCATTGTTTATAGAAGCACAGCCAGCAAAGGAAACACTAAAAGCGATTTTGAAAGCGAATGGAATACCCTTATTGCAAAAGAGTACAACATAACGGAAGCTCCACAGTCAAGCGAAGAAGTGGAAGCAGAAGGCTGGAAAGTAAAATCAGGCTCCGGGAGTTTTTATTTTAACAAGCAACCCGCAATCGTCATGCTTACTACATTTTCCGGATACAATGTATGCCTGAGTATTTTGGCTACTACAAACAGCCAGCGCTACCTGGAAACAATTAAAAATTTTATCGGCAATGTTGAGTTGAAGAAACCGGCTGTCGGAGGAGCGGATACTAAACCAACCAATCAACAACAATCTTCTAACACGGCTTTTAAATTTACTACTACCAACTTTGATGATGGCTGGACAGCAACAGAAGAACCCGATTGGGTAAAAGTGACGAAAGGAAATACAACGGTGTTGCTTCATTATGCTAAAGAAGGAACAACAAATGCTGCAGACCCCGAACCTCATATCAATACGGCCTGGAATATCCTGGTTGCCCCGCGATACAGTAACCTGAAGAATTATAGAATCGCTTCCCCATCTCTCGATCCGCAACGGGCTTATCTCGGCGCCGGGAATCTTACAGATAATAAAACAGGCAAACAGGTTTATGTTGCTTTATTCAGAAAAGGAAGCTCAAATTGGGTGGAATTTATTTCACCTGATAAAAACAGTTTTGTAAAAGAATTTGGAACCGATATAAACAATATAGGCTGGGATGCAAGCAGTGATATATGGAATCCATTGCTTAAGATGTTCGCTTATAACAAATTTGCCGTGGCAGCATCAGATATTACCGGCAAATGGGCAAGCTGGAGCGGCTCCAATATTCAATATGTAAATGTTTATACAGGATTGGATGCCGGTATGGGGCATGCACAAAACGGGAATGCAATTGTTTTTAACGCAAACGGCACTTACAACAGGGAATACAAGGGCATAAGTGGCAGCCCGGGCAGCGGCAATCAATATTATGGTGAAAAAAATAATGGCAATGCCATTGTGAACAACTGGGAATTAAAACTCACCAACGCTTTTAAAGGTGAAACACATGTATTCACTGCACAGTTTGAAGCAGTGAAAGGCGGACGCATCCTTCATTTATGGCGGGGAAATATTGAAGAAATGCATTTATACCGGGTAAAGTAGTAGCTCGGCACATTACTATCAAACCAGAAACGGCCATTGGAAAAAACCAGCTATCGATTTGCCAAAGAATATTTTCCGGCATCCAGGAATGGGACCTGGCCTTATCCGCAGACAAAGAAACACTTCGCGACCGGCCTTTTAAAGGCGGCAATTATTATCCCGGTACATGGCTATATAAAGCCGTTGTTTCGGATAGCTTTCTTGTCAGAACTGATTGATGTGTTGGTGACGAGTTTATGCACCCAGCTTTACCAATAATATGTTCTACATTGTCGGCATTACAGGAACGAGTCCATGTTTTGCCATCACCATTTTTAATTTTTCTATGTCAGGAGGAGCACCGGCATTGATAATTTCGGCCATTTCTTTAAAATAGGCCGGGGCCAGCAAGGCGGGAGTGATTACGGCCAGGGCTTTAGCATCTTCATGTTGTAAATTATTAAAACCATGAACAGCACCACGTGGAATGAAATAAGTTTCTCCCGGGGCAATGTTTATCACTTTTTCGCCTACTGTAAAAGTCATCATACCGGCTAATCCATAAATGGTTTCATCAAAATTTTCGTGATAGTGAGGCAAGGGTACCCGGGCGCCTGGTGGTACTGTAAATTCAAACATAGTTGAAGTGCCGTTCGTGTCGGCAGCTTCCATCAAAAAAGTCAATGGTAACCTGACCGGCTCTGATCGTTTCTTTTTTCATGACAATAATTTTAAGTTTTATGTAGCTAAACTACCCTGGTGAAATGGTAAAGGCCTTGATTTCAGATAGGAAATCATTTTAGAGAAACTTTTTTCCTGATACGGCTTAATGTTTCCGGTGTCATGGCTAAATAGGAAGCTATATGATACAGCGGTAATCGTTGTAATAAATGAGGTTCTTCTCGAATAAAGCGCAGGTATTTTTCTTCAGGCGTTTCAACGGTAGCTTCCACTAATCGTTTTTTCAGCATATAATTTGTGTCTTGTTGTGCTCTTATAAAACCCATGGTAAAAGAATGAATATGCGTAACAGCATAGACCCAGTTTTTTTGATTGACGATCATCAGCTCACCGTCCTCAAGGGCCTGCACATTTAATTCAGTGGGCTTATTATCGAGAAAACTAACCAACTCGCTTACCCATCCTCCTTCTGTTTTGAAATAAATAGTGCGATCCTCGCCATTGTTATTGATTTGGCAATATTTCCCATCCCCCTTTTCTAATATCCCTTCAATATAGCAACACAAAACAATACTTCACTTTTTTTCGCAAGGTGATAAATTATCTAACGAATGGTTTAGCGGCAACGCATTTTTACAACCATTATTAGCAAGAAATAAAAACAATGATTTCGTCAGTCCCAATAAATAAAAGGCTGTCTCAAAAGTAATGAGCAGCCTCTTATTTATTCGGGTACCTGATGGTGATAGGTAGTCGTCGTTTAAGCGATCTTCAGGGCCTTCGTTTCTTTTTGATACATCCTCCTGCACAGCGTATCCTACCCAATTTGTTCCCGGATTCTTGTATTCAAAAAACCCGCATTGCCATTAATAAAAGCAATGCTCATTTACCGGTCTCATCGTTGAATAAATTTTTTACTGAATGAGCACCCGCCTTACTTCCTTCCCTACTTTCATATAGTATAGCCCTTTAGGATAAGCGCTCACATCGATGCTTTGCGAACCGGCAGGCAGGTACATTATCTGCAGCAGTTTGCCATCCATATTGTACAGTGCCGCATCGGCAGCAGTGCTCAGTTGCAGTTTGAGGGCGCCGTCTGATACCGGATTGCCGATAATGATGAACCCCTTCTGCAATTCACCGGTGCGCACAAGCACGATCTTGCTGTTGGTGTTCCTCCCATCGAAATCATATTGAACCAGGCGATAGTAATTATTTCCTTCAGCAGGTGTTGCATGCAGGTACTTGTATTGCGTGGGTATACTGCTGTTACCAGCTGCCGGCACAGCCCCCAGGTTTTTCCAGTTCGCTCCATCAGTGCTGTGCTGAACAATGAAATGGCGGGTATTGCTCTCCTGCAGGGTAGCCCAGTGGATAAGCACCTGGTTATTCTGCAGGGATGCAGTAATATTGCCCCACGTAAGCGGAAGAATAACAGGTTGGTTAAAAATTGACATTCCTGCTTTCAGTTTATTATTCACTCTGAAGTATTCGCCACCAACATAAACCTGGCTGTTAATTAAGGAAATGTTCATTACACCATTTTCAATAACAGGGTTCCAGTTAAGAACAGATGCATTGGAAGCGCCTACAGCTGCAATATTGTTACGGGGTTGGCCGCCCACGGCATTAATATATCCTCCCAGGTAAACAACATCATTTGATGCGCTTATGGCATACACCGTACCCTCCACTTTGGGATTCCAGGACAGCAGGCTGCCGTTGGTAATGGTATATGCAGCAGCGCCCTGCCTGTCGATGCTCATGTTATTTACCGAAGTAAATTCACCTCCCGCATACAGCGTAGTTCCATGCAGCGCCAGGCTTATTACATTATTGTTCATATCGGGGTTCCAGGAAGTAGCATTTCCGGTAGTAGCATCAACGGCAGCCAGAAAATTACGCGCCGCACCGCCTATATTTCTGAACTCACCGCCTGCGTACACCGTATTGTTGTTTACAATCAGGCCAATGACGGCGCCGTCAGGATTAGGAGCCCAGTTATTCAGATTACCTGTATTGAGATCAAAAGATGCCAGGTTTGTCTGAGGCTGGCCGTCCACATTTTGAAAAGCTCCTCCAACGTATAAGGTGGAATTATTGACCAGCAGCCTTCTGATTAATCCGTTGGTCGAATGATTCCAGGAAGTAGCATTTCCTGAAATAGCATCTACCGCGGCAAGATTAGTCCTTGTATCATTACCGATTTTCGAAAAGAACCCTCCCATATATATGGTACTTCCATTTGAAGCCAGTGCCCATAGTGCCTGATCAGGATTGGGTTTCCAGGGCAATAAAGTACCTGACACAAGATCTATTGCGGCTGCATATTGGCGTACTGTTCCTCTTTTCAGCATCAAAGCTCCTCCCAGGAAGTAATTGTTCATGTTTCCCGGTATCAATACGGGGAATGCCATCCCTACTCCGGGATCCATTCCGGCCGTTTTTACCCCGGTAACCGGATCTACTGCAATCAGATAAGCGGTTGCGTCGGGATTGTTGGAAACTTTGTATTGGGCCGACAGATATAGCGTTCCGCCAATAAGGCTCATACCGGCAAAGTTCATGATGGAAGCTCCGGGGTTGTTTCCTCCGGGATCGAAGGAAGTGGCCACTCCTGTTGTTGCATCCACCCCTGCTATAAAAAGTCTTGATACATTACCTGAAGCGCCTTTTACGGAAGAGAAACTGCCATAAAGATAAACGGTGGAGCTATTGATTAAAAAACGGCTGACGCTACCATTGGGACTGGGGTTCCAGCCCGTGAGTGTAAATGTACTGGTGTTAATGGCTGCCGCGTTACTACGGCTGGTGCCCATTATATTGTTGAACCACCCCCCTATATACAGGTTATTCCCGGATAGTGCCAGCGCCGAGACAAAAACAAAGGGCAAACCCGTTAATTGGGGACCCGGATTCCAGGACAATACACTGCCGGTTGTCTGACTTACTGCTGCCAACGACGTTCTTGCTTGTCCTCCTACCATATTGAACGAACCACAAATGAATACATTGGTGCCGTCTAAAGCCATATCGGTGACCGTTCCATTGGGGTTGGGGTTCCAGGACGAAACGGCACCCGTTACTGCATCAACAGCCGCCAGCCCGTTTCTCGGATCTCCATTCACAGAAGTAAAGCTGCCGGCGAGGTAAATCAATGAACCATATTTTACTATTTTATTTACGCTCCCTCCTTCAATGTTAGCAGTCCAGGTTGCAAGGGTTCCATCTGCATTGATGTGCGCCAGTCCTTTACGTGTTTGTCCCAGCACGGTATTGAAACTTCCTCCAATATACCACCCGCCTGCATCATCACTAATACCCGTTCCTACGTTATTATTAATCTGCAGGTCGTTGCCGGTGGCATTACCATACTGGTCAACAATAAGTCCACCTCCAACGGGGGCGCCAATCATGTTGAATCCGCCTGCGAGGTATAGCGTATTACCGATCCTGGTGGTTGCCATTACGCTTCCATTGAGTGCCCAGTTCGTTGGCACGGGTTCAATTAATTGCGCCAAAACGGCATTGCCGGTAAACAACCAGAGAAAAAATATACCAATTGCCCGTGCAATTTTATGAAAAGAGAGGAAGCCTCTTTCTTGATCATTATTGACCATAATAACGGTTTTTGATTTTTTAAATGATAATGGTGGGGTTATTACTATGGCCGCGAACTTCGTTTCTATTTCACATAAAATAGGTATTGACACCCTGTTGGGATGTGCAGATTTTATAAAACGATACTAAATAGTGGCTGAAAGAATACTAGCGTTCTCCGGGAACAATTCCGGAAGTAAGAAAACTTCCAGGCGCCTTACCGGTCGCTTTTTTGAAGGCATTGAAAAATGAGGAACGCGAAGAAAATCCTGATTGCTCACCAATGGCTTCTAGTGTCAATTCGTCAGCTTTACCCTGTTGTAGTAAACTGATCGCATATTCCACCCGCAGGTTATTACGGTAATCATTAAATGCTTGTTGCTTCACTTCCCGGAATAAATAATTCAAATGATGTGCAGGAACATCTATCATGGAAGACAGTTTCAACAGGTTGAACCGGGGATTAAGATAGGGGGAATGCTCCTTCATGCATTCGTTCACTTTTCTTTCCAGCGCTTCCAGGTAATTTTTTTCCAGTTGTAGCTGAACCTGCTTTTTTCCGGGTTCTTTTTTATCTTCTTCTGTATTTTCAGCTGCTGAAGTTTCAGATTGATGAAGTAAAGCTTCATTGCTCGCGGCAGCAAAACGGGGTAATCCATATAATATCCGGGGAAAAAGCAGCGGCGTAACCACCAGCCCTACGAGTGAAATACCAGCAATCAATTCCATTATTCCCGTATCAATATGCTTAAAAAGTGGATTTACCGGCCATTTTATAACAATGATGGAAGAAAAGCTAAGAAAAAGCAACACCTGAAACACACCAAGCAGTATCATCCATTTCCGCATTAAGTCCCATTGCCCTGTTATATGGTGGATTTTTTTTCTTTTCCAACAGGTATAAAGATACCTGGCCGATAAAAAGGTATAAAACAGGGCCAGCAACGGCCGGCTAAGATAAATTGGCCGAACGGACCCTATGATCTGCGCAATATAATTTACCTTATGGGTGGCCATAAAATAAACATTATTCACAATCGTTTCTGCAATGCCCCATTTATAGCTCCACGGTTTTAATATATAAGGAATTGCCCCGGCAACATGCAGGATAAATGGTATAAAATGCCAAAAATCTCCTTTTCGTAAACGGGCATCATCCGTTAACACACTCCGGGTATAAAAAAAGATCATCGGACCAGTCAGGTAAAACACACTGGTGGTGTTTACATATAAAATGCAGATCCAAAGTACTGAATGCGTATAGATGAAGATATGATGATGGAAAGCATAAAAACTTACCAGTAAAAAAAACAGGCTAAGATATATGCCTGATGGAGATTTATGGAAATTATAATAAAAAAGTAGTATCGATAAAAGAGCTCCGAGTAGTGAAAGAAACAATAACATTTCTATGGCTGAAGTTAAAAATCAACAAATATACTATTCCTATGGTGTAAAAATAATGCAACCCCAGGAATCTTTAATTTTTTACTCCAACAGTCTTTGGCCTAACACTTTTTTTTGGATGGCGTCATCGTTACTTGCGGTGCAAAAGAAACAACTTAAAATAACAGGGATTGTACTACTTTTCACGGATCTTCTGCCTGTGCGTTTTACCCCAATAAACCATTAGTTCAATTATCGGAAACAGTGTCTTACTATATTCTGTTAACGTATATTCTACTATAACAGGCGATTCATCATACACTTTTCTGGTAACAAGTTTGTTCTGTTCCAATAATCTTAACTCAGAAGTCAATACCCTGCTTGTTATTGGCGGAACATACCTTTGAATTTCTCTGAAACGGGTGCATCCTCTTTTTATAGCTATTAAGATGGGCAGTTTCCATTTGCCATTAATCACATGCAGCGTGTCTTGCAAATAGCTAATAATCTTTTTATCGGTAAGTTTTTCTTTTCCCATTGGTATCCTTTATAATACTGGTAATAAAAGTATACCATTTTTTATATACTTTTATTAAGCATCTTAAAAAATAAAATGATGAACAGTATAGCATATCGCACACTCGGTGCTTCTGAAATTAATGTAACGGCAATGGGAATAGGCACACAAGCCTGAGGTAAAGAAAGCTTTGGATACAGAACCAAATATACAGAGGAAGATATTTTTGCTGCCTTTGAGGCAAGCCTCGATGCTGGGATCAATTTCTTCGACACTTCGGATAGTTATGCCAAAGGTCAATTAGAGAAGCTGCTGGGCAAATTTATGAAAAGAGACGGGCGCCCGATAGTGATTGGTTCCAAGTTTACTACATCCAAATGGTACGATCCCGGAAATTACAAATCACCCGACGATGTCATTCCTGCAATAAATGGAAGAAATCGCCGCTCTGCACCATGGCACTATTGCGCAAGTGGCTTTGAACTGGTTGTTAAACAGTCATCCGAAAATGATCTATATACCGGGAGCAAAGAACTTAAAACAGGCCGGTGATAATTTATCTTCCTTACAATGGAAAATGAGCCAGAAAGAATTTCAGCAAATCAGTAGCCTTGAAAGTAAGCTTTGGCAATCCTATTAATGTGCAGCAGATCGAAAGCCGATTTCGCATAAAACGTTATCTTACCCGCATGATAGTTTATGCAAATGATGTACAAAATATCACAGGTCGTTCTGAACGCACTACCCGCTCTTTACTTCAGAAAATAAGTCAGCTTTATTTTACGACTTCACTCACCAAAATGACAGGAATGACATTGGTATAGTTTACAAAATCTGCACGAATCGCATCTCTATTTGGGGCGATAGCCGCTTGATATTCACCTAAGCTTTTTACATAAAAAGTGCCTATAGCCATAAAAGGTAAAGGTTGGTTAGGAACACCACTGGAAAGCCCTTTTTCAATAGTATATTTAACCAAATTTGACCCTAAGAAACTCGCGACCATCGGCATGTGCTTAGTTTCATAGTACTCCATATTGAATGTTTTACTCTCGGTATAAGGGTACATGATGGATATCTTAATTAAGCCTTTTTCAGTAACAGCAATGTTGTGTTTTTGGGATTTTTCAGATCGCTTTTCTTGACTAATTGCTACAAAAAAAGAGGTTAAAAGCAAAAACGATAAAATAAGTTTAAACTTCATGATTAATTGAGTTTAGTTTACATACGCTGTTTTCCTTTACCATGCTTTATAAAGGTTCATTTTATCCAACTAACTTTTTTTCTCCATTGCCTTATCATGTCCATTTGAACGCTTCCCCTTTTGGATGAGTGCATCTCCAAGTTGTAGATCTTTCGTTTTTAGATCAATGATTTTATTGGCAATACTATCTGAATCCATTATCATATTATCCTACTAATAAACAAAATGAGTTGGTGCGCTTGACTTTTCAAATACTTTATTCATCACTTCCTGTAAGTTGCGCAATTAAATCTACTTCTAACCTGGCATTGGCTTCATATAACCGGCTCACTTGCACCCAGGTAGCCGCCGGAAAGTCTCCTTTGTAAAATTCTTTTCTTGAATCGTTGTATTTTTTCATTGCTTCTATATCAGTTGTATAAAGCGTTTCTTTCACTACATTTTTTGAGGATGCTCCAAAGGCATTCAAACACTTTTCCAGGGCTTTATAAACTTCGGATATACCCTTGGGGCTCAAATCATCAGTCGGAATACCTGAAATGTAAATTGTATTACCTATTTTGACTACCTGGGCGTACCCTGCACTTTCATTTTGCTTTTTGTCATTGCCCCAATGCCACTTCTCTTTAACTGTAGCCGCCCCTTTGTATTCGGGTTTGTCTACGTGTTTTTTTGAGTCACTGTTATTTTTACAACCAGTATTGGCAGATAGGAATGAAGCAAAACTTAATAGTACCGCCACTCTGATCATTATAAAATTCATTTTAATTAATTTTATTGTGATACTCCAAATATAAGTAATTGAAGGCGCAATTCAAGGTCGTCATCAGCGCGGCTGTATCAACTGCCGGGTGAAAAGGCCCTGTTTGCAAAGGCAGGTATATCCTGTATTGTTTTTTTTACCGCATAGGTGATATTGTCGCTTGCCTTCCGTAGCAAGGCCGCCAGTAGGCAGCTTTCACCATATTTATATTGTCCGTAATATTTTCCGTAGCTACTGTCCTGCAAAAGAGAATGAATTTATCAAGTAAGTTGAGCCAGTTCTCGCAAATCAAACAATAGAAGATTCGAGTTTTGTACCATAGGGGTCATTAAAATTTCCTGAAACCTGCGCCTGGCAGGGATTTCTTATTTTAGCCGGGTTCCCTCTAACTTCTTCCCTTTTATTTCCAACTTTATTAAGAGCTAACAGCGAGGGGCAAGTTACATTTATTATTTCAAGTGGGTTAAATGAAGTCAGTCAAAGTAATAGGATCAGGTTGGAAAATTAGCTACTAATGCCAATACGTTGATGTTATGAACTCATTAGTATCTGATCCTTCTTAACGAACGACCATTTGTGCTTGACTACTTCCTGGTTTGCAACAGGGTGGTATGATCGACTGCAAAGATCATTTAACTTCATTCTTCAAATGCCGCATACGCATTCAAGTACAACGCAGGGATCAACCCAGATCGCAAGGGCAATTTTATATAATTTTTCCGCCTGTAACCTGGTTCTTGATTCGGTCATCAGTTTATTCAACCTTCCTTTATCCATGCCAGTTTTTGCAGCCACCTTGGTCAGATTAATTGCTTCTGAATTTAGGTATTCGTCTAACTCAGTCTGGTATTTGACAGAAGTCAAAAAAGGATCGAGAACTGGTTGGCGGCAAAGGATATTAGGTCGACCACTCGTATAGCTCTACATATAATAACGAAGGAACTGAAAATGGATGAAAGTGAAATATTGGCGAGAGATAAACCGGAAAAATGAGATATGGTTAATTTTGGAATATATTATTTTTTGTTACCTTGGTCTACGTTTTTAAGTCATGTTATGACCCCTTATCCAATTAACCCGCTTTCTTGCCCAATGTTAATTTGCCGCCTTTACTTACCATTGCTGCTTTCTCTTTATTCGGCGATAAATTCTTCAGCCCAGCCTGCTATTCCTAAGTTTGAGACATTAAAGACTATTAGTTCTACACAAGTCCGTCCTTTAAGATCAACACAACCCGTACTCCTACAACGAGCGAATCCATTGCCACTGAATGATCCATACCGGGAACAAAATATCCGGATAATGGAGTTAGCTGGTCAGGACATTCCAGGGCGACCTTCTAATACCCGGCAACAACAATTAGAAGAATTAAGAGCTCTACTTCGCGAGGAAGCGGGAGAGATGCACAAATTAGTATCCAGACCGTTTGAGAGTAACTTTCAACAATTTCTGCGATTAAATCCGGATAATTTCTCAATTACGAGAGCAGTTTACCTGACTGAAAGTGCCTATGACCCCGAGTTGCCTCCGTATGAAACGTTTGAAGCCGCTATCACGGAATGGGCAGAATTTGTGAAACAGATAGTAAAACGAGAAGATCTAACCCTAATGAATAATACAGCTATTAATTATGCTATCCAGAAAATATACCAACAGCCTAATATTTTTTATAGCACCAAGAGAAAGGTAAGTGCTTCCGTTCAACCTCTCAGTTATGATTTCAATGATCCAATGGGATATAAAGACTGGCGAAAGATGTTTGTGAGTAAGCTGTTACATACTAGAACAGGTCAATGTCATAGCTTGCCGTTATTTTTCCTATGCGTTGCAGAACAGTTGAATACCAAAGCATATTTATCCCTTTCACCCAATCATTCTTTTATCCAGTACTTTGATGAAGATGGTCATCGCTACAATTTTGAATGTACCAATGGAAATCTTGTAACACAAACATGGCTTATGCAGTCCACCTACATTAATGCCACTGCTTTGAAAAATGGAACCTATCTGGATACACTTTCTAGCAAGCAACTATATGCACAATGTTTAGCTGATTTGTTGTTAGGGTATATACATAAATTAGGGTATGATGGCTTTTCCAATCAGGTCACAAAACAAATCCTGTCAATTGATTCCAACAATATTGCAGCATTAATGACACGGGCGAACCATTACCAACTTATTTTCCAGGATAAGTTGCAGGCCGCTGGCAATCCGCCGCAGGATGCTTACCCCAGTTACCCTCAACTATTTACTGCCTATAACTCAATGATGATGGCTCAACAAAAAGTAGAGCAGACTGGTTTCCAGGAAATGCCGGAAGAAGCTTATTTGCGATGGCTAAAATCTGTGGAACCAGAAAATCAGCAACGACAAAATAAGGCTGAGCAGGAGCGATTGAGACAAAAGATGAATAAGTTAAAGAATATAAAACCTACTTTTATCAATAAACCCAAAGATTAATTATCTTGTATAACCGAAATGTATTATTTATGCGCCCTCATTCCCTATTTGGCTTCCTATTGTGCTTACTGCTATCAAACGTAGTTGCTGCACAAAATAAAAACCCCTTTCAGAGCATTGGGAAGAAGGGAAAAATTTTGACCCTCTCCAATGGACGCTATGAGGAATTATTTGACCAGGATAGCATTCAACAAATCGGCACTGCCCTGGTGAACATATATCAAATGAAGGTAGTAAGGCTACTAAATGAGAATGAAGCTAAAAGAGTTTTGGATAATTCCATCTCAAGCAGGTTTTTAAGCGTAGATCCTATGGCAAATTCATATCCAATGCTAACACCTTACCAATTTGCATCAAACCGTCCAATAGATGGGACCGATCTGGATGGGCTTGAATGGAAGAAAATGGAAACATTTGATCCTAAAAACGGTGTGACCAATATTAAGTTTCAGGTAAGACTGAAAGTCGTCAATGATTCTAAAATATTTACAGATGTACAAAAATTAAAAGCGGAAATCCAGAAGCAATTTTCGGCTGCTTTTGAAGGGCAAAGGAAAGGGAACACTACATACTCAGCTTCAATTGAGGTATACTTGGTAGATGATGTCGGCGCTCAAGACTTTTCTGCGATTGTGTCTGATTTTCCGAAAGGACCGATAAAAGGGTTTTCACCAGGCCCCAATACCCAGAAAAATGCTTTTACTGTAGTAGGTGGAGAAATTGACGAGGATACTAAGACTAAAACAAAAAGGGATGCAAAATCGGTGGCTCAGGATGTAGTACACGAATTGTTGCATACAGCGAATGTTAAACATCCTGATGATCCAAATAATGAGGCTGCGGATGTAGATTTAGAGCCTGGCGAGTACAAACTATTACCCAATGGTAAGGTTAAACTTGTTTCCTATAAGCTCGGTGAGAAAGCCAATTTGGAACAGGTGGTTCATAATATCATGATTTATAATTTTAAAGTCATCAACGGAAAAAAGGTGACAGAATATGAGCCTGATAAATTCAAAAGAGGGAAAGGCAGCCCCGACCAGTCGCAAGTTATTTCAGAACAAATAGATAAAGACACAAAGAAAACCGGTAACAAATGAAATATATTATTTTTCAATTCCTATTGGCAATAGCTTTTCAAGCTTGCATTGCTCAAAATAAAACAACGCCTTGTAAGGATACATTTGAAGTTGATATTGACAATACCGGTTTGTATGAAAATGCTTCTCTGATCAAGGATTCGATGCAGAAGAAGCTCGAAATTGTATTCGAAATGGACTTCAATGATAGTATATATATATACTGTGGAACTAAAATTATTCAACATAAAAAAATTGAGACAAATAAACCGTTAGGAGTCTCTCGGGAAACGGTTAAAATAGATTACTCAAATTATAAAGATACTCCTAGAATCTCCATATTTCTTAAAAAGAAGAATGATTGCATTAGCTTTTTCCCAAAACGTGGTAAAAGAATGGCATATATCAATCACATTAATGGGGCTTGGTCAGTTGAGCTATCAAATATTATTCGCGAGTACAGGTAGGACTTGGTCTATTGAATTGTGTGTTTTTAACAGAAATCGTAAGCGGTAGAATTAATAGTCAGGAGATATGAAATTAGTTTTTCGAGCATATTGTTTGATATTGATACTTGTTTCTGAATTAGTGAAGGCTAATCCTTATTGTCCGGATTCCATTCCTGCAACTTACGATAACTGCTTTCAAAAAATTAATGAATTATTGATAGAGAATGGGTCATTTAGGGAGGCAGTATTTATTACAGAGAAGGCGTTTAATGATTCCTTAATAAAAGAGCGTGATTTTGACCAATTTGTTGACGCTATCACCCAATTTATACAAAAGCATAAGCAACGTTTTCAACTAAGGCGCTACCATGAGAGCGACGGAGAAAATTACTTACTTAATAGAGCAATTGCTTCAACGCTCTTTGATACATTGACGGTTAAGGCAGGAAGAGTAGTGGGAAAGACTACACTCTTTCGCTATAATTTTGATGATCCTTTGGGGAAGGCCGATTGGTCAAATATGTTTGTGTCAAAGTTGTTCGTAACCCACAAAGGTAATTGTCATAGCTTAGCATATCTGTATAAAATTCTTGCCGATGAAGTAAATGCAAAATGTTGGCTTTCGTTATCTCCAAATCATATCTACATTAGAAATTTTAGTCGTCAAATAGGCTGGTACAATACTGAAACAACCAGTGGTTTATTTCCTACTGATGCGTGGATTGCCACTACTGGATATGTTTCTACCGATGCCATCCGAAGTGGTATTTACTTGGATACATTAAGTAATCAACAATCTATCGCTTTATGTATGTTAGATCTTGCCAAAGGGTATGAGTTTCAAACACACAACTATTACGATGGCTTCATTTTGAAATGCTGCGACGTGGTATTGCAATATCACCCCGTTAATCCAAGTGCATTACTTTTGAAAGCCGAAACCCTTAACCACCTTTATAAAAAACAATCAGAAGAAAAGAATACGGATACTGCTATAACATATTCACTGATGGAACAAATGTATATTGCACTAGCAAAACTTCATTACCGGGAAATGCCAGAAACAATGTATAAGCAATGGTTAGCTAGGTTAACTAAGGAAAAGGATAGATATACGAATAAAAAGATGCACAAAGTGGTCAATGCTCACAAGCATCCTTCAATAAAGTAATGAAACCTGGTTCCCTAAATAATTAGCCTTCTTAGAGGCACTGTCCATCAGTTGTTAAATAGACTTTTTTCAGTTGTGTATAAATAGTTCTAAGCCTTTTTTATGGCAGTGGTTCAGCAATAAATGGATCAGTTTGAAAAGTCGGAAGATTGATGTTAAAGTATATTTCGTTGCAATTAAAATAAAAGAAGGGAAAACAGTTGGATAAGAGCAAAGAGTTGATTAACTATTTATTACCGGAAGCCAACCCGAAAATTCTCAACCTATAAAACATGAGACATTTTATTTTGACATTCATTTTCATACTTTCAATAGTAGTCGTTAACTCGCAATCTGCTACTTTGGGATATTATATAACGCACAAGAATGACACTATTACAACCCAAATCAAGATCCGAAAAGGAGCTTTCGGTCAAATAACAAATGATTTCATTAAGGAAGTTGAAATTGTTGACAGTATAAAAGGCTCAAAAAAATTTGCACCTGATGATATAAAAGGATATGGGTTTCCCTATAATGGATATCAGTACGTTTTTGTGTCTAAACCCATAAAAGATGGTTCTTATAAATTCTTAACTCCACTATTTGTTGGGCCTAAATCAAGCCTTTACCTATATGGTATACGCGCTTCAGGAGGTGGTTATGGACTTCCTTCTCAACAGGTATTTTACACTTTTGAAAAGTCCGATGGCACTTACCTGTTTTTAAGAAATATTTTAAACAAGAAATTCAAAAGCCAACTGAAGGAATTTTATAAGGATAGCCATAAAGCACAGCAATTAATCGACGCAAAACTTCAATATTGGTTAGACCTGGAAAAAGACCTTACTGAAATATTACGGACATTCAATAAGGAATAAGCCCTACAGTCAACATGAACTGTGTAAGAAACCAACTAGATCAGCAGTTATCTACAGACAATAATTTTTGTACCAATAGCTCCCGTGCAACACAAGTTTTTGAAGGCCAATACCTGGCTTTTAGTGCGCCTGGAACAAACAATATTCTCAGCGGTTCTTCTGCATTTGTTCGATGGCGGTCCATCCTTCCGGCGTGATGCCCATGATCTCGGTGGCAACGCCCAGCGTTTGATAAGTGTCGAAGAAAGCCATTCGCGCAATTGGATGGTCCACTTCGCTGATGACCGCATAACCTTGTTCGCGCAGATCACTGGTGACCCTGGCGAAATCGCTTACTGGCAAACGGAACGCAATATGCTGTGTGCCGCCTGCAGGATACCTGGTGAGGTAGTCATGGAACATGCTTTGGCCCGAAACAGGCTGTATGAGTTCAATGAAAGTACCACCGTTATAAGTCTGGGTGGTCAGCCATTCACCGGCTACGGACTTGCCATAATAGGTCATAGCCAGATCCTGTGCCCGGATTTGTTCCGGTTGGGGGAAGCCTGCGATGCCCAGGGAGTTGGCAAGGAATTTTACGGCGGCGTGAATGTCCGGGACTACCCAACCGATTTGTGCGAGTTCGAGTCCGGCGATGGTGTTGTTGATACTGCTCATGTTTATTTGCTGTTAGGTTAGTTGTTGAACAAAGGTAAAACGGACGGCTTTCTCATGCCAGGGGCATTTGCGGCAATATGAAGGCAGTTTACGACTAATTGCATGTAAGCCTGCAAGGATAAACATAATCGGATGGGACGACCATAATGCAATTCAGTAATCTAAATTCGGCGACATGATTACTGCCAAAAGCTCCAAATCATTGAGTAAACGGTTCGGGTTTTGTACCATAGGGCTCACAACCAGCCGCTCAGGCAATATCAAAGCCGCGTAAATGATGCGATTTACGCGGCTTTTGTGTTTTTAAAGTACACCACCAGGAATATTATGTCTGATGGCCTGTGAATGCAATAGACTTATCGAATCATGCGTCCGGTATTTCAGGCTCTACCAGCTTCGCCAGTTTTTCCAACGATTCCTGCCAGCCTAAATAGCACATTTCTGCAGGTATAGCTGAGGGAATTCCTTCCTGCGTAATTTTTATTTCTGTACCCGCAATGGTTTTCCGAAGCCAGACAGTCGTGGTCATTTCTCCCGGCAGGTTGGGATCATCAAATTTATCAGTGTATTTCAAAAACTCATTCGGTTTGAGTTCCAGGTATGTCCCACCGAATGAATGGCTATTACCGGTTGAAAAGTTTTGGAATGACATTTTATGGGAACCACCTGTCTCTACATTCATTTGATGGACGGTACAAAGAAATCCATAAGGAGGTAACCATGAAGCGACTGCCGACGCTTCAGTAAATGCCCGGTATACTTTTTCCGGAGATGCTTTAAGAACTCTGTGTAGTGAAACAGCATTGTTTGACATAAGAGATATTTTTGTTCCTACTCGTCTGGCTTTTCGGTTCCGCCCGTTTTTGGAGTGGTCGCTGCTCCACTTACCTATAATGCTGGTGGTTTATCTATTAACTTCGACACAGCAAAGATGGTAAGAAGATTGAATTTCTATAGAGGCTATATAGGACAATTTAAAGGGCTATTTGCGACCTGGCTACCATAGGGTCCACGAAAGTCGCCTTCAAAAGAGGCGGCTTTTTTTATGCATTAACTATATGGTCTTTATTCCGGAAAGTCTTACAAATACTATGTCGGCGCATCTGTGGGACCGGATGCGAAAAGAGGTGAACTGCACATCAGAAAAACAGAAATCCAGACAATATACCGAACCATTGATAGCTCAATGAGCGCCTGATTTTGATCTTTAATGTTTTTTAATCCACAATACTCGAAGACGACAGGATTTTTGAATCAGCATATTTCCAGGATTCTTCAAAAGAGGATTTGGCTTTTTGGGCCTCACTGTTTCTGTTCTGTAATGCCAATGAGTTATATAATCCGATCAGTGCCCAGCCATTTCTGCGCCAGGTCTGCAGGTCCTGATTGTAAATTTTCTCTGCTTCAGCATATTTTCCCGCCTTGAGTAATACCGCCCCTAGATGATGTCTGACAGAGAAAAACCAATCGGGCGGCTCATTGTAGTTGAGATTGTCTTCAATGGTAACAGCTTCTTCCAGCAAAGAAGCCGATTTAGCCAACTGACCTTGTTTGAATGCTATTCCGGCCGACAATACTTTTGTAGCGATCTGTACAAGATCGGCCGTCGTATTAATGCCCCAAATGGTTAGCAGTTGAAGTGTGGTGTCGGCGGCTAAGGTGTGCAGGCTATCCATTTCTTTTTGTGCCTTAGGCAGTTCATTCTTTCCTAAATAAGCCATACCTCTTGCGTAATGCCAGATAGCCCTGGGGTACACAAGGTCTTTTGCCGGAGGCGTGAGCGAAGCAATAGTATCCCACATCGAAAACTTTACGGCTATATAATAAGGGATGGTATAATAATGTTGCAATGTTCCCCAGCCGGGCATGCGCATGATGTCCGCTACAGTATGTCGTTGTAAATTCATTGCCGCCTCCCAGGCTAATTTTGAATGCCCTTCCAACGTGGCTGTTGCAGCCAAAAAATGATAATTGTGCGGATAATATGCCAATGGATAAGCGCCTTGTGCATGACATGCTGTGGTGTAAGTACTATCAACGTTCACTGCCTGAATATTAGCCAGCGAGCCCTGATGATAGTCTCCGGTGTTGATGTAAATATGCGAGGGCATGTGTACCAGATGACCCGAACCTGGTACTAAAGTCTCAAGCAGCTTTGCACTTGTCAACGCTTTTTCAGGAGTGGCTGAGGCTTCCAACGCATGGATGTAAAAATGATGTGCTCCTGGATGCCTGGGGTTGATTTTTATAAGATGTTCCAGTATAGCCAGCAGCTCCGGTGTCCATTGCCTGGGCGCTTTTGTTTTTTTATCATATAAATCCCAGGGGTGAAGGTCCATCATCGCCTCAGCATACAAAGCCCCGATATCAGGATCGGCAGGATATTGGGCATAGATCTTTTTCATAGCTGCGGCATAAGCAATATCCAATGGCCTACGGTCAGCCGGCGGCTTCGCCGCATACCGGGTGGTCAATGCTTCAATCAATGCAACTTCTTTTGGCGTGCAATTTTTGGCCAGCAATTTTGCTTTAGAAGACGCTTCGTACGCACGCTGAAAATTATCCTCCTCCATTCCACCATTGTAGTTAGGGCCCAGCACATACGCAAAACCCCAGTAGGCCATGGCACAGGTGGAATCCAACCGGATTGCTTCATAAAACGATCTTGCCGCTTCGGCATGGTTAAAACCATAGGCCAGCATCATTCCCTGGGCAAAATATTCCTGTGCTTCTTTACTGGACGTTGAAATTTTAAGATCAATACCCTCCAATCCTTCCAATTTTGGCGCTTTTTTCCCTGAACTGTACCAGTCTTTGTCGCTTGTTTGAGGGTTATAGCAGCCAACCATCCGGGAATCTTTTTCGGTTGACTGGTTTTCTTTGCTTCCATCGCGGTTATTGCATGCAAAAAGAACAGTAATGGCAATGAATCTTAAATAACGTTGGCCCATAAAACTCTTATTTGATTTTTTACATTTCTAAAAGTTTCGTATAACAGGTTGCGGATCGGCGATGGGAAGGATCATTTATTATTTTGCTCACAGGAAGGATCAGTGCTTGAAGATAATTAAAAAGTATCAGTGTTGCAATATCAGATGATTTGATTCAACGCGGTATTATTGAACAGCACAGCTTTACAATTCGACGCGCTTGCTGGTGTTCTTTCCCAAAAACAATCACCAAACATTATTTCAAATCCGTCCAGCCTGGTATCGGAAGTGAAAGAAAATACCTGCCCTTTGGAAACCAAAAAGATCTCTTTGCCGCCAATTGTATGATCTATTTGTATTACTCCTGTCGCTTCAGGAAGAATAAATATTCGATTATAGACAACGCTGACGGACCCTGATTCATTGAATCTGGTGTCGGACAGCCTGGAAATTCTAAATGAATCCTTGATCTCCTTATCGATAACCAGGTTTCGTTTTGCATACATACCCAAATCTAAACCAAATCCATCGTTCGTTGATTCAACCTGGTTCTCAGGAACCAGACAATTCTAATCACCGGATCATCATCCGGATTTGGCAAGGCAACTGCCCGTTTATTCGCAGGATATGGATGGAATGTAATTGCCACGACGGGTTCGCCGGAAAAGACTGGAAAATGCAGAAAGGGAAATAATTACTACGAACCGGGTAATATGCTCACTGGTCCCGCCTGCTTTTCAGCCCATCTTTGTATCGTCGATTCCAAACAAAAACTTCAAAATCAAAAAAGATGGAAAAGCAAGTAAATCAACAAGCAGTAAGAAACGTAGTATTAATATAGCGTGCATTCGCTGAAGGTGGTTAACTTTTATATGTGATCAACAAAGGAGATTATAATGCAGATAGATAACGAGGAGTATTAATGATTTGTTAATATCATGCTGATAGGTCTTCCTCAAAGTGGTATGTTTTTTTAAGAAACATCATGAGAAAGTTAACTTCTAAAGTCCAATTCAAAAACAGATCATGGCTGTACATGATCTTTATCTGCATAGTAGTTGCCAGTTGTTCCAAAAAGGAATCGATACCTACTCCGCCAGAACCCAAGGCATTTCAGCAACTTAAAGTGACTAACTCGGCCAACTCATTGAAGATGGTTACCCTGTTACAGGAAAATTTTGAACAGGGAATCAAGAGGAGTTATGCTGCCGGTGATGTGCAACTGTCAAGTGGTTCATGGAATCTCTCCGATGCCTTGATTGGAACACTCGAATCTGATAGAAAAGAAGGAAATAAATCTGTCCGTGTTAGAAACAGTGGAATTGTACACATGAACTTTGATCTACAACTAAAAGGCCAGGTAACGATCACTGTGAAACATGCGATATTCGGTGAGGATGACAATGGTACATGGGAGCTTTGGGCATCTACTGATCAAGGTGGTACTTATTTCAAGATTGGCAATTCTGTTTCGAGTAACACTACCGAATTGCAAGTAGCCTCTTTTTCAATAAATTCTTATGGGCCAATTCGCTTTGAGTTACGAAAAACTGACAACGGAAGTAACCGCTTAAATTTCGATGATTTTACTGTTACAGGGCAAAGCGAACCAGGTGGAGGTGGTGACACTACGGTAGTACCGGGAGACAATGATCATTTATTACTGGGTAACCCAAGTAACGCTTCCAGTTCCGTTATGATGTTCAATAATTACTTAATGGACAAGATATATTATAAGTTGTCATATAGCAGGGATAGGGGTGAACCTAATTGGGTTTGTTGGCATCTTTCGGCTGAAGATCTTGGTGATGTCTCCAGGTCCAATGATTTTCGGGCAGATCCGACACTGCCAGATGGCTGGTATCAGGTACAAAATACAAGTTACACCCGTAGTGGTTTTGATCGTGGCCATAACTGCCCTTCTGGCGATCGGACTGCGACGGAAGGCGCTAATTCTGCTACCTTTCTCATGACCAATATGATTCCCCAGGCCCCCAACCACAACCGAAGGATGTGGGCTAATCTGGAAAATTATACTCGTTCCCTGGTACGGGCAGGAAACGAGGCCTATGTTATCATGGGTAGTTATGGTGCCGGAGGCACTGGCAGTAATGGAAATGCGACAACGATAGATAATGGAAATGTCACTGTTCCGAGCAATATATGGAAGATCATACTGGTTTTACCTAATGGGAACAACGATTTAAAACGCATTTCTGCAAATACCAGGGTTATAACTGTCAATACGCCCAATAACAACGAAGTAACTACAAGTTGGTCTACCTATCTTACTTCCATAAACGATATTGAAAGAGTTACGAATTATAGCCTACTGACCAATGTGCCTGAAAACATACGAGTTGTGTTGAAAACAAAGGTTGATAGCGGAGAATAACCTTAAATTTCAGTTGCCACTTAGGTACAGGCTCTTACTTTTAGCCGTACTCCTCGTTGTCTGCCTATTTTTCAACGGGATCACAAAAAACAAAAAGCCTTGAAATGAACATATTTCAAGGCTTTTTCTATTTCGCTTAAATATTGATTATAGGCGCACTGAATGAATTTGTGGCCACCAAAATTATTTGGGCGCACTGCAAGAATAATATTATCTTAGCAACTAAGATATTTTCTAAATAAGATAAAAAATGGATAATGACCTAATCAGACAAATAAGGAAGCTGAACCAGCTTCATTCCTACACCTCCATTCAGATGCACGAGGCCATTGCCCGAAAGGCAGGGCTTTCGGGAACAGACCATAAATACCTGGGATTTTTATTGCAGAAAGGGCAAATGACGGCAGGCGAGCTTTCAAATTTAACAGGGTTAACGACAGGTGCGGTTACAGGATTGATAGACAGGTTTGAAAAGAAAAGACTGGTGAAAAGACAATTTGCCGAAGACGACAGACGGAAGGTGATCATTGTACCAAACACCAAAAACATAATGACACTTTTAGTACCGCTTTATAAAGAATTCCGAACCAAGTCGGAAAAACTTATTGCTTCATTTTCAAGCAAGGAGATCAAGATCATTGAATCCTACTTTTTGAGAGCAATTGAAATAATGATTGAAACAACCAATAAGCTCAACAAGAAATAATCTAACAATGAATAGTAGGAGTGTCTACGTACTTGGGTTTCAGGAAGTCGATAAAACAAAGATTGCCATGGTCGGGGGTAAGGGGGCGAACCTGGGAGAACTTTCTAAGATCGGAGGACTGCGCATACCAGGCGGCTTTTGTATATCCACTGAAGCCTTTAAAAGGATCATCGGGGAAATGCCATCGATTAATGAATTAGTTGACCAGTTATCACTACTAAAGGTGGAAGACCGGGATAAGATCGGTGAGCTTAGCGCTGAGATCCGCAGGGTCATCGAAGGGATAGCCATTCCTGAAGATATTATTGCAGAGATCACCCACCACCTCTCCAGGCTTGATGAAAAAATGGCCTATGCAGTACGGTCCAGCGCAACTGCAGAGGATTTGCCGACGGCCTCTTTTGCAGGACAGCAGGATACGTATCTGAACATTATCGGAAAGAAGGCCATCCTGAAGCATGTCAGCAAGTGCTGGGCATCGCTGTTTACCGAGAGGGCAGTAATTTACCGCCTTCAAAACGGCTTCGACCACCGTAAAGTCCGGTTAGCCGTGGTTGTCCAAAAGATGATCTTTCCCCAGGTGGCAGGAATTTTGTTTACTGCCGATCCAATCACTTCTAACAGGAAGGTGTTGTCCATCGATGCCGGCTTTGGCCTTGGAGATGCCCTGGTCTCCGGTCTGGTGAATGCTGATATCTATAAAGTGCGTAACGGCCAGGTTATCGATAAGAAGATATCCACCAAGAAACTGGCTATTTATGCTGAAAAAAATGGCGGTACGAAAGAACAGGAGATCGAACCTGCGCAGCAGAACAGGCAAGCCTTGACGGATGAGCAGATCTTACAGCTTGAGCGCATGGGCAGAAAGATCGAAGAGCATTTCGGCTGTCCCCAGGACATCGAATGGTGTATGGCTGATGATACATTCTATTTTGTCCAGAGCCGGCCGATCACTACATTATACCCCATCCCTGAAGCAAATGACCAGGAAAACCATGTTTATCTATCTGTCGGTCATCAACAAATGATGACCGATCCCATGAAACCTTTGGGAATTTCATTATGGCAGTTAACTGCTGTTCGACCCATGTTTCAAGCGGGTGGAAGATTATTTGTTGATGTTACCAATAATCTTGCTTCATCTGAAAGCAGAGAAATTATATTGGATGTACTGGGAAAATCCGATCCGCTCATAAAAGACGCATTGTTGACCATCATAGGGTGGGGGGATTTCATTAAATCGTTGCCCAATGATGAAAAAGCACAGGAGCCCGGCAAAAGCAATAAAGGCATGCCGCCTACGGATTTTAAAACACTTACCGAATACGATCCGGTAGTCGTTTCTGATTTGATTAAACGTAATCAAATATCGATAGAAGAGTTAAAACAAAACATCCAAACGAAATCAGGATCGAATCTTATTGATTTTATCCTGGAAGACACCCGGCAATCCAGGAAGACCTTATTTGAGCCACAAAGTTTTGGTGTGATTATGACTGCCATGAATGCTTCATCATGGATCAATGAAAAAATGATGGAGTGGTTAGGTGAGAAGAACGTAGCAGACACACTTTCTCAATCTGTACCCAACAATATCACTTCGGAAATGGGGCTGGCGCTGTTGGATGTCGCAGATGTGATTCGTCCCTATCCGGAGGTAGTTGATTATTTAAAACATGTAAATGAGGATAGTTTTTTGGATGACCTGGTTAAGTTTGATGGTGGACAGGAAGCCCAGGACGCTATCTGTGCTTTTCTTAACAAATACGGAATGCGATGTGTAGGAGAGATCGATATTACCAGAACCCGTTGGAGCGAAAAGCCGGCAATACTTGTTCCCATGATCCTCAGTAATATCAAAAACTTCGAGCCTGATGCCAGCCGCCGGAAATTTGAGCAAGGACTACAGGAAGCGTTGAAAAAAGAACAAGAATTATTAGACCGATTGAAGCAATTACCGGGGGGTGAACAAAAAGTAAAAGAGGCAAAACGAATGATCGGTCTAACCAGGAATCTTATCGGTTATCGTGAATATCCAAAATACGGCATGGTTAATCGCTACTTCGTTTATAAACAGGCTTTACTGAAAGAGGCCGGACAACTCATACAAGCTAACATTATACATGAAAAAGAAGATATATACTATCTCACTTTTGAAGAGCTTCAGGAAGTTGTACGCACCAATGAACTGGATTATTCGATCATCAGCAAACGAAAAGACGAGTACAAATTTTATGAAAAACTATCTCCACCACGTGTTATCACGTCTGATGGTGAAATTGTTAGAGGTAAGTACAAACGGGAAGATATTCCAATGAAGGCTATTGTAGGTCTGCCTGTATCTTCCGGAGTTATAGAAGGACGGGCGCGTGTGATCTTAAAGATAGAAGATGCTGATCTGGAAGATGGAGATATATTGGTCACCCCCTTTACCGACCCTAGCTGGACACCATTGTTTTTATCCATAAAAGGTCTGGTCACCGAAATTGGTGGACTGATGACCCATGGAGCAGTTATCGCACGTGAATATGGCTTGCCGGCAGTTGTCGGAGTGGAGAATGCAACCAGGCTGATCAAAGACGGGCAGAGGATCCGGGTGAATGGAACGGACGGGTATGTAGAAATACTATAGAGTATTTACAATTTCACCTTATATTTTTCCATTACCTGGTTTAGCAGGTCAAAACGATAATGAATATCGAACTTTTTTTCTAGCCGCCTGAAGTCGCTCGCTTTGGGACGATTATTATTTTCAAATAATAAAGCCAGTTCCTGCATATAATATTCATGTCCTCCGGGAATACAAATGTCGATCGTCTTTGCCGCCTCACCGCTGCTATTCCAGAAAGTATGTACCATGCCTTTTGGTCGCAAATGCCATCCTCCTGCATTCACTTCGGTAATCTTACTTCCGGTCATAAATACCACCGTCCCTTCCAAAACCCTGCATATTTCATCTGTTTTTGTATGATAATGCGGTGGTGCTCCCAACTCTCCCGGCTGAATGACGGATTCCCACAAGCCAAGATGATTGGAGGTTTCCCTGCTGCTGAGTTTGAAGGTCAAATTCATATCGCCCACTTTACCTTTTTTGCCTTCGCCGGGAGGGATGTAAATAGTTGCAGGGTCCTGATCAGGATGCTCAGTTGATCCATAACCCATAAACGGCAAAATACCGGCCCCCAGTGTCAGGGCCGCAACACGCCGTATCAACTGGCGACGGCTACTTGATGAGTGATGCATAAAAATAATTTTCTACAAAACTATTTTTGCATTTTAAAAGCAAATAGTATAAATGCGACATTTATTGCCAAACGCTGCCCTGCAGTCGTAAAGGTGTTGCTTCCAGGTCTTTTTGAATAAGGGAAGGCGTAACGCCGGCAAATTCCTTGAAATCTTTCAGGAAATGCATTTGATCATAATACCCACAGGAATGGGCTATGGAGGTCCAGCTCAAATCGTGGTGTGTCTCTTTCAGATGATATGCGTTGGAAAAACGGATCAATCTGGCAAATAGTTTTGGAGATAATCCTATTCTTTCTATGCACTTCCTTTCAAACTGCCGGATACTGAGGCAGGAAAGCGAAGCTGTTTTCTCGATACTGAGATTCCCGTTATATTCCATCAATTCACGGATGGCATAGTCGAAAGGTAAAGCAGTTTTTAACCGATCAAGTTTTTGAAGCAGGAATGCTTCTGCGATGTTCTTCATATCGAGCCAACTCCGCGCCTCCTTTAGCTTTTCATTTACAATACGAATTTCGCTCCCGAATAATGCATGCGTGTCGATGTCCTCATCACATATTTTCCCCATGGGCATTCCGAGCAAACGATACAGCCCTCCTGGGTGAAAAATGATACCGAGCATACAATGATCTTTTCCCAAATTCAAATTCACCCGTGTAACTTGCGGGCCTACGGTTATGCTGTCCGGCTTTTTTAAAAAAAAACTGTCACCGTCTTTTCGAGTGTATATCGGATCATTGATGTAGAAATAAATATAGTTCTGGGGAGTAGGAGGGAACGGACAAATAACATCGGCCTTAATATGCCTCAGATCAGCACGAAAAATTACAATTCTGTTTACAAGGCCCTGCAAAGCCGGATGCGGCTTGAATATTTCCCTCTCCATGGTCGATGGTTTCAGGTAAAATATGAACTATTCAGGAAATTTCAATGGACCTTCGCCTGGAAATCATATTCCCGTTTCCATTGTTGCACACTATTCGAATAGATGGCCTCATTGGCAAGATGAACGCATACTGCCGTTCTTGCACCGGTAAACACATTCGATGCAGGGCTTTGCCGTGTGGTGATGGATTTATGAAAATCCACCAATGCGTAATATGTCCCGTCTTTCACAGGCTCTGAGAGGATGGGGATACCACTATCTTTGTTCCAGGTAATCCTGGTCGCACCTGCTACGCCATCTACAGTCTGGAGCTCTTTTCTGGTAGTTGCTTCCGGATAATAAATTCCTTCATTCACCAGGAGTGAAACAGTTCCTTTGTTCCCTTTCAACTTAAAAATATAACCTTCCCTGGCATTGGCGCAGGTAGCCCCAAAATTGCCGATCATGCCCTCCTTACCGTAACGAAGTATGGCCTGCACATTATCATACGTCTCTCTCCCATCGTTGTAAAAATCGATCCCACCGGTACCGGCAATAGATGTTGGGTGTGTATTGAATGCCCAATTGATGAAATCTATTTGGTGCGATAACAGTTCTGCCGGGAGACCGCCGGAATATTCCTTGTACATGCGCCAGTTGATCTTTCTTTCCAGGGCAGGGTCGGGGACGGGCCTGCGCCAATTCCAGTTACGGTCCCATCGGCAATCGATCTGTGTTACCTTACCCAGGTAACCTTTTTCGATCATCTCCTTTACCTTGTAGTAAAGCGGTGTATAACGATATTGGTGGCCTATCTGCAAAACTTGTTTGGGATATGCTCCTGCTATTTTGATGAGACTGGCAGCCTGCGGAATATTATAGGTCATCGTCTTTTCCAGGTAAACCTGTTTACCTGCTTCGAGCGCGTCTTTGGCAACACTGAAGTGCAGGTACAGGGGCACTGCGATGATGACGGCCCTGATCGATTTGTCGTCCAGTAATTGCCGGTGATCGGAATACTTCCTGAAGGAACCGGCCGGCAATAGCGGTTCTGTTTCTTTCAACCTGAAATCCAGCACATCACAAATGGCGGTGATATTGAATTTCTCTGGCAATTCCTTCATTATTTGCATGATGCCTTTGCCACGGTCACCGCAACCGATCACGCCAATATTGATACGGTTGTCAGCATCCATGGCAAAGGTTTTCATGAGACTATTATGCAATAGAACGCCACCGGTAAGTATGCCGGTCTTCCTGATAAAATTTCTACGGCTCATAATTGTTATACGGATCAGATTTTAGGTTCCCATCCCTTCTCGTACTCTCTTTTCCAGAGCTGGGCTGCTTTAGCATCGTTCAAAATATATCCATTACGCTGATCGATATTCAATGTATGCCCTACCCGTTGAGAGATATTTCCTAATTGAACCCATAAGGTGCTTTTGTAACCGGTTTCAACATCTGCATTGGGCATCGTATTGTTCCGGATGGAATCAAGAAAATTGGCAAAGTGTACGACATCCAGCCCCTCACTCGGACTGGCGGTATTGCGCCCGTCTATAGCGATATTGGATTTTGCTTCTTTGACGATTTTGTTCTTTTTGTCGTAGATGGTATAACTGTTCCCGCCTGTGCTCATGCTTCCGCCTTCGCCATAAAAAATAACACCGCGATCTTCGCCTTCAACGAGCCGTCCATTGCAGCTTCGGCCTTCCCATATCACAGCAGCGCCACCGGAACAGTCATAAGTAATGATCTGTGTATCGGGCGTTTCCCAATCGTCTTTGAAATGATACCTGCCACCCACGGAATTCACGCGCAGGGGATAATCGATACCAAGTCCCCACCTTACTACATCTATTTCATGCGTACCGTTGTTCAACGCCTCACCGGTACCCCAATGCCAGAACCAGTGCCAATTGTAATGGATGAGATTACTCCGGAAAGGTTTGCGCGGAGCTGGTCCCTGCCACAATTCATAATCCAGTCCGGCAGGTACCGGTATCGTCTGACCGATGCCGATGCTACCCCGGTTATTGGTGTACCAGGCTTTAGCCATGTGTACTTTACCAATTGCTCCACCCTGCAATTCTTTAATACCCTCTGTCAATACCGGCCAGGAGCGGCGTTGACTACCCATTTGTACTACTCGTTTATATTTCCTCGCAGCCTGTATTGCCAGTTCTCCCTCATGAGGGTTATGACTGAGTGGTTTCTCCACGTATACATGTTTGCCCGACTGGCAAGCCAGAATAGTAGCAGGGGCATGCCAGTGGTCCGGTGTTGCCATAGAGATCGCGTCTATGTCTTTATTGCTGAGAAGCGTACGAAAGTCTTTGGTTGTAGCGGGTTTCTTTCCAATTCTCTTTTCCGCAAAATCAAGACCTTTTGTGAGCGCTTTATCGTCCACATCGCATAAGAAAGCGATCTCCACGTTTTCCAGTTTACCATAAGCGCCAATATGGGCGAGACCCCGGCTATTGGTCCCCATCACAGCTACTCTAAGCCTTTCATTAGCTCCAATGATATTGGCATAACTTTTTGCACTGAAACCCAGGCCGCCAATGGCCAGACCTGCGGAGCCCATTCCAATCCCCTTTATAAACTCTCTTCTTGACTTTTCCATGAATGATATTTTTTAAGTTGTTTTATAATTTTCTGATCCTGATATTCCGGAATGAAACGGTATTGCCATGGTCCTGCAACAATATGGGAGACTGTATAGCCTCTCCAAAGCCTTTGGAGTTCTTGTATTTGCTTCCTGCCACCAAAGATTTGAACGCAGGACTATCGCGATCATACTCCACTGTTTTCTTTCCATTGAGCCAGTGTTCGACATGATTGCCTTTCGCAATAATGCGCGCCTGGTTCCATTCCCCCGGCGGGTTGTCCTTTTTAGTTGCATCAGGCGCGATCAGATCGTACAATCCTCCCTGTTTACGATTCCCATCGATCCCCAGCTTTGCATCGGGATGCAGCTCATCGTCGAGGATCTGGAATTCACATCCGAGTGAACTGTTGGGAAAAAGGAAATATTTGATCCCGCTATTGGCTCCCGGAGCTATTTTAAAATCAAGGACCAGTTCGAAATTGGTAAACAGTTCATCCGTTACAATATCACCACCTCTTCCCGCGGCGGTATCTGTCCGCAAAACACCATTCCCGATGACCCATCCCTTTTCAGGAAAGGGCTGACCATTCGCTTTTTTCCATCCCTTGAAAGTAGTGCCGTCGAACAATAACTGCCAGCCTTCACGTTGTTCTTTTTTGGTGAGTTTAGGCATTTGCGCAACGGCGAACTGTGTGGCCATACTGCAGATCACGGCGAGGTAATAAAATCTGAATCGTTTGATCATCATCGTAGATTATTTATTGCTTATGATTAATATCCGGGATTTTGTTTTAGGTTCGGGTTGATACTTATGGACGCAGCCGGTATGGGAAATACAACACGCCATGCTGCAGAAGGTTTTTTATCCCACCAGGTACCAGAAGTGAATTTGCTGAAGCGGACCAGGTCATTTCTTCTCCATCCTTCCCATGCAAATTCACGTGCCCTTTCATTCAGCAATTCATCCAGCGTTAAGGTGGACGTTGTGTACTTGCCCAGTGGATCGTTTGCTGCGAAATCGCGGGCACGCATATTATTTACTAATGTCACTACGTCTTCGGAAGCCGCTCCTCCGTTCTTCCGCATCAGCGCCTCTGCTTTCATGAGGTAAATATCTGCCAGGCGAAATACCGGTGCATCATTACTCATCTGGCTGATCTTGCTTCCTTTCTGGAATTCGTATTTTACGTTCCTCGCACCATGAAATTCCTTGGCGGTGAGCATGGTGGCCGTATCACCAGGGGCGTTCACGAACAAAGGGTCCAATACGAGTGGTTTTCCTTTTTGTGCGCCGGTCAGGCATTTCAATGGTGTTACGCCATCCGCGGCAAACTGCGGACCGACCAACCATTGCTGCTGGCGTTTATCGGTGTTGCCGAATAACTTATAGAAATTGTTATGCGTCATTGCCCGGTTGGTGGGGGTAAATCCAAAACCATAGGTTTTTTGATGCTCGGCATGAAGGTTTTTATAGTTCCACCGCATTTCGGTGGCATAGGTGGTATCATAGATCACTACGAAAATATTTTCCTTCGACAGTTCATTTTTGATCTTGAAGGGATCATTCCAGTTGGCGTCCAACTGGTAACCGCCGCCGCCTGTATAGTTGAGTACCTTATCACAGTATTTGACACAATCATCCCATCGGGACGTACCAGGCTGTAAGCCGCTTTCAGTCAATTTGCCCGTGTATATCTCGGCGTTGAGGTATAGTTTGGCAAGCAGGGCCCATGCAACTGCCTTGGTCATATGTCCGTAGGTATTGGCAGCCCCTTTGTCCTGCAGTTTGTCCATATTTTCCAATATCTCTTTTTCGATATAGGCAAAAACGTCTTTTCTCTCGGCAGTGGGTGGATATAAAGGGTCTCCCACCTTTTCGATGATCGGGACATTGCCGAACATATCCATGATCATGAAATAATACCATGCACGATACACTTTCAGGTCTGCCAGTACCGCTTGTTTATCCAACCCCACACGCAGTTTTTCGAAGTCGATCCCTTGCATATTCGTGATCGTTGCATTGGTATAACCAACTCCCCGGTAAAGCGCATCCCAGGTATTCTTGATCTCGCCGTCATCTTTTGTCCAGGTGTGCCAGTGAAACCCTACGATCTGATCACCACCATCAGCAGGAGGTGTTCCATCTTTATAAGGCATGGAAGTTTCATCGGTGGTGAGTGTATTCAAATGCCATATTCGATACTGGTAGCTTCCTACAATATGGGAGAATGGGCGTATATAATTCGCGATCACTTCCTCTCTTGTCTTGAAAAAAGATTCAGCGGTAATACTGCTGTAAACAGTTTCATCGAGCTTGGTGCAGGAATTGATGAGACTCAGGCAACCCATCGACACCAGCGCAATTGCAGTATAGCGGTTTTTTATTTTGGGAAGTATATTTTTCATCATTGAAATATTGTCATTGGTGAATAATCGTTAGTATTCCGGTTCCAAATCAGAATCCAAGGCTCACACCCAGTGTTAGGGTAGTGGCCCGTGGATAAAAGTTCATCATAGCCAGGCCCGGTTCCAGTCCGTTGACCTGTATATCCGGATCTATTCCCGAGTATTTCGTAATCGTGAGCAGGTTCTGACCGGAGGCATATATTCTCGCCCTTTTGAGGTATTTTATTTTACTGGTGTTGAAATTGTAGCCCAGCGTCACGTTGTCGAGCTTCACGAAATCTCCTCTCTCGATAAAGTAATTGGAATAGGCATAGGATGAAATGGGGATATCAAGCCCTTTCCTGAGGAAATTGTTGGAATAACGGCCCCTGTTGGTATATACCAGGTCCATGATGTTCAGCAGTTCGAACATGAAAGTGCCTCTAAGGAAAATGGTCATATCGAACCGGCCGTAAGACAGGTTGTTCGACATGCTTGCGAACATTTTTGGCATGCCGTTACCGATGATCTTCTTATTCTGCGCATCGAGTGTAGGATCATCTGCATTGGTATAAAACACCCATTTATTATTCGGCACATCAAATTCCTTGAACACCTTTCCGTAGAAGTTACCGATAGGCTGGCCTACTTCTCTCCTGAAAGCAGCGCCCATGTTCTGCGGTAAACTATAGTGATCTACCGGGGCACTGGTGGCGGCTCCATAAGTGACAGATTGCAGAAGGTTCTTGTTGTAGGAGAATGTGACACTGTTTGTCCAACTCAGCTTATTATTCTCGATTATCTTGACGGTCATGGCCAACTCCACGCCGGTATTTTTCATTTTACCGAGATTCACCAGGATGGTCTGATGAATTAGTGATGGCACCGGGGCCGTGGCATCGATCAACAGGTCGGATGTTTCACGGCTGTACAGGTCGATACTACCACTTACCCTGTCACCGCGAAGGGCAAAGTCGATACCCAGATTGTATTCTGCTTTCTTCTCCCATCTCAGGTCGGGGTTGGGGTTGCGACTGGCGCCATAGGTGGGCACAAAGGTATTGTCCCACAGAAATGATGCGCCTGTGCTAAGCGTGGCCAGTGATCCATAATTGTCGATACCTTCCTGGTTGCCGGTAACACCATAACCCACACGCAGTTTCAGGTTATCGAATATGTTATTTTTTGCCATGAAACGTTCGTTGATGATGCGCCAGCCAAGACTTACAGAGGGGAATAATCCCCATTTATGGTTTATTCCGAATTTCGATGATCCTTCCCTTCGTAAAGATGCGGTCAGCAGGTATCTTTCATCGTAGTTGTAGATTGCCCTGCCGAAGAATGCAATGAGCTTGCTGGAGCTTTTTCCACTGCCGAGCCCTGCACCGGCAGTGCCTGCGGCAAATGCCTGCCCGGCTCCCAGATTATTATAAGCGAATGCATCGGTGAGGAAGTTCCTGTTCGATGCATTGAAATCTTCACTCATGAAATCCTGGTAACTATAACCTGCAAGTCCGGTTACATAGTGTTTGCCAAAACGTTTCGCATAGTCGATCGTGTATTCGAAAGTGCGGTCATAGCTGAAAGTGGCGCTACGGCTGGCGTTGCCGTTTTGGCCGTTGAGCCTGCTCAGGAATGCATCGCGCGACTGGTAGTAATAGGAACTCACATCTCTTCGCTGGAAGCTGAAGAACCCGGAAGCCTTCAGGCCGGCAAACAGGTCGAGCGTTGCTTTGATACTACCGTTGATATGTTTGATCCGTTCTCCGTCCTCCGTTTGCTGGCGTCTTGCATAAGGATTGCCCTTGCTGTCCAGCGGGTCTTCGAAATAGGAACCGTCAGGGTTGAACACAGGGAATGTTGGATTGCGGTCCATCGCATCACCAAAAATGGTATTGTCGCTCTTGAGGTAATTGAGAAAGGACGTTGCAATATTTCCCTGAATGGAAAGTTTGTTATCCAATGCTTTCTGTGTAAAACTTAAACGGGTATTCACGATCTTACGCCATGTGTTGAGGGCAAGGCCATCGAGTTCGCGTACGGATACGGCGGCGCGTATGGAAGACTTGTCCGTACCGGAAGAAACAGAGAAATTGTGGACCTTGCTCACCGGTGTTTTGGTAAGCTCCTTGAACCAATCGGTATTGGCGCCTCCATCATTCAATACGAATGTTGGATTAGTACGTTTGTACACGTCGGCATACTCCCTGTATTCTGCTGCAGTCAGGAGTTTGGGAAAATCTTTGGGAATATCGGTATATACATAGCCATCATAATTGAAAGAGGCTGTACCGCTTTTGGCTTTTTTGGTAGTAACAATGACCACACCGTTACTACCTCTTGTTCCATAGATCGCCGCTGCAGAACCATCACGAAGCACATCGATGCTCTCTACATCTTCAGGGGAGAGGTTATTGAGGTTGCCGCCGGGGATCCCATCGATCACTACAAAAGGGGAGGTGCTTCCTTTCAACGTGGAAATACCCCTTAGCTGCATGGACGATTGCCCGTTGGGATCACTGGCATTGCTGTTGACGATGACAAGGCCGGGTACCTTTCCCTGGATCAGGGACATAGGGGAAATGACCGCTCCCTTGTTGAAATCTTTTTCTTTTATGGAAGTAATGGCGCTGGTAACATCCGTTTTACGAGTTACGCCATACCCGATAACCACAACGTCTTCGATGGCTTTCTCCGAACGTACCATTGAAATGGTCAACGAGGAGGATGAGCCCAGCGAAACCTCCTGTGACTCATATCCGACCAGTGAGACAACAAGGCGCTTCGTGCCTGCAGGAAGGCTGATACTGAAGCTGCCATCGGATTTGGTTTGTGTTCCGGTTTTTGAATCTTTTACCATGATGGATACTCCTTCAAGCGCTTTATTATCCTTTGAATCGATCACCTTGCCCGTCACGGTCACGTTTTGGGATAATGCCGGAAGTGTGGCGTAAAGGATTAGAAACAGCAATAGCAGTCGTTGAGAGCCTGATTTGACTTTTTTTGTCATATAGCAGTAGTTTAATAAATAAGTAAACCTGATAAGCATTTTGGCAAGGTTCAAATTAGAACCAGATGCGCCCGGAACCTGTCAACAGAAAGCGAACAGATTGTTAATGGAATTTAAATGGCCATATTTCCGGAAAATTTTCCTTTTTTTACTGATTCACTGAACCGACCATCATGAAATACCCTCTTGCTATATATATAAGTATTTCAGTTGCCTGTTTTCTTTTATTGGCGACCGTACAATTCCTGCTGGTGCACAATACGTACGAACTCACCAACGATCGATTCTATTTTGCGGAAAGGATGGCCATGAAGGAAAGCTATTCCCGTTCCATCAAGAACGATAAATTATTTCCAGGTGGATCAGAGATCATCGACAGCTTTCTTTCAAGGCATCTCGACTCACTGCACATATTATATAAGACCAATAAACCCGAATTTGAGACCTATAAGCAAGTACTGGCAGACAGTATTTTCGATGCACTGCACCAGAAGGAGTCTATCCGGCGCTTTCTGAATAAATTCAAGCAGGAAAAGAAAGTGACCGACTCGCTCGACTATGCTTTAATGATCGAATCCCTGTCGGTATCTTTCGACAACGATGTGTACACGCCTATTTATGATAAGCACTATCGATACACTTTGATCGATTCATCGATCCAGGAAAACGCAGGCGTACGTATTGGCGGCACGCTTAAAAATGTTACGGAGCAAAATAAGGTGAACGGGTTTTCAATAAGAGGTACACAACGCTATGCTTATCGTGTCAATTTCGAACTGCATGTAGAACCCCATAACAGGAGGTCCGCTATTTTCAGGCAGATGGCAATGACCTTTTCCTTATCCTTGCTTTCTATTCTGATCATCGTGGTCTTGTTTTTCGTAACCTTCCGCAACTGGGTCAAACAAAAGAAGCTTTCAGAAATGAAGTCGGACTTCATCAATAATATAACACATGAGCTACATACCCCACTCGCTACGATAATAGTTGCGAATAAGAACCTGCAGAATAGCCGTATCATAGAGAAAAAAGAAAATATCCAATCTTTGACAGATGTGATCCAAAGACAATCCGAGCGTTTGAAATTGCTCATAGGGGAAGTGCTCGATATTGTATCTACCAATACGATCGAGCTGGATAAAAAGGAATGCCGGCTGAATGACCTGCTCGATGAAATACTGCTGGATTACAGGTTGAAAATGGTTGACACCAATGTCAACCTTGGTTTTAGCAAAGAAACCAATGACGATGTCGTATGGCTCGATCAATTTCACTTTACCACCATACTGCTGAATATTTTCGACAATGCGGTGAAGTACAATTCGAGTGAGATCAAAAAACTTTGCGTTACCACCCGGAGAGACCAGTACGAGAACCTGCAGATTGCGATAAGTGATAATGGGATTGGTATTCCCCGCGATACCATCAGGCATATATTCGATAAATTTTACCGGGGACCAGACCCATATAAAATGCAAACAAAAGGACTGGGCCTTGGCCTGTACTATGTAAAAAAGAACATTGAAGCCCATGGATGGGATATTGCCGTTGAAAGCAAACCAGCCAACGGGAGTTGTATTATTATTACCATACCGAATGAAAAAGTGAATAAATGAGGCCAAGAATAATGCTCATTGAAGACGAGATCGACCTGGGTAATGTAGTGAAGCAATACCTGGAGGTCATGGATTTTGATATCGACTGGTGCCAGAATGGAAACGATGCCTACCTGCATTTCAAGTCCAATGCCTTCCTTTACGATCTGCTGATCATTGATGTGGGGCTTCCGGGCATGAACGGTTTTGAACTGGCCAGGCAGGTTACTAATATGAGACAGGATACCTCATTCCTTTTCTTAACGGCTAGAAATGAAAAGTCCGATCGTCTCCAGGGGCTTAAGATCGGTGCAGACGATTATATTGTTAAACCGTTCGATATAGAGGAAATGGTGCTGCGCATCAGGAATATCCTAAAGCGAAAACTGCCGGAGAGCATCCCTGCAGCCAATCTGACGATAACAATAGGGAACACGCAGTTCCATAAAGATCAAATGAAATTGGTGGTAGGGGACCAAAAAGAGATCATTCTTACGGAACGTGAGGCCGAGTTGCTTGATTATTTGTTCAAAAACGCTGATCGTGTGATAAAGCGCGAAGAGATCCTCACCCAGCTCTGGGGAAAGAACGATTATTTTCTCGGGAGAAGCCTCGATGTGTTCATTTCGAGACTAAGGAAATACCTGGGCTACAGCAGCCAGGTGAGTATTACCAATATTTATGGGGTGGGATTTGTATTCAAGACAAAAAAAGCGGAGGGTTGACAATGCTTACAACTGAATGACCGGTTGGATCACCAATTCCATTATTTTTTGTTCAATTTCTCCAGGTACGCCTTCTCCAGTCTGTCCACTGCAGCATCATAACCCGCACGGTCATTGAAGGCTTCCAGGTACGCTGTGCGTCCTTCACATCGAACAAAAGCTGTTGGAACCCTGGGTATGGCCGGGATGATGGAGCATTACCACTGCCATGCCACCCAGTTTTTGGGCAAAGGTGCGCTGACTGAAACCGCCAGGAGCAGCAGTTGCCAGCGTAATGGTTAACAATCTCTTGCCGAATGACATTTTATTTTGTGATTGAGGACCGCGAATGTAATGAATAAGGTAGGAACTTTATAAAGTACCTGATAATACACTAAATTCGAAGAAGGATAACTGCCTTCCGGCAACCAGATCGTTCACTGGAATATATATAATTATGACAGATGTATTCTTCAACAAGATCGCTACCTATTCCAAACTGTCTGCAGAAGCCAGGGAAGCGTGGGAAACTATACTTGTAAAGAAAGGATACGGGAAAGGGGAGAACTTCATTTCCGAAGGGCAACATCCCAGGAAAGTCGCCTTCGTGGAGAAAGGGCTGTTCAGCCAGTACTATATCTCGGATAAGGGAGAAACCATCATCAAAACATTTTTTCCCGAACTGAGGCTGGCTGCTTCAGTAAGCGCCATGCTCAGTAATACGCCCAGCAAGCTCACTATAACTGCCCTGGAAGATACGACTGTGCTGGAGTATGATTTCTTCGAATTCAAAAAACTGGTACTGCAACATCCCGATATGGCGTTTTTCTATATCAATTACATGGAGCTGCATTGGATCATTGAAAAGGAACCTTTGGAAATTTCACTGCGGTACGATACGGCAAGAAAACGATACCAGGACTTTCTGGAGACTTATCCTAACCTGGTAAAGCGCCTGAAGAAACATCATATCGCTTCCTATCTGGGGATCACCCCAACACAACTCAGCAGGATATTTCTCGCCAACAAATAATTTTCCCTTCTCTCAACAAATGTAAATGGTTACGCCTGGCAGCCGGGATAATTTTGAGGTATTAAATCAATCACAAAACAAAAAACCATGCCAACGAAAGTATTTATCAACCTGCCGGTAAAAGACCTGGAAGCTTCAAAAAATTTCTATAACGGGTTGGGCTTTTCATTCAACCCACAATTCACCGATGAAAAGGCCGGTTGCCTGGTGATAAGCGATAACATTTACGTAATGTTGCTGGTAGAAGATTATTTCAAATCATTTACCAAAAAACCGATCAACGATGCCAGGCTATCGAGTGGAGTATTGATCGCATTGGATGCCAATTCGCAGGAGGAAGTGAAGGCCCTGGTAGAAAAGGCTGTAGCAGAAGGCGGGCGGCTTTTTGCAGAGCCGCAGGATTATGGATGGATGTACAATCATGGTTTTGAAGACCTGGATGGGCACCAATGGGAAATCGTGTATATGGACCATACGAAGATGCCTAATTAAGCAGATGCCCTGACAATAATGAGATCTTCCACTAACATCCTTTAACTTAGTACCTGTAATACCAATCATATAACCGGTAGCGCAATGGTCACTATTCAAAAGTTCAGAAAGCTTGCACTGTCCCTGCCGGAGGCAATAGAGTTGCCTCATTTCGACAAGGCTTCCTTCAGGGTTGGAAAAAAAATATTTGCTACGCTCGATGAAAAGAAGAAGCGGGGATGCCTGATGTTCACCCCGGTCGATCAAAGTGTTTTTGCCGCTATCGATAAAACGATCCTATATCCTGTTCCCAATAAATGGGGATTGAAAGGGGCCACTTTTGTGGAGCTCGATAATGTCAGTGATGAAATACTCCTCGACGCATTGACGACTGCCTACAAAGGCATAGCACCCAAACGGCTCCTTCAACTGTTGCCTGGGGATGAAGAAATATGATCATCACAAATTCGCCGTTATTCCATGATTATTTGAACAGATGTCCCTGTATATATGCAATTCGATCCGGAAAATAAAATAGTGCAACTATGCGCGCAAGGCATGACCCTGGAAGGAGAGGGGAAGCCCGACATGGCCGCACAGGCTTTCAGACGGGCCTGGTATGAGGCCAGCAACAATCTGGAAAAGGCAATAGCAGCTCATTATGTGGCGCGGCATCAGCAAGGTGTGACCGATAAATTAAAATGGGACGAACAGGCATTGTTCCATGCGCTGCAAACAAAGGACGAAAGTGTAAAGGAATTTTTCCCATCCCTGTATCTCAATATCGGCAAATGTTATGAAGACCTTCATGATCACAATAGTGCCGCAGTTAATTATCGGCTGGCGCTTTCATTCGCGGACAGCCTCCCGGATGATGGCTATGGCCAGATGATACGCTCAGGGATCAGGGCAGGACTGCAACGGCTGCAAGCCGCACTACCTTGAAGACATGCTGGAACGACCATCAGGGTTGCCTGAATGCATTTTCCTCTGCAGGCAAAGAATACGATCCCCGCTTTTTCCTGTACTGCTTCCGGTAGCTTTTGTTCTTTCTAAGACCCATCGTGGAGAGCACGCCGTTGATCTGCGTTTTGATCCAATAATTGAATACGAACCTTTCCCTGTCCCTTTCGAAAAATATAAGGGATGGTTTTTGTTTGCTGTCGGGCAGAATGAGGTTGGCGATCCATGTTTCAATAGCCGGCAGTATGCCGCCACCATCCGGTCTCTTCCTGCTTCTTATTTTTATCCGCAGGTCTTTGTAGTAGAAGTGCATATTTCCATAAGCGGCATATTTATTTCCACTCCACTTACTGTTAATGGTATCTGTATTCCCTCTCGTGATGAGCACAGGAGCAGTAGGCATGGCCTTATGTCCCATTGCAGGCAGGTTGATCGGCAGGAGGCGCAGTTGGGCAGTAAACCCCGAAAGGCTGTCCCCATAGGATTCTTTATAATGCAATTGCTCGATGGCGCCATCAAAGACCCTGCCCGAAGCGATCACGGTCAGGCTATCCTGCAGGTTGCCCCTGCTGTCGATACGCAGGATGGAACCATCGATATCGTGCAGGGGGATCGTAGTCCATTGATTGGTTTTGGTGGTTATCTCATGATAGGCCACAGCACTGTTCCTGATGTGAATAGCGTCGATCCTTAGAGGGAAAGTTATTTCGCCGATGAGTTTTGTGGGCATGGGTTTCTCGATACCATGATGGAAGGGTATACGTTTATCCCTGGATGCATCCAGTTGCGCATCATCGAGGGCTATCTGACTGATATGGATAAGCGAATCTGTTGGTGTTTCTCCCAGGTGTATGCCGGACAACCTGACCGACCTTCCCTGAAAGGTGATATAATCTCCCTGCCATCGGGCCGATTTGAAGGTCTGCTCTCTGTCAGCAACAGGAAATACTTTAACAGTGGACAGGTCCATCGTTTTGCTCCCCGGGTCCCAGTGTATGCTGTCGATCGAAGCAGTGATTTTTTTGCCTCGATATGTTATCTGTCCATTGTCGAGTTCTATTTTGTCCAGCAATTGTTTCCAGGCGCCTTTTGCCTGCAGGCCCGATGATACAAGTTCGGGGATATATAATCGCCCGGTAAGTTTATTGGCTTCCATTAAGCTGCTGTCTTTCCCATATCGTACAGTTGCATTTTTCCAGTGCAGGTCCGTGGAAGCCGCTAAAGAAACCTTACCATCTTTATTCTTACTCAAACGTCCTTTCACCAGTTGCAGGTTCATTTCCGGAATTTCCAGCTTTACCATATTGTTGTTGAACCGGGCATGCCGCACCCCTGCATTCATTGTCCCGAATGAGAATAATACATTGGTACCAGGGGAGGCATGGCCTCCATGCAGGTGCAGGTCAATTTGTGCTGAGGCATTGATCGTATCGTTCCCTTTTTTATGTTGCATTTCCAGCGCCATGTTCTCCCCACTTAATGAAGGAATAGATAGTTGGCTGAAGTCGGTGGAATGAACAGGAAGCTGTATTTGCAGTTGAGGAATGTGCAGTTTTGTAGTGCCATCCTTATTCGCCGATACCAGATCGATATTATTGAGAATGCTTTTTTCCTGGTTGCTGAATTGCATATTCTCCACCTTCACATCGAATGCACGGGTCTTTGCATGAAGTGCAGTCAGGTAGGCATTGGCTTTCTCCCAGGTAAAATAACTGCTGCTGGTGCCGATATTGGTGAATTGGATATTCCGGCCTTTCATACGGAGATCGATGGCCGGTGTATTATTGTCGAGTGTGAGATCGTCGATGTCAAGCCTGGATATCCTGATCACCGGTAGTGTTTTTTTTATCGTTGGTTTTTCTCCCGCAGATTTATTATTTCCTGTCCGGATGGCCAGTCTGCCCAATCGCAGGGAATCAACCTGTATTGCTTTTGTTTTTTGAAAGATATCCCAGTCGAAGACCTCCCAGTAAAGATCGTCGCCTTCCAGATGCGTGCCATTGGCAAGGTCTATTATCAGTTTCTCTCCCCGGTTGCGGCGGTTCACACCGTCGAACCTGAAATTCCCGACATTGATCTGCGCACCCAGTGTCGTCAGTCCGAGTTGTTCGATCCTCAGATCGGGAATAGCATGTTTTATGTCTACCAGGGAATCGCTTAGGAACATTTTATGTAACAGGATATGGGCATCGAGTTTTCTCGCATCAGCTATCATATCGGTTTTCCCCTGGGAATGTAGCTTTACATGACCATCCACTATCCGGAAGTTCTGCACATTGATCAACTCGCTGATACCATGCAGGCTTTGATAGAACAATGCCATTTTTTCTTCCTTGTTCTTTGCAGCATTCTTACCCGCTGCTCCATTTTTGTTGCTGTTCAACAGGATCTCGGGCCGATACAGGACTGCATCCGAAGCGATCAGCCGTTTTTGTGCCAGCGCCCCGATATCGACATTCTTTAATTGTAACAGGGGAGCGGTGAACATGATCTTTTTTGCATCGTTGCCAGGGCGGTTGGGCCCATACGACACATTTTTGAATAGCACTCCTTCCTGGTTCATCCTGAATTCATCGATATTCAGTTTCCAAAGGCTGTCCCTGGATATGAAGGCTATTTTTTTCAACTCCAGTCGTATACTATCTGTTTGAATTTGCGGGTTGGTGGCGGAATCGATGCCCAGGTTGAATATGCTTAGATTGGCGTGTTGGCTGGCTGCTGTTTGCTGGTCCTTTTCATTCCCTTTGAGTTGTAATTCTCCATTCACCACACTGATGAATTTTACATTGATCCATTTGAAAAGTTGCTTGCTGATCTTGGCGCCAGGGAGGCTGTCCTTTACATTCCTGTCTCCCTTAGGCAATGTGAGCACAGGGTTGTAACATATAAGGGTATCCAGCAATAATTGTTCTTTCTGGTAGATCGCCGGAAGATGTTGTGAATTGAACAGGAATTTGTCGGCCTGGATGACCATATCTTCTTTATTGCCAGGCACCGGCTGCCGGTAAGTAAAGGAATCCAGTTCGAAGCGCTGCCCCTCACTGTTGAAGCTCATTTGCCGGAAGCTGATGGTTTGTCCGCTATTGGGCAGCACCCAATGCTGCCTTCCGAGCCTGAGCTGTACTTTATCGGACCCCAGCAGATGGCTGTCTTCATCATTCACTTGAGTAAAGTTGTAGATAAAGAGATCTGCCTGTTTTATTTCCAGGGGTGGTTCGCTATGGTTGGGTTGGGTATAAGAAACGGACGCATTTTTCAGAGAGAGGGAATGAGCGTTGAAGCGCGTGAGGGTTTTATTCAGGATAGTGAGTATATCCGTTGGATGAAAGGCCCCTCTTCCTTTGTGTGCTGCACCATGGTGGGCATAGAGCTTGAAATCCGGGTCGGTCAGCGAAAGGCTGTCTACTATCAGTTTTTTGTCGAATAAAAGCGATTTCCAGTTGTCCAGGGAAAAATACATTTCAGGAATGCTGACCTCATAATAGGTATCTATGTTCGATGTGTCTACGCAGTGGATGGCTGAATGTTTCAGTATCACGGTCCTTTTGGAAAAGGAGAATGCCGCTTTCCCTGCTTCAAAAGTATATCTGCCCTGTGTTTCTTTGTCGATAATGAATTTCAGGCTTTCTTCGAACCTGAACCGGATGAGGAAATAGAGTAGGAGTACCCCTGTCAGGATAACCAGCAAGGGCAGTATGATCAGCCATTTGATTATCTTTTTCAGTCGCAGCCGTTGTTTCATGCCCGTCATTGATTAGAGACCGGAGAAGAGTTGTTTTTTTTCTCCATCCAGGAAACAAAAATGGTGTTGGCAACGGCCATGATGATCGCACCTTTGAACATGCCGGTAAATCCCCAGGCGGCCAGTCCGCCTACCACGCCAATGAATAATACGAGGAAAGGAAGTTTGCCACCGCTTTTGGCGATCAATATTGGCTTGAGCACTGCATCGATGATCAGGACGAATACACCATAAATAACAAGGAAGATGGCCATGCTGTTATGCCCCTCGTATATGGCCCATGCCACCAATGGGGCCCACACGATGATCGGCCCTATCTGGATCAGCACCAGGAAGAACACCAATGCAACCAATAATATCTTGAAATGAAGTCCAGCAATGGCAAACCCTATCCAGGAGAGCACGGCAGCGATGAAGGCAGTTCCCATTACCCCGATCGATACACCTTTGATGGCAAGGGTAGTTGCTTCGATCAGGCTTGATCCATCTCTTTTTCCCAGTAAATGTTCGAGCGTGGATTCAAGTGGTCTCAAAATTTTTCCGCCACCTGCCAGGAGGAATGAAGACAGGATAATGCCCAGCATGACCTGCAATCCTGTTCCGATGATACCGACACCACCGGTGAGTAAATGATGAAGCACCATTCTCAATTGTTGCTGATGACCGACAAAAGTTTCCCTGGGATTTTCCTGGAGGTGTTTCCAGAAGGAAGCCAGGGTATTACCTATTACGGGCATGTTGGTGACATTCTCCGGGAGGTTGGGCACGCCATGCACTCTTACATCTTCTACAAAGTTGATGGCATCTTTCAAATGCTTTCCCATGGCTGCAACGACATAGACGAACGGCAGGGCCACGATCAGAATAAGTATAACGGAGTAAAGGACGGCAGCCAGTTTTCTTCTTTGTTTGAGCAGGCCGACCAGCTTTTCAAAAGGCTCCTTCAAAGAAACAAAGAAGATCAGGGCAAAAGTGAATACCCCAAAAAATATCTTCAGCACATCATAAAGAGCAGCCAGCAATCCGAGCAGGAGCAACAATATTAATATTGTCTCTATTAAATTCCGGGATGAAGGTATGCTGATCTGTGGCATAATGTAGTGGATAATGGTTGGGAATGAAGCCTGTGAATCAGTCCATTTGTTAACTAAGATAAAAAAAATGAGGCAATGTTCCCGCCTTGTTATGGGAGGCTCCTGCGCTGATTTTTCCCCTAAAAATGCAGAGGCCGTAAATTTATAGCGATCTTTTTCCTACTTTTAAAGGCGCAACCCCAAAACCAATGGCAGGTGTATGAATAAATATTGCATCCCCCAACAGGTCCATTCATTTTACTGATGGTTTCATTCAAAACAATGATGAATTGTTTTGAAGTCTTATCCTCGAAATTCAGCCCATATTCCTTTTTGAATATACCGGCTTTGGTTAATGCAAAAAAACTGGTTTGATAGTGGATCCTGAAATCGACCTGGTAGAACAATTTAAGAGAGGTAACAAAAAAGCATTTACTGCCATTTATGAAAAATGGTATGGGGCTATTTTTTTCTTTGCGAAAAGGCTTACCAACAATACGGAGGTGGCAGCAGATATTACTTCCGATTCTTTCTATAAATTATGGCAGTTGCATGAGAACTTCGATAGCCTGCCGGGCATCAAAGCTTTCCTGCAGGTCACGACCAGGAATGCCTGCCTGAATTACCTGCGCGATACGAAATACCGCGACAATGCACGGCATGAGCTTCATTATCTCGCTTCATTGGAAGCAAATGAGGGGATGCAGGATATATCGGAAGATGAACGGAAAGCGCAATTGATCAAGCTGGTCTATGCTGCTATCGGGAACCTGCCCCGGAAATGCGCCAGGATCTTTCAACTGTCTTACCTGGATGGCCTGAAGAACACCGAGATCGCCCGCCAGCTCAACCTGAGCGAACAAACCGTAAAAAACCAGAAGGGCCGCGCAATTAAACTACTAAAGGACCTGATCACCAGGGATGTATTCTTATTCCTGTTATGGTTCGCTGTTTAGCGGACAGTCTATTTTCACCCTTTCAATTTTTTTTCTCCTTTTTTTGGTACTTCCCGGAAGTCATGTGTTCATTATATAAGGAAACATAAGTTTTCGATATTTCAATTTATTAGCATGGGCGGACAAGATTTACCCGAAAGGATAGGCGAATTGGTCTTTAAGTATCTACAGAACAGCCTGAATAAGGCTGAAAAAGAAGAACTTGAATCCTGGGTGCGACAATCTACCGGGAATTTGCATGAATTCAACCGGCTTACGGACCTGAACGAGGTCCGGGCATCGGTAAAAGAGTACAGGGACAATAAAGAAAAGTCCTGGGCAGACCTGCTGGCAAAAGCCCCTGAACTGGCCCCGGCGCCCGTGTATTCTTTCAAATGGTGGAATGCTGTTGCAGCAGCTCTCGTGCTCCTGGCCGGCGCTGCTACTTTTTATTGGTATCATAGCAGCCCTTCAAAAAGCACGGTCCGGGAAGAACCAATCGTATCTGCCCCTTCCGGCGATCTTTCTCCCGGAACGACCAGGGCAACACTTACACTGGCCAATGGACAAACCATTGTGCTCGACAGTAAGATGACAGGCACCACATTGGCCCAGCAAGGCGGAACAGCTATTAAAACCCAAAATGGGCAACTGGTTTATTCACCAAGGACTAATGTTCCTTCAGAGGTCCTTTACAACACGCTCAAGACCAACAGAGGCGAAGATTTCCCGGCATTGGTGCTTTCCGATGGAACAAAAGTGTGGTTGAATGCTGCGTCTTCCATTCACTTCCCGGTGAGTTTCAACGGTAGCGAAAGAAAAGTAGCAATCACCGGTGAAGCCTATTTCGAAGTGGCCAAAGATCCTTCCAAACCTTTTATCGTAAAGACGAATAATTCAGACATTGAAGTGCTCGGCACCCATTTCAATATCATGGCCTATGACAATGAAGAAGCCGTCAGGGCCACTTTGCTGGAAGGTTCCGTCAGGTTCACCGGTAATAAAAAAAGCATCCTGCTGAAGCCCGGTCAACAAGGTTGCCTGTTGACGAATGGAAATATGGAACTGATCGATCATGCCGATGTCAATATGGCCGTGGCATGGAAGAATGGGGTGCAGGCTTTCAACCAGGCAGACATCAAAACGATCATGAGGCAGGTGGAAAGATGGTATGATATCGATGTAGTGTTCAAAGGCACCCTGCCCAACCGGACATTCTCTGGAGATATTCCCAGGACCGCCGGACTTTCGAAAGTGCTGAAACTATTTGAAATAAGTAAAATACATTTTGAACTGGATGAATCGAAGAAAAAACTAACGGTTCTTCCCTAACGATCCGGACACGAATGCCTGCCAAATAAAAACCGGAAGTGAGTGAAGGCACCTCCGGTAAAATTTGGGCATTCTCAATAAGGTAAAAGTCGTGCAGACTATTGTTTATTGTTAAACCCAACATGACAAATTTATGAATTTGATTGCTTGCCGCCAAACTGCCCTCTGCTCTGATAAGTGGAAGTTTTGCCGGCCGAAACCAAAAACGCTGCTGGTTATGAAACTTACAGCCATCCTGCTGCTTGTTGCCTGTTGTGAGATCAGCGCAGAAGGTCTTGCGCAGAATATCACCATCACGCAAAAGAATGCTTCCTTGGGAGCTGTTCTCAAAGAGTTCAAGAAACAAACCGGGTTCTCCATGTTCTACGACGATGCCCTTTTGAAAAAGAGCAAGTCGATGGATATCGATATCCGTAATGTTTCTGTGGAGAAAGCACTTACGGTGATCTTCAAAGATCAACCCCTGAGCTATGAGCTCATCGAAGGCAATATCATTGCTATCAAAGAAAAAATACCGCCCCTAAACCCTGCCAAGGCCGATTCCCTGTTTGTTGTCCCTCAGGAGATCAGGGGAAGAGTACTGGACGAAGAAGGTAGCCCTATCGAAAATGTTTCGGTGACCCTGCAGGGAAGTTCCACTGCATCGGGCACGCGGACCGACCGGAATGGCAATTTCGTGTTGAAAGTGGATGCCGATAAAGGAACGCTTGTCTTCTCCCATGTATCCTACACTTCAAAGAAAGTATCGTTCAGCGCCGGCTCGTTCGCCAAACCTTTATCAGTCATTTTAACGAGCCAGTCCTCATCCCTGAATGATGTGGTCGTGATCGGCTACGGCACGGTGAGGAAAAGGGATGTAACTACATCCATTTCCACCATCACCACTGCCGATATCATGAAAACGCCGATCACCAGCGTTGAACAGGCATTGCAGGGTAATGCTGCCGGTGTGCTGGTCACCAATACTTCGGCTGAGCCTGGCGGAGAAATAGCTATCCGCGTGCGTGGCGGCAGCTCCATCAAAGCCGATAATGCACCATTGCTGGTGATCGATGGCTTTACTTCCGATGAAGGATTATCTTCACTGAATCCCGACGATATAAAATCTATTGAGGTATTGAAGGACGCAGGCGCCACCGCCATTTATGGATCGCGGGGGGCCAATGGCGTTATCCTGGTAACAACCAAAAGCGGGCAGAAAGGCAGGGCAGTAGTGAGCTTCGAAACCTATTATGGTTTCCAGCAACTCAGAAGAAAGCTGCCGCTCCTGAATGCCCAGCAACTGGCCGAACTGGCGAACGATGCCAGGCAGGCAGTTGGCCAGGCGCCTGTTACGACCCGCCCCGATACCATGACGACCGACAAGGACTGGCAGGCCCTCATGTTCCACACTGCCCCGCAATGGAACAGCACCGTCTCTGTATCGGGTGGGGACGATAAAGCACGTTATTATGTTTCTGCCAACTATCTCACCCAACAGGGTTTGATCATCAGCTCGGATTATTCCAGAGCGGCACTGCGCGGCAATCTCGATTTTACTTTCAATAAATCGGTCACGGCCGGCGTCAAGCTCAATCTTTCACAGATCACCAAACATGGTATCCAGGTGGGCGATAACGGGTCTATCCTAAGGGCCAACTCCACCAACCCTACCGATAAAGGATTGCTTGACCCTTCAGGTTCATTCTATATCGATCCTGAAACGGGCGATCCGATCACCACTTCTCCATTGGCGAATGCCCAGGAAACCACCAATGAAAAAAAGAACCTGAACCTCCTGGTGGGCGCTTATGTGCAATTCAAGATCCTGAAAGACTTCACGCTCCGGTCTGAAGCCACCCTTAGCCCTTCATACAGGCTGGACAATTATTATTTCCCCAACACCATCAAAGGAGATAAAGTGAGCGATGCTTATGAAAGGTTCTCCCAGGCTTCAAAATGGTACAATACCAATTCGCTGAACTATGCAAAGAGGATCAAAAAACATTCATTCACCGCACTGGTAGGACAGGAGGTCACCAGCAATTTCAGCAATAACTTCCAGGCACGTAATACCGATTTCACTACCGATATTTTCGGGTTCTACAACCTGGGAAGCGGGAACGGTCTGCCTACCGTAACTTCCGGCGCATCCGAATATAAACTCCTGTCTTATTTCGGAAGGACCACCTATGGTTATGATGACCGTTACCTGTTCAGCTTCACCTTCCGTGCCGACGGCTCCTCCAAATTCGGCATCAATAACAGATGGGGCTACTTCCCTTCAGGAGCATTTGCGTGGAGAGCTTCCAATGAATCTTTCATCAGGAAATTGAATGTATTCAGCGACCTGAAATTCCGTGTGTCGTACGGTGTCAATGGAAGCGACCGGATCGATGCCTATTCATCACAGGCGTTGTATTCAACAAGGGCCACGGCCATTGGCGGTGTGTTGGGAACAGGTTATATGATCGACAAAATGGCGAACCAGGACCTGCGCTGGGAAAAAACAGAAGAATACAATGCCGGTGTAGACATATCAGTGCTCAGGAACAGGATATCATTCACCGCAGAATATTACATAAAAAATACCAACGATCTCCTGCTTGATTTTGCGCTCCCTGGAGCTTCCGGTTATACCACCGTGGCCAAGAATATCGGAAGCGTCGAAAATAAGGGATGGGAATTTTCACTGACCTCCCGCAATGTCGTTGGTAAGAATTTCAACTGGACTACCTCCCTGAACGTTTCACTGAACAGGAATAAAGTGACCGACCTGGGTGGCCCTGAGCAGATCTCGGCCATATCCAATTCATCTGCCAATACCAAGTTCGGCAATGTGGTGTTGATCAAAGTAGGCCAGCCGCTCGGTGTGTTTTATGGATATAAGACCGATGGTATTTTCCAAACACAGGAAGAAGTCAATGCAACGACTGCCAAACTGGAAGGGAACAAGACCATGCCGGGTTTTATCAAATATGTCGATATGAACAAAGATGGCTTCATTAATGAAGACGATAAAGTGATCCTCGGTAACCCGCAACCCGACTGGTTCGGCGGCATCACCAATACATTCTCCTACAAGAATATCGATCTGTCCGTATTCATGGTCTTTCAAAAAGGTAATTCCATCATGAATACCAGCCTGACCAAATTGATGAACTTCTCGGGCGACAATAACCAACTGGACAAAGTGCTCGATCGCTGGAGGCCGGCGAATCCCGCCACCGGCGATCCGGGGAACCCAAGCAAAACGATGCCCAGGGCATACAAGACCTATACTGCTGCTATGTCGGACTTTTATATCGAAGACGGTTCCTATCTGCGGATAAAGACCCTGACACTCGCATACAACCTTACCAAAAAAACGATCAAAGGAATCAAACTTCCCAACCTGAGATTCTATGTAACGGCTACCAACCTGATCACTTTCACCAAATATTATGGCGGGTATGATCCGGAAGTAAGCATCATGGGCAGCCAGAGTGTGGGAGCAGGTATAGACAATGGTTCCTATCCTACAAGCAAGATGTATGTGTTCGGTATCAAAGCAAATTTTTAACGCATCAACAGTAGCATCATGATATCAAAATATTTAGTGTCGGCACTGATTTTATCGATAGCCATCCTGACAATGGGAAGCTGTAAAAAAAGCTTCCTGGATGAAAGAGTGTACAGCAATATTTCAGCCAGCAATTTCTGGCAAAATGCAGACGATGCCAAAGCCGGCCTCTATGCCACCTACACGCTTTCCATTTCCTTCGGCCCACGCGATTGCCGTCCTTTCTATGTGCTGATGGATATGATCACGGATGATATGGACGATGAGTACTCCAATTCGGAAGAAGAGCGCAGGCAGGTCCAGAATTTCAATTTTGCCCCTACCAACAGCTATCTCAACAATGCATGGATCTCCTTGTACAAGACCATCGCCCAGGCAAATGCAGTAATAGAGAATGTGCCGAAGATCAAAACCATGACGGCATCCGAACGGGGCGTCATCGTTGGTGAAGCCAGATTCTTGAGGGCTTTGGAATATTTCTATCTCGTACAGCTCTGGGGCAGTGTTCCCCTCGATACCATCGTTGTAAAAACGATCGACCAGACCAGGATGCCCAAAGCGCCTGTAAAGGATGTGTACGACCTGATCGTAAAAGACCTGCAATATGCAGAAGCCAATTGCGCCGATGCGCCGCCTGCGGCAGGAAGAGCAACTGCCTGGTCTGCCAAAGCACTGCTGGCAAAAGTATACCTGACACTGGCCGGGCCATTCAGCAACCGGAATGCAGAGATGCTGGCATTATCAGAGGCCAGGCTGAAAGACATTATCGGCTCCAACCGTTTCGGGCTGGTGAATAAGATCATCGACTACTTCGACATCAGCAAAAAAGGAAGCAATGAAGTGCTCTTTGAACATTATACCATGGGCGATGTTTCCGATAGGGTAGGCAGCTTCCTGCACCGGAATTTCTTCCCCAGTTCCATCTCTGCACCGGAAGTTACTCAACTGCGTACTGCCGGGTACAAGGCATGGACACCCACCACAGACCTTTGGACTTTATACCTGCAACAGGACGACCGCCTGAAAATGTATACTTCTTTTTATATCAAGAAAAATAGTGACGGTACTTTCAAGGTCAATCCTTACAATGTTCCTTATGTGATCAAGTATACCGATTCAACTACGGCAGCACGCGATTATAAAGCCAATAACCTCCCTGTACTGCGCTATGCAGATGTGTTGCTGATGTATGCGGAGGTACTGAATGAACTGGGCACGACAGGAATCGGCGGTACCAAATATTACTACCTGAACCAGGTGAGAAGACGCGCTTTCTCCGCCAACCCCAATGCGTATGAGATCGCTTCCAACCTGACCCAGGAACAATTCCGTGATTCACTGATGCGCGAAAGACGTTTGGAATTCGCTCATGAAGGGCAGCGTCTCATCGACCTGAAACGCACAGGTACATTCGTTTCCACGATGACGGCACTGGCCAATAAGAACAAGGCCCTGATCGCTGCTTCACCGCAGCCAACCTATTCGGCCAATTATCCCGCTGGTGTAATGCCGAGCCCAACAGGGCCGAAGCCTTACCCGGCAGGAACGATCAAATTCACCGCAGATTTCCTGAAGAATTCAAAAACTGTTGCCCCGCAGAACTTCCAGTTGGTATATCCCATACCATATTTACAACTGGCGGCTTATGATATCGGACAGAACGAAGGGTATAATTGATTCATCTATGAAGGAACCATTGTCGATGATCATTTTACTGGTCTTTATTTGTTTGTGCGTGCAGACCGCTCCGGCACAAACAAATCCCACTAACGGCAGATACAATATAGCTGCTGTTAGTGGAACAGACTGGTGCGATGAAAAGAAGATCACCGAAGTCGATAAAGATATCGACCGGATCATTGCGGCCGGCTTCAATACCATTTCCCTGGGCACTTTCAAGTTCATGCCCATGTATTTTGTAGACTATTCCGGAACGAAATTTCCCGATGCCCAGGTCTTCGACAGGAAGAAAATAGCGCAACATGTCAACACCCTGCGCAGGAATATGCAAAGGGCGAAGAGCAAAGGCATCCGGTATATCATTTCAAGATCATACAGTCATTATATACCGTATGTATTCTGGAAAAGCCGCGAGCAGGTCTTCAACCCCGGCGGTATCTATACCCGTTATCTCGAGAACGCACACCAGAACGATCTCTATAAAAGCGCCCTGACCGGAAAGAAAGGCGAAGTGGTGGGGCACCAGCAATGGACGAATCCCATCTACAGGGAATACTTCATCACCTCTACTTACCAGATGATGGCTGTGTTGCCTGAGCTCGATGGATTCCTGAATGCCTACGCCGAAGCCGCCTGGACACTGGATGAGAGTAAACTGAAGGCCGACCAGTGGAAGAACTGGAAAGATTGTATCGATTATGATGCCACCAATGAAAATTTTGTCGACTATGTCAATACGCTGCATAAGATCCTGGATGAAACACGGCATGGCCGGTCATTTCTCGGCATCAGGGATTGGTACATTGATGCAAAGATCCTGTCCAGGCTCAGCTTTCCTTTGAATGAGTTCTATATCGCCGTGAAATATGGAGGGTACGACCAGCCCGTGGCCAATTATGCTCCCTGGGCCGATTCACTGAAAGCAAAAGGTATAGGTGTGATCCATGATATGCTCGTGTATGATGCAGAACATCCCCATCCGCTGTATTGGTACAGCAACTCTTTCATCTTTGATATGATCGGCAATATTTTCAAAGCAGGCTACCCCGGCATTCAATACCAGGATTTTCAGATCAAGGGTGATGATGATGCCGATAATCCGGTCCGTTTGCTCACACAGTTTACAGTGGGCAAGGCCCTCAAGAATGATAAGGTTGAATGGGATGATGCTGTGCAGTTCCTGAAAAAATATTATGGCAATGGTGCAGAGCCTTTGCTGAAAAGCCTCGAACTGGTCACCAAAGCGCAAATTGAAAATATCAAGCTGAAACCGGCCTGGTTCTGGCAGGGCGATGGATTGACGCCCGGTGGACCAGGAACAGAACGCTACTGGATGTTCATGGATAACCCCGATGCCCCGCCGGGCATGTCTTTCATCCGTCAGGATATGGTAAGTGTGAAAGAATATGCCGATGCGCTCACCGGGGGGAAAGAGCATTTTGAAAAAGTACTGGCCCGTTGGAAAGCGCAAAAACGCCACACGCCTGTAGAAGCTATGCAAATGATGAGCAACTATGCGAATGAAGCAGTCACCGCTGCTCAGGAAGCAAGAACATTGGCTCCCGGAAATGCACCACATATTCAGGAACTCGTTGCCAGTGCGGTCATTCATCAGCAATTGGTGAACCGCGACAATGCCTTTCTCCAATCGGCCCTGGCTTATTACACCAGTGGTGGCCAGTTCGACGGTAAGTATAATAATGATCAACGCTTGTTGCCGACAGGCTTCGACCAAAAGGAGGAGTGCAAGTCCGGATTGGAAAAGGAGATCTACTACGACCTGCTGGTTCGTGAGCTTTGTCTCAAATATATGCCCAGGAGAAGGGCAGTAAGAGGTACAAAACCCTATGAGTTCACCAGGCGCATAGCCTCGATCGTTGGACAGGAGATCCCTGCCGGTGAAACAGTGGATAAAGCAGCATTGAAAGGACTGGTTGATATGATTGAAGGCAGAAAATAAAATCGGCTACTGGCACATGCAATCAATAATAATTCGTACCCGTGGAACTTTGTTATTCGCACTGGAACCTGGCGGCGCCTGGTTGACGTCGCAGGTATTCAGTAATAGCAGGTTGGTTTTAAAAAAGGAAGGCGGAATGGCGCCTTCCTTTCATTCCCTCACCAGTATGAAGAGATACTATCTGACATTAATATTTGTATTACCTGCGGTGGCGCAAAATCCGAAAGCGATAAAGAATGCTAATTCTACTATTCCCGGGCCGGTGCATGGAGCCAATGCCAAAGAATAAATAATGATGTGATGATAAAAACCAAATTCCAATTGATGAAGATGAAAAAAAATTATTTGCAACCCCTTTCGAATGCTTTGACCGTTAAGAGAAAGGTATTGCTGACAGGGCTATTATGCTGCTTCGTATTGATCGGGAATGTTCATGCACAACCCAGGATCACGAAAGTTATCAACCAGCATTGGACATTCAACTACTTCCCGGATGAAAAAGCAGACAAGACCGGTTGTGAGAACCTGTCTTATGACGACAGCAAATGGCCGGCCGTAGCTGTTCCGCATACCTGGAGCACTTATGAAACTACCGGGGAACCGCATCCTTTCATCCGTAACCCATCGGATAAAGACAATGAGTACTGGTGGAAAGGGTGGGGATGGTATCGCAAACATTTCAGTATCGAGCCATCACAAAAAGGCAAAAGGATCTTTGTCGAATTCGATGGTGTACAAAAATATTGCAAGGTATTTATCAATGGCCGCTATCTGGGCGATCATAAAGGAGGATATGGTTCCTTTGATTTTGACCTCACCGATCATATCCGGTTCGGGGAAGATAATGTACTGGCGCTTACCGTCAATAACGACCTGAACGATCAATACAGCATTCCGCCCATGCGTGCCGGTAATTTCGACGTGTATGGCGGTATCTACCGTGATGCCCGCATCATGATCAAATCACCGCTGCATATCCCCATGCAGGGTTCTGCCAGTCATGAAGGAGGCACATTCATCACTACGCCGGGCCTTGCCAAAGAAGGTGGAAAGCAAGGCGTGGTGCGGGTGCAGACGTATGTAAAAAATGATCACCCGCAACAAAAGACCTTCCGGTTGGTGACTACTGTTGTCGATGCAGAAGGTAAAACAGTTGCCAGCATCGAAAAGACCGCCACTATCGGGCAGGGTGAATTGCTGGGCGTAGATCAGACCAGCCCGGTCATCACCAAACCAAACTTATGGTCGAATGAATCGCCCTACCTGTACAAAGTGTACTCGGAGGTATACGATGGAAATATGCTGGCCGATAAGTTGGAGAGTACTTTCGGTTTCCGCTGGTTCTGGTGGGACTACAAAGAAGATTTCCTTTATGTAAATGGTAAGAAAATGGTGATCCATGGAGGCAACCGCCACCAGGAATACCCCTGGCTGGGAGATGCCATACCTAAATGGCTAACCGAGATGGATTACTATGATATGGCCAAAAACCTGAACTATAATTTCATGCGCACCGCCCATTACCCCAATGATCCGCTGGTGTATGAGCTTACAGATAAATATGGTATCGCCATCGATGAGGAAGTGCCCAATATCAAGAACCAGGTATTCAATAAGGAAGTGCAGCAGCAGATGTTGAAGGAAATGGTCCGCAGGGACCGCAACCACCCTAGTATCATGCTGTGGAGCATGGGCAATGAGACCAACCATGCGGCCGATTCCAAATGGACATTGACGGAAGACACTACCAGGATCATCACTGCCAGGAGGGTGTTGGACCAATCACAGGGAGATTATGCACCGCATTCGGATGAAAATCTTGGTATCGAGAGCCTGCTCCGCTGTAATATCCGCGGCTGGTACAATAAAGATGTCAAAGACCTTGAACCGTCCGACGGGCAACACGCCGGCACAGAAGAGCAGCAACATAATCTCCTCATTCAAAGCAAACGTTTGGGGAACGGTAACCTGTGCACTTGGCTTTATGAAGACCATGGAGCGGATAGGGAATACCTCAATTCACCATTGAAGCATATCAATCCCAAAGGTTATGTAGACCTTTATCGTCAGCCCAAATATTCTTATTATATCTGGCAGGCCAATTACCTGGAAAGGCCGATGGCCTGGATCATGCCGCACAACTGGCGCCGCAGGTATCTTGGGCAGAAAAGGGATATAATGGTAGATGCCAACTGCGATAAGGTGGAATTATTCGTGAATGGAAAGAGCAAAGGAGTGAAAGATCCTACAACTGATAATTTTCATTCCGTAGTCTTCAGGAACATCGAAGTGGTGGACGGAGAGTTGAAAGCAGTAGGAACAAAAAAAGGAAATACAGTATCCACGGTATTGAATATGACCGGCCAGCCTGCACAATTGAAGCTCACCGCAAGCCATACCGGTATCAAAGCCGCCAGGAATAGTGTGGTGATCATCACGGCCGATATTGTCGATAAGAACGGCTGGCATGTATTTGGCGCCAATAATCCTTTGAAGTGGAGCATCAAAGGGCCTGCAACCCTTGTGGGGCCTGATGTTTATACGACCGACATCGACAAGCATGAAGACATGGAAGGCACGATGTATATCGATGTACCTGTTTCCAATGTCATCCGCTCCACCGGTGAGCCGGGCGATATTGTGGTTACCGTTCAATCGCCCAACCTCACTGTTGCGTCCATTACCATTAAGGCAACACCTGGTAATGATGAAATTGCCGGGATCAAAGAACCTGCATTATCCGGCCAGGGAAGGCTGAAAGTAGCGCAAAACCCGGCATTGGCCGTACCGGGTGGCAACAAAGTGGCGCAGGTTATCAAAGAGACGGTCGCAGAGTTCACGATGCCCGGTAAAAAACAGGAAGAGTACGCGGCATTTATTTCAAAATATATGCTCGATAATAACCAGGGCATAAACGCTGGCTCTATAGAGTTCAAAACACTGGTAACACTGTTCACTTCGCACATGACCAACAATTATGGGCGACTGGTGGCCGATGATTACAATTTTAATGTAGAACATTTCAATAAGGCCATGTACCTCAGTGGGCAGATCGACAAGACCGCCCTGCCCGAAGCGTTCAGGAACGGACTGAAAAAGTACTATGCCCATACCTATATCACCAAAGGCAATGATAAGAACCTGGCAAAAGAAGAAAAATGGATCAGGTCGATCCCGGTAAAAGGCGTGGTGGCAGTAGTCGGCGATAAACCGGTCGACGCATCGGTGAAACAACTTACTACCAATGATCTCGACCAGATCGTGAAGCAGATCTATCCCGAAGTTGCCTCGCTCGATGAGCAGGGTATAAAAGACCTGAAAGCCTGGCTGGCACAGATCAATCCCTATATCGGGCAGACCACTACCAGCAGCCAGATCAGAAAACAGGAAAGGAAAGACATGCAGGTGTTCACTGTACAAAGCAATGAACCATTATGGTTCCCTGAATTTGCTGAATTGAATAAGAAAAAAGAAAAGAGTAAAAAATAAGATCATGCGAGCAAAGCGAACTTTGAAGGTATTACCTGTTCTGTGCATATTAATGGCCCTGTGCGTGGTCAGTATAACAGTGGCTGCCAATGGTAAAGTGGATTTTCCGCCAGTGGAGAAAACAGCCGTGAAGAGTGCCGTGTTTACTGTTGCTGTCGACGGCCGGGCCGCCTTCACACAGCATTTCAAGGATATCCATTATGTGAATTTCGATCACAATGAACGGGTACAGATCAGCATTGCAAGCAATGAACCTGTTACGGATTGGCAGATCAGTCCCAAAACGGATATCTCGAATGAACGGCGGTCGGGCAATGAACTGCACTTCGACCTCAACAAACCCGGTTATCATGTGATCACGCTCAACAATAAATACCGTTTGTTTATTCTCACCGGCAGGATACTTTCGAACACACCGAAAGGCAAAGGCGTGGTGAGCATCATGGATTATGGGGTCGACAGTACCGGCCAGTCGCTTTCAACAGCCGCTATTCAAAAAGCGCTCGATGAAACCGCGAAGGCAAGGAAGATATTGTACTTCCCCACGGGCATGTACAAAACAGGCAGCATAAAGCTCAGCACGAATGCGAATGTATTCCTGGCGGCAGGGGCCCTCATCAAAGGATCGGAGAACAGGAACGACTATCCTTCGGATGATGGAAAAAAAGAATCGGACCATCTGAATGATAAAGAGCATTTCACGGATAATGGTGAATGGATGACTTTCAGCCGGCTGGTGCTGATCGATAACGCATCCAACGTAAGAATATGGGGGCGTGGTATCATCGACGGCAGCGGAAGCATTGTGCGGGCACAGGGAAAGCCTGCCAACCTGATCCGCATCCGCAATTCGAAGAATGTTACACTGGAAGGGATCATTCTTCGTGATCCCGCCTGCTGGAACACGCATATCCTGCACTCGGAGAATGTAACGGTGCGACATATCAAAATGTTGAACGATCGTTCGGTGGCCAATACCGATGGCTTCGATCCTGATGCTTCCCGGAAGGTACTGATCGACCAGTGCTTTGCCTACTGCAGCGATGATAATATTGCCATTAAAACAACGAACAACGGCAACCTGCTGCGTGATATCGATGATATCACCGTCAGCAATTGTGTGTTCATCACCAAAAAATCGGCATTGAAAGTCGGCACCGAAACCAAAGGTGCTTCCATGAGAAATATCGTTTTCAGCAAAAACTATATTGTGGAGGCCGACAGAGGGATGGTATTGTATTGCTATGATGGCGCTGTCTTCGAGAAAATCCGGTTCCTGAATAATTATTTTGAAACAGGCTACAAGAGCAGTAACCTCAAAGCCATCCATTTCCAGATCAGGAACAGGAGCGGGAAAGGGCAGATCAGGAATGTCCTGATCAGGGATTGTTCCATTGCTGCCAACTTTTCAAATGTTTCGGAGATCGTGGGGCTCGATACAGATCATACCATAGAGGGCATCCTGTTCAAAAATGTACAACTTGCCGGCAGGCCGGTACGGTCGATACAGGACATCGGCGCCAAAACCAATGAATTCGTAAAAGGGATCCGGTTTGAAAATTAAAACCATCAACAGATGATCGCATTGCTCTGGGCGTTCCTTTCAGTCGCCTTATGCCAAAGTGAAAGCGGCAATATAGTGCCTATTGAACATCATGATCCGGCCAGCACCGTCTTTTTCGTGAAGGCAGGAGCGGTCGACCTTCCTGTTGCACAATACAAGGATTTCCATTGCACGTCCTTCGAACAGAAAGGCAATTCAGTATTCACGGTAAGATGCAAAGAGAAGATCAGTCGATTCACGATAAGCCCATTGTCGAAAAAGATAGAAGGTAAATTGGTTGATGAACATACCATTTCATTCAGCTTGCCTGGACCTTCTTATTGGGTGATAACAGTCAACGACACGGCACGGCTGTTCCTGTTTGCTGAGGGAACAACGGATGCTCCGAAGCAAGACCATGTGGATGTTCTTTCGTATGGTGTCGATAAGGATGGGAATAAAATGAATACTGCTTCTATCCAGAAAGCCATCCGGGAAACGGCCCAAAAACGGCAGATGCTTTTTTTCCCGCCAGGCATATATAAGACAGGAAGATTGATCATTCCTTCGAATGCTCATCTCTATCTCGCAGCCGGCGCAATGCTGAAAGCTTCCGATGACCTGGCCGACCTTGAATCGCCTGATGAGCAAAAGCCAAGGGGGTTTATCAACCTGTTGAATGCCCGCCATGTGCGAATAGAAGGCCCAGGCGTTATTGATGGCAATGGGAGGTCACTCAGGGATAAATATAGTGACCGTGCAAGGCTGCGCCTGTTGTTCCTATCCGGATGTGAGGATATTACCATCAGCGGTATTACCCAGAGAGATCCCGGTTCCTGGAATACGCAGGTGATGTATTCGAACAGGGTGCTGTTCAAAAATGTGAAGCAGTTGAATGATGCGAATTTGCCGAATACCGACGGCTTCGACCCGGATGCCTCTTCTTTTGTTACCATTGAAAATTGCTTTGGCTATTGCGGGGATGATAATGTGGCTATCAAGATCACACAAAAAGGCGGCGCCCGGAATACCGTTTCTGATATTACCGTGCGGGGTTGTGTCTTTCTCACGAGAAAAAGTTCCCTGAAAGTGGGAACGGAAAGCAGGGGTGAATCATTCAGGAATATTTTGTTCGAGAACAATGATGTGATATTATCAGACCGTGGAATGGCGCTGTACTGCGCCGATGGCGCATTGTTCGATAATATCAGGTATATCGATAACCGGTTTGAAAAGAATTACCCGGATGCCAAAAGATGTGGCCTGTTCTTCCAGGTGTCGAAAAGGAATCCCGACAGTGAGACCGGAGCGATGAAAAATATCCTGGTAAAAGACTGCCGGTTCTTTAAATCGTTTCCCAATTATTCCAATATCGAAGGGTTCGATGCGGCGCATCCTGTAGAGGTAACGATCGAAGGTCTGTCGATTGGAGGTAGGGTGGTAACCGGCAGCACAGATGCACAAATAAAAGCAAACGGTTTTTCCAACGTGGTTTTCAAAAAGGCCGCAGGTCTCGTGAAATATACCACTACACCCGGTGCGGAAAAAAGTAAGATCTGTACGCTACTGGTGAATGGGGAAGAAGTTTTTGTTGAGAAATTCAAAGATGTCAGTTACGCCCGTTTCGCTTTTGCAGGGAACGCAAAGCTGGAGATAAAGATGTTGCAGTCTGTAGGGAAATACACGATCAGTCCGCTGAGCTATGCCATCCCATCCGAACTACAGAACAATACCATTTCTTTTTCCCTCGACAGGCCACGCAAGCTCATTGTACAGTTGGAGGGCATGGCCGAAAAATTATTCATCCTGGCTGATGCCCCGGAATCGGAAGCGCCCAGGTTAGGGGAGAAGGGCGTGACCAACCTGCTGGATTTCGTTTCGGATAACACCGGGAGTTCCCTGCAGACGAAGCAGTTACAGGCCGCCATCGACCAGGTTTCAAGAACAGGTGGTACGCTTTATGTCCCGAATGGTAAATACCTCACCGGAACATTCGTGATGCGAAAGAACGTTACTCTGTACCTCGAAAGCGGCGCACTGATCCAGGGATCAGGGTCCCTGGGTGATTACAACGACAACGGCGATAATAAAACAGGCAGGATTATGACCGGCCGTGGCGCATTGATGTATTTCGATAAGGCAGATAATTCCCGCATCATGGGCCGTGGCGTTATTGCCATGATGGGCACGAAGATCAAGACCGAAACAGGGCAGAAGGTAAGGCTCTGCAATATGCGGGAATGCCACAACGCCGGGATCTATGATGTGATACTGAGAGATGCCGGTGGATTCACCGTTCATATTCTCCATTCCACCAATATCACCATGATGGGATACAAGATCATCAACGATCTTTCGCTACCGAATGAGGATGGCACCGATCCCGATGGCTGCAATAACGTGCTTATCGACGATGTGTTCATGTATACCTCCGATGATGCAGTGGCGGTAAAAGCAGACCATCGCCTTTGCGAGCATGTAACAGTGCAGAACTGCGTTTTCTGGACGATCAAATCGGCCTTGAAAGTTGGCTCCGATCCTTATTTCGGCGCCCGTGACATTGTCTTCCGGAATAATGATGTAGTGCATGCTGACCGGGCTCTGGCGCTGTATTCCGGTAAAGGCCCTATCCGGGATGTACAATTTATCGACAACAAATCCGAATTCGTGGGTGGTAATGCCAAGCGGCAACTGATCGTGTTCCAGGTCTTCAATACGAAAGAGAACAATGAAGACCCCGACAGGAGAGGTGTCGGGTTGATCGACAATGTACAGGTCATCAACTATACGGCTTATCAGAAAAGCCAGAACAAAAGCCTCATCTCCGGCACTGTTGCGAAGGATGGAAGCCTGCACAAAGTCTCCAATGTGTTGTTCAGGAATCTCGTGATCGAAGGAAAGCACTGCCTGTCGGCCGATGATGCCGGAATCATTCTTTCTCCGACCGAACTGCCGCAAGACCCCAATACTCCGGAGAAAGAGTTGCAAAAGGTCAGGAAAAGGATCACGCTGGATAAGGGATTGCAGGCAGTGGAGAATATCAGGTTCGAATAACCTGGTCGCCGGTCGGGTAAAAAATATAAAATATATCAATAATGTATATGCGAAATATTATCCTGTTATTGCTTATTGGTACTGCCAGCCTCGTATCTGCCCAGCAGCCGGAAGAAGTTTATACGAAGCCATTGACGGAAGTACTGAAAACCGTCGAAAAGAAATACCAGGTGAAGCTGCAATTCGACGACAAGAACGTGAAGGGCCTGAATGTGAAGTATGCTACCTGGCAATTTACCGGTAACGTAGAAAAAACGCTCGACAATATCCTGAAACCTTTGTACCTGGTATACAAGAAAACGGCTGCCAACAGCTTTGAAATAATCAAATACGAATACTTCAGGCGATCGGAGGAAGAAGGCGCCAGGCACCTGCAGGAGTTGCTATCGCTATATTCCAGTGCAGAAGCCTTCTCCAACCGAAGGAGTGAACTGCGGGAATGTATCTTCAGGACGCTTGGGATAAACCGTTTTGCCGACAAGCCGAAGCTCAATCCCATTACCCGTTCCAGGCGGACCATGAACGGATATATTGTGGAGAACGTTGCCTTTGAAAGTATTCCCGGCTACTTTGTTTGCGGGACCTTGTACCGCCCTGCCAAAGCAAAAGGCCCCTTACCTGTAATCCTCTCTCCTCATGGTCATTTCTACAATAAGATAGATCAGTCGATCCCGGACGAAAGAGGACGTTACCGGCCCGACATGCAGTATCGCTGTGCGGCGCTCGCCAAAATGGGGGCCATCGTATTCAATTACGATATGTATTCCTGGGGAGAATCAGTATTGCAGACCGGTAATAAGTCGTACCATAAAACAGGCTTTGCGCTCTCCATTCAAACCTGGAACACCATGCGGGCGCTGGATTTTCTGCTGTCATTGCCGGATGCGGATAAAAAAAGGGTCGGTATCACCGGTGCATCGGGAGGAGGAACACAAACATTCCTGGCCACTGCGCTCGATGATCGCATTACCGTGAGCGTTCCTGTAGTGATGGTCTCTTCCAGCTTTTATGGAGGATGCCAGTGCGAGAGCGGGCTGCCTATTCATGATGAATGCAATGGCCATAAGACCAACAATGCCGAAATAGCTGCGATGGCGGCGCCGAGACCGCAATTGGTGATCTCGGATGGCAATGACTGGACGAAGTCAGTTCCCGGTACCGATTTCCCCTATCTGCAAAAAGTATACGGGTTGTTCGGCAAAGAGAGCAATGTAGAAAATGTTCATCTGCCGAACGACCAGCATGATTACGGTTTCAGTAAAAGGGTACCGATGTACAGGTTCTTCGCAAAAACATTGGGGCTCGACCTCAAAGCCATAACAGGTAAGGACGGAAACATCGATGAATCGGGTATTACGATCGAGAAAAGTGATGACATGCTGGTCTTCGGGAAAAATCCCCTGCTGCCTGAAAATGCCCTGAGATCACATGAGGCGATCGTAAAAGTTTTTGAAGATGTCCAATCGAATATTGTGAAGTACCCGAAATAAAAATGCCTCAGGGCTTCACGGCGATCATCGATATTTCGATATTCACATCTGCCGGCAGGCCCGCCACCTGTATCGTTTCACGGGCAGGGAATGGCTTGTTGAAATAAGAACTATAAACATCATTCATTGCATAAAAGTCCTGCATGTCTTTCAGGAAGATGCTGGCTTTTATCACATGATCGAAATTAGAACCGGCTTCTGCGAGGATAGCCTTCAGGTTTTCCATCACCTGTCTTGTTTCGGTTTCTATATTTTCCATCATCAACTTACCGGTCAGCGTGTTCCGGGCGAGTTGGGCGCTTACGAATATGAAATTGCCGGCAATTACAGCCTGGCTGAACGGGCCCATTGGTTCGGGCGCCTGATCGGTCATTACCATTGTTCTCATGCTGCTTTTTTTATTGGTGAAACTGTTATTTAAGATCCGCCCTTGTCAGGTAGGCGTTCAAATGATTCTGAAACCCGGCCGCATGGGTCGCCATATTCAGCTCATAATGGAGATCATCATTGCCAATGGTGAAAACTCTTTGCGACCGGATGGTGCCGGGGTCGTTGAGAATATAGATGCTGTTGAACGTGAATGACCCGTTCACTGCTTCCACTAACTCATAAGTTTCCAGGCGGCCTCCCACCTGGGCACTGAACAGCATGATCCTGTCTTCTTTCAAAACAATAAAACCGGTATCCCAGAAGACGGTGTGCCCGTTCCTGGCAGAATCGTTCTTATACCATGCTTTCTGTTGAAAGAATATCGCGTCCTTATCCGTATCCGGTATGAACTGCAATTGCTCTGTGTAGGCAGTGCTGCTGATCGTAGGGAACTTGGCAAAACCTTCTCCCGTCCATTTTCCTGCAAACAGGTCTTTCATTTTTAGTAAAGTCTCCTTATTCATTGTATATCGCTTTATACAAAATAAACTAACTTTAAGAATGTATATTTCATTTTTCACTGAAATATGATTGTCATGAAAGAGCATTTCAAAGAGACCGCGGCATTGATAGGAGAGCCTGTACGGGCAACCATTCTATGGACTTTAATGGAGGGGAAAGCGCTTACTGCTACGGAACTGGCCATGGCGGCTGATACCACGCCATCCAATATAAGTATGCATCTCGCCAAACTAATGAATGCCGGATTGCTGAAAGCAACTGCCCAGGGGCGCCACCGTTACTATGCTTTATCCGGAAAAGAGATCGCTTATGCAGTTGAAGCGCTGGCGACACTTATTCCGGTTCCGTCCAAAAAGCGGGAACCGGTCGATGAGATCATGCCTGCGATCAAACAATGCAGGACCTGTTACGACCATCTTGCCGGTAAAACAGGCGTGGCCATCGCCGATGCGTTGCTGAAACTGAAATTCATGGTGGCTAACGAGAATAGTTTCGAACTGAAGCCTAAAGGCAGAAAATGGTTTGAGGGAATGAGCATCGATACCGATGCCTTGCAGGAGATGCGCCGTTCCTTTTTACGTCCCTGCCTCGACTGGAGCGAACGCCGATACCATATCGCTGGCTCGCTGGCGGCAGCACTCCTGGACAGCATGTTGCAGCAGGATTGGGTCAGAAGGACAAAAAATTCCAGGGCGGTCATCGTTACCGCCAAAGGACAGAAAGAGTTGTATGATACGTTGAAGATCGTGGTGTGATGAAGCAGCATGGCTTTGCAATGCCTCAGGATTTGATCAATAACCCGATGGCAGCAGCGATCAGTATGATGAAAGGCTCCTTGATCTTTCTATTCATGAAAAGGGCTACGATCACGGCGGCACAGATCAGTACAGTGGTTAGGTCATGGATACTGCGCTTCCCCAAAACCACCACAGCACCGGCAATAGCGCCGATAGCCGCTGCGGTGATGCCGTCGACAAATATTTTTATTCCCGGCCTTTTCCCATATTTTTTAAAGTAAGGCGCCGGGATCACAGTGAACAGATAGCAGGGAAAGAAGGTTGCAAAGGCTGCCACTGAGGCGCCGGAAAAACCAGCGGCCAGGAAGCCGATAAACCCTACCGTGATCACCACCGGTCCGGGCGTGATCATGGCCACCGCAACGGCGTCCATAAATTCCTGCTCATTCAGCCAGCCGTATTCCTTCACTACGCCGCCATACAAGAAAGGCACGATCGCCAATCCACTCCCAAATACGAAAGCCCCGGCTTTGGCAAAAAATAAAAAAATGTCGTTCAGCCTTCCGGCATCATGCCCAATGCCGGCATTTACTTGTAACAATACAGGCAGGATGAATTGCGATGAATGCCTGGCCTTACGTTTAAGGTTACCTGCTGATCTTACCAGCCAGTAAAAGATCCCCGCACCAATAAATAGCCAGATATTTTCTGCTTCAGTGATGATGGTAGTGATGGCTGCTACCAGGTAAATGAACCATAGGTATGGGTCCTTTCCGATCGACTTCTTCGTAAGCTTCCAGGCGCTTACTGTAATAATGCCGATCACGGATGCGCCGACACCATAGAATACGGCCTGCATCCAGCTAATGCCCTGGTAGCGTACATACGCATAGCCTAATGCAAGCACCATGATGAAGGATGGCAATACAAAAGCCAGTCCGACCAGTGTGGCGCCCAATAACCGGTAATGCACAAACCCGATATAGATCGCCAACTGGGCTGCCAGTGGGCCCGGCGCTAATTGTGATAAGGCCAGCCCCTCCCGGTAATCGTCTTCCGTGATCCATTTTCTATCTTCCACCAGGTCGCGGTGCATATAGCCTACCAATGCTACCGGTCCGCCAAAACCGATAGTTCCCAGTTTGAGGAAATAGCTGATCAGGCTCCTTAATCGATAGGGAGCGGCCATTGGTGATGACATTATTATAATGAAGTGTTAGTGTTTTTTGCCTGCACCCGTTTGATTTAGTGCAGCTTTCAATCCATTTGCCAGTTTATCTGCGGGCCCAACGCCCCAGTAATGCAGGAAGTATATGCGTGGTTGTTCGTGTACCATGTGGTTATGTACTGCCACTACTTCGATCCCATTTTCAACAAGCGCTTTGATCACAGGTTCTACTTCGCTTGCCAGAATGGTGAAATCCCCTGCCACTGCGGCCTTTTCGGGCGTTCCCTGCCAGGCTGCCCAGGTATTGAATCCGGCAAAGCTGCTGACTGGTATGCCATGCTCCTGCAAGGGCACATCGGGCCGGCCGATAGTATATTTATATACGCCTTTATTGAATTCTCCTTTATAGCCGATGATGGAATCCAGCAAAGGAATGTTGATAGTATTGACAACACTGTCTGCTTTGCTTTCTTTCGGGTCATGTCCTCTTGTTTCTTTTACCTTATCGAAGATCGCTTTTACCCCGGATGCTAATTTTTCAAGGCGGCCGTTGCCGTCGATATGCATATACATTACGTTGGGCCGGTTACGCACGAAATGATTATGGATAGCTGTGATGGCGAATCCCTGCCGTACAACTTCCTGCTGAACGGGGGCCAGGTCGGTTTCAGTCAATACGACATCTCCCATCACCATGGCGCTATCTGCGCAGGGAGTAAAGCATGTCCAACTGCCAAGCCCCATGGCCGGAATAATTTTAAACCCGTCCACCACGATCTTCAGGTCGTGCTGCGGAACGGTGATCTTGTATTCGCCGTTTTTCTCCGTGCCTTTCATGCCCGTGATCTGTTCTATCATGGCTACGTTCAACTTGCTGCTTCCGGGCGGGCATGAAATAGTATTGGAATCATTCTTCATCCCGGAAACAGTAGATGGCGCATTTTTTGTTGGTTGCTGGCAGGCAAACAATGCGCCAATGGCAAGAACCATGAAGGTGATACGGCTGTTCATTGTATTATTCATGTTTATGGCTTTGAAGGCAGGGGTAGGTCGCTGATCCTCGTCCAGGTGCAATACTATTCAAAAACTCAGTCCAAAAATAGAACAGAAATTACTGTTTGGGATAGGATTTACCTTTTTTCCGTTCTTTTTTAGTGAGGTCAGCGTTACCAATGTACGGTCATTGCCAGGAAAAAGTTGCCTCATTTTTTTTTCAGCGATGAATACTTATATTCACGATGCCATTTTACATCTATTAAGCCATTGCATTACTAAAACCATTGTATGCGTTCAGCAATAACCATTATTTTGCTCTTCCTTGGTCCTGTTTTTTTATTGGGAGCGAAGCAACAAAGCAAACAAATGTCTGCTATTCCTTACGGAAAACAGATCATGACCGGCGCCGATCAAACTGAAAAGTACCTGCCATATCTGAAAGGGAAAAGGGTAGCGATCATGGCGAACCCTACTTCCATTATTGGCCGGAAGCACCTGGTAGACAGCCTGATGGCACTGGGCGTAACGATCGTGAAAGTATTCGGGCCCGAACATGGCTTCAGGGGCAATGCCAGTGCAGGCGTGCATGTAAAGGATGAGATCGACACTGCAACGGGGATACCGGTCATCTCTTTATATGGCACAAAGAATAAACCTACGAAAGAAGACCTCTCGAACGTAGATCTCCTGATCTATGACCTGCAGGATGTAGGCTGCCGTTTCTATACCAATATCAATGCGTTGGCAAGATTGATGGAAGCCTGTGCTGAAAGTAATAAAGAAATGCTGATCCTTGACCGCCCCAATCCCAATGGATATTTGATCGACGGGCCTGTACTGGACATGAAGTACAGATCGGGCATTGGCATGTTCCCCATCCCTATGTCGCATGGGCTTACCATCGGTGAGTTCGCGCAAATGGTCAATGGAGAAGGCTGGCTCGCCAATAAGGTGAAATGCCGGATCAAAATAATTCCTGTAGCGAACTATGATCATGACATGCCTTATATTTTGCCGGTAAAGCCATCGCCCAACCTGAACACACAGCAGGCGATCATGCTGTATCCTTCCACCTGTATGTTCGAAGGCATTTATCTCAATCATGGCCGGGGCACTTATTTTCCATTCACTGTTATTGGGAGCCCGGACCTGAAAGGCAAATTCTCGTTTTCTTATACACCCATATCGATTAAAGGGATGTCCGAAACACCATTGTTCATGGACCAGGTCTGCTACGGGCTCGATCTGCGGCACTACGATATCAACCTGTTGCGCAAAAGCAAACAGATCAACCTGCAATGGATCATTGAATTATATAAAGCGCATCCGCATAAGGAAAAATTCTTTGATTCCAAACTGAGCAAGGAAATGGGCACTATCGAAAAGCTGATCGGGTCCGGTGAATTCAGACAACAGATCATGGAAGGGAAAACGGAAAAAGAGATCAGGGCAAGTTGGGAGCCAAGTTTGAAGGAATATAAGCTGATGCGAAAAAAATATTTACTCTATCCATAAGGCAGCGCCAATATATTCCCTGCTGGTAACAAATACAAGCATTTTCATGGCGATCTCATTGAATCCAGCGTTTGCCCGATCCAGTTCAATAAGGCAGTTTTCTGCGGATCCGTCAACCTTGCATCCTTGTGCAGCAGGGCATAGGATGATAAAGGCATTTTGCCGTCTTTGATTTGTTCTGCCATTGCCCGCAATTTGCTGCGCTTCCTTTTGGATGGGTAAAGGCCGAATTCATGAAAGTTCAGTTCCTCTTTTCCATGCCTGATATGTTTGTTGAGGTATAATCCTACCGGCTGAATATTGGTATACCACGGATAATGCGTGTTGTTGCTATGGCAGTCATAGCAAGCTGCCTGCAATACGGACAGTACTTCCGGCGGAACGGAATAAACCTTGGCGAGATCAGCATCATATTGCTGTGTGCTTATATTTCTTTTGGGCCGGATGAACTGTATGAGCAGGAACACGGCCAAAACGGCGAGGAAGAATATTTTAACAATGCGGCGCATAGAGTATACTTTCCGGTGTTTCAGGTAAGATTTTGGCTATAGATATTTAGAATTGCATGCAGAGGCGCAGGGCACGCGGAGAGGATATCTGTATGCCTTGCGCCTCTGAGCGAAAATTATCAACGCCGGTCTAATTACTGTTTGATAGATTCCTCTATCGTACCGCATGTTGCCATGGAAGCGCCCATATATGGATTTTTGATCTCTTTCACTTCACTCAGCCACATAGCGCCTTTGTTCTCATTGGCCATTGGGCAATGATCATGATATAAAGTACGCCCGCCACCGAATGCTTTTACCAGCGCATACATATCTTCACTCATCGAAACGAAATGCTCACGCTGGTGTTTGATCGTTCCGGCGCTTTTGCCGATGTGTTCAGCATGTTCTTTCAGGTCAGCTTCATTTTCTTCGAATATTTTTTTCTGTTCTGCGGTCAGTCCCGATTTATCGAAACCTGTCAGTGCTTTGTACATTTCTTTTGCGCCGTCGGCTGTTTCCTGGGCATTATCGCTTGCCAGGCCGTTCTTGACTTGTAGATAACGGTCCACAAGGTTTTTCATGGAAACCGTTGCTTTCGCATCTATGGAACTGAATTGAGGGGCCCTTTGACTGAAAGACTGCTCATTGGGTGTGCTGGCGTGTTGAGTGGTATCGGGAGATTTTGCAGCAGGGGCCTGTGTTTCTGCGGTTTTATTGTTCCCATCGTTACAGGCTGCCAGTGTAATGCTCCCGATGATGATGCACGAAATAAAGAAATGTTTCATTTGTTTGATTTTTGAATTTAAATGTTGAAATAGGCTGTTGTGATCGCTACTGCTAGGAATGTTGATGGCCCGCCATCGGATTGCTTCCTTTTTTCAGGATGTATTCACTATATAACAGGTATGCTCCTGTTGCCACTACTTTTTCACCGGCCTCGATACCTTCCCTGATCTCCACCATATCGAAATTCTCCAAGCCTGTTTTCACCATGCGTGGTTTGAATTTCCCTTTGTCCGTCTCGATCCATACATGCGAACCATTACCATCCCTGATAACGGCATCAACGGGCACACTGATCACGTTCCCTTTACTTTGAACAGGCAGATAGATGGTTGCCTGCTGACCCGGCTGCCATCGATCATGCTGATTGGGAATAGTGCCGCGCACCTGCATCAGTTGGCTGCCGGTTTGTAAAGCAGGGTTGATGAATTGAATGGTCATATTCCGTGGCTCATTTTCGTAACCGGCCACTATCACTTTTACCGATTGACCAACATGAATGGCTGAAATTTCTGCTGGATAAAGATCAGCCTCTACCCATAGCTGGCCATATCCTTCCAGCTTCATAATACTGTTGCCTTCGCTCACATATTGACCTTCGGATACAGACAGTTCAGCTACCACTCCGGCCATGGGTGCATAATAGGTGATGAAAGGATCTGTTTTTGTCGATTGCAACAGTTGCTCCAACTGCGCATCCGACTGATCGTACAATTTCAATTTCTGGCGGGCCGCTTTCCCGATCTGCTGAAAGCGGGCGTCATCCGGGAATTCCCTGGCCTGTGCTGCCGCCAATAAATATTCCTGCTGAAGCGTAGCCAGTTGTTCCGAATATATTCTGTACAAAGCCTGCCCCTTTTTGATCGCTACACCTGTTTCCTTCACATACAATGTTTCGATCCGTCCAGGCACACGGCTCGAAATAACAGCGCTTTGTGCGGGATCGGTAGCCAGCCGGCCATTCAGCAGTTTGTTGTTCGACAAAATGCCCGTACCGGCAGTGATGACGGTGATATTGGCGAGGCCCATCTGGCTTTCGCCCAGTGTCAGTGACAGGTCTTCCTTGTTTTTATCGAAAGGCACCAGGTCCATTCCGCAGATAGGGCAGGCGCCTGGCTTATCCTGCACGATCTGTGGATGCATCGAACAGGTATAGGTTTGGATATTCGCAGCGGCCTCTTTTTTATCACCTTCTTTGCACGCTGTCAGCAGAAGGGCAGGCATCAGGGAAACCATGAAGGCGGCTTGTATGAATTTTTTTCTTTCCATCAGTCCTGGGTGGTTTTAGTTGTTCTGATAAAACTTTCGCTATCCACGAGGTATGCTGCATTCGATGCGATCTGCCAGCCTGTAATGTCGGTACTGATCTGTACCATTCCTTCCGCCTCTATGCCGGCTTTTACTTCCATAGGGATATAGAGGTCTTTTTCCTTTTTGAAAATGATAGTTCTGTTACCAGATCTCCATACGGCCTGCCCTGGCAGGTACCAGCCGCGGACATCATCGAGGAGAAGCGTGGCTGTGAGGAATTGCCCAACGGGGAGATTCTTATTGTCGAGGTATATTCTACCTACCATAAAATTCTGCCCATTCCGGAATACAGGTTCAATTAAACCGATCCTGCCGGATTGCGAAACATCCCTGTTCTGTGTTGGATAGAAGCGGAGTTCCTGCCCACGCCTGATCAGCGACGCCAGTTGTTGGGGAAATGAGAATTCGGCGATAAGATCATCTGCCTCATAGATGGTAAACAATGATTGCCCGGCGCTTACATACTGACCCTCCCTGATCATCACCTGTGTATTGGCAGAAGCAGCCCGAGCCTGTGTTGCTGGTGTGGCGCCGCCTCCGTCCATACTCCCCATGCCACCGCTTCCGGAGGGACTGGAAGGTGGCGTGGCTGCAGGCAGGGCAACACCTGTGGTTGCCAGGGATTTCTCCAGTATGTATCCATTGGCGTTACTGTATACAGGCACACGATAGAACACTTCACCGGTCTTCAACACCTGTTCAACCTGCGACGGCTGCATCCCGAGTAGTATCAATCTTTGTTTTGCCCTTTCCGCCATTCCATCATTTTCTTTGGCAACCAATAATAACTCCCTTTGTGCAGCCACGAGGTCTGGCGAATAGATCTCCATGATCAATTGCCCGTTCCTTACCGGCTGAAAATTATATTTGATCAATAGCCGTTCGATGCGGCCACCGATCCTGCTGGCGATACTGGTCTGCCGGCGCGTATCATAGGTTACCACACCATTGACCTCTACCCAAAAACTGCGGCGACCACTATCGGCGACAATGGCTGAAATGCCGGACACTACCTGCGCATTCACCGGACGGGTCAAACGGGCGGTAATGCTGTCGATCGTGTTTACCTGGTGAGCGCCAGGATGGGCTGCAGGCGCCTCCTTCTTATTGGAACGGCAGGCAGCCATGCCTGTGAGCGCTATAGAAGCGATCAGTAATATTTTAGCGAAATAATTGTTTTTCATAATCGGCGATCATTTCGTAGAGTTTTAGTTTTTCATCCAGTACATTCATCTGCATCATGGTGAGCGCTTCCCAGGAATCGATCACGTTGGCGAGCGACATCTTATTCTCCTGGTAATTCAGGAAGCTGGCATCCATGGTCTTTTGCAAGGCAGGGATGATCTTTTCCTCCATGGCATCGATCCTTTTTTGCATGGACTGGATCTCGAATTGCATTCCGTACAACATGCCCTGTGTTTCCTGCAGCATGGCCGCTCTTTCTTTCTCCATACCCTGAATACTCAGTTGCATCGCTTTGATCTCCGACTTATACATTTTCGACGACCAGGGAGCGATGGGGATACTGATCATGCCCATCACGCTGAAAGCGTTCGGCATCATATTGCTGAGGGGCGTCATGTGATCGAACCGGATGCGGAAGTCGGGTTTCTTTTCCTGTTTCATGCTTTCGATATTCAACTGCATGGAGCGGATACTTTCATTCATCTTTAAAATATCTTTCCTGTCGGTTGCAAGCGCAGCCGTATCATAAGATGCTGCCGCAATGAATGCAGGCCGGTAATTGGTGTCGATCCCGAAGGGTTGATTGCCGGGCGCATTCATCAGGCTATTGAGCCATGCCCTTGCTTTGGCGATGGCGCCTTCCTGCATACGTATCATATTCCTGTTCTCTTCGATCCTTGCCGTTGCTTTGTACACGCCACCCAACTGCGATTGATTGTACGGATACCTGACCTCCTCGATCTTTTTCATGGTTACCATGATCTTTTCATTTTCCTGCAATACACCGATACGTTGCTGTGCTATGAGCCAGTTGAAGTAAAGCCTTTTTGCCTGGGCTTTCAGATCATTCAAAGTGATATCCCTTGTTGCCCGCTCGATATTCCCCTGTGAGGCGATATACTTTTTCCGGGCATTCAGCTTGAGCGGATTGGGAATATCCTGTTCGATCTGGAACATCAGGTTGCCCTTGTCTCTTTCATCCATGATCTTCTGACCGGGATAGGGTGTCATGAATGTACCTGCGCCAACCATCGGCGCCATCCATGATGTGGCGGCTTCCGCGCTGTACCGGTAGCTCTCTGCTTTCAGTCCATAGGATTGGAGCAGCACATTATTTTGCCCTATCCGCTCTATGATCGTGTCGAGCCGCAATACCGGCGCTTCCTGTGCGAGTGATGGCAATGGAGCTGCCGGCAAAAGCCATAGTATTATTCTAATGATTTGTTTCATGGATCTCCAATTTTCCGTATTTGCGTAATTCATATTCTTTCGTCATCAGAAAGATCAGGGGTGTTACCAATAAAATATGGGTGGAAGAAGTGAGCACGCCGCCGATCATCGGCAAAACGATCGGTTTCATCACATCTGTTCCAACACCGGATGCCCAAAGCACAGGTACCAAACCGAAGAGCGAAACGCAGACCGTCATGAGTTTGGGCCTTAATCTTTTTGCAGCGCCCCGTATCACGTATTGCCTCAGGTCTTCTTTGGTGATGGTGGCTGCGGAATTGCCTTTTGCTTTCACCAGTTGCTGCATGGCGTCGTTCAGGTAGATCACCATCACGATCCCTGTTTCCACTGCAATGCCGAAGAGGGCGATGAAACCTACAGCCACTGCCACGGAAAGATTGACGCCCCAAAAATAGATCATATAAGCGCCGCCGATCAGGGCAAAGGGTACTGTGATCAGGCTCAGGAATGCCTCACGAATGGAATGAAAAGCGAAATACAGGGAGAAGAAGATGATCACCAACACCACCGGTGCTATCCACATCAGTGTTTGCTGTCCGCGGATCAGGTTTTCATATTGTCCGCTCCATTCCAGGTAATAACCCTGCGGTAAGATCCCTTTGGCCTGGTTCATTTTAGCGATCGCTTCTTTCACGGTGCTGCCCAGGTCACGGTCGCGGACATTGAATAATACAGCGCCTCTCAGCATGGCGTTCTCACTGCTGATCATGGGAGGGCCGTCTTCAAATTCAATATTGGCAACGGACGATAAGGGCACTTCACCCATGGTGGGGGACATGAGGGGGATGCGTTTTATCCGCTCCACGCTGTTCCGGTAATCTTGTGATAGTCGAACGCTGATGGAGAACCGCTTTCTGCCTTCGATCGTATTGCCGATGGAAGCCCCGCCGAGTGCGGTTTCCACAGTCTGGTTCACATCGTCTGCATTGAGGCCATAGCGGCTCAGGTCGTCGCGCCTGGGCGTAATGCTCAGGTATTTCCCCCCTGTAACCGGCTCCACGTAGAGATCGGCGATCCCCTGCGTGCCTTCCAGTATCTTTCTTACTTTCTCAGAAACAGCGGCGATGGAATCGAGATGCTGCCCATACACTTTCACACCCACATCGGTGCGGATACCGGTGGCCAGCATATTGATCCGGTTGATGATCGGTTGTGTCCAACCGTTCACCACGCCCGGTATCTGCAATTTGGCATCCAGCTCGTTGATAAGGTCTTTTTTGGTGATGCCTTTTCTCCATGCAGATTTGGGTTTGAGCATGATGATGGTCTCGATCATGCTGATAGGGGAGTTGTCCGTTGCGGTGCTCGCGCGACCTGCTTTGCCAAGGACTTTTTCAACCTCAGGTACCGATTTGATGATCTTGTCCTGCACCTGCAAAATGCGTTTGGCCTCTGCATTGGAAATATCCGGCAAGGTCACCGGCATGAACAGGATGCTCTGCTCGTCCAGCGGCGGCATGAATTCGGTGCCGAGGCTTCTCAGTAACGGTATGGTGATGATCAGGGCCCCTATGTTGATGGCCAGAACGGTCTTACGCCATTTCAATACAACCCGAATGATGGGCTCGTAGATCCTTTCCAGGAACCGGTTCACCGGGTTGGCATGATCGGGCCTGAATTTCCCTTTCATGAAAAAAGAGATGAGCACTGGCGCCAGCGTGATCACCAGCAAGGCATCTACGATCATGATAAATGTTTTGGTATAGGCCAGCGGGTGAAACAATTTCCCTTCCTGGCCCGTGAGCATGAACACGGGCAGAAAAGAAGTGATGATGATGATAGTGGCGAAGAATACGCCGCGCGAAACCTGCTTGCTCGATCCTTCGATCACTTTCAGTCTTTCTTCCTCGGTTATCCAGGCCGGCTGTTTTTTATGATGCTTATTGAACCATTTCATGATGAAGCCGATTGTTTGTTTTGATGCAGATATTGCTCATATTTTTCCGACAGGTGCTTGTAGGCATTCTCGCTCATGATGATCCCATTGTCTACGATCACCCCGATAGCGAGGGCAATACCGGTGAGGGACATGATATTCGAAGAGATGCCGGAAGCATTCAGCAGGATGAAACTGGCTGCGATAGTAATGGGGATCTGAATGATGATGCTCAACGCGCTACGCCAGTGGAAAAGGAAGATGATCACTACGATCGATACCACGATCATTTCCTCGATGAGGGTCCGCTTGATCGAATCGATCGATTCCCTGATCAGTTCTCCACGGTCATAGACAATATCGAATTTTACTTTTTCCGGGAAGCCTTTGGCCACTTCCTTCATTTTTGCTTTTACTTTGTCGATGACTGCCGCTGCGTTCTCACCGTAGCGCATCACTACGATGCCGCCCACGCGCTCACCTTCTCCATCCTGGTCGAAGATGCCTAAGCGTGGCTCGCCGGTCATCTGAACGGTGGCAATATCTCTGATACGGATGGGAATGCTGTTTTGATTTTTGACAGGGATATTCCCGATCTCTTCCACCGACTTCAGGTACCCGGAGGTTTTGATGATATAACCGATATCGCTCAGCTCGAATTTCCGGCCACCTGATTCATTGTTGTTGGTTCGGATGGCGTTGATCACTTCGGCGGCCGATAGCCGGTAATACAATAACTGGTTCGGATTGAGCGTAACCTGGTATTGTTTCTGGAAACCACCGAAGGAGGCGATCTCACTCACGCCCTCTACATTTTGCAGGGCGAATTTGATATACCAGTCCTGCAATGCCCGCTGCTCTCCCAGGTCCATCCCGGGCGCATCGAGGGTATACCATAATATATGTCCAACCCCGGTGCCATCAGGGCCCAGTTGCGGTGTAACCCCGGTGGGGAGCGACCTGGAAACAGTGCTCAATCTTTCGAGCACCCGCTCCCTGGCCCAGTAAATATCCACGTCGTCATTGAAAATGACATAGATGAAGCTCATGCCAAACATGGAAGACCCGCGCACGTATTTGATGCGTGGCAATCCCTGCAGATTGGTGACCAGTGGGTAAGTGATTTGGTCTTCGATCAGTTGAGGGCCCCGGCCCATCCATTCGGTGAAAACGATCACCTGGTTCTCGGAGAGATCAGGAATGGCGTCGATCGGATTTTTTTTGACTGCAAAAAAGCCCCAGGTGAAAAGGCCGGCAGCCAATACCAGCACAATGAACCTGTTGTGCAATGACCATTCAATAATGCGATGTACCATAGCAATTCTTTACGGAAGGCTGGATGAGTGTAATTGTTACGGGTAAAAAATTACCGGAAGATGGAGTAGTGGAATGTATTCATAGCAATGTCGGTGGCCGAAGATGAATGGCCACAGAATTCCACCGGGGGAAGGTATCAGATAAGAAAGCAGGAGTGGAGGATGGTGATGGGCACTTTAGCGCTTCTGGGTGGCGCATGGCTGCGGGGATTTTCCGTTGCCAGTGAACTTGCATAGATCTGGGGAAGTTCTATAATAGAGGCGGGTACTGCATTTGAAAGGAATTGCAGGGTCTCGAAAGCCGTTGCGGGGCTTTTCAGTTGGTCCTTTTCCACCTGAACGAGCTTGTGCTCGTCCTTACAGCATTTTTTCTTACAGGCTTTTGTGGGCTGCTTCGCTTTTCCGCACTTGCCACATTCGCCTGTTTTAGGATGCCACAGATTGGTTTCCACCAATTTGCCATTGCAATAATGCAAATGCAATGTGGCGCCCGTGGAGGTGCCCATGTAAAGCATTGCTAATATGGCAATGAGGAATTTTTTCATTCAGAACAAAACTACCAGGTATTTCATAGGGGCTGTTACATAATTATGGAAATCTCCTTCGGCCGCACTTAACAGTTTGTTAATACGCCATCGATGGTACTTTTTACAGCCTGCGTTATTACTCTGCATGAAACGATCCCGGCAGCGCATCGATGAATTGATCGATCACCTGCAAAATGACCAGTGCACCCCGGAGGAACTGGCATTGATCAGGAGATGGATATTGGAAATGGACCTGAACGATCCGGCTATTGCGCCCGAAACGATGGAAGAGATCAAAATGAGAATGTACCGGGAATTGATAGAGGGTATCCATTCAGTGCCTGTGATCAGGGCCGGTAACCGTACAAGGATCTGGAAATATATAGCTGTGGCAGCATTGATCATCATAGCGGGACTACCGGTTTTCAGGATGTACATGGACCGCAGGACGGTGTTGCCGGCAAGCCAGGCAGCCTATGCCTGGACGGTGATCGCCAACGATCAGGACCTGGTCAGGAAACTGGTAATGCCCGATGGAACGGTAGTTTGGCTGAACAGGGATTCAAGAATCGAATTCGACGATCATCAATACAACAGGTCGCAACGGTTCGTGAGGTTATCGGGTGAAGCATTTTTCGAAGTGAAGAAAGACACATCGAAACCATTTGTAGTGGAGACCGGCAACCTGTTCACCCGTGTGTTGGGTACCGCTTTCAATATAGAGGCGTACCATCAGGAATCGGAAATAAGAGTATCGCTGGTGCATGGTAAGGTGGAGTTAGGGAACAAGACAGACGAACAAATTGCCTTGCTTGCTCCGAACCAGACCTTACGGTATTCAAAGCAAACAAAGACATGGCAGGTGTTGCCGGTGGCCGTAAGCAATATCGGCCTGTGGACGGAAGGACACCTGGTGTTCAATGAAGTGCCTTTGCAGGAAGTATTGGAAAGGGTAGAAAAAAGATACCAGGTACATATTGAATATGATCCGGCATTGATGCGCAGCAAACGCATCACCGCCAATTTCATGACAGGTTCATGGGAAACTGCCTTGCAGAATATCCTGTTTGTGCATGGATTGAGCTACCGGAAAGAAGCAGGCAGGGTCATTATCATAAAAAACAGAACGACCAAATAGGCATTTCGGAAATAGTAAAACACACCAGCGAATGATGCGTCACATTACCAAAACAAGCTGTTTTGCAGGTAATCCCTTTCTACGGGCAGTGGTCCTCATACTGCTCTGTTCCTTCATGCACCAGGCTTCTCATGCTCAATTATCATCCCTCACTGAAAAGATCAGCATCAACATGATGAATACAACGGCGCTCCAGGTGATCCGTGAACTCGACAAACAAAGCGCCTATACTTTCTCCTACGCACAGGCACAACTGGTGAATATCAGGTTAGCCACTTTCTCGTATGAAAATACTACGTTAGGCAAAGCGCTCACGAACCTTGGGGCACAGGCCGGTCTTGAATTCAAGGTCTCCGAAATGATGATCGCGGTAAAAGTGACCGGTCGCCCGCCGGTAGTCCATACAACTCCCTCCGCAAAACCCGGCAGGATCGTGGGCATGGTGCGCAATGAAAAAAATGAAGCCATGGCAGGGGTGAGCGTTACGGTGGACCAGTTGGAGAAAGGAGTGGTCACATCGGTAACCGGTGATTATTTGCTCACCTTACCTCCCGGCATTTATTCATTACTCATATCATTCGTAGGGTATCAGCAAAAGCGTATTACAGATGTACAGGTGAAGGAAGGAGAGGTGACCGATCTGAGCGTTACCCTCACGAAAAAGGATGCCAGTCAGTTGCAGGCAGTGGTGGTGACCAGCGGTGCAAGACGCGAATCCGTGAGGTCATTGCTGATGGCACAGAAAAATAATGCAGCCATGACGAACGGCATCAGCGCCGAACAGATACGTGTAACGCCCGACAATAATACTGCCCAGGTCCTGAAAAGAGTAAGTGGCATCACCGTACAGAACGATAAATTCGTTACGATCCGGGGTGTGAGTGACCGTTATAATAATGTATTGATCAATGGCGCTTCCCTGCCGAGCACAGAGCCCAATCGACGGAACTTCAGCTTCGATATCGTGCCCAGCCAACTGGTGGATAATATCGTTATCAATAAAACCGCCACCCCGGACCTCCCCAGTGAATTTACAGGTGGCCTGGTGCAGATCAATACGAAGGACGTGCCTGCTGAAAATTTTCTGAGCCTCACGGTGGGAACAGGATTCAATTCCGAAAGCACAGGCAGGGATTTCATCAGTTATAAACGTGATAAGAAAGCCTGGATGGGCATCGTGGATGAAGACCGTAAATGGTTTGGGGATGGAAGGGCATTCAACCAGGAAGAATATGTGAAGTTCAATGCATCCAGGGATACTGCTTCCATGCGAAGGGTAGGCTCCCGGATCCCTACCCGTTGGCGTACTTACAGATACCCTTATGCGCCAACGCAGAATTACCAGTTGTCGGGCGGCGTGAACAAGCCGCTCCGTAACAATAATATGATCGGTGTTATTGCTGCGCTTACCTATCTAAACGAGCGGTTATACGAGGAAGGAGAGGCCCGCAGCCTCCAGAGCTACAATAATGAAAGCAAGCGTTATAAATACAACACCACTATCGGCGGCCTGCTGAATATGGCCTATAAATCGAAGAAACATAAACTGGCCTGGAAGAACCTCTACAACCGTCGCTATAGTAGCCAGTACGATGATCAGTATGGGAACCAGATCGGGAATGGCGGTATCGAGAACCGGACGGGAGAAACTGTCCTGACGAACAGACTGGTGCATTCAAGACTGGAAGGCGAGCACCGCCTGTTGAAAGCCGGTGTCAGGCTTGACTGGTACGGTGATTATATCACACTCAAAAGAGAACAACCAGACGGTCGTTACCTGGAAGGCAGGGACCTCGATTCGGGAAGCTACCGGTATCAATATAATTTCAACGATCGCTTTTTATACCTGGGCGGGTTGTATGCGGCGGTGCTCGATGAAAAAAGACACAATGCAGGGATCAGCCTGAACATCCCGTTCCAGATCGGAAAAAAAGAACAGGCTTTCAAGACCGGCTATGCCTGGTCGAAACGGAAGGCCGATTTCGATGCAACGGGCCTGAGGATATTGAGCGCTACCAATTATGGGGAATCCAGGCTGGGATTGCCATACTATGAGATCGTATCGCAAGATGCCATCGATAACGGAAGCCTGATCTATACTCCCACGTATGTGAGATCGGGAACAACCGGTGATCGCTATACAGCCCAACAGGAACTACAGGCCGTTTATGCCATGCTCGACCTTAAATTACTGAATCGATTAAGGCTGGTGGGTGGCCTGCGGTTTGAAAATAACCGCATGACAGTATCCACCGTTTTCTACAATATCAGCGGATACAGTGAATTCAGGGATTCATCATACCGGGAGAAGAGCTGGCTTCCTTCCGTCAATCTGATCTATAGCCTCACTGACCAACTGAACATCAGGGCCGCTTACAGCAAAACATTATCGAGACCCGATTTCGTTGAACGATCGCCGTATGTATATTATGATTTCGTTGAGCAGGTAGATGTAACCGGCCAGCAGGGCCTTGAAATAACGACGATCAAAAACTATGATCTGCGTTTCGAATATTATCCTTCCGGCAATGAAATTATCTCCGCTTCCTTATTTTATAAGGACTTCGATAAGCCGGTAGAGCGGTTCTATAATATCGGCAACACGAGTAACAGCGTAGAATACAAAAATCTTTACAAGGCTACTGCAAAAGGTTTTGAATTGGAGCTGAGAAAATCACTGGGTTTTGTAAATCCGGGAAGCACCTGGTTACAGAACCTGTATATCAGTGGCAACTATACTTATCTGGAAGGAACGATCAGGTATCTCGTTACCAAAAGCCCGATCACGCAAAAAGATACTTTCTATGTAGGAGATGCAGGAAGGCCGATCCAGGGGCTTTCGCCTTATATCATCAATGCCGGTCTCAATTACCAGGGCAGGTCATGGGGTTTCAATTTAGGGTTTAACCGTTTCGGCCGCAGGATCGTGAATGGAGGCACGAAGGCAACCCTGGTCCAGTTTGAAAACCCCCGCTCGGTGCTCGATCTGCAGATAAGCACCAGGCTGGCAAAACAAAAAGCCGAGATCAGGCTGAATATATCCGACCTGCTCAACCAGGACTACATTATTTACAGCAACAATGTGAATGGCAATATCGGCAATGGGTACAATCCACTGGAAGGGCCTAATAATGACCCCAAGGGAGATGCCTATAATAAAGTGCTGGATTTTGTGAATTACAGGGTGAAGAGAGGAACAGGTTTCAGTATCAGTATCAATTATAAATTCTGACCATCCGTTCATTCAATAAAAAATGTACTCATTCTATGCATCTTTTTACCAGGCGCGTATATGCTTTTCTAATTAGTTTATTCATCACAGGTGTTTGCTATTGCCAACCCACCATTACAGAGGTCTATTTCCCTCAATACATGCAGGGAGCAGGGACATTCGATCCGGCCGATGACAGGAAAGTGCCCTTCGTTTGCAGGATCAGGATCAGTGGGCTGAACCCGAATAAGACCTACCGTTATTATAACCGGTTCGTTACAGACCCTTCAGATGGCGGCACCGGTGATGGTAATTTTATCATCGTGAAGCAATCCGGTGATTTCACCAGGTCTACCTCGGCCTCTCTCGCATCGGCCGGATCGTATGGAGAGTTCACCACCGATGGTACTGGCTCTTATACCGGTTGGTTCGCCAACGAAGCGAATGAGCTGTTGAATGTTTTTTATCCCGGTACGATCATTTATTTCCGCCTCCTTCTGAACAATGGGGCAGGAGGCACATCGGAACAACATTTCCTGACTGCTCCCGGTTCCATTACCGTTATCAATTTCGGGGATACCGATATCGATGGAACAGGATTGTACAGCACCCCGGCAACGAATGGTGTTGCCAAAAATTTCGTGATGCTGTATGATAATAGCGCCGGCACAGGCCGGCCGGTGACCGGCACTTTCATCGAAAGTGATGGAACGGAAAATTCTGTTGCGAACGGGTATGCCCCTTTTTATGCGGGCAATGTAGACGGAACAAATAAAGCATGGGGTACTATCATCCCTAATAACCTGGCAGATGGCATCAAAAAAATAGTTCAATATAGTTTGCTGGACGGCAGTGAAGTCGGCAACAAAACTTCTTCAGATGGGTCCTGGGCGAAACAGGGAGGGGGAACGGTGAGTACGATCAGAACTACCGGTGGGCTCAACACGCTGATCGTGCTCGACGGATCGGTAGTGACCCTGGGAGCAGTGGTTAAATCGGACCAGTCCATTACTTTCGATGCCCTGCCTGTTAAAACCTATGGCAATGGCCCATTTCCTGCAAGCGCCACTGCGAGTTCCGGGCTCACGGTCTCGTATAGCAGCAGCAACCCTGCAGTAGCCACTGTTGCAGGTAATATGATCCAAATTGTTGGGGCAGGAACGACCGATATTACGGCCACTCAATCTGGCAATGATGAATTCAATACAGCCCCTCCTGTAGTACAAACTTTGACTGTCAATAAAGCGACCCTGACAGTTACTGCCGATAATAAATTAAAACTGGAAGGTGATCCAATTCCGGCATTAACGGTGAGCTATAGTGGTTTTGTGAACGGGGACGACGACGGAGATCTCACCACCAGGCCGGTAGTGACCACTACAGCCACCGTTGCTTCTCCTGCCGGCACTTACCCCATTACTGTGAGCGGCGCTGCGGCATCCAATTACAATTTCTTGTACGTGGCAGGTACACTGACGGTAACTGCTGTTAAACATTCTCAAACGATCACTTTTGACGTATTGCCAGTCAAAACCTATGGCCATGCGGATTTCGATGCGGGCGCTTCAGCCAGCTCAGGGCTGGTTATCACCTACACCAGCAGCGATCCGTCGGTAGCGGTTATCCTGAATGGCAAAATCCATATCGTGGCAGCAGGAACGGCCACTATAACTGCTTCTCAGCCCGGCAACAGTGCCTATGAGCCTGCTGCCGATGTAACCCGGCAACTGACTGTCGATAAGGCTCCGCTGACCATCAAAGCAGATAACAAGTCGAGGCTCATCGGGCAGGCAAATCCTCCACTGACCATCACCTATAATGGTTTTGTGAATGGAGAGAATAATACAAACCTCTCCGCTCAACCGGTGATCACTACCATAGCGACCATTACATCACCGGTAGGCGATTATCCGATCACCGTATCCGGCGCCGCATCCAATAATTATTCGATCACCTACGTGAATGGAGTTTTAACAGTGAATCCATTGGCTACTCAAACCATTTCTTTCCCGGCATTACCGGTAAAAAAATACGGAGATGCAGATTTTGCGTTGAATGCAACAGCCAGTTCCGGGTTGCTGGTCACTTGCACCAGCAGCAATACCGGCGTGGCCAGGATCGTCAATGGTAATATGGTCGATGTGATCGGCACAGGAGTTACCACCATCACTGCTTCACAACCAGGTAATGCAGCATTTGCACCTGCTCCGGATATGGCCCGCGAGCTAACAGTACAGAAAGCCAACCTGAGCATCAAAGCGAACGACCAGGCAAAATATGCCGGACAGCAAAACCCGGGCCTCACGATCACCTATAGTGGATTCGTGAATGGCGACGATTCCAGTGACCTGTCCACGTTGCCTGTGATCACCACCATTGCCACAAAAGATGCAGTGGCCGGTCAATACCTGATCAGCGTGGAGGGAGCCACCTCACCGAATTATACCATTGCTCACCGGAACGGAATACTGACCGTTCTGCCGGCCTTTGGCGATACACAGAATGATGCGAACGTCTTCATGAGCAGCCCCGGACAAATGCAGGTGAATATCTATGCCGTCAGTGCCGGGAAGACTGCCATCCAGGTCTTCGACCTGCAGGGAACCAGGTTATTCAATATCAACGTTGGACTTGTGAAAGGACATAATATATTCCGCCTGCCGGTAGGTAATCTCGCGCCGGGGATATACAGTGTGCGTGTATCAGGTGATTTTGTGATCAAAAGGAAGATCATCGTGAGGTAGGGAAGAAGGGAAAAGAATAATTAAACATGAATCAACAAATGAAAAAACACTATATGGTCCGTCGTATTATTTTCATCATCGCTTTATCGGCCGGCTGTATCGGGCTTCAGGCACAGGAAGAGAGGAGTACGGTGAATATTACTACCACTGCCGTTCCATTCCTGCGCATCTCGCCCGACGCCCGTAGCGGTGGCATGGGTGATGCCGGCATTGCATTGAGCCCGGATGCCAACAGTGGTTTTTATAACCTCGCTAAAACACCATTCGCCAAAGACAGGATAGCTATCGGTGCTACTTATACGCCCTGGCTGAAAGATGTGGCCGATGGCATGTATCTCGCTACGCTGGCCGGTTACTACCAGCTCCGGGATGGACAGGGATTGTCGGCCTCCCTGCGGTATTTCAGTGCAGGCGATATCGACCTGGTCGATTATAATGGCAACAAATTGCAATCGGCCCGGCCCAGGGAATTTGCCATTGACCTTGGGTATTCGAGAAAGCTGTCGGAGAAATTCGGCATTGCGGCCGCATTGCGATACATCCATTCCAACCTGGCTTCCGGGCAGATGAATGGTGTGAACTATAAAGCCGGTACTGCAGTGGCAGGCGACCTTTCCGTGTATTTCAACGGACTGAATGATAAAGATCGTGGGTGGACTGCGGGGCTATCCTTGTCGAACCTGGGATCAAAGATCGGATACACCGATGATGCGGATTCGAAGGACTTCCTTCCTGCCAACCTGGGCATCGGCGCTGCTTACAGGGAAGCCTGGGATGATGATAACAAAATGACCTTTGCCCTCGATCTGAATAAATCACTGGTACCGAAAATTCCCGCAAACCCGGAAGAAATACCCGCCTATCGCAAAAAAGGCGTGGTGGAGAGCTGGTTCAATTCGTTCGGGAATGAGGCCTGGCAGGTTTCTTTCGGTGGAGAGTATGCGTATAAGCAGCAGTTGTACCTGCGACTTGGATACAGCAGCAAAACCTATTCGTATGGCAACTGGCAATATGTTACGGCCGGGGCCGGCGTTCAGTTCGGCAAAGCAACTGTTAACTTTTCATGGTTCATCCCTGCCGGTGATAAGGTGGGCAGGAACCCATTGGCAAATACCATCCGGTTTGGTGTATTGTTTGGTTGGCCTGATCAATAGGTAGCACATTCCATAAAAATTACCTGTTTCATATTTCTGTAATTGTTTAAAACCAAAAATTTTATTATGAAAAAACTTATCCTTGGCCTGACAGTCGTTGTAATTGCTGTCATAGCCTGCAAAAAATCCTTCGATAAGAATTTCGATCCGCGCGGTACGAATGCCGGTCCTTTTGTAGATACAATTACACTGCCGCAAATTATCTCTTCCGATCTTACACTTACCTCTACCCATCTTTATCTGCTCGATGGAAAGGTATATGTAAAGAATGCGAAGCTGACGATCAATGAAGGCGTTCACATTGAAGGTGTGAAAAAGTCAGTCAGTGACTCGGCTTCTGCGTTGATCATTACCCGCGGCGCTCAGATCGATGCCAGGGGTAAAGCGAATAACCCCATAGTATTTACTTCCAATGAAGTAACTAAAACTCCCGGAGACTGGGGTGGGGTGGTGTTGTTGGGCAGGGCCCCTATCAACAAGCCCGATACATCTATTGAAGGTATCAATCTGCCCAGCGTACCGGCAGGTATCGATATCAAATATGGAGGTACTGATCCCAATGACAATTCCGGTATCATGCAATACGTACGTGTTGAGTATGCTGGAACTGCCATCGCACCCAACAATGAACTGAATTCATTCACCTTTGGCGGCGTTGGCGCCGGTACTACACTGGAACACCTGGCTTCCTACAGAGGCAATGACGACGCTTTCGAATGGTTCGGCGGCACCGTGAACGCTAAATACCTGGTGGCAGTGGCTTCGGATGATGATAATATCGATTGTGATTTTGGTTACTCGGGCAATATCCAGTTTGCGATCACTGTGTTGAAGACATACGAAGCAAATTATTCTTCCAATGCAAATGGATTGGAATGGGATAATGATGGTACAGGTTCATCGGACTTGCCTACAACAAGGCCCACTGTTTCCAATCTGACCGTGCTTGGTTTGGCTACAAGTGCACAAGTGAGTGCCTATGGAAACCAGATCCTTTATGGTGCTCATTTACGCAGGAAAACAGGGTTCAGGATCGTGAATTCCGTGTTTGCAGGTTTCCCCACAGGCGTATTCCTGCAAGATCCACTTGATCCTACGAGCAATTTCCATCACAATTCCGTACAGGGTTTTGTGAGAGTTGATTCTATATCGGGTTCTGCTACTCACCTCGATCCAACGCTCAATACTTTGTACCTGGGTGGGGATGCGAACGATCAGATCAAACTGGAAGATCCGTTCAACCTGACTACTCCGAATTTCAAGCCGAAATCCACTTCACCCTTGCTGAATGCAAGCGTTGATTTCTCTGGATTAGGTACTTTCTTCAAATCCACCTCTTACCGTGGTGCGCTCAAGAATACCGGTGCAGATTCCAGCACCTGGCACCTGGGCGGATGGGCAAGATTTGATTAGTGCTGATCATGAAAATGAAACAGGTAATTTTTTATTGAACATCCCGGTAACAGGCTTAAAACATTCAAATGCCCTACAATGAGTAACGGAACAGTTAAATTATCAATGATATTGATCCTGGGTATGATCAGCGGTGCATGTAAAAGACAGGAAGAGCTTATTGTTCAGCCAGGGTTCGGTGTTGCGGTCATCAATACCTATACTACAGATTCCCTGCTGTTCTCTGTAAGCCTCGATAACGCCACCCTGATCGGCGATCTGGCATCACCGGTAGCGTCTGTTTCAATACCTTTTAAATTTTATGATCCGGTTGCTCATTTACAGGTCTACGAGAGATATAACTGGAACAGGATCATCATCGATACCAATATAAAGGTGGATATCAAGAACAATTACATCAGCATTGTTCAACTCCGACCGGGACAGAAACCATATTTCCCATCGCGTCCGTTGAATGAGCCACCGCCGGTGGCCGGATATTGCAAAGTGAATATTGTGTATTCGTCACCAGCCGATGAGCCCCGTCTCGATTCCGTTAAATGCGAAATAGTAGTCGACACAAGTGCGGCAGGGAACGGATCGAAGCCATACGTGGTGGATAATATTATCCTGTCCAGGAATGAGTTCAGCGAACGGTATTATGAAGTGAAGAAAAGTCTCGCAAGCTTTCTCATCAGATGCTATGATCCTGTAACCAATGCTTTCCTCGGACGGACCTATTTTGAACAGGCTGTTACCACCCAATATCTCGATTTCAATACTGTTAATCTCCGGGCATCAGTAGATGCCAGCTCAAACCTCGACTTTCGAGTGGCAAGAATATATTAATCAACAAAAAAATATTTATGAAAGCGAAATTTATAACCCTGCTTTTACTGTTGGGCTCGATCTCGGGATATACCCAAACCATCAGTGAAGTGTTCTTTCCCCAATATATCCAGGGAGCAGGCACTTTCGATCCTGCCGATAACCGCAAAGTGCCCTTTGTATGCCGGATGAAATTATCCGGATTGCAACCCAATACCGTTTACCGCTACTTCAATCGCTTTGTGACCGACACTACCAGCACCAATACCGGCGATGGTAATTTCATTCTCGTAAAGGACAGCGGGAATTTTATCAGGGTCACTGATGCAAACCTCGCCGATCCCGGCCCCTATGGCAGTTTCACGACCGATGCCAGCGGATCATTTACAGGCTGGTTTGCCAATGAAGCTGATGAGATAGCCACTTTCTCACCCGGCACTCCCATCTTTTTCCGTGTGTACCTGAATAACGGCGCCGGTGGTGGCGCTATTGCCAGGATCCTGACTGCCGCCAACCCCGTTACTGTGATCAATTTTTCCAATGAGGCCGATGCATTCAGCGGTACTGCTTTGCGCTGCACCCCTCTGGACCATGCCAGCCCCAAACAGTTCATTTTATTATATGGCAACCTCAGCTTTTCGGATATCGTGAAGATACTGTTCGGTGTGCCTGCGTCCGTGCGTCCTGTTAGCGGAACTTTCATAGAGAGTGATGGCACTGCCAATACTATCGCAAACGGGTATGCGTCTTTTTATTCCGATAGTGTAAATGGTGTCAACAAGGCATGGGGCGCCATTATCCCCAATAGCCTGCCTGGTGGCATCCGGCTCATTACCCGTCACTCCCTGTCCAATGGACAGTTGCTCCTGCCTTATCTTTCCTTCGATGGCAAATGGCCTTCTGTGAACCATACAACCATCAACACGGAAAACCCTACGGGTGGGCTCACCGGTGTATTGGTGATAGATGGTTCAAGGCTGTCGATCATCAATTTCTGGCTGAATGGTGAAAAGACCGATGATGATCAGCTTACACTCCAATGGAATACCCCCGGCGAAGCAAATGCAGTCGAGTATATGATCGAAAGGTCTGTAGACGGAGGAAAGACTTTCACTGAAGTGCGCAAAGTAAGGACTTCCGGATTGAAAGAACTGTATGAGTTGCAGGATAAACGTTCCGAATCGGCTGTTCAATATCGTGTGACCATGCTCGATAAAACAGGCTCGAAAACATTCAGTGACGTGCTGACAGTGGATGGCGTGATCAAACTGAACCTGCTTCGCAACCCGGTGAAAGATCAGTTGGTGGTAAGACACCCGCAGGCAGAGGCCGGCACTTCATTACAGGTAGTGAGCATCGATGGCAGACAATTGATCAGGCAAAATGTGCAGTTGGGATCTGTGCAGACAACAGTGGATGTCAACAGGCTGGTACCGGGCAATTATCTCGTAGTATTCAATATCAACGGGCGCCGTCAAAGCAAATCATTTATCAAACAATAATACAAAAGGGCACCCGCCGCAACGAGTACCCTAATGTTGTAATTGTTTAAAATCCAATGTAAAAATAAATATAAGCAGTTAACAAAAAAATAAAAATTATTTAAAACCGCGTTTGAATATGAAGCGCAGTAAATGGTTTGTGCATATTGCCGGGCTCCTTGCCTGGCAATATGTCTATAGATTATTTTTCTTCCTGGTCATAGGCGTTACGTCTGTGCAGGATCTTTCCTGTACCAAGAAGGATGCTCCTTTTGTACCAACGGATTCCCTGGGCGTCATCAATAAATGGGTGTATGATACTATGCAATTATATTATTATTGGAGCGATGAGATGCCGAAGAGACCCGATTATAGTTTGCCTGCACAGGAATTTTTTGCCAGCCTGCTCTCGGTTCACGATCGCTTTTCCTGGATCAGTAACCGCATGGACATTGGCGGCCCACCGAAAACTACCATCGATCAGTTCGGGTTTCATTATGCACTGATCGATCATCCTTTCATCCCTCAGAAGCTCGTGGGCGTTGTTACCTTCGTGGCGCCGGGCAGCACTGCTTACAACTCGAACCTGAAAAGAAGCATGATCTTCACCAGGGTGAATGACCAGGAAATTACTCCGCAAAACAAGACCGCTACCATCCAGGCTTTGAATGCCAATTCTGTAGTCCTCCAACTCTCGGCTCTCAACAGCAACGGCCATGCATTGGATGATTCTGCAAGGACAGGCCTCCGCAATGGCTTCGTTCCTCCGAAAGCCGTGTATGCAACCAGGACCTTTCAACAGAACACCCTGAAGTGTGGCTATCTCGCGTATTACCTGTGCCTGGAACAGGAAGATGCGAACCTTTTGCAACGGGTGCAGCGCCTGAAAAATGAAGGTATCCGGGAATTGATCCTTGATCTGCGGTACAATCCAGGTGGAAGTGTAGCTTCCGCAGCCAAACTCGCCGCGGCCATCGTACCTGCTTTTAATCCACAGAACATTTTCCTCACCTATAAAGGCAACCGGCATGGAGGAACTGTTAAACAATCATTCCAGCAAACTATTTCCTTTTCAGGCTATGGGGCGGGGAAGGATATGAGTTACCTGCAATCGATCAACCTGGGACTGCAACGTATTTATGTATTGACATCTTCCGTTACTGCATCTGCCGCTGAAGCCCTGCTCAATAACCTGAAGCCCTATATCCAGGTAGTGCAGATAGGAGAGAAGACCTTCGGGAAAGATGAAGCTTCCTTTCGCCTGGAAGATATCAGGAATCCCCGGCAGGTGGAGTGGCTGATGATGCCTACCATTTATAAGATAACCGACGCCAATGGAAATGGCAACTATTCGAATGGAATTACTCCCACTCATATCGTCGATGAGTTCACCTCATTGCCTTTGCAACAATTTGGGCTTCCCGGCGATAAGTCGGTCGATAAAGCCCTTCAACTGATCTATGGAACGACCGCCGTTACGGTCACCGATCTCTGATTCCCTCATGAAGCCGGGAGGTTAAAAAATGCGCAATTCTACCCAGCAGAAAGGTAGTTTACAGCAGCACGATCTATTAATTTGCAGGTAATAAAAATTGGTTCGCTATGCTGCCAGCACATCCATTATCACCCGAACAGATCGCTGCCTATCACCGCGACGGCTATCTCATCATCAGGAATATGTACAGCCGGGAACTGATCGACCGCCTGTATTCAGTAGCACTTCAGGACGCTGCCATGGAAAAAAATGCGCTCGACCTGAACGACCAGGATGGCCGCAAAACCAGGCTTTCCTTATGGTTTACACCCGGCAATGATCCCTTCGGCTATCTCACGCGTGGCAAAAGCCTGATTGGCGCAATTGGCCAGCTCATGGGTGATACCGCTCCTGTTTGCCATTTTCATTCCAAGCTGATGCAGAAAGCACCGAAGGTAGGAGGGGCCTGGGAGTGGCACCAGGATTATGGGTACTGGTACAAGAACCAGTTCATGTTCCCCGATCAGTTGATCAGCGTGATGGTGGCCCTTACTCAAGCTACAAAAGAGAACGGCTGCCTGCAGGTGATCAAAGGTTCGCATAAACTGGGAAGAGTGAACCACGGTTTTTCCGGAGAACAAATGGGCGCAGATATGGTGATGGTCGACAATGCACTGAAGACGATGGAACTGGTCTATTGTGAACTTTCTCCAGGTGATACCTTGTTCTTTCATAGCAACCTGATGCACCGCTCCGCTGCCAATCTATCCGAGTTTCCGCGCTGGTCCATCATTTCCTGTTACTCACTTCAGTCGAACCTCGCCTACAATGAGACCTCCACCTCCTGGAAGATACCTGTCGACGTCGTTCCCGATGAGGCAGTGATGGAATGGGAAGCAGGGTCTTTGTCGGAGGCCGACTTCCTCAAAAAAGAGAACGACCCGGCATTGAAAGATACAGGCTGGGAGCAAAATGTTACATCCGGCAAACAATAATTTCCTTACAGGGAGATCTTGTTCCGGTACAATGTGCGATAACCGAGCGGGTTCATATCATATTGTTTCCGGAACTGCTTGTTGAAATTGGAGATGCTGTTGAACCCACAGGTGAAACAGATCTCGGAAATACTCATTTGCCCCTCCACCAGCAGGTTGGCCGCATGGTTCAGCCGGAATTCGAGCAGGTATTGAGAAAATGGTTTTCTTGTACGCTGACTGAAATACCTCGAAAAAGAATTTTCTGCCATGTGCACCAACTCTGCTATTTCAGCCATTCTTATATCACGGTGAAAATTCTTCGATACGAATTCGAATACATTGTTCAGGCGATCCGATTCCGTTTCATTGGCGCCTGCAATCGCATTCCCGGAAATATTGGTGCACTCATCGGATACTGACAGTATCTCCAATATATTGAGCAGGCATAAGAAACGGGGAAGACCACTCAACGCAAGCAGCTCATTCAATTTTTGGGTGATGAGCAAATTCGTCCGACCGGTCACTTCCAGCCCTCTCGCCGATCTGGCCAGCAATGACCTCACTGCTTTGGTCTCCGGCAGGTTGAAAAAATTTTCTCCGAAGGAGCTGTCCAGGAAATGTACCACGATCGACCTGGCCCTTAATCCGGGCTTGCCGGCATAATACAAAGGATCATTCTTGTAAAGGTGCGGTAAATTGGGGCCGATCAGCGCCAGGTTGCCAGGGCCGAAATCATTCACATTATCCCCGATGAATCGCTTACCGGTGCTTTCCGTGACCAGCACCAGTTCATATTCAGGATGGAAATGCCATGGAGTGGGGTAATACTCATAATCGAAATGCCTCACTACGAAAGATTCGTCCGCGTCGCGCGGGAGATGTTCCAGTACCGGTTTCATGAAGGGCTAATTTACAAATTTTACGATTAATTAATACAACCCCTGGACCATTCATTACAACTCGATTGCGGGAGCTCCCTTCATCCGGTTTAATAGAATGATAAAGGCCGGTGGCACTGTTTTTTCCGCGAGCCTTTTACCTTCGCAGCAATTTTTACGTGTACCTTATTATTAGAGGCAACCATGCACAGCGTTGAACTAACTGACCTGGAATTACTCGAAGCTATCAGGGACGATGATCCGGCAGCATACCGCGAGCTGTTCAACCGGTATTGGGAGAAGCTATACCTTTTTGCCCTGAAGCGCCTCAAATCCAGGCAGGAAGCGGAAGACGTGGTGCAACATGTATTCATGAAGTTATGGGAGCACCGTGCATCCAGGAAGATCAGCTTCTCTTTTCAGTCTTACCTCTACAGATCCGTTTACTACGAAGTGATCGCTTCCCTGAAGAAAATGCTGGATGGCGCCGAAGATATCACTGCGATCAACGAAAGCATTCTTCCCGTATTCAACGATATTCTGGATAAAATGAGCGTCACCGAACTGGATGATCTCATCGGAGAAGAGATCCGGAAGCTGCCGGCCCGTATGCAGGAGATCTTCAGGCTTAGCCGTGAAGAAGAACTTTCTATCCCCGAAATAGCTTCCCGGCTCAACCTCTCGGAACAGACCGTCAAGAACCAGCTCAGCTCCGCACTTTCCCGCCTGCGCAAACCGGTGATCGATACCTTGTGCCTGGCCCTTATGTATGAGTTAACAATTAGGTAATATCCCCTCATAGTACCGAATTGATTTTTCAGGCGCTTATAATAAAGCGCCTTTGTTTTTACCGGAAGGACCGTTATTTAAAAAATGATGAACAGGGAACAGTTAAATACGATCATTCAAAAATACCTGGATGGCAGTGCGTCCGAACAGGAAAAGAAAATGATACAGGCCTGGATGCTGCTATCGGAGCAAGATGATGTATCCCTTTCCCAACAGGAGCGGATCGATATCAGTGCGCGTCTATGGGGGCGCATTGCACCAGCCGGTGCAGTTATGTACGGGCAGCCTGCTCCACGTCTGCGGCAATTCAGCAGGAACTGGCTCCGGTATGCCGCTATCTGGCTGGGTGTGCTGGCCGTGTCCGCTTCAGGCTATATTTTCCGTTACCGCATTCTCGACGCAATAGACCCGATAGCGCAGTTGGAACTTCAAACCGGCCCCTATGAGATCAAGCGGTTATTGCTTCCCGATAGTAGTATCGTTACCCTTGCCAATAACAGCAGTCTCTTTTACCCTGAACGTTACAGGGGTGATTCGAGGCAGGTGCATTTGAAAGGGAAAGCCTTTTTCAATATTACCCGTAATCCTTCCAGGCCATTCATTGTGCAAAGCGATGGCATGAATGTAAAAGTATTGGGCACTTCATTCGAAGTGAATAATGCCGAACATGCGCAGGAAGCCTCCGTAACGGTCGTTACCGGTAAGGTGCAGGTGAACACGAAAGACCAGGAAGTGGCGCTGCTGCTTCCCGATCAGCAGGTAAACTGGCACAAACAAAAAAATACAATAACCCTTATCAGAAATATTGACGCTGCCGGTATCACGGGCTGGAATAACAGCAGATTGGTATTCAATGAAACACCACTGGCTATTGTATTACAGACCATCTCCCGTGAGTATGGCATTACCATCGAGACAGGTAGAAAGGTCATTCAGCCAGGAGCCAATTTCAGCGGCAGCTTCACCAGGACCGAACAATGGAAAGATATCCTGGAAGTAGTTTGCATATCCTCGGGCCTTACCTGGTCTGCCAGGGATAGCGTTGTAACCATAAAACGATAATCGTCATTCATTTCCCAGGCGTTGACCGGTAACACAGGTTTGCCGGCATGATCATTTTTCCCTGCGATCAGGGAGCAGGGATGTTTTTTTATCAATAAATGAAAATGCAAATGCACAAATTTTTACAGGTCTTACTTTCAGTGCTTATTGTCTTCATACAGTTATCCACGGCCAGTGCGCAGCAACCGGCCGGCAAAAAGATTACTGTACGGTTCAAAGATGATGATCTGGTCACTTGTCTTAAAAAACTGGAAACGGCCTCAGGCATCAGCCTGTATTTCCAGCCCAGTGAATTGAAGACTGTTCCCAGGAAATACAATTTGCAATTCAGCGACCAGGCTCTCCACAAGGTCCTGAACGATCTTTTCGAAGGCACCGGCTTTGCCTGGCAGGAGGTCGGTAACAAGATCGTCATAAAAAAAAAGGAGGCAGGAGCAGCGGTGAAAGAAGAGCAAAAGCCGGCAGGGCAGGCATTCCAGCCCTGGCTGGTAAAAGGTAAGGTAAGTGATGAAAAACATGCCCCCATGACAGGCGTTTCCGTGACGATCAAAGGCACGAAAACAGGAACTGTAACAGGGGCCGACGGGCAGTTTTCCCTGAAGATCACGAAAAAGGATGCAGTACTGGTGTTCAGCTATACAGGTTATGAAAGAATGGAAGTACAGGCACAGGAAGGGCAGGAGCTTGCCATCAGGATGCTGCCGGGCAATGCATCATTAGGTGAAGTAACTGTGTCGGCTAAACGCCGTTTGAATACCGAATCGGCCGTTCTGAATGAACGAAAGAATGCCTCCATCATCTCGGATGCCATCTCGGCGCAACAGATCGAGCGGACCGCCAGTATCACCACCACGCAAGCCCTCCAGCGGGTTTCCGGGGTTACCATCACCGATGATAAATTCGTGGCCATTCGCGGCCTCGGCGACCGGAGCGTGATAGGTCAACTGAACGGTATCCGCCTGGCATCTTCCGATCCGGAAAGAAGCAGCATCCCGCTCGACCTCATACCTGCCAGTCTGCTCGATAATATCACCATCTACAAAAGCATCACGCCCGATAAACCTGCCGATGCGGCTGCCGGGATCGTTGAGCTGAAAACAAAATCGATCCCCGAACAACAAACCCTCACGATCACTGTGCAAACGGGGATGAACACACAAACTGGCAATAAGGTCAATAGTTTTTATAACAGTGAAATGGGATTCCTGGGTGAAAAAGTGAAAGACAGGGGATTGTCGAAGGATTTCCTGCATCTCTCTGCCGAATACCCGCGCGGGTTGGAAGATATTCAACGCAAGATCGCGAACAGCCGCAATGACCCGGCCATGCTCACGGAGGCCAACCGCATCAATGGTATCATGCACCAGTTGGACCCCGTGTTGACCACCCGTTATAAAACGGCCCCACTCAACCAGAATTATTCCATTTCCTACGGCAATAACTACACTGTTTTCCGGAAACATCAATTAGGACTGGTGGCAGCCGCCAATTATTACAACCGTACCAGCGATGTATATGATGCGGATCTCACCCAGTATAGTGTTTACCAGGGCGTACTCACCGGAAATACCGATGTTTACAGTCCACGCATCATTCCCAATTATATCACTCCTAATAATATCAATCTCGGGAAATACCTCAACTATAAAGAGAACACCGGCACACAAACGCTGAACTATGGGTTTCTCGGCGGACTTGCCTACCGGTTCAGCCCACAGCATGAGATCAGTATGCAGTACCTGGGCAGCAGGGGCGCTGAAACAAGAGCTACCAATCTACATGGCGCGTATGAATACACCGGCATTCCGGGAAAAGTGGCCAATATCATTTATTCCCTTCGCCAAACCTATCGCACCCTGAACACCTTCAATCTACAGGGAGAACATAAATTCCTGAAGGGGACTTATTCACCGCGACTGAGCTACAACCTGGCCACTTCTTCTTCGAGCCAGGTTGACCCGGACTACCGTTTCGCAAATCTGGCTGATTACAGGCCCAATGGCGGTGCCGTGTATACTCTGCCTTCCCAAACGCCCAATTCGCAAGGCACTTATATTGCCACAGATCATCTTTATTCACTGGTATCGGGATACGTGAATGGATATGGGCCCTATGGCATCATCCAGGCAGATCCCAATGGCCGCCGGTTCAGGAAGCTGAAAGAGGATAACTATAATTACAAAGCAGATCTCGTGGTCCCGTTCAAATTCTTGAAACAAAAACAGGAATTCAAAACAGGTGTGAACTACCTGCATCGTAAAAGGGAGTTCACGGAGAATGTGCTGTACCTGCCGGGATCCAACTACTCCATGAACAGATCGCTTCCGTTATATGAGGTGAATGGCAACCTCGATCAGTTGGTAGGTTATGACAGGATCGGGATCAGGCCACCATCAGGCTTCAACGAAGAAGGGGCCCCGAGAACAGGCGGGTTTTTATACAATATCCAGAAATCGCCCAATAACTATAAGGGCTATTACGAAACCCGTGCCTTTTATGGCATGCTCGACCTTCGCCTCACGGAAAGGCTGCGGCTCACGGGTGGCGTGCGTTTCGAGCTGACCGATATACAGGCTGCCGTAGATACTTCCAATGTTTTTCTCGATGCCTCGATCACTACTACCGATGCAAGCGGCAACAAAGTGAACCTGGTGTATACCGAGCCCAATTCGATCTATAAAACGGATTATGCACCTTTTTATTCCGCCAACCTCACCTATACCCTGAATAAGAATATGAATTTCCGTTTGGGTTATAACAATTCATTGGCCAGGCCGGAGCTGCGTGAGATCACCAATGTGTTCGACTTCGATCCCTTCCAGTTCGCCCTGATCGTGGGCAATCCCAAACTGAAAAATCAAAAGACCACCAATTACGATTTCCGATGGGAATGGTTCCCGAATCCGGGAGAGGTATTGTCGGCCTCCGTGTTTTACAAAGAGATCGATAACCAGCTTACCAAAGTATTCAAGCAGAACTCCCGGGGACTGGATGCGAAGTTCCCCGAATTCCCCGCCATCGAATTTCAGAACGATCCCAACAAGGGCCGTGTTTATGGTATCGAACTGGAAGTGGTGAAGAACCTGGGATTGTTGTGGAAGCCCCTGCATAATTTTTACCTGGGCTCCAACCTGCTGCTGGCACAGAGCGAGATCAGGAAAACAGCAGAACGGCTGGAAACATCCCGCGCGCTCGACAGGCGGGCTCCTTCCAATAGTCCGTTGTTCGAGCAGGCCCCATATTCCATCAACGTTTACCTGAACTATAATAATAAGAAGACAGGCACCGATATTACCACCACTTTCAATATGGTAGGAGAGCGGTTGATACAGGTAAACCTCGATGGCACGCCCGACCTGTATTCCAGGCCCAATCCCGTACTGGACCTGGTGTTCTCACAACAACTGTTCAAAAGATGGCAGTTGAAAGGATTTGCGAAGAATATACTCGACAGACCGGTTGAAGAAGTGTATGCCAATCCCGGCACCGGCGGGAAATTCTATGGACAGAAATATGTACGTAGAAGTTTTTACCGCGGTACCGAATTGATGCTTGGTCTCACTTACACACTGTAAAAAAATGAAGATGAAAATCAATATTGCCAGTACCGTCTCCATACTCTTTGCTGTTGCATTGACTAGCTCCTGTAAGAAGAAACTCGACTTCCAGTACGACAACAGGATCAATCAGCAACCTTTGAACGGTTCGAGTGTGCGCCTGGTGAACATGGCCAACGCCACTGACCTGAAGATCAATGGTAAGCCCCTCACCAGTTTCATACCGCCCGACAGGGATGGGTATTTCGGTCCCGATCAAACGAGGGGCACTATTTATTTCCCGGAAACAGGCCGGCTGGGGGCAAGCTATACAGTGCCTCAGCAATTCGTCAATGCCAACGGATGGATCGATAGCATCGTGTTCAGTTCGATGGGACCAAAATCGACCCTGCCTCCATCGAGACCATTCAGGGCAAAAGACGATTTCAATGATCCGCATGATTATTATTATGTGCGCTTCCGTCCGAACACGGCCAATTACATGGACTCCCTGTTTGCCATTCCCCGTTCCGTTTCAGCCCCTGCGAACCCCGCCTCCTTCAAGCTAAGACTGCTCAATCTCTCTTCGGAGCCTGATAAATATTCCGAGCCGGGCCTGTTTCGCAAAGGGAGCATGTCGCTTGCGTGGGCCGATGGAACACCTGTTGCCGGATTGGAGAATATCAACCCCGGCGCCTATTCTCCCTACATAGAAATTCCCTACGGCACATACCAGTTCAAAGTGCTCGACAGGAATGGAAGGGAAGTACAGGGCAATAGCTCCCTGATCCTGAACCCGGCAACCGGAACGTTCATGGATTATTATGGCACACCTGGTCCGGGTGGACGGGCAGATACCTGGCTTACCTATGCGCCTTTCAAGACCTTTCAGCCTGGCGGCGTATATACGGTAGCGGTATCCATGAACTATGATTGCACCATAACGAATGGCAATCCCAATGGTGAAACGATCACCACCGAAGGAAATACTTTTCGCATCGTGAACGATATCGCTGAGCCGGTGAATATGACCTATGGCCGGTTGCAGGGCGTCAATGCTTTTGAGGGAAAAGAAATAAAATGGCAGGTGAATGGGGCGCCAATGGGAGAAGCCCTGTCGTTCACCAAATATACTCCGTATTCAATCTATGTAACGGAGAAGTATAACCTGAAAGCAATAGATAAAACCGGGGCAGTATTGGCAGAGAAAGATCTCTCCCTGCAGCCCGGTGATAATATCACTGCCTGGCTTTATCCTGCCAGGAACGGTGCTCCTTCGATTGCCCTTGTCGCCAATAACCTCAGTACGAAATATTATAAAGGCAATGCCAGTGAGGAAGGTTCCTACAGCACATACAGGGATGGTATTCCTTTCTGGATGCGCTTCATGAATTTCTGCAGTGACCTGGATGAAGTGACGTTTACGGCAGATAATGGCCTGCCATTCCTTGTGAACTCCACCAGCAAAGCCCTCAATGCCAGTCAGCATATCCTGCCCGGTATTGCAGTCACGGAAGACCCTTATGTTCAACTGTTCATCAATCATCCCACCCAGGTATTGGCCTATGTTTCGCGGCCAGGGGTGGCGCCGGGTGATTGGCTCAGCAATATTGCTCCTTTGAAAAGCCGGGACTTCATTGCAAGGCCGGCGTTATATCCATCCCCGTTCATCCCTAACCGTGAACCCGGCATCTATACGGTGGCGCTGGTAGGCAATAGCCGGAACAATGCCAGGATGATCATTCTAAAACATAACAAATAACAGCTATGAATAAACGATATTTCCTGTTTATAGCGATGGTAGTTACGATGATGTCATGCCGGAAGACGGAATTCGGCAACGTGGAGAATCCTGCCTATTTGCGGGTGTTCAATTGCCTCGATTTCAATATAACCCTAGACAACAAGGATGCGCCCCAGCCATATCTCACCATGCTGATCGATCCGGTGCTGGACGCTGACGGCATTCCTGAGAGCGCTGCCATCATCGGGGATTTCCTCGATAAGCGCGGTGAATGGGCGAGGCCCTATCCCGATGCCGTTAATACAACGACCTGGCAAAAGGAATACCCGGGCACCCTGAAAGTCATGGCCGGCCCTATTCTCAACGGTTATGATCTTTCCAGTTGGGCACAGGTGCCTTCCGGAAAGCACAGGATCATTTTCCGCACCCGCCCATACAATACCACGCCATTCTTTAGCCTGGAGAAGAACCTGCGCGGGGTTTCCCTGATCGATACTACCATCGATCTGCAAACCCGCGAAGTATATACCATGCATGTTTTGGAGCGGGATTATCTTACCAGGAAGACGGGTCTCTATCTGCGGAATGAAAATTTCGTGAAGCAGCCTTTTTCCGATTCGATGGTGTATGTGAATTTTTATAATCTCAGCTCGGAAGGGTTTTTTAAATATGCTTCCCAGAAGATCGATCACAATGCGGTGCCGAACAGGAAAATACGTGATACTATGTCGGTGTTTTATTCCATCACGCGAATGAAAGGATTGCAATTCGAACCTATTCCCGGCTTCAATGGATTGCCTATGGGCCCTGTAATACGCTCACAGCAGAGCCACGTGAATCCCTACTACAATTTTCCCCTGTTTCCCGATACCAGTGCATCGAGGGTGTTTACCGGTAATATCGGGCAATTGTTCAGGTTCTATGGCCAGGGCCTCACACCGGAGACTGCGGTCAATAGCAGTTATTTACCACAGGGGTCCTATTCAGCATTGGGGGTAGGGGATTTCGGCTATGGATCAGGCAACCAGTATGTTCCTTTTCGTATACAGGCTGATCTGCGTACCGGCCTGATCGTGAGTGTTCACTCCGGCGCCATCAATCCCCGGTCATTCGCTACGGTGAATACTATCGAGTATATCAATGAAAAGATGTATGTGACAACGATACAGAGAAAATATGCGCCTCCTGTTTATTAATTATTCATTCATCTAATTGCGATCGATTCATGAATTACATTTTTAAGATAACATTATTCCTGGCAACTGTCGGGCTGCTGGCCACGGGTTGCAAAAAAGATAACCTGACAGCGCCGGTAGACAGGACCACCGTTCCCCGCACCATCGGCGAGTTCATCGAGAATAATTACGATCTCAGCCTGCTTCGCGCTGCCCTCGAAAAAACTGGTATGCTCGACACGCTGAAACAACCGGGGTCACTTACGTTCTATGCACCGGACAATGCCGCTTTCAATGCAATGGGCGTTGCCAGCAAAGCTGATGTCGATAAAATGAATACCGACAGTCTCCGGTTCATGCTCCGGTTCCACGGCATGCGCAACAGGTATTTTATTACCACCTTTCCCGATCAGCTCGACAATAAGTTCAGCTCTCTGGCAGGCCCCAACCTGTACGTGTCTGTTGGGAAAGGTTCACTCGGGCCCGCAAAGGAAGACAGGATAGTATATGTAAACGGCACGATGATCATGCCGGGATCGAAGCGGAATATTTCGCTGGTCAATGGGGTGATCCATATCCTGCGCCGCCCTTTGAAATATACCGTCGGCACTGTGCAGGATTATGTGGCCGCCGATACAAGTCTGACCCTCTTTGCCGCCATCATGAAAAAATTTGGTTACTGGGATGGATTGAAGACAAAAAATCCTCTTACCGTTTTTGCTCCTGCGAATGCAGCCTTTCTTAAATATGGTCTCACGGCCGATAGCATCGCCAGGATGGTCCCGGACAATTTCAAACAACTGGCATTCGGCGTTTATCCGCTGCTGATGAAACCTGCACATGTATTTTCTACTGATGCCAATGCCATCTCCGGCGAGACTGTTTCACAGGCTAATGGCATTCTGGTGGATGCCTACAGCATCTGTCCCAATTATACCTATTCAGCCTATAACAACCAGGAAGATTCACCGATATGGACATACATCAAAAAAGGGGACGGACAATGGAGCGTCAATGATGCCGGGCCTGTCACCGTGAGATACAAAGGCGGCCTGATCAATGCCGATCATCTCACCGCCAACGGGATCGTACATGTGATCGACGACCTGATCTTTAACCCTGCCAAAATGCGCAAATAAAAACAACCCGCAATGAATCCATTCATCGATACATCCAGAAAACAATGGCTGTTGTTACTGGCCTTGCTGGCCATTCTTTCCTGCCGGAAAGAAGATATTCAGCCGGAACCGATAGGAGAGCCGGTACCTTACAAAGATGCCGATAAGACCTGGCAGCAACTACTGGAACAGTCTTCCTGCACTTATTTCCGTAAGGCATGGGAGCGATCGGCTATGAACAAAAGGCTCGCCGATAAGGGATCCGCTTTCTATACACTATTCATCCCTACCGACAAAGCTTTCCAGGATGCAGGGTGGACGATGGACAGGATCAATGCAACTGCTCCTGAAAAGCTCGATACATTACTTGCTTATTGTACTGTAGCGGGCCGCTACCTTCCCGGAGGCTTCAACGACCTGGTAGGCAACCAGCCACTGCGTACACTCGCGGAACGGGCGGACCTGCCCAATTTCAGCACCTGGTCGCCTTATATCAATTTCCTGTTTGTAGGGAAACATGCAGATAGCCTTTATATCAATGGCAGCGGTGCAGCCAAATGGGGTACAGGCATGGAAGGAAAGAATGGGGTTATCTACCCGGTCGATAAATTCCTGCAAAGACCTGAAAAGGCCATGTGGCAATATTTACTGGAGGACCCCCGCTTTGAATATTTCACGCAAGCCATGCTCATCAGTGATAGCCTGTACCAGGAAGATTACCGGTATGTTTCCTCATTGGGGATGATACGATCGGGAGCCCAATTTACCCAGTTCACCCTGTATGCACCCACCAATGATGCCTTCCGTAAATACGGACTTCGATCGATAGACGATATCCGAAACTATTGCATGCGCACCTGGCCATTGCCCTATCCCTATGAAGACGAGAACAGGTACTACCATGAACCTGTAACCGCCATGGATTCTTTATTGGGGCCGCATGGGATCGAGGTACGCAGATTTGTACCTTCCGGAAAGGCAGGCCCGGTCTATTTTTCCAATGACCTGCTCGACAATGGCGCGGTACTCAGTGGGATATTGCTGATGGCCGGCCAAACCTGGTCGACCCCCCCGATGAGGCTAAGCCTCTCCTTCAGTCAGCAGAATGGAAGACCCCTGGTAAAACACCTGGGTTCCACAGCTACACCTGCCGGCCTGATCGAAAAAGATATCCGGGTAACAAACGGTGTGATACACGTAGTGGACGAATTGTTCAAACCTTAAAAAATGATCATGAATATTTCAAAAGCACTGGGATCAATCTGCCTGCTGGCCTTGCTACAGACAGCTTGCAGAAAAAGTGATGACAGTAACAGTTCCAATGACAAGGACCTGATGAACCGGCTTACCTATATCATCGATGATAACAAGTTCAATTTTTCGTATTTCAATGCAGGGCTTCGCCGAACGGCATACCGCAACCTGATGGCCGACCCTGGCCCATATACCATCATGTTGCCCGACAATAATGCCTTCATCAAAGCAGGGTATCGTACAGAGAATGATGTGTTGAGAGAAAGCGGGGCAGTGCTCAATGATCTCGTGAGCTATCATATTGCCAGCGGCGTTTGGGAGCTGAATAAACTTCCTTTCAAATTCAACCAGGAGATCACAGCGCTCACCGGCGCAAAAATGTATGTAACACGATGGGTGAAAAATAAGGACACCATTCTTACCATCAATGGTACAAAGGTATTGACCTATAACCTGCCGGCCAGCAATGGACTTATCCAGGTGCTCGACCAGGTATTGCAACCGATGGTGCACGGGGCCCTTTCCGATGTGGTGGCAGCCGACACCACACTGACCTACCTGAATGTGGCGCTTCGGCAGGCTAATATGAAAGAGATGCTGACGGGCAATACAGCCTATACCATTTTCGCACCGAACAACAATGCGTTCAGGGCATTGGGTTTCCGCGATATCGATAGTATCCGCAATACAGATCCCATGAAACTGAAGGCCCTGCTCAGCTATAACCTGTTCGCCGGCCGAAAGTTCGTGTATGATTATATCCTTACAACCGGCGCCGGCGACCAATCGGAACAGGCCATGCTGAATGGGAATAATATACAGGTATCCCTGATCAAATCCGGTGTGCTGTATACCGGCATCAATCTGAAGGGCACCGGCAATAAGGAATACGCAAGGATCGTGAAAGCCAATCTCCTTGCGGGCAATGGCGTAGTGCATATCACCGACCAGGTATTAAAAGAGAATCAATAGTAAAACAGTTCAGGATGAAGCATTTTTTTTACATAGCCTCTATTCTCGTATTGCTGGTAACAAGTACGTACCAGTTGCGGGCACAGGAAACGAACGGAAGTATCAGCGGTAGGATAACTGATGAAAAGAAGGAACCGCTGGCAGGTGTTTCGGTCGTAGCCGTTCATGAGCCTTCCGGTACAAAATATGGGATGGCTACAGGTAATGATGGGCGTTATTATTTGCCCGGCCTCCGGATCGGCGGGCCTTACACTATTACCGTCAGCATGACGGGCCGGGAAACGCAGCAACAGCAGGCCATCACGGTACTACTGGGGGAACCATTACAATTGAATTTTGTACTGCCCATCGCAGGCAGGGAATTGACAGGTGTTGAGGTCACGGCACGCAAGGCCGGCCCAAAGGCCAACAATTTTGGCGCAGGGCAGAATATCAGTCGCGCCCAACTGGCCGGTATGCCTACTATTTCCAGAAGTATCCAGGACATGACCAAGCTGGTGCCGCAGGGCTCGAAAGACAATTCCTTTGCCGGCACCAATTTCCGGTATAACAATATCACCATCGATGGCGCCATCAACAATGATGCCATCGGGTTCAGTCCTTCCCTCGGCGGCATCACCGGTTCTTCCGGTATGCCGGGATCGAGCACCCGCACCAATGCCATTTCACTCGATGCCATCGAAGATATGCAGGTGTACCTGGCCCCCTTCGATGTAAAGATCGGCAACTTCACCGGTGGCAGTATCAATGCAGTAACCAGAAGCGGCACCAACAAAGTGACCGGTTCCGTATACGGCTTCGGCCGCAATGCTACCATCACGGGAAAAGATATGGTAGGATCGGGAGGAAAGATGAACACTGATTTTTATGATTACCAGGCAGGATTCCGGATCGGATTTCCCATCATAAAAAATAAATTGTTCTTCTTCACGAATGAGGAGATCACCAACCGCCAGGACCCCGCGCAATTGCTGACAGGACAGGCCGAGACAGCCAGTATCCTCAGCGTAGACGATGCTGAAAAGATCCGCCGCGAAACCCTCAACCGTTACGGCGATAAATTCGATCCCGGAACGGCCGGGGCTTTCACAGCCTATTCACGTTCGCAGAAATTTTTCAACAGGCTCGACTGGAATATCGATCCCCGCAATCAACTGTCTATCCGCAATAATACCATCTTCTCCAAAGCCATCAATATGGACCGGGACCAGCAGGATTTCCGCTTTAGCAGCATGGCCTATCAACAGGTGAATAACCAAACCTCTACGGTACTGGAATGGAAATCGAGATTCAACAGCCAGTTATCGAACAGTTTTATTGCAGGGTATAGTGTGGTGCACGACAAGCGCAATCCCACAAGCGATCCATCCCTGCCACAGGTGCAGGTGGCAGGCCGTACCCCCGGCACTACCATTTACTTCGGAACAGACAGGGAAGCCAGCATCTTCGACATGAAGCAACGCACCCTGGAGATCACCGACAATTTCACCTGGCGGAAAGGCCCGCATACTATACTCTTCGGGACCCATAATGAACTGTACCGGATCGACTATGGTTTCGTGAATAGCTGGAATGGCCGTGTCGATTATCTCAGTATCGAAGATTACCTGGATAATAAACCTTACCGGGTGAGAGGCAGCTATAATTATACGGACAATAGCAGGGACTATATTCTCTCACACCCCGAAGCGAAATTCAATGTCAATATGCATAGCCTGTATGCACAGGATGAAATACAACTAAACGACAAGCTGAAACTGGTGCCGGGCCTTCGGGCAGACTATACCTGGCTGCCTTCGAAGCCGGCACTCAGTGAAAGGACCATGAATGCCCAAACGGATAATTATTTCGGTACTACGTATACCTATACGCCGCTGAACCGGATCGACAATGGTTACCTGGGAAGGGTGCAGGTATCGCCCCGTCTTGGATTCAGGTACGACTGGCATGGGGATCAGCGCCTCATCGTTCGTGGAGGAACAGGACTGTTCACCGGCCGCATCCCATTTGCCTGGATAGCGTATGCCTATTATAATAATGGTATCAATTACGGCTCCTTCGACCAGAAAGCCGATGTGAAAACATTCGTTCCCGGCAGTGATCCATTGCGCCCGAGTGGTAATGGTATTGCCGGGTTCATAGCACAGAATGGAACGGATATGGTACATCCCAATGCCGGGAAAACACAGGTGGACGTGATCGATAATGATTTCGTGCTGCCACAGGTATGGCGCAGCAGCCTGGCAATCGACTATACAAACACTGCCGGCTATAAATTCACGCTCGAAGGCATCTTCACCAAAACAATGAAAGATGTTATGTTCCAGCAGGTGAATATCAAAGATGATCCCCGCTACTTCGGGTACGATAAAGAAAAAGAGCAACCCATCTTCAGCGGATCGGTCGACCCCCACTTTTCAAATGCCTACCTGTTGCGCAATACGAATAAGGGTTACCGTTACAGCATCACCGCATCAGTGAACAGGAACTTCCCTTTTGGCCTGAACGCTTCATTGGCATATACCTATGGAGGATCTAAAGACGTATCGAACGGGATACGCAATTCCATGGAAAGTAACTGGCAACTGAACCAGGCCCTCAATCCCAATAATCCAGGATTGGCCTGGTCGAATTTCGACATCCGACATCGCATGGTGGGCAACGCCAGTTACCGGAAGACATGGAATGAAAAATGGGTGAGCGCAGTTACACTTTTCGTGACCGCACAATCGGGTAGTCCGTTCACTTATGGTATTGTCAACAACAGTGTGCAGGGATTGCCTCAGCAGGTGAGCCTTGTATACATCCCCAAACCTGAAGAGGCCATCAATTATTTCCAGGACTATACCAATACGGCCGGGCAATCGATCACGGCAACCGGACAGGCAGCAGCGTTCAATGCCTACATCGACAGCGATAAATACCTTCGTGGCCGCCGGGGAAAATTTACGGAGCGGAATACCGGGCATACTCCCTGGAATGCACAGGCCGACCTCCATATAGCGCAGGAATATCACTTCCCCAATAAAAATTATATCACTTTCACCATCGATGTGATCAATCTCACGAACCTGTTGAACAGCCAATGGGGAAGGGTCTATTTCTCCCCCAATACCTTCAATTCAACGGCAAGTGTAGGATTGACGCCTGCATTTCCTGCCAAACAGAATCCTGGTCCTTATCCGGTATACACGTTCGATAATCCCGGAAAACCATACTCGATCGATTTCTTTCATTCAAGAGCACAGGTGCAGATGGGGTTGAGATATTCTTTTTAGAAAAAATTCTGATCACTTAAATATATGAGGATGCATAAAATAATTTACCTGCTGATAGGGTTGTCGATCCTGGCGGCGGCCTGCAGGAAAGATAAAAACGATAACGTAAAAGCCGAGCTCAGTGTAAAAAACTTCTGGCCCAACAGTGGCAATGCCGGCACCATCGTGAACATTATAGGACAGGGCTTCGGGCATACTGCGGCCGATAATGAAGTTCTTTTCAACGGCACCGCCGCCAAAGTGGTGGATGTACGCGATTCAATGCTGCTGGTGCTTGCGCCGGAGGCAGGGAAAACGGGGAACCTGGCCGTCACGGTAGGAGGAAAGAAGCTTGAACTGGGCACCTACACTTATCAGAAATTAAGCCTTCGCCAGGCAAGCCCGTTGAATGGACCTGCCGGCACCAATATCTCGATACGTGGAGAAGGATTCAGTAGCCTGAAGGCGCCTGCCAAAGTTACCATCAATGGTAAAGAAGCTATCGTTACAGGAGCATCGGATACATTGCTGGTGGCGGCTGTTCCGGAAGGGGCAGGGACCGGGGTAATAAAAGTAATGGTAGATGGACAGGAAGTGACCGGGCCGGAATTTGTGTTCCAGCGTATCAGCGCCATCAAACCCATGAAGGGAGGCGCCGGTACTACTGTGACCATCAGTGGAGAGGGCTTCAGCAATATTGTTTCGGAAAATACAGTGGCGTTCAACGGGAAACCTGCCAGGCTGATCAGTGCTTCAGCCGGGCAGTTGGTTGCAGAAGCTCCGGAAGGAGTGGGCACCGGGCCGGTGACAGTGACCATCCATGGGCAGAAAACAGTTGGCAGTGTATTCACCGTTGTGCCAAAGCCATTGTTGAAATCGGTGTGGCCATTGAGTGGGCCGGCTGGTGCTGAAGTCGTGATCAACGGCGAGAACTTCAGTGAGTTCACCGATGAGGTTACAGTTTCTTTTAATGGTCATTCATCCGTGTTGGTGAACGTATCGGAAAAGAAAATAACAGTTAAAGTTCCGGCAGGAAGCGGAACAGGGAATATCAGTGTTACGGTGAACGGGCAGCAAACACAGGGGCCTGTATTCAAGGAGCAGGCGCTCGGTATCGCAGAGCTGATGCCGGATAATGGCCTTGAAGGAACAGAGGTCACCATCAAAGGGATGGGCTTCAGCACTACAGCAACAGACAATATCGTAACCTTCAACGGTGTTCCGGCCATTGTCAGTAGCGCTACCGGAGCGGAACTGAAAGTGAAAGTGCCTGCCGGTGTCACTACCGGGCCCGTACAGGTAAGAACAGGCAGCCTCGATGCTATTGGCCCTGTGTTCAAGAGAGCAGGTGTTATCACGCTTGCCGGTGGTCCTTCACAGAATTTGTTCAACTCCCCGGCCGGTATTGCTGCGGACACCAAAGGAAATGTTTTTGTATCCAATGGCAACAAGATCCTGAAAATATCATCTTCGGGTGTGGTCACTGATTTTGCCGGAAGCGATGCAGCAGGTTCTATGGATGGCAATGGTACGGATGCCAGGTTCTTATACCCCGGATACCTGGCTGCCGATGCACAGGACAATATTTATGTGTGTGAGGCCAGTAGCAGGAGTATCCGGAAGATCACTTCATCCGGTGTGGTCTCGACCTTTGCGAAACTGGGCTTTTTCCCTACAGGTCTTGGAGTGGATAAGGCAGGGGCTGTTTATGTAGGGGTACAATATGGGTATGTGGTGCGACTGGATGTTTTCGGCAATCCCACGAAGCTGTCTAACGGGTATGAATCACCGACAGGAAAGATCGCTGTCGATAATTCGGGCACTGTTTTCTATACCGCCGATTTCAGCTACAATACGGTGTATACCATCACCGGTAATGTAAGGAACGTATTTGCCGGCAGTGACTTCGGGTTCAGGGACGGTCCCTATCGAACTGCCCTGTTCGGCACCCCGACCGGAGTAGTCTATGATGCCACCACCAATAGTTTATTAACCACAGACAATAATGCCGTACGCATGCTGGCCGATGGCAATGTAACGACCATCACCGGCTGGAAAGGCGGCATGGGCGGTGGATTTGGGTATAAGGATGGAACATTGAATGAGGCGCTGTTCTCAGGCATACAGGACCATTGCGTAGACCAGGAAGGAAATATCTATGTACTGGAAAGGAATAATAAAGCTGTCCGCAAGATCATTCTGAAATAACCACGGAGTACCAATTTAGCAAATAGCAGTTAGTATGGTTCGCCCTGCCTATTCTTAGGCAGGGCTTTTTTTTTAACTTTTCCTAAGCAGCATCTTAGGGTTTCTTTATCAGCCGCCTGTCTCAAAATCTTCTACATTTAGTACAGATTTTCCTTTCTTGATTTTTTCATCTACAACCAACGAGCCATGAGTAGAAGATCGGGTGATTTTTTCGGTACGCTGAAAAATTGGCTGGTCCCTGAGGGAAAGGAAGAACCTTCCTCCATCACGAACAATGATATCCTCCGGGAATTGTTCCAGTGCTTCGATCATTCCTGCAATACGGAATCCGTAGGATCGAGCCTGCTCTTCAATATGCATTTTCTGATCATCCTCCATCCCGATGTTTATGAGCAACGCCTTCCTTCTTTGCCTGTGGTGGTGAAAGAAGCGGTAAAGCTCTTCTATAAAAAGTTACAGGCATCCCGCAAACATTATGAAGACCTTTCGCCCGTGTCTTCCCATTGGCAGTTCAAATTCGGGCCTGCCACCGATTTCAACGGGGAAAGGATCGGCAAATTCGATATCAGGGTGATCGGTATGCTCACCGGCCTGAAAACAGGAGCACAGACCGGCGACCGAAAGCAAACGGCCAAAGTGACCATCAAATCCAAAGCCACCAATGTATTCGATAAAATGGACCTCAACCTGGATGTGCTGCGCCATATCCATTTTGCAGAGAGCGGCAATTTCACCGTGAAGTTCAGCAATGAGCTTTCACTGGGTGGCGGATCATTCCTGAAACAGGCACGCAATATGGATAGCGGCTTTGCGAGGATCGACTATTTCCTCGGTGATAAGAATAAAGGCGATACCTATGTGATGAAAGACACGGAGATCGTCATCGCCCGCAAAGAGCCGGAGAACCAGGGCTACAGCAATTACCTGTTGCTCGATTCGAACTATGTTTCCAACCCCCACGCACGAATCCGGTTGAATGAATCGACCGGTAAATTCCAGATCGCTTCTTTCAGTGTCCATGAAACCAGGGTGAATGAAGTGGTGATCGCAAGGAGTGATGCGGCCAGCCCAAGCTGGTTCGACCTCGAACCCAAAAGCCAGATATTGTTGAATGGCATCGTTACACTGGAATTTAAACAACAGCCATGATGATGACGAATATCATAGGTACGGTCTTGCTTTTCCTGTTCGTAGTTTTTCTGGTAACCAGGCATTTTAAAAAACTTCCCCGATAGATGGCAACCATGCTGATCAGTGGCAATACCCACCCGGGCAAACGGCGCAAAGAGAACCAGGATGCGTTCATCTACCGACAGTTGTGGTCGGATGATAAGGCGCTGCTCGTGGTGATCGATGGGGTGGGAGGTTATGCAGGTGGCGATAAAGCCGCTGCCATTGCGCGGGATTGCATAGAACAATACATGCAGATGCCCCGTGGCGATACCATGACCATGCTGCGCGAAGCACTGATCTTTGCCAATAACCGCATCGTTGAAGAAAGGAAAAAAGACCAGCATCATAGTGAGATGTGCTGCGTGCTTACGGCCGTGGTAGCCGATACCACCCGGCAGTGTTTGTATTATGTGCATGTAGGAGATACCAGGCTCTACCGTTACCGGAACGGAAGCTTGCAGAAATTCACCAGGGACCATTCCTTTGTCGGTATCCGCGAAGATGCCGGCGAGATCACCGAGTGGGAAGCCATGAGCCATCCGCACCGCAACCAGATCCTGCGTGAAGTGGGATCGGCGCTACATCGCCTCGACGATGAGGATTTCATGGATTATGGAACGGAAGACCTTCTGCCCGGTGATCAATTGATGTTATGCAGTGACGGACTAACGGATATGATCACCCTTCAACAGATCATTAACCTGCTTTCTACAGATCAGCCACCCTCCAATAAAGTCACCAACCTTATTGCCCTTGCCAATGAAATAGGCGGGCATGATAATATCACTGTACTCGTATTGCAATTTCCGGCCGGTGAAACAACGGGAGAAGATGAGCCGGATGAATCGATCACTGACAACAGGATCGATCCCCTGCCACCGGTGCTTTTACCTGCGGCTTCCACCGCGGAGCGAAGCCGCTGGTTATGGGGCGTGATGGTGATCCTGCTGATAGCTGCTGCCGGATGGTATTTCAGGCCAGCCCGAACTACAACAGCTCCTGTTGCCGAACCGGCCTCCATCGATTACCCACCAGATAGCATTTCAATCGACATGGACCGTTTACTGCCGGGAACACGAAGCAAAGGGCCGGCTGTTCATGGGCCGCTCACCGAGCAGTTGGATACCCTGCGCATCAGCACCCCAAAGAATTATGAAGACCTGAAACAGTATGCCGACAGTACCGGCAGATCGATCGTATTGATACCTGCAAAGAATGTATCCAAACACTTTGCCGCTGTAGAGATCGACAGGCGCTCCGCCAAAGCAGGGGATACCATGCTGATCAAAAACCTGCGCCTGCGCGGCTTCGAGACAGGCATCCTGGTAAAGCTGCCACTTTTCCTGAAAACCGAAAACCTGCTCTTTGAAAATGTCCGGTATCCATTCCAGTACCCATCGAAAACGGATAGCCAGTATAATGCCGTATTATTCACGAATAGCCTGAAGCAATAACCCATGGCCACATCGATCTTCAGAGAATATTTCAAAGGATACGAGATCCTGGGCGAACTGGGAAGAGGGAATGCCCGTGTGCTGAAAGCGCGCAGCATCCAGACCGGTGAACTGGTGGCCATCAAACATTTTGCCTTCAATACCGAACCGGATACACTTCGCCGGTTCCAGCGCGAATCGGAGATCATGAAATCCATACAGCATGATTATATCGTGAAGGTCTTCGAAGTGCATCTCGATGCCGAGCTTCCTTATATCGTTATGCAATTGGTGGAAGGCGGGGATCTCCGGAGCCTGCTCAGGAATCATGGTTCTCTCGATGTCCCCACCGTGATCAGACTGGCCCATCACATGACGGAGGCCCTCGACGCTATTCATGCAAAAGCCGTGGTGCATCGTGATGTGAAGCCCGAGAATATCATGTACCGCCGCCACCCTAACGGAGAGATACAGTTCCTGCTTACCGATTTCGGTATCGCCAAGCTCCGCGAACAGTCGGATGGCATCACGGCCACAGGCGCTTCCATGCTCACATACGATTATGCTTCACCTGAGCAGTTCAACCAATCGAGGAATGTATCCACTCCCACCGATTATTATTCCCTGGGCGTGGTGATCTATGAATGTCTTACAGGAAGAGTGCCTTTCGAATATGAGCAGGATGATCTGCTGATGCATATCAACCGGGTGATCAGCTCCCCCATTCCTATACCGCTTTTGCCGGATGGCAGGCCGTTGCCACCCAGCCTGTTGCAATTGTTACATGGATTGCTTACCAAGCCATGCCTGATTCGTATGTCCAATCCCGTTAATGTGCGCCAGCTCCTGAGGATGGCAGCCATTGAAGATATGCAGGCGCAACGGCCATTGCCTGTGCCTGTACCCAAAGAAACATTGAAGTACGCGCCTGCAACAGTACTGCCTGACACCAGGAGGCGCGACCTCACCCTGATGACCCTTCTATTATTAGTGATCTGCGTGGCAGTTTTTTATTCGTATACGACACTCGTGAGCCCCAATACCATTACACCTGTGTCTTCTCCTCCGGGCAAGAATTCATTACCGTCCAGGGACCAGCCTGCCAAACCCAAACAAAATTTTTTGCAACAAGATAAAAAGGGCCTACCTGTACTACACTCCAATACCAACAACCAGACCGTTATAGTGCCGGTAGTCTCCGTTACACCGGAAGTGCGGAAGGGAGTAGCCCTGACGAATGGTATTTACTATGCCGATTTCAGCGATCCTCGTGATTCCGTGTGGGACACCGGGAGAGACGATAACAGTGATTTCAACCTGTCAGACGGGAAATACGTGATGAAAGGAAACTCCGACAGCCTCAGTTATTCCTCCTCCGTAAAATTCAACATGGATATCTATAAAGACTTCACTATTGCTGCCAGCACATTGCCCATGAATGAAAATACCGGCAATCCATTTGGTCTTAATTTTTGTGGAGATGAAGAGCATGATTCGTATTATGTCTTTTATATTACCAGCACCGGTTATTATTCCATCGGGGCCCTGATAGATGGGGAATGGCATGTGTTGGTCGACTGGACACCATCTTCCCATATTCACACCGATTCCGAGATGAACCTGCTGGCTGTGGAGAAAAGAGGAAGTCAACTCCGCTTCCTGATCAATGATAAGCTTGAAAGAATATTGCCTTTCACCAGCGGGTTCGGCAGTTATTTCGGTCTCCGTGTAGATGGCGCCCAAACAGTTTCATTCGACCAGTTCCTCGTTAAAGGTTCACTATAAATAAAATCGTTTCCAGTAAATGGCTGTCCGGGTAAAAAATACAAATGATCCATCAGGCAGGGAAGGATGGTTACTATTGACAGGTGCGGCCCTGATACTCTTATTCCTCTTCTTCAAACTCTACCAGGCAAATACTCCTCCATTAGAGCGGGCTTCCAATGCCCTCCGGGAAGGGCACGCCCTTAAACTGCATGGTCTTGTCAATAAGGATGTGCTCAGGAAAATTATTGCAGATGGCAATTATTATTCCGATCCGCGCGATGTGCAACTGCTCACCGATTCATTGGCCGGAAAATTGTTGACCAATGGCGCTCCGGAGAACCTGGGCGCTTTGAATAAGAATAATTGGTCGATCATGGCTCCCTTACCCTGGAAGTCGCCCATCGGAGGCATCGATTTCCAGGACCGCCTGATGGCTTCCCGCCAAAGGCTTGGCTTCGATTCTGTATTATATGTGCAGGAACTGAGCCATCCGGCAAAATATCCTTCCACCTTCAGCTTATCGACAGGTAATAGGAGTATCAGCGGTCGTGTGACCAACAGTGGCAAACCCATGGCAGGCATGCTGGTGCAGTTGCGTGATCATATCCCCACTAATGAAGAAGATTCTTTAAGTAACGTTATAGGATATGCGAGAACAAATGCTGCCGGTGAATTTTCATTTATAGGGTTGATGAGCGATTCCGGCTATAGCGTACTCCCCATGAAGCCGGGATTTGAATTCGGGAACAGGCAGGGAACCAGCAGGCTGAGCCGCGATCTGAGTTTTCACTTCACGGCAAAACCACATCGCATCCGCCTGACCGGGTCGATCACTTATGCCCAGATCAAGGAGGATGGAATGCTCATGGTGCGAACCCCCGAAGAATATACTACCCGCTATGAACTGATCGCTGTAGCGTTGGTCCTTTCTTTTTTCGTGGTGAACCTTTTCCTGGCACTCAGAAAGGTCCGTACAGACCCTTTTCTGCTTCCCATTCTTTTATTGCTATGCGGCGTTTCCATCCTGTTGCTCTTCAGTATCCAGGACCCGCTCACCGACACATTGCTTGCCTTTCAGACTTTACAGGGTGTGCTGGCAGGGCTGATCTTCTATACGCTCTTCGCGCAGATCAATATCGGGAAGTTCTATACGCGCTGGTGGTTCGATGGGCTGTTCAATATCAAACAAAAAAATATTTATGGACTTAAAGGCTGGAGCTGGCTGGCATTGGCGCTGTTGATGGCCCTTGTGACGGTACTGATCGGCACTGGCCCTGAAGGCAGTGGCGTGAAAGTGAATATCCAACTCCCCGGTTTCACTTTTCAGCCCAGTGAGATCACGAAATATCTTTTGTTGTTCTTCCTCGCCGCCTTCTTCGCTGCCAATGGAGAAAAGATCCGCCAGCTCGCCGATATACGATGGCGCATGTATCTCAGTGTCGGCATGTTTGCCGGCATCGGCATTATCCTCGCCCTCTACCTGTTGATGGGCGATATGGGTCCTGCTATGGTGGTATGCTTTACCTTCCTTTTCTTTTACAGCATCGTCCGGGGAAATCTGTTGCTGACCCTATCGGCCGCTTCGATCTATTGCGTTCTGTTATGGCTGGCGCCCGGCTGGATGGCCACGATGGCGGCATTCCTTTTTGCCCTGATCGTATTGCTCCTGCAAGGTCAGGGTCGCAGTAGTAAGTGGTACGGAGCCTTTGCCACGATCGCAGATGCACCTGTTCTGGTGCTGGTGGTGATCGCAGCTTTTGCTTTCGGGGATCGGGTGCCGGGCATCGGCAGCAGGTTGGCCGACCGGAAAGCCATGTGGTTGAGCCAATGGAACAATGATGTGTTCGGAGGCGATCACCTGGCGCATAGCTTTTGGACACTCTCATCGGGCGGTTTCACCGGACAGGGTATCGGTCGCGGGTTCCCGAATACCATGCCTGCTGCTCATACGGATATGATCCTTCCCAGTATCGGTGAAGACCTGGGATGGTTGGGATTGGTGGCAGTGCTTCTCCTCTTCGGCATCCTGATCCACCGGATATTTTTACATGGCCGAAGATCGGGCCAGCCGTTCACTTTTTATTTATGCGCAGGCATTGCACTGGCTTTGGGTGTACAACTCTTGCTCATTGCAGGAGGATCGATCGGGTTATTGCCTTTGACGGGCGTTGCCGTTCCTTTTCTCAGCTATGGCAAGATCTCGCTCATCATCAACCTGGCTGCCATCGGTATAGTGGCTGGTATCTCGGCAAGGCCGGGACAGGATGTTCAGCAGGAACATGTAAGCAGGCATTATGATGCCCTGCTGGCAACAGGTATCGCTTTCTTCCTTGCCGGTATCGTGGCGCTGGCCACCAAATTATTGTTTGTACAGGTGATCGACAGGAAAGAATACCTGGTGAAACCATCGCGCGTGGTGATGCGCAACGGGCTCCCTATTTACAGTTATAATCCAAGGATCGATAAGCTGATGCGATTGCTGGCGGCCGGCACCATCTACGATCGCCATGGACTGGTGCTGGCCACCAGTGAAACGAATGCCATCATGCAGAATATGGATTCCCTGCAACATGCCGGTCTTACCAAACAGGAATTGCAGGAACTGCTGCATAAGAGGGTCCGGCGGTTCTATCCGTTCGGTGAACAGCTTTTTTTCTGGACAGGTGATTACAATACCCGCCTGTTCTGGGGACAAAGCAATGGCTATTTCGCGGAAGCCCATCACCTCACAGCCCTGCGGGGATTCGGCATCGCCCGTGAAGTACAGGATACAGTGCATACCCATTATCAACCCGACCGTTTCACCAAACCCTTCGATAAAGCTGTTCAATTGGCGAGGTATGATTATTCAGTACTGGCAGATGGACTGGCTGCGGGGATCGACAGCAACCGTACCGCCATCAGGAAGATCAGGGATAAAGACCGCAACCTGTACCTCAGTGTGGATGCGGGTTTGCAGGTTGAGCTCCAGGATTCTTTACACACCAGCGCCTTCCGCGATAAGCGCATTTCAGTAGTGGTGCTCGACGCCGCCTCCGGCGATGTGCTGGCCTCTGCCCTCAATCCATTGCCCGATCTCCGCTCGCCCGAATCGATGATGCTGCCCGACCGGGAAAGAAATCAATTGTCCATCCCCGTTACAGACAGAGACCTGGGCATGAGCTATGCGACAGCGCCGGGATCTACGGTCAAAATACTGACGGCAACGGCCGCGCTCAATAAGATGGGAATGGCGGCAGCCGGTGTCAGGTACAACGATATTTTCCGCACCGAGATATTCCGCGATAACAAAAAAGAGCAGGAGCCATTCATTCCCAAAGTGCCATTCGTGGACATGCACGAAGCCATCGTCAATTCGAGCAATATCTTTTTTATCCGCCTTGCCAATGAAAATGACCTGGAAGAAGAGATGGCCGCCCTGTATCAATCCACCGGCATGTTCCTGAACCAGCGCGGAGGGTACGACTATGCCCAGTTCCGCGACATAACCAAGCAGTCCGCAGACCTGGCGGCCTGGCGGAAAGATGTGCTGAACCACGACAGGCGGCAATACAATGATCCGGCCAATCTTGGTAAAACGAAACGCTATCGAAGCCTATTCTCGGGCATTGCCTGGGGACAGAGTGTACTTACTTCCACGCCTGCTTCCATGGCAAGGATGGCAGGGGCCATTGCCAATAAAGGTGTAATGCAGCCGTCCCGTTATGTGCTGCAGGAAGCAGGCCAGGCGCCGCCTGTGCAGGAAGGGCTCACCATTTGCAGGGATACGGCGTATGCGGCCCTGCTCAAAAGTTTCATGATCGATCAGTCGAGCACGCCGGGCAAACAGAAAATAAAGAACAGCATAGTGGCCGGTAAAACGGGTACACCCGAACGGATCGTGAACGGCATCAAGCGGTCGGATGGATGGTATGTATTCTTTGCACCGACACCCAATCAACGCTCCTGCACCGTTGCCTGCATCCGTATCGAAAGCGGATTGAGCAGTGCCAATGCAGTGCTGCTGGCCAATACGGTGGCAGCTATTTTGAAAAAAAGAATGTACATGGGTTCATTTTAAAAAATAAAGGCATGAAAAACATTTTCAACAGGCTTAAGAAAGCGGAATCTATGATCCCTGCAAGCACGGCCTGGCGCGATACCATTACAGGGTTTATCATTCAATCGCTCAAACCCTATGTCGATGAGAAAAGCCTTTCCGTGTCGGGCCTTCGTCTGTACATCGTTTGTAAAAGCCCGGAAGAAGAAGAGGCGGCCTGGATGGCATTGTACCTCGATAAGCCGGGCATGTTCAAGGCAAGCAGCCTGGAACGCAAACTGCTCGATCATTTCATACAACTGGAGCCGGATTGGACCTTCGAATGCAAGCTGATCAAAGATGACCTGCCGGAGAATTGCCTGAAACAGGAGAATCTGGGATTGATCGTGATCAGGGCGGGCGAAAGGAGAGTGGAGCATTTCTCCAAAGCCATGCTGGAAGTGTTGGTAGGGCAGGCAGAGCAATTCTCGTATATCCTCGATCCACAAGCGCAGTTGCGGTTCAATATCGGCAGGAGCAAGGACCCGCAGTTATCATCCGGTAAAGTGCAGCACAATGATATAGTATTCCTCGCAAGGGATGAACCTGGGTTCGATGAGCACAGGGGCAGCGCCAACCTGCACGTAAGCCGCAATCATGCGTACATCGTCTATGATCCGAAAAATGGTCAGTATTCGCTTTATCCCGATCATGGCGGACTCCCCGGCAGCGGCAACAAGATCAAAGTGCATACGGCCGATGATAAAGTGAAATGGCTCACCCTGTATGGGGTAGGGCATACCCTGCAGCCTGGCGACCAGGTGGAACTTGGCGGCCAGGCTGTGTTGAGATTTGCAGGGTTTGCAGAGTGATCAATATTTATCCCAGAATACCTTAATGAACACCTTATCTTCTCCGATGGCTTTTGCTGCGTCCGTATAATTCTTGTTGTTGAGCGTTTGCTCATTGGTTGGATAGGTGAATCTTGTCGGGAATACTGATTTTGCTTCTACCGGGGCCGGCAATGCCGGGTAATCCAGTCGCCTCAACTCAGTCCAGGTTTCATAACCTCTGTTATAAAGCGCGATCCATTTCTGGAACCCGATCTTTTGCTTCCAGGTACCGGCGGCCGTGGCATAAGCTACATCGGGCCTCGCCAGGTAGGCAACGGTATCCGCCGGTGTGCCTCCCCAATAAATGATGGAAGCGGCGATGGCCTTGTTATAATGGCCTGCGGCCGTACCGGAAACAGCATACCCTCTTTCAATGGCTTCTGCACGATAGAATTCTATCTCGGAATAATCCAGCAACAAGGAAGGGAAATCCATCGCGAGGATCTTATCGCTGGCCTTTGCGAACAAAGAATAGGTATTAGTACTTCCAGGTGTGCCGCCGACATAATTACCGGCATCATTCGGCCTGAAATATAGTTTCAGTCGTGGGTCACTGAGGGTATTCAGGTTGTCTATCAGTGTTGCACAACCGATAAAATCCTGCCGCTTGCTTTGCACGAGATCTGTCCAGATGGGATTGTTATTAGGCGTAATGGCATAATATTTAAAAAGCGCGTTGTCCGATGCTCCGGCGAATGCTTTGGCATCGGATGCTTCAACGGCTGCTTTTGCTTTGGCGTTATCATCGTCGGCGATCGTCATGGCCATCCTGATCTTGAGTGAATGCGCGAATTTGATCCAGCTTTGCATGCTGCCGCCGTATACGATATCCTGGCTGGCATCGAAACCTTTATCGGTGGTGGTCATGGCAGTGATATCGGCATCCAGCCTGGCCAGCAGGTCCGTATAGATGGTCTTTGCATCATCGTACACCGGGAACAGGTTATCCGGGTCGAGCGCTTTCGTGTAAGGCACATTCCCGAAAGTGTTCACCAGCACAGCATAAGTATATACCTGCATGAGATCGGTGATAGCGGTTTGGTTGGCCTTTGCCCCATTGGTAAGGCCAACGGAGGCGGGGATGAGGCGCTTGCATTCCTTCAGGTCTGCGAGCACATCTTTGTAGAGGACCGTCCACCAGCGTTGCGGAATATTTCGTGTAAAGAAATCGTAGCGGGGCTCATCCGTGTACGTGGTGGTTGTCCAGTGCTGAGATACCAGCCTGAATACATTGGTATTGACACTGGAACTGGTCAATGCATCCGTCAGGTTCCTGACCGCATTGGAAAAAAGCGTTGGCGCCGGCACTGTCGAAGCGGCCTTGGTCTGATCGTTATAATCCGACAGGTTCTTCGTACAGGCTGCCAGCGAACAGATCGATATGGTTAGGATCAAATACTTTTTCATTGCAAATAGATTTAGAATTTCAGTTTTAAGTTCACTCCCATGCTCCTGGTGGTAGGATAGGCCCCACTCTGGATACCTTGTGCATTACCGGCAGTAAGGTTCTCTTCAGGATCGGAATAAGGAAGGTTCTTGTGGATGATCCAAAGGTTCCTGCCGATCAGGGAAATGTCGATGCCTTTGAACACTTTCCATTTGCTGATCAGTGCTTCCGGGATGGAGTAAGTGAAATTCAGTTCTCTTAATTTGACATAGCTGGCATCGTATACGAAGTTAGCTGCGGGATTATAGCTGTAACCGTAAAATCCATACTTGGTATTGTCGACCCTTTGTGTATTGGGTTTGCCATCTGCCGTAACGCCTGGAACGATCAATCCTCCGCCATCAGCCAGGGGAGCGCGTTTGGGCTTGCCCTGGTCGTTATTGCCCACTGTTTCAGGATAGAGGCCGGTGGCCATACCATAATACAGGTCGAGGGAGAACACATCTCCGCCCTGGCGGACATCGATCAGGAAACCGAGCGACATATTTTTATACTTGAATGTATTGTAGACACCACCGATCCAATCGGGGTTCACATTCCCGATCACATTGTTGGTAGTGGTGGTAATATCGTAGTAACCTTTCAGCGAGCCTGAAGAGAGCACTACTTTTTCCCCCTGATCATTTCTTACCCATGTTTTACCCTGGATAGTTCCATAAGGCTGTCCGAGTGTAGCGTTGACAGTAACGCCACCCTGGAATGAATTGGGTGTGAGCTGAAGGTTCTGGCTGTTCTCGTATAGCGCCAGCACTTTGTTGCGGTTCCTGGTCCAGTTCACATTGATATTCCAGGAAAAATCTTTTGTCCTGATGGGTGTAGCGAAAGCTGAAAGTTCGATCCCTTTATTCTCCACTGTGCCTGCATTCACGAATTTAGAGGCATAGCCTGTTGCTGCGGAAACGGCCACGGGCATGATCTGGTCGATACTTTTGGCAGAATAGTACGTGATATCGAAACCAAACCTGTTCTGGAACATGGATACTTCGAGGCCGATCTCCTTGCTCTTGGTCCTTTCAGGTTTCAGATCGCGGTTGTTCTTCGTGTCGGGCAGGGAGAACAATACGGCATTATTGAAGGAAGTATTCCTGTCGTACGCATCGGACAAACTGGCGAAGGGCGCACCGTTGCCGACCTCTGCATAATTCAGGCGCAGCTTGCCGAGCGTGAGCCAGTTCACCTGGATGAATTTCGACCAGAGGAAGCTGGCCGATACGGATGGATAATAAAATGCATTCGCGTTTTTGGGAAGGGTTGATGCCCTGTCTCTCCGGATAGATCCGTCGAGGGTCAGGTAATCTTTGTAAGTAAGGGTGGCGTTTGCATAATATCCATCGACGGCGATGCGCTGTGCCACTTCGGTAGGATAGGCGATCGGGTTGAGTGAATTGGCGAGGAAATATAATTTGGGGGTCACCAGTCCGCCATTGGTGATGGCATAGCTGGAATTCACGGTATTCCTCCTGATATTCAGACCGGCCACAGCGCGCAGGTTGAGGTCCTGGGTGAGGTTCTTGTTGAAAGTGGCCATCAGGTCATAATTATATTCGCGGAAGGTCCTTTCAAACCTGCTATACGAAGACACCAGCACACTGCCGGCGGCGATCCTTTCCTCTTCGAGCTCATCATAAGAATCGAGGGAGAACCTGCCGAGGAGGTTGAGCCAGTCGGTCACATTGTAACTGATGGAGGCTGTTCCGAAATACCGGTAACGGCTATCCGTTTGGTAATTCTCATGACGAACGAAATAGGGATTGTCGCTATAGATGGGGGTAAGACCATCGGCCTTGGTGGGGTCGGACCAGTTCCAGGTAATATTCCTTCCTGTTCTTTCGTAAGCAGCTTTCAGCTCTTTGATATCCACATTAGTCTCCCACCATTGGCGGAAAGCCTGGTTCACATTGTATTTGCTGTAGCCTGTGCCATACCTGCCCTTGCCATCGATCTTCGATGCATTCAGGTTGGCCGAGATCGTTATCTTATCGGTGGCTTTGAAAGTAGCGCCAAGGTTCACGAGATTCTTCAGCAAACGGCTATTGGGCAGGATGCCTTTTTCTTCATTGCGTGTATAACCCAGTTTCACCGCTGCTTTGTCATTGCCGCCATCGACGAAGACACTGTTATTGGTACTGAGGGCCGTTTCAAAAAATGAAACAGGATCATTGACAGCTCCAACCCAGGGCCTGGCCTGTTTATAATAAGGTGAAGTGGAATCGAAAGCGTTCCAGTGATAAACGTTCAGATTGGGATCGAAACGAGCGCCATAGGAAGCATCTTCCGTAGTGGGAACGATCAATGCCTTGTTACCGGTCCCGAAAGGATCTTTCCACCAGAACTGTGTATTGGGAGAGCCATCCACAGTTTTGCTGTAACCGCCCTGCTGGTAGCCTGCCCCATATTCTTTTTGATATTTCGTATAAGTGCTCTTGTCGATCTTGCCGACCGTAACGCTGCTGTTCACTACCAGGTTCAAACCTTTCCTGGCCTTTTTGGTGTTGATCATCACCACGCCATTGGCCGCCCTGGAGCCGTAGAGCGCGGTGGCGGCAGCGCCTTTCAGTACTGTAACTGATTCGATGTCATCAGGATTGATATCGGCTGCGGCATTTCCATAATCATAGCCTCCGCGACCGGTAGACTGATCATTCGACGTGATGCTCGTTTTGTTGGAACCGTTGTTGTTGGAATTGTCGACCGGAACACCATCGATCACGAACAGGGCCTGGTTATTGCCGGTCAGGGATTTCATTCCACGGATCACCACATTGGTGGAAGCCCCGATCGCATTACCCTGGCGGATCTCCAGGCCCGAAACGCGGCCTGAGAGCGCACTGGCGAAATTGTTGCTGCGGGATTGACTGATCTCTGCGCCATTCACCTGCTGGGCAGCATAAGGCAGGGTGTTCTTGTTCCTTTTGATGCCCAGCGCGGTAACGATCACCTCCTGCATGGAGGCGTCGGTCGGTTTGAGGGAGACTGCAACCGATTCCTGTTCATCGACGCGGACTTCCGTCTTTTCATAACCAATGGCATTGATGACCAAAATGTCGCCTTTCCTGGCAAGGATGGTGAAGCTGCCTTCGGCATTGGCGACAACGCCTCTCGACGTTCCTTTGATGAGCACTGATGCCCCTTCAAGGGGTTTTTTGAATTCATCAGTGATCTTGCCGGTAATACTCCGGCTTTGTGCATGGGCCAAAATAGAGCATAGGCCCATGCAAATGGACAATAGAAAATTTCTCATGTGACTTTTTTTAATAAATGAAACTACACAGGCACCGTTATGCACAGTGCAGCGTTAAATGTTGCGCGATCGATCGTCTAGCTTATTTGATGGTGATTTTTTCAGGTCTGCCTGGCTATGGGAGGGCTGATAGCGACAGATAGAAATAGCATGAATACAGCGTTGCTGTGATGTTGATACTTTCTCATGTGCTTAGGTTTGGTTTGTGAACAACCGAAAGTTAGAAACTAATTGCCGTCTGCACAAAAAAAAATCAAAAAACCGGCCAGATCATAGAAAGAAAAGATATAATGCCTGAAAAATGGCTTGTAGTCTGAAATTAAGCCTGGTAGCGGATTTTCAGGCGGGGACGTACACATACGGATGGCTTGGGCCGACAAACTGCAGGAAAATGCGGGTAGAAAAAAAGTGCCTGTTCATGAGCGCGGCCTTCTCTTCAAGATCAGGCTGTCTGCCGGATATTTTGCTTTGATGATACCCCGCAATTCTTCCACCCAGTCATTGATCAGTTTTTTATCCTGTTCACTGAGTTTTGCGATGCCATGCATCAGGGTATAGGAACTGATCGGCATCTCGCCGTCGTTCACCTGCTCGGCGGTCTCTTCGAGCTTTTTATATTGGCGGGCTACAGGATAATTCATGAATTCATCGAGGTTGAAATGACGTTTGCCGTCTTTGATATGACTATTCAGCCACCAACCAACCGGCTGGATATGGGAATACCAGGGATATTCTGAATGATTGGAATGACAATCATTGCAGGCACGTTTAAAAATAGCCTGTACTTCCTGTTTCATGGGGTATACTGTAGTAAGGGCATTGGGACTGGGCGTTTCACCGAGATTTTTTGCAGGCCGTGCGAATTGGATGAGAATGAAAATGATCAACAGGAGCCATAAGATTTTTTTCAGGACCTTCATGCTGGATTGTTTTATCGTTAAAAATAGGGATATTATCGTAAGTAACGGGCCAGGCTGTTCAAAATCCATTACATTTGATCAACACCTGAAAACCTTTCTTACGATGTCAAAGCAAATCGATTGGCGTTCCCTGATCACCCTTTTCCTCATTGGATCGCTCAGCCTGAACGCCTATTCCCAGGAAAAGCCCGCCACCAGTATTCTTGTATTCTCCAAAACATTGGGCTACCGGCATGAATCCATTGCTGCCGGGAAGAAAATGTTCCTCGACCTGGGCCGCGAGAATAAGATCAATGTAGATACCACTGAAGACGCTTCTTTCTTCAATGATCAGCGATTGCAAGGTTATAATGCAGTAGTATTCCTCAGCACCAGCGGGAATGTGCTCGACACATTCCAGCAGGAAGCATTTCAAAAATATATCCGCCATGGCGGCGCCTTTGTGGGCATTCACGGCGCCACCTGTACGGAATACGACTGGCCCTGGTTCAATAAACTGGTAGGTGCGTATTTCGATGACCATCCCAAACCTCAACAGGCCAATTATACTGTAGTGGATAAAAATTTTCCAGCTACCCGCGATCTTCCGGATGCATTTCCCTGGTATGATGAAGTGTACAATTTCCGCTCAGTACAGGATTCGCTTCATTACCTCATTACGGTGGATGAATCGAGCTATGAAGGTGGCAAGATGGGAAAACTGCATCCTGTTTGCTGGTATCATACGTTCGAAGGAGCGAGATCGTTTTACCTCGCACTGGGACATTTCGCCGATGCGTATGAAGATCCGTATTACAGGGCAGGTGTCTGGAAAGGATTGTTATGGGCTTTGCGGAAAGAAGATTAGATGCCGATGTATCACAATCTTTCCAACCGGAACAAATCATGCCGGATGGCATAGATCACCAGTCCTGCCGTATTACGGCAACCTGTCTTCATGAGCAGGCTGTTCCGGTGTCCTTCCACGGTGCGTTTGCTGATATACAATTTTTCTGCGATCTCTTTGGCAGTAAGTTCCCGGCAGATCAGTTTCAATACTTCGATCTCTCTTTCACTCAGTTCCGAGCCGGGCAGGGGAGCCTTCCGATGTTTGCCGGAGAGATTCTTATGCATGGCCCTGATCGTGTCTTCATTGAAATAAAAATCATTGCGGGCAACTGTGAGGATCGCTTTCTTCAGCTCCGAGGGTTCCGTATTCTTCGACAGGTAACCATTGGCCCCTCTTTCGATCAGGGTCACGATAAAATGATCATTATAATGGATGGAAAGTATGAGGATCTTCACGGAAGGGTAGGAGGCCCGCACCTGGTCGAAGGTCTGTGCGCCATTCATCCCCGGCATGGCCATATCCAGCAGCAATACATCGGGCTTAATGACGGCCTGCTCCCATAGTTCCAGCAACTCGATCCCATTGGCGGCTTCGAGACAGAAGCGTATCTCGCTGCCATCATCTATCAATTCACGCAGACCTTTCCTGAAAAGAAGTTCATCATCGGCAATTGCAACATTGATCATAGAAAATAGATTTAATTGGCTGAGAACCTGATCACACATTCAAAACCATTCCCTTCCTGCGAATACCTGATCTTCCCTTTGATGATCTTCACCCGTTCTTCGATATTCCTGAAGCCAAGCCCTGTGAAAGGCTTATCGGGCAAAACTTTCAACCCTTTCCCATCGTCTTTGTACACCAGTTCCAGTTCTTTGTGCCCGGTGCAGAGTGTCAGCGATATCGTGCTGGCCTGGGCATGCCGGATAGTATTGCTGAACAATTCCTGGATGATCCGGTACAATGCCAGTTGTTTTTTCTGGTCGAGGGATATTCCCTGCAACTGGTAATCCATGATCACCGTGAGGGTGGATGAAGTGCTCACCCATGAGCAGAGCTCTTCCACGGCATTCGCCAGTCCGAACATTTCCAGCGCCGGAGGCAACATATTATGCGATATTCTCCGAACGGTGGCGATGGTGGCGTCGATGATCTCCTTGCTTTTCTCTATGGTCCGCTGAACGGATTCGGCATCGCCGCTTTTCAACTGCAATTGCGAAAGGCTCAGGCGCAATGCTGAGAGCTTGCCTCCTATATCATCGTGCAGGTCTTCTGCAAAACGCTTGCGCTCCGATTCCAGCGCTTCGATATTGTTCCTCAGCATATCGAGCTGGAGCCTGTTCTGCATTTCGATCATGGCGGCTTTTTGTTTTGAAAGCCGCCTGCGGTACAGGTAAATAGACGCCACAACCGAAATGGCCAGCAGGAAAAGCACCAGCGTGCCGGAGAACAGCAGCAGGTAAACATCTATCGCATTCGCCCCCTCCATAGACCAATTGATATGGATATATACAGAACAATACTTAAAAAAGAATGGACGGCCCATATCTGGATATTCAACCGGTAACCCATCGGCAAAATATAATTGCTCAGAACGAACAGGGTAAATGCTCCGGAGAAATAGACCAGGATACCGGCGCTGATCCAGGCAACAGGGCCTGCCCAGGGGCTATCAGGCCCTTCCATGGAGAGCTTATAAAAGCTCAGTAACGAAAAAATGATCATTAAGAACGCTTCCAGTGCACGCGCATAATTATTAAATACGAAAATACTCTGGATGAAGAGTGAATTGATCAGGGAAAAAATAACAAAGCCTGCCGCGATACAGCGTAACAGCCATTTCGGAAAACGGTCTCTCCAGAAAATATCAAAGAAAAGATACAGGAGTATGAATTCGGATAAGGTATAGAAATGTAGCAGGGGCAGATTGTTCAATTTCCATTTTCCCATGAGGGTAGATGTTATCTCAATCGTACAGGCGATCAGCACATGAATGGTGATCACCCGCAGTCCGGCATCGAATCGCGTGTAATAAATGGTCCCGATCAGTGAGGGTATGATAATGATCCAGGCAGATACGAACAACAAGATCTCTTGCAGTAAGGTCAGCATACAAGCGATCATCCACCCGCCAGTGGGCTTTTGGGGTCATCACAGGTGGGTGGGCAGGGATGTGAAAAATCATACACACCGCTGGTGTCCATGGCCTCCCTGGTCGAGAGTATGTCTTGTTGATTGATGTCGGCGCCCACGCAAATAAGCTTAGGTTCCAGGCTGTTGTCTCCAGACACTTTCAGTCCCACGTAGAGCCTGACGAATCTCACAGTGGGTTCTTTCAGGATATCTCTGAAATCGTCTGCGTTGAAAAGGAATGAATTGGCTGAAAGATGATGATCGGAATTGCGCCAGTTGTCGGTCCATGCAATACCATCGGTGAGTGGGATGGTCAATGAATTGATATCGCTTAGCATAGAAGAAAAGGTTTTAAAGGTTCATGATATTGACGCTTTAAATATACTTCATTTCCGTTAGTTGCTCCGATAAAATACCTGCCACCGGGTATAAATACCTGTTTTTTTCTTCAGGCATTTCTGCGCTTGACTATGGCCCCTCCATGAACGCATATTTGGACCATTAACCATAAAAATAAATTATATGCCTTCAGTTATTCCTTACGATCCTTCTCTCGTGCTGGGAAGCCTGGTGAGCCAGTCCAAGCTCGACAACCTCGTTGCCATCAGCACTATCCAGGCGCCGGTCGATGCGGCGGAAGATACGCTCAATTCGCTCATCGCATTGAAGCGTAGTATCGACATGACCGTGCAGGAAATGATCAATATGCAGATCGATCCTGCCGATCTCATCAAAGAAAGCCAGGATGTGGGCGTGCAGATCAAAGATGCCGCCACCAATTATGCCAAGATCAAGCTCGAAGCGGAAAAGAATATCCAACCGCTGAAGGCGAAGATCCGTGGGGTGGACGATGAAGTGGAAAGCCCCATCGACTACAATAAGACCGAGATCAAGAACATGGCGCTCTCGGCCGATTCCCTGAAAATGAACGTGCAGTATTTTGCATTTGATGAAAATCAGCAAAGTTCCGCCACACACGCTTCTACTGTAGCCTCTTTCGTGAGCGATACGCTCGATTATTTCGGCGAATCCTTTTCCAGTGAGGTGCGCAATTCTGCCCAATCGCAGGTGAACAGCCAGCATTCCAGGCACAGTATTGCCGGTACATTGGTTATCAGCGTTACCTGTACCCATAAGCAGGCGGCCATGCTGGCGCCCTTCATCCTGGATGTGGACAAGGCCGTCCGGGTATGGAACAAGGTACACTCCGATGATATGATCAAGGTGAACAGTCCATCCAACATGGCGCAGGCCGCTGCCCAGGAAGATACCAAACAGGAGAAAGCCCTCACGCTGCTTTCGGGCGCTACCTATGGTTCCTGCTTTGTAGGGATGGTGCATGTACTGAACACGACGGACACCACTTCTACTGAAACCATGTATTCCGTTGCCGAATCCATCCAGGGTCAATTCAATGTGGGTAGCTGGTTCGCTTCCGAATCAGGCGGTTTTGGCGTGGATTCCAGTTTCTCTAGTGATGCGAAGAATCTCCTCAGCTCACAAAAAATATCTTCCCATTGCACCCTGATCGTAATGGGCTCTATTCCTTCCATCAAATCGAACCAGGTGTTGATGGCCGTGAAAGGCTTCACGGATGATGATGGCGCCAAGTCGATGGCTGCCGTTCAGAAATTGCAGAATGCCACGGCCGATGATATCAATACCATCGATTCCTCCGCCACGGCAGCACGCACAGGGGCGCAAATGGTATCGATGCAGACCTCCAAGGTGAGCGCTGTACTGAGCGGGCTCTCGGACATCGACAACAACAACAACAAGATGATCGATACCAATTCGATGATGGATGCGTTGGAAGATTATATCAACAAATGCCTGGCCGGCAATCTCGGGGTGCCGATCAACTACTATACGAAACCGATCACCAAATCGCAACTGGCCCAGATGTGGCTTGCCAAATACTATCCCAACAAATATAACAAGGCCGGCGCAGGTGATGATTCGACCAATAACAATTCATCTGGCGGTACTACCTCATAGGAATATGCGATATTCTTAACAGTCATTATTGAATTCCGCTCGCCGTTCCA
>JAFIGX010000025.1 GCA_017849455.1 Pseudobacter sp.
AGTTTGCAATTGGCAATTGCAGCACCCAACTGCCAATTGCAAACTGCCAACTGCAAACTGGATTTATTGTATTGCATATTATATGACATGAACACGAAACCAACAGCGTTTATTTAATGGTCACGAACTGGACCGGAGCGCCGGGCCCGAGCCTCAGCAGGTTACTGATGATAACGGTATCGCCCGCATTCAGCCCTTTATTGATCTGTACATCATTCGGGCCGCGCTGCCCGATCTCCACGGGTGCGATGGTTGCCTTATTATTGCGGGCAACGAAAACGCTATATCCCTGGGCGGAAGGGATCAATGCCTGTGAAGGGATCTTCAATGCATTGGCCGCAGTACGCAGCGCAAGGATAAGGCGGGCGCTCTGCCCTGGCACCAGTGCATGGCGGGGATTGACGCTGATGGCCCTTACCAGCAGGGTACGTGTCTGCTGGTCCATCTGCGATTCCTTGGCGATCACGGTAGCACCGTATTTGGTGGTATCGGATTCTACGCTGAAGACCTGCGGCTTACCAAGCTCAACGAGGTGGGCATATTTTTCCGGCACTGAAAATTCCAGTTTGATGCGGTCATCATCGACGATATTGGTCAGAACGGTGCTGGGTGAAACCAGTGCGCCGGGATATGTTCTGATGATGCCGATCCTTCCGTTGAAAGGTGCGCGGATGCGGGTCTTATCGATGGTTGTGAGCAACTGGCGGATCTCGGCTTTCAATACGCTGAGGTTGGTAGCAGCCTGGTCATAGTCCTGTTGAACGGCTGCGTCGTGCTCGATCAGGTCTTTCAGCCTGGCTTCAGTGAGGGCAGCAAGCTTTTCCTGCTGGTGGAGCCTTTCAAGCTGTGCCTGCAGGTCGGCATCGTCGAGCTGGAAGAGCAGGGCGCCGGCCTGTACGTTGTTACCTTCTTTGACATGGACCTTCACCACTTTGCGCATCAGCTCGCTGGCAATGCTCACTTCCTGGTTGGCTGCCAGTGAACCGGTGATTTCGATGGCCTCGCTGAAGGAAGCGGGTTGAACGATATGTCCATCAGTTGGTATGGCCATAGCAGCGGCTGCGATGGGAGAGCTGGACTTCTCGTTGGCCTTACTGGCGCAGGCTTGCAGGAAGAGCAGTATGGGCAGACTGAGCGTAATAAGCAGGATAAGAGTGCTTGGTGAAGACGCCAGCCTCGGGGAACGGTTAGATAGAGATCCGTTCAATGGTCTTTGTGTTGGTGCTGAAAAGCGATTCATACGTCTTGTTTAATTGATATATTTAAATATTTCGATGTATTTCCGCTAAAAAAATCCTTCATCGAAAAAGGAAACGGGATGCAAACTTATCGAAACATTTCGATATATCGATACTTTAATTGTAAAAAAATTGTTAGGCCTTGAGGGCCTGCAAAAATTGGATATACTGGTCGATCATCTTATTGTTCATGGTATACTTCATGTTCCGGCCTTCTTTTTCGGAGATAATCAGTTCTGCATCTGTCAGTTGCTTGAGGTGATGCGAGATAGAGGGCTGGGCCAGGTCGATGAATTCGGAAACATCGGAGCAATAAAGGCAATTTTGATTTTTGCGGAGTGATTTCAGGATCATCAGTCTGTTGGGGTCAGCCAGTGCCTTGGAGATTTTTTCTACTTTTTTAGATTCCATAACAATATATTTTATTCATATAGCAAGACTTGTTTACCAATCATACAGTTGTCAGCAGTTCTACTACATCCTGGCAGCCGGCATTTTTTCTCGTAAGAACGATTGGCAAAATTACAAGATTGCATTATACAAAATCTTTTTTTAGCAAGGCTTTCACGGTTTAAAGGGATTTTAATATCAAGTAGTTGATTTTTTAGCCACGAAGGCACGGAGCCACGAAGGAAATGGGGATTGAAAAGGGAAGGAGTGGAGATAAGGATCAAATTGCTGGTGATAGTAAGGAAGTTGGTTAGTGCATTATAGAAAGATAACAGGTAATGGTTCGGGGGAGAAAGGCACAAAGGTCGCCAATCAGTCCCTCCCTCCAAGGTGATGCCAAGGGCTGAAGCCATCTTCGTGCCTTTGTTACAGACTGCTCAAATGCGCCTGATGCCCGATAATGTTTGACTATCTGAATCTGGAACTTATCACGACGCAACAGACTGATCCACCCCTTCATCATCTCTCCGAACTCAAACCCATATTCTCTTCGTGGCTTCGTGCCTTCGTGGCCGCTCCCCATTCCCCCAAAAAAATAGTCCCGGGAAAACTCCCGGGACCCGCCTGTGTGAATTGATACCCTATTGAACGATAACCCTGCTTGTACCAATCTTTTGATTGTTTCTATCGTAGACGGTCAGCCAGTAGATCCCTGCCATCGGCGACGCTGATCTGTCTAAGTATTCAACCTGGTCGCGTTGCGAAATGCTGACCGACCTGGTCTGCTGCAATTGTCCGCTCGTATTGCGTAGCTCGATCCTGTAGGAACCATTGGCCAGTCCGCTCAACACCACGCGTATCCTGTCTTTTACAGGATTGGGCGCGATGAGTATCTGCCCGTTGACGGTAGTGCCGATCCGCACGATGATCACTGCAGAATATTTATGTGAACCGTCCTGGTCGACCATATTCAACCGGTAAAAGTTAATCCCTTCCTGTGCTTTCTTGTCCGTATACCGGTAATCATTGCTCACCTGGTGGTTATCCCAGGGGAGCACCATGGCAATATTTTCGAAATGTGTGCCATCACTGCTGCGTTGCACTTCGTATGTATGGATATTGGATTCTTCCCGGACGCTCCAGGAGAGATCGGCTGCCTTATTCTTTTCAGCCCCCTTGAATTCGACCAGCGTTACCGGCAGCGGGGTCGCCATCGCATCGAAACTATATGCCTTTCCAAGACCATTGCCCCCCGCCGCGAAATTGAGGGTGGTGCCAAGTGTGCTTCCGAGATTGAGCAGGCCCGCGCCATAATCCAGTGCGCCCAGCGGCGAGCCTACGATCACACGGGCCGGTGTACCGGGCCCGCGGATGCCGGGTGCGCCGGCCACACTGAAGCCGAGCAATGCCGTGGCATTCACGCTCAGGAATTCGCCGCCATAAGTGGACGATACATTGAAGGTAGGAGCGCTGAGGTATCCGCCGGCCCCATCACCCAGATACACATACGCAGATCCGCCCACGGCATTCGCCTGAAGGCCCAACAGATTGGCCCCTGATGATAGTGGTTCACCCACGACGAGATCAGGAAAATTATCGCCGTTCACATCATAGGCATTATCGATGGATGTGCCGAACAGGAGGTTCAGTTGAAGCGTGCCGCTCAGCAATTGAAGAACACTATTGTCTCGGGGAGATTCGATCCGTTGATCGGAAGATACCGGGTTGGTAATGGCGCCTGTTTTTTTCTTGAACAGATGAATGTTACCGGTTTTGATGCTCAGGCTAAGGGCATTGGCCAGTAGTCCTCCTAACGGTGCACCTACCACGATATTCCCATTCCGGGTACCGTTGGCATTCTTCACTCCTTTCACTTTAAAGCCAAACAGGTTGGCGGCATTGCCCAGCAGCCCGGTGGAAGAAGCCTGCAGCCTGGCGCCGAAGCTGGTGTTGACGCCACTGTTGTCCGATTTTCCGAAATACACCAGGGCGCTTCCGCCAAGCACCTGGCCGGTGATGATGCCGGTGAGACTGGAAAGGTCAACACCCGCGGGGGCGCCTACCACCACATCGGGCTTTCCATCGCCGTTATAATCTCCTGCGCCATCGACACTGAAGCCGAATAGCAGGCCATTGATACCGCTTACGAGTGGTATGCTTAATCCCAGCAGATTAAAAGTGGGTGGGTCGAGTTTCTGTATAGTGGTAAATGAATTGGTGTTATCGCTGAGCATTACAAATGCGGCGCCTGCCTGCACAGAACCCAGTGATACGCCCATATAAGCTGGAGCGCCCACTACAATATCTTTTTTCCCGTCATTGTTCAGATCGTCCGTGACGGCTACCGAAAATCCGAAAAGGCCCTTGATACCTACATTGGAAAGCAAGAGGCCTGCAACGCCATTGCTGAAGAAATCAGTGCCGGTCAGTTTCAGATCGGTGAAATTGGAAGGATTGGGGGCCGCCAGTGATCCGCCTGGGTATACATACACTTTACCTGCCTGCACATTGACATTCACTGTTCCGAGCAGGGCGGACGCGCTTGTCTGGTAGGTATCCATAGGTGCGCCGATCACGATATCATTGATCCCATCGCCGGTAACATCGCCGGCATCGATACTGGTGCCGAACAAGGCGCCGGCAACGAGCGTATTCGGCTGCAATGTTTTGTTGGGGATTTTGGAGAGGCCGGTATCGGAACCATAATAGACGAATACGGCGCCAGCGCTGGCCGTGGTATTGCCATTGAAGATATTGATCAATCCTGGTGCGCCTATAGCCACATCGCCGAAGTTATCCCCATTCACATCACCGAGGCCGGCTACCGTGAAGCCATAGAGTGAAGTGAGGATCTGGCCGGAAGTTGCGCCTAACCCTGTCAGCAGTCCACTGGTTTCAGTATTCCAGTCTGGCGTTCTGTTCACCGGGTCGATCGTGATTGGGTACGCAGCATTTCTGTCGTCGACTTCGATGGTGAGTACCCCTTTGTTCAGTTTCATGGATGATTTCAAAGGAGAATAGTGATTGTCCCAAACCTTGAGGTCTTCATAGAGTAATTGGGCCTTCCCGGTTTCGCCGGGGGCATTAAAGACCAGCTTGCGACCATAGAGCAGCCGGGGTTTAAGATCGCCGGTCAATCGGATTTGGATCGTCAAAGGAGTTTTGCCTGTGGGTCTTTCTTTCACGATGAAATTCTGCCGCAATCCATCTTTACCATTGGTGTATTGGATCTCTATGGAAGGATAGATATAGCGCAGCATATCCTGGCTATTATCAACGTTGAATTTTTTACCAGGTTTCCAGTGAATGGACTGCCTTCCGGCGCCCAGCACCTGGAAATTGACTTTCCACAATGCTTCTTCATTCGATTGTCGCACGTTATAGACCTGGTAACCTGCCTGGTGAATGGAGAAGCCAAGCCTGTTATTTGCATTGGCTACGCGGTAAGAACCTTTGGGGGCTTCCGGGTAGAATGCGCTTTCCATTTGCTGTATCTGGTTCACTGCAGCCGAATACCAGTCGGCCGAAACGCCTTGAGGAAGTTCTCCCGTTGATTTGCGGGAAGCTACCAGTTTTTGTACTTGTTGTTGTGATAGTGAATTCGCCGGAGGAGTTCCCGATTTGAATTGTGCCGGGGCCTTGGTCCAAACGGTAAGCAGTAAAATGGATACAGGTACAAGAGTGTAAAATTGGGGTTTCATAGCGGTAGATTTGTTTAATGATGACAGTAATAGGTGAATGGGTCAACTACTGTCAGAAGCCTTCACATTGATTTGGATCACTAACTTCCTGAATGCAGATGCAATAAAGTTCCGCTCACAACATCGTTGCGAGTTATGGCCGGTTATTTTTCCTGAAGGGAAAAATAATTCCTGACACACTGATACAATAATGCTACTTGCTTGTTACTTTATTGAAGCATATCCAGAAAGTCATTCAACAGGTATTGGAAAGTGTGGGAGAGTGTTGCAGTTCTTCAGCAGGATTGGGACTTGAATTGGACAATAATCCGGTTATCGATTTCCGAAAGTAAAAGTAGGTGCATTTGGATGTTTCTTAGTACCCGTAACGATTCATAAAATACCTGTAACCGATCAATAAACCCTTAGTGAAGCAGTTGTGTATATTCTTTGCAGTGGAAAATAAAGTTGGAATTGGTTGCTAAGCAGAATTTTAAGTCGCAGGAGCGATGATCAAGGCTGCAGGATGATGACATAAATCAAATATAAACAGAATTGGAGATGGTTTTCAGAGAAATAAGACGGTAACCCGCACACTAAATCGGAACGATTGGCAAAAAATTCAAAACATTTAATATTTTTACGCCTGATAGTTTTGAATAGCACTCCCCCGATCCAATCCAGCCCCAAACCTCATCCTGCGATCATCGACTCAAGGCACTTCTGATTTTTAGCTTCAGCATGAAAATGATGAACCCTTTCTATGTTGGTATGTCTGCTATACCAGCAAGATGATCTCTATTGCTTCATAAAGCCAATGTCAACCTAGACCAAATGAAAAACTATCGAATTAAATTTCCTGTGATGGACCTGGATGAAGCATTTCACCAGCTCACCAACGAATTAGGCGCCGACCTTACCGGTAATGATCTTGTACAGATCTCCGGCAGGTTGGGCAAGGGAACAGTACAACGTTTCCAGTTCGAACCGGCTTTCTCCATGAGCTCATGGAACCTGGTATTGCATGATCCGGTTGAGTTGTACAGACCGGCGATACCGGGGGCCGACAATAGTTTCGGCATCTTCTTTATCCTCACTCCTGAATATTGTGTCCTTAAAAATATCGGTGAGCACAGGCAATTCAACAGGTCGGGTGGGCGCAGTACGTTACTGATCGCCGATAGTGTGCAGGCCGATTTCGAGATCACCCCTCATCATCCCGTGCAGATCCTTCACATGAATGTAACGGCTTTCTGGCTGGCGCAGCAATTCCAGAAAGCGGGCCTGCCCCTGGAAACACTCTGGGAAAGGATCAATGGGGTGAATGTGCCGCTGATCCTCATCGAAACCTGCCCTGCTACGCTCGCACTGGCCGTGAATGAACTATTCGATGCCAGTATCGGGCCTGAAAAAAATATAGCGCAGCTCAGTACGATGGCCATCGCCCTCATCACAGGTTTCCTGGAAAAAGCACTTCAACATCATGCCAGGGAAATGCCGGGCAATAATGATGTCCATTTCGAGAAGATCATGGAAGCTGAAGCGATCCTTAAAGCCCACCTGCAAAAAAATCTTCCGAACGTAGGCGATATCGCGCACCAGGTGGCCCTGAGTGAATCGACCCTCAAACGCCATTTCAAAGTGATCTTTGGAAAAAGCGTATATGAATATTACCTGGATAAAAAAATGCAGCTCGCTAAAAATCTTCTGATGGAAAAGCCACTCAGTGTCAATGAAGCGGCAGAGATACTGGGATATGAAAAGGTGAGCAACTTTATCGACATCTTCAAAAAACATCATGGCTATTCGCCCGGAAGTATCAAGAAACGGGGGTTTACCAGCTTATAGAAATGACGGATAATTTATCCTTATAGGGTTTAATTAAAGGTTGAGCCTTTAGGAGTATAGTCGGCCTATAAAGCGCTCCTGAATACTTGTATCAGATCAAATGCCGGCAATAATAAGTAAATACCGCGCAATAAAGGATCGAAACTGGGTATTCTTTTCCACGAAAAACGCGTGGATTTTATTATTTGAACTAACTAATACATATAGTCGAAAATATTTTTCAAAGTTCTTGATTGCAAACAATAGAAATTTTGTTTAGCTTTGCTGATCAAATATCAATTCAGATTTTTCAAGCAACTTCACTGGTTAGTCTCTGCTCAGTACACCCCAACCCAACGTTATCAATGACTTTTCGTTCAGGCTCAAACCATTGTTGATCGTGTTCAACTGAACTTATTCGTCATCAATTGAAAAACCAATCATATCCCAACGATCCAATCCCTTGAAACCAGTCGAAAGATTCCGTCACCCAAGCCTTTCCTGGCAACATTATTTGTCGCTCCGGTCCGCTACCTTTTTGAAAATGATAGCCGTGAACCTGTTTGTTTGTCCTTGACATTCGTATCATTGAACCGGTTACCAGGTCAACATGATCACTTTCCCTCCGGCAGGAGTGAGCCGGTGCTGCCCTAAAAAGCAACGGTAGAGGGCCATGCGGCCCGGCGGGAAGCAAATGGCGCGGCGGTATTTACTGGCTGTGCATAGCAGGGACCGGTCAACGAACGGCTGTTGAAAATATCGATCAGGTAACGTAGTGCCTGCTCACGCTGAATGCTTTATGTTAATTCCGTACCCTATCTTACAGGTGCTGCCTCAGAAAACCCATTTAAACGTATCCCTAGAGAGGCCGGCTTTCCGAAGCCAGGCCTCTTTTCTATTTCCTCAATTACTGGCCTCAAAAATCATGGTTTTATTTAAGCTCTGCTCTTTGTATATTGCAAGTCAGCTTAGCTCAACGTCCGTCAGGATCGCCTTATATTTTATATAAAGAGATACAATGCCGGAAAAGCAAGAGGACCAGCACGTATTGCAAGGGTACACCGAAGAAACCACCAGGTTGATCATGCATTCAGCCCTGGATGCTATTATTTGTATCGATCTCACCGGCGCCATCACTGTCTGGAATCCGCAGGCAGAAAAAATGTTCGGATGGACATTTGAAGAAGTCAAAGGTAAACACCTTACAGAAACCATTATACCCGCACCTTTCCGCACTATGCACGAGAAAGGCATGCAGCGCTACCTGGCAACAGGTGAGGGCCCTGTGCTCAACCGGGTTATAGAGATCACAGCGCTTAACCGGCAGGGTAAGGAGTTCCCGGTCGAGCTTACAGTGATCCCCATCAAACAGGATGGCATTCTTTTCTTCTGCGCTTTCCTGCGTGATATCACAGTACGGAAAAAAGCTGAAGAACAGCAAAAGCGCCATGCCAGGGAGCTCGAATTGAAAAACAAGGAACTGGAACAATTTGCGTATATGGCTTCCCACGACCTGCAGGAACCTTTGCGCACAACTGCCAGCTTCGTTGAATTGCTGCGGCAGCAATACGAAGGCAGGCTCGATGAACATGCCGACAAGTACATCAGGTTCATCGTGGATGCCACGGACCGGATGCGTACCCTGATCGATGACCTGCTGAACTATTCACGCATCGGAAGGAACACCAGCCTGATGCCGGTCGACTGCAACCTGCTCCTGCAGGAAGTGCTGGCCGATCTAAGGAACGCGATAGAAGAAAAGAAGGCTGGCATCCGCTCGTCGGTCCTTCCCGTATTGAATGGGTATCCATCGGAACTGAAATCCCTGTTCCAGAACCTGATCAGCAACTCCATCAAGTTCCACCGGAAAGACCAGGTACCTGTGGTGGAGATCAATGCAATGAAGGAGGCGGATGATTGGCTCTTTGCATTTACCGACAATGGGATCGGGATAGAAGAACATCAGCAGGAAAAGGTTTTTGTATTGTTCCAGCGTCTGCACAGCAGAAGCCAGTATGAAGGAAGTGGGATCGGGTTGGCGCATTGCCGGAAGATCGTGGAACTGCATGGAGGAAAGATCTGGGTGGAATCGGATATGGCAAAAGGGTCCACTTTTTACTTTACGATACATGATCCTTATACATGAGAAAATCGAAACAAATCATTAAAAGATGAAAAGGAAGCTCAACTGCATACTGCTCATCGATGATGACGACCCCACCAATTACCTCAATCAACTGGTGGTGGAACAGGCCAATTGTGCCGAGCATATCCAGGTGGTACAAAGCGGCCAGGAAGCGCTCGACTATCTTACCAGGAGCGGTCATTTCTCTTTGGCAGGCCAGCACCATCCCAGTCCCGACCTGATCTTTCTCGATATCAACATGCCGGGCATGGATGGATGGGAATTCCTGGAAAAATACAAGGAACTGCAAGAGGACCGCAAAGCAAATACCGTTATGGTGATGCTCACCACTTCCCTCAACCCCGATGATGAAATTCGTGCGAAAGCGATCCCCGAGATAGCAGGGTTCGAGAACAAACCACTGAACAACCTCATGATCGAAAATATCCTGCGCAGGTCCTTCCCGGCCAACTTCGGGAATTGATGGATTTAATTCCATTTTAATCCGATCTTTATATTGCTTGTGGTTATGAGTGGTTTATTTCAGAATTTTGCGGCATCAAGCAGTCAAGTCAATACTATGGATGAAGTAAAAATCTTACTCGTAGAGGATGAGAAGAAAATCGCAGAGGCCCTGAAGAAAGGCCTGATGGAGCAGCAATACCATGTGGAAGTAGCTTACGATGGTCTCATCGGAAAAAAAGTGATCGAGACCTATAAGTTCGACCTCGTGATACTGGACATCAACCTGCCGGGCATGAATGGGTATGAACTGTGCAAAGAGATCCGCAAACGCGATGAGCGCATACCGGTAGTGATGCTCACAGCCCTGAATGCTACGGACGATAAGATCGAAGGGTTCGACGCCGGCGCCGACGATTATATCGTAAAACCTTTCGATTTCAAGGAATTGCTGGTCCGCATCCGCGCCCTGCTCAAGCGGATCTACCAGAATGTTCCCTCCGGCAATATGCTGAAAGTGGCCGACCTCGTGATGAACCTCGACAGCAAGGAAGTGACCCGTGCAGAGAAGACCATTTCCCTCACCGCCAAAGAATTTCAATTGCTCGAATACCTGGTCCGCAATAAGAACAGGGTGGTCTCACGCGCCGACATCGCACTCAATGTATGGGATATCGATTTCGATACCAAAACGAATGTGATCGACGTATATGTCAACTTCCTGCGTAAAAAACTCGATAAGGATTTCGATTCCAAACTCATCCACACACAGGTAGGAATGGGCTATATCCTGAAAGAAACCACTTAGTGAAGATCAAATATAAAATAACGGTCCTCTTCGCCCTGCTGGTTACGGTCATCATGCTCCTGCTGAGCATCTCCGTTTATTATTTTACTTCCCTCGACAGGTCGGAGGCTTTCAAAAGACGACTGAAAGGACGCGCCAATAACAATGCGCAGATCTATTCGCTGTTCGGCGATAGCAGCAGGTCGGTATTGACCCGCATCGATTCAGGGTCCGTGAATACGCTTCCGCGCAAAAGCGTGCTTATCTTCGATTACCTGGGCCATATCACCTATGAGTTCAATGCAAAAGGAGAAACACCTCCCCAGGTACCGCCGGAGGTCCTGGAAAGATCGAGGCTGGAAGAAGAAGTCTATTTCAAAACCGGCGACCGCGAAGCACTGGCATTCCATCATACGGATACCAATAGCCGAATAGTGATCGTGGTAGCTGCCGCGGATGACGACGGATGGGTACGATTGGCACAGCTACGCCGGATCCTGCTCCTGAGCCTGCTCATCGGGATCGCCATTGCGCTCATCGGCGGCTATGTTTTTTCCATGCAGCTCGTAAAACCTATTGCACAGATCATTCATGAGGTCAATGATATCTCCTCCCAGAACCTTTCGCACAGGATAGAAGCAGGGAACGGGCATGATGAGCTGCATCAACTGGCCAATACCTTCAATGAACTGCTCAACCGTCTGCAGGAATCGTTCAATATTCAAAGACGTTTCGTTTCCAATGCATCCCACGAGCTGTCGACCCCCCTCACTTCCATTTCGAGCCAACTGGAGGTGACCCTGCATAAAGACAGGACCATCGATGAATACCGACAGGTGATGCAATCGATCCGGGAAGATGTGCAGCAGATGCAGCAGCTTACCAAAAGCCTGCTGGAGATCGCCAAGACAGGATCGCACGGCACCATCGAGCTGAAGGATGTCCGGATCGATGAAGTATTGTTTAAGGTCATGGGCGATGTGAGGAAGATCAGCCCCGAATACAAGGTGGAACTGCATTTTGGCGATTTCCCGGAAGATGAAAAAGAGTTCCTGATCTTTGGCAATGCCGACCTGCTGTACAGCTCGATCAAGAATTTCGTGGAGAACGGCTGCAAATATTCTCCCGATCATATTTCCTGGGTCGACCTTAGTTTCCTCAACGGGCAGATCATCATCCGCGTAAAGAACCAGGGCGATGCGATCGCCGAGGAAGAGATCGAACATATCTTCCAGCCATTCTACCGGACCCATTCGGCGGCCACCAAGAGCAAAGGGTTTGGACTGGGACTGGCACTCGCCAAAAGGATCATTGGTCTGCACAAGGGAGCCATCCAGGTACAGTCGGACCTCGTTACAGGAACGATCTTCACCATCGTGCTGCCTTCGGTAAAGATCTTCACCCGTTGATTTAATTCTTTTTTAATCTTTCTTTAATGCACCTTTAACTGAATGAAAGCATATTTGGCGTTTATCATCCAATATGAACAAGCGGTTGCTATTCCAATGGGTCCCTTTGCTTTGTTTGATAGTACTGATAGTGGCAGGCTTTTATCTGAAACGGAAAAATGATCAGTTGAAGAAGAGGAATAACCTGCTCATTCTGCAAAATGACTCCATTATCTCCGTCAATATCCTGCTGGAAAAAAATCTCCTGAAGGTCCGCCAAACCCTTGACAGTCTACAGGGTAAGCATTGAGGACTAACTTTAATACCTATTTAATTGGGCCTTAACTGGGTTTTAATTGCCGGCCTGTAGCTTTATTCATCGCGGAATTTGGCGTAGCATGAAGAAATTATTCAATAATATCCTTGTTCCGGTCGACTTCGGCCAACTTTCTGACAGCGCTATCAAAAAGGCATTGATCATTGCCAATCATTTTCAATGTGATCTTCACCTGTTGCATGTAGAAAGCAAAGGGATCGTGAAAGCTGATCAGGCCCTGTTACAGACCTTCAGCGAAGGAGAACCTGTCAATTACGCAGAAAAGCTGGAGGAATTGCGAAATAAATTCGGCCCCCGGCTGGAAGATGGCCTTCACCTGTTCACTGCTTTAAGGAAAGGGAATAAAGAGCAGCACATCGCAGAATACGCTTTGCTGCAACAGATCGACCTGGTGATCATCGGGCGCCCTTCCGGGCTCTTCCCCGGCAAGCTCCTGCGCCCTGTCAATATCAACCGGCTCTCGAGAAAAACAGGATGTCCTGTGCTCAGTGTAAAAGCATCGGCCGATCTGGAAAAGATCCGCAATATCGTGTTGCCGGTAGACGCACATCTGCCCATCCGCAAGATCATGTTCGCCAGCTACCTGGCAAAACACTTCAACGCAAAGATCCATTTGGTGGCCCTCACGGAGCCTTATGCCCCTACTGAACGGGAAGAGCTTGTTTATCTCTACAAAACGTACCAGTTGTTGCGCGACAATACCAATCTTGTTGTGGAATGTCATCCCATGCCTGGGGAAAATATTGCCGACACCACACTGGAATTTGCCCGCCAGATAGATGCCGACCTGATCGTAGTGAACCCTGGCAAGGAATTATTGTTATCAGGTTTCATCAACCGACTTTTTGCCAGGTTTATTTTCAATGAATCCCGGATCCCGGTAATGACCGTGGCGCCGGCAACGCACCCGTAGTTGAATTTTCCACAGCCCTCAAAAAAACAACTGAAAAATTTCTGCTGATCGATAAAAAGGTCGTAACTTTTATGGACTAGCAGAACATTAGTTCCTAAAGTGGATGGAATAAGAAACAAGTCCTGATTGCCTGCCTTTTACTTACTAACCTTGTTGATTTACTGTTGACCTCTCTCTCACCCCGTAGAAATTCCGGATGGTAGTGTACCGGCATAAATCAATTTCTCTCACCGCTTTAAAAAGGAGCGATCATGAAATCTCATCAATATCCTTACATCAACAAGCGCAAGAAGACCATTTGCTTTTGCATTCACAACAGTTGTGCAGATCATATCACATTGGCCGGAAGTTTCAATCACTGGGCGCATGACGAATTGCCATTGAAGCCCGGCAAGGATGGGGTATGGCTGATCGAGATCCCGATGCTGCCGCAGGGCAGGTACCATTATAAATTTTTTATCGACGATCGCATGTGGACGGAAGACATCGAGAATCAATTGCGCGAACCCGACGGGGTGGCAGGATGGAACAGCGTGTTGACCATTAACTGAGGGTTATGCCATTAGGCATTGTTGTATATTTTGTAAACCGCTTCTCTCAACGGCTCGCCTTTCTCCGAGCAGATGAATTCGAGCAGGTCGGCGATCTGCTCTGCCTTTACCCATTTACTCGTATCTGCATCCGGCATGTCCCTGCGGTTGGTGGGAGTGTCGATAATGCTCGGTGCGATCACAGAGCTTACAACATTCTTTCCTTTGGCCGTTTCATTCAGTAAAGCCGATAATTCAAACAGCAAAGCCTTGCTCAATGCATAGGCAACCACTCCTTTTCCTGCCGCTTTTTCCAGGGCAGGTTTCGACCCCACGAACACGATACGGCCATACCCCTGCTGCATCATGTGTGTGAACAATGGTCTGGCCGTGAAATAGGCCGTCTCGAAATTCAGTGAATACATTTTCTGCAATGCCTGTCCGTCGGTCGATTCGATATTGCCCATGGCAAATCCCCCCGCCAGCAATAATGCCCCGTGAATTTGCCGATGCTTCGAGATCATGGTGGCAATGAAAGCACCTGTTTCCTCTTCATCCACCAGGTTCACGGCATGGTGCTCGAAATGCGGGTTACCGCGGGTAAAATCAGGTTGATGGTCCGTATGAGCTACCGAGATCACGGTATGGCCGGCATCGAGGAATTTTTTTACCACGGCAGTACCGAGACCGCCGTTGGCGCCTGTAATGAGGATGGTCTTAGGCATGGTATTCAATTGAACCACAAATGTACGGTCTAAGGAATAAAAAAGGACCGACACGTAGAAACGTCCGGTCCTTCCAACATGAGATAAACATGTGGATCCTTTTTAAAACACAGTGTTCAATTCGCGGAGGTGGTACTTTGTTCCCCCGGGAATCGTACCCGGCGCCTCAGATAAACATTTTGTAGGGGTGATGTTTGAGCGATACATCATTCAATGAAACTTCCATTTTAATATCGGAACGCACATAGCCCGTAGAGGCTTCCATCTCTATTTCCCTGAATCCCAGCTTCCGGTATAATGACAGGGCCGGCTTGAGACGGGTATTGGAATATAATATCACCCTTTCACCGCCAAGCTCTCTTGCTTTCTCCAGCGCTGCGTAACCCAACAATTCCCCGATCCCCTTTCCCTGGAAGTTTTCATGCACTGCCATCTTGATGAGTTCGTATGTAACGGCATCTACTTTACGCAGGCCTGCCGTTCCGATGGCTACTGAATCACTCACTGCAAAAAGTATTGCACCGCCTTTGTTGATGATATTCTCTTCAGGCTTAAGTAGCACATATTCATCAGCAGGTTCTACCCTGAAATATTTTTCGATCCAGGCCCTGTTCAATTGTTCAAAATCCTGCTGATATTTTTTGTCGTACTCTACTACAACTATACCTTCCATATAGTTTATCGTTTTTGATATTCTTTATTTTACAATATTTCTCCTGCCACTTCCCTGCCAATGCGAACAGTTTCGGCGGTCAGCACATCGAAATCTTCCAGTCTGCTTCGATGATTGGTATTGGCCACACGGATCACATATTTGCCATGCAGGAGCGTATAGGAAGGCGCTGCGATGCCTTCTTCCTGCAAACGCATCAGCACTTCTTTATTGATCCTGTTCAGTGTTTCATCATCGAAATTACCGGGATTGAAACGGAAGCAAACGATATTCAGCGGCACATCCGCCATGAGCTCCAGTTCAGGATCGAGTTCTACCAGTCCGGCCAGGTATTGCGTCTGGCGCAGGTTCTGGCGTACCATCTGCCGGTATTTCTGTATCCCATGTTCTTTCAGCGACATCCAAACTTTCAATGCCTTGAAGCCTCTCGATAATTCCATACCGTAATTGTTGAACGGATCCGGTCCACCGGAAAGTCCACGTTCATGGCCCAGGAGATAATTCACCGATGTGGCGAATGCTTCCCGATGAATGGAGGCATCCCTGATCAGTACGCAGGCCACTTCATAATTTACATATAACCATTTGTGAAAATCGAACCCCAGGCTATCGGCCAGTTCGATGCCTTTCAACCGGTCATTGAATTCCGGAAGGATCCTGGGGATGGCCCCAAATGCCCCGTCGACATGGAACCAGCATTTTTCCTTTTTGGCAATGGCTGCCAGTGATTCCAGCGGATCGATGGCGCCGGTATTGACAGTGCCTGCATTACCGATGATACAGAATGGAAGATGGCCTGCGGCCCTGTCTTCGTCGATCATACGTTGCAGTTCGTCTATATCGATACGGTAGTCGTCGTTCACAGGCACTTTTCGGAAATTTTCACTGCCAAGCCCGATCACTTCCACCCCTTTCACCACGCAGTTATGTGTTTCAGCCGAACCATACACGATCATCTGTGCAGGTACTGCTCTCAATCCCTTTTGCCTGACGGACTGATGGAAATGATTCCTTGCCACGATCAACGCCGTGATATTCGCAAGTGAGCAACCACCTACCAGCAGGCCGCCGGCAGTGGATGGAAATCCCATCATTTCCTTCGACCATTCGATCACCTGCTTCTCTACCTGCATGGGAATATGGTCACCGATGCTCACATTGGCATTCATGCCTGAGGCCAGCATATCGGCCAGCATCCCGAATGGAGTGCCGCCGCCCTGTACCCAGGCCCAGAAGCGGGGATGGATATTGTTGGTATTGTAGGGTAATACCTGTGTGAAAAAATCCTCATACACTTCGGATGGCTCCTGCGGTAATTGAGGGAGGGGCGCCTGCAGGCTGCTGACGGCATAAGCCGATGGTTTTTTCCAGGCCGGACGCCCACGCACCGATTGCAGGTAGGCGAACATATCATCGAGCATGCGATGGCCCAGTTCTTTCATCGCTTCCCAATTGCCAGGGTCGAGTGTCGATTCTTCGAGTATAATGGCTTCCTTGTTCATAATGCCTGATTTGAAAATGAATAGTGAAGATGCAACAACAGGGTACGGGAAACAACCTGTTTCTTGCTATACGGGAATTGGCCGGTCCGTAGTTGTCAGCTAACAAAATTCACCCAATTTTTTCAAAAAAAACAGATTCAGTTTTTGAAATAATGACTGGATCAGAATAATATCTTGTTAAGAAGGCAATGGCAGAAGTCCATTCGGCAGGTGGGGAATGCGCATCAATAGAGGCTTCTGCCAGATGATGTTCAGCCACTGATGGCCCTGATGCGCGGCGTCACCGAATTTTATTCTGTGGGAGATCTATTTGTTGAGACGGAGTACGGAACTTTTATTGGTAGATCCTGTCGATGGCATTCCTGTATTTTTCCATCACTACTTTTCTTTTCACGCTCAACTTGGGGGTCATCTCGCCTGTTTCGATGCTCCATTCGGCGGGTAGCAATTCGAATTTTTTGATCTGCTCAACGTGATTGAAGTACTTATTGAAGTTTTCCACGAGGTCTTTGAATAACTGCATTACCCGTGGATTGCGGATGAGGGCCTCATTCGAGAGATCAGTGATGCCCTGTTTGCGTGCCCAGTCTTTCAGGTTCGGAAAAGCAGGCACGATCAGGGCTCCCACGAATTTATGCTCCGCGCCTACCACCATCACCTGCTCCACATACATCGATTCCTTGAGCTTGTTCTCGATCGGCAGTGGTGCTACATATTTTCCACCGCTTGTTTTGAACAATTCTTTCTTTCGGTCGGTGATCTTGAGGAAACGGTTATCGACCATCATACCGATATCGCCTGTATGGTACCATCCATCGATGATGGATTCTGCCGTAAGGTCCGGGCGTTTGTAATAACCGATCATGATATTGGGCCCTTTGCAAAGGATCTCGCCGTCTTCGGCGATCTTCACTTCCACGCCATCGATAAGCGGCCCAACGGTGCCGAATTTTCTTCCTTCCACCTGGTAGCGGTTCACGCTGATCACCGGAGAGGTTTCCGTGAGGCCATAGCCTTCCATGATAGGAATGCCGGCTGCCGTGAAGATCCTGATCAATCTGACCTGTGCGGCAGCTCCGCCCGTTACGATGCAAAGGATATTATTGCCAAGCCCTTCCCTCCATTTGCTGAAGACGAGTTTATTGGCGATCGCGAGTTGCATCCTGTAGAGCAACCCCTGGCGTTTGTTGATCTCGAATTTCGTAGCGAGGTCATGCGCCCAGAAAAATAATTTCCTTTTGATGCCTGTGAGCTCTGCTCCTTTGGCCATGATCCTGTCGTACACTTTTTCGAGCAGGCGCGGCACTGTCGTGAACATATTGGGCCTTACTTCCTTGAGATTTTCACCGATCGTATCCAGGCTCTCCGCATAATAAACAGGTACACTGCGGAACAGGTATACATAAGTCACCATTCTTTCGAACACGTGATTGAGCGGCAGGAAGCTCAGTGCGCGCAGGTTGGAGCCCGGCGGAAATACAGGCATACAGGCTACCACATTGCTGAGGATATTGCGGTGCGATAGCATGGCGCCTTTGGGCGTACCGGTAGTGCCTGATGTATAGATAATGGTGGCGAGGTCTTCATACTGAATGGAGGCTGCGATGGAATGTACTTTGGCAATGCCTGATTCATCGGCAGGGTTCAGCAATTCGCGCCAATGCCGGGCATTGGTCACATGTTCAAAAGTGAAAATATTGACGAGTGTGGGAACGCGGTCTTTAACACTCATTACTTTATGAAAAAGATCTTCATCGTTCACGAAGATGGTCTTCACTTTGGCATCGTTGAGGATGAATTCGAGGTCTATGACGCCGATGGTAGGGTATACCGGCGTGAGCACGGCGCCGATCTGTTGAACGGCCAGGTCGAGGATCATCCACTCTGGCCGGTTTTTGGAGATCAGCGCAATCTTATCACGCCCTTCGATGGAACCGTCGCCCATGCCCATTCCCTGTGCCAGCAAGCCGGCACTCAATTGGTCTACCAGCGTTCTCACTTCACGTGTACTATAGGACTTCCACTGACCGTTTTCTTTGGCGGTCAGCATATCAGGTAAAGAGTTCTGCTGGAGTTGATAGTCGATACAATCAAATAATCGTCTGAGCTCGGTCATACAATCGTTGTTAGTGTTTAAAACGGGAAGCACAGATGCACAAATCCTATTCAAATTAACAAATATGTGCTAATAAAAAAAGCCATCCTCCGGCTTGATGGCAGCGGGGATGGCCCTGATAATATCAATCTGTTATTTCTGAGCGGTCTGGTAATATTGGCCAGATACAGGAAGTTTGAAGATCCTGTTCCGTTGAAAATTGTTGAACTGGTTATATTCTTCCTGGTGGGTCTTTGTCCACTGTTCATAAGCCGGCAAATTGGTGGCTGTACCGAACAGCCATTGGTTGTAGGCTTCAAACATACCTCCTTTCAGGAGTTGCTGCTGGTAATCGAACAGGCGGAAAGGATGACGGCTGGCATTTTTTGCAAACCAGTCTACGATGAATTTGGTACGGATAGCCGACAACGTTTCAGGCGTGATCCCATTGGTGGCGATGAAGCCGGATTGTGTTTTCATGCCATCCAGGAAGAGGCGCACGAATTCATTTTTGGTATCCTGGCCTTTGGACATATCTGCATCGGTAAAAAGTTTCTTGTAGGCGTCGAGCAGAACAGTCTTGATCTCCGGTGTGCGTTTGGAATAGCTTTCGAGGTTGAGGAAGATCTCACCATAGACCAGGGCCCATACTTTATCGGTAGTGAAATAATAGTATTTGGCAGCGTTATAATAATTGCCGGAGTGGTTGGGATCTGCTTCGATGCCTTTTTCCCAGGTCTTGATGGCGTCTTTGTATTCATTCTTGGCCCACAGCATCTCACCATATTCACTAAACAATACTCCGCTGCTGGGGAATTTTTTCAGGGCGGCGCGGTACATTTTCTCGCAGTCCTTTCTTTCTTCGATCGCTTTGTACACCATTCCCAGGATCTGGTAGCACTGCACGTCCACATCACTACGATCAGTCAACGGTTTGGCCACTTCGATCGCATGCGCATAATCGTGGTGCAGGTAGTAGGCAAAGGCAAGGTCTTTCTTCAGTTCCAGGTTATCGGCATCTTTCTGCAGGGCCCTGTTCAATACCAGGATGGCATTGGACATATCGCCCTGCTTCATAAAATTCTTGGCGGTTTCCTGTAATGCTTTGGAATCCTGTTCCTGGGCATCAGCTATACCTGCTGATAACAAAATGCTAACTGCAAATAATAACTTTTTCATATCTGTCAAAGATAAGTGTTTGGCTGTTACAATGGCCATGCCGCAATTCCGGCTGCGGAATAATAGGAATTGATTAACAACCGTTTAATGAGTTATAGCTGTTCCGGTTCAATAAATAAGGTGTGTAAGGAGGCCATCTCTCAGTTTAGGTTCGAACCAGGTGCTCTTGGGGGGCATTACATTGCCGCTGTCGGCGATATCGAACAATTGCTGAATGGTAACAGGATGCAGGCTGAAAGCCAGTTTCATTTCACCGCTGTTCACTCTTTTTTCCAGTTCGGCAAGTCCGCGGATACCTCCCACAAAATCTATGCGCTTGTCGGTTCGCTGATCGTGGATGCCTAAATGTTTGTCGAGCACATTATTGGAAAGGATGGTCACGTCGAGCACACCAATGGGATCTTCGGTATAGGCGCCTTCTTTGGACGTGAGCTTATACCAGCTTCCATCCAGGTACATGCCAAATTCGTGCAGATTTTTGGGCGACAAAGCCCCATCGATCTTTTCGATCTTAAAATCCTGCTCCAGTTTTTGCAGGAACCCGGCTTCACTGAGGCCATTCAGATCTTTTACCAACCGGTTATAGTCCATGATATAAAGCTGGTTGGAAGGAAAGAGGGTGGTGAGAAAATAATTGGCGTCTTCCGTGGCTTTTGCTCCCAGGGCTTTGCGCACTTTGGCGGCAGAGGCCGCGCGATGATGGCCGTCTGCAATATAGGTGGCAGGCACCAATTTCGCGAAAAGGTCAGTGATGGTAAGGATGGTATGATCGTCGTTGATGACCCAGATGGTATGACTGATGCCATCATCCGCAGTGAACAGGTATTCCGGGTGATGAGTGGCCTGCCATTCTTCGATCAGTTTATCGAGCTCCGTCACATTCCTGTAGGCGAGGAAAACATTGCCGGTTTGAGCGCCTGTTGTTTTGATATGATTGATGCGGTCCTGTTCTTTTTCCGGCCTGGTGAATTCATGTTTTTTGATCAGGTCTTTTTCGTAATCGTCTACCGAACTGCCGCACACGAGGCCCGTCTGGCTTCGTCCGTTCATCACGAGCTGGTAAATATAATAGCAGGGTTTTTCTTCGCGGAACAGGATACCTTTCTGAATGAATGCGTTCAGATTTTCTTTGGCCTTATCATATACTTGTTGCGAGTGGATATCGATATTATCCGGCAGATCGATCTCGGATTTGGTGATATGCAGGAAAGAGCCCGGATTACCTGCGGCTTCTTCCCTGGCCTCTTTGCTATTCAAAACATCATAAGGACGTGATGCTACCTGTTGTGCATTGGCTGGTTGCGGGCGAAGCGCTCTGAAAGGCGAAATAGTTACCATATTGATGAATTCTAGGGCAAAGAAAAAGTCTTTGGGAGGATTTACCAAATTGTCTGAACCATGATTTGTTGGATTTTATGGATTGGGAGGAGAATTCGCCGATTGAATATGATCCCTGATTAAACAATTTCTTTTTTGAGTATTGTTCTTCAAATCTGCAACGACCTTTCCTCCCAATCCATAAAATCCAACAAATCATGGTTCAGACATAGGTAACGGCAACGTATACCCCACCGGCGTATTACAATCGTAGATCGTCCAGCCGAGATTGGCGCCACAGCCATTTTTCAACTGACCATTGTTGTAGGCAAAAAAACTTTGCCGGTTCCAGTTGAGCTGACGGATGATATCATCTTTTGTTTTTACGGTGATGGAATAACCGATCGGTTCGATGGTAAAGCTTTTGAGTTTCGTTTGAATGGAACCGGAGAAGGTCTGGGACCCTTCATTATCCTCTTCATAAATGCCGAAGACCTGTTCCTTATTATCCGGTTCCCAGTTCGAATCCCAGATGCTGTTGATCGTTTTCCATCTTTTCTTCCTGATCTCTTCCCGGCTGCAATTGACGGCAATGGTGTTTTGCGGACTGGTGATCTGCCCATTGGCATTCTGTTGCAGAAAGCCGTCTGCCCGGATGAAGCGAAGTTCGGAGCCTCCACCATTACCGGTGAAGCTGATCAGCCTGTCGTATTGATGGGTGCATCTTACCATGCCCAGCATTACCATTTTTACAGCGCTGCTGGTATCGGACACACTGGAGAGCTTTGGCGGCGCCTGTTCTGCCCCGGCTCCAACTATATGGGTGGGATTGGATTCACAATAGTCATCATTGACGGTAACGGTCTTGTAGCAGAGAGAGAAGCCGCAACGGTAAGCCTGTTGGCCGGCCCCCACGTCGGCATCGCGGTCGGCCGCAACGATGGTGGGAATAGTTGATGAGATGAAGGCGTCTCCCGTCGTTCCATTGAAATGCCCGGAATAGGGAAAATAAATGCTGAGGCCATCTTTGGGTGATAGCACTTTTGCGGAACCGTTGAACAAGGGTAGCTGCCACCAGCTATTGGTCCCGTCAGTGGCCAGGTTATGGGGAAGAGACAATTGCCTGTCCAACCCCGGGTAATGACCTTTTAGCCATGCCTGATAAAAAGCCATTTTGAATATACCGGGCTTTACCTTCGTCTCTTTGAATTTTTCCTGCTGGTACAGGGAGCTGGATTCGGGCAGCAGCAGATCGCGCAGCAATACCCGTTCATCGTCATAGAAGCCGGAATAGATAGTGGCGTTCACCTCCCGCAATGCATCCGGGTCCCTGTACACTTCCTGCAAAATAGTGGCCACCTCCCTGATCAGTGCAACCTGCTCTTTTTCCTGTTCGGTGACGGGGAAACGGGGAGTATTGACGGCAACGGCCGGGGCCGCATTCTTCCGGCAGGCGACACAGGTTACACTGGCAGCGAAAAAAAGGAGCATACATTTTTTCATAGCAAATAGTTTTAATGGTGAGGAATACAATTACGTATATACATTTACGTTAATTATTCCAGCCATAGATTTGAAATTTGAAAAAATATTCTATATTCGCATATATATAATAGTTACTAAACTGAAAAGCGGCCGGCAGGCGTACTGATTGTAAAGCGGCCAAAGAAGGAGTGAGGGGAATGGCCGGTCATATAATAAAAACGGGAAGCCAAACTGGCTTCCCGGGCAGATATTTTATGTAAGGACCTTTTTATCCTTTCTTTTTCGCGAAATCGGTCATCAGGCTGGTAAGTGCCTGTACACCCTGTAAGGACATTGCATTGTACAAAGACACGCGGAAACCACCTACACTGCGATGCCCTTTCACACCTACCATGCCATTCTCCTTGCAGAGGGTGAGGAATTCCTTTTCCAATGCAGGGTCTTCGATCACAAAGCTCACATTCATCTTGCTCCTGTCTTCCCTGGCCGCAGTCCCTTTGAATGCAGGCAATGAATCGATGGTATCGTACAGCAGGGCTGCTTTTTCATTGTTGATCTTCTCGATGGCAGCTACTCCTCCCTGGCGTTTGAGCCAGCGTAGGGTAAGCATACAGATATAAAAAGCAAATACAGGCGGTGTGTTCAACAGGGAACCGTTCTCGATATGATTGCGGTAATCCATCATGGTCGGCAACTTGCGGTCTACCTTGCCCAGGATCTCCGGGTTCACTACTACCATGTTCACACCTGCCGCCCCTACATTTTTCTGAGCACCGGCATAGATCAGGTCGAATTGATTGAAATCGACCACGCGACTAAGGATATCACTGCTCATATCGGCCACCAGCGGCACACCGGCATCATAGAATAGCTGGAGGTCCTGCCATTGAGTGCCATGGATGGTATTGTTGGTAGTGAGGTGGAGATATTTCGCTGTTTTGGGAACATTGAACTGTTTCGGCAATGCGTGATAACCGCTTTCCTTCCCACTGCATACCACTTCCACATGACCATAGAGCCGGCCTTCCTTGATGGCTTTCGAAGACCATACGCCCGTGTCCGTATAAGCGGCCACTTCATTATCATTGAGGAGATTCATGGGAACCTGGAAAAACTGGGTGGAAGCCCCGCCATGAAGGAATAATACTTCATGCCGGTCGTCCAGCTTCATCAGTTCTTTCACAAGGGCTACTGCCTCATCTACCACGGCCTGGAAAGTATCGGTACGGTGGCCTAATTCCAGGATGGATAAACCGGTGTTATTGAAATTGAGGATTGCCTGGCTGGCTTCTTCAAAAACTTCTTTGGGTAAGATGCTGGGGCCTGCATTGAAATTGTAGATCGTCTTCACTGCTAAAGATTTCGCTGATTAAAAAGAATGCAAAAGTATTCATTTTACAATACATGAGCTATCTGGTAGAGTATTAATTTCGGTGCATGCTGATTTCCATTGCTTTTCCAGTTCCTGCAATTCCTTCAGTTCCTCCGCGGTGAAAGCCCGGCGGGCACATTCCTGCAGGTTGGGCTGCCCGGCATTCACCCAGGCGGTATACCAGAAAGACGCCACTGCATAAATGGACTGCCGCATTCTCCGTTCGATCATATTATCGAGTTTCTTATTGTATGCCAGCGTATAGGCTTCTGAATACTGACGGACCGTGACACTGTTGCGGAGATCGAAAGCGAATAGCTGGTCGGCCGGGAATTCCTTCCTGAGCCGGCGTTCATACAATAATACCGTATCGGCAGCGGCGCCGCTTTCCAGCACCCGCTCCCAGGTAAAAGCAAGCGGATCGCGCAAATAGGCTGCCCGCCCGATCAGGAAATCCCACTCCTTTTCCGCCAGCAGTTCGGGGACCCTCGATTCCCAGAATCCATGAATGCCCTGCTGCCCGGTCATTTGACCATTATAATTACTACAGGCATGCAACGGCACATGTGCATCACCGATATAATGCCCGATCTCTGCTGAAAGTTTCAGTATCCTGAACTGGTCTCTCTCCCGGAAGGCGGCGGTGAGCCTGTGAAGCATGGTCTGTATCCACCAGGGGACAATGCCATGGGCCCGCAGCGTATCGGCCCCGTATTTCAGTTCGGCCTCCTTCCACGACCGGGGCAGTTCCCGGTAAGGGTACCGGCCATAGTGATCGAGGTCGATAAAATGCCGCGCCTGTTCAGCCGGAAGTACATAACGCCGCTTGTCGGGGTCCACGGCATGGATGCTGAGAAAGTCCTGATGTGGCTTATATAATACCAGCATTTCAGGCGGTAACAGGAAGACAGCATAATAATTGATAAGCCGGTGCGCATGGAATCCCCAGGAAAACAACGGCTGGCTGATCGATAAAAGCAGGGCTGACAATAAAAATGATCTCATTGGTTGACCGGTTATTGAAATACTAACTATGATATACAACCGATCATATACGAATAAAGACGGGAAATGGTTTTATTTTTTTATTTCATGCTCTTCATCGATCTCGGTAACGCCTCCGGAAATGGCGAACTTCATGGCGTCGGTGGAGCTGATATCGGTAAGCAGCCGCACCCTGTCCCTTTTTACAAAATACAGGCGGCCGGTGAGGGCGTACGACTGGGGAATATAGACCGCCACGAACTCCTGCAGGCCGAACTCATGCAGCTCTTCACGGGTAATGAAACCGATCTGCCACACATCCGGCGATTCGATGCTGACCATCACCGCCTTATCGAATTTTCGCTTATCGCCGGCAAAAGCTTCAAAAAAATCCTTGATGGTAGTATAGATCAGTTTGATGCCGGGGGTTCGCTCCAGGATCTTGTCGAATAATTCCACCAGCTTGCCGACTATGAAAGAGGAAGAGATATAGCCCACGAAAATGACCACGAGGATCACCACGATGAATCCCAGTCCGGGTATCTTGATCGATCGCCCCTCAGCATCCGTTCCCATCAGGTGCGGAAAGATACGCTCTACCAGCGGGGGCAGAATACCATCGATAAAATTGAAAAGCGCCGTTACTGCATAGACCGTAATGGCAATGGGCGCCAGGATGATCAGTCCCTGCAAAAAGTATTGAAAAATTTTTTTCAGCAACAGTTTGGTCTTCATATTACAACGGTGATTTGGCCCAAAATTAGCATGATGACAGGTATTTTTCCCAATTCTTTGTGTCTCCGCGCCTTAGTGAAAAACTAACAACTGTTGCCCTGCTTTTTTAACAAATCAGTTGTAAAAATAATGATGGAAACTTTGGCAACGACAAAAGTTTCCATAGTTTTGCCCCCGATTATGACTACTACAGACACAAATACCAGGGAGCGGATACGGCAAAAAGCAGACGATCTTTTCATGAAATACGGTATCCGTGGTGTGAGTATGGATGACATCGCCAACGCACTCGGCATGAGCAAAAAGACCATCTACCAATATTTCTCCGATAAGAATGAACTGGTGGATGCGGTGGTGGACACTGCCCTGAATGATATGCAGCGCGACTGCAGCCAGTGTGCCGGCCATGCACGCGATGCTATTCACGAGATATTTCTCACGATGGACCTGATCCTGGACCAGTTCCGGAATATGAACGTGGTAGTATTGAACGACCTGGAAAAATTCCATAATGCTTCTTTCCAGAAGTTCGTTGCGCACAAGACCAAATACCTGCTGCAGGTTATCCAGCAGAATATCGAACGCGGTATCAGGGAAGAATTGTACAGGAAAGAGATCAGCCTGGAAGTGATCTCCAGGTTCAGGCTCGAGTCGATCATGATGCCTTTCAATATGGACCTGTTCCCCCCTTCCAAATTCAGCCCGGGAGACGTATCACAGGAGATCATCGAACATTATGTGTTCGGACTGGCCTCCGCCAAAGGACATAAACTGATTTTAAAATATAAAGAAGAAAGAATTAAAGCGAAACATTATGATTCCTTATCAGGTAGCAAGGCGAAGTAAAACAGCGCTGGCCATGACCCTGGCAACCATCATTGCTATGCCATCCCTGATGGCACAGGAGAAACATGAATTTTCAGCCAAACAAAGCATCGATTATGCACTCAAGAACAGTGCAAAGGTCAAGAACGCACTGACAGATGTGAAGATCCAGATGCAGGACAACCGCGACATCACCTCTGCGGCCTATCCGCAGATAACCGGTTCCGTGTCCGGCACCAGGTTCATCGATATTCCCACCACCCTCCTGCCGGGTGAGGTGATAGGACAACCGGCCGGTACTTTCATACCCGTCAAGTTCGGTACCAAGTACCAGGGCAGCTATGGTGTGGATGTCAGGCAGATCCTGTTCGATGGCCAGGTTTTCGTTGGCCTCCAGGCACGTACTACCTCCATCGACTACGCGAACCTCAACGTGGCCGTTACCGAAGAACAGATCAAGGCCAATGTGTACAAGATCTATTACCAGTTGGTGATCGGGAAAAAACAACTGGAGCTGACCGACGTGAATATCGCCAGGCTCGAAAAGTTATTGCACGATACGAAGGAAATGTATAAGAACGGCTTCCAGGAAAAACTGGATGTCGATAAAGTGACCGTGAACCTCTCCAATCTACGGACAGATAAAGTGAAGCTGGAAAATACATTGAAGACCGGCTATATCGGCCTCAAATATCTCATGGGAATGCCTGTGAAAGATGAGCTGGCGCTCACCGATACCCTCAATGAAGAGATCCTGAAAGAGAACCTGCTGAACGAAGGAGGCTTCAATTATGAAGACAGGAAAGAGTTCCAGCTCCTGATGGCCACCGAGAAGCTGAATAACTACAATATCAAACGTTACAAGATGGCCTACGTCCCCACTGTTTCCCTTACCGGTTCCTACAGCCGTAACGCCATGCGGAATGAATTCAATTTTTTCAAGAAGCATGAGGACTGGTTCACCACTACTTCCGTCGGTCTCCGCATCGAAGTGCCCATCTTCGATGGCTTTTCCAAAGATTCCAAGATCAAGAAAGCCAGGTTGCAACTGGAAAAGGTGCAGGATAATATGAAAGACCTGAGGAACAGTATCGACAACGAGATCCAGACCGCCCAGATCAACCTGCGCAGCGCAGTGCTCACCATGACCGAACAAAGCAAGAACATGACCCTCGCAGAACAGGTCTATAACCAGACCAAGCTGAAATATGAACAGGGCCTGGGATCGAACCTGGAGATCACCAATGCAGAAGCAGAACTGAAAACGGCACAGAATAACTATTTTTCGGCACTCTATGATGCCATCATCGCTAAAGTAGATTATCAGAAAGCTATCGGTAAACTATAAACGACATTTAACCTATTACAATTAGCATTAAATAATTAATCATGCAAACGATGTACAGACTAAGCGCAGTTGTGCTGATCCTCACCCTGGCAGCCTGCGGCGCAGCAGTGAATGAAAAGGAAGGGCTCACACAGAAAAAAGACGCCCTGGAAAAACTGAAGAAAGAACAAGCGGCTATCGCTTCCAAAATAGATAGCCTGGAAGCGCAGATCGCCAGGCTCGACACCACGGCAGCCAAAGCGGAGAAAACCAAGCTGGTGGCGGTCAGCACGCTCACGGCCGGCAGCTTCACCCACTATATCGACCTGAAAGGTAAGATCGATGCCGTCAATATTGCTATGGTCACACCCCGCGGCATGGGCGGCCAGGTGAAAGCTATTTTTGTGAAGCAGGGCGATAATGTGAAAAAAGGGCAACTGCTCCTTAAACTGGACGACGTAACCGTTCGCCAGCAGATAGAACAGGTGAAAGTGCAGCAAAGCCTTGCCCAAACAATCTACGAACGACGGAAGAACCTGTGGTCGCAGAATATCGGCACTGAAGTGGAATTATTGCAGGCCAAAAACAATGTAGACAACCTTCAGAAACAGATCGATCTCCTGAAAGACCAGTTGGATATGGCGAACGTATACGCGGAGATGAGCGGTGTGGCCGACCAGGTGAACATTCGCGTAGGTGAAACTTTTACACCGGCATCGGCCAGCCAGTTGGGCATCCGCATCGTGAATACCGCCGATCTGAAAGCAGTGGCCGATGTTCCTGAAAATTATCTCGGCAAAGTAGGAGTGGGTAGCAATGTGGTGATCACCCTCCCTGAACTGGGCAATGATACCATCCGCACGAAAGTCAATGTGTCCGGTAAACTGATCGACGTGAACAGCCGCACGTTCTACATCGAAGCCAAGATCCCTGCCGGCAGGAACCTTCGTCCCAATCAATTGGCGATCGTACGTATCCAGGACTATACCACCAACAACGCCATTACCATTCCCGTGAGCACTTTGCAAAGCGATGAGAACGGAAAATTCGTGCTCGTGGCTGTGAAAGAGAACAATAAGCTGATCGCCAAAAAACGTACGGTAACAGTTGGTGAGCTGTATGGCGATAAACTGGAAGTGAAGAGCGGGCTGCAGGCCGGCGATGTATTGATCGCAGAAGGATTCCAGGGATTGTACGACGGGCAGTTGATAACAACGGAAATAAAATAGTTAGCAATTGGCAGTTGGCAATTCACAGTTGTCCTACTTGCACACTGCCAACTGCACACTGCAAACTGAATCTTAAATCAACACTATGAGCGTTCTAGAAAATATAACGGGGAAGTTCAAACAGTTCGGACCTACTACCTGGAGTATAAAGAATAAGACCTCTATCTACCTCATGATGCTGGTGGTGAGCCTTATCGGGGTATTCCAGTTCGTGACATTGCCCAAGGAGCAATTTCCCGACATCGTAATACCTACCATCTATGTGCAAACGATCTATGTAGGTAACTCGCCTAAGGATATCGAAAACCTGGTAACCCAACCTATCGAAAAGAAGATCAAAGGCATCACCGGCGCCAAGATCAAAAAAGTGACCAGTACTTCCGTTCAGGATTACTCGGCGATCACCGTAGAATTCGACACGGACGTGAAAACGGATGTGGCGCTCCAGAAGGTGAAAGATGCCGTGGACAAGGCCAAGCCCGATCTGCCTACCGATCTTACGGAAGAGCCCAATACGATGGAAGTAAGCTTTTCGGACCAGCCCATCATGTACGTGAATGTGAGCGGCAATTATGATGTGGTGCGGTTAAAGAAATATGCCGATGACCTGAAAGACAAGCTCGAAGAATTATCCCAGATCAACCGGGTCGACCTCGTGGGCGCACCGGAAAGGGAATTCCAGATCAATGTCAATAACTACCGGATGCAAAGCGCCGGTGTAACCTTCGATGATATCGCCAATGCAGTGTCGCGCGAGAACATGGATATTTCCGGTGGCCTTTTCGACGTAGGCAACACAAAACGCAACCTCCAATTGAAAGGGCAGTTCAAGACCACTTTCGATATCGAGAAAGTGATCGTCCGCAACTCCAAAGGAGCGCCCATCTACCTGAAAGATATTGCCGAGATCAAGGATACCATCAAGGAAAAGGAAAGCTACGCACGCCTCAATGGCAAGAATGTGATCACCCTGAATATCATCAAGCGTGCTGGTGAGAACCTGATCGAAACGTCCGATGATGTGAAGAAAGTGGTGGATGAAATGAAAAAAGACCAGTTCCCCCGCGATCTGAACGTGGTGGTGACCGGCGATCAGAGCAAATCCACCCGCACATCTTTCAATGACCTGGTGAATACCATCGTGATCGGGTTCCTGCTGGTGTTGATCATCCTCATGTTCTTCATGGGCGTCACCAACGCATTCTTCGTGGCCCTCTCCGTTCCGCTGAGTATGTTCGTGGCATTCATGTTCCTCCCGGCCGCCGATCTTATTATCGGTTCACACGTTACCCTCAACTTCATCGTTTTGTTCGCGTTGCTGTTCGGACTGGGTATTATCGTGGACGATGCCATCGTGGTGATCGAGAACACGCACCGGATCTTTGTACAGGCGAAAGGACAGATCTCACCACAAAGATCGGCCATGATGGCCGCAGGTGAAGTGTTCATCCCGGTACTGGCAGGTACGTTGACCACACTGGCCCCTTTCTTCCCATTATTGTTCTGGCCAGGCATCATCGGAAAATTCATGATCTATCTGCCTGCGATGCTGATCTTCACACTGACCGCATCATTGATCGTGGCGTTTATCATGAACCCTGTTTTTGCCGTGGACTTCATGAACCATCCGGAACATGAAGGAAAAACATCCAAAGCGGCCATGTTCAGGAAGCCAGCATTCTGGATCGCACTGGCAGGCGGTATCATCCTCGACCTGCTCGGCACCAGGTTCCTGGGTAACCTGGTGATCTTTATCCTGCTGATGGTGGTCTTCAACAGGTTTGTGCTCGAAGGCATTATCCGCGGGTTCCAGAACAGGGCCCTGCCCTGGATCATGGGTCATTACGAAACCCTGTTGCGTTGGGCATTGAAAGGCTGGAGACCGGTATGGTTACTGATCGCCACTTTCGGCTTGCTGCTCTTCTCGGGCTTTTTCTTCGTTCTTCGCCAGGTGCCAGTGGTGTTCTTTCCTACCGGCGACCCCAACCAGATCTACGTATATCTTAAATTGCCTGTTGGTACTTCCGTCGATTATACCGATTCTGTCACCAGGGTACTGGAAAACAGGGTATATAAAGTGCTGAACATGGAGAATGGGAAAGAGAACCCTATCGTGGAGAGTGTGATCACCAATATCGCCGTAGGCGCCAGTGATCCCATGAGCGGCGACAGGAGTACCAGGCCCGAACTGGGCAGGATACAGGTCTCCTTCGTGGAATTCGAGAAACGTCATGGCAAATCATCCAAACCTTATCTCGATAGTATCCGCGCAGTAGTAAAAGGCATACCCGGCGCAGAGCTTTCAGTGAACCAGGAACAGGGCGGGCCTCCCACAGAACCTCCCATCAATATCGAAATAGCCAGTGAGGATTTCGATAACCTCACCAAAACAGCCGTGGCGCTGAAAAATTATCTCGATTCCATCCAGGTGCCCGGTGTGGAAGAACTGAAGATGGACATCGATCTTTCCAATCCTGAAATTACGCTTAAGGTAGACCGTGAGCGGGCCACCATGGAAGGGGTTTCTTCTGCACAGATCGGGCAAACGATCCGTACTGCGCTGTTCGGCAGAGAGGTTTCAAAGATCAAGGACGGTGAAGATGAATATAAGATCCAATTGCGTAATCTCGAGCTGCAGCGTAAGAACCTCACGGCCCTGCTTAACATGAACGTGAGCTTCATGGACCAATCCAGCGGAAGAATGAAGAATATCCCGATCAGCTCACTGGTGAAGATCGATTACACCAGCACCCTGGGCAGCGTGAAGCGTAAGAACCAGAAACGCGTGATCACACTCACTTCGAATGTATTGCTCTCGCAGGGCTTTACCCCGACCGCCGTGAATGAGGATATCGCCAAATATATTTCCAACTTCAAGAAAAAGCCCGACGGGGTTACCATCAGGCAAACCGGTGAAGGAGAACAACAGGCCGAAACAGGCGCCTTCCTGGCCAAAGCATTGGTGATCGCATTATTGTTCATCCTGTTGATCCTCGTGGTCCAGTTCAACTCGATCAGTAAATCGGTGATCATTCTCACGGAGATCATCTTCAGTGTGATCGGGGTACTATTGGGCTTTGGCATTACGCGCATGGAAGTGTCGGTGGTGATGACCGGTATCGGTATCGTGGGACTGGCAGGTATCGTAGTGAAGAACGGTATCCTCGTAATAGAATTTGCCGATGAGCTTCGTTCGAGAGGAATGAAGACCCGTGAAGCAGTGGTACAGGCCGGTAAAACACGTATCATCCCGGTACTGCTCACGGCCGTGGCCGCGATCCTGGGCCTGATACCACTGGCCATTGGCTTCAACATTAATTTCATAACGATGTTCGCCGACCTGAACCCGCATATCTTCTTCGGAGGTGATAATGCCGTGTTCTGGAAACCGCTTTCATGGACCATCATTTTCGGTCTGGCCTTTGCTTTCTTCATGACATTGGTGATCGTACCGAGCATGTACCTGATCGCCGAGCGATTGAGAAGGCCCATGCGGAACATGTATGGCGGTAAATGGATCTCTTTCCTGGGAATACCACCGTTTACGATCATATTATTACTTCTCATATTCGGAACAATGATCAGGCAATCTATCCGGAAGAGGCGCCGCAGAAGAAGATTGGCCGGAAAAAGAGTGAATGAGGCGTTTATCGGGAGCTGGATATAAAGATCGTCTCCGATAGTAGCACGGGTCCTGCCGGTACTTCATTCCGGTCAGGACCCGTAATATTTCCAGCAATAGCGCTACTAATACATAATTACCAGCTTACTGGTGATAATATTACGATCTCCCGGGCGTTAATGTGATTTCGGTCCTTAACCCATCCTATTCCGAAAACCGTTCATTATGTTAATGCACCCCAGGGAAAATTGGCTCTTTTCCAGACCGGTCATATCCACCATTATTATTGGTTTTACCCTATTGGCATTCCTGCCTGCCTGCCAGAAGGAACTGAAAGGCGCAGATCCCGAACTTGCAGAAGACACCACCGGCGTATGGGTATTGAAGACAAGGGAGGTCCAGGGATTTGCTACCAGTGCCGGGCACCCGGACTATCATAATATGGCATCTTTCATTTATGACTGGACAAGCAGGTTGATCATCGTGAAAGATACCAATGTCGATAACCAGTCGGATGAATATTATATTTTCCGGTACAACGATGAAGGAAAGTTGATCAATAGCAGTATCGAAGGGAAGTATGTGGTGAAGACTGAAAGATCATTGACATATAATTCCACCGGCCTGCCAGACAGGATCGATTACAAAGAGACCACCATCATGGTGTTCACGCACACCGGCGTTTTTAGTTGGGCACAGAAAGGCGGTGGAATGACGGCCAGTTTTCTCGACCCCAACATGCAGGGCGGCATCTATTCGCAGGGCAATCGTAGTTTTGAATTGAATGGCCGGCAGCAACTGGTCAACTGGACCGCTGTTTCAGGTGATCCATTGTATGGAGATCAACTCACCGAACTGGTGAGGGATGCCGGCCAGAATGTATCGGTACGAAAACTGTCTGTCAAAAAAAGCGGCGGGTACCAACTGCGCGATTCGGTATTGTATATGCGTGAAACACTTTATCCGCCAAGGATCAGCCAGTTTTATAAATTGATGGGAAATGGGATTGCCTGGTTCACCAATACCAGCGGCATCGAGTTCCTGCCCACTCTTGACTATAACAGTGAATTCTTTGAATATGAGAATAACCTGGCAAAAAAAGTGGTGTACTACCTGAAAGGAACAGATGCCAATGGAAACCCGGTGGAGAGGATCGATAAGGTGGTAGACCTGGTAACGGAATACGACAACAACAGGAACCCGGTCAAACTGACCATTTTCCGGGATGGAGAAAAAGAGGTGGAGATCAAACTTGGCTGGCGAAGAGTAAAATGGTTACAGTAATTTGAGCAATAAAAAACTGAAAAAGGATATGAGAACAAATCATGAAATAGATTACCGGATAGTGGGTGAAGAAATGCAATATGTGGAGGTCGAGCTCGACCCCGGTGAAACTGCTGTTGCGGAAACCGGCGCCTTTATGATGATGGATGATGGCATCCAGATGGAAACCATTTTCGGCGATGGATCGAAGGCACAAAAAGGATTCCTCGGCAAACTGATGTCTGCCGGTAAGAGAGTGCTCACCGGTGAAGGTCTGTTCATGACCGCATTCACCAATGCAGGCCAGGGAAAGAAAAGAGTGAGTTTCGCTTCACCTTATCCCGGTAAGATCATTCCGCTCGATCTGCAATTGCTGGGTGGTAAGATCGTGGCCCAGAAAGATGCATTCCTTTGCGCTGCCAAAGGAGTGAGTGTTGGAATCGAATTCCAGCGTCGGCTCGGTACAGGTCTTTTCGGTGGTGAGGGTTTCATCATGCAAAAGCTGGAAGGGGATGGGATGGCTTTTGTACATGCAGGCGGCCATGTGTTTGAAAAAGAATTGCAGGCAGGAGAATTCATAAAGATCGATACCGGTTGTTTAGTGGCTTATACACAAACCATCGACTACGATATCCAGTTCGTGGGAGGTATCAAGAATACGCTCTTCGGTGGAGAAGGATTGTTCTTTGCTACACTGAGAGGTCCCGGTAAGGTATGGATCCAGACCCTGCCCATCAGCAGGCTGGCTGGCCGTATCCTGGCGTATGGAACGTATAGCCGCAAGGAAGAAGGAAGTATTCTCGGCGGGCTGGGCAATATGCTCGACGGCGATGGATGGAAATAATTTTCCTGGAAAGAATTTTACAATTAAAAAAAGTCCGCCGTATCATCGGCGGACTTTTCTTTATCGATATTCCTATTTCTTGGGAGGCGGTTTGCGCCTGTCGTCCTTTTTCTGATTTTGTTGCTGGCGGTCGTCCCTGCGCTGTTGTTGCTGTTGTTGTTGCGGCCTCTGTTGCTGTTGGGATCTCTGCTGATTTTGTGGTTGCGATTTCTGTTGCTGCTGTTGCCTGGGCTGTTCTTTGTGCGAATGATGATGACGCTTTTTCTTTTCAGCTTTGTCGAGGCTGCGCAAACTGATCTGGCCTACCACATCCACGAATTCAGGTTCCACTTCCTTCACTTTCTGACTGGTCACTTCAACAGCTTCCAGTTCGGATGGCACATTTCCCTGCGCATTCAGTTGTTTGATCTTACGAACACGTTCGATGGTAAGCGGGTATTGCTTGTTGCTGTCAGGCAGGATATACCACATCAGGTCTTTGAAAATATCTTTCTTGATCAGGGTGGCCGTACCTTTTGCTACCTGTAAGGTTTCTGCATTTTCAGGAAAATGTTGCAAGGCATCGAGGTAGGTATCCAGCTCGTAGTTCAGGCAGCATTTCAAACGTCCGCACTGACCGCTTAGCTTACTCTGGTTGATGGAGAGGTTCTGGTAGCGTGCAGCAGTTGTATTGACCGATTTGAAATCGGTGAGCCAGGTGCTACAGCACAACTCGCGTCCGCAACTTCCGATGCCACCCACTTTGGCGGCTTCCTGCCGGGCGCCGATCTGGCGCATCTCTACCTTCACTTTGAATTCCCTGGCATACACCTTGATAAGTTCCCGGAAATCCACCCGGTCATCGGCTATGTAGAAGAATGTGGCTTTCCGGCCATCGGCCTGGATCTCCACTTCACTGATCTTCATTTCGAGGTTAAGCTGGCGGGCAATGGCGCGCGACTGGATAATGGCATCCTTTTCCCGGCCTTTATTCTGCTGCCATACTTCGAGGTCTTTATCGGAGGAACGTCTTAAAACTTTTTTCAATTCAGGATCGAACTCATTGATGCCTTTCTTTTTCAACTGGAGCCTGGTTAGCTCACCGGTCAAACTTATTGTGCCAACATCAAAACCGCTGATACCTTCTACCGTAACAAAATCGCCTTTTTCAAAATGGTGAACGGTGCTGTTCCTGAAAAAATCTTTACGGCTACCGTTATTGAAGCTAACTTCCACTACTTTGCAGGCAGCATCTTCATCATTGACAGGCAGGTTCAGCAGCCAATCGAACACATTCATCCGGTTACAACCGCCGGAACTGCATCCTCCGTTACTTTTACAGCCCGCCACTTTGCCGGTAGCTGTACCACATGAACTACATCCCATTCGTTATAATAAATTGACGATGAGTAAAAATTGTTGATAGCCGACAAAAAGTAACGAAACAAGAATGGGTCAAATAGAATACGCGGGTATACCTCCGCCGGAGCGGAATGACTATAAGAAATATAGCAGAGTAAGATGACTCAGTAAATGCGTTCCTGTTCACAACCCCCCCTCTACAATGCCCCACTCTCAATTACTTACTGCACAGGCCGATGTACAAATATAGGTTTTTAACTGCAAAAGGGACTTTATAAGACCTGCACCTGCTGGCGGTCGGCCATTATATGGTATAATTTAATGGTGAGGGCGTGGAAAAGCATCTTGGCATTGGCATTCCTTTCTATATAATAAGCGGCATCATCCAGCTCCCTGATAATGGCTTCCTGCTGTGCATATCCTGCGATCTTATTGAGGCGCTGAGCAAAATCCCGTTCATTATCAGGCAGATGTACAGATCCGGCGCCCATGGCCTGGATACGGATGGCCTGTTCGAGCAGGTGATTGAAGTACCGGAGGAATTGTTTCTGTTTTTCCCGCCCCAGTTTGCTCACTTCTTCTACCCATTTTACCTGCGAAACGGGGCCACTCTTCATGATGGCATTCAGCCACTCCCTTACCAGGGCGAGCCAGTCTTCCCCGGCATGGCCCAGGACTTGCAACGCTTCCCTGTAATTCCCTTCTGCTATAGAGGCGATCTGCCTGGCCTGTTCGGCCGTTTGGGAAGCCCTTGCCTCCAATGCTCCGGCTACTTCCGCAACGCTGAGCGCCGGCACCTTCACCAACTGGGTCCTGGAAAGGATAGTGGCCAGCACCTGCGATTCATTTTCGGCCACCAGTATAAATAAGGTATCGGCAGGGGGCTCTTCGATCAGTTTCAGCAATTTGTTGCCTTCATTGCCCAGGTATTCGGGCATCCAGAGAATAAGGATCTTGAAACCGCTTTCAAAACTTTTGAGGCTGAGCTTGCGGATGATCTCATTGCATTCCTGGGCGGTAATATTGCCCTGCTTATTCTCCGCTCCGATACTTTGCAGCCAGTCGTACACATTACCGTAAGGATACTGCCTGATAAACTCTCTCCATTCCTGGATATAATCGGTGCTCACCGGTTTATCACCTGCCTTGCGGGGAATCACAGGGTAGGAGAAATGTATATCGGGATGGACCAGTTGTTGTGCTTTCTGGCAGGAAGGGCATTGACCGCAGGCATCAGGCATGAAGGAGGGGCCTGTGGAGGTGTCGGGCGCATCTCCGAATAGGGATGGGCCGGGAGGTGCAGCGGCCTTTCCATTCACTTTTTCACAAACCACGTATTGTGCAAAAGCAATAGCTAAGGGTAATGCCCCGCAACCTTCTTTGCCGAGAAACAATAAAGCATGGCTTAGCCGGTTTTGGTAAACCATCTCCGCCAGGTGTTGCTTGGTATCGGTTTGTCCAATTACTTGCTGGAAAGACATGCGCGCGAAGATAGTTCAAATAAAAATGCCCACCGAAGCCGGGTTTGGCTTCGGTGGGCAATGGTTGTATGATCAATTCAGGTATTTCAATATCTCAGGATCGGTGGGCTTCACCCTGCTGGGAAATACAGCAACGAGTTTTCCATTCTCATTGATGAGGAATTTGGTGAAGTTCCATTTTACCGGATCATCTACGCCGATCTTCTTGGCTTCTTCGAGCAGGTATTTGTAAACAGGGTGGATATCATCTCCCTTTACGGAAATTTTTTCTGCCATCGGGAAGCTAACCCCATAGTTCTTTTTGCAGAACTCCTGGATCTCGGAATTGGTGCCTGGTTCCTGCTGACCGAAATTATTGGCAGGGAAGCCAACGATCACCAGTTTGTCTTTATGGCCTTCATACAATTGCTCCAGTTCAGCATATTGTTTGGTAAAGCCGCATTTGGAAGCGGTATTCACGATCAATAATTTTTTACCCTTATAGGTCGAAAAATCGATCGTGCTTCCGTCGAGCGCAGGAACTTTAAAATCGTAGATGGATGTATTGACTGCAAAGATCAATGATAAAAGCAGCAGGCGTAACATAGAATAATTATTTAGATGAATGATGAATTACAATACAAAAATTATACTAAAATGGTTGCCATGCCTTAAAAATTACTTACCTGATTGTTATTGTTTCTCATAGCAGCCCAGGTCCGGGAGCCCATTGTTCCGGGGATTGCCATCCAGGTCGAGGGTGAAGCTGGTGGCAATACCTTTGTTGATGGCCGGCGAATTGCTCTTCAGCCTGAAATTGTATAGTTGTTTCTGTGTATCGATGCTTTCGAAGAGAGGGTCCTGGTTGGCAATGGTATTGGATTGGGTGATATTGGCCGGATCGTTCTTCACTCTCCAGAGGCAGTTCTGAAAACTTACATTAAAGCCGGCATTGCCTTGTTTCTGTGTAACCACTTCATTATCGGCGAGACCATTGGGGGCCCAGAAAATGCAATTGCGGAAAGAGGCATCGAGTGCTGCGGTATATTGGTTGTTCCCCTGGCGAACAAAATCCGAGACCGTCATGACAGGTTCCTTGTGCTGGATATACGAATTGGAATAAGCTGCCGCAGTACAATTGGTAAGATCATACTGACCGCCATATACCAGCATGATATTTTTTCCGCAATTGCTGATAAGACAGTTATCGGCCCTGATGGATGAATGAACGCCGATGATGCCGGCATCATAGCAATTGTCGACAATAGTCCGGCTTAATACCAGCTTGGGATTGGCATTCACGGATGGTTGTTCGGCCACGATGCCCTGATAAGCGTTTTCGATCACGGCATATTGTAATACGTTGTTCTTGCTCACTCCCCTGAAAAAAATGCCCGGCCAGGCAGCGGGATAATCACGATAGGGGTTATCGAGCCTGTCGCCGCGGAAGATCACGCGGTCGCTCTCACTTTTTTCGCCGTTCACGCGAAGGGTGCCATCTACCAGGATAGGCGCATCGGCATGAGCATAGATCCTGCATCCTTTTTCGATGGTGAGGGTAACGTTGGTGTCTACCTGCAGCCCGCCCAGGATCACATAAGGTTTATCGTTGGTCCAGGTTTCATCGGACTTGATGACCTTCGACCGGAAGAAATGCGCATTCTGTCCCCAGGCATCCAATTGTACCCATCGGTCCCTTCCGTTGTATTCAATGCGGATGCTATCCCTGATCACGAAGGGAAGGTTGGCGGAGGTAGGATCGATGCTGACAGACACGAACACATAGAGGCTGTCATTGGCTTCCACCTCTATATTCTTCACAGAGGGCCCTGGTGTTCCATCCACATTGATCCTGAAAGCAGAGGCAGTACCACCGCTCAGGGAAATATTGCTGAGCCGGAGCTTCTGGTCGTTCTGGTTATAAATGCGCAGGAATTGTGTTACGGAGCCGGTAGTAGTGAAGACAGTGTCGAAATGCAGCGTATCCACGGAGGTCCCCAGGTTGGCGTTACCGGTAATGAATGTATTCTTTTTGCAGGCAGAAAGAAGAAGGCCGGTAAGCAATATGGAAGCGAGGACTTTTAGCATGAATGCTCAAAAATAAGCATGGATCGCCAGATTTGAAAGTGAAGGCTACTTTAAATTTACTTCAACACGCAGGCCATGGTGGCGATACTCAGCCGGGTATTGGCCGCATGGAGCAATTCCTGTCCACAGGCTTCGAGGGTGGCGCCGGTAGTGATCACATCATCCACCAGCAATATATGTTTATGGGCAATGGACGCTGCATCCTGCAGCACGAATTTTCCGGCCATATTATTCCATCGCTCCATCCTGTTCTTATGGGTTTGAGTACCTGTGGAAGCTGAACGGGCTATCACATTTTCCAGAACGGGCAACCGGAGCTGTGCTGCGATCCCTTTGGAGAGGAGGGCCGATTGATTGAACCCTCTTTGTTTTTCCCTGGTTGCGTATAAGGGTAGGGGTAAGATGGCATCGATAGGATGGAAGCGCCCGGAATCCATGATGGCCTCTCCGATCCTGTTGCCGAAGAAAAGACCGATCTCTTTTTTCCCTTTGTATTTCAGCAGGTGCATCAGTTTTTGCGGCAGGGAGCTTTTCGTAAAATACAGATAGCTCATGGCGGCGAGCAGGGGCAGCCTGCCACGGAATATCATTTCTGCCGGGTTATTGGCGTACCGGTGAAAATTGGTAATGGGCAGCCGGTCCATGCAATGGAGACATAGGACCTGGTGTCGATGGGTGAGGTCTGCTCCGCAACCTGCACACAGGTGCGGAAAGAACAGGTGCAACAGGGAACCTGCCGTTTGCTGTAACAGCATCAGTCAACAATTGAATAATGAACGGATGAGGCGGGATCAGAAAAGGTATTGGTATACTTCTTCCACCCTGCCCATGGTGATGATCTCGATATTGAATTGTTGTTTACTGAGCCCTTTCTGGTTGTATTTGGAAACGACGATCTTTTCGAAACCGAGTTTCTCCGCTTCTGCCACACGTTGTTCGATGCGGTTCACGGCGCGTATCTCGCCGCTCAGCCCAACTTCACCGGCAAAGCAGGTATGATAGGGAAGAGGTCTGTCTTCATAAGAGCTTAACAAAGCACAGAGTACGGCGAGATCGATAGAGGGATCTTCCACTTTCAGTCCACCGGCAATATTCAGGAAAACGTCCTTCACCCCAAAGTGGAACCCTCCTCTTTTTTCCAATACGGCCAGTAGCAATTGGAGGCGGCGGAGGTCGAACCCTGAAACGGTACGTTGTGGCGTTCCATAAACAGATTGGGTCACCAGGGCCTGCACTTCGATGAGCAGGGGGCGCATGCCTTCCAGGGTGGCTGCGATGGCGATGCCGCTCAATTGGTCTTCCTTTTGGGTGATGAGGATATCGCTGGGGTTGTTGACGCCCCGCATGCCGTCGCTGTTCATTTCATAGATCCCCAGTTCGGCTGTGCCTCCGAAGCGGTTCTTGAGCGTTCTGAGGATGCGGTAAGCGTAATGCCGGTCGCCTTCGAACTGCAACACGGTATCGACGATATGTTCGAGCACCTTGGGTCCTGCAATAGTGCCATCTTTGGTGATATGGCCGATCAGGAATACCGGTGTGTTGGTCTCTTTGGCGAAGCGTTGGAACTCTGCTGCCGATTCGCGGATCTGCGAAATGCTGCCGGGTGATGAATCGATATAGGGAGATTGGATGGTTTGAATGGAATCCACGATCACCAGTTGTGGTTTCAGCTTTTTGATCTCCTGGAAAATTGTTTGGGTGGATGTTTCCGTGAGCAGGTAAAAATTCTCGTTGCGGATCTTCAATCTGTCGGCGCGCAATTTGATCTGTTGTTCACTTTCTTCTCCGCTGATATAAAGGGTGGTGATGTTATTGAGTTGCAAAGCATCCTGCAGGAATAAAGTAGACTTGCCGATTCCGGGCTCACCGGCCACCAATACAAGACTACCGGGAACGATGCCTCCGCCCAAAACCCTGTTCAGCTCTGCATCTCCGGTGATGATGCGTTCCTGTTCGATGCTGGTGATAGCATGCAGCGCGATCGTTTTGATGGTTTTGTTTTTATCGTTGTAGTCCGACCATGAGTTCTCTTTTTGGGAATTGTCTTTATGGATCACTTCTTCGACAAAAGTATTCCAGTTGCCACAGGAAGGACATTTACCCAACCATTTGGCGCTCTCATAACCGCAATTGGAACAAAAAAAAGCTGTCTTAACTTTACTCATGCAATAAAGATACTTGTATAATGGAATTCGTAATGCAGGAAACTGTATAAACAGGAATGATGAAAGGTCGGTCGATGAAAATGAAAGACTGATCGTTTCAAAAAAATGAAAAGGAAGAACGTAAAAAAATTGAAGTGGAAAAATGGTATCGGAAACTTTTCAACAAGGTTGAAAAACAGATGGTGAACGATGCAAAAAAAATGAGGAGTTGGTGGTAGGGACCTGAGGGAAGAAAAATGAGGAAAATGATCAAAAAATGGGGAGAGAAAAAGGATGATTTTTTTAAAAGTAAAAGGGCCAACATTGCTGTTGACCCCTTACTTACTAACCCATTAAATTCTTGCACTAAATTACAAATTCGCACCACATAACAAAATTATTTTTTGCCGTTGTGAATAAAAAATAACGTTGGGGCCCAATGGATTTTTTATGCAGATAAATCAATAATAATCAATTATTTAATTTAAATTTGCAATATGAGTTTCGGGAATGGTGATAAAATGGCAGCCTTGTTTTTTTATTCCGGAATCGGGTGACAAAACTGGTCAGGATTTCAAAGAAAATTGACAAAAAAAATGAAAAAAAATCCTGGTAACTCTTTTGATATTGTATTGTTATATTCATCAAAAAAAGCGTTAAAATGACACCTTCAATTTTGCTCGTTTCTTTATTATTTCTTGGGATCAGTATGCTGGTTTCCGGGGTGTTGAAAAGTAAGTTTGCTGCCTATAGCAAGATCCCGCTTTCGAACCATCTTACCGGAAGTGAAGTGGCGCAAAAAATGCTCCGGGACAATGGCATTTATGATGTAAAAGTTGTATCTGTTGACGGATTTCTCAGCGATCACTATAATCCGATGACCAAAACGGTGAATCTCAGCCCGGATGTATATAATGGTAGCTCGATCGCGGCGGCGGCGGTAGCGGCCCATGAATGCGGGCACGCCGTACAGCATGCCACCGCCTATCGCTGGCTGATGCTCCGGAGCAGGCTGGTGCCGGTGGTGCAATTCAGCTCAGGCATCGTGCAGTGGATACTCCTGGCCGGGGTACTACTGATCAATACATTCCCGCAGCTTCTGTTGGGCGGTATCATCCTTTTCGGCCTAACTACCTTATTTTCAGTGATTACGCTCCCCGTCGAGTTCGATGCCAGCAACCGGGCGCTGGCCTGGCTGAACCGGACCAATGTTACCAATCCCCAGGAATATCCCAAGGCCAAAGACGCCCTGAAATGGGCCGCCCTGACCTACGTGGTAGCTGCCCTGGCCTCCATTGCCACATTGGTACAATATATAATGATATTTATGGGCAATAGCCGGAACCGGAACTGATCGTCCTGATTTTTTCAGAATTTTTTAATATTTGGCAAAGCCGTGCAGCAACCTGCATGGCTTTTTTGTCTCCGAAAACGAGGAGATTAATTGTGTATTAAATTTGATTGACGGATATCAAATACGGGCGGCCAGCCTGGCAAATATTACTCAAGCTAACGATTGCTGACTGATACTTTTTCATGGAAACACCGGCAGGCCCTGCACAAGGGAACATGCCACCCGCAAAAACGGGATACTCTTACTCAAAACCAAACTGCAAAAAAACTCTGGCTAACCACCGGGGTTTTTTATTTAAGGGTTGAACCGTTTATTTTAACGCTTCATCAGTTTTCATTAAAAAAAATAATCCCGGGCTCTTAACTTGTTATCTGGGTATGTAAGGACCCAAAAAATTCAATCTTTTGTTTTCGAATTGTTAAGATTCCGGTAAATTGTGTTTCTAACATTCAATATAATACCTTCTTAATCAAAACTAACATTCCGATGAGAAAAATCCATGGGGTACTTACCGCCCTAATTCTTCTTTGTTGGTCTGTTGCATCAGCCCAGGTAAAGGAAGTAACCGGTGTGGTTACTGATGCAAGAGACGGTTCTCCCCTAGCAAAAGTTACAGTAAGAGTGAAAGGTTCTGCTCACAGCACCCTCACAGGTCCGGACGGGGGATTCAAGTTCAGTGTTCCGGCAAATGCTACTACGTTGTTAATCAGTTATGTTGGCTTCAATGATATTGAGGTTGCGATCGGTAGCAACCTGAATATTTCCATGACCCCTGGCGATAAGTCGCTGTCTGAGGTGGTAGTGGTAGGTTATGGTACCAAGATCAAACGGGATATCACCGGTTCGGTAGCCAAGATCGGCTCCCGCGAACTGTCGAACACGCCCGCTACCAGTTTCGAGAGCGCTATCCAGGGCCGGGCGGCCGGTGTACTGGTAGAACAGCAGAATGGTAAGCTGGGCCAGGCCATTAAAGTAAGGGTACGCGGCTCCTCTTCCATTACAGGAAGTAATGAGCCCCTGTATGTGATCGATGGTATACCGGTCATTACCAGCGACCTCTCCGGCAACGGGGCCACCACCAACCCGCTTTCAGATATCAATACGAACGATATTGAATCCATTGAGATCCTGAAAGATGCTTCTTCTGCTGCCATTTATGGTGCCCGTGGCTCCAATGGTGTAGTGCTTATCACCACTAAGAGAGGAAAGGCAGGTAAATCAAGAGTGGATATCGGTTATTTCACCGGTGTTCAAAACCCGACCAGGAAAATGGACTTCCTGAATTCAGAGCAGTATGTGAATTATATCCTGGATGCAGCGGCAAGAGGTGGTAAGTATGACTGGAGGGTGAATGGTCCTGCCGGTGGCTATTCAAGTGAGCAGGAAGCAGTAGACGATTATGTGGCCAGCGCCAACACGAGGTTGAGAAGATACTCCGCCGGTAATGATGACTACAAAACCTATAAAGTATACACCAACTGGCAAGATGAGGCCTTTCAGTACGCGCCCATCTCACAATATGATCTCAGCTTTTCAGGTGGGAACGACAAGACCACATTCTATATGGGTGGCCAGTTCCTTGACCAGAAAGGGATGATGATCAGAAATTCATTCACCAGGTACAGCGGACGCCTGAACCTCGATCATAAGCTCAACGATTGGCTGTCGCTGGGCATCAACATGAACTTCGTACGTTCGCTCAACCAGCGTATTTCCAACGATAACGCATTCTCTACGCCGTTACAGATCGTGGCTTTGTCGCCCATAACGCCGGTGGTCGATCCGCGTACCGGCAAGATAAGCGGTGCTTCAGATCCTAACAGGGCCAGCAATCCGGGAGGACCGAATACGAACTATCCGCTGTATTACAACCCGCTGCTGAGTACCCTGGGGTCTTATTACAATACCTATGTTAACCGTACTCTCGGCAACCTATATGCGCAGATACAGATCATGGAAGGGCTGACCTTCCGCTCCGAATTCGGCATGGACCAGTTGAACCAGCAGGAGGAAGCCTATTATAGCCCGCTCACTGAACGGAACAACGGTTATCCAAGAGGTGGTGGTTTTACCAACGACGACAAGATCCTGAACATCACTACCAATAACTTTTTGCGTTATGCAAAGCTGATCGGTGACGAGCATAACATCGATGCGGTTGCCGGTATGAGCTACCAGGAGCAGGATGCTACCAACGCTACAGGAACAGGTGAAGCAATGCCTTCGGACGCCTATAAGAAATTAGGCAGCAGCGCCATCAAATCTGCCGTGTCTTCCGGAGAAAGCAAATTCACTTTCCTTTCTTATTTCGCCAGGGCGAACTATAAATTCCGGGACAGGTACCTGCTGGCGCTCAGCGGCCGCTTTGATGCATCTTCCCGTTTCGGTCGTGATAACAGGTGGGGTTTCTTCCCGGCTGTATCAGCAGGCTGGATCCTCTCGGAAGAAAATTTCCTGAAGAATTCAAAAACGATCAGCTTCCTTAAATTGAAAGGTAGCTATGGTTTAACAGGTAATGCGGAGATCGGGAACTATGCGAGCCTGGGATTGTTCAGTGGCGATGGAGCGTATGGAAGCATTCCAGGCCAGCGGCCCACACAGATCGCCAATCCGCAACTTAAATGGGAAAAGACCTCCAGCGTGGATGTTGGCTTTGAAATAGGGTTCCTCAACAACCGCCTGTCGGCCGAAGTAGACCTCTACGCCCGCTATACACGCGACCTGCTGCTGAACAGGCCGGTGCCATCCACCACTGGTTTCACTACCCAATTGTTCAATATCGGTAAGCTGGAGAACAGGGGTATCGAGTTCACGATCAATTCCGACAATATCGTGTCGAAAGACTTCCGTTGGTCTACCTCCGTCAATTTTGGTCTGAACAGGAATAAGATCACCAATATGGGTGGACTGGAAGTAGGTACAGCCAATGAGAACCGCGCACGTGAAGGAGAACCTTTGGGCGTATTTGTCGCCAGGGAATTTGCAGGTGCTGATCCCAACACCGGTGATGCATTGTATGTAAAGAATATCAAAAAATCAGATGGCACGCTCGATAAAAGCACTACCACGGACTATAATGAAGCCCAGGAAGTAGTGATCGGAAATCCCAACCCGAAGTTCATCTATGGTATGCGCAATACTTTCACCTATAAAACATTCGACCTGGAAGTGCTCCTGCAAGGTGTTCAGGGCAACGATATATATTTGAGCGGAGGTATCTATATGTCGAACAACGCAAGCTGGTACGATAATCAGACAACCGATCAGTTGAACGCCTGGAAAAAGCCGGGTGATATCACCATGGTGCCCGAAGCAAGATTAGGGTTCAACAATGGTGCAAACTCTTCCAGCAGGTATCTCACCAAAGGTTCTTACCTGCGGGTAAAAGCCGTTACACTGGGATATAACCTGCCCAAGACCCTGTTGAGCAAATTGAAGGTTTCAACGGCAAGGTTCTATGTAAGAGCACAGAACCTGTTCACGATCACCAAATACAAAGGCTGGGACCCTGAAGTGAATGCAGATTACCAGGCAACCAATGTCAACCAGGGTGTTGATTTTTATTCGGCCCCACATGCAAGGACACTGATATTCGGGATCAATATCGGCTTATAATAAACACCTAAGAAAATCATTATGAAAAATAAATATTATGTTTTCGTCCTGGCGGCCGGCTCGCTCCTCTCGGGGCTTACAGGCTGCACCAAAAAGCTCGACCAGAAACCATTCAACAGTATTGACGAATCAGTGGCACTGGTTACCAGTTCCGATGTGGAAGCAGCTCTTATCGGAGCCTACTCGGATCTCGGAAATGCAAATGTATATGGTGGTAGTCTGTTCGTGGTGAATGAGCTGTTGGGTAATAGCACTGAACTTGACTGGACAGGCACTTTCGAAACCTATACTGATATCTTCAACAAAGCTATTACAGTCAATAACGGACAGGTGGCCAGTACCTGGAACAATGGCTACAGGGTCATCAACGACTGTAATAACGTACTGAGCGCCCTCGATGTAGTAGTGGCGGCCAAGAAAAATCGTGTTGAGGGTGAAGCCAAGTTCATCAGGGGCTCTATGTATTTTGACTTGGTCCGCCTCTTTGGCAAAGCCTATAACCAGGGTAACCCTTCTCAGAATGCAGGTGTTCCGATTGTACTGAAAGCAACAAGGCCGCCATTGACCGATGAGGATTATCCCTCCCGTGCTTCTGTAGGCGCTGTGTACGACCAGGTCATCAAGGACCTGACAGATGCCGAGAATCTCCTGCCGGCCACCAATGGGTTCTTTGCCTCCAAGGTCACTGCTGCTGCCATGCTTTCGAGGGTTTACCTGCAAAAAGGTGATTATCCGAATGCGGCGCAGGCAGCCAACAGAGCTATCTCGGCCAATAGATTTTCGCTTGCCCCGACTTATGCAGATGCTTTCCCATACGTGAGTACGAATCCATCAGCAGTGCCGGGTAACACTTCTGAAGATGTATTTGCCATCCAGGTCAGCAATACCGCTGGTGTGAATGATTTCAATACATACTTCTCTACCATAGGCCGTGGTGATGTCGAGATCACCAATGCACACCTGGCACTGTATGAGCCGAATGATGACTGGCTCAATCTCTTTTATGATGATGGCGGTACCAGAACAGGTAAGTTCGATATGGTATATGGAAATGTACATATCATCCGGCTTGCGGAATTGTACCTTACAAGAGCTGAGGCCAATTTCAGGATGAGTACTGCGGTGGGAGCAACGCCGCTGGCCGATATCAACAGGATCAGGGTAAGAGTAAATCTCGACCCTTATCTTCTTCCGGCAGATCTTACATTGGACAAAATCCTGCGGGAAAGACATCTGGAACTGGCTTTTGAGGGCTTCAATTTGCAGGATATCAAGCGTACGCAGAAAAATGTGGGGATATTACCCTGGGATTCTCCCAAGCTGGTTTTCCCGATACCCGACAGGGACCGAAAGGTGAATAAGAACCTCACGCAGAATGAAGGATACGGCAACTGATAAAGCATACTATTCTTACCAAAGTCCCGACGAATGTCGGGGCTTTTTTTATGCTTATTGCACAGTTATCGGTCATTTCTGCACGTTTATACGCCTAAACTACACAGTTACCAATTTATTGTTGCTGGAATAAGTGGTGCGCATTAATTTCACAGTACTTTCTGATTCCACGAAAGTCTGGTTCATTTTATATACTGCAATCGGGTAAACATAATAGTTGCCCGATTTTTTTATGACTGCAAACTGGGAGTTGCTGGGCCACTAAGGCACGGAGGAATCTGAGGATGATAGGTCAATAGGTTGAAATGTTGACAAGTGAGTTCCTGAAATACGGAAATTCCCTTTTCAACCTTTTAACATTTCAACATATCAACCCAACTCCTTCGTTGTGAAAAAAATCTCTTACAGCTTGATCTCTTCTTCATGCTTGTCGAAGAAGTGGAATTCCGTGAGGTGGTAATTGGTATTTGCCTTGATCTTCACCTTGCGCCCATACTTCCAGCGCCATTTCCACTGGCGTGATTTGAACCAGCGGCCCTTGGTGAGATAGGCCTGCATGATGGGGTGTACCACCAGGCTCAGATCTTTGTGCTGATGTGTGATGAGGTAACTTAAATTCTTTTCGATCTCATCTTCCAGTAGTAAGGTGGAAGAGATCTTGCCGGTGCCGGCGCAGGTTGGACAAACCTCCTGGGTATTGATATTCACTTCCGGCTTCATGCGTTGCCGGGTGATCTGCATCAGTCCGAATTTTGAAATGGGAAGCACTGCATGTTTGGCCCTGTCGGGTTTCATGCATTCTTCCATTGCTTCGAGCAGCTTACGTTTGTTGTCGGGCAGTTTCATATCGATGAAATCTACCACGATAATGCCGCCCAGGTCGCGGAGACGCAACTGGCGCGAGATCTCGGCAGCCGCTTCGAGGTTGGTCTCCAGGGCATTCAATTCCTGGTTATTCCCAACGCTTTTATAGCCGCTGTTCACATCGATCACATGCAACGCTTCCGTATGCTCGATGATCAGATAGGCGCCGCTCGGGAGGTTCACGGTCTTACCGAATGCGGCCTTCACCTGCTTGGTGATACCGAACTGGTCGAAGATGGGCAGGCCGTTATTGTAATAGGAAACGATATCCGCTTTTTCAGGAGCGATCCGTTGAATATAGTTGCGGGTATCATTGAAAATATTCCTGTCGTTCACCACGATCTTGTTGAAATCTTCATTGAGCAGATCGCGGAGCATGCTGGTGGTCTTGGTTTGCTCGCTGAGGATCTTGGCGGGAGCTGCGGCGCCTTTCAGGTTGGCCTGGATCGTTTTCCAGGTCTCTACCAGCATGGAAAGGTCTTCATGCAGTTCGGCGGTGTTCTTGCCTTCTGCGGCAGTACGTACGATCACGCCGAAGTTCTTGGGCTTGATCGCTTCCACTATCTTCTGGAGGCGCTTGCGTTCGTCGGCAGAATGTATTTTGCGGGAAACGGCAACGATATCATTGAAAGGAGTGATCACTACAAAGCGGCCTGGAAGAGAGATCTCACAACTGAGCCTGGGGCCTTTGGCGGCGATGGGCTCTTTGAGGATCTGTACCAGGATATTCGGCTTGCCGCTAAGCACTTCGTTGATCTTACCGGTTTTGATGATCTCCGGTTCTACCTGGAAGGTGCCGAAATCGAATCCGTTCTCACTATGATCGTTGATGGCCTGCTGGGTGAATTTCAACAGGGAGCGGGCATAAGGGCTGAGGTCGGTATAGTGAAGGAAGGCGTCTTTCTCGAAACCTACGTCCACAAAAGCGGCATTCAGGCCCGGAATGAGTTTTTTTACTTTTCCTAAGTAAAGATCTCCCACGGCAAAACTGCCATCAGCTTTTTCATGATGTAGCTCCACCAGCTTCTTGTCCTCCAATAGGGCTATCTCAACCCCCTGGGGCGCTGCGTTTATAATAAGTTCCTTATTCAAGCGTAACAACTTTTTCCGTCTTACCAATCATCACTACAAGGAAGTTGCTGAAGAGGTATTACATGTCAGATATCAGGAAGGCGGGCAATCTGTAATAAATGACAAATAATTAGTTCAGCTAAGAAGGAAGAGAGGCCCCGCAAGTCTCCGGGACCCGTGGCATGAAGAGAAAATTCTAGCGATTTTTCTTCTTATGACGGTTCTTTCTCAGTCTTTTTTTACGCTTGTGCGTAGCGATCTTATGACGTTTTCTTTTTCTTCCACAAGGCATAGAACACCAAATGAATTTAGTTAAACAATGATTTTAATGTCTTTTCAGTTTTCCTTTCCGGAAAGGTTTATTTTTTCAAAGCGTTAATACGCTGATCAATATCTTTTATTATCTCCGGATCGTTGAACTTCTTTTTACCGGCCTCATACCATTTGATGGCATTGGCATTGTCTTTTTTCTGCTCGTACGCGTCTGCCAGCATCAGCACTGCTTCCAGGTTATCCGGTTCCTGTTCGGCCACTTTCAACAAACGCTCTATGGCTTTGTCGAATTGCCCGGATACCATGGCGCCTGTTCCCAGCATGAACTGGGCGTACATATTTTTCGGGTCCCTGTCGGCTACTTCACGGATCATCCTGATCCCTTCCATGGGGTTAGCGCTGATATTACCGAAAAGGTAGCAGCTTCCTAGCCCAACTTTGAGGGAATCATTCCCGGGGTCCAATTGTAACGTTCTCTCAAACAGCTCTTTGGCCTGTGTGGCCATCCAACTCCTGAAGGCGGGATCGCCCTGGCGGCGGACCCCTTCCAAATAGAATTGGGCAGCAAAGGTGAGGTTTTTTTGAGAATTTTCCAATTTAGCTGCTTCGGCAGCATAATAAACGTAAGGAAGAAGGGAATGGGCGGAATCTTTCCAGAAAGCGGACAATTGCCTGAAGATCCTGATCTGCTGTTCTTTTACATCTCCCCGCACCACTGCGGCTTCCAACCGGCTCACCTGCTCTTGTTGAGAAGGGGTGAGCTTCGATTTAGAGGCTGCCAGTATCTTGTTGAAATCAATGGAAGAAGAATCGCCGTTGGCTGTTACAGTGGCTTTTTTGCTTTTTGGAGGTACTGTATTGCCAAAAAAATACAGGAGGCAAAGGAGGATAACTCCGCTGCCTACGAGGATGAGCTGCTGCTTTTTCACAATTCAATGTAATTTAAGCCGCAAATTTACATCTCATCATCGGGGTTTGGCTGATCTTCTTTGACTGATTGTAATTTTTTAACCTCTGCCACGAATTCCTTGGCAGGTTTGAACGCAGGAATGTAATGTTCAGGGATGTGTACCGCAATATTCTTTTTGATGTTGCGACCGATCTTCGCAGCTCTCTTTTTGGTAATAAAGCTGCCGAAGCCCCGGATGTAGATGTTTTCTCCCTGGGACAAGGTATCTTTTACTTCCTTGAACATGGTTTCCAGCGTAACCAGAACATCAACCTTCGGTATACCTGTTTTTTCAGATATTTGGTTAACGAGGTCTGCCTTTCTCATGTCGTTGAATTTTTAACGGGTTTTCAAAATGTTTATAGGCTATTGAGTGCACAAGGCCAATCCGCACAAAATCAATTCTTTACTCAAATTAAATGTTAATTTGCACATTTGCAAGAAAAGTCTAAATTATTGATAATGAATTTTCAACAATTTTGAGGCCAAAAAGTTTTCAATCTGCTTCATTATCAGTAATTTATTTAACTGAAAAAAAACTGCTGCCCCGATCCCCTGTTTTTTTGATTTATGTCCCAAAATGAAGATATTACGACCCCGGAAACTTATCGAACCACAAAAACACGCTGGGATGAAACCTGATTTTACCAGGAACCTCCTCCACTGGAACAAGAAGAAGAACACCAGGGCCATGCCCTGGAAAGGAGAAAAAGACCCGTACAAAATATGGCTCAGTGAGATCATCCTTCAACAAACCAGGGTAGAACAGGGCCTTGCCTATTATGAAAAATTCATCCGTGAATTCCCTACCGTGCATGACCTTGCCAATGCAGATGAGAAAAAGGTCTTCAAACTCTGGGAAGGATTGGGATACTATACCCGATGCAAAAATCTCATCGCCACAGCAAAAAAGATCTCTGTCGAATTCAAGGGGAAATTCCCTTCCACTTACAATGAAATAAAAGAACTGAAAGGCATTGGCCCCTACACGGCCGCCGCTATCTCCTCCTTTGCATTCAATGAGCCGCAGGCCGTTGTAGATGGCAATGTGCAACGTGTGATAGCCCGTTATTTCGGCATCACCACACCGATCGATACTACAAGCGGCAAGAAATTATACCAGGAACTGGCACAGGCCCTGCTCGATGAAAAGCAGCCTGGTATTTACAACCAGGCCATCATGGATTTCGGCGCAGTGGTCTGCAAACCGCAGAACCCGCTCTGCCACGAATGTGTACAGCAGCCTGATTGCGAAGCTTTCCGGCATGATCAGGTGAAAATGTTGCCTGTGAAAGAAAAAAGCCTCGTGAAAAAAGATCGCTGGTTGTATTATTTTATTATTGAATTCGAAGGGAAGGTCTTTATCCGTCTGCGCACCGGAAAAGATATCTGGGAAAATCTTCATGAGTTCGTATTGTTCGAATCTCCGGGGCCTGTAGAAGAAAATTTTCATGAGCTGGGTTTCCTTCAAACTTTATTGAAAGGACAATCATTTACCGTTGAGCATATCAGCAAAGTTTATCGCCAACAACTCACACATCAAAACATACATGGTCAATTTATCACTCTAACGGTTAATCAACCAGTTCCTGCCCTCAGTGATTTCTCGCTTGTTGAAAGAAAGCGCCTGAAAGAATACGCATTTCCCCGTTTGATCAATACTTATCTGGAAGAAGGAAGCTCCATGGCACGGTTATTTTAGGGGAGTTTTGTTAAAAAAAGTCTATCCATGTTAACACGTAGACAGGGCAAAAAAATCTCATAATGTCTATGAAAAAATTTAACTTTAAAAGCAATTAACCCGATAGGCGTTTTCTAACACATCAAACTTACCATTATGCGCGGCGTAAACAGGGTAATGCTCATTGGAAATTTAGGACGGGACCCGGATGTACAATACCTGGAAGGTAATATCGCGGTTGCCAAATTCCCTTTAGCCACTACGGAAACTTTCAAGGACAGGGCCGGTAAGCTCATTTCACAAACTGAATGGCATACAGTGGTGCTCTGGAGAGGGTTGGCGGAACTGGCGCAAAAGTACCTGCATAAAGGAAGCCTCGTTTACATCGAAGGCCGCCTGCGTACCCGCAGCTGGGAAGACAAGGAAGGCAATAAAAAGTTTGCTACCGAAGTAGTGGGCGATAACCTGATCATGCTCGATAAAAGATCAGACGGAGCCGGTCATGGCCATAATGTCGCCGGGCCCCACGGTGAGAACCTGGAAGGGTTCAACAGCCACGATGCGCCTCCCCCTCTCGGCGAACCTTCCCAGGACCTCCCGTTCTGAAAAATGCCGGCCACACAAATTGATAGCCCGATAAACTCACTGTAAGCCATACAATTATTATTTTTACATCCCGTTAATATGTTATGGCAGCCTTTACAACCTGCCTGCTGACGAAAAATTGATCACGCAAACCCTTTGCTTTGGATAACCTCTCGACGCTGCTTTTTTTAGGGGATCTCTTTCAGCCGGTGCTACTGGTCGTAAATGCACAGGCCACTACCATACTGGGTGCTGTCGTGCTTATTCTGTTATTACTCTCCTTTTTCACCTCCGGCGCAAAACTCGCTTTCTTCTCCCTCACCTACCGCGATATCAATATGCTCAAGACCAAGCAGGATAGCGGTTGGAAAAGGATCGCCAATCTCATGGAAGAACCAAGGTCGCTGCTGGCTGCGCTCACCGTGGCCAATACGCTCGTGAATATCGCCATCATCATTCTCGCCAATTACCTCATAGACCAGATCCTGATTTTCGAAAATGCCAATTCCAACGGGAACCTGCTCGAACTGGTGCGCTTTGTGATCAAAGTGATAGTGATAGCGTCCCTCATCATACTCTTCGGCGAAGTGCTGCCCAAGATCAGGGCCACACAGAACAACCTGCGCTCCGCCTATGAAACCTCTTTCCTCGTAGAGATACTGTACTACCTTTTCAAGAGGATAGGTACAGGCATGATCAACCTGTCGGACAGGGTAGAGAAGATCTTCGGTGGCAAAGCCTCCCGCGCATATAGCCAGCAACAGCTCGAAGAAGCTATTCGCTCCACCATCCATGAAGAAGATGAACAACGCATACTCGCGGGTATTTACAAATTCGCGAATATCACCGTTAAACAGGTAATGCGCACAAGGCTCGACGTGAGCGGCATCGACCATGGCATCTCCTTCGGCGCATTGAAGAAAAAAGTGGAAGAACTGCATTACTCCAGGCTCCCTGTTTACAAGGGAAGTCTCGACGATATCCTGGGCATCATCCATACCAAAGACATCATCCCGCATCTCCATGAGCCCGATAGTTTCGACTGGCATACGCTCATGCGGCCTCCTTACTTTGTGCATGAACAGAAATACATAGAGGACCTTTTAGGCGAATTCCAAAGCAAGCATATCCATTTCGCGGTAGTAGTAGATGAATTCGGCGGTACCAGCGGCATCATCACGCTCGAAGACATCCTCGAAGAAGTGGTGGGAGATATCAAGGATGAATTCGATGAAGAAGAATCGGTCAACAAAAAGATCGATGACGCCACCTATATCTTCGAAGGCAATACCATGCTCCATGATGTATGCAAAGCGATGAACCTGCCCGCCGATACATTCGACCAGGTAAAAGGCGACAGCGATTCACTGGCCGGCCTGATCCTCGAACAGGCCGGTGAAATACCCAAAGTGAATGACGTGGTGACGGTGGGCGATTTCGAATTCATCATCCAGGAAATAGACCGTAACCGGATCAGGAAAGTGAAAGTGGTGGTGAACCCGCATGTAGTGTAATCCAACAGAATCAATTTTATGAGAATATCTTCCGTAGCAGTGCTGAGTTGTATGTTGTGGATGGTAATGGCAACGATCTCCTGCAACAGTGATTATACCGTAAGAAAAAAAGGCTATTTCAGGATCGATTTCCCAAAACATGAATACCAGCAGTTCAATCGACCAGGCTATCCCTATACATTCGAATATCCCATATATGCCAGGGTGGTGCAAGACACTTCGTTCTTCGAGGCAAAACCGGAGAACCCTTATTGGATCAATATTGAATTCCCGCGATTCAATGGAAAAATTTATATGAGCTATAAGGAGATCGGTCAAAACGATTTCAATAAGCTGGTGAACGATGCTTTCAACATGACCTATAAACATACTTCCAAAGCCAGCGAGATCAGGGATTCACTCATGCATACTCCTGCCGGGCTTACCGGCGTGTTCTTTGATGTGGGCGGCAATGCGGCAACGGCAAAACAATTCTTCATTTCCGATTCCGTAAAGCATTTTCTCCGCGGCGCCCTCTATTTCGATGCCACACCCAATGAAGATTCACTGGGTATCGTGAATGATTTTCTACAGACCGATATGAACCACCTCATCAATACTCTTCAATGGAAGAATTAGGAGGAGGCAATCCCCTGCTACCACTTTTTGGCGCTCTCTGGAATTATCATTATTTTGGTAAGGACGGCTCAAAACCAACTGCCATACATGAGAAGCCTTTATCTTATTCCGATCTTACTCCTTCTCCGCCTGGAGGCAATAGCCCAATCAAATCACCTGGAAGACAGCCTGAACAGGCAACTGGCCCATGCAGTCACCATCAGTGAAAAGGTGTATTGGCTCAATAAAATGGCAGACTATTATTCCGGTCTGAATACTCCGCTTGCAGAGCAATATGAGAACAGGAGCATCGAGCTGGCCGATTCCAGCCGGGATCGCATCCTCATGATCAGGACTATGCTCTACACCGCCGATCGCGCCTATTCATTTACCGGTCTTCAACAATCCATCCTCAAAGGCCTGGAATATTCCGGGAAGGCGCTGGAAATGGCGCGTGCCAATAACTTCGACGATTATACGGCCTGGTCATACTGTTACCTGGCCCGCGGGTCCCGCTTCTCGGGGAAAGTAGACAAAGCCATCAACTATTGTAACATGGCCATCTCGATGGTGGCGTCGATGCCCGCCAATGATTCGCTGAAAGTGGGTGTATACGAAGAGACAGGCTATACCTATCTCTTCAAAAACGAAAACCTGCTGGCCTTCAGGCACTTTTTGCAGGCCATGAATATTGCCGAGCAATCCATGCCCGAACAGTATTCTCTACTGAAAGCTTCGTATGAAGCAATGGGCAATTTTTATTTTTTAATAGGAGACAATGAGAAGGCGAAGGATTATGTATTCAAGGTACTGGCCGTGGAACGCAAATACAACAAGCCCTACGATCTCGTGGAGAGTTACAATTTTATGGGGCGTATTTATACAGCAGCTAAACAATATGAAGAAGGGAAGAAATATTATGAAAGATCACTTTCTCTGATCGATTCGCTGAAAATGGCCGATATCTTCAAGGTCAATGCCTATATCAATATCGTTAACCTCTTTGTATTCAGTAATCAATACGAGAAAAGCCTGGAATATTTCAGAACGCACCAGGAATTGAATAAATTCCTGACCAATAGCGGACTGGGTTATATCATCGATCAGGGATATGCGAGCCTTTATACCCTGGTAGGCAAAACGGATTCAGCAGCTTTTTACTTCAGAAAAGCGGCGCCTGCCATTGAAGCAAACGCGCCATTGAGAAGCAAATACTGGTTCTATAGTTCTTACGGAGCTTTTTATAAAAGCAGGCAGGATCATGATCAGGCCATCGAATGGTTCATGAAAGCCAAAGCGGTGGCTGAGCAAATGAGTGATCTGGGCAACCAGCAAAAGATCATGTCGAACCTCGATACCTTATACCAGAACAAGGGTGATTTCAAAACAGCCTACACTTATAATTCCCTCTATCATCGGTATACAGACAGCCTTGAAAAACTTTCAAAAGAAAAAGACCTGCTACAACTGGAAATTGCCAATGAACAACAGCGAAAAGAAAGGGAACTAAGATTGCAGGAAGAAAAGGACCGCCGCTGGCGCAATATCCAATATATGGGCATCACCATTGCCATTGCAGGTGTATTCATCTTGCTGGTGATGGCAGGCCTGTTCAGCGTGTCAAAAACTACGATCAGGGTCCTGGGATTTTTTGCATTTATCTTCTTCTTCGAGTTCATCATACTGCTTGCCGATAACCAGATCCACCATTGGACCCACGGTGAGCCCTGGAAAGTGCTTCTCATCAAGATCGGCCTTATTGCAGGGCTCTTGCCGCTCCATCACTGGATGGAAGAAAAGCTCATCCATTACCTCACCTCACACCGGATGCTGAAAGTGCCGGCCCGCCATCTGATCGGCAGATGGTTCAAAAAGAAAGAAAAGCAAATGCCTGCCGGAAATCTGTAGATTTGCAGAACTAAAATTCTGCATGTGATAGTAGTAGACAATGTCCTGATCAGCGATGCTATTGTAGAAGAGCAATTCGTATGCGATCTGGCAAAATGCAAAGGAGGCTGTTGCGAAGAAGGGGATGCCGGCGCTCCACTCGATGAAAGCGAACTTGACCTGATGGTGGAACTCTTTGAAAAAGTGAAGCCTTATCTCACACCGGAGGCCATTGCAGAGATCGAAAAGAAAGGAAAATATGTATATCACCGGGAATTTGGCTGGGTAACGCCCACTCTCGGCAACGACAATGAAATTTGTGTATATGGCGTCCGCGACGAAAAAGGCATCATCAAATGCGCTTTCGAGCAGGCCTATTATGATGGCAAGATCGGCTGGAAAAAACCTCTGAGCTGTCACTTCTTCCCCATCATTCAAAAGAACGGCAGAAATGGCACTTTCGACCGGATGAACTATGAACCGCGCGAAACGCTTTGCAAACCTGCCTGTGCATTCGGAAAGAAATTGAAAGTACCTGTTTACGCCTTCCTCAAGGAACCCATCATCCGTAAATACGGCGAAGCATTTTATTCCGCTTTGGAAAAAGTGGCCCGGGACCATTTCTCAACGAGCAAAAAATCATAGCCAGCATGAGCGAATCATCCTCTTCATTCATGGCCAAAAGCACCATCAAGGCCGCCGATCTGGAACACAGGCGGAAAGTAGCTTTCAATATCAGCCGCTATGATGCCACTGTGCCATTGGGCAAACAACAGTTCCCCGATGTGCACCTGGCCAGGGAAAGGGCCAAGAATGTGAAATGGCGCGCACTTGAAATGCTCGATCAATACCTTGAAGAATTCGAGGCCAACCTTGTAAAAAGAGGTGGTAAAGTGATCTGGGCCGAAGATGCCAAACAGGCATTGGAAGAAGTGATGAAGATCTGTAAGGAGAAGAATTGTAAAACGATCGTGAAAAGCAAGAGCATGGTGACAGAAGAGATCCATCTCAATGATTTTCTCGAAAAGCAGGGTATCGAAAGTGTGGAGACCGACCTGGGTGAATATATCCAGCAACTCGATAATGAGCCACCTTACCATATCGTAACGCCTGCCATGCACAAAAGCAAGGAAGACGTTGCCAAATTATTTTACGATAAACTGCACACAGCGCCCAACCTTACTCCCAGCCAGCTCACCCTGGTGGCCAGGGAGAAATTGCGTAAGAAATATGTGGAAGCGGAGATCGGTATTACAGGCGCCAATTTTCTCATTGCAGATATCGGCGGTGTTGCCGTAACCGAGAATGAAGGCAATGCCCGGCTGAGCTGCTCTTTCCCGAAGACCCATATCGTGATCGCAGGGATCGAGAAAATGATACCTTCCATCACCGACCTGGGATTGTTCTGGCCCCTGCTGGCCACTTATGGTACAGGCCAGCGATTGACCGTATACAATACCATCATCTCCGGCCCCCGGCAGGTCAATGAAGCCGATGGCCCCGAAGAGATGTATGTGATCCTCCTCGATAATGGCCGCACCAATATTCTCGCCAACGAAAAGACCAGGGAAAGCCTCTATTGTATCCGTTGCGGCGCCTGCCTCAATGCCTGCCCGGTTTACAAGAATATCGGGGGCCATGCTTATGGCACCACTTACAGCGGGCCCATCGGCTCGGTGATCACTCCTCATTTGAAAGAAATGGGCGAATGGAAGCACCTCAGCTATGCTTCATCCCTCTGCGGTAACTGCACCGAAGTATGTGCCGTGAAGATCAACCTGCATGAGCTATTGCTCGAGAACCGCCATGAAGCGGTAGAAGAAGGGGCATCGGTCTTTATGGAAAAAATGGCCTGGAAAGCATGGAAGAAGGCCAGCCTGAACCGCAAGATGATGAATTTGGGCAACCAGAAGCTCAAGAACTGGACAGTGAACAAGCTCTTCAAAGGGTGGACTTCCCATCGCGGGGAGCTCAACTTTTCGGAAAAGACCTTCAACCAACTCTGGAAAGAAAAACACCCTGAAAAGGATAAATTGTCATAAAACAAATTCCTTTCCACGGGTAGGTACACAAAATAAAAATTCCTTGCCCGGCGTAGGTTATTCCGGTTACTTTTTTATTTTGTGGGTCTCATGTTGCTGCTTTATTGTCATACTGCTACACCCCGCCTTCAATATATCGTTGACTTCTTCAGTAATGAATTATTCGATGAGCCCATCCAAGTAACCACCAGCAGGGTAGCCTACAATACCAGCACACAACCGAGATTGAACTACTCGAACCAGGCATTTTCCGAAGAAGAATTTTTCATCCATCACACAGGATTGCTTTTTGAAACGGGCATCAGGGAGCAACAAACGGAATGTTTTGAAGTGAACTATCATAAAGCATTCTTTCAAACAGACGGCGATTTTCCTTTCGATATTTTTGCAGCATCCTTTTATTTATTGAGCAGGTATGAGGAATACCTGCCTCATGAAAAGGATGAATATGGTCGTTATGGTCACACCAATTCCCTGGCTTTCAGGGAAGGCTTTCTGAAACAACCGCTCGTCAATATCTGGCTGGAAGAATTCAAAAAGGCCCTGCAGAAAAAATTCCCGGCCCTGCGATTCAGAAGGAAGAACTTCAAATGTATTTTATCGTACGATATCGATATGGCCTATTCTTACCGTCACAAAGGATTCAAAAGAACGGTGGGCGGTTTTGGCAGGTCGATCCTGAAAGGCAGGTGGCAGGAGGTGAAAGACAGGTGGATGGTGATCAGGGGAAGCAAGAGAGATCCTTTCGACTGTTTCGAATGGCTCGATGCGCTGCATTTATACTGTCGCCTCAAACCATATTATTTTTTCCTGGCCGCGAAAAAGCAGTTGGGATATGATAAGAATACCCCACTTCATGTAAAATCATTCCGCAGCCTCATTGAATATTATGCCACGGCTTACAAAGTAGGAATTCACCCATCCTGGCAGAGCGGTGATGATCGATCATTGCTCGATGAGGAACTGGAATGGATGGAGGGCGTGGCCGACAAAGCCATCATCCACAGTCGCCAGCACTATATCCGGTTCACCCTGCCTCATACCTTCCGTAACCTGCTCGACCTGGGCATTCAGAAGGACTTCTCCATGGGATATGCTACCATTAACGGTTTCAGGGCTTCCGTTTGTTCCTCTTTTTATTGGTACGATCTTGCCAAGGAAACAACTACCTCCCTCATCCTCTATCCATATTGTTTCATGGATGCCAATGCTTACTATGAAATGCATTACACGCCACAACAGGCCTACAATGAGCTCATGCAGTATTATGGAATGGTCAAAAAGCTGAATGGGATGCTGATCAGTGTCTGGCACAACTCCATCCTGGGCACTGATCCTGCTTTCGGGGGATGGCGTGAAATGTTCGAGCTGTTCATGCGGGAAACCGTTTACTGGGATGCTTACTACGATTGATCTGTCAAACTGCACTCTTCTCCTTTGTCCGGAAAGCACGGTTAATGATATTCACGCCTACCAAAGTTATGATGGCCCCCATCGCAAAAAATACGGTAAGCTGTTCATCGAACAGCAATGATCCCAGTAACACAGCCACTACCGGATTGATATATGCGTAAATGGAGACCTGCTCGGTAGGCAGGTGTTGTAAAGCATACAGGTAAGCAATAAATGAGATCACCGATCCGATAACGGCCAGGTAGGCGATAGAAACCCATGACTGCCAGGGAATATCCTGATAGGGGATACCGGTGCCGGTACTATTAACGATAACGGAAAGTATAATGCCTGAGATCACCATCTGCAAACCCAAACTGAAATACGGATTGAATGCCGTGGCCTGCTGTTTGGTATAAAGAGTGCCAAATGCCCATGACCATGCCCCGATCAGCGACACCCAGATCCCGAAGCGGAAATCGGCATTGAAAAAATCATGCAGGTGCTCATAAAAAATAAGGCAGACCCCGGCAAATCCAAGCAGGAGGCCGATAATGGCGGCGAGAGGCGGTTTCGATCTCGCCCCAACCAGTTTGATGAGCACGATCCAGAGTGGAAATGTAGCAGCGATGATAGCGCCCAGGCCGGCAGAAATGTATTTCACTCCCCAGGTGGTAAGTCCATTGGTGAGGGCAAAATTGAGCAGACCGAGCACAATGATGGGCCACCATTCCTTTCCACGGGGCCATGCTCTTCCTTTGAATGAAAAATAGATGAGATAAAATATACCGCCTACTATTTGCCTGATGCCTGCCAGTTGCAGGGCCGGCATATATCGGACACCTTCTTTTGAAGCGAGCCAGGTAGTTCCCCAGAAAAAGCAAACCATGCCGAGAGCGAACAGCGCCTTGAAGTGCGTGCCACGATGCTGAAAAAATGAGCCGCCTGTATCTCGGTTATCCCCGGTCAACCAAATAGATATTTTAATGTTTGAAGTGCCGCACGCCAGTCATCACCATAGCCAGGTTGTGTTCACGGCAATACTCGATGGAATCTTTATCACGCACGGAACCGCCCGGCTGAATAAAAGCTGTGATGCCTGCTGCATGTCCAAGTTGCACTGAATCATTGAATGGGAAGAAGGCATCGCTGGCCAGTACGGCACCATTGAGATCGAACTGGAACTGCCTGGCTTTTTCCAGTGCCTGCCTCACTGCATCTACGCGGCTGGTTTGTCCGCAGCCTTTCCCGATCAGTTGCCTGTTCTTCACCAGGGCAATGGCATTAGATTTAAGATGTTTGCAAACCAGGTTGGCGAAGATCAGGTCCTCTTTTTCAGCAGGGGTAGCATGGCGGCCGCCTGTTTCTTCCCATTTAGTATAGTTACCGGTATCCGTTTGCTGCACCAGTACTCCATTCAGCACGGAAGCGAACTCATTTCCTTTTTTGAGCGCTGTTTTTTGTTGGAGCAGGATGCGGTTCTTTTTGGATTGCAGGATGCTCAATGCTTCTACATCGAAGGCAGGAGCTATCAATACTTCGAAGAAAATTTCATTGATGGCGTTGGCTGTAACGGTATCGATGGTCGAATTGGAAACGAGCACGCCGCCGAAGGCGCTTTCGGGATCGCCGGCCAGGGCTGCATCCCAGGCTTCTTTCACGGAATTGCGGGCAGCGATGCCGCATACATTGGTATGTTTGATGATGGCGAAAACCGGTGCGTTATTGCCTGCAAATTCATCGATGAGCTGAACGGCTGCATCTACGTCTACGAGGTTATTGTATGAAAGCTCCTTTCCATGCAATTGGTCGAACATCTTCGAGAGGTCTCCATAAAAAATTCCGGGCTGGTGCGGGTTCTCACCATAGCGGAGGATTTTGGGGCCCGGCACCGATTCCACGAAATACAGTGCGTTCTCCGGGTTGAAATATTTGGCGATGGCTACATCATAATGTGCAACGATCTCGAATGCTTTGGCGGCAAAAGCTTTGCGTTGTTCGAGGGTGGTCTCACCTTTCTGTTCTTTCAGTAATTGTTCCAGTGACAGGTATTCGCTTTTGGCGGCAACCACCAATACGTCTTTAAAATTTTTGGCGGCTCCGCGGATCATGGAAGGGCCTCCGATATCGATCTTCTCAATGATCGCTTTTTCTTCACTGGTGCTTGCTACTGTTTCTTCGAAGGGGTAGAGGTCAACGATCACGAGGTCTATGGGAGGAATATTGTATTGCTTCATCTCCTCCACATCCGTTTCATTATCCCTGCGGCCCAGGATGCCGCCGAAAACCGAAGGGTGCAAGGTCTTCACGCGACCGCCGAGGATGGAAGGATAGGTAGTAAGATCCTCGACCGGAACGACCGGGATGCCGAGCTTTTCGAGAAAGCCCTGGGTGCCGCCGGTGGAATAGATGGTAATGCCCAGTTGGTGCAATTGATGCGCCAGTGGTTCCAGGCCATCTTTATAAAAAACGGAGATCAGTGCTGATTGAATTTTTTTGGTCATATTTCGACATTGATGTGTTAAGAGGCTGCGCGCCAGTGGGCATTTTTCAGTTTGAAGTGCCTACTGCCAATTGCCAACTGCAAACTAAAAGTTCGGCACGCAACACCCGCTTTATTGAGAGGCGCAAAGGTAATTCAATACAGGTTCAAAACAAAAGCGCCTTCTCGTGCTGTTGAATGGCAGGGGATTCCCATCCTTGCAGCTTCCTTTTCCCATTGGACAGTCTTGCGGGTTGAGTTGGACCCATCGATAATGAGCAGCTTACAGGAAAACAAGGTATCGAGTTGTTGCAGGGAGATGGAGGGATTGTTGGAAACGATGATAATGTCGATGGGGATGCGGTTAACGTTAGCGATGTCTGCCATGAATGATTGGTCATTGCGAATGGGAGAAAATGGATGGTTGGGGTCGATGAGTAATATGGATTTATTACCGAATTGCAGGAGGGGTGCCTGAAAAAGCAGGTTCGGCAAACTATCGACCTGCTTTACCCTGTATAACGACCGGCCAGGTTGGAGGTGATTAGAAACCAGCCGGCCATCCTGCTGCAGGGTGGTATCACCTATGAAGTAGAAATGATCATCCAGTACCAGGTCGATAGCCTGGTGATGCGGTATGTGATAAACGATCATCTTTTGCTGATGCCTGTATTGCCAACTTGAAAAGGAATGGATGATGGTAAAAAGAAGAAGGAGGGAGATGGCAACCAGTAATGCTTTCTTCATTTTTTGAAGTAGCCAAAAGCCAATAGCCGCAATGAAGGCATACAGGATAAAAACCTGGGCCAGACTGACAGAGATATTGGAAATAGTAGCGAAGGGCAATTCCGCTGTTCTCTCCATACTGTTGTTCAACAGCCATATCAGCCAGTGAAGCAACCAGCCGATGCCTTTGGCAGCAAAAGGAATGAATGAAATGGCACACAACAATAATTCTCCCATCAATATAATACTTGAGAGTGGAATGGCCAGCAGGTTGGTGATGAGGAACAGGGTGGGGAACTGATGGAAGAGAAATATGCTTACAGGTAATGTGAGTATCTGTGCGGCAATGGTGGTGGAAATCATCTTCCAGAGATTATCTGTTAGTGTATGCGAAAAGAAAAATAGATGGTAGATGGGTTTTTGAAAAATGGCGATGCTTAGCACTGCTGTATACGACAGTTGAAAGCCTGCATCCCAAAGCCAGGCAGGCTGCCAGGCAAGCAGTAGGAATGCAGAAGCCGCTAATGAATTGTAGATGGAAGAATTCCTGGAGATGGAATCGCCAATAGCGAGACAGGTAAACATAATGGCTGAGCGAAGTATGGAGGGCGAAGCGCCTGCCAGCAGGCTGAATGTCCAGAGACCCGCAATGATCACCAGCGTCTTGATCCATCTTGTGGCAGACCGGCGGGCAAAGGGTTTGCACAGGAATGAAAGCAGCAGGTATATGATACCCAGGTGCAGGCCCGAAATGGCGATCACATGCACTACCCCTGTGCTGGAATATGCCTGGACAAGGTCTTTGTCGAGATCATCTTTATAACCGATCAGCAATGCTTCTGCGAGCCCACATTCTTTGGCGCCGGGAATATACCGGCGAAGGGTGGAAACGATATGATCTCTTGAATGAAATAGAAAACTGAAAAGATCATGAAGTGGAGATCGCGGAGTATTCGAGGGTGTTATAACGGTGAAGTCCCCGTGACGTAGGTATGCCTGGTGATAGATTCCCTGACGGCCGCAGTATTCTTTGAAATCGAATGCGCCAGGGTTGCCGGAATTTTTAACGGGTTGGAGGGCTTTGGTAAGAACGAGCCTGTCACCGTAATGTACCCGTTGAAAAAGGGAATCTTTCTGAAAATAAAGGAGTATTGTGCCCCTTGCTTTCTTCCACTCATTGCCGGAAATAACGGATTCTATGGTAGCGGTGGTTTTCCATGAATTTGGTTTTTCGGATAGGGGTTCCTGGATGGTGACGAGGATTGTATCATGAGGATGGGTGAGGTGGCCGAACCAGTGTGGGTGCTGGCGTGGGTCATTATAGAAGGAAAGAAGTGTCCCGGTGGAAAGAACAAGAGCGATAATGGCGATGCCTGTCAGGAGCCGGAACCTGAACTGATACCGGATGGGCAGCCGGGCGAGAATAATGAGGAGGGAGCACGCTATGGCGAAGGTGGTCCAGGTAATTGAGCAGGGTGGTTGAAGATAATATTGGATAATAATCCCTGCGATGAGGGGGATAATGAGGCGCAGGAAAGGAGCCTCCTTCCAGTTAAATAAAGGTAGCTGGTGCATACTAAAAGCTGAAAAAAAGGAGTTTAATAAAAATCAATAACCGGAGAAGGAATAGCTAAGTAATTGACTGGCAGATCACTGGTTGAGAAATCTGTTTTCTGGTCGCCGTAAAGAATGGTATAAGGGAGATAGCGCGGTGTTGTAGGATCTGGTTAAAGCTGGTCATCCCCGCCGGAGGCGGGGTGTTATACTAAACTATAAGATTGTTGGGAATTCAATAGTTCAGGACAAATATACCAGCTTAACCTGAAAAAAGGACAAGGATAAGGTTAATGGTGGTCTAATAAGGTAACGGTAATTAGTTTTAATATGTTGAGTAAGGAAGATCGGAGAAAAAATTTCCTCAAGAATTTTGTTAAACAAAGACCTTGAGGAAATCTGTCGGCGGGTTTTCACAGGAGTATTGGACTTTGAAAAACGGGATGATAGCAACTCTCCGGTATCTAATTTCAGACAAATAATGCAATGCTGCGCATAAAGCCACTATTATTCGGAACGGTATTTTGCCCGTGGAAAACACGGATCAGGCAAGACCGTGGTTTAACGGTATAATTCTCCCATTGTTTTACGGTTTTTGGATGTTGGTTTCAACGGTTTTTTGGGGATGTTTTTCACATGAATCCTTGAATGGCTTCACCTTATAAATAACAGTAATTTATAATCATTTGACTAACACTCAATTGTAACCGAAGTTGCTCTGCCTCCCCGGTATACTTTTACAGCAGCAATTCAATTATTCATATTTAAACCCCCCAGACTATGACAGCGATTGAAACAAAATCCTTAAAGGTTGGTAAATACGTGGACACAGCGCATGTAGATACCGTAATCCGGAACTATAAACAAAAGAGGTGGCTTCAAAATTCTGAAGCAATCGGAAAAGAAGATACATTGAGCCTGTGGTATAGCCTGCAGGAACTGGAAGAATTCATTCAAAAGGCCAAATCATCAGGAGCGAATGGGATCAGATTGCATTTTGGAGTGTATCCTGAAAACTTTGCTGATAATCCTGCCGGATCGAATCAGTTGACTATGGTCCTGGTTGCTACGAAGAACAAAGAAACGGAGGAAGGTATGACTGAAAAGAATGTTTATGTAGCCACTGAAAAAGGTGCAAGATTGTTAGCCTACAACTACGCAGGAATGTGCCCAACTCAATGCCCAAGTACCAAGAAACCTGGAACCAGCGAAGATCCAGATCCGGATTGGGGTGGACTTGGGGTTACTATCCTGGACCGTGGTGATAAAGGTATGACCATAATCTAGTAATTTCAAACGTCTATAAAATAAGTTAACCTGAAGCCTCCTGATCATTAATCAGGGGGCTTTTTTATTTAACATTGACTTTTCTAAGTATTATATAAGCTATATTGGGGTAATGTATTTTCCAGCATCACTCTATTTTGAATTAATAAGCTTAATTGCCTCGATCACTCTTTTCTTTCAAAAGGGAACCCCATTTTATCTCAAATTATTTCCACCATTCCTACTGATAACTTTGATATTGGAGATAATCGGATTTGAATTTGCAAAAAACGGACAAAACAATCTCGCACTATACAATTATTCTGGTATTCTTAGCTTTTCTTTTTATTTGTTCTACCTGCGAAATATTGTGCATAGCCCTAAGGCAAAGAGGATCATCGAGCATCTGTTATGGATCTATCCACTTCTGACAATCTTTAATATCTATTTCATACAAAAAAACGCTTTTCATTCAATGACTTTCTCATTAGGATGCCTGCTTGTCGTGGCAACTTGTATCTATTACTTCTTTGAATTATTCAGGCAACCGAAATATGTGAATTTATTAAAAGAACCTTCCTTCTGGATTTGTTCTGGATTGCTATTCTTTTTCTGTTGTACATTTCCCCTGATTGGACTGACGAATTACCTATATCGCATTTCAAAGGCCATCTCCAGAAATTTTGGCTCCATTCTAACAATTGTAAATTTTCTTCTGTATTCTTTGTTTACCATCGCATTCTTATGTAGACTAAATTTTCGATCTAAGAGTATGAAATGAGCATTTTCAATTCCTATTCAGAATGCTTGTTGTAATGAACTTTCCCATCAAGTTAAACTTCTGTATGAGTATCTAAAAAGTTGAATAAAACCGGTCGCAATTGAAATCGCAGAATTGTGTAGGTGCTACATACTTAATTTTCTTGTTTGCATAGAAGTTTTTAATGAAATTTGGCTTTGCCATCTACAAAAAGGTTCGATCCCTTTTTTATCTTGGACCTTGTTGATTATATGCGTATCGCACTGCCTGGATAAACCCTTCACATACGTAGATATTCGAATGCTCTTAGGATGAGCTTTTCAGTTTATCAGATTTTATTTAATAAGAATCTTACAACAACCCATTGTCTATGTATTATATTCTACTATACATTTATCTTACAATTCTTTGGCTTTGCTTTTTGGCAGCACTAACAATAACCTTTAGAAGTAATACTCCTTCCTATATAAAATGGTTTTCGCCAACCTTAATTTCAATTATAATAGTAACTATCGTTGCTCATCGAATTGCAGTTAAAACTCAAAACAACCACGCTATTTATAATCTTTTTTCTGTTTATACTACAGTCTTTTATATTTTGATAATGCGGGTGATTATTCAAAATAAGAAAATGAAAAGAGTAATAAGCGTTTGTTGTTTAATCTATCCTTTTATCGCTCTTACAAACATTTTTTATTTTCAAGGAATGGATAGTTTTCATACCTACACTAATAGTATAGGCTCAACTCTTATTGTTGGATCTTGTGCCTATTATCTGCAAGAAGTCTTTTTTGTTGATGAACCTGTTCCGAATCTTACTAAACGTCCTGATTTTTGGATTTGCCTAGGGCTGTTCTTTTTTTATGGTGTAACATTTGTAAGCTTTGCCGGAATCCATATCATTAGTGCCTCTTCCCTTTCGTTCATTAATGTTATGTCTTGTATTATGATGCTTTCGAATTACGGTTTGTATATATTTTTTCTTATTGCATTCTTTTGTTGTATGAGGTATCCAGGTAAGGTTGACTGCATGAGACATGTGAAAACACAATTGTTTGAGTAACCCACTTTGAAATAATTGTAAAAAGTACTAATCTGAACATGATTACTATTTATGGGCTATTTTTAGTCAAAGCAGATACTCATGATGTATTAATTATCAGTAATTTTCCGGAAATAAAATATCCGGCAGTAACCAGGCCTTGATTTAGATATCGTTTTCGAAAACTGGCTATTAAATGTTCCGGATAAATATTACTTCAGTAAAGCCATGCCTGATGTACGTAATAGCCCCTTCTGTTTTGGTCACTTTTCTGACCTGACTGTGGAAGCCTTCGATGGTAACATAAATCACCTCATATCCATGTTAAGTATGGAGAAATGGAAGGACTTTACGAGATACCGAATGGTAACTTGTTAGAAGGATCTTTACCAGGAAATAAGGAAAAATTAGTATAGGCATGGATTGAAATTCATCAAGAAGAACTAATGGCAAATTGGTAATTAGCTGTGACGGGTAACCAAATCTTTAAAATTGATCCTTTAAAATAATAGATTATGAACCCGAGAGTTGCAATAGTGAAATATGAAAACCCGTATATGCTTATTCTTACTTTTACCAATAAATAGATAAAAGAATTTGATTTTAGTAATTATCTAAACTATCTTGTATATATGGTTCTCAAAGACCAGGCATTTTGCAAGAGAGCTAAAGTGTTTAATGGAGCCGTTGTTTGGGATGAAAATACTGACTTCGACCCAGATACTCTTTTTGTAGAAAGCTAACCTTTACCTACCTCTTCTTTTTTATTTTAATGAGTTTTAATTTTTAAGATCATCTCATTCTGAATGGTCGAATGCATAATTAATATTTCAAAAGCCCCATGTGCCCTTCATAATTGAGGGAATTTTTCAAGTATTGATTTTTTCATGCGGTGGACGTTTATTATCTGAAAGAATTCAATTTATAATTATTGTTTTCAAGAAATATTCAATGATGAACGAATCATTTTTTCTTCTATGTATTTTACTCTATTTTATTTTAATATAGGTATACTAGGTCTTTGTTTGCTGGCAAGTCTTATTCCGTTTTTTCGAAAAGACGCACCAACTTTTCTTCGTTATTTTTTTCTACTCGTTTCCTGTACACTTACTGCAAAATTCCTGGGCCATAAGCTTGCTATTGATGTCGGTAATAATCATATTGTATATAATTTTTTCTCTGTCGTCACGATTGATTTTTACCTATTTCTCTTGCGCATCTTTATCCAGAATCGGAATGTGAAATCATTTATTCTTTTTTGGATTTGTCTTTTTTCAGTTTGTTCTTTGCTAAACATATTCTTTTTACAAGGGCTGAACAATTTTCATACGATTACCTATGGATTTGGCGCAATGTTGGTCGTTGGTTGCTGCGTTTATTATCTCCAAGAATTATTTTTTGCTGCGAATCCCCCTACCAACTTGCGATATAATTCTGTGTTTTGGGTAGTCATGGGCCTATTGTTCTTTTATGGAGCTACTTTTATAGGGTTAACAGCAACTCATTTAATGGTGGGGCTTCCCGAGCATTTTCTGAATATTATGACCTTTTTTTTAATGATTTCTGACCAAATGCTGTATGTGGTATTTACGATCTCTCTCGTATGCCTTTTAATAAAGCCTAAAGTAGAAAAAGAATCTATTTAGCGTATAAATATGCAACATTTGTGAATCCCTCCTCATGTCTCTACCCAATACCAAAATTTATTTCTTATTTTGTTCCCTGAAAATGCCTTATCCCTTCAACCTGTCCTATTTCAACCCTTGAAAACCCTTACATTATTATTTTTACTATTCCCATTTTATGGAGAACCAGCAGGGTCAGGAAATTTATTTTATCATCATAATAGGCGGTATTCTGGCCCTGTTACTGGTAGGCTTTATCGTTACCATCCTGTTCACTTACCAGCGCAGGCAGCACCAGCAGGAACAGGAGCTTGCCCAGGTTAAAGGCCAATACGAAAGGGAGGCCCTCCAATCCCAGCTCGAAATTCAGGAAGAGACCTTCAAAATGCTCAGCCAGGAATTGCACGATAATATCGGTCAGTCACTCTCGGTCGTAAAGCTGTCGCTCGCCATCCTGCCGGTCGATAAACAACACGAAGCCTGGGAACCTATCCAGAATGCCCGGGAAATTCTCAACAAAGCCGTACTTGACCTGGCGGGGCTCAACAAAAGCCTGCACACGGACCGCATAGCACAGATCGGGCTGGTAGAGGCCATCCGTTTCGAGGTGGAGAGCCTTCGCAAATCGAGGCTCCTCGATGTGGAATTCAACGTGAACGGGTACGAGCAGTTGCTCGCTGAACAACAATCAGTGCTTCTGTTCCGCATGTTCCAGGAAATGCTCAATAATATCCTGAAACATTCCAAAGCAACCAGGGTGGAGATCACCATCACCTATACCGATGACAACAAATTTATCCTGACCCTCGCCGACAACGGAGTAGGTTTTAACATAGCCGAAAAGAGAAATTCCGTATCTTCTTCCTCCGGTGTCGGATTAAAAAGTATCTTCAACCGCGCAAAGCTCGTGGGCGCCGAGATCGATATGCAAAGCGAGATCGGCAAAGGCACCACTGTAACCATCTGGTTATCTTTGCCCGGGGAAACCGAAAGCTAATTTTTGCAAATGACAGGCGACAGAAAAATACAGGTTGCAGTGGCAGATGATCACACGCTGATGCGTAATGCGCTGGCGAGGCTCATCGGCTCGTTCGAGAATTATGCCGTACTGTTCGAAGCCGGTAACGGCAAAGAAGTGAAAGACAAGATCAGCAAACACATCCTGCCGGATATCATTCTCCTTGATGTCAATATGCCCGACATAGACGGTTACGAAACTGCCAAATGGATATATAAGAATCATCCGCAGATCAAGATCCTCGCCCTCTCCATGTTCACCGATGAAAGTATCATCATCCGCATGCTTCGCCTGGGCGCCAAAGGCTATATCCTCAAGAACGCAGATCCCGATGAGCTTAAACTGGCACTCGATTCCGTGATGCAAAAAGACTCCTATCTCTCAGAATATATTTCAGGAAAAGTCATTAGCGGCCTGCACAAAGACATCGATCTTCCCGATGAACCCGTTGTGCTCAGCGATAAAGAAAAAGAATTCCTCCAGTGGGCATGTACCGAAATGACCTATAAGGATATTGCCCTCAAAATGTTCGTCAGCCCGCGCACGGTCGACGATTACAGGAATGCACTCTTCGAAAAACTAAAAGTAAAATCAAGGATCGGACTCGTTTTGTATGCTATCCGCCATGGAATGGTGGAGGTATAAATTGTTTGTGGTTGGTCGTTTGTCGTTGTTCCATGCTTAACATTCCCTGCATAAAGGAATGTTCCTAATTTATCAGGAATGTTACACCTAAAGAACGACAAACAACCAACGACCAACCACAAACCACCAACAGTATAAAACATTATTTGGAGAGATACATACTCCTGTCCTTATACAACTGCCGGAAATATGGATCACGAAGATCTTTTATGAACCTGATCGCTTCGCCGGTCGATTTCATTTCAGGCCCCAACTCCTTGCTTACACCGGGGAATTTTTCAAAACTGAATACCGGCTCCTTGATCGCATAACCTTTCAAACGCTTCACGAATTTGAAATCACGGAGCTTATTGGCGCCGAGCATCACTTTGGTGGCCACATTTAGGTAAGGGATCTGGTATGCTTTTGCTATGAATGGCGTTGTGCGTGATGCTCTCGGGTTTGCCTCGATCACATATACCTTATTATCCTTGATGGCAAACTGGATATTGATCAACCCTTTTATGTTCAGCTTGAAAGCGATCTTACGGGCATATTCCTCCATCGTCTCCACGATCAGGGGTGATAAATTGAACTGCGGCAGTACCGCATTGCTATCCCCACTGTGAATACCGGCCGGCTCGATATGCTCCATCACACCCATCACATGAAAATCTTCCCCATCACAAATGGCATCGATCTCCGCTTCCTGGCAACGATCGAGGAAGTGGTCGATCAGGATCTTGTTGCCGGGAATATGTTTCAGGAGGCTCACCACCGCCTTTTCCACCTCTTCATCATTGATCACGATCCTCATCCGTTGTCCACCCAACACATAGCTGGGCCGTACCAGTACCGGGTAACCCACTTTGTTGGCCACTTCTACTGCTTCATCGACTGTGTAGGCAGTGCCATAATCGGGGTAAGGAATTCCAAGCTCTTTCAACATATCGCTGAACCGGCCGCGGTCTTCGGCAATATCCATATTGTCGAAGGATGTGCCGATGATCGTGACGCCTTTCTGGGTGAGACGTTCCGCCATCTTCAGGGCTGTTTGTCCGCCAAGCTGAACGATCACCCCATCGGGTTTTTCCAGCTCGATGATCTCCCAGAGGTGTTCCCAGAATACCGGCTCGAAATACAGTTTGTCGGCCATATCGAAATCGGTGGAAACGGTTTCCGGGTTGCAGTTCACCATGATGGCCTCATAACCGCATTCTTTGAGCGCCAGCAGTCCATGCACGCAGCAGTAATCGAACTCGATGCCCTGCCCGATGCGGTTGGGACCCGATCCCAGCACGATCACTTTTTTCTTATTGCTTACCTTGCTTTCATTGTGATTGCCGGCTTCGAAAGTTGAATAGAAATACGGCGTTTTAGCCTCGAACTCCGCACTGCAGGTATCCACCATTTTATAGACACGGGTAATTCCCAGGGCTTTTCTTTTCGCATAAACGTCCTCATCTTTCCCGTCCTGCATGATGAGGGCAATCTGCTGATCGCTGAAACCAAGGTCCTTGGCCTCTTTCAGCAACCCGTCGGGCAGGTTGTTCAGTTTATGTTTGGCGATCTCTTTTTCGATATCTACTATCTTCCTCACTTCATTCACAAACCACCGGTCTATGCCGGTAGCCTTGGAGATGGTGCCAACCGATATGCCTTGCATCAGCGCATCCTTGATCCTGAAAATGCGGTCCCATTTCGGTACTTTGATGTATTCGATCAGTTCCTCGGCATGCATCTGGCTTTTGCCGTAATAACCCAGTCCCACCGCATTATTCTCCAGGCTTTGGCAGGCTTTCTGAACAGCTTCGGCAAAGCTGCGGCCGATGGCCATTACTTCGCCCACGCTCTTCATTTGAAGGCCAAGGGTATCATTGGCGCCCTTGAATTTATCGAAGTTCCAGCGCGGCATTTTTACGATCACGTAATCGAGCGCCGGTTCAAAATAAGCGGAAGTGGTTTTGGTGATCTGGTTCTTCAGTTCATCCAATGTATAACCAATGGCGAGTTTGGCGGCTATCTTGGCAATAGGGTAACCCGTGGCTTTAGAGGCAAGGGCTGAAGAACGGCTCACACGGGGGTTGATCTCTACGGAGATCAGGTGCTCGGTGGCCGGGTCCATGGCAAACTGCACGTTACAGCCACCGGCAAAGTTGCCCAGGCTGCGCATCATGAGGATGGCCAGGTTGCGCATTTGCTGGAAAGCGGTATCGCTCAGGGTCATGGCAGGGGCCACGGTAATGGAGTCGCCGGTATGAACGCCCATCGGGTCCACATTTTCCACAGTACAGATGATGGCGACATTGTCGTTCTTATCGCGTAGCAGTTCCAGCTCATATTCTTTCCATCCGAGCAAGGCCTTTTCTACCAACACCTCGTGAATGGGGGAAGCTTTCAAGCCTCTGTCGAGCGCAGCTTCCAGTTCAGATTTGTCGTGAACGAAGCCGCCGCCGGTGCCACCCAGCGTGAAAGAGGGGCGGATCACGAGGGGGAAGCCGATCTCCTGGGCATATTCCTTTCCTTCCAGCAATGAGTTGGCCACTTTTGAAGGCGCCACCGGTACCCCGATCTTCATCATCAACTGGCGGAATTTTTCCCTGTCTTCCGCTGTGTCGATGGCTTCCACATCGACCCCGATCAGGCGGACATTGTATTTTTCCCAAACCCCCAGTTCAGCCGCTTCTTTGGTAAGGTTGAGAGCTGTTTGTCCGCCCATGGTCGGCAATACGGCATCGATCTGGTTTTCCTCCAGGATCTGCTCGAGGCTCTCTACCGTCAGTGGCAGCAGGTACACTTTGTCGGCCATCATGGGGTCGGTCATGATAGTGGCCGGATTACTGTTGATGAGGATCACCTTAATACCTTCTTCCCGTAAGCTGCGGGCAGCCTGGGAGCCGGAATAATCAAATTCACAAGCTTGTCCGATAATAATGGGGCCTGAACCGATAATAAGCACTGACTTGATAGAACTGTCTTTTGGCATGTTGTAAGAAGCGGTTTTTTTTAAAAACAAATTGCGCAAAAGTAAGGTAGCAGCAGGAATTTTGAAAATAAAAAACCTCTACCGCACCCGGCAGAGGTTTGAATTGCTGGCTGGAAAATATTCAATCAGTTGTTGTGAAAAGCGGCTATTTCAATGTCATCGAGGGGTACACCGCCCTGGCGCTCTAACTTTCGCTGCTCGGCCAGATGGCGCTTTTCCTCAAAGTGACTTTTTACCTTGAACATCCACTTTTGTTTTGCTTCACTTCCTTTGAAGATTCCCACTATGGTTCCTACCGTGATCGCCAGTAGTAAAACCGCGCTGTTTATTATCGTTTTCATAACCACAGGTTGTAGAGTTATACCATCTTACATCATTAGACAATTTATATACGCCAAAAGCTGTTCCATAGTTCAGAAAAAATGATACCACTAAGTGGGTATTTTTAAAGATTTAACAAGCGTCTACACATTGTCTTCAGTGTATACCTGTTTATACCCATTGCCATGCCGGGTAACCCTGCTTTCAAACTTTTAATACAGGTTTAATATAAAAGAATGATCATAGCTGCATCCGGTAGCTCTACCATTCGGATCAGGTATGCCGGCCCTGCTGCATTAACAACCGGTTTCACTTAGCCCCCAGCCCATTTTCCTTAGTTTTGCAACCAGTTAACAAAAAAACATTTTGCATAATGCGAGTATTGGTGATCGTTTCCCTCCTCTGGGCTGAAATGCTCTCTGCGCAGGTCTTCCCGGCGTCCGATTATCCCAAAGGCTATTTCCGGAACCCTTTGGCGCTCCCCATGGACCTCAGTGGTAATTTCGGCGAGCTGCGTCCCAACCATTACCATATGGGGCTCGACATGAAAACGAAAGCCGTCGAAAACCAGCCCGTGTATGCAGCTGCAGATGGGTACATAGCCCGTATCAAGATCGAGCCGGCCGGTTTTGGAAGGGCCATCTATATCAATCACCCCAATGGATACTCCACATTATATGCCCACCTCAATGAATTCAACCCGGCCCTGGAACAATGGGTGAAGCAGCAACAATACAAACTGGAATCCTGGAAGGTCTTCCTGGAGTTGAGCCCCGATCTCTTCCCGGTGAAGAAAGGAGATTTCCTGGCCTATAGCGGCAACACCGGAGGCTCCCAGGCGCCACACCTGCATTTCGAGGTCCGTCGTACCGCCGATGATATCAATTGTAACCCGCTGCTGTTCGGACTGCCCCTGGCCGATAATGTGCCTCCCCGTATCCTGCGCATGGCTATCTACGACAGAACGGTCAGCATTTATGAAAGGCCCGCCCGGCTTTTCCCCGTTAAGGCCCAGGCAGGAAGCAATTATGTTACCAATCCTGAGCTGATCAGGGTCACCAGCCCAAAGATCAGTTTTGCCATCGGGGCTTTCGATACCCATACCGGTTCTTCCAATCTCAATGGTATTTTCGAATCCATACTCTATGTGGACGGGCAGGCCATTACCGGTTTCCAGATGGACAAGATCAGCTACAACGATACCCGGTATATCAATGCCCATACCGATTACAGAACAAAGTCCGGCGGGGGGCCGTGGCTGCAACATTTGTCGGACCTTCCTGGGTATATCAACTCTATCTATAAACACGTGAAGGGAGATGGTGTTATCGATCTGAGTGATGGGGCTATTCATACTGTCCGGATCGTGGTAAAGGACACTTACCTGAACAGCTCCACCCTCGAATGCAAGGTGCAGTTCGATCCCGCTTCCGCCACAGCCACCCCTCCGATGCCGGGTAAAATGTTCTACCCGCTCATGCTCGACGGATATGAGACCACAGACTGCGAATTCTTCATCGGCGAACGATGCCTCTATGATTCCGTGCATATCCGCTATGCCCGGTCTGCTGCATCGAATCCCGCGGTAGTTTCAGCAGTGCATAGTATCGGCGCCAGCTATATTCCGCTACAGGAAGCCTTCCTCGTGAGGATACAGCCCACCAGGGCGCTGACGGCGGCTGAAAAACAGCAGGTCGCTATGCAATGGTATGCCGGCAGTAAGAAGGATGTGCAGAAAGTGGAATGGCAGGGCGAATGGGCCTCTGCAAGGTTCCGCGATTTTGGCTCTTACCAGTTGGTATTGGACACTGAACCGCCGCAGATCGTCCCGATCGGTTTTACAGACGGGGCCAACCTCAGTAAAGCCAGCCGGATCGTGTTCACCATAAAGGACAATTTCGAAAAGTTCAAAAATGTAAGGACCCTGCTCGACGGAAAATGGTTGCGTTTTACGAATGATAAAGGCAGGAACTTCATCTATCGTTTCGATGAAAAATGTCCGCCTGGTGAACATGAGCTTACCATCAACGCAGAAGATGAGGCAGGCAACCAGGTCACCAGAACTTTCAGGTTCAGCAGGTGATAGGAGAATACATAATTTTGAAGCATGATATTACAAGAAGGAGATAAAGCACCCCTGTTCACGGCACCGGACCAGGATGAAAAGCCCATTGCGTTGAGTAACTTTCGCGGGAAAAAAGTAGTGCTCTATTTCTATCCTGAAGATGATACGCCCACCTGCACGGTGCAGGCCTGCAATCTGCGCGATAAGTATGCACTGCTTCGCAAAGAAGGATATGTGGTCCTGGGAGTAAGCCCCGATCCTCCGGCCAAACACAAGAAATTTGAAACCAAATACAAGCTCCCATTTACACTCATCGCCGATCCCGATCATCATATCATCGATCAATACGGTGTTTGGGGTGAGAAACAATTATACGGCAGAAAATACATGGGACTGCATCGCACTACCTTCCTGATCGATGAAGAAGGGGTGATCCGCAAAGTATTTCTTCGCCCCAGGAATAAACAACATGCTGAAGAGATCATCAAAGCATGGAAAGAACTGGGCTGACCCATTACCCGTCGCCCCCATTACATACATGGACGGAGGAAACCCGCCTGGGCGAAATAACGTATTACCCAATAGCTACATGAAAAGGAGATGTTGTAACTATCTGCCATAGCTAATAGTGAAATAACTCTTCTATCATGGGTTATTTATAGTTAGGGTTTGGTATCCCTGTCCTGTCGAGGACAGGGATTTCTGCATACAGGAATGAACGTCAAAACCATCTTCAGTAAAAGCAGGCAACCTTCCCCGATAAAACTCCGTAAAAAAAACAGCGGCATGCCATCATATCGGGATCGACTTTTCGTTGACTTTCCGTAGGGGGCCGGTTGTGTGTAATTACAAATCATAATTGGTTATATGGTAAAAAAAGTTGTAATAGTTTTTTCAGCAACTGTAGTTCTGATCAGTAGTTGTTACAATCAAAAAGAAGAATTGCTGTATCCTCTGGGCGCCAATTGCAATGGTATCAATGCCAAATTCAGCGTAGACGTGAACCCTATCATTCAAACCAATTGTGCAATTTCAGGATGCCATGATGGGTCTAGCACCAATGGTCCGGGGCCGCTCACCAGTTATGACAGGATCAGGGATGCTGCATCACGTATCAGAACGGCAGTAGTAGATCGTACCATGCCCAAAGGTTCAACCCTAAGTACCGATGATATCAGGAAGATCGTTTGCTGGATCGATTCCGGCACTCCCAATAATTAACGGTACCAACGCATGAGCAAAAGAAAGATCATTATATCCGTTCTCATCCTGGTCGTTGCAGCAGCGGCTGTCTATAGTTATAAGGAATTCACACGCACTAATAAGGACCTCCGCTATGTAAAGCCTCAGGTAACCATAGAAGCCGATAGTCTTATCAGAGAATTCACCGTCAATGATTCAGTGGCCGACCATAAATACCGGAACAAGATCATAGCTGTTCATGGAATGGTGAAGGGAATCGACTCTGCAGATGGACAATATACCATCGCCATGGGCGATACGAATATCCTGTCGTCGCTCCGCTTCTCGATGGACACCAGTTCTGCCATAAAGGCCGCTGCTGTGCAACGCGGTATGAGCATCACCGTGAAAGGAGCTATCACAGGGTTCAAGAAAGATGAGACCGGCTTGCTGGGCGATGATATCGAATTCAATCGTTGCGTAATTCAACAAGAATGATATTTTCTAAAAAGGGGAAACATGAAAAATTGGAAATCGGTCTTGACTGGGATATTGGTGTTCGCATTACTGCCGGCTGTTGCGCAGGACAAATATTTTACCCGTACCGGAAAGATATCTTTTGTTTCGAAAGGTGTTATCGAAACCATTAGCGCCAAACATAATAGCGTTACCTGTGTGCTTGATACGAAATCGGGGCAGATACAATTTGCAGTACTGATGCGGGGATTCGAGTTCCGCAAGGCGCTGATGCAGGAACATTTCAATGAGAACTATGTGGAAAGCGATAAATATCCCAAAGCAACATTCAAAGGAGATATTACCAATAATAATGCTATCGATTACTCGAAAGAGGGTACTTACAATGCCAATGTGAAGGGCAAGCTTACTCTCCACGGTGAAACCAGGGATGTTGAATCAGCCGGCACTATTGTGGTGAAGAACGGGCGACTGACGGCCAGTGCTGATTTCAACATCCTGCTCTCGGATTATAGGATCAGGATACCGGCAGTGGTGAAAGACAATATTTCAAATACGGTGAATATAACGGTCGATTGCCCGATGGAACCTTTAAAGAATTGATTCATTGACTCATCGTAGAAAAAGTAATACAGTATGAAAAAATCGTTATCGCTTTGGTTGTTCATCATTAACCTGTCACTGGCAGGCGATAAATTATTGGCCCAGGAACCCGACCTGTTGAAACTGGCCGGGGAAGACAAGCCTGCAAGGACACATGTTACCAATGCGTTCAAATCGACGAGAGTGATCAATGGCCAATCGATGGAGTTCCTCGGGAAAGGCGTGCTGGACGTGCGTTTCCTGCACCGGTTCGGTACCATCAATTCAGGCGCCAATAATTTCTTCGGGCTCGACCAGGCCACTACACGTATCGGGCTCGATTATGGGCTTGGTAAGAGCCTCATGATCGGGATCGGTAGAAGCGGGGTGGGTAAAGAGCTGGATGGTTTCATCAAATATCGCCCTGTATGGCAATCCAATGACGCACGTGGTGTTCCATTTTCCGTTGTCCTGGTTGCAGGGATGACGCTGGGAACGGCGCCCTGGGCATTTCCCGACCGCAAAAATTATTTTCATTCCAGGATCGGCTATTATCATGAGGTGATCATTGGCCACAAATTCACGGAAACGTTCAGTTTACAGCTCAGTCCTATACTGGTGCATCGTAACCTGGTGCCTGGCGCCAATGATAAGAACAACACTTTTGCATTGGGCATTGGTTCCAGGCTGAAGATCACCAAACGGACCGCTTTTGTAGTGGATTATCATCCAATACTTGCCGGAAGGCAGTATGGCACAAAAGATCCTTTGTCGCTCGGTTTCGATATTGAAACCGGCGGCCACGTATTCCAGTTGCACGTTTCGAATAGCACAGGAATGAACGAGAAAGCCTTTATTACGAATACAACGGATGATTTCTGGAAAGGCGATATCCGTTTTGGGTTCAATATTTCAAGAGTATTCACATTGGTGAAACCAAAGGAAAAGAAGGTTGTAGCGCCGTGAGAGAGAATTGCCGGAAACTATTGAAAAAAGCTTGTTGGGAAGGTATTAACGCAAGTGGCTATGGGCCTATTTTCTGAGGAACAATAACAGAAATGAAAAAGTAGCGATGAGCTGGCTGCTCCAGAAGATGAACATCCATCTTAACAGCTCACTTTTGGTGCTCAATAGATCTGCATGTGTAGCAAATTTGCCCTCATGTTCAGCAAATTTTGCGGCCGTCCGGTTCTCGAATGCTGCAAACCTTGCGTCCGTCTGGTTTTCCAATGCTTCAAACCTTGCATCCATCCGGCTTTCAAGTGCCTCAAATCTTGCATCGATCTTCTCAAACCGGAACTCCATTGTTGTTCTCAGGGCAGCTATTTCACCCATTAATTGATCGAATTTTGTTACTTGCGTCATTTGAGCTTGTTCTTTGATTACTTCAATCATTTCAATGGAAACATCGCGCGCGTCCGGCTCAGGGAGCTTGAACTTACTCCTAAACATATCATATAACCGAACATTGATTGCTCCTGCTCCTATGGTAGCCATGTTTCATTGTTTTATAAAGGTAAGAAGATTATTTACAATCTAAAAATAATGCATAACCGAAAATGTGCAATTCATATAAGCACATTTCTTTTTGTTATTTTCCCCGTTAATAATTGTGTAAAAAACGAACCGAAAATATTGTGCAGATTTCTTTCTCAGAAGACCCACTCTACTTCTCCAACATCGAATTGCCGTTCGATCACATCTTTCGTCAATAGTTGCCCCCCTGCATTTACCCCACAAACCTTTGTCTCGAATACGCGGCTTCCCTGTTTCAATTTTACCTGCTCATTTAATTTATACATCACCTGGTGATAGGCCGTGAAGATCTCATTATTATTTCCCCTTATCACCGATTGCCAGCGTATTTCCAGGCAGGCGCAGAGTTGCATCACCATTTCTTCCACCGCCATTTCCTTCCCGGCGATCTGCTTCAACGATACCGGGTTCTTCACCTCATCCGCAAAACTCGTTTGATTGATATTGATCCCTATCCCAACGATCGCCCAAAGCCAGTTGGCAGTTGGCAGTTGGCAGTCGGCAGTTGGATCATTATCCCCTGTTGTCCATTGCGAACTGCCCACTGCAAATTGCCCACTGCCCGTGGTTTCTACCCGGTTCTCGATAAGGATACCCCCTGCCTTTCTGTCACGCCAGTAGAGATCATTAGGCCATTTTATACGGGTTTCTTCCCCGGCATGGTTTTTAAAGAAATCGTAACAACCTAGTGCAACGGCCGCTGAAAGCAGGAATTGTTGGGAGATTTGCAGTCCATGTGGTTGAATTACCACGCTTAGCATGATGTTTTCACCGGGGTTGGTGATCCAGGTTTTGCCGCGTTGACCTCTCCCGGCTGTCTGCTCCAGGGCAAAATAGGCTGCCCCATGGCCAGCCAGTCCGGCCCGTACCTGTCCCATGGCATAGTTGTTGGTGCTGTCGACAGTAGGTAACACAGTAAAAGACTGACCAATAACAGGTAAGATAACAGGGGGATGTGACAAAAGATTCCTATTTTTGACTGAGGCGAAATTAGGCATTCCCGGTGAACGATTCACCCTCTTTGCTGTTGAAAGTCAGGCAATGGGCTTTTAGCCTGAAAAACAGGGTTGATCTCATTCCAGCCATAAAATAAAATTGATCATTAAAAAGTTTTGATTATTGGAACAACTGTCATTGTTAGCTACCCGTCGTAAACGAAAAAGTGTAGCGCGGTTAACAAAGAACTCGAAGATCATTAAAGCTATTATCCACGCCATTCAGGAAAAGAAAGGAAACAATATTGTTTCGCTCGACCTCCGAAAAATTCCCGAAGCAGTTGCTGATTTTTTCATTATTTGCGAAGCCGGCAGTACCACGCAGATCAGGGCCATTGCCGACTTTGTAGAGGAGCATATTAAAAAAACTGTGGGGGAAAACCCATATCATCATGAGGGTCACCAGACTGCACAATGGGTACTGATCGACTATGTGAATGTGGTTGTGCATGTTATGCAGCCCGAAACCAGGAAATTTTACAAGCTGGAAGAGATGTGGAGCGATGCTATAGGGGAAGAACACCCATAAGATAAGCCGTTCAGACCGGCCGTATTATTTGAAATGAACCATAAATTTCAAATACAGGGTTGGTTTTTGAACAATTTTGTCATATAATTAATTATTAATTAGAAAACAAGTAGAAGCAAGATTATTAATATGTCACAAGACGAGTCAAGACAGAGCGATCGTAATTTCCCCCGAATGCGCCCGAGGGAAGATGGAAATGGACAACGCAAAGGCCCCCGATTCAATATTTACTGGGTTTGGGCTATCATTTTTGCCGTATTGGTTGGTTTCCAGCTCGTCGGTTCCTTTGCCCCTGAAGCCAAAGAGATCAATGACCTGGAGTTTTACCAGATGCTCAATAAAGGAGATGTTGAAAAACTGACCACCGTTACCAATAAGAACCTGGTAAGGGTCTATATCAAAAAAGACAGCCTCGAAAAATACAAGGCCCAGCTCTCCAAGAACTGGGGCTCTTCCATCGAAAAAGGCCCCCAATTCCAGTTCCGAGTGATCAAGGCGGAAGATTTCAACAAAGATCTCAATGCCTATTATGAGAAACACCCCGAGATCAACCGGGTTGCCAATAACCCCGTTCAGGAAGGAGAATGGTTCGGTTCCATTATCCAGTTCCTGCTCCCATTGGTAGTGATCATCCTGATCTGGGTAATGCTCATGCGGAAAATGGGCGGTGGAGCCGGCGGTGGCAGCGGTCCCGGAGGCATTTTCAATATCGGAAAATCAAGGGCCACCCTGTTCGATAAAGGCACCAAAGTAAATATCACATTTGCCGATGTTGCCGGCCTCGATGAAGCCAAAGTGGAAGTGATGGAGATCGTTGACTTTTTAAAGAATCCCAAAAAATATACTTCCCTCGGTGGTAAGATTCCCAAGGGAGCATTGCTCGTAGGCCCTCCCGGTACCGGTAAAACCCTGCTCGCCAAAGCGATGGCAGGCGAAGCACAAGTGCCTTTCTTCTCCATGAGCGGTTCCGATTTCGTGGAACTGTTCGTAGGGGTGGGCGCCAGCCGTGTGAGGGATTTATTCAAGCAAGCCAGGGAAAAAGCGCCCTGTATCATATTTATCGATGAGATCGACGCCATTGGCCGCGCACGTGGTAAGAACGCCATCATGAGCAATGATGAACGTGAAAGCACCCTGAACCAGTTACTCGTGGAAATGGACGGCTTCAGCGGAGAAAGCGGCATCATTGTACTGGCCGCTACCAACAGACCGGATGTGCTCGACAGCGCCCTCCTGCGCCCGGGCCGTTTCGACCGCCAGATATCCATCGATAAACCCGATCTCAAGGGCCGTGAGCATATTTTCAAAGTTCACCTGAAGCCAATCAAGATCTCCGAAAAGGTAGATATCCATAAGCTTGCTGAACAAACACCCGGTTTTGCCGGCGCCGATATTGCTAATATCTGCAATGAAGCGGCCCTGATCGCTGCCCGCAAAGGCAAACAGTCGGTGGAAATGGAAGATTTCCAGGATGCCGTAGACCGTGTGATCGGCGGGTTGGAAAAGAAGAACAAGATCATTTCACCCGACGAAAAAAGGATCATCGCCTATCACGAAGCAGGTCACGCCATCTGCGGCTGGTTCCTCGAGCACGCTTATCCGCTCCTGAAAGTGACCATCGTACCCAGAGGCGTAGCCGCACTCGGTTATGCCCAGTATACGCCCAAGGAACAATACCTCTACAATACCGATCAGTTGCTCGATCAGATCTGTATGACATTGGGAGGCCGCGCCAGTGAAGATATCTTCTTCGGCAAGATCTCCACAGGCGCACAAAACGATCTCCAGCAGGTTACCAAGATCGCCTATTCCATGATCACGGTATATGGGATGAACGAAAAGGTCGGGAACGTTAGCTTCTATGATCCTTCCGCAGAGAACTCTTTCACCAAACCATATTCAGAAGAAACTTCCAGGCTCATCGATGAAGAAGTAAGAAAACTGATCGACGATGCCTACGAAAAAACAAAGCGCCTCCTTACCGAGAAAAAGCAACAGGTAGAAAAGCTCGCCGAAGCCCTGCTCGAAAAAGAAGTATTATTCCAGAGCGACGTGGAAGTGCTGATCGGCAAACGCCCTTACGGAGAAAAGAAATTGCTCGATGTTGATGGAAACCCTTCGCATGGCGGAGAAAGCGGTACTATCAGTGAAGGTGTTCCACCCTATGATAGCAATGTCACCAATCATCCTGTTCAATCACAAGAATCGGAAAACTGATCATGAACGTTTCTCCTTCCAAAGAAAATATTCTCAAAAAAATAAGAAAGGCGTTGACGCAGTCAACGCCTCTTCCTTTTCCGCATAGTGAAGGCAATAGCTTCGTATTTCAGCCATCGCAACAGGAACTGGAAGTGGAATTCGCAGAGCAGTTTACCAAACTCCAGGGTAAATTCATTTTTTGCCTGAATTATTCGGAGCTGATGAACCAGTTGAAGTCGGTACAGGTACATAATAAATGGGAGAAGATCTACTGCTGTGAAGAAGACCTGAAGAAAACACTGGCCATACACGGTTTTACCCAAACAGGCTATGCATCAGTAGATACCTGCGATGCCGCTATCACTACCTGCGAATGGCTGATCGCCAGAACGGGTTCCATTGTGATGAGCGCTGCAGGGCAGAGCGGCCGCACCGTGAGCGTGTATACGCCCATTCATATTTGTATTGCCCGCACCAGTCAATTGGTGTATGATATAAAGGACAGTCTGCAACAGGCCAGGGAAAAATATGGCAACCAGTTACCTTCCCTGATCACTTTCGCTACCGGCCCCAGCCGCACAGCCGATATAGAGAAAACACTGGTAGTAGGTGTGCATGGGCCCAAAGAAGTGTATGTATTCCTGGTAGACGAGTAATTGTATAATTCAGCCTATCTTTATAGGGAAGTGACACCAGGTTCAATAAAACATGACCTCCGGAATTTACCATCTCTTCGTTTACGGATCCCTGCTGAGCGGGTTTCATCATCCGGCTTATACCTGGATCAGCCGCTATTTTACATTGATCGGCCCCGCCTCCGTAAAAGGAAAATTGTATGATCTCGGTGAGTATCCCGGCGCTGTGCCTTGCGAAGAAGAAGTTTTTATCAAAGGAGAATTGTACCGGATCAATAATGACGATGAGTTTTCCTGGGCTATCAAACAACTCGACGATTATGAAGGAATGCTGGTTGAAAAGGGAGAAATACCTTTATTTCGCCGTGAACCTGCCAGCATTCTGCACCAGGAAATACCGAATACTGCCTGGATCTATTGGTACAACCGCGATGTGAAAGATAAAGAGCAGATCACCGGCGATCTGTTATCGTATTGGCAAAATAAAAAATAATTGAAGATATACCCGCCCCGGCCAGCAGCCTCGGTGGGCAAGCGATCCAAGACATGCAATTACCTCCTGATAAAAAAGTATATTTTCTCTCCGACTTTCATCTTGGTGCGCCCGACGCCGCTACCAGCCTGGTCCGCGAAAAACTTGTGGTAGAATTCCTGGAAGAGGTGCGGAAAGATGCAGCCGTCATTTTCATAGTAGGCGATATGTTCGATTTCTGGTACGAATACCGCACCGTAGTGCCCAAAGGCTATGTCCGCTTGTTGGGAAAACTGGCAGAGATCACGGATTCAGGTGTCCCTATCCATTTTTTTGTGGGGAACCACGATATGTGGATGACGGACTATTTTCAGAAAGAGCTCAATATTCCTGTCTATTTTGAACCAAAAGAATTCGAGTTCAACGGAAAACAATTCCTGATCGGGCATGGAGACGGATTAGGCCCCGGCGATCATGGTTATAAAATGCTGAAGAAGATCTTTCGCAATCCGGTCTGCCGCTGGCTCTTCGGCATCCTGCCACCCTATATCGGCATGGGCATCGCCAATTTCGCCAGCAGGAGAAGCAGGGCAGTGACCGGCCAGACAGATGAACAGTTCTTTGGAGAAAAAGGAGAATGGCTGATCACTTACAGTAAGGAGGCGTTACAGTCGAAACATTACGATTACCTGATCTTCGGGCATAGGCACCTGCCGATCGATTTTTCACTGAATAATGGCAGTAGCAGGTATATCAATCTGGGCGACTGGATCCGTTATTATACCTACGCGGTGTTCGAAGGGCAGGAACTGAGCCTGCACACCCGATATCCTGAATTGGAAAAAAAGATTATCCGACAACCATGATGAAAAGACCGATTATACTGGCCTTCTTCCTGTTCGCATACCTGCTGCCCTATGCGCAGACAGATGCTGAATTCCAGTTGCAGAAAACCTTTACCGGCGATTTCATCGATTTCACAGTTGATAACCTCGGCAATCTTTATTTGGTGAGCCAAACCGGGCAGCTCAAAAAAATGAGCCCCGGCGGTGATTCACTGGCAGTATTCAATAATGTTCGGCAGTATGGAAAGATATATTCTATCGATGTTACCAACCCGCTGAAGGTCTTACTGTATTTCCGGGATTTCGGTACCGTGGTGGTGCTCGACCGCTTCCTCAATACCCGGTCGACCATCGATCTGAGAAAACAGCAATTGTTCCAGGTAAAGGCCATCGGCCAGTCGTACGATAATAATATCTGGGTATTCGATGAGCTGGAAAGCAAACTGAAAAGGATCGGTGAGGATGGAAGAACGCTCGACCAGTCCACCGATTTCCGCCTGATCTTCGATTCAACGCCATCCCCTGCATTTATCGTCGACCAGCAAAAACAGGTTTTCCTTTACGATTCTCTGAAAGGTGTCTATATTTTCGATTACTATGGAGCGTTCAAGAATCGGTTGCGGCTGACCGGGTGGTCCGATTTCACCGTTATCGGCAATGCCCTGTACGGAAGGGATGCAGGCATGTTCTACAAATATGAACCTGGCACCCTCAACCTCCAGCAATTCCGCATCCCCAGCGGGATGCAGGACGCCCGCAAGATCAGGATCACTCCCGGTAACCTGTATTTGCTGCGCGATAACCGCCTGGAAGTATATTCCTATCGCTGACAACTGTTCCTAATATAATACCTTTGTAACCTGCATCAATGTTATCAGGGCATGGAGACATTTTTCGACAAGATCATTCTCGACAATACGATCAGGGATTATATGCTGGTAGCAGGTACCATCCTGCTCATGGTGTTTTTGAAACGGGTACTATCGCGATATATCGCAGGCCTTTTGTTCCTACTGGTGCAAAAAGTGGCGAAAGGGGTAGATAAAAAATCCTTCGTGAACCTGGTGGTCTCCCCACTGGAAACCTTCCTGATCCTGCTCGTGAGCATCATCAGTCTCGATAAGCTCACCTTTCCTGCTGTCCTTGATCTCAAGATCTATAAGATCACGCTCCATGCACTCATCGATGGCATTACCATCATCGTGCTTATCATCACCTTTATCTGGCTGCAATTGCGGATCATTGATTTTGTGGCCATGATCCTGCACCAGAAAGCAGAACAGGCCGCTGATCAGAAAGAAAACCAACTGGTGGTCTTTTTCAAGGATTTCTTTAAAGTGCTGCTGGTGATCCTCGGCATTCTGATGGTGTTGAAACTTGCCTTCAATTACCCTATCACCAATCTGATCACAGCCCTGAGTATTGGTGGCGCTGCCATCGCTCTCGCTACACGTGAAAGCCTGGAAAATCTTATTGCCTCTTTTATCATCTTCATCGATAAACCATTCATGGTGGGGGATACGGTGAAGGTGCAGAACATCACGGGCACTGTAGAAAAGATCGGGCTGCGCAGCACCCGTATCCGCACCGATCAGAAAACCTATGTCACCATGCCCAATAAGCAAATGGTGGATAGCATCATGGACAATCTCTCCCTTCGCACGCAAAGGCGGGCCTTCGTACAACTTGAATTGAGTGCCGGCACTTCCCGCGGATCGGTCGATCAACTGGTGCTGGCCATTCAAAAATTGCTGCAGACCCGGAACGACAAAGTCGAGAACTATTCTGTGTTCCTCGCAGACATTACCAGGAATATATTCGTTGTGCAGGTCGAATTTTTTACTGCACCCATTCCTGTAGCTGATTTCAATATTGTACGCCAGGAAGTGAATCTCGCCATCATCGGTATCCTGGAAGAAATGGACCTCAAACTGGCTTCCAGGGAAACAGAGCTCGTCGTTACCAAAGAATCCTGAAATATTTTTCTGCCATGGGGGTAAATCTCCGGCACGTTGTCAATCCTATTAAATAGGAACAGGATGAGAACGTTTGTTACGATTGCTGCCGGGTCAGCAAAAAAATGGGTATTGTCGGTAAGCTTTATCTTTCTATCAGTCGTGGTAATGGCTCAGTCCAGCAAAAAGAAGCATGCGCATATCGGCCTTATTTATCCGATCAGCAGCAATGGCATAAAAGCAGATGAATACACGAATAGTTTGTCATTTCATGTGCTGGCAGGACTTTCAAAGGCAGAAACAGGATTGGCGGCCGCAGGCATTACGCTGATCATCAAAGACAGCGCCAGGGGAGTGCAACTGGCCGGCTTTTCGAATCATGTATTGAACCGTGCCGGCGGAGTACAACTGGCCGGATTTCTGAATTCGGTGAAAAACGAAATGAAAGGATTCCAGGGATCGGGTTATCTTAACATTGCCGGATCCGTGCAAGGTGCGCAAGTGGCCGGCTTTGCAAATTATTCAAACGGCAATGCAGGTACACAGGTAGGAGGTTTTCTCAACATGGCAGGCAATGCAAATAATCAGGTGGCTGGTTTTATGAATCTTGCCAAAAAAGTAAAAGGAGTTCAGGTGGCTGCATTCCTGAATATTGCCGATAGCAGCGAATATCCTATCGGGATAGTGAACATCATCAGGAATGGTGAAAAATCCATCAGTGTGAGCGTGGATGAAACGGCAACAACGCTGGTATCTTTCCGTTCGGGGAGCAAGCGCCTTTACGGGATATTGGGCATTGGTTACAATTTTAAAAGCGAAGACCGTTTGTATGCCCTGGAAGCCGGTATCGGCGCGCATTTCCAGGTTTCGCCCAATTTCCGCATCAATACGGAAGCTGTTACGGTTTCGCTGGATGATTTCAGGAAGGGCCATTATTTCAAGGCTGCCCTGCGTGTATTCCCGTCGTTCGCGTTTGGTCGGAGATTTGAATTATTTGCCGGTCCTACGTTCAATTATGCGCATTTTTCCAATCAAAAGGGGAAGGACCTCACTGATCATTATCTCTGGAGTGAGACCGTAGGGAACAATGAGTTCCATGGGATATTCATCGGCGCGATTGGTGGGTTACAATATAAATTCTAGGATTATCACCTGTCTTATTTGTTCACAGCGAAGCCTTGATCTCCAGCAGGAAATCCTTTACCTGTTGTAGTGACTGGATCATTTCAAATCTTTCCCTGGCCTGTTTGTTTTTCCGCAGGAATTCCTTGGCGCCTTCAATGGTGAGTTTGCGCCGGCGCAGCAGGTCGTAGATCAGCTCCAGGTTCCTGATATCGACAGGCCGGAAATGGCGGTCGCCTTTCCGGTTCTTGCGGGGCTGTATGATATCGAATTCATTCTCCCAGAAGCGAAGCAGGGACTGGTTCACGCCAAACATGGTGGCTACTTCGCCGATGGAATAATATTGTCTCTGGAAAAGCGTGGCATCATCCGGAATATTGACCAGGTCGGCAGCGGCATCGAGCGCCTTCAGTGATTTGCGTCCACGGGTGGACTTCTTCACTCCTTCATTACGGGCCGCTGCTGCATGTTTTACCGGCGTTTCCTGTTCTTCAGGGCCTGTTGGTTCAACAGGGTCGGGACCGGCCGTTTTCAGCGCCTTTATCCGTACACCTACCGCAGGTTCCTCCCTGTTAGAGGAAGGATCACTGAAATCGAAATTGATCTGCGAATAAGTCTTTTTTTCCATAGTATGTACAAAGGATCAATAACAAACAACAAATATCGTGCAGTAAAAGTACGAACATTCGGAACTGCTGCCTTTAATACGCCATCCTATGCCTTCCACTGTGGAAAAAACGCTCGTAAGTAAGGCCCGGAAATACATGAAAATCCCAGGGCCACGAAGCTGAAAAATTGCCCATTTCCGGGCAAAAAATCGCATTGGTAAACCAGCCTGAAATACAGCCCTGAAAAGTGCTAAAAAAGTGTATAAATTAGACCTCCAAAAACGGCTGAAACCCTTATTTTTCGTACATTTGCCGGAATCAACATTTTTAAACTGCAGAAGCATTTTCAGACGAATTTATGGCTACAGAAACTACAGAAATCCTCAACCCCGCCAACAATGGATATGGTGCCGACAGTATACAGGTTTTAGAAGGTTTGGAAGCAGTGCGTAAACGCCCTGCCATGTATATCGGAGATGTTGGCGAAAAAGGGTTGCATCACCTGGTCTATGAAGTGGTCGACAACTCCATCGATGAAGCGCTTGCCGGTTTTTGCAAAAACATCATCGTCACTATTCATGAAGACAATTCAGTGTCCGTGATCGATGATGGCCGTGGCATTCCCACGGGGATGAACACCAAAGAAAAAAGAAGCGCCCTGGAGATCGTGATGACCGTACTGCATGCCGGTGGTAAATTCGACAAGAATACCTACAAAGTGTCCGGTGGTCTTCACGGTGTGGGCGTAAGCTGCGTGAATGCACTGAGCACGCGTCTGCATGTTGTAGTGAACAGGGAAGGCAAGGTCTTCGAACAGGAATACCATATCGGTATCCCGCAATACGCAGTGCGTGAAATAGGAGTAAGCCCTACTACCGGCACCAGCGTTCATTTCTGGCCCGATAGCACTATTTTCATCACCACTACCTATAAAAAAGATATTCTCGAAGGCCGTCTCCGTGAGCTGGCCTATCTCAACCGGGGCATCAGCATCACCCTCAACGATCTCCGTGAAAAAGAAGACGACGGATCTACCTATTCCAAAACTTTCTACAGTGAAGGCGGTATCGTCGAGTTCGTGGAAATGCTCGACAAGAATGCAGGCCGCAATCCCCTGATCCCGAAAGTGATCTATGTGGAAGGCAGAGATGAATCCTCCAATGTGGCCGTGGAAGTGGCTCTCAGCTACAACGACAGCTATCATGAACATATCTATTCCTACGTCAATAATATCAATACCATCGAAGGCGGTACCCACGTTTCCGGATTCCGCCGCTCGCTCACCAGGGTCTTCAAAAGCTATGGCGATAAACAGAACCTTTTCGAAAAAGCAAAAGTAGAGATCGAAGGAGATGACTTCCGGGAAGGGTTAAGCGCCATTGTTTCGGTAAAAGTACCGGAACCGCAGTTCGAAGGGCAAACCAAGACCAAGCTCGGTAACAGCGATGTGATGGGCGTGGTAGATACTACCGTATCCAAAGTGCTGGAAGCTTTCCTGGAGGAAAATCCCAGGGAAGCGAAGAATATTATTTCCAAAGTGATCCTCGCCGCACAAGCCAGGGCCGCTGCCCGTAAAGCGCGTGAACTGGTACAGCGCAAGAGCGTACTGAGCGGAGGTGGACTGCCGGGCAAGCTGGCCGACTGCTCCGATCGTGATCCTGATAGCTGCGAGCTCTTCCTCGTGGAAGGTGATTCGGCCGGTGGTACCGCCAAACAAGGCCGTAACCGCAATTTCCAGGCTATCCTGCCCCTGCGCGGTAAGATCCTCAACGTGGAAAAAGCCATGGAGCACAAGATCTACGAGAATGAGGAGATCCGCAATATGTATACTGCGCTTGGTGTAACAGTAGGCACTCCCGAAGATCCCAAAGCACTTAACCTCGTAAAGCTCCGCTATCATAAGCTGATCATCATGACCGATGCCGATGTGGACGGAAGCCATATCGCCACACTGATCCTAACCTTCATTTACAGGTACATGAAAGAACTGGTTGAACAAGGCTATGTATACATTGCCCAGCCGCCTCTCTACCTGGTGAAGAAAGGAAAGGAACAGGCTTATGCCTGGAATGAAGATCAGCGCAAACTGTTGGTTGAAAAACTGGGCGGCGGAAAAGAAGACAGCGTAAATATCCAGCGTTACAAAGGTTTGGGTGAGATGAACGCCGAACAATTATGGGAAACTACCATGAATCCCGATACCCGAACATTGAAACAGGTAACGATAGAAAGCGCGGCAGAAGCGGACCGTGTGTTCAGCATGCTGATGGGCGATGAAGTGGCCCCGCGTCGCGATTTCATTGAAAGCCACGCAAAATATGCCAAGATCGACGTATAGATAAATACAGCAGAACTTATGGAAGGTGAATTACGAAAGTGATTCACCTTTTTGTTTTACCACGGGCACGATAATTTTCTGTTTCCGTTACCATGAAAAATTGATGGAGCGCCGTTGCCTTTGTATGAATGATACCGTTACTGACAGCTGCAGGAGATATTGTCGGCGTTAAGCTGGTGAATGATCCCTGCATCCGTTGCGCTTCGCGCACATTGCCTACCCGCAGCTTCACCGGAATGCCTTTCCCAGTGTTGCTGGAATCTTTCCATACAGCATATACAACTTTACGTGGGTCTGTCTGATGGCGGAACTTGATGATGAATAAGCCACCACTGGCCGAATCGATGATAGCGCCCTGCCCATAACTGAACAATGCCCTGCTGATACCCTGATCGTAATAATAATTATCCCAATAGATGGTGGAATCGATCTTCCAGGATGAATTATAATGATACCACAGATAACCGCTGCCGCTATAGCTGGTATAGCGTGATGAAGACCGCGGCGCCTCATCATCCTTGAAAGCATATTGCACTCTTTCGGCCTGGGAAGTGGCGGCGCCCATCAGTTTGGAGCTTACCAGGAAGATCCCAAGACTTTGAGCAGGTGTATAATGATCATATCGCACAATGCCATAGAGAGAAGTATCATATTGACCGTTCACAGATCTCGTGCGCAAATAAGATTTATCGGCCCCATATTCATTAATGGTACAGGGAATATAACCCTGCCACTCACGGTACATGGCCCGCACTGCATCGATCTCATCCTGGTAATAGCCTTTGTCCGACGGGAACGTAACATAATTGCCCACCATCTCTTCCACAAAAGGCCCCACTCCTTTTTTCATGATCAGCGGATAAGCGTGGAAAGCGATATAATCGATTGAAGGATGCGTGGTGTTGTAAGCGTATTGAAGGAACTTCAGCACTGCGCGCTGGTATTGAACGTCGAGCCCGGCCGTTCCCGGCAGATAGACCTTGAATGACGGATCGGCATTCTTAGCCCCCAAACCCTTACCCCACTTGTTTTTCCAGCCATCGATGCTCATGAGCATCAGGCAGCCTGCGGCAATAGGATCGAGCCAGTAGTTGGGAAAATAAACCGCGTTGTATTCATTCCCGGGCTCTACTCCCCAATGGATATTCATTGCCTTCCTCCACCCGTTCTTCTGCCGGGCATAAACATCTTCTGCCCTCGGGTTATTGCCGTAAGCGTAGGCGAGCGTGTACATATTCCTGCCGAAAGTGGTATAGCTCAACGGATCTCTTCTGTCTGAGGCTGTATCGTTCACCGGCCGCCAGGAATAATTATTGGTTTGCTGATACACCCGTGTGGTAGGCCCTGCCATTTGGTAATACAGTCTCCTCCCGATCATACGGGACCGCATAACCGAATCGTAATATTCTGCAGAGCCCAGGTCTGCCTGGGGGTTCAGTACCATTGAATCATGATAGAAGCGGTTCGTTTGCTGGATCCCTTTGCGGGCAATGGTAAAGCTGTCGCAGTCGGCAAGGGGGAAATAATTATAAAAATTGGAACCATTCAGGTTTCGGATGGTGGTGCGATGCGCATCGGCTTTATCGACTACTTCATCGGATGCGTAATTGAATTTTGTTTCACCCTCACCCGTTGGGTAGCCATAGAACAGGATGCCGGTGAGGTTGGTTTCCATGGTTACCCAATAACCTCCCTCCTGGTGAAAGAATTTCCGGTAGTGGATATTGGTGAGAAAGTATTGCACAACGGTATCGCCTTCCCATATTTTTTTCCAGCCATACCCATCGCCTTTTGTGATGGCCCTGCAGGTGGGAGTGGTTTGATTGGTGTAATTGTAAATGAAGGAAGCGGATTTGGCGCTATCTCCCAACACAAGGTCTACGGTGTCGGTGAAGGGAAGGTAGGGAGAAGTGCAGACCCAGATCTCTTTCACACGCCAGGCCTGCTGGAAATTACCGCCGATCAATCTTTGCTGCCGGTAACTGTAATAGCCTTCGCCGCCGATAGAGGTATTGCCGCTGGTGCTGTCGGGACTGAAATTATGATGCACCGGATCGGCTTTGGAATCGAAATAATTGAAACTGGAATAGGCTGCCCGGCCCCAGGCCCCGCTAAAATCGATGATCATATTGCTGTCGAGCGGGATCTTTTTCAATGCCCTTTCAGGAATGCCCGTTGCAGGGGCAACCTGTGCCGGAAGGAGACCGGGAAACACCACCAGGATGAGGCAGCAGGAAAAGCAGGCGGAGCCAAAATGGGAGCAGAATATTTTTTGCCAGTATTTTTTTTGTAGAATACGTTCAAAATCAATGCTGATATACCTTATATTGAAAAAAAATGTATATTTAGCCATATTTTGTACGCTCTTTGGAGAAATATTTGCAAAGAAAGTGTATTCAATTTACTAACCGATTAAATGTATAACTATGGCAGACGTAAAACTCACTGCATACAATGTGAAGACAAAAGAAAAAAATGTGCCCATCCAGGATGCAGTGATCACCAAGACCGCTAAAGGTGCATACATGGCCCAGGGAACCGACGGAAAGGGTAATAAGCTTACTACCCTTCTCAATGAAGAGAAAGCGCTGGCAGCTATCAAGGCCGGTGTTGCAAAACAGGGCTGGTAATCCCCATTGTAAAGACTAACGTAAGAAATTGAAGCTGTCCATCCCTGATAGGTAAGGGGTAGGCAGCTTTGTCGTTATTATAATCACGAAGGCCCTCCCGTATTTCGAAGATCTCCATACAAGAAGGCCCTACTGTGCGGGTAAGCACTATTTTTAGATAAGGTGAATTAGTAAATCATTTAAAAAGTGAAGGAAAAGGCGACAATGTTAATATACGATATAATTTATATTATATGAAATTTAAATACTCGTACTTCTTTCCCAGTATCTTCTGATCATCGGTCCCGAGCCATTTGTTCAGCATCGTGGCATACACATTCTTGAAATCCACCTGGTGCTTCAGGTCGCCATACTGCAGATCGGCAAGGTCCGGCATGGGATTCAATAACCCTTTCTGCTGAAGTCCGCCACTCACGAAGAACATATTGTTCGCTGTTCCATGATCGGTACCTCCGCTGGCATTTTGCGATACTCTCCGGCCGAATTCCGAAAAGGTCATCAGCATTACATCCTGGAAACGGTTATTCGATTTCAGGTCATTTACGAAGGCGCTGATGGCTGCGCTCATATCGGTGAATAAGCGGTTTTGTTGCCCGTCCTGCGCCACATGCGTATCGAAGCTACCCAGTGAGAGATAGTATACTTTGGTATTGATATCCGAGAAGATCAGTGAAGCGATGGTCTTCAGGCTATTGCCTATTTCGGTTTTAGGATACACCGTGGTAGTGGGATGCAGGCGGCTCTGTTTGAAAATATAATCCGCGCTGCTCATCGTTTCCGCCATTGTTTTGTAGAGATAGTCGACTGGCCGTTCGCTGTCTGCGACCGGGTGACTGGCAGTAACATCTTTAAAATATTTTTCGTTGGAAGTATTGAAGAGCCGTTGTGGATCTTTGATGGCCAATCCTTTTATATGATCCCCTTTCAATGCCATGCTCAATACGTCATCGATCTCGAGGGCTTGCGTTGGTTTATCGCAACCGGAGCACTGGGCATCGAGGTAGCGGCCGATCCAGCCGGTATAAACATATTCATTGCTGTTGCTGGCGCTTTGCCAGATATCCATGCTGCGGAAATGGGAGCGATCGGGATTCGGGTATCCCACACTGTTAAGGATGCCCAGGCTGCCGTCATCATACAATTCTTTTAGTTCTGTCAGCGCAGGGTGCAGGCCCACTTCATCTGTGAGGGCGAGCGCCTTGTCTTTAGTAATACCCAGTTTGGGCCTTACCTTATAATAGATATCATTGCGAACAGGGATCACGGTATTCAGTCCATCGTTACCACCGCTGAGCTGCAGGATCACCATCACTTTGTTACCCGGGGGAACCATGGCAGGGCGTTCAAAGGCTTTCAGGAATTTCGGCAGCATCAGGGATGCTGTAGCCAGTGAACCGAGCTGGATGAATTCTTTTCTTTTCAGGAGCATTTTTTTAGCTTTTAGCTGTTAACAAAGTTGGTATTCCGGAGTGCTCATCAGTTGAATGGTGGCTGATTTGATGAAGTTTTCCCTGCTGCCGGCATCTATGTATTTGTTCAGGATGGTATCGCTTACACCGGTAGGCGCCTGCAGCAAGGTATTGCTGATCTCTTTCAGCAGGTTTTCGCGCGCTACTTTTTCGTAGGCAGAGGAATAGAGCGGCCAGTCTACCAATGCGGAGATCATCTGTCCCGGCTTTTTAGGATTCCCTTTGGCCACAGGAGGTTTATCTTTCATGCCCATCATCTGGTCATCGTCGTCCTTGGGCTTCATGTTCAATTCCTGTTCCATGTAGATCATTTGGGGAAGTCGCATACGGAGCATGAGTGAAGAGCTGTCGATCCAGTTCTTTCCTCCCGGCCATCCGGCCACATTCGGCGGATAGAACAATTGCTGGCCCAGCAGGCGTTGAAGGGTGAGCTGTACATCCTCATTCGAGATCTTCATGGGCAATGTGCGACGGATGCCCGCTATCAACTCCACCGGTGATTTGATCTGGCAACCGATATTGGCCGGATCATAGAACCAATCGCTGCTGAAAATATCGTGCATCAGCTCACTGATATCATAATGGCGGTAGAAGCGTTTGGCCAGCCATTCCACTTTCGATTCATCTACCTGTTCATTGACAAAGTAGCGATATATTTTACGGGTTATATAAGTAGCGGTCTGCGGATGGTCTGTAAGAATATTGAGCACATCATCTCCATCGAAGTTGCCTGTTTTGCCGAGCACGGTCTTGTTACCTTCATCGTGCAGGGGTTTTCTGAACACGAAATCACCGGCCTGGTTGGCGCCCCATCCGGTGAAGGCGCGGGCTGCTTCCTTGATATCATCTTCCGTATAATTTCCACGGCCCATGGTGAACAGCTCCATCACTTCGCGGGCGAAATTTTCGTTGGGATGGTCTTTTCGGTTCTGGTTATTATTTAGGAAATTGATCATGGAAGCACTCTTGCTCACTTCACGTAGAAGATCGGGGAATTTACCCAGTGCATTGCGGCGGATGATGTCGAGCAATTGCTGCTGGTAGAGGATATTTTGAACGCGGCTGGCGAAGTGCCCATGCCAGAACAGCGACATTTTTTCGCGCAGTTGCTCTTCGCTGGTGACCATCTGGTCGAGCCAGGTGAGGTTGAGGGTTTTGATGCCCAGGGCAGATTTATCGCGTAATAATTTTCTTTGATCTTCGGAGAGTTGTTTTTTTTGTTTCGCCATCTCATCCATGTTCATATACAGATCCTTCAATTCAGGATCGGCCACATCGATGTAGGCCGGTGTTTTTTGGGAAGATCTGAACAATGATTTGAGAAGGGATTTCTGAGAGGCGGAATGAAGATCGGATAGGTTTTCGGCAGCCGGACCGAAGCCTGCCCGCCAGAGCAGGTGTTGGTTTTTGAGCTGGTTGGACGGGACCATCAGAAAAAATTTTAGTTATGACTTCACTGACAACGAAAAGTTTAACAACAAATTTTATTCCTTTCTGGAGGAGTATGCCGATATATTACGATTAAATCTTATCCCTGCTGTCAAATAACAAAGCGCCGCCTGCAAATCTACATCTATTGAAGGTTTGCAGTAACGGCGCTACGGGTTAACTGTACGTTAATGCCGTGATCAGTATTAATTCGCCAGCAATACTCTCATGCCAACTGTAAAAGCAGTACCATTGTTGAGGTTGGCCCCCATGTTGAAACTGCTGGTTTTAGTGACCCTTTGTGGTGTGGCCCCTCCCAGATTCTGGGTCTCTTTTTCATGGCTATAATTGACAGAGACCAGGTTATTGAAACCGCTCTCCAAATGTATTTTGTCATTGACGGCAAAGGATATCCCCGGATAGAACCCAAGACCGATGGAATAGCCCTTTCTCTCTCCATCAAAGCCGATCCCTGAATTGGGATTATCGGTTTTCGAGTAATAGCCACCCAGGCGCCCCTGGCCGAAGAAATAAAGGCGGTTAACGATCGGCCAGTACCGGCGAAGAAAGATGCCTCCACCAAACGTTTGATTCTTATATTCGAGTGGTGCGCTGCCCTGTTTCGCATAAGAGTAACGGAGGTCAGCACCAAGAATGAGATTATCACTGATCGCTTTTCCGAAAGCCGGCCCGATTGCAAAGGCAGTGAATTTTTGTTCAACATTGTTGATCGTGGTCTTCTGGGTACTGACGCCGATATCGCCTCCCAACAGAACAGAGCCCTTTTTTATCTGGGCCTGGCTAAGCAATCCGGTCACCATCGAGCCAATCAGGAGAGTAGAAAATTTTCCTTTCATAATGTAGGTATTTAGTGTGTACAAATATGTACATGAAAAAGGAAGCAACCAGTTGCGGTTGCTTCCTTTCACAAAGAATTATGTTAAGCAAAATCAAATTCAAATTCGATATTGCTGCAATATTTACTATTGAATGTTTTTGCTGCCGAAATAACTGTGAAGGACAGCCGGTAATTCAATGCCGCTTTCCGTTTGATTGTTTTCCAGCAGGCAGGCCACGATCCGGGGCAATGCGAGCGAACTGCCATTCAGTGAGTGAACGAGTTGGTTCCTGCCCTGTGCATCTTTGAAACGGATCTTCATGCGGTTGGTCTGGTAAGCTTCGAAGTTCGATACGGAGCTAACTTCCAGCCATTTTTGCTGAGCGGCCGAATACACCTCGAAATCATAGGTCTGCGCTGAAGTGAAGCTCATATCGCCACCACAGAGATTGAGAATCCTGTATGACAGTCCGAGAGACTGGATCAACCGTTCCACATGGCTCACCATTTCTTCGAGCGTTTCATAACTTTTTTCCGGGTGTACCAGTTGTACCAGTTCCACCTTTTCGAACTGATGCAGGCGGTTCAATCCGCGCACGTCTTTTCCATAGCTGCCTGCTTCGCGGCGGAAGCAGGGAGAATAAGCCGTCATCCTGATGGGCAGGTCGCTTTCTTTCAGCAGCTCATCGCGGTAAATATTGGTAACGGGCACTTCGGATGTTGGGATGAGGTAGAATTTGTCTTCCGTTACGAAATACATCTGCCCTTCCTTATCGGGCAATTGCCCGGTACCGAAAGCAGAAGCTTCATTGACCATGAAAGGTGGCAGGAATTCCGTATAACCTGCGCCGGTATTGAAGTCGAGGAAATACTGGATCAATGCCCTTTGCAAGCGTGCGCCCCGGCCGGTATAGACGGGGAACCCGCTGCCGGTAATTTTATTGCCCAGCTCGAAATCGATCAGCCTGTATTTTTTGGCGAGGTCCCAGTGCGGAACTGCATTGGCATGGAGCGTTGGCTTGTTACCACCTTCCCGCACTATCACATTATCTTCCGGTGTTTTGCCGGGAGGCACTGCAGGGCCGGGAAGGTTGGGCAGTTTCACGATGGTCTCTTCCAGTTTTTTTTCTACTCCCGCCAGTTGTTGGGAGATAGGTTCCAGCGATAACTTCCACGCAGCCACTTCCTGTTTCTTCGATTCGGCTTCTGCCTTTTGTCCCTTGGCCATCAATTGCCCGATCTCTTTCGAAGCGCCGTTCACTTTGGATTGGGTGGTATCGAATTCGAGTTGCAGTTTTTTGCGTTCATCGTCCAGGGCCAGCACTTCATCGACCAGGCCCGTTTCCTTGAACAGTTTGATGGCCAGTCGCTCTTTTACCAATGCTGTGTGTTGTCGTAAAAATGGAACCTGTAACATCCTTCAAATGATTTGCAACAAAGATAACTGTTCGGTCACTCACTGGCTCAGGTCGCCCATATTTTTATAGAGATCGAGATGAGCTATCTCCATCCACCGGTCGGGCTTTGAGATCGGGGTGAACCCATATTGACGGTACAGGCCATGCGCATCCATGGTGGCCAGCATAAACCTGCGAAGGTGTTGCAGATCGGGGTGGGCCATGATCACTTCCATCAGCCATTTGCTGAGCCCCTGCCCGCGAAACGACGCATCGATGAATACATCTGCAAGATAGGCGAAGGTGGCCTCATCGGTGATCACACGTGCAAAACCGATCTGTTGCTGCTCCCGGTAAATGCCGAAACATAAAGATCCTTTGATCGATCTTTCAACGATCCATAATGGAATGCCCTCTGCCCAATAAGATTGAGTAGAGAGGTAATGATGGATGTAAGGAATATTCAGCAGGGATTTGTCGGTGCTGATCCTGCAATCGTCTTTATACCAATTCATGGCCGCTGTTTTTGATTGGCAAAAATAAGCAGGTGAACGGTGCCTGACCAACCGTTGGTACAATAGCATTAATAGCCCTAAGTGTTTTATCTTTGCCAATTATGCAAGCACAGGACGATCTGCAAACAAGATGGTGGACCCTCGAAGCGAAACTGGTGGAGAAGTTTGGCAAGAAGCCTGACCTGGAAACCATTTTATTTCTGGTGGGCATCCAGGAATTCGGAGAGATCAGGAAAAAATTCTCCAAAGAACAGAAACAGGACCTCATGCACATAGCCATTTGCTCCCTGTTATCACAAAGCGGGTATTATGAACTGGAAAAGGTCGACAAGGACGGGTGGCCGCATTTCAGGCAGTTGAAGACCCTGCCGGTATTGACCATGCCGGAACAGGAGAATTTCCTGAAAGACCATATCCTCCTGTATTTCGACCAGGTTGGGTTTTAAACATCCTATCAATAAAACAACATGTACCGACTGATTGCCCTGGCGGGAATTGCATGCCTGGCCCTTTCCTGCAACCCTAAACTATCCAACGGACTGCGAAAGAATGACCTCCGGAAAGACGTGGAAATGGTGACCGATAAAGGCACGATGATCATCCGGTTGTCTGATTCGACCCCACTTCACCGCAACAATTTCCTCAAACTGGTAAAGGAACATTTCTACGACAGCGTTTTATTCCACCGCGTCATTCAGCGTTTCATGGTGCAGGCCGGTGACCCCACCAGCAAGCATGCTGCTCCCGGCGCCGAGCTGGGCGAAGGGGATAAGCCGTATACGGTCCCCGCCGAATTCCGAACCACCTTATTCCATAAAAAAGGTGTGATCGCTGCTGCCCGTACAGGTGATGATGTGAACCCGCAAAAAGCCAGCAGCGGCTCCCAGTTCTATATTGTGCAGGGGAAGGTCTTCACGGATGCAGGTCTCGATTCAGTAGAAACATTCCGGTTGAAGGGCAGGAAGATCCCCGCAGCGCACCGGCAAGTATATAAATCCCTGGGAGGCGCTCCCCATCTCGATCAGAACTATACAGTGTTCGGAGAAGTGGTATCCGGCCTCTCCGTGATCGATAGTATTGCGGCTGTGCCTACCAGTGGGCGTGATGGGGGCGACAGACCGCTGAAAGATCTGCGTATCATCAAAGCAACGCTCATCAAACGAAAAGCTAACTATTAAACCTTTCAGATGATCCCTTCCTGTAAGATTGCTATTTCCTGTTTGCTGATCACAGGGGCCTGTATCACTGCCGGTGATCGGATCATAGCCCAGACAAAAAACAATCAGGGGCTGCTGGCGCAGACCAGTGAAGTGCATCCGCTCATGGTGGAATTTGAAGCTGATAAAGGAAGCCTCACCCGCTTTTATACCATCTCCAACTCCCCGGAGCGCAGGCAGCGGCTGGAACTGCTCGACAAAACCTACCTGCAACGCCTGGAGGCACTGCCATTCGATAAAATGTCGCAGGAAGGGAAAGTGGACTATATTCTTTTCAAACGCAACCTCCTTGCCGAATTACGGGTACTCGATATCGAGAGAGGGGACATAGGGCAGATCAGTCCACTGGTCCCATTTGCTGCCCCCATCTATGAGCTGGAAAAGAAGCGCCGCAGGGGAACCTGGATGGATGGGGAAAAACTGGCGAAAGAATTCTTCAACTGGCAGCAGACCATCAGCCAGTCGATCGATAATATCTCCACTGCACCGGAAATGGACAAAAGGCTGGCCGACCGCGGCGAAGCCGCGGTAAAAGGATTGCAGTCGGCCTTGAAAAGCGTCTACGATTTCTATTATGGCTATGATCCGGTCTTCACCTGGTGGATGCCACAGCCTTACAAAAAAGTGGACAGCCTGTTGGGAATATATGCCGGCCTGTTGAAAGCAAAAGGCAGGAACAGTAAAGCGCAACAGGATGATGGCAGCGGGATCATTGGTGTGCCCATCGGCCGTGAGGCCCTGATCAGGCAATTGCAATTTGAAATGATCCCGTACTCTCCGGAGGAATTGATCGGGATGGCCAATAAGGAATTTGCCTGGTGCGACCAGGAAATGCTCAAAGCCAGCAGGGAACTGGGTTTTGGGGACGACTGGAAAAAAGCGCTGGAAAAGGTCAAGAACAGTTATGTGCCCGAAGGGAAGCAGCCCGAAACGATCCTTCGGCTGTACAATGAATCGATCGGGTTCATCAAAAAAAATGACCTCGTCACCATTCCGCCGGTGGCGGAAGAGACCTGGCGTATGGTAATGATGAGCCCGAAGCAACAACTGATCAGTCCATTCTTTCTGGGTGGGGAAGTGATCATGATCGCCTATCCCACCAATACCATGGAGCAGGATGAAAAGCTGATGAGCATGAGAGGCAACAACCCGCATTTCTCGCGGGCCACTGTACATCATGAGCTCATTGCAGGCCATCACCTGCAGGGCTTCATGAATGACCGTTATAAGGCTTATCGCAATTTTTTTACGCCATTCTGGACGGAAGGATGGGCTTTGTACTGGGAATTCATACTGTGGGACCTGAAATTCCCCCAATCTGCGGAAGACCGTATCGGGATGCTGTTCTGGCGAATGCACCGTTGTGCCAGGATCATCTTTTCACTTAACTATCACCTGGGTAACTGGATGCCGCAGCAATGCATCGATTTCCTGGTAGACAGGGTTGGTCATGAAAGGGCCAATGCCGAAGGAGAAGTGAGGCGTTCCTTTACCGGCGGGTATGGCCCCCTGTACCAGCTTGCCTATATGGTAGGAGGGCAACAATTCTATGCCCTGAAAAAGGAGCTGGTAGATTCAGGGAAAATGAGCTTCAGGCAATTTCATGATGCCGTTTTGCAGGAAAACGGTATGCCTGTAGAAATGGTGAGGGCATTGCTCACAGACCAGCCCTTAAAAAAAGACTTCGTGACCAACTGGCGATTTTATGGGAATTGAGAGGGGCCGAATTAATTTTTGACCGGCCCTTTTTTTTCCGCTCCTTTTCCTAATCTTTGCAGCACAAAATTTCACACCATGAATTTTCCCGATAACCTCCGCTACACAAAAGATCATGAATGGGTATTGCTGGAAGGAAACACAGCAACTGTTGGCATTACGGATTTTGCACAAGGTGAATTAGGCGACATCGTGTATGTTGATATTCCCACTGTTGGCAAAACATTGGCTGCCGAAGAAGTATTTGGAACGGTAGAAGCGGTTAAGACCGTATCCGACCTTTTCCTGCCTGTGGCAGGTACTATTACTGAGGTGAATGCAGAACTGGAAGCTGCCCCCGATGCAGTGAATACTGATCCTTACGGAGAGGGTTGGATGGTTAAGATGACAGTAACCAATCCGGCCGATGTGAACACCCTGATGGACGCTGCCGCTTATAAGAAGCTGGTAGGCGCCTAAATCCGTCGATTATCCGTTTACGTATATAAGAGAGTGGTTTGCATATCCACTCTTTTTTATTATATTTAGCCTCGCTTGGGTTAAATATATTGGCCACCACAACCACATACACTGAGCATGAACTGGTATCCTTGTTGAAACGCAGGGATAATAAGGCTTTTGGTTATCTCTACGATAATTACTCCGGTGCACTGTACAGTATCATATTGCAGATCCTGGGTGATGTGGAACTTGCAAACGACGTTTTACAGGAAGTCTTTATCAATATCTGGCGAAAAATTGAAAGCTACGACCATACGAAGGGTCGTTTATTCACGTGGATGCTTAACATAGCCCGCAACGCTTCCATCGATACACTTCGTTCCAAAACCTACCAAAACGACAGGAAAAACCAGCCCATGCCGGGACCCGCAGATGAGAACATGAACACTCAGGCAGCGCAGATGAATATTGATAATATCGGGTTCAGGAAGGTATTGGGGCAATTGAGGGAAGACCAGCGGGTATTGATCGAACTGGCATATTTTAAAGGATATACACACGAAGAAATAGCGAATTTGCAGCAGATTCCATTAGGTACAGTGAAAACGCGCATCAGAAACGCATTGATTCAATTACGGGGATATTTAAAGTGAACATACAGGAATACATATCAAGTGGCATAGTTGAAAGCTATGTACTGGGCCTGGCAGGTGAGGGCGAAAGGGCAGAGTTTGAACAGCTTTGCCTGCAATATCCTGAGCTTGTGGAAGCAAGGACCGCGTTTGAAGAAACGCTGGAAAAGTTTGCGCTGGCCAATACGATCGTACTTCCTGAGAATTTGAGGTATCGATTTTTAGAAGCAATTGATAGCAGCCCTTCTATAAATCAATCATCAAAAGTCATCACTATGGAAAATTCACAAAAACCCGTGCGGCGAACAAACTGGTTGGCCGTAGCAGCAGTAATCCTCTTAATCGGTTGCGCTTATTTTGCTTACCAGTTCTATTCCCAAAGCGAGGAACTTAAAAAAACCAACAAAGAGCTTCAGTCGAGGTTGGATTCTACAGACAACATCCTTAACCAGATCGTGGCTGAGCAAAAAGTTTTCAAGGATTCCAATGTAACGGTGGTGAACATGGTAGGAACACAGATCGCACCACGTTCTTCTGCCAACGTTTACTGGGATTCGGCTTCATCCAGTGTTTATCTCGTTGTGAAGAATATGCCGAAGCTGCCTTCCGATCAACAATACCAGCTTTGGGCTTTGATCGATGGCAAACCAAAAGATCTCGGTGTCTTCGATGCGGAACAGGAAAAACTCATCTTGAAGATGAACAATACGCAAAAAGCAGAAGCTTTTGCGATCACTATCGAGAAGAAGGGCGGCAATCCGTCACCAACACTTGAAAAAATGCAATCGATGGGTAAGATGCGACAGTGACGCATCTATTGATAAAACCTGATTATCTTAATTCTAAAAGGGACCTGGTCAGGTCTCTTTTTTGTTGACAGGTCCACAGGTTGAAAAGTTGATAAGGCGAACCTGGGATAAGGACATCCCATGTCAACTTTTTAACCTGTGAACTTTTAAACATTATTTCTTCATCCGGGAAATCCAATTAGTTTTGGCGCCATAATCAGGTACTACGTGAAGAAATTTTTCAGCCATCTGGCTGTTCCGCTGACCTGGACACTCTTTATCCAGGTATTGCTCTGTTTACCGGCCTCCTCTATTCCAGGCATGAAGTGGCATTGGATACCCTTTATGGACAAATATGTCCATATTGTTTTGTTCGGCACTTTTACAAGCCTTTGGTGCTATTATTTTTCGTGTAAGGAAAGATCTGCAGAAAAGCTCCGGAAGATCTTTTTGTGGGTATTCCTGACGGCAGTGGCGAACGGGACCGCCCTGGAGTTCATACAGCGCTATTTTATCCCCGGCCGCACCTTCGATGGGAGCGATATCCTGGCCAATACCGCCGGCGCCGGCATCGCCTGGCTCATCTGTAATATTAAACTGCTGAAAATCAATTCGTAATTTTTTGGTTCCGCTATGGGCAAAAAAATGGCCCCTGTAGAAACAGGGGCCGTAACCAAAACTAACTGCTTATGAGAAAATTGACTGCTTTATGTGAGTCTTTTAAAAAGAACTTCTGATTTATATAACGCAAATCCGGTGCCATTAGTATAACGCTTTGCGTTAAAGAAGGTTTAAAACACAGTTACCGGGGATTTGCAAAGAGCGTAATAGAATTACGATACAAAGGAACTATGTGTGCGCGTAATTTCCATTCCTCTGCTGGATTTTTTCAAAATGTTAACAATCCGAATTCCCGCAAATCCGCTATCAATAAGACTTTTCAATGAACTATATATCACGCTACGATTAAAAAACTATTAAACCTTTCCGTTGAGAAAGCAGTTTGGCCATTAGCGGCTGAAAAGACCTTTCACGGTGTCCAGTATACTGCCACCTTGTCCCCCACCCGAAAACATGGCCGTAATATCCTTCAGGTCAACATGACCATCTCCATTCTTGTCTAACCCTCCCTGGGTTACTTTACCCAATAATCCCTGTATGTCGATCCCCTCCGATTTACCGCCACTGAGATGGTTGAAGATGCCCTGTATATCGAAACTGCTATCATTGGGATCGTTGGTCTTCCCCACGAGCTTCTGCAGCACATTGGGCACCAGGTTGCCGGCAATGCCGCTGGCTGCCTGCTGGTCGAGCCCGAATTTGCTCATGAGGTCCTGGATCACGTTGCCGGACACATTTTGTACAACGGGGTTATTAGGGTCGGCAGCAGCTTCCTTCTTGCCGAACAAACCGAGCAGGTCCTGAAGGCCACCGCCCGACAGGATATTCTGGAGACTGCCTGCAATGGAATTGCCTGTTGCCGCGATCACTTCTTCGTTCTGTTCATTAGGTACGGCAGGATTGTTGACGATAGCATCGCCTGCCTGTCCTTTCACGAGGTTAATGAGGTTCTCTAACATAAGCATAATGTTTTTATGCTATCTAAGATACGACATTGAGGAACCGAAAGATGTGGGGAAGAATTATTTTGATGTTAAGTTGAAAAGAAGTTGACAGGTTGACTGGTTGAAAAGTTTACAAGGAATAGCCGTAACTCCGGTTCCTCCCTTATCAACCTGTCAACCTGTTAACCTGTCAACTCTACTATTGCTGCTTCGCCAGCTTTTCCGCATTTTCAGCGAACTGCAGTTTATCGATAAACTCCTGGATGCTCCCGTTCAGCACTTCATCGAGGTTATAAACGGTCAACCCGATGCGGTGATCGGTTACCCGTCCCTGTGGATAGTTGTAAGTACGGATCTTGGCGCTGCGGTCGCCGGTGCTTACCAGGCTTTTGCGGTGGCGTGCGATCTCATCTTCCTGCTTGCGCACCTGTTCTTCATATAATTTGGTACGCAGCATTTGCATGGCCTTTTCGCGGTTGCCCAACTGGGTGCGTTCCGTTTGACACATGACCACGGTGCCAGTAGGGATATGGGTGAGAATTACTTTTGTTTCTACTTTGTTCACGTTCTGACCACCGGCGCCTCCACTTCGTGCCGTTTCCATTTTCACGTCGCTCTCTTTCACTTCCACGTCCACCTCTTCCGCTTCGGGCATTACGGCCACCGTGGCAGCCGAAGTATGCACGCGGCCGGAAGCCTCTGTATCGGGCACACGCTGCACACGATGTACGCCGCTTTCGAATTTCATGGTGCCATACACATCATCGCCCACCACTTCCACCTGCACTTCCTTGTATCCGCCTACGGTCCCTTCCGTTTCGCTCAACACGGCTGTTTTCCAGCCTTTCTTTTCAAAATAACGGAGATACATACGCAGCAGGTCGCCGGCAAAGAGAGAGGCTTCATCACCCCCGGTACCTGCACGGATCTCCAGAATGGCATTCTTCTCATCCTGTGGGTCTTTCGGGATCAGGAGTTGGCGGATCTCTGCTTCCAGGGCTTCCTTCCTTTCTTCGAGAACAGGCAGTTCTTCCTTGGCCAGTTCGCGCAGTTCGGCATCATCGCCATTCAAAGCTGCACGATAGCTTTCGAGGTCATTCAGTACGGATTTATATTGCTGATGCGCATGTACAATTTTTTCCAGGCTGCGATACTCCTTGCTTAAAGCAGTGAACTGCTTGTTATTGCTCACGATCTCAGGGTTTGTCAGCGACACCCCGAGGTTCTCGAACCGGGCAGTAATAGCTTCCAGTTTGTCTAACATGTTTTATCTTATTTTTACAAAGAAAGGCACAAAATTCAGTTGACCACGAAGGCCCGAAGGCACAAAGGGATCGATTTCAACATTATTCCTTTAGTCTTCGTAGTGTAAATATATTGCGCCTTTTATTTTAAGGAGTGCAAAGTTAATCGTTTCAAGGCTTCCATGAGTTACAGAAAGTTCAGCGCAGATTATTTATTTACCGGCAGCCAGTTGTTGACCGGCAACCGGGTATTGATCACCGACATGCAGGGTGTGATCATTGACCTGGCGCCTTTGTCATCTGCCGGGGATGATATCGAAAAGTTCAACGGGATTCTTTGTCCAGGTTTCGTGAATACCCATTGCCACCTGGAGCTGAGCCATTTGAAAGGCAGGATCCCTGAAAATACAGGAATGATCGATTTTCTGCTGGGGGTAATGGGGCAAAGAAATTTCCCTGCAGATCAGGTCCTTGAAGCGATCGCCGATGGCGAAGCAGAAATGCTGCGCAATGGGATCGTGGCCGTGGGCGATATCTGCAATACGGCCGATACCCTTCATCAAAAACGAAAAAAGAACCTGGTCTACCACAATTTTGTGGAAGCAACAGGCTTTATCGAAGCCACTGCCCAAAAACGATTTGAAGCATCGAGGTCCGTGCTGGATGAATTGAGCGGTACAGGCCCGGGGTCCATCGTTCCACATGCGCCTTACTCGGTTTCTCCAGCTTTGCTGAAGCTGATCACTGAAATGCCGGGGAACCGCCTGCTTACGGTCCACAACCAGGAGAGCAGGGCAGAAAATGAATTCATCGAGCGTGGCGCCAGAGATTTCCACCGCCTCTACAAAGCCCTGGGCATCGATGTGGCTTTTTATAAAGGTTCCGGCAAGAGCAGTCTGCAGACTTACTTCCCTGCCTTTCTTCCCCAGCAATCAGTGATCTTCGTTCACAATGTAACGACCCAGGAGGCAGATATCCGCTCTATCGCCAATGGCCAACTCCCGCCTTCTCATTGTTTCTTCTGCTGTTGTCCGAATGCCAATCTATATATCGGCAATGGCCTGCCTCCGATCGACCTGCTACGCCGGTCAGATGCCCGTATCACGATCGGTACCGATAGCCTGGCTTCCAATCATCAGCTCAGTGTACTGGAAGAGTTGAAAACGATTCAGCACTATTTTGCGCATATTGATCTCCGTGAGTTATTGCAGTGGGCTACATTGAATGGAGCCGCAGCATTGCAGATGGAAGATCGTTTCGGGAGCTTCGATGCCGGTAAGAGACCGGGAGTGATATTATTGGAAAATGTTGGGGAAGGGATGAGAATAGGGAATGCAACAGTGAGAAGGGTTGTCTGAACTGGGATTGGTGGGATGTATGGGACAGATGGGATAAGATACCTACGCAGAGTCATTTCCCATAAATCCCATACATCCCACCAATCCCAGTTCAGACAGTCAGTATCTCCTGCAGCACCGGTAAAGTCTTCATCTGGCCGAAATCCTGTATATGCAAAGCATAGAAAGTCTGATAAGCCTGCAATAATGCCCGCCTGATCTCCTGGTTCAAAGGGATCTGTTTCAATTCATGCGGCTGCATTACCCTCAGCAATTGTGAAGTGATAAAACTGTATTGCCCTTCAATGAAATAAGGATGTACCGGATGCTCATGCGTAAATTCACCTTCCTTCAGATCGAGGTAATGGTTGTGCTCGGAATAGTCGTCGCTGAAACGGAAACCATAGAAAGCGGTGAGATGAAGGGCGAAAAATAAAGGGAAATTGGCTGCCGCCTGATCCTCTGCTTCATCGAGATGAATAAAGGCATCTTCCAGGAAATGAAAAAGGTCAGGATTGGATTCGGGCTGTTTCAGCGTTTTCTGCAACAGCTCTACCATGAACAGGGCTACTGCATTCTTCACCACGTTGAAAAAAATATGCTGATAGAGATAGCCCCATTTGAACTCTTTGATCCTTTGCAGGTTCTTCAGCTCATTATGATATACGATCATATCGAGGATGGCTGCCGGCTGGAAGAGGTTGGCCTTGCCTGAACCTTTTTTGGAAGATGTTCTAACACCATTCACCAGGTACGACTGTATGCCGAAGAGCTCCGTGTAGATGGTAACGATGACGCTGGTTTCGCCATACTTCACGGTGCGCAATACAATCCCTTTGGTATGATGGAGCGTCATTTTTTGATGAATACTATTTTGGTGACCATTTTCTCATTGCCTGCATCATCCCTGATCAATACGAGGTATATGCCTGTGGAGATGGCGGCTCCCTGGTAGGTCTTTCCATTCCAGATGGCCTGTCCGCCCAACGCGCGGGTCTGATATACCAACCTCCCATCCATCTCCGTGATCTTCACGATGGAATTATTGGCCACACCACGAATGGCAATGGTACCGTTATACCCAGGCGGTACCGGGTTGGGGAACACCAGCACATCGGTATTGGTGTTGGTGCCTTCGGTGGCTGTACTTCTGAATGAGCAGATGCCTTTGGCGGTAGCAAAAAAAACCTCTCCTGTATTACCGTCGATGGCGATCTGGCGGACATCGTTGCTGAGGAGCGGGCTATTCTCTTCCGCAAACCGGTAAATTGTTTTGGCGCCGTCGGCACTGATGAGCCAGACACCGTGTTGGGTGCCTACCCATTTTCGATCGGCCCCATCCACTGCAATTGCCTGCACCTGTTCATTGCCGAAAAGATAACCTGCAAAATTATCCTGCTGCACTACAGGGATCACTGCTTCACATCCGGCATTGCTGAATGCTTCCTGCGGGCATTGAATGATGCCCACGCCCTGCATGGTTCCCACCCAGATGAACCCGCTTTTGTCTTTGGCAATGCTCAGTACATTATCATGCGGGAGGTTGCCATTGCCTTTTCCTGCACGATACCATTTCCACCGGTCATCGGCGGGATTGTCGACCGAAGCCCCATAATTAAAACAAAACAGTCCATTGCTTTTTGGAGAAACGGTCCATACCTGCTTCGCATCATCGATCACGATCTGCGACAAGGCATTCTCACCAACAGGGAATGGGACGATAAATGAACGCCAGTTCCCATCGGGCTTTCTCACCAGCAGGGCCGACGGTGACCCATAATTCGCCACCCACAAATTATTTTCCGTATCAAAGCTCAGGCCACTCACGCGATAGCTGCCGGGTGAAAAATAAGCAGGCTGCAGCGGCGACCGTTGTTTGAACACTTCAGGCGGCTGCCCGGATTTGAAGTGCAATAACCCGCCTCCATAAGAACCTGCCCACACCGATGCATCACGGGGATCGATGGCCAATGAAACGAGATCGGGCAGGCTATCCGGCAATGATCTGGAAGCATTGTTGAAATTGGTCCAGGTATCGGACGAAAATGTATACAGTCCATTTTTATTGCCGGTGGGTTCCCAGTTGGTATTGACTGCACCTGCGGCTGCCCAGAGCATGTTGCTCAAAACCTGCATATTGCCCGAAGCAAAGGAATAAGGGGAATTGGGAATGAATTGTTCAAAGGATGAGCCGTTGAACTTCGATAATCCTGTCAGTGAATCGGCGATCCAGTATTCATTATTGTGCAGGATGGCCTGGCGGGGGTTGGAGATAAAGGACGGGTCCTGTATGATCCGTTCCACGTTGCCTGCAGGTGTAAGCACTACGATGCGGCCGGTACCTGGCTGCGATTCGCTCAGCAGGATCTTGCCACCGGTGATGGTGCAGTCGCTGATCGTCCATCCATCGGTATACAGGAAACTCCAGTTCGTACCCGTATTCACGAACAGGGAATCGTTCTTCAGAACGATCACGGAATTGGTCATTGTGCTCACTGATTGAACAGGGCCATTGGGCAGGGCATTCGTGCCGGACACCAATTGCCAGTTGCGGAAATCAGCCAGGTTATTGCTATTGACCGGCGCCTTCTTCAATCCTTCAGCAGTGGCCGCATAAAAGAACCGGTCATCGGACCCGGTGGCATACACGGCTGTTTTGCTGCCACTGCTGCCGATGATCCAGGTATCGCGTACTTCATGTTTCTGAAGATCGATCACGATAATACCGATGCCGGTGCTGAGATAAGCAAAGGGAGCGCGCGTATGGACCCGGAAGATCGTTTTATTGCCGGCCAATGGAGATCTTTTGATATCATCGATATTGATCACTTTGTTCTTTTCCAGTATATCTACATTGCTGCTGTTATAGGCAATGATAAGCTGGTCTGGGGTGATGCCTTGGGCAATAGCGCTGATACCTGTTTCACTGAGCCCGCCGGTCTTGCTCCAGCGCTCGATACTTTTATCACTGAGGTTTATGGAGAATACACTATAAGGAGTGGCGCACCATACGAGTTGATCATTCCCATTATCAGGGTCGGTGAGGCGAATGGCCTGGTGATAGGGCAGGTGATCTCTCCAATGGCCGATAGGTGGAATCTGAGAACGGGATGCCAACGGCAGGAAGCCTGCGGCATACAATATGACCATGATGCATTGACGCATAGTGATCAAAGGTAAGGAAGGGCGCCCGATTTCATTTTTCCCCCCAAATTAACTTTCTTTGTCTCCTTGCATACTAAATCGATCATCCATGTGGAGGACTATTGCGCGGTTTGTTTTGAAATTTCGTTTGGTGTTATTCGCATTGTTGCTGGCAGCAACAGCGCTGATGGCCTGGCATGCTTCCAAAGTGCAGTTGAGCTATGAATTCACGAGGGCCATTCCTACCGACAATCCTAAATACCAGGCATACCAGCAATTCCGTGAAAGATTTGGGGAAGATGGGAACTTGCTGGTGATCGGTATCCAGACCAATACGCTCTTCAAGGAAAATTTCTTCAATGATTATGCGGCACTGGTGAAAGATCTCAAACAGGTATACAGTGTGGAAGATATCCTGAGTGTGCCCGGCGCCACCAACCTGTTGAAAGACGTGAGCTCCGAGAAACTGAATGCAGTGCGTGTATTTCCGGAAGGCCCATTATCACAACCGGTCCTGGATAGTTGCGCGGCTGTTTTCCTCAACCTCCCTTTTTACCAGGGGCTCTTATACAATCCTGCTACCTCAACCTACCTCATGGGCATTCGCATCAACAAGGATGTGTTGAACTCGAAAAAAAGGAATGAGGTGGTCGGTAACATCCTGAAAAAAGCAGATGCCTTCGGCCAGGAACATTCGATAGAAATGCACTACAGCGGGCTTCCGCTCATCCGTACCAATATGGCCACTAAAGTGGCCAATGAAATGCAATGGTTCCTGTTGGGATCGATCATACTCTCTGCCGTGATCCTCCTGGTCTTTTTCAGGAGCTTCTCCGCAACGGCGCTCTCCCTGACTGTGGTGATCATCGGTGTGATCTGGAGCCTGGGCACCATCGAATGGGTTGGGTACAAAATCTCCCTGCTGAATGCGCTGATACCGCCATTGATAGTAGTGATCGGCATCCCCAACTGTATCTACTTCCTCAACAAATTCCACACTGCCTATAATGATACGGACCCTGCGCTGGCGGCGCATGTGCGGAAACATGCAGCGCTGGAACTGATGATCGAACGGATGGGCGTAGTGACCTTGTTCTGTAATATTGCTGCTGCTATCGGATTTGCCGTATTCGCACTTACCAAGAGTGCTGTGTTGAAAGAATTCGGTGTAGTGGCAGGCATCAACATCATGGCCCTGTTCTTCATCTCTATCATCTTCATCCCAACCGTGCTGAGCTTTCTGCCATCGCCGAAGGAAAAGCATACGAAATACCTTGAGAATAAGTGGTTGCTGGCAATACTCGATAGACTGGAAATATGGTCGTTGCATCACCAGAAACTGATCTACGGTGTAACGGGGATTGTGCTGATCGTTGCTGTGGCCGGGATCTTCCGGCTGCGCTCTGAAGGGTTCATGGTCGACGACCTGCCGAAAACCGACAAGATCTATACCGACCTGAAATTCTTCGAGCATCATTTCAAAGGTATAATGCCGTTGGAGATCATTGTGGATACCAAAAGGAAGAATGGATTGCGAAGCAATCCCCTGCAGCATTTTGAAAGGATCGATTCCTTATCGCAATACATTACGATACAGCCCGAAATGGCCAGGCCCTTATCGATCGTGGAAGGATTGAAATTCGCCAAGCAGGCTTATTATAATGGAGACAGTGTGAACTACGCTTTGCCGAATTCCCTCGACATTGCATTCCTGGCGCAATACCTGGGCAGTAAAGGGGAAGACAGCAGCGGTAAGCCGAATAATTTTACACGTATCGTGCGGTCGTTCATGGATAGTACGAGGGAGTATGCGCGCATCAGCGTAAATATGGCGGATGTGGGCAGCAAGCGTTTACCGGAGATCATCCATTCACTGGAGCAAAGGAGCAACCAGTTGTTCGACACGGCCAAATACAATATACAGTTCACCGGCACGACGGTCACTTTCCTGGAAGGGAGTGCTTTTATCATCAATGGTTTGAAGGAAAGCATCATGTGGGCTTTTGGGTTGATAGCACTTTGCATGTTGTACCTGTTCCGCTCTTTCAGGATCCTGGTCTGTTCACTGGTCCCGAATATCATTCCGCTGATCATCACTGCCGGCGTAATGGGTTGGGTGGGTGTTACCATCAAGCCATCGACCGTACTGGTATTTTCCGTGGCGCTTGGTATTGCGATCGACATCACCATCCGGTTCCTGGTAAATTATAAACAGGAATTGCAGTTGAGTAAAAGCTCACCGAAAGAGGTCGTCGTCGATACGATCCACAAAACAGGAATTAGCATCATATATACTTCCTTAGTATTGATAGCAGGGTTCGTGATCTTTTGTTTCAGTGATTTTGGCGGCACCAAAGCATTGGGCTGGCTGACATCACTGACCCTCGTGCTGGCAACTTTAACCAATCTTGTATTCCTTCCTGCGTTGCTGCTCAGTCTGATCAAAAAAAATAAATAACAAACGTATCCTGAAAAGCGTCTTTCAGGATAAATAGTAATATACAGTCAGGCTATCCAGGGGGCTGTCTTTGTAAAGACGCCCCTTTTTGTTGATGAATGTGGAAATTTTAATGATGAATCCGGATATGCGATCTATGAGCGGTTTTTTGACCCCAAAATTCGTACAAATCATCAATTAGTGTTATGTATACATCATTTGAAATGACCAATTGATCTCGATTTATGACATAATTATCTAGTTTTCCTACGAAGACTTTCTGATGTATTGCAGACCCATACTGCATTTGGCCTTGGAAAATAAATTTCTATCTTATCGTGTTTTGCGCAGCAGTTTTACCATTACATTTGTCCTTCGTTAAGCAAATGTTACCGGAAGTTAAGTAACGTTAAGGCGATACCGACTTTTGTAATTTTTTTGATCAAAACTAAACTTACACATGAGAAAAATGCTCCTGCTGCCATTGGCAGTTGTGTTCTTTATGGCGCAACTCCAGGCACAAACCCGCGTAGTTTCGGGTAAGGCTACTGACGACACCGGGAACCCCATTCCCAATGTATCAGTCATCATCAAGGGTACCAACACAGGTACCACTACCAAATTCGACGGAACCTATTCACTCACTGTTCCGGCTTCTGCAAAAGTGCTTGTTTTTTCTTCGGTTGGATTGAAGTCGGTGGAAATCACCATCGGCACCAGGAATGTTGTGGATGTTTCCCTGAAATCACAGGAGAAAGATCTGCAGGAAGTAGTTGTTGTAGGATATGGAACGCAGAAAAGGGGAGATGCTACCGGTAATATCTCCACGGTGAAAGGGACTGCATTGGCTGAAAAGCCCGTTCAAAGCTTTGAATCTGCGTTGAGCGGTAAAGCGGCCGGTGTTCAGATCACCGTTCCGAATGGTGTAGTGAACAATCCTCCCGTTTTCAGGATCCGTGGTGTGAACTCCATCTCACTCAGCTCTTATCCGCTTATCGTGGTGGATGGAGTGCCTACTTATACAGGAGATCAGGGATCGACCAGTGCTCCCGCCAATGCGCTTGCCAGTATTAATCCGAATGATATCGAGAGTGTTGACATTGCCAAAGACGCTGCTTCGGCGGCTATTTACGGAAGCCGGGCTGCCAATGGTGTTGTGTTCATCACCACCAAAAAAGGTAAAAGCGGAAAGGCAAGGGTGAACTATAGCGGATGGGTTGGCTGGTCAAAAGCCACCCGCCTGCCGGAAGTACTGAACGCAGAACAGTATGTCAATTATAAAAATAATGCGCTGGCCAACCTGAAAGCGCTGAACCCGGCCACTACCGGTAATTTCATCATCCCCAATGACGCCAATGGAAAACCTATCGATACAAAATGGCTCGATGAGGTGTACCGTCAGGGAATCTCTCATAGCCATAGTATAAATGTTTCCGGTGGTACTGAAGGAACGACCTATTATCTTTCTTTAGGCTATACGGACCAGCAGGGTATCCTCAGGAAGAATGATTTCAGAAGGATGAATGCCTTGCTGAACGTGGATAGCAGGGTGAATAAATATATCAGCATCGGCGGTAAACTTTCTTATTCCAATGAGAAGAACCTGATCGGGGGAAGCTCCGGTTCACTCCCCGGCGAATCCTTTGCATCGGCAGGTGCTGCCCGCCTTGCATTTGCGCTTCCTCCCAATGTTGCTCCATATAATAATAATGGTACTTATAATATAGCTTCGGCTACTGCCATCGGTAGTATGGGAAGCCTGGTGAACGGCTCAAACCCCTATACGTTCAACAATATTACCATGTTGCTGAACCTGAACCGTTCCAACAACGAGGTGAATCACCTGCAATCTAACATTTACCTGCAGGTGCGGCCGTTGAACTGGCTCACCTTGAGAACGTCATACGGTATCGACAATATGCTGATCGATAACGACATCTTCTTCAACCCATATCATGGTGATGGCGCCGGTACCAGCCTCGGGCCGGGCGGTGGCGCTTCTGGCATTTTCACGAAAGGTAAAACATGGTTATGGACCAATACCCTGCAGGCCGATTATACATTTGCCGACAAGCATAATGTCAGCCTGCTCGTAGGTAACGAGCAACAACGCCGTACCAGCACAGGGTTTGGCATTGCACGCAGAACATTATCCGATTCTGCTTATACTTCGGTACAGGCAGGTTTTACCACCAACAACGCTACAGGGATGGACCTGGGTGAAAACTATTTGTTATCATCATTCGGCCGTCTGAGCTATAATTTCGACCGGAAATATTACGTGGCTGGTAACATCCGCCAGGATGAATACTCTGCCTTCGGTATCAAGAAAGGTACCTTCTACGGTGTTTCAGCAGGTTGGGAAATTGCACAGGAAAAATTCTGGACTGCTGCCGGTCTCGACAGGATCTTCAGCAGCTTCAAATTCAGGGGAAGCTATGGTAAAGTGGGGAACACTGCCGGTCTCGGTAACTTCCCGACCTTCTCATCGTATGGATCAGGCTTATATGGCGGAACGGCCTCACTGGTATATAATTCAGTAGGTACTCCCAATATTGCCTGGGAAACCAGCAAAAAAACCGATGTGGGTTTCAATGCCGGATTATTCAACGAAAAGTTGAGAATAGAATTTGCCTGGTATAAGAATAACATCGATGGTTTGATACTGAACGTTCCACAGGCTCCTTCTACAGGGTTACCCACCAACCCCTTGCTGAACGTAGGTACCATGTACAATAAAGGCATTGAATTGATGGTGGAAGGTACTCCGATATCGACCAAGGAATTTACCTGGAACTCTTCGTTCAATTTTTCCTACAATAAGAATGAGGTCACGGCACTCGCAGACGGATTGAAAGAGATCCAGACCGCAACCAGCCTGGAGACCGTCAATAAAACCATGCCCGGCTATTCAGTCGGTTATCTGTGGGTTGTCCGTACACCGGGTGTCGATCCGGCAACAGGTAGAAGGATCTTCCTGAACGCTGCCGGCCAACCTATACAATACCAGCATGTGGGCTCCGGTGGGAATGGATTCATGAACCCTGACGGTACCCAGTATGCGAAACCGGACGGTACTCCTTTAGCGATCAACCAGGCGGATGACGGCATAATGTATGCCAATTCGATCCCCAAATATATCGGTGGATGGGACAATACAGTAAAGTACAAAGATTTCGATCTGAACATCCTGTTCACTTACCAATTCGGCTTTTCGATCTATTATGGAAGTAATGCCGGTTTAAGGGACCAGCGGTTCTGGAACAACTCGACGGATGTATTGAGGTACTGGCAGAAGGCAGGAGATGTTACCGATATCCCCAAGCCGATTTACGGCGACAACGTATCGAACGGTTCTACCATTCCTTTGAACATCTATGTATACAAAGGCGATTTCATCAAATTGAGAACATTGCAGGTGGGCTACTCTTTGCCTAAAAAGATCCTTGGAAAGGCTGGGATCGCTAATGCGAGATTCTATGTGGCCGGACAAAACCTGGCAGTCATCACCAACTATCCCGGTCCGGACCCTGAGGTATCTACCAATGGTAACAACCCGACAGGATTTGGTGTAGACAGGAACAACCTTGGTAATGGACGCACGATTACCGTAGGTCTTAATATCGGATTCTAGCATTTCACATCTTAAAAAGACAAACGATGAACAAGAAAATAAAATATATAGTAGCAGCAGGCGTAAGTATTGTTCTTCTCAATTCCTGTAAGAGAGAATATCTTAACCCCGCTCCTGAAACTTCTATTTCCGATGCCTCTGCATTCGACCAGCCTTACCGGATCACCAACCAGGTGTATTCTTTATATGGTACGTTGAAGGGAGGCACCTTCTATGGTGGCAGGTACATTGTGTATGGAGATATCAGGGCAGATGACTTTTTATCGGAAGATCCCAACCTGGTAACCAATGCCGATGTATGGCAACTGAACCCCAGCAATAGCGCTACTGCCATCACAGGTTTGTGGGCACAGGCTTATCTTACCATCAACCGTTGCAACGTATTTATCGATGGTATGAATGCTAAAGGCCTGGCTGTAATAGGCGCCACTATAGGCAATCAGTATCTCGGTGAAGCAAGGCTGATAAGGGCTTTGTCGTATTATAGCCTGCTCCAATATTATGCAAGGCCCTATGCAGATGGCAATGGCAGCAAACCGGGCCTGCCTTTGAGGTTGAAAGGGATCACAGGTCCTGGTTCATCCGATCTGGCCAGGAGCACAGTGGCCCAGGTATATGCACAGGTGCTGGACGATCTGAATTTTGCCGAGGCCAACTTACCATTGACGAATGGTAATGCTTATAACAATACTACCCGTGCCCACCGGAACACAGCCATTTCACTGAAGACGCGCGTATATCTCAGCATGCAGGACTATCCCAAGGTAATAACCGAAGCGAATAAAATAGTGCCGGCAGATGTACCATTCACTGCTACCAGCGGTGTTGCACATGCATTGCAGACAGACATCACGAATGTTTTCAAGGCGCCTTATACTACTACCGAATCGATCTTTTCGATGCCATTCACAACAGGCGGTGGCGATATCCCTGGTACGCAGAATGGCCTTCAGGGCTACTATTTTGCAGCATCTACCGGTATTGGCTCAATCTTTTCATTGAACCCTGTCGGTATTATCGGAAATGCCGGGTGGACGGCTGCTGACAAAAGAAAATCGTTCATCTATAGTGCCGCCAGCGGAAAAAAATACCTCAATAAATATCCCAATGCTTCTCCGGCCGATTACTCTCCTGTGATCAGGTGGGCGGAAGTATTGCTGAACCTGGCAGAGGCAAAAGTGCGCTCTACCAATACCATAGATGCCCAGGCCGTGAAATTATTGAATGCCGTCCGGAACAGGTCTGATGCGGGTACAACGTACACTCCTGCCAGCTTTGCCAATGCGAATGCCCTGATCGATGCGATCATGACGGAGAGGAGGATTGAATTTTTGGGTGAAGGTTTGCGCAACAATGATATCATGCGTTTGCTGCAAACGATCCCTGGCAAGGCAACGGTAGATCCCAAGGCCCCGTCGGAAGGGGGGTATATCTGGCCGGTTTCTATAAATGAAAAGTCTCTCAACAAGTTATGGGTCGATTAAGGACCATGATCTAGGTTTTTCTATAATCCAGTCACTGTTTAAGATTAAGAGGTCGTTCCGAAAGCTTTCGGAACGGCCTCTTTGATTTCGTATATATATTACCGTTATTAAATTATCGCTGAACTGCTAAAAGGAGCTATGAACAAATTAGTATTTGTACTCATGTGAAAAAACCATGAATTTCCAGATGAACCGGCATTTTTATCATGGGAAGTGGGTAATTTGACCCCCGAAATAGGGGTAACCATTAAATATTTGCTAAAAAAAATGAGGAATTTACGCAGCTTGTCTATTACATTTGCTGTCCTTTGGATATAGATTTTGAATAGCTACAAAATTTTTTACTCTTTTTTTTAAACATGACTGTATGAGAAAAATGCTATTACTCCTTTTGGGGGGGCTGCTGTTATCTGCGCAGTTACTCGCCCAAACCCGAACCATTTCAGGTAAGATAACTGATGAAACAGGGGCCCCTCTACCCAATGTGTCGGTTATCGTTAAAGGCACTTCAACCGGTACCACTACAAAAGAGGATGGTACCTTTTCCCTCACCATTCCGGCCAATGCAAAGGCACTTGAGTTTTCGATCATCGGCTATAAGGCCAGGACCGTGAACATTACGGGTTCCCACATCTATTCTTTTTCCATGTCGCCCTCTGAGGATAAGAACCTGGCCTGGATGAGGTGATCGTGACTGGTATCAACAGGATCAAGAAATCGCAGTTTACAGGAGCTGCGAGTAAGATCATTGCAAAAGAGATCGAAAACAAACCCGTAGGGTCCTTCGATCAGTTATTGCAGGGCCGGGCTCCTGGTGTTCTGGGGCTTACCGGAAGCGGACAGCCTGGGAACAACACTACTATCATTATCCGCGGACAAAGCTCTGTGGAAGGAAGTAACAATCCGCTGTATGTAGTGGATGGTGTTCCTGTTGAAGCAACAGTTTTTCAGGGTTTGAACCCGAATGATTTCCTTTCTGTCGAGATACTGCGTGATGCAGCTACGGCAGCCCTGTACGGGTCGAGAGGGTCCGCAGGTGTGGTTGTTGTAACTACTAAAAGGGGAACCGCAGGTAAAATGCGCCTGACTTATGATGGCCAATATGGCATCAAATCCAAGCCTGACTATGCTTTCCGCCCGATGAACACTTCAGAATTGCTGAAAGCACAGGCAGATTATGGCCGCACCCTCAATACTTATTCCCCCACCCCCTACACAGGGAGCAGCGTCAATCCGGGTTGGTACTATTCCAAAGAAAATCCGCGTTATGCTACTCTGACGCCTGCAGGGCAGGCCGCTGCAGATCGTGCGCTGGATTCGATTTCCAGGATCAATGTAGACTGGAGAGATTTCTTTTTCCGTCAGGGTACTTTTACCAATCACCAGCTATCCCTTTCCGGTGGTACCGGTAAAACCCGTGTCTATAGCAGTCTCGCACTGTATAATGAACAAGGTACCACACCCCGTTCAGATATGAAGCGGGCTACATTGCGTACCAATGTCGATTATGCTGATGACAAACTGACCTTCGGACTTTCTTCTACGTTCGGCTATGTGAAAAGGAATTTTCAGCAATCAACAGCCAATGCCAACCTGAACAACCCGTTCCTGAGCGTTAACGTTATGCAGCCTTATGCGAAACCATATAAGGACGATGGCGTTACATTAAATACTGGCAACGGCCCGGCCTTTGCCGCTATCAATGCGCTGGACCTGGTGATGAATGATCAGAATTATAACGATCAGTTCAAGGGAACCTTAAGTATCAATGTTGCTTATAAAATTACTAAAGATCTGACTGCTGGATTGATTGCCGGGGCAGACTTCCGTGAGACCCAGTCAACAGTATATGCCAGCAAACTTGCCTATTTACGGACTGCAGCAGCAGGCGCCAGTATCACCGCTCAGGCAGGTGGACAAACAGAAAGCCTGGACCGGTTCCTGACCTCCGACGTGCGTCCTTCTCTTACCTATCATAAAATCTTTGCCGAGAAACATGACCTGGAAATTCTTGGTGCAGGAGAATATGTACAGGAAAATGCCAAATTCTTTACATTGACCGGTTTTGGCATTGACCCCCGTACACCCAATACTCCTTCCGCGATCCTACCTGGCAATGCCACCAACCAGTTATTTATCACTGCTACAGGTAGCAAATCCAGAACCACACTGGCCTCTGTTTTTGGAATAGCACGCTATACATTCGATGGGAAATATACCCTTTCAGGTTCGTACAGAAGGGATGGTTCTTCCAAGCTTCCTACAAATACCCGCTGGCAAAACTTCTATTCTGTGGGCGCTGTGTGGGACGTTACCAAAGAAAATTTTATGACCAATGTGCGCGCTATCGATGTATTAAGATTCCGTATTAGTTATGGCGGCGCTGGTAATGCCAATAACTTCCCTGGTAATTACCTGTACCAGCCCACTTATGGAACAGGTTCCTACGCAGGGTTGCCTACCCAGATAGCTACCTACCCCGGTAATGCCAATGCGAAATGGGAAACGACCTGGACCACCAATATAGGTCTCGATTTCGAGCTTTTCAACAGGAGATTGTACGGTGATATCAATTTATACGATAAAAGAACAAAGGACCTGTTTGTTAATCGTAGCTTGAGCGCAGAGGCTGGTGGATTTGATATCAAGGTAAATGCAGGCCAATTACAAAACAAAGGTGTTGAATGGAACATCAACTATGATGTGATCAAGAACAATAATATTACCTGGACTGTATTTGCCAACGGTGCTTATAACAAGAACAAACTGTTATCACTTGGCGGTGAAGAGCCTTATGAATCAGGAACATCTTACCTGAAGATTGGTCTTCCCCTGGGCAGCAATTACACCGTAAAATGGGGTGGTGTGGACGCTGCAACAGGTGCCCCGCTTTATTATGATAAAAATGGTAAACTGACCACCGTATACAACGCCAGTAATAATGTGGCCGAATTCGGTACCTGGGAAGCTCCGTGGAAAGGCGGGTTCGGAACAAATCTTGCTTTCAAAGGTTTTGATTTCGGCGTATTGTTCAGTTGGCAGAAAGATGCATTTAAAACCGATAACCTGGAATATTTCGTTGAAAATCCCGTTGGATTCTTGTCCTTTGGTTATAATCAATCGGCTGACCTGAAATTCTGGCAAAAGCCCGGTGATGTGGTGAATACTCCAAGCCCTCTATACGGCACCAATTTCTCTTCCAAAATAATTCATGACGCCTCTTTTCTGCGTCTGAAAGATATAACACTGGGCTATACACTGCCTGCCTCTGTATTGAGCAGGGTGAAGTTCATTTCACGTGCGAGAATTTTTGTTCAAGGCACCAATCTTTATATGTGGACCAAATGGAGGGGAATGGATCCTGAAGCAGGAGCAGTTAATCTCAATTTGAACGAATATCCCAACCCCCGCGCCTTTACAGGTGGTGTGAGCGTTACTTTTTAACTTTTAAACGGAACTAATTATGAAACGCATAAATAATAGTCTCTATTTGCTGATAGCGGTAATGGCACTGGGCGGCTGTAAGAAAGAGTTGCAGCAGGATGATCCGACCAAGATTATTGACACGAAAGCCTTTACAACCTTCGAACATGTACAACTGGGTGTAAACGGCGCTTTTGGCCGATACGGGGCTTATTCAACAGATATGTATGCAAATGCCCTCGTTTCCGATGAAGGCAAGCTCGGAATAAATAACAGTGGTCAGGGCGCATTGACCTACCGGTATCAATACAGCTCAGACAATACCACAGGTGGGGATGTAATTGCCGGCTATTTCCCCTATTATAGCCTCATCGACCAGGTAAACAGGGTGCTGCCGTGGATATATACTGTAACCGCCACTCCCGATCAATTGCCTAGGAGAGATATTGTTAAAGGCCAGTTGTTGGCGCTGCGTGCCGCCGCACACTTCGCCGTGCTTCAGGCTTTTTGTAAAAACTATAACCCATCCGGGGTAGGGGTTCCAATTATGATACAACTCGATCCATCTGCTAAGCCCAAACGAAATACAATGGGTGAGGTTATGGCTCAGATCGAAGCGGACTTTGCCCAGGCAAAAACACTGTTGCCGGCAGTGACTCCGGCTACTTTTTCCGACACAGTATTCAATAAGGTAAATATTGCAGCCTACCAGGCGAGGGCAGCCCTTTACAAAGGGGACTATCCTGCGGCTATTACTTACAGCACTGAGGTTATCAGCTCAGGAGTTAAGCCTCTGGTGAACGGATCGGATTTTGCCGGGATCTGGACAGACGCCAATTTTAATGAAACATTGTTCCGCGTTCGTTACACGACCAATACGATCGGAAGTTTGTGGACAGCGGGCGCCAACATTTATATAGCGCCTTCCGATAAACTGGTAGCGTCCTATGGCGCCGGTGACATACGCAAAGCCGCTTATATCGGTACAACCGGAGGCAACAATTATGTCAACAAATTCTATGTTTCTTCAAGAGGAGCCAGGATAGTTGATATAAAGGCTTGCCGTATAGCTGAAATGTACCTGATCAGGGCAGAAGCCAATGCAAAGAAAGCTTCCCCTGACGTTACTGCCGGTGCAGCAGACCTGAATGCGCTGCGTGCAATGCGTATTACAGGGTATACTCCTGTAACATTTGCTTCTCCTGACGACCTGATCACAGCGGTTCTGGCTGAGAGGTTCAAAGAGCTTTGCTTCGAAGGGTTCCGTTTCTATGACCTGAGACGCAATGGTCTTCCCGTTCAGCGAATTGCTTCAGATGCCAGTGCTGATTGGCTGACATTGCCTGCCACTTCCTACAAGTTTGTATTCCCGATCCCACAGGATGAAATGAATGCAAATCCGAACATGACCCAAAATGACGGATATTAATCCCTAAAAAAATAATTATATGAAAATGCGAAACTATAAACTCATTACTGGCCTTGTGGCAGTTCTTGGGATTGCTATGGCGGGTTGTGATAAAACCAAACCATATTCTGTCGATACCCCGCCTGCCCAGGTGCATTTCACTAATACTGCAGGTTCCAGCTCACAGTATGTGGCCTACTTTGTGACCAATGATGCCAATAGTGTATATAATGTAACTGTCGGGACTACGAATGTTGTGTCGTCGGATAGAGTGGTTACCTATGATGTAAAGTCCAATTCCGCCGTTGCTGGCACTCAGTACAGCATTGCGGGCGGTAGTACAGTAACTATCCCTTCAGGAAAGGCAACTGCCAATATTCCCTTACACGGTATATTCGCTGGCTATTCCGGGACCAGAAGGGATACGATTATTTTTACGTTGAAACAACCATCGCTTGATCCGGCAGGTTTCATGGATACAGTTCGTGTTGTTCTGCAGCGCTATTGCGATGTAGTATTGGCTAACATCGGTGGTGCTTATACCCGCACTTTTGAAGGGACGTACGGACCATATACATCTACCGTGAGCAACGTTGTATCTACCGGCACAACTAAAGCTACAGCGACAATCTCGAATATGTATGACAATGGGATCACTGCCAATAACGTCTTGTTCGACTGGTCAAATCCGGCGAACTTTACGGTTACCATACCTGAGCAAAACACAGGTCTGGTTTGGAGCGGATACCAGGTATGGATCAGGACTTCTACCACCGGTAATACCTTCTCCTCCTGCGATAATACCATTTCGCTTCGTATCGACATACTGGGGAAAACTTCTGCAGGTGTTACAGCCGGTTATTTTGAGCAGGGCTATTCGATCAGCATGGCAAAATAAGAAGATACAAAGTTTCTGAAAATATTCGATAAAAGAGGCCGGCCTTCC
>JAFIGX010000026.1 GCA_017849455.1 Pseudobacter sp.
AAAGATTTCGGGGCGGCCCCTGTTTATTTTTGGAAAGTAACTTTCTTTATGACCAGGCTGTTCTCCGGCAAGGCCGGATTCCCTGTTTTCCTCCAAACTGCGCCTTTCTTCCAACCCCTCTTTTCTCTTTAGCCGCCTTTAAATTTTATCCCTGATCATAATTTCAGTTTCTGCAATCCCTCATATTTGATAGGATAATTGATAAATATCCCGCTTCTTCCGATCCTGGCATTACCGTCCAAACGGACCATAACATCCTCTTTGCCCAGGGTCTGTAAAATGCTCATCCCTGAATTTTTCATATCCACCGTCAGTACCACCGGCAGGTAAAAAGTATCCTTCCGGGGGATCCGGATGGTGGAATCGAGGATCGTCTTCCCGAAATAATTGTTGTTGACATATACATCCACTTCCGCCTTTTTCATGGTGAGCGGATAGCTGTTCGGATTGTAATATTTCACATCGACCGCCACGGTCGATTCCTTCAGGCCGAAGCTGAGGACCTTCACATTTTTGATGCCCAGGTAATCGAGTGAGGTGGGTTTGGCGCAGGCCGTCCACAAAAAGGGGAGTATCAATAGCCAGGTCGGTTTGTTCATCTTTTCCAATTTATGGACACAAAGTAGGGGATAAATTTTTTACACCAAAAAGGAGTTTGTACTTTAGGTTTTCATTGTGAAAACAATGCTAAATAATTTAGTTTTCCAGCTTGTTCCACGGGCAGAATACTGAAAAATGATCAGCCAATATTATTAGTAATGATTTTTTATCATAAAGTACTATTTATAAGTAAAATTACAACTGTTATTTTTAATTTTAATTACTATTATGAAGTGCCTGAAAATGAATGGTCCCCCTCATTTCCAGGAATAATTAAACAAGCGAACGAAAGCATCGTAGTGTATGAGATTAATAATTGAAAGTCAATTTTTAGCACCAGTTATTGCGTATAAAAAATCAATTCAAATTACAAATATTGAATTTGAATTATATGATACCTATCGGAAAATGAGCTTTCGGAACCGGTGCGTGATCATCGGATCGAACGGCCCCATCACCCTATCCGTTCCCCTCGAAGAAGGCAGGGAACAAAAACTACCCCTCCGCGAAGTGAGGATCGCCAACCGCCAACCCTGGCAATCGCAGCATTGGAAAACCATCCTTTCCTGTTATAACCGCTCCCCCTGGTTCGAATTTTACCGGCATGGACTGGAAGAATTGTATAGCCGTCCGTTTGAATTTTTGGTCGACTGGAACCTGGCCTGCTGGGAATGGATGGACCTCCAACTGGGTAGCCGGATGACCACCCAGGTTACCGACCGGTATCTGCCACATTATGATCAATCCGAATATATCGACTGGAGGAACCGGCTGATGCCGCGGTCCATCCAACAGGATTTTCCAGACCCGGTCCGTTACCGCCAGGTGTTTGAAGACAGGACCGGTTTCATTCCTCATTGCTCGATCATCGACCTGCTTTTCTGTGAAGGAAAAAATGCAATCAACCTGTTAACGCAGCCCTGAAAATCTTTGGGGCCTTGTTAATTATGATGGCTTTTATCTATATTGTGTGCCCTGCTCGTATCCCCCTATAATTAGCACACATGTTCAGATCACTACTGCTTATTTGCTTTATGTCGATGACCGTATTGGCTTCCGCCCAGGACTTTACCAATAAAGGAAAAGAGTTTTGGCTGGGCTATGGCAACCACCAGCAGATGTATACAGCCAGCTGGCCGGGGATGGACATTTATATTACCTCCGATGTCAACACGAGGGTCACGGTCGACATACCCGGACTGGGTATTACCATCGGCGTTTTCGATGTGGTGGCCAACCAGATCACCGTTGTCAGCAATGTTACTCCACAGGCATTTTTATTGCGGGAAGGGGTGAGCGACAAGGGCATCCACGTGGTGGCCGAAAAGCCCGTAGTGGTCTATGCGCATATCTATTTTTCTTCAGTCTCCGGCGCTACCCTTTGTCTGCCGGTAAGCACCCTCGGCCGGGAATATTATTCCGTCAATTATGAACAAAGGGCACAGCCCGGCCCAACGAACGACAGCTCCCATTCCTATTTTTTTGTGGTGGCCACTGAAGATAATACCACCATCGAGATCACGCCGGCAGCCAATTCATTGTCGGGGGCGATGGTGGCCGGACAAACCTACAGCCAGCTACTCAACAAAGGCCAGGTGTTCAATTTTCTGTCGCGCACTGACCTGACCGGCTCTGTGATCCGCTCGGTGAATAACGGAAGCGGATGCAAAAAGATAGCCGTCTTCTCCGGCAGCGGCCGCATCGGGATCGGGTGCCCAGGCAGTATATCCTCTTCCGATAACCTGTTCCAGCAGATGTACCCCAATAGTACCTGGGGCAAGAAATATCTCACGGCCCCCAGTGCTACCAGGCCACATAATTATTACAGGATCATCAGGCCCGATCCTTCCACCACGGTCAGACTGGATGGCAATACCATCCCACCGGGCAGTTTTACCAATAACTTCTATTATCAGTTCGATGACGGTCTGCCTCATGTGATCGAAGGAGATAAGCCGATTTTCGTTGCCCAATATTTTACTACCCAGAATTGTGGCGAGCCGACTAATAATGGCGACCCCGAAATGATCTTCCTGAACCCCATCGAGCAAACCATCAACAGGGTTACTCTTACTTCCATGCGGCTGGTCAGCGGGGTCAATATTGCGCATTTCATCAATGTCATCATCCGGAATTCACCGGCAGCCATCAATACATTTACGATAGATGGGGTCAATTATAATAACGCATTCACTGTGCATCCTTTCGAACCTAATTATGCCTATGCGGAGATCCCGGTGAGTTTTGGAACGCATACCCTCGCCTGCGATACACCGTTCAATGCCATCGCTTATGGGTTCTCCCGGACCGAATCCTACGGTTATTCTGCAGGCTCCAACCTCAAAGACCTCTACCAGTTCGTGTCGGTGCAAAATGATTTCGCTACCGTCAATTTTCCCGCCAGTTGCAAGAATACGCCCTTCAAAGTGGTCATGACCTTTCCTTATCAACCCACACAGATCAGGTGGATCTTCGGTCCGGCACTCAATGCCCTTGGCATCCGTGATACAACGATTGTGAGCCCGGTCGCCGATTCTTCCTGGAGGATAGATGGCCGCACATTATATAGGTACAAGTTGCAGAAGTCATTCCATGTGGGTACGCCCGGAACTTATGCCATTACAGTGAAAGCCGTGAACCCCACCTCCGATGGGTGTTCCGGTGAACAGGAGATCGAATACGAACTGCAAATATTTGAACGTCCCAGGGCCGGCCTTGCCTTCACCCATAATGGCTGTATCACCGACAGCGTGGTGTTTACCGATCAATCGACCGGTCCGGGCCGTCCACTCACGAATTGGTACTGGGATTTCGGGGATGGCACTGCGCCTGTGGACCGCCGCGACCTCAAATACAAATACCTCACCGCCGGCACCTACACTGTCCATCACGCAGCTATTACGGATATCGGCTGTGTGTCCGATACTGCTGAATTGAAGCTCGTGTTAGCTGACCCTCCTGAAGCAAAATTCTCCCCGGTTGCCCCTTTCTGTGAAACAGCACCGGTCCGTTTTACGGACCAGTCTTCCAGCAGCGGCGATCCCATCGTCCGATGGACCTGGCAACTGGGTGATGGCACCACCGTGAATGCGACCGATGGCAATGCCGTCTCACATACCTACGCAACTCCCGGCGATTACCCGGTAAAGCTGGAAGTAGCTACTGCCAAAGGATGTATCAGCAACCTTTATTCCGAAAACATTTCAGTGCATTCATTGCCGCTTCCGAAGTTCACCATGCCGGAGGCATGCGTGAACGATGCTTATGCCGGGTTCACCGATGCCAGCACCATTCCCGATCATACGGAAGCGCAATTCACTTATTTATGGGACTTCGGCGATAACCAAACCTCTACCGCCAAAGACGCGCGTCATAAATATGCTGCCGTAGGCAATTATAACGTTCGCCTGCAGGTAACCTCCAATAACGGCTGTACACAATCCATTACACAACCATTTACCCTGAATGGCAATGTGCAGCAGGCAGGGTTCCTGCCGGACGTTACCCGTGCTTTGTGCTCGAACCAGCCGGTGAGCATCCGGGATGCATCGCGGGTGGACTTCGGGAATCTCACGAGGATAGTGATCTATTGGGACTACCAGAATGATCCTACCAACAAGACCGTCGATGAAAATCCTTCATTGGGGAAAACCTATACCCATAAATACCCAGATTTTTCATCGCCTCTCACCAAAACCTTCAGGATATTGTATGAGGCTTACAGTGGGGATGTCTGCTCCAAAATGAGCAGTACGGATCTCGTTATCCAATCGAGCCCGGTGATAGAGTTCCAGCCATTGAAAGCAGTATGTGAGGAAGTATCTCCATTCCTCATAAAAGAGATCGACCTTCTCTATACATTTGGTGGCAGCGGCCTGTTCACAGGACCGGGCATCTCCTCCAGCGGGTTGTTCAATCCCAAAGTAGCCGGGCAGGGACTGCATACCATTCATTATGATTATACGGCAGCCAATGGATGCACTACCAGTAAGGAACAAACGATATTGGTAAACCCGACCCCCACGGCAGATGCAGGGCCCGACAAGGGGGTACTGCCCGGAGGAGTGGTCGTTCTGCAAGGGAAGGGTACCGGGGCAGGGATCACTTATAAATGGACACCCGCCATTGCCATCAACGATCCGACCAGGGCAACGCCCACCGTTTCACCTGAAGCAGATACTTATTATACACTCAATGTTACATCGTCCGATGGCTGTGTAGCCAGCGACGAGGTATTCGTAAAATACATGAACAGGGTGGTAGTGCCCAATGCCTTTACACCCAATGGCGATGGGATCAATGATACCTGGCTGATCCTGTTCCTGGATTCATACCCCGGCTGCACGGTGGATGTATTCAACCGCTATGGACAAAAGGTTTTCAGTTCAACCGGCTATGGTAAAGCATGGGATGGACGGGTCAATGGAAATCCACTGCCTGTCGGAACTTATTATTGGATCATCAACCCGCGCAATGGGAAGCCTTTGATGAATGGATCGGTAACTATTATACGATGATGAAAAAAATTACCTGCTGGATTGTCCTGTTGATGGGATGCGTTGTTGCCGGTGCACAACAGAAGCCGCATTATACCCAGTATGTGCTGAACCAGTATATCATCAATCCGGCCCTCACCGGCATCGAAAATTATATCGACGTTAAAGTAAGCCATCGCCATCAATGGGTGGGAATCGACGGCGCTCCTGTCACCACCTATCTCACTATACACGGGCCTATCGGCAAGAAGGATTACCGCACCACTGCCACCAGTTACCGGGTGCCCGGCGAAAATCCGAGGGGGGAACGTTATTGGGAAACCTATACTGCTGCGGAACCGCATCATGGGATCGGGTTGCAGGTGATCAACGACAAAACAGGGCCACTGAACCGTTTCGGGGGATATATTACCTATGCCTATCATATCGGCATCAGCGCGAAGACCAGTCTGGCTGCAGGTTTCGGCGCAGGCTTCACCAACCTCAGCCTGAATACCAATAAGCTCGATTTCGGGATCATTACACCGGTCGATCCTGCAGTATACACAAGCCGGGAAGTGAACCAGTTCAAACCCGATTTCAATGCAGGCGTTTATCTCTATTCGGCCGATTATTTCGTCGGCCTTTCGGCACAGCAGATCATTCCCCAGAAAGTGAATTTTTCGGATAATGAAGTGAGATCATCGGATAGCAAATTCGTACCGCATTTATTTGCTACTGCCGGTTACCGTTTCCTGCTGTCGGAAGATTTCAATTTCATTCCTTCGGTAATGATAAAATATATCAACCCATTGCCTGTACAGACAGAGATCAATGGCAAGTTACAATACCAGGACCTCGCGTGGATCGGCGCCAGCTACCGTTCTGGTGAGGGTTTTGCCGGAATGGTGGGTATGAATATTTCCAATACGCTGAATCTTGGTTATGCGTACGATTATACTACTTCCCGCCTCAGTACTGTCAGTAAAGGCACTCATGAACTGATGATCGGGTTTCTCATCGGGAATAAATATGGGGATTGGTGCCCGAAGAATGTGTGGTGAGCAGTTTTTTGCTTTCACAGTTATCGCCTGAATTGACACGGTTACCAGCCAATTCTGCACAGTTACCAAACTCATGGTGATATTGTATCTGGTTTAATGGATGTTTAATAGATTTGAATGGTAGAGTAAATCCCTAATACTTAAAACCATTTTATGAGCATCCGTCTGAATGCCCTTTTTTCCCTTCCTTTGGGTTATGTGGCCCGCACTACCATTTGTCTGTTAACTGTATTATTGATCAGCAGCTCTCTTTCTGCGCAAAACACTTATCCCTGGCCTGCCAGTGGGAATATCGGGATCGGCACCACGAGTGCAAGTTCCAACCTCCAAATATCGGGGAATGCGGAAATAGGCGATAGCCAGGACCCAACCAAATATGGATTCCTGCAATTGACTAGGCCACTGAACCAGGGAGATAATAAATTTCATTTATCATTTGTCAGGAATGGTAACAGTATTGCTGGTATGGGATATGCCCTGAATAGTAATGTGTTGGGTATATGGCAAGCTAATACCAATCAGGCCGCGCCATTGATTGCCATGACAACAAATCAAAAAGTAGGTATTGGAACTTCAACTCCTGCCAACAGGTTAACAATTGCCGGAACTCAAGGAGATATTCATATCGGTGATGCTTTGTTCGGTCAAGGTTATAATGGTATCTGGCTGAACGGTTCCACCAATGGACTTGATTACAATTTTATTTCGAAGGCTACCGATAATAATCTCTACATAAACCGTCCAGCAGGCGCGGGCATTTATTTCAGGCAGAGCAACCAGGATCAGGTAATCATTGCTCCAAATGGAAATATGGGGATCGGCACTATGTCACCTCAGGGGAAGCTGGCCGTGAACGGAGACATATTTGCAAAAAAAGTGAAAGTGACGCAAACGGGCTGGCCGGATTATGTTTTTGAGCATGATTATCCACTACCTCCTCTGGCGCAAGTGGAGCGCTATGTTCGGGAAAATAAACATTTGCCAAATGTTCCTTCCGCTGCTTCAGTAGAAAAAGAAGGGCTTGATCTTGGCGATACCCAGGCTGTATTGTTGAAGAAGATTGAAGAGCTTACCTTATATATTCTTCAGCTCAATAAACGTATCGCAGACCTTGAGGCCCAGCAAAAGCCTTCGAAAAAATAGGCCCCACAATTTTCTGTATTTATTGATTAATCCAATGTTTACCTGATATGAGACAGTGGTTACTTTGTTTGACATTGATATGGTATAATATTTCCTTTGGCCAGGTTAACCTTCAGACAGGCGCAGCCCAGGCCTTTTTTCCTCTGTTCGAGCATTCAGATTCAAAAAACCGGCTGGGTACCAGTATTTCCCTGCAATATATCTATGGGAATGGTCTGAAAGTAAATGAGCCTGCATCGAATGTTGGTACAGGCTGGTTATTACAGGCAGGTGGTTTTATTTCCAGGATACAGCATGGCGAACCTGATGATCAACGTATGGCTACCCTCCCTTCCCAGCCAGATGATATAGTGTCTGGTCCTGCAACGTATCAATATCAAACCGGGTATATGTATTCTCCAACATTGCCTCAGAATTCCATGAATCCTATAGCGTCTTTCGTGCCTGTGTTTCCTAAGAACTTTGCTTCCAACTATAAAATACTCCTGGATGATAGAGAACAGGATATTTATGCTTTTCAATTTAACGGCCGATCCGGCCAGTTTGTGATAGGAAAGAATAAGGAACCTCAGTTCATTCTGGATTCAAAATTGAAAATAACCTTTGAAGAGCAAAATATGACTTCGTCAAGGATCAGGACATGGATCAGTTCGTTTACGATCACTGACGAGGAAGGGATTCAATATAAATTTTCTGAATTGGAGTTGACAGAACTATTCAAGTACCAGCCTTCTGGCGCAACAGTAAGCAATTTTAAAGTATTCACAGCAAACGTACCAGGTTCGAGTGATGTTAATTTGATCGTAAGTAAATGGTTTCTTACAGAGATCAAAAATCCTCTTACAAATGCGAAGATCACATTTAATTACAATTTGTATTCTATAGATATGGAAGGAGCGAAACAGGCATCAAGCCAGACCTCGCAAAACGGTTCTACTTCCAAACAGGTGCTGGTCCAAAAAGTCAGAATGCAAAGCAAACGGCTCAGCTCGATATTGTTGCCAGACAATTATAAAGTCAATTTCAATTACTGGAGCGATAACAGGATGGATCTGCCAGGCGACAATCCATTAAAGGAGATCAATGTGTTGTATAATAATAGTATTATAAGCGGTTACAGATTCAACTATGGATACATTGTGACGAATGAGATCAAACCACTCAATTTTCAGCCTCAATTCTCTTGGCAACTGAGAGCGGCCAGACTTTGTCTCACCGATTTTAGAAAAATTGGCCGGAATGGAGCTACATTACCTCCATGTACGTTCACGTACAACATTCCCACACTGGCATCCATGAATTATGTACCTCATGTATTCACGGTTATGACAGACCATTGGGGGTATTATAGCCCGAATACCAATTCCATTTCTGAATCTTCCGATGGATACCCGGTTGGAACCCTACAGGATAAGAATTTTACGTTCAGTACCCTCTGGGCACAGTTTGGCATTCTTAATAAAATACAATACCCTGAAGGGGGGAGCCTGGAGTTCGAGTATGAGGGTAACCAGGCTGAAAACAGCCCCTATGCCAATAAATATGCAGGCGGGATTCGTGTTAAGAGAGTAATACAATATGACGGCGTTTCCCATACGAATGATATTATTAAGCATTACAAGTATTTAAAAGCAGATGGGGTTTCTTCCTCCGCATGGGGGTTTGAGGTTGCAAGGTATACAGACAGCAAGGTGTTTCGGCAATATAAGGTGAGTGGGAGTTCTGAGATTGGCTATAACCAGGCAGATTTGGCAGTTAATTTTTTGAAATCATTTGTAACGAGCCAGTTTCAGGCTATGGGGGCTATGGGGGCAAGTGCCGTATTAAATGGAAATGCAATAGGAGGATATGAGGTGATCATCATTTATATTTTGAATGAGCTGCTTGACATATTGTTTGGAGAAAATTTTAAGGATTATACAGTTTCTATTATCACAAACGACAATATGAATCTGGCTAATCCCCTGCCTATGCAATATTCCAGGGTAGAGGTTATCGATGCAATTTATAATAGTAGTGGCGTTTATACAGGAACTAATGGTAGTGCTGTGTATGAATTTACTTCTGACCAATTTGTCGCCCCAAGGCTTCCGGCATCTTTAGCTGCTCCATACAGCGCAGCCCAGCAACGTTATGGATATTGGGTCTACGGATTACCACAGGTGATTACCTGGCTCAATGCCAGCGGGCAGCCTGTAAGGAAAGTTGAAAATTTTTACAATCCTGTTATACGAGAGATCAATAATAACAATTTTGTTTCCAGGTCCTGGTACGTCAATACACAGGTTGCCGCCGGCTATACCTCCGCATTTACAGTTACCCAGAGCAGCTTTCTCAATTCACAATCTTTTTATCCTTTACAGGGCAGAACAGAGCTTACCAAATCTGTTGAAACTTTCTACAATTCAAACGGAGGCAGTACAAATACTGAAACCCTGTATACTTATAGCCCGGAGAACTTTCAGGTTAGATCGGTCAGTGTCAAAGACAGCAAGGGCGATATATCAGGCACTACTACCTATTACGTATCTGATTATAATATTCCTGGAAGTGTAATCAGCAACATGAAAATGGCTAACATCATGCTGGCCCCGGTAAGTATGAATAGTTGGAAAAAATTCGGAGTAGACAATGACAGGAAACTTATCAAATCAGTGGTTACCGAATATATGCAGGTAGAGAACGGTGATATAAGACCAACCCAGGTATTCAGTTCACAATTGACAGCCCCACTGGATAATAGCATTGCCAATGAAGGTAATTTCAGCCCAACCAATTTTAAGAATTACACTTATCTGAAGCCCCTTACTGCCACTTCATTCAACCAGGGGAATCCGGTACAGCAGATCATCAATTCAGGCTTTTCGATCAAGTCAGCCATCTATGATTATAACGCACGCCTGAAAGTAGCTGAAATAGATAATGCATCTGTTAGTGAAGTAAGGTATACGTCCTTTGAAGCAGATGGTAATGGTGGTTGGAGCTTTTCACCTGGTAATATTGTAGCCGAGCCATGCCCCACTGGTACTAAGTGTTATGATCTGAGTAAAGGGAGTATTACCACCGGGATCAGTATACAGAAGCCTTTGATCATTTCGGCCTGGACAAAAGGTAATCAGTTGGTGGTCACAATTCCGGGCCAGCTTACTCCTGCAAGAACGGGGCCAGTCATCAATGGCTGGACATATTATGAGTTTGAAGTAGCGGATGCAAGCCAGATCAGTACAATTACTATTTCAGGTAATGGGTTGATAGATGAGGTAAGGCTCTATCCCCGGAATGCCAGGATTACAACATTTACCTATGATCCTGGTATTGGGAAGACCTCAGAATCGGATAAGACCGGCCGCAGTATTTATTATGAGTATGATGACCTGGGAAGACTTGTACAGGTGCGCGATCAATACAGGAACCTGATCAAGGCGTATCAATATAATTATAAACAATAACCTAGTCCTATATGCGACTTCTGGTAACTGTATTTTGCATATTTTTTGCCACCAAATCTTTTTCTCAAATAGGAATACAGGGCCCGCCTGTCGTTCAACGCGGATCGTATGAAACTTATGAAGCCGTTGGGGCTCCTTCCGGGGCATTGATACAGTGGTTTGTATCGGGCGGCACGATCCAGACTTCGGGGCCTAACGGGTGTATTGTGCATTGGAATGAAGAGTATGGTATTGGAGAGATATCCGTTTCCGAAGATATCAACGGAGGCATGGCCACTTTGCAGGTCATGATAGGAGGGCCATTTGTATCTCCACAAAATCAAATACTGAGTTTTGGTGAAAACCCTCAACAGTTCTGTGTCACATTAGTAGGACAGGGGACCTTCCAGTGGCAAATATTAACTGCACCCAACACCTGGTCGAATATTCAGTCGGCTAATCAGCAATGCTATCTACCTCCCATGCCCACTATGGGCAACCCGGCCACCTATAGATGTGTAGTGGTGATTAATAGTGTTACCTATTATACGAATGAAGCATCAGTAGAGAAAAGGGTACTGGATCCTGGAAGTCTTACCCTGGCACAACCAGTCGCGTACAATTCCGCACCTGTCATCAACCAGGGGCCTGCTACAGGAGGTGAATGTGCCCCGGTATCTTATCAATATACCTGGGAACAGTCAGTAGAAAGCGGGCCCTGGGTGCCGGTCGGAAATACAGTCCTTTATCCTTCCAATGCTCCCATAATAATTGGAAACACATTGGTGAGAAGGAAGATCATTTGTGGCAGCGAAACAAAATACACAAATGTAATTTCCATAAGCCCGACTTACACAAGCGTGGATGCAGAAAACCGGAATTACATCAGAACCTATACGGTATTCACACGCGATATTCAATCCTGGTTTCAGGCTGATCAACTGGAATCCGGCAAAAAATTACAGGAAACAACCTACTTCGATGGGTTGGGAAGAACCATCCAGTTCGTAAGCAAGGAAACAAGCACTGCATCGAATAACACCTTGCAGGACCTGGTATCATTCCTTCAATACGATAACCTGGGAAGGAGCACCCAACAATATCTTCCATACCCTACCGGTGGCGATCCCGGTAAATTCAAGACTTCCACCAACGATCAGACGACATTTTATACTGCCAATTACAATGAAACCAACCCCTGGGGAAGAACAGACCTGGAAAATAGCCCGCTGAACCGCATCATGAAAGAAGTATCACCAGGCAGCCACAGGCTGACCAACAATATTGGTACTTCGTTCATCTATGACTTCAATGATGGGAACAATATCAGTGAGAAGGTTCACGTATGGCGAATAGGTTATGTACCAGGAGCCTTGCCCGCAGGATCGGCACTCGATATATATCAGGCAGGATCGCTTCTAAAAACTGTTATTACTGACGAACGTGGAAAGAAAGTAGTCGAATATAAAGATCGAGTGGGTAACTCCATACTGAAGAAAGTACAGCTCAAAGAATCAGGAGCAGGTCTTACAGATGAGCATGACGGATGGTTATGTACCTATTATGTATATGATGATTTTAACAGGCTGAGATTCGTGATCACACCGAAGGCGGTAGCCTATCTCGATACACATAACTGGACAATCAACCAGGCCATTGCTGATGAGCTTTGTTTTTATTATGAGTATGATGGCAAAGGACGCCTGATCGTGAAAAAAACACCTGGTGTTTCCAAATTAAATATGGTATATGACCAGCGGGACAGAGTTGTTTTCGAACAGGATGGCAACCAGGCTGCCAGGGCACAGAGAGAATGGCTGGTGCACTTTTACGACGACCTGAACCGGCCGGTTTCAACCGGGATATACAAAACTCAAAAGAGCCGTGATCAGCTACAAGCGGATATTGATCTGGCTGCAATTTCTACCAGTTTCACGATCCCTCGTGGTGCTGCCATTGTCGATTTGGAGATTTCCACAAGACCGGCCATCAATCCTCCTTCCCGCTATGCAGCAACCAACAGTATTGAATTTTTGGCGGAGTTTACCAGTAATGAGAATGATGATTTTGTAGCCGAGATCGATCCATTCGCTTCAGAATCGGCACAAGCCATTCCTGTTGTGGTCAATGCTACATTGCCCGTGAATACCAATGATCCATCCATATTTACTGCACTGACCTATCAATATTACGACAACTATAGTTTTACCGGGGCCAAATCGTTTGATAACAATTATAACAACCTGGAGGCATATCCATCCACCAGTCCTGATGTAGAGGCGATCGTTCTATCCAAAAGAACAACAGGCATGCCTACCGGCTCCAAAGTAAGGGTACTGGGAACCGAAACATTTTTGCTTTCTACCATTTACTACGATGAAAATGGACGTATCCTTCAGGCACTGGGAGAGAATCATAAAGGAGGGACCGATATAGAGACCAATCAATACCATTTTGATGGTCGTATCCTGAGCCGGTATACAAAACATTCAGCAAACAATAGCATTTTCAATGGTTTTGGCATTCTAACGAAGAATAGTTACGACAGACTGGGCCATTTGACCACTTTGCAAAAAAAATATGGCAATGCTGGTTTCAAAACGATTGCTGCGTATGCGTATGACGAATTCGGTAGATTAAAGAGCAGAAAGATTGGTCAAAAGCCAAACGCTGTCAATGCCCCCCTGGAAACCCTGCAATATACGTACAATGCAATGGGGCTATTGACGGGCATTAACAAGGATTATGCATTATCCGCTAACAATGCCGATCAATGGAATAATTTTTTTGGATTGCACCTGGGGTACGAAAACTTCGAGAATCGCTTTGCCAATGCACGGTTCGACAAGTTGGTGACAGGGTTGATATGGAAGACCCAAGGCGACAATACACCCAGGAAATATGATTTTGGATATGATAATGCAGGCAGGTTTATTAGTGCGGATTTCAATCAAAAAAGTAAACCATCTGAAACGACCTGGGCAAATGCAAAAATGGATTTTTCAGAATCGAATATTCTATACGATGAGAATGGTAATATCAGGCAGTTATATCGAAAAGGGGTGATTCCCGGTAATAATAGTGCTTTGTATATCGACAAACTCTCTTACACCTATAAACAATCGAATGGAGGGGAATGGACAAACCAATTGCTGAAGGTTTTTGATGACAATCCAGGCCTTGGTGCGTCGAACAATGGTAAGCTTGGCGATTTTAAGGATGAAGTATACAACAGTAATACAGACGACTACACGTATGATGCCAACGGAAACCTTGTTACAGATAACAATAAAAAGATCCGTGATGGCGCAAATCAGGGAATAACCTATAACTATCTCAACAAACCCGAGAAAATAATACTGGAGAACAAGAGTACTGTTGAGTTCACCTACGATGCTGCGGGAACCAAGCTGGCCAAAAAAGTAACACCGGCAGGAGGTACGGCAAGGACCACCTATTATATCGGGGAATTTATTTACCAGGAAAATGATTTGCAATTCATCCTGCATGAAGAAGGACGGGTCAGGATCATGATGCCGGTAAGCAGTACTTCACCTATGGGCGCCAGTGCAATGACTATCAACGGTAATGTGCAATTGGTTTCTGGTAAATGGGGAGTATTCGATTATTTCATAAAGGACCATCTCGAAAGCGTGCGGATGGTAATTACGGAGGAGGAGCATAAGGAATTTTTTACCGCTTCGATGGAAACGGCTGCAGCTACGGAGGAGGAGCCCCTTTTCGGAAAAGTGGATAATAACGGCAACCCGCTGCACCCCGGGAATGAATTATACGACACCCGCTTCGCAAAACCCTCTACCTGGAGCAGTAACAGCTCTGCGTGGGTAAGCAAATTATTTACCACAGGTGCTTCCAATACCAGGAGTATTGGCCCGAATGTATTGTTGAAGGTCATGAGTGGGGACTACCTACATGCGACCACGAAATACTACTATGATGTACCTTCTGCCCCATTTAGCGACCGGAATGTTTTGTCTACTCTTGTGAACAGTATTTTTGGAGGTCTATCCGGCAGTTCCATAAATCCCATCATAAAAGATGGGGCGACCTCGATACAGAATACCCTGCAGGACCCCAATGCAAGTCCTTTGTTACCATTTTTGAATAATCGTCCTGCTCCGGGAACTAACCGTCCCAAAGCCTACCTGAATTATGTTTTCTTCGACGAGAATTTTAATTTTGTAGAAGAGGGGAGTGGGGCAAAACCTGTCGATGGTCAACAAAACGATTATAATATCACACAGCCCAATATCAGGGTGCCTAGGAATGGGTATGTGTTCGTTTACCTGAGTAATGAAAGTGACTGGCCGGTATATTTTGATGATTTCAAGGTCACGCATGAGCGAGGGGCCATTATCGAGGAATCACATTGTTATCCTCATGGCCTAAAGATAGCAGGCATCAGCAGCAGGGCATTCAATAAGCTGGATAACAAGTATGGATTTCAGGGCTCATACAGTGAAGAAGAAGAGGAAAGTGGTTATGACGAGTTCGAGTTAAGGATGTATGATGCCCAGATTGGAAGGTGGATCCAACCTGATCCGTATGATGAGTTTGCGAGCCCGTATTTGGGAATGGGGAATGATCCGGTGAATTTTTCGGATCCAAGCGGGGGAAGAATTTTTGATTTTGGAGTGCTGGGGAATATTACGGGAAGTGTCCTGGGTGACCGGTTATTGGCCGCAGGTGCAGGCGCTTTGGCAGGTTTTGGTATCGACAAACTCACGGGCGGTAGTGGTGTTTGGGGCGCAGCTATAGGTGCAGGGGTAGGCTTTGGGGTTACATTTATACCTCCGATTGATTTTGGAGGGATTGGAGGAGCATTGAAAGATGTAGCACCAGTTTTAGCAATACAAGGAGCAAGCATCTATGTCAGATACGCAAGTTATAGCAGTGATGATGAATGGAAGCCATTCTATAAGTCAGATTTAATAACTTATACTCAATTGAAAGGAATAAATCCTACAGAAAATAACTTAGGAGAGCAGTTTGAAAACATATTTGAGGAATACATGACAACGAACCACCCTGTTCAAGCTAAAGCAATGAATTTTAGGCGAGCAGACAGAGTATGGACTGAGGGTACAGGTAGAAACTCTAAACCAGATTTTGTTTCTGATGATTTTTATGACCAACGTGGACATTGCTGGGTTTGCCCCAAAAAGGAAAAATTGGTAAGTGAAGGGAGTGGTTATGAGATAAAGCAAAATAATGGAAGGGGTATATATCTTTCGTCTAATAATGACCAAATTAAAGGGCATATTGATAATCTAGCTGTAAAGCATGCTAAGGATGTTGCCACAGGGAACTATAACCCATCGCTTACCTTAATAACAACTTATGATGTTAACTGGTCACCTTCTATAACAAGATATGCAGGAATGCAAGGGGTGCAATACACACATAGGCGAGCGATGTATAAAATAGTCAACAGGAAATATCAATTTAAATTTGTAGGCTTTGGCTTTTCCCGTTTGTAAAAGATAACCTTTTATGCTATAAATTATGTATCGTACTTTTATACTAATCACAACTTTTATTAACCCTGTAATTGCTATGTCTCAAACCATAACGTTCAATAAAACTGTTCAACAATTGTATTTTGGTGTAGATGTCAAGAATGTATCTACAGATACTATTATTAATGAATTTAAACAAGTTGCTTATGGTTATCATGGACACAAAGGAGTGTCATCGTTATCTGTGAACTTAGATGTGAATATGAGCGGGAATGCAAAAAAGGTTTCTCATATCTTTAATTTCATTAAAAGCCCTCTGCCTAATATGGTTGTTGATTCAGGATATATCAAGGTTGATATAGGTGAGGTTGAGAATTGTAAGAAAATTATCGATATTGATTGGTGTTTTCAGTTTGTCAATAAAGCTGATGCTGAAAGGTTTTTCGAAGAGTTGAAGAATCTTTTTTCACCCTTATCTACAAAACAAAAGATTGGTGAGGATGAATTAAACTCAGGACTTTATGCAGAGTTCTCTACTAGAAAGGAGCATGTTGCCGGAATAAGAGATGTTACTTTCTTTTTTGGTAAATCAGTTGTTGCAAATAAGTATGAAGTCAGGTTTATTCCTTATAACGAGTTCGTAGAATAGAAGATGAGTTAGCTGGTTGAATTTTTTATGCTGCGTATAATCTTTGCGGCATTTTTGCTATGCATCAGATACTTTTTTAGAGTAAGAAAAATGGCAAAAAAGATATTGTATAGAATGATTATGTATATAATATACAGTGTGCCGACATGGAATGCCAGACCATTTCAGGGAATTGCAGCTAAGCAGAATTCCCCCTCTCCCCACCCATTTTCCAGATTTTCCCTACTTTAGCATCCTGCTTTTGAAATGACTGCGGGATACAACTCATACAACGATGCTACACTGGTACAATTGATGTCCGGAGGAGACGACCATGCATTCAGGGAAATTTATGATCGCTACTGGGAAAAGCTTTTATACGTAGCGGGCATCAAATGCCGAAATCTGGGCATTGCCGAGGAGATCGTGCAGGATATTTTCCTGGACCTCTGGAACCGCCGGGCAGTATTGAAGATTACCGGCACGCTGGAAGGCTACCTGGCTGTCAGTGTCAAATACCGGGTGATCAATGCGCAGGTAAAGATGAAAAAAGCGCTGGATTATCAAAGACATGCCGGCCATACTTCAGACAGCAATGAAAATATGACTGAACGACGGCTTAGCTTCCAGGAATTACAGGGCCGCCTGGAACAACTGGTCAATCAGCTCCCTGAAAAATGCCGGATCACTTATCAACTGGCCAGGGAAGAAGGGCTGTCGAAAAAAGAAATAGCCTCACGCCTTCGAATAACCGAAAAGGGAGTCGAAGCCAACCTCTCAAGGGCCTTGAAATCTTTACGGGTGAACCTCAAACATTATCTTTCTGTTTTCTTTTGATCATGCTGTTCTTACTTCTATAATTGCTGTAACGCCATTCCGTTAATCGAGAGTTTATTCGATTACAAAAACAGGTACCGGCCAGGTCAAACGTATTGAAGGCAAAGGAACCGTGCCATCAGTTTATTTAATGCACCACTGCCTTACCCAGAGCCGGGTTCGAGATGGGAGGATTATTGTATTTTATTGATTATTAACATATTGCGACCATATTTTGCATCTTCTCTTGCTATGCCTCCTATCCCCCGCATTTTTTCTTCAAAGAATATTTTTCTTTCCATGTAGGGTTTTTGAAACTTTTCTTGACAGTATAGTAACGATAATTCTATGAACTTAAATGATGAACGCTATTTCGAATTGGCCGAAAAATGGCTGAATGGCACTATTACCCCGGAAGAAGAGGAAGAATATGCCAGGTGGTATAATTCGCTGGGCCCTGATAATGTCCTGGAGATACCTGTTGAGCATGCCGTGGATAGGGAAGCCTATCGAAAGAAGATATTGCAGCAAATCAACCGGAAGAGGAGAGGAGGCAGTCGCCTCCGGAAAAGAAGATATGGTACGATTACGACAGTAATACTGATCCTATGCTCCGGGATATACCTGTATGTTCACAGGCTCTCTTCACCCCGGCAATCCCTTACGGGCCGCACACAGGTTGAAAGTATCGAAGCCGATATCAGGCCCGGGACCCAGGGGGCCGTACTCACCCTGTCGGATGGACATACCATTGTATTGGATACAGCCGGCAACGGAAGCCTGGCCAGGACTGCAGGAGCGAACATTGTCAAATCAGAAAGCAGTGTATCCTTCTATGCCTCCAGGAGCGGCACTCCATACACTCCCGAATATAACCTGCTGATGACGCCGAGAGGGCGGCAACAGCAACTGGTACTGGCAGACGGCACAAAGGTTTGGCTGAATGCCGGCAGCTCGATCAGGTTCCCCAGCGCTTTCACTGGTAAAGAGCGGGCCGTGATCATTAAAGGCGAAGCTTATTTCGAGGTGGTCAAAAATCCACTTCAGCCTTTTGTAGTTCAGGTAAACGATGCTTCTGTTGAAGTATTGGGGACCCATTTCAATGTGATGGCCTATGAAAATGAACCTGCCATGGAGACCACCCTGCTGGAAGGCGCTGTGAAATTGAGGAGTGGGGAGAAGACCCTGTTGCTGAAGCCGGGCCAGCAGAGCCGTTTGCTGGCAGACGGTGACCTCAGGCTGGTCAGCAATGCAGATGTGGAACTGGCCATTGCTTGGAAGAATGGAATGCAGGCTTATGACAGATCGGATTTGAAAGCTATCATGCGACAGGTGGAAAGATGGTATGATGTGGATGTTGAATATCAGGGAGAGATCCCGGTGCGTACTTTCAGTGGTGAAATACCGAGGAACGCAAACCTCTCGGAACTGCTGGGCCTGTTCAAAGCAGCGAATATTCATTTTTCCATTGATGCAGATAGAAAGAAATTAACGGTAATGCCGTGAAGATAACCGACCTTTTTCAATCACCAAATCAGCCAAAATTATGAAATTGATTGCTTGCCGGAAGGCTTCGCTTTCGTGTATCCCTAAACGATGTCAGCTCCATGCAAAAACGTTTTTGGTTACCAAGCTGACGGCTTTTTTATTGTTAGTGGCCTGTGTGCAGATCCAGGCTACCGGGCTTGCCCAGAACATTACTCTTTCCGAACAGAATGCTCCATTGAAAAAGGTGTTAAAGGAGATCAGGAAACAGTGCGGGTATTCGTTTTTCTATGAGGACGAGATATTGCAGAAAAGCCGTCCGGTGAGTGTAAGTATCCGGAATCAACCGCTGGAGCTGGTGCTTGCCATGATCTTCGAACAACAGCCCCTGTCCTTCGAGATCCATGGCAGGGTCGTTGCAATAAAGGAAAAAAGAGAAAAGAGAGCTGCTGAAATGGACCAGCCCCTTGCTCCTTTACCGATCCGCGTGTCCGGTGTGGTGAAAGATGAGGACGGCCTTCCCCTGGAAGGCGCTTCCGTCAACATTAAAAACGGGACAGGCACCGCAGTTTCAGGAGCGGACGGCAAATTTGAGATTGAAGTTCCCGATGAAAGCGCTGTGCTCGTGTTCAGTTTTGTAGGATACACCCGGAAAGAGGTGCCTGTCGGCAATAGCAGGAATTTAACCGTCGTCCTTTCAAGGTCTGTGTTACAGATGGAACAACTGGTGGTGATCGGGTATGGTTCTCAACGGAAACGAGACCTGACAGGAACGATCACCTCGGTAAAAGGGGAGGAACTGGCGCGGATGCCTAATACAAATCCTGTGGCTTCATTGCAGGGGAAAGTGGCAGGTTTAACGGTAGTTAACAGTGGCCGTGCAGGTAGTTCGCCCACAGTCAGGATACGGGGTGTCAACAGTACAAATAATACAGACCCTCTTTATGTAGTGGATGGGGTATTCCAGACGAATATCGATTACCTGAATCCTGCCGATATTGAAAATATTGAAGTTCTGAGAGATCCGTCCTCCATTGCCATCTTTGGATTGCAGGGTGGTAACGGGGTAATTATCGTCACTACAAAAAGAGCAGCAAAAGGTCAGACCAATGTTAGTTTTCAAAGCTCGGTAGGCGTTCAAAAGGTGAACAACAAAATTGAGGTGACAGACGCCGAAGGCTTCAAAAAATTATATTCGGCCCAACTCGCCAATTTGAATGCTGCCCCTTTCGATTACACGAACTATACGGCGAATACGAACTGGCAAAACCTGATCTTCCGGAGCGCCGTGATCAATACCAATAGCCTAACGGTGACCAACAGTGGAGAAAAGAGCACCACCCTGTTCACCCTGGGATATAATAATCAGGAGGGCGTGTTGAAATACGATCGTTATCAGAAGTTCATCGCAAGGCTGAATGAGGAGATAAGGATCTCAAATAATATCAAGGTGGGCGGCGATATCACCGGGTTTCACTGGATACAGGATGCGCCCGATGTCAGTGCATTGAATTACGCCTTATGGGCGGCGCCTATTGTTCCCATCAAGGCGGCCGAAGGGCTTTATTACAGGATGCCTTCCTTCCAAAGGGCCCAGATCGCCAACCCGGTAGCGCGGATAGATCAGTCTACCGGTCATGCAGTGAACAAAGGCTACCGCGTAGTGGGAAGCATTTTCGGGGAAGTGAAATTTTTACACAACTTCACCTTCCGCTCTTCTTTCTATACTGACCTCGGCTTTAATAATAACAGAAGCTATACGCCACTTCCCTATAGCTATATCAACCTGGGTGAAGGCGCCACCAAAACAGATACCACCTTCGACCAGTTTGCAAAGACCAGTGTGAGCCAGGCCCAGGCTGAGTATCGCAAATATCAACAAGACCACACGCTTACTTTCCAGAAGAATTTTGACCAGCACCGGATCACCGCAGTGGTTGGTTTTACCAGCTTGTTCCAGGCAAATACTACATTGTCGGGAACCCGGAGAGACACCACGCTCAATGTGCCCGATGATCCCAGGTACTGGTACCTGAACATTGTGAATGCCAATAACCCGATCAATAACAGCGGAGCTGGCGGGGAAGAAGCCTATATGTCTGTTTTTGGCCGTGTTAATTATTCATTCGCCAATAAGTACCTGGTAAACCTCAGCTTCAGGAGGGATGGAAGCTCGAAGTTCGCACCAGCCAACCGTTGGGGTAATTTCGGAAGCGTGGGACTGGGATGGGTGGTCAGCGAAGAGAAATTCTTTGAAAAGATTAAAGGCGTTGATTTTCTGAAGCTCCGCGGCGCCTGGGGAACAGTGGGTAGCGCCCTGGGGTTGGGAACTAATCTCTATTTACCGGCACTCAACTCCTCCAATACGGCTGTTTTTGGTGATAATGTTTATACTTCCGTGGTCCCCGCCTATGTACCTGATCCCAATCTTCATTGGGAGGTGGTAAGAGGATTGGACATTGGATTGGATGCCCGCTTCCTCAACAACAGGCTGAGCACAGAACTTACATTCTACGACAGAACTACAAAAGACATTCTTACAACCCTCACCCTGCCTGGAACTGCCGGTAATTATTCCTACAGGACCAACCTGGGGACCATTACCAACAAAGGCATTGAAGTTAGCCTTGGCTGGAACGACCGGGTCGGACAGGATTTTACCTACAGCCTTTCAGCCAATGTCAGCTACAATGATAACAAGGTTGTTTCCATTGGGGATAATTTCGACTTCGAGATATTGGGGAATGGCGGCGTGAATAAAACAGTGACAGGATCATCTATCGGATATTTTTATGGGTATAAACAGACAGGTATTTATCAAACAGTAGCTCAGCTCGACAAAACACCGGCTTTCAGCAACTCTTTACCGGGCGATATTGCTTATGCGGATGTGAACGGAGATAAGGTGATCGATTCGAAAGACCGGACCTATCTCGGAACTCCTTTCCCCCCATATAATTTCGGCTTCAACTTTTCTTTGGGTTATAAAGGTTTTGATTTCCTCTTCGAAGGACAGGGTGTTGCAGGCAATAAGATCTACACGGAACGGCGTACACAAAACTTTGCCGTCCTCAACTATGAAAGGAACCGCCTGAATGCCTGGACATCCGCAGGAAGCACCAATGTGGAACCAATACTGGATAATACCCGCGCCAATAATTTCCTGTTCAGCACTTATTTCCTGGAGCCCGGTGATTATTTCAGGATACGTACGGTCCAGTTGGGGTATAACTTCCCAAAGCGCCTGCTGGGCAAGACCGGTATCAGGAATCTTCGCATATACGTGAGCGGTCAGAATATCGCCACCTTCACGAAAGCGACCGGCTATACTCCGGAGGTGTCTCTTTCCAACCCGATAGCCAGTGGCTCCGACAACGGAACGTACCCGGTACCGGCTGTGTATTCAGTAGGACTGCATCTAAATTTTTAACCTTACTAAGAGAAGAAAATGAAAACATTCATAATAAATACTTTCCAGTTCAAGCATTCCCTGGTCATCGGGCTCAGTGTGATCACGCTGGCAGCCTGCAAAAAGGATTTCCTTGACCGCCAACCACAAGGTCAATATACCAGGGAGGACTATCCCTATCCAGGTGGCTCCGGCCCCTACGATACCTATCTGAATGGAGCCTATTCAGAACTCAGGTCATTCAATGTGCATAGCCAATCTTTCATTGCGGCAACCAGTATACGAAGTGATGATGCCGACAAGGGAAGCATACCGGCTGATGGAGGCGCTAATGCCATCGATATGGATAATTTCCCGGTCTCTCCGTCCAACGGTTTTGCCAATACGTTATGGCTTGGGTATTACAGTCTCATTAATAAAGCCAATATTGTCCTCGACCAGATACAGCATAACAATGCCATCGTAGCGGATGCCGCTCAGAAGGCGAAGGCAGAAGGTGAGGCAAAATTCCTGCGGGCCTATGGTTACTTTATGCTGGTACGTCTGTTTGGGCGGGTGCCACTGATCGATACCGTTGCCAGCACTGTATCTCAAAGTAATATTCCACAAAGTACGCCGGCGGCGATTTATGCCTTTATCGAAAAAGACCTTCAACTGGCGGCTGCCAACCTTCCCCTGAACTGGGACCCCACCAAATTTCCCGGCCGCCTGACCAGTGGAGCCGCCAATGGTTTGCTGGCTAAGGTTTACCTCACACAGAAAAAATGGAGCCAGGCAATGGCCACAGCTTCAATAGTGATGAACTCAGGGCAGTATGATCTTTCAACTACCTACGACAGGATATTCAGGGAGGAAGGGGAGAACAGCAAAGAATCGGTCTTTGAAGTACAGGCCACGGCCAGTGCTGCCATCCCCACTGCCAATGGCGTTCAATATGCACAGATCCAGGGTGTCAGGGGAACCGGCTCGTGGGACCTCGGATGGGGTTGGAATACGCCAACCGTCCAGTTGGAAGCTGCTTATGAGACCGGCGACCCAAGAAAGGGAAGGACTATCCTGTACACCAGTACCGCTACTACCACTTATCAAACCATCTATGGAGAAAATATCCCTGCAGGATTACCCAATCCGAGATATAATAATAAGGTATACACGAATCCTGCCATCCGTTCCGCTATCGGCAACCGCTTTGGCTACTGGTTCAACCTGCGCGTTCTTCGCTATGCCGATGTGGTGCTGATGTATGCAGAAGCCGCCAATGAGGTAAATAATGCCCCAGAGGCACTCGGTAAGCTGGAAATGGTCCGTGCAAGAGCGAGGGGGGGCAATAATTCAATCCTGCCAAAGGTGACCACTACCGACCAGGCCCTGCTCCGGGAAGCCATTCGTCATGAACGCCGTATCGAGCTGGCTATGGAGCATGACCGCTTCTTTGACCTGGTGCGCTGGGAAATTGCAGGAGCAACCATGCAGGCAGCCGGTAAAACCAACTTCGACGAAAGACGTGATGTACTACTGCCTATTCCGCAAACCCAGATCGACCTGAGCCGCGGAGTCCTGACCCAAAACAACGGATATTGATTGTTCATCCAAAAAATTTAACATGAAACGTTCATTGAATATAGGTTCAAGTGTGGTTTGCCTGGCCACTATACTGATAGCAGGGTATTCCTGCAAAAAGGATGGCAATCCAAATAAATTGCCTGGGGTTTCACCCAAAGATTATGAAGGCAAAGTCGATGGGTATAACAGTTCCGAAGAAATATTTCCATCCAAACTGATCGCCTACTGGAGCTTCGATGATACCAAAAATGAAAAACTCCGTGGTACTGCGCCTTCGCAGACAAAGAATGATGCGATCGTTGACGGAGGCGTTAGAGGCAAAGCCTTATCCCTGAATGCCGGATACCTGTATTTCGCTACCCAGTTAGCACCATTCAAGACCGATTCCTTGAAAAGCTGGTCGATCAGTGTTTGGATAAAGATCCTGAATAACGGCTCCAAAAAGACCATGCTCTTCCAACTGGCAAGGCCGGGAATATTTACAGGCAATATCAATTTTATATTGAACACCCATTCCTTTCCTGCTTCCAATACAGATGTACTGAAGATACAGCCTACATTTGCCACGGTTGGTGGCGGTACACAGGACAACCTCAACAATAACCTTTCTCCCAAGATCGGCATGGACAAATGGACACATCTCGTGCTGACTTATAATTATTCCACGGGCGTGTTCGATATATGGGCTGATGGTGTGAAAGTAGGAGGGTTTCCCAACAGAGGTACAGGCAACAATTTATTCAAGGCTTACGAACCCAATGAGGTGATCATCGGTTCCAATTATAATGGTATACCTGGCAAAGAAGTGAGCAGTGATGTCAGCTTTGCCCCGATGACGGGCCAGATCGATGAGATCAGGATCTTTAATATTGCGCTGCCCGATGCCCATATCAAAGCGCTCTTCAATCTCGGTAAAGCAAATAAATGACTTTAGTATATCCACCTGTAAATACCATTCATGAAAACCATATTGATTTCAATCGCTTCTTTTGTTCTCATCTCTTGCAGCTCAAACAAAAAAATAGCGAAGCATACCGTCCAATTCGATCCTGCCGATGAAACCATTTTCAATGAAGTGCAGCGGGCCACCTTTCAGTACTTCTGGCAGGGTGCGGAACCTACCAGTGGACTGGCAAGGGAGCGTGTTCACCTCGATAGTATTTATCCCCACAACGATCAGGACGTTGTAACATCGGGTGGCAGCGGCTTTGGCGTGATGGCAATACTGGTGGGAATCGAGAGAGGGTTTATTACGAGGAAAAGCGGGCTCGAAAGACTGGAGCGTGTACTCGGTTTTCTTGAAACCGCCGACCGTTTCCACGGCGCATGGCCACATTGGTGGAATGGAAAAACCGGAAAGGTTAAACCCTTTGGTCAAAAAGATAACGGAGGCGACCTGGTTGAAACATCTTTCATGGTACAGGGATTGCTCTGCGCACGGCAATATTTTCAAAAAGGGAATGCCAGGGAAAAAGCACTGGCTAAGCGGATCGATCAGCTTTGGCGCGAAGTGGAGTTCGACTGGTACAGGAACGGAAAAAATGTGCTCTACTGGCACTGGAGCCCCAATTACGGATGGGCAAAGAACTTCGCTGTCAGCGGCTATAATGAATGTTTGGTCATGTACGTCCTGGCGGCCTCATCACCTACGCACGGTGTCCCTACCGAAGTATATCACGAAGGATGGGCAAGAAATGGCGCTATCAGGCATACGACTACCAGGTATGAGTATACGCTTCAACTTAAACACAATGGCGCGGAGGAATATGGCGGGCCTCTTTTCTGGTCGCACTATTCCTATCTCGGCCTCGATCCCCGGAAGCTGAAGGACAGGTATGCCGATTACTGGCAGGAAAATACCAGTCAGGCTATGATCAATTATAACTGGTGCGTGGAAAATTCCAATCATTGCAAGGGGTATGGTCCCGATAGTTGGGGGCTCACCTCAAGTTATTCGGTAAAGGGATATGCCGGACATGCGCCAGGACCGGCGAGGGACCGCTGTGTTATCTCCCCCACGGCCGCACTTTCTTCCATGCCGTATACTCCTGAACAATCCATGAAGGCCATGAGGCACTGGTACCGGGACATGAAGGGCAGCCTGTGGGGAACTTATGGCTTCTTCGATGCCTTCAGCGAATCGGAGAACTGGTTCCCGAAAAGATACCTGGCTATCGATGAGGGCCCCATCGTGGTGATGATGGAAAATTACCGTAGCGGCCTGCTTTGGAACTTATTCATGAGTTGTCCTGAAGTCCAGCAAGGATTGAAAAAACTGGGCTTCGAAAGCTGGTAGGATACCACAAAGGCACGAAGGCTCAAAGAAAATGAAGTATTTCTTTGAGCCTTCGTGCCTTTGTGGTATACCATCTCACAACCTGAAAGGTCGCAGTATCAATAAATGGCTTTGAAAAATTAAATATCCACTATCCTCTTGGCCTTCCTCGTTGCGGGCCTGGTAGTGGTATTGGGCTTATTGGCAGGAGCAACACGTATGCTTTCTTCGCAATTGCCTGCGTTGCTCTTTCTTTCAGCCTTCCTGTTCTCCATCAGCCTTTGTTCCACGATCTGCTGCTGCAATTGCCCGATATCAGCCTGCTTTTTCGCACGTGCGTGCTGGTAGGCTTCCAACTTCTGCCGCCAGGCATCCTGGTTTTTGGAGATCTCTTCTTCTGCCACCTGGAACGAGCCTTGCACATCCTCATTCACTTTGTTCCAGTTTATTTCCTTGAATGCTTTCTGCAACTCACGCTGAAGCTTTACTACATCCACTTTCTTCCCTGAACCGCCCAGGTCTTTTTCCAGTTTCTGCCAGTCGAGCGCCTGTAAGGCTTTCAGGGTTTTCTCCATCGATTCCCTTGCTTTCTTTTCACTGTAGGTCTCTACATAACGCCGGGGAAGGGTTGTATCTTCAACGATCTGGTAAGCCAAACTGTAACTGGGCACGAAGGGCCGCACTTCAGCAGAGCCGTGCAAGTCAGGATCAGAGACAGTTTTACCGGTCGCCATGGAATAATCCCTTGCTTCTTTATTGCTCACCATAACATAACCCTGTATTTGCTGCACTTTCTCGGCCTGTTGTTTCAGGGCGGCCAGCTTCATTTCGTTCTCCTGGTCCAGCGCTTCCTGTATTTCATGGAACAGTGTCTGTTCTATTGCTTTCCGGCTGCCGGAAGGCTTTTTAGGGGCCCTGGCAGGTTTGGCAGGAGGAGGCGTCGGCGCCTGAGGAGTACCGGGTGTTTCGAAGGTAGTGGCATATTCAACCAGCGTCGCCGGTTTTTCTACTTTGCTGATGGTACGGACGATCACTTTGCCGGGGTTCGACCATCCAATGAAGCCGATCAATACAGCACTCAACAGGTAGGCAATGAATTTCTGGCTTACCGGTGAACTGACAGGTTCATTATAAAGGATGCGTTTAACGCGATGTAATAATAATTGATTGCTCTTGCCGGTAGCTGCTATGGCCAGTGTGCGAACGGGATTCGAGCGGTTTTGCTCCAACACGAGCAGGGAACGGGCATAGAGGGCAGCATCGTACCTGAACTGCAAAACCATATCATCGCAGCTATGCTCTCTTTCCTTGTAAATATGGTCCGCCAGTAGTTTGGCGAATGGATTGAAGAACAGGATCACATCGGTAACGGCGATCAGCAGGTTGATGAGGTAATCATTCCTTTTGATATGCTGCAATTCGTGGAGGATGATGGCTTCCGTTTGCTGAATGCTGAGGCAGTTGACAGCCGCAATGGGCAGCAGGATCACGGGTTTCCAGAAACCCAGTGTGAGCGGGGCGTCCACCACGGACGACAACCAGATCTGCACATTCTTTTTGATCCCGATATGTGCTGCTACCTGCTGGAGGAAGACCCTGAACTCAGGGGCTGCTTTCGATATACCGGCGCCGAGCAACCGGCGGGTGGAACGGTACTGGCGATAAAGCCGGATGAAGAGGAACATCGCCATCAGCAGGTACCCGATCGACAGGAGAGGAAGGGCCGATTCGATCAGTGAAGAGATAAGGCCCATATTCGAAGAAGCTTTGGCTGCTACCGGTTCACTTCCTTCCATCACTGTAACGATTACCGGGGCTGCCGCTGCTTTATAAAAATGTATGACCAGGGTAATGAGGAACCAGATGAAACCACCGGCGAGAGAGAGAAGGGCCAGGGTATGGCGTTGGCGCGACTGGAATTTTTTTCCATTGCCCGTCAACCAAATATAGAGCAGCCATAGCACACCCAATTGCCAAAGGCTGTCTAACAATGCCCACCCCAATGCCTTGAGAAAAGCCGACTGGTAAACCAGGTTCATCGGTTATTGTTTTTTGAGGTTGTCGATCATTTTCTGGATCTCTTCCAGCTCACCGGCAGATGCTTTGTGATTGCCCAAAGCCTGGATCACCAATTGAGTAGGAGAGCCACCAAATAAGGTATCGATCATTTTGCCCAGCAGATGTTTCTGGGTCTTTTCTTTGCTCAGTGCGGCCTGGTAAATATGCGTCTTCACGGAATCATCTCTTTTCACCAATCCTTTCTCATGCATGATCTGCATCAGTTTCAGCGTGGTAGTATAACCAGCTTCTTTGGTCTTGAGTAATTCCTCATGTACTTCACGTACACTGGCAGTGCCTTTTTCCCACAGCACCTGCAGAATCTCCAGCTCACTCTCTGTGGGTTTGATTGTCTTTACTGTTGGCATAGTTGGAACATCGATTTTGATAAATTTACGATTTATTTCGTAATTATTCCGGTTGATAGTAAATGAAATGTTAAGAAATGTTGATAAGTTGAATAAAAGTTGACAGGTTTATTTATAAGTTGATAGGTTAATAGGTTGACATGGATGTTCCTGCTATTCTGAGCTTCCCTTGTTAACATATCAACTTATAAACCTGTCAACTTTTTTTTAACCTGTCAACTTTTCCCCAGCTTACCAACCTTACGCCGCAACTGGCTCGCCGTCTGTGAGCTCCCATCATGGCTCCAGCCCGGCGGTTTGATGAAATAATTCAGCGCATTGCGCCATGAGCCTGCGCGCCAGGCCTTGCTGAACAGGTCGCCCCACTCCTTAAAGGCAATGACAAAAGGGTTATACGTATTAATGTTTTTTGTCAATCCATAGACCGGCCTTTCTTCTTCGGGTTGGAAAGTGCCGAATAGCCTGTCCCAGATAATAAGGATGCCGGCATGGTTCTTATCGAGATATTTCAGGTCGCTGCCATGATGTACGCGATGATGGGAGGGCGTGTTGAAGATAAGTTCGATGGGCTTCGGCAATTTATCGATCGCCTCCGTATGGATCCAGAATTGGTATATCAGGCTGATCTGTTGCAGCAGGATCACCATAGCCGGATCGAACCCGGACAGCGGCATCCACATCCAGAAGATGAAACTGCCGCTGATATTGCCCGTCCAGGTTTGCCGCAGTGCAGTTGATAAGTTATAATATTGGGATGAATGATGCACCACATGCGAAGCCCAGAACCAGCGTATATGATGAGCGGAGCGATGGAACCAGTAATAGGAGAGATCATCTGCAAAAAATCCCAGTAACCAAGCCCACCAGGCCCATCCCAGTGTGAAGAAACGGAACTGGTATACCAGCACGAATGCGCCCCATACTACTGCACCCGATACGAAGCCGGTGATCACATTGCCGATGCCCATGGCCAGGCTGCTGAAAGTATCTTTTTTTTCGAACAGGTGTTTATGCTCCCTGTAGGCATACCAGGCCTCCACGACAAGCAGGAGAATAAATCCGGGGATGGCATAATAAAGTATGTTGCGGTCCACCTTTCGGGGTTTCCCTGAAGGTAGGGATTTTGGTTGAAAGGTTGATAAGTTAACAAGTTGACAGGTTAACAAAAGAATCTATGAGTTTCGGGGATTTCCTTGTTAACCTGTCAACTTGTTAACCTATCAACTTATCTCACCTTCCCTTAAAAGCAAAGTCCCCGTATGGAAATACAGGGACTTTTGGTATTTGGTATGATATAGTGCTTTAGTTATGGACAACAAAGATATTGATTACAGATAATAAGTTCCAAGAGTTTTTGGGAAAATACTTCTGTTTACTTTGCTGTATAAGCCACTGTTGTAGCTGTAGCCGGTGCAACCTGCTGGGCAGCAGCTACAGTCATGTTCGCTTTTTTTGCAGGAGCAGATACTTCATGAGCACCCTTACTATGGACCTGCGCCAGTGTGGGGGCCACCACCAGCGATACGATCGACATCAGTTTGATAAGGATATTCATCGACGGGCCGGAGGTGTCTTTGAAAGGATCACCAACCGTATCGCCTGTTACCGATGCTTTATGAGGTTCTGATTTTTTGTAGTAGATCTGACCATTGATCTCGACACCTTTCTCGAAAGATTTTTTTGCATTGTCCCACGCGCCGCCGGCATTGTTCTGGAACATGCCCATCAACACACCGCTTACCGTGGCTCCGGCCAGGAATCCACCCAATGCTTCAGGGCCCAGTACAAAGCCCATGATCAAAGGGGAGATGATGGCAATGGCGCCGGGCAACATCATTTTCCTGATGGAAGCGTCTGTGGAAATAGCCACGCATTTTTCATACTCCGGTTTTGCCTTGCCTTCCATGATACCGGGGATGCTGCGGAACTGGCGGCGTACTTCTTCCACCATCGCCATGGCAGCTTTACCTACAGCCTGTATCGCCAGGGAGGAGAAGATGAAAGGGATCATGGCGCCTACGAAGAGGGAAGCCAGTACATCTGCTTTATAAATATTGATGGCATTGCCGAGATCATACCCGTTATTTTTGATCACACCAACATAAGCGGCGAACAGGGCCAGCGCCGTCAATGCGGCCGATGCGATCGCAAAACCTTTACCGGTAGCGGCCGTGGTATTGCCTACTGCATCGAGCACGTCGGTTTTTTCACGAACTTCTTTCGGCAGCTCGCTCATTTCTGCGATACCACCGGCATTGTCGGCGATCGGGCCAAAGGCGTCGATGGCCAGTTGCATCGCCGTGGTGGCCATCATACCGGCTGCTGCGATCGATACGCCGTAGAGACCAGCGCACTCGTAGGAGCCCCATATCCCGGCCGCCAATACGAGGATAGGCAGCAGCGTGGATTCCATGCCTACAGCCAGACCACCGATCACGTTGGTGGCATGGCCGGTGCCCGACTGGCGGACAATGGTGAGCACAGGGCGTTTACCCATGGCCGTATAGTATTCGGTAATGATGCTCATCAATGTACCTACCACCAATCCAACTGCAATAGCGCCGAGAACACCCCATTTGGTGAATTCATGATCGCGCAGTGTCATGGTTTCTGGTAAGATATAGTAAACAAGTCCAACAGAGGCGAGGGCCGTCAGTACGATGGAACCCCAGTTACCCATGTTGAGCGCTTTCTGTACATTGTCGGTGCTGATACCGGCTGCATCGCTCACGCGAACGAACCAGGTACCCACGATCGAGAAAAGGATACCGACCCCTGCAATGAGCATGGGGAGCAGGATAGGAGCGAGGCCGCCGAACTGGTCCTGCGAAATGGTTTCCTGTCCGAGCACCATCGTGGCCAGCACAGTGGCCACATAAGAACCGAAAAGGTCGGCGCCCATACCGGCAACATCACCCACGTTATCACCTACGTTGTCGGCAATGGTGGCCGGGTTGCGCGGATCATCTTCAGGGATACCTGCTTCCACTTTACCAACGAGGTCGGCGCCTACGTCGGCCGCCTTTGTATAGATACCGCCACCAACACGGGCGAACAATGCGATCGATTCAGCGCCCAGTGAAAAACCGGTGAGCACTTCAATGGCCTGTACCATTTCGGCGCCATTCACAGAACTGCCATCCGGCACGAAAAGCGTTTTCAGTACGATGAACAAACCACCCAGGCCTAATACGGCCAGACCGGCAACACCCAATCCCATGACCGACCCGCCGGTGAATGACACGGAGAGGGCTTTACTGAGACTGGTACGTGCTGCATTGGCTGTGCGGACATTTGCTTTGGTAGCAACGCGCATACCTATATATCCTGCAGTAGCGCTGAATACAGCGCCGATGATGAAGGCAATGGCAATGGACCAGTGCGAGTGAGGATTGGCCTGCGCCATCACACCCAGCAGAATGGCCACGATCACTACGAAATATCCCAGGATCTTCCATTCGGCTTTCAGGAAGGCCATAGCGCCATCCGCGATATAAGTGCTGATCTCTTTCATGCGGTCGGAACCTGCATCTTGTTTCGATACCCAGTTGAATTTTACCAGGGTATACAGCAGGCCGATGACACCCATCACGGGAACGAGATAGATCAATTTGTCCATAAGCGGTTGATTCTTATTCTGATTGAATTTTTAGGGACGGCAAAAATAGGGGAAAACGGCCTAAAATCAGTATAGACCCCGTTTTTTTTGGGATGTTCAGGGCCTTGGAGCGGCTGCCCGGGCTTTGTACATCCTGTGATGATAAAATCTGTTGACAAGCTGAAAGGTTGATAAGGAAATCTCCGAATTGCGGGAACCCCCTTATCAACCTTTCAACCTGTAAACCTGTCAACTCTCTATTGCTGCTTCGTAGTATCCGTACTTTTCTTTTTCTTCAGCAGGTTATTGAACAATCCTTTCACTGATTCCTCTGCTTTCTTCTTGCCATCACCGGCGCTTTCCTGCCCTTCAGTACTGTCTTTCTTGCCAAGCAATTGTTTTTTCAGCTCGTCGGCCACGCCCTGTGTTACCTGCTTCTTGACAGATTGCAGGGTGTCTTTTGCCGCATTCTTTGCAGCGGCCAGCGCACTGTCGGCCGCCTTCTTTTTGGCTTCCACGAACTGGTTGGCCTGGTCTTTCATATCCTGTGCCAGGCTGCTGCCGGCGTCTTTGAGATTGGTTTTGATGGTGGGATTGGTGATCGTGCCGCCCATATTCACTTTGAGGTTCACCACATCGCTCAGTTTTACAGGAACTCCTTTGCTGCTGGCCTGTGAGGCGAGGTTATCGACCAGTTGATTGGCTTGCGCTCCCAATTTGGCGCGGGGAACTTTGAGGTTCACCACATAATCGAGCGACTGATCGAGCCCGTGCATCCCGCCGATCTCCATATCGATGTCCTTCACCTTTACTGTGAATGGTTTTACCAGCACTTTCCCATTGGCGAATTCAAAATAGTTCTTGATATCCTTGATCGAGATCTGCTGAAGATCGTTGATGTTGAGAGAGGACGCCAGTTTATCCAATGGCTGGAATTTGCTGAGGAAACCTTGCAACAGGAAGAGCGTGCCTTCGCCGGTAAGCGTGCTGAGGTCGGGCATCATATCGCTGCCCAGGTTCCCTTTCACGCTCATTTTCGAAGTGAGCTTGCCGGCAATGAATTTTCCGATGGGCATCAGCTTCTGCACCGTATTGAAAGCATAGAATGTCTTCTGAACATCGAGGTTCTCCACGTCATAAGACAGCGAGATATCCGGTTTCTTTTTGTTGAGCCGGGTAGAGTAGGAGCCGTTTACCGCGATATTGCCATCGAGGGCCTGCATCTGAACGTTTTTCAGCGATACCGTTTCATTCTGGAGTTGAAGCGATCCGCTGATATTGTTATAATCCACCTTATCGTATTTCAGGTTATCGACCTTCGTGTTGAGCGTAAGGTTGATATTCCTGGGAACGGCAAATGGGTCGCTGGTGGCAGGGGCAGCGGCTCCGCTGTCTTTGGCGGCAGGGGCGCCGGTGCCCATGAATTTGTTGAGATCTACCTTGTCTGCCGAGACATTGAGCGTGCCTGCCAGTGCCTCATCCTTCAGCGCATAACCGATCAGGTTATCGAAACTGCCATTGGCATTGAAATTCGTTTGCATGAAATTACCGGCCAGGTTATTCAGTGTAACGTTCTTTGGGGTGAAAGTGAGCTGGCTGTTTTTGATGTTCACCCCGTCGGGATAGTCTTTCGATCTATAGGCCACATTATTGGCCTGAACAGTACCTGCTGTTTGGATGGCATCGTACTGACCTTTATCGATCGACGATTTTTTTCCCTTGAACGATACATTGGCCTGCACCTGTCCGGCCAGTGAAGTACCTGCAGGGAAAGTATAGAACTGCGCAATATTGGCGAGGTTCATTCCTCCTTTCAATGTACCATCGAAATTGGGATCGGAAGCAGGTGTTTTCAGGAGCAGGGTAAGGTCGGCCGCGTCGCTACCCACTTCCACGTGAGCGGCCGGTACCTGTACGGTAGTATGATCGGGCACACCATCGGGATTGTCGATGATGATGTGTGCATTGGTGCGTTGGACAGGTTGTGGAAATGCTTTGGAGACATAATACAGGTTGCTGATGTCTACAAACCCTTTGGCGCTGAATTCACCAGGCTTTTGCTGTTGGATCACTGCCAGGTTCCCTTTTGCCTGCACATCGGCGTTGACCAGTCCGGCCAGCCTGGTGCCTGGCTCCAGTTTTATGAACTGGGTAATGCCTGCCAGGTCGAGCTTGCCTTTGGCAGCGGCATCGATATAGCGGTCGGTCATGGGTTTTTTCAGGAGCAGGTGAAAGTCGAATGGATCCGATCCGAACTCGATATGTCCTTTGGGAATATCCACCACTGTATTATCGGTCACTCCATCGGGGTTGTTCACTTTTACCTGCAGGTTGATATGCTGTACTGGTTTGGGCAGGTCGGGGTACTGGAAAAAACCTTCCTGCACATCGAGGTTGAGATTATACGCGGGGATCTGTTGGCCGTTGTATACCCCTTTTACAAAGCCTTCCAGCAGGGCCTTTCCGCTCGTCTTCACTTTGGCGAAGTCCTGCTGATACACGGCCGGTATCAATGAGAGGATACTTTTGAATTCGGTGGAAGGCGCTTTGAAATTGATGTCCATATTATAGGTACTGTCGTTCAACAGTTGAAAGAAACCGGCGGTGGACAGTTTCAGATCATTGAGCGCGATCTCGTCTGTTTTGAAACTGTATTTTTTTGCCTTTGCATCTACCTGTATATCGGCATCGATCGCTGTTTTGGTCTTTGCGAGATAAGGGATGCCTCCATAGATGAAAGTCACTGCATCGGCCCTGGTGGCTGTTTGCAGGGTGAACAGGTCTGTTGTGAAATCGCCGCTGCCTTCATGGTCCAGGTTCAGGATCTCGCTGCTCATGCCGCTGCTGGCATCATCGTAGAGCAGGTAACCTTTATTGATAGCATAATGTTTCAGGTTGAGCTTGAAGGAGGAGGGTTTTTCCGGCCCTGCGGTGCTGGTGGCGGTATCGGGTTTGGTGATATCCCAGTTGGCCTTGCCTTCTTTGTTCACGAGTGCATGGATGCGGGGCTCATTGATATTGACGGAATATATCTTCATTTCTTTGCCGCCGATCACGCTGAACAGGTCGACTGCCGCATCGATCTCTTTGGCGCTGATGAGCGTGTCTTTGGCGAAAGCATCCAGCCCGGTAACCTGTATACCTTCAATGGCCACGGACACTTTCGGGAAATGACGGAAGAAAGAAACGCTTACGTCCGTGAAATCCGCTTTTGCATTGATATTTTTATTGATCTGCTCTTTAACGATCTTGATGATCTTTCCTTTGAATATATAGGGAGCTGTGAACAGGATGATGATCAGAACGAGTAGGGTAATGCCGGTGATCTTGAGGACTTTCTTTAGCATAGGCCATTGGTTGGTTTGATGGTAACGAAGATAAATTATTGGGTTGATAAGTGGGTTGATAAGTTGACACGTTGAAAAGTTGACAGGTTTACAAGGGAATCCCCGAACTTTGGCCATCCTTGTCAACATTTCAACCTGTTAACTTTTCAACCAGACCAAAAACATTTCAACTTTTCCTTATATGACACCTGAAAGGAAGGACAGGCTTTTATCCGTGCTCAATAAACGGCAAAATGATCTTACAATTGTATTGGAAAATGTATTTGACCCTCATAATATTTCGGCAGTGATGCGTACCTGCGATGCAGTAGGAGTGCAGGAAGTCTATGTGTTGAATACCAAGATCCCCCGTCACAAGAAATGGGGAGCCCGGAGCAGCAGCAGTGCTGCCAAATGGCTTACGGTGCACCAGTTCACCGATGCGGAAGCCTGTTTCCGGCAACTGCGGGCTTCTTATTCAAAAATTTTTACAACTCATTTGAGCAGTGATGCGCATCATTTGTATGATCTCGATTTTACAGGCAGCATTGCCCTGGTCTTCGGGAATGAGCATAGTGGGGTGAGCGATGAGATCAGGGCCCTGGCCGATGGGAACTTCATCATTCCACAGGTAGGCATTATCCGTTCACTCAATATCTCGGTGGCCTGTGCTGTTACTCTGTATGAGGCCTACCGGCAAAAATCGACGGCCGGCCATTATGATGCACGGAAAATGGAGGGACCCCAGTTGAATGAACTGCTTGAGAATTGGGGAATGGTCGATTGAACGTTTGTGGTTGGTGGTTTGTTGTTGGTTGTTATCTCTACAAATAAATGATAACTATAATGAGATTATTTTTTGGTTTAATGATCTTATTGGCCGGGTTGGAAGGAAATACGCAAACGGTCAGGAAAATGAAGGCAACCGAATTGGAAGCGTATATCCGGAACAGTGACCATCCATTGGTGATGAGTTTCTGGGCCACCTGGTGCGCACCCTGCGTACAGGAAATACCCTGGCTGCAGCAGGCTGTGAAGAAACATGCCGATAAGAAAGTAGAGATGGTGCTGGTGAGCCTCGATCTTCCCAAAGATTATCCCGCAACGGTGACCAGTTTTATCAAACAAAAAAAACTGGAGGCGACACATATCTGGCTGGATGAGACCAATGCGGATTATTTCTGTCCGAAAATAGACAGCGCCTGGAGCGGCGGCATTCCCGCCACCCTGTTCATCAATAACCAGACAGGTTACCGTAAGTTCTTCGAACGCCAGATCACCGACAGGCAGGCAGAGCCTGAAGTGCGGGCGCTGATGGGCCATTGACCGGAATGGGGCCAAAAAAAAGTGGGCTGGTTTTGGGGCTAACAAAACCAACCCACTTCCGGCAAGATTTTAAAAACGGGGATTCAAGATCAGATCCGTTTAATACTACATCCAACGGACCTTGATTGTTTAACGCTAACTTCCTTTCCGGCCGATAATTCAGTGATCGCTTCCTTCAGGTGCTGGCGTTTTACGCTCTCTGCGTTATTCGGACTATCATCGATAGCTCCATGATATACGAGCTTACCATTTTTATCGAACAGAAAACATTCCGGTGTCCGGGTTGCCCCGAAAGCATCGGCCAGTTCATTGTTTTTGTCTTCGGCATAGGTCCACTCGTAACCCTGGGCAACTGAATAAGCTTTCATGGCCTTCAGGGATTCGCTGCCTGCACGATTGCCTTCATTGGAGTTCAGGATCACCACACCCACTTTCTTATCCACCGCGTACTGGCAGGCTTCTTTGGTGCGTGCCTGGTTGTTGATCACTACCGGGCAGGTATTACAACTGAACATGACCAGTAACCCGTTTTCTTTCATGGCACTTTTCAGTGTGACCTCTTTCCCGGCAACATCTTTCAGTTTCTGCTCTGCCTTTGGCATGGCAGCCCCGATAGCCAGCGGTTCTCCGGCGATCCTGAATGCCATAACAGCAAGAGCTGGCAACAACAGCATGGTCAATAAGGTTTTTTGTCGCATGACGAATGATTTTTGCAGTACAAAGTTTACGAAAAAAAAACCGAAGTCGGAACGATGATTTTGAGATTTAAGGAATTAACAGGAGAGGTGGTCAATTCCCGGCCGACAATTCATGCCTTGCCCTTTCTTCCGCCAATGCTTTCAGCGAATGGATACTGACATTGAGCTCATAACCGATCAGCAGCACCAGGGAATTGATATAGATCAGTGTCATCAGCACAATGACCGTACCAATTGAACCGTAAAGCGCATTATATTTCCCAAAATTGCTGACGAAGATCGAAAAGCCCAGGGAGGCCAGTATGCTCAGGAATGTGGCGAGTATGGAGCCGGGCGAAATGAGCCTCCAACGTTTCTTGATAGCAGGGGCATATTTGTAGATGAATGAGATGGCGTAGAAGACCAGTCCAATTATGAAGATCCATCTTACGGGGCTGATGATCTTGCTCCATTCGGCGCTCACCCCCAGCCATCTGAGCACTTCGCGCTGCATCGTAAGCAGGAGCAGGCAGGCCACGACCAATCCGAGGATGATGAAGGTCAGTTTGATGGCGGCCCATCTTGCCTGGAGGTCCGTTCTTTTTTCAAAACCGATATAGTTCTTATTGAAGGAGCGCATGAGCCCCATCATACCATTCGATGCGAAAAAGATCAGCAACAGGAAACCGAATGAGATCAGACCGATGCGGGCCTGGTCGAGGAACCCGTCCACGAAATCCATGATGCCTTTATTATAGGTAGGGGCCGGGATCATTTCCCGGATGATGTAGTGTAACTGGTAGCGGATGGTCTTTTTAGGAATGAAAGGCAGTTGCGGGATCAGGGTGAAAAGGAAGAGGCAGGTAGGAGGGATGGCCATGATGAAATTATAGGAAACGGCAGACGCCCGTTCCGTCAATCCTACCTTGCGGACCTGAGAAATAAAAAAAACGATCACATCATATAAAGGAACGCCATCGAAGCCGGGTAGAACAATTCGTTTGCTTTTTTCAGTGAGGAAATGGATGGGTGGAAGGTTCAGTATGATGCGCTCCAGTTTAGTCATGCAGCAATATCCGTTTTTTCATCCAAATATAATGTAGCTTATTTATTGGTATCGAGATCTTCTTTGGCTGCCTGTTTCAGTGCCTGCAACGAATCGAGCGCTTTCTGAAATGCTTTGGCATTTTTCAGGTGCTCTTCGTACGTTTCACTGAAGGTATGTTTTTTCGAGAGGTCGCTTTTGGCCACGAAATACAGGTAATTGGTGGAAGGCGCATGCAGCACTGCATCCAGCGTGACCAGCGAAGGCGTACAGATGGGGCCTGGCGGCAACCCGGTTACACGATACGTATTGTAGGGCGAAACGACCGTGAGGTGTTTTTCATAGATGCGTCGCAACCCGAAATCGCGGAGCGCGAATTTCACGGTGGGATCAGCCTGCAATTTCATGCCTTTATTCAGCCGGTTGAGGTATACACTGGCGATATTGCCTTTTTCATCATTGGCATTCGTTTCTTCCTCCACGATCGATGCCAGCGTGTATGCCTGAACGGGAGTAAGCCTGAGTTGTTTGGCCTCCTGGATACGCTCAGGTGTCCATACCGTTTTATAGGCTGCGAATAATTTCCTGAAAATGGCAGATGGAGTGGTATTCCAGAAATAGGTGTATGTGTCGGGATATACGGCGGCCATGACGGTACTGGTATCGAAACCATGCGGTCCGATACTGTCGGCATTGTTCAGGAAGTCCATCACGGAGGTGGAATCACATTCGAATTTGCGGCCTATCAGGGCCGCCAGGTCTTCGATGGTGCGTAGCTTGATGATCACCAGGTTCACAGGCGATTGCCGGCCATTGCGCAGCAACCGCACCACGTCGGCAATGCTCATGCCTTTCTTGATCTCATAGCGCCCCGGCTTTATTTTTTCTTCCAGGTCCATTTTCCGGGCCATGAAGTCGAAGGAGCCGGGGTTGCGGAGATAGTTGCTATCGCGGATGGTCTTCAATAACTCACCATAACTGGCATGTCCGGTGCGGATATACAGGTAGCGTTGTTTTTCTTCAAAGTTGGTGTTCGACAGGAAGAAGCGCCAGCCGATGAATGCTGCCGCCAGCACGATCACTGCTATTATCCCGAGCAACCATTTTTTCAGGGTCATTGTATCGGATTGAATTTGTAAAGTAAAATAATAAACAAAAAACCCTGCCGGAAACAGCAGGGTAAAAATATTTTATGTTGAACGGCCGCTATTTGGCGGGGCCGGGCAATGGTGATCCTGAAGGAGTGGAAGGAGTAGTAGCCGGCTGTTGTGTGGTCGGCAGTTTGGCGCCCGGATCGAGGTCTTTCGCCACCCCGGAAGGAATGAAGAAAGCGGAGAACAAACAGAGCAGGGCAATGGCCACTGCCAGTACCCAGGTACCTTTCTCCAGCACGTCCGTGGTTTGTTTTACGCCCATGAACTGGTTATTGAAACCGGCGATATTTCCGGCCAGACCACCACCCTTAGGATTCTGGACCAATATGAACAGCCCAATCGCTATCGAGGCAATAATGATCAGGACCAGGAACAAAATTATCATATCACAATGCTTTTAAATGTTGAATACGGTCTGCAAAATAAGGGCTTTTGAGGGGATTGAGCAAACTTAATTTCTCGTATATCGCAATGGCTTTGCGGTAGTTGCCTTGCTTTACCCAAACCTCCGCCATGGCTTCCGTAACGATGTCTTTGCCTTCTACGGAATGTTCCGCAATGAGTTGAATGTTTTGCTGATCGGTTTCTTCCATCCCTGTATTCCCGGCCGAAGGTGTTATCCGTTTCATGCTGCGCAGCCATTCCGTGAAACTTTTGAGCTGCTGGCCCAGTTTGTCCTTCAGGTCTTCCTGTTTCAGTTTGATGCCCTGCGAAGCAAAATAATCGATGGTATGATAGGGTTCGAAAGCAATATCGGGCTCTTCCTGGATGATCGTGGGCTCTGCCGGCGTTCCAGTTGTTTCAGCAGGCTGTGAAGGTCCCGCTACTGGTTCCGCTTCCGTTTCAATGGCCGCCTCTCCAATTGTTCCGTGACCAGGGGCGCCGGCTGTTTCAATGACCGGTCCGGGTATCACTGCTTCTTCGTTTTCGGCGGTGGGGAGTGTTGTTACCACCTGTTCTGTAACCGGTCCCGCTGCTTCCAGCGGAAGCCCTTCGGCTGCGATGGCGGCTGCCAGTGTTTCACCGGGGGCCTGGTGGTCCTCCAACTGCCAGTGGAGCCAGGTAGGGTTATGAAAATATAAAGAGGTCCTGACTGCCTGTTCATGGTATTGTTCGGACGAGGTCTGCCGCCATTTTTCAGCCAGCAATAACTGACCGATGGTGGAATATGGGTAATCGGATATGAACTGTTTGATATCCCGTTCGGGCACATCGAACAGGCTGTCCTTGCGGAAAAAATATTTTACGATCGTATCGATGTGATGTTGCATGAAGCGTGTTACCAGTTTGAGAAAATACGGTTGAAAATCTCATCCACTGTATTCTGGATGATGCTTTCGTTGAGTTCGGCTTCTGCCTGTTGAAGGCTTTTTTGGGCCGAGAAGTCGAAGTTACGGGAAACCGACGCTTCAAAGTTCTTAGTGGGGTCGAGATTATTTCTGAAATTGATACTGACTGTGACTGTCAACCTGTTATTGGCTGCCTGCTGGTTCGAGATACCGGCCGTGGTGATGGAATAATCGGTGATGGTGCAACTGATATCATAATGTGCATCGGCACTCTGTACCTGCGTGAGGCGGGTTTGGTTATTGATCTTCTGCCGCAATTTATCGGTGAGCTGCGGGCTCAGTTGCGGGTTGACATAGCGTGCCCTGTTCTCAATATAATTTATGCGAACGGTCTTCACATCCTTGGGGACGCTCACATCACGGAAGGAGTAGCAGCCGGTGAAGAGTGTTATGGTGAGCAGGAGACCGGGAATCAGTTGGCGGTTGGTGAACATCTTGAATATATGGCGGGGTTTAGCAACTGTCAACCGCCGACTGCCAACTGCCAACTGCAAATTGCCCACTGCTAATTTATCATTCTTTAATATCATACTCTTTCAACTTACGGTATAAAGTTCTTTCGCTGATGCCCAGGTCGGTGGCGGCATCTTTACGTTTGCCTTTGTGTTTTTTCAGGGCTTTGATGATGAGTTCTTTTTCCTTGTCCATGATGTTGAGCGATTCCTCTACCTCTTCATGGTGATGGATCGCATCATCATGATGGATCACTACAGGCTGGGCCGAGGTGGCAGGAGTAGAGGGCATGATAGCGGGCGATAACACCTCCTTATTCTTCAACTCATTCAGCAGGGCCTGATTCTGCATGGCCATGCCCGGATTTTGCAGGATCTCCACGAACATTTTCTTCAGCTCGGTCACATCTTTTTTCATATCGAAGAAAAGCTTGTAGAGTATCTCACGCTCATTGGCGAACTCATGTCCGTTGGTGCTGCCTGCGCTTGGCGCCAGTACCGGCAGCCGGTTGATATCCCGGTCGGCCGGCAGGAACCGGCGCATTTCCTGGGCGGTCACCAGCTTATCGCTTGCCAGAACGGACATCTGCTCCGCAATATTCTTCAATTCACGCACATTGCCCGGCCAGGCATAGTTAATTAACACTTCTTTCGCCTCATCATCGAGCTGGATGGGAGCAGCTTTATATTTCTCTGCGAAGTCTACGGCAAACCTCCTGAAGAGAAGCGGAATATCTTCTTTGCGGTCGCGGAGCGCAGGCACCCTGATGGGCACTGTGCTCAACCTGTAATAAAGGTCTTCCCTGAATTTTCCTTTCTGTGTGAACTCGAGCAGGTCTTTATTGGTAGCGGCAATTACGCGCACATCTGTTTTCTGTACTTTGGAAGAACCCACCCTGATGAACTCACCTGTTTCCAATACCCGCAGCAGGCGGGCTTGTGTACCAAGAGGCATTTCACCGATCTCATCGAGAAAAATGGTGCCGCCGTTCACTGTTTCGAAATAACCTTTGCGTGAATCCACCGCGCCGGTGAAAGATCCTTTTTCATGGCCGAACAATTCTGAATCTATCGTTCCTTCCGGGATAGCGCCACAGTTGACGGCAATGAATGAATTGTGCTTACGGGCCGACAATGCGTGAATGATCTGGGAAAATGCTTCCTTACCTGCACCGCTCTCACCGGAGATCAGAACGGTGAGGTCGGTATTGGCCACCTGCGCCGCCACCTGCAATGCAAAATTCAGAGCAGGCGAGTTGCCGATAATGCCAAAACGGTTTTTTATTGATTGGATATCCATAGTCACTATGCTTTTAACTCCTTTCGTAATATGCGTTGGTTGGTAGGATATGATTCATTCATGCCGGCACGATCTCTCCCAACAAAGTAGCGCCTGTGCAATCTGTCACTTTAACCATTACGTAGTCGCCTTTGTTCAAAGCCGCATTTCCTTTGGGGAAAACGATCACTTTGTTTTGGGTATTTCTTCCCCTCCAGTCATCAGCGCTTCTTTTGGAATCGCCTTCGATAAGCACTTTGAAGATCTTGCCAAGGTCGCGCTGATTGCTTTCCAGGCTGAGCCTGTTCTGCAGTTTCACGATCTCTTCGAGCCTTCTTTTCTTCACTTCTTCCGGTACATCGTCGGTATAACGCCTCGCAGCCAGTGTGCCTGGCCGCTCACTGTAAAAGAACATATAGCTCATATCATAGCAGCTGTATTCCATCAGGTCCAGCGTTTCGCCATGCTCCTTCTCGGTTTCGGAGCAGAAGCCGGCAATGATATCGGAACTGATGCCGCAGTCCGGCATGATGGCCCTGATGCGGTCTACCTTGGCGAGATACCATTCACGGGTATAGGTGCGGTTCATCAACTGCAGTACACGGGTGGAGCCGCTTTGTACAGGCAGGTGGATATACCGGCAGATATTTTCATATTTCACCATGGTATACAACACTTCATCCGTAATGTCTTTGGGGTGTGAAGTGGAGAACCGAACGCGGAGGGAAGGATCGATGAGCGCCACCCGTTCGAGCAGGTTGGCAAAGTTGACCGTTTCGCCGCCGGGAACGGATCCATCCACCCAATAATAGCTGTCTACGTTCTGTCCGAGCAGGGTCACTTCCTTATACCCATTACTGAACAGATCCCGGCATTCGCGGATGATGGAATGTGCGTCCCTGCTTCTTTCCCGGCCGCGGGTGAATGGCACCACACAGAAGGAGCACATATTGTTACAGCCCCGCATGATGCTCACGAATGCGGTTATACCGTTGCTGTCTAACCGAACAGGGGCAATGTCTGCATACGTTTCCTCCCGGCTCAGCAATACGTTCACGGCTTTTTGTCCGCTCTCCGCTTCGGTGACCAATCCGGGTAGGGTGCGGTAAGCATCCGGGCCTACCACGAGGTCCACCAGTTTTTCTTCTTCCAGGAATTTTGCCTTCAATCTTTCCGCCATGCAGCCCAATACCCCGATCAGTGCACCGGGATTGTCCTGTTTCACCTTCCTGAGTTCGGTGAGGCGTTTGCGGACGGTCTGCTCTGCTTTTTCGCGGATGGAACAGGTATTGATCAGGATCAGATCGGCTTCTTCGAAATTGCGGGTGGCGCCGAACCCGTCTTCCTGCAGGATGGCTGCTACAACCTCACTATCGGCAAAATTCATCTGGCAGCCATAGCTTTCGATATAGAATTTCTTATTGTATTGGTTAGGGTCATTGGCAAACGGGGCATAAGTCTCCCCCTGCCTGGCTTCATCATGTCTGCTATGTGTGGTCAGATCCAACATCACTATCAATTATTTGGACGGCAAAGATAGCTAAAAAGCTGGAGAAAATGACAGGTTGGCAGGAGCGGGGTGAAGTCGGAGGTCAGCGGTCAGAAGTATGAGGTCTCTGCAGACCGGGGACCATTCCTGCTTCATTCCTTATCTTTACCCTCAAATGCCCCTGTACCGATCTTCCCTACTGCTATCCCTGCTGCTTTTGCTGAGCATGGTCACATTATGCCAGGAAAAAAAAGAGGCGCCCGGGCTCATTACCGGCAATATCCTCGATGAAAAGAAAAAAGCGGTGTCCCAAGCCTCTGTTGAACTCAGGCTCGTCAGTGATTCTCTTTCCAAAAAGGCTACCCGCACCGATAAGGACGGTAATTTCAGTTTCGAACAGATCCCATTCGGGTATTACCGCCTCAAAATTACTTATGTAGGTTACCAACCTCTGGTGATCGATAGCATCAACCTGCGCATGGAACGGTATGATTTCAACCTGAGCGATCTCACGCTCAAGCCCAATACCGACGCACAACTGGAAGAAGTAGTGGTATATGCGGAAAAACCTTTGATACAAAGCCGCGATGGGAATATCACTTTCAATGCAGGAGAATCTGCCCTCAGCGCAGGGGCCAATGCCAGCGAATTGCTCAAATCCGTTCCACTGGTAGCCAATGATCCCGATGGGAAACTGGTGGTCCGGGGCAAGGAACCCAAGATCCTGATCGACGATAAGCCGGTGGAGCTGAACGCCCAGCAATTGCAGGATTTCCTCGAATCCCTGCCGGGCAGCATGATCGAAAGGATCGAAGTGATGACCAACCCACCCCCTCAATATGCGAATGAATCGGGCGGGGTGATCAATATCATTACAAGAAAAGGCAGGGTAGGGCTGGGAGCGCGTCTTTCCCTTACAGGCGGTACCCGCGGGGAGGCCGGGATCAGCGGCAATATCAATTACAGGAAGAAAGGACTGGCCATCAACCTCAACCTGGGCGCTGCCTATAATGTGGTGGACGGTAATGGCTATTCGAAAAGACAGAATATTTACAAGGATTCCACCAACTATTACAATACCACCAATAATTATCATAACCGCAGCACCCGCCCCAATGCAAGGCTCAGCATCGATTATGAGATCGATCCCCGTAACCTGGTGAATGTACTGATGCAGTTCAACCAGCATATCTTCCGCAACAGGAGTGATAATGAGTTCACCAACCTCAACCAGCAGGAAGACATTTATAAACTCAGCAACAGGTTCATTCAAACGGAAGGAGGGAACGCCAGTCCTGATATAAATGTGACGTATACGCGGAAAGGGAAAAAGCCGGGGGAGACCCTGCGACTGATCGCCGGCCTCAATTATTCGTATAACCAGAACGACCGCACTTTCTTCCAGCAATTCCTGTTCCCGGATGGTTCTCCTACCGGGGTAGATTCCACGCAGCAGCAACTGGGCGATACCTGGAACCACGGCTATCATATCAGGCTGAATTATGATAAACTGCTCGATAACAAACGCACTACCATCTCTACCGGTGGCGCCTGGAACCAGGATGCCAGCGATGTGCTGCTGAATACCCAATTCCTGCGCAAGCCCGGCAACGAGTATGAAAAGAGTGAGCTGTTGAGCAATGATTTCGGGTTTACCCAAACCCTGAGCAATCTCCGCTTCGCCGTGAAGCAGCAATTGGCGGAACTGATGAGCATCACCGGCGGGTTGGCGATAGAAGCCACCAGGCTTTCATTCAACCTGAGGGATAAATCAAGCATCGGCAATGATTATCTCACCTGGCTGCCATTCGCCAACTTCCGGAAAGAATGGAAGGATGTACTGAGCGTTAGCCTGGCATATCGCAAGACCATCAGGAGGCCGGGCATCACACAACTCAATCCCAGCATCGATTATGGCGATCCCAATAATATCCGTTATGGGAATCCCGGTCTGGCCCCCACCACTTCACACAATTTCGACCTGGTCTTTGGCCGTACCAGCGATCAGTACTATATAAATCTGGGCATGGGGTATAACCTCGTACAAAAAGTATTCAGCCAGATCCGTACCCGCCAGCCCGATGGAACAACGGAAACCACCTGGGAGAATATCGACGACCGTCATGAATATGAGCTCAGCACCTGGAGCGGGTATACTTTCTCCCGGCAGTTCCGGGTGAACTTCAGCGCCAGCTATACCTATAATAAATACAGCCTGTACGACAGGAACGTGAACAAATACCGTAATGGGGGCACCCTCACCTCCAACTTCAATGCCAATTATGTTCCGCAGGATGTCTGGAATATCACCACCGGGATCACCTATAACCGCTTCGCCAACCCGCAGGGAACGGTTCGCAGCAATATCCGGATGAACATCGGCATCCAGCGTAAATTCTTCAACAAGAAATTCATCGTCACATTCAATATGGTAGATCCGTTCAACAAACAGGAATACCGAAGCTTCACCTATGGCCCCAACTACAGCCTGGAATCTTTCAACAGCACGGCTACGCGCAATTTCAGGCTTACGCTGGGATATAACTTCGTGAACCTGGGCCGCAAGTCGAAACAGACCAATCCCAAAATACTGGACAGGCTTCCGAAGAGGTAGGTTATCGCAAATGACAGGATCGATGGAAGAGCTATTCCATAAAATAAGGAAAAATGTAAATTTGTGTCTGGCAATCTCTTCATGAAAAATAAATGGCCATGCTTAAAAGTGTTCAACAGGTGGCGGATGAATATAAAAATAACCTGATGTTGCTCTATGGGGATGAATTCATGGAGTTGATCTTATTTGGTTCCTACGCCCGGGGAGATTATCAGGAAGAATCTGATATCGACTTTGCGATAGTCCTTAAAGATCCTGCCACACGCGCCTCTGCAGAAATCCTGAAAATTTCACCTATCAGTGCCAGATTATCTCTAAAATATGGTTTCATGCTTTCTTCGCTGCCGGTCTCTCTTCATAAAAAACAAACCTCGATGCAGGGCGTGTACCAGAATATCCGTAAGGAGGGAATTGTAATATGAGTGTCTCTCTGCATGCAGAATCCATAAAAGCTATGGAACGGGCAGCCGATGCATTGGAGAATGCCAGGTACAATCTTCAAGGCGATTTTACACTAGGTGCTGCTGACAGAGCGTATTACGCATGTTATTATTGTATTGCGGCAATGTTATATACAAAGAACGTCTATCCTAAAACCCATCAGGGTGCAGGAGCGAAGTTTGCAGAACTTTTTATCAAGACCGGTATTTTTTCGGTAGAAGCTTCTGATACTATTGCTATTCTTTTTAATTTTCGGCAAGAAGCTGATTATGATCTCGATGCCGACATTACAATCGACGAGGCAAGAAACATCATTCAAAGGGCAACAGCCTTTTATGATCGATGTAATGATTACTTACAAAAACTGATTGCCAGCCTGAAATAATTCTTATTTCGAAGGCGGTGTTTCCTCTATTCTCCTTTCATAAGCTGCCGTATCGAATTTTCTGTAGGCCCAGCCGAATATGAGCGGGAATACCCAGAGCGAGAAGATCATGGCGCAGAGAATACCACCGATCACGACCCTGGCAAGTGGCCTCGAGCTTTCGGAGCCGATACCATGGGAAACGGCGGCCGGTAACAGACCGATGGCAGCCATCATCGCCGTCATCATAACGGGCCGTATACGCGAATTCACTCCCAGTTTGATGGACGTATACAATGAGCTGCCTGCTCCCTTTATATTTTCCAGGTTATTTTTGAAAACAGTGATCAGCAGTACTCCATCCTGTATACAAATACCGAAAAGCGCTATGAAACCTATACCGGCCGAAATACTGAAATTGGTATTTGTAATATGCAGCGCCAGTAAACCCCCAACAATGGCAAAAGGAACATTCAGGAAAACCAGTGCGGCATCTTTCAGGTTGCCGAACATGGTGAACAGCAAAATGAAAATGAGCAACAAACTGATGGGCACCACCTGTGCCAGTCGTTTAGTGGCCCTTTGCTGGTTCTCAAAATCACCCTGCCAGGCCATGGTATAACCTCTTTTCAATTGAACACTCCCCATTACTTTATCCTGCGCTTCTGCAATGGTGCTTCCCATATCCCTTCCACGCACGGAAAACTTCAGTGCGGAATATCTTTGGTTATCGTCCCTGAAAATAAGGCAGGGCCCGGTCTTTTGCGTAATGGTAGCGATCTCCTTAATGGGCACTTTGCTCCCGCTTTGTGTAGGGACCAGCAGGTTGCCAATATCATCCGGTGTTTTTCTGAATTCTTCCGGCAGGCGTACCCTGATATCGAATGTTTTGATCCCTTCATATAAGGTCGATGCAGCTAGTCCTCCAATAGCCATGGCAATGACCGCATTTGCATCGGCAGTCGCTACGCCGTAGAGGGCCATTTTTTGCTGATCGAGATTGATATTCAATTCAGGCTGGCCGATATTATGGATAACACCCAGATCTTCGATCCCCCGTACATCTTTCAGGATATTATAGACCTCATTGATCTTGCCTTCCATATAATCGAGGGAATCGCCATAGACCTTCACACAGATCGAACCCTTTACGCCGGAAACAGCTTCTTCCACATTATCCATGATGGGTTGGGAAAAATTGAGATCGGCGCCAGGGATAGCGGAAAGGCTTTTCCCCATCTGGTCGACCAGTTCTTCCTTGGAAATTTTAGGTCTCCACTCCGATTGCGGATACAGCATCACGGAGAATTCATTATTATAAAACCCTGCCACATCGGTGCCGTCGTCCGGGCGACCTGTTTGTGACACGGCATATTTTACCTGGGGAAAGGCCATGAGCTTTCTCCTTACCTGGGTGGAGATCTCAACTGATTTGTCCAAAGAGATACTATATGGCGTTTGAACCCGCAGCCAGATGGAACCTTCATTCAACTCCGGCAAAAATTCCGAGCCTAGGTATTTGAATGAATAAAGCCCAATACCCATAACGATAAAGGATAGAACGACCACTATTTCTTTCCGCTTCCATGACTGGCTAAATCCCTTCAGCATGAAGCCTGTAAGATGGTGTACCACGGGGTTGTGCTTTTCATGCACATTCTTCCTGAGCAACATGCTGATGAGCACCGGCACCAGCGTTAGCGTCGTAATGAGCGCGCCCAGCAATGCAAAGCCCAGCGTATATGCCAGTGGTGAAAACATTTTTCCTTCCACTTTCTGGAAGGCAAAAATGGGTAGCAGGCCGGTAATGATAATGACCTTTGCAAAGAAGATGGCTTTGCCGAGTTGAGCGCCATTCTTTTTGATGAGGCCCAGTTTGGCGATCTTGTTGAATCGTTCCATCCCGATATCCCTGGCCTTATGGTCGAGGATCACGAACATACCTTCCACCATTACCACAGCGCCATCGATGATGATACCGAAGTCAACGGCGCCTAACGATAACAGGTTGGCCGACATCCCCATGATATGTAAACAGATGAATGCAAAAAGCAGCGCCATCGGGATAATGATCGACACGATCAATGTCGTTCGCCAGTTGAACATGAATACCGACACGAGCAGCGTAACGAGGAGAATACCTTCTATCAGGTTATGCAATACGGTGTGCGTCGCATATTCAATGAGGTCCGAGCGATCGTAATAGGGGATGATCCTCGTATCGGCAGGCAGTACACTGGAGTTGAGCTTATCGATCTTGGCCTTGATGGCTTTTACAACCTCCGACGGGTTTTCTCCTTTTCGCATAACGATGATCGCTTCCACCACATCGGTTTCATCCGTGACGCTCCTCTTGCCGGAAGAATCCGCCAGTCCATTTGATCTGGCCACCCATCCCAATCGGGGCAGGTTGGATATTTCAACTTCAGCAACATCTTTCACCAACACAGGAACGCCATTGTCGAGCGTTACGATCACATTCTTTATTTCATTGATATCATTCAACAGGCCGATACCCCGCACCACATAAGCCTGGTTATTCTGAATGATCATATCTCCACCGATATTGATATTGGTTTTTTGTACGGCCGTAAAGACATCGAGTGGTGTGATATTCAGGGAAGCGAGCTTATGCGGGTCTACTTTTATTTCATAGGTCTTCGTTTTTCCGCCAAAGGCCGTTATGTCTGCTACTCCAGGCACGGATTTCAACTGGCGGTCTATTACCCAGTCCTGCATGGTCTTTAATTCCCTTACATCGCGGAACTCGCTTTTGAGCGTATACCTGAAAATTTCTCCTGTTGGGCCGGTAGGAGGCTGAACGGAAGGCTGCACATTGGGCGGCAAGGTGGCATTGCCCAACAGGTTCATGACCTGTTGCCTGGCCTGGGGATCTTTTACATTGTCTTCGAATATGAGCTTGACGAACGAAAGACCGAAAATAGTGGTAGACCGAAGACTGATCTTCTGCTGCACGGGGTTCATCGCAATTTCAACGGGGATGGTCACGAACTTCTCTACTTCCTCTGCACTTCTTCCGGGCCATTGGGTGATGATACTGATCTCTGTATTGGTAACATCGGGAAATGCTTCGATCGGCATGCTACGGAATGTAATAATACCGACAATGACGAGGATCAGTGATGAAAAAATTATAAAATACCTGTTCTTGAGTGAGAAGGCAATTATACTCCTGAGTATTTTGAGCATGACAGTATTTTAAATTGTTCTCCTAATAATTCAACGCATCATAGATCAATAAGGCCTGGGAGGCAATGATGGTCTCTCCTTCGTTAATGCCCGATGATAAGTAGGTCTTGTTGTCCAGGGCGCTCAGCACCTTAACAGGGGTAATGCGTACATCATTGTTGGCATGAAATGATAAAACATAGTACTGACTATGGTCGAAGATGAGAGCGCTCGACGGAATGCATAGGGCCTCTCCATCCCCTTTGTTGATCACCGTTACACTGGCGAACATTTGTGGTTTCAGCGCATAGTCGGGATTGGGAAGCACTACCCGCATCTTCATCACCTTATTGGTAGGGTCCAGCACATTCAGGATCTTATCGACCTTGCCTTTGAAGACCCGGCCGGGGTAGGAGAGTGTGGTTACATTGACCATTTCCCCTACATGTACCTTGCTGATATTGGATTCATACACGTTGGCCTGTACCCAAACGTTCTTCAGATCGGAGATGGTAAGGATATTATTGCCGTTATCGGCCCTGATGGTGGTATTGTTGGTAATATTCTTCTGAACGATAAATCCACTGATGGGGGCCTTCACGATGAATTCACCTTTTGTATTATCGCCATTGATCTTCAGAATCCGCCGGACCATTTCCAATTGTGCCACGGCCTGGTCGTAGTTGGTTTGTGCCGCGTTGACATCGAGCTGTGAGGCAAGCCCGCTCTTGAAAAGGTCTTTCTGGGCCTGCAGGAGTTTTTGGGTATTGGAAAGATTGGTTTCCGCAATGACCAGGTTATTACTATAGCCGGCCATTTCACTGCTTCGGATACGCGCCAGTACCTGGCCTGCTTTTACATAATCCCCCAGTTGCACGGTTACTTCATCGATAATGCCGCTGACCATGGGGAAAATATTGACCTGGTTGTCCTGGTTGAAGTCGACGGCCCCTGTAAAAGTGAGCGCATTGGCCATTGGACAGGTCCGCACGGTATCGATAATAAGGGTCCTCATCAGCGAATCCGGTATAACGTACTTTGCCCGGTCATCTGTTTTTTTGTTCTCCGGGCTACAGCTTACACTATGCGCAATGATGATTATAGCTATGAGTGGACCTAAAGTTTTTATTTTCATAGATCGATGCATCTGCACGATTTTAATGTTAGTTAAAAAAATTAGTGCCTGTATAAAAATTGATGTCTTCCAGCGTTTGAAGCCTGTTATAAAGGATGTAATTCAGTTGCAGTACATTTTGCTTGTAGGCATCATAAAAATCGAGAAAATCCAGTAGGCCCAGGTTGCGCTTCTGGTAGTTGCTCAATACCTCACGGCTCAATCTGTCGAAGTCGCCTGAAAATGGCGGCTCGATATTTTTGTAGAGCTTGTCTGCATCGATGGCTTTCTGCAATGCCCTGTAAATATTTTCTTCTACAGTGGCTTCTACGCTCTTTTGGGTGGTTTCATTGACCTTGATGTTCGACCTGGCAGCTTTGATATTCCCCTGGTTCCTGTTGAAGATGGGAACGTCGATCGAAAAGCCAAGGGAATTGAAGTCCTTGATATAGCTTCCCTGTTTGTCGTACCCGAACGACAGCGTCACATCCGGGATGGCCAATGCTTTCTGGTAATTATAGTTCAGTTTGCTGATATCCGTTGCCACACGGGCGATCCGCAGATCGGTCCTGTTCTGGTAAGCGGAATCGAGCAAAGAGGCATAAGGGTATTTCACAGGGTCCAGTAAGGCCAGCTTACTGGTGTCGATTGTAGGGACCAGGTAGGTATTGGGCTTTGTCTGCAGGATCAGCCTCAACTGGGACTGGTTGTCGTTGATCCTGTTCACCAGGTCATTGTATTCGTTCAGAAGACTGTACAATTGCGCTTTCACGCGGACGATCTCCTTTTCCGAGATATAGTTCTTATCCCTTTGTTCATTGAACGCTTTGACCACATTGTTCAGTCCTCCGATCTCCTCATTGTATACCCTGGCAGATTCTTTCAGGTAATAGATATTGAAGAAAGCGGTACGAAGGGCATATTTCAAAGTACGCAACAGATCGAAGAATTGTTCTTCCGATAACCGGGTATTGGCCTGTGCTATTTTGATCTGCTTATTGCGTTTGCCTGCAAGAATGATCAGTTGGGATACCTGTGTACTGGTTTCTCCTCCTTCATCGCCGTAACCCTTAGCAAAGTATTTTTTCGAAACGTTATTATAAAATCCTTTGGCGAAGGCAAGGTTCGGGTTGTTGTACAGCCTGGCCTGTTGGATAAAGGCTTTTTGTACATCTATATTATAGCGCTGCGCCAGCAACAGGAGGTTATTCCTGGTAAACATATTCTGCGCGCTGTCCAATGTAATGTGCAAGGTATCCGTTATGACTGGCGGTGATGACTGTGCGAAAGATGAAATGTTAAAGCTGATCAGCGTGAGCAATAATCCGACATATTTGAATACTCGCATAGGCATTGCAGATTATATAATACAATTTAATAAATTATTCAGCAAAAAAGTGTCGGTGAAAGCCAGGCTTTTGTGGACTGTATTTTTTCCATCCCGGAAGAAGAGAGGAAGGTCCTGTGTAGGTTACCGGACAGGCCACAACGTCGACGCTTTGCTTTGTGTTTGTGGGTTTGTGTTAGTATCACGTCGACGGCATCATAATGCCCGTCAGTCTTGGGTTTTGCAAAAAGAGAGCGGAAGACGGGACTCGAACCCGCTACCTACAGCTTGGGAAGCTGTCGCTCTACCAGGTGAGCTACTTCCGCAACAACGGCTTAAAGATATGGAAAAACAAATTCACTTATCACTACCACAAAAGTTTTCCCTGATAATAATCGAGGATTCTTGTGCGTAGCACGTAGTCGTACCGTGCAATTATTAGATTGAGATTAGAAAGGTCGAGATTATTCTTGGCAATGAGGTAGTCGACCGATGTGGAAGCGCCGGCATTGAAGCGGATCTCGGCGGCCCTGAAGTTCTCGGTATAGGCTGTCACCTGGTCTACCAATGCCTGGTACCTGCTAAGGGTAGCAGTCATGTTCAGGTAATCGCGTTCGATATTCTGTTGCAATTGGATCTTGGTGGTTTGCGCCACATACTCTGCGTTCTTCAGGTCGATCTTTGCCATGGAAAGATTATTACGCGCCCTGAAACCATTCATGATGGGGATACTGACCCCGATGCCGACATTGGTTGCATAGTTATTGCTCAACTGATCATAGTAAGCGATCTTGCTACCGGCAGTATCTCGGGCATTGCGTGAATAGTTGGTGTTGATGCCGGCGCCGAGGCCAACTGTCGGGAATAGGGCGCCTTTGGTGGCCTGCACCGTTTTCTCCGCGCTTTTCTGCAGGAGATCAACGGCTTTGACCATTGCCAGTTGATCCAGGGCTGTTCTATAAATACTGTCGGGACTGGAGCCATAGTTCATATCGAACTGGTCTGCGGTCAGCCGTTCCACCACGAATTCTTCATTATATGGTACATTCATCAATTGCGCCAGTGTAAGCCGGGAAGCATTGAGATCATTGCGTGCATTGATGATCGACAATTTATTTCCTGCCAATTGTCCTTTCATATCATAGAGATCGGAGGGCTTGATAGCGCCTTCCCTGTTGAGTACTTCAAGCCTGTCTACCTGCTTCTGTGTTACCTCTGCCTGTTTCTCGAACTGGAGAAGTACGTCCGCATTGGTCAATACTCTCAGGTAGGCGAGGATCACATCGAGCGTAAGACGGTCTTTGGTTTGCTGCAGGTTCATTTTACCAGCCTCATACAAGTACTGGCTGCCCTTCAGTCTGTTGAACAGGTTGAACCCATTGAATAAAGTGAGGTTACTGCTAAGGTCATACGAAGCAGTGGTGTTCGACTGGTTGGTATAGCTGTTCGTATAAATATCGATACTGCGGCCCTGGCGGAGCGTATGGTCGATATTGCCATTGAGGGATGGCAGCATATTGCCCCTGGCGCCTCGCAGGGTAACCCAATTGCGCTGCATGTCGAGATCGCGCTGTTTTACATCGAGGTTATTGGCAAGGGCCGTTTCCACACATTGACGCAAGGTAAGTTTTGCGGTGGTGGTTTGTGCAATATTATCCGGTGCTGCTAAGAATGCCACACAGCAAAAGGCCAGAACTCTAAATATATTCATGGCTGAGACCATTTAATAATATGTGATCGGTTATGAATGGTGATTTTGAAAACTATTGTTCAACCCTGCCATCCAGCAGGTTGATGATATGTGAACCGTAGCCTGCATTTTTTTCTGAATGGGTGACCTGGATAATTGTCACACCATCTTTATTGAGCTGTTTGAACAGGTCCATGATCTCTTCTCCCTGCCTGGAATTGAGATTGCCTGTCGGTTCATCGGCCAGCAATAATCTGGGTTTGGCGATCAGCGCACGGGCGATGCCTACCAGTTGCTGTTGCCCGCCGGAAAGCTGGGTAGGGAAGAGATCTTTTTTACCAACGATCTGGAAACGATCGAGGATATCGGCCACCATGGCTTTGCGTTCGGAAGACTTTATATTCTGGTAGATGAGCGGCGTTTCGATGTTCTCATAGACCGTCAGCTCATCGATGAGGTGATAAGCCTGGAATACAAAGCCTATATGTTGCTTATACAATTGGGAGCGCTGTTTTTCCCTGAGGGTATGCACTGCCTGGTCCATGAAATTGTATTCGCCTTCGGATGCATCGTCGAGCATGCCGATGATATGGAGCAGGGTTGATTTACCGGAGCCGGAAGGGCCCATGATCGATACGAATTCCCCATCGTTGATCTTGAGGTTGATGTCCTTTAAGATAAAAGTAGGTTTGCCGCCTACATTGTACCATTTCGAAATATGCTTCAGTTCTAACATGATGAAGATTTATGGATGATTACTTATTCTGTCCGAAAACTATTCACGGGATTGGTCACTGCCACCCTGTAAATAGGTGTACCGATCGTCATGAGCACGAGCAGCAGGATGATTTGCTCATTACTTCTCAATCACATGCCAGAACGCAAAATAAGTGATTTGCAATGTACTATGCAGCAATCGGCCCTGATCTAGTCCGGTTACGATACAAAAACTGTCCGGTTTTGATACACCGTTTTCACGTTTGTAGTTGGTGGTTTGTCGTTTGTTGTGACAGCCAACCAAACGCTGGATCATTCTGTTCTTAGCGATCTGACCGGGTTTTCCAGCACAGCACGCATAGATTGGAGCACGATGGTGGCCAGTGCTATCAGCAGGGCCAGGCATCCGGCGATCGCGAATACCCACCAGGCAATGTGTATCCTGAAGGCAAAATCCTGCAACCAGTGGTACATAATATACCAGCACACCGGAATGGCGAGCAGCAAGGCCACGAGAATGAGCTTCAGGAAATCTTTCGATAACAAGAGTAGTATCTGTTGGGAATTAGCGCCCAAAACTTTCCTTACACCGATCTCCTTGGTGCGTTGCAGTACGTTGTAGGCAGAGAGGCCCAGCAATCCGAAGCTGGCAATGAGGATGGCCAGGAAAGCGAAAATGCTGAACACTTTCCCGAATAATTCATCTGCTTTGTATTGCTGATCGAATTTTTCATCGAGGAAGGAATAGCTGATGGGATGTGCCGGAAAATACTTGTTCCAGGTGCTGCTGATATGGGCGATGGTGGCAGGCAAACGGTCTGTGCTCACCTTAACCGAATAGTAAGTACGCTGTTCATTGGTGAGCAAAATGAGCATCGGCTCGATGGCTTTTTGAAGGCCCTGGTGATGATAGTTGGCAACGACACCGCAAACAGTAAGCGTGTCCCTGTTCCTTTTTACTTTTCCGCCAATGGCCTGGGAAGTACTGCCGAATCCCAATTGCCGTACGGCCTCTTCATTCAATAGTACCGATCTCGCATCTGTGCCGTAGTCTTTCGAAAAGCTCCTGCCGGCCAGCAAATGAAGACCGTACGCCGAAATGAAATCGTAATCGACCCCTAGTATGTACAGGGTGATGGCCGACGGATTATCGGGGCCTATTCGCTTGAAGGAATTCGTCCAGAGTATCTCATCACCCATTATACTGGATGAAGCCGTTACACTTTTAATATTGCTTTGCCGCAGCAATTCCGTTTTGAAAGGTTCCGCTGCCGGGTTGTATAATGAATCGGGAATGGAGCCTGCCCCTTCAACGATCAGTGTTTGATCGATGTTGAAACCCAACTGCTGCTGTCTCATGAAAGTTACCTGCTGGTATACGATGATGGTGCCGGCGATGAGCACTACCGAGGTCATGAACTGGACAACGATCAACCCCTTTCTCAGCACAAGCCCACCGGAGGAATTTTTGAATATGCCTTTCAGTACTTTGATGGGCTGGAATCCCGACAATACAAAGGCCGGGTAAATGCCCGAAAGGAGAGTGCCCCCGATGAACACGGCCATGAATAGCTGCCAGTACCTGCTGGTGAGCCCGATACCTGTTGCATCCTTTCCAACAAAGTGATCGAAGGATGGTAGCAGTAAGTAGAATAATAACAATGAAAGCAAAAATGAAAAGAGATTGAGCAGGAAGCTCTCCGCGAGGAATTGGTATACCAGGCTGCTGCGTGCTGCGCCCAGCACTTTGCGGACACCAACTTCACGGGCCCTTTCCACAGACCGGGCGGTAGACAGGTTGATATAGTTGATCCAGGCGATACCGATGATGAAGATGGCCACCAGGAACAGGAACCCTACGGCCTGCCCGTTCCCATTCACCTCTGCTTCCTGGTTGTAATTGGAATGAAGATGGATATCCGTGAGCGGTATAATATGCAATGCTGCTTTCCGGTTATTGGTCTTGTTCCATTGGTTATTGTTGATATACCTGTTGCAGAAGTCCGGCAGCTTTTTTTCGAACTGGTCGGGATCGGTGCCTGGCCTCAGTTGCAGGTAGGTATAGAAGTCGTACCATCCGAAGGAAGTCTCCGTTGCATTGGAGCTGTCTCCACCCAGTCGCAGGATACTGCCCAGTGTCGGGTACGAAAGGAGGTAACGGATATCGAGATGCGAATTAACCGGGTAATCTTTCATCACCCCTGTAACTTCATACGACACAAGCCGGCTGACCGCATTGCCCGACACTCTTTTTCCGACCGCTTTCCCGCTCCCGAAAAATTTCTTCGCCAGCGTTTCGGAGATCACTATTTTGTTGGGGCCGGTCAAAGCCTCCCCTGCAGTGCCCTCCAGCAGTTCAATGCCTAATATGCCAATGGATGACTGGTCGGCAAAATAACCTTTGGTCTCGTTGAATTTTGCATTGGTGGCTTCATTGATGAAAAGCCCTTCGGCATCCATCAGGCGGCAGAAGTTCTGTACTTCCGGGTAATCTTTTTTCAGGGCCGGGCCGATAGCGGGATAAATAGTAGCGGACTTCCAGGCGAGCACGCCATTCTGGTAGGTATCGAGCCGCAGCCGCACGATATTCCCGGCCTGTTTGTTGAACCTGTCATAACTTTTTTCATAGGCCACATAATGAAAGATCAACAGGCAACAGGTCATACCGATCGTAAGGCCGGCAATATTGAGCAACGAATATCCTTTTCGCTTGATGATATTGCGAAAGGCGGTCTTCCAGTAATTTTTGAACATATTACCTTCGATTGTTGTTTGTGGTTGGTTGTTGGTTGTTGTTGAACTTCGATCATTCATTCTTGAGCCGGGAATGTTGCACATGAAAAACGACCAACGACCAACGACAAACAACAAATAATGATATAGCTATTCCGTTCTGAGTGATTTGACCGGGTTCGCCAATGCTGCCTTGATAGCCTGGAAGCTGATGGTGCATAATGCGATCATCAGTGCCGCCACTCCGGCAAGGGCAAAGGCCCACCAACTCACCGGTATCCGGTATTCAAAATTCTGCAGCCAGCCCCTCATGATCCACCATGCGAGCGGGCAGGCGATGAGAAAGGCTACCAGCACAAGTTTCAGGAAATCCTTCGAGAGCAATGCGAACAATGATTGGATACTGGCCCCCAACACTTTCCTGATACCGATCTCGCGGGTACGTTGTTCGGCGGTGAACATGGCCAGTCCCAGCAGTCCCAGGCAGGAGATCACGATGGCCAGGACAGCGAAACAATCCGATAATTTCTCCACTGTCTTTTCTTCAGAGTATAGTTTTTGATATTCCTGGTCGGCAAACTGGTAAGTGAAAGGGAATTTTGGATTGAGCTCCTTGCAGAGCTTTTCAATCCCGGTAAGCGCCAATTGTGTCTTGCCGGGATCTGTCCTTACCAGTATACTGCCCCAGGGATCGGTCTCGCTTAAACGGATCACCAGCGGCACAATGGGTGCATGCATGGAGTTGACATGAAAATCTTTCAACACGCCTACGATCGTTCCTTTCTTTTCCCAGAAGGTAAGAGGCTTACCGACCGGGTCTTTATACCCGATCCTTTTCAGTGCCTGTTCATTGATCAGGTAATTGGTGGAATCGGTTGGGAAATCTAATGAGAAGTCGCGCCCCTCTTTGAAAGACAGCTTCAATGTCTTTGCATAATCATATCCCACAGATACCTGGGTGAAGGCGATCCGGGCATTGGGGTCCTTTCCATCCCATTTCACGCCGAAAGTTGAATTTTCGATCCTGGTAGGCGCCTGGTTCGTACGGCTCACCAGTTGAATGCCCGGTGTTTTCAATGCCTGTTGTTTGAAGAGGGTATATTTAGTGGTGAGATCGCCTTCCACCGGTATATAAATCAGGTTCTCTTTATTGTAGCCCAGGTTCTTTGTCTGCACATATTTGATCTGTTCCGAGACCACTATCGTACCCACGATCAGGATAATGCTGAGCATGAACTGGAATACTACGAGACCTTTGCGCAGGGAGGCGCTGGTTGGACTTAACCTGAGTGTTCCTTTCAATACTGCGATCGGGCGGAATGAAGAAAGAAAGAGGGCAGGGTAGCTGCCTGCTATGAAACCGGTTATGATCACCAAACCGGCAAGGCTCAACCAAAAAGTCCATGACCGGAAAGGGAATTCAATTTGCTTATTCGTAAGCAGGTTGAAAGCTGGTAATAACAAGGCCAGGAACAGAATGGCCAGTAATACTGCGAAAAAGGAGATGAGGATGGCTTCTCCGATGAACTGGCGTATGAGCGAGGACCTAACCGCACCCACCACTTTCCGTACGCCGATCTCTTTGGCCCTCTTCATAGAGCGTGCCGTAGCGAGATTCATGAAATTGATACAGGCGATCAATAAAATAAAAATGGCCACTACGCTGAAGATGTGGGTATATTCAATGCGGCCGCCTGCTATTTTTCCGTTCTTGAAATTCGAATGGAGGTACATATCGCTCCATTTTTGCAGGTGCAGTTCGATCTTGAAATTGGCATCCAGGTATTTGTTATAATTATCGAGGAATTTGGCTATCTTTTTTTCTACCAGTGCCGGGTTGGCATCAGCCCGCAGCATGATATAGGTGTGCGGGCCATTATTACCCCACTCCGTTAACCACTGGTTTTCCTTCACATAGGCTTCCCAGTTGATCAGGTATTGGAACCGCCTGGAATCATTGTTGGGAAGGTCTTCAAATACGCCGGCGACGGTGAATACGCTTTTGTTCTCAAAGCGGATCGTTTTGCCTATGGCCGAATCGGGGCTACCGAAGAAATTGTTGGCCATGCTGCGCGAGATGGCCATGCCGGATGGATCTTTCAGTACAGTATTGCGGTCGCCTTTCAGCAAAGGGTAGGAGAACATGCGGAAAAAATCGGCGCCGGTAAAAGTGCCTTTTACTTTCATGATCTTTTCGCCTGCTTCAAAAGTAGCGTTGTCGGTACCCGGGTTGAAACCGGTGGCCATCTCGACCTCTGGAATATTTTTCTTCAGCTCCTGGTAAAGCAAGCCCGGTGTGTAATATCCTGCTTCCACTTTGCCATCATAGGTCTGCTGTTCATAAACTACGAACAACCGGCTGTCATTGGCATGCCAGGTATCCATGCTCTTCTCATCCAATACCCATAGCATGATGAGGAGGCTGCAAACCATGCCCAGTGCGAGCCCGAAAATATTGATGAAGGAAAAAGCCTTATTCCTTTTCAGGTTGCGGAAGGCGACAATAAGATAATTTTTTAGCATAGAACCTGCATTTAGGTTTATTCTGAACGTAGGGATTTAACCGGGTTGTTCAAAGCGGCCCTGATAGCCTGGTAGCTCACAGTGGCTATCGTGATCAGCAATGCACCTGCACAGGATACTGCAAAGATCCACCAGGAAAGGATGGTACGGTATTCATAATCCTTCAGCCAGTTGTGCATGAAGAGATAGGCCAGCGGTGTGGCAATGATGAAAGCAATGGTGACCAGAAGCAGGAAATCCTTCGATAACAGTTGCCATATATTGAATATCGTAGCGCCCAGCACTTTTCTCACGCCGATCTCCTTGGTACGCTGTTCTGCCACGAAAGAGGCCAGTCCGAATATCCCCAGGCAACTGATGAAGATGGCTAGCACCGCGAAGAAAGAGGCCAGTTTTCCGATCCTTTCCTCCGATTCGAATTTCCGTGCATACTCCTGGTCTATGAATTTGTAATCGAAGGGAGAACCGGGATTATATTTTTTGAATACAGGCTCTACCATGGCCAATGCGCGGCTCATACTGGTTTCGGGATTGATCTTCACAGTGATGATACTGGTCCAGTCATAATTCAGCGTGAAGAGGGTAGGCTGAACAGGTTCATAGGGCGATTGCATTACCATGTCTTTTACTATCCCGATAACGGTATATGCCTTTCCGTTCCATTTGATCACTTTTCCTACCGGCTCCTTGATCCCGGTGAGCTTGACGGCAGATTCATTCAGCAGCAGCGCCAGTGAATCGGTCCCGAATTCCCTGGAGAAATCCCTGCCGCGGATGATCTTCCAGCCGATCGTTTTTCCGAAATCATGGGTTACCGCGATCGTTCCGAGGAGCGGTGTTGCATTGGGATCTTTTCCTTCCCAATCGAACCCGATCTGGTTCGACCATACGGCGGTGACAGGAGAAGATGATTCGCTCATGTTGGCCACCACACCTGTTTTCAGGAGGTCGGACCTGAGGATGTCATAATGCCCATAGATATCGGGTGTGTTTATACTTACCTGGAACAATCCTTCACGCGTATAGCCAACCGGCCTGTTCTTGGCATACTGGATTTGCCGGAACACCACGATAGTGCCGATGATCAGCATGACAGACACGGTGAATTGCACCACTACCAATATTTTGCGGGGAACGGATGAAAAACGGCTGGCCTTGAAAGTGCCTTTGATCACTTTGATAGGCTGGAAAGAGGAGAGATAGAATGCCGGGTAGCTGCCTGCCAGCAAACCGGTAAGTATGGTGAAGGCAATGCAACATAACCAGAATAAAGGATTGGCCCACAAAATGCTCATATCCTTATCGGCCAGTTTGTTGAACCAGGGGAGCGACAACTGCACCAGGATGATCGCCACTATGAAAGAGAGGAGGGCCAGCAATACCGATTCGCTGAGGAATTGCGCGATCAATTGCCTTCTCACTGAACCGATGGTTTTCCGGATGCCCACTTCCTTCGCTCTTTTTTCGGAACGGGCTGTTCCCAGGTTCATGAAATTGATACAGGCCAGCAACAATACGAAAAAGCCGATGGTGCCGAAGAGCCAAACGAACTGAATGCGTCCTCCCACGATCTTCCCGTTCTTGAACTTCGAGTACAGGTGCCAGTCGCACATCCTGTGAATGAGAACATGTTCATCCCATCCCTCCGATGCTTTCAGGTGCTGCATCGGTACATCCTTGATCTTTGCGTTAACCTTGCTCACATCGGCATGCTTATTCATCTGCACGAACAACTGCCAGCTATGGTTGCCCCAGTTCTGGACCGCATTTTTGATCCATGGCTCGCTGTTGAAATAGTTGTCCCAGGGGCCGAAAAAGGTGGCATCCTGCAGGGTGGTATTGTGTGGCATGTCTTCATACACCCCACCTACCGTAAATACCGTCTTATTATTTATTTTGATCGTTTTATTCATGGGATCTTCCTTGCCGAAAAGGGATTTGGCAAGAGAAGCGGAGAGTATCATCACTGATGGATCTTTCAGCGCTGAACGGCTACCGGCCAGCATTTTGAGGCCCAGCATATCCGGGAAATTAGGCTGCACCCACATCCCTTCCTTCGTGAACTTTTTATCGCCGTAGGCTACGATACGTTCCATGTTCCAGGAAGACAGGGAAACCTGGTCGAAATCGCCACCGTACTTGGTGCGCAGTTCATCGGCCAGCGGAATGGCAATGGCGGAGCCGGTACCTATTTCGCCATTGAATGTTTGCGTGATCAGCACCTGGCCAAGCAAATCGTATTTGTCGTGACATTTATTATAGGTAAGCTCATCATGGATCCACAGCCCGATCAGTACCACGACTGTCATCCCTACCGATAAACCCAGGATATTGATGGCAGAATAAGCTTTGCTTTTCAAAAGGTTTCTCCAGGCGATTTTTAAATAGTTCTTAAACATGAGTTCTCAATTTTGTTTGTCGTTGGTGGTTGGTTGGTTGTCGCACCTGAAGAACTACAAACGACAAACGGTTTAATATTTTTATTCGCTTCGTAACGATCTCGCCGGGTTGGCCAGCGCAGCCCTGATGGCCTGAAAGCTGACGGTAAGTACGGCGATCATCAATGCCAGCAAACCTGTAAGTGCAAATACCCACCAGCCGATCCGGATGCGGTAGGCAAAACTTTGCAGCCAGGCATTCATGGCCCACCAGGCAAACGGGAAGGTGATCAGGGCCGCTATCAGCACCAGTTTCAGGAAATCCTTCGACAGCATGTTGATGATATTTCTCACCGAAGCGCCCAATACTTTACGGATGCCGATCTCTTTGGTGCGTTGCTCTGCTGCATAAGCGGCCAGTCCGAATAATCCCAGGCAGGCTATCAGGATGGCCAGGGCAGAGAATGTGATCGATATCCTGCCTGTACGCTGCTCAGCTTTGTAGATGGCATCGAAATCCTCATCCATGAAACTGTAGATAAATGGCTGGCCGGGCGCCATGGTCTTCCAGGTGTGTTCAACACGGTTAACCAACGACGTTAGCTCTGTTGATCTTACCCGGAAAGCCATGCTACCCTGTTCACGGCCCAGGAAAAGTCCCAGGGGTGTTACTTCCTGCCGAAGGGAATTGAAATTGAAGTCCTTCACAACTCCCACGATGGTATGATTTTGGACCTTTTTGGTAACCGGGTCGTTGTATGAATACAGTTTATAGTTCAACGGGTCCCGGAGGCCCAGCATTTTCACCGCAGCTTCATTGAGGATCACTCCCTGTGAATCGGTAGGCATATCTTTCGAAAAATTTCTGCCGGCTGCCATCTGCATGCCAAGGGTAGGGATGTAGTTATCGTCTATGAACCAGGTCTGCAGGGAAATGGCAGCATGCTGGTCCATGGTGGGTTCGAGAAAGTAAGTATTGTCGTTCCGGTAAAGGTTGGTTGGAAGGTAACCTGTCATGGTAGCGCTTTCCACGGCCGGCATCCGCGTTATTTCCTCTCTAAACGCTTTTGCCTGTTGTTTGAGCGCATAGCTATTATGGATCACCAGCACCTGGTCGCGGTTGAACCCCAGGTTCTTCTGCTGGATATAGTTCAGTTGATTATAAATGACGACAGTACCGATGATGAGAAAAATCGAGATGGCGAACTGGAAGACCACAAGTGAGTTGCGAAGCCAGCCTGTTTTGAACCCAGCCACCAGCCTGCCTTTCAGCACCTGGATCGGTTGAAAGGCCGAGAGATAGAAAGCCGGGTAACTGCCGGCCAGCAGGCCAACCAGCAAAACGATGAGCAGGGATGCAGGCAGCATCCACCCACCCAGGAGCTGGCTGCGTGTGAGCTCTTTTCCGGAGAGCTGATTGAAATAGGGTAGTACTGACCAGGCGATCACACAAGCGAGGACCAAAGCTAGAAAACTGACCAGGATGCTCTCCGACAGGAATTGGGCGATCAGGTTACCGCGCATGGAGCCCAGCACTTTCCGCACACCTACTTCACGCGCCCTGTTCGATGACCGGGCAGTAGACAGGTTCATGAAATTCACGCAGGCGATCAGTAGGATGAAGACCGCCACAGCAGAAAAAATATACACATATTCTACGCTGCCGTTGGGGGCCAGCTCGCTCACTTTGGAAGAGTGAAGGTGAATGCTGGTCAATGGCGTGAGTAAATAACGGATATGATTGCCTGCTTTATTGAATTCATTTATTCCTATGTGAAGAAATGCTTTCGCCTCATCGGCTACATACCTGGGTACCAGTTCTTCCATGTTTTTCTGAAGCACAGCCGGATCTGTTCCTTCGCGGAGCAATACGTACGTGTTGAAATTATTGCTCATCCAGGTATTCCATTTGGCTTCTGCCGATTCGGCCAGGGAAATGAAGAGATCGAACCGGAAATGGGATTGGGCTGGCATATCCCTGATGACACCGGTGATCGTATAATGACTGGTATCATTGATGACCATCGACTTGCCTACTACATTGGTCGTGTTGAAATATTTTTTTGCAGTGCTGGCTGAAATAACGATCGTATGCGGCTCTTTGAGGGCTGTTGCAGGATCGCCAAACAACATTGGTAAGGTGAAGACGCTGAATATCGATGCGTCTGCATAGATCACGCGATTTTCTATGAGGTTCTGGTTCCCTTTCTGTACCCGCAAGCCGCCATAATCCCGTAACCGTACGGCCGCCTCCACCTGCGGATAATCCCTGAGCAGGGTAGGCCCCAGTGGATCAGGGGCCACAGCCAGGTTATAATCCGTACCTGCAAAACGGATATCCCCATCGACCCTGTAAATACGTTCCGCGTTCTTGTTGAACCGGTCATAGCTCAATTCATCTGTCACGTACAGGAGGATGAGGAGGCAGGTAGCGAGACCGATCGCCAGTCCAACAATATTGATAGCAGAGAAGCCTTTGTTTTTCCAAAGGCTCCTGATCGCTACTTTCAGATAATTTTTCAGCATGCGTTAGTTGTTCAGGTTTCGAGTTATTTGATGGTGAGGTTCAACCTCCCGCCTCCGGCACGTACCGTTACAGGTGTGCCGCCGCCATTCAGTTTGCCGATGATCCGGTCTTCTTCGAAAGTGCCGTCGAAATTAGACAGTTTACTTGTTTTGATCTTTCCACCGGTCAGCTTCAGGTCGAGCCCTTTATTGCCCGGCAATTCGAGATCGATATGGCCCCCTGAATTGCTGAGTTTGACGAACTCACCGGTCTCTTTCAGCGAAACGCTGATATTGCCGCCACTGGTAGAAGCATCGACGCTTCCTGAAATATTATCGAGACCGACGTGTCCTCCGGATGTATGCGCTTCCAGTGATCCTTTCACGCTATTGGCGCGAACATTCCCACCACTGGTAGTGGCGTCCACAGTACCATCCAGGTCGGTCATGGTGATATTGCCCCCGGATGTTGCCATGCGTAGATGCCCACTTGTTTTTTCTGCATCGATATTACCGCCGCTGGTAGTGAGGTCCAGGTCGTTCTTGCAATTGATGAGCGAGATATTACCGCCGGAAGTCCTTCCCTTGATCTTGCCGCTGAGCTGATCGAGGCGCAGGTTGCCGCCACTGGTAACGAAATCCTGCGTTCCGGATAAATTGGTGAGCACGATATTGCCACCGCTGGTACGTAGCGTGGTGGCTGTTTGCTGCGGTACATAGATCCTGAAGGAAATGGATAACGAGTTGTTCCAGTTCCTGAATTTCTCTTTCGGTTTTGCAGATGCCGTGAGGGTATTGCCCTTTATTTCTATCACCACATCATATTCTTCGTTCAATTTTTGCTGGAGCTGTTCATTCGAATAGCTCTTCCATTCACGGTTGGAAGGCCATACGAAAAGCTCCACGCGCGCTTCCCCGCTTCCTCCCGTTACAGTGATATTGCCACCGGAAGTTTCGGAAACGAGCTGCTGGAAAGACTTACCCGCAAATGACCTGGTAATTAGCGGTTCTTTATCATTCGTATTCTGAGCCTGCAAAACAAGACCCTGAACAGCGATCATCGAAAGAAGGAGAATCTTTTTCATGTTCTGATAAGTTTATTGTTAAAGTCCGGGATACATTTGGAAATGTTGCTTTTATTGAAATGTTTTCAATGAGTGTCCGGTTTCGATACAACGCGGTTTTACTCTGTCCGCAATGATTTCACCGGGTTCGTCAAAGCTGCTCTCACCGCCTGCGAGCTCACGGTGATCAGCGCGATCATGATAGCTATGAAACCTGCCAGTACAAAGACCCACCAACTGATGGTGGTCCTGTAAGCAAAATCCTGCAACCATCTGTTCATCATCCACCAGGCAATGGGTACGGCGATGAGGATCGAGAGTAATACCAGTCTGAGGAAATTACCCGATAACAGTCCTACGATATTCACCACGGACGCTCCCAGCACTTTCCGTACACCGATCTCCTTGGTCCTTTGTTCTGCCACAAAGGCTGCCAGTCCGAATAATCCCAAACAGGCAATGAAGATGGCCAGTCCTGAAAATACCAGCACAATAGAGGCCGTGCGCTGCTCACTGCTGTACAGTGATTGCATGTACTGATCGAGGAAAGTATATTCGAATGCTCCATTGGGCACATGCCTGCGATACACTGCTTCGAGCTGCCGCATGGCTTGCGGAAGTTGTTCCGCGTTCAGCTTCACCAGCATGAAACTCCTGCTTTCTGTTTTGGCATTGTGGAAGGCGTAAGCGCCGATAGGCTTGTGCAGGCTTTCGTTGTTGAAGTCGTCGACTACCCCAACAACGTAACTGTTATTTCCCAACTGAACAGCTACTTTCCTGCCGATCACTTCTTCCGGTGTAAAGCCGAGAAAGTCGACCGCTTTTTTGGTGAGTAGCACCTGAACCGTGCTATCGGTATCTGCTTTTACCTCCGGCAATCCTGCGCCTGCCAGTAATTTCAGGCCAAGCACTTTTTCGATCCCGGCTGTGGCACGGCAGGTGGTTAGACTGATCTTTTCATTCCCCGCACCTTCTTTGTTGATGCCCCTGCCGCTTCCTGACCGGCCAGGATAGGTCTGCGTTCTGCAAACGTACTTTACCGCGGCCAGCGACCTTGTTTCAGTGAGAAGCCCATCGATCTGATCTTTTGTTTCCACGGCAGAGGTCGTTACGGCCACTACCTGCTCGGGCTGGAATCCCAATTTTTTGCTTTGGATGAATTGTAGCTGACGATAGAAGAGAACAGTGGCAATGATAAGGATAATGGAAGCGGAAAATTGCAGCACCACCAGTCCCTGCCGGAATCTTCCAGCCATGCTCTTCCTGGTAAAGGTCTGGTGAAAAAGGTTTTTGGGGTTGAATGATGAAAGGTAGAGCGCCGGGTATGATCCGGCTATAACGGTGATGAGTATACTGGAAATGAGAATGGCCAGCAGTATTCCGGGATGCAACAGGTCCCCGGCGGATAGCTGTTCTCCCGTCAGGGAATTGAACAATGGAATGGCCAGGATCAGGAGGGCGATGCCTGCAAGGACCGATAACAATACGAACAGCCCTGTTTCAGCATAGAATTTCCTTACCAGCATACCTGAAGTGGCCCCAATGGTCTTGTTGATGCCTACCTCCCTGAACCTTTTCTGCGATCTTGCGGTGGCCAGGTTCATATAATTGATACAGGCAATGAGGATGATCACCAGCGCCAGTATGCTTACGATCTTTACCTGGCGCAGATCGCCGGGGCGGGAGGTGTAGGATTTGATATCTTCGGAATACAAATGCACTTTCCGGAGCGGCTGCAGGCTAAAGCTGAACCACTGGTCGGCTTTGGCCACTTCGCGGTCTACTGTTGCCTTTATCTGTTTTTCTACTTTGGCCGGATCGGTGGCAGGATTCAACAGGAGCCAGGTCTCGAAGCTGGCATTGCTCCAGGGTTGATCCCTTACCATCCATCCTACGGAGTAAATAGAACCGATGAGGTCCGCATCGAGCGTGGATGTATGGGGAAAGTCTTTATAAACCCCGGTCACTTCGCAGGAGTAATTATTGTCGATCTTCAACACTTTGCCCAGGGGCTCTTCTTTGCCGAAATATTTTTCTGCTATGCTTTTGCTGATGATCACGCAATTGGGGCGGGTGAGCGCCGTTGCAGGGTTGCCCGCAATAAAGGGGAGATCGAATATGGTAGTGAGGGAAGAATCGGCCCAGTAGAGATTCTTCTCGAAGAACTTTTTGTCCTTATATAATACATTGGCCGACCGACCGAATTCATGCCTGATCCACCGCGACTGTGCCCTGATGTCGGCAATGGATGATTTGAAGGTATGCCCTGCATTATTCGGACAGCCTGCCCATTTCTCTACCTTGCCGTCGAGATCGGCATTGAACACGATGCGGTAGATATTGTCCGATTGCCGGAAGTCCCTGTCGAACGACAATTCTTTCCGGATATATAGAAATAGAAGAAGGGATACGGTAAGCCCGATGGCGAGACCGCTGATATTGATCAGGCTGAACAATTTATTTTTCGAAAGCTGACGCCAGGCGATCTTCAAATAGTTCTTTAGCATGATGACTCGAATTTGGTTTAAAGTGTTTATTCCGTCCTCAATGATCTGGTAGGATTGGCGATGGCCGCTTTTACAGCCTGGAAGCTCACGGTGGTCACTGCTATCACCAATGCCAGCAGGCCGGCTGCCATGAATACCCACCAGCCGATATTTGTTCTGTAGGCAAAATCCCGCAGCCATCTGTCCATCATGAACCAGGCTACCGGCGCCGCCACCACGAAGGATATGGCCACCAGTTTCAGGAAATCCTTCGACAGGAGATGGATGATATTGCCCACACTTGCACCCATTACCTTACGGATGCCGATCTCCTTGGTACGTTGCATGGTGCTGTAAGAGGCCAGTCCCAGTAGCCCCATGCACGAAATGAAAATGGCCAGTACTGCGAAATTCAGGAACAGTTTCCCGAACCGCTCTTCACCGCGGTATTGCTCATCGAACGCTTCATCGAGGAAGGAATAGCTGAATGGCCGGTTAGGGATCATGGTCTTCCAGGTCTTCTCGATGGCGGCAATGGTGGCCGGGAGATTTGCGCCTGTCACATTCACTGAAACATGGTCGAAGCTATTGGGCTCGATCCGCATGGTGAGCGGCTTTACTTCCTGCTGTAGAGAGGTATAATGAAAATCTTTGATCACGCCGATGATCCTGCCTTCACGGCCCCATTGTTTGAAGCGGCGGCCAAGGGCCTGTTGCGGCGAACTGTAGCCAAACATTTTAATAGCTGCTTCATTCATGATCATGGCCTGTGTGGTATCTGTTCCGAAATCACGGGAGAAGGGCCTTCCTGCCACCACCTTTATTTTATACTGCGGTATATAATCGAAATCCACGAAGAACAGGTTGAGGTTGGCGATCTGCAAATCACCATTTTTATTTTCGATCTCCGAGTAGGCGGTAAACCAGCCAATACCCGGCACACTGGAACCCATCGTAACGCCGCTCACACCGGGGATCGCTTTAAGTGCTTCTTTGAAGGCTGTCTGACTGGAGTCGCCCTGTGAATCGATCACCAGCATCTGGTCTTTTTTGAAACCAAGATCGAAGTTGCGCATATAGCTCATCTGGTTGTACACTACCAGCGTGGCGATGATCAGTGCGATCGAGATGGTGAATTGCGTTACCACCAATCCTTTTCTCAGGAGTATGCCCCTGGTGCCGGTGGCAAAGCGACCTTTCAATACGACGATAGGCTTGAATGCCGACAAGATCAGGGCAGGGTAGCAGCCTGCCAGGATGCCGATCATAATGGATGCCATTAACAGGACCAGGATATTATTGATATTGCTGAAAATGCCCGGGCTGATGATCTTGCCCGCAAGCCGGTTGAAGCCAGGCAATAACAAAGCTGTGAAGAGAAGCGTGAACAGGAAAGCGATCAGGCTGATGATCACGGATTCACCGATGAACTGCCGGGTGAGCTGAATTTTTCCGGCGCCCACTACTTTGCGGATCCCCACTTCTTTGGCCCTTTCCGTTGAGCGGGCCGTAGTGAGGTTCACGAAGTTGATACAGGCGATCAGCAGGATGAACACGGCGATCACCGAAAAAATATACACGTTATGGATATTGCCTCTTCTGTTGTCGCCCCTGGCTGAATAAAGATAGATATCCCGAAGCGGTTCGAATAGCAACGTAACATACATCTGGGATTTTCGCATTTCTTCTCCGTTGCGCTTTTCCAGGAAGGCGGGTAATTTTTTCTGCAGGGCCATCGCATCGGTACCGGGTTTCAATAACAGGTATGACACTGATCCATAGCTGCCCCAACGTTTGTCGAGGCCCGGATCGAGTTTTACAGACCTGGTCGTCATCGATAGAATGATATCGCCTTTGATCTGCGAATTTTCAGGCATATCTTTCATGACGCCCGTCACCGTTGCAACATAGGCATCTCCGGTAAGCAGCAGCGTTTGCCCGACAGGGTCGGTATCACCGAAATATTTTTTGGCAGTGGATTGAGAGAGCACTACACTGAGCGGTTCCTTCAGCGCTGTTGCCGGATTGCCTTTGATCAGTGAGTAACCGAAGACCTGGAAGAATGCGGAATCTGCCACCAGCGTTCGTGGTTCCATGAATTTGATATCGCCCTTTCTCACCAGCATATTGTCGTACGCGATCCGTACAAAAGCCTCTACTTCCGGGAATTCATCTTTTACATTAGGCGCTGTGGCCCAGGAAGCGCCATTGGGATGCAGGGTTTCCGTAGGTGTTTTCACATCGGCCACCATCCGGTAAATACGATCGGCCTTGGGATGGAACGATTCATAGCTTGTTTCGAAACGCACATACAGAAAGATCAGGAAGCAGGCCGTCATACCAACGGTCAGTCCCATGATATTGATGAACGAGAAGGCACGATGGCGCCACAGGTTCCGGAATGCTGTTTTCAAATAGTTTCTAAACATAATTCAATCTTTATCTGTTCGTTTGCTATTCTGACCTCAACGACTTCACAGGGTTTACCAATGCGGCCCTCACTGCCTTATATCCCACGGTAAGCCAGGCGATCACCAGGGATACCATGATCGCAATGAAGAAGACGCCGATGCCGATATCGATGCGGTACACGAAATCCTGTAACCAGCCCTTCATGATGAAATAGGCTACCGGTGTTGCAATGATGAAAGCGATCCCGATCAGGATGGTGAATTCTTTCGAGAAGAGATAAACGATATTGCCGATGGAGGCTCCCAGTACCTTGCGTACCCCTACTTCTTTCGTTTTTTGTACGGCCATGAAAGATACCAACCCATACAACCCCAGACAGGAGATGAAGATGGCGAGCCCGGCAAAGATCTTATATAAGCTCGACAGTTGTTCTTCCTGTCTGTAGAAACGTGCAATGCTCTCATCCACGAAGAAGGATTCATAGGCATATTCGGGGTAGAATTTCTCCCAGGCTGCCTTGATAGCCGCCTGCGTTTGCACCATATTGGAAGTATGAAGTTTAATAGCGGTTACACGGTAACGGGAGATCATGGAGGCGATACGGATCGGGCGCACTTCCTCACGCAGGGAATTGGTCTTGAAATCCTTTACCACTCCAACGATGGGTACCCAGGCGCTCCTGCCGGTGCGGATATTTTTGCCGATAGCGTCCTCTGGTTTTTTCAGACCCAGTTTTCTGACCAGTGTTTCATTGATCACGGCCTCATTCACGGTATCGCTCTTTATGAAGGAACGCCCGGCAACGAGTTGCAGGCCGAAGGTCTTGATATAATCGGCATCACCGAATTTGTGGAAAAGGGTAAAGGCTTCATCCGGCTTATTGTCGAAGGAGAAATTGGTACCTGCATTATTATCGGAACTGGGCACATCGCTGTTGAAGCTCACAGATTGAACGCCAGGAACCGCCAGCAATGCTTCTTTGAATGGCGCCTGCCTGGCCCGCAAGGCGCTGTCTGAACGGCCGTTCAGCGCCAGTACCGCATCCTTGTTGAATCCAAGGTCGGCATTGCGTACAAAGCTCATCTGTGAAATAGCCACAATGGTGCCGATGATCATGATCTGGGAGATGGCGAATTGCATGATCACCAGGCCGCGGCGGATGGAAATGCCACCAATGGTTGCAGAGGTGATCTTGTTCTTCAGCGCCAATGCCGGACTGAAGCCCGACAGCACCATGGATGGGTACAGGCCCGACAACAGGATGGTGAACAAAGCTATGACAAACAGGAAGAGCACACTTTCCACGGAAAACAGAGGCAGTGTATCCTGGATCGAAACGAAATTTTTGAGATAGGGGAGTACCAGCTTCGCAATGGCCAGCGCCAGTAGCATGGCAATGATCACGATCACGGTGGTCTCTCCCATCATCTGCCAGAACAATTGAGGTCTGCTGCCGCCCAGCACTTTCCGCACACCCACTTCTTTCGACCTTCCGATGGCTTGCGCAGTGGAAAGGTTCACGAAATTGATGGAAGCCATTACAATGATGAGCAACCCGATCAGGGAAAGTGTCCAGAGCGTTGCTTTGTTGATCACATGGTCACCGAAATTACCGAACCGGCTATCGAAGTGAAAATCGCTCGATGGCTGGAGGTAATGCTGGCGTTCTGTTCCCCGGCTATCGTTATAACGTTTTTTGGCGAAGGCCTTCAATTGTGCATCGATGGGGCCGGGGGATACATTGGGTGGCAGGAGCGCCAGGATCTCCATATCGCTTGAAGTGCTGCCCCATTCTGTATTGTAGCCATAATCGGGGGTATGGCGCAGTGTTTCATAAGAGCTGAGCACCCGTACTGGCCAATCGGTATTGCCGGGAGGATCGGTCAGCACACCGGCCACTTTCATGGTATGGTTATTATCGAGCCTGATGAATTGCCCCACCGCATCCTGCCAGTTGCCGAAATATTTTTCAGCCATGCTCTTCGTGAGAACGGACATATTCGGCTCTTTCAGTACGGCAGGTGTTCCTGAGAGCCACGTATAATCGAGGATATCGAAGAACTGCGGCTCAACGAAAAAGAGGCCGGATGATTCGATGAATTTTTTGTTGGAATTGGTGGCGGTGGCATCACGGCCCAGCACAGTGATCTGACTGCCATAGTGGGCATCGAGGCCTGCGAATGTAAGCTGCGGCATATCGACGCGAAGGACATCGAGGAGTGGACAGGGAACACCGGGATTGTATGAAAGGCCATCCGAGTATTTATCCTGCGTTACCACCCGGTAAATGCGACTGAACTTGCTGTTGTATTTGTCGTAGGTGATCTCATAACGCACTACGAGGAACAAGAGCAAACAGGCTGCAATGCCAATGGCAAGCCCTGCAATGTTGATGGCGGAATAGCCCTTATGCCGGGAGATATTGCGTAAGGCAATTTTGAAATAATTTCTGAACATATTCTCATGTATTCGTTGGTACTAATTGTTTCTATCCGGTCTATTCTGTTCTCAATGACCTCATAGGGTTGGCCATGGCGGCTTTCATGGTCTGAATGCCCAATGTCAATAACGCAATGATCAGCATTATCACTCCTGTGAGCAGGAATACCCACCAACTGATAGTGGTACGATAGGCAAAATTCTGCAACCATCGATGCACCCCGATCCATGCAATGGGTATGGCGATCAGCAGGGCCAGGACAACCAGCACTATAAAATCCTTCGACAACAGTTGTACGATCTGCGTAACGGAAGCTCCCAATACCTTGCGAACGCCGATCTCTTTGGTGCGGCGTGCGGTCGTATACATCACCAGTCCCAATAAACCCAGGCAACTGATGAATACCGCCAGCCCCGTAGACCAGACCAGCAGTTTGGAGATCTGTTGTTCCGCCTTATAATACCCGGCCAGTTGTTCATCGAAGAACCTGTATTCGAAATCATCTTCAGGATACACCGCTTTCCATTCCTCCCCGATCTTTTTGATGGCGGTTTTCCATACAGTGCCTTTCTCATCCTGCGGTCGCAACAGGATATTGACAGCATGAAGCCGGTCGCTTAGATTGACGATCGCCAACGGTTTGATGGTCTCGCGTAAAGACATCAGGTGGAAATCTGAAAGCACTCCACAGATCAGGACATTTCTTTTATCCCACTCCAAATATTTTCCCACCGCTTCCCGGGGCTGGCGGAAACCGAGCATGTGGGCATAGGTCTCATTGATCATCACCTCACCGGCCACTGAATCGTTGCGGAGGATATTCCTGCCCGACAGTAATTTCAGTTGATATAATTTGATGTAATTGGTGTCGCCTACTTTGATCTGTACATTGTGTTCGAGTTCCTTCTTTCCATCATTGTATTTCAGTGTACTGCTCCAGCTCGAACTGCTGGAGGGCGGCGAATTGGATAAACTGACCATGGCTATCTCCGGCGTAGCCTTCAACTTTTCCGTGAAGTTTTTCAATCGCTCCGGCACGCCTTTCCTGGAAGAGACCCTTACCACGAGGATACCCTCTTTGCGCATGCCGATATCTTTATTCAGGGTGTAGCTGATCTGTTTGCCTACGAGGATGGTGGCGATGATAAAAACCTGCGCCACCACGAATTGCGATACCGTCAAGGTCTTGCGGAGCCATACCCTGCGTGTGAGATGGGTACTGGCAAATGCCTGGTTCTTCAAGACCAGTACAGGCTTGTATCCTGAGAGGATCAATGCAGGGTAGAAGCCCGACAGGAGGCTCACCGCCAGCGTTAGCAGCAACAGGAATATTATTACGTCCGGCTGTTGTCTTACGGAAAAATGCAGGCCCGGCGGTATGAAATCCCTGAACGATTGAAGCAGTAATGGCGTCAGCAATACAGAGAGAAGGGCAGCCGTGAAAGTGAGCAGGAAGGCTTCACTAAGGAACTGGCTGATCAATTGTAGCCTCGAGCCACCCATTGTTTTGCGGATACCGATCTCGCGGGCCCGTTGTGAAGCCTGTGCTGTAGTAAGGTTGATGAAGTTGATACAACCGAGCAACAGGAGAAAACCTGCAATGGCCAGGAGGCTGTACAGGGTAGGCTTGTGGGCCTGTCGCTGGCCGAATGCACCGAAGGTGGCATTGAAATGAATATCCGATAATGGTTGAAGTGTGAACCATGTTTTCGAGTTCTTATCGTCGGGGTCTTTGGTACGGAGCCGCTCGAATAATGCATTGATCTGCTTAGCCACTTCTGGTTCATTACTGTTACTGTTCGCCGACAATTTGAGGAAGAATTGTGAATCGGAATTAGTGCTCTGCCAGTCATCGTAACCATCTGGCCTCAGCCTCGCAGATTCCAGGGTCGATAATGAAATGAATGTGTTGAGCTTGAAGTCTGTATTCCCGCTGAGGTCCTGTACGATGCCGGTTATGGTGGCCTGAATGGTATCGTTGAAATAGATCCGTTTCCCGATCACCTGTTGCAGCGACAATTTCGGAAAATATTGTTCAGCCATGGAGGTGGTCAGCACCGCCTGGTAAGGTTGTTGAAGGGAAGTTGCGGGTGAACCGGCCATCCATTGGAATTGGAACAGGTTGAAATATCGGGCATCTGCAAATGCGATATGGTCCTGGTTCCTGAATACAGCGGGTTTCTCCGATCCCATCCCTGGCACGCTCACATTTATTTCATCATTCAGTGCATAATAAGGGGCAGTGGCATCGAGCCCTCTTATTTCCTGTGAAACTGCTTTGGTGAGCGGGACTGTTATACCGCTGTTACTATAATACTCACCGGAAAAAGTAAAGTTCGACACTACACGATAGATCCTTTCTCCATCGCGGTGAAATTTATCGAAACTGAAATCATACCGCACCAGCAGGTAAATAACAAGCGATGCACTGATACCGATAGACAGTCCCAGTATATTGATCGCCGAAAACACTTTGTTTTTCCAAAGCGACCTGAAGGCGGTTATGAAATAATTCCTGTACATGCTTTATTCCGTTTTTAGGGAATCGATAGGGTTCGCCAATGCGGCACGTATGGCCTGTGCGCTCACAGTGGCCAGGGCTATCAGCAGGCAACTGATGCCTGAAACAATGAAGATCCAGGCAGAGATCTGTGTGCGATAGGCAAAATCATGGAGCCAGTAATTCATGAGCCACCAGGCGAGGGGAGAAGCGATGATAATGGCGACCAGCACCAGCTTCAGAAAATCTTTTGCCAGTAAGGTGGTCACACTGGCCACTGTGGCGCCCAACACTTTCCGGATACCGATCTCCCTCGTCTTGATCTGGGCCGTGTAAGTGGCCAGCCCGAACAATCCCAGGCAGGATATGAAGATGGCAATCCCTGCAAACACATTGAACAATTTGCTGGTGCGATCTTCGGCCTTGTACATCCTGTCGTATGTTTCATCGAGGAAAGTATATTCAAAGGGAAATTTCCCATTGTATTCCTTCCATATCTTTTCTGCCGATGCAATGGCCTTTTGAGCATCCCTGCCGGTCGTCTTCACATACATCGTGAACTGGTTGGAAGGCTTATAATAAAAAATGGCCGGTTCGATCTTCGTTTTGAGTGATGTAAAATGGAAATCTTTCGCCACTCCTATGATGATGCCTTTGATATTCCAGAGCGTGAATGATTTCCCGATGGGGTCGGTGATACCTGCTTCTCGCACAGCAGTTTCATTGAGTATAAAATGCACGGAATCGGCCGGAGACCCGGTGAAGCCGCTGCCTTCCGACAAATGCAGTTTCATGACGGAAAAGAAATCCTTTTCGATCGCCAGGGGATGTATGAGAAAGCTCCGGTTGGCTTCTTTACCATCCCAGTCGGTATCCCCGGTGGTGCTTCTGATATTCACGATATTACTCTGTGCCGCTGTCACTGCCGTGATGCCAGGTTGTTTCTGCAGCTCGGTTTTAGCCGCTTCATAGTGGTCGCGGATCCCACGCATATTGAAAGCGAACAGATGTGTTTTATCATAACCCAGATCTTTTTCCTGTAGATAACGGAGCTGCTTCCCGATGACCAGGGTGCCGATGATGAGGACCACGGAAAATACGAATTGCGTTACTACCAATACCTTCCTGAATGATCCGCTGCCGACACTTGCAGAGATCTTTCCTTTCAGGGCAAGGATAGGCTTGAACGATGACAGCAGCAAAGCAGGGTAGATGGAAGAAGCGATCAGCGTACCAACGATGGTATATAAGATCGTTGTCCAGACGCCTGCATCGCGCAGGGTGAATACATTGTGTTTGCCGGCGATACTGTTGTACAGGGGCATGATGAGCTGGATGATGCCAATGGCGATGATCGTAGCGATCAGGAACAGTATGATGGTCTCGACGATGAACTGCAGGAACAACTGGCCTCTCGCAGCACCAATGATCTTTCGCACACTTACTTCCTTTGCGCGCAGCAGGGAGCGTGCCGTGCTCAGGTTCACATAATTGATACAGGCGATCACCAGCAATAAAATAGCCACACCGATGAATAATTTTACCATCTGCATGGCGCTGCTGCTTCCATCCGGCGCATACAGGTGCAGGTTAGCTATGGGTTGAAGGGTGAAAGTATTATCGGTGGCGGATTCATTATGATCACGGAGTATCCGGGTGAGCTTTTTTTCGACACTGCTTAAACTGGCGCCGGGACCGACCTGCAGGAATGTAAGCGCATAATAATTGCCCCAGTCCCCATTCATCGATTTCCAGAAATTATTTTGGCTATAGCCCCTGGCCACCAGGTCGATGGAAAATAAAATATCGAATTTGAGCGAAGAGTTCTCGGGAAAATCGGCGATCACGCCACGAACAGTATAGTTGTCTTTATCATCTGCCACGATCACTTTGCCGATGGGATCCTCATTTCCGAAATACTTTTTGGCGGCAGAGGTGGTGACCAGGATCGAATTGATATCCGGAAAGGGTTTGAGGGGATTGCCGGTGATCACTTTAAAATCGAACAGTGTAAAGAAGGTGGAATCGATGAAGGCAGACCGGACACTGTTGAATTGCTTATCGCCGGCCTTGTACATGGAATACTCGTCATTGTTAACGATCCGTACGGCATTCTTTACTTCAGGGATCTGGGTTCGACCGAAATGGCCCATGGGAGCAGGCACTTCGCCCCAGGACTGGCGGCTGCTGCCCGTACCTATATTGGCCACCACGCGGTAAATATGCTGCTGACCGGAGTGGAATTTGTCGTAGCTCAATTCATCTTTCACCCAGAGCAGGATCACGAGGCCCACTGCGAGCCCTATAGCCAGTCCCAGGATATTGATAGACGTATAGAACCGGTTCTTCCACAGGTTACGCCAGGCAGTCTTGAAATAATTCTTTATCATCTGTTCTTGGATATTAGACCATTATATTTTCGAGTACTGCCTGTCCGTCGAGCATACGGATGATCCGGTGGCTATAGCGCGAATCATGTTCGGAGTGGGTAACCATCACGATGGTGGTGCCCTGCTCGTTCAGGTCGGTGAGCAATTGCATCACTTCATTACCGTTGGAAGAATCGAGGTTACCGGTAGGCTCATCCGCGAGGATCAGCTTGGGATTGTTCACCACCGCCCTGGCCACGGCAACACGCTGTTGCTGACCGCCCGATAATTGCTGCGGGTAGTGATTGCGGCGGTGCATGATCTGCATTTTGTCGAGCACCTCTTCCACCCGTTTTTTTCGCTCGCCCGATTTAACACCGGTGTAGATCAGGGGCAACTCAACATTCTCGAAGACCGTCAGCTCATCGATGAGGTTGAAGCTCTGGAAAACGAAGCCGATATTGCGTTTACGCAGCTCAGCGCGTTTGCGCTCATTGAAATGGGCTACCTCGGTGCCATTGAAGACAAAGCTGCCGGCATCGGGATCATCCAGGAGGCCCAGGATATTCAGTAAAGTGGATTTGCCGCAACCGGACGGGCCCATCACGGCCACGAACTCTCCTTCCTTCACTTCCAGCGTGAGCTTGTTCAATGCCACTGTTTCCACTTCTTCGGTACGGTAAATTTTCTCGAGGTCTGTGATCTTGATCATATTTGAGTTGTTTGAGTGAATGTTCTTAATTGAAAAATAAATTATAGCCTGGTATCACGCGGGTAAGAGGAAGGAATTCTCCCTGCTCTTCGGCTGTTGCTCCTGCCGCTTCTTTTACCGGCACATCCTTCGCAGAGGCATTCCCGTAATGCGTTCCGCTTCTGGCTGAATTGGGCCGCACGAACAGTGTGCAGAGCACCACAAGCATTAGTGTATAAACGATCCTGATCTTCATAAAACAGTTTTTTTATTCTTTCTTCAATACCAGCTCCTGCATGGTCCCATAATTCTCGTAGCTGGATGTTACTACCTTATCACCGGGTTGCAATCCCTGCAACACTTCAAAATAATCGGGGTTCTGGCGTCCCAACTGGATATCCACTTTATAGGCAATGGTCCCGCTCTCGTTGAGTTTAAAGATCCAGTTGCCGCCTGTGTTCTGGTAGAACCCTCCCCTGGCAACGAGAATGGCCTGTGTTTCGTCGCTCAATGCGAGGCGGATCATCAGGGTTTGCCCGCGACGGATACCCTGTGGCACTTCGCCCACGAATTCCATATCTACCTGGAACCTTCCATTGGCTACTTGTGTGAATACTTTGGTGATCTTCAGCTTGTAGGTCTTATTGGCGAAAGTGAACTCGCCCATGAGGCCGTTGAAGATGCGGGAGATATAGTGTTCGTCGATATCTGCCCTTACTTTGAAACCGCTCAGCACATCGAGCTGTCCGAGCCTTTCCCCTTTATTCTTGTTCTGCCCGATCTCTGCATCGAGGGAGGTCAGTTGCCCGTCTACCGGCGCCCGTACGATCAGGTCGCCCACTTTTTTACGGGTGAGGTCGAGTGTGTTCTGCGAACGCTGGTATAACTCCTGTGCCTGGTCCAGGCTTTGCTTGGTGGAAACGGAATCCTGCTTCAGGATCTGGTCGGTGAGTTTTTTCTTTTGAACCTGGTAATTGTAATTGTTCTCCGATTGTTTGAATTCCTGCCCGCCGATGACTTTCTGTTCGAAAAGTTTTTTGTTGAGATTGTATACCCGTTCAGCTTCTTTCAACTGGTTTTCGACATCGGTAAGCTGGTTCAGTTTGGTGACCGTATTCTGTTGTGCCGCATTCCTGGCGATCTGCATTTGGGTAAGCAGGTTGTAAACAGAGGTCTCCTGGTTCACGAGGCTAAGGGCCAGGTCGGTATTGGAGAGCCGCAGGATGGGCTGGCCCTTTTTCATGACGGTCCCATCTTCCACGAATTTTTCTTCCACACGGCCACCTTCCTGCGCATCGAGGTAGATGGTTGTAATGGGCAACACGACACCATTCACCGGGATGAATTCCTGGAACGTGGCTTTTTTGACCTCACTGATGGTGATCCTTTCAGTATCTACGTTCAGCCTGCTCTTGCCGGCAGTGAAATAATAACTGGCAATGATCAGGGCTGCCACGGCGATGATCCCTCCGATCGTCAACAATCTTTTAGTTGTCCATTTCTTTTTAGCTATGACTCTATCCACGATATATTTGATTTTTTGTTGTCTTAAAGGAGGTCACCCGGATCAGTTGGCCGGGCGACCTTGTAACATTCACGAGAGATAAAACCAACGATCCAATTCTTTACAACAACATGCCAGAAATACAATGTCCGTGATTTCCAGAAACTTAGTCGGAGCACCTGTGAGAAGCTGTACGCTACCGGTACAAAATGTGTCCGTTTTCGATACAACCTCAGCGAATGCCTGATCCTTTATAAAAAATTGTTTGTCATGCCTTTATATTTATGGTATAAATTGTGGTAGCATTTGTTGCATACCATTGAATATTTATTTTTTTACCATGTCATTAAAGAATTCTTCAGTACTTGTAATAGATGATGATCTCGATGTGTTGACGGCTGTGCGGCTTCTGCTTAAAACAGAGGCCAAAGAGGTAATGACCGAAAAAAATCCTGAAAATCTGCGTTCCATCCTGTCGAAACAATCCTTCGATGTGATCCTGCTCGATATGAACTTTACCAGTTCGATCAATACCGGCAATGAAGGGTTATTCTGGCTCAATAAGATCAAAGAGTTCAAATCGGAAGCTGCGGTGATCATGATCACTGCATACGGCGATATCGACCTGGCTGTCCGGTCGCTCAAGGAAGGGGCCTCGGATTTCGTGGTAAAGCCCTGGCATAATGAAAAACTGATCACGATCATCAAAGAGGCCCTGAAACGCAAAGGTAAAGCAGCTTCTTCGCCCTCCCTGAAAGTGGATAGTATGGTAGGCACTGAAATGCTGGGAGAATCGGAAGTGATGCAGGATATATTTTTCAAGATAGAAAAGATCGCTCCAACAGACGCCAATATCCTGATCCTGGGGGAGAATGGGACAGGGAAAGACCTGATCGCCAAAGCCATCCATCAGCAATCCCTTCGTACGGACAAGACCTTCGTGAAAGTGGATGTGGGAGCATTGACGGAATCCCTGTTCGAAAGTGAATTGTTCGGCCATAAAAAAGGAGCATTTACGGATGCGCGGGAAGACCGGGTAGGGCGGTTCGAAGCCGCCAACGGCGGCACGCTTTTCCTCGACGAGATCGGGAATATTTCACTTCACCAGCAGGCCAAACTGCTCAGCGTATTGCAGAACAGGCAGGTGATCAGGCTCGGCACCAATGATCCCGTGCCCATCAATATCCGGCTGATATGCGCCACCAATATGCCATTGAATGAACTGGCCAATGAGGCCAGGTTCAGGAAAGACCTGATCTACCGTATCAATACCGTGGAGATCATGGTGCCGCCACTCCGGAAACGGGGGAACGACATCATCCTGCTGGCCAAACATTTCAGCCGGTTGTACAGCAATAAATACCTGAAACCCGTGATGGAATTCGATTCCAGGGCTATGGAGAAATTGTTGCACTATCATTACCCGGGCAATATCCGCGAATTGCAATATACCATCGAGCGGGCCGTCATCATGTCGGACGGGAATGTCTTGCAGGCCAATGACCTGATCTTTTCGCCCATCGAATCGACCCCGGTGGTGAAGGAAGAGCCGGATGAACTGAAACTGAGCGCCGTAGAAAAGAATACCATCCTGCGCGTCATTGAAAAACATAATGGCAATATCACCAAGGCTGCCAGAGAACTGGGCCTCACCCGTACGGCGTTGTACAGGCGTCTGAGCAAATATGATATATGAGACGCGCTGATCCCGTATCTTTATCCGGTATGTTCAAGAATGTAGAATGGCGGATCCTGCTTAGGGTGTTATTCCTTTTCCTGACACTCTTCCTGACCTCTTTCCTGGTAGTGAAGTCGCTGTATGTTTACCTGGTGATCCTGCTGCCGGTGATCATTTATCAACTGATAGATTTTTACAGGTTCCTGCGCAAGGCGCATGATGAGCTCGACCAGTTCGTGGAATCCGTGCATTACCGCGATTTCTCCCGTTATTTCGATGTAAAGCGTGCCCCCGTCGAGTTACAGCCACTCCGCAAAGGTTTCAATGAGATCAATTCCACTTTCAAGGTCATCAGCAAGGAAAAAGAGACCCAATACCAGTACCTGCAAAAGATACTGGAACTGGTAGACACAGGCATTCTCATGTACAAGGAAGAGGATGGGGAGGTAGTATGGATGAATGAGGCGCTGAAACGTATGCTGCAATTGCCTTATCTCAAGACCATCCATTCACTTGTCAGGCGGGATAATGATCTTTACCATCAGGTCCTTTCGCTGAAACCGGGCGACAGCAAGATCGGGACGGCTCATCTCGAAAAAGCCCCTTTCAAGATACTCCTCTCGGCCACTGCTTTTCAAACCGAAGGATCGGTCTATAAACTCATCGCCTTCCAAAATGTGAATGAGGCGCTCGATGAAACAGAATCGAAAGCCTGGCAGAAATTGTTGAGCGTTATGACCCATGAGATCATGAACTCCATAGCGCCCATCTCCTCACTGGCCAGCACGCTCAAGAACCGGCTGCAACAATCCGCCAGCCAACCCGATCAGCAACCCGGCTCACTCGACGACCTGGAGCTGGGTATCGATACCATCAAGAGAAGGAGCGAAGGGTTGCTGAAATTTGCAGAGACCTACCGGAACCTCAATAAGATCACGGCCCCGAACCTGAAAAGGATCTATGTACGTGATATCTTCGAAACCCTCCATCAATTGATGCAGCCTACGCTCGACCAGAAAAATATCGAGATGGAAGTGATCCTCAAAGATCCCGATCTCATGGTGGATGCAGATGCCAACCTTGTGGAGCAGGTGCTCATCAATCTCGTGGTGAATGCGATGGAAGCAGTGAAAGATCAGCCGGAGCCGCGGATCATTCTCTCGGGCTACCTGGCATCGAACCGTAAAACAGTGATCAAAGTGGCTGATAACGGCACCGGTATGCCGGAAGAATTGCTCGATAAGATATTCATCCCATTCTTCAGCACCAAGAAAAGCGGGAGCGGTATCGGCCTGAGCCTCTGTAAACAGATCATGATGCTGCACCGCGGGCATATCCAGGTACAATCGATGGAAGGGGAAGGAACAGCATTCATGTTGCAGTTCTGAGATTAAAGGGCTATTTGCAAACGCTTCGATAACCAACTGTCCTTTACCGGTATCATCCAGTTATTTTCCAGCTCTGCCTTGTTTTGGACCAGGTTATTGAAGTAGATGGTAGAAGCATCGATGAAATTATTTTCCACCGCATATTTCAGTTGGGGAAGAGGGAGCAACTCTACTTTTCCTTTGATCACGAAAGCCAGTGATTGGCGGTCGAACAGGTGTACATTATATAGTTGCTCAATTTGTTTGATCAGCCTGACCGAACTGTCGGTACTGCACCCGCTTACGCCGGTCGCATTTTCATCGGCCATCAGTATAATGAACCGCCCGAACACCAAGGCGCCGAACCCTTTTACGGGAGTGCCGTGAGATTTCCAGTTGGCCACAAAATCATTCAGGAGGTTTTCGACCTGGAGCGCTTCGCCCATAGTGAACAGGCGGCTGCCCTGGTAGATCCAGACCCTGGAATCGGCTGCAAAATCAGCCGGCAATTGTTCCTGGTAATTCCAATTCATGTTGCAAAGATAGGCTACTCCATCGACTGGGCAATCAGCTCCGCCACATCCAACACCTGCACTTCGGCCTCTTTCTCTTTGTTCTTCACTCCATCTGTGAGCATGGTATTGCAGAAAGGGCAGGCGGCCGCAATGACGTTGGGGGCCGTGTCCAACGCCTCATTGGCGCGTTCGAAATTGATGCGGGTGCTTCCTTTCTCTTCTTCCTTGAACATCTGGGCGCCACCGGCGCCACAGCAGAGACCTTTACTGCGGCATCGTTTCATCTCCACCAATTCCGCATCGAGCAGCTCCAGTACTTTGCGGGGAGCATCGTAGATATCGTTGGCGCGACCGAGATAGCAACTATCATGATAAGTGATGCGCTTGCCTTTGAAGCTGCCCCCTTCCCTGAGCCGGATCTTACCTTCATCGATCAGTTGTTGAAGGAGCGTAGTATGATGGACCACTTCATATTGGCCTCCCAGTTCAGGATACTCGTTCCTGAGTATATTGAAACAATGCGGGCAGGCCGTAACGATCTTCTTTATGCCATAATTATTTAATGTCTGGATATTCTGATAAGCCATCATCTGGAACATGAACTCATTGCCGGCGCGACGGGCAGGATCGCCGGTACACATCTCTTCTTTCCCAAGGATGGCATAATTGATCCCGACCTTATGCAGAATGGTAGCGAATGCTTTGGTGATCTTTTGAGCGCGTTGATCGAAGCTCCCGGCACATCCTACCCAGAAAAGTACTTCCGGTGTTTGTCCGTTCGCCATCATTTCAGCCATTGTTGGTACGTGCATGTCCTTTAACATTTATCTGTAATACTAGCGGAACATTTATAATGGTTGCAATTGTCTTATTGCATTTCTTCAGCCCATTTATCCCGTTCATCCGGACTGAATTTCCATGGAGCGAAATTGTTCTCCACGTTACTGAACATCACATTCCATTCCTGGGGCGCATTGCTTTCATCCATGATGAGGGAACGGCGTAGCTCGAGGATGATCTCGAGCGGGCTGATGCTCACAGGGCATTCTTCCACGCAGGCATTGCAGGTGGTGCAGGCTCGCAGTTCTTCTACTGAAATATAATCATGCAAAAGGGTTTTGCCATCGTCCTTGAATTCGCCATTGGCATCGATATTCCTGCCTATATCCTCTGTACGGTCGCGGGTGGCCATCATGATCTTACGCGGCGATAATTTTTTGCCCGTCTGTGAAGCCGGGCAGGCACTACTGCAACGTCCGCATTCCGTACAGCTATAGGCATCGAGCAGGTTGCGCCAGCTTAGGTCCGTCACATCTTTTGCGCCGAACTTATCGGGCGCCACTGCGTTGACAGGCGCCAGCCCAGGTTGCATGGCATACAGCACCTCATGCTGGATCGCCGGCATATTGCGGATCTTTCCTTCGGGCCATAAGCGGGCATAATAGGCATTCGGAAATGCCAGCAGGATATGCAGGTGCTTGGAGTAGGGGAGATAATTCAGGAAAGCGAAGATGCCCAGGATATGCAGCCACCAGCAGGTCCGTTCCACGCCTACCAACCCTCCATTGCCGATGCCATCGAGCACCGGATGCAGGAATTGTGAGAATACAAAATTGCCTGTGGTATGTTCTGCATAATGGCCATATCCTCTTTGCTGCAATAAGGTATCGGAGGCATTCAGCGTAAGGAATAATATCATGAGCACGATCTCGGTGATCAGGATATAATTGGCATCGCTCCGGGGCCACCCGTCGAGATCATGGCTGATAAAGCGTTTCAGCTTGATGATATTCCGGCGGATGAGGAAGATGGCGCAAAATAAGATCACGCCCACGGCCAGCCATTCGAAGGCATTGATGAGAAAAATATAGAGTGCGCCGGACCACCCCGCAAAAAGCCGATGGGTGCCCAGCACGCCATCGAGGAATATCTCCAGCACTTCGATGTTGATGATCACGAAACCCGCGTACACCACGAAGTGCATCACTGCCACCAAAGGATTCCGGAACATTTTCTTTTGTCCGAAGGCCAGCAGGAATACGTTTTTCCATCGCTGTGAAGGGTTGTCTGTGTAGGGTTCCTCTTTGCCGAGCAGGATATTGCGCCGGATCTTTCGAATATTTCCGGCAAAGAGCCAGATGGCGAAACCTGCTGCCAATACGAAGAGGATCTGTTGGATGTACGACATGGCTCAAATATACTCATTTTCTTATTTTACTCTTTTCCTCTTAGCTTTGAAAAAAAGTACCGCATGGCGAAGAACTATATCCTTGACCAGGCAACGGCGAACAAGAAGTTACAGAGAATGGCCTATGAGATCATTGAAAATAACCTGGATGAAAAATCCATTATCCTGGCCGGTATCCGCGAACCGGGCTATGTGATCGCGCAGATCATGCAGCAGCTATTGAAGCAGATCAGCAACATACCTACCGAACTTATCTCCATCTCGCTCGATAAAAAAAATCCACAGGCCATCACGCTCAGCAGCAATGCCGGTTTCGACGACAAAGTCATCATCATCATCGATGATGTGGCCAATAGCGGCAAGACCCTGCTCTATGCCATGAAGCCCTTTCTCGATTTTCATCCCAGGAAAATACAGACGCTGGCCCTGGTGGAGCGTACACATAAGCTCTACCCGGTGAACACCGACTATGTTGGATTATCGGTGGCCACTACCTTACAGGAACATATCTACGTGGAAACGGCCGGCGATGCGGTGACAGGGGCTTATATGGAATAATGATCACATCCTTTCCGGGACCCGGATCCCCAGCAAATGCATGGCCGAAGCAATGATATTGGCAGTGAGCTGCACCAGTTTCAACCGCAATTGCTTTTTCTCCGGCGATTCTGCATTGACGACGGAATGCTCCGTATAGAATGAATTGAAAGTTTGCGCCATCCTGAAAATATAATTGGCGATCACCGAAGGATTGTGTTCGGCGCCTGCCTGCGCCAGTATCGAGGGATATTGCTCGGACAGTGTGATCACTGCTTTTTCAAGCGGGAAGAGACTTCCAACGGTGTCGGTCACCTGCTGATGGTCGACAGGCTCTTTGCGCAGGATGGATTTTATCCTTGCATGGGTATATTGAATGAAAGGCCCGGTGAAGCCATGGAAATCGATGGATTCTTCGGGATTGAACACCATTCTTTTCTTCGGGTCTACCCGCATGAGGAAAAACTTCAATGCGCCGAGGCCGATCGTATCATAAAGGTCTTTTAGCTCCTCCGGTGTAAAATCCTGCACCTTGCCCAGTTCTACTGTTTTCTCCTGTGCGATCCGTACCATCTCATCCACCAGGTCGTCTGCGTCCACCACGGTGCCTTCACGGCTTTTCATTTTACCAGATGGCAGCTCCACCATCCCATAGCTGAGATGGTAGATGCCGTCGGCTGCGGGCAATCCGAGTTTCTGCGCGATCAGCTTCAGTACCTTGAAATGATAGTTCTGTTCATCGCCTACCACATAGATGCTCTGGTCGCATTTGTATTCTTCGTATTTCTGAACGGCCAGTCCGATGTCTTGCGTGATATATACGGCAGTTCCATCTTTTCTGCGCACGATCTTCTGATCGAGCCCAACGGCGGTGAGGTCGATCCATACGCTGCCGTCTTCCTTTTGGAAGAAAACGCCTTTTTTCAAACCGGATTCTACGAGGTTTTTGCCCAGCAGGTAGGTATTGCTTTCATAATAGATCTTATCGAAATCACTGCCGATGCGGCGGTAGGTTGCATCGAATCCCTGGTACACCCAACTGTTCATCTGCTTCCACAAGGCAATGGTAGCGGGGTCGCCCTGTTCCCATTTGATGAGCATCTGCCGTACTTCCCGCATCAGCGGTGTATTGTTGCGGGCAATTTCTTTGATCTCGTCCTCTACTTCCTGTTTTTTGGCGGCATTGTCCTGCAATGGGGGGACCTTGCTGATAAACAGGGTGAGTTTCTGTTTGTCATCCTGGTCGATATCGGAGAGGTCGCCTGCCCTGATCTTTTCGAGTACCGGTATGGTTTGGGCCCGCAGTTCATTTTCGAATTTCACATAGTAATCGCCCACGAGATGATCGCCTTTGATGCCGGTGCTTTCGGGAGTGGCGCCGTGTCCGAATTTTTCCCAGGCCAGCATCGACTTACAGATATGAACACCCCTGTCGTTCACGATACAGGTCTTGATCACTTCATAGCCATTGGCCTTGAAAATCTCGGCTACGCTCCAGCCCAGGAAATTATTCCGGAGGTGGCCGAGGTGCAATGGTTTATTGGTATTGGGAGATGAATATTCCACCATCACTCTTTGGCCGTTCGAAGGTTGGCGGCCAAAGATAGGATCATTATAGGATTGCTGGAGGAACCGGAGCCAGAAGCTATCGGCCAGAGAGAGGTTGAGAAATCCTTTGATCACGTTGAAGCCACTGAAAAGGGTGGGGTTGGAAGTGATCAGTTGTTCTCCAAGCTCTTTTCCCAGGGCTTCGGGATTCTTTTTCAGTGACTTTACCAGGGCGAAAAGCACTACGGTATAATCCCCCTCGAATTCGGGTTTGGTCTCATTGACCAGGACCTCCGATGGTGCGAGGTCGACCTTGAATAACTGTCCGATCTGTTCGCTGACTGCCGATTGAATGACGGAAACAACTCCCATGTTCACCATTTAAGGGGGCAAATGTCGTCAAAAGTTAATAGGTTGACAAGTTTACAGGTTGAAAAGGTGATCCCCGGCATTCCTGGGCCTCCCTGGCAACCTTTCAACTTGTAAACTTGTCAACCTTCCCCTACATTTGCAACGCTAAAGGAAACAGGATGTTGAAAGACTGGATCAACGGTGTACTGGATTTTTGTTACCTGCCTTTCAGGAAGGTTATGCCGATGCAGACCTTCCGTTATGCGGCCTGTGGGGGCGGCAATACCCTGCTGGATATCATTCTTTATATCGTCAGTTTCAAATACCTGCTGCGTGAGCAGGTGGTCCATACGCCTCTGGGGGCTATCAGTGCTCCCATTGCGGCCTTTCTCATTTCCTTCACGATCACATTCCCTACCGGCTTCCTCCTGAACCGTCATATCGTATTTCCCGGCTCGACGCTCAAAGGGCGTATCCAGTTGTTCCGGTATTTTTTGCTGGTGATCGTTTGTGTGGCGCTCAATTATATTTTCATCAAGCTGTTCGTTGAACAATTCCATATTTATGCGCCGGTCGCCAAGGTGCTCACCACGGTGATCGTGATCTCTTTCAGTTATCTCACGCAAAAGCATTTTACTTTCAGGATTGAAAGCCAGGGTGAAGTGGCCGGCAAGCAGTGATCCGGATCAGGAGACCGGTCAGTGCGGCTTGGGTTGGGTCATGCTGAACCAATTGCCACAACCGTCTGTGATGATGCATTCGATACCATAAAATTGCTCTTTAGGCTCCGATTTGAATTGCACCCCCTTTGCCTTGAGCTCTTCATAAGTGGCCCTGCAGTCGGGGGTCGTAAAGGCGCCGGCGCCCATCAATCCGCGGCTCAGCAACAGATCGATCGCTTTCCTGGCTTCGGGCTCGAAGCCGTTCAGTGGCATGAGGATGATCTCCAGGTCGGGTTGCTCGGGCGCATTGAGCGTTAGCCACCTGAAATTGGCCCCTTCTTTTTCCTGTACGGAACCATCCTCGCATTCCGTGTCCATGGTAACATCGGTGTTCACTTTGAACCCCAGTTTGTTCACATAGAAATCATAGGCTTTATCCTGGTCGGTAACAAAAATTGTTGCGTGCGACATTTTAGTGATCATAAATCATTTGTTTTTGATGGATATAAAGCTAGGAAGGCGGCCAGATAATGGCTTCTCGAATCTTGCTAAAGATTTACCGCGCATTATTTATTATCGATGAAGTTCTCGATAAAGCAGTGGGGGATGAAGGTCTTCGGTTGCTCCATGGCTTTCTCTTTCCGCATTTTCATCATATTGCGATAATGCTGCGGCGCGAAACCGATCTCCTTTTTGAACAGCACGCTGAAGGAGCCGATGCTTTCAAACCCGATCTCGTTGCAGACTTCCGTAACGGGTTTATCCTGTGCCAGCAGTTCCTGTGCTTTGTGAAGTCTTCGTTGCGTCAGGTATCGATGAGGCGTGCGGCGATAGATGCGGGTGAATAGTCGGTGGAAATGGAAGCGTGAAAAAAATGCCTGTTCGGAAATACTGTTCAGATCGATGGGGCCATCGAAATGATCGTCGATGAAGACCTTGGCAGCTACGATGCGCTGGTATGTTTCTGTAGTCAATTCCATAGAACAAGCGGCATTTCAAATGTAGAGAAAAGTTGACAAGCTGACAAGATGAAAGGTTGACAAGGGGCTCCGCATTTCGGGGACTACCTTGTAAACTTATCAACCTTTCAACTTGTCAACAATCTTTCACAAATTCCGCGGATTCTTCCATCCCTTGTTCAGTCTGTCCAATGTTCCCTGTACCCGTTCGGCGCGGGTTTCGGGGCGTTTCGCCGTAATGATCCATTCCACGTATTCCTTGCGGTTGGTGAAAGAGAGAGCATCGAAAAAGGCGGCTGCTTTTTTATTCTTTTGCAGGAGGGCTTCCAGGTCATCGGGCAGGCGGATGATCTTTTTGACGGGATCGATAAAATCGAAAATAGGCCGTGGCTTTGCTGCTGCTTCTTTTTTCGCATCGGCTTCGGTCTTCAGCCGAAAGGCGAAGGCAGACCAGGTATCATCGAAAGAGATCAGGCTGATCCAATGGTATTCCTTTTGTCCGAGTAATGCATCCCATCCTTTATCGCGGGTGAGGTCGGTCTGCATTTTGGAGCTGCCTTTTGGGTAATAGGTCCAGCAGAGCACCCCGGGTCTCATCATACCCATGACCTTCGGCAATTCTTTTTCCATCTGTGCCTGGCTTATGACGAACCAGTGCAACTGATCGTATTGTTTGCCGGTGCTGGTGATCTTCACGCCGGCTGGCAGTGCACCGATCTGCTTTTTAAAATCGGCCGGTGCGTTGATGGTAAAGAGTGTGGCCTCCTTGCTGATCTTCATTTTTTGAGCAGTGGTAGACATGCTATATGCTTTTGATAAGGTAATACAACATCATGAAGCAGGCTACGATCTTGAGGAAGGAGCCGAGCAGGAAACCGATGAAAGAGCCGACGGCAGCTTTGAATGAGCGGGCCGAATCCTGTCCACCGATCAGTTCTCCCACAAACGCCCCTATGAACGGCCCGAATATTACACCCCAGGGGCCCATCCAAAATGCAAGGATAAAACCCAGTGTACAGCCCCAGGCGCCATATTTGGTGCCTCCGAACCTTTTGGTGCCCCAGATGGGAATGAGGTAATCGAACAGAACGGTAAGCAGAACGATGCCTGCCCAGATCCAGATGAAACCGGAGGTGAAAGGATGTTCAGTTCTCAATTGCTGGAGCAGCAGGCCGATGAAAGCAATAGGGGGGCCTGGTAACACAGGGAGCAGGCTGCCTGCAATGCCCAACAAGATCAGGAGTATACCCAGGATGATCCAGAACCAATCCATGTAATGTTTGTGGTTTGTTGTTGGTCGTTTGTCGTTGTCCTCGCTTCGATTATTACAACTAAAGGTAACTCATTATTATATAGGGATATTACCGCTCGAAACGACAAACCACCAACGACCAACTACAAACAAATCGTTAAGGCTGCCATTTTTTCACGTTGTAACGTAGCGGCATAATGATTGATAACCAATTAGCGAACATTAAATTCAGACAAACTATGGGAAAGATAATAGGAATAGACCTCGGTACTACCAATAGCTGCGTGGCAGTGATGGAAGGTAATGAACCCGTGGTGATCGCCAATGATGAGGGACGCCGTACTACCCCGTCGGTCGTGGCATTCTTGAAAAATGGTGAGCGTAAAGTGGGTGACCCGGCCAAACGTCAGGCCATTACCAATCCCCACAATACCATCATGAGCGTGAAGCGCTTCATGGGCCGCCGTTATGATGAAGTGACAGAAGAGATCAGCCATTGGAGCTATAAGGTTACCAAAGGTGACAATAATACCGTACGTATTGACATAGATGGCCGTTTATATACACCCCAGGAAATTTCTGCTATGATCCTGCAGAAAATGAAGAAAACGGCAGAGGATTACCTGGGGCAGGAAGTCAATGAGGCAGTGATCACAGTGCCTGCCTACTTTAACGACGCACAGCGCCAGGCTACGAAGGAAGCCGGTGAAATTGCCGGACTGAACGTACGCCGTATCGTGAACGAACCGACCGCTGCCGCTTTGGCCTATGGCCTCGACAAAGGCAAGCACGATCAGAAGATCGCCGTATTCGACCTCGGCGGTGGTACTTTCGATATCTCCATCCTCGAACTGGGTGATGGCGTATTCGAAGTGAAATCGACCAATGGGGATACCCACCTCGGCGGGGATGATTTCGATAAAGTGATCATGGACTGGCTGGCAGAGGAATTCAGGAAAGATGAGAACATGGACCTTCGCAAGGACCCCATGGCGCTGCAACGGTTGAAAGAAGCTGCTGAAAAAGCAAAAGTGGAACTGTCCTCTTCCAGCGAAACGGAGATCAACCTGCCATACATCACGGCCATCGACGGCGTGCCCAAGCACCTCGTGAAAAAACTCAGCCGCGCCAAATTCGAGCAGTTGAGCGATAAATTATTCGAGCGTTGTCTCAAACCCTGCGAGCAGGCACTGAAAGATGCCGGCATGACCACCTCCCAGATCGATGAAGTGATCCTCGTAGGTGGTAGCACCAGGATCCCGAAAGTGCAGGAGATCGTTGAGAAATTCTTCGGGAAAAAACCCAACAAAGGAGTGAACCCCGATGAAGTAGTAGCTGTGGGAGCCGCCATCCAGGGCGCTGTACTGACCGGCGAAGTGAAAGATGTACTGTTGCTCGACGTAACGCCGCTTTCACTCGGTATCGAAACAATGGGTGGAGTAATGACCCGCCTGATCGATTCGAATACCACCATACCTACCAAGAAATCCGAGACATTCTCTACTGCCAGCGATAATCAGCCCGGTGTACAGATACATGTATTGCAGGGAGAACGTCCTATGGCCAACCAGAACAAGAGCCTGGGTACTTTCAACCTCGATGGTATCCCCCCGGCCCCGCGCGGCGTGCCGCAGATCGAAGTGATCTTCGATATCGATGCCAATGGTATCCTGCACGTCACTGCCAAGGACAAGGGTACCGGTAAAGAACAGAAGATCCGTATCGAAGCCGGTAGCGGTCTGAGCAAAGATGAAGTGGAAAAAATGAAGGCAGAGGCCAGGGCCAATGAAACTGCTGATAAAGCGGCCCGCGAAAAAGTGGACAAGGTCAACCAGGCCGATAGCCTCATCTTCCAGACAGAAAAACAATTGAAGGAATTCGGCGATAAGATCCCGGCCGATAAAAAAGCCCCGATCGAATCGGCACTCAATAAACTGAAAGAAGCGCATAAATCACAGGACGTTGCAGCGATCGATGCCTCTGTAGCGGAGATGAACAATGCCTGGACAGCCGCTTCTGAAGAGATATACAAAGCCCAGCAGGGCGGCGCCCAGCCCGGGGCCGACCAGGGACAGGCAGGCGCTAACGGCGGCGGACAATCGAACGCCGGGGGTGAAAATGTAACCGATGCCGAATTTGAAGAAGTGAAGTAAAAGAGAATATGATAAAAAGTGAATTTATAAGCCCCGCAATTCTGCGGGGCTTTTTTATGGCCATATCCCATTTTCAACTTTTTCCCTATTTTTATGGTCCTGCCGTGTAATGATTAAAAAATCAATTGTTCATTTGCGCTAGATTCTTATTTTTGTAGCCCCGACAAGGCTTCATCCATCTCCGGGTGAATAAAAGAATAACAAGGTTAGAAACACAATCCCGATCGAAATGCAAATAATTCTGAGAAAAGAGGAGAATTATTTGGAATGTGTTACCTAAATAGATAACTTTGTTATGGAAAAGAAAATCAGAACAGTTGTAGTGTATGGTGAACATTACTGGCATTTTTATTATTCACTGTCTGCCAGGGTCAGAAAGCGCATAGACTGGACTGTTGGGCTTGTTGAATATTTGCCGATGGTGCCGGAGCAATATCTGAAACATATAACCGGCACTGATCTCTATGAGATACGCGTTGGTTCAGGCAGGAATATTTTTCGCATCTTTTGTTTTTTCGAAGAGGGGAGGGTGGTGATCCTCCTGAATGGCTTCCAGAAAAAAACAGAGAAAACGCCGCCAGGTGAAATTGAGAGAGCTTTACAATTAAAAAAACAATATTATGAACACACAGAAAACCAAGATCGTCACCTTCGAGGCCCATCTTGACCGTGAATACGGAGCAAGGGGAACCAAAAAGCGTGAAAAGTATGAGCATGGGTTTGAAGCATTCAAATTAGGCGTGATGCTTCAGGAGCTCCGGGCAAAAAACAATATGACGCAGCAGCAACTGGCTGAAAAATGCGGAACAACTAAAAATTATATTTCAAGGATCGAGAACGATGCCAGTGATATCAGGCTCTCGACATTGATGCGGATCATTCAGCAGGGTTTTGGCGGAAGGCTCCATTTATCTATCCAAATGTGATCCGGCTGAACTTGCTCGTCCTGGCAGCAGCTAACCGGTCACCGGCAGGGACCGGTAGCATGCATACCATTCGGAACTACCCCGGTACCGAAAAGCCTCGCCCGTTTAGGATCCTTTGGTGTCAGTGCCTGACAGCGATTTCAAGGAAGCACTGCTGCTAAGGTAATGCCCAGGCCCAGGGCATAGCGGCAGATGTATGCGAACGACGGAACTTTGTATGCGAATGTATACTGCGTATTTGAATATATGCTGCCGGAAGGAATGGCAGCCGTGCAGATGTTCAGCGAAAATGGAAATTCCTTAAAAATTCCTCCTTATAACTTCTCCCGATCGGCAAGGGAGTTTTATCGACCATCACTTCCTGGTCTGTGAAAGACTGGATACTATTGATATTGACGGCATAGGACCGATGAATGCGGACCAGCGGCTGGTAGTTCACTTTTTCCAGCAAGGTACTCATCGATATACGGAGCAATAGCTTTTTATCCTGCGTTACTATCTGCACATAGTTATTGTCGGCCTCTGTATACAGAATATCCGCCAGCCGGATCTTCACAAAAGCATAATTGTTCTTCACGAAAATATGATCGTTCATCTGCAGGATCGTATCCCTATCCGGGAGGTCGGGCGATTGGCCGGATGCCTTCTTTTCCATCGGCACTACTTTGCCCACCGATTGGTCCCTGGCCACGGCAAAATTGTTGAGGGCAAGCTCGATAGCGATGCGCACATTCGTTAAACTGTATGGTTTGGCCAGGAATGCCGCCGGATGCGTGTTCTTGGCCCGCTCGATAGTTGAAGAGTCTGTAAATGCCGTGAGATAGATCACCGGTACAGGCCGGAGTTTCAGTAATTCCGTGGCCGTATCGATCCCATCCTTATCGCCGATGATATGCACATCCATCAGCACGATATCGATCTCCTGTTCTGCAAACAGTTGTTGCGCTTCTGCCGCATTATCGGCAATGCCTGCTACTTCATATCCATCTTTTTCCAGACCGGCGGCCAGATCGAGCGCAACGATCGATTCATCTTCTACGATCAGGACTTTTATTTTTTCAGCTCCCACGTGTGATTTTTTTACGATGTGAATTATGCGGCCTGTGCCGGGATGGTAATGGTAAATGCAGTCCCACCATCCACTACAAGTTGTTGCTGTGCCCTTAGCTGCCTGCACAGGGCAGTGATCAACTGCTTTCCGAAGGAATGACCTTTCTGTTTCCAGGCTTCGGCATCGATCCCCGGCCCATTGTCTTTTACAGTGATGACGATATTTCCATTCTCTTCTTTCAGTGAGATCGTGAGCGAAGGCCTGCTGACGGCCCCATAGGCATATTTAAGTGAATTGGTGACCATTTCATTGATGATAAGGCCGGTGGGAAGGGCCTTATCGATATCCAGCAATTCCTTTTCCACGGAGATCCGGAGATCGAACTGATCGCGGTGGTATCCATAGGAGGATACCAGCGATTCCGCCAGATCGGTCAGGTATTCCCTCATGTTCACGGCAGTGAGCAGGTCGGTCTTGTAAAGGCGTTGGTGAATAAAGCTCATGGCCTGTACCCTCAACTGGCTTTCCTTCAATACATTGATGGCGCCTGCATCAGTGAGCTTATGGGTTTGCAGGCTCAGCAGGCTGCTGACGATCTGCAGGTTATTTTTTACCCGGTGATGAAGCTCTTTCATCATCACTTCGAGCCTGGCCGATTGTCCGGCGATCTGCCGCCGTTGTTTTCTCACCCGTTGGTATAGCCAGATAAGGCTTCCTGCGAGGAGGGTGAGCAATATGATCCCGGTCAGCAGGTAAGCGATCCTTTTATTGTTGTCATGGCTTTCCGTTTGCAGGCGAACGATCTCCGATTCTTTTTTACCGGTTTCATATTTTGTTTGGAGGTCCAATACCTGCCTGTTCTTGTCGAGATTGGTGAGGGAGTCGTCCAGTTTATCTGCGAGCACATAATAGTACAGGGCCGAATCCGTTTTGCCGGCTGCCAGGAACGATCTGTACAATCCGCCATAAGCGTTCTGGATGCGTTCCGGCTGTTTTAGTTGCTGCCCGGCTTCCAGCATTTTCCTGGCGTACAGGAGGGCTTGCCGGTGGTCGCCCAGTTTCGAGTAGGCATTGGAGATATTGCCATAATTGAAGGAAAGGCCGGAGAGGCTGTTCCGGCTATTATTGAATGCTACTGCCCTGAACAGGTATTCCAATGCTTTTTTGTAGTCGTGATGGTATTCGCTGTAGACCTGGCTGATATTGTTGTAAAGCCGGCCCAGGTTTTCCTGTCCCACGCTTCCATTACTGATCAGCCCCAAGGCTTTTGTGTACTGGATATAGGCTGTATCGTAATAGGTAAGGCGCCCATAGGTCTTTCCCTTGTCGCGGTAACAGATCCCGGCCTGGTTGAGACTATTGGCCAATCCGGCCGTATCACGGATGGAGTTGTACAACCCATAAGCCTGCTTACTGTAACTGATGGCCCTGTCGAGGTATTCTTCTGTATTATTGGCCCCCGACATATTCTTATATAATTGCGCCAGCTCCAGGTATGAATCGGCCAGGGAAGCCGTAGCATGGAGCTTTTCGTAGATGGCACTTGCTTTCAGTAATTCTTCCATGGCCTGTGTATAGGAGCCGCGGATACGATGAAGGATGCCCAAATTGACGAATGCGTCTGCGAGCCCTGTTTCGTAGTGCAGTTGTTCCGCCAGTTTCCTGGCTGCCTCTCCAAAGGACCAGCTTGAATCCTGACTGCTTTGCCGGTAGATCGTCGATAATTCAATAAGAAGTTTCACCCTGTTGGAGTCGGGTGGCTGTTGCTGCAAAATAGCTTTCATGCTATCCTGTGAACGGGTGGTTTGTCCAGGGGCCGTGAGACAGACACCCACCAGGAAAGCAGCAATGACCAGGTATTGGTATTGTTTAACGGTCAGGATGATAACGGTAAGGGTTTATCCGTCAAATTTAATAAAAGAGGCAGGTATTTTAAAGGGCCAGGGATTAGATAATCTCCATTTTTTCCATGAGGAAGGATGCATTCTTATTCTTGGCCACACCCCGCTGCAGGCGGTAATCGAAGATCAGCTCTCCCTGCCGGATGATGCTTTCAAAACAATAGTTGCTGAGCTGGCCGGGAAGTTCGGTTTCGAGCCTGCTCAGGGCCAGGTCGTGTGTGGCGAACATGGTAAGACAGCGGTATTGCAATAATTTTTTGATGAACTGTTCCGATCCGTGGGTCTTGTCTTCCGAATTGGTGCCTCTCAGGATCTCATCGATCAGGATCAGGGCCGGCGGCTGATCTTCTTGCTGCAGAAAACGAACGATCTGTTGCAATCGTTTCAGCTCTGCCATGAAATAAGATGTATGTTCCTGCAAGGAATCGCTCACCCGTATGGAGGAGAGGATCTGCATCGGCGTGAAGTGAAAACTTTCAGCGCAGACCGGTGCGCCGCATTGCGCCAGCACCAGGTTCACACCGACGGTGCGCAGGAAAGTGGTCTTGCCCGACATATTCGATCCAGTCACCAATACCAGTCTTTCCTCCTTGCCCATCGTGAAATCATTGGGCACACGTTCGGCCGGCTCGATCAGCGGGTGTGCAAGACCGGTAGTTCTGATAACAGGTTGGCCTGCCTGAACAACAGGGTATCGATTACCGGGATTATTGAATGCAAAAGTGGAAAGGGATACCAATTGTTCGATCCCTCCCACACAATCGATCCACTCCTGGAAATGCCGGCTGTTCCTCGCTTTCCATCCTTCCAAGCCCCATAAACACTGGATATCGTACATGAAGATACTGTTCAGGAAAATGTTCACCAGCAGGTTGAGCCGCTGATCGAAGTAGCCGGCCAGCGCCGATAGCCGACTGATGGCCTTGTGTGCCTCCCGTGCTTTGATCTGTTGTTGTTGCAATACCTGGGATTCACCAGCTTCAGCCTGTGTGAACAACCGCAGGATACTGGCATACTGGGTCAGGATCGCCTGCTTCCTGCCGAGCAACTGATGTTGCTGATGGATGCGCTTTGCGAACATCCCGATGATGGTCCAGCTTAGCAGGATACCGGGCAGCAATGGCGCATAGTTATCCGAATAGAGATAAAAGATGATGGCGATGACATTGTAAGCAGGGAGGAGGATGCGAAGGTACCGCACCCAACTGCGATGGACCAGGACCGCAGGCATTTTCAGCCAGGAAAGGATATCGTGCAGGGTGCCTTCTTTTTCTTCCTGCAATAATCCGTTGGCAGTGATCAGTTGCCTCAACGCTGTTTGTGTGCTGAGCACTTTTACAGCCTGTTGCTGTGCTTCGATCTCCTGTTTCGATAATAAAGGTTGTTGCAATGCTTTCGCCAGCGAATGAGTGCCATGGGATGTGGTGGTACGGTTGAGGAGGTGGAAAATAGAGCCAGGGCCAAATATGTCGAGGTCGGCCGTGTAAACACTGTCGGCCCCAAAGCCTTGCCCATCGCTGAATCCATTGGGTTGCTGCTGTAGTACGGCGGCCTCATTGGTATTGATGAAAAGCATTTTGGAGGCCAGTGCTTTCTGATCGCGCAGGGTCAGTGCAATGCGGACGAGCACAATAAAGAGAACGAGAAAAATGGTACCGGCAACCAATCCGGGGCCGCTATGATAACGAAACCAGTAATAGGCGGCAATGACCGTTATGATGAAACTGATCAGTCTGCCTGTTGAAACCAGCAGGCTTCTTTTTTGTAATCCCTGCAGTTCTTTGGTGAACTCCGTGATCCTTTCCTGGTAATAGCTTGCGGGAGATTCCATGAATGATAATTGTGATGATTCGGTAGGTGGGTGTCTCAGGCAGGCAGCATCAGCACCTGAACCGTATCGGGCGATTGCTGCCGCAGCTCGATAGTATGCCCTGCTATCAGCTTTTGCAATACTTCTTCCCGGTAATGCCTGATGGTGAGCAGGGTCAATCCTTTTTCCACCTGCACTTCGAAGAACTCAGAAGCTTCGAGGGCCAGTCTTTCTATCTTGTCGGCCCTGTTATCGAGACAAACCTGGATGGTAACGGCCCCTGTCTGGATCAGGTTGGGCTTGATCTTGATATCGGCGAGCAACTGGTAAAGGTCGGCCACCGGCTTTTCTCCCACGAAAGAAAAATCTTTTGAATGCAGGTGAATAAGCGCCTGGTCCTGTTTCATGACGATGATAGGCGGTAATCCTTTGATATGTTTGCGGTGGATCACGGTGCCGGGCAGGTCTTTATCTTCAAAGCATTTTACGTACAGGGGGATGCCTTTGTTCTGAAGCGGTTTAATGGTTTTCGGGTGGATCACCTGTGCACCGTAGTACGCCATCTCGATCACTTCATCATAATTGAGCTCACTGATCAGTTGCGCGTCGGGAAATTGTTTGGGGTCTGCATTCATCACACCTTTCACATCCTTCCAGATGGTCAGACTTTCCGCATCCAGCATATTGGCAAAAACGGCAGCCGTATAATCGCTGCCTTCACGGCCAAGGGTAGTGCTTTCATTTTCGTCCGTTGCGCCGATGAATCCCTGTGTGAGAATAATGGAATGCTGGTCGAAAAGAGGTTTGATATGATCATTCACTCTTTGTTGCGTGAAGGCCCAGTCGATCGCAGCATCCCGGAAATTATCGTCGGTGCGGATGATATCGCGAACGTCTATCCAGTGATTATTCACGCCGGCCTCATTCAGATAGGCGCTCACGATGGCGGTAGAGAGGAGTTCACCCACACAAACGATCTGGTCATAATAATAATCGTATTCTCTTACCGGTTTATCGTGCAGGAGCCATTCCACTTCTGTAAAAAAATTGCTGAGCTGTTCCAGGGCGGCATTGTAATGCGTTACCAGCAGGTATTTAGCAGTGGTGAGATGGCTTTGTTTGATGGCTTCGAACAACTGCAGCGCCTCTTCACGTTGATGGTTGAAAAAGGCGTCTGTTACTTTTTCAAGGGCATTGGTGGTTTTGCCCATGGCAGAGACAACGATCAGGATTTTTTCCTGCTGACAGGAGCGAAGGATCGATGCTACATTTTTGATCCGCTCTACCTGCTGCACACTGGCGCCACCAAATTTGAATACCTTCATGGGAGGTCGATAAGTTGATATATTGATAGGTCGATAAGGCAGGCAAATGTCGGTAAAAAGTTGATAGGTTGTCAACCTTCCCCTACATTTGCTGCACTGTATATAACCTTAAAACTTGCCATCCATGAGTATTGTCAACCGACAGGTATTAACATTAGATGAGTTTACGATCCAGCAGTTGCGCGATTTTCCTCAGGCAACCGGTGAGCTGAGCGGCCTGCTGCGGGATATTGGGCTGGCTGCTAAAAGAGTGAATGTGGAAGTCAACAAGGCCGGACTGGTAGACATCCTCGGAGATGCCGGCGCCGTGAATGTACAGGGAGAAGATGTGAAAAAGCTCGATGTATTTGCCAATAACCAGTTCACCGGCGTATTACAGCATGGCATCAGTTGTGCGGGCATTGCCAGTGAAGAACTGGACGATTATGTTGCTTTCGAAGATAATGTCAGCAAGAATTCCAAATATGTCTGTTTATATGATCCGCTCGATGGTAGTGGTAATATCGACGTGAACGTTTCGATCGGCACGATCTTCAGTGTATACAGGCGCGTTAGTCCGCAGGGCGCCATCGCTACCAAAGAAGATTTCCTGCAAACCGGCAGAAAACAGGTAGCGGCAGGTTATATCGTATATGGGTCTTCCACCATGTTCGTATACGCTACCCGTCGCGGCGTGAATGGTTTTACTCTCGATCCATCGATCGGTGAGTTCTGCCTGAGCCATCCCGATATCAAATGCCCTCCGTTCGGGAAGATATACTCTGTGAACCACGGTAACTTTTTTCAATACTCCAAAGGCGTGCAACAATATATCGATGCCTGCCAGAAAAAAACGAAAGAGACGGGCGGCCCGTACACGCAGCGGTATATCGGCAGTATGGTGGCCGATGTGCACCGCAATCTGATCAAAGGCGGCATCTTCATGTATCCCGGCACCACGGAAAAGCCTAAAGGCAAGCTCAGGCTCCTGTATGAATGCAATCCGTTCGCTTTCATCACTGAAGTGGCCGGGGGCAAAGCCACCAATGGAAAAGAAAGGATCCTCGATATCGAACCTACAGAATTACACCAGCGTACGCCTTTATTCATCGGTAGTAAGGGAATGATGGAAGAGCTGGAGAGCCATCTTGTCTGAACCATGATTTAAGGGATTTTTAGGATTTGGAGGATATACCGTTGAGTGTGGTGGAGACTGCACGGACAACTTTGGTATGAAATTGGCAAACTGATAGGTGCAAAAAGAAAGTTATGGGAAGCAATCAGTTCATGGCCGGTAATTGGCTGGTGCCCGCATTGATCATAATTATGTTTACGGGGATTATCGCGTGTGCCAATAAACCGGTATCATCCTCTTCCTCTTCTTCCAAATCGGGTACTGTTTCTGCATCGAGGCCCACGGGTACTGCCAATGTAGCACCCGGACTGGAAGATCAGATCCTCGATCTTGTAAACCGCTACCGTAAATCAAAAGGATTATCACCGCTCACAGTCAATTTCACCATAGCTCAGGAAGCCCGCAAACACACGATGGCCATGGCCACTCACCGGGTGGATTTCGGGCATGCAGGTTTCAACATCCGCAGTAAGGTCATCACTTCTAAAGTTCAGGGTGCTACTTCCGTGGCGGAGAATGTGGCCTATGGCAGCCAGTCGGCCAAAGAAGTGGTGAATGGCTGGCTCAACAGTCCCGGTCACCGCAGGAATATAGAGGGGAATTACAAATTCACCGGTATCGGGGTGGCCCGCGACCAGCAGGCGCGATTGTATTTTACGCAGATATTTGCGAAATGAGGTCTGTTCTATTTTCTTTTGATTACCACGAATTTCTTTTGGTTTACCACGAAGGCACGAAGGCACAAAGGATAGGGAGTTTTAGATTCAGTCAAGATTACCGAAGGTAACTTCGTGCCTTAATTGAATGATCGACACCTTAATGTTTTGGAATACTAATAAGGCACAAAGTTATGTTCGAAAGCGCTGCCTGAACTTAACTTACCTATCCTTTGTGCCTTCGTGCCTTCGTGGTAAACCCATCACTGCTAAATAGGGAATTTATAAGTATTTTTAGGCTTTCAACGACCTTTCCTCAAAATCCATCAAATCTCTCAAATCATGGTTCAAAGACAGACACAGACAATCATTTCCGTAAAAGACCTGGTGAAAAAATATGGGCAGTTCGAGGCAGTGAAGGGAATCAGCTTCGACGTGTATGAAGGCGAGATATTCGGATTGCTGGGCCCCAATGGCGCCGGTAAGTCCACCACACTGGAGATCATTGAAACCCTTCGTGAAAAAACAGCCGGCGAAGTATGGGTGAATGGCTTCAATCTCGATAAAGATCCCGATGAGATCAAGAAAGTGATCGGTGTACAGTTACAGACATCAGGGTTTTATCCGGGCCTGAACCTGCTCGAGCTTATCGATCTTTTTGCCGGCCTCTACAACCGCCCGGTGAACGCACGCGAACTGCTGAAGAGCGTAAACCTGGAAGATAAGGCCAAAAGCAAATTCAAGGAACTGAGCGGTGGACAGAAACAACGTTTCTCCATTGCCACCACGCTCATCAACCAACCCAGGATCATTTTTCTCGATGAACCTACTACCGGCCTCGACCCGCAGGCGCGTCGCAATCTGTGGGACCTCGTGAAAGATATCCGTGCCAAAGGAACCACCGTGATCATCACCACCCACTATATGGATGAGGCCGAAGTGCTGTGCGATCGCATCGCCATCATCGATTCTGGCCGGATCGTGGCCCTCGACACGACCGATAAACTGATCGACGACCTCGTAGCTTCCGGTTTCGAAAGACCACGGGAAGTGAAAAAGGCCAACCTCGAAGATGTATTCATTCATCTCACAGGCCATGCCCTGAGAGAAGAATAATTTTAATTATTCAAATTTTCAATCCTCTATGGACCTGCGATATCCCATTGGCCAGTATGAGCCGCAACCTTTTTCCTCCACCACCAAACGTTCCTGGCTGCAGGATATCCAGTTCCTGCCCGGCCTGCTGGAAGAAGCCATCGAAAACCTCGATGAACGGCAATTGAACACTCCCTACCGGGATGGAGGGTGGACGGTTAAGCAGGTGGTACATCATGTGGCCGATAGTCACCTCAATGCCTACACGAGATTCAAACTGGGGCTCACCGAAGAACGGCCCGTGATCAAACCTTATGATGAGGCCCGCTGGGCTGAACTGGCCGATGTTTCAACCATTCCTATCAATATTTCCATCACGTTATTGTATACCCTGCACACCCGCTGGCATGCGGCCATTCTGCATCTCACCGATGAGCAATGGAAAAGAACGGTATTCCATCCCGAAAGCCAGAAAGAAATGACGCTCTGGTACCTGCTGGGGAATTATGCCTGGCATGGCAAGCACCATGTGGCACATATCATTTCACTGAGGGAAAGAATGAATTGGTGATCTTCAATGATGAACGTATGAGAGATCTGAAGTGGAAAACATTATCGTCTGAATATCTTTTCAGGGACCTATGGTTCACTGTGCGCCGTGAAACCTGTGAACGTCCCGACGGCAGGATCGTATCGCCTTATTATGTATATGATTTCCCTGGTTGGGTATCTGCGGTCGCTTTAACGGAAGATGGAAAAGTGATCCTCGAAAAGCAGTATCGCCATGCCCTGGGAACAACGTCCTGGGAAATACCCGGCGGCTGTGTAGACGATACCGATGCCAGCTTCCAGGATGCCATTGCCCGCGAACTGCTGGAAGAAACGGGCTATACTTTCAGCCATTATGAGTACCTCGGCAAAACATCTCCCAATCCCTCCACCAACAGCAACTGGATGCAGATGTTCCTGGCCACCGGTGGGAAACTGGTACAGAAACAGCAGCTCGATGATAATGAGGATATCATCGTACAATTATTTACGATCGATGAGCTGAAGCAAATGCTGCGCCGGCAGGAGATTGTCCAGAGCATGCATGTGACCACTATCTTCTACGCTTTGCAGAAGCTGGAGGAGCTTTCTTTTAAATAGGCTGTACTTCCCCCACTATGAACACGCTTCCGCAAACCACCACCAGGTCTTCCTTACCGGCCTTTGCCAGTGCGGCTTTCAGGGCAGTGTTCACATCAGGATAATGAAGACCTTCCAGCCCGATAGCGGCCGCACGGGCGGCCAGTTGGTCTTCCGGCAAAGCCCTCGGTATTTGTGCACGGGTGAAATAATAGTTGCCTTCTTTGGGCAATGCTTTCAATGCCCCGTCGATATCCTTGTCTTTCACCATGCCCATCACGATATGCAGGTCGTGATGATCGGTGAGCTCGATCTGTGCCACGATCTGGCGGATACCGTCTTCATTGTGCCCTACATCCAGCACTACGGTAGGGTGCAGATGGATCACTTCCCAGCGCCCACCGAGCCCGGTAAGTTTCTTTACCTGCTGCAATGCCTGTTTTACCTGTGCGGTGGTGATCGTCCAGCCTTTTTGCTGCAACTGGTGAACGGCTTCCAGCACCGTGACCAGGTTCTTTGTCTGGTAATGGCCTGGCAGGTCGAGCGTGTAGATATTACGTTCATCAGTAGCCGAAACGGCTACCTGTACTGCCAGTTCATGGTGTTTGTATTGCCAGTCGGCCACATAACGGAGGTGGTCGGCGAAAAGGAGAGGGGCACTCAGTTCAGCGGCCTTTTGTTCAAAAACGGGTTTGGTAAGCGGATGTGTTTCCCCGATCACTACCGGTATTCCTTGTTTGATGATGCCGGCTTTTTCATAAGCGATCTTCTCCAGGGTATCGCCCAGGAGGTTGGTATGGTCCCACCCGATATTGGTGATCACCGAAAGCTCCGGTGTGATGATATTCGTACTGTCGAGCCTGCCTCCCAGTCCTGTTTCCACCACGGCGATATCCACCTTTTGCCGGGCAAAATAATCGAAGGCCATGGCCACGGTGATCTCGAAGAAGGAGGGCTCGATCAGATCGATCATGGGCCTGATCCTTTCGGTAAAATCGATCACGAAGTCCGGGTCGATCATCTGGCCGTCGATCCGGAACCTTTCCCTGAAATCACGCAGATGGGGAGAGGTATACAGTCCGGTCTTATAACCGGCTGTTTGCAGGATGGCTGCCAGTATATGGCTGGTGGAGCCTTTGCCATTGGTGCCTGCTATATGAATGGACCTGAACGTCAGTTGTGGATTGCCGAGATATTCGCAGAGCCTGAGCGTATTGGCCAGGTCTTTCTTATAAGCAGCGGTACCCACGCGACTGAACATGGGCAACCGGGTAAACAGGTAGTTGATCGTTTCCTGGTAAGTCATTGTGCTAATTGGGGAACAAATCTACATATTGAAAATAAAAAAGCAACCTGTCATTGAACAGATTGCTGAATATTACAGTTTACTGTATATAAAGATGGATTAGTTCCTGAGCTTGAAATTGAAGATAAGTGTTCCTACTGATTCATCGCCCCCGCTATTGAATTTGATCTGCATGGCTTTCCTGATGGCGATCGCTTTCATGGAGGCATCCGAAGTGGTGGAACCGCGGGGCTGGTATTCGGCAGATACCACTTTACCGCTTTCATCCACGCGGATATCGACGGCCACTTTTGCATTCTCGTTGAAATCGTCCGTGAAAGAAGGAAGGCTGGTAAACCTTCTTCCCTGGAGGCCGCGGGAGATCGTCACGCCTGAATTGCCTCTGCCACCATTACCGGTATAATTGCCTGAATTGGGATCACCACCTGGCCTGCCCTGGTCGCCATGACCACCGGCAATGCCCTGATTACCGCCTTTCTTATAGCTGTCCGCATCATTGCCACCGGTGCCTGTTCCACTCAGGCCCTTCATCTGTGCTTTTGGTTTAGGCAATGGCGGCACGGGGTTTTCTACCGGCTTCGGTTTTGCGACAGGTTTATTCTTTACAACTTCTTTCTCGGGTAGTTTGGTGGCTTTAGGTTTGGTGACCTCAGGCTTTTTGATGGGAGGCGCATCAGCGTCCTTGTCGTCCGTTTCCGGTTCTTTTACATTATCAGGAGGAGTAGGTGCTGCTGCAGGTGGAGTATACACAGGTTGATTGGCTGGTGCGGGCTGACCGGGTTCGAATGGCTGATCATCGCCCAATCCCTGGTCGCTGCTACCGAGATTCACTTCGATGCCTTCATCGGCTGGCGGTACCGGTGGCAGCGGCAATGACCATCGTACAAACAGGAAGATGATCAGCAAGGCGGCGCACACGATGATGGTGTAGGTACCGGCCTGAACATTCTTCTTCGATTCGAAATTATCTGTCATACGCAAGGTATTCGATCAACGAAATTACCAATGTTTATTGGAAACGCTGCAAACATTATGCTAATTGTCCAACATGCCGGGAGATATATGTTAAATTATGCTGATGCTTATCTGAAAAAAATATCATACGCGAATCGTATGATCGTGGCGCTGACAACTACCAGGAAAAAGATACGGATGAACCTGTTGCCTTTCAGCAAGGCCAGCCTTGCGCCGAAGATGCCGCCCAGCCCGTTGCATACCGCCATGGGCACTGCGATCGCAAAGATGATCTTGCCACTGATAAGAAAGAAGCAGATAGAGCCCAGGTTGGTGGCCAGGTTCACGAATTTTGCATTGGCGCTGGAATGGAGGAAGTCGAACCCCAACAGGGTAATAAAGGCCAATACCAGGAAACTTCCTGCACCGGGCCCGATGAAACCATCATAAAACCCTATCAGCAGGCTGATCAGGATAGCGTATGTCCATTGCTGTTGGGTGGTATGTTCTTTGGCTGTATGATCACCGAAATTCTTTTTGGAATAGGTATAGATCGCTACGGCTACCAGCACCACCAGCAGGAAGGGTTTCATGAAACCATTGCTCACCAGGGTGAGCAATTTCGAACCGGCAAAAGCGGCGCAGAAGGCCACAGCGGCCATACTTCCGAGCAGGGGATAATTCAATTGCACCCTACGCGCATATTGGGCTGCGGCAAAGCTGGTGCCGCTGAAGGCAGGTATCTTCAAAGTGCCGATCACGGTAGCTACGGGATACTGCGGTAGGAGCACCAGGGCGGCAGGTGTTTGAATAAGGCCGCCGCCTCCCACGATGGCGTCTACAAATCCGGCGAGGAAGGCAATAATGCAGAGTATGACCAGGTCGGTAGTCATCAGTGGGCGAAATCCATTTCGTAATTGCCACTGATCCTTTCTATGGGTGGATTGAAATAACCGAATTTAACGCGGGGGAACTCTTCACGGATCAATTCCTGCAATTGTTTGATGCCAAGGAATTCGCCGGTCTCATAAGCCCCGATCTTACCGAGGTACCAGTCGGGATCGATATTAAAATTGCGCCACTGAACCATGGTAAGGTCTGTTTCGATGATCAGCTTCCGGAGCGCTTCATATTCTTCCACGCAGTCCGTCATGCCTGGGAACACGAAATAGTTGATACTGGCCCAACCACCATACGAGCGTACCACTTTCAAACTTTCCACGATGTCCTCGAACTGGTAATTATTGGGACGGTAGTAGGCTTCATAAATATGTTTACGGGCCGAATTGGTGCTTACGCGGATAGAGTTCAAGCCGGCTTCACACAAGGCTTTCACCGCATCGGGTTTTGAACCGTTGGTATTGATATTGATGCTTCCCTTTTTTGTATGGCGTCGCATTTCGATGATGGCCTTGCGGATCGTTTCCCACATCAGCAACGGCTCGCCCTCACAGCCCTGCCCGAAGCTCACGATGGGGAAGGGCGCCGATTCGAGGTGTGGTACGGTGAACTCGACGATCTCCTCTGCAGTAGGTTTGAAAGTAAGACGGTCCTGTGTGGATACGATCTCTTCTTCCTGTGGCTGAAAGGAGATGCAACCGATACAATTGGCATTGCAGGCAGGTGAACTGGGTACGGGGCATTCCCACCGGCCCATAAAATAATTGCGGGCGGCCGGGCAATTGTAGGTAAGGCAACAATTCTCTGCCAGGTGTTTCACGAGCCTGTTATGCGGATAGGCTTTCAGGAAGGTATCCACGCCCTGGTGGATGGTGGTGGTATCGAAACCGGCGCATTCCTGCCGGATATCCTGTTCTATACGCACGGCCGGCACATAGAATTTATCATCATACCATCCTGCGGCGGTATAGCAGAACAGGGGCAGGGTAGGTGCATCGTGCCCGGTTTCGTAAGCGGCGAGGTACAGCCCGGTATGGGCAGGTGGGATGAAAGCGGCGGCGGCCCATCCTTTTTCACAAAGCCGGAGCTCTCCAGTTTTTACGTCGATACCGATACTGCGGCGTCCGGGCAGCTCGTACATGGAGCCACCCTCCGGCAGCTCTATCCAGTCTTCCACCGGGATGGGAAATGCGTCCCAGCCGGCACGGCCTACGGCATACAATGAAGTATCTTCAAAAATATTTCCCTTTCCATCGGAGTAGAGAAGGTATGGACTTTGTTTCAGTACAGACATGGTGATAGTTTGCAATTGGCAGTTGGCAATTTGCAGTCCGGGCATCCAGTTCAAACAGGCTTTATAAATATGAAGACTGCCAACTGCCAATTGCCCACTGTCAACTGCCCACTCCTAAATAATGTCTGCAAAATTCGTGAATTTGATCCAGTTCTTCGAATGCAAGATTTTTGCGGAGGGAAAAATGATAGGATTTTTGATGGGAGGTACTGATGGTTATATGGTCATAATGGGCATCGATACCATTTATATTGGACCAGATGAAGAATTTATGCTCTGGCAGGGCAGGGATGCTGATACCGGTATGGTGGATGGCCAGGTATTCATCGGTGAGCATTTTCTTTTCGCAATAGAATAAATAACAATAGGCGGCACTCAACAGGATATGGACCGATCCTACCCACCAGCTTTTCGAAAAAAGCATGGTAATACCGATGCCGAGGAAGAACAGGAATTCTATCAGCCTGAAGAAAAGGTTTATACGGGGAAGGGTGATCAGGATATTCCGGCCGGCAAAGACCAGGATGAAAATGTCGACGGCGATCAGGAGCAGGCAGCCGATATAAAGAGGACTGGATTGTGGTTGATTGAAATGGGAGACCGCATGTGCCAGGATCAGACCACCTGCAGCCAGGTGCAATAACCGGCCTGAGTTCTTCAGTTTCTCGAATGCAGGATGTACAACGGGTAGTGATATGCCATTCATACTGCAGCAGTTTTTAGGTAGATGCAAAGTAGGGGGGATTCCATAAGGTTGAAAAGTTAACAGGTTGATAGGTTGACAAGGGGGATCACCGAAATACAGGGTTTTACTTATCAACCGGTCAACTTGTTAACCTGTCAACCAACCCCAACTGTTTCCGACAATACGCATTGAACTCCTCCTCCTCCGCATCATCTTCCACCTCATCCTCCACTTCGCGCTGAAAAATGCGGTTATTGACGAAATCGAGGGTAAGCAAACCGTCCTTGAGGATGATATTCGTGAACTGCGACCACTGGTAACGTTTCTTGAACAGCGAATTGACCACGATCTCCTGGTCGGAGAAGCCGATCTCCAGCGAGTATTTGGCCTGGTATTCCAGGAGCGCCAGGATGATCAGCACGAAAGTAAGCCATTGGAAGAACGGCATCTTCATCCATACAAGCGCTGCAATGAGCAGGGCCCGGCTGTAGTATACTTTCTTTCCTTTTGAAGATTGAACGATATTCCAGACCAGCACCACTGTTACGAAGATGGCGCCCAACAGATAGGCAAGGCTCACATGGTCTTCATACAGTAGCTCCCTTGCAAAAAAGATCACGGAAACAACGCTCAACAGGATGCCGAGCAGGTCGATGTATCTATTATGCTGGTTCTTGAGACTGACAACGTATTGATAGACCATTTGGATGGGCAGCTTAGTTATTGCTTGCTACCAGCAAATTACACAACTTCCACAAAACACGCGCACCCACATTGGCATCCCAGTCGTTATCGCCCACGCCCACTTCATTCAGGTCGAAGCCGATGATCTGGCGGCCGCTCTGGACCACGCGTTTGAGCAAGTAATAGATCTGCTCCGTTTCGAAGCCTCCGGGAACGGGTGTTCCGGTATTGGGGCATAATTTAGGATCGAGCCCATCGATATCGAAGCTTACATAAACATGTTTGGGAAGATGGGCAACGATCTCATCGGCGACCTGTTTCCAGTGCTCGCCTTCGAAGAGCCGTTCCTTGATGCTTTTATCGTAATAGGTGATAACACGGTTATTGCTGTTGCGCACATATTGCCATTCCTCTTCACAGAAATCACGTACGCCTACCTGCACCAGCCTGGAGAGATTGGGAATATCTTTCAGGGCATTGTACATGATGCTGGCATGACTGTAGGTAAAATGCTCATAGGATTTGCGGAGGTCGCAGTGGGCATCGATCTGCAGGATGCCGAACTCTTCATGTTTTTCGGCAATGGCTTTGAAGTAGCCCAGGGGAGTGCTGTGGTCACCGCCCAGCAAAGCCACCAACTTGCCTTTTTGCAGGAGCGATCTCGTTTGTTCGTAGACCCAGTTGTTCAGGTAGGCGCTTCCTTCATTGATCTCCTTGAGGGATTTGCACATGAACATATTCTTCTCCACCAGTTCCCCCTTGCTCGTATAATCGATATACAGTTCCGCTTCCTTGCGGAGATAATCACTTTTCAGGAGGATCTTCTTATCGGGGGACCGCATGTAAAAGCCCTGCTTCCATGCTTCTTTGCCATCGGCATCGAACAGGTCGACCTGCATGCTTGCTTTGAAAATATGGTCCGCGGCGCGGGCAGTGCCGGCATTGTAGCTGACGGTCACCTCCCAGGGTATGGGCAGGATCACCAGGCGGGCATCATCTTCCGAAAAGGGTAAGCCGAAAATATTGTTGTTGGGATTGCTGGCCCCGTTGCAATCAAAATGAGATAAGTCTGTCATTGTTGAGGGAACTCCCTATTAAAAAAACGGTGCAAGTTAGCACAGTATTGGAAAGACGCAAAAAAAAGGTGAATGGATGTACAACAAAATTGAACGGGGCTTGTTATGAGCAAAATCAAACCCGGCCGTGAAGCATTTTGACCTAACTTTGCGGTGGAGTTACAACGCTTTATGAAAAAGATACATATTATCATACTGGTGTTTATTGCAGTCAGTATCATGGTACTGCTCAGTTTTATGGGAGACCTGTCCACGTATGAGACCCTTGCCTCTGCCCGCCAGAAAGAAGGAAAAACGGTTACCGTGATCACCCAGCTCGACCGTTCGGTGGCGCAACCCATCGAATATGATGCGGTAAAAAATCCCAATCTCACCCGGTTCCACGTAGTCGATACACTGGGCAATAAGGCACAGGTGATGTATTATTTCGAAAAGCCCTTCGATATGGAAAAAAGCGACCGTATCGTATTGAAAGGTAAAATGAAAGGCGACGTATTTGAAATTACCCGTAAAGACGGGATCCTCATCAAATGCCCATCGAAATATAAAGACGATCCCAAGGCTGCCTACAATAATATCAGTCAACAGTAAACAGCACTCATGAACTATATCGGCGAACACCTGTTTCCCGGACAACTCGGTCATTTCCTCGTAATACTCTCCCTGGTAGCGTCGCTGGTAGCCACGATCGCGTATTATAAATCGGCAACAGCCAAACTGATACCTGATGCGGATAGCTGGAAACGCATCGCCCGCATCGCCTTCATCACCGATGTGGCTTCGGTAGTGATGGTATTCGGCCTTATTTTCATGATCATCTTCAAACACTATTTCGAATATTTCTACGCATACAATCACTCCGATATTTCACTTGAACCGCACTACTTATTGAGCAGTATATGGGAAGGGCAGGAGGGAAGTTTTCTTCTCTGGACCCTCTGGCATGGGGTATTGGGATTGATCCTGGTCCGCACTGCCAAAAAATGGGAGGCGCCGGTAATGACCGTGATCAGCTTTGCGCAATTGTGCCTGGCCACCATGGTGCTCGGCATTTATCTGTTCGATCTCAAGATCGGCAGTACCCCTTTCATGCTCACCCGCCATCGTTTCCCCGATGCCCCGATATTCAGCGATCCCCAATACCTGTTATCATTGCGTGATGGTATGGGCCTGAACCAACTGTTACAGAATTACTGGATGGTGATCCATCCGCCCATTCTTTTCCTGGGCTTTGCCTCCACCATCGTTCCTTTTGCTTATGCCATCGCAGGCTTGTGGAAGAAAGATTTCGGAGGCTGGACCAAAGACGCGCTGCCCTGGTCATTGTTCTCAGGAGCTATCCTTGGACTGGGCGTGATGATGGGCGCCAAATGGGCTTATGAATCCCTCACCTTCGGTGGTTACTGGGCCTGGGACCCGGTAGAGAATGCATCACTGGTGCCCTGGCTGGTGCTGGTGGCAGGCATCCATACCCAGGTGATCTATAATTCAACCGGCCACTCCCTTCGACCTACTTACTTCTTCTTTATCGCCAGCTTCCTCCTCATTTTATATTCCACTTATCTTACCCGCAGCGGCGACCTGCAGGATACATCGGTACATGCTTTCACCGGTTCGGGCATGAACTGGCAACTACGGATCTTCCTATTGGTATTCCTGTTACCCTCCATGATATTATATCTCCGGCGATACAAACAGATCCCTTTCATCGCCAAAGAAGAAAGTTCCTGGTCGAGGGAATTCTGGATGTTCATCGGTTCCCTTGTCCTGTTCCTGTCGGCCGGCTATATCATCGTGGCCACTTCGCTGCCGGTGTTCAACAAGATCTTCCATACCAAATTCAATGTGGGTGAAGAACCGGAGTTCTCCTATAACCGCGTGCAGATCTTCGTGGCCATCGTGATCGGCCTTCTTACCGCCATTGCGCAATTCCTGAAATACAGGAACACGGATAAGCAGTATTTCGTAAAGAAAGTATGGGTCCCCACTGCCATCGCACTGGCGGTCTCCCTGGCCATCAGCCTGTTTGGCAAGGTCCATTTCGATAAGTTCGGCATCGGCTTCCTCGCTGCCATTCACCTGGCCATATTCGCCAGCGTCTATGCCGTGGTGGCCAATACCAGTTATATCTGGCGGGGGCTGAACGGCAAGCTGAGAGCGGCCGGCGCTTCGGTTGCCCACCTGGGTTTCGGGCTCATGCTAACGGGCATGCTCATATCCTCTTCCAAGATGGAGGTATTGTCGATGAATTTCATCAACCCGCTGAACTTCGGTCCCGATGCCAAACAAAAAGGAGTGGAGAATATGACCCTGTACCGGGGGATCAGAACGGATATGGGCAAATACTGGGTTACTTATGTGAGCGATTCGAGTGTTCATAAAGACAAGATCAATTATTTCCGCATCGACCTCGAACGGAAGGACGGCAAGGATAATTTTTCCCTGTATCCCGATATCATCAAGAATACCAAAGGAGCGCAGGGTTACTCCAACAATCCCGATTCACGCCATTATCTTCATAAGGATATTTTCAGTTATATCAGTTATGTAGACAAGATGATCGGTGGTGAAGACACTGCACAGTTCAGGAACCATGCCATGGCCATCGGGGATACGGCCTTTTATTCAACCGGGTATCTGCTGCTCGACAGCGTTACCGTGAACCCGCATGAAGGGAAGTATTCTTTCAAACCCACGGATACCGCCATCATGGCCAACCTGAGCGTTGTTACCAACGACCAGCGCCGCCTGCTGGCAAAGCCGGTTTTCTATGTGGAAGACAGCAGGGCAATGTTCCTGCCGGATACTGTTTTTGCCCAGGGACTTGCCGTGATGCTGGCCCCGTCCGAATCAACCGGAAAGTTCACGGTACGTGTAAAAGAATCATCCAAGCTCGTTCCTTTCGTGGCATTGAAAGTATTGCAGTTCCCTTTCATCAACCTCGTTTGGCTCGGAACAGTGCTGATGGTCGTAGGATTTGTGATGAGCATGGTAAGAAGGGCCCGCCTGTTATAGAAACTTTAACATTTTATTTCAGGTACCGGGGCGCCTGGTCTCCGTCCGGTGAAAGCTGATCTGGCTTTTGTGAATAATAAATGCTATTTTAGTGACCACTGTTTGAATGTATGAACCCCGGGCGTACTATATCGATTTCCTTACTGGCAGGGCTCGCCATTATGATGATCACGGCGTCTGCCGCCAGTGCCCAGGTCCCTGATTCTCTCCTCAAAAAAATACCGCAGCCCGAACTGGGGCCTTACGATACCATCATGGTGCCGGCCACTGTGTACCGGATGGAACTCATTCCTGCAGGCACGCTGGAATGGTTCTGGGTGAAAGCTCCCTATCCCAAACACCTGCTGAAGAAACGCCAGGAGTGGACACGTTTGCGCAATGCCATTTACGTTACCTATCCGTACGCGCGGAGGGCAGGCATCATCATGAACGAGATCAACCGCAAGTTGGCCGGTATTGATTCGAAGGAAGAAAGAAAAAAATATATCAAATCGAGGGAGAAGGAATTGAAGAAAGAATTTGCCGATCCGCTTACCGAGCTTTCGGTTTACCAGGGCAAAGTGTTGATGAAGCTCATCAACCGGCAAACCGGCAACAATTGTTACGAGATCATCAAGGAATACAAAGGCGGCTTTACGGCCCGTTTCTGGCAAACCGTAGCCTTTTTCTTCAATAGCAATCTCAAGCAACCTTACAACGCCGGCGGCGCTGAATATGAAATGGAACAGATCGTTCTCGAAGTAGAGCGTATGTATAGAATGTGATCCGGATTAATTAAAGGTTTGTAATTTTTTGAATGATCCCGGTGGTTGAATATCCCTGAACGATCGGGTTGATCACTACGCGGCCGCCATTTTCCATCACTTCTTTGGCGCCCACGATCTGCTCCACTGTATAATCACCTCCTTTCACCAATACATCAGGCATGATGGCTTTGATCAATTCCAGCGGCGTACTTTCATTGAAGAGCACCACGGCATCCACCATCAGCAGGGAGGCGAGGAGGAGGGCGCGCGACTGTTCATCATTGACCGGCCTGCTGTCACCTTTGAGGCCCCTGCAACTGGCGTCTGAATTCAGTCCTACTATCAGGAAATCGGCTTCCCTGGCTGCCTGGGAAAGAGAGAAGATATGTCCGCGGTGAAGAATATCGAAACAGCCATTGGTGAAGGCGATCGTTTTACTGGTGACCCTCCACTGTGCGATTTTTTTACGTATGTCCGGTACAGTTAGAATTTTACTTTCAATGATGTCCGCTTTTCTCATTGTCCACTTTTTGTTTGTTCAGGTAAGGCAGCAACACCAGGGCGAGCAGGCCAAAGATCAGGATCTGGAAGAACTGAACGGTCCAGAGCAACCAGCCGAAAGCTTTGCCATAAGCCTCATCCAGGCCATAGAGGGCCATGGTGGCCAATACCAGTTCGGGATAAGCGCCTATTCCGCTGGGCGTAATGATCATGGCGATACTACCGCTGAACAGAACGGCCATGGAGGCTTTGATGCCGAAGCCGGAGGTTTCCTGCAGGGCGAACATGCCTATCTGCACACTGGCCAGGTACATGGTCCAAATAAAGAGCGTATGGAACAGGAACCAGCCTTTGTTCTTCACCAGCCGAACGCTGGTCAACCCCTGCCAGATGCCCTGTATTACCCGTTTTGTTTTATAGATAAAAGATAAATGCGAATATTTTTTAAAGACGTACCAGGTGGTCCCTGCCAGGAATACCAACACTGCTACGAATATGATAACATTGGTGGCCGATAAATGTTTGGCCTTGGAGCCGAAAGTATCGCTGGCCTTGCTGAAGAGAAAATCGCCGATCAGCCCGGTCTGCGTTACGATGGTCAGCACCATCAGCAACAGCAGGCAGATCAGGTCGAAAGCGCGTTCGGCCACGATGGTGCCTACGAGCTTGTCGGCCGGCACTTTTTCATAACGCGCCAGGATAGTGCATTTCAGCACTTCGCCCAGGCGGGGCACGGCCAGGTTGGCGAGATAACCGATCAGCACGGCCAGATAGGTGTTGCCCAGGCGCGGCTTGCAGCCCAGCGGTTCCATGAGGATCTTCCACCGGATGGCGCGACTGAAATGGCTGGCCAGTAATGCCAGGATAACGGGGATCAATAACCAGTAGTTGGCCCTGCGAAGCGAATCCTTGATCATGGGCCATTGATCGGGCTTGATGCTGCTCAGCGACCACCATACCAAAAAAACCGCCAGGCCGAGAAAGAACAAATATTGAAGAAGGCTGATGAGTTTTTTATTCATAAAGGATGGGCATGGTGGTATCCGGCAAAAATAATGAGATTATATAACGGGAATATTACAATTTATTGCCTTCATTCGGGAACACGATCCAGGGTTTGAAAGTTTTGGCCTTTTCGAAATCCATTCTGCAATACGAGATCACGATCACCGTATCGCCAACAGCTCCCTGGCGGGCTGCCGGCCCGTTGAGGCAGCAAACGCCCGAACCCCTTTTGCCCTTGATAAGATAGGTTTCGATGCGGGTGCCGTTATTCACATTCACGATCTGCACTTTTTCATTGGAGATCATATTGGCCGCGTCCATCAGGTCTTCATCCAGCGTTAAACTCCCTACATAGTTCAGGTTGGCTTCCGTGATAACGGCCCTGTGGATCTTCGATTTGAGCACTTCTATGTCCATGGTACCTTATTAATGGTTTGTTGATGGGTGAGGGGGTCGGTACCCCGACTAATAAAAAACGGCCGCAAGCTAAAAAAGTTTGGTGAAATAAAACGAACGATCATTTGCTATTCCGTAATGGTCATATTATCAATTAATCGTATCTCACCTAAAAAGGCGGCTACCAGGGCCACGAGAGATTGCTGGCCATCCCATCTATGGACCGGGGCGAGTGTGTCGGCGTCTGCGACGGCCACATAATCGATCCTGAAGCCTTTTTCCTGCAGCATGGCTTTTGCGTTGTTGATGGCCGTCTCCAGTCCGTCTGTCCGGAAATGTTGGCGAAGCCATTCCAGGCTTTGATAGATGGTGGCGGCAATGGGCCTGTCTGCCGCGGGCAACCGCATATTCCGGCTGCTCATGGCCAGCCCGTCCGCTTCCCGCACAGTAGGGCAGGGAATGAGGCGGGTAGGGGATCGCATCAACTCCAGCAGTTTTTTTACCACCATGCATTGCTGATAATCCTTCCTTCCCATGAACAATTCGTCGGGCGATACGATGCTGAGCAGCCTGTGCATTACCTGGCATACGCCCTGAAAATGGCCGGGCCTGTATTGCCCTTCCAGTACGGTTTCGAGAAAGCCAAGATCATAGCGTTCCAGTTGAGCTGTGCTGTTGGGGTACATTTCTGCTACGGAGGGCAGGAAAAGAATATCGGTTCCGGCCGATTCGAGCCGGTAGATATCCTGGTCGAGCGTTACGGGATATTTTTCGAAATCGCGTGGATCATTGAACTGGGTGGGGTTCACAAAGATGCTGCAGATGGTGCAACCGGTATTTTTTTTCGCAGTGGCGATCAGTTCCAGATGGCCCTGGTGCAAGGCTCCCATGGTGGGCACGAAGCCTGTTTTGATCGACTGTTGCCTTACTTGCCGGAGGTATTCTTTCAACTGTGATGCCTGCTTGAAAATGATCATTTTGACTGGTTTAAAAGCGTGGGATCCGCGTTAGACCCCATATTTAATAAATAATCCTTAACTTTGCACCCTGTTTTTTTAAGGTTATCTAACCAACCCATATTGGAAATGCTGACAAAGAAAAGAATTTTATTTATTGCTAACGAAATGTCTCCTTACCTGGAAATGACCGAATTTTCTGAAACGGTCAACCGGTTGGCAATAAAGGCTAATGAAGGTGGATTCGAAGTTCGTTGTATCATGCCCCGTTTTGGTGTTATTAATGAGCGCCGCCACCGTTTACATGAAGTAGTTCGTTTGTCGGGTATCAATGTGTCGGTCGACAATGACGACTATCCCCTCCAGATCAAAGTAGCTTCTCTCCCCAACGCACGTTTACAGGTTTACTTTCTCGATAACGAAGATCTTTTCAAGCGCAAATACATTTTCCATGATGAACATGAAAAATGGTTTGATGACAATGGGCTTCGTACTGTCTTCTTCTGCAAAGGCGCTTTGGAGACCGTGAAGAAATTCGGATGGCCCCCCGATATCATCCATTGCAGTGGCTGGATGACGGGCCTCATTCCCCTGTACCAGAAAACAGCCTACAAGAAAGAGCCGGTGTTCGCGCATAGCAAAGTGATCTATACCATCGGCAATAACAGCTTCAAAGAGAAGATGGGCGCCAATTTCCTGAAAGTGGCCAATATCAGCCCCAATATCAAGGAGAAGGACCTCGAGCCTTTCAAGGACCTGAACAATCTTGCCATGATGAAGGGCGGCGCCACTTATGCGGATGCGGTAACTTTCGGTGCCGATAAGGTCGACAAAAAGCTGGTGGAAGAATTTGGTAAGGTGAAAGGCAAGAAGGTGCTCACCTATAATGCCGAATCTGATTTAACAGACTATTTACAATTGTATTCCGACCTTGCCAAATAAGGTAAACATTCTGTAACCGACTTTAACAAACAATCACTGCGTGAATAGGAAAATCTTCGTTTCGGTAATTACTGTTCTGACCGGCTTATTCATCTATAGTTCCTGTACAAAAGTTGATACTACCGACCTCGGTAACGATCTCATCCCGGCCGTAGACAATGTGCATACATTCGAAACCGTCCTCGATGTGAGCACCGATAATTTTCTTTACCAGGATACCACGAGGCTCACGGCCGCATCCCTACATGCGCTGGGCATTATAGCCAACGATCCTGAATTCGGTCGCACCGATGCCGCCATTTATTCCTCCTTTACCCCGCTTGCTTATGGCGTTCATCCGTTCTATCGCCAGGATTCCGTGCTCATCGATTCCGTGGTGCTGTCCCTCTCGTATGGCAGCCTCTACGGTGATTCCAACTCCGTGGAAAGGATAGAAGTACGGACAATAGATCCGGTTGCCGGCAATTTCAAGGATTCCGTATACCAGATCAGCAATCCGCCCTTCCCGACCCTCGCCGGGGTGATCGGGTTCAGGGACGTGACTTTCAATACGCTCAAGGATTCTCTCACGTATATCAATAACCGAACGGATACCGTCAAGGCCAAAAGTGAGCTGCGGATCAAGCTGGACACAGGCTGGGCCAGGCAGTTCGTGAATTACGATACGGCCAATCAATATAAGAATGATTCCATTTTCAGGTCGAACTTCAGAGGGCTTGCCATTACCGTCAATGAGGGAGCTTCTGCTGCAAAGAATGCAATAGCCTATTTCGACCTTACCAATAACGACAGATCGAGGATCACTTTTTACTGCCGCATTACCCGCAATGGTAAAACAGATACCCTGTCGCCCATCTTTTCCCGCGCCGGCACGATACAGGCCAATCTCGTGAAGCATACACCTGCCAACAATTACCTGGCCTACCTGAACAATGGGCCGGGCAATGACGACAAGGTCTATATCCAGAGTGCGCCCGGTTCTTATGCCACTGTCAAGATACAGGGACTGGATACCTTCAGCAAAGTGAACCGTGTTATCCATCGTGCAGAGCTGATCCTGGAGCAATTGCCTTCCCTGCAGGATAATATCTATGCGCCTATCCAGACCATGTTTGTGGATGCTATCAATGACGCCAGCGATTCTACATTCACGATCAGGAATGATTTTGTGTATACGGGGCAGGGCCAGTTCGGCTATGATATTACCAACCTCGGCGGTTTCTACCACAACAATAAATATGTCTTCAACCTGTCGCGTTACTTCCAGAGCATAGTATCGAAAAATATGAGATACAACACGCTCAGGGTGTACGCACCATTCTATACCCGGCCCTGGTGGCAATACCCTGACGGCACCAACAATAAATTGCCCATCCCCATGTTCGTCAATGAACCCATTGCCAATGGAAGGGTGGTGGTAGGGGGCGGTAGCCATCCCACCAAAAAGATGCGTGTTCGAATAATTTATTCCAAAATTTAATATCGTCACTTATCTTTGCGCCTGATTTTTGATCAGCTACCGACCATTTATTAACCTATTCTGTTCACAATCTGTCAAATCAAATCTTCATGCCTTATTTATTTACATCCGAGAGCGTGTCTGAAGGCCACCCCGATAAAGTAGCCGATCAGATCTCCGATGCCCTGATCGATAATTTCCTGGCATTCGATGCCCAGTCCAAGGTAGCCTGTGAAACACTGGTAACCACCGGTCAGGTGGTATTGGCCGGAGAAGTAAAATCTTCCGCTTACCTCGATGTACAGGAGATCGCCCGTGAAGTGATCCGCAAGATCGGGTACACCAAAAGTGAATATATGTTCGAAGCCAGTTCCTGCGGCGTTCTATCCGCCATCCATGAGCAGTCTTCCGATATCAACCAGGGTGTAGACAGGAAGAAAAAAGAAGAGCAGGGCGCCGGCGACCAGGGTATGATGTTTGGCTATGCTACCAACGAAACGGAAGATTATATGCCCCTGGCACTCGACCTGGCCCATAAGCTCCTGATCGAGCTCGCCGCCCTTCGCCGCGAGAACAAACAGGTCAAATACCTGCGCCCGGATGCCAAAAGCCAGGTAACGCTCGAATACGACGATCACAACAGGCCGGTGCGCATCGACGCCATCGTGGTCTCTACCCAGCATGATGACTTCGATACCGAAGCCAAAATGCAGGAGAAGATCAAAAAAGATGTGATCAATATCCTCATCCCCCGTGTAAAAGAAAAATACAAGAAATACGCTCACCTGTTCAACGGAAAGATCAAATACCATATCAACCCCACCGGGAAATTCGTGATCGGTGGCCCGCATGGCGATACCGGTCTTACAGGCCGTAAGATCATCGTAGACACCTATGGTGGTAAAGGCGCCCATGGCGGCGGTGCTTTCAGCGGAAAAGATCCTTCCAAAGTTGACCGTTCTGCGGCTTATGCTACCCGGCATATTGCCAAGAACCTGGTAGCAGCAGGCATTTGTGATGAAGTACTGGTGCAGGTTTCCTACGCTATCGGTGTAGCCCAGCCCATGGGATTGTACATCAATACTTATGGCACTGCGAAAGTTGGTCTGAGTGACGGGCAGATCGCGAAGAAAGTATCCGAGATCTTCGATATGCGCCCTTATTTCATCGAACAGCGCCTGAAACTCCGCAATCCTATCTACAGCGAAACAGCCGCTTATGGCCACATGGGCCGCAAGCCGGAGATCGTTGAAAAGACCTTCGTTTCCCCCGACGGCAGATCCATCAAGAAAAAAGTGGAACTGTTCACCTGGGAAAAGCTGGATTACGTGAGCAAGATCAAAAAAGCGTTCAACGTAAAATAAATTTTGTCGGCACAAAACAAAAAGCCTCCTCCTGGTGGGGAGGTTTTTTGTTTTTTTGATATTCTTTACTTTCGTGTATGATCGAACAAGTGAATCCCTGGAAAATACTATCTGAGCAGGAGATCTATAAGAATCCCTGGATCGCCCTCATAGAATACAAGGTCATCAATCCTTCCGGCGGCAATGGCATTTATGGCAAAGTGCATTTCAGGAATGTGGCTGTAGGCGCGCTTCCCCTGGATGAAGACCTGAACACCTATCTCGTAGGCCAATACCGGTTCCCCCTCGATCAATACAGTTGGGAGATCCCTGAAGGCGGCTCTCCGGAAGGAGGAGATCATTTATTGTCTGCCCAAAGGGAATTACTGGAGGAGACCGGATTGGTGGCCGCCAATTGGACGCCTCTTGTAGAAATGCACTTATCCAACTCCGTTAGTGATGAATATGCGATCATCTACCTGGCAAGAGGGCTTTCACAGGGAACGGCCTGCCCGGAAGAAACAGAGCAATTGCAGGTGAAGAAGATCCCTTTCGAAGAAGCGTACCGGATGGTAGATTCAGGGCAGATCACGGATTCGATGTCCGTGGCGGCTATTCTTAAAGTAAAAATCCTCCTGAATGATGGACGGATATCATAAAAGACCGGCGATCAAAAAATCCTCCCTCATCATCGGCCGTCAGCCGATCATTGAAGCTATCCAGTCGGGCAGGGCCATCGACAAAATATTATTCCAGCGAAATGTAAGCGGGGATGCCATCGGCAGGATCCGCCAACTCGCCAGGGAGCACAATATCCCCATCCAGCAGGTGCCGCCTGAAAAATTACATTCATTTACACAGGCCAATCACCAGGGCTGTATCGCTATTGCTGCGCTCGTGCAGTATATGGACCTTCAACAAGTGATCGACCATGTGGTGAGCAATGGCGGCACACCGTTATTCGTGATCCTGGATGGCGTAACCGATGTTCGTAATATCGGGGCTATCGCCCGGTCGGCCCTCTGCTGCGGCGCCCAGGCATTGATCATCCCCGACAAGGGTGTAGGAGCATTGAATGAGGAGGCCATCAAATCCTCTGCAGGCGCCCTCGAAAAGATCCATGTGTGCCGGGTGAACAGTCTCATGAAAGCGGTGGATACCCTTCATCTCAACGGCATCCGTGTATTTGCTTCGGAAATGACGGCCACCACCAGTGTGTTTGAACTGGAATACGGTGATCCTTGTTGTATAGTCGTGGGCAGTGAAGACAAAGGTATTTTTCCCGGCTTGCTGAAGATCAGCGATACCATTTTCAGGATACCCATGGCCGGCGATTTTGAATCATTGAACGTATCCGTGGCTACCGGGATCATCCTGTATGAAGCGATGAAGCAGCGGATGGGGGTAGGAAGCAAGGGGTAAGAAGGGACCATAAAAAATGTTGGTGTATGACAAATTTACCTGAGATAAAACTGGTCGAATGCCCGCGTGATGCCATGCAAGGCTGGAGTTCCATGATACCTACCGGGCAAAAGATAGTTTACCTGAACGCCTTGCTGAGAGTGGGTTTCGACACGCTCGATTTCGGAAGTTTCGTATCGCCCAAAGCCATTCCGCAGATGGCCGATACAAAAGAGGTCGTTCCACAGCTCGATCTCGATGGCACGCATACGAAACTGCTCGCCATTATTGCCAACCTGCGCGGGGCCGAAGAGGCCCTGGCATTCGATACCATCCATTATCTCGGCTTTCCTTTTTCCGTGTCGGAAACATTCCAGCAACGGAATACGAACAGCTCCATCAGTGAATCACTGGGCCGTGTCCGGGATATTCAAAACCTCTGTGTGAAAAAGGACAGGGAACTGGTAGTGTACATTTCGATGGGCTTTGGAAACCCTTACCATGATCCCTGGTCGGATGAGATCGTTTTTCAATGGGTAGATCAATTGGTGGCGATGGGGATCAAAACGATCTCACTGGCCGATACGGTTGGACTGGCAACACCTACCCAGGTGCAAACGATCACCCAATACCTGGTCAATGCCTTGCCCGGTATCGAGATCGGGGTACATCTCCATTCCACACCGCATAACTGGAAAGCCAAGATCGACGCGGCTTTGCAGGCAGGATGCCGCCGCTTCGACGGAGCACTGAAAGGTATTGGCGGATGCCCCATGGCCGATGATGAACTGGTCGGCAATATGAATACCGAATGGATGTTGCAATATTTCGATGAACTGAAAATATCCCCATCGCTCCACAGGGAAGCCCTCACTGAAGCAAGCGCCATGGCGGAGGAGATCTTTCATTGAGAGTTTGCAGTGGGCAATTGGCAGTTTGCTGCACCCTGAAAAAAGAAATTTCATTTCGTTACGTTGTCTCCCAACTGCCAATTGCCCACTGCAAACTGCCAACTTAAATAATTACACACTATGTCCTTCATGCTCGATATCAACCTGCCCGTCCCTGCGGAAACCATCAGTTACCAGCAGCCACTACTGCTCACAGGTTCCTGTTTCACGGAACATATCGGCAATAGCCTGCAGGAATGGAAGTTCGACGTGCTGCAAAATCCCAATGGTATCCTGTTCGATCCGCTGAGCGTGGCCAATAGCCTTGTTTCTTATGTTCACAATAAACAATATGAGGAAAAAGACCTGATCTATTTCAATGAGCTATGGCAGAGCTGGCAGCACCATAGCCGGTTTTCGAATATGGATAAGGAAGGATGCCTGCAGATGATCAACAACTCCCAGCGGGAGGCCCATCAATTTCTTTCCAAAGCACAATGGATCATCATTACGCTCGGCAGCGCATTCTCCTACCGCCTGGCAGAGAACGGGCAGGGAGTAGCGAACTGCCATAGGGCGCCTGCCCAATGGTTCCGCAAACACCTGATGACGATCGAAGAGATCAATTCGGCGCTCGACAACTGCCTGCATCAACTCAGGCAATTCAATCCCGCCCTCAGGATCATTTTCACGGTCAGCCCTGTACGGCATATACGCGATGGAGTGGTCGATAATAACCGGAGCAAAGCCCGCCTGCTGGAAGTGGTACATCATCTCGTCAATAAATTCGACAGCCTCTATTATTTCCCGGCCTATGAACTGGTGATCGATGTGTTGCGCGATTACCGCTATTATGATATCGATATGGTGCATCCCAATTACCCGGCCACCCAGTTCGTGCTGGAAAAGTTCCTATCGCAATTCGTGGACGAGCCTTCGCGGCAACTGGCTGCGCAGGTGCAGAAGATCATGATCGCCCGAAAGCACAAAGCATTTCACCCGGCCACTGAAGCGCATAAAAAATTTTTGCAGGCCCATTATGAGAAGACCAGGGAACTGCAGGAACAATACCCTTTCCTTCGTCTACATGAAGAGCTCGACTATTTTGCCGGTCTTTCTTCCTCCTGATCCTTAAAATATCCACAACACGACCAATATGCGGGTAATCTTGTATCCTGAAACCTGTAACTTTACTCATCATGACATCAACAACATCGGCATTGACCGTTCCGCTGGCTTTCAGCAGGCGTAATAGCTTACCGGCATCAGGCATTACCGTTCTGGCAGGTGATATTGGCGGCACCAAGACCAACCTGGCCTTCTTCAGGGCCACCCAACAGGAGGTAAAGCTCCTGTATGCCTCCAAATATCCATCGGCAGATTATCATTCATTATTGGAGATCATCCAGGTCTTTTTGTCGGAGGCGAAACAGCCCGGCCTGCCCGATCGCCTTTGCATGGGCGTGGCGGGCCCTGTATTGAACGGGAAAGTGGAGCTCACCAATCTCAACTGGGAACTGGATTGTGCGGAGATGAGCAGGCAGACCAACGTGAAGGATGTGATGTTACTGAACGACCTGGAATCCACCGCTTATGGTCTCGCTGCCCTGCAACCGGAAGATTATATTAGCATTCACCACGGACAGCCAGGCAATACCGGCAATATGGCCATCATTGCACCAGGCACCGGGCTGGGCGAAGCAGGATTGTACTGGGATAAAAGATCATACCATCCTTTCCCGACAGAAGGCGGGCATTGCGATTTTTCTCCGCGTACCGATCTCGATATGGAATTGTGCAAATACCTTCAATTGAAATACGAAGTAGTGAGCTGGGAAAAAGTGATCGCAGGTCCGGGTATCGTTGACCTGTACGAATTCCTGCGTGATGTGAAGAAAAAAGAAGAACCATCCTGGTTAGCCGCAGAGTTGGCAGAACTGGATGAAGACAGATCGGCTGCCATCAGTCATGCCGCCATCCAGCAAAAAGCTGCTATCTGCGTAGAGACCATGGACCTTTATATCCGTTATCTCGCGCGCGAAACATCGAACCTGGTGCTGAAAATGAAAGCCACCGGCGGTGTCTTCCTCGGTGGGGGCATCCCTCCCAAAATAGCGCCATTGCTGCAACAGGAAAGTTTCTACCGTCATTATATGGATTGCGACCGCATGCAACATCTGTTGGAAACAGTAGCGATCCGGATCATCAGGAACGATAAAGCCGGATTGCTGGGAGCAGCCTGGTATGGAGCGTATGGAGAATTCAATTAAACGATTAACGAAATGAGGAAGTATTCATCGAGATACCGTACACTGATCATTGCCATCGTATGGATATTGGCCGGCAATAGTATGCTGCTGGCGCAGAAAAGCAAGGTAACGGAAAATATCGACCTGGTGATGCACAATACCACCAGCATGCTGCAACAGATCCACTATGCACCGAAAATGCTCGACGATAAATTCGCTGTCCGCATTTTCAATTCCTATCTTCAGCAACTCGATCCGGGCAAGCGATTTTTCCTCCAAACTGATATTACCCAGTTCAAAAAATATGAGGGCCAGTTGGATGATGAAATGCGTAACAGGCCGGTGCAATTCTACAAGGTCGTGAACACTGCGTTCAAACAACGCCTCACCGAGGCCGAGACCATGCTGGCCGACCTGCTCAAACAACCATTTACTTTTACCCAGGAAGAGACCTTTAACGATAAAACGGAATCCCTTACTTACTGCCAAACAACTGAAGAGCTGCAGGCACGATGGAAGAACTACCTCAAGTTCCAGGTATTGGGGCAATATGAAGACCTGCTCGAACTGCGTGCAAAAGATACCGCCCATTCGAGCGAAGCACAACTGGAAGAGAAAGCCCGCCAGTTCGTATCGAGGATCGAGAAAAGGAATATCGATAACCTGCTCAGGCTGACCACTGAAGAAGAGGCATTCAATACCTATCTCAACAGCATCATCAACCTGTACGATCCCCATTCCAATTATTTCCTGCCGTTGGACCGCCGGGAATTCCAGGAAGGGCTTAGTGGCATTTATTATGGTATCGGCGCTTTATTGCAGGAACAGCAGGGCAAGGTAAGTATCGGTGAATTGATGATCGGAGGGCCGGCCTGGAAATCGGGCCAGGTGGAGAAAGGGGATGTACTGGTGAAAGTGGCGCAGATGGGAGAAAAAGCGGTGGATGTGGCCGGTTATGCCATGAGTGAGATCATCAAGCTTACCCGTGGACAAAAAGGCACATCGGTCATCATCACTTTCCGGAAGAATGACGGGAGCCTGAAAGAAGTGACCCTCAAACGAGAGGCGCTTCAGTTGGAAGACACCTTCGTGAAAGGCGCCGTCATCGGGGATTCGGACAAGATTGGCTATATCTCGTTCCCTAAATTCTACACCAATTTCGGCGATGCCAACGGACGCAGTTGCGCGGAAGACATGGCCCGTGAACTGGAAAAGCTGAAGAACGAACAGGTGAAGGGGATCATCATCGATATCCGTAACAACAGCGGAGGGAGCCTGGGTGAAGTGATCAACATGGTTGGACTGTTCATCAAGGAAGGGCCCGTAGTACAGGTGAAAAGCGCTGTGGGCGCGCCTTATATAAGCCAGGTGCAGAACAAACAGGTTTTGTATGATGGCCCGCTGGTAGTATTGGTGAATGAACTCAGTGCTTCCGCCTCCGAGATCTTTGCAGCAGCCATACAGGATTACCACCGCGGCATCATCATCGGCAGCGCCTCCACTTATGGCAAAGGCTCAGTGCAACGCGCTTTCGGGATCGTCGATAACCGGCAGGTAGGCACCGACAACCTCGACCTCGGCACCATACATATCACCCTGCAGAAATACTATCGCATCACCGGCGCTGCCACTCAACTGAAAGGGATCAGGCCCGATGTACAACTGCCAGGCATATACGAACCTTATAAAATGCAGGAGAAAGACAACCCCACGGCGCTTGCCTGGGATACGATCAGGGCCGTGCCTTTCACGCCCTGGAACGATGAGAGTACGATCCGGCAGGTGATCGCACTGGCCAATGACCGGATCGGGAAAGACACCGTGCTGCTGGCCTTAAAGAAAAACCTCCGCTGGCTGGAAAACAGGGGCTCTAAACACTCCCTGCAGTTGAAAAAATATAAACAGGAAGAAACAGCCTTGCAGCAGAAAGTGGCGCAGATCCGTAAACAGTTGATCAGCACCGACAGCATCCATGTGAAGAACACAGCGGACATGGACGATGATCTGAAAGGGAAAGAACAATTCCGGATCGATAGTAACAAAGGATGGCTGAACAGTCTGAAGCGTGACCTGTTCCTGGCGGAAGCGGTTGCCGTGATCGATGAGTACATCCGTATCAGGAAAATGGCAATTTAGTCGTTACTGGTTGGGGGTTGGCAATCGGGAATTAGTTGGCAGTGGGCAATTGGCAGTTTGCAGTTTGGTAACAGTCAATCCTTATGGGCAACTGTAAACATGCGGAGACCTCTGACTGCAAACTGCCAATTGCCCACTGCCAACTAAAAAGGTATTCCCAAATTGATATATGACTGCAAGCGCTTTGTCTGGTCGCAATACATGGCGCTTATTTCCAGCGGGCCTAATGCAAAATTATAAGAGAATGTCAGTGCATATCCCGAAAAGAAATCTGCATTGTTGAAAAATCTGCTTGTGCTGATGAGGTTATTGAAGAGCACGTTGGCCCTTCCCGTTATATAAGTGTTGCTGAAGACCTGGTATCTCAACCCACCCTGTATGGTCAGTACGCTGGGAGAATAGAGCGTACCTTCCTGGAGGCCGGCAAAAGTGATCTGGTTGCGGAAGAGTTTGGTAAGTCCGCCAATGATAAATTCATTCATCACGTTCCTGTCGTACCTGAAATTAACGCCGCCCTGCATGTTCATGAGCAGTGTGGTGCGCCTGCTGACCGGTGCATAGCTTTCAAGGTACATAGTAGTGCGCGGATAGCCATTACTGGCCACAGTGGTATCGCTGCCTGGCTGGGGCTGAGTTCCCATGAATTTGACACGGGGATGTTGTTTCCCTACCCATCCTCCTTCCAGATCGATCCTGACGCCTCTTCTTGGATAAACGCCTCTGTCGAGTGAATTATGTGAGAGCGCCATAAAGCTCGTCACATAATCATTACTGCCTTTGAAGGCGAATTCGGTGGTGATGGTAGGGGAATAGCGCACCCATTCGAACCGGGAGCCTATGCCCAATGTGAAGCGGCGGTTGGCAGAGAATTGAACACGTCCGCCGAACTTGAAAAGATTCTGTTTATAGAGGCCATTCTGTTTGTACTGATCGTATTCATAGGTGGCCACATCGAAGCGATCGAATTGGGTTTCCAGGAGTACGGCCACATTTTTCCGCCGGCCCATATACTGCAGGTGTTCGCCCCGCACGCGAACACTTTCACCGAGATTGATGCTGACCAGGCTTCTTGAATTGGTGACCAGGAAATTCCTTGCGGTGAGATTGGCGATGAGGCCGATGCCGCTGAAACGGTTATAATGCAAGCCCAGTTTGGCGAAGGTGAGCGGGTTTTCCGTAACGTCGAAAATGATCTTGCAGGTACCGTCGGGGAGGGGTTCCAGTGAATAGACAACCCGTTTATAATAGCGTGTGCCATAAGCCTGCCGCACCATATTGGCCAGCTTTTTGGCCGTGTAATCCTGGTTGGTGATGAAGTCCATGGTATGCGTGAAGAAATCCGGGGAGGTTTTATCGGTTCCATGTACTTCATAGGAGGATATCCTTACACGGTCTACCACGGGCAGCCTGTTTGGATGGATCTCAACAGGGCCATAGATCGAATCGAGTGAATCTTTCAGTTTTTTGAATGTCGGGTACAGGTTCCTGCCCTCTTCCAGTCCAAGGTTCAGGATAGCACCTGCATCCGAAAAGCTGCCCATGCTATATTTCTCCATCTTGAAAGGGATATAGATATTGCATTGGGGCACTTCGATCTTATTGTCTTCTGCTTCCCTGAAAAAAGCCACCTGGAGCAGGATCTGGAAAGCATTGCGTACTTTGTCCGAAGGCAGCAGTCCGCTGGCAACATTGCTCCCGATCACGAAATCGGCGCCCATTTCCTTTACGTCGCGTACCGGGAAGTTCCTGACCAGTCCGCCATCGATCAGCTTTTTACCATTGTAATCCACTGCCGTGAATACGGAGGGGATGGCCATACTGGAACGGATAGCCGAAATGATCTCACCTTCTTTCATCACTACTGCTTCTCCTGTTCCCACATCGGTACCGATGCAGCGGAATGGGATGCTGAATTTCGAAAAATCTTTTTGCGAATAAACGGGGAAGAAAAGTTCGGAGAATTTAAGCCAGAGCTCTTGTCCTTCCAGTACGCCACTGGGCAGGCGGAAACGATGGTTCACCCAGGGCAATTCAATGACATATTTGGAGTATTCTTCTTTTTCTTCCATGAAAATGCTTCGCAGGGAAGACTGGTTGCTCAGGAGGAGGTCCCAGTCGATGGACTGGGCTACCTTTTCAATACTATCAGCCGAATAGCCTACTGCATAGAGGCTCCCGATGATACTGCCCATACTGGTGCCTGTGATATAGTCGATTTTCAGTCCGGCAGAATCGATTGCTTTGAGGATACCGATATGCGCCAGTCCTTTGGCCCCGCCGCCACTCAGCGTGAGGCCGATCTTCGGGCGGCCGGTTGTGGTTTGCGCACCGGCATGTTGCAAACAAAAAAATAATAGTATGATCAATGAATATTTCCAGGCCATAGGTCTTGATAGCATGATCACACAAATTAAAGAGGATTGGCTATTCCCCAAAGCCGGGAGCAGGAAAAATTATGAGGTCGGAAGCAGGAGGTCGGAAGTATGAAATCTTCCGGAGTTCATCATAATCGGGTACTTCATACTCCGACCTCCTACTTCATACTTCCTATTTCGTGCTTTTTGCTTCGAGTTCCATCACTTTTTCAAACACCTGCTCATACCGCGCATTGAGCTGTTCCAACTCGGTCAGGACCTTCTTCAGGCTGGTTTCGGCTTCAAGGAATTTATTCTTATCGGCATAGATCTCCGGAGAGGCCAGCGCGGTTTCCACCTGCTCTTTCTGCCTGCCGAGTGAAGCGATCTTTTCCTCCAGCTCCTGGAAGACCTTTTGCTGCTTCTGCAATTCTTTCTTCGCCTCCTTGTTGATGGGAGTTGGTTTGGATTCTAATGGCTGGGGTTTGATCGGGGGTGCCTGAGGTTTGGGTGCTGAAACAGGAGGGTTGACTTCTGACCTCTTACTTCCGACCTCCGACTTCTTACTTCCTGCTTCCGGCCTTTTATTCATCCGCTCATTCCATTCTACCCATTCCTCATAGCCGCCGGAGAAGGATTTGATCTTCATCTGATCGATCTCCCATATTTTATTGGCCACTTTGGAGATGAAATAACGGTCGTGGCTCACGAGAATGAGTGAGCCTTCATAACGGTTCAATGCTTCGATCAGCAACTCCACCGAATGCATGTCGAGGTGGTTGGTGGGCTCATCGAGCATGAGGAAATTGGCCTTGCTCACGATGGTCTTGGCGAGAGCTACCCTTGCTTTTTCACCACCGCTGAGGATGCGGATCTTTTTCTCTACATCATCACCGCTGAACAGGAAGCAGCCCAGCAGGTTGCGCAGCTCCAGTTCTGTTTTCTGGCTGCCGGCCATTTTCATTTCATCGAGGATGGTATTGTTGACGTCGAGCGCTTCGAGTTGGTGCTGGGCATAAAAACTTTCTTCTACATTGTGTCCCCAGCGCCTGTCGCCTGTGAAGGTCTCGACGCCGACGATGATACGCAGCAGGGTAGACTTACCCTTGCCGTTGGCGCCGATCAGCGCGATCTTGTCGCCCCGGTCGATTTCTGCAGAAGCATGTTCCACGATCCTGATATCGCCAAAATGTTTGCCGATATCTTTCAGTTCGACCAATATTTTGCCAGGCGTTTTATCGACCTGGAAATTGATACGGATATCGGGCCTTTCGATGGTGACATCCTCGATGCGGTCGAGTTTGTCGAGGCGCTTCATCGCACTTTGTGCTGCAGCGGCCTTGGAGGCTTTTGCCTTGAATCGTTCGATGAACCTTTCCTGCTGGCGGATATATTCCTGCTGGTTCTCGAAGGCCCTTTGCTGCAATTCTATGCGGACCTGTTTCTCCGATTCATAGAATGCGTAGTTACCATTATATATATGGAGTTGCCGCTGGTACACTTCCACGATCTTCGTTACCATGCGATTCAGGAAATACTTATCATGACTGACGATCACTACTGAGCCCTGGTAATGGGCCAGGTATTTTTCGAGCCATTCGATGGAGGGCAGATCGAGGTGGTTGGTGGGCTCGTCGAGCAGCAGGAGATCGGGCTGCTGAAGGATCATTTTGGCGAGCAGCACGCGCATACGCCAGCCGCCGCTGAATTCGCGGAAGGGGCGACCGAGATCGGCATTGGCAAAGCCCAGGCCCTGCAATACTTCTTCTGTGCGGTGATGGATGGTATACCCGTCGAGGGTATCCATTTCATGCAGTTTGTCGGTATAGGCATGTAAGGTGGTTTCGTCTCCTGTACGTTCCAGTTCCTTGCCCAGTTCTTCTATTTCTTTTTCCAGTTGAAGTATCCTTTCGAAGGCGCTCATCGCCACGGCGAGAATGGAATCGCCGGTATCGAAGCTGAGGAGGTCCTGGTGGAGATAGCCGATGGTGGTGGTGCGGCTGCGTTCCACCGTTCCGGCAGAAGGGGAGTATTCACCTACCAGCAGTTTCAACAGGGTGGATTTACCGGTGCCGTTAAAGCCGATCAGTCCAATACGTTCATTGGGTTGAATATGCCAGGTGGCATCCTGCACAATGACCCTCGCACCAAATTCAAAAGTAACATTCGTCAGTCCCGCTAACATGAGTCTTGAGATTAGAAGTCAGAGGTCGGAAGTCAGAAATCCCGATTAGACGGTCTTCAAGATAATTTTGATCTTCTGACCTCTGACCTCCGACTTCAGACCTCCGGTTTCATTCCGTGCCGCAAAAGTAGACAATATCTGTTACCTTTGAGAAATTTCTGTTTAATGAAAAAATGGATTATAGCCGTTGTATTACTGGGTGTTATCGGCATTGCGGCATTCAAGATCTGGGGTAAGAAACCGGAAAAAGCTGCCGATGAAAAACAAAAGCCTTTGTCGATCTCCGAGAATAGCGGGGCATTCAATCAGTCATTCCAGGAATTGCTCACGGCTTATTTTGCCGTGAAAGATGCATTGGTGGCGAGCGATTCGGCCAAAGCCAGCGCAGCAGCCAACTTACTGGCCATTGCCGCCGATAGTCTCAGGTGCAATGATATCCAGGGCGACAGTACCGGCACTATCAAGCTCACTGCAAAAGACTATGCAGGCACCATCAGCGGATCTGCCAGGGCCCTGGCAGGTGAAAAGGAACTGGCAGGCAAAAGAACAGAATTCAAAATGATCGCCGAATCGATATGGACGCTTTTCCAGACCGTACATTACAAAGGACAGAAAGTGTACTGGCAATATTGCCCCATGGCCTTCAACAATGAAGGGGCCTACTGGGTAAGCAATGAAAGCACCATCCGGAATCCCTATTTCGGCGCATCGATGCTAGAATGCGGAAGCGTGGAGGATTCGCTGGATTATTCGGTCAAGTGAACTGTGAAGTTGACATGTTGACAAGTTGATAGGTCGATAAGGGCATGTCTGATCCTGAACCACCTTGTAAACTTTTCAACCTGTTAACCTGTCAACTTTCCCGCCTGCCATGAAAAATATCATCATCATCATTTCCACCCTAATACTCTCCACTTCCGTTGCTGCGCAATCGAAATATACGCTCAGTGGGTATGTGAGGGATTCTTTATCGGGAGAAGCACTGATCGGCGCCAGCGTTACCATTCTTGCCGAAAGCAAGGGCGTAGGCAGCAACCAGTTCGGTTTTTATTCCATCACATTGCCCGCAGGCAGGTATTCAGTGGTAGTGTCCTTTGCGGGCTACCAGCTCCGTCAATTCGATATCTCGCTCGATCGTAACCAACTGCTCGATGTTCCGCTCATGCCGCGTAGCGCTTTGCAGGAAGTGATCGTTTCTTCCCGCCGCCGCGATGGCAATGTAAGGAATGCCCAGATGGGCAGGGTAGACCTTTCGATGGAACAGGTGAAAGCAGTACCGGTATTGTTTGGTGAGGTCGATCTCCTGAAGACCCTGCAATTATTGCCGGGCGTTCGCAATGCCGGTGAAGGCAATACGGGCCTGTATGTGCGTGGAGGAGGCCCTGATCAAAACCTGATCCTGCTCGATGATGCGATCGTATACAATACCGGCCATCTCTTTGGTTTTTTCTCCATCTTCAATTCCGATGCCATCAAAAATATCTCCTTGCTGAAAGGGGGTATGCCGGCGCAATATGGAGGCCGGCTTTCTTCCGTGCTCGATGTGGCCATGAAAGAAGGCAATATGAAAAAATTTGAAATGGAAGGTGGTATTGGCGCCATCGCGTCCCGCCTGTCGGTACAGGGGCCTGTCAAAAAAGATAAAGCATCGTTCATCGTCTCGGCACGTCGCACCTATGTGGATATGGTGGTGAAACCATTTATCAGGAAAAGCAGCGACTACTACGGCTCAGGCTATTATTTCTACGACCTCAATGCAAAAGTGAATTACCGTTTTTCCGACCGCGACCGGCTTTACCTCAGCGGTTATTTCGGGAGAGATGTTTTCGATTTTCGTAACCGGGAAAGATCTTTCGGCGCCAATATCCCCTGGGGTAATTCCACCGCCACTCTGCGCTGGAATCATGTGTTCGGCAGAAAGCTCTTTGCGAATACTACACTCGTATACAACGACTACCGTTTTGCTTTTACGGCAGCCCAGAATGATTTCAGGGTGAAATTATCTTCGGGCATCCGCGACCTGAATGCAAAGGCCGACTTCGACTATTATCCATCTCCCCAACATAAACTGCGGTTCGGCGCCATGTACACCTGGCATACCTTCGAACCCAATATCCTCACCGGCAACCAGGACACTACGAGGTTCGATCCGAATAATGAAAGTAAAAAATATGCAGCCGAGACAGGGCTCTACGTGCAGGACGACTGGGAGCTCAACGACAGGATCAAGGTCAATGCCGGCCTGCGTTTCAGCAGCTTCAGCCAGATGGGGCCTTATACGATCTTCCGGCGGGATAATGATGGCAACAAGCTCGATAGCACCGTGTACAGGCGGGGAGAGACCGTGAAAGGGTATGCCGGACTGGAACCCAGGCTTACCATCCGCTATGCCATCGATGATCAGATGTCCGTGAAAGCCTCAGCCGCCCGCAACCTGCAATACATCCACCTCGCCAGCAATGCGGCTTCCACTTTGCCAACAGATCTTTGGGTGCCGAGCACGTACAGGGTAAAACCACAGATCAGTTGGCAATATGCCGCCGGGCTATTCAGGAATTTCAATAACAATACCTGGGAAACATCGGTGGAACTGTATTACAAAACGATGGATAACCAGATCGAATACGGTGAGGGATATACGCCGTCGCTCAAAGACCCTGAAGAATCGTTCGTATTCGGAAAAGGATGGAGCTATGGCGCTGAATTTTTCGTGAACAGAACGAAAGGCCGCTTCACGGGCTGGTTGGGATATACGCTTTCCTGGACCTGGCGGAAATTCCCGCAGCTCAATGAAGGCAAAGAATACCCCGCCAAGTACGACAGGCGGCACGATCTTTCCCTGGTGGGCATGTATACGGTGAACGACCGCTGGAAGCTCTCGGCCGTTTTTGTGTATGGCAGCGGTAATGCAGCCACGCTACCGGAAAGATTTTATGTGGTGGGAGGGGCGCTTACGCAGGAGTATAGCAGGATCAATCAATACCGCCTGCCTGCCTATCACCGTATGGACATATCGGCCACGCTCACGCCCAGGTCCAGGCCCGGCCAGCGTTGGCAACAAAGCTGGGTCTTCAGTATCTATAATCTCTATAGCCGCCTCAATCCTTATTTCATTTACTTCGACCAGCAGGGGAGCCCGTATGCAGGAACGCTCAATGTACAGGCCAAACAGGTTTCCCTGTTCCCCATCATTCCTGCAGTAACCTGGAATTTCAAATTATGACCTTCTCTTAATCCTTCAAATCCAATCAATCCTGGTTCAGACCAATGCCGGCCTTTCCGTGATCTCATGATACTTGATCACATCACTGGCATAATAGTGCACTACGAGACTTTTTCGGGTAAGCTTGCTGTTGAGTATGGGCGATCCGCCATGCACGAGGTTGGCATGCCAGATCAGTACATCCCCTTTTTTGGCGAGGAAAGATCGGGGTTTGTATCCTTTCTCTTCAACCCATTGCTGCATCATATCTTCATAATGCGGGTAGTTTTTCTTTCCGAGCGTAAAAGCCGTTTCCCCTTCATTGAAATCATTGTTCAGCAAATAGGGAAGTTTATGGCTGCCGGGATAATAGAAGAGCGGGCCATTTTGTTCATTGACATCTTCCAGCGCTACCCAGGCTGCGATCAGGTATCCAAGCGGATAGGTGGTCATGTGAACGCTGTCGGAGTGAGCGCGTTGCTGGCTTCCTTCAATAAAGTTGATCGTCTGAAAAGCGATCAGTTCTTTATCGAGCAGGAATCCCATGATCCTTTTCAATGCCGGATCATTGGCCGCTTTCCTGATGGAGGCAGACTTTTTATTGGCGAACATGAGCTTATTGGCACCGGTGAAGGCAAGCTCGCCGGAACGTACCAGCCTGTCGATATCGGCACTCATGGCATCACAATCTTCCTTCGAAAAAAAATTCTCCAGTATCATATAGCCATTGGCGCTCCAGGAACGGATACCTTCCTGCACGGCAGATGGAAAAGATGCGAACAGGTGGTGTTGTGGCGCAACGATGGCGGAATCATGTACATCGAGCCATGCTTTCGATTCTTTATCGGGAAAATCTTTACTGGAGATGGAAGCGACCAGCGGTTTATGAATACGGTATTTTTTGTAGGCGGATTTGTTATGCTGTAATTGCCGGTAGTGGAGCAGGTTATAGATCCAATGTACAGGCTTGAGCTTTTTAAGGTCCATGGCGCTGGGGTTATGATCAAATATAGGAAGAAAACCTTTCAGGGACTGCCGGGCTGATAACGGAAACGGACCACAGCACTTTTCTCTTCGGAGGAGGAGAGGTGCATCTCGTACCTTTTCTTACCGGCTGTAATGACCAACAGGGAGGTATTGGGTGGGATGCGGCCCAGGTTTTCGGCATACATCATCAACTCGTAATCGGTATTGGGAAATGCGGTGAGGGTGAGCGTGAGCGGTTTGTCGGTCAGCCTTTTTTTATAGAGCAGGAGTGTATTGTTGAGGAATACGCTGACCGTATCATCGTCGATCTCGGCATTGTCATATACATCGATCTTCAGTTCCGGTGAATCGAAGATCACTGTTTGTACCAGTTCCTTTTCTCTTGGCTGCAGGCGCATATTTTTCTGAAGGGCCGCCAGGGTATCGTTCTGGAAAACATCTACGGGGAAAGTGGGGTTGGTTACCCTGGTGAGACTGACCTTGCCGGGAGGGCAACCGGAGTTATTGCCCATCTCATGGCCCGACCAATCTCCCTGCAGGGATTCTTCCATTCCCTGTTGCGACCAGTTCAACTGGTAGGTTTTGATACAGGGAATGCAGTTGGGTGGTACATGATATTCCAGCACACTGCCTTCGGAGATCACCATTCTTTTTGTCTGCTGATTGTACCGTCCGGTGAAATTGATCTTGGTGAATTGTTTTTCATCCACGAAACTATAGGCATTGCCCATGAATGACTGTGCATTGCTGTAAGTGATATGAAGTTCGAGGGAATATTCGGGGAAACAGCCTTGCGGTCCCTGTGTGCGCTTGCCCCGCCATATACCCGTGAGGTTTTGGGCCATCAGCGAGCCGGCTACCAATAAAAACATGCAGGTAAGGGAAATGCGCATCAGGCCTAATTTTCAGGAATATACCAAGTTCCGGGGGAACAGGGTGGCAAGATTATGTGAACGGTAGGGGAGTTGGGAGTTGGCAGTTGGCAATTGGCAGTTTGCAGTCTGGTAACAGTCTGCATTTAATGAAGCATTGCATCATGCAGAGATTTCCGACTGCAAACTGCCAATTGCCAACTGCAAACTCCCCTACTTGCTCTTATCGTATTTAAAAATGACCACCGCATTCTTTTGTTCCGTGGATGTGATCCTGACCTCGTATTGCTTGTTACCTGCATGCACCACCATGAGGGAAGTATTGGGTGGAATATCGCCGAGGTTTTCAGCTACCATTACGAGTTCATGATAATCGACTTCGTCATTCAGCTCGAATTTGAGCGTAAGCGCTTTGTCGGTGAGCCGTTTATTCGAAAGCACCAGTTTTTTATCGAGGTATACGGAAACAGTGTCGTTATCGATAGCGCCGTTATCATAGATATTGATCACGATCTCATTGGCTTTTGTAATGATGGTCTTCACCAGTTCATTCTCCCGCTCTACCAGTACTTTGGGGGTAATGGTAACCGGATGGGGTTTCACGTCCAATTTTTTGACCGTATCGACCGATGCTGTTTTCGGGTCTGTCTGATGAATGGGCGGTTCCTGTACGGTCTTCACCGGGGGCTTTGTCACCGGCTTGTTCACAGGAGGTTTGTTGACAGGTTTGTTGGCTGGTGGTTTGCTGGCCAGTGAATTTTTCGGGACAGTAGAAGGCGTGGTCTTTTTGACGACCGGCTTTTTGGCGGGGACTGTTTTTTTAGGGGTACTCTTCGTTTTTGCAAGAGGGGTGGTCTTTACGAGCGCCGAATCTGTCTTTTTGATACCCGGTTTTTTGCTGGCCTCCCTTTCTTTCTCTTCTTCGCGTTTGAGGAGGAAGGGCTCTTTATAGAAATCGGAAGTGATCACTTTGCGAAGGAAAACAGTACCTCTTCCGCAATTGGTGGAATCGGTCACATTCATACTGCTATAGGTGCCTTCGAGAAATTCTTCTTCCCCGATCTTCGAATATTGCAGAAAGCAGGTCATGATGCAGGCCGTGCTGCCATTGCTCATTCTCACTTCCACGATCCTGAGCTCTTCCAGCAATACCTTTTTGGTTTGAGGGTTGACAGTACCTTTGCAGGAAGCTTTGCCATAAAAAACGGTGGTAAGGTAAGAATAGGTAACGCCTTCAAAGGCTTTGTTCCGCTGGTCGAGCTGGACCTCGAATTTATACCGGCTATCCTGGCCCAGCATTTCCAGTAAGCGGCCGTTATTGGAATTGAAGTTCCCTCTCCAGATACCCGTCAGATCCTGTGCGGACGCGGAAAAATATACGAGGCAGAACAGAAAAAATAAAAATCGCTTCATGAATGGTCCCTCACGGTGGCAAGTTAGAAAATTCCTTTTTTTACGACAAATATCGTAAGTGGCTGTCTGCAAATTGTTCGTTAAATTTGCAGATTCGGGATTACGGATCGGGTGGCGTTATCGAGGGTACAAGATACGTGTCCCGGTATAAAAAATCTAAAAAAGTAATAGCAGGAACTAATGATCAAGATCACATTCCCCGATGGAGCAGTACGGGAGTATCAGGAAGGAATTACTGCATTGGACATTGCAAAATCGATCAGTGAAGGGCTGGCCAGAAAAGTACTGGCCGCCAGTGTGAATGGCCAGGTATGGGATGCCACGCGACCCATCTACCACGACAGTTCCCTCAAATTGCTCACCTGGGATGATGCAGATGGCAAATCCACCTTCTGGCATTCTTCCGCCCACCTGATGGCGGAGGCAGTGGAGAGCCTTTTTCCAGGAACTAAATTCTGGGTAGGGCCGCCCACCGAGAAAGGTTTTTATTATGATATGGACCTGGGAGGCCGGCAGATCACGGAAGATGATCTTCGCACATTGGAAAAAAAGATGAACGAGCTGGCCAAACAAAACAATATCTATCTCAGAAAGGCCGTCCCCAAAAAAGAAGCTGTTGAATACTTCACCGCCAAAGGCGATGAATACAAGCTCGACCTTTTGAATGGGTTGAACGATGGTGATATCACATTCTATACGCAGGGCAACTTCACCGATCTCTGCCGGGGGCCGCATATTCCCAATACCGGTTTCATAAAGGCCATCAAACTCACCAGTATTGCCGGCGCATACTGGAAGAATGATGCCAACAATAAGCAACTCACGCGTATCTATGGAGTGACCTTCCCGAACCAGAAAGAGCTGGACGAATACCTGCAGATGCTGGAGGAAGCCAAAAAGCGCGATCATCGCAAGCTTGGGAAAGAGCTGGGGATATTCACCATGGATGATGATGTGGGGCCTGGCCTTCCCTTATGGTTGCCCAATGGCACCATAATAATAGAGGAACTGGAAAGACTGGCCAAGGAAACGGAGCAGGCAGCAGGGTACAAAAGGGTAGTGACCCCGCATATCGCCAAGGAAAGCATGTACCTCACCAGCGGGCACCTGCCGTACTACCAGGATAGTATGTACCCGCCGATGGAACTGGAAGGGCAGAAATACTATCTCAAGGCGATGAACTGTCCGCACCACCATAAAATATTTGCGGCTGAGCCCCGGAGTTATAAAGATCTTCCGTTGCGCCTGGCGGAATACGGTACCTGTTACCGGTATGAGCAGAGCGGGGAACTGTTCGGGCTGATGCGCGTACGCTGTCTGCACATGAACGATGCCCATATCTATTGCACCCGCGAGCAATTCGCCGAAGAATTCAGGGCAGTGAACGACATGTACATCAAGTATTTTAAAATATTCGGGATAGACAAATACGTGATGCGTCTCTCGCTGCACGAGCCTTCCAAACTGGGCCAGAAATATATCAATGAGCCTGTGCTCTGGAAGGAAACCGAAGAGATGGTAAGGCAGGTATTGAAAGAATCGAACATTCCTTATGTGGAAGTACCGGATGAAGGGGCGTTCTATGGGCCCAAGATCGATGTGCAGATATGGAGCACCATCGGGCGGGAATTCACCCTGGCCACCAACCAGGTCGACTTTGCCCAGGGCAGGCGCTTCAAGCTGGAATTCATCAAAAATGACAATACATTCGATACGCCGCTGATCATTCACCGGGCCCCGCTGGGCACACATGAGCGGTTCATCGGCTTCCTGCTGGAGCATTATGCCGGGAAATTCCCGCTATGGCTGGCCCCCCTCCAGGTGAAAATTTTACCTATCAGCGACAAGTTCCTGGATTACGCAAATAGTATTTTACAATCACTGAAAAATGCGGATATTCGTGCAGAAGTTGATGACCGGAATGAAAAGATAGGCAAGAAGATCCGTGATACGGAACTCATGAAGGTCCCCTACATGCTGGTAGTCGGAGAGAAAGAAATGAACGATCAGAAAGTGGCCGTTCGCCGGCAGGGAAAGGGAGATCTGGGAGTCAGATCTGTTGAGGAATTCATAGGCGAAGCGAGGGTAGAGATAAGGGAGAGAAGAGGGGATTAGGTTGTTGGTTGGCAAGTTGAAGGGTTGATAAGTTGGCAAGTGGAACCTTGGTCTTCGAAAAACCCTTGTAAACATATCAACTTTTTAACCAGTCGCAACTCTAACATTAAAATTAGTAAACGTAAAAATTGTAAATGGCATTTCCACCGAGACAACCGAGAGGTAATTTTAATCCGCGTTTTAGAAAAGAGCAGCAACAGGAGCATCGAACCAATCACATGATCAGGGTACCGCAGGTGCGGTTAGTGGGAGACAACGTCGAAGTAGGCGTATACTCCATCCAGGAAGCACTGCGTATGGCGCAGGAGCAGGCATTGGACCTCGTAGAGATATCTCCGCAGGCAGATCCACCGGTTTGTAAGATCATCGATTATAATAAATTCCTGTACGAAAAGAAGAAGAAAGAGAAGGAAATGAAGGCCAAGAGTAAAACGGCCGAAGTGAAAGAGATCCGTTTTACGCCAGGCACTGATGACCATGATTTCGACTTCAAGGCACGTCATGCCGAGAGCTTCCTGAAAGAAGGGAATAAGGTAAAAGCTTATGTACAGTTCAAAGGCCGTGCTATCATGTTCAAGGAAAGGGGAGAGCTGGTATTGCTGAAATTCGCCGAAAGGCTGGCCGAATTTGGGCAACCGGAAGGCATGCCTAAACTGGAAGGTAAGCGAATGCTGATGATCATTTCTCCGAAGAGCGCCAAGAAGAAAAAAGAGACCGCGGAGTAATTCCGGGCTTCTATTCGATATTGTTAAGGTCCCGCCGCAGGCGGGACCTTTTTATTTGCACGAAGGTATAAAAAAATATTTGAGTAACCGATCGGTTACCTGTATATTTGTATTCCCACAATAATAAACCGATCATGAGAAGAGATGTATTCCAGGCAATAGCCGACCCCACCCGCCGGCAGATCATTCACCTGCTGGCCGGAAATGCCCTTACCCTGAATGGCGTGGCAGAGAATTTCGATATCAGCAGGCCCGCCATTTCAAAACATATCAAGATCCTCACCGAATGCGGCCTTATCACCATCCGGCAGGAAGGACGTGAGCGCATCTGCAAGGCAGAGCTCAATAAATTGAAAGAAGTATCTGAATGGGTAACACAATACAGGGCATTCTGGAACCAGAAGCTCGATGCCCTGGAACGGTACCTCGACAGTACGGCGCCTCCTAAAAAAAGGGCCAAAAAATAATCCAAAAAAAAATAGATATGGGTACTACCACATCTCAACGCGAAGGAACGGTCACCTCAACGGCAGGTGGCCATATTATCCGGTTCGAAAGGTGGCTGCAACACCCGGCCACCAGGGTATGGGAAGCGATCAGCCGGCCGGAGAACCTGGCCCGCTGGCTGGCGGAAGTCAGTGGTCCCATCCATGAACAGGGATCATTCACCCTGCATTTCGCCATCAGCGATTGCGGGGCCAATTGCCGGGTAACGAAGTTCCGGCCTCCTGACTTGCTCGAATACACCTGGGATTCTCACGATACGCCCCAATCCATGGTGCGCTGGGAAATATTTCCGGAAGGAAGATCTGCCTGCCGCCTCGTGCTTACGCATACCGTTGTACAGCTCGACCTCAAAACCGCCAGTTCCTGGCATGTACTGCTCGATCATCTTTCCCTTACCCTCGACGGGGAGCAAACCTCCTTCACCTGGTCGGAAGCAGGTTGGCAGGAAGTACATGATGACTATGTCCGCAAATACCCGTCCTGACCAGTCATTTCAACCATAAACTGTTCATATATGAAAAAGTTCAACTGGAAAGAATTGGTGCTCCGGGTGCCCATAAAGGTCCCGGCACTGCGGGTCCACACAGCATGGACCTCTCAGGAAGCCCTGGAATCCTGGTTCCTCCGGTCGGCTGTATTTACAACGCCGGACGGAAAAAAAAGGGCCCGTGGAGAAACCGTTGGAGCAGGGGACAAATTCACCTGGCACTGGCATGGCCATGGGGATGAGATCGCCGACCATAATGAAATGCTCCATAATAACGGAAAGGACCACCTGCAATTTTCCTTTGCCGACCGCTGTACCGTTAACGTTACCGTAAGGGAAGAAAATGGTGAAACGATCTGCGAACTGAAACAAAAGATGACCATGGATGAGGAAGACCTGCAACAGTATTTCTATATCGATTGCGGCAAAGGCTGGACCTTTTACCTGGCCAACCTCAAATCAGTATTGGAAGGCGGGCACGATTTGCGTAATAAGAACATAGCTATCAAACAGGTGGTGAATGCATAATTGATTTACAACAGCCCAGGCATTACACAGCAGAAGCCCTCTCCGGCCGGAGAGGGCTTCTGCTTTTTTTCTGCAGGTATCTGCATGGTTATTTTCAAAGGAAGTTCGTCATTGCTATGCATGCCGGCATATTGGGCGGCAACTAATCAGCACATTAAAACCCCCTAATTGATTTTCTATGAAAGATGAAAAAAGGCTCCTGCATGATTTCAGTGAAGGCATTGAACAGGCTGTGAGTCGTGTTCATGAACTCTTTTATATAGAGTTGTATTATTATGCGCTCAACATCGTCCATGATAAATACGAAGCGGAAAATATAGTCAATGAGGCGTTTCTTCAAACCTGGAAACAAGGAAAGACCTTCCAATCCCTCCACAACCTGAAATTATACCTGAAAAAGGCAACGGAGAACCACGCTTTCAATAGCCTCGACAGGATGAAAAATGAAGCGGTCCACAGAAGTAATTATGAAGTATTTGTGGAAACGGAAATTGATCCGCGGCCTCAAATAGAACTTAAACAAATCGTGTTAGCACAAGTTTACCGGCAGATCGAAGAATTACCAGACCAGTGCAGAATCGTATTCAAGTTAGCTTTCCTCGAAGGTTTGAGCAATGAGGAAATTGCCCATCGTCTTGACATTAGTGTGAAAACGGTAATGAACCAGAAAAGGATAGCCAGGGATAAACTGAAAAAGAAACTACCTCCCGGCCTGTTTACATCAGCGATGGTACTATGCGCACAGATCGCTGCCTTACAGATGCTTTGTGAGCGTAGACCAATTTGATCTTACTGCTGCACTTCTTCCAGGAATATACTTATTCACATTTGCTAAAAAAATCCCTGAAAAAAATAATCAGTTTTTTCGGGATACTCACCGGGACAATTCTCTTGTTCGATTGTTTATTATAATGTCCGGCAACCTAACCATCCTTCTATGGCAGATTCGATCAAAAAGATTGGTGACCTTATTGTAAAGTATTTAGGTAACGATCAGGGACTGGATGAAGACGAACAGAACGAACTCCTGGACTGGATGAACCAGTCTGAAGAGAATAGGAAAGCATTTGAAGAGCTGACAGACCCCGTGCAGATCAGGGATGAACTCAGAAAACTGGAGGCCCTCAAAAGGGCATCATGGACAAAGATCAAAGCCGCTATGGACGCCTATAATGTCGAGCATATTCCGATCAGAGTAAAAACAAAAACAAAGCCACTCGTATGGTCACGGCTGGCCATTGCGGCAACAGCCTTGCTTATACTCACAGGGGTACTTTATTTCATGCTCAGGGATAAACAGGCATTTCCATCTCAGCAGGCAACAACTGAACCTGGTATCGTCACTCCCGGTCAATACAGGGCCATCCTTACCCTGGCAGATCATTCCACGATCACACTGGATGCTTCCCGGAGCGGCCATATCGCCAGGCAGGGACCCGTTGAGATCTTTAAGGAAGGAGATACCGCCATCAACTACCGTCAATCAACAAATGAAAAACCTGATACTACAAAAAAATCCTGGAACACACTTACTACCCCTCGTGGCGGGCACTATATGCTTACCCTGCCCGACGGTAGCAAGGTTTGGCTGAATGCCGACGCTTCCATTACCTACCCGGTCAGCTTTACAGGCCCCGTCCGTAAAGTGACCCTTCGCGGAGAAGCGTATTTTGAAGTAACGGATCAGGAAGGGCCGAATGGCAGCCCGGCCCCCTTCCTGGTGGAAACCAATGGAACACTGGTGGAAGTACTGGGCACCCGCTTCAATATCATGGCCTATGATGATGAACCGGTGATCAGGACCACCCTGCTGGAAGGCAGCGTGAAAGTAAGCCCGGAAGCAGAACTGCCCGAAAGGCGCGATAAACCGCAGCCCTCCTTTATCCTGAAGCCAGGGCAGCAGGCCCAGTTCTACCTGTCCCAATCCAATGGACCCACTGGCTCCCGGTTCAGGCAGGTCCTCGTTCAAACGGTGGACCCCACTGAAGTGATCGCCTGGAAGAATGGAAGTTTCCATTTCGTCAATGCCGAGATGGCCCCGATCATGCGGCAAATAGCGCGATGGTATGATGTGCAGATCGAATACAGGAATGATATTCCGCAAGGAAAGTTCACCGTACTGGCCACCAGGGATAATAACCTTCCCCTGTTACTGGAATCGTTGAAGAAAACCAGCCGGAACACGATCGATTACACGATTGAAGGAAGAAAGATCACCATCATAAATCTCGAAAAGTAAAATAACTGCATTATTTAGAATGATGCCGATTGACCATTAAACCACCTATGTAAGTTAGCCCCCGCCCGAAAGGGCGGGGATAAAACATCTGCGTATGTTGGTTAGTAATCATTCCGGCTCTCATTGGCTGCGTCCCATCCTCCTGATCGTTTGCCTGTTCTTCGGGCAGGTAGTAGCTGCCCAAACCGTAACACTGCGCATGAAGGATGCTACCATCCCACAGGTCTTCCTGGAGATCAAGAAACAAACAGGCTACGGTTTCGTGTACAAGGAAGAAGATGTCCCCAGCATAAGGATCAATATCGAAGTGGATAAGCTGTCTGTGGAAGAGACAGTCCGCATCGTACTGGCCAATATCCCCTGGGAATTCGAAGTGATGAGCAATATGGTAGTGCTCTGGGCGAAAGAGGAACACAGGTATATCGAAGACCCTGCTGCCAATACCATCAATGTGAGAGGCCGCGTGATCGATGAACAGGGCATGGGCATCCCGCATGTGAATATCATCGCAACAGGTTCCCGTATGATCATCCAAACAGATTCCAATGGGAATTTCCTGTTCAGAAAGATCAGGAAGGATGAACTGCTGCATCTTACCTGCACAGGATACGAAGAACTTTTCCGCACAGCTTCCTTCCAGGCACATACCATGTTACAGATGAAACCGGTGGTCAAAAAGCTCGATGAAGTGCTTATAACAGAGTATAGCCGGGATCAAAGAAGATTGTCTACCGGGAATATCGGCAAGGTATCCGGCAATCAATTGACCAATCAGCCTGTATCCAATGTACTCGCCGCCCTCGACGGAAGAGTAGCGGGGCTCGATATCGTGCAGACCAACGGTATCAGTGGCAGCGTAGTGAACGCACTTGTGCGCGGCCGGAGCTCACTGGACCAGCACCTTTCCCGCAACTATCCACTGCTTGTGATCGACGGAGTGCCATTTGAATCAGGCACAGGGCCTGTGAACCTGCTCCCTTCCGCGGCAGGTTTCGTGGATGCCGGAACAGGACTGAGCGCGATCGGTTGTATCAATATGGCCGATATCGAATCGGTCAGCGTGCTGAAAGATGCCGCCGCCACCGCCATTTACGGCAGCAGAGGCGCCAATGGGGTGATCCTGATCACTTCCAGGAAAGGGACAGTAGGGCGAATGAGAACTAACATCGATGTATATACGGGATTGAGCCGTATCACCAAGTTCATCGATTTCCTTTCCACTCCCCAATACCGGATGATGCGGAGTGAAGGGTTCCGGAATGACCAGTTGCCGGTCAGTCTGCCCATAGCAGCAGACATAACGGGGCCCGACAGCCTCAGTTATACCGATGTACAAAGACTTCTTGTTGGGCAGGTATCCCGGCAACAGCAGCTCCAGGTCTCGCTGTCCGGCGGCGACACCCTCTCACAATACCTGTTCACCGTTGGATGGCGCCGTGAGACGAGTATTTTTTCCGCCGGACTGGACAATACCATGACCTCTCTCCGTTCCATGATCAACCTTCATTCCAGGAACAAAAAATTTAGACTGGTATGGAATACTTATTATGCCAGGGACCATAACAAACTGATCCAGGACGACCTCACCCGGTTCATCAATCTTCCACCCACTGTAAAATGGCTCGATTCCGCCGGCAACCTCAACTGGCTGCAGCAAGGCATTTCATTCGACCAGCTCAATATCTCCAACCCCCTGGCTTTGATCCGTAAAAAATATGATTTTCAGAATGATTTCTTTTCCGTCAGTTGCCAGATGCAACTCAATTTCACCAGGCAACTGGTGCTCAGGTCGACCCTGGGATTCACCAGGTTTGGAAGCGATGAAACAGCGATCAATCCTTCCCGTTCCTTTTCCCCTCTTTCCGGCATATCCGGTTATTCCAATTTCGGCAGCTCCATGATCAATAGCCTGGTCGCTGAAACGCAGCTCGAATACATGAGAACATTCGGTATCCTCAGGGGGAGCCTGATGGCCGGTGCAACCTGGCAGCAAAGATCGGCCCGTGGCATGGTGATAGCGGCCGCGGATTTCAGGAGCGACGAACTTCTTTCCTCATTGCCCGCAGCAGGCACTACCGACGGTGACACCAGCAGCAGCATGTACCGCTATGGGGCTGTGTTTGCACGGATGAGCTTCAATGTCCGCGATCAGTATATCCTCGATCTCACTGCACGCCGGGATGGTTCCAGCCGGTTCGGTCCCGGAAAACAACTGGCCGGTTTCGGATCGGTGAGCGCTGCCTGGATCATTTCACAGGAAAGTTTTTTTCAGCGTATGTTCCCCTGGGTGAGTTTCCTGAAATACAGGGCCAGTTGGGGCATCACCGGCAATGACCAGATCGGCGACTACAAATATCATGATCTCTGGAACCCTGCTGTTCCATATCAGCGCATGCCGGCCTATCAGCCTGCCAGTCCATCGAACCCCAATTATTCCTGGGAAAGAACAGGCAAGCTGGAACTGGCCATGGAGCTTGGTCTTATTCGCAACAAACTCCTGTTCACAGCAGCCTGGTATGATAACCGCAGCAATAACCTCCTCCTGGATGTTCCATTGCCCGATCAGACAGGCTTCCAAAGCATCACCAGGAATTTCCCGGCCAGGGTGAGGAATTATGGATTCGAGCTCAGCCTTTACTTCCGCCAGATGGTGGCGCCGCAATTCCAATGGACCCTTGAATTGAACGCGACCGTACCGAGGAACAGGCTGGAAGCGTTTCCAGGTTTGGAGCATTCCGTGTACGCGCCGGTATACAGCCTGGGACGGTCGATCGATGCGATCATCGGTTATAGATCACTGGGAGTTAGCAAGGACGAAGGGATATATACATTCGAAGATCTCGATAAAGACGGGAAATTCCCTTCTGCGGGCGATTATACCGTTATCGGCAAACTCGACCCCGAACTTTATGGCGGTATCCAGAATACATTTGAATACAAAGGCATTTCACTGGGGATATTTTGTTCATTCAGGAAACAGCAGGGCTGGAACAGCTATGCATTCATGGCCGGCAGTCCACCCGGACTTGCATTCAATCAGCCTGCACGGGTGATCGACCGCTGGCAAATGCCCGGAGATAACGTTTCCTTTCAGCGGTATACATCGCAGCCCAATAGCGCTGCGGCGGAAGCTGCCATTTACCAGGGGCGTTCCGATGCGGCCATCAGCGATGCTTCCTATTGGCGGGTAAGGAATATTGTGCTGGCTTATACCTGTTCTCCGGGGCTTAGCAACAGGCTCCGGCTGGAAAAACTGCAGGTTTACGTGAAAGCTCAAAACCTGTTTACGTTCACCAGGTATAAGGACGCAGATCCTGAAACACGGAATATGTTCGTGCTCCCACCCTTGAAAACGATCGTAGTGGGCTTTCAGGTGGAATTCTAACAATCATCGATATGGCGTTGAAAAAAAAGTATACGGGTCTATGGACCTCCCTGTGGTATATACTGATATTCCTGAGCCTGGCTTCGTGCAGGAAACTACTGGAAGTCCCTGATCCGAAGAACGGCATCCCCCGTTCAGCGGTCTTTGCCAATGACCAGGAAGCGGAAGCCGCGGCCAGGGGGCTGTACAGCCAGATGACTGCAAACAGCTATTGGATCACGAATGGGGGCGCTACTTTGTACGGCGGATTGTCGGCCGATGAATTGTACAATTATTTCTCCAATAAAATGTACGATGACTTCAGGACGAACTCGCTGAAAGCAGACGACAACATGGGTGTGGCCACCCACTGCTGGTATGCTGCCTACAGGAATATCTACCATGCCAATAATGTGCTCGATGGGGTAGCTGCATCGAAAAAGATCACAGGGACCATGAAAGCAAGGATCAGGGGAGAAATGCTGGTTGTACGGGCCCTGCATTATTTCTACCTGGTGAATTTATTTGGAGATGTGCCGCTGGTATTGAGCCCGGCCTTTGAAGACAATGAGCAAATGCCGAGAACCTCTACGGCCGTGATCTACCGGCAATTGATAAGCGACCTGGAAGAAGCCGCACAATTGCTGCCGGACCAATACCCGACGGCCGGGAGGGTGAGGCCCAACCGGTTCACGGCTTATGCGTTGCTGGCCAGGATCTATCTCTACACGGAAGAATGGGCAAAAGCAGAATCGGCGGCCGATATGGTGATCGGTTCAGGGACCTATCACCTCGAGCCCGATCTCCGGAACGTGTTCCTGCGTGATAGTGAGGAAGCGATCTGGCAACTGATGCCGGGGTCGGGGAGTGATTACAATACGGCAGAAGGGTTGGTGCTCCTGCCGGCCGATTCATCGTCCATTCCGGAATTTCCTGTCACGGATTCATTATTGAAGGCATTCGGGCCGGGAGATCAGCGGAAGCAGGTATGGATAGGAGTTAGTGTGTGCATGGGCGACAGTATTTACTATCCGGCCAAATACAAGATCAGGAACGGTATGCCTGATCGTGAATATTATGTAGTGCTCCGCCTGGCCGAAACAATGCTGATCAGGGCGGAAGCAAGGGCCATGCAGGATAAGCTGGATGCGGCACTGGAAGATCTTGCGATCATTCGTCGCCGTGCCGGACTGCCTGCTGCGAATGCGGGCGAGCGGCAGTCGCTACTGGAGGCCATCCTCCGGGAAAGAAGGGTGGAATTAATGGCAGAATGGGGGCATCGCTGGCTCGATCTGAAAAGAACGAAGCAGGCAAGTGCTGTGCTTGGAGCGATGAAAGCTCCGGGCTGGCAAACTACTGATACTTTGTATCCCATTCCGGCGGGCCAGATCCGGTTAAATCCATTCCTGGTACAAAATCCGGGCTATTGACAGCAGATCATTGGGGTGGGGGTTTCAATGTCCTGATCTGGCTGGTCTGGTAACTGGGAAAATAGGTGATGGGATCGCGGAAACCCCGGAGGCAGTCGACGGAGAACCCGAAACAGCCATCATTGTTCTCTGCATAGGTGATGGTCTGCTTGCTCATAAAGGCGAGCGAAGATGCCGTCATTTCACCGAATGGGCCTACCCGGTACCACCAGTAGGTGAGGTCCTTGTTCTCTTCATTCAGGCTGCTGGCCTTCTTTTCCATCTGGCGGGTGAACGCGCTCATGGCAATGGCCAGCACCACGGCTATGAGGCCGGTTGCATACTTTTTCATAACATAAGGTTTAATGATGTAACAAAACTGGGCCCTATATAAAAAATTGCGGCCATTTATCCACTTGATAAATGGCGCAATCAAATCCAATATTTACGAAATGAAAAAACGGAGACGGGTTAAATAAATGCAGATTGTTTTAGGAAATCCGGTATGGCCTGATGTGTATAACTCGGGTGCCGGCGATACAGGGCATTATTTATTAACCACCCATTATTTGGTTTGCCGGAGCGACAGGGCATTCCAATGTATAGCCCACGCGCACAGTCCCGATTTCTGGTTATGCTGACCCTCTGCATCCTGAACATAATCAAAGGATCGGTTGTGCTGCATAGATTCGTACCGCCGGCAGCCCGGTTATAACAGCTACTTCTCAAGTGGCCTTATAGTGTGATCGACATAAATGACAAATCCGGAAGTGATACCATGGTCCCTGTTCACTTCCTGGCTGAAGCAGTTGCCGGAATGCGCACCGGCAACTTTCTTCTGCCAGTTAATTCAAGTGTTCCTTATTTATAGTATCACAGAGCTATACCGGTTTTATTCTTGCGGAAAAAGATACCGGTTAAACATGTTGGCTTGATCGAATACTGATAACGTTGTAACAAAATTAATCTGCACATCAAAAAACACGTTATGAATTTGGGATAAAAACTTTCGAAAAAAAGCATTTTTATAAGATCGCTGAAACCCGCGTGGCATCTAAGTGATTACCTATAGAAAGATGTATATGCTTCGGCGTAAAAAATATTCTTTCGGATTGATGGTCTAACCGCAATAGATATTGTTTGCTAGATTTATTCACGTTATTCAACAAAGCATCGTCAGCTTATTCCTGGTTAAGGCTCTTTTTATTTCCTCCTTTGCTTCCATTCTTTCCATCCATTCACCAACTGTTTCACAATAACTATCGTATCTGATTACCGGGACCTTCATTCAATAATTGGCGCGAATATTGCGCTCAAGAAGCAATCCGTATTCTATCCCCTTCTTACCGTTGATCGTATACCAGTTATCCTATTATCCATATCCTGAAAACTACCTCACCAAACGAACTGGAACCATAAAATCGTACGTATGCGAAAGCTATTGGCATGGGCATTACTTTGCCCCATGGCATCATTTTCCCAACAACGGATACATCTCACCCTTTTTGGAGGCTTCTCTAATTACCAGGGAGATCTGCAGGATAAATATTTCACGCTCGACCAGGCCAACCTGGCGCTGGGGATTGGAGCCAAATATGACCTCACCCCGAATTTTGCCCTGAGGGCAGGGATCAATTATGGTACCGTAGGCGCCACCGATAAAAAGAACAAACCTGAATTGCAGGCCAGGAACCTGAGCTTCACCACCAGGATACTCGAAGGGAACCTGTTGCTGGAGTACACCCTGTTCGATCTCACCGATAAGAAAATATCTCCCTATGCTTTTGCCGGGGTGGCCTTGTTCCATTTCAATCCTTATGCATACGACACACTTGGCAATAAGATATACCTGAAACCACTGAGCACAGAAGGGGAAGGGCTTCCCCAATATCCCGACAGAAAACCGTATAAGCTCACCCAGTTCGCCATCCCATTCGGAGCAGGCGTCAAGTTCAGGATCAATGATAACACGGTGCTGGGATATGAGATCGGGCTGAGAAAACTGTTTACCGATTATCTCGATGATGTCAGCACGACCTACGTAGACCAGTTTGCACTTGCCCAGGCACGCGGCCCCAAGGCCGTGGAGATGGCCTACCGTGGCGGCGAACTGAAGAACGGAAATCCCAATTACCCGGCCGACGGTACCATCAGGGGAGGCTCTAAATACAAGGACTGGTACTATTTTAGTGGACTTACCCTTACGATCGGGCTCAATACAGGTGGTAATTATTATGGGGGAAAGGGTGGAAAACAAAGGTTGGGATGCCCCACCCGCGTGAACTGATCATGATAAGTTCAATAGGGCTCAATAAAACGTTTTACCGCCATGGATGGTCCTCAACGCTTTGACGATCTGCTGGGTATCAGCGTGCGATTTGACGATGACGCCCTCTATCCCCAGGCGTTTCAGTTCATCGGTAGGGATCTTGTCATTGAAGAGAGTGGTGATGAGTATCCTGATATGGGGATGATGCTCCCTGAGCCATCGTAAAGAAGTGAGATTGTTCGATTTACTGGTCTTATAACTGATAATGGCGATGTCCGGCAGCCCGGAGGCCTGTAAAATTTCTTCCAGATCTACCTCGGCCCTTATGGCATAGGTCACCCTGAATCCATTTCGCTCTAAAAAATCTACCAATACTTCACGGTAAAGGTCATGATCATCCACAACCATGATCCTGATCATGTTTGACATAAATAAGTAGTTGTTATCATTTCCCGATTCCTGAAGTTTAACATAGAGTACGGATCATCGAATCCCGAAGGATGATTGTGCTGCTAACCAAATATGGTGATGGATGCCCTTAATAGGATCATTCGCTCTTTGCGTTCAATGGAAACCAGATTATTGGAAAGGAGAAGGTTTGTATACGCCCCGGGCAGTCTGTGGGCTACTACCCCTGATCGGAATTGCTTTTTGAAATTACAACCAGTTTACCTATCAAAAAAATAAAATAGGAACAGTTAGAATGATCCATTCAATTCAACTCCCTGGTGTAACCGGAGCTACCCCGGTTCAACCTGCTTATTGAACAAATTCATTTTATCAGCCAATTTATTTTATATTGCTATTGATTTTTCATTGAAGGAATTACCGCCTGCTCGCCATTAAACCAATATGATTACCTATGAGATCATGCAAAACTGCCTGCCTATGCACAGTATTCCTGATGATCGCCTTTTCCTATGCCAAGGCCAGGGAAACCGATAGTCTCAGGGTATGGCTCGACCAATTGAACACTCGCTATCAACAGAAGAAGGTGAACGATTCGCTGTATATCAGGTCCATCGATTCTGTTGTCTTCTCCCTCTTCGATAAGAAAGATCTTCCCACGCTTCTCGATACCTATCATTCCATCGTTTTTTCCGGTACAGGTAATTTTTATCTTGTTCGCCGTATCATCTATTTCCAGTACCTCGGTATTTATGAAGTGAACAACAACAGCAATGGCAAAGCCATTTTTTATTTCGAGAAAATGGCCGAAGAAGCTCGCAAACAAAAGAGCCTGCCCAGGGCCATGGCTGCCCACCGGGCCATGATCAATATTCTTTTCAGCAACCAGGATTTCCAGAAATGCTATGAGAAATATCAGTCCATCCGCCCCGATATCCAGTTGCAGACCGACTCGATCAGGACCGGGAAGATCGATCCCCTGATGGCCGATGGGATCTGCGGCATCCTGGAACTGATGACGCTCACTTTTTACAAAATGAACAATATCCCGCAGGCCAATGAAACCTACGACCTGCTCCGGAAGATGCGAGAATCCGTCAATAAGTATCCCGACCATTACAAGGCATATCTTTCCAGGATCAACACTTCCTATTATGAAGGGGCCTTCTGCAAAGCCAGCTATGAAAAGAATACAGCCGCCGCCGATTCCATCCTGCAGGCCGTTATCAAAGAGATCAGGGCGCCCGATTTTCCTACGCAGCTCAAGCCATTTTTCCTCCACGATGTCTATGAACAGGCCATCGAACATTTCCTGGCCATCAATAATGAAGACAGTGCCCGCCGATACCTTAATTTCTTCCATGAACTGGAACTGACAGTCGGTACCAACAAGCGGCAGGCCTTCTTTCATGAAAGCATGGCGAAATTGCTGGCCGGCAACCATGATTTCACGGCGGCCTACCAACACCTGACCACGGCCAGCAAGATCAAGGATTCGATATTGAATGCTACCCTGATCGACAGGGATAATAACGTATATGCGCAAACGGAATCTGAGTATAGCCGGAGCCTCCTGGCGAGTGCAGAAAAAACGGCACAGGCCACCAGCCGCAGGAACATGCTGCTGAAATGGTCGCTCGGACTGATCCTCCTTCTCGCTTTCTTCCTGTTCTGGTGGTACCGTCAGCAGCAGAAGAACAAATTCCTCAATGCCAAACTGAAGATGGCCAGGAATATCCACGATGAGATCAGCCCGATGCTGCTTTATGCCAAACTATTGGTGAAAAAAGAAAAGGAATTATCCCTCACCGGTAGCAATAACCTCCAGTTGATCGAGACCCAACTCAATAATACCATAGAAACGGTAAGAGGACTTTCGCACGACCTGAAATCGACCCGCGAATTCACGACCAACCAGTTGTACCACGAGATCCGGGAATTGCTCGATAAAACCGAGAAGGTGACCGGCATCACCTATCATTTTCTCTTCAACCGGAAGGAAAAGACCCTGAATTATTTCCAGTACCAGCATCTCCGCAATATCGTGCATGAACTGGTGAACAATACCATCAAGCACTCCGACTGGAAGCTGATCGAAACCGTTATGCAGATCATTCCCAAGAAACTGGTGATCCTTTATTCGGATAATGGTCCGGGTTTCGAGCCCGGCTACGAAAACAAGACAGGGATCGGGTTGGAAAATATCAAAGAGCGCGTTCAAAAGCTGAAAGGGGAGCTGAAGCTGAACAACAATTACCCCGAAGGATATACCATCGAGATAAATATTCCATTGACATGAACAAACCGCCCTATCAATCAGTGCTGGTGGTGGATGATCACAAAATGATCATCAACGGTATCCGTATCACTATCGGCCATCTCTTCGATGATTTTTATGAAGCGTATAACGGCAGCACAGGCATAGAGCTGGCCTTGCAGCATCACCCGCAACTGGTGATCATGGACTACCAGTTGCCGGATGCCACCGGCAATATGATCGTCAAGGAGATCAAATACAGGTGCCCCAATTCCAGGGTACTGGCCTATACTTTCAATTTCGATGAAGACGCCATCCTGAAGATGTTCTCGGCCGGTGTGAACGGCTATGTGCTGAAAAGCGAAGACGACGCCGAATTTCTCCGGGCTATCGAATACATCCTCGACGGGCGCGATTATTTCTGCAAGGAAGCCCGCAATCATATCATCAACCGGATCGCTTTCCAGGACGACAATACCCGGCTCATCGTGGCCAATATGGAATTCTCCCAGAAGGAGATCGAGATCATCCGGCTCACCTGTTACCAGAAAACGGCCAGGGAGATCAGTGAACAGGTATTCCTTTCCGAGCGCACGGTAGAGCAGTACAGGAGCAATATCAATAAGCGCATCGGCGCCAGGAACCTGGTGGGCGTGATCAAGTTCGCATTGAAGAACGGGATCATCAGGATAGAGGAGCTGTGAGGTGGTTAACTGGTTAACAGGTTGAAAAGTTGACAAGGAGGTTTCCGAAATTCGGAGATATCCTTGTCAACTTTTCAACCTATCAACCTTTCAACCTAACTTGCGGCCATAATTTCGAACCATGGCATTCAGGAACCAGCAGCATTTTATCGATACATTGGAAGAGGCCGGCGAGTTGGTCCGTATCAGGTCGTTTGTCGACCCGGTATTGGAGATCGCCGAGATCACAGACCGGATCAGCAAAACAAAGGGTGGGGGAAAGGCCCTTCTCTTCGAAAATACAGGATATGATTTCCCCGTGCTGATGAATGCTTACGGCAGTGAGCGCCGGATGTGCCTGGCCCTCGGTGTTCAGCACCTCGATGATGTGGCCAGGGATATCGAGAACCTATTCAAATTATTGTCGGCCCCCAAAGAAAGTATTCTCGATAAGCTAAAACTTCTACCTAAACTCAGTGAATTCGCCTCCTGGATGCCCAGGGTAAAAAGCGGGCGTGGCGCCTGCCAGGAAGTGGTGATGCAACAGCCCGATATTACCCCCCTGCCGGTGATCACCTGCTGGCCCAAAGATGGCGGCCCATTCGTTACATTGCCTGTAATTCATACCAAAGATCCCAATACACATACCCGTAATGTGGGCATGTACCGGATGCAGGTATTCGGGCCCACGCTCACCGGCATGCACTGGCACAGGCATAAGGTGAGCGCCAAACATTTCAATGAATATAAGAAACTGGGAAAGCGCATGCCCGTTGCCGTTGCATTGGGTGGAGACCCCGTATACGCTTATTCTGCCACCGCGCCCCTGCCGGAAAATGTGGATGAGTATATGCTGGCAGGGTTCCTGCGGAAGAAAAAAGTCGAGTTGGTGAAATGTATCACTCAACCGGAAATAGAAGTGCCGGCCGATGCGGATTTTATCATCGAAGGGTATGTCGACCCCAATGATGAGATGATCTGGGAAGGCCCCTTTGGCGACCATACCGGATATTATTCATTGCCCGACTGGTATCCGCGTTTCCATATAACTGCCATCACCCATAAAAAAGACCCGGTCTATCCTGCCACTATTGTCGGCATTCCACCACAGGAGGATGCCTGGCTGGGCAAGGCCACGGAACGCATCTTCCTGGCGCCCATCAAAATGACGATGGTGCCGGAGATCGAAGATATGGACATGCCGGTAGAAGGCGTTTTCCACAACCTTGTGATCACGAAGATCCGTAAAGAGTACCCCGGACAGGGACAAAAAGTGATGAATGCCATGTGGGGAGCAGGACAGATGATGTTCAACAAAATACTCGTGCTCACGGCTGCCGGTTTTCCCATCACCGATTACCGGCAACTGGCGCAGGATGTCTTCCGGAATATGAACCCTGCCACCGACCTGTATTTTTCGCAAGGGCCGATGGATGTGCTCGATCATAGTTGCAGCAAGCTTGGCTTCGGCGGCAAGATGTGTATCGATGGCACCTGGAAAACGGAGGAAGAAAAAGAGGAGCGTTTCGGTGATCACCCAACACCTGCTGCGCCGCATGAACAAAAATTATTGTCGGCCTTCCCGGAGATCAGGGCAGTGAATACAGATCTCGTGAAGATAGATATTCCTTGCCTGGTCATTTCCGTGGAGAAGAACAGGAAGGGCCATATCCGTGAACTGCACCAGCAGTTATGTCAGTTGCCTGAAATGGAAGGCATGAAGATGATCCTGTTTGTGGAGCATACCGTCGATGCAAAAGATCTTCCGGTAGCTTTATGGCGTTTTTGCAATAACCTCGATCCCAAACGGGACAATATCCTTGTTCAGCAACCATCGCGCACTATCGCGGGCAAGGACTGGGCCTGCATGGGACTGGATGGCACCATCAAGACAAAAGCCTTTGATGACTTTCAGCGCGACTGGCCAAATATCATCGTAGCATCCGATGCTACGATCGGGGCGGTCGATAAAAAATGGAATGAGCTTGGGATCGGGCCTTTCATACCATCTCCTTCCTTGAAGTTCAAAGGACAGATATATGGGGAGGAAGCGGTAGTGGCTTAGGCTTTTCTTTGATGTCTATATCCGGGTCAATCGCCCCGGACAATGATCTTTTCGCTTTCATGTTTGTTGACCTCGGCAAAAAAAACGGCCATGTCCTTATATTCATTGGCCGGGATGATATGGTTGTTCAATACAAGCCGTGCGATCACCATGAAACCATTCCCGGCAGGATTATTGACGACTTCATTCCTGTAATAACCATATTTTGAGCGGACTTCTTTTACGGGAGGGAGCCTGTCGGGCGTAAACCCTTCCGGAAGCCGATAAAAAGTGGAATCGGTTTTATCGTATGGAAAATTGAAGAGGTATTCCCATTTGCGATCGCTTCTTCCCAGTTCTTCATCGCAGATCCTGTTGATCCTTGGTCTGAAGAAATATTTATTGCCGGCCTTGAAATCGAATGCCTGGTCGTAGCTGAGTGAGAGGACGAAACGGTTGCCGGTGGCGGAATCGCCGGCATTGACCATCTCGAAGGATTCGGGTGATTTATATCCCAGGTGGTTTACCATTATTTTTTTCTGCTGTTCTCGTTCATATTGCATCAGTTCATAGTACTGGCTCCAGAACCCGCCTGTGCAGTAAATAGCCGATCTTACTTCGGCTGCCCCTTCTTTATTGAGGATAATATTCGTTTTGGTGATCAATTTGTTCCTGTCGCTCGAACTCCTGGGTGTAGGGACCAGTTTCCCGCCTTCTTCTGTAAGCAGGAGGGCATACCTGTTCTCATTATCGCTTCCGAGGTCACCACACGCATTATTATTGCTGGTGCATTCCAGCCATAGCGAATCTTTCTCCATCGGCACCAATACCACCGCATGGTTGAAGCCATTGGCCGGGAAGTCCGGGCTGACGGGCATTGCATCATATCCTCTGTTGATAAGAGCGGGGTACGCTTTGATGCCCACCGTTTTCAGCATGTAACGCATATAATTGGAGAGAGCTTTACAATCCCCATATTTTTTCTCGTCGACGAAAGAAACAGGGAATGGTTTGAAGCCGCCGATCCCCAACTGGATACTCACATACCGCATCGTTTTCTTCAGGTGGTTGTAAAGCACTTCGATCTTTTCACGGTCGGTTTTGCAATGCGCCACCATCCGTTTCAATTCTTCGGTCCGGGAGGGGGAGAATGGGGCCTGATCATTGTAAAGAGGGTAAGCCCATTCCCCAAATGATTTCCAGGTAGTGCTGCTGCCACGGTATCCGTCGTATTCAAAAGTATTTGGCGCGAGATGGATCTGTGGGAAATGGTACCGGGCCATATAACTTCCATCTTCCCTTTCTTCCGCTACCAATTGTTTTGCTTCCCAGAAATAGGTCTTGCTATTGCCCTGGACCGTCGACACAGGTTTGAGGTCGATATTCAAAGACGAATAGCGTATATCCATCTCCGATGGTACTCTCACCGTGAGCCTGTACTGTTCCATGGATTGATTGGTCGAATTCACGATCTGCCTGGGAAAAGCGATATAGCCTGTCATCTTTTGCTGGGAGGTTATTTCCAGGGTAAAAGGATAATCAGGGGCGGGGATATCCAACCGCATGATCATATTATCGGAATGCAGCGACATATTATCATCGTAGGCTGCCGTTTCGAAATCCTTTTTCCGATACCTTTTGATCTCTGCCCCCAGCGCATTGAATACCCTGATATCGATCTCTTCCACTTTTGAAAACTTATCGAACCAGAAGCGTTGCCGCAGCAGGGGAGCAGCGTCCTTATTGAGAAAAGTGACGATCTCATGATCATACATGGTATACCGGGAGGGAGATTGAATATCGATCATCGTTTCCCGCAGGCGGTAAACCGCATGAGCGCCCTTTTTCATGCTATCGGGAATATTGAGGGCCGTATACTTCAGCGGGTCGGCAGGGGATTGGGCTGGCAGGTGGCCAGATAAGAAAAATAGCAGGGGCAGTATCAGGGATTTGCACATATTGTCAGTTATTTTTTCTCAACACGAACGGCTCATTGAGGATATTGATCATTTTTTTATAGAACTCTTTCAGGAGCGGGTATTCTTCTGCTGTGTACACGCTTTTGTTCATTTGTATCCTGAACAGGGTAGTAATGGTATTATTCTCGTATGTAACGTATCTTACCAGGCTGATGCTGGTATCGGGCATGATCAAACGCAGGTCTTTTGGTATGCTTTCCGGCCGGTATTGAGGAGGCAGTGTGATCTGTTCCGCGATCTCATGGAACTGCCGGCAGCCGAAATCCACATTGGTGAACCGTACATCAGAAATAAACGGGTTCTCCCTGAAGCCGGTGAAAAGGTTCAGGTTCAGGAGGTGGTAATCCCCACTAAGATTGGCGGGCAGCCCGAAGCGGAAGGACTGCACCAACGGGAGGCTATCATTGTCGGTATTATTGACCTGGAAACTGTCGGCCCTGATGCCCGGTACTTCTTTATAGGCGATTACATCGAGTAATTTTTCTTTGCTTTCCTTGAAATACCGGAGACGGGTTATTCTCGAATAATCGTAGCTGGTGATCCTGGCATCACCCACCAGTTCTCCATCCGTATTCATTTCCGCTTTGATGGTGACCCTGTTCTTCTTCATCTTATTATTATCGTTGAGGGAGATGATGCCACCTTTTTTCTTATTCACGATAAACGCCTTTGTATTTACAACGCTGAACGGGATGAGTTCGGGAGGGGTATAGGAGCCGGAAGCGTCGAGCACGTAGTTTCTGGCATCCGCCACCACATAGGCCATCACGGTATTGAACTGATCGAGAAAAGGATAATCGGTCCTTACTTTACCATTAAAGCGCTCGCTCACCAGGAGCGGATATACTTCAAGCCCGGTTTCTTTAAGCAAATTGATGAGCAATAAGTTGATCTCTCCATTTGTGCCTTTTTTCTTATCCCATACTGATTTGATACCATCAGGGGCAAATTTGGAATTGTATCCATTCCAGTCGATCGCACGCTGCACTTCTTTATATACCGTGATCATTCTCTCATATTCCGTTGAACGGCTTTTGGCGTTATTGACCAATGGGGCTGCATCGCTTACATTCCTGTTCAACTGTGTGCCGAAATCCTCATGCCCCATCAGTTCCCTTGTGAGCTCATCCCAGGTGGTCATATATCTTGTTCTTCCACCGAAGCGGCTGCCATAGGCGGAGAGCTGGAATTCCACATGCTGACGGTAATCCTTAGGTGCATCCATATACGGCTCATCGCGGAGGCCGGCCACATTGCTCATCTCGAACAGGATATTGCCGGCTGCTTTGTTTTGTTTGATAGTGACCGGCAGTTCATCGCTTTTGTGCACCTGGTAAGCGAACTCGGCATTGGGCAGGATCACGAGCGAATAACTGCTGAGGATGGTAGGTATATCGGTTTGAAAATACCAGTCTTGCAGCCATCCGTAATGTACCAGCGTGCTTGTATATTCATATTCGATGATGCTGCCCACTTTCACATCGGGCAGGGCGAATTTTACGGATGATATCTTGTCGCTCAGCTTTTGCCGGAAGATGGAAGAAGCGCTCAGTTCTTTGGTCTGCTGGTTACCGAGATCATCGAGGTTATGAACAGCAGCGCGGATATTGGAGATGTTTTCCACTTCATCCTTGGCATAATAGTAAATTTCGATATTGCCGCGCTGAATACCTTTCTGTCGCAGTACCTTGATCCGGATATGCCTGTTGGTGATGAGGTTACGATCATCATTATGATTGGAGGATGCCTGATCGAAAAGGATCACGGCCTCTGCTTCCTTATCGAAATCGCAGACGGTCAGTTTTTTTTCAACTTCGGAAAGGACGCCGAATTCCTGAACAGGGGTTTGGGCCCGGGTACTGAGGGCTACTGCCAGGAAGCAGTACAAGAGAAGCGTTCTCATGGTCAGTCTTTTACTGGATAGGGTTGAATAGGGTTAAAAATAGCTATTTTCTTTAATGTAATAATACAATAAATCATGAAAAAATAAACATGTCATTTTTTTAAGGCTTTCAGGATCTTTTTACCTCTCGACCGGAAGGCGGGTGTTTCATGGTCCCATTGCTCCCCGATGATCAGTTGAAGCTCTGGCCTGATATCGGGGTATTCTTTGGAAAGATTGTATAAAACGGTGAGTGCAAATGCTTTTACGGCAGCCGGTGCATTGATATCCCCCACATAATTGAAACAGGCATTCATGATATTTCCATGGAAACGTTTGGGGATCTCCACATCCTGCAACAGTCGCATGATATTCCTGGTTACTGCCTCATGCACATCCTTTTTATCGAGCAGGGTCAGTATTTGTTTAAAATAGGGTTTGATGAGTGAAGGATGTTCCCGCACACAGTTGCTCATGGGCCAGGCGGCGCGTTGAGTGACCTTGTATTCACCTTTGAAGAACAGCTTCATCAGTTCGGCAAATCTTTTGGGATCGTTGCCGATATATCGTACGATCTTATCGGTCTGTGATTTGGAATGCTGTTCCAGTATGGTTTCGAGCAGGTCCATGGATGTTGTTTGAACGTTATTTACCGGTTGAGCAGTCTCCTTACAAGACCGAAAGCATCGCGGTAGCTGGCAATAGTATACCGTGCGACATTCCCCAGTTCGAGGTGAATATGTTTCCGTAAGATCAGGTACATGATCACTGCATTGACGAGGCAGTTGATGACAGTGGCATAAGCGGCGCCGATGCCTCCGAACTGGCGCAGGCATATCCAGGTGGTGAAGAGCGCGATGACCATCATCAGGGCGTTGGACCAGAAATTGATCGCCGGCTTGCCGATGGCGTCCAGTGTGGAACCGTACTGGTATCCGAGCGGCCTGATGAATGTGATGAGAATGGTGATCTGCAGGATAGGGATAGCATCATAATAGCCTTTGCCCGCCAGTATGAGTATGATGAATTTCGGGAAGATGAAAATGAAGAGCGACATTGGCAGGATAATGGCGAGAATAGTGCCTACCATCCTTTCGAAATAATACTTTACTCTACCCAGGCCATGCTGCTCCAGTGTTTCCACGTTCTTGGGGAACAGCACATCGGCCGCGGCCAGTGAAGGCATATCGAGCATATTGTTGATGCGGGCAACGATATTATAATAAGACACATAGTTCTTGCCTTCGAGGGGATTGAGGGTATTGGCTGTTACAAAATGGTCGAAGCTGCGTGCCAGGTTGGAGAACAGGTTGGTGCCGAAAATATATTTACCGAAATGGAACATCTGTCGCGTGATGGGCCAGTTGAACCGGAACTGTTTCAGCAACAAAGACCGTGCGGCGGCATAGAGCATGATATTGCCTGCGAGCAGCGAAACGATCTGCAATATGAGCAGATTGATCAGTGTGAATGCCTGGGGGTACAAAAAATATAACACTACGATGCCCCCGAAGAACAAGCCCTGTCTTACGAAATAGGCCCAAAAGATCTGGGGGAATTTATACCTGCCCTGCAGCATGATCTCCAGGTGATTGAAAGGCACCAGCAGGATGATGAAAAGAAAGCTCCATCGCAGGAGGGGCAGGAGCGCAGGCGACTGCAGCCAGTGTGCGATCCGTTCACCAGATACAGAAAGGATAGCGATGACCAGCAGGGAAAAAACAATATTGATGGAGAGCGCGGAGGACTGCACTTCCACTTTTTTCCCTGTGTATTCCGGCATGTTCAGGAACTTGATAGTGGGGTTACGCAGCATGCCCTGTTTAATAGTCTCGAACAGGGTGAGGATGGTGAGATACAAGGCCCATACCGCCAGGTTCTCGGTAGACAATCCCTTCGATAACCCTCTTACCAGCATCATATAAGACACTGCGCCAAAAAAGAAAAGTGAAAAGCGTTGCAGCAGGGTATAGAAGATGGAATGCAGCCAAAATGACGATTTCAACAATTTCAAGGTATGGTGCTTTGGGGCGTGAAATTACAGCATTAATTGATTTCCATGGATCAACGTTGAAAAAACAAAAATAGTCTGTTTGGGGCTGGGCCGGACAAGTTCAGTTCCCGGCCGATCTGTCCTGTTTTTCCAGTTGGATGATCCATCTACGGGTGATCCAAAGGGGCAGGAGGCCGATGATCCCGAATGAGCAATCCACCAGTATATGGAACCAGGGGATTCCGCGGATAGGGCCTGCAATAATGGCCAGTGGCAGCACTGAAAGGCAGGCGAGCATGGCCCATTCGATGATCCATTTATTTCTGACAGGGTCTTTATAGGGGCCGATAAACGCCAGTGCGATCACGAGATGGGCGAATGCGAGCCAGTCGTACCCATAGAACAGGAAAGGATATTGTTCCTGCATGGCCTGAACGCCCTGCCATACGCGGCCCAGCCATTCACCCATAGCAGTATTGGCCGGAACGATTTGATGCTCGATGGCCCATTTCAGTTCGGTATGAACAGGAAATGCCGTAATACCGCTCAGGGCAAGGATGATCACGAAGAAGATGATCATGCGGCGGACTTTTTTGGTTGTTATTTGGGGAGACTGCATGGCGGGCGATTTTACGTTTGATAGAGGCGATGTGATTGGGATAGCACAAGATAAAAAAATACCGCCAGCATTTTGCTGGCGGTGAATTTATAAGATCAACTTTTAGTACAATGGCTTCACATCCTCCAATAGTTTAATCAATGCCGGTAGGGGTTTGCTAAGATCATTCCTGTCGTATGTAAATGGGCTGCCATTTTCAGCGGATAACCTTTCAAGCGTTTTGTAATTGAAATCGATCAGGTCCTCATATCTCGGGTTGTTGACAAGTTTGGCAATGATCAAACGATTTTCGTAAAAATAACCACCTAAGGTATGAGGCATTCGCCAGTCCGTTGTCCAAGGCTCGTCACCATTGATCATTTTATCGATCTCTCTTAGGTCCTCAAAATTTTCTAATATTGGAAACGCGGTGTTTATCAAGAAATCGACCATTATATTTACACATTTCTCAACATCTTGTTCGGTTTCCATTCTTGGCATATAGCTACCAGTGTATATCTTATTTAACAGGCTATAGGTTACAGATATGGAGTAGGTTTTTTTGTTCACAGGGAGAGACATAATTGCTCCTGAATCCTGTAATTTCAATAAAATATCAATAATCCTCCTGTCTCGCTTACCAGTACCATAAATTATTTCCTGCTGTGGGTTATAATCTGTAAAACCTCCCATTATTACGTCCTCACCGCTTTTGACTTTTCTTACAATTTCAAACTCTGTCCCTCTTCCTCGTTCTTTAAATCCATATTTTTCAATTTGTGGGATAAGGTATTTCATCATGAGTTGCCTTGCCTCTGTTTTGTTCATACTACTTTATTTTTGTCACTATATAATTTGAGATGTCGGTCGTGCCGTTGCCTACTGTGTTTATATATGCTTTCACTTCTAATTGGGCATTTTGAGGAAAACCTTCAAGTGCGAATTTGTTACTTCTAAGTATAAAGGTAGTATTCCCATTTATTACTTGATTTTTAAATTCAATCTGATTATTGCTGAATGGTGCAGTAGAGCTAATCTTGCTCTCGTTTACAACAATCTCATATTTTGGCTGACCATTTATATCTGTCCTTTTCCACCAAACATTGTCGGCTACCGTATAATTACCATTTGACAATTTAATTTGAACCTGATTGGCTTTGCTAAATCCAGTAAGATCTATTCCACTCTCTGTCTGCACCTTACCAGTATGCGTAGGATCAGCATTGATATTCCTTTCAAACTTCTTCCCATCAATAAACTGCTGCGGTTGCGTCTTTACCTGCGTATTGATACCTGGGTCGATATGCATGTCAACGATGTCGTCAGGGCTTGCTTCCTTTAGCACATTATCACCTACACCATCTATATTGTGCGTTACTTTGCTGCTGTACACTTCACCGGCCTTATCCAGCACCACCACATGTTCCTCCCCATTCACCACATTCTTCGTCAACAGTTTTTCATTATCCAGGTTTTTGACAAGCTTATTATTCTCCGTCGCATTCTTCAGCGCATCGGCTGCAGGGTTGTTGATCCCTCTGTCGGGTATGAACTTCTGTAATTCCGTTATTTCTTCGCCTGCTTCCTTGATGGCTTCGGTTCCCTTGGTCAAAGCTTTTACGCTATTGAACACGATCATCGCCGTTTGTACGCCATGCCTGCCGAGTTGATAGGTAGAGCGGTCGCCGCCGGCAGTGTAGTTGTCGTATCCGGAAGCGCTGCTCAATATCTTCCGGAGCTTGAACGCATCGAGAGAGCGGACGCCTTTCCATACCCCATCCAATGTGCGCCCGGGATGGCGGATGAACTGAATACCGGCCTGGGTTAGTTGTACAATGCCTAACGCTTCATCGACCACCTGGTCTACGCCACCCGCCAGCGATGAAGGCATTTTGAATACGCTTTTTTCATATTCCGCATGTATTGCCGGGTCGGTATTGCTGCTGCGTCTTCCCTGGTCCCATATCGATTCCGGCATCTGTCCTTCCTTCACGATATGCCTTCCTACATCCCAGATAGAGCTTACCAATTCCATGAGGTCCATGGAGGCTTTGTAAAATTTCTCTCCGTTCCCGACCGGGTAATATTCCGTCTCTTTCTTCCTGCCTCCATTTTTTACTGAAGCCACTTCTTCATCAGCCTGCTTTTTGATCTCGGCCAGCACTTCGCCCAGATGGGGAGCTACTTTGGGATGGGGAGTGCCCAAGGAAGCATTGTTCAGTTTCACATCATATTTCCACTGTCCGTTTTCCAGGCAGCCTGCAATGGCTATATCGGCATCGGCTGAAGTGAAATTCCCGCTGTTGAATTTGTCCATCTCCGCCTGCTGCTGGGCCGGGGGAATACTAAAATTACCTTCGCTGCCAATGGTATACTTGACCTGTCCGGTAGCGCAGTCGTAGAGGTATATCTTTACCTTGCTGTGTAACCGGTTGTGAAGAAAAGAACTGAGATCGGCGCCCTTTTCATTGAAATATTTTTCCAGCGTCATTTGCCACCTTCGGAGAGGTGCTGCGTTGGATGAACCCGGACATTGGGAATTGGTGGCCTCCGATGGATAGCCCTGTGATAAAGGCAGGTATTCAATATCATAATCTGCTTTTGTGGGGATATCGACGGTTGCCGGCAATTCAGGGCGGGGCGTATAGTCTACGACCTCCCGGACGAGCTTGCACTGCCCTGTGCTGTCTTTGTCCCATCGCACCCTGATAGCTTTGATCATCCCGTTTACAGGCGCAGGGTTGGCGGCCAGCAATGAAGGATTGAAAGCACTATCGAATTTTACCTGCAGGTCTTCCACTTTATAATAACCCCGGAATTCAGGGCCCGGTACTACTGCTGCTCCCGGTGTTAGGTATGCTTTCTGCATGGAAGCATAACGTGAACCATTGATCGAAAATCCATACAAAGCCCCGTTGGGGAAAATGGCAGGGTCGATATTCCGGTATGCCTGGATCTTGGCGCCCGGTGGCAGGGTGATGGGCGTACCCCCGGAAGTGATATAGGTGCTGATACCCTGCCAGGCTGCATCTACGCTGTAGACTGTGGTGTCCAATGGCTCCCGGTTGTCGAGCCCCAGGGGATATACCGGTACCCAACCCGCCGGACAACCAAGGTCAGTAACAGGTATGGCTACTGGTGAACCGGGATTTTCGGGAAGGGGAGTTGCATTAGGATTACAGGGTGTCGTATTCTCCCAGGTGCAACCATCTGCACAGGGAATAGTGCCGCTGCCTCCTCCGCCTCCTGCGTAATACCATGACCAGTCTGCGTCTTCAAATGAATCGACCCAAAAGTAGATGCAGAATGTATATTCTTCATAGGGACAACAGCCGGCTTTAAGGCTATTGGTACTAAGATTGTTTTCATTACCTGTCCGGGCGGACTGGCATATTGTACAGGATGATACATCGAAACAAACGGATTCCATAAAAGCTCCTCTGCTGCCCGATGCAGATGACTGTGCGCTCTTCCTGATCTCCATCCTGGCGCGGGTAAAAGATCCGGAGGTATCTTTCATCAACGCCTTATCGTACACATCGAAACTGGTAGTTCCGAATAGCGCATTATCGAAATACAGGAAAGCATGGAAGACATCTTTGGCGCCCCATCTGCCGGCGCCGGAAGCATCCATCCTGAGATCGCGGTAGCGGGTAGGGTAGACCAGCCTGTATAATGTATCGGCCTGGTTGACCTTTACGATCAGCAACGCATCGGTAGTGCCGGAGCTGTCGCGCACAAAGGGAATAAAGGCCATCGAGCTTTCTGCTGATGGATTGTTCTCAGCGGTCCGCGAGCCTGAAGATGCCTTCGAAACAACCTTTGCATAACTCCATTGAGGAAACCCGGCCCTGGTTGCCAGCCGGGGAATAAAATCCCGTACCCGGTCCTGTCGTTCGATGCTTTGTGCAATGGCCTTTACAATAGGATGCGTAGAGGCGGGAATGGTCAAAAATTTTTCCCTGACCTCATTCTTCTTTTTTACGACCTCTTCGGAAAGATGATCGATCTTGCGGCAACTGTTCACCAGGAACAATACAATGCCACATACCAGTAAAGCTGCAGTAATCAGTCGGTTTGTTTTCATACTAAAAGATTAATGGGGTTTGAAATAACAGAAAAGGGCATAAGCTACCCGCGCCTTTTACAAGGCTGATTTTTCATTGAGGAGGAGAAATGTGCAGGATTGAAAGGCAGGCAAATTCAATGAGCGTAGCAGTGCGTGAACAGCTCTCATTAACAGGCTCAGGTGTAAAGGTCCCAATTCAGCGCGTGAAGTACCATGTTTTTCTGCAATTGACCAATAACACGAAAGTGGTATTTTTGGGGAAGCGTAAGCTTCTATACTATGAAACAATTCCGCTGGCTCATTATTGTGGTTTTTGTCGCGGCCTGTGCCCGCAAAAAAGGAACGGTGGTCTTTCAATCGGATTTCGGAGTGAAGGACGGCGCCGTGAGCGCCATGAAGGGTGTGGCCATGGAAACCAGTCCCAACCTGCATTTGTACGATCTCACCCATGAAATACCGAGTTACAATATCTGGGAAGCTGCCTACAGGCTTCAGCAAACAGCGCCCTACTGGCCCAAAGGCACTGTATTCGTTTCCGTTGTTGATCCGGGTGTGGGAACCAGTCGCAGGTCGGTAGTGATGCTATCGAAAAGCGGTCATTATTTTGTAACGCCGGATAATGGCACGCTCACCCTGGTAGCGGAATCATTAGGCATCGAAGCCGTACGTGAGATCGATGAGGCCGTGAACAGGCGGAAGCAATCACTTCAATCCTATACATTTCATGGCCGCGATGTATATGCGTACACGGCTGCCAGGCTGGCGGCAGGAGTGATCTCTTTTAAAGAAGTAGGTAAAAAGCTACCCGATTCCGTAGTGCGCATTCCTTACCAGCATGCAATATTACAGGGCGATTCCATTACAGGCACTATACCGGTACTCGATATCCAATATGGTAATATCTGGACCAATATCCCCGATTCGATGGTGCGGGCGCTGTCTGTTACTCCCGGACAGACGCTTCACATACAAATACTGAAAAGCGGCATACCCGTCTTCAATGGGTCGATGCCCTTTGTGCACACATTCGGTGATGTGCCGGAAGGCAGGCCCCTGGCCTATGTCAACAGCCTGATGAATTTCTCAATCGCTTATAATATGGGGAATTTCGCGGATTCATTTCACATCAAGGCAGGCCCGGAATATAAAGTGGTGATCCGTCTGAACCATGATTTGAAGGATTTTAAGGATTAGGAGGAAAATTCGCCGATTGAATAATATCTCTTAGATAAATGATTTCGATAATAATGAAGTATTTCCTACCCTCAACGACCTTTCCTCCTAATCCTTAAAATCCTTCAAATCATGGTTCAGACAGCCAGATTCTTGATATAAAGCTCCACAAATTCATCCACCCGTTTCCTTCTATACTGCATCACCCATCGCGGATGGGGCAAAGCGATGATATGATCGAAGAAATGATGTTGTTCGTTCAGTCGCTGGAAAATTTTATAGTTGGTGCCTTCACCCAGGCAATAGCAGGAATTCTTGTCTGTTATAAGCTGTTTTTTCTGATCGAGAATGCTCTTTACTATGAAGGGTTCACTGGACTTTAACAGGGATCTGTCATCATAATAGTTCATGTTCACCCCATTCCTGGTAAAGCCAAGCGGCGAGAGGGCCGTAATGAGAAAGTCGCGGTAGAATGCTTTTGCCCCACCATAGCGGTCCACCACTCTGTAGATGAACTCGGAACTCAGTTCCGCTTTCTTTGGCAGATCATTCGAAATTCCGCAATCGTTTGCGAGGCGTATCGGATCGGTGAAAGGGATACCGGTAACGCCTCCCCCAAACCGGCCGGGATTGATGCCGAAGATAAGTTTGCGAGGTGCGGTATCTGTATAAAACTTATCATAAAATATTTCTGCGAGTTTCCTGGAATCCTTGCTGGAAAAGGGATTCATGATGCTGACGCCTTCCGGCAGATCGAAGTCGGGGCGCAGGTTTTTGTAGAACTGAAGGATCGCATACGATTGCGTAAGTTTTGTTGTCATAGCGGGTGGTTCAACAAATTTGGGTATTTTGCCGGTTACAAGATTACGCAAAAAAAATGCTCATGGATAGAAGATCTTTCGTTAAAAATACCGGCATCGCTACTGCAGGGTTTGCCTTCCTGCCATCATCACAGTTATTCACAAGAGAACAGAAAGTAAAGATCGGAATGATCGGTGTGGGATTGCGTGGACAGAACCATCTCGATAATCTTCTTCGCCGCAATGATGTGGAAGTGGTGGCCATCTGTGATATCGATGAAGGTATGCTCGAAAGATCGGTCAATATCGTTAAGAAGTCGAACAAGGCAATGCCGAAAATTTTCAAAGGTGATCCCTACGCCTGGAAAAAATTGCTGGAGATGAAAGACCTCGATGGCATTGTGATCGCAACACCCTGGGAATGGCATGCGCCCATGATCATCGGATCGCTCGAAGCAGGTGTCAAATATATAGGAACGGAAGTGGTGCTGGGCATCACGCTGCAGGACCACTGGGATGTAGTGAAAGCAGCAGAGAAATACAAAGCGCAGGTGATGATGCTGGAGAATGTTTGTTACCGCCGTGATGTGATGGCCGTGCTCAATATGGTGCGCCAGGGCCTTTTCGGTGAGCTCATTCACCTGCAGGCCGGTTACCAGCACGATCTCCGTGATGTGAAATTCACGAATGGAACGGATTTCGATGCAAAAGGGTTTTCAGAGGCCCGCTGGAGAACACATCATTCGGTCCATCGCAATGGCGACCTGTATCCCACCCACGGTATCGGGCCTGTGGCCGAAATGATCAATATCAACCGTGGCAACAGGTTCCTTTCCCTCTCGTCATTCGCCACCAAATCGAGGGGATTACATAATTATATTGTGCAAAAAGGTGGAGAGAACCATCCCAATGCAAAAGTGGAATTCAAATTGGGCGATGTGGTGACCACCATGGTCCGCTGCGCCAATGGTGAGACCGTCCTCCTGCAACACGATACCAACCTGCCAAGGCCCTATTCACTGGGTTTCCGCGTGCAGGGCACCAAAGGGCTGTGGATGGATGTGAACAAATCACTTTATATAGAAGGCGTAAGCGCCAAACCGCATCAGTGGGAAGAAGCGAAGGCTTACCTGGACAAATATGATCATCCCCTGTGGCAACGGTGGAGCAAGGAAACAGAGGGGGCAGGGCATGGCGGCATGGACTTTTTCGTACTGCATGCATTTATTGAATCGATCAGGCGCAGGACTGCCACACCCATGGACGTCTATGATGCGGCAACCTGGAGCGCCATTACGCCGTTGAGTGAAAGGAGTATCGAATTGGGGAATGAAACGGTGGACTTCCCCGATTTCACGAGTGGACAATGGATGTACAGGAACAATGATTTCGCGTTAACCGACCAGTACTAGTACCTTACTACATGGAATTAGCAATTATCGAGAGAGCGGCATCGCATTTTGGGCAGGGTAAACCTGCTATAGAGGTATTGGGGGAAGGATTGATCCACCGGACCTATAAAGTATCATTTGCCGGCAATGACCAGCCGATCGTACTGCAAAGCATCAATCGTACCACTTTCAAACAACCGGAGAATATCATTCATAATTACCAGTTGGTCTACCAATCCATCGCCAGTAAGAATGGTATCCATATCCCGCCGCTGGTGCCGGCAAAAGACGGACAATGGTTCTGGATCGATCCCGATAACCGCTTCTGGCGGGCCATGCGCTTCGTGAACAATTCCTATACGGTCTCTTTCCCCCGAAAGGCGCAGGAGGCGCAGATCACGGCAAGATGTTTCGGGGCTTTCACCAAAAGTCTATCGGTGCTCGATGCCACGCAACTGGCCATCATCATCCCGGGTTTTCATGACCTCTCCCTGCGATATAAACAGTTCGAACTGGCCGTGATGCAGGCACCCACTGAACGTCTGTTGAAATCGACCCATATCATTGCAGAGCTGCGCCAGCGTAAGAAGCTGGTGGATTTTTATGCTGCCATCCTTATGGACCCATCACGGTTCAGGATAAGAGTGATGCATCACGATTGCAAGCTCAGCAATATCCTACTGGATGGCGCTACCCACCAGGCCATTTGCCCGGTCGATCTCGATACCGTGATGCCCGGCCTTTATTTTTCCGATGTAGGAGATATGATCCGCAGCATGGCTGGTACTGTTGATGAGAACAGCACATTGTGGGAATCGATCGGCGTGCGCAAAGATTTTTATGAAGCCATCATCGATGGGTACCTGGAAGGGATCGGCGAAACTTTCACCGGTTCGGAAAAGGAACATATCCATCATGCAGGGCTGCTGATGTTGTTCATGCAGGCGCTGCGTTTCATCACGGATTTCCTCAATAATGATGTGTACTATAAGATCGACCATCCTGAGCAGAACCTGAACAGGGCGCTGAACCAGTTGATCATGCTGGAAAAGCTGGAAGATTTCCTGGTCAACGAGTATAACTATTCGTGGGAAAGATCAGTGCATCCGGTCGCCCCTTAATTCAAGCTGTTGCATGATGCCGGCCTCATAGCTAAGCCATTGCTGCCAGCGTTTTCTCACTTTTTCTTTTTCGACATACGTTTCGGCCAGCTCGATGAAAAGACGATAATGGCCCGCCTCGCTTTCCATGAATCGGCGATAGAACTGTTGCAGGTATTCGTCACCCAGTCCTTCACTCAGTCTTTTGAAACGCTCGCAGCTCCGTGCTTCGATGAGGGCGCAGAGCAGGAGCTTATCGAGCAGCTTATCTTCGGCACTCCCGCCTTTCACTTCGAATTTCAGGAGTTCATTCACATATTCATCCCTGCGTTGCCGGCCCAGTTGGAGCTTACGCTTGTGAAGCTCTGCCAGCACCATCCTGAAATGTCCCCATTCCTCCGTAACAATGGGGGCCAGCTCCACTACGAGCTTCTCTTTATCGCTGTAACGCTGGATCAGGGAAATGCAGCTCGTGGCGGCTTTCTGTTCACAATAAGCGTGGTCGGTAAGGATATCTTCGAGCGATATTTCAGCGAGGTTCACCCATCTTGGATCAGTAGGCAGGTGCAGGCCCAGGATATTTTTGGTATCTGTTGAAATAGACATGATGGGCAAATGTAAGAAGATAGTGGGTAGATTTGTAGATTTGCTGCCTGTCTATGAAAGAGGATTTCCTGCATAAAAAACTGGCTGAGCGGTCAGCGCAACAGTCGTTGCGCGTACTAAGGCTACCGGATGGCAAGGCCGACTTCTGCTCCAATGATTACCTGGGCATCATCCGGCATGGCCTCATCGAATCATCGATGCCATCTTCTTCAGCGCCTTTGAAACATGGCTCCGGCGGATCGCGGTTACTGGCCGGCAATTTCGCCCTGGCAGAAGAAACGGAGCAATGGCTCGCTGCATTTCATGAAGCCCCTTCCGGATTGCTGTTCAATTCCGGCTATGATGCCAACCTTGGCTTGTTAAGCTCGGTGCCGCAACGGGGCGATACCATTCTTTATGATTATCTCAGCCATGCTTCCATCCGCGACGGTATCCGCCTCAGCTTCGCCCAGTCCTTTTCCTTCCGGCATAATGACCTGGCCGACCTGCAGAAAAAGCTGGCCGCTGCCACGGGTAATATTTTCGTGGTAACGGAATCTGTTTTTTCGATGGATGGTGATGAAGCCCCTTTGAAAGAAATGGTAGCTATCTGTGAAGAATACCATGCCCACCTGGTCATCGATGAGGCCCATGCTACCGGTGTAATTGGTGAAAGAGGGGAGGGGATGGTACAACTGCTTGGATTGGAGCAACAATGTTTCGCGCGTGTACATACCTTCGGAAAAGCTGTTGGCTGTCATGGCGCCATTGTACTGGGCAGCCGGGAACTGCGGGATTATCTCGTGAATTTCGCCCGTTCCTTCATATATACCACGGCTTTGCCGGAAAGCAATGTACTGGCTATCAGGAATGCTTATGCGCTTTTTCCGGCCATGAAGCAAGAACGGCTGCATCTGCAGGGATTGATCGGTCATTTCCAGGCGGCGGCGTTGCGGTACAGGAAGCTGCCATCGCAAACGCCTATCCAGGTAGTGATCATTCCGGGCAATGCGGAAGTAAAGCAGGCTGCGGCCCGGTTGCAGGCTGCCGGACTGGATGTGCGTCCCATCCTGTATCCTACGGTGCCTCGTGGTGAGGAAAGGTTACGGATCGTGTTACATGCCTTCAATACGATCAAGGAGTTGGAATTACTGGTACGGGAATTATCTGCCTGAAGCTTTTTTCAGTCTTTTCTGCGCTATCGAATCGCTTACATAAAATGTTTCATTGGGCCCTATCCCTTCGATCTGCATGGTGCAGGGCTCTTTGAACCATTCATAATGTGGCTGGTCGGCGGGGATCAGGACGAAACTGCCCGGTCCATAAGGCTTTACATTCAGGGTAGTATCGAAAACGGAATCCATCACCATATAGGCCGACCCTTCGAGGATCGTCACATACAGGTCGCCGTTATGGATATGCGGTAAACCCTTATAGCCGGCCGGGAAGTAAGTGCGCTCCACGAAGAACCCCGGCCTGGTACGAATACCGGCGAGATAGATATTTCTGCGGCCACTGGGCAGCAAAGTGTCTTTAACGGGAGGTAGTATCATCCCTGCTGTAGTAGCAGGCGGAGCAGCAGCCAATGGTTTTGCGTTTTGGGAAGACTGATGGCAGGCGGACCATGGAACCAATAGTATTGCCATGGCGTAGAAAGAGATCTTTTTCATAGCAAAACTTTTAGGTGAGGAATATCGAAAGAACTACCCAAAAGTTACGAAAAAAAACCGGCTCTGCAATAGAGCCGGTTCATTGACGACGGATTAGCAACCTATGACTGTGTATGATTGAGAAAAACCCTGTACAAAGATGCTGCTCTCCGCGATGCCAGGCAATACAATTTTGTGGTATTACCGCTTCGTGTAATACCCCTATCTAACCATGATCTTCTCCGTCTTCGATTCTCCGGTTGAGGGTTGAGTGATCTTCAAAAAGTAGAGGCCGGTACGTAAGCCATTCAGCATATAGCGGTTCGTACTGATACCTGCCTGCATCTTGATTATCCTGCCATTGCCATCAGTTAGTTGAATATCCTTCCTGTCGGAATTGCTGAATACGACCGTTACATTACCGTCCGGTGAAGGATTGGGGTACAGGGTCACATCCAGTCCGGATGCAGCTAATCCCCTTACCAGCACAATGGGGCTGAAAGACTGGCGGCCATCGAAATCCGTTTGGGCAAGCCTGTATTGAGTGGTTTCCGATGAATTGTTCTGATCGAGGTACTGGTAGCTGATATTGCTGTTGCTATTGCCGTTCCTGGCGGCAGAAGGGATAAAGGCTACCGAGGTGAAACTGCCATTCCCGGTCTTACGTTGCAGGTCGAATCCACTGTTATTCTGCTCGGATGATGTTTCCCATTTCAATAAAACGCCTGAGTTGTTTTGGCGCTGTGCCGTAAACGAAAGCAAGGTTATCGGTAGTGGGGCACAGGTGTTGGTGAGCAGGGCAGTAGTGGAGAATGAATTTCCTGTTATTTGCACACGTACCCAGAGATTACTGTTAGAGTTGGAAGTAAAGCTGACAGGGCCAGAGCTATAGGTACCGCTGCCCGAAGCAGGAATGGTAATAGTACCGGAAGTGTAAACCACAGGGTCAGATGCATCGAGGGTCCCGAAGGGAAACAGGTCTGAATAAACTGTATAAGTTGCCTGTTGAGAAAAATTAGTGAGGGAGCTGATATTGACAACGAACTGGCGCGGAGTATTACAGAGGATCGTGCCGTTCACCACCGGATCATTGGCCACAAAGGAGTTGCCTGTAGTGAAACACTGAACGCCATTGTCACTGGCTGAATTGCTCGACCATATATCTGCCTTGATGGTAGTGCTCACATTGCAGGCGTTCGGCAGAACGATCTGGATACCTTTAATAGTGAACCTGTACGCGCCTGATCCTACAACTACTTTCTGGACGCCACTTGCGGGTAGTATGGTCACGCTGGTGGCTGGGGGATAATTCGCGTTCAAACCCGGATTAGCCGAAGTAGGATTATTGATCACGATGGTGCCCAATGCATTCGTCAATTGACCAGCCGTGGGGGGATTGGAATAGGTCAATGCCGGGTTGGGATAGGCGCCAGTGGTCCATAAGTGTACATTGGTGAATTTATTCCCATTGTTATTGGTTTGGTCCCAGCTCAGGTCGATATTTACCTGGCAGGTGCCACCGGAGGTACTGGCGCTATTGAGCTTGACTGTTATGTTCGAGACTGAACATGCTTGCGCCTGGAGTTGCTGAAGGCCTGCTGCTATCAGGAGAGTACAGGCAATAGAGGTACTGAGTAAAAAACTTTTCATTTTTTTACGGTTTAGAGGTTCAATAAATTGAGATGCACTAAGGGGCTTTCAGCGGGATATCACTGTGTGGAGTATACGAAGGATGATGGATGCATATAGCGTGCCGGGCAATAAATGCCTGGCCCAACAAAGGATAGTCGTTTTTTGGATTGCGTGAGATCATGGCTGGTTCAGGCCAGCTTATTGACCTTTCAACGAATAGGAAATAAATTGGATCTCAGCTACGAGTGTCAAATAGTCATTGAAAAAGGATGAATCTGTTCAAGGGATAGTTGGGAGAAGTGAGCACAGACAAGGCTTTGATTGGAGTGCCTGTCTTTCTGCTGAGTAAGAATGAGGTTTAGGTTCTGATACAAAGATAAGACAAATATTTCTTATATGCAAGCCCTTTTTCGGTCATATTGGATGTTTTGTGCATTTGCCCGTTATATCAAGCATAAAAAATGACTATTTTTAAGCGATTCATTAAACCCTTCCGAATTATATGCGACTTATTCCGTTTCTGATATCCGGAGTGATAACAACAGGTTTGGTCATAGCCGGAAGCAAGCCCTGGGGCAGCGTACCTCCAATGGGCTCTTTCCTGAGCCCCCAGCATGGTTTCTGGCAAAATGCCGAATCAGTAAGCCAGGATTATAACCTCGACCTCAGTTTCTCCCAGTTGAAGGACAAGGTATCCGTTTATTTCGATGATAAGCTGATCCCACATCTGTTTGCACAGAACGATGAAGACCTGTATTTCGTTCAGGGTTACCTGCATGCAAAGTTCCGCCTCTGGCAGATGGAATTCCAGACACATGCCGCTGCGGGCCGTCTCAGCGAGATAATTGGCCCCGGCCCCGATTCCGCGGTCCTGAACTATGATCGGAACATGCGCCGTCTCGGGATGGTCTACGCCGCCAAAAATTCATTACGGGTAATGGAGAACGATCCCGGCACCCGGTCGGTGCTCGATTCCTATACAGCAGGTGTCAACGCCTTTATCAGCAACCTTTCTTCCAGCCAGCTACCGATCGAGTACAGGTTGTTGAACTACTCACCTGAACCTTGGACCAATCTCAAGACCGCTCTCTTCCTGAAATACATGAGCTACGATCTGGCCGGTTCCGAAAACGATATCGAATACACCAATGCAAAATCAGTGATCGGGAAAGCGATGTTCGACAAATTATATCCCTTCCAACCGGATTCCCTCGATCCTATCGTTCCCAAAGGAACTGCCTTCGCCGCCGCAACAGAACACCCCATAGTACCGGCCAAAGCAGATTCAGCCTATTTTCACTGGAAAGACAGTGTGCCCATCACCGCTATCCACAAACCAGATAAACGCAATGGCTCCAACAACTGGGCTGTGAACGGTACAAAAACACGAAGCGGCCATCCCATCCTTTGCAGCGATCCTCACCTGGGCCTCAACCTGCCTTCACTCTGGTATGAAATGCAATTGCACACACCTCAAAGCAATGCTTATGGCGTGAGCTTTCCGGGAGCGCCTGCCATCATCATCGGTTTCACCGATCAGATCGCCTGGGGCGTTACCAATAGCAGCCGCGATGTAAAAGATTATTATGCCATCCGCTTCAAAGATGAAAGCAGGAAAGAATACTGGTTCAACGGCGCCTGGAAAAACGCCGACCTCAAGATCGAGACCTATAAAATAAAAGGCGGAGAACCGGTGGCCGATACAGTGGCCTATACTGTCTTCGGGCCCGTGCAGTACGACCGGTCATTCACAGGAGCAGGGCGAACACATCCCGATATGGACCTTGCCGTGCGCTGGAAAGCGCATGACGGATCCAATGAACTGAAGGCTTTCTACCTGCTGAACCGCGCCACGGGGTACGATGATTATCTCGCCGCCATCAAACATTTTACCTGCCCTGGCCAGAACTTCGTATTCGCCGCCAAAGACAATACCATCGCCATCTGGCAACAAGGGGAGTATCCCGCCAAATGGAAACGCCAGGGCGATTTCATCATGCCGGGTACCGATAGCAGTTATATGTGGCAGGAATGGATACCGCAGGCCGAAAACCCCCACCTGATCAATCCGGAAAGAGGATTCGTAAGCAGCGCCAACCAAATGCCCACCGATACCACCTATCCTTATTACCTCGGCGGGCATTACGATCTCTACCGCGGGTTCAATATCAACCGCAAATTGAGAGGCATGTTCGGCATTACGCCGGATGATATGAAACAGATGCAGGCAGACAATTACAATGTGCTGGCCGAGATCGCCGTTCCGCTCCTGCTGAGGAATATCAGGGTAGAGGGATTGTCGGAGGAAGAGAAAAAATACCTGGAGATCATGCGTGCCTGGAACCTGCGCAATGACCCGGCAGAAAAAGGCGTGGCCGTTTTCAATAGCTGGCTCGACAAACTGGAGGCGGAAGTATGGAGTGATGAATTTGCCCAGGTGCCTCAGCCCTACGAACTTCCTCAGATATATACCCTGGTGGAAGGCTTGCTGAAAGACAGCGCCTATCCCTTCATCGATAATCATAATACGCCGGAAAAAGAAACCCTGTCCGATGTGGTGACTACCGCCTTCCGGAAAGCAGTGCCGGCCCTGGTAAAAGCAGATCAGCAGGGAACGCTGGAATGGAGCCGGTTCAAAGATTCCGGCATCAGGCACTTGTTGAGGCTGGCGCCTTTCAGCCGGTATCATCTCACCACCGGCGGCGGCAAGCATATCATCAATGCCACCGAACAATTCCATGGACCAAGCTGGCGGATGATCGTTCACCTTACCGATAAAACGGAAGCGTATGGGATCTATCCCGGCGGACAAAGCGGTAATCCCGGGAGCCACTATTATGAAACCTTCATCGATCAATGGGCAGAAGGAAAATACAACAGGATATGGGTAATGCAGGAAGATGAAGCGAAGGATAAACAAGTAAAATTTAAAATGCAGTTCAATAAATAATATACCGATGAAATTCATCATCTCCATACTCGTCACCTCCTTATTGAGCTTCGCTGCCGGCCTGTATTTGGGCTGGTGGAGCATTGCGCTGGCTGCTTTCATTGTAGCACTGGCCATTCATCAACGGCCGTTCAGGGCCTGGCTCTCAGGTTTTCTGGGGCTATTCCTGCTGTGGGGTCTGCTGGCCTGGTGGATCGATGTGAGCAACCAGCATATCCTCTCGAAGAAGATCGCAGAGGTATTGCCGTTAGGCGGTTCCACTTTCCTCCTCATCCTGGTAACTGCCTTTTTCGGTGCAGTGGTGGCAGGCTTTGCCGCCCTCACAGGAAGCTATCTGAGAAAATAAAGTGAGTTGTTGTTAGTCAGGATCTTGAGTTGACCACGAAGGCACAAAGGCACAAAGGAAATGAGGGTGTATTTCCCAATGATTGACCTGCCATTTATCAAACTGCCTTTGTGCCTTAATAAGGTGTCCGATATCACAAGTGTTTGGAATCCCTATCAAGGCACGAAGCTACCTTCGGTAGTGCTGAGTAAATTGCAACCCCCAATCCTTTGTGCCTTTGTGCCTTCGTGGTCAACACAATATCTTCATAAGTAATAACTCCAACAACCGATTGTTAAAAGTTCCTGAAATAACTTTTTCCCAATAATGCCTGTAACCTTTGGCTGCTATATTCGTTTCAATACTCGATATGAAACGAACTGTACTCCTTTCTTTTTTACTGGCTGCATTCTCTGTAACTTATGCCGGGCGTATATCCGGCCGGGTTATCAATGATAAGGGAGAAGTATTGCCCTATTCTTCCATCCTGGTGAAGGGCACCACGCTCGGCACTACCACCAACAATGCAGGACTGTATTTTATCGACCTACATCCAGGTACCTATACCATTATTTGCCAATATGTGGGTTATGGCAAAGCTGAAAAAACCGTAACAGTAGGCGATGGCCCGGTGACGCTGGATTTCCGTTTGTCGGTACACCAGACCGTCATGAAAGAAGTAGTGGTAAGGCCCAACGCAGAAGACCCTGCCTATGAGATCATCCGCAATGCCATCAAAAAAAGAAAAGATTATTTCGAGCCGCTGGATTCCTTTACCTGTGAGGCGTACATCAAAACGCTGATCAAGACCCGGAAACTACCGAAACGCATCTTTGGACAAAAGATCCCGGACCAGGACCGGAAAGAAATGGGCGTCGATTCAATGGGCAAGGGCGTTATTTACCTGTCGGAATCGCTGACGAAGATCGCCTCCAAAAAACCGGGCAAACTGAAACTGGAAGTGCTGTCGGGCCGCGAAAGCGGATCATCTGGCTATGGGTTCAATTTTCCCACCTTCATCAATTTTTACAGCAACAATGTAAATGTGCTGGTCACCCAGTTGAACCCGCGTGGGTTCGTTTCGCCCATTGCAGACGGGGCACTTAATTATTACCGTTATAAATACCTGGGTTCTTTCTGGGAAGACGGGAAGGAGATCAACCAGATACAGGTAATACCCCGTCGTAATTATGAGCCGCTATTTTCAGGCACTATCGATATTACAGAAGGGGATTGGCGTATCCACAGCCTGGAGCTCCTGCTCACCAAACAATCCCAACTGGAAATACTGGATACGCTTCGCATCCGGCAGATCCATGTGCCTGTTACGAAAGATGTATGGCAAACCAAGGACCAGGTAGTGTATTTCACTTTCAAACAGTTCGGTATCGATGCCACGGGCAATTTCCTCAACGTATACAATAAATATGAGCTTGCTCCTGATTTCGGTAGAAAGTATTTCAACAAAGTGGTGGTCATCTATGATACTGCCGTCAATAAGAAATCCAAAGCCTACTGGGATTCGGTGCGCCCGGTACAACTGGAGCCGGAAGAGATCAGGGACTATACCGTGAAGGACAGCCTGCAACAGGTACGTAAGGATTCTACCTCTTCGAAAAGATATATCGATTCCATGCGCAGGTCGCAGGGAAAGATAACCGTGATGAAAGTACTTTGGGAAGATGGGTTGAGCTATCACAATTATAGTCCTAAACGACCATTCTCCATTTACTGGAAACCGTTGCTGAAGCAGGTCCAGTACAATACGGTGGAAGGATTGGTAGTGCAGGCAGAAGCCACTTTTAGCCGGAGCTGGCCGAAAAGCGGCCGGTACATAAGCTTCACGCCACATCTCCGGTATGGTTTCAGCAATCAGCACTTCAATGCCTGGGGCACACTCGCCTGGTCGAAACGGGCATTCAATCCTGATGAGCCCGGTGCATCCGCCGGCAGAGGCGCCTGGTCACTGAGCGGTGGAAAAAGAGTAAGCCAGTTCAACAATGCCAATCCCATCAAACCGCTGATGAACAGCATCTATACGCTCATCGACCGCCGCAATTACATGAAGATATACGAGAACTATTTCGGATCGCTGACCTATAGCCGGCGATTGGACAATGACCTGCTCATTACGGCCGGACTGCTGTATGAAGACAGGAGGCCGATAGAGAATACCACTGACTTTTCGATCTTCAAAGACAAGGACAAAGTCTTTACGCCCAATTATCCTTTCGAAAAGCTCACGGAACAATTCACCCATCACCAGGCCCTGATAGGAAGGATTGCGCTCCGTTACAGGCCCGGTCAGCAATACATCCAATACCCCAGCTCAAAAGTTGCGCTAGGCTCCAAATACCCGGTCTTCGAACTATCGTACCAGAAAGGGATTTCGGATGTTCTTGGCAGTGATGTCGATTTCGACAAATGGCGGTTCTCCATTTCCGATGATATGAATTTCAAATTGCGGGGAATCATGAAATACCGGTTCAGCATGGGAGGCTTCCTCAATGACCGTAAAGTACCTATCCAGGATTATCAGCATTTCAATGGCAACCAATTGCTCTTTGCCAGCCAGTACCTCAATAGTTTTCAGTTGGCCCCTTATTACAGCAACAGCACTACTGCTTCATTTTATGTAACAGGTCACCTGGAGCACCATTTCAATGGGATGCTCACCAATAAGATCCCCCTGTTCAAAAAACTGAACTGGCACCTGGTAGCGGGCTCCAATGCTTTTTGGGTGAACCGCAACAACAATTATGTGGAAGCCTTTGCAGGGATCGAGAATATCTTCAAGGTTTTACGGGTGGATGTGGTAGGGTCTTATCTCAATGGGCATAAAGGTGAAGTGGGTGTCCGCATCGGATTCGGAGGATTGCTGGGAAGTGCTGTACGCTTCAATGATTAAGCTTTCCATTGGTAGCGGGCCTGCGCACTGGCTGCAGGAACTGCGATAGCGTTTGTTGCAACTCCTCCTTTGCCAATGGCTTTTCCATGAAACCATCTGCCCCTGCGGCGATCAGGGCATGTCTCGATTCCCTGAAGGGATCGCCGGTGGCAACGATAACGGGTATATGGCAGAGCAGGGGATTTTCTTTCAGCTTCCGCAAAGTTTCTTCCCCATCCATCACCGGCATATTGTAGTCGAGGAGAATGATATCAGGAAGATCGTTCAATATCTTTTTCAGCGCTTCCTGTCCGTTTGAAGCCGTGGTGACGCGGCAGCCCAATGACTGAAGCATATCGCTGACGGCCATTACCGTCAAAGTATGATCATCTGCCACCAGTACGTGCACACCTTTCAGATCGGCTGTTCCGGTTGGTCTTGCTGTAGCGCCCGCCTGCAACGGTAGGGTAATGGTGAAGGCAGTGGTGGCTTCGGGATCGCTTTCTACCTGTATGGCCCCGCCCATCGATTCCACTTTATTTTTGACGATATACAGGCCAAGGCCCGTACCTTCCGCAAATTTGTCCTTGCCCGTTACAAAAGGATGGAAAAGCAGCTCACGGATATCCGGAGGGATGCCTGCTCCTTTGTTGCTCACGCGGACCATCCACTGGTTGGCATGACGGTTCACTTCCAGGATCACCATGCTGTTCTTGTGCGCATACTTGATGGCATTGGCCAGCAGGTTGGTGCTGATCTGGTTGAGCTTTAATGAATCGCTCACGATCATATCGGGCATTGTATGATCGACGAACAGTTTCAGTTGAATATTCCTGGTCCCGGCGATCACACGGTTCACGGAAACGATATCCGAGAAAAAACTCCGCAGGTTGAACTCGGCTGTCTCGGCCGTTTCCATTTTCCCGGCTTCGATCTCTTCCATGCTCAGCACATTATTGACGAGGTTACTGGCAGTGTCTCCCGCAGCCTGTAATTGTGCCAGCAGTTCCCGTAGTTTGGCAGGTTGCTCGCTTTTCTGCATTTCCCGTTTGATCAATTGAATGGCCACGGAAACCACATGCAGCGGTGTCCGCAGGTCATGTGTTACCTGGTAGAGATATACTTTCTTGTAATGGTTGGCCTTCTTCAACCGGATATTGCTGTCGTTGCTGCGCACATAAGGTCTGGATACCACGGCAATGATGCAGAGTATGGAGATCATGGCAACTGTATGTATGATCTGGATGGCCGTTGTGCTTACCGGGATCTTGGCCACTGCATGTTCATAGTAATTGACTTCGAGGAATACCATGGCCACCATGGCGCACACAAAGGCGAACGTTCTCAGTATTGGTTCTTCGAAGATGAGATAGATCATGGCAATAGGGAAGAGGATGGCGAATTGCAGTTGTATGTCTTTCCCCAGCAGGTACCCGAAATACATGATCACCAGACATTGTACGAGGTAGAGGACGATAGTGGCGAGTAAGTGCCGTTTATGATAATTGAAGAAGATGACCGAACCGTTCAGCACGAATTCGATGAGCAGTGGGAATAATACCACCTGCCGCCACTCCAGTAAGTACAGGATGGGCCAGGCAACAATAAACAAAATGATCCCGAAAGTTAAGCTGAGCGTATTGACCAGCCGGATGCGGTAAATGGTTTCTTCATCCTGCAGGCCATCTGTGCCGGCCTGGCGAATGAAGGTCACAATAGCTTTGAGCGAAGTCATCATTATGACAAGGTTTAGAGTGGTAACTATTGGAATGATCAGTAGCCGTTCGGATCTTGTGAAAGGTTGGGAATTGATTATCAGCGCAGACAAACGAATGTACGAAAAGTATTGCCTTTTTGATATACCTTTGCCCCGTTTCAAAATTTTGACTGCCAGGCAAGCAGTCGCAAAATTTTACCAGATGGCGATTCTACACAACCGTATCTCCCAGAAGGAGTTGAAAGAGCGTTTATACCAGGAAACGGAACCTCGTACTACCATTTCTTTCTACCAGTACTTTCCTATTGACGAGCCTCAACATTTTCGTAATGAGCTTTACCAGGCCCTGCTTGGCCTGCATGTCTTCGGGCGTATTTACGTTGCCCGTGAAGGTATCAATGCGCAGGTAAGCGTACCTGCCAGCCGTTTCATGGAATTGAAAGAATATCTCGAAACGGTCCCTGCATTGATTGGCCTGCGACTGAATGTTGCGGTGGATGATGATGGCAAATCGTTCTGGGTGTTGAAAATAAAAGTGCGGGAAAAGATCGTGGCAGATGGGATCGATGATCCTTCTTTCGACATGCGAAAAAAAGGAAAATATGTGAATGCCGCCCAGATGAATGAGTTGATGAATGATCCCGATACCATCGTCGTGGATATGCGCAACCATTACGAATTCGAGGTAGGTCATTTCGTCAAAGCCATCGAAGTGCCCAGCGATACTTTCCGTGAGCAGTTACCCATGGCCGTTGAAATGCTGAAAGACAGCAAAGACAAAAATATAGTGATGTACTGTACCGGCGGCATCCGCTGTGAAAAGGCCAGTGCCTATATGCTTCACAATGGTTTCAATAATGTATTCCACCTCGAAGGGGGCATCATCAATTATGCGCAGCAGGTAAATGAGGCAGGAATGGAAAGCAAATTCATCGGCAAGAATTTCGTATTCGACGACAGGCTGGGGGAGCGGATCACCAGCGATATCATTGCCCGCTGTCATCAATGTGGCCAGCCTGCCGATACGCATACCAATTGCAGGAATGAAGGCTGTCATCTACTCTTCATCCAGTGTGAAGCCTGTGCTGCCAAATACCAGGGCTGCTGCAGTACTGCCTGCTATGAAATAATGCAATTGCCGGAGGAGCAGCAGAAAGCTGCCAGAAAGGGAGTAGTGAAAGACCGGAATGTGTTCAATAAGTCGAGGAAGCGTCTGAACCATGATTTGAAGGATTTTAAGGATTAGGAGGAAAGGTCGTTGAGGGTTTGAAATACTTCATTATTATCGAACTCATTTATCCAAGAGATCTTATTCAATCGGCGAATTTTCCTCCTAATCCTTAAAATCCAACAAATCATGGTTCAGAAATCCATTTTATACAAACAGGGTTCGGCACTTTTATCTCCTTGCCGGTTTCAGAAAGCATACCCGTTGCCCGGTCCCTTTTCAACACCACAATATTGTCGCTGTTCTGGTTGGCCACCAGCAGAAAATTCCCGGAAGGATCGATACTGAAATTCCGGGGAGTTTTGCCCAGGGTGCTATGATGCCCGGCTATCGTGAGCCGGCCTGATTTTGGTTCTACCCTGAAAATGGCGATGGTGTTGGATTCGCCCCGGTTGGACGCATACACAAAACGCCCGTCGGGCGATACATGGATATCGGCGCTGCCAATGGGGCCGGTATAACCTGAAGGGATAGCCGAAATTGTTTGAAAGACGGCCAATTTCCCGTTAGTATATTTACAGGCAGTAACATTGCCACTCAATTCTTCCACCAGGTAGAACCATTTGCCATTGGGATGGAAATCGAAATGCCTGGGACCTTCACCCGGCGTGACCGCCAGGAAAGGCGTTGGGGCGGAGGCCACTTTTCCATTGGCCGCATTGAATGTATAGGTCATGACCCTGTCTGTGCCAAGGTCGGCCACGAAGAGATATTTTTTGTCGGGCGAGAAACCGGCGGAATGCACATGGGGTTTGTCCTGCCTGGCCGCATTCGGCCCATGCCCTGTATGCTGGATGGTCTGCGATGCCGGTTGCAGCGATCCATCCGCATTCACCGGGAGAACGGAAAAATTGCCTCCCGTATAATTACTGGCGATCACATACCTGCCGGTCTTGTCGACGGCCACATGGCAGGGATGCAAACCTCCGCTGGATTGTTTATTGAGTTCCCGCAGGCTGCCATTCGATTGATCGAATGCGAAAGCACTGATGCTGCCTTTGTCATGCTCATCCTCATGAACGGAGTATACATATTGTTTGTTGGGCGAGATGGCGAGGAAGGAAGGATTGCTGGCAGCGGCTTTGCTGACGTATTGGAAATCGCCCGTTTGGCTGTTGAAAGTATACACGTAGATGCCTTCGCTTTTTCCGCTGGTATAGGTGCCGATAAGCATGTATGGGGCCTGCTGGCTGAATGCAAAGAATGGCATTATGGCGAGCAACAGGGCTTTGAGGAAGGTCGGTTTCATATTTTTAAATTAGAAGTCCCTTTCGACTAATATCTCCCGATGGATTCGATGATCCTTTGCCTGGTTTCCTCTTCAGTGACTTTTGCCGGCTGGAATTTTTCACCGATCACCTGTTCATATAATTCAATATAACGCCGGCTGATGGTATTGACCCATTCATCACTCATGGTGGGCGCCGTTTGGCCTTCTTTTCCCATGAAATTATTCGCGATCAGCCATTCGCGTACGAATTCCTTGCTGAGTTGTTTCTGTCTTTCGCCGGCAGACTGCCTTTCTTCAAATCCTTCTGCAATAAAATAGCGGGAGGAATCGGGCGTATGCACTTCATCCATCAAACAGATCTCATTGCCCAGTTTGCCGAATTCATATTTGGTGTCTACCAGGATGAGCCCCTGCCTGGCAGCGATCTCTTTGCCCCTGGCAAATAATTTCAATGCATATTTTTCCAGGATGGCCCAGTCGGATCCTGTGGCCAGTCCCTGGGCAATGATCTCTTCTTTTGAAATATCTTCATCATGCCCTGCATCCGCCTTGGTAGATGGGGTAATGATGGGCGTTGGGAAAGGATCGTTTTCCTTCATGCCTTCCGGTAAGGATACGCCACAGAGGGCTCTTTTACCACTGTTATAAGTACGCCATGCATGACCGGTAAGATTGCCTCTCACCACCATCTCGATCCTGAAGGGTATGCATTTATGACCGATGGACACATTGGGTGCGGGCACTTCGAGTAACCAGTTGGGACAGATATCGCGGGTAGCATTCAGCATATAAGCAGCGATCTGGTTCAACACCTGTCCTTTAAAGGGAATGGGGCGGGGCAGGATCACATCGAATGCAGATATGCGATCAGATGCGATCATGACAAGCACTTTGTCGCGGATCGTGTATACATCCCTCACTTTTCCTTTGTAATAGTTCGTCTGACCGGGAAATTCATACATTTTCATGGCCCGAATATACTGGTGAACCACGATATACGGGAAAAAAAATCGCAGCGGAGATATTAACAAAAAGGCAGGGATTGTTTACAAATAAAATTTTCAGATGATGATTACAATCAGTATTTTGAGATACAATACTTTCACTAAAACTGCCATTATGAGAATAAGCCTTATTAGCCTGGCGGCGGCGGTATTTTCCCTAACGATCATCTCTACTGCTGCCATCGCTCAAACCCGCACCTATACGGTAACCGGTAATGTCAGGAACAGCCTGAACAAAGAGTTTGTGCCGGCCGTATCCGTACTCATCAAAGGAACTTCCGTGGGAACTTTTACCGATGAACGGGGAAATTTCAAGATCACCAGTTCTCAGGCTCCCCCTTTTACGCTTGTATTTACTTCTATCGGATATGAATCGCAGGAAGTGGTGGTGAAAAATACGACCGATGCAGTAGAAGTGAGCTTTGAACCTTCTTCTTCACTGGGTACCGAAGTGGTAGTATCTGCAAGCCGCGTACCGGAAAAGATACTCGAATCACCCGTATCGATCGAACGGATGAGCTCGGCGAATGTGCGTGCAGCGGCAGCACCTAATTTCTATCAGGGCCTCTCGAATTTCAAAGGGGTCGACATGACCACTTCCAGTATCACATTCAATACACTCAGCACACGCGGTTTCAATGGCAGCGGTAACCTCCGTTTCAACCAGTTGGTTGATGGGATGGATAACCAGGCGCCAGCCCTGAATTTTTCAGTCGGCATCATCCTCGGCCCTACGGAACTCGATGTAGACAATGCCGAACTTTTGCAAGGTGCTTCATCGGCCCTCTATGGCCCCGGTGGCACCAATGGCACCCTGCTGCTCACCAGCAAAAACCCGTTCAAATACCAGGGCCTCAGCTTCCAGATAAAGCAAGGGGTTATGCATGTGGACCATAAGCAAAGACCAGCAGCTCCTTACTACGACTGGGCATTCAGGTGGGGTAAGAAGATCAGCGATAAATTTGCGTTCAAGATCGGTGGACAATTCATCCAGGCCAAAGACTGGCAGGCCAGCGATACCAGGAACCTTTCACGCAATAATGTGCTCAGCTCCATAAAGCCCGGAGACCGGCAATCCGATAATAACTATGACGGCATCAATGTATATGGTGATGAAGCAAGTGTAAGTATGAACAGTTTTGCACAGGTGGTAAGAGGGCAGGTCCAGGCACAGGGAGGCGGCCCCGCACTCACTGCCCTGAATGGCCAACTGGCCCTTGGTATGACCCCTCAGCAGATCGCAACCTCCTGGGCTACCACACCAACGCTGGCGCCACTCGCCAAATACCTTCCCTTCCTCATCCCGACCGCAACGCCTACCGGTGGCGGCCCCAACCCGTATGCGGGCACTTTCGGACCAGCACTGGTAAGCCGTACCGGTTATGCAGAGAAGGACCTGGTAGATTATAATGCCTTCAGCGTTCGCCTGAATGGCGGACTGTATTATAAGATCACCAATGATATCGAAGCCTCCCTGTTGGCCTATTGGGGTACCGGCACCACAGTGTATACCGGGGCCGACCGGTATTCACTGAAGAATTTCAAACTGGGCCAGTATCGCGTTGAGGTAAAGGCCCATAACTGGTTCGTCCGTGCATATACCACACAGGAAAACTCCGGCGATTCCTACACCGCCACCACTGCTGCATTGGCCACCAACAATTCCTGGAAAACGAATGAAGACTGGTTCTCCCAATATACCGGAACTTATGGGGCGGCCAGGCTGGGCATCATTCCCACCACACCGCCGGGAACGTTCCTGCCGCCATTTCCCGATGAGCAGGCCAATGCCGCAGCACGCGCCGCCGCTGAAACCGGTCGCCTGTTGCCAGGCACTCCCGGGTTCATCGCCGCCTTCAATAATGCCATCAATACCGATATCAAGAATGGTGGGGCCAAATTCGCCGATAAATCCAGTATGTACCACGTAGAGGGCCAATATAACCTGAGCGAGTATGTGAAAGTGCTGGAGGTGTTGGTTGGCGCCAACTACAGGTTATATCACCTCAATTCGAACGGCACCATCTTTGTGGACACTGCCGGCGCGATCAATATCGGTGAATATGGCGGATATATCCAACTGCAAAAACGTTTGTTCAATGATATCCTGAAGATCACCGCTTCCGGACGCTATGATAAAAGCAAAAACTTCGAAGGCCGGTTTACACCCCGCGTAACAGCCTTGATCCAGGTAGCGAAGGATAACAACCTGCGCCTCTCTTTCCAGACAGCTTACCGCTGGCCCGACACACAAGGCCAATACATCAACCTGAATACACCAGGCGCCAGGCTGATCGGCGGATTGCCATCCTTCCAAACCTATTTCAACTTTACCGGCAACCCGGTATATACTGCAGAAAGTATTGGCGCCTTCCGGGGCACCGGCAATACCTCTTTGCTCGTAAAAGCGCCTTTCAATCCATTGAAACCCGAAACCGCCAATTCGTATGAATTCGGATACCGCGGTCTTCCCGTAAAGCAACTGCTTTTCGATGCGTATGTATATTACTGTGAGTACAAGAATTTCATCGGCAGAAGGGCAGTAGCCAGGCCAAAGTCCGGCCTCCCGCTCCTGGCGCTTGCCAACCCGCTGACAACCGATAATTTCTCATACCCCGAAAATTCGAATAATAAAGTAAAAGCGATCGGCTGGGGCATGAGCGTGGATTACCTGTTCCCCATGCGCTTTACATTGCGCGCCAATGTTTCAGGCGATCAGTTGAAAGATGTGCCTGCCGGACTGGTCACTTTCTTCAACACACCTAAAGTGCGTTACAATTTCGGGTTCAGTAATGATGGTATCGGCAAGAGCAATGTAGGATTCAATATCGTGTTCAGGTGGCAGGATAAAGTGGACTGGGAAGGCACTTTTGCTTCCGGCCAGATCCCTGCCTTCAGCACACTCGACGCACAGATCAGCTACAAGTTCCCTGCCATCAACAGCATCCTGAAATTAGGTGCAGGCAACCTGCTGAACAAGTATTATGTAAGCGCATTGGGCAATCCTGAAATAGGAGGGGTGTACTATATGAGCTTCGGATATAATATTTTTTGATGTCTGAACTGGGATTTGTGGGATTTATGGGAGGGATGGGATATGTCGTTGATATTTATACATGCTTCTTAAATACACATAATTGTTGTTTTATATAAAAGAATAGCCTGAACATTTTCAGGCTATTCTTTTTATTGGGATGTATCCCATCCCTCCCATAAATCCCACAAATCCCAGTTCAGACCTATACATTGAACCTAAAATGCATCACATCGCCATCCTTCACCACGTATTCTTTTCCTTCAATGCGCAAACGGCCTGCATCGCGGGCTGCCGCTTCTGAACCGTACTGAACGAAATCATTGTAGGCGATCACTTCAGCCTTGATGAATCCTTTCTCGAAATCGGTGTGGATCACACCGGCGGCTTGTGGCGCTTTCCATCCCTCATGGATGGTCCAGGCGCGTACTTCCTGCACGCCGGCAGTAAAATAGGTATAGAGATCGAGTAGTTTATAGGTAGAACGGATCAATCGGTTCAGGGCCGGTTCTTCCATTTTGTATTCGGCCATGAACAGCTCACGGTCTGCCGGGTCTTCCATTTCCGCGATCTGTGCTTCGATGGAATTGTTCATGACGATCACTTCGGCTTTTTCATTTTTCACCGCATCCTTGAGGGTAGCGGAGAATTTATTGCCGGTATGCATGGAAGGTTCATCCACATTCGCCACATATAACACCGGTTTTTCCGTGAGCAGGAAAAGATCGTAGATCGCAGGCCTTTCTTCTTTGGCCAGGTCGAGCTCGCGGATATTTTTTCCCTGTTCCAGGTGTTGTTTACATTTCAGGAGCACTTCCAGTTCCGATTTCATCTTGGGATCGGTGCGGGCAAGCTTTTCCACGCGGCCCAGCTTTTTCTCCACGCTCTCGAGATCTTTCAGTTGCAGCTCTGTATCGATGATCTCCTTATCGCTGACGGGATTGATGGCGCCTTCTTCACGCAGCACGTTCTCGTCTTCGAAACAACGGATCACATGAATGATGGCATCCACTTCCCGGATATTGCCCAGGAACTTATTGCCCAATCCTTCCCCTTTGCTGGCGCCCCGTACGAGGCCGGCAATGTCCACGATCTCGATCTGGGTAGGCACGATACGCTGGGGAATCACCAGTTCCGCCAGCTTGTTGAGACGCTGGTCGGGTACATCCACCAGGCCAACATTCGGCTCGATGGTACAGAAGCGGTAGTTGCTGGCCTGCGCTTTGGCGCTGCTGCTCACCGCGTTGAACAAAGTCGATTTTCCTACATTCGGCAACCCGACAATTCCGGCTTTTAAACCCATGTTATGCTTGTTTTATTTTTAAAGTTTGCAATTGGCAGTTGGCAATTTGCAGTTAAGTATCTGTGCCCGCTGCCCGCTGCCCGCTGCCCGCTGC
>JAFIGX010000004.1 GCA_017849455.1 Pseudobacter sp.
GTCGGGCAATTCCACGTCTGAATAGTAGCTTTCCGCAGTACAGGGTTCCCCGACTGCCAACTGCCAATTGCCAACTGCAAACTCTTATTGCGCTGTTGACTTTCGTACGATCAGTTTCGAATTGAGTATGATCCTTTCTTCGGAAAAGGTCATACTCTTTTTTTCGAGTATCTTGAAGAGGATGGAGGCAGCTTCTTTACCGATCTCGAAAGCTGGTTGTGTGATGGTGGTGAGCGAAGGATTCAGCAAAGCGGCGGTCTCCAGGTTGGAAAAACTGATGATCCTGATATCGCCGGGGATAGAGAGATTCAATTCTTCGCAGGCATGATAGCTGGCGATGGCAAGTCGTTCCACAGAGGCGAAAATGGCGTCTGGCCGGTTCTTCCTTTTCAACAAAGCGATCACCGTTTTATAATTTTCTTCATTATCATGGATACTGCATTGTATGGCCAGTTTAGGATCATGTTTGATCCGATGGTCTTCCAGCGCTTCCAGGTAACCCTGCATCCGTTTATTGGAGATCGACAGGTTATTGGAGATCGACAGGTAAGCGATCCGCCTGCAGCCCGATTGGATCAGGTGCTCTGCGGCCTTGTACCCGCTCTCATAATCGTTCGTGATCACTTTAGGGCTATTGATGCTCTCCGCAATGCGATCGAAGAATACGATGGGAATGCCTTTTTGTTTGAGGTCTACCAGGTGATCGTAATTCGTGGTTTCACCGGAAAGTGATACCAGTATCCCATCCACCCTGCCGCTCTGCAGGTGCCGGGTGATGGCCACTTCCTTCTCATATTGTTCATGGGTGAGATAGATCAGTACATGGTATCCTTTTTCCTGGGCAATGCTCTCGATACCATTGATGGCCAGTGCAAAAAAGTTATTGGCGATCTCCGGTATCACAACGGCGATAGTACGGCTCTTATGTTTCCGCAAGCTGCTGGCATAGGGATTAGGCTGGTAATTGAGCTTTCGCGCCAGCTCGAATACCCGTTCTTTGGTTTCGGCACTGATCTCGTAACTATCCCGCAATGCCCTCGATACGGTGGACACTGCCAGTCCGAGCTCCTTTGCCAGTCTTTTCAGATCTACCGTTGCCATGACCAATCGTTTTTCACAACCGACCCGGTTGCGGCCCAAAAATAGGGCATTAGGGGCGTTTTCGAAAACGATTTCGTAAAAGCGGAGGCAATCTCCACCGACCTAAAAGATCTATACCCGCTTCTTATCTTTATCAACCTTACGATTGGGAATATCTTCTGACTCTAGATGCGCTTTTAGTTTTCCATACAGCGCTTCCTCCCAAAAACTCTTTCACCAACGGAGGAAGGACACCATCCCAAACCAATAGGGTCCCACCTTTTTGAAGCGCTCTGCTGTTCTTTCTTAAAAACTTCAAAATCGAAGGTTTTCATTTCCATATGTTATCAATTTATGTTTGCTTACCTTTAAACTGACATACTTTCAAGCAGTATTATAAGTTTCGGAAATAGGTTGTTATAGGCGCGTAAGATGAAGGACATCAGCCAAGATGAATTGGCTAAACATCTTGGCCCCAAAAGCCCGGTCATTGGTCTGCATGAACTCAATGGGATGAAACCCTTTATTGAGGCTGATGAAATGGCTCACCACCTTAGGGTATCTTTGGATTAGCTCGTTGGTATTATCGATTATGAACTAGACAATATCACCTTGACCCCTATTCAAGTTATAAATAAACTACTCAAAAAATACCAGTAGCCCAAAATCGGGTTTCTGGCATTTTTTATCTCAAACAGAAAAATTAAACCTGTCAATTACTTGCAAGATGGCAATAGAAGAAGTAAATAAGCTGAAAGGATTAGGTTTTACTAAACAAGTTGCTTTCGCATACCTTACCTGTGAACGGCTTTATCCTAATTATATATATTTTTCAAACAATTTCGGTTTTGGCAGTCCAGGCGTTCTTCGAGGGGCCATTGATTATTTATACCTCAATCTCTTTGAGACTAACCCGGATAAAACCAAAATTGATTTACTCATAAAGGACGTCGACAATAATACGCCAGATACTGAGGACTTTACCACCATATTTGTTTCCTCTGCCCTTGATGCTTGTACAGCCATCAGCGATAGTTTAGGATTTTTAGTTGATAAAGATTTCTCAAAAATAACATACGTCTCCTCATATGGTTTTGACACCGTCGATATGTATATTCAAGAAATAGAAAATATTGAACCGACTGAGAAAAATTTCAGACAAAGAGTCAATGATCATCCTTTAATGAAAAAGGAGATACTTATACAGCAAGGTATAATTACTTTTCTATGTAATGCCAACTCAATTGATTACGGTGATATACAAACATTATTACATCTTCAGGAAAACAAGAAAAAAGGCGCCTTTAATTTATAGGATTGCCTTTCGATAATGAACCATAGTGCCGGCATCCTTAAACTCATTCGCAATAATTTCATTTACACAGTTTATAAGATAGTGTCAAGCCGTTCAGCTAAATTGATGCCTGAAATAGGCAATAGACTCACTACCTTTCTTTTAACTTTTGTAATTACCATCTCTCCAATCCAATAGGCCCTATTTTGTAATTCTATTTTTTTTCCATCTTCCTTATGAAGGATGTAAGTAGTCTATAGTAGCTTTTGAGGTCTTCGTTAGGTACAAATTCTATTTTTTTATGATAATAAGATGGATGGATACTAAGGAAACCAGGACCAATGGTATTATTTTCCCTTTCACCAAATATTGGGGTGAAAAAATCAATTGTTGGTCCCCCATATCGTTGCTTAACATAGTATTTTTCTACTCCTTCCTTTTTGAATGAGCCTAACTCCAAAGAATAGAAGGAGTATTTTTGATTAAGTAGAAATAGAAGAGGGCCTTCCTTACAATATTTCTTAAACCCTTCCATATCGGAAGCAATTATATTCCTTATTTTCGTATCGAAGATCAGGAACTATTCTACATTGATTTCTTAGTGAAAATTCTATGAAATGAACTCTCTCCTGTTCACAAAGAAAAAAATCAATTTGAGGCATTTTCTTTTTTTATTGACCGACTTTATATGATTCTTGATATACTTGCCTCCCCGCCACTCAGAAAAGCATCCGGGGTCTGATTTGTTAATACCATACACCTCCAAACTTTATTTTATTAGATTACTGTATCTAAATTGGTACCCGATGGAATCCAATATTTCTTTAGTTCTCCTTAGAAACTGCTCACCCTCCTCATTTGGGAAATATTTCGATATGACATTAATTAGAATATTGCGTCCTCGTGAATTAGGATAATTGTCATATAAACTTCCATTATCTACAGCATCCAGATAGGCATTTAACTTGTCCTGTAACTTAAGAAGATGTACATTTTCATTATCCCATTCCAAATCATCTGATACTGTTAGAACAACATTACCTTCTTTATCTATGCTAATAAGGTCAATTACATTTGTATTCTCTACTGACATAATGTATTATTCATTTTTATTCGGCCTAACAATATTAACTTTAATTGGTGGTATCAATGTACCAGCAGGTTATCCTTCAGAAGCTCCTTTATTTCCTACAACTACTCCTCCTTTTTGTTCAAGAATGGGATATCCAATTTTTTGATTTCTTGTAAGCATAGCTGCTTCAGATGACTTCGCCTCAGTTAATACAATATTTCCATTTGACTTACTAACCACATCTATTCTGACTTTACCCGAAGCTCCGTTTGGTTTTATTGTGACCTGTCCGGCAATATTGGTGTGGCCAGCTTGTTTAAGCTCTTGAGTTACAACTTTTTCATATGCTTCGCCTTGTGCTGCATTTTTTGTGACTTGCGGAACTACTTTTTGTTCCACGGATACTGCTGCACTCTCTGCCAATTTAGTGAGTGGCCCTCTCAACACAGGCATTGAAGAAACTAAAGCTGGACCAGCAGCTTCCATTCTTGGTTTACTCTCAGTAAAATCACTTTCAACACTCCGCCCAGTTATAAACTCAACAACGGGAGTTAAAGGGTTAATGTTTACATTAATAACCCTGGCTACATCGTTGGCTCCTTGATAAACAGATTTTGCAGTTTCAATGGAAGAATACTTGATCTCTTTCCATATCTCCTTTAATAGTTGACAACAGGCCTGTCCTTCATCTCCCAGAGGATCACTATATTTAATAGGATTATTATAATTGGAAGCATATGGAGTCCACATCTCCATATTGTCGACCTTCCCACCAATCTCCCACCAAAGACCTTTCTGAGGATCTAATTCTCGCAAGTGAGCATCATATATACCCAAGCCAATATCTCCTTCGAAGTCGATTCCGTTATACTTTTTCCTATTTTCAACATAATTAGGCTTGAAGGCCTTTGAGGAAATCCCCGCCATCGTCAACCCAAACGGATAATACTTACCGACCTTATCTTAATACTTCCTCAGATTTTCGGGAAGCTGTTGCAGGCTATGTTAAAGCGTATCAATTGTCACTAAGGCTCATAACTAACTTTTTAACACTTCTTCATCTAATCGACCTGCTCCGATTGCTTTTTCCAGATCGCTTATCGTAAGATCTTTCTTTTGCTTCGGCTTCTTCCCTGAAAAAAGATTTTCGAATGCCCCTGCTGTATCAATACCTTCCGGGTTAAAATAATCTGCTGCCCTGAAGTTTGAAACATCCACTTTGAACTCCTTTGAAAAGGCAAGGATAAAATCAACCGCATCGTCACCATAAATACCTAAGTCATTTTGTAGAGAAGTATTTTTAGTCACTTCTTCATCATCAACAGCCGTCATTCTTACAACAAACTCTTTAACTTTTTCCCAAATTTCATTATTCATTTTTTTTCATTTTATTATTAGTAATATTGTTAACGCTCTCAACAATATCTTTGTTGTGAACAAGTATTGAGATAGCTGTGACAAAATAGTTGTGGTTGCCATCAACCTCAATATTGTGGACTTCAACATATTTACTTTTAAGCCTTAGTGTTATCACTTTTAGGTTATCACCTGTCGAAGTTTTTAGTTTATCCCCAGGCTTTAGTTCCTTAACTTTCACCCAACCCTTGCCATCGACATAAAAAGGATGCTCTGCTGTTACGAAGATTTTTTCTTTGGGCACTGTCAACTCATAAATGTTTTTCGTTTGTCTATTCAGCACACGAACAACTTTATTCAACTCAACTCTTTCCAAATTAAAATTATAGGTGTAAACACTATCCCCAATGTGTATTTTTTCAATAGGAATCAACGAATCTTTACCATATACTAAGGTCCCTTTTTCAAAACAAATGTGATAGATAAGATTGCTTGGCTTATTAAATTCTGCGGGTTTATCGATTGGGAATGCATTATTATAACTCTCAATACCTCCTTGCGCAGCCGGATACCAAGTATCCCAAACGTCCTTTGCTAACAAAACGTATCCTACGCCAGGCACAGCCCGGCCTGCCAATCTACCCCACGTTGTGGCACCAATTACTTTATTTACAATTTTAGCCGCCGTTTTCTTAGCGACAACTTTTCGAAGAACCTTTCTCGTCGTTGTTTTTAGGCCGGCAGTCGATTTAGGAAAAAGCTTATTCAAAGTCCATGACGCAATTGATGACCCTGGCTCTGATCCAAGCATTCCTTTTGGTTTTAGAGAATTTATGGGTTGACCTAATAATATCAATACAGATCCTGGCACTATTCACCCTACTTCTAATTTCTCAACATCCCAACCATCATATAAATCAATCCCACAAAATTTCGCCAATTCATTAAAAGCAATATTTCGTTTGTGTAATTTTTCTGCGGTTAAAATGTCTATTTTGCTTACAGTTAACATCCAATCTTTTGTGTCAAGCTGTTCTAATTTTTCTAATATATATTGATGGTTTTTTAGTTCATTATAAACTTTTATTAAACGTTCCTTGTTGCTGTCTATAAAGAAAAAGCCCCATTTTAAACTACCATTCGTGTCAAATCCGTCCTCGCCCATTTTGGCAAATAAATACTGGATATTATTTAGATCAGACTGCATTGATAGAGTTTTAATTCGTTAGTAATCATTTTTATTTAAATCTGGCCTTTTGCCATCGTTATTTCCCTTGTGCTCATTTATTTTATTATGCTGCCATTGGTGCATTTCTTTTTTCGTGCCCCTCTCTTCTTTCCTATACTCAACTCCTTTTTTTTCTAATTCATTTTTAGAATATCGTTTCTGTTGCCCCTTTCCATATCGATCTTCTCCCCGAGTAGTCTCTCCATATTTTTTTACTTCCCCTGTTTTCTTATCTCTTAACGTGTATCCTTCAGCAGGTTTATCATTAAGTTTATTTCCGTGTTCTTTCTTTCCTGTCGCCTTTACTACCACATCTTTCGGCTTGTAAAGAGTTATGGTCCCATTAGTATTATTAGCAGTGTTTGGCTGTGTTGTTGCCTGCTCCTTTGGTTTAATGACTTGAATAGAGACTGATCCAAAACCTAATGGCATAGAAACGTAACCAGTACGATCAATCAAATCAGCATTTGCTTGTATGGCTTTTTGAATTAATCCGGGGCTGGTTGCTACTGTTGTAGCTGTTGTTGTCGCCGTTCCTACAATTACTGCATCAGTTACCGCAACAGTTCCCGCAACTTCAGCAATTATTGCCGGAATCAAACACCATGGACATTCTCCGCTTGGGTCATTATATAAAATCGGATTATCAAGACCAAATTGATATTGTCCCCAATCCTCTTGTTCATCGTCTGTTTTAGGATCAACTTGCATAAATCTTCCAAGTTGGGGATCGTAATTCCGAGCGTGCGAATCGTACCATTCTAAACCTGACCCATCAGAGAATTCCTTATTTTGTAATTCTGAACCTTTATTGAATCTATATTTATTTTCTCTATAATTGGGCTTGAATGCTTTACTACTTATCCCCGCCATCGTCAACCCAAACGGATAATAATGCGTCTCTTCTATCAAAGAACCTGTAAAATGCCTTACGCTTAGGTCATTAAAGAACACATCCCAGTTCTGCGTCTCATTGCTCAAATAAATATACAAAAAACCATTCTTCGTGATCGGAATGTTTGCCGGTACCAGTGGCTCAATGACATCAGGGTTGTTGACAGGTATTGCCCCACTGGAAGCCTCCACATATTTAAACTGTTCATCAAATAAAATCCAGTTCAGATAAGCTTTTGGTTTACCGGTAACATTGGGGTTCTTATTGGTGCGGAAAGTATTTAGTGTTCCCAGTAATGGACTGGTACTGATATTGTTTAACTGAGATAATGTTCCTTTTGTTTCGCCTACACTACCTACAATCCCTTCCGCCAGTGAGCTCAGGATATCTGCCAGCGGATCACTGTTTGGACCCGGGCTACCTTGTGGCCGGTAAAAGGATTTCACGCCCAGATCAACCCTGTCACCACTCATTACTCTTAGCACCAACGATGGCCCTATCTTCTTTCCACTGCCATTCACTCTGGCCAATGAGTCATTGGGGTTTGTAGTGGACCCGTCCACCGGGTAACCACCCGGTACCAACGATTTTGGATAGGAGGTTTCCGGTATATTGGCGAATAATTTAAGTTCCTTAGCTCGGTAAGCAGCTTCCATGGTGGCTACATAGCGGCTGGTGTCCTTCTGCTCAGTCAGTACCATGCGAACATTGCCCAGATGGTCCTTTAGGAAATAATCATATACAAACTGATAAGCGCTGTCACCATTCTCAAAATACGTTTTGGCATACCTGATCCGCCCTTCCTCATGCCCGATGAACTGCAGGGTATCGTTCTCATATACGATTCCTCCGATACATAAAGTAGCCCTGTCAGGCTTTCCCGTTTCCTGCACCAATTTCTTTAGCTTATTGCCTCCTGCATCATAGGTATAGGTAATCGTTCCTTTGACGCTTCCTCCGGTGGTCCTCACGGTAATTGTCTGCGGAAGGTTCAGGTAGTTATAGGTAATACCGTCAGTACTGGTCTGCCCAATATCCTTGTTCAGGTCTTTGACGAGGTTGCCATTATTATCATAGGTATAATCAACTGCGGCCGTTGTTTTGTTGTTGCTCAATGCAGTCATGTAAATAGAAGAGCTCCTGAAATCTCCCAGTTGGGTTTGAGGGTCGTTTGCCCGGTCGAACACATTTTTGAGTTGGTTGCTGTTGTCCTTGTAGGTATACAACAGACTATCAATGGTTGAACTCCCGCCCAGTTTCCAGCCTCTCTGGTCCATGGTCTGTATATTGCCATTAGCGTCATAACTCAATCTTTTTGCGCTGAAATCGATACCTGCAGATGTATTAAAGGTGTTATTGGTGTATTGGGTAAATTCAGCTCTCGTCAGGCGGTTTATAGGGTCATAGGTAAAATCATATTTTCTCTTTTCATTATCACCGGCGCTTTTCCAGGTGGTGCCGCTGATATTGCCATTGTACTGCTGATTGGAATAGCTGGTCCCAGCGAGAATAGCGGGCGCTTTATCATATCCCAGCTCAAATCCGAATTTATTATTTCCAATGTCTTTGATGAAGTTCCTGTTGGCGCCCAGCATCCAGCCACGGATATTGTAATCATACTGAAGTATTTCAATTGCAGGGCTGCCGGAGGTTTTCTTTTTCAATTGCCCCAATGCATCATACTCATTGCTCACAATCACCTGTTCCGGTTTGTCGAGGATCACCCCATTGATATTACTTCCTATTGTTTTCCTGATTGTCAGTACACGTCCCAGATCATCATAATCGATCTTGGTGAGCACATCATGACGCTGGGAATTGGTTCCGTATTTCAGGTGATGCAGATAGGTCATCAACGGTTGACCAATAAAGCTATATTGGGTGGTAGTTACATCACAGGCTCCTGTGTAGTTTTCTGCCTTTACCTGTATCACTCTTCCTTTTTCGTCATAAAAACTGGTAGTTACCAGGTCCCTGGTCCCGTCCAGCGTTTTTACAATTGTCCCGGTCACCAGTCCACGGGTGTTGTTACTTACTTCAATGGGTTGAGGATAGGGATAGATCGTATTACTTGGGCTGTAAAACGCGGTTACTACACTATTGTCGAATGTTCTGTAATCGGCTGGCACACCGTTCGTCCAGCCATAATCGTCATAATAAGTCGCTGTTAAAATATCATTATAGGTAACTACCGGGAAACTCTGGTTCAAAGTATACATCGGTAAAGCACCAACAGGAGTATAGGTCTCATACATGGCAAGGCTTTGCCCGTTCAGGTATCCCTGCATGGTGCTTTGTGTGATATAGCTACTATTCACGTATAATCCGGTCATGATCACACGGTTCAGCCCATCATATTTGGTGAACAGCCATTTGTTCTGCAGTCGCAGGTTGGCATCCTGAGAGAGCACCAGCCTGTCCCTGGTATCATAGACCATCCATACTTCACCTGCTCCTGGCACTTTTTTAATGATCATCCGGCTGCGCCAGTCGTATTCATAGCGGAAACAAAGCTCATCGAGCAATACCTGATTCAACAGCCAGTTGCCTACTGTCAACTGCTCCACTGCTTTAGGTTGTATTACGAGCCGTAGCAGGCCCAAGTCATCATATACATAATAGGTACAGAGCCAGCCTGTATGCCCTTCAGCAGGTGTATCGCTGATCTGTACTTTTTTGAGGATGGTCCTGCCTTCCTTGTCTTTGTATTCTACTGTTCTTCTCTTATGCTCATCGGAAGTGACTGTTTTATACAACTGGTTGGCGGCATACATTGCCGTGCTACTGAACGAATTGCCGCTTACTGTCCAGATGCGGACTGAATCACTGATGGTATTGATAAGATATTGGGTGCTCACACTCCTGCGGGTATTGGGATCAGTATTGTCTTCACTGCCTGCCCAGCTATTGCCCGTAGCATACACTTCCTTTACACGATTCAATGGCGAAGGCTCAAAATTGGTTTTATTATAATAAAAAGTTTCTTCCGGATATTGCCCTTTATTGAAAGCAGAATCCTGTTGAAAAGGATTGAGTTTGAACAGGCCATCATTGAGAGAAGTATTACCTCCTGTATTATTGGCGACAAAGGGAATATATTTGTACCTCTCCCGTCCAAACTCATCATAGACAACCGGGCTTACCATATCCACCGGACTATTGCCCGTTACCATCGACCCTTGTTTGGCTGTAGTCTGAATCAACCGGCCCAGCCCATCAAAGTATTGCGTGGTGATCCTGGCTGTCGACAAAAGAGTGCTGATGTTCAGATCATTGCTATTGCTGGTCGGTTTGATCACTTCCCAGGTACGGATATAATTGATTTTTATATCGCTATTATAAGCCGGCGGAGCAGTGATCTGCGCCTGTATATCGAAAGTCGCCAGCAAGATCCCTACACATGCAGTTAACAAGATTCTATGGATAAGCATACTCTGTCTTTTAAATAATTATTTGAATATGTTGGCTAATGATCATTATTGGTATTATTCAGACTGTCCTGTATAATTATAGGAGTTCTTCTTTAAATTATTTCCATTCTGGTCTTTTACCAGGATGAGCCTTCCTATATGATCATATATGTAATAAGTAACAAAGCTTCGTGCATCAGATTGGGTGGTCATTCCAATAAGAGGGTCGTATGTATATGTCATCATCTGAGCACCCAAAGGATATAACCGTACCTCGTCGATCAGCCCGCTGCCGCCAATAGTGATCTGGGTTTGACCGGTAACCTTATGTTCAAAATATCTCCAGCCATTGACTGTGCTGCCGGCAACCGGATATCCGGCCTGGGTTCCGGTAATGGTAAAGGCATTGGTATTCTTCGTCCAATATGAGACAATATATATGGTACTACTATTTAATCCTGATTTGGTGAGTGAATTCAACCCGGTAAAATTATAAACCTTTTTCCCGGTGAAGGCAGTAGCATCTACCTGTGGCGTACCGCTAAAACTAAAATTACCTTTGCCATCTGCTTCAAAAGAAGTGTAGGCAATAGAATTACTGTCGGTATTAATAGCCTTTACGATAGGATAACTGTTATTATAATCCCAAAGAAAACTGACAGTTTCACCATTGCGGCCGGTATAACCCACAATATTGCCTGAGGTATCATAGGAAGTGAATGTAATATCAGGCTCCAGGGAAGCACCCCATTCGGAACTAAGTATTTGTTGTGGTTGTATAGTACGGTTATTCCATTTTTTATAGAGCGTTTGAGTCTTTGAAAGTTCTGTGTTGCCACCAGTAACATTGGTCTGCTTTTCTTCTATTGGCAATAAAACCATATTCGCAGTTGTCATTTCATTATAGATATTGGGAGGATTGCCTCTGGCGGCCGCAAAGTCATAAGCATATTTGATCTCTTTCCGCAGTAGTTGACCTCTGCTATCGACTTTCTCTTCCATGGTAGGGTTCTTATGCGCTGTGTTTGAATAAAAATAACTGGAAGAAGTCACAATAGAGTCTGTTGCGTTTGGACTAAACAAGACCTCTTCAGTTTTTTTCAGAGAAGTAAGTCCTGTAACCGTAAAATATTGCCGGATCGCAAAACTTGCCGGATAGGTTAGAACTCCGGCGTCAGTCGAAACCTGCAATTCAGGTTTAGCAAAACTGATCTGCATATTTGGTATCACAGTTTGATTCGCAGCACAGCTATCCTTATTCAGATAACACCACTGCCCATAGGGAGTGGCATAAGTATTTCTCTTCTTATGTACGTTGATAAAGTTATTGGTGGCTGCATCATACTTTTGATCGATCTGTTCAAGCAAAAGGCCCTGGAATCCACTTGTCTGCCCCGTTACACCAAAAGAAATCCCCACATCGGCAGAAGTTGCTGAATATTTGTAAATGGTCCTTCCATTGCTGTTGCCCGTTGATGTTCTCTCTACAACCTGGCGGTACCCTATAGTATTATCCAAACCATTACCGAATTCAGGTGTGGAGGAAGAAGCAAAAACATCATAGCCACACCCACCAGCTTCGGGAGTGCTGGATTTATATGTCTCATAATAAGAACGATACTCTTTTATAAAATTCTGTGGAATGATTGAACTTCTTGCAGGATCATTGAGCCAATTATAATCATAGTATCTTTCAAGTGATGGTTGACCTGTGGAAGAATAGCTTTTTATGGATTTAATTCTCAGGCCCCCGATAACTATTTTATTATAGGTTACATGATGAGTGATGACTGCTGTCCACTGGATATTCAAATGACCCCGGTCACCCGAAGTAGGACGGGTAATCCTTAATGTATACTCCCTTCCGGTTTGCAAAAAACCAGTAAGGTTCATACTACCACTTGGGTTATCGATGGTTAGGACCGTCTGGTTCGTGCTATTGTCGATGATAAAAGCATTCATTTTTTCATCAGGATTGGAATTAATGAACTGCCAGTCAATGGAAATATCTGCTGAACCCGATTCAAGGTAAAAAATTGTATTGGCGATATCGAGACCGGTCCAGGCCACCAGGTTGACACCCGTATCCCGATGATGGACGCTGACGGTATCTTCTGTGATCAGGTCAGTATGGGGTTCGTATTCAAATTCAGAATTTCCACCGGTAGGGTATTCTATCTTCGATAATGTGCCGGATTTCATATAATTGAAATCCGGGCTTTTATCTGCTCCTGAAGTTTTTCCAAAAAGAGGCACGGCTGGAATAAAACTGATATTATTCTTCCCGTTGTAAAATCCCCAGTGATCTTGTGAGAATGAAAGTTTTGCAGGCAGGTTATACGTTTCATTATAATAGAACTGGTGCGGTGGCAGATCGTCCTCTTTTACGGTCAACAACTTTAAACGGGGTGCTGCCGGATATGAAAAATATCCATACGTTAAATACCAGGTCTTCTTCAGATCATTGTCAGCATAGATCTTGATATTATCAAGGTAATTCCCTGCAGGCTGACCTAAATCGATCAGATCGGCACGGGTAGTGATGGAATAATTGAAGTCGATCTTGACTTTGTTGCTCGCAAGTATCCGTTTTATACGTACACCTGACATGCGTTGCTTAGCTGTGCATTTCCGGTCGAGGTAGGAGAGGTCGGGGCATTCGTTGAGTTGCTGTCTGCGGTATTCGGTTTCAGAATAACCCTTGATCAGGTCATACGTGTAATTCTCATATTCAAATAAAACGTTCCTGTTATCAGGGCTTTCAATTCTTGATAAGTACCATGCCGTCGGAAAACAAACATCTGTCTCACGTGGACTTGCTGCACCTTGTGTACAACTCTCGCTTAATCCAATACATTGTTCAACAATTGTAAAATAATATTTAAGCCCTTTGTCGTCTGTGATCTTAAAACCATTTCCGAGTGATTCAATTTTAATATCTGGATTCGCCGGAATAAGTCTAGGTATGCCACTCCAATCAAACACAAGCCTGCCTGTATAACCGGAGAAATTGTAATAATAAATATCCCTTTCCAGGTCCTTGTTTTCATTTACGAGTTGCCGGGCATAGAGATAATCTGCATTGGTTCCAAATTCAAGGGGCGTTGTTTGCACCGGGTTAAAGCTGTTACCCGGAAAAAAAGGAGGGGGATTTAATCCATCGGCCACACCCAAAACGGACCTGGTAATGACACCTCCCGCATTTAATGACCATCCTAACCCAACGTTGGTGGCGACCTGGTCTACACGAATGCCACCTGCATCATAATTCAAACTGACAGACATATCAATACTGCCATTTTTAAAACTATAAATGGGCAACGATATCTGTGGCAATCCGGCAAAAAGAGCAACCGGAATATTACCATATTTTCCCAACGCTGCAGCTTCGGGAGATGGCGAAATAACCCGTGGATAGTCTACTTTGCTTCTTGTTTGAGGGAAAGCAGTGTAAAAAAGCAACAGGAGAAAACAAAAGAAAGCAGTTCGCATAGTATAGTTTTGATTGCTTAAATGGTCGATTTAAAAGGCATACCTCAACCTGAACTTCAGCGCCTGTGTCCTCGGCACCTGCTGATAGCTCAGGAAATCCCATAACAATTGCAGCTTTGTCTTCTTGAACATTTTACTTTTCAGCGATACGATCTTCGATACCCCGACCAGCCCGCTCTGCTGCCAGTCGTCTAGGTTATTGATCTGTTGATGGGAGCGGCTTGCCAGCTTTTTCTTCAGCCTGGCCTCCTGCCTCGCCAGTTTCTTCAATGCCTTTTCGGAATTATGGAGGATATTATCTTCCAACTCAGCAGAACGCTTTTGCAGCTTGTCGAAAAAGAGAGTAGGCCCACCGTTGATTTTATTGAATGTAGAAATATTATCCTGAGAGAAGGATGATGAACAGATCGCTAATAATAGCAGAATCGCAACCACTGGTCGGATTCTCTTCATAAGTAGGTTTAGCGGTTAGGAATAAAGTAAAGTTACATGAAATAACAATTACATGTAATGTTCCTTACATAGTTCTTGGTAAGTGTGCAGTTTTCTAGGTAAGCGTGCAGTTTGAGCTGGTAAGTGTGTAATTTTAAATACGCTTTTTATTAGCGCCGGAACAGAGAATGGTAGTAGGCGATAGTTTTATCCGCACCCACTACCATTCACCTGGCATTCTTTTACACCGGGTACTTGTAGCGATAATTTGTGGCCTTATCTCAGCAACGCCGTAGCACACCACAATACCGGCGCCTGTCCATGCATATCGCCTATATTCCTCTTCCGATCGAGGTAGTATTGGCGGTCATTCTTTTTATTGGTGCCTTCGCATACTTCCCGCACATCGGAATTTTCATCGATGTAGGTGATCAATGCCAGCCAGGCTTTGCGGGCAGCAGGCCCATAGGTCTTTTGATCGAGCCAGCCATTTTTTACACCGGTGATCATAGCGAAAGTGAACATGCCCGTGCAGGATGTTTCGGGCCATGATCCGGGATCGTCTATGAGCTGACGCCACATGCCTTCCGGGGCCTGGTACTTGAGCAGGGATTCCATCATGAGCTTATAACCCTTCATGATGCGTGGCCTGTTCGGGTTGTTGTTCGGCAGGGAGTGTAACAATTCGCTCATGCCAACGGCCATCCATCCATCACCACGTCCCCAGAAGAAAGGCACATCAGGCGCATGGTAGAAAAGCCCGTTTGGTTTTTGCAGCGAATCGAGATATACCACCATTTCATTGGCGGCACGCTCGATATATTTTTTATCGCCCGTTGCGCGATATGCCTGCGCCTGGGCGGCTGTGATCATGAACATATCGTCGATCCACATACGCGTTTGCCAGGTAAGGCCGCGTTCATAGTATTGCTGACTTTCGGATTTTGCCCGCGGACCGAAAGGAGGGCCGAATTGTTTGTCGGCCATCGTTTGTCCCATGTCGAGGTATTTTTTCTCTTTGGTCTGCATGTACAATTCCAAAGGAACGGCAGCGAAAACGGTATGGTCTACATGGTCAGGAACAGGCACCAGGGAATCTTCGATCCCGAACAAAGGCTCGAAGCGGGTAGCCAGCCGTTTGGCCAGGTCTTTATCACCGCTTTCTTTGGCAAAGATCAATGCACCGTACCAGGTGCATACTTCGGGATAGGAAATGCGTACCGGTGGAGTGGGCCTTCCGAAATTCGGATGCGGCGATGACACGAACCGCTCCGCTACTTTTTTACCGACTTCCTTTGGAGAAGCGCCGGCAGGCCAGTTCTTCAGGTCCCCGCTTTCCTTCTTCGACTGGGCCTGCAGAAAACCCGTAGCCAGTTGTATCACTGCCAACGCCACGACAATGTATTTAAAAGCCTGTTTTTTCATTTTCTTTAATTTTTTTATAGACAGATGATCTTTTCTGCGTTATTCATCATTCATCATTTATCGTTCTCTTTCCTATTGTTAATTCCAGTTCGGGAAATAGATATCGCTCCTGTACGGATCACCGGTGGTTACACTGTTGATCTGATCTTGTGGGATCGGGCGGATCACATGTTTCGGTAGCATAATGCCCACCAGGTCTTTGTTATGCAGGTTCACTCTTTCGATGAATTTTCCTGTGCGGGCCAGGTCGAACCACCTCATATTTTCTCCCATCAGTTCTTTGGAGCGTTCATCGAGGATGAAATCGACAAAGTTGGTGCTGATATCCGCAGCAGTGACCTGGATCTTCGATGGGTCGCCGGCAGGATAGGCAGCTCTCGTCCTGAGCGCATTGATGTAACCAACGGCTTCGGGCGTACGGCTGGTGAAATAAGCTGCTTCCGCAGCGATGAGATAGGTTTCCGCCAGCCTGTATACTATTACCGGGCGAATGGAAGGGTTATTGAAATTGCCCCGCTTGGTATCGAAATATTTGGTCATGGCAGGCGACATTTTCTGGTTGTATAGTCTGGGTGGGATCAACTGGTAAGGAGTTCTGTCGATCTCAGCTTTGGTTTTATCTACACCGGGCATATAAATAACGGTGTCACCGATATTCTTTGTTTTCGGTGCACCCGCCACAGCACCCGGCGGAGCGCCCGCCGGCAACGGGTTAGGCCATTTGTTCTTATCCAGCACAGAAGGGTCCAGTGAATTGGCCAACCATACGAACTGGAAAGATTTGACCAGGCGGGTATCATTCACTTTGTCTTTGAACAAGGTATCCGTTAACCAACGGGTAGGGATACAGCGGTTATATGGACGGCCATACTCCATACTTCTTGCACAACCCATCTGGTCGTAGATAGGCACGAACATGTGGTTCAGTACATTGTCCGATCCGCCACTGTTACCCGGACCGTTGAATGGCAGCGTACTGGTATGCTGTACTGCCCACAATATTTCCGAATTGGATTCATTGCCTTCGCGGTGTACATCTTTGAAATCCTGTTGCAAGGCCAATCCCAAAGCTGCTCTGTTATCGATGATCCCTTTGGCAAGCTGGTAAGCCTGTTCATAATCACCCGGGATCTCTTTGGCAACTGAGCCTGCTTTGGCTAAATATACTTTTGCGAGCAGGTGAGAAGCTGCGGCGGCCGTGGCCCGGCCTTTGTCAACACCTGTGGTGGCAGGACCCGGCGCCAGATCAGGAATAGCTTCTCTCAGGTCTTTAATGACCTGCGCATACACAGCCGGTACAGGGTCCCGTTTGGCAGAAGTGGTAGGCGCATCCAGGAAGTCTGTTTGCAACGTAATGTCTGCCCAGAACTGGACCAATATGAACAAATATTGTGCACGCAGGAATTTGGCTTCGGCGAGTATCCTTGCTTTTTTCTTTGCGTCCATCGTCACTTCCGGTGCATATTTGATCACACCATTGGCGGCATTCAGGTAACGATAAGCATCCTGCCAGATACCTTTCACAATACCATTCGTAGGTGTGTAGCCGCTGCCGTAGCGGTACGACTGGTCATTACCATCATTCCCTTTCTGAAATTCATCGGTCCCTACCACAGTGAGGGCAAAAAGGTTTTGCGTGCCGAACATGAAGCGCATACCTGCATAAGCCCCGTCGAGCCCGGCATTGAGACCCTTTTCAGTCTTCAGGAATTTAGGGTCCAGGATAGCTTTGGGCTCCTCTTCCAGCAATTTTTTACAACTGCTGCCAAGCAAAGAGATCAGTAAGCCGGCATATATCAATATCTTTTTCATAATTATCTGTTTATATTTTACCATTGATGATCTTTGTTTCATTACGCCATTATTGAATTGATCATAATGTAACATTCAGACCAAAAATCAATGACCAGGTAGGTGGTGTTACTGTTTGCACGCTTGCTCCGTCGTAAGGGCTTCCTTCTTTACCTCCTGATTCCGGATCAAGACCGCCATATTTGTGGTTCTTATACGGCGAGAACAAAATGAAAGGATCAGACACCGTAGAATAGACCCTGATATTCCTGGCCCCCATTTTCTTCAACAGGGAGGGCGGCAACGTATATCCCAGGCTGATCGTTCTGATCTTGAGAAAACTTCCATCGAAATAGGCCAACAGGCTGCGGTAGGCGGGGTTGGTGCTGCCGGAAGTTGGTTTCGGATATTCGTTCTCGTTATTGTACGGTGTCCAGTAGCGGGCCTTCAGGTTATTGTATACACCCTGGTAGGTATTGTTGAACCCACTGCCATGTATACTGCTGAACAGCGTAGAGCCCCATCTTGCATAGGCTACCACGGTGAGATCAAAGCCACCATAGGCAACCCTGTTGGTCATCCCACCGGTCCATTTAGGTTCAGGGCTTCCAATGAATGTTTTATCCTTTTCGGTGATCTGGTTATCACCATCCCTGTCAGCCACGCGAATGGTCCCGATCACGGAGTTCCTGATATCGGTGGAGAGGCCCAGGCGTTGGGCCTCCATTGTATCGGCTTTTGTATTTTGCCAGATGCCCTGTTTGATATAATCATAATACACACCGATTGGTTGCCCGATAAACCAGCCATTCGCCAGGTCTTGTGTGATACCTCCGTAGAGTTTCGTGATCTGGCCACGGTTCATACTAAAGCTCAGGTCGGCAGACCAGGTGAAGTCATTCCGCTTTTCAGCCTGGACGATATTGGCGCTCACCTGCACTTCGATCCCTTTATTTTCTGTTTTGCCCACATTGGTCAGCACCGGGTTGGAGATCCCTGTGGTGAGCGGCAAATTCTGGGGCAATAACAGGTCTTCGGTAAATTGCTTGTAGACACCGACACTACCTGCAATGCGGTTATTGAGAATGCCGAACTCCAATGCCAGTTCAACGCTGGCCGTGGATTCCCATACCAGTGTATTGTTGCCCACTGTTGTGAGGTAGATGCCCCGCGTAAGGATATCTCCATAATTGTAGGTTTGGGTGCCCAGTTTCGCCAGTGTCCCATACGGACTGATAGAGGCATTACCTACTTTACCAACGCTGGCCCTTAACCGAAGGTTATTGATGGCATCGATGTGGAAGAATTTTTCATTGTGAATATTCCAGGCGGCTGCTACCGAAGGGAACATTTTCCATTTGTTACCATCTGCCAGCCTGGACGATCCGTCTGAACGCATGGTGAGGGTGAGCAGGTAGCGATCGTCATAAGCATAGTTCACACGGCCCATGTATGAAATGAGGCCCCATTGGTTATAGGAACCGGAACCCGACAGGTCGAAACCGAATTCAGGGTTATAATTTTCGAGGCCATCCACCATGATATTCTTGGTGGTGAAGGTGGTGCCATTGCTTCGCTCCTGTTGCGTACTGAACAATCCTGTCACATTTACTTTATGCTTTTTTGCGAAGGTATTATCGTAGGTCAGCAGGTGCTCCAATGTCCAACTCGTAGTGCTGTTCGCCTTGTTGTCCGCAGTGGATTGTGTTCCTTTCTGTACGGTAGTGTTCTTAGCATAGAAGTTGCTATAATTCTCAGACCTGATCTCTGCGCCTGCATTGAAGCGGTATTTCAGCCCTTTCAGCAGGCTGCTGAGATTGACATCGAGATAAAAAGTGTTGAAGCTTCCTAAACGTTTTCTCCTTTCGGTTTGAGCGCCGGGCTCCAGGTCAGCCAGCGGGTTCCATACCTGGCTTTGGCTGGCTGGCAGGAAATCATCATCGCGCAGTTTGCCGGTGGCCGGGTCCCAGGGAGAGATCATCGGAGAGGCACGCAATGCGCCGCCCACATTCCACGGATCGAAACTTTCACCACGCGTAATGGCATAACTGTTCAGTGAGCTCAGTCCCACCTTGAATATTTTTCCGAGTTGATGATCAATGCTGAGTTTTATGGAAGGGCGTTCAAAAGCCTGGCCGGGATAGATACCTGTTTCCCGGTAGTAGCTGCCGGAAATAGCATATTGAGTTTGCTCGGAACCACCGGTGATGCCTATCTGATGGTTCGTGAGGATACCTGTAGTGGTCACGAGGTCCTGCCAGTCGGTACCCTTGCTGCCGGATTTCAGGATGTCCAGCTCTTCACTTGTAAATTCCTTGACGAGGTTGGGATCATCCGGCCCGGTGTAATCAGGAACACCATTGGTGATGTTCCCGTTTATCTTCGCCCATTTCTTGAACAATCCAAATTCCTGTGCGTCCATCATCTTCCATTGACCGATCGGGCGAGTGGCGCCTGCATAACCACTGTAGCTGATAGATGCTTTGCCTGATTTACCACGCCTGGTGCTCACCAGCAACACACCATTGGCGCCGCGTGAACCATAGATCGCGGTAGCAGAAGCGTCTTTCAATATTTCCACATTGGTGATATCATCGGGATTCAGGTCATTGAAGTTGCCGCTGAAAGGAATTCCATCCACCACGATCAGCGGAGAGTTACTGGCTTTCACCGAACGGGAACCGCGGATGAGGATGGATACCGGTGCGCCGGGCTTGCTGTTACCATTCACTTTCTGGATGTCGACGCCGGCGGCACGTCCTTGTATGGCTTTGGCCAGACTTTGTGTAGGCACATCTTTAATGGCCTGTTCGCTGACGGAAACCATCGATCCTGTCACTTCAGACCTTCTTCGGGTACCATACCCTACTACCACTACTTCATCGAGGTCCTTTTTTGTTTGCAACTGGAATTTGAGCGTTAACTGGTTCTTATTGCCAGCCTTGAAATCCTGTGTGATGTAACCGACATAGGAAATGGATACTTTGGCATTTTCAGGTACATTGATCTCGAAAGAGCCATCGGCTTCGGAAACGACAGCAGCGCCGTTGCCGTTCACCTGGATACTGACCCCCGACAGGGGTTCTCCTTTCTGATTGGTAACAAAACCTTTGAGCTTTACAGTTCTTCCATTTCCGTCCTGTGCTATGGCATTGGTAGTTAGCAGGAGGCTGAGAAGAACAAGAAAAAGGTGACCAGTCTTTATGAAAAGACTGTCGCAGTGCTTATTCAAAAGCACTGCAGGTTGAAATGGTTGATTCATGATAGCAGTTTTACTGGAACAATAGATTAGCAATCAATAATAGCAATGCAGGAAGAGCGTTCTGGACAATTCAGGGAGGGGATTTACCGTGCAGGGCATTATGTTTTACAATGGCCATCAGCGCAATCAGTTTTTTTTCATATTCAAGGCAAGTAAGAATACATTTTCATAATAGCCGTTCGCCGGGTGTCATTTCAATGTATATGCCGTGCCGGGTTTTACATCGGCAGACAATTCCACTTTTTTTATTGTTTTGTTCAGTTTGTTGTTCACTACCCGCACTCCGTTGCTCTGTACACCTTCGATGCGCACGAAGGCAGCGGCATTGCCCTGTACATCATTGTTGCTGATACTGGCTTTGTCTACATTCTCCAGCCGGATGATGGATTCGGCCCCGGAGGTAGGTGGGACCTTCCAGCCACTCACGGCAACATCTTTCCCATCCTCACAAACCAGGGCAGGGCGAACGTCATTGCTGTCAAGTGTGAACGATACGTTCAATAATTTCAAACCCTGCACATGCCTGGCCCAGATACCATAGGCAGGAACGAGCGGGCCGAATGTCTTCACTTCAGGGTATTGATTCACGGCTTCTGGTACTACCTGCCGGGCATTTTCGGCATTGCCGCCACCTGCCAGCCTGATATCGATATTCTCCAGCGTTACATTCGTGATATAATGGCCCGGCACACCGGTGATCAGGATGCCTGAAGGCGGTTTCAATTGTGCATTGGCCGAAGCCTGTGCTTTTACATTCCGGATCACCACATCTTCGAAAGTACCGGTGGATTGTTGCGTGTCTTTGCCTTTACGGAATACGCTGAGCCGCGATCCCAGCCGGAGCAGAATAGGGGTCTTCACTTCAACCATGGTGATATCGCTGATCTCTATATGACGAAGATGGGCCCCATCTACCGTGAGCAGTTTGATACCCCCGTTATTGGTATTGTAGATATAGCAATCCGAGATCCTGATTCGCTCGAATGGGGCCATGGATTCGGTGCCCATTTTAATGGCGCCATGACCACTTTTCAATCGCATGCCCGATACCACGATATCGCTACAGGCCATTTTGCTGGAAGTGGTCTTGAAGCAAAGGGCATCATCGCCACTTACAATATCGCAATCTTTGATGTGTACATCCTGGCATCCGTCGATATCGATGCCATCGTTGTGAGCTACACCATGGCTAACGATCTTCACTTTTTCAATGCGTACATTCCTGCAATGAAAATAGTGTGAGGTCCATGCTGCCGAATAGTTCAGGGTAATCCCCTGCACCTGCACGCCTTCACAGCGTACCACACGGAGCAGGAAAGGGCGGCGACCCCAGCGTTGTGATTCGGGGCGGGTGTCGGTCAATATCTGTTCTGCTTTGAGTTTGGCCCCCTGTCCGTCGATAGTGCCTTCGCCCTGGATGGTGATATTCCTGGCATCGACAGCCACCAGCAGTGCCCAGCCAACATCCACACCAAGCCCATCGGTGAAAGGGTCCATATTCTGGTAATCATTCACGTTAGTACTTCCCAGCACCAGGGCATCTCTATCGAGCTGAAAGGTGATATTGTCTTTCAGTACGATGGTGCCCGACAAAAACCGGCCGGCCGGCACCACCACCTTTCCACCGCCTTTTTTCGCGCATGCGTCGATCGCCTGCTGGATAGCGGTTGTATTCAGCGTTTTACCATCCCCTACAGCACCGTATTGCGTGATATCGGCTACAGCCTGCTGTGCATGAACATGCAGGGATACACCAATAGCATAAACAATTAAAATTGCCTTCCTCATTGTCTTCGTTTTCTAAAACAGTAATTATTCTATGGTCTATTGAACGGGTACGAGGTCGATCTCACGGAACGTAAAGCCTTCCTTGCCTGCTGCGAAATGCTGCGGGGTGAGCGTCAACTGGTAGGTACCGGGCTTGTCGAAGTTCAGGATGCCTGCGTTGGTATGCACCAGTTTCCAGTATTGTGAGCGCGGATTATTCTCTTTGCTATCGGCAGTGATAATGGTTTCCAGTTGTTGGCTGCCCGACTGCACTCTTAAGAGATGGCCGCCCAGCCATTGTGGATTGCCATGTGAACCGGTCTCAGTGGTCAGAAGGTCTACTTTGTAGCGGCCTGGCTTTTCGATACTGAAACTCCAGGTAAGGTTGATGGAGCTATCAGTCCACCCCCCTGCCCCTCCTCCATTCGAAAAGAAATTCAGGGACGCCGGTGCGCCATTCCTCTTTGCGGCAGCCAGGGCTCCGTGCAATTGAACACGGCCATCCTGCTGTTGCGCGATCAGCGTTTCCGTTTGTACGTCGCCGTCAGTCTCGACGACAACAACGGAAACGATGGGGTCAGGCGCCTGGGCGGGTAACTTTATCTGCAGCCTGTGATGGCTGGTTTGGGGGTTGAAAAATTCTTTGAAAGCAATCGGCCTGGAGGGATCGGCCAGCAGGTATACTTTTTTCACTTTGTTCGTCAACCCTTCCAGGTAAAAATCACCGGTGGGCCAGTTATAGATCCCAAGGAAAAGCTTACCGGGCTTGCGTGTGATATTGCCCCAGGGGAACTCTACGGTGTAAGGGCTGGACTGCGTACCATAGATCGCATCGTGATTCACTTTCATCCAATCGCCTACTCTTTTCAGGATCTGTACGGAAGCGTCGGGGATCAAGCCATTGGCATCGGGCCCTACATTGAGCAGGTAGTTACCACCTTTACCGGCGATCTCGAAAAGCAGACGGGTGATCACTTCGGGCGATTTCCATTCATGGTCTTTTGTTTTGAAGCCCCAGGTATTATTGAGGGTGGCAGGCACTTCCCAATCACCGGGCAATACTACGGAGGGGATCACATTATCACCGGTAGACTTATAATCCGTTTCCACTCCACCGCCGAGCCGGCCACTGATGATACAGGCGGGCTGCAGGCTTCTCACCAGGTCTTTGAGGCTTTGGGCCTGTTCTTTGGTGATGGTCATCGGCGTATCGAACCAGATCATGCCGATGGGCCCATACTGGGTGAGCAGCTCGGTGAGCTGGGGTTTTACTTTGGTATCGAGATAATGTTGAAAATTGCGGGCAGCGGGAAAATCCCAATCGTTATCGAGACCATCGGGTTCGTTCCAGTCGCGGGACTGGGAATAATAAAAACACAATTTCATATCCTGCTTCCGGCATTCATCGGCGAGGGCTTTGATCACATCTTTTCCGTAAGGAGTAGCATCTACTATATTGTAAGGAGATGCTTTCGATTTGAACATGGCAAAACCATCATGATGTTTTGAAGTGATGGTAATATATTTCATACCGGCTGCTTTGGCCACCGATACGAATGCTTTGGCATCGAACTGCACAGGATTGAATTGTTTGGCGAGTGTGCGGTACTCTGCGGCCGGAATGGTAGCCCGTTTCATGATCCATTCGCCGATGCCGGGGATATCTTTTCCTTTCCATTCACCAGCGGGGATGGCGTACAATCCCCAATGAATGAAAAGCCCGAAGCGGGCGTCTCTCCACCAGTGCATACGCTGGTCCTGGGAGATGGTTTGCTGGGCCCGGAGGGGAAGGGTTCCTTGCAGAAAAACGCAACATACGATCGCAGCTATAAGGTTTTTTTTCATAATTGGCTATAACTTAGTTTCAAATGAAATGGAGAAAAGGCCCCAAACAGATTGTAACTAAATAAATATTTGGATACCCTTTTTCGCTGCAATTGACTAATCATTAAGTTTAATTGGCTTGAATGTAAAGGGCGAGAGAGATTTGAGTTGATAAGTTGAAAGGTTAACAAGTTGACGAGGGTCTCTCCGAATTGGAAGCTCCCCTATCAACATTTCAACTTGTTAACCTTTCAACCAAAATCCATCTTGGTCAATAGACCATCAGGGCACCAGGTATGTATCAGGGTTCGTGTAGAATGTATCCAGTGATTTTTTGTGAGGCAGATACGAGGTCCTGTACGTGAACATACGGCCTTTCGAAAAAGCAGGCAGTGCGATCCGGGTGCTGTCGCGCGGGAGGATAAAGTTCCTGGTCACGTTCAACGTATCCGAATAGCTGAGTTCGACCCGTAAGTTCTGCGAATTGGCGCCCGACCAAAGAACGATGGTAGAATCCTTGCGCCAGGTAACGCTTTTGACCGGCCTGTTGAACAGGGTCGACTGGTAAATATCTCCATATACATTTACGAGCACATCCACCGACATTGACCTGTGACCATCATTGTCTGCCGTTACCACAGAAAAACTATGGGTCTTCTCTTCCAGGTTATTCAGGGTAACATTCATATAGTCGATGCCGGGCCCGCGTTGAATAGGGAGTATTGCCGAATCTTTCTTATCATTCCAGTACACTTTCACTTTGGTGACCCGTTGATCGGTCATGAGCGCCCAATTGAGCCTGGCCTTGTTCCTGCCTGGTGCATAATCAAGTGAATCTACCTTTGCCGTATACACGATCTCACCTCCCTCTATGAAAGGCTTATAGGTATCATCCTGTTTGCTGCAGGCAAATATCGTTGCGGTGGCCGCCACCGCCAATGCGCAGTATATTAAATTGCTTCTTGCATTCATACTTTTCTGATTGTAATGTTTGAATGGATATTCCTTCCTTTATGGTGTCGGCAATCCGTATATTTTCATTTCCGATATATGCATAAATCCTTTAGAAGCGCCGATATTGCCCCAGCTATCTATATTTTTCCAGGCCATGTATCTTACGGCAGGAGCATCCACGTTGAACATGTATTCCTGTCCGGCGGCGGCAACATCGGTGTCTGCCTGAGTTTGAGCACCAGGACTATCGCCGCCCGATGGCTTTTCCATCAGGTAAGAGCCCAGCAATACCCAACTACTCGAATCGGTGGGTGTATTGGTGCCCCAGATCTCCCAGCGGTGAGGGTTACCATGGTCCCATATAAAACCGCCCTGGCGCTGCCAGATCACGTAGCGACTGAGTTTAGCCTTCTTCTTCAGTTCAAAGGGTATCCAGATAGGTTGGTCTACATACTGATTGGTATGGAAGCCGTCACCACTGGAGATGGTGCCATTGAACATTTTATCGAACGTCCAGCTACTGAGGTTACCTGGTGTAACCATAGGATCGCCGGATTCGGGTAATGGTGGCCGTTGAGGGATCAGCCAGGAATTCCTTTTATAAGTGGGGATATCCAATTCTTCTTCGGGCAATGGTGTAAGCTTCACGCTCATGGTGTCTGAATGGTTATTCCATCTGTCCCTCACGAAGATGCCGAACTTACGTTCAACAGGCGGAAGGCCGCGTGAGGTGAAATCGCCTTCCGGAAGCTCGGTATACTCCGCATCGCGGGGGATCCAGATACCGGAGGAATCCATCAACAGTTCGATCACCACTTTGGCCTTATAGATATTCTTGTAGTGAATATTGGGACCGCCGAATGTGGTAGTCACTACAAATGAATTGAAGATAGATTGAATGGCCGGGGGCAGCGGTGTTACTTTCACTTTTACCGGATCGCCCACTTTTTCTCCGCGGCTCACCGTGAACAGCGTCACTTCCCGTTCACGGGTATCGCCGAATCCTTCCACGACCACCTCATTATTGAAATAGGATGCACGGGCTTCCTGTTTGATGCCGCTCAGGTCATACTGCGCTTTCACATACAGGAGGTTCCGATCTTTCGGCAATGTATATACGATCTTTGCTGCGCCGGGCAGGGGTGTTACCTGCAGGTTGGTGACAGGGCCTGGTGCATTGCCGCTATCCTGCTGAGGTCCGATCACTTCTTCTTTACAACCCATTGCCACGATCAGCAGCAAGGTTGCTATGAAGGATAATGATTTCATTGTACTATGATTTAAGAGTTTTGAATGAAGGGTTTACCAGCCTGGATTTTGTACCAGGTTCTTGTTACGCAACAGCTCTTTCACCGAAATAGGCCAGAGATACTCGCGCAGTGTGAATGTTTGGTTGAACAACAGTACTTCCCTGTTATACGCAGCCGGGTCTTTCTGTTCGATATCCCATCCTTTGATAGGGGCGTTCAATTCGATGTGTGCCCTCTTCCATCTTCTCAGGTCCCAGAAGCGCTGGCCTTCGAAAGCCAGCTCGATCATTCGTTCCTGTTGGATGATGTCACGGAGGCCTTCTTTATTGGTATATTTCGCATTTTCCCTTGCATATTGCGACCAGGCAATTTCCACAGAAGGGATGCCGGCCCTGGCACGCACGAGGTTGATCCATTTGAAGGTTTCCTCAGAAGGGCCACCCACTTCGTTCAATGCTTCGGAATAAAGCAGGTACAGATCGGCCAAACGCAGTTCAGGCCAGGGGTACGTCACGGTGGTCATGGAACCGTCGTTCTTGGTGGTAGTGGCTATGTTTACCAGTTTCTTGATCCAGTAACCGGTGATGGAATAGTTACTGATGCCCTGCCTGGCGGCCGATTCTCCTTTGCGGGCCTTTAAGAAGGCGATGGACGCCGTATCGTAGTTGGCGTCCCAATTGCCATACCAGATGCCCCTGTCGAATGCAAGGCTGGCATAGAAACGGGGCTCGCGTTTGAAATGGAGTAAGGGAGCATCTTCATTTACGCCGATCTGGAACTTGTCTTCAATAGTTCCTTTTCTCAGCGCAAACCTGTTGGCATAATCCCAGGTGATGTCCTGGTTGATAGGCACTCCATTTTTGGTATAGAACAGCTCCGCCATTTTGATCGGTGGGGCAATGATGCCTTTGGGCCCGCTGCCTGTTGTAGCAGCTTTGATATTGGCCATTGCATAGCGCTGTATGTCTGAGGCGCGGCTGGTGGAATTGTGCCAGATCACTTCATGATTGGTGACCTCTTTATCGGTGACGGCTCCACGAAGGTCATATTGCGTTTTGAGATCGCGGACTACCATCGGGGTAGCGGCCGTATTATAGCGGTATAATTCATATCCCATCCCGGCGCAGAATTCTATTGCATCCTTACAGGCATCCACGGCCTTCACCCATTTCTGTGCATTGTAAGAAGAGAAGAGGGAAACGCCTCTTTTATCTTTCATGCCCACATAATCAGGGTTTCCATTGTACAGCGGGCTGGCAGCAGTGACCATAACTTTTGCCTTGAATGCCTTGACGATGGCACGGGTGATGCGCCCCAGGTCAACCGCTTCAGTACCATCTACCCTATCGGGCAACCTTGGATTGGTGCTTGCCTCATCGAGCAATTGCACCACATAGTTGAAACAACTGTCGAGCGGGTCCCTGTATACCTGTACTTCATCCTTATCGCTTTCGATGGGGAGATTCTTTTTACCCAGCGGGACCGGGCCGTACATGCGGATGAGGAAGAAATGGTAATAGGCTTTCAGGAATGTCACTTCGGCTTTCCATTGCTCTTTCTCGAAATTATCCATGTCAGGGACCTTCCCGATATTATCGAGGAAGGTATTACAGTCGCGGATACCGGTGAACAAAGCCCGGCCGCCATTGGTGCCTTCCCAGTAATTTCCCAGTGGGTCATTCACGTTCTGTCCGCCCCTGGCGATATTCCAGAATTTCACCCCATCGCCAGACCCGATATCCTTGGAAGGGTACATATACCATACTTCATCGGCCGTGGCAAAAGCGGCATTGGTATTGAAGTGGCCGTTGCGGGGCATGTAGGAATAGCAGGTGAATAAATATTTTTCGGCAGACGAACGGAGTGAGAAGGCATTCTCGATAGTCGCTACGCCGTCCGGCACCACATCGAGGTATTTTTTACAGCTCACCATACCTGTCACCAGGCATAGGGCGATCATTACTTGTAAATATCTTTTGAGTTGCATAGACAATGCTTTCGGTAAGTTTAGAAAGTGAGGTTAAGACCAATGTTGACCACTCTTTGTATCGGATATCCAAGACCGTTACCTCCCATTTCAGTATCCCACAATTTGAAGGTGCTGAATGTAAGAAGGTTATTGGCATTTGTATAGATCCGGGCTGAGGTCATTTTGAACCTCCTGACGAGCCGGGGAGGAAGGGTATATCCCAGTTCCACTGTTTTCAATCTCATGAAGGCCCCGTTCCGCATGAACCAGGTGCTTCTTTGCTGGTTGTTGGCATTGACCTGTGGGTCGAGACGCGGCCATAGTGCATACAGGTCCCTGTTTTCCTCCGACCAGTAGCTATCAGCATAAGCTTTCAGCAATTGGGTTTGAGCGCCGCCTGATTTTACGAACGGCGAAGTTCTGGCCACATCGATCCAGAAAGAAGTGCGGGCATTACCCTGGAAGAAGACGGAGAGGTCTATCCCCTTGTATTGCGAAGCAAAACCAAAGCCGTAAGTGATCTCCGGGCTGGTAGGATGACCGATGAATACCTGGTCGAGCTCCGTGATCTGCCCGTCACCATTCACATCGCGGTATTTGATATCACCACCCCTTACAGCCCTGCTCCCATCACCGAAGCGCTGAGTGGGAGAATTGGCCACCTCTTCATCGTCCACGAAGAGACGTTCGGCGATATATCCTTTCATCTGGGTGAGCGGTTTCCCTACATGTGATAAGTAAGCGGCATCGTATTGCGGCTCTTCATAGAAGTCGAAGCGGTTGGTAGCATACGTGAAATTACCTCTGAAGTTGACGGTAAGGTCTTTCCCGATACGATCGGAGTAATCGATCGAGAGGTCGAGACCTTTGGCCCTGGCCTTACCAACATTGGCTTTGGGAGCATCGCCCTGGAGGCCCATGCTGGAGGGAATGGTGCGGTCCATGAGGATATTGTACCGGCGTTCCCAGAAAAGCTCTGCAATGATCTCCATTTTATTGAACAGCCCGAGTTCCATGGCCACGTTCGTTTTGGCAGAGGTTTCCCAGGTGATATTGCGGTTGTCGTACCTGTTGATGGCAATACCGTTCCTGCTATAGCCACCGTCCGTACCGAAACTGGCGCCGAGGGAACTGCTGTTCATGTTGAGGTCCGACAGGTAGAAGAAACGATCATCCTTGTTACCGATGGCATCATTACCCACAAGACCATAGGTCCCTCTGAATTTCAGTTTGGAAATGGGCAGCTTCAGGGCATCGAACCATTTTTCATTCGATACATACCAACCTACCCCGGCGGATGGGAAGAAGCCGAAACGTTCAGATTCGAAAAAGCGTTCCGAGCCATTATAACCGAAGTTGAACTCGGCAAAATATTTATTCTCATAACCATAGGTAGCCCTGCCTGAGAAAGTGAGGTTCCTGCTGGGGAGTGATGTCTGCAAACTGGTGGCAGTGCCTTCCAGTTGGTGCAACGCCTGGAATACAAGCAGGCCGCTCACCTGGTGCTTGTCTGAAAAGAGGCGGCTATAGTTTGCCTGGCCCTGGAAGTTGAAAGTGGAGACCACTTTCTTACCATCCTGAAAGGGTGAATAATCCAGGAAGTCGGTACCCGTTTCAGGGTTCATGTTCACCAGCGTATACGTGTTGTTGTATTTGTTGTAGCTGCCGATCTTATAGAAGAAAGGATTGTACTGGCGCGATACGGCAAACTCGGACCGTCTGTTCGTATTCACCATGGCATTGAAAGAAAGTCCCCTGGTAACGAATGACAAGTCCTGCTTCAGTTCCAACTGTGCCAGCATGAGGGCTTTCGACTGGTCTTTATACCCTTTCACCATGTCCGCATAAGGGTTCAGGTAAGCGGGGCCACGCTCTCCATCATTTCCGAACATGATATGCCGGATATATTTGGTGGCATCGTCCTGGGGATAATACGCCGGGAAGCGGACCGGGTTGGCGCGCAGGGCTTTCAGGTATAATTCTTCCCCTCCGTCGAGCGGGCCTTTGTATTCAGTGAACTGGCCATTCAACCTTACTATACCCTGTGTGGTCTTGGTAATGTTCAATACCACATTCGAACGAAGGATATAGGTCTTGAGGTCGATATTGTTATTGAAATTATTTCGCTTATCGACTTTCAGTATCCCGTTGTCGATGTTCACGGCGCCTGAAACGTAGTAAGTAGCTACCTGTCCGCCACCGCTCACGCTGAAATTGATACGTTGGTTCATGGTATACGTCTTGAACAACATTTCCTGCCAGTCTACTGCCGGAAATGCGTTCGGGTTGACGCCGTTCTGCGTTTTCTCGATCTTTTCCTGGGTATAAGGAAGGAAGAGGTTATCGCGGGTGCGGTTGGCTTCATTCTCCAGCTTCATATAAGTGATAGGGTCTGCCAGTTTCACCGTTTGGGTGGGCATAGACCAGGAATTCTCCACGCGGAAATTGAGCTTGGGTTTTCCCTGTTTACCTTCCTTGGTGGTAACGAGGATCACACCGTTGGCGCCACGGGCGCCATAGAGGGCGGTAGCCGTAGCATCTTTCATGATCGAGAAGCTGGCGATATCGTCCGGTTGGAGACGGGCCAGTTCTTCCGTGGTATATTCCACGTTGTCGATCAGGATCAGCGGGTCTTTTTTATATCCGAAAGTAGTGACGCCGCGAATGAAGAACTCCGCATTATCGCGGCCAGGCTCACCTGAACGCTGGTAGCCGATCACACCGGCCAGGCGGCCTGCGAGCGCAGTAGTAAGGTTACTGGAAGGGATCTTCAGTTCGCCGGGAGAAATAGTAGTCACGGAGCCGACCACCTCTTTCTTTTTCTGCTTACCATAAGCTACCACCACTACATCGTCGAGGTTGCTATTGGCCCGTTTCATCACTACGTTGACCACCTCCCGGTTACGGACGGAGATCTCCTGGTTATCATAGCCCACCATACTAAACACCAGTATCGCGTTGTCGTCGGGAACAGTGAGGATGTATTTTCCGTTCAGGTCGGTTGTGGTGCCTACATTGTCTTTCCCTTTTAAGGAGACAGATACCCCGGGCAAGGGGCCTGCGGAATCGGACACAAGTCCTCTAACTTCTTTGGATATACGATTTTTTAGCAGATCGGCCAGGGCAGAGGCTTTGGGGCTGCCTGGCCCGGACGCCGGCCTCTCTTCGGCGGCCGGATTTGCAGCGATCGGCCTGTCTGTTTTTTCAGAAAGACCGTCCTGTGCGGAACTCACGCAAACAGCTCCCAGGGAGCAACAGCAGGCGAGTAAGAACTTCGACGTTTTAAGTAATTTTCCAGTCATAACAGTTGCATTTGGTAGTACTCGGGTTTTGTGAAAATTATTGGGAGAATAGCAGAAAAGGAGTATATGCATCTATAAAAGCGTTATATAAAGATGCTCATATAGCTTAATGCTATATGTTCCGGCATCTCAATATTTCGATTGTCTACAGGATCAATCCTTTGCACAAGCTGCACGGGCGGTCTTTACTTCGCCTGCGAAATTCAACGGCATCGATAATAAGAGGGATTACTGGACAGGAATGCGGAGGACCTTTGTAAAATAAATTGCTTTTCATTTGGCAGCGTTTTGGTAACGCTAAACAACTGACTATTTACCGACCTGCGAACGGGTGAATTTGCTTTTGATTAAACTATTTTGGCTTAAGAAAGGGAGAAAAGAGCTTTTTTATGCCACTGGGGCGCAGGGGTTGGTTGACAGGTTGATAAGTTGATAGGTTGACAAGGAAGTCTCCGAATTGCGGTTATTCCCTTATCAACCTATCAACTTGTCAACCTATCAACTTATCAACCTGTCAACCACAACTTATTTCCAGAGAGATTTTTTCTCTTTTAATCGCTTATACCTGAGTAGGGCTTCGAGGTAATAATAATCGGCATAGCAGAGGGGCACGTCTACTTCACTGTTGGAAGGCTTCGAGCCGGTGCTGTGCAGGAGAATGAACCCTTTGCTGGCGCCTATGGGTGAGCGGTATTTGTCGGTCAGTGAACCCAGTATCCTGTTGGCCACGCCACGATAAATAGCGCCCTTCTTACTGTATGTGCTCAACTCATACAGCCCTGATGCGATCACAGCCGCTGCCGATGCGTCCCGTGGCTCATTGGGGATGCCGGGCGCATCGAAGTCATAGTAGGGCACCAGATCTTTCGGCATATTCCTGTTATTGAGGATGAATTGCGCAATATGTTCCGCCTGTTCGAGATACTTTTTGTCGTGGGTGAACCGGTAGCACATAGTGTAACCATACAACCCCCAGGCCTGTCCGCGTGACCAGGCCGATTCATGGCTATACCCCTGGTGCGTATTCTTTTTCACCACTTTACCAGTGAGGGAATCATAGTCGATCACATGATAGGAACTGTAATCCGGGCGGAAATGGTTCTTCATGGTCGTGTTCGCATGAGAAACAGCTATTTTGTAAAAAGAGGAATCGCCGCTGAATTTAGTAGCGGCAAAAAGCAGTTCGAGGTTCATCATGTTATCGATGATAACAGGAAAACCCCATTTATCGCGGCTATGGTCCCACGACCGGATACATCCCACAGCAGGATTGAACCTGGTGGAAAGGGTTTTGGCCGATTGGATGATCACCTCCCTGTATTTCGGATCATGGGTGATCCGGTAGCCCGTACCAAAACTGCAATATACTTTGAAGCCCATATCGTGTGTACCGGCATTCGTTTTTTCCCGCTCGATCTTGGCCGTGAACTGTTGCGCTTCTTCTTTCCAATGTTCTTTACCGGTGTATTCATACAGGAACCATAGTTCACCCGGAAAAAAACCGCTGGTCCAGTCCCGGGAAGCCACCAGCCTCAGGTTCCCGCTGCTATCCAGTGTACGTGGGGATACCAGGTCTTTCTTGTCCGACTGCACCTGCGGGATCTCTTTCAGCATCCATTCTGTTTGCTTGACTGCATCGGAGAAGACAGTCGGGAGGTTCACTGTCTGTGCCACTACAGCCCCCTGAAACAGCAAAGCGCCTAACAATCCAATAGCATATTTCATTGGTCTCTATTTATTTTTTTGAATGAGTTGTACTTCCAGGAGCTTCATGAGTTCCCCGTTGATGGTCACCGGCTTTATGGATAACTGGTGACGGCCTGCCTTCAGGGAAACAGTTCCCAGTTCTTCTGTCACCACTTGTTCCCTGCCTGATCTGGCGGCTTTTCTCTCTATTTCTAAATCATCTAACTGAAACATATATGCGCTTTTATCTTTTCCACTGGCCAGATACCTGATGACCACCCGGTAATTGCCGGGAGCTGCCGTACGGAAATCCCAGCTCAGCCACTGATCGGTGCTCTCCCATCCATCCACATAATATTTATCCGCTTTTCCATCACCATATTTCAATCCTTTCCCGTGCAGCGTGGCATCGAATGCCAGCAGGCGTGTCACCGGGATATTGGAAGCTACGAATTGCAGGGGATCTATCGTCAATTTTCCTTTTGTTTCCAGTACGATCACCGTATTGACCGTGTCTGGAGCTTGCTTCGGTAATTTGATATAAAGGTCTTTCCCCTTTGCCTGAACGGTCAGCGGGCTATTCGATGGACCGGCCAGGAGCCGGGCTTTGGTGATGTCACCGGAGAGGCCGCCCACCTGCAACCAGCCATCGGCAGGCCATTCGAATATATGCAGGTAAACAAGGTTATTGCCGGCTGTAGTGACGCCCCAGTTCTGCAAAGCCAAACCGGATGGGTGGGCATTGAAAATGGAAGCACTGTTGTCCGACATCCAGTTACCGATACCTTTTAATATGGATTGGTCTTTCACATCGATCGTGCCATCGCCTTTGGGCCCGATATTCATCAGCAGGTTTCCGCCGCGCGAAACTGCCTTGGCCAGCAGCCTCACGAAAAAGCCCGGCGATTTATGGCTGTTATCGTATTGATGATAACCATAAGATTCATTGGTAGTAGGGATCGCCTCCCAATCGCCTGTCACCGGATAAAATTCTGCGGGCCTGTCGGCCGTATTCTTATAATCTCCAAAATTACTGGCTGCCGTTCTCACCAGTCGCCCGTTGACGACCACATTCGGGTCTGTATCACGAATGGCTTTCAGGATGCGCATGTTTTCGGTGAGCGGCAATTTATGGGGTGTATCGAACCATAAAATATCAGGATGATACGTGAGTAGTAGTTCCTTTATCTGTGGTATCGCTTTCTCATCGACATAGCGTTGTGCTTTGGGCAGTAGTTCGGGATGTGCATCGAACCAGTTGGCGCCGCCATGTAATAATTTATCACCGCCCGGATTATCGTACTCCCAGTCGTTTCCAGGTGCATTGGGATCTTCCCAGTCAAAGGCATGTGAATAATAGAACCCGAACCTGATCCCCTGTTTTTTGCAGGCAGCAGCCAGTTCGGCCATGGGGTCGCGTTTAAAAGGTGTTTGCTCGTGGATATTGAAATTGGAAATTTTGGATGGGTACATTGCAAAGCCATCATGGTGCTTGGCCGTGATGATGAGATATTTCATACCTGCCTGTTTGGCCTGCCTGGCCCATTCATCGGCATTGAACAAAACAGGATTGAACCGATGGGCCAGGTCGAGGTAATCGTTGCGGGTGATCTTTTCTTTGCGCATGAGGTGTTCGGCATAACCGCTGACCTTATGGCCATTCCACTGTCCGGCGGGCAATGAATAAATCCCCCAGTGAATGAACATGCCGAATTTGGCTTCCCGCCACCAGGTGATCCGGGCATCATGGGTCTTCATGGAGGCAGTCCGCCAGCCATTGATGGCGCTGTCAATCGCCTGCTGGTCGCGGGTTTTCTCTGCTTGTTGGGCTTTCATCGGCACTACCATATTCCACGATCTTGTACCATTCTGGAATCCGCCGGAGCCATCCATGGTGGCGAAGAAAATATGAGTGATCACCCCGTTCTGGATCAGTGGTGAGGCACGTTCCAGTTGCCCCATTTCCTGTGTATGGCCATCGCTCCAATGTATTTCCTTGGTGTAGGCCAATGGGGCCTTTTCCGGTTGCCAGTGCAGCCCGTCCTTTGAAAAGGCGATCATACCGGAATGTGTTTTACCGGTAATGCTTCCACGCTGATCTTTGGCGAGCATGTGATAGCCTGTCTCGTCTTTCCAGATGAACGGGTCTTCCACTTCACCAAATTTCTCCTTGCTGAAGATAGGCTCATTGGACACTACAGTATAAGGTCCATCGGAATTGGGCGCCGTAGCTACTCCCAGCACCATATCGCCCTGATAGGGATAGGCATTTTTATACCCACGGGCTTTGAAGACCATCAATACGCTGCCGTCTTCTTTGATGAGAGGGGCCGGGTTGGAAGTGAGAAAGCTGTAGAAGGTGCCCGGTTTCGTATCGAGGATAGGCGTATCACGGCGCTGCCATGGCCCGTAAAGATTTTTCGAAGTAGCGATCCCGATGCGTTTATTGGATCTGCCTACAGTGGCATAGGGCGATTGCAGGGTCAGTGTATCGGGGTTCTTCATCACATCATCGAATGGATGGGTGGAACCCATATAATACAGGATATACGTGTCTTTATATTTCACGATCCGCGGGTTATGTGTGGAACGGCCATCCCAGTATTGCGGGCCTCTCGCCGGCAATACCACATCACTGAAAGTATACGGTCCTTCCGGTGTTTTGGAAACGGCATGCACGATCTCGGAGGCTACCATCCAGCCGGGGTGAAAAGGTAATTTTTTTGGCCAGCGTGATGCGAACATGTGGTATTGTCCATCGTCGCCCCTGATCACGGAACCACACCATACCCAATAGCCTTCCATGCTGAAGCCGCCGTTGACGGGCGCAATGCCCATCTTGCCATAGACCTGGTTTTCCTGCGCCGGCATCCGGCCTGCGAGTAAGATAACTGTTACCAGGACAAATATCTTTTTCATATCAGTTCAACCAGATTAAAGGATTACGAATAGGGAGATTGCGGACCACTTCATCTTCTTTCGGGTCGTGGTCCAGTTTTTTCCAGGTACCAAGCCATTCAGTTTGCAGGAAAGCACGGGCGCCGAATACAAGGAATGGTTGTGCTACAGGCCAGTTATCCCAGTACATCACATCTTTTTTGAAAGGCCATTTGTTTTTGTCGGCCACGAATGGATACAGGTAAGCAATGCCTTTTTGAATAGAGCGGCCATCGGGCGTCTGGTATTGCCAGAGATTGTCCTTGCGGGTAGACAGGATCTGGCATACGGCCGTCATGGCATCGAGATTGAAGATCGAATATCCATAAGGTTTAGTCCTTCTTAGTTCCTGCGGAAAGCTGCCATCTGCGGCCATCTGGTTGGGCAGGAGCACATTCTTATACCGCTCGCGGCAGAAGGTGAGCCATTGTTCATTGCGGGTGAACTTCGCAAAAGCGGCCACCTGCATTACCCAGCAGGTACCATGATTATTGGCCGCATTCATTTCATCCTTTCCATATTGATGTGTGGTGAGCCATTGCAGGTATTTTTCAAACCACTGTCTTATCCTGTCGAACAGGGCCTTGTCGGCCCCTTTGGCTCCTTCCATCACCATAAGGCCCTGCACTACTTCCATCAACTGAATGGTATCGATGATACCGATACCACGGCCGGTAAACCGGCCTTTGATGGCCTGCGCATATAATAAATGTGGAGTCATGGCTGTGGTCGTATCCACGAACCAGGCCCTGCAATGGCGTAGTGCATGGTGTACATATTTTTCCTGGCCGGTGATCATATAAGCAGATGCCAGCACGCCAACGATGCGGCTCAGCCGTATCATGGCATGGCGGTGGGCCACAAAATTATCGGGATTGCTCATGCCATCACGCTGGATATAGGGGCTGTCGGGCGATACCGGGTTGGGCCACCAGTAGTCGCCTTCCGAAAAAAAGTCGTGCCTGCCCCCCGCACTGCGCGGTGAACCGGAGGCAGTGACTGTAACCGGCTCCAGGGCCATTGCTTTTTCCGCCTCCTGCAATATCTGTTTGGCAAGCGTTGCCTGCACCGTGGTCTTCACGGCCATTGGGCTTTGCAGTTGCGACTGCCCGTGCAGGCAGCAGAACAGCAGGATGATGGCAAGAATATTCCGTGGCATGGCAAACATTGATTGGTTGATTATTTGGTCATGAAGTTCCAACTCACCTGGCCGACTGTATTCGGCTTCCCTTTTTCCGGCGCCGAGATGCTGCCTTTCCACTGCCCCTTTGCATCGCGCTCCACGGTGATGGTCCGCCAACTGTATTCACCTTTTTCGTAGTTGAATGTTTCCCCATCGTCATCATACAATTTAAAACTTCCCGGCTTTTGTCCGTAGTGGCGCACTTCCAGGTCTATCACCTGGCCTTTGGCCGGCGCATGCAACATCGGCGGCATCATGGGAATGATAGCGCCATCTTTTACATACACGGGTATTTTATCGAGACCGGGCGTAACAGTGATGATCTCACCATCACCCACATACGCGCCTGTATAGAAATCGAACCATTTGCCTTTGGGCAATACCACCTTGCGACTGGTTTGCCCGGTGAACAGTGGTGCTACCAGCAGGTTCTCTCCTGCCATATACTGGTCCTTGATCTCTTTCGAAATGGCCTCTGCATAAGGGTTCTGTTCGAGGTTCTGGTTCACGGCTTCCTTTTTGACCTCATGGCTGAACCCTTCTTCCAGGTTCATGGCGCGGAAGATGGGCGTGCCTTCGAAATGATAGCGTGCAAATTCAGAATACCAGTACGGTATCATCTGCATACGCAATAAGGAATATTGCTTCACCTGCTCCGCCACTTCGGGGTACGACCAGGGCTTGGTGCCACTGGCCCAGGCATTGATCATGGCCATGGGAGAAAATACAACTGTCTGGAAACGACGCAACCATTCCTCCCCTGTTTTGGAAGCCCTTGCCTCCGGTGTCCAGAGCACACCGGCAAAACCGCTATTGATCAGGGCCGTGATGAAATCGGCATGATCGTAATAATCATTGTAGATCACATAAGGGAAAGAACTGCCACCTCCATTGGAAGCACGCACCAGCCCAAAGGTGCGTGTATTCAGGGCGCGATACATCTCTGCACTGTAGCGTTGCACCAGCAGGCCATAGGTCTGCCTCATCTGTTCGGCACCGTGACCCGAAGGGAAGGTGGTCACATCGGGCCAGAGATAATGATCGTATCCATCCACTTCATCGATCTTGTAGCCGCTGACGCCAATATCGACCTGGTCTTTTTTCAGTTGACCGAAAAATATTTTCCGGGCCTCCGGCATCGAGAAGTCAGGCACAGCCCCCACCCATACGGTATGAGAGGCAGTAAAGGGTTTGATGGAATTATAGATGGATGCTTCCGGCGATACATAAGGGTTGAGCCAAAGGTTGATGCGGATGCCCACTTTCATCATGTCTTTCACGAATTGCTCCGGGTTGGGAAAACGTTTTTTATCCCACTCGAAAGTACAGGGGTACGACTTGCTCTGCCATCCCGGCTCCAGCCCGATGAAATCGAGCGGGTATCCTTTTTCTTCAAATGCTTTTGCTTCATTCTTCACATCATCTGCATTATACAAACGTTGAACACGTTGCGTGAACCCCAGCCCCCATCGTGGAGGGAGCGTGCCACCACCATTGAACAGGTTATACCGGCGGATGGCATCGATGGCTTTGGGGCCTCCGAAAACATATACTTCCACACCTCCGGCAGGCACCAGTATTTCAACGGCATCGGAATAGGGCCTTGCACTCCATGTTTTGTCTGTATTGCGGTCTTTGGCCACAGGCGGGTTCTTGCTATCTCTCCGCACGCCGGCGCCGGCATACACCGTGAGATACCTGGCTGAATTGATGAACACACCGTACCCATTGCTGGAAATATAAAATGGTGTGGGGGCATGGGTGCGGCCGTTGTCCTTCCCACCGTAATGGTCAACATGCAGTTGCAGTATTTTTCCGCGTTGATATACTGTTTGAAAGTTCAGGCCGAAGCCAAAGATCTGTTCTTGCTTTTGCAAGGGAAAGCGCAGGTAGGTCTTGCCATCGGTAACAGTAGCATCGATATCCGGTTTGTTCAATGGAAAAGAAGCGGGGCCAACTTTTCCCAACGCGGATTTATTGGGCTCAGTGCCTGCTGCTTTCAGCAGGTCGTACGATTCGGGTTTGCCGATCACGGCCTTCCATACGCCGGGAGCCACTTCCGTCCACTGAGGTTGCTGGGAGAAAGTAATGGAGGCGAAGAGGAGAAGGAAAATAAATGAGAAAAGACTTTTGGATTGCATGATATTGCCGATTTTGAAATAATAGGTGTAAAGAGATTTAATCTCCTGGCATAATGATATACGTTTTCCCTTTCTGTGTCTGAAAATCGATCATATAGCCTTCGTCTGTGTTGACTTCAGGTAACTGTGCCGCGGGATCTTTTTCATACATAGTTTTATCATAGACAACATAGAAAGGATTGGGATTGGTCCCGGTTGCGGGTTTGAACGATGTTCCCACCACTTTTACCGGTACGGTAGTGCGCAAGCGGCAATTACCTCCGGCGCCTGAATAAATGGTAGCTTTAGCCAGCTTCCCGTTCTTCCAGTCGATACTGACAGTGAAATTGCCTCTTGCCCTGATACCTTTTATTGAACCCTCTTTCCACCCAGCAGGCAATGCAGGCAGAAGGCTCAACTGACCATCATGGCTCTGCATCAGCATTTCCGTAATGCCGGCAGTGGCGCCGAAATTACCGTCGATCTGGAAAGGAGGATGCGCATCGAAAAGATTGGGATAGGTGCCGCCGCCACCCATTACCTCCCTTGCTTGAGTGGGATGGATATAGGTGAATGCGTCACTCAATATTTTATAGGCATGATCACCATCATGAAGCCTGGCCCACCAGTTGATCTTCCAGGCCATCGACCAGCCGGTACTCACATCACCCCGATGGATAAGCGATTGTTTGGCTGCTGCCGCCAACTCCGGGGTTTTGCTCAGTGTTACCTGGTTGCCAGGGTACAGGCTGAACAGGTGTGAGAGGTGCCGGTGTTTATCTTTGGGATCGTCCCAGTCTTTGGACCATTCCTGCAACTGTCCATACCGGCCGATATGAAATGGATATAATTTATCGTATGCCTCCATCAATTGCTTGCGGAACTCCGCATCCACATTCAGGACCGTGGAAGTCCGGATCACTTCGGTGAACAATTCACGGATGATCGACATATCCATGGTAGATGCCATGCCTACCTGGTATTCCTTTCCTTCGATCTTCATGGTGTTTTCCGGAGAAGTAGAAGGATTTGTAACAAGAGTTCCGGTAGCAGGATCTTTGATCAGCCAGTGCAGCATGAATTGTGCGGCCCCTTTCATAAGCGGGTATGCCTGCTGGCGGAGAAATTCTTTATCAGCAGTATATAAATAATGCTCCCATAAATGCGTGGAGAACCAGGCTCCTGCCATGGGCCAGCAACTCCAGCGGGGCATACCTTTCGGGTCCCAGTCAAAACCACCGGGCGGCGATGTCTTGGCCCAGAGATCGGTATTATGGTGCACCACCCATCCTTCCGGGATGTTGTAGTTCACCCTGGCAGTGACTGCGCCATTCACCGCCAGCTCTTTCATGAAGCTGAACAACGGCTGGTGGCATTCCGAAAGGTTGGTGTTCTCCGCCAGCCAGTAATTCATTTCCGTATTGATATTGGTGGTATAGTTGCTGCCCCAGGGTGGTTGTACTTGGTCATTCCAGATCCCCTGCAGATTGGTGGGCCTGGAACCCGGCCTTGAACTGGCGATCATCAGGTAGCGGCCAAATTGATAATACAGTACCGGCAACCGGAGATCGTTCATGTTTTTCCTGAATGCTTTCAAACGCTCGTCGGTAGGGCGTTTCACAGAACCGTCATCACTGCCCAGGTCGAACTGAACGCGGGTGAATAGTGAACGATAATCGGCTATATGTGTACGTTTCAGTTGTTCATAAGTGAGAGTCCATGCTTTGGTAAGATCCGATGCAGCTTCGATCGAAGGGTCTTTGCCTTCGAGGCCGGGCGACTTATTGAACCCATTGAAACTGGTGGCTTCCGTGAGATAAATGGTTACCGCATTGGCATTGAATACAGATAAGCGGTCGCCCGAAGATCGTACGGCGCCACCTTCTGTTTTTATCCTGACATGAATTTCGAAATTCATGCCCTCCCCTTTCGGGTCGTTATCATAGACTACCTGCTGTGGTTCCGAATCCCGGTTGGCGACAAACTTAGGCCCTTTGCCGCGTAACACGAGATAATCACCGGTAATGGCGGCAGTACGATACCTCAGTTTACTGGTCAGCCCAACCGTGAAGTTCAAAGCGCCCTGCTTATCGGCTGTAAGGCGCACTACCATCAGTTTGTTCGGGTGGCTGGTAAAGGTTTCCCGTTTATAGCGAACACCATCCACTGTATACCTGACAGTGGAAACAGCATTATTAAGATCGAGATCACGATAGTAATTAGTTCCTACGGTATCGCTGAAAGGAAATTCGAGGCGCAGATCACCGAGCGGCAGGTAGCGTGCCGAGTAAGGGCCCTGCATTTTTTTCCAGTGATCGGCCGCTTTGGTGTAATTCCCTTCGAATACGGCCTGCCTCACCTGTGGCAGGTATTTGGGCCCATCGGGGTTATTGCCTGCATCGCGGTTGGCCGACCACAGTGTATTATCATTCAACTGATACCTTTCCGCCTTCACGCCTCCGAATACCATCGCTCCTGTTTTTCCATTACCCAGCGGCAAGGCTTCTTCCCAAACAGCGGCAGGTTTGTTGTACCATAGTTTCAGGTGAGGATTGTCCTGCGCCAATACAAGAACGCTGAGCGCAATAAAGACCTTTACAAATAATATACGTTTCACTATACCGGGTTTTGTTTGATTGAACTGCCTGCTGTTCACTTACAATTCCACAAAAGCAGAAGGTATTCCTTCCACCGTGGCGCTTACCACGGACCTTCCCTGTTGGGTACGAACGCGAATGATGGCCCTGCCATTGTACAATTGCACATAGTTCGATCCGGAGGAAGTTCCCAGATCGTCGATCAGTTGCCCATCACCGGCCAGTTTGAAACGCACGAAACTGGCTGCATCCAGGCAGGGAACTTGGTCCGCATCGAGCAATTGCACCTGAACAGTTGCGATACCTTCACGCTCCATCAATTTTTCCATTTTCAATTGAGAAGGCTTACCCCATTTTTCTGTCTGATACCGGAATGAAAGGGAATCTTCGAGTTTTATTTTTCCCTTCTTCGCAATCACCTGCACCGTGTTGGTCCCTTTTGCGAAACGGAGATTCCAGCGTAACCCTGCTGCCGGGAAATCCTGGCTGTTGCGTTTCTTCACACCATAACTTTTTCCGTTGAGGAACAGTTCGGCCTCATCGCAATTGGAATATACTTTTATCATTTTCTCTTCGTCGTCATTGCCCCAGCGTACAGGCCATGAATGGCCGTAGATATGTATCATGGGTATTTGTGTCCAGTACGATTGAAACACATAGTATACTTCTTTTTTGGTGAGATCGCGTTCCACTACTCCTTTCTGGTTCATATACGGAACAGGATTATCGGGCCGTACCGGGGTTGAAAAATCCTTGAAAGGCCATTGTGCTGTGCCTGTGAGCCAGGGCATGGTTTCCTGCTCCTTCAGGTGCCAGTCGACCAGGTTGCAGATATACGATTCGCTCCAGTCCCCATCTTTGGAGACCCTCGCTGCGCCTCCATAGAGGGAAGCATCACCGGCACGCTCATCGGCGCCATTGCCCGATCTTATGGCGAGCAGGGCCTTATCGGGATTCTCCGAATGACGGCCTGCATGGCTGTCGCCCCCCCATTCCACATGCAGAAAATGTTTTACTTTTTTGAATTCTTCTTCCGTTACCGACTTATACTCGGTATAGATACCGCGATACCAGCCGGCCCAGATGGAAGGAGAATATACATCAACAATATCCTTACAAAAATCACAGCGGCGGATAGCTGTTTTCCGGGAAGGGTCGAGCGAATGCGAAAGCTCATGCAATTCTTTCATGAAGGCCCTGATCTTTTCTTTATCGAATTCAGGAAAATCGCCAGGCCAGTCGTTCTCATTGCCCAGTCCCCAGATAATGACGGCAGGATGATTGTAATGCTGCTCGATCATATTGCGGAGCATGCGCCTGGCCTGGTCTCTATACACATTGCCTCCCAGTCCGCCCCGGCACCAGGGAATCTCTTCCCATACAAGAATGCCCAGGCTATCACAAAGGTGGAGGATGATCCGGGATTGCTGGTAATGACCGAGGCGGATAAAATTGACACCCATCTCTTTCATCATGATCATCTCACGGCGCATCAGGTCTTCGGTCATGGCCGCACCAAGCCCTGCATGGTCTTCATGGCGATGGGTCCCTCTCAGCAATAACCTGTTCCCATTGAGCAGGAAAGGCCCATTGTCGACAAATTCGAAATTCCTGAACCCTACTTTCTCCCTTAGGATAAACTCGCCCTGCGGGGTCTTCAGGGTCAGTTCAATGGTGTATAGTGCCGGATTTTCGGTTGACCATAACTGTGGTTTCTTTACGGGGATTTGGCCGATGGGAATATTCCCTTCCCCCGGTACAACTTTCTGTACATATTCCTGAAGCTGCCTGGCCGATGGATCGAATATTTTGACGACGGCGTCTGCTTCTTTCAGTTGGGCCGGGTTGCGGAAACGGCATCGGATGTTGATCCTGCCCATTTTGCCGGCAGGGTCCGTTTCAGCTTCTGCCAATAGTTTATCGACCGATAAAGCAGGTGTGTAGACCAGGTTGAGATAGCGGTAGATACCACCATAGAGATTGAAATCGGAGAGATCGGAAGGGATCATTTCGAGATCGCGTGAATTATCGGTGCGGATGGAGACAGGCACTTTCCCCCTGAACTGCTTCTGGAATACGTCCAGCTTTTTTAAGGTGGCCACTGCATCGGTAATATCAATTGTAAATTCATCATAGCCGCCAACATGCGAAGCGACTTTGGTATTGTATACATATACTTCCGTCTTCTGTCCTGCTCCTTCAAAATGCAATAAGGTTCTGCCATCCGTATACGGGTTCTGTATATCGAGCTGTGTCCGGTACCAGGCGGGGCCCTGGTAATAATTTACATCGGGGTCTACTGCATCGGTGGCATTCACGCAATGCGGGAGGGTTACGCGCTGCCACAGGGGCACGCTTTCGGGGTTGCCTTTACCAACGGGCCTGATGGCTTCCCAGATACCGCCGAGGTCCTGCCGGAGAAATTCCCAGTTATCGTTCAAACGCCGGCTTTGTTGCGCCGGCACGGGTACGCTAAAAATAGAAGTGATCAACAATGCAAGAATAAAAGCTCCTGGTTTCCTGTTCATGGATAGCTTGTCTTAGAACTATGATTTAATCAATGTTGCGCAGGGAGCCCCCAATAATTGGTATGCTTATCTACCCCCACTGCATTCATCACATAAGCGGACTGTTTGGCCCCTGTATACAGGATCACTTCTTCTCCTTTCTTCAGATCGATGCCGATCACACCATTCTCCAATTGCCTGATGGTATAAAGACGTTTGCCGATGCTTTTTGGCACGATGTTCCAGCCGGTTTTTATCCGGCAGGGAGCACCTGCCAGGCTCTTCACCTTTATATATTGTGTTTGCCCATTCCGGCGCACGGCGCTCACTTCGAAAGCGCCCACTGCTCTCAATTTATCGAATGCCGCTTCTTTCCATTCATCCGGAACAGCAGGGAATACACGAATGATGCCGCCCCAGCTTTGTAACAGCATTTCATCGATCGTGGTCACGGCCGATAAAGGCGTTTCGATCACCGGGCCTGCTTCGAGATACATGGTATTGGGTTTGATGGCGAATTTGCCTTTATCGATCATATCATTCAGGAGTGACAGGGTTTTATTGCCGTTGCCCATCATGGCATAGATAGAGCCGGAGCCACTGTAAGAATAGCCGCGCCAGGCGCTGTTATTGTTCTCCCATTGTTCGAGCGAGCGGCGGATGAGATCACGATTCCCAGGTTGGTCCCAGTTGATCTCATGAATGGGATAGACCATGAGCAGGTGGGAATAATGGCGGTGCGACAAAGTAAAGGATGCATCCCGCCCGATCCTGAAACCATATTCATCCTGCGGATAAGGCACCAGGTTGTTCAGGACTTCTTTCCAGGTAGTAGCCAGTGAATCTTTCAGCTTCAACTGTTCATCCATGTATAACAAAGTGCGGCAGCCCCAGCGGAAAACAGAAAGATCATAATTGGCATCGCGGGTAATGCCTTTGGGATATTCGGGAGAATAAGTATAGGGAAGATGATATTTCCCGTCGGCCCCTTGCTCCATAATATGCAGGTAGTAATTGATGCTTCTTCTCAAAACCGGGTAAAGCTGTTGCATGATCTGCGCATCGCAACTGTATTCATAAGCCTGCCAGCATACATGCAGCAACCAGGTAAGATTGCCCAATTCCAACGAAGCACCGCTCGCACCGGTGCTGTCGTTCCCTTTCAGCACTTTGATACCGGAGGTCATCGTATAAGGCCCTGACCGGCCCAGGGCCGCCGAGTTATAACGGTAAGGTTCAGGCGCATTTTCAGAGAGCTCTTTGAGATGGTCTGTGACCACTTTAAGGAGTGGCTTCACCAGTTCGAGATGGTTGGAAGCGAAGAAAGGATAATAGGTAAGCTGGATATTCAGGTTCCACCAGTATTTGGGCCAGGGTGTGATGCGGTACCAAGGACCCATCAGGTCGATGGGTATAGCGCCTTCGCGGGTGCCCGCACGCATCTTGTATTGCTGTGCCCACCAGAAACTTTGCAGCCGCCCATCAGGAATGGCAATGAAACTCTGCTGATAAAAGCGGCGCCATTCGGAGCGATGTGCCGTCATGAGGGCAGGCACAGCAGCACTTGTAATGGTTTGCAACGTTTCGCCGGCAAGCTTTTTGGAATCGTTATTGGGCCAGGTGTTGGCGATGGTGATGAACAACGATCTTGTACCGTCTGCATCCGATTGTTTCCAGGCAGTAGTATAGCTGCCGCCAACTGTTAAAGGCTGATAGTGATAATTCACTTTGTTCTCTTCTATGAAGGTAGCGGGAGGATTGGGCTTGTAGCTGGACGAAGAATCGCGCAGCGTAGCAAAAGGGCTTTTGGAAATTTCAGGAAGCCATTTCCAGGAAAAATATTGGTTGCCGGTGGTCTGAAAGATCATCACGTCCTTGTTAGCCGGTATGAACCCTTTCAATTGAATGGGGCCGTCGGCGGTAATAATGGTGCCCTTCACTTCGGCATTCCAGAGATCGAGGCGTAACTGTATTTTTTTGATGGGACTATTGCATTGCATCAGGAATCTGCCTATCGGCAGGCGGCACCGGCCCAGTGAGGGGTTGATGCCTTCACGATGATCTACCACATCCGTCCTTCCCAGGTCGAAGCGGAGAGCATTATCATTCTCCCGGTAGATCATCACACCCAATAGTCCATTGCCGAGAAATATGCCTTCTTCCCATTTGTTCGTCAGGTTGTCGAACAGCATGTCCTGTTTGGCCATGAAACTTGTCCAATCCGTTTTCTGTTGCCATTGTGAATAGGCCTCCAGGCCAATGCAGCAAATAATGGCGATGAATGCAAATCTTTTTTTCATCAATAACTTCTTGTATTAATTATTATTTACCACGAAGACACGAAGGCACAAAGGATAAATGGGAAGTCTGGGAATGCTCAACACTGTTGAAGGTGGTTTTGTGTCTTCGTGGTAAAAAAAAATCATCCTTACTCCGGTAATGTCGTGGACAAGAACCGGTCGATCACATGTACGGTGCCGTTAGTGGCCAACAGGCTGCTGGTACGAACGTTCCTCACATCATTCAATACGATCGGGTAATCCGACGTATTGGATGGGGAGGAGTTCACGACCTTCAGCTTGAGATGTGAGCTGGGGTTGGGCGTAAAAGGAACTGCTGCAGCAGCGCGGGTGATACCGGCCGGCAGGCTTACAAGCGTTCCGGGAGGGGCCAGGGTGGTCGACTCGTAGTTCCTGCCCGGTTCCTTCATGGTATAATGATCATAGACCCCATCCACGATATGGTAAAGCAGGAAGTTCCTTACAAAATCCTTGGGATAATCTTCCCATTTGGTACCGACCTTTCCATTCACATAGTTGGCGCCGAAGAAACAATCCGTCTGCACAGAATCCTTGTTGTTGACCTTGGCGGTACGGTAGATGGCGTCATTGTGCAGCAGGATAAAGGTTTTACCTGTTTTCTCGAACTCGTTCAGATCGATCTCTGCGTATTGAAGGCCCTGCATCATACGGCGGAAGATCGTGTCTTTCGGATCTAAAGCACCGTTGGCCCTATCTTTCAGGAATTGGCCGGCCGATTTATTCAGGTTCGGATCGAGCGTATGTGAGGTGCGGTCATAATCCTTTTGGAGGCTCAGCTTTTTGCAACTGGCCAGCATCATCAGGAGGCAGGCCCCTGCCAGTAATATATGGATCGTATGATTATTGGTCTTTGTCATGGTTGCGGCATTAATTGTATGAATTATTTTGTACCAACAGCTTGTTATCTTCCAGCACACTGCGAAAGATAGGCCAGAGCAATTTATCTGCATTGGAACCGAAACCTGTGGGTGGATAGCCCTGCCTGATCTGGCGGAGCTTCAACGTTGGGTCGAGCGCTTCATTTACCTTATTGGTGCGAACGAGGTCGAACCAGCGTTTGCCTTCGCCATACAACTCCCATCGGCGTTCGCTGATGATGGCCCTTTCCAGCGCTTCCGGCGTATTCACGGCTGGATCGGCGCTGTTATAAGCAGCCAGGCCCGCACGTACCCTGATATAATTCAGGTAGCGAAGTGCATCGGTGCCGTTGCTGGTCTTGTTCAATGCTTCTGCATAGAGCAGGTACATATCAGTAAGCCTGTACATGACGAGATATACCGGCACTTTCTTGGTATCGTCGTTCCAGGCAGGATTGCCGGAAGAAGGGGCCGGATAATATTTATATAGTCTGTCCTGCAAGCTGGAGGAAGCCACATCGATCGTTTGTTTGGCCCTGAGATCGGCAGTAACCGCCGGCCAGTCCTTGAACACGGTCGAATCGATCTTCATCGGGCTGTTGTTATGGAAAATGGAAACAGGCAAACAGGCGCAGCCATTCACGGTGAAATCCCAGTGGATGCTCCAGATATTCTCAGTGGTAGCGGCCGTGGTGAAGATCTTTTTCCAGTCCACTGCAGCAGCCAGGTCGGTGGCATCCAGACCTCTGTATACTTTGCCGCTCGGGTTCTTTGCTTTGAACAGGTTGGTAAACCAGATCAGTGCATTGGGATAATCCTTTCTCCACATGTATACATCGGCCATGATGGCACAGATAGCACCTTCGCTGATATACCAAACGCCGGGATGGCTACCTGTTTTGGGGACCAGGTTGTATGCCCTGGTAAGATCGGGAATGATGATCTCGTCGAAGATCTTGTCTTTCGATTCCCTTTTCCGGGCAGGCGGCTGATTGATATCTGTGTAAGGCTCTGTCCAGATCGGTGCATCGCCCCAAAGCCTTACTATATAGAAATAAGACATGGCGCGCAGCGCATACGCCTGGGCCATATTGTTATTGATAATGGCCGGCGTTGCGTTCGGGTCATAATCGGGTACCAGAGGAATATACTTGATACAATTATTGGCGCGTCCGATAGTGCGGAACAACCCCGACCAGTTGGCAGCGCCATTGTTGGAGGTAAGCTCATTCAATGACATCTCCACTGTATTGGAAGTACTGTATTGGGATCTGTCGAAGTTATCGGTTCTGCCTTCACCCCAGTAATGATACTTGCCCCAGGTCTTATCGGTGCCGCCGCCTGTCATTTCCTGCTGAAAGGAAGTGTATACGCCGGTCATGGCGGCAGTGATATCTTTAACGGACTTGAAATATTTGTCGATCGGTACCTGGCTCAATGGCTTTTCATTCAGGAATTTTTTACAACCATAGTTAGCGAAGAGCACAGATGCCAATACCGCTGTATAGATTATTTTTTTCATCGTTTCGCTTTTTAGAAGTTTACATTAATGCCAACGCCCACTTCCCTTCTCTTGGGATATTTTCCGTTATCCAGTCCGATGGCGAGGCCGGAAGAGCTGAATTCCGGATCATACCAGGTGTAATTGGTCCATGTGAGCAGGTTGGTGCCATAGAGGAAGATACTGGCCGAGTTCAGGCGCATTCTCTTCGCCACACGCGATTCGAGATTATAATTCAGGCGGGCGCTGCTCAGCCTGATGAATGAACCATCTTCCAGGTAAAGGCTGTTATAGCCGAGGCTCATGGAACCGCGACCATCTTTCCTGCTGAACAGTGGATAGATAGATTCATCGCCCTGTTTCTGCCAGGAGTAGAGGATGGCATCCCAGATGGGAGGAGAATAGGTCGAGTTATTGCGGTTCTGGTCATTGCGCACATAGTTGTAGATATCGTTACCGAACTGCCCGTTGAACAATACGTTCAGGGAGAAATTCTTGTAGCGGATAGTGGTGGAAATGCCGAAATAATAATCGGGCACTGCATTTCCGCAGATCATTTTGTCGAGATCATCGATCACACCATCATTATTCACATCGAACCATTCTGTATCACCGCCTTCGAGTTTGACACCATTTCTATATTTCGAATATACGGTACCGGTATAGTCCTTACCTCCGCCATCGGTATACTGGCCGTTGGGTTTTCCATCGGGCCCCAACACAGGGGTCAGTTTCGCGCCATTCTGATCATAGGCATTCGATTCATTCCACTGGTAAACGCCGAGGTTTTTCCAGAGATAGAAATCACCGATCTTACCTCCTTCGCGGATCAGCCACTGGTCCTGGATACGGGGTGTGCTGTTGGCGAGTTCCTTGATATATCCTTTCTGGAAAGAAATATTACCGGTTACATCCCAACTGAAATTTTTGGTGAGTATGGGAGTGCCGCCCAGGGTGAATTCCCAGCCTTTGTTCTCGATGGTGCCGAGGTTCATGATCACTTTTTCTTTCCCGGTTTCTTTGGGAAGGCTCGCATCGTAGAGCAGGTTCTTGGTGGTCTTGACATAATAATCGGCGGTGAAAGTCACGCGGCCTTTGAGCATACTGAGGTCGATACCGAAATTGGAGCTGGTAGTGGTCTCCCATTTGACATTGGGATTGCCGAGGGTCAGGCTCTCGAATGCTGCGCTATTGCCATTATAAAATTGCTGGCCGAATTCCATCAAAGAATAGGAAGGATAATCACTGATACGGTCGTTACCGCTCTGGCCAAGGCTGTAGCGCAGCTTGCCGTCCTGGAGGATACCGGCTGCCCAATCCATGAACTTCTCGGAAGAGAAACGCCAGGCCGCCGACCCGGAGAAGAAGTCACCATACTTATTGGCGGAACCAAATCTCGATGAACCGTCATGGCGATAGGTGCCTTGTAAGATATACTTGCCAAGATAGCTGTAACCGAGACGTGCGAACACGGAAGCATCTGCATTGGCAGTGGCGGTAGTCTTCGTTTTGGTAAGATCAATGATGCCTGCATTCGAAGTGTTGATCTCTTCGCTCAGATATCGATACATGGCGATCGTATAACCGTCTTCACGCTTTCTATCGACACTGAATCCAAGCAGACCTGTTACATCGTGTTTCCCCCCGAATGTTTTCTTATAATTCAGGAATGCCTGGTATTCCCAATAGAATTTTTTGCCGAAGGTATTGCTGCCTGTTGCATCGCCCGTTCCGCCCGATGTAAGTGAGCTGGGCATAAAAGACCTGTTGTTCTGGTTATCGAGCTGGGCATTGAAGAGCGTGCTGAATTTCAGTTCCGGGAGGATCTGGTAATTGATCGTGGTATTGAACTGTATGAGATAATTATTGTCATTGTCCTGGTTCAGGAGCGCATAGGCCACGGGGTTCCTTTTGGATTCCACATAGCTGGCCAGTGATCCGTCGGGCCTGTAGATACTGGTCCACGGATTTCGCTCGAACACCTGCCGGGCGCTGGTCCCGATGGGCACATTGTTCCCGGTTTGCCAGGCGAAGGCAAGGCTATGGCTTACGCTCAGGTTCTTGGTAGCCTGGTAACCCACATTGATCTTCGACTGTATCCTTTTCAGCCAGCTATTGATCACGATGGAGCGGTCATCGGTATAGTTCACGCTACCATAATAGTTCACACCGTTCTGTCCGCCGCTGAGACTTACCGATACTACATCTTTATTCGCTGTTCTGAACAGGAGGTCCTGGTAATCGTTATCTGCATTGAGGTAGGGGTTTACGGAATCCAGGTTGATGCCGTTATTGCCGTCGCCGCGCATCTTGCGATAATACCGCAGTTCATCGGCAGTGGTAGTACGGAGCTTATGCGCCAGCTTACCCATGACGTGATTATAATTCACGCTCACCAACGGCTTGCCGGATTTGCCTCTCTTGGTAGTGATGAGGATCACTCCATTGGCGCCGCGTGCTCCGTAGATGGCCACGGAAGAACCATCTTTCAGTATCTCTATCGATTCGATATCGGCAGGGTTGACGAAATTTCCATTATCGCTGATGATCCCATCGATCACATAAAGCGGGCCGTTACCGGAATTGATGGTAGAAGCACCGCGGACCTGGATGGTACCCTGACCTGCGGGGTCTCCGTTATCATTGGTGACCAATACACCGGCGGCCCTTCCCTGGATGGCATCGAACAGGGTAATGGGCTGGCGCTCCTGGATCTGTTTGGCGCCCACCGATGAAATGGAACCGCCCAGGTCGCGCTTCCTCATGGTGCCGCCATAACCGATCACCACCACTTCATCGAGGGCTGAATTGCCTTCGCTCAACTGGATGTCGAGGCTTTTGCGTGTACCGACAGTCTCCTCTTTGCCGGCAAAGCCAACATAAGAGAAAACCAGCACTGACTTTGAATTGGGGACCGAGATCATGAACTTACCATCATCGTTCGTGGTGGTGCCCGTGGAAGAACCTTTCACATTCACACTGACACCTTTGAGGGGATCGCCTTTGGCATTTCTTACAGTACCACTTATGGTAATGCTTTGAGCCAGGGAGGGTGTTGCCCAGAACAGTTGTAACACAACCAGCAGGCAACAACACCGGCAAAGGATGGACAATGCCGGGTTGGCTGAAAAAGAGTAGATTTTCATAACAGCAGTCGTTTTTAATGATTATACCGGTTCAGGAACCGGTATAATATGCTTTCTGGTGAAATTTGGTTAAGCGTACAAATCGCAATATAATGATCGATGCAATTACGCTACTATTTAAGATAGGTCATTTGCTGTTTTTGCCATTGTAATAACCTATTTTGGCATAGCATTCCTTTATTTATCAAAATGTATGAATATTGAGATTAAAAATGAGCGTTGCCAAACGATATTGCCTTGCCCTGGACCTGAAAAGCGATCCTGTCCTCATTGCGGAGTATGATGCGCACCACAGAGCCGTATGGCCTGCGATCATCGATTCCATCAAAGGGTCGGGCATCGAGCAACTGGAGATCTACCGGATCGAAAACCGTCTTTTTATGATCATGGAAGTGAATGAAGAATTTTCCTTCGGGCAGAAAAATGCGGCAGATGCCGGTAATCCCACCGTTCAGCAATGGGAAACACTGATGTGGAAATATCAGCAGGCGCTCCCGTCCGCAAGGCCCGGAGAGAAATGGTTATTGATGGAACGCATCTTCCAACTCTAAAACAATCATACATGGCATTTGCATCACCGTCACAACACAGCAGCTCATCGGTCAGTCAGGGTAAAAAATTATTATTCCCTTTTATTCTCGTTACCAGTCTGTTTTTTCTCTGGGGGTTTGCCTATGGACTGCTCGATGTATTGAATAAGCATTTCCAGGAGGCGCTGAATATCACCAAGGGACGTTCCACTTTATTACAGGCGGCTTATTTCGGCGCTTATTTCCTGATGGCATTGCCCGCCGGTATGATCATGAAAAAATATGGGTACAAATTCGGGATCATCATGGGACTATTATTGTATGCTGCCGGGGCATTCCTGTTCTACCCTTCTGCCAGTATGAAAAGTTTCGAGTTCTTCCTGGTGGCATTGTTCATCATTGCCAGTGGACTGACCTGCCTGGAAACGGCTGCCAATCCATATATCACGGTATTGGGACCACCTTCCAGTTCTGAATTCCGGCTCAATCTTTCACAATCCTTCAATGGCGTGGGGTCGTTCATCGGGCCGATCATCGGCGGACAACTATTCTTCTCCACCACGAACGGAGCGGATAACGGCGATCTCTCGAACGTAATGTCGGTATACCTGATCATCGGCACCGTGGTGCTGGCTATCGCTTTTCTTTTCTTCAAGACCTATTTGCCGGAGATCCGCAGCGAAGAGAACAAATCGGTGAAAACTACAGACAGCCAACCATTATTCGGATATGCTCATTTCAAATGGGCTGTTGTAGCGCAATTCTTCTATGTGGCGGCGCAGGTATGTGTAGGCGCATTATTCATCAACTATGTAACGGAATATTGGAAAGGCATGAACAATAAAGATGCGGCCAACCTGCTTTCCATCGGGTTGCTGCTCTTTACGCTGGGCCGGTTCACCGGCACTGCCCTGATGAAGAAGATCAGGCCGGCCGTGCTGCTCTCCGTGTATGCTATCGTAAATATTGTATTGTGCGGGATCGTGGTGTTATTCCCCGGAACTGCGGCCGTATTCGCATTGATGCTTGTATTCTTTTTCATGTCGATCATGTTCCCGACTATTTTTGCACTGGGTGTGAAAGATGTGGGAGATCATACGAAAGAAGCATCTTCATTCATCATCATGTCGATCGTTGGCGGAGCCCTGGTGCCACCGCTGATGGGAATGATCTCCAATACATCTACTGCCCTGTCCTTTGTGGTACCATTGGTCTGTTTCATAGTAGTGCTCTATTTCGGATGGAAAGGTCACAGGATCAGGAAAACAGCTTGAGGCAGGATACAGCAGGATAGTCAAGTAAGGCATTCAACCTAATTTCAGGCAATCATTAAAGCAATATCATGTTCTCATTACAAAATAAGAAAGCAGTGGTAACAGGCGGAGGAAGTGGTATCGGGAAAGCGATCTCTGTCCTGTTTGCCCAACAGGGCGCAGCAGTGCATATCATCGAGCTCAGTGAAGAAAATGCCGCCGGCACTGTGCAGGAGATCCATGCAGCAGGTGGAAAAGCCACAGCCCATAGTTGTAATGTGGCCAACCAGCAGGATGTGCTTAAAACATTTGCTGCCATCGGCGTTCATCATATTCTCGTGAACAATGCAGGCATCGCCCATATTGGCAAGGCCGATACAACCACTGAGGCCGACTTCGACCGCGTGATGAACGTGAATGTAAAAGGGGTCTACAACAGCATCCATGCAGCGATCCCGAAACTGAAAGAAGCAGGTGGTGGCGTGATCGTGAATATGGCTTCGATCGCAGCGTGGGTCGGACTTTCCGACCGTTTTGTTTATTCTACTGCCAAAGGCGCCGTGATGGCGATGACCTTGTCTGTGGCCAAAGATTATATCCAGGACAATATCCGCTGCAATTCCGTATCACCGGCGCGCGTTCATACTCCTTTCGTGGATGGCTTCCTGAAGAACAACTATGCAGGACGCGAACAGGAAATGTTCGAAAAATTATCCAAAACCCAACCCATCGGCCGCATGGCAACACCGGCTGAAGTGGCGGCACTGGTATTATACCTGTGCAGTGATGAAGCTTCTTTCATCACCGGTTGTGATTACCCGATAGATGGCGGATTCATTAAACTGAACAGTTGATGCGTGTTGCCCTTTTTGTACCCTGCTATGTAGACCAGTTCTATCCCAAAGTAGCCATTGCCACACTGAAATTGCTGCAACGGCTCGGATTGGAAGTTGAATTTCCTGCCGGGCAAACCTGTTGCGGTCAGCCCATGGCCAATGGCGGCTTCGAACATTATACTGCCGGTTGCAATAGCAACTTCATCAAAAGCTTCTCCGGTTATGATCATATCGTTTGTCCTTCAGGTAGCTGTGTGCTGCATCTGAAAGACCATCTGCATGATGAAAAACAGGAAGCCGAAGCTGACCGGATCAGAAGCAGGGTCTATGAGCTCTGTGAATTCCTGACAGATATCGTAGACCTGCAATCACTCGATGTTTCCTTCCCACACAAAGTGGCGTTGCACCAGGGATGCCATGGGCAAAGAGGATTGCAATTATCTGCCTCTTCGGAAAGGGTTGTGCCTTTTTTTTCCAAGCCACTTCGTCTGTTGCAAATGGTGCACGGACTGGAGTTGGCGCCGCTCGACAGGCCCGATGAATGTTGCGGATTTGGCGGAACGTTCTGCGTATCGGAAGAAGCAGTATCCTCAGCAATGGGATTATCGAGGATCGCCGATTACCAGCAGCACGAAGCCACCGTGCTCACCGGTACCGATATGAGCTGCCTCATGCACCAGGAAGGACTGATCCGAAGAAAGCAGTTGCCGATAAAGGTGATGCATATAGCGGAGATACTGTCGGGGAGTTGACAGGTTAACAGGTTGATATGTTGACAAGGGAATACCCGAAGTTGCACCTCCCTGTAAACCTTTCAACATATCAACTTATCAACACATATTATGACATACAATCATCATAAAGATCATTCCGCCGCCGCCGCCGAATTCCTGGTCAATAAAGAACGGGTGCAGTGGCATGATGATGCTTTGTGGTTCGTGAGAAGTAAACGGGACAAGGCAGCATTTGCCTTGCCGGAATGGGAAGGGCTTCGTACACAGGCCTCCGCAATCAAAGACCATACCCTCTCCTGCCTCGATGAATACCTGCAACAATTCGAACAGAATGCCGCCCGGAACGGCATCCATATACACTGGGCGCTGGATGCGCAGGAGCATAACGACATCGTATATTCCATTCTTGCGCGGCATGGGGCCAGGAAGATCGTGAAAAGTAAATCGATGCTCACAGAGGAATGCCATCTCAATGATCACCTGGAACAAAAAGGGATCGAAGTAGTAGATACCGACCTGGGAGAACGCATCGTGCAATTGAATGATGAACCGCCCAGCCATATTGTGCTACCGGCCATTCATATCAAAAAAGAGGAAGTGGGCGCCATCTTCCATAAGCATCTCGGTACGGAAGCAGGTGCATCGGACCCGCAATACCTGACCAATGCTGCGCGTGAGCATCTGCGGCAAAAATTCCTCACGGCCGATATTGCGATCACCGGCGTCAATTTTGCTGTTGCCGAAACGGGATCGATCGTTGTTTGCACCAATGAAGGCAATGCCGACCTCGGCGTTCATCTCGCTAAAGTGCATATTGCCTGCATGGGCATCGAAAAGATCATTCCCCGTACGGAGCACCTGGGCGTTTTTCTCCGTTTACTGGCGAGAAGCGCCACCGGTCAGGCCATCACAACGTATTCAAGTCATTTCCAAAGACCGGCCGCAGGCAGTGAAATGCATGTAGTGATCGTAGACAATGGCCGTACCACCCAACTGGGCAGGGAGGCTTTTCGCAATTCGCTCAAATGTATCCGGTGCGGGGCCTGCCTGAATACCTGTCCTGTTTATCGACGAAGCGGTGGACATAGTTATCACAATGCGGTGGCCGGCCCGATCGGCGCCATCCTGGCGCCGAACCTGGATATGAAAAAAAATGCTGATCTTCCCTTTGCGTCCACCCTCTGTGGTTCCTGTACGGATGTATGCCCTGTGAAGATCGATATACATGATCAATTGTACCAGTGGCGGCAGGTATTGGTGCAGGAAGGATATGTTGCCACCGGCAAAAAGGCCGGCATGAAAGTGATGGCAGCTATCTTATCATCGCCCGGCAGGTTCAGTATGGCGGGTAAGCTTGCCCGTAAGATGCTGAAATGGTTTCCCCGGCTGGCGATGAACGGGAAACTGAACCCCTGGGGCCGCCAGCGTGAACTGCCGGAAGTGCCGGCAGAGAGTTTCAGGGAGTGGTATAAGCGGGAGCATGGCAAATAGTTGACAGGTTAACAAGTTGATAAGCGTTTATCATGAGCAGAGAAAAAATACTGGAAGCGATCAAAAAAAACAAACCGGCGCCGAAGGAATTACCGGAGGTGATCGGATTTGCATCCACTTATACCAACCTGACCATTACCTTTGCGGAATCCATCCGGAAAGCTGGAGGAGAACTGATAACAGTGCAGGACATGACATCCATTCCGGCGAGGATCAGACAGGCATTGCCGGGCATGCAGCGGATAGCTGATCTGGTCAATGAAAGTCCGGATACTTACCGGCATCTGCTGAATGACCCTGCCTCCCTGGAGGTAGTGGTATTGAAAGGCAGACTGGCCGTGGCCGAGAACGGGGCCATCTGGTTGCATGAGTCCGATTGTGTGAACAGGGTATATCCGTTCATCACACAACACCTGGTATTGATCGTGGAGCAGCATACACTGGTGGGCAATATGCATGAGGCCTATGTGATCATGGGTAATATGATGAATAGTTATGGCGTGTTCATAGCAGGCCCGTCCAAAACAGCCGATATCGAACAATCTTTGGTCATCGGTGCACATGGGGCCAGGAGCCTGCTGGTATTCCTGGTAGGGCCTGGCGTATAAAAATTGGATCTTATTATTTAAAATACACAGCACATGAAGCTTATTCGTTTTGGAGAACCAGGCAAGGAAAAGCCGGGCATAATGTTGAATGAAAAAATGTATGATGCATCGGGTATAACGCCTGATTATGATGAGGCATTCTTTGCATCAGGTGGGGTCGACACATTGAAATCGGCCATCGCCAAAAACCCTTCCCTGCCGGAATTACCTGCCGGAACGCGGTTGGGATGCCCTATTGCCAGGCCCTCCAAAATAGTTTGTATCGGGCTGAATTATGCAGACCATGCCAAAGAAAGCAATATGGAACCACCGAAAGAGCCGGTGGTGTTCTTCAAATCCACCACTGCCATCGTGGGTCCATTCGATGATCTCGTGATACCCCACAATAGCAAAAAGACCGACTGGGAAGTGGAACTGGCAATTGTAATAGGGAAGAAAGCCACTTACGTGGCCGAATCTGAAGCCATGGACTATGTGGCCGGCTACTGCCTGCACAACGATTACAGTGAGCGGGAGTTTCAGTTGGAGAGAGGCGGCCAATGGGTAAAAGGCAAAAGTTGCGATACCTTTGCTCCACTCGGCCCCTGGGTAGCCACCAAAGATGAAGTGAAGGATGTGAACAGCTTACGTTTATGGTTATCCGTAAATGGAAAAATGATGCAGGACGGGAACACCAAAAACCTGATCTTCGGCGTACCGTTCCTGGTATCGTACGTAAGCCAGTTCATGACCCTGCTTCCGGGTGATATCATTTCTACGGGAACGCCGGCCGGTGTGGGCCTTGGCCAGAAACCGGAACCAATTTATATAAAGAAAGGAGATGTGATGGAATTAGGGATCGATGGACTAGGAACAAGCAGGCAGAAGGCTGTCTGATACTTATCCCACTCATCCCATACATCCCAAAAATCCCAGTTCAGACAAATGGATCTACAATTAAACAATAAAGTGATCATCGTCACCGGTGGCGCCAAAGGGATCGGTGAAGCGATCGTAAAAGTGCTGGCGGCTGAAGGCGCCATCCCTGTTGTCGTAGGCAGGAACCGGAACGACAACGAAAAAGTAGTCACTGCTGTAGAGGCCACTGGTGGCAAGGCCTGGCAGGTGGTGGCCGAGCTCACGCAACCGCAGGACTGTGAGCGGGCAGTGAAATCGGTACTGGAAAAATTCGGCCGTATAGAAGGGCTCGTGAACAATGCCGGTGTGAACGATGGGGTTGGATTGGAAAATGGGAGTTATGAAGCATTCATGGCATCCCTGCACAAAAGCCTGGTACATTATTACCTGGTGACGCATTTTGCGTTGCCTGCTCTCAAAGCATCGGGAGGGGCCATCGTGAATATCAGTTCGAAAACGGCGGAGACCGGCCAGGGTGGCACATCGGCTTATGCGGCCGCCAACGGCGGCCGCAATGCACTGACCAGGGAATGGGCCGTGGAATTGTTGAAGTACGGTATCCGCGTGAATGCGATCGTGGTGGCCGAATGCTGGACACCGCTCTATGAGACCTGGATCAATTCTCAACCCGACCCATCCGCAAAACTGGCTTCCATCGTACAAAAGATCCCATTGGAACAACGCATGACCACCGCAGAAGAAATAGCCAACACAACAGCTTTTCTCCTGTCGGGGAGGTCGAGCCATACCACAGGGCAGTTGGTCCATGTAGATGGTGGTTATGTTCATCTCGACAGGGCACTCTGATAAATCATGCACGAACTTCGCCGTCGGTATTTATATTGCAGGCATTTAAATGAATGAACTATGCAGCCCGTCCAAACAGCACTTTGTTCCTTTGGAATGTCCGGAAGGGTTTTCCATGCGCCATTTATTTCCCTGCAACCGGGATTATCCCTCTATGCCGTATTCGAGAGAAGCAAACAGCAGGCAGGAGAATACTATCCCGGCATTATTTCCTACCCTACCCTCGAAGCATTGCTGGCCGATCCCACAGTGGAGCTGGTAGTGGTCAATACCCCCAACTATACCCATTACGAGTATGCGAAAAAAGCGTTACTGGCTGGTAAACACGTGGTAGTGGAAAAGCCCTTTACCACTATTACCACCGAGGCTGCCGAACTGGCCGCCCTGGCGCAGCAGCAGGGAAAAGTTTTGTCGGTATTCCAGAACAGGCGGTGGGACAGTGATTTCAAGACCGTACAACGCATCGTGCGGGAAAATAAACTGGGCGAGATCGTGGAAGCAGAGTTCCATTTCGACCGGTATAATGAAGCTCTCAGTCCGAAGTTGCATAAAGAAACACCCGGGCCCGGCACTGGTATCCTGTATGATCTCGGTTCACATATTCTCGATCAGGCCCTCCATCTTTTTGGAACGCCGGAGGCTGTTTTTGCAGACCTGCAGGCACAGCGCCCCATTTCGAAAGTGGACGATTACATGGAGCTGCTGCTTTATTACCCCGGACTGCGCGTGCGTTTGAAAGGTGGTTATCTTGTGCGTGAGCCACTGCCCGCCTATACGGTCCACGGCACAAAAGGCTCCTTCCTCAAATCAAGGGCCGATGTGCAGGAGGCATTATTACAATCCGGCGTGAAGCCCGATGCGCCCGGCTATGGCATTGAACCGGTGCAGGAACAGGGATTATTACACACTTCCATCGATAGCAAAGTAGTACGTGAACATGTGACTACTGAACCAGGCAACTATGGTGAGTATTACGCCCGTCTGTATAAGGCGATCCGCGAACACGGGCCTGTACCTGTTACTGCTGCAGAAGGCGTGCAGGTGATCCGTATCATCGAAGCGGCCTACCAAAGCAGCAATGAGAAACGCATTATAGCATTATAAAAAACAAAGCATGAACAAAATCCTTCGTAATTCCCTTATCCCTGTATTAGCGCTCACCTGTATCGGCAATGCCCAGGGACAGCAGACATCTGCCATTGGACAGGGCAAAATTGTGCTGCTCGATTATTATTTCAACAACGAGTACAAAAAAGACGCTTCGGGCACACTTCACCGTTTTCATTATACCTGGGAAGATAAAGCCAACAGCGGCTTCAGCATCTGGGGAGATATTTTCCGCCAGGCAGGCGCCGAAACCAAATCACTGGAATCGGCTCCCACAGCAGCATCACTGGCACAGGCTTCCATTTATATCATCGTTGATCCGGACACCGACAAGGAAACGGCCAAACCCAACTATATTCAACCAAATGATATCAAGGTCATCACCGACTGGGTAAAAGCAGGAGGCGTACTGCTACTGATGGGCAACGATTCGGGCAATGCCGAATTCGCCCATTTCAATCAATTGGCATCCAAATTCGGGATCAGGTTCAAAGAAGACCGCTATAACCTTGTATTCAACAATCAATTTGAACAGGGTGCATTCAAAGTGCCTGCCAACCATCCCATGCTCACCACTTCAAAAAAGATCTTCATCAAGGAATTATCGACCCTTGCAGTGAGCAAACCGGCCAGGCCCTTCTTCACCGACAAAGGCAATGTGATCATGGCCGTTGCCAAATACGGAAAAGGTACCGTGCTGGCCATTGGCGATCCCTGGGTCTATAATGAATATATCGATGGTAAGAAACTGCCTGCCGAATACGAGAACCCGCAGGCTGCGTCCGATCTGGCCAAATGGTTGTTGAAGCAAGTGCCTGCCAGGAAGAAATAAGAGCACTACTCTTTATTTGCTTTATACCCTTTGCACAGATAGATATAGAACTTCCGCACCGTAGCTCCGTTCTTCCTGATCAGCAATGGAGGCAATTCCTGAACCGTATCGAAATAAGCCTGCAGAAATCCAGGCACCTGGTCTTTTTTCGCTTCATCACTGAATCGGGGGTCGGAATCCACAAAGATCGCGTCCTTCCGTTCAAGCCTTTTGAGATCAGTACCTATATAATCATATTGCAATGCCTTTTGCCCGATAACATTCTTTCCATACACCATCTCGTTCAGGTAAAAATTCAATACGGACGACGTTTTATAGTCGTCCGCTGAAAAAATAAATGAGCCGGGATATTTTTCCTGGATGGCCCTCACCTGTCTGGACAGATCTTTCCATCCTACCCAGGTATCATCGGACCGTACCCGAATAGGATAAAAAATAACCTGAACTGCCAGCAACAGATGTACCGCCGCCGACAGCACAACCTGAGTGTGTACCCATCGCGCAGAAAGGTACAGGCTTAACCAGATACAACCCGTGATATAGGCCGGCATCATCCAGTTCAGTTTTACCCAATAGAATGGAGAGAGGAAGAGGAAGGTGGCGAAAACAGGTACAAAAAAACAAAGCAGGAACAGTTCTCTGGACGGAATGGCGCTGACCGACCTCCAATATTTTTTTATCGCCTTCCCCAGAAAGTAGATCAATGCAAAGAAAAAGATGGGCAACAACAGGGCCGACTGATGACCTATTACACCAAACAGGTCCTTAAGATTGAAGGTCCAGCCTTTCACGTCGTTCATCCTGGATTCCGACTGGAATCTGAAGGAAGCGAAATCATGCTGCATGTTCCAGATCACCACAGGCAGGACCGTTATCAGGAAAATGATGGCAGCGAGTAGTGTCCACCGCGAAAACAGTAACCGGCGATGAGCTGCCGATAATAAAAGGAACAGCACTAATCCGGCCGGCAGGAACAAAGCAGTATACTTGCTATCGAATGCAAATCCCATTAGTAGCCCGGCCCAGGCCCAATAATGCTGCTTGTTCAAAAAAATGGCATGATGAAGAAAAAGCAGGGTAAGTGTCCAGCATAGCACAAGCGGCACATCGGGCGTTGTTACCAGTGACAGGATAGTGATCATAATGGTGGAAAAAAGCAGGAGGAGCGCTTTGCGGGCAATGGCCTGTTCCAAAAAACACATAGCCAGCCTGTAAAAAGACCAGAGCGTAAGGCAGGTGAGCAAAGTATCGGTCAATTTCAGCACATAGACCTTTCTTCCCAAAAGATCTGTAAAAAAATGAAGGGCATAGGCAATGACAGGCGGATGATCATAATAAGATAATGCAAGATGCTCGCTATAAAAATAATAATAGGCATCCTGTGGCATCAATCCAAAAGCGCCTATACAAATAAAGCGGAGTAAAGCGATCAGAAAAATGGCTGTTAACAATAGCCATTTGTTTCCTTTAACAATATGGGCATAACTGGTCGGGGCCATAATGTATATATGAATACAAACCTGATGCCTCCCTTGTTGTGTGATGTGGCGCTTTGTCGCGGAAAAACTATATTTGGTCGATTTTACAATATCAAAAGGGTTTTATGATGACTGCATTGGTCGGCGGACAAATTTTTACAGGGGCTGAAACGGTCAGTGAAAAAGCATTGCTCCTGGAGGGCAAGCTGATAAAAGGGCTGGTGGCAGCCAGTGAAATTCCGGCAGACGCCACCCGGATCGACTGCCACGACCGGTATATTGCCCCTGGTTTCATCGACCTGCAGGTCTATGGTAGTGGTGGCCATCTCTTCTCCAACCAACCTTCGGCCGGGACGTTGAAGGCCATAGCAGATGCATTGGTAAAGAGCGGCACTACCGGTTTTGCGATCACCCTGGCTACCAATCCGCCAGGTATCGTGCAGGAGGCCATTCGTGTTGTGCGTGAAAATCCCCATCCGGCAGTATTGGGATTACATCTTGAAGGGCCCTGGCTCAATCCTGTAAAAAGGGGGGCGCATATCGAATCCCTGATCCATCCTGCCAGTCCAGATGAAGTGAAAAAACTGCTGACCGATGCTGGAGGGGCCATTGCGATCGTTACCCTGGCGCCGGAAATGAATGACCCTGTCATCATTCATTTGTTGAGGGACGCAGGGGTGGTGGTATCAGCCGGGCATAGCAATGCCAGCTTTGAACAGGCTGTTGAAGGTTTCAGGAACGGGATCGGTACTGTCACGCATTTATTCAATGCCATGTCGGCTTTCCATCACCGTGATACAGGGCTTCCGGGTGCGGCGTTCTTATCGTCCGGTGTATATGCCAGCATCATTGCGGATGGCATCCATGTAGATTTCAATACACTTCGCATCAGCAAACAAATCATGGGCAACAGGTTATTCCTGATCACCGATGCCGTGGAAGCAACGGCTGAAGGCCCATATACCCATGTCAAAAAACGGGACCGCTATACCCTGCCAGATGGCACTCTATCAGGTTCAGCGTTGACAATGATACAAGCTGTTCATAATTGTGTGGAGCAGGCAGGTATGTCACTCGAAGAAGCTGTGCGGATGGCCACTTTGTACCCGGCCCTGGTGGCGGGCAGACCAGATATCGGTCACATTGCCCCGGAATGCCTGGCGAACCTGGTCGTATTTACTAAGGATTATAGAATCGATAAAGTATTTTTAGGAGGGGTTGTTCAATAAAAATATTTTGTCTAACTTTTATCAACAACCGAACTATTGGCATTCTTTTTTCGTATATCATGGAAAAGTAATTGTATGCCAACTCACGAAACCCAGTCTCAAGCCAACAGCCTTGAACAATTAGTCAGCACTATTCAGCGTACCAACCATTATTTTTTGGAACAGGTACAGAAGCAGGTGAATACTGCGTTGACGTTACGCAATTGGATGATCGGTCTTTTCATTGTAGAGTATGAGCAATTTGGCTCCGACAGGGCTGAATATGGTGAGAGGCTTCTTAGTAAGCTGGCGGAAAGGCTGAAAAGAACTGGTATAAAAGGCTCTTCACCAGCCTACCTATACGTGACGAAACAACTGTATCTTACTTATCCACAAATGGTAAAATCTTTACCTAAAGGAATGGAAGAAGCTGGTTATCAGTTAAATAGAATTTTCCAATCATTGATTGGAAAATCTGAATCGTCTTTGAGCACCCCAGTAGAAATACTTCTCAACCGGCTTTCCTTTACCCATTTTATCGAGCTTCTCAAAGCAGACACGCCTCTCAAACGTGCCTTTTATGAAACCCAGGCAATTACCAATAACTGGTCTGTACGGGAACTGCAACGGGCCATGAGCAGCCTTTTATTTGAACGGACAGGGCTAAGCGCAGATAAGCAGGCAGTATTGGAGAATCACCGGAAAGGCTCTGGTATGAAGCCATCCGATATTTTCAGAAGCCCTTATTTCCTGGAGTTCCTGGGACTACCTGAAAATACGTCCCACTCCGAAACAGATCTTGAACGGACCATCATTCAACAACTACAGGATTTCCTGCTGGAATTGGGAAGAGGATTTTGTTTCGAGGCGAGACAAAAACGTATTACATTCGATAACACGCATTACCGTATTGACCTGGTCTTCTATCACCGGATACTGAAATGTCATGTGCTGCTGGACCTGAAAATGGGAAGTTTTACACCTGCGGATGCCGGGCAGATGAATATGTATCTGAATTATTTCAAGGACCAGGAAATGCAGGAAGGAGACAATCCGCCGATAGGGATCATCCTCTGCGCCGGGAAGAATGAGACATTAGTGAAGTACGCCACGGCAGGTCTGTCACAACAGTTATTCGTATCCAAATACCTGATGAACCTGCCCAGTGAATTGGAGTTGGAAAGGGTCGTTGAGGAGGAGCAGGCTAAGGTTTCCTGACATTGTAAAGATTCCCAAAAATTGCTGCAGGTACTACTTTGCCGTCTGCTCCGTATAAGTACTTTCAAATATCTTGTCGGCGTTGTTGGTCTCGAATCCATCACGACGATGTTCCGGCCTGATCTGCCCTGCAGGCAAATGAGTGAATTGTGGCAACACTCTCCTCTCCGCGAACTCCACATAACTGCCGGCGATCTTCATTTTCTCACCACCTGCAAAAGTAGCTTCAAGCATAGGCGCTACCGTGCTGCTCTGCAATAAAAGCCCATCGGCGCTTTGCTTGATCTTTCCTCCGGAGGTGTTCAGTTTAATGCCGATCGATTCGAGGAAACCATTGAACTGTTCCAGGGTATTGTAGCCTTCCTTCAGACTATGCACGCTGATGGTATAGTGATTCAGATAGTACCTGTTATAGATCACCCAGGCCGCATATTCGCTTTCCTGTAATAATGTATTGTATTCTTCCTTAGTAGGTGCTTCCCATAATTGACGGTGAAGGAATTCACCGATGGCCAGGCCGTCATTCAGATCCAGTTGGCCGACTGGGTCCAATTTGATAGGATCAGTATACCGGTGAATGATCTGCTGGGCATTGTGCGACAAATCCTGCACCCGCAATTCGCTCAGGAAGATCCGCGGATAGGCAGGCGTTGGCGGAGCATACCAATAAGCATTCAATTTCTTTTCTGCAAATGAATAGTAATCTTTTTTCCGGTAACCATGATGCAGGAACACTTTTTCCAGGGAAGCAATGCCCAGATGAGGCACGCCCAGCGTGCGGAATGCAATATGGTCGTTCACGATCTCATCTTGCGATCCGATGATCCCTTTACTGATCAAGGCAGTACTGATCTTTTGTACATCCGGCACATTGGCCATGTAACGGTCGAACAGTATTCGCAGGAATTGATCGAGTGGTGTATTGGAGGTAAAATGCATGTCAGGCAATTTTAAATTGACGATACAAAATTCGGTATATTTACGATTAGTGATAATTTATATTTATTAATAGATGATAAGTATTGTTAATCAAATTGAACTGCGTCATCTGAGCTATTTCCGCGTACTGGCAGAGGAATTACATTACAGGAAAGCTGCGGAGAAACTGTATATATCGCAATCCGCCCTCAGCCAACAGATCAAACAACTGGAGCAGATCCTTCAAACCCGGCTTTTTGATAGGACAAATAAGAAAGTATTGCTGAGCAATGCGGGCAAATTGCTTTACCAGGAAGTAGTGCAACTGATGACCAAACTCGACAATGCCATCAATCACCTCGACCTGCTGAACAAGGGCAATACCGGGCAGATCGGGATCGGTTTTGTAGGCTCGGCCATGTATTCCGTTCTGCCGGGATTGCTGAAAAAATTCAACCGTGCCCATCCTGGCATCAAATTCCAACTGGAAGAACTTACCAACAGGGAACAATTATCGGCACTGGAAAAAGATGAGATCGATATCGGGTTCATGCGGTCCAATCGTGTGGAAGAAGGGATGCAGACCAGGATCGTGTTGAGAGAGAATTTCAGCCTGGTATTGGCGAAGGATCATCCGATGACCAGCACGAAATTCAAACATATCGGCCAGTTGAAGGAAGAGAATTTTATCCTCTTCCCTAATGATCAAAGTCAGCTCTATTACCAGCAGATCATCAATCTCTGTGCCGACCAGGGCTTTATGCCGAAGATCTCCCATAAGGCCATCCACGCCCCAGCTATCTTCCAACTGGTGGGTAGTGGTATGGGACTATCGATCATTCCTGCTTCCCTGGCTACGGGCCATCCACCGGACATAAAATTCATCGAGTTGAAAAATGTTCCGCAGAAGACCGAGTTGTATGCTGTATGGAAAAAGGAAAGTCAGAACCCGGCGCTACACGCATTGCTCAAACTATTGTAATATGGTCAACTGCTTTTTGTACGCAGTTTTCTTTTTACCCAGGCCCCCTTCCATAACCAGAATCCGGAAATTACAATAATGGGGAAGATCACCCACTTTACCATCAGGGCGCTCCTGGGGATCTGAGCAACCGGCCCGTAGATATACCCTACTACCGGAATGCTCAGTATGATATGTACCCACCGTATTATTTTTCTTTCAGTTGAAGCTTTCATGGCCGGTGATTTTAAAAATTCCTGTTAATAACGCACAACAGCAGAATCCTTTTGCCCGTAATAACAACCCCGTTCCTGCCCATTGTAAGCGCGATGGCCATGACGCCAGGGGCCTCCGCGAAACAACAAGATGCTTGTACCGATGAACAATACGATGGTGAGGACCGTAGCCACTTTGGCGAAGACAGACAAAGTAGCGCTCTTCGAAAAATTACCGAATACATAGCCGATGATGAAGACCATGCAGGCAACGAATAATATTCTCGTTAAAATGAATAAGACTGGCATAGTTGTAAGATTTGATTTTAAAAATTTGAATGTTCCTTACACAAAGCTATCCACGAAAGAATGACTGTATATGCCTGAATAGATGACAGGGGAAGATGAATAGATAAGAACCGGAATTGGGATGATCTCAGGAAGGGAGAATATTATCGAGGTTCGATCTGTAGCTTTCGCTGAGTGGTAATTCAGTCTGCCCGATGCTGATAAGATCGCGTTTGATAGCTGCTATCTTATCGACGGAAACGATATAGGATTTATGGATCCGCGCAAAACGATAAGGCATGAGCTTATCTTCCAGCGCCTTCAGGCTCATTTTCGTGATCACGGGTTTGGTAGCAGCAGCCAGGAATATCCTTACATAGTCTTTCATACCTTCTATATAAAGTATGTCCGAGATAGTTATTTTCACCTGGTTGTATTCTACGTATACAAAGAAATAGCCGGGCTGGTCTTCCCGGTGCCCACCTTTCTGATGCAGCCTGAACAGTTCATAGGCTTTGTTGCAGGCTTTTACAAAACGCTCGAAGGAGACGGGCTTCAGGAGATAGTCGACTGCATCGAGATTGAAACCTTCCAGCGCGTGCTCCTGGTATGCAGTGATGAAGATGACCATCGGGGGGAATTTCAGTGTCTGCACGAACTGCAGGCCATTCAGTCCGGGCATCTGGATATCGAGAAATATCAGGTCTACCTGTTCTTTATGCAATATTTCAGCCGCTTCCATGGCATTCCTGCAACGGCCCACCAGGTTGAGGAATGGCACCTGCCGGATATTATCGACCAGGAGATCGAGCACCAGCTTCTCATCATCTACCGCAATGCAGTTCATCATGACAGGTCAAGTTTTAAGTGAACAGAGAATATACCGTCCTCATCCTCGATATCGAGCAAGTATTTGCCGGGGTACAGAAGTTGGAGCCTGTTCTTCACATTCATCAGTCCGATGCCCGAGCTTTTGTCCCTGGAATTATTCTCCTTCGTGTAATTATTCTTCACACTGAAATCCAGGAGTTGCTCTTTCACCTGGAGCCGAACATGGATAAAGGGATCTTTTTGCAGACCGATGCTGTGCTTGAACGCGTTTTCGATAAATGGCACCAGCAGCATTGGTTCGATAGAACAGGTTTCACATTCATTGAAAATTTCTGTCTGCACTTCCACCTCATCGCTGAAACGTAATTGCTGCAAGGTAATATAATGCTGGAGGTGTTCGATCTCCCTGTCTACCGTGATCTTATCGCTATTGGAATCGTATAACATATATCGCAGCAGTTCCGAAAGCCTGATGAGGGAGGGCTCCAGCAGTGGTGAACGTTGGCGGGCCAGGGATACCATATTCGTCATCATATTGAATAGAAAGTGTGGGCTCACCTGCGAGCGGAGGAATTTCAGTTCTGCCGCCAGTTGTTCTGTCCTTGCTTCCTTCTCCAACCGTTCGAACCGAAGGCGGTCGCTGATAAGCCGGAAAAGCATACTGGCCAGCAATAATGGGATCAATGAAAAGAAGATGGCCCGGCTATTGGCATCGGTGAGCCGGAAATTAGGGTCCAGTTGAAGCAGGTATACTTTGACCCTGAATGATCCGATGATAATGGCAGCGATCACGATGATATACAGCCACCACCATTTCCTGTTGAGGAGTTTTGGATAAAGGTAATAGGCATTCAGGTAGAACAGGCCGATATGATAGATGGAGGTTACGAGAAAAAAGTTTTTCGAGAGGCCCAGGAAATTACTATTGCCTACCAGTATATGTGGGATCGCCAGCAACAGTACCCAGATGAACGCATGGATACCGGGAACGAAATATGGTGAACGCAGGATATTCATCGGCGAAAATTACTGCCTGGCCGTAGGGCAGGCAGCATTGTGTAGACGAAACCGGCCTATGTGTGGATGAAATATTCCCACTACAGGCTGGTTTCATGGTCAATTGACTGGTCAATTTAATTAAGTTTTTTGGTATTGCCCGTTTCATGCGGGGTGAGGCAGGCAAGGATAGTGAGTACGAGAGATACGATACAGGCAAAGCTGCGCAGGTTGTTCAGTTGGTTCCAGGGGCCTTCGAAAACGGCTCTTTGCTCTGCGATCTGGGCGGCGGTGGCGGAGCCGACATTGAATTTGTCGAGCGCCATGTTCAGAGGCATATTGGCAAAGCTGGTGATCCCGATCACGCCAACTATATATACAATGGAAGCGATAAGCAGGTAGGTGAACCTGCGCTGGCGGGGTTTGCCAGAGTGCATAAAGGTACTAATGGGTAACAGGATGGCAGAACCGAAGAAGCAGAGAAAGAAAAGCGGGTTTTCGATCTTACGGTTGAGCGACTGAAAGGCTTCCAGGTATTGGTCATTGGGCAATGGGGCCAGTCCGACCATTACCGAAACCGACCAGCAGTAAAAGATACCGGCTGTCAGGCCCATGATGGTGGCGGCGATGAGGAGTATGAGATTTTTGTTTTTCATTCTGTTTGGTTGTTGTAGTGATGATGTATTTGTATTAAGCGTGTATTATACGGCCTTCGCCCTTCGGGCGAAGGCCGTAGCTTCAATGCTGTGCAATTTCCTGGTTCCAGACACCAGTGGCGGCTGTCTTCCTGATATATTCGGCAAAAGAAGTGGGTTTACGTCCCAATGCCCGCTCGATACCATCATTGGTATGTGCATTCCTGCCATCGAGCACTTCGGGAAAAAGGTAGGTGAGCAGTGAAACAATATCGGCGGGAACACCATACATGTTGAGCATGGCTGCATATTCTTCCACACTGACCTGCTGGTATTGAATAGACTTGCCGGTTGCGGCAGAGATCTCTCCTATCGCTTGTTCGAAGGTCAGCAATCCCGGGCCTGTCACTTCATAGATCTCTCCGTCATGTCCATCTTCCGTGAGGGCGGCCACGGCTACATCGGCAATATCATCCGCATCTACGAATGGCTCCCCGATATTACCGGCAGGCAATGCCACATGGCCTGCAAGGATCGGTTCCAGCAGATGGCTTTCACTAAAGTTCTGGCAGAACCAACTGGCGCGGACGATCGTCCAGTTTGTGCCTGCATTGATCACTACCTGTTCGCATTCCTGTGCTTCCGGTTCGCCACGGCCTGATAAAAGCACCAGTTTCTGTACGCCCATTTCCACCGCTTTTGCCGTGAAGGCTTTGATGACATACACGGCAGCAGGAACTGCGAGGTCGGGCTGGAAGGTGATGTATACATTATCGATGCCGTCGAGTGCTGGTCCCCAAGTCGACTGATCTTCCCAGTCGAACGGAATTGCGGCCGAGCGGGAACCGATCCTCACGGAACGGCCCATTTGAGTAAGCCTGTTCACTACACGGCTTCCCGTTTTTCCGGTACCACCGAGCACCAGTGTCTTGGGTGATGTGTTGTTCAACGTTTTCATGATCTTTATTTTTTATCAAAGCTATTATGTGAATGAAGGGATAAATAGAACGAAACCGACAACATGGTTCAGTGAAGGCTGTTGATGTATTCCTGTACCAATGCCAATCCTTCCTTATGCACTACGGTTGTACCCAGCAAAGGCATACGGCCCTGTTTCATGTATTGAACGATCAGCTTCTTTTTATCGCTGATATTGGTGGATGCAAAAGGAGTTTCATACCCCGCGTTGAAATTCGCTGCTGCACAAAATCCGTTGGGATTATGACAATGAGCACAGTTCACTGCGAGATAGGCCCTGGCCCTTTGTTCGAGTGTGTAGGAGGGATTCTGCCAATCGGGAAGCGTTGCAACTCCGGAGAGGTCACCTGCGCCGATCAGGGAGTTGCTTTGAAAATATTTCAGTTGATTGATCCTGGCATTGTTCCTGGTTACTTCAATATTCAGGTTCATGGCCGTTGGCCCGATGGGCGTGAGCACATTATTGGAGTTATGGCAGGTAGCACAATCTTTGTTGGAAGGAACACGATAATCGATCGATCGGCCGGCACCGTTTTCATCCAGCCATTTTACATCGTGCTTTGAACCTTTTGTTGCCAGTAACGCTTCGGTTTGTGCATCATTCCAGACATAAGTGCCCGCATGCCAGGTTGATCCCGTACGCACCAGTATCCTCGTTTCAATGATCCGCCTACCTTTCGAAGGATCCCTCTTGTCATTATAATAATAAAAGGTTTTGGCCAGGATGGCGCCATCTGGAAATTCGGGCAACCCATTGCCGGTGATCTTCATGGAGCTTCCGGCAGGGACCATGATCAATCTCTGTTTTTCGGCATAGTCGGAAAATAAAGTGGTAGATGGTTCATAGGGCTTGAAAGCATCTGTGGGGACCAGGGCAGATGGATCACCCTGGAAAATATGGTAGTCCGACAATTTGGGCAGCATTCCTCCATTATCCTCATCCATTCCGGAAGGGTCGATCACGAAAGATTGTACTGCCACGAAACAGAGAAGACCGCCGGCGATGATATATAAGGCTTTCATGGTGTTTGTATTTACACCACAATACTAGAAAGTTGGCGGCCCGGAAAATTGAACGAAACCGACAATTGGTTGACAAGCTGAAAAGTTAATAGGTTGATAAGGACTTCCTGACACGCGGAGATACCCCTGTCAACCAGTCAACCTTTCAACTTGTCAACCAATTGTCTATATGCCTTCCTGGAATGGAAAAATCAATTCACCCTGCCGGGGAAATTATCATGAACCGTTTCTGCCTGCCTTTGAAATTCGAAGGGTGAGAGGCCGGTAAATTTTTTGAAGTTCCGGATGAAGTGCGACTGGTCCGCATAACCGTTTTCATAAGCGATGTCGGACAGTTTATTGTATTTACCGTTTCGCATCTGGGAGAGGGCGGCCTGGAACTGGGATATCTTTGAGAACAATTTGGGGGATACGCCGATATATTGTTCAAACTTTCTTTCAAAGGTCCTTTCACTGAGATTGAGTATACGCTGCAATTCTTTCAGCCGTAGCTCTCCGTTGGAACGCATGATCTCCGCAGTGGCATAGGCCATGCCCTTATCGACGACCGATCCGTTCTTTGCGATCATCTGCTCCATATAGTCAAACATGATCTTTGCCTGGTTCTCCATCGATACCGTGTTCCAGAGCTGTTCGCCGAGGTTGATCCGCGGCACAGAAGGGAGTAACCCCAGGTCAAGGCAATCATCAGTGACCTCCCTGGCGCTGAACCTGAAAATGGATTGCACTACATGTGGATGAAAATTGACGACGATCATTTTCATTCTGCCTTCCGTACTCAGGGTAATCGGCTGTACCGTTTGCCCATAGAGGAATATGGAGGAAAGTTTCTTGTCCTGGTTCAGGAGCATGCCCGACATGGATTGGTGAAACATGACACCAGGACAACCATCTGCGTAAATAGAAAAACAACTGGGAGCAGACCCTGTCTGCAGGCTGCCGGAATCCAGCGCCCAGATATGCCTGATGAAAGGTCGCAGCTTTTCAGGGATTTGTATGTTATGCTCCTGGAACATGGAATTATATGCCCATTCGGTCGAATAAAATTAAAATAAATTTTGCTGAAAAACCAATGCCAGGCGGACTGAATTCAGTATATTTGTAACCGATCGGATACATATTAATTCACACCTTTAAATAGTTTGTTATGGATAAATTAGAAGCCTCTGCAGCTATCCAGATCCTCAAACCCATCGAGGAGGTATTTGAAGCGATCGTGGACCCAAAAAAGATGACCAACTATTTTATTTCGGAAAGTACCGGCAGGATGGAAGAAGGAAAAAAGCTGTCCTGGAAGTTTCCGGAATTCGGTGACAGGTTCCCGGTGAATGTGATGAAAGTGAAAAAGAACGAATCCATCATTTTCGACTGGGATGCAGGTAGTGGAGAAATACACCAGTGCGTGATCAGGCTCAGTGAGCCCATGAAGAACGCCACCGTGGTGGAAGTAAAAGAAGGCAGTATGCCTGTAACTGATAAAGGTCTCCAATGGATGAGAGGCAATACTGAAGGATGGGCCAATTTCCTCGCCTGTATGAAGGCATACCTCGAATATGGCATCAACCTCAGAAAGGGTGCATTCGATTATCAAAGGGACCACGCCGTTCAATGATCATAGCTTCCTGACGTCTACTACCCCATTGGCAGTTACCCGGACCGATTGACCGTCCCTGTCTTTGTATTCATGATTATTGCGATAGTTCCGCAATACAATAAGATAGCTTTGTCCCGGTTGTGCCTGCAGGTCTTTACGGCCAATACTGGTGAGTGTATCTCCAGCATTGAAGGCCCGGAGTTTCAGCGTACTGTCGGCCGATAGAGAATATTCGACCTCCGGTGAAATGCTGCGATAAGACATGTTCTGCAGGCCAGGCACTATCCTGCTGCCGATACGAAGGTTCACTGAATCCGCATCGGGGCAAAGCTGCACCAACCTAAGCAGGATTTTTCCGGCAACAAGCTGCTGTCCATGTACTACACTGATCACATTGAAGGAACCAAGGCTATCGGACAAGAGATAGGTACGTTTCCTGTCCTGCTCCGCAGTCACCGGAAAAGAAAACAGGCTTGATGAATCTACTGAATTCAGGTATACATTAACGTTATAATCTCCTGCAGAATAATGGTCGAATGATATCCAGGGCACGTCGTAATTACCGTTGACAGCAGGAAAATCCCTGCGACTGCCTCCATTCACGGCACCATCTTCTGAAAAGAAAGGTATCCCATTGCCCTGGATGGGGCCCGGTTTCTGTTCTGCAGCCGCAAGCGGCAGGAGTATCTTTTTCTGGCTGCCGGCATTGAGTGGTAGCCACGTATCGAGCGTGTAAGATGCATTATAAAAACTGATCCCTCCATAATTGGCCGGTTCATATTTTGCCTTGCGGCAGGAGGCCATTGAAATGGTTGCAATGATCGCTATACAGATTGAGCGCATATCGGTAATGATTTAAGGTTTCCTGATCCTGTAAATTTCCATGGGCAAATGCTTCGCACCGAATCCCTGTTTGGCAAAAGACGCGAAATACAAATTGTTCTTCCTGTCGAACCCGATAAAACGGTTGTCGCCATAGAGCACTCTCCTGTTTGGAGAGAAGTCTACCCATTTGGCCGGCCCGATAGTCTTGTTCTGACCGGGTACAGAACTTCCGTACCGCGCTTCCACCCCGGCTTCTGTACCTGCAAAAGCATAGGCATTATGCAAGGTGAAATTGATACCCATCAATGAAAAGCCGGAATAGGAAGATGGAAAGAAGACAGCATCGCCGTTCGAGAGCACATAGTAATTGCTGAACCTGTCCTGGTCAGGTGTGATGGATGGTTTATGCAGACCTGTAATTGAAGAAGTGTCGGATGATGAGAAACTGAATTCGGTATTGCCGGGGATACCTTTTGTTACCTGTTCAAAGTCTGCTGTTGAAATCACATTCAATGTTCTATTAACGGTATTCATCGAATAGATGAACTGCCCATCAGTACTTAGTTGCTGGTTGAGATAAGAGAAGATGGCGAGCGAAGGCACCGGCCTGTTTGCGGCAGGCTTTGCCAGGGACTTCACCACTCCATTCCGGATGCGAATGAAATTGTCCATCCCACTCGAAATATCACCGGTGCCTAAGCCAAACCAGCTATAGGCCGCAGCCGAATCCCGCTGCGCATAGTAGGCAGGGTTACTGAATTGCGGGAACCTGGGATCACCCGCCAGCGGGCTTTTGGGTTGAGTGCTGGTATTGTATGCGGCATTCTTGGCGTACATCGTTCCATCGAGTGCGATGTGCAAATTCACCAATGCCAATTTGGTGTTTGCAATATCTCCCTCGGCGGGCAGGTAATTGGCTCCCGGATCGTAGAGAGGAGTGCTGAGGTCGGCCCCTCTTGGATACGAAGAAGCAGGCTTCATGAACACAGAACGGTTCAGGACTTCTGTTTTGCCGGTAGCAATGTCCATTCTACAAAACCTCGTTATATAATATTTCGCCTGATCAGGCGTATTCTCCGCAGTAGAAGCAGAGAAATAAAGTACCGTTTCATCGATATCAACAGTAAACCCGATGATATAAAGGACCTGAAAGGGATCGCCCGATACCGGCGTGATCGAAGCACCTGGTTTTATCACCGATCGTATCTCCCCATCCACGATCCTGAATATCCCTTCAGGTTTATTGAAGAACCATATATTGCCACCTCCGGTAACAGTACCATCTTTCCACAGATCGATAAGACTGCTTCCGCTGGTATAAAGGTTTAGGTTCGATGGCAGCCATTCGATCATTTTGTCGACTACCAGCGTAGTATCTGCAGCACTGGGTATGTCCGTATACTCCTGCACTTTGATCGTTGGGGCATTCACTGCAATACCATTCACCCTGACCAATACAGGTATACTATTTCCCCTGACGCCTTTGGGCACACGGCATTTCATGTAATCTACGGTTGCCCAGACCGTATCTTTTGTACTACTATTGTAAATCCTGTAAGCGGCATTTTGAAAAGTGCTTACAACGCTGTCACCGATCCTGATCTCCCTGTGTGCATCGGGGCCGCCCAGAATTCCGGCAATGGTCATCGTATCGCCCGGCACCAATGTTTTACCTGCAGCGACATACGAATAATGGAAGAATGACCCATCCGGTCTATACAGGTTATTGTCCGTGATCACCGAATAGATCGTGTGAAGGTATTCATCATGATTGGCCACTTTTTTACAGGCTGCCGCCAGGCAGCCGTATAATACGATCCATCGGAGCAGGTGAAAGGATCGGAACTGTTTCATTTTATAGAATTGCCTGTTCATATTATCGGTTAAAATGCGTACGTGAAAGAAATTGTCAGATAACGGCCAGTACGAAAGCTTCTGAAAAGATTGTCTCCCTTGTATAGCGGGCCTTCATAAGCGCCTCCCGCCCCTCTTGCAATGCCCGTACTTTTTTCCGCTTTGTATTTATTGTTGTAGTCCTGGTCTTCGGCTATTCGTACAGGTTCATCGAGCAGGTTCTGTATGTTCAGCTTCAGGTTCAGCGAGCGGAACACCCTTTGCGTAATGGAAATATCCAGTAGATGCCTGGGCAGTTCGATCAGGTTGGGCCTGATATAGGCTTGTGAAGAAGGATAGCCACCGATGCCAACCCCATTCCCATGTGCTTCTTTGGTCGATACGGTGCTCACTGCATAGATCGTAGTGCCGGAAATATTGTAGGTCACAGAAGCCTTCAACCCCCATCCCGGGTTTTCATAAAAGAGCCCGCTATTGAGCACATAGGGTGCCTGTCCCTGCAGTGGCCTGTTGTGAAAACCGCTGTAGAAGCTGAACTGCGAACTGTCTCCTACCGGCGTTTTGCTGGCCCGGCTATGGATCAGCGCACCATTTATGATCAGCGATAGATTGCGGAACAGTCTGCCTGGTATGAAGGCAAGGCTCTTACGGACCTCTGCTTCCACTCCATACACCACAGCCTCATCGGCATTCCAGTAACTGATACTGGTAGGCATGAATATAACTTCACCCGACTGATCATTGCGGACCTGTTCAATAGGATTTTTGATCTTTTTATAGAATACTCCTGCATTGATCATTTCACCGGGATGGCTGCGTGGGTACCATTCGAACCGCAGATCATAATTGTCGATCTTCGCAGTAACGAGAGAAGGGTTTCCCGTAACCACCACATCATTCATGAAATCATAATCGGAGAAGGGGGATATTTCACGGAATTCAGGACGGTTGAGCGTTTTACCATATCCACCCCGGATCACCAGCATGGAATCGGCCAACGTATAGGTAGCGTTCAGCGAAGGCAACCATGCCGTGAGCGGTTTCTTCACCAGCAATGGGATGAATGCCCCGCTCTGAACTATGGCGGCGGATAATTGCTGCCGGTCATCTTCCACGCGCAGGCCTCCTACCAGGTTCAATTTTTTGTGTAGCAAATGCCGGTCGCCCATCAGGTAAAATGCATTGTTCCGCTCATCGGCCACATAACTATCGGTAGGTTGCGTGGCGTCATAGATAGCCAGTCCTTTCCCATCAGCCCTGAAATAGGCGGGCGACCAGACCTTATTCAATTCCTCCGGCCTGAACAGCAGCAGGTTGGGATCGTTCCATCCGAAGTTATCGCGGAACCCGGGGGCCATATTCTCTATCCCACTAAGTTCCACACCCTCCAGTCCTGCCCGGTTCACCTGGTAAAAACGGCGGCCTACATGACGGTCCTTGAACAATCCATACACACCTGCTTTCAATAATAAAGAAGGACGAACAGCATAACTGTAATCAATCGATGCCTGGTAATTCTCTTCCTGGTTGGTAATGAATATCCGGTTGATCATGCCAAGGTAAGCATCCCGGTAACTACTGGTGTTTGCGCCTGCTGCAGCCAGTGATCCATTCTGCCCGAAGAACCGGGTATTCCGCTGATCGGGTACATTCTGCTTGTAATAGTTAAACCCCAGGTTCCATTGCAATTGGTGCCTTCTCTTCTGGTCAAGATGATGATTACCCGTAAGATTACCTGAGTACAATAGCCTTTGCTCGAATGATTCGAGGATGTCCTTATTGCGTATCAGTTGTGCACTGTCCTGCTTTGGAAGGAAATTAGGGGCTGAAACGGTTACCGACGTGTTCTTGCTCCCTTCGTTCAGAAAGAAATTTTTCAATTCGACGGAGTGACGATCGTTGAATTTCAGCAACAGGTTCTCCATGATATTGATCCTTCCCTTCTCGATCGACTGATCCGCATGGGCGATCTTGTTCTGGCCCGTAGTGCGGCCATAGTCGCCGAAACTCTGGGAATACAGGTTCCCCGATTGCCGTTCCACTGCCTGTATCCTGCTCTCATTTGTATAATTGATCATAGTGAAGTTGAAAAGACGTGCAGCTTGCCCGATCCTGTAATTATCGAAGTAGTTGACAAATGCCTGGAAGTCGGGGTTCATCCTTCGTTTACCGATCTGCAGATCGGGTGAGAACGCTTCCAGCCGCTGTTGTTGTGATGTTGCCTCCTTGCCATAAGCAGCCGCAAACTCCGGCAACACTTTCGCCGGATGACTGCGGAGGCCATCATCAAACCCAATCCAGTCGAGGTTTCCGCCATTGTAAGTATAGCCTTCTTTAAACGTAGTGGTGGTCCTGGCCGCCAGTTGCACGCCAATGTCGAAATGCCGTACCGGCTTTGCATTTTTGGTAAATAGCTTCACGGACCCCCCGGTTACATCGCCTACCAGGTCAGGAGTAGGTGATTTAAAAATGAGGATGCGGTCGATGATCGGAGAAGGCAGCAGATCGAAAGCAAATGCGTGTGTGTATATCTCGGTACTGGGGGCAAGATTGCCATTCAGATAGGTCTGGTTATAACGTGCATTCATGCCACGTACTACAATGAACCGGTCATCGGTAACAGTGATGCCGGGTATACGCCTCACGATCTCGGCCGCATTGCGATCGGCCATCTTCGTGATCTGCTCATTGGAGATGCCGGATACAACAGCATTGGATAAACGTATTTCATTGATCAGTTGCTTTTCTGTGGTATGGGTCACTGTGCGTGTTTTCCCACCTGCATTGGTGACCACCACTTCCGCCAGGCTCCCATTCGAAGATTGCATTTTGATATCCATCACAATTTCTTTCCCGGCATTGACTGATATATTGTCGACCCGGTTCTGTTGGTAGCCAACATGGGTTGTAAGGAGGATGAAATTACCAGCAGGCAGGTCCCTGAAAATGTAATAGCCTTTTTCATCACTGATCACCGTTCTCCCCGCACCGCTGAGCAACAAAGTGGAATTGGACAATGGTTCTGCCGTTTCATAATCCACTACACGGCCGCGCAAAACGCCGCCGATAGCGGCTTCCTTCTTTCGCGGAAGCTCATCACGACTTACAGCAATATTCTTGTTGTGGATGAGAAAAGATAGTCCTGCCTGCTCTTCCAGGGATTGCAGCGCCTTTCCAAGTGTAGTCTTTTGCAGACGCAGGTCTTTCAAAAGGATACTGCTCATGGCCGGTCTATCGAAAGTGAAGACATACCCGGTTTGTTGCTGCAGGGTCTCCAATACTGTAGCGGCATTCGCTTGCCGTGCCGGGTAATCCACTTTTTCATTCAACGCCGCATACTTGTTTTGAGCAGGAGACTGGAATGAGAGAAGCAGCAGAATGATATAGAAGGACCAACGGCCCCATGACCTTTTATTCCGTATCGGCATGGCAGTATCACCAGCCGTTGTATCGATGAACAGCATAGAGTTTATTTCCTTTTATTTGATTTTGTAATGCTTTCCGGAGTGGTCCTCATCGAGGCTTATCGCCTTACGATCTCAAAAACATTTCCGTTCTTTCTGAATGTATAATGATGTACGAATAATAACAGGTTCAGCATTTCTTCCGGTGTTTCATTTTTGAAAACGGTGGTCACACGCTGGCTGTTCAGTTCAACACCATTTCCATAAACGATAGTAAGCCGGAAACGGGTGGCGATCCTTGCGATGGCATCCGTTACCGGCACATCGTTCAGCAGGAGATAGCCGCTTGTCCAATTATCTAGCTCTGTCAGCTTCAATGTATCTTTATTACCTGTATGGGTTATTCTATTATAGGTCAATACCTGCCCGGCCTGCAAAAGTGCAGGAGGCATGGACACTGTATTGCTGCTGGTATCTTCAATGGCTACCCTGCCTCTCACCAGTGACACACGAATGGATCCTTCACTGATATAGGATTCAATGTTGAAAGCAGTTCCCAGTACTTTGGTTACGATATTGTTACTGTAGACAAGGAACGGATGTGCAGCATCATGCTTTACATCGAAGAATGCTTCTCCTTCCAGCTTCACTGAACGCCGTTGCGTAAAATCGGCCGCATAGGAAACCGTGCTTCTGGGAGTAAGCCATATCCTGGAACTATCGGGCAGCCAGGCGGCCCTGGTAGCAGCACTATTATTGCTGATCGTTTTCCAGGTGATAGACGCGATACCCTGCCTGCTATTTTTCGTAAACAGGTTATTCCTGAAAATAACCGTGCCTGCAATGACGAGTGTAGCAACACAGGCCGCAACACCGTACCATATCCGTCTTCTACGGTTTTGCATCATAACGATAGTAGCCTCACTGGTGGAAGGATAGAGCCTGGTCCGCAATTTCGCCAGCAGTTCCATGGTAACATCTTCATTCACCGGTTCAGCTATAGTTTTGGCCCAGGATGACTGTAACAATTCCTTCAACAAAGTCAAATCAGACTTTTCATTAGCGAGAAAGTCATGCAGGATCGCCAGTTCAGCAGGTGTGCAAAGCCCATCGAGATATTTTTGAAGTAATTGTTTATCCATAGTTTCCCGGTTATCTATATCACGAAGCTGAAAGCCTTTACCGCTACCCGGTTCGCAGGCTTAATATTAAGTTAACACAGCAGAGTTTATGATCTAATTGTTAATTTCACCTGCCGGCTTGTTAGTTCCTGCGATGGCATTCAATTTTGTGCATCATCCTCCCTGCACTGCTATGGAATTTTCACCCGAAATACCCGTGAAAAGGTTTGAGAATATTTTCTTTTCCACCAAGGATCGCCTTTACAACTTCGTAAAGAAACATACCAGGGGCCACGACGCCATTGAAGAGATCGTACAACAATGCTATATTAAATTATGGGAACAATTGCCTGGTTTGAAAGATGATGAGAATATGCTGCCCATGCTCAGTACTTATGCCATCCATCTCATTATCGACGGCCTTCGAAAGGAAGCCAGGGAAGCCGTTCGGGCCCGCATTTTCTATGAACAGCAGCACCAGACCTATGATTCAACCGATGCGCTCCAACTCAAAGAAATGATGAAAGAATACCAGGAAGCAGTGGAAGCGCTTCCTCCACGGAGAAGGATGATATACCGTATGGTGCGTGAAGAAGGATTAAGTCACCAGCAGATCGCCCGGCAGTTGAACATCAGCACCAATACCATCGAAAGTCAGATCAATGAAGCCCTGCATACCCTTCGCAAAAAGTTCCCGGCCGATAAACTGGCATTGATGATGATCTGGTTAAATATCTTCCACTGATCCATGAAGTGGTTACCGCTTCCATTCAGCTACTTAGCCCGATCATTGCTGGTGCTTTGAATTACCTTTTCAACAAACTGCCATGCTTTCACCGGTGGCTCCCGGTGTTCTTTTTGCACGATCGCATCGAATTGTTTAAGCAGCTCCGGATATTGTGCTGCCAGGTCCACTGCTTCGTTTCGATCCGTTTTGAGATGGTAAAGTTGCCAGGGATTGGATGGGTCCCTGCGCAGGTCAGTTTTTATTGCTTTCCAATCCCCCATGCGAATGGCGAGTTGACCCCCTTTTTCAGGATATTCGAAATAGAGATATGGATGTTTTTGCTGCTTCTTCCGCTCCCCTAACAATTCAGGGAGCAATGAAATACCATCGGTGTTTGTCAATGCCTGCCCTGTAAGTTCGGCCAGTGTTGCCATCATATCGAACTGCGCCGACACCAGCTCACTGATAGCCCCTCCTTTTATTTTGCCTGGCCAGCGGGCGATGAATGGTTCGCGGATACCTCCTTCATAGAGGTCCATCTTCAGTCCACGCAATCCGGATACGCTGTTGAAGAAATTGGTATTGACCCCACCTGCATTAAAGGTAGCGCCATTATCACTGCTGAAAAAGATGATCGTGTTCTGATCGAGGCCCAAAGTTTTTATTTTTTGCAGGATGATACCTACCTGTGCATCAAGATAACTGATCATCGCTGCATAGGTAGAGAGCGGATATTTCGTGGAGGCATAACCGTTTTGTCCATAGTATGGCTGCTCTTCGAATTTGCCCTTATACTGGTCAAGCCATTTATCCTGCACCTGGAGCGATACGTGTGGCAATGTATACGGTAAATAGAGAAAAAATGGTTGAGCTTTATGCTCATCGATAAAAGCCAATGCCTTTTCAGTCATTTTTTCCGGGGCATAGTCCTTTCCTTTGAAAGAATCGAAATCCGCATCCCTGGCGGATTGTGGGTCCAGTTTGCGGTGTACAGCAAACCAGGGTTGGCGCAAAGTATCCCAATGATCATTCTCCCATAAATGAGAAGGGTAATAATTATGCGCCTGTTTCTGATCGAGGTAGCCGTAATAATAATCGAATCCATGTTTGAGCGGGCTTCCTTCGGTGTTGGCCATGCCTAATCCCCATTTGCCAATAAGGGCCGTTGCATATCCTTTTTGTTTGAGCATATCGGCAATGGTGAATTGCCCGGCGGCAAGCGGCAACTGCCCTCTTTCTGCTGAATCGGCAAATCCTCCCAGTTCAAAATTGCCGCGTACATAAGAATGACCACTGTGTTTACCGGTCATCAGCATGCATCTCGATGGAGCACAGACAGGCGCACCGGAATAGTGCTGGGTAAATCGCATTCCTTCTGCGGCCATCCTGTCGAGGTTGGGCGTTTCAATCTTTTGTTGTCCATAGCAACCCAGTTCACCATAACCCAGGTCATCGGCATAGATGTAAACAATATTGGGTAAAGCTGAAGCAGTTTTATTTTTTTGGGCGAAAGCCTGGAAACTTGTCAGCAGGAGAATGAGCGATATGCAGTAGAAATTCCATCTGCCAGAGTAGAACTGATTCATTGGACCGGTTTGATCTTTTGAAGATAGCTAAAATACTATAGTCAGAAATGTGCAAACGATTGTGCAAAAACAGATCTTCAACGGAAGCTGCGGCGGAGATCATCCGGATTTGATATCTCCTCCTTCAGTATTCAAGCAACATCTGGTGATTCGGATTGGAATGGGTGGCAGAGATCATAAAATCATGACTTCCGATGATCCTGAACCTATTCTTCTCGTAGAACGCAATAGCCCGGTGATTTTCTTTCCAGGTAAAAAGCCATATCCCCTGCTGGCCGCTTCGCTTCGACAAATCGATGTTGAATGCCAGCAGATCGTATCCGAGCTTCAGGCTGTAGAATGCTTTCAGCAGGTAAAGTCGCTCGAGCCTGGTTACGTGTTCAAGGGAAATATTCGAGTGGGAGGCATCCAGGATGATCTTGGAATATCCGGCCGGCCGGCCATCATGATAAATGATATGATAAATATTTGCCTGGTCTTCGAGTTCTTCCTTCATCCTGCTATCACTGAACTTTTCCTTCACATAGTTTTCAATATCGGCTGCAGGCCCACTGTGCCCGTGCGATTCGATAAATGTTTGCCTGCCAAGTTCTGTCAGCAGGGGAACATCCTGCAAGCCTGCTTTTACAATACTGATCATATTCAATATTAATGATTATTCATGCGCCAACCTGTACCTTATTATAGAATCGCTTCCTGTAGGTATTGGGAGTTTCGTTAGTGATCTCTTTGAAGAACCTGTTGAAGAGGGACACACTATTGAAACCGCAGTCTGCCGCAATAGACCCGATCGTGTCATTCCCATTGATCAGTAGGTTGCAGGCATGCTGGATCCTTACTTCCGTGAGCGCCTGCTTGAAAGTTTTACCGGTACTTTGCAGGAAGAACCGACAGAAAGAGCTTTCCGTCATGGACACTGCTTTTGCCACTTCCCTGGTGCTGATATCGTTGTGGTAATGTTGTTGGATGAGAGCGTATACTTCCTGTACGCGATGAGTATTCAACACTGAAACTGTCAGGAACTTTTTCACCTGCAGACTTTTGCGATCGGGAGATACTGCCATTTTCTGCAATACTTCCACCAGGTACATCAACCTTTCGAAAGGTTGCAGGCCCGGCATGGCTTTCACCAGTTCTCCGATCGCATGTTTTGCCGGCCCCCCGATCACCTGGCCCGATTGTGCCTCTTCCAGTAAAGATCTTACCGGGCTGAACTCGTGATAAGATCCGCTCAATGCTTCCATCTGTTTTCCACTGAACTGGATCACATACTCTTCATAGTTCTCGGATTCAAAACCGAAGTTGAAAGTATTGTGCGGAATATTAGGTCCTAATAAGATCAGCTCTCCATCTTCAAACCGGCTGATATGGTTGCCCACAAAGCGCTTCCCGTTACCGCGCGGCACGTAAACGATCTCGAATTCAGGATGAAAATGCCAGAAATCCTTACTGCAGAATTCCGGGAATTTATAATGTACCATATAAAAAGAATAGCCAGATAATGGTACTATCTTCTCAAATGCCGCCTTTTTCATACACTCGATTGTCGGGCAAAATTAAGAATAATGATAATCCAGTGCAAGAATGGGAAAAACCAATGAAAGATAAAAAGCGGGCGCAGCAGCAATTTTGTAAAAACAATTGCGTGAAAGACCCATTCATCAATACCCCGGCCATTGCGATCACAGACAGAAAGATCATCCTCTCCAAACGGATAGCGATCGGTATTTTTTTCTTTGTGAACGGCTTTCTCTATGCCAACTGGACGGCCCGTCTGCCTGAGCTCAAAGCATTTTATGATATCTCGAACGGCACATTAGGTACACTCTTATTTACTACTGCAGCAGGCGCCCTGGTATCGATGCCCATCGCAGGCTGGATCACTGGTAAATACAACAATGAAATGCTGACCGTGCTGGCAGGGATACTGTTTTGCAGTGTGATACCATTGATCCCCTTATCCAATGATCTCTGGGTGGCTCGCTCCTGTTTTTTCGCCACCGGTTTTTTCTCCGGCGCCATGGACGTAACCATGAACGGGCAGGCAGTGTTGGTGGAAAGGGAATGGAAGAAGCCCATCATGTCGTCTTTCCATGCACTGTTCAGTATTGGCATGGCCATTGGCGCAGGCGTTTCGGCGCTGTTCTCCAGGTTCCATATCATATTGCCAGCACATTTCCTGGTGGTGTCACTGGCAGCGATAGCGGCCATCCTCTCCTGCGCACGCATTATTATCCGTGACCCGGTCGCCCTACCCTTATCCATAACCGACAAAAACAGCGGAACATTCCGCTTACCGGCACTGGCCATCCTTCCTCTCGGCATCATTGCTTTTTGCGGTATGACCGGAGAAGGTGCTATGGCCGATTGGAGCGCCATCTACATGCACACGGTAGTGGGCAGCACCGAATCTTTCAGCGCGCTGGCCTTCGGGGTCTTCGGCGCAGCCATGACGATCGGCCGTATTTTTGGAGATCGCCTTACTGCTGCACTCGGGAAAAATACATTATTGCTGCTGGATGTGGCGGTGGCTATTACCGGGCTCTCACTCTCCTTATTATTCCCTTATGCATGGGTGAGCATGATCGGGTTCTTTATGGTAGGTATCGGGCTGGCCACTATCGTACCGATCATCTATTCCACAGCCGGAAACACGCCAGGAGTAAGCCCTTCAGCGGGAATTGCCATGGCCAGTACCATCGGCTATATGGGATTTTTCGTAGGCCCCCCGATGATCGGGCACCTCGCAGACATTTTCGGGTTAAGGACCGGGTTGGCTTATGTGGTAGGATTATTCATTGTAATGGGTGTGCTGATCATTTATACCGGGAAAAAACAACAGCGGTCTTAAATAGGAAATAAAGTGCCCCCCAAAAGTGTCTAACTTTTGGGGGGCACTTCATTGAAGCATCTTCTTTTGGTTGCTGGTTTTTGAGTGGGAGTAGCTGCAAAGTCACCGGTAATGTAATCTGATCTACAGTCTCTCAGATATGAAAAGAAAGCATCTCCACCACCCCCTCTCCCCGTTGTTGAAATATGGTAGCCTTTCCATTTATCCTTTCTTCGATCTCGCTTAACGATCGGACCTGGTGGACCTGCCTCTCCAGTGAATTGACCAATTCCACCATTGTTCCTCCACTGTTCATATTTATCCTTTGCTGTACAAACGATGACATGATCTGTAGCATTTGTTGGTGGTATCTGATAAAACCCGCCGGTACTTCCTCTTCTGCCAGCGAATAATCAAGTATGATGAGGTTACGCTTGTTATTGGTTTTGAATTGTTGCATAAGCGTCACGAACGCTGTATTGGAGATGTAGTGAATAATCCCTTCAAAAACAATAATGGCAGGGCGCTCCGGATCATAACCTGCCAGTCGTTTTGGAGCGCCACCTGTTCAGCTATCGAATCACGCACGAATTGTTTTCTTAGGGTAATTATTTCTTCCACATACGGGAATGCATTGTTCAGTTTATCCATAACTTCTTTCACTTCCTCGAAATCGATCCTTGAAAGGTATGCCTGTTCAACAGGAGACCCATATAGTTTTCCGGCATAAGCCAGCACAAGCAGAGAGGCAGGGGCAATTCTAAGTTTTTGGACAGTCATAAGACAGGTTTGATTGTTGAACAATAACAATTCACTATAAGAGAACAACTGTATTGTAACAGGTTTTTGAAATCAATTATCTGTGCAGAGGGAGATGAAGAGGGAAGTTGCGCTACAAAAATAATCATATTTCAGTTTGCATCCTGCATACCAGTAACCAGGCGATATATTAATAGATTTTATCTATTGAAATATAGAATTAATCGATGGTGATTATTTCTTCACATATCATAATTTTACAATCCCGCACAAGTATCAGGTACAAGCAAGTGTTCATTCAATAATTAATTTACAGCAATGGAAAAACAATCAAACGACATCAGTAAATGCCCATTTCATAATGGCAGTATGAAGCCAAATGTTGGCGGTGGCGGCACCAGGAACCGCGACTGGTGGCCCAACCAGTTAAAGCTAAATATCCTGCGTCAGCACTCGTCCCTTTCAAACCCGATGGGAGAGGATTTTAATTATGCGGAAGCTTTTAAAAGCCTCGACCTGGAAGCTGTAAAAAAAGACCTTCATGCACTCATGACCAACTCGCAGGATTGGTGGCCTGCAGACTTTGGGCATTATGGCCCCTTGTTCATTCGCATGGCATGGCATAGTGCAGGTACTTATCGCGTGGGGGATGGCCGTGGTGGCGGAGGGGCCGGACAACAACGTTTTGCTCCACTTAATAGCTGGCCCGATAACGTGAGCCTCGATAAAGCCCGCAGGCTGCTTTGGCCCATCAAACAAAAATATGGCCGCAAAATTTCATGGGCAGATCTGATGATCCTTACCGGTAATGTAGCACTGGAATCGATGGGCTTTAAAACATTTGGCTTTGCCGGTGGACGTGAAGATGTATGGGAGCCGGATGAAGATGTATACTGGGGTTCCGAAACCACCTGGTTGGGTGACGCCCTGCGTTATGCGCATGGTTCACAGGGTGTGGAAAAGGACCATGGTGCTGTTGTGTCGGCCGACAAGGCAGGTGGTGATATCCACTCCCGTAACCTGGAAAAACCGCTTGCTGCCGTGCAGATGGGGTTGATCTATGTGAATCCCGAAGGTCCCGACGGTAATCCTGATCCAATCGCTGCTGCTAAAGACATCCGGGACACTTTTGGGCGCATGGCCATGAACGATGAAGAAACAGTTGCCCTGATAGCAGGCGGGCACAGCTTTGGCAAAACCCATGGCGCCGCCCCTGCTACCCATGTAGGCAAAGAGCCTGAAGCTGCCGGTCTGGAGTTGCAGGGCCTGGGCTGGAGCAACAGTTATGGCTCCGGTAAAGGTGCTGACACGATTACCAGTGGACTTGAAGTAATATGGACGAAAACGCCCACCCGATGGAGTAATGATTTCTTCGAAAACCTTTTTGGCTTTGAGTGGGAACTTTCCAAAAGTCCGGCCGGCGCACACCAGTGGGTAGCTAAAAATGCAGACAGTATTATTCCCGATGCCTATGATGGTTCAAAAAAGCATGTACCAACCATGCTTACTACCGACCTCTCTTTAAGGTTTGATCCGGTTTACGAAAAAATATCCAGACGCTTTTTGGCAAATCCCGAAACATTTGCAGATGCTTTTGCAAGGGCATGGTTTAAATTAACACATCGTGATATCGGACCTCGCGCACGTTACCTTGGACCCGATGTGCCGGAAGAAGAACTGCTTTGGCAAGATCCTATTCCTGCTGTTGACCATGCATTGATAGATGAGAAGGATATTGCAGCCTTGAAGGCTAAAGTATTGGCATCAGGATTGAGCGTAGCAGAATTGGTTTCCACAGCATGGGCTTCGGCTTCCACCTTCCGTGGTTCCGACAAGCGCGGTGGAGCGAATGGCGCCCGCATTCGCCTGGCGCCTCAGAAATACTGGCAGGTAAACAATCCGGCGCAGTTGCAGAAAGTATTGGATAAATTGGAGGACATTCAAAAAGAATTCAATGGTGCACAGGCAGGAGGTAAAAAGGTTTCGCTGGCAGACCTGATCGTACTGGCTGGTTGCGCAGGCGTTGAAAAAGCAGCTAAGGATGCAGGACATTCGATCCCTGTTCCTTTCGCGCCCGGTAGAATGGATGCTTCACAGGAACAAACCGATGTTGAATCGATCGGCTATCTGGAGCCTGTTGCCGACGGTTTCCGGAACTACCGCAAATCGAAATTCCCTGTATCTACTGAAGAGTTGCTGATCGATAAGGCTCAATTGCTCACACTTACAGCGCCTGAGTTAACCGTATTGGTGGGTGGCATGCGTGTATTGGACACTAATTTTGATGGTTCCAAACATGGTGTTTTCACGACGCGCCCGGGCCAGCTTACCAATGATTTCTTCGTGAACCTGCTCAACATGAGCACGGCATGGAAAGCCATCTCCGAAGACAAAGAACTTTATGAAGGCAGTGACCGGGCCACCGGAAAAATAAAATATACAGGTACCCGTGCAGATCTTGTATTTGGCTCAAACTCCGAACTGAGAGCTATTGCAGAAGTGTATGGAAGCGCGGATGCCCAGGACAAATTTGTGAAAGACTTTGTAGCAGCCTGGAATAAGGTGATGAATTTGGACAGGTATGATTTGGTCTGATAGTAAGCTTTTGCGAATGATGATACATAGCCTCCGGTGACGGAGGCTTTTTTACGTAGTTTCGGCGATACCCGATCGCGCAATTTTTTATTGTAAATAAATCTAATTTATTGCTTAAAAACATTGCAGTTTTGATATTAAATGCCAATTTTGCGATTATTTACACATTTTTGGCATTTAAATAGGGCGGATACATGGAAATTAATAGAACGATACAAAGGAAACTAACGATCTGGAAAAATACCTCCGACCGGAAACCTCTCATTCTTCAAGGAGCCAGGCAAGTTGGTAAGACATGGTTGCTTAAACATTTCGGAACAACAGAATTTGAGCAAGTAGCTTATTTCAATTTTGAAGAGCAGCCTGATCTCAAACAATTTTTCCAAAATACCAAAGATACTTCACGTATCCTTCAGAATCTTTCATTGGTTCATGGACGTGCCATAACACCACAAAATACACTTATCATATTTGATGAAATCCAGGAATGCAATGATGCACTCAACTCCTTAAAATATTTCAATGAAAATGCTCCCGGGTATGCTATCGCCAGCGCAGGCTCCCTACTCGGTGTAGCTCTGTCAAGGGGAAATTCCTTTCCTGTTGGAAAAGTAGATTTCCTGCATCTGCATCCCATTTGTTTTTCCGAGTTTTTATCTGTTGCAGATCCCAACCTATTTGCCTATCTGGAGAGTATCGATAGACTGGAACCTATTCCGGATATTTTCTTTCATCCGTTAGTGGATAAATTGAAAATGTATTTTATATCAGGAGGCATGCCAGAAGCTGTGGTAGCATTGCTCGAAAAGCAGGATACAGAAAAAACACAGCAGGTACTACAAAATATACTCAGTGCTTATGCGCTTGATTTTTCCAAACATGCGGAAAACAAGGATATACCAAAGATCAATCACGTATGGGCTTCTATACCCTCACAACTTGCCAGGAATAATAAAAAGTTCATTTATCAGTCTGTGAAGCAAGGCGCCCGTGCCAGGGAATATGAAGATGCCTTACTCTGGCTCTCGCATGCAGGCTTAGTTCATCGGGTTTTTCGAGTCTCAAAGCCAGGCTTGCCGCTTTCAGCCTATGATGATCTTTCGACCTTTAAGCTTTATTTAATTGATGTAGGAATATTGCGCCGACTTGCATTTCTGGACCCTATCGCGGTGAGAGAAGGCAATCGGTTATTTACAGAATTTAAAGGAGCATTGACAGAGAACTTTGTGCTGCAGCATCTGATACCACATTTCGAAGTTACTCCCCGCTATTGGTATTCCGGGAACCAGGCGGAAGTGGATTTCCTGATACAACTCAAAAATGAGATCATACCCATTGAAGTCAAATCTGATGAGAATATTCGCAGCAGGAGCCTTGCTACTTATAATGATCTTTATAAACCATTTATTAGACTTAGATTTTCATTGAGAAATTTAAAGAAGGATGAAGGGCTGCTCAATATTCCACTGTTTATGGTTGATTATGCAGAGAAATTGATTGATATAAGCGAAAAATAATTTCTGATGGAAACAAAAAACATCAGAACTACACGGATACAAAATGTTGGGATTGATATACGAGTTTGTTTAGCTACTGCAAATGCTAATTAGATTTTGCATTTTCAATATTATTATCGTAATATTGCGATTATAATGGGACTTACAAAAACCGAAATATTCACCGATAAGCAGAATAAGTTGGCCCTAATGATGAAAGCATTGGCCCATCCCGCCCGCATTGCTATCATCCAGCACCTGATCAAATCGGAAGCCTGTATCTGTGGCGACCTGGTGGAAGAACTTGGACTGGCGCAAGCTACCATATCCCAACACCTGAAGGAGTTGAAAAATGCAGGGTTGATCAAAGGCACTATTGAAGGAACCAGCGTATGTTACTGTATCGATGGCAAGGTTTGGAGCCAATACCGTTTAGCCCTGAACGCCTTTTTCGTAGCTTACAACAACAAAGACGAATGCTGTTAGCATTTTTTTTGCCCCATATAATCGCAATATTGCAATAAACCAATAAATTGAACGATATGCAAACCCAGGATCAACTGAAGGAACTCGTAAAACAGAAATACAGCGAAATCGCTTTACAGGATAAAACTGATAATGCCGCATCCTGTTGCGGGTCAGGGTGCTGTTCCATTGAAACGACCAATATTATGACAGATGACTATTCACAGATGGCCGGCTACAATCCCGATGCGGACTTAGGGCTTGGGTGTGGATTGCCTACCCAATTTGCAAAGATCAAAAAAGGTGACGTTGTGATTGACCTCGGCTCAGGCGCAGGAAATGACTGCTTCATTGCCAGGGCTGAAACCGGTGAAACCGGTAAAGTGATCGGTATTGATTTTACACCGGCCATGATCGAGAAAGCGAGAGCTAACGCAGAGAAATTGGGATACAATAATGTAGAGTTCAGACAAGGTGATATAGAGAACATGCCCGTAACCGCCAACACCGCCGATGTGATCGTAAGTAATTGTGTACTGAACCTCGTTCCCAATAAAGATGGAGTAATCAAGGATATCTACCGGGTACTGAAACCAGGCGCTCATTTCAGCATTTCTGATATTGTTCTCGAAGGCGCCCTGCCCCCGGCCATACAACAGGCGGCTGAAATGTATGCGGGATGCGTCTCCGGTGCTATCCAGCAACAGGTATATCTGGAACTTATTGCCAGCAATGGCTTTACTAATATTACCATTCAGAAGGAGAAACCCATTCTCATACCCGATGATATCCTTGCCGGTTACCTCTCCGCAAATGAAATCACCCAGTTCAGGAACAACAATACCGGGATCTACAGCATAACGGTATATGCGGAGAAACCCAAAAACGAAGCAGCTTGCTGCGCACCCGGCTGTTGCAATTGATCATTTTCAACCAAAACAAAACAATATGAAAAAGCTGATTTTTTCTTTGAGCATGCTGATGATTACCATCCTGTCAGTTACTGCCAAAGGCCCTAAACCCAAGTTGTTTCCTGAACTGGAAAAGTATTATACCAGTCTGAATACGATGCCTATAGAACCATCTCATGAAAAAGGACTGAAAAATCTGTATCAATATATTTTCCAAGGGATGGGAAGTGATACGAAAATTGAACTTTTGTTTACTGACAAAGACAATTCATTTGTAGGTATCTCTGCCCAAATTGTGTTACAATCTTTATTATCCGTGAATAAATATAATAAGTTGGGCGTTTCATCCTGTGGGTATCAGGTAGCAGAAATTAACCCCGTATTGATTAAGGTGCTAAATAAACATGGATTTAAGGTGACTGAAGCTACTGCTGCAAATGGGAGGAAGTCTTATTCGGTTGCGTTTGGAGAAAATGTTTCCCCCATAAATATCTATGCTAAATCCATAGACGACGCAACGTTGCCCAAAACGAAGTTTTTGCAAGTGAAATTGTGTGATGCTAATGACAATGCCTGTGCTGATTTGGCTGGCGCATTTTTCAAGGAATCTGTTCCCTTCCCAAATCTTTCGTCTGACATTTCGGAAGATGAAGCAGATAAAATATTTTCCCAGGTTGCTGCAGAAATGGTACAAGCATTTAATAAAGCTAAAAATCTATAAATTATAGGGAATGAGCGCAAACAATTGTAATCTTACCAATGAAAGGAAACGACTTGGTTTTTTAGACCGGTATCTTACCCTATGGATTTTCCTTGCAATGGCAATAGGTGTAGGCATCGGCTATTTTATACCCGGTACGTCCGCTTTTATCAATTCGTTTTCCTCCGGCACAACCAACGTACCCCTGGCAGTGGGCTTAATACTCATGATGTACCCGCCATTAGCAAAAGTGCGTTACGAACAGATGGGAATGGTTTTCAGGAATACCAAGATATTAGGAGCATCGCTGCTGCTAAACTGGGTCATCGGTCCTGTACTTATGTTCGCTTTGGCGCTGCTGTTCCTGAATGGTTACCCTGAATATATGGTGGGACTTATTTTGATCGGGCTGGCCCGTTGCATAGCGATGGTGATTGTCTGGAATGAATTGGCAGACGGCAACCGGGAATATGCGGCAGGTTTGGTGGCCCTTAACAGTATATTTCAGGTACTCCTGTATAGTATCTATGCGTATGTATTTGTGACCATTTTACCGCCGGTGTTCGGTTACAAAGGATTGGCTGTTGACATCACCATCGGGCAAATAGCTGAAAGTGTGGCAATTTATTTGGGTATCCCATTCGCAGCGGGTATTTTTAGCCGATACGTGCTTTTGAAATTGAAAGGTGAGCAGTGGTATCAACAAAAGTTTATTCCTGTTATTTCCCCTATTACACTAATAGCCTTACTGTTCACTATTGTTGTAATGTTTAGCCTGAAAGGACAACTGATTGTACAAATACCACTTGACGTGCTTCGCATAGCCTTACCATTGGTCATATACTTTGCCATCATGTTTTTGGCAAGTTTCTTCATGGGCAAGGCTTTAGGTGCTGACTATTCTCAAAACGCTGCCATTTCCTTTACGGCCGCCGGAAATAATTTTGAACTTGCGATTGCGGTAGCTATTGGCGTATACGGCATCAATAGCGGACAAGCTTTTGCAGGAGTTATTGGCCCCCTTATAGAAGTGCCGGCGTTGATTGCCCTGGTCAACGTAGCATTTTGGCTTCGAAAAAAATGGTATGAAAATACAGCAGTAACACAATAAACCTATATTACATCACTCAATTCTTCATAAAGGACTACACATGAAAATTGCTTTATTCTCTGACATTCATGCCAACCTGCCGGCGTTGGAGGCATTTTTGAAAGACGTTGAACAACGCAATCCCGATTCAATCTACTGCCTGGGAGATTTGGTCGGTTATAATATCTGGCCCAATGAGGTCATCAATGAAATAAGAAAACGAAAAATCCCCACCATTGCAGGAAATTACGATTTTGGTATCGGTAGAAATAGTGATGACTGCGGCTGCGCATATAAAACAGACCAGGAGAAAGCTAACGGAGCTGTTTCGATTTCCTTTACCAATGAGATCGTGAACAATGAAGAAAGGCAATACCTACGAACGTTACCAGCTCATATCCGTGTAGAATTTCAGTTAAATGAGGACAAGCTCTTTTTGCTACTGGTGCATGGAAGTCCACGCAAAATCAATGAATACTTATTTGAAGATAGAGAGGAAAAAAGTATGTTGCGGATCATGCAGGACGCCAATGCAGATATCATGTGCTTTGGGCACACACATGAACCTTACCACCGGATACTGAATTCAGGAACAGAACAGGACCCTCATTTTCGACATGCCATTAATATCGGATCGGTAGGCAAACCGAAGGATGGTAACCCGCAGGGAGCTTATGTTTTATTAACCATCGCTGGTAATAGCAGCGTATTGGAAAAGGATAGCATTCAGGTAGAGTTTGTACGATTCAATTACGATATAGAAAAGGCCGCAAAAGCGGTGGAGGATAGCAGGTTGCCCAACGCTTATGCGGAAAGCCTGCGAAATGGTTTGTAATTGATGATCCGACGACCTAAAAGGAGAAGCCCCTGTAGCCAGGGGCTTCTTTTATTTGTCAAACCTTTTCGGTTCAACGCTTATCACATTTGTTATTGTCGCAGCATGGCGGACAAGGCTTGGGACAGGTTTTGGGACAAGGCTTTACACAGGTCTTTTCTGTGCTGGCTTTGGTTCCCTTGCTTTTTGCTTTTCCACCACCGTTGGCAAAGGCCACAGCGCCACCCATGAGCATGGCAATAGTAGCCAATAGAAATACCTTTTTCATATTGTAAGTTTAAGATGAAAATAAAATAGATGAAGTAAATGAATGCGGGATGAAATCAACAGGCATTCGGAGGTCTCCAGACTTCGGACGAATAGATGAAGATATAATTCGCCTGAAATAACGGATAAATCCGTTTAGTGAAACCTGAAATTTTCCCGAACGTATTGTTGCCCGTAATTGTCATTACATAACAAAGCGGGCAGTTCAGATAGCAGTTGTCCGTACTTGACTTTTTTGCATCTTTTTTAGAAGGATTATCCTCTTTCTTACAGCAGGTAGTTTGTTTAACACGGCTACAACTGCTTTGCTTTGTGTCAACAGGTTTGCAATAGAATGGCAAAGCAGCTAATTCGGTCAGATAGACCAAAAACCAAATTGATAATATAGTGGCTTTAATGATCAAAGTTATACCTGCTTCTCTGAACTAAAATTATTAAAATTTGGTGAGATTTTTATAACTGATTTTCGCAGGGTTACAGTTTAAGTTTGATACCTCCATTTACCACAATTCCGTCGAGGGGCGCGTAGATATCCCGGAACACCGGGTTTGTAATTGTACCCGTATAGATGGTATCGAACCTGGTCTGCCGTGTATCTGTCAAATTCTCAAAATTTACAAAAAGCGAGATTCGCTCCCATTTTCTTTCCGCCATGAATCCACAAATCCAATAAGGCTTACCGGAACTACCATCACTTAGGGATTGCCTACTGTAATGATATGCTTCCAGGCCGATCTTCCATTTATCCTCCAGTTCATACATCAACACATTATTCAGGCGATGCTTTGCAGTCAACGGATTTTCCCTTTTATTTCCTGCCTCATTTAACTGTGCATCGGTAAATGTATAGCCGATGAACAACTTAAAATCACCATACCCTAATTTCACATTGGTTTCCCATCCTTTCGTATTGATATATCCATCAGCATTTACAAGTTGAGATAAATTTCCCGATACGCTGTGAAGTAATAAAGGGGATTTGATCTTTGTATAAAATAAAAGCTGATTGATACTTATACTTAGCTTATCAAATAAGGTAGTACGATAATTTATGTCAAAATTAATGCCGTAAGACTTTTCACGTTTGTTAAGGGCATCATGGATAGGAAGGACGGATTTAAACTGTATCCGTTCCGTTTCAGCCGACAAAAAAACAGGACAAGGAGAAAAATTTCTGCCTTGTCCTGTGAGGTGACCCTGTCAGGATTCAAACCTGAAACCTTTTGATCCGTAGTCAAATGCTCTATTCAGTTGAGCTACAGGGCCGTTTAACTAATTGGGGCTGCAAAAATAAAGATTATTGTCATTATCACCAAACCAAAATCGATCTATTTATGGAGCGGGTTTTCTTCACAAGGCACTCCTGACTGGCCACCTCAGATGAATACAAACCATTGCTGGAACAACCGGCCAACCAGCGGCACTGGTTTCTCTTTTTCGTCCATCGCCATTTTGAATCCATATATCCAGCCTGCGAACAATAACAAAAGTACGACCAGCGATGGCGCCGAAAAATAGAATAGATTGGAATCGGCCAGCCAGAACCCTGCCAGGGCCAGCACCGATAATAGCCCAAGGCCAAAAGACTGACGCAAATGGAACCTAGCCAGCGGATCTTTTTGTTCCGAGACCGCGAACGTGAAAAATGCAAGGAACCATAAAAGCCATAAATAGCTCATGACGGCAATGAGTCTTCTGTCCATTCCTCCAAAATACAGAAATGCCGGCAATAAAACCAAACCCATCCTGCTGGCACGAGATTATATTATACATCTTTGCAGATATATTTCTATGATATGAAAATTCAATTCTGGTCGATCGGCAAAAAACATGAGCCTTATATAAAGATCGGGGTGGAAGATTTCACCAGCCGGATCGGGAATTATTTTCCTGTGCAGTGGAATATCCTGCCAACGCCCAAAAATGCCGGCATGCTGAGTGAGATGGACCTCAAGAAAAGAGAAGGAGCAACCATCCTGGAATGGCTGGACAAAGACGATTTCCTGGTGGCGCTCGACGAAAGGGGCAAATCATTCGATTCCATCAAACTGGCCAGGTTCATGGAAACAAGGGCCCAGGAAAGAACGAAAACCCTGATCTTCCTGATCGGCGGCGCTTTTGGCATCGATGAGGCAGTATTGAAAAGAGCCAATTTGCAGTGGTCGCTATCGCAGCTCACTTTTCCTCACCAGTTGGTGAGACTCATCCTGGCTGAACAGGTCTATCGTGCCTGCACCATCATCCGCAATGAGAAGTACCATCATAGCTAAAACATGAGGTATGAAGTTGGAAGTCGGAGGAATGAAGTACCCTATTGCCGGAAATCCTGCCATACTGGTCGCCCGACTTCAGACTTCATGCCTCCGACTTCATACCTCGTCTCCCAATTCTCCTGTTTTTTGAGTAGATTTGAAATTTAACCGACCATCGATGAGCATTACTTTAATTATTATTATCATAACCTGCCTCGTGTCCATTTCGGCATTTTCCAATGAAAAGATCTATAACGACCTTATCTTTTATCCTCCCGCAGTTACCTATCAGCGCCAATGGTACCGTTTCTTCAGTTGTGGCTTCATTCATGCGGATTTCCTTCACCTGATCTTCAATATGTATGCCCTGTACCTGTTCGGGCAGGCATTGGAGCAGGATTTCATGAGGATCTTTCATGAGAAAGGGAAGTTGCTGTATCTCGCTTTGTATATTTCATCGCTTTTCTTCTGCCTCTTGCCCACTTACAGCAAGCATAAGAATGATAGTTCCTACCGCAGTCTCGGCGCCTCCGGCGCCGTATCGGCCGTGATCTTTGCCGATATACTGCTCGATCCGCTCATGAACCTGCAGTTCTTCTTTATCCCGATCCCGATCAAAGGATTTATTTTCGGGATCTTATATCTCGCCATCTCATCGTATCTCGACAAAAGAGGGGGAAGCAATATCAACCATTCAGCCCATATCTGGGGAGCCTTGTACGGGCTTGCTTTCCTGGTCGTGGCAGGCTATGCCTTTTCCGATTATCTCGTGCTGCACGAGTTCATTGAACAGGTGCAGGCATGGTCAAGAAGGTTTTAATTCCATCTTTAGTACAGTGGTGGTAGAACCGGTGATCCTGAACCGGTCGTCGATGCGCATGCCCAATACCCAAAGGATCTTTTTGTCCATTTCCAACACCCATACTTTCTCCTTCTCTGTTTTGGAGAGTTTCTGATCGATGAGGAAGCGGGACAGCTTTTTTTTCTTTTTCATACCGAGCGGATAGAAATAGTCGCCCTGTTTCCATGGGCGGAGAAGCAGGGGAAAGTTGATCATTCCGGCGTCGAGGTGGGCGATATGGAGTTGGCGGTTGGCAGTTGGCAGTTGGCAATCGGCAACTGCGTGAATGGATAGTTGCAAATTGCCCATTGCAAATTGCCAATTGCCGGCACCTTCTATAAGCAGATGGCTGCTCTCTCCCGCCGCCAGCGGTGCAATGATAAGCCAGTTGCGGTTCCTGATAATACGATGAGTGGCCGATTGTACGTATTTTCCCGTTTCACTATCCAGGAGGCTGGTAATTTCGGTTATTTGTTGAGGTGAGAACCCATATTCTTTCACGATCTCGTACAGGATAGTAGCAAGTGGTTCGGTCTTTTTCAGTTTCAGTACCGGGATATGGACCTCCTGGCCTTTATATTCGAGTAATTTCTTTTTATGCTGGTCGATCGCCTGGTGGTATAACGTTTCGATCTCACGGAACCTCGGCAGGTTGGCGGCCAGATTGTTTTCGACCCCGGGATATATTGCCTGCAACAGCGGCACTAACTGGTGACGGATATAATTGCGCGCATATTTGTCGGTGGCATTGGAACTGTCTTCCACCCAATTCAGGTGATGGTCATTGGCAAAGCCCAACAACTGTTCTTTGCCGGCGAATAACAATGGCCGTACGATACCATCCTGTTCAGGCAGCATTCCCCGGAGACCGGCAATGCCTGTGCCTTTGAAAAAATTCATCAATGAGGTCTCGATGTTATCGTCGCGGTGATGGGCCGTTACTATATATTTCGGCGTGCGACCTTCGATCAGCGGGCTGTCGCCTTTTCCTGCTATGATCTCCCTGAACCAGCCATAACGCAATTCTCTCGCGGCCACCTGCACGGACACCTTATGTAATGCCGCATAGCCTTTCGTATCGAAAGACTTTACCAGGAAAGGCGCGGCATATTTTTTCGCCAATCCCTCCACAAACTCTTTATCCCTTTCACTCTCCTCTCCTCTTAACCCAAAATCAGCATGGGCTATCACGAACTCATAGCCTCCCTGCCAGCATAGCTCGCAGAGCACCACAGAATCGATGCCCCCGCTGACTGCCAGCAGTAGCCTGTCTTTAGGATTGAAAAGATGATTTTCTTCAATATAAGCCTGGAATGATCTGAGTAAATTCATGAAGGCTTCGTGCACCCGGCACTATTTGATGTTCGATTAATAAATTAAGTCCTCGTAAGCAGCTTTCAACTCATTATACGCATGGTTATCGCCCGCCTCTTTCGAAGCAGCCATGCCTTTCTCATACCAACTGATGGCCAGCTCCTTTTCACCGGCCCTTTCCAGTAATTTGGCCAGATGATAGTAAGAGCCCACATAAGCAGGATCACTGGTCAATAATTCTTCCAGTATGCCCCTGGCTGCAGGCTCGTCCCCTAATTTGATGAATTCCAGTGCCAGTGCATGTTTCAGGAAACTATCATGTGGATTGGCCTCCAGGAATTCCTTCAGCTTTTTGATCCTTTCCATCTTTTTCCACAATTAAAATTTTACTAATCCTTTCAAAACTATCTTTGCGGCACTTATATTTGTATTATAATTGGTTGCATAAACAACCATCTTAGCCATCTTAAATACTTCGCCAATGAAGATCTTAGTATGTATCAGCAAAACGCCGGACACAACGGCAAAAATAGCTTTCACTGATAACAATACGAAATTTGCCCAGGACGGTGTTCAGTGGATCATCAATCCGTACGATGAATGGTATGCGCTGGTCCGCGCCATTGAACTGAAAGAAAAAGATCCCTCCATTGTGTTGCACCTCGTTACGGTGGGCGCGGCCGATGCGGAGCCGATCATCCGCAAGGCACTGGCACTGGGAGGAGATGAAGCCATCCGAATCAACGCCGATAGCCATGATAGTTTCTATATCGCATCCCAGATCGCGGAAGTGGCCAGGCAGGGGGCGTATGATCTCGTGTTCACAGGCAAAGAAACCATCGACTATAACGGATCTTCGATCGGAGGTATGGTAGCCGAGCTGCTTGATCTCCCCTATGTTTCCCTCGCCATCAAATTCGACCTGAACGGCAATACCGCTACCATCACACGTGAAATAGAAGGTGGTGAGGAAGTATGCGAAGTGCAACTGCCCGTTGCCGTTAGCTGCCAGAAAGGAATGGCCGAGCAAAGGATCCCCAATATGAAAGGCATCATGGGCGCCCGCACCAAACCCCTGAAAGTGGTGGAGCCTGTTCCTGTAGAGGCACTGACCTCCATCGTTGGGTTTGAATTGCCGCCGGCAAAAGCAGGTGTGAAGCTGGTACCGGCCGATAATCCTGCAGAGCTGGTGCGACTGCTCCACGAAGAAGCGAAAGTGATCTAAGTATCGCTCCCTGCCTCGTATCAACCTTTACCAATCTTTCAAATCATTCTTATGTCAGTTTTAATCTTCATAGACCAGGCCGAAGGCCATATCAGAAAAGCTTCTCTCGAAGCGTTGAGCTACGGCGCAAAAGTAGCTGCGCAGCTAGGCACTTCTGCCGAAGGCATCGTGCTGGGCACCGTTACCGAAGACCTTCCCGCACTCGGCAAATACGGCGTGAAAAAGATCCACCAGGTTTCCAATGAAATCCTCAATCATTTCGATGCACAGGTATTCGCCAATGTGATCGCCCAGGCCGTTACCGGTACAGGCGCCACAGTCGTGATCTTCTCCAACAATGTGGACGGCAAAGCCATTGCTCCACGGGTATCGGCCCGCCTGAAAGCCGGGTTGGTATCGGGCGCCGTTGCATTACCGGATACCAGCAATGGTTTCGTGGTAAAGAAGAATGTTTTCTCCGGTAAGGCCTTTGCCAAAATAGCATTGAGCACCCCTGTCAAGATCATTTCGCTCAATCCCAATTCCTACAAGATCGAGACAGGTGAAGGCAATGCAGAAGTGGTTGCCTTCAACGCCACCGTCGACGCACCCAAAGTAAAAGTTACGGCCGTGAACAAAGTGACCGGCGAAGTGCCGCTGAGTGAAGCAGAAGTGGTCGTGAGTGGCGGCCGTGGTTTGAAAGGACCGGAGAACTGGGGCATGATCGAAGACCTGGCCCATGTGCTCGGAGCAGCTACTGCCTGCAGCCGCCCGGTGGCCGATGTGCACTGGAGGCCGCACCATGAGCATGTTGGACAAACAGGGCTCGCTATCGCTCCTAATTTGTATATTGCTATCGGCATTTCAGGGGCCATTCAACACCTGGCTGGTGTGAACAGAAGCAAGGTGATCGTAGTGATCAACAAAGATCCCGAAGCCCCCTTCTTCAAAGCAGCGGACTACGGCATCGTGGGTGATGCTTTCGAGGTAGTGCCCAAACTCATTGAAGCCGCAAAAAAGCTTAAAGGCGTGGCATAGTATCCGGGAACAGAGCAGTTGGCAATTGGTAGTTTGCAATCGGCAATTGGTAGCTCCTGATTTGTAACAGGGTGACTGAATATTTTAACAAATCCAAATATATTTAGCATGCTCCTCTACCGCTAACTGCCAATTGCCAACTGCCAATTACCCTCCTGCCTACCGCCGACTTTTTTTGAATAAAAACCCTTAGTTTCGTGCTTCCGTATGAAGAAAATAGAGTTGGAGATAGTAGCATTATCGCATAGTATTACACAAACGCACTCCTATGCTGTTGTATTGGGAGAGGTGAATGGCTTACGCCGTTTGCCGATCGTGATCGGTGGCTTTGAGGCCCAGGCTATCGCCGTGGCTTTGGAAAAAATGCACCCCAGCCGCCCACTGACACACGATCTCATGAAAAATTTCATGAATGCTTTCAATATCGACCTGCAGGAGATCGTGATATGCGATCTGCAGGAAGGTATCTTCTATTCCAAACTGGTTTGTGTCAGTGAGCATGATACTGTAGAAATTGATTCCCGTACTTCAGACGCATTGGCCCTGGCCGTTCGTTTCGGTTGTCCTATTTATACCTACGATAATATCCTGGAAAGCGCCGGCATCCTGATGGAAGATCCATCCGGTAAGAAAAAGCCCGCCAAGGAAGCAGTAGCCGCAGAGACATCGGCAGGTCATGATGACCTCAAAGCCCTGTCTCTGGAAGAGCTCCACAACCTGCTGAGTGAAGTACTGGAACAGGAAGATTATATCCGCGCCATCGCCATACGCGATGAGATCAATAGTCGCAAAAAAGGCCGATAGCTATCGCGTCATCATTGCCCAATCGCATACCAGAATTGTAGCTTCTTTATGGTCGTTTTCCCTAATTGTAAGATAAACCTTGGCCTGCATGTCCTTCAAAGAAGGGAAGATGGTTACCATGCCCTCGAAACGGTCTTTTATCCCCTCCCCCTGCATGATGTATTGGAAGTGATAACCGGCGAATCTACCAGGATCACGATCAGCGGATTGCCGGTGGCAGGGACCACCGAAGAAAATTTGTGCATTAAAGCCTGGCATCTCCTCAAAAAAGATTTTTTCCAATTACCGCCGGTAGATGTCTACCTGCATAAACATATTCCTGTAGGGGCCGGACTGGGTGGCGGTTCTGCCGACGGCGCATTCATGCTCCGCCTGCTCAATGAGAAATTTCAGTTGGAACTCCCCGCTGACCGGCTTCTTGAATATGCTGCCAGGCTGGGAAGCGACTGCCCTTTTTTCATCCTCAACAAACCCTGCCTCGCCACCGGCCGTGGCGAATCGCTGGAGCCCATATCTCTCGACCTCTCCGGTTACTCCTTCCTGTTAGTCCACCCCGGCCTGCATATCAACACAGCCTGGGCCTTTTCACAGATCACTCCTGCCATTCCGGCTAAACCGCTTATTGATATCCTCCGGTTGCCTGTTCAGGAATGGCGGTCTCAACTGACCAATGATTTCGAAGCACCTGTTTGCCAACATCATCCCGCTCTCAAACAGATCAGGGATACACTTTATTCATCCGGCGCTCTGTATGCATCCATGACTGGCAGCGGCTCCTGCTTTTACGGTATCTTTCCCAGGGGCGCAGTGCCTCCAATAGCCTGGTCTAAGGAATATTCAGTTTTTTCCCTGTAAGGAATGCCATTATCAAAACGCCTGGTAAATCGAAATACCACCTGATCTACTTCAGCAGTTGACGTTCCCACTCCTTTTTCGTATCTTCGCAACAAACGTTACAGTTATCCATTTCAGGACCACCATATCATCATTCCTCTTTCTGAACCTCGACTTTCTCAATCATCGAGGATAAGCTCTGATGGCCGGAAGTACGACACTTCCGGGCGTATATCTATTCAGCAATTCCATTTCAACCTGATCTCATCATACCAATTCAGTTTTTATGTCTGCCATCATAGCCCAATCCGGCAAATCCCCCTATTATTTAGCGCTTGAAGAAAAATATGGCGCCCATAATTATCATCCCCTGCCCGTAGTGCTTACAAAAGGGCTAGGTGTTTTCATGTGGGATGTGGACGGTAACCGGTATTTCGATTTTCTCAGCGGCTATTCTGCCGTGAACCAGGGGCATTGTCATCCCGATATTATTGCCGCCCTGATCGAACAGGCACAACGGCTCACCCTTACATCCAGGGCCTTTCACAACGACCTGCTGGGAGAGTATGCGCAATTCATGCACGACTACTTCGGGTATGATAAAGTGCTCCCCATGAATACCGGTGTGGAAGCCGTGGAAACAGCCATCAAACTTTGCCGCCGCTGGGGTTATACCGTGAAAGGCATCCCGGAGAATAAGGCCATCATTGTTGTATGTGCAGAGAATTTTCATGGCAGAACAAGCACCGTCATTTCTTTCAGCAGTGACCCTTCCTCCTATGCGAAGTTCGGACCTTATATGCCGGGGTTCCTCATCATCCCCTACAACGATCCGCAGGCATTGAAGAAGGCGTTGGAAAATCCGCATGTAGCAGGCTTTCTGGCCGAGCCCATCCAGGGAGAGGCAGGGGTTGTGGTGCCCGATGATGGATTCCTCACAAAAGCCCGGCAATATTGCACCGACGCCAATGTGCTGTTCATGGCCGATGAGATCCAGACAGGACTTTGCCGCACCGGTAAATTGCTGGCCTGTGATCATGAGCATGTAAGACCTGATATCCTGATCCTGGGCAAGGCCCTGAGCGGTGGCGTACTCCCCGTTTCAGCCGTACTGGCCGACGATGAGATCATGCTCACCATCAAACCCGGCGAACATGGTTCCACCTATGGCGGCAATCCGCTTGCCTGCAAAGTAGCGATCACAGCGCTCACTGTTCTAAAGAATGAAAAGATGGCGGCCAATGCAGAGGCCATGGGAAAACTGATGCGACAGGAACTACACAACCTTCAATCACCTCATATCCACACCATCCGTGGCCAGGGCCTGCTGAACGCGATCGTCATCGACCATGCAGAGAAAGACGCGGCCTGGGAACTTTGCCTGGCGATGAAAGACAATGGCCTGCTGGCCAAACCCACACACGGTGACAAGATCAGGCTGGCGCCGCCACTGACGATCGACAGGGAGCAGGTGCTGGAATCTGTCGATATTATCCATAAGAGTTTGACTGTGCTGGATTAGGCATAAGTTGGCAGTTTGCAGTTGGCAATTGGCAGTTGATAATCCCTGCAGTTCGCACAGTTGCATATTAGGATACGCTGCTGCCCAACTGCCAATTGCCAACTGCAAACTGCCAACTATTTCAGTCTTTCTTCTCCGCCGGGACCTTCGTATCAGGAAATACAGCCATTACCAGTATGAGAATGGAGGCTCCCAACATAAGCCAGAGGCCGGGCTGTTTGGACGGACAGATACCACGGTAACAACCGGAAAACACAATAAAACAACGGATCGCAAATGCCACGGTGAGCGCGCCGATCAGGAGATTCCAACGCTTGGCCCAAATCCGGGGGATGAAGAAAAAGATAATAGCTACCACCGCAAAGGCAATGAATATCTTGCCCGGCTTACCATAAATATTATTCTCGGAAAAAAACCCGGTAAAATTCTTAGCTATATCGGGATGATAGGTCCACGGGAGAAAACAGGCGATCCCCAAAACGATCGCAGCAGCAATACCGATCCATTGTGAATATTTCATACTTGCATTGAACTGGGTGATGGTTGCACAATATGCCTCATGCAAAAGCGCAAAGAAACAATAATTTTCAGAAGAAGCATTGGCGGCTCACTTTATTTTTTTCTTCCATCTGTAACATAAATATACAGCAAGACGCAGATCAGCAGGAAATTGAATTCAATGCCATTCCTCCCGCCGCCTACTACAAACCAGCCTTCCTTATAATGCACCATGATAATGCCCATGATAAGTATGAACAGGGTAATGATACAGGCCAGTCTGATGTATCTGTCGATCACCAACAGCACTGCACAAACGATATGCGATAATTTGATGGCCCAGGCCAGATACAATCCAAAAGGGGAAAACCCCACCTGGTTCAGATAGAGATTCCCGAAATCATTGATCCCATTGTTGAATAGTCCGGGGATGGAATGCGCCAGCAATATAATGGCAACGGCAAGGCGTAAGATGAGGGAGGTTGTAATGGTTCGCATATACCAATTTAGAAAAAATAACCGGTATATGGTATTACTCATTGCCTTTCTGAATTTATTGATCTGCTCTGCCAGGGACCTTTGTTTATTTGCCAAGCTTTTTCTTATATACAGTCAGCGCTTTTTCACCTTCCTTTATTGTGTCTTCCGTAACAAATCCAGCGAATTTCCCTTCTTTTAAATCCTGCTTTGCACTCGCCAAAGACTTCTCCTGCATTTCCACTGCAGCTTTGTAATCTCCCATATTCGCATAAGCCTGAGCGATCATCTTATAAACCAGGGAAGGGGGTTGCGGGGTATTCAGCAAAGTCTTCAGCAGCTCTATCCCATACAGATAAGTTTCCCTGGAAAGACCGGTTTTTTGAGAAATAATGGCGCCTGTAGATCCCACATACCCCGGTTTGGTACTTTGCCATTCCCTGGCAAAAGCCATAGCCTTTTCTTCACTAAAGTGGTCAATAAGTGTTTGGAACTTGAAAAAGCCCAGTGTCCCGGCCATATTTGCATCCTCTGCTATCCCTGCATCCAGTATACGGATAGCCTCATCATATTTTTTCGCTGCTATGGCCGTTTCATAGCTCTTGTATATTTTAGTAAACCCAGCCATGGCAGAATCAGATTTTCTGCCCTTTTCAATAAGCGCTTTTCGTGCGGCCGCTACATCATAGTTTCCACTATTCACAACGTTTACGATTGAATCCAATTCTATTGGATGCCCTATCCATAAAATCACTCCGTCCTTCACCATGAATGTGCAGGGAATACCCGCCTGTCCGGCAGCTTTCATCCATTCATTTCCCATGAATTCATTTTTGCTATCGCTAATAACATTGAAATCCATTTTATTACCCATAGACTTAACGAATTTGCTCACTTTTGGCAGTGAAGACTCGTATGGTTTATCACCCGTCTTTTCCCAGATATTCACGGCAATTACTGTGGCTTCATTTTTACGTTCCCTGGCAAATTCTGACAAATGAGGCATTGAAGCTATACAAGGCCCACACCATGTTGCCCAAAATTCAAACAGGTACAGGCGCCCCTTTTCATAGTTTTTAAAAGGCTTCCCTTTTAGCCAGGTTCCATATCGTAATTCAGGGGCCTTGTCTCCGATGAAAACCTTAGGGGCCTGTTGCTCTTGTGCATTCACTGTTAGGTTCATCATGAAAAGCAAGCCTAAAGTGAGGGTTCTTCTTCCCAGGTACATTACATTGTAAAGCATTCGTATTTTTTTTTATTATATAGAATCAAAATGCACATTTTCATTGCGGGTACAACATATCACACCCGGCCCGCCAGACGACAGAAATCATCCGGCGGTGGAGTGTACCCCGTTTAAACGTTAATAACTGCAAATAATAAGCGGCTCTAATTATTGGGTATTGTAAACACTACTTTCGGATCATCTGGTTGAATAGTTAATGCAGTACCATTATTATCAATAGCAAGCCTTGTCATAGGCAATCCATTTCTGAAATAATCATAACCGGCATGTCCTTCAAATGCAAGCTCCATGCGCCTTTCTTTAAGAATCGCTGCCATCACATCCTGGTTTGCCAGGTTGTCGATGTCCGAAGCCGGAAGTCCAGCTCGCGTGTGGATCGCTTTTAGATCGGCTTTCGCCATGGCAATATTGTTCAATTTCGCATAGGCTTCAGCTCTGTTCAGGTATACTTCACCAGTTCGAAAATAAATATTCGGAACGCGGGTCAGCAATTGCTGAAACAGCACCAGATACTTGGTGGTCTCAATAAGTCCGGTGGCACTATTGGTTCTGAAAAAAGTACTTCGGATATCCTGTGGAATGAACAATTGTTTCAGATCGGATGAAGGCATGAATATTCCACCCCGGTCATACAGCGGTTCGTAATTATACAAGATACCGATGCGCGTATTGCCGGTCAAATTATCAAAAGCAAAGATGATCTCTTTATTGTTTGCGAATTTAGCGCGACCAATGGCGCCCGACTGATCATCAGCAAACAAATTCTTATAATCATTCCCCTGCAGTAAATCATATTTTCCGCCGCTGTGATTGATCACACTATCTGCATACGTTACAGCAGCATCGTTAAAGGCTGGATCAGGATTGGCAGCACTTCCCCCCATATACAAATACACCCTTGACAATAAAGCCCAGGCCGCAGTGGTACTGGAAAAGCTATTCGTCTTGATAACAGGGGCTTTCATCAGTTGAGCAGCAGTTTTCAATTCGCTAAGGATGAATTGATATACCTCTTTAACAGTGGAAGGCAAAGGGTTATCTTTTAAGTCGCTCGTTTTTTTCAAAGGCACGCCCGGATTGTTGCCTGCATTTTGATAATAGGGCTTACCGTATATCCTGATGAGATTGAAATAGGTAAACGCACGAAGGAAGATATTCTCGCCTTTTGCATACAACACCTTGTTTTTATCGGCACCAGGCGCTGACGCAAAACCTGATTGCTCGAATTTAGCAATCCCTTCCAGCGCTGTATTGACACTGATAATTAACTGGTATGAGCCCCGGTAAAAATCACTACTGAATCCCAGAGAAGGCCCATTGCTGTTGCGGAAGAAAAAAGCATCGGTAGTTTTTTCAATTGGCCCGAATATCCGCAAGGTCACGTTATTGCCCCGGCTTTCAGAAATATTGGCCAGCGGTTCATCGTAGGACGCAAGGTTATTGTCCCTTAACATAGAATAATTTCCAACGGTTGCTTCAACAATGCCTGCTACTGATGATAATTCTCCGTCCTGGTCAACTTTTATAAGGGGCCTGATTTCATCGATCTGTTTATTACAGGCAGCAGCCATGATCGACGTAAAAAATATGATGAATGATCTTTTCATTGTAGTGCTGTTAGTTTTCTATTAAAAAGTTACCTGCAATCCGAAAACATATCGGCGTGGGATACCTAATGTACCACCAGAGTTGCCAAAATCCTGCGCTTGTCCAACTGAAGGGCCTTCAGGACTTGACGCAACTATTTTTTTAGAATAAAGTGTGTACAGGTTATCAGCGCTTACATAAATTGTACAGGCAGATACTTTTATCTTACTCCTCATAGACTCCGGCAGGTCATAACCTAACCGTACATTCCGTAGCGATGCGTTACTGGCATCATGGATGTATTTGCTGGAACCAAAGTAATCTGTAGTCGCATTATAATACAATGAAGGTTCCGTTGCATTTGTTTGGTCTGAGCTTGTCCACGGTACCTGGCTTTTGCGAAAGCCGATCTGGTTACTTGAGCTGATCCTTCTGCCTTGCAAACCCTCTGCAATGTTATCCTTCATCACATACTTCAATGCATAAGTGATCAATACACTGAGTGAAAATTGCCTGTACGTGAAAGTATTGGTAAGGCCGCCGTAATATCGGGGCTGAAATGATCCGATTGTTTGAAACTGACGACTATCGGATGCACCATCTACTTCTGCAAGGCTATTTACGTATTCAACGCCTGTTTTTTCCCCATTGGGGCCAAAGATCAGTTTTTCAAACAGTGGCTTACCGGTTTGTTGATCCACACCAGCATATTTGATAGCTTTCAGGGAATTGATATCATCTCCTTTGAAAAGATAGAAGCTGTTAGCCGGATAATATCCCTGCTTCAGAGAATCGTTGGCTACACTTACAATTCTGTTCTTATTGCAGGTGAAATTGAATGACAAATTCCAGCGAAAATCCTTTGTGTTGATATTTACCGAATTGATCAACAGCTCTATTCCTCTATTCTCTACACTGGCGGCATTTTGCCATTGTGTTGGGAAGCCTGCCAGGGCCGGTAAAAATACTTTTTGAAGAAGGTCTTCTGAACGACGGTTATAAAAATCAATAGAGGCATTTACACGCTTGAATAATTCCAGGTCAACTCCTGCACTGAAAGTTTTTGTAATCTCCCATTTCAGGTGAGGATTGCCCAACACAGAAATGGTGCCAGCCTGCTGGCCACTATAGGTAAACCGTGGATCGTACAAGGTCCGGGTCAGGAAATTATCTCCCAATTGAGAACCGCTTGTTCCATAATTTACCCGTAATTTCAAATTGCTGATCCATTTAATATTTTTCATAAAATCCTCACTGCTGATAATCCATGCGGCGCCAGTGGAATAAAAGGTACCATAACGATTATCAGGCCCGAAGCTACTGGAGGCATCCGTACGGATAGAGGCGCTGGCACTATAACGGTCCTTATAGGTATATCCAGCTTCACCGAACATGGAATAAACTGCTTTTACATCCTTACCTCCTTCAATATTCCCGGCTTTGGTTGTAGGAATGCCGAAAATGGATAAATCAGCGGATCCCCCTATCTCCCTGGCCAATGATATGACAGGATAACCAGCCCGAACGTGGTTGACATTCACCAGCATGTCTTCTACAGTGGTCTTGCCGAACTCCATCGCGGCAAGGGCACGCAATTGATGTTCGTTGAACCGTTTGTTAAAGTTCAACTGATTGGAGGTGAGGTATGAAGTCAAATTTCCAGTCCTTGTTCCTAACGATCCCTGTGCTGCCCAAAAGACCGTTCCACCAGAATAAGTCCTAACATCCCTATATTGTACATTTTTATTGTAATTCAGGTTAGCAGCGTTCGTACTGGAAAAACTCAACCAGTCCGTTATTTTGTATTCAAGTTTTGCAGATCCGAAAAGCAACTGCGATTGAATATCATAACTATTGAACTGTCTGTTGAATACAGGATTATCTGCCTGTCTTAGTGTGCCGCCAAGTTTATAATTGAGAGATTGACTGATTGATCCGTCAGGATTATACGGATTTGCCCAGGGAACAAGGCTGAATATCTGAAATCCGGCAATATCATCCAGATCCCGCTTACCATTATTAAAGATGCCATTAAGGGAAACTGTGGCAGTGAGCCGGTCAGTCAAACGGCTTTGTAGATTCAGGCGAAAAGTCTTTCTGATCAATTTATTTGACACCCCGGTGGCTTGCTCATTGTAATAAGTAGCGCCCATATAATATTTTGTCCTGTCATTTCCACCGCTGGCGGATACATTTGCTTCGGTAGTGTTGCTGGTAATAAATGCATATTTGGACCAATCGTATGAATTGGCAACCTGCTGCTGTGTGGGTAACCTGAAATTCAAATAATCATCCAGTGTAGGATATGATGGAGAAAGACTCGCATTATTGATCTTGTAGTCTTCAGTATAAAACCGCTTTTGTAAATCATACAATTCAGGTCCATTAAGAAACTTGATAGTTCCCTGGTTCGGCTTGTTGATACCATATTTCACCTCTGCAGATATCTTGATTTGCTCTGCCCGCCCTCTTTTCGTTGTCACCACCAGCACACCTGCCGCAGCTCTTGATCCATAGATAGCAGTTGCAGCAGCATCTTTCAGGACAGTGATATCCTGAATTTCTTGTGGGGTCACCAGGTCTTTCAGGTTCTGATTGGGCATAATAATGCCGTCCAGTACGATCAATGGACCATAGTTGAAAGCAGGCATAACAAATTCATTGACCTGGTCAACACCAACACCGGCGATACTGCTTTGCCCCCTTACAAATATTTGTCCACCGCTGCTGGTAGGGTCTGCCGCATTTTGTTCAGAAATGTATAAGCCTGTTGCTCTTCCTCTCAATAATGATGTGGGGTCTGAAGTTGTAATTCCTTTTCGGATATCGTCACCGGATATCTTCTGTACGGAACCGGTAAGCTCTCCCGTTTTTTTCGTTGTGTAACCCGTGGATATCACTACTTCTTCCTCCACTTTTACCAGAAGTTCAAGATTACAGGTCAAATTCACAGGAGCGTTCTTCACACTAATTTTTCTTTCAAAGGAGGTATATCCAATGCTGGTAACCTGCAGCGTGTAGTTACCTGGCGGCACAGTGGCCAACATAAACACTCCGTTTGCATTGGTGGTAGTGCCAATCTGAGTTGGTTTCAGCAATACTGAAGCACCTTCTATTGGCTTCCCACTACTGACAACACGCCCGGTTACCGGAACATTTTCGGATAGGTTACCCGGTTCATTGCTGGAAATTTCTTTGTAGGAATTCACTTCAGTTTTTCTAAGGACCACAGTTTGATCCCGCATGCCCCAGGTAAACGGCTGGTTTTTGAAAGCCTGCGCTAAAAATTGCTCAACTGGCATATCAACTACTGTCAGGGTTATCCTGACTGCATCTTTCAATACATCTTTTTTATAGAGGAAAACAAGTTTTGTCTGTTTCTCTACTTGCGCAATGACTTCTTCTACAGTGGAGTTCTTTGCAGTAAGTGTGATGGATTGGGAGACTCCATCACTGGCCGAGGCAAAAAAAGTTGCAGTTAATAAAATCAAAGTTAGTTTCATAACTAAGATAGTTTTGGCCATCAACCCGAACCTGCGTTCCGGGTAATGAGAATCCGTAACACAGCCCGGGGTGGGTGGTGCAATTAAATTCATAACTTTGTTATGTGTTTTGGTTAGTGGTTTGCTAAACCGAGCCAGGTCGAAAATGGAAACGGGATAGCAGATTTATTGAATAAAAATTAGCCAAAGCCTTACCGGATCACGTTTATGACGTGATCCGTTTTTTTCACCAATATAGATCCTCGGTTCAATGAATAGCGATCATTACTTCGATATGATCAATCTCCGCCCTTCTATCCTGTAGTTAATATCCAGGTCCTTAAGTGTTGCCATTACCAAAGAGAGTGTAAGGCTCCTTTGCATCTTTCCTATAATTTCACGATTTGCCGGTTCTGATTCATACACCAGGTCAAGATCATACCAACGCGCAAGCTCGCGTAGTACTGATTTTACGTCTTTGCCAGTGAAATCAAAAAGACCGTTTTTCCAGGCAACAACCTGGTTTACGTCTGCATTAACAACATTAATCCTTTCCTTACCCTTAACCTGCGCCTGTTGACCTGGGGTAAGTATTTGCGTCTGACCATCAACCTTTACATTGACAGATCCTTCAAGCAAGGTTGTCATAATGATCGGCTCATCATTGTACGCATTCACGTTGAACCTGGTCCCTAGAACCTGTATTTCAGTTTTCTTATCCAGGTTTACCCGGAATGGCATCTTTGCGTTCTTTGTCACTTCCAGATAGGCTTCTCCTGTAATATCCACTCTTCTTTCGGCTCCCAAAAAAGCTGTGGGGTAACGGATAGAGCTTCCTGAATTCAACCATACATTTGTCCCGTCCGGTAATGTAACCTGGTATTGTCTGCCATTGGGAGTAGCAATCGTGTTGTACACTACTTCGGACCCCTTTGTATCGTAGATAAGATTTCCATTCACCACCCTGGCTTTTGCGCCGCCTTGCAACGCCACTATCACGCCGTCCTTAATAGTATCCAGTAAAACCTGGGAATGGTCAGCCAGCGTTAGGATAGCTCCTTGCCGCCCTGGCGCTGCTTCTTTTGTCTCCTTTAATTCGGGTGGAGATACATTCTTATTACCCGTGGAACTAAAAAAGTAAGTAGTCACCGCGGCTCCAAACACCAGGAAAATTGCAGCAGCAGCCCACCAAAGCTTAAGGCTCAATCTTTTTACTGGCGCCGCCGCATTCTTTGCAGTCAGAATTTTTTGAATAACAGGATGCCAGTAAGTTTCATCGTATCGCTCGTCCATTTTTGTATTGAGGATGATCTGATCGATCATATCTTCCCACTCTGCATCGTTTCTTTTTTTCTCCAACTCAGTAAACAACTCATTTATTTCCTCTTTGGAAGCAACCCCATCAGCATAACGCTCCAATAAGAACTGATAAAATTCTTTCCCTTCCATAACTGGGCTATTTTTATTAGACTGGCCTTATAATAGACACCAGCCGAAAACCCTTGTCCTATTGAACCAGGAACTTTTTTTTAATTGAACAACAGGAAAATAATTAGCGGAAGATAAATGCCGTGTTTCTTCACTATGTACTCCTGGATAAACTTTAGTGAAGAAGTGAGCTGGTTCTTAACTGTACTTTCAGCAACACCAAGTTTTTGAGCGATTTCCTGACGGCTCAGTCCTTCGTAACGGCTCATTTTGAAGATCTGCTGTCTTGACGCAGGTAATACCGCAACAGCTTCGGCAATAAGCAGCTTTAGTTCCTTTGCATCCAGACTGAGTTGTAACCCGTCCTCTTCAGAGCTGTCTGAATTACCTGCCAATTCCTTGTAACGTTTATAATTGGCTTTATCACGTAAAGCATTCAATGCAAGATTCGAGGCTATTTTGGAAAGCCATGCTCCGGGGTTTTCGATCTCAGGTAACTGATGCCTATTCATCCATAGCTTGAGAAAAGTGTTTTGTACAATCTCCTCTGACTCTACTTCTGATTTCAGTATTTTCAGGACCGCGGGAAACAATCGCATATTATAAGAATGGAAAATAGCAGTGAATGCAGTTTCATCGCCTTCAGCTATCCGGCCAAAAAGTTCAATTTCATTATGTAATCCACTATTGTTCAAGATTCTAAATAAACGCAGTTATGATTCAAAAATACTTACTAGAAGGATAAGCTGATGGAGATAGAAGAAATATGATCATGGAATAAACAAATACAACTAACTAATTCAAAGTAAAGATAATTTTTTTTAAGGTACCTGGTTAACCATTAGGTTCAATTTTCCAGGCCACCATATACTTCAGGAAAAATTAGTTGATATATCAACCTTTTTTGTACCTTCGCAATATGAATTCCAGCCCTCACTTCTTTTCGCCCCTGACCATCTTCCAGATCGGAGCGGTATACAATGCGATCCACCGGGAATGCGACCAAATTTTCCGGGATAGGAACTTTCCCCTGGAAATGGACCAAATCCCGGTTCTTTTGAAATTGCATTATAAGGGCCAGGCAACACAACAGGACATCAGTAATACGCTTCGGCGTGATAAAGCCTCCGTTAACAGAACTGTTTCCCTGCTACTAAAAAAGGATTTGGTTAAAGTTATTCCGGACAAAGCCGATAAACGTCGGACCCTGGTGGATCTGACCACCCATGGACGTAAACTGGCCGTAAAAGCCAACACTATTCTCGAAGAATTTGACAAGTCGAAGTCTTCAAAACTTTCCGAGGAAGAAAGAACACAATTTAATAGGATAATGAACAAACTAATCCAAGCCCCACCTATGTAACCTGATCCCAAATCATAATAAATACGCTCAGCCTAAACGCAACTGCTACGTAAAGGAAAAGTGATTGATAAACCTCATCCACTTATCGATCAAATACTGACCCTACATTATTAAAACCATTTAATTAAAACAGAAAATGAAAATCTGCCTTTTTCTGACTGGTATTCTTATGCCCATACTAATCTATTCCCAACAAAGAACAGACACCATGAGGAACTCCAGGCTGGCCACTACCTCCCCTTTGTCTGGCGGCATCACAATAAGCAATTCTATCACACCTATCAATACGGGAGGCCATACTATATTTATGCAGCAACCAGTTGTGGATTTTGGAATACCTCTTTATAAACAAACGGTCACAAGGCATCCCATCTTTATCCGGTCTGGGGCAAGACTTCAGGGTATTTGGCTTAGCAATGAAAAGCAATTACAGGCTTCCAGGTTCCAAATGATCACTATTCCATTTCTCCTGAATTATTCAATATCCCGCCGTACAAGCGTTGCGCTGGTTGCAACCGCTTCTGTCGGCTCTGATTTAAAATCCAGCGTTGAAGGAAAGGATATCCTTTATTCTGTTGGGGCCCGGGTGGGATTTCAACCCAGTAGAAAGCTCAGGTATGGAGTAACCCTTACTTATGTTAACAACTATTCAGGGAACTATCTGCTACCCTTACCTGATATTGATTGGACTATCAATAACAGGTGGAACCTGAGCGCCATCCTGCCAGCGAGGGCTTCCTTACGCTATAAACTTACAGATAACCAGCAACTAGGCATCACCGCAAGCATTGGCGGAAGCATGTACCGATACAATAAAAACGATAGTGCACAATACATACACTTGCGACAGAACAGCGGTGGCGTCATTTATGATCTCAAACTTGGGCAAAGATGGAAATTTACAACAATCGCCGGCTACACATTTATGCAAAAACTTGAAGTTTTCAACCTGGATCAAAAAATCTCTTTCAATAAATTCAAAGAACTGAATAGCAGGAAACCAATTTTGTCATACCAGCAAAACTCTTTCATGCTGCAAGCCGGAATCAGTTTCCAATTTTAAAGCATATAAAATCATTCCTCGTTCGTGAAACAGATGGTCTCTGTAGCTGCCTATAGGATGCTTTGAATGAATTGTACCGATACATCAAGCGTCGAACCTGGTGCTTCCTTGTGGGGAGTATGACCGACACTGGGAATTATATATTTTTCGCTCTTGCCACTAACCTGTGTGATTGTTCTATCTACCTGAGCCAATGTACCAAATTCGTCTGCCTCTCCCTGGATAAACAGTAATGGACAGTGAATGCCAGATAGAAAATGCCCGATATTCCAATCCCTGTATTCATCCCGCGTCCATGTTAGTGTCCAGGCTTTGAAAAGTGTCTCCACTTTGTTACCATGGTATTTTTTCAGGCGTTCCTGCAAATTGGTAGTATTGTAGGCTTCAATGGCATCTTTAATCCCTTTGATGGTGACATCCTCCACGAAAATATGAGCTGCCTCGCAGATGACTGCTTTTATCCTATGAGGATATTTACTTGCTGCAATCAGCGCAATAGAGCCGCCATCACTGTGTCCGAATAATATTGCGTCATTTATTGCAAGGGCAGCAAGCAGATCACTCAATGTATCCGCTTCCAGTTCCAGGTAATTCAATGGTCTATTGAAGGAGGGCATAGGGTCTGATTGTCCGTAGCCCAAACGATCGTATACCATTACATTGCAGCCGGTGGCTGCGGATAATTTCTTTGGGAAATCCCGCCAGAGTTGAACAGATCCCAGGGAGTCGTGTAAGAATACAATGGTTGGACGGCTTCCGTGATCTTTCTGCATTTCTACATGAAGGCTATTTCCGTTTATCGTGATTTTTTCGTGTTTCATTCTATTGCAGGTATGGGGTCTATAACCATTCTTTTTAATTGTTTTTCTTTTCTTGCTTTCACTATATTAAGCCAAACAATGGCCCCAAGCATTATGACCACACCAATTATTTGCATGAATAAAACATCTTCACCCAAAATAATGTGAGCGCAGAACAAAGCCGCAGGCAGTTCGAGCGTAAGCAATATGGAACTTAAACTGGCCCCAATCTTAGGCATTCCCGCAGTAAAGCAAACAGGAGGAATTACCGTTCCAAAAAGAGCCAGAAAACCACCCCACTGCAACAGGCCCATATCGAGATGTGTACTTTCAGTAATTGAATGTAGGTTGATCAGGAGTATCATCATTGCGGAACCGCTTGTCATTAATGCACTCTTTTGAAACATGGGAGCATCCTTGCCCAGTTTGCTGGTGAATATAACATATAACGTATAAACGAATGCCGAGGTTAATCCCAACGAGATGCCTATAAGTGAAAAATTAAGTTCTACAGTATTCAAAAGATTTCCAGCCAGCACAGTTCCCCCAATAATGAATACAGTTGCCAATAGTTCTACAGGTGAAGGTTTCTTTTTAAAGAATATCCATTCTGCAAGGATGCTCATCCAGGTTACCTGCATTAGCAGTACAATAGCCAGGGAAGCAGGAATGAATTCGACTGAAAGATAGTACGTATACGCAGAAACACCCATGGAAGTACCTGCAAGAAACAGCTTCCAGCCGCCGGCGGGTTTTGATGCTGCTTTTCCAATGTTCCTGAAAAATGCGAAGCACCACAAGATCAGGGCCCCAATGAAGGCCTGGGCAAGGGTAATTTCGCCGGCATTGTATCCCTGACCATAAGCCATCTTGGCGAATGAAGATAACATGCCATAACTTAAAGCTCCCAGTGATACGATGATAATAGATCTCGTCATAAAAAGTACAGTTATTCGATCCAGAAAAAATCCTGTCAAATTTATATAAGAGTGAACCATATATAGTATTTATTAAAAAATCAGGATCAAGTCCTATATAATAAATCTATTTCCGGTTTTATTCCATAATTATCTCCCATTTCCATAACTTGCCTGGAAATAGTCCAATCAGAAAATGGAAGCATTAAGCAAACTGGAAATCGAATTATTGAGAATACTCCAAAAGAATTCCCGGTTCGACATAAACCAGCTTACCAAAAAGTTGAATATGTCCCGTTCAGCCGTTTATGATAGAATTAAGAAACTTGAAAATGAAGGGTACATAAAGAACTATGTAGCGTTGATTGATCCAAAGAAGGTAGGACTGAATTTTACAGTGATCGTAAATGTGTCGCTGAACAGTCAACAGATAGGGGTTGTAGAGGCATTCTCAAAACAAGTGGCCGCATTGGATGAAGTAATAGAAGGCTATGTTACGGGGGGCATATTCGACTATGTGCTAAAAGTAGTGGTAAAAGATCCGGATGCGTTCAATGATTTTATAGCGAAAAAACTGTCAATAATACCCAATATCAGCAAAATACAAAGCTCCTTTGTAATGCATTACATCAAGCAATCAACCATCTTACCATTCTGAATTTGTTCCTGATGATTGCAAAGAAGAGACCGATTGTAAATATTATTGTGAGGTACAAATGAAAGGGCCATTAACTCAGGTAATAAACGAAATTATATCACGCGGCTTATCACCATTGAATATAGCCTGCTAATAAGCGAAGTTTATTTTGTTTTTACTACCTTATTTACTGACTTTCATTATAAGATGCGCAAAAACGAAGTTTACTTTGCTTTTTGTTGTTGGTACGTTTTTTTTGATCTAATTTGCGCTTAAAAGCGAAGTATAATGCACAATATAAGGACAGAGTTAGGTGATACGATACGGCAAAGGCGAGAACTATTGGGTTTGTTGCAGCCAAAACTGGCTGCACTTTCCGGTATCAGCACACGCACTATCCAGCTTGTTGAACAGGGAAAAGCCAATCCTTCATTGGATACATTAATCAAGCTCGCCCAGCCGCTCGGACTACGACTGAAACTGGAGCTCAGGGAACCATCAAAAAGCAATGATGTATGAGAGTAGCACAAGTGCTATATAATGGCCGGCTGGCTGGCGTCCTGTCAAAATCGGAAGGAAGCTATCGCTTCGTTTACGACAAGAACTACCTGTCTGTATCCGGAAGCCGGCCGATCAGCCTCACATTGCCCCTGCAAGACGCACCCTATCAGAGTAATGTGCTGTTTCCAGTCTTTGTTAATATGCTGAGTGAGGGCGACAACAAAGCTATGCAAAGCAGGCTGTTGAAAATTGATGAAAAGGATTATTTCGGTTTATTACTCGCGACAGCCGGAAATGACAATATTGGACCGCTGACCATAAAAGAAATCAATGAGCCTACCGGAAATTAAATATTGCCCTTCTACCTTACAGCCCGGCTTTACCACCTACAGCCCAGCCGCGCAGCAGGCCCTGTTTGGTAGTCGCTCCAAAAAAGTATCGCAAATACTTTCGTTCGGTCCACCAGGTAAAAACAGCGAACTGACCCGCGAATACAATGAAAAACGAAAACGGATCAGTATTAGCGGCGTGCAGGAAAAATACAGTTTGCGGCTTGAGAAAAACAACCTGTTGCTGACTGATACTGGAGGAACACATATATTAAAGCCGATACCTGCGGAAAGACTGGATCGGGTAACCGATTTGCCGGCCAATGAGCATGTGAGTATGCAAATCGCCCGTCAGGTGTTCGGCATTAAAACGGCTGCTTGTGGTATGATCTTTTTCGACGATGAGTCTCCCGCCTATATTACCCGACGCTTCGATTACAAGCCAGATGGGTCTGGTAAATATCAGGTGGAAGATTTTGCCTCCCTGCTTGCAAAGACACCTGAGAAAGAGGGTGATGATTTTAAATACAATGCCTCCTATCTGGATATTACAAAACAGATCCAGCGACACGTTGCGGCGTCTCCGGTTGTGTTGTTGGATTTTTTCCGCCTGCTGGTCTTTAATTACCTTATCGCAAATGGAGACGCCCACCTGAAAAATTTTTCACTGATGGAAACGGAGCAAGGGGATTACGTCCTTTCGCCGGCTTACGATCTTTTATGCACAGCACTGCATATTGACGATAACCGGTTGGCCCTGCACGATGGACTATACCAAGGCGATTATAATGAAAAGACTTCTTTGAATTTCGGAACGTATACCCGTGCTTCTTTCATAGTCTTTGCAGAAATGGCTGGCATCAATCCCGGCTTGGCTGGTAATGTTGTAGATGAACTCATGCAGGGGACATACAAGGCTATGGAACTAATAGAGCGTAGTTTTTTAAGTGGTGAGGCAAAGAAAAGGTATATCGATATTTTGGGAGATAGACATAGGAGTATGGGCTCATGTAAGTCGAATTGAGTAGTAAGCGATCAAAGTCGATCATTATTATAAAATTCTGAAGATAAGAACCATCCTGTAAGATCTGGTAAAATTAAAAAAGGATCGCAATCACGCGATCCTTCCATCAGAGGTTCCGAGCAGATTCGAACTGCTGTAAAAGGTTTTGCAGACCTCTGCCTAGCCACTCGGCCACGGAACCAGTTAAGGTGTGCAAAAGTAGGATATTTGTCGGATATTTGACAAATACCAAGCATACATTTTTATGGCGCAAATCCAGGAATCAGAGCTGATAATCAATAACCGGGGAGCGATCTACCATCTGGACGCAAGGCCCGAAGAGATCGCCAACACCATTATCACCGTTGGTGACCCCGACCGCGTAGAGAAGATCAGCAGGCATTTCGATAAGAAAGAGTTCGAATGCCGGCATCGTGAATTCGTGACCCATACCGGCTATATCGGCAATAAACGCCTGTCGGTGGTCTCGACAGGCATCGGCCCCGATAATATCGATATCGTACTGAATGAGCTGGATGCCCTGGTGAATATCGATTTTACCACACGCACCATCAAACCCAAACATACGGCACTCGATATTATCCGCGTAGGCACCAGTGGCTCCCTGCAGGCAGAGATCCCGGTAGACAGTTGGGTGGCATCCACCCACGGACTGGGCATCGATAACCTGCTTAATTTTTACAGGCATGAAGAAAATGAGGAAGAGAAGCAACTCCTGCAGTCGTTCATCACCCAAACACAGCTCGGCAGCCGCATCTCACAGCCCTATATCAGTTCCTGCAGTGCATCATTGATGAAACATTTCGTGAACGATTTTCACCATGGCGTCACCGTTACCTGCCCCGGTTTCTACGGACCGCAGGGCCGGGTACTGCGACTGGGCCTCAGCCATCCCGAGCTCATCGACAGGCTCACACAATTCGGGTTCGGACAGCACCGCATCACGAATTTTGAAATGGAAACGGCCGGGATCTATGGACTGGGTAAGATGCTGGGACACCATTGTCTGTCGCTCAGCGCTATCGTGGCCAACCGCGTCACCAAACAATTTTCAAAAGACGGCAACAAAGCCGTCGAAGGCTTGATCAATAAAACATTGAACACTCTTCAGGCGTTATAATATTATTATGGAACTACATTTTTTCAAGTACCAGGGAACAGGAAATGATTTTGTGATCCTTGACAACCGGCAGGAACAGTACAATGACCTCGAGATAGAACAGATCAGGTTCCTATGCGATCGCCGCTTCGGCATCGGGGCCGACGGGCTGATGCTCCTCAATCACAAACCTGGCTACGATTTCGAAATGAAATATTATAATGCCGACGGGCGTGAAAGCACCATGTGCGGCAATGGTGGCCGCTGCCTGGTGAAGTTCGCCCGGCACCTGGGTATCCAGCGTCCCCTCTACCGGTTCATAGCGGCCGATGGTGAACATGAGGCCGAGATCGATGACGATGGCATCGTAAGCCTCAGGATGAAGAATGTAAACGACATCAAAGAATATCACGGCGATTTTATCCTCGATACAGGCTCTCCCCATTATGTGAAACTGGTAAAAGACCTGCCCCGCCTCGACGTTTTCAAAAAAGGATACGATATCCGCAACAGTCCCCAATTCGCCAAAGAAGGGATCAATGTGAATTTCGTGGAACAGAAAAAAGAAGATGAGATCGCGGTGCGGACCTTCGAACGGGGAGTGGAAGATGAGACCTTTTCCTGCGGTACCGGCGTTACCGCCGCAGCCCTGGTCTGCTATCATAATGAACGCGGCTTCAATGACGTGACCGTCCATACCAAAGGCGGCCGGCTGACTGTAGAATTCGACCGCATCGACGACGATACTTTCGAGAATGTCTGGCTCTGCGGCCCGGCGGAGAAAGTGTTCGAGGGGAAGATGGTGCTGGAAAGTTAGCAGCGGGCAGTTTTTAGTTGGCAGTTGGGTATCAGCTTGTGTTTATGGCTGTTTACCCACCTCCGAGACCCGGACTGCAAACTGCCAATTGCCACCTGCTAACCCTAAAATAAAGCTTTGGTATGTAACTCCCGGCTCCTACCTTTGCGCCGCCAATGATACAATATTTCAAAAATATCAATCATCAGACGGTCGCGGTGGATCAGCCAGACAATGGCGCCTGGGTCAATGTATTGCCGCCCCTGAAACAGGAAGAGTTCTCCGAGCTGTCGGAAGGGCTGGATATTCCCCTCGATTTCCTGACCGATTCACTTGATATTGATGAAAGGACCCGTTTTGAAGAAGCCGATAACGTGAAGCTGATCGTGATCAAAACGCCCACCGAAAACAATTCCTTCAACGATAGCGACGCCTTTTATATTACCATCCCGATCTGTATCATCCTCACCCATAACCAGATCGTGACCGTGAACTCGTTCGAGAATGGCGCCATCAAGAAATTCCTGCATACTTTCCAGAACCGTCATCCCGATAACAGGAAGATGATGGCATTGAAGATCTTCGAAAAGATCATTCAAACCTATATGGAATGCCTGAAGGAGATCAACCAGCGGCGCAATGTCCTCGAACAGAAATTGTATGCTGCCAACAGGAATGAAGAACTGCTTCAACTGATGCGCATCCAGAAGAGCCTCGTGTATTTCGTGACAGCCCTCCGCTCCAATGAAATGCTGCTGATGAAACTGGAGCGCACCAATTTCCTCGGACTGAATGAAGATGAAAGGGAATTCCTGAACGACCTGATCGTGGACAATTCACAGGCCCTTGAAATGGCGAATATCTATACCAACATCCTCAGCAGTACCCTCGACGCCTTCGCCAGCATTATCGCCAATAACCAGAACCAGGTGTTGAAGAGACTGGCCGTGATCACGATCGTTTTGACCCTGCCGGTGCTCGTTTCGAGCATCTATGGTATGAATGTACCGATCCCTTATGCCAGCTCACCATACGCATTTTATATCCCGGTGTTCTTATCACTGGTGATCTCCCTGGTGATCGGCTGGTTCTTCTTAAAGAAAAAGATATTTTAATTCGGGCTATGTTCAACGTGAGAGTATACGGTATCCTGCTGGGCCACAACCAGGAAGTACTGGTGGCCGACGAACTGATCCGGGGTAAGTATTATACCAAATTTCCCGGCGGCGGTCTCGAGTTCGGTGAAGGCACCCGTGAATGCCTACGACGTGAGTTCAAAGAAGAAATGGACCTCGACGTTCGCGTGGGCGATCACATTTATACCACTGATTTTTTCCAGCTCAGTGCCTTTCGTGAAGGAGAGCAGATCATCTCCATTTATTATCACGTTCATGCCCTCGAACCCATCAAAGCGCCCCTGCGCGATACACCTTTTCATTTCGACGAACAGCAGATGGAGCTCTACCGGAAAACAGGAGAAATAGAAACTTTCCGTTTTATCGAACCTGGTAATTTCTCGCCCGAAAGCGTAACACTGCCCATCGATAAAGTTGTGGCGGGGATGGTGGAGAAGTTGATACGTTAACCTATCAACCTAACCCTGCCTCACTGGCAACGATACAGTAAACATAGATCCTTTATCCAGTATACTCCTGGCAGAAATAGTGCCATTGTGTTTTTCCACGATCTTCTTGCACAGGGCCAGGCCAATGCCCGTTCCTTCGAATTCCTTGCTTACATGCAGTCTCCTGAACATTTCAAATACCTGGTCGGCATAGACCTGGTCGAAGCCGATGCCATTGTCTTCGATGGTGATCGTGCAATATTCGGGCGAAGGCTGCCCATCTTCCGAAGGTTTTTTCCCGATCTCCGAACGCACATGGATAACCGGGAGTTCTTCTTTCTTACTGTATTTGAGAGCATTCCCGATGAGGTTGAAAAAGAGCGGCCTGATCAGTCCCGGGTTCACATCTATAAAAGGCAGTTGTTCTATCATGATCTCCGCTTTTTTTTCCTGTATCGGCACCTCGAGATCTGCCAGCGCCTCACGGATGAGCAGGTTCAGGTCGCTGTTCACAAAATATTCCTTTTCATTGCTGACCCGCGAGAAGGCGAGAATATCCTTGATCAGTGTTTGCATCCGTTCTGCCGCGTTCTGGATACGTTGGATATATGCTTTCGCATCGCCATCCAGTGCTTCTTTGAATTTCATGGCCAGCAGATCGCTGAAGGTACGGATCTTACGGAGTGGTTCCTGCAGATCGTGTGAGGCCATGAAGGCGAAGCGGTCCAACTCCCGGTTGGCTACTTCCAGCAAACTGATATTGTCGAGCAATTGCCGGTTCAGTTGCTTTACCATTTCTTCGGAGGTCTTTCGCTCATTGATCTCGTTCTCCAGGCTTTTGTTGATGGCTTTCAGTTTTTGTTCCTGTACCATCAACTGGTGATTCTTTCTGTGCAGGTCGGTGAAGACAGCCACTTTTGCCCGCAGGAGGTCGGGGTTCACAGGTTTGTAGATATAGTCTACCGCGCCGGTCCGATACCCTTTGAAAACATTCTCTTCCCCGTAATTATTGGCAGTAATAAAAATGATGGGGATATGGCGGAGCCTCTCGCGTTCATAGATCAGGGCCGCTGTTTCAAAGCCATTGAGGTTGGGCATTTTCACATCCATCAGGATGAGCGCGAAGTCGTATTCATTCAATAATATCTTGAGGGCCTGGCGGCCGGAGCCGGCTTTCACGAACCGGTAGCCATCAGGTTCCAGGATCGTTTCCATCGAAAACAAACTGTCTTCACGGTCATCTACCAATAGGATCTTCGATTGCATTCGAAAATTATTTATAGAACCATACACGCATCAATGATAACAACTGGTCGATCTTAAGTGGTTTCGTGATATAGTCGGAGGCCCCTGCTTCTATGCATTTCTGCCTGTCGCCTTTCATGGCCTTCGCCGTTACAGCAATGATCGGCAGTGTACTGTTCTTATGTTCCCGCCTGATCTTCTGCATCGTTTCATACCCGTCCATTTCTGGCATCATGATATCCATGAGCACCATGTCGATCCTGGGATTATCGTCCCGGATGATATTGATCGCTTCTTTGCCACTCTCTGCCGTGGTCACGTTGACATTATAACGCTCGAACACCGTGGTCAATGCAAATAGGTTGCGTACATCATCGTCCACCACCAGTATATTCTTTCCCGTGAGGATGTCTTCCTTCATCCTAATATTCTCGATCACCCTCCGTTTTTCAGGGAGGAGGTCTTTGTGGTTGATATGCAGGCGCAGCACTGTTTCTTCCAGCAGGTGCTCCAGGGAGCTTACCCCTTTTAAAAGTACTGTATTGGATGCACTGCTCAAATGATGGAGTTCTTTTTTGTTGAAATCCTTGGCGGAATAGATGATCACCGGTGTGTTCCTGGGTTTGGTCTGTGCTACCTGGTCCAGGAGTTCCGGGCCGGGTATATCAGGCAATGTGTAATCCAGGATGATGCAATCATATTCCTTGCTATTGATCTGGGCAACTGCTTTTTTTCCTGTAGGAGCAATAGTGACCTGCAAGGTATCGCTCTCCAGCATTTTCACGATCTGGGATGAATCCAGCTCATTATCTTCCACCACCAGTATGCGTTTGATATTTTTTTGGTTGAAATCTGTGATATCCTTCAACAGCTCATGCAACTGATCATTGTCGAGCGGCTTCAACAGGAAACTGCGTGCCCCTCTTTTCAGGGCCAGTTGCCTGTTCTCCTCTCCCGATACGAGGTGGATGGGGATATGTCGGTAGTTGAGGTCATTGCGCAGCAGGTCGAGCACTTTCCAGCCGCTGGTATCGGGCAACTTCACGTCGAGTGTGATGGCGATCGGTGTGAAGCGGTTCACGAAGTCGAACACTTCAATATAGTTGGTGGCCACCACCGCTTTCAGTCCGAATTCATGGGCTTTGTCGATGATGATCTTCCCGAAGCGAAGGTCATCTTCCACGATGAGCACCACTTTGTCGTTTGCCTGGATGCTGTTACGGTCATCGCCTGCGTCATTGATCATTTCGTTGATGATGTCAAGGTTCTTCGATTCAGGCGCTTCATTGCCGGCACGGATAGAGTTCAACAGGGAATCGATCTCACTCTTACCGCTTCCCAGTTGGTATTGATAATCGTTGAATGTATCTGGTGCTTCCCTGGTAGCGATCCCCGTAACATTTTCAATAGGCAGGAAAAGCGTGAAAGTACTTCCTTTGGATGGCTGGCTTTCCAGTTCGATGGTGCCGCCGAGCAATTCGGTCAACCCGCGACTGATCGAGAGCCCCAATCCTGTTCCGCCATACTTGCGACTGGTGGAGCCTTCGGCCTGCTGGAATGCTTCGAAAATAATATTCTGTTTATCGAAGGGTATCCCGATACCAGTGTCACTGATCGCAAAAGCCACTACCCTTTTGGCATTGTCGAGCGTGAATGAGCCGGGCTTCCAGTTCCTGTTCGCCTGATAGATCCTCAGCTTCACTTCTCCTTTCTCCGTAAACTTGAAGGAGTTCGACAATAGGTTCTTGAGTATCTGGTTGAGCCTTTGAAGGTCAGTTTCCACAAATTCAGGCAGGTCTTTGTCCGTTTCAATTGTGAAACGCAGGTGCCTGGCCTCCGAGATCGGTTTGAAGGTGGTCTCCACGAAAGCAGCGATCTCGGCAAACCGTACCGGTGAAATATTGGCGGTGATAAACCCGGATTCGATCTTGGAGAGATCGAGAATATCATTGATGAGCTGGATCAGGTCATCACCACAGGAGTGGATGGTCCGGGCATAACGTATTTGCTTCTCCGTCAGGTTACCTTCCACATTTTCATATAATTGTTGAGCAAGAATGAGCAGGCTGTTGAGTGGCGTGCGCAGTTCGTGCGACATATTCGCCAGGAATTCCGATTTGTATTTGGAGGTGAGGGTAAGCTGTTCGGCTTTTTCTTCCAAAGATCTACGGGCCTCTTCCACTTCCTTGTTCTTGGCTTCCACTTCGTTTTTCTGTTTCACCAGCAGCAGTGCCTTATCCTGCAGCTCATCATTCGTTCTTCTCAATTCTTCCTGCTGGATCTTGAGCTCACCGGCCAGCGATTGCGATTGCATGAGCAGTTCTTCCGTTCTCGAATTGGCTTCGATGGTGTTGAGTACGATACCGATACTTTCCGTGAGCTGGCTGAGAAAATCGAGATTCGTTTCATTGAAGATATCGAGGGAGGCCAGCTCGATCACTGCTTTCACATTGTTCTCGAACAATACAGGCAGGATGATGAGGTTGGCCGGTTTGGCCTTTCCGAGGGCAGAGCTGATGCGAATGTAGTTACCAGGCACATTGGTGAGGATGATCCTTTCTTTTTCGAAGGCCACCTGCCCAACCAGTCCTTCGCCGATCGAAAATTCATTGGGAATATTCTTTTCCGATTTGTACCCATAAGCGGCAAACAGGTGTAATTTGAGATCGGTAGCTTCTTCCTGTTGCTTGAGGATATAGAAAGCGCCGTAATGGGCACGTACCACCTGTGCCAGTTCGGAGAGGATGCGTTGCGCCACCGTCTTGAGGTCGCGCTGGCCCTGCAGCATCTGTCCGAATTTCGCGAGGTTCGATTTCAGCCAGTCCTGTTCCTGGTTACGCAATGTAGTTTCTCGCAGGTTGGTGATCATCTGGTTGATGGTATCTTTCAAGGATTCCACTTCACCTTTTGCCTCCACGCGGATGGTGCGGGTAAGATCGCCCTTGGTAACGGCGGAGGCCACTTCTGAAATAGCACGTACCTGTGTGGTAAGATTTTGCGCGAGTTGATTCACATTCTCCGTAAGATTTTTCCAGATGCCCGAAGCGCCGGGCACGCTGGCTTGTCCGCCCAGCTTGCCTTCCACGCCCACTTCACGCGCCACGGTGGTCACCTGGTCGGCGAAGGTGGCCAGGGTATCGATCATTTCATTGATGGTCTCGATCAGTTGGGCCACTTCACCACGCGATACGATGGTAAGTTTTTGTTTGAGGTTACCGGTGGCCACGGCCGTGACTACTTTGGCGATCCCGCGCACCTGGTTGGTAAGGTTGGAGGCCATCATGTTCACACTATCGGTAAGGTCTTTCCAGGTGCCGGCCACGCCGCGCACTTCTGCCTGTCCGCCCAGTTTCCCTTCCGTTCCCACTTCGCGCGCCACGCGCGTTACTTCAAAAGCGAAGGAATTCAGTTGTTCCACCATGGTGTTGATGGTATTCTTGAGATCGAGGATCTCTCCTTTAACGTCGATGGCCACTGTTTTGGAGAGGTCGCCGCTGGCTACGGCCTTGGTCACTTCCGCGATGTTGCGCACCTGGGCGGTGACCTTACCTGTCAGCTGTTTCACGGAATCGGCAAGGTCTTTCCAGGTACCCGCAGCGCCGGGCACGAATGCCTGGCCGCCCAGCTTGCCATCCGTACCCACTTCACGCGCTACACGCGTTACTTCCGAAGCAAATGCCCGGAGCTGGTCGACCATGGTATTGAGTGTTTCTTTGAGCTGCAGGATCTCACCCCGAACGTCAACCGTAATTTTTTTCGACATATCGCCATTGGCAACGGCGATCGCTACTTCGGCGATATTGCGCACCTGGGCGGTGAGGTTACCGGCCATCTGGTTCACGGAATCGGTGAGGTCTTTCCAGGTGCCGGCCACCCCGGGCACGAATGCCTGGCCACCCAGCTTGCCATCCGTACCCACTTCACGCGCCACGCGTGTTACTTCCGACGCGAATCCGCGTAGCTGATCAACCATGGTATTGATGGTATTCTTCAATTCAAGTATCTCACCTTTCACATCCACGCCGATCTTCCGGGAAAGGTCGCCATTGGCAACGGCGGTGGTCACTTCGGCGATATTGCGTACCTGGGAGGTGAGGTTACTGGCCATCTTATTCACGGAATCGGTGAGGTCTTTCCAGGTGCCGGCCACTCCGGGCACATCTGCCTGTCCGCCTAACTTCCCTTCCGATCCCACTTCCAGCGCCACCCGCGTTACTTCGGAAGAAAATGAGTTGAGCTGGTCGACCATGGTGTTGATCGTATTCTTCAGTTCGAGGATCTCTCCTTTTACATCCACGGTGATCTTGCGGGAGAGGTCGCCTTTGGCAACGGCGGTGGTCACTTCCGCGATATTGCGCACCTGGGCGGTAAGGTTACTGGCCATCTGGTTTACGGAATCGGTAAGGTCTTTCCAGGTGCCGGCCACGCCTTTCACCTGTGCCTGTCCGCCGAGCTTTCCTTCTGTACCTACTTCGAGCGCCACACGCGTTACTTCGGAGGAGAACAGGTTCAACTGTTTCACCATATCATTCACCTCTTTGGCGATACGGCCGAATTCTCCCTGCAATGCATGACCGCCGATCGCGAGTGGCATTTCCTGTGAGAGATTCCCTTTGGCAACGGAGCTGATCACATGTGCGATCTCGATGGTAGGATGCACCAGGTCGGAGATCAGTGCATTGAGAGATTCGACGCCTGTGCGCCAGGCGCCTTTGGTATTGGGCAATTCGATGCGTTGGGTGAGTTTGCCCTGCTTGCCGATGGTATTGCCGGCACGGGTGAACTCGAGCATCATTTTTTCATTGAGAGAAATGATCTCGTTCAGTGTATCGCAGATCTTTCTACTGAGGGTGTCATCACCGGCCGACATGCGAACATTGAAATTTCCGTTCCGCACAGCGGTGAGAACGTTCAGTAATTCTTTATGATCGAGGGAACCGGAAGAAGCAGCAGGCATCGGTTTACCATTGATCGGAGATTTACGGCTTGGCATTGATTTCGGGCGGGCCATAAGCAATAGTTTAACCCGAAAAATAGTTTCAAAACCATGCCAATTCCGGGTTTGGGCAGAGGGCAAACCAGCCGCGATTTCCGGGTATGGTGATCCATTACCGGGGCAACGGGCCGGGATAAAATTGCGCAGATTGGGCAAATTTTTCTACAATTTCAATTTACCGGCCAGTCCATAAAATAGTACCTTCGGGTACCCATTCTCTTACCTCAAATACTAAACGCTATGCGCTCGTTTTCCCGGTTGATCAAAGTAAAATGCTTCGCAGTTATTTTATGTTGTTTGGCTTTGTCTTCCGTTTCTCAAACTTTGCAACCCGGCTTCGATGCCCAGGAATACCTGGAAATGCTCCGGATAACCGCAAAACAGGTGGATACGCCTCACAGTGATATTCCCGCCCCTGCATCATTCATCAGGGTATACCGCTCGCCGGAATCACCACTGGATAACCGGTGGGAGCTCTGGGTGAACGACCAGGAAAGCATCATGGTGATCAGCATCCGTGGCACTACCCTGAAGACAGTGAGCTGGCTGGAAAATTTTTATTCGGCCATGGTCCCTGCAACCGGCTCCCTGCAACTGAATGATAGCACGGCATTCAACTATAAGCTGGCCAATGATCCCAAAGCCACCGTTCACGTTGGATGGACACTGGGACTTGCCACCATGGCGCCGGGGATACTCTCAACTATCAGGGAACAATATGCGCAGCATCATATAAAACAATTGATCATCTGTGGCCATAGCCAGGGCGGCGCCCTGGCTTTTTTACTACGCTCCTATTTGTATTATCTCACAGAAGCCAATCAATTACCGGCCGACCTCACTATCAAAACCTATTGCAGTGCAGCACCCAAGCCGGGTAATCTATATTATGCGTATGACTTCGATTACATCACACGAAATGGATGGGCGTTTACCGTCGTCAATGCATCCGACTGGGTACCAGAAACGCCCTTCTCCCTGCAAACCCTAAAAGATTTCAATACCCTGAACCCTTTCACGGATGTAAAAAAACACTTACGCAAACAATCATTCTTCGTACGTCTTTACCTGGGTCATGTATACAACCGGCTCAACAGAACATCCGGCAGGGCCCAACGTTGCTTCACCAAATACCTCGGCAAAACCATGTACAAACAGGTGAGGAAAAGCATGCCTCAATATAAACAGCCAACTTATGCCGCCTCGATGAACTATATGCGTGCAGGTGTACCGATCGTATTGCAACCCGACCAGGTATATTTTCAACAATATCCCGATACAGCAAAGAATGTATTCGTGCATCATGGTATCAAACCCTATTATGGGCTCACGAAAAAGATCTATCCCCATTGACATACATCCGGCCCGACATTCAATCGCCCCTTGCACAACCAGTACGGAAAAAATCGGTAACTATGCATGGGAAAACCTTACTACCATGCACGAGTTGCTGATCAAAAATTTTTCCAGGCATATTGCTCTTACCGATGAGGAGATAAGCAGGCTGCCGGATTTCTTTCAACATAAGAAAGTAGGTAAAAAGCGGTACCTGCTGGAAGAAGGAACGGTGTGCAAGGCGGATTATTTCGTTATAAAAGGCTGCCTGCGGCAATACCAGGTAGACAATGAGGGGCGGGAGAGCGTGATGCAATTCGCGCTGGAAGACTGGTGGATCGCCGATCTTTACAGCTTTCTTACCGGAACACCGTCTGCCTTTAATATCGATGCCCTGGAAGATTCGGAGGTGCTGGTGCTGGACTATGATCATCAGCAGCGGCTCTTCAATGAGATCCCGAAAATGAATATCTATTGGCGCATCATCATGCAGAATGCTTTTGTTGCGCTTCAAAGACGTTTATTGTTCCAGCAAAGATCGCTGGAAGAAAGATACCTCGAATTTCTGAAAAGATATGCCTATTTCGAACAGCGCATTCCACAGCACCAGATAGCAGCTTATTTAGGGATCACACCGGAATCGCTGAGCAGGATAAGGAATACGGTGCTGAAAAAATAATTTAAAATTAAATCGCGCAAAGACAACTTCTATTGCCAATTCCCAGGTGCGACAATACCTTTTTTTCGTAGATTGTACCATATCCTCCCCATTTTTTAACTTGCATCCTTATACGGAAAGGCTGGAGGCCGGCCCGGAAAGGGTTTGCTTTTTGAAGAACAAAGGATACAATTACAATAACTTATCGTGAATCCACCCAATACAGTGCTGAGGATATTGAAAAAAACAGGCAGGATCGTGCTGAAGACGGTCCTCATCCTCCTGGGTGTTCTCATACTGCTCTTAATCCTTGTTCAAACCCCGCCCGTTCAAAACTTCCTTCGCGGCAAAGCACAGGATTATCTTCAGAAGAAATTACAGACAAGAGTGGAGATCGGCAGGGTCTATATCGGCTTCCCGAAGAAAATAGTGCTGGAACGCCTATACGTGGAAGACCGCCGGCATGATACCCTGCTCTACAGCGGTGAGCTGAAAGTGAACATGAATATGTGGAAGCTCTTCAGGAATGAGATCGTGATCAATGATGTGAGCCTGAAACAACTGACTGCCACCATCAACCGTACATTACCCGATACTGTTTACAACTTCCAGTTCATCATCGATGCATTTGCATCGCCGCCAAAAGCAGCACCCTCTCCTCCCGATACTTCTGCTCTTAGCATACAACTGAAACATATCACCCTCGATGATATCCATCTCCGCTACAATGATGCCATCACCGGCAATGATATGAAGGTTCACCTCGCCCATTTCGAAACGAATGTCGATACGTTCGATCCTTCCCACTCCATCTTCGACATACCTGTTGCGAATATCGATGGTCTGCGTGCCAATATGTACCAGCACAAACCACTCGTTGAGCCTTCTCCCGTTGCTGCAGAGCCGGCGGAACCCCAGGTATCATCTCCCCTGCAACTCCGTTTTAAAAAGATCGCTTTGAATAATTGCTATCTCGAATATGGCAATGATGGATCGGCTTTCTTTACCACCCTCGATCTCGGCAAACTGGCCATAGAAGCCAGACAGATCGATCTTGCCCATAGACAGATCGATCTCGGCAGCCTCAGCCTGGTCAGGTCCACGGCTATCGTCCGCCTCGGAAAAAGACCTGCTGCCCGCTCTATTCCCAAAGTAAAAAATGTAAAACAGGAAATACCCATCACCACAGGTAACGACTGGACAGTGAAACTTCAACAGCTCGATCTTTCAGGCAACCACGTACGCTTCGATGACGACAATGCACCCCATACTAAATATGGGATGGATTATATGCACCTCGATCTCCGCAACCTGACACTGGTCGCATCCAACCTGTTCTATCAACCCGATTCCATGACAGGGACCATCAGCAAAGGCGCCTTGCAGGAAAAGGGTTTCCGATTGAACAGGTTGCAAACCGAATTTCTCTATTCGGCCAAACAGGCTTACCTGAAAGATCTTCTACTCGAAACACCCGGCACCCGCATCGAGCGGGATATCATCATCAGCTACCCCTCCATCGATGCCCTGGCCGATCATATCGGTCTCATGAAATTGAATATGGATCTTCGCAATACAAGGGTGATCAATAAAGATATTTTAACGTTCGCGCCAATGCTGCGATCACAACCCATGTTCGCCAATCCGGATGCTTACTGGTCTTTGAACGGAAAGGTCAGCGGCTCCATCGATAACCTGCAAATGAATGGGATCAAACTGCAGGGCCTTCATCAAACCAGCCTCGATCTGAAAGGAACATTGAAAGGATTGCCGGATATGAATAAGCTGCAGGCCAACCTCACCATCACCCAGGTCAGCACCACAGCAAAGGACTTGAAAGCCCTCCTGCCAGCCGGCGCCATTCCCGCCAATATCACCCTCCCCGCTAACCTGAAATTGAGTGGCATGGTCTCCGGTTCCCAACGATCACTCACAACCGATCTTTCTCTTGTAAGTTCAATCGGCGCTGTCGGTATTAAAGGGACTGCGTATGATCTTACCGATTCCAATAATGTCCGATACGATCTTACACTGAACACCCGTTCGCTCGATCTACAGAAATTGCTCAACCAGCCCGACCTCGGGCCTGTTTCCCTTCAACTGACCGCCAAAGGAAAAGGCAGGGTCCCTAAAACAATGGATGCCGCTATCGATGGAACGATCGCCTCCTTCACCTATAAAAATTATACTTACCAAAACCTTCATCTCAACGGAAGTATCGCCCAACAACTTTTCAGGATGAATGCAGGCATTCAGAATGAGCCCATCCATCTTTCCATCGACGCTGACGGCAGTATGGCAGAAAACTGGCCCAGTGCACGTTTCCATATTGTGGTCGACAGTATCAAAACACAACCACTACATTTTACAACAGACAAGATCATTTACAGGGGAGATATCGCGGGGGATTTTTCATCCACTAACCCGGATAGCCTGGATGGACAATTGTTCATCACCAAATCACTACTGATCAGGGATGATCAGCGATTCCAGTTGGATACCATCCAGCTACTCGCGAGTAATTCCGATACCGGGCAGTCGATCAGTCTGAACAGCGAGCTGGTCTCCGCAAAACTGTATGGCAAATACCGGCTCACGCAGGCTGGAAATATCTTTCAAAAATCCATCGACCCCTATTTCTCGATCATGCCGGATTCTACAGTGGTAGACAGTAATTATGATTTCCGCATATCCGCCACAGTTCACGACAACCCTCAACTGAGATCTTTACTTCCCGACCTGCAAAAACTGGAACCCATTCTGCTCAATGGCCATTTTTCAGGAAACGGGGATGTCAATGCTTTGATCGATGTGCCTGGTCTTATCTATGGAAGCAACCAGGTACATCAGTTGCAGGTGACGACCAAAACAGAGGGCAAAGCACTCAAGGCAAAGCTATCAGTGGAACGCATCAATGTAGGCAAATCGGTCGCCATCTATGACGCTGCGCTCAACAGTTCCATTGCCAATAACACGATCGACTTTGCCCTCAATACAAGAGATAAAGCAGGCAAGACCAACTACCACCTGGAAGGCATCCTGTCGCAGCAGCAAAAAGATTCCATGCTCTTTTCACTCAAACCGGATTCCCTGCTATTGAACTATCAATCGTGGAATGTTCATACACCCAACCGGATCACCATCACTCCCAATCAGATCGGCGCCAATAATTTTATTTTGAACCAGGGCGATCAGCAAATGGCCATTGGCACCATTGTCAACAAAGAAGGACAGCCACTGGGCGTTGATTTTTCAAAATTCAGACTGGCCACGCTCACCAGCTTCGTGCAGCCGGATTCCCTGCTCGTCAATGGGGAGCTCAATGGGAATATTACCCTCCATGATCTCACCAAAGCTCCCGCGTTCGTGAGCGACCTTACTGTCGATAACCTCAGCTTACATAAAGACACCCTCGGCAATCTGCGTGCACAGGTCAGCAATCCTGAACAAAATAAATATGTAGCGGATATCGCCCTCAGCGGGCGCGGGAACGATCTTACCGTGAAAGGCAATTATCTTATGCAGGCGGATAGCAATAGCCGCCTCGATCTGAAACTGGCCATTCAACAATTGCAATTGAGTACGCTCGAAGGAATTTCGATGGGCAATATCAAAAGGGCCTCCGGCGCCGCCAATGGGCATTTCGATATTACGGGCAGTCCGGCCAAACCTTCCGTGAACGGTGAGCTGAATTTCAATAAAGCCAGGTTCATTCCTGCCATCATGGGAAGCTTTGTATCCATCGATCAACAGTCCATCAAAGTAACCCCCAACGGTATCCTGTTCAATAATTTTACCATCACCGATTCCGTCAACAACAAAGCCACACTCGACGGAACGGTCTATACCGTCGACTATGCCAACTATCGTTTCGATCTTCAATTCAATGCCGATAATTTCCAGGCGCTCAACACGGTCAAAAAAGATAACAACCTTTATTTCGGAAAACTCTTTTTCAACAGCCGGCTGCAAATCACCGGCACCGATCTGCATCCTGTAGTAGACGGTAACCTGAAGATCAATGACAAGACCCATCTCACCATCATCCTTCCCCAGGAAGATCCTGCTGTAGTTGACCGGGAAGGTATTGTAAGATTTGTAGACAGGAATGCCGCCCTCAATGATTCCCTGTTCCCCAGCTCATACGATTCGCTGAACACATCGGCTATCCGCGACTTCGATATCTCCGTCAATATTTCCGTCGATAAGAATGCAGAGTTCAATCTCATCATAGATGAAGGCAATGGCGACCTCCTCAAAGTGAAAGGAGAAGCGAACCTCAATGGCGGCATCGATCCCAGCGGGAAAGTAACGCTCACCGGCTCCTATGAGTTGCAGGAAGGGAGCTATGATCTTACCGTCAACTTCCTGAAAAGAAAATTCAATATCCAAAAAGGGAGCAAAATCATCTGGCAGGGTGAACCTACCAAAGCCAACCTGGATATTACGGCCATTTATATTGCCAAAACAGCTCCCATCGACCTGGTGGAAAAAACATTGGGGAATGATGTATCGGCCACGGAACGCAATACTTACCGGCAGAAAGTTCCCTTTGAAGTACACCTGATCATGAAAGGTGAATTGCTGAAGCCATCCATCACTTTCGATATACTCCTGCCGGACGATAAGAACTATAATGTCGATAAAAGGATCATCACTGCTTCCAATGATCGGTTGACAGACCTTCGCCGGGAACCTTCCGAACTGAATAAACAGGTCTTCGCCCTGCTCCTGCTCAATCGTTTCATTGGCGACAACCCATTCGCTTCCGGCAATAGTAGTCTTACCGCCGAAAGCTTTGCCCGGCAGAGCGTAAGCAAATTGCTCAGCGAACAGTTGAACCAGCTTGCCGCCAATCTTATTGAAGGTGTCGATATCAATTTCGACCTCGCCACCAGCGATGATTATACCACCGGGGAAAGACGCAACCGTACCGATCTCAATGTAGCGATCTCCAAGCGTTTGCTCAACGATCGCCTCACAGTAACGGTAGGGAGCAATTTTGCATTGGAGAATCCCAATGCCAGTCAGCAATCCAATAACCTGGCAGAAAATATTGCGCTCGATTACAGGCTCAGCAAAGACGGACGCTACATGCTGCGCGCTTACCGGAAAAACCAATTCGAAGGAGTGCTGGAAGGATATATCATTGAAACCGGTGTCGGTATCGTGATCACGCTCGATTATAACCGTTTCAGGGATATCTTCCGGTCGAAGAAGGAAAGGGAACGAATACGTTTGCAGCGGCAGCAGGAGCGTGAAAAAGAAAAAGCAGATAAACCACCTGTCACAAATTAAGCTCATGGAGAAAGGAAAAAGAATTGTCGGTGCATTGATCATAATAGCGTGGCTGATGAGTATGGCCTCCTGCAGCAATATCAAATACCTGCCGGCTGGCGAATCACTGTACACCGGCGCCACTGTGAAAGTGCAGGGGCCTTCGCTGAGCCGCAAGCAAAGGCAGGTGCTCCAGGAAGATCTTGCTGCGCTCTCCAGACCAAGACCCAACCGAAAAATGCTGGGCATGCGCATCCGGTTGCTGGCCTATAACCTGGCCGGTCATCCGAAAAAAGAAACATCGCTTTTCGGAAAAATGAAATATAAATTTGGGGAACCACCTGTAGTGCTCAGTGATGTGAACCTCGATAAGAACAATACGATCCTTGCCAATAATCTCGAGAACCGGGGATTCTTTAAAGCTTCCGTCACAGCAGATACGATCATAAGGAGAAGAAAGGCCACTGTCATTTACACCGTGAAAACTGGCCCGCAATACAGGATCGATACCATCGCCTTTGAGGTCGACAGCTCCATGATCGGCAGCGCCATCCGCACCACGGCTCCCAAAACCTTACTGAAGCCCGGCAATCCTTTCAACCTGGAGATGATCAAGGATGAAAGGAGCAGGATCGATGCACATCTAAAAGAGAACGGGTTCTATTATTTCAGTCCCGAGTACCTGATCATCGAAGCCGATAGCACCATCGGCAACAATAAAGTAAACCTCTACGTTAAATTAAAACCAGGCACGCCTTCCCTCGCCCGCCAGATATACACGATCAGGGATGTATTCGTATATACCAATTACAGCCTCAATGCCACTTCCGGTGATACCAGCAAGAAAGGCGCTCTGCCATATAAAGGATATTACCTGATCGACAGGGGCAAACGATACAAACCCAAACTCTTTGAACAGGCCCTGCAATTCAACCCGGGTGATGTTTACAACCGTACCGATCACAATACTTCCCTCAACAGGCTGGTCAATCTCGGCGTATTCAAATTCGTGAAGAACAGGTTTGAACCGGCCGGTTCAACTTTTGCCCAGCTCGACGCATTCTATTACCTCACCCCTTATCCCAAAAAATCACTCAGACTGGAAGTGACCGGCACCACTAAATCCAATAACCTGGTAGGTTCGCAGCTCACGCTTGCCTGGAGGAACAGGAACACTTTCAAGGCAGGTGAATTATTCTCCATCAGTGCTTATGGCGGTGCGGAAGTGCAATACAGCAGCGCGCTCAAAGGATACAATGTATACAGGGGCGGTATTGAAACGCAGCTTACCTTCCCCCGTTTCCTGGTCCCTTTCGTACAGGTCAATACCCGTGGTGGTTTTGTACCCAAGACCAATATCCTCCTGGCCTACGATCTGCTGAACAAACAAAAATTGTATACGCTCAATTCATTCCGGGCTTCCTATGGTTATAGCTGGAAGGAAAGTCTTTACAAGGAACATACCCTGAACCCTATCAGCATCAATTATGTGCGACCGCTTACCGTAAGCGCTGAATACCAGGATTCGGCCAATAAGAACCCTACCTATGCAAAAGTGATCGAAAAGCAATTCATTCTCGGTTCCACCTATAATTATATGTACAATGAACTGGTAGAAGGCAGGAATATCAATGCCATTTATTTCAGTGGAACGATCGACCTCTCAGGCAATCTCTTCGGCCTGGTAAAAGGAGGAGGCAGCCCGGAAAAACCATCGCTTATCTTAAACAATGCCTTTGCGCAGTATGTCAAAACAGAGGCCGATTTCAGGGTCTACCGCCGGCTCGGCGACAACTCGACCTGGGCCAACCGTATCATTGTTGGGGTAGGTTATCCTTATGGTAATTCAAGGGAGATCCCTTTCATCAAACAATTCTTCATCGGAGGCAATAACAGTATACGTGCCTTCCGCACCCGCGCATTAGGGCCGGGAACGTATAACGGGAATACTACCACGCTGGTCCCTGACCAGTCGGGCGATCTCAAACTGGAACTCAATACCGAACTGCGCGCCAAACTGATCAGCATCGTGCATGGGGCCGTTTTTGTGGATGCAGGCAATATCTGGCTGTACCGTAATAATCCTAATAAACCCGGCGCAGCATTTTCGAAAGACTTCCTGAATGAGCTGGCCGTAGGGACCGGGGTGGGATTACGTTTCGATGTATCTATCCTTATCCTTCGTCTCGATCTTGCCTTCCCGTTGAGAAAGCCTTATCTGCCGGAAGGACAGAGATGGGTGATCGATAAGATCGACCTTGGGAACTCCAGGTGGCGAAAAGACAATATGGTCTTCAACCTGGCCATCGGTTATCCGTTCTGATAAAAGATACTATACAGAAGGATGTAAACCATAGGACGTTCCCATCTCAGTTGGCGATTGTGTTTTGCCATGCGTGATATAGTGTCGCAATTGATTCCACCAGGTTTTCCAGTTGAAGGCCAGATGTCTTTGTTTTGATTCAAAATATTGGGCCTCCGACATTTTCACTTTCACCAGCAGCAATTTGGTGAGGGATGGGAGTTTCACATTTCCGGGCAATCCCATATATTCCAGCATCTGGGCGGCATCACTGAATATTTGCGCCTGGCCGGATATCTTCAGGAAGAACGGCTTCCCTTTCTTATAGAAATCGAGGCGTGCGGGAAATCCCTTATCACGTTCATTCATGAAGAGTTCCGGTCGACGGATGAAAAAACAGATATGCCCTTCATTATCGATATTCAAGGCTGAAATGATACAGGTGGGTAATTTGAAAACTTCTTCACTGGTGTTGGAAAATAATGCGCTCCTGATTTCATGGATACGGGTGCGCAGAAATTCGAGGTGATAGATCTCGCTTACCATAACTGTTAGTTTAGATTGGGTAATTCAAAAGGTATGCCTGTATTTTTGGACAGATTGGGAAAAGCCGTAGATAAATTTCTACATTACCCAAATGCGTTCAAGGACTATATTCTTCATCGAAAAATAATACTGGGGCTTCTTGTTACGATCATGAGTGAGGTGGCAATATTATTGCATAATACACTGGTGGAAGAGCAAGAAGCCGATCAGGGCTTCACGTGTTGCAGAAAATAATATCAACTATGAAGCAGGATATGAAAGCGATGAAGGACCCAGGGTTAAGGCTTTACAGATAATTCAATTTCTGCATTCATAGGGGTTTTAGGGTTTAGGTTTAGAGGTAAAGTCAGATCATCTGTGGTCTGACTTTTTTTGCCATCTATAATCCCGCCAGACAGACCTTATCGGGTAAATCCCGCTACGATTGGTCCGCATCGAACCCATTGCCGATATCTTCCAGCCTGGTATTGTTTTTATACGGTCTGAACGTATCGTTCATTTTTAAATTCAAATTTCGATCCTAAAAAAATAGAATAGAATTTTCATAAGGCACATTGGACTTACGAGGGCTGGTTTCTACCAGCCTTTTTTCGTTAAGATAAGATGTTCTACATTTCAAAAGGTTTCTGGCGAAAAATTTCCACTTTTCATCCCGGCTGGCTGATTTTGTTGCCATAACAATTTCATTAACGTCTACTGCAAACTATTTGTCAAAAGTCAGCACAAAAGTAGTACCAATGCCCGGTTCGGAATGAACATCCACCTCTGCATGATGGGCCTGTAGGATATTGAGGGTAGTGGCCAGGCCAAGGCCGAGCCCATTCCGCTTGGAGGTAAAATACGGTTCAAAAAGACGTTTGAGATTTTCTTCGGAAATGCCGCTCCCATTATCGGCTATCCTGACCTCATACTGGCGCTGGTGCGGCTGGATGGTGATCATCAACTCTCCTTTTTCTTCTTCCATGGCCTCGATAGCATTGATAATGATATTCAGGAAAGCGATCTTGAGTTTCTCTTTATCGGCCTGAATGAAAATGATCTCATCCGGATAGCGGATCTGTAATTTTATCTTCTTCAGCACGATCCGGTCCATGGCCGCTGTGATGCTTTCGTCAAGAATATCCTGCAGGGAAGCAGTTCGTAGTATGATCTCAGAAGGGCGGGCTGTATCGAGCAATTCTGAAATGATGGAGCCGATGCGTTTGGTATTGCGTAGCACAATATCGTAATACTCCAGTTGGGAATTGTTGAGGGGTTCACCGCGCAGGTGATCGAGGGAGAGATGGATATTCGTGAGCGGGTTACGGATCTCATGGGCAAGCGTGCGCGCCAGGCGGCCTGTAGCGGCCAGCTTTTCCGCGATCAGGACAGAACGCTCTGCCCTGCGAAGACTGGTAATATCGTGGAGTATGCCCTGGGTATACTTTGAACCGTCGGGCCTTTCAATAGTAGTCGCTGAAAAGATACAATGCTTCTCTTCACCGCTCTTGCTCAGGAGGTCGATCTCCCTATCATTCACTTCGCCGGTAGATTCCATTTGTTGTTTCAGTTGTTCCGCCATAGGAGGGTCGGCCATGAGATCATACAAGGTGAGCCGGGTCAGTTCCGGGGCAGTATATTCCAGTAATTGCTCTGTGGCCATATTCGGGGTGAGGAATTGCAGGTCCGTTCCTGCCAGGAAGATCGCATCCTTGGAGTATTCGAAAATACTCCGGTATTTCTGCTCATTATCCCGCAATGCTTTGAGAGACCGGGCCTTTTCCAAGGTATAGCGAATACAGCGCTCCAGTTTCTCTGCGGTCAATTCGCTTTTTACCAGGTAATCGGCAGCCCCAGCCATCATAGCTTCCAGGTCGAGCGACCGGTTCCCCTTTCCTGTCAGCAGGATGAGTGGCTCCTCACAGTCTTTCATCAGGGCTTCTTTCAGGAGATCGAGACCGGTTTTGGCACCAAGAAAGTAATCGATGAAATAGAGGTCGTAATCCTTATTGCAGATATGATCGAGTGCCTCTGAATATCTATGACACCAATCCACAAGGAACTCACCTCCGATATCTTTGATCAGCGTGCTGGTGATAAAAAAATCATCTTCATCGTCATCGATGATCAGTATGCGTATTCTTTCTTCGGTGATCAACATGCATCTGGTTTATTTTTCAGGGAGAATGCTTCTCAGGCAACACGATCGTGAAAGTGGCTCCCATACCTGGTTCACTGGCGGCCATGATCAATCCCTGGTGATTGTCCGCAATTTTTCGGCAGATGGCCAGCCCGATCCCGGACCCGGGATATTCTGCCTTGCCATGCAAACGCTGGAACAACTGGAAGATCTTCTCTGCATACAATTCCTCGAAACCGATGCCGTTATCCGTTACAGTGATCTTATGATAAGTTTTTCCTGTTCGTAATTTGAGTTTGTCCTTTTCTGGTTTCGTCAGCTTTTCACTACGTATGCTCACCTGCAATGACACTTCGGGTTTGCGGAATTTCAGCGCATTGGTAACAAGGTTATTGAATAGCTGTTTGATCTGCATCGGGATCACTTCAACAGCGGGCAGTTGATGCAAAGATACAGACGCATGGGCATCTTCGATCGACAGGTCAAGTTCTTCCAGCACTTCCCGTACGATCTCCCTGAGGTCTGCTTTTACGAATGGATGCTGGATACGTGTTACGCGGGAAACTTCCAGTAAATTGTCGATCAGTTCACGCATGCTTTCGGCCGAAGCCATCATCCTGTTCAGGTACACCACACCTTCTTCCGAAAGCTGGTCGCCACAGCGGTTGCGAAGACGTTCCCCGAAGGTGGTGAGCTTGCGGAGCGGCTCCTGGAGGTCGTGGGAGGCCACATAGGCAAATTCTTCCAACTCATGGTTCGAGCGGTTCAATGCCTCCAGTTTGATCTCCAGTTCCTGTTCATATTCTTTGAGCTTTGTTACATCGCGTGTAATGCCCAGGATCTTGAATGGTTTGTCCTGCATATTCTTCTGCACCTTCGCAAAAGTTTCGATCGCTTTCACTGTGCCATCTTTCCTGGTAATGGCCGACTGGAGGATATATGTCTCCCCCTTCTCCATAACCTCATGGATGGCTTCATTGGTTCTCCTGACCTCTTCATCCGAGAGATGCAGACGATAAAATTCGGAAAGGTCTATTTCATGATCATTCTCCTGTGGAGCATAGCCCATCAGCCGGAACATCCCATCGGACCAGGTCATTTTGTTGGTCTCCAGGTCGAGCTCCCAGGTGCCCAGGTTCAGGAACTCTTCTTTCTGTACCACCATTTTTTTGTAGTGCATCAGGTCGCGGAGCATTTGTGTTTTCTCCGTTACATCCCGGCACATACCTACGCCTCTGATGATCCTGCCGTTATTGTCGAACAGGAATTTCATTTTGATAGTGATCACCAGTTCACGGCCGTCATGTGTTCTTACCCGGCAGGTATATTCGTATGGCGACCTGGTGGCAATGGCATTGCTGCGGATTTGTCTTAGCTCATCTGCATCGAATGGATCGAGATGCGATAAATAAAATTCATCGGATACCAGGTGTCCGATATGCTCTCTTTCATATCCCATGATCCTGTAAAGGCCATCGGACCAGGTAACCATATTGGTAAGGGCATCCCATTGCCAGGTGCCGAATTGCAACATTTCCTCCGCATCATCGAGGAGATCGTGCACTTGCAGGCTGTCGTCCACACTACTCGTACTTTTGTCCTTTGCATGCTCGCTTTCATCGGGCAGTGGGATCGAGAAGGGGTCCTTATTGGAATTATCATTTGCCATATATGCTTATCGGTTATTCAATTCCTGGTAAAGTTTGATCTTGTTATATAATGTCTTCCTGTCGATATTCAGCAGTTTGGCGGCTTTGCTTTTGTTGAAGTTGGTTTCCTTGAGCGCTTTCAGGATCATTTCATATTCCAGGTCGATGGACGCCTCTTTCAGGCTGTTCTCTGAAAGTGGCTTTCGCAGTGGATTGCCGGTAACTTCGCGTTGAACTACAGGAGAAGTAGTTTCAACCGGTTGCTCTCCGCTCTGCTCGAACAACAGTTTCCTGTAGTTACTGATCTCGAATGGCAGGCTGCGCACTTCGATCCAGTCGCCATCCGTAAGCAGGGCTGCTCTTTTCACAACATTCTTCAATTCGCGCAGGTTGCCATGCCATACATAATTCCTGAAAATATCTTCTACTTCGGGGGTGAACCCTTTGATCTTTTTATTGAGACTATCATTGGCTTTCAGGAGGAAATGACGGGCGAAGGTCATGATGTCTTCCTTGCGCTGCCGCAATGGAGGGAGATCGATGGTGAATTCATTGAACCGGTGGAACAGGTCTTCCCTGAACTTTCCCTTTTGCGCCGAATCCCATAATTTTTCATTGCTGGCAATGATGATCCGCACATCCAATGCAATATCACGGGTGCCTCCTACTCTTCGCATTTTCCGCTCCTGGATCACTCTTAATAATGACACCTGTATCTCATAGGAAAGATTGGCGATCTCATCGAGAAAGATAGTACCGCCATTGGCCAGTTCGAAACTGCCGGCCTTCTGACTGACAGCGCCGGTGAATGCTCCTTTTTCATGGCCGAACAATTCACTGCCGGCCAGTTCCTTGCTCAGCGCACCACAGTCGATGGCAATGAACGGAAAACTGCTTCGCTTGCTGCGTTTATGGATCTCCTGTGCGATCGCTTCCTTGCCACTGCCGCTTTCTCCGTAAATGATCACGCTGTAATCAGTGGGCGCTACCAGCACGATCTGGTCCATAAGCTGCTGGAATACCGTGCTGCTGCCGAAAATATATTCCCCGTTATCACTGGAAGGTCTCTTTTTCTCTATCGGTTTTTCCAGTGCCTCCACTGTTCCGTTCCGGGCCTGCATAGTGGCATGGCCGGGTTGCTGGCTCAGGGCCGACTGGATGGTGTTCAGTATCTCTTCCGGGAACAAAGGTTTCGTAACATAATCGTAGGCGCCCAGCTTCATCACGTCAACGGCCGTCTTCAGGTCATTGTAACCGGTGATGATGATAACAGGCAGTGAAGGATATTTTTCCTTGATCTTCAGGAGCATGGTCTTACCATCCATCCCTTCGAGACGGTAATCGCATAATACCAGGTCGAAATCGCTCACTTCATCCAGTATCTCCAGCGCCTTTTTGGGGGTATATGCTTCCTGTGTTTCATAACCATGTTTGACCAGGAACTTGTTCAACAGAAAGCAAATATCACGATCGTCGTCAATGATCAAAACTTTTGGCATATCGCAGGTGTTTAATGAGTAGAATGGTTGTATAAATTTAAATCGTTATCTCCACAATGCCCGCATTTGTGCGGTAGGTATCCGCAGGAGTTCCCGGTATTTCGCCACCGTACGGCGCGCTATCTTATAGCCTTTCATGGCCAGGATCACCACCAACTGGTGATCGGTGAACGGTGTTTTTTTATCTTCCGTGGCAATCGCTTCTTCCAGTTCATGCTGAATGATCTTGTTACTGATCACTTCTCCCTGCTGATTGGCCATGCCTTCCGAAAACAGGTCTTTCAGCAATATATTGCCGAATGGCGTGGCCGCGTATTTATTGCTGGTGATCCTCGATACGGTCGAAATATCAACACCTACTTCCTGTGCGATATTTTTCAGGATCATAGGTTTAAGCAGCAAGGGGTCGCCCTCCCTGAAATAATCGTATTGCCATTTCACGATGGTCCGCATGGTCCGGAGCATCGTGCTCTCACGTTGGTGTATAGCCGAAATAAACCATTCAGCGGCCTGAAGCTTGCTTTTCAGGTATTGTCCGGCGGCTTTATCGTCCCTGCAACACTGGCTCCTTACGGAATCCATCCAGGCGTGGTTGATATGCAGGGAAGCAGACCGTTGGCGGGCCAGGTTAACCTCTACGCGGTCCCCTTCTACAGTGATGATGAAGTCGGGGATGATATAATTCCGGGCTACCGGTTCTTCCGACTGTGCCGGTAACGGCTGAAGGGGCAATGATGCCACCAGTTCCAGTACAATGCGCAGTTCATCCTCATCGAGTGAAAGGCCGTCACGGATCTTTTCCAGTTGCCTGTTCTTCAGGTCTGTGAAATGGTCTTTCACCAGCATGATGGCTGCCGCCACATCGGGCTGTGCAATGTTCCTCCTGTTCAACTGCAACAATAAGCATTCCCGGATATCCCGTGCGCCGGTCCCCGCAGGGTCGAGGCCCTGGATCACGGGCAGCAGGGCTTCCAGTTCAGCGGCTTCCACCCATATTCCATATTTGAACGACATATCTTCAGCAAGTGAGGAAAGGTCCTGGTCGAACATACCATTCTCTGATAAAGAATCGATCATGTAACAAACCCGGTTGTACTCCTGTTCTTCCAGCAACAATAGGCGGCATTGTTCTTTCAGGGACTGCCGGAAATCAGTGGTTTGCACCAGGGGCCTGTCGGGGACCTCCTCAGCAGCAAAATAATTGGCGTACTCTGTTTTATAATCGGGAATATCATCGTACCCGAATTCATCCCAGTCGGCAAATTCCTGGATGGTTTCCTGCTTCGCGTTCACCTGCTCTTCCTCCGGTTGCTGCTCCTCCAACAATGGGTTCTCTTCCAGTTCCTGCTGGATGCGGTGTTCCAACTCCAGCGTATTCAAATGAAACAGGTTCAGTAGCTGGATCTGTTGCGGCAAGATCCTTACCTGTTGTTTCTGAGTAATATGTTGGTGGATCATGGCAAATGATGGTTTGTACCTGATTCCTACAACAAGCACCAATCCAAAAAATAATTTTTATGCGAAATATTTTAAAAAGCTTTAGCTTACTGTTTCACAGCAGGTTTGCTCCCTTAATATCAATCAGCTCCGATTCTGGCGTATTAATTGCGATTGTAGAATATATTCCACAATAAGGGTAAGTTATTCCATGAAGTTCAGATTTCAATATATATATACTGCCTTCATACTTTCATTCATCATACTCACGGTCTTATCATTCCTGTTCTATAAGCGACTGATGAGCACCAATCGTTTTTCCAATGAAGTGGAACATACGTATGAGACCTTGTATCTGCTCAATAAGGTGGATTCTTACCTGAAAGATGCGATCAGCGCAGAAAGAGGGTTTATTCTTTCGAGGGACAGCACCCTGTTGGAGCCTTACCTGCTCAACCAGCATAAGATCAACCCACTGATCGATTCCCTCCGTACCCTCAGCATCGATAATGCCCGTCAGCAGGTCCATTTCAATAATCTCAAAAGGATCATGTCGGAACGATTGCAAATGATCAGTAGCAATATCAATAAGGCGGCATTGGGAGAAGAAGCTCATCTCGACCTCCGGCTCCTGCGGGCAAAGGTACTGATGAATGAATATGATCTCATGCTGCAACGGATAGAGGGAGAGGCAAGGCGGATGCTCCTTGCCCGCAATGAACAAAAAGAACTGTATCAGCGCAACACGCCCAACTTCCTGTACGTGATCTTTGTTTTTTCTGCCATTACATTCGTAGTATCATTTTTCATCATCAACAGGGAATTGCGGAAAAGACTGGGCTTTCAGCAACAGTTACAGCAACAGGTAGGTGTGTTGAACAGGGCCAATGCAGAGTTGGAGCAGCTCACGCATACTGCTTCGCATCACCTGCAGGAACCTCTGCGCAAGATCAGGACCTTTGCGGACAGGCTCGCCAATAAACATAAGGAAAGCATACCGGAAGAAACACGCGGCCTGTTGCATAAAATTGAAAATACCGCAGCCCACATGCAGGGACTCACCGATGATATGGCCAAATACTCGAGCCTGATCACTGCCCAGGAATACCCTACCGATGTAGACCTCAACTATGTGCTGCTGAAAGTGGCGGAGAAGATGGATGAGCGGCTTGCCCTGCAGGAAGGAAAGCTGATCATCACCAACAGCTTACCGGTGATCAGGGGTATCCCTCACCAGTTGGCCACCTTATTTGAACAACTGATCGATAATTCCCTCAAATTCTCCCGTAAGGATGAACCACCTGTCATCACCATTACCAGGGAAGAGATCAGTGGGAAAAAGATCAGTGATACGGTCACTTCCCTTTTCGGAGGCACGATCTATCATAAAGTCAGCGTAGCCGATAATGGCATGGGCTTCAGCAATGAGTTCGCAGAAAAAATTTTCGAGCTTTTCCAGAAGCTCGATACGCACCAGCTTTTTTACCAGAGTAAAGGCATTGGGCTTGCCATGGTACAGCGCATCATGATCAATCATGGCGGCAATGTCAATGCCACCGGCATCATCGGCAAAGGCGCCACCTTTTACCTGTATTTCCCGATCCCCCCGGTCTGATCTGCGCTCCGTCAGATTGATCTTTGCGATTCAACTACAGGGGGTTACATTTGTATATAAACGTACAGTCCTCTATGCAAAAACTCTTTATCCTGATCGCGGAAGATGATGCGGATGATCGTTTCTTGTTGCAAACTGCCTTTGAGGAGAACGGCTTCACGGATACCTTGCATTTTGTAGAGAACGGGATCGAATTACTGGAATACCTTACCGGGATCATGCATAAGAAGAACCTGGACATTCAATATCCGGGATTTATTTTACTCGATCTCAATATGCCTAAAAAAGACGGGAGAGAAGTTTTGAAAGAGATCAAACAGCATCCCGAACTGAAAAAAATACCAGTGATCGTTTTTACCACCACCAAGAATGAGCATGAGATCAGACGTTGTTATGAGCTCGGGGCGAACACCTATGTGGTGAAACCGGTAAGTTTCGATTCCCTGGTGAAAGTGATCTACGAGATCAGGAGCTATTGGTTTGAGACTGCCTCTATTCCCGTTTAGTCCTTTTCTTCCCCAACCAGTTCACCCTGTTTAGCAAGCCACCTGGTTTCTCCGTTATCAGTATCGCCGCAAAAGAGATGAAAAAGCTGGAATGAAATTTAAGTATTAAAACCAGTGCCTGCAGGCAGCGGAGATATTTGGGTAGAACGCTCCACATTAAACAGATAAATCCAGGTCACAGTATCAAAATCATTGAGTTGACTGCCAGAAAAAAAATATTGATCATAGATGATGAGCCCGATCTGTGCTCCTTACTGAAAACTTATTTCTCCAGGAAGGACTACGAGGTACATTTCACGCATACCTTGCATGAAGGAGTGATGGCTATGCAGGCGATCATGCCCGACATACTTTTTCTCGATAATAATTTGCCGGACGGGCTCGGTTGGTTGCAGGTAGAATTATTCCTGAAAACCAATCCCGGTCTTCTTCTTTACCTGATGAGCGGGCTCCCGCCTTCTTTTCCCGAAATGTCAGGGGTCAATTACCGGATGCTCATCAAGCCGATCTCTTTCGCCGACCTCGAGACGCTTTGAACGTTTATACCAGGGATTTAAGATTATGAAGCCAGTCGATCATCCGGCTCGTGTATCCATATTCGTTATCGAACCAGGTGATCAGTTTGCAGTGATTGCCCACGGAAGAGGTCAACGTTCCGTCGATCACGCAGGAATGTGTATTGCCTTTGATATCGAGCGATACCAACGGGTCTTCGGTATACTCAATGATGCCTTTGTATTCATCGGCAGCCGCTTTCCGGAAAAGCTGGTTGATGGTCTCCCTGGACGCAGGCTGTTTCAACTGGATTGTGAAATCGGCCAGCGCTCCATTGGCCACCGGCACGCGGGTGGAGACCGCTGCGATCCTATGCTGTAAAACGGGAAATAATTTTTCGAGCGACTGGTGAAGGTCTATTTCAACCGGTATGATGGATTCGGAGGCGGCCCTGCCGCGACGGAATTGTTTGTGAGGAGCATCCACCAGTTCCTGCCTGGAGGTATAGGAATGCAGGATGTTGAGCTGTACCGATTCGATCCCGATCGCATTCAATATATAAAGGATATGCGTGGAGCAATTGGTCATGCAGCCGCCGGGCGAGATGATATCCGTTCCAGGCGTCAGTGCATGTTGGTTGAACCCATAGATCAGCAGGGGAATGTCGGCAGATCCGGTAGTAGAGAGCAATACTTTTTTTGCGCCTGCGTCGAGATGGGCAGATGCTCCGGCTTTGGTGGTGAAAAGACCCGAACATTCCAATACTACATCCACCTGCAATGCTTTCCAGGGAAGGGATGAAGGATGGGATTGCTGGAATACTGTAATAGAGCGGTCATTCACGAGAAGCTGATCACCCTGCAGGCTTACCGGCTCGGGAAAAGTACCATAGACTGAATCATAACGCAGCAGGTAAACCAGGTTGGCAGGGTCCATGATATCATTGACTGCAACCAATTCGATCCCGGGATGATCGACTAACCTCCTGAACAACAGGCGACCGATCCTTCCCATTCCATTGATGGCGATTCGCATAGTGTGTCGTTTTGAAAAAGATGCAAATATCGGGGAAGTTGGGGGAGGTTGAAAAGTTAATATGTTGAAAGGTTGACAAGCTGGCCTCCAATGGCCGGTGACCTTGTCAAACTTTCAATTTGAATGGTTTTTTCTATTAAACACATATTAAGCAATAACTTACACTTTATAATTTATAAAATTTATCCCTCTCCTCCACTCCCTGCCATCCGTTTCCATTATTATCCTAATTTTGGCCTGAACGTTACCCTTTGAAAATTCGCATTAAGCCAATTCTGCCTATCCACTGCGCAGCTCATTAAATTCTACCCCGTAAATCGGGAACCCAACTGACTATTAAATTCGTTTGCTTACAACCTGTTGATTCTTCTTTTTAAACATTTAAAAAAGAGTGGAGGAGATCCGTATGTATTCGTATGCATTATTGGAGTCAGGCTGTCATTACCTGGTTCAGGAAAAAGAAGAAAGCCCGGTAACACTTATCAAGGTCACGGTAGAGACTGATCACTGCCTGTATGTAACAAGGTATGCTGATAACCCGGTCATGGAATGGAAGAAGAAAAATGACCCCATTTTCGACATACTGGAACTACTGAGTGATGATAAAGTGAGGGAATGGCAATCTGTTTATAACGATAACCAGGATGCCTACTATGAAGAGGACGATGATTAGCAAAGACTGTTGCAGGCTACTTTCAGCCGGTATCCCTGGCTGAAAGTAACCCCACTGCAACCGGGATGATGTTCACATCATGCCTTCCTGAATAAACTGATCAGGAACAGCAGCACGACAGCGCCGCAGGTGGCCAGCAACAAACTGCCTAACAGCCCACCCCCAACGCTGATGTTCAATTGACGCGCAAGCCATCCACCGATCACTGCACCTAATATACCGACCACAATATTCCCCAACAATCCGAAACCTCCGCCTTTTGTGATCTGTCCGGCCAGCCAACCGGCTACCGCACCGATAAGGATAAACCATAAAAAATGCATAAATTCAGGTTTGATGATTGAATGATCCGGAGAAGTTACAACTTTATCCTTTGAATTACCAGTTTAACGGCATGTAAGTTTTTTATTACTTGCCTCTTATATAAATTAGTCCGATTTTACGTTTCTTTTATCAAGGTGCTACCTACCATGAACTATAGTGAGGACAAGTACGGATCCACCCGTAAGGTATTGTTGGTGATCATCAGCATATTGACGGTACTGCCGCTCGCCCCGTTGATCAACCGTTATATCCCGCCGATAATGATCGGCAGTTGGAACCTCGATCTCACCATTTCCATTGCGCTCGCCGCCGTATTCACCTGGCTGATCCTTCGCTTATTCCGTTTTCTGCTGATCCCCGCTGTGGCCTTGCTGGTGCTGGTACTGCTCTATAACCAACTCACCAATGGCTATGGCTTCGGCCGTATCCTCACCGATTATAAGACCATGGTGGAAAAGAACTGGGGAAGAAAAAGCCAGAAAGAGATCGACCTCGTACTGAACCCTTCCTTCTTCGAGGGGCCCCTCACCAAAACGGTGAAGAGCCTGCAATCGAAAGTGGATTCACAGGATTCGGTCGTACGCAATTTCGCCGTGAGGCATTCCCTCGATTATTTTGATGAGTACCATACCAAATATGGTCCTATTGTACGGCAGTTATCCCTTTTCAAATATATCAACGCACAGTTCAAGTATGTTTCCGATTCGCAGCGCGATGAATATTTCGCCACTGCCAGGGAAACGATCGAGAATGGGATGGGGGGCGACTGCGACGACCATACCATCCTGATGGTCTCTACGCTGAAAGCTATCGGCGGCCATTGCCGGATGGTGCTCACGGAAGGCCATCTCTATCCTGAGCTTTACTGCGGGGATGAGAAATCCTTCGAACGCATGCAGCAAGCCATCATCCACCTGTTCAGCGACCAGGCCATCGACAATATCTATTACCACGAACAGAACGGTCAATATTGGATCAATCTCGATTATACCGCCAGGTACCCGGGTGGCCCCTATCTTAGTGAAAAAGCCTTCGCCATCATTGATCTCTAAGAAATAAGTAGTATTTTACTACCCAAATACCCTAACCCTGGCTACCGTATGGCACTAACCCAAATAGTGGGATCGATATCCTCTTATTCCTCGTTAGCTATACCTATCCTATTCTTTTTCTACCGCCCTCAAAGGCTCGGCAGAGAATCAGGACTGATCTTCGTTTATGCCATCTTCTCCTTCACCAACGACAGGCTTCATGAGTTCTTCGACAGTGCCGGGATCTACTATACCCTCTCCTTCATTTTTGCCAACCTGGAATACCTGCTCTTCGCCGCATTGCTCTATCTGCTGCTGCAGAAAAGACGCAATAAGAGATGGGTACTGGGAGGTTCATTGTTCTTTATTAGCATATCGGTCTTCACGCTCCTGCAATATGGCGTTTCCAATTTCGGCAGTATCCGCGGTATCGAAGTGATCCTCCTGATCAGCTATATCATGTTCTTCTTCCTGGAATGGATCACAGCCGATATTTTCGAACCTATCGACCAGAAAGCGGAGTTCTGGATGATCACAGGATGCCTCGTGTACCTGGCCGGCAATTTTTTCTTTTTTATTACGATCCATAACCAGGAGATGCAAAGCCTGCTCATCCATTACCTCGTGAACCTGCTGAGGAATGCGTTTTTTATCACTGCCATTCTGCAGGGCCTTGCATCCAAAGGACAAGCACACGCAGATGAAGCGATGAGCCGGTGATCATTGTCAATAGGCCGACAAAGTTGAATCCATTTCGCGGGGATGATGGCTGTTAGGGTTGCGATGGCTTTTGCGCGTTCCGGGGTTTCCTACGATCAGGTAACCAAGCACCGCCACGATGAGGGCCACAACGGTGGAGATATAATAGATAATGAAATTATCGACCACGTTGGAAACTGCAGTCAGGTAATAGTCGAAAATGTAGATGATGATATAGGTGCCATACTGGAACAGCAGAGCGCCATACACCAGCAACAGTCCTTTCTCCTGACTGGTATGCTGTACTTTCTGCAGATGTTTGATGACTTCCCAGATGATCACGCTCAATACCATCACCAGTCCGATGGCCAGTATATATTTCAAGGCATCATAGTTCACGCCGAGCAGGATGGTATTGATCACACAGGTAATGAGATAAACCGGAAGTGCGATCCGCAGTATCCTCCTGATCGTACGGATAGAGCTGGTCTTGTAAAAGATGGCGAGCACCATCGGCATATCGAATATATTATATACAATACTGATCCGTTCAATGGTCTTTTCTCCCAACACAGGGATATAATCGATCAGGTTCACCAGACCGCTGACAGACCAATAGAGGGCAAATAACAGGAAGGGAGTAGCTTTCCAAAGCTTTCTGAAGGACACGATCAGGAGAGGCATGAAATAAGCCACGATCGCAAGCACCGATATCACTGTATAAAGTTGATTTTTCACTAAGCTCACATTACGTTACAAAAGCGTTGAATAAGCCTTAAATATTGTATACATTTGATTTTTCAGTAATTGTACTTCAGCAAGCCTGCATAAAATACGATAATATAAAATCATAAATACGCGCAGTCACCATAAGTCCTGAAGTTAGTGAGATTGTCGCCAAAATGTCCACCACAACCGCTCAACTGACCAATATCACCTATCAAACGTATGCATAGACCACCCAACCGCAGTGGTTTTTACCGAATTATAAGTTTTACTATATTTAGTCGTGCGACCAACAAATTATTAAAAAATTTATCGTATGCGTATAGGCTACTTCGTTATATGTTGCTGTATACTCTTTACCAGTGCGGCCTTCAGTCAGACCGAAGACCTGCCACAGGATTATCTCCCTGCCGGCTTTCATGCCGCCCGTCGTGATTCATTAAGGAGTATGATGCCCCCCAATTCTGTTACTATGGTACTCGCGTATCCTGTACGCAACTTCTCGAACGATGTGGATTATGAATATCATCCAAATCCCGATCTCTATTATTTTACCGGTTACAAAGAACCACATTCCCTGCTGCTGATCTTCAAGGAACCGCAGACCGCTGCCGATGGAAGCACCTACAAAGAATTGTTCTTTGTGCAGCAACGGAACGCTGCCGCAGAACAGTGGACAGGCAAGCGACTGGGTGTGGAAGGCGTAAAGGAAAAACTGAAAATAGCACAGGCCTTCAATGGAGGAGATTTCAAGAATTTCCCGATCGATCTCTCCCGGTTCAGCCAGATCATTTTCGATCGTTTCCCCGAAGGGCCCCCCGACCCGTCTGCAGGATCGGCCGATCTCTTCAATCTCATTCAGCAATTCAAACAAAAAGCAGGCATCAACGATAGCACCATCAAGGACAAGAGCTATAATCTTTCATTGTACCGCACGCTGACAGCCCGCTTGCGCGAGGTCAAAACAGAAGAAGAATTGGACCTGCTGCGCAAAGCCGTGGAGATCTCCTGCAACGGACAGGTGGAGGTCATGAAAGCCATCCGCCCCGATATGTCGGAACGGGAGATCCAGGGACTGCATGAATTCGTTCACAAAAAATATGGGGCCGAGCATTGGGGTTATCCTTCCATCGTAGGCGCCGGTAACAACGGCTGTGTACTTCATTACATAGAGAATGATAAATTACATGTTGCCAACCGTATGGTGCTGATGGATGTGGGGGCCGAATACCATGGGTATACGGCCGATGTTACACGCACCGTTCCTGCCAACGGTAAATTCACGGCCGAACAAAAGTTGATCTATGAGCTGGTATACGAAGCGCAGGAAGCTGCCTTCCGCCTGTGTAAAGAAGGGGCCAAATGGGCCGACCTGGACAGGGTATCGAGAGGACTGATCGCCGATGGCTTGCTCAAACTGGGGATCATTTCCAAAAAGGAAGATGTGCGTAAGTATTATCCGCATGGCCTCGGACATCATATCGGGTTAGATGTGCACGACAGGAGCATGTACGGAGACCTGAAAAAGAATATGGTGATCACGATAGAGCCGGGGATCTATATTCCGGAGAACAGCCCCTGCGACAAAAAATGGTGGGGGATCGCCGTCCGTATCGAAGACGATGTGCTCATCCGTGAGAAAGACTATGAATTGCTATCGGGCAATGCCCCCCGGAAAGCCGCAGATATCGAAAAGCTCGTTGCGGAAAAAAGCATATTTGACAATTATCACCTCCCCCCACTCAAATCGGGCAAGAAAGGATTCTGATTATCCAATTTGATAATTATCAAGGCCATAGTTCATTATGGCCTTTTATAATTAGCTGATTTTCAATAATATTTGCGGATAAATACGATATATATTTGCGGATTTTACGAAAAACATATTGTTTTTTCTACTAAATCAAACGTAATAACTGAATGCGAAAAAAAGAGCAGATTTGCTCTATGTCAATAAATCGATAGGGACTACTTTTGTATCAACATAGTTCAATATCCTGCTGACCAGAACCTCCACAAATCCATCACTCCTTTCTGCCAATATCGCTGAGAAGCTTATTGAAACCAATATCGATTCGTCCATTAACTTGTTGATCCGATAGGCTCTTCAACTTATGTGTCCGGAAAAACCCCGTTACAGTCCAATATCGATGTAAAGATTCTATCCAACTTTCTTATGGATGCTCAGTCGATATCCTGAAAACCCGGGCTTGTAAAAGTCCCCTGACCGAATGAATCCAAACCTTTGGAAAAAGTAATTTTGCAGATCGACTGAAACACGGAAAGCCTTTCATGATTACTCAGGAAAGGCTTTTTGGTTTTTATGGGTATGATGAGGAAATCGTTTGAGATAGTTACCACAAAGACATAGTTACCACAAAGGCACGAAGGAAAGATAGGTAATGTATTTACTCAGCACTACGGCAGGTAGCTTCGTGCCTTGATTAGAATTCGGGATTCTATATTGATCTTTTTATGAAGGCACAAAGGCAGGCTGATCTGTTGGTGGGTAAGCTGCCGGGAAATACAACTTCATTTCCTTTGAGTCTTTGTGCCTTTGTGGCAACCCAAGGGCCTATTGCGGGAAACAACTTCATACCCGGACTGCCTACAATTCACTAAATTGGAGCTAAATTCTTCAACATGCGAGGCACCGGATTCTTCCTTCTCCTGATATTATTCATTGCTCCCCGGCTTCATGCGCAAACGATCGAAATGCTTACCAGCGGAACCAGGACCAGTCTCCGCGGGCTCAGCGTCGTTTCCGACGAGGTGATCTGGGTCAGCGGCAGCAATGGCATGGTTGGCCGTTCCACCGACGGCGGCAAGACCTGGCAATGGACCACCGTAAAAGGGTTCGAGAAAAGGGAGTTCCGCGACATCGAGGCTTTCGACGCACAGACTGCCGTGATCATCGCCATTGCAGAACCGGCACAGATCCTCAAGACCACCGATGGCGGCCTCAACTGGAAAGCCGTTTTTACAGATCATACCAAAGGGATGTTCCTCGATGCATTGGATTTTTATGACGATACACATGGGATCGTGATCGGAGACCCCATCAAGGACACTGTGTTCATCGCCACTACTTCCAACGGAGGAGACAGTTGGGAACGCTATCCCGGCAAACCCGTGACCGTTAAGCCGGGAGAAGCCTTTTTCGCGGCCAGCGGAACCAATATATTGTATAATGAGGACGGCAGCTTCCTGGCCGTATCGGGTGGGACCCAGTCGCGCCTCATCACTCCCACCGGCGCCACAGAAATGCCTTTGGTGCAAGGCAAAGAAACTACCGGCGCCAATTCGATCGCCAGGTTCAACAAAAATTATGTGGTGACAGGCGGCGACTTCAGCGCCGATTCCAGCAGCACAGCCAATTGTGTGCTATTCAATATCCATAAGACCGGGGATTTCAACAAACCCGAAACGCCTCCGCATGGCTACCGGAGCTGTGTAGCCTATATCAATAAAAAAACGCTGATCACTTGTGGCACAACGGGGGTTGATTGGTCGAACGATGGAGGCATGAACTGGAACCTGGTCTCGAAAGAAGGATTTCACACCTGCGCAAAAGCGAAAAAAGGGAAGTCGGTCTTCCTGGCCGGGAGCAATGGCAAGGTGGCTCATTTCTTAAACATGAAATAGACCGCGCCAAGCAGGAACGCAAAGCTCACCAGGTAACGCCAGTGAAAAGGTTCACGCAGGTAAAGAATGGCAAAACCGGTAAACACCACCAACGTGATCACCTCCTGTGTCATTTTCAACTGAAAACCGTTGAAGCCATTGCTGAAGCCCCAGCGGTTGGCAGGCACCATGAGGCAATACTCGAAAAAAGCAATGCCCCAACTAATAAGGACTGCTTTCCACAAAGGCAATTGTTGTTGTTTGAGATGACCGTACCAGGCAATAGTCATAAAGACATTCGACAGAAGTAATAAAAGGATCGTACGCATAAAAATAGAATGAACAGTTTTTGCTGATTTTGATACAGGGCCGCTGGTAAAATTCGTAAATTGACTGCAAAACCTTATAAATATGATCTCCAGCAAAATTGAAGCAGCACTCAACCGGCAAATCGACCTCGAAGGTTACTCCTCGATGTACTATCTCGCCATGGGCTCCTGGGCCGAAGTAAAGGGGTATAACGGGGTAGCACAGTTCCTGTATCATCATTCCGATGAAGAGCGTATGCACATGCTGAAGCTCTTCCATTATATCAATGACCGCGGCGGTCATGGCATCGTACCGGCATTTGCCGCACCGCAGAAAGATTTCAAAAGCATCCAGGAGGTTTTCGAGATCGTTCATTCACATGAGGTGAAGGTATCCAACGAGATCAATGCGCTGGTTGAACTTTGTATCCAGGAAAAGGATTATACCACCCATAATTTCCTGCAATGGTATGTGACCGAGCAGATCGAAGAAGAAAGCCTGGCGCGCCAGATCCTCGATAAACTGAAACTGATCGGGGAAGACAAGGGCGGCATGTACCTGTTCGATCGTGATCTCGGCGGCATGACCGGCGAAGGTGGGAAGGGAAAAGGAAAACATTAAAAAAAGTGCCCGGTGATTCCGGGCACTGCTGTTCTTTGGTAATCTATGATCGTAACAAATCTTAATTAAGGTTCCTGAAATCTACCGGCACCAGCTTGCTCACGCCGGGCTCCTGCATGGTAACTCCATAGATCACGTCCACGGCGCTCATGGTCATCTTGTTGTGGGTAACGATGATGAACTGGCTTTCTTCGCTGAACTTGCGGATCATATTGGTGAACTTGCCCACATTGGCATCATCGAGCGGGGCATCCACCTCATCGAGGATACAGAATGGGGCCGGCTTGATCAGGTAGATAGCGAACAACAAAGCAGTGGCCGTTAAAGTTTTTTCTCCACCGCTCAACTGCGTGATCGAAGAAGGTCGTTTGCCTTTCGGTTTGGCAATGATATCGATGCCTGTCTCGGCGAGGTTTTCCGGGTTTTCCAGGATCATATCGGCCGTATCATCTTCCGTGAAAAGAGCTTTGAACACTTTCTGGAAATTATCCCTTACCCGGTTGAAGGTATCGAGGAATTGCTGGTTGGCAGTAGCTTCTACCTCCTGGATGGTTTGCATCAGGCTGTCCTTGGCGCTGACCAGGTCGTTCTTCTGTTCCAGGATGAACTCATACCTCTTCTTCATTTCCTGGAAGGCTTCGATGGCGGTAGGGTTCACTTCACCGAGATTTTCCAGGCGCTTCTTCATCCTGTCGCATTTTTCCTGCAATTCTTCCACAGGGGTATCGCCGGTGCGGGGCTGATCGATGATCTCATCGAGATTGATCCTGAACTCCACGTTGAGGCGCTCCTTCATACCGGCCAGTTGCAGCTTCAATTCATTGAGCCTGTCCTTGATCTCACTGAGCAGGTGTTCTATCTGCTCTCTTTCCTTCACTTTATGGCGTAGCTCGCTTTCCTTTTCATTCAGGGCATTGCGCAGATTATAGTAGGCCTGATCGGCTTCATTGAGCTTTTTCTCTTCTTCCTCTTTCCGGCGCAGCATATCCACCAGCCCGTTCTCCGCATTGGCCAGGGTATCTTCGTTCTCCGTGATATTTTCGGATGTTTGTTTCAGTTGGGATGCATTGGAATCGATCTGGTTGCGGAGATCGTTCAACTGGTTGCTCTTGAATTCCAGTTCCTGGGTGAGCGCATTGATCTTGCTGTGCTGGCGGGTTACCTGCAAATTGAATTCATTGTAACTGGCCAGTGCACGGTTGTATTCATCTTCCGACCCTTTGTAATCGTCTTCCGCGCTCTTGAGTTTGTCGCGCAATTCATTCAGCAGGTTCACCAGTTCCATCCATTGCTGGCGGGTGCCTTCGATGGAAGAGGCTGTATCCTGCAGGTTCTGCTGTAATTCTTCAAGGCGGTTCCGGGAAGAGCCTTGCAGACCATGCAGGCTTTCGATCTTGTTCTGCAGGGAGAATACCTGGTTGGTGAGGCGGTTGATATCTTCCTGCGCCTGTTTGATGGCCGTTTCTTTCAATTGCTCATTATACCCGATCACTTCATTGTGCTTGTGTTGGATATCGGCTTTCAGGCCATTCACCACGCCTTCCTGCAGATGGATCTCTTCCGATAATTTTTCGAGGTTCTTTGCCCGGCCGATCTTCTTTCCTTCGAACATCCCTACGCTTCCGCCGGTGAGTGAATATTTCCCTTTCACATATTTACCATGCTTTTCCAGTACCACGGCGCCATTGCTATTGTCCAGGGCCGATTCATTCTCCGCAATGAACACATGGCCCAGCAGGTGTTCTGCCAACTGGCGGTATTGTGCATCCACTTCGATCACCTGCATGGCAGGGATAGTATCGTTGGGTTGATGGGCCGCTTCCACGGGGCCATTCAGCCTGTCGAGCAGGAAGAAATTCGCTTTGCCTTTTTTATTTTCATCAAGCAGGCGCACGGCCTTCAGCCCTTCCTCGAGACTGTTCACTACATAATAATTGAGATAAGGTTCCAGCACATTCTCCACTGCGGCGCGGTATTCTTCCTTCACATAGATGATATCCGTGAGGATAGGGGCCGTGTGGTTCCAGTTGGGGTTATTGTGCAGGAATTTTACGCTTTCAGGATAGCCTTCCATGGAATCGATCAGGCTTTTCAGCAGGTCGTGCTCGTTTCGTTTGGCATCGAGCTTACGGTTCTCTTCTGCCAGTTGCTGGCGCAATTCCTCTACCTGTGCCTGTGTTTGGAGTATCTGTTCTTTGGTGCGCTCGTGGTGTTCCTGTAATTGTTGCAGGTCTGTTTTGCGGCTTTCCAGTTCCTGTTCCTTCGTAAGCATTTCTTCTTCCAGTTGTTTGAGCTGGCTGCTGCGCACTTCACGCTCTTCTTCTATCTGGTTGATGCTTTGCTGGATGTTCTGGATGGAAGTATCGGCTACGGCCACTTTCTTCTCAGCTTCGAACTGATTGCGCTGGATGCTGAGGTTCTCGCTGCGGAGGCTGTCTACGTACACCCTTTTCTCATCAAAGATGCTGCGTTTCTCTTCGGAGGATGCTTTCAGGTCGTCGAGCTGTTGCTCCAGTCCTTCCAGCTTTCCCTGTTCTTCACCGATCTGCAAACGGGTGAATTCGATGCTTTCCTCCAGCCCTTTCAGTTGCCCTTCACTCTTGGAGAGGAATTCCTGCAGGCTCGCTTGCCTTTCTTTCAGGAAATTGAGGCGTTGCGATGCGAGGTTCTTATCATTTTCCTTGGAGCGCAATGTCTGCAGCAGATCATTGAATTCATGCTGCATGCTCTGCAGGGCGCGTTCTTTTTCGATGAACCCTACTTTTTCCTGTTCGATCGCTGCTTCTTCATTAGCGATCTCGGCCTCGATCCGGACTTTCTTATCGGTCTCGGTTTCGGATTGGCTGTTCAGCTCACGGTAAGTAAGGTTGAATCCTTCCAGGGCGGCTTTGGCGAGCTCGATGCTTACCTCCCGGTAATCTTTCTTGATCTCGTAATATTTCTCCGCTTTTTTGGCCTGGTTCTCGAGGCTCTTCAACTGGTTATTGATCTCGAAGAGCAGGTCTTCGATCCGTGCCAGGTCCTGTTCGGTAGCGTCGAGTTTTTGTTTGGCTTCTTTTTTCCTGGTCTTATAGATGGAGATGCCCGCGGCCTGTTCGAGCATGCGGCGGCGGCTGTTCTCTTTGTCCTTGATGATCTCATCCACCATTCCCAGTTCGATGATGGCATAGCTGTCGGTGCTCACACCGGTATCCAGGAACAGGTTCTGGATATCTTTCAGGCGGCATTGAACATCATTGAGGCGATACTCGCTTTCCCCGCTTTTATAGAATTTCCTGGTAACGGTAACGGTATTGAATTCGGTAGGCAAAAGGTTACGCGTATTCTCAAAGGTAAGGCTCACTTCGGCCAGGCCGCTGGCGGAACGGGTCTTTGAACCATTGAACACGAGGCTTTCAAGGTTTTCACTCCGGAGATGGCTGATCTTTTGTTCACCGATCACCCAGCGGATACTGTCCACGATATTGCTCTTACCACATCCATTGGGGCCGATGACACCGGTGATGCCTGTGTCGAAGTTCAGTACGGTCTTGTCCGCAAAACTCTTGAAGCCCTTAATTTCGAGACTCTTTAATCGCACGTTGTCAAAATTTTAAAGGACAGCAAATATATAGGAATGCAGGTACAAAATACATCGCGGTTCGTTCCCAACTTTAATAAATATTAACTTCTTATGCACAAACCCTTTGCCGTGATTCTTTTATGCAGATTGTGGGGATAAAAAGACAGGAATTGCCTGTAATAACTGTTTTTTAGAGTTGTTTCTACCTGTAAATGTCTTTTCGGGCGCCAATGTCCAAGACCAGCACCTGTAAGACTCTATCTTCAATCCGATAAATCACTCTATAATCACCTATACGTATTCTATAACCCGGACGGCCTTCCAGCTTCTTATAACCGTGTGGACGCGGGTTTTCAGCCAGTTCATCAATGGCTTTCACAATACGATTAAAATGTGGAGGAGGGATTTTTTTCAGTTGTTTTTCGGCATAGCGATCGATAACAACCTGGTACATTGATAATTACTTTTTTCGACTTGATTTATGGTGTTTTACGGAATCCTCGAACGGGATGAATTGATGTTTCCGTTTCATAGCCTTATCGAATGCTTTGATATCATCCAGTTCTTCCAATTTTTCCAGTATTTTTTTATACCGGGTCATCGAGATCTGAACAGCTATCGCATTCCCCTTTTTATCCATCACTACCTGTTCCATGATGTTCATAGACTGAATTCTTGTGAATCAAATTTAGAAATTTTTATTCAAATCCCGAACCTATGCCACGGAACTCTTTGACAGCTCCCATCCCAGCATTGCTTTTTTACGTTCGGTGCCCCAATGGTAGTCTGCAATGATGAGGCTCTTGCGGATCACCCGGTGACAGGGAATGAGGTAAGCCACGGGATTGGCGCCTACTGCAGAGCCCACGGCCTGCAGGGCTCTCGGCTCACCGATATGTTTTGCAATGGCCTGGTAAGTGCTTACTTCCCCATAAGGGATATCGAGCAATGCCTTCCATACTTTTACCTGGAAATTGGTGCCTTTTACTAGCACGTTCAGTTTTTCAACATTCTTGCGGGGCTCGCGTTGAAATATGGCATTGGCCAGTTTTTCAGTACTGCCTTTCGCCGGTTTTATACTGGCTTTTTCCCAGGCGGATTCCAGTTCTGCGATGGCCGCTTTTTTATCCGGTCCCTGCAGGAAAGATAAATGAGCAATGCCCCGGTCCGTTGCCCCCAATATGATCTCTCCGAACGGTGTGGGATGAAATCCATATTCAATAGTTATCCCACTCCCCTTTTCCCTGTATTCCTGCGGTGTCACCGCTTCGAGGTTCACGAAAAGATCATAGACCCTCGACTGGCTCGATAATCCGGCCTCATCTGCCGCATCGATAAGATTATCGAAACCGACGAGGTGCTGTTTGAGATAATCAGTAGTCAGGTATTGCAGGAACCTTTTCGGGCTGATCCCCGCCCACTCCGTGAAAGTGCGCTGGAAATGGAAAGGGCTCATGTTTACCTGCGCAGCCGTTTCTTCAAGCGTAGGCTGGTCCCTGAAGTGCTCATACAGGAAATCGATCGCTTTGGCGATCTGGTTGTATTGATAATTGGCGGATGTCACCTTTTTGAAAGGTATAACGTTCTGTGTTAACATAACATTTGATTTTTTGTTGATGGAAAGAACCGAGTGCAATTTCCGGCGGTCCCGCTTCCTGTTCAACCCGGTTCTTGCCATTCAGGCAACCATTCCGGCAGTTTTTGCTATCTTGATGGTGCAGAAAGCTTTGTCATGATCAAATTTTTTCTTTCTCTCCTGTTACTGGCCTTTCTATTTCCGGCTCGCGGGCAGGCGCAAAGTGCCAGCCCCAGGCCCGACAGCATTTCATTCCACCTGTACACGGACAGCCTCAAAAAAGGCATTCACAATTATATCAATGTGGATGCGAAATATCGCAATGGCCATTGGCTGCCGCTCTCAGCCAAAGAATTATCGTTCTCGGCAACAGCAGGAAAGTTCGACGGGAATAACCTCATCATCGATACCGCTTTCAAAGGAGAGAAAGTGACCATACGGGCCGTTCTGAAAAGCGATACGGCCATGTGGAAGGAGATCACGATCTATCTGAAGAAGTGGGAGCCGAATGAGCGACTGAAGACGATGGAAGAAGTGATGCAGGGGAACGACAGGCCCCGAAAGAAAAGAAAAGGATAGCTACCCCGTAAAAGTAATTAGGTGGTAGGAATCAGGCATTCACTCATACCCAAGACCTAACACCTAATACTTATTGTGATTGATAAATCGATTTCTTATTTCGCCCCGACCATTACCTCTTTCATCTTCTTGGCATCGTCGAGGAATTTAGCCAACCCGATATCGGTGAGCGGATGTTTCAGCAATCCTAAAATAGATTCCAGCGGGCAGGTGCAAACATCGGCGCCGGCTTCAGCGCATTTCACGATATGAAGCGCACTGCGGATGGAAGCGGCCAGGATCTCCGTCTTGAAACCCTGCAGGTTATAGATATGGGAGATCTGCTCGATAAGCTGAACGCCGTCCCAATTGCTGTCGTCTATTCTACCAATGAACGGTGAAACATAATTGGCGCCTGCTTTTGCAGCCAGGATGGCCTGACCGGCAGAGAAAACAAGCGTACAGTTGGTGCGGATGCCATTGTCGGAAAACCATTTCAGGGCTTTTACCCCGTCTTTGATCATGGGCACTTTCACCACGATATTCGGGTGAATGGCCGCCAGTTTTTTACCTTCTTCAATAATGCCGGCGAGATCCGTCGAGATCACTTCGACACTCACATCGCCACCATCCACCAGTTCACAGATAGTGAGATAATGCTGATTGATGGCCTCTTCCCCACGGATCCCTTCTTTCGCCATCAGGGATGGATTGGTAGTGACCCCATCGAGGATGCCAAGATCATGCGCTTCCTTGATCTGTGCGAGATTAGCCGTATCAATAAAGAATTTCATAGTATTTACTATTTAGATGTATACAATAATGGGAGGTTGAGCGGACTTTCAATAATTAACAGGAGACAGTGTTGAAGTGTTCGAAGGACCATACTAAATTCAGTCATTTACGATCTCCGGAAAAAAAGAAAAAAGGCAGATTACTTACATCGCACCGCTACAACCGCCTACCCTTGCTGCCTTCCGGCCCTGGGGGGGTTCAGCAGGAGCTGGTCGTGTAAGACCTGCCGGCCGCGAAGATACGATGTTTTTTGATTACGCCGGGATAATTGTTAGTTGGCAGTTTGCAGTTGGCAATTGGCAGTCGGGTAACAGTTTGAGTTCTCGATCGACATTCTTCTATTCGGGGAAATCAAACTGCCAATTGCCAACTGCAAACTGCCAACTCTCAATAACTCTGCCCTCTCAACCCCTGCCTGCCCGTGAATGAGTTGAGGCTCGTGCATCCGATCAGTTCATCTGCCCTTCCACCCAATGGCCTGTAATATACCAAGATCATGTACTGATTTTCGCTTTCCCAGAAATTCCCTTCCGTGAATTCGAAAGAGGCTGCACGTTTGGCAGCAAGTTTATCGATCGTTACATACGAATAGTCATAATAGCCCTGCTTCAGGAATAAGCTGGTCTCATATACACCTTTATCGGGATTGTACACCATTTTGGCGCTGTCGTTCAGGTTGTAATTGGTTAGCTGGCCAAAAAGGTAGATATCCTTGTCGGGAAATGGGATATTGCCTTCAGGCACGAATGTGAAATGCACGGTGGCATAGTCGGTTTGCCACAGGGGATTGATGCTTTCCGTTGTTTCGATCGTGTACATACCATTGGCATCACGGAAGAAATTGAATTTCTGCCGGCTCCTGTCCACATCCGGTTTCACGAAGATCTCGGTGCTGGTCTTGCCATATTTTGCATTGGCAATGCGATCGCTCTGGAAGCGGAAACTGCGGAGGTCGATCCAGCGCCATTCCTTCCCTGCCGGGAAAATGGCATCATTCTCCGTATTGTATTCGATCGAATTGCGGGAAAAGAATGTGGGCCTTAACTTACTAACGGCATTGTCCCACCGATAATTCTGCAAGATGACCACATTCACCTGCTGCATCTGGTTCACCACATTGAGCCCTTCATTCAGGTTCACTTTGAACTGCACTTTCTGGTGGGTGCGGAAATACTGGCCATTATAAGGTTGCTGGATGGTTGCGGGGATCACCGATTTTTCATCGAGCACCAGCAGGCGCTTGGTGAAGACAGTTTGGGAGGTATCGGCATTCAGGAATACGCGCAATATATAATTGCCCGAACGGGAAGGCATACAGTTCTGGTCGGGCAGCAATGCCTGGTAATGCGTGTAGCGGGTGAATGCGAGGGAAGAGGTACGGTAATTGGTGAGCCGCTGGTTGGAAAACCCTTTCAGGTAGTCGAAATAACTGAGCATGCAGGGCGTCCAGTCGGCATTGCACAGTTCGAAAGTATAATAATAACTTTTTATCCCACCCCCGATATCATCGAAGTGAAGCTCCAGCCTTTCTCCACTGTTCAGTTTGATCAACGGATAGCTCAACTGGTTCCCATACTGAAACAGTTGCACGGACCTGATCGCAGGTGAATAGACAGCATCCGGGATCTGCGCCCATGCGGGTACGGTGAGAAAGACCAGTACTGCTATCGGCAATAGCTTCATAGTGCTTTTTTTGGTTTCATAAATGTAACGATCACAATGTTAACATAAATACCGAAAAAATACTGTCAATATTCGATCCAGCGGCTATTTTTGAGGCAAGAAAACTATCCCTTTTGAATTTCGCAGCCTATATCGCCCGCCGTATTGCCTTCAATCAACAGAAATCGTTCTCACGGTTCGTGATCCGGTTGTCGGTGGCTGCAACGGTGATCAGTGTTGCCGTGATGATCGTTACGCTGGCATTCGCCACTGGTTTCCAGCAAACCGTCAGTCAGAAAATCTTCAGTTTCTGGGGCCATATCCGCATCCAGAGCTTCGATGCGGCCCGCGTGTCCATTGCCGAAGAAACGCCTATCCTGATGAGCGATTCCGTGAGAGACCTGAAAAAGATCGATCCGGCTGTAAAAACGGTGCAGGCTTTCGCCACCCGGAGCGCCATCCTGAAAACAGAAGAGACCATCGAAGGCGTATTGTTCAAAGGCGTAGAGAAAAATTATGATTTCAGCAACCTGAAAAATTTCCTCCAGGCAGGTCGCTGGATCAACTTTGCAGACAGTGGTTATAGCAACGAGATCAACCTTTCTGCCTTTACTGCCAATCAACTGAAGCTGTCGGTCAATGACCAGGTGCTGATCTATTTCATTCAACCCGGTTCAGCCCCCCGTACACGCAAGCTCACGGTAGCAGGTATTTACAAGACAGGTATCGAAGAATATGATAAGCTCATCGCCATCGGCGACCTGAAATTGTTGCAAAGGCTCAATAACTGGGAGCCCAACCAGATCGGGGGATACGAGATATTCCTGAATGATTTCAAACAGATGGACAGGGTCAATGAAGATATTATCCCCTACCTGCCTGCAGGGTTGCAGGGCAATACTATCAGGAATATCTATCCGAATATTTTCGACTGGCTCGCCCTGCAGAACAAGACCATCGTGATCGTTCTCATTATCATGATCGCCATTGCCCTGCTGAACCTGATCACCTGTTTACTGATCCTGGTGCTGGAGAGGACCCGCATGGTGGGTATCCTGAAAGCCCTCGGCTCACGCACTTTTTCCATTCAACAGATCTTTCTGTATCATGGCGCGGTGATCACTGGGACAGGATTGCTGATCGGCAATTTCGTGGGACTGCTGATCTGCTGGTTGCAGCAGCGCTATGGGTTTATCAGCCTGCCGGAAGATGCCTATTATATTTCCAAAGCCGCCGTTCAGGTGATATGGTGGCAGGTCTTGCTCGTGAACGCCGGGACTTTCCTGATCTGCTTTCTCGTGCTGATGATACCGAGCTACCTGGTACGTAAGATACAACCGGTGAAGGCCATCCAGTTCCGTTAATTTCTTACCCGCAGACCTTCGAAAGAATGATCCCCGTGGCCACTGCTGCATTCAATGATTCTGCCGCTCCCCTTCTCGGGATGGTGATCCGCTTTTGTGAAAGGGCGAGCAATTCCTCACTGATCCCCTTCGATTCATTCCCGATGAGGATGATCCCTGATCTCATGGGCGATAATTTATCGATCCCGATCCCTTCCAGTGCTGCAGCATAGACCGGCAATTCCTTATGCGATCTGATAAAAGCAGGTAGGTCTTCATATAGTACCTGTACACGGGCAATACTGCCCATGGTCGATTGTACCACTTTCGGACTGAATACATCGGCGCTGCTGTTGCTGCAGATCACCGTGCCGACCCCGAACCAGTCTGCACATCGTATGATAGTGCCCAGGTTACCGGGGTCCTGGATGGTATCGAGCATGAGTGAAACGGTATCCCGCATATCCCTACCCGCCGGGAAGACCGGCTTGCTGAATATGCCCAATACCTGGTTAGGTGTTTGGAGGAATGAAATACGCTCCAGTTCCGAGGGAGATACTTCAACGAGCAGGTCTTTTACCTGTGAAGCCTTACGGGGCTCTCCCGCCGCAGCTTCAGCGTAGGCAGACAGCCACTCGGCTGTGGCAAACAATTGTCGCGGCATCATATTGCCTGCGTTTAAGAGTTCGTTAATAATCCTGGGCCCCTCTGCAATAAAAACACCTTCTTCATCCCTTAATTTTTTCTGGCTTAAACTTTGAATATATTTGACCTGCGATTTAACCAACATTGCGCTTCGTTTAAAGTTATATGTCATCCGGCCAGCAAGTTACTTTTTTTACGATTTCCCGGTGGGTATGTTATTGCCTGCTGGGAGCCATGCTGATCTCATCCTGCGTTGTAGTTCCCAAAAAACAGCGGCCTGCAAAGCCTTTCGTGTTCCAGACCAATATCAGTATCGCAGGCAAAGCCCCCGGTTATGAAAAAAAAGGGCTTAGAGAGAAACTTCAGAACCAGATCGATGATAGTCTCAAGACCAGGATGGTCTCTTTTGCCGGTGTTATAAAACGGCTGATGAAACCACCTGTGTTCGATACGCTCAATATCGGCCGATCGAAAGTTTTCATGACGGCATTGCTCAATTCCATGGGCTATTACCGCTCCACCATCAAAGACACTTTCTTCATAGACACCGTCAATAAGCAATACCGCACTTATATCGATTTTACCGTCAATCCCGGTGTGCGGTTGCATTTGGATTCCGTTGGCTATGCCCTCGAAACACCCGAACTGCAACAATTGGCACTGAACAGCCGCAACCTTTCAGACCTCAAGGTCGGTAAACCCTATTCGCAGGAAGTTATTTCCACGGAAATAGACAGGCTGCTCACACTGTACCGCGACAATGGCTATTACAAGCTCAGCAAGGAAAATATTTATGCAGAAGTGGATACCGTAGTGGCGGCCCTGATCGACCCCACGCTCGATCCCTTTGAACAGATCCGCCTGCTCGATTCACTCCGTAAAAAACAGGAAAACCCGACCATCAGGGCCGTGTTCAAACAAAGGAAACCGAAAGACAGCACCCATCTGCAAAAATTTTATATCGGCGATATCACCGTATACCCCGACTACTCCATTCTCGAAGATTCGTCCTCCGACCAGAGAAAAGATACTGCCACCATTCGCAATTACAAATTCATTTACGGCTCGAAAAGGTTCAAGCTCCCGTTCATCGCCAATAATATTCCGCTTCAACCCGGTATGCTGTACCGGCAACGGCGCTATTATCGCACCATCAATACGTTCAACCAACTCGGCGCCTGGTCGAACGTAGACCTTATCCTGCATGAACGGTACGATTCCGTGCCCCTGCTGGATGGCACGCTGCGCCTGTATCCGGCCAAAAAGCAAAGTATTACCATCGACTATGAGACCAGCCGCAACGTCACCGACTTCCTCACTACCGGTACGCTGTTCGGTATGGGTCTCAACCTCCGACTGATCAACCGCAATGCTTACCGCGAATCGATCCAGACCAGCACCAATGCCCGTTTCGGTATCGAGCTGGGCAAGGAATTGGTACAAACGCTGCAAACGAGCTTTTCGCACAATATCTATTTCCCAAAATTCATCAAACCTTTCAGGATCACGCTCCCCTGGGAGAAAAATGCCGTAGCTGCCCGCACTACCCTTGCTATGGAAGCTGCGTATACGGATCGACGTGATTTCTTCAAGGTCCCCTCCTTCAAAACAGCATTCGGTTGGGAATGGAGCACCATCCCCGGCCGCCGGGACCCCGATCTTCCGACCGGATCGAGAAGGAGGAACAACTGGCAACTCACTATCGCCAATTTCGAGTACACGAGCGTGCTGAAAACCGACAGCCTCCGGAAGCTGGAAGATTCGATCCCCGCCTATCGCTTTGCATTCAACGACGGGATGATCATCGGCACTGCATTCGGCTGGAATACGGCCTACCAGAAAGGCTCACGCCTTACTTTGCTTAGGGCCAGGATAGAAGAAAGCGGCGCCCTCTTCGGACTGATCAGGAAACTGGAACTGGGCGCTCTTCGCCGTTTCGTAAAAATAGATGCTGAAATAAAACACTATATCGACATGGGCCGGTCGTCCTGGGCTTTTCGCGCTTATGGAGGCATCGGCATCGTGTATGGTAAGATGGATACCAGCGGTGTAGTGGTGCCTGAGAGAAACCTGCCTTTCTTCAAGGCCTTTTCGGCCGGCGGCCCTTACAGTATGCGGGCCTGGCAGGTGCGAAGACTGGGGCCCGGCTCTGCCACCCTGTATGAACCCAAGGGTCAGATTTCCGGGATCGACCGCTTCGGTAATATGCAGTTGGAGCTGAATGCAGAGTACCGGTTCAATCTTACTACCATTGCCGGCATCAAGGTGAACAGCGCATTGTTCGTAGATATCGGCAATATCTGGAGCAAGGAATTCGATCCGAAAACAGGGTCCTCCATCCCCGAAGCCAGCTTCAGCCTCAGCAGGCTGTACAAAGATATTGCCGTTGGCGGCGGTACCAGCCTTCGTTTCGATTTCGACTTCTTCCTCATCCGGCTCGACTGGGCCTATAAATTGAAGAACCCCGTTTTCTCCTACGACCGTGCCGGCTGGTTCCACAGTATCGATATCGGCAGTGGTCAATTCCAGCTAGGGATCGGCTATCCTTTCTAATTCGTTTGTGGTTGATAGTTAGTTGTCTGTCGTTGGTTATTGCAGGGTGTTCCTGATATATTCTGCAGCTTTTTCCATTGTCAGGGATTGGTCCAGCGTGAAATGACCGATGCGTGTGCGGCAGAGACTGCTGAGATAAGCACCGCATCCCAATGCCTGGCCGAGATCATGCGCCAAACTCCGGATATAGGTGCCTGTTGAACAAACAACCCGGAAAGAAACTACGGGTAATGCGTCTATCCTGACCTCGAAAGTGTGGATCGTGATCTTCCGGGCTTCGAGTTCCACATGCTCTCCACGACGCGCCAGTTCGTACACGCGCTTCCCATCTTTCTTGATGGCCGAATGGATCGGAGGCACCTGCATGATCTCCCCGGTGAATTGCCTGGCTGCCGCGTGGAGCTGTTCCTGTGTGATCATGGAATAGTCCCTGAAATTGACCGGCTCGCTTTCCAGGTCGTAGGTAGGTGTAGTAGCTCCCAGGGTGAAGTGCCCGGTATATTCTTTCTCCTGCGCCATATATTCGTTGATGCGCTTGGTGAATTTTCCCGTGCAAAGGATCAGCAGGCCGGTAGCCAGCGGATCGAGCGTGCCGGCATGACCCACTTTTTTAATTTTGATCATATTGCGGATCTTCCGCACTACGTCGAATGAAGTCCATTCAAGCGGCTTATCGATGAGCAATACCTGCCCCTGTTCGAAAATATTGGATGTATCCTGCATCCGGCGAAGATAGGCTGATAGGTTGACAAGTTAACAGGTTAACAAGTTGATAAGGGGATACCCGGATTGCGGAGAAGTCCTTGTCAACTTATCAACCTGTTAACTTGTCAACTAGATGGCTTGCCTTGCTTTCAGTTCCAAATACTTATTGACCGTATTAACGGTGAGGTTCTGCGGAGCGGTAAGAATGGTGAAGATCCCGTGCTGCTGAAGCTCCTTTACGATCAGCCTTTTCTCGTACACGAATTTTTCCGCAATGGTGCGGGTATACAGGGATTCGATGTCGTGCACGCTGCTTTCCGTCAATGAACGCAGCTCGGTATTCTCGAAGAACACTACCAGGAGGAGATGATTGCGTGCGATGCTGCGGATATAAGGCAGTTGTCGTTGCAAGCCCGATAAGGATTCAAAATTGGTGAACAATACGATGAGGCTGCGCTGCGTAATGCGCGTGCGGATGAGGGCATGCAATTTCTGAAAATCCGTTTCCAGGAATTTGGTCTGTTGGTTATAGAGCGTGTCGAGAATGCTGTTCATCTGCGCCGCTTTGCGGTCGGCCGGCAGATAATGCCCGATGGTTTCCGCAAAGGTGATCAACCCGGCCTTGTCCTGCCTGATCAGCGCCACCCTCGACAGGATTAGGGTAGCATTGATGGCATAGTCGAGCAGGCTCATGCCTTCGAAGGGCATTTTCATCACACGGCCTTTGTCGATCACACAATACACCTGCTGGCTGCGTTCATCCGTATAATTGTTCACCATCAGGTGGCCACCCTTCCTGGCCGTGGCTTTCCAGTTGATGCTCCGGATATCATCGCCGGTCACATATTCCTTGATCTGTTCAAACTCCAGGCTATGGCCGATCTTGCGGATCTTGCGGCTGCCGGCCTCCGATAAATTATTCGAATAAGCGAGCAGCTCGAACTGGCGGAGGGCCAGGTAGGATGGCAATACTTTCACCATCGTTTCCTCTTCTCCTGCCTTGATCCTTCTTACCACCAGTTGCCAGGGGCTCTTGAGAAAGAGGTTGATATGATGGAAAAAATACTCCCCTCTTTCCACTGGTCGCAGGGAATATTCCAATTGCTTTTCTTCCCCTCCGTTGATGACGGTGTTCAGTTGAAAATGGTGCTGCTGGAATTGTACCGGCACTTCGTCGATCATTTTCAGGGAGATGCGGAAAGGATAACGGTTCTTCAGGCGGATCCTTACGTTGTTCTCATCACCATTGCTGAACCTGTCGGACATCAGCCGTTCTGCCTCTATCCCGTTCCTGCGCAGGAAAAGCAGGCAATAATCGAAGATCACCAATCCTGCAAAGAAAAAGAGGATGATCTTCGAGATATTGTACAGGAAGGGCCAGTTGTACGACAATACGAACAACAGTATAATGGCCGCAAATGACCAGTAGAAGCGCCGGCTGAAGAAGAGAGGTTGTATGAATTTTTTGTAAAGCGACATGAACGATGATTGGTAATGGTAGCGATCGGTTAACGCGGTACTTCGATACCCTGGATGATCTGTGTGATCACATCATCGGTGGAAGCGCCTTCCATTTCTTTCTCCGGCGTCAGCACGACCCGGTGGCGCATAACAGGAAGGGCTATATAAATGATATCTTCAGGAGTTACGAAATCACGGCCACGCATAGCCGCCAATGCCTTGGCCCCGTTGAGGATGCCGATGGAGGCACGGGGGGAAGCGCCCAGGTAAATAGATTTATGGTTCCGCGTGCTGGACACGATGGAAGTGATAAAGCTGATCAGCTTTTCTTCCAGGTGGATGCTGCGTACCTGCCTGCGTAATTCATCGATCTCTCCGGCGCTCAGAACGGGGTTCACGAGGCCGAGCATATTGTCGAGGTTCGACTGGTGATGATTGAGCACGATCCTGAATTCCTGTTCAGCGGTAGGATAGGTAACATTGATCTTGAACAGGAACCTGTCGAGCTGCGCCTCCGGCAAATGGTAGGTGCCTTCCTGCTCTATCGGGTTCTGGGTGGCCACCACGAGGAAGGGAGCGTCGAGTGGATAGGTCTGTCCATCTACCGTTACCTGTCTTTCTTCCATCACTTCGAAAAGGGCCGATTGTGTCTTTGCAGGCGCCCGGTTAATCTCATCGATAAGCACGATATTGCTGAAAACAGGGCCCTGTTTGAACTGAAAGCTGCTTTCCCTTGGGTTGAAGATCGAAGTACCGATCACATCGCTGGGCATCAGGTCGGGGGTGAACTGGATGCGTGAAAATCCAACGGCGATGCTTTTGCTGAGTAATTTGGCTGTAAGGGTTTTGGCTACGCCCGGCACGCCTTCGATCAGCACATGTCCATCGGCCAGGATAGCCGCCAGGAGCAGCTCCACCATCTGGTCCTGCCCCACGATCACTTTACCGATCTCGGCCTTTAGATTCTCGACCGACTGATGCAGGGTGCTGAGGTCGGTGCGTATTTGAAAAATATTCTCTTCCATGAATACAATGTGTTTAAATATAATTATGCTTTCTTATAAAATTCTTCCAGTTTGCGATGCAGGTCGAGCAGGGTCTCATCGGATACATCGAAATCATCCTGCGCCAGTTTCAATTGGTACACCATGTCTTTCAACTGGTCGTGATCACAGGCGCTCTTATAGGCCAATCGCTTTACAAAATCCTCATCCATGGCCGATGTACGGATATTATAACGGTTGCGTACGTGATCGAGAAAATGCGCGCCCATCTTATGCGCCAGGTTCCTATTGTCTTTCCGTTGAAAATACAAACGGCCGATGGTCTTCACAAAATCGAGGGATGCGTTCTTCAAGGGTGCGATCACCGGGATCATCCGCTGTTTACGTTTCGATTCAAAAAGGAAAATGAGCAGCAACAGAAGCAGGGCAAGCCACCAGGCCACTGACAGTCCGGGTTGTTTCCTGATCCAGCCCAGGGCAGAGAAAGTACTGCGATCGCCTCCTTCCCCGTTGGCATGATAGCGAAAATATTCATCCCAATGCACCACATCCGTAGATACAGGAAGATAGGAGAGCACATTATCGTAATAGGTTTTATTATTCTTATGCAACAGGAAAAAATTGGTGAGCGCCGTAGGCGCGAGATGCAGGTAGATGGCGCCTCCGGTTGAATAGGCTATGCGCACGAAATTGGCCTTCCCGTCATCATTCGTACCAAGGATGGCAGTAACGGTCGAATCCATCTTATTGAAATAATTATCGAGGGCCATGCCTGGGTAACTGAACGTGGCAGGCTGGTTGGTGACCGGGTTGTTCACGCTCACGGTGAGTGAATCTACATCATTGGTATACCCGGTATACAGGGCCGTGTTCAGGCCAAGCGTATCGAGCAGGTTCTGCCCGATCCATAAAGAAGAGATGAACACATGCTTGCCCGATTGCGCCAGGTTGAGCAGGGCGGCAGCTTCCCGCTGATCGGGCCGCACGGTGCTGGCAATAATGATATATGCCTGCTTGCCTTCGTATGTTGGTTCCGTATCAGCGATCGCCTCCCCGAAGCTCATGTTATGGTATTTGTCGGGCGATTTCTTATCGATCACCACACGCGATGCATTGGGAAAAATATGTTGCAGGTTCTCATAGGCATAGAATGAGCCATAGGGGATCTTGTCCTTTCTCCAGAAAGTAAGGCGCTCATTGAGCTTTTTGCCATTGCCTCCGCAGCCTGTTATGAAGGCCAATAGCACGGGCCAGCAAACCCAACGGTATTTCAATAAAGTTTTCAGGCGCGTATTGTATTATGGAATTGTTGAAATTGTTGTTGTACCAGGCCGAACTGTGTACCGCTCAGCTCGAATTCACCATACCATACATATTCATATATATTGGTAAGAAACCGGAATTCCCGGCCGATGCCCTTATCGCTTACCTGGTGTATGTAATCGTTATTGGTAGCCTGCGCATGGTAGCGGATCCATCCTTTCTTATCCAGGGAGCGAAGGCTTTTCAGGTAAAGGTAACGGACAGCTACACGATAGTTACCTGCTTCTATGGCCTGGCGGATCTTCTTTTCCAGTGCCGGTTCGTCGGTCAATACTTCATCTCCCCCGGCTTCAGCGCTGTCTGTCGGCCTTGGCTTCCGGAACATGTACAGGTTATTCGATTCGATGATGCGGTATACCACGAACAGGAGCAGGGCGATCAGCAAGGTATAAAAAACAAACCGTACTCCGCCGGAGTGAAAGAAAGCATCGAAATAATACCAGAACCCTTTGCCCTCATTGCGTGTCTCAGGCAGGTCCTTTTGCCAGTAAGCGGAATCATTGGCATAGGCAAATGCCTGATCCTTTCTCAGTCGGGCTGCCGTAGTATCGGCCACGATGCGGAATGCGGCAGTATCGGGCACAGCAACATCGGCAGTACTTTTTACATCTTCCACTGAATAATCTCCATCTTCCTGCTCTTCGGCAGAGAGCGTATCAACTGAAACGGGCGGTGCAATACTGTCGGCATCATTGCCCACCTGTGCCGAAACAGGATGGGATAGAATACCCAGCAAGAGGGTCAGAAAGATGGTATGTAGAAAAGAAGAAGACATGCTGGTGGCTTACTTGTTTAACACGTTTGAGGGTTGAGGCCCGCTGTTGGTCCGTTGCAAAGCTTTATGCATCCGGATGGGATAGATCACAAAATACCAAATGATAAAACTGAAGGAAGCTGCCAGGATGAAGATGCTGAGCCATTTCGGCATGGCCGTATACCGGGTGATAAACCCTTCCAGGAATGCGGCGGCCACGAATACGGGGATCAGCCCGATCATGAGCCTGGTGCCATCTTTGGCCCCACGCATCAGGGAATGCACTCTTTTGCTGGTGCCTGGGAAAAGGATACTGTTACCTACGATAAAACCTGCCGCACCGGCAATGATGATGGCCGAGATCTCCAGCGTGCCGTGGACCCAGATCACCAGTACGGAAGACCAGCCCAGTCCTTTTGCAAAGAACATATACTGGAAAGCGCCCAGCATCACGCCATTTTTGAAGAGGAACCAGGCGGTGCCCAGTGAAACGAATATACCACCGGCAAAGACCATGAATGCAATTTTGAGGTTGTGAACGGCAATACTAACGAACATGGATAGGCGATCACTGCCCTTGTATACTCCGAAAGGATCACCTTTGGAGATATTCTCTTCGGTGGCCTCCACATATCCATCGCCCAGCACACCCCGCACAAAAGTTTCATCATGAGCTGCCGAAAAGGCCGCCATGATACAGAACAGGAAAAAGATCAGGAACGAGTACAGCAGCTCACGCTGGTATTTGTACAGGGTGAGCGGCAGCTCCGTTTTCCAGAAGCGAACAATGCGCGATCCATCCTCACGTTTATTCCGGTAAATGCTCAGGTAAATTTTGGAGGCCAGCCCGTTCAGGTACTGTGTAACCTTGCTATGGGGATAAAAGGTTTTGGCATAACCCAGGTCGTTGACAAGTTCGGTGAACTGATCTGCCATTTCATCCGGATCGGCGCCAGCTTCATACTGGTACTGCTTCCATTTATCTATGTTCTTTTTTAAAAAAAGCCCTTCTCTCACGTATCATTATTTTAGAAAGTATGACGGAATAAATATAATAGTTAAATTTAGAACGTTACTATAGCTTTATACAAAATATCTGTTTATTTGTTGCTATGTTATTGGTCAAGCTGGATACAGGATTCAATATTGAAGTGGAATTTCCCATCTCTCCCTTTCACAAACGTTTATTTGCCTGGATTATTGACCTGATCATCAACCTGCTTTACATGAAGGTGATCAGCCAACTGGTCGATATCCGTTCCTGGAACTGGAGTTGGGAAGGTGTGCTGGCATCCCTGCCTGTACTGTTTTACCACCTGGTGAGTGAAGTGGCCCTCAATGGTCAGAGCCCTGGCAAGCTGGCCATGCGGATCAAAGTGATCACGGAGGCCGGAGGCCAGCCCACGTTGGGCCAGTACCTGATCCGCTGGGTATTCAGGCTTATTGATTTCCCTTACTGGATCCTTGCATTCACTTTTGCCCAGGAGCTGCCTTATTGGACTATCCCGTTGGTGTTCTCCGGACTGGCCTTCGTGATCTTCACGCCGAAGTCCCAGCGCATCGGTGACCTTCTCGCCGGCACTATCCTGATCGATCTGAAGAACCGTACTTCCTGGCAGGACACGGTTTTCACCGAAGTGGAAGCCAGCTACCAGCCCCGTTATCCGCAGGTGATGCAACTGAGCGACCGGGATATCAATACCCTTAAAAGCATTATTGAAACGGTCCGCAGGAAGAACGACTACGATCTTTCCATGAAGATCGCAGAGCGCATCAAGGCCAAGCTCAGGATGAACAGTGACCAGGATTCTTTCGAATTCCTGCAAACCCTGCTGAAAGATTATAATTATTACTCCACCAATTGACAGGCGTCATGAGCGCATGCCTGCTCCTATTCCTACTGCGATCAGCATAATAAAAATGAACAGTACAGCCAGTGACAATGCTACAATGATAAGTATGCCCAGCATCTTGAAATAGAGGCGCATATTATTAGCCCCTTTATTGAAGGATTCCTGGCTCATCGTCTGCAGGCTTTCTGCCGTGCTGGTAGCAAAACGATAGAGGAATACATTGAGTATGATGGAGACGATGGAAACCACCAGAATGCCCACAATGCTTCCTCCGAGTTGATATCCTATCATGTCGGCGTTGCCCGTACGTGAGGCTGGGATAATCACTTTGATCACCGAGATGGCAGGACTGATAAAGGCCAGTATTGCAATGATACGCGCCCATTTGGTGATGGTGAGCAGGAGCTGCTTCGATTCTTCGTTGATCTGCAGGTCGAATAAATTATTGATCGGTGAATTGGATTGTTGTTCCATGATGATGTAAGATTTTCGGTGATCAGAATGGGATCAATTGCAGCAGGCTGCCCACCGTTCCGAGGATGGACAGGATACCATAAAGGATAAAATAATTGCGTAACGCCATCAGGCCGGCATTGAATGATTGCTGGTCCTGGTTATTGATGCCCTGCCTGCACCTCGTTGCAAACCGGAATAACCAGATACCGCCGATGAACATACCGATGACCATAGGTATCAGCAGCATGATACTAATGAAGGAGGCATTGGTTGAAAAAGCCGATTCCCGTATCCCCTGGGAAAAAGTGGAAACACCTGCCAGGGCAATAAAAGCGATCAGGAGCACAAAAGCCGCAATGGCGGTGAGCACTATTAACATGATGCCGATGAATTGCGCCCATTTCACCCCTTCCTTGAGGTGGGCGCCTGCTTCGTAATCTACCTGCAGTTCGAATAAAGTATCCTGGGATTGTTGTTCCATGATAAATGATTGGCTATTTAAAAAAAGATGTTTGATGATCGACCTGCAGTTCAAACAGGTCCAGGTTGGTTTGTTCCATGATGATAAATAAGTTGAAAGATCCTGACCAGGTAATTGATCAGTACGATCCCCAATACGATCCAGGTATAGTTGGCCATCCACTTTTTGCTGATCCATTGTCTGCGGAGCAGGTAAATGGAAAATACAGACACCAGCAGGAGCATGGGCACCAGTGGAGGATAGAACTCTATGCTGCACAGCAGATCGCCCCGGAGCAATGCCAGGAAGGAACGCTGAAAGCCGCAGAGCGGGCAATCGATCCCCAGCAGGGATTTCCAGGCGCATGGCAGCAGATGTTGTTCTAACCAGGATAGCATGATGGTGCATTAAAAAAAGGTGATCGAAATATCCATGCAGGTTATTTCAATCACCTTTCCATATCCATAAAGAATTATCAATGATTCATGTTCCAGATCGTGGTGGCTGCGCTACCGATGATCATGACGATGATGATATAATACAGCGTGTACAGGGCACCGATCGCAACACCGATGATAGACATGATGAAACCTGCATTCAGTTGACCGTAACCATCCCATACAGATGGATTCTCTTTATATAATTTTCTTCCTTTTCCTGATAACACGATACCAATGATACCGAGGATAAGACCTACGAAAAAGCATCCGAATACGATGGAACAGATGCCAAGTATCAGAACTGCTGTTGCGTTCGGCAGCATGGTTTTTGGTTGATGAGGAGATTGTTGGGGTTGGTTTAAATTTTCCATGAATTGGTGGTTTGTTTTATTGAATTGACATACAAGAAAGCAAAAAAAAATGAAAAGTTAAAATAAAAAAATCAACATAAGGGGTTGAGGGAGAGGAAAGAAAAGGATAGATCGTGTTAATAAGTTGAAAGGTTGATAAGTTGACAAGTGCTCCCGGCAATCGGGCGTTTCCCTGTCAACTTATCAACCTTTCAACCTATTAACTTATCTCAATACGCCTGCGCAAACAAGACCCGTTGACTGCTGGGTTTCCCGCTGAGCACACAAACCCCGTTCTCGGCAGGATTATTGAGCGGAATACAGCGGATCGTGGCTTTGGTGAGCTCCTTGATCTTCGCCTCCGTTTCAGACGTTCCGTCCCAATGGGCTGATATGAACCCGCCCTTTTTTTCAAGGGTGCTCACAAAATCATCCCAGTTATCCACTTTCGTGATGTGCGCATCCCGGAAAGCCAGCGCCTTATCGTAAATCGCTTGCTGGATCTCTGCCAGCAGCTTGATGACCCTTTCCGTCAATCCATCGAGCGATACACTGCTCTTTTCTTTGGTATCACGGCGGGCCAGCTCAGCCACATTGTTCTCCAGGTCGCGGGCGCCGATGGCGATCCGGACCGGCACTCCTTTCATTTCATATTCGGCGAATTTCCAACCCGGCCTTGAATTATCATTATCATCGAACTTCACACGCACGCCGGCTGCTTTGAATTGTGCCACGAGCTCATGGCCTTTGGCATCGATCTGCGCCCGGCTGTCTTCACCTTTATAGATAGGAACGATCACCACCTGCAGCGGAGCGATCTTCGGGGGAAGTATGAGACCCTGGTCATCGCTATGCGCCATCACCAACGCACCGATGAGGCGGGTACTTACGCCCCAACTGGTGGCCCATACATAATCGAGCTTATTGTCTTTATCGGAGAATTTCACATCGAAGGCTTTGGCAAAGTTCTGGCCCAGGAAATGGGATGTGCCTGCCTGTAATGCTTTACCATCCTGCATGAGGGCTTCGATGCAATACGTTTCTACTGCCCCTGCAAAACGTTCACTTTCTGTTTTTACACCTTTGATCACGGGCAATGCCATCCAGTTCTCCACGAAGTCGGCATACACATGGAGCATTTGTTCCGTCTCGGCCACAGCTTCCTTTGCAGAGGCATGGGCCGTATGCCCTTCCTGCCAGAGAAATTCCGCAGTACGCAGGAAAAGACGGGTGCGCATTTCCCAGCGTACGACATTGGCCCATTGGTTGATGAGGATGGGCAGGTCGCGGTACGACTGGATCCAATTCTTATACGTATTCCAGATGATGGCTTCACTGGTGGGACGCACAACCAGCTCTTCTTCGAGCCTGGCTTCGGGGTCGACCATCAGAGCGCCTTTCTTCGAAGGGTCGCTTTTCAAACGATAGTGTGTCACCACGGCGCATTCCTTGGCAAAGCCTTCCGCATTTTTTTCTTCCGCTTCGAACAGGCTCTTGGGCACAAAGAGAGGGAAGTAAGCATTCACGTGACCGGTATCCTTGAACATTTTGTCCAGCGCATCGCGCATATTCTCCCATAAGGCAAACCCATAAGGTTTTATTACCATACATCCTCTTACAGCCGAATAATCGGCCAGGCTGCCTTTAAGTACCAGGTCATTGTACCATTGCGAATAGTCCTCGCTCCTGCTGGTTATTTCCTTGCTGGATTTCGTGATCTCTTTGCTCATTGTATTGAAGTTTCTCCCCTCCGGGCTTTGATTTTTTAATCTCGTATTAATCCCAACGATCCTGTAGTGATGCGGCTTTCAGGCCTTATTAACATTCGTTAACTTTAACATTTGCTCCGCAATATTTTAGCCCATCCAAACTCAATTTATTGTAACTTTAATTGCGAAGACTACAAAAGTAGCAACTTCATATCGTATAACATTAAATTCAGCGCCATGAAGTCCCGATTTATACTCATACCAGCACTCGTTGCAACGGTTTTCACCAGTTGCTCAGTATATAAGTCCGGGCAAACCCCGGATGATGTTTATTACTCGCCAGCCCGTGAAACGGATGCGTATGTGAATGTGGAAGACAGGCAGGACCAACGTTATTCCCGCTCCTACGACTACAACAATAATTATTATTACGATGATCAGTACCTGCGGATGAGGGTGCGCAACCCCTACCGCTGGAGCTACTTCGATGATTATTATGGCTGGAACGGCTGGGGATACAATTCCCTTGCCTTTAATAGTTTCTACAATCCTTATTATGCATGGAATGGATGGGGGGCTAGTTACTGGAATAATTTCTATTTCTGGAACAGCTATTACAATCCTTATTGCCCCGGTATGATCATAGTAAGCCCGAAAACAAACCCGGCCGTTTATACCAAGGTCCGCAATTTCAACCTGGGTGGTTATACCAATACCGGTTACAGCAACAGGAATGCAACTGTCAACAGCAGAAGCGGTATAGGATTACGCCCCAACTATTCGCGGTACAACAACTCCAACTCTACTTACAATAATTCCAATTCGCTGGGCAACAGCCTCCGCAAGGTATTTTCCGGTAGTGGTAAGAGTGGCGGTGGCGGCGGAAGGGATACATACTATACGCCTTCTTCCGACAGGCCTAACAGGACCTACACTCCTCCTCCCTCTTCAACATCCAGTTCTTCCAGGGGCAACAGTGGTGGAAGTTCGGGTGGCAGCAGTGGTGGAAGTAGTGGTGGTGGCGGCGTAAGCAGGCCAACACGCAACTAAGAACCCAGGATCGCCCACCGGATATGCAAACGACATATATTTACAACAATCAGAAGACTGCAAACGCAGCCTTGCGGCAATGTCTTTCGCCGGAAATAAAATAATGACCTGATGAAAAGCAAGCTATACCTGTTCTTATTCCTTATCAGTGGGCAACAGATCTTTGCCCAGGTCCCTGAAGATGCCCTGCGTATGAGCTGGACCGTACCCTCCGGCACGGCAAGGCAGCAAGCGATCGGCGGAGCAATGGGCTCCCTGGGCGGAGAGATCACCTCCCTTTTCGTAAATCCGGCGGGGCTCGGTTTCTACAAGACCACTGAATTGGTGCTCACACCAGGATTTGGATTTTATTCCGGTAAAGGGAGCTTCAGGGGCTCCGACGCTACAAGCGATCAATTCAGCCGCTTTGCCTTAGGCACAAGCGGCTTTGTATTTGGGTGGGGCGATAAATACAGCAAATGGAGCAGCAAGGCATTCAGCATCGGTGTGAACCGCACTGCCTCCTTCAACAATACCATCCATTACAAAGGTCTCAACAACTACAGCTCCTACAGCGAGCCCATGGCCAACGAATTTTTCAATTATTATGTAAACCAGCGTACACAAAATCCAGGCAAATCCGATAAAGCTATTATCGACGATGCACTCAACGACCGCAGCCTCTCTCTCCTCACCAAAATGGGCTTGTATACCTACCTCATCGATGTGAAGCCTGGCAGCGGCGGCGCCGGTACCGTGTATTCCAGGGCTGAAGAAGCAGTTGACCTGAACCAGGAAAACACGATCAAAACTACCGGCGGCATCACAGAAATATCGATGGGCTTTGCCTCGAATATGGACGACAAACTGTACATCGGCGGATCACTCGGTGTTCCCATCGTGAATTATCACAGAACAAGCACATTCACGGAGTCCGATGCACATGGGGCCGGCAACAATGAATTCAACTACAGCACCTACGCTGAAACATACTCTTCAAAAGGAGTGGGCATCAACCTCAAACTGGGATTGATCTTCAAACCGGTGGAACGCGTTCGTGTAGGTCTTGCCATCCACTCCCCTACCTGGTATAGCCTGAAGGATAAATTCTCCTCTACAATGACCACCGATATCGATACGGCCACCGGAAGGACCAAGGTCTTCAGTGTGAACTCATCCACTTTCTTCAATGGCGTGGACCCTGAATACAAATACGATCTTACCAGCCCCTGGCGTTTCTTGCTCAGCGGTTCCTACGTATTCCGGGAAGCATCCGACGTGAAGAAACAGCGTGGCTTCATAACGGCCGACGTTGAATATGTGACCTACAAAGGTGCGCGTATGCGTTCAGGTGATAACAGCAATGACGACCAGTATTTCTCCGATGTAAACAAGGCCATCAAGGCTTCTTATAAAGGCGCCTTCAATTTCCGCGTTGGTGGCGAACTAAAGTTCAATACCATCATGACGAGATTGGGATTTGCCTATTACGGAAATCCTTACAACGACAATGCATTGAAGGCCCATAAAATGAACCTGAGTGGTGGATTGGGATACCGTGATAAAGGGATGTTCGTGGACCTAACGTATGTGTATAGCCTGAATAAAGATGTGAATTTCCCCTACAGGGTCGACGCTCCGAGGCTGAACACTTTTGCAGACCTGAAAGAAAATAGCGGGACGGTTTTGTTGACAGTAGGGTTCAAATTATGATGATCATTCAAAAATCAAAATCCCGCTATGGCGAGCGGGATTTTTGATCTGTAAGGTTCATAAAACCTTAACCCTTCACTTACGGACCCCAGTAGGTCGATAATTTCCTGATTCGGATATAACTTGGAAATTATCTGAAGCCCGTGATACAAATTTCGGCTAAAACATTAGAATTATTTAGCATTTAACTTTTTATTGGAGAATTAAATAATACATTCTGTAACCCGGTTACGTAAATGTACTTACCTCTCTAAAAATTAACAAGATCCGTTCATTAAATTATCTGAACAGGTAGGCAATGACCGCGCAAATTCCAGACCTCCTGCCCTGCAGCGCTGTTTTCTTCAACCATTTTTCTTACTTCAATTGCGAGCTGCACCAGTTCAGTATTTCCCGGATTGCAGAAGGGGTGAACCAGTGAATGTCCGCGTCCCTGTTGAACCAGGTCATTTGCCGTTTCGCATATCGTCTCGTATTTCTTTTGATCGCATCAGTAGCTTCTTCCAATATGCAATGGCCATCGATATATTCAAACAACTCACTGTATCCAACTGTTTGCAACGCATTCAGGTTCCTCCAGGGCAATAGTCCCTGTACTTCCTGCAGCAGGCCCTGTTGCAGCATCACATCGGTCCGATGGTTGATGTTCCTGTGCAGCATCTCTCTCGGCAATTGCAGCCCTACTTTGAGTATGTTGAATTCCCTTCCGGATCTTTTCCCTTGTTGGAATTCGCGGATGGATTGACCGGTAGCTTGTTTCACTTCCAGTGCCCTGATCAGCCGTTGCGGGTTCTGGATCTCACCGGTGCTGAAATAGAGCGGGTCTTGTTCCGATACCTGTTGTTGCAACCAGGTCAGTCCATATTGTCCGTATTGTGTGATGATGGCTTCGCGGATAGCAGGTGGAACTGGCGGGATATCATCGAGCCCTTCACAAAATGCTTTGATATAAAGGCCCGTGCCGCCTACCATCACGGCCACAGGTTGTTTCGTGAAGATCTCACCGGCGGCCTTCAAAGCATATTCTTCGAAAGATGCAGCATTGACCTCTTCATGGATGGAATGGGAACTGATGAAATAATGTTTAACGGTGTCCAGTTCCTGCTGTGAAGGTTTGGCAACACCGATATTCATTTCACGATAACATTGGCGTGAATCGGCAGAGATGATCTCAGTATGAAAATGCTGTGCTAACTGAATAGCGAGGGCTGTTTTGCCTACTGCGGTAGGTCCGGCAATAATGATGCAGGTATTTTTGTGCATAAACAGGAAGAGCAATGAACGATCTATGCCTCTTCTTCACCAGGTTCTTCCTCCGGCAACTGGTCCTCTCCTTCCTCATTCTTTTCACTGAACCCTTCTGTGCCGGCTTTAAGATCGTATTTTTCTTCTACTTCGGTCACTTTGTCGCCCATCAATCCTTTTGTACCATATTGGGAAGGTGCAATACCTTCTGATTTGATGACAGCCGGGTATTCGAGCTTTACATTTTCTTCTTTCGATACGCTGATCAGCTCGACGAGGAATCCCCAGTTCTTCACGAAGTCGTAGACGTAAATGAATTTCTGATTGGGGTTGCGTATTTCGGAACCGATAGTGGTGCTTTCCATGATCAATGGCTCTACCTTGTAGGGCCTGTCGTATTTGGCCAGACTGATCTCTCTCCCCCGCTGCCAGTTATCATTGCTTCGATAGAAGGTGGCCTGGTGCTTGCTATCGAACTCATACGACTTTAGTATTACCTGGTGCAACTGCAAGAACGATTGTGTGTGTTTTATTGCCACATCCCGGTAGATGCTGTCATCTTCTTCAAAATATACCCTGAATTTAAGTACAGCCATAGTTCGTTTGTCGTTTATGGTTTCCATTTTAAGGTTGAAGCTGGAACATTCAACGCTTTTATATCTCTTTCAAAAATAAGATAATTATCCTGAAGTATGAGGTCGGAAGTCAGAGGTCAGAGGGTTCCCATTTAAATTGGCTTCCAGATTGTCAGGAGCACTCCGACCTCTGACTTCCGACCTCATACCTCATACCACAGGCTTCAGTCCCATTTCGTGGGCTTTCATCAACATAAAATTCCAGGCGGCCTCATAATTATTGGGGATCTCACCGTCCAGGATGGCTTCGCGGATCGCGTTTTTCAGATCACCGACTTTTTTGCAGGGTTCCAGACCAAATGTCTCCATGATCATTTCTCCTGTTATGGGTGGCTGCCAGTTCCGGATGCGGTCAGCTTCCTCCACTTCCTTCAGCCGCCGCCTGACCAGCTCGAAATTTTCCAGGTACCGCTTTACCTTCTGTTTATTCTTCGAGGTGATATCCGCTTCACAGAGCAGCATCAATGCCTCGATTTCATCCCCGGCATCGAAAAGCAATCGTCGTATAGCCGAATCCGTTATATTCTCTTTGGTAAGACTGATAGGGCGCAGGTGCAGCTCCACGAGCTTACGCACAAACCTCATCTTTTCATTGAGCGGCAGTTTGAGCTTCGTGAAGATCCTGGGCACCATGCGGCCACCTACCACTTCATGTCCGTGGAAGGTCCAGCCATGGCCCTGCTCGAATTTTTTAGTGGCAGGTTTGGCAATATCGTGCAGCAGGGCCGCCCAGCGCAGCCAGAGGTCATGGGTATTACGGGCAATATTGTCGACCACTTGCAGGGTATGATAAAAATTATCCTTATGCCCATGCCCATCTATATACTCGGCCCCTGCCAGGTCGACCAGCAGGGGGAAGATGATATGCAGCAGGCCCGACTGGTAGAGCAGGTCGAGCCCTACGGAGGGTTTATCGCTCAACAATATTTTATTGAGCTCCTCCGTGACCCGTTCCTGCGAAATGATGCGGATCCTCTCCGCATTGTCTTTGATACTTTGGAATACCGGGGCAGAGATGGTGAAATTGAGCTGGCTGGCGAACCGGATGGCCCGCATCATACGCAACGGATCATCGCTGAAAGTTTGCGAAGGATCGAGCGGTGTGCGAATGATCTTTGCTTCCAGGTCGGCAATACCATTGAAAGGATCGATCAGTTTACCATAGTCTTCCGTATTCAGGCTAATGGCCAGTGCATTGATGGTGAAATCGCGGCGGTCCTGGTCATCCTTCAAGGTGCCGGGCCGTACTTCGGGATTACGGCTATGGTAGCGATAACTTTCTTTACGGGCGCCTACGAACTCGATCTCCCAGTCTTCAATACGGACCTGGGCCGTGCCGAAGGTTTTAAAGAATGATACATTCGGGCGTGGCATAAACCGGTCGGCCACTCTATGGGCCAGGACAATCCCATCACCCACGCATACGATATCGGCATCTTTGGTTTTACGGCCAAGCAATTTATCGCGCACGAACCCGCCTATCACATAACAGGGCATGCCCAGTTCCTCCGCAGCGTGCGCAATCTTTTTAAAAACGAACAATTCCTTTTCAGTGCATTGAATATCCATACTCGTTGCAAATGTAAGATACCTTTTACTTTATGGTTTGTTGTTTGTGAAGGATCATTCGTAGTTCTTCCGGACGCCCATCCTGTCTGTATGCTCACACATTTTTAAGCGCTTCCATCAATTGTTCATCCTGGATATGGTGCGCACAATTGAAATGCCCGAGCGGGCACTCTTTCCTGCCATGTAACCCACAGGGCCTGCAGGCCAGTTGCTCCCGGACCTCGATCACGAACCTTTTATCGGACAATGGGCCGAACCCGAAGGAAGGCAGGGTGCTGCAATACACTGCCGCCACCGGTGCATTCACGGCAGAGGCGAAGTGCATGGGAGCGGAATCATTTACATAATTCATAAGCGCATCGCGCATGAGTGCGGTAGACTGCAGGAAGCTCAGGTTGCCACAAAGACTTTTCACGGAAGGATGTGAAGTGCTTTGCAGGATGGTAGTGGCCAGCGCCGCGTCGGCCGGGCCTCCGAGCAGGTATACGGTGTATTGTGCAGGGACCTGGTCGATAAAGCTGGTCCATTTTTCTGCCGGGTATTGTTTGGTGAACCATACGGAAGCCGGAGAGATGGTGATATACGGGCTGGTCTTATACGCCATCACTATCGATTCATCGGCTGTGGTTGGATAGAGTCTTGGCTTTTCGGCATCATCGCCGGTAAGATCCCTGATGAGGGCATTGTTCCGTTCCACCTCATGAATGGTTGCTTCCCCGTTGCTGATCAGGTGCCTGATCCTTTTCGAGAACAGCCAGCTCAACGGGTTCTTATCGAAACCGATGGATTCACGGGCCCCGGAGAATGCAGTCAGGAAGCCGGTAGCGGCGAATCGCTGCACATTGATCACTTTATCGTATTGGCGAAGCCTGATGCGGCGGAGTAGTTTCCATAAGTTCTTAAACTTGCCTTTCTTCTTATCCCACACCAATACCTCATGCAGGTAGGGATGGCCGTTGAGCAGCGTTTCATTACCCTTGCGGACAAGCATATCGATCTCGGCATCGGGGAAAAGCCTGTGCAGTTTCTCGATAATGCCGGTGGCCAGCACTACATCGCCGATAAAAGCCGTTTGAATGACAAGGAATTTCATGGGTGAATGTACCGGGATTTATGGTCTGATGATCTCGATTTTTCCGTTCTTCCATCTCACTACAGAAGATGGTTCCGCAATGGTGGTCTCTTCCTGGCGGAATCGTACGGTATAGTCTGCCTGCTGTTGAATATAAGGAGAAATTTCTGCAAAAATGCGTGGGGTTGGATCTCCGCTGATATTGGCGGAAGTGGACACGATAGGTTTCCTAAACCGTTTGATGAGGTGCCGGCAGAAGGTATCCTTTACAATGCGGATAGCGATGGTGCCATCCTGTGCAACCAGGTTATCGGCCAGTCCGATCGCTCCTTCATAGATCACGGTGGCAGGCTTTTGTACCTGTTCGAGATAATCGAATACAGCAGGATCTACATTGGCCACATAATGTAGCAGATCGCGTTCGTCGGCGAGCAGAACGATCATGCTTTTATCACCCGGTCTTTTTTTCAATTCAAAAATTTTCCGGACTGCCGCTGCATCGGTGGCATCGCATCCTATTCCCCATACCGTATCCGTGGGGTACAGGATAATGCCGCCTGCCCGCAGTACTATCAGGCATTCTTCAAGGTCGGTGCTGAAATCCATGCTGCAAATGTACAGTTTGCAGTTAGCAAACTTAAATTCACTTCCCCTCTATCAATTTGCCTGTCAAGTAGTAAGTTTGCAAAAAATTACCCATGGAAGTTCAACAACTGATCGCCGAAGCCTGGAACAACCGGGAGCTCATAAAAGAAAATGATTATGTAGATGCAGTACGTGGAGTCATTGAAGAGATCGACAAAGGCAGGTTACGCGTAGCCCAACCTGGTGAAGACGGATGGAAAGTGAATGAATGGGTAAAACAGGCCATCCTGCTCTATTTCGCTACCCAGCCGATGCAAACCTGGAACATAGAGCCTTTCGAATTCTACGATAAAATGCTGCTGAAGAAAAACTATAAAGACCTGGGTGTGCGGGCAGTGCCCCATGCGGTGGCCAGGTATGGCGCTTATATCGCCAGGAATGTGGTGCTGATGCCTTCGTATGTGAATATCGGGGCCTATGTGGATGAAGGCACTATGGTAGATACCTGGGCCACTGTAGGCAGTTGCGCCCAGATCGGGAAAGGTGTTCACCTAAGCGGAGGTGTGGGGATCGGTGGTGTACTGGAACCGCTGCAGGCATCTCCAGTGATCGTGGAAGATGGTTGCTTTATCGGCAGCCGTTGCATCGTGGTGGAAGGAGTTCGCGTAGAAAAGGAAGCGGTACTTGGCGCCAATGTGGTACTCACTCAAAGCACGAAGATCATCGATGTAAGCGGCGCCGGGCCGGTTGAATATAAAGGAAGGGTGCCTGCGCGCAGTGTGGTGATCCCCGGCACTTATACGAAAAAATTCCCTGCCGGTGAATACCAGGTAGGTTGTGCCCTGATCATCGGCCAGCGCAAGCCCAGTACCGATCTGAAAACGAGCCTGAACGACGCTCTGCGTGAGTTCAATGTAGCTGTTTAAAATGAATTGCCTTATGGGTGATCGCCGGGCATGTGCATGAATGCTGTAAAGAAAAATACCAATATTACGCTCGCCGGTTTCCTGATCACTTTTTTGGGTGCGGTGTTGTTCTCTACCAAAGCCATCATTGTAAAGCTGGCTTTTGCAGGGACTTCCGTCGATGCACTTACCCTGCTCACTATCCGCATGATCTTCTCATGCCCATTCTACCTGGTGGCTGCCTGGCTGGCGAGCCGGGGCGATGATGTAAAACCGATCACACAAAAGCAATGGTGGTATATTATCATATTGGGGATCTTCGGTTATTATTTGAGTAGTCTCTTCGACTTCGTAGGACTTCAATACGTATCGGCGGGACTGGAGCGGTTGATCCTCTTCCTCTACCCTACATTCGCGGTACTGATCAATGCATTTGCTTTCCGGCAGGGCGTGAGCCGACAGCAGGTATGGGCGCTGGTGTTAACGTATACCGGGATCGGGCTGGCATTTTTCGGAGAGCTGCAACTGGATATTGAAAATCCTCATTTTTACTTCGGCAGTTTCCTGATCTTTTTATGTGCCATCACTTATTCGGTCTATATAGCCGGGAGTGGCGAGGTGATCCCAAAAGTAGGCGCCACGCGGTTTACGGCTTATGCCATGCTGGCGGCTGCAGGCGGCATTTTCATTCACTTCATCGTAGCCGGGAATTATGCCGCCCTGAAGAACAGTTCCGGTACCTGGGGTTATGGGGTCCTGCTGGCGATCATTGCCACTGTGATACCATCCTTCCTGATCTCCAATGGCATGAAACGGATCGGTTCGAACAATGTGGCGATCATATCGAGCATTGGGCCGGTGTCAACGATCATGCAGGCGCATTGGATATTGGGTGAGAAAATATTCTTCGAGCAGATCGTAGGGACAGTGCTGGTGGTGATCGGTGTATTACTGATCGGGTGGAAGAAAAGCAAGGTCAATGAATAGCTCGATCGGAACAGGGGACTGCTTAATGCAGCCATCTGTGAGCTATTCAACGGTTTCCTGAAATGAGATGGCTGGTCCTTCCCGGAGATTTTATTTTTGCTTTTTGTGAATAAATGTTTTGTCCTATATTTGCAGCCCCTGAACAAGGAATGCCCAGGTGGCGAAATTGGTAGACGCACTGTGTTCAGGTCGCAGCGCTCGCAAGGGTGTGCTGGTTCGAATCCAGTCCTGGGCACCATTAAAGAACAAAAGCGTTGAATATTCAACGCTTTTGTTCTTTAATGCCCGACCTCAAAAGGCTTCAGCTTTCACGCTATTTATTATATACTTTATTCTGCAAATAAGAGAAGGCTAACCCGTACAGGAACTAGAACAATGATCCCAAAATTTATCCGACATAACCGGAACAGTTGGAATCATTGTTTTTCAGTAGTTTTAAGTACCTTATTGTTTTAATGGTTGCTAACAGGAAGGAATTTTATTGACAACCCAAAGTATTCACGTCGGATGTCGCGTTATCATAAACTAAAGACTATTAAAGTAACAGGATACAAGTCCATCAAACAGCAAAGTATCTCAATTTCTGATCTGAATGTTCTGATCGGACAAAACGGTGCTGGGAAAAGCAATTTTATTTCGCTGTTTGAGTTTCTGAAGGATATTATTGAGACGCGACTTCAATTTGTTGTGCAAAAAGCAGGTGGTGCGGACCAATTACTGTTTTATGGAAGCAAGGAAACAAATCGATTAGAATTTGAATTGGACTTTGCCCCGAATCTTTATCAGATTACGCTGGCGCCCACTGACAATGACAGCTTATTCATTGTTGAAGAAAAATGTGGCTATTGGCGAAATACCGGCCCAAAAACACAAATTCCTTACTGGTCAGTATCCACCAGGGCTAAAGAAGAGAGTAATCTATCAATAATTAGTAGAGACCGGGTACAAGAATACGCATATGAAGTCTTGAGAGATTGGCGTGTGTATCATTTCCATGATACCAGTGATTCTGCAGGAATGAAAAAGTACGGTTCATTAGCAGACAATCTATTTTTGTTTGATGATGCATCCAACCTCGCTGCTTTCCTATACAGGATGAAAGAAAGCAGGAAAAATTTTTATGAGAGGATCATAAAAACGATTCAAATCGTAATCCCTTTTTTTAAAGACTTTGTATTAAGGATTAATACACTTAATCCTGATACCATCAAATTAGAATGGCAGGATAAATTTTCCGACAAAGTTTTCAGTGCATCATCATTGTCAGATGGGTCCCTTCGTTTTATCTGCCTAGCTACTTTATTGTTACAGCCTGACATGCCTAAAGTAATTATCCTTGATGAACCAGAGTTGGGCCTTCATCCAACAGCTATCTCGGTATTAGCCGGATTGCTGAAGAATGCATCCACAAGGTCTCAAGTCATCATTTCTACCCAATCGGTAAATCTGGTAAACGAATTTGAGCCGGATAACGTGATTGTTGTGGATAGGGAAGAAGGAAGTTCAGTTTTCAAAACACTGGATGCAAGCAAGCTGGAAGAATGGTTAAATAACTATTCCTTAGGCGATATCTGGGAGAAAAATATCATAGGAGGTATGCCTTGATCAGATTAAATGTTACAGCAGAAGGCTTTTCTGAAGAAGAATTTGTTTCCGATATTTTACGACCGCATCTTCTTAGGTTTAATATTTATACAGATGTGAGGAAGGTGCTTACCAACCGGAAGTTAAAAAAAAGAGGTGGTGTTGTTGGATTCCAAAAATTCAGGAATGATGTTACCCAATGGATCAAGGAACAACCGAATGCCTATCATACTACTTTCATTGATTTGTATGGACTCACCACTGATTTCCCGGCATATCAGGCATTAAAAGAAAAAAGCCCGTACGAAAGAGTAGTTGGAATGGAACAGGAGTTAGGAAAAGTGATTGGTCATCACAGATTCATTCCTTATATTCAGTTGCATGAATATGAATCGCTGCTGTTTGCCGAACCCGGGATAACAGAAAACTGGTTGGCCCTCTACAATCAATTTCCGCAGGGAAGTTTCCAGAAGATTCTGGATAAGTGCAAAGGCAACCCTGAATTGATCAATGATCACCCGGATACAGCACCCTCTAAAAGAATCATTTCATTAGTCAGAGGATATGATAAAGTCGCTGATGGCAGCCTCATTTTGCAGGAAATAGGCCTTGATACCCTAAGAGCCCATTGTGCCCATTTCAATGATTGGGTTACGGGACTGGAAAGGTTAAATGAATATGCTTAAGAGATATGCTGTCAGGGGCTATCCCAATTAACTGTGTAAGTTTCTAAAATCAGGGGGTAAGCAGGATTTATATGTAAAAGAAAATATTTAATCCGACAGTCAAGGTTTTGTTTTTAGTTTTATAGGGTTGGATTAAATATTATCTTTTACACATTCTCCAATTGAAACCCCTACTTCATAATCAATTCAAATTGCTCTTGTTGCCCTTTGTGAATCCTGGTCAGTCTTTCGGACTCATTTGTCATCCGTATCATTTCATCATACAGACTGGTGACTGCCTGGGCACATTTTGATTCGGTATATTTTGCATCGACAAGACTTGCTTTTTTTGTTTTTCCCCATGGATAGTTCCCTATAAGGTCGTTAAATTCTCCGAATGCTATTTTGGTATTGGCTTTCGACAGGCCCCACAAAATGGTACGGGTGACGGCTTCTTTTTGTTGAAAAGCATACAACATGGTTTGTCTGCATTTGATCAATGCGGCAAGCCCCATTTTTTCCCGGGTAGTACTTAAAGGAAGGGCATCGTACGCTCTTTTGTACCAATTTTCTATATCCTTGTAAACACCGGAGTAAAAATCATTTGCAAGCCTGGTGCCATCAGAATAAAGCTTTGCAGCTTCCTGCATCTGTTGCAGGCATTTACCCAGCACCTGGTCGATGTGAATGGCATTGGATGTACTGTTCCTGTCTTTCAGCATTTGTTCAAACGCAGCATCATTTCGCTCCGTTTGGGCATTTCCCATGTATTTTTTCAACTCGGCCTGTTTTTCAGCATCGCTCATTTTATTGTAGGCTTCCCGGTACCGGGGGTCGTTCATCATACGCTGCATCATGACTTTCATGCCTGCATCCTGGTTGGGCGCAAAAGAACCCGGATTGCTCATTGTTTGTGCAACCGCACGCTGAGCGGCTTTTTTCCTTTCGGCTTCACTCATATTCATGACAGCATCGGCGCCACCCATCTGTTGCACAATGCTGTTTTGGTTTGCGATGGATCTCGCATCTTCTATGATGCTTTGTTGATCACTCCGTTGCTCCCCAAGGGATCTCTGTACCTGGTCGGACAGTTGCTTTTTGAATAATGTAATTTTATCGAGGTAAGACCCGTACTTCAGATCGAAATTCGTTTGTTTGGCCTCCGGCAGAACAGGTACAGGCGCTGGAATCTCTTCCCAAATAGGAAACAGGTTCATTTCTCCGGGTTTGTGGTTGTAACCAGGTTTGTAGTTCCTGGCAATAGATTCCTGTTCGCGTTTTTTTTGGTTTATCCATTGCTGAAGACCTGCACACATACGATCAACCAGTTCTTCCAGGTCTGCTTCATATTGTTTCTTTGCTTTTAGATCTGCCTGCAGTTTGGTGAACTTTTCAAAAAGCCCGTTCATCACTGCATCATCGAACTCCTTTTTATCCTGGGCGATTGCCGAAAAAAAGGCAAGAAAAATGAATGCGACAGATAGTTTTATTGATTTGTACATAGTTTGTAGTTTAAGAAATTATTTTTTGAACCCATTCAACTTTCAGTTCCCCATTGCAGGAAAGTCTTATGAAAAGAATGCCTTGTTAAAATCTTTGCAAGAATTGCAACGCGTTGCCTGTATTATTTAGTTTCAGGTAAATGGCTTTCGTGCCATTGCTTTCTGTTTTTACTTCATAAGTATAGTTCACAGTAAGGGTAAGCTCATTCTTGTTCAGGTCCCTTTCTTCGATATTCTGCCCGTTTTTTGTTTTCTTATAATGGGCTGTATTGGCATGGGTGGTAATGGTCTTTGCCACTTCATCGATTTCAATCGTTCCCTTCGTTACCGATTGCTGGTAAGTGACCGTAGTTCCCACAACAGTGCTTGAAGTGAAATATTGTTCGTAGGTGCCATTGCTATTGAATTTAAAAGCCATGGCGAATTGGAAGGCGTTGCCGATGTACCCGGATGGGTTTTGCGCCCAGTATTCAGTCATGGAAAAATTTCCATACATCCAGTTGCCCTGCAATTGGGATGAAACATTCGTACGGGGACCATTCCCGTAACTGTCCTCATTGTTTTTCAAGTCTTTTTTACCACATGCGGAAAAATGGAACGCTAACATCAGCGTTAATAAAAGTATTTTATTCATGACTATTGATTTTGCACGAAGCTACCACCATGCAAAACCCGGGCAAATCACGAATGGCATGAGTTGTGAAAAAAAGCGTTTAAATTGAGGCAGCTATTTACCCATCCATTTTTTAAACGCGGTAACTTTTTCGCGGCTTACCAATACTTCTCTGTCGATCTCCGGTTTTAGTTGCAACATTAATCGATTGCCGAAATAATCATCCATTTTGGAGATGGATGCGATCGTTAGGATGAAAGATCTGCTGATGCGGAAGAACTGATCGGGGTGAAGCATATTTTCCAGCTCATCCATCGTATAATCGACGACGAATTTTTTATTGTCTTGTGTTTTGAAGAAATTCAACCGGCCGTCGCTGAACAAATAGGAAATATCGCTTACTTCAATGCTCACGAGCCGCTGCCCGTTTTTCACAAGGAATCGCTTGCGGTATTCCTTGGGCATTAGCTTCTGCTTAAGTTCATCAACAAGGTGGAGGATGTTCTCTCCCGGCGGGTCGCTTTTCAGGGAGTGGAATTTTCTGAATGCAGCCTGAAGGTCTTCCACCTGGACCGGTTTCAGTAAATAATCGATGCTGTTTACTTTAAACGCCTTTAAAGCATATTCATCATAGCTTGTTGTAAAGATAACAGGGCTCTTTACCTCGATCATATTGAATATATTGAAGCTCTGGCCATCTGCCAGCTCGATGTCCATCAGTATAAGGTCCGGTGCAGGATTCGTCTGCAGCCATTCCACTGTATCTTTTACACTGTCGGTTATTCCCGTTATCTCAATATCTTCTTCAACCGACAAAAGTGTTTTTTGCAACTTTTTTACAGCAAGATCTTCGTCTTCAACGATAAGTATTTTCATTGCTTACTTTTTTATATTGTTCGATTATTTTCCTTTATCAAAGGCAATTTTACGATATACATATCCTCTTCTATTCCTGCCTCAAAATGTTCCTTATTGAGTAAATGATACTTAGCCCGGATATTCTTTAAACCGATGCCGGTGGAAGTTTCTTTTACCTGTTTTGGTTGCAGTGTGTTTTTAACTATCAATGCAGGGTTTTTGGCCGTATACAGTTCAATCAATAAAGGTTGCTTTTTACTCAACACATTGTGCTTTACCGCATTTTCCACAAGCATTTGTAAGCTCAGTGATGGCACCAGGTATGGGAAGTATTCTTCATTGACGTTTATCTTTACCTCTAATGCCGGCCCGTACCTTGTTTTCAGCAACTCCAGAAAGCTTTGGATAAACCTGATCTCGTTACTGAGCGAAGTCAGATCATTTTTATTGGCATTCAACAGGTATCGATAAACATTACTCAGTTCGTTCAGAAAACGTTCCGCCCGGATCTTGTCTTCGTAGATAAGGCCAGACAAAGTATTAAAACAGTTGAATAAGAAATGCGGGTTCACCTGTGCTTTCAGGTTCTCGAATTCCTGTTCGGTCCTCATTTGCTGAAGCAGTTCTTTTTCCGAAAGATTCTCCTTGTATTGCTGAATGATATAAAATACTTCCCAAAGGGTTTCGAAAACCAGGTTTACAACGATCCCCTGAAGCAGCCAGCCTCTCAATGCCACAGTACTGTAGGTATAACCCATAATGTGAAAATGCGCATAGATGGCATGAATGATGATCACAGAGGGCACCATTACCAACGGGTAAACGAACAACTTGAAAAATATTCTTTTGGCTGAAAGGTTAAGACCGGGAAACTGCCTGGTAATGTAAGAATGGTACTGAAAGTGCGTATACCACGACACCACCGCCAGCGCAAATAAGATCGGGAAGGAGACGAACCACAGTTTAGGTTCATGATAGATCCTGTCTCCATATAAAATATAGTGTACATACCATCCAATCAGTGGCATGGAGATCAGGAAGCCATAACATTCGTGAGCAGGAGGTTTTCTGAATTTCATGGCAATAGCACGGCTTTGGTGAATAAAGGAACAGTGATCACTCTCTCCGAAACCGTTTCTTCAACCAATATCTCTTTTTGTCCCATCAGGCGATATTTGGTGATAAGGTTATCGAGACCTTCGAGGAGCGTACCTTCCTCACACATGACCTTTGGTTGCAAAGAGTTTTTGATGATAAGGCTGTTGTCATCCATCCCAATAGAAAGATACAATGGCTGTGACTTGCTGGCTATATTGGTATAAACGATATTTTCCAGGATTACCTGCAGGCTTAAAGGGGGAAGGTAATTTTTTATCAGACCGGTTGATACATTCAGATCGTAGTAAATCGCTGAACCAAACCGGGCCGATATGAGGTGGAGATAAGATCGTGCAAACTTCAGTTCTTCCTTCAATTCAACCAAATGTTCATCGTCCGTTCTCAGCATGTACCGATGCACTTTCGTCATTTCATTCAAGAATTGTTCTGCCTGCTCCTGGTTTTCGCTAATGAGGGAAGACAGGGAATTAAAGCAATTGAACAGGAAGTGTGGGTTGATCTGCCCTTTCAGTCCATAAAGCTTGCTTTTTTGATAAGCACTTTTAAGCTGTTCGGTTTCTGTCACCGCTTTTTTCCATTTCGACCAATTCACTACCGCTTCATTTAAAAACGTAATGACGGTACTGGCAAAACAACCAAACAGGAATACCCATAAGAGGTTGCTTTTTACAGGTAAACAGGGAGTAGGTACAAGATGTTGGTACATGGCATAAAAACCCAACATCAGGAGTATATTCATGATATAGAAAACAGGGAGCATCACCCCGATCCTCTTAAACAGGTCCTGACTGAGCGGGAACTTTCTTTGAATAAAAACGCCTGCAAGGCCAAACACAAAGTAACCCACGAAAAAGTAGAGCATTGTAAACCCTGTACACGGCAAAAAATGGGATATGGAGGTATAGACGCAATCTCCCAACAGCAGGAAGTTGATGACAATGGTATAGGGCAAGATCACCCATAGAAAAACCATTAGTTCTTTATCGCTGTACCGTTGCATTGCCATTGTATTAAAAATAGGAGCTCCCGGGTAAATATATCAGCCTATGTGAATGAATTGTGTTTTTTGAGGATGAATTGTATATTTGATGTAGTGAAAATCCTGTTAATGCCGGTTTGTTTTTATTTGAACGTCATTAGAGTATGGAGGCATCCAAAATACAAATTATTTATAAAACTTCCGGTCTGATTGGATCAGCACTTCCTTTACGTCACTTCATCGCCTATTTTCCTCAATTCAGGCAATTTGTGATTGTACCCACCATCAAATAGTATCAATTTGCACCGAAGTTTTTTCCGGGTAAATGACAATAACTGAATCAGGGTCAAATTTTCTTCATTATAAACCATAGCAACATGCGTAAATCTCTTCTGTTTTGTTCAATCTTGATTTCTGCAGGTATTGTATTTGCCTGTAACAGCGGTAATACCGGAAAAACTGCTTCGGCAACAATTATCAGCCAGGATAGTCTCGTCAAAAGAGGCGATTACCTGGTGTCCATAATAGGTTGCGATGACTGTCATTCCCCCAAACGTATGGGGCCCATGGGTCCTGAAGTTATACCGGAATTGCGGCTTTCAGGCTTTCAGGCAACTGGCAGTTTGCCGTCGACTGAAGGTTCCGCAGTCAAGAAAGGGTGGATATTGATGGGGCCTGGGTTAACGGCTACCGTTGGGCCATGGGGCACTACTTATGCATCCAATATCACCAGTGATTCTACAGGTATTGGTGGATGGAAAGAAGAACAGTTCATAAAAGCTATAAGAGAAGGAAAATCCAAGGGATTGGATGGAACTCGTCCTTTGTTACCCCCCATGCCCTGGCAAAACTTTGCCAAGCTATCCGATCATGATATCAAAGCGATATTCGCATTCCTGAAGTCTACCAAATCCGTAAAGAATGTGGTGCCACAGTCGGTATTCAATCGACCTTAGTACAAGGAAAACGGATAGGAGTCGTGTGAGAGAACAATACCCGGTATTCTTGAATCGAGTACCGGGTATTGTCTATTTCTGATTAAATATCTCCGCTGTTCTTCGGATTGCTGTTACCCGTATCTTCCGGGATTCCTCAAACACCTGTCCGAACAGATCAGTTACCCGCACCTGCACGGTGTGTATGCCCGGAGGCAGGTTATCAGGGATCCATGACGCCCACAAATGCGTGGAAGGGATCACCAGGCTTGGTCGCCTGCCCGACAACAGGGTATCCGACACATCCCACCGGTATTGAAGCGCCAGGTAGGCCGGATCAGGTTGGGATACATGCACCATCTTTTTCCACTCCCCTTCTCCGAAACGGATCTCTGCTTTGTCGTTCCGATGCCCCATGAAGAAGTTGGTGAATACCATTGCGCTGGTACGTTGCTGGTAAGGGACCACTTTGGGTGCTGTGATCTCCATGCGGTAGCCGGCAGGTTTGCCCGCCACTTTATAATCTATCTTATACTTGTTCCCATTACACCTCAAAAAAGCATACCCTTTAGGTGTGCCATCCCGCATGGTGGCAGCGGGAATACCTCTCTCATCCAACTCGCCATAATAGAAATCGCCACAGGCGGCCGCTACATTGTATTCGTGCAGCGGCTTGGCACCGCGCCAACCATCTTTTTCATCATACAGGAACTGCTGCTGTAAATGGCTATGGGCCGATAGTACAAGCACATCCGGAAAATCTTTCAGTAAACGGAATAACCTTTCCCGGTCCTGTGGCCTGAACCATTCCCCGCCATGCAGGTCCAGGGGAATATGGAATGCCAGCACGATGAGTTGGTCTTTCTTTGCGAGTCGAAGATCATTTTCGATAAAAGCCCATTGGTCGTCCCGGAAACCACCGATATACCCTTTGCCGGTGGCGGGATTGGGATACAGGATATCATCGAGCAACAGAAAATGTGCTTTCCCATAATTGAAGGAATAAGTGGCCGGGCCAAAATGCGATTCGAAAGTTTCATCGGAAAGGGTATCATTCCGAACATCGAGATTCATATCGTGATTACCGATCACATTGTACCAGGGCAGGCCCGTTCTTTTCATGACCTGTTTGTAAGCAGGATACAGGTGCAGCCTGTCGCCCAGCAGGTCGCCGAGCGTAATGCCGAACTGCGCTCCCTGTGTGCCTTCCAGTTCGTCAATGATACCACGAGAAAAATAATCGAGTTGCTGCTCATCGATCGTTTGCGGATCACCCATCACCACGGCGCTGAATTTTTCAGGTTCATCGTACGGCATCAGTGCAAAATTTATCTGCGCAGGTAATGGACCTGTAGGAGCTGATCCTTTATAGGTGAGCCCCTGTGGACTACCGGCCGGTTTGTGGACATAATAAAAACGCGGCAGGTAATGACTATCCAACAGCATCCTGTAACCGGAAGGCTTGATCACAAAAATGATATTACCTTCCTGCACCGGGATCTGGTAGGCTCCCTTTGCATCTGTCTGCACGATCATCGATCCGTTGGACACACCCACGCCTGCAATCCCTTTTTCACGCCTGTCCTTTTTTCCATTACCATTGAGGTCTCGATACACATAACCTCTGACAATTTCCTGAGCCTGTAGCCCCATCACCGGGAGGAGCAGGGACATGATGATGGCAATGGTCCATTTCATATTGAAAGGTTATCAGTTGATGAGTTTGTTTTCCTTCAGATAAGCCTTGTACCCCTCAAAACTATTCAGACCGGGCTTGAAGGTCAGCCAACTGAAGTTGGTGATATTCTTCGTGAACAATCCCGCAACGAGTAATTGTTCTTTCAACTCCGACCATTTTTTGGCATGATATGGCACATCCGGGCACCAGCAATACTGGAAGGATTCTACGTCCACCCCGAAACTGACACCTGTTGCATCACAGGCTTTTTTGATCTCGGCGAAATAGTTGGGAAGGTCTGTGTCGAAATCAACGAGACAACGGCCACCGATGTCCTGAAGATACAGGAAGTCAATATCTGGCGTCTGTTGAAATAGCGATTTGAACCATTCGCCGCATTTATCTGCGGGCATGCCGCGGAATAATGCCGGAGCGATCTGTACGGGGAACCGTTTTGGCTTCGATTTGGCATAGGCTGCTACCCGCTGCAGATAACCTGCCAGCAACGACCTGGCCGGGTCCTTGTGCCAGCCGACAGGATAGGTGCCATCATGAAATTCCTCTGTGATATACCAGCCTGCAAAACTGGGACTGTTACCGAATTTGTCGAATAGCTCATCCACCACAACCTTGTTCCTTGCAAACAAATTATCGTATACGGTCGATGTGCCGATATTGGTCCCGTAATCGCCTCCATACAAACCGAAGATGAGCTTGAACCCTACATCTTCTGCCGCTGCCACCATGCTGTCGATAATGGGATACTTCACAGTATTCCAGGAAGCATTGCTGTTGCTGTACCAGGAAATATTATTCTGCGACCCATACCCATGACTGTACTGGATGATCCATGTATCGATCTTCACCTCTTTGCAAGCCCTGAAGGCTGCACGCCAGTCCTCATGCTGATACACATCACCCAACTGTATAAAGAGGCTGGAAAATAAAGGTGTTCCGAATGAAGGCTGATAGCTGGTATATTGTTCCAACTGGTCAATAAGAAAGCTCCCCTCATGCGCGGAGTTGGATGTATTCACTACTTCGATACGATATCCCACCACGCGGTTGAGTTGCAACGTTTCATTGCCGGTGATGGATTTAAACCGGCGGAAAGCATCATACGGTATCACCAACTGCTGCCAGGAATCCTTACCGAGAATGTTGGGATCGGTGTACTGGAAATATACCCGGTTCTCGCGCTGCGCGGCCAGTGATTCATCCTGGATCAGTATGATACGAAGGCCGTCCTGCTGGCCGGCTTTTCCTTTCACCCACAGTGAAATGCCCAGTGGATGGAAACTCAGATCAGGCCGGTAATCGGCCCAGTTCTGTTCAAACGATACCGATTCGAAGGCCGCGCTCATCGACTTGCCGGTGAAGGTGTAGCTCAATTGGAAAGCAGCTTTACCTTCCTTTTTATCCGACAGGCTCATGCTTCTTTTGATCACGGCTTCCGGTGAATTGGCTCCATGTTCCAGGTAATAAACGTAACAACCTTCATCATTGAAGTCATTCAGCATCTTGGTTGCCTTCACCTTAGCCAGGATCGCATCCTGATCGATGGGAGGTGAAACAGGCCCTTTGTTATCGGAACCGGCTTTTTTGCAACACCAGGTGAAGAGTGGTATCAAAAAAAGGAGCGTAATTTTTTGTGAGGTCTTTGTCATGATCATTAATTGTAATAAAATAAAAATGGCCCCCGTTCATCACGGGAGCCATCGAGTACGGAACGGGATCAGGGATAATATGTCATTTTATAAGCCATTACACCTGCGGTGCTGGCATCGTTGGTAGACATGGTAGCATAGATATATACATCGTTGCCTACCACATTTGCTATGATATCGCCGGTGCGGTTGTAGTTGGTGCCACCGTATATCTCGGAGGTGAACAGGTTGAAATCCTTGTAACCTGCATCTGTGGGCGCCATTTTAAGTTTGTTCTTGTCGGTGATCTCGAACACCTTGATGCTGGTAGCGTCCCAGGCCCAGAAGCCCTGGTGGAGTATGGCCAGGAACTGATCACCATTCACATTGAATACATCGAAGCCCAGGATCTTGTAATCATGGTTGGCTGTATTCATCTGTGTCAGGTTCATATCCAGCGGGAATGCACAGAACCGGCTGCCCTGTTTGAGCTCGGTATCCGTGCTTACGTAATTACAATAAGTAATGTAGTGATCGGAAACATCATCGAGCGATTTACGTTTTACCAGTGCATAGGTCCAGGGACTGGCGCTGGCGAACCGTACCGCTGTAGGCGTTACGCTCACCGGTACGCCATTGTTGAACTCCCAATAGTAGAAAGTATTCACGCCACCGGTAGTAGCATATACATAAGCCTTGCCTTGTTTCAGATTGCCGATGATGCTCACCCGCTGACCGAGGTTCGCCGGGGCGCCCATCGCATTGCTATAGTTCAGGATGAGTTGCGGAGCACTGTTCACATTATCATAATAATACAACATGAAGCCGGCGCCATAGATATTATACCTGTTCACGGCAAAATGGCCTGCATTATCTGCCGTCACCTGTTGACAGTAAGTGGTAGGTGGTGGAATGATATGACTGAAATTACCGGTCAGCTTGTTGTAGACACGAACACCCACTGTTGCAGGATCAGTGCTGCCCTGGTTGAAGTCGGCCACCAGCAGGTTGTCGCCTACCACCGTGGCGCCGGGGATATTCGTACGTAAGATGCCGAGATCAGAGGCTTTTTTGAACCAGAGTTTTTTGAAAACGGTCTTGGGAAGTGTAGGCACTACTTTCACATAATGCGTACGCACCTGTCCCAATCCATCCTTTACCTGGATGGTCATAGGACGTGAGAAATCCATGATAGCGCCCAGGGATGGAGACAACACTGCATTGTTTTCCAGGCTGGCCTCCGCTTTCAGCTTCGTTACGTCGAGCGGGTTATCGACAGTGGTGGGCACTTTCACATAGATGGTATCACCATCTTTGTAGGGGCCGGCCACTGTGGCGGAATACAGGGTGGCTTCACCGGGGATCGCAACGGAAAAATTGAGCAAGCCCTTGTTGGTGGTAACGCCGGCAGCCGTATCGGCTTTCTGGCAGGAACTGGCCAGCATCGTGCAAATGCCAAGTATACCTGCATAAAGAGCAATATTTTTCATCAGAAGTTTTTTTATTGTTTATACTGATGTATCGGGATTATTTCCATTCATCATATTGAGAGATCAGCAGGTTGCGACTGATCTCGCTGGAAGGAATGGGAAGGCGATTGTACTTTTCAGGATACACACGTTTCCTGCCATTGTCGACATCCACCTTCGTGTAGGTAAATGTGCCATCTGTTTTTTTCACGATCTTGGTGCCGGTGGCATTGGTGCCATTCAAAACGGTAGTGGCCAGTCCCCAGCGACGCAGGTCCCAGAAGCGATGCCCTTCGAAAGCCAGCTCTACCATTCTTTCATGACGCAACAGACGCATGAATTCATCTTTGCTGCCAGCCACCAGGTCTGTAGTGAACCCGGCGCGGTGGCGTACTCTGTTAAGGGCTTTGAGCGCATCATCGAAACGATTCTGTTCTGCACAGGCTTCCGCATAGATCAACAATACTTCTGCATAGCGCATGAAATAGAAGGTAAGCTCACCAGGCTGGAAACCTGCATCCTGTGTTTTTACACTTCCATCGAATAATTTTTTCATATAGTACCCGGTGCAGGTTGTTCCTCCACCTACAGCCCATCCGTCTGTACCGCCTTCGAAGGTTTGTACGGTCCTCCCCTTCCAACTGGTCCCGTTGTACAGGATGGACGCATAAAACCGGGGCTCCCTGTTCGTATAAGGATCAGCGGCATGTGCAGGATTGTTCCAGTTGAAATCGGCGCCATCAGCCATCTGGTAGGCAGAAACCAGGTCTTCGGTCGGACTAACCTGTGCATAACCTTTATCGCCGGGCGGGCAATAGAAATAATCGAAGGAATAACCAAAGTTGGGTGAAGAATATCCAAACTCCAGGATGCTTTCTTTGTTGGTCGGATTACCGGACCTCTTGAGGTTGAAGAGTCCTCCATAGTCGGGATAGAGGTCGTACTGGTTCAATTTGTCCAGCGCTTCTACCGCATCTGTGGCGGCTTTCCAGCGTTTGGCATAGAGCATGGCCCTTGCCTTCAGTCCATAAGCAGCGCCTTTGGTGAGTTTACCTTTCAAAGATGAAGGTACGGTAGGCGGCAGGTATTGTGCGGCATAGTCCAGGTCGGCAGCGATAAAATCCCATCCTTCTGCTTCTGTGCTGCGGGCATGATTATTATCACCGAGTGCAGGGAGTTCCGGGAAGAGGATCAGGCTGGCGCTATACCTTTTGGCCATTTCGAAATATACATAGGCCCTGAAGAAACGTACTTCCGCTTCCGCGCGCTGACGGGTAGCCTCCGATAGTTTGCCACCTTTTTTATGGAGACCGTCGAGGAATTCATTACAGGTGCGTACCCAGGTATATCCCCAATCCCAGTTGCCCAGCGCATTGGCGGCAGGTGTGATGATGATGCTGCCGAGCACCAGCAGGTTCTGTTGTGCATTGGGCGCATTCATCTTCAGGATGTCGGACAATGCATCGTCTTCCACTTTTCCGGTGTAATAGGTCTGGCCGATGAGGGGATAAAATTTATTGAGACCCAGTTCCATATTGGCCTCGCTGGACCATTGCACATCCTCCGGATACACATTGGTCAATTCAGGATCTACTTTGCAGGCTGTAACGGACAGCACCAGTGAAGCCAGTAATCCTGTTTTTATCTGTCGAATGATGTTCATATACTGATGAATTAAAAGTTTACGCTGATGCCAAATTCATAAAGGCGTTGCTGTGGATAATATCCCTGGTTTACATCGGGCATTTCAGGATCGAGGTATTTGAGGCCGGAGATGGTGAACAGGTTGCTGCCGGAAGCGAACACCCGGATGTTCTGGATCTTTGCCCTCTTTATCAAAGATGACGGTAATGTATAACCGATCTGTGCGCTCTTCAGGCGAACATAGGAAGCATCCTTTACCCACCAGTTGGAGAATTTACCACCATTGGTCCGGCCCAGTGTGCTCAGGCGGGGATATTTTGCATTTCTGTTTTCAGGTGTCCAGGAACCTTCCAGCAGGTATTTGGGCGAATTGCCATCATTGTAAAAAGGCATGGTGTAGAAAGTATTATCATAAAGCCCTTTATCGGAATAGTAGCCACCCAGCGCCACATCGGCCAGGGCTGCACCCTGGAAGAAGAGGTTCAGGTCGAAGCCTTTGTAACCTGCGCCGATATTGAAACCGAACAGCATTTCAGGAGTACTGCTGCGGCCGATGATCGTCCTGTCCTGGTCCCAGGTGATACGGCCATCACCATTCAGGTCTTTAAGCCTGATATCACCGGGCAGTGTAGGCCCATAGACCGGGCTGTTGGCAATTTCTTCGTCGGTCTGGAACAGTCCATCTGCCACGAAGCCGTATTTGACACCAATGGAATGGCCGGTCAAACGCAGCGCTGCCGGCGCATTGGCATCATCTTTCGCCCTGATCACTTTGTTCCTTGCCCATGAAACATTTCCTCTCAGGTTATAATTTATTTCACCGATATGATTCCTGTGGCTCAATACCAGTTCAAATCCACGGTTATCAACGATACCATAGTTTACCCTTGAATTGAACCATCCTCCCAATGAAGGGGCCATGCCTGCATTGTTTTGAAGGACGTCTCTGGTAACCATATAGAATACATCCAGGTCAACTCCCAACAAACCATTCCAAAGACTGCTTTCAAAACCGAAGTTGTAGGTGGTGGTAGTCTCCCATTTCAGTTTATCGTTCGGCACGTTCGTCACGTCGAGCGAGCGCAGCGTTTTATCTCCTATCATCACTACAGGACTTGCGCCCATGCTTACCGTACGCAGGAATGCATATCCCACTGAACCATCGTTACCGAGGATACCGGCAGAGGCGCGTATTTTCAGGTTGTCGACGAAAGGCAGGCTTTTCTTGAAGAATTTCTCATTGGAAATACGCCAACCCAAAGCGATGCCTGGAAAATAGCCCCAGCGGTTATAGCTCGGTAAATAGGGAGTAGCGTCTGCACGTCCGGTCAATTCCACCAGGTAGGTATTTGCATAATCATAGGTGAGGCGGGTTGCGAAACCTGCGCGATGGAACATATTGTGCCCACCTTTCACCAGGTCATTGATCACCTCCTCTCCATAAGTCAGGTCCATGATATCAGTGATGGGATAACCTCTTCGGCCACCCGATAACGAGCTGTTGTCATCACGCATGTATTCGTATAAGACCATACCGCTCACACTGTGTTTGCCGAAACTTTTGGCATAATTCACGGAAGGCTGGAAGGTCAGCCTGTCCCCTTCAGTGAACCATTGATTGAGCGTGGCTGTCCCTGTGAGGGCGTGTCGCGCATAGCTTTCTGCATACTGACGGCTCGCCAGGTTGTAGACCGATAAGAGATAAGGCAGCAGGTATCTTTTCTGCATGGTATGGTTCTTATCGTATGCCACGTTCATTTTCAGGTTGAGACCATCCACCCAGGGCAGATCATATTTCAGCGCCATACTACCTTCGAAACGGTTCTGCCTGATATGATTCAGACCTGAATTATCCCTCGCTGCCAGCGGGTTCTGGTTGCCATTTCCTGCATTGGGGCTACCCACCGGCATGCCGGAGGCAGTGTAGGCAGGCAGGAACGGATAGGACATCAGCGCCTGTGAGAAGATGGAAGCGTAGGTATTACCAACACCGGCCGTCAATCCCGGCTCGCGAGTATCGTTCTTGCGTGCCGCCATCCAAACAGAGGCCGTGAGACGGTCGGAGATCTTTGCGTCGAGGTTGAGACGAATATTATAACGATCATAAGAAGTCCGGTCGATGATCCCCAGCTGATTATAGGACCCGATCGAAGCGAAGAACTTCACACGGTCCGACCCACCCGACATACTGAGGTTATTGGTATAGATGGGAGCACTTTTGCGGAACAGGAGATCGAACCAATCGGTATTCCCGAAAATACCCTGTGGATCACCATTTTTTATGCGTTCAATTTCATCGGCCGTGAAACGGCGGCTGGCTTCAGCCACACCATCCATTTCCTGCGCCTTGTTGTACCAGTAAGCATAACCGGGACCATCCAGGAACTTTGGAAAATTGGTATTGGTGCTGAGAGCGATGGAAGAATTGTAGTTGATGCTTGGTTTTCCGCTCGTTCCTTTTTTGGTGGTAACGAGGATCACACCGGCACTGCCACGAACACCATATACAGCGGCAGACGCAGCATCTTTCAGGATAGAAATACTTTCAACTTCATCAGGATTGATCTGTGGGAAGGGGCGTTCCACACCATCCACGATCACCAGCACGCCATTACTACCTAAAGTGTTGAGGCCACGTACCGAGAGATTAGCGCCATCACTTCCCGGCTGACCACTCGGCTGTCTCGATACCAGACCTGGCAATCGTCCCTGCAGCATGGATGACAGCGTAGCTGTTGGCGCCGTTTTCAGTTCTTTGCCCTGGATCTGCGCTACAGAGCCTACTACTTTGGTTCTTTTTTGAGTACCATACCCCACTACCACCACTTCGTCGAGATCTTCACCGCTCTTTTGCATCCTCACACGCAACTGGGTATTGGCGCCGGCTTTCAGTTCCACAGGTTTGTAACCAACATAGTTGATCACCAGCACATCTCCTGGCCGTGCATCGATGGAGAACTTACCATCCTCTCCCGACATCACTGCTTTGCTGCTACCCTTCACACTGATAGTGGCCCCTGCGAGCGGATTACCGGCAGAATCCAATACTGTACCGGTATAAGGAGTTTGAAAGGCTGCAGCCTCTCCTGCCGGCCAGCCGGCCGTTCCCGCCGTAACGGGCTGGTACAGGAACAGACCGGCGGCAAGCAGCAGGAATGCGAATAATTTTTTAATGGCCCGGTTGTACGGGACCGTTGTTGATGATCGTGAACCACTGTTCAGTGAAGCAGGGAACAGGGTTGGCCGGTCCAGACGCCCGGTGGGCCGGCAGACCGCCGGAGGACTTTGCATGAGTACCTCCTGTTCGCGGAGCATGTTGTTTGGCATAACTGTACGTGAGTTTGGAGTGAATGGGTAAATATGGGTCAGATATTAATTGATGAACTTTTCTTTTGCGCTTTCTTCATCACTGTTTCGATACTCACAGCTTTTCCGCCCTGCTTTTTGCTGAGCTCCGCTGCTTCCATGAAGGCTACGATGCCGATCGTTTGCGCTGCAGGCGCCGGCGACCGGCCAGTCTGGAAGAACCGGATGATCTGCGGCACCAGTGGTGCGTAACCGGTAAAATTGCCCAACGTAAGGCATTGGCCTTTCTTTCCATAAGCCCTGCCGCCGAATTCATAGTTACCGGTACGCACACCCCGCATCGATCCGATACGGTCACCATCCCATACACCCACGATCAGATCAGATGCATCGGTGAAGGTCCGCTGCACTTTCCTGCAGCCTGCACCCAGGATGGTGAACAACATCTCCACACCATGAATGCCATACCAGAACAGATCGGGATGCGTTTTCTCGATCGAAGCAGGCGCAAACACATCCACACCTGCGATCTCTCCCACAGCCCCATTGGCGGCCTGTTGCACCGATTCGATATAACGCAATGTGCTCGATGAGAAAATGGGGACCTTATAATGTTCGGCAGCCCTGTAGATCGCCAGGGTATCGGCCAGCGAAGCAGCGATCGGCTTATCGATAAAAGTCGTTTTACCAGACCTGAACACTTCCAGCGCCTGTTGCAGATGCAGCCTCCCATCATTCGTTTCCAGCATCACCACATCCACCAACGGCAGTAATTCAGCAATAGAATCCACCATACGCACACCTTGTTTTTCGATGGCAGCAGTATTGCCGGGGATCATGTCCACACTGGTTTTGATATCATAGCTGCCATGCTTACAGGCAGCCACTACTTTATAACCGCCCAGCTCAGGACTTGCGTCAGCAGGATTGAGCAGTTTGGCAAATGCCGGTCCGTGCTCGGTATCGAGACCGATGACCCCGATACGCTTTCCTTCCGGTGCGCTTACATATCCTGCAGACCGGCCGGCTGAAACCGATTGTCCGGCTATTACGCCTGCCCCGATAAGGGCGGTCTGTTGCAGGAAACGGCGGCGATGCAATGTTGATCTGGCCATGAGAAGAAATAATTTTTATTTGACGAATTCTTTGATGGCTCCTGTTTGTTTGTTTTTCAGGATCAGCTTGGTGGCGCCATAGTGCGTGGTCTCCTCCTTGATCAGGTAATTGTCCTCATCATAGGAAACAAGCCCTGAGATCTGCGCCACACCGGTCTTTCCACGCCAGTCTTCCAGTTGCACAGGCTCCCATAATTTCGACTTCGCCGACCGGTAGCACGCATCCAGGATCGCATTCACCACATAACCGTCATAGAATGTTTCTTTGGGGGCCGTTCCTTTTTCAAACGCGATGAACATATCAGCGAACATGTGGTTGTATCCCAGATCGTTCACCTCATCACCTACCGGGAATAACCAACCGCTATTGCTCTCTGCTTTTTCAGCCACATAATCTCCTGCCTTACCGGTAGTGAACATTTCCAGGCCGGTGCGCAGTGAATCGTTGAGCCAGATAGTCCCTTCTGTCCCCATCACTTCATCGCGGAGGTCGAGGCCACCACGGAAAGCCCAGCTCACTTCAAATTGAGCTATCGCCCCGGTTTCATATTTGATGAGGGCTATGGCATGATCTTCTGCTTCGATGGGTTTTACCTGCGTAGCGGCCCAGCACATCACTTCCACAGGCCGGATGTCCTTGCCGATATAACTACGGGTGATCTCCACGCAATGACAACCCAGATCGAGCATACAACCACCGCCGGCCATTTCGATATTCCAGAACCAATCGCTGTGCGGCCCTGGATGCGCTTCGCGGGATTTGGCCCAAAGGATACTGCCCAATGCTCCATTGCGGATCGATTCGTTGGCCCGCAGAAATTTGGGAGAATATACCAGGTCTTCCAGGTATCCGTTGAAGATCCCGGCTGCTTCCACAGCATCGAGCATACGTTTTGCTTCCACAGCATTGCGGCCAAGTGGTTTGGTAGTCATCACGGCTTTTTTATGCTTGCAGCATAACATCACCGCTTCTTCATGTAAATGATTGGGAAGTGCAATACAGACGATATCCACTGAGGGATCTGCGATCGCCTGCTCCATGTTGGTAGTCCAGGTAGTACAACCGTAATCGGCCGCGAATGTACGCGCACTCTCTTCCTTCCTGGAATAAATAACTGTTATCGAATCTTTACTTCTCTTTCCCTGTATGGCCTCTGCATAGAAACGACCAATAAATCCCGAACCTAACATTGAAATATTCATACAAAAAAATTAACGTTTAACAACTATAATGCATACGCTTTATCACCTGTCCGATATGGAATATCCCCATCATACCTTCCTGGTATCATTACATAATGCAGGGCTTTGGTTGCCCCCGGCTCCGAGGTGAAATAACCCCATACTGTAAGCGATTTGATCATGGAATAATAATGGACGGGCTCTTCTGTTTTTTTCTGCTTGTCGAACGCCACTGCTTCCAGGTCCAATGCCGACAGGAATTTTTCGCGTTCCGCTTTGGACAGTTGAATAAAATCGCGCTGGGTTTCCTGTTTTACTTTATCCCGGAACTTTTTCAATCCCCCCAGGAAATTTTCCTGTTGCTGCCGGGTGTAACAATCGGTGACGATCGTTTTCATGAATGCGCCTATCTGCGCGGCTTTGGCGCCAGGTGAATCCGCGGTGGAGGGGATGATGGTATCTCCGATCTCATCCAGCAGGGCAATGTCGGCCTTGTTGAACGGCTGACTGTCTTCGTTGCCACATCCCTGTAACAGCAGCCCGGTGGAAACAAAGGCCCCGCCTAACAACAAACCCGTCACCTGTATCGCTTTTCTTCTGTTCATACCGATCGTTTTGTGCGCTTATTTCAGGTTTCCTTTTTGTAATTCGTCTACGGCATGATTGGCAGCCCTTGCTGTCAGCGCCATGAACGTGATAGAAGGGTTTTGCGTGCCGGTGGAAGTCATGCAGGCTCCATCCGTGACAAAGACATTTTCACAGGCGTGCAATTGGTTCCATTTATTGAGCAGGGATGTTTTAGGATCATGTCCCATCCTTACACCTCCCACTTCATGGATATCCAGTCCCGGGGCCTGCCGGCTATCGTGGATCGCAATATTCTTACAACCTGCCACAGACAGCATTTCCTGGGCCTGTTCGTGAAAGTCTTTTAATATCTTTTCGTCATTATCATCATAGTCCACACTGGTGATCAGTTGTGGTATCCCATAAGGATCCCGTTTATCGGGGCTAAGCCGCACATGATTGATCTCTTTGGGAATGGTCTCTCCCTGCATCATCATGAACACTTTCCATTGACCGGGTTCAGAGATGGCATTTTTGAAATCAGCACCGAGTTGAGGCCCTTCCACAGCGTGCCCCCATCCTTCGCGTGAAGCCACATAAAAGGTCATGTAACCACGCAGGAAATCCTTATCCTGTTTGCGCACGTTCCGGAAGTTGGGCATCATCACGGCGGTAGGCCGGCGGCCATAATAGTAACTGTCTGTCATGCCTTCCATGGTAGCGGTAACTGTACCGCGGTAATTCTGGAATGCAATGTATTTGCCCAGCAGGCCACTGTCGTTACCCAAACCATTCGGAAAGCGGTTAGACGTTGAGTTGAGTAAGATCAGGTTCGAGTTGAGCGTGGAGCCGTTCACGAAAATGATCTTCGCAAAGAACTCCATCGTTTCTTTGGTCACAGCATCGATCACCCGCACGCCGGTAGCTTTCTGCTGCTTTTCATCATAGATGATGGAATGCACTACTGAATGCGGGCGCAGTGTAAGGTTGCCGGTACGTGCAGCCCAGGGGAGCGTCACCGAGTTGGAACTGAAGTACGCGCCAAAGGGGCATCCTCTTTCACAAAGGCTGCGGGCCTGGCATTGTGAGCGGCCCTGGTGGAGATGATGGGCCTGCGGTTTGGTGAGATGTGCGCAGCGTCCGATGATCACATTACGGTCATTGAAATGCGACATGATCTTTTGCTGGATCGCTCTTTCACCTTTGTTCATCGTCCACGGTGGGAGGAATTCACCATCGGGCAATGTTTCCAGTCCATCGCGGTTGCCACTGATGCCTGCGAACAGTTCCACATGGCTGTACCAGGGCGCGATGTCTTCGTAACGGATGGGCCAGTCTACCGCAAAACCATCGCGGGCCGGGCCTTCAAAATCAAAGCGGCTCCAGCGTTGGGTTTGCCGGGCCCAGAGCAGCGACTTACCGCCCACCTGGTTGGGGCGTATCCAGTCGAAGGGTTTTTCCTGTATATAAGGTTGTTCTTTCTCTTTAAGAAAGAAATGTTCGGTGGCTTCGCCAAAGGCATAACAGCGGCTGAGCACGGGATTTTCTTCCGTCACCTTCAGTGGCAATCTGCCACGGTGCGGAAACTCCCAACTGTTCATCGTAGCGGTCGGATAATCCTTGCCATGCTTCACGTCGCGTCCCCTCTCCAATACAAGGGTCTTGAGGCCACGGTCGCAGAGCTCTTTTGCAGCCCATCCTCCGCTGATGCCCGAGCCGATCACGATAGCATCGAAATGATGCGTGTCGGCAGTTTTCTTTCCGGTATTGATCTGGAGTGTATCCCCCGGCATAGTTTTAATTTTTTATTCTTAATGTTGATCGGTAACCATTCCATCCATAGAATAAGATATAAGCGTAGCACATCAATGGCAACAAGAATGCAAGGCCCCAACTGGAGTGGTCTTTGATCATACCCTGTAAAAAGGGGATGATGGCGCCTCCTACGATAGCAGTAGACAAAAGCCCGGAGGCCTGCATGGTATGTGCACCGAGATTGGCAACGGCCAGCGAAAAAATGACGGCGAACATCACGGAGTTGCAGAGGCCGACAGCTATCATCGTATAGACGGCGGTATAACCTCCCGTCATCACCGAGATCGATACCAGCGCCATTGCGCCGGCAGCCACGCAGCACAGCACCCGTTGCGGGCTTATATATTTGAGCAGTACTGAACCGGCCAGCCGGCCAACCAGCATGCCGCCCCAGTAAAAAGCCACATACTTGTTCGCCTGCTGTTCTCCCAGTCCGGTGACATCTGCAATATAATTGGTGAGAAAAGTACCGATCGCCACTTCAGCGCCTACGTACATGAAGATCGCAATGACCCCGAGGCGCAGGTTCCGGAACGCGAATGTGGAACGCAGGGAAGTCCTCTCCTTAAATGAATTTTCCGTTGACCTACCTGTTTCGGGTAACCGCAATTTGTAGAAGATAATGGCTCCGGCGATCAATGCCGCTGCAATACCCAGGTAAGGTATCCGTACTGCTTCACTCGAATCGGCCGCACCTTCGAGGCCCGACAGGATATACCGCGCGCCAAACAATGGGGCCAGCGTGGTGCCAATGGAACCAGCACCCTGCACAAGTGTAAAACGGGCCGAAGCTGTTTCCGGCGCGCCCAGGACCGTTACGTAAGGGTTCACTGCTACCTGCAACATCACGATACCAAGCGCCAGAATGAAAAGGGCAGCGAGGAATAAGGCATACTCGTGAACTTTCGAAGCCGGGAAGAACAACAAAGCGCCTGCTGAAGCAATGAGGAAACCGATCATGATGCCTTTTTTATACCCGGTCTTCTTGACGAGCATACTCACCGGGACCGAGAACACCGCATAAGCAATAAAGAAATAAAATTGCACCAGCGATGATTCCGTGTAGTTCAGGGAAAAACCCTGTTTGAAAAATGGCACCAACGAATCGTTGAGACAGGTAATAAATCCTAACGCGAAATATACAAAGGCCAGGATTGCCAGCGCCAGTCCATACCGGCCGCGGTCCGTGGTAGTACGCTCGATCGTTATATTTGGTATTCCTCCTGGCATAAGCAGTTTTTAGTTTTTTTATCAGCGCAGCCTGATGCTTCTATCCGCGGGCACGGGGTGTGCTTCAGTGCCTTTATATAACCACAGCCCAGGTGTGTCTTTGATCCCCGGAAAACTGACCGATGTATTGGCCGGGACCTTTCCTGCCAACGTCAGTCGCACCTGGTTGCCATCCACTGTTAAAGAGCGAATGGTCATTCTCAGCTTTTTTCCTTTTTGTTGGAATGCATAGGAAGCAGGTTGTGTTGCAGATGCGGAATCGATGCGTTTGCTGAATGAGATCAGCCATTCCTGCGGCCCGGTCCGTTCGGCTTTGCGGGGCACTGGTGCGTCTCCATAGATATATCCGCCGAGATGGTATTCATAGGCAGTCCATGCTGCATACTCATATTGTTTTGCAGCATCGCTGAAAGCTGCTACCCATTTGCCGGATTTGATCATCTGTTTAGCGGAACCGATATCCGCCTGAACAGCGATCGGCAACTGATGCCCCGCTGCACGGATCTGATCATAGAATCCCTGATAGGTCTTCACATAATCAGGAGGCAGCGCAGCTTCCGGTTTGCCCCAATCGGGCCAGTGCGTCTGGATATAGTGCAGATCGGGTTTTACCTTCGTGATCATGGCGGCCGCATCGAGCCCCTGGTGTTCACGCAGCAGGCTTACGGATTGCGGCCCTGCATCGAGCCCCAGGCTCCAGGTGGCCACCAATGCTTTCGGGCATTTTTCCCGGATACCGCCCTGGCCGTTGTACACTTCTGCCAACATATTGTTGACGGCATCTACCCGGCATTGGACCCATTTTTCGTATATGGATGGCTGTTTCTTGAAATAGTTAGCAGCCGTCGTATCGAGGAATTCAGGCAGATCATAGCCGTATTGTTTCTTGAAGGCAGCGGCAGCCATGGGACCTACATCTCCGTACAACCCGGATTTAATGGCATCCCATTCCGGAAAATAGGATTCTGCGAGCTCTATACCATCGAACCCATAAGTGGTCATCAAATTCACCAGTGCTTTTTTCTTCCATTCTACAAATGCAGGGTTGAAAGGCGAAAAGAAAGTGAATCCATCGGCACCATTCACGCGCTTCAATAATTTCATCTTCCATTGCTCCCATCCTTCAGGCAGTCCTTTGGTAGAATAAGTGCCATTGCCTAACGTCATCATCCATACGGGAATACCTCTTTGCTGGAAGGCACGGATCAAATCACCATTGACCTCTTTTTCATTCACCACGAAATAATGCACGCATTTATAGCCGGCGAGCTCGATCTCGTTCACGATGCTGGCATTGGAACGGTTCTTATAATAGGCAAAACTGGGATCGATCTGGATACTGGGCCCGTTGAGCGCACGCTGCCGCATTACTTCCGCTGAAACCTTACCTGTTACAGCTTTCGGCCCTTTTGTGGCAGTCCCTTGCCTGGCCTGCAATGGTTGATGCAGGGCCAATAATCCAACCAGCAACAGGACATGTAGAAAAAGAATATGTCTGATATGTTCGTTTACCATTTTTATTGTTTTATTCATCAACCTGTCTATAGATGCCAGTTCAGTCTTTCGATGTTCCCTGTTGCAATGCTTCGAAGGTGGTGGCCACCTGGTACAATCCGCGAGGCACATGGAAACATCCTTTCCATTTTCCTCCTTTCAATGGCAGCAACACTTCTCCGCGCCTGTTGAGATAACCGAACCATTCGCCGAATTCAGGGTCCCTGAAAAGTTTCCAGGTGTAGTCGTGCACTTTTTTGAACCAGCGTGCGCAACGTTCATCCCGTGTCAACAGGTATCCTTTGGCAAGGGCCACCAGTGTTTCCACATGTACCCACCAGAGCTTCTGGTCCCACTCCAGTTGTTGCGGAGGAAAACCTTTGCGGTCCATAAAATAATAGATACCGCCAAACTCCTTATCCCATCCATATTCCAGGGTGTTCAACGCTATATCGCAGCATTGGCGCACCAATTTCTCATCTCCGATACGTTTGCCGATATCCATCACGAACCACATGGTCTCGATCACATGGCCTGGATTCAGGACGCGCCCGTCGAAGGAGTCAACCAGGCTGCCATCAGGCGCAACGTTTTCCACCAGCATGCCTAATGCCGGTTGATAAAAAACGTTCATGACTTCATGTACTGTTTTTTCAAGATGTTCATTGATCCTCTCAGGCTCCAGCAGGTGTTCCATTTCCAGCACGAGGTTACTGAGGATCATGGGTAGCGACAGGTTCTTCAACGGCCGCGTACCAGGATAGAGTTTATTATAGTCGCCTTTGGTATTGTCTGCGCGGCGAAGGATATTCTCAAAGGTATCGACTGCGATCTTACCATATCCATTTCCAGGCAAAACTTTATCCATACTGGCGAAGGCCATCGTTGCAAAGCAATCGCTGAAAATATTATAGGGTTGAACCAGTGGTTTACCTTCACGGTTGAGGGCGAAATACCAGTTACCCTGGCTATCGCGCCCATAGCGTTCCATGAACTTTGCCCCTTCGATGGCCATATCCAGCCATTGCCGTTCAGGCTTCAGGTTTCTGTACATATAACTGAAGCACCATACCTGCCTGCCCTGCAGCCAGGTGAACTTGTCCGTATCGAACACGCTGCCATCCCTGTCGAGACAGGTGAAAAAACCGCCAAACTCCTTATCAGGGCTATGTTTCAGCCAGAAAGGAAGGATTTGGCCTGTCAACTCATTTCTGTACATATTGGCATAAGGCGCGTACCAGTTCTCCGGGTCGATCGTAAGTTCTGCTCCGGCTTCAATGTCCGTTTCGTTTAGTCGCATGCTTGTCTTGTCTTTATTAATTGGGTAGGTTGTTTACAACACCAAATGATTATTTGCAAAGGATAGATGACTGACCGGAAAAGGTTTTTGCGGAGAAGGTTTAAGGGAGATCGAGTTCTTCACTGTACCGGTTGCCAAAAGGATCAGTAGCCTGCACCCTGATCTTTTTTATACCAGGTGCAGGTGTGGCATAGAAAAGGTGTTCGGAACGGCCGGGCCATACCCAATCGTACAGACCTGTGCGGTCCGACTTACCATAGAGCCGTACTGTTTCTGGGTCCACGCCAATGCCCTGCGTCATAGATCCCTGCGGGATGCCATCGGCGAACCATTCCACTTTCCACTGTTTGTCGTAGTTCCATACATTGGCCACCAACTGACCAGGGCGTGTGGTATCACTGCCGGGAGGATATATTTTCAACTGATATGACCGGTCATGTCCTACCGATTTATAATACCAGCTCAGGCTGTCGCCTTTGATCTCATATACGCCATAACCCATGGGTGTTCCATCATGACAGAGATCGGTGAGCCACCAGGCGCCGCATACGGCGCCGTGAATATGTTGTTGCACTCCATCCTCTTCCAGGTTCTCATTCGTATGTGCATGACCGATCAGCAGGTGCGACCGGAAAGGTTTGAGCAACTGGTAAAAATGCTTGCGGTTGAGCGTGATATTGCCCGGCTCGTCCTTCGGCATGTTGTAGATCCTTTTTTCGTTGGTGTAAGCGGGTATATGCATTGAAACAAAGACCAGGCTTCCCGGCTTTACACGGGAGAGGTCCTGCTCCAGCCAGTGCAGTTGTTGTTCCGTGAGGTAACCGAAATAATTGTAACCGGAACCATAATAGAATACGTTATCGAGCACCACATAATGTGCTTTTCCGCGATTGAAGGAATACCAGCCCGGACCGAATGCTTCGTTGTAACGGCGGCTGGAAAGCTCGTCGCTCCGTACGAACAGGTCCATATCATGATTACCCAACACCTGGAAGAAGGGAATGCCCGTAGCTTCCACTGCTTTTTTATAATCTGTGATGCGATCAGGTGCGTCCCAGATAATATCTCCCACGGAGAGGCCGTGCACGGGCCCTGTTTTTTTCAGTTCATCGACCAGTTGCTTCGTATCGGGCACAGGCCCTTCCATAAGTTGTTGGGCATGTTTGGGTGTTTTGATCTGTGGGTCGGCCCAGACGATGGCAAAATGATGCTCGTCGTTCTGAAGGAGTCGGCGAAGGGTGAAATTGATCCTCCCCTTTCCTTTTTTGTCTGCATTGATCTTTTTATAAAAAGCAGCGATGCCCTTTTCGCCGGGCACTTCAAAACCGGAGGGCAATGTTATATAGATGAAGAGGGATTGTGAGGTGGTGGCGATCCGGTAATTGCCTTTAGCGTCTGTATCCACGATGCTGGTCCCGTCCGTTACGTTGATGCCTGCGAGCGGTTTACCTGCATCATCGCGGATAGTACCGGTGATCGTGATATGTTGCAGCACTTGTGCCCGGGAGCCAATAAAGCCCAGGAGGAAGATCGTAGATAAAAGTATGTTACGGGTCAGAAAGCTCATCAGGCAACCAATTATCGGATCAAACATCGTTTACCGAACTAAATTATGTAATTATTTTATTAATTACTTTTAATTATTAATTTTTTTTAAAAATATAATGGTTTAGTAAAGCTGTTAAGCCTGGGGCCTGGCCTCGCCGAAGCTAAGAGGGTAAAATTTTAGGCTGAAACGCCTCAATTTCAGCCTACTTTAAAACAATTTTTAAAAAGATGCTCTTTTGAACTACTTTTGGTTTCAGTCACATTATATATATTATATGCCCAAGGACAGCACCGAAACCTCCTCAGCTAAAGCGGTAAATAGCCCGCGCAACACTTTCCTGGAAGAATTGTCCGACGAACATGTGACCGGGGTGGCCTATAAGAATATCAACCTTAAAAAGGAGATCCTTTCCTTTTTCGCAACGCAAGGCAATGCCACCATCGCGGAACTGGCCAAAACACTCAACTCCAGTGTGCCGAAGGTGACCAACCTGCTCATCGATCTGACCAATGATGGCCTTGTGCAGGAATATGGCAAGATCGATTCTACGGGTGGACGCCGCCCCAACCTGTATGGCCTGGTGCCGGGCTCCGGTTTTTTTGTAGGGGTGGAAGTGAAAAGGCATTATATCAACATAGGGCTGCTCGATTTCAAAATGAACATGGTGAAGTTCTCCGAAAAAATTCCCTTCCATCTTCACAATACAGCAGCATCGCTGGCAGAGTTATGCCAGTTGATCGATGCCGGCATCGCTGAATTTGGCATCCCGAAAGAAAAGGTATTGGGAATGGGCGTGAACCTTTCAGGCCGCATCAATTACGCAACTGGTTACAGTTTCAGCTTTTTTCATTTCGATGAAGAACCATTGAGCAAAGTGCTGGAAAAACGGATCGGCATCCGCACCTTCCTGGAGAACGATTCGAGGGCCATGGCCTATGGTGAATTTGCGTTCGGTGGTGTGATTACGGAAAAGAACGCCCTTTTCATCAACCTCGATCATGGTATCGGCGCCGGTATCATGATCAACGGGCAATTGTACTACGGTAAATCCGGCTTTGCGGGCGAGTTCGGGCATATCCCCCTTTTCAATAACGAGATACTTTGTCATTGCGGCAAAAAAGGCTGCCTCGAAACGGAAGCTTCCGGTGAAGCGCTCACCAAAAAGTTCAGGCAGAAAATGAAAGAAGGCTCCACCACTATCCTGGCCAGGGAAAAAAAGAAACCGGAAGATGTGCAACTGGAAGATATCATAGAAGCTGCCCTGAATGATGATGTGCTGGCCATAGAACTGATCGCAGAGATCAGCGAGAAACTGGGCCGGGGGATTGCGTTGCTCATCAACCTGTTCAATCCTGAACTGGTGATCCTCGGCGGCGCGCTCTCCGTTACGAAAGACTATATCCGCCTGCCGGTGAAAAGCGCCATCAACAAGTATTCATTAAGCCTCGTCAATAACGATACGCACCTGATAGTCTCCAAACTGGGAGAACAGGCTGGTGTGGTAGGCGCCTGCTTGCTGGTAAGGAATAAGCTGCTGACGATAGTGTAGAGATGGGTGCAGCAAATCGAGGACGAAAAAATACCGAATATTCGACATTAAGATTTTTTTATGTTGAAATGTTAGTCACTATGCTTATTAAATGTCGACTTTTAGCCTTTTTTCCTACATAGCAAGCCCAACACTGCATACAATCTTATTAGTTGATACGGAACACTAAAAGAGGGTGTCCCAAATTATGGGACACCCTCTTTCATAATATCACCAAACAGATTATTGCTTGACAAATTTTTCCATGTGCACGCTACCGTTAGCAGAAACCAGCTTCAGGAAATAGATACCGGAAGCCAGCATAGAGATATCGAGGCGGATCGGCCGGATATTGCCCTGGTATTGTTTGCTCAGCACAGGATGGCTTTGCACATCCAGGATTTGCACGCTCATATTGGAGCCGGCATTATTATCGGTCGTGATGTTAAGGAAAGTGCTTGCCGGGTTGGGATAGATGGTATACGTAAATATGGCATCGAAATCGATGCGGCGAATTACCGAATACTCGAATTTACCATCCCGGTCGATCATTTTCAACCGGTAGAAATTGTTACCCTTGCCCGGATTGGCATCCAAAACAGAATACCTGCTGGTAATACCTGCATTATTATTGGCAGCCACCCTGCCGATCGCTTCCCAATTCCCATTGTTGATGGACCTTTCCACGATAAACTCCCTGGTGTTGATCTCCTGGGCCGTTGTCCAGTTGAGCCGGACGGTCTCATTCAGCCTTTGGGCAGTAAATGAAAGAAGGTTCAACGGAAGTGAAACAAGGTCATTCCTCGTATACCAGATGGGTGAAGTGATGATCCTTGCACTGCCATTGCTGATATCGATATAATAATAACCGGTAGAGAGGTCAGACAAATTATTGTCTACATAGGTCATTGTGCTGCCGGTAACGGACGTGATCTTTTGAGCTGTTATGCCGCTTCCCGGAACACCATACATCAGATTGATCACAGCATTGCTGACGTTGGTGGTGGCGTCCGTTATGGTAACTGAGATGATAGGCGCATTGCGATCTGTGAAAATGGAGCCCATGATCCTGGTGTTGATCGTGAAGTCTACTTTACTGTCGCAATCCTGCGTAGCATAAAAATGCATATTTCTCAAAGCCTTTACGATCTCTGTTTTGGTAAGCGCAGGAGCAATGACAGCAGTGCGCGAATAGGTAGTATGACCAAAGGTGGTATTGTGATTATCATGGTCGATCGTAGGTCCGAGATGATACCCCTTTGCCAGCAAGGTTTGATAATATCCCAGGTAAAACATCGATGAGCCGGGATTGGAATACGTGGTATTGGTAGACGTGGCAGGGCCGCTTTCTACCGCTGTACCAGTGATGGCATCATCGGCTACCGTGTTATAGGTAGTGTTGGCCAGGTTATTATAGTCTGCCGAATTGGGATGGGCCAGCGTTGCGAAGGTATTCTTCGCTACATAATCATTGATGGTCTTGAATAAGCCATTGGCGCCGGTATAATCGTTCTTGGCAACGTACACATCGTAATTATTGCTGGGTCCCCAGGCCCCGCTTCCGCTTTCCCATCCAAAGAGCAGGTCCATTCCATCGCCATAAACCACCACGTGGCCTCCTCCCGAGATCACGCCCCATTCCATACCATACATGGCAAGGAAATTAGGATGAGCTGCACTGAAATTATTGGCCTCCACAGAACCGGAGTGGTAGTTGCTGATCTGGTTGCCAGGATTATTCGCGGTCGAGAAATGGTTGTGCTCGGATATTCCCAGATAATCCATGCATTGGGCCGTCATGGCATAATTGTAATCCTGGGTAGGAGTATAACCGGGATTGTCCTGATTGCCATCTGAATAATCGGAATGCGAATGCAGTGTCCCGAAATAATAATTGTTCGATGCAGTATTGCTGGTTGCCTTGTTGCCCGACAATGGTGAGCTGACGAGGTATTTTGTTCCACCGGCGCAATTCTTATTTGCGGAGAAAACAAAGAAATAATATACAGTGCCCGGAGTAAGACCAGGCGCCACGAAATTGGTAGCCCCTGAATTGGACACCACGGCCCCTCCGCCAAGATTATCACCCACATTGTAATCGGTATTATCAGCCGGGCTTGCGGATAAGGAAGATGATGTACTTCTGATCACGAGGTAATCATCTGCTCCACTGCCTGCCGTAAATGAACCGGATATACTGGTATTGGAGGCATTGAAGAACAGGGAGCTTGGTTGTGAGCCTGGCGTAGCGCATGGAGGTAATGGCTGTGTGGCCTGTGAAGCTGACAGCGGAGAAGCCACATTGTAAGCAGGGCCATTCACACAGTTCAGCGCATTGACGCTGAACACAAAGAAATAATAGGTAGTGTTGGGCGTTAGTCCGGATGCCGTAAAGGTGCTGGTATTGCTTCTTTGCACCACGGTAGCATTACCAATAATGTCGCCGGCATTATAAGCCTGTCCGTTTACAGGATTATTGGTCAGCGATGAAGAGCTGCTTCTGAGTACAAGGTACTCGTCTGCTGTAGTGGTAGTGAAAGAACCCTGAACAGTATTCGATGTAACACTACCAAAAACCAGGTTCGACGGTTGGGAAGCCGGGGCTGCACAAGGTGGAAGCCCTGCATTGGTAGTGGCTTGCCCTGTCAGCACCGTAGTAGTATAATATAAAGGCCCGCCGGTGCAAATGCTGTTGACGGGGAAAATAAAGAAGTAATAAGTAGTAGAGGCGTTGAGCCCGGTAGCGGTAAAGCTGGTGCTGCTTCCTTTCGCCACAACGGTCCCATCTCCTACGTTGTCCCCGATGTTATAGATCTGCCCGTTCACCGGATTCGTGGTAAGGCTGCTGCTGGTGCTGGCTACTACCAGGTATCCATCGGGGGCAGGACTTGCAGCGGTAAAGCTGCCCTGGATCGATACATCGGTTATCGTGCCGAAGGTCAGGACGGTGGCCGGTGCAGTGGGACTGGTGCAGGGAGTAGTGGCAACGGCAGTTACGGTAAGGTTATCGATACTGATCTTGGGTCTCGAACCTGTAGTACCACCGGAGCCATTGTGATAGTAAAAACGCAATCTTGCCGTAGCGCTGTTGTTGAACATCGCGGGCAGCGCAATATTTGTCTTTGACCCGCTGGTAGGTGAATTATTGGTGAAGTCCAGTACATCGGCAAAGGTAAGTTCGGTGAAGCTGGTCCCGTCGATGCTTGCATAGACGCGGAGGGAGCCATTCCTGTTGCCTGTGGAGTTATTGATCGAAGCCCAATCGAAACTCAAAGTGCCTGCATTGAGCCCGGTGAAGTCCATGTAGAAATCGATCGCTGAAGCAGAGGTGTTGTCGGTAGATCCGGTGGATAGGAGTACGATCGACTGTAAGGCAGGTGATTGGTCTGTCCCTCTTTGCACACCGCCTGAAGTGGAAGTGCCCTGGAACGAAGCAGTGGATGTCGTCAATACAGTTGGATTGGGGATCGTTCCCGTTCCACTTGCCGATAATCCATCGAAATGATTGGCGCCATTCCCGCTGATGAAGAAGTTGGTCCAACTGGCGATATCTGAGAAGTCCTGTGTGTAACTCAACCCTGGCTGGGCAGACATGAGCACAGGCAATGGTCCATTCGTGAATGCCTGCTGGCTTCCGTAGGTAGTGCCACCGGCATTCGTAGCATAAGCCTTGTAGTAATACCGTGTATTGGGCGCCAGGCCACTGAGACCAACGCTGAAATTACCACTGCTTAAATTAGACGATGCTACCTGGGTGCCTGTACCGTTTGGAAAACCGGACGCACTGCTGTATTCGATCCCATAACTGGTGACCGGTGAACAGCCCTGGTCCGTGATGCTGCCGGCAACGGTGGCTGTTGTAGCTGTTACGGCAGAACTTGCACCAGTGGTCACAGCCGGTGCCGCATCGATGCCGGCCCCTGTTACGGCAACGGTCAATCCCGCGATGCCACCACCGCCGATACTGATATTTCCATTATAGGATTGAACTGCTATGGGGCTGAATTTTACATAGATCTGCTTACCGGTAAAACTATTTCCTGTATAGGAGAAACTGAGCGTATTGGTATAGGTACCGCCGGAAGTTTCCGAATAGCTGAATCCTGGCAGGGCTGCAATGGTAATATTACTGCCATCTAAATTGTACCCGTCCAGTGTAAAAGTATTCGGGCCTGCTACTGTATTCTTGCAGATATTTCCAAAATCGCCAGGAGTAGAAGTGATCGATACGGATGGCGATGAACCGGGATTTACAGTGAATATTTGGGTGTTCGAAGGACTGGCCGCTCCTGTAGTCGTAACGCCTACCGGGAAAGAACCTGGACTAACAATATCAGAGGCCGGGATGGAGGCGGTAAGCTGCGTTGAACTGACGAATGTAGTTGTTCTGCTGGAACCATTCCACGTAACGGTGGATGCCCCATCGACAAAATTCGATCCATTTACGGTCAATGTAAAGGCAGGATCGCCGGCAGAAGCGGAAGACGGCGAAATAGAGGTGGTAGCAGGTACCGGTACTGAAGCGGTGAGCGTTCCACCGATGGCCAATCCATACTGCCCGGCCGATGGCGAGTTGAAGCCCCAACCACCTGTAGTAGTTTGGCCACTTGCGTAATAGCGAATAGTAACCGTAGTAAGGTCTGAAACACTTTGAAGCGCTGATATGCCAGTAAGGTCTACGTGCGCCGTCAATGTCGAGGCTGTAGAGATTACAGGCGGATTGATCAACGTAAAATTAGTTCCATCCAAACTATACGCAAATTGTGAGGTAACGCCCGATGTCGCATAGAAAGAGGCGGTCCCGGCAAATTTTGCATCGATCGTCGATAAGGATAACGTGTATCCTGGGCTGGCCGATAAGGTAAATTGGAAATAATCTGTGTTCGCTACGGAAATTCCATCATTCTGGAATCCTACTGTTCTGAAGGAATTTGCGCCCGCACTAGCAGCAGCTCCTGAACCCCTGGTCAGGGTTTTGGAGGCGTCCAGATTGGAGTTGTAAACGGTGGCGTCGGATGTCGCCACGGTGTTTTGTCCGGTAAAGTCCCAGGCAGCGATCTGGGACCATCCATTAATACTCCCTAAGACCAAAATTGCAAATAGCAAAAAGGTCCTGATTGTGTAGATTTTCTTCATGAGCCGTTTTGTTAGATAATAAAAAGGTAAATACGGATAAGATCCATACAGGATATTAAACAGAATATTGGCAGGTGAATAAGGGTAGGAACCGGCTGCGTGGAAGCCGCCAAAGATAGAAGGAAAACCTTCTCTGCTAATTATTCGAAGATTAATTTTTTGTGATCACACAGGAGGCCGTGAACCCCGATCGGGGGGCCGGAAATGATACTCAAAATATAGGAATTATTTCCTGTACTTTTTGAAAAAAGATCTTTTTATCGCTTATGCTTTTTAACAGGCGGATTTTTCATTTCTATGGAATTCCCTCTTTTTTCATCCCAGACCTGATAAAGGAACACCTGTTGGATTTAAGTATATTTTTTATATTAGTAGTATGAACTACGGTTTGCTTGCCGATGACATGTTGGTTAAACTTCTGAAAGCAGATGATGAAGCTGCTTTCCGGGAGATTTATCACAGGTACTGGAAAGACCTGTTCAATGCTGCCTATTTCCGTATCGGCTCAAAGGAAGTGGCGAAAGAACTTGTTCAGGGCCTGTTCCTCGCTATTTGGGAAAAAAGACACACACTCACCGTTGTTTACCTGGAAAAATACCTCCAGACCGCCATCAAGAACCGTGTTATCAATTATATTGAATCAACGCTTGTACAGGAAAAGCATCAACAGCAGATCCGGGAGATCTATTATCATCGATCAGCAGATGGCCCACAAGAGGTCATTCAGTATAATGAATTATACAATGCTTTTAAGAAAGCCCTGCTGCAACTGCCTCCGAAAGCCCGTAATATTTTTGAAATGAGCCGGTTCGAACGTCTTTCGGCCAGGGAAATTGCCGGTCGCCTGAATATCTCCGAAAAGGCGGTGGAATACCATATAACTTCCTCTTTAAGAATGCTCAGGAACAGCCTCAAAGACTTCCTCGTCAATGGCATCCTTGTAGCAGCCGCCTGCCAACTCTGGTGTACCTGATTTTTTTTCTTCCCGTTTAGGGTGTTTTCTGCCTTGCCTGTCTTTAGGTATTATACCCTAAAAATGTAATGCAGATGAACAGAATAGCATTCCGGCAATTGCTGCAAAAATATGCCTCCGGGACTGCCAGCCAGGAAGAAAAAGAATTGGTCGACCATTGGTACGAACTCATATACAATACCGATAACATCGCCGCCCTGAAAGATGCCGAACTGTCTGTTGTTGAAGAAGAAATGTGGAACAGGATCGAACAGGATATGCAATGGAGCGAAGGGCAGTCCCATGCACGAAAGATCCCGAAGCGCCAGATCATTTTCCGATGGGTGGCGGCTGCGGCCATACTGATAGCAGTAGCATTCGGGCTCAATAGATATTTATTCGTTGATCAGCGCAACAAGGACAACAATAAGCTGACAGAATCAATAAATTCCAATCCGGAGATAAAAAAGATCGTACTGGAAGATGGGACGACCATCACTCTCCAGCCCTCAGCTAAACTGACTTATCCGGGGCATTTTGCAGGCGACAAACGGGAGGTTTACCTCGAAGGAGAAGCTTTTTTCGACGTGGTAAAGAATCCTGCCAAACCCTTTTTGGTACATAGTGGGAACCTGATAACACAGGTACTGGGCACCAGTTTTACAATAAAGCCCAACAGGAAGTTCAATACAATAATGGTGGAAGTAAAAACAGGAAAGGTGGCCGTTTACGAAAATAACAACTCCGGAAAGCTGAATGCATCCCAGCCTAAAAATCAAGGCGCCATTATAACTCCAAACCAAAAGGCGGTTTATGATATCGCCAACAGAAATTTCAACATTTCTATTGTTGAAAACCCTGAACCATTAGCAGAAGCACATAATCCTTCCCATTTTGTCTTTGATGATACAAACCTCGCTACAGTTCTGGAAAATATCAGTAAGGGGTATGCGATAGATATCATGGTGGAGAACGAAAATATTTACCATTGCAAGTTTTCCGGAGATATTACCAACCAGGGATTGTATAACAAACTGGATCTGATCTGTCAGTCTACCGGCCTTCAATATGAGTTGCTGGGCACAAAGATCCTGATCAAAGGAAAAGGCTGTCAATAAGCTGTCACCCTCATCAATTTTAAAACAACTGCCACATGAAAAAACACATTATTTCCTCCGGGTAAAATATTATCTGATATTATCTGCCCAAAAAAGGCCAGCAATACTACCAATATTGCCAGCCTGTATTCCCGCCAAAGCAGGAAAGTTTTTGCTTGCACTTTTAACTATTCAAACAAAAACAGTTGAAGTTATGAAAAAAACACGATTGCTGAATGCAATTGCTTTTTGCATGAAATTCATTGCCATACAGATCTTCCTCTCAACTCTTTTTACCCTGACCCTTTTTGCAAAAGATGTAAAAGGCCAGGGCATATTGGAGAAACTGATAACGCTGGATGTAAAAAATGAAGAAGTAAAAAATGTTATTACAGAGATCAAGAAGAAGACGGACATCCGGTTTATTTTCAGTTCCACTGCTATCACGGTAAGTAAGAAAATTTCCATAAAAGTAAATGAGAAGAAATTAAAAGATGTACTGAACGAAATATTCATGCCGCTTGATATTGGTTATAAAGTGGTAGGTGAACAGATATTGCTTTATAGCATGAACGACGAAAAACCAATGGCACTTATTCCTGGAACAGAAGAAAACAGGAATGAAAATATAATTTCGGGAGTAGTGACCTCCTCACAAACAAAGGAAGTCCTGGTAGGGGCCACCGTAACCATTAAAGGACGGAAAAAGTCTGTCACTACCAACAATGAAGGCAGGTTTACCATCGACGCCGAGCCCGGCGACATTCTGATCATTACATCTGTAGGGCATTCGCCCTTCGAGTTGAAAGTCAACTCCGACGCCCACTATACTGTTACATTGAACACCATCAATGCCATTCTGAGTGATATAACAGTCATAGGTTCCCGCGGCAAGCCGCGGACAGATGTTGAGCGACCGGTTCCGGTAGATATCTTTTCAGCAAAGGAAATACAGAGAACAGGGCAGGTAGAACTGTCGCAGATGATCCATTTCTCCGCTCCTTCCTTCAACTCCACCAAACATGGCATCAGCAATGTCACCTCTTATGTTGACCCTGCAACACTTCGGGGCCTTGGACCCGATCAGACCCTCGTGCTGGTGAACGGAAAACGTCGCCATCAATCAGCCGCCCTCAATGTGAACAATGTTGTAGGAAGAGGCAGTGTGGGCACCGACTTGAATGTGATCCCATCGTCTGCGATTGAAAGGGTGGAAATTTTAAGGGATGGCGCAGCCGCTCAATATGGGTCTGATGCTATTGCCGGTATCATCAACCTGCAATTAAAAAGAAATGCGAGCGGTGGTACTGTAACCGGTCACTATGGCGTAACCAAAGAAGGTGATGGAAAAACGTATGAGCAAAGTGTGAACTTCGGCCTGCCGCTGGGAAATAAAGGAGGCTTTTTCAATACCACACTACAGTTTCATCACAATGACCCCACCGACAGGTCGGGCCCATTTACAGGTAAGGTATATAACAGTAACCAGGCGATTGATGATTCTATCATTGCAGCCAGGCGTTTCAACAGGCAGATCGAAGGGACGAAATATGGAACTTCGAAAAATACCAATGGGATAGCATTTTACAATGCAGAAATACCTTTGAAAAATAGCTGGGCCCTGTATTCCTTTGGAGGATATTCTTATAAGAAAGTTACAGCCTATGGATTCTTCCGCCCGCCTGTCAATGATAAAAGAAAGGTATTGAACATTTATCCGAATGGCTACTCACCCGTATTTCCGGCCACCCTGCAGGATTTCAGCAGTGCCGTAGGGATAAAAAGAAGAAATACCGGAGGGTGGAATATCGATATCAGCAATACATTTGGCCGCAATCATATAGCACTGTATTCAAACAATACCGTTAACCCATCTTACGGTGATGCTTCTCCTACCAGCTTTTTTGGGGGCAACCTGATATTCAGCCAAAACAGCACCAATGTAGATTTTTCCAGATCATTTACGGAAATAAGAGCGGTTAATTCGCTCAATATTTCACTGGGCGCCGAAATGAGGATAGAACATTACCAGATCAACCGTGGTGATGACCCCTCCTGGAAAAAAGGAACATTACAAAATACAGATGTGGGGGCCAGCGGCAGGGAAGGTTTTGCGGATGTAAATGCAGTGAAAAGGAACCGGAGCAATTTTGGTGTATACGCGGATATTGAAAGCGATATCACCAATAAATTACTATTGGGCGTAGCTCTGCGCTTCGAGAACTACAGCGACTTTGGCTCTAATTTATCGGGCAAGTTTTCAGCCCGGTACAAGCTCGCCAACAATCTTTCGATCAGGGGATCTGTAAACAGAGGATTCAGGGCGCCTTCGATGCACCAGCTTTACTATAGCAGTAACGCCGATGCACAATGGCTTACTATTAATGGAGTGTTCGACGCTTTTCCTGTTGGCCATCTCAGGAACGACAACCCTTATGTGCAGGCTACCGGTGTAGGTAAACTGAAAGCGGAAACTTCACTTGATTTCAATGCAGGGTTTACGATACAGCTTGCCAGGAAATTCCTGATGACGGTAGACGCTTACCAGGTCGATATCAAGGACAGGGTGGTCATTTCAGCGCAACTGGATGCTACTTCGCCCTCACTGGCGCCCATATTCAATGGTTCAGGATATTCCCTGGTACAGTTTTTCTCCAATGCATTGGATACCCGTACCAAAGGGTTGGATGTCGTAACAACATATACTGAAAAACTGGCCCCTGAACATGAGCTGAACCTTAGCGCTGCATTGATGCTGAACGAAACAAAACTGAAGGGAAATATCAGGACACCCGATAAACTATCCAGTGTGGGCAGTAACCTGATCGACCGGGTCATGCTCGGCCTTATCGAAGTGGCCCAACCCCGCAGTAAGGTCATTCTATCGGCCAACTACCGGTATAAAAAAATAGAAGCGTTGATACGGGCTACCCGGTTTGGAGAGGTCACGGCACGGCAAAGCGACCCTGCCCGGGACCAGACCTTCAGCTCAAAAACAATTACCGATGCTGCACTTACATGGCATATCCATTCGAAAATGGCATGGAGCCTGGGCGCCAACAATATCGGAAATGTTTATCCTGATAAAATAACGCTGGCTGCATTAACAAGCTCCGGTCAAACGCCCTATACAAGGTTTACTTCGCAGTTTGGTTTCATGGGCGCGTACTATTACACTACGATCAAGATCGGGTTTCAATAATTGCCTTCATCGATCAATACCGCGTGATGATGATGCAAAAGCAGCCTTTTTATTTTCCTTTTAAATGATCCAGGAATGGAATCACAACATTCGAATCCAAAAGAAACAGTGGCAGCGCCAGATCCGACAACAGCAGCAGAGGTTCCGGGAATAATGCAACACAGGCCAAAGTGGAAAAGAACGGTCTTTAAAAAAAGATACCAGGTATTAGGGGTATTGTGCCTGCTCGCCATTATTACCTACCTCGACAGAACCGCCGCATCCGTAGCAGAGCATGGTATAACAGATACCTTTCAATTGACCGAACAACAATTCGGATGGCTTCATGCCATATTCTCTATCGCTTATGGTATTTTCCAAATACCATCGGGGTTGCTGGGCGACAGGTTCGGCGCTAAAAAAGTGCTGTTATTTATTGTGGTATGGTGGAGCGCTTTTACCTTGTTTACCGGATTATCGGCCACCTTTTCAATGATACTGATCATCCGTTTCCTTTTTGCTGCAGGCGAGTCCGGGGCTTTTCCCAATATATCCATTGCCATTTCCAAATGGTTTCCTGCAACAGAAAGAGCAAGAGCTCAGTCATTCATCTGGATGTGCACGCGCATGGGTGGAGCATTGGCTCCACTCATTATCTTACCGGTAATGCAACAGTGGGGCTGGCGCATGGTTTTCTACAGCTTCGGCATTATCGGAATACTTTGGGCTGTTCTATGGTATTTTTTCTTCAAGGAAGATCCATCGCAAATGCCCGGCATCTCTACCGAAGAGATCAATGAAATTGAAAACACCAGAACGGTAAAAAAAACACACACGCTTTTATCATTCAAAAAATTGTCTGCGGATAAGAATCTATGGGCCATCATGCTTATGTATTTCCTGTATATGTTTGGCGCTTACTTTTATCTGTCATGGATGCCCAAATATTTACGACAGGGACGTGGATTCGATCTGAAGCAGGGAGGTTTGATCTCACTCCCCTTCGTGTTGGGAGCATTGGGTTGTTTGCTGGGAGGCATTGCCACCGATCACCTGTGCAAAAAAATAGGTGTTAAATGGGGTCGCCGCAGTGTGGCGCTTACAGGATTGTTCCTGGCCGGGATCTGTATTATCGGTGCTGCATTGTCGCCTGGCAACCTCACCTGCATCATTTTCTTATCTGCCGGTTTATTTTTTAAAGATTTCACGTTACCTGTATCCTGGACGGTATCTGCCGATATTGGCGGGAAATATGCCGGCTCCATTACCGGCAGCATGCACATGTTTGGCCAAATAGGCTCTACGGTAATGTCGCTGGGGTTTGGCTACCTGGTCCAGGAAACAGGCAACTGGAATATGCCGATGATCGGTATTGGCATACTGGTGATCTGCAGTGGCCTGCTTTGGCTCCGCATCGATGCCACCAAACACCTTGACCAATCCTGACAAACGCCCTTAATGAATAAAGGTCTCAAGAGCCTGCCGGAAGGAGGCATAGAGGGACTGTACACGATCCCTGCCCCCTAGCGATTCACGGATATGACCTGTCCATTTTTCAGCAGGGAGGCTTTCAATTCCTCATAAGGCAATTCCTGTACGGTATAATTTTTATCGATGGCCAGGCAAGCCGCCATTCCCGCCGCCTGCCCGAGCACAACATAAACAGGCTCCATGCGAATAGTGGTATAAGCAACATGCGAGGCCGACAAACAAACCGGCACCAGGAGGTTATTGCATTCTTTTCTATCAGGCACAATGGAGTAATAACTGATGGGATACGGTTTTGTCGAGATGTAAATATCCCCATCCGTTCTTACCTTATTGTCTTCTGTTGCTACCCTCGAAACCTCATGGCAGTCCAGTGAATAACTTCCGTAACCGATGGCGTGGTCAGCATCTACCCTATCATTTCGCTGAACATTTTTTTGGGTCATTACAAATTCTCCGATCATGCGTCTGCCTTCACGCACATAAATCTGGTAAGGAAAATTTCTATTGTCAATGAACTCATCTTTGGCAAGCCCCCAGGTGTTCATATCATTACGGATATGTTCAGGCAACCTGGGGTCGTTTGCCAGGAACCACAGCAGGCCAAGCGCATAATCCCTATGCATATTCTCTATCGCCTTCCGTTTTTTATGATCGGCCTCGGCATATTCGTAGCTTCCTCCGATCAGGTCCATGTGGTTAGTATCTGTTTTTTTATTAGGCATGGGCGAGATAGTGATCACCTTATTCAATGGTATCTGAGAATTGGCTTTTATGCGCCTGGCCGTAAACTCATACCAGAGCGGATGATAATTTTTAGGTTTCTCCAGGGGCCTCCTGTTATTGGGGTCATTCGTCAATGACAAGCGGTAACAATATGCCTGGGACCTCCTATCCGCATCACCGTCCTTGCCCCATAATTTCTTTTCTACAAATGGCAGCAATCCCGAAGCAGGATCTCCCTCCTTTATATATGGATCTACAGGGTATATTTTCTGACCACTATCATATCTGATCCCATTCAATGTTTCACCGTATTTTTTATTTCCTTCCCTACCATAAGTATAGGAAACGCCAGCCCTTGCAAGAAGGTCTCCTTCGTACGAGGCATCGATGAAAACTTTTGCATGGATCATACTGCCGTTCGTCAACGGGATACCGGTGATCTTTGCACCTTTTTTGATTATTCTTTTTTGCAGGTCCAAAGGTTTGTTGAACATTATTTCAACATTCGCTTCTTTGAGCATTTTTTTCAGGACCATTTCTCCCACATGGTTTTCGTAGACCCACTGCATTTTCAAATTATCGTTCTTACCCTTCCAGGAATCATGCTCCGTAGATTTCATATAAGATTCTCTGTCCTGGTTTTTCCAAACCTTCGGGTCCAGGTAATAAGTATATATCCGCTGATAAAACTCTTTGGCAATACCGCCTAAGAGCGTAGGCCCGCTCATGTCGGTTGCCGTCAATCCCGAAGTGGCCATACCTCCCACATGATTGTTTTTCGAGATCAATACAACCTTTTTACCCATTCTACCTGATTGTACCGCGGCCATCACTCCAGCAGCAGATTCGCCATAAACACATACATCATACGCCTTTTGCTTAGCGGAAGTTTGAGCAGCACAAGGTACTACAAGCAGCAAGCAGCTAATCGAATAAATTATTCTTTTCATAAAATACATTTTCTGGATTGTTTTGAAGTAATACCTTCCTCCTCATTTCATCGGCCGTAAGGATCGTAAACGCGGCCTCTGCATTATACCAAAAGGGCATTTGATCACCGGTATTGGCATAAGATAATATCCGCCCGAGAAACTGGTCGGCATTAGTAGTGTCCTTCATAATGGATGCCGTATAAGCAATAACTGCCCAAGGGTATTTACTCGGAATCTTTCCCGTTGCCCAGTCAGGATAATGCTGATTGAACTCGCTATATAGCTTCTTTGCTCTTGGGGTTTCGGGGCCGATGATCCCAAACAGTATGGGGTACAACTGGCAAACAGCATCGGCATAAAATTTCGTCCATCGGGAATTGGATTGCTCCCCGCTACTCTTGCCGTTATCATACCAATTGTACATACTTTCTCTCCAAAGTTCCTGTTCAATGGCTTTCGTATTTTTTGCTACCAGTACCTGGTAATGATCTGCTTCCCTTTCAAATACCTTTTGCTCCAGCCAAACCATTGCCTTCAGGGCTTTATTGACCTCACAATTATCCATCAGGTATTTTGCGCCATGAACATACGAGTCAACCGATAAATGATCATTGTCATCTCTCCCAAATTTATCAGGCACATTATTATTTTCCGTGTCGATACATTTTTCCATTGCATCAGCTATCTGTGTAAGTTCTGAAGCATGCTCCTTTATCCACTGTTTATGCTCATCCGAAAATGACGCAAACCGTTGGGCCAGGATGATGAAAGTAGCAGCATAGGAATCTATTGAATCATACGTTCCTTCGGTAGTCTCTTCTTCTCCATAATAATCATAGATCGATCCGGGAATTTCAGGTTTATTGGTTACAGGATTCACCTCAGTATTTAATTTTCCAAAATACCAAAGCATATACTTTTTAACAGCCAGTATATTTTCCGGGCTGGTATTTTTTAGTAAAGCAATGCAGGCAAGATTGGAAAAATAGGGGCAGATCTTTTTTTTATCGAAAGCCTTGCAGGTCATTGTCATAGCACCATCCCGGAGTTGGGTTGCCAATATATACCGGCACTGTGTTTTAATGACCGAGTCATATAAACTCACATCGCTGAAAGCAATTCCTGCTTTTGGTTGCGGACATATTTTTTGTGCCTCATTTTTCCTGCCTGTTAAAAAGACAAGGAATAAGACCAGGATATTCTTTGCCATTATACGGACCTCTTTTCAATAACCGGAAAATCGATACTTATTTAGAAAGCCCCGAAACATACGCTTCAAGGGCTTTCTGCTTTTCATTGCTTATTCAGTTATTTCTTGATTACTTTTTGAGTTATGAATTTTCCCCCGGCCTGTTGCACACGAACAAAGTAAATTCCCGGAGGAGCGCCGGACAGATCAAATGATGCCTGTGGCCCGTTGATCTCTTTTCGCTGAATGATGCGCCCCGAAATGTCGATGACATAAGCCGTGGACCTGTTCAGTGGTGTTGGGAAACTGACAATGAACCTTCCTGTCGTCGAGTTCGGATATACCTTTATTAAAGAGGGTACGGATGTATCGATGAAAACCGGCTTATTATTCATGAATGATCCCAACGCAAAAGCATTACTACCAGGTGACAGGCATACTCCATTATAATAAGTATTGGTGGCGGCGGCGGAGATCAAGGCCGCCTGGGATAATGCTCCTGTATCGACAATTTTTATCAGCCTGTTACTTCCACCGTCGGCTGTTGTTGCATAAATAACAGGGGACTGCTGTGAGAAATCTACGGCGATACCTCTTGCTCCCACATCTTGTGAAGCTGTGGCTGGACTTAGGGTGTACATCAATGCCCAACTGGTCCCGCTTTTTTTCCATTTTTGAATACCGCCTCCGTTTGTTACGGTCCTGTCATCGGCTATATAACAGGTATCGCCATTGGGATGAAATACAAAGCCATAAGGGCTTCCGGTGCCTATACCGGTCCCTGTCGTATTTATTATCAGTGTAACGGTACGTCCGGAAATTACAGGCAGCCCTGTACCCACTTTATAAATGCCGGCCTGACCGCTCTGTCCCTGACCAGTCGATAAATACAACTGACCGGCATGAATAACAGGCATACGGGTACTTTGAATAGCATTGGATATGCGCACGATCGTATCGCCGTTCGTATATATGATGCCCCAATTATTGACATTACCCTTGCCGGTTCCCCAACTGCTTGTATCATTCGATACCACACCCTTGAAGCCATACCCGAGGAACTTATTGGCCGGCGCCTTTGCAATGTTCTTAACCTCACTATTGATGCTTACCGTATTGATCGTTCTGTAAACATTGGTTGCTGAATCCACGGAAGGTATTGCTGCATCCACGTCATACCCGCCAATAACAATTTTATCTCTTGATGGTGTCAGGCTGAGACCAAAGGCGGAGTCACTCAATGTCAATCTTTCCACAGATGAAGAGGAAGGCATGGCAACTGTATTGGTCAATGTTCCCGTGGGAGAAAATTCCTTTAAAAACGCGGGAGCTGATGTGTGCAGCGATACAGGGTCTCCATCCCCAAGTTGGCTTACTACAATGTTTCCCGGTGTGAAAGAGACCGGAGAAGGCAATGGTAACCCTGTTTCCTCCAGTCTGAACGCATCTATTACAACATCATACCCAACAGAACTGGCATTCTTTCCTGTAACCACGAACTTGAATACCTTATCGCCTTTGGTGTTAAAAGTTACGTTCCCAAAATTAAAATACAAGGAAGAGGGAGTGCTGGCATACGCATCTTTAACACCACTTACCGCCTGATTGTCTACATACAATTGAAACTGCCCGCATGTATCATTCTTTTTCATGGATATACGTACGTGATAAATGCCCGGCTTTGGAATATATAGTTTATAGGAGATGAAATCGTTCACAGCGTTTGCCTTGAACTTATGATAATAATAACCATTGGCCTGGTAGTGGCTGAGCAACTGCACAGGGTCTCCGGGTGAGGTAACTCTTGGCTGGTTCTCTGCCTGGTAGATCGTTTTATAGTCATCGAGGGAATCGCTCATTATATTACGGAACTGGTACCAGGTTTGCGTATACACACTATCGGGCCTGATCAACCAGAAACCGTCGAGGGAATCGATGAGCTTTTCGCGGGGAACAGGCTGAACTATATTATCCTTTACCCATCCGTTGCAATAGATCTCCCACAAGACCATATACCTGATGCCCCATTTCAATGCGAGTTCCACCTGCCTGCCTATTACTTCCCGTTGTGCAATGTCCTTCGCCAACCTGTCGCCGGTACGCCTGTTGGCGGCACATCCAAATTCGCCCATCATAATATTGTCCCTTCCAAAAAGCACGGATGTATCTGCTTTTGATCTGATGTAATCGAGACAATCAATTATTTTCCATTCCTCACCAGGAGCGCTTCCTGTGTAATTCGACCAGGAATAAAGGTCCATTTTCAGGTTCGGCACTACATAGTCAATGCCCAGTTTGTACGGGAATGTTCTGCCATTACCAGGTATCTGGTTGAACTCTGCAGCGCCCGCTACAACAACACTATCATCACCCGGAGCAGTAGGGGTAGAATCCCTGCCGGCATTAATTCCTTCCTGCCTTGCCTTGAGCCAATCGATCATACCGGCGATACAACTATCCTGATAGCTTTGCCGGGCGCCATCTTTGTCAAAGTTCAGGGCGTTATCACCTTCCCAGTTTTGCAGTACTACTGTCTTACCCTTTAAATTGGGGTTCGTTCGCAAATAAATGGTGAGGTCAGTAAACTCTTTTACTATGGAATCATGCTCCGGTATGCTTACGCCATCTTTCCACGATGAATCCTTTTTCCAGAAAAATTCAGAAGCGACGAATATGATGGTCTTTATTTTGGGCCTGTTGAGCACTGTTTGGTAATAAGGAGTCTTTATCAGATCGGTCATACTCTTTATTGGGCCAACGTTAGCGAGGCTCCAATCTGTATTGAAACTATATCCTATTTTATAAGAAGTGGTCAACCATAATTTAACGATACTTGTGCCCAGGTATTGGATCGTATCAACCCCTTCCTGTAAAAATGGTTTGCTGGTAAAATTATATTTCCCGCTTACATGTGTAACGCCCAATACGTCTTTTACACATTTTGACTGCCCTGAAATATTCTTTACGGATATAAGCAGCAACAATATCAAAGTGAGTGGAAAGATCCTCATATAGCAAGGTTTTAGTTAGGTTGAATAGGTTTATAGATGAATGGTCTTATTCCATCCGGAGCGTGACTTTATCCCAATTGTCGGTCCTGAAAGGAAACGCAGGAATGCCTTTTCTATTCGCCAGGTTGGTAAAAGGATAATTGGTGAATGCATATCTAACGGCAACAGGGTCCTTAACCTGTTTACTGTACAAATGCACTTCGTTCCCAACGATGACGGCCGTGGCGGGATAGAAGATCTTGTCTTTTCCTGCAATCCAGAAATGTAGCGGGGCAGTACCTTCCTGCAAGATCAAACCATTGGATAATGTTTCCTTTTTGTATGAAACGAAAACCGAATCACCAACCACTTTGATTTCTTTATACCTGGGCCCTTCGTATTGCATATTCTTCATGCCGTAGGTCTTATTGAGGGCCAGCCACCCTAAACGTTCACCGATCTGTCTTTTCCTGCTTGGATGTACGATGGTGCTATCGCCAACGTCCATCGTGCAAATCATGCCGGTATTTTTAAGTGCAAGGATCGATTCCTGTTCTTCTCTGAAGATCGCATATCCATACTCGAGTGGGTTGTGCTTTTTCCAGTTATAAGGTGTCACTTGAGGATAATAGAATGGGAGGTCGCCCTGGTTGAAATCTTTTCTCCATCCATTGAACATGGCAGTACATAATTTTGGATACCTGCCGTGAATCCCTGCATTGGATTCTCCCTGATACCAGATAAAGCCGCTGATGGAAAGGTTTTTAAGTGGATATATCATGGCATTGTAAATAAGAGAAGGTCTTGCGGTTACTCCCTTGGCTTCGGGTGATGCGAGGTATGGCTCAACATACAGTTCATTCAATTCTTTGTCAGCCGTAAGGACTTCTCTTGCAGTAAAAGCCTGCGCTGCCGCTCCTCCATAAGCCGATACGACGACCCCTACCGGTACATTCAAATCTTTAAACAGCTCCCGCGCAAAGTAGTAGCTTATCACACTGAATGTGGCAACATTTTCGGGATTACATAACTTCCATTCACCTTTAAAACTATCCTGTGGGGTAAGTGCATTGCTTTTTTCTACCGTCAAGAGCCTGATCGATGGATAATCAGCAGCAGCAATTTCCTGCTGATAATTTTCAGCACCATAATGATAGGGCAGAAAGGGCTTCATATACATCGACATATTGGATTGCCCGCTGGCAATCCAGACTTCGCCGATCAATAGATTTTTCAATTCGATTTTTTCATCACCGGAATTGATGGTCATTGTATGAGCCGTAAAGTCTCCTTTGTTTATCGTCGGCATTTTAATTTGCACCATCCATTCCCCGTTCACAGCAGTAGTCTTGTATTTTTGTTTATCCCAATCGGCAGCTATAGTTATTTTACTTCCGTTCATAGCCTTGCCCCAAACCTTGAATAGCTTTCCCTGCTGTATTACCATATTGCTTTGCAGGACCGATGCAATGGATAGTTTGTCAGTCGTGTTATCCGGCTGTGCATAGCTGTACTTCATTATGAATGTCAGCACAAGCAGCACCATTGATATTTTTTTGAACATGGGCAATTATTTTATTTGGTTGATTTTATGATGAAGAATGTTACTCTTATCTCATTTATGGCTTGATCAACTTTTTTGTTGCAATGATCGCTTCATTCCTGTACAGTATGATGAAATATGTACCCTTCTCCCATCCTCTGGCATCGATTGTTTCCAATGGTTTCAAGCCTCTTATTCTTTTGACTTCTCTCCCGTCCATGGCGGATATTCTTACCGCGTATTCACTACTTAATACATCTTTGAATTTTAGATAAATTGTTTCCCCAAACGGATTCGGGTACACATCAAAAGAAGCAGCATTGTTTACCCCTTTGCGTGTATCACTGAAGTTGATCTTGTTTTCGCTTTGCCCGAATACAGTTCTGTTAGACGAATTACCTGAAGATGCAGCAACAGGAGAGAAACAAACGCTGTTATAAAATGCATTGTCTGGCGAAGCAGATAACAACACGGCATTTGAAGCCGCACCACCTATGTCTTTAATTTTGATCAGCCTGTTTGGACTGGGCTCTGCAGTGGTAGCAAATATTACCGGAGCGGAGGTATCGCTGAAATCCACCACCAGTCCTCTTGCGCCATAATCAGTGGAGGTGAAACCGTCCGTAACAGTAATCGTGCTTAATGTGTAAAGCAGTACCCATCCTGTACCAGTTCGTTTCCATCGCTGGATGCCTCCGCCCTGTCCAGTCCTTCTGTCATCTGCTATATAACAGGTATTACCATCGGGTGAAAAAGCGAAACCATAAGGGCTGGATTTATTCGCTCCTATACCGGACGATGCTGTATTGATGATCAATGCTGGCGTTGCGGCCGCTTGTGGCTTTCCATTGGTGAATTTATAGATGCCGAATTGCCCGTTGGCATTATTGTCGACAGTGGAAAAATAAATGGTATCGTTTTGTGTGCTTACTACTCTTGTGTTTGTTACGATATTGGTTACCTGGGTGGCCAGACTTGCACCTGCCTTTTTGAACATGATACCTGATTTAAGGTTTGTGCCTGAACCTGCAGTCCAGATACTGTCTGCGTCTCCGGTAACGGCCCGCAGCCCCAGTTGATGGATCTCGTCGCGCCCCGCGGTGATTTTTCTACTTATACTTCCGTTGACAGCAACAGCATTTACTGCTCTTGTGATGCCGGTTCCTGTCATAATGGAGGAGGTGCCAACAGGCGCATCGTATCCTCCTATTAAAAGCTGACTTTTATCATTCGTTAAAGAGATATTGAAAAAATTGTTGGCGACGGTCAGCCGGGTGGCGCCCGTATCCGGTATCAAGACCTGGAAGGTTGGTCTGCGTTGCGGATAGGGGTCAGACAGTTGCACAGTTTGATTGACACCTGAAGTATCAAACTCAAGTAACCTGACAGAAGTAGACGCACCTGAGGCGACCGGGAAATCAGCTCCTGATTGCGATACAACGATATGCCCGCGGGAAAATTGGGTTGAATCGTTTGTATATGGCAATGGCAACATGACAGCATCGCTAAATGTATCTGTGCGGAAGGGCCTGACCGGAAGTGAATCATTATACAAATTCGGGAAAGGGAAATTGGTAAAAGCATACCGGATGTACTGGATCTTCGGCACTGCTGAACAGGTCAGCTTGATTGTGGTATCAGGCGTTATCTCGGCGGTGGCGGGATAAAACCGCTTGCTGCTATCTGCCACAAAGAATTCTCTTATACTTTGATTATCCTTCACCTTCAGCCCCCCAGCTATGCTTGCTTTGGCAAATCTGACATAAGCAATATCCCTGTTGGTGGAAAAATAGTGTGACGCATAAACGGGTCCTTCATAAGTAAACCCGGTCTTAAAATATATTTTCCTGCTCACCAACATCGCCAGCCGCTCTCCTACTTCCCTTTTCTTGCTCGAGTGTACAGTTCTTTTGTCTCCAAGATCGATGGTTACCGCCATACCGAGATTACCTCTAAGTTTGAGAATGGATTCCTGGATCTCCCTGAACTGCGACAAGCCATACCTGTAAGTATTGCCGGGATTGTAATCTTCTCCGGGGAGTTGAACAAAGAAGAAAGGCAGAGAAGTATCTCTGAAATCTTGTCTCCAGCCTTTGATCATTTCTGAATTCAAAAGAGGGTATAGGTTCCTGCCGTTAGGGCCGGCATTGGATTCTCCCTGGTTCCAGATAAATCCTTTGATCGACAAATTAATTAAAGGATGAATGATGGTATTGTAGAGGGATGCAGGTCTCATATAATAGGGAAGGTTACCAAGGTTGGTATTGGGGTAGGTTGTATCGAGCGCAATATTGCCGGATAACACCTCCCTGCTTGTCCACGCCTGGCAGGCTGATGAACCTTTTGCGGCCACTATCAAACCGATCGGGATCTTCAATCTTCTTTGAAGGTCTCTCCCAAAATAGTAGGCTATTGCACTAAAAGTCCCGACGGTTGCAGGACTGCATTTTGACCAGGTTCCGGAAAGGATAGAATCCTGGGGAATAGTATCTTTCAGGTTTTTCAAGGAATCACTTCCTACAGTCATTAACCTGATGTTTGGAAAATTAGCCGAATCTATTTCCGCCTGATAATTTTCAACACCATAATGAAAAGGGATATTGGGTTTCATATACATCGACATATTCGACTGCCCGCTACAAACCCATACATCACCAATCAGGATATTGCTGAACACGGTTGTACTTACCCCATCGGTGATGGTGATGGTACGTTTGGGGAAAATGGCACTATCAGCTAGATCGAGATTGCTGGGAACGGCGTCTATCACAGTTATCGTTGCCGTCCATTTCCCCTGGCCGTTAACGATTGTCGTGTCAGCAGCACCCCAGCTTGCTGTTACTTTGATCTGCCTGCCAGGCTCTGCAGTTCCCCATACTCTAAATGGTTTTACCCGCTGCACCACCATATTACTTTGTAGTACATTGGATATCCGCAGGGCTGCAGGCGTCTGAGCGCTTAATTCTATAGCAGAAACAAGTGTACATAAATAACATGACAGGATTTTCAGATAGCTCATAGCTGAAGGTTTTGGTGGTTAATGAATTTTCTTTCCTGTATTTCTTAGTAGTTTCTCAAAATATTTTAACGCAAACCCTGCGCTACCATCAGGCCGTAATAACCAAAATCCCCTCATTTCTTCCGCCTTCTTCGGCGGATAATAAGCCTGACTATCATCTTTTGCCTCATTGCAATAGAGTTCCCAGTGAACGACGTAAGGAATTTTTTGTGCCAGCAATACGCCCATATACGTATCCCATGCTTTGATGATCTTTTCCTCGCTTCCATGATAAGCTACGTTCTCCGGTATACCTATCTCACCAATAAATACGGTCTTCTCTTTTGTGGCGGAAGGCAGCATCTGGCTTTTGATATAGTCGATCCCCTTGTATAATTGAACGCCATCATCCGTTAATCCATCATAGCATGACCAGGAAACCATGTCCGTTTGAACTTTGGGGAGTACACAGGTAACCAGTCCAGGGATACCTTTCATACACTCCATTACCCTGTTCACTTCTATAGCATGGTATATTTTGCAAACTGAGCCTTTGTTATCGTTTCTTGCCCTGGTTACCCCTCTTTGCCTTACTTCGAACCACTTCTGCATGCCTTGCGCACGCTGGTCTGTATCCTTGGGATAATAATCAGGTTTCCATTTTGTGCCTGAATCCGTTCCGCTTCTGTAAATCCAATCGCCCTCCCAGTTCTGGATGATGAATGTTAATTTTCTTTTTTTATATGTCTTGAGCAAATAGTTGCACAAGCCGTATATTTCTTCCTCTTCCTGTTTCAAGTCGGCATCGGATAACAACCATATCTTTTTATCGGACATAGCGCTTGTGCTGAGTATGATGGTAGAGAAAGGGAAGTCGAACGCTTGCCGGAAATATTCTTCCTGCGCCAATTGCGCCAACGTGTTTTTCTTATTGAAACGCCAGTGTGAGTTGTACAGGTAGCTATTCTGTGGCGTTTTGTAGAACCATAGTTTCAGAATACCGAATCCAAGGCTATCCAGCTTTTTAGCTCCCTCGATCAGATAGGGCTGGTCCGTTAAAAAATATTTACCGCTTGTATGCGTAGCTCCCAATCTTTGCCTGAGATCGGATGGAATGAGACCATGATTCAATGGCTTGTTCTTTTCTATTTTTTCGATGATCTGTGCATCACCCGATGGAACGCCTGTGTTTTTTTGTGCAAACAAAATATTCGACAACAGGACAAATACAATTATGGACGCAGGCTGTTTCATTTATATCCCTTTAATTGAATAGCAATAGTTGACCCATTCAGCTATTAATTTCCTTCAATAAAATCCAGGTTTTTGTGGAATGTTTCTTCCATATAGTACAATGACCAAAACGATAAGCACAGGCAAATGATACCCAGTATGGCCCCTGCAATGATGATAGAATTGCCGAAATAGTCTTGAAAAACCTGGAATAAAAAGCTCAAAGGAATTACTGCTGCTCTTACAAAGTTGGGTACTGTAGTGGTTACCGTGGCCCTTATATTGGTACCGAATTGTTCTGCAGCAACAGTCATGAAAATCACCCAATAGCCGACGGACAATCCCAGTACAAAACATATCGTGTAAAAGGCTGAAAGGCTTATACCATCTGCCAGAAAATAGCAGGCAACGGCAATCACGGTCAGCGATAAAAAAATATACACCACTTTTTTACGGCTCTTGAACCACTGGCTTAACAGGCCACTAATGATATCGCCCACAACAAGCCCGGCATAACAGCAAGCCACTGCGGCGCCGGCATCTACCTTACCTTGTATCTTCAATACCTTTCCAAACTCCGGTGACAGTGTGATCAGGATGCCCACCACAAACCACAACGGAACACCTATAACAATGCACCGCATATATTTAAGGAACTGATCTTTAACCGCGAACAATTGTAAGAAATTGCCTTTGGTTACATGCTTGTTTTTCAGTCTGGCAAACATTTTGGATTCGGCTACACCTATTCTTAGTATCAACAGCGCAATACCTAATCCCCCCCCGATAAAATAGGATGTTCTCCACGTAAACAACTTTGCCAGAAAAAATGCAACGACTGCGCCACTGATCCCAACTGCAGCAACGATCGTTGTGCCATAACCTCTTTTCTCTTTTGGCATAACTTCCGCTACCAGGGTGATCCCAGCGCCTAATTCGCCAGCCAGCCCGATACCTGCAACAAAACGCCATAAAGAATAGCCTTCTACAGTGGTAACGAACCCGTTGGCAACGTTGGCAATGGAGTATAACAAAATGGAGCCGAACAATACGGTGAGCCGACCTTTCTTGTCGCCCAAAATGCCCCAGAGAATGCCGCCGATAAGCATTCCTACCATTTGCACGTTCAACAGCATAATACCGCTTGTGGTGATGTCTTTGTCATTCAAGCCCAGTGATTGGAGGCTAGGAACGCGAATAATGCTGAAGAGTAACAGATCATAGATATCGACAAAATATCCCAATGCTGCCACAATCACGATCGCTGTAACTGCTCTGCCATTGACCTGACCAACGTCGGTTGTCTGTACTTTCTGTTTTACCTTATACTCTACTGATAGTATACTACCCATATTTATTTTTTTTCAACTGCTGATTCCCTGGTTAATATTTGTTCTTTTTCCAATAATGCTTTTTCCAAGATCCCGTAAGGCAGTTTTTGTACGGAACAATTATTGTCAATACTCAAACAAGCAGCAATAGCCGCCGATTGACCAAGCACCATGTATTGTGGTTCCATCCTTATCGACCCATAGGCGGCATGCGATGCAGACAGGCATACCGGCACCAATAAGTTGTTACATTCTTTCTCTTTAGGAATGATGGCCCTGTAGTCGATCGGGTATGTCTCCGGCTTATGCTCCCAAAAGCCGCCTTCATTCCTCACATATCCTTCGCTGTCTATATAGCGGCTTACGGTATGCGAGTCCAGCCAGTAAGTCCCTAAACCTATGGGTTGAGTTGCCACTTCTTTACCATAATAATTATGTTCGGTCATTACATAATTGCTGATCATCCTTCTCGCTTCCCGCACATACACCTGGTGTGGGAAATTCCCATTATCGGTAAACTCGTCTTTAGGCAGGCCGTACCGGTTGATTTCCGACCTTATGCTATCCGGCACTCTTTGATCCGAAGAAAGGAACCACAGCATCCCCAATACATAATCCCTATGCAGTTGCGCTAACTTTGTTCTTGTATCATAATTGCCTTCAGCCCAATCATAGCAGGCGCCTACAAAGTCGACCTGGTTGATATCGGTTTTGTTATTGGGCATGGGTGTTATGGTAATAATATTCTTTAAGCTAAGGGGAGCGTTCATCACCAGTCTTCTTGCGATAAACTCGAACCACAACGGGTTATAGTTAACGGGTTTGGTGATAGGTAATTTGTTGTCCGGGTCTGTAGTAAGCGTAAACCGATAACAATATGCCTGTACTCTCCTGTCGCCATCGCCTTTACCGCCGGGAGCTTTGGGCTCTATGAAAGGCAGTACGCCGGATTTGGGATCACCTTCTTTTATGTAGGGGTCAATGGATCTTTTTCCTGTGCCAACAATAGCCAATGGAATGATACCGGCTTTTGTTTCATTATAGACCCTACTGCTTTCACGCCCTACGATGTAGGAAACACCGGCCTTTGCCATCAGGTCGCCTTCATAAGTGGCATCGATAAACATTTTGGCTGTATATACATTCCCGTTTTCCATTACTATGGATTGGATCGCTCCCTTCTTTTTATTAGCCTTCCTATCAAGATCCAGTCGCTCATTGTAATAGACCTTCACTTTTGCCTCTTCCAGCATATTTTGAAAAGTCTTCATGGCCACATGTGGCTCGAATACCCACATCATTTTCAAGGCATCGCTTTTGCCGCCAAACGTGCGGCCCCTGCTCACGACAGCATATTCCTGAGGTGTTTGTCCTCTCCATGAGGAAGTCTGTGCATAGTGGATGTAGATGCGTTTGTAGAAATCTCTTGCCAGTCCGCCAATGGCATTGCGGTTATTGATGTCGGTAGCCCCAAGCCCCGATGCGGTAACACCACCAATGTATTTGTCTTGCGAGACCAAAGCGACTGACTTACCGGCCCTGGCACATTCTATGGCGGCCATAACGCCGGCAGAAGTAGCGCCGTATACACACACATCAACAACGATCTTTCTCTGGGAGAATGAAATTGTGCTTATCAGAAGTAATGAAAACAAAAATGTTGAACGCATCCTGGTTTTTTTATTTAATTCCTGGCAATGGTTGATTCCTTGTCCAAAATTTGTTGCTTTTTCAGCAGTTCTTTCCTTAAAACTTCGTAAGGCAGTTTTTGTACCGAACAATTTTTGTCAATGCTCAGGCAAGCAGCAATGGCAGCCGATTGAGCCAATAACATATACTGTGGTTCCATCCTGATGGAGCCATAAGCAGCGTGCGATGATGATAAACATACTGGCACTAACAGATTTTTGCATTCCTGCTCCTTAGGGATTATTGCCTTGTAGTCTATAGGGTAAGTCTCCGATCTATTTTCCCAGAAAGGCCCTTCGTTCCTTAGATTGCCCTCGCTATCTACATAACGGCTTACCACGTGCGAGTCTAACCAGTATGTTCCCAGTCCTACGGATTCAGGTGCGACCTCCCTGCCGTAGTAGTTATGTTCGGTCATCACATAATCACTGATCATTCTTCTTGCTTCCCGGACATATATCTGGTGTGGAAAATTCCCATTCTCGCCAAACTCGTCTTTGGGTAAGCCGTATGTATTGATCTCGTCTTTTATTCTTTTGGGCACGCGGGGATCTGTGGAAAGGAACCATAGGATGCCCAACACATAATCTCTATGCATTTGTGCAAGCTTCTCCCTGGTAGCATAGCTGCCATCGGCCCAATCGTAGCAGGCGCCTACGAAATCGGCATGGTTGGTGTCTGTTTTCTTATTGGGTAGTGGGGTAAGCGTAAGCAGGGTTTCCATTTTGAGGGAAGGCTTCAACTGTAATAGCCTTGCAAGAAATTCGAACCACAGCGGGTTATAGTTAACGGGTTTGGTAAAAGGTATCTTATTTTGGGGGTCGGTAGTAAGTGTAAAGCGGTAGCAATATGCCTGCACCCTTTTATCGGTAGCGCCTTTTTCGCCCGGCACTTTGGATTCAATAAAAGGCAAAAGGCCCGACCTGGGATCGCCTTTTTTAATGTACGGGTCGATCGATTTACCTTTTCCAAAAATATGTGAGGGAAGTACTCCATTATTGACTTCGTTGTACAACGTATTGCTTTCACGCCCTACAATGTAGGAAACACCGGCTTTTGCCATCAGGTCGCCCTCATAAGAAGCATCGATAAATGCTTTGGCTGTATATACATTTCCATTTTCCATTTCAATGTACTGTATGGAACCGTTCTTTTTGCCGACTTTCTTATTCAGGTCCAGGCGCTCGTTGTAGTGCACTTTCACTTTGGCCTCATTCAACATATCGGCAAAGATCTTTTTTGCCACATGTGGCTCGAACATCCACATCATTTTCAATGAATCACTTTTGAGACCGAAAAAGAGCCCCTTACCTAATTCGGCGTATTGTTCCCATGTCTGTACCTTCCAGGCGGAAGGCTGTGCATAGTAATGGTAGATTCGTTTGTAAAATTCCCTTGCCAGCCCGCCAATGGCGTTTCGATTATTGATATCGGTGGCGCCAAGTCCGGACGCAGTTACGCCGCCTACATATTTGTCCTGGGAGATCAAAGCAACGGTCTTTCCGGAATTGGCGCATTCTATTGCCGCAATCACCCCTGCAGAGGTAGCCCCATAAACACATACATCAACAGCAATTTTTTGCTGGGAAAGAGTGACCATGCTTATCGATAAAAACGAACACAAAAATGCTGACCGGGCTATTCTTTTCGGATAATTTTTCACGTCTGATCGATTTATTCTTTAGTCTTAAGATTTTTTTATGGTGTAGGTGCTTTTATTGAAGCCGTTTCCAACTCCTATGCCTATTTTAAAATTGTTCGAAGCGGATACCAGGGATAAAATAATTGTTTTGGATGCTGAGGCCCCGAGGGAATTATTGATCACTTTAACGGGAACATCTACATAGCGCATTTGAGGAGGGATGGTAACCGTATAGTCCCCATCATAGGTATAGTGTGTTCCTTTTACAGCAGTGCCCGTTAATGTAAAGTTCGCTACCACCGCCGAATCGTAGAGCATATTCACATACACCCGGAATGAAACATTGGGCTCGCTCTGAAGCCCGGAGCCGGAAATGGATACGGTTGGCGCATCCAATGGGGTTGGCGTCATGGTGGTATACACTGCATAATCAGACCTCAGTCCGTAGTCGTCTACCTGTTTTTTACAGGAAGTAACGAATAATACAATTCCAATCAGTAGCAGGGCCATTATGCCTTTGTATGTATGTTTTTGCTTATTCATGTTCGTAATTTTTAATATCCTTCATTTTGATTGAGATTCCGGTTGCGCATGATCTCGTCTGTCTCTATCGGCCAGTAGAGATACCTCGGGTTTGTAATCCCGGTTTCTGCAGCATACGTTCCTGTTCTTACCAGGTCGAAATATCTTTTACCCTCATAGCATAGTTCCAGGAAGCGTTGTTTCATGATCTCCGTGCGTACGGTGGCCTCCGGCGTATTAAGCGGTAATGCCGTCAACCCTGCCCGCTGAATGACCCTGTTCAATTGGATCACGGCATCCTGGGTCTTCTGTGTTTCATTCAGGCATTCGGCGCGCATCAATATTATATCGGCCAGCCGGTATACGATATAGTTCCTGTCACCTACACGGGTAGTACCTACTACGGAACCCTGGTGTTTATTGATATAAGGTTTGGTAGCATCGTTCCTGAACGGAGGGTCGTTCACAACGCCTGCAACCACTGTTTTGTAAATGGCGGTTTTCCTGAGATCGTTCGCTGCGATCAGGTCTTTTAATTTGGTAGAAGGCTGAAAGCTCCAGCCGCCTCCGGGATATACAGGATTGGTGCCTGCTTGTGGAAGGAACTCGTTGTACAAAAGATTACCGGCATCCTGCAGATTGAATTGTATTTCGAAGATAGATTCCACGGTGTTCCCGGTCGTATACAGGGTAATATAGGATGCACCGGGCACCAGGGAATAGTTTTGGGAGCTCGTTTCTATGGCCATGACCTTTACAAGTGCTTCAGGATATTTTTTCTGCCACAAATAAAAATCAGCCATCAATGCCCTTACACTGCCAAGTGTTGCCCGTCCTTTATTTTCTATCACCGAACTATACGGCGCATCCGTCAGAATGGATTCAGCATATAAAAGGTCTTTTTCTATTTGGGCTTTTACATCATCGGGGAGGGCCTGTTTAGGTTTCAGGTCTTGTGTTATATCAGTATAAGGTTCCGTGATCAATGGAACGTTGACAAATATCCTAACCAAATAATAATAGGTCAATGCTCTGACGAAGGCAGCTTCCGCCAATATCCTGTTCCTGGTGGCAGTAACGGCCGGATCTTTAATGCCGGGAACGAATTTCAACACCTGGTTCGCTCTATTGATGGCCGTATAAGCCACAGACCATGTACCATAACCAGACATATTCAGGCCATCTACGTTTCCTCCGATGATCTGTAGGTCTGCGGTATTGCTGTAAGATGTCTTCTCAAAAAGATCTGTCCGGCCATCACCCCAGAACTCCATATATTTTACGAGATCCTGCAATCCATCATAACAGGCAATCACGCCGGCTTCAGCATCCTGGGCCGTTTTAAAAGAATTTGCCAATGAAATGGAACTTATAGGGGACTGGTCCGTTACTTTACTGCATCCCGCTCCTGAAATGATGGTGATGAATACAATGATCAGTATATTATTTTTTTTCATTTCGTTTGTGTTATTGTGCCAGGTAATAGTAATGCAATTAAAAACCTACGCTTATGCCTACCAGGTAAGACCTTGTTTGTGGATAGGTAAAATAGTCCAGCCCGATATTGATAACCGAGCTGTTCACCGAATTCACTTCCGGATCAAACCCTGTATATTTTGTGAATGTGAGCAGGTTCTGGGCAGTTGCATAAACCCGGAGTGAATTGAGCTTTATTTTGCTTAGTGCTTTTTTGCCGACACTATACCCGAATGTTACGTTTTTTACGCGCAGGTAAGAACCATCTTCCAGGAATCTTCTGGATACTTTTGCCTGGTCGGTAGAAGATATCCTTGGCACATCGGTTATGTCGCCGGGCCTTCTCCAGCGATTGATATTCCGGTAAGCATCTCTTTGATGCTGAAGCGTTATATTGTAAATATCATTCCCGTAAGAATATTGTAACAAGATCGTCAAATCGAAGTTCCTGTAGTCGAACCTGTTGGTCATGCCACCGTAGAATTTGGGAATACCGCTTCCGATCTTCACGATATCTTCATTATCGATCTTATTATCTCCGTTTACATCCCTGTAATATGCGTCCCCGCCTTTGTAAACGTAAGTCCCGCTATTCGTTAATCCTGTTTTATTGTCTTCATCCCTTGGTAGCACACCTAAGAAATCCCAACCATAGAATGCGCCAATCGGGTCGCCTACCTTCAAGTAGGCAGGTGGCGCCAGGCTTGTGCGACTGAATAATATTTCTTTTTGTCCGTCTGCCAGCGCCAGGATCTTATTGCTATTGGATGATATATTGAAGCTGGTGGTCCAGTTGAAGGATTTGCTCACAAAATTTTTTGAAGTGACTGCAAATTCGATCCCCCTGTTTTGCGTGTTGCCGACATTGTATAAAATGTTATTGTATCCGGAAGAGGTCGGCAACAGGATGTTCAATAACAGGTCGGTCGTTTTCTTATTGTAGACATCCGCTGTAAAACTTATTCTTCCATTCAGTACCGTCAGGTCGATGCCAAGATCCACCTGGGTGGTCTTTTCCCAGCGCAGGCCCTTATTCGCCAAACCGGTTTGTGCAATTCCTCCAATACCTGCATAGTTGGCCCCTGTCGAGTATATGCCCTGTGATGAGTAGTTCGATATACCGTTTTGATTACCGTTGGTCCCCGCGCTCACTCTCAATTTCAGCTCATCTACCAATTTTACATTCCGGAAAAAACGTTCTTCGGAAATTCTCCAGCCTGCCGACACGGCCGGGAAGAAAGCATATTTATTATCGTCACCAAAGCGGGAAGATCCGTCGTAGCGAATGCTGGCCTGCAATAAATATTTGGATTGGAAGGAATAATTGCCCCTGAAAAAGAAAGATTCCAAACCGTTTTGCTGTATGTCACTGATCGCACTGGAAATGATTGAGCCGCCGTTCACGGTTGGTATGGCATTGGTGCTATAGGCTGTTACCCTGCTTTGCATCAGGCGCCGGCGGTTTTCCTGTACACTATAACCGCCCAGCAATGTAAGGCTGCTTTTTTTGTTGAAAGATGCATTATAGGTCAGGGTATTTTCATTGATCCAGGTTGTTGAGGAAATGGTGCTGGCGCCACCTAATGTATTACCATTCAACTCCACGATAGAGGGCCTGAAATAATCGTCTTCCACAAAGGACATATCTGCTCCAAACAGCGCTCTGAATTTCAACCTGGGGAGGATCTTGTATTCAGCGTATACATTGCCCACTACACGGGTACTTCTTGTTTGATATTTTTGTTCATTTACATACGCAACAGGGTTACCTCCATAGTTTGGATCGTTCAAATAATAAGCTCCGTCCCTGGTATAAATAGGAATGGTCGGTGCTTTCCTTAATGAATATCCAATGATCGCATTGCCCTGGTCGTCCCCTACAGCTCTGTTATTGATAGTTCTGCTAATGGTAAGGCTATTGCCAATACTGAATTTTTTACTGGCGTCGTAATCGATATTGACCCTGCCTGAAAGGCGTTTGAATTTGGTATTTTTTACAATACCATCCTGGTCGTAATAATTACCGCTAATTGAATATTTCAGATTTGCCGAGCCGCCGCGAACGGAGGCGTCTACATTTGTCATAGGTGCGATCCTGGTCACTTCTCTCAGCCAGTCCGTATTGACGGAATCATTCAACAAGGTGGGGAAACTATATGCTGTAGTACCGGAGTTTACACGTGTTTCCTGCTGAAATTCTATATACTCTCCCAGGGACATTTTGGGCAGGTACCTGCCGATCTGTTGGCGTCCGTGGTAGGCGTTCACGGTGAAGGTGGCCTGGCCGATCTTGCCTCTTTTGGTGGTGATGAGCACTACTCCATTGGCAGCCCTCGATCCATAGATCGCTGCTGCGGAAGCATCTTTCAATATTTCTATACTTTCAATATCACTTGCATTGAGATCTGCCAGAGGGTTTATTTCATTCCCCCTGTTGTCCCCTGAATTGTTTTCGCTGCTGATAGGGACACCGTCAATAACATACAGAGGAATATTACCTGCGTTGATGGAAGTGTTCCCCCTGATCCTCACTGTAACGCCCGAGCCGGGCTGCCCTGAGTTTTGTATCACTTCCACCCCTGCTGCCCTGCCTTGTATCAGTGCTTCAGGGCTTGCTACGGGTACATTCTGTATATCACCTCCTTTGATCTTTGAAATAGCATTCGTAAGTTCCTTTTGCTTCAAACTTCCGTATCCGATAACAATGACATCGTCCAGATTGGTAGCGGAGGCAGACATAGTAACATTTATTACCATATTGCCGGAAACACGTTTTAGTACATCCTTGTGCCCCACCATGGAGAACATGAGCACACTGGATGTATCGTTAACGGCAATACTGTAAAACCCTTCCCCGTTGGATAGAACGGACTTCTTTGAACCTCTTAGCCTGACGGTCACATTATGCAACGGCTCATTCTTATCGTCGGTTATTTTCCCTTTAATTATTATTTCGCCTTTGTTGTTTGTTTGGGCGAAGGAGATGGAAAACAGGGAAGGAACGGGGGCCAGGAGAATGAAACTAAATAAACAAAATAGCAGTCCTCTCGAAGCATTAGTCATACGGCAAATTTTAAGGCAATAATATTTTTAAGCAATCAAAATACAGATCGGAATAAAATTAGAATAGACACCCGCCGGAGTTGGTACACTATCGTTGCAAATGAGTACACTATAGTTGCAAACAATTGATATTCAGAGATTTTTTTCAAATTCCCGATTCAATCAAAAGGCACCTGGTGTTGTTGGCGGTACTCGTTGGGGGAGCAGTTATACATTTTTTTGAACTCTCGGAAGAAGTAAGACCGGTGATTGAAGCCCGTTCCGTAGAATATCTCTGCAACACTAAGCCTGGTCGTTTTTAATAAGAGGGCAGCTTTTTGAAGCCTGATGAATTTAATGAGTTCATTGGGCGTCATATCGGAGAGTGATTTCAGTTTTCTATATAACTGCATCTTGCTTAAGGCCAGTTCTTTTTCCAAAAATGTGGCGTCCAATGACGTGTCGTCGATACGGCTTTCCACCAATTTGTGTATCCTGGTCAGCAGTTCCCTGTCCTCTTCCTTCATGCCTTCCTCACTGATATGCGACATGGCATTGTCCTCACTGAAGAGCCTGTGCAGCTTTTGCCGGTATTCCAGTAGTTTCCGGACCCTTACCAATAAATGATCGATGTTGAATGGTTTGGGGATATAAGCATCTGCCCCGGCATCGTAACCTTCTATTTTCTGTTCTATTGCTCCTTTTGCTGTTAAAAGGATAAAAGGTATCTGGCAGGTTTCCGGGATGTTCTTGATAATAGAGCATAGCTCCAGCCCGTCCATGTCCTGCATCATCACATCGGAAATGATGAGGCCGGGGACCATGTTCTTCACAATTTCGAGCGCTTTTTTCCCATTTTCCGCTTCATATATAATATAGTGCTCACTTAAAATATCTTTCAGCAGGAACCGGATAGCGGGCTCGTCGTCGACGATCAAAATGCTTTTTTTGTCCTGGTACTCCAATTTATCTACCAACGCTTTTTTATTGATCACCTCCATGGTTTGTTCCTGCTCATAACTATTGTCTGCCACTGAGCGGATCATGGTAGAAGGCATTTCGGCATTGGTGGCGCTTGTATTGGCTATTTCGTCCTGTTCAGGTATAAAATCCGATTGAAGGGATAGGTTGAAAGTTATCCAACCCTGCTGGCAGCTCACATCGATCGATCCGTTCAGAAGGTTTACCAGTTCTCTCGTAAAAGCAAGCCCTATACCCGTGCTTAGCTTGGTGCCCCCTTTTTCTTCGGCAATAAAGAATTTGTCGAAGATGCGTTCTACGTCCTCTTCCCTTAATTTAACCCCGGAATTAGCTACTTTGATCTTCAAAAGATGTTGCTCGTTATCCGTATACACTTCGAGCAGTACTTTTTCATTCGAGCCTGTGTGTTTAAAAGCATTGGAGAGTATGTTGAAAACAATTTTCTCCAATTTGTCTTTATCGGTCCACAATTCTATGCCCGGTTCTATTTTCACCGTAAATTCCAGGTTCTTGTTTTCTTCATGGCGCTGGAACAGCGCAGCGATATTCTCCAACAGGTTGGATACATTGAAGAGCGTATAATGATTTTTCACAAAGCCTTCCTCTGCTCTTCTGAATTCCAACAATTGATGCGCCAGGTAACTCAGGCGGGATGCCTGCTGGTGAACAAGTGAAATAAATTGTTTGTCCGATACATTCTTATTGTCCTTGTTCTTGTGCATGAAGCGGTCCAACCCGCCCAATATGAGTGTTAACGGCGTTTGCAGCTCGTGTGTAATATTGGTAAAGAACTGTTGTTGCCCTTTATGGATCTCTTCGTCTTTCAACCGTAACTGCTGTTCCAGGTACAGCCGGTTGTTCATCTCGGCCTGGTCTTTCCGGTATATGTAAAAAACATACCATGCCGTAAAAATGACGAAGCCATACAGTAAGAATGCCGGTAATGTTTGCCAAAAATATTGCCTTACGTTCAACTGCATGAGCACCACTTCATTTGTCCATTTTCCATCACCGTTAGACCATTTTACCTTCAGGTTATAATTGCCGGGGAGAATGTTGTTGTAAGAAATTTTGCCGTCCTCACCTACATATCTCCATTCGTTATGATTGCCTTCAAGTGTATACGCGTACTGGCATTTTTCCGTGTTGGAAAAATTAATTGCCTTGACCATCATTTCAAAATAGTTCCCATCCCTGCTGATGGAAAAAACATCCGGCTTGTAATCACCGCCTGCCGGTACCACCTTAAAGACATTTTTGGTGAGGGAATTGCCTGCCAGTTGAAAATCAGACACCATCAGATTGGAAAGAGGTTGATTCGTTTTGATAGAATCAGGGAAGAAATAATTGAAGCCATGAACGCCCCCGAAAAACACTTGTCCTTTTTCGTCTTTCCAGATCGCGCCATCGCTGAATTCATCACTTTGTAAGCCATCCGATTGCCTGAAGCGCACAATTTCGAATGAAAGCGGGGAGATCCTTACCAGGCCCTTGTTGGTGCTTGCCCAGATATAACCGGCCGCATCTTCCGTGATCCCATGTACCGTATTGTTGGGCAGGCCGTTTTCAGTAGTAATTCTTTTGAAGGCAGGTTTAGACAGATCCAGATCGGCAAGATCGATCACATTCATTCCATAACTTGTACCGATCCACACTCTTTGTTTGCTATCCTTATACAGAGAGAGTACGTCGTTGTTGGAAAGGCCCTCACTGTATGATGCGGTGAAAGTGCGAAAGACTTTATTCTTTTTATCGAATATGCTCAACCCTCCATAGCGGCAACCAATCAGTATTTGCCCGGCGCTCCCTTCGGCCAAAGCAAAAATTGCGTTGTTGGCCGGCCCCAGGTTATTGCCGGTATGTGCATATTGATATAAATATTGAATGGAAGGCTGTCCCATGTTATTTTTGATGATCTTGAGATGAGCCAGTCCATAGGCTTCCAGGCCCAGCCATAAAGAGCTGTCCTTATCGATCAGGATACTATGCACCAAACTAAAAGAAGGGTATCTTGAACTGTTTTCGATCATATTCCATGCATACCACTGATTATTGTCTGCGTCGTATAACGTAATGCCCTCTGCATCTGAACCGACATATACATAACCAGTTTTATTTTTTTCAATCGTGTAGACCCTGGCATCCGATAAGGCTGTTGAAGAGGTGGAGAAATGGATGGAAGAAGAAGAAGCGTTAGGTGTTCCGAACTCTTTTATTTTAATGATACCATTGCCTTTGGTGCCTACCCACAGGTCGCCGCTCACTTCATTAAATGCTCTTATCGGTATATTGATAGCCTCACCATTCAGCCATTTCCCAACAAGCCCAAAAGAATGGTGATTGACTGTTATCTGTATCACTCCGTTGCCATCGGTGCCCACCCACAGCATATTTTGGCCCATAGGTCGCAGGGAGGTGATGCGCATGTGCGACATTGCCGGCATTTCGCTGGCAATGGTAAATTGTGGTGTAAAGTTTTCATCATACTCTCCAAAACCTTTGGAAGACCATGCCAGCACATAGTGTTCCTTATAATATGCCATAGCCCTTACAGGGAAGGGAAGTTTTGTTTTGAAGATATGGTTATGCCCCCGGTCTAAAGCGTATAAATTCCTGCCTGAAGTGGAATAGAAGATAATATTGTTTACAAGAAAAATATTACTGATCGGTTCATCATTTTTGATGACCGCATCTTTCAGGAAGGCGCCGGCATGACTTTTATAAATATGGGCTTCCCCTTTATTGTTGAGGATGATCAGGCGGCCATCGATATCGAATAATAGCTTGATAATAATGCCGGGATCTTGTCCCTTGAAATCACATTTCCTGAATACATTGGTTTTATCGTCGAAGTAAAACAATGCTTGTGAGAACTTCGGAGCGGCGTATACCTGGCCGTTTCGCTTGCCTACAGCCAGTAAGTAGCTTTTCGAAGAGCCCAGCGAGTCCTTATTGCCATAAAAATAATGCTGGAAATTACCTGTATTACGCTCATATCTCGATATCCCTTCAATAGTGGCGATCCATATTAACTTGGAAGTGTCTTCCGCCATCTGGTAAATCACATTGCTCCCTATATTTTTTTTAGGGTCGCTTTGTTGACTGTAGTTAAAAACATGGAACGAAGAACCATCATAAACATTCAATCCATCCCATGTACCTAGCCAAAGCAAATTTTCCGAATCACTGAATATATCGTTCAAACAACTGCTCGATAAACCACTGCTGTTGTCTAATTGCTGGAATGTGTACCTGCTTTGCCCAAATAAAGAATGGGAGGAATAGAGAAACAATGATAAAATACAGGCTATCGAATATCTGAGGAATGGGGGAGATATTCTGTATGGCAACGCATCACTTCTCATTCAGTTAGTTTTCTTTGGTCAAGACAAATTGATGAACCTTCGATCGCAGGGCTACTGAAATGGAGTAACCAGGCCTAAAATAAGAAATAGTTAGGGCATATATCGATAATTTTATACCGCAGACAGAAACAATACCGGCAAGCATATCAACTCGAAAAATTGTCACATAACTGCCCGGCCTGTTACCTTCTTATGAAATTTTTGGTATAGTATTGCGATCAATATACAATCGGGAATCTTATTGTCTACCGGCCAACCATACAAAGAAAAGGAATTACTGCAACTGCTCGAGCATGGCGACAGGGACGCCTTCTCCTATATATTCAGGGAATATTATGCCGCCTTGTGTGTGTTTGCGGAGAAACTTACAGGCGCCCCGGAGCATGTAGAGGATATCGTGGAAGATGTGTTCATGAAAATATGGGCCAGGCAGCAGCATTTCCAGGACCTTCGCCATTTGAAAGACTTCCTGTACAAATCGACCCGCAATGCCTGTTTCGATCTTATCCGGCGGTTGGAACATAGCCGGGAACGGCAGGCACTCTTCCTGCAATCGCAGAAGCAGTGGGAAGCGGGGGCAGATCTGGACCTGGTCCGCATGGAAGTTTACCGGCACATCTACCGGGCTATCAGCCAGCTCCCGGAACAATGTGGAAAGATCATCCGCATGGGATATATCGAAGGGAAGCCAAACGATGAGATAGCCAGTGAGCTGGGCCTGTCCATACAAACTGTCAAGAACCAGAAATCAAGAGGGATCGCCCTGTTGAAGCTACGATTGCCGCCTGAATACTTTGCCTTATTCTTCCTGTTCTCCCGTTTTTAAAATTATTTTTTCAACGTTTGGTACGATCCAACGATCGCTGCGTATTAATCAAAAGCGCATTTCAATATGAATGCATCATCACCTGATTCCTTATTCATTGCAGAACTGGTCCAAAAACACTTGCAAGGAAACCTTACCGATGAAGAAAAGGCCATACTGGATGCCTGGATAACCTCCGGCGAAGAGCACCAACGATTATGGGGAGAATTGAACGATGGCGCCATACAGCAACAATATGCAAGATCGATGGCTCAGTATCATGAGACCGAAGCGTTGGAGCGTTTCCTGAAAAAACATTCAGCCGCCAACCCTCCAGTGATCAGCCCCGGTATCCATGTTTTAAATAAATGGAGATGGGTTGCTGCCGCAGTGGTGATAGCGGTAATGGCCGTTGCAGGTTATTTATGGTTTTCATATACGCCTTCCAAACCACCGGAACTGGTAGTCAATCCGCCACATATAGATATTGCACCAGGTAAAAATGGCGCCATACTTATACTGGCGAACGGCAACCGGGTGGTGCTCGACAGCATGCAGAATGGTGTTGTAGCTACCGAGAGCGGCACAGAAGCCATACTGAAGAACGGAGAACTGGTCTATGCTCCGGGAAAAGGGCAGTCCGGCGAGATGGTGTACAACACGATCTCTGTTCCGAATGGCAGGGTCTTTCATCTCACACTGCCCGACGGGACGCAGGTATGGCTGAACTCCGCCAGTTCCATACGCTACCCGGTCGCGTTCACAGGCAGCCAGCGGCAGGTCGAGATCAGCGGAGAAGCCTATTTCGAAGTAGTGAAGAATACGAAAATGCCGTTCCGCGTAGCAGTAGATGACCGGGCAGAAATTGAAGTCCTGGGTACCCATTTCAACGTGAATGCCTACGACAATGAGGAAACACTCAGCACAACCCTGCTGGAAGGGTCTGTTCGGGTAGCTGCCAGGCGTACCGGCTCCCAGGGTGATCAATACGCCCAGGTATTATTGCCCGGCCAGCAATTGCAGCTATCAGAAAAAGGAACGAACATCAATGAACCCGATATCGATAAAGTGATCGCCTGGAAAAATGGCCTATTCAATTTCGACGGGGTGGAGCTGAAAAATGCGATGAAGCAGATCGCAAGATGGTACGACGTGGAAATAGTGTACAGAGGCAAGGCGCCCGATATCAAGTTTTATGGCAGGATCAGCAAGGATATCAGCCTGGCAGGACTTATCAAAGGTTTTCAGACCACCGGCGTACAGATGATGATCGAGAATGGCAGGCAACTGGTGGTAATGCCGTAATCATTAAACATCAAAACAAATACTATAGACTAAAACTTTCTAAGATTAGCATCATGAAAAACCGGAAGCAGGTAGGAGCGCTTCCGGCGTAGTTCGGCTAATCTAAAATTCCGTGTAACAAAATTTATATCAACCAAAACTGCGACAAAGCTATGCAAAAAATCGCTCTTGCTGAACGAAGGGGACTTTTATTGCCGTTCCCTCACCAAATCTTGCGAATTATGAGAATGACGTCTTTTTTCCTGTTCGCTCTTATGCTGCACGTTTCTGCAAAAACATCTTCCCAAACAGTAACTATCCACGGGCGCGACATGCCTTTGAAAAAAGTCTTCGATCAGATCTACAAACAAACAGGCTATGTGGTATTTGGGAATGAACGCCTGTTCGAACACTCTGCTCCTGTAACCATCAATGCCAGGAACATTCCACTGGCGGAATTTCTCACAGAGGTATTCCTTGATCAACCTATAACCTTTTCCATCGACAGTAGAACTATTTTCCTTTCCCAAAAAACTTATCCTTCCTCCATAACGATAGCGGCGGACACAGCCGTGATCCCCGTGTTGAAGGGCGCTATTGTAGATTCCGCCGGACAACCCGTGGCGGGCGCAACCATCACGGTGCGCAATACCAGGCTGATCACTGCAACGGACCTGCAGGGAAATTTTTCGTTGCAGAATGTTCCGGCCAACGGGGTATTGACAGTGACCAGTGTCTCCTACCAGTCGAAAGAGATCAGGCTGAACGGAAAGAACTTCCTTAGCATATCGTTACTGCCTGAAGTAAAGAAGCTCGGTGAGGTGGAAGTGACCGTGAACACCGGTTACCAATCGATCCCAAGGGAAAGGGCCACAGGATCATTCGGTATCGTGACCAGCAAGCAACTGGCGCAGGTGCCTGTAGTGAGCATACTCGAACGCCTGCAGGGTATGGTGCCGGGCGTCAATATTTCTACTCAAACCGTTGCCGGTAAAAGCCGCAATGGCAGTATCCAGGTCCGCGGCCTTTCCACGATCAAGAGCCAGTACACCCAGGTAAGCACAGACCCTTTGTTGGTAGTCGATGGGTTCCCTTCCCAAATGTCGATCTCCAGCGGTGCGCTCGATTTTATCAATCCTGACGACATCGATCAGATCACTATCCTGAAAGATGCTGCTGCGGCATCGATCTGGGGTATCCAGGCCGCCAATGGCGTGGTGGTGGTAGTCACCAAAAAAGGGGTCCGGAACAGTAAACCCACGCTCAGTTTCTCCACCACCTTCGGCACCAGCAGCAAACCCACCACCAATTACGGCAAAATGATGTCCATGCCGGATTATATAGCCATGGAAAAAGAGTTGATAGACAAAGGAAGGTTGAATGACCCTACAACTACTACGTCGGGATTGCTTCCGGAAAACAATAGCCAGGCACAGGCCATCATCTGGCGTTTCAAACGCGGTGAGATCCCGGAAGCCAGGATGAACCAGGAGCTGGCCGCATTAGGCACTATCGACAACAGCGATCAGGTTGCCAGGTACATGCTGCAGCGCCCTACCACGCAGCAATACAATCTATCGCTTTCAGGAGGCGGGCCTAACAGCTCTTATTTCCTGTCGGGGTATTTTTATAAGGATGAGCGCGTTTACAGGAGCAATGTGAATAAGGGTTACTCCCTGAGAGCAGGCGCTACTTCGGCCATGATGGATGGCCGCATTACCATCAGCACCGATCTTACATTCGGCAATACGAAGGATAAGATCAACGGCGCCGCCGTACGGGCCATGAGCGTTGTAGCCGGCGGCATGAGGCCCTACGACCAGCTTGTCGATGCTTCGGGCAATAGAGTATACTACGATGTGCTGACAATACCTTCTATCGCCAGGAACCTGGAAAGCAAGGGCTATCTCCCCTTCCGGTATTCACCTATCGATGAACTGGATTATTCGAACACCTATCAAAACGGCAATAACATTGCGTTCAATGCATCTATCAATGGCAAACTGACCTCCTGGCTGAATGCAACTGTTTCAGGGAATATAGGACGCACCTTTTCGGACAGGGAACTTTACTGGGAACCCGAAAGCTATGATGCAAGGATCATGGTCAATAAAGGCACCAGCCTCAATGCCACCGGAGCCCGCGTGTATGGTGTGCCACCGGGGGGAAAGCTTGACCTGGATAATTCGCTGGGAAGAAGCTATAACCTGCGCGGCCAGATCAATGTGAACAAAAATTGGTTGAGCAAGCACCAACTGAATATGCTGATAGGAACGGAGATCCGTGAAAACTACAACAAATCGAGCGGAGAGATCCGCTATGGATACGACAAATCCATCAATTCCTACAGGGTCGTCAATCCATCCGTCACCTACAAGGATATGTTTGGCGGCACCCAAACCATCGGCGCTACTTCCAAAGCAGTTGTTGAAAAGACTACGCGATCGCTGTCGTACTATGCGAACGGTTCCTACACCTTCGACAACAAATACACGGCTTCCGCCAGCGCACGCTTCGACGATTACAACCTGCTCGGCGTTGAACGCCGCAAAAGGGCCATCCCGCTTTGGTCTGCCGGCCTGAAATGGGATATCGGGAATGAAGATCTCCTCCGCAATGTTCCATGGATCAACCAGCTCTCGGCCCGCTTTACCTATGGCTTCAGCGGCAATGCACCGCAGGGCTATGCACCGGTCACTACTATCAACCTCCTGGGATCGAATTTCTATACCAATTATCCGTATGGCGTTATCGCCAACCCCGCTATCGAGAACCTGGCATGGGAAAAAACACGCATGATCAATTATGGGATCGATTTCTCCCTGTTCAAGAGCAGGTTATATGGCTCCATCGAATACTATCGGAAAAAGACAACCGATATTATCTGGCAGTTACCTATCAATGGAACATACGGGTTCACCAGCACATTGTTCAATACGGCCAACCTCGATGGTCATGGTGTCGACATTGGGATCAATGTGGTGCCCTTCCTGAACAAAAGCTGGAAATGGACCACCAGCCTCAACATTTCCTATAATACCAATATCATTAAGGACGTCCGTTTCAAAAAACCGACCACCTCCTTCGCACCGGAGATACTTTACGATGGTTATCCCTCGGATTATGTGTTCTCCTATCTGTGGGCAGGGCTCGACAAAACAGGCCAGTCGCTCATCGCCGACCCCAACATAAAAGATAAAACATATACCGTGAACGAGTATCCCTTTGAAAATATCCGCGTTTATTCCGGTCGCAGCAACTCACCCTGGTTCGGCAGCTTCGGGAACACGATACAGTACAAGAGTTTGGAGTTGAATGTACAGTTCCTGTATGCGCTGGGCGGTGTATTCCGCAAACCCTCCATCAATTCCGTGGGCTATACCAATAACACTTATGTAGGACGTGGCGGAGACCTGGCCGAACGCTGGAGAAAACCCGGTGATGAAGCATTCGCCAATGTGCCCGGCCTCGAGTTCGGCGCTGGTACGAATTTCTTTCAAAGCACAGGCCGTTATGTTGAATCGACTTACCTCATCAGAAGCCGCAGCAATATCAGGCTGCAGCAGATCATGCTGTCCTATTCCCTTCCTGCACGCTGGCTCGCAAAAACGGGCGCCAGGAACCTGGCCCTTTCCGCGGTTTGTCGCAACCTGGGTATGATCTGGGCGGCCAATAAGGAAAAGATCGATCCCGATTATCTCTATACTATAGGCAATAACTACCAGTTGCCACCATTGACCTCTTATTCTTTCAGGCTTTCGCTGAATTTTTAAAAACCGCTCAACCAATTACTATGCATTCATATAAAAATATCTTTACTGCGCTTTTACTAATGGCTGCCCTGGCCTCCTGCCGGAAATATGTTGAGGAAGTGCCGATTCAGGGCCAGCGTGTGCTCGTATATACCGAAGATTACCGGGCATTGCTGAACAATACCGACCAGCAGGAGATCGCTTATGGGGTCGCGCCGATCCTTAGTTGCGATGATGCCGAACTCGCAGCCCCGGAGCTACAGAATAATATCAAGAACAATACTATCCAGGTGGCCATGTATACCTGGAGCAAGCCCTTTTATGTGGATCAGCAAACCGACAACGACTGGAATTCTTTATATGCTATGATGTATGTCTATAACATAGTGATCGGCGGTGTGATGGAAAGCAAGGGAGGCGACCAGCTTACCAGGAATACCCTCATGGGTGAAGCGCTGCTCCACAGGGCATTCAATTATTTCATGCTTGCCAATTTGTATGGCAAACAATATGATGCGGCCACAGCCGATAAAGACCTGGCCGTGCCTCTTTTGCTGAAACCATCCCTGTTCGTTGACCTCACAAGGTCCAGTGTAAAGAAAGTGTACGATCAGGTATTGAGCGATACCCGCCAGGCCATATCGTTGTTGCCGGCAAAACAGGAGATCAATTTCAAACCCAGCAAGGTTGCAGCGTACGCATTGCTCAGTAAGGTGTACCTGAATATGCGCGATTTTACCAATGCAGCGGCCTTTGCAGACAGCGCCCTGGCGATCTCCGGCGACCTGTATGATTATAATATAGCAGTGGCCCCTAATCCATATATTTTTCCCGGACAATACCAGGACAAACAGGTGATGCTGCGCAAAGTGCCAAGGCAGGTTTACAACGCACTGCAACTGAGCCCTGCATTATTAAACCTGCTGGGAACAAAAGACCTGCGTTATGTGCTTTTCGTAAAGCCCGGCACCAGTTTCTCCCCCGGCTTCACAGGATTCGGTTTCTGGTCGAGGGAAAAATATTCGGGCTCACCGGACAAACCGGCGGTAGGTCTAACAGTGAATGACACCTGGCTGATAAAAGCAGAATGCCTGGCCCGCGCAGGAAAAAAAGATGAAGCGGTCGCCATGCTCAACACCTTGCGGAAACTGCGGTTCAGGCCGGCAGATTATGCCGACCTCACAGCAGCGAGCCCCCAGGAAGCGCTGCAGCTCGTGATCGACGAACGGCGCCGCGAGTTCTTTGGATCAGGCTTGCGTTGGTTCGATCAGCGCCGGCTGAACAAAGACCCTATGTTCGCCCAAACCGTTACCAGAACTTTGAACAACACAACCTATAAACTGGAGCCTAACAGTAATGGATATGTGTTCCCACTGGCCAACCTGTTGATTGCCCAGAATCCGGAAATGGAACAAAATCCGAATTAATGCACATCATCATGAGGTAGCCCTTTCATTAACGGAAAGGGTTACCTTCTTACGATCTCATCTACCGGTAGCGCCCACCAATGCATACCGGTGAGAGCATCTATTTGTCCGGGCACACCCCTGCAGGCTCCCGTTGCCTGCAGGGAGCCTGGATGATCAAAAACAACAACCTATACATATAATATAATGGAAAAGAGTATTGTCAGGATTGAAGGGCTGTCGCACAGGTACAACACCAACTGGGCGATCCGTGATATCGACATGGAGATCAGCCAGACAGGTATTGTAGGATTGCTGGGCTCCAACGGCGCAGGAAAATCCACCACCATGAACATTCTCTGTGGAGCGCTGAACCAGACCGAAGGGAATGTTTACATCAATGGTTTCGATATGAAAAAAGAGCCTGAACTGGCCAAGAAAGAGATCGGGTTCCTGCCGCAACATCCACCGTTGTATATGGACCTTACCGTGGATGAATACCTCTACTACTGCGCAGGTTTGCGCCATATCCCGAAAGACACTATGAAGTCATCCATCAGGGAAGTAAAGGAACGATGTGGCATCGCGCACTTCAGCAACCGGCTGATACGAAATCTTTCCGGTGGATATCGCCAACGGGTCGGTATTGCCCAGGCCATCGTTCATCGCCCCCGGCTCGTTGTGCTGGATGAGCCTACCAATGGCCTCGATCCCAACCAGATCATCGAGGTAAGGGCACTGATCAAGGAAATAGCAAGGGAGCGGGCGGTCATTTTCTCTTCCCATATCCTGTCGGAAATACAATTGCTCTGCAAAGAGATCAAGATGATCGAAAATGGCAGGATCGTATTCTCCGATACGATGGAAGCCTTCAATAACTATGTAGAGCCGCACAGTATGCTTATCCATTTATCGAACCCACCATCCGTATCCGAACTGGAACAAATAGAAGGCGTAAGCAAAGCGGAATTCCTTACCGAACGGCAGGTCCGGGTTTATTTCAGCGGCGACCAGGATATTTCAGAAAAGATAGTGGCTACCAGTGTTCAACGTGGTTGGAGGTTGCGGGAGATCAGTCTCGATAAGAGCGCGCTCGATGAAATATTCAAACAATTATCGAATCAAACATCAAAATAACAAGTATTCAATGAAAACGATACTCAGAGTGGCAAAAACAGAGCTGCGCACCTTGTTCTTTTCCCCTATTGCCTGGTTCCTGATGATCATATTCCTGGTACAGTGTGGAATAACTTATGCGAACATCATAGAGCTCGTAGCAAGAGAACAGGATGCCGGTAACAAGTACATGGGCAGTATGACAGATTTCATCTTTTTTGGTAATCGCGGATTGTTCGGCAGTGTGATGCAAAATGTATATCTCTATATGCCACTGCTCACCATGGGACTGATCAGTCGTGAAATAAGCAGCGGCACTATTAAACTATTGCATTCCTCTCCCATCAGGGTCCGGGAGATCGTACTTGGTAAGTTCCTGTCCATGCTGATCTACAGCCTGCTACTCGTTTTCATCATCGCGTGCTTTGTATTCTCGGGGCTGTATCAGATCATCTCTGCCGATTCCGGCAAGCTTTTCAGTGCCGTACTGGCCTGCTTTCTTTTGCTCAGCGCCTACTCTGCCATCGGTCTTTTCATGTCGAGCCTTACCAGCTACCAGATCGTGGCCGCGATATGCACTTTCGTGATGTTCGGTATCCTCAACTATGTAGGCCAGCTTTGGCAGGGGATCGCTTTTGTAAGAAACCTCACCTATTTCCTTTCCATCTCAGGGCGCACCGGCAATATGATGGGCGGACTGATCACCAGTAAGGATGTGATCTATTTCCTGGTGATCGTATACCTGTTCCTGGGCCTCACCATTTATAAAATGCGATCGGACATTGAATCCAGGCCCCGCCTGGTAAGAATGGGCAGATATGCCTTTGTAATCATCTCCACGCTGACCATCGGTTATATCAGCTCCATTCCTTCTCTCGTAGGATATTATGACGCCACGGCCAACAAATCGAGAACACTGGCCCCCAATGCACAGAAGATCATTAAAGAGCTGGGCGATGCGCCATTGGAAGTGACCGCCTATAATAATCTTCTTGGTAACTACTGGAACTTTGGGGCGCCGGAATCTTACAACCAGAACCTTGCCAGGTGGGAACCTTATTTGCGGTTCAAGCACAACATAGAACTGAAGACCGTTCTGTATTACGATACCGCTCTCGAAAACCGAAACTATGAAAGATACTTCGGAGGCAGGACCATTGAACAGATCGCCAAACGGGTTGCCGAGAGCAAAGACCTTTCTCTTTCAGACTTTAAATCGCCGGCAGAGATCCGCAAGACCATCGATCTGAGACCGGAGCTGAACAGGTATGTAATGCAACTGAGATACAAGGAACGCACTACCTTCCTGAGAGTGTTCAACGATATGCGGCAATGGCCCAGTGAAACAGAAGTCTCTGCTGCCTTCAAACGCCTGCTGCGGGCCAAAATGCCCAGGATCGTTTTCCTGACCGGCAACCTGGAAAGGGATATCAATAAAGTGGGCGACAGGGAATACAAGGTGCTTACCAATCTGAATACATTCCGCAATTCTCTCATAAACCAGGGCTTTGATGTGGATACGCTGTCACTGCTCACCAAAGAGATCCCCACGGATATTTCCGCATTGGTACTGGCTGATCCAAAAGTAGCGCTAACAGATACAGCGATGAATAAAATACAGCAGTATATCGATAATGGCGGCAACCTGTTCATTGCCGGTGAACCAGGCAAGCAGGCCCTGCTCAATCCATTGCTGGCCAAACTGGGTGTACAGTTGCTGGAAGGGATATTGGTGCAGCCAACCAAAGAATTGCAACCGGAACTGGTAACACCCTACCTGACTGCCACTGCGGCCACATTCTACCCACCGCTGGAACATAGTCATCACGACAGCGCAAAAGTATCGATGCCGGGCGTCACTGCGCTCTCCTATACGGATAGCGGTGCATTCACGATCAGGCCCCTGCTCATGACAGATGCCAAAACAAGCTGGTTGAAAAAAGATAAGCTGGTAAGCGATTCCGCCGAAGTACTGTATTCTGCTGAAAAAGGCGATGAAAGAAGGGCCTTTCCTACAGCACTGGGCCTTACCCGCACAATAAAAGGAAAAGAACAAAGGATCATTGTGACCGGTGATGCAGATTTCATGAGCAATGCAGAATTGCAACGGTTCAATTTGCAAGCAGCCAATTTCGCATTCAATACCGGACTGTTCAGTTGGTTAAGCTATGGTGAATTCCCTATCGATAGCTCCAGGCCGCCGATCAAAGACACCAAAATAAGGGTCACGAAAGACCAATCGAAAATTCTCCGGATCATCTATGTATGGATAATACCCGGTATACTGCTGGCCTTCGGTTCCATCCTGCTCATCAGACGTAAACGGAAATAATGGCGGCAACAAAAATCTGAAGCGGACCTACCACATCATGCAAAAAGGAAACCATGCATTTCAATACAGATAAACAGACGCTCGATGATCTGAACATATTCGGTAAGCCGGGCAGGGATTCCATTTATACCATTTTCAATAATACTCATACCAGGGGTGGGGCGGGCATGCTGGAGCAGATGTTCCTGTACCCGCTTTCAGATGCAACTGCCATCAATAACCGTAGTCATACCATTCAATTTTTCAGCTCTGCGGGAACCTCATTTCCTTTCAACAGTGCATTGTTCGATAGTGCTGAGCTTTACCTCCAGATGGAAGATGAAAGGACACGGCTCCCCCGTGAACCAGGTACTATTGGCGGAAAGATCCGGCACCTGATCGGGGAAGACCATCAGTATAAGATCATCAGCAATGGGGTTTCCGCAATGATCGAAATTTTGCATCTGTTGAAAGATTTTGTGCAAAGCATTTCGAAAACCGCCTCCCAAACACCTTATGCCCAGGTATTACAGGAATTAGAAAAACTTTTGAATGATGATGATCTGGCTCCTGTAATGCAGGAAAAATCAAAAGGCAGGCTGTCTTACCATCTAACAGCCCGGTACGATGATCTGTTGCGTTTCCGTAGCAGGAATACCCTGCGCAGGATACTGTTCCATATATATCATATCGACGTTTATATCTCCGTGGCAAAGGTGGCCAGGGTGCACAATTTTGTATTCCCGGAAGCGATGGACAGGGAGCTGCACACAGTATACCTGGAAGACGTGTATCATCCACAGGTCAAAAACGCAGTCGGCAATACCCTGAGCATTACACCAGACAACAATATCATTTTTCTTACAGGCGCCAACATGGCCGGCAAATCCACTTTCATGAAATCGCTGGGCATCGCTATGTTCCTGGCGCATATTGGATTTCCGGTAGCGGCCAAAAAGATGTCGTTTTCCGTAAGGGATGGCATCTACACCACCATCAATCTTTCCGATAATCTTTCCACAGGCAGCAGTCATTTCTATGCGGAAGTGCTGCGGATAAAAAAGGTGGCGCAGGAACTGGGCGTTTCCAAAAACCTTTTCATCATATTCGACGAGCTTTTCCGTGGCACGAATGTAAAAGATGCCTGTGAAGCCACTATCGCCATTACCGAAGCTTTTGCTGCCAGGAAGAATTGCATGTTCGTAGTGTCCACACATATCATCGAAGCAGGAGAAGTTCTGAAAGAACGGTGCCGTAACATATTCTTCACCTACCTGCCTACCACCATGCGCGACAATGTGCCGGTCTATACTTATAAACTCGCGCCCGGCATCACGGCAGACAGGCATGGGATGATCATCATCAACAATGAAGGCATTCTCGATATCATCAATAACAGGCCACCCAAAACAGCCCGATCATGAGCTTTATAGCAGACAAACAAACGCTGGAAGACCTGAATATTCCCGGCAGGTATAAAAGCAATTCCATATTCCGCCTGTTCGACCATACGATCACCAACGGTGGCCGGCTGTTGATGGAGCAGATGTTCCGGCAACCACTGACCGATGCCGCCCGCATCGATGAACGTGTTCGCAGTTTCAGGTATTTCAGCAAAAAGCGCGTTACCCTTCCCTTTTCCAATGAAGCTTTCAGCGCAATGGAAAACTACCTGCGATCCGGCAGCGGTAGTTTGTTGGAAACATCCTGGAATACGGTCCTTAAAAAAATACGCAGCAAAGTGACCGGCAGTGAGGAATACAGCCTCCTTGAAAGCGGTTGTATCCAGACGATACAGATCATTCAGCAATTCCATGATCTTGTTCAACACCTGCAAGAGGACGCAGATAATCCCTGTGCGGAGCAACTGGCCACCGTCCGGCAAATATTTGCCAACAGGCAATTGCAATGGCTGGTCGATGGGGCCACTCCCCCAAAGATCACTTTACTGAAACTAATAAAGTATGATCACTGCCTGAGGGCCAACATGCAAAAGGAAATGAAGGCTTTGATGCAGATCATCTTCCAATTCGACGTGAACATAGCTGTATCGGATGTCGCTGTGGCCAAAGGCTACTGTTACCCGGAAGCGCTGCCGGCGCAGCAGAACCGTATCAACATTTCAGGACTGTTCCATCCCCTTCTGGCAAAGGCAGTGACCAATCCTGCCGACTTCTCGGAAAACAATAATGTGATATTCCTTACAGGGGCCAATATGGCCGGGAAGTCAACCTACATGAAAGCATTTGGCATTGCCATTTATCTGGCACACATGGGCTTTCCGGTACCTGCTGCAAAAATGGAGTTCTCCGTGAAAGATGGCATCTTTTCATCCATCAACGTTCCTGATGATCTCGAACATGGGTATAGTCATTTTTATGCGGAGGTGCTTCGCGTGAAAAAAGTGGCTGAAGCAGTCAACGCATCCAAAGACCTCATCGTAATATTCGATGAGCTTTTCAAGGGCACCAATGTGAAGGATGCCTATGAGGCCACATTGTCCATAACAGAAGCCTTTTCTGCGCACAGGAATTGCTTCTTCATCATCTCCACGCATATCATCGAGGTTGGAGAAGCATTAAGAGCACGTTGCGGGCACGTCCGGTTCCTGTATCTGCCTACGGTAATGCAGGGAGCCATCCCCACTTACACTTACCAGTTGAAAGAGGGGATCACTACCGACCGTCAGGGCATGATGATCATCGAGAATGAAAGGATACTGGACCTGATCCGTCAGGGAGGGTGATGCAGGTAAGTGGCCATCTGGCTATTTTTTATCCTATTGCTTCACAAAAACAATACTCTCTTTTGTTGTTATATTGTCCATCATCAGTAAATAAGCCCCTTTGGCAAATGGTCCAACCTCCAGCGTGGTGCGTGTATTGCCTGCCTTCAGCCTGTAGGTTTTAATCATTTGACCGGAAGAGGTATATACCGAAATAGTGGCTCCTGCACTTGCTTTTGGATGTTCAACGACCATGCTGCTGAATACGGGATTCGGGAATACTTTCAGCCCCGTTATGGTATTTTCTGTCATGGTGCTTACTGCCATATTCCTGGCGGATGGATTTACCATCATTCCCATAGAAGAGTTATCGATGTTGATGGTGGTGCTGTACACTGTATCACCTTTACCATCTAACCTGACGCTACCTATCTTGTAATAAAGTTGCTGATGCGGAGCGGCAAAATCGTTCAGGATATATTTTGTTTTATTGATATTGGATGCTACCTGCCCAATTTTTGTAAAAGAAACATTATCGGTTGAGCGATATAATCCGAACGCAAACAGATCTTTTGCCCAGTCGATGGTGAAATTGATCCGGACACTATCCTTACCAATGATTGTACCGGTAGCCTGGGCAAAGACGGCCTGCTGGTCCGGCGACTGAATAGCATTCAGGTATTTTTCCAGCATGGTATAGCCATCACCAGCAAAGCTGTTGCCATTAATGCTGGTCGTATCGGCATCATTGCCGGAAGTTTTTGCCTCCCACCAGTCGGGTAGTCCATCATTGTCCGTGTCGTTTGGATAAGTGGTGGATGTTAAGGTAGGCCATCCGCCAACTGTGTTCTGACTGTCGATAAATCCACTCGGATGTGTTACTCCTGCTTTATTATAACTGGTATCCTCATACGTAGCTGTGCCTGTACGGGTTTCCCTGATGATCCGGCGATCAAGCGTATCCCGGCGGGGCAGTATAGCGCCGCTACTGTCCATTACAGATAGATAAGCATCTTTTGCCGTTTGGGTGGTCACCGGTGAATATGGGAACGGCAGGTTTTGCCTTGCAGCAGCTATACTGTCGAACGCACCGGGGTAAGATGCTTCCCCTGGATAAACGCCATTTGTCCAGTTATTGTCTGATATGTCGTTGGTATCGGAAGCGCAGGGATAGCCGTATACATAATTGCCCTTGATATGAAATTTTCCACCCCAAATCGTATCGCCCGGGACCCGCTGGGAAAGTGTATATATATTATAGGTAAGAATACGGTGTCTTCTATTACCGGACACACAGGAAGCACTGCCGGTTGTGGCCGGGCCGGGCTTATAATAATTATTGACCATATTCTGGTGTCCGCCGGTACCTGCATAGGAAGACCCGTCCCAGTTGTATACCACATTATTGCGGTAATCTACATATTCCAGGTCCGGCCGCCCGGTATTATCGCTTCCTGAAAACCTCGGGTTGCGATTGGAATTACTGGCGAGTAAATTATGGTGGAAAGTAGCATTCTGCCCGCCCCAGATACCTCCATAACCATGCGGTGTTTTATCGCCGCCGGTCGATTTATGATGAAAAGAATAGTACAGGCTCTCGCTCAACATGCTCCATTGCAGGGTAAAGTTCGAGACTGCATAAAAAGAACCTACCTCATCGGTCGACCAGCTCAATGAACAATGGTCGATGATGATATTGGAATACGGGAAAGGCGCTCCGAAGTAATTGCTCAAGGCATCCACATCTATGCGGGCAGTGTCTCCCGGCCTGCTTCGGATATACCTGATGATAATATCATTTGCTTTAATATACATCCCATGCCCGGCCAGGCAAATGCCATCACCGGGTGCTGTTTGTCCGGCAATGGTGATATTGCTTTTGTCCAGGATGATCGTACTGGACAGGAATATAGTGCCTGATACTTTGAAAAGGACTGTCCGGTACGGTTGACTTACCGCATCCCTGAGGCTGCCTGCACCTGCATCATTCAAATTAGTGACATAATACACACGGGCGCCCCTGCCGCCTTTCGTAAACCTGCCCCCGCCTTCGGCGCCTGGAAAGGCGATTTGCCTGGATGCCTGTATGGTGCCTTCCAGCCTTATATTTTTCGAAACAAGAAATTTAGTATCGGTAATGAGACCGGTTGTCCAGGGCGACACTTTTATGTACAGTTTTTTACCATTCGGAACACTGATATTCAAACCGCCCAGGATGGTATCTTTCGGTACAGATCCCGAAGCCAGGGACAGGTTGGTGATCAGATCAGTATAATTGATATTATCGGTCGACCAGGCAATGTTTGCGTGCCCAAAACTCGATGAGTTGAAACTTAGCGCCAATCCTATCTGTTTTACGGTGAGATCGCGCCCTGCAGCCGGTTCGGTGACATACAACGCATACCTGTTGCTGTTAGGCCCTGTTTCCGCGGGCCAGGTAGTGTCGGATGGCAAGATCCTTTGCCCGCCGCTGCCGGAAATATAATTATTGATGATCAGTCCTGTCAATGACTGAGGAACAGCAGCCATATAGCCTGTCGTTACTGCATTTTGATTGGCTGTGAGCGCCCAGGTTGCATTGTTGGTAACTATGGTGTCTGCATTGATGATCACATTTTTGATGATCATGTATTTACTGCTGATGGCAGCCGTAGTGAACGGTGACACCCTGAAATACAAGGTCTGTCCATTCAGTACCGGAATATTCAGATCAGTAAAAGAATAATCGTCCGGTGTGGAAGATGATCTTAAAAAAAGGTACGTGGTAATGTCTGTAAAATTGGCGCCGTCGGTCGAGTAAGAAAGTCCGGCCCGGCAGGCGGAAGATCCATTGAAACTCAGGGATACCTTGATCTCTGTTACGGAAAGATTTTTACCTGAAGCCGGCGAAACAGTGTATTGCAGATACCTGCCGCTGTTGGGTGCTGTTTCTGCAGGCCATGCATTACCTGGTGGTATTAATCTCTCTCCGCCTGTGATGTAATCGAAATGGTTGATGCCAGTCAATGATCCTGCTGTTGCAGTGATGCTGCCGGTAGTAACGGCATTCTGGTTGGCTGTCAATGCCCAGGTAGCAGTAGCTGCGGACTGGCAGCGTGCTGTTTTGGCGAACAAGCTGCCGATAAGGGCAATAGATAGCCATAAATAAGGTATGAACTTATTCATAAGCAAGCGTTTTGGTTATATGTAAATGTTATACTCTTACTGTTCAGTAGCCATAATCCTGTGTAATGTTTGGATTTGCATCGATAGAGGGTTGCGGAATGGGCAGTAATTCACTATGGTTGGATTTGAACAGTTGCGCTACATTGGTAATATAGGCCGCTGTTATAGAACTGATCCAGGCTACTTTTGTGTGGCCTGCAGGTGTAGCTGAAGGAGCTGGCTGGTACAGGGAATTTCCCCATATCAGATCTGTAGCGCCTGTTTTATAGTACATCGACTGGGGCAGGTTATTATAAGGCGCTGTCTTATTCAGCATTTTTGTCAAAGCAGCCCTGGTATCCTGGATCTTTTGACTGATCAGGTTCCAACGAATAAGATCATATTTACGTATCCCTTCTCCGCCCAGTTCGAAGGAACGTTCATTGACAATGGCAGTAAAAAATGCATCCTTTGTAGTAGGTGTTGTACCGATTTTATTTTCATTCCCCTTGAAGCCTCTTTTCCTTACTTCTTCATAAGCAGCAATGGCGGCTGGTGTGGGCCCGTTGTTCAATTCGTTCTCTGTTTCTGCAAACATCAGCAATACATCGGAAAAGCGAAGGATAGGCCAGTTGATGCCCAGGTATTGTACAGCCGATGATGGGGCGGGATTGGTGATCCAGTCGGACCGGAATTTCCCGCTGGTCATATTGATCATCGTTTGTCCTGCCTTTGTATTGTCGGCATTGTTATAGTAAGGAGCTGCGGTAACATTCCGCCTTGTATCCAGTGAATCGAATGAATAGAAATATACAGGAACAATGCGGATCTGACCATTACCTAATAATGCAGTGTTGCCGGGAACATAGAAACGCGGGCCGTCGTAATATCCCAGTTTACTGTCCGAAGTTCCATTACCACCGGCCATGGCTACTTCAAACAATACTTCTCCATTCGGATCGATCCTGTGGGCATCGATGGCGTCTTTGAATACGGCCTGGAAAGATGGATTCAGTGTATGCTGGTCCCTGCGCTGCATCAGTTCGGCGCATTCATTCCTGGCTATCTCATAAAATTTCAGGTAATCACTGCGCTGTTTCATCTGGTTGGTGCCTCTGCGCAATGAATATCCTCCCATGAACAATGCGATCCTTGCACGCAGGCCTTTTGCAGCGCCTTTCGTTATTCTTTCATCTTTTGCCACGCCGGCATCGTTCCGCCAGGGAAGCAATGTTGCCGCCAGTTTAAGATCATCGAGTATGCGGGCGTAGATCGAATCCCTGTCGGTCTTTGGCAAGAACAGATCAGGCTGGTCTATCGAGGGTACGAATGGAGCGGGAACATCTCCCCAGTTCCTGATCAGCTCGAAATAGAACTGTGCCCGTAGTGTAAGCGCTTCTCCATACAGCCGGTGCAGTTGCATGGTATCGGATGCAGTCCCGTTATTGTACAATGTCATCTTGGGGATATTCTTGATACAGATATTGGCGCGTTCGATACCTGTATACAATTGTTCAAAAGGCCCTTCCAACTGTGCATTGGTAGGTTGCAGATTGTAACGGGACAGGTCCCTGGAGCTATTGTCCGGCGTACTGGTATTCAAAATGCCCAGCATCTCATCGGTATCGTAGGGGTACATCATGCTAAGCCTGCTGCCATAACCGAAGTCGCCGGCAAGCTCATTGTATACTCCCAGTAGGGCGGCTGTTGTATTGGCCACATTGCTGAAGACGTACTTTTCGTCAAAGGCTGATTGGGGTTCGATGTCCAGTTGCTTCTTACAGGAGCCCATACTGGCGATGATAGTTACCGGTAAAACTATTTTTATGATCAGGCTGCGAATCGATTGTTCCATTTTGCAAGGTTTAATTGCTTACAATGAAAGATTAAGGCCAACGATAAAAGAACGGCTGCGCGGATAAGCAGCATAGTCTACACCTGGTGTTACCGGTGTTGCCCTTCTTGTATTTACTTCAGGATCATATCCAGAATAGCCCGTCAAGACAGCGAGGTTATTAACGGTAGCATATAATCGCAGGCGCATGATCTTGGCACGGCTCATCAGTTTGGCGGGTAAGGTATATCCCAGTGTTATATTGTTTATCCTGAGAAAAGAACCATCTTCCACTGCCCATGAGGTGGGATAAAAAGCGCCGGTACCGGTGAGCGGTATCCACATAGCAGCATTCTTATTCAATGCTTCCAACTGGTCCGGCGGAATACCAGTTACAATCTGCTGCCCTCCTACTGTGGTCACTTTTTGTACCACATTACCGTTTGCATCTGTTGTTCTCCACCGGTTGGCCATTATGCTCAGCATATTGGTGTTCTTACCATAGCCATTCGTGAATTCAATTTTATTGGCATTGAAAATTTTGTTGCCGTATACAAAGTTCACAAAGATGCTCAGGTCAAAATTCTTGTACACCAGTTGCTGGTTGAGGCCACCGGTGAATGTCGGATTGGTATTGCCGATAATGGTACGGTCATTATCATCGACAAAACCGTCGTTGGTCAGGTCTTTCAGCTTCATCCAGCCAGGTTGCGGTGTACCAACAGTTTTGGTGCCGTCCGCAACACCGCTTTTCAAGGTATACTGACCAGTGGCAGGATCATAATTGAAGTCATTGACAGTATAAAAACCATCGGAAACATAGCCATAGATGGCCCCGACCGGCTGACCCACTTTTACAATATAATCTGCCGGCTGACCGCTGATGCCGAAACCGGAATTTTGCAGATAAGAAGACTGCCTGCCGGAAAGTTTTTCGATCCGGTTCCGGTTGAATGACATATTGAATGAGGTATTCCAGCTAAAATCCTTTTGCTGGATAATGACAGCGCTTAGTTGTATTTCCAATCCCTGGTTGGAAGTAGAACCTACATTTTGCAGTTGTGTGGTATAGCCGGAAATGGTAGGAATGGGAACATTTACCAGGAGATCATTGGTTGTATTGCGATACACATCCGCGGTGAGTTGTACCCTGTTCTTGAACAATCCTATATCGAGACCTATATTCCTGGATATGGTGGTTTCCCATTTTAAATTTTTATTGGCGAGATTCGGTGAAGCATATCCCGGCACTGCCTGTTCACCCAACCCGTACTGGGCGCTGGTGGTAAACGAGGTGAGGTATAAATAATCTGCGATGCGGTTATTACCGACCTGTCCATAGCTCAACCTCAGTTTCAGATCGGATATGACAGGAATTTTTTTCATGAAATTTTCCTGCGATATTTTCCAGGCAACCGATCCGGAAGGGAAGAAGCCCCATCTTTTATCAGCGGCAAATTTGGAAGATCCATCGGCCCTTGCGCTGAATGTTACCAGGTATTTGTTGCGGTAAGTATAGTTAAGCTGTGTGAAGAAAGAGATCAGTTTGCTTTGCAGGTTATTGGTTTGGGGATATAATGGTGTTGTGGAACCCAGGTTAAGCTGCCCGATCGCTTTGTCCGGCGTGATGCCAACCGGGAAGTACCGCAATTGGTTGTTGGTGTTTCTGGCCGTTACGTTGTACAATTCATTGCCCAGCAAAGCCACGATCGCGTGTGGTTTCTTAAGGGATGTATTTGAAAATGTCAATACATTGGAGTTGTTGAAAATGACCCTGTTGGCGGTGATAATACCTACCATGGGCATGCCGGCGCCCTGGTATCTCGATACCGAAGTGAGCGTATCATCAAAAGCGTTTCGTTCCTGGTTGTTATTATCGATGCCTGCTGTTATCCTGAAAGAAAATAGTTTGTTGAATGTGTAATTGATATACCCGCCAATGTTGAATCCCTTTATATAACTTTTCCGGTACTGGGCATTGTTCAACAGAACGGGGTTCATGATGCCGAGGCCATTGCCGGCATTGGTTTCATCGTAATAAGTTGGATCATACTCTTCGTCCGGCACACCGTTCAAATTGAACGGACGGTATTTGACACTGTGACGAAGCATATTGTAGGTAGATACCCCTTCATCGGAAGAACCTGCGCCGGTTATTGCCTGGTCGAGATACCGAACTGTGGTACCGATCTTGAGTTTGTCGTTGGCGATATGGTCGAACCGGAAATTCGCAAGGTTCCTGTTGAGGTTCGAGTTGATCATGATACCCTGTTCCGTATTATTGGTAAGACTAAGATTGAACTGGCTGATCCTGTTACCGCCCGATACGCTTACGTTATGGGTTTGTGTAAGTGCGTGACGGCCGAAAGTTCGATCCTGCCAGTCCACAACCGGCATGGTCTTGTATTTATTGAGATCGGCGCCATACATATTGGCGAAGCCGGCACTGTCGGCGGTGGTACCCCTGCTTCTTTCATACTGGTACAACACGAAATCGTACGGGTCCATTACCTGCAATGTTTTGAGCAATTGCTTTACTCCTACCAGACCGTTATAGTTCACTGTTGTTTTTGAGTTCTTACCTCCTTTGGTGGTGATGATCACAACACCGTTGGCGCCTCTGGCGCCATACACGGCCGTGGCGGAGGCATCTTTCAATACATCGATCGTTTCAATATCCTGGGGCGACAAAGCAGACAGGCCATCTTCCACCTGTATGCCATCGATAATGTACAGGGGTGAATTGTCTTGTGTGATGGAGCCACCACCACGTATTTTGATGGTATAGTCTGCGCCCGGCTTCCCTTCAGAAGATGTCAACTGCACACCGGCCAGCCGGCCGGTCAGTGCTTCTGCAACAGAACTTACGGGAATATCTTTCAACTGTTTGGCATTTACAGATGAAACGGAACCGGTAAGGTCTCTCCTTTTCACGGTGGCATAGCCGATCACTACCACATCTTCCATGGTCTTCGAATCGCTCACCAGCGCCACATTCACGACAGCTTTATTATTGATAAGCTCTTCTCTCGAAAGGAATCCTACATAAGAAAATATAAGCCTGCCGGTGGCAGCAGCTTTTATTTTATAGCGGCCATTTTCATCGGTGACCGTGGAAGTTTTTTCTCCTCTCACACTTACGGTTACGCCTGAAAGGGGGAGCTTCGTTTCCGCAGCAGTAACAGTACCCGATACTTCAATACCACCGGACTGGCCTAATACAGTAGTAGAAACCAGGAGGACCGTCATTATGAACAACGCGATCCGTCGCGCTCCAGCGAATGTAGGGGAACAATTATTGCCTGTTTGCCAGTATGGTGTTTTGCCTGTCATCATTAGCAGCTATTTTAAAATAAATATCCCGAATGCAAAGAAAGGATTGCAGTTTTGGTAAAGGCGGAAGGTTTAACCCTGACAAGCAGGAATGGTGTAGTGCACTATAGCAATTCTACATATATATTTGTTTCAAAAGAAAATAGTAAGCAAATTTATCTATGTAACCGTTCTCGATAACGTTCTCATAAAATCTTCCGGGAGAGAAACACCTGTTTATAGGTAAAACAATGTAAACTTGATAATATATTATTAACTCAAACAGGATATGGCTATGAAGAAAACACTCATCCTATTTTCTGTATGCATTGCTCTTTTTGCATTCAGGCAGGATAAAAAGAAAATAAATATCTACTCCATTGGCGATTCGACCATGTGCGATTTCAGTGAGAAATACCTGTCGGGCTTTGGAGGCCCCAATTATCCGATCCGCGGATGGATGCAAATGGCCCCACAGTTCTTTACTTCCGATGTGAGCATCCACAATGCGGCACAAAGCGGCAGGAGCTCAAAAAGTTTCCGGGAAGAAGGCTGGTGGAAAAAAGTAATAGACAGTGTGCAGGCAGGCGATTATGTATTTATCATGTTCGGGGCCAATGATCAAAAACCGGATTCCGCGCGGCATACAGATCCGGCAACCACCTACCGGCAAAATCTTATCAATTATATCGATGAAGTAAAAGCCAAAGGCGCTTATCCCGTTTTATTCACTTCTCTCGTAAGAAGGAGATTCGATAAAGAAGGTAAACTGGTCGATACTTATGGGGCGTATGTAAATACCGTGCGGGAAGTAGCCAGGGAGATGAACGTTCCTTTGGTAGACCTGTACAAAAAGACATGGGACCTCGTTCAAAGCTATGGCCCGGAGGAATCAAAGAAATTATTCCTGTACATAGAACCGGGATTGTTCACAAAATTGCCCGATGGTAAAAAGGACGATTCCCACCTCAACGTGGAAGGCGCTACAAAAGTTGCCGGGCTTGCCATGCAGGGAATAAAAGAATTGAACCTGCCACTGGCACGCTTCATCAAATAAGCAGCTACCTTTTCTTTGATAAGACCAAACCGGAAGAAGGTGGAAGCAAAACCTCATTCTTTATCCGTCCGGTGCCTGGCCGCTGCCAGTCGCCGGGCGGCAATGCAGTAACGATCTGTTGGGTGGCAGAAGGATTTACAAATACGATACCTTGTTGATACCTGCGCATCCATACTCCACCAGATAACATCTCCGGCGGCGCAACAGGTGCGCCGATATCGATATCCATGTCAGGCCGGTAATAAAAACCTTTGTAAGAAGAAGCAGTATCATAAGCAGCCATGGCCAATAGGCTTTGCCTGCTTCTGCAGAGCAGGAAATTCGCCATCACCCATTCCACCTGCGCGTTGGTAGCAGTTTCAGGGCTGCCTTTTAGCTGGTTGATCGTAATGTATGGTTTGGAGGGTAATACTTCTTTCAAAAAATCGAATTTCTTTCGCCAGGCGGCTTCCGGAATGTTTTGCCCGCGGTGCGCAAACCCTGTTTCGTCAAGCCATATATCTACCGCGTCCACTGCCTTTCGAATGATCTCCGGCGGGGCCGATGTAAATGTAATATTGGCTGCTACCGTTACGCCCAGCGGATGCAGGCGGTCCCTTAAATACAGGAGCCAGTCGATCACGTTTTTCTGGTATGCGCTGTCATTCTTTTTTCCTGTGTATAGGGGCTGCCATTGTCCGGCCGCAAAGTGGCCCACTCCTTTGGGTCCATTGCCGAGATCTACATTGTCCATGGCTACCATGCGATACCCTTTCTGCACAGCAGGCAGCATGAACGTTGTAAAATAATATTCCCTTACCTCCGGGTTCGATATGTCCAATGGCGTTAACCCGCCATAGCTGTAAATAAAGCCATAGGCGGGCGTTACGCGGTCTTCCTTATAAATGATCCAATCCGGGTGGTGCTGGCGGTACCAATCTATCGTTAATTCTTTATCTGGATTCCTGAAGGATGGAAAATACCGGCTGGCAATGACACCTGCCGGCTGCTCCGGAGTTCTTGCGCCCCACACGAAGTATACTTTGTTGGTGTTCTTTGTATAGACAGATCTGTCGGCAATGCCGGTTTCAAATATCTGGGCCAGTGGAAGGCCATCTGCGGGAGGTTGTGGCAATACCATTCCCGGCAGGGAATCTCTTTGTGGTATTGCCACAACATCTTCCGCACAATTCATTGCAGGTCTTAAAAAAAGCGTCGACGCCAATAAGGCTGGTGTTAAAAAGGCTTTCTGCATATTATCTTTCCCTGTTTTTCACTGCCTCACTGCTATCTTATCAATGGCCGGCCAGGCTTGGCGAAAGCAATTCGGCGGAGGCTTTATCTAAATAGAAAGTACAATCGGGATGTAACTGCAATATACTTGCCGGAAAAATATTGCTTACCGGTTTTTCAAGGCTGTTCTTTACCGCAATGGCTTTTCGGCTATCAGGTACTGAACAAATAATATGCTTCGATTTCATGATCTGTTTAACAGACATGCTGATGGCCTGTGCAGGCACATCTTCAATAGTAGCGAACCATCCTTCGGCAAATTGCTGCTTACGGCATTGGGCTTCCAGGTTTACCACAATATAAGGTTCGTCCGTATCAAAATTGGCGGGGGGGTCATTGAATGCGAGGTGACCGTTCTCACCAATACCCACCAATGCAACATCGATGGGATAAGCCTCGATGGCATTGCTGAGGCGCTTGCATTCTGTTGCCGGGTCTACTTCACCATCGATCAACCAGCTTGCTTTCAGCGGGGGAATTTTGTCCAGGAATCTTTCTTTCAGATATTTCCTGAAACTGGCCGGCGCTGTAACGGGCAACCCGATATACTCATCCAGGTGGAACATCACCACTTTGCCCCAATCAATATTTTTTTCCTGTATCAACTGGTTCAATGTTTCGAACTGGCTGGTGCCTGTAGCAAGAATTACATTTGCCTGTCCTTTTTCTGCAATGGTCTCCCGGATCAAGGCTGCAGCAGCCTTTCCCGCCGCACGACCCAATTCTTTCGGATCGTTCGAGTGTACAATTTTCATCTGTTATTTTTTATTGATTTTCGATTGTCAGATGGAATTCCGCATGGCAAAATTTTCATTCCGCTGTGTGGCATAATGAATATTGTATCATGCTACGTTCCATTTGAAGGGATTTTTTCTACAGTGAAATAAAATGTAATAAAAAATGAATTGCGTGTGGTGTATGGCAGCAGGTAATATCAGTAGTCTTCATTGTAGCCGAATGTATCTGTGCGTGTCATCCATTTACCGTTGGAAAAGTCGGGGAATTCAACCGTGTTGCCGTTCCTTTCTATGGATAATTCCGACAGCGGCACTATGACACTCAAAGAAGCCGATTCATATACATCGATAGGCGCCCTGACACCTCTTTTTATGGCTTCAATAAAACCATTCTGTACAAAATAGTCCATTCCACCATGGCCGCGACCCGATTTGGCAGCTTCAGCGCCATGTTTTTTATATAAGGCATGATCGAATTGTTGCAGGTAGTCGTCGGCCTTTTCCCAGGCATGCGCCTTCGGGCTTTTGCCATCGATATAAATGCTGTTGTTGATATCCATCCAAAGCCCTTTGGCGCCCTGCACCCGGAAGCCGATGGAATACGGCCGTGGAAGGCTTGTATCATGTGTTAAGATAATGGTCTCTTCATTGTTTGTTTTGATCATGGTCGTTACCACATCGCCCAAATGGAAGTTGATCTTTGAAACCGGCAACCCTGCACCACCGTTTTGCATAACGTATTCATGCAGCCCTCTCGATTTCGAAGCAAAGGAAGCGAGGGTTACAAACCTGTTGCCCGCCTGGTTATTGATCATTTTCGAGATGGGCCCGATGCCATGCGTGGGATACAGGTCGCCATTGCGTTTAATGGAATGTTCCGTACGCCAGCGCGCTCTCGAATAGGCTTCTTTTCCATATAGTAATCCGCCACCATCGGGTTGTTTCCCATTGTTGAATTTTGCTGCCCGCAGATCATGCTGGTAACCACCTTCCAGGTGTACCAGTTCACCGAACATTCCCTGCCTTACCATATTCAGGATGGCCATTACATCCCTGCGATAACATACATTTTCCAGCATCATATACTGCATACCTGTCTTTTCGCTGGTTTTAACCACTTCCCAATGATCTTCTACCGTAATGCCCATAATGACCTCACAACCCACATGCTTGCCGGCATTCATGGCATCGATGGCCATGGGCGCATGCCACTCCCAGGGAGTAGCAATGATAACGGCATCGATATCTTTGCGAGCAAGGAGGTTCCGGTAATCGTATTCGCCTTTGCTGTATACCTGTGGCACGGGCTTGTTCAGCTTTTTACACAGCGCTATTGCCCGGTCGACCATTGGCTGGTCTATATCACAAATAGCTGGCACTTCCACATCGTCCCGTAATAGCAATAAATTAAGGTGTAATTCGCCGCGCTGTCCAACCCCTATGACACCGATCCGCAACTTATCTTTTACAGTCCCTGCCTTTACTGTCGGAAGCAATGCCATGCCGGCAGAAGTGAGTGCCACTGATTTGATGAATTTCCTTCTTTGCATTGATTTGCTCATACACCGGTACTTTAAACAACATTTGTTTATAAACGAAATACACCTGCGATCAAATGTATCAACTATGTGATATGATTTTTACTTTTTCCGCAAATAAAATACCGAGAGCGTTTTCGATAACGTTATCATACATTTATACAGGAGAGGACCCGCTCCTGTATTTTATTTATTGATAATTTTAGCCAGCCCGACTTCTGTTATGGGAACCGGGCTGCATGGTGACAGGCGTAAACAATGGCTGTCGCGCAAAAGAATTATTCCAGGAATTGTAAACCTATTTCAGTTGACAAGACAAACTAGCACAGTTGGCGCTGCCTCATTGACTAAACAGCAAACATTCATTTCACTGCTTATTATCGGCCTGCTGTTTTTCATATTCGGTTTTGTGAGCTGGGTAAACTCTATTTTGATCCCGTATTTTAAAATAGCCTGCGAGCTTTCCAATTTTCAATCTTACCTCGTCGCTTTTGCATTTTATATATCCTACTTTATCATGTCCGTACCCTCTTCCTACCTTCTAAAAATAGTAGGATTTAAGAAAGGCATGATGATCGGCTTCTGGATCATGGCCGCCGGCGCATTCATTTTCGTTCCGGCTGCTTTTACGAGAATGTATGCCATATTCCTGCTGGGCCTTTTTTCCATTGGCATGGGACTGGCCATTTTACAAACGGCGGCCAATCCTTATATAACCATTCTCGGCAACAGGGAGCGGGCTGCGCAGCGCATCAGCATCATGGGTATTTGTAACAAAGGCGCAGGCATCATTGCTCCGCTGATCTTCGCCGCAGTAATTTTGAAAACCACGGATAATGAATTGTTCAGGCAATTGCCCACCATGAGCGACCCTGATAAAGAAGCTGCATTGACCGAGTTGATCAGAAGAGTAATTATTCCTTATGCCATTGTGGGGACGGTTCTATTTGGTTTGGGGTTGGTGGTCCGCTATTCTCCCCTTCCGGAAATCGATACGGAACACGAAACAGACCATGTTGCCATTGTCAATGCCGGCAAGAAGAATATTTTCCAGTTCCCGCACCTGATACTGGGAGCGGTCGCTATTTTTTTACATGTAGGCACACAGATCATCGCCATAGATACCATCATAGCATATGCAGGTTCCATGCATATTCATTTGCTGGAAGCCAAGGCCTTCCCGGCTTACACCTTGTTTGCCACCATTTGCGGGTATGTCCTGGGCATTGTTATCATACCTAAATATATCAGTCAGCTCACCGCACTGCGGATTTGTACATTGTTGGGAGTTGTGTTTACCCTGTTGATCATTTTTGCGCGGGGAGAAATAACCTTACTGGGACATGTAACAGATGTATCCATCTGGTTTGTCGCATTGCTGGGACTTGCCAACTCGCTGATATGGGCAGGTATCTGGCCGCTGGCGCTGGATGGACTGGGAAGGTTCACGAAACTCGGCGCTTCGATCATGATCATGGGACTGTGCGGCAATGCAGTGCTGCCGCTGGTCTATGGCCACCTGGCAGATGTGTACAGTTTACGTGCGGCCTATTGGGTATTGTTTCCCTGCTACTTATATTTGGTATTTTATGCGTTCAGAGGGTACCAGGTCCGCAGATGGGTATTGTAAGATGTAAAACAGCTTTCTTATTATGAGCAACCGGCCGTTGAAAATATATAATGCCACCGTAATCACTCCGCACCGCATTCTCGAGAAAGGAATAGTGCTTGTAACGGGTACAACGATCACTGCCGTCAGTGACCGGGACATTCCGATCACCGATGCTATCGGGATCAACGCAGGCGGCCAATATGTGGCCCCGGGCTTTATAGATATTCATGTGCATGGCGGCGGCGGGTGCGATTTTATGGATGGCCATGAAGAGGCTTTTCTTACCATTGCCGAAACACATGCAAAATATGGCACTACTGCTTTTATGCCCACCACGCTCACCAGCACCCAGGAAGAACTGCTGCGAACACTTGCCCTTTATGAAGCATCCAATAAAAAAAATAAGCGGGGCGCACAGTTCGCCGGCATGCACATAGAAGGCCCTTATTTTGCCATGAACCAACGGGGCGCACAAGACCCCCGGTATATCCGCCATCCCGATCCAGTCGAATATAAACACATTGTTGAAAGTTCAACAGCCATCAAACGCTGGAGCGCCGCCCCTGAATTGCCCGGCGCCATTGCATTCGGGCAATACCTTCGTGCCAATGACATACTCGTTTCCCTGGCGCATACGGATGCTGTTTATGAGGAAGTGTTGGAAGCATTTGAAAACGGGTATACCCTGGCAACGCATTTGTATTCCGCCATGTCCGGCGTTACCCGCCGCAATGCATTTCGCTATGCCGGCGCCATAGAAAGCGCCTTTATCCTGGATGGTATGAACGTGGAGATCATAGCAGATGGCATTCATCTTCCGGCCCCATTATTGAAACTGGTATATAAAATTAAAGGGGCTGACAGGATCGCATTGATCACCGACGCCATGCGCGCTGCCGGGACCAATGCCACAGAGAGTGTACTTGGCAATAGAGAGAACGGCCTGAAAGTAATTGTGGAGGATGGTGTTGCCAAACTGCTCGACAGGACTTCTTTTGCAGGGAGCGTTGCAACTGCCAACCTCCTCGTGCGCAATATGATCAATATGGCCGATGTGCCTGTAACGGATGCTGTGAAGATGATGACGCTCACACCTGCTTCCATACTGGGAATAGCGCACTCGAAAGGCTCCATCGCAGCAGGCAAGGATGCGGATATCGTCATTTTTGATAAGGATATCAATATCCATACGACCATCATCAGAGGGGAAGTGGTATATAATAAACCTGTCGATACCATTAATGACTAAGCAGGCAATTTGCTCTCAGCTTATTTCCTGCCTCCTGCCCTGCCAGTTGCACGTTTCTCTTTTTTATACCCTTTGAAGTGATTGGTAGATTCCCTTTCTATCAACTTACCGGGCAGTATGATCTCTTCCGAAATGAAATTTTTCTTGGCAATATGTTTTAACAGCAATTCGCAACTTTTTTTACCAATTTCAAATGCCGGTTCTGCCACAGTGGTAAGCGTGGGTGAAATAATAGTGGCTATCGGGTCGTCGGTAAAGCCTATTACGCCAATGTCTTTGCCTATGGCAATGCCCTTGTTTTTCAGGGCCAGCATGGCGCCAACGGCTTTTCTGTCGTTGGTGGCGAAAATAGCGTCTGGCTGCTCTCCACCCTGCAATAAGCGGTAGGCATCTTCTTCGCCGCTTTCCTGTGAAAACCCGGAATAAACGATCCATTCTTCCCGAACAGGCAGCCGGTGTTTTTCAAGCACAGATAAATAACCCTGAACCCTTTTTTCTGTAAGGCTCAATCCGCGTGGCCCTGTAATATGGGCAATTTTCCGGTAACCTTTTTTAATGAGGTGCTCTGTGGCCTCTGCAGCGCCATTATAATCATCCTGCATTACTTTGGAAGTTTTTATATCGCTGGCAACCCTGTCGAAAAAAACGATGGGGATCGGATTGTCCATCAGCTCGGCAAAGTGTTCGGCCGAATGGGCAGATGTCGAGACAAGCAATCCATCCAGGCTGCTGACAGAAAGGTTATGAATGATGGATAGTTCCCTTTCTTCCGAATCATTGGTCACATACAGGATGATATTATAGCCTTTGCTGTAAGCCACTTCATGGATGCCGGTAATGACCGCAGAAAAATAATAGTTAGTAATGAATGGCAATACGATACCGATATTATGGGTACTTCTTTTTGCCAGTCCGGTTGCATTGAAATTGGGCTTATAATTCAACTGCCGGGCCATCTCCAGCACCTTTTCCCTTGTTTCTGCATTTACATCGTACGTATTGCGCAATGCACGGGAAACGGTAGCAACAGAAATGTCGAGCATCCTTGCAATGTCCTTAATGGTGGTTATATGGCGCTGCATGCAATAGTTATCAGCATAGGTTAAATAGCTAAAGTTACAATAAATGCCAACAAATAGACGGTGAAGAAAGTAAAAAACGCTTGTTACAGACAGGTTCCGATAGCGTTCTCGTAACTAAATATCCCAGTCCCTTTCAGCAGCGCAAGTGTAAATACATAAATTGCTGTTAGGATCGATCACAACCATTCATAAATAGAACACTATGGCTAACGATTTCTCCCGCAGAAAGTTTATTTCAACGAGTGCCGCAGCGCTTTCAGGCACTGTTCTGATGAACAGTTTTCCGCTGATCGGCCACGCAATGAAAACAGATACTATCCGTGTGGGACTAATCGGTGCAGGCACCAGGGGCGCCGGCATAGCTCATCTGTTGAAAGACCTGCCGGGACTGGCCATAACAGCCGTTTGCGATATCATGGAGGACAACCTGCAAAAAGGCATGTCCCTGGCAGTAAAAGAGGCAAAGTCTTATACCGATCATAAAAAGTTGTTGGAAAATAAAGATATCGATGCCGTCATCATTGCCACTCCCCTTTATCTCCATCACCCGATGGCCATGGATGCATTGGATGCGGGTAAGCATGTGTATGTGGAAAAAACAATGACCTACGATATCCCGCAAACGCTGTCGCTGGTAAAGAAAGTGAAAAACAGCCGCCTTGTACTGCAGGTAGGGCATCAATACCGTTATTATGCATTGTATCATCGCATCAAAGAAGTACTTTCTCAAAACTGGGCCGGCAAGGTCACGCAAATAGAATGTCAGTACCATCGTAATTCCAACTGGCGGTTCCCGGTAAAGGACCCGCGGCTGGAACGCCAGGTCAACTGGCGCATGTACAAACAGTATTCCGGCGGGTTAATGGCGGAACTCTGCGGTCACCAGATCGATATAGTGAACTGGATGCTCGATAGCCACCCGCTGAAAGTTACGGGCTTTGGCGGCATCGATTACTGGAAAGACGGCAGGGAAACGTACGATAATGTACGAACGGTTTTTGTGTATCCCGATGGTGTGAAAGCGAGTGTTTCCTCCATTCTTACCAATGCCTTCAAAGGATACTCCATCCGTATACTGGGTACCAAAGCCACCATAGAGATCCAACGCGATAAGGCATTCATTTATGCAGAAGCGCAGGATAAGGAACTGGGAACAGTCGATGGCGTAACCGGCGCAACCGTTAAAGCATGGACGCAGGGAGAACCGGTACCCATTGAATTTATGTACCCCGATGCGCAGAAAAGAGATCCTACTTCTTATGCCTTGCTGGATTTTGCAGCATGTATCCGTACAGGCAAAAAACCTGCCTCGAATGTGGAGACAGGTCGTGATGCCGCCATCGCTGTGCATATAGCCAATAAAGCAATGGCTACGGAACAGTGTGTAAAATGGATATCCTAGAAGCTATATCTTATTCCAAGCTGCATCTGCCACCTCGATGAAAAAAAGTCTATGGAATAAGGCTTACCAGGGTCCAGGAACTGGTAGAGAGGATATCCCTGTGATGATCTGGCTGGTAAATAAGGCAGCAGACCAACACTTGCTGTAGAGTTATAAGTATTGGGCGAAAAATAAACCCATCCCCATTTCTTATTAAGGAGGTTCGTAAAGTTGATAATGTCACAGGTAATGCTCAATACATGACCCTTACGGCCTTTACCTAATCCGAAATCCTGTGCCATGTGCAGGTCTGCCTGAACATTCCAGGGCGTGCGGCCTTCATTGCGCTCTGTATACCGGCCACGTCGCGTGTGTAAATATTTGTCGGCATCGATATAATCATTGAACTGCTTTGCTTGTTGCGCCGCTGAAACCAGGTTGCCCGAAGCATCAGTATATGCCTGGAAAAAATTCACTGCTTCGGACTCAAAAGGAATATATGCCAGGCTTACCTGTTGAGGGGTGTTTTGCGCGGTATAGTTTACGAATCCATAGGTAAAGGGAGCACCGGACTGTGCATTGAAGAACAGGGAAAAAGTTGTAAGCCACCTCGTATGCCAGGGTATCCGATAGGTGACATTCGATACAATGCGATGGCGGATATCGAAGTTGGAATAAGCCAGTTGCGGATCATTGGGATTTAATGCCTGGTTCAATTGCCAGTTCGATTCCATCGAGTTCCTTACGCCATTACTGATATCTTTTGCCATTCCGTACGTGTAGGCAATGTTCGCTGTGATATTGTTCCTGAATTTTTTACTGATGGAAGCCGTGATACTATACCGGTAACCCTGCGTGGTGTTCGACATCTCATAAGCATTGGCAAATTGCGGGTTCACTCCTCCCGACGGATACACAGGCTGCCTGCGTAAAGTACGGGAAGTATCATATACATAATAAGTAGGATTATCCCTGATATTGACCTGTTGGAATTTTAAATCCTTGATCACTTTGGTAAAGATCCCTTCCAGGCTATATTTGAACCCATTTTTGGAAGCGTAATCCAATGCGATGCTTCCACGCAATACCTGGGGCATCACAAATTTATTATCCACGACATCCACCTGCGTTCTGCCGGCATTGAGGTCATGAACGATCTGCGCATTTTGCTGTGCAAAGCCAACGATCCCGTCCTTTCCGAAGCGCAGCGGGTCGCTGTCTTTTTGGAACTGACTTGTGCCATTATCCACTCTCTGGTCATAAGCGCCATAGGTATCGCCGGTATTGTAAAATGCGTAACCCAGCCAGGCAAAAGGAATACGGCCTGTGAACAATCCTGCACCACCGCGCAATACAAGGCTTCTGTCGGAGAGCACATCATAACTGAAACCAAACCGGGGCGAAGCCTGCAATTGGTTGAGGTAAGTATTGGTGATCTTGTTCAGGGGTGTATATAAGAAAGTGCTGCCATAGTAAACGTCTGTGAAAGCATTTTGTGTTTTGGTGCTGAGCGGCTGCGCCTGTGGCAACTGCACATAGTCGAACCGGATGCCGGGTAACACTTTCAATTTATCCGTTACCTGGATCTCATCCTGGATATATGCGCTGAAAAAATTAATGTTGAATACTGCTCCCGGGTGGTCGAGTATAAAATTTCGATCATTATTGGTATAGTTATAGCTGCCGCGCACGCGGCTGGGGCGGTTTTGCAGGAAATCATCGATGCCGGCATAATCCACGCGGCCATTCCATGCGTTCACAAAACCATACGTGATCCTGTACAGTTCATTATGAGTGCCCAGCAATAAATGATGCTTGCCCAGGGTCCAGCTAAGATTATCGGTGATCTCGATAGTGCTTTGCTTCATATTGAAAATGCTGGCTTCCCTGTCTGTGCCCAGGAAGATGGTGGTGCCTGGGGTGCGGCCTACGATCTGCACTTGCGGGAACGCCGGGTCCGACAAAGGAGTGCGATAATCATGAATAAATGTATAGCCAACCAACAGGTTGTTGGACACCCTGCTGTTAAACCTGCTTTTTAGCTCGGCTACTGTAGAGCTTTGATTATTGTTTTGCCTGAATGCAATGCCGCTGAACCGGAAATTCTGCTGGTCCCTTTCCAGATGCGTAGCTTCTGAAAAGATAGTATTGTTGCGTACTGCAAGCTGATGCCTGTCGTTCAGGTTGACATCAAGACGGTTGAATAACTTATTGGAACGGGCATAGATATTGTATTGCCCGGACATTCCAATATCAAACCCATATCTTTTGCGGACTGTATCATAGATCGCCTGCGCATCTGACTGGTCCAGTATATTTTTCACTTCTGCATTCCCTGCTTCCATTTCCACCGGGTCCTGCCTCCTGGTAATCTCCATATTCGTAAAGAAGAATACTTTGTTCTTTACAATCGGGAAACCGATACGGAAGCCGGTTTGGTATTCATAGAAATCGCCGGATATTTTTTTCCCATCACCGGCATTATTCTTACCGGTGATGGCGGCATTGCGCCCATAGGCATAGATAGAGCCTTGCACGCTGTTCGTTCCGCTACGTGTAACTGCATTGATACTGCCACCTGTAAAGTTCCCTATCTTGACATCATACGGCGCGAGATAAACCTGCATGTCCTGTATGGCATCCAGCGAGATGGGATTGGTGCGTGTGCTGGAGCCGGGCATACCCGAGCTACCGGTAATACCACCCAGAGAAGGACTGAAACCGATAGCATCATTATTCACCGAACCGTCTATCGTTACATTGTTGTACCTGAAATTACTACCGGCAAAGGAATTATCTTTCGATGCCTGCGGCACCATGCGGGTGATATCCTGGATGCTGCGGCTGATCGCCGGCATAGTGGCCAACTGATCACGGCCAATATTCTGACCTGGACCGAATGCATTGGCTTTCGTTTCCCGCCTGCCTGTAACAACCACTTCACTCAGTTGGGTGGTTTGGGGTATCATGGTAAAATCAAGTACCTGTGGTTCTCCCAACGCGATCTCGATACCTTCCTTTGTATTTTTCTGCATACCCGTATAGGAAACCTCTATGGTATACGGCCCGCCAATGCGCATATTCAACAACCGGTAACGGCCATCGGGCAAAGAGCTGATGACGTACCTCGTTCCTGATGGGAGATGGACTGCTTTGATCGTAGCTCTTGACAACGGCTGTTTGGAATCGTCTATGATCTTTCCTTCCAAACCTCCGCCGGTTTCCTGTGCATAAAGTGGCACGATGCTCAATAAGCTAAAAAAGAAGAATAATATTTTTATTAATGCTTTCATGCTGTAAAGTTTGTTTTCGCATTCACTGAATTACTTCAAAGGCTTGAACATCAGATCTACCGTATGAATAATACCACCCCTCGACAGAATATTCTGGCGGATAAGTTTGGGAGCAACGACGATCCCTGAAGTCCCTCTTATCAGGTCGTCATAAGAAGGCTGGATCTCTTTGCCATCTGTAGAAATATAATAGCGGTAAGAAACGGAACTGCTTCCTGGTATGATCAGCGCATCAGTCCTGAAAAATTTGCCGGTACCCAGGTAGTCTGTGGTATACAATCTGCCCTGGTAGAGCGAACCTATGTACGCCCAGCAGCGCTTTATCAGGCTCACCGTATCGGGATTGTTGACTGACTGCAAGGTGTATCCGCTGTCCAGGAAGGCTTTGTCGACAGGAACGAGCAGGGTGAGGTCCTCCTTTTGAATAGCGTTACGCAGAATAGAAAATCTTTTGACCATCGCTGAAAAAATGGTCAGCTCCGGCTGATTATACAAAGTAGAGAGCAGATCGGCTGTTGGAGGAAATGCTATCGCCTGCATCTCATGAATAAGTCCATCGCCCATTTTTAAATTGGCATGGTCGATATGATTGCCATTGAAGAACAAGCCATAATAATTCTTGACAATATTGGGTTTATAATTCTCGTTCAGCGTTAAAGGGAAAGTTTTATAGAAGCCTGCGATATTTTCGCTGCCGATGATACCCGGCGCTATATGATAGCTCAGCACAAAGCGGATACTATCAGGGGTAAGCCGGTTGATGGTCTCTTTGGTCCAGCCGGACCGGATAAAAGCACTATCGTTTGGTGCAAACACTGTGACATTCCCTTCTGGCAAAACCTTGTCCAGCCCCGACCTTGTAAGCGCCTGGCTCAGCAGGCTGAAACGAGGCTCTTTTTGAATATAAGCCAGTGTACCTGGTAATGGTTTTGCTTGCTCCACAGCAGTGTTATCCTTTTTGCAACCGCAAAAGAACACTGAGGCGAAAAGCAGTATGCGGCTGCAGTATGCAGTGAATTTATCTGAACTTGTCATAATGTTATTTTTAAATTGACAGTAATGATGGTTACCATAGTAGTATTACCCCGGCTACGCGATGTAGTATGGCATCATCGGCCGGATAACTGACACGGCTATTGTAAATAGGATAGATCCACGATGTTTTGGGTATCCATGCTATAGCATTGCCGGAAGCGGCCGCCCTGATCTTTGTTCCGTCCAGCATCATGAATTCAGTAATACCATTGCCGATATCCGTCCGTACATCGAAAATGAATTTTCGCTGAGGTATCAGGTGGTGCTTCATTAATTGCGTTAGCGAATCGATGTTCATTGTCAGCACACGCTCCATGGATGGAAAGATCCCGCTCACTCTGAAAGCATTATTATCCGGAGCCAGGATGGTGACATTTTTGTTGGTCTTTATATAGTTGAACAGGCCCGTTCGATTCAGCGCGGTCGACAGGAAGGTCAGGCTTTGGTCGTTCTTCATCATATCCTCGATGGCGACATGGGTTTCCAATTCCATCACATCGCTCAAAACATTGAGGTATCCGTTGTTCGTTGGTACGTCTGCAATGCTTACCTGGCAACCATTGACAGCCGTGATGGTATCTGTTCCTTTCATCCATCTGCTTACCCATACTTTTTTGCCATCAGCGGCCGGCAGTTCCTGGTTCATGCCAAGTGGCAACTTTCTCAATGATACCTTTCCTTTCAGGATATGATACCTGATCCTTTGTGCAAGTGTATAAACGGTATCGATAGGATACTGTGCACCTTTGAGGGCATTGTCGTCCGGCGCCAGTACAGTAAAGGGGCCTTCTCCTGCCAGGGAATCCAGGAAGCCGGTTCGTTGCAGGTAGTAACAAAATTTGCTGAAGCCGGCATTTGCCTGCAATATGAATTTCGCCCGTTCAAAATAGCCTGGTTCGGGCATTTTCTCGATCTTCACTTCTTTTCTGCAGGCGCCCGGAAGCATCCAGCAGGAAAAACAGACCAGGAGCAGGGAAAGATTGTGTGTAGTATTACGTAGCATGGTATTTTATTTTTTCATTTCGTTGGGGTATAGGATCAGTTTGGTGATCCGGTGTACTACACCATTGGCTGTTGTATTATCTGCGTTGAGAATGGTAGCAGGGTCAAAAAAGCCTCCTCCCAGGCTAGGATATTGCCAATCGGGAAGGCCATAATCTCTCCCATATCCATATACCCTGATATATGTAGTAGGCTTGAAATACTGAAAATACAGTATACCGTCTTTGCTGAAAATGTAATTCCCCAGCCCGTTAGGGCCGTCTTTCGTACCAGGAGCATCTTCGAAGTGTGATACATAAATTCTATTCGGATTCAAAACATATACGCTGAACAGGTATCTTTTCAATCGTGCAGTATCCATCCTGCTGATACTGTCCAACGAAATATTCTGCATTCTGAATCCTTCATTGGGTACTGCCAGCAGGGTGATCGGCCCATCTTTATCCAACTGCTCATACAAACCGAATTTTTTCAGGGCTGCAATAAAATAAGTGTAAGTAGTATCAGCCTCCAGGAAAGCGCGGACTGAGGGAGCCGCAGGTTTCAATGGCCTGTCCAGTATGTGTATTACACCGTTCCTGGCCAGGTTGTCGATGTATTTGAACGCAGCACCGTTCACATGACCTTTATTATTGACATTGGGGTATTGCCTGGGAAGTTCCCGTGAAAAATAAAGGTTATTTCCTGTAATGTTCTTATACTCATTATCTATCGTTTGCGGGATACTGTTATACAATATCTTTTGTGGAAGAATATGGTATTCCAGGGCTTTCTTCAGTGAATCCGTATTGAGCCGGTCGAGATCTGCGGCGCTGAGAACGCCGATCGATTTAAAGGCGTCATTATCCGGGACCAATACTGTGAGGGAATCCCTCTCTTCCAGCATTTTATCCAGTCCGGTCTTCTTCAGCGCAGCATAAAAGCTCGACAGTGTGAAATTGTTCTGTATATACTGCATCAGGCTAACCTTGGGGGCTTCCTTCAATTCCACATATACTTCTTTTTTGGTACAGGCGGTTACAGCGATCATGCAGCCAACCAAAACAACTGCCCGCCGGAAACTATATCGATACATACCTTCATTAATTTTTATATGGTGAGGAATATAATTTTTGTATCTGCATGTGGTAGGCCCGGCCATATACCAATTCCACAATATTTATAGTGGACGATATATTCAATTTCCCGTTGATATTCGTGATCAGGTTCAGGCTGGCAATGGCCGCATAAGCATCTACACCATTACTGGATCGCATGTCAACATCATAAACATTGATCTTTGCAGGGTCAGCTAAACCATACACTGAAAAACCCATTGTTTTGCCCGGCAGGTAAATATTATAGTTATCACCCTTTTTTACCAGGTTGCCGGCCGTGTTCCTGAAAGTAAAGCCAATAAAAGGGAGTGTTCCCAACCGGCTTGATCCACCCGGCGGTGGATTTAATGGGCTATAAGTTTTCAGCAAACCCTGAACGTCGAAAAAGTAGCTCCTGGGAAGTGCCGGAATGGATGTAAAGGGAGCAGAAGTGGCAAACCGTCCTTGAATGGATGTCAATGGAACATCAAAATGCGGAAAGACCGGAGAATAAAAGTAGGCCACATTGGGAACAGTTCGTATCGGGTCCTGCATCATGTAACTGTAGGTTATATTCAGGGTATCCTTACAGTACAGGGAATTAAAAGCCAGTGAAGGATATCCCGACAAGTTGTAAAAACTGGTGTAGATCTTATCCTCATCGAATTTTTCGTGGATAAATGATTCTTTCCGCAGATAAAGACCGTATTGGTATTTATCAATATCTTTTGCCACCACTTCCATAGTGTGCACTTCGCCTGCCTGAAAATCGATCGTGGTATCGATCAGAATCCTTTGTCTCGCTTTTGCAGGGAGATTGACAAATGGTGTATCCGTGAAGGGCCGGGTAACAAACATTATCCTGTGCTTTCCGCTGGGGATCTGCGCCCAGGCCGAGAGATCAAGACCATTAATGGGTGGAGCTGTTTGTACCCGGGCGTTACCGGGGTAGTCATAATTGATCACTGAATTGATATTTCCTGCATTGAGGGGGTAGGACAGGCTATATATTTGCCTGGTCACCAAATAATCACCCATGATCTCTGCATTTCCGGGAATACCGTCCTTATCCATTTGAGGGTCCATCAGGAAAGTGAGGAAAGGAAGCGGTTGTCCGGCACTGGTAGCATCCAGTGTATAGGGAATATCATTGAAAATGCGCAGGTAGGCCGGGTCTTTCATTTCAGGGGCCAAACTATATTTCTTACATCCTGCCAGGAATGCAGTTGTGATCAGGATTGCCCAAAATGCTACTCTTTGGATATACATATAGTGATCTATTTATTATGTTTTACAAAAATTAACCGGGCTTTTTGTGCACCACTTCCGCCCAGCTTACCGATCAGTGCTATGGAATACACGCCTGTTTCGGTTTCGGGTAAGCCTGTTTCGTACAGGGATGTTTCAGCAATGAAATCCTGGCTTTTCAGGGGTGAAATGCTACTTAACCAATTACCGGGCGTTTGTCCGAATGGGCCGGGTGTGGATTGGAACACACGTATAAGAGAAGGCATACCTGAAAAGCTGGCGGCATCACGCCCGGTCCTTCCATTATAATTATTATAACAGGGTATTATAACAAAGGGCTCATTTTCTATTGCCTTCCCTGGCTCGAGATTTTGATAGCTGGTCCGGGGGTTCAGCACATCTGCACCATTCCATCCCGTACCCTGCTCAAAGTTTTCTCCATCCTGGCTGGTAAAAGTGGCGTAGAGAATATTATCACTCAGATTCAGGAAGCGGCTTTGCCAGGCATAGTCGAATCCTATGATATTGTTACTGCCATTGGTGCCATCATCTCCGGGAGGGTTTTTCACATAATGGGAGATCGTCATGCTATTGGAAGTAAATAGTATATCCGGATTGCCATTCTTATTGTATACCCAGGCACTGATATAATCTGCCGCGGAAAAGGGATACATTTTTTCGGCCAGCAGTTTTCCAGTGGCATCATACGCAGATAACTTGTGCGTACCTGTTATAATGATGGATGGAGCGGTTGCCTTTCCTGATGAAACGGACGCACCCATCTCCTTCCCATCCATTTTCCAGGAAACCTGCTGATCAGTCAGGGCATTGATACCCATTACCCTGGCATACGAAATATTGAGTGGCGGACTGTTTTCCGTTATGATGCGGTACGCATTGATATTGGCATATACCCGGCTTTCCGGTACACAGTCATCATATATGAATGTATTGTTGGTGACGATGATGCTGTAGGTACCTCCGGGCTTGAAAGTTCTCATCGTGGGGAATATCTTTGCCTGAGGAGGAGTGATCCCTGTACAAACATAGAAATAGGGAAAGATGGGCGATTCCGCTAATTGCTTTTTACGATCGTTGTTGACGAATAATTTGAACTGGTAGGTGCCGTATGGTACTTCCACATAATCGCTGGATGCCCCTCTTGGTACTCCATTCAATGCAGGATCTACCAGTGAGCCATCAGCGTATGTCAATGAAACAGGTCCACCCAGATCGAGTGTATCCTTTGCAGCACCTAAATTCAATATCCTTATTTTAAAATGGTCCGGCGCCACCGGTACGGCAACTGCGCGGGGTATTGCTTTAAAATGCCCGTCGGACAAAAGAAAATAATCCGTAGGGTGCAGGGGATCATGCTGCAGTACAGTATCGATCTGCAGTCCCGGTATAATTGGAAACCTGTTACTCTTATCATATCCCGGCACAATATAGATCCGTGCCCTGGCATATTTATCCAGCAAGGTACTTGGGATCGTGAGCGGGCTGCCGTCGCTTTTACTGGGCCATACTCCCGATGGGAAAAAGGAAAGTCCCAACACCGTGCCTGTTGCCGGAGCACTATTCACATCCTCCACGGCGACGAAGGAGGTGAGCTGAATATTATTCACTGAAATATTGAGTAGTCCATTGGTAAAATTGTATATCCGGATGGAAGAGGAGGGCGTGTTCAATATATTTTTCTTATCGAAGAATACGTCCTGCTTTTCTTTCTTGCAAGCGCCTGCTGCCAGAACGAGCAACAGTAAACAGTAAGAGTAAAATTGCCGCTTCATAAATTAAAATATATTATAGGTGATGCCTAAAGAATATTCTGAGCCTTTATAATATTGATGCCGGATATATTGCATTCCGTTATAGAGACCTTTATTGCCGGCATGTGTATAAACTTCCCGGAAAGGAGGGTTGATCATATTTTTGATGAACCCTTTTACCAGGAAACGTTTCAATACACGCTGACTGAAAACGAGGTCGAGCATGGGAACGGGCCTGTCATACACATCAGGCGTGCCATCCAACTGCACCTGGATCAATCGTTCTCCTACCACATTGAAGCTGACAGTCAGATTTGTTCCCGACCGGTTGTTGTCGTAGTCGAGATAGGCATTGACGGTATAAGGGGCCTGCTCAAACAGGGGACTGGTAGACGGTGAACGGCGGTCGATAATACGTGAGGCAGCCAGTCGTTCTTTGTTTTTGGTGATGACACTGGCGGCCAGCAGGCTGTTACTGCCAATAAAAAAATGGTTTAGGGGTTTCCAGATACTACCGAGATTTTTTCGTAGCTCCAATTCGATGCCATATACTTTACCCTGCTCAGGATCATTGATGAATTTAACGATGGGATATTCCTGTGCATAAGCATTGTTCCCTTCCGAATTAAGGATAAAAACTTTCGTGAGCTGGTTATCGATCAGCTTTCCGAATACCGAGGCTGCTACGACTTCACCAGGGGCCGGGAACCATTCCCACCGGAAATCGAGGCTTTTAGTGAACTGATTGACCAATCCGGGATTACCGCCTACCACTGCAAACTGGAAGGGGTCGAATTGGTAGAGGTTGGTGATCTCCCTCAGTTCAGGCCGCGCCAGTGAAGTATTGAACGCCAGCCGGAGGTTCATATTCTGCCGCCAGGTATAGGTAAGGTTAACGGAATAATATGGTTTGAATGCTGTTTTATAACCCGTGTTGGGATTTACTGCCACATAGGTATTTTTAGGCACGCCGCCAAAACCGCGCGGCACATCCGGTGGCGTAAGCAAGGCCGGATCAATAAAATTATCCTTCGCAACATTCATCGTATCGACACTTGCCTGTATATCGGTGGATTCAAAACGCACACCGCCTGTAATCCGCCAGTTCTTTTGCAAACGCAGGTCCAGCATTCCATAAAATGCTCCTGTTTTATAATACCCGGTGTAGTTGTTGGGAGATTTCCGGATCTCGTACAGGAACCCACCAACTCTCGGCTGTCCTTCATTGTTATATCCGGCAGGGTCTTTTAACCCGATATTGGTATAAGCAACAAGTGCATCAGGGTTTCCATCATATTGGGAAAGTATGCCGTAATTTTTCGGAAGCCCCAATATGTTCTCTGTAAAATTCCGTGTCCGTTTCAGGTAATTATATCCGATCTTAAATTCCTGCTTCTGCCCTAAAAAATCAAATGGCTGGGCGATATCCAGTTTATAATTCACGTTGTTCTCATTCAATTTCCTGAAACGCCTGCCGTTAGGGTCAGCCAGTATCACGCCTGCCGGGCCAATTCCGTGCACAAGACCGACCACCAGGCCGTATGAATCTGTTCCTACCCCTACTCCATTCTGATCGATAAATTGCATATCCCTTTTATTCACCACATTCACGAAGCGGTAATCCGGTTCATTCTGCGAAGAGCGCGATTCTGAATAGTACCAACTGACACGGGTACCGATCTTTGCACCCAATTTATGTTCGCCCTGCAGATTGAACGTATTGAATACGCGGAAAGATTGTTTCAGTCCAAAGAGGTTGTTAAACACCCTGGCCGTAAGTCCGGTGTTGGAATATTCACCGATCAGGTTAGTGCCGCTGGCTTCCGCGCCGCGGCTTCCCATATATTGAAAACCTATCTCATTGTTTTTATCCACTTGAAAGGTGGCTCCGGCCAAAATGCCGTAGTTGAGTTTCTCGATACCGGTATTCTCCTTGTAGGTAAGATATTTTCCGAGGTTGATATTATCGGGGGAAATGAAATTAGGTATACGTAGCCTGTTGAAAATATCTGTTCCGGTCAGCAGTCCCTGGTATATGCTCCATTGATTCAGTTCGGCCTGATAACGGTCTTCTGTCCGGTGATAATAATTAGCGCCCAGAATAATACCGAGGGCACGTCCATTGAATACTTTCCAGGTATTTCCGAAGGTGATATTATATACCTGGTTGGGTTGGGCCTTTTGATAGCTGGTGGTAATTACAGGATCGAAATCCAACATCAGGCTGTTGATCCGGTTGGCTTCTGCTGTCAGTTGTGGGCTGTTCCTGCTTTGAATGAATAATTGTTGTATCTCTTTTCTTCCACCCGGGTATTGCTCTTTCAAGGCAAGAAAGTCGGAGGAGAGATTATGATCACTTACTTTCTGCCCGAAAAAACCGAGCTTATAATTACGGAACGCATTGAACCTGCCACCCAGGCCGATGGTTGAATTGGCGCCTACCTGTACTACAAACGATAGTACCATACTGTCGGGCACCGACTTTGTTTTCAGTTCCACGATGCCGGCCGACGCATCGGCCGGTTTATCCGGCGTAAGGGTTTTATACACGGTAATATTATCCAGCAGGCCAGCAGGCACCAGGTCCAGCGGAACAGCAGTGCGGTCCGGATCAGATGAAGAGAGCCGGGCGCCATTCAACTCGGCGATCACGCTACGATCGCCCAATCCGCGGATAGCTACATATTTTTCGTCGGTAATGGTTACACCTGTTACACGCTGCAATGCCTGTGTGGTAGTAATACTGGCTGTTTTTTCAATATGCCTGGCGCTGATACCATCAGAAATTACAGCCGCCTTTTTCCGTTCGTTCAACAAAGCATTTTCATTGTCTACTTTACGCCGGGCCAATACCATTACCTCAGCCAATTGTTTCCGCTCTGTTTGCAGAGAAATGATAAGGGTGGTCTGTCCGTTAACAGCAACTTCTTTTCGTTCATAGCCGATAAAGGAGATCAGCAGAATGGCTTTCTCATCCGCCTGGATGCTAAAGCTGCCGGCAGCATCCGTAACTCCAACTGCTCCCCTGCCTTTAATGGAAATAGTTGCCCCGCTAATTGCATTTCGGTTGGCCGAACTGGTTACAGTTCCTTTTATACTGATGAGCTTTCCCGGTGTAGAAGACTCAGCCGGGGCATCTGCTGTATTCCGATTGCCCGCTTTTAGAATGATGATCCCCTTATCGGCCGTTGACCAGGTAATGCCTGTAGCTCCTTTAATGGCCTCCAGTACTTGTTTCAGGGTTAGTGTGGTAACCTTAAAGCTTACTTTCTTACTTAAACTCTCCCCCACTTCCTTACCATAAGAGAACTGCAGGGAAAGTTCTTTTTCAATGACAGGTAATATTTCTTTTACCAGCATTTCATTTTTGGGCAGGGTTATTTTCCTTTCCAGTTGCTGTGCAGAAAGATGAAAAGTACATAGCATGAGAGAAAGGATCAGACAATAGCCGGCCTGGAAACGGCCGGAACGGCGTAACCACTTTTGCATAGTTTTGCAGGTTGATTATTACAGAATAATTCTATTAAGCTGTCGGGCTTAATTGTTGGATGGGTTAGCTTGGATATTGGGCTACATTCACAGGAACCTAATAAATCACAATTCCTTGCTGTTGTATCCGGTAGCTGAAGCCTATTGTTTTTGATAGCAAATTCATAACCTCGGTAATGGTTTGGTCTTTAAAACGTATGGTAACAGTTTCCGAAAGCCATTGCTTGTTTTCGATGTGGATAGGGATATTATACCAATCGCTTACTGCTCTTATCGCATCGGGCAATGGTGTCTGTTGAAAAGCCAGTTCACCTTTCCACCATTCGCATAACAGACCTGCATCTACATCGTCGATCTTTGCATTCAGTTGCAGGGCATCGTACTGCAGGCGCTTATCCGGAGTAAGTATGGCCAGGTCACGATCATTGTATTGAATACCAACTTTTCCTGTACGAACGATCACAGTGGCATGATTGCTGTCTGCCACATTCACCTCGAAGGAAGTCCCCAGCACCCTGGTGTGCAAGCTCCCGGCATGTACGTAAAAAGGTCTTGTGGCATCCTGTCGGACTTCGAAAAATCCTCTTCCCTTCAATAATATCTCCCGGCCCTTCTTTCCATAGTTATCCGGTACCTGCAATGATGAATTGGGAAAGAGGTATACCCGCGAGCTGTCAGGTAGTATGTAAAGTCGTTGCTGCCCTGCTGCTGATACAATGGATGAATATGTAACGGCAGGTTTCCGGTTTCTGCTGGCCAGCAAATAAATAATAGTTGTACCTGTGAGAATAATGAATGCAGCAGCCACATAACGGAAAAACCTGTTATATAAGGAGAACACAGGGGTTGGGTAGCTCTTTATTTTCCTGTTTTTGTAAATACCTGCCTGGTCGCTGATCTGCAGCCAAAGCTCGGCAGCCAGGGTATTGCGTTTTTCTTTGCCCAGGTTGCCTGTTGGCACGTCTTTCTGATACAACCATTGTTGTATGAAGTCTTTTTCTGTCTCGGTGGCTATGCCCGCCAGGTATCTGTCTATGATATTTTCCAGTTGCCGGATATTCATGCTGCAATTATCAGGTTATGATGTTCTGCATATAAGCGTGCAGAACCTTTCTTTTTAACTATCCGGAAATGTTATGTAATTATTAAGAGAGGGATCTACAGGCTGTCAACGGGCCGACCCGATAAAAATAGCCAGTAGCAGGGCTTCTTTCAGGCCCGATCTTAACTTATTGATAGCTGTGTTGAGTTGATTGCGAACTGTTTGTTCCGAGACATGAAGGGTCTCTGCGATCTCTGTAACAGAAAGGTTTTCTTCCCGGCTAAGCCGGTATACCTGCTGCATTTTTTCGGGAAGCTTATTCACTTCTCTTTCCACCGTTGCCTGTAATTCTTCCAGTTGCAGGGAATCGAGCAATTGTGTGAAATCAGGGAGAATGGTTTGGGCCACTAATTTCTTTCTTTGTTTATCCTTGATTGCGCGGGAAATGTATGATAGTACCTCGTAATGTACGATACTGTTCAGGTAAATTTCAACGGTAGTATCGATTTGCAGCTCGGTACGACGCAGCCACAACTTAATGAAGAGCTCCTGTATGATGTCTTTGGCATCCGATTCAGACTTCAGACGCCTGGATGCGAACTGGTAAAGCCGTTCCCAATACCGGTTGAATAATTCGCGGAATGCACCTGCATCGTCTTTCCGGATATATTCCAGCAAAGCAGTATCGGCCATTGGCGTAAAGTCCATATAATCAATTTACCCTGACGGCCAAAGTAGTAATATTTTCTCTGGTCCGCTCCCCTATGATTTTATATTATTGTTAATGGATGATAAGGATATATTATTGCGCAGGATAATAAATCCCCACCGCTGTCCTCCTTCCGCCTCCCCGATCGTCATTCATACGAACCATAAATTTTTTTACCATGAAAGAGTTCGTATTGATCTTCAGGAGCAGCACCAACCCACATGCCAATCCATCACCTCAACAAATGCAGGAAAGGATGAATTGGATCGGAGGCATTGCTGCCCAGAACAAACTGGCCGATAAAGGGAACAGGCTTTCCGCCAACCAGGCAAAGACCCTGAAGCCGGGGAATGTGATCACCGACGGGCCTTACAAAGAGACCAGTGAATTCATCACGGGTTATATGACCGTACAGGCAGCCGGCATCGATGAAGCCATCGAACTGGCCAAAAGCAATCCTATCCTCAAAGCCGGTGGGAATGTGGAAATAAGGGCCGTATTGACACCGGGAGATAACGGTTAGCACAGACGGGAGAAAACTACTTCATAAATGCCGGCAGTGTCGTGCCGGCATTTTCGCTTAAATAAAGTCCAATGCCATTTTCAACTATTGAGTATCTTTATCTGGAATGATCAGACGATGTCCGACTGTAGTCCAAGCCCAGTTCCTTCGTCACATTAACTTCTGAATAACAAAACTGCCCTGCTCCTTAAGCCTTTACGCCTCCGGGTGTACCTGAATTTTCATAATATCTGCAGAATCTGCCACGAGGTTTGCATTGGATTTATCAGCACAAATTCAGCAAGATGAATACAAAGTTCCTGGTCGTGGTCCTCTTTTTGCTTTCCGCCGGGGCATTGAATGCTCAGAAGAGATCGATGGATCAATACCTTACCGCCGCGCTCGACAACAGCCCCCTGCTGAAAGATTATCAAAACCAGATCAGGATGAATTCACTGGACAGTGAACGCATCAGGGCCACTTATAAACCCCAGGTTATGGGCAACAGTAATAATTCCTATTCACCGGTCATAAAAGATTGGGGGTATGATAATGCAGTGACCAATGGCGCTTTGGCTTCGGCCCTCGTAGGCGTGAATAAAACATTGATCAGTCCAAAATATTTATCGGCACAGTTCGAGACGTTGAACATCCAGAGCAAGGCGATCCAAAACACGCAAAGGATCTCCGCTCAAGACCTGAAAAGGACCATCATTGCCCAGTATATCACTGCCTTTGGCGACATGCAGCAATTGAATTTCGAAAAGGAGGTCCTCGCACTTTTGAAGAAAGAAGATGTGGTATTGAAGAAACTGACAGAGAACAACGTATACCGGCAAACCGATTATCTTACCTTTCTTGTAACGCTGCAACAACAGGAGCTGTCCGTAAGGCAACAGTCCATCCATTTCCAAAATGATTTCGCCACCCTGAATTACCTGAGCGGTATTACCGACACTACTTTCGCAGAATTGCAGGAACCAGCTATCACACCTGCCCCCTTGCCTTCACCTGAAAACTCCGTATTCTTTTATCAATATACCTTGGACAGCCTGAAGTTGCGCAATGAACGCGCTGTGCTCGATTTTACCTATAAACCCAGGGTGAACGTCTTTGCCGATGCAGGTTTTAATTCATCCCTGGCCATGACGCCCTACAAGAATTTCGGGACCAGCTTCGGCTTCAGTGTTACAGTACCTATTTATGACGGGCACCAGCGAAAGATCCAATACAGGAAGCTCGATATTTCGGAGCAGACAAGACAGAGTTATAAGAACTTTTTCATAAGCCAGTACAGTCAGCAGATCCTGCAGCTCATGCAACAATTGAAAGGCATCGAAGAGCAGATCGGCGAGATCAATCACCAGATAAAATACTCGGAAGGTCTCATACAGGCACATCTCAAATTATTAGGCACAGGCGATGCCCGCATCGCAGATCTCGTGATCGCATTGAATAATTATATGACGGCAAAGAACCTGCTTACACAAAATACGGTCAGTCGCCTGCAGATCATCAATCAAATCAATTACTGGAACAGGTAAATCTTTTACAACGATGAATGTTAATTTATTTTCCAGGACCATCTACTTCCTTCCGGCCATACTGCTCTTTTCCTGCAGGGATGCCGCCACACCACCGGATACGGCAGACCAGCAACAAATACAGACTTCCGTAACGGTTACCAATATCAGCAGGGATACCATGAGCGAATACATCGAGCTGAATGCAACAGCCTCCTTCCTGTTAAAAAGCCCCGTCAAGGCCAATGCCAATGGTTATCTGCAAACTTCTACCATTCACCGCGGACAAGCAGTTTCACGCGGTCAGGTGCTTTTTACCATCAAAACCAAAGAAGCGCAAAGTATCGGAAATGTTGTGACAGGGCTCGATTCAACATTCAGGTTCACAGGTACAAACAGTATCCGGGCAAGTGAAGATGGTTTTATTACACAACTCGACCACCAACCGGGAGATTATGTCCAGGATGGGGAACAACTGGCCGTGATCAGCACGAAGAACAGCTTTGCCTTTCTGATGAATATGCCCTATGAACTGCGCCCTTATGTCGTTTCTCAAAAAACGGTGGTCCTGCTATTGCCCGATGGTGAGAAATTACAAGGGGCCATCAGTGGCGCCATGCCTTCTGTCGATTCGGCCGCACAGACCCAAAGCATCGTGATCAAGGTGAACTCTTCACATACGATCCCCGAAAATTTAGTCGCCAAGGTGAGGATACTGAAAATATTGAAGCCCGGAGCTGTTACAGTGCCGAAATCAGCCATACTCACCAACGAAACGCAAACAGATTTCTGGATCATGAAACTGATCGATAGTGCCACTGCCGTTAAAGTGCCTGTGAAGAAAGGTATCGAGACGGCAGACAGGGTCGAGATCATATCACCGGTGCTGACCCACCGCGATATGATCCTCACTTCCGGTAATTATGGGCTGGAGGATACAGCCAGGGTCAAAATAATGAGGCCACAACAATAACTCAATGACGTGAAAAACTTCTTCGTAACATATAAAAGCCCCCTCACGGTATTACTGGTGCTGGTGATCGGTGGAGGCATGTTTGCCTACAGCAAAATGCAAACTTCCCTGTTCCCGGAAATTACTTTTCCAAAGATCAAAGTGATCGCAGATGCCGGATTGCAACCCGTGGATAAAATGATGGTCACCGTTACCAAGCCACTCGAGAACGCCATCAAACAGGTGCCCGACCTGCAAATGATCCGGAGCACAACGAGTAAAGGCACCTGCGAAATATCGGCTTTCATGAACTGGAATGCCAATATCGATCTGAGCCAGCAACGGATCGAATCGAAGATCGGCCAGGTCCGTAACCTTTTACCGCCGGAAGTGCAGGTGACCGTCGAGAAAATGAACCCTTCCATCCTGCCGGTAATGGGTTATACGCTCGAGAGCCATACCAAGACGCCTATCGAATTGAAGCTGCTGGCCAATTATACGATCAAACCCTATCTATCGCAGGTAAACGGCGTTTCGGAGATAAGAGTGATCGGCGGGAAGACCAAAGAGTACTGGTTGCAGATGGATATGCGCAAAATGAGCTCCCTGTCGATAACCCCCGATGTGGTGAGCACAGCACTGGGACAAACGAATTTCATCAGGTCGAACGGCTATCTGTCCGATTATAAATATCTATACCTCACGGTAACAGATGCAACTGTTCATACCCCTGATGATCTCAGGAATATCGTGGTCGTCAATGATGGCAAGAGGATCATCCGCGTACAGGATATCGCCACAGTGGCCGTAAAGGAAGCTGTTGAATATACCAAGATCAATGCAAATGGAAAGGACGGTATCCTCATCGCAGTCATCAAACAGCCCAATGCCAACCTGGTCGATCTGTCGGCCGCCATGGAGAAGAAAGTCGAAGCCCTGAAAAAAGTACTGCCGAAAGGGGTAACGATCCAACCATATTATATACAGGCCGATTTCGTCAATGATTCCGTTAGAAGCGTAACGGACAGCCTGTGGATAGGTTTAGGGCTTGCGATCATCGTTGCGATCATCTTCCTGCGCTCACTGAAAGCCAGCACTACTATCCTGATCACCATCCCCGTCACGCTTTGCCTTACACTGATCGTTTTGTACGCCATCGGCTATACCTTCAATATCATGACCCTCGGCGCCATCGCAGCAGCCATCGGCCTGATCATCGACGACGCCATCGTAGTAGTGGAACAGATCCACCGCACACATGAAGAACATCCTGATGAAACGACTCTTACCCTGTTACAGAAAGCCATCCACTATTTGTTCCCTGCGATGGTGGGATCTTCCATCAGCACTATCGTGATATTTTTTCCATTCGTTTTGATGAGCGGCGTGGCCGGGGCTTATTTCAAGGTGATGACGGATACGATGATCATTACCCTGGCCTGTTCTTTCCTCGTTACCTGGATCGGGCTACCGGTCATTTACCTGTTGCTCTCCGGTAGCAAGCCACATACAATAAAGAAGAGCATCAGGCCACATGAAGTAAGACAGCAAAAATGGGTCTCCTTTTTTATACGACGCCCTGCCATCAGTATCGTGATGATAGCAGCCCTCTGCTTCCTGATCTTTTTCATTCTGCCGAAGCTGCAAACGGGTTTCCTGCCCGATATGGACGAAGGCAGCATCGTACTCGATTATGCTTCTCCGCCTGGAACATCGCTGGAAGAAACAGACAGGATGCTCCGGGAGGTAGAAAAACAGATATTGTCGGTCCCGGAAGTAGCAGCCTATTCAAGAAGGACCGGTACACAAATGGGCTTCTTCATTACCGAACCCAATACCGGCGATTACCTGATCCAACTGAAGAAGAACAGGAAGCGATCGACAGAAGAGGTGACCAGTGAGATCCGGCAGAAGATCGAATCATCACAGCCCGCACTGCGCGTCGATTTCGGTCAGGTGATCGGGGATATGCTGGGCGATCTGATGACTTCCGTGCAGCCGGTTGAAATAAAAGTGTTCGGGGATGATCAGCAAAAACTGCATGAACTATCGAAGCAGATCGCTGAAGTGATTTCCAATGTACATGGTACGGCAGATGTGTTCAATGGCATCGTAGTGGCAGGGCCTTCAGTGAGCATTGTCCCGGATTATGGGAGGCTCGCACAATTCGGCATCACGCCTGCCAACCTTCAGTTGCAGGTCAGGAATGCTTTGGAAGGGAATATCGTTGGCGGCATCCTGGAAAAAGAACAGGTGTCGACAGTGAGAATGGTCTATGCAGGCAGCCCCAAAATGAGTGTAACGGAGATCAATAACCTGCAGGTGTTCCTGCCGAATGGCCGGCTTAGCCCTATCAGTTACCTGGCAAAAGTTCAGGTCAATGAAGGGGATGCGGAGATCCAGCGGGAAAATTTGCAAAGCATGGGGATCATCACGGCAAGATTGGAGAACAGCGACCTGGGCACGGTCATGAAAGATATCCAGCAACAGGTGGCCTCCAAAGTGAGCCTGCCTTCAGGATACCATATTTCTTACGGTGGCGCTTATGCGGCACAACAGCAATCATTCAAAGAGCTCCTGATGATCCTGATCACGGCCAGCCTGCTCGTATTCGGGGTGATCCTATTCCTGTTCAGGGATTTCAGGATCGCCATTCTGATCCTCGTGATAGCAGTACTGGGGATCTCAGGGAGCTATATCGCCCTTTATATTACCAATACACCGCTCAATGTAGGCAGCTATACGGGGTTGATCATGATCGTCGGCATTATCGGCGAGAACGCCATTTTCACTTTCCTTCAGTTCAAAGAATCCTTACATGACAAAAGCACGGATGAAGCGATCATCTATTCCATTTCAACCAGGTTACGACCGAAATTGATGACTGCTCTCGGCGCCATCATCGCATTGATGCCGCTGGCTTTGGGCATCGGTGCAGGGGCCCAGTTGCACCAGCCGCTGGCCATAGCAGTCATCGGCGGTTTTGTGGCGGCATTACCATTACTGCTGATCGTATTGCCCTCGATGTTGAGACTGCTGTACGTAAAACACCATTCGAATACTTCCAATCGGAACATTCAAACATTCAAACAATAAAACATGAAACCAATCATTACAACATGCCTGTCGTTGTTCGCCGCCACCTTGTTCATGGCCGATGCTCCGGCCCAAACAGGCGGATACAGGATCGATAAGACATTTCACATTGCAAGCCCGGGAGGGTGGGATTACCTGGCCGTTCATGGCAACAAATTATATGTATCGCACGGAACACAGGTGAACATCCTCGACAAGCAGACAGGAGATTCCCTGGGCGTTATTCCCAATACCACCGGGGTGCATGGTATTGCGTTCGTGCCGGAACTGGGCAAAGGTTTTACCAGTAACGGAAGGCTCAACAATGTTACCGTGTTCGACCTTTCAACCGGCAATATCCGGTCGCAGATCACCACCGGCCAAAACCCCGACGCCATTTCGTATGATACGTATTCCAAAAAGATCATTACCTGCAATGGACGCAGCAGCGACCTGAGCATCATCGATCCTGAAACGGAAAAAGTGGTCAATACGATCCCGGTAGGCGGTAAGCCTGAAGCGGCTGTCAGTAATGGCAATGGATTGTTCTATGTAAATATCGAAGATAAAAACGAGATCGTAGTCGTCAACCTCAAAACCAATACCGTAGAAAAACGTTTTCCGCTTGCTCCGGGAGAAGGGCCTACAGGGCTTGCCTATGATAAGGCCACGAAACGCCTGTTCGCCGGTTGTGATAAATTGCTGGTCGTTGTCGATGCTGAAAATGGAAAGCTGATCGATAAGATCAGGATCGGCGATGGCTGTGATGGCGTTGCATTCGATAATGAACTTAAAACGATCTTCACTTCGAACGGGGAAGGGACAATGAGCATCATCAAAGAAAGATCTGCCAACAGTTATCAATTCGAAAGCAATTTAACAACGAAGAAAGGGGCAAGGACTATTGCTGTAGATGAAAATACGCATACTATTTATTTACCAACGGCAGACTATGAAGCTTCGGCTGTTCCCGGTAAAAAGCCGGTTGCAGTGCCAGGCAGCTTTCAGGTATTGGTGATCAAAAAATAACCGGACCACATATACATTTTTTGTTTAATCCCGGGACAATGATGCCCGGGATTAATGTTCTTTTTATATTACCTTCAGAAATTCTTCAAATTCATCCAGGAGGTTTGTTGCATTATCAAGTCCTAAAATAAAGAGAGCATGTGGAGAGAACTTTTTTTCATTTCATCCTTACTGATCTTTTCTATTTCCGTTTCATTGGCGCAGGTAAGATCGGTTACTGTATCAGGTACGGCGAAGGATAGATCGGGCAAAGCGCTTTTGTCTTATGTTAATGTTGTTTTAAAGAATGCAAAGGACAGTTCCTTCATCACAGGTACGGTCACGAATGAAGAAGGCAGGTTCTCCCTGCAGAACGTGAAGCCCGGCGATTATTTGCTGGAATTGTCTTATATCGGTTATGCCACGAAAATGCAGCCATTGTTCGTGGGGGTGCTCTCGGAATTTTTAGACCTGCCCGCTGTAGAGCTGAATGCAGCGGCGGAAACCCTCACGGAGATCACTGTAAAAGGGAAAAGGGAAAATATCAGCTCACAGATGGATAAAAAATCCTATGTGGTAGCGAACAATATCAGCCAGAGCGGTGGCTCGGTGCTGCAAACGATGCAGAACCTGCCCGGAGTAACGGTGCAGGAAGGGAAAGTGCAGTTAAGGGGGAGCGATAAGGTAACAGTACTGATCGACGGCAAGCAAACGGCCCTCACAGGGTTCGGCAGCCAGTCGGGCCTCGATAATATCGCAGCCTCTGCCGTTGAAAGGATCGAGATCATCAATAATCCATCTTCGAAATACGATGCCAATGGCAATGCCGGCATCATCAACATCATCCTGAAGAAAAACAAACAGGAAGGGCTGAATGGCAAGGTGGGCTTGTCTACCGGCCTGGGTGCTTTATGGGTACGGAAAGAAAATCTGCCCACCATCAGGCCGCAGTACACCATGACCCCGAAAGTGAACCCTTCCCTCTCTCTCAATTACAGGAAGAATAAGGTCAACGTTTTTTTGCAGGCCGATAACCTGTACACCCAGACGCTGAACAAAAATGAATTTGTGGTCCGTACTTATGATGACGGCACCGTTATCAACCAGCAAACCAAACGTAACAGGAATACGAATTTCTTCACGTCGCAGGCCGGGGTCGACTGGTACATGGACAAACAGAACTCGCTGACCATCTCCGGATTGTTCGGTACTGAAAAAATAATCGACCGCGGCGATGAGCCATTCTTCAATAAAGACCTTTCACAAAGACAAAGGCTTTGGCAGTTCCTGGAAGATGAGCTGAAAACGACGGTGATGGCCACAGCAGCCTATCACCGCAAATTCAAACAGCCCGGCCACCTGTTGAATGCCGGTTTCAATTATACATTTCACCGGGAAGATGAGAAATATTTCTTCGATAACATCATGCCGGCATTCACCGGCAAAGACGCTTTCAAACTCATCTCCGATGAGCATGTGGCAGATCTCAATGTAGATTATGTTCGTCCATTGAAATACGGCAGGATCGAGACCGGGTTCAAATACCGGTACAGGGAGATCCCCACCGATATGCTTTTCATTCCGGGAGTCAATTCTCCCCTCGATACCACTGCAGGAGGTGAGGCCACTTACAGGGAATCCATCCCTGCACTTTATGGAAATTATATTTTCGAGAACCAGCGGTTCGAGGCTGAGATCGGACTGAGGATGGAATATGTAGATCTCAAATATAATGTGAACCCCCATCATCCTACCTATAAAAGTGACGGGTACAGCTATACGCAGCCATTCCCCAATATGCGGCTCGGGTACAAAATAGATGACAGGAATAAGATAACCGTTTTTTATTCACGCAGGGTAGACAGGCCCAACGAAGTGGACATCCGCGTTTTCCCGAAATACGATGATGCCGAGATCATCAAGGTAGGCAATCCTGCGCTGCGCCCGCAGTTTACCAACAGCATCGAGCTGGGCTATAAGAATACCTGGCCGGGGGGATCATTTTACTCGGCTGCCTACCACCGGATCGCCGATGGCACCATTACAAGGATCGCCAGTACAGAGCCGGGCGGCAAACTGATCTATGCTATCTTCCAGAATGCCGGCCGCAGCTACAATACAGGAGTCGAAGTCGTATTCTCCCATGATCCTGCTCCCTGGCTTTCCTTCAATGTGAACGCCAATGTCTATCGCAACCAGATCAATGCCTTTACGGTGGAGAACAAATATCCTGTCGAGCGCTCCTATAGTGCCGACAAAGAAGAACTCTGGTCGGGCAATGGCAAATTGAATGCATTGTTCCACCTGCCGAAAAAAACAGACCTGCAGCTTACAGCCATCTACCTGGCCCCGGACCTGATACCACAGGGCAAAGTGGGTACCCGCTTTTCACTCGACCTCGGTGTAAAGAAAGCGGTCCAGAAAGGCCGTGGTGAGTTGTTCCTCAACGCCACGGACCTGCTGAACACCATGGTGGTGCAGAAAGAGATCCAGGGCAATGGCTTCAGGTACACCAGCAAAGACTACAATGAAACGCAGGTAGTAAGACTGGGATACAGCTATAAATTTTAGATCACTGCAGGCTGGCCATATCGATCACGAAGCGGTAGCGGACATCTCCTTTCAACATACGGTCGTATGCTTTGTGAATGTCTTTGATGTCGATCAGTTCTATGTCCGAAACGATATTGTTTGCTGCGCAGAAGTCGAGCATTTCCTGTGTTTCAGGGAGCCCTCCTATCGATGAGCCTGCCACACTTTTCCGGCCTACGATGATACTGAAGGGCGGTATTTCACTGGGTTTCGAGGGTACGCCAACGCAGATATGCGTTCCATTCGTTTTCAGCAAAGAGAGATACAGTGCGAAATCATGCTCTGCGCTGACAGTGTCCAGTATGAAATCGAATATGCCTTTTGCGGCCGCTACCTGCTCCGGGCTGGAGGTAAGCACGAAATGATGTGCACCCAGTTTTTTGGCATCGGCTTCTTTTTTGGGAGAAGTGCTCAGCACAGTTACTTCGGCGCCGAATGCCACCCCGAACTTGACAGCCATGTGGCCGAGGCCACCCAATCCAAGCACAGCCAGTTTGTGTCCCTTGCCTACTTTCCAGTGCCTGAGCGGAGAGTATGTAGTGATGCCGGCGCACAGCAGTGGAGCAACAGCGGCGAGGTCGAGCTTGTCGCTGATATGCAACACGAAATCTTCATGCACGACTATCGTATTCGAATAACCGCCATAAGTGGGAGTTTTTCCGTCCTGCTCCGTGCTATTATAAGTGAGTGAATGCCCGTTGAGGCAATATTGTTCAAGTCCTTCCCGGCAGTTTTCACAGGTACGGCAGCTATCCACCAGGCAGCCAGTGGCGGCCAGATCGCCGGCTTTGAACTTTTTTACATGATTACCAACTTTCACGACCCTGCCTACGATCTCATGGCCGGGCACCATGGGGAAAATACCAGGGAACCAGTCGTTCCTGATCTGGTGAAGGTCTGAATGACAAACCCCACAGAATAAAATATCGAATTGTACATCGTGAGGACCTACTTCCCTTCTGTCAAAATTCCAGGGAGCCAGATCGGTGGTAGGGCTTTGCGCAGCATATCCTTTTGCCTGTATCATATTGTAGATTATTTGACGGTAAAATTAACGATACGGGGCGACCTATGCTTTGCGCTATTCAAACAGTTACTTACAAAATTCAAACAATGAGGATAATGAGGAAAGCGGGCCTCCTTTCATACCAAAATAGAATGAGAGGAGGCCCACCTGGTCATTTATTTGGCTTTTTCCTGGCAGTTGACCATCCAGTTCACGCCGAACTTGTCTTTAAAGCTTCCGAAATAATCGCCCCAAAACATGTCCTGGAGTTCCATCGTCACCTCTCCTCCGGCAGATAGAGCTTTGAATAATCTTTCTGTTTCTTTCCGCGTATCAGGTCTAAGATTGATATGCGTGTTATTACCCATAGTTACTTTGAATCCCATCGATTCAGGCGCATCGGTCCCCATCAACACATGGCTGCCCGTTATCGGCAACTCGATATGCATGACCAGGTCCTTATCGGCAGGAGAAAGCGGGGGAGCACCATCCATAGGCGGGATACCGCTAAAACGGTGTATACCTCCTGTGAAGTCTCCACCAAAAACCGATTTGTAAAAATTGAAAGCTTCCTCTGTGCTACGAGGAAAATTGAGATAGGTGCTTACACTTGCCATGATTCTGAATTTTCAGATTAATAATTGTAGTTGATTGGTATTACAGCATCGGACCAAAACTGCAAACGCCTTTTCGTCCGGAAGAAACCTAATGTACGAATTCAAACAGTTCAACGGTTGCTTTCTGATCGCTTTTTCAAAACTACTATCCGGAACCAGGTTTTAACTATGTGGAAAGCGACAAAATGAGGGGCAATTGCGACATTACATGTACTCGAATATCCTTTGGAAGCAGATTCTATTGTAAATTAGTGAATCCTACTCAGAAAATTATGAATGCTGAACAACTTCGTTTACAGGACGCCGCCTGGAAAAGATGGGGGTCGTATGTATCGGACAGGCAATGGGGCACGGTACGGGAAGATTATAGCGCCAATGGCGATGCCTGGAATTATACTACGCACGATATGGCCCGCAGCCTGGCCTGGCGATGGGGCGAAGAAGGTATTGCCGGCATCTGCGACGAAAAGCAATTGCTTTGCTTTGCCATCGCCTTATGGAATAAAAGAGACCCTATCATCAAAGAAAGACTGTTCGGTCTTACCAACCAACAGGGCAATCACGGGGAAGATGTGAAGGAAATATATTACTATCTCGATGCCACACCCACGCATTCGTATATGAAGATGCTGTACAAATATCCGCAGCTCGAATACCCTTATGAATGGCTGGTGGAGGAGAATGCCCGCAGAAGCCGCCAGGACCCCGAGTTTGAATTGCTCGACACCGGCATTTTCGATCACGATCAGTATTTCGATGTATTCACCGAATATGCCAAAGCCGGCGCCGATGATATCCTGATCAAGATCACCATCCATAACCGAAGCCAGGAAGATGCCAGCCTTCACCTGTTGCCCACTGCCTGGTTCCGCAATACCTGGAGCTGGGGCCGGCATGATTATAAGCCCGATATGTACCTGGCCGGGAGCAACTGTATCATGATCGATCATAAAGATCTTGCCGTCAACCGGCTTTACTTCGAAGGAAATGCCGGCGTTCTTTTTTGTGAGAACGAGACCAATACAGGGCATCTCTATGGATATAGTAACGGGAACAAATATCCGAAAGACGGCATTGCCGACCATATCATTCATGCAAAGGATACTGTGAACCCCGCCAACAAAGGCACCAAAGCGGCCATCCATTTCCAGTTGACGGTACCGCCCGGAGAATCCACTATGATCAGGCTCCGCCTCTGCAAAAGTGATCTGAACAATGCATTTGCCGATTTCGATCTCACCTTCCGGCAAAGGGCACAGGAGGCTGATCAATATTATGCAGAGCTGCAACAATCGATCCGCAACGACGACGAAAAACTGATCCATCGCCAGGCCATTGCAGGCATGCTCTGGAACAAACAATTCTACTCCTACAAAGTACAGCAATGGCTCGATGGCGACCCTGATATGCCACCCCCGCCGCCACAAAGGTTACAGGGACGGAATGCGGAGTGGAAACACCTGAACAATGAGCATATCCTGTCGGTGCCCGACAAATGGGAGTTTCCCTGGTATGCGGCCTGGGACCTGGGTTTTCATTGCGTGGTGATCGGTATGGTAGACCCTGATTTCGCCAAATACCAGTTGCAGTTGCTCACGGAGGAATGGTTCATGCATCCTTCCGGTATGCTGCCGGCCTATGAATGGTCATTGGGTGATGCCAATCCACCTATCCATGCCGGTGCGGTCTATCGCCTGTACCGGCTCGATGCAAAGGCCAAAGGCGTGAAAGATTATGATTTCCTGGAATCGCTGTTCCATAAATTGCTGATCAATTTCACTTGGTGGGTGAACCGGAAAGATGCTTCAGGCAGTAATATCTTCCAGGGCGGTTTCCTGGGCCTCGATAATATCAGTGTGTTCGATAGAAGCGCCCCACTACCCGAAGGCATCACTGTTGAACAGGCAGATGCTACCAGTTGGATGGCCATGTATGCACTGAATATGCTGCACATTTCACTGGAACTGGCCACTCACAACAAATCCTATACAGGTATGGCCACGAAATTCTTCGAGCATTTCCTGTATATCGCAGGCGCTATGGCCAGCATGGGGAAAGACAATACCGGCCTTTGGGATGAAGAGGATGAATTTTTCTATGACCAGGTGCGTATTCCGCAAAAAGGCATCGTGAAGCTCAAAGTGAAAAGCCTGGTAGGATTGATCCCGCTCTTTGCCGTGGAGGTGATCACGAAGGAAACGCTCGACAACAATCCGGTCTTTGCAGAGCGTATGTCGTGGTTCCTCAGGCACCGGCCCGATCTGGCCATGCTGGTTTCCCGCTGGTTCGAAGAAGGTAAGGAAGACGTACACCTGCTAAGTCTGCTGAGGGGTCATCGAATGAAAAGATTGTTGAGCCGCATGCTCGATGAAACAGAATTCCTCAGCGAGTATGGAGTACGTTCACTCTCCAAAAAATACGGTGAACATCCCTACACCATCCGGTTCAACAGCACCGAGCTGGATGTGCAGTATATACCGGGGGAAAGCGATAGCGCTATGTACGGAGGTAATTCAAACTGGCGGGGGCCTGTCTGGATGCCCGCCAATTTCCTGATCATCGAGAGCCTTCGCAAATATCATTTCTATTATGGGGACGATTTCAAAGTGGAGCATCCAACCGGCTCAGGACATTATTACACCCTGAAACAGATCGGAACGGAACTGGCGGACCGCCTGGTGAAGATCATGCAGAGAGGGGATGATGGCAGGAGGCCCGTATTTGGAAAATATGAAAAGCTGCAACGCGATCCTTATTTCAAAGATCACCTGTTGTTCTTCGAATATTTTCATGGAGAAGATGGGAAAGGACTGGGAGCTTCACATCAAACGGGCTGGACGGGCTTGCTCGCCAACCTGATCATCATGAAGAATAATCCCTGATCGTGCAGGGCATTATTTCTTCCGGGCCTTTTTTGCAGAAGGTTTGGCATCTTTATTAAACTCAAGCGCCAGGTTTACCCAATGCTGCAATTGCTTTTTGGTCGACAGCACTCCTTCCTGTACAAAGCCGAAGCCTGCCATGGTCTTTCCATTATGCACCATCGGTTCAAATCCCGGCGCCTCCAGTGCCTGCTCGAATGCTTCCGGAGATATCCGCACCATGATCCTGTCGGATTTTATACCCACACACATCTTATCCTTCACCATAAAGCAAAGGCCTCCGAATATTTTCTTTTCTTCTATCTTGTTGGTGGAGCCTGCAATGATCTCCCTTACCCGGTCGGCTAATTTTTCGTTGTAGGCCATAAATGAGGTATTGACCGGAAGTTACTCATTTTTTTTCACGGCCATTGAAATGCCTCACCTGATCAACATGATCTCGAAGCGGTCTTTCAGGCAGGTATAGGGATCTGTTACCTCATAAACTGTTTTCTTCCCCTTTGGTTTTACAGTGATGCTGCGGGTGGTCTCTTTCGACCCGCTCCAATTGTAGTTACCAACGAAAGAAGCAGTGAGGGTTACGGGCTTTCCTTTTTTCGCCATGATGGTCCTTGTTTTATTCACGTCCTTCATCATCACGAAGTGGTCCCTGATCTCCCCGTCGGAGCAGATCCATTTCAGCTCCAGTTTGTTCTCGTTCACTTCGATGATGGAAGCCCCTCCCTTCTCATTGTAGGAATAATACATGGCGTCGTGCGGGTAGGTGGTCTGTTTATGGCCCATGGCGCCTGCCGATCCTGTCACGACATACACGGTTCCCTGGTTGGTGAGCGTATCTTTCAGATAGGGGCAGGAATTCTCGCTGCCATCATATAAGGCAGAAGAAGAGCTGAGGTTATGGCTGGCAGCATTGAAACTGGCCTCCATTCCATAATGACCACTCATCAGCCTGGAACGTTCATACAGGTGGCTATGTCCGCAGAGGATCAGGTCTACCCCATAACGTTCAAGTATCCTGATAAAATTTTCCCTGATCTTCACCAGTTCACTTTCCTTATCCGAATTGTGAGAGCCCATGGTATAAGGAGGATGATGCCAGTAAGCGATCACCCAACCTCTCCGGGTATTATGGAATGCTTCGAGGTCTTTCTTGATCCACTGTACCTGTGCGCCGGCAGTATCGTAGAGGCGCGTGGCGTTGTCTTCCTTCCCGTAAGAATCGAGTGAAAGGAAATGGATATTGCCGATATCGAAGGAATAAAAAGCCTGTGTGCCGGAGGGAACACCGCCGGCCTCACCCTGGGTGGGCATTGAAAAGTTCTGGTAATAGGCAATATCGTGAGTGGCCTGCGCAGTAGTATTGTACTGGTAAATATCATTGTAATCATGATTGCCCGGGCAGGGGAACAGTGGGTATTTCCTGAGCAGATCATCTTTGTAGACGTTGAAAAAATTTTCCTGGAATTCCGGGTCGGTGCCGTAATTGTACGCATTATCGCCCAATAGTATCCAGGCGTCCATGGGCTTATCGGCAATATATTGCTGTACTTTGTCGCGCACACTTCGCTGGTTGATGGAGTTATTCCCGCAGTCGCCGAATACACCGATCCTGTAGGCCCCTTCTGTGCCCGGCGCCGGCATGGTCACGAAATAATTACTGCTTCCTTTCTGGAGCGTATCGCCAGGGCCACCGCCGATGGCATAATAATATCTTGTACGCGGCTCCAATCCTGTTAGTTTCACCTTGTGCTCATAAGTGAGTGCAGGGTCTTCTGCTTCCATCGACAGGTCATTCTCACCGGCGCCATAATTCACAACGCTCCTGGTGAGGGTATTGGTACGCCAGCGGACAATGATGCTGTTGTTCGTAGCGACCTGTAAATAGGGCCCGCGGACCAGGTTGGCATGAATACCGGGCCATCTGTCCGGCCTGGCATTGCGGGCAGGTCTTGGGTGAGTACTGTCTTTGTCCTGCCCCTGAACGTTGGCGAAAGAAAGCAGCAGCAGGACCATCATCGATGCGGGAAAATGTTTTTTCAAGTAACTGATTTTTATAAAATGGATGCTAAGAAACGATTTGTGCATTACCAAAATATTAAGAAGTTGTACTTTATCCTAATAATGCCCCGTTATTTTTCAGTTTCTTTTTCTACCGGTTCCGCCATCCATTGGGTGAGTTTGTATTTCGGTAACATTTCATCCACTTTTTTCTTCACCCATTTGGAAATGATCTCGAACACGATAAAACCGATCACGATGGAGATCATCCATTCCAGTGCATTGAAGGTTTGCCGGTCGACCACTGTTTTACGTGCTGTTAGTCCCCATAAGTTCTTGATGCTCCTGGTGGTGAAAAAATGGGAGACCAGCCTGGTAGAAGCCATACCAATCACGAAGCCCAGGAAATTACCTGTGAAATTACTATATAGGTATTCTATGAATTTACGGGAGAAAGCGGATTTCATCGATTCAGTATTTTGGGTGTAACAACATCAAAAAAATCCCGGAAGTGCAGGCAATCCGGGATTTACCTGATAAGAACGTTTATTTCGGCGAATTATTTTTGAACGATCCCCACTCTCCTGTTCTTCGCTTTTCCATCTTCCGTTCCGTTGAAGGCAACAGGTGCGAGTGAAGCAGCTCCCTGCAGGCTAACCTGGAGATAAAAAACTCTTAACACAAATTTTATTTGGAATGATCGTTCCAAAATATATACCTTTGTTTCGGAATGATCATTCCAATATTAAAATATCAAAAATAATATATCATGAAAAGGCTACAGGACAAAACAGCCCTTATAACAGGAGGCAACAGCGGGATAGGATTCGCCACTGCCAAAGAATTCATTGCACAGGGAGCAAAAGTGATCATCACCGGTAGGAACCAGGAAGCACTGGCAGAAGCGGGCAAGGTGCTCGGCCCCAACGCCTATACCCTGCTCTCGAATACCTCCGACCTGAATGATATCCGCCAGTTGCCAGGCCAGGTGCAGGCTTTGTTTCCCCGCCTCGATATCCTCTTCGTCAATGCCGGGATCGGGAAATTCGCTCCCTTCGAAGCAGTGAGCGAAGCACATTTCGACGAGCAATTCGATATCAATGTAAAAGGAGCCTATTTCACTATCCAGCATTTGCTTCCGCTTATCAATGATGGCGGCTCCATCATCCTCAACACATCCATCAATGCCCATATCGGCATGGCTGGTTCTTCGGTCTATTCGGCCACCAAGGCTGCGCTGATCACTTTCGCCCGTACCCTTTCCGCTGAATTGCTCAACAGGAAGATCCGTGTGAACGCGATCAGCCCCGGCCCTGTGACCACGCCCATTCTCAGCAAGACCGGCGTTGCTGCCGAAGACCTGGACGGGTTGAGGTCTTCCATTCAAAGCAAAGTACCGCTTGGCCGCTTCGGGGACCCCGAAGAGATCGCCAGGATAGCCACATTCTTCGCTTCCGATGATTCCAGCTTTGTGCTTGGCGCAGAACTGATCGCGGACGGAGGCATGGCCACCTTGTAAATTTGCGGTAACTTTGGAACAAGCATTCCAAATGTTCCAGCATGCCAAAAGTTAAACAATTCGATGAGGTAGCCGTACTGGAGAAAGCACAGGCGGTCTTCAGTGAAAAAGGATATAACGGCACTTCGATGGACGATCTCGTAAAAGCCACCGGCCTTAGCCGTTCGAGCATTTACGATACCTTCACCGACAAGCACGGGCTATACCTTAAAGCGCTTAATCATTACCGTTGTGAACAAAATTCGAACCTGGAAGAGCTATTGAAGAAAACAGATTCCCCCAGGAAGAAGATCACCCTTACCTTCGATGTGCTCATGAAGATGATCCTGGCCGATAAGAAAAGGGCAGGATGCCTGATGGTGAACGCCGGTATGGAGATGACATGCATAGATAAGGAAGTGGCAGATCTTGCCAGCGATAGCATGGAAGAATCGGAGCACCGGTTCTATGAATGGGTGAAAGCCGGGCAGGCCGCAGGCGAGATCACGAAAAGATTTTCCGCCAAAGCATTGTCCAGGCACCTGTACAACAGTTACCTGGGATTGAGGACTATCGGCCGTACCAGACCTGATCCAGGTGCGATCAAAGATATCATCAGGGTTACACTGGCTGTGCTGGACCAATAAATAACTTTGCATCCAATAAAAAGAGACCAACCATGCTTATGATCGGTCTCTTTTTATTTTTTGCGCTATTGGTGGCCAACTTCTTCACCCTGCATGCGTGGCTTTATTATACAACGACTGCGATGAATAATCGAATCCGGCTGAAGCTGGGGTTGTTGCGCCGGTGGACTGGAATTTTTCATTGGGCGATAGCTTCAGGCTCTCCCTGTCGATCAGGATAAGCACCAGTTCATAACCGCCGGTCGTGATCTTGTCGAGGTGCTGCAGACTTATATGCCCATTGATACCTATATCTTTTCCATTCACCACCGTACCATTGGTTGAATTGGTATCGGTGATCACGATCAACAATCTTTTTTCATCATCATTGCTGCGCCTGATCTGCAGGTTGGCATGATGATCGCTCACGGATTTTTCCGCCAGTATGATATCCGAATCACCTGCCTTGCCCAACACATAGAGATTGCCTTCACGCAATTCCCAGCTTTCGCCTGTAATGCTTTTCGAGAATGATACCAGGAACCCGATCAGCGGGTTCTGCAACGATTGATTGCCTGCTTTCTCGTTTTCGGTCAGTATTACTGTTCCCTTACCGGTAGGAGACTGATTACCGGGTTGCTCATCCTGGAAGGATGCGCCTCCGTATCTTGTTTTACTCATAGTATGTTCATTTGAAGTGTTAATGATCTGATCTTTCTTTGCCAATCACCATCCGCTCATTAATTTTTTTACCTGGCTGGCAGCTACTGCAAATTTGAACCCGGCCGTATTTCCGATGCCTGCATAATGAACACCTGCCAGGTGACCATCTTCATCGAATACCGGCGATCCGCTGGCGCCGCCTACTTCTTCGATATTATGTCCAAATGAAAACCCATCGGAGACACGGCTCACCTGGCCATTCTGGAAATTGGCCTTGATACCCTGGGAGGTCTTCGCCAGTGAAAAGCCCATGGGGAAGCCCAGGATGAAGATCTTCTTTCCAGGCTTGAGCTCATCATCCGGCAAAGCCTTGTCAACATCCACCAGGTTCCTGACAGTGGAGGGCAGTATCTTGTTGTTGGTTTGCAGCAGGGCTATGTCGACCTTATCATCGTCAGAAACCCGGAGCACTTCGCAATCGATCAGGTCTTTTTCGCTGCTGATGAACACATTATTCAATGCAATGGCTACGCTGATAGAACGGCCTCCATAGGTTGGCTTCGCTGTTGTCCACGCTGTGATCAACCGCCTGCATTCTGCTTTTACTTCCGGGGTGGTAGCCGCAGAATCGGCTGCCACCAGCAGGCCCACGCGGTAGTTGACGACATTCCTGGCCGTTGCCACCAAACCATTGTAGATATCGGCATCATCCTTTTCCACCACGGACCAGGGCCTGGCCACGTGCCGGTTGGTGATCAGCTTTCCATCTTTTGAAATAAAAAATCCGGTGCCTGTGATCAGGACGGGCTTTACTCCTGCTTCATACCAAAGCAGGTTATTCCTGTTAGTGCGGGGATCGAAGCCATAGGAAAGTTCGAATTTTCCAAGCTCCCCGAAATCGATGGTATATACGAACTGGTTCACTACCATGCAAACGGAGTTTTCGTATTTCTCATACAGGTTCCCTGATCTCATCCATAGGGAGAGCGCAATGGCCCCAATGGCCAGCACCGGCAATACGATAGCCGCGATCCTGATCAATGGACTTTTCCTGATGCTGAATTTCGTTTTTCCCCTGGGCACCAATGCCCAGTTGAGCTTGTCCGTATCACCGAACCTTACCGTGTCGCCATACTTTATTTTCTGATAAGTGCGCTCCGGAACGCGCAGGTTATTGACGAAAGTGCCGTTCACACTGGTATCATAGATATAATAGTTGTAATCTTTTGTTATTCGCAGTAAGGCATGATAGCGGCTGGTCCTCTCCGTTGCGCTCAACTGGATATCATTGTCGGGCTTTTTCCCGATCGTCATGATCCGGATAGTATCTGCCGAAGCAGGAACATCCGGTACGAGCGCCCAGTTAAGTATGACCTTATTGGCAAAGGAGATCGCATTGCCGCGGAACACGGGGAAGTCCTGGTTCTTCGGTATCCTCGTCCCATTGACGAAAGTTCCGTTGGAGCTTTTATCATACAGGAACATGGAACCATCCTCCTTTATTTTCAGCTCAGCATGGTAGTTGCTGACGATCTGGGCAGGGTCTTCGATGATGATGCGATTGTTCTCATCCCTGCCAATGGTGATAGTGATCATAGCTTGATTTTTTAATCATTTGATTGAATTGATCAGTTTGCTGAGTTCATCCACATTGTGCTTGAGTTTACCGGTGCTGTCTGCTTTTGCCTGCGCCTGTAATTTTTTCAGCATTTCACGGATCCTGTTCATCTGGGGCGGACTGACCGAATAGTTCTTCATCACAGGGTTGGGATCGATGGGCGGATGCAGTCCGCTGTCTTTTACCGGCACCGCAGGTTGTGTTGACTGAATGGAATCTTTCCCTGCAGGCTTTCGGTTGTTGTTGATCTTGCCAGGGCGTGCGGCAATATAGATGAGGCTGGCTGCCAGGGCCGCTCCCAGCAGAACATTCAACAATACCGGGACGCTTACCTTCCTGCCAGGGCCTTTACCTGTTCCCACTTCTACGATCGCAAGGGTCATATTATCATGCCCTCCACCGATGGCGAATTGCGCTGCATCGATCTGTTCAATGAGGTCTTTCACGATAGTATCCGGCTGCCGGTCCTCGCTCCAGGCCTGTACCAGCCGTTCCTCCGACATGGCCCCCCATATCCCATCGGTGCAAACAACAAAGCGGTCACCTTTTTGCCAGGCAACATTCAGGGTCACTTCCACATCGATCTCCGGCTCTATTCCCAATGCTTTCGAGATGATGTTGGAATTCTCCGAAAGTCGCGCCTGTTCATCGCTCAATATACCACGCCTAACCATCTCGCCTACACGGGAATGATCGGCGGTACGTTTTTCGATCTGGCCATTGCGCAACTGGTAGATACGGCTGTCGCCTGCATGAAAGAAGCTGGCTTTCTTCTTTTCCAGCAACAGGGCAGCAAGGGTGGTGCCCATGTTCTGCAGGCCATGGTTCGACTGGCCCGTGGTATAAATGGCATGGTTGGCCGTTCTGATAGCGCTTGCGATACCTTCAGGCAGGTTGCCATCCAGCGTGGCGAATTTCTCGGTCACCATTCTACAGGCCATTTCAGCGGCAACCCTTCCGCCCGCCATGCCGCCCATCCCATCACAGACCACCACCAGCAGGCCGGCAGCCGTTTCCTTCATGGCATAACAGTCCTGGTTTTCCTGTCGCCCACCGATATTGCTTTTTATGCTTACTGAAAATTGTGACATACCGAATGCGTATTGCTTGATTTATTGGTGGATAATTCCCGGTGCCTGCTGTACGGCTCATCCATTCTCCACGGTGAACCTTTTGGTGAAAATCAATTTATCACCCAGCCAGACCTCTATGCGCTGAGAGCCCGGCCTGTAAATACTCACAGTGGCGTTGCCGAAGCCTAAGAGGTCCCTGCGATTTTCATTCCAGGCGATCGAAAGAGGTAAGATCATCGTATAATTATTATAGAGGTCCGATACTCCTTTCAACCCATCATTCTTCCTCAGCTCATTGGTCTCCGAATAATATTTCAATGTAAGGAGCAGGTCGAGGTTGGAATAGCCCGGTCTATTGATAGTAAAGAAGATCCTGGGCTTCAGATAGCGAATATTGGATGCATACAGAGGATTATCGAATCCTGAAATGATCCTGTTATACGAATCGGTATTGCCAATCTGGAGATCGGTAATGGTAATGGGATTGATGGCTGCGTTCAGCTCTTTGTTCTCCCGGGTCAGTGCGACATTCTCCCTGGACAACCTGTTATTCCTGATCAGGGTGAGGATGACGAGTACCGACATCATAGCTATGATAACCAACAATACTTTAATCAATGGTTGAGGACGTGGCTGAACAGGTGAGGGATTCGCTTCTCCCTGTTTAATGGCAGCGTTCAATGCCTCCCTGAATTCGCTTACAGATGCATATCTTCTCTCCTGTTTCTTTTCTGTTGCTTTCTGTATCACTTTGAAAACAGGCAGGGGTATTGCCGGGTTATACGGGAGTGGGTTCTCTATCTGCATCTTCATTACATCATATTCATTGGTAGCATTGAAAGGTGGATCGCCTGTCAGCATTTCGTATAAAGTAATACCGAGCGCATAGATATCTGTGGTCTGGTTGATGCGATTGCTTTCGCCCCTGATCTGTTCGGGCGGTGAATAATGGGGCTTTCCGATCACAGTGCCCATGCCTGTCAGCGATTTCCTTTTGCCATCGGAGATCTTCGCAATACCGAAGTCCATGATCTTGACAGTGCCATCGCTGCATAACATGATATTGGAAGGATCGATATCACGATGGATCACCGGGGGCTGGTTGTTGTGCAGTGCTATCAAACCATCCATCACCTGGTTGATGATCCGGAATGCCGCTTCTTTGTCGAGTTTCTTTTTCTCCTGGTTCAGCTCCTGCAAAATCCCGTGAAGGGTCCGGCCTTCCACCAATTCGCTTACGATATGAAAAATGCCGTTCTGCTCAACGAAATCGATCATCTTGATAAGGTTCCTGTTATCGATCCTGATGCCGGCCGATTGGCGCTCGCGTTCGATTGCGCTCATATTGGAAGTGATCTCTTTGTACAGCACTTTAATAGCTACCTGTTTGCCGTTGCTCTCTGTATTGCCTTTGAACACAACGCCCATGCCGCCCTGTCCCAACCTGGAGCCACCATCGTGAGGATCGAACAGGTATTTGCCATTGGCGCCTTGTAATGTGACGAACATAAAATGAGGATAATCGATGGAAGGATGATTGTTTAACAGGAACAAATTTCCATGACCCCAAAGCGGGATCAAATACTTAGTTCTAACTATTTCGATGGGATGAGATATCGATCTTAGGCAAGCCCGTGCTCTTTGGCGAAGTTGAGCAGCCCTACCGGGGTATAGATCTGGAGCTTACGGCAAATATTACGGCGATGTGCGTTGATGGTGAATTCGCTGATGAGCAGGTTCTCGGCGATCTCCCTGCTGGTAAACCCCTTCGAAATCATGCGGATGATCTCGGTCTCCCTTTTGGTGAGCTGGTATTTCTGCATGAAATCATCGATAAAATGTTCCGGTACCGGCTTTGCGGGGGTCTCATCATGGAACCAGGTGCCACCGGCCGCAATCGCCGCCACTGCTTCTTTCAATACGACCGATGTACTGTTCTTCAACAGATAGCCCTGGGCGCCCAGCAATTTGATCTCTTTCACGAGTTTCATCTGGCCATAATTGGTAAACACGATGACCTTCACCCTGGGAAAATCTTTCCTTAATCTTTTCAGGGTGGCAATACCATCCAGTTGCGGCATGTGCAGATCGAGGAGCACGATATCTGCGGGCGATCTCCACAACCGGTCGATCAGTTGCCAGCCATTGCTCACTGGGTCCAGCACTTCGATGCCATCCATTTCTTCCAATACACGTTTCAGCCCATCTACCAGCATGGGATGGTCATCGGCAATGATCAGCCGCAATGGGCGTTGTTCCGGATGTTCGGCATTTATGCTCATACTGGTATTTCTATCACGATCAATGTGCCATTGTCTTTTTTATGAGAGATCTCGATCCGTCCATTGACATAGGCAACCCTCGACTTGATATTGTTCAGCCCTTTGCCCTTCTCTGCCTGGTCTTCAGCGATGCCGATACCGTTGTCTTCCACCATCAGCGACACCTGCTTTTCATGCTCCACCAGTTCCAGCAACGCATGGGTGGCATGAGCATGTTTGAGCACATTGTGCAACAGTTCCTGCGAGATGCGGTAGAGATCGTTGAGGAAACCGGCCGGGTATTTCCGGGTATCCTCGAAACCGGTGATCACCGTTTCCAGTTTTAGTTTTCCTGAAATATTGATGGTTTGCGCCAGGTCCTCGATCGCTTTGCGGAAACCGTATTTCTCGATCAAAAGCGGTGTAAGCCGGTGGCTCAATTCCCGGATGGTGGTGGAAACGGATGATAGCACTTCCTGGGCCTTCTGCAATTGTGCATCGGCCTCTGCGCCTGCCGTTCCCTTCTCCAGTGCCGATGAGATATTAAGCGTGGCCAGGGCCAGCATGGCATTCACTTCATCATGCAGTTGGTCGGCGATCTTTCGTCTTTCATTCTCCTCTGCCTCGATCACGCTTTGCATCAGTTCGATATGCTTTTGTTTTTCGAGCTGCTCCAGTTTGCTTTGCTGCAGGGCCTCCCGCTGGCGGCTGCGTATTTGCCGGTAACGAAGGTACAGGACCAACAGCAGGATGATCAGGCCTGCAAGGCTTACGAGCAAGATGTAAAAGATCCTTTCCTGCCGGATCTGTTTCCGTCTGTTTTCATTTTCTTCATTGAGCAGCAATATCCGCTGGTCCTTTTCTTTCATCCGCACATTGGCCATGATCACCTGTACGGCGCGGTATTGATTGAGGCTGGCGAGAGAATCCCTGATGGTATAATAGGTATTCAGTGATCGTGCATAAGCGGGATAATCGCCTTTTGCCTGCAGGAATGCAGCGTAATAACGGTGATAATACAGCCCGGTGGCCGTGTATTTCCTGGCTTCGATGGAAGGTCGGAACTGATCGAATATTTTCCCGGCCTCTTTCCATTTTTTAGTGAGCACGAGAACATGCGCATAGTGAAGTTCAGGAGGCAGCAGATGAGTGCCGATAGAATAATGCTCTGTGCTGACCTTTCCGAACTGGGCGGCTGCGAGTACGTAATCTCCTTTGTGTTCAGCCAATAATCCTTTTGCCACAAAATAGGTGGCATAAGGAATATTTTCTTCCGGCATCCTGAATCTTTTTTTGCTTTCAGACAGATAGTTCTCTGCAGCGGCATAATCACCCTGATAAAACTTCACGACAGCCATCTCCGCATTGAAATAGGGGGCTTGTACCCCATCAGGATTGGGTTTGATGGTGGCATTGTAAAAAAGCTCGGCGAACTTCCAGGCATTCTCATAATCGGTGAGCACAAGGTTGATCTGCATGAGTTGATAAATGATGCTGGGGCCTGCGTTCCGGAAGGTGAAAGCCGTTCGTTCGTAGAGTTTGCGGGGATAATGGTTGAGGGATGGGTCTTTCGCCAGTTCGAGCAGAGATTCGAATTCGGCAGCCTGTCTGGGTGGACTGTACTGCAACACGATATTGGCATAATTATAGCGTGCCGTGAACAGCGCATTCTTATCGGGGAGATCATTGGCGAGCGCGATCGCTTTTTGAAGGTATCGGCCCATGGCAGCAGTATCGCCCAGATCGGATAAGGCTTTGAAAGTATAGATAAAGGAAAGATTTTCCTTATCGTCATCTGCCAGGCATTCCCGCTCACCGATGGTGATGTATTTCTGTAATGAATCTTTCTTATCCCATTCGCCGTACATAAGCACTGTATTGGCCAGTGCTTCCCGTTCCATCCTGCCTGTGCCAGCGGCATTCAGACGGGCTTCCCGGTACAGGCTGTCGGCCTCCGGAAAGAAACCCAATGATTCTTTGGCCTTTGCCCATCCCATCAACAGGATATGCACCCACTCCCGTTTCTGTGTTGCTTTGACCATGGGTGTGTACTCCTGCATGATCCTGAAACTGGTGGTGAGATCGGTCTTGCCGATCTGTTGCATGAGATCGCAGACTGCATGAAATGAATTTTCGGTTATTGGTTGACGTTTCAGTTCATGCCAGGCAGCCATCCCATCCGCTGCAGGATCGCTTTGCGCGAACAACCGGCTTACCAGCAGGCAGCAGCACCAGGGAGCAAAAAATCTTTTGAGAGACATGGGGTTGATAATAATAGATAATGACCAGGCGGGGATATCGAGCGAGAAGTTACTAAATTCATTCATACAATCCTTATCTTTAATATCCCAAACTGTTTATGTATGAAACGCCTGCTCCTACTCCTCCTCTGCGTTGGTCTATCCTTTTTCAGCATGTCGCAACAAACCCAGAAACCGCCTCTCCACGGCAAACATTGGATGGCCATCACGGGTAAACCGCTGGCCGCCACTGCCGGCAGCATCATCTTTCAGCAGGGCGGCAATGCAGTAGATGCGGCCTGCGCCATGCTGGCAGCTACCTGCACCATGTGGGATGTATTGAGCTGGGGTGGGGAAACACAGGCCCTGATCTATAACCCGAAGACAGGGAAAGTGATCGCCATCAATGCACTGGGGATGGCGCCAACTGGGGCCACTGCAGAATTTTTCAAAAGCAAGGGAATGAATTTCCCCCCGGAATATGGGCCGCTCGCGGCCGTAACCCCGGGAACGCCTGGAGGCCTTTGTTATATGCTTGCAGAATATGGCACCATGAGCCTTCAACAAGTGCTGAAACCAGCCATGCAGCTTGCATCCGGTTATCCCATCGAAGCACAGACCGCCAACAGTATTGAAAGGGCCAAAGGCCGTATCAAGGAATGGCCTTATTCGAAAGCAGTGCTGCTGCCACATGCAGGTCAGAAAAGGGAAGCGCCGGAGGCCGGCGAGATATTCGTGCAGAAAGACCTGCTGGAGACACTTACCAAAATGGTGGAAGCAGAACAGCAGGCACTGAAAACAAAGAAGACAAGGAAACAGGCTATCTATGCGGCCTACGACCGGTTTTATAAAGGAGACATCGCCAAAGAATTCGTGCGGGGTTGCCAGGAACAGGGCGGGCTGATCACCATGAACGACCTGGCCAACTGGAAAGTAAAGGAGGAGGAACCATTGCACACCAATTATAAAGGTATCGATGTATATAAATTGCAGCAGTGGACACAGGGCCCGGCCATGCTGCAATGCCTCAACATCCTGGAAAATTTCGACCTGAAAAAAATGGGATATAACTCCACGGCTTATATCCATACGTTGTACCAGGCCATGAACCTGTCATTTGCCGATCGTGATTTTTATTATGGCGATCCGTATTTTCCACCCCAGGGACCGATCAGAGGATTGCTGAGCAAAGAGTATGCAAGGCAGCGTGCCAGCCTGATCGGGGCCGACAGGAACGATGACAAGGCCGGCCCCGGCGACCCATATCCTTTCGAAGGCAAAACAAATCCTTATACGGAGCTGCTGAAGCAGAGGGGATTGACGATCGATACCACCAACCGGCGGAATCCAGGGTTCCTGCCTGCGCATGATGCGCGGGCCATGATCGCAACGCCGGATTCCCTGTATCTCGACAGGCTCCATCGCGGCACCACTTCCGTGGAAGCAGCCGATGAATCGGGATGGGTAGTGTCCATAACACCCAGCGGCGGTTGGATACCGGCCTGCATCGCAGGCCGTACAGGAGTGGGGATGAGCCAGCGAATGCAAAGTTTCGTGACAGATCCCACCCTCAATCCATTCAATGTGGTGGAACCGGGCAAAAGGCCCAGGGTAACGCTCACCCCTACCCTGGCTTTGAAAGACGGAAAGCCATTCCTGTCTTTTGCGGTACAGGGCGGAGATACGCAGGACCAGAACCTGCTGCAATGTTTTCTGAATATCGTTGAATTCGGGATGACGGTACAGCAGGCTGTTGAAGCGGCCAATATCAATACGAACCAGTTATGGCTATCACTGGGAGGGACCAAAGTCTCGGACCGCCGGCCAAGGCCCGGACAATTGTTATTGCATAACAGCACTCCGCAGAATGTGAGGACAGCCCTGCAGCAGATGGGATATACGCTGAGCTTCGACGACCGGACCAGTGGCCCGATCAATGCCATCTGGTTCGACTGGAAACATGGTAGCTTCTGGGGTGGAAGCAGCAATCATGGGGAAGACTATGGGATCGGGTGGTGAAAAACCCCCAATAAATGTGTAAAACCACATCCGGCAGCCAGTAAGGGTTGGTAGTTTTGATACTAAACTGAATGGTTAGCCGATGAGCAAAAATAAAACGATCATTGTACAGGAAAGACCTATCTCTGTTATTGAAACAAATGGTCAGGATTATATTTCCCTGACGGATATGGTGAGAAACCTGGAAAATGGGCTGGTCCTGATCGAAAAATGGTTGAGAAATAAAAATACGCTGGAGTTTATCGGGATTTGGGAGCAGATCAATAACCCGGATTTTAATTCCACCGAATTCGGTGGAATTAAACTGGAGGCAGGGCTGAACAGGTTCATTTTGTCAGTAAAAAAGTGGGTAGAACGGACCAATGCAATTGGGATCATGGCCAAATCAGGTCGTTATGGCAGTGGCACCTATGCGCACAAAGATATAGCCTTCGAATTCGGGAGTTGGCTGAGCCCGGAATTCAAACTGTACCTGATCCGGGAATTTCAGCGGCTCAAAGACGAAGAAAGCAAATCGTACCAATTAGATTGGGATCTTCAAAGAACTTTAGCAAAAATAAATTTCCAAATCCACAATGATGCGATCCGTGATACGCTTATTCCTCCCCAGGTGAGTAAAGAAATGAGCGGGATCATTTTTGCCAGTGAAGCTGACTTGCTCAACATGGCTCTTTTCGGGAAAACGGCAGCCCAATGGCGTATGGAAAATCCCGGTAAGACGGGCAATATGCGGGATGAAGCAACATTGGAACAACTGGTGGTGCTAACAAACCTTGAAAGTATAAACGCCGTTTTTCTCAGGCAGGAATTGTCCCAGACTGAAAGATTGAACAAACTGAATGAGATAGCTATTTCACAAATGAGATCCCTGCTTGGAAACAGGGAGATCAGGAAATTGAGGTGATCCGTAACTGTCCGTATTTTAATTCCACCGAATTCGGTGGAATTAAAATGAAGAGGGCCAAAAACGAGGTGTCTTGCTTCAAAGCAGCCGCTCCAACTGCTTCCTGTAATCGAACTGTATATCCTCATGCACCGATTCCAGCAGGCTCATGATCTTTTTCACCTGCAGATCAAAGATATTCTGCAATACCTTATTATGGTAGAAAGGGATGCCCGATTCCTTCAACTGCGATAAAAAATGAAGCAATAGTTCTATCGAGGCTTCCTTGGTGCCGATATGGCGACTGTGCTTACTGATCTGCCGCAGGATCTTTCGCAGTCCTTTTTTCGTAAAATACCAGTTATCGGTATTCAGCTCAAGAAACTGCTCATTGATCTCATTCTTCACAGTCTCCACAAAACCCGCCTCCTGCCCGGCCTCGAACAATAGATAACTGAGCAATTCTTTGTTCTCCTTTTTAGACCTTGCCAGCCTCAAACATATCTCCACCAATTCCTTCGCCGGCAGCCCGGTCAGTTCCTGTTTGATCTCGTGAATACTGGCTGCTTTCATGCAACGAATGTAAGCATTCCCATTTTTTTCAAGCATGCTGACATAGGGCTGTCACTGACCGGTATTTTCTTTGAGGTATTAAAACAATATACCATGACACAAGTGCAAGTTCTCCTTAAAGACCTCAATCATGAGGCGCAGACCACCCGCAAGATGTTATCCATTGTGCCAAACGACAAATACGATTGGAAACCCCATCCCAAAAGTATGTCGGTACGCCAACTTGCTACTCATATCGCCGAGCTGCCCTCCTGGGTCTCCATGGCCCTCTCCACCGACGGGCTCGATTTCGCCGACAATCCCTATGACCCCGAACCGGTCAATAACACCACCGAACTTCTCAACTACTTCGAACGCTCTTACACGGAAGGCCGCACCAGCCTCGAAGGAGCTACCGATGATGATCTCCTTCCCAACTGGACTTTACGCAATGGAAAAGAGATCTATCTTGTATCGCCAAAGGCCGATATCATCCGTACCAGCATTAGCCAGATCATCCACCACCGCGCTCAACTCGGCGTTTTCCTTCGGCTGCTCGATATCCCGATCCCTGGCAGCTACGGCCCTAGCGCAGATGAAATGCAACACTAAGTTTTGCCTGATTGGCACGATTTTTCTAACTTATGGTTATTAAAATCGTATAATATGCAAAATTGGCTCAGAACTTTAATAGCAGGTTATGGCGCCTGGAAACTGGGAGGCGGTTGCTTTGGTACGATTATTCTATTCCTCTTTTTTTATTGGCTACTCGGACATTGTTAACATAAGGGCAAACAGGGTTCCTTAAATTGTGTAAAATTTCGTGCACCTTATGATCACTCCGGAAGTACAAGAGCTGGCCGAAAAACTGTGGAACTATCACCTGCTCGGTCATACCATTCGAAAAGCAGATTGTATCCTCGTTCTGGGCAGCCATGATCTTCGCGTCGCTGAAAGAGGCGCAGCGCTTTACCTGCAGGGATGGGCGCCCATTATACTTTTTTCCGGCGGGCTCGGTAATCTTACCAAACATATCTGGCAGGAAACAGAAGCCGATCAGTTCGCTGCCATCGCCCGCGATAAAGGAGTACCACAGGAAGCGATCTTCATCGAGAACAGATCCACCAATACCGGAGAGAATATTTTGTTCTCCCGGCAATTGCTGCAAAGACATCAACTCGATCCCCAAACCTTTATCGTTGTACAGAAACCCTATATGGAACGCAGGAGCTACGCTACATTTAAGAAACACTGGCCTGAAAAAGACCTGATCGTTACTTCACCACAGCTTTCATTCAGCGAATATCCTTCCGGTGAGATCTCACCCGAAAAAGTGATCAATATCATGGTGGGCGACCTGCAGCGCATCAAGCTGTACCCCGATAAGGGATTCCAGATCTTCCAGGAAATACCGGATGATGTTTGGGACGCGTACACCCGGCTCGTTGCGCTCGGCTTCGATAAACACCTGGTAAAAGCATGAGGCCGTAATTGTATCTTACAGGAAATTTCTAAGCAGTCAACCATTGGAAACCGTCATTCAAGCCATCAGCAGGATCTATCCACTTCCGGAAGATTCCTTGCAGGCCATCCTCTCCCTCCTGGAAAGAGTGGAGTATAAGAAAGGACATCAGCTTTTCAAAGAAGGCAGGCTTGGCCACCAGCTCTATTTTATCGAGCAGGGTATTGCCCGTGCGTTTTCCAACAGGGATGATAAAGAGATCACGTTCTGGTTCGGCACAGAAGGAGATGTGGTGATGTCGTATAACAGTTATGTATCGGGGAAGCCGGGATATGAGACCATCGAGTTACTGGAAGATTCGGTCCTTTATTCCATCAGCCAGGAGGCGTTACAACAATTGTTCACTACCAATATTGCCATTGCCAACTGGGGCCGCAAGCTCGCGGAGCTGGAGCTGGTGAAGACCGAAACCTGTTTCGTATCGCAGCAATGTCTTCCGGCCACAGAAAGATACAGGAACCTGCTCGAAACGAACCCGCAACTGGTGTTGAGGGTACCGCTCGGGCATATCGCTTCCTACCTCGGTGTATCGCAGGTAACGTTGAGCCGTATACGCCACTAAACTTCCACCCGCTTCATTCTCGGTACCAGGAAGTGCATGACCAGCCAGGCCGTGAGATAGGCGAGGCCGCAAATAATGAACATGATGAGGTAACCTGTTTGGATATGACCCAGGTTCTTGTAATGATCGAACAGGTAACCGGCGCTTTTCGAAACGAGGATACCGCCCAGGCCACCGGCCATCCCGCCGATGCCGGTCACGGACCCAACGGTAAATTTGGGGAACATATCGGAAACAGTGGTGAAGATATTTGCGCTCCAGGCCTGATGGGCCGCTGCGGCAAAGCCAATGATCAGGATCGCATACCACATGCTGTATCCGCCCAGTAACTGCGCGCAAACGACCGGAAGGGCACAAGCCGCATAAATGAGCATGGAAGTTTTCCTCGCACGGAATACAGGCCATTGACGTTTGATCAGGTTCATCGGCAGCCATCCCCCAAAAATACTTCCGAAGGCGGCGATCGTATAGACCAGGGCTACCGGCACAGCGATCTGTGTTTTCGAAAGACCATATTGTTCTTTCAGGAAATCGGGCAGCCAGAAGAGATAGAACCACCAGATACCATCCGTAAGGAATTTACCCAGCGCAAAAGCCCAGGTTTGATTGAAGGCGAGCAGTTTGCCCCAGGAAACTTTTTTCCCCTGGTCTGCCTGCTGGTCCTTCGCTTCATCGACATCGCTATGTATATAATCGTATTCAGCCTTGCTTAATCTTTTTTGTTTTTTAGGCACTTCATACAGCCAGAACCAGAAGATCAGCCATATCAGACCGATAGCCCCTGTGATCACGAATGCCATACGCCAGTTGGTGGCATCGGCAATGAATGGCACGGTGAGTGGCGCAATGATCGCCCCGATATTGGAACCTGAATTGAATATACCTGTAGCCAATGCCCTCTCTTTTTTGGGGAACCATTCAGCAGTGGTTTTGATGGCTGCCGGAAAGTTGCCCGATTCGGTTACGCCGAGCGCAGCTCTTGCCACAAAAAAGCCGGTGGTTGTTTTGATCAATGCATGGCCGATCGCTGCTATGCTCCACATGATCAACGATAAGGCATAACCGATTTTCGTGCCCAGCTTGTCGATCAGGCGGCCTACCCCGAACATGGCCAGGGCATAAGCCAACTGAAAAGCTACTGTGATATTGGCATAGTCGGTTTTTGTCCAGCCGAATTCACGGTCGAGGTCTTCTTTCACCAGGCTGATCACCTGCCTGTCGAGATAATTGATCGTTGTAGCAAAAAAAACAAGCGCGCAAATCGTCCACCTGTATTTTCCTATGGCCTGCTGCATGGTTTTGGGTTTAATGCATGAATCGAATGAATATATAAATTCTTATCCTCTTACTTCTTTCACCAAGGCCAATGCCTCTTTGGTTTTGCTTACCAGCTCATCATAAGCTCCTTTCTCCATGATAGTTTTGGTGATGAGCTTGCTGCCCATTCCTACGGCGCTGACGCCTGCTTTGAACCAGGCCGACAGGTTTTCTCTTTCCGTTTCTACGCCACCGGTAGGCATGAATAAGAGGCCGGGGAATAATTCTTTGATCGCGCTTACGAAGGAAGGGCCCAATAAACTTCCGGGAAACAGTTTCACCAGTTTCGCTCCGGCTTCTTCTGCCCGGATGATCTCAGTTGGGCTCATGCAGCCGGGCACCCAGAGCATGTCTTCCTTATGAACGGTTTCAGCCACTTCTTCTATGATGCCGGGGCATACGATGAAGTCGGCTCCCAACTTGATATAGTTCTTCGCTTCCTTCTTATTCTTGATCGTACCAATGCCCAGTTGCATTTCGGGCAGTTCTTTATCGCGCGTTTTCAACAACTGCCTGAAATTCTCCGGTGCTGCTTCTCCGCGGTTGGTATATTCCACAGCCCTGATCCCTGCTTCATACAGGGCTTTCAATATCCGGACAGACTTGTCGGGATCAGCATGAAAATACAGCGGCAGTACACCCTGTTGTATGATCAGTTCTACGATAGCTTGCTTATTCATGGGTGTGTACAATTGATTTTATGGTTTCAATATCCTGGTTCGTGGCATCCCCTTTTTCCATCAGTTTGCCGAAAGCTGCTGTGGCGGCCAGATCGATGACCTGCTGTGCATCGTAATGATTATAGAGGCCGTAGATCAGTCCGGCCATGAAACAATCCCCGCTTCCTACTTTGTCGACGATCCTATTGGCCACCAGTTCGGCGGAATGGTACAGTTGTCCGCCCCTGAACAGGGATGCATAATAAAGTATGCCTTCATCACCATGATCGAAGCGGAATGTATTGGCCACTACTTTTACCTTGGGGAATTGTTGCTGTATGGCGAGTGAAGTTGCCTGGGCGTGTTGGAGGAAATCTGCGCGTCGTCCGGTGAGATGTATCTCCGGATCAACGGGGATACCGAGCAGGGTATTGGCTGCCCAGATATTGCCCATCACTACATCGCAATATTCGAGTAATCGCGGCATCACTTCGGCAGGCTTCTTTCCATATTGCCAGAGTTTGGCGCGATAGTTAAGGTCGATGGAGATGGTGATCCCCTTTGCCGCCGCTGCCGCGGCGGCTTCGCGGCAAACAGCCACTGTATTCTCGCCCAATGCCGGACTGATAGCACTGAAATGGAACCAGCTTACTCCTTTGAGAAGATGGTCCCAGTCGAGCATGCCCGGCTGGAGGGAAGCGAAGGATGAATATGCCCTATCGTAGATCACACCGGCATTCTTGAGATCGGCGCCTTGTGGAAGGTAATAGGTCCCTACCCTGCTGCCGGAAAAATTCACTGCCGATGCATCGATCTGTTTTGTTTGCAATTCTTCGCAGATCTCTTTCGAAAGATAGTTATCGGGCAATGCCGTGCAGTACATGGCGGGCAGTTTCCATCTCGTCAGGGCCGTGGCCACATTCAGCTCGGCCCCACCGATATAGACGGGCATATAAGCATTACGGACCCATTCCCTGTTGAGAGAAGGGGACAGCCGTAACAACAGCTCGCCAAAACAAAATATTTTTTTATGGTTCATGCTTCGTTAAACGCTCTTTTTTATGATCTATACTGCTCAGCGCAGGTCCGCAATAGCTACTGCGTCCATATCGGTGAAAGTATAATTCTCTCCTGCCATACCCCAAATAAAGGAGTAATTGGATGTTCCGCAACCTGAATGGATCGACCAGGGCGGGGAAAGGATCGCTTCATGGTTGGCCGTGAGCAAATGCCTGGTCTCGGCAGGCTCTCCCATAAAATGGAATACGCGGTGCTGTTCCGGCACATCGAAATAAAAATAAGCTTCCATCCTACGGGTATGCGTATGCGCAGGCATCGTGTTCCATACACTGCCATTGCTGAGTACCGTCAAGCCCATCACCACCTGGCAGCTTTTAATGCCATCTGCATGTATATATTTATAAATGGTACGCCTGTTGGCGGTGCTCTGATCGCCCAGTTCCACCGGTGAGGCTTCTTCCTTTGTCAGCTTCCTGTTCTCATAAGTTTGATGGGCAGGGGCCGACAGGAGGAAGTATACGGCCGGGTTATTTTTATCGGCACTGGAAAAGGAAACATTTTTTGTGCCTTTGCCCAGGTATACACAATCCAGCTTATCGAGGGCGTACTTCACGCCATCGGCTTCTACAGTGCCGCTGCCACCAACGTTGATGATGCCGATCTCGCGGCGCTCCAGGAAATATTCAGCTCTCAGCTCGGGATGGTTGGCCAGCTCGATGGTTTTGGTCACCGGCTTCACGCCGCCGATGATCACACGGTCGTAATGGGAATATACCAGTTGCAGGCCGTTGTCCTGCATCAATCCCTGCACTAAAAAATTTTCACGAAGTGTATGCGTGTTCATACTCTTCGTTTCATTCGGACTATTCTGGAACCTGATCTCCATATTCTTTCATTTCATTTTTATGATTGTAAAAAATCATCTTCCCATCCATCCTCCGTCTACCGTGAGGATCGTTCCGTGTATATAACTCGCAGCATCGGAGGCAAGGAATACCACGGGCCCTTTAAAATCTTCGGGCTCTCCCCATTTGCCGGCAGGTATCCTGTCGAGAATGGATTTGCTTCGTGCAGGATCGTTGCGAAGCGCTTCGGTATTATCGGTGGCAATATATCCGGGTGCAATACCATTCACGTTCACGCCTTTCGATGCCCATTCATTGGCCAGCGCTTTTACCAGGCTGCCGAGGGCGCCTTTGCTCGCTGCATAACCGGGCACGTTGATACCACCCTGGAAGGTGAGCAGGGAGCAGGTGAAAATGATCTTGCCCGATCCGCGCTGTATCATGTCTTTCCCGAATTCCCTCGCCAGGATAAAAGGCGCATCGAGATTGATGGAAAGCACTTTATCCCAATAATCATCGGGGTGTTCGGCTGCAGGCTTGCGCATGATGGTGCCTGCATTATTGATAAGGATATCGATGACTGGATTTTCCGACCCGGCTTTTGCAATAAATGTGAAGAGGCTTTCCCTGTTCGACAGGTCGGCCTGGTAAGCTTTGAATTGACGGCCCAATGCTTTTACTTCCTGTTCGATGGCGCTGCCGCTCAATTCCAGAGATCCCGATACTCCTATGATATCGGCCCCTGCTTCTGCCAGTCCCAATGCCATACCTTTCCCGATCCCTTTATTGCAACCTGTTACCAGGGCCGTTTTTCCATGGAGGTCAAATTTTGATGCCATAGCCAGATAATACTGAAGCTGTAGTTAAGAAATTTTTTGTGATGCCTTACCGGGTTGTTCGAGATACTGCCAGTTGAAATAATTCTTCGCATTGTGGAAGCAGATATCCTGCACCACTTTGCCGATCCAGGCAATATCATTCGGCAGTTCTCCCTGTTCGATCTCCTGTCCGAGCAGGTTGCACAATATACGACGGAAATATTCATGACGGGGGAACGACAGGAAGCTCCTGGAATCGGTGAGCATGCCCACGAAACGGCTGAGCAGTCCCATATTCGAAAGGGTATTCAACTGATCGGTCATACCATCCTTCTGGTCCATGAACCACCAGCCTGAGCCCCACTGTATCTTTCCGGCCATCGAGCCATCATTGAAATTCCCGATCATGGTGGCCATTACATCGTTGTAGGCCGGGTTAAGATTATAAAGAATAGTTTTTGTGAGCTTGTCTTCCCGGTCGAGCCTGTTGAGGAATTTCGCCAACGTGCCGGCCTGTGCGAAATCGCCGATGGAATCCCATCCGGTATCGGGCCCCAGCAATTTCATCATGCGACTGTTGTTATTGCGAAGGGCGCCCAGGTGGTATTGCTGTACCCAGCCCCGCTCCCAGTCCCACTCTGCAAAGATCACCAGCATACCCGATTTGAATTTTCTCCTTTCGGTATCGTCCAGCGTTTTGCCGGAGCGAATAGCTGTAAATATTTTTATCAGTTCTGCTTCCGTATAATCTTCTGCATAGATCTCTTCCAGGCCGTGATCGGAAACGCTGCAACCCTGGGCTGCAAAGAAATCATGACGACCTTTCAATGCGCCCAGGTAATCCCCGAAGGAATCGATGGAAACATCGGCTGCTTTCTCAAGACGGCCGAGGTATTTATTGAAAGTTTCGGGGTTATCGACATTCATGGCGGCATCGGGCCGGAATGCAGGCAGAATAGGTATTTCGAACTGATCAGCTTTCATCTGCTGGTGGTATTCCAGCGAATCGACAGGATCATCGGTAGTACATACCATACGTACATTCATCTTGCGGAGCAGGTTACGGACGGTATAGTCCGGTGTCAGCAATTTCGCCGTACAATGGTCATAGATCTTTCTGCCAGAAGCCGGGTCCAGGATATCCGGCACATCGAAATACCGCTGCAATTCCAGGTGCGTCCAGTGATAGAGTGGATTACGGAGTGTATAGGGAACAGTGGCAGCCCATTGCTCGAATTTTTCCCAGTCGCTTTTGTTGCCGGTGCAATAACTTTCATCGATACCGTTGGTGCGCATGGCACGCCACTTGTAGTGATCACCATACAACCATACCTGGGTAAGATTCTCAAATTGCTTGTCTTCGGCGATCTGTTGCGGCGGGAGATGGCCATGATAATCGATGATCGGCATATCTTTCGTAAACTCATGGTACAGCCGCTGGGCCGTTTTCGAATGGAGGAGAAAATGTTCGTCCAAAAAATTTTTCATACTAAATACATTGAGGTCGGATATCGGAGGTCGGAGGTCAGAAGTGCAAAATTGTTTGAGATGCAGAATAACGGGTACTTCTGACCTCCGACATCAGACATCGCTACATTTCAATATTAGCGCCTTTCTCTACAACAGCTTTCTGTTTATTTGACAAAATAGTATACTTTTTTGGCATCAGGAGGCCAATTGGAATATGGTGGGGTATGTTGGCATATCTCAAGCAATGATGCGGTCTTCCTGCGCGTGCCGTATAACATGTGCGGCGCCATCTTTCATCAATGCCTGCAACCAGGTGGTCACTGCGTCAGCAAACCCCGGAAGGCCCGACAGATCAGCTCCCCAAAAGTTCGCATCACCCAATATCTTTTTCACCAGCTCCGGTACTTCGTGCCTTTCCCATTTGGATGAATAATAGGCGGCGCTGTCGTCATTCACCAGGTATTTCCTGCCGTTGCTGTTGCCATAATAATAGCCATCGTCGGCTTTGGCAGACCGCATGAAGAGCAGGTGTGCCGCAAAGCCCAGGGCCATTTGATCGGGCACCGTGTTATTGCGCTCATAATATTTCAGCAGCACCGGTACGTTGCGCATCTTCATTTTGGAAGCGTATTGCATGGTGATGCTCAGCCATTGATGTTCGATATGGGGGTTGCGGTAACGATCGAGCACTTTATGGGCAAAATCCTTGGCCATGTCATCGGAAAGATTGTTGCCGGTGATGGCCGGCGCGATCCCATGCAGCATCAGGCTGCTGATAAAATTGAAAAAGAACGGATCGCCCATCGCCTCTTTCACGGTGTTGAATCCGGCCAGGTAAGCCAGTCCGCAACTGAATGTGTGCGAGCCATTCAGCAAACGCAATTTCAGTTCCCGGAAAACATTGATATCAGGGGCGATCACTACGCCACTGTCTACTTGCCTGAAGGAAAGGACATTCTTCACATGTTCACTGTCGGATTCGATTGCCCATAACCGGTAGACTTCCGATTTGATCATCAGATCATCTTCATAACCGGCGATCTTTTGCATTTCCTCCTGCTCGGCAGCCGGCAGCTTCCCCGGCACGATCCTGTCTACCAGTGAATTGCAGAAATGGTTATATTGTTGCAGCCAGTCGATGAAAGCCGGCTCCAGCTTGTTGTATTTGGATAATTCGAAAAGGATCTGTTTCAGTTTGGTGCCGTTATCGGGGATCAGCTCGGTGGGGATGATCACCATGCCCCTGGAAGGGTCGCCGTTGAACACTTTGAACCGCTCATACAGGAAAGCCAGCAGCTTACCGGGGAATGAACCGGGCGGTGTGGCAAGGATCGATTCTTTTACCAGTTCGATCCCTACTTCAGTAGTATTCGACAATACCAGTTGCATATCGGGATTGGCGGCGCATTTCAGCACTTCATTCCATTCGTGTCTCGCAGCGATCATCCTGCTGATGGAAGCAACGATAATATTCTCCTCCACTTTTTTCCCGTTCTCGATCCCGCGCACGCAGAGCGTGAACAATCCGTTCTGTTTGCCGAACGAGTCGCTGTCACCACCGCGGGTGGATTTCACTACCACGATGCGGCCGTTGAAGACGCCCTGCTTATTTGCCTTGTCGATAAAATAATCGGGCAGCCCGCGCAATAACACGCCGGTGCCGAATTGCAATACTTTTTCAGGCAGCTCGAAATAGCTTGCTTTGGGTACTTCTACTGCAGGTGAACTGATCTTTCCAATTGTCTGAGTTGAGAGATTCATGGGTGCGTTGTTTTGGAAAACTTGCTAACGTTGATATAATAAATGCGCACTGATTACATCACAGGAATAATCAGTGCCATTAATATTTAGCAAGTGTAGGCAGATATTTGGTAACCTGATCCAAAACAGACTTGTTTTTTTACGCAAACGTTACCGGTATTATTCTCACAAAGATGATCGCCAGCAACTTGCCCCACCGATAATATGTGCGTTCTCCCCCAGCATGGCTATCCGCAGCGGTACCTGTACAGCCCGCTCCCGCAGCGCGTTTTCCAGTTCGGGCAGGAATAACCGGTAGCTTTTGGAAATATTGCCGCCAAGTACGATCACCTCCGGATGGGAAGAGAGAACGGTCCCTGCCAGGAATTCAGCGAGATGGCCGGCAAATTCCAGGAAGATGGATTTGATGGAAGGATCGGAAGGGATCAGCTCTGTGAGCGCTTTGGTGTTGGCGATGGTTTGGCCGGTCAGTTCGGAATAGCGCTTTACGAACCAGCGTGAAGAAAGATAATCTTCCGCGATGCCGTTCTTGAAGGGTGCGTGCCAGAGATCGGCATCGATACATACTCCATCGCGATAAATAGCTGAGCCCAGCCCTGTACCGAGCGTAAGGCCCAGTGCATGATCGTATCCATTCACGGCGCCGCCTGCCACTTCACCCTGCAAAAAGCAGAGCGCATCGTTCATCATCCGGATATCCGCAGGCGTAATATTCAGCCGGGCAGCCATCAGTTCTTTGATGTTCAAGCCATACAGGGATTCATATTTTCCCTGGTTCCTGATGAAGCTGATCCCCTTTTCATAATCGAATGGGCCGGGCATGGCCATTCCTATTTTTTGAGTTGCCTGAGAAGAAGGGTGAGACCGGAATGTTTTCTGGATGGTAGCACACCAGGTATCGATGATCGTTTCGGCGCTATCTGAAGGAGAGATGGAAACGCGTAAAAGGGTACCCGGAACCAGTGTACTGGTTGAAAGGTCAACAAGAGCGGCGGTAATGTGCGACCCGCCGATATCAACCCCGGCAATGAAAGGATTATTCATGTAGTCTTCAATTTTAACCTGCCTGGCATCGTCGCATTGCCAATCATGGTGAAACAGTATAACTAAATCGTTTTAGCTTCGGGCGGTGAAGGTAATGAAAAAACAATAATGCCGATGATTTCATGTTCAGGCAACTTCCATCTGCCCGCTCCCGTATTCCGGGTATGATCAGGGGCTCCCATTGAAACAGATGATCGGCAATACCATCTCCATTCTCGTTCCCGGTGAAAAGCGCCGGCTGGGTATGCTTATCCTGGCCGATATCATTATCAGCCTGGCCGATATTCTCTCCCTGGCCCTTCTCCTTTTTATCATCGACCTGTATACGCGGCCCACGGCCTCCACCCGGTTCACCTTTCTCCCTCACTGGCTGATTGATCCGCATTCCCTCTGGCCCATCACGCTTTTCCTCATACTGTTCAGTTTGAAGAACCTGGCCGGTTTCCTGGTATACCGCGCCCAGTCGCGGTTTATCGGACAGGTTGCCGGCCGCATCTCCGGGCAAAACCTGTACCGGTACCTGCAGGGTGATTTTTCCGCTTACGTCGATATAGATTCTGCCGTGCATATCCGCAGCATCAGCCATTCACCGGTCGATTTTTGCCAGCATGTGCTGGGCGGATTGCAACAGATCATTACCCAGTCCGTCCTGATCCTGTTCGCCATACTCGCTATCGTTTTCTTCAATGCACAACTTTTCCTCCTGCTGTTCCTGATCCTGCTCCCGCCGGTGGTCGCCGTTTTTTATGTCGTGAAGAAAAGATTGCACGCAGCCAGGATCTATGCCAAAGCCAGCATTGAAAAAGCATTGCAACATCTGCAGGAAGCGATCGCTGGTTTCGTGGAAAGCAATGTGTATGACAGGAACAAGGACTTTCTTAGACGCTATATCGAATGGCAGCAACAATTCAATCATTATGCCGGCGATATGATGATCGTACAAGGCATCCCCAACCGCATGATCGAGATCTTTGCCCTGCTCGGGCTTTTTGTACTGATCGCCATTTATCAATATTCCAGCCACTCCGACCATTCCGCCATTCTCACCATCGGCGCATTCATGGCCGCTGCTTACAAGATCATTCCGGGGATCGTGAAGATCCTCAATGCCGGCGGGCAGATCAGCGCCTGGCAGTATACGGTAGACGAATTGATCGCCCTCCGGAAAATAAATGCGCAGCCAAGACCTGTGCCAGCTTCTTCTCCCATCCGGTCCATCCGCTTCAATGATGTTTCCTTTCAATATGGCGACCGCCCAGTTCTCGACAAGCTGCAGTTCTCCCTGCAACCCGGAGATCTTATGGGCATCTCCGGCCCTTCAGGCAGGGGGAAGACCACCATCCTTCACTTGCTGCTCGGCTTCCTCGAACCGGTTGCCGGCACCATCGATCTCAATTGTCAACATGCCGGCGCCAACAACAGGCAGGCATACTGGCCGCAAATCGCCTACGTGAAACAACAACCTTTCCTCCTCCACGACACCATACTATATAATATCACACTATCGGACCAGGGCCATGATGAAGCAAAACTACAGGAGGCTTTGCGTGTGGCCGGGCTGATGCCACTCATTGCATCCTTTCCTAACGGTGTACAGCAAGTGATCTCAGAGAACGGGAAGAATATCAGCGGTGGACAAAGACAACGCATCGCCATTGCCCGCGCCTTGTACAAGCAGGCAGACCTGATTCTGCTCGATGAACCGTTCAATGAACTGGATGAAGGATCAGCTTCCTGTCTCCTGCATCATTTCCGGCAGATGGCGGCCGCCGGTAAAATGATCATCTTCATCACCCATCATCAACAACACCTGGCTGCCTGCACTAAAATCCTTTCACTTGACCAGTAACAGACATAGAACGCTCGTGGTCCTGTCGCCCGCCTTTCCGCAGGATGAATCCGATTCGGTTTGGGTCCCTTCCAAACAGCTCTTTGTCAAAAAAATGAAAGAACATTTTCCCGGTCTGCATATCGTCGTGCTCAGCTTCAATTACCCGCACCATACCGGCACCTACACCTGGCATGGTGTGGAAGTGACCAGTTTCAATGGGATGTATAACCGAAAAATCAACCGGTTGCTGCTCTGGTGTCGTGTGTGGAGAAAACTCAAAAAAATACACAGACAGCAACATATCATAGGCATCTTCAGTTTCTGGTGTGGCGAATGCGCACTCGTAGGGCGGCATTTCGCCCGCCGGCACCGGCTCAGGCATTATTGCTGGATCTCCGGTATGGACGCCTGGAAGAACAATAAACTCGTTAAACTGATCCGGCCATCTGCAAAAGAACTGGTAGCCATGTCGGGTTTCCTGGTGAAAGAGTTCGAGAAGAACCACGGTATCCGGCCTGCGCGCGTAATACAGATAGGGATCGATCCTTCGGCATTTCCCCGCGCAAACCCTGTGCGTGATATCGATCTGATCGGTGTAGGTTCATTGAGCCCTTTCAAACACTACGACCAGTTCATCCGCATCGTGAAAGAAATATCGAAGGTCATTCCCGACGTGAAAGCCGTGATCTGCGGAGGCGGCAGTGAAAGAGCAGCACTGGAAGAACTGATCGAAAAGTTGAACATGGGAAAAACGATCACACTACTGGGTTACCGTCCACATGAGGAGACCCTGCAATGGATGCAGCGTTCCAAAATATTGCTGCATACTTCGTCGTATGAAGGATTCGGGGCGGTCTTTCTCGAAGCGCTCTATGCCGGCTCGCGGGTGATCAGTTTCTGCTATCCATTGGAAAAGGCCGTTCCCCACTGGGATATTGTGAAGAATACCGATGAGATGACGGCCACAGCGCTTTCTATCCTGCAGGACGGTGAAACAGATCATTCACCCGTGCTTGTGAACCGGATGGACGATACTGCACACGCAATCATGAAATTATTCGAAGCAGAAACCTGAGCCCTGCTTAACTCGTAGCCCGGTGGGCGAACTTATTGTACAATATGACCGCTTCATCGAACACCATGGCCGGCGTGAACCTGTCGAGACAATGTACATCCCCATATCGGCAGGCTTCCTGCATGCAGGGCCCGCAGTCGAGGTCCGATGCGTCGAGAAAAGCGCTATGCTCGCCTAACGGCCTCGACCAATCGCTTCTCGTTCCGCCGAACAATGCGATGGTCGGTATTCCGGATACCCATGCCATGTGCATCAGGCCTGAATCCTCCGACAATACCAGGTCTGCCTGTTGCAGGGTAGCAAAGGCCGTGGCCGGGGTAGTCTTTCCTACAATGTTCACCAGTTTCTCTCCGAGTTTTTGTTTCAGCCAGGCCGCTTTCTGTTCAATGAATGAAGTGCCTATCATGAGGAACTGGCTATCGGGAAATTGCCGTGCCCATAACCGGGCGAATGCCAGGTAATGATGAAGCGGCCAGTTGCGGGTTTCAAAAGCGCCGGCGGGGTTGAGTACGATCAGCCGGTTTCCGTTCCATCCGTTGTCGAACAACAATTCGGGGATACCATTGATGGGCTTCAGGGAGAATCGGGTGATGGGCAGGTTGATCGGAAATCCGGCGGCCTGGATCGTTTTGCATGTCCTTTCGCCGGCGGCATTGGGAGAATACCTGTCGAACGCAGACCAGGCCCGTGGCATCAGCATTTTCCTGGTCAGGCGGCTGATGTAGTTGTTCTGCAGGTCGAGCACTACCTGGTATCGATTCATGAACAGCTTTGGCAAGGATATAACGGAAAAAAATAGTTGCTTTTTTTCGCTTCGTCCGCCGCCAATGGCATACACATGATCGAATAATTCCAGTGCCCTGGGGATCGGGGCAACCTCCTCCCTTGTGAGCAGGTCGAGCCGGGTACCGGCAGGAAGAAAATTCCGAAGCGCCTGCAGATAGGGAAGCGTGATCACGAGATCGCCCATGGCCTGCATCCGGATAGCCAGGATCCGTTTGGGGAACGATGAGAGCCGCCATGGCTTCGCAGCAATTGCGGAGCAATCAGCTATATGATATGATGAGCTCGGTTTTCTCATCGCCTGGTTTGTATATGATATAAATACAGGTTACCTCCTTTTTCAATGGCCCCAATACGTTGATCTACCAGTTCCACCCGGAATGAATCGCGGAGCATCGGGTCAAAATTCAACAACCGCTCAGGCTCTGCCGAAGAGATCATATACACCGACCCGATCCCTTCTTGGCGGAACAGGTGTTTCACGCCGGCATAATACCGGTTAGGGATTGCCGACATGATCTTGTAATCGTGCCCCCAGGTGATGAATTTCATTTTTCTCTGCAGATCGATGCAGTACAACCCGTTGCCCGTATACGCCGAAGTGGTGTTCAGGGCCCAGTAGTCCGTTGTCGTTCTTTCACCGGCAGGCACTTCCTTCAATAATTCCTGCACTTTGTTGAAATTGGAAAAAGGATACCGGATGTCCTTCACCACCGGCAGGATGCTGGCGATCAGTTGTAGCATCAGCAATCCATTCACGATCCTGTCCTTATTTTTTTCAGGTAACGATTCCATACAATATAGCCACCAGGCCACCAGGAAGCCGATAAAAAGAAAACCGGTGTAACGGATAGTGCCCAGTGAAAACAATGTGCAACTGAATACAAAACTCAGTGTGGTATTCGACAAGAACAGCAGGAAACATTTTTTATTCTTCCACAGCAGGCCCCCCAGCACCGTAGCGATCCCTAAAGAAATGAGCGGCGTAATGAATTTCAGGTAGCGATGTTCTCTTTGCAGATCGAGCAGGAACTGCGTGTTCCAGCTACTATGTTCCCACCATGCCGGTATGGGCACGAAGGCACGAAGGAAAGATTGTGCAGTGATCGGTACCTGGTCGAATTTCCATTTATCGATCCAGAAGTCAAAGTACAGGGACCCTTCCGATGGCGGAAAGGAAAGCCAGGCGGCAGGCAGGAGCACTATTCCTCCCAGTAAAAAATGCCGGATGAGCACAGGCCGCATAACTCCCCTCTCCTGCTGCAACAAAACACGGTACAGGTGCATGCTGCCTGCGAGGATAATACCCAGGATATGCGTGTTCGATAACAAAAAAAGAAGGGCATAATACAGCCATGCAGACCGACGGCCTTCCTTCCTGATCACCAGGCATAGGCAAAAGGCCAGTAGTACGGCGATAGCATAATTCCTGCTCAGTACAGCATATTCATAAATAAAAAAATAGCCGAAGGGTATCAATAGCCGTGTCAGTAATGGAAAAGGGGATTTGAAGAGGGCGAGATACACAACCGTAGCGGCTATCAGCAAGTGAAACAATTGAACATAGAGAAGATCGTTTGTGAATGCTGATATGCTCCAGAGCAGGATATGCCAGAGCGGAGGGTGGCCTTCATACCTGACATTCCTGATCAGTTCAAAAAATCCTTTGCTGCCATTGGCAATATTCCAGGCGTGTAATTCATCTGCCCATAATTCATGGTGCAGCATCGTGTAACCCGCCACCAGGATGAAAACACCGAACACCATCCGGCACAAGGCAACGGCTGGTGTTGTACGGGTTGAGGCAATTGTCATAGTATAGATTTGGTATTTACAGCAAAGGCTCTTCCACTTTCCTGCCTTCCTTTGCTGCACGGTAATAGGGATTGCGGCCAAGCAGAATGACCCATAAGGTCTTCAGCGCCGGCCGCCACATCGTATGATCCCTTACGAAGAGAAAGCTGAAGAAGTTTCCTGAGAGGGACCAGAGCAGCCAGGACTTTTTTACATAACCCGGCGTCCTGCCCGTTAACCGGAAATAATCCAGGGCCAATGCCCGCCTGAAATATTGAAGGGGTCGTTGCAGCCGGTTCACCTGCTCGTGATGATGGTACACACGGGCATCATTCACCACATGGATATTCCTGCCTGCAAATCCCAGGCATACACCGTAGTTATCGCCGATGCCGTACCTGTCCAGCACCTCATCGAAGGGCGACAGCAACAGCCATTCTTTTCTTACCAATGAAGCACCCAATCCATATAATGGCGTTATAAAAAACTCGCCTGAAAAATCAGTAAGCACCGGCCATCCGGCTTTCGAGATATGATTGCCTTTCCTTGAAAAATAATTGACTACCCTCCCTCCCGGTCCACGGCCGGTATTACATTGGATTTTCCCCCACAGGCTCACCTTGAAAAAAAAGCTCCAATACAACATGGCAACGGACCGCACCGGGTAATCTGCCGTCCATTCATTCCCCAATTTCTGCATGACCAGCCCTGAAATAGCACCCACAGCAGGGTAAAGCCGGCTATGCAGGGCCAGTTTTAAAATATATTCGGGCGGCACTTCCATGTCGTCGTCACAAAGGAAGATCCAGTCGCCCTTTGCCATTCCTATGCCCAGGTTGCGCTGCAGGCAGACCGACTTCTCCGATCTCACCACCTGTACTGGCAGGTTGCCGAACCGGGAATATTCCGCTGCATCCAATTGCTGTTCCCCGGAATCTACAATGATCACTTCCTTCAATGGATACACAGACCGGTTGAGGTCTTCCAGCAAAGAAAGTAACCGTTGCTTCCTGTTGCAGGTAGGGATCACCACGCTGACTTCCATTATTTACCGGCTTTTCAGAACAATACGGAGATAAACCTCTTCAGGTCAGCTCGGAAGAAAAATTTTTACCTGTCCCGTACATCCCGTAAGCGGGGATAAAGGCAACCCTAACTCCCTGCGACCGTAATACATATAAAATGCGTAAGGCCCTACCATTATGCAAAACATACTTTTCTCCCATTCCTATTTCCTGCGTTTCGATCCCAAGCAATGGGCTCTCGGGCAACCGTATCCACCACTGGGCACCTTGTATGCAGCGGCCCTCATGCGGCACAACGGCTATAATGTTTCCCTTTTCGATACTATGTTCGTTCAGCATGCGGAAGAAGTGCAGGAGGCCATTCGCCTGTATCAGCCCCGCTTTTTCGTGATCTACGATGATGGCTTCAATTATCTCACCAAGATGTGCCTCACCAATATGCGTGATGCCGCCTTCATCATGACCGGGATCGCAAAGGCTTATGGTTGTACCGTGATCGTTTCCAGTTCCGATTCCACCGACCATTATGAAAAATACCTGGCACAGGGAGCCGATTTCGTATTGATGGGAGAGGCAGAACAGACATTGCTCGAACTGGTGTCTGCCATCACTGACGGAAAAGGATCATTCATCGATATCCAGGGACTTGCCTTCAGGCAACAGGAAGCCGTGATCAAAACCCCGCGCAGGGCAGTGATGAAAGACCTCGACGCACTGCCTTTACCGGCCTGGGACCTGGTCGACATCGACCGGTACCGGCAAACCTGGCTCCACAGCAGCGGCTATTTCTCACTCAATATGGGCACTACCCGTGGCTGCCCATTCAAGTGCAATTGGTGCGCTAAGCCTATTTATGGCAATCGTTATAACTCGAGATCACCACAACATGTGGTGAATGAGCTCAAATGGCTCCAATCGAATTTCCGGTTCGACCATATCTGGTTCTGCGACGATATCTTCGGCCTGAAACCCGGATGGGTGCAGGAATTCGCTGCGCTGCTCGAAAAAGAAGGACTGCGTTTCCGCTTCAAAATCCAGTCGAGGGCCGATCTGCTCCTCCAGGAAAACTATATCCTCGCGCTCGCAAAAGCCGGTTGTGAAAATGCATGGATGGGCGCGGAAAGCGGCTCACAGAAAATACTCGATGCCATGGACAAAGGCACAACCGTTGAACAGATCTACCAGGCCACGAGGCAATTGAGAAAACATGCTATCCATCCTTCCTTTTTTATCCAGTTCGGTTATCCCGGAGAAACCAGGGAAGATATTGAAAAGACTATTCGCATGATCAATGAACTCCTTCCCCATGAGATCGGCATATCCGTATCGTACCCGTTGCCAGGCACTCCTTTCTATGAAAAAGTAAAAGATGAATTGAAGAACAAGGCCAACTGGTCCGATTCGGATGAGCTCACGCTGATGTTCAGGAATACCTTCCAGCCTTCATTCTATAAGCAATTGCACCGTTATGTGCACAAGAGCTATCGCAAGCACCTGGCGCTGGAAAATATCAGGCGGTTGATCAGGCAACCGGCCTCTGTTACGGTAGCCACTTTGAAAAAAGCGGCATCGCTTGCCTATTATATTCCTGCCGCCATGCTGGCAAAATGGAAATTGGCAACACTGGAAAAACCATCATTATAAATCGAACAGATGCCCTCCACCATACAACAGGTCAATGAACAGCTTGCCGCCGGGGCCTTCTCCAAGCAGTCGGCCATCTTCGATGAACTTTATGCCGGCAATACCATCGTTCAGTATAAAAGGGAAAGGGTTCGGGCCCACGTAGAACGCTATCTCACTCCCGGCAGTCATATCCTCGAGCTCAATGCCGGCACAGGTGAAGATGCGCTCTATTTTGCGAGCCGTGGTTTTCGTGTACATGCCACCGATATATCTATTGGCATGCAGGAAGTGCTGGCCGGGAAAGTGCAGGCTGCCGGTGCAACGGACCATATCACCCAGGAGGTCTGCTCCTTCACTTCACTGGAAAACATGACCAGGAAAGGCCCTTATGATCTGATCTTTTCCAATTTTGCCGGGCTGAACTGCACCGATGAGCTTGACAAAGTACTGCGATCATTCGGGCCGTTGCTGAAGCCGGGTGGAGTGGTCACGCTGGTGGTGCTGCCCCGATGCTGTTTATGGGAAACGATGCTGGTGCTAAAAGGCAAATTCAGCACTGCCTTTAGGCGATTCTCCGCCGGCCGTGGTGTTACGGCGCATATAGAAGGGGAATATTTCAAATGCTGGTATTATGATCCTTCCTACATCACAAAAAGGTTACGACACTCATTCAGCGTGTTGAGCATGGAAGGTCTGTGCACCCTGGTTCCGCCATCTTATATTGAACATTTCGCGGAAAGGTACCCGAAAGTGTACCGGTGGCTGGTGAAGCTGGAATCCAGGTGGAAAAGCAGATGGCCCTGGAGGTCGATAGGCGACTACTACATCATATCGCTGAAGAGATCCTAAAACCAGGTTCCTCCGGCAGCCTGTACATCCTTTCCACGGCCTCCCAGCGCTGACGATAGCGTTCCAGCAATTTGTGCTGGAAGAAGGCAGGATTGGGTTTGCAGAAATGCCTGCCGGTGCGGATGCCCATCCTCCCGCCTGCTATATTCAATCTCTTTGCTTCTTCCTTCTTCTGCCATCTTTTGCTGGTGAGATGCATGAGGTATTTGTCGAGCCAGTCGCCCATCCTGTTATTGAAGACGTATTCCAGGCATCTCTTCAGTCTGTGCTTTTCTTTTTTCTCTTTCCAGTATGACTGCCTGCGGCCATAACCTGGGTAAAAATGCCTGGTCCATTCATTGGCATCGAAGAAACGGTCTACAGTACCATTGCCGCAGGCAGGCAGCAGGGTGATCATTTCAGTAGCGGTGAAAATATTCTGCTCTTCGATCTTCATCGCTTCCTCATCGATATAATAGTTCATGCAGTACCAATGTTGCCTGCCTGTGAGAAAGGTGAGCTTTTTAAAGAGGTGCATCATAGTGCGGGCTATCCACAGCCTGTTGGCGCTGGTGATGATGAAGTAATCGATATCTGCCGATTCATCGGCAAAATCCTTGGAGAGCGAACCGGATATGAATACGCCCTGTACAAAAGGGAAGCGATAAAGAAAAGCGGCTATGCGGTAACCGGTAATAAGCAATTGCCGGGCCCTGGCATTGCCGTCTTTCCGGCGGATGGCCAGTGTAGGTCTATTCTGCAACATATAAAAGCCACCATATAGGAATATGCGCCGTTCCCGCAGCAGCCGGTCAAGTGCTTTAGCCAGTTCATGCTCATCCACCGGATGCTCCAGGTAATGCCGGATATCATCTTTCGATAGAGGATAATCGAACAGATCAAAATAAGTTAGTACTTTTAAGACATTATAGTCCGTGTTTACCTGCATAGTGTGGTAATTAATCCAGTAATATTTGTGCAGCTTTATGCTATCGTATAGTGGGAGTGGTAGTTTGAATTGCAGGCAACTATTCCCGGTCCCTGCCGTATTCCTACTTAAATACTGTTGATCTGAAAAAAAGGTTGCCTTGTATCAATGTGTACAGGCGCCCATTTAAAAGTTATACCCGAATGAGTATTACCACCAGTCTTCATTACCCGGCCAATACAACAGGAAGGGTCATCAAAAGAGCCCGCCCAAGATATTTCATCGACAGGAAGAAAAAATTCTTCATCACCAAACGGGCGGTCGATCTTATACTCTCCTTATTATGTCTCCTGCTGGTGCTCTCCTGGTTGATACCTATTCTCGCCCTGCTGATCAAACTGGACTCGAGGGGTCCTGTATTTTTCGTACAGCGCAGGGTAGGCAGAGGCGGCAGGTCGTTCCGTTGTTATAAATTCCGTACCATGGTGGTGAATAAAGAAGCCGATTCTCAGCATGCCCTGGAGAACGACGCCCGGATCACGAAGGTGGGCCGCTTTCTCAGGCTTACCAATATGGATGAATTCCCGCAGTTCTTCAATGTGCTGCTCGGGCAGATGAGTGTTGTGGGCCCGAGGCCACACATGCACGCGGATTGCAGTCGCTTTGCAGCCGTGATCCCCCGGTATAAATTCAGGAACCTGGTAAAGCCGGGCATTACCGGGCTGGCCCAGGTGAAAGGCTACCATGGGCATGCCGATAGCTACGAAAGTATTTTCAGACGTTACCAGTGGGACGTATACTATATCCGGAACGCAGGCTGGAAGATAGACCTGGCCATCCTTTTTACCACTGTATTCCGCCTTGCACAAGGCTTGCGTCAGACTGCCTCCGCCAACCTTCAGGGTGGTCCACTCCCTGCCGAAGAGCCTGTCGAAATATTTTTAACAAAAAAAGAAGTGACAGGATAAGGGTTTCAGACCTGGGTACGTGTCATAATACCGGGATGGAACTCAAAAACTAAAAGCAGGTTACGCGCTCGATCGACACATATACTCTGTTTGAACAATACTTTCATGAATATTATGAAGGGCTGCATCGTTATGCCTATACCTTACTGAAAGATAATGAAGAAGCCAAAGACGCCGTACAGGCGGTATTCATCAACTGGTGGGAGAAAAAAGAGAAGATCGTTATCCAACAATCCGTAAAGGCTTTCCTTTATACGGCTATTTACAACTATTGCAGCAACCGGTTCAGGCATGAAAAAGTGAAGGACACCTATGCAACGCACTACAGGCATACGGCTGCTTATGCAGACCAGGGAATATCCACAGAACAGGGGAATGATGATCTGTACAACCGGGTGACATCAGCCATTGAAACGCTTCCTCCCCAATGCAGGCTGATCTTCCGCAAGAGCAGGTTTGAAGAGAAAAAATATGCAGAGATCGCGCAGGAACTTGGATTGTCGGTGAAAACGGTGGAAGTACAGATAGGAAAGGCATTGAAGCTATTGCGGGAAAAGCTGGCCACAGCCATGGTGATCGTTTTGTTGATTCTAATAGTGGGTTGGCAGTTGGGTCATTTTATAAATCTTCATACCTATTGGTGATGGCCGGTCAATCAAACATATCGATGAACGAAACTTTTATCGCCCGCTACCTGGCGGGTGAAGCCTCCCCGGAGGAGGCGCAGGTGCTGGAAGACTGGCTGCAGTCGTCTCCTGCCAACAGGCGGCAATTCGAAGACTATAACCTGGCGTGGACCGCTGCCGGAAAGACGGCAGGCCATCTTCTGCCACCTGTTGTAGAGGAATGGCAAAGGGTATCGCAGCAATTGGATAACAGGCCCCGTACCAAAACGCTTACCCGTAAGCGATCGCTGATCCGGTATGCCCTTGCTGCCAGTATCCTGCTGATCGTATCAGCCGGCATCTCGTATTTCTTGCTGAGGAGAGAGAAAGCAGTATTTCCTGAACTGATCACCATCCGTTCCATGAATTCGATCAGGTCGGTACAGTTGCCGGACCATTCAACAGTGGTCTTGAATACAGGCAGCACGCTGACTGCGCCAGATTCTTTTGCCACGGAACGGAGAGAAGTCAACTTGCATGGAGAGGCATGGTTCGATGTGGCCCATGATGCAGCAAAGCCTTTCCAGGTCAATATAGATCCTGTTAACATCCGGGTACTGGGTACCTCATTCAACTTGTCCGATAACAGGAACAATAATACGATCGACCTGGAAGTGGCCACAGGAAAGGTGTTGATGAGCAATGGCAGGGACAGCCTGGTGGTGAGCGCCGGGCAATCGGGCGTCTATGACCGTTCTACAGGCGGGTTCGTGCTCCTGCAAGCCTTCGATCCCAATTCACTCGGTTATGCCACCCGGCATTTCAATTTCAGTGACCATTCCCTGGATACCATCGGGCATTACCTGGAGAAAGCCTACGGCAAGCCTGTCCGATTCGAGAATCCTGCCTTATCGCATTGCAAGATGACCGGTGAATTCGAAAATGAATCGCTTGAGTATATATTAGATGTAATTGCTGCAACTTTGAAGATCAATTATACTATTCGAAACAATGTCATTTATTTTAGTGGTGCAGGATGTAATTAAGAAAAGTTGGAGAGTAGGCTGCCTGGCAACAGGCCTGTTGGTAATGATGACAGGTGAGGCAACAGCCCGGCAGATCGACCTGAAAAAAATGATCCGGATCAGGGAAACCAGGACCAGCTTCGATTCCCTCTTACGCCTGGTAGAAAAGCAAACGAACGCAAAATTTTCGTACAATGCAGGTAAGCTCCGCCTTGCCAAAAATTTCCATGTAAGGACAGTAACACTTAGCCTGGGCCAATTCCTGGATGAGGTCCGGGCAAACACCAGGCTCTCCTATACGATCATCGGTAATCATATTGCGCTCGCAGAAGCATCCGGTCATACCAAGGACAAAGGAGTTACCACCAGATCATCTCCTTCGATACTGTTCAAATTCAGGGAAGTCGGGAAAACCAGCAGCAACAAATATACTGCCACGGGCTCCCGGACCGTGGGCAATCATGGCAAGTCGCCCAGCGCCCCTCTGCCATCAGACACCATACATCATTCCATATCCGATACTTCAAAGCTATTGCTGCAGGATACTGTACCCTATCACCTACCCGACAGTTCACGGCCGGCAATATCATCAGCAGGTCTCCTCTCCGATACGGCCAAACGATTGACATTCGGGATCCCTGCATTCATCGATACATCCATCAAAAAGGCCGACACAGTGCAAGAAATCAGCAATACCAAAACAGGGAGCGGCACTATCAATAGTACCAGTGGAAGCAATAACAGTAATAAGAATGGGAGGGCCCGCAACCGCCCCGGCTTACTCCTGAACCTGGGCCCGTTCTTCATCAGGCCGGGATTTACGGTCGATGATGTTTACCAGGTGGGCCCAACCCTCACAGCAGGCGTGGAGCCTTTTTATGGTATCGTTTCCTGGAACAGCAATGCCAAGATCTCCGGCTTCCGGTATGGTCTCGGCACAGCTTTCGATCTGAGCCCTGTATGGAAATTCCGGGCAGAGCTAACTACCGGCCGTGTATCACGCTCATTCGATTTTGTGATCGACACGATGAGGTCGAATGTATATACAGCCAACAGCCAGTTGCATCGGATTGCCTTGCAGTTTGAAAGGTTTGTCGGCGGTCGCTTTAGCATCCAGGGCGGTTTGTCGTTCAATATGCTTCGAACAAAATATGAAATAGATGGTAGGGCCGTATTACCGCGGGAAGGAAGTCCGGATGAGATGTACAACACGTTCAAACCGTTGCTTCCTATCGGTAACAACTACCGGAAAAACACCAGTCCACAAATTGTCACCTGGCCCGGCGTTCAACTTGGCATCTTTTACCGGTTCAATTTTTCCCACCATCCCTGATGCCCGGATGCGGTCAATATAATCCCCTGCCCATTTACGATCGACCATTGAGGAAAATACTATTTTGTAGTTAATGATTTTACCTGTAAAATTGTGTCGGGAATAATGTCCAACCAATGGTGCCGGTTTATCGGGAATAGCCGGTATCTGTAAAGGCTCACGTAGCGGTTCATAGTAATCAAACGCAACTTACTCTTGTTCATTTGTTTCAGCAGCAAAATTCAAATCGTGTTGCACAGGTTTGTGTTTCTTATACCTGGCATTACGGTTAGGGTCAACAGGCGTTAAACGGCCAGGCAAGACAAACGGGTACAAGCGGCTCCGGCGGGGTAGCAGGGCTATTGCTGTCGCGTCGGTTGAATGGTATTGATTTGTCGAAGCTTACCAAAAAAAACTGTCAATGAATTCGTCAGTGAAGATCAATGATCATGAACAATGGATGGAACTGGAACAGGAAGTAGGGAAAGAGCCGCCCGGGGAGATGGAGAATTACCCATCTGGCCAGGCCACCGCAGCCATGACTGAATTGAAAAGGGGTAATTCCCAGGCAATGATCTCTTTCTTCGAACTGTATTATGCACCGCTCTGCTATTTTGCCGAGCGGCTTGTACACAACAGGCCTGCTGCGGAAGATATCGTGGAAGATTCTTTCATGAAATTATGGAAGAAACATAGTGACTTCGAGAGCATCCAGAACATCAAAGCATTCCTGTATATCACCACGAGGAATGCCTGTTTGAATTATGTGAAGCAGGTGCAGCGCGACAGTGCCTCCAAAAAGGAAATAGCCTACCTGTCGGCAGGAAAAGAGGATTTCGTTCTGAATGCGATGATCCGTAGTGAGGTGCTGCGGGAAATTTATCAGGCCATTGAAAAATTGCCTGCCCAGTCGAAAAAAGTTTTCAAGATGAGCGTGCTGGACAATATGAAGAACCAGGAGATCGCCGCCGAACTGTCTGTTTCGATCCATACGGTCAAGAATCAGAAAATGCGTGCCATGCAATTGTTGCGGATGAATCTCCTGCGTAAGAAAGCATTGTAGCTATTTGTATTAAATACACTTTCATAGAAATATACACCTACCTGACACCGGGATGAGATGCCGCATCAATATTTTCAAAAAAATTTTCGTTCGGCATAGTACCAATTGACCACTTTGTTGTTTCTATCATGTGGCTGGTCCGTAGAATACGGATATAGCTCAGGGTAAGCATTGTTGGTTAATGTTCAGTAACGCTGACAAATGAAAAACCTGTCATACAACGATGCATTTGCCATCGCAAAAGTTCTGTTCCACCTGGAACAATTAGGATAGTTAGTTTTGATCGCATGTGACTGTTTGGTTGGGTCACTACAAGGGAGTGTTTCTACTCTCCCTTCATTTTTATCTCTTCCTGACCGTGCACCCCGACATCAAATCCATACGCTATTACCTTTCCTGGTCATGAATTGCTTTTAACACTTAAAGCCCCCGATGGGTTGCTTTTCCCATTCGCGTTTTCCTCATGTGCATCATGCATCCTTTTTTGCTTTTGGATGCAAATCCCCGGCCGGATATTCTTATCCGGCTGTATTTTTCCTGACAACCGAGGTATTTGGTTACCACGAAGGCACGGAGGCACAAAGGATAAGGTGTCCAGGGATTAATCAACACTACCGAAGGTGGCTTCGTGCCTCGTAAGGATTCCAAATTGTAGCGATATTGATTATTTTATTAAGGCACAAAGACTGGCTGATAAATTGCCGGTTAATAATTGGAAATTTCGAATTCCTATCCTTTGCGTCTCCGTGCCTTCGTGGTCAACAATAAAAAATCCGGGCACTGGTCGTTAAACGTTCCCGAATTGCCACTCATGTACAGTTGACCATTTGTTATGCTGACCCTCTGCATCCTAAACATAACAGGTAAAGTCTGTTGTACATGCATTCAATATCCGACCAGGTACCCGGAAATAATTTGAAGAGCTGCCATCATACATCCGTTCCACCGGTGTTCCCGAAGGGGATGTCCCCATTTCGTCCACCGGTTTTACATACTATTCTTTCCCTCGTAAATATCCAACCGATTCAACAACCTTGGTTATGTTTTAGGGATAAAAACTTTCGTTATCATAACTTTTTTTGATCACCGCCGGATCTTATGTACTGCAAGTCCTGTTTACGGGTTTACCCTTACATTTTTCAGCCCGTTTTGGAACGCTTCAATATTTTTTATCGGTCCCGGTTAGTACGTTTTGCAGAATCAGTTGTTATTATATATGGAGCCAGCGCTACAAAAACGGGATATACTGCTTTACAAATGCTTGCCGGAACAACGTTGGAACAATATATCACCGGCAAAACACCTCCCTGGCGGAGCTGTTCCATTTTTTTGTTTAACTCAAAAATCTATCCCAATGGATGATAAACAGGTAGAACGCGCCTATCCACTGGTAAACCTTATCGTCAAATACCTGCAAGGGGATTTGAATGAAAATGACAGAAGTGCATTGCACACCTGGATCAATGCCCATCATTCCAATTATTCATTGTTCGAAGACCTGACCGACCCTGATTCGCTGATCGATGGTTTGATCAACCAGCAGACATTCTCTCCCGGCGATGCTTATTTAAGATTTTGTCTCTCGCTTCAGGGCACTGGGCGGAATACCTAACTTTTTTTTGAAGGCTGCGGTAAAGCTCGACACGTTCTTATACCCGGTAGCAAATGCGATCTCATGCACCGGCGTGTCCGTTTCCAGTAATAACCGCTTTGCTTTATCGATCCTCGCTTCCAGGAGGAAGTCGAAGATCGTTACCCCATATAACTGCTTGAACCCTTTTTTGAGCTTGAAATCATTGATGCCCACTTTATGCGATAGCTCGATCACGGTAAGCGGATGTTCCATATTCATCAACAGGTATTCACGCGCTTCACGGATCTTATCTATATCATACTGATGCAACCTGATATCGGCCGCATTGGAAAAAGCAGGCGTCATCCGCGTAAAGGCCAGGAGCAATAGTTCCGCGATCTTGTCCTGCAGGTACAACGCCCTCACCCCTTCCACATATTCATTGTTCAGGATATCACGGATGATGATGATCATCTCCGGGGTGACCCTGGTATGGAATGGATTGATGGTCCCCGCTTTCCCTTGCTCCATTTGTTCCAGCACATCCGTGAGCACCGGGAAATATGGCGCAAACACACCGATATATTCCGGTGAGAAATGGACCGTGAAGGTTGTATATTCTTTCCCACTCTCCATCCATGCCTGGGCCCTGAATGCAGGAGCATATACCATGTTGAAATGTCCTTCCGGGAATTTTATCTCCCCAATCCCTTCAACCTGGTAACGCAATGGACCCCGCAGCACGAAATGCAGTTCCAACATTGGTTCATCGGCCTGGCCCTGCAACCAGGTGGATTGCCTGATGATATAATGAGTATACCGGATGCTGTATCCAGAGTATTCCATGTCGAACAGAAGGACTGTCCCAAAATCGCCCGAAGCATGAAAGCTCCTGTAACCGGAGATCGCGAAACGGGCATAGGTAGGCGGTACGATCGATGAATAAGGTATTTCCCCGCTGCCCCGACTTGTCAGTTTAAATTCCATAACTATCAAAATTATCCGTCACACCTGGTAGCAAAACCGGTTCAACGGACCTTTCTTCCATTTAGTAATAACCACCATCAAACAAATAGGGATTGTCCCAAAGATGTCATTTCATGATACAAGGAAAGAAGCCTTGAGGAAAAGAATGATGTAAACATGGGAATAGGTCTCGCTCCTTTTAATGTATGCAGAAATTGCTACAATTCAGCATCCATAAAGTTAACTACGATTTTCGAGAGAATCTAGCCATGATGGTTACCCTAAAATCGGTATTTAAGTGATTACCTATAAAATCCGATAAGGGATTGAGCCTAGTGATCTGTTTTTTTTATCAACGCCCTCGGATACGCCGCAACAACGCCAGGAATGCGGCTTTGTCCCAATTACGGAACCTGCCGCGCTGTATCACCAATGAGTTGTCATCAGGCTTTTGCAGATAATAATGAAATACGAAGCGGGCGTTCGGATATTTCCAACCGATCATCTGTCCGAACCGCAGATCATTGAACACAAGCGTGCTGTCCCATTTTTCAATTGTATAATATCCCTGTGAAAACCTTACCAGCCGGTGGGCATCTTCCATGTCATCGATCAGCTCCAGGTATTGTTTGTTGCGGGGAAAATAATGGAAGGAAAGGGTGTCCTGGCGGTCGAATACAGACCGGTATGCAAGATGATAGCCGAGCGAATCTTCCAACACTGCATACCATAACATATTATTGAGCGGCGTCGGCGTACTGAAATAACGTTCATATTGAATACCCTTTGCAGCAGCAATGGATTTCACGGAACGGTCCGCCACCATTTTATTCACGACCCCGAAACAGAGATAGGCCCCGCAAACGACAAACGATAGCAGCACCCATTTTCGTCGGCGGGGATGATCTTTCCTGCGTACCAGCAGGAGTATGAATACGATGGCCGGACAAATAGAAAAAAGCGGGTCGGCAACGAATAGTAAATGAAAGGATACCCGTTGATGACTGAATGGCTCGAACCAGCCGGTGCCATAAGCATTCAGTCCATCGAGCAAAATATGTACAAGCATTTCCACACTGAAAAAGATGATCCATTTCTTCAGGCTGATGTCATGCGGGCGATGCCATCGTTCTGCCACCATTGCAAAAAGCGGCGCTACCAACACTATGAACAGGAATGAATGGGTGAAACCGCGGTGCGCCAGCAGGTCATTCACCGGGTTCATCCAGAATGACGCCACAAAATCGACATCGGGCAGGCTCTGCATCAGAGCTCCCCAGAACATTGCTTTTTTTCCTACCTGGCGGCCGGCAAATACTTCACCGATGCAGGCGCCAAGTACTATATGTGTGAGTGAATCCATATTCTGTTGCGCAATTTAAGTAGGATTTATTCTTTATATTCGTCGACATTTCAACTGCATGACCCTACTCATCGTATTGCTCTGCATCCTGGCGTTGGTATTGCTCATTACATGGGGCAAATGCAATGCCTTCCTTGCCTTCCTGCTTATATCGATCGCCGCCGGCTGGCTATTGGGAATTCCCGTCAACAAGATCACCCAATCCATTACCAAGGGTATCGGCGATACATTGGGTTCTCTTATCATCATCATCATGCTGGGCGCCATGCTGGGGAAACTCGTGGCAGAAAGCGGCGCCGCCCGCAGGATCACTTCTACCATGATGAATGCCTTCGGCGAAAAATATATCCAATGGGCATTGATGGTGACCGGCTTCATTGTAGGCATTCCGCTTTTCTACAATGTAGGTTTTGTGTTGATGGTGCCGCTGATCTTTTCAGTGGTATACCAATACAAACTACCCGCCGTGTATATCGGGCTGCCCATGCTGGCCTCCCTCTCCGTTACGCATGGCTTCCTGCCTCCGCACCCATCTCCTACTGCGCTCGTTACACAGTTCCAGGCCAATATGGGAATGACCTTATTATATGGCTTCATTATTGCCATACCTGCCATCATTCTGGCCGGGCCGGTCTTTGCCAGCACCCTCAAAAATATCAAATCCGTTCCACTGCAAACGTTTCAACCGAAACAGATCCCTGAAAAAGAATTGCCGGGCACTGCCAATAGTTTTCTCTCATCGCTCCTTCCCGTGATCCTGCTGGCTGTTACAGCCATCCTTCCTCAACTTTCTGACCCGCATCCACTCTATGCTTTTTTCGGCGATCCCATTATCGTGATGCTGATCTCCGTATTGGTAGCCACTTTCACGTTGGGCCCCAGTACCGGCAAATCCATCAAGGCCATCATGGATATCTACAGCGATGCCGTGAAGGATGTGGCCATGATCGTACTGATCGTAGCCGGGGCAGGCGTGTTGAAACAGGTTTTCGTCGATAGTGGCGTGAGCCGGGAGATCGCTGCCAGCCTGGAACATTGGTCTATCCACCCGCTGGTGCTGGGCTGGCTGATCGCAGCCGTTATACGGGTATGTATAGGTTCTGCTACGGTGGCCGGACTTACCACAGCCGGCATCATTGCGCCCACCATGGCACAGATGCATGTGAACCCAAGTCTCATGGTGCTTTCCATCGGCGCCGGCAGCCTGATGTTCTCCCATGTGAATGATGCAGGCTTCTGGATGTATAAGGAATATTTCAATCTCAGTATCAAAGACACGCTCCGTTCCTGGTCGATCATGGAAACCATCGTGGCCGTTGCAGGATTGATCGGCGTACTGGTACTGAGCCTTTTCGTATAGTAATTTTGCAGCAGCCATTCATTTGAATTTTTATGACAACGACGAATAAAGACTGGTTTCGTATTCAAAATATCGATTCCATCGATTCCCCGGCATTGGTGGTCTATCCTGCCCGTGTACAGGAAAATATCCGCCTGCTGCTATCCATGATCGATGATGTGGACAGGCTGCGACCGCATGTAAAAACCCATAAGAACCGCGAAGCCACCCGGCTGATGCTCGACGCAGGCATCCATCGCTTCAAATGCGCCACCATCGCGGAAGCGGAGATGCTGGCGCTCTGCAATGCGCCTGATGTGCTTCTTGCTTATCAACCCATCGGCGCGAAACTGCAACGGTTTATTGCCCTGGTCAAAAAATATCCCCGCACGAATTTCTCCTGCCTGCTCGATCATATCGATGCAGCGCATCAGCAGTCGGCCGCATTCCATGCAGCTTCCCTCAACGTTCCGTTCTTTATCGATCTCAATATCGGCCAGGACCGTACCGGCATTATCCCTTCCAAAGCGCTCGCTTTGTATGAAGCCTGTTCGAAGCTGCCGGGCCTTCAGTTTGCCGGCTTTCATGCGTACGATGGGCATATCCGCGATAAGAACATCGAAGCCCGCCGCCAGCTCATCGATGATGCTTTCAAACCGGTAGAAGAACTGACCGGTACGATGCGGCAAAAGGGTTACCCGGTACCCGATATCATTGCCGGTGGCTCTCCCTCTTTCCCGGTACATGCTCAACGAAAAGGGGTGCAATGCAGTCCCGGTACTTTTGTGTTCTGGGATAAAGGTTATACCGATTGGTGCCCCGAGCAACCTTTTCAGCCGGCAGCACTTGTTATTACCAGGGTCATTTCCCTGCCTGATGCTTCCAAAGTCTGTCTCGACCTGGGCCATAAATCAGTAGCTGCGGAGAATGAGCTTGCGAGCCGCATCCATTTCCTCAATGCGCCCAACCTAAAGGCCGTTGCACAGAGTGAGGAGCACCTCGTTGTTGAGGCAGGTAAAGGCCATTCATGGAAGATCGGCGATGTGCTGTATGGGTTGCCGCTGCATATTTGCCCGACCATCGCCCTCTATGAACGCACCATCACCGTTAACGATGGTATGGCAGGAGGCGATTGGAAAATTATTGCCCGCGACCGCACCATCAGCATTTAATTCCTTCACCTATTGACGGCCCGGTATTACCTTCGCTGCAAAAAAATATGGAGCAGCCCATCAATGTCGGACTTGCAGGGTTCGGCATTTCCGCTACGGTATTCCACGCACCATTTTTCGAGACCATGCCTCAGTACAACCTGGTGAGCGTGCTGGAAAGAAGCAAAGAGGGATCGAAGAAAAAATATCCGTGGGTAAAGATCGTGCGCAGTATCGAATCGATGGTGGCTGATCCTTCGGTTGACCTGGTGGTGATCACCACACCGAACGATACGCATTTCCCCTATGCCAAAGCCGCACTGGAGGCGGGGAAACATGTGGTGGTGGAAAAGCCATTCACTATCACCAGTGAAGAGGCCCGGCAACTGAGCGTGCTGGCCGCCGGTTCCGGAAAGGTGCTGAGCATTTACCAGAACCGCCGGTATGTAAGCGATTTCCTGACCATCAAAGAAATACTGGAAAAAGGATTATTGGGTGAAGTGTACGAATTCGAAGGGCACTACGACCGCTACCGCGCTGAAGCCAGGCCCAATGCCTGGCGGGAAGAAGCTGCACCGGGCAGTGGCATCCTGTACGACCTGGGCGCTCATCTCATCGACCAGGCCTGCTACCTGTTTGGCATACCCGAAAATATCACTGCCGATATCCGGCATCAGCGGCCTCATGCCAAGGCCGTGGATTACTTCGACCTGCGGATCAATTTTGGTGCAGTGAAAGTGATCCTGCATGCCGGTATGCTGGTGCGCGAGCCCGGTCCCAGGTATATGATACATGGCGCCAAAGGCTCTTTCATCAAGTTTGGGGAAGATCCGCAGGAAGCGAGATTACGGGCAGGGGATTTACCTGTAGGAGATGATTGGGGCAAAGAATCACCCGATATTTATGGACTGCTGCATACGGAGGTCAACAGGAAGATCATCCGCGAAAAATATCCTTCATTGCCTGGAAGCTATGCCCTTTACTACAGCAACCTGTATGAGAGCATTGTGCACAAAGCGCCTGTAAAAGAAAAACCGGATCATGGTTTCAACACGATCCGGTTGATCGAACTGGCTATAGAAAGCAGTCGACAGCAAAAGACCCTTCCGTGTACAGGCCTGCTCGATGTTTCATACGGGCAATAACCGGATTTTCAGTTATCCTTCACTGTTATATTTTTTATTTCGATGATGCTCCGCAGGGGCTTGTCGACACATTTATGATGTCATACTGCGTTCTCGGCGGCGCATCATACATCATACAAACTACACAATCCGAAGGTTTCGGCTTTTCGATCGTAAAGTAAATGGTATTCCCCGGCTTCACTTCTGCAGGTAGTTTGCAGAGATTGGAAACGCTGAACACATTGTCGTACGTTGCGGGATTGGCGGAGGTGGAATCTTTCCATCCATCTTCCCCGATGCTATCATTATTCGTAACCTGGACCACCAGGCTCGCACAACTGGTGCGGACCACTTTGCCTTGCAGGCATTGGGTATTGAGTTTTTTCTTGTCGCCGCATTGCATTGCCAGAATAGGCAGGGCGACCAGTGCCAAGAGGGTGTTATTCATAGTGGTTTTTGTTTTTGACAGCCAGCCTCACCATTACGTTGCATACAGGAGGATTACAGGCCGGTCACCATCAGGCTGCATCCACGGATATCGCTATGGTCGAGCCGGCCCTGTACTTCAAACCTTCCGGCTCCATCCAGCCGGCCAACATCTTCAGTGGCTATGAAGGAGCAGGAATACAAATTGGCAAGATCGATCACATTCACGATACCGGTACCTGAATAACCGACCGCAAGAGGATCGTCTTCCTGTCGCACCAACACTTTCATCCAGGGTGGACAGGAGAAAATACCCTCCCCTTGCGAGTAAGCCTGTGAAAGCAGCTCCGTCATCCCGTATTCCGAATGGACCGATGAAAGGCCGAATGCATTTTGCAGGATACCATGCACTTCCTGCCTGGTCATTTCTTCACGCCTGCCTTTCATACCGCCTGTTTCCATCACGATCGTATGTTGCAGCGGCATGGGGAATTTTTCTGCAAAGTCCAGCAAGGCAAACGTAACGCCGATCAGGAGGGTAGGCTGCCCGGCCGATCCCAGCTGTTGCAATACCTGTTGCAGGCGTTCATGCTCGTAGAGATAGAACCCACTGTGAGGATGGCCGCTGCGGCGGATCAGTTCGTCGACCATGACCACCAATGAAGAGTTCCTGCGTTCCAGGTAGGAAGGAAGCAGGCCGATAATACACCAGCCTTCCACCGGGCCATAGAACTGTTCGAAGGTCCGCAGAAAGCTCCGCCGGTAGAGCGACAAATGTTTTACATAATGCCGGCTGTTGACCGTTTGCGTAGTGCCACTGCTCTCGAATACTGCTTCCGGCCCGAAAGAAGTGGTGAGCACCTCATGGCTCTTGAAAAACCGGATCGGCAGGAATGGGATGTCCAGTACATCACGGACATCCTCCCCAACCAAATGCAGGGCCTTTACGTATTGATTATAAACGGGATTGTTCTGATATTGGAACCGGAATATCTCCAGGGCCAGTTCATCGAATGCTGCCGGATCAGTCAAAAAAACTTTATCTTCATATTTAGAAATCATAAACAGGTACTGACAGGCAAAGCCATTAATTTTGTGAATATTACAGTCAACTCTATGCAAAAGTCAACCATTTATATCTGTTCGCTGCTTCTTATTGGGATCGTGATCGCCTGCAACAAAAGTAAGCTAAATACCAGGCCCACGATCAAAGTAATAAGGGTAGAGAACACCGTGATCCCTTTAGGTAGTACATCCCCGCTGATAGTCGAGTTCGATTATACCGACAAGGAAGGCGATATCAGCAATTCCATGTTCGTTCAGAAAATTCGTTTGAACAAGATCGTAGTTCCAACCGTCCGGGATACCTTCTCCCTTCCCATCCCGAATCTGGGTGTAAACAGGACCGATGGTCAAATCGAAATTCGCTTATATCCCACCGATCTTCAGAGTGCCCAAACCTCATTCGAGCCCGATACCATGAATATCCGTTTCGCCTTGCGTGATAAAGCCGGCAATGTAAGCGATACCGTCTCTATCGGCCAGGTGGTGCTTTTCCGCTAACTTCGCGGGTGCCATGACCGGAATACTGAAGCAATTCTTTCATTTCTTCCTGTTCACAAGCCTGTTCATTGCAGGATGCGCATTGGTGATGGTGCATCAGTCGAACCAATTGCTTTCCCTCCATTATGATATCCCGGCCTACATGGGCTTTGTTTGTTTCTCCACTATTTGCAGCTATAATTTCCACTGGTACCTCACGCCTGATATGGACAGTGAGACCATCCGTGTAAGCTGGACGAAGGAACACAAAGCCACTCACCTGGGATTATTCATGGCCGGACTGATCGGCGCCCTCTGGTATTTTTTTCACCTGAAAGCAGATTGGCGCTGGCTGGGAGGGGCCGCCCTGCTCACTTTCCTGTACTCCGCGCCCAAACTCCCCACCTATCCTTTCCGCTGGTTGCGCAAGATCGCTATCGGCAAGACCATTTTCCTGGCTTTCGTATGGACCTATGTTACTACCGTGTTACCGGTAGCACTCGACCATCATCACTGGGCACCGGCCTCCATCCTGTTTTGCCTCAGCCGCTTTTTCCTGATCTATGCTATATGTATCCTGTTCGATTTCCGCGACAGGGCTTACGACAAGAAAGAAGGCATCCGCAGTATGATCACTTATTTTTCCCTACGGGGCATCAACCGGTTATTCTATCTTTCCATCCTGTTATTCGCCGCTTCCACGCTCGCACTCTACTGGTTTGGCTTCTCTGCCCTTCTGATCTGCCTGCTCCTTGTACCCGGACTGATCGTTTGGGCCCTCTACCCTTATGCCAAAAGGAATTTCTCCGATTATTTGTATTATTTTGTTTTGGACGGGCTGATGATGTTGTCGGCCCTGCTGACCCTGGTTATGCCATTATCTTAATAAATCAGTAATTTTATCGTTTTACCCGGGAACATTAATCATATTGAATACTATGGCTAAAACAACAAAAGCAAAATCCATCCTCACAGACAAATCCCTGCAATTCCTGAAAGAATATATCAATACCGCTTCACCCGTCGGTTTTGAGAGCAATGGCCAGAAGCGTTGGCTCAGTTATATAAAACCATTGGTCGATACCACTTTCACCGATCCTTATGGTACGGCAGTAGGTGTCATCAATCCAAAATCTCCTTTCAAAGTAGTGATCGAAGCACATGCCGATGAGATCAGTTGGTTCGTGAACTATGTAACCCCCGAAGGATTGCTCTACCTGAAAAGGAACGGAGGGGTTGACCACCAGATCGCACCCGGACAGCGGGTGATCATCCACGGTAAAAAAGGCCCGGTGAAAGCCGTGTTCGGATGGCCCGCCATCCATACACGTATCCATAATACCGAAACCAGGGAACCGAACCCCAAAGTAGAGAACCTATTCCTGGACTGTGGCGCACGTTCCAAAAAAGAAGTGGAAGAACTGGGCGTTCATATCGGCGCCGTAGCTACTTACCAGGACGGGTTCGATGAACTGGCCAACGATTATTTTATCGGCCGCGCATTCGATAACCGGATCGGGGGCTTCATGATCGCGGAAGTGGCGCGACTGCTGAAAGAAAATAAAAAGAACCTGCCTTATGGTTTATATGTGGTGAATGCCGTGCAGGAAGAGATCGGGCTGCGTGGGGCTGAAATGATCGCACGGCGGATCAAACCGGATATCGCCATCATCACCGATGTAACGCATGATACATCCACCCCGATGGTGAACAAGATCATCGAAGGGGATGTGACCTGCGGCAAAGGCCCTTCGCTGGCCTATGGCCCTGCCGTCCACAATAAATTGCTCGATCTGGTGCAGGATGTGGCGGAGAAGAAAAAAATTCCCGTTCAGTTGAGAACAGTATCGCGCAGTACAGGCACCGATACGGATTCTTTCGCCTATGCCAATGATGGATGTCCTTCCGTACTGATCTCGATCCCGCTCAGGTATATGCACACAACGGTGGAAATGCTGCACAGGAATGATATCGAGCAAACGGTCCATCTGATGTATGAGACATTATTGACTTTAAGTCCGAAAACCAATCTCAGTTACCTGTGATCACCGCCTCTTATTTCCTGTATGTTGATCCTGGTAGCGGCAGCTACCTCGTACAACTGATCATTGCCGCCATCCTGGGCGCATTGTTCTATTTCAGGAACCTTTGGTGGAAGATAAAAGCTTTTTTCTTCCGGTCGAAAAAAGAGGACGCGAACAAGAATGAGCAAACCAATGATCAGCTATAATCGCGATCCGGGCTCCTTCAAAGACCCATCAGGCTTTGTGTTCAAGGCAGATGGCATTGTTTACAGGCAGGTGAACCGGCGCTATGCTGCTGAATATGATCAGCTCATGGGTTCGGGCCTATACGATCTGCTCACCCGGAAAAAATTATTGATCGGCCATGAGGAAGTGGCATCCAATCTGACCGGCAGTGAAGACTGGTACAAAACATTGAAGCCGGACCAGCTCGATTATTTATCATATCCTTATGAATGGAGCTTCGACCAGTTGAGAGATGCCGGCCTGCTCACCCTGGAGATCACCCGAAAGGCCATCGATCATGGCATGATACTCAAAGACGCCACGCCTTTCAATGTTCAGTTCGTACATGGCGCCCCGTTATTCATCGACACGCTTTCATTCGATCTGTACGATACCTCCAAACCCTGGGTGGCTTACCGGCAGTTCTGCGAATGCTTCCTTTTCCCTTTGTACCTGGGGCATTACCTGAAAACAGGCATGCAAAAGATCATGACCGGCTACTACGATGGTGTTCCGCTCCCACTTATGGTAAAGCTGCTGCCTTTCAAAAGCAGGTTCAATGCGGGTGTATGGCTGCATCTGTTCCTTCAGCATAAATTGGCTACCGGCAGGCAGCGCGAACAACCTGCCACCGGTTTCAGCAAACAGAAAATGGTCCACCTGCTCAGTCACCTGGAGAGTATCCTGCAAAAGTTACCTTCCCCCGCGGACAGCACCAGCGCCTGGAGCGATTACTATTCAACCAGCATCATCAGCCAGGATTATTTACATCATAAAGAATCCATCATCCGTGCCTGGCTGCAGGAGATCGATGCTGTAACTGTTCTCGATCTCGGCGCCAATGACGGCCATTTCTCCAGGATCCTTGCGGAAAAAGGCCGGCAGGTGATCGCTACGGATACCGACATACAATGTATCAATAACCTTTACCTGTATACGAAAAAAAGCAAGACAGGCAATATACTGCCGCTGGTGGTGGATGCCTCCAATCCCTCCCCTGCCATTGGCTTCAGCAACAGGGAGCGTTCATCTTTCCGGGAACGTATACAAACGGAACTGGTGATGGCGCTGGCTCTTGTGCATCACCTGGTGATCGGCCGGAATATCCCTTTGACTGCCCTGGCGGCCTGGCTTCGGGAGTTTGCCCCTCAACTGGTCATCGAGTTCGTGGGCAGGCAGGATGAGAAAGTGAAAGAAATGCTGCGAAACAGGAAAGATATTTTCGACGATTATACTATTGAAGGATTCGAACACGCATTTTCGGCCTGCTTCGTCATCCTGAAAAAAGAGGCAGTGCCGCAAACAGACCGGGTGCTATATTATATGAAAAGAAAATAACAGCCAATGCGCCGTTTCAAGGACCAGCCTTACTTCCTCCTGCTGTTGCCCGTTTTTTTCGTACTGCATGGTTATGCGGAGCATTTCGCGTATATTGGTACTGGTGATATTCTAAAGCTGGTCTTTGTTTATTGCATTGCTTCCGTCATTTTGTATTTCCTGTCGTACCTCCTCTTCAGGGACCGTACCAGGGCCGCCCTTTTTGCCACCTCCTTGATGGCCTTCTATTTTTTCTTCGGCGCCATTTATGATTTCACGAAGGCCCATTCGCCGGTAAGGTTCCTGAATAAATACAGCGTGCTGTTAAGTATTTTCGCGTTGCTGATCATCGTTTTACTGATATATCTGATGCGAGCCAGGCATTCATTGAAACGCGTAAGTTTCTTTCTGAATGTTTTGCTTGTCATCTATATTGGAGTAGACCTTGTAACGATCGGCTGGAAATCTACACACCCGGAGAACGCCCCGGTATCTTCCCCCGATCTTGCAAAAGCCAATTCCTGGAAAATTCCCGATACCTGCCACAAGCCCGATATCTATTTCCTGCTCTTCGATGAATACACCAACTCGATCAGCCTGAAAAATATATTCGGATTCGATAACAGCAACTTCGACAGCACTCTCGTAGCGAACCGGTTTTACCTCGCCAGGCATAGCACCAGTAATTATTTCCGGACAGTGGCATCCATGGCTTCCACGCTCAACATGGATTATCTCGAAGAGATGAATAATAATAAGGAGATGACAAGGGATGATGTGCTCAGGTGCTTTACCCGCATCCGCGAAAGCAGGGTAGCAAAATTTCTCGAGCTCAACGGGTACCAGGTCGTGAACCTTTCCATCTTCGACCTGGCAGGTAATCCGGCCCCGGTCAACCAGGGATTCCTGCCTACCAGGACCCGAATGATCACCGAAGGCACTTTGTTCTCCCGGCTGGCCAGGGATTTCGAATGGTGGATCACGATGCATGGGAGCATTGCCCATTTTTTTCCGGTGCATACGGTAGCGAAGCAGGATGCCAATAATCAATACCTGCTGCAACAGGTGAAAGAAGCTGCTTCGGTGAAACAACCACAGCCGCGTTTCATTTACAGTCATTTTATGTTGCCGCACCTGCCCTTCTTCCGGGACAGGTATGGTAATAAAAGGCCCGATAGCGTCCTGTCGGCAGAGGCCCTGAGCTGGAAGCCGCCCGCCAGCTCCTATCTCGAGTATGTTCTTTATACCAATGAAGAGATCAAAAAGCTGGTAAGCACCATTCACCAGCAAACGGATTCCTCCGCAGTGATGATCGTGATGTCGGACCATGGTTTCAGGGACCTGGATGATGCGCCACTCTTCAGTAACCTGAATGCTATCTATCTGCCCGGTCAACGATATGGCCAGTTCTACGACAGCATCAGCAATGTGAACCAGTTCAGGGTACTTTTCAATACTTTGTTCGATCAGCATTTCCCCCTGCAAAAAGATACTTCCTGGTTCATACCATAATAAGCAAACCAAACTTACATATTGCTGTTATCAGGATTTCCCGGCGCCTGTTCACCGGAATCCCCGAAACTTGGTAATATTGCGGCAGGATTCCTGTTAATAGCAGGGATGATATTAAAATCGAATGCACTATATTCGCCCTTGAAGCGTAAAAAAATTGATATGATCAGAAATGACTGGACAATTGCCGAGGTAGAGCAGATCTACAATACGCCACTGATGGAACTTATTTATCGTGCCGCAACAGTTCACCGTGAATACAATGATACGGGTGAAGTGCAGGTTTGCACGCTCCTGTCGATCAAGACAGGAGGTTGTTCCGAAGACTGTGCCTATTGCCCGCAGGCTGCCCGATACAATACCGGTGTGAACGTTCAGGCATTGATGAAAAAAGAAGAAGTGCTGGAATATGCGCGGAAAGCAAAAGAGGCAGGCTCTACCCGTTTTTGTATGGGCGCCGCCTGGCGCGAAGTGCGGAACAACCGTGATTTCGACCATGTACTTGACATGGTGAAAGGCGTCAATGAAATGGGAATGGAAGTTTGCTGCACACTGGGAATGCTTACGGAAGAACAGGCGCATAAACTGGCTGAAGCCGGGCTCTATGCCTATAATCATAACCTCGACACTTCTGCCGAGTACTATGGTGATATTATAACCACCCGTACATACGACGACCGCCTTCAAACGCTCGACAATGTCCGCAAAGCAGGCGTATCGGTATGTTGCGGCGGTATTGTAGGGTTGGGAGAAACACATGAGGACAGGATCAAGATGCTGCATACACTCGCCACCCTTCCCGAGCATCCTGAAAGCGTGCCCGTGAATGCGCTGGTGCCGGTAAAAGGCACACCACTCGAACACAATGCCAAAGTAAATGTTTGGGAGATGGTGAAGATGATCGCAACTGCCAGGATACTGATGCCTAAAGCGATGGTGCGACTGAGTGCCGGCAGAACAAGCATGAGCATCGCCGACCAGACACTTTGCTTTATGGCCGGCGCCAATTCGATCTTTGCCGGTGAAAAATTACTGACCACCCCCAATCCTACTTTTGAAGAAGACATGCAAATGTTCCAGATGCTGGGACTGAAACCAAGGGAAGCTTTCAAGAATGAGAAGGAAATGGTGTAGACTATTTTCTTACAACGGCCTCTCCCATAACTTCGGAAATCTCTTTACAGAAATACGACTGGCCCTGCATCACTTCCATGATGGCATGCACCATCTCTTCTCCGGACGAGTTTTTGGTAACGTAGCCGTTAGCGCCGGCCTGCATCAGGGCATTGACATAAGAAAAATCAGTATGAACAGAGATGCCGATGATCCGGACCTCATCGGAAAATTCGCGGATGGTCCTGGTGGCGTCGATACCGTTCATAGGCTCCATATTGATATCCATGAGTACGATATCCGGTTGCAATACCCGGCATGCTTCCACCACGCGATAACCATTTTCACAGACAGCAATAACAGATAGTCGCTTGTCGCGGTTCAGCAAAAGCCTCCAGGCTTCACGGACCAGGCGATGGTCATCTGCTATCACGATCTTGATCATTGAACAAATTGATATTTATTATTGAACGTTCAAAAGGTCTTCCAAATTGACCAAAAAACTACATTAAATAACTTTAATTTCTCCAAAGTCAAGGGAAGTGGTTAATTAAGGTTAAGTGAAAACAATTACCAACCTATCTTATTCCCCCATTTGCCCAATCCAAAATAATCGTTCAGTTTCAGGTTGAGCCCTAGCTGGTTGTAGGCCAGGTTACGTTGATAATAACTTCTTGCATAGCGCACCTGGATCTTCCTGAACAAAGCCCCTACTCCGAGCGAGAATCCATTGAGCCCATTGGCGGTGTTACCGATATTCAGTTCCTGCCTCCGAAGGTGATTGTAGCCCACGGTGAGCTCGATCTTATCGGTCACATAACATTGCACGGCCAGAACGATATGCCTGAAAACCTTGTCCAGGAAAAAATTCCCTCCTTTTCCATTTTGTTCGAACCCGTTCTCATTGTTGAAAAGGGTGTCCTGGTACCGGATGTCGAACTGATGCAAATGATGGGCCGTTAATGAAAATTGGAAGGGTGCTTTTGCCAGTCTTTTGGAAATACCCAGTTGCAGGTCGAAGGGGAGGTCATTTTTATCCGTTCCGGAATAACTGCTCAATTGTGTGCCCATATTCTTTGCCACCAGCGATACCTGTAAAAGTGAGGCAGTATCCTGGTACGTCATCCCCATGTCCATGGCCAGCCCGGCCGAGCGGTATTGTCCGTAATTGGATTGGATGAATTTAAGTGCTGCTCCATAGTGCCATCGTTCCATATATTGACGGCTGGCCGAAACCTGCACAACATAATCTACCGGTCTGAAACTGCCCAGGTTATTACCGGCCATATCCGTTTCCGTCACCTGGCCATAATTGAAATAATTGATGCCTGCTGCGAAATTTGTCTTGATCGCCTCATTCCGGAACCCAACCAGGAAATGATAGTTCTTTATCCCGGCATAGAAAGCGTTGAACACGAAATCGGCCTGGGTATGCATGGTTGCCCTGAGCAGGGCGGGATTATTGAATACCAGTCCGATATCATCGGTCTGGTTGGAAATATTGATGCCTCCCAATCCGGTCAGTTGAGGCGTGTTCGGCAGTTTCAGGAAATTATACACGCTGGAGCCCCCGATCGTTTGAGCGGCGCTATAAAAACCAATATGGAGAAGGGAGAACGATATGAGCAGGAGTTTTCGCATGCGGTTGAAGCCAACGAAAATAATAAAAAAAATTCCTCCATTGACATGGAGGAATTCCTTTAACCCTTAAAACAACCAACATGAAAAAATTTCAATTGATACTATACCTTTATAACATCATTAGACAGCTTTTGTTGAGCCATTCCTGAGTGAAAACCATTAAAATAACATTAAAATGACTTTTAATTAATAACCGGCGTTATACGAGCGCCAGTTCCAGCACCTGCTGCATGGTTTTGACGTAGTGGAATTTGAGCCCCTTGATGAAATTGGAATCTATTTCCTGAACATCTTTTTCGTTTTGCCAGCAGAGAATCACCTCTTTCAGTCCGGCCCTGCGGGCCGCCAGCACTTTTTCCTTGATGCCGCCAACAGGGAGCACCTGCCCACGGAGCGTGATCTCGCCTGTCATTGCCAGGTATGATTTAACGCGCCTTCCGGTAAGTGCCGATGCAATGGCTGTCATCATGGTCACCCCGGCACTGGGCCCGTCTTTGGGCACTGCTCCTTCGGGCACGTGTACATGGATGGTCCTTTTTTCGAATAGCGATGGTTCCAGTTCCAGCTTTTTGGCATTCGACTGCAGATAGGTAAGCGCAGTGGCTGCGCTTTCTTTCATGACATTGCCCAGGTTGCCCGTTAGTTTCAGCTCGCCTTTGCCTTCGCTCAGGCTGGTCTCCACGAATAGAATATCACCTCCTACGTAGGTCCATGCGAGCCCTACGGCCACTCCGGGCATATTGGCCACTTTGTACAGCTCATTACTATATCTGGGCTTACCCAGTATCTTCTCCACATCTTTCGAAGTGAGCACGGTCTTGACCCTGTTCTTGATGGCATATTCCTTGGCTTCATAACGCATCACGGAGGCCAGCAACCGGTCCAGATCACGCACACCGCTTTCACGGGTGTAGTCCTGCACCACTTTCTCCAGCACTTTGTCCCCTATCCTGAAGTTGATCTCCTTCAATCCATGCGCGTCTTTTTGTTTGGGGACGAGATGCCGTTTGGCGATCTCGATCTTTTCCTCTACGGCATAACCGCTGAGATCGATGATCTCGAGACGGTCACGGAGCGCCGGTTGAATATTATTGATATTATTGGCGGTGGCAATGAACAGCACTTTGCTCAGGTCATATTCCAGTTCGAGATAATTATCATAGAAAGTGTGGTTCTGTTCAGGATCGAGCACTTCCAGTAATGCGGAAGAAGGGTCGCCCCGGAAATCGGCGCCCACTTTATCGATCTCATCCAGGATCATCACGGGATTGGATGATTTGATCTTCCTGAGCGATTGAATGATCCTGCCGGGCATGGCCCCGATATAGGTTTTGCGGTGACCGCGTATTTCACTTTCATCATGCAGGCCACCCAGGCTGATGCGTACATATTTGCGTTCAATGGCACTGGCGATGCTTCTGCCCAATGATGTTTTGCCGATGCCCGGAGGCCCTACGAAGCAAAGGATCGGGCTTTTCATATCGCCCTTCAGCTTCAGCACGGCGAGGTATTCCAGGATGCGCTCTTTCACTTTACCCATACCATAATGGTCCTTGTCGAGCACTTTGCGTGCCTTCTTCAGATCGTAGAGGTCCTGGGTAAATTCGCCCCAGGGCAGATCGAGCATGAGGTCGAGGTGATTGTAGACTACTGAATAGTCGGGCGTGCTGGGATGCATCCTTTCGAGCTTCTCGATCCCTTTCTTGAACATCTCGCGGGCAGCTTCCGACCACCTTTTGGTCTCCCCCTTTTTTTGCATTTCCTTGATCTCACGTTCATTGGTATCGCCTCCCAGTTCTTCCCGGATACTCTTCATCTGCTGCTGAAGAAAATATTCACGCTGTTGTTTGTCGAGCTCCGTTTTTGTTTTGGTGGTGACCTTGTTCTTCAGTTCTGCGAACTGCAATTCGCGCTGCAGCAATTGCATGAGCAGATCAGCCCTCGCTTCGATATTGTTCAGCTCCAGCAATTTTTGTTTTTCTATCAACTCGGTGTTGAGGTTGCTGGAAATAAAGTGGATGAGGAAGGAAGGGTTTTCGATATTCTTTAAAATGATGGATGCTTCGGAAGGTATATTGGGTGATAGTTGGATGATCTGCGTGGCAAGTTCCTTGATATTGGCCACATAGGCTTCGAAGTCGTCCAGGCGGGGCCTTTCATCTTCTTCGAGCAGGGTCACCTGTGCTTTGAAATAGGGGTCATCAGAAAGGATGGCCGATACTTTGAAACGTCTTTTGCCCTGGATGATGACGGTAGTGCCGCCATCGGGCATTTTGATGAGTTTGATGATGCGGGCTACGGTCCCGATATCTTCCAGGTCACTGATGGTAGGGTCTTCTACTGTACTGTCTTTTTGTGCTACCACTCCCACCAACTTGTCAGCTTTGTAAGCATCGTTCACTGCCTTGATACTCTTATCACGCCCGACCGTGATCGGCAATACCACACCGGGGAATAATACTGTATTGCGAAGCGGCAATAAGGGCAATTCTTCGGGGATCACGATATCCGCATTGTTGTCGCCTTCATTTTCGTTCAGGGGAATTATGGGAATAAAATCCATTTCATCTTCTGGTTGGAACAAGATATTTGGTTCTTTCATTACTTCGGTTTATCAATGACAAAATAACACACTCAATGTAAAATTCCTATGCTTTCTGAGGGAAAGCAATATAGGTCAAGTTTAATGCCAAGGGGCCGGCCAGGCCGGCCAGCAGGGAAAAAGGTCAAAAGGGCAGAAAATCGGGCTGGGCCAAAGTTAGGGAAATCGGTCTCTCCTTAACATGGATCAACGCTTTTTCTTATCATACCTCATTGGAGCAGGTAGTGTTCCGGTAGCAACTTTGCGGGAGATAAAAAATCAAAAGGTATAAAACTGATAGTATGTTTAGCAAATTACTGGAAACAGAGAACAGTTATAGTTGGTTTATTCTGCGGGTTACATTGGGTATGGTAATGCTGGCGCATGGCCTTCAAAAATCAGTGGGACTTTTTGGTGGGTTCGGGTGGAAAAAGTCGATGGAATATTTTACAGGTTACGTTGGACTACCTTCCGTATTGGCGGCATTGGTGATCCTGATCGAATCGGTGGGTGCGGTGTTACTGATAGCAGGTTTTGCAGGCAGGATCAATGCTGCCCTGATCGGTATAGTGATGGTGGGGGCTTTCTTCATAGACCATAGCAAGAACGGGTTTTACATGAATTGGTTCAGCAACCAGAAAGGAGAAGGATATGAGTTCGATCTCCTTTTCTGGGCAATTGCTCTTGTGCTGGTGATCAATGGTAGCGGAAAGTTTTCGGTAGACAGGTTGCTCACGGGAAGAGCTGAATAAGTTGACAGGTTAATATGTTGAAAGGTTGATAAGGTGGTCTCCGAATATCGAAAATCCTCTTATCAACCTTTCAACCTGTAAACTTTTCAACCTTCTAGATTATTCTCACCCCAATATATACCTGGAATCCCTGGTTCTTCCATTTATTCGAATTGCCCACATCATTGATATCGTTCAGGCCAATTACATAGCGAGCGCCTGCTTTGAATTTGAGGAGGTTCAACTGCGCACCGGCCAGCAATGAGAAGTCGCCTTTCCTGAATGCTTCCTTTCCGTTTTGTAACAGGTTCTTATCCTGGTTCAGCAGGATCCCGAACTGCGGTCCTGCCTGGATAGAAAGCAGTTTTACGGGCCGGTAGCTGAGCAGTACGGGTATGCTCAGGTAATTCAACTTGCCTTTTACATCGTTTACACCTCCGGGATAGACGGCATTGAAATCATTGCCGGTCCTGTAATTGGTCTGGTTCCACAACAGCTCCGGCTGAAGGCCCCATTGGCTGTTGAAGTTCAATTCAGCGAAAGCGCCGAGATTATAGCCGAATTTGAATTCATTATTGAATGACTTGCCATCTACTTTGAAAATATTCACGCCGCCTTTGAGGCCGAGGTGCAGCCCTTGTGCAAAGGCGCCTGTTGAAAGAAGGAATGCCGCTGATACTAAAACCAGGAGTTTCATTTTCATATATATAGATTTAATGGTTTGATAAAGAGATCAATCCGCTGCCAAGTTACCCAATCTTTTTTATCCTATGCAAAAGAGAGACCAGGGGGAATGTTAACAGGTTGATAAGTTTACAAGTTGAAAAGGGGATATCCGAATATCGGAGACCCCCTTTTCAACTTATCAACCTGTTAACTTATCAACTTGTAACCCTGTCAACTATTTTGGTTCCCATCGTTAAAGTATACGCAACCCTGCATACAACTGGAATCCCTGGTTCTTCCACTTGTCCTTATTATCGATATCATTGATATTCGTAAGACCCACCACATAACGTCCACCGACCTTCAATGCTCCGAGGTTGACCTGTACGCCTCCCAGCATGGAGAAGTCGCCTTTTTTAAATGCCTCCATTCCATTCTGGAAAAGATTCTTATCCTGGTTCAGCAGGATCCCGAATTGAGGACCAGCCTGCAGCGAGATCAATTTCACCGGTGAATAGCTGACCAGGATGGGGATGCTCAGGTAATTCAATTTTCCTTTCACATCATTGGTGCCTTCCGGATAGATATCACTGAACCTGTTGCCCGATCTGTAATTGGTCTGGTTCCACATCAGTTCCGGCTGAATGGCCCATTGCTTCGATAGACCTATCTCTGCAAATGCGCCGAGGTTGTAACCGAACTTGAATTCTTCCTTGAAAGATTTACCATCCACTTTAAAAATATTGGCGCCGGCCTTTACACCAACATGGAATCCTTGTGCAAACGAAACGGTGCCAATGAACAAAGCCATCGCGAGGAACATAAGGGTTTTCTTTTTCATATTTTGTTTTTTATGGTCTACTGAAAATTTTCAACTTATATGCCAAGTAACCAAAAGTGGATGTTAATTCCTGTTAATGGAAGTGAAGAATAATATAAAACGTGGAAGATATTATACGAAGATTAGAAATTCAGTCCGGCCATGATGGTAAACACCGTATTGAAACGGTCGGGCGCATCCGGAATATAATAATCGAAAAGCACTTGAGACTGGAGCAGGAATTTTCCTTTGAGATAAGATCCGCGTAATACAAGACCGGCGGACTGTGCAGCGAATGCAGTACTTTCGGATATATGCTGGTTGCCCGGCAGTGAGTTGGCACGGATGGCGGAGAAACTATACATATACGAAGTATTGAACCCGAATTTCTGCGTACCACTGTTCAACAGAACAACTGGTGTGAAAGTGATATTATCATTTTTGGATATTACATCGTACCAGTCGAAGTCTTTGCGCAGGGATACAGTCACGGAAAGATCACTGACGGATTCTTCATTGGTGATAGTAATACTTCTCGGCACTCTCAACAACTGTTTCAACCGGCCGATCCTTTTCAATTCCTGTTTCTGGTATTCGGTTTTGCTACCCCACCCATAAGCCACACTAACGGTGGGCCTTACCCACCATTTCTTATAAGAGAAATAGGCGAACAGTTCATGACTGATAGGGGTAATATAAAAATTGAGCGAATCCTTGTGAATATAATGCGTATAGGAGATGCCGGTAGAAAACGATCTCCGGATAACATCATAGGAAGGGCTGAATGCATATTGATAAAAATTGAGCCGGCCGCTGTCCTGGATAACGAAAGCGGTGGCGGAAAGTCCAAATCCTGACCTGTGAAAATAGCCGATGGAAGGAGAAACGATGAGTTTGTGCTTCGCTACGAAAAGGGAAGTACTTTTATTCTCGAAACTGAAAGTGCCGTTACCTGCCCCGATACTTACATTGAAGAAACTTTTGGGAGCGGCAATGGAGTCCAGGAACAGGTCGAAGTCCTTCATGAGGGAATCCAATACGGCTGTAGTATCCTTCGATGAGAAAAGGGAATCCAGCTTCCCCTGGGCGATGGATTGGGAATATAGGGATGAGAACAGGAAAATTAACAATACCCCTTTCTTCATGTAGTTGCCGGTTGATTGAACGACAGATAATTCAATTCATCACGCATTCAACGTGTATTGGATGGTAAAAATTGTCATGGGTTTAATTACGCCAATTGCAATACCGTTATCTCCGGTAAAATACCCACACGGCCCGGATAGCCGAGAAATCCAAACCCACGGTTCACATATAATTTTTGTTTACCCGTCTCATACAGGCCGGCCCATTGTTTATAAATGTATTGTACCGGGCTCCATTTGAAACCAGGTATTTCCACTCCAAACTGCATGCCATGGGTATGGCCCGCAAGCATCAGGTCGATATCGGGATAAGTGGTGGTCACTTCTCCGTTCCAATGGCTGGGATCGTGGCTCATCAGGATCTTGAATGGATATTGTTCAGTACCCGGGTAGGCTTCCTTCATTTTACCATATTTAGGAAAGCTGCCTTTGGCGCTCCAGTTCTCGATGCCCAGCAGTGCGATCTTATCATTCCCTTTTTCCAGCACTACGTGTTCATTCATCAGGAGCCGCCATCCCAGTTCACCGTGGATCTCCTTCAACCGGTCGAGGTTGGCCCGTTTTACTTCCGGACTTTCCCAATGCACATAATCGCCATAGTCGTGGTTGCCCAGCGTGGAATATACGCCCATCGGGGCTTTGAGCTGGCTGAACACATCCATATAATCTTTCATTTCAGTGGCCCGGTCATTGACGAGGTCGCCCGTAAACAGAATGATGTCGGGTTTTTCCGCCAGTATTTTTTTTACGCCTCTTACCACAGCCTCTTTATCCGTGAAACTACCTGAATGGATATCTGAAATATGAACGATCTTCAATCCTTTGAAAGCGGCGGGGAGGTTATCGAATGCCAGTTGCAGTTTATTGATATGGTATCGGTACTTATTGCCGAACCCATAGATCAGCGTCCCGAATAAAGTACTTCCTGCTGCCAGGCCCAGCCAACTCAGGAAAGCGGAACGGGTGATGCCATCACTGCTGGTACTGATCTCCACGGAAGGATTGCTGAACAGTTTGCCGATGACCCACATGCTGGCCCTCCTGGTATCGTCTACTGCCAAAAAAATAGAAATGATAAGCTTCGAAAAAAAGAGCCCTACTACGGTGGCGAACAGATAAGTGCGGACCGTACGGGGCCATGATTCATAGCCGGATGGCAGCAACACCAGGATGGTGAGGGCCGTCACGGAGATCGTCCAGTAAAGCAAAATAATGGCCAGTCTTAATTTAGGAGAGCCAACAGGCAATACTACCTTGATGGCCTGGTATACATAGATATCGAGCAACACCATGATGCCCACGATCACCCACCAGAAACCTGAATTGCGCATAGAAAGTTTTTAGGTCTATAAGAAGTACGTATTATCTTCCGGATGCAGCCTCAAAAATGCAGCATTCCCGGCAATATTTAACAGGCAATTCGGGTTTTGGTTGCGATTATCTGTGCCGAAGTGTATTTTTGCCGCCTATGAACTTCACATATTACGGACACTCCTGTTTTTCGGTAGAGGTGAAAGGTAAACACCTGTTATTCGATCCGTTCGTGACCTATAATGATCTGGCCAATACCATTGTAGATGTGGATGCCATTCAGGCCGACTATATCCTGCAATCGCACGGGCATACAGACCATATAGCCGATTGTGTTCGTATTGCTGCCCGTACAGGCGCCAAAGTGATAGGTAGCTGGGAAATAGGGGAATGGCTCATCAGGCAGGGGATCTCCAATGTTCACCAGATGAATACGGGCGGCTCCTGGAACTTCGGCGAGTTCAGTGTGAAATGTGTGGTGGCCCAACATTCTTCCGGCCTGCCCGATGGCGCCTATGGTGGCAATCCCATGGGATTCATAGTATATACAGATGAAGGAATTTTCTATTATAGTGGTGATACCGCCCTCACGCTCGATATGCAACTCATACCCCGTTGGGCAAAACTAAATTTTGCCGTCTTGCCGATTGGTGACAATTTTACCATGGGCGCTGCAGACGCTGTTGAATGTGCCCGGATGGTAGGATGCGACACCATCATTGGTGTTCACTACGATACGTTCGGATATATCAGGATCGATGCCGCCAAAGCCCGGCAGCTTTTTACCGATGCCGGTAAACAGCTTCACCTGGTAGCCATCGGGAGCAGCCTGGAACTCTAAAACAACAATTGACCATTCACTATTAAAAACCAAGGGATTTACACAATGGCCCGCGTAATCGGAGTAGCTAATCAAAAAGGCGGGGTGGGAAAGACCACTTCTGCCATCAACCTGGCCGCCAGCCTGGCGGTGCTTGAATTCAGGACCCTGCTGGTAGATGCCGACCCGCAGGCCAACAGCACCACCGGCGTTGGGTTCGACCTGCACAATATCCAGCAGAGCCTGTACGATTGCATGGTCAATGGAACAGCCGCTAAAGATGTAGTGCTGAAATCGGAGATCCCCAATCTCGATGTCATCCCATCTCATATCGATCTCGTGGGCGCAGAAATAGAAATGATCAATTATCCCAACCGTGAAAGCGTTTTGAAAGGCATCCTCGAACCCATCAAACAGGAATATGATTTTGTGATCATCGATTGCTCACCTTCACTGGGACTGATCACCGTGAATGCCCTCGTGGCTTCCGATTCGGTGATCGTTCCGGTACAAACGGAATTCTTCGCCCTGGAAGGATTGGGCAAGTTGTTGAACACGATCAAAATAGTACAAAGCAGGCTGAATACCGAGCTGGTAATAGAAGGGATACTGATGACCATGTACGATGGCCGTCTGCGGCTCTGCAACCAGGTGGTGAATGAAGTCAGGAAGCACTTCGATGAAATGGTCTTCAACACCATCATACACCGTAATACCCGGATCAGTGAGGCGCCCAGCGTGGGCAAGCCCGTGATCCTGTATGATGGCCAGAGCAAGGGCGCCATCAATTATCTCAACCTGGCCAAAGAGATCCTGCAGAAGAACAATATGACGAAGATCCGGCAGGAAGAAAGGATATTGGAGTAGGCAGTTGCAGTGAGCAGTTGGCAATCAAAAAATAATTTAACCCGATGACAAGTCCCAAACAAAATAAAGACGCATTAGGAAAGGGCATCCGGTCCCTGTTGCAAAGTATAGATTCGGACCTCAAGACCAATACCGGCAATCTCAAGACCTCCGTAGTGGAGGCTGTCACCACCATGCAGCGCATAAGCGTGGACGATATAGAGCCGAACCCGAAACAGCCCCGCCGGGATTTCGATGAGCAGGCACTGAACGAACTGGCTGCCTCCATCAAACTGCACGACCTCGTGCAGCCCATCACCGTATCCACCCTTGCCAATGGTAAATACAGGCTTATCTCCGGTGAACGCCGGTGGAGAGCGGCTAAACTGGCCGGACTGAAAGACGTTCCTGCCTATATCCGCCAGGCCAATGACCAGCAATTGCTGGAACTGGCCCTGCTCGAGAATTTACAGCGGGAAGACCTCAACGCCATGGAAATTGCGCTCAGCTATAAACGTATGATGGAAGAGCTCAATCATACGCAGGAACAGGTGGCGGAGCGTATGGGCAAAGAAAGAAGCACGGTGGCCAATTATATCCGTTTGCTGAAACTGCCGCCGGATATACAGGTGGCCGTGCGCACCAATGCCATCACCATGGGCCATGCAAGGGCGCTCATCAATGTAGACACGGTAGACACACAGCTCTATATCTTCAACGAGATCAAATCCAGGAACCTTTCCGTACGCCAGACAGAAGAGCTTGTGAGAAAATTGTATAAGTCGCCCCAGGCTGTTAAAAATTCGGTAAAAGCCCAGTTGCCACCGGCTTACAGGAAAATTGAAGATAATTTAGCATCGCATTTCAGCACCAAGGTAAAACTCAATCACAACAAGAAAGGCCATGGCAGCATTTCGATTGAGTATTACTCGATCCAGGACCTGAACAAGATCCTGGACCAGATCGGTGTGACGGCCAACTAAGCATCCCCGCCATGATGAGAGCTTTTCCAGTAATCATTTGGATCATCGCAATGCCTCTGTTGTCGATGGCGCAGCGCAAAGATTCGCTGACCATCAGGAATGGGGAATTGTATCTGAAAGACAGCATCCCGAAAAAAGATACGGCCGTTCACAAGATCTCCGAATCGAAAAAACCGGATACGCTGGCCAAACATAAACATAGTCCGCGTAAAGCCGCCATCTACTCTGCCATTCTCCCCGGACTGGGACAGATCTACAACAAGAAATACTGGAAAGTGCCCATCGTCTATGCCGCTGTTGGCATCCCGGCCGGTCTGTTCATCTATAATAAAAACTGGTACGACAGAACAAGATATGCCCTGGCCATTGTAGCGAATAATACCACAGACCCCGACAGCCTCAGCAGGATACATTCCCGGCTCCGGCCGCTGGTAGACCTGAAAGCTGAAGGCTCCCTGCTCAACTACCGAAATGAGTTCCGCAAAAATATGGACTACTCGATCCTGTTCGGGCTGTTGTTCTGGGGATTGAATGTGGTGGATGCCACGGTAGACGCGCATCTCAAAGGTTTCGATATCACTGACGATATCAGCCTGAAGATCAAACCCGCCATCTTATCGGGAGGCACTGCTACCGGGATAAGTTTTGTTTTCACCTTCGGCGAAAACCGTCCAAAAACTCTACCTTCGCTGCGCTAAAGGAATACTGCCCCGGCAGGCCTCCGCATACCACTCAGTAAACAGAAAGGAACAACACATGAAGATCGCACTTATCGGTTATGGTAAAATGGGACAGGCCATTGAAGCAATTGCTTTGGATCGTGGCCATGAAGTCGTACTCAAAGTGAATATCGAGAATGTGGAAGACAATACCATCGAAAAAATCCAACAGGCCGATGTGGCCATAGAATTCACCGGACCTGAAAGCGCTTTCGACAATATCATCCGCTGTATCGATGCCGGTGTACCGGTAGTCAGTGGTTCAACCGGCTGGCTCTCCCGTTATGAAGAAGCGAAGGAATACTGCACCAGGAACAACAGTGCCCTTTTATATGCCAGTAATTTCAGCGTAGGCGTCAATATCTTCTTTGCTATCAATAAACAACTGGCCGCATTGATGGCCCCCCACCCAGGATACAATGTGTGGATGAAAGAAATACACCACACGGAAAAAAAAGATGCCCCCAGCGGCACGGCCATCACCCTGGCCGAACAGGTGATCGAAAGAAATGATCACAAGAAACAATGGGTCAATCACGAAAGCCGGCAGCCGGAAGACCTCGTGATCCTCAGTGAACGGGTGGACCCTGCACCGGGCACGCATGTGATCACCTATACTTCCCCCATCGACGACATCGAGATCAGGCATACCGCCCATAACCGAAAAGGTTTCGCCACCGGGGCAGTGCTCGCAGCCGAATTCCTGAAGGGCAAAAAAGGGGTCTACGGCATGAGCGACGTGCTCGGAATTTGATCTAACTCAAACCATTGTAGACAATTTTCTTTCGGTTGTTTTACAATTAGTCTTATTTTTCAGTAATAATCCCTCACCAAAACCTGCTGCATGAAGTTTTATTTCATGGCTGTTCTTTTGGGATGTACCCGCCTGGCGCGACTTGTATCCGGTCTCATACAAGTCATGATCAGGATCACGATTCTGCTTCCCACTTCGATCAAACTTAACTACCCGTTCTTTCCAGGTCGCGGCGCCATCAAATCGTGGCATGACACTGGCATGGTAACACATTGAATAAATAACCCAATAACATTATGAAAAAGCAAAACGTGCAGAAGAATGCGACCACCATACAGCTTACAGAGAGGGAGCTGGAGGTATTAAGGCTTATTGAACGGGAATACAGCAACAGAAAGATCGCAGAGACCCTCTTCATCAGTGAACGCACCGTGGAAACCCATCGCAAGAATATTTTCAGGAAAACCCAAACCAGCAGCGTAATAGGGCTCATCAAATATGCCTACGAACATAAATTGGTCTGATCAATTGGTCATTCAAAAAATTATTCTAACTTCTCGCCGCGAAATCAGACACTCATGCTATCGAAAAAAGCTCAATATGCCTTTAAAGCCCTGATGTATATGGCTGAAAAAAAAGACAACCAGCCTGTGCTCATTGCTGAAATTGCCAAGAAGAAACGTATCCCGCTCAAATTCCTGGAGAATATCCTGCTGGAATTGAAGAAAGCCGGCATCCTCGACAGTAAGAAAGGCAAAGGCGGAGGGTATTTCTTCAAGGTCTCACCCAAAGATATCCCGATGGCCAAAGTGATGCGGCTCATAGATGGGCCCATCGCCATGCTGCCTTGTGTAAGCCTGTATTTTTATGAGCGATGTAAGAACTGCGATGAGAAACAATGCGGCCTTCATGATATGATGATCACGGTGAGGGATGCCGCCCTCAAGATCCTGGAAAAGAAAACCGTTGCCGATATCTCGAAACAATAGCACCCACCCGGCTTAATGCCCCATTACCTTCAGCTTCTCTATCATCTCCTCACTGGCCGGGTCTGCGCTGGGGCCGAAACCGTTCACCAGCACCCCCTTATCTCCATGCCTTGATTCTATCGCATAGACCACCGCCTCATCGGCCGGATCTGTATTGCCTTCAAACCGGTACAGCTCCACGATCGAGAACTCTTCCGGCCTCAGGGGTCCTGTTCCGGCAGAGCAGGTAAGGCAATCATATTCGAGGTTGAAATCTTTCGTGTAGCCTCTTTTCTTCAGGTCATCGATCGCTTCCGATACGGTATCATACACATGCATAACCGGTGATTTTTTAGAAAAAATGTATTCCATCCTTTTTCTTAGCTTTGCGGCCGAAACAACAGGCCGCAGGGCCTATTACCATTAAAGCTATTAAATAATCAGTATGTCAACAATTTCAAAATCGAACATCGATTTTTCCTTGCCGTATAAGGTAAAAGATATCAGCCTGGCTGAATGGGGCCGTAAAGAGATCCGCCTCGCGGAAGCTGAGATGCCCGGCCTGATGGCCCTGCGCAAAGAATATGGCGCCAGCCAGCCGCTCAAAGGCGCCCGTGTGGCAGGTTGCCTGCACATGACCATCCAGACTGCCGTGCTGATCGAAACGCTCGTGGCACTGGGCGCTGAAGTAAAATGGAGCTCCTGCAATATCTTCTCCACACAGGACCATGCCGCAGCAGCCATTGCCGCCGCCGGTATCGGTGTATATGCCTGGAAAGGACAAACCCTCGAAGAAGCCGACTGGTGCATCGAGCAAACCCTGTTCTTCGGCAGCGCAGACCGCCCTCTCAATATGATCCTCGACGATGGTGGCGATCTCACCAATATGGTCTTCGATAAATATCCGGAACTCATCCAGCATGTAAGAGGATTGAGCGAAGAGACCACAACCGGCGTTCACCGTCTTTATGAGAGAATGGCCAAAGGAACTTTACCGATCCCCGCCATCAACGTGAACGACTCCGTTACCAAATCCAAATTCGATAACAAATATGGTTGCAAGGAAAGCCTCGTAGATGCTATCCGCCGCGCTACCGATGTGATGCTGGCCGGGAAAGTGGCCGTTGTTGGTGGTTATGGAGATGTGGGCAAAGGCTCTGCCGCTTCACTGGCAGGCGCCGGTTGCAGGGTGATCGTTACCGAGATCGATCCTATCTGCGCCCTGCAGGCCGCCATGGACGGGTTCGAAGTGAAAAAAATGGTCGATGCCGTGAAAGAGGCCGATATCGTTGTCACCGCTTCCGGTTGCCGCGACCTGATCACGGAAAAACATTTCCGCCTGATGAAAGACAAGGCCATCGTTTGTAATATCGGCCACTTCGATATCGAGATCGATATCGCCTGGATCAATAAGAACTATGGCCATACGAAAGATACCATCAAACCGCAGGTGGATATTTACAATGTGGAAGGGAAAGATATCATCATCCTTGCGGAAGGCCGCCTCGTGAACCTGGGCTGCGCTACAGGCCACCCCAGTTTCGTGATGAGCAATTCCTTCACCAACCAGACACTGGCCCAGATCGAGCTATGGTCGAACCACAGCAAATACGAGAACAAAGTATATGTGCTGCCCAAACACCTCGATGAAAAAGTGGCCCGCCTCCACCTGGCCAAGATCGGTGTGGAGCTGGATGAGCTGACCACCGAACAGGCCGACTACCTGGGCATTCCCAAAGACGGCCCCTTCAAACCGGAACATTATAGGTACTAAAAATCAGTGTAATGTCAATACCCAGGAGCCGGCAGAAAATTGCCGGCTTTTGTTTTTATGGTAGATAATGATAAAGGCTTATCTTGCGGCCATATTCCTTATTCCCTGATAATTCCCCCTTCGCCCTGTCCCGGAGCCTGTTAAGCAGTGCAAACTAATTGCACGGGTCTTTGCATTTCAAAAAAATATTGTACAGTAATTGTCAAGAAACCAACATTAATATACAGCTATGCGCATTCAATTTATCAAGAATATTCAGTTCACTAAACTGCTGAAGGTGGAAGGTCGCCTGAGGGAATTCAATTTCAGGAAACTGGGCGGCCAGAATGAAGGGATGTTTACGGTAGATACGGTGGACGACCGCGGTAACCGTATTCTTTTCCGCATGAATAAAGAAGACCAGAGTTGGAAGATCATGGAGCAACCCCTGCCCCACTGGATCTGGGAAAATGAAAATCGACTGCACGAGCTTCTCGAAGAAGAATTGCGCAATGTGTGATCCTTTCAATGATTTATGGAAAAACAGTAAATTTATACCAGTTATAAAACATGGTACAATTTACTGCTACTATATGCCAGGCCGCCGAAATGGGCGAGAAAACTGGATGGACCTATATCATCATTCCACCTGATGTTGCAGAAGAACTGAACCCCGGACAGAAAAAATCTTTTCGTGTAAAAGGCAAGCTGGACGATCATTCCATCAAAGAAGTATCTCTCCTGCCGGTTGGAGGTGGTCGTTTCATGATGCCGCTCAACGCAACCTTGCGCAAGGGTATCCGCAAAAAGAAAGGCGCTATGCTGAACGTGCGTATCCAGGTGGATAAAACGCCGCAGAAAATATGCGCCGAATTGCTGGAATGCCTGGCCGATGAACCAAAAGCGCAGGCCAACTTCAATAAATTACCGCCCTCCCATCAGCGCTATTTCAGTAAATGGATAGAGGAGGCCAAGACCGAGCCAACCAAAACCAAACGAATTGCTCTAACGGTGAGTGCCATGTCGACGGGAGCCCGCAACTATGGAGAAGTGCTCCGCAGTCTGCGGGATGGGAAAGAATAAAACGATCACTATCTATCGTTGATTCTGCAGGAACCTTTTTTCAACAGCAGCCTGTTGTTCAGTGCTGAGCCTGGAGGTCTTCTTCAATAGCTGAACAAAGTGCGCCACTTCATCATCCTTTGCAGGACAGCCGACATTCTGCCCGGGCGTGTCGAAACCCGCGCCGGCAGGCCGTATCTGTGAATCGCCCAGCAGCTTGCCATTCTTATCGAATACAAGCCAGAAAGGGATCCCTTGCTTATCACCATGGTATTTCACCAGTAATTCCTGCGCTCCGGGATTCTCGAGCGCCTTCTTGTCTTTCGCCTCCATGACCGTAAGATGCCGGACTACGTAATTCTTATCGAAATACGCTTTCACGGAAGGGTCGTTCATGGACGTGTCCATCCTATGGCACCAGCCGCACCAGGAAGCATGGAAGATCACGAACACATTTTTGTTTTGCCTGCCTGCCTGCGAAAATGCTTCTTTCAGGACCTCATCGGCAGAAGCAGGCGTTTGTTGTGCTTTCAAAGCGATACCTGCCAGGAGGGCCACAGGCAGGAGAATGAGGGAACGTATTGTCATATTGGGGGGAATTATGGCTAAATATAATGAATCGGTCCCCAACACCCTTTCCGCTCATAATAAAATTTATCATCCTGATAAGTTCAGGAAGGTCGTCGGGATGTCCCGGTACCCGAATGATGGACCGCTTACAATACCTGTCCGGTTTAGTTTTTTCATATACCGTTCATGAATAACCGAAATATAAAAACCCCATGCTAAATAGCAATAAGACCAATGATCAGGCAGGGGCAACGATCAACACCAAAGCATTGTGAGGGGCTCTCCCGCGCCAGATCGGAAGAGCA
>JAFIGX010000005.1 GCA_017849455.1 Pseudobacter sp.
GCAGAGCGGGTTGGTGGGGGTATCGAAGATCGTGTCGCTGAAGAGCAAAATGTTCAAGAAGACAAAACTGCAATTGTTATGGGATTTCCTGAGCTATCAGCAAGTGCCGAGGACACAGGCGCTGAAGTTCAGGGTGGGGTACGCGTGGTGATCATAAAAGAAGGGAAAGACTCCCTTGCAAAATTTTGTGCAATATGAAAAAAATTATGGACCTGCTTTTGAGCAGCGCTTTTCGAAGATGGTGCCTGCTTTTTGCCATGATAACAATCTGTGAGTCGTTGCAAGCCCAGCCACAGTCACCGGGAAGCCTGCCCCAATTACTGCCCCAAACTCCTGAAGCCGCTCAATTCATGAAAACGGGCCTGGGCAATATTGATCAGTCTACCGGTGCTGCCCGGGCGGTTGTTCCACTCTATGCATTCAAAGTGGGCAGCTTTGAATTCCCGATCACCTTACGTTATCTCTGCCAGGGGAACAAGCCGGAGGAGCTCTGTTCGCGGGTGGGTTGGGGTTGGAGCCTGGCGGCAGGAGGCGTGATATCCAGAAAGGTTATGGGGATGCCCGACGAGCGGGCGCCCAGGCCTGCGCCCCTTTCCACTACCGATTTAAGCGCCGGTACTACGCAAGCAGTCTATGATTACCTGCAGAACGGCAAGACCGATAACGGCACCTCCGATATTTTCGATACCCAACCCGACGAGTTCTATTACAGCTTCAATGGTCATAGCGGCAAGTTCATACTCAATGATGCCGGCCAACCGGTGGTCATCCAACATGAAAACCTTTCTATCGTGGTCAACAAAACCGCACCCAATCCCGGGGTTGGTATCGATTTTTCTACCATTGCCATCACCACACCAGATGGCGTAAAGTATATATTCGGAGAGAATAACGCTTATGACAAAACGAAGTCGGACGGTTTTTTAAAAGGCAGTGTCTTTCCCAAAACAGCATTTTACCTGAGCTCGATCATGCTGCCTGGGGCAGATACGATCTCCCTTTCCTACAACCGGATCACCACCCGTGCGCTGGCCGGTTTTTCGGAAACGGTATCCACTCCCAACCCGGACCAGAACACCTCCAATCAATGCCCGCAGGGGCATTATATCGAATCCCGGAATTTCTCCTTCCAGGATGTCACCTATGATGCCTGTTACCTGGCCAGGATCACCACCACCACCGGCATTACCGTTGTGCTGGACTATGAGGCCATGAGTGATGCAAGCGGGGATAAAAGATTGCAGCATCTTGCTGTCTATAACCTGAATCAATACCGGGTCAGTGAATACTTTTTTGAATACACCAACTGCGCTGGTGTCGTCAATGCTTATCCTACTTCTCCTGTTACTACTGCAACCGGGATTAACGGCCGGTTCTTCCTGACGCGGGTGTACCAGCCCTTTCTCAATCCGGATGGCGGCGATCTGCAGGACAGGATCGGATACAATTTCGATTACTATGATGGCGCCGCTCCCAATGGCGCCAGTTCTCCTTACACGGTGTTGGATGGCGTGTATGCTCAGGACTATTTTGGCTTTTCCAATGGCAAGAACAATCAGAGCCTGCTTCCCAGGCCGGCCCCACCAGATGATTTCCCCACCACGGCCATACAATGGGCTGACAAGGCCCCGGATGCAGCCTACTCCATCAAAGGGATGCTGAGGAAAATCACGTATCCTACCACGGGCTCAGACGAGTTTTTCTATGAACCCAACACCATACTCAGCATGGAAATGATCCCCCAGCAGGGAAGAGTGTCGCATGACATGCATGGCGAAGGATCCAGTGGTTATGGGTCCGCCAATATTGTCAACACGTTTAGCGATGTTTTTTCTGTTTACAGGACAAATGTGGCCACCTTTAACCTCACGCAATCCGTGGAAACAAACTGTAATGCGCCCTGCGCCTTATGCAAAACCATTTTCTGCACCATCAATGACATTACCGATGGCACGGTGGTCAGAAATTATACAGCCACCGGTTTGAATCCCATTGCGGATACTGTCACCTTGCGGGCAGGTCACAATTACCGGGTTGAGATCAACATTTCAGGCCCTGCGTGCTTTCATGCACAAATGGTATTGAATTATGATGCCACTAACCCCAACGCACAGCCGGTAAACCGGATGACCGGCGGGGTGCGGGTCAGCAGGATCCGCAAAAATGATCCGCTCACCGGCCGCGCGATGAACAAATACTATTATTATGCGGCTTTGGCCAGCCTGGGCTCGTCTAGTGGTCAGGGCCTGTTAAAGCAGGAATATAGATCCAGCATAAAAACAGTGATCGGTTGTGAGGGATGGGTATGTTACCACTGTGGCCATAGCATTTATAACTCCAACGGGATCTATAATCTGTTTGGAACCAATAATAGCCACGTTTACTATACCGATATTATTGAAGCCGATAATGCCCTGTTCTCCAATGGCGGTATCCAGTACACCTATTATCCACCCAGTTTCTCCGGGGGCACCATCCGGTTGAGAGGGGTGGACATACCCTATGCACCCGAAAATCTGAATGCCAACTATAATGGTGTGCTCAAAAAAACAACCTGGTTCAACCAGGCAAGGACCACCCTGCGCACGGAAGAAAACACGTATGAAACGGTTACTTCGGCCGATATTGTCCGCTCCATTCATATCCGCCGGCAATATACCGATCCAGCCGGGATCACAGCGCCCGATCCAGGGGCTTTTCTTCCCTTCGACGTCCGTGAATCGGACTACGCTCCTTTCTGGCTCCGGCAAACTTCCAAAACCGTCACTGCCTATGAAAATTTATCTGTCGGTCTGCAGACAGTGACTACTTATACCTATGGTACCAAAGACAATGTATTACCGCGGGAAGAGAAGACGACTACCAGCAGGCAGGAAGAGAAGAAGATCACCCGGAATTATGTGAGCGACAATCCTTTCTCGGACCCGGTCGTCAGTGTGATGAAAACCAATTACCAGATTGCTCGATTAGTGCAGGAGCTCACCGATCTGAACGGGAACAGGCTTACAGAAAGAAGGATCCAATATAAAGACTGGTACAATGATGGGAAGGTCACCGAACCGTATCTCATCCTGGAAAACCAAACCGGCAGCACCACCCTGGAAGACCGGATCTATTTCAGGCAATATGATCAAAAAGGCAATATGACCGAGCTGTCTAAAGCCGGGGGACAACCGATCGTATACCTTTGGGATTATTACAGTTCCCAGGTCACGGCAGAGATCAAAAACGCCACCCTGGGCCAGGTTGCTGCTACTTCTTTTGAATCCACTGGTACAGGTAACTGGACCCTGTCGGGTACGCCCGTCTCAGACCCCGGTGCACCGACCGGCAAGAAAGTTTTTCCGCTCACCGTTCCCAATGCAGCCACTAAATCGGGACTTGGCAGTAGCACCAGCTATATCGTTTCTTACTGGAGCAATAGTGGTCCGCAAAATGTAAATGGTTCTCCTTCCACGGCAGGCAGGAGCAGGAATGGCTGGACGTATTATGAGCACCTGGTCCTACCGGCCGGTGGCACTATCTCGGTGAGCCCATCTTCCACCGGTAGCCGGATCGACGAGCTGCGCCTGTATCCCAAAGGAGCCGCCGTCACCAGTTTCACCTGCGAGCCACTGGTAGGGATCACGGATCAGTGCGATGTGGACAACCACATCACCTATTACGAGTATGACAAACTGAACCGGCTTCGCCTCATCCGCGACCAGGATGGCAACATTCTGAAAAAGATCTGTTATAACTATATGGGCCAGCAAGCGAATTGCGGATCACCCCTGCTGTATTACAGTCAGGCGCAAACGGTGACCCTTACCCGCAATAACTGCGGGCCCGGATATACCGGCGGGGCTTATACCTATTCATTGCCCACAGGTGCCTATACCTCATCAGGTAGCCAGGCAGCAGCCGATCAGTTGGCACTCAGTGATATCAATAGCAAAGGACAAGACCAGGCTAATGCCAACGCCAGTTGTATCGTCACTGGCACTGCGTATTTTTCATTGAGAAATGGTTTTACAGGATCGGGGCCTTTCCCGATCCCGGTCACTATCCTGTTCATACAAGGGACTACCGTTGTACAAACATCCAGTTTTTCATCTTCGGCCAATGGCAGCGTAACGGTTTCTGTTCCATCGGGAACGTATAAGTTAAGATTGCAGGTGAAGGCAGGATTTGAAAATTACACCATCAGCTATACCATTGGAGGGCGTTATGTGGAACCGCCCAGGGATGGATCAGGTTCGTATACCACGGACAATATCGATTTTTCCCCCACTACCGTCAGTGGGGCATTTATCATCAGAGCGACCAACGCGCAATGATCAAAACCTGAAAAACGGCACCTATGAGCTATAAAGTTATTGGGACGATTTGCCTGTTGGTATCCGCTACCGGGATGTATGCCCAGGTAAAAACGCCTGACCCATACACTTCCGGCAATTTGAATTATGTCCGGACCTGGGTTCCTTCAGCCCCGGTGGCGGATGTGAATTTGCTGTCGGGCAAATCGCTTCGGGATGTAAAGCAAACCACCCAATATATGGATGGGCTCGGCAGACCGATCCAGCTCGTCGCCAGTCAACAATCGCTGCACACCGGCGACCTGCCCCTTGACCTGGTGAGCCCGGTAGTTTATGATGAATCCGGACGGGAGACTTATAAATATCTTCCGTTCGCCGCTCGTACAGTCTACGGAAATACGTCTATCAGCGATGGGGTCTTCAAGATCAATCCTTTTCAACAGGACTCGGTGTTTGGACAGGGCCGTTATCCCGGAGAAACATTCTATTACAGCAAAACCAATTATGAGCCCTCTCCGCTCAACCGCGTAACGGAGGTATATGCTGCTGGCAATAGTTGGGCAGGCAGCGAGCCCAATGCAGATCCCAACAGTCGCCGGAGCATCACCACCCAATACCAGCTCAATGCAGCCGCTGATTCCGTTCGCATCTGGACAGTAACCGGCAATGCCTTTATCTCCACGACCCAGTACGATACTGCCCAGTTGTACAAAAATGTGACGGTCGATGAGCACAAAAAAAGTGTCATTGAATATAAAGACAAGGAAGGAAAAGTAGTTTTAAAGAAAGTACAGATCGGCAATGACCCTGCCGCCGGCCATAGCGGCTGGCTATGTACGTATTATGTGTACGATGATTGGAGCCGCCTCCGCCTGGTGATCCCCCCTAAAGCGGTGGAGCAGTTAGCGGTCAGCAATTGGGCGTTGAACCAGACATTGCTCGATGAGCTCTGTTTCCGTTATGAATATGACCAGCGCAACCGGATGATCATCAAAAAAACGCCGGGAGCCGGAGAAGTCTGGCTGGTCTATGACCGGCGCGATCGCCTGGTCCTGATGCAGGATGCGGTCATGCGCAGCCAGGTCACCCAGAAATGGCAGTATACTTTATACGATGAACAGGACAGGCCTGTTGCCACTGGCCTGTGGAACAATACCAATGACGGGACCTATCACCGGGTCCAGGCGTATAGCAGCAGCAGCTATCCTAACCTCAGCGGACAAACCTTTGAAGAACTGACCCGAACTTTGTATGATGACTATGACTGGACATCCCCGCTGGCCGGCACGCTGAAGAATTTTGATATTGCCTATGCCAATCCTTATTGGATGGCCGCTGGTAACAGTTATCCTTATGCTCAGGCCCTTCAGCGCAGCACCATGACCCGTGGACTGGTCACTGGCGGGCAGGTCAAAATACTGGGGAGCAGTCCGGCCCGGTACATTACCACGGTAAACTTTTATGATGATAAATCAAGGCTGTTACAAAGCCGGACCTTGAATAGCACCGGAGGGATTGATATCAATACCATCCAGTACAACTGGAGCGGCCAGCCACTGGTGACGGTGCAGCAACAGGAAAAGAAAGGCCCTAACCCGCAGACGCATATCACTATCACCAAATATAACTACGATGATCTGGGGAGGGTGCTCACCGTGAGCAATGCCATCAACAGTGTCATCAATGGTGTCCCGACGGGTAAGCCGGAGCAGGTGATCGTCAGCCATGAATACGAAGCCCTGGGGGAGCTGCGAAAAAAATCGCTGGGCAACCCGGTGCTGGAATTACTGCAATATGAGTACAATATCCGCGGCTGGCTCACCGGGATCAACCGGGATTTTCTGGCAGGCGCTCAGACCCATTATTTTGGAATGGAACTGGGGTACGACAAAACCGCCACCGCTCCGGGCTCTACCGCCTTCAGCACGCCCGCCTACAATGGCAATATCAGCGGCACGGTCTGGAAAAGCAAGGGCGACAATATCAACCGCAAATATGATTATAGCTATGATAACCTCAGCAGGCTCACGGGCGCTGCCTTTCAGCAGAACACCTCCGGCAGCGACTGGAACAATGGCGCTGCGAATTTCAATGTCGCCAATCTCTCCTATGATGCTGGTGGCAATATCCTCACCATGCAGCAATGGGGATGGAAACTGAGCGGCAGCGATCTCATCGATGATCTGCAGTATACCTATTATGACAACAGCAACCGCCTGAAGAATGTACGGGACCAGCGCAATGATGTAACCACGAAACTGGGCGACTTCAGAAGCTCTTCGCTGTACATGAGCAGCCTGGGCAATGACAAGACGACTGCTGCTACTGATTACACCTATGATAATAACGGCAACCTGACCAGGGATCTCAATAAAGATATCGGTAATGCCTCAACGGACGGGATCATGTACAATCATTTGAATCTGCCCGAGGTCATCACTTTTCGAAACAGCACCGGGATTAAAGGCACCATCACCTACGTATATGATGCGCTGGGTACCAAACTCCAGAAAATTGTAGCAGAAACAGGAGTTCCTGTGCAGACAACCCTCTACGATGGCGCTTTTGTCTACCAGAATGATACTCTGCAGTTGATTGGTCACCAGGAAGGGCGTTCCCGCTATGCCAAACAATACTATCTTAATGGCAGTAGCCAATACAGGTTTTTCCATGATTATTTTATCAGGGACCACCTGGGAAATGTGCGGATGGTATTGACCGAGCAGCAGGATACAGCGGCATATATGGCCACGATGGAAGCGGCTTACCGTGCCAAAGAGAATGCCTTGTTCGCCAATATCCCACAAACATCTTATTCCAGAGCATTGGTGCCGGGCGGATATCCCAATGACCCGACCACTTCGCCCAATGATTCGGTGGCACGGGTCAATGGAAGTTCGAAGAAAGTAGGGCCTGCCTTGGTATTGAAAGTGATGAGCGGGGACAAGGTAGACATCGGGGTGAGATCCTTTTACCGGAGCAGTGGCGGCGCTGGGGGTACCAGTAATCCTATTGCGGATATACTGAGTGCCCTGGCAGGAGGGATCACCAGTGCTGTGGGCGACAGCAAGGGCACTTTCACGCAACTGAATGATCCGGGCAGCCCATTGGTTGGTGCGCTCACCAATTTTATAAATACGAATAATCCGAACCCGGCAGGAAAGCCGAAGGCATTTCTGAATTGGATACTCCTGGATGAGCAATTCAGGATGGTGGGTACCTTTCCGCAAACCGGCGCCATACCGGTGGGGAGTGCAGATGTGCTCAACACCCTGGCCTATAGCGGCATCGACATCACCAGGAACGGTTTTTTGTATATTTATGTAAGCAATGAGACCCAGAACCAGGATGTGTTCTTTGATAACCTGAGTGTGCAACACTATACAGGGCCGATACTGGAGGAGACGCATTATTATCCGTTTGGATTGACGATGGCAGGGATCAGCTCAAAAGCATTCAAACCGAACTACAGCGAGAATAAGTACAGGTACAATGGGAAGGAACAACAGAACAAGGAATTCGCTGATGGGTCAGGACTGGAGATGTATGATTACGGAGCGAGGATGTATGATGACCAGATTGGCAGATGGCATGTTATTGACCCAATGGCTGATATTAGCAGAAGATGGGCTCCTTATCACTATGCGTATGATAACCCGGTAAGGTTTATTGACCCCGATGGAATGGCCGTTGAAGATGTCAGTGGCGGAGTGAAATATTCTGGACTTGACGCTCAAATAATGCTTCGGCAATATCAGCTTCTGACCTCGATAAATGCCCAAGGAGGTGATGATAAAAAGAAGAAAAGGAATAAAGAAGGTCAGACTTTTGTAAAGCATAAGGGTGAATGGATCCCAAGCCAAGACTTGGCGCCCGTTACAGTTAGCCGTATAATTAAGGATGGAAGTGATCCAATGAGCGGCGGGCCTATGGCAGCGGTAGCACCAATCGCAGGCACACTGGCAGCGTCAGATGGTCCAATACCAATTGGTGATGCATTAGGTGCAACTGTTATAGCTGGAACCCTTGGTTATGAACTAACTCAGAAAAGGTATTTGACCTATTTTACAATTCATCCTATTACAAATGAGGTATATGTAGGTATGACTAGTGGATATGGCTCTTTTGAAAGCATCTTAGCTCGAAGATGGGCGAATCATCATATTTTAAGAGCGCAAGGCTTTCCTAGACCAATAATGGATCAGGTAGGCTATACCGAAGCAGCATTTGTCGCAATAAGAGGGAGAGAGCAACAGTTATATGATATGTTCCGTTTGCAGGGCATACCATTGGTAAATGCCAAGAGACCTGTAGGAGCATTAAATCCTCTCGGATATTTTTTTCACAAAACGTCAGATGCTTTCTATGGCAATATTGCACCGTTTACGGGACGAATTATCATTGGTCAAGTAATTTTTTAAATATCCATATGAGTAAGGGGTTAATAGAGAATCAGCAAGAACTGGAATTCCATAAAAATTGGAGTTTGTTCATTTTTAATTTTCTCAAAGAGAACTATTCCTCAAATAGGAATAATTATTATGACGAAATAGTAAAAATAGTACTTATGACATATGAGTTGAAAGATTTGCGAGGAATGCGAATACTCTCAAAGGAAAGCATAAGATTCGCAAAGCAATATAGCAAAGAGCAAATTAAAATACTTAATCAGGAACTATTCGAACAGTTTGGGATGGATATCTATACATATAATAATAATGCAAAAAGAATAAAAGAGATAATTAAAAGGGGCGAAATAAAAAACCTACCCGAATATGAATTGCTTCTTGATTATTTGGAAGACATATTTGAAGATGCAGCAAACCAAGAAGAAATCGATAAAATTAATCCTTTATTAGAAGCGTATCAAAGAAAAACCGGGAAAGTATAACCGCACGCAAAAATAGATTGGGGCAAACTGGAGCCACCCAACGAACATGACATTGAACCAGTAAACAATAATGAACCGATCCCATTTAAAAGGCCTTAATTATGAAATACTCACTTTATTTTCTTCTTTTGATTTTAAGCTCGTGCTTCGCTTTTTGCGAGGATTATAGTAAATGGGAATTAAATGATGATAGGAGTTTAGATAAAAAATTGGACACTGTTATTTTGGATATTCCGCTGGATAAGAAAGGCCTTCGAATAGATTACTGGAAAAAAGCAAAGGAGTTGGAGCGCAAAATTGGGCTGGAAAGACTGGAATTGGGGTTCGATAGTTTACAAGTTCGAATCTGGCATGCACATTCGTTTACAGATAAGGTTCAACTTGTCATACTAAAAAATCAGGGATATAAATGGAGAGGGACGCTTTATTCATTAAAATGCAGATATAGTGATAACGGTGACTCTCTTGTAATGGTTGAAAAAGAAGTCCGGCAGGTTGTACCTAAAAATGGATGGAAAAAACTAATGGATAGACTATATAGTTTGAAGGTCTTAGTGCTTCCCCACTATGAGACGATCGAAAATTATTCACTTTGTAATGATGGTGATGGAATAACCGTAGAAACTGCGACAGCCAAAAAATATAGGATATATAACTATCCATGCCCTAGAAACCAAAGTAATATATGGCAGGCTGAAAACGCACAATTGATTTTAGAAATAGTAAATAAAGAGTTCCAGCTCCCTCCGATATTTAAATCAAGCAAGCATAAAAATCGATGATCATAAGAGTTTATTATATGACTACGTTCGGATAGAAGGGACGGCCCAAATGTATACAATCAGACCTGTTAATCCTTCTAACCCTTATCTCGTGGATATCATGAAGCAGTGGGATTGACAGCATTAGCTCTTCTTATTCCCATTAGTACGGGTGAAGAACCTCTACATCCATATAGAATTCACGAGCTTTTGAATCCGAAACCTAATCCTTTTCCGGTCATGGAAATAGGTCGGACAATTGGAACCCACATATTGTTTATCGATTTACCTTTACTCCCTCGGATGAGCCCCCCGTGTTGAAGTATGGAATTTCTGATTTGTATAAAAAATGGGTTAGATAAACCTGAGAACAAGTAGCAGCTTTAAAAGCAAGATGGGGTCCTTCTGTGACATTGACAATTTTGCAACGAACCAGCAATAGGATGCAGGCATTAGAGATCGAACGAGACTTGGTAAAAAATCATGTTGGTCAATACCATAGGTGATGAAATACTATTTATTAATTTACTGTATTTTGTTTCAATGCTGCAATTTTCATAAACATAAAAGTATTGCCCCTATGAATCATAAACTTAATTTTTACACTCAATATCATCAATTCTATATAAGTGATAAAGAATCTCAAAGAAAAACAGAAGAAGATAGTTTCTGGACAGAGGGTGCTACTTATTCAAGATTAGCAATTGGAGATGGCATTTTGGGTGTAGGGATAGGAAGCTATGGTCCTTTTAAAGGAGAGCTTATTTTTTTAAACAGTAAGGAAGATCTTATTAAATATGGTTATTTCGATCATATTGTTGAAGGAGGCATTAATGTAAAATCAGGAATATTGCAAGTGTTAGATTGTCCTAATTTAAATATTGAATTAGAAGTAAAGGTAAATCCCGGAAGTTATAGAGTGAGAATTTATTCTTTAAACCTTGCCAGTGTCGTAGGAGATTCAGGAGATGATTACTATAAAATAGAAATATGGCCAGATATAAATATGGAACGGACAGTGCTAAAACAATACCTGCCGTGAGTTACCAGAATAATACTACAGTAAAATGGGGTTGCTTTCATTCCTGGCGTAGGCTGGGCACTTGGAGCTGTTTATTTTCTGACTGACCCAATTGTCGAAAATTATACGGGAAAAAGTATTGGTGAACAAGTGGGAGATGCAACGAACAAGTCCATAAAAGTTTTTTCATCGGCGTGGAACACTTTGGTTTCAGGTTTGTCAACTTGGGAATCTGCATTTCGACGATGCCGTGTTCATTAGTGTATTATGTGTAAAATAAACTACCTGTGTTTGATTGTGTTTGTACTGGCCTTTTCAGAAGGTTGTGTCCAGAAAACGGTATTTAATGAAGAAGAGCTCCGATGGTTAAACGTCTACAATGCTGGGGATACTTTAATTTTCCAGTCGTCGAATCATGATTTGGACACTTCTATAATCGTCAAAAAGAGTATTTATTACCCTGAATATATGCCGATTGAGGTTCATGGCCGTTATCTTCCGCAACATGGGGAGGTCTGGTATAAGAATAAGAATTTTAAATACCACCCAGATGGTGGTCAACTTATCTCCATGATCAAAAGGGAACCTAAGAAAGCAACCGTGATAGATATAGATTATCTTTATAATGGTGTAATCGTACCCGATCTCAGTACAGGGTTTAAAAAATATAGGCAGGGTAAAGTCTACGCATTGGATTGCTTTAATGAACGCGCGAAGAATGACGTGCCAAAAATGATCTACTGGCAGGAGGATTCAGGAGTAGTCAAATATATCACGCATAGTAATGTTGAATGGAACCTGATCGCCTTAATAAGGGCACATATTATTTTGAAAGATTCCAGCCATATAAATAATGGAAACTAAACGGTGATAGATAACTCGAGTAATGTTTTCACATATTTCCTTCGCAACGGATGAAAGATTTTATCTTCGGGGACCTTTGAGTTTGGACTCCCTTGATTTGCCGGCCTCCATGCCTGTTTTCTGAGGCGCTCATCGACGGAGAAACCCTCTGTTCGGATTATCTTGTTCCAGTTCGTATTAACAATGGTAGCGGGAAATTTTTCCCTGTTCAAAAATGTGCAACAGGGTATCATCAGGTTTAGTTATTGGGGGGAATATGGGGGACACATGGCAGGCACTTGGTTACATCACCTTGCTGAATATTGGAGAAGTTTGGGAATTCCTGTAACTGAAAGATAACAGCTATGAAAAGGATATTTGACTTTTGCTTTACTGCCTTAGTATTTTCATTTGCAGGAGGGTGTGTGACCAAGACAGAATTGAATGCTGAAGAATTAAAATGGATCAATGTTTATAATGTTGGCGATACTTTGGTCTTTAAAGAAGATGGTAGTGGGGAAATGGATACGTCAATTATCGTCAAAAAAGAAATATATTATCCCCCGTATACACCGTTGGAAGTTCATGATCGTTATTTGCCACAACATGCTGAAGTGAAATATAAGAATAAGTACCTACAATATAGTCCAGATGGGGATGAGCTTGTTGGTTTTATCAAGCGAAAACCAAATAAAGAAACGGTTTTTCACATCAGCTATCTATACAGAGGATTTATTGATCATGACCTCACTATCGGATCCTTGAAGAAGAAAAAAAAAGGCCGAATCTATGAATTTAATGTTGATCATCCTCGTGCTGAGAGTGCGCAGCCTAAAGTAATATATTGGCATGAGGATTATGGTATTATCAAATACATTACCCATGGAGGAGTAGAATGGAAACGAATTAATCTGAAAGATTCTAGCTTTTTGAATGATGAACACTAATAAAGAAATTTTCTTTACTAAGCGCAATCTTCCGGTGACAGTGAAAATGGATCTCCTACACGACAGGCCTACCGGCAATAAATAACTCCAATGATGCTTTGGCACTCTTAACGGATGAAAGATTTTACCTTCAGGGACCTTTTAGTTTAGGCTCTCTTGATTTGCCGGTCCCCATACCTGTTTTCTGAGGCGTCCATCGACTGAGAGACCCTCTGTTCGGATTATCTTGTTCTGGTTCGTATTAACAATTGTAACGGGAAATATTTCCCTGTTCAAAAGGTTCAACAGGGTATCATCAGGTTTGGTTATTGGGGGGATATGGGGACACATGGTGGGAACCTGGTTGTGGCCCCTAATTGCATATTGGAGAAGCTTGGGAATCCCTGTCATCGTTCATTAGTCTATTATGTGTAAAATAAACTACCTGTGTTTGTACTGGCCTTTTCAGAAGATTGTGTCCAGAAAACAGTAATTAATATATGTCGATTTAGGTTCATGATCGTTATCTTCCGCAACATGGGGAGGTCGCTTGAGGATTTCTTCGTAATACTTGTTAAACAGATCAGTGTTGTAGTCTTTTTTCAATTCCAGCAGGATCTCTTTGAATCCCGGGACCCGCTTCATGGCGTGGTAGCGTTTGAGCAGGTCGCGGACCAGTGCCAGTTTGTTGCTGATGGTCTCGTTGATGGATTCGGCATAGGGATGGCTGTTGCGCACCCATTCTGTTTTGGATTTTTCGTTCCATTCGGCATCTGATACCTTCAGGGGGGTATGCACCTCGGCGTACCTGGATTTGTACCCAATGGTGATGCGAATGTGAACTTTGTAACGCCCCTTTCTGTTCGGTACTTTTCTCCAGTTATGCACGGGGGTGTAGGTGGGCCAGAACATACCGGCCAATGTCATGCTTTCCGTATCCCACTTCCAAGAATTTCGGAAGAAAGAGGTGGCATAAACAGTAAATAGAAGCGTAAAAAAAACCGTAAATAAGATCGTACATAACCTGCCGGTATTCAACGTGATTTCGCGGTAGAAATCGAGGCGGGCAAAAAAAGAAAAACCCGCTGAAACTTGCGTTGGCAGCGGGCTTACGTGTCGTTGAGTGTTTTCAGGTGCCGTGGGTGCTGGTACCGTAGTTGCCTCAAAGTTGCCCGACCTGGATTCGAACCAAGACAAACAGAACCAAAATCTGTCGTACTACCATTATACTATCGGGCAATGCCAGAGCCCGGTGAGGGGCTCAAAAAGGAGTGCAAAAATAAGGGATCAAATGTTTGCACCCAAAGGAATTTTAAAAAAAGTTGGCTTATTTGGCATGCACGAGGTAATAATTCTTTTTCCCTTTTTGCACCAGTAAATATTTGCCATGCAACAGCAGGTCTGTATTGACAGCCAACTGCTGGTCCTCTATTTTTTTCCGGTTGATGCTGACGCCGCCATTCTGTACCATTTTCCGCGCCTCTCCCTTGCTCGGAAAAATACCTGTCTCAGCCAGGAAGCTGACCACATCGATGCCTGCTGCCAGTTTCTCTTTTGTATAATCGAATTTCACCACACCTTCCATGCCTTCAAGATCGGCCTCACTCAGGGATTCTGCCGGGGCCTGCTGGTTCGAGAATAGTTTTTCGGTCGTTTCCACAGCTTTCCGGTATTCTTCTTCCCCATGCACAAAGCTGGTCACCTCTTTTGCAAGGGTCTTCTGCAATTCCCTGGCGCCGGGGTTTTGCTCGTGCAATGTTAGCAATTGTTCGATGGTATCTTTGGATAAGAACGTGAAGATCCTGATCCATTTCATAGCATCCGTATCCGAAGCATTGAGCCAGAACTGGTAAAACTGGTAGGGCGACGTGCGGACAGGATCGAGCCATACATTGCCGGTTTCCGTTTTACCGAACTTCCCGCCATCGGCCTTGGTGATCAGCGGACAGGTGAAGGCAAAAGCCTCACCACCTGCCTTGCGGCGGATCAGTTCCGTTCCGGTAGTGATATTGCCCCACTGGTCGCTGCCTCCCATCTGCAGTTTGCAATGCTTATGCTGGTAGAGCCAGTAAAAATCATAACCCTGCATGAGCTGGTAGGCGAATTCAGTATAGCTGATGCCTGTATCCCCTTCGATCCTTTTCTTCACACTGTCTTTGGCCATCATATAGTTCACGGTGATATGCTTGCCTACATCCCGCAGGAAATGAATAAAGGAAATATCCCTGAACCAATCGTAGTTATTGGCCATTTCAGCCGCATTGGGCTTTGAAGGGTCGAAGTCGAGGTATCTTTCCAATTGCTTTTTTACGCCGGCAATATTTTTCTGCAGTTGTTCTTCCGTGAGCAGGTTCCTTTCTTCGCTCTTACCGGTGGGATCGCCTACCATGCCGGTGGCGCCACCTACCAGGGCAATGGGCTTATGGCCGTTCTTTTGCAGGTGTACCAATAAAAGAATAGGCACCAGGCTGCCGATATGCAGACTGTCGGCCGTAGGATCGAACCCGATATAGCCAGTGGTCATCTCTTTTTTGAGTTGTTCTTCCGTACCGGGCATGATGTCCTGGAGCATGCCCCTCCATCTTAGTTCTTCTATCCAATTCATGCGTATTTCGTTGGCTTTTAATCTGATAGCTAAAAAATCTTGAAAATCCCCCGGGTCAGCAAACCGATATTTTTTGAATACCGTATCTGGTGGAGGGCCTTCCGGGATAAATTCGTGCTAAATCAATGAATTGTGCAAATGTAATGATTACGGGAAGTTTCGCGCCAGATGCAATATTTTCGTATTGAAAATCGTTATCAACCATTAGGCTCAGAGGGTAGAACTTGTTCATTCTCAGAATAAAAATACCCATTCCGGGTCAACACAAAAGCCAATATCTGAATGAGACCGAGCATCCGAAAGCCCGAATCATGATGGATAGATCATGCGAGGTTTCATCCGGCCAACATTTAATTACTACCACGGATGAAATGATCAAAAATGAAATTGCTTATTTCGAAAATTGGATCAATGAAGCGAACCCTTTTTGTCGTTACCCTAACGATGTGCCTGTTGACACAGCAGCTTTCCTTTGCTCAGTTCCGTAAATATTCCAATGAATTCCTCAATATCGGCGCAGGCGCCAGGGGGCTCTCGATGGGAGGGGCACAGATCGCATCCGTGAGTGATGGAACGGCCGCATACTGGAACCCGGCCGGTTTGGTAGGTGTGAAAGACTATCCACAGCTCAATCTTATGCATGCCGAATATTTTGCAGGCATCGGTAAATATGATTATGGCACCCTGGCCCTCCCGCTTAAAGACAATAAACGGGTATTGGGCATTTCCCTTCTTCGGTTTGCCGTAGATGATATCCCCAATACTATTTTCCTGGTAGAATCGGACGGTACGATCAATTTCAGCAATATCCAGACCTTTTCTTCGGCCGACTATGCCTTCCTGGTGTCACTGGCCCAACAGATAAGCCTGAAGGGCGACCGGCAGATCAATGCCGGTATCAACGCCAAAGTGATCCACCGGAAAGCAGGCGATTTTGCAACGGCCTGGGGTTTTGGGTTCGACGCCGGCATCCAGATCATCGACAAACGCTGGCGTATCGGCATCATGGCCCGTGATGTGACCACCACCTTCAATGCCTGGTCTTTCAACCTGAATGAAAAGATGCGGGAAGTATTCTATCTCACGGATAATGAAATTCCTGTTAAATCTACGGAGCTGACCGCACCCAAGCTGATCATAGGAGGTGCTTATAATTTCAAATTGGGCAAGAATATGGGACTGCTTACCGAAGCCAATCTCGATATTACGTTTGATGGTAGACGTAATACTGTGCTGGCTACCGATGTGGTAAGCGTTGATCCCAGGATCGGACTGGAAGCAGCCTGGAAAAACGTGTTCTTCATAAGGGCCGGCATCAACAATTTCCAACGGGCCCTCGATGATAATGATGTTACCAATACTAAAAAGGTCTGGATCTACCAGCCCGGTATAGGCGCGGGGTTCAGGATCTCCAATGTGCAGATCGATTACGCTTTTACCAACCTGGCCAATCAATCGAACCCATTATATACCCATGTATTTTCTCTGAAGGTGGACCTGAAGAAGAAGGAAAAGAAATGATCCGAACCCTAATCGAGAACCCCGAAATAAAATAGTATGAGGATAATATGTACACTGTTATTAATGCTGACTGGTTTTAACCTGACCGCCCAGATGTACAATAACGAGTGGATCAATACGAACCAGACCTATTTCAAATTCAAGGTAGGCAAAACCGGTTTGTACAGGATACCCCAGTCCACGCTCGTAGCAGCAGGGCTGACGAATGTACCTGTAGAACAGCTCGAACTGTACCGCAATGGCGTGCAGGTGCCATTTTATCCCTCAGTGCCTTCCGGTATCCTTCCTGCCAACGGTTATATCGAGATTTGGGGAGAGATCAATGATGGTAAGACCGACCGGGTACTCTATCGCCAGCAACGTTTTCAGCATACCACCAAAGTAAGCCTGTTCACCGATTCTGCTGCCTATTTCCTCACAACAGGATCGGGCGCCAATCCGCTCACTATCCAGGACGCAACGAATGATGTGGCAGGAAATACCCTCCAGCCCGAACCTTATTTCATGTATACTTATGGCCGCTATTTTAAAGAGAATATCAATAAAGGCTATGCAGCGGTATTGCCGGAATATGTTTACCTGTCTTCCTTCGATCAGGGTGAATTTTATTCCACGAATGAGATCAAGGGAGGCCGTACCTATACGGCTAGTGTCGGCAATTTGTATGTGGCCCCCGGTGTGCCCGACGCCACCACCATGAGCTTTGGCGGTGCCGGGGCTGCCCTCAACACCCGCAATATCCAGGTCCGCGTCAATAATGCAACGGTGAAGGATACCGTGATGGATTATTTCAATGATGTGAACACTACGTTCCCCATAGCAAACAGTTCCATCAGCCAGGCCTCTTTCCAGGTACAGTTCGTCAATCCATCGCCTGTTACCACCGACAGGATGGTAGTGTCTTATTTCGAATTCAATTATCCGCGTCAATTCAATTTCGATAACCAGGCAAATTTCGAGTTCAGCCTGCCACCCAAGCTCGACGGCTATTTCCTGCAGATCACCAATTTCAATGGCGGCACTGCCCCGGTACTCTATGATCTTACCAACCGTAAGCGTTATGCCGCCAATGTTTCCGGCATCACTTACCGTTTTGCATTGCCACCCTCTTCCTCCAGTCGCAGGTTGATAATGGTGAATGAAGATGCCGGCAATGTTACCAATATCTCCCAGATGACGCAGCGGAATTTTGTCAACTACAGTAATATTGCCAACTCTGCCGATAGCTTTTACCTGATCATCACTTCGCCGATCTTCTTTACAGGCACATCGGGAAATAATCCTATCGATGATTATAAAGTGTACCGGGAATCGTTGGCAGGAGGAGGTCATAAAGTACTTGTGGCGGATATCAATGACCTTACCGATCAGTTCTCGTTCGGCATCGAGCATCATCCTTTATCCATCAAGAATTTCCTTCGCTTTGGCCGTACCTATTTCGGGAAGCCGCCCTCATACGCCTTTCTGATCGGGAGAGGGATGACCTACTGGGATTATTTCGATGGAGCTTCCAATCCGCAGCGGGACAGGCTGAACCTGATACCGACATTCGGTTTCCCTGGATCGGATAACCTGCTCAGTGCGGCGGCCGACAACAGTTCGCCGGTTGTGCTGACGCCGATCGGCCGGTTGTCGGTAGTATACAGTAAAGAGATAGAAGATTACCTCGATAAAGTGAAGGATTACGAAAATGTGCAACAAACTGCGCCGGCTACACTGGCCGGCAGGGAATGGATGAAAAATGTGGTGCATGTTACAGGCTCCAGTGATCCTACCCTTGGGGCTGTATTGTGTAATTATATGGGTATCTACCGCCAGATCATTGAAGACACTTTGTTCGGAGGTAAAACGACCACTTTCTGTAAAGTGTCTACCAACTCGGTAGAACAGATCACATCCAGCAGGCTAACGGAATTATTTGCAGAAGGGATCAGCCTGCTCACTTATTTCGGGCATTCCTCCAACAGTACGCTGGAGTTCAATATCGACGATCCTTATTCCTATAGCAACCAGGGCAAGTATCCCGTTTTTTGCGTGAATGGCTGTAATGCGGGTAATTTCTTTACGAACAATGAACAACGGCTGCAGGTGAACGAAACATTGTCGGAGAAATTCGTGCTGGCAAAAAAACGCGGCGTGATAGCCTTTATCGCCAGTACCCACTTCGGGATGGTCAGCTACCTGAACTTTTTCATCAATAATCTATATGCCGAGTTGTGCAAGAAAGATTTTGGAAAATCGCTTGGCCAGATCAACAAGGATGCCCTGGCCGATCTTTTCAATGCAACAGGTGGAGGCGATTATTATGCCCGTATGCACGCCGAACAGATTACCCTGCATGGGGATCCTGCACTCAAACTCAATGGCGAACCCAAACCCGACTACGTGATGGAAGAATCCCTGATCAGGATCGAACCGGCATTCCTCTCTGTAGCTGAAAGCAACTTCCAGGTAAAGATCAGGATGGTGAATATCGGACGGGCGGTCAGTGATTCCATTATGGTAGATGTAAAGCAACAATATCCCAATGGCACTACAGCTACGATCTATCATGGTAAGACCAAAGGTATCCGCTATGCGGATTCGCTGACTTTGACAGTACCGGTCAATGCGGCCAGGGACAAGGGCCTTAATAAGATAACGGTCATGCTCGATGCAGATTTCAAGGTCGATGAAATGTCGGAGGACAACAATACCGCTACCAAGGAATTTTTTATTTATGATGAAGAGGCGCGTCCGGTCTACCCCTATAATTTTGGTATCGTCAATGACGCTGCCACGAAATTCTATGCGTCTACCGCCAATCCGTTCAATGCTGTGAGGAGCTATACGATGGAGATCGATACTACTGAGACCTTCAATTCCGCGTTGAAAGTGTCCCGTACCATCTCATCCCCAGGTGGGTTGCTGGAATTCACGCCCGGCCTTGCTTTCCAGGATAGCACGGTGTATTACTGGAGGGTGGCCACCGTTCCCCCTTCTGGCGGCCAGTACCAATGGAATGAGGCTTCGTTCACATATATGGCCGGTCCCAATACCGGTTTTGGGCAGGACCATTATTTTCAGCATCTCAAGTCCGAAACAGAACGTGTTTTCCTGCAGGCCGACAGGAAATGGCGTTACGGTTTCCGCAATAATCAAGTGTATGTCCGCCAGGGTGTTTATCCTGATAACGGAAGCACCGATCATGATTATGCTGTCAACCTGAATGATGGTACCAGCAGCGCCGTCGCCATGGAGAGCGCCTGCGTAGGAAACTCACTTGTATTCAATATAGTTGACCCGGTAACATTCAAACCCTGGAGAAATACGGATGCAAATAATAATAACCTCTTCCTTTATGGTAGTGGTGTAGCCAATTGCGGAGGGGTCCTTCAATCGAGGCGGTACAATTTTGAATATTCATATATGACCCCTGCCAGCAGGAAACTGATGATGGATTTTATGGATATTATCCCGAATGGTTACTATGTAGTGGTCAGGAGTTTTGATGCAGCAAATCCTCAATCCTTCTCTGAAACATGGCGGGGTGATACTACCATATACGGGTCTAACAATTCCCTTTACCATAAATTGCTGGCCGCAGGTTTCACCAATATCGACGCCATTAACAGGCAAGGCTCCTGGGCAATGGTTTATAAGAAGAATGATCCGTCCTTTACGGCCAAAACTATTGTCAGCGTTGGCGTGAAAGACCGGATCACCATGACGGTCGACTGTCCGAGCAATGACACCCTCGGTTTTATCACTTCACCCAAATTCGGGCCTGCCAAAGCCTGGCACCAGATCGCGTGGAGAGGGACATCGGTGGAAAATCCCAGTCATGATAAAGTCAGCATAGATGTATTCGGCGTCAACAACAACAATATTTCCACCTATCTTTTTACGCTAGGAGATAATGATCAGAATTATGATATTTCTTCTGTAGACCCTGTTCTGTTCCCCTACCTGCAAATGAAAATGAGGAACGCCGATTCGGTGAGCCTGTCACCCTTCCAGTTGAGGTACTGGAATATCTATTACACACCCGTGCCGGAAGGTGCACTGGCGCCCAATCTGACCTTCACCACAAAAGATACTACGGAGATCGGGGAGATCATCAACTTCAGTGTGCCTTTCAAAAATATCAGTAAGCCTTCATTCGACAGTGTTGCCCTGAAACTGGAAATTATCGACAGGAACAATGTTCCGCGCAAGATCACGCTGCCAAAACTTAAACCGATCGTTTCAGGGGATACTGCTTTGATCAGGATACCGATTGATACCAAGGATTTTCCGGAGAACAATACCATCCACCTGGATGTGAACCCCGATTTTGCCCAACCCGAGCAATACCATTTCAACAATTTCCTTTTCCGTAATTTCTATGTGAAACCCGACAAGATCAATCCTTTGCTCGATGTTACGTTCGATGGCGTTCATATCATCAACCGCGATATCGTTTCTTCCAAACCGCATATCCAGATCCGGTTGAAGGATGAATCCAAATACATGCTTCTAAACGATACCTCCATCAGCACCGTTGAAGTGAAGTTCCCGGATAATTCCGTACGCCAGTATCATTTCGACAATGATACCTTGCGGTTCACACCAGCTACCAGCGGTGTCGATAATTCGGCCATGATCAATTTCACCCCCACATTCACCAAAACATATAATGCGGAAGGCGACGATTATGAACTATCTATCAAAGCGAAGGACAGGAGCGGCAATTCCGCAGGCACCATGGCCTACCGCGTGGCGTTCAGGGTGATCAATAAACCCATGATCTCGAACCTGCTGAATTATCCCAACCCATTCAGTACTTCCACGGCCTTCGTATTCACGCTTACAGGCAGTGAGGTCCCGCAGAATATCAAGATCCAGATACTCACCGTTACCGGAAAGATCGTGCGGGAGATCACCAAAGACGAATTGGGCCCCATCCATATCGGAAGGAATATAACGGAATTCAAATGGAATGGGAACGACCAGTACGGACAAAAACTGGCCAATGGCGTATACCTGTACCGGGTAGTTACCATGCTGAATGGAAAGAGGATGGACAAATATAAGGCCGAAGGCGATGATACGGATAAATACTTCAATAACGGTTACGGCAAAATGTACCTGATGAGATAGGGAAGGCCTGGACCTAAAAATTGCAAGTAATATTTTAAATTTAATGAGTGGTCTCAACAATTGATCAAAGATCAGGTCGAAATGTTTTACTGACATTTGCATTGCAACCGTGGTGGATTCAATGGATCATAACAAGTGTCCTTGCCTTATTACTCTTCGCTCCGATCTTAGGTAATTCTTTTGTGAATGATGACTTCATAGTTCTTCGGAAGGTTTACCTGGGAGGGAAATTGAATACAGATGGTTTTTTCCGTCCTTTGTCGGATATCACCCTCATGCTGAATGGCTGGCTGGGCGGCCTCCATCCCGCCGGTTATTATGTGCTGAACGTTTTACTGCATGCAACAAATACGGTATTGCTATTTCGGTTCCTCCGTCAGTGGAGATGGACCGGGGATAATGACCGGCAATTGCTTTTTGCTGCTATCGCTGCGCTTCTATTTCTAACATATCCTTTTCACTCGGAGCCTGTGGTCTGGATACTGGGCAGGGCATCTTTGTTGGCCAGCACCTTTGGTATCCTTGCCCTGGTCATCATGGTGAGCGCCTGGAAAGAACCCCTGAAGATATCCGGGGTGGCCATCTGTTATTTTATTGGTATGGCGGGTTATGAGACGGTCATGGTATTGCCGGGGATAGTCTTTATCTGGTTATTGTCAGGAAGTGGCGGCTTCAGGCGGATCATAAAATGGATGACCGTCATGAGTCTCACGCTTATTGTACATATACTGATAAGAGTGAAAGTATCCGGAACGCTGGTAGGAGATTATGGCAGCGGCTTTTTCGAGAAGGAACCTGCCGGCATTGCAGCGAGGATCGCTAAAACCATCGGTCGTTTTTTTTTGCCACCCATGAACAGCACCCGGATAATGACTGTCCTTTTTGTTTTCATAGGTTCCATACTGGTAATAATATTGATCCAGTTATGGCGAAAGATCAAAAATGATGCAGGGAGCCGGTACTTTTTCCTTCAACAGACCGGGTTATTGCTGACAGCTTCCTTGTTGCCACTGGCTTTGGGTCTGAGCACCCATACATCGGAAGGCGACCGGTTTCTTTATTTTTCTTCTTTTTTCTTTTGTTCCCTGCTTTCTTTTTCATTGATCATATTCTTCTTCCAGAAACCGGCACTGAATGTATTTCTTACCGGATTGGTGGCTTTCAATATTTTTTTCCTGGAACAAACCAATATGAACTGGAGAAGAGCATCGGACTCTGTAACAACATTGGTGGGTCTTGTCCGGGGCCATCAGGGTGTAGGCAAGCTGTTTATTGTTAATCTGCCGGACCAGTATGATGGTGGCTTTATCTTCAGGACCGGGTTTCCGGAAGCCATGCAGGTATTGGACCTGGATACAACAAATATTGTAGTCGTGAATAAAATCATCAGGGATCAAATATTATCGTTGCCATCTGTTATCAGTCCGGAGATTTCCGGGGAAGATATCTTTATCCCGCCTCATGCTCATCTCAGGAGATACGGACGGGATGAAATGATCATAGAGCCTGGTAAGGAGACCATCCCTGTTGGGAAAAATGACAGGATAGTATATTGGAACAAAAGAGAGTGGATCCAATTATGATGGGCTGACTTATGGAAAATAATATCTAGTTTTGAATCGTATCTCTATGTACAATCTGACGAGTTATATAGCGAGAGGTAAGGTCTTCTTGAATAACCAGCTTTTTCCGGGAAGTAAAAAGCTGTCGACCCTGATGATATATGCTACAGACCTTTGCGATTCAGCCTGCAAACATTGCCTGATATGGGCCAAAAGGCCCATCCATTATCTTTCTTTTGAGAAGATCGTCGAGATCATGCAGAGTGATTGTATTACCAGGAACACTTCTGTAGGGCTGGAAGGCGGAGAGTTCATGTTGCATCCGGATGCCGAGAAGATAATGGAATGGTTTTATCATCATCATCCAAACTTTGATCTGCTCTCCAATTGTCTTAAACCTGAAAGGCTTATTCAGGCAGTTGAAAAATTCCCTCCACGTCGCCTGCTGATATCTCTCGATGGCACAGCCGAAACTTACTTGTATATGAGAGGGAAGCCGGGGTATGATAGTGTCATTCAAGTAATCGAAACACTACACGCGAAGTTGCCGGTATCGGTTATGTTCACCCTGTCTCCGTACAATGACTTCAGTGATATGCAGCATGTGGCGGAATTATGCAAAAGATATGGCATAGACATGCGCGTAGGCATCTACAACGACATTGCGTTTTTTGATACGGTGGATAAAGCGCACGATACGGATATCGGCAGCATGAAAGGAGAGCCCCCCATGCAATTCTCCGATGTACGGGAATGGAAAGAAACCGGTGGGTTCGAAAAGGCGCGGGAGCATAAAAAGCGGGAAGTAACCGGGGACCTTGTAGTTCCCAAGCATGACTATGCCAGGGAGAACAGGAATTTTACAGCTGATATTCCAACTATCATCAAGGAGTTTAGTGAGAATTATGACTTCCTTGTTCTATACAATGAATGGCGGCAGAATAAACTAAAAATGAGATGCTATAGTATTCTGGATAGCCTGGTGATCTTGCCTGACGGCAGTGTTCCCATCTGCCAGAATCTCGATCTCATGATCGGCAATGTATTCAACAAGAGCCTCGATGAGATCTTCAATGGGAAGGAAACCAGGGAAGTCCATAAAATTTACGTACACAATTGCAATCAATGCTGGCTTAATTTTCACAGAAAGTACGATGTAATACTTTACCGGACTTTTGAAAAATATTTCGGCAGGTATATCACTTCAAAACTTTTTGGATATTACCAATGGGAGGAGAGTGCCAGCCTTACCTATAAGCAATATTTTGAAAAATCCTGAATGGCTCCCGCATAATTTATCCGGCCTGCCCCTTTTGTGCCTTTATCTGTTCGAGAATTTTATAGGTTTCCGATAAACTGGTAAGATCATGCAGGGAATCTTTTTGCTGCCCTTCCGTCATTTGAACGAACCGCGCGATCTCGCCGGAAAACCCCTGCATGGCAATACTATTGTTCGTATCCGTCGGGACGAAGCCTTTATTGTCGAGATATATTTTTTGTACTACGGGCCCCTTGAAAATTTTGTCGAAGGGAATATGCATGATAGTAGGTGATTTATGGATGCTGAAGAGTTTGAATGGATAGGAGGCGCTCAGGATCTCCGAGTCCGTAATGATCTCCAGTTCATCCACAGGTGATTTCCAGGAATGGTCGGTCGACAGGTGCAGGATCCCGCTAATCCCATTTTTATGGGTGATCGACAAGAAATAAGTTAGCCCTTTTGTGGAAACATGAATATGCATTGCCTCTACTTCCCCGAACAAATGTACCAGGTTATCGACCGGATGTATGAATAGTTCGAAGACAGGGTCCCCCTCCGGGTATTGGCCGGTAAGATACCGGTACGAGTAGCTCCTTGCCTTTGATTGAAAGGGTTTCAGTAAGGTATTGATAGTCGAAAAACGTTTTTGCAGTCCGGGCTGGCAGTTGTGTATCCCTTGTTTTGAAATGAGTGTTTGGAGTTCCCGGATCGATAGACAGGGAGGTTTTTCTACAAATACATTTTTGTCTGCAGCTAACAGCCGCCCGGTCAAATCGAAATGGCTGGCAGGGTTGGCCGCGACAAATACACCTTTAATGGCCGGGTCATCGAGGATATCCTCCAGCCTGCCGGTGCCGCTGCACCCGTTGAATCTTTGGGCCATCTTATGCGCATGGGCCTCTTTTGTAGTGCAGATGGTCTTCAGAGGAATACCGAGATGGTGGATTACCGGGTATAGATTGCTGATGCTATGCTGCCCGACCCCAATGAATGCATATTGAAATTGATAGCGCAAAGGCAGGTCGATGAACTTCTTCTTCCGGTAAGATTTATATCGTTCGATAAATTCTTTGATGCGCATATAATTGTAATTGAAAAAAATCAGCCCTTTTGCAATTGTGATATCCGGTTCACATATTTGCCGATCATATCGAACTCGATATTCACTTTGGAACCTCTCTCCACCTGCCCGATATTGGTGTGCTCCATGGTATAGGGAATGATGGCCACGGTGAATTCGTTGTGGCCTACATTGAATATGGTCAGACTGATACCATTCAGGCTGATGGAGCCCTTCTCGATCACCAGGGCAGCGAACCCTTCCGGGAAGCGAAAACGGAATTCCCGGCTCCCATCCACATCCCTGTGCCCTATACATTCTGCCACGGTATCTACATGGCCCTGAACAATATGCCCATCGAGCCGGCCATTCATGGGGAGGCACTGCTCCAGGTTCACCAGGTGACCCGGCTGCCAGTCTTCCAGGTTGCTTTTGGTCAGGGTCTCGGCAATGGCCGTTACCCTATGCCTTCCTGCCTTTACCTCCTCCACGGTGAGGCAAACCCCGTTGTGGGCCACACTTTGGTCGATCTTTAGCGTACCCGATACCGGGGAACTGATCCAGAATACACGATTGGAGCCTGATCCGTGCATTTCCTCTACCCGGCCTACCGATTCTATGATTCCTGTAAACATGCTGCAAAATTCGGGGTTTCCAATTTAGTTTCCATAATTCCCGATCTTTCATTATCTTTGCTGCCCCAAAAGCATTTAAAGGAGGTATCAAATTATGCTGATCATTGATTCAAAAGATTGCGAAAACATTGACAAGGCCCTCAAAAAGTACAAGAAAAAATTTGAGAAAGCCAAGATCCTGATCCAATTGAGGGAGCGTCAATCGTATACCAAGCCATCGGTAAGGCATCGCAACCAGGTGTTGAAGGCTATTTACAAACAGAAAGTGGCCTCAGGGGCGATCGAAGGTTAATTCTTCTATTGAATTGAATATATTTGAGATAGCTGCAAAGTTACTTAGCTTTGCGGCTATCTTTTTTGTTGCTATAAGAAGAATTGGCCCACGCTTATAAACCTGATATGCATGAAAAAACTAACATGGGCTTTGGGACTGCTGCTGGTTGTTTTTTTTGCGTTGATATTATGGCTTTGTTTTTTTCAGTTCCCCTCCATGGATGATTATGCAGGGAGCTATTTCGAAAGGTCTTATGGGCTTGGCGGGGCTGTCCGGTGGTATCTCCGGGAGCACAACGGCCGGTTCTCCACGATCCCGGCCTTTTTGGCGATCAGTTCCTCTCACCGGCTCATGGGCCAATATGCATTGCTCCTTATTTTCTTCATAGCCTTTACTTATTCCTCCGTTTTTTGTTTCGTCAGGGTATTGAGCCGTCACCTTTTTGAACCATCATTGAATATGAAATGGACGGCCCTGATTGCTGCCATGCTCCTGGTGATCTTTCTTTGTTCAGTGCCACAGGTATCTACCTTCATTTACTGGATGGCCACCAGTGTAACCTACCTCTTCCCATTCGGTATCTTCCTGTTTTTGATCTGCGCTTATTCATCCCTGTTGAAACAAGGGCAGAGGCACAAATGGGGCTGGACGGCCATTATCTGTCTGCTCACCGCTTTCCTGGGAGGAAGCAATGAAATAATGCTGTTCTATAGCTTTGCCTTCCCTTTCCTGGCCGGGCTGCTGATCGTTGCCGCACGAAGGCCCATTCCGGTTCAGCTCTATGTGGTGGCGGGCTTTGCCATACTCCTGTTACTGATCATACTGCAGATCCCTGGCAATAGTGCCAGAGCAGGCCATTATATACCCAGGCAGCCATTGATGGTTTCACTGGCAGGAACTACCTACAGGACCTGGCAAACTTTATTGCCTGTTTTTTCCAATCCTTTATTTTATATCGGTTGTCTGGGCATTGTTGTGGCCGCCGGTTATCTCAAGCCTTCGGTAGCCGATTATTTTGCATCGAAGCGATCGGGTTGGTTACTGGAAACAGCTTGTATTGTGGGGATGATATTTTTTTTCGATCTCATCATCAGGCAGGTAGGCAGTGAAGTACTTCCCCTGCGGGCTACCAATATCATTGTTTGTCTCACCATCCTTGGATGCTGGTGGATCATTTTAGTGAATGCCTCCAGGTTACGGGAGCTGGTGAAAAATATTCATATCGATCGTCATCGTATACAACCTGTATTTATTGCCGGGTTTTGTATTGCACTGATGGGCTCCGGGTTTGCGTGGCAACTGATGAAAAATATAGTAGTGTCGCCGGTCCATGCTGCGGTCATGAAGCAGAGAGAGGCAATAATACTGGGTGAGAAGGCAAAAGGGAGGAACCTGGCAACCATTTCGCCATATAGGGAATCAGCCGAAAGGATCGTTAAAGAGGAGTATAAAAATAAAAGCGGGTTCGTGCTGGAAGAATTTGACCTGCCTCCTTCTTTTGCATACTTCATGGATGAGCCCAACAACAAGGACATGGCCCCCATATATGCAGAATATTATGGTATCGATACGATCGCCGGGGCCGGTGGAAAATTTGCCCGATTGGGGTTGCTGGATTCAAAGAAATGATAATCAGATAATTATATTCTATCCAAAGTTGGCATTGATGGTAAGTATAATTTTACCGGTATACAACAGGAGCGAAGAGCTTGAAAAGGGATTGCCCGGATTGAAGGCATTACTGGAAAAACAGTCTTCAGGCTTTGAAGTGATCATCGTCGACGATGGTTCGGTGATGAAAGAAGAAATGATGTCGATAGCCAGGCATCATGATTGCCGGTATATCCGGAATGAGCCCAATGCCGGTAAAGGAATGGCTGTCAGGAGAGGGATGCTGGCCGCTTCAGGCAATATCATTATATTCATGGATGGCGATTTTCCGTTTCATTTGTCCGTGATCGATGAAATGGTGAATGTGTTGCAGAACAATAAGATCGTGATCGGCGACAGGACGCTGCCTTCTTCCAGTTATCCTAAGGAGATCAGCCTTTACAGGAAATGGGGGAGCAATCTGCTCTCCTGCCTGATCAACTGGTTCTATGTGAGGGGGATCAGGGACAGCCAGTGCGGAATAAAAGGATTCAGGGCTGAAACGGGGAAAGCGATCTTCAACAAGGTCAGCCTCAATGGTTTTGCATTCGATGTGGAGGTATTGGTCATCGCCCGGAAAAACAAATACGATATCATGCGGACCCCCGTTCATGTATATGCGCAGCCGACAACATCTGTCCGTGTCATGAAAGACGGACTGGGTATGTTGATCAGCCTCATCAGGATAGCAATCAATAATGTAAGGGGAAAATATATTATCGATGAATAGGAAATGGACAAACAGGTTCCGTTTTTTGATGGACGAATGTATACCTCCTGTCATCAGGGACCGGAAATGGTTCATGTACCCTTTTTATTGTTGGGCCTATCGCGGGAAGAATATCGGCACGGTGATGGACTTCAAGAAAAAATATTTCGAATGGAATGAACAGGAATTGCAACAGTTCTATGAAAATATTCGATCCATCTCATCGGACAGGAACACCGATGTATCGGCCAATGGTATCAGGATGATACTTGACCAATGCCGGGATGGTATCGGCTCTGTGCTGGATGTTGGCTGTGGCAAAGGGTATATGCTGAGATCGATACGGCAGGCATATCCAGGGATACCGGTACATGGAACGGACTTTGTGGCCCGTCCCGATCTGGATGGAATTCCTTTTACGAAAGCAGAAGCCACGCGATTGCCGCTTGCCGATAAAAGTTTCGATCTTGTGCTCAGCAGTCATACCATCGAGCATATCCATCAACCAGAAAAGCTGGTCAAGGAGTTGAGGAGGATCGCCCGTAAAAAGATAATTGTCATTACCCCGAAACAGCGGTATTTTTACTATACGCTCGATGAGCATATCAACTTCTTTCCGCACAGGGAATTGCTGACCGGATTGATGGGACTGAGTAATTATGAATGTTCGAAAGTTGACGGCGACTGGGTCTATATTGGCTATCTCACAGATAAAGACTGAAACCATGCCTGAGTACAGCAGCCATATTATCGGAGAATTCATCGATTACCTCAAATTCGAAAAGCGATACTCTCCCCATACGATAAACGGGTATTTGTTGGGCCTCGAACAATTCACCGACTATCTTTTCACAACCTTCGACATCAAAGAGTTAGTCCCCGCGGAAATAACCCCGGCGATCATCAGGAGTTGGCTGGCCAGCCTGAAGAATGAGGAAGGCAATTCGTCCAAAACGATCAATATGAAGATATCCGTTTTGAGATCCTTCTTTAAATACCAGTTGCGGCAGGGCAGGGTGGAGGCCACCCCCATGACCAATATGGTGGCGCCGAAGATCCCCAAAAGGCTGCCTGTTTATGTGGAGGAGGCAGATATCGATACGCTTCTCACGAGTGTAGAATTCCCTGATAGTTGGCAGGGGAGAACAGATAAACTCTTGTTGAAGGTCTTCTACAGTACCGGTGTTCGCCGTTCGGAACTGGTGGGCCTGAAGGAAAGCCAGTTGAACAGGTCGGGCAACTCCCTGAAAGTACTGGGAAAAGGGAACAAAGAGAGGGTCATTCCGGTCAGCCAGGAGCTTGTAAAGGATATGAACGGGTATTTGCAGGAAAAAAGGGCCCGTTTTGAGAAGGCCGATATGGTGCATTTTTTTGTGAATGAGAAGGGGAGGGCATTGTATCCGGGATATGTGCACCGGGTCGTTACCAAATACTTGCAACAGGTAACAACGGTCGGGAAAAAAAGTCCACACGTATTGAGGCATAGTTTTGCCACACATCTTACCAATAACGGGGCCGACCTCAATGCGGTAAAGGAATTACTCGGTCATTCGAGCCTTGCGGCCACGCAGATCTACACGCATAACACCATTGAAAAGCTGAAGGAAGTGTATAAAAAAGCGCATCCGAAAGCATGAGAAATTGTTCAGTGCTGACGCCACTTTTAGCATAAATTTTAATTTGGAAAAACATACTTCGTTTATTAACTTCATAGCATTAAACGAGACGCTTATGTAAAAGATCTACCCCTCAAGTTCTTTATTTATTGTTCACAGTTAAAATGCGATTGTTATGAACGTCAACATTCAGACCGTGCGGTTCAATCCCGATGTAAAACTCGTAGATTATGTCAACAAAAAACTCCAAAAGATCACCACTTTCCACGACCGCATTATCAAAGTAGAAGTTTATTTGAAGCTCGACAATGTGGTACATGCCATTAAAGACAAGATCGCAGAAATAAGGGTCCAGGTACCCCGTCACCAATTTTTCGTAAAAGCCTCATCAAAATCTTTCGAGGAATCTTTTGACAATGCATTGGATTCTCTCGTATCACAGATAAAGAGAAAAAAAGACAAACAAGCAGCCTAAAAACTAATTATAGTGAAACCCCGCCAATGGCGGGGTTTTTTATTGGATGGCGGTGAAAAGCAGCCTCGCAAATCGTTGAATACAAGCAAAAATTTTCTTTATCAAAGTTTTGGGAATTGACAATTTCAATTACCTTTGCCGTCCCGGAAAATAACGAAGATACGTGTGCAATGGCGGGAAGTTCTTTACAGCGTTGAATTTCAAGTGATTTTTACCGGATGATAGGGCGGTGAACGGAGCTGGAATAAATAACAACGACAAAGATTGTAAGTATGCCACTTTAGCTCAGCCGGTAGAGCAACTGATTTGTAATCAGTAGGTCGTTGGTTCGATTCCGACAAGTGGCTCTTGGGTAATCAGATCAGGGCAGGTTCCAGAGCGGCCAAATGGGGCGGACTGTAAATCCGCTGTCTTTCGACTTCAGAGGTTCGAATCCTCTCCTGCCCACTTCGACCGCCGAAGCCCCTAATGGATCTCAACATTGTTTGAAGTCAAGGGTGAAGGCGGTCAGGATAGTTAGAGAGATCAGTAAAGTTCTTATCATAGCATTCATGATATTCAGGGGCGCCGAAGGCTTCGGCGCCCGATGCGGGAGTAGCTCATTTGGTAGAGCGATAGCCTTCCAAGCTATAGGTGGCGAGTTCGAGCCTCGTCTCCCGCTCCATTAGTTCTTTCATTAGGATTGTATAAGTAAGATTGAGAGGATTGCTCTCATTTAGCTATACCAGCCGTTGTAGCTCAGTGGTAGAGCACTTCCTTGGTAGGGAAGAGGTCGTGAGTTCGATTCTCACTAACGGCTCGTTTCTTATTCATATTGTATAGTAATAAGGAGTGTAGCCAAGATTGTAGAAGTATTGCAGGCAAAGGCTATAAATGGCCGGTGCCGGTTACTTGATAAACCCTTCTGGTATCCGGGTGGATAGAAGAAGGTGTAATTTAAATTTTGTAAAACCACAACTAAAAACAGATAACGATGTCAAAAGAGACCTTTAAGAGGGACAAACCTCACGTTAACGTTGGTACCATCGGTCACATTGACCACGGTAAAACCACTTTGACCGCGGCCATCACTACCATTTTGGCCAAGTCGGGCTTAGCACAAGCTAAAAAGTATGATGAAATTGATGCTGCCCCCGAAGAGAAAGAACGTGGTATTACCATCAACACGGCGCACGTTGAGTACCAGACGGCTAACCGTCACTATGCTCACGTTGACTGCCCTGGTCACGCTGACTATGTGAAGAATATGATCACCGGTGCTGCTCAGATGGATGGCGCTATCCTGGTTGTGGCTGCTACTGACGGTCCGATGCCCCAGACTAAAGAGCATATCCTGCTCGCCCGTCAGGTAGGCGTTCCCCGTATGGTTGTCTTTATGAATAAAGTTGACCTGGTAGACGATCCTGAGTTACTGGAACTCGTTGAAATGGAAATCCGCGAGCTGTTGAGCTTCTATGGCTTCGACGGCGACAATACACCGATCATCAAAGGTTCTGCCACCGGCGCCCTGGCCGGCGAAGAAAAATGGGTTAAAGCTGTAGAAGAACTGATGGCTGCAGTTGACGCCTATATCCCGCTGCCTCCCCGTCCGGTTGATCAGCCCTTCCTGATGTCTGTTGAAGACGTATTCTCTATCACTGGTCGTGGTACTGTGGCTACCGGCCGTATCGAGAGAGGTCGTATCAAAGTGGGTGAAGCTATCGAGATCGTAGGTCTGATGGAAGCTCCCCTCACCTCCACTGTAACAGGTGTGGAAATGTTCCGTAAATTACTCGATCAGGGTGAAGCTGGTGACAATGCCGGTCTGCTCCTGCGCGGTATTGAAAAGAACCAGGTTCGTCGTGGTATGGTACTGGTAAAACCCGGCTCCATCACTCCGCACACCGAGTTCAAAGGTGAAGTATACGTATTGAGCAAAGAAGAAGGTGGCCGTCACACGCCATTCTTCAACAAATACCGTCCTCAGTTCTACTTCCGTACTACCGACGTAACCGGTGAAGTGGAATTACCTGCAGGTACTGAGATGGTAATGCCTGGCGATAACACTGCCCTGACTGTAAAACTGATCCAGCCGATTGCGATGGAGAAAGGTCTGAAATTCGCTATCCGTGAAGGTGGTCGTACAGTAGGCGCCGGTCAGGTAACTGAGATCCTGAAATAATCACCATCATCCCGCTTAAAACGGGTGAGTAAGAGTGGTTGATGTATATTTGCAAAGTACTTGGGCTTTATGTTCAGGTACTTTGTTTCTCTACGGGCATAGTTCAATGGTAGAATAGAGGTCTCCAAAACCTTCGATCTGGGTTCGAATCCTAGTGCCCGTGCGTAGTTAATCAACCTTTCAATCATTAAGGTATGAACAAAGTAACGACCTATTTCAGGGAATCCTACAAGGAACTGGTGGAAAAGGTAAGCTGGCCAACCTGGTTGCAGTTACAGCAATCCACGATCATCGTGCTGGTAGCTACCGTGCTGATCACCGCGATCGTATGGGTAATGGACCTGATAGCCCAATCCGGCCTCAAATTCATCTATTCATTGTTTTAACTAATGGAAAATCAAACTACTCAACAACAGGAAACCAAGTGGTATGTGCTACGGGTGGTGAGCGGCAAAGAGCGCAAGGTTAAAGAATACCTCGACAAGGAGATCTCCCGTGGGGGTTGGGGCGAGGTAGTGAAGCAGGTTTTTCTGCCGGTAGAGAAAGTATATAAAGTTCAGAACGGTAAAAAAGTAATGCGGGAAAGAAACTATTATCCCGGTTACGTAATGATCGAAGTACTGGAAGGCAAACTGTCGGATGACCTGCGTGATGCCATCAAGAATACCACCAATGTGATCCATTTCCTCGGTAAAGAGAACCCGATCGCATTGCGGAAAGCAGAAGTGAACAAGATGCTGGGCAAAATGGACGAAATGGCTGAAGCCGGCGGTGTAAGCATGATCGAGCCATTCATCGTTGGCGAAACGATCAAGATCATCGAAGGCCCCTTCAACGATTTCAACGGTATTATCGAAGAAGTGAACGACGAAAAGAAAAAACTGAAAGTGACCGTAAAGATCTTCGGTCGCTCTACACCGGTAGAGCTGAATTATATGCAGGTTGAGAAACTGAGCTAAGAGTTTACAGGTTAAAAAGTTGATAGGTTAACA
>JAFIGX010000001.1 GCA_017849455.1 Pseudobacter sp.
ACTGCCAATTGCCAACTGCAAACTCCTGGTATTTCCGCCTAAAAAAAAGTAGGAAGCGTTCAACTTCCTACTTGATTATAGTGTGTACGCCTGGGCGTACGGGTCATTACTCTTCATCGTCGAAGCTCATGGCTTCGCGGGTGGTCTGCAGCAATTCATATTCTTCCTTGCTTCCCACGATCATATTGTCGAAGTCGCGGAGACCAGTACCTGCCGGGATCGGGTGACCGGTGATGACGTTCTCTTTCAGGCCAAGCATATCGTCTGTTTTGCCCTGGATAGCGGCAGAAGACAATACCTTGGTGGTTTCCTGGAAGGACGCTGCCGAGATCCAGCTCTGCGTGCCCAGTGATGCTTTGGTGATACCAAGCAGTACAGGGTGAGAAGTGGCCGGGTTGGCATCGCGGTATTCGACCAGCTTTTTGTCGGACCTGCGCAGCAGTGAGTTCTCTTCGCGGATCTCACGGAGGCTGGCGATCTGTCCCGCTTTCAGCTTGGCGCTTTCACCGGCTTCAGTGATCACTTTCTTATCGAAGATCCAGTCGTTCTCATCGTTGAAGTCGAAGCGGTCTTCCAGGTCTTCCTCGAGGAAACGGGTATCACCCGGATCTACGATCTCTACCTTCTTCATCATCTGGCGCACGATCACTTCGATATGTTTATCGTTGATCTTCACACCTTGCAAGCGGTATACTTCCTGGATCTCATTCACCACGTACTCCTGTACGGCGAAAGGACCTTTGATGGAAAGGATATCGCCCGGAGCGATCTGTCCGTCGGAGAGCGAAGCACCTGCCTTGATGAAGTCGCCGTCCTGAACCAGGATCTGGCGTGTCAGCGGCACCAGGTATTTCTTCACGACACCGTCTTTTGCTTCTACCACGATCTCGCGGTTACCACGTTTGATGGCGCCGAAGGAAACCACACCGTCGATCTCGCACACGATAGCGGGGTTACCTGGGTTACGTGCTTCGAACAGTTCGGTTACGCGGGGCAGACCACCGGTGATGTCGCGCTGCATACGCAGTGTACGCGGGATCTTCACCAGTACCTGTCCGGCCCTTACTTCTTCAGCTTCATCCACCACGATATGTGATCCGACCGGCAGGTTATACAGTTTCACATCCTTGCCTTCCACAACCAGTGTCGGGATCTTGTTCTTATCTTTTGTTTCGATAACTACTTTCTCGCGGTGGCCAGTTTGTTCGTCGGCCTCTTCACGGTAGGTGATACCTTCGATCACATTGTCGAATTTGATGGAACCGGCGATCTCCGCTACCACTACGTTGTTGAAGGGGTCCCAGGTACAGATGGTGTCGCCTTTCTTCACCTGTTGTCCGTCTTTCACGAACAGGGTGGCGCCATACGGCACATTATTGGTGATCATGAGGCGATCGTTCTTCACGTCCACGATACGTACCTCACCGGTACGGCCGATGACGATCTGGATCTTTTCGCCTTCATTGTTTTCGGTTGTTACTGTCCGTAAGCCGTCGAACTGGATGGTACCGTCGAACTTGGCGGTCAGTGAAGATTCTACCGAAGCAGAACCGGCCACGCCACCCACGTGGAAGGTACGCAGGGTAAGCTGTGTACCAGGCTCACCGATCGACTGGGCAGCGATGATACCTACGGCATCACCTTTCTGCGCAATATTTCCGGTGGCGAGGTTCTTACCATAACATTTCACGCACACGCCACGCTTGCTTTCGCAGGTGAGTACGGAACGGATCTCCACTGTTTCGATACCGGCTTCTTCGATCTCCCTGCCGATGTCTTCGGTGACCTGCTCACCGGCAGCAACGATCAGTTTATCGCTTTGCGGGTTATACACATCGTGCAGGGAAGTACGGCCGATGATACGGTCGTACAGCGGTTCTACCACCTCTTCATTATCTTTCAGTGCGCTGATGGCGATACCACGGAGGGTACCGCAATCTTCTTCGGTGATCACCACATCCTGTGCCACGTCTACCAGGCGGCGGGTCAGGTAACCGGCATCCGCTGTTTTAAGGGCGGTATCGGCCAGACCTTTACGGGCGCCGTGTGTGGAGATGAAGTAATCCAATACGTTCAACCCGCCTTTGAAGTTCGACAGGATCGGGTTTTCGATGATCTCACTGCCGGTAGAACCTGATTTTCTCGGTTTCGCCATCAGACCCCTGATACCGCAGAGCTGTTTGATCTGCTGTTTGGAGCCACGGGCGCCGGAATCAAGCATCATGTATACGGAGTTGAACCCTTGTTTGTCATTGCTCAGCTCGCGGATCAGTGTTTCGGTGATACGGGTATCCACGCGCGACCAGATATCCACGATCTGGTTATAACGTTCGTTGTTCGTGATAAGGCCCATATTGTAGTTGTCCCACACTTCATCCACTTCACCCTTCGCCTGCTCCAGCACATCTTCCTTGATAGAGGGGATGATCAGGTCATTGATGTTGAACGACAGACCACCCTGGAAGGCTGTGCGGAAACCAAGTTGTTTGATATCATCGAGGAACTTGGCGGTTTTGGGAACGTTGGTGATACTGATGATATCGCCAATGATCTCCCGCAGGTTCTTTTTGGTGAGCAGGGCATTGATATAACCCACTTCTTTGGGTACGAACTGGTTGAACAGTACGCGGCCAACGGTGGTCTCTACCAGTTTCTTTTTCAGCTCACCGTTATCTGTACGAACATCCACTTTCACTTTGATGTGCGCATGCAGGTCAACACTGCCTTCGTTGCGGGCAATGATCACTTCTTCTGGGCTGTAGAAGGCTTTGCCTTCACCACGGATCTTTTCAGTGTCCGTAGATTTTTTACCCTTGGTGATATAGTACAGACCGAGTACCATGTCCTGTGAAGGCAGGGTCATCGGCGCACCGTTCTGCGGGTTGAGGATGTTATGAGAGCTCAGCATGAGCAGTTGAGCTTCCAGGATAGCGGCATTGCTCAACGGAACGTGTACCGCCATCTGGTCACCGTCGAAGTCGGCGTTGAACGCAGAACACACGAGCGGGTGCAACTGGATGGCCTTACCTTCGATCAGTTTGGGCTGGAAGGCCTGGATCGACAACCTGTGCAGTGTTGGGGCACGGTTGAGCATCACGGGGTGGCCTTTCAGAATATTTTCAAGGATATCCCAGACAACAGCTTCTTTGCGGTCTACCAGTTTACGGGCAGACTTAACTGTTTTCACGATACCTCTTTCGATCAGTTTACGGATGATGAATGGCTTGAACAATTCAGCGGCCATATCTTTCGGAAGACCGCATTCATGCAGTTTCAATTCAGGACCTACCACGATCACGGAACGGCCGGAGTAATCGACACGTTTACCCAACAGGTTCTGACGGAAACGGCCTTGCTTGCCTTTCAGTACATCACTGAGTGATTTCAATGCGCGACCGCCTTCTGCTTTTACGGCATTGGACTTACGGCTGTTATCGAACAGTGAATCCACCGCTTCCTGCAGCATACGTTTTTCGTTACGCAGGATCACTTCAGGCGCCTTGATCTCGAGCAGGCGTTTCAGACGGTTGTTCCGGATAATAACGCGGCGATAGAGATCGTTCAGGTCGGAAGAAGCGAAACGGCCACCGTCGAGAGGCACGAGCGGGCGCAGTTCCGGTGGGATCACCGGGATGTACTGCATCACCATCCACTCGGGGCGGTTGGTGATCCGGCCATTGGCCTCACGGAAAGCTTCCACAACGCTCAGACGCTTCAGGGCGTCGGCCTTGCGTTGCTGGGAAGTTTCAGTAGCAGCGGCATTGCGGAGGTCGAAGGAGAGAGAATCCAGCTCGATGCGGCTGAGCAGGTCATGAACTGCTTCGGCGCCCATCTTGGCGATGAATTTCTGCGGATCATCATCCGGCAGGTACTGGTTCTCTTTGGGAAGACCTTCGAGTAACTCGAGATATTCTTCTTCAGTGAGCAGGTCGCCGGTTTTCAGACCTTTATCTTCACGGATACCAGCCTGGATCACTACAAAACGTTCGTAGTAAACGATGGTCTCCAGTTTTTTGGAGCTTACACCAAGCAGGTAACCGATCTTGTTAGGTAAACTTTTGAAATACCATATATGCACTACCGGTACTACCAGTTTGATATGGCCCATGCGCTCGCGGCGAACTTTCTTCTCTGTAACTTCTACACCGCAACGGTCGCACACAATGCCTTTATAACGGATACGCTTATACTTACCGCAGGCGCACTCGTAATCCTTTACAGGTCCGAAGATGCGCTCGCAGAACAAACCGTCACGCTCTGGTTTGTAGGTACGGTAGTTGATGGTTTCCGGCTTCAACACTTCACCATAGCTGCGCTCCAGGATGGAATCCGGAGAGGCGAGACCGATGGTGATCTTGGAAAATGTGGCTTTGGGACGATTATCTTTTTTGATAGCCATATTGTGAATGCTGATTTTAAAGTTGGCAATTTGCTTGAAAGTTTGCAGTTGGCAATTCGCAATTTGCAGTTCGTCGACTGCCAACTGCAAACTGCCAACTTACAATATTATTCGAACTTCAGGTCGAGGCCCAATCCGCGTAACTCGTGAACAAGTACGTTGAAGGATTCGGGAATGCCTGCTCTCGGGATATTATCACCTTTAACGATCGCCTCATAGGTTTTGGCGCGGCCGATGATATCATCCGATTTGATAGTAAGCAATTCCTGCAGGATGTTGGAGGCGCCATAAGCTTCGAGCGCCCATACTTCCATCTCACCGAAACGCTGACCACCGAACTGGGCTTTACCACCCAGCGGTTGTTGCGTAATGAGACTGTATGGCCCGATGCTACGTGCGTGCATCTTATCATCCACCATGTGGTGCAGTTTGATCATGTAGATCACGCCCACCGTAGCTTTCTGGTGGAACTGCTCACCCGTTTCGCCATCATACAGGTAGGTATGACCGAAGCTGGGCAATCCTGCTTTATCGATATGTTGAGCGATCTCTTCTACTGTAGCACCGTCGAAGATCGGGGTGGCGAATTTCACGCCCAGTTTCTGACCGGCCCAACCCAGAACAGTCTCATAGATCTGTCCGAGGTTCATACGGCTCGGTACGCCCAGTGGGTTCAGTACGATATCCACCGGTGTGCCATCTGCCAGGAACGGCATGTCTTCCGCACGAACGATCTTCGCAACGATACCTTTATTACCGTGACGGCCGGCCATCTTATCACCCACTTTCAGCTTACGCTTCACGGCCAGGTATACCTTGGCCAGCTTCAGTACGCCGGCAGGCAACTCGTCACCGATCGAGATATTGAACTTCTCGCGCTTGTATCTTCCGAGCTCTTCGTTGTACTTGATATTGAAGTTGTGCAGGAGCGTGTTGATCGGATCGTCGATGCTGGCATCGCCGGTCCAGCCCAGTGGGTTCACGTTCTGGTAATCGATAGCGGCCAGGTTCTTTTGGTTGAACTTGGCGCCTTTACCGATCTGCACTTCACCGAAATTGTTGTTCACACCGGCAGATGCTTTGTCTTTCAACAGGGTCTGCAGTTTGCTCAGCAACAATTCCTTCAGGTCTTCTACATTCTTCTCGTGCACTTTTTCTAGTTTCTCGAGGGAAGCTTTCTCGCGGATCTTCGCGTTCTTATCTTTCTTGGCGCGCTGGAACAATTTTTTACCGATCACGACACCCTCTACACCGTTCGGGGCTTTCAGCGAAGCATCTTTCGCATCACCGGCCTTATCACCGAAGATGGCCCTGAGGAGTTTTTCTTCAGGGGTAGGATCGCTTTCACCCTTCGGCGTGATCTTACCGATCAGGATATCGCCTTCTTTGATGGCGGCGCCCAGGCGGATGATCCCGTTTTCGTCGAGGTCTTTGGTAGCTTCTTCGGAAACGTTGGGGATATCCGGTGTCAGTTCTTCTTCACCCAGTTTGGTATCGCGCACTTCCAGTTCGTATTCGGAAATATGGATGGAAGTGAACAGGTCTTCGCGGGCCACTTTTTCGTTGATCACGATGGCGTCCTCGAAGTTGTAACCTTTCCAGGGCATGAAGGCCACGCGGAGATTACGTCCCAGCGCCAGTTCCCCGGCCTGTACTGCATAACCTTCGGTCAGGAAATCACCTCTCTTCACGCGCTGTCCTTTCTTCACGGAAGGCTTATGGTTGATACAGGTTTCCTGGTTCGTTTTGATGAACTTGGTGAGCTTATAGATCCTGAGATCATCTTCGAAGCTCACGAGGCGCTCGCCTTCTGTACGGTCGTAACGTACATGGATCTCGCTGCCGTCCACATATTCAATAACACCTTCGCCTTCGGAGAGGATCTGCACACGGGCATCGCGGGCCGCCTTTCCTTCCAGGCCGGTACCCACGATGGGGTTTTCCGGACGGATAAGGGGAACTGCCTGGCGTTGCATGTTCGATCCCATGAGGGCGCGGTTGGCGTCGTCATGCTCGAGGAAGGGGATCAGGGAGGCGCTCAGACCCACGATCTGGTTCGGAGCAACGTCCATGAACTCCACTTCATTTTTTTCAAGGATGGGGAAGTCGCCCGTCTGACGGGAAGTGATCCTGTCTTCCACGAAATTCCCTTTCTCATCCAGCGGAGCGCTTGCCTGCGCGATCTTGGCCACATCTTCTTCTTCGGCGCTGAGGAAGGTCAGTCTTTTCAGGTCTACTTTACCATTCTCTACTTTATGGTAAGGCGTTTCGATAAAGCCCATCTCGTTGATCTTCGCGTGTACGCAGAGCGTGGAGATCAGACCGATGTTCGGTCCTTCCGGCGTTTCGATGGTACACAGGCGGCCGTAGTGGCTGTAGTGTACGTCACGGACTTCGAAGCCTGCACGCTCGCGGCTCAGACCACCGGGACCGAGGGCGGAGATACGACGCTTGTGCGTGATCTCGCTCAGCGGGTTGGTCTGGTCGAGGAACTGAGACAATTGAGAGGTACCGAAGAAAGAGTTGATCACCGAAGAAAGTGTACGGGCGTTGATGAGGTCAACGGGTGTGAACACTTCATTGTCGCGCACGTTCATCCTTTCACGGATGGTACGGGCCATACGTGCCAGGCCTACACCGAACTGGGCATATAACTGCTCTCCCACTGTGCGCACACGGCGGTTGCTCAGGTGATCGATATCATCGATCTCGGCCTTGGCGTTGGTCAGGCGAACGAGGTACTTGATGATCTCGATGATATCTTCCTTGGTAAGTGTTTTCTGATCGAGCGGCTGGTTCAGGTTCAGTTTGCGGTTGATCTTATAACGGCCAACTTCACCCAGGTCATAACGCTTGTCGCTGAAGAACAGTTTGTCGATGATACCACGGGCTGTTTCATCATCAGGGGCATCGGCGCCGCGTAACTGACGGTAGATATGCTGAACTGCTTCCAGCTCACTGTTGGAGGTATCCTTGTTGAGGGTATTGTAGATGATCGCATAGTCGCCGCCCACATCTTCTTTCTGCACGAACACGCTTTTCACGTCCATATCGGCGATCATGTCGATGGCTTCTTCATCCAGCACGGTATCGCGCTCCAGCACCACTTCATTACGCTCGATGGACACAACCTCACCGGTATCTTCATCCACGAAGTCTTCTACCCATGTTCTCAATACACGGGCAGCGAGGCGTTTGCCGATATATTTCTGTAAGGATTTCTTATCACCTTTCACTTCATCGGCCATACCGAACAATTCCAGGATATCCTTATCGGTCTCATAACCGATGGAACGCAGCAGCGTGGTTACCGGGAATTTTTTCTTACGGTCGATGTAGGCATACATCACGTTATTGATATCGGTAGCGAACTCCATCCAGGCTCCCTTGAAGGGGATCACACGGGCGGAGTAGATCTTGGTGCCGTTGGGGTGGATGGACTGCCCGAAGAATACACCGGGTGAACGGTGCAACTGGGATACCACCACACGCTCGGCCCCGTTGATCACGAAAGTACCGCGGGGGGTCATGTAAGGGATGTTTCCGAGGAATACATCCTGCACGATGGTTTGGAAATCAACGTGCTCCTCGTCATTACAACTCAAACGCAATTTCGCCTTCAGGGGAACGGCGTAGGTCAAACCGCGCTCCATACACTCTTCAATGGTGTAGCGGGGCGGATCAATGAAATAATCCAGGAATTCCAGCACGAAAATATTGCGGGTATCGGTGATGGGGAAGTTCTCCTTGAACACCTTGAATAAACCTTCAATGTTTCGTTTGTCGGGCGTGGTCTCTAACTGGAAAAATTCTTTGAACGATTGAATTTGTACTTCGAGTAGGTCAGGGGCTTCAGCTAAATTTTTGATTTTACCGAAGTTGATCCTGCTTTGCAATTTTGTTGAAGACATATTGATTAAAACCGGTTTTTAGTTGTTCGAACGTCAAAAATCGTCTATAGACAAAAAAGTCACTGGAGAACTGTACCGTTCTCAGTGAATTGAAAATGAGGCAGTTATGTAATTATGGCCATGTAATTAACGTACCTCTACTAATTAGTTCGTGAAAAATGGACGGCAAAGGTAACAAATAAACGTTCAATAACCAAGAATTTTGTTCCAGCAAAATTCAGACCGAAAATGGGGCAGTTTTCAGTGGGCAGTGGGCAATTGGCAGTTATTGCTCTAACCCTGGTTTTTCCGATTAAGGAAGGCCTGTAAACTATAAAGGCAGTTTACAATGGAGGTATTAACTGCCAATTGCCAACTGAAAACTGCCAACTGAAAACTGCTATCTGCCCACTCTTTTCCCCGGCTTCGGGCCCATCTCGAATACGATCTTCCCTCCTCCCATGATCTCGGTATGGGTGAGGAAAAGCCGTTTGAGGGGCTGGCCGTTCAGGGTTATTTTCTGTACATATACGTTTTTGTCGCTCTGGTTAATTACCCCTATTTCGAGGAAATTACCATTTTCGAGGCGGATGGTTGCCCCGTCGATGGCCGGACTGCCCACAGCATATTGGTCGGAGCCGGGAGCTACCGGGTAGAAACCCAGGGTGCTGAAGATGTACCAGGCGCTCATCTGGCCGCAATCATCGTTCCCTCCCAATCCATCAGGGGTGGGCCGGAATTGCTTTTTCAGGATCATCCGCACCCGCTCCTGCGTTTTCCAGGGCTCGTCTGTGAAGTTATATAAATAAGGTACATGGTGCGATGGTTCGTTGCCATGCACATAATTGCCGATGATCCCATCGCGGGTGATATCTTCCGTTTCCGCAAAATATTTATCGGGCAATTCCATGGTGAAGAGTGAATCGAGATGCGCCACGAATTTCTTCTTTCCCCCCATCATTTCGATCAGTTGATCCGGGTGATGCGGCACATAAAGACTGTAATTCCAGGCATTGCCTTCAATAAATCCCTGGTTATGGGTGCTCAGCACATCGAATTCTTTTTTGAAGCTGCCATCGCTGAGTTTCGGTCGCATGTAACCGATAGAAGGATCATAGACATTTTTATAGTGTGACGCCCGCTTGCTGAATTCTTCAAAGATATCCATCCTGTTGAGCTTTTTTGCCATCTGGGCAATGCACCAGTCGTCGTACGCATATTCCAGGGTCTTGGATACGGAGGAGTTGTTCTTGTCTTCCGGCACATATCCCATTTGCATGTAATAGTTCAGTCCATCATAAGTTCCATGCCTTGCCGTGGTAACACAGGCATCGAGCGCCCTGGCCGCATCGAAAGGCGCATTGCCTTTCATCACGGCATCTGCGATCACGGACACACTGTGGTAGCCGATCATGCACCAGTTCTCATTGGCATAGTGCGACCATACCGGCAGCATTTTCTGAACACTTTGATCATAATGGGCCAGCATCGACTGCACCATGTCCGCATTGCGCCTGGGTTGTATGATATTGAACAGCGGATGCAGGGCGCGATAGGTGTCCCACAGGGAGAAGATCGTATAGTTGGTAAAGCCATTGGCCTTATGGATATTCTGGTCGAGCCCACGATAGGAGCCATCCACATCCATATAGGTAAAGGGCGACAGGAAGGCATGGTACATCGAAGTATAGAAATTCTCTTTTTCTTCACGGCTGCCCGAACGGATCACGATCCTGCCCAGTTCTTTGTTCCAGCTATCTTGCGCCTCCCGTTTCACCTGTTCAAAATCCCATCCCGGCGCTTCTGTACGAAGGTTGAGCAAAGCGCCTTCAGTACTTACAGAAGAAAGTGCAAATTTTATTTTGATCTTCTCCCCCTCCGTTGTTTTGAAATCGAAATAAGCGCGGACCTGCCTGCCGGCTATCTCCGGGAAATTTTTCGATTGATCGAATTTGCGCCAGAACCCTTTATAGACCTGTGTTTTGGAAAAATGCTGGTTGCCATACCGGAAAAAAGGGTTTGAAAATGCCATGGCAAAATAAACGGTGCGTGTTCTGCCCCACCCGGTGGTTTGCCGGTAGCCGGTGACCAGGGAATCATTTTCCACCCGAACGAAAGTCCATACATTCTTATCCTCATAATTGTAAATACCATACATGAGATCGAGGATGATATGGGCATTGTCGGATTGGGGAAAAGTGTATTGATGAAATCCTACTCTATTGGTAGCCGTTAGTTCAGCCAGGATATTGTAATCTTCCAGCCTTACTTTATAGTACCCGGCTTCGGCTGTTTCATTGGCATGAGAAAAAGCGGAACGGAAACCGCTGCGTGGCCTGTCGGCCGTACCAGGATTGAGTTTCAGCTCCCCTACCGTGGGCATGACCAGGAAATCACCCAGGTCGGAGTGGCCGGTGCCGCTAAAGTGGGTATGACTGAATCCCACGATCGTACGGTCGTCGTACTGGTACCCTGCGCAATATTTATATACGTCCTTGTTGTATTTACCATCCATTTCATAAGGCAGGGTATCTGTATCCGGACTTAGCTGCACCATGCCGAAAGGCACTGTAGCGCCGGGATAGGTATGCCCCATGCGCTGCGTGCCGATAATAGGTTTTACGTACCGGCTTATATTTTCAGTTGTGCCGGTTTGTGCCGTTGTGAAAAAAGGGATGGCCAGCAGGCAGAACAGGATCGGTTTCTTCATACTATACTTCGTGGTTTGACGGATCATTTGGAAAATGAATAGGGCCAGGCAGCAGCAGTGGTGCCTCTTTGTTTATTCGGAACGGGCGACATACCAAATTCAATGTTGCCTCCCTTCTGCAGATCGAAATGATCGACCCAGTTGGTGGCATGCAATACTCCATTGCGCTTTACCGATTGCACATATTGATTGGTACCGCTGTTATTGGGAGCGTTGATCTGTAAAGTCTTTCCATTGGAAAGGGTGATGATCATCTTTTTGAACAAGGGGGTGCCCAGCACGTATTGGGTGGTACCCGGACAAACAGGGTAAAATCCCATCGCCGAAAAAACATACCAGGCGGAGGTTTGTCCGTTGTCCTCATCCCCGCAATAGCCATCGGGCGTAGGTTTATACAATTGTTCCATCACCCGGCGTATCCAGTATTGCGCTTTCCACGGTTGGCCGGTATAGTTATACAGATAGATCATGTGCTGGATGGGTTGGTTGCCGTGTGCATATTGTCCCATGTTCATGATCTGCATCTCCCGGATCTCATGGATCACCCCTCTATAATAGCTCTCATCGAAAACAGGTGGCATGGCAAACACGGAATCGAGCATTTTCACGAACATATCATCTCCCCCCATCAGTTTCTTCAGTCCGGCGATATCATGGAACACGCTCCAGCTATAATGCCAGCTATTGCCTTCGGTAAAAGCATCGCCCCATTTGAAAGGATTGAATGGTTGCTGGAATTGTCCATCTTTATTTTTCCCGCGCATGAGCTTTGTTTCAGGGTCGAAGAGATTGCGATAGTTCTGGCTTCTTTTGGCGTACAGATCGATCTCCTCCTTTGGCCTGTCAAGTGCTTTCGCAAGCTGGGAAATGGTAAAATCATCATAGGCATATTCGAGCGTGCGGGCAGCATTCTCATTGATCTTTACATCGTAGGGAACATAGCCCAGTTCATTATAATATTGAACGCCTTTGCGGCCTACTGCTGTGAGCGGGCCTTCATTATTGGCTCCATGCAGCAGGGCTTCATACAGGGTATTGATATCATAGCCGCGCAGACCTTTGATATATGCATCGGCCACCACGGATGCGGAATTATTGCCTACCATCACATTGCGGAATCCAGGGCTCGACCATTCAGGCAGGAACCCTCCTTCTTTATAATCATTGATCAATCCCTGCTGCATCTCTTTGTTGATCTCCGGGTAAATGAGATTCAGGAAAGGGTACAATGCCCTGAAAGTGTCCCAGAAACCGGTGCCCGCAAACAAATATCCGGGTAATACCTGGCCGTTGTATGGACTGTAATGGATGATCTTTTTATTCCTGTCGATCTCATAATGGCGCTGCGGAAATTGCAGTGTGCGGTACAGACAGGAATAGAAAGTGCGGGTCTGTTCGATAGTGCCTCCTTCCACTTTCAGCTTTCCCATTTGAGTATTCCATGCCTGTTTGGCCTTTTGCTTCGTTTGATCGAAAGCGTTATTGCCGACCTCACTGAGCAGGTTCTGTTCCGCCTGATCATAGCTGATAAAGGAAGAAGCTACTTTCAAATGCACTTTTTCTCCTTTCACAGTGCTGAAACCGATGATTGCGCCGGCATGATCAGCCGTCATCTCGAGGGAATCTTTCACGAGCGTCTTATCCCGCCAGGTGTAGGAAACGGTGAATGGTTTGTCGACAAGGATCACGAAAAAATTCTTGAAGCCGGCGGGCACTCCCCCACTGTTACGGGTGGTATAGCCGATGATCTTTTTTTCAGCAGGCAGCACTTTTACATAAGAGCCCTTATTGTATGCATCGACCACGAGGAAGGAGCTATCGTTCTCCGGATAGGTAAAGCGGAACTGTGCGGCGCGTTCGGTGGGTGTGATCTCGGTGGTAACGTCGGCATCTGCCAGGTAAACACTATAATAATATGGTTTGGCGGTCTCTGCTTTGTGGGAGAACCAACTGGCGCGATCATCCTGGGTGAACCGCAGGTGGCCGGTAACAGGCATGATGGCGAACTGGCCGTAATCGTTCATCCAGGGGGAAGGCTGGTGTGTTTGTTTGAAGCCGCGGATCTTGTCGGAGGCATAGGTATAGGCCCATCCATCTCCCATCTGACCGGTCTGAGGCATCCAGAAATTCATACCCCAGGGGACGGCAATGGCAGGATAGGTATTACCGTTAGACAGGCTTCCTTTCGAATCGGTGCCCATTAGTGGGTTGACCCATTCAACGGGATCGGTCACGAGGCTTACGGTTTGACTGCCGGCGTGTGTCAGCGCCATCCAGGAAAGAACAAACAAAATGAGCTTTTTCATCCGTTGCAATTCGTTTTAATTGGTTTGGTAAGATACTACCTAATCTGAAATCCGGCGATATGGGAAAGGACATCGCTCCCGGTATGCTAAATCGTTTTAGCAAACCGAACTCAATATTAAGATTTTTTCTTCACGCCGCTAAAAAAAAGGGCCGGCCCGAAGAACAGGCCAGCCCGGTTGCGCGTACGAAGCGCTCCAACTATTGCGAAAACTGCTCTATGGCCTAGTTCGCATATCCGTCATTCTGTGGCTTCAGGTTCGGGTTGTTGCGCATTTCATCTGTGGGCAATGGGAAGAGCAGGTGTTTCTGGGCCAGTGTAGCCCCATTGTCGGGGAATGCATAGCCCACGAAATCCACGAAACTCTTTGTGCTCATATTAAAGGCTTTTCTCAACCGTACCATATCGAACCAAGTGATGCCTTCGTAACAGAGCTCATACCAGCGTTCCTTCCAGACGGCTTCGCGGAAACTGGCCTGGGTGAATGTGCCGATAGCAGGGGTGGTGAGCGTGGCCCTGTCGCGGATTTGCTTCAGCGCGCTCCAGGCAGCAGCATTCGGTCCACCCCCTATTTCATTCTGTGCTTCCGCATAGGTCAGCAATACTTCCGCATACCGCAACTGCATCCAGTTGAGGTCGCTGCGGGCAGTACCTGCCACGCCGGAAGTGCCATTGGCGATGATATCGAAATGCTTGAAGATATACGGGGCTGAAAGGTTCTTCAGGGCCCCGCTTCCTTCGGTATAATAAGAAGTGTAGAAATACCCTACCCTGTCGACCGTTCTGCGGTCCCCGGCTTCATACGATTGATAGAACTGGTTCACGGGCACTGTTGTCCCGATCTCATCACTGTAAGCCGATATGCCTTTGAAATTCGGCAACAGTTTTTGCTGCATCGGGTTGGCCGCCACGCTGGCGAGATATTGTATCTCCCATATCTGTTCCCCGATATTCTCTTTGGCCACATCGTGGAGATCGGCATAATTGGGGAAGAGACTGAACTGTGTGCTTGTGATCACCTCATTGGCCTTGGTGGCAGCTAACTGAAAATGGGAATTGCCTTTGTTGAGTGGAAAGCCTGCCATGGTGAGGTACACCTTGGCCAGCAACGTTTTCACAGCGCCCAATGAAGCCCTGCCGCTGGCGTCTGTCCATGATAAGCCCGAAGATTCGGCCGCCGTAAGATCGGCCACGATCTGGTTGTAGACCGTTTCCTGCGGAGTGCGGGAAGGATAGAAATCAGGAGAGCTGGCATCGGCAACAGGTTTGGTGATCAGGGGAATATCGCCCCATAGCCGTACGGCATAGAAATAGGCCCAGGCCCGGAGGAAGCGGGCTTCGCCCAATATCCTGTTCTTCTGCGCCTGGTCCATGGGATTGATATTCGGAACTTTATCGAGCACCAGGTTCGTTTGTGCAATGACGCTGTACAATCCATTCCACCAGTTGCGCACCAGCAGGTTATCACCATTATAGACCAGCCCGAACAGGTTATTCAGATCGGAGTTCTGGCCTGTTTCCGTCTTGGCCGTTCCTGTCACTGCTTCGAGCATGGAAAAATTGCCCACGAAGATCCCGGCATCATTGCCGATGAACCTTGTTTGCGCATAGGCGGCAGCGATAGCTGCTTCCGCATGCTCGGGCAGGGTGTAATAATTATCGGGGGTCAGATTGGATTTATCCTGCTCTTCGAGAAATTTTTTACATCCCGGAGCAACCAGCACCAGCAGGAAAACCGGTAGCAGGTATATATATTGAAGGATACTACGTTTCATAAAATGATCTTTTGGTAATAGTTTGAAATTAGAACGACACGTTCACGCCCAGGGACCAGGTGGTGGGTTTCGGATAATCGAAAAAAGTTTGTCCCTGTGCAAACGCATTACCGTAGGTGGTCACTTCCGGATCGTTGCCGCTGTAATTGGTACGCAGGAAGAAATTCTGCACGGAGGCCCATACGCGGAGTTTGTCGAGGTAAATACTCCTGATCATCGATACCGGGAAAGTATAGGCCAGCATCAGGTTCCTGCCACGCAGGAAGGAGCCGTCCTCCACCCACCGGGTATCCACGTTGGTGACATACCCGGCCCTGGTATCGCGGATGGCGGCGATCATGGTATTCTGGTCGCCCTTGCCGGGCGCCCAGGCGCCGAGCACCGATTTGAAGCTGTTGGCGATACCCTGGCGGTCTTCACCGGAGTGGTGCGCCATATTCAGGATGTCATTACCCATTGAATATTGCAGATCGAGCGTGAGCTCGAAACTCTTATAGCGTATTATGTTGTTGAGAGATCCCCAGGCCTTGGGGTTTCCATTCCCGATGATCATGCGGTCGGCATCATTGATGGCATGGTCGCCATTCACGTCGAGATATTTGATATCACCGGGCAGGATGGGCTTGCCGGCCCGATAGCTGGCGTATTTGGCGGCCTCTGCCCTTTCAGATTCCTGCCACACGCCCAACCTGACCAGGCCCCAGAAAGAGCCCACGGATTCGCCCTTGCGGATGATATTGGTCTGGTTGGTGAAATTGGGACCGCCTATTCCGAAAATATCGGCAGGTGTGGCAAGCTCCAATACTTTATTCCTATTGAAAGAAATATTGAAGGTGGTGGTCCAGTTGATAATCTTCGTTTGGATATTCACGGTATTCAATGCGATCTCCAGTCCTTTATTCTCCATGCTTCCCACATTCTTCGCAATGGTTACATAACCGGTGGAAGTGGGAACGGGGGCATTGAGCAGCATATCGGTGGTCTTCCTGTAATACAGATCGACTTCGAGCGAGATCCTGTTCTTCAGCAGGCCTACCTCAACACCTACGTCGGCCTGCTGCGTTTTCTCCCATTCGAGATTGGAATTGGCCAGTCGTCCAGTGCCCACGCCGGTAACCCTCGTATTATTGATGATCGCCGCATAATTCGAGCTGAGCGTTCCAAGTGCGGAATAGGAAGGGATCTCCGAATTACCAGTGAGCCCATAGCTGGTACGTAGCTTCAGGTGAGAGATCAGGTTACTGCCCTTCAGGAAATCTTCTTCCGAAACTCTCCAGGCCAGTGCAGCGGAAGGGAAGAAAGCGAATTTCTTATTCTCGCCGAATTTGGAAGCACCATCTGCGCGGCCGGTGAAGGTGACGAGATATCGGTTCTTGAAAGAATAGTTCACCCTTCCGAAATAGGAATTGAAAGTGAACCTGGAGCGAACGGAAGCACTGGGGTTCTGCTGGCTGCCTGCGCCGAGGTTATTGTATTGAAAATAATCCGTCGAAAAATTCTGGGCGCTGGAACTGTTGGTGAAGGTATTGGTTTCATTCCATCCGAAACCGAGCATGGCATTAAGCCGGTGATCGTCGGCAATCTGTTTATTGTAGGTGAAATAATTTTCGGAAGACCAATAGGTTTCCCGCTGATCGGCGCTGTTAGCCGTACCTCGCTGATCGAATGAAATGCCGTAGAGGCTGCGGCCGTTATATTCATTGAGCTGGCGTGTTACGATATTGGCGCCCAACTGGCTTTTGAATTCAAGGTCTTTGGTCAGTTGGATGGTGGCATATCCATAGCCTAAAACGTTTTGTGTTTGCATGATGAGCTTCCTGTCCGTGAGGATATGCACGGGATTGGAACCGCCTTCTGCGCCGGGATAATTCGAATTATCGCCCCAGGTGCCATCGGCATACTTCACGGGCAGGAACGGGAATGCTTCTGTGATCATGCGAACTGAATTCAATCCGCCGGTGCCCTGGTCAACGATATTCTCTTCCTGGTTATTGTAGCTGAGGCCGCCGCCGATCTTCAGCCAGTCTTTCATTTTGACATCCATCACGAAGCGGGCGGAATAACGCTTCAGGTAAGAATTCAGGAGGAGGCCGTTATCATCGCGGTACCCGAGAAAGATCCCATAGGTCGCGTCCGGGTTACCACCGGTAAGCGCCAACTGGTGGTTTTGCGAAAGCTTGTTTTGGGTAGCTTCTTTGAGCCAATCGGTATTGTACAGGGGATTGCCGTTGGCATCGAACAATTTGGGCAGGTTCTTTCTTTTCTCGCGCGGGTCTGAATAATTACCGGCGGCCCATCCTACGGGATCATAGATTTTGGCGTTATCATACGTGAGGTTCTCCACTTCGAGATACTCTTTTGCATCGAGCATCTTCACGCGGTTAGGCCCGATCGTGGGTACGCTGAAACCGGCATCGTAGGTGATCCTGGGGCCGCTGGCCGTACCCCGTTTGGTAGTGATGAGGATAACGCCGTTGGCTCCACGCGCGCCATAGATGGCGGTGGAAGATGCATCTTTCAGCACTTCAACGGAAGCGATATCGCTGCTGTTGATGTAATCGATGGCATTACTGTTGTTGTTCTGCGTGCCGACAGGCAGGATAACCCCGTCCACCACATAGAGGGGGTTATTGGTGGTGTTGATGGAGCTGAAGCCGCGGATACGGACGTTGGTCTGGCCGCCCGGCCGGCCCGAGTTCGAATTCACCCACACCCCTGCGATCCTGCCGGCCAATGCCTGGTTGAGTGAGGCTACGGCCCTTTCTTCCAGTTGGGAAGCTTTTACCACACCGACAGAGCCGGTGAGGTCCGATTTTCTTTGTGTGCCATAGCCAACCACTACCACTTCACTGAGTGTGCGGCCTGTGAGTTGGAATTGCATGTTGATGACAGTACGTGCGCCGATGGCCACTTCCTGTGTAGTGGCGCCGGCATAGGTAAAGAGTAGAACAGCATTGGATGGCGCTTCAATGCTGTAGTTGCCATTGGCATCTGTAACGGTTCCCTGTGCAGCACCTTTCACCTGCACGGAAATGCCCTGCAAAGGTTTGTTTTCCTGGGCATCTGTTACTTTACCGCTGACTGATCTTGATTGGGAGAAAAGAGGAATGGTCAGTGATAGCAAAAAGAATGTTTGCAAAACCATCCTCACGAAGTTGGAACGTCGCTTTTCCATACGCAAGTTTTTAGTTTTTGATATATAGTTCTAAAAGAAATGAACAGCCGGTCGGTTATTATGGCCGGAGAAACCATAATAGCACAATCCACTGCTAAATCGTTTTAGCGATGCAATAAAAAAATCACTGAACAGATGTCAGCTTCAGATCATTTTTGTGTTGATTACGCATTGATTGTAAGGAATCTCGAATGGTTATCACAGAGCCGGACAAGCTACAACCGATTATATTAGATTACGGTCAGGAAGAAAGGGATTCAATATTACAGAACTAAACCGATTTTGCAAAAAAATCCACACACTATTTATACAGTAGTCTACTATTTTAGTGTAGACCCCCGCACCACGAATTCTGCTGCAAGCTGTAATTGTTTTTTTTGATTCGTAGATTTACTTTTTCCCATCTGTTCCATTAGTAGATGCACTGCTTTTTTTCCGATCTCTTCTACGGGTTGCTGGATCACCGTGATACCGGGAGGATATAACCGGAAGATATCATGGTCATCGAAACAGACCATGGCGATGTCGTCCGGCATACGAAGGTTGAGCTGGCGTATGCTTTGCAGGCCGAGGATGCCCAGGTAGTTGGTGGCGAATAATACCGCATCGAGCTGATGCTCTTTTATGTAAGCGCTGATGAGTTGTATGATCTCTTCCCTGGAAGCATTGTAGTCCAGTTCGAGCATATATTTCCTGAGCTTTTTAGTGCCTTTCTGTGATTTGCCGATCGCTTCATTGTAGGCATCTTCCCGTTGCTGCATCTGGATCAGCGGCAGGTTGACGGTGATGAACCCTATCCTTTTGTAGCCCTTGCCGATCAGGTGTCTCATACCGGTGGCAACACCCTCGAAGTTATCGACCATTACGTGTGCTACATCCAGGTGCGGGAAATACCTGTCCATCAGCACCACCGGCTTTTTATGCGCCAACAGCCGCCGGATATCGTTCTCCATCCCCTGCGTAGGCGTGATCAGGAAACCGTCTACCTGTCTTTGCGCCAGCATCTTCAATAGTTCCTGCCCTTTTCGGTTATTATTCTCGGTGCTGCAATACACCACTTTGTATCCGAATATCTCCGCTTCATCTTCGATGGTCTTGGCGAGCATCGCAAAGAAATTATTGGAGATATCCTCCACCAGCAGGCCCAGGATCTTTGTTTGACCCGTGCGCAGGCTTACCGCCACCTGGTTGGGCTGATAGCCCATTTTTTTGGCAGTAGCGATCACCTTTTTCTTCAGGGCTTCGCTGATCCGCATTTCACTGGCTTTGCCATTGAGGATAAATGACACGGTAGACGTAGAAGCCCCGGTCATATTGGCGATATCCTTCAGGGATACTCGTTTCATACAAATCAGTTGTCGGTAATGAGAGATTGACCGTCAATATACAATATACCGCTGGAAATAGTTGCATCTGATGTCAGAAAAGATGCCCGGTCGGGCCAGATTTCTACCCTGACCTTCTCCGTCTGTTCCCTATTGCCTGCCATTTCATATATTACCTGCTTTACAAAGTAGGGCGGCACCCAATCGAAAAATGTAGACGGCATCCCGAGCTCATCCCAGGATCGTGTGATCATATATTTTTTTTCGAACAGGAACGGTGTACCATAGGCAACCAGCCAACCTGTTTGATTCGACCCGATATATTTTCAAACTGTTACAGCTACCGTTACAAAGACAGTTAACCTCAATGCCATCATTGTTCTGCTGGAGGAATAGTTTTCCTTTACGATATGTGATGGCAGGTTCGCCAGCAGGAAAAAACCGGTCCTGAAAACAAAAAACCCCGGGAATTCCCGGGGTTAACTGCGTTAACTGTGCATATAATGCTTCAACTGATTACTGGATCTCAACTTCAGCACCTGCTTCTTTCAGTTTAGCAACCAATGCTTCTGCATCAGCTTTGCTTACACCTTCTTTAACAGGTTTCGGTGCGCCGTCAACCAGGTCTTTTGCTTCTTTCAGACCGAGGCCAGTGAGATCTTTCACGATCTTCACAACGTTCAGTTTGTTAGCGCCACCATTTTTCAGGATCACGTTGAAAGAAGTCTTTTCTTCAGCAGGAGCAGCGGCGGCAGCGGGGCCGGCAGCTACAGCTACTGCAGCAGCAGCAGGTTCGATACCATACTCTTCTTTCAGGATCTTTGCTAATTCGTTTACTTCTTTTACAGACAGGTTAACCAACTGTTCTGCAAATGCTTTCAAATCTGCCATAATTGTCAAATTTTTTCCGCCTTCATTGCCTGTGCTCCGGCGGTAGTTTAAAAAAATTTGTTCTTGTACTAACTCTCAGGCGTGAGTTAATTATTTCAAAGTAATCTTAATTGGCTCTTTCTTCCAGTGCTTTGATCAGGCCGGCCAGTTTGCTACCGGCGTTCAGGCCGCTGATAACATTCTTGGCAGGTGACTGCAGCAATCCGATGATCTCGCCGATAAGATCGTTCTTGCTTTTCAACGTAGTGAGCGCCTTCAACTGATCATCTCCTTCGAACACATCGCCATCGATGAAGGCTGCTTTCAGCACGGGCTTGTCGCCATTGGTATCCTTGCGGAAGCTGCTGATAATGAGAGCAGGTTCTTTGGGGTTCTCGCTGAACAGCAGGGCGGTTACCCCGTTCAGTGATTCAAACATGCCTGAATAGCGGGTGCTGTCGAGGCTTTCCAGTGCTTTGCGGATCAGGGTATTCTTGGCCACTTTCATTTCAACCTGTTTGTTGAAGCAAACGCGGCGCAGTTTACCAACCTGCTCAACGGTCAAAGATTCTGTATTGGTAACATAGAAATTGTTGTACTGAGAGAATTTCTCTTTCAATACTTCAATCACTTCATTTTTTTCTTGCTTGTTCATAACGCAAATTTTTTGATGTTTTCGCTATTAACTCCTCCGGGGAGGTGTTACATATCGCGTTATTGTTGTTTAGTTCATCAATGATTTTGTGTCTACAGCAATACCGGGGCTCATGGAGCTGGCCATGAACACGCTCTTCAGGTAAGTGCCTTTGGCAGAAGAGGGTTTTGCTTTGATAATGGCGTTGATCAGCTCATGGCTGTTCTCGGCGATCTTTTCAGGGCTGAAGCTTACACGGCCGATGGAGGCATGTATGATACCTGCCTTATCTACCTTGAAAGCGATCTTCCCACCTTTCACCTCATTCACAGCGGCAGCCACATCATTGGTAACTGTACCTGTTTTGGGGTTAGGCATCAGGTTACGGGGGCCCAGGATTTTACCCAGTTTACCGATCTTAGGCATTACGGAAGGAGTAGCCACGATCACATCGATATCTACCCATCCGCCTTCGATCTTCTGAACGAATTCGTCGAGCCCTACGAAATCAGCGCCGGCTGCTTTTGCTTCGGCTTCTTTATCAGGCGTGCAGAGCACGAGCACTCTTTTTGTTTTACCGGTACCGTGGGGCAGAGTGACCGTGCCACGGATAGCCTGGTCAGCTTTCTTGGGATCTACACCCAAACGGATGTGCAGGTCCACAGAAGCGTCAAATTTGGTAGTGTTCACATCTTTCACGATCGTGGAAGCTTCTTTCAGTGAATACACTTTATTTTTATCGAGCCTGGATTCGGCTGCTTTTCTTTTTTTAGCGATTCCCATTGTCTTGAGTTTTTTTAGAGGCCGCCTTCGCTTTATCTGACCGCTTTACACTTTCAGGGAAGCGGTGAGCTTCGGCGCCCGAATGAACGATTAATTTTCCCAGGGGGCAGTACCTTCAACGGTAAGGCCCATGCTGCGGGCGGTGCCGGCCACCATTTTCATAGCACTTTCCAGGGTGAAACAATTCAGGTCGGGCATTTTGTCTTTGGCGATCGCCTCTACCTGTGTCCAGTTCACTTTACCCACTTTGGTGCGGTTAGGTTCTTTGGAACCACTTTGCACTTTGGCCGCTTCCAGTAATTGTACTGCAGCCGGGGGTGTTTTGATGATGAACTCGAAAGACTTGTCGGAGTAAACTGTGATAAGTACGGGAAGCACTTTTCCCATTTTGTCCTGCGTACGGGCATTGAATTGCTTGCAGAATTCCATGATGTTGATACCCTTGGAACCTAATGCAGGACCTACAGGAGGCGCCGGATTGGCCTGGCCGCCTTTTACCTGTAGCTTTACGAAGCCGGTAATTTCTTTTGCCATTTTTTCTGATTTATTGGTTCTAGCGACCTTTCCTCCCGCTTCAGGCGGGGCTACAGGGTCTCCCAAATTCCTCTTTCACCTGCCGTAGCTTTAGTGAAGGCTGGTTTCACCCATACCCTCTATTCCGGCAGGTAATGTAAAGAACTTCAATTGGGGACGCAAAGGTAGTGAAAATGTTGAAAAAAACAAGATTATTCCGCAAGGCCTAATTTTGGATGGAAAGCGGCCTATCCGTGTTATTGCCGTCCTATGGAAAGAGGTCAGGCATTGGGGAAGCAAAAGTATTATAATAATATATCAACTGTCGGGATCTATTTTAATGAACATCCCGGAAATTATGCCTGGAGGCAGTTCGCAGGCCGATTGGAAAGGGCTATCAGGGAAGGAAGTACATCGACAATAACTGGCCGGGAAGGCTTCGTGCAAAGGCGCAAGAATGGTTGCAACCTGTTTGTTCACCGACAGCCATACGAAAGATGGAAGGCGCTTCACACAAAAATGGTAAGAACTCAAAGTCTGTTGCCTCATTGCATCTTCACAGGGACCATCCGTTATTTTCCTTGTTGCCGGGGCCTTTGCGCTGATTGGGCCATGAAATGAAAGGGCCGGTATTTGTTGGGAGCCGGTCTACCGGCCATCCCTGTGTCAATCCAAAGCCGGGGCACTGCCTGCCTAGCCTGGGAATTTTGGAGGTCCCTGCACAACGATCATCAGTGGCCGGAACACACTGATGGCCTTTCCATACTGCTTGAAAAGGGCTGTGAGGATAGGTAGCGAACATCGAAATGGGACGTTCAGATGCCAAACTTTTTACGAGTTTTTTATTTTTTGAATTTTTCTCCGTAGCTTTTGCATTCGATTTCAACACTTACACTATTCAATTTTACCAACAACTATAAAAACACATCACACTATGGCCAAAGCAAAGAAAAAGTCAGCTAAAAAAGCCGCTCCAAAGAAGAAGGCAGCGAAGAAAGCCGCTAAGAAAGCTGCTCCGAAAAAAGCTAAAAAAGCTTCGAAGAAGAAAGCCGCCAAAAAAGCTGCCCCGAAGAAAAAAGGAGCAAAGAAGGCAGTGAAGAAAGCTGCTAAAAAGGCTGCTGCACCGAAAAAGAAATCACCGGCAAAAAAAGCTAAGAAATCAACGCCGAAGCCGAGGAAACCAACTCCACCGCCAGCAGCAATGCCAGCTCCTGAGTCAACGCCTACTACCTTCGATTTCGGATACAGCTCCGATGATCATTCAAGCAGCAGCGATAGTAATTAAAGCATTTACTATTCAAAAAAATTAAGCCTTCCCGTGGTCCAAGAGCGGTAAGGCTTTTTTTTGGAAGCAAAGTGTGTTGAAAGGGATTATGGCCACGAAGGCACAGGCTATGAATAAGAGTTTACAGGTTAAAAAGTTGATAGGTTAACAAGGAGAAGCCACTGTTAACCTATCAACTTTTTA
>JAFIGX010000006.1 GCA_017849455.1 Pseudobacter sp.
TAGTCTCAGCACAACATTTCCTTGATGTAGTTAATCATCCTAAGCGTTGTGATTTGCTTTCAATTTAAGATGTAACTTAGTCTCAGCACAACTATAAGCAAGTCCTTCCATAATCTGAGGGAGTTGTGATTTGCTTTCAATTTAAGATGTAACTTAGTCTCAGCACAACGTCGCGTAAAATTTGTATCGCGGCTCACCCGTTGTGATTTGCTTTCAATTTAAGATGTAACTTAGTCTCAGCACAACACACAGCTCCGTTTTCCGAATGTAACAATGGTTGTGATTTGCTTTCAATTTAAGATGTAACTTAGTCTCAGCACAACACGACTGCCTAAAACCCAGTCCTGTTGTGCTTTTGCATCAATTTTTACAATCGGAAAAAAAGGTTCGGGAGGTATTTTTCAAATCCTGTGCGGCCAATTTCTACCGCCTGTTCCGGTATCAAAATAGTTCAAGCTGCTGAACAGTCGCAGGTGCCTCTACTGGCTCTTTTCCCCGAAATATCTCCATCATGCCAAACTGTTTATCGGTAACACACATGATGCCTATATGGCCCTTGGGCGGAAGTATAGCCTTTACCCGGCTTATATGAACTTCCGCGTTCTCTTTACTGCTGCAATGACGCAGGTACATGCTGAACTGGAACATCTGAAAGCCATAAGCCATAATATCCTTCCTGAACCGGGCATAATTTTTCCGGTCTTTCCTGGTATCGGTAGGCAGATCAAAAAATACCATTACCCACATTATACGATAGGCATTTAGTCGTTCAAATCCTGTACCCGAAGCCCCGGAGGGAGAATGAAAAAAGATCGGGGCCTGTATCATTACATTTCCGGATATAATAGTTTTCGGGACTGCCCTTCAAAACATTTCATTAAACTGGCTGTCGTTCGTTGAACTGCATTCATTAACGGGCTTTTCTTCCCGTCGATCATTACATCCAAAGCCGGAATACCCAGCAGCTCTTTTTTCATGGAAGGTGTCATGTCGAGGAATTTGCCATTACCACGAATGATATGGCAGACAACCTTATCTACATAAGGCCTGTAAGGTTCCATGATATCGTCTGCCAGACAATAAGCATTGTACTGGTTACGATGATGGATACCCAGTGTAGGTAATAACCCTGACGCAACAAGGCTGCGGGCTACCCAGCCCCGTAAAATGGCATAACCATAATTCAAAAGATTATTCGGGGGAGGGCCGAATCGTTCACGCCTGAACTGAAGGAAATCCGGAAAGATCCGTTTCCAGTAAAAAGCGGCAGCCTTAGCCTCATGATTTTCACTATCTCCACTCTTTACAGCCTGTGCATAATTCAACAGGAGTTTATATTCCTCCCTTTGGATAGCTAACAAAGCAGCCTGGTTTTGAATTTTCGCAACGACTGTTTGCTGCCATAATTGTTTTTTGAGAGGACCGGAAGCATCTAACTGGGCCTGAAAATGCTGGCTCTGCAGGCTATTGCCATCCAAATTGAGTAACAGACCTGTAGGGTGGTGGGTGGCATCGCAGGTAATAAAAGCAGTATTATTAGCCAGCAGCTTTGCAATCAGGGACTGTGTCACAGTGATCTGCTGATGGTCAAGGATCAAAATGCCGATATCTTCAATAGGGACCGTTTTTGTTTCCCCACTGTCGTGCATCTCTATTACAAGCTGTTCATTGGCCGTTTTAAGATATGCAGGATTGCCAAAATAAAGCGTACGCTTTATCATATCGGATGGAGTTGGATTAGATGTGAATAATAAAGCCTATCCGATGCATTACTGAATTTCAGAAGCCTTGCTTGCATGAATTTTCCTGCCATCCACTTCAACAATATTTCCCAGCCGGTCGACCTTTATTTTAACACAAACATTTTTGATCATTTCACCATTCCAGGCCCTTTCCGATTTATTGTTGGACCCCAGTTCCTTTCCATTTTCATCCAACGGTTTTGAAACAAAATGAGGAATAAAAAAGCATTGGGCTTTGGAAAAACTTACAACTTTATAGATCCGGTCATGGATTTTCCTGATCTCACCTCCCCAATCAATTGCTTTTATATTTTCTCCTTCTTCCGGAACATATACCAGCTCATTGGGCGAAAGCACTATTGTTTTGTATCCTGGTTTTTCATCTGCAATAGGAAGTTGGTTCGTAAACCTTTCGATGGCCTCCAAAAGAGGTACGCTGGACGATTCATTGATGATCCGGCTTCTGTCGGATAGGCTTTCATAGATCACGAAGAATAAATTGCTGCCTTTATCTGCTTCCACCAATTTGCCCTTAAAAGGAATTTTTTTCCCGATATCTTCGTAAACAGTCACTTTGTTGATGGGTGGCCCTGCTGCTTTGTTGAGGATATCCAACCCTTCTCCTTTAAATGCCTCTTCAGGCTTATTATTGAAGGAGGTCAAATGATCATGTAGCAACCTGGCCAGCCATGAATGGGCTGCATGAGGTATCTTATCAATTTTTTCATGAGTAAACGATTCATCCAATTTTACCCGCTTGGCAGCATAATCATTGAAGTGGGTGATTTGGATCTTCGAGATGATATTTCCTGAATCATCCGATAAAGGATGTTTGGATAAGAATTTCTCTACTTCTTTCTTATCGAAGTCACTGTTCCTGATGATCTCGACGACCTGCTGCCTTAAAAGCTTGTCGGCGATCTGTGGCGCAATGGACTTGTCATTGCTCCTGAGCGCTGCTAATTGCAAGTCAACTGCCTGCTTCACCGTAACTGTCTTATATTCTCTCAGGGTAATTTTGCCAAGAGGCTCTTTGAACATGGACCTTCTGATGGCTATCAACTTACCCTTCATCTGCCTGGTCAGTTCTTTTTTCCAGGAACCATCCTTTTGCTGAACCCATTTGGTATGCCTGTTAATACCTTTTGTAATTACACGATTTTTATTCTTGTAAGAAACAATTACCTCATGAAGCTTTGCCTTGGCTTCCCGGGTAAATGTTTCCCAGGGCAGTATAAAATCACTATACCTGCGTTTTACAAGATATTGATATTTGCTCTTTTCATCTGCGGCATTCAAGGTATTAAGATACCGTACATGCTCTCTCATGGTACAGGCAATGACCAGGGCATCCAGAGCATGATGGCGATGATCAATACGTTTGTAGTCCTTTTTGAAGTGAATATTATTATGGTCATTATCCCATTCAATCAATCTTTCCCCGGTCAGCACTTCAAGTCGCTCAAACCGTGGTTTGAGTATTTCCTTCCAAACCCTGTTCAATCCCCACTTGTCTTTCAGCTCACTGGTGATTTGCCCGATAGTGAATACGATCCCATTTTCGTTCCTCGTTACCGGATACAATAATTCGGCTATTTTCCGGGTTATATACCTGGTATCATTTACCTGGCGTTCTACAAAGTCCTGGGGTATTTCTTCCCTCATCAACGCGATCCTTTTCTTACCACGAAAGATCTTCTTGCAGTTATCGATGTAACTTTCCGGGTTAAGCAGTGTAAATGTCTGCCCTTTGTGCGTAATTGTTCTTCCCCCTTCTTCTTCTATCATTTCGCGGGCGGTCCTGCTACCCTTATAGTCGTTTACTGCCGCTTCACAGATGGTCTTATTTCCGATACTATTATCGAAAAAGCGGGATCTCGGTATGATGTGTTCGATCTCATATTCCGGTGTGAACAGTTTACTGAGTGGAATAATGCGGCCCGTGTATGGAGAGATGTGGTTTTGTTCACCCCAGAGCTTGTATTTTTCAATTTCAGCCTGCGTGGGTTCTTTGGAGAACTTAACGCTCGTTCGGATGGCTTCTTCACTGCCGGTCTCTTCCCAAATCCGCAGTTTTTCTATATCGACCAGTGATTCAGGATTGGCATTCTTTAATTGCCTGAGAATGCTTTTGATCCGCTTTCTGTCGTTTTCATTGGCAAACTGGATATCCGATAGCCGCTTGCGTTCTTCCGAGGTTTTCCGGAGATCCCTTGCCAGCTCTATATGAATTTCGTCCGGCTGCCCGTATTGTTCCCAGATGCTCTTTACCAGGCTGATCGTTTCCTTGCATATTTGCTCTACGATAGGGTTTCTCAGGCTATTGTTGGGTATGAGGTCCGACACCACCATTTCATCGGGGGATGAATACCTGGTCGTATTTTCTTTCTCGGAATGCCTTCCATATATGATGTATGCAGCGAGCCAGTGAGGAAGCCCCTGAAAGTCTTCAGTTTGGAGAAACTTATATTTTTCTTTCGATTGATTGACCTTGTCTCTCAATTCACTGGAAAGGCTTTCATCGAATTCACCGGTGATCAGTTTGTCTATACGGGCTTTGGTGACCGGGTCGATCGTGGCCGCGTCGAAATAACTGCCACAGCGCATCAGGGAAAGCAATTTGTTGATCGCTTTGGTGGAATAGGCGGCATATTGTTTGGGGAAGTCAGGCAGATTGGATAAATGCTGAATGATGTTGTTCGGGATATGCCATTGATTTCCGGGAGTTGAAAGTGCTTTTGTGATGGAAGAAGGATCCGGTAAGGAATATAATATATGCCAGAGGGAATCGAATTGCCTGCTATTCTTCAATAGGTTTTCACCTTCTTCCCATTTATGTTTTCGAAATACTTTTCTAAATGTTTCCTTGGTTTCATTGCCGGTAAAGTTTTTTTCAGCAGGATAATTTAAGCGGTATGTTTTTGGGTTAAGCCCCAGTTCCCTGAGGATGGCCGGATGTGTCACTTCTTTCCTGCTATCGAAAAGTAAAAATAGTTTGGCTTTGGCTAAAGGGATAAGTACCTGGTCGGTCACATCTATATCGATTTGGGGTTTGCCATCCAGTGCGCCTTCCAGTTGAAGGACCCGCAAGTTGTGGATCGTTTGCCATATCCTGAATTCCTGGAAGGCAGGACTTGATTTGGGCGCCACCCTGATCCCAAATTCATTTCCCTTTGGGTCATATTTTTTCTCATAGGTGCAGAAGTCGATGCTGTGCTTTTGCGATTTAAGGGGACGTTGATAATAAATGATGTCATTGGCTATTAAATAGAACAGGTCGTTTGCAATGATCTCTTTCCTTTTTGCTTCATTGTGTTGATACAGCGCCATTGCTATATCCGGGAGCAAAGATCTGTCATTCAATTCGGGATGGTATGCCGCCTGTTTTTTCCAGATGGCTTCAAATTCTGCCTGGTATAGGTCGCGGTCCACAATTCTTTGGCGGATGCGATAGTTCTTTTCTTTTTTCAAATGGAGAAATAAATATTCCCCTACAGTTTGACATTGTCCGTGTTCGATGGTTTCACGGATATCTTTATTCAGGGCTGTTTTTTGTTGCTCCCATGCTGAAGAATCAGGAAGAGAAAAGCGATAAGAGACATCACCTGACTTTGTTGTTTTTTTGGTGATCTCCAATTCTACTTCCTTGTGTAGCCAGTCGGGCGGATTCCTTCTCTCGATCTGACCAACAATATTGCCTCCGACCCCACTTCCGGTTACCTGGAATACTTTTTTCCCTTTCTCTTCGGCTATTTCAGTGATCTCTTTTATTGTGAGTATCTGAACCCATTTTTCAATAATGGGATACCTGATCTCATCGGTTTCTTCCTGCTCAGTTATATCTTTTCTGCTACTCCTGAATCCACGTCTTTGGTTCATCATATAGATTATCCTGACCAGTTCATGGATCGTTATTTTTTGCGAAAGCGCTTTATGACGAAGATAATAGAGCACCCAATCTTGTGGGATTGCTGAGGCGCCAAGTTCCTGTTTGGCTTCATGGATGGAGGAAGAAGCGATAGGGAGGAAGTCGTTGATATTGAACCTGGCGCCGCTATTTTCGTTTTCTGCTGCCTTAAAATCAATCGGAAATGAATCTGGAACGAGACCTGCTATTTTTAATGCTGTGATTAACCGGGTCCGACGGAGGACAAATCGTTGTTTTAGCCTTCTGGACATTCTGCTCTGACGGCGATCTGCATTCTTGGAGACTGTATTACCTTTTTCGAATTTTTGCAGGGCATCACCATCCATGGGGATGATCCGGCTACCCAAAGCACTGATAGTGCCTGCTTTACCGAATTCTTTTAATTCGATAAATGCCCAACCAATTGAATTTGTCCCGATATCTAAACCAATTATTTTTTTCATATTCATATAAGGATAAAATAAATTCAACGCAAGATAGTAATATTTAGCTACAATAAGCTATTTTCGATTTCAAATAGGATTACAGATCAACCGTATGCTCTGGATCAATTGCCGGATTAATTGATTAAAGTATTCCAGGTAGGCATCATGAGCTTATTTGGGAACGTTTTTTTCCTATGATAAAATTCCATGCAGGAGCACTTACAATCTTCGACATGATTTATTCATATAGCTTATTGTAGGTTGTGATTTTGCTTTCACATTTTTAAATCCTGCATGGTTCTTTTTTATTTTATTATTGAAGACCTAATAAAAGTTTATTCTATCTTTGAACCGAAGCAAATCACAATAAGGATTATTCCGTAGTTTAAAACTTATACAGTAGTCCCGCCCCAAAGGCGGGATTGTTGTTTTCTCACAGACTAATATCTAAATATAATCCTGATTTTTCAAATATTTAAACATAATCATTCAAATTTCCAGGCGGGAAGTGCGGTTTTGGTATGTATGACCGCATAGGGGTGCAAGTTGGGAAATTTATCAGGTAAATATTTTAGATAGTAGCAGCTAATTTCAACTAAGCATTAACGATAGATATGTTCTTCATGGTTGGGATCATCACCAAAAAGGGCTACCCCCTTTCGGAAGCAGCCCATTGCTTGTCATGTCAGTGTACCAGTCGCCCCACCATAGTACCACGCATGATCAGCGGGCAAGGGGAGGCTGGTAGTAACATTACACTATCTGAGGAACAACATTTCGCGGTATTTCGGCAGTGCCCAATATGAATCAGCTACCAACAATTCCAGTTTGTCTACGTGGTAACGGATCGTATCGAAGAAGGCATCTTTCACCTGGCTTTGATAAGCGATCGCTTTGGTGCGTGTATTGGTAATGGCGTTGGCTACTTTACGCGCTTCGATCATTTTCTCTACGAGGTCGCTCACCTTGTTGATATGCTCGGAGATCTTCACCAGTATCTGTTTCTGATTGGCGAAGGAGTCTTCCGGCAAACCGATCTCTTTCAACCCCTTGATATTATTGATCAGATCATTCTGGTATTTGATGGCAGCAGGCAGAATATGGCTGGTACACAGCTCACCCATGATGCGTGCTTCGATCTGAACGCGTTTGATATATTTTTCCAGTTCGATCTCATGACGGGCTTCCAGCTCCACATGGCTCAATACATTATTGCTTTCGAAGAGATGCTTTGCTTTTTCAGTGACCATAGCATCCAGCGCCAGCGGGGTAGTGCGTACATTCGGCAGTCCGCGTCTTTCGGCTTCATGGTGCCATTCGTCGCTATAACCATCTCCTTCGAACAATACTTTCTCGCTGCTCACGATGTACTCGCGGATCACGTGCATGATAGCGATCTCTTTCTTTTCACCTTTCTCGATCAGGGCATCCACATCGGCCTTGAATTTCTTCAGTGTTTCGGCCATGATGGTGTTCAGGGCGGTCATCGCGTTGGCGCAGTTGGCATTGGATCCTACAGCGCGGAACTCGAATTTATTGCCGGTGAACGCAAAAGGTGAAGTACGGTTGCGGTCGGTATTGTCCAACAGCAGCTCAGGAATGCTCCTGTGGAGATCGAGCTTCAGGATCGCTTCGTCCTGTTCGTCGAATTTACCGCCAACTCTTTCTTTTACATCGGCCAGCACTTTGCTCAGGTATTGACCAATGAATACGGAGATGATGGCCGGAGGGGCTTCGTTGGCGCCCAGGCGGTGGTCGTTACCAGCAGAAGCGATGGAAGCACGCAGCACATCGGAATAGTCGTATACAGCTTTGATGGTATTCACGAAGAAGGTGAGGAACATCAGGTTGGTTTTCGGCGTTTTGCCGGGAGCCAGGAGGTTCACACCGGTGTCGGTAGCCATGCTCCAGTTATTGTGCTTACCGCTACCGTTGATGCCGGCAAACGGTTTTTCGTGGAGCAGTGCACGTAATTTATGACGACGGGCCACGCGGTCCATGATGTCCATCAGGAGCGTGTTGTGGTCAACGGCAACACTTACTTCTTCGAAGATGGGGGCGCACTCGAACTGTGCAGGCGCTACTTCGTTGTGGCGGGTGCGCAAAGGAATGCCGAGCCTGTAACTTTCTTCTTCGAAGTCGCGCATGAAAGAATAGATCCTTTCGGGAATGGAGCCGAAGTAGTGGTCTTCCAACTGCTGGCCTTTCGCGGGGGAGTGACCGAAAACGGTACGTCCGCTCATCACCAGGTCGGGGCGGCTGTTGAACATGGCTTCGTCGATCACGAAGTATTCCTGTTCCCATCCCAGGGTAGCGCTTACTTTGGTAATATTCTTATCGAAGTAATTGCATACTTCCACGGCAGCTTTGTTCAAAGCTTCGAGTGATTTCAGCAATGGTGCTTTATAGTCGAGCGTTTCACCTGTATAGGAAACGAAGATGGTAGGAATGCACAATGTTTTGCCGGTGCCGATATCCATGATGAAGCACGGAGAAGAAGGGTCCCATGCGGTATAACCGCGTGCTTCGAAAGTGGCGCGGATACCACCACTGGGGAAAGAAGAGGCATCGGGCTCCTGTTGGATGAGCGCATCACCGTCGAATGTTTCGAGGGCGCTGCCATCACCTTTCAAAGTAAAGAAGGAATCGTGTTTTTCGGCGGTAGTACCTGTCAGGGGCTGGAACCAGTGCGTGAAGTGCGTCACTCCTTTGCTCTCTGCCCACTGGCGCAGACCGGCGGAGATCTGGTTGGCCATTGAGCGATCGATCTTTTTGCCTCCTTTGATGGAAGCCACCAGGCTCTTATAGGCTTCATCACTTAAAAACTCACGGGCAACTTTCAGCGTGAATACATTCTCCCCGAAAATGCCGGTAATCTTGGTAGAACCTGCTGTCACATGACCATTGGACTGGTTCGACAGGTCGTTGATGGCTTTAAAACGTAAGGATTCCATTAATTGTGTTTTTTGCTTTGTGCAAATAAACCGATAATTGAGGGTTCCAAAAAATTTTTTGAAAGCAATGTGAATTTATTTGACGAAAATGTGAAAATAAGTCAATTTTTTGCGACCGCTTTCAAAAAACTGCCTCAGAACTGTGAGTAAATTAAATATATTTTTTTTAATTATTTGATGTTTCGGGGCCTTATAGCCACCACCAGGCAGGCATACAGGAAGAGCTCGGGAAGGATCTTATACCGGACGATGGCTCCGGGGAATGGCACCGTATAACCAATGAAAATATAGAGCGATAAACCGGCGAGTAATAAGGCAGGTATGAGCGGCTGGTCCCAATTTCTTCTCCGGTCGGGCGATCTCCGGAAGAAACAATATGCTGCCAATCCCCAGAAAAGCAGGATATCCAGTGCCGACATCAATTGCAGTACGCCCCTGGCCTCCCAGGGCAGGGGCCTGAAAAAAGTATTGGCAACCGCCTGGGGTAATACCTTCACAAATGACGGCAGACTGGCATCCAGCCGGTCGAGCCTGAACCTCGTATTGCCATGCAGTTCCAGGTATTCCGCCTGCCTGGCAGCTACCATGGCCGGTCCCGAATAGCGGGCACTCAGTAGTGCCGAGCTGAAGAAGAGGATGATACCTATGCCATAAATGGCCAGGTACCTGGTCCAGGTCTTTTGTGTATTCCTTTGGGCAAGATACCAGCCAGCCAATGCCGGCGCCATGCACAAGGCCACTGCATTGCGAATGATCAACACGCCCGCGAAACCCAGCAATGCAAGGATGACCGCCTGCCGCCGGCGATCCAAAAGCCATTGCCGGAACTGGTATAACAACAAAGCCATAAAGAACAGCAGTAACCCATCTCCTCTGATACCGCTTAACCAGAAAACGGCAGGCGGGAAGAAAAATATCAATAAAAGGAACAGCTTTCTTTTTTCAGGAAAAGACTGTGTGAGCAGACTGAATAACCAATATTGCCCCCAGAAGCTGACAAAGCTGAAGTACACGATATTGATATAATAATTGCCTCCGCTGATGAAATTGAAAACGGCCATGGGCTTCGTGATCAGGGAGTATTCCCAGTTGCCCAGCAGGTCTTTTATGGCAGCACCCAGATTGTCGTTCCGGTTGAAATAAACCAAAGGGTTCAGGTCGTTGAAAAAGGCCCCAGGATTTTCAAGCAGTAGTTTCTGCTCGAGGAGGGAACTCCGGTTATAGTCCCAGGTATCATCCCCCCCATAATAATGATAGAAAATATACCCGTACAGGCAACCGAAAATGACCTTCATGCCGAATGCTGCTGCCAGTTCCATGGTGGATAGCGCTGCAATTTTCCGGCGGACCATGCGTTTTAAAAGCAGTACGGACAGGCCGGAGAGCAGTATGATGAGGAGTATAGCAGGCATGATGATTCGATCCTGAATGGGACCCGGTCAAAAATAAAATAAATAATAACGGATGAATAAAGCAATGAAATTTTAATTTTGACAGTAATCTCTCTACATGGCGGGTTTGACTAATCAAAATAAACTGATCGCCTTCGTATCCAATAGTGCCTGGTCCGTATACAATTTCCGGCTGGATGTGATCCGTTGTCTGCTTTCAGAGGGATACCAGGTGATCGTGATAGCCCCGGACGACCAATACTCCCGGTTCCTCACACAATCCGGATGCCGCTTCATTCATATCGATTTCGACAATAAGACGGCCAATCCACTGAGCGATTGGCTGCTCTATCGCCGGCTGAAAAAATTATACAGGCAATACAGGCCCGATTTCATCTTCCACTATGTGGCCAAACCCAATATCTATGGCTCCATGGCCGCTGCGGCCGAAAAGATCCCTTCCGTGGCAGTGATCACCGGCCTCGGTTATCCTTTTGCCCAAAAGAACTGGTTATACTGGACCCTGAAACTCCTCTACAGGAAGGCCCTCAGGCATACCAATGAAGTATGGTTCCTCAACAATGAGGATGCAAAGGTTTTCATCATGGAGAAGATCGTGAACATCGAAAAGGTGAAAGTATTGCCGGGAGAAGGAGTGAATACCGATCATTTTTCACCTGACCATCAACGTGAGCCAGTGGAAAATGAAGTATTCACTTTCCTGATGAGCACCCGCCTCCTGAAAAGCAAAGGCATCAGCCTCTATGCCGATGCGGCCCGCATACTCAGGAAAAAAAATTACCAGGTGCGGTTCGAACTGATCGGTTTCTTCGAGACCCACCATCCCGATTCCATCACACAGGAAGACCTTAACCGATGGGAACAGGAAGGACTGATCCATTATTGCGGATTCGCACGCGATGTACGCCCTTTCCTGCAGCGGGCCGACTGCTTCGTATTCCCTTCCTTCTACAATGAAGGCGTTCCCAGGTGCCTCATGGAAGCGGCCAGCATGGAACTGCCTATCATCACCTCCTTCAACCGTGGCTGCAAGGAAGTAGTGCTGAATAATTCAACCGGCTATATCTGCAAAATGCACGATCCCTTCGATCTGGCCGATAAAATGGAGAAAATGATCAACCTCCTGCCGGAAGACCGCGCCCGCATGGGAAAGAACGGCCGCTCACTCGTTATCAAGAAATTCAGCATGGAAAAAGTGCTCGATGAGTACGTAGGCACCCTCCAGTTCGACCTTCACGATTGACATAAATTTATCAGCAAGATTGCACAGCCGTTCGTATTTTTGCGCTTCCCCTGTTATTAATCGAATAATTAAACATAGGCACAAATAAAATTCATGGAAATCACCACAAAAACGGCGCAGCAGCTCCGTCTCACAGAAGAGGAATTTGAATTGATCAAACAAAAGCTCGGCCGTACTCCCAACTTCAATGAACTTTGTGCATTCAGTGGTATGTGGAGTGAGCATTGCAGCTACAAGAATTCCATCAAATGGTTGAAGACATTGCCCCGTGAAGGAAAAAAAATGCTGGTGAAAGCCGGTGAGGAAAATGCCGGCCTGATGGACATCGGCGATGGATATGGTGTTGTCTTCAAGATCGAATCACATAATCACCCTTCAGCGATTGAACCTTTCCAGGGCGCCGCTACCGGTGTTGGCGGTATCCACCGCGATATTTTCACCATGGGAGCAAGGCCCGTTGCCTCTCTCAACTCGCTCCGTTTCGGCAACCTGGCCGAACCCAAGACCCAACACCTGCTGGCAGGCGTTGTGCATGGTATCGGCCACTATGGTAATTGCTTCGGCGTTCCCATTGTAGGTGGTGAGATCTATTTCGAACAATGTTATCATACCAATCCACTCGTGAATGCCATGAGCGCCGGCATCGTGAAAAATGGTGAAACGGTTTCCGCCACCGCCTCAGGCACCGGTAACCCGGTTTTCTTTGTTGGCTCGGCCACCGGTAAGGACGGGATCGGCGGCGCTTCCTTTGCATCAGCCGATATCACTGAAGAGAGTACCGAAGAACTGCCCGCTGTACAGGTAGGCGATCCCTTCCAGGAAAAAAAACTGCTGGAAGCCTGTCTCGAAGTGATCAAAACCGGCGCTGTGGTGGGCATGCAGGACATGGGCGCTGCCGGCATCATCTGTTCCACATCCGAAATGAGCGCCAAAGGTGGCGTAGGCATGCGGATCGATCTCGACAAAGTTCCAACGCGCCAGAAAAATATGAAGGCCTGGGAACTGCTGCTCAGCGAAAGCCAGGAGAGAATGCTGATGGTGGTGGAAAAAGGAAAAGAAGCACTCGTTACGAAAGTGTTCGATAAATGGGACCTTCCCTGTGCCGAGATCGGGGAGGTCACCGACGATGGTATCCTCCGTTTTTATATGCATGGAGAGCTCGAAGCCGAGCTCCCTGCCAATGATCTCGTGCTCGGAGGCGGTGCTCCACAATATACACGCGAATACAAGGAGCCGGCCTATCTCGCCAGAGTAAAGGCATTCGATCCTGAAAGCATCCCTGTTCCCGATGATCTGAAAGGGATTGCCGAACAATTGATCACCGTTCCCAATATCGCTTCCAAGAGATGGATCTACGTGCAATATGATAGCATGGTAGGCACCGGCAATGCATCTACCAATGCTCCCAGCGACGCTGCCGTGGTGGTCGCGAAGCCTACCAATAAAGGACTGGCGCTTACCACCGATTGCAACAGTCGTTATGTATTCGCCGATCCCTACAAAGGGGCCATGATCGCCGTGGCCGAAGCTGCAAGAAATATCGTGTGTAGTGGTGGACAACCCCTCGGTATTACCAACTGTCTCAATTTCGGCAACCCTTACGATCCTGAAGTGTATTACCAGTTTGTACATGCCATCAAAGGAATGGGCGATGCATGCCGCAAATTCGATACGCCGGTCACGGGGGGCAATGTGAGCTTTTACAATCAGAACCCTGAAGGGCCTGTATACCCGACGCCAACGATCGGGATGGTGGGCCTGCTCGATGATGTAAAGAAAAAAATGACACTCGATTTCAAAGCTATCGACGACCTCATCTTCCTCATAGGCAGGAGCAGTGCCGATATCAATTCATCGGAATACCTGAACAAAGTACATGGGGTGGAATATAGTCCGGCCCCGCAATTCGATATCGATGTTGAATTGGAATTGCAACAGAAGATCGCGCAACTGGTACAGGCAGGTGTGATCGAATCGGCCCATGATGTGAGTGAAGGCGGCCTGTTCACTACTCTCATCGAATCCTGCTTCAACAGGGACCTGGGGATCGATGTGGTGGCGTCCGATAGCAATATCCGAAAAGACGGTTTCTGGTTCGGGGAGGCGCAGAGCAGGGTAGTGGTGAGCGTGAAACCCGCACAGGCAGCCGCATTCAGGAAACTGATCGGCAATCATCCTTGCGAAGAGCTGGGCGTTGTGACCAATGGTACCGTGGAAGTGGACGGGATGAACTGGGGCACCACGTTCCAGTGGAAAGAAAAATACGACAATGCGATCCATAACCTGCTGGCCAGTCATGAATCGGAACATGCGATGAGCGCATTGTAGTGGAACATCAAATCATCACTGAACCAATCGATCTATGAATAGAGATGCTACAATTGTGGTTACCGGTGCTGCCGGTTTTATCGGCAGTTGCCTGGTAGGATTTCTGAATGAGAACGGATATGAGAACCTGGTGCTCGTTGATGAATTCCACCGGCACGATAAAGTCCATAATCTGGATGGCAAGTCGTTCCGCGAAAAAGTGGAAAGAGAACATTTTTTCGAATGGCTTCAACAGAAACCACCGGTCGATTTCATATTCCATCTGGGGGCCAGAACAGATACCACTGAATTCGATTATTCCATTCATCAGCATCTCAACGTGGACTATTCCCGGAAGGTGTGGCAATATTGCGTACGACAAAATGTGCCGCTTGTCTATGCTTCTTCTGCAGCCACCTACGGCGCGGGAGAGTTCGGGTATAATGATGATCATGAACTGCCTTATAAATTGAAACCACTCAACGCTTACGGTGTTTCGAAGAATGAGTTCGATAAATGGGCGCTGAAAGAAACCAAATACCCGCCTTTCTGGGCCGGATTGAAGTTCTTCAATGTTTATGGCCCCAATGAATACCATAAAGGCCGCATGGCCAGCATCATCTGGCATGCTTTCAACCAGATAAAGGAGAATGGTGATGTGAAATTATTCAGGTCTCATCGCCCTGATTACGAGGATGGTCACCAGATGCGTGATTTCATTTATGTGAAAGACCTGCTCAAAGTATGTTACTGGCTGATGGAACAATGGTCGGCTGGTTCTCCGGTGGAGAATGGACTGTACAACCTGGGTACCGGCACTGCCCGGACTGTTGAAGACCTGGCAAAAGCCACTTTCGCCGGGATCGACAGGCATGCCAGGATCGAGTTCATCGATATGCCTGAAGATATCCGTGATAAATACCAGTATTTCACGGAAGCCAATATGAGCAAACTGAAGAAAGCCGGCTATACTGATACATTCTATTCACTGGAAGATGGGGTAGATGATTATGTGAGGAACTATTTGTCAACCGGGGATTACTATTAAACGCTTTGTTATGAATAAGAAGATCGCCATCATTGGCGGGGGAAATTTAGGTACTGCCATTGCAGAGGGGCTGATCAACAGTGGATTTTCTCTTCCAGAACATATCCTTATCACCAAACGCACGATCAGGACCCTTCAATCCCTCCAGGAAAAAGGAGTGCTTGTCAGTGATAATAATGAAGAAGCTGTACATTTTGCGGACCTCGTGATCCTTGCCGTAAAACCCTTCCAGGTGGAGGACTTGCTTCAAAAGCTCGGTGCTGCGTTCAACCCCGACCGTCATGTGCTGGTATCTGTAGTAACAGGTATTTCCATCGATCATATTTTACAGGCCCTTGGCAATAAGATCGCCGTGATCCGTGCCATGCCCAATACCGCTATTGCCATCCAGGAAAGCATGACCTGCCTCTCCGCACATGGAGTGAGCCGGGACCAGGTAAGGTATGTGGAAGACCTGTTCAACCAACTGGGCAGGGTGGTATGGATCGATGAAAAGCTGATGGATGCCGCCACCGTGCTGGGAGCGTGTGGCACTGCCTATGCCATGCGGTATATCAGGGCCAATATCCAGGGAGGGATCCAGATCGGGTTCGATGCGGCCACCGCCAGCCTCATCGCTGCGCAAACTGTAAAAGGAGCCGCGGAATTATTGCTGAAAAAAGGCGCTCACCCGGAGCAGGAGATCGACAAAGTGACCACGCCCAAAGGCTGTACCATCGCCGGGCTGAATGAAATGGAACACCAGGGCTTCAGTTCTTCGCTGATCAAAGGGATAGTGGCCAGCTATGATAAGATCGCCAAGGACTGACAGGAGACCCTCGTAGCTTTACGGATATTCCACAGTAAATTCCCATCCATTGTCATAAAATAAATGACCTGCCGATTCGTTCTTATAGACCAAGATTCCTCTAAATCTATGAAAACCGAAAGGATCAGTCTCTTTATTCTGGCCATAGAGATCGTTGCCATCACTTATTTACATGCTTCCAGGAACCATCCCACGGCTGGGAACAAGGGTCCGCTCCATGTGAAGTCCCTGGCCCCGGCGCCCATCAATCCCCACCTGAGTTTCATCGATTTCAGGTAACCGCTTTCCCCAAATTATCCCCATCGCCAAGGGAATTTTTTCCGCTTGGAGATTTAGTGTACCTTTGCATGACCTCCCGGAATTATTCTTCATATTTGATTTCCGCTGGTCAAAATGGGATTGGGTTAGTCAATCTAAGACAAAAAAAAGTTAGACCAAAAGATGTGGACGTCGGACGACACGATGTGGAGATTTTCTTTTTTTATGCCTGTCCTATTTCGCCATAACTAATCTGAATACTATTATTATAAACTGATTAACCATAAGACTATGGCCAAGTATATTTTTGTTACCGGCGGCGTAACTTCTTCATTGGGCAAAGGGATCATTGCAGCTTCGTTGGCAAAACTGTTGCAGGCAAGAGGGATGCGTGTTACCATCCAGAAATTCGATCCCTATATCAATGTAGACCCCGGTACGCTCAATCCCTATGAACATGGAGAATGTTATGTAACCGAAGACGGTGCAGAAACGGACCTCGACCTTGGCCACTACGAACGCTTTCTCAATATCTTCACTTCACAATCGAACAACGTTACCACCGGTCGTATTTACCAGACCGTTATCAATAAGGAAAGGGAAGGGGCTTACCTGGGCAAGACCGTTCAGGTAGTGCCGCATATCACGGACGAGATCAAACGAAGGATGTTATTGCTCGGCCAGAACAATGAATTCGATATCATCATCACCGAAATAGGCGGAACGGTAGGCGACATCGAGAGCCTGCCCTTCATCGAAGCGCTCCGCCAGTTGCAGTGGGAACTGCCCGAAGAAGATACCGTGGTAGTGCACCTCACGCTGATCCCCTACCTGAAAGCTGCCAAAGAACTGAAAACAAAACCGACCCAGCACAGCGTGAAAATGCTGAGCCAGGAAGGCGTTCACCCGGATATCATCGTGTGCCGCACGGAAAAGCCATTGGGGCCCGAACTCCGCCGGAAGATCGCCCTCTTCTGCAATGTGAAGCAGGAAGCAGTGATAGAAGCGGCTGATGCGCCTACCATCTATGAAGTGCCATTGGCCATGATGCGCGAGAAGCTCGACCTGATCTGTATGAAAAAGCTCAACATCACGCAATTCAACGAGCCCGACCTGCATCGCTGGAAGGAATTCCTCGATAAACTGAAATATCCCAAGAGCCAGGTCACCATTGGCCTGATCGGTAAATACATCGAATTGCAGGATGCGTATAAATCGATCCTGGAAGCCTTTGTACATGCAGGGGCCATCAATGAATGCAAGGTGCAGGTAGTGAATGTGCACAGCGAATTCATTACAGCCGACAATGTAGGCGAAAAACTGGCCAATCTCGACGGCCTGCTCGTAGCGCCTGGCTTCGGCCTTCGCGGCGTGGAAGGGAAGGTGATCGCCGTAAAATATGCACGCGAGAATAACCTGCCATTCTTCGGGATATGCCTGGGCATGCAAATGTCGGTGATCGAATATGCACGCGATATCCTCGGACTGAAAGAAGCCCATTCCACTGAAATGAATCCCGATACGCCCGACCCGGTGATCGATCTCATGGAGGAGCAAAAAAATATTACTGCCAAGGGCGGCACCATGCGGCTGGGAGCCTATGCCTGCCAGATCAAGGAAGGAACTCTGGCCCACCGCGCTTATGGTAAAACAATGATCAGCGAACGCCACCGCCATCGCTGGGAGTTCAATAATAAATACCTGGCAAAATTCGAGGAAGCCGGGATGATAGCCAGTGGTAAGAACCCGGAAAGCGGCCTCGTGGAGATCGTTGAGCTGCCTGCACATCCCTTCTTCATCGGCGTTCAATACCACCCGGAACTGAAAAGCACCGTGGAGAACCCACACCCGCTTTTTGTACATTTCATCAAAGCGGCCAAAGACTATACGGAACAGAAAAATGCAGTAAAAAACCCTTTATTGCAAAGTGAAATGATCTGATACAGGCTGGTGACCACCGGTTTATCTTCTTCACTGAATAATGTATCAAAAAGACATTCTGCGCGACTAATGGACGGACGGAGAGTTCACCGGGCCACCTTCGCTAAAGCTTCGGCGGCCAAGGCAGAAACCCCTATCTTTGCACCTCCTATAAATTTTAAGCATAATGAAATTCGACCGCAATACGGTGATTGGATTCAGTTTGATAGCCGTATTATTATTTTTCTATTTATACGATTCTACGAAGAATCACCATACCCTTGAAGCTGAACGTCTACGCAAGGAGGATTCCGTAAGCCGTATCAAGAGAACACAGGATTCACTACTGGCCCTGAAAGATACCATTTCCCGCCAGGCTGTTTCCCTCGATAGCAACTTCAAGGCGCTGCAGGGAGTGGAACAGTTCACCGTGGTGGAGAATGAGGTACTGAAGGTCACTTTTACCAACAAAGGCGGCCAGCCGGGCAAAGTGGAGCTGAAGAATTACAGATCGAACGATAGCAATCTCGTTATTCTCAATGGCACTCCTTTCGATAAGATATCCTATGGTGTCAATTTCTCCGGTAATCAATCGGCCCAGGTGTCCGAAGTCTATTTCACGCCGGGTAAAGTGGAGAAGAATGCCGATGGCTCACAAACCATCACTTTCCAGGCCCCTGTAGCGAATGGGGTGATCATCCACCAGTTCATTGTGAAGCCCAACGATTATATGATCGACTGGAACGTGCAACTGAACGGCGCCGATAAATTGCTGACGCAGGGAGCTTTCAACCTCACCTGGCAATCACAGCCCATGCAGCACGAAAGCGATCTCACGTACGAAGCCACTCATACAAATATCTGCTTCTATGAGAACAATGACTTCGATTACATCATGGCCAAGACCGACAGGAAATTCGATAAAGGAGTGCAATGGGTGAGCGTTGCTCAACAGTTCTTCAACATAACACTGGTCAATAAAAATAATTTCAGCGCAGGCGAAGTGAAATGGACGAGGACGGTAGACAAGAACTCCGGCAAACTGGCAGAAGTGATCACCAACCTCCAAACAAAGCTCCCGCTCGGGGCCAGCGCATCGCTCCCATTACAATTGTATTATGGTCCAACAGACTATAAGATCCTGAAGAAGCAGTCGCCCCCGGATATGGACAAGATCGTGAACCTGGGCCGCGACTTCTACACTTTCGTTCGCCCCATCAACAAGTACATTGTTATGCCGGTATTCGATTTCTTCAAGAGCTTTATCGGCAGCTTCGGCCTGGTGATCGCATTGCTTACCTTATTCATCCGTTTGCTGACATCCCCGCTCGTATACACCAGTTACCTCAGCGGCGCGAAAATGAAAGCGCTTCGCCCGGAGATCGACAAACTGAAACAAAAATATGGCAGTGATCAGCAACAGATCGGCATGGAGCAGATGAAACTGTTCCGCGAAGCCGGTGTAAACCCGCTCGGAGGCTGTATCCCGGCCCTTTTGCAGATCCCGATCTTCTTTGCCCTGTACAGCTTCTTCAACTCCAATATCTCGCTAAGAGGCGAATCCTTCCTATGGGCCAGTAACCTCGCATCTTATGATGTCATCATCAAATTCCCCTTCGAAGTATGGCAACTGGGCAATCACCTCAGCCTGTTCACGCTCACGGCGGTGATCACCAGCTTCCTCATATCGATCTATAACATGAACATGACCCCGGACCAGAATAATCCGGCGCTCAAGTACATGCCGTATATCTTCCCCTTTATCTTATTGTTCGTCTTCAACAGGCTGCCGGCAGCCCTCACCTGGTATTATACCGTTTCGAATATCATAACCCTGATACTGCAATGGGTGATCCAGAATTATATCATTGACCACGACAAGATCCTGGCCAAGATAGAGGAGAACAGGAAAAAGCCGAAGACGCAATCCAAATTCCAGGAGCGGCTGGCACAAATGCAGGAAGCTCAGAAAAAGATGCAGGAGGAGAGAGCGAAGCAGAGAAAATAAGTTGACAGGTTAATAAGTTGAAAGGTTGACAAGGAGTTTCCCTATTGAGGGGATTTCTTGTCAACCTTTCAACTTGTTAACTTATCAACTTTACACTATTTTAGCCAACGTTTGGCAGGAAAGGTGCGTCTTTATGATAACATAATCAAACCCTTGCATCAACATGAAAAAGTTCATGGGCATATTTACGGTTCTGATGGTTATGCTGGCATTCCAGGCAAATGCACAGCGAAAGGTCTCTGAGCTCACCCTGGTCTATGATGCTTCTATCTCGACCGGCAGTACGGAACCCAAGATCGCGGATGCTTTCGATGGGGCCACTACTACGGTTTACCTCAAAGGGAATATGAGCCGCTCGGAAATGGTGAGCGCTTTGTTTTCTTCCACTACTATTCATGATGCAAAGACCGGAACTGCAGTCGTATTACGGGAAGTAAGCGGCCAGAAATTGTTGATCCGCATGACGGCAGAGAACTGGGCGGAAAAGAACAGAAGATATAATGGTATCACCTTTGTGAATACGAAGGAAACGAAAACGATCGCAGGGTATAGCTGTACCAAGGCAACCGCCACCCTCGGCGATGGCACCAGCTTTTCCGTGTTCTATACAACAGAGATCATCCCGGAAAATAAAGATTACGATTACCAGTTCAGGAACCTGAACGGATTGCCGCTGGAATATGAGTTGGTCCAGGGCAAGCTGACGATCAAATACACGGTGTCCAGGATCAATCTAAACCCCGTTCCCGCCTCCAAATTCGATATACCGAAAACCGGCTACAGGGAGCTCACCTACGAAGAAAGCAAGAAAATAAGCATGTAAAAAAACATCCCCGTCGAAAGGACCGGGGATGTACAGGAATAAGTTATTGAATAAAGTTATTTGCGCAACCTGAACTTCAGGTCGAGAACATTCAGATTAGACCTGAACGTGGGTTTGGTATTTACCTTTACCTGGTTGGGCAGGATAAATATCTTGTTCCCTTGTTCGTAGGTGACCAATGAATTGAATTTCACATAGCTCGCAGTCCTTTCACTGTTGAAAACCTGGCTCCCGCGATAAGAGGGGCCCGACTTGAGCGTGAACCCATTGGTGGTCCTGATGGGGGTAAATTCCGGCTTCAGGGGTGAAGCGTCTCTCTTCTTATCACCACCTCCGCTACTGGCTAATGCAAGCGCAACTGCCCCGATCATCGCGCAACTGATGATGGTCTTTTTAAGCATGTGGTTAAGTTTTAGCGTAAAATTTGCCTGCATAATCGACACAAAAATATAGAAAAATTTTTGGAATCCTTTAACCGTCTGTCCCAAATATTAATATTCCTTTAACGCCTGAGATGCGGAAATGTTACTGATTCCATAAAAAAGATCATCTTTTGGGCCGGAATGTTGCATGGGGGGAGAAAAATGAAGTCGGAGGCCCGATGCCGGAGGGCCGAATTACGGACAGGCCCTCCAATTCGTTGGATTTCAGACCTCCGGCATCGGGCCTCCGACTTCTTTATCCCCACATTGTCAATAAGAAAAAATTGGCGATCAGCCCCGAAAGGGGTATTTTACATAAACCATTACAAAAATACATGAGAGAGAATCCATCCCGCCAGAACAATGAAGAGATCAGGGAATTGGTTAGGCAGTTTCAGAACTTAAAATCCGGCCGCAGTCACTCTTTCCTGGACGAAGAATCATTTGAAAAGATCATTGACTATTTCGACGATGAAGAAGACCTGCAGCAGGCCCTCGAAGCCGCAGAGCTGGGGATCGAACAATATCCTTATTCCGCTGCGCTGCTCATCAAGAAGGCCGACCTGCTGATCGCCACCCGGCACTACCACGAAGCCCTCGAAGTATTGGGGCATGCCGAATTGCTGGACAGCAACGATATCAACCTCTACATTTTGAAAACAGATGCCTACCTGGCCCTCGACCAGCAGGAAAAAGCTGTTCAACTACTGGAAAATGCCCTGCAGCTTTTCGATGGGCAGGAAAGGATCGAACTCCTGTTCGAACTCGCCGATGTGTACGACGATTATGAAGAGTTCGATAAGATCTTCGATTGTCTCAAGCTCATTCTGGAACAGGACCCCAATAATGAAGAGGCTTTGTACAAGATCTGCTTCTGGACCGATTTCACCGGCCGCAATGAAGAAAGCATCCGTCTCCATCAGCATATCATCGATGAGTACCCGTACAGCGAGTTGGCATGGTTCAACCTGGCGGCAGCTTACCAGGGATTGAAACTCTACGAGAAGGCCATCGACGCCTACAAATATGCCGTGGTGATCGACGAAAAATTCGATTATGCTTACCGTAATATGGGTGATGCCTATATCCGTCTGCGCAAGTTCAGGGATGCAATCGAAGTGCTGGAAAAAGTACTGGAACTGTCGAGGCCTGAAGATGTGATCTATGAAGCGATCGGCCACTGTTACGACAGGCTCAAGAATTTTGCACAGGCAAGGTTCTATTACAGGAAGGCTTCACACCTGAACCAGGAAGACAGCAAGCTCTATTACAAGATCGCCTGTACCTACATGAATGAAGGGCAGTGGGCAACAGCCATCAAGCAACTGGAGACGGCCATGCAGATCCACCGGCTGCAACCCGAGTACAACCTGGCCATGGGTGAATGCAAAATGCAACTGGGCGATTACAAGGAAGCGATCCAGTATTTCTCCAATGTAGTAGGGCAGCGCCCCCGCAATGTATCGAGCTGGGAGGCATTGATCCGCTGCCTGTACCACGGCGAATTTTATGAAGAAGCGCTGGAACAGGTGAAAGCAGCACTCAAAATGACCGACAATAAACCCATCTTCATATTTTATCTCAGCGCCGTTTACCTGGCCCTTGGAAAGACCAGGGAAGCATTGCTCCAGCTCGAAACGGCCATGGGTCAATCGCCCAGGATGCTGAAAAAACTGGTGGAGCTCAATCCATCCATATTACAGCATCAACTGGTAGTGGACGTTCTGGCCAGATATAAAAAAAATAAATCTATATAGGCTCACCAGCTTGTTAAACTTGCGCCATCTTAATTTCATCTTAATTCATTCTTCCCTATTTTTGCGGCGGCGTTAGAAGTTTCCTAAGTTAAAACCTATCGAATGAATTTTAATCTCTCACAGATCCCTGATAGAACGCAGCAACCCCGCAAAGATGGTATCACCATGGTGATGGATAAGGGCCTCAGCATTTCCGAAGTGCACAATTTCATGGAAATATCCAGCCCGCATGTCGACATCGTTAAGCTGGGCTTCGGCACCTCCTTCGTAACACCCAAACTGCGCGAGAAGATTAAAGTATATCAATCATACAATGTCCCGGTCTACTTTGGGGGCACCTTGTTCGAAGCGTTCCTGATCCGGAACCAGTTCGATGATTATATAGGCGTTTGCAAGGAATACGGCATCAGCTATATGGAAGTGAGCGATGGCTCCATTACCATCCCGCATGCCGAGAAGTGCGGATATATCGAAAAGCTCACCAAACATGGATTGGTATTGAGTGAAGTGGGCAGCAAGGATGCAGCGCATATCATCCCACCTTATAAATGGATCGAACTGATGCGTGCCGAGCTGAATGCCGGTTCTTCCTATGTGATCGCCGAAGCGCGGGAAGCCGGGAATGTGGGCATTTACCGTGGTACAGGAGAAGTGCGTGAAGGTCTGGTGCAAGAGATCCTGACACAGATCCCCGGTGAAAAGATCATCTGGGAAGCACCGCAGAAAGCACAGCAGTTATATTTCATCGAATTATTGGGTTGCAATGTAAACCTCGGCAATATCGCTCCTACAGAAGTGATCCCGCTCGAGGCCATGCGCGTTGGCCTGCGCGGCGATACATTCAACCTGTTCCTCGATAAAGAAGAAGTGCAATGAGAAGGTTCGGCCTCATAGGTTACCCGTTGAGCCATTCATTCTCCCAGAAATTCTTCACTGAAAAATTCCGCAATGAACATATAGCGGATTGCACGTATGAGAATTTTCCCTTGCTGCAGATCGGGGAACTGGAAAAAGTGCTGGCGGAAAACCCCGGACTGGAAGGACTGAATGTGACCATCCCCTACAAAGAGCAGGTGATCCCATTCCTGCATTGGCAGGACCCCATCGTTCAAACGATCGGCGCCTGTAATTGCATTCGTATCCGCGACGGACAGCTAAGTGGTTACAATACGGATGTGGCGGGATTCGAGCGATCTCTCCGCCAATACCTGCAACCATCACATCGCAAGGCCCTCGTACTGGGTACAGGCGGTGCAGCAAAGGCCATTTATTATGTGCTGCAAAAATTAGGAATATCCTGTCTTGAAGTATCGCGCAGCCCCCAGCCCGGCCAGCGGATCAGCTACGAGGAGATTACACCTGCTATCGTTCATGAATATACGCTAATCGTCAATACTACGCCCCTGGGCATGTATCCCAAAACAGAGGAATGCCCGCCACTCCCTTACCACTCCCTGACCCCTAACCATTACCTGTTCGACCTGGTCTATAATCCTGCGCAAACATTATTCCTGCGCAAAGGCGCTGAGCAGGGTGCTGTTACCAAAAACGGTATGGACATGCTGGTGATCCAGGCGGAGGAGAGTTGGAGGATATGGAATGGGGGGTTAGAATGGTTGACAGGTTGATAAGTTGACAGGTTAACAAGTTGATAGGTTGATAAGGGGATACCCGAAATTCGGAGACTTCCTTGTCAACCTATCAACTTGTTAACCTATCAACTTGTATTTCGCTCCCTCCGGAACCGGCACTATTTTTTTCTGAACATAATCATAACAGACCATTCCTGTCTTGGCCGTGGCCACGATGATATGTTTGCCGTTCACTTCTTTTTCCAGTTTGTAGTAGAGATCGAAAGATATTTTGGAGAAATCGCCGGCGGCCACGTGGGCAGTGACCTGGTCGCCATAGAACAACTCGTTCTTGAACTCGATGGCCACATCGGCCATGATCAGTCCGGCCCCGGCCATACTCAACTCCCCATACCCATGCTGCCGGAGGAACTGTACCCTGGCCTCATGGATGATCGATAAAATAGTATCATTCCCCACATGGTTGCCGTAATTGATATCTGTAATTCGTATAGCGATGACCGTTGAGAAAGTAAAAGCCTGTGGTAATTCAACTTTGATCCGGGGCATACAGCGATTTTATTTTTCTTCTATTAGTTCCTTCAATTCCATGATGTCGAGGAAATTGGTGCCGGAGGGCGCGAAAGATGCCTGCTGCAATAATTTGTCCCTCCATTCGCGGAATCGTTTTTTCCAGGTATTGTTGTAGTCATTGTTATCGAAACTGCCGTTGAGGTAGGTGATCATGGGAAGGAATTTCCGCGAGATACGGGTCTGTTCACCATTGGGGCCCGTTACGGTAACATAATTATTGCCGGGCGATGTGAGCAGTTTGAGGTCCATCACGATATTCCCGCTGGCATCGCGGATTGGAGGGGCAGGAACAGAAACAGGGGGCGCGATATCTTGTGCAGGGATGGTATGCGCACCGGAATAGTTCAGGTCTTCAGATGAATAATCGGCACCGGCATCCTGTGAAGCATAATCCTGTTCACCGTTCATGGCTTTGCCGGATGAGGGGCGGAGGAAATTTGGTTTGGGAAGATCGTTGGTGCTGTCGGTGGGCGTAGCGACAACAGGCGGGGGCGTTTGGATATCACCGATATGATCAGTATTGCTGGCAGGCCCTTCTTTATTGATGGCTATAGCCTGGTTATTGTTGTTATTGCGGAAATTGCTGAAATACCAGGTGGCAATGCCGGCCACGGCAACGATCGCGGCTGCTACAGCCAGTTTACGGAATGGGGAACGGATGATCTTTGCGGGCGGGGCGTCCAGTGCGGCAGCGATCAGGGACCAGCTTGGTGAAGGAGGCGGTGTTTCCCAACCGGCCAGTTTTTGGGCGATGACCGATTCCTGCGGATCATACGCTGCATCCAGTTGGGATGCGATCTGTTCCCAGGCGCCTGTGGGTGGAGCAATCTCCAGGTTGGAGAGAATATGTTGAACAGTCCGAGGCATAATGATTATCGGGTATAGGATTTTCTGGTGTCGCTCAAATATTGCGTGATCTTCTTTTGCAGAATGGCCTTTGCCCTTGCCAGTTGCGATTTGCTGGTGCCTTCACTGATCCCGAGCATTTCGCCGATCTCTTTGTGCGAATAGCCTTCCACCACATAGAGGTTGAATACGGTGCGGTAGCCGGGCGATAGTTCCTGGATGATGGCTATTATATCTTTTTCCGCCAGGCTATCCAATGCAGTGATATCTGCATCTTCGATCGTATTCTCTTCTTTTTCGCTAACGGTGGCCAGTTGTGCCGATTTCTTCCGGTAATGTTCGATAGAGGTGTTCACGAACACTCTCCGCATCCAGCCTTCAAAAGAGCCTTCGGCCCTGAAGCGATGTAAATTCCGGTACACTTTGATAAAGCCTTCCTGTAGCAGGTCCTGGGCATCATTGGAATTATTGGCATAACGGAGGCAAACTGCATACATCTTGGGCGAAAAGCGGCGATACAATTCTTCCTGCATGCGCCTGTCGCCTGCAATGCATCCCTTTATTAAGTCGGATTCGGAAATATTATAGTTGCTTTGCTGTTCCAGGTATTTTGTTATTAAGTATCGTTTACATGTTGATAAGTTGAAATGTTGACAGGTTGTTTCAACTCAGGGTATTCCCATGTCAACTTTGCAACCTGTTAACCTGTCAACTCAGGGCTAACCTGCTTCAAAAACCCCACCAACTTATCTGCCGCCTTTTTGCGGTGGCTGAAACCGTTCTTCTCCTCCAGGGTCATTTCAGCAAAAGTACGGCTGCTGCCTTCAGGCACAAAAACAGGATCATAGCCAAAACCGGCGTTGCCACGCTGATCGGGGATGATGGTCCCTGGGCAAATGCCTTCGAATAGGTATTCCTGTTCCTGCCAGATCAGTGAGATCACGGTGCGGAAACGGGCTTTGCGGTTGGTTTTCGATTGCAGGTTGATGAGTAGTTTTTCGATGTTCTTATCGAATGCCTTGTCTTCTCCTGCATATCGGGCGCTTTTCACACCCGGTTCCCCATTCAGGGCATCTACTTCCAGGCCGGTGTCCTCACTGAAGCAATGATCGCCCGTGAGGCGGTGAATGGTGCGGGATTTTTCTTCTGCATTGGCTTCCAGGGTATCATGTGGTTCGGGGATATCGATATCAATGCCTGCCTGTTTGAGGCTGATCACTTCTATCTTATCACCGATCGCGGCCTGGATCTCGGCCACCTTATTGGCATTGTTCGTTGCAAAGATTATTTTTATCATCCCTATACGTTGAATAATTTCTTCAGGCTGGCCCAAAGCTTGCTTTTTAATTGTTTGCCTTCTTCTGTCGGCTGGTTCAGGGAGGCCAGGGATGGAGCCGACAGGTAAGTGCAGCCGGCATATTCCTGCTCCTTGAAAAGCGGGAAACTGAGGGGAAGTCCCGTGCTGGCGGGCTCCAGGCCGAAAAGCAGGACTTTGGATGGCTGCAATTGGTCTTTCAGCCTGTCCATTTCCACGTGTTGCGCGGCATCGTTCACGATGGCCACATCACCCAGGTTGAGCTTGCAGGCGCCCAGCATTTTGGTTAGGAATTGCAACTGCTCCTCTTCCAGGAATGGCTCCCCGGGAGATTGGACAATGATCGCTACCCGCTGGAGGTTCTTCCCCAAAATCTTATAAGCAGCGTCGGCCTGTTCTTCACGCGCCATTTTGGTGGGTGTTCCCTCTTTGGGGGAGGAAATGGTCGGGGGCGCCATTGCCTGCATTTCCCGCTCACCGGCAGCGGGGCCACTTTGTTCCCGCAGGACCACCACTTCTTTATAAAGGCCGGCAATCACTACCGGCGGTAATATGATCGGTTCGTTCGACATGGCAAATGGTCATCTTTGTGTTAAATACTAACAATTGTTAGCGATTAGTGCCTGGATTTTTTGCAAGGCGGAACTTTGTTTGTTTCTTTGTGTTTCAAAAATAAAGGAATTATGATTGATGCCTATAGCATTCCTGTAACAAAAGTTGAAAGGAGCAAATTGAACGATATTCCCCTGGAGAATATTCCCTTTGGAAAGTATTTTACCGATCACATGCTGGAAGCCGATTATGAAAATGGCGAGTGGAAAAATGCAGAGATCAAGCCTTACCAGCCCCTGTTACTGAGCCCTTCACTGGCGGCGCTTCACTATGGGCAGGCGATCTTCGAAGGCATCAAAGCCTACAGGAATGAAGCCGGCGACGCATTCATTTTCCGCCCTTACGATAATTACAAACGCTTCAATATTTCAGCGGCCCGGATGCAAATGCCGGCTGTTCCGGAAGACCTGTTCATCGAAGGCATGAGGCAACTGATCGCCCTCGATAAGAACTGGATCCCTGCCAAGGCAGATCATTCCCTGTATATCCGCCCGTTCATGTTCTCATCGGACGAAGTGATCGGTGTGAAAGCTTCGGACACCTACAAGTTCATGATCATCCTGAGCCCTACTGGCCCGTATTATAGCGCTCCCATGCGTATTTACGTGGAAGAAAAATATACCCGCGCTGCCCCCGGCGGTATCGGTTTTGCCAAAGCGGCCGGTAACTATGGCGCCAGCATGCTGGTGACGGCCGAAGCCAAAAAGAAAGGGTACGACCAGGTACTCTGGACCGATGCAGTCGAGCATAAATATGTACAGGAGATCGGTACCATGAACGTATTCTTCGTGAGTGGGAAAAAGATCATCACTCCCGACCTCGAAGCAGGCACCATCCTGGCCGGGGTTACCCGCGACAGCGCCATCACCATCCTGAAAGATATGGGCTATACCATCGAAGAGCGCCCCTTGAATATCGACGAAGTGATCGAGTTGTACAAAGCAGGCAAGCTCGATGAAGTATTCGGCACCGGCACCGCCGCCACCATTTCTCCCATCCGGGAACTCCGGTACAAAGATTTTGTGATGACTTTCAATGTGGATGAATGGAAAGCAGCCCCCGAAATGAAGAGAAGGCTTACGGATATCCGTGAAGGCAGGGCAGCAGACCCATACGAATGGCTGTTCAAAATATGAGGAATGAGGTAGGAGGTCAGAGGCCTGAAATTTCTGACAATGTAAGACGCCTTGCAGGGGTTCGCCCTCCGATCACCTACTTCTGACCTCCGACTTCATTTTTTTCACCCAAAATTTGGTAGTTCACCGGCAGGGCTTTACCTTTGCCGTCCCAAAAATAAAAGGTTCAGAATGCCTACAATTCAACAATTGGTAAGAAAAGGAAGAGAGATCATCAAGGCAAAGAGCAAATCAAGGGCTTTGGATTCCTCCCCATTCCGTCGTGGTGTATGTACCCGTGTGTACACAACCACGCCTAAAAAGCCGAATTCCGCTCTTCGCAAAGTGGCGAAAGTGCGCCTCACCAATAAAGTGGAAGTCATTGCGTATATTCCCGGTGAAGGTCATAACCTTCAGGAGCACTCGATCGTGCTGGTACGCGGTGGCCGTGTGAAGGACTTACCAGGTGTTCGTTACCATATCGTGCGCGGTAGCCTCGATACTGCCGGTGTAAAAGACCGCAAGAAGAGCCGCTCCAAGTACGGTACCAAACGTGAAAAAGCTAAAAAATAATTTAACTACCTGTTCGCTTTATAAATCATTTGATAGATGAGGAAGACAAAAGCCAAAAAAATTGCCCCGGCGGCTGATGCAAAGTACAACGATGCACTCGTTACTCGCTTTGTGAACAACCTGATGTGGCAAGGCAAAAAGAATACTGCATTCAATATTTTCTACGATGCGATGGAACGCGTTTCCAAAACAACCGGAGAAAATGGATATGAAATATGGAAAAAAGCCCTGAACAATGTTACGCCTGCCGTAGAAGTTCGCAGCCGTCGTATTGGGGGTGCTACTTTCCAGATCCCTGCAGAGGTTCGTCCCGACAGGAAGATTTCCCTGAGCATCAAATGGCTGATCCGTTACAGCCGCGAAAGAAATGGCCGCAGCATGGCTGAGAAACTGGCTAATGAGATCGTAGCTGCCAGCAAAGGTGAAGGTGGCGCTTTCAAAAAGAAAGAAGATACTCACCGTATGGCAGAAGCCAACAAGGCCTTCGCTCACTTCCGCATCTAACTTACGACTAATTGAATCTTTATACAGGACCCTCGCTTCGGCGGGGGTTTTTTTGTTGCCTTTTCTACTGAATTACGATCCCTGTTTTGAATATCCGCTTTCCTTCCTGGGTGATCACCAGGAAATAGATCCCCTTCGCCAATCCCTGTACAGCCACCTGTTCCGCAAGGTTGCCGATCTTTCTTTGCACCATCAAATGACCACTCGCATTGAAGAGCTGAAGGAGCCCCGGTTGTGGGTCCGATGAAAGTACCGTAAGCCCTCCGGCACTATGCACAGGGTTGGGAAAAACGATATACCGGCTGCCATTGAAATAGTACACGGTCTCCGGTTGACTGTAAATGCTGCTTCCATTCTGCAAATCGATCCGCAGCCTGTAAATGTTCAGCCCCTTTTGGAGGGCAGCATCGGTAATGGAATAGGAAAGGCCCGCCGGGGATATCTTTTGCAACTGTCCATAGCCGTTAGCGACCCTTTTTTCAATGACCAATTGCCTGACCTGGTAAAGTGATCCCAGATCGATACTGATCTGCGCACTATTATTATTCTCCAGGGATGCCAGGAAATTCCTGATATAACAGCCCGTTCCTTGTGCCGTATAATCGAAGGCAAAGCTTTTCACACCTCTTTTATCGGCAGGCACCACAGACGCCACAGCATAATACAAGGCAGGCTCATGCGATTTGTACAATACAATACTGGTATCGGAAGTGGTAAGCAAAGGCTCGAGGTATTCGTTCCCCAATTCAAATAAGGCATAATCATGAATGCCTTTGGCCTTATTCCACGAGAGGAGGAACGAATCCGCACAATTGAACCCGGTATTGATCAACAGCCTCCGGCTGATCGTGAAAGTATCTGTGAGGAAAGTCTGCTGCCCGACCGTCATTCTCAACATGGCCTGCACATTGGTATCCGGCGCATTCCATTTGAAATAACCCTGACCGGTATTTAGACCGGTCACTATTTCTTTCCACGTTTTTCCGCCATCGACAGAGGCGGAGAGCGTGGCTGGCGTGGCGTCAGGTCCGGATGCCCAGCGAAGAACATTATTTTCGCCCGGCGCCAGGTTATCGTTGGCCGTTGGGTAGTACCATTCGAACCGGTCGATGCTGTCTAACTGATATGCAACAGCGAAAAATTGACTCCCACTCTTAATATCGGTTCCATGAACGCGGATGATGTATTCCCCGGGGACCGGGTCTTTCAGGGTTACCTGCTCCAAAGTATTGAGGGTATCTCTTTTCCGCACAGCGGGTTTCGACAGGGAATCGGCATGAGGGAACCGGCTCAATACCCAGGGCTGCCAGGATTGATGCAGGCTGTTGCTGATTAGCTCCAGGTCGAGGTCATTGACCAGGGCTTTGGGCGCATTGGCGAGAGCAGGAGGGTCTGTCCAGCAAAGCGTGACCTTTACCCGTTGAATACCCGCCGGAATGGTGATGATGAAATCCTTATCGGTCCTGGGTTGAGTATTAGCCATGAAGAACCTGCCCTCCTTCACCGTTCTCAAAGCATGGAGGGCATTGGCATTTCCATAGCCGCTTCTGAAATCGGGCCCTTCCCCGGCAATCGGGTCGGCACTATTGACCAGGATGGCCCTGACCAGGCATGAAGCTGGTAACTGTCCCAGGTTCCCGGTCTTATAGGCATGTTGCATAAGCAGGGCAATACCTGAAACGATCGCGGCAGCGCCGGAGCTGCCATCTTCCCCGAAAGCCACCAGCTCAGGCTTCACCCTTCCATCATAGGCCGGCCCGCGGGAACTGAGTGGTTCCAGCCTGTAAAAAGAATCCACCAATCCCACCGTAATGATATTCTTCGCCATCTTGAAGCTCCCGGTGAGATTGGCAAAAAGAGGGATGCCGCTGTAACTGCCGGAGGGGCTGGTCTTATCACCGGAATTGCCGGCAGAAAAAACATGCACAAGGGACGGATTCGCAATGGCGCTGGCATCGTATGCCGCGGCATCGGCCCCGTAATAATTTTCGATCCCTGTTCCGTAGGAATGGTTTTGCACACTGATACCATATTGCTGGTAGGCCGCATCGGGATCGGGCAGGAGCGTACTGAAACCGGATGAACTGAGGCGGGTAGCCCAGGCTGCCCCCTTACCGGTATAATGGCTGTTCCCCGCACCACCGATCATGGTGGTCATAATAGTGGCATGGGCGGAGAGATTGCCATCGCTAAGGCTCGTGGAAAGATACCTGCCTCTGAAATCTATATCGGCCGTATCAGGGCGGTTCTCTTTGATGGAAACGGTCAATCCGTCCCCATTGATAGCAGGGTACCGCCTGTGCGCCGTATTGACCATATTGGTGCTGTTATCGAACCCATTGATCACCTGTTCTTCTCTGGGGATACGGGGTTGATCGGCGAATAGCACCAGGGGGGATGGAAGGAGCAGTGAATCCAGCAGTCGCCTGGAAATTTTGACCACCAGGAGGCCCGTGCCTGCATATTCCCCGGTAATGGCATGGTCAAGCTGTTTGGTTTTCAGCCAGTTTTTGAGGCGGATGGGATCGGAGGCGACCACCCAATAAGTTTGCTCCTGGTTATCAGGCGATTTTTGGGCGAGAAGAGGAGAAAGTTTACGCCGCCAGGAAACGTCCTTATCCTGGGCATGGGTATTGCCCAGGTAGAATAAGGTGATGGCCAATAGTAGTATTTTTCTCATGGTCGGCAGCACTGTCTCTAAAATTAGCCAATATGAAGGTCTCAAACAACGGGTTACCGGTAAAAGCCTGCCGGTCGTATTCAGGCAGTGTTAATTGCCCATTATTTACTGCTATCCAATTGCCGATTATTGAATTTTGATTACCTTTGCGCACCATTTTCAGGGAGGTTTTCCCTGGTTACATTAAAAAGAAAACAAAACAAGTCATGGCAGACTTACGACTACAAAGAAATTTTGGTATTGCGGCACACATCGATGCCGGTAAAACCACTACTACAGAGCGTATCCTGAGATATACCGGAATGATCCACAAGATCGGTGAAGTGCATGATGGAGCTGCTACCACCGACTGGATGGAGCAGGAGAAGGAGCGGGGTATTACCATTACTTCTGCTGCGGTTAGCTGCCAGTGGAATTTCCCGACTGTTAAAGGAAAAGCAGATGCTAACACCAAAAAATACTATTTCAACATCATCGATACTCCGGGCCACGTTGACTTTACCGTGGAGGTAGAGCGCAGTATGCGTGTACTGGACGGTCTGATCGCCCTGTTCTCTGCCGTTGATGGCGTTGAACCGCAATCGGAAACAGTATGGCGCCAGGCCAACCGTTACAAAGTTCCGCGGATCGGTTTCGTGAATAAAATGGACCGTTCCGGCGCCGACTTTTTAATGGTGGTAAAACAGGTGAAGGAAATGCTGGGCGCGAAAGCCGTTCCCCTTCAGTTGCCGATTGGCGCAGAAGACGATTTCAAAGGGGTGGTCGACCTGATCAAGATGAAAGGTATCATCTGGCATATGGAAACAGAAGGTATGACCTTCGATGAGATCCCTGTACCGGACGATATGAAAGAAGATGTTGACCAGTGGAGACAGAACCTGATCGAAGCTGTTGCCGAATACGACGACAAGCTGATGGAGAAATTCTTCGATGATCCCAATTCGATCACGGAAGACGAAGTGCATGAAGCGATCCGCAAAGCGACCATCGACCTCAGCATCGTTCCCATGATGTGTGGTTCTTCCTTCAAGAATAAAGGAGTGCAGACCGCATTGGATGCTGTTTGCCGTTACCTGCCTTCACCGGTAGACATCGAGGATACCGTTGGTACCAATCCCGATACCGGCGAACAGGAGATCCGCAAAGCCGATCCCAAAGCTCCGTTCGCGGCCCTGGCCTTCAAGATCATGACCGATCCTTTCGTAGGCCGTCTCGCATTCTTCCGCTGTTACAGCGGCCACCTGGATGCAGGTTCCTATGTGAAGAATATGCGCAGTGGCAAGAACGAGCGTATCAGCCGTATCATGAAGATGTTCGCCAATAAACAAAACCCGATCGATTTCATCGAAGCCGGTGATATCGGTGCGGCAGTTGGTTTCAAAGAGATCAAGACCGGTGATACCCTCTGCGATGAGAACCACCCGATCGTGTTGGAGAATATGTTCATCCCCGAGCCGGTGATCGCTATTGCCGTTGAGCCTAAAACACAGGCCGACGTGGATAAGATGGGCATGGCTATCGCCAAGCTGGTGGAAGAAGATCCCACACTGCGTGTAAATACCGATGAAGATACAGGACAGACCATCCTTCGTGGAATGGGTGAGCTGCATCTGGAGATCATCATCGACCGTATGAAACGCGAATTCAAAGTAGAAGTGAACCAGGGTGCTCCCCAGGTTGCTTATAAAGAAGCGTTCCGCAAAACAGTTGAACACCGTGAGGTCCTGAAGAAACAAACCGGTGGTCGCGGTAAATTCGCCGACATCGTGTTCGAGCTCGGGCCCGCCGATGAAGAATGGATCAAGGAACATCCGACCGAGAATATGCAGTTCGTGAACGATATTTTCGGTGGTTCCATTCCCCGCGAATTCATCCAGCCAATCCAGAAAGGTTTCCAGGCTTCCATGACATCCGGCGTACTGGCCAGCTATCCTGTCGAGCACATGAAAGTGCGTATTTTCGATGGTAGCTACCACCAGGTGGACTCCGATGCCATGTCATTCGAGCTCTGCGCCAAAGCCGGTTTCCGCGAAGCTGGCCGCAAAGCGCAACCTGTATTGCTGGAGCCGATCATGAGGGTGGAAGTGATCACCCCCGAACAATACATGGGTGATGTAACGGGCGACCTTAACCGCCGCCGTGGTATGCTGGAAGGCATGGACAGCCGTGCCGGCGCCCAGGTGATCAAAGCCAAGGTGCCGCTGAGCGAGATGTTTGGTTACGTAACACAATTGCGTAGCTTGTCCTCCGGCCGCGCTACCTCCACCATGGAATTCTCTCACTACTCACCTGCACCGAACAATATCGCTGAAGAAGTGATCGCCAAGGTAAAGGGTAAAGTGAAAGTAGATCAATAAGTAATCAGTGATCTGATAAAATAGGAGGCCGTCTCAAAGTAAAATGAGACGGCCTCTTTTTTATGTATGATATGTCATCTTATTAATTGGGGCACACCAGGAATCCACCGTCCACCGTACCATCCACATAATTCTGATTGATCTTATCCGCTGTTTCCAGCACTTGTTTTGGTGTATAGCTGCCGCAGCCGCCCAGTGCCTTGTTGGCTTCCGAGAGGAAATTACTGACGGTCCAACCGGCAAATGGGCCACTGCCGATCTTCATCTGTCCAAGCGTAATGCCTGCCTTGCCGAAATCCGGATCGGCGATGTCGAAGTTCACACTGAGGGTCAATGCTACCAGTTGACCTACCAACACATTTTTGATGGAACTGGGGTCGGTATAGTTCTGTGTCAGTACCTGTGCCTGGCCTCCGGTAGGCAACAGGGTGGTGATGGCCTGGGCTGAGGTAAGATGAACATTATAGTTGGGCGTGCAGCCTACGGTAAGTCCACTGGGGAATACGGCAGCAAAATGTGCATGAAGGTAAGAGCCCGGGTTATTGCCGCTTGGAGGGGCGCCCCATCCGCCAGGGGTTTGTGTGCGAAGCTGGCCGCAGTCAGCGGGTGGCGGTGGGCAGTCCTGCCGGCAATATTTAAAGGCAGATTGCCATTGGGCGCTGCCTATTACCGAACCATCGTAGGGATAGGCGTAGGCGCAGCCAAGCGTGCCACCCGCCGCTTCGAGGTGTACCTGAATAGTGAGCCAGATACAGCCATCGGGCTGGAAATTGCTATTGGCGATCGGGATATTGGCCGTGGTGGTAGTGCCTGCGACATAAGTTTGCTGTATATCGAACACGGCAGGGCCCTGGCAGGGCGTCCAGGCGATCTGATTGGTAATGGCGTCGGTCACATGCTGCTGTGAACCATATACGATCGTGATTTTTCGGATATACATCCCCGGTAATACACTTTTGACCTGGACATTGATATTGGTGTTGTCATTACTGATGGTGATATTACCCCAGTTAACAGTTCCACCCATATCCATCAGGTCTTTTACAAGCGGCTGGCCGCAAGGGATGGACAGGGTTTGCTGGCTGGTTGTAGCGGATTGTGTGGAAACTGACTTTTGCTCCAGCTTTCCATCCTCACGCTTACTGACTTCTTTCTGGCAGGAAAAAAATAGCATGAGCATAATGGCGGCCATGCCATTAGCAAAACGGGACTTTTTCATAATGGTAGTTTTACGTTAGAGAAAATGATGACAGCTAGATGGAGGTATTGGAACTGTGAGGTAGTTCAGCAGGAAGATGGGGCTGGCTATATCAAGACAAAAATAGCAATATGTTCTGCAATTTCAAACTATTCAAAAAATGATGACGGTTTTCTTCTTAATTTCCCGCTCCTAAAATTTGCTTGCATGTACTCACAACTGTCGATCCGTAAGATCCTTGTGATCTGTATTTGTTTAGCCGCCAGCCATTGGGCAGTGGGGCAGGGCCCCATTAAATGGGCCACAGATGGAAATAGTTACTATCGTATAGATGGCGGGGACATTGTTCAGTACCTGCTTCCTCAAAACAATAAAACGGTCATTTTCAGCAAGCAACAGCTTACTCCCCAGGGGCAGCAGCGTGCGCTGGGAGTAAGGAGCTTCCAGTTTTCGGCCAATGGAAAGAAGATACTCCTCTTCACCGATACCAAAAGAGTATGGCGCCTCAACACCAAAGGAAATTACTGGGTGGCCGACAGGAATACCGGCGCTATTCAGCAGATCGGGAAAGACCGTCCCGCCTCTTCCCTGATGTTCGCCAAATTCTCACCCGATGGAAATAAAGTAGCCTACGTGAGTGAATACAATCTCTATGTGGAAGACCTTGCCACAGGGGCCGTAAAACAACTCACCTTCGACGGTAACCGCAAATTCATCAACGGCACGTTCGACTGGGTCTATGAAGAAGAGTTCTTTTGCCGCGATGGTTTCCGCTGGAGCCCCGACAGCAGGCAGATCGCTTACTGGCAGATCGATGCCCGCAATACCAAGGACTATCTCATGCTCAACAATACCGATTCCATTTACCCGGTAGCCATACCGGTGGAATATCCCATTGCCGGTGAGGCGCCTTCTCCTTTCAGGATCGGGGTTGTGGATATCGGCACGGCGAAAACGAACTGGATGAAGGTCCCGACCGATCCGGTGCTACAAAGCTATGTACCAAGGATGGAATGGGCAGCAGGCAGTGAAGAACTGATCGTGCAGCACCTGAACCGCCATCAGAATGGATCTGCATTGCTGCTCTGCAATGTTCGGTCGGGTGAGACAAGGAAGATCTATGAAGAAAAAGACCCCGCCTGGATCGATATCCAGCCATTGTGGGATGATGGTTATATCTGGGGCGGATGGGACTGGATCGATAATGGAAAGGAATTTATCTGGGCGTCTGAAAAGGACGGCTGGCGTCATTTATACCGGGTAAGCCGCGATGGGAAAAAAGAAACGCTCATCACCAACGGGAATTATGATGTAATGGAAATTTCCTGCATCGATGAAAAAGGGGGGTATATTTATTTCATGGCTTCCCCCATCAATGCCACGCAGAAATACCTGTACCGCACAAAGCTCGATGGGAAGGGAAAACCCGAACTGCTCTCACCCGTCAATCAGCAGGGGACCCATCAATACGACGTATCTCCCAATGCAAAATTCGCACAACATACCTTCTCCAATTACTATACTCCTTATACCAATGAGCTGATCTCCCTGCAAGACCACAAAGGTTTGAATGGGGAGAATAAAGTGAATGAGGCAGTGACAAAGGCCGACAAATCCCAATCGAAAGTGGAATTCTTCAAAGTAAGAACGGCCGAAGGAGTGGAGATGGACGGATGGATGGTGAAGCCGGACCATTTCGATCAGTCGAAAAAATATCCGGTAGTGTTTTACGTATATACGGAACCGTGGGGACAGTTGGTGAAAGACCAGTTCGGCGTAGAGCATAATTTTCTCTACCAGGGCGATATGGCGAAGGAGGGATATATCTATATGTCCCTGGACAACCGCGGCACACCGGTGCCCAAGGGAAGGGAATGGCGTAAAGTGGTATACCGAAACATCGGGCAGGTGAATATCCGCGACCAGGCACTGGCTGCCAAGGAAATACTGAAATGGTCTTTCGTCGATACCAGCCGTATAGCAGTATGGGGATGGAGTGGTGGTGGCTCAGCCACACTGAACCTCATGTTCCAGTTTCCCGACATTTACAAGACCGGTATTGCAGTGGCAGCGATCACCAACCTCCGCACCTACGACAATATCTACCAGGAACGATATATGGGATTGCCGCAGGAGAACCCGCAGGATTTCGTGAAGGGGTCTCCGCTAACTTATGCGAAGAACCTGAAAGGCAACCTGCTCTATATTCATGGTACCGGCGACGACAACGTCCATTACAACAATGCCGAGATGCTGGTGAATGAACTGATAAAATATAATAAGCAGTTCAGGTTGATGTCTTACCCTAACCGTACCCACAGCATATCGGAAGGGGAGGGCACTTTTCAGCATCTCGCCACGTTATATACCAATTACCTGAAGCAAAATTGTCCGCCAGGAGGCAGATAACAGGTAGCTCAACCGATCGGCTTATATGAAACCAGTCATACATACCAATCTGCAACCCGCCATCAGCCTGGAGGAAGATATTCCTGTATTGAATGGTTTGAGGGGAGTAGCGATTTTATTGGTATTCGGGTATCATTGTGCGGAATTGCCTTTAGGATGGACTGGGGTAGACCTTTTCTTTGTATTGTCGGGATTTCTCATTACAGGCAAACTGGTTCAGGCCCATGGCAGTAGTACTTATTTCCGCAATTTTTACCTCCGGCGTATCCTGAGGATCTGCCCGCTCTATTATGCCTTGCTGGCCATAACGCTTATCATAACATTCCTACCACATTACAGTTCGAGGGATAGCATTATTGATTTGCGGAACATGCAGGGGTACTACTGGACTTTCACGCTTAATTTCTACGAAGCTCTCCATGGATGGCCGCGCAACAGTATCTTCCTGCCAGTATGGTCATTATGTGTGGAGGTTCAATTTTATCTCATCTGGCCATTGGTGGTATTGTTCATGCTGAAAGGTAATGGCCGGTTCATGAAGGTACTGCCTGCACTCATCCTGTTCGCGCTTGCGTTCAGGATATTCGCAGGCCATTTCATTACCATGAAACCGCTTTACCAGTACGTGCTGTTACCTTCCCGCATAGATGGCTTCGCCCTGGGAAGCCTGCTCTACCTGGTTTTGCAGAAAGGGAAAGAACATTGGCGAAAATATATTCATATTGCGGGCATAATGGCCTTCATAGGGCTGGTGACGATATGGATCTATAAAGATTTCCAATGGGGATCGCATGATCCTGTGGTAAGCAGGTATGGGTATACTCTCGATGCGATCGTATGGTGCTGGTTATTGTACATCAGTGTTGCCAGCAGATCGTCCATCTGGAAAAAAATATTGAGTTCAGGAGCGATGGTAAATACAGGCAAATATTCGTATGCAGCATATCTATTTCATATTCCCGTTTATGTTGGATTGGGAAAAGTGCTTCCTTATGATTCCATTCACCCGATGCTGATGGCGGCGATCACTTTCCTGCTCACCTTTCTGCTGGCTTATATCAGCTATCATTTTTATGAAAAAAAATGGCTCAGGCGAAAAGCTGTATTTCCGGTGGCTCAGCCTGTTGAACAGGTAAAAATATGAGCCGATGAAATGGAAATATTTTATGCTCCTCTTATACCCACTGGCGCTGCTGCAAATGGCCCGGCTGTACTTCGGGATCATGAACAGTGGGCAGTTCTCCGGTCTTACCTGGGGCCAGGCGCCGGCCATTCTGCTGTATGGGATCAGGTTCGACCTCATCGCCGTTGGTATCATCTTCCTGCCATTCTTTCTCTTTTTCTTTTTTTGGGGGAAGAAATATCTCCCCTTGAAACGGGGAGTACAGGTACTGTACTTTATTATGATCTTTCTGCTGCTATGCATCACCGTTACAGATTCGATCTATTTCAAATTCCAGTTTCACCGGATCAACCGGTTCGATCTTGTTTATATGTACAGCAATGCAGGACTGGCCCCTGTGATGATCAGGAACTTCTGGGTTTCACTGGTGGCCATTGCCCTGGTCACCGGCCTTTCGATCTGGTTCCTCACGAAGCGGCCATACTTTTCACCGGATATGCCGGTACGGTCATGGAAGAAGCTGGGATGGGCGGCACTGCCGCTGTTGGTGGTCTTGCTGGCCGGGTGGGATTTCCGGTTCTCCCGGAACCTTACGCCTGCGTCCGTATTCTATTCGGTGAAACCTGATCTTGCACCGCTCACCTCCAATGCTCCCGTGGAAATACTCTATTCATTCCATGTAGGCAAAAGAACGCCGATCGACTGGAAATTTATGGATGACAGCACAGCTTTCAGGCTCAATCCCGTGATCCATACTATTGAACAACCTCCTCGGAAAGAGCCGCTCAACCTGGTCATCCTGATGATAGAGAGCGCATCGCGGGAAGACTTCATAGACAACCCAGACAGGCCCCGGCTCATGCCCTTTCTCGATTCCCTGATGGGCCGGTCGCTGGTGTTCACCAATTTTTTCTCCAATGCGCTTAATTCTGCCGGTGGATTTGATGCCATTATCGGCGGTTTGCCCCAGTTGGCGGCCACTGATTTTTATTCTACCGGTTATGGGGCCGCTAAAAAGCAAAGTCTGCCCGATATCCTGAACAACCATGGATATGCCACTTCATTTTTTTATGGGGTGAAGGAATACGGCCCTTCCCTCCAAAAGGCATCTGCGTTCTATGGGTTCAGTCATTTTTATGGGCCCGACCAGTTCCATCTGAATCCGGGGGAAGACAGCCATGCTGTCGGGTTGTACGACCATATCTTCTTCCCGGAAGTGGCCAGGAAAATGGAAGCATTCAAAACTCCTTTTTTCACGACCATCTTCAACCTTTGTACGCATTATCCGTTCGACATGGTCCCGGATACAATAAAGGCCGTATCGCCCATATTCCCCAGATCGAATGGCCAATCATTGTATTACCTCGATGGGGTTTACCGCGATTTCTTCAACAGGATCAAAGGCCGGGAATGGTATGAACACACTATATTCCTGTTCGTGGGAGATCACTATTCCCGGTCCCTGGAAGACAGGGCGAAAAGCCGTACCAACATTTTCAGGATCCCGATGTTCATATTTGCACCCGGCCTGGGTTGGCAGGGCGAGTACAGGAAACCCGGCCAACAGATCGATATCCTCCTGACGGCGCTGGACCTTCTTCACTGCAATGGCCGTTATTTTTCATTGGGCGCTTCACTGGCGGATTCGACCGCGGACCATGCAGTGGTTCTCAAGGCCGGTCCTGTTGCCCAACTCATCGACGGGGAAAACGTGCTCTATTACGATGTGATCAACAAGAAGGTAGTGGGTTATTTCAACTATTATTCAGACCCTGGGCTGAAGCAGGACCTATACCCCCGGTCCGCCGCCCGTGTACAGGAACTGCTGCCCCGGTTACAGGCATTCCTGCAAACATTTTCTTCCTGCACTACCACCGGCAGGCTATCTGCCGGTGCATTCGGACAATAAACTACGGTAACTTTTAAGGCAGGGAGCCCCAATAGGGCCCATTATGGGCATTTCGGTACCTTTGCGACCGGTTTTCCGGGAAACAAATGAAAGTTTTTGGTCAATTCTTTTGAATTTCAATAAACAGCCCTTACCTTTGCATCCCCATTCGAAAAATGGGATTTGATGTATGTCTCAACGAATCAGAATCAAATTACAATCATACGATCACAATCTGGTAGACAAATCTGCCGAAAAGATCGTTAAAACTGTGCGGAGCACAGGTGCTGTGGTAACAGGTCCTATTCCTTTACCGACGCGGAAAAAGATTTTTACCGTATTGCGTTCGCCGCACGTGAATAAGAAGAGCCGTGAGCAATTCCAGCTCTGTACGCATAAGCGTTTGCTGGATATTTACACCTCTTCCAGCCGTACGGTCGATGCGCTGAGCAAACTGGACCTGCCCAGTGGTGTTGAGGTTGAGATCAAAGCCTGATAAGAATCACTGAACCCTGTCAGGGTTCTAAAATCCTGACAGGGTTTTTCTTTGGTCGCCGAAGCTTTAGTGTAAGCGACTAATAAATTAAGCTCTTTCAAACCTATCTGCAAACTCTGGCCCGCTGATAACGGAACAGATAAAGCAGCGCTGGGTAAATAACTCGGACCAGCAGGACTAAATGCCTGTCGGTCTTTTGAAAAATTTAAATATGAACTAGCCCTTCGAGGTTAGTTTACTGTAGGTACTTCTTTCACCTGCCTGAGCGCAGCGGCCAGCCTGCGGGTTGGCAAACAGAGCGCAAAGGCGGTGGTTAACAGAAAAGGTCTACAGCAAACGGGGATTGAAGTCCTGATGGTTATTCCGTCAATACTGTCTCTTCAACCTTTCGAAGGCACAAATTGAACAACGATGAAAGGAATTATTGGAAAAAAAATCGGGATGACCAGCATCTTCAGTCCTGATGGCAAGCAGACCTCCTGCACCATCATTGAAGCCGGTCCATGCGTAGTGACCCAGGTAAAGACCAAAGATGCCGATGGTTACAGCGCAGTGCAGTTGGCTTTCGGCGACAAAAAAGAAAAGCATACCAATGCTGCAGAAAAGAATCACTTCGCTAAGGCAAATACTCCCGCCAAAAAGTTTGTAAAAGAATTCCGCGACTATTCCATTGAAAAGAATTTAGGTGAAGCTATCACTGTTGAGATTTTTACCGAAGGAGAAAAAGTAGATGTTGTAGGCACTACGAAAGGTAAAGGTTTCCAGGGGGTAGTTAAACGTCATGGATTTAGTGGCGTTGGTGAACAATCGCACGGTCAGCACGACCGTCAGCGTGCTCCAGGTTCTATCGGTAACTCATCCGACGCATCCCGCGTATTCAAAGGTATGCGTATGGCCGGCCGTATGGGTGGCGACAGGGTGAAAGTAAAAGGTCTGAAAGTAGTCAAGATCTTCCCTGAAAAGAACTATATCCTGGTAAGCGGTTCCGTACCAGGCCATAACGGGGCGATTGTATTTGTTCAAAAATAATCAAAGACTTAAGCCATATCGGTCATCAACAACCGAAGGGTTTATAAAAAATAGTGTACGATGCAAGTAGATGTATTAAGCGTAAAAGGTAAGAAAACAGGTCGCTCGGTAGAGTTGCCCGATGATATTTTTGGCGCCGAGCCGAATGATCATGTGATCTACCTGGCCGTAAAACAATTTCTGGCCGCACAGCGTCAGGGTACGCACAAAGTGAAGACCCGCCTGGAAGTAAAAGGTTCCAGCAAGAAGCTGCACCGCCAGAAAGGGACCGGTGGTTCCCGTAAAGGTAACCTGCGTAACCCGCTGTACAAAGGTGGTGGTACCATCTTCGGGCCTAAACCCCGCGATTACGATTTCAAGCTGAACCGTAAAGTGAAGGATCTGGCCAAAGTGAGCGCCCTGGCATACAAGGCTAAAGAGAACGCTATCGTGGTAGTAGAGGACATCAACCTGTCGGCTCCCAAAACAAAGGAGTTCGCTGAAGTGCTGAAAGCCCTGAACGTGGCCGATAAAAAAGCGCTGGTGGTGTTCCCCGAATATAACGATAACCTGTACCTGAGCCTGCGGAATATTCCTGCAGTGACCGGTACCCTGATCGCCGATATCAATACGTACGACATCATCAACTCGAACGTACTGGTACTGACGGAAAGCGCAGCGAAGATCTTTAGTGAGGAAGAAGCAGTGGAAGCATAAAGTAATTTTCACCCGCCTTTGCTAAAAGCTTCGGCGGACAAGAATTTTCAAATATTATATTATGAAACTCGTAGAAGTATTGATAAAACCGATCGTTACCGAAAAAAGCAATAAGCTTTCCGATTCCAGGAGAACTTATGCATTTCGCGTAAATCGTAAGGCCAATAAGCTGGAGATCAAGAAAGCGGTACAGGAGTTCTATGGTGTGAATGTGATCGACGTAAACACTGTAGTTGTACCCGGAAAGGCCAAGAGCCGTTTCACCAAAGCCGGCTTCATCTCCGGTGTGAAACCAGCGTATAAAAAAGCGTATGTAACAGTGGCTGATGGCGAGACCATCGACCTGTACGCCAATATCTAGGCCCGGTAAAAGAATGGCGCGTCAAACGCCGCAAAGGATTGACAAAAGATTTTAAAACTGAATAAGCGTTAAACAATGGCATTAAAAAAATATAAACCGATCACCGCAGGCACCCGCTGGAGGATTGGTAATGCGTATGCAGAGATCACCACGAATGAGCCTGAAAAAACCCTGGTAGAGAAAGTAAAATCTACCGGTGGCCGTAACGTGCAGGGCCGCAGGGCTATGCGCTACATGGGCGGTGGTCATAAGAAAATGTACCGTATCATCGATTTCAAAAGGGACAAAAAAGGCATCAAAGCTACAGTTGTTTCTATCGAGTACGATCCGAACCGTACAGCTTTCATCGCGCTGCTGAACTATGCAGACGGCGAAAAAAGATATATCCTGGCTCCCCAGGGCCTGCAGGTAGGTGGTGCTGTATCGTCTGGCGATGATGTTGCCCCTGAAGTTGGTAACGCTCTCCAGATGAAAAATATGCCGCTCGGTACTAATGTTCACAATATCGAGATGCAACCCGGACAAGGTGGTAAACTGGTGCGCAGCGCTGGCGCTTCCGCCCAGTTGACCAACAAGGAAGAAAAATATGCTGTGCTGAAAATGCCTTCCGGTGAGCTGAGGAAAGTGCTGATCAATTGTTATGCGACCGTAGGTGTGGTAAGCAATGGCGATCATAACCTGGAAATGATGGGTAAGGCCGGCCGTAATCGCTGGAGAGGTATCCGCCCACGCAACCGCGGTGTAGCAATGAACCCTGTAGATCACCCGATGGGTGGTGGTGAAGGTAAAGCTTCCGGTGGTCACCCGCGCTCGAGGACCGGTAAATACGCCAAAGGCCTGAAAACACGTAAAGTGGGCAAGGGCAGCGACAAGCTGATCATCCAGCGTAAGAACGGTAAAAAACTGGCGAAGTAATTTTCAAAAACACAAATTTTTCAAATCAATCAGTAAGATATGGCTCGTTCAGTAAAAAAAGGTCCTTATGTAGCCGCAAAACTGGAGAAGAAGGTATTGGCCATCAACGAAGGCAAAGCCAAAAAAAGTGTTATCAAAACATGGAGCCGTCGTTCGACCATTACGCCTGATTTCGTAGGACATACACTGGCTGTGCACAACGGTAAGAATTTCATTCCGGTTTACGTGACTGAATTCATGGTTGGCCATAAGCTGGGTGAGTTTGCACCTACGCGCAACTTCAAAGGACACTCAAGTAAAAAAGTAGCATAAAAACGTTTTACGTTGATCGTGCAGCCGGTCAGGCAACTGTAACGGAGAACTGCAAACGAAAACGGGAACGACAAACGATATAAAAATGGAAGCAGTAGCTAAACTTAGAAATTATCCCACATCGCCTCGCAGAATGCGTTTGCTGGCCGATGAGATCCGCGGTGCAGAAGTAGAGAAAGCATTGGCTTTGCTGGAACATCATCCGCAACACTCTGCCACACCGTTATACAAATTGCTGAAAAGTGCTATCAGCAACTGGGAACAGAAGAACGAAGGTAAGAGCGCGGCAGATGCTGGCCTGGTAGTAAAGACCATCTTCGTGGATGGCGCACGCACCCTCAAAAGGATGCTGCCCGCCCCGCAGGGAAGGGCTTACCGCCTCCGCAAGAGAAGCAACCATGTGACGATAATTGTTGATGCTAAAAACTAATGTTTCAAATTTTCAAATTTTAATAAATGGGTCAGAAAACAAATCCTATTGGTGCCAGGTTAGGAATCATCCGCGGTTGGGAATCTAACTGGTATGGTAACAAAAAAGATTTTTCTACCAAGTTGATCGAAGACAACAGGATCAGGACTTACCTGAACGCACGTATCAACAAGGGAGGGATCTCCAAGATCGTTATCGAGCGTACGCTCAACAAACTGATCGTTACCATTCATACCTCCAAACCCGGTATCATCATAGGAAAAGGTGGTAATGAAGTAGACCGTATCAAGGAAGAGCTGAAGAAACTGACAGGTAAGGATGACGTGCAGATCAATATCCTCGAGATCCGCCGTCCGGAACTGGATGCGATGATCGTGGGAGATACCATTGCCCGCCAGATCGAGAACCGTATCAACTATAAAAGGGCCATCAAGATGGCGATCGCTTCCGCTCTCCGTATGGGCGCCGAAGGGATCAAGATCAAAGTGAGCGGCCGTTTGGGCGGTGCTGAAATTGCCCGTACGGAAGAGATCAAACAAGGCCGTACTCCTTTGCATACGCTCCGTATGGACATCGATTATGCAAACGTGTTCGCACTGACCGTATATGGTAAGATCGGTATCAAGGTATGGATCTGTAAAGGTGAGATCCTGGGCAAACGCGACCTCAACCCCAACTTTGTGGGTGGTAAGAGCGATGTGAGCGACCGCAGGGACAGAAGGGATGGTGGTGATCATCATCAGCGGGATAACCGTGGTGACAGGAGAGGTGGTGGCGACAGAAGAGGCGGTGGCGACAGAGGCGATCGCAGAGGCGGCGGCGGCGGTGGTCAGCGCAGGGATAACAACAGGAGACACTAATGAATGAAGGACCCGAAAACCGTCATTCCCAATTTTCAAATTTTCAAATTGTCAATAAATGTTACAGCCTAAAAGAACGAAACACAGGAAAGCGCAGAAAGGACGCATCCGGGAAGTAGCAAAACGTGGATCAACCATCGCTTTTGGTTCTTTCGGTTTGAAAGCCCTGGAACCAATTTGGTTGACGAACCGCCAGATCGAGGCTGCCCGTCAGGCCATGACACGTGCGATGAAGCGTGAAGGTAATGTGTGGATCCGCATCTTCCCCGACAAACCGATCACCCGCAAGCCGCTTGAAGTGCGTATGGGTAAAGGTAAAGGTAACCCCGAATTCTGGGCTGCTGTAGTGGAACCGGGTCGTATCCTGTTCGAATGCGATGGCGTAAGCGTAGAAACAGCTAAAGAAGCATTGGAACTGGCGGCTCAAAAACTGCCGATCAAGACCAAGTTCATCGTTCGGAGAGACTATCAAGCATAAAGAATGTGCGGATTGGGGAATAGTGAACAGGAATAGATGTGACAGAACGGTTTTCCAATGAGCAGATCTTCAAATTTTCAAATTGAATAAAATGTCAAAGAAATTAGATTTCGTAAAGAGCCTGAAGGATTTGAGCGAGACCGATCTGAAAGCCAGGATCCAGGAAGATGAACTGCGCCTGAAGAAGCTCGAATTTGCTCATGCCATTTCTCCCCTGGAGAACCCGATGAGCATCCGCGGCCTGCGAAAAGATATTGCACGCCTGAAAACGGTATTGAATCAGAAAAAGGCGAATGCGTGAAGAAGTGAGATAGGAAGTACGAAGTCTGAAGTCAGACTTTAGACCTCCGACTTCATTCCAATAATAACATTGAAAACTTAAGATAATGTCTGAAAGAAATTTGCGTAAAACAAGGACCGGGGTGGTAACCAGCAACAAGATGACAAAGACCATTACTGTTGCTGTGGAAAGAAAGGTAAAGCACCCCATTTATGGCAAGTTCGTAAAGAAGACCACGAAATTCCATGCTCATGATGAAAAAGGTGAGTGCGGTATCGGGGATGTGGTGAAGATCATGGAATCCCGTCCGCTGAGCAAAACGAAACGTTGGAGACTGGTGGAAGTGGTAGAGAAAGCGAAGTAGTGAAAAGCAGTTGGCTGGTAGCAATTAGCTGTTGGCCGGCGAAGTTCAAATAAATATTAATCATTGGCTGTTGGCTAACACCTGATAGCTAAAGCTAAAAGCTAAAAAAATGATTCAGCAAGAAAGCAGATTAAACGTAGCTGATAATAGTGGCGCCAAAGAAGTGTTGTGCATTCGTGTGCTGGGCAACAGCGGCCAGGATTATGCCAAGATCGGCGATAAGATCGTAGTAACAGTGAAAGACGCCATTCCGGCCGGCGGCATCAAAAAAGGAACTGTTACCAAAGCAGTGATCGTGCGCACCAAGAATAAGCTGCGTCGTAAGGACGGTTCCTATATCCGTTTCGACGACAACGCCGTGGTGCTCCTGAACCAGTCCGACGAGCCCCGTGGCACCCGTATCTTCGGGCCCGTTGCCAGGGAACTGCGTGATAAAGGCTACATGAAGATCATTTCACTGGCGCCCGAAGTGTTATAAGGAAATGACCCGTAGGAGCAACCCATTGGTATTAAAAATTTCTCTGTAAGAGATAAAGCATACGAAAATGAGCAACAGATTCAAACCGAAGTTCAATATTAAGAAAGGCGACACCGTAGTAGTGATCGCCGGTGATGATAAAGATGCATCGAAGCCCCGCAAAGTGCTGGAAGTATTTCCCGACGAGAGCAGGGTACTGATAGAAGGTGTGAACATCATTACCAGGCATACCAAACCCTCTGCACGCAATACCAAAGGTGGTATCGTAAAGAAGGAAGCAGCCATCCATATTTCCAATGTGATGCTGTGGGACGCCAAAAAAGGTGAAGCCACCAAGATCAAGCGTACCCGCGAAGAAGGCAAACTGGTACGCATTTCCAAGAAGTCAGGCGAGGTTATCAAATAATTCACCGGCGCAAGGAAAGCTAGTTAACAATAAAGGATAAACTGTTCGATAATGAGCACAACAAAATATACTCCGAGATTGGCAGACAAGTACAGGAAAGAAGTTGTACCTGCCTTGATGAAGCGTTTCAGCTATAGCAGCATTATGCAGGTGCCGAAACTGGAAAAGATTTGCCTGAACCGTGGTGTGAACGGCGCAGTGAGCGACAAGAAACTGGTCGACGTGGCTGTTGAAGAGCTGACCACGATCACCGGGCAGAAAGCAGTATCTACCCTGTCCAAGAAAGACATCTCCAATTTCAAATTGCGTAAAGCAATGCCGATCGGAGCAAGGGTAACCCTCCGCGGAACAAAAATGTACGAGTTCCTCGACAGGCTGATCGCAACCGCCTTACCCCGTGTACGTGACTTCAAAGGCGTGAATGAAAAAGCATTCGACGGCCGCGGTAACTATACACTGGGTGTAACCGAGCAGATCATCTTCCCGGAGATCGATATCGACAAAGTGAACAAGATCACCGGTCTCGACATCACTTTCGTTACTACGGCAGGTACCAATGAAGAAGCCTACGAGCTGCTGAAGGAAATGGGTATGCCGTTCAGAAATATCAAAAAAGACTAAGTATAAAGTTGATGGAAGCTCACGACTTCCATCTTAAAACTAAAATTCAAATATGGCAAAAGAGTCAGTAAAAGCCAGACAAAGAAAAAGAGAACGCATGGTGGCACAGTATGCCGAAAAGCGTGCTGCTCTGAAAGCTGCCGGTGAATGGCAGGCATTGGATGAACTGCCGAAGAATTCTTCGAAAGTTCGTTTAAAGAACCGTTGCCAGTTGACCGGCCGCCCGAAAGGATATATCCGTTATTTCGGTATCTCCAGGGTTGCCTTCCGTGAAATGGCTTTAAATGGAAAGATCCCGGGAGTAAGGAAAGCTTCCTGGTAAGTGATATGATATACCGGCAGGGGATACCCGAATTTTCCCGGCAGGCTGTTCGTATCGTAACGTTAATAAAAATTGTGAACTGATATAATTCAAATAATCATGGTAACTGATCCCATAGCAGATTTTCTGACCAGACTACGTAATGCGCAGATGGCAGGTCACAGGATTGTGGAGATCCCTGCTTCCAATCTCAAAAAGCGTATTACCGAGATTCTGTACGATCAAGGCTATATCCTGAAATATAAATTTGAGGATGATAACAAGCAAGGTGTGATCAAGATCGCCCTGAAATATGATCCTCAAAGCAAAGAGCCCGCGATCAAATCGCTGGAAAGAATCAGCCGTCCCGGCCTGCGCCAGTATGCCAGCCCGGCTGAATTCAAACGCGTGAAGAATGGCCTGGGCATTGCTATCGTGAGCACTTCCAAAGGAGTGATGACCGACAAGCAGGCAAAAGTGCAGAACGTAGGTGGAGAAGTTCTCTGCTACGTTTACTAGAAACAGTGAGCATTTGTTTCCCGGTACATTAAGCCCTGCCTATAGAGGCTGACCGGCCGGGAACACCAGAATAAATAAACTTTAAAACATTACCAAGTCATGTCTCGTATAGGTAAACAACCGGTATCAATTCCCAAAGGCGTAACGGCAACAGTGGGTAAGGATAATGTACTGGCCATCAAAGGGCCCAAAGGCGAATTGAAACAAGCTATCGACCGCGATATCACCGTGGAAGTGAAAGAGGGTGAAGTTATTTTCAGCCGCCCCACAGACCAGATCCGTCACCGTGCCATGCACGGCCTGTACCGCGCCCTCGTAGCCAATATGGTGAAAGGCGTAACGGAAGGTTTCAAAAAGAACCTCGAACTGGTGGGTGTGGGTTATAAGGCATCGAACCAGGGTAACCTGCTCGATCTTTCCCTCGGCTTTTCTCACAATATCATCTTCGAAGTTCCTTCCGAACTGAAAGTGGCCACTGCCCAGGAAAAAGGTCAGAACCCTACGATCAGCCTGGAAGGGATCGACAAGCAATTGCTCGGCCAGGTTGCCGCCAAACTGCGCAGCCTGCGTAAGCCTGAGCCTTACAAAGGAAAAGGTGTTAAGTATGTGGGTGAGGTTATCCGTCGTAAAGCAGGTAAAGCCGCCGGCAAGTAAGCGATATTAAAAATATTCTTCCGGCAGTATCGGAAGACTTAAAATACAGATCAATGAACACGAAATCAGAAAGAAGGCAGAAGATCCGCTACCGCATTCGTAAGAAAGTATCGGGAACTGCCGCTAAACCGAGACTGTCAGTTTTCAGGAGCAATACTGACATCTATGTGCAGGTGATCGATGATGAGAATGGAAAAACACTGGTATCTGCATCTTCAAGGGATAAGGATATCAGCGCTCAGAAAGGTACCAAGTCCGAGAAAAGCAAACTGGTAGGCCAGGCCGTTGCCCGCAAGGCAAAAGAGCTGGGCATCAGCCAGGTGATCTTCGATCGTGGCGGTAACCTGTACCATGGTCGCGTGAAGAGTGTAGCTGATGGCGCCCGTGAAGGCGGTTTACAGTTCTAATCTTAAATTTTAAATGTCGAATTTCAAATTGAAATAATGTCAAAAGTAAATTTAAACAGAGTTAAAGCCGGCGATCTGGAGCTGAAAGAAAAGGTAGTTGCCATTAACCGTGTTGTGAAAACCACCAAGGGTGGACGTGCCTTCAGTTTTTCTGCCCTCGTAGTGGTAGGAAATGAGAATGGTGTGGTAGGTCATGGTTTGGGTAAAGCCAAAGAGGTGCAGGAAGCGATCACCAAGGGGATCGAAGATGCCAAGAAGAACCTGATCAAAGTTCCTATCATGCGTGGCACTATCCCTCATGATCAGCTGGCTAAGGAAGGCGCTGCCAAAGTGCTGATCAAACCCGCCGCCCATGGTACCGGTGTGATCGCAGGAGGCAGTATGCGTGCTGTGCTGGAAAGCGCCGGTGTTACCGACGTACTGGCCAAATCCCTGGGATCCGCCAACCCGCACAACGTGGTGAAGGCCACTTTCAAAGCCCTGGCTTTGCTGCGTGAACCGATCACTGTTGCGAGAAACCGCAAGCTTAACCTGAAGAAAGTATTTAACGGCTAATAATCGAATTATGAAAAAGATCAAGATCACACAGATAAAGAGCGCTATCGACAGGCCGGAGCGTCAGAAACTGACCCTCAAAGCACTGGGCCTGAATAAGCTCCATCTGACCAAAGAAGTGGAAGCAACGCCTCAGATCCTGGGTATGATCCGTAAAGTGACCCACCTGGTGAAAGTGGAAGAAGCGTAAACAATTTTCAAATCAAAGCGAGGGGAGATTCCCCGTTGAGTAAAAATCACAATCATGAAATTACACGAGATCAGGCCCGCAAAAGGCGCTACGCATAAAGAAAAAAGATTAGGCCGTGGTGAAGCATCCGGAAAGGGTGGTACTTCCACAAAAGGTAACAAAGGTGGACAAAGCCGCGCCGGCTACCAGCGCAAGAATGCGCATGAAGGTGGCCAGATGCCGATCCAGCGCCGCCTGCCGAAACGCGGTTTCAATAATATTCACCGCGTTGAATATAAAGTCTTCAATCTCGGCCAGGTAGATCACCTGGTAGAAAAATACGAACTGAAAGAGTTCTCCCTGGAGAACCTCTACATAAATGGCCTGGTAAGCAGGACCGACCTCGTGAAGGTCCTTGGCAACGGTGAGCTGAAGAATAAAGTGAATTTCAAGGTGAATGCCGTGAGCGACAAAGCCAAGGCCGCGATCGAAGCTGCCGGTGGTGCTGTGGAAATAGTAAAGTAATTTACGTAACTTGCATGAATGAGGTATGAAGTCGGAGGTCTGATGTCTGAGGTTTACGATATTTTTCGGTTTCCGATCAAAAGGTACTTCTGACATCAGACCTCCGACTTCATACCTCATTTCAAAATTTGGCATCATCAAAAATTTCTGCGATTTGTGAAAAAGTTCATACAAACACTGAAGAATATCTGGAGTATCGAGGAACTGAGGAGTAAGATTCTGGTTACCTTAACCCTGATGGCCGTTTACCGCTTAGGTACGCATATCGTTTTACCTGGTATCGACCCCAACAAGATCAACCACGCCGGCGCCGGCACCGGTATCCTTGGCCTGATCGATGCTTTCGCAGGCGGCGCATTTTCCCAGGCATCTATCCTGGCACTGGGTATCATGCCTTATATCTCGGCCTCTATCTTCATGCAGTTGATGACCATCCTTTACCCGCCTTTCCAGAAAATGCAAAAGGAAGGGGAGAGCGGAAGGAAGAAGATCAACCAATACACCCGCTATCTTACTGTGGCCGTTACCGTCCTACAGGCCAGCGCCTATGTGGCCTACCTGAAGCAAACGAACCATGCGGCCATGGCCACTGCTTTCGAAGGATATTTTTGGTTGTCGACCACCGTTATCCTTTCCGCCGGTACGCTTTTCGTAATGTGGCTGGCTGAAAAGATCACGGACAAAGGATTGGGCAATGGTAGCTCGGTGATCATCATGGTGGGCATCCTGGCCCGTTTCCCCCAGGCTATCTGGCAGGAATGGGGCGCCAAATCGAACAGAGGCGGTGGCGGCCTGCTGATCTTCGTGATCGAGATCGCTATCCTGATCGCCATCATCATGGGCCTGATCGTACTGATCCAGGGCGTTCGCAAAATACCGGTGCAATATGCCAAGCAGATCGTGGGTAACCGTCAGTTCGGAGGGGCCCGTCAGTTCCTTCCCCTGAAAGTGAACAGCTCCGGTGTAATGCCGATCATCTTTGCCCAGGCCATCATGTTCCTGCCTACGCTCCTGTCGAATTTCGAAACGACCAAAGGGCTGGCCAAAGTGTTCAATGATCATAGCAATGTTTGGTATATGCTGATCTACGCAGTAATGGTGATCGGTTTTACCTTCCTGTATACAGCACTTATCTTCAACCCCAAGCAGATCGCGGATGACCTGAAACGCAACAATGGTTTCATCCCCGGCGTAAAGCCCGGTCAGCCTACAGCCGATTATATCGGTGCGGTGATGGATAAGATCACTTTGCCCGGCGCCGTATTGCTGGCCCTGGTAGGTATCCTGCCCGGATTTGCACAACGGCTGGATGTTCAGCAGGCATTCTCTACTTTCTTCGGCGGTACTTCACTGCTGATCATGGTAGGTGTGATCCTGGACACACTGCAACAGATCGAAACACAATTATTGATGCGGCAATACGATGGCCTCATGAAAAGCGGACGTATCCAGGGCCGCCAGGCTGTATCGCCTGCTTCGATGTAAAAAATATTTCACTCTGCACCAAACCTGACAACTGTTCACTGATGGTTGTCAGGTTTTGTTTTAGGACTAAAAACTATCTATAAACGATGATCCATTACAAGACCCCGGAAGAAGTGGAACTGATGCGCCACAGCGCATTACTGGTAAGCCAGACATTATCCGAGATCGCGAAGATCCTCAAGCCAGGCATCACCACGCTGGCGATCGATAAAAAAGCTGCCGAGATCATCCGGGATTTCGGGGGCATACCTTCTTTCCTCAACTTCAACGGGTACCCTTTCAATTCCTGCACTTCTGTGAACGATGTAGTAGTGCATGGATTTCCGAATGGCAGGGAATTGAAAGACGGGGATATCATTGCCATAGACATCGGCGTATACAAGAATGGGTTTCATGGGGACCATGCCTATACTTTTGCGATCGGCGATGTGGCGGAGGATGTAATGCAGCTCATCCGTGTTACCAAGGAATCACTTTACAAAGGCATCGAGAAAGCAGTGGCCGGCAATCGTATCGGCGATATCGCATTCGCCATCCAGGAACATACCGAAAAAAAGCACGGATATGGTGTAGTGCGCGAACTGGTGGGCCACGGACTGGGCCGCCGGATGCATGAAGACCCGCAGGTGCCCAACTATGGCAAGCGGGGCACAGGGGCCAAACTGAAAGAAAGGCTGGTGCTGGCCATCGAGCCCATGATCAATATGGGCGTGAAGGAAGTGTATACGGAAGATGACGGCTGGACGGTACGCACGATCGACCATAAACCCTCCGTACATTTTGAACATGATGTTTGTGTGATGAAGAACAAGGCCGACATCCTTTCCGATTACAGCATCATCGAAGCTGCTGAAAAAGCCAATCCCAACCTGAAAAAACAAGCATAAAGGCGAGCACCATGCCGGGCACTCAACAGCGACTGGTGGTGATCGGCGGCGGAGCCGCCGGTTTTTTCTGTGCCGTGAATGCAGCCCGTATGCATCCCGGCCTGCAGGTCACCATCCTGGAGAAGACCAGCAAGATTTTGTCGAAGGTCAAAATATCGGGCGGCGGCCGTTGCAATGTCACCCATGCCTGTTCCGATATCCCTGCAATGCTGCGCAAATACCCGCGTGGCGCGAATTTCCTCAAGAAAGCATTCCATCACTTTTTCACCACGGATATTATTAAATGGTTTGAAGACCGGGGAGTATCATTGAAAACAGAGGCCGATGGCCGCATGTTCCCCACCAGCAATTCATCCCAGGCCATCATCGACTGCCTGGTGGCGGATATGAACCGTTATGGAGTGGAACTGAGGATGATGTCCGAAGTAAAAGGCCTGCAACACGCGGCAGGGAAATTCACCATTGAATTGTCGGACAACAGGCAACTGACCGCCGACTTCGTTTGCATCGCCTGTGGAGGCTATCCAAAATCCTCCATGTTCGATTGGTTAAGGCAGTTGGGCCATACCATCGAAGATCCTGTTCCTTCCCTGTTCACTTTCAATATGCCCGGTAACCCGATCACGAAACTGATGGGGGTTGCCGTACCTGATGCGCAGGTAAGGATCACCGGTAGTAAGCTGGTAGAGCAGGGCCCCCTGCTGATAACCCACTGGGGTATGAGCGGCCCGGTAGTACTTCGCTTATCAGCCTGGGGAGCGCGTGAGCTGGCCACCAGTCAATACCATTTTACGATACAGGTGAACTGGCTGGCAGGGCATCATGAGCAAAGTCTGCGGGAAGATATGCAGCGTTGGCGCTTCGAGCTGGCGTCTCAAAAGATCGGTCAACGCAACCCGTTCCGGCTGCCGCAGCGGTTATGGGAATACCTGCTGGAGCGATCGGGCATCGATGCAGAGCTGCGCTGGGCCGATCTTCCGTCGAAAGAACAAAATAAACTGATCAGGAACTGCTGCGCCCAGGAACATACAGTGAATGGAAAAACCACCTTCAAGGAAGAATTTGTAACGGCCGGCGGTATCCGCTTATCGGAAGTAGACGCCGGCACGATGCAAAGCAAACTGGTGCCTCATCTGTATTTTGCAGGTGAGATCCTGGATGTGGATGGTATCACGGGGGGATTCAATTTCCAGCATGCGTGGACAAGCGGGTATATTGCAGCTAGGCTTTCTTCCCCAGCAATCTCCGGTGATAATTGATCTGTCCCAGGTGATAATTGAAATGTCCAAGGAGATGGACGAGCCAATATTCGGTGGTCATCGGATATCCCAGTACCTGCAGGGGATATTCTTTTTCAAGTTCTTTCTTGCTCACCTGTTCGAGCGTATCCTTCACGGCCATCCTGGTGGCTTCCACTTCTTCCAGTAATTTTTTACGGGAGATATTTTTCAAGGAGAATTCCGCATCGCGGTTCCTCACGTAACCACTTTCATTGAGTACGGCGCCGAGGAAATGCTGAAGGCCGCCGGCCAGGTGAAGGCATAAATTACCACCGGTGTTGTTGATACCTTCCTGAAGGACCCATAAGCTGGCATCGTCCGGGTACAAATTGATTTCTTCTGCGAGTTTCGTTAATCCCTGGTCAAATGTTTGAATTAAGATCGGCGTGATCATGATAATTGGTTAGTTATAAAAATTGCGATAAAAATAAAAAGAAAAGACTTTTACATCCTAGTATTTTATAAAAATAATACGCAACATTTTACCGGCTGCCTGCTGGTTCTTGCAGGCATGGTTTTGTTGTAAAGGACCTTCCTCTTTTCATCGATTTCGAAACCTCCGCTAAAATCTTGCCAATCAGCTCTTTATTTCAGTAAAAAATTGGCCTGGGGCCTTAGTTATTCGGCATTTTGGTGTATCTTTGCAACCCTGAAATCAAAACCCTTCAGGTATCTATCATGTTCGAAAATTTGATTGTTAAACAACTAAACGCTGATGCCCAGGAGACTTCGGTACCTACCGAAGCTGCAGCGACAACAACAGTACCTGAGCAAAAGCAACCTGTAGTAGAAGACGCAGGTGCTCACGATGATTTTGACTGGAGTATCGACAAACGCAACGTAGCTACTTACAGCAAAGAACAGAAAGAAAAATACGATGCTGTTTATGAAGGCACCTTCAAAGCAGTAACGGATGGCGAACTGGTGAAAGGATTGGTGGTAGCGCTCACGAAAACGGATGCTGTGATCAACATCGGTTTCAAGAGCGATGGATTGGTTTCATTGAACGAGTTCCGCGATTTGCCCGGCATGAAGACCGGCGATGAAGTGGAAGTGATGGTGGTGGAAAAAGAGGACAGGGAAGGTCACCTGAACCTGAGCCGCAAACAAGCCCGCATTACACGCGCCTGGGAAAGGATCGTGGAAGTACACAAGACAGGGGAAGTCATCACCGGTACTGTTACTTCGAAAACGAAAGGCGGTTTGATCGTGGACGTATTCGGTATGGAAACATTCTTACCGGGTTCACAGATCGATGTAAAACCTGTAACTGATTACGATCAGTTTGTAGGAAAGACCATGGAGTTCAAGGTGGTGAAGATCAACGAAGCCATCAAGAATGCCGTAGTATCTCACAAAGCACTGATCGAAAGCGATATCGAAGCACAACGTGCAGAGATCATGAGCAAGCTCGAAAGAGGTCAGGTACTGGAAGGCACCATCAAGAATATCACCGATTTCGGTGCGTTCATGGACCTGGGCGGTCTGGACGGCCTGCTGTATATCACGGATATCAGTTGGGGACGTATCAGCCACCCGAGCGAAGTACTGAAGCTCGATCAGAAACTGAAAGTGGTGGTACTGGATTTCGACGACGAGAAAAAACGTATCAGCCTTGGCCTGAAACAACTCACCCCGCACCCCTGGGATATCCTCCCCGAAAATGTGCATGAAGGTGCAGTGGTGAAAGGCAAAGTAGTGAATATCGAAGATTACGGTGCATTCCTGGAGATCATGCCTGGTGTGGAAGGTCTGGTGCACGTAAGCGAGATCACCTGGGCCAATACCCCGATCAATGCCAAAGAATTCTTCAAACTGGGTGACGAATACGAAGCCAAAGTGGTAACGCTCGATAAGGGTAACCGCAAAATGAGTTTGTCCATCAAACAAATGAGCGAAGATCCCTGGAGCACGATCGAGACCAAATTCCCTGAAAGTAGCCGTCACAAGGGCCTTGTGAAGAATATCACTCCTTATGGCGTGTTCGTTGAACTGGCTCCCGGCATCGGTGGTATGATCCATATCAGCGACCTGAGCTGGCTGAAACGCTTCAACCATCCATCCGAGTACACCAAAGTGGGCGAGCATATCGAAGTAGTGATCCTTGGCATCGATAAAGACAACCGTAAACTCCAACTGGGCCACAAACAACTGGAAGAAGATCCCTGGAATGCTCTGCAGGATACATTTGCAGTAGGTTCTGTGCATGAAGGAACCATTATCCGCAGAGATGATAAAGGTGGTATCGTTCAGCTTCCTTATGGTCTGGAAGGATTCGCTCCCAACCGTCACCTCACCAAAGAGGATGGCAAGAGCATGGGCGCCGATGAAACATCGCAGTTCATGGTGATCGAATTCGATCGTAATGAAAAACGCATTGTCGTATCGCACACACGCCTCTGGGAACAATCCAAAGTAGAAGAGAAAGAAGCAGCCAGGAAAGAAGCCAAAGCTGAATCCGACAAGACCAAGAAGGCCGTCAAGAATATCCAGAACAAGGTAGAAAAAGCTACCCTGGGTGATCTGGGCGCATTGGCCGAGATCAAGGAAAAGCTGAAGCAGGAAGAAAAGCAGGGCGGAGATAAACCGGCTGAGCAATAATACAGAACAGGATCAGTAATGATCCGGAATGAATATTCAATAGGGTGTATCTATAATATGGTACCCCCTTTTTTTATGAATAAAATGCCTGTCTACTGAACTAACCTGCAGGCCTAAGGGCAAATGGCCTGCCCGTTCCTGTAAGGAACTGATCAAATAAATCATTGTTCGGAATATCAATTATTTTGTACCTTCACGCCGAATACTCCTTGTTAAAGCCTTCAGTCATAGTATAATCCCCCTTCTGATTATTTAGCTAACGTTTTGTAGCACCCAGACGCAACACCTCTTCTACTTATCCGGAAAGGGTTGATTGGTCACTCTTTAATATTTTTCTATGAAAGAGAGCAAAGGACAGTCGCTGTACCTTTTTATTGTTATACTGCTGATCATATTCTTTTTCCACTATTGTGGCACCACTACCTGACGCTTGTTATAGGGCGTCCAGCACAGACTGATCTACTTCCAGCAGAGATCGCAGTTTCCTGTCGGCCGCGTCCCATCTTGTTTCATGATGTTGATGAGGAGCAGGTACTACAATACATTTCATCCTTGCGGCTTTTACCGCGATCATTCCATTGAAAGAATCCTCGAAACAAACACATTCCAACGGTGATACCTGCAATGCTGCGGCGCAGTCAAGGTATACCTGTGGATGCGGCTTCCCGTAGGGCAGTTCCTCAGCCGAAGCAATGGCCTGCAGTTGGCCCCCGATCTGCAACTTTTCAGCTACCACTTCTACCAACGACAGGGGCGATGAAGTGGCTAGCCCGATACGGAAATTCCGCTCCTGAAAAAAATCGAAGATACGTTCCACCCCAGGCAATGGCTTGCCATATTTCCCGATCTTCCCGATGGCTTTGGCCACGATCTTTTCTTCAGCAGCCTTTGCGAATTGCAGGTCGATATTGAAATAGCTGAACCACCAGTGGATCCATTCGGGCGTTCGCAAACCGGTGGTGATATGATATTGTTCGGGGACCAGGGCTATACCGAATTCTTCCAGGGTCTCTTTTCCGGCTTCTTCCCAATAAGGTTCGGAATCGATCAAAAGCCCATCCATGTCGAAAATAACTGTAGTAAGTTTCATAGGGGGCAAAGATAACATTAAACGTTTGTGGTTTGTTGTTGGTCGTTTGTTGTTCTTCAGTTTTATAAAGACTGACTGAATCTCAACAACCACAAACGACCAACGACAAACCACAAACATATTATGGTGCACGTATTATTTGAGTGCAAACACCGCCTTCACCTCAAACTTCAACCTGATCTTTTTAAAATCGATATCAGGATTACCACCGCCGGCGCTGGCATCCATGGCATAATTCGCTGCTGCCACTTTGTTACGGTAGAGAGGGTAGGGCTCCACTACGAATTCATCCGGCTCTGAAATGGTCACTGCCGCACCGATCTGTTCATCGATGGCTGCTGCGAGATATTGCGCTTTTTCCCTGGCAGCTTTCACTGCTTGTATTTTCAATTGTTTGCGGAATTCCTGGATCTTGCTGTGAGATGTTTTCACCACCTGGAAATTTTGCGTGGCATCATCATCCAGCTTTTCCACCAACTCATCGATTTTCTTGCTGTTGCTGAACTTGATCTGGTAGGCGATGGAGGCATACAGCTCGTCTTTCTTTTTCTTTTTTCTCCACCAATAATAACCGTTGTTCCCTTCATACGAATCGATCGTGATATCGGCATCGGCAATGCCGATGCCGCGGCAATTGTCGAGGAATGCTTTCTTGATCTTTTCCAGGTCGATCTTTCCGCTTCCTTTTTTCTCATATTCTTTCAGGTCAACCACTACATAGATCTCATCCGGTATGATCTCCAGCTCGGCGCTGCCTGTTACATTAATGGTCTTGGGGAACGGATTGGCCGTATTGACCTGTGCGAAAGCGCCCAATGCCATCATCATCATTAACCCTGCTGTCATAAACTTTTTCATAACGTAAAATTTTTTAGATGGATGTAGGATAAAAGAAAATTACACAAGCAGCCACTATGCTTAAATTAGTATAAGTTCTTTATTAACATTTCCTTAATTTGGACAGGAATTCATAAAGCCCCTGATTACATGAGCTCATTGGGAGAAAAGCTGAAACATACCCGGATAATACGGAAACTGATCTATGCAGTAGTCGGTATCATATCGTGGCCGGGTCTCACGATCATCAACAAATTAAGGATCAGTGGTACCGAGCATATCAGGGACCTGCCTAAAAAGAATGTACTCTTCGTGAGTAATCATCAAACCTATTTTGCGGACGTGATCACCTTCCTGCATATTTTTTGTGCGGTGAAATGGCGCAAGCAGAACAAACTGGGTATTCCTTATTATTTGTTGAACCCTTTTACCAATGTTTATTATGTGGCGGCAGAGGAAACCATGAGAGCAAGCTGGATCAGCCGGCTGTTCACGGTTGCCGGCGCTATCACGGTAAAGCGCACCTGGCGTTCCGAAGGCAATGAAGTGCGGCGTGGGCTCGATCCTTCCGATACCCGCAAGATCACGCGGGCCCTGGAGAATAACTGGGTGATCACTTTTCCCCAAGGCACCACCAAAGCATTTGCACCGGGCCGCAAGGGAACGGCCCTTATCATCAAAATGTGTAAGCCCATTGTTGTGCCCGTGGTGATCAATGGTTTCTGGCGGGCCTTCAATAAAAAAGGATTGCGCTTCAAAAAGCGCGGCTCTTTATTGACGGTCCGGTTCAAAGAACCTTTGAAGATCGACTATGAGGCGTCTCCGGAAGAAATACTGCAAAAGATCATGTGTGCGATCGAGCAGAATAAGGAACGGCAGTTTGTATTTTAAAGTTGGCAGTTGGCAATTTTCAGTTCGCAGTCTGATACCCTCCGCATGGAGAAAAACTCCTATAAATCAAGGTTGTTACCCAACTGCCAATTGCCAACTGCTAACAGCCAACTCTATTGGAACAACGCTTTCAACTCGGTCGCATCTTCCGGTTTCATTTTTCCACCAAGCACCAACCGGAGCTGCCTTCTTCTCAAGGCACCATCGAATAATCTTTTTTCTTCTTCGGATTCCGGCAAAAGGGGGGCAACAGGGCGGGGATTGCCATTGGGGTCCAATGCCACGAAAGTATAGTAGGCTTCGTTGCTCTTGTATTTGTATTGATGGATCGCATCTTCTCCCCATACACGCAGGTGTACTTCCATGGAAGAATTGAAAGCCCTCGTAACCTTGGCTTCGATATGTACCACATTCCCCAGTTTGATCGGGTTTTCGAATGAGATATTGTCGACCGACGCAGTGACCACCGGCGCCCCGCAATGTTTCATCGCTGCCAGTGCGGCCGCAATGTCCATCCAGTACATCAGACGGCCACCCATCAGGTTCCCGAATGTATTGGTATCATTGGGGAGCACCAGTTCGGTCATCACTACAAACGATTCCTTGGCGGTCTTTGCTTGTTTGTCCATGGGAGAAAATTTTTGCAAAGCTAAGAGATTAAAAGAGAGTAAGAGAGGAAAAGAGTTCGCCTACTTAGATCACAGTCTGTTCCAGTGATTTCAGGAAATCTTCCTCTGCATCAGCCCCGATACCCACTGAATCAGGCACTTCCAGGAAGAAGCCATTATAACGGACACCGCCGGTGACGGGATCGGTCTTGTGGCCCAGCATGCAGGTATCCATATCGTAGAAACGGATATTGGGGTGAGCAAGGGCAAAATGAGCAAAGGCAGTGAGGGCTACCCGGCTTTCGAGCATACCGCCCATCATGCAGGGAATCTGGTGGTCTTTGCAAACGGCATCGATCTTTTGCGCTTCCAGGATGCCACCCGATTTGGCGAATTTGATATTGACATAATCACAGGCGCCGGCCCTGATCAAACGGATGGCATCATGATGATCGAATACGCTTTCATCGGCCATGATCCTTACGGGTGAGGCTTTTTTCAGAGCAGGTAATTTATCATCATCCCAGTAACGCATGGGTTGTTCACAGAATTCGATCCGGTAGCGGTCCATGGAAGTCAGAGCATGGAGCGCATCGTCGTAGCTCCATCCCTGGTTGGCATCGATACGAAGTTTGATGTCGGGCCCGGCTGCTTCGCGGATCTTCCTGATGCGTTCGATATCTTCCGTAGCATTCTTACCAAGCTTTACTTTTATGATGCGAACACCGCGATGTACAAAATCGATAGCTGCGGCTGCCATTTTCTCCGGGGTATCGATACCTATGGTGAGGTCGGTCTCGAGTTCTTTCCTTTGGCCTCCGAGGAATTGGTAGAGCGGCTGTCCCGCACGTTTGGCTGCCAGGTCGAACAGGGCCATGTCGAATGCGCTTTTGATAGTACTGTTGAAAGCGGTGAAGGCATGCAACTCCTGCATCCGCTCTTCAATGGCGGCGGCATTCCTGTTCTTCCATACGGCAGCAAAATCCCTGGCCATCTCGAAGCAGGTAGCCTGTGTTTCACCGGCGATCATGGGGAAGGCCGAACATTCGCCTACACCATAGATCCCGGCATCGGTATGTACACGGATAAAAATATTCTGGGCAAAATGCATGGTGCCTGTAGCAATCGTGAAAGGGTGCATGGGGATGCTGAACTTCCAGATCTGGGTATGGGTAATATTCATGGTTGCAAAATAGCATCTTTCCATTATTTTTGCGTCCTAACATTTGTTAGTAGTATGGAGCATCCTTCGCCCGTTATCTCTTTCGACAATACAGAATACGCATTTGCCTATAAAAGCGACAAGGAATTGAAAAAGGCCCGCTTCCTGTTCTCATCGATGGGAAATGAAGGCCTGGTGAAGCTCGGAACAAGGCTGACACCCTGGGCGATCAGGGTTGGACTTCCGATCAAGGGCCTTATCCGCAATACGATCTTCAAACAATTTGTGGGCGGCGAAACACTGGAAGAAACGGCATTGGTAGCCGATAAGCTCGAAGAGTTCGGAGTGAAGGTGATCCTGGACTATGGGGTGGAAGGAAAGGAGGGAGAAGACAATTTCGATCATGCCTGCGAAGAATTCATCCGCGTGATCCGCTATGCAGCCACGCAACACAATATGCCTTTCATGAGCATCAAGGTGACCGGCTTTGCAAGATTTGCGCTGCTGGAAAAACTGGATGCCGCCGCCAACGGCAGGAGCGGCTTTGAAGGGATTGTCCATACCGAAGTATTGAACGATGCTGAAAAAGCGGAATGGCAGCGGGTGGTAAACCGTATGGAGCGCATCATCAGCGCAGCGGCCGATAGCAAAGTGGGTGTGCTGGTAGACGCGGAAGAGACCTGGATACAGGACCCGGTGGATGCGCTGACCATACAGATGATGGATAAGTACAATCGCAACAGGGTAGTGGTGTATAATACGGTACAGTTATACCGGCATGACAGGCTCCCCTTTCTGAAAGACAGTTTCGCCCAGGCGTCTGCCCGTGGATTCATCCTCGGGGCCAAACTGGTGCGTGGTGCTTATATGGAAAAGGAACGCAAGCGTGCTGATGAAATGAATTATCCATCGCCCATTCAACCCTGTAAAGAGGCCAGCGACCACGATTACAATGCGGCCGTAGAATTTTGCATCGATCATATCGATCGTATCGCATTGATAGTGGCTTCACATAATGAATACAGCAATCTGCGGACAACACAGTTGCTCGATCAAAAGAAAATACCTCACAGTCATCCTCATGTGCATTTTTCCCAGTTGTACGGGATGAGCGACAATATCACTTTCAACCTTGCCAAAGCAGGGTTCTCCGTAAGCAAGTATCTGCCGTTCGGGCCTATCAGTGATGTGATCCCTTACCTGATGCGAAGGGCACAGGAAAATTCTTCCGTGTCCGGACAAACGGGGAGGGAGTTGGGACTGATCAGAAAAGAGATTGACAGAAGGAAATCATGAGCTAACCTCTCAGGCGTTCTAAAAATTTCAAACTTCTTTCCCATGCCAGCTTAGCAGCTGCCGCGTTGTAACGGGTAGGAGCAGTATCGTTATTGAAGGCATGTTGAGCGCCTTCATAGATATATAACTCATATTGCACGCCTGCTTTCTTCAGCGCTTCTTCATAAGCAGGTATTCCTGCATTGACACGTTCATCCAGTCCACCGTAATGCAACTGCACCGCAGCCTTGATCCTCGGCACATCGGCGGCATCCGGCTGACGACCATAATACGGAATGGCCACTTTCAGATCGGGCACATGCACGGCGAGTTGATTGGCCATAGCGCCGCCCCAGCAAAAACCGATGCAGCCTGTATTGCCGTTGCAATCGGGTCTCGTCTTCAGATAATCAAATGCCTTGATGAAATTGTTCAGGTTCTTGGTGGCATCCAGTTTGCCGAACATATCACGGGCCTGGTCTTCGTTGGAGGGTGTGCCGCCCAGCGGTGAAAGGGCATCCGGTGCAAGCGCCAGGTAACCTGCCTGCGCCATCCGGCGGGTCACATCTTCGATATGGGGGTTAAGGCCGCGGTTCTCATGGATCACTACCACAGCGCCATATTTCTTATTTTCTTTAGGCCGGGCAAGATAGGCTTTTATGGTAGTATCATCCCCTGGGTATGTGATATGCTCCGTGAGAAGGTCTTCGGCGGAAGTGAGGGCAGCATGGTCGTACCGCACTTCCAGTTGGGAGAGGGCGGTCATAGCGGCCGACAAACTTCCAGTAAGCAAAATGAGGCGGCGGATAAAATCATCCCGCTTCAATGGCTTATGCGTGTACTCGTCGAAGAGATTGATGATCTGCTGGTCCATACCGGAAAATTAAAGGTGGGAGGTGATGGGATGTGAACCTACCTCTTAATGCGTTGTATATAAATTGATTTCAGCCTGCAGATTGGGTAACTCCATGAATTACGCAAGTCAAAGAAAATACTTTTAAGAACTGCAACTGAGGTAAAGGTAAGATAATTCCTATATACTGTTTAAGAAAATACCTGCTTCGACGCTGCATTCATATCTCTGATGTTTTAAGGCCAGTCCGCAGGGGAAACTGACTATATGTGCGTTAATTCTTTCATCTTTCTTGTTCTGGGCATAGTTTTTAGCTTTCAAATTGCAGAATACCGCTATATTAGCATCGAATTGCCGACCTTAACCGATGAAGTATTTTTTTACACCCTTACTAACAGCCATTCTGTTATTTACAGAACAAATTGTTTTTTGCCAGAATAGGCCAGCCACTCCCACTACTACCCCATTTGCCCCCATTTCACCTAATCCCAACCAAAAGAATAACCAGAATAATATTTTGCCAATAAGTCCCGCTGGTATGCACATGTACCAATGGGAGCAATTTCAAGGAGCTAATCAGGAATTGTTGCGGCAACAGCAGCAACCTGCAATTATTGAGAATGAAATAAGGGAAGGACAGGTGGAGTATGAGCGAATGGCATATTTGAGAGTGCAGCAGCAGTATAGGCAGGCGTATGAGCAGTTATTGGGCATGAATAGTGATAGCTTTTCCATTACGAAAGCCGTATTTATTATTGAGAATGCATTTAATGACAATCAGCTTTCTTTTGAAAAATATTTAAAAGCCATAAAAGCAAAAACCGACTTATGCAGACAAATAATGAAGTCGGAAAAGTTAAACCCGAATGATAACCTTGCTAAAAACTATGCCATACAAAAACTATTTTCCGGTGGGGCAAAGGTTTATGATAAAAGATCGCAATCTTTGCAACTTCTTAAATCGCTTCGATATGATTTTGAAGACTTCAGAGCATTAAAAGATTGGACAAAGATGTTTGTTACCAAATTATTGAATGCAGGCACTGGTCAATGTCATTCACTTCCTCTATTGTATAAAATAATAGCAGAACAATTAAATGCTACCGTCTGGCTCTCGACTGCTCCTGAACATTCTTATATCAGGTTTCCATCCAATAATGGCAATATCTACAATTTTGAAACCACGCAAGGAAAGGTAGTCTCCGATCAGGCGATAGTAATGTCAGGATATATTACGCCTACAGCCATTAAGAATAAGTTATATATGGATACATTGAGCAGGCAACAACTCATTGCTCAAATGCTGGTAGACCTGCTTCAGGGATATAGAGAGAGAATTAAAGCGCATGATCAATTTGCAGAAGAAATAGCAGACCAGATATTAACCATTAATCCGAATAACATAATGGCCATCTTGATGAAGGCAGACATGAAAACTTTTCAATTTGAATATGCAGCTAACAATATTGGAAGACCTCCGGTAGACAAATTACCTCTATTCCCAGATGTGTATAAACTATTTACGGAACGAAATGAATTATACGATCAGGTAGATAATTTAGGATATCGAGCTATGCCTGCTGAAGCCTATCAACAATGGCTGAAATCATTAAAGGTGGAGAAACGAAAACAAGAGAGTGAAATGTTGCAGGAAGAAATAAAGAGAATGATAATGAATCCTAACAAGCCTACATTAATAAATAAAAAGAAATGACTGCTTAACCCTAATTACTAATTTTTATGAAGTTTGAATCAAAGTCTAAACTGCTGCTAATATTTATCCTTGCATTTGTTGCCAATTATGCGTTATCCCAACAGCCCAACCCATTCAGGAGCATTGGCAAGAAAGCAGAAGTGATGGACCTTAGCAAGGGGAAGTATTTCGAGATCATTGAAAAGGATTCACTGGAGCGGATAGGGTCAGTTATTATTAACAGGCACACAAGGAAAATTGAAAAATTTGTAGACGAGCCTCCTTTGGTAGGTTCTTCAGATAATTCTCAGCTAAGTAGATTTTTTTCAGTTGACCCCATTGCTAATAAATATCCTGAATTAACTCCTTATCAATTCGCTTCCAATACACCTATTCAGGCCATAGATCTCGACGGTGCTGAAGCATGGTATTATTATGATGCTAATTTTGGATGGCAGCAATCCAAATTATTTAGTGGCCCATATAAAGCAGAGTATGCGAATCAACTTGGGTATGTTGGAGCCAACCAGATATCCCAAATTGAAGAAGAAAGAGCAAGGAAACAACAGCTTTTCAAAGAGCAAAAAGAACGGGAACACGTCATTGCAACGGTGGAGGCATGGAACAATTATCAGACTACAAGAAATATATTCTATCCATTTTATGCGCTTAGCCCACTAAAATCAGGGCTCGAAACGTACAGAAATATTGAGAACGAGGAATATGGATCAGCATCTTTCAATCTGCTTTTTACTATTGTCGGATTATCGGAACTAAGGGGATTTAATCTTTTTGGAGGCGGACGTGCAGCATCCATGACCTGGGATCAAATCTGGGGTTCTACAAACTTCATTCGTGGTTCATTAGCGGAATATAAACTTGCCGGTACGGTGTATAAAGGCTTTGAACATTTAGCAAAAACGGTATCAGAATTTTTCCCGGCGATTGATTTTTATAAAGACGGATTAGGTGTAAGTTTGAAAACGGTTAATGCATCCAAAAATTTTGACTTTAAGAATATTATTAAGAACATTGACCAACTGGCTGCTGCCAAATCAGGTGGTGCTTTACAGGCTGCAGGCATTGAACGGAAGATTACGGATGTGCGATTGGATATTGTAGTGCCAAAAGGGTATGATAAAAGTGTTCTAAAGGAGGTAGAAAGACATGCACAGCGTCAAAAAGTTAATCTAAAAATATTTGAAGCGGAATAAATTTTAAAGAATGAAAATCGAATTAAGCCTTTCTTTTAAAAGGAATTCATTAAATAGTAAAACTTACATTGATTTATTTGACAAGTTCATAAAGTTTGAACCCTATTCGTTCACAAAAAAATATACAACAAAAGAGTGGAATGAAAAGAAACATAAGAAAATAATTGCGGAGGCCAATGGAACTGAAACTTTAATAGTATCAAATAGGAAGGGAGATATTTTTATAGTAGGTGATACAGGCTCTAAAACCCCCCATCTTTCTATAGAAATTATTCAAGACAAAGAAGTTTTTTTTCCATCTAATGAAGAAATTGAAACAATCATAACGGCCAGGGAATTTGTTGCTGCATATCTAAATGATGAAGAATACGTATATGTTCAATCCACTCCTTACGAAAGTAATTTCAAGGGAAGGAATTTAGATCTGTCTTCCATAATAAACACTCCTTATAAAATTAGTGAGCATGGAGATAGAGAATACGATACCAGCTATAACCCTGGCAGAAAGGATTTGATTGGCTATACATGGATTATGGCCGCGTGGAAGATGTGGTTTGGAGAACCTTTCTTTGAGTTAGTGCCTAAGGAGAGGATACTAAGTTTTCCTGACGCCATAGAAATTAAAGAGTTACCTTATGGACAGGTCTATGTTCAATTATTTGAAAAGATTGAGGAATCTGCCAGCAAAGAAAATATGGATAAACAACGGAAATGGCGGGAGTGGTTAAACTTTGATGAATTAATAAAAAAATACCCTTAGTGCCAATCATATAAAGTTCTCTTTCATCCCTCATTGTGCTTATTGGATTTTAGTTGCAACGCCATGCAAAAATTTATTTTGAATCTTTTATTAGTTACTTCTTTCGGTTTAGAAGGCTATTCAAATGAAATAAAGGATGCTTCTTACCAAGCTGCTTATGAGGTTATTTCTTCAATGTTATCGGGAAAGGTTGAAATGTCTTTTAAAAGAGCAGTCCACATAACCGAAAACGCTTTTGTTGAAAATTCACTTTCCTATACAGATTATGATAATACAATTCATAAATTGTCAGTCTTGGCTAGAGGGTGGATGATAAATAATCCATTAGTAAAATATTATAATAAGGACAGTGCACAGGTTCATGCAATGGAAGCAGTTTTTTCCATTTTAATGGATACAACCGCAATTGAAATTACCAGAGGCACGATTGCAAGGCATCTTCCTTACAAATATGACTTTGATGATTTTTTTGGTCAGAAAGATTGGACGAAGATGTTTGTTGTGAAACTTTTGTCAACCGGAAAAGGGAACTGCCATTCATTACCATATTTGTATAAAATCTTATCAGACGAATTAGGTGTTACTAACGCCTGGCTTTCGTTTGCACCAAACCACATTTACATAAGAAATCGTTGTCAGGGTGTAGGCTGGTACAATACTGAACTCACCAGCGGCCAGTTTCCGGTTGATGCATGGATAATGGCATCTGGTTATATTTCCACTGATGCCATTCGCAGTGGTATTTACATGGATACGTTGAGTCATCAGCAGGCTGTAGCTAATTGCGCTTTAGATTTAGCAAAAGGGTATGAAAGAAAATACAAAATATACACCGACAGTTTTATTATTAAGTGCTGCGACCTTACTTTAAGATATCACCCGAATAACATTAATGCCATAATCTATAAAGCAGAAACACTAAAAAAGATGTACCTGATTTATCAGAAAGAAAATCCAGCATTGGCTCACTCAGTTTATTCGGATATGGAAAAACTGTATGTTCGGGCTATGGATTTGGGGTACAAAGAAATGCCGGATAAAATGTACAAAGAATGGATACGTTCAATGATGACCCAAAAGGAAAAATACAGCAATAAGAAACTTGGTAGCGCAATAAGAAGAAATTAGCAATATCTTTTAGAATAATGTTCTTCCCTTGTGATAGAAGAATTTCAATTGTAGTTAAGATTAATTATAGAAAGGTTTACATCTCCAAAGAGAAGGTAAACTCCACGAATTCCTCCGGCAGCTGCATTCATGAAGCTGGTTAAATGCAGGTAAGCTTAAAAAGCCTGCAAACACTGAATTTTGCAAGCTTTCTGTAAAAAAATTTACGTCTATTAACTGATACCAGCGAAGAGAGAGGAACTAAAGTTAGGATTTTTTATTTTTATTTCTGAGCGCAATATGGCTCTATGCCGTATCTTGCAGGTCATCCCGGACTGTTAGCTCAGTTGGTTCAGAGCGCTGCTTTGACAGAGCAGAGGTCACTGGTTCGAGCCCAGTACAGTCCACTGACTAAGAAAGCCTTGAAATGCAAGGCTCTCCTTTCTATGTTTACTGGAATGTCGAACCTGGAAATATGAATGCTTCCAATCTGTGTACAAATCTAACCTCATTTGTCAGAGGTTTTTGCAGAAAAGATAAGAGCATTATCATTACAGACTCAACCTGGTAAGAACATTAGGCAAGAACCTGTCTTTAATGAGCCAAACGATCTTGTAGTCAATACCAAATAGTCGTGTACTATAATACTGTCACTAACAAATTCATCGAATGTAAGATTGGCTGTATAGATGAGGATCTTATTTCCGCTTTCGATGATATCTCCAATAAGCAGTTCGGGATTTCGATTAGATATAGATGATTTCCGGTTCGATTGCTTTGTAATACTTTTCCTTAATACCACCTTTTGAAACCAGATCAACTGGTTTATTCAATTTTCTTTCAATATATTCGGCTAAGTCTATAAATTCGATACCAATGGGCTTGCTGAAATCAACTATAATATCCACGTCACTAGAAGGTGTATAATCATCCCGGACTACGGAACCAAATAAACCGATAGAACTAACATGAAACTTACGGACTAATTCCGGTTTCAACTGTGAAAGAGTATCCCTTATAACAACAAAATCTGTCATGATTAATAATCCGTTACTGTAACAAATATACAAAAAGCGCCCAGCTAATATATTGGATAAATTGCCAGGATGCTTATTTCTATGGGTCTGTATTGTTTTGACTAACAGATGTTTAAATAATTAGCGCTAATTCCAATCCCATCTTCCTCCATCGCAACCTGCTGTTTATACTCCCAAACCTTACGCCGGCAGGTTTTTTTCCCCAATGCTGCTGATTTTTCCGATTTTTAGATGCTCATGAAGAGAGTATTGGTACATAGTGTTTTCTGGATAGTGTATACTTTGCAGGATGCATTGCTGGAATATGTATGGATGGCCCCGGTACTTGTCAAATACTCCGACATGCAACGGTTCTGGATGTCTATCCACATGGCCATGGCCCTCCTCCTGCCGAAGATGGGTTTCACTTATTTCGTCATGTATGGCGCCGGCGACAGGATATCGAAGGGAAAGGGTAAATTGAACTGGAACATCATCCAGATCGTAGCAGCGCTCTTTGCGGCCATCGTCCTTTACCGGGTGGTCTCCAATTATTATATTAACCCGGTTGTACATAAGGGGCTGATCAAGAACCACCCCATCTTTGAACTTAGCAGGACCTTGCTGGCCCTCATGGACATCGGTTTCGTATCAGGGGTGGCCATTACACTTCGTCTTTTCAAGCAGCAACTGGCAGGCAAAGAAAGAGAAAAGAACCTGGTGAAAGAAAAGCTGGAGACCGAATTGAAATTCCTGCGCAACCAGACCAATCCACATTTCCTGTTCAACACACTCAACAATATCTATGCACTGGCCAGGAAAAAATCAGATGATACACCGGAAGTGGTAATGAAATTGTCGAAGTTGCTACGGTTCATGTTATACGAATCGAAGAAAGAAAGGGTGGCCATTGCCCAGGAGATCAGGATGCTCGATAATTACCTCGAGCTCGAAAAGATCCGTTACAATGAAAGGCTCACGATCGTATTCCAGAAAGAGATCGATGATGAGGCACAGCCCGTGGCGCCCCTTTTGTTGCTGCCATTCGTGGAGAATGCATTCAAGCATGGGGTCAGTGAAACACGTTTCGATTCCTTTGTACATATCAACATCCTGCTGAAAGGGTCCTGGCTCAGTTTCAGTATCGAGAATACGAAAGAAGACAATGGCGCTATGACCGTGACCGACAATATAGGGCTGAGCAATGTGAGAAGGCAGTTGGAGCTCATGTACAAAGATTATAACTTACAGGTAACAAACGAACCTTCAACCTTTAAAGTACATCTCACCATCAATCTCGACAGTCATGCAAAACTATAGCTGTATCATAGTGGAAGATGAACCGCTGGCGGCGGAAGTCCTGAAGGATTATGTGCAGCAGATCCCTTTCCTTCAGTTGCAGGGTATATGCAGTGACGCCATCTATGCAATGGAAATGATGCAAAGAACACCGATCGACCTGATTTTTCTCGATATCCATCTTCCCAAACTGAAAGGGGTCGATCTGCTTAAATCGCTCAAACATCCTCCACAGGTGATCATCACCTCTGCCTACCAGGAATATGCTTTGCAGGGATATGAACTGAATGTGGTCGATTACCTGCTCAAGCCCATCGAGTTCAGCCGCTTCCTGATGGCAGTGAACAAACTGAAGCAACAAGACCACAGGCAGGCTCCGTTGGATGGCGCCGTTCCTTCTTCCAACCGCACTTATTTCTTTTTCAATGTCAGCAAGAAAAAAGTAAAGGTCTATCTCGATGAGATACTGTATATCGAGAGCCTGAAAGAATATATCCGCATCACCACCAAATCAAAGACCATTCTCACCAAGTTCCAACTCGGCCAGATGGAAGAAATGCTCGCCAAAAACAATTTCCTCCGGGTACACCGGTCTTTCATCGTTGCCAGGGACAAGATCGACGCCTTCACCGCCACCGATGTGGAGATCAATGGAAAACCGATCCCCATTGGCCGGAGCTACAAGGAACTGGTGATAACCTTGCTGGAAAGCAGGTGAGAGCCTCTCGATGACCATTTTCGTGGTACCAAACGGATAAGGCATTCGTGAAACACTTTATATAGGTGTATAACAGTTTACGGTTGATTTCCCCATTGAAGCATAGACAGCTAATTTATCTTTAAGACAAACCTTAATATGGCTACCACCACTTTATCCAAAACTCCTGCCAACCCGTTTGTAATGCCTGCATTGAAAACGGTCATGCTGGCCTGGCTGGTTGCAGGCTCGCTCGACATCATTTCCGCCATATTGCTGAATGGAGCAATCACCGGCTCCATCAGGCCATTGCGCTTATTACAGGGCGTTGCTTCCGGCGCCTTCGGCAAAGAAGCGCTGACAGGCGGCATACCCATGGCACTGGCCGGGCTATTGTTCCACTATTTTTTTGCCCTTGTATGGGTGCTTGTCTTTTTCTTCGGGTATCCTTTCATCCCATTTTTACAAAAACATAAAATAATTAGCGGCTTGTTGTATGGGATTTTTGTGTGGATCATCATGAATAGGGTAGTGGTGCCACTAAGCAGGATAACACCGGGGCCTTTCAGATGGGACAGAGCCCTGATGAATATGGCCATCCTGATGGTGATGATCGGTTTGCCTATCTCCCTGTTCATTCACAAGTATTACGAAGGCAGAAGTAAGACCGCCTGATCAATCCACCTGCAATGTAAAATTCCTGGTTGCCGTATTTCCTGCAAGGTCTTTTACCGTTATTGCCAACTGATGTTTTCCTTTCGGGCAATGCTGATCGAATTGATAAGTGAAAAGCCCGCCTTTGCGGGAGAATAACAACCAACGGCCATCGAGCATAGCGCGGAATTCACCGATGCCGGGGAGATCATCCGTACAGGCCACCTGCAATATTTGCTGACTGGTGGAAACCGGTTCTCCATCCTTCCATCCAATAGATTTGATATGGGGCGGATTGATGTCTGTCAACAGTTCCACCATCCCCAGCCTGTTCCATCTGGCCATCATCCATTGCCCATGCCATTCTCCTTTTACTACTTCTTTATAATTGGCGCCTGTGAGTTGCATCACCGTTCTCGCCCGCAGCGGATCATTCATTGCCAGGGAAGACTTCAGTGAAACGCTGAAACTGTCATGCACCGGGATGGCAGTATCATGAAGTTGTACTCTCCCGGAGATTTTTCCCCGGTTAGATTGCCGGACCTGGAAGGCAACGGTATCATACCAGGCATTTCGACTAAATTCCAACTGCACCTCACCGGTAGATATCCTGGCGCTTCTTCCGGGAACCATGATCGTTGCGTCAGTCGGTGCCCGCCTTTGTGCAACCGGCGATCCATCATATTGCACCTGGAATTGCACTGTCGACGTATTACCCGATGCATCACTGACGCAGACCTTCACCGTGTGTGGATGTTTATCGGAGAGATGGATAATGCCTGGATTGGCGCAAAAGGCCGGCAACCGGTTGCCGGGCAGCGTAGAAAGATGCCGGATGAAAGTATTCGACCTGATCCATTTCCCATAGTCGATGCAGCTATTTATATAACGTGAATCATTGTACGAAATATTGCTCAGATTGAAACTATGCACCAGGTCTCCATCGAGCCATAGGTCTGCTCCCGCAATGCCGAGCACTGCTCTCGAATCAGGGTATTTGTCCCTGGCCCGGATACCGAAACTGATCACGGGGCTGCTGACCTGCACGGTCCTGCTTTTGGTACTGTACGTATTGTTGATGCTCTCGATGGGGATGGGATGAGGGGCCGATAAATAGGAACTGTGTTGCCGGTCATACCAATAGAGATTATTGATCACCGGTGGTAGATCATCTTCCATAGACAAACCTGCAATGCCAGGGTCGAGGTTATTGCCTGTACGCAGGTCCCTCACTTCAAAATGAAGATGCGGCGCTTCGGAAGCACCGGTATTTCCGCTCCAGGCAATGAACTGCCCTTTTTGTACAGGGAAAAGGGTTGAATCGAAACGGATATCCTGCTCCCATTTTTCTTCCTTGTATTGTTTGTTGCGAACTGCTTTTTCGAGGTCATCATCGAAATCATTGAGATGGGCATAGATGGTCATGGTCTGGTTCGGATGGGTGATATAGATAGCCCTCCCGAATCCTTTTTCCTCAATGGTGATATGGCTGATATAACCTGCGGCTGCGGCATACACAGGCAGGTTCTCTTTTCCTTTGGTACGGATATCGAGCCCCATGTGGAAATGATCGGGCCTCAGCTCGCCGAAGTTGGCGGCCAGACTTACAGGGATCCTCAGCGGGCTGCTGTAATAATTGCTCCTATGCCCATGCAGCCAATACCAGGCGATGCCGGGGACCAGCAGCAGCAATAAAAAGGCCAGCAAAAGATCGGCCGATAAAGGCCATTTCGATTTTTGAAGAGGCAGCGTTGCAGACGTTTTCATGAACTGGTGAATTGATATAGCGCCAAATTAGAAGCGCTGAACGCCGGTACAAAAGGCGATCGGCCAGGAGATGGATCATCTCTGCAAAACGGCAGAATAGAACTGTGTCTGTTTGCAGATGAAATCAGCCTGTTTGCAGACAAGCAGACCGGCAATCTCTTGATAATGGATTGGATTGAGGTTATTTTGCTGAAGATAAATTTCACCATTCTAAATAGTAGATTTGGCAGATGAAGCAAAAGCTATGGTTATTGCTGGGCTGCTTTGTAGCTTTTTATTACCTCCTGCATATCGCATACGACCTCCCATACCTTGTAAATGGAAGGCCGGGCTTCGTATGGGTACCCACTAACATGTCCGAGCTGATGGAGCGGCTAGTCGCTATCATGTTGGGGTCCCTGTTCGCACTGGGGCCTTACCTTATCCTGTATAACCTGTATCCCCGGTACAGATTATTGTGCGCTTTGCTGATCGTTGTGAGCTTACCGGCTATATTCCTCCTGGGTTATTGGGTGTACGGAAATATGTACGCTGGCCAGCCAAGACTGAGGACTTATTTTCGCGATACCGTTTTTTATTCGATCCTGTATACTGTCTTTGGTCTTATCTTCTATTTTATCCGCTACACTTTGTACAAGGAAGTGCAGCAAAAGGAATTATTGTTACAGCAACGGCAGTCCGAACTATCCTTCCTGCGCTCACAGGTGAACCCGCATTTCCTGTTCAACAGCCTCAACAATATCTATTCATTGGTATACCAGGGCTCATCGCAGTCATTGGCGGCCATTGCGGGGTTATCGGACCTTCTACGGTATATGCTTTATGACGCCACCGAGAAAGTGCCATTGGAAAAGGAGATCGATTATATCCGGAAATATATCGAATTGCAGAAGCTCCGGTTTGAAGGGCCGGTGAACGTTTCGATGCAGGTGACCGGTGCAACAACAGGGACCCTGATCCCTCCTTTGCTCCTGGTCCCTTTTGTGGAGAATGCTTTCAAGCATGGTGATTTTGCAGGACAGGAAGGGTTAGCCCTTACAGTACATTGCACTCGACAGAAAACATGGTTCTATTGTCATAATAAAAAAGGCAACCAGCAGAAGGATGCTTCGGGAGGTATCGGGCTCGACAATGTGAAGAGGAGGCTTGCCCTCCTGTACCCCGGCCGGCACCACATCACGGTCGACAATACACCTGATCATTTCACCGTTAACCTCGAATTGCTGCATGAATAATCTTCCTCCCATAAAATGTATCATCGTCGATGATGAGCCGCTGGCAGTAACACTGTTGGCGGATTACGTAGAAAAAACACCCGGCCTCGAAGTGGCGATGAAGACCACGCATGTACTGGATGCCCTCCACGCAGTACAGGAAGGAAAAACCGATCTTCTTTTCCTCGATATCCAGATGCCGGAATTGAATGGTATCCAGTTCATGAAGATTGCGCGGCATGCCTGCAAGGTAATACTCACCACAGCCTACCCTGAATATGCCATGCAGGGTTATGAGCATGATGTGGTAGACTACCTGCTGAAGCCAGTCACTTTCGATCGTTTCATGGTGGCCGTGCGAAAGGTAAAGGAGCGGATGGGGCAGCAGGCCGTTGCTGCCGTTGTGCCGGCCATACCCGACCATATTTTTATCAAGAGTGAATACCGTATCCAGAAGATCATGCTGGCCGATCTGTTTTATATCGAAGCATTGCGCGATTATATCGCCCTGCATACTGTTCACGGAAAGGTCCTGTCGCTTGAAAGCATGAGGAATATGGAACAGGTGCTGCCTGAAGCGCAATTTATCCGCATCCATAAATCTTATATCGTGAACACCAGCCGCATCGATTACCTGGAAAGGGGAAAAGTGGTGATCAACAAGCAATACCTGCCGGTGGGTGACACGTACCGCGAAAAGTTCCTCTCCAGGATCAGGATCGTGTAAAGTACCGGACTGACTTCCATCCATATTTCTTCGGTTGCCTTATACAGATAGCATTGACGATCCTCAACCCGGTAAAGAAAAAATAATCATCATTGGTTGGTGGGAAGACCGATTTTTTCATTAAATTTAGTTGACAGTATGTCGTCTGATCCTGTTACCCATCTTGATTTTTCCCATTTTCTCCTGCCTGGTCAGTATCATTAACCCTTTCCCCGTACTGATCGTTGGTTTTCGCTCCTGCATTAGTGGTTGAAACCATTGCTATACAGAGCAAGGTTTCATGTCGAATTAAATACACAAATACCTCCAATATGAAACACAATTTACCTGCGTTGTTCATCTTCGCCATCCTACTGCTGGCCACAGCCTGCTCAACCACCGAATTGCTCTCTTCCTGGAAGGCGAAAGATGCGAGACTGGAAAAATATAATAAGGTACTGGTAGTTGGGCTGACCGGTACCAAAGACCGCGAGTTGAGGGAAAGTATCGAAACCTCCATGGTGAGCGCGCTCCGTTCCAATGGGATCACTGCGGAAGCAGCCTCGGAGAACTATGGGCCCAAGGCATTCGAAAAGCTGACCGATGAACAGGTGGTGGGCAAGGTAAAGAGCGGCGGCTATGATGGCATCATCATCATTGCCCTGCTGGACAAGGCGAAAGAAAAATACTATACGCCCGGCCGTGTGAGCTATACTCCTTATTACACCTATTACAGCCGCTACTGGCGTCAATGGCGGACCATTTATGACCGGGTATACGAACCTGGCTATTATACCAATACCACCAATTTTACGCTGGAAGCCAATTTGTATAATGTGAACCAGGATGTTCTGGAATATTCTGCACAGGCAAAATCTTTTGATCCCGGTAATGCGCAAACGCTGAGCAGCGGGTTTACGAAAACGGTGGTGCAGGATATGATCAAAAAAGGGATCGTCAGCAAGAGCTAGTGGGCCAGGAGATCGAGGAGGAGAAGGAGAGGCCGGATACAATCAGGCCACCGGAAATGAACTGCCGCAGGCATTGCAATGGTTGTCCGCTTTATTACCCACTACACCATTCTTAAAGGCTTATACTGCCGTGGTGCAACAGGGAGGGAACTGGGGCCAGGTGCTCTCGCCCTTTGTACACCTCATCATACTATGGTTATTGTATACCTTCATGCTGGCTTTGCGTTCGGGGCAAATCCTGCGTGGCCGTCGCATCCCCCAGGCTTAATGTGGATAAAACCTTTAGCCCATAAAGGTTTTAGACCGTTTTTGGTATTATTCTTGCGCGAGGTCAAGCATATTCCACCCCCTATTCCGTACGGAAAAAATTACTAAACGATCGGCGCACCTTCAATTCCTGAATGAGTAGAACTCTACGTAAAAATTTTCATGATGATGTCAACACTGCTCGTTTCCCTTTACGAGTTCAAACAGTTTTTGCAGATCGTATTGTGGATTGCTCTGCCTGGTACCTTGATCGCTGTGGTGATCACTACTTATCTCCATTACCGCCGCAAAAAGAAAAATGAAGAATTCCCGGATGAGAATGAGTTCCAACTGGCGCTGGCCAGCAGTACGGAAGGCAGCCCCGAAAGGGCTTCTGTAGAACCATTGCCCGATTGGCTGGCCAGTTCAGACCCCGACAATACTTCCCTCCTTAAAAAATATGAACAGGAAATAAGAAGGTACAAGGAAAACTATTCAATCCTCGAGCAGGATTTTCGTGAGTTGGAAGACAGGTATGCCGATCTCCGCAACAAAGCCTACAACACTGATAAAAAAGAAGATACACCCCTCGTGCAGCAGTTGCAGAAAGAGATCCGGGAGTACAAAGCAAAGATCGCCCGGTACCAGCAGGCTGCGGCAGCCAGGAATGAAGAGAATACAGAAGTACCATTGCGTGAGACCATCAAACAATTGGAGCTGGAACTGGGTCTTGCGGAAGAACAGAAAAAAGAGCAGGCCACCACGATCGGCAGGTTTGAAAACCAGGTGAAAGACCTGGAACGTGAGCTGCAGGCCTCCCGGAATGAAGTGACGCAATTGCAGCAGTATTTGTCGAAGCAGCGGGAAAATACGCCGCCACAGGATGGGGTATCGCAACAGCGGGTAGAAGAGCTGCAGGCATTGCTGGCAGCAGCCGAAGAAGAAAAGAAAGCATTGAAGGCCAAACTGAATGAAGGAGATTATTTGCAGGACCTTGCCCAGGAAAAAAAGTTGCAGGTAGATTTTCTACAGAATCAACTGGAGCAAAGAATTAGGAACTATCACCAATTGGAACGTGAGGCCGGTGAGAAAGCCGAGCAACTGAGGCAGATACAACAAACAGTGGACCAGTTCGATCAACGCATCGGGTCATTGGCGGAAGAACTGCAGAACAAGCAACAGGAAGTGGCCAACTGGCAATCTACTGTAGCGCTTCACCAGAAAGAACAGGAACAACAACAGGAAGCGCTTCGCACAAAGATCGATCATATCGGCCAGCTCGAGACCAGTATCAGGGATTTACAGGAACAACAGGAAACCTTGCAATCGGAAATGGCTGGTAAACAGGGAGCCATGTTGCTTTTGCAGGATGATCTTCTCAAAGAACAACAAAAGGCAAAAGAACTGGAAAGTAAGCTGGAACTAAGCAGCCAGTTACTGGTCAGGATATATAGTGAACTGGCCAAATCACTCAATGCGGGGTGGATGCAGTGGCAACATGGTTCCAATCCTGTTTCACTGGAAGCCGCTCCAGTTGCGGAACAAACCCTGATGGAGAAAGAGTAGGCATTAGTGGCTTTACCATACAGTCGGTTGAATCCCCCGAAAATTGGTCAGCAATGCAACGATGACCGGAACCAAATGGTCATCCGGAAAATGCATGTATGAAACCGAACTTCATTCTTGTCCTGATCATTGGTTTATCCCTCTCCTGTAAAAAATCAAACACAAGCCCTTCGCATACTGATATCAGTGGTAATTGGAGATTGAAGGAACAACTGGTGGATCCGGGTGATGGTAGTGGCGCCCTGCAGAATGTATTTGCTTTGAATATACGCATCAACTTCGGGAAAGATGGAAAGGTAACGGGTATTATGCCTGTCATGGGCGATCATACCCAATATATAGTCCGTAAGGATTCAGTGATCTCTTTCTACAAAGTAGATTTGCCCCAGTCGGATACAATAAATATGCGTTACCGGTTCACCTCACGTGAGCTGACGCTCATTCCGCCCTGCTATGAAAGATGCATATACAAGTATGTTCCTGCCGGGGATTGAACTCATTCATCCGGCCCCTCTATTTCTTTTTCACCGACGCCTGGAAACCTACGGGTAACCTGCGTTGGATCTCTCTCAATGCGATAAGGTCGCCCATATCGCCCAGGATCTCATCTACCAATCCATATTCTTTGGCTTCGGCCGCATCCATGAATTTGTCTCTCCGGAACATGGCTTCGATCTCTTCCTGTGTATGATCGGAGTCTTTGCTGATCAGGTAGAACAACTGGTTCTGCAGCCTTTCCTGTTCCATATATGCGATGCGAACATCTTCCGTATATCCTTTGGCCCCGCCGCCGGCAGGATGCATGTGTACCGTGGCATGGGGCAGGGCATATCGCTGTCCCTTTGTCCCTGCTGAAAGTATCACGGTTCCCATACTGCCGCTGAAACCGACGGCGATGGTGGAGACGGGCGATTTGAGGATCTTCATGGTATCGTAAATGGCGAAGCCGGAGTAGATAACACCACCGGGGCTGTTGATGTACATACTGATGGGACTGTGGCTCTCGCTGTCGAGGTATAACAGTTGCGCCACCACGAGATTGGCGACCTGGTCGTCGATGGAAGTACCGAGGAACACGATCCTTTCCTTGAGCAATAAGCTATAGATATCATAGGCCCCGCGTGTGGCGGTGTCGATGACGGTGGGTATGATGGCCATATCAACTGAAGATTGAATGAATGGATTCCCGGAAGCGCGGTTCATTCATGAGTGACCGGTGTATCGCTTCCAGTTTTTTCTTTTGCTGCCACCGGGCGAACCAGCGTATCAATTGGTAGGTTTTTCGTTGGTGGTATACTTTCTCCTGTAGTCCGGGCACAATGATCATCTTTGCCTCGAACAGGGCTTTCTCCGGAGCGGGCATTTCTTGTTGGAGATAACGTTCGATCTCCCCGGTCTCATGCAATGATTTCCTCATACTGTTCAGTCTTTTTGAATTCTTCCCTTAATTTTTCAATGCATTTGTGTTTTTGTACCGTGGCGGAATGCCGTGTCCGGTAATGGAATTTTTCCGCGATCTCCTGCATCGACTGCTGATCGTAATAGAAAGCCCTCAGCAGTTGCAGGCATTTTTCACCGGCGAGCTTCAGCTTGTCGAGCAGGGAGTGGGAGGTACTTTTTTCCAGTTCGTAATAGTCTTCCGGGATATCGAACCGCCGATCGCCCGGTTCAAATGGCATTTCGCGGTGACCCTGGTTGAATTTCCTGATCCAGCAGATCCGGGCGATACCCGCCAGGTAGGCTTTATCTGAAACCGCCACCGAAAGGCGATTATTGTATTTTTTTTCGAGGTAGATGACCAGGGCATCATGAAAAATATCCTTCGCCTCCTCCGGGCCACCTCCCAGCCTGGCCACTATGCGGGCCACGGGAGGGAAAGCCTCCCGGTACAATTTTTCAAGCCATGGGTCCTTTATAAAGCTCATAATTACAACTGTTTTTATACTGATAGTGTCGAAAAATGGTGCATTATCACCTCCTTTTGTATAAATCATTTTTCACTACCTTGCAGGTATGCAGCAATACCTGGATTTATTACAATATATCCTTGATCATGGTTCGTCCAAAACCGACCGTACCGGAACTGGCACCACCAGTTATTTTGGTTACCAGATGCGTTTCGACCTGCAGGAAGGGTTTCCGCTGGTGACCACCAAGAAACTACACCTGAAAAGTATTATATATGAGTTGTTATGGTTTTTGAGGGGTGATACTAATATACAATATCTGAAGGAACATGGAGTGAGCATCTGGGATGAATGGGCTAATGGGCAGGGTGAACTGGGGCCGGTGTATGGTAAGCAATGGAGGAGCTGGGAAGGGGCCGATGGCCGTACCATCGACCAGATCAGTGAGGCGGTACGACAGATCAAAACGAACCCCGACAGCCGCCGGATCATCGTAAGCTCCTGGAATGTGAGCGATCTGCCCGACATGGCGCTGATGCCCTGTCATGTAATGTTCCAGTTCTATGTAACGCCGCCGGCCAGGGAAGGGGGCAAGGGGCGTTTGTCGTGCCAGCTTTATCAACGTTCTGCCGATGTATTCCTCGGTGTGCCTTTCAATATTGCCTCCTATGCTTTGCTGACCATGATGATGGCGCAGGTCTGCGACCTCCAGCCCGGTGAGTTCATCCATACATTCGGAGATGTGCATCTTTACAACAACCACCGTGAACAGGCAGCCCTGCAATTATCGAGAACACCGTACCCGTTGCCCCTGATGAAACTGAATCCTGCCGTTCGCTCTGTTTTTGATTTTACCTTCGGGGATTTTACGTTGGAAAACTATCAATCGCATCCTGCTATCAAAGCACCGGTAGCGGTATAACAGGAAGTCTTCAAATTTGCATACATGTTGATCGCTTTTGCCGTAGCTGCTTCAGACAATAATGTGATCGGTAAGGATAACCACCTGTTGTGGACCCTGCCGAATGATATGAAGTTTTTTAAGAATACCACCTGGGGCATGCCGGTGATCATGGGAAGAAAGACCTTCGAATCGCTTTGCAAGCCGCTGGCGGGGAGAACGAATATCGTGATCACGAGGCAGGGCGACTGGTCGGCCCCGGGCGTGCAGGTAGCTGCCAGTCTCGATGAAGCGATCGGACTCGCAGCAGCGACAGACGCAAAAGAGGCATTCGTGATCGGCGGTGGCGAGATCTTCAGGCAGGCCATGCCGGTAGTGCAGAAAATGTACCTGACGAGAGTGCACACTACCATTGAAGGTGATGCTCATTTCCCGGCTTTCGATGAAGCAGAGTGGCAGTTATTATCTCAGCACGATTTCCCGGCAGATGACAGGCATGCTTACCCTTACAGCTTCCAGGTTTGGCAGAGAAACCAAGCTTAATTTCTGATACCATATTTCCCGTTCCATGTATTCGCGCTGGCAACTGGCACAAAAATATATCCGTTACTACCTAACTGCTTCCAATGGAAAAGGCCACGGCATCCATTCTCCTTTTGTTTACGAGTTCATCACACATGTGCTGAACGACGATACGGAGTATGAAGCCTATCAGCAGGTGGAAGCATTGCGTAAAGGAATGCTGTCCGACAAAGACATTATCCATGTGGAAGACTTCGGGGCCGGCTCGGTCTCGGGCAAAACCAGGCAGCGCACCATCGCTTCCATTGCCCGCCATGCCGCCAAGCCCGAAAAATGGGCACAGCTCCTCTACCGGATCGTGAATTATTACCAACCTGAAACCATTCTCGAACTGGGCACTTCACTCGGCATCTCCACAGCTTATATGGCCAAGGCCAATCCACATGCGTATGTGATCACGGCGGAGGGCAGCAATGCCATTGCACAGGAAGCCATCCGGAATTTCAATGAACTGCATATCCCGTCCGTCGAACTGGTGGAAGGGAATTTCGATGACACACTGCCATCTATACTGCGAACAATGCAGGTAGTGGACATGGCCTTCATCGATGGCAACCATCGCCGGGAGCCCACCCTCCGGTATTTCGCGCAGATCATGGCCCATACCCATAATTTTTCCGTGATCATACTCGACGATATTCACTGGAGCGGTGAAATGGAACAGGCCTGGCAGGAGATCAGGGAGCATCCCAGGGTACGCCTCACCATCGATCTGTTCTTCATCGGGCTGGTGTTCTTCCGGGAAGAGATCAAGGTGAAGCAGCATTTTACCATCAGGTTTTGAGTGGTTAACAAATTAATAAGTTGATAGGTTAACTTTTCAACTCTCCACCTTTCCCCTCTCAGCAGAAATCGCTATCTTGAACCCATAACTGAAGGATATGATGATCGGAATTCTCAAGGAGCCCTCCCATGAAACCCGCGTTTCCCTCTTACCGGAAGCAGTAGCCACACTCACGAAAAAAGGGATCAGTGTTGTGGTGGAGCAGGGGGCCGGACAAAGCGCGTTCAGCACAGATGAAGACTACACCAAGGCAGGCGCTACCATCAAAAGCAGACAGGAAGTATTGCAATCCGCCAATATCATCCTCGCCATCCATCCATTCCCCGACACGCCTCAGTTGGCATCGAAAGTATTGATCGGCGTTTATCAGCCACTCTACAATGCAGCCCTGATGCAGCAATGGGCCAAAGAAAGGATCACCAGTTTCAGTCTCGATATGTTGCCCCGTACTACCCGTGCGCAAAGTATGGACGTACTCAGCTCGCAGGCCAACATCGCCGGTTATAAGGCTGTACTGCTGGCTGCGAATACCTATGGCCGTTATTTCCCCATGTTCATGACTGCAGCAGGCAGCATCGCTCCAGCCAAATTACTGGTGCTCGGTGCGGGTGTGGCCGGCCTGCAGGCCATTGCTACTGCACGCCGCCTGGGCGCCGTGGTGGAAGTATTCGACACGAGGCCGGCCGTGAAGGAAGAAGTGATGAGCCTTGGCGCCAAATTCATCGAAGTGGAAGGGGCGGCCGATGCCTCCAAAGCAGGCGGTTATGCCGTGGAGCAAACGGAGGAATACAAACAGAAACAGCAACAGCGGATCGCCGAAAGTATTGCCAAGGCGGATATCGTGATCACTACTGCGCAGATCCCCGGCCAGAAAGCGCCTGTCCTGATCAGCGAAGCGATGCTCAACAGCATGCGCCATGGGTCGGTGGTGATCGATCTGGCAGCAGCAACAGGCGGCAACACGCCTTATACCAAAAACAATGAAACGGTCACCGTGAACGGTGTGAAGATCGTGGGCAACAGCAACCTGCCTGCAGGCATGCCGGCCGATGCCAGTAAACTATATGGTAAGAATGTGCTGAATTTCCTGCAACTGGTCCTTACCAAAGAAGGGGAGCTGAACCTCAACTGGGAAGATGATCTTGTGAAAGGGGCCTGCGTAACGCATGGCGGCGAACTCGTGAATGAAAGAGTGAAAGCATTATAAACCGAACATTAATTTCTATATATGGAATCAGTCCTGAACTGGATCGCGGTCAATCAACAAACGATCTATATCGTGATCCTGATGATCTTTGTAGGTATCGAAGTGATCGGTCGTGTTCCCAGCGTGCTGCATACGCCGCTGATGAGCGGCGCCAATGCCATTCATGGTGTGGTGATCATCGGCGCCATTATCGTGATGGGGAAAGCGGAGCATGATAATTACCTCGCCCTGGGATTGGGTTTTCTCGCCGTGATCCTGGGAACCCTGAACGTGGTAGGTGGATTTGTGGTCACCGACAGGATGCTGGAAATGTTTAAGAAAAAGAAATGAAAAACAGTTTATGGAATTGAACATACTTACGCTTTGTTACCTGATAGGATCTGTTACATTCATCATCGGATTGAAAATGTTGTCGAACCCCGCCACCGCCCGCAGGGGTAACCTGATCGCAGCAGTAGGTATGAGCATCGCGATCATCGGCACGATCTTCCTCTACCGCGATGATTCCGGCAATAAGCTGCACAACTATGGCTGGATTTTTGGCGGGCTGCTCATCGGCGCCATCATAGGAACCCTGGCCGCCAAAAAAGTGAAGATGACCGCCATGCCTGAAATGGTGAGCCTCTTCAATGGAATGGGAGGGGCCTGTGCGGCACTGATCTCCATGATCGAATTCGGTCATCTCGCGCACGATAATTTCCGTGTCAATATTTATGAATCCTATGAAGCAGGTGCTGCGGTCGATGAAGCGATCCTCTCGATCCCTGTGCAGGCGGGCATCCTGATCACGATCTTCCTCGGACTGATCATCGGCACCGTATCCTTTGCCGGTAGCGTGATCGCCTGGGGAAAACTGAATGGCCGGATCAAAGATTTTGCATTCAAAGGCCAGCATATCGTGAACCTCCTGTTACTGACGGCCATCGTGGCCCTATCCACTTATATCATCGCTACCATCCAGCTATCGGCCGTAAATCCAGATCCTGCAGTGGTCGATACGGAAACGCCGCACCCGTTGGGTTCCCTCCCGATCAAACTATTCTATCTCACCTTTCTGTTATCGGTAGTATATGGAGTATTGTTCGTGATGCCGATCGGAGGGGCCGATATGCCTGTGGTGATCTCCCTGTTGAACTCTTTCACCGGTGTGGCCGCAGCCTGCGGTGGGTTCCTGTACGACAATAAAGTAATGCTGACCGGCGGTATACTCGTAGGCGCTGCCGGTACCCTGCTTACCATCCTCATGTGCAAGGCTATGAACCGGTCTTTGAAGAACGTGCTGATCGGGTCATTTGGCGGTAATTCGGTTGCAGGTACCAGTGGTAAAAAAGAACAGGGCAGCTATAAAGAGATCAGCCTGAGCGATACGGCCGTAGTCATGAGCTATGCCAATAAAGTGATGATCGTTCCCGGGTATGGACTGGCAGTGGCACAGGCGCAGCATGCCTGTCATGAGCTGGAAAAATTACTAGAAAGCAAAGGGGTGGAAGTGAAATATGCCATCCATCCCGTGGCAGGCCGGATGCCGGGACACATGAACGTGTTGCTGGCGGAAGCCGATGTTAGCTACGACAAGCTCCTCGAAATGGAACAGGCCAATGACGAATTCCCTACAACCGATGTGGTGCTGGTGCTTGGGGCCAATGATGTGGTGAACCCTGCCGCCAAAACAGATCCTGCTTCGCCGATCTATGGTATGCCGATCCTCGATGTGGAACTGGCAAAGAATGTGATCGTCAATAAAAGAAGTATGAAACCCGGTTATGCAGGGATCGAGAACGATCTCTTCTTCCAGCCTAAAACATCCATGTTGTTCGGTGACGCCAAGAAAGTATTGCAGGACCTGATCGGGGAGATCAAGAGCCTGTAGGAAACGAGCGAACGGGTTGATAAGTTAACAAGTTGACAGGTTGATAAGATGATCTCTGGATATCGGGAACCTCCTTGTCAACCTATCAACTTGTTAACTTATCAACTATCTTTGATCCCTGTGAGCGCACTACCACCAGCATTCATACGATCATTGGAAGGCATTCACGGTTTCAGCAGGGAAAGTTTCGAGGCTGTGCATGCATCGGGTGAACAGGTAACATCCATACGTTTCAATCCGGGCAAGCTTGCCAACTGCCAACTGGATACTGCCAACCGGATACTGCCTCTCGCGGAAAAAATCCCCTGGGCCGCCCATGGATACTATCTCTCCGAACGTCCTTCCTTCACCTTCGATCCATTATTTCATGCGGGACTGTACTATGTGCAGGAAGCATCCAGTATGTTTCTCGAACAGGCATTGAAACAATCGACCAACCTGGACCAACCGCTGCGAGTGCTCGATCTCTGTGCAGCTCCCGGAGGAAAATCGACCCATCTTCAATCCCTTCTCTCCAAAGAAAGTTTATTGGTAAGCAATGAAGTGATCAGGCAGCGGGCCGCCATCCTCGAAGAGAATATGGTCAAATGGGGCGCTCCCAATGCGATCATCACCAATAATGATCCGCAGGATTTCGGTAAGCTTGAAAATTTTTTCGATGTGATCGTCGTGGATGCGCCCTGCAGCGGGAGCGGTCTTTTCCGGAGGGAACCTGAAGCGATCACCGAATGGAGCGGGCAGGCAGTTCAGCTCTGCAGCCAGCGCCAGCAACGGATCCTGGCCGACAGCCTTCCTGCACTCAAACCAGGCGGGGTACTGATCTATTCCACCTGCTCCTATTCGAAAGAAGAAGATGAGGCGATACTCGACTGGCTGCTGGATGAATTCAGCCTGGAACCGGTCGTTATCAGAATACCGGTTGAATGGGGCATCGTGGAAACCCGGTCGGAGAAACATGCTGCCTGTGGTTATCGTTTCTTTCCGGATCATTTGCAGGGAGAAGGTTTTTTTCTGGCCTGCCTTCGTAAAAAGGACGGGGATCGAAAGACTGGAAGGCTATCCAAAAAACCAGCTCTTCAAAAAGCTTCAAAGAATGAAGTGGCTATCGCATCACCCTGGCTCGATGGCGCCATACCGATGCAATGGTGGAAGCAAGATGAAATGGTGCTGGCATTCCCGGCTTTATTGGAACAGGAATTGCTGATGATCACCGACAAATTATATGTGAGGCATGCAGGTATAACGATGGGCAAAATGGCCGGTAACATCCTGGTGCCTGATCATGCACTGGCCATGAGCACCGGCCTTCATGCCGGAATTGTTGGCATATCGTTAAAAAAAGAGGAGGCTTTACAATATTTGCGTAAGGAACCAGTTAATCTACCGGCAAGCGAACAGGGATGGGCCTTGGTAAAGTATCAACATATCCCACTGGGTTGGGTGAAAGTATTATCGAACAGGGTCAACAATTATTATCCTTCCGCGTGGAGGATCCTGAAAAGCGGAAACAATTAAAATATTCTTCATCTTTGCAAGGTTACGAAAAGGACAACCTATGACAAGAATCAGCCAATTGCTTATTATTTGTTTGATGTCGATGACCAGTATGGTGTATGCGCAATCTGAACTGGTAGTGCAGGGCAGCGCACCGCAATTGTACCTGGTGCATACCGTGGTTGCCAAAGAGAATTGGTACAGTATCGGTCGGATATTCAACCAGAGCCCCAAAGAGATCGCTCCTTTCAATAATGCCACACTCGAAAAACCGCTGGCCATCGGGCAGACCCTGAAGATACCGCTCACGACTGCCAATTTTTCGCAAGACGGGAATAAAGCGGCCGATGAAGTATTTGTACCGCTCTATCATATCGTACAGGAGAAAGAATGGTTCTACCGAATCAGCCAGCAATTCAATAAAGTGCCGGTGGCCAATCTCGAAAAATGGAACAATGTATCGAACGACCAGTTGCGGCAGGGTATGAAGCTGATCATAGGCTACCTGAAAGTGAAACCCGGACAATCGGCACTGGCCGCCAGCGGCAGTAATAAGATCGCTACGGTGGCTTCACAACCGGTTGTGAAGAACGACCCTCCCAAAGAAGAAGTAGTAAAGAAAGAACCGGTAAAAGAACCCGCCAGGGAGCCCGTAAAAGAACCTGTGAAAGAGCCCGTGAAGGAACCCGTGAAAGAAGTGGCAGTAACGCCTGTGCCTGTAAAAACAGATCCTCCCAAACAAGAAGTGAAAGAAGAACCGAAACCTGTAACCAGTACTCCAATTGAAACTACCGGCAATGCACCAGCGAATTTCAAAGGAGGTTATTTCAGGTCGCAGTACTCGGAATCGGGAAAAACTTCGTCAGGCAATGCCGGTATCTTCAGGAGCACCAGCGGTTGGAAGGATGGCAAGTACTATGCGTTGATGAACAATGTTCCGGTGGGGACCATCGTAAAGCTGAGTTTTTCATCTACCAATAAATCGATCTACGCAAAAGTGCTGGGACAGTTGCCAGAAATGAAAGAGAGTGTAGGTCTTGCCATACGCATCAGCGATGCGGCGGCTTCCGAACTGGGAACGAATGCCGGTAAGTTCTATTTGGACGTAAAATATTAATGATCACCTGAAGCCTCTCAGGAAATCTTCCACCCCCATTCTTTTCTTGCCTTCCAACTGGATGTCGAGCACATGCAGGTATCCGTCTATTGCCGCGAATTTCAAGAAGGTCTTTTGGTCGGTGATGAACGCACCGGGTTGTTCGGCAGGTTTTGTGATCTCTTTTTTAGAGCGGTAGATCTTGAGCGTTTTCCCTTGCAGCATTGTAAAAGCTCCGGGAAAAGGAGAGAGGCCGCGCACCAGGTTATGAAGATCTGTCACGGAACGATTCCAGTCGATCCTGCTGGTCTCGGTGAATATTTTAGGCGCGTGCTTCAATTCACCGGTTTGTGGTTGAGGTCTTTCAGTGAGCGTGCCATCGGCAAGTCCCTGTATGGTCTTTACCAGCAATTGAGCGCCGATCAGTTTCATACGGTCGTGCACTTCACCGGTAGTTTCATCCTCTCCAACCGGGAAGCTTTCCTGCAATAATATATTCCCGGTATCGATCTCCTGTTGCAGTTTGAAGGTAGTGGCGCCTGTTTCCTTCTCACCATTGATCACGGCCCAGTGGATCGGCGCAGCCCCGCGGTATTGAGGCAGGAGTGATCCATGAAGATTGATGGTGCCCATCGGGGGCATGCTCCAGACCAGTTCAGGCAGCATACGAAAAGCCACGACTACCTGCAGATCGGAATGGAGGGCTTTCAATTCGTCGAGAAAGCCGGGTGATCTCAGTTTTTCTGGTTGCAGGATAGGCAACCCATTTTCTACTGCATATTTCTTTACGGCGCTTTCGTTCAGTTTCATACCACGACCCGCGGGCTTATCGGGTGCTGTCACAACACCAACTACGTTGCAGCCCGCCTGCACCAGTGCGTCCAGCGATGCCACTGCAAATTCGGGCGTACCCATGAACACTATCCTCAGGTCTTTATGTGTTCTTGTCATGGTTTCAAGACTTATTTGGTTGATAGGTTAACAGGTTGACAAGTTGATAAGGGGATATCTAAAATTCGGAGACTTCCTGTTAACCTCACTAAAAATCCTTATGCAACAGATATTTCTTTCTCATTTTCCTGAACTTATCCAACGCAGGCTTCCAGCTTTTCCGGATGGCTGCCTCCGTTTTTCCTTCCCTGATCTGTTTGATCAGCACATCATTGCCGGCAAGAAAAGAGAGGAGGGCCTTCATAAAAAATTCATTCAAAGTTCAAATATAGTTGATCAGCATGAGTTTGGAGGCTGCAAAAAGAGGCAATGGCAGGCAGCGGTCATAATTTTTGGTTGCCTTGAAATAATCCTTTTACTTTGCCCGCAGGAGCTGATTTACACTCCGGATAAAATAACTTTTATGCAACAAGTAAAAAGTGGCGATACCGTGAAAGTGCATTATCATGGTCGCTTGGCCGATGGTACTACCTTCGATTCTTCTGCAGGCCGTGATCCGTTGGAGTTCCAGGTAGGCAGCGGCGCCGTGATCGCCGGCTTTGACAATGGTGTAACAGGTATGATTGTGGGAGAGAAAAAAACGATCCAGATCCCGGTGGAGCAGGCCTATGGTCCTAAAGATCCCTCTATGGTGGTAGAATTTCCGAAAGCCAATTTCCCGGAAGATATGGAACCTGAAGTGGGTATGCAACTGAACATGACCAATGGCACCGGACAGGTGATCCCTGTGGTGATCATTGCCGTTGGACAAGAGAATGTAACACTCGATGCCAACCATCCGCTCGCAGGGCATGACCTGATCTTCGATATCGAGCTGGTTGAGATCGGTGGCGGAGCTTCCCGCATCATTTTACCATGATAAATTGCAGGATGCTGCACAATAAATTATAGTAGATTCCCGGTATTGACATACCGGGATATTTTTTTTTATTTTGGGGCAAAGATTAATCCCTATGAAAGCCCTGAAACTATTTGTTGCTCTAGTTCTTTCTGTTGCTTTTTTCTCCACACAAGCCCAGGATACCGCAAGGCAAACGGAAAAAGCATTATTCTATGCGGATAGCCTGGTGCGATCTGCTTTTTACCAGGACTGGAAGTCTTTCCTCGCTCTCAGTAATCAGAGCGCCATTAAATATTATGGAGGAGCAGATGGGTATAAAGACCATGTGATCACGCTCTATTTCCATTATGAACCCACCATGGAAGAAAAACCGCAAACGGTGCGCGTTATCCGGATGATGAACAATGGAACAGATGAATGGCAATGCGTACTGGAGAAGGTCCGCAGTACTTTTATCGAGAACAGGAAAGCCAGGATCTATTCATACCTCGTGGGGCAGTCGAAAGATGATGGCGAAAACTGGAAATTTGTCGATATCAGCCAGAATTCCGTCAAGAACGTGATCTATATCCTCCCCGATATATTCAGCACACTGGCCATTCCCGATGGCAAAACCATTTATGAAGATGATGAGCTGGCCGCTGTACAGGCTGCTGCCGCTGTTGCGGAAGCGCCGAAGAAGACAGTTCCGAAGAAAAGGCCGGTGCCGGCTGCGAAGAAAAGAAAATAGGTTGACAGGTTAAAGAGAAAATAGGTTGACAGGTTAACAAGTTGATAGGTTGATAAGGGGATACCCGCCATTCGGAGGCCTCCTTGTCAACCTATCAACTTGTTAACCTGTCAACCTTACTGAACCTCCACCATAACAATATCACAGCGATCAGGGAGACCGTCGTATCGATGATCGATCCTTCAAAACCGAAGTGGTCGCCGGTGAGCAATGCAGGCCCATGCAATTCCATTTGCAGCAGGCTTTGCAAGCCTAGTCCGCTTACCTGGTAACCCAGGATAGGGCCCTGGAAGAAATTCCAACTGAAATGCAGGAAAATGGAGAACCAGAGATTTTTCGTGTAGAGGTAATTGATGCCTAACAGCAATCCTCCCAATACCAGGTTGATAACAGCAACTGCATTGATGCCGGTATTGCCGGTATGCATCAATGAAAAGAGCAGGGCGCTGATGCCCAATGCCACCATGGGCTTGTAAGATCCCATCAGGTTGTTGAACAGGTATCCACGGAATACGACCTCTTCCCCTACGGCAGCAATGAACATTAGTCCAACCCCGATAAAAAGATCGGGCCCGTTAAACACGGCATCCGTCCAGCGTAGATTCCCCGTCCAATAAAGAACAAGGCTGCCGATCCCCAGCAGTGCCGGCCCCAACAGCAGGCCGGTAGCGGCTTCCCGGCCACGCCAGTCGAACCCCAGGCTCATGAGCGAGCGCCTGTCGATCAGCAGCCGGAAAAGAATGACCAGCCCGATCGGCAGCAGGGCATTAATCAGCACCATCCCGGTCACCATGCGGGAGTACAGGGAGGGTTGTTGGGTGCCCGGCTGGGTGGCCGCGGAAACGCCGATCACCATTCCGGCCAGTAAGCTGCCGAGAAAGATACAGCCGATATAGGCCAGGAAAAAGACCAGCGCGCGCAGCCAGCCTTGCCGGATTACAGGGCCCTTGACCCTCGAAATGGTAGTAGTCATGAATCAGATGCTAATTGTTATCTTGCCAAAAATACAATTACATGTTCGATAACTATAGCTTCACCGTACAGGAAAAATTTTTAAGATATGTGCAGATAGATACCCAGAGCGACCCCCAATCAAAAACATCCCCTTCCACTGAAAAACAAAAAACACTGAGCCGCCTGTTGGTGCAGGAACTCCATACCATGGGCATTGCCGAAGCTACCATGGACCAATACGGGTATGTGTATGCTACGATCCCTGCCAATACCTCCAAAAAAGTACCGGTGATCTGTTTCTGCTCCCATATAGACACTGCCCCGGATTGCAGCGGCTCCGGCGTAAAACCCATCGTTCATACCAACTACGACGGCACAGATATCATATTGCCGGACGATCCTGAACAGGTGATCTCGCCGGCAGACCATCCCTATCTCCGGAAAAAGATCGGGGAGGATATCATCACCGCCTCCGGCGCCACGTTGCTGGGCGCTGATGATAAGGCAGGCATCGCCGTGATCATGGACATGGCCCATTACCTCATCACTCATCCTGAACTGAAGCATGGCGCCATCAGGATACTGTTCACTACCGATGAAGAGATCGGTCGGGGGGTAGACAATATAGACCTTCAAAAGCTCGGCGCCGATTTCGGTTATACATTGGATGCAGGTGAAAGGGGCGTATATGAAGATGAAACCTTTTCAGCCGATGGCGTCACGATCACTTTCCATGGTGTGAGCGCTCATCCCGGTTATGCGAAAGATAAACTGGTGAACGCGATCAAAGTGGCATCGGCCTTCATCGATTCACTCCCCAAAGATGAGCTTTCACCCGAAACCACCGAAGACCGGTACGGATTCGTACATCCCGTGCATGTAGAAGGCATTGCCGAGAAAGTAACGGTCCAGTTCATCATCCGGGATTTCGTGACCGCCAGGCTGGCCGCCTATGAAAATTATCTGCGCGATAAAATGGAAGATGCGCTGAATAGATTTCCCGGCGCCAAAGCTGAATTCGTGGTGAAAGGGCAATACCGTAATATGAAGGAAGTGCTGGACCAGTACCCACAGGTCTCAGCCTATGCACGGGAGGCGATCCAACGGGCAGGGATGAGCGTGATCGACATGAGCGCAAGAGGCGGCACGGACGGATCGCGTTTATCATTCATGGGATTACCCTGTCCCAATCTATTCACCGGTGAAATGGCCTTTCATGGCAAGCATGAATATGTAAGCGTGCAGGATATGCAGAAAAGTGTAGAAACGATCGTGCACCTGGCCGCGATATGGGAAGAGAAGGCGGAAGGGTGAACAGTTGGCAGTTGGCAATTTTCAGTTGGCAATTGGCAATTGGCAGTTGGGCAACACCATACGTGAATAGTAATCACACGAAATTCAGGGTTTTTTAACTGCCAACTGAAAATTGCCAACTGCAAACTATACTATATGCTGACATTCCTCGATATCCTGCTCACCATTGTTCACTTCGCCATTGTAGGTTTCAACCTCTTTGGATGGATATGGCCTGCCACCCGCAAAGCGCATTTCGTGGGAGTGCTCATCACGGCTGCTTCCTGGTTCCTGCTGGGCATCTGGTTCGGAATGGGCTATTGCCCGGTCACCGACTGGCAATGGCGGGTGAAGGAACAATTGGGTGAGACCAATCTCCCCGACTCATTCATTAAATATTATGCCGATAAGATCAGCGGCCGGTCGGTCGATGCCGGACTGGTGAATGTTGTAACGGCAGTCTCATTTGCACTGGCGGCTGCCCTGTCGGTGTATGTAAACTTCATAAAGCGGAAAAAAAGATCATGAGGCCACTCCCTTTTTCTGCAGGATGGCATCGATGATCTGATCGGCATGCACCCTTGAATTTTCGATGAACCAGACATGGGTGTTCATACCTCCACATATTACGCCGGCCAGGTAGATGCCGGGCATATTGGTCTCCATGGTCAAAGGATCGTATACGGGTTGCCGTAATTCGTCGTCCGACAGCCTGATCCCGATGTTTTGTAAAAACTTGAAATCAGGCTGGTAGCCTGTCATGGCGATCACATAATCATTGGGAATGGTGAGGGGCCCTTCAGGTGTTTCGATATCCACTTCTTTTTCCCGCACTACCCTCAGGTGTGAAAGAAAATAGGCTTTGATGCTTCCTTCCTTGATCCGGTTCTCTATATCGGGCCTTACCCAATACTTTACCCGGTGGCCGATCTCGCTTTCGCGGACCACCATGGTCACTTCAGCCCCTTTGCGCCAGGTTTCCAGCGCAGCGTCCACAGCGGAATTATTGGCGCCTACCACCAGTACTCGCTGCATGGCATAGAAATGCGGCTCTTTGTAATAATGGGTGAGCTTGGGAAGGTCTTCTCCCGGAATATCCAGTTTCACGGGAATATCATAGAAACCGGTTGCAATGATGATATTGTTAGTGGTATAAACGGATTTGGCAGTTGTAACGGAATAGTGATCGCCTGTACGGTCGATCGCCGTTACTTTTTCCTGCAGGTGGATATTCACTTTATTGGAAGTGGCTACCCGGCGGTAATACTCCAGTGCTTCAGGCCTCGTGGGCTTGATATTGTTGGATACGAAGGGGATACCGCCGATCTCTATCTTTTCGGAGGTAGAGAAAAAGGTCATATTGCTGGGATAATTGAACAGTGAGTTCACCAGGCATCCTTTTTCGAGAATGCAATACTCAAGTCCCGCTTTTTGGGCAGCCAGCGCGCAGGCCAGTCCGATGGGGCCGCCACCCACAATGATTAGCTCGAAATGTTGTTCCATAGTGCGTGAATTTACTTAAAAAGTTGGCAGTTTGCTGGGGATAGTGAGCAGTTTGTAGTTGGCAATTGGCAGTTGGGCAACACCTTATAATTATTCCGGCATTTAGATATACCGGGCCCTCAACTGCTAACTGGAAATTGCCAACTGCCAACTTTCCCTTATTTCCTGTATTTTCAACAAAAATTTCCTTTATGCAATTCCTTACTTCCTACTGGTATGTCATCGTGATCATCCTGGTATTGTTCGCAGGATTCAAGACCATCAACCAGGGATATATCGGGGTTGTGACGATGTTCGGCAGATACCAGCGCGTCATTCGTCCCGGCCTCAACCTCCTGATCCCTTTCCTGGAACAGATCAATAAAAGGGTCAGTATCCAGAACCGTTCCGTGGAAATGGAATTCCAGGCAGTAACGGCCGATCAGGCCAATGTGTATTTCAAGAGCATGTTGTTGTATGCCGTACAGAACTCTGAAGAGGAAACGATCAAGAAAGTGGCATTTAAATTTTTGAGTGAGCGTGATCTGATGCAGGCGCTCACACGCACCATCGAAGGCACCATCCGTTCTTTCGTGGCCACCAAGCGCCAGGCGGAGATCCTGGGCCTTCGCAAGGAGATCGTGGAATATGTGAAAGGGCAGATCGATCACCTGCTCGAAGATTGGGGGTACCACCTGCTCGATCTGCAGATCAACGATATCACGTTCGACAAAGCCATCATGGATTCGATGAGCAAAGTGGTGGCCAGCAACAACCTCAAGGCAGCAGCAGAAAATGAAGGACAGGCATTGCTGATCACCAAAACAAAAGCGGCCGAAGCAGAAGGTAACGCGATCAAGATCGCTGCAGAAGCAGAGCGGCAGGCAGCACAATTGCGGGGCCAGGGCGTAGCACTGTTCCGCGAAGAAGTGGCCAAAGGCATGAGCCAGGCAGCCGAACAAATGAAGCAGGCCAATCTCGATACTAATGTGATCTTATTCAGCATGTGGACTGAAGCCATCAAGAATTTTGCTGAAGTAGGAAAAGGCAATGTCATTTTCCTCGACGGCAGCAGTGAGGGCATGCAAAAAACGATGGGTCAGATCATGGGCATGTTGAAAATGAAGTCTGAAGTCGGAGGTCCGAGGTCTGAATAATTTTCAATATCATTTCAGCCGTCAAAGGCCCCTCAGACCTCCGACTTCAGACCTCTTACCTCATTTTCATAACAAACTTTTAAGAAATAAAAATCCGGAAGGATCGTTTTAGGCACACATTTGTTTACATTTACACATTAAAAATAATATTGGATGAATTGGTTTTTCCTTCAGGTTGGTAGTCCCGTGCATGCTGCTGTTGATTCCGTGAAAGCCCTTCAAACGGCCACTGCCACAACACCTTCCATGAATGTGATGGAAATGCTGGGCCATGGCGGCCCGCTCATGATACCCCTGGCGCTCCTGCTGGTGCTGGCGGTATTTTTCTTTTTCGAGCGGCTCATCGCTATCCGCAAAGCCAGTAAGATCGATCCCAATTTCATGAATATCATCCGCGACAATGTATTCAGTGGAAATGTATCGGCTGCACGCTCCCTGGCCAAGAATACGCCGAACCCGGTAGCCCGCATGATCGATAAAGGATTGCAGCGCATCGGCAAACCGATCGATGCCATCGAGAAAAGCATGGAGAATGTCGGTAAACTGGAGATCTACAAGATGGAGCGTAACCTGTCTGTGCTCTCGTTGGTGTATGGAATTGCTCCCATGTTCGGATTCCTCGGGACCATCTTCGGGATGCTGCAACTGTTCTACAACATCAATGCTTCGGGCGATTTTACGCCTGCACAGATCGCAGGTGGGATCTATACCAAAATGATCACCTCTGCATCGGGCCTCATCATCGGTCTGTTGGGTTATGTTGGCTATAATTTCCTGAATGCGCAGATCGACAAGACCGTGAACAGGATGGAAGCCGCCAGCGCCGAGTTCATCGATATTCTACAGGAACCGACCAGGTAAAATTTTATTGATAGTATTATGGATTTAAAAAGAAGATTGAGATCACAGTCAGAGTTACACGCAGGAGCCCTCAACGATATCCTGTTCATCCTGCTATTCTTCTTCCTGATCGTTTCTACTATTGCCAATCCCAATATCATCAAGGTCAATAACCCCAAAGGAGTAAAAGACACCAAGGCCAAACAGCATATCACTGTATCCATCAATAAGGACCAGCATTTTTTCATAGGCACCAAACAAGTGGATGCCGCTTTGATCGATACGCTCCTGAAGGCAGAGATCAGCAAGCATAAAAATGCTTTGGACACACCGGTGGTTGTGATCAATGCCGATACCATCGCCTATTATGGCGAAGTATTCCGCATCATGCGTGTATCCAAGATGGCGGGGGCGAAGGTGGTGGCCAACGTTAAATAAAATGATCACTCTTTCGTGCTGCGTACCATCCTGTCCTTCCCCTGAAGGTCTTTCCTGACATGCACCTTCGAAAATCCCCTTTCGATGAAACATTCACTGGTAGCGGCTCCCAGGTCTTCATGGATCTCCACATAAACGGTTCCGCCCGGTAATAATTTTTGCCGCGCCAGTTCAGCGATCACCCTGTAAAACTGCAATGGATCTTCATTGCTCACGAAGAGGGCAAGATGAGGCTCATATTCCAGCACATTTGGCTGCATGGAAGCCTTGTTATGAAAAGGGATATAAGGGGGATTGCTGACGATAATATCCAGTGCTGGCAGCCTGTCCCAACTGGCTGCATCGAGTATATCGAGTTGAATGAAATTGACAGATGCCTCTAAGGTCTGTGCATTGCGCCTGGCCACGGCCAGGGCGGCTTCACTGATATCGCAGGCATCGATGATGGCTTCGGGCAGGTTCTTCTTTAATGCTACCGGTATACACCCGCTACCTGTACCGATATCGAGTATGCGAAGTTCCTGCATAGGTGGGGCCGGGTTCCTGGCCGCCACGTCTTTCAATATCCATTCCACCAGCTCTTCCGTTTCCGGTCTCGGGATCAGCACCGCTTCATTGACATAAAAAGGCAATCCATAGAACCAGGCTTCTTCCAACACATATTGAACAGGTCTGTGGCGCACCAGGTCTTCTATGAATGCTGAAAATTTTTCCAACTGCTGCGGAGAAAGGGCTTCATGTTTACGCACAAGCCGGTCGATCTTTTTCCAACCGGTAAGATGCTCCAGCACCCAATCTGCCATGGTAGCGGCTTCGCGGCCTTCATACACTCGCTGTAAGCGGGCGATCAACTGCTGCTGTGCTTCATGGATGGTCATAGGTCGCAAATGTAGCGAATAGTAAGCGTGGAGGGAGAATCCGCTATATTTGCAGCGGCCGGAAGGGCCGCAAAACCCCTGCCGGCAATAATTTCACACTTTGACGGTCCACGAAACCTATATGCACCGCTGTTTTGAGCTGGCCCTGCTGGGCGCAGGCCATGTAGCGCCAAATCCCATGGTGGGCGCTGTGCTGGTGCATGAAGGGCGTATCATCGGAGAAGGGTACCATCAGCAATTTGGCGGACCACATGCAGAGGTGCATTGTATCAGGTCTGTGAAAGAAGAGGACAGGCGCCTGGTCAGCCAGTCTACCATGTATGTCTCCCTAGAACCCTGTGCACATTACGGTAAAACGCCGCCCTGCGCTGATCTGATCATCCACCACCAGGTGCCGCATGTAGTGATCGGCTGTCCTGACCCTTTCAAAGAAGTGGATGGAAAGGGGATCGGGAAATTGAAAGCAGCAGGCGTGAATGTGGAAGTAGGCATCCTCCAAAAAGAAGCACTGGACCTCAATAAAAGGTTCTTTACATTTCATACCGCCCATCGCCCATACATCATTTTGAAATGGGCCCAAACGGCCGATGGAAAGATAGCAGGCGACGACCGTTCCCGGTTATTGATCAGCGGACCCATCACCAATCGCCTCGTTCACCGCTGGCGCGCAGAAGAAGCATCCATCCTTATAGGCACCAACACAGCGCTTTTCGATGATCCGCAGCTCACAGATCGCCACTGGAACGGGCCTGATCCCATACGGCTGGTCGTGGATATGCAGCTCAGGCTGCCATCCTCACTACAGGTCTTCAACAGGCAGGTGAAGACCATCGTCTTCAATACCCTTCAACACCGGGAAGAGGAGAACCTGCTCTATTACCAGGTGACCACGGATACGGAACTGGTGCCGCAAATAGTACATGCACTGTACCAGTTGAAAATTCAGAGTGTGCTGGTAGAAGGAGGAGCACAACTGCTGCAATCCTTTATCGACAGCGGGTACTGGGACGAAGCCAGGACCATCACCAATGATCAGTTGGTCATTGGCGCCGGCTTGCCGGCGCCGGTATTGAAGGAAGCCGCGGTGACCGAAACCACTACAATCATGACAGACAGGGTCCAGACCTTTCAAAAAATAAAACACTGATGCAAGCCGAGCTGGAATACTATAATACCATCGAGAAGACAGGAACAGCCGAATACAAAGACCGGGGTAGTAAATTTATCGCATACGCTATACCGGTAGATAGTATCGATACTTTCAAGAAGAAACTGGAAGAGATCAAAAAGGAACATCCCAAAGCTACCCATCATTGTTTTGCCTACCGCATCGGTACCGATAAGAATGTATTCAGGGTGAGTGATGATGGCGAACCCTCCGGAACCGCCGGCAAGCCTATCCTGGGCCAGATCGATAGTAAGGAACTTACCGACGTGCTGATCGTGGTAGTACGTTATTTCGGCGGCACCCTGCTCGGTGTGCCGGGATTGATCAATGCCTATAAAAGCGCAGCAGCACTGGTATTGCAGGTAACCCCCGTGATCCAGCGGCCGATCGAAGTCAACTATGGCCTGCAGTTCGATTATACCCAGATGAATGAAGTGATGATGATCGTGAAGCAACTCAACTGCACCATGCTGGAGCAGGAGATGAACCTTTTCTGCCGCATACTGATCGGCATACCAAAATCGAGGCAGCAGGAAGCATTATACCGGTTCGCCGAGATCCGGAACCTCGATATCAAAAAAAGCTGACGGTTTTAGAACGACAAACCACCAACCACCAACGACAAACATTTACTTAAACCGCTCACTCACTTTCAAATCCCTGGAACCGGGTTCATATTTATAAAACCCTTCCCCGCTCTTTGCACCGAGATATCCGGCTGTGACCATATTCACGAGCAGGGGGCATGGTGCATATTTCGGATTTCCGAATCCTTCATGCAGTACGTTGAGGATGGAATGGCAAACATCGAGACCGATAAAATCAGCCAGTTGCAAGGGCCCCATGGGATGGGCCATCCCGAGTTTCATCACGGTGTCGATCTCTTCCACACCTGCCACCCCTTCATATAAACTGTAGATCGCCTCATTGATCATGGGCATCAGGATGCGGTTGGCAATAAATCCCGGATAGTCATTCACGGTGCAGGGCACTTTGCCCAATTGTTTGCTGAGGGTAACAATGGTTTCCGTAACAGATGCTTCCGTAGCATATCCATTGATGATCTCCACCAGCTTCATGACCGGTACCGGGTTCATGAAGTGCATACCGATCACTTTGCCGGCCCTTTTGGTAGCTGCAGCGATCTTAGTGATGGAGATGGAAGAAGTATTGGTAGCGAGAATGGCGCCGGCAGGAGCCACTTCATCCAGTTGTTTGAATATTTTCAGCTTGAGGTCTGTATTTTCTGTGGCTGCTTCCACCACCAGTTCAGCATCTCTGACACCTTTGATCAGGTCTGTCTCCGTGGTGATATTGGAGAGGGCTTTATTTTTTTGTTCTTCGGTGACCGTTCCTTTGGCAACCTGCCGGTCGAAGTTCTTTGTGATGGTCTGTGCGGCCTTTTCGAGTTGGGCGGCATTCACGTCGATCAGTTTCACGGCGAACCCGCTTTGTGCAAAAACATGTGCAATACCATTACCCATGGTACCTGCACCGATAACGGCTACCTGTTGAATTGTCTGAACCATGATTTATTGGATTTGAAGGATTAGGACGAAAGCCCATTGCGGTATAAAGATGGTTAATTAATTGAATCGATTCCAGGTTGGATCGATATTGTTGTAAAAATAAGTACATCGGCGAACTTTCCTCTTAATCCTTCAAATCCAATAAATCATGGTTCAGACCTCAGTTCTTATTTTTAAAATCTCCCCGCTTCCATGCCTGCACGAATTCCGCCCAGGCAAAGGGATTGAAGATATTCTGGGGTGGTGTTTGTCCGTAGTAATAATAGCGCTGCGCATTCTTGCGCAACATCATATTGGAACTTTCCCTGCCATCGGTAGGGATGGTGCGGGCAAGGATCCTGCGCTTGGATTCATCGGTATTCTTACGGGCTATTTCAAGGTCATCATCCGGGATGCTTACATTCACGAAGTCGCGCTCGAATTGCTCACGGGTAGGCCGGGGTTTGATAATGGTTGCAGGAAGATACTGGGCATCGGTGACCATCAACTGGATCATGCTGAACTGGTTCCCCTCCAGGTCACGGGGGATCTGGGCCAGCTTGGGCTTGTAACCGATCGAAGAAAATTCGATCTCATCACCTTTCATCACTACGAGGGAAAAAACACCCTGTTCGTTGGTATAAGTGCCGCGGTTCACCCCTTTGATCTTGACAGTTACGGAAGGAATAGCTTTGAGGCTATCTGCCGTCATTACTATCCCGAACAATTGAACTACCGAATCTTTCAATTTCTCGAATTGGGCACTGGCGGCAAAAGGAGTTACTATGCTGAACACCAACAGGAATAGTAAATGTCTTTTCATGCGATTCAAATATACAGACTATGAATAAAATAGATTCAACAAAATACCCATGTTAATGGTTAATTTTGCAGCAAACCGATTCTTTTAACAAAACTCTTAGATGAATGACCCCGGAGAAAGTTTTAGAAGCATTGAGCAATGTTCAGGAACCTGATCTTGGAAAAGACATTGTGACACTCAATATGGTGAAGGATATCGTCATCACCGGGAATAACGTTTCCTTCACGGTAGTGCTTACAACACCTGCCTGTCCGATGAAAGACATGATCCGGATGGCTTGCATCAATGCGGTCCGGCTCCTGGTGAACAAGGAGGCTTCCGTACAGGTCAATTTCACCGCCAATACCAGCAGCAACCGGAAAGACCCACGATCCGTGCTGCCTAAAGTCAAAAATATTATTGCCGTCGTCAGTGGAAAAGGAGGTGTGGGGAAAAGCACCATAGCTGCCAACCTGGCGCTGGCTTTTGCGCAGGAAGGGGCCAGGGTTGGACTGATGGACGCCGATATTTATGGTCCAAGTGTTCCCATCATGTTCGGCGTTCGTGGAGAAAGGCCCATGATGAAAAATATGGGTGGAGAAAAAGGAATGATCGTTCCCCTCGAGCGCTTCGGCATCAAACTGATGAGTATCGGCCTGCTCGTGGATGAAAAGAATGCAGTAGTGTGGAGGGGCCCGATGGCCAGCAGCGCTATCCGCCAGTTCGCCACGGATGTTTTCTGGGATGAGCTCGATTACCTGGTGGTGGACATGCCGCCCGGAACCGGTGATATTCATCTCACCCTGCTGCAAACAGTGCCGGTGACTGGTATCGTGGTGGTCACCACTCCACAGGAAGTGGCCCTGGCCGATGCGAAGAAAGCGATTGCCATGTTCGGACAGGCACAGATCAAAGTACCTATCATCGGGCTGGTGGAAAATATGAGCTATTTCGTTCCGGCAGAATTGCCCAATAATAAATATTATATTTTCGGAAAGGAAGGTGGTATGAAGCTGGCGGAAGAATACGAGATACCTTTCCTCGGACAAATACCCCTGGTACAGAGCATCCGCGAAGGCGGCGATACCGGCATTCCCATCATGGTCGGTGATGACCTCATCACCAAACAAGCCTTCGAAGAATTTGCCGCCAACGCCATCCGCAGCATCGCCATGCGAAATGCGAACCTGGCCGCCACGCGGGTAGTGGAAGTGATCGATTGATGAATATCCTCAGTGCATGTACAGTTTACCCCAATACATCGAAAAAGATCCACAGGTAGTGGCCGCATTCATGCGACAACATCCCTTTGCCGTGCTCACAGGCTCCGATGCAGATGGCAATCCCGTAGCTACACAGGTACCTATACTGATCAGGGAAGAAGCAGAGAAATTTTTCTTTCGCGGCCATATCATGAGGCAGACCGATCACCATAAGGCATTCCTGTGGAACCCGAAAGTACTGGTGCTTTTTACAGGCCCACATACTTATGTAAGCGCCAGTTGGTACACCAATCCGAAACAGGGTTCAACGTGGAATTATATTACGGTGCAGGCAAGAGGACGGTTGCGCTTTCTGGAGGAAACAGCTTTGCTGCAGATCCTGCAGGAGACCACTACGTTGTTCGAAGCAAACCCTCATTCACCGGCTTCTTTCGATCAGCTCCCTGATGAATACGTACAAAGACTGGTAAAGGCCATCGTGGGATTTGAAATAGAAGTAACGGAGCTGAACAATGTTTTCAAGCTTAGCCAGAACCGTGATGAAGGGAGCTATCACGCCATTATTGGTAAACTGGAAAACGGAACGGAGGATGCGCAGCGGATCGCGGGTGAAATGAAACAACGGAGTTCACAATTATTTAAACCCAGGCAGTCCTCCTGAATTGCTCCATTCTTGTAACATTGGAGCAGTCATCCTATTTTTACCGGCCTAACCACGACCAGGCATTTTTGTGCAGTAATTGTTCAGTAACCGCAGCATCGAGATGAAGATCTTCGATCAGTTTTCCCGGATGATGCTCGCCTAACGGAAATGGGTAATCGCTCCCCAGGCAGATGCGCCTGCTTCCCATTGTATTCAGCAGGAACTGGAAGGCCGCCGGATCATGCACGAGGCTATCGACCCAGAATTTACCGATATAATCCCTTGGATTGATGGCATTATCGATCGCTACGAGATCAGGCCGTACTTCGAAGCCGTGTTCGATGCGACCGATGGTAAAAGGAAAGGAACCACCGCCATGTGCAAAAGCAACGCGCAGTTGCGGAAATTTTTCCAGTACGCCGCAGAAGATCATGGAGCAGATGGCCCTGCTGGTCTCGGCAGGCATACCTACCAGCCAGGGAAGCCAGTAGCGCTGCATCTGATCTTCCCCCATCATCTCCCAGGGATGCACAAAGAGGGCGCAGCCCAAGCGCTCGGCCGCTTCGAAGAAAGGTAAAAAAGAAGGATCGGAAAGATTTTTCCCGTTCACATTACTGCCGATCTCCAGTCCGGGCAATTTCAATCCGGTCACACATCTTTCCATTTCTTTGATGGCCAGTTCCGGGTCTTGCAACGGTACCGTGCCGATACCGATAAAACGTTCGGGGTATCGATGTACTGTTTCCGCGATATGATCATTGAAGAAGCGGGACGTTTCATAGCCGTCCACCGGCTTTGCCCAATAGTTGAAAAGAACGGGAATAGTGGAGAGCACCTGCATGCCTACCCCTGTAGCATCCATCTCCCGGATGCGGGTGCCTGCATCGAAACAATTTTCTTCTACTACACGAAAGAGCTTGTCGCCCTTCATCATGCAGGCCTGGCAATTCCTGTGTTCGAGATGAATGAAATCTCCGTACCCGAATTTCTGTACCCAGTTGGGCATCTTATCGGGCATGATATGGGTGTGGATGTCGATTTTCATGAAATGATAGGAAACAGGGGTTTTTATTTCCTGACAGGCGGCTCCATCACAGTGCCGCACTTTTTGCAAGTCCTAAGATCGGCCGACGAATAGAATTTATCCATGATCGGCGGCAGTTGTTTTACGATATCTTTTACGAATACGAATTCTTCGAAGAGCTTATTGCCGCAGTTCTCACAGAACCACATGAAAGCATCTTTCTCGTTCTCTTCATCCTCCCGGACCTTTTCGATGACCAGTCCAACCGTATTGGCCGGCCTTTGCGGGGAATGCGGCGTCATTGGCGGCAGCAGGAACATATCACCTTCATCGATGGGGATGCTGCGTGGAGTGCCATTGTCGATGATCTTCAATACGATATTCCCTTCCAGTTGATAATACAGTTCTTCGCTTTCATTGTAGTGATAATCTTTGCGTGCATTGGGCCCGCCGACGACCATTACAATGAAATTTTCGGCATCCTTATAAACGCATTGATTACCTACCGGTGGCTTGAGCAGATCGCGATGTTCATCGACCCATTTTTTCAGATTGAAAGGAGCAGCAATTGGCATAAAGCAACGTTTTTAAACATGAGGTATGAGGTCTGAAGCCGGAGGTATGAGGTCCCTGTGGAGTTGATCTGTTGCAGAAGTTTCTGACTTCCGACTTCAGACCTCATGCTTCATACCTCGCTTCTTCTCAAAGGTAGTATTTTCGACATAATCGGATTAATCTTACTAGATTTGAAGCGCTATAAAAAATGCTTGTCATGAATCTATCGCTGGAAGGAAGGAATGCCGTTGTGTGTGGAAGCACACAGGGTATCGGGCTGGCCATCGCCGAAGAACTGGCATTGCTGGGCGCCAACTGCACACTCCTATCGAGAAATGAGGAGGCGCTGAAAACCGCTATGCACAAGCTCGATATCGCTCTTCGCCAACAACACAATTATCTTGTGGCCGATTTCAGCAATCCCCATGAAGTGGCTGCCGTGATCAGGAAACATGTAGAGCATACACCCGTACATATCCTTATCAACAATACCGGCGGCCCTCCTCCGGGGCCCATCATCCAGGCCACGGAAGGCTCTTTCCTGAACACTTTCAACCAGCACCTGGTCTGTAGCCATCTTCTCACGCAGGCAGTAGTGCCTTCTATGAAAGCCGCTCAGTTCGGAAGGATCATCAATATCATTTCCACTTCGGTGAAGATCCCGCTGAAGAACCTGGGCGTGTCGAATACCATCCGTGGGGCCATGGCTTCCTGGGCCAAAACGATGAGCCTGGAGTTGGGACAATTCAATATCACCGTCAATAATGTGTTGCCGGGATTTACGACCACTGCGCGACTGGAAGGACTTGTACAAAATATCTCTACGAATAAGAAATTACCGGCTGACCAGGTCGAGGAGGAAATGACGGCCGAAGTGCCCATGAAACGTTTTGGCCAGGCTTCTGAAATAGCTGCCGTAGCTGCATTCCTGGCATCACCGGCAGCCTCTTATGTAAATGGTGTAAGTATTCCTGTTGATGGAGGAAGAACAGGATCAATCTAACAATGCTCAGATCATGAATCTCGAAGTTCCTTATCACCTCGAAAATTTTATCGGCGGTGAACTGCTCGCACCCCGCGGAGGGAAATATATCGACAATTATAATCCTGCTACCGGTGAGGTATCCGGGAAAATTCCCGAGAGCGACGCACAGGATGTGGAAGCCGCTGTACAAGCCGCCCAGCAAGCCTTTCCTGCCTGGTCTGTGACGCCACTGGAAAAAAGGTTCACGGTCCTGAACCGGATCGCTACTTTGATCGATGAGAACCTGGAGGCGTTGGTATTGGCCGAAACGAACGATAATGGCAAACCGCTTTGGTTGAGCAGGCGGGTGGACATACCCAGGGCATCCGCCAATTTCCGTTTCTTCGCAACAGGCATCATGCATTTCGCTACAGAGAGCCATCAGATGGAAGACAAGGCCATCAATTATACCCTTCGTCAACCCATTGGAGTAGTGGGTTGCATTTCTCCCTGGAACCTTCCGCTTTATTTGTTCACCTGGAAAATTGCGCCTGCATTGGCGGCAGGCAATTGTGTGATAGCCAAACCATCGGAGATTACGCCGGTAACAGCCTACCTGCTTGCCCATATCGTGAGGGAAGCCGGCCTTCCGGACGGTGTGTTGAATATCCTGCATGGCACAGGGCCCAGCGCTGGTGAAGCCATTATTCAGCATCCGGCCGTCAAAGCGATCTCGTTCACCGGTAGTACGAGGGCCGGGGCGCGCATTGCTTCGGTGGCTGCGCCCGTCTTCAAAAAATTATCACTGGAACTGGGCGGCAAGAACCCCAATATCATTTTTGCCGATTGTAACTGGGAGAAGATGATGCGCACTTCCATTCAATCTTCCTTCTCGAACCAGGGGCAGATCTGTCTTTGCGGTAGTCGCATCCTGGTGGAAGCATCCATTTATGAACGATTCAAGAAAGAATTTGTAGAACGGACCCGCCAGTTGACGGTGGGAGATCCGCTGGATGAACATTCCCGCCAGGGCGCTATCGTCAGCAAAATGCATTTCGATAAAGTGATGCGATGCATCGCCACTGCCAAACAGGAGGGAGGCATCATCCTCTGCGGAGGTAATGTAGTGCAACTCCCCGGCCGTTGCGCCAACGGGTGGTTCATCGAGCCGACCGTGATCGAAGGTCCGGGCCCTGATAGTATGACCAACCAGGAAGAGATATTCGGGCCTGTCGTAACGCTGCAATCATTCCAGACAGAAGAAGAAGCCCTGCAACTGGCGAATGCCACACAATACGGGCTGGCTGCCTCCATCTGGACGCAGGATATCAGTCGCGCCCACCGCATTGGAGCTGCCGTTCAATCCGGCATCATCTGGGTCAACTGCTGGTTGCTCCGTGATCTTCGTACACCCTTTGGCGGTATGAAGAACAGTGGCGTTGGCAGGGAAGGAGGTTGGGAGGCATTGAGGTTCTTTACGGAGGCGAAGAATATTTGTGTAGAGTTATAATTTTTTTTACCACGAAGGCACAAAGGCACGAAGGGAAAGGGGATAAGGATTGGGAAGCTGAGATGACTAAATTGATTAGTGCTTGTCGATGGTAATAAAAAATAGTGTTGTTTGCTTGAGAAAATGGTAATCGATACAGGTTCGGACAAATAAAGGCACTAAGGGACGCCGTATGAAGCAGACTATATTCTTCTTTACTTTTCCTTCGTGTCTTCGTGCCTTCGTGGCCCACAACCCTTCGTGGTAAAAAAGAAAAAGGCTGGAAACTTCTTAAAATTTGTTTTATGAAACAAACTGAGAAAGAAGAATTTCTGGCAAAAGAAATAGTTGATTGCGCCTTTAAGGTCCACAAACAACTGGGACCAGGATTATTAGAAAAAGTGTATGAACGCTGTTTTTGCCATGAGCTTTCCAAGAAAGGCATCCCTTTTCGCAAACAGGTAAATGTACCTATTGTGTATGATGGGTTGATAATAGATGAAGGCCTGCGATTAGATGTTTTGGTAGATGAATTAGTGATCTGTGAACTTAAAGCAAGACATGAACTGAGCCCGGTATGGTCATCACAATTGATCAGTTATCTGCGACTGACCAAATTAAGGCTTGGGTTTCTGATCAATTTCAATGTTGACCTCATTAAATATGGTATTCAGAGATTCAGGGTTTGATATTTTTTTTACCACGAAGGCACAAAGGCACGAAGGGAAAGGGGATAAGGATTGGGAAGCAGAGATGATTGAAATGATTGGTGCTTAGCGATGATAATAAAAAATAGTGTTGTTGCTTGAGAGAATGGCAATCGATACAGGTTCGGACAGATAAAGGCACGAAGGGAAAGGGGATAAGGATTGGGAAGCGGAGATGATTGAAATGATTGGTGCTTAGCGATGATAATGAAAAATAGTGTTATTTGCTTGAGAGAATGGCAATCGATACAGGTTCGGACAGATAAAGGCATAAAGGAAAGGATTGTAAGAGAAAGATTTTAGAAAAGTAAGATATTGGAAGAGTAAGATCTTGGAAAAGTAAGGTCTTGGAAGAAAGTATTAGGGCTGTTAATAGTTGAACGAATGACCGCAATCAGGGTCCAATTCATCGAACCTTTGTGCCTTGATGATATGAATGACATGCTGCTAAAAACATAATTGAAACCAATAAATAAACGATAATTGCCACACTTGATCAGGGCTCAGGAATAAGTACCTTATTTTCTTTGTGCCTTCGTGTCTTCGTGGCCCACCATTCAAAAAAGAATCATGCCTAACCAACCAATTACCACCTCCAAAGCAGCCACTCCATTAGGCGCATATCCTCATGCGAGAAGGGTAGGGAACCTGCTTTTCCTTTCAGGTATCGGGCCCAGGAATCCGAAAGATAATTCCATCCCGGGACTGGAGCTGGATGCCGACGGCAATATCGTGAAATATGATTTCGAAGCGGAATGCCATGCCGTGTTCGCCAACGTGAAAGCCGTACTGGAAGCCAGCGGCAGCAGTTGGGACAAAATGGTCGACGTTACCGTCTTTCTCACCAACATGAAAAAAGATTTTCCGGCATACAACAAGATCTACAGTGAATATTTCAGCCATGTGCAGGCCTGTCGCACCACAGTAGAAGTAAAAAGCCTGCCTACACCCATTTCGATCGAACTAAAAGTAATCGCTACCATAGACTGAACCCGAATCTGTACTTAATAAAACAGAATGATGCGCCCTCAATCCTAACGACCAACAACCAACGACAAACATTCTTCAACCTCTTTGAAAATAATGAACTACCAAAACACCCTTGACTTCGCCCGGCAACAGGATAATATCGATCCCTTGAAACATTTCCGCCAACGTTTCTTTATCCCCCTGGTGGATGGAAAAGAATCGATCTATTTTAATGGCAACTCCCTCGGCCTTCAACCCAAAACAACTGCACAATATATCCAACAGGAACTGGACGATTGGGCCAGATACGGCGGGGAAGGGCATTTCCACGCAAAGAACCCCTGGGTCTCTTACCATGAGATCTTTCCTCAACAGCTTTCAAAAATTGTAGGGGCATTGCCTGAAGAAGTGGTGGTGATGAACCAGCTCACCGTGAACCTCCACCTGCTGATGGCCACATTCTATCAACCAACTAAAGATCGATATAAGATCCTCTGTGAAGCCAAAGCATTCCCGTCCGATCAATATGCATTGGAATCACAGGTAAGGTTTCATGGATACCGGCCGGAAGATGCGATCATAGAGGTCGCGCCGCGGGAAGGAGAAAATATCATTCGGACGGAAGACATCCTGCAACAAATAGAACAACACAAAGATTCACTGGCATTGGTGCTTTTCGGTGGGGTGAATTATTACAGTGGCCAGGTATTCGATATCGCGGGTATCACCGCCGCCGCCCATGCAGCCGGTATCTACGCAGGTTTCGACCTGGCCCATGCTACGGGAAATATCGCGCTGGAGCTTCACAACTGGGAGGTGGATTTTGCAAGCTGGTGCAGCTATAAATACCTCAATTCAGGCCCGGGTGGTGTATCCGGTGTCTTCATTCACGAACGCCATATCACCAACCGCTCCTTACCACGATTTGCAGGATGGTGGGGGCACAGGAAAGAATTAAGGTTCCTCATGGATAAAGGATTCGACCCCATCCCCACGGCAGAAGGGTGGCAATTGAGCAATGCGCCTATATTGCTGATGGCTGCGCATAAAGCCTCCCTCGATATATTCGATGAGGCCGGTATGCAGGACCTGGTAGCCAAATCAAAAAAAATGTCGGGGTACCTTCATTTTGTGTTGAACGAGATCAATCGACACTTATCCCGTAAGGTTGTTGAAGTGATCACGCCCGGCAAAGAAGCGGAACGCGGTTGCCAGGTATCATTGCTGATGCTGGAAAAAGGGAAGGAAGTATTCAATGCATTGATGAAGGCCGGTGTGATTGCCGACTGGCGCGAGCCCAATGTGATCCGCATCGCGCCTGTTCCATTGTATAACAGGTTCGAGGATGTATGGCAATTCGGAAAGATCATTGAAGAAGTGCTGGGCAATAAAAAATAAACCATGCAACAAAAGCAAATCACCATTATCGGCGCTGGCCTTGTAGGGTCGTTGTTGTCGATCTATCTTGCCAAACGCGGACATAAAGTGAAACTCTATGAACGCCGTCCCGATATGCGTTCCACCACCATCGCAGCAGGCCGTTCCATCAACCTGGCGCTGAGCGACAGGGGATTGCTGGCATTGGAAAAGGTTGGACTGGCCGATGCCATCCGCGATATCTCTATTCCCATGCACGGCCGCTACCTGCATCAACCCGATGGCGCCACTGCATTTCAGCCCTATGGCAGGGAAGGCCAATATATCAATTCCGTATCGAGAGGTACGCTGAACAAAAAGCTGATGGATCTCGCCGAAGAACATGGCATCGAAATTTATTTCAATCATAAATGCTCGCAGATCGACTGGCCCACCAATACTGTTTACTTCGAAACGGAAGCCGGTGAGCAGTCGGTACGATCAGACATTATCTTCGGGGCCGATGGCGCATTCTCCGCTGCACGCCTTCAACACCAGTTGCATGGTGACCGGTTCGACTACCACCAATTCTACATCGACTGCGGGTATAAAGAGCTCACGATCCCGCCAACAGCGTCGGGCGATTTCGCCATGCACGTGAACGCCCTCCATATCTGGCCCCGGAAAGAATTCATGCTGATCGCATTGCCCAATCTCGACAAGTCATTTACCTGTACCTTGTTCTTCCCGTTCGAAGGGGACCTCTCTTTCTCTAAACTGGATACGGAAGAGAAAGTGCGGTCATTTTTCGAAAGAACATTTCCCGACGCTGTGCCGCTGATGCCCGATTATATACACGAGTTCTTTCACAATCCGACCTCATCGCTCGTCACCGTAAAATGTTTTCCCTGGGTCAGAAGCGACCGCTTCGCATTGATCGGTGATGCGGCCCATGCCATCGTGCCTTTCTTCGGGCAGGGAATGAATTGCGGGTTCGAGGATTGCCGTATCCTGGATGAACTGGCCGGCATCCATGGGGACGACTGGCAGGCCATCCTCCGGGAATTCCAGCATACGCGCAAGCCCGATGCCGATGCCATTGCCGATCTAGCCGTGAATAATTTCACGGAAATGCGCGATCGCGTAGCAGATCCTTCCTTCCTGCTGCAAAAGAAAATAGAAGCCCGCCTGCACGAAAAATATCCCGATCGGTGGGTCCCCGCCTATTCAATGGTCACCTTCAGCCCGCAGGTCCGCTATTCCACTGCCTTGCAGCATGGACAGCGCCAGGAAAAGATCATGCAGGCCGTGATGCAGCGAGAACATATCACTGAAATGTGGAATGATGACAGGCTGCATGAAGAGATTATTCAACAACTTGTATCTTCGCGCCCATGACACGTCAGCAACTGGTAGATGAGATCCGCCGCAAACAGAGCTATCTCTGTGTTGGACTGGATACCGATATCACCAAAATTCCCAAACATCTTTTATCGCACCGCGATCCTGTATTCGAATTCAACCGGCAGATCATCGATGCTACCAAAGATCATTGCGTAGCCTATAAGATCAACACGGCCTTCTATGAATCATTGGGATTGCAGGGATGGGATGCCATGGAGAAAACCGTCGATCATATTCCCGTTACCCATTTCAAAATTGCAGATGCCAAACGTGGCGATATCGGCAATACCTCCTCGCAATACGCAAAAGCATTCTTCGAAACGTTGGACTTCGACGCGATCACCGTAGCACCATATATGGGAGCCGATAGCGTGAAACCATTTCTCGAATACGAAAATAAATGGACCATCCTCCTTGGCCTCACTTCCAACCCTGGCGCGCAGGATTTTGAATTGCAGCAGGCCGGCAATGGGCTGCTCTATGAAAAAGTGCTGACAACCGCCGCTCAGTGGGGCACGCCGGATAACCTGATGTATGTAGTCGGCGCTACACAGGCCGATTGGTTCACTTCCATCCGAAAACTCACTCCGGATCATTTCTACCTCGTGCCCGGCGTAGGCGCCCAGGGCGGAAGCCTCCGGGAGATCTCGGAAAAAGCGATGAACAAAGACGTAGGGCTATTGGTGAATGCAAGCCGCGCTATCATTTACGCATCGCACAAAGAAGATTTTGCCGCCGAAGCCGCTGAAATAGCACGCCAGTACCAGTACGAAATGGCGGGCTATCTGCATTGATCGACCCGGTGATCATTCCTTTCTTAATTTCTCCGCAAACCTTTGCACAACGGAAAATGGATAAGCGGCAAGAATCCATTCTGTTTATCTTTTTATTTTGAATGCCTAAAAACCCCGCCATGAAGTACTTTCTGCTTATGCTTTCATTGCTTGTCCTGTCAACGACTATCACTGCACAGACCGCCGCTACCAAAGCCAATTATCAAATGGCCGCACGCTTTTCCCCGAAGAAACTCGATAAAATGGTTTTCAGCACAGCAGTAGATCCTCACTGGCTGAAAAAGTCGGAACGCTTCTGGTATATGTATGAGACCAGTGAAGGGAAGAAGTGGTATATCGTTGACCCGGTTAAAGGGACCAAACAACCGATGTTCGATAATGTGAAACTCGCCTCGAAGATCACCATGCTCGTAAAAGATCCTTTCGATGCACAGCATCTCGGTATCGAAAACCTGAAATTCATCAGGGATGAGAATACGATCCAGTTTGAAGTGAAAAGTACGGAAGAGATCGAAAAAAAGGACACTACCAAAAAGAACACACCTCCTGCCAAAGAAAAAAAGACTTTCTATTTCGAGTACAACCTCCTCAATGGTGACCTGGTAGAACTGAAAGAATACGAAAAGCCCAAACCCCGCGCCACATGGGCTTCCATCTCACCCGACCAGCAGGTGATCATTTTTGCCCGTAATTACAATCTCTGCTGGATGGATAGCACCAATTACCGCAAGGCCCAGAAGAATGAGGATGACAGCACCATCGTAGAGCACCAACTCACCACAGATGGAGTAGAGTTTTATGCGTATGGCGATTCTTACAATGAGACCAATGTGGACCGCGAAAAAAATAAAAAGAAACGCAAACCGGTTTTTATTTATTGGTCGCCCGATTCGAAACATTTCGCCATGATCCGCACCGACAGCCGCAAGGTGAAAGACCTGTGGGTGATCAATAGCCTCTCGGACCCCCGGCCCACACTGGAAACCTATAAATACCACATGCCCGGTGAAGCAGAAGCGCCGGTCGATGAATTCCTACTCTTCGATTTTGCCGCCAAAACAAAAAAGCTCATTGCGGCCGACCTCTATAAGAACCAGGATCTTTCCATCTGGACGGCCCCCTTCCGCCAGCGTACCCGCGATGATGAATTCAGGGCAACTACCTGGTTGGGCAATAACAATAAATTCTATTTCACCCGTACGAGCCGCGATCTGAAACGCATCGATGTTTGCCAGGTGGATGTGGCCACGGCCGCCATCAAGGTATTGATCCAGGAAAAACAAAATACCTATGTGGAGGTGAGAAGAGTGGGACTGGTCAATGACGGAAAGGAACTCGTACAATGGAGTGAGCGCGACGGATGGGCGCATTTTTATCTCTATGACGAGAACGGGAACCTGAAAAATGCCATCACCTCCGGGGCTTTTCATTGTGAGGACATTGCCGGCATCGAAGAAAAAACACGCACATTGTATTTCACGGCCAACGGGCGTGAAGCCAATGAAGATCCCTATTACCTGCATCTTTACCGGGTGAACCTCGATGGGTCTGGGTTGCAGCTCCTGAATCCAGGCGATTATGACCATGCCATCAACCTGAACGATAATCAGCAATTCTTCGTGACCAACTATTCACGGGTGAACTCCGTGCCCCGCTCCGTACTCTACAACAACACCGGCAGAAAGATCATGGACCTCGAAACGGCCGATCTCAGTCGCCTCCTCGAAGCAGGGTATAAATTCCCGCAGCCTTTCAAGGTGAAGGCCGATGATGGTATCACCGATCTGTATGGTGTGATGTACAAACCTTACGATTTCGATTCCACGAAGAAATATCCCATCATTGAATACGTATATCCCGGTCCGCAAACAGAGGCAGTGAGCAAAGCTTTCAGCCGGAACATGGACCGCACCGACAGGCTGGCGCAGTTCGGTTTTATAGTGATCACGATCGGGAACAGGGGAGGCCACCCCGCACGTTCCAAATGGTACCATAATTATGGCTATGGCAACCTGCGCGATTATGGACTGGCCGATAAAAAAGCCGCCATCGAACAACTGTCCGACCGGTATCCTTTCATCGATATGAACAGGATAGGCATTCATGGACATTCAGGCGGAGGATTCATGTCTACCGCCGCCATGCTGGTATATCCCGATTTCTTCAAAGTGGCCGTATCGAGCTCAGGCAACCACGAGAACAATATCTACAATCGCTGGTGGAGTGAAAAACATCATGGCGTGAAGGAACTGGTCAGCGATAAAGGCGATACCAGTTTCCTGTACAACATCGAAAAGAATTCCGACCTCATAAAGAACCTCAAAGGCCATTTACTGCTGGTGACCGGCGACATCGACAACAATGTACATCCTGCCAATACGGTCCGTGTGGTGAATGCGCTGATCAAAGCCAATAAGCGATTCGATCTCATGCTGATGCCGGGCCAGCGCCATGGTTATGGAGATATGACGGAATATTTCTTCTGGCTGATGGGCGATTACTATTGCCGCTATCTGTTGGGTGACGACTCGCAACCGGTAGACATCCCCGAAATGAACAGGGAGGTCGAACAGTCGGGCAATAAGACCAGGAAGTAAAAACGGGATAACACTCACTGCTGAGGTATCCCGCTAGAGAGAGCGATCTACTCTCTGCTGACTGCAAAGTTTGCATGAACGGATCTAAATATCGCGGGTTCGATTCCTGTTCTTATTCTTATCCTTCTTGTCGTCATCAGTATCGAATGGAAGGTTATGGCCGAGGATGATATTTCCGAAATTGCTCCTGATCTGCATGTCGGTGCTGCCATTGCCCGATTTGCCGGAATAGCGATGATCGAAACGCGGGCCGCGTCTGTCATCGTCCTCGTCTTCTTTTTTAATACTGAAGTTGCTTTTGTTCTTCAGTTCCGCGAAACTGGTGCGGATATCGAAATTGGCAGAAAGGTCGGTGCTGCAATCGAGATATAGTTGCGTAAAACTGTTCTTGATATTGAGGTCCTTCACATTGTTGGTGACGCCCAGTTTAACGCCGCCGCAATGTTCAAAATCTGCTTTGATCGAGCCATCGAGGTTCTTTACTTCGGCCTTGGAGAACTTGATGGAAATAGACCCATTGTTCACGGCGGCAATATTGGCGCTGCCGAATTCGACGTTCACCTTTTTCACATTGGTCAGCTTGCCGGCGTTGAGGCTCCCGAATTTGCTTTGAAGGGTGAGCTCGCCGCTGTAATCGCCGATCACCATGTTTCCGAACTCATTGCTGGCATTGAGTGGATTACGGGCAGGAACAGACACTACATAATCGATACTGAAGCCCTGCTTTTCTCCTTTCTCCCATCGTTGATTATTGTCATTCCCAACGATCGTTTTGAAATAGACCCCATTCCCTGATTTACCATCCTGGATGCTGATCTTGTCGAGGATGCGTTGGGCTACCTCATCGGTACGGGCCTCTGCGCGTATGGTAATGTCCACTTTCACTTCGTTCTTGTTCCAGGTATTGATCTTCAGTTCCCCGAACCTGTTATCGAGGGTGATCCTGTCATCATTGCTTACGGTATAGGATTTATTGTAGGTCTTTGTTTTTTCCACCAGCGGGTTGTCGCCCGCCCATGCCTGGCTGGCAATTGAAAGACTAGACACCAATAAAAGGGTTCTATATAGATTTACCATGATTGTTCGATTTTGATTCTTTGATTTGATGAATGATCTGCAATTGCTGGTTGAGCAGGTCCGACTGAAGTTTCAGGTTCTGGATCATTGCCTCCAGTAATTGTTCGCGGTTCGGATTGGTGGGCAGTTCTTTTTTCAATGCATTGTAAGAGCTGTCCAGCTTGGTGATATCACCGATGAATTCATTGTACAATTCAGGATTGTCTTTTTCAATCTGTTTCAGCTCGGATTGTTTCAGTTCGATGAGCTGTGTAAAATGATATACTTCTTTTGCATAGGTAGGGTTGATCTTTTGCAGGATATCATCGCCATTGTTGGGCGTAGGTTGATGCACGATGGATTTGGCCGGCTGTTCCTTGCTGGCCACCAGGTGATATACACCGAAGCCTGCCAGCACGAGGATGGCGGCCGCAGCAGCCCAGCGGAGGTATTTCATGGTGATGATGCTCCCTTTGCTGTTCCGGCGAACAGGTTTATCGAGCAGATCGGCCTCCAGTTTTTTCCAAACCTGGGGGGCAGGCTCTTCACCATCGAGTTCCTCACGGTGGTCACGGATGAATTGTTCTAAACGGCTCATGATATTCCTCCTTGTTTCAATAGGTTCACTAATTTTTGTTTGGCGCGGACATATTGTGTACGGACCGTATTGTGCGAAATACCCAGGATACCTGAAATTTCCTCATGGTCGTATCCTTCCAGCAGGTAAAGGCTCAATACGGCACGGTACCCGTCCGGCAGTTTCTGGATCATTTTCTTCACTTCGGCCACTTTGTATTGGATCTCCTGCTCATCTGCCTGCTCTTCTTCAGGCAGGGCGTGCACGCCTGTTTCATCGATCTCTATAATGTCCATTTTCCTTTTACGGAGGGTATTGATAGACTTATTGATCACGATCTTTTTGAGCCAGGCTCCAAAAGTAGACCGGTAATGGAAGTCGTTCAATGATCGGAATGCGTCCAGGAAGGCCTCCTGCAACACGTCTTCAGCATCTCCGGAATTATTGACAATGCGAAGACTGGTGTTGTACATGGCTTTGGCATAACGCTGGTACAGAGCTTCATAGCTGGCGGGATCCCCCCGTTTACAGCGTTCTACCAATTCATCCTGGATAATGATTGCAGTCAGCTCCAAAATGATCGTTTTAATGTTTGATTATATAAGAGACACATTCGTAAAATGCATGTTGCATAAGGTCCTATATTTTTTGCTTCCATCCAAAACTTGTACCCCAAAAGAGGCTGGTTTTTCTTACTTTAGCGGCACATTAAACCAGCATTGTCATGGCCGCTCGAACCGATCTTTTTGTCAGTCCGGACTATTTTCTACTGGATGAACTATTGACCGAGGAACAGAAGCTCGTGCGGGAATCTGTTCGCAATTACGTTAAAAGAGAGATATCCCCCATCATCGAAGAATATGCCCAGAAAGCGGAATTCCCGGAACAGATCGTACAACAACTGGGCGACCTGGGTTGTTTTGGCCCCACCATCCCGGTTGAATATGGCGGCGGCGGCCTCGATTATATCAGTTATGGCCTCATGATGCAGGAACTGGAAAGAGGGGATAGCGGGGTCAGGTCCACTGCTTCTGTGCAGGGCTCGCTGGTCATGTTCCCCATTTATGAATATGGCAGTGAAGACCAGCGCCGTAAATTCCTTCCCAAACTGGCCAGCGGCGAATGGCTGGGCTGCTTCGGGCTCACGGAGCCGGACCATGGTTCCGATCCGGCCGGGATGCTCACCAATTTCAAGGATACCGGCGACCATGTAGTGCTCAACGGATCGAAAATGTGGATCAGCAATGCCCCTTACGCACAGGTAGCCGTGGTATGGGCCAGAGATGAGCAGGGAGAGGTCCGCGGTCTCATCGTGGAGCGGGGGATGAAAGGGTTTACCGCACCGATCACCCATGGTAAATGGAGCCTCCGTGCCTCTGCCACCGGAGAACTGGTGTTCGACAATGTAAAAGTGCCTAAAGAAAATATACTGCCCCGCGCCAAAGGACTGAAAGCTCCTTTGAGCTGCCTTACCAAAGCGCGTTACGGAATTGCCTGGGGAACAGTAGGGGCAGCGATGGACTGTTATGATACGGCGCTTCGCTATTCCAAAGAACGTGTCCAGTTCGACAAGCCCATCGGCTCCTTCCAGTTGCAACAGAAAAAGCTGGCGGAAATGGTGACCGAGATCACCAAAGCACAATTGCTCAACTGGCGCCTGGGCGTATTGATGAATGAACATAAAGCCACCCCGGCACAGGTTTCCATGGCCAAGCGCAATGGCTGCGAAATTGCGGCCACTATTGCCCGTGAGGCCCGCCAGGTGCTGGGAGGTATGGGCATCACCGGCGAATATCCCGTCATGCGCCATATCATGAACCTCGAAAGCGTGATCACTTACGAAGGCACCCACGATATTCATCTCCTCATCACGGGCATGGACATTACAGGTATTAATGCGTTTAAATAATGAGGTACGAAGCATGAGGTCTGAGATAAGAAGGAGCCTGAACTAATAGCTAAATCTGTTTTATAGAGAATACGGAGATATTTCTTGTATAGGTCATTCTATAACTACAAATTCTCTCAAATGATAAGAACAGTTTATGATCTTGATGTGTTTAGATTGTCGTACCAATCTGCAATGGATGTTTTCAATTGCGTAAAGACCTTTCCGGGTGAAGAGAAATATTCCTTGACCAGCCAACTGGTAAGAGCTTCAAGATCTGTTGCTGCAAACATTGCCGAAGGATGGGGTAGGAGAAGCTATGAAAATGAATTCAAAAAACATTTGATCTACTCGATCGGGTCATTGGAGGAAACCAAAGCCTGGTTATTATTCGCTAAGGATCGTAACTACCTGGCTGAAGAAGATTTCAGGGCTTTGAGTCTTCGTTATGAAGAAATAGGAGCAAAGCTTTACAAGCTATATTCTAATTGGAAAAAAGTTTAATTAATTGTAAACCCTCTGACTTCTGACATCAGACATCAGACTTCAGACTTCATGTATTATGCGAATTTTTCTCATCGGCTTCATGGGCTCCGGTAAAACACATTGGGGTAAGCAGGTGGCTCACCGGATGCAATTGCCTTTCTTCGACCTGGATGAAGTGATCATAGCAGAACTCGGAAAGACCATCCCGGAGATCTTTGCGGAGAATGGAGAAGAATATTTCAGGATGGCTGAAAAAGATATTCTCGAAGAACTGGTGGAAAAGAACAGCTCCTTGATCCTTTCCTGTGGCGGCGGCACTCCCTGTTTCTTCAACAATATCGAATTCATGAAGAAATACGGGATCGTGGTATGGTTGAATACCCATGTGGAAGTATTGCTGCAACGCCTCCTCAAAGAAAAGATGCAACGCCCCTTACTGAAAGATATCAGGGATGAAGACCTCAAGAATTATATCGTGCGCAAGCTCAATGAACGCCGCATGTACTATGAGCAAGCCGATGTTGTCATCGACAAGGAAGATGCTTTTACCATGAATGATTTTATCCAAACTGTGTTACATGCATAAAGGATTTCTCATAACGGCCGCCTGGCTCGGGGCATTGTCCGTGGCCCTGGGGGCTTTCGGAGCGCATGGGTTGAAGAAGCTGGTCGGGCCGGATACCATCAGTACTTTCGAGACTGGCGTTCGTTACCAGTTCTATCATACACTGGCATTGCTGGCCGTAGCCATCCTGTATGAACGGTTCCCTTCCCGGATGCTCCGGTATGCAGGGAATTGTTTCATTACCGGCACCATCCTGTTCTCCGGTTCATTGTATTTGCTCACGGCATTGAAAGCGGCAGATACGGTAGGACTGAACGGGGTAGGGGCCATCACGCCTTTCGGTGGACTATTCTTCATTGCGGGCTGGCTATTGCTGGCATTCTCCATCCGGCCTAAATCGGAAGCTCGAAGCTGAGGATAGCTCCATCCTTCGTTTCGGCCTTGAAGCTGCCACCGATGGTTTCCATCCTCCTGCGCATATTGTTGAGCCCATTGCCGAACCGGCGCAGGTTTTCCGTATCGATACCGATACCATCGTCTGCCACTACGATCAATAAGCAGCTATCCATCGATGTTATATTGATCGATACGTGCCTGGCATGTGAATGCTTCATGACGTTGTTGAGCGATTCCTTCACACTCAGGAAAATATTCCTTCTTTTCTCTCCGCTGATATCCACCTGCGGTATCACAGCCGGCACACGCACGGAACATTCGATGGGCGTGCTGTCGAAATATTCGATGGCATGCGCCCTGATATAAGCCACGAGGCTTTCCAGCGTATCATTGGAACTCTTCATGGTCCAGATGATCGTATTCATTTTACCCAACAGGTCATTGGCCGAATTCGAGATCTTTTCCAGCTCCGGAAATGATCTGTCTTTCACTTTACTTTTCAGTATCTCGCTCATCAACCTGATGGCAGTTACCCCCGAACCCAGTTCATCGTGCATATCTGCCGAAATACGGTCGCGTTCGTGCTGTGTGGCAGCCATCACAGCCATCTGTTTCTCGAATTCCTTACGTTCATTCTCCAGTTTGAGACGTTCCCGTTCCTTTACCCGCTCGATGATATCACGCCGGTTCTTGTAGGCAAGGCCGGAGAGGAAACAGATCAGTTCCAGCACCAGTCCCAGTTCATAATAGAACATGGCCCGGTTGAGCAAGGGGAAACCGGGAAAGAACTTCCAGCCGAACATGATGATGCCCTGTGAAATAATAGAAAAAAATACCAGGGCAAAGCTGCCTGCGGCAAGATAATTCAGGAGCGTGTCTTTCCGCTTGATGCTGTAGGCGATGAAAGTAACGCCAAGCATCAGGAAGAACAGTTTGATCACGATCTCCATATTCGTGAGCACCACGTACTTCTCCGTGGAAAAATAGAGAATGGTGAAAATACCCGAAAGGATAGCCAGTGGCCAGAGCGCCCATCGCAACAGTTTGTCGAGGCCGGGATGCTGCTCCCTGGTATTGAGGAATTTCCGTACGAAGATCAGGTAGGTGAATACGCTTGCGATCATGATCATGAAATCGAGGTATTCCTCATAAACGTAGTGGAAAGCATTGGCCTTGACGCTCAAGTAAGATTTGAGGAAAAGCAGGATGGCGGTGCACAGGGTATAGATGGCATAATAAATGAATTCATTATTCCGGTTCTGCAGGTAAACCGCCAGTGAATAGAAGATCATCAGCAGCATGATGCCCGAAACAACATAGGTAACGATATCGAGCATATAGTCGAGGTCGCGTTTTCGGGTAAGCCATTGGGTAATATAATCCGTTTCGATCAGGTAGGGAGTGAAGATGTTTACATTCGTCCTTACGAAATTGAAGCGGCAATAGAAGATGGCCTTTTCATGTGGTGCGAGGCTGAGGACCCTCGAACCGGAAAAGGTCCTGCATTTTTCATCGATGCGCTGCAGGCCGCTACCGGCGCCATTCATCGTGGATTTGAACAATTCTATCTTCCAGCAATAAAACCCGGGGAGGAATACGAGGTCCTTGACACTGTCTCCACTATTATACAGGAAGAACTTCAGGTAATTGTCTTTTTCGATCAGGCTGGCAGCCGGTGGGTAATGCGGATAATATTTCGCAATGGCGCCAGGCTTGAATGGGAGCAGGGGAATGGCTGAATCGGGAACGGCTTCTCCTTTGGGGCGGGTGGTGAACCAGCACTGTTTGGCAATGGAAGAATCCAGCCTGATATGCGCCACATCGATCATTAGGGTATCGTTCTGTGCAAAACCTTCAAATGTGGAAAAAAAGAGGAGGAAAAACAACCAGCCCGCCATTAAGCAGGCAGCCTTACAGTACCCTATTTTATTTCTCATCACTGGTTGCAATAGAAACAATTAGTTTCGCGTTGTAAAATACAATTTTTTGCAGGCCCGGCAACGGTTTTATTTGTTGTACGGCAGTTCTGTTCAACTGCTTATCTTTGTAACCATGGCCAATCGCTTAAAGTCCAGCAAAAGCAAATCGCCCGATCCGGATAAACTTAAGCCTGAAAAAGAAGTACAGGTGACAGTAAAAGAGTTGGTAAAGGACGAGCGTACACACAAGATTGCGGGTACGATCTCCCTGCTGGTCAGCCTTTTCCTGTTCATAGCATTCGTTTCCTACCTGTTCACCTGGCGGGAAGACCAGGACAAAGTGTTCAAAGGAGCTTCCATCCTGCTCCCATCTACCGAAATAAAGACCACCAACCTTCTTGGAAATATCGGCGCTTATATATCCCATCAATTCTTTTATAATGCGTTCGGTGTGGCTTCCTTCCTTTTCTGTTCCCTGTTTTTCGTGATCGGCGTCAATGCGCTCTTTGGCAGGAAAGTATTTTCCGTATGGCGCAATGTGCGTTACCTGGTGGTCGGGCTGCTTTTTTTCTGTGTGGCTTTTGCCTTTGTTGCAGGCGCCAATGCCTTTCCGTTTGGCGGGGCTATGGGCAATATGATCAGCGACTGGCTCATCAGGATGATCGGGAATATTGGTACTGCTGTATTATTATTGGCCGGTGGACTGGCTTATTTCATCTGGCGGGTCAACCCCGTCTTCCGGATGCCACAGCGCAATAAAAAACCTTCCGTTGCTGAAGTACCTGAAGAAGAAGTGGCAGTGGTGGCAGGCCGGGAAGCCGAAGCGGAAGATGATAAGAAAGCGAACAAACGCAATAAACTTAAAAAGGACGATGGGGTGTTGATAACACCTCCGAAAGAAGAAGTGATCAACGATCCTGCCATCGAATTCAAAGTAGTGGAAAGAGAGGATACCGTTTCAGCCAATGCAAAGGTCCCTGAAAATATAACCCCTCAATTGCCGAAGACGCCGGAAGTACCGGTGGCGGTCACAGCTCCAATCGCCGAAAAAGAAAAGATCGAGAAACCATCGAAAAAAGAATTGCCTCAACTGGAACTGGAGATCAAATCACCGGTACCTGAAGAACCGGAAGATGAATTCCTGGAACCGGATGAAGGGGAGGAAGAGGATAAGCCGGTTGTGCTGGCCCCTTACGAACCTACACTCGATCTGCGGGACTATAAATACCCTTCTCTCGACCTGCTGGAGCAACATGGCAGCGAGAAGATCATCCAGGATGCGGCAGAATTGGAGACCAACAAGAATCAGATCATCAACACGCTCAAGAACTACGATATCAATATCCAGAAGATCAGCGCTACGGTAGGGCCAACGGTTACGCTGTATGAGATCGTACCGGCAGCGGGTGTGCGCATTTCGCGTATCAAGAACCTGGAAGATGATATCGCCCTGAGCCTGGCAGCGCTGGGTATCCGTATCATAGCGCCCATACCCGGTAAAGGCACTATCGGTATTGAAGTACCGAACGTGAAAAAGACCGTGGTGAGCATGAAAACCTTGCTGGCCTCTGAAAAATTCCAGTTCAATAACTTTAGTTTACCGGTAGCGGTCGGCAAACGGATCGACAACGAGAATTTCATCGTTGATCTTACCACCATGCCTCACCTGTTGATGGCAGGGGCTACGGGGCAGGGTAAATCGGTTGGATTGAATGCGATCCTCGTATCATTGCTCTACAAGAAACATCCTTCGCAATTGAAGCTGGTGCTGGTAGACCCGAAAAAAGTGGAGCTGAGTTTATACAGGACCATCGAGCGGCATTTTCTGGCCAAGTTGCCGGGAGAAGAAGAAGCGATCATCACCGACACCAAGAAAGTGATCAATACGCTCAATGCGTTGTGTATTGAAATGGACAATCGCTATGACCTGCTAAAAGAAGCACATACCAGGAACATCAAAGAATACAACGAGAAATTCGTTAAGCGCCGGCTCAATCCTCAGAAGGGCCATCAATACCTTCCTTTCATTGTGCTGGTGATCGATGAATTCGCCGACCTGATCATGACAGCAGGCAAGGAAGTGGAGATGCCTATTGCACGGCTGGCGCAGTTGGCGCGTGCCGTAGGTATCCACCTCATCATCGCTACGCAAAGGCCATCCGTGAATATCATTACGGGCACCATCAAGGCCAACTTCCCGGTACGGATAGCATTCAAGGTATCATCCAAAGTGGATTCGCGCACTATTCTCGACACGGGTGGTGCAGAACAACTGATCGGAAAGGGTGATATGCTGATCTCCTATAATGGCGAGCTTACCCGTTTACAGTGCGCATTTGTAGATACGCCTGAAGTGGAAAGTATCTGCGATCATATCGGCGCACAACAGGGATATCCAGAAGCCTTCCTTTTGCCGGAATATGTAGATGAGAAAGACCTGGAAGGAAAAGAATTCGACCTGGCCGACCGCGATTCGCTCTTCGAGGAAGCCGCCCGCCTGATCGTGCAGAACCAGATCGGTTCCACTTCATTGCTCCAACGCAGGATGAAACTGGGATATAACCGGGCCGGCAGGTTGATGGACCAACTGGAAGCTGCCGGTGTGGTGGGCCCCAGCCAGGGCAGCAAGGCCAGGGATGTGTTGATCAAAACGGAAGTAGACCTTGAGCAACATCTGGTTAACTTAGGTTGATAAGTTGATAAGTTGAAACGTTGACAAGGAAACCTCCGCATTTCGGGCATCCTCTTTTCAACCTGTTAACTTTTCAACATTCTTTAGCAATATGTTAAATAAATAACCTGGCCCCTCCTGCAAACCTTTGTCAATAAATGCCGTCTAACGTATGCCGCATAACCAATATCTTTGCGGCCTTTAGAAAAACATTCACGATGAAGAAAATATTTATCTTAATTGCAGCAGTATCAGTGTCGGTATCGGTGTTTTCGCAGGGAAGTCTTGGCGCCAATGACCCTGAAGCCAAGAAGATCTTAGACGCAGTGAGTGAAAAATTTAAAGCATATAAAGGTGTACAGGCCGCATTTACCTGGAAGAATGAAGATGGAACAGGAAAGGTATTGGGAACCAAGAAAGGCACTGTTTCCATGAAGGGCAATAAATACCGGGTAAGCATTACGGGCCAGGAAATTTTTTGTGATGGCAGTACCATCTGGACTTACGATAAGGCCTCCAATGAAGTGACCATTACCAAAGTAGACCCTTCGGCCAACACGATCACCCCGCAGAAACTATTCACCAATTTTTACGACAAGGATTTCCTCTACAAATTCAACGGCGAGAAAAAAGAGAACAAAAAAGTGCTCCAGGAGATAGAAATGACGCCGGTAGATAAGACCAAACAATTCCATAAAGTATACCTGTTGGTCGACAAACAGGCAAAAGCCCTGAACACCACCAGGATCCTCGATAAGAACGGTAACCGTTTTTCTTACACTGTAACGAGCATGTCGGGCAAGCCCAATCTTCCAGATGCGCTGTTCATCTTCGACAAGACCAAATTCCCCGGAGTAGAGGAAGTGGATCTTCGATAGATCATTTACGGTCCAGACGACCACCTGAAAGTTTTGATATCGAGACCGGCGAGGTCCAGCACCCTGTCTGTGACTGTGGCAGCCACTTCTTCGAGTGTAGTCGGTTTGCTGTAATAGGAGGGAGTGGCGGGGCAGATGATGCCACCGGCCAGCGTTACGGTCTCCATATTGCGGATATGTACGAGATTGTAGGGTGTATCTCTCAAAACGCAGATCAGCTTACGCCTTTCTTTGAGAATAACGTCGGCAGCGCGTGTGATCAGGTCGGTGGAAATACCGGTAGCGATCCTGCCCAGGGTGCCCATCGAACAGGGCGCAATGATCATGGTATTGAACTGACCGGAGCCGGAGGCAAATGGCGCTGTGAAATCCTTTGTGGTCCATACGCTGAGGGCCGGATCCTTCGGTGTGAGATAATTGTTATAACTGGCATCTCCCAGTTCTGTTTCCCAAACCTGTTTGGCATTGTCCGTCATTACGATGGCCAGTTCTTTCCATTGAGTTGGAATGGTCATCAGCTTTTCGATCAGTTGTCTGGCGTAAATAGAACCGCTTGCTCCTGTAATGGCCAGCACAATTTTATGCATGGTATTTGAGTTAAGTTTGTATCTTAAACAAAATTAAGTATGCAAACCCTGAAACTCGTGTTTTTGTTCGGATGGGTGGTCATTTTTTCCTGTGCGCAGAAACAGGGGGCAGAGCCGGAAAAAATGCAATGGCTGTCGCTCCAGCAGGTTGCCGATAGCTTGCAGAAAGCCAAGCGGCCTGTATTGATCGACCTGTATACCGATTGGTGTGGCTGGTGCAAGGTGATGGACAAGAGGACTTATGCCAATAAAAATGTAAGCGCTTATATCCAACAGAAATTTTATGCCGTGAAACTGGATGCGGAAACCCGGCAGGCTATCACCTGGCAGGGGAAGAAATATAATTTCAATGACCGCTACCGTACCAATGATTTTGCCATTTATCTCACCAATGGACAGCTTTCTTATCCCACCACCGTGGTGATCCCGGTCGATGGAGAACCACAGGCCATTCCTGGTTTTTTAGCTCCTAATGAATTCGAACTGATCGCAAAATATTTTGGAGAAGGACAATTCGGTAAAACACCTTTCGAAAAATTTCAGCGGGAGTTCAAATCGTCCTGGTAAAATGCTTCGCCATCCTGGCGATACATGAGCGATTTTATTAATGATTTCGGAAAAATTCCTTCAAATCCAAACCCATCTTGTATTTACAGGAAAAAAATCATTAACGTTCCTTTGATATATCGAATAAATTAAATGTTAAACTCCTGTGAAGTTTACGCAAACGTTTGCAAGCGTACTCTCGAAGCCAGCAGTCTATCTGCAAAAGTTTCTCGCTTATTTTCCAGTTGACTGCGATCAAGAATAGCAATTTCGTTGCAAAAAAAACCGCAAAATGCAACCGTTGTTTCAACGCTATCATCTTATATTTGAATTTTCATAGGATAAGGTTTAATGGTTAATGGTATTTGATTAGTGCAGCCTCCCCTCCGGGAGGCTCTTTTTTTGTCTGAACTGGGATGAGTGGGATTTTTGGAATAGGTAGGATAATTCAGATCGGTTACGTAACCGGCTTTCTTCTATTATTATTTTATTGCATAGATAAAAGGCCCGCAATTTTGCGGGCCTTTTCAGCTTGTAAAGATATAGCGCTAATAAATTTTGTTTGCATTTTTACCTTATCAGGCACCTATCCCATCAATCCCATACATCCCAAAAATCCCAGTTCAGACAGATTCCGCCATATCCGGAATCGCTTCCACTTTATATTCACCTGCATCCAGCTTTTTCTTTGTAGCCTCGAATGCTTTCAGGGTAGCTTCGATGTCTGCATCGGTGTGCGCTGCCGTGGGAATAAGACGATAGATGATATGTCCTTTGGGGATCACCGGGTATACAACGATCGAGCAGAAGACGCCATAATTCTCGCGCAGGTCCATCACCATGGCCGTTGCCTCTTCCACACCGCCTTTCATATATACAGGCGTTACCACGGAATCCGTTTTGCCGATATCGAATCCTCTTGATTTCAGTCCATTTTGCAGCTTCCTGGCATTCGACCATAATTTTTCCTTCAGCTCAGGACGCGTACGAAGCATTTCCAGGCGTTTGAGATTGCCCAATACGTACGGCATGGGCAGGCTCTTGGCAAAGATCTGGCTGCGGATATTGTAACGGATATAGTCGATAATGGATTTGGGTCCGGCCAGGAAAGCCCCGATCGATGCCATCGATTTGGCGAAAGTGGAGAAATAAAGATCTACTCCATCCTGTACGCCCTGCTCTTCGCCGGCGCCTGCGCCCGTTTTGCCCAATGTGCCGAAGCCATGGGCATCATCCAGCAGGATCCTGAAGTCATATTTATCTTTCAGCGCAACGATCTCTTTCACCTTGCCCTGGTCGCCGGCCATGCCGAACACCCCTTCCGTGATCACGAGGATACCACCGGTGCCCTGCTTTTCGATCAGCGCAGAGGCCCGCTGCAACTGCTTTTCGAAGTCTTCCAGATCATTATGCTTGTACACATACCTGTGGCCCTGGTGCAAACGAAGGCCGTCGATGATACAGGCATGGCTTTCCGCATCGTAAACGATCACATCATGACGGCCGCAGATCACATCGATGATGCTCACCATTCCCTGGTAGCCATAATTGAGTAATATCGCATCTTCCTTGCTTTCAAATTCAGCCAGCTCTTTTTCCAGTTGCTCATGGTAGTTGCTGTTGCCACTCATCATTCTTGCGCCCATCGGCAATGCCAGCCCGAACCTGGCCGCAGCATCTCCATCTATTTTACGGATCTCAGGGTGATTGGCGAGCCCCAGGTAATTATTCAAACTCCAAACGATCATTTCCTTACCACGAAATTTCATCCTGTTCCCGATCTCGCCTTCCAGCTTGGGAAAGGCAAAATATCCATGCGCCCTTTCGCGGTGCTGACCAATGGGCCCATAATGCTTGAGCAACCTTTCGAAAATGTCTGCCATATTATAGATTTATTAAAAGTTTACATATTTGCTGAACTGCACCAAAGTCGCAAAAATAACGTTTTTTGGGGCATTGAATTGTAAGTGCGATCTCACGATTTTTTAATTTCGCTAATTTCCCCGTTCAATTATTTTTGTTAAAAATCATTCTTCATGCGAAAGTTCCTCCTGTCAGTGACCTTCATCTCCCTATCCCTGGCCTCTTTCTCCCAACGCAAAAAAAGCGCGATCAACACGCCCGACAGACCCAAACTCGTTGTTGGGATAGTGGTCGACCAGATGCGATGGGACTATCTCTATCGCTATTACGACCGCTATGCCCCGGATGGCGGGTTCAGGAGATTCCTCCAGCAAGGCTTTAGCTGCGAGAATACCCTGATCCCCTATACGCCTACCATCACGGCCTGCGGCCATACCTGTATCTATACAGGAAGCGTGCCAGCCATACATGGTATAACGGGTAATGCATGGTGGGACAATGAGCTTATGCGCTCCGTGTACTGCACCGAAGATAAAAATGTGAGGACCGTAGGCTCTGCCACGGCGGCCGGTCAAATGAGCCCCCGCAATATGCTGGTCACCACTGTGGGGGATGAACTGCGCCTCGCTACCAACTTCAGGAGCAAAGTGATCGGCGTTGCCATCAAGGACCGTGGTGGTATCCTGCCTGCCGGCCATTCGGCCAATGCTGCTTATTGGTATGATAGCAAATCGGGCGACTGGATCAGCTCCAGCTATTATATGAATGATCTCCCCCAATGGGTGAAAGATCTCAATGCACAGAAACTGACCGACAAATATTATGAACAGGGATGGAACCTGCTCTATCCGGCCGATACCTATCTGCAAAGCACAGCCGATGATGAACCCTACGAGAGCAAACCGCTCGGCACCGATCAGAAAGGATTCCCTTATGATCTGAAAAGGTTCGCCGGAAAAAATTATGGAGCTATCGCCAGCACACCTTATGGCAATTCCATTACAGCGGCCATGGCCAAAGCAGCTATCGCCAATGAGCAACTGGGTACAGACGCCATTACGGATTTTCTCGCGGTGAGCTTCTCTTCCCCCGATTATATCGGACATGCCTTCGGGCCCAATTCGATGGAAGCGGAAGATGGATTCCTGCGGCTCGACAGGGAACTGGGCGATCTCTTTCAGTACCTCGACCAACAAGTGGGCAAGGGTCAGTACCTCGTATTCCTCTCGGCCGACCATGGCGTTGCCCATATACCCGGTTTCCTGCAGGAAAATAAACTGCCCGGCGGCACCATCGATGACAGCCGCTGGATGAAAGAGCTGAACACTTCCCTCCAACAAAGTTTTGGCACTGACAGACTGATCACAAGTACTTATAATTACCAGTTCTATCTCAATCATCCACTGATGGATTCCCTGAAGACCGATGAGAAGGCCGTGAAGAAAATTATCGTGAATTATCTTTCAAAACAGGAAGGGGTTGCAAGGGCCTTTGCGATCGATAAGATCATGGAAGTACCATTGAACGGAAAGATCAGGGATATGCTGGTGAATGGGTATTACCCACGCAGGAGCGGCGATATCCAGTTCGTGCTGCAACCAGGCTATATCGATGGCGGAGTAACAGGCACCACGCATGGCATCTGGAACCCCTATGATGCCCATATCCCGCTTCTTTTCTATGGTTGGAAAGTGCCGCATGGGAAGACCAACCGCGAAACCTACATGACCGATATTGCACCGACCATTGCGGCATTACTACACATTCAAATGCCCAATGGGGCCGTGGGCCATGTAATAGAAGAAGTAACACAATAACCGGTAGTTATATAATTATTGTATAAGTGGCAGCTTTTGTACAAGGCTGCCACTTACTTTTGCAGTCAACAAAAATTACTCATTTATGAACAAACCTGTTACAACCAGGATGCGATGGATACTCATCGGCTTCCTGACTCTTTTTACAGAGGTTACGATCGCTCAGGTAAAACTGACCGATAGACTGCCCCTCGACCCCAAAGTAAAGGTCGGTAAGCTCGAGAACGGATTGACGTATTACATCCGGCAGAACAAAAAGCCGGAACAAAAAGTGGAACTGCGACTGGTACTGAACGCCGGTTCCATCAATGAAGACGATAACCAGCAGGGACTGGCGCACATGGCCGAGCACATGGCCTTCAACGGCACCACACATTTCAAAAAGAATGAGCTCATATCATACCTGCAAAACATCGGTGTAGGTTTTGGCAATGACCTGAACGCATACACCAGTTTCGATCAGACTGTTTATATCTTGCCCATCCCGACAGACAAACCCGGTAATCTTGAGAAAGGGTTCCAGATATTGGAAGACTGGGCACACAATGTTACTTATCTCACTGAAGACATCAACAGTGAGCGTGCCATCATCCTCGAAGAAAGCCGGATGGGAAAAAATGCCAACGACAGGATGTTCAAGAAGATATATCCCGAGTTGTTTGCCGGGTCAAAATACGCCAAGCGGATCCCGATCGGGCTCGATACCCTGATCCGCAATTTCAAACCTGAACTGATCCGCAAATTCTACAAGGACTGGTACCGCCCCAATCTCATGGCAGTGGTCGTTGTAGGCGACATCGAGCCTGCCAAAGCAGAAGCAATGATCAGAAAACATTTTACAGGATTGAAGAACCCGGCCAATCCACGCAAGCGCGAATATGCTACCGTTCCCCCCTATGCGAAAAGCAATGCCATGGTAGTGACCGACAAAGAGGCTACCAGCTATACTGTGGCCATCAATTATCCTACTTTCCGTACTACGCCATCGCTCACGCTGGCGGATTACCGGAATGACCAGGCAAAGAATATTTTTGTATCGCTGGTGAATCAACGCCTTTCTGAACTGACACAAAAAGAAAATCCCCCTTTTCTCTTTGCAAGGGCCAGCTTCGGGTCCTATGCAAGAGGTTATGATGCATTCGGTGCATTTGCCGCCGCTGGTACCGGCGATGTGAACAAAGCACTGTCGGCCATGACGGAAGAGCTGGAGCGTGTAGAACGTTATGGTTTTACAGAGGCAGAATTGGAGCGTGCCAAAAAGAATACCCTGGCAACCTATGAGCGGGCATATAACGACCGCGATAAGAACGAATCCGGCAATTATGTAGATGAGTATGTCAATCTTTTCCTGGAGCAGCAGCCCAGCCCGGGTATTGAAAAAGAATATGAATATGTAAAATCGTTGTTGCCCGGTATCACGCTGGCAGAGGTAAATGCGGTGGCGAATAAATTCAAGAATGAAAAGAACCGCTTCGTGTACCTCACAGGCCCTGAAGGGAAGGGAACTTTGCCCACCGGTAACGACCTGCTGACACTGGTCGATGCAAAAGAAAAGGCCGACATCAAGCCTTATGAAGAAAAAGCGATCGCTGCCACCTTGCTGAAATCCGCACCGAAACCAGGCGCCATCGTATCCAAAACAACGAATGCTGTGCTGGGCACTACGGAGCTCACCCTCAGCAATGGGGTTACCGTAACTTTGAAACCTACCGATTTCAAAAATGACCAGATCCTGATCGGCGCCACCAGGCCCGGCGGTAAGAATAATTTCGGGCTGGCTGATAAATATAATGTAGAATATGCCATTGCTGCTGTGGGCTCGATGGGCGTAGGTGAATTTTCGCCTACTGATCTCCGTAAGGCACTGGCAGGTAAAACCGTTGGTGTGAAGACAGTGATCACACCCATATCTACAGGTTTGAATGGCAGTTCGGGGGTGAAAGACCTGGAAACGCTTTTCCAACTGACGCATTTGTATTTTACATCGCCGAGGAAGGACCAGGAACTGTTCCAATCGTTCGTACAGCGTAATAAATCGCAGTTCGCGAATATCATGTCGAACCCGCAGGCTGCCTTCTCCGATACTTTGCAGCAGGTGATGTCCAATAACAACCCGCTGGCAGCGATCACTGTTCCAAAAAGCGAGTACTTCGACAAGCTCGATATCGATCGTATACTGGCTATTTATAAAGAGCAGTTCGGCGATGCGAATGGTATGCATTTCGTACTCACAGGCAGCTTCAAAGAGGCCGACGTTTTACCCTTGATCGAGAATTATATTGCCAGCCTTCCTTCCAGCGGGAAACAATTCAATTTTGTGGATAACCAGGTGCGCGTAGTGCCCGGCAAACATTTCCTGCAGGTGAATAAAGGCAAAGATGAGAAAAGCCTGATCCTCGCTTTTTATACCGGAGAAACGCCGTATTCCGAAGCGTTGGACCTGAAGATGCAGGCCCTGAGCGAAGTATTGAATATCCGCATCATAGAAGAACTGCGGGAGAAGATCCAGGGCATCTATGGTGGAGGAACATTCGCCGGCCTCGAAAAATATCCTTATGCCAATTACAGCTTCGTACTGCAATTGCCCTGTGGCCCGGCTAAAGTGGACACATTGCTGAAAGCAGTGAAAAAAGAATTTGCCGAGATCGCTGCAAAAGGGCCTGAGGCCAGCTATCTCGATAAAGTAAAAAAACAATGGATCGAGCAATACAGAACAGGCATCAAAGAAAATGGTACCTGGCTCAACCAATTGCTGCAATACAAATTGCAGGGAGGTGATCCGGACAGGTTCATCAATTACGAAAAATATGTGAACGCCCTCACCACGAAAGATGTGCAGGAAGCAGCACAACTGGTCTTTGGCGGAAAGAACGAATTTGTGGCGGTGCAGATGCCGGAAGGGTCGGAACAAAAAAAATAATATAGGGGATACCGCATGCTAAAGCCCTGGCAATCTTTGATTGCCGGGGTTTTTTATTTGAGCTGTCCTTTGAAATGCAACCGAGTTGCATTAATAATACATGATAAGTTTTTTTGCTATCTTCTTTTAACACTAACTTACAGGTATAGACGGTTATTCTATTCTTTCCCCCTGACATAAGGTTTCTCCGGTAATGCCTACGAATTATTGTATGTAGTAATTCTGCATAGTCCTATTCTATTTTTTTAACCGACTAAAAAAACATGCACATGAGAAAGCTCATCCAAATTGCAGCGTTGCCTGTATTTATTTTCGTACTGCTCTTTTCCTGTAAGAAAGATTCCAAACAGACGGCCAATCAGGACATCTCCCAGGATGTACTGAACGGGATCCATAACATGGGTCTGAGTACTCAGAATGTAGCGAAGCATCCGGAAGGGTACCTGGTGGAAGGTGATATCGTGATCACGCAGGAAGACCTTACCAATTCACATGAACAGCAACTAATGCGGATCGCGGAAGTAGAGCAATACCGTACTACCAATACGGTGACGGGGTTGCCGAGAAATATCACTATCCGTGTCTCCTCCTCTTTACCCTCCAGCTATGTAACTGCTACCAATGCCGCCATTGCACGGTATAATGCTTTGGGATTGCGTATTACATTCTCCCGCGTTACATCGGGAGGCAATATCGTTATTTCCGCAGCTCCTTCCGGTGCTGGTTACCTGGCCTCTTCAGGTTTCCCCTCCGGTGGCAATCCGTATGGTTCCGTATTGGTGAACAGGTCCTATCTCGATACCTGGAATGCCAATACCGTTACCTCCATCATTGCTCATGAAGTGGGCCATGCCATTGGGTTTCGTCATACAGACTACATGAACAGGGCCTATAGTTGTGGTGGAACGCCGGTGAATGAAGGTTCTGCCGGCGTAGGCGCCATCCATATTCCGGGCACGCCCACCGGACCCGATGCGGGTTCATGGATGCTTGCCTGTATCGGCAATGGCGTGAATCGCCCCTTCAATGCCAATGATCAGATCGCTTTGAATTACGTATACTAGAAAACAGCTTGCGGAGTTACTGCATGAGCGGCCTTCTGAAGAAGGCCGTTTTTTTGTTAGAGGAGGTTGATCAGGTCATTGGCATCGGGTAAGACCATTTTTATTTCTTCGGGAAGCAATTTGGTGGTTCTGTAGGTAGCCACTCCCATAGCCTTGTCCATGCTTTTTATGGAGAATTCAACAACTGCATCGTTCTTTTCTTTGCAAAGGATTATGCCGATGGCTGGGTTCTCATGTGGTAATCTGATCTTTTCGTCCAGCACATTGAGGTAAAAATTGAGCTGTCCTACATCTTTAGGTTGGAATTTGTTCCGTTTCAGGTCAAATGCAACAAGGCATTGCAGATGCCGATTGTAAAATAAAAGATCGATGAAAAAATCATCATTATCTACTACCAGCCTGTATTGATTTCCGATAAAGGCAAAGCCTTTTCCCATCTTCATGATGAAATCCCTGATCTTTACTATGATCTCGCTCTCCAATGCTCTTTCTTCGAAAGTTTCCGGGCGTAGATAGTCAAATAAATATTCATCCTGAAAAACCTTCAATGCGTTGGACCTCACTTGCCCGGTTAGGGTTTGGCCAAAGTTATTGGTGAGTTTGCCCTGGTTCTGATAGAGCTGGGATTCAAGGTGGTACTCAAGGACAGATAACGACCAGAAATTTTCAGAGGCCGACCTGATATAGAACAAGCGTTCTTCCCAATCCTTTACTTTGGTGAGGATGGTGAAATGGTGAGAGAAACTTATACCATAGAAAATATCTTCCCAATCAATCCCACCTAATTGGTTCGACACTGTCGAACCAATTAGGTCTTGTGAGTATGCCTCGTAGAATATCCTCATTTTCTTTAAGTTACCAGTTGAGAAACCCTTAAGGCCCGGTAGCTCCAGTTGCAGGTCAGTGGAGATCTTGTCGATCATTTTTGTTCCCCATTTTTCGACGGAAATTTTTTCTGAGATCATTTTACCAATCCTTAAATACAGAAGCAGTTGCTCTTTATTTGCTAACCTGGTTGCGAGGTACCTGCTTCTGACGATGTTCTCCTTGATAGCCTTCAGGAATTGGACATACGAGTTAGAGTTGTCTTGAATTGAGGGGGCCTTCATTTTGATTATTTTAATGAAGGCAAATTATAAAAAAATCGGTTATTCAATACTGTTATATTTTGATTCATTATAATGCTAATATTCCAGGAATTTAAAAGAAATTTTTAGTAAAGAAGAAGTGAGAATAAAAAATAAGCCCCGCTGACCTAAGTGAGCGGGGCGGTGATCTTTTTACAGGATTTCGATTAGGCGACAGTTATGTCATTCTCCAAATATACGTCTTGTGTGGTTTGCAACAACTCCACGCCTTCTTTAAATGGACGCTGGAATGCTTTTCGTCCCAGTATGAGACCCATACCACCTGCGCGTTTATTGATAACGGCGGTGTACACTGCATCTGCAAGGTCGCTGGAACCTTTGCTTTCGCCGCCGCTGTTGATCAGCCCAATGCGGCCACTGTAGCAATTCAGCACCTGGTAGCGGCAGAGATCGATCGGGTGGTCGGTAGTGAGTTTTTCGTAGACCAATGGAGAGGTTTTTCCATGCTTGGTAGCCAGGTAGCCTCCATTATTGGTCGGTAATTTTTGTTTGATGATATCCGCCTGGAGTGTAACGCCAAGGTGATTGGCCTGGCCGGTGAGGTCGGCTGAAGTATGATAATCCACTCCGTCAACTTTAAATCCGTTATTACGGGTATAGCACCAGAGAATGGTGGCCATGCCGAGTTCATGGGCATATTCGAAGGCTTCGGCCACTTCTTTCAACTGGCGGGCGCTTTCGGCAGAGCCCCAGTAGATGGTGGCGCCTACGGCCACTGCTCCCATATTCCAGGCGCTTTTAACAGTGCCAAACATCGTTTGGTCGAAGCGGTTAGGCAGGCTCAGGAATTCATTGTGATTGATCTTTACCACGAAGGGGATGCGATGGGCATATTTGCGGCTCATGAGCCCCAGTACGCCAAAGGTAGAAGCCACTGCATTGCAGCCGCCTTCGATGGCGAGCTTAACGATATTTTCCGGATCGAAATAGATAGGGTTGGGGGCGAAAGCAGAACCGCCGCTATGCTCAACGCCCTGGTCTACCGGGAAGATGCTGCAGAATCCGGTATTTGCCAGCCGGCCGTGGCCGAGCAATGCCTGGATGCTGCGCAGCACCTGGTTATTCCGGTTGCTGTTGATCCAGGTCTTTTCCACGTGATCGGGGGAAGGCAGGGAGATCATCGATTTGTCGATCGCTGTGCTCTTGTGGTCCAGCAAATAAGCGGCTTTGTCGCCGAGAAGCTCAAGAATTTTTTTTGAAGGCATGGTCTTTGAAAATTTGATGAGATTGAAATGGAAGGAGCTGGCAGTTTGCAATTGGCAATTAGCAGTTATGACCCTTCGTAGGGAATATCCTTTTTCTCAAGGTGTCGCCAACTGCCAATTGCCAATTGCCAATTGCCAACTGCTAACTGCCAATTGCTAACTGCTAATTGCCAATTGCAAACTGCCAACTCCTCCAATGCCCGCAAAGATAGGGGCAAAGCAAGTGCCACCCGCTCTGTTTTTATGGCAGAACGGTGCATCAATTCTCAGACCCGGCCTTCTTTCAGCGATTAAACCGCTTATCAGAACGAAATCTAAGCTTTAAGCATTTCTGTTAATGCAGTTCAAATCTTCGAACGCTATTTCTAAACGTTTTATAAATGCTTCTTCTCCTTTACGGAGCCATACGCGGGGATCGTAATGTTTTTTATTGGGTTTATCGGCGCCTTCCGGATTGCCCAGCTGGCCCTGGAGATAGCCTTCATTATTCTTGTAATAACCCAACACGCCATCCCAGAAGGCCCATTGCAGGTCGGTGTCGATATTCATTTTGATAGCGCCATAGCTGATGGCTTCACGGATCTGGCGTTGCGGCGAGCCGCTTCCACCGTGGAATACAAAGAATACCGGCTTGGGGCCTGTCTTCAGTTCCTTTTGTATATAGTCCTGGCTGTTCTTCAGGATCTCTGGCCTTAGCTCCACATTGCCCGGGCTGTATACGCCATGAACATTGCCGAAGGCGGCTGCCACGCTGAAGAGGCTGCCTATCTTGCTCAGGGCAGTATAGGTATAGGCCACATGTTGGGGTTGGGTGTAGAGCTTTTCATTCTCGACCCCGCTGTTGTCGACCCCATCTTCTTCACCGCCGGTAACGCCCAGTTCGATCTCGATGCCCATGCCCAGGGGCTGCATGCGTTTGAAGAATTCAACGGATGTGTGGATATTCTCTTCCAGTGGTTCTTCGGAAAGATCGAGCATGTGTGAGCTGAACAGCGGCTGGCCTTTTTCTTGGAAGAATTGTTCACCGGCGTCGATCAGTCCGCTCACCCAGGGCAGCCATTTCTTAGCCGCATGGTCTGTATGCAATACCACCGGAACGCCATAATATTTGGCCACATTATGAATATGCAGTGCGCCGGAAATACCACCGGTGATATTGCCCTGGAGCTTATCATTGGGCATACCCTTGCCGGCAATGAACTGGGCGCCGCCATTGGAAAATTGTATGATGACCGGTGAATTCACTTTGGCGGCCGTTTCCAGGGTGGCATTGATGGTATTCGTGCCAATGGTGTTGACGGCCGGAAGAGCGAACTGGCTATCTTTTGCATCCTTGTAAAGGGCTTCCAGTTCTTCGCCAAACAATACACCGGGTTTGTATTTTTTCATCATTCCTGCTATTTTTTTAATGTAAAAATTAATAAAATTTAAACTTGTTGAAATTCCTTTAAGGATAAGGTGGTTTTGTTAAAGAAGGCGCTAAGATACAGTATAGTTTGTGTTTACAAAACACAAATTGAGTTTATCAAATGGGGCGTTGAAAAGTTAACCTGTCAACTAATCCTCGAACTTCCCGAGATTCTTCTGGATCAGAGCGAGATTTTTTTGCAGTGTTTGTTTAAGCTGGCGCTTCACTACCTGGCCCATGGAGGAGCATTTGTAAAAGGCGGGACTTTTAAAATAATCGCCGAGTTCCGTTCTGAGCTGTTTGATCTTTTCAGGGGTGGAGATATTGTCCTTCGACATGATATTGAGCAGTTCCATCAGCCTGAACCGGGTGGAGGCCACGCGGAATGCCATCATGGTGCGTTCTTCCGTTTGATATTGTTCAATGGTATCCTGGTTGAGGTGTTTGGTGCAGATAGAGACCAGTTCCTTGTTTTCCTTGAAGAATTGAGGCAGGTAAAGGCTTTTACGGCCTTCATACGATTGCTGGTCGAAGTCGATGGCCCGGATGCGATATTGGAAGTCTTCGATATCGGGCGTGATGTCCACCACGAAATTATAGGAACGCATATCGCCCAGCAGCCGCACGAAGCACCGCTCATTGAATTTCACGAATTCCTTGGCAAGACGGATCTTGTTGGTAGACGGATCCTCCAGGTGGTTTTTGATGAACACATCGCCGGGAATACCGGGTATATGTTCTTCCACGAGCGTATTATTATAGGTGAGATAAGTGATGCGGTTGGGCGATAAGAGATGCTCCAGTTCGAGCCCATATACGCGGGAAGCATCCGCGATCTTGATATAATAATGATCGTAATTGTCGTTGAACTTGTTCACGATGCGGATGCGAAAGGGATTCGAATTGCCGAAGCTGCAGTAATCGATCCTCGCCACATCGAGGTGTTTGGTAAAAGTGAGATCACCTTCCGTTTTGAGGATGGCATACATCCTTACCAACCCTTCGCGTATATATTCCCAGTCGCGCATATCATACACCACCGTTTCCCAGAGTGTATCCTTCCCGTTCTTATCGACCAGGGGAATGGAATAGGTGATGCGTAACAGATCGTTGTACGATACAGGCAGCCGCACCTCCCTGCCATGTTGCTTGAGATAATTACGCAGTGGTTCGTGCACAGCGAACATAGGCTTTTTGCGCGATGGCTGGTTGGGCTCGCTGAGTTGAAAGTCGTTATCGTTGATAGCGCTCATGAGGGAGTTGGCAGTGAGCAATTGGCAGTTAATGCCTGCTACATTTTGATTTCAGATCAGCAATTTAAGGAATCAGTATCGGAAAATGAATAACCAAATAAAACAGTAGTGCTTCAACTGCCCACTGCAAACTATTTCAGTTTCTCCAGCAACCCTGAAAAATACTCCGGAGCCTGCAAGAGCCGGCTGCCATACCAGCTGAACATTTCGCCATCTGCCGGCAGGACCCTGGTTTGCGGTAATAAAGGTCGCAATTCATCGATATGTTTTTGGGAAAAAGGATAGGGCTCGGAGGAAAGGAGGAGCAGATCGCAATGGGCCGACTGCAATTCTTCCAACGATATTTCCGGATACCTGGTACTATGTCCGAATACGTTATATAGTCCGCAGCGGCGGAGCATATCGTGAATGAAGGTGTCGTGGCCAACGGTCATGAAGGGGGATTTCCAGATAAGATAGGCGGTGCGGAACGGTAAATGGCCTGCCAGGGAAGAATGCAGGGCATTGAAGCCCTGTTCGATGCGCTTGGTGAGAGAAAGGGCTTCGGCCGGACGCCCTGTAAGTTCACCGATGCAGCGCATCATATCCAGCGCATCATCCAGGGTATGAATATCGCTTACCCATACCGGGTAGTCCATTGCCAGTTCTTCCACCTGCTCACGTACATTTTCTTCCTTATTGGCAATGATGCAATCGGGCCGGAGCGCACGGACCAGATCTTTTCTTATCTGCTTGGTGCTGCCGATCCTGGCCCTGGTCCGGAACCAATGTTCAGGATGCACGCAGAATTTGGTGATACCTACTACTTCTTCTTCGAGCCCGAGATGGTATAACAATTCCGTTTGTGAAGGCACCAGCGAAATGATCCGTTGGGGAGTATGAGGTAATTCTATCGTTCTGCCCAATTGGTCAGTAAACAATGCCATGCAGCAAATTTGCTGCAAAATACAGCTTGCGGGAACAAAAATTATGGATGGAAGATAAGAGGAGAAGGTACCTGCCACTACTGATTTCCCCAGCCTGTGTCCCGGGGGTGTAGCAGGAAAATGGTACCGCTGCTACCTCCTGCTAAATAGAATAAGGATCATTTAGCAGGAGGGTTATTGGAGTTAAAGCAGACGGTTCTTACACACAGGATTTGGAACTACTTGGTTTTCGGACGTTGGATCTTATTCGGACGGTTAATCAAGGATACGTTCACGGTCTTTCACGGACATTGAATGGTGATTCAAGGACATGGACGTTGGACTGGTTTTTTACAGGACATTGATTGGTTTGTTCACGGATTTTGGACGGTCATCCGGATATTGGACTGGATTATTGGATTCAAAAAAAGGAAGTTGATTGATACTGGATTTTCAGGATTTTCTTGGATATTGGAACCTTCACGTTGGTTCTCCTGGATATTGGATTGATTGATTTAGCTATCAATCAACTTCTGGAACAAAGATATATGCACATCGAAATGTTAACAAGAGCAGAAAAACTCAATTTCAACTATTCGGCATTTACTGCGTCCATCGTAGGAGTTCAGTCAGGTCCCTCGTAATTGTATGAAAAACACATCGTAATTCTACGTAAATTTTTGATTTTCAGCCTGTTTTGATTGATAATTATCAAATGCATTCAATAAAATGGTGATGTAAAACCGGTATTAACAGAAAGTTACGCATATTGAAAACGCGCATTTTTCCCTGTCCATGGACACACTTGCTGGTGCATTGATCGCCAAAATCAGTCGGTTGATCGAATAAAATTCCGCCACGGAAATGCCTTTATTAATCTTGTATCACGGGTTTTCCGTTTCTGAACCGAACCCCCTTTTTCGCTCCATAACCCTGAACCGGGGCAAGTCCGGTGCTAACCCTCTCACCGGCTTTCGCAAACTATACCAACCCGGTAAATAAAAAGCCCCGGCGAGTACCGGGACTTTTTTGTTGCCACTATAATATTTTACCGGACACTAACTCCCCAACGCCTGTATCACATCATATTTCGTTACGATATGATAATTGCCGGCATCATCCTTGCTCAGCACTGCCCCATTGTCCTTATTGATCAATGTCCTCAATTTTTCGATCGGAGTATTGAAATCGACTACCGGGAACGGCTTCTCCATCACAGATTCCACTTTTTCATTCCGGATATCCGGGTTGGAAAAAACTTTCTGGAACAGCCCGCTTTCACTGATAGCGCCTACGATGCCATTACCATTGCCCACCGGGATATGTTCGATATCGTATTTCTTCATCAGTTCAACCGCATCGGCCACGGTACGGCCTGGTTCAACCGTTACGAGCTTCTGACGGATGCCTCTGCCATTGATGATGTCCTTGAATGTCTTCACATCCAGGAAACCTCTTTCCATCATCCACTGGTCATTATATATCTTGGCCACATAGCGGCTGCCATGGTCATGAAAGATACAAACCACCAGGTCATCTTTTTTCAAACGGCTACCCAACTGCATCAGGCCCTGCAGGCAACTGCCGGCACTATAACCGCAGAACAGCCCTTCTTCTTTGGCGATCCTTCTCGCCATCACCGCGCCATCCTTGTCGGTGACCTGCTCGAAATGGTCGATCACCCTCATGTCGTAGTTTTCCGGTACGAAGTCTTCCCCGAAACCTTCAGAGATATAGGGATGCACTTCATTCATATCGATCTCCCCGGTACGGAAATATTTGGTGAGGAGTGAGCCGTATACATCGATGGCCCATACCTGGATGGCAGGATTCTTTTCCTTCAGGTACATCGCCGTTCCTGTAACAGTGCCCCCGGTGCCGGCCGTACAAACGAGATGCGTGATCTTTCCGTCTGTCTGACGCCAGATCTCCGGCCCGGTAGTTTCATAATGCGCCAGCCTGTTGGCCAGGTTATCATATTGATTGCAATGAAATGAATTCGGGATCTCTTTGGCGAGCCTGCGGGCTACGGAATAGTAGGAGCGGGGATCATCGGGCTCTACATTGGTTGGACAAACGATCACTTCGGCGCCTACGGCCTTCAGGATGTCCATTTTTTCTTTCGACTGCTTATCAGTAGTAGTGAAGATACATTTGTACCCTTTTACACAAGCCGCCAGGGCCAATCCCATCCCCGTATTCCCGCTGGTACATTCTATAATGGTACCACCCGGTTTCAGCTTCCCTTCCTGTTCGGCCACTTCGATCATCTTGATCGCCATGCGGTCTTTGATCGAATTGCCCGGGTTGAAATAATCCACTTTCGACAGGACTGTACAGGGCAAACTGGCCGTTATCTTGTTTAGCCGGATCAGGGGCGTATTGCCAATCGTTTCCAGGATGTTATTCTTGATATCCATAACCTTTGTATTCTCCGGCAAAGGTACGGTTTTGCTTCCTACTGCCTTCCGCTTAGTGTCCACAACTATTTATTATTTTTGGAATATGAAATGCCGGAAAGTTTATTTTATCAGTGGACTGGGCGCCGATCACCGTGTTTTCAAATACATTCGCTTACCGGAAGGAATGGAAGCCGTATACCTGCACTGGATCGATCCGCAGCCCGGAGAATCACTGAGCGCTTATGCCACCAGGTTAGCCGGCAGGATCGATACTACGGAGCCCTTCGCATTGGTGGGATTATCATTCGGCGGTATGCTGGCCACGGAGATCGCCAAACGCTGTCATCCTGTTCATACGGTCCTGATCTCAAGCATTCCGCTTTCTACCCATCTGCCCAGTTACTTTCGTGCCGCATCCGCATTACGCCTGCACAAAGTTGTGCCGGTCGGCCTTATCAAAATGATGGCCAAAACGAAAAGACTGATCTCGGCTGAAAAGAACGACGACAAGAAACTCCTCTGGCAGATCATCGACGAAACGGACCCCCACTTTATCCGCTGGGCATTCGAAGCCATCCTTCAATGGAACAATACCGACAAGCCCTCACCCCTGAGCCATATCCATGGCGCCCGCGATGAGGTATTGCCGGCCCGGTATACCACGCCCACTCATACCATTCACAGGGCAGGGCATATGATGGTGATGACAAGGCCCGCAGCGATCAATTCCATCCTGCAGGCCACTTTGGCCGGCTGATCCGTCATTGAAAACCTGTTGATAAAACAAAATTTTTTCTTGCCGCCCAACCCTTACATTTGCTCCCCCCGTTTTGTAATGGGCCATTCATCGTCAAAAATTCATTGCTAAAAATGGAAGCAAAGTACAGTCAGAAGATCGCTGAGAAATTGAATCTTACCCTGAAACAGATCCACAATGTGAACGGGCTCAATGCCGAAGGGGCCACTATCCCTTTTATGGCCCGTTACCGTAAGGAGGCCACCGGCAATCTCGATGAAGTGGCCATTGGTCAGATCGTGGAGCAGATCAACTATTTCAACGAGCTCGACAAACGGAAAGAAACAGTGCTGAAGACCATTGATGGTTTGGGCAAGCTTACACCTGAACTGAAACAACGCATCGAGGATTGCTACGATGCCACCGAACTGGAAGATATCTACCTGCCTTATAAACCTAAACGTAAAACAAAAGCCACCCAGGCCATCGAAAAAGGTTTGGAACCATTGGCCAAACAGCTATTCGAACAGGGAAGTGAAGATCCTTCCGTAGCTGCCGCTCCATTTTTGAATGAGCAGGTGAAAGATGCGAAGGAAGCATTGCAGGGCGCGAGGGATATCATTGCCGAATGGATATCCGAGCATGAACAGGCGCGAAATAAAGTACGCCAGCTCTTCACCGAAACGGCTGTGCTCAGCTCCAAAGTGCTGACGAGTAAGAAGGAAGAAGAGGAAGCCCAGAAGTACCGCGACTACTTCGAGTTCAGCGAACCGCTGGCCAATAGCCCATCACACCGTATCCTTGCCATCCGCCGCGGCGAAAAGGAAGGATACCTGATCATGGACCTCAATATCGACAAGCAAACGGCTATCGACGAGCTCGACCGCATTTTCATCAAATCTTCCAATGCGCAGGGCAGCGAAGTAAAAAAAGCAGTGGAAGATTCGTTCGACCGGCTACTGAAACCATCCATCGAAAATGAGTTCCGTCTGCTCAGCAAGAACAAGGCCGATGAGGAAGCAATCAACGTGTTCACGGAAAATCTCCGGCAATTGCTGCTGGCCTCACCACTTGGCTCCAAACGGGTGCTGGCGCTGGACCCCGGTTTCCGTACCGGCTGCAAACTGGTTTGCCTGGATGCACAGGGCAATTTTTTATTCAATACAACCATCTACCCGCACCCTCCGCAACATGAATGGCAGAAAAGTGAACAGGAATTGAAATACCTGGTAAACCGTTATGATATCGAAGCCATCGGCATAGGCAATGGCACAGCCGGCAGGGAAACGGAACAACTGGTGAGAGGCATCGACTTCGGGAAGCCGGTAAGTATTTTCCAGGTGAATGAAAGCGGTGCATCCATTTATTCAGCTTCAGAAGTGGCGAGAGAAGAATTCCCCGACCAGGACGTTACCGTTCGTGGAGCAGTCAGCATCGGTCGCAGGTTGCTCGATCCGCTGAGCGAACTGGTGAAGATCGATCCCAAATCCATTGGGGTAGGGCAATACCAGCATGATGTGAACCAGACCAAACTGAAAGATGCGCTGGACAGGGTAGTGGAGAGCGCCGTGAACTATGTGGGCGTGGATGTGAATACAGCCTCCAGGCATCTGCTGGTATATGTTTCAGGGCTCAGCACCACCCTGGCAAAGAATATCGTCGAATACCGGGCCAAGAATGGGCCATTCAAAAGCAGGGAAGAACTGAAGAAAGTGTCGATGATGGGGCCAAAGACCTTTGAACAATGTGCAGGCTTTTTGCGCATTCCCGGTGCGGCCAATCCGCTCGATAATTCCTCCGTTCACCCTGAGAGCTATTTTGTGGTGGAGCAAATGTCGAAAGACCTGCAGGCTTCGTCGGAGCAACTGATCCAGCAGGCCGATCTGCGGAAGAAGATCAACCGTAAGCAATATATCAGTGAATCGGTTGGTGAGTTCACGATCGACGATATCCTGAAAGAACTGGAAAAACCGGGCCGCGACCCGCGAGCGCCCATCGAAGAGTTCCGGTTCGATGACACCATCAAATCCATTGAAGACGTAAGGCCGGGTATGACCGTTCCCGGTATCGTTACCAATATCACCAACTTCGGAGTATTCGTGGACATTGGCGTGAAGCAGGATGGACTTGTACATATATCACAATTGAGCAACACTTATATTTCCGATCCAACCCAGGTAGTGAAATTACAGCAGCAGGTAACCGTTACCGTTACCGAGGTAGATGTGGCCAGAAAACGGATCAGCCTTTCGATGAAAGAACACAGTAAGGGTAGTAGTGAGAAACGGAGCGGTGAGCGCAAACCCGGGGCTGCGCAGAAAAGCCAGCCCAAAAAATCCGAACCGCTGAACCCTTTTCAGGCTAAATTGATGGAGCTGAAGAAGAAGTTCAAGGATTGACGGATCTGTAAATGGAAAACATTGCAAAGCCCCTCCGGAGAACCGGAAGGGCATACCGAACCTGATGATCATTGTGTCATCAAGCTATCTGAAAGCCAGGCCGGCATAATGGCCTGGCTTTATAATGTCTTTTGCTGAATATCTTTTTTCTTCCTGCCGAGGTACATATCCAGGAACATCAGTCCCAATACAATGGTCACCATGAGAAAAATATTGGTATACCGGTTATTGAAGATCTTGCTGTAATCGATCTTGTCAAGATTGACATTCACGGAATACAATCCATTACTGCCGCCGCCTGAAGTCCACTGTACCTGCGATAGGCCATAGATGAGGAATCCCACAATAGTAAGAATGAAGAAAGCGGCAATACCATAGATCACACGTTTATTGATATAGGATTGCGCCGCCGGCGTTATCTTGTACTTACCGATCTCCTCCATTACATTTTGTGTGAAGCGCATGGAAGGCTCGTCCAGTTCCAGGTGCTGTTGCATCAAATGATGCACCTCCAGCAGCTCTGCATATTTTGTTCTCCACTCCGTTTGTGTGGCGATCAATTGTTCAATGAACAATTTTTCTTCTGCACCACTGGCGCCATCGATGTACTCCCACAAACGTTCTTCCATATAGTGTTGTGTGTCCATAGAAAAACCTTTTCATTCCTTAATAAATGTACGCAAACTAACTGCCTCAACATTCATATCTCCGCCCGATCGTCTATCAGCCTCCCATCACATCCTTCACTTCTTCTTTAAAATATGTTTCCATTTTATCCTTCAACCGTTGCCTTGCGCGGTGCAGCCTGACCTTCACGGTATTGGGTTCCACTCCCATGATCTGCCCGATCTCCTCAAGGCTTTGCTCTCCTTTATAAAATAGGGTGATCAGCTTGGCATCGTCCGGGCTTAGCAAATGTATGGCCCGGTTCACCATCTGCACTTTTGATTTCTGTTCTATGGTGTTGGCCTTGAAACCTGAATCGAGCCGGCTGGCGGTTTCCAGTACCTGTTCATGGTCCAATGGCCTGATGTCCAGTTTTTTCTTTCTTAAAAAAGAGATGCAGGTAGTGGACACAATGGTGTACAACCAGGTACTGAATTTGGCATCGCCACGAAAATCCGCCAGATTGCGATAGGCTTTTACGAATACATCCTGTGCTATTTCTTCGGCATCCTCGCGGTTGGGCGCATACCGCAGCGCTATGGTGAAAACGAACTTCTGGTATCGCTTCACCAGTTCTGCATATAGTGATGGCTCACCACGCAGTACTCTGCTAATGATCTCATTATCATTCGGTCCGGTATACATTGCAAGGAATAGGACTACCTGTGGAGGCAGGAGGTTACAGGCAAGGTACAGAATTTAAAACAGGGACCGCCTGTAACCTGTGAGCATCCTCTATAGTCAGAGATATTATATGTTCCCTGAAAAAAATTACTGTAAAACTGTAACCCGGGCCAATAAGCAGTAGTCATATTCAGTAAACGCACAATAATTATTACAATAACATTAAACAATACAATATGGATATCGCAGAAGTATTAGTACCAATTTTTGTTTGTCTGGGCCTTTTTGCCATGGTGTTTGGCATTTTTTACATGCAAAAGAGGGAGAACCTGGCCATGATCGAAAAAGGAATGAACCCTAAAGAGCCCAGGCCGGCGCCTTATAAGAACCTGAAATGGGGATTGTTACTGGTAGGGGAAGGATTGAGTCTTTTGATCGCTTCTATACTGGACCAAACGGTATTTATCAATACCCATAATACCCGTAGGGATAATGATAATGTAGCCATTTATTTTTCTCTCATTGCCATTGGCGGCGGGTTGGGATTGATCGCTTCGTACCGGGTCGAGAAAAAAGAGTTACTGGACAGGAACAGA
>JAFIGX010000007.1 GCA_017849455.1 Pseudobacter sp.
AAGTTACATCTTAAATTGAAAGCAAATCACAACGGTTGGTAGGCGATTTGTTTAAGAGGATCAGTTGTGCTGAGACTAAGTTACATCTTAAATTGAAAGCAAATCACAACACAGGCTTTTGATCCTGAATATGCAACTAAGTTGTGCTGAGACTAAGTTACATCTTAAATTGAAAGCAAATCACAACGTCATTTTTTTGGTGTATTGAATTCATTCCGTTGTGCTGAGACTAAGTTACATCTTAAATTGAAAGCAAATCACAACAACTAACCTTGGAGGCTGTAAATCCAACCTGTTGTGCGGAGACTAAGTTACATCTTAAATAGAAAGCAAATCACAACCTGATGCCATATAACACTACGACCATATCGGTTGTGCGGAGACTAAGTTACATCTTAAATTGAAAGCAAATCACAACCCACCATTCTCCTACAGTCAATCCATGGAAGTTGTGCTGAGACTAAGTTACATCTTAAATAGAAAGCAAATCACAACAACTTTTCGCAAATAAATGAGCCAAGTACTGTTGTGCTGGGACTAAGTTACATCCTTAAATTGAAAGCAAATCACAACCTCCATCGCTGCGTTAATCCATTCCTGTTGAATGCGGCTCACTTCCTGCCGGAAAGCAGTAACATCTACCGTGTGTTCTGCATCGTTGATCCAGTCACTCACTAAGGATAATTCATACTTCATATGGCCTTTTTTTAAGATAAAGGTTTAGTAGCTCTTAGAAGCAGGTATTACCTACAGCAGGGGTAATAAATAGGGATATCAGGAGGGAGGGAGGCAATGAAAATCTTATCTAAAATGTAGCACGTTATCTTTATCTATATAAGAATCTATACCTGAAATTAATTTCAGGTCGTCTTGGAAGTTTGAAATAGGTTGGTTTCTGTCCAGAACACCTACAAATTTTTTATGGTTGATGGATGGATCGTCAATTACTATCTGCATCCCAAACCAACGCGGCACTACCTTCGCAATTTCCAGCAGGGTCACTTCATCAAAATAGAAAAGCCCTTTTTGCCAGCCGAGCACAAATTTTGCATCGAAAACTTCCTGTGTAATGGGCTGACCGTCGTGATACACGGCCTGTTTACCCGGTAGCAATTTGCTTGCGTCGGTGGGAGTTTGCATATTTACCGAACCTTCCACCAATGCCACTTTTACCACTCCTGAATCATAACTGTTCACGTTAAATTCGGTTCCCAATACCTGCACAGTGCTATGGGGCAAGTGTACGATAAAAGGCTTTTTTGCATCTTTCGCCACCTTCAGGTAGGCTTCGCCATTAATAGTTACTTCGCGGGTATTACCCGGAAAAGCCATCGGAAATTTCAGCTCAGTAGCGGAGTTCATCCATACTTCCGTACCATCGGCCAGGTTGATCTTATAATCCAGGCCAATCGGAACAGTAAGCGTGTTGATGGCAACAGCTGCAGGGTTATTCCCGGTAGAATACGTAAGTGTTTTATTGGCATTGTTGAGTTGAGCAGCATCGGTTTGGATGCTGCCTTGTTGTTGGGAAAGATTAATTACGTTACCATTCGCCAACCTGAGTTCAATATTGGGTCTCTTGTTTGTTGCCACATCCTGGTTACCAGGTTGCCGAAATTCATTCCATAGGAAGAACGATCCGACAATTATCGTGGATATAATAGCGGCAGCTACCCACCGGGTACGAAAAAGAGACAGGCGGCGCAGTTTGGCCGGAGCTTGTGGTAAGGCGGCGCTTTCTTTTTCCTTAAAAGAAGCAGTAAGATCATCCCAATAACCCGGTTCATCTACATAACTGAAGGCTGTTTCCACCTGGCCATGAGGCAACTGGTCGATAAAATGCTCATAGGCTGCAGCAACTTCCGGTAACTGCTGTACCATTTCCTCCCATTCTTTCGATTCATTTTCGTTCAGCGTATTACTCACTTTGCCGAGCAATAGATATTCCTGGTGCGCTGTCAAATTATTCATCCGTATATGTTGTTTTTCTGGTGATCGGATGGGTTGCCCACATAAACATTCTTAGGTGGTTATTTATACAAGACCCGGTTTTATGATGCGATCACTAGTTGTACTTTAATTTTTTATTATTTTTTCAATGTTACCCTCAATTCTTTGAGCGCCCGGTCCATGTGACTACTCACGGTGGATTTGCTGATACCTAATTGTTCAGCTATTTGTGCATGGGATAAATGCTCTATATAGTGCAGTTTAAAAACCCTGCCGGCCATCGGCGGCAGGCGGTCAATGACCGCATCCATCTCCTTTTTAAGCTCGGCCTGCTCCAGGGAGCTAAGCGTGGTTGTTGCGGACATTTCTGGAAGAAATTCGTTTTTCCGGGCAAGGGACGCCTGGTTCCTGTTGTGTTTCAGCGCCCTGTTGCGCACGGCAAACAGCATATAATGCTCCAAAGAATGCTGGATGTTGTCGTATCGCCGGTTTTGCCAGAAATCTATAAAAAATTCCTGCACAACGTCTTTGGCGGCTTCTGCATCTTTGGTAATGGAATAAGCCAGCACATACAATCTTTTACGGGCATGGCGAAACAGGCGGTCAAATGCCGACAGGTCGTGCTGCCTTAGCTGCACCAACAACATGGTATAATCCGTATAGTCGGTAGCCATATTTTAAAAAACGATATTCCTGCAATTACCCGGAAGATGATTAAACAGCGCCAAATATATCCAAAAACCGTTAACTGTCTCTTTATAAGGCATTCAGGAGGCTTAATGGTTGGGCAGGTAACCCGGTTTTTAAAAAAGTTTTAGGAAATTTTGAAAAAATCTGGCTTTTGACTAGTGAGCCGTTTTTAGGATTGGGTCTTGTATAGATATATTGGCTCCAGCCTGCATAAACAAAAAAATCTAAAACCGGATAATATGTACTACGGCAAAGCTCCTTAATAAAAGGAAAACACAAGTAAAACCCCTCCGCCGGTCAAAGCAAGAAGGGGTTTTCGTAAGAAACATCATTATTTAATATTTCAAACTACTGCAATTTATGCAAAAAACAGGTATTTGTTGTACCCTGTACCATAGGGTATTCTCAAATCAAAACTGGCATTTTATTATGAAAGTGACTGTACTGATGTGTGTAGGTATATTTCTAAGTTCCCAACTGCTGCTGGCTATTCCAGGCTACGGCCAGGAAAACGAGAAAAAAATAATTTCGCTTCATTATTCACAGGCTCCGATTAAAACGATTTTTAACGCAATAGAGAAAAAGGCCGATGTGGTCATCATGTTTGAAGCGACAGATGCGCTAAAAAAAGAAAAAGCCACCATATCCGTTGACAACTTAACTGTGGCAGATATACTTGATCAACTCCTGCGGCCCAAAGGAATAGATTGGGCTATACGAGGCAATATTATCCGGTTGTATAAAAGCAAGGTTGATAGTTCTTCAACCAACATTTTAGACCAAACTCCTATATCAATTTCCATGAATCAATATCAAGGAAATCCTCCTTCGATAAACGTAAAGGGAAGAATTGTTGATGAAGAAGGAAAGCCTGTGGTCGGGGCAGCCATACAGGTAAAGGGCGGTAAAGCAAAAGGCACTACCACCAATGATAACGGGGAATTTGTATTAGCCGGCGTGAATGAAAATGCTGTATTGGTTGTTAGCGGGGTGAACATAGAAAGTTTTGAAGTAAGGGTTAACGGCAGAACAGAATTGAATACATTAAGCGCCAAAATAAAAGTAAGCCCTATGGATGAAGTGCAGGTACAGGCTTATGGTACTGTTACAAAACGATACAATGTTGGGAGCATAACAACGGTGAAAGCGGAGGATATAGCCAAACAACCTGTGGGAAATCCATTGCAGGCGTTGGAAGGAAGGGTGCCGGGATTGGTAGTGACGCAAACCAGCGGCTTGCCGGGCGCTTCCCTGAAAATACAGATACGCGGGCAACATTCAATGACCACCAGGCCGGGAGGTATTACCGGTATAAATCCTTTAGATAATCCATTATTAATCATCGATGGTGTTCCGTTTTCGCCGCAGAATTCGAATATTAATCAATTTTCCTCGATCGTATCTTCGGTAGGAGGGGGACCTTTCAGTAACGGTTATGGAGGGGTAAGCCCATTTAATAACCTGAACCCCGCTGATATTGAGAGTATAGAGGTGCTCCGAGATGCGGACGCGACTGCTATTTATGGTTCCAGGGGCGCTAATGGCGTAATCCTGATCACAACCAAAAAGGGCCATGCGGGAAAAATAACCGTCAGTGGCAATATTTACACCGGCCAGAGCCAGGTAACCCGCACAATGCCTATGATGAACACCGGGCAATACCTGTCCATGCGGCATGAGGCATTGCATAACGACGGCTCCACACCCAACAATATTCCTTTCGATCCCGGTTATGCACCTGACTTATTGGGCTTTGATACGACCAAATACACCGATTGGAAAAAATATTTTATCGGAGGGACTGCCCATACTACTGATGCCAATGCGTCCATATCCGGCGGCTCATCCAATACCCAATTCTTTTTTGGAGCGGGGTATCATCATGAAACTTATATATACCCTAGTGATTTTGCAGACAGGCGAATGAGCATGAGTTCCAATTTGCATCATAATTCCGGCAACAGGCGGCTCAATATTGATTTTTCCTTCAAATATTCCTATGACTATAACAAGTCCTCTGGCAATGCCAATTTACTGGCTGCTTTTACATTACCTCCCAATTTCCCTGATCTATTTAAGCCTAATGGGGATATTAACTGGAATTACAATGGCGTTTCGCTTGGGGCTTATAGCCTCGGATTAGTTACCAACCCTGCCGGTTTTCTGAAACAGCCTTATTTCACCAAAACCTACAATCTGATTAGTAATTTTCAGATCGGATATGAAATTTTTAAAGGGTTGACCCTACGTTCGAGCTTTGGGTACAATACTGTTACGGCTAACGAATATTCCAGCTATCCTAAATCGGCTCAGGATCCTGTGAATTATCCATCTTCTCACGCCAGCTTTGGCCTGAATGATTACAAGACCTGGATCATAGAACCGCAGGTGGAATACAAAAAAACATGGGGCAGAGGCCGGTTGAATGTGTTGCTGGGGGGCACCTTCCAGCAGAATACGAATGACAAGATGATTGAACGCGGAGATAATTATAGCAATGATCTGCTGCTCTATTCTTTAGCCGGCGCTGCAGCAGTCTCTGCAGGTAAAAATTATAGCCTGTATAAATACAATGCTTTTTTTGGCAGGATCAATTATATCTGGGACAACAAATACATTCTCAATGTTTCCGGCCGCCGGGATGGCTCGAGCCGGTTTGGTCCGGGCAGGCAATTTGGGAATTTTGGTTCGCTGGGCGCCGGCTGGCTGTTTTCTGAAGCATCTTTCATCAAAGACCAATTGCCTTTTTTAAGTTATGGAAAGCTGCGAACTTCCTATGGAACCGTGGGGAGCGATGGCATCGATGACTATAAGTTTTTATCCGCCTATGTTCCTTTTGGCTATCCATACCAGGGGTCTCCAGCCTATTTTCCCCAGGGATTATTCAACGCAAAATTGAACTGGTCTCTTTCCAAAAATTTTGAAATGGGGCTCGAGTTGGGATTTTTGAAAGATCGTATATTGGCTGCTGTCGCCTGGTACAGAATCCGCACTGGTAACCAGCTGGTCAGCTACAGACTACCTAGTCAGACTGGTTTTGGCAGCATACTTAAAAATGCACCCTATACCGTGCAAAATTCCGGTTGGGAAATTTCAGTCAGCTCTACCAATATTAAGACAAAGCGGTTTAGCTGGAGTACCTCTTTTAATATCACCATTCCAAAAAATGTGCTCTTATCTTTTCCCGGGATAGACCAATCTCCTTATGTGGGGACATATTTGGTGGGGCAATCGTTGAATGTTGTTCAAAGAGTAAAATATTTGGGCGTTAACGATACCACTGGCCTGTTTCAATTTCTGACAGCCAAAGGAGTTCCTACTTATTCTCCAAATACAGCTCCGGAGAGTTTGGGAGGGGATTTGGTGCCCGTCGGCAATACGGATCCTAAGTTCTATGGAGGATTAAAAAATACATTCAACTATCGCGGTTTTCAACTTGATATATTTGTTGAATTCAGGAAACAATTTGGCGTTAATTATTTAGGGCAGGTCTACTCACAAGGCCTGGTAGGTGGAATTTTCAATCTCCCCGCTTCGTTTGTCTCCCGTTGGCAGAAGTCAGGTGATTACATGGATATCCAGAAATTCTCTGTCCAATATAGAGACGCGTATTCCACGGCAAATTATTTTTATAATTATTCCAGTGGTCCCTATAGTGATGCTTCTTTTATCCGGTGTAAGTCGGTTTCATTGTCCTATAATTTCCCGGGAAGTTATTTAAAAAGGTTGAAGATGGAAGGATTGAGTCTTTATGTGAATGCCCAGAATTTATTTACTATCACCAGCTATAAAGGAAATGATCCGGAAAATCAAAGCTTCTATTCCTTGCCTCCTTTAAGGACGATCGTGGCCGGTCTTCAATTTAACTTTTAAAAATCAAAAATAATGAGTGCTATATATTTTACGAACAGGAAATGGATAGACTGCTTCTGCCTCGTTTTTCTGGTAATAGCCGGAGGGTGCAAAAAATTTGTTCAGATCCCCCCGGCTCCCAATCTGATTGTTACTTCGCAGGTATTTTCAGACAGTGCGGATGCCGATGCCGCGGTATTAGGTTTATACTTTTATATGACATACGGCCCAACAACGTTATTGCCATACAACGGAGGGATTACTGTATATAGCGGATTGTCTGCTGATGAGCTCTATCCAACCACCGGATCGGCCGTGGGAAGGGCCTTGGAAAAGGAGCTTTATACCAATGCTATTCTTCCCACAAATAACCTTGCCGGTGGCCAATGGCAAGCCTGTTATCAGTTTATCTACCAGGCAAATGCAGTCATAGAAAACCTGACAGGCAGCACTACCCTGTCCTCTTCAGCCCACGATCAGTTAATCGGGGAGGCCAGGTTCGTAAGAGCCATGATGTATTTTAACCTGGTTAATTTATTCGGAGCAGTACCATATTGTACCAGCACTAACTATGAGATCAATGCGGTTATGCCCCGCACACCTGTTGATTCAGTCTATAGGGGCATTATCAGCGACCTTCTTCAGGCCCAGCGTATGTTACCAGACAAATATGTGACGGCGGGCCGTGTGAGACCGAATTCCTATACTGCTTCGGCCCTGTTATCCCGGGCCTATTTATACCAGAAAGATTGGGTTAATGCCGAGATTACCGCTACACGGATCATCAATAATTCAGGAACTTATAAGCTGATGAATAATTTGAATGAAGTTTTCCTTTCTTCTTTATCATCACCCAATATGGAGGCCATCTGGCAACTAATACCGGCCTATCCGGGATTTGAAACCACTGAGGGTTATTCCTTTGTGCCAGGCAGTACTGGAATTATTCCTAATTATGTGATCAGCGATTTTCTGTTATCTGCCTTTGAAGCGGGCGACCAGCGTAAAACATCCTGGATCAATGCCAATACAGTGGGGAGGCAATCCTATAGTTACCCTTATAAATATAAGCGTGGGAGAGATGGGGACGGTGTGGAACTGTATATGGTTTTCCGGGTAGCGGAACAGTACCTGATCCGGGCCGAGGCGCGCGCCAAGCAGGGAAAACCGGATGAAGCAATGGCTGATTTGAACAGCATACGCAACCGGGCAGGGCTTCCACCTGTGAGCGCCGGCACAACCGAAGAATTACTCTCTGCCATATACCATGAGAGGCAAATTGAACTGTTTTGCGAATGGGGACATAGATGGTATGATTTGAAAAGAACCGAACGTGTCAATACCGTGATGTCAGTAGTTACCCCCAGCAAAGGAGGCATCTGGGATCCTAACTGGCAACTGTATCCGATCTCTCAAACTGAACTAAATCAAAACCATTTTCTAACACAGAACCCGGGTTATCATTAATCAGTATAGAACCAGCTGAAAAAATTTATATGAAAAAAATAAAATTAATTACCATTCTTCTTTTTCTGGTTATCTGCCTGCGGGGCCAAACCAGTTTACAATCCATCCAGGCACTAAAACCAGGAGAAAAAGTACCGGACATGGAGCTCATTTTTCATTATCGCGATTCAGTGGCAAAGCCCTGCCATTTGAGCGATTTTAAGGGGAAAATGATTTTATTAGATACCTGGGCGACAGATTGTACGCCATGCATTGCCGGTTTACCTTATATGCAGGAACTCCAGGAAAAGTATGCAGACAAACTGAAGGTGATTGTGTACACGGCTCAGGATGAAAAAGACTATAACAAACTCTGGAAGGTTCTTGAGAAAAGAATATTCTCTAATACGGTCCTTGATGCCGCTACAAAGCTGCCGGCTGTTTTGGGAGACACCATATTCAGCAAATTATTTCCAAGTCCAACTGCGGGAACAAAAATATGGATCGATTCTGCCGGAAGATACCAGGCCATGACCTATGAAGGCAAGCCCTCGGGAAGCACGGTGGAAGATTTGTGGGCAGGAAAAAAAATTGTGTCTGATAAACTGTATATACCCGATATCTGGTCGGATAGCCAGAGAAGAAAATGGATGGAAAAGAGGATGGGATTTACGGATCATCTGTTGAATTATTCAGTATTGGCCCGGTATGATGAAAAAGTACGTAGTGCTTCATGGGATGAGCTGTTCAAAATCGATTCCTCGACTGGAAAAATTATTGGCATAACTATGCTCAATAAATGCATCAAGGATTTATACACGATGGCCTGGTTGAAAAAAGGCATACCTGACAATGATTTCCTTGCCCTGTCGAAGGATCCGGAAGCTTGCTATTCAACATCAAATAAAAGCAAAAATTGGAAGGATGGGGTGAACTGGATGGAAAACCATCTGTATTGTTATACGCTGCAAATTCCATCTACTTCAAATGAGGATGCTTTGGCAGTAATGAGAAAGGACCTGGAGCGTTATTTTGGAATGAGAGGCAGTATGGAAAACAGGAAAATGAAATGCTGGATACTCAAAAGAATAACAACTGAAGACAAAATCAAAACAAAAGATAAAACTGCCAAAGAAATAAGCGATGTAATTTTTGAGGACAACGGAGAGAAAAGACTTGTTATAAAAAATTCACAGGGAGGGGTCACTGGTAGAATACTAGGGGAAATTAAGTACTATTATTTCAAAGACTCCCTATGGGGCGCTTCCGCCTGTACATTTATTGATGAAACTAATTATAAAGGTAGCGTAGATATCGACTTGCCGTTAGGCATGGGAAATTGCTCTGTCCCTTTATTGCGTAAGGAGTTGCAGAAATATGGATTGGATCTGGTACAGGAATACAGAGTAAGAAAATTATTTGTTTTACGGGATATTAGCCTTAAGAAATAAATTAAAGTGGGCTGGTACTAAAAATAAATAGTTAGGCAACTTAATTGTATTGATAATGATTGGACAATTTTCAATTTCAAAGAGAATAATATCCCTGCTTGTTATTTTAGTGATAATAAATAAAGTGTTTTGCCAGACATCTAAGCATATTATTCTCGTCACTATAGATGGGCTTCGCCCTGAGTTTTATTTAAGCAATGAATATGCTGCTCCTAATCTGAAACTATTAATGAAGGAGGGATCTTATGCAAAAGAAGTTATGGATGTATTTCCCGCGGTTACTTATCCCAACCATACTTCCATTATCACAGGAGTGCTTCCGGCAAAACATGGCATCTATTGCAATGAACCTTTTGAACCGGACAGCATTACCGGAAAATGGTTCTGGTATGCGGATTCCATTAAAGCGCCTACACTCTGGCAGGTATTGCATCAGCATCATTTAAAAACGGCTTCTGTACTATGGCCCGTTACAGTAAATGCGGATATTGATTATGATGTGCCCGATATATGGGACACAAAAACATACGACCGTGCAGCGCCTATCCAACAATTTATTCATCCAAAAGATCTATGGCAGGAATTGCAGCAAAACGCAACAGGAGTTTTGACAACGGATGATTTGAACGAAGGAAGATTTTCATTGGATGAAAACAGCACGAGAATAGCAGGTTATATCATACGAACATATAAACCTGCGCTGCTTGCGCTTCACTTAATCAATGTGGATGACATGCAGCATGAATACGGCAGAGATGCAGACAGTGTACAACTAGTCGTAGCTAATGCAGATCACTGCATCGGTCAATTGTTGGAAGCCATAGACAGAGCAGGCATCAAAGACAGTACCACGATCATCATTACAGGCGATCACGGCTTTATGGATATTCAACAAACTATATTTCCAAATGTATGGCTGGCAAAGAACGGATTTATCAATGGCAAAGAATGGAAAGCAAAATTTCATTCAGGAAGGGGGTCGGGTTTCCTGCGATTGTATGACCCGAACGATAAAACTACACTCAATTCGGTAAAAGCAATGCTCAATGTATTACCCGATTCAGTCAGGAATATGTTTACTATTATTGAAAAAGAAGAACTGCAAAGATTGGGAGCATATTCTGATGCAGTATTAACAATTGTTCCTAAAGATGGTATTTCAGTTGGCGCATCATCGAAAGGCGAAGCCATTCGTCCGGCTGCACAGAAAGGGACACATGGCTATTTGCCAGCGAATCCAAAAATGAAAACAGGATTTATTGTTTATGGTGCAGGAATAAGAAAAGGAACGGTAATATCTGAGATGAGCTTGTTGGATATTGCTCCACTAATTGCAAAATTATTAGGTATTGATTTTATTACATCTGACGGTAAATTAATTCAAGAAATAATAAAAGAATAAAATGAAGAAAAGAATAATCCTGTCTGCGTTGGTTGCATTTGTTGCTTCCATAACATTTGCACAAACTCTGGTGCAATGGAATTACAGCACTAAAAAGATTGCTGACAAAACCTATGAAGTTCACCTTACCGCTACTATAGATGACAACTGGCATTTGTACAGCCAGCGCCAACCCGAAGATGCCATTGCAATGCCCACAGCAATAAAATTTACTCCTAACCCGTTGTTAATTTTTACTGGTATCATAAAAGAAATAGGCAAAATGGAAAAGCACACTGATAAAACGCTCGGAATAACCCAGAATCAATACTCAAACAAGGTGGATTTTGTACAAGTCGTAAAATTGAAAGGAAAAGCAAAAACGAATGTAAGCGGTGATATACAGTATCAGGCATGTACCGATGAAAATTGTTTGCCGCCTAAGACAGTGCAATTTAGTGTGTCATTACAATGAACAGTTTTCTCATGTGAAATCGGATGCCATAGCAATAAGGTATCCATTCAGAGAGTTTGTTTCTACATACTCTCTTTATATCATAAAGCAGGGACTTATAACAAAATCGAGCCCGGCGAATTACAGGCTTTCTCATAAAGCAGAATAGTCTCGATAGCTATCGGGGTGGTTATGGTGGGGATGTAAAATAGCGCCTCCCCCTTTTATCCAATATTACTGAAGGAAGAGATAATGGGTACTCATTAGGATTTGGAATTATCCGGCTGTCCCGGTTTTACAAGCTGCAGATGCGCCAGATCCGGGTCTTTGCGGATGCGTTCAATCTCCTGCTCGATAATATCGGTTACTTCGTTTTTGATGCAGATATAGTTCTTTTGTATTTCCTGTGCAGTAATGTTCCTGATTTTGTTGTGCTGGGACTAAGTTACATCATAATTTAAAAGCAAATCACACCTCCACTCCATTTCGGCTGAAATGAAACTACACAATACTCTTCAACATCCCTTCTTCTCCTCAACAATGGAAAAAGTTTTTTTCTTCCCAGTAAATGGTTAAATTTAACCGCAATTCGTTTATATTTGAACTTCTCTTCTTGACACGATTAAGTCATAAGGTTCCTGACTCTCCATCCGGTCCAACGCATTAAACCTACAGCGCTCTTTCATTAGAATTTTTAATCCCGTTCCAACAACCCAATTGGGACCAAAAATCCTTTCAATTCCTAAATGATTAGCAATTGAATTTTGAAATGGATCTTGCTTTATCTATTAATAACCTTTCGGTTAAATCATCCATAAATAAATGGTCGAATTGAATAAAGATACTTGCTTTTGAGTTGGATCAAGTAAGGCATCAGGGTAAACGTTGGAAAAAATAATGGTCATAAATTGGAGGTATAATTTAAGGTAAAAAATTATACATTTACCATTGCTTATGGCTCATTTATACATGCCATCTTATTCGCATCTTTTGCATCAACCCTTTTCACTAAATACGGATACCAGTATATCGATTTCATTTATTAACGATCGTCATACTTGAACGAATGGATCCGGCCAGGCAGGCGCTCATTGATTTCCCAAAAAATTGCCTGAAGAATTGCACTTGGTATTCAGTTGAATTATCTTAGGCCCCTTTAACCCAGAACTGTTTTATATAAAACACAAAACCTCCACCATCTAACTCTGTCCTCCCGCGACCTTCCATGAAAAAAGTAATCACCATCTCACTCCTCTCCATTCTCTTCTCCCCCGGCCTCCATTCCCAGGTACAATCCATGGAAAAGGCACTGGCATCCATCCCCAAAAAAGGAATAGTCGCTGAAAATATTTATGCCCACTGGTCTCAAACCATCTGCATGGCAGGTGACACATTATTTTTCAAAGCCTATGTACTTCAGGGAATGAAATTCTCCGATAAAAGCACCTGCCTCTATGTCGACCTCTTCGATAAGCGCGGTTATCTGATGGCCATGAAAACCTTTCCCATTGTCTCTGGCATTTCCCTCGGGCAAATAGAGATACCTCCTACCATGTCGGCAGGCTTATATTATGTCAGGGCATATACGAAATATCAACTCAACTTCGATTTTCAATCCATCTATCAGGTACCTGTCTCCGTTATAGACCCAAAATCCGATAAAGCCATTTTGTTCAGCAGGAAAATACCCCAACTCTTCAATGAACAGGCCGATAGCGTCATGATCATTGGTAACTATTCTTCCAAGGGATTCTATTATACCATCATGGCCGACGAACATTGCCCCTACATCGACTCTGCTTTGTCCCTCTATTTTATCTCGGCAGCCATGACAGGCAAAAGCGATTTCATCCTGAAAAAAGACAGCCCTGTTTCCTTCCTGCTTCCTCCTTCGCCTGCCTCCACCTCACAGGCACTCGATGTGGTGTTGCTCTCCGCTTCCGGTAAAGTGATCCTGCAAAGCAGGCTGGCGCCACCCTCCCCGGAAATACCGGTCGAGATCATCACCGATACCCTGAATAAGAAGGAAAAAGGGTTGAACAAATGGACCGTCCATGTTAAAGACACCAGTATCGCTACCCTTTCCATGACCATCACCGACGCCGATATCGATAGCAACCAGGTCTGCATCAATCACTGCATCTCCACCACAGGGTTCAATTACCGCCAACTGCTGGAAAATAAATTTCCCCGAATAGACCAGGTGGATTCAACCTATATCACCCTTACCGGAAAAGCTTTGAAGAGCTCCGATAAATCAACGATCAGGAATAAGACCCTCATCGCTTTTTTCAACACCAAAGATTCAACCAAGTCCTTTGAAACCCTCTCCATAGATACCGCAGGCCGGTTTGAATTGAAAAACTTATTCTTCTACGATACGGCCACTATTCACTTCCAGCTCCAGGAGAAGGAGCGTAAATCGAAAGATATCGAATTGAGGTTCGACCGGTTCTTCCGGCCCCCATTCTTTATCGACACCAACCAGTATGTTTTCAGAACGAGAACGAACATGCAGCAAACATCGCTGGCAGATGTTACCAAAAGAAAGGACGATCTTTTTAGTTACGACAAGATCGGCACGCTAAAGGCCGTGGTTGTAAAAGCTAACAGGAAAACGAAGGTGGAAAGAATGGACGAAGAATATACCAACGGGGCATTCAGAGGAGGCATCAATGCCAGGAGCTTCGACCTGATCAACGATAATATGGCCTTGGGCACGCCTAATGTGCTGGAGTATCTTACTACCAGGATGCCTTCTGTTCAGATTAGCCGGAAAGATGGGAAAGTAACCGGCCTCAGTTACCGGCAGGAATCCCTTGCTTTCTTTCTCAATGAAATGCCCTGCGATGTTGATCAGATACTGAATCTTCCCATGTCACAGATCGCTTATGTAAAAGTACTTCCCCCTCCCTTCGTTGGAGCCTTCCTGATGAAAGGGGCCGTCAGCGTTTACACCAAAACAGGCAGTGAATTGGAAACCCCGGAACCCAAACCGCTCAGTGAAGTAGTAGTATCCGCGAAAAACCTCCATAAGAAACTGGATAAAGCTTATGCCACCGGCCTGTTCTCTGCAACTGCCGACCATGCTATAGACCTGCGCTCGTCACAAAAAGAGTTCGATCTTTTTAGTTATCTGAAAGAGAAGATACCCGGGTTCGATTACAGAGACCAGGGCATGAGTACCTCCATCCTCTATAATAATAAACCCATAAAGATCTTCATCGACGAATGGGATGTGCAGCCCGGCCAGTTATCCATCTACCGCTATAACGTCAATTTTCTGGCCTATGCCAAGATCATCAGTTCATTCCCCGACCAGGGACATTTTATTCCCGTACTCGCTTTGTATACACGGCAGGGAGAAGATATCAGTGGAGCCCTTCCAGGGCTTAACCAGGCCCGATTGCCGGGGTTCGACAGGATCGTGAAGCAACGCCCTACGGAATACCCGGACAATAGCCGCTCCGATTACGCCGACAACAGGATCAATCTCTTCTGGAACCCGATGGTGCATTCCGGCGAAAACCTCGTGAAGTTCTACAATAATGATTTCACCAAACGATTCAAAGTGATCATCGAAGGCATCGGCGCCAATGGCCAATTATTGCATTTTGAAAAGATCATTGAATAATACTGTCAACAAGTAATATTAATATGCTATTCGATTGTTAACCTACCCTCTCATCCCACAACTAATTCGTACCTTCCCTTTACAAAAACGATCTGCCATGACTACCAAGGAAATAGCCAAAAAGCTCGCCGGCTACTGCGCTAAAGGCCAATGGGAACATGCCCAGAAAGAATTATATGCCGAACACGCTACCAGCACCGAACAGCACGCATCACCCGATTTCGAAAAAGAGACCAAAGGGCTGAAAGCCATCATCGAAAAAGGACATAAGTTCAATAAGATGGTGGAGGAGATGCATAGTGTTGCCGTGTCGGAGCCTGTTGTAGCCGACAATTCATTCGCCATCGTGATGACGATGGACTCCACCATGAAAGGAAGGGGAAGAATGAAAATGTCGGAGCTCTGCGTTTACCAGGTTAAGGACGGCAAGGTAGTAGCAGAACAATTTTTCATGTAGGAGCTGACACTGCTCATTGTCATTATCTTTAAAGCAACGATCAGCCGGAAGTATCCGGGTGAATTAGTTATTTTTTGTGGTTATTCCCGGCATGTTCCAGCCGCTCTTTTGCCCATCCCAGTGCAATGTCCAGTTGCTCCTTGATGGTGAGTTTGGAATTGTCCAGCACCAGTGCATCCTCGGCCTGGCGGAGTGGACTGATGGCGCGATGCGAATCGATATAGTCGCGCATTTCAAGATTGGATTTCACTTCCTCTATCGTGATATTGGGGTTCTTCTCGTATAATTCACGGAATCTCCTTTCTACCCGGATGGCATTGTCGGCAGTCATGAAGATCTTCAGCTCCGCCTGTGGAAAGACCACGGTGCCTATATCGCGGCCATCCATTACGATCCCTTTCTTCCTGCCCATCGCCTGCTGCTGCCTCACGGCAAATTCCCGTACTTCCCTGATAGCTGCCACATCGCTCACTTTTTCCGCCACCACCAGGTCACGGATCACGTATTCCACATTCTCCTCATTGAGGTACATTTCGCTCTGCCCGTTCTTATGGTTCGATTGAAATTCGAGATCGATATGCTTCAATGCATCTTCCACTGCTTTGTGCTTTGTCCAGTCCACATGGTTCCGCAGAAAATACAATGTAATGGCCCGGTACATGGCGCCACTGTCGATGTAGACATATCCTAATTCTCTCGCCAGTTGTTTTGCAAGGGTGCTTTTGCCGCACGACGACCAGCCGTCGATGGTAATGATGATCTTTTTATCCATGATGAAGTGGTACAAAAATGCAGAAAAATCGGCAATCGGCAATCTATTGCCTGGACGTCATAGCATTAGTGAACAGGCCGGGCCCTTCGCTTATTGAAGACCTCAAGCCATCTTCGCTAAAGCTATAGCGGCTAAACAGGCATGGGCTGACGGGTGATGGCTTTCCACCTATCGCCTTCGTTTCCCCATACATCGGTAACAAAAAATTCTTCCGGCTCACCGGTGTAGTTGGGCCTGGCATATTGCCTGGTCCTGTACAATACTACACAGGCATGTTCATGGACGGTTATGCTGATAAAGTCGACTTCAAATTTATCGAGCCGGTATATTTCCAGTGCCATCTGAAGCCATTCGGCTTTATTCATACACAGGTCTTTCCTGTTCCTGCTGATGTAGTTGAAATTGTCGGCCAGTAAATGTTCGAGCGATGCCCGGTCGCGGTCCTTCCAGGCATTCATCCATTGTAAGGTGAGCTCTTTGAAAAATTGTGCATCGGGTTTCAGAGCCATAACAGAGGTAGCAACCATGAATAATGGGGCCAGGTGGAATTTACAAACGGTTCATGGCTACAATACCGGCCTTTCAGGTCTCATACAAGTTAATATTTAATAGGCTATTTTCCCGCGACCAGAGAGGGTTTTTGAGGAGGATTTGACAGTTTTTATACAAAAGTGAAGGTTTGCCACGAAGGCACGAAGGCGCAAAGGATAGATAAGTTAGGTTAAGGGCAGCAATGCTGAGGGCAGCTTTATGTCTTCGTGTCTTCGTGACAAAAAAAGAACGCTGACCTGCGCATATTGCGGCCAGCGTTCAAAAATGTAGTGGACGACGACGATGGTGGCTCACTACTGCAAGTCACCTGGTTTTCGTAAGCATTGGATTTGATTTTTTCAACGCCCGTTTCAGGGGATCGGCATCACGATAAATGCCAGGGTCTGTCAACGGCATTAAAAACAACAGGGACTTGATAATATTAACGACAGGTCGTTTTGAAAGTTGTATCTGCCGGGTCCTAAAAATGTTAATGGCCCCGCCGAATGGCGGGGCCTAAGTGTTTTCTTTTATATGATACTACATGTTTATTAACGCTTTGTAGCCGCCGGGCTACAGTGCCTCCCTATGCTTCCGACTTTTCTTTGGTCGGCGCCTTGATCGAGAACCTGATCTTCGAGTTCTCCTTATCGAGGTCGGCGATCATGATATCACCTTGCTTGATATGCAGGTTCAGGATCTCTTCTGCGAGAGGATCTTCCAGGTATTTCTGGATGGCCCTGTGCAGCGGGCGTGCCCCGAATTGCTGATCATATCCCTTATCCGCGATGAAATTCTTCGCATCTTCCGTCAACTCCAGGGTAAAGCCCAGTGTTGCCAGTCTCTTCGTTACTCCTTTCATCAGGATATCGATGATCTGGAAGATATGGTCCTTATTCAGTGAATTGAAGATGATCACATCGTCGATACGGTTCAGGAATTCCGGTGAGAATGTCCTTTTCAGCGCTTTTTCGATCACTGCCTTGTTGTTCTCATCGGTGCTCATGGTGCGGGCCGCAGTGGCGAATCCAACACCTTCCCCAAAATCTTTCAACTGGCGTACACCGATATTGGAGGTCATGATGATGGTAGTGTTCTTGAAGTCTACCTTCCGCCCCAATCCATCCGTGAGTTGACCATCATCGAGCACCTGCAACAGTATATTGTAAATATCAGGATGTGCTTTTTCGATCTCATCGAGCAGGATCACTGAGTAAGGTTTGCGGCGCACTCTTTCAGTGAGCTGGCCACCTTCTTCATACCCAACATAACCGGGAGGCGCACCTATCAGGCGGCTGACGGTGAATTTTTCCATGTATTCACTCATATCGATCCTGATCAAAGCATCTTCCGAATCGAACATATAGCGGGCAAGTGATCTTGCCAATTCTGTTTTACCAACACCTGTAGGGCCGAGGAAGATGAAAGTACCGATCGGCTTCCTCGGATCTTTCAGACCTACACGGTTACGCTGGATAGCTTTCACCACTTTGCCGATGGCTTCGTCCTGGCCTACTACCATACCTCTCATATCTTCGGCCATGCGGCGCAGTTTTTCGCTTTCTGCCTGCACCATCCGTTTTACCGGGATGCCTGTCATCATGCTCACCACTTCTGCAATGGCTTCTTCATCGATCGGATAACGTTTATGCTTGCTTTCTTCTTCCCATCCTGCTTTGGCTTTTTCCAATTCTTCCTGCAACCTTTTCTCTGTGTCACGGAGTGAAGCGGCTTCTTCGAACTTCTGGCTTTTCACCACTTTGTTCTTTTCCACTTTCACATCTTCTATCTTTTTCTCCAGGTCGAGGATCTCTTTCGGCACATTGATGTTCTTCAGGTGAACGCGCGCGCCAACTTCATCCATTACGTCGATCGCCTTGTCGGGCAATAAACGGTCGGTGATATAACGGTCGCTCAGTTTCACACAGGCATCTATGGCATCATCACTGTAAGTGACATTGTGATAGTCTTCGTATTTCGATTTGATGTTGTTGAGGATCTGGATAGTTTCGTCTACACTTGGAGGTTCTACCATCACTTTCTGGAAACGGCGGTCGAGGGCGCCATCTTTTTCGATGTACATCCTGTACTCATCGAGCGTGGAAGCGCCGATGCATTGAAGCTCGCCCCTGGCCAGTGCCGGTTTGAAGATATTGGAAGCGTCCAGTGAACCGCTGGCGCCACCGGCGCCTACGATCGTGTGGATCTCGTCGATGAAGAGGATCACGTCACGATTCTTTTCGAGCTCGTTCATGATGGCCTTCATGCGCTCTTCGAACTGGCCACGATATTTTGTACCTGCCACCAGTGCGGCCAGGTCTAATGAAATAACACGTTTGTCGAACAATACACGGGAAACTTTGCGTTGTACGATGCGGAGGGCAAGCCCTTCCACGATCGCTGTTTTACCGACGCCAGGCTCACCGATCAGGATCGGGTTATTCTTTTTCCGGCGGGAAAGGATCTGCGATACCCTTTCTATCTCTGCTTCACGTCCAACGATGGGGTCCAGTGAACCGTTCTCCGCGAGGCGGGTGATGTCGCGGCCGAAATTATCGAGCACCGGCGTTTTACTTTTTGCATTACCGGCAGAGCGGGATTTCTGTTGTGAATATTTTTTCTCTTCATCGAAGTCATCTTCATTCTCATCAGCATATTCACTACGCACATCATTACTTTTTACAACGCCTAATTCATTGCGGAAAAGATCATAGTCCACGTCGAACTGATTTAAGATTTGAGTAGCGATGTTTTCTTTATTCTTAAGGATAGACAGCATGAGATGTTCTGTTTCCACTGTAGGGCTTTTCAGTGCTTTGGCCTCGAGTACAGTTACGCGGATCACCTTTTCTGCCTGCTTCGTCAGCGGCAAGCTGTTTATGTTGGCGATGTTTTTACCGGTCTTATCCTTTACTGCCATTTCAACTTCTTTCCGCAATTCATAAAGATCAACGTTGAAACTTTTCAAAATACGGACTGCAGTATTCTCTCCCTCACGAATCAACCCCAGCAACAAATGTTCGGTACCGATAAAATCATTCCCCAGCCTAAGAGCCTCCTCCCTGCTAAACGAAATGATCTCCTTCACCTGGGCTGAAAAATTGTTGTCCATTTTTATAATTTGTTGTGTTATACAATAATAACAAATATTTTTGACTTCTGTTCTGGCCGCTTTATTAACGGCTGTTAACAACTACAAAGTGTGTATGAAGGTCAAAATTGATACCAAGCAAAAATTCCATGTCATTAGCATCACAGAACCATCTCTTTCTGCTAATATGACAGCAGAACTGGACGCCAGTTTACTTCCATTCCTCCAAAATGACGTTAAAAACGTGGTACTCACCTTAAAAGACATCGAAACCATCGATGAAGCTGCGGGAGAGTATTTGTTAAAGATCCAACAAATGTTCTACGAGCAGCATGCATCCTTCGTGATCTGTGAGTTACAACCATCCGTGGAGGATACACTGGAGAAAGCCGGGATACTTGAATTGATGAATACCACCCCCACGGAAAGTGAGGCCTGGGACATCGTGCAGATGGAAGAGATCGAAAGGGAATTGCTGGGAGGTGAACTTTAACAAACGGGGGTAACTATGAAAAAATATGCCGTCATTGTGGCCGGAGGCTCCGGTCTTAGAATGGGCACGCGGGTGCCGAAACAGTTCCTTCCCTTGCGGGACAAACCCGTTTTATGGTATACTCTTACCGCTTTTCTCGAAGCCTTCCCCGACCTCACCATCATTCTTGTGCTGCCGGAAGCACACCTGCAAACCGGCCATGATATCCTCCGGACCACCCACGACCCCGACCGCATCTGGATGACCACCGGCGGCGAAACCCGTTTCCACTCTGTCAAGAACGGCCTCGATCATATCCACCAACATTCTATCGTATTCGTTCACGACGGCGTTCGCTGCCTCCTCACCCCCGATCTGGTCCGCCGCTGCTACCAGATGGCCCTCGAAAGAGGTAACGCCATCCCCGCGGTGACTGCCGTCGATTCCATCCGCATCGAAAATATAGGTGGCAATGAATATATCGATCGCAACAAAGTACGTATCATCCAAACACCTCAGACATTCTACAGCGATATCATCAAAGCAGCTTTCGAACAGGAATATGAAGAAACATTCACCGATGAGGCCAGTGTAGTGGAAAGGCTGGGCGTAAAGATCCATCTCATAGAAGGCGAAGCCACCAATATCAAGATCACGCAACCGATCGATATCCTCATTGCGGAGAAGATCCTTGAAGAAAGAGAGATGGGAATTTGAGTGAGCAGTGGGTAGTTAGCAGTGGGCAATTTGCAGTTGGCAGTTAAGAAACTCCGAATTGCGAAAGACTCGTGTCAACACAAGCTGTTACCGACTGCCAACTGCAAATTGCCCACTGCTAACTGCTCCTCAGCATCCTCACCCACCAGGGCAGCCTGTTGATCCGCAATGCCGGATAGATCTCCTGCACCGCGCCGAAACTGCTGAAGAAATAGGCGAGATTGCGCAGGTCGGAGCCTTCGAAGTCCAGCAACAGATCCTGCCCCGCCTGCTCACGGATAAACCCATCGATCAACTGATGCGATGCGCCTAATGTGCGGCCATTGGGGTGATTGCCGGCCAGTATATAACAGGCACGGCCATGCGAGAAGAAGAAGACGCCGGAAGCGATCAATTCACCTGATGCCGCATAAACACCATAAGCCCTGGCCTGCCCCCGCTGTTGCAAAAGATGATACAGGGAGCTGAACGACGCATAATCCGCATCGGATAGCTTCAGGATTTTCTGCATCTGCATTTTCGATAAAGCGATCACTTCCTCCACCGGTATATCGATCTTGAACCTGTTCTGCAATTGCTGTGATCTTCTTACATCCTGGCGCACCTTTCCACGGTATCCAGCACTCAGTTCTTCGTACGATCTGTTCAATGACAGCACATAGTTGGTACGCAGGATGGACTGCCCGCCTGTCCCTTCATACAAATTGTCTTTATTGAGATCGATCTCGATCAACCTGAATTTCTTCGGAATAGCATGAATGAATTCCTGTGCCAATGCGGGTGTCAGCGAATTCCCGAAGATCCCCAGTGAAGCAGTGAATGGGGGTTGATACAAATAATGAATGCCATATTTCCGGTTCCAGGTGAGGGGCATGACCGCCTCATAGTTGTTCAGCACCAGGGCATCCCAGTTTTTGGCCATCCGGTCGAGGTAGAAAGAATACGCATATATGAGGCCGTTACCAGCCGTGTCCACACATTGGTCCCACCTGGCAATGTCCAGTTGGCGCCGCTGCAGGTATTGTATGGAATGGCCAGGCATGTTCCGTCAGAATGGAAATTGGTTATTCGTTAATCTCCGCAAATTGAACCGCTGGATGTCGATACTGAATGAAATGCGTTTCAGGAAGGTATTCTCATCGGGTACGGTCTTGAGGTTGTCGCGGAACTCGTTGCTGTAAACTACAGGCACGTAGATATTCAACAGTTCTTTGATCAGCGATACCTGGAACCCGCCTACGTAGAGGAATTTGCTGGTGGCCGCGTTTTTCTTCCATGCCTGGGCATAAGTGCCAACGTCCAGGAACAGGCGCACAGGTAATTTCACAGGGAACAATTTTTCGGGCAGGGTGCTGTTGAAGTTCATGGAAGCGATCCAGTTGTCGGACCGCCCCTGGAGGTCCTGGAACAGGTCGGTGCGGAGTTTCAGTCCGCCGTCGCGCATCATGATCTGCTGACTGGCAAACCCATTGATCTCATTCCTGCCTATGAAATAATTGCTGTAGGTGTAATCTTCATTGCCCCTGACGGCAGTGAGCTTCGGCTGGTAGATAGCTGTAGCGAACTCTTTGGCAGTGGTCTTTTCACCCAGGTATCCGAATTTGGCGGCGAACACGCGCACATTCATACCTCCTCCCTTCGCATAGTTGAGAAAGTAATGCCCGGTAGCTGTTGCCCGGTAGAAACCTTCACCCTGCTGTACCCGCAACTGTACATCGTACGGGTACAGGGCACGGTAATCGGCGATATTGAAAGTAAGCTGGTTGAGATAACGGTTCCTTACCTGCCCTTTGGACGGATAGTACAATGAATCGGCCTGCTTCAGGAAATAATTGAAACCTCTCTCGCCAATGAAGTAGGTCTTCCACTCCAGCCATTTCTCCACAGTGCTGCGTGCGTTCTTGTTGGAGAAAGTGAAACGAAGCGATGGAACGATCTTGTGGAATCCGCTGAAAACCTTTGTGCCATTGCTATCCACGCCATCGAGTGTCGAGAAGCGCGCCCCTGAAATACCGAGCTCTATTTTCTGCAATGCATTGGCGGGATACCAGGAATAAGCGAGATGCCCGATCCCATTGAACTGTTTGCTCCCCATTGCATACAACGGGACCAGTGCGTATTGAAATTTTTTGGCAGGTGGTGTATAATTATGAATGAGTAATCCCACCATGAATTTATCATACATGTTGTAACCGATGGCAGGCATCCAGTTCACATAGTTCACCCTGTCGTAGTCCCGGAACGAGAAGAAGAAGGCGGGTTTTATTTTTTTGGGCCCGGTATACGGGTCGATCTCACCTTTTTCATCCAGCAGCCTGAAATGCGGGGAGAGGTCTTGTGCGGCATGGGCCTGCATCACCTGTTGAAAATCTTCGGGGCCGGGATGTTTGAACTGCCATTGCTGATAATACGCCCGCATGGCGCTGTCGAACTGCGGCCTGCCCATCATCGTTTCCAGTTTTTGCATCCATTCGGCCGTTTTCGAATAGGCGATAACGCTAATCCCCAGGTGAGTAAAATCAGGGGAAGCTGTGGAAATGGGCTGATCTTTCCTTTGTTTGGCCAGGATCGATACCAATAGCGGCCCTTCATTCTCCGGCACTCTATTATTGAGCCAGTTGCCCGAAGAATCAGGATATCGCAGGGCTTTATAACGGTTGTCGTAATAAGTGTTCATTCCTTCGTCCATCCAGGGATGATCGCGCTCGTTATTGGCCAGCACACCATAGAACCAGTTATGGCCAACTTCGTGTTCGATCACGAGGTCCAGCTCTTTGGCATTTTCCATGGAAGAAATACTGGTAATGGTGGGATATTCCATTCCTCCATCGAACCCGATGGCAGCTTCCACCACGCTCACCACGTTATAGGGATATTCAGCCAGCACGGCCGATCTGGATCGGACAGCTTCTTTCAGGAAGCGGATGCTTTGTTTCCAGGCATTGCTCTCCGCCGAAGTATAGAATGTATACGCTTCCACTATTCTGCCCGATGGCAACTGAACGGTGTCCCGGTCGACCACAAAGTGCTTATCGGCGAACCAGGCAAAATCATGAATGCGGTCCTGCCGGTATTGGAGGGTCTTGGTTCTGCCGCTGATAGTGGCCGGCATGATGGTGGGTTTCATTTTTTCCGCCACCGGCTTCCTGCCCCATGCCATTTTTTTTGTTTTCAGGACCTGTGGCTTCGTAACGAGTTCCGGTTTATGCCCTTGCGTTTCCTGTTTGGCCGCACTGTTCACCAGTTCACCGGTGGCAGCTACCACATATTCATCGGGTACGGTTATGCGCACATCGTAGCTGCCGAACTCGCTATAGAATTCGCCCTGGTCGAGATAAGGCATGGGATGCCAGCCCTGGCGGTCGTAGACGGCAGGTTTGGGATACCATTGCGTTACCTGGTACGACTGGCCCTTATGCCCTCCTCTCGAAAAATTGGCGGGCAGCTTCACATGAAATGGAGTAGTGATAAGGGTTTGGCCGCCCGGAGGTAATGGAGCAGACAGGTACACTTTTACGATGTCGATGAACTGCGGATGATCTTCTGTTCTCAGTGAAATATTGTCCGACCGGAAATCGAGCCTGTTCATATAACCCCGCTGGTCTTTGCCGGCAAAATAGAAATCCGTTCTGCCGTTCTCCAGGAATTGCTCACTGAAAGCGGTACGGTCGTTCTTGAAAGCATTGGGCCAGATATGGAACCAGATATAGGATAATGTATCGGGCGAATGATTGATGTATTGCAACTTCAGGAATCCATTCAGCGTATGTTCGGCATCGTTGAGACTGACATCGATGGTATAATGCACTTCCTGTTGCCAATAGTTTTTTTGTGCAAAGACGGAGAGCTGGAAGAAAAAGCAGGCAATTAGAAGTATGGTGTATCTGAACACGGCGGTTTTTTTCAAAAATAAGGGAATTAATCATTGCCCCTTACCCATGAACAGGATCCGCAAAGTGTGCAGCATGATCTTGAGGTCGAGGGCAAGGGAAATATTTTCGATATAGATCAGGTCGTATTTCATCCTTTCCACCATTTCTTCCACGTTTTCTGCATACCCGAATTGGACCATTCCCCAGGAAGTAAGGCCTGGCTTCACTTTCAGCAAGTAATTGAAATAGGGTGTTTGCCGGTGGATCTGCCCGATATACCAGGCACGTTCGGGCCTGGGCCCCACCAGGCTCATATCGCCTTTCAGGATATTCCATAACTGGGGTAATTCATCCAGTCGCCATTTACGCATGGTGCGCCCCCAGGACGTGATGCGCGGATCATTGGCAGAAGAGAGCTGCGGACCGTCCGGCTCGGCCGCATCGACCATGGAACGGAATTTATAGATCATGAATTTCCTCCCCCTGTATCCGACCCTTTCCTGCTGGTACAGGATGGGACCGGGCGATGATAATTTCACGCGGATAGCTGCATAGAGATAAATAGGCCATAGCAGCAGTATTCCCAGGATGGCCACTACCACATCGATCACGCGCTTGATATTCTGCTGCCATTCGGGCATGAGGTCGGTGCGGATATCCGAGAGCACAGCTCCCCGCACATTGTTGGTACGCACCGAGCCGGAGAGGATATCGAGGGTATCGGGAACGATCTTGATATCTACATCCTTTTCACTCAGCACTTCCACGATCCGGCCGATCTGCTCTTTTTCTTTTTTCTCCACGGCGATCACTACCAGTTGGATCTGGTTATTGTCGATCACGCTCTGCACGTCCGTGAAATCGCCGAATTGGGGAAGGTATTCACGAATGCCATTGGGTTCGTGCCCAACAGGCAGGAATCCTTTATAATGGTACCCGGCAAGACGAAGACCTTCTTTCGTGTCTTTGTAGATCCTGGTGGCGACTGAGTTACCGCCGATCAGCAAGGTATTGAAGAAGACCTGTCCGTTCCGTATCTGTTTTCTCACCAGCCGCAGCAGGAAGAACCTGCCTGTGATGGTGAAGATGGACTGGGCCAGGATGTAAGCCAGCAGGGCCTTGTAGAAATAAGTGTAATTCTTTTGCGGATCATTGATCACGAACGCAAAGAAAATGACCGTGCAACCGATCAGGCTGCATAATACCGCAGAGGAAAATTCGGATAACCTGGACTTGCGGTATAATGAATGGTAAGAACCGGTGAGGGCAAAGAAAGTGACCCATGCCAGCGGGATGAGGGATATCCCCCACCAGAACCTGTCGTTCAGGTATGGTCTGTTATTAATGGTGATATGCTCATGGAGCAGGTAACGCCGCGTAAAGTACAATACTATCCAGGCCAGTAATGCTGCCAGGTAATCGCTCAGCAAATACCAACTGCTATGGATCGGTCTGGTGGATACGATTGCGGGTTTATGAGACAATACTGTTGTTTTTAATTTTCTGCAGGATCTGGTGCGCTACATCCATAGCCCTATAGCCATCTACTTCCGAGACTTTAGTAGAAGTATTGTTCCTGATAGAATCCCGAAAAGATTCAAGTTCCTTTTTGATCGCATTTATTTCCGGTACTTGCGGATTTATTACGGCTATCGTCTTTTTGCCATGTAAGGTATCCAGATCGAAAGAAAAAGCATCTACATCCTGCGGAGTTTTCAACTTGATGACCTCCGATTTCTTGTTGAGGAAGTCTATCCCAATATACGCATCTTTTTGGAACAAACGAATTTTGCGCATCTTCTTCATGGAAATGCGGCTCGACGTGAGATTCGCCACACATCCATTGTTGAACTCAATGCGAACGTTGGCGATATCCGGCGTATCGGTCATCACCGCCACCCCACTGGCCGAGATCATTTTCACTTCACTTCTCACCAGGCTCAGGATAATATCGATATCATGGATCATCAGGTCGAGGATCACGCTCACCTCCGTACCGCGGGGATTGAATTGTGCCAGGCGATGCACTTCAATGAACATGGGATGCAATTCCAGGTGCTGCACGGCCAGGTAGGCCGGGTTGAAACGCTCCACATGACCAACCTGGAATTTGATGTTCGATTCCTTCACCAGCTTTACGAGTTCCCTGGCTTCTTCCATGGTGTTGGCCAAAGGCTTTTCCACGAAAACATGCTTGCCTTTACGGATAGCGAGCTTACATAGGTCGAAATGAAAGGTGGTAGGGGCTACGATGTCTACCGCATCGACGGCGTCCATCAGGCGTTCGGCATCGAGGAACCTGGGGAGTTGATATTTTTCCGTGACTTCCTGTGCAGCCACATCCGAAGGATCGAAAAAGCCTACAAGCTCCACATCTTTGATCTCTTTCCAGTTGTTGAGGTGAAATTTACCGAGATGACCAACACCCAAAACGCCAACCTTTAGCATAATGAAAAAAATTAGTTGCCAAAGATAAATGCTGTTATCCGTTAGATAACGCTTTTTTATTACCAGTCAGTATCCGGGTGTGAATAACCTGGTGAATTTCAACGGATCAATTTAGACCGGCTGCGATAAGTGGAGGTAGGATGATAGATGAAAAGACAGGTGCCTTCCTTGATCTCGTCGATCAGGGGGCGACTGACATCGGCAGGCACAGCCGGGCAACCCAGGCTCCTACCGATATATCCCTGGCTCTGGATGAACGATTCGCTGACATAATCGGCCCCATGCAGTACGATGGCCCTGCGTTGTGCAAGATCATTGATCCCTTTTTCAACGCCTCTCAGCTTCAAGGAATAGCCGTTGCTACCCAGGTAGGGTTCACCGGTGACATAGAAACCGAGACTGCTTTTTTTAGAGGAAGGCTTGTTGGAAAAAACGTTGGCCATCAGTTTCCCCGACCGCATACCATGGGCCACCCAGGTATTGAAGAGCAACTGGTAATTATCGAGGTCGATCACGTATAAACGCCTCTCGGAGCTAGGCTTGCTGAAATCCACGATGGAGAGGATATCTGATTGGATCAGCCCTGATCTCTGCAATCTTTCCATACCCTTCAGGGCTATCTGGAACACATAGCGCGAGAGGCCCACATCTTCCAGCCGGAGGCTGTCATAGACGGCCATCTTCGCCAGTGACCAGGCGATAGCATTGTATTCAAAACCTTTTCCGGGATCAGGCGCCAGTGCGCGTGCAGGAAAGGATCTGCCTTCCCTTCCGGGATCGGCTACTACAAATGATAGTTGGAGTGCCACTAATACAATTACCAATGAAAACCGCATTAGTTTCCTCAGCCTTAACTTTTTCGGTTTTTTCATGGACCCAGCCCTTTTAGGATCTACAAAAATGATTTCAAAGTATGAACGGGATACACAAAAAAAAATTGCCCTGGATTCGGCAGGGCAGTTTCGGATTTTTTTAAGTGGACCGGCGCAAAAGTAAGGGAATTTGCTATTCAGGGATCAGGCCCCGGCAGATATTAACATATCAATAATAAATAGCATATATCAAAGCTTCTCGCCGATGATGGAATAGAGGATGGTGCGGTAATGCTCACTACAGGGCAGTTCCGTATCACCGAGGAAAACAGTCTTCCTGGCCACCGTATCCACCTTTCGCAGCGAAACGATATAGGAGCGGTGGATCCGTATGAAATTCTCGCCCGGCAACCGGCTTTCGAAGTACTTCAGGCTTTGCAGGGTCACCACGGGTTTCCGGCTCTCGGCCAGGTGGATCCGGGTATAATCCTTGAGCCCCTCGAGGTATACGATATCGTTGTAGAAGATCTTCTGGATCTTGTGGGAGGTCTTGATGAACAAAAAATCGTCCGTTCGCTGTGTATTCTTATTTTTCCTGAAACTGATGTATTCATAAGCCTTGCTCACGGCTGCCACGAAGCGGTCGAAGGGAACGGGCTTCAACAGGTAATCGATGGCATCCAGTTCGAAGCCCTCTACTGCAAATTCGTTATAGGCAGTAACAAAGATCACCGCTGGTTTCTTCGGCAGGGACTTTAGAAATTGTATTCCCGAAATATCGGGCATTTTTATGTCGAGGAATACAAGGTCGATCTCTTCCTTTTCGAAAATGGGCAATGCCGGAACCGGCCCTTCACACCTTGCCGCCAGCCGCAGGTAAGGGATCTTCTGAATGAAATCTTCCATCAGGTCCAGCGCCCAGGGTTCATCGTCGATGATCAGACAGTTAAGTTTCATCCTTTTATTTTTTGGTGAGAAAAATTATCGTGCTCGGTCTCATGATCAAGGTCGATTTTCAGGTTCACGATATAGAGCGAATTGTTCTCCACTACATCGAGCAGGTACCTGCCGGGATAGAGTACATCGAGCCTTCTACGGGCATTGATGAGCCCTACCCCATCATGGTCCTTCTCACGCTGTGCGGTAACTGCATTTCCTACCGTCAGCAGCAGGGTTTTTTGTACCAGTTCGATATTGATCCTGATCTCGGAAGGGACCGTATAGCTGACACCATGTTTGAACGCATTTTCAATGAATGTGATCAGGAGAAGCGGTGCGATCACCAGGTTGCCTGTATTGCCGGTAACGGAATAATGAATAGTAACGTTCTTGGATATGCGTATTTTTTGCAGATCGATATAATTACGGATATATTCGAGGTCTTTGGCGAGAGGGATCTTTTCAGCAGCAGAATCATACAATACATAACGCATGATCTGTGAAAATTTCAGGATGGAATATTCCGTTTGCTCCGACTTGAGATGCGCCTGTGAATAGATGCTGTTCAATGTATTGAAGAGGAAATGGGGGTTGATCTGGAGCTTGAGGAAGTTCAGTTCTGCATTGAGCCTTTCATTCTCCAGCACCTTCTTTTGTTTTTCGCTGATCACGAGCGAGTTCGCCAGTTTGATGAACCCGCTGATCAGTAGTATGATGATGGCGGAAGTAAGCGTGTCCATCATCAGCATCGGCAAAGCGATCAGAGGGATCTCCGTGCCGAATAATTTCAGCGTGGGAATTTTTCGCCCGCCAAAGGGCCCATTGGCCATGAAAGTAGCCGCAAAGGGCATTGATTCAGGTGGATCATTTTTGAATTGTGAACGTGGCGAGAGATTCAATGGCAATGTACCTTTATCTACCAACGTATCGATCAGGGTAAAAGGCAGGGACATCACAGGTAATGGTGTACCGATCGTAGCGATCGAAGGCTGGCCGGGGGACGGCAATACGGTACCGATCGCCAACGATTCTGTCGGACCCATATACATCACATTATTCCTCAGATTGGCCTGCCTGAATTTTTCACGGCGGATCCTGTCCTGCCTGACGAACCATGCATCATCACTGGCCGCCGTCAATATTTTCGTATGTGCTCCTGCATATCTCCCCTGCACGCCTACAAACTCGGTCTGTGAAAAGGCGAAAGATGGCTCCGGTACATCTCTGCCGATGTCTGTGGCGGAATCAAAGAATGATTTTGCAGAGCTTTTATTACCGGTGATCGCACTCCTGCCCGTACGTTCACCGAACAACATGGCGCCGGATGATAATTGGATGCTATCCCTTGCCTGCACACGCCCTGCTGCAAATGGCATCATACGGGCCTTGGCCACGGGAGAGAGGTGATGAAAAAATTTGGGGGGTCTCCCCGGCCGCCCTACCAGGGTGAAACCCGTTTTTTTCCGGAAAAGATCCTGAAAATAATATTCCACGGTGAGTTGCTGTGCACAGATAACGATCAGGGTAACAAATACCAGCAGAAAATAATTGAGCATGCGTCCTTTCCGGAAAAATTTCGGGATCAGGTAATAATAATGGAAATAAAAGAGAATGATAAGAAAGGATTTGTTGATCAGCTCCCTGTAAAGAAATGTGCTGTCGAGTATCTCGATACGATAGATCAGCATCGGCAGGGAAAGAAAAAGGCCCCAAAGCACTATGTGCAAGGATATGATGAGAAGCCGGTGCATGACCGTTCTCACGGGTTTAAATCCCAACACATAAGCAATAACGTCCTGCGCTTGTTCTTTAGGCATTATCATAATGAGACGATAATATTACAGGACGCTGCAGTACTCCGAATGTATTTGATCGCTGATCAATGAATTTTATCCTTTCTATAACAAATGCCCGTCGCAATTTGATCCGCTTCGTTATTGATTAGTTATTGTCGTTATCGTTTTTAGGATCATTCGGATGCCATTCGAACATATTATCGAACGGTGTGGAACCGCTTCGGCCGGTGAGTACGAATCCGCGGTTATTGATTACAAACGCCACGGCCCCTTCGCGCGCTGAGCCTTCGAAAGAAGTCTTTTTTGTCCACAGATCATTCACCGCATCATACTCCCAGGTATCAGTGATCAGGCCGCCGGCCCTGCCGGTAGCCACATAGCCTTTGTCGTTCATTACGAATGCCACGCCGCCATAGCGGGCGATATTGCTGTATTTGTCATCATACGTTTCAGAGGTATTCGCATTGATGATCTTTCTTTTTTCCGTCCAGCTATCTGCCACTGGATCATACATCTGCAGATCGGTCAATGCATCTCCGTTGTTATTCCCGCTTACCACATAAGCTTTGCCCCCCATCACGAATACCTGGGACTGCGATCTTTTCCTGGTAAGAGGCTGTCTTTGCGTCCAACTGTCGCTGGCGATATTGTATTCCCAAAGATCCAACAGTGCGCCGCCTGAATTATACCCTGTTGCAATGAAAGCCCTGTCACCGATCGTAAAGGCAACTGCATTGCGACGGGCGCCGCCAGGGAAATCGTTCATTTGTTTCCATCCTTTGGAAACAGGATTATAGCGCCATACATCACTGAAGTATTTATTGTCGCGCCCATTATACCCGGTAGCCACATACCCGAAACCGCCCACTGAAAACCCTACAGCGCCCTGCCTGATCTCGGCACTGAACAGGCTATCGGGATTTGGTGTTACATTGGTCCACCCCTTGTCGATCACATATTTGTAAAATGCGTTGTTATAACTGCTGTAATTATCAAACAGGCCCGTACCAATATACGCCTCGTTGTTGACTACAAAACATACGGCCTCGCTGCGGCCGGCTCCCGGGATCTCGCTGACCAGGCTCCAGTTGCCGATCAGGTCTGAATCGGAACTGCTGCTTTTTGAACATCCGGTTGTGAAGATCAGGGGGGAAAGCATTAACGTGGCTAATGATACCTGGAGGGCCAAATTTTTCATCCGCATAGTTTTAAATTTAGAAATGAACCGCGTATAGTTGTTTTTTGATAAAAGTATTCCTGCCTTCTTCAAACAACTTGATAAAATAGATGGTAACCGGAATGTAATCGACCAATCATTCGATTTCGTCTTTTAGTCTGAACCACGATTTGCTGGATTTGATGGATTGGGATGAAAATTCGCCGATTGCCTATAACTCCTTCATAAAATTGCTTCCTCTTCTCATATTGAGCCTCAAACCTTCAACGACCTTTCCCCCCAATCCATCAAATCCAGCAAATCGTGGTTCAGACATTTCGCAGACATAAACACCTGTTTGGCCGATTATTCAGCCATGCTGATATATAATAACAAAATTTGCAGGGAGCGCCCGGATATATTGCAGGGAAATGTGCCTTCACGCATGAAACATGTACGCTCGTCTTCTCTTATGGTATGCAGCTTGTTCCTGACGGCCCTGTTCTTTACATCCTGTTATAAAAATGAGATCCAGTTCGGGAACGATAACCCCGACAGCTTCAACAAGATCATTACCATAGATACCATAACCCCGGTATTCTCCACGTTCGTATTGGATTCTTTTCCTACTTCGGGGAACGGTGTATTATTGGTGGGAAGGTTCAATGACCCTGTACTCGGCCCTACTTCAGCACGTACGTTCTTCCAGGTTGGACTGCCCGCTTCCACCGACATCGCCCTGCTCACGGCAGATGCCATTTATGATTCCATTGCAGTGGTGTTGAAGCCCAATACCAATTATTACGGCGATACGGCTATTGCCCAGACATACACGCTCCTGGAACTGGCCGAGCAGCCCGATTATACCTATCAAAGCAGGATCTACAATACTTCTTCTTTCAGCACATTGCCTCAGCCGCTGGCAACGATCTCCAAACCACTGACCCCATCGAGGGATTCATTATCGTTCCGGCTCTCCGACCTGCGTGGAAAAGATTTCTTCGATAAACTGCGCAACAATGATAACCAGATCCAGACGGAAGATAATTTCCTCAATTTCTTCAAAGGATTTTGCGTGCAGGTGAACAACACGGACAAAGGCGCCATCTACACAATACCGGCCGACAACAGCGCCACGATGCGCATCTATTTTCATACCACCAATCCCTATTTCGCACAGCATACCCTGACCTTTCCATTGACCCGCTCCAGTTACCAGTTCAATCAGTTATTGGCTAACCGCGATGGCACACCGCTGAAGCCGTCTTATGCCGGGCAGCAGGAATTCTTTGCTACACCTGTCCAGCCTTATGCCTATTCTCAATCGGGGATGGGATTGCTCTTAAAAGTAAAATTCCCTTCCCTCAAGAATATACTTACCGTGGGATCATTTGTCCGGCTGCTATCGGCCGACCTGGTCCTCCGGCCGGTAGAAAGCTCCTTTGATCTCTTCGGCTCGCAATTACCTTCGAGCCTTACCTTTTTTCACACCGACGCCTCCAACGTGATTGGTTACCCGGTGGTCAATGCCGGCGGCCAGACTGCCATTGCTGCTTCGCCGGTCATCGATAATATTTACAGGATCAATACCAACTATTCATTCAGCGTAACGCCTTTCATAGATTACCTGCTCAATACCAGCAACACCACAGAAAGCGGCGCCTTCATTCTGCAGGAAAGTCCCGGAAGCGCCAAACTGTTGCATCGCGCCGCGATCGGCAGCTCATACCTGGCGAAATTCCAATCGCAACTCAAATTAACTGTATTGACCTCTCAATAACCGGACTATGCAAAAAGGAATATTGACCTTGATGATCTTCTTATCGCTGATTGCAAATGCCAGGGCCCAGGACCTCAATGCTCCTTATTCGGCGTATGGTATCGGTGATCTCGATTTCAGGTATTATGATAAGAGCGCTGGCATGGGACATACATCCATGGGCATTCTTTCTACACCCTACAATATAGTGTTCAAGAACCCGGCATCGCTGGCCGGTCTCGATAGGAGCAATGTAGTAGTGAATGGTGCGTTCGTTGGAAAGCTGAGTACCTACACCGGCGATGCTATCACCTCATCGAACAATAAGGCAAGGGATTTTACAGTGAAACAATTTTCGCTGGCCATCAAGCTGAATAAATTCTGGGCCAGCGGCATCAGCGTGATGCCTTATAGCTATGTGGGATATTCATATAGATCGAACCTGAACATCGAAGGATCTGCAAATACCTACGATGCTTTGTATACCGGTGATGGAGGGCTTTATAATGTTGCGTGGACCAATGCTTTCAATGTTGGCAAACATCTTTCGTTCGGTATACGCTCATCGTTTTTATTTGGATCGATCAACCAGACGGAAACCCTGCAAAGCGATCTGCTCTCCGTTCCCATCAACACCAAAAAAACGGATTACTATCACAATTTCAGGTTCGAGTATGGAGGGCTTTATCATACCAAACTGACTAAAGACCTGCAATTCTCGGTGGGTGGAAAATTTACAGCCAAGACCAGGTTGAACTCCGAACAGAGCCTGCTCATGACACAGGGCAACAGCACCATCAAACAGGAAGATGTGGTGAAAACAGGCAGGTTTTACCTGCCGATGAGCTATGACCTCGGTGTGGCGCTGACCAGTAAGGGCAAGACCACTTACGCAGTGGACTATACTTATGAGAACTGGGACGGGATCAATACGAATGGATATTCCTGGTCGATGATCAATAGCCATCGTTTATCGGCCGGTGTGCAATTCTCCAACCAGATGGAGGCTTATAATATGAAGTTTGAAAAAAATTACTGGCAGATGGGACTATTTGCAGACAGATCTTACCTCAGGATCCGGAATACGCCTATCGATGAGGTGGGCGCTACGATCGGGTATGGAGGTTACATGACAGGCAGGCTATCGTATGGATTATCCCTGGAAGCGGGCCGCAGAGGCGCCACTACCAACCAGCTGATCAGGGAGAACTATGTTCAGTTCACCTTACGGTTATCATACCGCGAATTCCTTTTCAGCAAGGGGAGGAAATATGATTAGTCTGAACTGGGATTTGTGAGATGAATGGGATTGATGGGATAGGTCGTTGATCATATTGAATGCTTTTAAAATTGATCACCCGTTATTTATATATACAATAAACGGAGAGCCGACAAAAAATTGTCGGCTCTCCGTTTTCTAAAAATTGATCATTTCATAATCGGGCAAATCTTCAACTCAACGACCTATCCCATCAATCCCATTCATCTCACAAATCCCAGTTCAGACATCTTACTCTCGATCTTATATATCGCCTTGATCGTCTTGATCACTGAATCGGGCGTAACGGAAATGCTGTCGATCCCTTTCTCTACGAGGAACTGTGCAAAATCGGGAAAGTCGGAAGGGCCCTGACCGCAGATCCCTACTTTCACTTTGCAGGCTTTGGCAGTATCGATGAGCATGCTGATCATTCTTTTCACGGCTTCGTTCCTTTCATCGTATAGATGCGCCACGAGGGCTGAATCCCTATCGAGCCCCAGGGTAAGTTGTGTAAGGTCGTTGGAACCGATGGAGAACCCGTCGATATGTTCGGCAAACTCTTTTGCCATCAGGATATTGGAAGGCAATTCTGCCATGAGATAAATCTCGAGCCCATCTTCTCCCTGTATCAGTCCGAATTCCTTCATGGTCTGTTTAACCTTGAGCAATTCGGCAACGGTCCGGCAGAAAGGGACCATCACCACCACATTGGTGAGACCCATTTCTTCGCGGACACGCCTGATGGCCTTGCACTCGAGACCGAAAGCCTGTTTGTAGGTGTCGGAATAATACCGTGATGCGCCACGCCAGCCGATCATCGGGTTCTCTTCATGCGGCTCATAATATTTACCGCCAAGCAGGTTGAAATATTCATTGCTCTTGAAATCCGAAAAGCGAACGAGGATCTTATTCGGGTAGAATGCCGAGGCGATCTTGGCGATGCCATAAGACAGCTTCCTGATGAAGAACTCCTCTTCGTTCTGGTAGCCTTTGATAAGTGTATTGATGGAGCGGGTAAGCTCAGGATCATTCAACTGCTGGTGTTGGAGGAGGGCAAGCGGATGCACACCTATATAATTATTGATGATGAACTCTTCGCGGGCCAGTCCGACCCCCCGGTTAGGAATATGTGAGAACCTGAATGCCAGGGCCGGTGAGGCCACGTTGAGCATGAGGGAGGTATCGATAGAAGGTAGTTCGTCGAGCGATGTTTCCGTTACTTCGAAATCCAGCTTACCATCGTAAATAAGTCCTTCGTCGCCTTCTGCGCAGGAAACGGTGATCAGTTGACCATCCTGCAGGAACTCGGTGGCGTTGCCACAGCCAACGATAGCCGGTACGCCCATCTCACGGGCAACGATGGCAGCGTGGCAGGTGCGGCCGCCTTTATTGGTGACGATGGCCGAAGCTTTCTTCATGATGGGTTCCCAGTCGGGATCGGTCATCTCAGTGACCAGCACATCACCTTCCTTGAACTCATGGCCTTCTACCACGCGTTTATCGAGTGAATACATAATGCTTACTTTTCCACTGGCGATCTTATCCCCAACGGCGATGCCTTTGAGGATGGGTTTGCCGTCGGTGGTATGGTGTTTCATCACATATTCGGTGATGGTATTATACTCTTTGCGGGAATGGATGGTCTCCGGGCGGGCCTGCACGATAAAGAGTTCCTGGGAGAGGCCGTCCACGGCCCATTCCACGTCCATCGGGCACCATTGTTTCTTGATACCTGTATAATATTGTTCGATGAGCGCAACCCATTTAGCGAGGCGGAGGATCATATCGTCCTGCAGGCAAAAGCGGTGCTGGGCCGATTTTTCCGTTGGGATAATGCGTACGCGTTCATCGGGGTCGTCGCCATAGACCATCTTCTGGTCTTTTACGCCGAGTTTTTTTTCGATAATGGAAGCGAACCCCTGTTGCAGGGTAGGCTTGAAAACGATGAACTCATCGGGTGAAACGCTGCCCTGCACAACCATCTCACCGAGACCATAGGAGCCATTGATCACGATCACGTCCTTAAAGCCCGATTCGGTATCGAGAGAGAAGGCAACGCCGGAACTGCCGAGGTCGGAGCGGACCATCTTCTGTACACAAACGGACAGGCCTACCTGAAAATGATCGAAATTGAAATTCTCCCGGTAGCTGATAGCGCGATCGGTAAATAGGGAGGCGAAGCAATTGCGGACCGCATCGATCAGTGCGGCAGGTCCGCGTACATTGAGATAGGTTTCCTGCTGACCGGCGAAAGAGGCATCGGGCAGGTCTTCCGCCGTGGCGGAAGAGCGGACGGCCACGTCGGTGATCTCCTGGTCGTACTGTTGGGAGAGCTTGTAATACGCATCGATGATCTCTGCGCTCAGTGCGGGCGGGAATTTGGAATTCCTGACGAGGTTCCTCACGGCGAGGCCTGCTCGCCGGAGTGATTCTACATTGTTGTAATCGATCTCTTTGACCAGTTTTCGGATAGTGTCCTGAAGGCTGTTGAATTCGATGAACTGGTTATAGGCGTTCACGGTGATCACGAAACCGGCGGGAATATTGACGCCTAGTTTGGTGAGGTGCTGAAGCATTTCGCCGAGTGAAGCATTTTTTCCGCCGACCAACTCGATATCGTTGATGCCGACTTCATGCAGGAGGAGAATACTGCTGGTTGTTTTCATCTGTAAAAAAGTTTCCTGGTGACGAGAACTGTTTGGCATCCCAAAAATAGATACTAACAGTTGTAAGTCAATATATTCCATAAAATATTTTTACAATGCGTTACATCCACACATTCCGCAAATTAATTGTGTATTTTTTACATTTACTCTTGTGGAAGGGAGTATATAATGGAGTGACTGCAGAATAAAATCTTCTTGAAATGGTAATACCGGTTTCTTGGATCGGCCGGGCCTGGATTTTAATTTCGCTTCCATAAAAATCCGGTGGGTTTAGCGGGCCGTAGATGAAATATGGAGAGTAAACTGTACATTTGGACATCTCCTGATGAATTACCTTACCTGGTGCTGTTAAGCTTCTACTGTGGTGTGCACGATCTGTGCAAAACTTGGTGAGACCTTATCCCGCAATTGTTGTAGTTTTTGATCGGTGATGCCGATGCCGGAAAATACTGCCTGTTGTTGCATGCGCTGCGCAACGGGTAATTGATATTTATGATGGATTGAAATATCTTAATTCGTAACATTCCAAATGTATTGGCCTGATGAAAAATTTGAGTAGCGATGTGATCACTCAATTCAATATGGGAAGTACCCAGGCTTTCTCAAAAATCTACAACTACTATCACAGGCAGTTGTTCTTTTTTGCCAGGCGCCTGATCACCGATACGCAGGAAGCCGAAGATATCGTGGCGGAATGTTTCATTAAAGTATGGAACAAGCGGGGCGATTTTCAGACCCTGCAAAACGTAAAGGCTTTTTTATTCATCGCAACCCGCAATGCCTGCTTCAACTTCTTAAAGGCTTCGCAAAGCCAGCATTCATCTCATAAAGAGCTGTTTTATTTGTCCGACGGGATCGATGAATCGGCAGTATTCCAGCAGGAGATCACAGCAGAACTGCTTCAGCTTCTGTATTCCGATATCGAGAACCTACCCCCCAAGCGAAGGAAGATCGTGGAAATGATCCTGCAAGGACTTACGGATTCACAGATCGCAGAGCAATTGAACATTACTGCGAAAACGGTCCGCAACCAGCGGGCAAATGCCATTCAATTATTGAGAGAAGCCTTCCTGAACAGGGCGACCTATTTCCTGCTGATGATCGTGGCGTTGATCAATTTTTTCAGACAGTAACGGTAAACCGGCTGTCGCCACCCACTTATTATCATTTCAAACCATCAATCCTTCCTGGAATTCATTGGGCACGTCGAAAATTTATTGACCGCCGACATCTTTTTTTTAAACCACTCTTCAATTGTTACGGGAACATTACTTTTTTTTTATTAATCAATTAATTCACCCGCCCTGTAAAAAATCCTTAAAAATTCTTTGGGCCGATTCATAGCATTTGTTGTTTCTATAGAAATGACAGGTGATAAATAGGATTTTTGAAACATGGCAAAAAGTTTAATCAGCATGCCGGACAAAGCACAAAGAATATCATACCTCATCTACGTTTATCTCAACAATTCCATCACACCCGAAGAAAAGATGGAATTGGATGCCTTCATCGACAGTTCACCTGCCAACGCTGCTTACTTCTCTGAAATCACAAATAAGAATAATATCGAAACACTGCTGGCGGAATACGGCCAGCCCGACAGGTCGCGGATCTGGCAACTGATCACAGAGCAGGCGCCTGAACTGCGGAGGGTCCCTTTATACCGCCAAACCTGGTGGCGCTATACGGCCGCCGCCGTGGTAGTGCTGGCGCTCGGCACCTGGTTATTATACAGCCAGCTCTCCGGTAAGCCAGGCAGGAATGTTCCAGCACAGCTTACCCTTCAAAATGATATTGCTCCCGGCGGAGATAAGGCCACGCTCACCCTGGCCAATGGAAAGACCATCGTTCTGGACAATGCCGCCAACGGCACACTTGTACAGGAAGGTAATGTCAATATCTCCAAACTCGATAACAATCAACTAACTTATACCCTCTCCTCTCCTTCTTCTCCTTCTATCCTTAGCTATAATATCATCACCACTCCCCGTGGTGGTCAATATCAACTTGTTTTGCCCGACGGTAGTAAGGTATGGCTGAATGCCGGCTCTTCGCTCCGGTTCCCCACCTCATTTTCCTCACAGGGAAGGGTAGTCGAATTGAGCGGTGAAGCCTACTTCGAGATCGCTTCCGTTTATCAACCGGCATTACCGGGCGGCGAGCGGCACAAATTGCCGTTCAGGGTTTCTGTCAACCTGCCCGGCAACGGACCTGCGGACGCCATCGAAGTACTGGGCACCCACTTCAATATAATGGCCTATAAAAAAGAAGAAGTCCGCACCACATTAACGGAAGGCAGCGTAAAACTGCTGGGAGGTGATGGGCAGTCGGCCAGGCTAAAGCCCGGTCAGCAGGGCTTGTTCCCTGCAGCCGGTACAGCGAACGGGAAGATCACCATCAATGATGATGTGGATATAGAAGAAGTACTGGCCTGGAAGAACGGGCTCTTCAATTTCAACAATGCAAGCCTGCATACCATCATGGAGCAGATATCCCGCTGGTACGATGTGGACGTAGTATTTGAAACGGATGTCGATAATCATTACAGCTTCGAGCTACCGAGAAACCTGCCCGTCTCCAAGATCCTGCAGGTCCTCGAGCTCACCAAAAGCGTTCATTTCAGGATCGACGGCAAAAAGATCACAGTAGTGCGTGCCAGTTGACGCACTACTCCCGAAATAATATTCAGATAAGAGAAGTCTTATTCCTATGACAGACCAGGTTTCTGGTTAAAAAGAGCTCTGAATCCCGCGCTACTATTGCATCTCTTGACCAACGATGCCATTAAGACCCGCTATCCTTTTCAAAAGGGGCTTCGCGATAACTCTTGTTATGCCATTGAGCCATTAAATCTACCTATGCGATGCCATATCCGGGTATTCTGCCCGGCCTATGGCTATTACATCGGCAAGAACATCATCTGAAAAACTGTTGGGTATTCGTTTGTACTAAGACGTAACCCAACAATTATTTAACCCTCCGGGATTCAACATGATTTTCAATTTCCCGGATCAACCTTGACTTTTATGCAATTCAATGCTTTTTGCGAAGGCATGCGTGCCTTGCCGCAACAGCCAGCTCATGCCATGACACGAAAACAATCTGGGTGTATTCGTTCCAGCACCCGGGCCCTTTCCCGGCTCCTGTTTTCAGTTCTGCTCATGATGGTGGCATTCTCTCCGGTCAGCGCGGAAACGCCTGAACCCAGGATCACACTCTCGAAAAAGAATTCCACTTTACAGGAAGTGTTCAAAGATATACAAAAGCAAACCAGCTATGCTTTTGTATATAACACGGAAATGATGCAGCAAACAAAGCGTGTGACCATCAACGTGAAAGATGCCAGCCTGGAGGCTGTCCTTTCCCTTTGTTTCCGGGACCAGCCGCTTACTTACAGTATAGTCGATAAAATCATTGTGGTGCAGAAAAAGGAAAAGGTGGTAGAAACGCCGGAAAGGGATACGGCGCAGTCGCCGGATTTTCCCTCGCTGATGAATGTGAAAGGAAAGGTGACCGATGAAAAGCTGAATCCCGTAGCAAAAGCAACGGTACTCGTTAAAGGCACCCGAAAGATGACAGCTACAGATAATAACGGTGAATTCACCATTGATGAAGTAGCAGCCAATTCTGTATTGGTATTCACCTGTGTTGGGTTTACCCCTAAAGAAATCCCCATCAGGGGAAATCCTAATATTAGTGCCCAACTGAAAGTGGCTGTTGGGAATTTGGATGAGACGGTAGTTGTGGCATATAATACTACTACCAGCAGGGCAAATACTGCAGCTGTGACGGTGGTGAAAGGCGATCAAATAGCTAATCTGCCGAACAGGAGTTTCGATAAGAGCTTGCAAGGCCTGGTCCCAGGTTTACTGGTAACGAGTGGTACCGGTCAGCCGGGGGGTGGAGTTGCCAATTTTGTAATGAGGGGTATCGCTACAGCCAGCGATGTAGTATACAATAGCACCATTAGAAACCCACTTATTGTAATTGATGGGGTTCCCGTAACACAGGAAGGTTATCAGTGGGCAAGTTCGCTGGAAGAAACACCGGTAATTAATCCTATTGCCCAATTGAATCCTTCAGATATTGAAACCATCTCAATCCTGAAAGACGCTGCTGCCATTGCGTTATATGGGTCCAAAGCAAGCAACGGAGTAATACTGGTCACTACCAAAAAAGGCAAAGCAGGAAAAACCGTAATTGGCTTCCGGCATCAGACAGACATTGCACAAAGGCTTCCGGGAAAACTGAAACTGGCTAACCAGGATGAATACCTGGAACTTTTATATGAGACCTTCCGAAATTCTGGTTTCGGAAACCGCGACTCTCTCCGCTCCGAGCTATATAAGCAATTTCCTGTCCGTATACATAATGGAGATACCAGCTTTTATCCAGCGACCAACTGGGAAGACGAAATTTATACCAACAGGGCCTTTACAGTCTCAAACGAGCTCTCCATTTCCGGAGGAAATGAAAAGACCCTTTTTTACATGAACCTGGAGTATACGAAGCAGAACGGAGTGGTAAAGAAAACAGGATTTGACCGAAAATCCTTGCGTTTCAATCTTGATAACCGGCCTACAAGTTGGCTAAAATTAGGACTTAATTCCACATTATCCTATAGTATCCAGGATTATGCTTCCCTCGTTGGTGGTGACCTCCCTTATGGGGTAGCGTCATTAACCAGTCCGTTAAATCCTGTCCGCCTTGAAGACGGAAATTATCTGTGGAATTTCACAACTCCTTTTTTTGCTGCAAATCCGGCCGCACAATTAGAATTCAATAAGAACCGGAATACCAGCTACCGGGGTTTGACCAAGGCTTCCGCAGAGGTCAGTTTTTTGAAATCGTTCAAACTCACGACATCACTGGGTGCAGATTTCATGTATTTGGAAACAAAAGAAAAATCTGATCTTCGCCTGTACGATAGCTATACCACTTCTGTAGGGTCAGGAAGGATCCAGGAAAGGAACTCACGTTATGCCAATCTCATTACTACGAATACATTGGCCTATGATAAGACATTCTCATACGACCATAATATTAATGTATTGCTGGGCCAGGAAGCCCAGATATTGACGACCAGATTTCTGGAAGTAATAGGTACAGGTTTCAAAATCCCCACCAATGACGATATCTCGAATGCTGCTCAAAAAACGTCCTCCGGTTTAAGCACCAAGCAAACCCTGATTTCCTATTTTGGCCAGTTGAATTATGCGTTCAAGAACAAATATTTCCTCTCCTCCAGTATAAGAAAGGATGGGTCGTCACTATTTGGAGAAAGGAATAGATTTGGCAGCTACTGGTCATTGGGTGGGGGATGGATCGCCTCGTCAGAATCTTTCATGAACGGTACCTCTTCCTGGCTCGATTATCTAAAATTCAGGGGAAGTTTAGGTGTTGCCGGCAACTCTTTTGTGATCGACCGTTATACGCGGTATGATCTTTTGCAAGTATCCAGGTACCTCGGCAATTTGGCTGTGTACAACGGAAGGCTGGGCAACCCGAATATCAGGTGGGAAAAAACTTTCAACTGGGATGTCGGTGTTGAGGCCAGATTCTGGAAGCAACGAATATCGTTCACTGCAGACATTTACAAGAGAAAAACATCGGATGTGATCTTTGATATTAATTTGCCTTATACATCTGGGTTCACAAGAGTAAAAGATAATATTGGAGACATTGAGAACAGAGGGATTGAATTGTCCCTTTCAATAGACATAATTAAGAACAGGGATTTTCGTTGGAACCTTAATGCCAACTGGAGCACCAATAAGAATATTTTAGTAAAAGCAAATATTCCTGAATTCTCTTCCGTTGATAATTTGCAAAACAGGGTAGGAAAAAACTTCAATTCTTTTTATCTGGTTCCATGGGCCGGGGTCAATCCTGACAATGGCAATCCACAGTATTTGGATTCTGCCGGTAAAATCACTTCTGATTTCCCGGTGGGCAAACAAAATGAAAGATATTTCGGCAAACCACAGCCAGATGGATTTGGTGCAGTTATCAACAGTTTTAACTTCAAGAATATCCAGCTTACTGCTACCTTCTATTACCAGTATGGATTCCAGGTCAATACGTCAATGATGGTCAATGATGGAGCGAATCCATTAATGAACCAGGACAAAAGCGCACTTGACCGCTGGCAAAAACCAGGAGATATTGCCACCAATCCTAAACGATTCATATACAATTACACCTCAAACGGATCGCGATATATTTATAATGGCGATTTTATACGCCTGCAGGACCTTTCTGTTAGCTATGATCTTCCCAAAAAAATCGTAAACCGGCTGGGGTTGACTACACTGAAAGTATACGCGAAGGCATATAACCTGGCGATCTGGACCCACTATCCAGGCTCAGACGTTGCCAATACCAATGTTCATGGTACAAACGGCTTTTCTTATCCAAATCAGAAATCATATTCATTAGGGTTCAATCTCAATTTCTAATCTTTTCAAGCGAATCACTATGAAGCGCAATCAATATCTATTAGCCAGTATTCTGACACTATTTATCAATATTTCCTGCAAAAAAGATTTCCTTGATGTTGTTGATCCTAATACTGCCACAAAGCAGGGATATATAGTCGATCTCAAAGCAACAGGAGAATATTTAAATGGCATATATATTACAATAGCAACTCAATTATATTCTCAGAACGGCATAACCATCTATCCTGATATTATTGCTGATAATATTAAATTGGTAAACGCAAGTGCACAATATTTTGCTCAGCCATACTATTGGTTGCAGGTTACATCAACGACGGCGACTGGTTCAAAGAATGCAAATGTGATCTGGTTGAATGGTTACCAGATCATCCGATCCTGTAATCTTGTTATAGAGAAAGCGGAACAATACAAAAGTCAAAATGTGGAGCAGGCAAATGATATGAAAGCCCAGGCATTAGCTATTAGATCTTTGATCAATTTCCTGTTGGTAAATACATTCGCTCAGCCTTATCGGTTTACAGCAGACGGGGCTCATCCAGGCATCCCATATATAGTCAGTTCGGATTGGACGGTGCCTCTCAAAGGAAGACAGACCGTTGCAGAAGTTTATGCTCATCTTGTCTCGGACCTGAAGGACGCTCTACCAATGTTCTCTTCCTCCAGGAATAGTTTATACATGAACCAAAATGCCGCAAAGGCATTACTGGCAAGAGTTTATCTATTTAAAGAAGATTATTCCAATGCAAGAATTCTGGCAAATGAAGTTTGCCAGAAAGTTCCACTCATGGGAGGAGGTGCAGGTGGCTATCCTTCCAAACTGTTTACTCCCAATGAAACGGAAGCATTATTTCAATTGCCGCCCAGTAAAACAGATTATTCTACTCAATTTATCGCAGCAAATTTTTCGCCCACTTACTACGTACAGTTCCTTCCCACCTTGGATATTACGGGGATTCTACAGGAAAACCCTTCCGATAAAAGAAATGCGTGGATTACAAATACCGGCGGAAAATGGTATATCAGTAAATTCCCTTCAGGGGTGGTGCCCGGTGTCACACCTGCAGCGGGTTCTTATTATCAAACCATCTTGAGATCATCAGAAATGTATCTCACAGCCGCAGAGTCGTATGCAAAATTAAGTATTGAGGACAGTGCCAGGATCTATTTGGATGCTATTCGGTTAAGAGCTGTTCCTGATGCAGTGCCCTCTACTGCAACAGGGACTGCATTATTAGATTCAATTTATAAAGAGCGACGAAAAGAACTGGCATTTGAGGGAATAAGAATGTTCGACTTGCTTAGATGGGGAAAAGGGGTTGATAGAACAGACGCCTGGGTCCCAACGGCCAGGAACCTCCCTTTTCCTAGTCAAAAGGCAATTGCCCCTATACCACAGAACGATATTGAAGCATCAGGCCTCACTCAAAATCCCGGGTATTAACAAAAAAACATAAATATGAAATACAAATTAGCGGCAATTCTATTTTTGGCATTATCATTTCAAATATGCTACTCCCAGAGACAAGTAGGCCTCAGTCATCAAAGGATTGTCATTGAATCTGTGATCCCTGAAAGTTTTCATACCTGGATGGCCGATCATCCTAAAAATGGTATTCCGTTGGAGTCAGCTAATCCAGATTATATTACCCCGGATCCATCCTGGACTGTTAATGATGGAAAAGTTAAAGGTAATAAAGTAACGTGGATACTTTACTCAAACAATCCTGTAGCGATCCGGATCCCTTTCCTGATCCAATCGGCATTTGTCTGTCCAGGAGATAGCATCTCTCTTTACTTTGAAGGTAAAGAGCCTGTATATTCCGGCAAGGGCAGCGAAGGGTTGAATCTGCAACGCAAACTAGAGCTTTATCACAAGAACTTACCGGAGCCAACCCCAAAGGGCTATGTTGTCCTGACATCTGTGGAAGATTACCTAAAATGGGATAAATTCCTGGATGAACAGTCGGCATTTATCATTCCTCTTCTTGATTCTTATAAGAAAAGAATATCTCCATCCCTTTATGACCTTATTAAAAAGAACGAATTAAAATATATAGAACATCAGCGAGCTGAAAGCCTTCTTTCTTTGAACAACCGCCGTGTGCTTTACAAAAATTCCGGGATAACACCCAACGACATGATCACTCTTGCTGATACTAAACTGGATAAATCCCAGGCAGTATGGCTTAGAAATCAATCTGAACATTTTGGAGATCATGACGTCTGGTATTTCTTTCAATATAACCGGATCCAGATTGCAAAAAAAGTAGGTTTCGATTTCACCAATGACAGTTTAGACAGGCCTGAGGTTTCAAGGTTGCTTTTTTACCAGACCCTGAAACAGCGTTATAAAGGATTACTCCGGGAAAGGCTTTTGCAATATTTGATTGCTGAAAGAGTAATCAAGAAAATGGGATACATGCATCCATTGACCTCAAAACTCTTAAAAGATTATTACAGTCAGCCCGGCTTCCCTGAATATAAACAATGGATGCGAAATTTTGAGATCAAGGCCAGGAAACTGTATAACTATAATTCAAGTACAGGCGGGAATCTGGCGCCGGACTTTCAACTGGTCGATACAAAGGGAAACGTTTTTACCAAGTCAGATCTCAAAGGGAAAATAGTACTTCTTGATTTTTGGTTTTCGGGCTGCAAAGGTTGTGTGGATATGGCCCCGCAGCTCCGTAAGATTGAGGAAGAGTTCAAAAATGATCCTTCTATTGCTTTTGTGAGCATATCTACAGACCAGGACAAAGATCGCTGGCTTTTGAGCATAGCACAGAAAAAATATACTTCCGGCGGCGGGATCAATTTGTATACCGGAGGTCAGGGAATGAGGCATCAAATGCTAAAAGATTACAACATAACATCCTACCCAGAGTTGTATTTGCTGAATACTGAGGGAGAAATCGCTCAATATCCCTTACCGAATCCGAGAGGAGATAACGGGCTTGCATTGATAAATCTTATAAAGAAAAAACGTGCAGAGCTGAATGATGGGCCCTATATTCTGTATGAAAAGACTGACACAATGTCCATAAACTATATAAACCCGTTAACAGGAAGAATTACTGAGGAAAAACAAATAGCTCCGTTGACGCTGTCTATCGGAACAGATAAATACCCAGAAACTTTTTCTGTACAGCTAAAAACAGAATTACAAAATGAACCTTCAATTTATAATGAGCCTTCAAAGCAACTGGTAGTTTCAGATATTGAAGGCAACTTTGAGGCCCTCCGGAAATTATTGCAGGCCAGTAAAGTAATTGATTCGAAATATAACTGGATATTCGGCAATGGGCACCTGGTATTTGTAGGCGACATGTTTGATCGGGGCCAACAGGTAACAGAGTGTCTATGGCTTATTTATTCCCTTGAAGAAAAAGCCAAAAAAGCTGGAGGCTATATCCATTTCATTTTAGGGAACCATGAGATACTTAACCTTTGTGGAGATTTTCGTTATACACAAAAAAAATATACACAAAACGCCAAATTACTTAACGAGGATTATAAATCCTTATATGGCTGTAATAGTGAATTAGGCCGATGGTTAAGAACCAAAAACATTATGGAAAAAATCGGAAATATTTTATACACACATGGAGGGATTTCCAGAGAAGTAAATAACCTATCCCTCACACTGCCTGAGATCAATGCGCTAATACGCCCTTATTATGCGGATAGAGATAATTTCAAGCAAAATAAAAAAAATCCGGAGTTGAATGTATTGTTTAATAGTCAGACCTCTCCCTTCTGGTATAGAGGATACTATAAGAACGAAAACCAAATTCCAATCATAGACAGCACTCTGCAGAAATTTGGTGTCAGGCGGGTTATTACAGGACACACAATAATTGCAGATACAATTAGCCTGCATCATAATGGCAAAGTGATCGATATCGATACCCATCATGCAGACGGCAAATCCGAAGCTTTGTTGATTGAGGATGAAAATTTTTATCGGATAACACCTACAGGAGAAAAAGTGTTGCTGTTAAAGAATGATAAGCTTTTTGCCATAAGGGGGCGGACAAATTAATTCAGATATTCAGAGTTCCTGAGATTCCCTGAAATCGCCAAATCCCGGTTGCCTTTGGTAGCCGGGATTTTCAATTTCTTTTTCTTAATGAACAGGTCAACCACCTGATTTCTATTGATCAAAATGTAATATTCCGCCGCAGTTATAATGCAGCCGACATTACTAATTTTAATGTTATAACTATCAGGCCAGTGGTTATAAATATTTTCTAACATTAAAAATTTAGTAATCATGAAAAATTTATCAGTCCAAAAACTGTCCATTCTGGGTCTAGTACTGATGGGTGCTTCAGCTGTTACTGCTGCAGTAATGCCTAAAGCAAAACAAACTATTCCTCCAGGTGAATTGAAGTTCATTTCAGCCAGAGCTGGTGTCAATCAATGGACATGTAAACCAGTTGTTTCTGTATTTAATTGTGATTATACAGCAACTGATGGTGTGAAAAGCTTTACATCTGCTGCTCCTGCCACTACCAGTCTTAACGGACCAACAACTGGAGTAGACGGTCAAAATACAGGCCTCATACCTGATGCAGCACATAATAACATTAAGAGATCAAGCTAGTCGTTGCATTTCTTGGCATCAATGGAATAACCTTTCAAATTCAATCTGAAAAGTTATTCCATTGAACTTATAAACGATATTTTCATTCGCAAGCAGCCCATTCGTCAGTCTAAAGAAAATCCTATGCGATATATATTATTCTTATCCCTGGCAGGAATAGCATTGGCCAGTCAAATCAATTGTTCAATGAAGGTCAAGGAAAGAAATTCCATCAGCACTAGAGGCCCAAGCATTATCATTGAGAGTCGACTGCCTGATAATTATGCAAGGTATATAGCAAATCCTTACGATGAAGATATTACAGAACTCGGCTGGATGCCAGTAAATAATATCGCACTTCGGACTGATTGGAGAGTAGAAAAAGAATTTATTAGGGACAATAAATTAAAATGGATTATATATTCCGATAAGCCAGTGATATCCCATTCGGCTCTCCTTGGGTACGGGGTCTTCATAAATCCGGGAGATAGCGTTTGCATTATTCCAGAGAAGGATGGTTATAAATATTCTGGCAAAGGGGTTGATGGACTAGAACTGCAAGCCAGGATTAGCAAACTCCAAGGTGGAATAAAGAAGCCATCACAAGATCATGATCAATTCGTTAATCTTGACAATTATATGGAATGGAAAAGGTACCTGGACAAGCAATTGGAATTAATTCTACCTGCCATCGACTCTTACGAAAGGAAAATACCGTCTGCTATATTCAATCTGATAAAAACCCATGCTATCAATAGAATTGAAAAGGAACGAACGGAAGTATTCATGAGCTTTATAAATTACAAGACCAGGTATAAGGCAGAAGACCTAACCTTATTTGATTATGTAGCCATTTTTGATTCAACCATGAACGGTCCAGCGTCACAGTGGTTAAGATCATACTCAGACTATGAAGGTGATCCATGGTTTTTTTACCAGTATACAAGGATCAAGGTTTGGAAGAAATACAATTTTGATTTCAGCCATGACAGCTTGGATGATAATAATAAAAGAGTGGATTATTACAGATCCATTAAAGAAGACTTCAAAGGATTGCTTAGAGAAAAATTGCTCCAATATACAATTGCACAAGATATAATCAAGGGGTTGCGGTTTGCCCATCCTAAGACTGATAGTATCCTGAACGACTATTATAAACAGCCTGGCTTTCCAGAATATAAACAATGGATGAGGAGCTATGAGGATAGCATGAGAATTAAATTTGCAAGCTTAAAAAAATAAACTTTTCAAAGTAATGCAACCAAGCAGCGTATTCATGAAGGAAGTTATGAAAATTTGGCGAGGTCCAAGAAAAATAGGATGCCCCTACTTACCTAACGTCGTATTACTGGCGTTAATATTGGCAGCAAATTTCGGCTGCAAGAATAATGCAGAAACCTCTCCCAGCAAATACAATTATATTAAACCTCAATATGACCAGGTCGGATTGAATTCATCAGCCGATACTATGACCTTCGCACTGGGAGAAAGCACGTACACCGATATTAAATCATTTAACCTCTTTGTTCAAAATGACACAGAATATATATCATTCTACGATCAGCGTTCGCAGACAATAAATATCTATAATTTTCAATCTCAGCAACAGGTAAAAAAAATAAAACTGAAGAGAACATTCTCTAGTGCTCAATTATTTAAAACCACTGTTTTTACCCGGAATTTCGACAGTATTTTAGTCAACAACCAAGCTACATTTTACCAATTAGATTCTAAAGGAAAGATCAATAAAACCATCGCCTTCCTTAAAAATCCTCCATTATCCTGGGCAGTTTTCCAAAGTACCAGTCTTCCGGTTTTTAAAGGCAGCCAGATTTATGCTCTTGTACGACCTTACGTTAAAGAGCGGTCTCTAAAAGCATTAAAGGAATGGAGGGTATTATACAGGTTCGATTTGCAAAATGAAAAAGCAAACCTCATTTATAATTTACCTGAGATATACCAGAAATACATCTATGGCTTCCATTTCCTGGACTACAATTATTGTTATAATGATCATGGCAATTTCGTATTCAGTTTTCCTGCAGATTCCAATATCTATGAAACGAATCTCGAAAATTATCATATTGCCTATTATGGTAGAAGCCAGTTTCAAAATGGCCCTATTCAACCAGCCTCTGAACAGGATATATCAAAGAGTGATGATGAGTATAGAAATTTCTTAAAAAAAGATTCCTATGGCCCCATTTACTTCGATCCTTACATGAAGCGATACCTTCGGGTGTCAAGGTCCGGGATCAGAAATACAGATCTTGAAGCAAAAAACTGGCGACAACAGGAGCGCCTTATCATTTTTGATGATGGATTTAAGATCATCGGGGAATCGAAAGTAGACGATGAAATTTTACTCAATACAATATTTTTTACCAGGGATGGTAACATATTCGCGAGAACCAGATCTAATGATGAATATGCGCTCCACTTTGTACGCATGAAGTATGAAGAAAATATCAAGCTTCCCCTTACAAAGAAATAAACCAAAGTTCCTAATACTATCTTAAAGCAGCTCGCCATCTAAATTGTTCATAAAGATAATATTATACTGCGGCCTGAGTGCAGGTGTCTTGACTATTTTAGTACCTAAAAGTGGTCGTGGCTATTAATACTTTACAAAATTCTTAAACTAAATACCGTGAAATACTTATATGGCCAGAAATTATCCCTCTTAGGGTTGGTTTTAATGGGCGCTTCCTCCATTACGGCGGTAGTAGTTCCTACAAAAAAATTTTCATTTAGTCAATATGGACAATTAATGCTCATTTCTAAAAGAGGAGGAATAATACAATTTACCTGCAAAGCAGCATTTAGTTTAATAAACTGCGATTATACAATAACAGATAACGCATTGTATAGCTGGACTTCCTATGTTGCTGCAACATCAAGTCTCAATGCACCAACTACAGGTATTGACGGTGACAATACAGGGCTACGCGACGCGAATGGTGATGGGATTCGTACATCAAGCTAGGCGGCTTAAGAACAAATCCATATTCAACTTATAATGATAATTCATAACTACTCAGATATGAGAACAAAAACAGTTTTGTGGGTTCTCTTACTAGCTTCTGCCTGTGGCAAACCCAAACAAAATAGTATTGAATTGATCACCATTCCCGAAAAGCAATCGTCTTTATTCCAGGATTTAGTGGCGATTACGGGAAAAACGATACCTGATACACTTCTTTCCGATTCATTGGCTTTCCTAATATTACCTGTACAGGCAAGTTGCCCTGCCTGTCGAAAAAAAACCATTGATAGCATTGCTAAACATCAGAGCGACCTGAACGATAACCATTATATCATCGTTTCAGCCAATGGCGGGCGCAGGGCTATCCGGGGATATTTCCAGGAACAGAACCATGAACTTCCTGATATCCCTGGTAAATTTTTTATGGACAGTCTAAACCTCGCATATCAGCGTAACCTTTATGTGAATAAACCTACCATTTACTTTACTTATAACAGAAAAGTCTACAAGAAAGTAGCTGCAATCCCGGCAACTGTACGTGACGATCTTAGAGAATTTTTTTCAGGGTACAGAGATAAATAGTCCATATCCTGGCAGGAATATATGTATAAAAAAATAAACATAGCACTCAGCATTCCCAATGCAGATAGACCTGACAGATATTTTGCTTTCCGGTTACAGCAATGCTTGTCCAATGAACCAGCACTATATGAGATGCCCAGCAGATTATTCGTGGTCTCTGACATTGAAGGAAACTTCCAACCTTTCTGCCATATATTGATGAGATGGAAGATCATCGATAAATATTTTCAATGGATATATGAGGATGGGCACCTTGTTGTACTTGGCGATTGTTTTGATCGGGGGGAGCAAGTTACTGAATGCCTGTGGCTGATCTATTCACTGGAAGAAGGCGCCAGAAGAGCAGGTGGGCGTGTTCATTTTATTCTGGGCAATCATGAAATCATGAACCTTAATGGCGATTGGCGGTATGTTCATCCCAAGTACGCATACAATACTTCTTCCTTCCACCTTTCCCCAACTGCATTATATGATGCTAACAGTGAGTTATGGCGATGGCTCTGTACAAAAAATATTGTAGAAAAAATAGGCAATGTACTTTTTGTTCATGGGGGAATTGCCCCTGCACTTCTGGAATATAACCTGTCTGTACCGGAGATCAATGAAGTAGCCCGGCCGTGGTTCACCAAAGCCAACGGATCGTTCACGGATCAGTTATTGCACCTTCTTTTTAGTGGTGAGGATTCTCCTTTCTGGTATCGAGGTTATTATAATGGATTGATTACAGAAGAAATTATAGATGTTATCCTGGCAAGATTTGAAGTTACTACAATAATCACAGGTCATACCATGGTGGAGCAGGTACGTAGTTATTTCAATGGTAAAGTAATTAATGTGAATACAGATCATGCCAGTGGAAATTCAGAAGGGCTGGTTATTACAAAAAATCAGCACTTTTACCGGGCGATGGATAAGAAGAGAGAAAGAATCAAATAGTAAAATTCAAAATTGAATAGGCTCCTCGGGCATTCCTTCAGTTGATGTGATACTTAGAACATTTGCATTGCTCCAATCGCATAATACTAATTCATAGCGGGTCAGTACCTGCATCAATTCATCATCCGCGCTCTCAAGCCTGGTAATGCATAATGAGCCAATATAGCCACTTCTCAGAATGCCATAGTATATATAGTTTTCCGTTCGGATCGAAAAACCATTTTCTACATACCCATGGCCTGCTAAAAAGACATTACCCGGTTCCGAGGCACCAACTAATTGACAAAAAAATCCAAAGGGTAAGTCGAGGGAGTTCTTTTCCGATCTTGAAAACTGCTCTTGATAACCCAGTAGCGCATCCTGTTGGTTAACCAAAATCGATCTAATGGCTCCGATCTCACTTTCAATCTCTGGTAATGAAGTCAATGGCAAAAACTCCAGGTTTCGCCAGTCGGCCACATTTAATTCTACAGTACGATCCCCGTACATAGGGTTAACGCATATTCCAGGTAGTTCACAGATAGTTGGCGAGCTATGGCGGAACTGAATTGGGTCTGCGAAGGCAGCATTCTGAACATGCAGAGTAAGCTTTTTACGGTATTGAAATTCATCTGCCAACACAGGATTTGCTTTTAATACCCGCCACTTCGTATTATCCAGTTCAATGATAGTAGGCTTGTCAAAGCCCGAAGGCAGGATATCGGCCATCAACTTATACTTGCCTATTATATTGTTAGTAACGGCATCAACCAGTATTACTGTTATTTTCTTAGGAAATAACATTATTGCAGAGCCAATAATTTTTGCATAATTCATAATACCATTATTATTTAGCGTACCAAGCATTTATATCAGCATCGGAAATCCTATTACATCCGGGTAACAATACCGCAGCAAAAAGTGTAGTACACCACTGTTTCCTGTCATAAAACTCGCTGTCGGATGACGTTCATGTTCTACAAGCCAATAAGGGCCGGATTTCTCATCTTGCTTTTGCAATTGCATAATTATCTGGGATATCCAACCTGCCCTATGCAGCCATTCCTCATCCTTAAAGACTCGCCATGCTTCCAGATATGCCTCTCCAACACCACTAAGTCCATAACTCTGCCCAAGATTGTTATCAATGATCTCCCCAGGGATGTTTTTCAAGGCGCTAACTGCATATTGTTTATAAACCGGTTCATTAGTAATTTGCCAAGCCTTCATAAATGAAAGGGCAATGCCGGAAGCCCCGCCTGTCCACCAATATGAAAGTTCTTTACCTTTTGATGAATTCCACCAGATGCCTCCATTTTTGTGAATAGCTTTTTTCATCAACCACTGCATCCCCCGAATTGCAGATTTTGTACTGGTCTCATCATTATAGGAATGCCCATACTCCAGTAAAAAGTAAAGGATGCCAGCCATCCCCTCCACAAACCCCCGTGTTATTTTGTTCATCTTCCTTTTAGTAATTTTTTGTTGATAATTCCCGAAAATCCAATAACCATCATACTCCTGTTTTTCCAATAAGAAACGTACATACTGTTCTATTCGCTCTTGTATTTTCTGGGAACTGCAGAGGGGTTTTGCAATAAGATTGGCAATGCCTTGTCCGGCTACACCAGACAAAATACCCAGGGAATCACTTGTTCTCGCCAATAATTGATCAATCCAATCTAAATATTCAGGTGAAGGTTCTACCAGTTTGTTCCGGATCGCCGTTGCCAATGAAGCTGCAATGCCATCAGATCCAAAATGCAAACCGGTATTGGCAGATTCTATTCTATTAATATATTTTTCCCGAATTCGTTCCAGACCTAACTGAACAAAGGGTAGTGCAGTTTGCACATCCAATCCAACATATTTAGCCTGGCTTATCATATAAATTATCCCACTATCCCCACGATTAAAGCTGGCATACCACATTTTACTAAGCTTATGTTTATCCATATCTGGGGTGGGCTTCATGTTTTCTGCAAACCAGCCTTTTTCCGGATCAGCCATTAAAGGAGATATCATCGTTCTGATGGATTGTTGAACGATTGACAAAATATCCTCCCTATCATAAAATACCGAAGATGACGAATGCCTGGAAACGTCATACCTGATATCAGTTTTGTATTGTTGGAGCGTCCGCCTGACCACCTTTGCAGAAGGCCTGACGGTCGCATCCGGTTGCATACACCGTATTATCAACTCCCCTATCTCCTGGTCCGTGACCAGGAAATGAACTTTCCGCGATAATGATTCCAATGATTCATTCGTGAACTTGAGTGGCGATATCCCCGTCCACACCTGCAGCATAATTGCCCCCAATGCATAAATATCCTCCGCGGTAGTCGGCGTTTCAGTAACCTCTTGCTGGGGCGACATATACCCATAAGTCCCCAACTGAAATGCCGGCGTTGGAAATTGTTCTTTCACGGAATAACACATTTCCATATCGATCAATGCCACCTTTCCGCCAGGAGTGATCATGTAATTATTAGGAGTAGCATCCCGATGCACTACCTGTTGACTATGGAGAATATCCAGAATGTCCGCTATCTGTATCAGGTAATCCAACACTTTCATCCCTTTCTTACCCCCGGTGATGATCGATTGTCTCAATTCCTTCCTCCACTCAGAACATATTTTCTGCAATGGCTTTCCCCGTATATGTTCGATCACCAGGTAATAATTCCCATTTTCTTCAAAAGTGCCTAACAACCGGGGCATCCGCACTTTATCCTGTAAGAGCTCATGCAATTGTTTCTGCCATTTCAATCTGTCGATAATATCACGCCCCTGCTTGTCTTTCGTATCACCATAAGTTCCTTCCTTGATCACACAAAATCCAAAATTGGTAAGACTTTTGATATACAGGCACTTCACTACATCATTCTTCTGACTTTCCTTATAACTTTTGATGATAATGTAATTGTACCCTACGCGCTTACCACTTTTCTTTTCCACCTTACCTTTTATCTCCTGCTCGACAGGGGCATCGCTGACATGTGTTACGGTGGCAATTTTCATATACGAAGTTTACTCACCAATTTACATTCCCTTACTGCATCCTTATTGCAGTCCTTTGTTACGATTAGATGATCTCAGGTTATCAGTTTTTTCGTTGAAAAGAAATATTGAAACTCCCCTCCTGGTCATAATAATAGCTCTGCCTGTAGCTGTTGAATTTTATGGGAGCACCGAATTCTTTCATCAAATTCAGGTATTCATACACACTTCTTTCTGAAATACCCAGCTTATTGGCCAGCTCTGTCGGTGTGCCCGTGGCTTTGATGCGTATAAGCTGGTCAATTCGTTCCAGACGTTGAAATATTTCTCTTTGCATAAGATAGGTTTTTATTGATTCGGCGATACTTTGTTTCCAGGATAATGGCGATGCTGCTCAATACAACAAAGAAACTGTTGAATACGATATGAACTCCCCACGACATCTCTTCCAGTACACCCCCGCAGGAGCATGGGATATCCGATCCCGATAGTAACATGGCTGCTATATAAACGGTAAAAAGGAACATCAACACGAAGGAAGCATAGAGACCTGCCAGCCGGGTCACCGGCAGCAGGAGCATTATTGCAATACAGATCTCGGTGGCAGGTACCAGCCAGGCCAGGATGCCTGCAAATGGGGCTATATAAGGAGACTCGCTGAGACCAAACTGAAAATTGGCGTAATCGGCCAGTTTGGCCCAGGCTGCATACACGAACAATAGGATATGAAGCAGGGAGGCGATCCCCACAAAGATTTTCCTGGTCATAGCTAAATTTTCAGAATGTTGAAGAGTTGTTATCTAAGGATACGATGCTATAATTTTTAACTGCCGGATAAATGTTCATCGTCCGCTGTCTGTTGTCTTTCATTAACAGACAAACGAAGTATGGCTACCGGAACAGGCCATGCAGAGGGATGCATGTTGATCATTTATTGAGGGTACTGGTTTCTGCGGAGGCATAACCAGTGAATAACAATATAAATTTCCACCCGGATCGACCCTGTTTAGTTATGAAATCGGGAGTAAATTCCATACGAAAATGGCAAATATTGAAAACTTAACATTGACCTAAGGGTTTGTCTCTACCAATCCCTAGAACATTTCAGATAGATATTTTGTCGATCGCATATTGGATTTTCCAGTTCGTTCCTCATTATCCCTCCTGGAATTATTCACACCCTGTGATTAAGTTAATTTGACTAAACCTCCTTGTCGGTTTACGTTTGCAGTCGCTCTTTTACCGCAATTGTGCTGGTTCCTGCGCCGGTCAGCCGGCCAGGATTAAAAGGGAACCATGTGAAAATCATGGGCTGTTGCGCAACTGTAAGTTTTACACCCCACTTATTACAGCTGAACTTCAGGCCACTGTGCCCCTGGTAAATGGCATGGGAAGGCGTTCAGCCGTCCGCCGCAAGGCGGGTAAAACAAGTCAGGATACCTGCCGGTACGATCTGTGCTAAAACCTTCGCATTAAAGGTAAATGCATCACTTTAAAATGTCAGTTTGGCTTTATTCCCCATAAAGCCCAGGCATATTATCGCTGTTCATTTCCCCATGCGCGATCCAATGAATATTAAAAAGTGATAGTATGCAAAACGAAATTCTCCTCCAGGAAAACAAAGACAGGTTCGTGATCCTTCCCATCAACTATCCCAGGGTATGGGAAATGTACAAGAAGCATGAAGCCAGTTTCTGGACAGCCGAAGAAATCGACCTGAGTGCCGACCTGAAAGACTGGGCGACTATGAACGACGGAGAACGCCATTTTATTTCCCATGTACTGGCATTCTTTGCCGCCAGTGACGGTATCGTGAACGAAAACCTCGCCGTCAATTTCATGAGCGAAGTACAATTGCCGGAAGCACGCTGCTTCTACGGATTCCAGATCATGATGGAAAATATTCACTCCGAAACCTATGCCCTCCTGATCGATACTTATATCAAAGACCCACAGGAAAAGCATCGCCTCTTCCATGCCATCGATACCGTTCCTGCCGTTAAGAAGAAAGCGGAATGGGCCCTCCGCTGGATCGAGAACGGGAGCTTTGCCGAAAGACTGGTAGCTTTCGCCGCCGTGGAAGGTATTTTCTTCAGCGGTAGCTTCTGCTCCATTTTCTGGTTGAAGAAAAGAGGGCTCATGCCCGGTCTCACCTTCAGCAATGAGCTGATCAGCCGTGATGAAGGCCTTCACTGCGAATTCGCCTGCCTGCTTTACAGCATGCTCCATGGAAAGCTCTCCCAGGAAGAGGTCTATGCCATCATTAGCGATGCCGTCAAGATCGAAAAGGAGTTCATTACCGAAGCGCTTCCGGTGGACCTGATCGGGATGAACGCCAAGCTCATGCAGCAATACATCGAGTTCGTGGCCGACCGATGGCTCTCCGAACTGGGTTACCCCAAAATGTTCAACAGCACCAATCCGTTCGATTTCATGGAAATGATCTCACTGGAAGGCAAGACCAATTTCTTCGAGAAACGCGTGGGCGACTACCAGAAGGCCGGTGTACTGGGCAATAAAGAATCACAGACATTTTCCCTGGAAGAAGATTTCTGATCTCAACCGATTACTCTTCACTCTTCAATATATATAACATGTTTGTAATTAAAAGGAACGGTAAGAAAGAATCCGTGAAATTCGACAAGATCACAGCCCGCATCGAAAAGCTGTGCTATGGACTGGACAGAAGGTTCGTCAATTCCATCGACGTTGCAAAAAAAGTTATCGAGGGACTGTATGATGGTGTTACTACCACCGAACTGGATAACCTGGCTGCGGAAACAGCCGCTTCCCTGACCGTTAAACACCCCGACTACGCGCTGCTGGCCAGTCGCATAGCCATCAGCAACCTGCATAAGAATACCACTAAGGTCTTTTCCAAAACCATGCAGCTCCTGTTCGAATGCAGGGACAGCAAGGCAGGTAAAGCAGCCCCGCTGATCGCCGACGATGTATGGGAGATCATCCAGCAACATGCCGAGCTGCTCGATTCTACCATCATCTACGATCGTGATTACGGCTTCGATTATTTCGGTTTCAAAACCCTGGAAAAATCCTACCTCTTGAAAGTCGATGGCAAAGTGGTAGAACGCCCTCAGCACATGTATATGCGTGTAGCTATCGGCATTCATAAAGACGATATCGAGAGCGCCATCAAAACCTACCACATGATGAGTGAGCGCTGGTTCACACATGCCACTCCTACCCTCTTCAATGCAGGCACACCAAAACCACAGATGAGCTCCTGCTTCCTGCTCACCATGAAGGAAGACAGCATCGACGGTATTTACGATACTTTGAAACAAACAGCCAAGATATCCCAGAGTGCGGGTGGCATCGGTCTTTCCATCCACGGCATCAGGGCAACCGGCAGTTATATCGGCGGCACCAACGGCACCAGCAACGGCATCATCCCCATGCTCCGTGTGTTCAATGATACTGCCCGTTATGTAGACCAGGGCGGTGGCAAACGCAAAGGCGCTTTCGCCGTTTACCTCGAACCCTGGCACGCCGATGTTTTCGAATTCCTCGACCTCCGCAAGAACCATGGTAAGGAAGAATTGCGCGCCCGCGATCTTTTCTATGCCCTCTGGATCCCGGACCTCTTTATGAAAAGAGTGGAAGAGAACGGCGACTGGAGCCTGTTCTGCCCCCATGAAGCTCCCGGTCTTCACGAATGCTGGGGAGAAGCTTTTGAAAAACTCTATGCACAATACGAACAGGAAGGCAAGGCAAGAAGGACTGTGAAAGCGCAGGACCTCTGGTTCGCTATTCTCGATGCACAGATCGAAACAGGCACACCATACCTGTTGTACAAAGATTCCGCCAACCGGAAATCGAACCAGCAGAATCTCGGTACTATCAGGAGCAGCAACCTTTGCACAGAGATACTGGAATTTACATCTCCTGATGAAGTGGCCGTCTGTAACCTGGCTTCGCTGGCGCTGCCCCGTTTCGTGATCGATGGACGCTTCGACCATGATAAATTGTATGAGATCACTTATGAGGTTACCAAAAACCTGAACAAGATCATCGATAATAATTATTATCCTGTTGAGGAAGCACGTACTTCGAATCTTCGCCATCGTCCTATCGGGCTTGGTGTACAGGGATTGGCGGATGTATTCATCCTGATGCGTGTGCCGTTCGAAAGTGAGGAAGCCAAAAAGCTGAACCAGGAAATTTTCGAAACGATCTACTTCGCAGCTATGACCGCCAGCAAAGACATGGCGAAACTGCAAGGCCCGTACGAAACCTTTGCCGGTTCGCCCGCCTCGAAAGGGGTATTCCAGTTCGATATGTGGAATGTTGAGCCATCGCTCCGGTGGGACTGGTACCGGCTGAAAGATGAAGTGATCAAATATGGCCTGCGTAATTCCCTGCTGGTAGCGCCTATGCCTACCGCTTCCACCTCACAGATCCTCGGCAATAATGAATGCTTCGAACCATACACTTCCAATATCTATGTTCGCAGGGTATTGAGCGGTGAATTTGTTGTGGTGAACAAGCATTTGCTGAAAGACCTGATAGAACTCGGGCTTTGGAATGATGATATGAAGAACAGGATCATCGCCCACAATGGTTCTATCCAGAAGATCGATGGTATCCCCGATAATATCAAAGAGATCTATAGAACAGTATGGGAGATCAAACAGCGTACACTCATCGATATGGCTGCCGACCGCGGCGCCTATATCTGCCAATCGCAATCACTCAACCTGTTCGTGGATACGCCTACTACCGGCAAACTCACTTCCATGCACTTCTATGCCTGGAAGAAGGGACTGAAAACAGGTATGTACTACCTCCGCACCAAGGCCGCAGCACAGGCAGTACAATTTACCGTTGAAAAGCAGGGAGGCAAAATGGTGGAACCGCTTACCGATAAACATTCCCTGAAAGTAATAGAAGGTAATAACGACACGGATATTGCCGGCCCCACTTGCAGTATGGAGGATGGTTGTGTTACCTGCAGCGCATAATAATGTTTGTAGTTTGTTGTTAGTCGTTGGTCGTTTGTGCTGCAAAATAACGATGTAGTCTAAACGACAAACGACTAGCGACTAACCGCAAACCACGAACATAAAATATATTTCCATGATCGACCCGGAAAGAGTAAAAGGCTCCGAAACCAGGATATTCAAAGCCGTTTTCCCGAATACCACGAATCACTATGATACACTGTTCGGCGGAACCGCCATGCAGCTCATGGATGAAGTGGCATTCATTGCCGCCACACGATATGCGCGCAAGAGAATGGTAACTGTTTCGTCCGACAAAATAGATTTCACCCGGCCAATACCTGCCGGCACCATTATCGAACTGATCGGCACGGTAACCCATGTAGGCAATACCAGCCTGCAGGTATTGGTGGAGATCTATATCGAAGAAATGTATTCCTTTATCCGGGAAAAAGCGATCAGCGGTACTTTTACACTGGTAGCCATCGACGAGCATAAGCAACCTGTAAAGATCACCTGATCTACCAGGTATATTCAGGTGGTTCGATCCCGTTCATTCGCAGGTGCAATACAGCCTGCCCGCGGTGATGGGTGATATGATCGAGTGTGGCATAAACACCATTCACTGCTCCTTCATCCAGTTGCCGGCCTTCGATAGTCTTTTGCAATCCATCATAAGCCTGTTCAAGATAATCCATCACCTGTTTCTTGTTATCTTTCACCGGAACAGGTTCCCAGGCCATTTTTTTCCCTTTCACATAGTTGGCTTCCCACCATTGAATGCCATAGGCAATATGGTGCATCAGTTCCCGAAAATTCCATACAGCCTCTGCCGGCTTGAAATCCCAGGACCTGTCGGGCATGGCAGCAGCCACGCTGAGTGTGTATTGCCGGGAGTTCTGTACATTGGTCATCAGTTGTTCTTTCATACAATAATTTTTTGTGGAACAAAACTAAAGACCGGTGCCGGCCGGGGCTTAAGAAATCTTGCTATTCTGATGGGCGCTCGTTTCAAAAGTAGTTCTGAACATCGTAGGAGCGCAATGATACTTTTTACGGAATGCTGCGTTGAAATGCTCGATGCTGTTGAATCCCGACTTAAAAGCAATATCGGCCACAGGCAATGCCGTTGTTTGAAGAAGCATAGCTGCCTGTTGCAACCGGATCGCCAGCAGGAACTGATGAGGAGAAACAGCAGTGAATAGCTTGAAGATGCGGCTGAAATGAAAAGGGCTTACGTAACAATATTCCGCCAGTTCCATCAGGGAAAGGTCTCTCGTGAAATTTTCGGTTATATATTCTTTCGCCCTTTCAATAGTGATAAGGTGATGGCGTTTCAGGTTTGCCTGCAGTTGCTGACCGGGGACATGGTCCGTGATCGATCCCAATACTTTCGATGTTATGTGCAGCACAAGGTGATCGATCTGTAATTTACTGCCCGACCGGCCCTTTGTCAGTTGCCAAAGCTGGTAATGCAATAGCTCTGTTTCAGCCGTTGTCCTGACAAGTGTGGAATGCAGGTCTTCGTCCCTGAAGAATTTTGTTTTGCCATATTGTTCAAGTAATCGAGGATGGAAATCCTGCCTGAATTCGATAATGGTACATTCATCAGGGATGGTATGGGTATGAGTCACGGTGCGCTCATAGCCAGGCTTGGTGATCAACACACATCCACTGTAGGAATCGAGCGAGCGGCGAAAGACATTGAACAGGAAATTCCCCTTCCGTACGAAGCTGATGGCGAATGCTTCGCCATATTCGGGCTTCGATGTTCTGCAATCTACACACCGGCATTTAAAATCGAGGATCTGGTAGAAGTCCGATACGTAGCGTGTATGAATATCTGCATCCATCCTCCATAAAGTTATTGATTTTTGGCAACAGCCTGCATTTCGTTCTGCCGGGCCTCAGCCGGCTGAAACAGAATATTTCATTTTGTCTTCTTGAGATAGGCTTTTACCTGCTGGTGAAGCGGCTCGCTCAGGGGCGCCATCGGCAGGCGAAGATGGTTCTCTATCACGCCTAATTCTGCCAGGAAAGCTTTTACGCCGGCAGGATTGTTCTCTACAAACATCAGGTCGTACGCTTCGATCAAAGTATCGTTCTGCTTTTTGGCAAGTGCAAAATCGCCTTTGAGACAGCTCCGTACCATGTCTGTAAATGCTTTGGGCAATGCATTGGCAGCAACGCTGATCACGCCATCCATTCCGCAGGCCACTTGCGGAAGAACGAGTGCATCATCACCACTGACCACAAGAAAATCATTGGGCCTGTCGCGCAGTATCTGCATACATTGCGCCATATCGCCGCTGGCTTCCTTGATACCTGCGATATTCTTCACTTCATTGGCGAGCCTGATGGTGGTAGCGGCGGTCATATTCCTGCCGGTGCGTCCCGGCACATTATAGAGAATGATCGGTTTGGACGAAGCGGCTGCCAGTACTTTATAATGTTGAAAGATCCCTTCCTGTGAAGGCTTATTGTAATAAGGGCTGGCGCTGAGTACAGCCACGGCTTTATCGAGCGGGAACAATTCAAGGTCTTTCACCAGGCTTTGGGTATCATTGCCGCCGATGCCTACTACTACCGGCACGCGGCCGCCAACTTTTTCATACGTGTACTGTATGATGGCTATCTTCTCTTCATTACTGAGTGTGGGAGTTTCGCCGGTAGTGCCCAGTGTAACGATATATTCAACTCCGCCTTTGATGACGGAATCGATCAGTCGGCCTAGTGCATCGAGGTCCACTTCGGTATTTGCTCTGAAAGGAGTTACCAGTGCTACGCCTGTTCCTTTTAATACTTGCCTGAGAGACATGTGCTGTACGATTTTTTTGTTTGATGATTGCTGTTGAATGAGGTTGATGGTCACCTGCCGTTGAGTAAAATAAAAAGCCTTCCTGCTATGGGAAGGCCTTTACATTTATTTCAGACATACAAAACTGTTGTCAACCTTCCCGGTACACGGAATGTTTCTTGACACGCTTTGTATGTTTCTTTATCAACTGCATGGTAAGTACCAAAAATAATCAGCAAATGGATTCTACCCAAAAAATTTTGTTCAGGAGCTGTTGTTCTGATAAGATCAGGCAGTGGTTTCGTCCCAGAACCCCATCTTGTTGAATTTCTCGATGCGCTTGCGAACGCGGTCTTCGGGGTCCATCTGCTGCAGGTCATTGATCGCGTTAATGAGAAAAGGTTTCAGCAGCGTAGTAGCTTCATTGTAGTCCCAGTGGGCCCCACCCGTAGGTTCTGGAATGATGGCATCGATGAGCCCGAACTGGTACATATAATCGGCGGTAAGCTTCAACTGTTCGGCTGCTTTTTCCTTCTGGTCCCAACTTCTCCACAGAATGGAGCTACAGCTTTCCGGGGAGATAACGGTATACCAGGTATTTTCCAGCATAAAGACCCTGTCGCCCACACCGATACCCAGGGCGCCGCCGGAGGCTCCCTCTCCGATGATGACGCAGACAACGGGCACTTTAAGCCGGGTCATTTCATATATATTACGTGCGATGGCTTCTCCCTGTCCCCTTTCTTCCGCTTCGAGGCCGGGATAAGCGCCGGGCGTATCGATCAGGGTAATGATCGGTTTATTGAATTTTTCGGCGAGCTTCATCAGGCGGAGGGCTTTGCGATAGCCTTCGGGATTGGCCATCCCGAAATTGCGCAATTGCCTGGCCTTGGTATTGATCCCTTTTTGCTGGCCGATCATCATCACTGTTTGTCCATCGAGTGAGGCGAAGCCGCCCACCATCGCTTTATCATCCCGGATATTCCTATCGCCAAACAGCTCTACGAAATTGGTGGTCAGTTTTTCTATATATTTTGAGGTGTATGGGCGATCGGGGTGGCGGCTTAGCTGGACTTTTTGCCAGGGGGTAAGGTTTTGGGTGATGGCTTTGCGGGTTTCGAGTACACGTTCTTCAAGTTTCTTGATCGGCTCGCTCAGGTCAATTTTACTTTTCTCTGCCTTTTGCTTGAGTCCCTCGATATCATCAAAGAGTTCTTTGATCGGTCTTTCAAAATCCAGGAACTGACGGTTTTTGTCTTGCGGCATATTGTAAAGATGATATAAGGTTGTAAAATTAAGGGTTGGCTATTTTTTTATGAAAGTTTTGTTGGGAAAAAACAAAATTCTCCTATCTTTGCCATCCCAAAAACAATAATACTACCCAAAGCGGTTGAAAGTTAAGAAGTTGAGAGGGAGGTAGTGAGATGGGAAACAATTCTTACAGTGATCAATCACTATAAACTTTTGAGGTTGCTAAGTTCGTCTTAGTAAGGATCGGTAGTTCAGTTGGTTAGAATGCCGCCCTGTCACGGCGGAGGTCGCGGGTTCGAGTCCCGTCCGGTCCGCAAATGGCCACAAAAGGCAACAAATGGCCACAAATTCCAAGAAATGCCTCCAAAAACTCATGATCTTGGAGGCATTCTGTATTTAATATCCTTTTTCTCCGTGGGCCAGAATTAAGGGACGCTTACACAGGGAAAACATTAATATCTAGCCGCACCATGTTATGCGTATGACCTGAATAGCAGAAACCTGCCATGTCGCGAGGTGGTTTTTTAATATACAGGGATTACTCTGTTCTTTTCTTTCTATTCAGAACCTTTTGTTTAAGCAAGTATAAGTCCAATGTATTGAAATTTGTTTGCATTTCATTTTTTATCCACGTGACTAATTCTGTAATTAAGTCTTTTGTTTTTTGAGAAAGCTCTCTTTCTAGCTTATCCGACCATATATAATATGACCTCATGAGCTGTTCAAAGACATTACCTCTACTTTCTGTCAAATTTAATTGTATACTCATAGTAGAAAAATGGAGCCCCCAGAAAATATAAATATTATTATCATTAGATGATTCCAATGATTTTGTAGCTCTATGAAAGGATTGGAGAATTGTATCTGAAAAGATATTTCTGTAGAACTCTGTTGAAAAGTTAACTGCCGACGAATTTTGAATATTCCAAAGAGTACCAATATATCCTCTTGCTCCACTAACTAGGAATTGTTCCGCAATTTGATACCATGACCAGCATGTATTATTAAAGATAAATGGAGAAGAATGGGAAGCAAGGATATTGAGCATTCCCTGGTGATTTCCATCAGAACAATGTATGGCAGAAGAGTTAGGTATTTTCTTTTTTTTGTCAAGTACTTTCTTTTGCTGCATAGTGCTAATATCTAGTGCATTCATCATGTCAGAAAAAACATAATGAGGATATTTACTCTTCAATTCTGGACTCCTCCAAACAAGTCCATCAAATTTTTTAAAATATGTCTTTCGTTGAACGTGCCCATAACCTGCCTTTGAGCTAGGAGAAATAGACAAGACTTCATCATATACAACGGTATGCTTATCTCCTTTGCTGTCTACAAATGTTTCTTCAATTGTGCGCCCCTCAATTTCACCACCATGACTGCATAGATGAAAGATGTCATATGGAAACTCCTTTAAGTTCATATCAAGATTATAAACTGAAGCATTCTTTCCAAAGAGTTCTCTTACATAGAAATTGTTTTTATTAAGAATGGTACTAACTGCTGCTGTTTCTTCGTCTTTGAAGAATCCTGGCGAAAAACAAACGGCCCCTCCATATTGGTTCTTTTTCTCATAGATTAAATTGTCAAGGATAAAGAAGTCGGCACGAAGTTCGAGATGAACATAACTGCAAGGAATACAATTATTAAGAACTAATGAATAAGGGAGGCCTGTTGTGAAGAATGTCGCGAAATCAATCTTGCTAAACGAGATAGCACCAATTCTGTCAGTTACTTTTTGCTCAATATGTTTATATTGAGATAAATCCCCATTTCTCCAACCTTCAATACAACTGTGAATAATAAATCTGTCGTCGGGATCTAACGGTTCCACAATGTGAACATCCGAATTTATGGAATATGCGTAGTTGACAGCAATTACTGGTGTCACACTGTTATCATTTTCGATAATAATCAATCCTCCGTTGCCTATAGGAGAAGTTTGTATAGGCTCAGCTCTTTCATCAATTTTTAAGATAAAATTGCTTCGTAAGGCTAAGGATAAACCAACGAAAACATCCGAGGGTCGACATAAAAGTAACTCCTTTGCTTCCGAAATAAATGACGAAAGATAAAAGTCTACTTCGGACATGTCGCTTATGTCAATAACATTCGTCTTTGACAAAAAATATAAATAACTTTTTTGTTCTACAGATAGGCCTGCTAAAATTAAGTAATCGCATGACGTTATTCTAGCTAATATATTATTTGCCAAGGTTGCGAAATGGGTGGCCCTACCTATAGAAAGTGAGTTTTCGGTTTGCTTATCTTCTTCGTATTTAGGTTTTGCGCAAGTAACGTGTGGGAACTCCAAAATGGGAAAGTAAACGCCCTTCTTATTTAAGTAGGATGAAATAATAGCAGCAAGCTCTGGCTTACGAAAGTCAACAATACATACAAATTGTCTATTTATGGTTGGGATATTTGCCCTCATTTGGTTTTATTCAATTATTTATTTATCCGGTTCGTTGAAATCTAAAAGAGCATATAACTCTCTTCGCAAATGCCAAACTTTCACTAAAAACCACTGTAGTTCATTTGATGCAGTCATCTTTCTATCAGAGAAATAAAAATTTCCTACTAAGAACGACTCTAAGGTGTATATATCCTTATCGATTTTACTTAAATCAGGTACTGAACGCCTTGTATAATTGTCTAGTTTTTGAGCAACCCAACCGAATGAAGATATAAAGGTATCATTATCAAAAAGATCAGGTGCGAGAGTTGCATAGAACTGACCTTTGGGGTGAATCAAAATTTGGCTCTCAGAGGCGGGGAACTCAACCAAACCATCCGTCCAATAGAATGTTTGCCAATTCTTATAAGAAAGTTTATTTACTATTTCATCCTTTCTCTCTTGCAAAGAGAGCGCTTCATGCTTATTTTGATTACATAGATTGTTGAGATTTTCTAGCCAGATATTATCGGAATTGTATTTTGGTTGAATATTGACAAAGAAATTGAAGATGTTTGGGTGTTTATTTTTCAACCCTGGGAAAACCCCCATAACTCGATTTTCAATATCACTATCTTTTGCCATACTTCTTAATATGGGGAAGTATCCAAGTGTCATATTATTTTGGTCGCAGCACTTTTCAAACACTTCCTTTCCTAAGTAATCAAGAATAGATCGCAAATGTTCGAGGTAAGTTTTAATATCCACCATTACCATATTATCAAGATGCTGCTGCCTGACTGATTTCAGAAAAAGTTCATTTATTACTCTAAGCTGCTTTTCAGATGCCTCAAATAGGAGGTTAATTTGTTCTCTCCTTCTCATGAAATTACATTTCAGTATCTAACGTGGTGTATATAAGCTAATTTAACGCCTTTTATAATATGTTGAGCATGAGGAATAAAAATGCCGTTAGGTTTACGGCGACATTCTTACATCATTAAGTAGGAGTCTACAATACATGTTTATACTTAATATTAAAGTGATTGATTTTCAATAAGTCCATGCTAAAAATGTTCGAAAGTTGTCCCCTTGAGCCCGCAAATAGTCCCAACAGGATCAGAAAGCCACTCTTACAAGAGTGGCTTTTTTATTTAAATCCGCGTCAAATAAGGGTTTTTCAAAAAAAAGCACACCAGATAAAAGCAATCATTAACAAGATAAAAGGGTACCTATTCGGGGACCATGTTCCATAACCGGAATTGGTACCCCCGGTTAACCCTGAAGTGTTGTTGTGAAAGGTTTTAGGCACGAGCGAACAAAGATTCGATCACCTAAAAATTGTGTGTTATGAAGGTTAATGAAAAACTTTCCCTGCTGGTCATGCTGGAAATATCAAAAAATCTAGGATGGGGAGATGCCCGTTATCATCCGTCTAACGGTATACAGTAATCGAATAAAATTATCATTGGGTCAGAAAGTAGTCCCTGAGCAATGGAACCAGCAAATGGGAATTGTTATCGGCAATACCAGTGGCATGCGCTGCATTAATGCGGACATTGAAAAAGCGAAAGTAAAGCTGCGACAGCATTACGATCAATTGGCGATACAACTGTGAAGCAGATGCTTTTTAGCTTACCACGGAAAAGTTATCACTTTAAAGAGCGCGTAATTGGTATGAGTGGTTTGCAAAACGGACGCCAAGTCAGTTGTGAGGAAGACCAACTAACACCCGAAGCTATTGATCGATATGTCTACTGGCAATAAACCGTTTTGTTAGCCATGTAATTGACGAAAGTAACGTGATCACCTGATTTTCTAACAATCAATGGTAGTGAAAAAGGGAGGAGCTCAATTTGGAAATCACTTTATCTTTTTTCTAAACCACTCTTAGATGGTTTTTTTATGTTCAAAACTTAATGATTATGGTGTAGGTCAAACAAAGGAAATAATAGTAACATATAATCTTAATAATTAAACAATATCAGATGGGCAGCATTTGTATTACGCTGAAAAACTGCTCTGTATTTCATATTTTCTCTGTTGCTATTCATTGAGCAGTCGTACAGTTGGTTTTATTTCAATTGAAGCCTAATTGTTCATCCGACCGGTTTTAATAGTTTTGCCAAACAACTAATTGTATTATGACCTGGCTGCCAGAAGTACATGAAAAAGAAAATGAAAAACAGTTTGAACAATTGTTTTTGCATACCTACCCACTAGTTGTTTCTTATCTCTTGCAAAAATGCGGGCAGCCAGAGATGGCAGAAGATATTGCGCAGAATATTTACCTGGAACTTTGGAAAAACCAAACTGCGCTTCCGGACTGCGATCAAGAGAAAACTTATTATCTCTATGGTATTGCCCGGCGTCATTTTCACCGGCATTTGCAACATACCTTGAAAGAGCAAACACAACTGGCTGATTTTTCAGCGGCGAGTGCCACTGCAGCAGACCATCTGTCTGATATTTTCGAGGAACCTGGACATTGTTTCGCGGCACAGGAGGCCATTATTACCGGAACCCTTCGGGACATGGAACCTGTTAAAGCCCGGTTTTTCCGGATGAATAAACAGGACGGATTGACCTATAAGCAGATCGCACAGCAGGAAGGTGTTTCGGTCAAAACAGTCATGCGTCATGTGAACAGTGCCGCTAAAATCCTGCGTTCTAAACTGACCAGCCTTTTCCAGTTTTTTCTATAGTTCTCCCTTATTCTTTTTAGTAACAATTCCTTAACCTGTCCATCTGTCCTCTTTAGACAAAAACCCTGCATTTATATAGTAAACAAAGCGTTTGGAAAAGGAAGAAATCTGGCGGTTCGTACGTGACCATTACGCAGGAAAGTTGTCCACAGAAAAGCGGCAGCAACTGTTGGCCTATCTGGAATTGTTGAGTGCTGAAGAACTGGAAGCGCTCTATCCTCTATCGGAATGGGAGGAACTACAGCGCAGCCTTGTTCCTGATTCCAGTATAGCTGAAGCAGCTTATCAACAGCATAAGCTGCTAAGGAAAGCCGAAAAAAAGGGAAGGCAAGGTCCATTTTTTTATTCTACTCGTTTTTGGGTTCGGGCTGCCTGTATCATAGGTATAGTAAGCCTGGGTGGCTATTTAATCATCCGTGTTACAGGGATTAAAGGTCCAAAAGGCAATAGCCAGCAAGTGACCCAGCTATACAAAACCGTTGTTGTGCCGGAAGGGCGACAGGTAGCGGTATCACTGCCGGATGGCAGCCAGATGATGGTGGGGGGTGGGAGTCGCCTGCGGGTGCCGGAAGCATTCACGGGGCAGCAGCGGGAAATTTTCCTGGAGGGCGGACAGGCTTTTTTCAAGGTAGCCAGGGATATCAAGCGGCCATTTATCATCCATACAACAAAACTAGACATACAGGTGCTAGGTACTTCTTTCAGCATCCGGGATTATCCTGATGAAGCCAAAGGTTCGGTTATTGTACGTACCGGTAAGGTGGCCGTTAGCCCATCCTTGAAAAAAGACAGTGCCGTTTACCTGTTACCCGGTGAGCAGGTCGAATTAAATAAGGCGGAGGGTCAGCTTTTGCAATCCGTGGCTGATACCCTGACGGCATTTGGATGGATGAACCGGCAGTATATTTTCAGGAGCCGGACGTTTAAGGAAATCACGCAGGTGCTCAGTCATGATTACGGGGTGCGATTTGTGATAAGCAGCGAAGAACTGGCCAAGCGGAAAATATCAGCCAGTTTCCGGCAGCAAACCATCGAAGAAATTGTGGCGCAACTATCCGTGATCAGTGCATTGGATTATACGATTGAAGCTAAAACGATAACAATCAGATAAAACAAAAACACCCTGCGGGAACAGGGTGCGTGCAAAGACAAGACTAAATATATCTATTGCAATGAACAAATGTACAAAAACGCGGGACATGATCCGCAGGGCATTTTTTGCCCTAACGAGAACCAAGCTGACCGGCTTATGGATGCTTTTCTTTCTGCTTTTTGGCGCTTCTGCACTACGGGCTACTGCACAGCAGACAGATTCTACGTTTAACCTGGTTGTTGAGCGACAATCATTGAAATCGGTATTGTTGCTGATTGAGACAAAGGGGAAAGTATTTATTAACTACGACGAATCGCAGATAAATGTTTCTGTGCCGGTATCGGTCAATCTAAGGCGTGTCACTGTGGTGCAGGCGCTGCAGGCCGTGCTTCGCTATACAGGCTATTCGTTTATTAAACAAAATAATACTTTCCTTGTCGTCCGTCGCAAGGCTACTGCAGAGGGAAAAACAGAAAGAGAAACTGGTAGCTATACCCTAAAAGGCCGCATCGTTGATTTTGAAACCTCCACTCCCTTGCCCGGCGCTTCCATAAAACTGGCAGGTACCGGTAAAGCGGTCATCAGTGATGAAAAAGCTTATTATGTGCTGACAGGTATAAAACCTGGCGAGTATAAGCTAACGGTAACTTACACCGGGTACTCACCTTTCAGCGAACTGGTTAAAATAAATGGTAACGAAACCTTTGATATCCGGATGCAGGTGGCGGGGGCTAACTTGGGGGAAGTGGTGATCACCAGTGCAGGGCGGAAAGTAAAGAATGTAACCCATACTACAGACCGTGAACTGGTAAACGAGATTCGGAATGCCAACAGCGTGACAACAGGTATTTCCAGCGAGCAGATCAACAAAATGCCCGACCGCAATGCCGCTCAGGTGATCCAGCGCAGCGCAAGTATCACAATAAAAGATGATAAGTTTCCTATTATTCGGGGAATGGATACACGCTACAATGTTATTTATCTCAACGATAATATCGCGCCCTCAACAGAACTCTACACCCGCGCTTTTGCACTTGATCTCATTCCAAGCCGTATTATCGACCGTATATTGGTGCATAAATCTCCTTCACCTGAGATTTATGGAGATATGAGCGGCGGCGCGATTAAACTATACACCAAAGATGCCAAACAGGTGAAACATTTCGATATCGAGGTGGTTGCAAGCGACAGAGTGGGCACCAGCTTTAAGCCATTGCTTACTTATGCAGGGGGGAAAACCGACTATCTCGGTTTCGATGATGGCACTCGCCGACTGCCTACGGGGGTACCAAAATTCGGTGAGTTGCACAAAGCAATGCTTACACAGCGGCAATATGTACAGGCTTTTTCACCCGTATTGCAATATGGATATAAGACCGCTCTGCCCGACCTGCAATTGACACTTACCGGTTACAATTCTTTCAAAATAGGCAGGCGCAGGTTATCCACTCTTACGGCATTGAACTATCGTTACGAAACGCAGCGGAATGATATTCAAACTCAAACAGGCAATACGGGATCAGGCGGCGGTTCTAGCAATAGTAAAAGCGGGTATGAAGATCAGAACATCGAGAATGTGCAGGTGAATTTGTTACAAAATTTCAGCATGCAGCTCAGGGATTCTAGCAGGATCTATTTTCGTAATTTCTTGTTAGAAGATGCTTCCAAGTTGGTGATAGTGCGGCTTTCACATGACAATATTCTTCCGCCGGTCATTTATAACGGTGCGCAACGCAAAAACAATATCCTCTCCTTCAGCCAGCGGTTTTTGTATGCAGGTAATGTAGGAGGTATGCATTGGCTGCAACACGGGAAACAAAATCTCAAATGGAACCTGGGCTACACTTATAGCCATCAGGATATTCCTGACCAGCGTATTATCCGCTTGCAAAATTGGTTCTCTGTAATTTACCCGTATCCATTTACCCTACCTTCCGGAGTCGCTAAGGCAGCAGAAGGGACCGGATTGGCATGGGAATCGTATTATCGAGGGCAGGCTTCCCAGACTGAAGTGGACTATCAGCCTATTTATGGTGCTATCACCCGGTTATGGATAAGGAATACAGAAGGTGTATACAATGCTACTGCCGACTACGATCTTCGGTTGCATCGCGGCCTTGTGCTAAAAGCAGGCATGTTCCAGCAATGGAAGGAAAGAAAAGTATACCGCAAGCAGTTTAAGGTCAACGATGGGCAGGAAACGCTGAGAGATTATCAGGCCGGATACTACAGTTATGCCGACCGCAGTAAGATAGCTTTTAAGGAGCAGGACCTCGGCAAACTATGGAGCACCGATTACCTGCGTGACGATGGCACCGCCCTTAAAGTATACGACAATACACAAACGCAGGACAGTTACGTGGCTACTGAACAATTGAATGCGGGTTACCTGGCATTTCTGGCACAACCGGGCAATAGCGGATTGCATATTTATGCAGGGCTGCGTGTAGAGTACAACAGACAAAAGCTTGCTGCTGCTCCCGGTGATGCTAGTGGCACAACCCCTATTCTGGTGAACCGGCCTGGCTGGTCCTGGCTGCCATCCATCAACATCAGTTATCATTCCACGGGAAATTGGGTGATAAGGGCTGCTTATGGACGCAGTATAAACCGACCTGAATTTAGGGAGATAAGTCCTTTTAGTAACCTGGATTTTCTTTCCAATGAAATCATAACAGGAAATCCCCGGCTGGTGAGCGCCAGGCTGAATAATTATGATGTACGCGCAGAATGGTATCCCAGGGGCGCCCGGCAGGATGAAATAATCACCGTGGGTGGTTTTTATAAAACACTCGACCAACCTATTGAGCGTATACGTAAAGAGGTGACGAAGGAAGAAGTTCTGACGGGAATCACTTTTCAAAATGCAGACAAGGGTAAACTAAATGGTGTTGAAGCGGAGATACGGAAAAGCCTGGATTTTATTCCGGGAGCTTTTTTCCGCAACCTGTATATCATAGCCAATGGAGCCCTGATACACAGTTCGGTCGCCATACCCGATACGGTAAACCTGGGCAGCTATAGAAGCACCGGCTATAGCCGCCCCTTACAAGGACAGGCGCCTTATACTGCAAACGCGGGATTGTTTTACGATAATGCAGGTACTGGCACGAAGGTATCTGTTTCATACAATATAGCCGGGACACGCATTTATGCAGCAGGTGTATATGAACCTTTCGGTGGAGGAATTGACTCTACCTATAGTAATAGTATCTACCGGGGGAGTATCCTGGAATTACCCCGCCACCTTGTTGATCTGAGTGTCAGCCAGCGTATTATTCGCTCCTTACAGGTAAAGATAAGTATTCAGAACTTGCTGAACGAAGCAGTGACCTATGCGGAGGACAACAATTTCAATTACAAATATGACAGAGAGTACAGGCAAGGAACAGTATATAAAGGCGATAATATATTCCGTAGATATTATCCCAACAAATACATACGGGTAATATTCACCTATTCATTTTAAATAATCTCATAAACAACTACCAATATGAATTTGATCAACAGGAGGGTGATGTTTTTTTTGACAGGCGTATCTGTTGCATTAGGAATAGCTTCCTGTAAAAAGACAGACAATCATTATGAGAAACTGATCAATACGCCGGAAATATATACCAGGCTGGGGTTAGATTACAGCCGCCTGGCCAATGGTATACCACGGCAGTATCATATAGGCGATACATTACAGATCAACGGAAGATTTAATGCAGCCGTATCCCAGGTAAGCGTACAGATAGGAGGCCTGAGTGCGGCAGTTATAAGCATAGATAAAAAGGACAGTATAGCGAATGTAGACAACGTATCTTATTACTCGTCTATGGAAACCATCCGTATAGCGCTGACAGGTGACATGGGTACCGGTCGCTTGGCCGTGAGCGTGAATTGCCGGGAAGTCGCACTGGAAGGGCCGCTACTCTACCTATTGCCCAAAGGTAGCCCACCACCCATTACCGATACACTGGTTTGGCGGCAGTTGTTAAATTTCAAGGCGTATGGAAGTGTAACTACCAATGAAGCGCTCACCGACTCCTTCTTTACCAACCCGGTATTTTATCCCTCCATGTCGGGTACAGGCAATATCTTTTTCAGCGTTAAAAGTAAGATCCAATTATTGCACCCCAACAGGACTATTGATCAAGTGGTAGACCTGCAGGGACGTAGCGATGCGTATGGCGCTTTCAGTATCGTAAAGATGTATAACGGGGCTGTAGACCCGCAGGATCATAACCTGTATTTTTCCGCTCTTACCAGCGATCAGTTCCATACACCCGGTACACCGGGTAGTGTGCCGGATGCAGACAGCAACTGGATATTTCGTATTTGCAAGTTGGATCTGCAAACCCATCAATTGCGGGTGATCAACCGGACCATTGTCCCGATTTATCGGGGAAAGCTGGCGGCAATAGGTTCCAGCAACCAAATACAAGCTTTTTTCACCGGCCAGGGAGAGGTCTCCCAGGTAAACATGCTGCCCTTTGCAAAAACCTGGGTCGATAATGCCGGCAATATTTTTTTTATCCCTATTGGTTTTTCTAATTCGGATTTTGATGTCACGGGTAAAGTTAAATACTATCCACGTTTATACAACACTGTCTATACCATTTCCTGGTCGAGCTTTTTTGGAAAAATTACGCCGGACGGACAAGTGCAATACCTGATGAGGTCCCGGTTAGACTGGCCGGGAAATGGTGTGATACGGAATGCTGTATTATCTTTGGATCCGTTGAAGGACATTATGTTCACAGCTTCCAATGTCGGCGGTAGAATACAGATTCTTGAATATGATCTCAATAGCCGTAGCTTGGTAGATAAGCTGTTTCCTACTACGGATGGTGCAGGGGCAACAGGTCCGTTCAGCCTGTTGGATCCTATTACGCCTGCCTCCAGCGGCGCCATTAATTATTCGGGTTATGGCGGTGACCCCGGCCGCTATATGCCTTTGCCCGGCAACAGTAAAGGCTTCCTGTACGATCTGCAGAATATTGTCTATAATTTTTCTACCCACCAGGCATATAAATACGCCCCTGTCATTGTAGATAGCATAATGTACCTGGCACCACCAGGGACAAGCTATGATATTCTTGAGTCCAGGCGGCAAGATCTACCTTCGACTATCTTGAACTTTGACAGTGAAGGTAACATTTATAAGCTGGCCCCTTTTTATATCTATATCGGAGGCGGATTATTCAATGTCTACTATGATGTGCGTCGCACATATATCTTAAAACACTAAATATTATTGCTGATGAATCCGTTGATTAATAAATATGCGGTCATTGTACTTATGGCCGTCTTGTTTTCCTGTACAAAGAACGGGCATTCCATTAGTTATTCTGATGCTGCTTCCATTAATATCTTCAATGCATCGCATGTGTATGATTCCATGTATAAGCAGCGGATGGTATGGTTTTCCGGATACGACACTGCCTCTGGATTGAAGATGCTGTTTACTCAACATGACATTGAGATTCCCGGCAACGGGCAGTTAGAGGCTATACGCATTGACCATCCCATGCAGTTTTATGATTTTAATGCTGGTCGCCAGCAGGTAAAGTTCAGCGATACAGGGATGGTTACCGTAGCAGATACTTCGCTGGATTTTTCTTCCGGAAGCTACAATGGTATCTACCTGGCAGAAGATACGACGCGTATCGATGCTTTCACCAGGAGCGGTCGATTCAAAATATTCAAATTCACAGAAGAAAGGACTAATACGACGGGCAAGGTAAGAGTACGATACATTGATCTTGTGCCGGATATCGATACGCTCAATGGATATATATTTACGCCGACTGTTGCTAAATTTACCAGTGAAGCTACTCCTAATGCACTTGTATATGGTGAGGCCAGCCGCTATTATGATCTCGATACGGCTGGCTTGGTTATTAGTGGAAACATATTACTACGCCTGTTTCCTAAAAAAGATACACTTAATTATAATGTGCAGATTCCTATACCTGCAACCCCGGGACGCACCTACACGGTGCTGGTATTCGGTAATGCTTCTTACTGGCCATGCCGTTTTTCTATAAAGCAACCTGATGGCAGTGTCACGCAAAAGTCAATCAATTATCCGCCGAATATTAAAGGGTATGTACGGACAGTTTATTAGTCGGATAGCGGGTGATACACAGGTTAGGAAGACTGTCATCAGTTCGGTAATACACAAACTGATGCTTTTATTGAACATAATGGTATTAAAATAAGTTCTACCACATGTGATACAGGATTAGGCAAGTATTATACTCCTCCCAGGTTAACCACATTCACACCATTTTCGTAACATTTTCCGGCTGTTTGATATCATTTTATAAACAGCTCTCTTGCTTTGAATTAATCTTGTAAAAAAAGATACATGGAGCATAAAGTCAAATGGAAAATGCACGAGATGATATGGATCACACTGGTCACCATCATTGCCATTGCCCGTTGTTGCTGGGACTGGATCACCCTGACACCCCAGCACATGGACTCAGTCTATCTCATAGTTTATAATAGCAACAATACCTCTTTTACCAGCTACTTTATAAATGTATGGCTGCCGCAAATCAGCTCTATTCTTATATTCTATTTGTCTTATTTGGCTATCAACCTATCGATAATTCCATCGGTGAAAGGGATATTTTCAAAGAATACCACCGGCAGGATTATAAACAAGATCATTTGGCCGGCAGTACAGTTGATCCTGTCGATCTGCCTGATCCTGCTCGGGACCAACCTTGCTACCTGGCTGGCCCATCCAATTCTATTTAATGAAGGATTTGGTCCTTCAGCCTTATTCGGTTATAGCGATCGGCCGTTAATGTACGTTTTTAGTGGATTTCCGAAAACCATGGGATTGATCGTGTTCATCTCCTTGCTGGCATTAGCACGGGAAATTATTCTCCGTTATTTTGAAAGACCAGGTTCTGGCAAAGCTTACTGGATTCTCATTATTAACCAGCTTACCGCCTTTGCCATGATATATTTCCTGATCATTTACGTATTGTCTGCATTGAAGTTTGAGAACGTATATTTCCACGTTTTTATTTCCGTTGTTCCTCCCGTCCTTCTCGCATTTATGAGCAATATATACTGGTTATTCCCCTGGAAAGGAAATCTGCCAGTCCTTTCCTACCGGGTCTTGCTTCGACTGCTGTTATCCACCTTTATATGCACATTTCCCTTTTTTGCTATCAAAGACACTGATCTTCCACATGATCAATTTATACTCTTCCTTTATTGCTGGGTGGGTCAACTATTTATTACAACTCCAATCTCCTGGCTGGTATACCGGCAGCGGAAAGAAATGATATTGCATTTTAGAGACATGGAAAAAGAACTCGCAAAGAACAGGGCCGACCTGCAATTATTGCGATCGCAGATTAATCCTCACTTTCTGTTCAACGTGCTGAATAGCCTGTACGGACTGGCATTAAGGGAAAAGTCCATGGATACAGCCAAGGGTATACAAATGCTGGGAGACATGATGCGCTTTATGTTGCATGAGAACACCCACGATCTGATTCCCCTGAGTAAAGAGATTGAATACCTGAAAAATTATATTGTTTTGCAGAAACTGCGTACACAAGCTTCTCCCGATATCATTATTGACGAAAAGATCATAAGAACCCATTGTGATCACCTGATCGCACCCATGTTGTTGATCCCCTTCATAGAAAATGCTTTTAAACATGGTATCAGCCTCCAGGACCCCTCCTGGATCAAAATATCACTTCAATGTGATGAAAACAATATCTGTTTCGAGGTACGTAACAGCCTTCATCCCAAAGCAGGCAGTGGCCATGACAAAGACAGCTCAGGCATCGGTCTAAAAAATGTCCGGGAGAGATTGAACCTCATCTACCCTCAACGCCACCATATTGATATTGGTGTCCATGATGGGGAATTCAGGGCCCGGCTGATCATCCAACCATAATAGCAATATAAAATCGTAAAATAAATGAAAAAGTTATTATTAGTCTTATCAATGGCAGGAGCCATAAGGACCACCTATTCGCAGCAAAACATGACAAACAAATTGGACGAGTTACTAACGGCCACTGCCAATGCTCACCGATACAATGGATCTGTACTTGTGTCTATGAACGGAAAGATCCTTTTGCAAAAAGGATATGGTTGGAAAAATAAACAGGACAGCCTGTTAAATGACACTGCCACGATCTACCAGATTGCGTCGGCTACCAAACAATTTACCGCTACTCTTATTTTGAAATTGGCTGAATTAAAGAAACTTTCTTTGAATGACAAGGTCAGCCGGTTTTATCCTGCTTTCCGCAAAGGGGACAGCATCACCATAGAAAATTTACTTACCCATACTTCTGGCATCGACGACCAATTGTATAGCGACCCTTCAAAGCCGTTGCCACCTCAGCAGGAAGTTCTTACCACCATCGAGAATAACAGACTTGCCTTTGTACCGGGAACCCAATTTATGTACAGCAATAAGGGCTATCAATTATTAGGGTATATCATTCAACGTGTCACAGGGATGTCCTACTATCAGGCAGTAAGAAAGTATATCTTTACCCCATTAAAAATGACCCACAGTGGCTTTGATTTTTTTCATCTTGCCAACAAGGACAAGGCATCGGGGTATTACTACATGTCAGATACCACCTGTCCCCCAGCCCCTATCATTGACTCATCCGCATCTTTCTCTGCCGGATCGATTTATTCGACAGTGGGAGATTTGTACAAATGGCTGGAAGGGATCAATTCTTATCGGATTATCAGCAAAGCCTCGTTGGGAAAAGCGTACACTCCGTCTGCAGACCCTCACTATGGTTATGGCAGGCAGATCGACACTTTCTTTAATAGGCGGGTAATATCCCATGGTGGCGACATCTGGGGGTTTAAATCCAAGATCGCCAGTATCCCCGAAGATGATGTGTGTATTGTATTGCTTGAAAACAAAGAAGAAGGTGACAACTACATTCTCCAAAAGATAATTGCTATTCTCTACGGTCAGCCCTATCAACTGCCGGCAAAGAACGAGATCGTATTGGGCCGGGAAATATTGGAAAAATATACAGGATCTTATGAAATGCAGCCGGGAGTAATAATAGAAGTGACCCTCGAAAATACGCATCTCATTGCGACGGCAGGCAATAGGAACGAGTTATATACCCTCAGGAGAAATTTCTTTATTTTAGATGATGGATATAACCATTTACAGATTGAATTTGGGGCTGATGAGAACGGGGCGATCATCAACCTGTCATTCTTAAAAAAAGGAAAGAAGATCATTTGTAAAAAGATCCGTTAGGCCCATTAAAAATTTGTACTGAATGTTGAAAGCTATTGCCATCGATGATGAGCCAATCGCCCTGGAAGTGATCGAAAACCTGGCTGCTGATGTTAGTTTTCTAAAGCTGACAGCCGTTTTTGTAAATGCTTTAAAGGCTATTGATTTCCTTGCGAAGAATGATGTAGACCTGATTTTCATTGATATTAAAATGCCGAATATCTCCGGTATCGAATTGATGAGATCGCTTTCAAATCCTCCTATGGTCATATTCACGACAGCTTATAGTGAACACGCTGTCCAAAGTTTTGAATTGAACGCAATAGATTATTTATTAAAACCTTTTTCCCTACCCCGGTTCCTGCAAGCCTGCAACAAGGCTTATGAGCAGCACATGCTTAGAAAAAACAACCTTATTTCTTCCGCTCCCGACACCTCTCTCTTTATAAAAAGCGGTTATGAGCAGATCCGTGTGGCGCTGTCAGAAATATTATATGCAGAAAGCAATGGAAGCTATATAAATTTTATTTTGGAACAAGGAAAGATCATTTCCCGCATGACTATGCTGGAAGTGGAAAGTCTATTACCAGCTTCAGACTTCATTCGAATACACCGTTCCTATGTTGTCGCCATCAAAAAAGTTACTCGGATCGACCGGAACAACATCTGGATAAAACAGGTGGCGCTTCCACTCGGGTCAAATTATGCCGACGCGATTGAAAAAATAAAAAAGCAATAGAACGCGGTTAGCGGCCAGCGCCGTTCCAGTCGGCCTGCGAACTCACAAATTCGGACGGCCGGACACTTCCGGTCCGCAAGTTTGAAAAGAAACCCGCGCTAGTCGCGGTTTTTTCTTTTTTGTCGTGGCTTTAGTCGATAAAAGAAGAAGTAATGCAATATAAAATAAAACATGCCCTCATTTTCATCGTTATTATTCTAATACTTATTGGGTCTGGCGAAAAGCATGTCCTGGAGCCACTCGCCATTGAACTTTTTCCAGGTGCGCAAATATGAACCGTCAACAATAGTATGTTGTTTCTCCTTATCAAATTCAAGATGAAAATCACCGAACTCATAGGCCAAATCACCGGATTTTGAGATCTCCAGGCGTATTATTTTATCTATACGCTTGACATTGGTTAGCTCAGGTATTACTTTCGTTTCAACCGGCTCCTCTATCAGTAATCCATTACATTGCACCTGTACATCACTAAGGTCCGTCGGAGCGCCGGTCATTTTCCCGGCAATGAGAGGCCGGTCATAGGCTCCGCTTACGAAAACATTGTTGGATGTCTGTTTGATCGCTTTTAAATTGGTTTTGGCTTGCTCTACAAGTCCACGGATCATTTGTTCATCTTTACTAATTTGAGCATGAGCGGTAAAAAAACATTGAAGGGCAATAACGAGGTACAACAATCTCCTGCTTCTGCAGCCAATAGTTAAAGTCCATGAGGTCTTTTTCATTCGATATGTTTTAGTAAAGTAATCGATCCATTCATGAACCCGTCATAGGGCTGATCAAGATTTCAGGAACTATAATACCCACAGAATTTGCATCCCCGAACGGAATGTTGAAATCCCTTGCCTGTTCTATTCCAACATTGAAATACATCAGTATTGCCGGGTCCTGCACAAATGATATATTAAAGATAAATGAGGCCAGTATTTCTTATATTGTAAAAAGCCGACAAAAAACGGTTTCATGACTGTATGCCGTTCAATATGGTCCTGACAAATTCAAGACCCGCTTCAACACCGGGATGGATTTTACAGGCCGTGACCGTCAGCTACAGCCAGTGCAGCCATAACGACCTGAGCTCATTTCATAAAATAAGCTTTAAAAATTACACATCATAGCAGCGCGGAAGTTCAAAAATCAGTATTGCACAAAAGCATCGGGGGTTGCAGACATGAAAGACCTTTTTGTTCTCTCCACAAGCGTTATTATCAAATTTGAAACAATACAAGGCTATGGAAATCAGAATTATATTCTAATTTACTTTGCAAAATGTTCATCGATTAATCCTTCTTTAAACGATATCGATCTATGGCACTGTTGTTCATCAAGAATTTCTACCCCGTATTGGGTTGGATTGGCACACTTTCGTATCTGCTCGCCTACTTCCTCCTGAGCATTAATAAACTAAAAGCGGATCAGGTGACTTATCACGTAATGAACATTCTGGGGGCGATCGGACTTACCGCGAACGCAATATATTACGCCGACCTCCCGAATATAGTCGTAAACATGGCCTGGGGGTTCATTGCATTAGCTGCCATCATTGTGCTTAGCCGGAAGAAGAAGCCAAATTAAGCTGTAACAATGCCTGATTCTTGTAATGTGCCAACTTTCTATTATACTCTCTTTTGTTCGACACAAGGCTCAGGTAATAGTAAGCACCATCCACTATTACAAAAATGATGTCGGCAGTGAACGCAGGATCTTTTACGGAAAGCACACCCGCCCGGTTGCATTCGATGATCATCTCTTCGAGGTTGGTTCGAAGTGAATCCAGCAGTACTTTATATTTTGCCTTTACATTCTTATTGCGGAAAGCCAGTGAATAACAACTGTACGAAACGCTGTCGTCAAAAAGAATGTTCCACTTCCGTGAGAAAATATTGTCAATGACCTTCAGTAGTTTTTTCCTGGGGTCATTTTTATACGCGGAAGGCGTTTCAAATATCCGGAGATATTCTTCGAGAATATATTCGATGAGCCCGTACAACAGATGCTCCTTTGTCTTGAAATAGTGAATGACCAGGCTTGGATTGATATTGATCAGTGTTGCAGTTTTTGCTAGAGATGCATTTTCGAGTCCCTCTTCTTTGGCAATTTTGTAAAAGGCCTTGATGATTTCCGGTTGACGAGCGTCTTTAATACTTTTTCTACCCATGTCGATATTTATATTTTAAGGGATGCTACAAATATAAGGAGCTTGTATAATACATTCCGGTTATACACCCTTCGTGAGCATATATTGCCTGTTCAATTTGGGCAATCGTTTGCATTTCCCCGGATGGGCAACCACACTGTTTATCATTTATTCCTAACTATTTAGATAATAATCTTTTAATCCCTTCCGGAAATTCATCCCCTCAATTAAATCTTTATGATGTTTACGTTAATTAATTGAATGAACGTTCAATTAATTTTTTTAAATCAGTTTTTATTCACCACATTTGTTCAGCCGGATTTCAATAGGTTTTTTATCTGGATAAGATTTCGAAAAATCATTCTTACTGTTCCAAACTTCACTGTTATGAAATCAACTGCTTTTGTCATTCTTCTGCTATTGACAGCATTCACCTCTTTTTCTCAAAATGTTACCGTAACCGGCACTGTGCGTTCCGCATTCGATGGCGCACCACTTGCCGGCGTATCCATTATGGCTAACAAGGCGGCCAAAGGAACGACCACCAACGATGAAGGTCGTTTTACAATCTCTGTTTCGCCGAACACCACGCTTGTATTCTCTTTCCTGGGATTCGTTTCCCAGGAAATCCTCGTCAGCGGGCAAAGAGAGATCAATATTTCCCTGCAGCAAAGCTCGTCCGGTGTATTGGGCGAAGTAGTCGTTACTACAGCACTGGGTATAAAAAAGCAACAAAAAACACTGGGATATTCGGTGCAGGAAGTAAGTGGCGAAACGATGGCCAAAACAAAAACACCAACCCCGCTGAGCGCATTGACCGGTAAGGTAGCCGGCCTGAATGTCAGTAACACAACGGATCTGTTCCGCAATCCGGGTATTTCCCTGAGGGGTAGAACGCCCTTGATCGTTATCGATGGAATACCCGACCCGGATGCAGACCCATACAAGATCAATGCTGATGACATCGAGAGTATTAGCGTACTGAAAGGGACCGCTGCCGCTGCTCTTTATGGCGCATTGGGCGTGAACGGAGCGATCATGTACACTACCAAGAAAGGGACCAAAGGAAAGTTGGCCGTTGAAGTAAATTCATCTACGCTTTTTCAAACAGGCTATACCGTGATCCCGAAGGTACAAACCACCTACGGGAATGGCGACCAGGGAAAATATGCATACGTAAACGGATCTGGCGGAGGAACAGAAGGAGGCGGATGGATATGGGGTCCCAAACTTGACCAACCCGATCCATCAACACCCAGCGGTTTTTATGAAACCACTCAATTCAATAGCCCGGTCGACCCTGTAACTGGTAAACTGGTGCCCCTTCCTTGGGTTTCCAGGGGAAAGAACAATATCAAGAATTTTTTTCGCACAGGCATCTTATCAACTAACAGCGTCTCTGCTTCAATCGGCACAGAAAAAGGTTCATTCCGGGTATCGGCAAATCATATATTCCAACAAGGCGTTGTGCCCAATACCGGCCTGAATAACTCTTCTTTTTCAATAGGAGGCAATTATCGCCTCACTCCACAACTGAGTATGGACGCCAAACTTACCTATAATAGAGAGTACTCGGATAATTATCCCACTATTGGCTATGGCCCTCCCAATTATTTGTATAACCTCATACTATGGATTGGTCCCGATATCGACATACGCGACCTTAAAAATTACTGGATCCCCGGGAAAGAAGGATTACAACAACGCAACTATAACCTTTCCTGGTATAATAACCCTCATTTCATAGCCAACCAACTCTTGAATGGGTATAAAAGAAATAACAGTTTTGGTCAGGTGACATTCGATTATAAGGTTACCAATGATCTCTCCGTGAAGTTCCGAAATGGCTTTAACCAATATTCAAGCATCGCGGACCTGCGGGAACCATACAGCTATGTTGCGTACGATTATATCTCAAAAGGCAATTATTCCACCGATCTCGCCAATTATTTCGATATAAATTCAGATCTGATCGTAAACTATAAGCACTCTTTCAGCAAACAGTTTAACCTGAATATAACGGCCGGCGGGGCAAATGCTTATAGAAGATCAGAATCTTCCTATACGACTACCGACGGGCTGACGATCCCGGAGTTCTATTCACTCAGTAATTCGATCAATCCCTTGAAAGCTTCCAGCAATCGCCGGGAGCGCAGAACCTCCAGCCTTTACGGTATGGTTGATTTCGAAGCACTGGGATTCCTTTATCTTTCTTTAACCGGCAGATACGATAAAACGTCTACCCTTCCTGTAAAAAACAACGGATATTTTTATCCTTCTGCCGGTGTATCTGCTGTTTTATCGGATGTGTTGAAATTACCTTCAGTGATCTCCTTCCTGAAAGTACGTGGCTCATGGGCTAAGGTAAATACCGGATTCATCAACAATGATAACCCTTATGCACACCTTACCACCTATACACTTGGTCCCAAATGGAACAATGTTCCTTCGCTGGTATGGCCAACTACTTTTATTTCACCTGACTTGGTCCCGGAAACAGTTTCTTCCGGTGAGTACGGCGCAGCCATAGGATTGTTCAAGAACAGGATCAACATCGACGTAACCTGGTTCAGGAACAAGGACTATAACAACTTCATCAATGTTACTCAGTCGCAGGCAAGTGGAAATACCAGCGTTTTAAAGAACGCCAACGTTTATGTCCGGAAAGGATGGGAGTTCATGATAAGCGGTTTCCCGGTAAGAGGCAGGGATTTCAAATGGGAAATGACTGTCAATTTTTCCAATGTACATCGCTGGTTGAAAAGTGCTACGGATAATCCGGATGGATATATCGGACAGATCAAAGAAGGACAGCGTACCGATAGGATCTTTATTACCGATTCCCGTGCGCCGGACGGACAGGCGATCTATAATTCTAACGGAATGCAGGCATACGCACCTTACGGACAGTTCTTTGGCTATAGCGACCCCGACTGGATCTATGGATGGCAGAACACTTTTACCTATAAGAATCTGTCTTTGAGCTTTTCCGTGGACGGCCGTTTAGGAGGATTGATCTATTCCACCACCAACCAGAAGATGTGGTGGGGAGGCACCGCCAGAGGGACCGTTACATCATACCGGGATGACGCGAACGCGGGCAAAAGCACTTATGTTGGCCCAGGTGTTGTTGTTGCTTCAGGAAATGTACAGTACGACAGTTACGGGAATATCATCTCCGATACCAGGAAGTTCGCGCCCAATACAACGGCCGTCAATTATATCGGCTTCATGCAGACAACCAGCGGGGCTATGTTGAATAACTATTTTTACTATAGTGGAACATATCTAAAATTCAGGGAGTTGGTACTCACTTATAACCTTCCGCAAAAATGGGTGAGGGGCGTTTTCAACTCAGCCTCTGCTTCGCTGATCGGGAACAACTTGTTCATCCTTTCCAAGATTCCAAATGTGGACCCGGATGCAGAAAGGGACAATTTGCAAACACCTTCCATGAGAAGCATTGGGCTTAATGTCAATCTCAGATTCTAATCTTAATCATCATCGCATAAAAAAAAGCAAGATGAAAAAGTATATTTCGATATCGCTGTTCCTGATCATTACCATTTTCGCCGCCTGCAAGAAGTTCGATTACTTTCAGATAAATCCCAATAATCCGACCATTGCAGATCCTTCCCTGTTATTGCCGGCTATCGAGCGCACGGCCTTTTCAACAATATCCGGAGATGCCGCATTGGCTTCCCGCTACCTGGTCTATACACAATCCGCCAGCAATGCGCAGTATTACGGCTGGCAACGCAGTGGTATGGGTTATGGAAATATTTCGCAGGTGGTAAAAATGGAAAAGGAAGCGGCCCGTACCGGCAAACCGAATTACAGGTATATCGGTAAATTTTTCCGGGCCTATTTTATTGTGAATATGACGCAGACATTTGGAGATATTCCCTATTCACAAATGATGCAATCTATCTTATACAATAATTTTTCAGACAGTTCAGCAACAAGGCCGGTATATGACAAGCAACAGGACATTTATCGCGGAGTGCTGGATGATCTCAAAATTGCAAGTGATTCCCTGTCTGCAAACAGTGTGGCCATTGGCGGGGACCTGGTTTATGAGGGTAATATTGAAAGATGGAAAAAACTTATCAACTCATTTACATTAAGGGTATTGATGAGCCTTTCCAAAAAAGAGGCAGATGGCTCTTTGAATATTAAACAACGTTTTAATGACATCGTTTCCAATCCTGCCAAATATCCACTGATTTCTTCCAATGCGGAAAATGGAAGATTACCGTACTACAACGTTACCGGCAACCAATATCCCTTCTACAATAACAACTCCATGAAGACCGATTATTATCTGGACAGTACGTTTGTAGACATTTTGAGGGAACTTAAAGATCCACGCCTTTTTGTTTTTGGCAAGCCGAAACCATCTTCCGCACTTCCGCCCACTGATTTCAATGCCTATGATGGGCTACGTGGCAGCGCACCGCTGGCCGTCAATACAGCCAAAAGAGGAGCCGGAAACGCTTCGCAAATCCATGACCGGTACGCGTATGAAGCGATCAATGAACCGAGCGTATTGATGAGCTATGCAGAAGTACAGTTCCTGTTGGCGGAAGCAGCAGTGAGAGGCTGGATCGGCGGTAATGCACAGGAGTTTTATAAGAATGGCATTAAAGTATCCATGGAGTTCTCCAATTTCAAAAACACCTATACCGGCACAGCGATCGATAACTATGTTGCACAACCTTCCGTGGTGCTGCAAGCAGGCAATGAAATAAAACAGATCATCACCCAAAAATATATCAGTATGTTCATGAACACCGGGTGGCAGCCATTCTATGAACAAAGACGTACTGGTTTCCCGACATTCGACGTTTCCGGCGCCGGTATATTGAATGGAGGAAAAATTCCCAGACGCTGGATGTATCCCACCGACGAGTTTAATAATAACCGGGTGAATGTGGAGAATGCAGTGAAAAATCAATACCCGGAGGGAGACAATATCAACGGGGTTATGTGGATACTTAAATAATTTCAAATTGCTGTTAACTGAAATTCAAATTTCATGATCATGAAGAAGGGGACCTTATTGGTATTATTATTCTATTGTCTTACCAATATCCAGGCACAGCAAGCCCGGAAAGCCATATTCGTTATAGTAGATGGCATAGCGGCAGATGTGATTGAAAAGCAGCCGACACCTGCTTTGGATAAGATTGCAAAACAAGGAGGTTATACCAGGGCCCATGTCGGCGGAGAGAAAGGCGGTTATTCTGAAACGCCCACCATTTCTGCCGTAGGATACAACAGCCTGTTGACCGGTACATGGGTGAATAAGCATAACGTATGGGACAATGACATTGCAGCTCCCAACTATCACTATTGGACGATCTTTCGCTATTTCAAAGAACAATATCCGCAAAAAAAAGCCGCTGTTTTCTCCAGTTGGCTCGATAACAGGACCAAACTGGTGGGTGAATCCCTGCCTCAAACCGGTAACCTGGAGCTCGATTATCATTTTGATGGTTTGGAACTGGATACTGTCAACTACCCGCACGATAAAAAGAGGGATTTCATGCATCGTATCGATGAAGCCGTTGTTGACAAAGCAGCAGATCATATCAAAAATGAGGGGCCGGACCTTACATGGGTCTACCTCGAGTATACCGATGACATGGGGCATATGTTCGGCGACAGCCCAGAGTATTTCAAGGCAGTAGGCAAAATGGATAGCCAAATAGGACGTCTCTGGGAAGCCATCAGCTACCGTGAAAGACAGTTCAAAGAAAATTGGGTGATCTATATCACCACTGACCACGGCAGGGACGCATCTACCGGAAAACATCATGGAGGGCAGTCCGACAGAGAAAGAAGTACCTGGATCGTAACCAACGCCAAAGGGCTGAACGATTATTTCAAGACAGGCAACCCCGGCATTGTGGATATAATGCCATCCATCGCATCCTTTCTGAATATTCGGATACCGAGGGAACAGTTGATGGAAATCGATGGGGTGCCCTTAACAGGACATCTATCCGCCGTTTCCCCCAACTTGAAATTGGAAGAGAGCAAATTAAAAATAACCTGGAAAGCGATCGATCATACCGGCAATGCAAAGATCTGGATGGCCACTACCAATAAGTTCAAAGAAGGTGGCCGGGATGAATATGTATTAAAAGGAACTGTACCCATTGCGAAAGAGCAGGCAATAATCGATATTGACGGTAACGCTCTTCCTTTCTATAAAATAGTGCTGGAAATGCCGGGTAATTTTCTTAACCGATGGATTTTGATGAAATAGATCTTACTTTCACCGCAACCAACAATACCATGATCAGTAGCACTACAAGCGCCAGGTAGATCAGGAAGAAATGATAATCTTTTTCCAGGCTTAACGGTTTATAGGGAGGTACCAGCTTTCCTGGTTTGGCAAAAGGCGCCTTGTTCTCGCTCACGGTTTTGGCTTCAGACCGGATATACTCAACAATGCTTTTTATATTCTCCTCTGTCAGATCGGGATGATCTGGCATAGGTATATTGTTGAACTGGTTGAAGATAGCTACAGCATCTTTGTCGCCGTTTTTTACCAGGGTTTGTGAAGAACGGACAAATTTTATGATCCAATCGATGGAGCGCCGCTGGTCCACCCCAGCCAGGGCCGGCCCTGTCAAAGTTTTGTTTACATTGTGACAGGCTGCACAGCGGCTGCTGAAAATTGCCTTGCCTTCTTCCAGAGGTGGCATTGCATATATGAACTTCACTCCACTGAACAGTAACAATAGCAGTAGTACTTTTTTAGAACTCATTTCTCAATTTTTTTATGTCGTTTATCAATTGTTTCACTTCCCTGTCATCAGTACCGTCATAATATCCCCGTATTCTTTTTTGCGGGTCGATCAGGACCAGCTTTTCGCTATGGATAAAATCATAGGGACCTCCATCACCATCCGTAGCAACGATCATAAAGCTGTTCCGGGCCAGCCTGTATATTTCTTTTTTATCCCCGGTGAGCAGGTCCCACCTGCCGGTAGCTATTCCAAAGCGTACGGCATACCTTTTCAATTGTTCAGCACTGTCCCTTTCAGGGTCTACACTAAATGAACTTAGCCATATCCACTTCTCTTCCCTGAACTCCTCATTGATCCGCTTCATACTGCTGGTCATCTTCGGGCAGATGGTAGGACAATGAGTAAAAAAGAAATCTGCCACTACTATTTTGCCTTGCCATTGGCCGTTGGAGACCATCTTCCCATCCTGGTTGACCAGTTGAAAATCGCCGATCCGGTGACCCTTCTCACCCATCACCGGCAATTGTTCAAACTTCTTTTCATATAAGTTCAATAATGCCCAGGCACTGAACGGCAAAACGAACACTGCTATGATAAAAATTCCTATCGTTGATCTTTTGTTCATTACTTCTTAACAGAGGTTTGCGGGACCGGGTTATCGATATTGAACCGTGGCGCACCCGGTCCACTGTTCTTATTGACATTGTACAAAGCCGGTACATAGGCCAGCAGGATGATCACCAGCATAGCCACCAGCCAGGGTTTGAATTTATCGAACAAGGGAATTCTTTTTTCATCATGATAAGCCTCACTCACCGGGATCTCCAGTTCGCCTGCATTTTTCTTCTTGCCCAGAATGGTAGCAAAGAAATTGAGGATGAAGAGCATGCCTGCAATGAACATGATGATACCTCCAAGCAATGCCAATAAAGTGGTGGGCACCCAATCGGCACGGAAAAGCGGGTTTTCGGGGTTGAGATAAGAAGTGCCCAGATTTGTTCTTCTCGGCTCGCCGCGCAAGCCGCCCCAACTCATACCAAAAGAGAAGATCAGCATACCGATCACCCATAAATAGGGAATGATAGTGTTGAGCTTAGGCATGGCTATTTTCTTTCCGCTGAGCTTCGAATAAATATATAAGCTCATACCGACTATTCCCAGGAATACCGGGCCTGCTACCGTCATGTGAAAATGTCCTGGTAGCCAGGCAGTGTTATGCACCACGGTATTCAGGGAGTAGGAAGCATTGATGATACCTGTAACACCGCCGAACACGAACAGGATCAACCCGCCGATAAAATAGGCGAACAAAAACCTGTTCTCATCGAACCAGGGCAGTTTCGACATCCAGCCAAATAAGCCTTTCCCGCCCCGCTTCCGGCCTGCATATTCCAATGATGCCGCCAGCGTAAAAGCAGTGATAAAGCTTGGTATCGATACCCCATAAGTAAGCATACCATGAAAGAATTTTACACCTTGTGCTATGGTAGGATCACTATATTGGTGATGCACTCCCACCGGTATCGAGAACAACAGGAAAAGGAATAAAGCTACCCTGCCGGCAAGATCGGAATATAGTTTGCCACCTGCTACTTTCGGCAGTACAGTATAGAACATGACGTATGCAGGCAATAACCAGAAGTATACCAGTGCATGTCCGAAAAACCAGAATAATGTTCTTGCAAGGTTTACGTTGACGGTATCTGTCCAACCCAATGACCAGGGTATCAACAGCACCAATACTTCATAAGCTACTGCCAGTGTACATACGAACCAGATGATGAAATTGATCAGGGTACCTAATACGGCCAATGGAGTTTTGGTTTCAGGATTGAACCTCTTCCATTGGTTATACATTCTTGCCCAATCGAACAACGGGACCCAGGAGCCAATGATCAATAAAGCCGCACCGAGATAAAACAAGGGATGGGCTTTCAATGGCGGATAAAAGGTGTAGAGCACCGATGCTTTACCGGCCAGCATGGCCCCGGCAGCCATCAACACTCCTGTCAGCATCAGCCAGAAACTCAGCCACATCAATTTTTTATTAGGTTCTCTCTTGAAATAGAACGCAATGGTAACATGACCGAAGGCTACTGCAAAAAAAGTGGTAAGCACCAGCGCATTGATAACTCCATGCAGTGTGAGCCCCTGGTAATAGTCGAGTTTGGCAAAAGAGGTCTGGTGCAATACACCGGCACGGTAGATAGTTTGCATCAGTCCATGATATATTCCGATAGTCAGTAATGCTACAGGGATGGCCAGTTCGAGAAAAATAACCCTTTTGAATGATTTTGATACTTGCATGTTCGTTAGTTTTCGTTTTACCTGCCTTATGGATAGTTGACGATCACTTGTGCCCGCATGTTCTGGTGGCCTACCCCGCAATATTCATGGCACACAATATCATAAACCCCGGGCTTATTGAATTTTACAGTAGTCTTATTGATAGCGCCATGAACGGCCATCATATTGACATTTTTTTGTGCTATGTTGAATCCATGCACTACATCTTTGGACGTGAGATAAAAATCCACTTCACTTCCTACCGGCACGTAGATCTCGGCAGGTTGAAACTGCCACATCGAAGCAACTGAAAAAACCTGGTAAGTTGTTGAGTCGAGCTTGTTGATCTTCGGTTCTTCATAAGCTTTGTCGTAAGGGAGGCATTCCGGGACGTCGCTTTTGTACTTCCCTTTTGCATAGAGCAGCGAGAACACGAACAAGCCTATCAAAGCCAGTGTGATCCCCACTACTCTCTTTTCGGATTTGTCGATTTTCATTTTCAGACTGTTTTTAAACGCGGTCGATCATTAATAAATAGATACCATACCAGAAAAGAAGGGCAAGAATGACCAACAGGACAAAGAAAGCCATGGCGCCTTTGGGGATGAATTTTTCTTCAGTGGGTGATTCCATACTGTGGAGTTTAAGAATTCGATGCCAAAAGTATCTACGCCTGCGGGCCCGAATACTGATCCAATACATTGCCGACATGATCTTTGTCAGGCGTTAGATTGAGAGGGATCAGTAAAGCCTGTTTGAACAGTGGCTTTCCCTTTATATGACCAATATCTGCGACCCGCCTAACCATAGTCATCTCCCGGCTGCCTTCCAGCATCAAAATTTGCAGTTATGAAAATTGAAAGTGTCAACCCGATCCTGGTAAGAAAGTACAATCAGCCTTTGCCCAGGTATACCAGCTACCCTACTGTTCCATTCTGGCAAAACGAGATCAGCATTGAAAGATGGAAAGAGCAGTTTGCACACCAATTCGACAAACAGAATGCTGCCAATGGGATCAGTATTTATATTCATCTGCCTTTTTGCGAATCGCTGTGTACCTATTGCGGCTGCAATAAAAAGATCACCCAAAACCATTCGGACAGGGTCACTATTTTATCAGAAATATTTGTGCTGCTTTCGACCTGTATTTGCAACGGAATAATGGGAGCGCGAACAAAGAAACATTCAGTAAGGCAATATGATACTTATTGCCAAAAAATTTAAAGCCCGGACCTGTGCTTCACCCAAAAAATATCCTTCCAGTTTTCATCTATTTCATTTTTCCGGCTGCTACCATGCGTAATGACCACCTGCAGCTTCTCATCAGGCAGTGTTTGCTGCATATAGACAAATAATTTCCTTTCCTCAAAGCGGATATGTTCATCCAGTTTTTCTTCAAACCGGAATAACAATTCTTTATTGGTCTTGTCTTGGTCAAGCTCCAGGACCATATCCTGGATAACTACATGATCATGCTCAGCCCGTTGCCGCAAGGGATTATCAGCGGGCAGCAGAGGAAAAAGGATATGCTCCTCCTCCCGGAAATGCGGCTGCAGATCATTTTCAAAACTATAAAGAACATAGTTGCTAATACGCTCCGGTGCAATGCCATTCGCCAGTCCTTGCTTTATTTTCCAGACCAGCAATAATCCAAAATGATGATCACGCGAAAATGCAATGAGGGCCTTGTGTCGTTTGATGGGGTTCTGGTCTTTCATGCGTTGTATGCTTTTTCAATAGCAATAGCTTTCGGAAATAGGATATTATTCTCAAGGTGCACATGTGTATAAAGATCGTTCTCAAACTCATCCAGCATCCTGTAAAACACACTATAGGTAACACAGGCATCCCCGGGCAGGGAATAATTATTGGCAAGCTCCCTGATTTCCTGCAGCACCTTGCCGGCTATTTCATGCTCTCTTTCCATCATGCTGACAGGAGCTTCGATCGTTCCAAATGGTGCAGCCGGTTTGGTTTTTCCGGCAGATGCCACCAGGTCTTTGATATATGGAAATAAAATATTTTCCTCTTTGACCAAATGGGCCGATAGCTCTCCATTCACTTCTTCCACCAGTTGATAAATAATGAGCAATTCAGGATGACGGTCTCCATGCACACGGGCTACTTTTGCTGCAGATGCTACGAGTTCGGGTAACGTCCTTTTCACATAACCGTGATGAACGTTTACAATATAGTCAACCAGGAAATCGATACTCCAATCATTATAATGCACTGGAGTGGTGACAGGGTCCATCTCCGCCAGTTGCAGGTCCTGCTCTACTTTCGTGATATCCACTTCTTTTTCTGCGCAGGCTTCCCTAACGGTTTTCTTTCCGCCACAACAAAAGTCGAGCCCATATTTCTTAAATATCTGCGCTTTGCGCAAATCCTCTGCTGCGATCCGACCGATCGATACATCGAGGATATTTTCTTTTGGTGTAAGCATATTTCGCTTTTTTAGGTTTGCGTAAAGATGATGGCCGTTATTGCTGCATATATGGGGAAGACTTACAAATCCTTTTTCCTGAATACCCTAACTGCCAGTAAGAGCGGAATAACCACCCACAATAACATGATGCCTGCGGTGAAAATTATGCCGGCGCCACTGCCGAAAAAATCTTTGTACAAAGCCCCTGTATAGCCCATCAAAGCTCCTACATCCATTTTGAGCATGATGAAAATGCGACCCAGGTCGATCGGGTTGAGCGCAGATAGGAACAGGGTGAATTTTTCCATTGGGTAATCGCTGAAACTAAAGAGTATCAGCAATACCAGCCCATCATAGATCAAAGAAAAATAGAACCATAGCAGTAAAGCAGAGCCAATGCCTCTTGCTTTATCTCTCGATTTTACGGAAGCGAGGAATGCAATCGAAGTAAAAGCCAGTGTAAGGGCTATACCTGTAAATAAAAGCGCAAGACCGGTGGCATCAAAAGTATATATCAATACCGGGAACCCTACGCCGATCATGAAACTACTTATCAAGGATAAGGCCACACCGCCATATTCGCTTAACAGGATGCGCGTTCTGCTCAGCGGCTGCGACAACATCAGCTCGATAAACTCATACGAGTTATAATAGTGTATGGTGGTAAAGATCAAACTGATCAGCGGTACAACGATCAGCACAATATTCAAAAGGCTGAGTATGGCCTTGCTTTGATTCTCTTCCAGTTGAAAAAGGCCGATCGACACAGCAAACAGGAAAAGCGTATAGGCAATGACCACCTTACTACGCAGAATATCATATAGCACATACCGGGTAAGTTTGAACATAACATTATCTTTATATCATCCCAATGACGTATTACGCTGCATTACACGGGCAATGGCCTTTCCGAGTTTGTCTTCGCCGGTTTCACAACGCAGTGTATCGATATCTTTCAAAAAGATCATTTTCCCTTCCTGCAAATACATGACATCAGTAGCCAGTTCATCCAGGTCACTCAGGATATGGGAGGTGATCAGGATGAGTTTGTTCTTCATTTTTTCCAGCATGATCTTTTCTTTCAGTATCTCAGATGAGACCGGATCGAGACCTGCTGTAGGCTCATCGAGGATCAAGATATCCGGGTTGAAATAGAAAGCCAGCGCTGCGCTCACTTTTTGCCGTGTGCCGCCGCTCAACGTCCGCATCGGTTTTTCAAAGATCGACATGAGATCGAACCTGATCAGCATATCGGTATCCACCCCTGCTTCCGGCATCTTTCTGATATCTTTCATCATCCTGAACAAATGGCCGATCTTCATATTATCGGGGTAGCGGCCAATTTGCGGCATATAACCGATCCGGCTTCGGTAAGAAGGATCATCATTAATGGGGTTTCCATTCACGAAAATATTTCCCTCATCAGCTTTTACCATTCCCAGAATGGATTTGATCAATGTCGTTTTGCCTGATCCATTGGGACCGATCAATGATATTACCTGCCCATTATCAAACATTGCATTGATATTATCCAATGCCTGCAGCTTTTTGAACCGCTTTTTCAAATTCTCGATCCGCATCATAGTTTATTAGGCTTTATCATGGGATTGTTATCCACCAGGTTCTCGGGGGTAAGGCCAGGAATAGCCTTTTCGGCTTTATCCAGGAGAGAAACGATAAAACTTCTCATCAATACCAAAGTGGTGGGATTTTGTTCCACTACCACTGCATACATGCTCACCGGGTGGTAAGGAACATCGCCAATGCCATCCCTGTTCATATCATATCCTTCGTATTTATCCCAGTAGTTGTTGTTGAACCTGTTCAGCACCATTGTGCCATTGGTTGCCACATCGAAGGAGTTTCCGTAAAAATTGTTTTGATAAAATGTATTGTCGTCGCAACTGGCCTGTACCTTCAGTGCCCAACCGTTTGCCTGAAATATATTTTTCCCGATCCCGATACGACTGCTGCCTTCCATATAGATCCCCACTGTATTCTGAATAAATCTGTTATGGAGAATATGGCTGTCCGAAATATCCTTTAACAAAATGCCATAGGCGCTGGCGCCCCAGTTCTTGTCGAAAAGGTTATTCTCCATCCTGACATGCTTACTGTACATCACAGCTACACCGGCCCCATTATTCTCAAAAGAATTGCCCAGGTACGTATCATCATGTGAAAACATAAAGTGAAGCCCATACCGTACATTTTTTAAGCTCTTATTATTTTCAATGATGGACTTCGAAACAAACTCAAGGTAAATACCATCACGATGCCCGCTGATCTTATTGGACGCGATCAGCATGTCGCTGCATTTCCAGAGGTGTATACCATTGCCCGATAAATGTTCTGTTTTATTGGTACCTATGATTGTATTATTCCTGACAATGGAGTTGGTAGAGTTCGCAATATGAATTCCAAAGAATGCATTCGTTATGGTGTTGTTTTCGATCAGGATATTAGTAGCGTCGATGATCTTCAATGCTGCAAAGTCGTTCATGGATGAATAACCGGCATTGGCAAAATGGATGCCCCTGATCGAGATGTTGGTCCCGGTAAGCGTTAGTATCTCGTTCTTATGATCTCCATCCAGGATGGGTTCATCGACACCGATCAGATGGATTGATTTATCGATAATGATATTGCCTTCCTTATAAGTACCTCTTTGCAATAAAACGGTATCGCCTGCTTTCGCCATACTTATTGCCTGGCGCAAAGTGTTGACGGGCCTGTTTTTCCCGATTATGATCGTGTTACCCGATACATAGGTAACATTCAGCAGGCATAATATAGCCAGCAGGGGTCTCACTTGACAAGAATGTTATATAAAGTAGCCCAGTTGGTTATCCTGCTGCCCACTATTTCAGCAGCTTTCTTTTTAGCCTCCGCCTGATCTTTAAAAGCGGCCGCATTCCCTCCCATCGGGCTTTTCAGCTCAGAGCTTACCACGAACTCAACTGCATGTACTTTTATGAACTCATTGATGTTGATATAGTTCACAAATAAGGTCTGGTGTATATCTCCCATTTCAACGCCTCGTCTTTTCATAAAAGCTGCCATACAATGGGCATCATCGAATTTGTAGATCTTTCCTTTTTTTGTTACGATCTCGGCTCCAAATTTCGGGTCCATGATCGTCATTTTGCATTCAGCACAATTATCTTTTCCAGCAGCTATCTTTTCGGGCTGCGGGTTGCAGCCTGTTAAATAAACTACTGACAGTATTATCATAGCAGGGGCCAGTATTTTCCTGGGTCGCATCATGGTGCTTTTTTTTAGGTGTTTGCGCCATTCAATAAACCAAATGAGGAAGAATAAAGCTGATATAGCCACGATTACCCATCCCCCAATATCAGGGTAGGAGTAGGAATCGAAATTCAATAATTTTTTATGCCCTATTAATGGTGGCTGGTACGACATACCCGGAACTTTTATTGGCGCTGTCGGATCGAGATTATGTCCATAGTCGTACTCCCATTTATAAAAATCCACCATGGCGGCAATGCCGGCGATCATAGCAAGACCGAGATACCCAAACAATAATTTTCGGCTGCCTGTAATGGCGATCACCAGGCCAAAAAGAATGAAGAAGCCTAAAATGTAAACCAGGAAGGAGAATTCGGGGAACATTTCTTCCTTGATATGCTTCATACCTATATAATGGTTGAGGCCATTGATGATCTCCACCTGGCCTGTGATCTTATTCAACCATATCTGCATGGATAATCCTTCAGGATACTGAGGGGCTATCAGGTAAATTGACCAGACCGGAACAAAAAACAACATACACATGACCAACGATCCGATCGCAATAACAATCCTGGAAATAGAACTCATCTTTTTCATATAACCTGAATAGGTAAGGGGCGGATGCTTTGGGCATCCGCCCCGGCTTTAATTTATCGCATGGATGTAGCTTTCAAAGTATCCTTCACCGGTGTTCCATCTGTAGTCACCGCCGGTTTGTTGGTACCGGTGCTGAAATAGAGGGCAACATTGGAACCAACCGGAGATACTCTCAGGTAACCGGACATTTCCTGGTGTAGTGCAGAACAGAAGTCGGTACAATAAAAAGGGAATATCCCGGTCCTGTCGGCAACCCATTTCAGTGTTTGTGTTTCGCCCGGCATGATCAGTATCTCGGCATTATTGGCGCCTTTGATAGCAAATCCATGTGGTACATCCCAATCCTGCTCCAGGTTGGTAACGTGGAAATACACTTCATCTCCGAGTTTCACACCCTCGATATTATCAGGTGTAAGGTGAGAACGGATGGCTGTCATCCAAACATGCACCTGGTTCCCTTTGCGTTCCACTTTGGTCTGCGCTTCACCCTTTGTAGCGTAGGGATGGGTGTTCTCTTCTATCTTGAATATCTTTCTCTGTTTATCTTTTATGAGGCTGGCGGGCAATGCTTCCGCATAATGCGGTTCGCCTGTTGTGGGGAAGTCGAGCAACAATTTCATTTTTTCACCGCTGATATCATATAACTGGGCACTCTGTGTTAGCTCAGGCCCGGTGGGCAGGTAACGGTCTTTGGTTATTTTGTTATAAGCGATCATATATTTTCCATACGGTTTGGAAGTAGGCCCACCGGGAATCGAAAGATGTCCAATAGAATAATAGGTGGGAACACGATCAAGCACTTTCAGATCGCTGATACTCCATTTTACTATTTCAGATGATACGAACATGGACGTATAGGCATTCCCTTTTCCGTCGAATTCGGTATGCAAAGGGCCAAGGCCAGGCTTGACAACCTCTCCATGCAGTGCCGCTTCATACCTGATAACCGGGATACCATCATATTCACCGTCGAAAGCTTTGTCGGCAATAGCTTGCTGAAGTTTGGTGTAGGAGAATACCGGTATGCTTGCGGCCAGCTTACCGGATGCCACAATGTATTCGCCCGTCGGATCTACGTCGGTACCATGTGGTGACTTCGGACAGGGTATCAGGTACAGCATACCCGGACAATCTGCCGGGTCCAGTACCAGCACCTCGCTCCTCATCGTTGAGGTAGCAGTATGAGTATTTTCATCGTATACGTTGTGTGCATATTTAACGGCCTGCTTTTTGGCCTTCCCTGCTTTAACATACTCTTCGGCTTTTTTCCAGTTCACAGCCATCACAAAGTCTTTATCTTTTGCGGAGGCATTGACTTCCAAAAGTGTATTGGCCTTTTCGGAGTTATAACAGCTAAAGAAGAACCACCCATGCGATTTGCCTTTGCCGGCACGGGAAAGATCAAAGTTCACGCCCGGTGTGCGGATCTGGAATGCGATGTTCATTTCACCGGAAGTTGGGTCGATAGCAACAAAACTGATAGATCCCTTGAAGTTTTGCTTATAGGTATTGATAGGCACATCCCCGTTCTGATCGTCGAGTGGTACACTAAACCGTGTTGCTGCTACAACGTATTCAGAATTTTCTGTAATGAACGGAGAGGCATGGTTTCCGGCGCTATTAGGAATTTCCAATATTTCTGCGGTACGGAAAGTGGTAAGGTCAATTCGTGCCAGGCGTGGTGTGTTATTGCCATTGGCAAAAGCCCAGCGGCCATCGTGTTCGCCCCTGGTTTGTGAAAGGGCAATATGGTGCAGGTCATCCCAGGGCACAAAACCATGCGATGTATTCAGCATAGGTTTTGTTTCTTCACTAAAACCATAGCCGCTTTCGGGAGATTGGGAAAAGACAGGAAGGATACGGAACAACCGTCCTGAAGGAATACCATAAATGCCTATTTGTCCATTAAAGCCGCCGGAAACAACATTGTAAAATTCATCATACTTGCCGGGAGCTACAAACGATTTGGAAGCATCGCCGACTGTGGCCGATTGGGCAGTTTTGGGTTTACAGCTCTGTATCGATAACAGGCAGGCAGTGCCCAGCATCAAAACGGAGCAGGTTTTGAAACAATGAAATTTCATACATGTAAATATTAAGTTGAGAAGAATAGTTTTATTGCTCTATTTAACTCCATCATTGGACCGCATAAATTCCAATATATGGCGTGAATCTTCTTTGGATATATTCTGATTCGGCATGCGCACCAGGCATTGTTCCAATAGTTTTTGTGCTTCAGGATCTTTTTCCAGCATCATATCCACGTTCGTGATCATATTCATGATCCAATGCGGTTCTCTTCTTTTGGTAACATCTTTCCAACCTGGTCCAACCAGCCTTTCATCGGTCAGTTTATGGCAGGCCTGGCATTTCAAATCATAGATCCCCTTACCGGCGCTCACCCACTGCTGGTTTAAGGGGGTAGTCAATTGAACTTCACCGGGCTTGATCTCAGTTCCATGCACTTCAGCTTGCTGGTCCTGTGGCGCTTCTTTTTTCGTGCCGGCAGGCTTTTCCTCTGCAGGTGTTTTTTCGTCGTTGCAGGCAAAAAGCAGGATGCCTGAAATCAGGGCGATCGCAAAGAATGGTTGGGGGCTCATGTTTTTGAATTGAAGATTATGAATAAAAGACATCGGTATCTTTTATGGAACAAAAGTATTTTGCTGCATAAATTTTATCGTTGATAACCATCATCGGGTTAACTGATATTCATCAATTCCCGGTAAGGTTGTCACGGATATTTTTGTGTTATATCAATAGCCCTAATAAAAAGATGCTTTTCTCGAAATCTTTCGGCTATGAAGTAAATCATGTAGTCTACTGATATAAATCATTGCGCCCCGTATCATATCTGTTTATCATTGTACCTTTTAAATTATGTTTTTACGATCTGTTATTATCGATGACGACAGCCTGGTTACCGACCTGGTCAAACAGGATTACCGTACCTCTGAAGTATTCAGGAAATATGGGATTGATTATTGTTGTGGTGGTAAATTACCGCTCAAAACAGCATGTGCTATCCGCCAATTGGATACTGACATCATTAAAAAAGAGCTCAACGATATTGTCCGGAATATCCAGATATCCAGCTCGACTAATTTTACGGCGTGGAGCGTTGACTTTTTGATCGACTACCTGATCAATGTACATCATTCGTATTTGTTGGACCATCTTCCCGATCTGATCGACGCCATCGAACGATTTGTCAACAGTCATAAAACAAAATATCCCTACCTGGGCAAGCTGCCTGAAACGGTCCATCAATTCCGGGATGACTTGTTACCTCACCTTGAACATGAAGAAAACATCATCTTTCCTTACATAAAACAGATCGCCCATGCTTATCAAAGCAATGAATCTTATGCCTCATTACTGGTAAAAACGCTGCGTAAACCGGTTGAATTGATGATGAAGGATGAACATCGATATGTTTCACAATGCCTGCAAAGTTTAAGGGAACTAACCAATAATTATACGCCACCGGACAATGCCTGTATCTCGCACAGGGTGTGCTTTCTAAAGCTCAAAGAGCTCGACGACAACCTGGCGCAACATCTGTTTCTCGAAACCGAGATACTTTTTGTGAAGGCAATTCAAATGGAAAAAGAACTGTTATCGCAACGCATTTAATTTAATTTCAGGAAGGGTATCGTTTGCTATATTTGTATGAATTGCTCCACCAATCGACTATCGCATGCTTGACCAGGCACACATGATCTCGCTGTTTGAAAATGCCACGGAAGGCATTATCCTCACTGGCAGGAATGGCAAGATAGTGCTGGTGAACCCGGCAGCTGAACGAATGTTCGGGTACACCAACACTGAACTTACCGACGAACCTATCGAAAAGCTGATACCCGACCGTTATAAAGCCCATCACCATCAACTGCGCAATGGATTTTATCAACATCCTTCCAACCGGGTAATGGGGCAAAACCGCGACCTGTACGGGAGAAGAAAGGATGGCGCCGATATTCCCGTGGAGGTTAGCTTAAGCCATTATAAAAAGGACGAAGAGCTTTTTGTGATTGCATTTATAGTGGATATTACCCGGCGAAAAGAGATCGAGCATAATATGCTGCAACAGCAAAAGCAATTGGAAAAAGTAAGTAATGAAATAAGAAAACTGAATGCAGACCTGGAACTAAAGGTTGAAGAAAGGACCATAATACTAAAGGAGGCCTTGCAACGCCTGGAGCAATCACAGGCCGAATTGAGCGAGGCCCTCGATAAAGAAAGACAGCTCAACGAGATCAAAAGCAGGTTCGTGTCGATGGCCTCCCATGAATTCAGGACCCCATTAAGTACAGTACTGTCATCTGCATCTTTATTGTCAAAGTATAAAACGACCGAAGAACAGGAAAAACGGGACAGGCATATCGATAAGATCCGGAATTCGGTAAGACACCTTAATGATATACTGGAGGATTTTTTATCACTCGGTAAACTCGATGAAGGAAAGGTGGGCACCACTTCCTCCGAATTCAATCTGCAGGAATTCATTCACGAAACAATAGAAGAGATGAAGGGGTTGCTCAAACACGGGCAGCACATCGATTTCAGGTACCAGGGAAAACAGAAAATTTTTTCAGATAAAAAACTACTTAAAAATATTATCATTAACCTGATCTCAAATGCCATTAAATTTTCCGATGAGAATAGCTCCATAGTTATTGACTGTTCGGTCGATGGCCGGTGGGCCCTTATTTCTATCAGCGACGCAGGCATCGGCATTTCACGGGAGGACCAGGACCATTTATTTTCCAGTTTCTTCCGCGGCGCCAATGCCACCAATATTGCAGGGACCGGGCTTGGTCTCCACATTGTGAAACGTTACGCCGACCTCCTCAAAGGAAGTGTACAGTTGGAAAGTGAGCTAAACAATGGCACAACGGTAAGCATCACCATTCCTGTAACTGAATAAAATCAACAGATGAAATCCATTTTAGTCATAGATGACAACGTCGATATCAGGGAGAACACGGCTGAAATATTGGAACTGGCAGGTTACAAAACGATTACTGCCGAAAACGGGAAAAAAGGCGTTGAAATTGCATTGAAAGAAAAACCGGACCTGATCGTCTGTGATATCATGATGCCGGAGTTGGATGGATATGGAGTATTACATCTTCTTCGCAAGAATGTGGAAACACAATTCACCCCTTTCATTTTCCTGACGGCGAAAACAGAAAGGACCGATCTCAGAAGGGGAATGGAGATGGGCGCGGATGATTATATCACAAAGCCTTTCGAGGATATTGAATTATTGAATGCCATTGAAACAAGGCTGAAAAAAACGCAGGTATTCGAGCAGCAATATGCCATGTCTCAGCCAGGCATCTCTCAATTCTTAAAGGATGTCAAAGAAATGGGTATTCTCGATAAACTCTCCGAACAGTACAGCATGGAGAGCTTTGGCAGGAAACAGGTCTTGTACCAGGAAGGCAAACGGCCACGGTTTTTGTACTACCTGGTGAAAGGGAAGGTAAAAACAAGCAGGACCCATGAAGATGGCAAGGAATATATCATAGATATTTTCAGTGGTGGGGATTTCATCGGCTATCCTGCATTGATCGGTGATAACAATTACGATGATACAGCCATCATGTTGGAAGATTCTGATATACTGTTGATACCCAAAGATGATTTTTTACAAATGATCTATGGCGATATTACCGTCGCTTCCAAGTTTATTCACATTATCACTCAAAACGTAAAAGGAAAAGAAGACAGGCTGCTGAATCTCGCCTACAGTTCCCTTCGAAAAAGAGTGGCAAAGGCACTGGTGGAAATTCATAACAAGTATAATACCGGCGGCAGTTCCAACTCGCTCGAGATCTCCAGGGAAGATATTGCCCATTATATAGGTACGGCCACCGAATCACTGATAAGGACTTTAAGCGATTTCAAAGCCGAAAAACTGATTGAAATAAAAGAGGGGAAGATCCGTCTTTCGGATGTCGGGAAACTAAGTAATCTCCTTTATTGACACCAAAAAATAAATACCGTGTAAACATAGAAAATCGGGGCTCTTACGAACTCCGATTTTTTTTATTTTAAAATTTTGACCGAAAAAATTTGCGCAGTTAAATGACTGCACGTATATTAGCAGTCAAATAGCTGCATAAAATGGATTTAAGAAGAGATGTATTTCAGGCCATTGCCGACCCTACCCGGAGGGCGATCATAACTTTAGTTGCCATTCACGCAATGACACCCGGTGCAATAGCTGAAAACTTCGATTCATCAAGGCAAACAATTTCCAGGCATATACAAATCCTCACCGAGTGTGAAATACTTGAACAGAAACAAAGCGGCAGGGAAATATACTATCATTTAAATCCGCAAAAGATGAAAGAAATAGCGGATTTTATTGAACCCTTCCGCAAAATGTGGGATGACAGGTTCAATAAACTGGAAGCCATCATGAAAAAATACAAATCAAAAAAATAGCTTGCTATGGAACGTAACACAAAGGTCAATGCCGAAGACGGCAAACAGGAATTAGTGATAACAAGGGAATTTGAATTGCCGGTGGAGCTACTGTTCAAAGCGTATGTAGACCCCGGCATCGTGGAGCAATGGATGGGAACAAAAGTGCTGAAGCTGGAAAATAAAAAGCACGGCGGTTATCAATTTGAAACAACCGATGCTCAGGGAAACATATTATTTCGGGCCAATGGAGTGATCCATGATTTTGTTCCGGAACGAAAGATCACCCGGACATTTGAAATGGAGAATGCGCCATTTGGCGTTCAGCTTGAGTTCCTGGAATTTGAAAAACTTACCGACGATACCAGCAAACTCAGCATGCATGTAGTATATAGATCAGTCGGGCTCAGAGATCAAATACTGCAGTTACCCTTTGCCCAGGGAATCAATATGGCACATAACCGGTTACAGGACATAGTTGGCAAATTAAAATAGCATACCATGAAAAAGAGAAATAAGATCATCTATTGGATTGTCACCATCTGGCTTGCATTGGGAATGCTGTCGACCGGGATCGTTCAGTTACTTAAAGTGAAAACTGAAGTAGATTTTATTACGCATTTGGGCTATCCCGGTTATTTTCTAACTATATTGGGTATTTGGAAAATTTTGGGAGCTGCAGCAGTGCTTATTCCTAAGTTACCTTTACTAAAAGAATGGGCTTATGCAGGCTTTTTCTTTGCCATGACGGGGGCGGCATTTTCACATATCGCAACGGGTACCATGAATGAAATATTCCCGACGTTGCTATTATTATTCCTGACGTTGGCATCATGGTATTTCAGGCCAGCGGATAGAAAAATCGTTTCGGTCAATCAATAAATGAATTGAATGAATCCGAAGGGTGACTGGTAACCGGGGGGTTAAAAATGTATACAGTAAATCCAAAAAAACCTGGCCCTCTACCCGGTTTCTTTTCAAACCAGGTGGGAGGGCCAGGGCCATTTCAATTTCATTCTCCGCGCTTACTGCCTGATGATCTTCATTACTTCTCTTCGATTGCCATTCGATACTTCCAGGTAGTAAATCCCTGCAGGCTGCGCCTTCAGGTTGATCGGGTGTTGACCGGTAGTTGCCCGGTACCGGTAAATAATCTTTCCCGTTTGAGTAAACAGTCGTAGATCGTCCCCTTCTTTCAGTCCGCTGACAATGGTGATGCCACTGTTCGTTGGATTGGGACTAAGGAATAGCCTGCGTCCATCTTCATACCGAATGGAGATGGTCCTGGAATATTCATGCCTGTTATCGATGTCGACCTGTTTCAGGCGGTATTGATTAAGACCGGTCAATGGTGTGCGGTCCACAAATTGATAATACAAAGCCGATTGACTGTTCCCGCCCCGGGCAGCCGACGGTACAAACCCGATCTGTTGCCAGCCCGCTCCATCTGTACTACGCTCGATGGCAAAACCGCTGTTATTAAATTCCTGGCTTGTAGTCCAGTTCAATTGTATTCCCTCCTCTACTCTCACAGCATTGAATGTAGTGAGCTTTACCGGTAACAATACACTCAACGGCTCAGTGGAAGAGACATAAATAAATGAAGAGAAGGAGGTGGTATTATGGAATTCCACATAGTGAACACCATCTTCTATACCAGAAGCATCGGGTGTAAGGGCTACCGCCTTCTGCGATTCAAATAAACCATCATTCTGCAGATCGGCTATTATAGCCGAAGCATCACCTTTGTATTTGATCCAGGTGTTGCTGATCGCGCCAGGTATTTGTGCATTCATCTGTTCATCCGGGTGAAAATAGATCCGGACCTTGGCCGCGGGGAAGGTTCCTGCTGTTGCATCCGCTACCGTGGTTATCCTTGGCATCAGGTAGGTCTCCCTGACCGCGCTGGCATAACCAAAACCACTGGTAGATATGTTTACCGACAGATTGTTGAGATAAGTGTTATCGAAGTCCGACATGGCGATCAGTTTTCGCGCCCTGGCAGGATCTTCATAGAAATACTTCCATGGAGTAGTGGAACAATCGGCAAAATTATCCGCCTGCGAGTTCTGCAATGGCAGGAATACGATGCCACGCGAGGCAGGATCGATCCTTCCCAGCGTAAAATAAGAAACTCCCGCCGGGAATGTATAATTCAGGACATAGTTACCCCCTTCTGCCGAGATGGACTGAAGTGACGTGATGGCCCCTGCTGTTAGTGTGCCCGAGTTGGAGGTAATGAGCTTATACTCTTCACAAGGTCCGGCCAGAGCACCGGGGATCAACGCAGCCGGAAAACTCATCTTCACGGATTGTTGTACTCCTTTATTTTCTACGCGCCATACACGGTTGAGATGATTGATGGTCACGTTCACCCCATAATTGGTGATCACGGAAGTAGTGGCATTGGGAATCCCATTATCGCCCCAAACGAGATAAGAGATATCCTGTCCAAAAAGCGCCGTATTACTGTTGTTGTCGGCTGCAATACCAGCAAGGCCAATAGTGACCTGGTTTCCCGGATTTACGCTGCGGGACTGCTTCTGGTTAAGGTCTTCCATATCATCCCTGCCAATGCCCGACACATTATTATGGAAACCGCCGCTGTTGCTGCCATCCCAGATAAGGCTTCCATCGGTGGCCAGGTATTGATAAGTAAGCGGGTTCTTCAAGGTAACGCCATATTTGATACCGAGATAGGTATTGATCTTTATCAGTTCACTGCCTGTGATCTTCGTGTTGTATACGATGTTCTCAGCAATATCTCCCATCCAGGGCTCTGCATTCGTGGTTGTTCCCGCACCGATCAGGTATTGACTGCTGGCAGGTGTTATTGGCGAACCAGCGGTTGTTTCCAGAAGACCGTTCACCTCTCTGACTATATTGCCTGAAGCGCCCAATTGCCAGTGAGCGTTGGCAATCTGCATCAGTCCGGCCACAGGATCTATCGAATGTACGCCGCCCAGGTTCCAGAAATTCCATTTGGAAGCGAGCGCATTGAGCGTGGGAGAATTGGAGTATACATCCCAGAGAGTGTGTACTCCTGTGATGGTAGTGGGCCTAGCAGCACTGAAGATAGAAGTGCTGGAGTTGGCGTTGAACGGAACAATATCCTGGTTGCGATAGAGGGCTTGTCCACTGAAAGTCAGTACCGGGTTGAAATTGGTGACACCCAGACCACTCGTGACGGTCGGCATGTAAGTAGCGTCCGCCTGCATCATGTCTTTTCCGCCGATGCTTTGGTCGAGCCATTTCTCCACCTTACTGCTACCCGTAACACCGGCATTGGCTTTTACCCACAATGCAAGATTGTTGACCACGCCACCCGGCCCCTTTACGAATGCTGCCAGGCGGATGTATTCATTATTGTTCACCACTACATCATTGGCTGTGCCATTGATAACAGGATATATGCGGGTAGAAGCATCCGGGAATGCAGGGTCGCTGCTTACCAATACATAACTCGCATATCTGTATTTATTCGTATTGATAGAGATATTCCAACTCGATTGGGTGGTGGTCTGGGCCTGCCAGGTACGATTGGTCAGTGCGTTGACCTGCACTGTTGTAGATCCATTCTGAAATACTTTTCCGGCTGGATAGTTCACCACGGTGTAACCGCTTGCATTATTATCACCCAATACCAGGAAACTGTTATTCACAGCGATCTGCGCATCGTTGGCGCTGTTCAGGCCGGCAAGTCTGCCCACGTAAATACTAATGGAAGAATCCCCGTAGCTGAAAGCCTGCTTCTGGTACAATGAAGAATTATCATCTCTTCCCAGTCCGAAAATATTGTTTTGATAACCGGTATGATTGCTTCCTGTCCAGATAAGCGTACCGGTAGGCAATATATAATCAGCCTGACCGGCAGGGTCTAGCGTTATACCATATTTAATGGCGAGATAGCTCTGTATCTTAGCCAGGTTGGTAAGGTCAAAATCCAGGTTGGGAGCGCCTTTGTATACGATCACTTCCTGGATATCGCCCTTTACCCAATCCGCTGCCAGCACATCGCCACCAACGGAATAGTTGGTGCCGGTATTGGCATAATTGAGATTGGAGAAGGTATTCACAGTCCCATTCCAGATAACTTTTGTAGTACCACCTGTTCTGGGCATCAGGTGACTGGTGATACCGTAAAACATGCCGGGCCTGGCAGTGGCAAGCTGATTGCCCGCCAGGTAATTGCCGGGGGTCCTGTTAAACCATATCGTGTTCACCCAACTGTCGATAATGCCATAGGTAGTTTGCCAGGCCGTACTGCTGTTGGCATCGATCCTCGACACGACGAATATGTGCACTGCATTGTTGTCGGGCGCATTGGTGGAGATATAAGCAGGTGCTAAAAGCTGGTCGTTCGTGCCATCAAACCGGAGGGCAGGTTGATAATTCATCAGGTAACTGCCACCGGCCCCAATAAAGACAGGTTGCGAAGTGCCGTTCGATTGCGTATGTGTATTTCCGTTACCAGACTGATCGGACCAGTTGGATACTGCGGCGCCGGGTGTTGTGGTACTTGTTCCCGCATCGGCTTTGAGCCAGCATGCCAGGTTTTGGATAACGCCTCCCGGGGCATTGGCCGGACCAGCAAAGGTAAAATACTGACCATCGGTGAGGTCGACGGTAGCTTTACCATTCACGAGGGCAATCTCAACAGGCGTGCCCGTACTGAAATTATTACTGTTATGCACCAGCAGGTGGGTCACAGCAGTGGAGTTGATGGTGATCGTCACAACCCCTACAGTACCGGTTTCCTGTACTTTCCATATCCGTCCATAATGGAAATAAGGTATGGAAGAGGTAAAGCTGTTGGGTGAATAAGGGGTTGCCAGCGATCTGACACCGGCATTGTCGCCAATAATGAGGAAGGATCCGCTGACAGAAATTGCTGCAGATTCGATCGTGACGACGAACCCGTCATTGATACTTTTCGATTTCAATTGCAACAGGGCTGAGGCATTATCGAGGCCGATACCAGTAATATCATGATGATAGCTGGCATTGACGGTGCTGTTCCATATAGTGGTACCTGAAGAGGAAACATAATCATAATTGACAATGGATGATGCAGGATCGCTGTCGAGGGTAATGCCATACTTGATGGCCAGGTAAGAATTCACCCTGGCCTGGTCCGGTACAGACAATGGTGTTTCATAAACAATATTCTCCGCGATGCCACCTTCCCAGGCTTCGACAGCTCCTGTACTACCTGCTCCGAGGAAATAATTGTTCCCGTTCGTATTCACCGCCTGGTTCACCGGTTCCTGGCGACCGTTAATATCGATCAGGCTGCTGGCGGCCATATTATTCGACCAATGACCGCTTACCAAAACCGGTTTACCTTTTATCAATGGTGTATTGTGATACGTGGCATAACCATGCCAGAATAGCCAGCGACCTCCCTGCGTATTGATGGTAGGATCATTGGAATAGAAATCCCATAAGGTATTATATCCTGTATTGCCCGTTTGGCTGGCCACGCTGAAGATCGACGCACCTGATCCTGCAGGCAGCACATTACCGGTGTATCGCAGGAAGTCGCCATTGAAGCTGACGAATGGGTTGAAGTTATAAGCCTCCGCCGGTGCTACGAGGAGTGGCTGGTAAACCGGTGAAGTAGTGGTAAGATTCCGTAGACCCGGCGATTGATCGTTCCAGGCCGTAACATTGGAACCACTGGTGACCGGCCCCGCATTCGCCTTCACCCATAAGCGAAGACCTGTCGATACCCCGCCCGGGCTTTGGGCAGTAGCCAATAATGCGTTCAAACAAAATAAAAATAAGAGGATGACGTTTTTGCCGGAGTAGACAATTGCTCTCCGGAAGGCATGTTCCTTCGAGAGCAGATGCAGAAGGTAAAAGTCGGATTTCATACACGGATTTTTTATGGATCGGTTATTGAATAGGTATGGACACAATGTTTCAATGCCATTGCAGTTGCAATAGCTGCACTATGCGAGAGCTCTTAACCTCAATATTTTGTGTGGGACCGCCCTGCACCGGTTCACATATCCGGTAAAATAAATACGACACACCATGCGCAAGAAGGCATGGTCATTGTGTGCTAAAGGGCGTATAAGGATTCTTGAAAGGTGATCAAATATAGGATAAATTTATCACACCATTATTTTCCCTCTTATTATACCCACGATCCCCTCATTCTCGATGATCATCATACCATGTCTGTCTGAAGTAACACCCTCTTGCAACTTATATGTATACCGTGGTATGGTTCCTTCCATGATGGTAGGGAAATAAACGAACTGCAGGTTGCTGAATTTTTTCAGCTCCTCTGCCACTTCAATAATATGGGTGGAGATGATGAAGAAACAATTGCGGTATTCGGAAAAAGCCTCCGTGACGGCCAGGGTGGCATCATAGGCATCTTTCACATTGGTGCCTTTGAACAATTCATCGAAGATCACTACCAGGTCCTTGCCGGCGCTCACATCTTCCGCCACGGATCTTACCCGGCGCACTTCTGCATAAAAATGGCTGTATCCGAGTTGGAGATTATCGGGCACGTTGATGGATGTGTAGATGCCATCCCTCACGGAAAACTCCATAGCGGAAGCAGCTACGGGAAAACCCATGTGCGCGAGATAGACGGCAATGCCGAACGATTTCATGAAGGTGGATTTGCCCGCCATATTCGCACCCGTGAGAAAGATGACATTGCTCTGCTGGTGCACGCTCACTGAATTGGCCACGGCCCTTTCAATGCCAGGATGACGACAATCTTTTATACGAATGCAATATTCCTCCTTCGGGAGTGCATGTGCGTAGGAAAGCCCCCTGGCTTTGGCGGTGGCAGCCACAGCAATATTTACATCGATCAGGTAGATCAGCTTGAGAACAATGGCCATTTCCTCACGCATGATAACTCTTAACAGGTTATCGTATCGCAACATCTTCGGGAGGGGCAGTTGTTCTCTTCCGTTCTCTTCCTTCAGCCATTGCAGCCTGTTGCCGGAAAGGATGTTCCGTAGGGTACGGATCTCTTCGTGAAAAGGATTGGCCGGATCATTCCCTTCCAGTTTCACCAAAAATTCGTTCAGGGTATTCAGGAGCCCGATAGTTGTTTGCAGGCCGGTCAGAATGGTTTGAAATTCTTTGTCGAGCCCGATCGAATGCAAAAAATGTTTCCTCAGGTTATCGGCTGTGGCTGTAAACCTGTTCCCACTACCACCGGAAGCAAGGTAATTTTCCATCACACTGAATGCTTCATCCGGGAAAGGAAATGTAAATGCTTTCAGTTCGAAGTACCGGAACATATTGCTGCGCTGGTTGATAGCAAGGGCATCATGGAGAGGATGTCTGAACATCTGGTCGAGCAATTGCTCACCGCCTGTCGTCCGGACCCTATTGAAAAGACTGTATACAGAATTGCTTTTATACTTGCCCAACAGGTTCAGGTCGTCCAATGTTTGTTTATCTGCAATAAAGCTCATGGTCCTGTAATTTGTTTTTTCCCGTTCTTCAATATGTCGAGAATGCCTTCATTGTTAATGATGATCATACCATGCCGGTCTTCTGTGATACCCTGTTCGAGCCGGTACGTGTATACCGGCTTCTCGCCTTCCATCCGGGTGGGCAGGTATACGAAATTGATATTATTACAGATGGACATCAGCGATTCTCCCGCTTCGATGATATGCGTGGAGACCACGAACATGCAGTTCGGCCTTCCGGCAAAAGCAGATGTGATGGCCACTGTAGCCTCATAAGCGTCTTTCACGTTCGTACCCCTGAACAATTCATCGAAAATGATGAACAGGTTCCTGGACCTCTCCAGTTGAAGGGCCATTTTCTTTACTCTCAACACTTCCGTGTAAAAATGGCTATAGCCCATGTTCAGGTCATCCGGAAGGTTGATGGTGGTGAGCAGGCCATCGCACACTGAAAATTGCATTCTTTCCGCCGCCACCGGAAAACCTGTATGAGCGAGGAATACGGCAATTCCCAACGATTTCATGAAAGTGGACTTTCCCGCCATATTGGCCCCTGTAAGAAAAACAATATTACTGTTTGGCGTGATGTGGAGATCGTTGGGTATAGCTTTGGTAAGCCGGGGATGATATACCCCTTCGATCTTCATGATATGCTTATCACTCTCCAATGCTTCCGGGAAAATGAACCCGCGTTGCCCGGCCACGGTAGCCACGGAGATATATACGTCGATACAATAGACATAATACAGTAATTGTTTGATCTGCTCACGATGGGCGTATCGCAGCAATTTATCGTAATCCACGGCCCCGTCATAATCCAGTTTCACCGGTAGCTTCTCCCGCAGCACCTGCTCCATCTCCGGGGCCTTCAGCAGTATTTTTATTTCATGCAGGTCCTTTGCATACGGTGTGCCTGTGGCAGAAGGAGCAATACGATCTATAAAATTGCGCAGGGTAAGCAGGATCTCCATTACGGAAGAAATGCCTTTGAGCAACTGATGGTATTCGGTATTGGCGCCGATGAGGTTATTGAATTTTCTTCCCAGTGTATTCTCATGATGGGTAAGCCTGCTCCTTTCATCGGTGTTGGCCAGGTATTGCTCTGCTGCATCGAAGAGGTCTCCTTTAAAAGGGAAATTGGTCTTCAGGTCTTTGAAGTAGCGGATGATCCCACTCCTGTTATTGATGGCCCCCACGTCGGAAAGCGGGTAACGGAACATCTGCTCCAGTATCTCGGCGCCACCGCGCGTGTGGGTCCGGTTGAAGATCGCATATACAGAATCGTTATCCCGTTTTCCGAAGATATTCAGGTCGTCGAGGGTTTGTTTGTCGATTACTAAGCTCATGATGTATTATTCGGTTATCTTCTCTTTCTACGGACCCAGATATACAGGCCGCAAACCATCAGGATGGCCGGGAACACCCATTTCAGGCCAACCTTTGAAACTGCCCAACTCGTTTTGGTCAGACGCAGCGATCTGTCGGGCGCATTCGGGCGGCGCATATCGATCGGCAATTCTTCATCCGTGAGCCAGAAGAACATGCCACTGACAAAATTGATATTGGCCGATGATATATCCTTCCTCATCATCTGGAATTCGCCATTGCTCAGGCAATCGGCGTCGCCCATGACGATGATCTTCTGCTCTTTATTATTCACTTTTCTCGAAAGGGCGATGACCGTGGGATAGGGCTGCTCCACTTCTCCGGCGGCCGGGTTCAGTCTGGCCGTGTCATCTATGAAGTTAGTGGTTTCCTGTTCCAGCCAGCCCCCGGTAGTATCGCTGGTAAACAGCGTGGTGACCTTGAAGCCTTTGTCGGTGCTGAACTGCAATGCAGTGGTGGTCAGCATCGGCAACAGTTGTTCCTGCCGTTTTATATTCTTGAAGTGAAAGGAAAAATCTTCGGCAGCTTTGGTAGGGGTCAGCAACAGCAGGTTCGACTGGAATTTCTTGCTCGGCTTCACGAGCATACCGGGCAGGAATTTTACGCCCAGCGGCTCCACGATCGGGTTCATGAATTCCTGGCGGCCGGGCTCTCCGGCAATGATCAGGTTACCGCCTCTCTCGATATAATGATTCAGCCTTTTCATTTCTTCGGGGGAAATGGGTTTCCTGGCCTCTGCAATGAGCAGGATGCGGATATTGTCCGGTATTTCCTTATCGAGGGTGACATCTGCAAAATCGAAACCCTGGTTGATCAATGCCAGGCGGAATGATTTTTCCTGGGCGAACATATTGTACCCGCGGTCTTCTTCGGCATCGCTCCTGCGCTCACCATGACCAGTGAGGAAGCCTACGGTCGGAAGTTGATCGATCACCAGTCGTTTGAACGCCGCCGTTATCTCGGTTTCAGAGGGAAGACGCATCATATCGTCGTAAATGCGGAGAAAGGTTTCCTTGCCGTTGGCTCTTTTGAGTGAACGTACGAAACGGAACCTTTCCGGTTCCAGGTCGACTTCCTTGTTGATCTTCTTGTAAGGATCGATCCCGAAGCGCCAGTCGTATAATTTCACCAATGTATCGATCAACTGATCGTCGTTCAGGGTTGGGTATTGTTTTTCCAGTTGCTTATTACCGGCTTTATGGTAATAATATTTGTACTTCAGCCTGATCCCGGGTTTGAACCTGATGTATTGCTTGAACCTGTCTACATCATACTTATACGATTCCGGCACCGCTATCCAGTAGTTCTCATCCAGCATATTGGTATAAGTGGTGATGGTAAGTTCATCATCGAGATGGCTCAGCACTTCCTGGCTGCTTTTGGTAAGGGTATTGAACTTCGTACGGGTAGCATCATAATACGACATCAGCTTGGGCTTGGCGCTGAAATAACCCAGCAGCATCGCTGCGCAGAAGACCAGCGCGTACCTGCCGAATGAAACATACCAGGGTTTACGCTGCCGGCCGCTCAGCATTTTGATGATCGTAAAGCCGATGAACAGGCTGATCACAATCAGGAAATACAGCACGTCCTCACTGGTGATCATACCTGAAATGAAAGTATCGCAGCGGCCTGAAATAGCGAGCCAGTAAGTAATATCCCTTACGAATTCTATATCCTGCCCTACTGTCTTCACATAACTGAGCACGGCAAAAATGGCCAGCGTGCCCATGGCCGATACAACGGTATAGGAAGTAAGGGACGACATGAACAACCCCACGGCAGCATACGCACAGGTGAGCAGGAACAATCCCAGCAGTCCCGTAAGAATAACGGGAATATCGACCGAGTGAATGGTGAAAGCAGCATATATCCCGTAAATAGAAAGCACACCGATCAGCACAAAGGCATAGATCACGAGCGCCAGGTATTTCCCCAACACGATCTGCCGGCTGGTAAGCGGTGAGGAATAGAGGAGTTTGATGGAACCACTGCTGAATTCACGGCTCATCACACCCATCGTGAGCAATGGAATATAGAGGAACAAGTATTGTTGCACGATCGTAAATGTTCCCTGGATACCTCCAAAAGTACCCAGTGTGGCCATCCACAATTTCCAGCCAATGAGCTGCCTTCTCAACATCTGATCATAGATCCCCGTAAAGACCAGGCCGGTCTGAAAGGCAAAAATGACAATGATCAACCAGGCGATCGGTGAGAAAAAAAGTGTTTTGAGCTCCGTCTTTGCAATCTTATAAATCGTTTTCATCCGTACATTTTTTTGGGTAAGAGATGAAGAGGTTGATAGGTTAACAGGTTGAAATGTTGACAAGTGAGTTCCCGAAATACGGAGATTCACTTGTCAACCTGTTAACATTTCAACTTTTCAACATCTTTCATAACTAGCCTTGTAAATTATAAGGGCTTGTTTTTAGATAATTCGGCAAATACATTTTCAAGGGAAATTTTCTCCAGGGATATCTCTATGAGCCTCCATTTGCGCTGAACGCTTGCTTCAACGATGCGTTCCATCGTTTCCTGCGCATCCGAGTACTGCACTTTGTATTTTATTCCGCCCAGGTGCTCGGCATTCAGCACGCCGGGAATGGATTTCAGCTCCTCCGCCGGAGGCATGGCCACAAGGGAAACATTCAGTGTACTGGGCATGATGTAGCTGTCGAATTCATCGATGGAGCCGGCGAATGCCACAGTGCCCTGGTTGATCATCCAGATATTATCGCACAGGGCCTGCACTTCCTGGAGGATATGCGTCGAGAGCACCACAGTCCGTTCTTCCGCGATCTCTTTGATGAGGTTGCGCACTTCCAGTATTTGGTTGGGATCGAGACCATTGGTAGGTTCATCCATCACCACGAAACCGGGCTTATGGATAATGGCCTGGGCAATGCCCACCCTTTGCTGGTAACCGCCGGAAAGGTTGCGGATAAGCCGTTTGTTGAAATGGCTCACACCCACTTTCACCATTGCTTCATCGACCGCCTCTTTCACTTTTCCTTCTTCCATCAGCCGCATATTGGCGCTATGAGTAAGATATTCTTCCACGGTGAGGTCCATGAGCAAAGGCGGCTTCTGGGGCAGGAAGCCGATATGGCGTTTGGCGTCAACAGGGTGGGTACGCATGTTGATGCCTCTTACATAAATCTCGCCCTGCGTTTGCTTGAGCACACCACAGATGACATTCATGATCGTTGACTTACCGGCGCCGTTAGCGCCCAATAAACCGTAGATACCGTTTTTGGTGAGCTCGAAATTGATATTCTTCACAGCCCATTGCACACTATACCTGTGCGATAGGTTCTCTACCTTAACGATTGAATCATTCATTATTGATAGTTGTAATTATTGATAGGGTTGGTTATGTTCCCGGATATCTTCTGAATACATATTCGAAATAGGAACCCCATTTCCAGGTGAGGTCTACTATGTTGCCGATGTTCGGTGATTGGTACAGGATGCCTACTGATCCCGGGTTGGGATTCCCCAGTACCTCATTTTTGAGGCTGCAGATATAGAACAGTCCCGTATCGAGCGCAACACCCAGTTCACCCGAATTGGCATCCGATGTGATCTTCGTGATCCGGCCGGAACCAAAATCATGGTACAGTGTAACTTTTTTGGTGTTGATATCATAGAAATACAGCTTGCTCCCTTCCCCGAAGAACAGGTATGATGAATTGCGGATTCGGTAGTACACGGTATTGTCGGATACGATACCATTTCCGGCAAAGACCTCCTGTTGCTGACCGCTTACGCCGATATAAGTGTACTGCATGGACAGCCTGTAGGTTTGATACAGGTATTGCCCGGTGCTGTTGTTCTTGATGATATTCATGTAGGAAGAAGCGTTCGCATAATCACTGCAATATTTCATCGTATACCCGGTTTGGTTGTTCAGGTCGACAAAACCCGGAGGAGGTGCGGTGGAATTCTGGAGATACAATTTCCCACCCACGTAGTCATTCGAACCGGTGGTTACATAAAGTCCCAGGAATCGTTTTTGGAGATCATCATACAGGTAAATGAACTGGGAGTAATCGATGCTGATATCGATATTCTGCGAAATGTTTGCACCGCCGCCCTCGAAGTAGATAGGCACATCCATGAAGAACCCGTCGTGCACGCCGCCCATGGTCTTGGTATTCCTTTTCCAGTAGACCTTGCCATCATCGGTCAGCACATGATTGGTGGAACCTCCGTCGACATAGTCCACCGGCTTCGCACCATTGGGAAATGACTGGGAAGGGAATTCACTGCGGAGTGCTATCTGTTTTGAAAAATTATCTCCACTGAGGAACACCGATGAATTTCCCTGCAATACCAGCACCTGGTCGAGTGTGTAGTCGGGGAATATCTTCGTAACCAGCTTTACCGGGTTATCACCAAGCGGTTTATCCGGGAATAACTTCGCATATACATCAGGGAAATATTTGTATTCGTAATAAGTAACGTTGTTGGCGTCTTTTTTGGCGTCTCTCCGGATATAGGTCAATCCGGATTTTCCGCCGTTATTGGTCAGGAACAGCCAGCCAGCTTTATAGGCCGAGATCACCTGTAGCTGTATTTGATAACGGGTTACAATACCTGTGGCCTTTTCTTTGGCATACAGGTAGACCATGATATAACCGGGAATAGTAGGTGTATATGCCAGGTCCCTCTTGTTCGATACGACTGAATCCAATTGCCTCCATTCATAATCGAATGCGAGTGTATCCCTCTCAGGGTATTTCCATTTAATGACAGGCGACAGTTTGAAGGTATCGCCGAGGATGACCGGAGGCTGTGTGGGAGCCGTTATGGACATGATCTTGTTATAATCGATCAGGTCGTAATTCCCTTTGTCTTTATAACATGCCTGAAGGAGCGTTACCAGGCAGATCCCCAGCATGAATGATTTTATATGATGTTTCATGATAGTTTTTTTGTTGATGATTGGTTCGCTTAACCGCCGATGAGCGCAACCGTCATTTCCATCCCGTTATCTTCATACACCGTTCGTCCTGCATCCTTTTCCCTCAAAAGATAATTCTTGAAGATGATGGTATAATAGCGCACCTCATCGAGATTGGAGGCATCGATGTCCGATTTGCCGGTCACCTGGATGAACAATTTGTATTTCTTGTCGGAGTAATCGCCCAGGAACCTGCCCTCAACGGTATCATCCCACCAATCGGGCCTGGCTATTACATTCGATATATACAGGATCGAGAGAGATCGGTCCAACTGTCCAACCCTGAAATCCTCCGAGGCATCGATCTTGAGCACCAGCCTTACCGGTTTGGTGGCGATCTCAGGAGTTTTCTTCACCGTGATCCAGGCAGTATCCACTGTACGGTTGGCCCTGAGCGTGAAAGTAGCCGGGATGGAATAGTTCGCTTCCGGTGCAGTGGTCGCTTCTTTCACTACAGCCAGTTTGTACACCCTGTCCCTGTTTTCAGGCTTCCCGATCAGCTCGATGGCCAGTGGTGTGGTGGCCTGGTTATCATTGGGGAGTGCGAGGAATGAGAACAGGGAGGAATCCTTATAACTTTTAGTGAACTGGACATAATTGTCTCCCTCATATAGCATGATATGGTCCTTCCTGCAGGAAGATGCTATCACAATTATGGCAGATATGATATAGTAAGAACGCAATTTTTTCATAACCATTAGTTTTAAAGCTGATAGGCAATTTCACTTTGAGGCAGAGGTGCAAACCAATCTGCCGGTTTCATCACTACATCCGTTTCACCATTGAATATATTCCGGTTCAGGCGCTTGAAGAGGAAGAAGGTCTGTCCTTCCGTGAGTGATTCCCTTACCATATCTTTCACTAATTTTTCCATCAGCTCATTGGGCGAGATGCTGGTAGGGATCTTGTTCTTGGCGCCGCGGTTGATCCGGATATCGTTCAGCATATTCACGGCATCTGTGATCCTGTTCTGTTTGATGTAGTATTCGATGATGATATGGTCCATTTCCGAGAACCTGATCACCGGCAGAAGAGGGCCCTGGTTCTTCGTGACCTGGTCTGCATTGTAGGAAGTGCCGCGGGGCCTTGACCATGTGAGGTATCGCTGATCGCCATACCGGTTGTACCAGCCCACCAGCCTGTAATCATCGAGATCACTCTCGAACAGTTTGTTCATATAGGTGCTGTTCATCCTGAAGAACTGGCTACCGGGCGAGTTCATGAAAACATTGTCCCAGTTATCGTAGTTCTTCGCATTGGAAAAAGTGAGCAACAATTCATCCGGGCGTTTGGTATAGATGTAGTCCACATCGGTTATTTGTCCCTGGTAGATGGAGCTTGTCCACTGGAACCAGTTCCTCTTATGGATGTCATAAACGATCTTCGCATTCTTATAGGCGTTCTCATAATCTCCCTTGTACATATAGATGCGGGCCAGCAAAGAGGTAGCACCGAAGAAATTCATGCGCTCACCACGATAATTGAAAAACTCGCCTATGGGCAGTTCATAATACCCGCCTGTATTCCTGATCCTGCCGGTTGTGTACCTGATAATGGGGGTCCTCGAGCCCGGTACGGTGATAAAGAGCGTATCCACAGGGGCCAGCAAGGATTTGGAAAGTTCCATGTCTGCGATGATCCTGGTAAAGATCGTATTCATATCGAGCCTTGCGGGTTGATACTCCGGGTAACTGCTTACATAGGGGATGGTGAGGCCGGTATAACCACTGGAGGGGGCCGGACTGAATATGCGTAACAGGTCGAAGTGGATCATGGCCCTGATGCCATACATCTCACCCAGGATCATATTCTTTTCGTTGGACTTCTGCGCAAAGAAGCCGGAATCCTTTTTCTCTACTTCCTGGATGATATTATTGCAATTGGCCAGTGCATTATAGGCTTTCTTCCAGATATCTTCCGTTACCTTTTGTGTGTTGGAATAGTCCCAGTGGAATTGCGCTGCATCCCTGATATCGTACGGGAGGTAGTTCACATCATAATTGTATCCCAGCCCGCTCATGAAGCCCCAGGTAAGGTTTTTTCCATAAAGCTCCGTACTTGACAAAATGCGATATACGCCGTTAACGGCAATATGGATACCATCTCCATCCTTGAACAGTTCTTCCTGCAACACCTGGTTACTGGATTTTACATCAAGGAACTTTTTACAGGATGTATTCAGCAACACGGGAAGGCAGATGATCATCCAAAATTTTATGGCTCTCATAATAGTAGTTTTAGAATGTTGCATTGATGGTGAATGTTAAGCCCCTTGCATAAGGATAGTCCAGGCCCATCTCCCGCTTGATGGTGGAGAAGAGCGCAATATCATTGAAGATGAGGGCCGCCCTCAGTGAGCTCAGCCTGATGGCCTTGAGCTTTGCCGGATCGACCTCATATCCCAGCGACAGTGAGTTGAAGGAGAGATAGTTGTTCTTCTGGATGAACCTGGAAGTGGGCCGTGTGATCAGGTACCTGTCCTGGATAGCTTTCAGGGGCGACATATCACCGGGCTTCTGCCAGCGGTCTGTGATCACGCGGGTGTCGGCATTGGATTGCAGGAGGTTTACGTTCTCTACATTGTCTACCAGCGTTTGGTTATACTGATCTCCTCCAAACTCGAACAGGAAAGTAGTGTAGAGCGTAAATCGTTTGTATCGTGCATTGAGGCCGAAAGATCCTTGTCCCCAGGGTTCAGTATTGCCGATGGGTTGCTGCTCCGTAGGGTCCCAGTCATACGTGATGCTGCCATCTCTTTTCATGAATATTTCTTTCCCGTTGGCAGGATTGATGCCCAGCGACTTCATACCATAGATGGTAGTGAGTGAGCTTCCTTCCTCATATTTCATGATGGGCTTCGAGAACTTCGAGTTCAGATCATGAAAGGCAAGCGTGAAAAGGGGGTTGTTATTATTGATATATCCCTGGTAGTATTCGTCGATGCGGTTGTTGTACCGTTTCATGGACTGTGCTATTTCCACAATGCGATTCTTGTTATGGGCCATATTGGCGATCAGGGTTATATTCAGGTCGCGCTGGTTGAGCACATTGAGGGAAGATTTGATCTCAAAACCTTTGTTGAGCACTTTGCCGATATTGTCGCGGTAAATACTGAACCCCGAAGAAGAAGGCAATGAAACATCGGTGATCAGGTCGTAGGTTTCCTTGTTATAATAATTGAACTCGAGGGTAAAGCGTTTGAATACCGACAGCAGAGCGCCGAGATTCCAGGACACCTGTTTTTCCCAGGTCAGTTTATTATTCCCCATATAGATCAGCCGGGCCCCGATGCCGGTAGGATACCAGTCGTCGAGCATCATGGCATACGTGCTTCTCGCCATATAGGGCGTGAAATTAGATTTGCCCGTTTGCCCGATATTGGCAGTAACTCTCAGGATATCGATGGCCTTATTGTTTTTGAAGAAGCTGGTGTTATGCAGGTTCATCCCTGTGCCGATCGACCAGAAGGGCGCCCATTTACGGTCGGACCCGAATTCCGATGAACCGTCGACCCTGAATGAACCGTCGAACAGGTAGATATTTTTCAGGCTGTAGTTGACCGTGGCAAAGGTCCCCACCAGGCGCTTCGCGTCATCGAGTGTTTCCGGTTTTTGAGTGATCTGGTATGCGTAGGCGGGTGAGTGGTAACCCGGACTGGGGAACCCGCGATAGGTAGCGGACATGATACTGGCCGTTCTTCCATTGGCATTGATACCCGCCGACACATTGATATTGTGATCATCGATATTCCTGTTGTACGAAGCAAAAAGGTTAGTGTTCCAGTTGAGGGTATTCGTGCTGCTCTGGAACAGCTCTCCCTTGGTGAACAGATCACCCCTGTCATATTTGGTAGAAGTAGGAGAAGTAAATAAATCGTTGGTGGATTCGACCAGGTCGACCGCAAGCTGGCCCCTGATGAACAGGAACTTACTGAGGTACAGGTTGGCGGTGAAATTATCCGTCCACTCCCTGTAACCTAATTTGCTGAAGTTACCTACCGTAGATTCGTAAAGCGGGTTGATCGGCGCATATCCGAAGTAGTTGGGGAATTTTTGCAGGTATTTCCCGGTGCTCTCATCATAGATGGGATAATAGGGCTGCAGGTGGGAATAATCACTGAATGACCCATACGGTGATTCATCTCCTCTTACCTGGTCGAAATAGATCTGGTTACGGAACTGCAGGCTCCTGGTCTGGTATTGGAGCGTAAGCCCTGCTCCCAGCCTTCTGCGGAAGGATTCCTTCATCACACCATCCTGGTTATCGTATTTCAGTTCGAGCCCCAGGCGCACTGCCTGTGAACCACCTTCAATATACAGATTGTGTTTTTGATTGATAGCTGTTCTCAACGGCTGCGAAAGCCAATAGGTATTTACACCTTTCGCCACCTCATTTTTCTTTTGCTGCATATACCACATGTTCTCTCTCAGGGTGCCCGCATAGCCTGGATCATTGGGATACATATTGGGGAGATATGCCTGGGCGGCAAATTCAGCATCCAGTTTTTCCTGGGCGTTCATCATGTGATAGCTGCTGAGATCAGGGGCGGTAACATAAAGATTCCCGTTGTAATTGACACGGAACTCTCCGGGCTTTGGAACGATCGTTTCAATGACCACAACGCCGTTCGAAGCTCTCGATCCGTACATTGCGGTGGCGGCAGCATCTTTGAGGATGGTGATATTGCTGATGCGGTTGATGTCCATATCATAGACCTTTTCAACGGTCACCTCGAAACCATCCATGATGAAGATGGGCGTGTTCGGATTGTTCTTCAGGGCGAATTGTGATACCGGTGAGCTGGATTCGATCTTGTCGAGATCTTTTACACCGGGAAAGCCCGACTGACCACGGATATAGAACTGAGGCAGCACATTGGGGTTTGACCCCATGGTGATATTCTGCATGATCCTGAAAGAAGGATCGAAGACCTGCAAGGCGCTGATGAGGTTATTGGTAGTAACTTTCTGGAGATCGGCCTTGGTGACCTGTGTATAGGTGCCTGTAAAACTTTCTTTGCGCACATTGCCATAACCGGTGACCACCACATCGACCATGCTGGCGTCTTTTGGTTTCAATACTATCCTGCCATTGCGGGGAAGGTCTTTTACTTTGATCTCCCTGGTGGTCATGCCCACGTAAGAGAAGATCAACACCTGATCGGGATCGGCAGTGATGGTGAATTTGCCGGTGGCATCGGAAGAAACACCGATGCTGGTGCCCCTGATCTTGATGCTCACGCCTTCCAGTGCATTGCCATCTTCCCCGATCACGACACCGGTCACCGTTTGAAAGAAATTCTCTTTCTGAGGTCCGGTATCGACTGTTGTGCTTTCCGGGACCTCCGAGAGACGGTCGGCAGGCGAGCTGGCCTTACTGTACAGGATAATGGTGCGGTCGAGTATCCTGTAGGTGATGGGCTGGTGCTTGAGAATACTGTCGAGGAAGATCGTCAGTGGCATGTTGCTCACGGAAATGGAAACATTCCTCGTCTGTCTCAACAGACTGGCATTGCCAAAGACAGCATAGCCGGTTTGTTTTTTGATAGCGCTGAAGACCCTGCTCAGGGGAAGGTCTTTCCCTGCGATGGTCACCGTCTGGGAATTGGTCCTGGCAGAAACGTGAAGGCAGAGCACCAGCATGATAAAAGCAGTCATTTTCATTGCCGTCAAAAGTTTTTTGCCGTTGGTGACATGGAACCTGCCGGAACAAAGTCTCATGCCTGGCAGTGTTTTGGTGAGTAGCCGGCATCCATCAGAGCCCTGTATGGGATGGAGATATTCTCCCCGGCTACGGGAAGTCCCGGCAAAATGCCGGGGTTCTGCAATAATTTTTTGCATACTTTCGCATCAGTTTTGGTTAAGAAAAAATTCCACTACTTGAATTTTGGATCAGCCAAATCCTGTCCCGTTTTTTTCGGGACATAACCGTTGCGCCTTCCACGCGCGACGGTTTTTTATTGACTTATCCTTTTATATATTATAGGAATAAAGTTGACCAGGGTTTATCAGGGTAATACGACGAGCCTTCTTCCTTCTTCGATCCTGAAATGAACGCCTACATCTTTCAAAGCGTTGATAAGATCGGCCAGGCTGAAATTCCTGTTGATCTCCCCGAAAAACTCTATCTCGGGCACAGTCTTTTCATATACTACGGTGATATCGTACCATCGTTCCAATTGTTTCATGACCTCTCTTAGAGAAGCACCTTCAAAATTGAAAAAGCCGTTCTTCCAGGCCATTACTTTGTCGAGGTCCGCCGTCTGAACTTGTATCCGTGAAGATCTGGTAGCTGATGAAGAAACGGGGAGCTGGGCCTGCTGTCCGGGTTTCAAGATTACTGTGGAAGATGAACTCCCATCGGCTGTCATTCTCACACTTCCTTCGAGCAAAGTGGTTTTGATATCTTCCTCATCTTTGTAAGCATTGATATTGAAATTTGTTCCCAGCACTTCCACTTCTGCCTGGTCGCTGACATTTACATGGAAAGGCATCTTTGCATTTTTCGCCACTTCGAAATAAGCTTCACCGGTGATAGCTACCCTTCGCTCCTTCCCGGCAAATACAGTGGGATACTGAATGGAGCTGGCTGCATTCAGCCATACTTTAGTGCCATCCGGCAGCAACAGTTGGAACTGCCTGCCCTTTGGAGTGGTCATGGTATTGTAACTGGTCTCTCCTGTTGCATTTCCGATGGCGTCGTATGCGAGCTGGCCGTTCTTCAGTGAGACCTGTACGCCGTTCTGCGTTGCTATAATGCCATTGCCCAGGCTATCGAGCACCACCCTGGTGCCATCGGCCAGCAGCAGTATGGCGCCCTCTTTCCCTGGCGCAATATCAACAGTATCCTGTGCGGCAACCGGCGCCTTTTCCCGGTGATGGTCAAGCCAGAAAAATGTACCGGCTGCCAGGAGAATAAGTACGGAGGCCGCAGCCAGCCATCTTTTCACCAGGCGAATACGACGCACAGGCCGCAAGTCGGCTGCTGCCCTGGCTTTTTTCAACACCTGCATGAACTGCATATCGATGTCCATCCCTGCTGTGAGGTCTGTATAGGAAGAGGCTTCCAGCATCCCGCCGATCGCCTCTTTAACTGCTTCCTGGTTGACAGGCTCCTGCACGAGCTCAAGAAAAGTTTTCAACTCCTCTTCCGTGAGCTCGTCATGAATAAATTTTTGCAACAGGTCATTGAATGGGTGCATCAGCGATCGTTTAAAAATATGATAAGGCTGAATGGTGAACAGGTAGGTTTAACAGGCAGGATGATACCTGCTTTATTAGAGACACAGAAATCGGGCAATAGGGCCCTGGTGGGAAAAAGGTTTTTTATAAAAAAAGTAGCATCCAGAGAAAAATGACTACTGAACCTGAATACTTATCCAGGTAATTGCGCAGGGATAAGATGGCGCTGACCATATAGTTCTTGACTGTTCTGGGTGAAAGCCCGGTGGCTTCGGCGATCTCGGCATGGCTCAGTCCCTGGAACCGGCTAAGCCTGAAAACTTTCTGTTGCTGAGGTGTGAGCTGGTTGATACCGTCTTCTATGATCTGGCTCGACTCTTTCAATTCCAGTTTGGCGGCCGGATCGGCAAAGGAATCAGCAAAATATTCCTGGAGGTATTCGTTGACAGTGCCGGTGAAGACCCGGCCTCTCAGTTTATTAAGGATGAGATTTTTGGCGGAAGTGAAAAGATAGGCCCTGAATTCCTTCACATCGGCGAGCAATTCCCTTTTTACCCAAAGCTGCGCAAATACATCCTGCGCAGCATCTTCTGCAACTTCGGGCGCTTTGGCGAACAGGAGCGCCACCGAGTATACCCTTGGCCAGTACTGCCTGAAAACATGTTTATAGGCGTCCTCATCTCCCTTAGCTACACGCAAGAGCAGTTCCTTTTCATTATATGGTAAATTGCCTGACAACCCGGTTGCTATTTTCAAAGCCTGACTTGCAAACTATATTAAAAAAATGAAAATAGAAGGGCCAGGTTATTTTTTTGGTAGGCAATCGTCCATATTCGGTTCAGGATTTCCGGAAAAGGCCCAAAATCTTGCGTTGATTGTTGCGGACTGCCAGTTTTTCCGGGGAGAGTCCTTCATTGTTTTCTTTTGCAGGATCAGCGCCGTATTTCAACAGCATCTCTATCTGCTCCAGTTTGTATTTCCGTTTTACCGCATAATATAATGCAGTATTTCCATCAGCGTCGGCATGATCTACGTCGGCGCCATTCTTCAGGAACCATTCCGCCACCCCGAATCTTTTCCAGAAGATGGCTGACATGAACGGGGTTTGGCTGGTTGACCTGTCCTCTACTGTAGCGCCATGCTTTTTGAAAAGGGCCGCCGATCCGACATCATTGTTCCAGGCTATCGCATACATGCAATGCTCAGGGCCGGCGCCTTGCTTCAGCAGCCAGGTAAAAAGTTTTTCATTCCTGCCGCGCGTATAAGCATACCAAAGAGGAGTGGCAGGAAAAAAACCACAGGAAGGATCGGGTATCCTGTGAACAGAGTTGATGTCCATCCCTGCCTTCAGCAAGCTCTTTACGATCTGCAAAATGGTATCGGCTTTATCAGGACGCCTGGCTATTACAAGGGCGCCTGCGTAATGGAGCGCGTTCTTTCCATCTTCCTCTGCCCATTGCGCCCATTGAGGCTCGGTAGCGAGCAGATGTTGTACTTTGGGAACATCCAGGGATTTGATGGCGTTGATGAATTTGTTCATGGCATGAGAATACTAGATAAATATACGAATCTCTGCGGAAACCAAGCGTGATCATAGCTCCCGCTTATCCGGCACTTTCACCACTCAACAGTAATAGATAGCAAATATTAGTCTACTGTTTTGGTAGGATAATATTTTCACGTATCTTGCGCTCCGTTTTATTTATGAAACCTACTGTATTCATCCGGACATTGTTTTACCTGCTCCCCGAACATGGTTCCACAGCCTGTTGTTGCCGGCCTGGCTGATACATTCTCCATATAATACCCTGGGTTTGTTATTGCCTTTCCGCAGGCAGTGACCAGGACTCTATTATTCCTATAGATATAACTATAATATACAACCGAAATATATTACAATCAAAATTATACAAATGAGCAAATCACATCTCATGCTGGTACTCCTGCTGCTTGGCAGCACCAGTATCCTTGCACAGATCAGGGGCGTCGTGCTTTCTGCAGAAAACAGGCAGCCACTCGAAGGCGCCACCGTTACCATCAGTAATTCCAACAAATCCTCCATCACCGATGCACAAGGCCGGTTCACACTCAACTGGCCAGGCAATAAAGTGTTGCTCTCCGTTTCATTTGTGGGCAGGGAAACGGTAGAAACGGAAGTCCGCTCTGAAAATGCAGCCGTCACCATTCTCCTCAAAGCATCCAATTCAACACTCACGGAAGTGGTGACCGTTGCCTATACCAATGTTAAGCGGTCGGGGTACCCGGGCGCTGTGGTCACGATCGGTGGAGAGAAGATCAAAGGCCGCCTTACGCCTAATATCACCAATGCCCTGCAGGGTCTGGCCCCTGGTCTGCAAACGACCTTAGCCAACGGGCAACCCGGCAACAGCTCCACCATCCGCGTGCGTGGTATCGGTTCCATCAATGCCTCCAGCTCTCCGCTTTTCGTGGTGGATGGCGCGCCCTATGATGGAGATCTGAATGCGCTCGACGTGGCCGATATTGCTTCCATCAGCATCCTGAAGGACGCAGTTGCCGCCAACCTCTATGGCTCACGCGCTGCCAATGGCGTTATCATCATCACCACCAAACAAGGTAAAAAGGGGGATGATATTACCATGAATGCCACTTTCAACCAGGGATGGAGCCGCCGCGCCGTGAAAGATTACGACCAGGTCAGCACCAACCAGTACTTTGAGCTTTACTGGGAGGCATTGCGCAATAAAGGGATCACTAACGGTCAAACACCGGCGCAGGCAGCGGCAACTGCCAGCAACCGTGTCGTGGCCGACCTGGGCATCAATCCCTATGGGCCAAATTTTCCGAAACCTGTAGGCACTGATGGTAAGATCGTTCCCGGCGCTACTCCATTATGGAATGATGACTGGCAAAAAGGGATGTTACAATCGGCGCAGTATACCCAGGCACAGCTCAGCCTCAGTGGCGGCGGCGAAAAATCTACCTGGTATGCCAGCGCCGGATACCTGAATAACCAGGGCGCTTTTCTTGAATCGGGGTTCAAAAGATATAATTTCAGGAGCAATATCACTTTGCAGGCAAAGAAATGGTTACAGTTCGGACTGAACCTGAGCGGCGCCGCATCCATACAGGATTATCCTACTTCTTCCGATTCCAAGTCGAGCAATGTGGTGCTGTTCGGTCGAACCATTCCCAGCTTCTACCCCATCTATCAGCGTAACCCCGATGGCTCTTACAAGCTCGACGCCAATGGTCGGAAAATTTTCGATTATGGCGCCTACCGGCCTTCTTCTGCTTTGGCAAGAAGCAACCTGATCGGTTCCCAACCCCTCGACAGGTTCCGCAATAACAATGAAAATATATCGGCCCGCACTTTTCTCGAAGCCGCGATCCTGAGATCGCTGAAACTGAAAACGAGCTTCAATGTAGATTATGTGAACGGGAATTCACTCACCTATACCAATCCCCTTGTTGGAGAAGATGCCGAGATCGGAGGCTCCATCAGCAAAAGCAATTCAAGATGGATCTCTTATACCTGGAACAATATCCTTACTTATGATGTAGATATTGCATCGGGCCATCACCTCAACCTGCTCGCCGGCCATGAATATTATAACCTGAGCTCGAGCTCCATCAATGGAAGCCGCCAGCGATTTGTTTTGCCAGATCTGTATGAACCGGTGGCCGCTTCCCAGCTCAATGATTTCTCGGGATTGTCCGACAGCTATCGCAAGCTCAGTTTCTTCGGGCAGGGCCAATACAATTACCTCGGCAAGTATTACGCAACGGCTTCTGTTCGCCGTGATGGATCGTCCCGCTTCTCCCCTGATTCGCGCTGGGGAACATTCTGGTCTGCCGGCGCCTCCTGGCGGATCGCAGAAGAAGATTTCCTGAAATCCGTGAGCTGGTTGAATACCCTTACTCTCAAAGCAAGCTATGGCGCATCGGGAAATGACAACCTCTCCGGTTACTACAATTACCTTGCGCTCTATGCCATCAAGAATAATCTTGGCAACGGGGGAGTGATCACTTCCAGGCTGGCTACACCCAGGTTGAAATGGGAAAGTAACCTGAACCTCAATATCGGAGTGGATTTCGGGCTGCTCAGGAACCGGATCTATGGTTCGATGAATTATTACGACAGAACGAGCAAGGACCTGCTCTATGCCATTCCGCTTGCAGGATCGACCGGTTTTACTTCCATCAGCTCCAATATCGGTGAATTGAAGAATACAGGTATCGAACTGGAGTTGAACGGTGTACCTGTCAGCACAAAGGATCTCCGCTGGACGATCGGGCTCAATCTTGCCCACAATAAGAACAAGATCGCTTCACTCCCACAGAAAGAAATTATCAGCGGTACCAAGAAACTGATGGTGGGCACTTCCATCTATGAGTTCTACTTACGGGAATGGGCAGGTGTAGACCCGGAGACCGGTAACCCGCAATGGTACCAGACAACGGCCGACAATAAGCGGATCAAGACTACCAACTATGGCCAGGCCACACAATATTATGCAGGCACGTCCCTGCCCACCCTCACCGGCGGCGTCAGCAGCAGCGTACTGTACAAACAAATAGAATTGTCTTTCCTCCTTGCCTACAGCATTGGCGGCAAAGTGCTCGACAATGATTTTGTATCGCTGCTCACTGGCCCTACCAGCCCGGGGCGGTCCTGGTCGACCGAACTCGCCAACCGCTGGACGCCCGATAACAAGATCACCGATGTACCGCGACTTACCACCGATAACCTGAACTGGACATCTTCATCCACCCGATTTTTGTACAGCGCCACCTATGCACGTTTGAAAACGGTGACGCTGAGCTATTCGATCCCTGCTCTCCTGGTGTCGAAGGCAGGGTTGAAGAATGCCAAACTGTATGCCACCGGTGAAAACCTGCTCACTTTCTATGGACACCAGGGAATGGACCCGGAACAATCGATCGATGGCACTACCTACTATCAATACCCTGCCATGAAGACATTTTCACTGGGTATCCAGGTCGGTCTATAAATCTGTAATGTTTAATAATGAAATGACATGAAAACGTTTAAAGGAATTCTATATATCGGAGCACTGATCATCATGGTCTCCTCCTGCAATAAGCAATTGAACACCTCTCCCACGAATGCAGTTTCGGAAGAGATCGTGCTGAAGAACATCACCAATCTATCCAAGGTCCTTGAAGGTACCTGGGCTGCCATGATGGATGATTACTATGGCGGAACTTACAGCAATCCCGGTTACAAGAGCATTGCGCTTACCAGCGATGCCATGGCCAATGACGTAGCGATCATCACTACCAAATACGGATTTCCCGCCGCTTATCGCTTTACCCAGATGAACGACAAGACACAGGCACGTGTAAGCGCATTCTGGAACCAATTGTACAAGATTATCAATAACACGAATATCGTGATCGCCAATGCCGATAAAGTGCCAGGTGATGACAATACGAAGAAAGTGGTGAAGGGACAGGCGCTGGCGCTGAGGGCCAATACTTATCTCACCATTGCTTCGTTCTACCAATTCTCTTATCGAAAAGATTCACTGGCAAAAACAGCCCCTGTCTACACCGTTCCAACCAGCGATACCACGAAAGGTAATCCCAGGGCTACCTTGAAAGAGATCTATACACTGGTCATCTCCGATCTGCAACAGGCCAAATCCCTGCTGGCCGGTTATATCCGTCCGGCAAAATACAAGATAGATGCCGATGTGGTGAGCGGGTTGCTGGCAAGGGCCTATCTCAATATGGGATGGTGGCTGCCTGCTGCACAGGCTGCCGACGATGCACTGAAGAATTATCCGTTGATGTCGCCCGCCGACTATACCAAAGGGTTCAACGATCTCAGCAACCCGGAATGGATCTGGGGCCATCCGGAGATCCCCAGTCAAAGTGATGGAAGCTATAGTTTCCATTTCCTCGATGTATCCTCCTCTTCTTCCTATTATTATAGTTTCATGGCCGATCCTTTTTTCGGCAACCTATTCGAGAGCGGGGATATCCGCAAAACGCTTTTCTCATGGGATGGCAGCGCCGCCAGTCGTGAAGGATACCTGCAATATAAAAAATTCAGGTTCCGTACCGACCAGACGGCCGACCTTGTGTTGATGAGAAGCGCAGAGGCCTGGCTCATCAAGGCCGAAGGCTATGCACGGACCAATGACCTGCCGGCCGGCGCTGCCGCGCTGAACCAGCTTCGCACCACCAGGGGCGCAAAGCCTTTCAATCTCAGCGGGGCCACACAACAGGACCTCATCGATCAGATACTGATCGAACGCCGGAAAGAATTATGGGGCGAAGGCTTTGGCCTGTGGGACATCATCCGTAACCAGCAGGCCGTGGTGCGCAAGCCTTATGTAGATGCTGCCGGCAATGATATACAGGTAACGATCACTACACCCGATGGCAGCACCAAATCAGTACCGGCCAGGTACCATACCACGCTGAAATTCCCTGATGGATCGCCGTTCGTTCCCAATAGCCCTTACTATATTTTCGTGATCCCGCAAACGGAAGAACAGAACAATCCGAACCTGATGAGGTAGTTTTGGTTGACAGGTTGATAAGTTAACAGGTTGATAGGTTGACAAGGAGGTCTCCAAATTTCGGGGAGCCACTTGTCAACCTATCAACCTGTTAACTTATCAACTTATCAACCTGTCAACTAAAATAGCTACATTCACATAAAGTCAATAAAGGTTATGAAAAAGGTATTGCTTGTAAGCTGCTTCGTGGCTGCTATATTATCAACTTCCGCCCAGGATTCTGCTGCCATCAAAGAGCTGCCCGTTAAAGAGTACCCGGTCCTATTCCAGCAGCAGGCCGCCGAGTACAGGGCCCTGTGCTACCAGGCATTCAATATCGCCCTCCTGCGATTGCATGAAATACCCCGCCGAAAATTCAGGAAACAAAAACTGGCCATCATTACCGATCTCGATGAAACCATCATCGACAACAGCTATAGCGAAGCACAACTGCTTAAAGAGGGCAAGACATTCACCGGCCAGTGGTGGAAAGCCTGGACAGCCCGATCAGCCGCCACTGCCGTTCCCGGTGCGGTCGAATTCCTGCAGGCGGCCAAACAGAGAGGCGCCACCATATTTTATGTCAGCAACCGCGATACTTCGGAAGTCAACAGCACGCTGATCAACCTGAAAAAACTGCAATTGCCCGATACAGATACGGCCCACATGCGGTTCCTGGTCAATACTTCCTCCAAAGAACCCAGGAGGCAACTGATCGCCAAAGATTATAACGTGATCATGCTCCTGGGCGACAACCTGAGTGATTTCACGTCGGCATTCGAGAAAAAAAACATCAGCGACCGCTTTCTTGAAACAGATAAAGCACATAACGATTGGGGCAAAAAGTTCATCGTATTGCCCAACCCGGTTTACGGCGAATGGGAAAGCGCGATCTATGATTATGAAAAAGGGCTCACACCATCCCAGCGTGAACAAAAGAGGCAGGCAAAACTGAAAGGGTATTGACTGTAAATTAATTTGTATATTACTACACAGGGGATGACGGGGTACAGCTAAAAAACTAAATTGAACACTTCATGTTCGCATGGAAAAATTATCTGTATACTTTTGATGCTTTCTTTAATGCCTCCCTGGTGTTGACCTATGCAATTCCCAAAGCTTCACTGCAACTACTTGTACCTGATTTCATGCATCTCGGTCTCTTCAACGATGAATGGGCCTTCCTGGAGGTTGAAGTACTGGACACAAGGCAAATACGGCCCAGGGGATTTCCCACATTTACCAGCAATGATTTCATCACCATTGCCTTCAGGGTGCTGGTCGAATATGTAAAAACCGATGATAAGAAATTCAGGGGTCTTTATACATTGAAATCGGAAACCAATAAAAGCGGACTGGCATTCTGGGGAAATGTGCTGAACACCTACAGGTTCACTGCCACAGACCTCAGGATCTACAAGGATGAAAAGAATATGTCCGTATTCTCATACCGGTCAGGGCTCGAGATCGAAGCCACGATCGATGAGCATGCCATCCCCCTTCCCCCATCCTCTCCATTTAAAGATGTTGAGGAAGCCATGGAATTTACAGGTTCATTCCCCTACATATTCATTCATGATCCCGATACCAAAGAAACACTGATCATAGAAGGTGTCAGAAAAAACTGGAAACCCAGACCGGTAGAGATTGTGCAGGAACATATCGAATTTATTGAAGAAATGGACATCCGGGATGTCAGGCTGGCGAGCGCATTCCTGGTCGAGAATGTTCCGGTCGTCTGGAAAAAAGGAAAAAAGGATATCCGGAAAGATGAGTGAGCGCCCGTTCCCCTCTTTCATCCATAATTGATTATTTTTAGCCTGTAATGATTTGTACTCAGATCCAGATTTTGTTTTATGAGCCTATTACACGTATCCGGTATCTCGAAAAAAGATGAACGTGGATTCGAATTGAAAACGGTCAGTTTTTCCATGGCGCCATTCAGTAAGCTGGCCATTGCCGGTGAAACGGGGTCGGGTAAAACAACATTGCTGAAGATCATTGCCGGACTCGCGCAACCCGATACCGGTGAAGTGTTTTTTAATGGAGAACGGGTATTGGGCCCTGCCCATAAACTGATCCCCGGCCATCCGGGAATTGCCTACCTCTCACAGCAGTTCGAGCTGCCTCATCATTTAAGGGTTGAACAGGTATTGGAATATGCCAATGAGCTTTCGGAAAAAGAAGCTCATTCGTTATTCGAAGTATGCAGGATCAGCCATCTGCTGAAACGCAGAACAGACCAGCTTTCCGGTGGAGAGCGACAAAGGATCGCCATTGCCCGGCTGCTGATCGGTTCACCGAAATTGTTATTGCTCGACGAGCCTTTTTCCAATACCGATATGATCCATAAGAATATGCTGAAATCGATCCTTCACTATGTCGGTGAAAGATTGAAGATCAGTTGTGTCATGATCTCACATGATCCGCTCGATTCCCTTCCCTGGGCCGATACCATCATGGTATTGCGATCGGGAGAACTCGTACAGTCGGGCAGTCCATATCAGCTCTATGCCCAACCCGTCAATGAATATGTGGCAGGGCTCTTTGGGAAATATCAACTGGCGGATGAAGAGATGGGCCGCACCTTCCGGCAATTGCCTCCTGTCTCTGAAGGCAGAAATGTATTTCTCAGGCCGGAGAATTTCCAGATCGCAGATGAAGATGAGCAGGGTGTTCATCCTACGGGCACTATCACCCGGATACTTTTCTATGGAAGTTACTATGATCTGGAAGTGCTGGTAGGAGATTCGATGATCACGGTGCGGTCGACCGATAATTCTTTTGAAACAGGGGATACGGTAGCCGTAGCGTTTACACCTATGCTTTATAAGTGACTCCTTCAATGGCCAGGTCTGTTTGAGGAAATACTTCACGGGCTTCTTCCTGGAAAACATCGAGCTTATCGTACTTGGAGCTGAAATGCCCGATGAGCAGGCGGCCGACGCCGGCCCGTTTCGCAATACAGGCTGCCTGAATGGTGGTGGAATGAAAGCGGCTGGCAGCGCGGTCTCCCAGGTCTTTCAGGTAGGTAGTTTCATGATAGAGCATATCGACCCCTTCAACTTTCGGCACCAGTTCTTCATCGTATAAGGTGTCTGCGCTATAGGCATACGATTTGGGTTTAGGCGCCTGTTCCGTTACCCATTCATTCCGGACCAGCTCACCGGACTGGTTGGTATAATCTTCACCCCATTTCAACCGGTCGTAAAAAGCAGCGGGCACGCCATGTTGAATGGCCTTTTCGGGAATGAGCCTGCGGGGCGCTTTCACCTGTTCGAACCGGAAGCCCCAACAGGGAATACGGTGTTTGGTGGCAAAACAGTCGATCCTGAATTTTTCCGTGTTTACCAGTACACCTTCTTCCAGTAAAGGATGGAAATGCAATTTATACGGCAGGATGGTCTCGGCTGCCCTGAATTGTAATTGAAGTATTTCGAACAGTTGAGCAGGGGCATAGAGGTGGAGATCGTTCTCCCGGTGCAGCAAACCCATACTGTTGAGAAATCCAGGCAATCCGAAATAATGATCGCCATGGAGGTGGGATATGAAGATATGGTTGATCCTGCCCCAGCGGATGCGGAACTTCGAAAGCTGCACCTGGGTACCTTCACCGCAATCGACGAGGAATAACTGATCATCCAACGTTACCAATTGAGCAGTCGGGTGCCTGTCATAGGCCGGTAATGCAGAATTATTGCCAAGGATAGTAACAGCCAGCATTCAATTCAGTATAAAGTTTGGAGGGTTATTCCGGAACAGGTATCTCCTTCCTAAGACGGCCATGCAAAATATTCTGCTGCATCAGACCGGTAAAATACCTGTTATCATGAATAACGCGGGTTCATGATCCGAATTGTATGCAAGCGCCCTGCCAGATTATCAATTCAGTAGAATTTTGCATTCCTGCAGTAGCCGGTCGCGGTTGATAGCCACCGTCCCTACATCTTCGCATACCAGTCCCCCCGCAATATTGGCTATTTCAGCCATGAGCTCGATGCTCCTGGTGGCGGCATATACCAGGGAGGCTACCGCGATAACGGTATCCCCTGCCCCGGACACATCGGCGATATTGCGCAGATGGGATGGCACAATGCGGGCCAGTTCATTGTTCTGGTAGAATACCCCTTTTTCGGAGAGTGTAATGAAGGATATATGATGTTGGAGCTTTTGACGTAATTGTTCATGGATGGCCTCCAGGGAGGGCAGGTTCACCTCCTCTACCAAAAGGTTCAGGCCGTCTTTTACTTCTTTGAGATTGGGTTTGAAGACGTCGACCCCTGTATAGGAGAAAAAGTTCTTTCGCTTGGGGTCCACCGTGGTAAGAACATTGTATTTCTTACACATGGCGATCACGGAGCTGATCACATGGGTGGTGAGCACTCCTTTATTGTAATCTTCGAAAATGATGACCTGTGGCTTTTCGTGGCTGATGTATTGCTCCACTTTTTGGAGAAGGGCCTGCTCATCTTCCGCTTGAATGTCTTTGGTTATTTCAGCATCGAGCCGCATCATTTGTTGGTTGCGGCTGATGATACGGGTTTTATTGGTAGTGATCCGGGAGGCACTTGCCAGCAGGTATTTGCAGTCCACCCCCTGCTGCTCGAACAATTGCTGCAGCATAACCCCATCATCATCTTTCCCCATCACTGAAATGATGCTGACCTGTGATTGAAGTGATGCGAGGTTAAGCGCCACATTGCCTGCTCCGCCGATACGAAGCTCTTTTCTGTCCAATGCTACCACGGGCACCGGCGCTTCGGGTGAGATCCGGTCGACATGGCCCCACCAATACGTATCGAGCATCACATCTCCGATCACACCCACTTTAATGCTACTGAATTGTGCAAACAGCTTGTCGAAATCGATTACCGCCATAATTTATTCAGGTTATTGCCGGCTTTTTATTAGCCACTGCAAAATAATACAAAGGGATCCCTGCCAAAGTAATGATCAGTCCCGGCCAGGTGAATTGGGGTTTATAAATAATGAGCAGGATGCAGAATGTCAGGCCCATCACGATATACAATATGGGCATAACCGGGTAGCCAAATGCTTTATAGGGCCGTTCTGCATCCGGGCGTTTCTTCCGGAGGATAAAAATACCGATAATAGTCAGCATATAGAATACGACCACCACGAATGAGATCATATCGAGCAATTGCCCATAGCTTCCGCTCAGGCTCCATAGAGAAGCGGCGATACATTGGATCCATAAACCGGTTTCGGGCACCGAGTTCTTATTCAGGCTTCCTGCCTGTTTGAAGAAAAGGTTATCGCGGGCCATGGTATAATAGACCCTGGCGCCGGACAGGATCAATCCATTGCTGCAGCCGAAAGTGGAAACCATGATCATCAGTGCGATGATGATGGTGCCTGCCTGTCCGAATATCGCATGGGAGGCGGCCACTGCCACGCGGTCCTTATCGGCGGAGGCGATCTGATCGAGCGGCAATACAGCCGTATACATCACGTTGGTGCTGACATAGATGATCGTTACGATCAGCGTGCCCAGGAATAGGCTCAGCCCGATATTCTTTTTGGGATTCTTGATCTCACCGGCAATGAAGGTAACGTTGTTCCAGGCATCGCTGCTGAAGATGGAACCTACCATGGCCGCTGCGATGGCGCCGAAGGCAAAAGCTGTTGTATAGACTTCGGTGCTGCCTAGTTTATGCAGGTCCCAGGCTTCGCTCCAGTTGGCTTTCCATACATCGCCCCTGGCCATGATGAACCCGAACAGGATCAGGCCAAACAGGCTCAATAGCTTGGTAAGCGTGAAGGTCGTCTGAATGACCTTCCCTTCTTTCACTCCCCGTGTATTGATGAGCGTTAGTATCACGATCACGGCGATGGACAATAACTGTGCCGGGGAAATATTCAGCCTGAACACTTTGAGCGCTACCAGGTCTTCACTGAAGGCAGGGATCAGGTAGGCGGTGAATTTGGCGAATGCCACACAGACTGCCGCGATCGTGGCGGTCTGGATCACTGCAAAAAAGCTCCAGCCATATAAAAAGCCTAACAAAGGATTGTAGGCTTCTTTCAGGTAAACATATTGACCACCGGCTTTTGGGAACATTCCGCTCAATTCACCATAACTCAGGGCCGCAGTGAGGGTCATGAAACCCGTTATCAGCCAAACCACGATCAGCCAGCCTGCGCTTCCCACATTGCGGGTGATATCAGCGCTCACAATGAAGATACCGGAACCGATCATGGACCCTGCCACGATCATGGTGGCATCCAATAGTCCGAGTGTAGGTTTGAATGAAGGATTTTGTTCGGCCATAGCAGTTTTTGTTGTAGTAAGGGTAACTTATAAACCCTCAAGATAGGAAAAACTTATGGCTTCTTCTTGCTCTTGTACTGCTCGTTCAGGCCTTTGACCAGGTCTTTGGTAATATCGTATAGAGAATCCCTGTAATACATCATAACACCTGGTTCATAGGAAAGTATGAAGGCGTATCCTTTGGCCTTGTTGTATTCTTTCAGGTATTCTTCCACGGATTTCCGCACTTCGCTCATGAGCTCGATCTGCTGGCGTTGAAGGTCCTGCTCCAGGGTAGCTTTCCTTTCTGCATAGTTCTGCTGCATGCGGTTGAATTCCTTTTGAGCTTCTTCTCCTTCCTTCTGCGACATGCTGGCGCCTTTTTCCTGAAGCTCACGGATCCTGCGCTGGTAAGTGGTGGTCAGGTTCGACAGTTCTGCATTCATCGAGCTTTCCTTGGCTTTCACGGAGCCGAATGCGTCTTTGAAATAAGTATAGTGTGCCTGTAACGTATCGATATCGAAATAAGCGATCCGGAAATTGTTATGATTGCTCTTTTCAACTTCCAGCGTGTATTTCTTCAGGTCTCCTTTATTACTATAGTGCAGGTAAAATAAAACACCGGCGAGAATAATGGCTATGATGCTTAATATAGTAGAGATATTCTTCATTCAATGTTTTTTTGCAAGATAACAGCTTGCGTAAAAAGAAAATTGTTAAAACTTTTAACAACCGAAGGGTGCAGAGAGGGAGTTTGCAGTTGGCAATTGGCAGTTTGC
>JAFIGX010000008.1 GCA_017849455.1 Pseudobacter sp.
ATGAAATGGCATGCATAAATATACATCCCGGATAATCGTGAGTATTGGCCTGGTGGTGTGCTGTCAGTGTGTGCAGGCACAAAGAACTGCTCCTGCTGCCTATAATCCTGCCATCAAAGTGAATTATATCCGCACCTGGGAAGCCACGGCCCCTGAGCAGACCCCTGCAACGCTGATAACCCGGCCACTGAGGGATGTAAGGCAGTCTACGCAATATTTTGATGGACTGGGCCGTCCGGTCCAGACGGTGGTAAAGCAAGGATCGATGCAGACGGGCAGCAGTCCACTGGACCTGGTAAGCCCGGTGGTGTATGATGAGCTGGGCCGGGAGGTATACAAATATTTGCCTTTTGCGGCGAACAATACCGGAGGTAATGCATCGCTGAACGATGGCCTGTTCAAACAGAACCCTTTCCAGCAGGATTCCACCTTCAACAAAGGGCAATTCCCAGGCGAGACTTACTACTACAGCAAAACCAACTATGAAGCATCTCCATTGAACCGGGTACTGGAAGTGTATGCCCCCGGCAATAGCTGGGTAGGCAGCGAGGATAATACAGATCCCCCCACCCGCCGGCGTATCAGTACCGAATACCTGATCAGTACGGCCAGTGATGCTGTTCGGATCTGGACGGTGAGCGGCAGTAGCTTCAGTACGGCGTCGGTGTATGATGCCGGTCAGTTGTACAAAACGGTGACGATCGATGAACACCAGAAAAAGATGGTGGAATACAAAGACAAGGAAGGCCAGGTAGTGCTCAAGAAAGTACAACTGGACAACACACCCACCGAAGGCCATGAGGGATGGCTGTGCACCTATTATATCTACGATGACCTTCACCAGCTCCGTGGAGTGATCCAGCCCCGGGGTGTAGAGTTGCTGCAGCAAAACAGTTGGAACATCAATGCGCTGAACGGGGATATATTGAATGAACAATGTTTTAGATATAACTACGACGAGCGGCGGCGAATGATCACCAAAAAAATACCGGGAGCGGGAGAAGTCTACATGGTCTATGATGCCAGAGACAGGCTGGTATTGACACAGGATGCAAATCTGCGGGCCAGCAATACCTGGCTGTTCACCAAATACGATGCCCTCAACCGGCCGATCTATACAGGCAAATATGTAAATGCCAGCTACACCACCCAACAAGCGATGCAGGGATACCTGAACGGGCAAAGCCTTGCCATGTATGAGACCTATACTCCCGGTGGTGCTTTACCGATGTATACTTTGAATCGGAGTTTCCCGGTAGTTACCTATAATGATATTTTAACAGCGACTTATTATGACGATTATGGCTGGACGAACGGTGTACCAGCCGATTACAGAACATTCGACAATAGTGTAGTAACCGCGTTTTACAGCCCAAGTAATACGATCTATCCCTATCCTCAACCCATTGAAGTAAGTAACAACACCCGTGGACTGGTGACCGGGACCATTGTAAAAACGCTGGACGGGACCAAAGACCTGGTAACTACCAGTTTTTATGATGTAAAGGGAAGAGTGATACAGGTAAAGGCAGAAAACTACACAGGCGCCTGTGATGTAACTACCACCCAATATAGCTTTATTGGTCAACCGTTGATGACCTATCTGCATCACCTGAAATACGGAACCAATTCCCAGCGACATGATGTGCTCACCAGGATCGATTATGATGACCTGGGACGAGTATTGACAATCAGGAAAACAATAGGTAGTAGTGTCGATGGTCAGGCCATTTCGAAGGCAGAACAGGTGATTGTGAGCAATGAATATGATGCATTGGGCCAATTGAAAAAGAAAACACCAGGCAGCGCGTCTATTGAGACGCTTCAATATGACTACAATATCCGGGGCTGGATGCTGGGGGTCAACCGGAACTTTATCAAAGACCAGGGCAGTAACAAATTCGGCTTTGAGCTGGGGTATGATAAAACGGCCGCTATCGTCAACGGCAGTGCGTACACCACGGCACAATACAATGGTAATATCAGTGGCACGACGTGGAAAAGTGCAGGAGACAATGAGAAACGGAAATACGATTTTACCTATGATAATATCAACCGGCTCACGGGAGCAGCCTTCACCCAGTATTCCGGCAGTTCCTTCAACACCAACGACAATCTCGATTTCACGGTCAGGAACCTGAGCTATGATGCCAATGGGAATATCCTCACGATAGAGCAACGGGGCTGGCGATTAGGAGGTAGCATTACCATGGACAGTCTCCTGTATACTTATTACGACCGGAGCAACCGGCTGAAGAATGTGTGGGACAGGCAGAACGATACAGCTACCCGGTTGGGTGATTTCCGGAGCTCGGGCTTATACATGAACAGCCTGGGGAACAATAAAACGACGGCAGCCACCGACTACACGTACGACAATAATGGTAACCTGACGAGAGACCTGAACAAAGACATCGGTAATGCCACCACCGAAGGGATCACGTATAACCACTTGAACCTACCGGAAAGCATCACTGTCAGGAATGGAGCGGGCGTGAAGGGCACGATCAGCTATGTGTATGATGCGATAGGCACCAAATGGAAGAAGACGGTACAGGAAACAGGTCAGCCGGCCAGGACGACGGTATACATCGATCCGTTGGTGTATGAGAACGATACCCTGCAATTCATCGGGCATGAGGAAGGGCGATTGCGATATGCCAGGAAATATAACCTGAATGGTTCCAGCCAGTACCAGTTCATATATGATTATTTTCTGAAAGACCATTTGGGCAATGTGCGGATGGTATTGACCGAACAGCGGGACACGGCTGGTTATATGGCCACGATGGAAGCGGCCTACCGTGCCAAAGAAAATGCGTTGTTTGCTAATATTCCACAAACATCGTATGCCAAAGGGATGGTGCCGGGCGGCTATCCGAATGACCCGACCACTTCGCTGAATGATTCGGTGGCAAGAGTGAATGGAAGCACCAAAAAAGTAGGGCCTGCATTGGTGTTGAAGGTGATGAGTGGGGACAGGGTAGACATCGGGGTGAAATCATTTTACCGGGGCACGGGCAGTGGGGGCAGCACGAGTGATCCCTTGCCGGAGATATTGAGTTCGCTGGCAGGAGGGATCGTAGGAGTGGCAGGAGAGAGTAAGGGTAGTTTCGGGCAATTGAATAATGCAGGGGGTCCGTTGGCCGGGGTGTTGACGAATTTCCGGCAGGGGAACAACCCGGATGTGCCGGGCAAGCCGAAGGCATATTTGAACTGGATATTGTTGGATGAGCGGTTCAAATTAGTGAACACCTATCCACAAAGTGGAGCGATACCGGTGGGGAGTGCGGATGTGCTGAATACGCTGGCTTATTCTGGCATTGATATTACCAGGAATGGCTTTTTGTATATTTATGTGAGCAATGAGACCCAGAACTGGGATGTGTTCTTTGATAATTTGAGTGTGCAGCATTATACGGGGTCGATGCTGGAGGAGACGCATTATTATCCGTTTGGGTTGACCATGGCGGGGATTAGCAGCAAGGCAATAGGAAAATTAGAAAACAGGTTCAAGTTCAATGATGGGGCTGAATTAACTAACGAATTTGATCTTAACCTTTATGAAACAAGTTTTAGGGGCCTTGATCCTCAAATAGGAAGATTTTGGCAGATAGATCCAGTAGCGGATGTAAATGCGGAGTGGGGACAATACGTTTTTTCCAATGATAACCCTATATTATTGAATGATCAATTAGGATTAGACGCAGATACTGTAACCTTGCCCGCTGTAATTGTTACGCCCCATGGGAATGGTACGATGAGTGTTGTTTGTATTACCTGTAGTTTAAATAAGCCAAATCCGAGCAAGGCGCTTATTTCAGGAGAGATGCGTCCTGTGCCAGGTCCGGGAAGGGGGCCGCTTTTTACAAACGAGGATTTAATCTACATCATCGCAAAAAGATTAACCACTTAAGAGCGACTAGATTGGTTTGGCTTTGATCCAGAGGATCCAATTAGTGATATTCAGAATAGAGTAGCATTGGAGGCAACTGCTTGGCAAAAGTTCTGGAACGGACCGTTCTTTTTGGGCAAGAATGTTTTTGGAGGAGATATCTATAGACGTTATTATGGAGGTGTGCCTCCCGATGGTGTAATAGGGGCAGCAGGATCTACCGAGGGGGCGTATACAGTCTTTAAGAATATTTCAAAAAGGATACGTGCGAAAAGTACTATTAACTTTTTTGTTGGAATGAAACTTGCAAATTTCGAGTCTTCCTTGGCAAAAGCTGCAGGTAAAGCCTGGCAATATTCGGAGGATGGAAAGGTTAAGAAATTATTTCATAAAGGAATTGAATATATTAGTCGAAACTTTTCGAAAAGTGGCGAAAGTACAATTGAGATTTGGAAGGATGGAAATCTTTTACAAAAATATCGACTATCAAACTAATAATTTGGAGTATGAAACAAAGGAATGCATTATATAATGGCAAATCTTTCCCTAGGTATATTTTCACTGGCGATGAAATCAAACATATATTCTTTGAATTTTCATACGCGTTTGAGGAAGATTTTTGGGAACCTTTTAAAGCAGTTCTTGAAAAAAATAACATCGAGGAAATAGTGATCGAAAATCTGAAGCCCCATTATTTTTTTCGGGAAACCATCAATGTATCTGATCTTCCTCGTGCATTTATTGAAGCAACAAGAGAATTAAAATTAGAAGGCTTTTTCCCTTCCAGAGTTAGCCTTTATATGTTAACTGAGATAGCCTTGGTTTATCCAGAAAATGGAGAGAATTCTTTTTGCTTATACTTGGATAGACGATTTGATTTGGCTATTCTAGGGGTAAAGGATCTAATCGAAATACCCTCACTGGCTTTCATCAGGAAGGATGAGGTTTTTGATTATTTGTATACCCTCTTTAATGGCAAACTCCCTGAAAATTCACAAGAACAACTCAAGAAGAATTGGAGAATTGTACCTAATTCAGGGATTTAAATTGAGTAGCTTAAATACCTAATCTTCAAAAATCAATTCACGTAATGGGTTTATTTTGATTTATGGATATAGCTGCCACAGTTCTACCCAAGTGGCCTCGAATAATGCGATTGACACCCTTGAAATCATTTAGAGCAGCCTACTTGATTTATATACGTTATATGAAAAAGAAAATTGAAGCCAAACCAGGCGATATTATAAAAATTCCACTACCTGATGGATCGCATACCTATGCAAGAATACTTGTTGATGACAGCTATGCTTTTTATGATTGCAAAACAATGGAGGATATTACAGATTTTGAGATTATTCTTAAAAAATCGATCTTATTTTGTGCCGTAGTCGACATTTTTGCTATAAAAGAGAGGAGCTGGACAATTATTGGAAACAGGCCATTGGAAGGTAAGTTGAAGGATTTTTATCCAAGGTACTTTATGCCTGCTCCTACCAATGAGGCAAATATTGGCTTTTATGAAGTATATAAGGATGAAATAGAGGATGCTATTAAGAAGGATTGGGTAGTTGGTGACAGCAAAACGCAACTTGGCGGGATCAATGGCAGAGAACACATAGAACCACGTATCATGGCTTATTATGAAGGGGAAAAGAGTAGATTTACGAGTGAAGGTGTCGATTTTTTTAAGAAATATCTAGGGCTACCATAAATCCATTGAGCCACATCTGTATTTTAGAAAATTTGAGATGCTACCTTGATAACCTAGCTATGAAAAGTTTAACAATTACAAAGTCTGGGGATTTAATAAAAATTCCTTATTCTGATAGTGCTCATACTTCTGCAAGAATATTAATTGATGGCAGCTATGCAATATATGATTGTAAAACTTCAACAGATATTTCCAATTTAGAAAGTATCCTTCAAAAGCCTATATTATTTATAGCTTGGGTTGATGTTTTTGGATTGAAGGAAGGCTGGTGGACAATTGTTGGCAGCATACCTTTAGAAGGTGACTTAAAGAATTTTTATCCGAGATTTTTTAATGCCTCACCTAACAATGGTATTGATGTTGGGTTTTATGAAGTATATAAAGACTAAATAGAAGAAGCAATTAAGAAGGATTGGATAGTGGGGGATCAAAAAACTCAAATGGGTGGGTTGCATGGGCGGGTGCATCTTGAAAATAGGATTATGGATCATTATGATGGGAGAATGCATGAAGGGAATAGACTGGCTATATTGGTGTTTAAAAAATACCTTGGCCTGCCTCTGGATTAAGAACTACTGGCATTCTCTCTAAAACAGAAATATATAACTCCAAATACTATTGCTCAAACATTAACAAATTGAGGTATCAAATTACTCAAAATGAAAGGAGAAATAATTAGATTGGCAAAGGGGACTCAGATATACTATTTATGAGAAAGAAAATTGAAGCCAAACCAGGCGATATTATAAAAATTCCATTACCTGATGGGACGCATACCTATGCAAGAATATTTGTGGATGACAGTTATGCTTTTTATGATTGCAAAACTATGGAGGATATTACTGATTTTGAGATTATTCTTAAAAAACCGATCTTATTTTGTGCTGTAGTCGACATTTTTGCCGTAAAAGAAGGACGGTGGAAAATTATTGGAAACAAGCCGTTGGAAGGCAAATTGACTAATTTTTATCCACGATACTTTATGCCCGCTCCTACTTTCGATGCAAATCTTGGTTTCTACGAAGTATATAAGGATGAAATAGAAGATGCTATTAAGAAGGACTGGGTTGTTGGTGACAGTAAAACGCAACTTGGCGGGATCAATGGCAGAGAACACATAGAGCCACGTATCATGGCTCATTATGAAGGGCGAAAATATCCATTTAATGAGATTAAAATTAGCTTATTTAAGAAACACCTTGGGCTACCATAAATCTATAGAGCTACTATAAAGAAGAGACAGCGCTCAAATCAGATATTTTGATAGGAAAATTAAAAAGTAGGAATTTCAGCTTAATTCTAATATCTATCCTTTCTTGTTTTTGCAACAGTAGTAAAAAATTATTACTACCCATCAAAGATGGGATATTTGCAAAAACTTCTTTGGAAAATAGATATAGGGGGAATGAAATCCTTATTTTTTCAAAGGAAGATCGTTTTGTGAGAGCGGCGGGAAATGGTATGATTAAAAATATAACGGAAGTCGAACAGTATTTAGGCCTAATAACTGAAGACGATTATTTAATTTCATATGGCAACCTGGATAGTGTTTTTGTAAAAAGAGGCGATAAGATTAAACGTGGTCAAATTATTGGTTCGATAAAGAAATCTAAATATGATGATTTTTTAATGCTTAGTCTATATATCGAGAAAAATGGGAAGAGCATAACTGATACTTCAATTTTAGTGTATAAGTAATGGAGAATATGAACATCTTGTATTTGATTAGAATTAAATGAAGCAACTTTCTTTAGAAGCGTAGATATTCAGTAAATATAATTGAATTTAAAAAATATAAATAGAATATTTTGTTGTTGCACATTTGTTATAATACTAAGTGCGACGGGTAGCTGTCAGTTATCTAAAGAGAAATTAATAACTGAAAAGAATAACTGTATTGAAAAAAAAATCCAAAATTTAATGGGTAATAAACTATACCAGGAAGTTTTTTTTCAATTTAAAGATACTTTTGAAATCCTAAAAACCAGGAAAGAGTATTTTGGAGTGCCATCTTATGTGGAAAATAGAATTGATGATGCAGTTTTTTTTAAAAAAGATAGCAGTGAGTGTTTATTCATTGTTCTCCAACGCATGGCTGACACAACTAATATCTTTGGGGCTGCAAGAATAGTGAGAGGTATGAAAGAAAATACTAAATGGAAATTTAAAGTTGGACCCCAATACCACTTTGGAAAAGAATATTTTGATTTATTTAATAGAAATAGTTTTAGAAATATTTCCTTGTTATCACGATATAGTGTTTTAACGAATGGAAGCGTTGAAGTAAAAGGATGCGAAATCGATGATTATTATTGGTTTGTGCATTTAAAGCAATAACAGTCAATACATTTTTAATTAAAGGGGTAGTGGGCTGTCTCGCAAATAAGTATAGGGACATCGAACGAAATAAGGACGTTGTGTTGACTATATTCCTCGGTCGGTTGCTACAAATAGCCTATAAAGTAAATGAATTAGTATTAATCTAATGAATTTCTCGCAATATATTAGCTGCCGCTCAATTTTTAAATAATTCAATATCAATAGAATAGGCTGTTTTATAAATAATCAATCTACAAATTAGGTTATTAAAGCGTCCTAATTTAGCTAAATTAAGTTATTCAAATGACTTAATTTTGATCCATGAATATACCCAGAACCCTCGAAAAGACCCTGGAAGGTCAATTGGGCAAGCAGAAGGTGATCATGCTTTGCGGTACCCGCCGGGTCGGAAAAACAACCCTCATTCAAAAAATTGCGGAAAAACATAAAGACGATGTGTTGTTATTGCTAGGAGAAGATATGCAGGTCGTATCTATCTTACAACAACGGACAATTGCCAATTATCAGCGTCTTGTACGAAACAAAAAAATTGTAATAATTGATGAAGCGCAAGCTGTTCCCGGTATCGGTCAGGTATTGAAATTAATGATCGATAATATAAAAGGAATGACCATCATTGCAACCGGCAGCAGCAGTCTGGACCTGGTCAATGCAGCAGGAGAGCCATTAGTTGGGCGGCAGCTCGTTTATCAACTATACCCAATTGCCCAGGTGGAACTCTCAGCGATGGAAGACCTCCTGACCACAACAACCAACCTCGAACAGCGGCTGATCTATGGCAGTTACCCAGAACTATGGCAACTCTCTACGATTGAAGAAAAAGAAAACTATCTCAAATCACTGGTAAGTAGTTATTTGCTAAAGGACATCCTGATATATGAAAATGTAAAAGGAGCAAACCTGCTCTACAAGCTGTTACAGTTACTTGCTTTCCAGATTGGCAGTGAAGTAAGCACAGTAGAACTGGGAAAAACATTGCAACTAAATAAAATTACTGTAGACAGGTACCTTGATCTACTTGCCAAAGTCTTCATAATATATCCACTCTCCGGTTACAGTAACAACCTGCGAAAAGAAGTCAGTAAAAGCAAAAAGTGGTTCTTTTATGATAATGGGATCAGAAACGCGCTGATAAATAATTTTAGCCCACTCCAAAACCGTAATGATGTTGGACAACTATGGGAACAATACTTCTTATCGGAGAGAATGAAATTCAACAGTTACAGAGGCTATGATCCGCAATACTATTTTTGGCGAACATACGATCAACAGGAACTGGACCTGATCGAAGTCAACAACAGGCAGGAGCTGACGGCTTACGAATGCAAATGGAAGGAAAAAAACGTCAGGATCCCCACTGCTTTTGGGAAAGCATATCCCACTGCCACCTTTAACACTATCACATTATCCAATTATCTGGATTTTATTACCGCGACTTAAAAATTATCCCTGTCCACCCTACACGATCTCCCAAACCTCATTCCCCCTCAGCAACTTATCCAAATTGCCATTCCCTTTCGATTTGATCACTTCTTCTATCTGGAGCTCCATCATTTCTTCATAACAGGGCCTGTCCGTTTCATAAAATACACCGAATGGCCTGGGCAAATGACCTTCGATCCTCGGATCATCGAACATACGCACCAGGATCTGGGCTTTGTAAAAATCGCGCTCATCATGTACCCAGCAATCATCGGCACTGAAGCCATTGCCCAGTTCCACGACCACCGGCCTGAACCCATCCAGTTTGATCCCTTTGTTTTGTTGCGCGCCGAAGATCAGCGGCTTGCCCTGCTCCAGGAACAGGGTATTATCTGGCTTGGTGGCCTTTTCCGTGAATGGCTCGAAAGCGCCATCATTGAAGATATTGCAGTTCTGGTAGATCTCGAGGAAAGATGCCCCCTTGTGTTTATGGCTGCGGACCAGTGATTCCTGCAGGTGTTTGGGATCACGGTCCATGCTGCGGGCAATAAAGGTGGCATCGGCGCCCATGGCCAATGCCAGGGGATTGAATGGATGGTCGATGCTGCCGAAAGGGGTTGACTTGGTGATCTTGTTCTCTTCAGAAGTTGGAGAGTATTGTCCCTTGGTGAGCCCGTAGATCTGGTTGTTGAACAGCATGATGTTCACATCGAAATTGCGGCGAATCAGGTGAATGGTATGGTTGCCGCCGATGCTCAAGCCATCCCCATCACCTGTTACGATCCACACACTGAGCTCGGGGCGGGCCGCTTTCAGTCCACTGGCAATGGCCGTAGCCCTTCCGTGGATCGAATGCATACCATAAGTATTCATATAATAAGGGAAACGGCTGCTACAGCCGATCCCGGAAATGATCACGATATTTTCTTTGGGAATACCCAGTCCAGGCATGATCTTCTGCACCTGCGCCAGTATCGAATAATCGCCACAACCCGGGCACCAGCGGACCTCCTGGTCCGTTGAGAAATCCTTGGCTGTCAGCGTTGGGGTGATTGTTTCACTCATAGTACTATAGGTTCCTGCAAATTTACGGGATATTTTTGTCCATTGATTCCAACCTTTTTAATGTTAGCTTCTCTTATAGGTAAGGCACTTGGAACAGGCAGTACACATACTAACGGTTATTGTGGGAAAAGCAAGCCGGGGCGATGAGAGTGCCCGGGCCATGCTATACCAGCAATTTGCCCAAAAGATGTTCAGTATCTGTGTACGGATGACAGGCAGCCGCAATGACGCAGAAGATCTTTTACAGGAATCGTTCATCAAGGCTTTCGGCAGCCTGCACCAGTTGAAACAGCAACAATTGTTCGAGCCCTGGCTGCGGACCATCGTGGTGAATCAATGTATCAGGCATGTAAAGAAGGCCGTGTCGTGGCAGGTGCTGGATGAAAATACTACAGGCCATCTTGAAGAGGAAGGGATCGATTGGCTGCAAAGTATCGGATTCGAGCAAATACATGAATCCATCAAAAGCCTGCCGGTAGGTTGCCGGGAAATTTTTAACCTGTATGTGCTGGAAGATTATTCGCACCAGCAGATCGCCGAAGCCCTGGCCATTTCAGTATCGACCTCCAAAAGCCAGTACCACCGCGCCAGGCAATTGCTGAAAGAACGATTACTCAAACAATGGGAATATCATGGATGAACTGAAAAAATATTTATCCGGCCACCGGGACCAAATCGATACCGAGCCACCACCCGACCTGAAGGTGTGGCAGGGAGTACAGCGGGGTCTGCACCGTGAAGAGAAAAGACCGGCCATTGCCCGGTTCCGCTGGGTGGCCGCTGCTGCCATTGTGGTACTGTTATCGGCCGGCGCTTTCTGGTGGTTAAGGACTGCTCCTTCCGGTGAAGGACTGGCAAAGCATTCGCCCTCCGTAATCGAAAGTGAAAAAGTACCGGCAAAGCCGCTGCCTGATACCCAAAAGACCGAAGTGCAAAAGCCTGCCATTGAAGTATTGCGAGCTCCGGTGACCAGCGTAACGAAGGAGCGTACCGTTACCAGGTCCAAATCAAAAGGAGCGCCGGCAGAGAAAGAAGCGTTATCGCCCCTTCAGGCCCTGGCCAATAATTTCGATGGCATGATCGGACGCCAGGTGAGAAGACTGGAGAACATGCCGATCTATGCAGAAGATGCAGATTATTTCAAGGAACTCAGGAAACAATGGCAGGATCTCCAGCAGGAGGAGAAAGCCATTCAGCAGGATGCGGCGGATTATGGGGTGAACGATCGCCTGGTGGAACAACTGATCCAGGTATACCAGAAAAAGCTATCCTTCCTGAAACAGTGGCAGAACGAGATCAGTAAAATGAATGCCCGTACCAGGCGGCATCAATCATCCGGGAAGACACAACCATCTTTCTTAAAAATGTAAAATGAATGATATGCATATAGCCAGGAAAGAAAAGTATTTGTATTGGATATTCATTGCTCCCTGTCTATTTGGTAACATAGATGGATATGCACAGAAGATCATTTCGAAAGAGATCCAGAAAGAGGTGACCATCATGTCGACCCCTACGATCCAGATCACGGGATCACTACCGATCATCCAGGTAAAGGGTTGGAACCAGTCGAAGGTTAAAATGGTACTGCAGTTCAATGCCGATAGCTCCCTTCGCTCCCTCAACTCGGATGAATGGCTCGCCTATTGGGGCCTTACGATGAGAGCGTTCAATAGCCGGGTAGACATCAGCACTGAAAAAAAACCGGTATGGATCGAAAAGCCGTTCGAGGGAAAATTGAAATTGGACAATTTGAAATTTGATCAACGGTCATTCCACGATCCACGCCCCTCCCAGGAACCGAGCCCGGCCCATAGACCCCGGAACCTTTTCACGGACAAGGTGGAACTAAGCAAGGACAAGAAAGTAGGAAAGTCATCGCAGTTGCAACCTGATCCAAAATCAGTTCAGCTCGCTGAAAAAGCGGATAGCAAAAAAGCTGCATTGAAAATGGTACACGCAAGCAACAGGATACTTACGATATGGGTACCTATGGGATCCCAGTTGAAGATCATCAATAAATACGGGGATGTAATCATCGGAATGGATGTTGGGGACGCAGAGCTGGAAGTGTCGAATGGAAATCTGGAAGCTGAGAATTTCCGTTTACTGCGGCTAACCGGCAAGTTCTGCAATGCCAATCTGGGCAATATCAAGAAAGCTGTCATCGATTTTCAGAATGGCTCGTTCACAGCAGGTAATATAGATGATCTCGACCTGGAAAGTAAAGGTTCCACGATAGATTATGAAGGAGGTAACTATTGCTATATGCGAAGCCAGTCGGATGAGATCAGTATCGAAACTATCGGGAAGCTGGATGCGCGTAAAACCTATGGCAGTCTCAGGATCGAAGAAGTCAACGGCGATGTGGACTTCGAGGGCCAAAATGCGAATATCAGGTTCCGCTCCATCAGCCCCGATGTAAAGCAGATCAGTATCAATAACAAGTATGCCGACCTTCGGTTACCGGTAAAAAAGCTCACCAATTATCATGTGGATTTTACCGGCTATTATACCACTGTATTTGCTCCTTTCACAAAAGAGGTTGTTGCCAGTCCCGCCGCGGAGAAAGAACCGGTCGATTCACTGAGTGGGCCAGAGAAGGAGAAAATGCGGGCGATGAAATACTTGCAGGAACAGGAAAGGCTCCGGTACGATAAGGAAAAGTCGAAAGGTGTTGCCCTCGGGGAACTTGCGCCCCGTCGCTTTACCGGCACAGTAGGAAATTTAAAAGACAAACATACAGCCTTCAAACTGAATTGTACCGCCTGTACGGTCGATTTCAAATAAGTGGGAAACGGAACGGAACATCAAGTAAGTATGATCGATCGTGTAACAAATTTTATCATGTCCGGTGACTGACGTTATTTGTACATGATTTTGAGAAAGTGTATGCAACAGAAGGGAAAGTATAGCGTCCTTATTCATAACATTCACTAACAGATCAAAGTATAGCCATGAATTTTACAAAGCCCGCTTTGTACGGGATTTCCTTGTCCTTCCTCCTTGGTTTATTTCTGTCAATGCCGGCGTCTGCACAGAAAAAACGGGCCAGTATAAAAGGCTCCGTTCTCGACAGCACCCAGGCCAAACCATTACCTTTTGCCACCGTAGGGCTGTACAAGGTTGCCGACCACACCAGGCCGTTGCAGAATATATTTTCGGATAGTAAAGGCCGTTATGAGTTTTTGAAAGTGGACACAGGCCAATATGTGGTATATGCTTCCAATTCGGGCTATGCGGAGAAAGCCACATCTCCTTTTTTCATTACAAACGACAGTACTGCTCTCGAGCTGCCTGCCCTAACTCTTTCAACGGTTGCACAGGACCTGGCGGCGGTGACCGTTTCAGCGAGAAGGCCGCTTATCGAGCAATCGGAAGACAAGCTGATCTACAATGCTGAATCGGACCCTTCCACGCAAGGAGAAACGGCCATCGATGTATTGCGCAAGACACCCTTTCTTTCGGTCGATGGGGAAGGGAACGTACAACTCAACGGTCAAACCAATTTCAAAGTGTTGTTGAATGGCAAGGAAACGGCCATGTTCACGAAGAACCTCAAAGAAGCCTTGCAATCTTTTCCTGCCAACCTGATCAAAAAAGTGGAAGTGATCACCAGCCCTTCCTCGAAATACGATGCGGAAGGGGTGGGTGGGATCATCAATATCATCACTAAAAAGAAAGTGATGGGATACAATGGAAGCCTTGGTATTTCGAGGAACTTCACCAATTTCCGCAACTCGATCAATGGCAACCTCAGTTTCAAATATGGAAAATTTGGCTTGAGCGCTTCCTATGGTTACAATGTGACGGATAGTTACAAAATGAGGCTTGAATCCGAAACCGAATCGCTGGTACCGGTAGTTTTTTCCAAACGATACTCGAACGGGGAACGGAAGATCGGTAATCATTATCAGTACCTCAATATGGAATTGAGTTTGGATATCGATAGCCTGAATACCCTGAGCGTTTCCGGTAATTTGTCCGACTGGGCAGGAAGAAATACCAACTACCGGGATTTTGGGGTCATCTCGGCAGATAAAAGGGACACCTTGTTCAACGTATTCGACGAAAGGGGTAAAGGCATTTTTCCTTCTTTCAACATCGGCGTGGATTATATCAGAAAATTCCGTAAGCCGGAACAGGAACTGGCCTTCAAGTTTTATCATGAGCCCAGCAAGGATAATTATACACAATGGAGCGATCAGTATTATCCAACCTTCACCCGTTATTCCATCAATCAGAATAATAACACCATGCGACAAACCACCTGGCAGACCGACTATGTACAACCGCTCACGAAGTATACCAGGCTGGAGATCGGAGGTAAGGTGATCCTCCGCCAGGCAGACGCCAATTATGAAAGCCAGCTGCGCTACGGCGCTGATGAAAAATTCCGGATCGACAGCAGTAATTCCGATAAATTCAATTACAGCCAAAATGTATACAGCCTGTATCTGACCTATCGCTTCAATTGGAAGAAATTCAGTTTTCGGTTGGGCAATCGCGTAGAAAGAACGGTGGTGGAAGGGAATTTCATCAAATCCCACACGGAAGTGCGGCAGGATTATTATACCTGGATACCGAGTGTCTACACATCGCTCAAATGGAATACCGTTAATACACTATCGTTATCGTATACCAGGCGGATCAACCGTCCTTATATATGGGACCTGAATCCCTTTGTCTTCAATACAGATTCTCTGAATATCAGTTACGGCAATCCCGGCCTGGTACCGGAGTTGTCGCACGTGTTCGAACTGGCCTATACTGTGGTCAAAGGCAAAACAAATATCAATGTACGCCTTTCGGAATCTTTCAGCAATACCCAGATCGCCCGTTATTTTCTGTTCAATAACAATACCGGTATCATATCAAATACGCTGGACAATATCGGAAGCTATGCCTCAACAGGGTTGAGCGGCAACCTGACCGTCCCCATCAATAGCAAGTGGCGTATAAATACCAATCTCGGGCTTCGCTATGACTTTCTGAAGAACCGGCTCAACGCTGCACAAAAGAACCAGGGCTTCGGCGGCTGGATGTCTTTCAACTCCAACTACGATATCGACAAGAAATGGACTGTATTTGCCAATGGGTATTTTCTCTGGCCGTCCGTGCGCATTCAGGGCCGGGGCTCCAATGGCTCCTGGTATGGAATGGGCGCCAATTACAAGTTCTTCAAGGAAAAATTCACGCTCTCGGTAGCCCTCAATAATTTCCTGGCGAAAGATCAGATCTGGAAGAACTATTCGAAGGATGCCAATTTCAATACCGTCTACAAGATCTTCGCTCCTTCACGGGGCATCAACCTTAGCCTGCGCTGGAACTTTGGCAAGCTCACCGAAAATGTTTCCCGCAAGCGGGGCGTCAATAACGATGACCTCCGTTCAGGCGGAAACAATAACTGATCAATACCTCTTTCATAATAGCCGTTTATAGGTGATCATACAATCGATCACCTGGCAAGTGACGGACCGGGTTTCTACCCGGTCCTTGTTATGTGTAGCACTAATGTATACTCCCGCTCTTTCTCCCTGCCCTGGTTAACGACCGATTAACGAAAAAATCAATTAAACGTTTGTTTAATTTAAACGGTTGTTTAATTTTGTGCCGGAAATCAAATCATCGAACCTATGGCACTGGCCGAAAAAACAGATAAACGGGTACAGCTCCTGATAGCTGCCGAGCAATTGTTTGCCGAGAAAGGATTTGATGGCACTTCGGTGCGTGATATTGCCCAACTGGCTGAGGTGAATCTCGCCATGATCTCCTATTATTTCGGTTCCAAGGAGAGATTGCTGAAAGCGCTGATCGAATACAACTTCAATCTCAATATCGAATTGCTGGAAGACCTCAGCAAGAATGAATCGATCTCGCCCATGGACAAGATCCTGCAGTTGGCCGATTTCTATGTAGATAAATTCATCCTTAAACGACGTTTTCACACGATCGTGAGCCAGGAATACAATACAGGCCGTTCATCGGAAATAAAAGAGCTGATCACCAATTTCAAGATGAGGAATTTCGAGCGGGTGAAAGGTATCCTCGCCGAAGGCCAGCGTAAGAAAGTGTTCCGGAAAGTTGACCCTGAAATGACCATGGCCACCCTGATCGGCACCATCAACCAGGTCATCAATTCCAGGAATATGTATTGTATTCTCCTCAGGATCGATTCCGACAATGAAGAAGATTACCGCCGGAAAGTGACTGAACGGCTCAAAATTCACTTCCGGCAATTATTGCGCAGCCACCTTGCTGCCGAATAGATCATACTAAAAGTTAGTAACGTATGGAACAACCAAACACACCCGAAAAGAAAAAGAAATCACCGGTACGGCTCATTATCATATCCGCTATACTGATCGCCGGCGGGATCTATGGGTATTCGAAGATCAACTACGCCCTGCATCATGAAAGCACAGACAACGCGCAGGTGGAGACTCAACTGGTGCCGGTGCTGCCCCGTGTGGCAGGTTATGTGAAGACCATTGCGGTGAAAGATTATGATTCCGTGAAAGCAGGCCAGCTCGTGGTGGAACTGGATGATGCGGAGCTTCAAACACAACTGGTGCAGATGGAGGCCGATTACCAGGCAGCCATCGCGGACCTTGCCAATGCAAAAGCATCTTTGAACAATGCACTGATCTCCCTTCGCGTGAACAAAGGCAATATCTCCATCAATGAGGTGAAGCTGGAAAAGGCATCGAAAGATTTGAACCGCAACCAGAACCTCTATGCCGAAGCCGCCATCACGCAAAAGCAACTGGAAGATAGCAAGTACGATCACGAAACCCTGGTGAGAGAGCTTGCCAACAGCCGCAATGACCTGGCCGGCGCTGAAAGCCGCATCAGCATTTTGCAGGCTGCCGTGAACAAGGCTGCCGCCAATATCGATGTGAAGAAAGCATTGATCGATCAGCAGAAACTGAAACTCTCCTATACGAAGATCTATGCACCGCAGGCAGGTAAGATCGGTAAAAAGAATGTTGCTGAAGGCCAGTACGTGCAGGCAGGCGCTCCTCTGTTCACCATCGTGAATGATACTACTTATTGGGTAGTGGCCAATTTCAAAGAGAACCAGATAAAAAGATTGCACCCCGGTATGCCGGTGGATATCGAAATGGACGCCTATCCCAATGTGAAGATCAAAGGTCAGGTGGAAAGCCTGAGTGACGCTACCGGGGCTCGTTTCGCCCTGCTTCCCCCGGATAATTCCAGCGGGAATTTCGTGAAGGTTACACAGCGTGTACCAGTGAAGATCGCCATCGATGATATGGCCCAATACCGGGAAATGCTTCGTGCCGGTCTCAGCGTATACGTTAGTATCCCATTGAATTAATCAATAAACAGGCTTGCTCACAACGATTGTTTCAGCTCACGCTAGTGTGGGCAGGCCTGCTCCATCTTAATATTATTGTATGTCCAGTCCAACAGGATTTGCCCGGTTTATCATCGTGCTTACGACCGTGTCGGCGGCCATCATGGAACTGATCGACACTTCCATCGTGAACGTTGGCCTGAGTGAAATGGCCGGTAGTCTGGGTGTGAACATCGAAGACGTAAGCTGGGTGATCACTTCCTATGCCATCGCGAATGTGATCATCATTCCCATGACCGGCTTCCTCGCAGAATATTTCGGGCGAAAGAATTACTATATCGTTTCCATGATCATTTTCACTGCGGCCTCCTATATGTGTGCACAGTCGACCGGGCTGGTGGAACTGATCGTTTGGCGCTTCGTACAGGGTGTGGGTGGCGGCGCACTGCTCTCCACTTCACAAGCCATCCTGTTCGATGCCTTCAAACCGGAAGACAGGCCCATGGCCTCCGGACTGTTCGGGATGGGCATCGTGCTGGGGCCAACGCTCGGACCTACCGTTGGCGGCTACCTGATAGAACATTTTTCATGGCCCTGGATGTTCCTCGTGAACCTTCCGATCGGGATCATTGCCACGGTGCTCGCTTATACATTCATCGACAAAAAAGATGGTGAAGGGAAGAAGAAATCACAGATGCAGATCGACTATATCGGTATCGCTTTGCTGATGGTCGGCATCGGTTGTTTACAGTTCGTACTGGAAAGAGGTGAATCGGAAGATTGGTTTTCCAGCAATGCCATCCGCATTTGTTCGGTACTCGCCCTCATAGGGGTAGGCGGCTTCATCTTCTATGAATTGAAGACCATCAACCCGGTGGTGAACCTTCGTGTAATGCGACACCGGAGTTATGCATTCACCATCATCTTCACTTTTGTGGCAGGGTTCGGCCTCTTCACTTCGGTATTCGTATATCCCGTACTGGCACAGCGTGTACTGGGGTTCACCGCGCTGGAAACAGGTCTGTCGCTGCTGCCGCCAACACTGGCCGGGGTAGTGCTGTTCCCTATCATGGGTAAGATGATGAGCAGGGGCGTTTCACCCATTCCGTTCATCGTTGTCGGATTTATTCTTTTCGCTGCTTATTCCTGGCTAAGTGCCGGAGTGAGCCCGGATATAGGCCGGTGGGCATTTTTCCTGCCGCTGCTCATTCGTGCATTCGGCATCTCGATGTCGCAGTTGCCATTGATCAACCAGGCCGTGGCGGGCCTTCAGCCCAAAGAATATGCTTCAGGGATTGCGCTCAACAATATGGTCCGCCAGATCGGCGGCGCATTCGGTATTGCATTGGCCAATAATTTCATCAGCCAACGTCATGCACAGCATCGCGCAGACCTGGTGAGCAACACCGTTGACGGGGCGGCAGCCTTTACGGAAAGAGTGAACTCCATCGCACAAACGATGATCGCCAAAACAGGCGATGTGGCCACTGCCACGACCAAGGCTTACCAGATCATCGATAATACGGTCGACCGGCAGGCTTATTATCTCGCCTACCTCGATACCTTCCGGCTGATCGGCATTTTCTTCCTGCTGGTGATACCTCTGGTAGTATTCCTCAGGAACCCGAAGAAAAAAACAACAGTGGTCGTTGATCAGAAAGCAGCCAAAGAAGCGATGGAGGCCGCACACTAATCTCGATCAACCAAACAGAAAAAAAGAGATCAACATGAAACGTATCAAATATAATAGTATGAATAAATTGATCAGCGGACTGCTGCTGTTCCTGTTCGTACAACAGGGGATGGCGCAGGAATCGCCGGTGAAGGATGAAGGGTTGAAGGGCCTTATACAACAGGCAGTGACCAACTATCCCCGTATCAAAGAATTGGAAGCACAACTCAAATCGGATGCGGTGAGAGGAGAGATCATCAGGGCAGGCTACCTGCCATCCGTGAACGGAAATCTGAGCTACCAGTTATCGGCCCCTGTTCCCAAGGCTGAATTTGAAACGCCCGCAGGCAAGAGCATCATCCAGTTCTCTCCCTACAGTAATTACAATGCCGCTATCAATGTGAACCAACTGATCTATGATTTCGGTAAAACAAAGTTGCAGCTCGACAGGAACCAGGCCGAACATGCGCTGAACCTGGAGAACCTCGACAATAGCAGGAATGCCATTGCCTACCAGGTAGCACAGATCTATTATAATATCCAGTTCACGCAGAAAGCGGTCCAGGTGCAACAAGACCAGATCAGCTCCCTGAAAGAGAATGAACGCCTGATCCAGGCAAGGATCAGGAATGGGGATGCCCTGGAATATGACCTGCTCACCACGCAGGTGCGCACGGCCAATTCCACCAACCGCCTCACCGACCTCCAGAGCCAGCTCGAAAAACAGTATGTGCTCATGCAATGGCTCACAGGCACAGATGCCCATGGTAAGATCCCGGCCAGTGATACCTATGATGGATTGACCTTATTGCTCGATACGGGCGACTGGCAAAGCAATAATCCCGATGCCAAAGTGATCCAGAAAAAACTGGACCTCTATCAATATGATCTGAAGTCGGCCACTGTGAACTCCAGACCCACGCTGAGTGGAAATGCCAGTGGCGGCTATCGCAACGGCATCCAGCCCGATATCGATAATTTCAGGCTCAATGGCCTGGTTGGTGTAGGGCTCTCGATCCCGATCCTGTCTACCGACCGGCCCAGGCTCCGGCAAAAGCTCACGAGGGTGGAGATCGAGACTACGAAGCTCTCGATGCAAACACTGGGGGCCAACATCCAAAAAGATCTTGCCACCGTGCAGCAGGATTATAAGAACCTGCAGGAAAAGATCGGCAATACCAGTGTACTGGTGCAGCAGGCGGAAAAAGCCTACAAACTGGCGCAAGTGCGGTTCAAGGAAGGTTTGATCACGAACGTGGAACTGCTGAGCACGCAAACAAATGTGGAAGATGCAAAATTACAACTGGTGCAATTGCAGTACCAGTCGCAACTCGATAAACTGGAAAGCCATAAGGTTGTTGGCACCAGGTTATTTTAGAAAGGATCAGCTACAGGCTGGAATTGTTGTCAGGTTTATAGGTTAAAAGGAGAGCGCCCCGAAAGCTTTCGGGGCGCTCTCCTTTTCTGACCTGTATCTTGTAATATCCTTAGTGCCTTAGCGCCTTCGTGGCAAAAACTTCCCGAGACGTCCAACCTTTCCATGCTTTGCTCCAAAAAAAAACAGTCCTGAAGTAACTTCGGGACTGTTCAAGAACTTTGTACGAAACCTTACCAACAGAACAGGGTCATCAATAGGTACAAATTTTAAAGTCGTTTCTTAGGATACTTGGATCAAGCGGGCTATTGGATTTCTTGTTGTTATTGAATGATTGGGACCCTGGAACTGGTTAATCGGATATTAGGACCTGGGATTTGGTTTTTCTTAAGTATTGGACCTGGTTTTTCGGTTGGATATTGTGTCCTTGGATCATTCAATCAACAATACAAACATATAAGATAGTGGCCCGGGATACAAGAGCATATTTGCTTTATTTTAAGAATTCACGAATTACCTGCCCGATAGTAAAAATACCGAAGTGATTTTTGGTACAACTACTTAATTTGAGTTTGGCTATAATAAACCCCATATATTTATAGTTGTATCAAAAAGTCGTACATCTTTAAATTGTCTTTAATATGTTGTTCGAGAATAAGACTGTACTGATCACCGGGGGAAGCCGGGGTATCGGGAAAGCCATTGCTTTAAGGCTGGCCAGGGAAGGCGCCAATATTGTGATCGTAGGAAAAACTGCTGAACCTCATCCAAAACTGGATGGAACGATCTATACCGCGGCCGAAGAGATCGCCAAGGCCGGCCCTGGAAAAGTGCTGCCGGTGCAGGGAGATGTCCGCTTTGAGGAAAGCATCCGCCATATCGTGCAACTGACCGTCGAGACCTTCGGAGGGATCGATATCCTCGTCAATAATGCCAGTGCCATCAACCTGTCGCCCACAGAACAGACCGAGCCAAAACGGTGGGACCTGATGCATGGCATCAACGTCCGCGGGGCCTTCTTCATGAGCCAGGCCTGTATCCCCTGGCTGAAAAAAGCCCATAACCCGCATATCCTCAATCTTTCCCCTCCTTTGAATATGGAACCCAACTGGTTTGCCAAACACCTGGCCTACACCATGAGCAAATACGGAATGAGTATGGTGGTATTGGGACTGGCGGAAGAGCTTCGTCCACACCGGATCGCGGCCAATGCGCTCTGGCCCCAGACCACCATTGCCACGGCAGCCGTACAAAACCTGCTGGGAGGTGATTTTCTGATGCAGCGAAGCCGCACACCTGAGATCGTGGCAGATGCTGCCTGCTGGATCCTGCAACAACCTTCTTATGAATGTACCGGCAATTTCTTTATCGATGAAGCGGTATTGCGAAAACAGGGCATAACAGATTTCACGCAATATGCGGTGAACCCCGATCAAAAGTTAATGACAGACCTTTTTCTGTAAGGATTATTTTGTCTTTTTTCGCTTATTGTTGTTAATTTCTTTTAAATCGTTTTCCAATTCTTTCAGACTTTCAGAAGCTTCTATTTCCCTTTGTTTGGCAGAATATTTTTCAAATTCTTTTTCGGCCAGCTCATCTGCAATCTTCTTGCTGATCCGGCCGGCGTCTAATAAGATTTCTCTTTGATTGATTGTGAGAATATCATTGAGCTTATTCGACCAATCAGCCATATACATCGGTCTCCGGGCAAGAGCCTGCGCTTCGGCAAAAGCCAGGTATTGTTCAACTAATAGATTAAGTTCTTTTAGTTCCATTTCTGACAGGTAGTTCTTGGCAATTGTAACATCTCCTTTCCTTATTTTATCCGATTTCCAGGCAGTCAGGCCCATGTTGACTTTATTCGCATCGGCTCTGTTGTAGATCAATTCTGCAGCAGTATGCTTATGGATCGCCCAATGCAGCTTGTTCTGAACAGTCGCAAAAAACTCTACAGTTGTCCTCGAATTGGGGTCATAGTCAATACTTGTTACATAAATATCTTTCACTCTTTGATAAAATACTTTTTCAGAAGACCTGATGTCTCTTATCCTATCAAGTAATTCCTGAAAGTAGTTTGGCTGATTACCGGATTTTAGTCTTTCATCATCGAGAGTAAACCCCTTGACAAGGTATTCCTTCAATCTTTGAGTAGCCCATATTCTAAATTGAGTACCTCTGTGGCTATTGACCCTATAGCCAACCGAGATAATTACATCGAGATTATAATACTTTGTTTTATAAGCTTTTTCATCAGCGGCAGTTGTCAAATATTCTTTGACAACTGAATTTTCATCCAATTCTCTTTCCTTAAAAATGTTTTTGATGTGGTAGCTAATATTTTGCTTACTGGCTTGGTAAAGAATTCCCAGCTGCGCTTGGGTGAGCCATACCGTTTCATTTTCCAGCCTTACTTCAATCCTCGTATCACCCTCTTCAGTTTGATATATAATAATTTCACTTTCCATCTACAAATGTTTTAAACAGCATCATTGCTTCTATTTATCTTTTCCTTTCGTTTAAACTTGAATAACTTTTGATTATCAATAATCTCTTCAGAAATGTCAAACGCCACATAATCCCTGGCATAATCGATCCTAAGGCTATCAAAAAGGGCCTTTGTATTGATATAATAGTACTTACCAGCCTTACTTATCTTAAAGGTCCCTTCATGCTTGTCGGGATATATGATTACATAAAGGCTTTTATCGGTTTCGTCATCCGCATTAAAGCCAATGGCAGCAGTCTTTTCAACCGATAGCTGCATCCTTTTCGCAGCATCAATTGTAAAACCGAGCTTCCCGGTCTTATGGACAGTAGCCTTTAAATTTTTGTCTAAATTGTTGGGATTGAAGAATTTCAATTTCATGACAGCAAATATAAGAAAGCGAAATGAAGTAAAAAATAATTAAAATGAATCTAAATTGATTCAAGATTCAATTTTGTTTCATAATAAATTCAATTATTTTTAGTAACAAATTCTCCATTTTTTAGGATGAATGGAGTTGTAACTCTGTACTATACATTGGGAACCTGCAGGATAATACTTTATTTGCTAAAGCAGTAAGCGAGGTAATTATTCTTGTTACAGCCTTTCTTATTTACTGCTCCCGGCGATCATGAGGGAAGCGCCGGCCAGGGCCAGGTCTTTGAGCAAACTGGGCAGAGCAGCATCATTGCCGTCGAGCACGGAAGGGAGATGGAGCATGAATACAAAAACCAGGAGCATGAGCGAGAGCAACAGCCCGGCTATCTTCACATATTTACCGGCGAGGAAACAAAGTGCTGCCGCGATCATGCAGGCGCCGGTGAAGTAAACCCAGAACTTACCACTGCCAGGCATATACGCAGGCACGAAACCGCTCATAGCATCTGCATTCCGGAAATGATTGACCCCGAAGAAGGCGAAAACGAGGGCGAATAGGATAATGCCTACCCTGGAAATGGTTGCATTGTTCATAAGCAAGCAGGTTTAATTACAGTAAGTTACTGAATAAATGCGGAAACCAGCGTCCTGCCTGCATTTGTGATAAAGATGTGCATATTAAAAAGCCGCAGTCTGATGGGCTGCGGCTTTTGTATTTATTCATTTGTCTTTTCAGGTCGCATTTGCGGGAATAACAATACGTCCTGGATGCTCGGCTGGTTGGTCATCAACATGCAAAGGCGGTCGATGCCGATGCCGATACCTGACGTTGGCGGCATGCCATATTCAAGCGCCCGGAGAAAATCATAATCGATGTACATGGCCTCATCGTCCCCTCTTTCCATAAGCTTTGCCTGTTCTTCGAACCTTTCCCGCTGATCGATGGGGTCATTCAGCTCACTGTAGGCATTGGCGATCTCCTTACCGTTCACCATCAGCTCGAAACGCTCTACCAGTCCGGGTTTACTGCGATGCTTTTTCGTGAGCGGGCTCATTTCGACAGGGTAATCGATGATAAAGGTGGGCTGTATGAATTGACCCTCACAAGTTTCACTGAACAGCTCATCTACCAGTTTCCCCTTGCCCATGCTGGCCTCTGTATGGATGCCCAGTTTTTTGCAGGCATCCCTCAACTGCGCCTCATCCATATTGCTGACATCGACGCCTGCATATTCTTTGATGGCATCGTAGATGCTTATGCGCTTGAAAGGGGCTTTGAAGCCGATCTCCTTGTCACCTACCATCACCTTGGTGGCGCCATGAAGGGCCAGCGCGATCTTTTCCATCAACTGTTCCGTTACCTCCATCATCCAGAAGTAGTCCTTATAGGCGGTGTACCATTCCAGCACGGTGAACTCGGGGTTATGGGTGCGGTCCATCCCTTCATTGCGGAAGTTGCGGCTGAATTCATATACCCAGTCGAACCCGCCCACGATCAGCCTTTTCAGGTAAAGCTCATTGGCAATACGCAGATAGAACGGAACGTCCAGCGCATTGTGGTGCGTAATGAACGGCCTGGCCGCCGCACCGCCGGGAATGGATTGCAATACCGGCGTATCCACTTCCAGGGCGCCCTGGCTATTGAGGAAATCACGGATGGTATTGATAAGCTTGCTGCGTTTCTGGAAAGTATCTTTCACCTGCGGGTTCACGATGAGGTCGGCATAACGCTGGCGGTAGCGGAATTCCGGGTCGGTCACTGCATCGAAGGTCTCGCCCTCTTTCTCCTTCACGATCGGCAAGGGCTTCAGGGCCTTGGTAAGAAAGCTCAGTTCGAGAACATGAACAGAGGTCTCTCCTGTTTTGGTAGTGAACACGAACCCTTTCACCCCGATGATGTCACCGATATCTGTAAGATGTTTCCAGACTTTATCGTAAAGCGTTTTATCGTCCCCGGGACAGATCTCATCACGCTTGATGTACAACTGTATCTTTCCGGTGCTGTCCTGCAGTACGGAGAAGCTGGCCTTCCCCATATCACGGATGCTCATAATCCTTCCGGCGAGGCATACTTCCGCAAAATCAGCCTTGTTCTCTTCTCCTTTATAATGTTCCTTGATATTGGCGGCGTAATTATTGACGGGATACAATGGGGCAGGATAGGGATCGATGCCCAATTGCTGCAATGCCGCCATTTTCTCTCTCCTGATGATCTCTTGTTCCGATAATTGCATGAATAATGATTAATATGATCAAAACGGCTGCAAAAATAGCATATTTGCCAGAACGAAAAGGTAAAATACGTTCTGTAATAACCGGTTGTATGGCACCACAAACAACGGTATTCAATCATGTAGTAGTTTTAGGATATGGAATTCCTCAATAATACAGTACCGGTCGATCAGTTACCACGGGCCGAAGACGCGGAGTTAAGGCCGATCGACCGTTCTTACCTGAAAGTGTTGCGATGGGAATGGGCGCTTTCGGTGCTTTTCTTACTGGTGGTGATCCTGCTGCTGGCGATCTTTATTCCTTCCCTGCGTCAACCCTGCTGGCTGGGGTGGTTGGCGGGCGGATGGCTCCTCCTCACAGTCACCTGGTTCTTCTTGCAGGAGCAGCTTTTCCGGTTCAGGGCCTATGCGGTGCGTGAGAGGGATATTATTTACCGGTCGGGCTGGATCATTCGGCAGGTGCATACCTGTCCTTTCAACCGGGTACTGCACTGTACGGTCACGGCCGGTCCGCTGGAACGCAGGTTCGGCATCGCTACCCTGATCCTGTACACGGCCGGCCCATCGGCCACAGACCTGCACGTTCGTGGCTTACAGGAAGCCGGCGCCCATGCACTGAAGGAATGGATCACCAAAAAAATCGCCGATGAATCAGTTTATGAACAATAACTGGAGCATTCCACAGCGGCCGGCCCGGGCCGGTTTGCTGATCATTTTCTACAAAGCGATCATCAATATTTTCAAAATAGTCTGGCCTCTGCTTGCGGTGCTCCTATTCAACCAGCGTAGAAAAGGGTGGGATGCCCTTATGATAGGGTTGATCGTTATCCCGGCACTGGTGCTGTTGCGCTCCCTCATCGAATATTTTTATTTCCGTTTTCAGATCGTGAATGATGAGCTGATCATTAGGAAAGGATTCATCAGCAAGAAGACGATCACTATCCCGTTGTCGAAAATACAGGCGGTCCATATCGAGCAGGCGCTCGTGCACCAGCTTGTACAGGTGGTCAGGGTAAAGATCGATACGGCCGGGACCGATAAAACGGAAGCCAGCATCGATGCCCTGTCCATGGAAAAAGCAGAACAACTCAGGATCTTTTTGCTTCACGAAAAACAGGAACTGACCGGGGGGCATGAGGTACAAGCCTCTCCGGTAGAGATCCCCGTTATTCGGCTATCCATTTCCGATATCTTCAAGATCGGCATTTCCGCCAATCATATTCAGACCTTCATCCTCATATTGAGCTTCGCCTTTTCATTCATCAACAACTTGGAAGAGGCCTTCGGTGAGCGGGTAGTGAGAACGGTAAGAGATTCTTCTTCATTGGTGCAACGGTCGATATCGGCCGTATCGCTGGTGATAACGGCCGTGCTGGCGCTCTCTGTGATCGTTTCGATGGGACGGATCGCACTGCGTTATTTCGATTTCAACCTGTCGGAATCGCCGCAGGGATACAAGCTGAGCACCGGTTTGATCAATACCAGGCAACACCTGGTCGCTTTTCCCAGGATCCAGTTCATTTCCTGGAGCGCCAACTGGATACGCCGGAAGATCGGTTTGTACAGTCTCGATTTTCACCAGGCCATGGCCGGTGAGCATGATCACCGGAAAAACCAAAGGATCATTGTGCCCGTCACCAAAGCCGGCTATATCGATGAGCTTTTGCGTCATTATCATGCGCCGGTGGAAGGGTGGGCCGATTCGGTACATTACATTCAGCCAGCCTATCCGTTCCGCAGAGCCTTGCTGGTAGGAATACTGCCTGTTGCATTCCTTTTGTTGCTGGGCTGGCTATTCTGGTGGAGGCTTTGGTTGTTGTGGTCACTGCTATGGGTACCCTATGTATTCATCAACGCTGTTTTTTTCAGAAAGAATTTCAGGTTGTACCTGTCGGCCGGCGCCTTGCAGGTGAAGGAGGGAGTATGGGGCAGGGAGTCGAAGATCGTGAAATGGTATAAGCTGCAACATATCAGCCTCCATCAGTCTATTTACCAGCGGCATCATTCACTGGCCACACTGGTATTGTATACGGCAGGTGGAACGATCACCATTCCCTATATCACCCTTGGGCTTGCACAAATGGTGCGTAATTATGCGTTGTATGAGATAGAGCGTTCGAACAGGCCGTGGATGTAAGGGATCAGTTATTGGCCAGCAGCACCTGCCAGGCTTCTTTCACTTTGCCTGCATCGAGCAGTTGCTGTGCATACCTGTGCAGTTCCTTTTCCATTTCTTCGGGGCTTACGGAATAATACTGGAAAATATTTTTCAGCGTATCGTCATGGAAGGAAGGATCGATAGTGGGCATGCTGTGCACATTACCGAGCTGGCCAAGATTATTGCCGGTAAGGATCCTGCTGTTGCGGATGGGCCCAGGCAGTGCGTCCACGCCGATGCCTAACTGTATATTGGGCTTTTCTACCTGGAAGAGATTGGTCTCATCCACTTTGCAGTACCAGTCGCCTCCCAGTCTCGCCACATGATGCAGTTTGCGTTGGTCGATGAATTTTTTTTCATTGAGGATGGCATCGTCGACATGCATGCGGAGCACTTCGCAGATAACGAGGTTGCCGGCCCCGCCTTCAGTGCCCAGTGCTTTTATCTCAAGTACGCGGCATTCCATTTTCACCTTGCTTTCCTTTACCATCGGTGGTTTTACGAGCGTGGCAGGTTCGGGAGTAAAACCGGTTTTGATGAATTCATTCACTTCTTTGGGGAACTCGCAACTGGCCAGGCTGGTTTGCTGCACCATGTCGTAGTCTACGATATTGATCACCACTTCCGGTACTTCCTGCACATTCTGCAGCGTGTGCTTGGTGGTATTGTTTCGCACCCTCCTTGCCGGGGAGAAGATCACCACCGGCGGGTTTGAAGAGAACAGGTTAAAAAAACTGAACGGGCTGAGGTTGATATTACCTGCCTTGTCGATGGTGCTGGCAAAGCAGATGGGCCTCGGTGCAATGGCATGCTGCAGATAATTTTGCCGTTCAGGAGTAGTTAACTGTTGAAGGTCGATGATCATAGATCTTTAATAAAATTCGTATGTCGATGCGCGTTATATATTCTTTTTGCGTGACAGGATGGAAAAATCGTCATCTTCCCGAACGATGGTGTTGTGCAGGATGCCGAGGCCATCGATCTCCATTTCCACTTCATCGCCTGCCTGCAGCCATTGTTCCTGGTATTGAGGGTCGTTGAGCTTGCCGGTGCCATTGAGTTCGAGAAAACAACCGGTGCCAACGGTACCGCTTCCGATCACATCGCCGGCATTCAGGGTAACGCCATAAGAAGCGCGTTCGATGATCTCTGCAAAGGTCCAGTCCATATCCTTTACATTCCCATCGCTCACCTGTTTACCATTCACCCGGCATTGCATGCGGAGGTTCCAGTTCTTTCCCGTATGTCCTTCGCGGGCAGGGACCTCGAATGACTGCAGTTCGTCGGGGGTAACGAGCCAGGGGCCGATCACCGTGGAGAAATCCTTGCCTTTGGCCGGCCCGAGGTTCAATAGCATTTCTTCCACCTGGAGCCGGCGTGCGCTCATATCGTTCATGATCATAAGCCCGCCGATATATTCATCGGCTGCTTCCGCGCGGATATTCCTTCCCTGCTTGCAGATCACGATGGCCACTTCCAGTTCGAAGTCGAGCTTTTCGAAATGATCGGGCATACAGGCGATCTCGCCGGGGCCCTGGATGCCGAAATGATTGGTAAAATAAAATATGGGATATTGATCGAATTCAGGGATCATGGGCACGCCCCTGTTACGGCGTGCTGCTGCCACGTGTTGGCGGAACGCATATCCATCCCGGCAGGAAGTGGGGAATGGAACGGGCGCGAGTATGGCAGCGCTGTCATACGCAAATCCTTTGCTGGTGGATATTTTGCCTTCTCTCACCATCATCTCTCCGCCGAGGGCCATGGGATAGGCGTCTTCCCAGTATTGCAGGAACATGCTCATATTATGTGGCAGGTCGGGATGTAATACTTCCATATCGTACAACAGACCATCGATCAGAATGGCCAGGCGATCATGCCCTTCGAGAAAATAGGAGACAAGCTTCATAGATAGCAACCATTTAAGGGCTGCAAGATAGGATAACTATTTGTTCGTACCTTTTCAGGATGAAAAACATCATTGCTGCCTTTGCATTTTTTTTCATGGCCATTCATGTACCCGCACAAATCAAAACAGATGCCTGGCTGGAAGAGCTGATCAGGCGGCAGGCTTCTCCCTTACTGCTCAGTGTGCTCGATCAACCGGATACTTTTCAATACCAGTTCATCTATACGCAGATCGACCGCGATAAGAACAACAGGCCCCATTTCAAAAATTATTATCTCAATGTAGACAAAGACCGTTATTTCAATCCGGCTTCCATGGTGAAGCTGCCGGTAGCTTTGCTGGCATTGGAGAAGGTACGCAAACTGAAAAAATACGGGGTCGATAAATATACCACCATGCTTACCGATAGCGGATATGCGAAGCAGACCAGGGTAGGGTGGGACAGCACTTCCGCGAACGGGTTTCCTTCCGTGGCGCACTATGTAAAAAAAATATTCCTCGTGAGCGATAATGATGCCTATAACAGGCTGTATGAATTCGTTGGCCAGCACACCCTGAACCAACGACTCTGGCAGATGGGCTATAAGGATGTCCGCATCACCCGCCGTTTCGTGACCATGAACGAAGACCAGAACCGGCATACCAATCCGATACGTTTCATCAAAGACCAGCAGGTGCTCTATACACAGCCGCCGGCCTTCAATGAAGACCGATTCGACTTCAGCAAAAAGATACTGATCGGCAAAGCGCATTATAACCGGGACGACAGCCTGATCAACGCCCCGATGGATTTCACCACGCATAATAATTTCCCCCTCGAAGATCTTCAGCAGGTGGCCCAGGCCGCCCTGTTCCCCGATGCAACGCCTTCTTCCAAACGATTCGGCCTGAGCAATGCCGATTACAGGTTCCTGTACAGGTATATGTCGGAGCTTCCGTCGGAGAGTGATTACCCTTCTTACGATACCAGTGAATACTTCGACAGCTATACCAAATTTTTCATCTGGAAGGCCGGCAGGAGCAAGCTCCCATCGTATATGCGGGCATTCAATAAAACGGGCTGGTCTTATGGCTTTCTTACAGATGTGTCATATATAGTCGACTTCAAAAATAAAGTGGAATTCATGCTCAGCGGGGTGATCTATGCCAACCAGGATGGTGTGCTGAATGACGATAAATATGAATACGAAACGATCGGCTATCCTTACTTCAAAGAATTGGGCAGTATTATTTATGAGTATGAACTGAAGCGGGAAAGACAGTTCGTGCCCAATCTGAAATCAATGATCTTTTCGTACAGCAATCCTAACAGTAGCAGTAAATGAGCACATATATAAAGGCCCGTTCGGTAGCAATAGCATCGATACTTCTCTGTATGCATGGTTTCGCCAGGCAGGGTGATCCTGTTCAGTCATGGATACGCATCAACCAGTTGGGTTATACGCCGGCTGGTATAAAAGTGGCTGTATGGTGCAGTAAGACTTCGCAGCCACTCACCGGTTTCGAACTGGTTGACCGAAGCAATGGTAAGAAAGTATACGAAGGAGCGGCCGGCAAAGCATTTGGTGCGTATGGGCCTTTTACGCAAACCTATCGTCTTGATTTTTCATCCTTCCGGAAACCGGGCCGTTATGTATTGAAAGCCGGTGGCGCTGTATCGCCCGAAATCAGGATCGGGGAGGATGTATACAAGGGAACGGCAGATTTCTGTTTGCGATATATGCGTCAGCAGCGCAGTGGCTTCAATCCTTTTCTGAAGGATAGCTGTCATACCCATGATGGTTATACGATGTACGGCCCCATGCCCGACAGCACCCATATCGATGTATCCGGTGGCTGGCATGATGCCACGGACTATCTTCAATATTCCACCACTTCTGCCAATGCGGCCTGGCATCTTTTGGCAGCCTGGCGCGACTTCCCTGCTGCATTCGGTGATGGATACCAGGCCAATGGCCTCGAAGGAAAGAACGGCCGGGCCGATGTGCTGGATGAGGCGAAATGGGGGCTCGACTGGCTGCTGAAAATGCATCCGAAGCCAGACTGGATGTTCAACCAGGTAGCCGATGACCGCGACCATGCCGGAATGCGGTTACCCAAAGAGGATAGTTTTTATGGAAAAGGGTTGGAGCGGCCTGTTTATTTCTGTAGTGGCCAGCCACAGGGATTGCTGAAATATAAGAACCGCACTACCGGAGTGGCTTCCACAGCCGGCAAGTTTGCGGCTGATTTCGCTTTGGGGTACCAGTTATTCCGGTCGGTCGATACGGGGTATGCAAGGGTCTTGAAAGAAAAAGCCTTCTCGGCAATCAAGCTGGGCCTGTCGAAACCGGGCGTATGCCAAACAGCGCCGGGGCGGTCGCCTTATTTTTATGAAGAAGATAACTGGACCGATGATATGGAATTGGCCACTGCCTCCCTGCAACCGCTCACCGATGGACCTGCAAAGAATAAAAAGGAAAAGCCTTACAGGGAAATGGCGAATGATTTCAGCAAGATGGAACCAGTTACACCCTGGCTGGGCAAGGATACGGCCAGGCATTATCAATGGTATCCTTTCATCAATCTCGGCCACTATGAGCTGGCGAAGCAGACCGGTAGCGCCGACAGGGAAAGGTTGACCGGATATTATAAGGAAGGGATCGAAAGAGTATGGAATAAGGCCAGGCAGAATGCATTTTACCGGGGAGTGCCGTTTATCTGGTGCAGCAACAACCTCACGGTCGCATTTGCCATCCAGTGTTACTGGTACCGGGAATTGTCGGGCGATGAAAGTTTCAATGAATTGGAACAGGCCAATGTCGATTGGCTCTTCGGTTGCAATCCCTGGGGAACCAGTATGGTTTATGGACTGCCTGCCTGGGGAGATACGCCTACTGATCCGCATTCCTCTTTTACACACCTGAAAAAATACCCGATCGATGGCGGCCTGGTAGACGGGCCCGTATATGGAAATATTTATAAGAACCTGATCGGTATATCGCTGGGCGAACCCGATGAATATGCGGCATTTCAAAGCGACCTGGTAGTATACCATGATGACTTCGGCGATTACTCTACCAACGAGCCCACCATGGATGGCACGGCCAGCCTGATCTATCTGCTGGCAGCACAGGAAGCCGGTAAGCCGCCAGGTAGCAAAAACTATACTGCCTATCAGGGCGCGATCATCCGGGGCAACACATCGCAGAAACGCCTTGCCCTCGTATTCACCGGTGATGAATTTGGCGATGGAGGAAAAACAATTGCCGCAACGCTGAAGGAAAGATCGGTGAAAGCCTCTTTCTTTCTCACCGGCCGCTTCTACAGGAACCCGGCGTTCCGCAACATCATACGAACACTGAAAGAACAAGGGCATTACCTGGGATCTCACAGCGATCAGCACCTTCTTTATTGCGACTGGGCGCGGAGGGACAGCTTACTGGTGAAGAAGGAACAATTCACCAAAGACCTGCAACAAAGTTATGCGGCCATGAAGTCGTTTGGGATCACCCGAAATGATGCGCAATGGTTCCTGCCACCCTATGAATGGTATAACGATACGATCGCTGCCTGGACAAAAAAAGCCGGCCTTCAACTGGTGAACTTTACACCGGGAACGCTCAGCACATCTGATTATACCACCCCTAATATGAAAAATTACCGCTCTGCAGACACCATTCTTCAAAGTATATTACGATATGAGCAGAGCAGGCCGGCCGGCCTCAATGGGTTTATCCTGCTGGTACATATCGGTACGGACCCCCGCCGCACCGATAAACTGTACAACCATTTGGGGAAATTGATCGGCGCCCTTCAACAAAAAGAGTATCAATTTGTACGGATCGATGATCTGTTGAAAAAAGCCCCCAAAAACTAAGAACGGCCTTACCATTTATACATAGCTTCCTGACCGTTATACGTAGGCGGGTGACCGGTTTTAGCGGATTTTTTTTCAATTTTGCTGAACAATTGTATCGCACTGCGGTTATAATGTATCGACCCCTTTTATCCATAACACGACCAACCAACCAGCCCGGCCCCGGCCCGAAGACAATAGCGAAATAAGACAGGCTCTATTCTAAATCTCATGTTTATGGAGAAAGTAACCAAACCTCAATTCCTGAGAAATGGTAATGACACCATTTTTCATCAGTTGCGCAATGAGGTGAACACACTGGTTGAGCAACTGAGACCAAAACGCAGCAGGAGCATTCTCTTCAAGGCGTTATTATTCCCCTTATTATATATTATCACTTACACTTCCCTGCTGTTATGGGGGCATAACCCAATTGTATTTTATGCCAGCTATTTCTTCATGGGCGTACTGCTGGTAGTGATCTTTCTCAACATAATTCATGATGCCGTTCACGGCACCATATTCAAAAAAAAGGAACTGAATGAAATATATGTTTACTTTTTTGATCTGATGGGCGCCAATAGTTATATCTGGCGTTTGAGGCATGTTCGTTTTCATCATAATTATCCAAACGTGAGTGGATGGGATACCGACATCGAGCAAAGCAGCCTGGCGCGTGTGTTCCCCACCGGTAAAGCGCTCCCGTTCCACAGGTATCAGCATATCTACCTGCCGATGCTGTATCCTTTATACCTGCTGAACTGGCTGATGGTGCGTGATTTCAAGGATTTTTTCAATAAGAAAAAAACAGTTTGGAAACTGATCGATATTCCCCGCAGGGAATATGTGAAGCTATTCGTGTTCAAAGCATTTTTCCTGTTCTACCTGCTGGTGCTGCCGCAATGGGTACTCTCGGTGGGCTGGTTGAAAGTGATCGGCGCATTTCTTGTGATGATGTTCACGGCCAGTATATTCTCGTTGATGGTACTCCTGAGCCCTCATGCCAATACCGATTCGGAATTTCCGATACCCAATGAGGAGAACAGGTTGCCACATAGCTGGATGATGCACATGCTGAAGACCACCAATGATGTAACACATGACAACTGGTTCACCAGGTTCTTCATGGGCTCCTTCAACTATCATATCGTGCACCATCTGTTCCCGAATGTGAACCATGCCTACTATCCGGAAGTAACGGCTGTGCTCAAAAAATTTGCCGGCCAGCACGATCTCCCTTACCGGGAATATTCACTGATCGGCTCCCTGCGCAATCATTTCAGGTTATTGAAACAGAACGGGGTTACGGAAGATATTTTTGATG
>JAFIGX010000009.1 GCA_017849455.1 Pseudobacter sp.
ATTAAAGTGGCACGTGAACTGGGTTCAGAACGTCGCAAGACAGTTCGGTCCCTATCTGTGATGGGCGTTAGAATATTGAGTGGACATGACCTTAGTACGAGAGGACCGGGTCGTACGGACCGCTGGTGTATCTGTTGTGCCGCCAGGTGCAATGCAGAGTAGCTACGTCCGGCCAGGATAAACGCTGAAAGCATCTAAGCGTGAAACCTTCCACGAGATGAGTATTCTTTTAAGGGTCGTCAAAGACTATGACGTTGATAGGCTACAGATGTAAAAGTGGTAACACTAAAGTCGAGTAGTACTAATTACCCGTACGCTTTAATTTTTTTTAATTAACAATTTCAAGAATTTTAATTGTTTGTTACGTTTCTCGCATTTACAACTTCCCAATATGACCTTATTACATGTTGAAATGTTAACAAGTTGACAGGTTAACAAATGATTTCCCAACGGATTTCCTTTTCATCCTATCAACCTTTCAACATATTAACTACTTATGGTGGTTTTGCCGAGGGTGTTCACCTCTTCCCATACCGAACAGAGAAGTTAAGCCCCTCATGGCCGATGGTACTGCACCAAAATGCGGGAGAGTAGGTAGCTGCCATATTCTTTGAAAAAGCCTTTCAGCTTGTGCTGAGAGGCTTTTTTGTTTTCTGCCATTTCAATGACCTATTATTCCGCAAGTGCCTTTATATTTGTCTACATGCGATACTTGCTTTTCCTGCTACCCTTCCTGCTCCCGGCCATCACAGCCAACAGATCACCCGCTGTCAGGGCCTGGCATCTCACCGGCACAGCCCAGGGCACTACCTGGCAAATGACCTACTATGCCACCGATAGCATCGTTACCAAACGACAGATCGATAGCATCCTCGACAAGATCGATAGCTCCCTCTCTATCTACAAACCTTATTCACTGATCAGCCAATTCAACCAGTCCGATTCCGGTATCGATGTCGATGACCATTTTGTACAGGTGATCAAAGCATCGCTCGAAACTTACCACCAGACCGGGGGCATTTTCGACGTCACAGTTCAGCCATTGGTGCAGGCATGGGGCTTCAGTGCAAAAAAGATTAATACATTGCCAGATTCACTGACCATTCAGTCCTTACGCCAATGTGTAGATTCACGATATTTACTACTTCGGGGTCACCGGCTGATCAAACTGAAACCCTGCGTGAAGATCGATGTAAACGGCATTGCACAGGGATACAGCGTAGATGTGCTGGCCGGCTTCCTGGAACAAAATCGGATCAGGGATTATATTGTTGAACTGGGCGGAGAGATCCGGGTGAAAGGCAGAAAACAACCATCCAACGAGAAGATGAAGATCGGTATTGAATCTCCCGGCGATGATCCCATTGCTCTTTCCATGATGCAAACCATCATCCAGCTCGATAGCGGGGCCATCACTACCTCCGGCAGCTACCGGCGGTACTACGAGAGCAACGGAAAAAAGATCTCGCACCTGATCGACCCCCGCACAGGTTACTCGATGCAGAACGAACTGATCAGCGTAACAGTGTACGCAAAGGATGCGATCACAGCAGATGCCTATGATAACGCCCTGATGGTAATGGGCCTGCACGATGCCATGCAATTCGTGGAAAAACATAAGGAAATGGCGGCCTATTTTATCTATCACAATGGCGCAGGTAAAATATCGGATACTGCCAGCAGTTTATTTTATAAATTTATGAACCCATAACGACCACGCGATCCGGCATACCCTATCCTTTCCGGCGAAAACGTTGTAAGGTTCTTTAATATCTGATTATGAGCAGAAGGAAATTCATTCAACAGGCAGGAGTGCTCACCGGCGGTTTGCTCCTGCATCAACAATTAATGGCCTCCCTTAGCAGCCCTTTCGAGCAAAAGATCAAAATTGGGTTCATCGGTTGCGGCGACAGAGGCAGAGGCATTATGCAGATCATGCGCGATCTTCCCGATCAATTCACGATCGCTGCCTATTGCGATATACTGGATTTCCGGCTTGAACAGGTCCGTAAGGATGCCGGCGATACATCCATCAAAGAGTATAAAGATTACCGTCGCCTGCTCGACGATCGCACCATCCAGGCTGTGATCATCGCTACCCCGCTCAATATGCACTATCCCATTGCAGTGGATGCGCTCACAGCCGGCAAACATGTCTTCCTTGAAAAAACAATGACCTACGATATTCCCCAGGCCGAATCCCTGGTGAAACTGGGCAAAAAATACAATGACCAGGTTATCCAGATCGGACATCAGTACCGCTATGTGCCACTATATTTTAAAGTGAAGGAGATGATCGAAAAAGGTTATCTCGGTAAAATTACGCATATTGATTGCCGTTGGGACCGTAACTGGAACTGGAGAAGGCCCGTGCCAGCCGGGTATTCCGACCGGCAGGTGAACTGGCGGATGTATAAGGCGTTTTCCGGTGGACTGGTAGCAGAGCTCCTCTCACACCAGATCGATTTTATCAACTGGGCCTTCAATACCCATCCCGATGAAGTACTGGGCACCGGCGGCATCGATTATTATAAAGACGGCCGCGAAACGTTCGACAATGTATCGGTAGTGCTCCGGTACAATAAGGAAAATATGATCGGGAATTTCGGGGCCACCTGCGGCAATGCCCGTGAAGGCTATATTTTCAAACTGAAAGGAACTAAAGGCACCGTCGCCCTGCTGGTGCATGAAGGAGTATATTACCCTGAAGCATCTACCAAAAAAGAGCTCGAAACGGTTGATGGCGTAAGCGGCGCTACCAGGATCGAATGGAATAAAGACGGTGGCATACCTATCCTCAATGAGCCCATGAAAGACGGCACCTGGTACGCATTGCAGGATTTTCATAAATGTGTCGTTGAAAAAGCCAAACCTGCTTCCAACGTGATCACCGGGGCCACTACGGCCGTATGCGTACACCTCGCCAATAAAGCGGCCTATTCGCATACCATCCAGCAATGGAAACCTATTTATAATTTTTCATCATAATTCTATCATTACTATCATGAAGAAATTATTCCTGGTTGCTCTGACCACTTTAACGACAGCATCCCTGATGGCCCAAAAATCATCCGACGGATGGGTAAGCCTGTTCGACGGAAAAACTTTGAACGGCTGGAAAAGATTATCGGGCAATGCCGAATACACGGTAGAGAACGGCGCCATCGTAGGTAAAACCATACCCAATTCACCCAACACTTTCCTGGTTACCGAAAAAGAGTATGGCGATTTTGTGCTGGAACTGGATATTCTCATGGAAGATACCACTTCCAATTCCGGCATCCAGTTCAGAAGCCATCTCAACCCACAGGGCAATAACGGCACCGGCCGCGTTTATGGATACCAGTTTGAAGTGGACCCTTCTTTTCGCCGGTGGACAGGCGGCGTGTATGATGAATTCCGCAGGGACTGGTTGTATCCCCTTTCCCTCAATCCCGCAGCGCAAAGCGCTTTCAAGAACGGGCAGTTCAATAAAGTGAGGATCGAATGTATCGGCCATCATCTAAAAACATGGGTGAACGGTGTCCCTGCCGCTTATGTGGTAGACACCATGGATGCCAGCGGCTTCTTCGGCCTCCAGGTGCATAGCATCAAGACGCCCGCACAGGCCGGTAAAAAGATATTCTGGAAAAATATCAGGATCAAGACTACCAACCTCAAACCTACACCATTCGGTAAAGGCATTTATGTATACAATGCCATTCCCAATACATTGTCCGATTATGAAAAGCAGAACGGATGGCGATTGCTGTTCGACGGCAAGAGCACCAAAGGCTGGAAAGGCGCGTACAAACCCGGCTTCCCGGAAAAAGGATGGACTGTAAAAGACGGATTGATCTCCGTGGATAGCTCCACTGGAAGGGAATCTACCAATGGTGGAGATATTGTAACCCTCGAACAGTTCTCCGCATTCGATCTCTCCTTCGATTTCAAATTGACCACCGGCGCCAACAGCGGCGTGAAATATTTTGTGACCCTCAGTGAGAACAACCCGGGATCTGCTATCGGTCTCGAATTCCAGTTGCTCGACGATAAAGTTCATCCTGATGCCAAAATGGGCCGTGATGGCAACCGCACACTGGCTTCCTTATACGACCTGATCACTGCCACCAAGCAGGACCGTTTCGTGAAACAACCAGGTAACTGGAATACGGGCCGCATTATCGTTTACCCCAATAACCATGTAGAGCATTATCTCAACGGCGTGAAAGTGCTCGAATATGAAAGAGGCTCGAAAGCATTCCGCGATCTGGTAGCGCTCAGCAAATACAAAGTATGGCCCAATTTCGGGGAAGCAAAACAAGGATACATCCTTCTGCAGGACCATGGCAATGCTGTCAGCTTCAGAAGCATCAAGATCAGGACACTGAAATAGACCTGGTTGATCATTGATTGAACTGCCTTTTGTTGTAACTTTTGTTCCGAAAGATCCATTGTACGACAATAAAGCGAACTGCATCATGAAGGCAGACCAAGCCAGCAGAACGGCACAATATATGGCCCTGTTCAGGGCGCTCGAATCGACCCGGCCTCCCGGTAAAAGATTGTTCACTGATCCGTATGCCGTTCATTTTCTCGACAACGGGCTAAAACGCGCAGTAAGATTTTCCCGGTTCCCCTTTGCGAGAAAGATCATTCAGGGTATCATCCATAAGCGGATCCCGGGCGCTTTCACGTCCGGTATTGCCCGCACAAAATATATCGATGACCTGCTTGAAACCACCATTGAAAGTGGTGTGAAGCAGGTCATCATTTTAGGCGCAGGTTTCGATACACGCGCTTTACGTCTCGATTTTTTGAAAGAGATCCCGGTCGTTGAGATCGATCACCCTAATACAGCGAAGCTCAAAGTCGGCGCCCTGCAAGCCATGCTTGGATCATTGCCGAAGAATGTGCGATACTATCATATCGATTTCAATGAACAGAGCCTCGAAGATCTGGCCGCCCAACGCCATCTCGACCTGTCCATTCCTACCACCATCATCTGGGAAGGTGTTACCAACTATCTCTCGGAAACGGCCGTGGGAGACACTTTCAGCTTCCTGCAAAAATTCGCAATAGGGTCTTATATCATCTTCACTTATGTGCACCAGTCGGTCCTCGATGACCCGCATGCTTTTTTCGGTGGAGAAAAATTGCTCAATGATCTGGCTGAACTGGAAGAACGCTGGACATTCGGCATCGATCCGGACGACCTGAAAAATTACCTGGCGGAGTATGGTTATACGCTGCTGGAAGACCTCGGCGCTACCGAGTACCGCGACCGCTATATGCCCGAAAGGCCGGAGCGTGGGTATGAATTTTACCGCACTGCTTTTGCAAAGAGAGAATGATCAGACTACCGGTTCCCAACCTTTCTCGTATTCCCGCTTCCACCATTTCATGGCTGCCTTGTCTTTGATATGCCCGTTCTTCGGATCACAGTACAGCGTTTGTCCTGTGCGTTGTGCAATATTGGCGAGATGGCAAAGCAGCACGCTTTTATGTCCCTCATCGACGGGCGCAGTAAGCGATGCTTCACCACGGATGGATTTGATGAAATTCTCGAAATGGTAGAGGTCGAGGTTACCACTGGCGCTGACAGGATTGGTGGGATCGCCGGTAACGGCCGATTTTACTTCCTTCATCAGTTTATTGTCTGCATCGAATATTTTGTAATCGCCATTGCCATTGTTCACGAGCGATCCTTTGTCACCGTAGATCACGAATCCCCTGCCTGCCCCTTCTACGGGGAATTTATTACAGCTTCTTCCTTCCCAACTGATGAGCTTGTTGCCAAATTCGAAACTGGCAACCTGCGTGTCGGGTGTTTCCCAATCATCCTGGTAGGCATAACGGCCGCCGGATGAATTTACTTTGGTAGGAAAATCGACTCCCAGGAACCAGCGGCAGCAATCGATCTCATGCGTACCATTGTTGCAGGTTTCGCTGGTGCCCCAATGCCAGAACCAATGCCAGTTATAATGCACGAGATTGTCTTTATAATCCCTCCGGGGCGCAGGCCCCTGCCAGAGTTCGAAATCGAGTGTCGATGGTACCGGCACCTTCTTCCCGTGACCAATGGACTTACGGTTATTCGCATACCAGGCTTTGCCGAAATAAGGATTGCCGATAATACCGTCCCGCACCTGTTTCACTGCCTCGATCAATGTGGGAAAAGAACGTCGCTGATTGCCCATCTGGATGAGCTTACCGTATTTATGCATGGCCTGTATGAGCAGCTCGCCTTCATAAGGGTTGTGGCTGCAGGGCTTTTCAACGTATACATGTTTACCATGCGCAACCCCGAGTATGGCGGCAGGTGCATGCCAGTGATCGGGTGTGGCCACTACCAGCGCATCGAAATCTTTTTTCCTGACCAACTCACGGATATCTTTCACAATGGCGGGCTTTTGCGCTGCATTGGCAAAGGGTTTCAATCCATTGGCGATCGCAGATTCTTCCACGTCGCAGAGATAGGCGATGCTCACGTTAGGCAGTTTGGCAAAAGATTCTGCAAGGTAGGCGCCGCGACTGTTGACGCCCATTACAGCCAGTACCACTTTATTGCTGGGCGCATTCTTTCCGAATACCGGGAAATTGAGGATGGTAATACCGACACCTGCCCTGGCGGTGTTCTTGATGAAATCGCGTCTTTCCATGAGTAGTCAATTTGAAGGATTTAAAGATAGGGAATAGGAGGATACAAAAAGCCCCGGCAACCGTCGGGGCTTCTGAAACTAAACCTCTAAAAAAACTTATAGTGCAGACATCGTTTCATTCTGTTGATCGACAGTGATAACAGGGATCTTTGATCCGTATGATAATATTTTTCTCGTAATGCGGTTCCACCAACCAGGCATATGGAATTCTTTCAGCGGGTTGGCCATGATGAGATCGGCATTGATGCGTTTGGAAAATTCGAGCGTGCTCTTGGCCAGGTTCTTTCCTTCGAGCAGGAAGCACTGTACCGGAATGGTCGACAGGCTCTGCACCACTTCCAGGGCCGTATTCATGATATTGCCTGCAGGGCCGGGCTGCTCATCCTCTTTTCTCAGGGAAACCAGGTACACCGTTGATTTGAAGGAGCGGGCCAGCATAGTGGCCAGCTTGATGCGGTGGAGCGGCACTTCATCGGTGAGGGGCAATACGATCTTTTTGAAATGGCTTACGAGGCCGCTCGACCGGATGGCCAGTACAGGAATATTCGTTTTACGGGCCAATTGGCTGATGGACACGGCCGACCAGATCCGATGGATGAGGTTGAACTTGGCCAGTCCGACCACCACCATATCCATATCATACTGGCTGATATATTTCGCCAACTGCTGGCTTGGGTTCCCCGTGAGCAGGCTGATCTCGATATTGCCATCGCCGCAGAGATGATGACGGTAAAGATCGCGCAGGTTCTCCAGTTTCTTACGGGCATTGTTCATATCGGCCGCATCGTAGGGCAGCAGCATGCTGACATCGAGGGGCAGTAATGGCAGCAGGTTTTTGGAAACTACATGAACCAGGTGCACATTACAATGAAAATTATTGGCCAGTTCGATGGCTTTGGAGATGGCCCATTTGTTCTTGGCCGTAAAATCGACCGGCACCAGGATATTGTACAGTGTTTTTGGCATTGTCATAGTTTTTTTGAGGTTTACAATAAAGGCTTAGCGTTCAGGCCAGGGCCAGTAAGGGCTGAAAGCTGTCTTCCCGGATATTCTTGACCGCGATGGTCTCCAGCAATGCATCCTTGGTACAGAATGCAACGCCTTTTCCTGCATGGCCGATCATGCAGCGGTCGTCACGGCTATCTCCTACAACAATACAGTTCTTCAACTGCACATTATACTTATCACAGGCATGTTGCAGGGCATTGGTTTTGCAATAAGCATGCCCGCAGATGCTCTCCGGCGAACCGAAGAAATAGGAAGGCAGGTTCACCTCACCGGTCACTTTACCTTCAAAGAACTCCAGTTGATTGGCATAGGTGAAATCGGCCCCGATCTGCTGGCGAACATAATTGGTGATAAGGGTATAGCTGTTGCTGATGATGCCCACGATATATCCTTTATCCTTCAGGGCCTTTACCACTTCTTTGATATCACTTACCATTTCGATGCGGCCGGCCACATCGAGCAGGTCATCGATGGTGCGTCCTTTCAGCAGAAGCCCGATCCTTTTGGTAAGGATGATAGGGTCTTTCTCCTGGGCGCGGAGGTCTTCCAGTTTGGCGGTGAACCCGAATGCACGCGCACATTCATCGATGGTCCTTCCTTTGAGGATCGTATCGTCCATATCGAATACGACCATCTTGTGGAAGCCGCATAATTTTTCGCGCAGCGTCTTGTTCATTTCACGGTTGATGGTCTCGAGTGAATGGATATCTTCCTCACTCACTTCTTCGGGGTGTTGCCTTTGTGCCTTGGAGATAATGGCGCGGGAAACTTCGGCGCTCATTTTGCCCAGGGCCTGCCAGGGTTTGCTTTTATTTTCAATATAACCGATATTGACTTCCCTTATACGGGCTTTCATCAGGTACATATCGATGAGGATGCCGATATCGACGCCATAGTCATTGAAGAAATCGATCTTTTTGAAAAATGATTTTTTTCCGGCGATCATTCCACTCAGCGGTTGGGAGAAATTAGAGAGGCCCGGATAGAAAATATTCAGGAGGGGTTTCGCTACCAGTTCTGTTACGCGACCTGCATTGCGGGCAAAGCTGCCTTTAACGAAATCGGCCTGGTCCATGATGAGAGGTTCTGCCAGGCGTGTAATGGTCTCTTCGGGGTAAGGGTCGATATCGCCATCGAGGAAAATGATCAGCTCATAGGAGGCAGCATCGATCCCGTCTTCCATAGAGATACCTTTGCCCCGCACCTGGCTGGTGATCACTTTGGCGCCTGCTTCCATGGCGATCTGGGGAGTATTATCCTCAGATCTGTCATCTACCACAATGACCTCTTTCACCAAAGGATGCTGACGGCAGAAGCCAACCACCTGGGCAATGGTTTTTTCTTCATTCAATACCGGGATAATGACAGTTAGCACATGTACCTCCTTTTATTTTTTCTACGGTTTACAGATCAATAAAAAATTCCATGTGGCTGCAGTTCTGCACAGTACTTCCAAGCGCCTAATCGGTAAGAGCTTAACTAATCTCGACAAAAGCCGTGCCTTACCTACCGGCGGTCTGAGAAATCTATATGAAATGTGGAAATGTTTTTACACTTTTCCCTGCAGCCAGCGGACCGGGTAATATGCCGGCAGGAAGTTTAACAGGGGTTAAAATGGAATTAAAATGGCATTAAAAGAAGGGTAAGAGAAAGGGCCTTACAATAAGGCCAGGGCTGGAATTGATAGCGGTTAAGCATTTATGTTAGATACGTGCATATAAAAAATCCTCCTGGCAATACCAGGAGGATTTTATGTACAAAGAGATCAATAAGTTGATTAATAATCCCTGTTGTAACCACCGCCGCCGCCGCCGCGGTTGAAGCCACCTTTTTTGTAGCCACCGCCACCACCGCTGCCGCCACCGAAGCTTCTTTTCTTAAAGCCGCCGCCGCCGCTGCCTTGTGGTTTTGGTTGTGCTTCATTAACGATGATCTTTCTGCCAAGTACTTCTGACTCATACAGGCTGCTCAATGCGTTTTGAGCTTCGCCGTCTTCGGGCATTTCAACGAATCCGAAGCCTTTGCTGCGGCCGCTTACTTTGTCCTTTACGATCTTAGCAGAAGTAACAGAACCATACTGTTCAAATAAGGTTCTCAGATCCTCGTCGGTCATTTGCCAGGAGAGGTTCCCTACGTAAATGTTCATTGTAACAAAAATTTTTAATGTTCTGAAAAACCGATAATGACAATAGTTGCTGCAATGAACTGAGGAAACCAGGATATTAGGTAAGACACTTCAGAACACGAGAACTAAGTACATTAATCATACATGAAGATAGGAAATAATTTGATTTGCCAAATAAAATTCTCCGCTAACTCCCTAGTGGCAAGGATTTGCAGGAAATACGATCCGGGCGGAAATTGGCTGATCTTTTTACGGTGCTAAATAACCGATCCACTGATCCGGGGGCTACTCTTAGGGCATTGACATTCAGTTGGCCATGAACCGGGAACGTTAACGGGAACTAACATAAAAAAACCTCTCCGACCGGAGAGGTTTTATTTGTATAAGTTGTAAACGTTGATCTTATTCGGCCACTACTTCGAATTCCAGTTCGGTGGTATGACCGTTACCGAAATCGATAGAGGCTTTGTAAGTGCCCAGTTCCTTCACTTCATCGAGGATGCTGATCTTCTTGCGGTCGATCTCATATCCTTTCTGCTCGCGGATAGCGCGGCTCAGTTGCAGGGAAGTTACGCTACCGAAGATCTTGCCGCTGGTACCGGTCTTGGCGCCGATCTTCAGGGCTCCGTCTTTCAGCTTGGCGATCACTTCCTTGATGGCAGCCAGCATCTGCTCTTCCTTCTTACGCACCTGCTTCATCCTTTCTTCCAGTTGTTTCAGGTTGGAAGGACTGGCTTCTACTGCAAATTTCTGGGGGATCAGGAAGTTACGGGCATAGCCATTGCGCACTTTCACCACCTCGTTGGCGGCACCTAAATTATCTACGTCTTGAATCAGAATTATATCCATGGTGTCCTCCTACTTTAAAAGGTCAGTTACATAGGGCAACAAAGCCATCTGGCGTGCTTTCTTTACAGCCTGCGACACTTTACGCTGATATTTCAGTGAATTACCGGTAATGCGGCGGGGCAGTAACTTGCCTTGTTCATTCAGGAATTTTTTCAGGAACTCTGCGTCCTTGTAGTCGATATACTTGATGCCATATTTCTTGAAACGGCAGAATTTCTTCCTGGGTTTCTCGGTCTTGATGGCGGTCAGGTATTTGATCTCATTTGCTTTTGCCATGATGATTATCCCTCCACAGCTTTTTCAGTTCCTGTTGGTACACCACTTCTCTTTTTACCATTGTACTCGACGGCGTATTTATCGAGTGCAGTGAACATGTGACGGAGAATATTCTCGTCACGGAGCATTTGAATTTTCAACTGCTCATTGAAGGTGGATGGCGCCTGATATTCCAGTACCCAGTACAAGCCTGTGGTCTTTTTCTGGATCGGATACGCCAGTGATTTCAGACCCCAGGGATTTTCGTGCACAATAACACCACCATGTTCCTTGATGAAGGCAGTGTATTTTTTCTGAGAGAGCTTGAAGTCCTCATCAGACAGCACAGGGGTAAAAATCACCATCAATTCGTAATTGTTCATGATCCCTGTTTTGTGATTAAAATGATGAAATTGTTTTTCCCTTATTCCACCGGCATTTGCACGGTTTTGCTAAGGGGCTGCAAAGATATGATCTTATGGGGAGTTGACAAAAGGCTGGCAGCAAAAGTTTCATTGACCCCGGTATTAATAGCAACGGAATGATTTTCAATGTGATATTGTCAGAATCCCTCCAGCAAAGCCCCGACACCCTGACAATTTTACTGTTTTGGACCGATCGGCGCCTGATGGCATTTTCTTTGGTAGATTGCTTTCAAAAATACAGGTATTATGCAAAAAGGAACGATCCGGGTACAAACGGAGAATATCTTTCCCATCATCAAAAAATTCCTCTACAGCGATCACGACATATTCCTGCGGGAGCTCATCAGCAATGCAGTGGACGCCACGCAGAAACTGAAGACCCTTTCCTCCATCGGGGAAGCCAAAGGTGAGCTGGGCGATCTCCGGATCGATGTGAAGCTCGATACGGAAGCAAAGACCATCACCATTTCCGATAAAGGCATCGGGATGACGGCCGAAGAAGTGGAGAAATACATCAACCAGGTGGCATTCAGTGGCGCTGAGGAATTCGTGAAAAAATATAAAGGGCAGAATGAGAATAATATCATCGGTAAGTTCGGGTTGGGATTCTATTCGGCATTCATGGTGAGCGATAAAGTGGAGGTCTTTACAAAGAGTTTCCGGGAAGGGGCCGTGGCAGTGAGATGGGAATGTGACGGAAGCCCGGAATATACCCTGGAAGAAACAGCGAAAGCTGAACGTGGTACCGATATCGTGCTGCACATCAATGAAGAGAGCATTGAATTTTTGGAGGAACACCGGATCAATGAAGTGCTGAAACGCTTCTGCCGTTTCCTGCCGGTGCCCATTTATTTCGATCAAAAGGACGGCGAAGAGAAGAATGAGCCTGTCAACAATACCCAACCGGCATGGATCAAAAAGCCGTCCGAACTGACGGCCGAAGATTACCAGAAATTCTATAAGGAGCTCTATCCTTATAATGAGCCGCCCCTGTTCTGGATACATCTCAACGTAGATTATCCCTTCAACCTTACCGGCATTTTATATTTCCCGAAGATCAAACAGAGTTACGAGATCCAGAAAGACAAGATCCAGTTATACAGCAACCAGGTATTTGTAACGGATGAAGTGAAAGATATCGTGCCTGAGTTCCTGATGCTGCTGCATGGAGTGATCGATTCGCCCGATATCCCGCTCAACGTGAGCAGGAGCTACCTGCAGGGAGATCCCAATGTAAAAAAGATCAACAACCATATCACCAAAAAAGTAGCGGATAAGCTGGATGAGATATTTACGAAAGAAAGGGCCTCCTTCGAAGAGAAATGGGACAGTCTTGGGCTGTTCGTGAAATATGGAATGATGACGGATGATAAGTTCCTGGAGAAGGCCAACAAGTTCCATATTTTCGAAGCTGTTGCAACGGACAATGAGCCTGCAAAGTTCTATACGCTCGAAGAATACAGGCTGGCCACGGAAACCCTTCAGAAAAATAAGGACGGCAAGCTGGTGGTACTGTATACTACAGACCCTGTTCAGCAGGATGCCTACATCAAAGGGGCCACTGCCAGGGGATACCTGGTGGTGAAGCTGGATACACTGATCGATGCGAGCTTTATCTACCAGATGGAGATGAAATGGAATGATGTGCATTTCACCCGTGTGGATGCCAACATCACCGATAACCTGATCGATAAGCAGGAAAACACGGAAACAGTGCTGAGTGCCGATGAGCAGTCGCGGTTAAAAGAGTTGTTCAATATCAAACCTTCCAATCTTCAGGTGACCATCGACGTTAAAGGACTGAGCCCTGAAACACCTCCTGTAGTGGCCACCCGTCCCGAATTCATGCGCCGCATGAAAGATATGGCTGCCATGAGCGGGCCGATGGGCAGTTTCTACGCCAATATGCCGGATGAAGTGACGCTCACGGTGAATGGGAACCATCCTATATTTCAGCAGGTACTGGCGCTTACGGACAGGGACAAGCAGGAGAAGCTGACGCATAACCTGGCCGACCTGGCATTGCTGTCGCAGGGGCTGCTGAAAGGCAATGAGCTAACGGAGTTCATCAACCGCAGTGTGGAACTGATGGGAGGGGAGAAGAAGAGCAATATCATCCTGGAGGTCTAGCTCAATTGAAAATCGATCACCTTCAGTTGCAAATGTTTTTCATTATTCCATTCATTCTCTTCGATAGTGAATACCACATCGATGGGCCTGGTGGGATGTAGCAGGTGGAATTTTCGGGCCAGGTTGAAGCCGATGCCGTTGAAAAGGATATTGTCCTGCCGGAGCGAGAACCGGATATGCTGATCTTTCACTACCCGTGAATAACCGGAATCGGTAACGTTCTTCACTACAAATACAGGTTGCAGGTTATCGGGCCCGAAGGGCTCCATCTGGTTCACGATCTTGTAAAAAGGCTGACGCAGGTCTCTGAAGCTCAGTTCGGCATCGATGGTGATCTCAGGGACCAGCATATCGGGGGTGATGGTGGCTGCCACCACCTCTTCAAAGCGCTCGCGGAAAGCATCGACCTTGTCCAGTTCGAGGGTCATGCCTGCTGCGTAGAAATGGCCGCCATAGCCGATCAGGAGGTCTTTGCATTGGTGGATGGCCTCGTAGACATTGAAGCCGGCCACGCTGCGGGCTGATCCGGCGGCGTACTCACCCGATTGGGTGAGCACGATGGTGGGGCGGTAGTAATGATCGATCAGCCGGGAGGCCACGATGCCCACCACACCTTTATGCCAATGAGGCTGGAAAATGACGGTCGATTTCCGGGCGAGCAGTTCATTATTATTTTCAATGATGGCCAGTGCTTCGTCGGTAATATTCTTGTCGGCTTCTTTCCGCTCGGAATTGTCGGAATGAAGCATCTCTGCATACTGTTTCGCTTCTTCCCGGCTTTTGGCGATGAACAGTTGAACGGCTTTTCTTCCTTCGTCCATACGACCGGCGGCATTCACCCGCGGCGCGATCATGAACACCAGGTTATTGATGTATAGTTCTTTCTGCAGGCCGCTCAGTTCTTTCAGGGCACTGATGCCGAAATTGGGGTCTTCATTGGCTTTTTTCAGCCCAAAATAGACCAGCACGCGGTTTTCGCCGCTCATGGGAACGATATCGGCGGCAATGGCAGTGGCCAGGAGATCGAGATATTCGTGTGCTTCGGTTTGTGGCAATTGAAGTTGTTCGGTGAGGGCGGATATCAGTTTGAACCCTACGCCGCAGCCGCAAAGCTCTTTAAAGGGATAATGGCAGCCAGGCTGTTTGGGGTTTAGAATGGCGACTGCATCCGGAAGGATGGCATCGGGGGTATGGTGATCGCATACGATGAAATCGATACCCAGGTCTTTGGCATAACGGATAAGATCAACCGACTTGATGCCGCAATCGAGCGAAATGATCAGGGTGAATCCATTGGCGGCGGCGAAATCGATCCCTGCCCTGGAAACGCCATAGCCTTCGCGGTAGCGGTGGGGGATATAAAAATCGACCTTATCGGCCTGGTAGATCTTTTGCAGGAATCGGAACATACAGGCCACGGAGGTGGTGCCATCCACGTCGTAATCCCCGAAAACGAGCACCTTCTCTTTCTGCCGGATGGCAGTGAGGATGCGGTCCACGGCCAGTTCCATATCTTTCATCAACCAGGGGCTGTGCAGGTGGCTGAGCTGGGGCCGGAAAAAGTCGCGGGCCTTTTCAAATTCATCGATGCCACGCTGAACGAGTATCTTACAGAGTGCAGGGTGAATTTTAAGGGATTGGTATAATGAGGATACTTTTTCTTCGTCGGCCGATAATATGTTCCATCGTTTTTGCATGTTCGAATTATGGGGCTGGTACCTGTGGAGGTGATGGCCGGTGATCAGAATTTCCTGTCTGTGGTAAATCTCACCAGTTCTTCCAGGCCATTCCTTACTTCAATGTTATCGAATTCATTTAAGATAGCCAGCGCTTCATCGCGGTATTGCAGCATTTTTTTTTCAGCGTAGCCGATGCCGCCGGTTTCCTTGACGGTATTGATCACTTCGCGGACTTTTACGGGGTCGCGGTTATTGTTCTTGATGGTATAGATCAGGCGGCGGCGGGTGGTTTTATCGGTATTGTTGATGGTATAGATCAGCGGCAGGGTCAGTTTTTTTTCTTTGATATCATTGCCGGTGGGTTTGCCGACGCTTTCGTTGCCATAATCGAACAGGTCGTCCTTGATCTGGAAGGCGATGCCTACTTTTTCGCCGAAGAGGCGCATTTTTTCGGCGATAGTCTCATCGTGGGAAGATGACCAGGCGCCGGCGGAGCAGGCAGAGGCGAGGAGGGAGGCGGTCTTATTCCGGATGATCTCGAAATAGATGTCTTCCTGAAGGTTCAGGGAGCGGGATTTGGCCATCTGGAGCAGTTCTCCTTCGCTCATGGACTTAACGGCATTGGTAAGGATCTGGAGGATCCGGAAATCGTCGTGTCCGAGCGACAATAACAATCCTTTTGCCAGGAGATAGTCCCCAACGAGCACGGACACCTTGCTTTTCCATAATGCGTAAGTGGAGAAAAAGCCTCTCCGCTCAAGGGATTCATCGACCACATCATCATGTACGAGGCTGGCCGTATGCAGCAATTCTACCAATGAGGCTGTCCTGTAAGTGGATTCATTGATAGGCCCGCAAAGCTTGGCAGAGAGCAAAACGAACATGGGCCTGAGTTGCTTGCCTTTGCGGTTAACAATGAACCGCATGATCCTGTCGAGGAGAGGTACCTGGCTTTTAACGGCTTCCTTGAACTTTTTTTCAAATTCGGCCAATTCATCGTGTAGTATTGCCTGTGATAATTTCATTGTTTGGGAAAGGAACGGCAAATTACTATTTTGATTCGTATTTAAAGCAGTAAAAATGCCGCTCTTACAGCAGTCTTATTAAGTGAAAAACAGCAAGATAATGCACATCGGGTTGGGTAAAAAAATTTGGTATTTAGTTTGCAATTAATATTTTTGCAACTAATTCGGATATTGGTTTTCTTAATCCTTCACATAAATTTTAGTTATGGCAAGCAAAAAGTACATTAGTTTATTTGGCTTACTATGCCTGTTTATGTCTGGCTCGTTTGCCCAAATAGGCGGCAGTTATGACGTACAGGATTCCTCTGTAATACCTTCAAAAAGATTGCCTCAGCACACAGAATTCATGGCTAACAATTATGCATTCCCTGCCAAGCCCAGGAACAAATGGGAAATAGGTATCAAGGGAGGCGCTTTTAGTATAGCCGGCGACGTTCGTTCGCGTTTTCCGGGTATCGGTGCTGGTTTGCATGTTCGTAAAGCGCTGGGTTATGTGTTCTCGCTGAGAGGTGATTTCGGATTCGGGACTACTAAAGGTTTGAACTGGCAACCATCTTCAGGATACAGGAACAATCCTGCATGGGCCAGCTACCTGGTGGGTGGCCTTCCTTCTACCCCGGTATTCTACAACTATAAGACGAATATTTATGATGCGGCCCTTCAAGCTGTATTCACGCTCAATAATATTCGTTTTCACAGAGCAAAGACTGGATTCAACATTTATGGTTTCGTAGGCGTTGGCGGTATGATCTATGATGTGAAAATCGACGCCCATAATAGCAGCGGTGGTAACTATGATTTCAGTGGTATTTTGGCTAAGTATGGACCTGGCGGTTTTACCTACAAGAACAGGAAGGATATCAAAAAAGACCTGAAAAACCTGTTCGATGGCAAGTATGAAACAAAAGGTGAGACTGATCCCGGTCAGCCGACTTTGTTCGACAAGCCGTTCAAGCCCAACGTCAACTTCGGTGGCGGTATGCAGTTCAAACTGAACAGAACGCTCAGCCTTGCTATCGAAGATAAAGTTACTGTTGTGAAGACCGATCTCCTCGATGGTCAGCAATGGCAGGAAAATGATCCCGCCCATCCGGCGCTCACGCCCGATAAGGACCTGTACAACTTCCTGTCACTGGGTCTGAACTTCGCTATCGGTGCAAAATCTGTTGAGCCGCTGTGGTGGCTGAATCCCCTGGATTATGCCTACAACGAGATCAACAAGCCCCGCCACATGAAGCTCCCCAAACCTGTTTTGGATGATTCTGATGGTGACGGTGTAACCGATCAGTTCGATATGGAGCCCAATACACCCGCCGGCGCCCCGGTTGATACACATGGTGTAAGCCGCGATACCGATGGTGACGGTGTACCTGACTACAAGGATAAAGAGCTCATCACTCCCACACAATGTCAGCCTGTTGACGCTGATGGCGTAGGCAAATGCCCTGAGCCTGAATGCTGCAAAGAGCTGAGAGATAAACTGGCTAACTTCCAGCCGGCTAAAAAATGTAATATCGGCGATCTGCCCAGTGTTACCTTCAAAGGCAAAACTGTAACGCTGAGCAAAGATGCCAAGGCACTGCTCGCCAGCGTAGCACAGAAGATCCGCGATAACGCTGAATGTAAGATCGCAGTTGTTGGCTATTGCTCTTCCAGCAAAGCTGAACAACAATTAAGCTGGGATCGTGTAAACGCTGTCATCAATCACCTGGTAGAAAAAGAAGGTATCAGCGCCGACCGCTTTATCTTCAAATATGGTGAAATGGGTGGCGATTGCAACACAGTTGACCTGCGCGATGGTACAGGCGAAGAAGGACCTACCACCGTTCCGGCCCCGCACCCCAACTTACGTCGTAGAGGATAAACACTTTTGCTTTGACTATACTAAGGGCCCCTTGATCGGCCCGGCATATCGCCGGGCTGGTTAAGGGGTTTTTGTTTTATATTTTTATTAACGACCTGTTTTTGAGACCATTACCGATTCCTTTCCTATTTTGCGGGTAAAACCTTAACTTTGCCCACTTTTATGAGATTACAGGTTATCATTGTATTATTGACCCTTAGTGTGTCGTCTTGCTCGAAATTTGCCAAAGTGCAAAAGAGCACCGACTATGAATACAAGTTGCGGATGGCCGACAAGTATTATGTGCTGAAGAAATACAATTATGCGCAACAATTGTACGAAGAGCTCTTTCCTTTACTGAAAGGACAACCGCAGTTCGAGGACCTGTTCTACAAGTACGCGTATTGCTCTTATAACCTGAGAGACTGGATGAATGCCGAGAACCTGTTCAAACAGTTCACCGAAGTATTCCCCACCAGCGCCAGGGCAGAAGAGATGGAATACATGAGAGCGTATACCTATTACCGTCAGTCGCCCAAATTCGAACTCGATCAGACCAATACCCAGAAAACGATCGGTCTGATGCAAACCTTCATCAATACCCATCCTGAATCACAGCGGATCAAGGAGGCAACGGATATCATCGACAAATGCCGGCAAAAACTGGAAGGCAAAGCGTATAAAAGCGCAGAACTGTATTACAATATGGGCCATTACCGCGCTGCGGCCATTGCCTATACGAGCCTGATGAACGATTTTCCGGATTCCCAGAGAAGCGATACCTATAAACTGCAGGTGATAAGGTCTTACTACCTGTTCGCACAGAACAGTATCGAGGAAAAGAAACCGGCCCGCTATGAACAGGTGATCACTGAATGCAATGACTTTATGGACCGTTTCCCGGAAAGCAAGTTGCTGAAGGAAGTAGAGAACTATCTGAACTTATCAAAAAACAATATTAAAGCTAACCATAATGAGCAAGCTAAGGCGCCAAATTAGTGCTAACACCGCTAATGTTGCAGAAACAAAGGACCTGAATGTGATCAAGGGCAAAACAGGCAATGTATACGAATCCATTGCCATCATTGCCAAGCGTGCGAACCAGATCAATATCTCCCTGAAAGAGGAACTGCACAATAAACTGGAAGAGTTTGCCAGCCATACCGATAGCCTGGAGGAGATCCATGAGAATAAAGAACAGATCGAGATATCCAGGGCCTATGAGCGTATGCCCAACCCGGCCCTGCTGGCCACCCAGGAGTTCCTGGATGATAAGATCTACTATCGCAAGAATGAGGACGATCTCTTCAGCTAAATGAATTGAAGAAAAGGCGTTCCAGCCTCAATATTATTCAGGCCACAAAGGATTTGTAAGGGACCGATCACTTTACATTTACTTCGTGGTTTTTTTGTCTTTATGCCTTCGTGCCTTCGTGTCTTGACCACGAAGACACGAAGGCACAAAGGGTTTAAATAAGGTTGATAAGTGGGGAATTTGGCAGGTTGATAAGGGAGGCGGCTTACACAAGGGCCCTTCCTTGTCAACTTTCAAACCTGTTAACTTTTCAACCTCGATTCTCTTTGAGCCTTCGTGCCTTCGTGGTAAAACAAACAAGACAGACGAAGAATCTTCTTAATTTTAGCCCATGTTCCAGGGAAAGAAAATATTGCTGGGCATCAGCGGCAGCATCGCAGCCTACAAATCGATCCTGCTGGTCCGTTTGCTCATAAAGTCCGGCGCAGCCGTAAAAGTGGTGATGACACCCGCTGCCCAGGATTTCGTGACCCCGCTTACGCTTTCCACGCTCTCCAGGAACCCGGTGCTCACAGAGCTCTTTACGGAAGGCTCCTGGTCGAACCATGTTATGCTTGGCCGATGGGCCGACCTTATGCTGATAGCGCCTTTAAGCTGCAATACGCTGGCTAAAATGGCCGGTGGGCATTGCGACAATATGCTGCTGGCCACCTGGCTTTCCGCCACCTGCCCGGTTGTGGTGGCCCCGGCCATGGATGAAGATATGTGGCATCACCCCTCCACCAGGGCCAATCTTCAAAAGCTCGAATCTTATGGTAACCTGGTGGTCCCCGCAGAGAACGGGGAACTGGCCAGTGGACTGTATGGCGATGGCCGGATGGCTGAACCTGAAACGATCCTTCAATTCCTGCAGGACCACTTTTTTTTGAAGAAAGACCTGGAAGGGAAACAGGTGTTGGTAACCGCCGGCCCCACCCATGAGCCCCTCGATCCCGTACGCTTCATCGGCAATCATTCATCCGGTAAAATGGGTGTGGCCATTGCCGAAGAACTGGCAGCCCGTGGAGCAATGGTGAAACTGGTAATGGGTCCCGGTTCCGTCACAACGGCCCGCCCGGGCATCACCGTACAGCAGGTACAAACAGCCCTTGAAATGTATGAAGCCTGTATGGCGGCTTTCCCTAAGGTAGATATTGCCGTCATGTCGGCCGCTGTGGCAGATTATACACCCACCACCCGTGCCACCGAAAAGATCAAAAAAACGGCCGATACCTTCACCATCGAGCTTGCTAAAACGCGCGACATCCTGCAAAGCCTGGGCAATCAAAAGCATAACGGGCAGGTACTGGTAGGGTTTGCCCTGGAAACCACCAACGAGCGCGACTATGCCCTCAATAAACTGAAAAGCAAACATGCCGACCTGATCGTCCTGAACTCATTGAATGATGAAGGGGCCGGGTTTGGCCACGATACCAATAAGATCACGATCTTTGAGAAAGACGGGAATGAGATCGCCTATCCCCGGAAGCCGAAACAACAAGTGGCAAAAGATATCGTTGATAGAATCGTAAACATGCTATATGCGTAGACAGTTGTTCTTACTGGTTTGTATCCTGGCAGGCTGGCAATCACGGGCCCTGGCGCAGGAGATCCAGGCAAAGGTATCCATCAATGCCAGCCGGATCAGTTCACAGACGGATAAGAAGGTATTCCAGACCCTTCAGTCGGCCATTCTCAACCTCCTCAACAACCGCAAATGGACGAATGAATCATTCCAGGTCAATGAAAAGATCAACTGTAATTTCCTGATCAGTATTTCGGAAGCGCAGCCGGGCAATATCTACAAAGCCAGCATCATCGTGCAGGCGGCCCGTCCGGTATACAATACCAGCTATGAAGTGCCCCTCATCAATTTCCAGGATGAGGCGGTGATCTTCCGGTATGTGGAATACCAGCCGATCGAATTCAACGACAACCGGGTTGCGGGAACCGATGGGTTATCGGCGAACCTGCCGGCCATCCTGGCCTATTATGTGTACCTGATCCTGGGGCTCGATTTCGATTCCTTCGCCCTGCGTGGCGGCGATCCCTATTTCCAGAAAATGCAGAACATCGTCAACAACGCGCCCGAAGGGCGCGATATCTCCGGGTGGAAAGCTTTCGACGGCCTTAGAAACCGGTACTGGCTGATGGAAAACCTTACCAATAGCCGCTACGTGAGCATGCACGATGTGATCTACAATTTTTATCGCCTGGGAATGGATATCATGTATGAAAATGAGACCGAAGGACGAAATGCCGTCCTCAACTCCCTCAGCCTTGTCAATACCCTCAACAACGATATTCCCAATACCATGATCGTACAGTTCTTTTTCCAGGGCAAAGCCAATGAATTCACCCGCATTTTCAAAAGGGCCACACCGGACGACAGGCAGAAAGCCCGCGATATCCTGTCGAAGATCGATATCTCCAACTCAAATCTGTACAAACAGGAGCTGAAATGAATGCAGTAAAACTAACCGCGAAACTGTTCGCGGGCATTGTGTTCGCGGTATCGATGATCGCCTGTACCAATAAGAACAGCACGCCTTCGAATGTGCTATCCCGTGAAGACATGGAGAAAGTATTGTGGGACATGATCCAGGCCGACCGGTTCTCCACGCAATTCCTGCTTCGCGATTCAGCCCATAAGAACGTCAAACTGGAAACTTTCAAACTCTATGAAGAAGTATTCCAGCTTCACCATATTACCCGTGAGGAATTTGTGAAAAGCTTCAAATTCTATCTCAGTCGCCCGGACATTACCAAAGTGATGTTCGATTCATTGGGCGTCCGGGCCAACCGGGAGCGTGATACACTGTACAAACACCAACATCCCCAATAACCGCAATAGCCTGATATTTCCCTCGATCGGTATTTTTCAAACCTGCACCGGGATTGAGGTTTCGGTGCCCCTTCCTATTGTTCCCTCTCGTATTCTTCTTACATTTATACCTGAAAAAAATTGCTTGTTATATTATGAAAAAAGTAGTTGCCAATGCAGATGAAGCCGTAAAGGATATACAGGATGGGGCCACCATCATGCTCGGTGGCTTTGGCCTTTGCGGGATACCTGAAAACTGTATCGACGCGCTGGTGAAAAAAGGGGTCAGGGATCTCACCTGCATCTCCAACAATGCCGGCGTGGACGATTTCGGACTTGGACTGATGCTGAAGACACGTCAGATCAAAAAGATGATGAGCTCCTATGTTGGAGAGAATGCTGAATTCGAACGCCAGTTACTGAGCGGTGAGCTGGAAGTAGACCTGATCCCACAGGGTACGCTGGCCACGCGCATACAGATGGCCGGTATGGGTATCCCCGCCTTCTACACTCCTGCCGGTTATGGGACCGAGATAGCAGCAGGTAAGGAAGTCCGTGAGTTCAATGGAAAAATGTACCTGATGGAACATGCCCTGCATGCATCTTTCGCCATTGTAAAAGCCTGGAAAGGGGATGCGATGGGCAACCTGGTATTCCGGAAAACCACCCGCAATTTTTCAACCTCCATGGCCAGGGCCGGTGATATCACCATCGCGGAAGTAGAGGAACTGGTAGAGCCGGGATCGCTCAACCCCGATGCCATCCATGTGCCCGGCATCTATGTACATCGCATCTTCCAGGGGCATGCTTACGAAAAGCGTATCGAGCGGAAGACGGTCAAGATCTAACTACCAACAAACATCAAACGAAACTTTATGGCTTTAGATAAATTCGGAGTTGCGAAACGAATTGCGCAGGAACTGCGCGATGGCATGTATGTGAACCTCGGCATTGGCATTCCAACGCTGGTATCGAACTATGTACCCGATGGCATCAGCATCATGCTGCAATCGGAGAATGGTATGCTGGGCATGGGCCCTTATCCCACGGAAGAGGCCATCGATGCAGATCTCATCAATGCCGGGAAGGAAACCGTTACCATCCTGCCCGGAGGAGCATTTTTCGACAGTGCGGAGAGCTTTGGGATGATCAGGGCAGGCAAGGTGGACCTTACTGTGTTGGGGGCTATGGAAGTATCTGAACAGGGCGATATCGCCAACTGGAAGATCCCCGGAAAAATGGTGAAGGGAATGGGAGGTGCGATGGACCTGGTGGCGAGCGCCAAGAATATCATCGTGGCGATGATGCATACCAATCCCAAGGGAGAATCGAAGGTTTTGCCGGCCTGTACCCTTCCGCTGACAGGTGTGAAATGTGTAAAACGTATCGTGTCCGATCTCGCCGTGATGGACGTATTGCCTGGAGGCGGGTTCCGGCTGATCGAACGGGCGCCGGGCGTGAGCGTGGAAGAGATCCGTCAGAAGACTTCGGGAAAGCTGGTGATAGAGGGGGATATACCGGAAATGAAATTGTAAGCCTTCCAGGAATTTTCATTACCTGTTTTCTGGCCTGAGCTGTGCGCTGCCCAGGTAGGCGGCCACCATGAACAGCACCGACCGGATGCTGTTGAGCACCGCCAGCAGGATCAATTTCTCCTGTTGCTGATCGGCCGGGATATTGCCATTATCGTGTTGCAGCAATTCCAGCAGCAGGTACATGCTCGAGTAGCAGAGCGTGCCGACGATGATCCAGAACATAGGCAACTGGAAAATGAACACCTGGTCCGCTTTCAGGAGCCGTAAGAGCGTCATCACGGCTGCCAGCAGCAGGATCACGGACTCGAGCGCTCCGATAGTGCCATAGGAAGCAGCAGGGCCCTTGATGGCGTAGATAGTGATCACCACGGAGAGGAAAGCGATGGCGAATAAATTGAAGAGGTCGCGGACCCATTTCTGCCGGGTTGTGGGGCGGAACAGGTACAGCAGGATCATGAATTCGCCCAGGCTGAAAACGGCCTGTATGAAAGACCTTCCTGAAGGAGCGAGTTGTGAGGTCCCGGTGAGAAGATGTTGAAAGAAAGTAAGCAGGGAAAGCACCATCAGGAAATTCAACAGGTCCGATTGCCAGGCACGCCGGAACAGGATGATCAATACCGGCCCCAATGACAAGAGCATTGCCACCAGGGAGAGGGTTTCCAATATGCTGCTTCCGGTCTTTACCATGCTGATTGAATTCGGTGCAACCGGCATTTCATGGGAACCGGATATGGTGAATGATCCATAGGCATAGATATTCGTGAAGGCGGCCCCTTAATCGATCAGGTTATTTTTTACTGCAAAGAAGACCAGTCCGGCCGTATTCTTGGCCCCGAAACGCTCCATCAGCCTGTCTTTGATGGCTTCCACGGTGCGTGGGCTCACTTCCAGTTTCTGGGCGATCTCATGGGCGGTGAATTCCATGCAGATATATTTGATCACGTCGCGCTCGCGGTCGCTGAGGGTGATCTCACTGTTCAGTGTAGGCACCACTTTCTGGCGGGCGTGTGATTTTTTCAGCAGGATCCTGTTCACGAAATTGTTGAGGTAATAGCCTTTGCTCATCACCTCCATGATGGCTTTTTTGATCTCGGCCGGGTCGGCGCTTTTAAGGAGGTAGCCGTTGGCGCCGATCTCCATCATATGGCTCACGAAGCGCTCGTCTTCATACATGGTGAGCGCGATCACGTGGATATGGGGATATTGTTTGGCGATGATCTTGGTGGTTTCGATCCCATCCTTGAGGGGCATACGAAGGTCCATCAGGATCACATCGGGTTGTTCGGTCAGGCCTGGGAGATTGTCCAATAATTCCTGTCCATTCTCCGCCTCCAGTACGAATTTGATATTGGTGTACGGACGCAGAGAAAGTATAACTCCTTTCCGAAAGATTTTGTGATCGTCAGCGATAGCAACTTTAATGGGTCCCATTGTTTTTATGATATTGGCAAACTAAATTTACTGAAATCTTCCGTTATCCTGCAAGTTGTTGAGCGGATGCAACATTCTGCGGTGTGCGAGCCCAATCGATTTTGCCGGGGAAACGGAGGTCTGTGATCACGATGGCTGCACTTCTTCCTCAGTTTTTGGTATTTCAATAGTCACCTTATAATAGGTCTGTGACATATCCTTCTCGAAATAGATCCGGCCGTGTAATAATTTGAGACGGCTCTGGATATTTTTCAGTCCCAGTCCTACATTGCTTTTATTCAGTTTTTCAAAATCCGTTTGAGTGATCCCGCGTCCATCGTGGTGAAGGCGTATATACAATTTCGTGCCTCCCAGGTTTTGGGTGAGGTGAATGAAGCTGGCGTTACTGTGTTTGAGGATATTATTCACCAATTCCTGGATCACGCGGAAAATAATGAGTTCCTGGTCGGGGTGAAGGCGGTCCCGGTAATCGTGAAAGCGGCAACTGGCGTTCATGCTGCCCGATCCGCTGATCTTCTGGAAGAGGTCATTCACGGCAGATTCCAGCCCGAAATTCTTGAGGGTAGGGGGCATCAGGCTATGGGAGATATTACGGATAAGCTGGATGGTATCATCGATGATCTGTTTGGCGTTGTAAATGCTTTGGAGCTGTGTGGTCTTATCGAGGTTAACGAGGTTCTCGTTGAGATAGAGACGGGCAGTGGCCAGGAGTGGCCCGGCATCGTCGTGAAGGTCTGCGGCGATGCGTTGGCGTTCTTCTTCCTGGAGGCGGATAGAGGCGTTCAGGAGCATTTTTTGTTGCTCCTGTTCCAAACGTTGAAGCTGCATCTGGTATCGTATCACCTTACGTTGGTGGAAGATGATGAATACGATAAGGCCGATAGTCAAAGCCAGCATGCCCACGGTACCGAAGAACAGTACGAGGGAAACAGGACTACCGGGGCTACTAATTTGCAGGAACAGCATGTGTATTTAATCGGGTTTGGGCATACAATGTTAAAAACGTTTTTCCAATATATTTTCAAAATGAGGATAAGAATTCGGCGAATACTCATTCTGTTTATTCTTAATCAATAGCCCGATCGAGAAAAAAACGTTTTTAAGGATTAGGAACAGGTTATTGATAATGGTATAGTTCTCACTGAAGGCCGGGTCGTCGAAATAGGATTCGGCGAAGATGAACAGGAAAAAAGTGCCTGTATAATAGATCAGGAAGCTGGTAACGATCCAGAATTTATCGAGGGTATAGATAAAGAAAACCCTGGGTGTTTTGATCTGTTCGAACAGGTAAAAGATCGAGAAAATGATGATCAGTGTGGCTTCTATGGCAGAGGGTATCGAATCGAATGATTGTGGTGGTGAGATAAGATAGTCGTAAATGGCATAACCTACAAACAGGACGTAGGTGACGATGATGATCTTGCGCATGGCCCGGGAAACCAGGTTGCGATAGAAAAAGTATACGATCAGGGAATAACCGATAACGGTGAAAAATCTATAAAGGATATAATCGTAGGCGTGGAGGGAGGTAGACCAATCGGAACTGATGAACAGGTTATTCAGGAAAGAGTAAATATTCAAAAAAAATAAAACCCACAACCCTTTATCTTTATGCTTTGAAGTGGCTAAAAGAAAGAGGATTGCAGGTAATATATCGGAATAGATAGTTAAATAATCAAATATTACGTTCAATATTGATAATTTAATCAAATATAGAAAGTAATATTAAGAATTAAAAGAGGAATCTCTCTTTGAGAATCAAGTACTTACTTATACGAAATCCCACCAGAAGTCCTCGTCGAGTCCACCGGTATCGGGAAGTGGATTCGGGTTAACGGTCGGTCTTCTCACTTTGTCGGCAACGATCCCTTTTTCAGTGACCATGGTACCTTCGGTATTTACGCAGGTATATTCCAGGATAGTCTTACCATCTTGATCCAAACCGATATAAACCAGGGTTTTTTCGCCCATTTCGTTGTAAGCGTTGTAGAATTGGATGCCTACACAGCCCGGTTGAGCTAAGATCTGATCGATGATGTTACGTCCGATTACATAAGCATGTACATCCTGGGGATTGGCCACTTGGTAATCCTTAACCATTTGAGCGCCGAGCTCATGACCGATCTCCTCACCAATTGACATGATGTCGCGTTTAGTGATGAGTTCGTGTTGCATCATAGTAGTAAGTTTTTAGAGGTTTAGAATAGTAGTTCTGAACCCCAAAAAACCTTCAAAAAAAAAAGGTGAGCAACAGGTAGCACAGATGGGCAAAATGGATTAAATTGCCTGCGATTCAGTATGGTAGTGGGTTTACGAGCAAATTGTGAGTAGGTTTACGAGAGGAGATTGGGTAAAAATTCCCTTTTGATTTAGTATTTTTACTATCGTAAAACTCGCAAGATGGTGTGAAAAACTTACTAATCACCTGTGAAGTTATTCACAGTCGCCATGAATATGTGGATAATTCATTCTCAGTAGTTACCGGATCTTAAAAACGGAGCTGCCAGGAAAAAAAAGCACAGGATAGGTCATGGTTCAGCCTTTTCAAGATAATTTTACCAGAAAAAGTGATTCAATCAGTCTTTCAGCGGATGGGGATCAGGAGGGGGTAGGATCTGGATTTGCCGACCGGTTTTACAAAGAATAAAAGAAAGGAAGAAGTTGACTGATATTGGATTTGACGTGGCTTTCACAAGATAGTTGGAAATTATTTTCTGGACGGTAACTCTGGACATTGGATAATTAAGAGGTTGCCTATCCTTATCAATCAACTTCGACAACAAATATAATGTGGTGCAGGACAGGGGGCAAGAGCAGATTTGCGCTTTTTTCACTGTTCAGTAAATACCCGTACTCTCGTAAAAATTCCAGTTTCGGGCTGAGGGAAAAGCCCGATCCATTCCGATAAACGAACTATCCATTGTAGCCAAAGGGAAATAACCGGCCAGGTTAATAACCCTCCTGGAAATAGGCCAGGCCTGATCGTAGCAACCAGGAAAGAGACCGTTGGCAATGGGTGTTATTACGATATATATGCATATATCGGTTAAAGATCAGATAAAGTGTAGTGCATTTTTGACAGTTGTGCAGGGCATCCGTGGAAAAGAAGGATGCAGCCTGGTCCCGGAAATACGCCGGTCGCCCAGGAGCAGGCGATTGGCCCATTATTCCGGTCCCGGGGTGATAGATCGATCACTGATCAATTGAAAGCAACACAATAACCCAACCAAAAAGCGAAACCCGCCCACACTATGAGCGCTGAACTGGTAATCAAAGTATCCATTGCCGACGATCACAAGATTTTCCGTGATGGTATTAAAATGGCTCTAAAAGGCAAGGAGTACCTGAAGATCCTCTGGGAGGCTGAGGATGGAAAGGACCTGATGCACAAGATGAAGATCAAAAAGCCCGATGTACTCCTCATGGATATCCGCATGCCTGAGGTGGATGGTGTGAATGCCATCGGGATCCTCCGCAAGGAATACAGTGATGTAAAGATCGTTGTGCTTACCATGTACGACGACCAGGAGATGATCACCAAAATGATGGAAATGGGCGCCAATGCCTATCTCACCAAGACCTCGGACCCTGAGGAGATCTACCAGGCCATCCTTGCCTGTATGAATGACGACTTCTACTTCAACGACCTGGTCAATAAAGCCGTACTGTCTAAGCTGCAAACCAAGAAGCAGGTCCGGCAATTCTATCCCAATCCCATCAAATTCTCTGAAAAGGAGATCCGCATTTTAAAATTGCTGGCTGAGGATAAGACCACGGAAGAAATTTCCAAGGAAGTATATCTCAGTCCGCGTACGGTGGAGACCATCCGCCAGAACATGAAATCTAAGGTAGGCGCCAAAACCATTGCCGGGCTCATCATGTACGGCATGAGGAATAAACTGATCGATTGAGCACCAAAGAAAACCGTTCGTATTTGATCGAAGCTTTTACCTGATCCATCTTACTGCACAACAGCTCAAAAGAAAGGTATTGCTCCTGAGAGGAATCTTCTGTCTTTTCAAGGAATTACCCAATCGGGCCTTCGTATCCGCTTTGTGTTTGCATCTGAAAGCCAGGAATAATTGAAAGCTAATCACAACTAACTGTTAAGGCAACAATGGCAACAAAAATCAAGTTGTGCGAGAACTAAGTTACTCTTTAATTGAAAGCTAATCACAACATCACAGCATCACAGCAGAAAATCCGGATGAACTTTCAGAGATAAAATCCCCGATAGGACTACCGGGGACGTACTAATCGAATCTTAAACGCGCTAAACCTTATCCTATGAATACGGGGACAAGCGAACTAAATCAGCCTTGTCGCCGGATCAAAGATAACGGGGATGGTTAGTGGAGAAATGAGAAAAAACACAATAATTTTGGTTATTTTTCTCGTCGGTTACAGGACCACCAACCCCGACCGGATAGCGAACATGGCCAGCCCGATCCGGCTTTGCGCATCCAGTCTCGTAAAGAGATTGTCACGCAGCATATCCACCGCACGAGGGCTCATGTGCAGGGATTGTGCGATCTCCTTATAGGTCATGTCCGAACAGGTCATCTGGAGAAAACGGACCTCCGTATCGTTCAGGATATTTTTTCTCAATTCATTATCGTCCCCGCTTTTCCTGAGCAGGTTGATCAGTTTCCGTGTTACCGAATCCGACGAATAATAACCTGAGCGCATCACCGACTGGATAGCTGTTTTCAACTCCAGGGGATGTATATCTTTTTTGAGAAATCCTTTTACACCGGCTTGCAGGAGCCTGATCAGGGCAGGCTCCGAATCGTACATCGTAAGCATCAGCACATGCACCTCCGGGTAATTGTCGCGCAACCACCTCGTGGTCTCATAACCATCCATAACGGGCATGTTCAGGTCCATCAGAACAAGGTCAGGGACCTTGCCAACATGGATGGCATCGATGATCTCCTGTCCATTCCCCGCCTCAAAAATGACGGTACAATCCTCGAATGAATTGATCAGTACGGCCAATGCGGTCCGGAGCAATTGGTGATCATCTGCCAGTGCGATCTTAATGGGAGTAAGTTCGTTCATGGGTTTTTCTTTAATAAGGTATTATCAACTGCACCGTGGTGCCACCTGATGGCGCTTCCAGGATGGTGCAACAACCGTTCAGCAGTTCGGCCCGGTTCCTCATATTCAGCAGCCCGGAGCTACTGTTCTCTTGTTCCTGCCCTGGCCTGAAGCCGTTACCATCGTCCGTTACCTGCATGAGCAAAGCCTGTTCGCCGTAGGCAAGCGATACATCGATCGTCCTTGCATGGGCATGCCTGATCACATTGTTGAGCGCTTCCTGCGCAATGCGGAGTATTATCAATTCCTCTTGTGGGTCCAGGAAAACAGGTTCGCCACTGATCGTGTAATTGACCGAGTACAGGTCGAGCTTCTTCAGTTTCCGGACCTCCTTTTCCAGGGCTTTGATCAGGCCCTGCTCGGCGATCACATCAGCATTAAGACTTCTCGATATATCGCGGAGATCGTCGATGGCCTGGCTAACCAGTGCCAGGGCGGCCTGCACTTTTTCGTGGTCATGTAAGGGATTTTCGGGGCTGAGGGTATTGAGATTGAGCTTGGCCAACGTAAGCCCAAGGCCGATATTATCATGGATCTCCCGGGCAATATGCCGGAATGTTTGCTCCTGGATCTCCAGGCGTATCTTCAACATTCTTCTTTCAGCTTCTGCTTGTTGTAATTCCAGGTCGCGCCTGAATATCTCCTGCTTTTGACGATGCCTGAAAAGTATGCTGATGATGAACGCGATCAGGAATAAACTAAAAGTGGTGGCAATCAATATAAAGACTGTGAACATTCATTTTTCTTATGGTTCAGCGGCCGCTGAAACAAGATAGCTATTCTTCATGGTCCAGCAGTAACTTGAATACTATCCCTTCTTTTTCCCATTGGTCCGCGGCATTCAGAAAGATAGCGGTAAAAGTATCATACTCACTGCCCAACGACTGCTGTAATTTTTTCGCATGAATGATGCCAAAAATATAACCACTGGCAGGCGCAAACGAAAAATCCCGCAGGCACTCTTCCAATGCATCCCAGTTGAAGCCGAAATAGTCCGGTAGCTCGCATGTGGCGCTCATTGTTTCAAGAAAGCCCTTTTTATCCGGGACCTGGTCAGCGTTGATGATATAGCATTTGAAACCCATCAGGGAGGCTATCTCATAGAGTACGGGAAGGTCTTGTTGCAAAGAGGGCCAACTAAGCACGCCATTGCCCGGTAATGTGAAAATAGTTGTTGTGTCCATGGAATAATTTTTTTCTGACTATTACAAAGGCTTAGTGATGGTCTACGGTGAACAGGGCAGGGATATGGCAGCCATCACCCACCGCATGGAGCCTGTTTCGCTGGCGCCGGGAGCAGGGATTATGTATTCCCAAAGATAATTCCATCGCCTTTGGAAATTGGCGTTCCTGTATCCCTTTTTCACCTGTGGTTGGAGGTAAGTTCCTGGTTGGCTGTTCCGCCAGCCAGGGCCCGCCCTTTGTTTCCGTGAATGGGTTCCGGTGGGCAGTCGGGAAGGAATTGTGCAGGTGATCATTGTGAGGCTGTTCTCCGTGAAGGTCTGGCAGGAGCGGCGGTTGGCGCCTCCTGCTCATCGCAGGCCGAATGTCCTGCTCTGCCCACTGTAGAGTGGTAGTTATTGACAAGAGGAATGATATCACCACATTGAAGTGGTTGAACCCAGGATGTACAAGCATCAGGATAAGCAGAATTAAGTGTTAATAGAATCTTCCGTTCAGGCTTGCTTCGATGGAGCGGCCTATTGACGGGATGGCCAAAAGTAGATGGGAAGGGGATCAGCGGGAGGTGGAAAAGCACATTTCTTATGTTTTTTTTCCCAAGACCCATTCGAAAAAATCCTAATTCATGAATTGGACCTGAAATGCTCTCTGTGCAGGAAAGAATGGTATAACAGGTAAGCGAAGCGGTTGAAAATGCCGTCTCCCGGATAACCCGTTATTCGTGTTTTTTACCAGCCGGGCCGGACAAAAAAACAATGGCATCCCCGCCATTGGGAGTGAGGTCAAAATACCTGAAAATCGGAGGATTTAATAGTCATGAGCCGGTTCAGCCAGAAGAAGAAAACCGAAAAAAAATAACATCCAGCCATAGGCTTTGAGATCGGGAACCGCATGCGAAGGAATGGAAGACTTATATGGAACTTTTGGAACAACTTATTGATAATGATCAGATGAGGAAGGAGAATCGGAGAAAAGAAAGTTGATTGACATTGGATTTTGCTGGTTTCATAGAATATTAGAATTCTTTCTGGACGGTTATTATAAGGACATTGGATGGTGTGAGGTTGCTAATCCTCGTCAATCAACTTCTCAACAAAAATACTTGTGGAAAACTATGTGCACAAGAGCAGATTTGCTCCATTTTAAAATTTCAGTATTTACTGCTGCTATCGTAAAACGCCTAGTTTTATGCTCGTAAAATCACATATTTTTTACGTAATCCCCCTGTTTATAAATAGTTTCCTGTATATTCCGAAATAGTATAATTTCGTAATTCTGCTATAGTATTTGTCACGAAAAATTATCATTTTGGGTACTGATTCAAATGGCCTCAGACCCTTGTACGACTCGTTGCCAGGAACCTGTCTTGTGATGTACGTTCAAACTATGAAGTAATTAAAATACAATAGAACCCGTATGAAAAAACCTGACGGAGAAAAGGTAATCAAAGTAGCTATTGCAGATGACCATGCACTTTTCCGCGCCGGCGTAAAAACGGCCCTTTCTGCCAAGAAAGATGTGGAACTGATCGCAGAGGCCGATAATGGCATGCAATTACTCAACCTGCTGAAACATATTGAGCCCGATGTGATCCTGCTGGATATCCAGATGCCTATCATGGACGGTATCCAAACCCTGCCCGAGATCCGCAAAATACGCCCGGAAGCCAAAGTGATCGTGCTTTCCATGCATAACGACCACTCCATGATCAGCAAACTCATGGAGATCGGGGCCAATTCTTACCTCACCAAAAATTCCGATTCCGAAACCATTTACCAGGCCATCAGGACCTGTTTTGAACAGGAATTCTTTTTCAACGAGCTTACCAACAAAGCCCTGCTCACCGGCCTGCGTACCAAACGCACCGATGTGGCCGGACCACAGGATGTAAATCTGTCCGACAAAGAAATGCGTGTGCTCAAGCTCATGTGCGAAGAAAAAACTACCAAGGAGATCGCCGATATCGTGGATATTAGCCCACGCACCGTAGAAGCCATCCGCGATAAGCTCAAAACAAAAACAGGGGCCAAATCCATGGCCGGCCTTGTAATGTACGCAGTGAAGAACGGTATCATCGACCAGCAAGGAAATTAGCAGCCGGTAAATGTATGGTCAGCTACCTTTATTACGACGGAGAGGTGATCGGGAGCCAGGATAAACTGGTAACGGCCGATAACCGTGGGCTCCGCTATGGCGACGGACTGTTCGAGACCATCAAGGTCATCGATGGCCGCATCGTGCTGGCTGATCTTCATTTCAACCGCCTGTTCAGCGGGTTGGCCCTGCTACAGTTCGACATCCCTGCATTGTTCAAGCCCCACTATCTTTCAGAAGCCATCATCCAGCTTTGTAAAAAAAATAAGGTGGAGAAGGCCGCCCGTGTGCGCCTGACCGTTATCAGGGGCAATGGCGGCCTCTACGATCCCGAAGACCACCGCCCCCATCTTATTATCCAGGCATGGCCCATCCAGGAACAGGTGCTCCATTTCAACGGCCAGGGGCTTGTCATCGATCTCTATCCCGAAGCACGCAAAAGCTGCGATGCCCTGTCGAACCTGAAATCGAACAATTACCTTCCTTATGTCATGGCCGCCCTGTATGCCAAACAGTACCGGCTCAACGATTGTCTGTTGCTCAATACCCACGACCGGATCTGTGATGCCACCATAGCCAATATCTGTTGGGTGCATTCCAATACCATTTTTACACCGCCTTTGTCCGAAGGTTGTGTGAGTGGGGTGATGCGACAATACCTGCTGGAAGAAGTGGTTGAGAGCGATCACTGGAGCGGAATGGTTGAACAGGTGCTCACGGTCGATGAGTTACTGCAGGCAGAGGAAGTTTTTCTTACCAATGCTCAATATGGTATACGTTGGGTAAGCTCCTTCAGGGATAAGACTTATGGACATCGGACGAGTTCTTTATTGTATGACCGCTATGTAAGACAGTTGAACGAATAGTTTGCTAAAGGAATATCTCTCCTGCAAATGCTTTTCCCCCATTTGCCCTGTTATGGACCTGCAGAAATTCATTCACCGCGGCTTTCCCATCTTCCCCCAGTTCCAGTGAATAATTGTTCACATAAAGATCGATGTGCTGGCGCATTACCGTTTCGCTCATTTCCTGCGAATGTTGTTTCACATAATCCGTAACGGCAGGATAATGTGCAAAAGCATATTCCAGGCTTTGGCGCACCAGCCTGTCTATCTTTTGTTGCAAGGCCGTTGTAGCAGTGCGTTTCATCACAATGCCTCCCAACGGAATGGGATTGCCGGTCTTTTCTTCCCAATAGCTGCCCAGGTCGACCAGTTTGGTCAAACCTTTTTGCTGATAAGTGAAACGGTTCTCATGGATGATCACGCCTGCATCGACCGTACCCTCCAGAACAGCATCCTCGATGGCGGAAAAGATCATGAATTTCTTCCTGGTGGTCTCGGGGAACGCGAGGGAGAACAGGAGATGGGCCGTTGTGTTCTCGCCGGGGATGGCGATCGTGCTGTCTGCAATATTTTCTTTGGTCAGTCCACGTTCTGGTTTGGCAATGAGCAGGGGGCCTACCCCTTTCCCCAATGCGCCGCCTGCATTCAGCACAATATATTGTTCAATCACCAGGGGCAGCACGCCATAGCTGAGCTTGGTGATATCGAGCCTGCCGGCAAGCGCCCATTCATTGAGGGTTTGTACATCTTCCAGTTGAACATCGAAATCGAGCCCTTCGGTATCGATCTTTTTATTCACGAGCGCATCGAAGATGAAAGTATCATTGGGGCAGGGTGAAAAGCCGAGTGTAAGTGTCATAATTATTTGTATGGATCATGAAGCCCCATCAGGGTGGGGTCTTTGAAAAAACGGATCAATGTATCGTTCAAAACTTTGATGGCTTCCTTCATTTTCCACCTGCTCTTATCGCGTTCGCCTGCCATATTGGAAATGGCCCTCAGTTGCACAAAAGGTATTCCCTGCATCAGACATACATAATGAAAGGCCGCCCCTTCCATCGATTCGATCGCAGCGCCATATTTTTCCTGCAGGTGGGCAATGCGTGAAGGCCGGGTGGTGATCTCATTCACCGTTACGCCTGTAACCACCGGTAAACCGGTGGATGTCCATCGGCCAATGCCGGGGTTGGGCAGTTGCCCGGCATGGAAGGGAGCTGCATCGGCATCCTGCAACCCCATATCAAACAAATCCCTGAACACATTGTTTTCTTCTACGCCCAGGTCGCCCGGAATTTCCGACCCTACCAGTACAAGGCTTCCGGGGGCAAATTGCGGATCGAAGCTACCCGCAATACCGGCCTGCAACAGGAGGGAGGGCTTTTTTGAATGGATGGCTTCGGTAAGCCAGTAAGTGGTATTGATACTGCCGACCCCGGTGACCAGCAGTTCAATATCAGGATCTTCAGGTCTATGAACCTGTTCTTCAAGCCATTGAATGGCAGGAGCGATCTCCAGTCCGGTTGCAGCAACAAGCAATATATGCATGGGGCAAATATAGTTTAAACCTTAACTTTGCGCATCTATGGTGTACCTGACACGTGTTGAACACTTCAATGCTGCTCATAAATTATACAACCCCTCCTGGAGCCAGGAAAAGAATGAGGCAGTTTTTGGCAAATGTGCCAATGAACATTGGCATGGACATAACTACGAATTGTATGTGACCATCAAGGGCCGGCCCCATCCTGATACCGGTTTCCTGTACGATGTAAAGCAATTGAGCCAGTTGATCCAGTTGCATATCCTGGAAAAGCTCGACCATAAGAACCTCAATCTCGACGTGGATTTCATGCATGGCAAACTTTGCTCCACCGAGAACCTTGCCATCGCCATCTGGGAACAACTGAACCCGCACTTACCGGCAGCGGTACAATTGCATTGTATCAAACTCTATGAAACACCGCGCATTTATGTAGAGTATTTCGGTGAATAATGATAAGTGATATTCTTACTTCGAAAAGCCGGGTACTTGCTGAACAAATGACTGTTATGCCTGTTAGAGACCTTCCCGGCATACCGGTGAGGCATGGGCAGATGCCGGAAATGGCAATTTATTTGTACTTTGAATCATGAGCAATAAAGTGGCAGTTTACAGGAAAGAGCATTTCAATGCGGCGCACAGGCTGTACAACCCTGCATGGGATATGGCGAAGAACGATGCCGTTTTCGGTAAATGCAACAATCCTCATTTTCATGGCCACAATTATGAACTGATCGTGAAAGTGGTAGGTGAACCAGACCCGGAAACCGGGTATGTGATCGATCTCAAGGTACTGAGCGATCTCATCAGGTCCGAGGTCAAAGAGCGGTTCGATCACCGTAACCTCAACCTCGATACTGCTTTCTTTCAATCCAAAAACCCTACTGCAGAAAATATTTGCATCGTGATCTACGAATTATTGAGGGCCCGCATCGATCCCAAATATGACCTGCAGGTAAGATTGTATGAAACCGAGAGGAATTTTGTGGAATACCCGGTATGGGTGGGTGAAGCCCGGCAATAAAGATCAACAAAACAGTATATTATTATGGCGTATAAAAAAGTTGAGCAGTACGAGGACAAGATCACATCGGGGCTGATCGAGAGCTACCGGGAAGCACTGTCCCTATTGGGTGAAGATCCTTCCCGCGAAGGATTACAGAAAACCCCTGAAAGAATGGCCAAGGCCATGCAATATCTTACACAAGGATACCAGATGGATGCCAAAGCTATCCTTGCATCGGCAAAATTCCGGGAAGATGTGAGTGAAATGATCCTGGTTAAAGACATCGAAATATACAGCATGTGCGAACATCACATGCTTCCCTTCTTTGGAAAGGCGCATGTTGCCTATATCCCCAATGGTTTTATCACCGGCCTGAGCAAGATCGCACGAGTGGTCGATGTATATGCCCGCCGCCTGCAGGTGCAGGAAAGGCTTACTACCCAGATCCTCCATGCCATCCGGGAAACCCTCAATCCGCTGGGGGTGGCCGTGGTCATCGAGGCTTCCCATCTTTGCATGATGATGCGGGGGGTACAAAAGCAAAACTCCGTGACCACTACATCCGCTTTTTGGGGCGAGTTCGAAAAGAATGAGACGAGAAGTGAGTTTACCAAACTAATATCTTCCAGGTTACACTGATCTGAAGGGTGCTTATCCCACATATCCCATCCAACCTCCATGTCCTGGTCCAGACAATTTTGGTTAATTGTCCTCTTTGTGGCATTTTTGTTTGTCTAAACCCCTGGTACTTATGAAGCATGCGTTTGTGTTTCCCGGCCAAGGTTCGCAATTTCCGGGTATGGGCAAAGAACATTATACATTGAGTGTATTTGCCAAGAAATTGTTCGAACAGGCCAATGAGATGTTAGGTTTCCGGATCTCGGACATTATGTTCGGCGGCAGCGAGGAAGAATTGAAGCAGACCAAAGTAACGCAGCCCGCCGTTTTTCTCCATTCCGTCATAGCATTCAAGGGCATCGATTCCAACCGGCCCGAAATGGTGGCCGGCCACTCCCTCGGTGAATTTTCCGCCCTGGTTGCCAATAGCGTATTGAGTTTTGAAGATGGCCTCAGGCTCGTGAGCATCCGCGCACAGGCCATGCAAAAAGCCTGTGAGCTGAACCCTTCCACGATGGCTGCCGTACTGGGCCTCGAAGATGCGAAAGTGGAAGAAGTCTGTGCGGCCGTTCAGGCCGAAACCGGTGAAGTGGTAGTGCCTGCCAATTATAACTGCCCCGGCCAGTTGGTCATCAGCGGGTCTCTGAAGGGCATCGAAGTGGCCTGCGAGAGAATGAAGGCCGCAGGCGCCAAAAGAGCCCTGGTATTGCCGGTAGGAGGCGCTTTCCATTCGCCTTTGATGGCCCCTGCCCGTGAAGAATTGAAGAGCGCCATCGAAACCACTACTTTTTATAATCCTGTTTGTCCCGTTTACCAGAATGTAGTGGCCAAAGCAGTGATGGACAAGGAAGAGATCAAGAAGAACCTGATCGACCAGCTCACCGGCGCTGTAAGATGGACACAGAGCGTGCAGGCCATGATCGCCGATGGCGCTACCCGTTTCACGGAAGTGGGCCCCGGCAAAGTATTGCAGGGCCTGATCAATAAAATTGAAAAATCGGCTGCTACGGAAGGCGTGTCGTGAGAGAAGTTGACAGGTTGAAAGGTTGATAGGTTTACAAGGAGAAATGCCTGCTCTGGCGTTCCACAATAAAATTAATGTAGCGTTTTGATACCGGTCACGGCGCCTTTGAACCTCACGCGGCCCAGGCCGGCATTTCCGTCCGTTACATCTGCCGACAAACCAGTACGGCTCTCCGGGGCCATCAGCCGGGCATAGGAACCTGTATTGATATACCGCAGGGCGGCAGCCAGGCAGTTCTCCGATACATCGCCCCATCCTTTATCGAGGCCATCCATCACCTGGTAGCTTACAGGCATGCCATTGAAATAATTGCCTTCCCCATTTTTGTTCAGCGTCCGGAATGATACGGGAAAGATCACCCAGTCCATCACATTGATCCCGAAAAATCCTACGGGCTTGCCATGCGTGGTATTGGGCCCTATCAATTGCATGTTGAGATAAGGCTTCAGGCTATTGATCAGCAATTCACTGGCCGAAGCTGTATTCTGGGTTACGATCACGAAGAGGCGGCTGAGATTGAGGGGGCCCTTCTTTTTGAACCGGGTTATGGTATTGTACTGGGAGTATTTGTCGTTATACCGCTGGTCTTCGGCAATATCATTGTTATTGGCAGTGGGCACCAGGTAATTGGCCAGTTCATCCTGCAACATCACATAGCCGCCACCGTTATACCGGAGGTCTACGATCACATCCTGTACATTTTCCGAATTGAAGCGGTTGAAGATCCGCTGAAATTCACTCCTGATCCTGGTGGTATCGCCCAGGAAAGAATTGAAGACCATATAGCCTGTCTTGGTGGCGCCTGTCGTATAAACCGTATCGAGTATGTTGGGCGTTTCCATATAGGAAGCGGCGGCGAGATTGATGGTAGTGTCGCTGCCGGAAGGCCGGCTGAAAAGGAAGGAGCCGTTGCTGCTCTTGAATACGGCCTGCACCACAAAATCCACATTGCTGGTGGTGATATTGGAATTGTTGTTGATCTGTTTGATGCGCCAGCTTCGCTGGATACCGGCTTTGCCGGCCGGCGATCCTTTTTCAACGTACGATACACGCAGATCGTTGGCAGCAAAAAAGAAAACGCCCAATCCGAAATCGGCGCCGATCCCATTGCTCAGGTTGTTCCATTGTTGAGCGGTCACTGCAAAGCTCCATCGGTCTACCGGGTTGGTAAAGCCCGGCTCTATACTGAACTGCCTGATCGCTACCATCACAGCATTGGGATCGCTGTACCCTTTTGCACTGAAACTGGCGGGGATGTTCTTATACCAGAGATAAATATCGCGTGCGTAGAGGAGGGCGGAATCATTCAGTTTGTTGTTATCGGTGATGTCACTACCAACGCCACCTTTCTGGCAGCCCGTCAGCGCAATGCCGAGGCCACAGGCCAGCACCCATGCAAATAATTTCATAACCGGATAATTATATTATCAATTTACTGATTATTTGCTATCGGCAGAGCAGGGGGTGGTCCTTAAATTTCCAGGGAACAGTTGATCCATTCCGGGTCGAACAGGGCCCCGTTCTTTTTATAGAACCTGATGGCCGGCTCGTTCCAGTCGAGCACCTGCCACACGATAGCGCTGAACCCGCGCTCTCTGGCTTCTTCCTTCAACCTGTCGAGCAGGAGTTGCCCCAGTCCTTTGCCACGCATCTTTTCCGTAACGATGATATCTTCCAGGTACATCCTTTGTCCTTTCCAGGTGCTATACCTTATATAATAGAGCGCAAAACCATGTACGGTCTCGCTGCCGTCGGGGTTGGGGGTAGCTGCTACAAAGGCCCACCATACGGGCTTTTCGCCGAAGCCGCTCTCCATGAAATGCTCCAGGCTCACGGTCACTGCTTCCGGGGCTTTTTCGAATATTGCCAGTTCATGTACCAGTTCCATCAGGCGGGCACAATCTTCCCGTACTGCTTTTCTGATATGTATGTCCATAGGGTTGCAATAGTACGGGAAAAACCAATTATTTTTAGAGAAATTAAACGTTACCCTCAACATGAAGGAACTGTTCCTGCAATATGCGGCCTATAATGTGTGGGCCAACCATCGGCTGGTGGAGTGCCTCCAGGATTTGCCGGAGGAAATGCTGACCAAAGAATTTCCGGGTAGTTTTCCGTCTTTGCATCTTACCCTGCTTCATATATGGGATGCGGAGAGCATCTGGTGGCAAAGGATTCGGTTGCAGGAGCACGTTAGCTGGCCGAGTGCGAGCTTCAAAGGCAATACCCGCGATCTGGGAGCAGCGCTCCTGCATCAGGGCCGGCTCTGGCATGGATGGGTGCAAAATGCGTCGGAAGCGGCCTTGCAACATGTTTTCCAGTACTACAATACGAAACGTGAGCTTTTCAAGCAACCCGTTTACCAGGTGTTGCTGCAATTGTTCAACCATTCAACTTACCATCGTGGACAATTGGTAAGCCTGCTTCGCCAGGCAGGCATGCAGAAAATCCCCAACACAGATTATATAACGTGGAGCAGGAGCAGGAAATAGAGAGCCCGACTGTCAACTGCTAATGGCCAACTTCCTCAATATGCCCACTTCACCAGCGTGGCGCCCCAGGTAAATCCGCCACCAAAAGCGGCCAGCACCAGGTTATCGCCTTTCTTCAATTGTTTTTCCCAATCCCACAGGCAAAGGGGGATGGTAGCGCCGGTGGTATTGCCGTAACGCTGTATGTTCAGCATCACTTTGTCGGTTGAAAGCCCCATTCGATCGGCGGTGGCATCGATGATCCGTTTATTGGCCTGATGGGGCACCAGCCAGGCGATATCATTACCGGTAAGATGATTGCGTTCGAGCAGTTCTGCGCTCACATCGGCCATTCCTTTTACAGCATGTTTGAAAACATGTTGTCCTTCCTGGTAAGCATAATGCTCTTTAGCTGCCACCGTTTCATAAGTAGCGGGGTGTAGGGAGCCGCCGGCTTTCATGTGCAGGTGGGGCGCGCCGGAACCATCGCTACGGAGAATGCTGTCGTGGATACCATTGCCTTCTGTATTGGGTTCCAGCAGAACACAGCCTGCCCCATCGCCGAAGATGATACAGGTGGCGCGGTCGCTGTAATCTATGATGGAGCTCATTTTGTCGGCGCCAACGACCACCACTTTTTTATAGCGGCCGCTTTCGATCAGGGAAGCACCGGTGGTGAGAGAGTATAAAAAACCGGAACAGGCGGCCAGCAGGTCGAACCCCCAGGCATTCCTGGCCCCTACCTTGTGGCAAACGAGGTTGGCGGTAGAGGGAAAGATCATATCGGGGGTCACCGTACCAATGATCATGGCATCGATCTCAAGCGGGTCGATCCCACGCTTTTCGCAGAGCTGCAGAACGGCCGGTACTACCATATCGGAAGTAGCCTTCCCTTCTCCTTTGAGGATCCTCCTTTCGGAAATGCCGGTACGCGAGCGGATCCATTCGTCATTGGTATCTACCATCTTCTCCAGGTCAAAATTGGTCAATTTGTCTTCAGGTACATAGCCACCCACAGCGGTGATGGCAGCAGTAATTTTATCACTCATTCGCCAAAAATAGGGAAAAAACGATTGAACCTATTTGTTGTTGATGGTATTTGGTGTTTGTGGTTTGTTGTTGGTGGTTTGTCGTTCTTCAGGCATAACAGTGCTTATAAAAGTTGGGCAACCCTGGTTTTGTTTATAGGGTTGTACATTTTGTCAGGAAATGCCAGGTAGTCAATAACGACAAACCACCAACAACAAACCATAAACACCAAATACTACAAACATTTTTTCCCTATTTTCGCAGCCATGATCGCTTTTATCCGGGGTAATTTCGCGTATAAATCGCCGGCCGTGGTGCATCTGGAAGCCAATGGGGTGGGGTATGAGCTGCAGATAAGCCTGCACACCTATTCCGCCATCCAGCATGAGGAGAAAGGATTGTTATACACCCATCTCCATATCCGCGAAGATGCACATATCCTGTACGGGTTCTCCGATTTGGTTGAAAAAGATCTGTTCCTTCAACTGATCAGCGTATCAGGGGTGGGTGCAGCTACCGCCAGGATGATGTTGTCTTCCATGCGGCCCGAAGAGATCGTGAGGGCCATTGCGCAAGGCAATACCAAACTCCTGGAAAGTATAAAAGGTATAGGTAAGAAATCTGCCGAGCGCATTGTATTGGAATTGAGGGATAAAATGACCAAAACCAAATGGGATACAAATATTCCTTCGTTGATAAACAATACGTTGGAACAGGATGCGTTAAATGCTCTGATGGCCCTGGGAATAGCCAGGGCCGCCGGTGAACAAGCTATCCAGCGTGTACTGAAAGCTGAACCGGGCCTAACAGTAGTAGAGGATATTATTAAGAAAGCTTTAAAAACACTCTAAGCCTATTGCGAGGACATCTACCTAACTAATTCTTGAGAAAAAAGATTGGCCCGGATATTCAACCACATTACTAAAACCGCTCTGCTTCGTCTGGCTGTGCTTATCACCCTATTTGCTTCAGCCGAGGTAAGCTATGCGCAACAGCAGGATTCCAGCGCCCGCCGCGCTACGGATACCCTGAAATATCCGATCCATGACCGCCGGGGTGACCGTTTCTCTTCCTCCTCCCGTACTTCCCTCGATCTGAAAGACCCGGCCAATATTCATGATTCCATCATCTACGATCCCAAAACAAAGCAATATTATATTATCGAGAAGGTCGGTAGCCAGTATTACCGCAAACCCACCTATCTCACTTTCGATGAGTTCAACCGCCTGCAGGCCCGGAAAGCCGAAGCGGATTATTTCAAAAAAAGGTCCAATATCCTCAGCGGCCTCAACAAAAAATTACTGGCGCCGCGTATGTCCGTCACCGATAACCTGTTCAACCGTATTTTCGGAAATGGTAAAATAGAGATCAGGCCCCAGGGTGAAGTGAACCTGACAGCCGGTTACCAGGGACAGAATATCCGCAACCCGGCCCTCCCTGAAAGGGCCAGGCGCAACGGCGGCTTCGATTTCGATATGAATGCCAACCTCAGCGTGATCGGCAATATCGGCGATAAGCTCAAGCTGCCCATCAATTACAATACGCTGGCCAATATGGATTTCGAGAACCAGTTGAAGCTCGACTATACCGGTACCGACGATGAGATCATCAAGCGCATTGAAGCCGGTAATGTTTCCTTCTCTGCCAAAGGTTCGCTGATCCCCGGCGCACAACAATTGTTCGGTATCAAAACAGAGCTCCAGTTCGGCAAGCTCTTCGTGTCGGCCGTACTGGCCAACCAGAAATCATCGAAGCAATCGGCCACCCTGCAAGGAGGTTCCTCCAGCATGTATTTCGAATTCAAGGCCGATGATTATGAGGAGAACAGGCACTTCCTGCTGGCCCAATATTTCCGGCAGAATTTCAACAAGGCCATGTCGAACCTGCCGGTGGTGAACTCCAAAGCCCAGATCCTCCGGTTGGAGGTATGGGTCACCAATCGCAATGGCTCCACAACCGATACCCGTGATGTGGTGGGGCTGATGGACCTCGGAGAGCCGCAGCCGTTCAACCCCATCATCAATTCACTATCTCCCCAGCCATATCCGTTCAATGATGCCAATGACCTCTACCGCCGTATCGTGAGCGATCCGGGCAGCCGCAATTCATCATTCATCACTACCAAATTATCCTCCATGGGCCTGCGGCCCGTGCAGGACTTCGAAAAAACATTTGCGCGCAAGCTCAATCCTTCGGAATATTATTTCAATCCCCAGATAGGTTTCGTATCGCTCAGCCAGCCCTTGCAGCCCGATGAAGTGCTGGGTGTGGCTTACCAGTACAGCTACAACGGAAGGATCTACCAGGTAGGTGAGTTCTCGCAGGATGTGGTGCCCGATACCACCGCCGCCAAGTCCGGCACACAGAAGATCTTTTTCCTCAAATTGCTGAAAGCAACATCACAGCGTACCAACCTGCCGCTCTGGAAGCTGATGATGAAGAACGTATATGCCCTGAAATCGAAAGATGGCAGCTATCTCTCCAGCTTCCAGGCAGCCGATTTCAAACTGAACGTCCTGTATGAGCAGCCAAGCCTGGGCCAGAAAAGATTTTTGCCGGAAGGCGATAAAGTGGGTGTGCCGATCATTACCCTTCTGAACCTCGACCGCCTCAATGCGCGCAACGATCCCATGCCCGATGGGGTATTCGATTTCCTCGAAGGATACACCGTCATTTCGAACCAGGGCAGGGTGATCTTTCCGCTCCTGGAGCCCTTCGGTAGAGACCTGGAAGCGGTGGCTTTCGCCAACTCCCCGCCCGACCTGAAAACGAAATATGTCTATTACCCGCTTTACGATACCATCAAGGAGATCGCCAAGACCTACGCCAATCTCGACAGGTATATCATCAGCGGTTATGCCAAGGGCAATTCCTCATCCGAAATATCGCTCGGGGCTTATAATATTCCGCGTGGGTCCGTCACCGTTACTGCCGGGGGGCAGATATTGAAAGAAGATATCGATTACAGCATCGATTATAATCTCGGCTCCGTGAAGATCCTCAACCAGGCCATCCTCAATTCCGGCGTGCCGGTGAATGTGAACTATGAGAACAATGGCAATTTCGGTATCCAGAACAGGAACTTCATGGGGCTGCGACTGAATTACCAGGCCAAGAATACGGCCCGTGAATCGTTGTCGATCGGCGCTTCGCTGGTGCGGTTAAGTGAAAGGCCCTTCTTCACCAAGACCAATTATAATGACGACCCCATCCGCAATACCATGTATGGGATCGACTTCAACTACCGTACCGAAGCACCCCGCCTTACCCGTTGGCTCGATAAGCTGCCATTTTATAATACTACCCGCATGAGCACCATCACCGCTTATGGTGAAGCGGCCTACCTGAAACCCGGCCACCCGCCGCAGATCGGGAAAGGCACCAATGGTCTCATCTTCATCGATGATTTCGAAGGCACACGCAATGCCATCGACCTGCGCTTCCCGCTGGTAAGCTGGGGGCTTTCGTCTACCCCTGCAGGTAATGGCCTCTTTCCAGAAGCCGATCTGCTCGATTCGCTCGACTATGGCTTCAACCGCGCCAAAATTGCCTGGTATAATATCGAACCTGTACTGCAGGACAAACGCAATGGCAATAACCCCGTTCGCGGTTATGAAGATTTCACCGATCCGCGCGTTCGCCCGGTGAACGTTACGCAGATCTATCCCAATAAAACACCCGATCTCGGACAGGCACAACTGGTAACATTCGATATCGCTTATTATCCTACCAACAGAGGCCCCTACAACTTCGACGCCACCAATATTACGCCCGATGGCAAGCTGAAGAACCCGCAGAAAAGATGGGGCGGTATCATGCGCGGCATCGACCAGGTGGATTTCGAAACAGGCAATGTGGAGTTCATCGAATTCTGGTTGCAGGACCCCTATATCAAAAACCCCGGCAGTACCGGCGGACAACTATATTTCAACCTCGGAAATATTTCGGAAGATGTATTGAAAGATGGCAAACGCTTTTTCGAGAATGGTATCAGCGGTGAGGTGACCAAAGCTTTGGAAGATAACGATACCAAATGGGGTAAAGTGCCTGGCAACCCCATCCAGGTAACGAACGCATTCAGTAATGACCCGGCCGACCGTCTCCTGCAGGACGCCGGTTTCGATGGTTTGATCGATGATGCGGAACGTGTGAAATTCAAATCGTACCTCGATAAACTGGCCGCCAATTTCGGCGTCAACTCACCGGCCTATCAACAGGCGCTGGCCGATCCTTCGAGCGACGACTTCCTCAACTACCGGGATGGGGGATATGATGCTTCCCGTACAGGCATCCTGGGCCGCTACAAAAACATCAACAGCCCCCAGGGCAACTCACCGGTGGCCACCGGCCAGCAGAACGTAACGGCCTTCACGCTCCTGCCCGACCAGGAAGAGTTCAACCACGATGGTACGCTCAATGAACTGGAAGAATATTTCCAGTATAAGGTGGAACTGAAAAGAAGTGAATTCGTGGTAGGCCATAATTTCATCACCGACAGCATCGGCTTCACGCCCAGTGGCGGTATTCCCGAAAAATGGTACCTGTTCCGCATCCCGGTGGCACAGTATGATAAGAAGATCGGTAATATCCCCGACTTCAAATCCATCCGCTTCATCCGCATGTACCTCACCGGCTTCGAAGATTCCGTGGTACTGCGTTTCGCCAAGCTCGAACTGGTGCGCAACCAATGGCGCCGCTTCAGTTATGAACTGGACACTACCGGTCAGTATAAACCGATCCCTACCAATACCCCTACCATTTTCAATCAACTGGCTGTTAATATCGAAGAGAACAACGCCCGCAGGCCCATCCCTTATAAAACACCTCCTGGTGTTGTGCGCCAGCAGCAGTTGAGCAATAACAACGTGAACCTCCTGCTCAATGAGCAATCACTGAGCATCAGGGTTTGTAACCTCGCCCGTCTCGATTCGAGAGGCGTGTTCAAGACCATGAACCTCGATCTCCGCCGTTATGGAAGGTTACAATTATATATGCACGCTGAATCTGTCAACTCCAGTGCGGATATCAAAGATGGTGAGCTGTTCGCCGTGCTGCGATTGGGCGCCGATCTCATCAATAATTTTTATGAGATCAAGATACCGCTGAAGATGACGCCCTGGGGAACCAGCGATGCTGCCGTGATCTGGCCTGCTCAAAATGAGCTCGACCTGGCGCTCGACCGCCTCATCAAATTGAAAGTGTCGCGCAACAATAGCGGATCGCCCAATACTTATTTCAAGCAAACCGATCCCGATGGTAAACAGTTTGCCATCATCGGCAACCCCAATCTTGGGGAGGTACGGATATTCTTCCTCGGCGTAGAGAATGAATATCGTGAGGATGCCTGTACCGAAGTATGGTTCAATGAGCTTCGGTTAAGCGATATCAATGACAAAGGGGCCTGGGCCGCCCTGGGCCGTGTAGATATCGAACTGGCCGATCTCGGTACCTTTTATATTTCTGCCAATGCCCATTCTACCGGATGGGGCAGCATTGAACAACGGATCAATGAACGCGCAAAAGAAAGTTTCCTGCAACTCGATATGGCTACCAGCCTCGAGTTGGGTAAACTGCTGCCTGCCAAAGCCGGTATGTCCATTCCATTCTATGCCAGCTATTCCAGGGCTGTCTCCACTCCTGAATTCGATCCGTACGATCTCGATATCACGCTCAAGGATAAACTGAAAGCGGCGCCGGGCAATCAGAAAGATTCCATCAGGAATGAAGCGATAGATGTGAAGACCATCAAAACCTTCACCTTCACCAATGTGAAAAGGAACAATATCCGTGGTAAGAAGCAGCATATCTGGAGCATCGAGAACGTCGATGTCAGTTATGCCTATTATAAGGAAGAACAACACAACCCACTGATCGAGAGCAATGAGCTGATACGGCACCGGGCAGGTTTGGGATATAATTATACGTCAGTGCCCAAATTCTGGGAGCCTGCCAAACGATTGATCAAATCCAAATCGCCCTGGCTCTCCATCATCCGGGATTTCAACCTCAATCCCGTTCCAACTCTGCTGGGCTTCCGGGCCGATATCAACCGGCAATTCGGCGCATTCCGTCCGCGAAATGTGGGTGGGCCCAAGGGAGGACTGCCGGAGACCTATGATAAATTCTTTACGTTCGATCGGGTATACAATCTGCGATGGGACCTCACCCGTTCTTTCAATATCGATTACTCGGCCATCAACAAAGCCTGGGTAGATGAAGATTCAGGACGCCTCGATAAACGAGAGCGGAAACGAATGTGGGAAAATTTCTGGAAAGGAGGGCGCACCATTTCCTACCACCAGAATGCCAGCTTCTCCTATATGCTGCCCACGGCCAAGATCCCGTTCCTCGACTGGACAACTATACGTGCCAGTTATATAGCTACCTACGATTGGATCGGCGCCTCCCTCTTAGCGAGGTCATTGGGCAATACATTATCGAACTCACAGCAGAAGATATTATCGGCCGAGCTTGATTTTACGAGATTGTACAGCAAGTCGAGATTGTTACGTGCACTCGAAGAGGATGGACTGGCCCCACCGAAGCCACCTCTGCCGAACAATAAAGCGGATACGACGGGTAAGGCCAAAGTGAAGCGCGACAGGAACCAGCCTATCGTGCTGGGGCCCGGCCTGAAATTCGCCGGCCGGTTCCTCACGATGCTGAAAAGATTGAAAGTGGATTATTCGGAAAATGCCAGCGCCACTATTTATGGGTATACCGATAGTACAAAAGCACTGGGAATGGACTGGCGTTCCAAAGCGCCGGGACTGGGTTTCATTTTCGGCAAACAACCCGATACCTCTTTCATCAATGACATTGCGAGGAAGGGATGGCTCTCGGCCGATTCGAACTTCAATTTCCAGAACCGGCAGGATTACAACCAAAAGCTTGCCATCAGCGCGCAGCTCATACCCATCCGTGATCTCACCATCGATCTCAACTTCGACAAATCATTCGGTAAAAGTTATTCCGAACTCTATAAGGACACAACGGGAACGGGCAATCATTTTGCACGCCTCAATCCTTATGCTTCGGGCAGTTTCAGTGTGAGCTATATATCCTTCACCACCCTGTTCGATAAAGTGAAACCGAATGAAGTCTCGGATATCTTCAGGAAATTCCAGGACTACCGGATCGTCATATCGCAAAGGCTGGCCGAAAAAAATCCTTACTGGCAGAATTTGCCGGTCAATGAAAAATTCATGACGGATGGATTTTACAAGGGCTATGGCCGTTATGCACAGGATGTATTGATACCTGCATTCATCGCGGCGTATACAGGCAAGAGCCCGTGGAATGTGCCATTGATCAGCCAGAGCAATCCGAATATCCGGTCGAACCCATTCTCCGGCATCTTCCCCAGGCCCAACTGGCGGCTCACCTATACAGGGCTTACCCGCATCAAGGCACTGGAAAAGATCTTCACCAATTTCACCATCGAGCATGGTTACAACGGGAACCTCAGCATGAACAGTTTCAACTCGGCCCTGCTCTACCGGGATGATCTGCGCTATGGATACCCTGGGTTCCTCGATTCATCGGGTAATTATATTCCCTATTTCCTGGTGCCGAATATCAGCATCCGTGAAGGCTTCGAGCCTTTGATCAACCTCGATATGCAGTTCACCAACCAGGTCACTGCCCGCTTCGAGTTCAAAAAATCAAGGCAGTTGAGCCTGAGCCTGATCGATTACCAACTGAGTGAAATGCGCACCACCGAATTCACGATCGGTGCCGGTTACCGTAAACGCGGAGCCTTCTCTTTCATCAAATGGAAAGGAAAAGCGCTGGAGAATGATGCGAGCTTCCGCCTCGACTTCAGTATCCGCGATGATGTAACGGCCAACAGCCGCCTCGACCAGTCGCAGTCGCTGCCGACGAATGGTAACAAAACGATCTTCATCAACCCGTCGATCGATTATGTGATCAGTAACCGGGTGAACATAAAACTCTATTTTGAACAAAGGCGTGTAACGCCCAAAATATCATCCTCTCCACCCATCACCAATACAAGGGCAGGCGTGCAGATACGCATATCGCTGGCGCAGTAAAATTCAAATAAGATCCCGATCGGAAAAATGGGTGATGATTAGTTGCCGCGGGGAGCAGTACGTTTGAAGAGCATCACATACCCGCACAGTTTCTTTTTCTTTTTATTGACCTGAACGGGTTTGATCATGTGGTATTCGCTGAACTGGGCAATGTAGTCGAAACTGATCACGTTCCCGTCTACATCGCCCCACATATTTTTCTTGTACACTACCTGCTTTTCGCTGTAGTCGAACATGCGCACTTCATATAATTTGGAAGTAGGATCGCCGATGAAAATGAACTGGTACCAGGTCCCTTGCTGCATAGGTATCACGATGGGCATTTCATACTCGCTCTCCATGGTCATGGAGGCTTCCCTGAATAAGCTGAACCCGCGTTCTGAATAAAATTGTTTCAGGCTGTCGATGGTACGCTGGTAGCTGCCGACATCACAGCTTTCCTGCCTGATAACATCATTTTGTGCCAATAAAGAATTGGAAAATAGGAGGAGGAGTGATATAGATACGATCCTGTAAAGGTTGCTGATCATACAATATTGGTTTTTAGCGGATCTTGGATGGATTTAAGAGAAACAACCAAAAATACACAAAGTGTGACAAAAATCAAGCCCCTTTAACAAGATTTCGTATTATGTAAAAATAAAATGTTTATAGTTGATAAGTTAACAGGTTGATAGGTTAATAAGGGAGTTCCCGATCTTCAAGGACTTCCATATCAACCTGTAAACCTGCTAACCAGTCAACTATCCCTTATACACGTAGATCGAGTTGGCCTGTGCAGTACAGGTCACCACCAGATCGTTGATACATACGTGCGGAGGCAGGGTGGTAGTATAAAAAGCCACTTCCGCCACATCCTCTGCTGTAAGGGACTGATAGCCTTCATACACTTTGGCGGCCTGTTCGGCATCGCCCTTGAACCGTACGAGGGAGAATTCTGTTTCGGCAGCTCCGGGATGGATGGCCGTCACTTTTATTTTATGCCTGAGCAGGTCGATCCTCAACCCTTTCGAAATGGCTTCCACGGCGCTTTTGGTAGCGCAATAAATATTTCCCTTTTCATATACTTCCTTGGCAGCGGTAGAACCGATATTGATGATATGGCCCTGCTTCCGTTTGATCATGAATGGCAGTACCGCTTTGGTAACATAAAGCAATCCTTTCACATTGGTATCGATCATGGTGTCCCAATCATCGAGCGACGCTTCATCGGCATAGTCCCGCCCGGCTGCGAGGCCGGCATTGTTGATCAGTACATCGACAGCCTGCCAGCTCTCCGGCAACAGTTGAATGGCTTCGAATGTTTTGGCACGATCGCGCACATCGAAGCAGCAAGAGACCACTTCCGTTTGATAGGTACTGATGAGCTCTTTTTGCAATTGCTCCAGGCGGTCCAGCCGGCGTCCCGTGATGATGATGCGATAGCCGTTCGCCGCAAATTTTTCTGCCAATGCTTTTCCGAATCCGGCAGTAGCGCCCGTGATCAGTACCGTTTTAGCCATATTGCAAAATTTTAGGAATGCAATGTAAACAAGGGTTGGCAATTGATGAAAGGTAAGCATTGAAAATTTGCAACTATGGCTCAGCCTTCTGAGAAGCAAATCCCGGCCGTTGACGAGGGAATAACTGCTGCCTCAGTAACAGGAATGGCCGCTCGATGAACCGGTAAGTGCAGGAAGCTACCAGGAACACGATGACCAGGGTACTGAGCCAGCAAATAATATTGGTGGCCAACCCCCTGTCTTTTATGGACCATGTCAGCGGAAGAATGATCCCTGTGAGATGCGTTAAATAAATGGAATAGGAGATCTTGCTGATATAAGGAACGATCCTGTACTTTTTTTTGAATCGATAATAATATAAACCCACCACTGTTATCGTTGTGCCGATGCCGCATAAGGGATAGTAGAGCTGCGCCCTGAGCAGGCCCGTTGAAAAATCCATTCTCAACATGGCGGCAATGGCCCAGCAGATCAGTCCTCCTGCCAAAACAGTGAGAGCCCTTGCATTGCTCATATCCTTTATACGGGTGGAAAGATAAGCGCCTCCTAACCCATAGGCGATGGAATCCATGCGGAACACTACCGACGGGAAGCGGGTGGTGCTACTATCGCTCACCACTATCCTCAGGAGGAGGGAACCAACGATCAACAGTACCACTCCTGTCAGGAATGGCCTGTCATGTTGTTTGAAGGAGGGCCTGATCCGGCCAATTACTAGCAGTAAAGCATACACTAACAATGGCGTACAGAGATAGAACCATTCCTCCACGCTCAGGCTCGATGATTCCCCGAAAAAAGATTCCCGTGGGCCTGTAAAAAAATTTTGGAGGAAGACCAGGTAGCGCCAGTCGAAGTTCACCGGGCGTATGAACTGGTTGTAAACAAAGAGATAGAGAAAATACAGTACATAATAAAGTGGGAGTGTCCTGAGCCAGCGCCTTGTCCAGAACCGGGTGATGGAACTGAACGAGACCTGCTCCTTCTTGAACAGGTCGAGCAATATTCTGCCGATGAGGAAGCCGCTCAGTGAAAAGAAAAGTTCCACACCACCTGGCGCGAGGTACCAGAAATAAGGGATGGATCGTTGAAAGATGATCTGGAAGCTGTGACTGCCGAACACCATGCACACAGCCAGGCAGCGAACAAGGTCCAATCCATAGCTTCTTTCCTGTGAAACCATTATTTCATGCTGATTTATCAGGCAATTTTAGGCAAATTTCACGACCTGTCATCGGATCAATACCGCCACCCCTTGCTTGGTAACTGTTTTTCCGGTGAAATCCTTTCCGCGCACCATCCATACGTAAGTGCCGGTGGCCTGTTCTTTACCGCTGATGGCGCCATCCCATCCTCTGCCATGCTCGGAGGTCTGGAACACCAACTGCCCCCAGCGGTTATAAACGCGGAAATATTCCAGGTTGGAGATCCCTACGAGGATTGGCCGCAGCACATTATTCTGGCTGCTGCGCGGGCGGAAGGCATTGGGCACGAATATATCGGGCTGCGTTTTGAATACCCTGATATTGATGGTATCGAGTGCAAAACAGCCTTCACTGGTGTAGGCCTTCATCACATAACTGAAATGATCATTGAGATAAGCGATCGGGTCCCTCGACCTGAAATTGCTGAGATAGGTGGAGGGCGACCATTCGATGAATTCCGCTCCGGTGCCATGCAGTTGCAATGGCTGGCCTACCACGATGGATGTATCGTTGCCGGCGAAGGCAAAGATCTGGGGCCTCACCGTAACCTTCACCGTATCGTATTTAGGTTTGGGACATCCAAGAACATCGGTTACCCTTAATATATAGGAGGTCGTTATGCGGGGGAATGCCCTTGGATTGAGAATATTGGGATCGCTGAGCGTATTGGTGGGCGCCCAGAGGAACCTATTGCCGACCATGGAGGCATGGAGGTTGGCCGTGTCTTTATAGCAGATGGTCGTATCGGGGCCTGCATTGGCGGTAGGATAGGGGATGGTGAAAAGTTTTACGCTGGCAGTGGCCTTGCATTTCCCTACTTCGGCCAGCACCGAATAAGTAGTGGTGGAAGCTGTGGGCGATACCAACGGTTCCTTCGCATGTGGATCGTTGATGGGGCTGGCAGGATTGCTGTTCCAGGTAAAATACAATGCATCCGTAACAGGTTTGAGTTGGGCAGTATCGGTAAGGCAGATGGTGCTGTCCCGCCCTGCGTCGAGGGTAATATGATCGATGGTGCGCACGGTCACCGACGCCGTGTTCACACAACCATTTTCGTTTAGTTGTACGGTATAGGTGGTGGTGGTCCGGGGCCATACGAGGGGATCGGGCGTGTTGGGGTTGAGAATGTCCACCAGTGGCGTCCAGGAGAAAACTCCCAGGCCGCTGGCATGCAATTGCAGGGTATCCTGGATGGGCCGGTTGCTGCAGATCAGCGTATCGGTAAAGGCCAGCGTAATGGTGGGTTTGTCTTTCACCTCGATATTATTGTGCGTTACCGTATCGATACAACCTTTATTGCTTTCAACGATCAGCGTTACCGTCTTGAGACCTGTTGTTGAATATTTCCATTTGGGGTTGGCAATGATATCGGTATCGGCGGTGGTCGTTTCATCACCGAAATTCCATCGCCATTTACTGGGAAAACCATATCTCGCTACAGTAGCATCCCTGAACTGGATGGGCAGCAGGATACAGGTGCCCGACCAGGTGAATTCGGGTTTGAAGCCAGGGTATACTTTGGCGAGCGTGGTAGTGGAATCGAGACATTGACCGGCGAGGATCACTTTCAGCTTAACGGTATAGGTGCCTGTGTCTGCATACTGGTGCTGGATCTCCCCATTGATATTTATCACGGTATCGGATTTGGTGCCATCACCGTAGGTCCAGATATACATCGAGCCAGTAGGGTTCACCTGCTCATTGCGGAATGTGACGAGGAAGTCGTCACAGAAAGAATAATCGGGATTCAGTTTGGCTTTGAGCGGAATGCAATCCGAGACCCTGATATGAATGTCTTTATGATGGATATTGATCAGCACTTTGTTGCGGTATTCCATAGCACAGGCCGTCACCACATACTGGCCTTCAGTGGCCGGGGCAACGCCTGACAGCAGACCTGTTTTGGGGTCGATGGTAGCGCGTACGCCTAAGGGTGAGGAACCGTTGTAGGGCGTTTGGTAGGGCAGGTTGTCGTACGGTGGCGGTGCAGCCGGGTTGGGGCTTGGGCAGCTAAAGCAGTTGGCGCCGCCGCCGCCTCTGCCGGGCCCGCCGCCTGAATAGGCACTGCAAAGCGTATATACAATGGAATCGGTTTTCTTCCCGTTGACATCCACGTCCTCATCCAATGCGGAAAAATCAAAAGTAAAACTGGAGCCGTGACAAACAGCTACTGCATCGTTCGGGTTGAACTGGGGACTGGAGTTCTTGTAAGCGCCCGGCAGTACATTGGTGCCGGGGATCTCGCAGAAATAGGTGGCGCCATAGTTATCACTGGGTGTGGGCACATTTTGGATACCCGCAATGCGGCAGCACCGCTGGAAGACGATCGTGTATCCATCAGGCAGGTTGGGAAGCTCTATCGTATAGGAAAAATAACGGAGCCGGTAACAAACGTCGATAGGTGGGTTGGTGATACAGGGGTTCGAATTGGGATCGTAACGGATGAACTCATCTTTGATCATGGGGGCCATTACATTGTTGACCTGTTGGTTACCCGGTTTGGAAAAAACAGTGAAAGGGACTTCGGTATCCAACTGGCCGGGCGAATTGGCATTACAATCGATGTAGAGTTTCAGCGTGATCAGGTAACGGGAGGAATTGGGCTGTGAACCATCGCCCAGGTATTTATAATACATCTCCCCACCCCGGATATGGGCAGCCAGTGCGGAAGCAATACTTCCGAAGAACAATAAGATAACTCCTACAGCTTTTCTCATGACAATTCTGCAACGCAGTTTCGTTAAGCAATGCTCCAACCTGGTCTCCATCTCCTCCGCCACAGAGGTATAGGCAACATGCCGGCAGGGTGACCGTTCCGATCAATGAATGTACGACAATTGCCCAATCAGGTACGTTGCAAACCGATTGATATCCATTGATTTTTCAGCTACGTGGGCGGAATGGTCTTATCCTTTTGTCTGACAATTGGATAATACGCAAAAACCATCCCGATCGTTGGTTATATTACCCTTTCGTCTCTCCGGCTGTACATATTCAGGAATTTGATAATGACTGCTCTGCCTGCCGGCAGAATTGGAGCAATACCTGGTTGGCTTTTGCTGTTTCTTCGAGCATGCCTATATGTGCTGAATCCTTGAATATCTCCACCACCGAAATGGCAGGCAGGTAGGTTTGCGGAAGCACCTGGGCCATGGGCACCGCAGCGTCCTGTTCCCCGATCACAAACAACACCGGGCGGGGAAATGTTTTGAGGAAGGGGGTCCTGTCGGGCCGCAACATCATCGCTTCATAATATTGTATCAGTGCTCCATCCGTGAAATGGGCATACCGGTCGATCAGTTCCTGCACCGTTTCCGGGTGTTCCTGCCTGAAAGCGGGGGAGAACAGGTTGGGAGTGGTCTGTTCCAGGAATTTGGCAGCGCCATATTCGCGGATGAATTCGATGCCGCGGCGGCGGATATTCTTTTTTTCTTCACTGTCGGGAAGGGCGGTTGAATGGAACAGGCCGAGGGCCTGGGTGCGCTCCGGGTATTTTTCTCCGAAGGCCAGGCAGATATATCCGCCCATGCTATGCCCGATCAGGATGGCTTTTTCGATCTTCTCTTCATCAAGTACCCGAAGGAGGCAGTCTGCGAAGTATTCCATCGTCCACTCCTTTACGGGGGAGGATGCCCTTGTACCGGGCATATCAGGGATGATCAACCGAAAATGCTCCTGCAGGAATGCTATCTGCTCTTTCCATACAAGGCCATCCTCTGCGAAACCATGTACCAATACAACGGCATGGCCTTCACCGGCCGTCCGGTAAAACAGTAGCTCGCCATTCAATACAAAGGATATCTCACTGATCATGGCTTTTCGTTTTATTTACTCCGGAAATAAGCGCGCACCAATATCATGCCCAGGATGGGGGCAATGGCAGGGTTCAACTGCTGTGGAAGGAAAAACCAGCAAAGGGCCAGCAGGATGGTAATGATCATCACGGTCTGGAAATATTTTTTCACCCAATTCTTCCTGCTCCACACCAGGAATGCCAGCGGTAAATGGGAGGGCAGGGCCCAGAGCAGGTTCCAGTTATTGCGGCAAACGGTATCGATACGGATGGTCCATAAAGTGGCGAGCAGCACGCCCAGCAATCCCAGCAGCAGGAAAAAAAAGCAATCGAAAATCCGCAGGGCCTTTGTTATGCCATTGCTACCGGAAAATGACAAAGCTGTTATGAGCAGGAAAAAGGTCGTGAAAAAAAAGACGGGTGTTAGCCAGGTACGGGCATCGGGGGAAAGGGGAGGGGCCGATAGGATGGTTTGCCTGGATGATACTAACGGTGTCGGTCCAGCGCTGGCGCTGTCGAAGCCTTTGAGCAGGTAATCCGGCAGGAACATGGCTTCCTGGTTGCTGACTTTTTTATCGAGGTGGGCACCGAGCAATATGTCGATCCCGAATTTTGACCAGTACTGTCCGCCGGCGTCGAGATAGCTATGAATGAGCTGGCGGTAGCTGGGGATCTTATCAGGCAGGATATTTTTGAATACCACCGGCAATCCAGTCTTTTGGGTGATCATATCCCTGGCGCGGGTGGTGCAGTTGTCTGTATGAAAATAATAATTGTAAAAACGGTTCTCCGGCTGGTTATTGATGATCAGCGCCTGCAATAACTGCTGTTTGGCGTTACAGGGCAGGTTCAGTTCCTGTTCGATGACACTGCGCTGTTGTTCCTGGTATTCCTGGAGGAAATCGGGAAAGGGGTAGGCCGACAGGGCATATCGCATCAGCCCCTTGGTAAATTTCAAATAGAACTGCGGATCGGAATCATCGAAGGTGCCGTAGTTGAATACCATGTCCATATTCCGGTTGCTGTCGATGACACGGATAGCGGTATGGCCGAAGCTGGAATAAAGTTCCTCTCCCGGGCTGCAGGTAAGCAGGCTTACGCGTAGCCGGCAGGTGGAATCTTTTTGGGCAACTGTGATCAGGGAAATATGTAAGGCCAGCGTGAACAGTAATGCCCCTGCTTTTTTCATCACAAACTAATTTCAGGAAAGATATGTTGAAAAGTTGACAAGTTAAAAGGTTGAAAGGTTGATAAGGGAGTTCCCGAAATACGGAGATTCCCTTGTCAACCTGTAAACATTTCAACTTTTCAACTCCTCAGTATGACGAGCATTAGCGACTATAATTCGGCGCCTCACGTGTGATCTCGATATCATGTGCATGACTTTCTTTCATACCGGCATTGGTGATGCGTACGAACTGAGCCTGTTGCAATGCCTGGATGTCTTTTGCACCGCAATAGCCCATTCCGGAGCGGAGGCCGCCAACGTATTGATAAACGATCTCGCTCAGGCTGCCTTTGAAAGCTACGCGGCCTTCAATGCCTTCGGGCACGAATTTCTTGATATCATCTTCCACGTCCTGGAAATAGCGGTCGCCACTGCCCTGGCTCATAGCGCCGATGGAACCCATGCCGCGGTATTGTTTGAATTTCCTGCCTTCGTAGATGATGGTCTCACCCGGACTTTCCTCCGTTCCTGCAAACACGCTTCCCATCATCACGATATTGGCGCCGGCAGCGAGTGCTTTTACCATATCGCCGGTATAGCGGATACCACCGTCGGCGATGAGCGGCACTTTGAGTTTCTGCAATACGGAAGCGGCTTCCATGATGGCCGTGATCTGCGGAACACCGGCGCCGGCCACGATACGGGTTGTACAGATCGAGCCGGGCCCGATCCCCACTTTCACGGCATCTGCCCCGGCGTCTACCAATGCTTTGGCGCCGGCGGCCGTGCCGATATTACCGGCTATCACCTGTAATTTTTTGAAATTCTTTTTTACCGCTTTGAGTGCTTCGAGCACGCCTTTGGAATGGCCGTGCGCACTATCCAGACAAACCACATCCACCCCGATCTGTTGAAGGGCCCCGGCCCTGTCGAGCAGGTCGCGGGTAATGCCGAGAGCAGCGCCAACGAGCAAACGACCGTAAGAATCTTTAACGGCATTGGGAAAACTTTGTAGCTGGAGGATATCGCGGTACGTGATCAGCCCGATGAGGGTGCCATCTTTTTTGATCACAGGCAGCTTTTCGATCTTGTATTGCTGCAGGATCTTTTCGGCTTTCTTGAGGTCGGTGCCTTCAGGGGCCGTGATCAGCCGCTCTTTGGTCATCACTTCGCGCACTTTGCGGTTATTGCTGGTCTCGAAGCGGAGATCGCGGTTGGTAAGGATGCCAACGAGCTTTTTATTATTATCGACGATGGGGATACCACCGATCTTGTTCTCTTTCATGAGGCGGAGGGCATCACCGATCGATGCTTCTTCATGCAGGGTGATGGGATCTATGATGAGGCCACTTTCACTGCGTTTCACCTTGCGTACCTGCTCGGCCTGTTTCTCGATGCTCATATTTTTGTGCAGGATGCCAAGGCCACCCTCACGGGCCAATGCAATGGCGAGATTCGCTTCCGTGACAGTATCCATGGCGGCGGAAAGCATGGGGATGTTCAAAACCAGGTCTTTGGTCAGATGGGTGCGGATATCCACTTCACGGGGTAGCACCTGGGAGTAGGCCGGTACGAGTAAAACGTCGTCGAACGTTAAACCATCACCAAAAAACTTGCTGGACTGGGGAGATTTCTTTCGGGGAGCGTTGATTATTGTTGCCATGTGCAAAGATAGGGTGGCAGATAAATATGCTCCAAATGAATTTTTTGTAGCGCTTATCAGGTTGTTGACCATCAGCCTGCCCAATTCCTCCAATTGCTCAATCATTTCTGTGAATGGCTCAATGTTGATTTTTTAATAAGAGATACCAACAACCTTTGGGCCTACCACAAAGTGGGTATGTCTGCCCGCTTTTTTTCACACGGAAGTGGTATTGTTTATGAAGCCGCTTCGATGAAATTTTGCATCGCCTTTAATTCTTAAAACAACCTTCATGAAAAGCACTCAACTTTCCCTGCTCGTCCTTGCCCTGGTCATGGCCGTTAGCTCCTGTAAGAAAGGTGATACCGGCCCGCAGGGCCCAACTGGAAATGCGAATGTGACCATGTATACATTTGGGTCCACCACTTTTACCGGGTCCACCATCCTCTTGTTATCCAACCTCTCTCAAAGTAAAATGGATTCGAGCATGGTGCTGGTCTATTATAACCCTGTTCCCGAAGTGGAAACCTCCTGGTATCCTGTCCCGGGTCTGGGGTCGGGTGGTCAATATGAAACCCGTTATTTTGTATATGCTGCCGCCGCCGCCAATACACAGCAACTAAATCTACGCCTTGTGAAACCCGATGGAAGCGGGGCACCCTTCCCTAGCAGTGTCACTTTTCGAAAGATCAGGGTGTTCGTAGCACCGGCTTCTTCGATTCTCCCAGGCGGCCGGACCGGACGTGGCAACGGCCCCGACCTCACGAATTATTACGATGTGCTGAAATATTTCAACTTACCAGAATAAGGCGATGCTGGTATCAGTAACGTGGAACGGATGTGTATGGCAACTCTCCGCGAACACATCCTCCCGTTGCTGCTTATGGTAATTCATATCGCCTTCCGGGCAGGCCCCGCACCAGACCATGCAATTCGAGGTTGAGCAATGCAACTGCCAGATCACTACTGCTGATACCCGTATGCATGGTAAGCTGATCGATATGAACGCAATTCCTTTCCTGCAATAGTTCAACGATCCTTTTTTCCGCTGCCGTGAGATCATGGAACAATACTTTTTGCGGGGGTATTTTTCGGGGCGGTTGGGTGGCCCAACCCATGATATCGGTCAGTTGATCTGCCCCGGTGAGCAATACCGCCTTGTTGGTCCTGATCAGATGGTTGCAGCCTTCGCTTTTGGCGTCTGTTGTTTTGCCCGGAAAGGCGAACACATCTTTATTATATCCGTTGGCCAGTTCGGCCGTTATCATACTTCCTCCCTTCAGTCCTGTTTCAATGACAATAGTGGCGTCACATATCCCGGCCACGATCCTGTTGCGGACCGGGAAATTATGTTTATCGGGTTTTACCTGGCTGCTGAATTCCGTGAGCAGTCCACCCCCGGCAGCGATCATATTTCTGGCAAGCTGTGAATGGATGCCCGGGTAGATGGTAGACAGCCCATGCGCCAGCACGCCAATGGTGGGCATGCCCAGTTGTACGGCTGATTTATGGGCAATGGCATCGATGCCTATGGCCAGTCCGCTCACGATCGTTACCTCCATGCTTTCAAGGTCTTTTACCAATTGCTCCGTGACCTGCCGGCCATAGCTGGTATTGCTCCTGGTGCCGATAATGGCGATCATGCGTGAAGCATTGAGATCGGCTTCGCCTTTATAAAATAACAAGGTGGGCGGATCATAACATTGGAGCAGACGCTGCGGATAAGCCGGATCGGTAAGGAAGAGCGGGCGCAGCCCATATTTCCTGATGAAGCTGATCTCTTTTTCCAGCGGGGCAAAATTGTTGAAGCCTGCCAGCGCTTTGGCGCGTACCGACCCGATCCCTTCTATGCGTTCCAGTTGGGACGGCCGGGCTTTGAAGATCGCTTCGGCAGAGCCGAAATGCTGCGCCAGCAATTTAGCATGTACATGACCGATACCCGGCACCTGCGTGAGGGCCAGTTGAAAAAATAGCTCATTCCTTTCAACGGTAAGAAGCATGGATAAAAATAGAGAATTATTCCATGCGTTGTTTCGGTTGTGGAAAAACGTTATCCGCTGATCACTTTCAGCTCTGTGCGCCGGTTCTGTGCACGGCCTGCGTCTGTGGCGTTGTCGGCAACAGGCTGGGTGGCGCCGAAGCCTTTGAACGTAAGGCGCGACTGGTCAATGCCTTTAAGCACAAGATATTTCACAACGGCCTGTGCCCGGTTATTGGAGAGCACAAGATTGTCTTCCGGCTTGCCCACATTATCGGTATGGCCATTGAGCTGTATCCTGAGGGTGGGATTATCACGCAACAGAAGGAAAACTTTGTCGAGCTCGGAAGTGGATTCCGGTTTGAGTTCATATTTATTGAAATCGAAGAAAATATTCTTCAGCACGATGCTGGCATTGGCTTCGATGGGCTGGAGCGGGATATCGATATGATAAATGGAATCCGACTGGTGGCTGAGCGAGAAATTCTCGGAATAGAACAGGTATCCTTTGCGGTTCACGTTGAAGGCATAATCTTTTCCTACCGGAAGGGTTACGAGATAATTGCCGGTTTCATCTGTTTGCACTTTGCTCAGTACCTCCTGGGAGGTAAGATCGGTGAGTTCAACGGCAGAGGGCAATCCCTTGCCGGTCTTCTTATCGAACACTTTCCCTTTTACCCAAAGTGTTTTGGCGGGCCTGATATCACTGCGTAGCTCGAAAGTATAGAGGTCGAGCCCGCCCCTGCTATCGCTGCGGTCGCTGGCATAGTAGGCGGTGCGGCCATCGGCGGCCACTACCAGACTGCCCTCATTTTCGATGGTATTGATGGGATACCCCAGGTTCACGGCTTTTGTCCACGTATTTTTAGGGCCTTTCCTTACCACGAACAGGTCATCGCCTCCATAACCCAGATGCCCATTCGAAGTAAAATAAAGGGTCTGATTGTCGGCATGGATGAATGGGCAGCTTTCATCTCCTGCCGTATTCACTTCAGGCCCCAGGTTCTCCGGCTCGCCCCATCGCCCGTTGGGAAGGCGATGGCTCACATAAATATCGATTCCTCCATAACCGCCAGGCCTGGTGCTGGCAAAATAGAGGTCCCGTTTATCCGGAGAGAGCGAAGGGGCCGATTCCCAGGCTTCGGTATTGATGCGGTTGCCCAGGTTTTCCGGTTCGCTCCAGCCATTATCTGTTAAATAGGAAATATAGAGATCGCAACTGCCAACCCCGCCGGGAAAATTACAGCCGGTGAAAATAAGCCATTGCCCATCCTGTGAAATATTTTGTGCTCCTTCATTGCTGGCAGTGTTGATATTGCCGCTCAGTGGTTTGGCCATCGTCCAGCCGCTGTCTGTTTTGGTGGAACCGAAAAAATCTTCGTTGATGCCGTTTACGCGGCGGGTAAAAATAAGCTCTTTACTGTCGATGGTAATGGTGGGGTAATATTCAGACCATTTTGAATTGATCTGATCGCCCATATTGGTGGGCTCGAACTTGTAATCGCCCAAAGGTTTCTGTTTTTCATAATCGAGGGCAAACTGGTAGCTTTTTTGCCGGTATTCTCCTGCTTTACGGCTCTTGGGGTTGAGGTTGGGGATGGCCAGGAACTCATTCACCGAAGCCAGTGCTTTGGCGAATTCACCTTTGCCGGCGAGATTGATGGAATAGGGCAGGTTATAGTCCTGGAAATAGAAGGAATCGATGGCCCGTGCTTTTTCATAATTCTCGATGGCCTTCTGGTAATTCTTCAATTCGCCATACATGCCGGCAATGGAGAGGTAGGCATCGAGAAAACCGGCATCAATGCGCACGGCTTCCTGTAACAGGCGGATGCCTTCCATGAAATTTCCATCCTGGGCGGTAGCGATGCCTTTCTCATAATAAGGAACGGCCTTCTTGTTCACTTTGAGCTGATCGTACTGTGCCTGTGCAAAAAGCGAAAAGCCACATAATATAAATATGGTACAGAATTTTTTCACACCCATAGTCAGAACCTGGATTTCAGGGATTTGATGGATTTGGATGAATGTTCATCGTCCTCCAGGAACTCCCGAACGAATCTAAATTAATCATTTTATAGTATGGTTCTAATAATTGAACAGATTTTCCTTATGGGCCATCAAATCCCTGAAATCCAGGTTCTGACTATGGAACATGGATGTATTTGTGCAATTGCAGGGAGAACTCCCATTGGGGATGCTCTTTGATATAGTCGATGATCAGCGGTGTCATAAGGGCTGATCGTTCCCATTCAGGTTGCAGGTACAATTTGCAGGCAGGGTTTACGGTAGCGGCATATTTTTCTGCCCAGTCGAAATCACTTTTGTTATAGATCACTACTTTCAGTTCGTTGGCCAAAGGCAGGATCTCCGGCAGGGGGAATTTGAATTTTTTGGGAGAAAGGCAGATCCAGTCCCACTCGCCACTGAGCGGATGGGCGCCTGAGGTTTCGATATTGGTCTGGAAACCGGCATCATGCAAAGCGGTTGTAAGCGTATTGAGAGGATGCATGAGGGGCTCGCCGCCTGTGATCACTGCCATACGGCCGGGGTATGAAGCGGCTCCGCTCACGATGGTCCTCACCGATTGAAGCGGATGTTTGGACCCATCCCAGCTTTCTTTCACATCACACCATACACAGCCCACATCACAGCCGCCGAGGCGGATGAAATAAGCTGCTTTGCCCTGGTGAAATCCTTCACCCTGAAGGGTGTAGAAAGATTCCATTACGGGCAGGAGGGTGGTGTCGATGGATGTTTCAGTGATCGTCATGATGCAAAGGTAATCAGTTCTTTTCCATACAGGCCCTATAGGTATTTTTCATCAGGGCGGCAATGGTCATGGGCCCTACGCCACCGGGCACAGGCGTGATATAGCTGCATTTGGGAGCTACGTTCCTGAAATCCACATCACCTTTAATGGAATAGCCGCGTTTTTTGGTAGGGTCTGTCACCCGTGTGATCCCTACATCGATCACGATGGCGCCTTCTTTTACCATATCCGCAGTCACGAATTCCGGGCGGCCCAGGGCTGCCACAATGATATCGGCCTGTAAACAGATCTCTTTGAGGTTTTTGGTATGGGAGTGGCAGATGGTGACAGTGCAATTGCCGGGATTGCCATTGCCGCTGAGCAGGATGCTCATGGGCCGGCCAACGATATTGCTGCGGCCGATCACCACTGCGTGCATGCCGCGGGTATCGATCTTGTAATGCTCCAGCATGAGCATGATACCATGAGGGGTAGCCGCAATGAAGGTGGGCAGGCCCTGCACCATCCTTCCTACGCTCACCGGGTGAAATCCATCCACATCTTTGGAGGGGTCGATAGTATTGATCACTTTCTCATCGGAAATATGTTTGGGCAAAGGCAGTTGTACCAGGATGCCATCTACATCGGGATCATCATTCAGGTCCTGGATGGCAGATAATAATTTGAACTCACTGATATCTTCCGGCAGGCGGACCAGGGTAGATTTGAACCCGATCTCTTCACAGGTCTTCACTTTGGAACCAACATAAGTTTCACTGGCGCCATTGTTACCGACGAGGATGGCTGCCAGGTGGGGCACTTTCTTGCCTGCTGCGATCAATTGGCCTGTTTTCAGTTTCAGCTTATCTTTCGTGGCCTGCGAAACGATTTGCCCGTCTAAAATTTGCATGGCGCAAAGGTAAACCTCCATTCTCCCGTTTCGAAAATTTTTCCATTAATTTTTATCTACTATAAATTAATGTGTTTGCCTCAGTTAAATCTGTGAAAAATCTCTATGTATCCGTTGAAAAAACAGTTGCAATCACTTAGTACAACAAGGGCGCTGATTTGTTTTTGTTAGAAACCATCCTTTTGAAAATTTTATTTCTTCCGATGCTGCTGACGATCTTCAACAGCAGCCCTGCACAAATAGCAAGGCCCTCACCGATATTGGGAACAGGGGCTTACAGTATTTTGTTTGCCGATGTTTTTTCAGGAAGCGCCAACCAGGCATCCCTGGCGAAAACCCGCCGGTTCAGCGCAGGATTGTATACGGAGAGAAAATACCTCCTTCGTGAATTGAGCGAGCACCGGTTAGCAATGACCATACCATTACAATGGGGCGGCATAGGGATCGACATCGGCCATGCAGGATTCAGCGATTACAGTGAAACCAGTACAGGGATCGGTTATGGGAAGGAACTTGGGCCGGTAGACATAGGCATCGGATTCCGGTATCGACACTTGCGCATTGGAGGATATGGCACTGCCTATGCATTGGGCCTGGAATTAGGCACCATCTGGCATTTATCGGAAAGCGTACACGCCGGTATTCATATCAGCAATCCTGCCGGTGGGAAATGGATAGGCATGTTCCGGCAGCAGCAACCTTCCCGCTATACGGCCGGAATAGGATATGAAGTTTCCCGGCAGGTACTCATCAGTACCGTGATCAGCAAGGAAGAAGACAGACCGGTTGAATGGCATGCCGGCGTTGATTACAACCTGACAAACCGGTTCTTCTTCAAAGCAGGCATCAATACCTGGTCCGCCACTCCTTACCTCGGCGGTGGATGGGGCTGGCCCCATTGGCGTATATTGGTTTCCGGTAGCTACCATCAGGTATTGGGTGTTACGCCGGGATGTGCTGTTATTTTTCAACCCGGTAAAGAACAGCAGCCATGAAATATGGGTTGATGATATGGTTGATGCTGGGCATGCTTCCGGTAGTTCAGGCACAGGAAGAGGAGGCCGGCCATGCTGCAGGAGAGCAGCAATGGGAGGTCCAGGCCGAAGCTGGTAGCGATGCGTTGCAGGACGATTCATGGCTTCAGCAGTTAGTCCATTACCGGCGGCATCCCCTGAATATCAACCAGGCCGGCGCTGCCGAGTTGTCGTCCCTTCCAGGGCTCTCCGGCTGGCAGATTCAATCGCTGATCCGGTATCGTGAAATATTGGGAAAGCTTGTCCATGTAAATGAACTACAGGCCGTTCCGGGATGGGAACTTTCAACGATCAGGCAGGTATTGCCTTTTATTACGGTACAGGATCGCCCGGTACTGGCAGAAAAACTGCAACAACGTTTACATGGAGGGGAACAGGCGTTCCTGTTGAGATGCGCTCCTGCCGGCTATGATTCGGTTTCTGATCAACGTTATACCGGAAGCCAATTATATCTCCTTGCCCGCTACCGTTACAATTATAAGAATCTACTCCAGTATGGCATTACAGGCGAAAAAGATGCCGGTGAGGCTTTTTTCAGAGGGCCTGCGAAGACTGGTTTCGATTTCTATTCAGCACACCTTTTCCTTCGCAAACTGGGCATTGTGGAATCCCTGGCGCTGGGTGATTTCACCGTGAACCTGGGGCAGGGTCTCATTCAGTGGCAGAGCCTGGCTTTCAGGAAAGGGTCGGCCGTGATGTCGGTGAAACGGGAAGGCCCGGTCTTGAAGCCGTACAATTCAAGCGGGGAATTCAATTTTCATCGGGGTGCGGGTATTACTTTGCGCAAAGCAGGCTGGCAATTTACCTGTTTCGGTTCCTGGCGCAAACTAAGCGCCCACCTCATGGAGGATACGATAGAACAGGGACTTTATATCAGCTCGCTCCTGCCATCCGGCTACCACCGTACAGTAACGGAATTAAATAGTCGAAATAATATCGACTTGCTTACGGCAGGTGCAAACCTGCAATACCGGCAGGCGCACTGGCATATCGGATTAAATACACTGAATTATCATTGTTCACATCCTTTCCGCTCATCCGGTAAACCGTATGACCTGTATTCGGTTGCTGGTGATCGTTGGAGTAATTACAGCATCGACTATAGCGGCAGTTTTCGTAACCTGCACTGGTTTGGAGAACTGGCCATCGACCGGCAGAGGGCCCCGGCCTTTCTCCATGGCTTCCTGTTGAGCCTGGATGCCCGAGCTGCCTTGTCGCTTTTGTACCGGCAGATCGATCAACGCTATCAGTCCTTTTTCAGCAATGCATTTACGGAGAACAGCCAGCCGGTCAATGAACAGGGTTTATATACCGGGATCAGCCTGCGACCTGCTCCCGGCTGGCAATTGGATGCCTATGCTGATCTATATCGTTTCCCCTGGCTGAAATACCGGCTGGATGCTCCGGGGGGCGGTTCCGATTACCTGTTCCTGGTGATTCATACGCCCCGAAAGAATGTGGAATGGTATGTCCGTTACAGGATGGAGCAAAAAACGGAAGGGCCTGCCGGCAACTTATTGCCTACCATGCCGGTATTGCCAGGCGTCCGGCAGCAATGGCGGGCCCAGTGTACATTCAGGCCCAGTCCCCGCCTTACGTTGAGGCAAAGGTTTGAATGGTTATGGCATAAAGGCCCGCTGATGCGGAAAGAGCAGGGGGTTACTGCTTTCATGGACCTGTCATGGCGCCCTGTTCGATCCTTCTCGTTAGACTGTCGCTGGCAATATTTCGAGACCGACGGGTACAACGCCCGCGTATATGCGTATGAGCAGGATGTATCGTACAGCTTTTCCATCCCGGCACTCTATGGTAAAGGGGTAAGGTATTACCTGTTGCTGAAATATCAATTACCTGAACGTTGGGCCGGCAGTTTTCCCAAAAAATTCAGGGTCACCTGTTGGTTGAGGTATGGTGGTTTTCTCCGGCAGGAAGCTTCCGGGGAGAATAAATATGATATACGTACCCGGAAACCCGGCCAGCTTCAGTTACAATGTATGATCAGATCGAAATGAATGAATTAGCAGGATTTGTATAACGTAAATGCTACGGATCAGCGAACTTTTTATGGCCGATACCCAACTTATCCTGTAGGATGATCGGGCCAGGAAGGGATTGTTCCATTAACCAAAGGATTACAAATCAATTCAATTCTTCCGCAGCTTTTTCAGATTTTCAATTGTCTACAAAAAACATCCTCACCCTATTTTAACATTTTTTTGGGAAGCCTTAAAGTTCCTATATTTACGCGTTAATTATAAAAATTACAAGTCACATGAGAAAAATTCTGTCACTGCTTGCAGTGCTGATACTATGCTCCGTATCAGTACTTGCACAAACCCGGTTTATCACCGGGCAAGTCCGGGATAATCAGGGTGAACCCCTTCCTTTCGCTTCAGTAACTGTCAAGAGCACCGGTCAAGGTGTAACTTCCGATGAAAATGGTAGCTTCCGCATCCGCGCTGCAACAGGCGATATACTCGTCTTCTCTGCTGCAGGCACTAAATCAGTAGAGCTTAAAGTAGGTGCAGGCGATGTGCTCAATGCTACGCTTACCAAAACAGGTGTATTACAGGAAGTAGTTGTTACTGCATTGGGTGTGCAACGGCAGGCCAAAGAGCTGGGCTATGCCGTTCAGTCGCTCAACAATAAAACACTCACTGCTGCAAAATCCGTCAACATTGCACAAGCCTTGAACGGGAAGATCTCCGGGTTGAACGTTTCTACTGTCAACAGTGGGGTGTTTGAAAATGCCAAGATCAACATCCGTGGTATCCGCTCACTCACTGGTAATAACCAACCCATGCTGGTTGTTGACGGAGCGCCAACGCCCCTGGGTTATCTTTCCTCCATTCCACCAGATGATGTTCAGGACCTTACCATTTTGAAGAGCGCCGCTTCTGCCGCTATCTATGGTCCTGATGCGGTGAACGGTGTGCTGGTGATCACTACCAAGAGAGGTGGGAAGAAACCTACCATCACATTGAGCTCATCCATCCAGGCTACCAAGGTTGCCTTCTTCCCCAAATTCCAACGGGAATTCGGAGCAGGCGCCGGTGAAGTAGTGGATGAGTTCGGTAACTATGGATATGTTTCTTATGAGAACCAGCAGTTCGGTCCCCGTTTCGATGGTTCCATCAAACCCATCGGTGTTCCACTGGAAGATGGCACACAGCAGCAAGGGCCTTACAGCGATCTGCATTATAAGGATAAGGTCAAGTTCTGGAATACAGGTTTCACCCTCCAGAATTCAGTTTCTATTGCCGGTGAAGATTTCTACGTGAGTGTCATGGACGCCAAGATCAAGGGATTGATACCCGATGATGTGAACCATCGTACCAGTCTCCGGTTCAATGGAGGTAAAAAATATGGTAACTTCTCGATCAATTATGGTATCAACTATATCTTACAGAATTCTGATGTTGTCAATGAATCAGGTTTCCAAACAACCTATCCGGGCGCTTATAACGGCGGTCTGTTCTTCCTGATCATGCAAACGCCGAGCAATGTGCCTTTGTTGGACTATAAAGACCTGAACAGTAAATTGGGCAATATCTCCAATTATTACAACGAATATGCCATCAACCCTTACTGGCTGATCAAGAATATCCGTACCAGGGCCAGGCAGGATGATATCCTGGGAAGCATCGAGGTCAACTACCAGTTCTTCCCCTGGCTGAAGGCTTCGGCCAGGTTAAGCTCCAATCTTACTTTTGCCAATTTCAAGAATTCCAATGCGCCGGTCGTCATCTCCGACTGGGCCAAGACTTCCGGCTTTTTCGGCAGTCCGCGTAATGCTACGCAATATTCCGACAGGCCAGGTTTTGTGCTCGACGACCAGAACTATGCTTCCCGCATAAACCTCGACTACTACCTGTCTGGTCAGCATGGGATCGTTAAAGATGTTTCTGTCAACTACCTGGTGGGTGGAGCAGTAAGGCAGAACCGCTGGAAGGATGTTGCCGTTGGTGGCAATAACCTGGTGGTTCCCGGTCTGTTCAACGTGGCTGCCAAGAGTGGTGATGCCAATGTGCCTACCTATACCGGATCAACGGTACCCAGCACCAATCCTATTCCACCGAACAACAATAACAACTATGATATCACCTCCAGGCTGGTATCGGCTTATGGAACGGTCGGTTTCAGTTACAAGACCTGGGCACACCTGGAGTTTTCAGCAAGAAATGACTGGGACAGCAGGCTGCTGCAAAACAAACGCTCTTTCTTCTATCCTGCAGTCAATGCTTCAGTAGTGCTTTCCGATGTGATCCCTGCCTTACAGAACAGTGATCTCATCTCTTACCTGAAGATCAGGGGCGCTATCTCGAAATCAGGTAACGTAAACCTCAACCCGTATGCCCTGCAGGCTACCTATTCACAACCGATCGGGTTTCCTTATGGCGGCAATGTAGGCTTTACGACCAACAATACTATCCCAAGCACCAACCTCGAACCTGAATTCGTGGTCACCAAGGAGGTCGGTGCAGAATTGTCGTTCCTGCAAGACAGGATCAATTTCCAGGCAACTTATTTCAACCAGAAAAATACCAATCAGATCCTGACCGTCAGCCAGTCGGTCACCACCGGTTATTTCTTCGGGTTGGCGAATGCTGCCGACTTCAAGAATTATGGTGTTGAAATGGACCTGTCTCTGAACCCGGTGGTCAAGATCGGAAAGGGCAGGATCGATCTCCGCATCAATGCAACCTATAACGACAACAAGGTTACACGTACCCTCGGCAACCTGCCAGTGGTTGTTGGTGGTAGCAATGGATTCATCCAGAATTCAGTAAGCTCCCCCACCGTCAATAATATTGCCATGGTGGGAGGCCCTGCTTTTGCCTTCCAGCTCACGGATTATCTGAGGGATTCCGCCACCGGTAAAGTGATCGTGGACCGCGTTACAGGTATGCCTACCCAGGCGCCCGGACTGGTAGTGAGAGGCCGCTCTCTTCCTCTCTGGATATTGGGCTTCACACCTTCTTACTCGATAGGCGACTTCGAATTCCGAATGACATGGGATTATAAAGCCGGTCATAATTTCTACTCGGGCCTTGGCTCCGATGAAGACTTTGCAGGGATCTCCAAAAGAAGTGCAGAATATGGCCGTCAGCGGTTCGTATTCCCCAATTCGGTAGTGGAAACCTCTCCCGGCTCGGGCAAGTATGTCGACAATACCAATATACAGGTACAGGATGGCAACTCTAATTTCTGGACATCCGCCAAAGCCAATTCAGCCATTGCCACCAACTACTTTGCCAGTGCCAATGCCTGGAGGTTGAGGGAAGTGAATATCTCGTATAACCTGCCTCAAAAGCTTCTGAGAAATGTGAAAGCGATCAAGAGGGTCACTGTTAGTGTGGTTGGTAAAAATTTATTGCTCATTGTACCAAAATCGAACCAGTGGGGTGATCCGGAGTTCAACTACTCCACTACAGGAAACACATTCGGTCTGGCCAGCTCGTTCCAATCCCCGGCCGGCAGATTATTCGGTGGTTCCCTGACCGTACAGTTTTAATAATTTTTAAACCCACTTGAAATGAAATACATACATTATAAGCAATATCTCTTATTTATCGTGGTGTCGGTCGGCATCACCATATCAGGTTGCAAAAAGTTCCTCGATGTCAATAAAGATCCCAACCGGGTCACGGACGAGACAGTTACGCCTGAACTGATCTTCCCGGCAGGTGCGGAAGCTGCCGGCGCTACAATGGTAGGGGCCAGGGCCAGTGGCGCCGGTGCAAAAACGAATATGCAGTGGGCGCAGAGCTGGATGGGGTATCAGGCCGCGAATGGTGACTTTGCCAGGGACAATACCGAAACGTCCTATAACATCGATTTTACATTCAACGATGTGATGTTCCAGAGAAGGTATGATGCGCTGTTCGATCTTCATCAAACGGAAGTAAAAGCGCGGGTGTCCGGTAATAATGCGCTTGCCGGGGCGGCCATTATCCTGAATGTGAAAATGTTCCAGGAACTGGTAGACCTTTTCGGCAATCTTCCTTACTCCCAGGCCTTCAATAACGATAAGACCACCAGACCTGCGTATGATAAGCAACAGGACATTTACAATGACCTGCAAAAGCGTCTGGATACTGCTATCACATTCATGGGAGGAACTCCTTCGAAAAAGTTTGCTCCGGCCGATATCGTGAACCATGGCAGTACAGCTAAATGGATCAAATTTGCCAATACCCTCAAGCTCAGGTTGCTGATCCGTCAATCGGAGATCAGTGGCTTCAACCCGGCAACGGAGATCGCCAAAATATTTGGCGCTGGAAGTCCTGGCGTATTGGGCAAAGGTGAATCGGTAGGCGTAAACCCGGGGTATTCCAATGACCTGAATAAGCAATCTCCATTCTTTGCCAATTACGGCTATACTTCCACAGGCAATATAGCAACCAGTTCCACGAATGCGAACGCATACATCATCGGCATACTTTCGAATAATCACGATCCCAGGCTCCAGCGTTTCTTCCAGCCGATCGGGAACGGAAGTTTTGTAGGCGCTGCATACGGTGATGAGCCGGGCAATATTCCTGCCGGCGCCAACCTTTCCTATTTCGGACCTGGGCTTATCGGCCCTAAAGGCACGGATGGGAAATTCACGGCAGGCGCTGCACAAGACCAATGGCTCATGCCTTCATTCGGAAGCCTGTTCCTCAAAGCGGAAGCGATAGCACGGGGATGGACAGCCGGAGATGCCAAAACAGCCTACCAGGATGCAGTAACCGAATCGTTCGTATGGCTGGGCGTGCCTGACGCAGTCAATGCCGCAACCACCTATATGAGTACCAGTGTTATTGCCAACTGGGCCAATGCCGGCGCAACTCCCCTGGCAAAAGCCAAATTCATTGCGATGCAGAAATACATCGCGAACTGTTGTATCGATGCGCAGGAATCATATTCCGACCAGCGCAGGCTGAACTTCCTGCCGGCCGGTTATATCTCTGCTAACCCAAGCCGGGTGTCGAACACCCTTCCTGTGAGGCTACAATACCCGCAGAGCGAGTATACATCGAACTCGGAGAATGTATTGAAAGAAGGCACGATCAATCCGTTAACATCAAAATTATTCTGGCAACCATAACTGAACGGCGCCTCTCTTATTAAAAAAGCAAAAAAAAATTAAATATGAAATTGACTATAAAATCATCCATCGTCTTTCTGGCAGCCCTTTCCATGGTGGGGGTGGGCTGCTTAAAAGATAAACCGTATGATAACGGCGACATTCAGTCTAACCGCGCCACAGGGGCCGTTCCGAAAGTGGTGGAGATCAAGCTCACCGCATCGAATGCCACCAACCGGAAAGTGTTTGCCTTTGGTGTGATGAACAGGGATACCACCTTCAATATAGTGCCTGTGAACCTGGCCACGGCAGAAACGGCGTCTGAAGACATCAATGTTACCCTGCAGATCGATAAGTCTATCATCGACAATCTGAATCACATGAACGATTCGATCAACAATGCAACGGGTAGCTCGCTGGTAACGGATTATGCCATTCCTACCCCTTCGATGTACACTATCATCAACCCGGGATTGGTGGTCACCATCCCCAAAGGGCAGAACACGGGATATCTCCAGTTGAAGCTGAATCCAACGAACTATATCTCCGGGCACTGGGCCTTCGGTTTCTCGATCAAGAGTGTCGATAAATCGGCCTATACCATCAGTGGCAACCTGGCTAACGGTACTTCGATCATCCTGATCAAGAATAAATACGACGGGTTATACCAATTGACCCTGAATACGATGGGCTGGGCTGCCTATGGCATCTCCGATGGCGTTTCGAGGACCTGGCCAACCAATGCCAGCATCATTACTACCGGTGAAAAGTCGGTATCGCTGGCCACAAATGAAGGGGGCGACCTGCAACCGGCATTCGATGCCGGCGGCGGCGTAACAGCTTTCGGCGCCACCCAGGTGCAATTCACTTTCGATCTTAATACCAATGCAATCACGGATATCAGGAACCTGGTGCCCGATGATGGCAGGGGAAGGGCATTTGTACCTAATCCGGCCGTCGCCGATAATCGTTATGATCCGGCTACAAAAACGATCTATGCGGCATACCTCATGAAACAAAATGGAAGGCCCGATCAGAAGATCTTCGATACGTTGGTGTATAAAGCGTCGAGATAACGAATGACCAATATATTTCTAAAGGAAGGCTGCCCGGTTAACGGGCAGCTTTTTTATTTTCCTATTTTTGTATGAAATAAAGAGAAAGAGTATGTCTGATCAGCAACCCAATAATCAATTGAATATCGAGATCAGTGAGGAGATAGCGGAAGGCATCTATGCCAACCTTGTGATCATTACACATTCGCATGCTGAGTTTGTAATCGACTTCGTGAATGTAATGCCCGGCACTCCCAAAAGCAAAGTAAAATCCCGTCTTATTCTTACTCCCCAACATGCCAAGCGGTTCATGAAGGCCCTTACGGAGAACATCAACCGATTTGAATCGTTGAACGGCAAGATACAGGACCTCGAAGATGTACAGATGCCCATGAATTTTGGCGGGCCAACGGCACAGGCCTGATCCCTTTTCAGAGCATTCCGTTATCCGCAAAGCTGAAATAGCCCTGGTCACTGACGATGAGATGGTCGAGCAGGCGTATTTCCAGCAGCCTGGCCGCATCCCTGATCCTGCCAGTTAGCTGGAGATCGGCATTGCTGGGTTGCAGGCTCCCCGATGGATGGTTATGGCAGAGGATCATGGCAACGGCATTGGTTTCCAGCGCCTCCCTGAAAATGATCCTGGAGTCGACCACCGTGCTCGTGAGGCCCCCTTTACTGATGATGGAGAATTGTTTCACCTGGTTCTGCTGGTTGAGGAATACCACACCAAACACTTCATAGGGATGGTCGCGGAGCCGGGCCTGCAGGTATTGGGCCACTTCATAGCTACTGGTTACCGATGTGCGTTCGGGTGGGAGGGAAGCCTGCCGGCGCCTGCCCAGTTCGAGGGCTGCCAGGATGGTCACGGCTTTGGCCTGGCCAATACCATGGATGCGCATCAGCTCCTTGACAGTAAGCCTGCCCAGGTCGCTGAGATTATTGTTGCCCTTTCGGAAAACTTCGATGGCCAGGTCAACGGCCGACTGGTACCTGGTCCCTTTATTAATGAGAATGGCCAGCAGCTCCGAATCGCTCAAAGCGCTCGGGCTTTTACTAAGTAACTTTTCCCGTGGGCGGTCATCGATTGCCCATTTGGTGATAGGGTATTTTTTCTCTTGCATACATGCGGGCGACCTGTTAACTTCACCCCTAATCTATTATAACAACGAATTGAAATAATAGTACTATTCCGTCGTTATAATATTATAGCAGAAAAATCCAATTCTTTATTTGAAGACCCAAAAATCAATGTCCAATGAAACGCAAATCTACCCTATCCGCTATTGGCGGCTATCAACCCTTCCTGTTCTGTGCAGGCATGTACATAGTGGCTCTTTTCTTTTCCATTTTCATCTGCTCAGCCATCTTTTATGCAGCCAACCCCAAAAAATCAATGGCCAATAAGGCTGTAACGGCAAGCTCAAAGACTTCTGGAGCTGGTCAGGTACTACTCACAGTCACAAAGAAATAGACGTTAACAGGTTAATAGGTTGACAGGTTAACAGGTTGATAAGGTGTTGTCTGAAACCCGGCCCCCCCTATCAACTTGTTAACTTGTCAACTTTCCTGCATCTCCAAAAAAACCTATCCACTTTAACCCCTAAATCCCAAGCTTAGTTTTATCTTCGCCGCACATTTTTAACGCGGTATGCAAACTTCTGTCAAGATCTTTTCAGGTACCGGATCCCAGTACCTGGCCGAGAAAATAGCTCAGAAATATGGCGCCCCCCTTGGAAAGATCACGATTTCCCGATTCAGTGACGGAGAGATCCAGCCCGTGTTCCAGGAAAGTATCCGTGGGGATATGGTCTTTCTCGTTCAGGCCACTTTTGCCCCTGCCGAGAATATCCTGGAGCTCCTGCTCATGATCGATGCCGCCCGGCGCGCCTCTGCGTATAAAGTGGTGGCTGTGATACCTTATTATGGGTATGCGCGGCAGGACAGGAAGGACAAACCACGGGTTGCCATCGGTTCCAAGCTGGTTGCCAATATGTTAGTGGCAGCAGGGGCCGACAGGGTGATCACGATGGACCTCCACGCTCCCCAGATTCAGGGGTATTTCGATATACCCGTTGACCACCTCGACAGCTCCGCCATTTTTATTCCTTATATCGAACAACTTCAACTGGAAAATCTTACCTTTGCGGCCCCTGACGTGGGAAGTGCCAACAGGATCCGTGAGATCGCCACCTATTTCAATGCAGAAATGGTGATCTGCGATAAGCACCGCAAAAGGGCCAACGAGATCGCCAGCATGGTGGTGATCGGGGATGTAACGGACAGGGATATCGTACTGATCGACGATATCTGCGATACCGGCGGCACGCTGGCCAAATCGGCCGGGCTGCTGATGGAAAAAGGGGCCCGCAGTGTAAGGGCGCTCTGCACACACCCTGTTCTAAGCGGGAACGCCTACTCCAATATCGAAAACAGCGTACTGGAGGAACTGGTGGTTTGTGATACCATTCCACTGAAACAAAAGATCTCGAAGATCAAAGTACTGAGCGTTGCTGAACTGTTTGCTGTGGCGATCCGGAATGCCTACGAGAACCGGAGCATAACCGGGTTATTTATCCACAGCCAGATGAGGAACAAATAGTCATTTTTTTAATAAACATAAACAATGAAGACAATTACAATCGAAGGCCAACTGAGGACCGAAACCGGGAAGAAAGCCGCCCGGCAAATTCGCTCTCAGGGACTGGTACCCGGTGTAATCTACGGCGGTGCGCAGGAAGTAAGCTTTTCAGCTCCTGTGCTGGCTTTTAAATCGCTCGTGTATACCCCCGATTTCCAGTTGGCAGACCTGAAAGTAGGAGGCAATTCTTACAAATGCATCCTGAAAGACATCCAGTTCGATAAGGTGACCGATGAACTGGCTCACGTGGATTTTCTGCAATTACAGGAAGACAAGAGCGTGATCGCCACCATTCCCATCAAATTTACTGGCACATCTGTCGGTGTGAAAGAGGGCGGTAAGCTGATCACCAAGATCAAATCACTGAAGGTAAAGACCCTTCCGAAGTATCTGCGGGAGAATATCGAAGTGGATATCACCAACCTCGACCTGAACGGTAATATCCGTGTGGAAGACGTGAAAATCGACAATTACGAGATCCTGAACTCCCCCCGTATTCCCATTGCATCAGTAGTGATGACACGCCAGTTGAAACAGGAAGAAGCCGCTGCACCTGCATCGGGCGCTGCTGCTCCTGCCGCCGCTGCTGCGAAACCCGCTGCTGCCGCTGCACCTGCGAAGCCTGCTGCAAAAAAGTAAAGTAGAACAGAATAATATGCGAACTTCGTAACATAATGATCCAGGCCCGGAAACAATGATATGCCCGGGCCTTGGTCTATATGTTACCGCGATTTCCTGGAAAACCAGCCAGGAATGAAGCTACCACCTCTACCGTACCAACCCAACCTTGTCACCTTGCAAGATCACCGGGAACCACCAAAGACCACCCTTTTTCAATATCCGGCCTTCAGTCCTGGGAAACATACCGCATGGCATAAGCATGGCATGAGGAATGCATTTGTGCGCTAATAAAGCCTTACATTTAATAAATGTACCAGGTGAGGTGGTATTTTAAAGATATCCTCCATGTCAAAATTCCTTATCGTTGGTTTGGGAAATATCGGACCCGAATATGCCGGCACCCGTCACAATATCGGTTTCGAGGTCGTGGATTTTTTTGTCCGTAAACATGAAGGCCAGTTCAAAACAGACAGGCTGACGGAAAAAGCAGAGATCAAATTCAAGGGGAAACAATTGATAATTATCAAGCCAACGACCTACATGAACCTGAGTGGAAATGCGGTGAAGTATTGGCTCGATAAGTCAAAGGTGCCGATTGAACAATCACTGGTGATCCTGGATGATCTGGCACTGCCGATCACGAAATTAAGGCTCCGCCCTTCGGGTAGTGATGCAGGTCATAACGGGCTGAGAAGTATACAGGAAGCATTGTCTACCGATAAGTACCCCAAGCTCAGGTTTGGGATCGGGAATAAATTTCCCAAAGGTATGCAGGTGGAGTATGTACTGGGACGATGGTTCCCGGAAGAGATACCCGTGGTTATGCGTAAGATCGAGAAATGTGTTGAGGTAATTGAAAGCTTTGTTCATATTGGAATTGAGCGAACGATGAATGAAGTGAATAAATTGGAGTTTCCACTATGATTTGTTAATTTGAATCTTTATTTTCGCAATAATATCGAAAATGGACATTAATGTTTTGATATTCAATATTTCTATGCAACTGTATCCTCTACCTGTCCAGGTTATGAAACTCGAAAACAATTATCACAGTTAAACCCTTTGTTGTGTATGAAAATATTCTGTGTCGGCCGTAATTACGTGGCTCACGCAAAAGAATTGGGTAACGAAGTTCCAGAGGAACCGATCATTTTCATGAAACCCAAAAGTGCATTATTGCAGGCACATACCCCGTTCTATTATCCCGAGTTTACTAACGAGCTGGATTATGAATGTGAGCTGGTCTTACGGATATCCAAGAACGGAAAATATATCCAGGACAGGTTTGCGAGTAAATATTATGATGCCGTAACAACAGGTATTGATTTTACAGCCAGGGATGTTCAAAGAGAACTGAAAGAAAAAGGGCTTCCCTGGGAAAAGGCAAAAGCCTGGGATAATTCCGCTGTGATAGGCAAATGGATACCCTTGCAGAATATCAAGAACAAAAAGGACATCAATTTCTGCCTGTATAAAAATAAGGAGCTGGTGCAACAAGGGAACTCCGGGCTGATGGTCAACAATTTTGATAAAGTGGTAGCCTATATTTCCAATTATTTTTCCGTGAACATCGGCGACCTGGTATTCACAGGCACCCCGGCTGGAGTAGGGGAATGCGTGGTAGGGGATGAACTGGAAGCCTTCATCGAGGATGAAAGCATGTTGAGCGTCGAGATCAAATAACAGTTATAGATCACTACAAGGAAAAAGCCGTTCCGCTTCTGCGGGATGGCTTTTTTTATCTTCATTCCTATCCAAACTAACAACTGTTATTATTACATTTGCCGGATATTGATTGATCCCCATGACCAGTATCGATACCTTGATGAAAGCCTACCGCCTGATGTGCACCGCACGGGCGATGGCTGAAAAATATGAAGCCAATCGTTCCATCTGCAAATATGTGCATTCCACTTCGCGGGGGCATGAAGCCATTCAACTGGCCACTGCCTTTCACCTCCTTCCCTGCGATTTCGTAAGCCCCTATTACCGCGATGAAAGCCTGCTCCTGGGCCTGGGCTTTTCCCCGTACCAACTGATGCTGCAACTGCTTGCCAAAGGCGAAGATCCTTTCACCGGCGGCCGCGAATATTATTCACATCCCAATTACAGGGGGGATCACAAACCAACCATCATTCACCAGAGTAGTGCCACAGGCATGCAGGCCATTCCCACCACCGGTATTGCCCAGGGGGTCCAGTACCTGGAGCATATCCGCTCCGCGTCTCTCAAAAAAGGGCCGAACGGAGAGTCACCGGTAGTGATCTGCTCCCTCGGCGATGCCAGTATTACGGAAGGAGAAGTGAGTGAAGCGTTCCAGTTTGCCATCCTGAAAAAAATACCCATCATTTATCTCGTTCAGGATAATCGGTGGGGCATCAGCGTTAGTTCGGAAGAGGCCAGGGCCATGGATGCCTATGATTATGCCGGCGGCTTTCCGGGCATGGACCGCATCCGGATTAACGGTAGCCATTTTGAAGAAAGTTATGATAGTATGCGGCGCATCATTCAATACGTGCGCCAGCATCGCAGCCCCTATCTCGTACAGGCCAGTGTTCCCCTGCTGGGGCACCATACCAGCGGCGTGCGCAAGGAATTTTACCGCTCGCCGGAAGACTGGGCGCAGCACCTGGAGGACGATCCCGGCCCGAAGTTGAAAATACGCCTGCAGGAGATCGGCATCAGCGAAGAACAGTTGCAGCAGGTGGAAAAAGAAACGACTGCTGCGGTCGATGCACAGTTCGATCAAGCAGTGCAGGCAGCAGAGCCCGATCCTTCAACGGTGGGCGATCATCTGTTTGCGCCCACACCTGTTACGGATGAAAAAGGAAAGCGCAACGGCGGCAACGGCGATAAGATCGTTATGGTAGATGCAGCCTTGTTTGCCATCCGCGAGATCATGGAAGAGTACCCGGAAGCAGTGCTCTATGGGCAGGACGTAGGCAAACGGCTCGGCGGCGTGTTCCGCGAAGCAGCTACCCTGGCAGAACAGTTCGGCGATCACCGCGTTTTCAATACTGCCATCCAGGAAGCCTATATCATCGGCTCAACTGTTGGGATGAGCGCCGTAGGCGTGAAGCCGATCGTGGAAGTGCAGTTCGCAGATTATATCTACCCGGGCATGAACCAGCTTGTAACGGAGATCTCCAAATCCTGTTACCTGAGTTGTGGCAAATTCCCGGTACAAACCCTTATCAGGGTACCTATCGGCGCTTACGGCGGAGGCGGTCCCTATCATAGTGGAAGTGTGGAAACAACCTTGTTGTCGGTCAAAGGGATCAAGATCGCTTACCCGTCGAATGCGGCGGATATGAAAGGGCTGATGAAAGCGGCCTTTCTCGATCCCAATCCTGTAGTGATGTTGGAACATAAGGGGCTCTATTGGAGCAAGGTGCCTGGAACGGAAGGCGCAAAAACGTATGAGCCTTCCCGTGACTATGTGCTTCCTTTCGGCAAAGCCAATCTCGTACAACAGGCAGATGCCGGTAAACTGGCGCAGGGCGATGCCTGTTGCATCGTCACCTACGGCATGGGCGTGTATTGGGCCCTCGCTGCTGCACGCCGCTTCCCCGGGCGCGTGGCCATTATCGATCTTCGCACATTATTCCCTCTCGATGAAGCCCTGGTGTATGCCACTGTACAGCAATACGGAAAATGCCTGGTGCTGACGGAAGAACAGCAGAACAATTCTTTTGCCGAAGCATTCGCAGGAAGGATTTCGAAAGAATGTTTCCGCTGGCTCGATGCGCCGGTAGAAGTATTGGGCGCATTGAACCTGCCTGCAGTGCCCATGAATATGGGACTTGAACAAGCCATGTTGCCCAATGTAGCCAAAGTGGAGCTGGCTCTCGATAAGTTGTTGGCCTGGTAAGCACTATCCATACTACTAATATGTATCTGTTACCCAAATAATTGATACTTCAAGATAAGTATATTAAAATAGACTTGCATACATCCCCTCCATGCACCGCTTATAAAGTTTTAACACGCCCCTTAAAATAAAAATTGTCTTATTTACGTAGAGTATCGTACATAACCACCTCGCTCAGCCATGAAGAACAAATACCTGAAAGGTGCCCATCTTTCCGAGAGGAAGGTCCGGGAACTGATGAAACTATTTTGCGAAGATCTGACTGCCACTCAGATCGCCAACATCACGGGCATTAGCCGCATTACCGTTAATGCCTATTTCAAACTCATCCGAACACATATTGCCCGGTTCTGTGAAGAAAAGAACCCCTTCCACCATCATAATGGCAAGGCTTCTTTCATTCCATCGGAGAACGGCTCTGTTGAAACCGACCTTCTTCCCGATAACAGCCGGAAAAAATCATTGTACGGAATATTGAAGAAAGATGAACTTATCTACACCGACAAAATGCAGCATGTAGATACGGCCTGGTTGTACGACTGGCTAAAGGGAAGGTCCGAAGCCCCGGCCGAAACCATCGAGAAGTACCGGCTCCACCTCTACAAAGGGATCGCCGATTTCAACAGCGTAAGGCTGCATCGCCTCAATGGTACGCATGCTTTCATTACGAAAGGAAAATCACAGATCGATGAGATAGATCTGTTCTGGGGAATGCTCAAGGCCCGGCTGGTAAAATTCCGCGGGCTCAACGGCTCAACCCTGTACCTCCATGTGAAGGAAACTGAATTCAGATACAATTATCGTAATACGGATATCTATGAATTGTTGCTGGATATCCTTCACAAACAACCCCTGCATTATTCAAAAGCCGTACGTACCTGATCAAGCCTTTTATCCTGTAATGTTTCCATTGAAAAAGCTCTTTGCTTTACTACATGATAATTAATTGTCGTATTCACTCTCTGAAACCCTTTGCTGGCAAATGTTTCAGCGTTTGATTGATTACGGCCGTTGAAATTGTCATGACTGCAATTGAATTCATCCTGTATGAGAGCTATTGATCATGCTTTATTTGTAGTTTATATTGTTTAAGACACATTTAATACACTTTAACAAAAAAGCGATGATTATTTCCGTTCATTTGCAAAACAGTAAAGCATTCTTCAGCTTATCATGACCGTTAGGTAATGAAATAATAATAACACTTATCCTCCGCTATTCAGAATAATTTCGTACAAGAGTAAAATAACTCCGGGGATTTTCTTTTTGTAGCTATATCTGTCGCAACTCATCCCTGGACCATAAAAATAGTTGCGGTAATAGAATTTTTCTCATGTGACTCGCAGGTGGTTTCTACCACCTGCTTTTTTATTGATGATACCCCGCTCCCCCAGGTTCCCAAACGTTCAGGAAATGAATAAGCCGGTTCAGGCCGCATGATCGCTGGTCTATCACCTATTCATGTGATTTCGATGTTCGGCGTATGAATTGCGGAATGTTCAGCCCAATTTTGTTGTCAATTCATCGAACAACAAATGCAGCATAACATGAAAGCCATGAATACCATTGTACCGGAATCCTTTATTCCCCAGGGCGTAGCCGATCACCAGTGGCAGCAATTGCTGCCATTATATTTTCTCGGCTATAAGGAGAAAGGACAGATCGAACTGAATGGGCCGAGCGGTATGCTCAACGACAACAACTGGAAATCTTAGGTAGGCTTTTCGGCGCCCCAAAAGCTAACTACCGTTAGTGTGGAAAAATTTTGAATAAAACTAAGGCAATAATATCTTTTTGTTGTATTTTTAAGCTGTTGCTTGCTTGCTTTTTAAGATTCGTTTTAAAAAGCGCCGTTTTCATTGAATAATATTTAAAACAGCACATTAACGATGGCAAGCAACCAGGGTTTATACCATCCCTCCTTTGAACGTGATGCCTGTGGTATCGGTTTCGTCGCAAATATCAAGGGTCACAAATCCCATCAACATATTTCTGATGCCCTCACCGTATTAGAGAATATGGAACATCGTGGCGCCTGCGGCTGTGAAAGCAATACAGGCGATGGGGCCGGGATCATGATCCAGACCCCGCATGAGTTTTTCTTCGACGAGTGCATCAAGCTCGGCGTTCCCCTTCCTCCATTCGGCCGCTATGGTGTAGGCGTCGTTTTCTTCCCGCGTGAGATCCGCCTACGTGAAGAATGCCGCGATATTTTCAATCGAGCCGCTGAAAAGCTCGGCCTGGAAGTGCTCGTATACCGGAAAGTGCCGGTGAACCCGGAAGGCATCGGCGCAACAGCGCTGAGCGTAGAACCTGAGATGGAACAGGTCTTCATCGCCTGCCCCGACCATATCGTAAATCCTGACGAGTTTGAGCGTAAGCTCTTCCTCCTGCGCAATTATGCCAGTCATACCATCAATAGTACCGTACGCAAAGACGCGATCGGTTTTTATATCGCTTCCCTTTCGTATAAAACAGTAGTGTACAAAGGGCAGCTCACCAGCATGCAGGTGCGTAATTATTTCCCCGACCTCAGCAACAAGAGAGTCGTAAGCGCCTTCGGCCTGGTGCATTCCCGCTTCGCCACCAATACTTTCCCTTCCTGGAAACTGGCGCAACCTTTCCGCTTCATCGCTCATAACGGTGAGATCAATACGCTGCAGGGCAACCTGAACTGGCTCAAGAGCAGTGAATATGGTTTTACCTCTCCTTTTTTTACGAGAGAGGAGATGGAAATGCTGCTGCCCATCGTTACCGAAGGACAGTCTGATTCCGCCTGCCTCGACAATATGATCGAATTACTCACCCTTACCGGCCGCTCCCTCCCTCATGTGATGATGATGCTGATCCCTGAAGCATGGGATGGCAATGAGGATATGGACCCGGTAAAGAAAGCCTTCTACGAATTCCACGCTTCTATGATGGAGCCCTGGGATGGGCCCGCTTCTATCTCGTTCACCGACGGAAAGATTATCGGCGCCACGCTCGACAGGAATGGCCTTCGCCCTTCCCGTTATTGCGTTACCACCGACGATCGCGTGATCATGGCCTCCGAAACAGGCGTGCTGCCCGTGCATCCCACCCTGATCAAGGAGAAGGGCCGCCTGCAGCCGGGTAAGATGTTCGTGGTAGATATGGAACAGGGCCGCATTATCAGCGACGGAGAACTGAAACGCACTATCTGCTCCCAGAAACCTTATGCTGAATGGCTCAATAAGTACAAGATCCGGCTGAATGAATTGCCTGAGCCCCGCATCATGTTCACCCATCTCGAACATGAGCAGGTGTTCAAGTACCAGAAGGCATTCGGCTATACTACGGAAGACCTTGAAACACTGATAGCGCCCATGGCCATCGATGGCAAGGAGCCCATTGGTTCCATGGGGACCGACGTTCCGCTGGCCGTACTGAGCGATCAGCCCCAGCACCTCAGCAGTTATTTCAAACAATTATTTGCACAGGTCACGAACCCGCCGATAGACCCTATACGTGAACGTATGGTGATGTCGCTGGCCACATTCGTGGGCAATAACGGCAATCTCCTGCAGGAAGATCCACTGAGCTGTCATACCGTAGCACTGAAACACCCGGTGCTCACCAATTATGAACTGGAAACCATCCGCAGTATCGACACCGGAGTGTTCCAGGCCAAGACCCTGCAATGCTATTTCAGGGCAGACGGAAAACCCGGTAGGCTGAAAGCCGCACTGGATAGGGTTTGCCGCTATGCAGTGGATGCCGTGGAAGACGGGTTCGAGGTACTGGTGCTGCAAGACAGGGCCATCGATTCCGACCACGCACCCATTCCCTCACTGTTAGCCGTAGCCGCTGTTCATCACCACCTTATCCGTAAAGGATTGCGTGGACAGGTGGGCATCGTGGTGGAAGCCGGCGATGTATGGGAAGTGCATCATTTTGCCTGCCTGCTCGGTTTCGGCGCTACTGCCATCAACCCATACCTGGCACTGTCGTCCATCCGCGATATGAAACTGAGCGGTAAACTGGAAACTGAGCTGGATGCCGACCACCTGAAAAAGAACTATATTAAAGCAGTCAGTGAGGGGTTGCTGAAAGTGTTCTCGAAAATGGGTATCTCCACCCTGCAGTCTTACCAGGGCGCCCAGATCTTCGAGATCATCGGTATCAACCGGGAAGTAGTTGATAAATATTTCACCGGCGCAACATCCCGCATTGAAGGGATGGGCCTGGATGAGATCGCCCGCGAAACGCTGGCCAAACACGTCTTCGCTTTCAGTCGCAAGGATATACCGGTAGACCGCCTGCCTGTCGGCGGCGTTTACCAATGGAAACGCAAAGGAGAGTTCCATTTGTTCAACCCGCAAACCATTCACCTCCTCCAATATTCCACGAGGATGAATGATTACAATACTTTCAAGAAGTACTCGAAGCTGGTGAATGAACAAGGCGAGAAGGCCTGTACACTGAGAAGCCTGTTCCGTTTCAAACGTAACCGTCCATCCATTCCTCTCGAAGAAGTGGAGCCCGCTGAAGATATTTACAAACGTTTCGCCACCGGCGCCATGTCTTTCGGCTCCATTTCCTGGGAAGCACATACGACCCTGGCCATTGCCATGAACAGGCTCGGCGGTAAAAGCAATACCGGTGAAGGAGGAGAAGACGAGAAAAGATATGAATTGCTGCCGAATGGCGATTCGATGCGCAGCGCCATCAAACAGGTAGCCTCCGCCCGTTTCGGGGTAACGAGCTATTATCTTACAGAGGCCGATGAATTGCAGATCAAGATGGCGCAGGGCGCCAAGCCCGGTGAGGGCGGCCAGTTGCCTGGTCATAAAGTGGATGAATGGATCGGTAAAACAAGGCATTCAACGCCGGGGGTTGGACTGATCTCACCACCACCTCACCACGATATTTATTCTATCGAAGATCTTGCCCAGCTCATCTTCGACCTGAAAAATGCCAACCGTGCCGCACGTATCAATGTGAAACTGGTCTCGAAAGCAGGTGTGGGAACTATTGCAGCAGGCGTGGCCAAGGCAAAGGCCGATGTGATCCTTATCTCCGGTCACGACGGCGGTACAGGCGCATCACCCGTAAGCTCTATCCGCCATGCCGGTCTGCCATGGGAGTTGGGCCTGGCCGAAACACATCAGACACTTGTAAAAAATAAATTGCGCAGCCGGGTGACCGTACAGGCTGATGGTCAAATGAAGACCGGCCGCGATATCGCCATGGCTGCCCTGCTAGGCGCTGAGGAATGGGGCGTGGCCACAGCAGCGTTGATAGTGGAGGGCTGTATCATGATGCGCAAATGCCATCTCAATACCTGCCCCGTGGGTGTCGCTACGCAAGATCCTGAGCTTCGCAAGCGCTTTACCGGCAATGCAGACCATGTTGTGAATTTCTTCCGGTTCATTACACAGGAATTGCGTGAGATCATGGCCGAGCTTGGGTTCCGTACCGTGAATGAAATGATCGGCCAGGTAGATTGTATCGAGATGAGAGAGCAGATCGCTCACTGGAAATACAGCAAGCTTGATCTTTCTCCCGTCCTGTATAAAGAACCATCTTCCCTGTACACTAGTTTGTACAAACAGGAAGAGCAGGACCATGGACTGGAAGAAGTGCTCGACTGGCAACTGCTGAAGACTGCACAGCCGGCCGTCGGGAAACGGGAACGGATAACCGCTTCTTTCCCGATCAGGAACACGGACAGGACGGTAGGCACTATCCTCTCGAACGAGATCACCAAAAAATACAAGGCAGCAGGTCTGCCTGAAGATACCATCCACTTCAATTTCACCGGAACGGCCGGTCAGAGCTTTGGTGCTTTCAATACCAAAGGGGTCACCCTTGAACTGGAAGGGGATGCGAACGATTATTTCGGCAAGGGGCTGAGCGGTGCAAAGCTGATAGTTTATCCGCCCAAGCAAGCCTCCTTTATTCCTGAAGAAAATATCATTGTGGGCAATGTGGCTTTCTATGGCGCTACTTCCGGGGAAGCATTTATACGGGGCAAGGCCGGTGAGCGCTTCTGTGTGCGCAACTCGGGGGCTGAAGTAGTGGTGGAAGGTACAGGTGACCATGGCTGTGAGTACATGACCGGCGGCCGCGTGGTGATCCTGGGTGAAACGGGCCGCAACTTTGCAGCAGGGATGAGCGGTGGTATCGCTTATGTATATGATATGAAAGCGCAGTTCGCTGCGAAAGTGAACCGGGAAATGGTAGAGCTGGACCCGGTAGATAGTGAAGACAGCAGGCTGCTGCACGATATGATCACCAAACACTATGCCTATACGGGCAGTACCGTAGCGAAATTCGTGCTGGACGATTTCGAGAACCAGCTTCAGCATTTCGTGAAAATATTCCCTACAGATTATAAGAAGGCATTGCAGAAAAAAATGGCTATTAAAGTGCAATAATTTGTCTGTTGTTGGTAGTTGGTCTCTCAACTACCACGACAAACGACCAACTGTAAGCAACAAACGTTTAAATAAACGAGTAACGAAATGGCGAAACCTACCGGTTTTTTAGAATTTACGAGGGAACTGCCCGGCAAACGGCCAGTGGAAGAGCGGGTAAAACATTACAACGAATTCATAGACCGGTTCAGCGATGAGAAGCTGAACCAGCAATCGGCCCGCTGTATGAATTGCGGTGTGCCTTTCTGCCATCATGGTTGCCCGCTGGGCAATGTGATCCCTGACTTCAATGACGCCGTATATCGCAAGAGCTGGAAGGAGGCTTATGAGATACTTACGGCTACCAATAATTTTCCCGAGTTCACGGGGAGGATTTGTCCGGCCCCCTGCGAGACCGCCTGTGTGCTGGGTATCAATCAGCCTGCCGTGGCTATCGAGGAAATTGAAAGGCATATCATCGAGATCGCCTTCGACAATGGGCTGGTGAAGCCCAGGAAACCGAATGTGCGTACAGGCAAGAAAGTGGCGGTGGTGGGATCGGGTCCTGCCGGACTGGCCGCGGCCGCGCAACTGAATTTTGCAGGGCATACCGTTACTGTTTATGAGCGCGATGATGCGCCCGGCGGCCTGCTTCGTTACGGGATCCCCGATTTCAAACTGGAGAAGAATGTGGTCGACAGAAGGGTCCGCCTGCTCGAAGAAGAAGGGATCGTATTCAAATGCAATGCCAACGTAGGCGTCAACGTTAGTATCAACGACCTGCTGCGCGAATACCATGCTATTGTGCTGGCTGGTGGTTCTACTGTTCCGAGAGACCTCGACATACCCGGCCGCCAACTGGATGGCGTGCATTTCGCTATGCAATTCCTTAAGCAACAGAACAAGCGTAATGCCGGCCTCGATCCGTTGGCCAATGCAGGTATTGAGAGCAATATATTTACACATAATATTCTGGCTACCGGTAAAAATGTGGTAGTGATCGGAGGTGGTGATACCGGCAGTGACTGCGTAGGAACTTCCAACCGTCATGGTGCAACGTCCGTAACACAGTTCGAATTATTGCCGATGCCGCCTGCCAGTCGCACCCCATTCATGCCCTGGCCTTCCTATCCCATGACGTTGAAAACTTCCACCTCTCATGAAGAAGGGGTGGAGCGCAAATGGGCAGTTGCCACCAAGGAATTCATCGGTGATGCTAAAGGGAAATTGAAGGCATTGAAGATCGTTGACCTCGAATGGAAGATCACGGAAGACGGGCGACCGGCGCAGTTCGTGGAGATCGCAGGCAGTGAGCGTGATATTCCCTGTGAGCTGGCCTTGCTCGCGATGGGATTCCTGCATCCGCAGCAGGAAGGGCTCATCGGTGAGTTGGGGGTAGAGCTCGACGAGCGCGGAAATGTAAAAGCGTCGGAGAAAGCATACCAGACCAATATCCAGAAAATATTTGCTGCGGGCGATATCCGCCGCGGACAAAGCCTCGTGGTGTGGGCTATCAGTGAAGGCAGGGAATGTGCCAGAAAAGTAGATGAATTCCTCATGGGATCGTCTTTGCTGGAGAGCAAGGACCAGAACCTGGTGGCTGCGATCTGAGCAGGCCAGGAGGTTAATGTGGAGATGTGAAAAAGGAGGAGGTGTTCATAAGTTGGTTTTTTAAGGGTCAGTATAGCCATAAGAGTATTTCAGTGAGCCATTTCGCCAGGAGCGGGATGGCTTTTTTTATTGGTTTTGCTTCCATTCACTCATTCATTTTAGCCTCGGGTTCAACAATTCTGGCAAAGTGGAAAAAATCTTGAAAACTGCATTTTATTGAATCTGTTCAAAAAGGACAGCATTTTCATTCCTGATTTTGAAAATTTATAGAAAGCAGGTGGGATAATTGTTTCAGAAGGAAAATATCACCTGGAACAATAATATTATAAATAATTATATATTAATATTGATCTGCAAAATATTGCAAAAAATGAATAATTTAGTCTAATAATAACACATTATTTTAATTCTTAATATTAACAACTTAAAATCAACTGGTATGAAAAAGATCACGTTCAAAGAGGTAGCACCCTTCCTGGTCCTGGCGCTGGTGGCTATCGCTGCGATCTTCGTTCCGGCGGTTCCGGATTTTGTAGACACTAAAGGTGCTTATAATACGGCAGATATTGCCTGGGTCATCGTGGCAGCAGCCCTGGTCTTCTTAATGACACCCGGCCTCGCCTTCTTCTATGGCGGCATGGTGCACAGGAAAAACGTTATCTCTACCATGATCAAGAGCGTTGCCGCTGCCGGTGTGGTAAGCGTGCTCTGGGTAGTGGTTGGCTATAGCCTCGCCTTCGGTACTTCAAAAGGCGGCTGGATCGGTGACCCTACCACGCATTTGTTCTTTAAAGGCGTTGCATCGGGCGAACCCTGGGGCACTATTCCCCGCTCCCTGTTCGCTGTATTCCAGTTGATGTTCGCGATCATTACACCCGGACTTGTAGTAGGCGCCGTTGCTGAACGGATCCGCTTCACTTCCTATATTCTTTTCATCGCTTTGTTCAGCCTGCTGGTCTATTGCCCTCTTGCGCACTGGACCTGGCATCCGGATGGATTCCTGTTCAAGATGGGCGTACTCGACTTTGCAGGTGGTACCGTTGTACATATTTCTGCAGGCTGTGCTGCCCTGGCTGGTGCACTGGTATTGAAACGCCGTAAAGTGCACATGGAACATAAAGAGATCCCTCCTGCCAATATTCCGTATGTATTGATCGGAACAGGCTTGCTCTGGTTTGGATGGTTCGGCTTCAATGCAGGCTCTGCACTGTCTGCCAGCAGCCTGGCCGTTTCTGCCTTCTTCACTACCAACACTGCCGCTGCTGCTGCCGGTCTGAGCTGGATGTTCTTCGAAGTATTGCGCGGTAAGAAACCTTCTGTGCTCGGCTTCTGTATCGGTGCTGTAGTGGGCCTCGTAGCTATTACACCTGCTGCCGGTTTTGTGGCCATCCCTCAAAGTATCACTGTTGGTGTGGTGGCTGCCCTGGTTTCCAACATTGTTGTTTACTACAAACAGAAATCCAGGCTCGATGATACGCTCGACGTATTCCCCTGTCACGGTATCGGCGGTATGGTAGGGATGCTGCTCACCGGTGTATTCGCTACCAAGGCCGTGAATGGCGCGGGCGCCGATGGTCTCTGGCTGGGCAATGCAGGTTTCCTGTGGACACAGTTCAAAGGCATGATCATCGCTGTCACTTTCAGCTTTACCGTGTCGTACCTCATCTTCAAATTCATCAACTTCATACTTCCTTTGCGCGTTTCTTCCGAAGAAGAAGAACTGGGCCTCGATGCTACCCAGCACAACGAAAAATACCTGCAGGGTACTTTACTGGTGCATAACAACGGAAAAATCCAGGAAGAAAAACTCATCGAGACCACCGAATAGTAAGCAATAGAAAAAGGCACGGCGTATTGACAAGCTTCTGGCAAAGCTTATCGCCGTACCCTTTTCCTTTAACACTTAAAATCTATAGCAATGTTACAAAAATTTTTTGCAACGGGCATTACCATGGCTTGTTTTCTCGCCGGTCATGCCCAGGACGCGACCTCTACGGAAGAAAAAAAATCAACCACTACCATCTCCGGTTCAGCAGATTTTTATTACAGGTATAATTTTTCAAAACCTCCCAAAGAGCCAACCTATTATAACAGCTATACCAGCTTTACCCAACGCCATAATACTTTTGCCCTCGGCATGGCCTCTCTCAAAATAGAACATAAGCAAGGTAAAGTAGGCGTAGTGGCCGATCTTGGCTTCGGACCGCGTGCAGAGGATTTTGCCTATAATGATAAAGGCACTTTGCTGGCAGCCGTTAAACAATTGTACATCAGTTATTCTCCCACCGACTGGCTCAAGCTCACAGCCGGTTCCTGGGCTACGCACGTAGGCTATGAAGTGCTCGATCCTCAGCTCAACCGCAACTATAGCATGTCGTACATGTTCACCAACGGGCCATTCTCTCATACTGGTGTGAAAGCGGAAGTGACCAAAGGCAAACACGGGTTCATGGTAGGCGTTTCCAATGCTACCGATTATCGCATTCCGCCGGAAGATAAGATCAACCGCAAATTCTTCCTGGCCCAATATAGTCTTGCTGCCAGTGACGATGTAAAGCTTTACCTGAATTATGTGGGTGGAAAATTTCCCGATTCGTCCAAATCGAGCCAGGTCGACCTGGTTGCGACCGCCAAGCTGAGCGACAAATTCAGTCTCGGGTTCAATGGTACCTATGCCAGCCTGAAAGCCTGGGATACCGACAAGAAAGAAAATGCTTCTGCCAAAAAATGGTGGGGATCTGCCTTGTATCTTAATCTCGACCCTAAACCCTGGTTTGGCCTCACACTGCGCGGCGAATATTTCAATGATGATGATCAACTGAAAGTATTCGGCATAGCGCCCAAAGGAGGAAATATTTTCGCAACCACTTTATCAGCCAATTTCAAAGTGGATGGGTTCACTTTCATCCCTGAGATCAGGCTTGACGGCGCCAGCGAAAAAATATTCCTGGATGATAAAGGTGCAGCCAAAAAATCAACGGCCACTGCCTTGTTCGCTGTGATCTATGCATTCTAAGTGAACTGAAGATGATCGACCAAAACAAACATTCTGACCCCTGCAGTAAATAAGCTCAAGGGAAAACATACACGACAAAACTATCTGCTTACAGCCTTTTTTACGCTTTTTTTGTGTTGTTTTGTTAAGAATGAGAGGCACCGGGCGACCGGTGTCTCATTTTTTTGTATCTGTCTGATCATACCAATCACCAACGGCATACAGCGGGATTACAAGGGTATTCCCGTACTGCGAATAATTCTCAAGCGAAAATCTAACTCCATAAGAAGAATGTTTTTCTTCCAGGAATACATTCATACTTCGCATCGACCCTTTTTTCCCCGATTTTATTTCAAGTGGAATGATTTGTCCTGATTTCTGAACAACATAATCCACTTCCGCATTACTGCTTTTTGCTTCTCTGTGCCAATAAAATAATTCTTCCTGCCTGTAGCATGACGCTGCTTTGAGCAGTTCCAGTCCCGCATACTGCTCCGCTATCGCTCCTTTGTTGATCACATCAAAATCAGTTTCTGAAAGTAATTCACCGATATTCAATTGAAGCAAACGTTGAAATATCCCGGTATCCAATAAGAGTAATTTCCTGTTCTTATTATTTGTTTCAGCGCCTAAGGGAATGCCATTGGCTGCAGAATGGGTCACAGGTATCACGAGCCCGCCCATAGCCAGCAGGTCCACCGCTTCTTTAATTTGTTTATAACTTGATTCATGTGCTGCTTTGGAATAAATGAATTTTCCACCGGACTGCCGGATCACTGAATCAAAAACTTCTGCGATCCTCAAAAAAGGGATATTCTTTTTATACTTGGCAAAATCCGCTTTAAGAGATATGATAAGATCGTCGAGCACTCTGCCACAACGAATCAAATCTCTGCTTTCTACATAGGTGGCCACCACCTCCGGCATCCCGCCTAATACCAGGAAGCGTTTGAAATGCTGTAATAATTTTTGATGTACCGGTTCCGGCAATGGTTTTTCGGCGCTGGCTTTCCTTTTCATCTCAAGCAGGGCCGATTCTCCAATAGCATCCAGGTATTCATTCATCGAAAAAGGATAGACAAACATTGAACGGACCCTGCCTACTCCAAATGAAGGTATTTCCGCCAGCGCAAATTCAAGTAAAGATCCTGCAGCTATAACATGCAACAGGGGATATTTTTCATAAAAGAACCTGAGAGAAGATATTGCAGGGATACAAACCTGTATCTCATCAAAAAAAAGTAGTGTTTTGCCTGGAACTATAGGGACATTATATAGTGCGGAAAGGGCCTCGCATAAATCGGCTGGATCAAGATCACCTTCAAATATTTTATGGACCTGCCGTTGCTCCTCAAAGTTGATCTCAAGAAAGTATTCGAATTGGGCAGCCAAATGCCTGACAGCAGTTGATTTACCAACCTGGCGTGCTCCACGAATCAGCAAAGGCTTTGCCTGCTTTTCGTTACGCCAATGAATAAGTTCCTGATCTACAGCTCTTTTTATATGCATAAGTCTATTTTACAAGGCAAAAATAGACTTTTTTGACTATTTTACAAGGGTATAACAGTAAAAAATGTATAATATTCTATATGTAAAATTGTCCCCATCGTTCGTTTTACGCCGAATTGCGACCAGCATTGATAATACCGAATGAGCTACGGATCACCAGTTTCTCGAAGATCTCGCGGTGCTGTGCCGGGGCCAGCGCTTCTTCCAACTGCCTGATGCGCGTCATCGCATATTGCTGAATGGTAGTGAGCGGCAGCACGATCCGTTCCCGCATCTGAATAGACAATTGCTCTACCGGGTAATCGGCCATCAGTTCCGTTTTGCCCGAAAGCTGCAGGATATACCTTTTCGTAAGCTCGTATTCCTTGTAGATCCTGTTCCAGATATCACCATATTGCGGGTCCTGTGCCAGGAATTCCGTGAGGGGGAAGAAACATTTTTTCATTGCCATCTCACAGTTATCTATAAGCGTTTTTACGAACATGGAGTGTTGATAAAGTTTTTTAAGATCGCCCAGCTTCCCGTTCCTGTCCATCGTTTCCAGGGCTGTTCCCACACCATAATAACCGGTTACGTTCTGTTTCAACTGGCTCCAGGCGCCTACAAATGGAATGGCACGCAGGTCTTTCAGCGAGAGCTTGCCCGAACTGCCACGTTTGGCAGGGCGGCTGCCGATATTCGTTTCACTGTAGAATTTGAGCGGGCTCACATGCGCGAGGTAATTCAGGAAATCAGGATCTCCCTTCAATTCATTGTATGCTTTCAGGCTTTCTTCAGCCAGTTCCATCATGAGGCGTTCTTCCTGTTCATCGAGCGTTTTTTCCCTGGTTGAAAAAAGATCGTTCGAGATACCTGCATTGAGCAATTGCTCGATGTTGAATTGCGCTGAATCGATGGTACCGAAATTGGAGCTTACAGTTTGTCCCTGGATGGTCAACTGGATCTCCTTGTTCGAAATATTCCTGCCCATCGATGCATAGAACTTATGGGTTTTACCGCCGCCGCGTGCAGGAGGGCCGCCACGGCCATCGAAGAACACCACATCGATATGGTATTTCTCTGAAAGTTTTGTCAGCTCCTCTTTGGCTTTGTAAATACTCCAGTTGGCCATCAGGTAGCCTCCGTCCTTGGTGCCGTCGGAAAAGCCCAGCATGATGGTCTGCCGGTGGTTACGGAACTGCAGGTGTTGGCGGTAGGTTTCATTGTTGTACAACGATTCCATGATGCCTGCAGCCTGTTTGAGATCGTCGATGGTCTCGAACAGGGGCACAATATCGATGCTGAGCGCCCCTTTTTCCCATCCGCAAAGATGGAACAGTCCGAACACTTCCATAATATTCAGCGCACTGTTGCTCTGGCTGATGATATAGCGGTTACAACCTTCGGGCCCGTTGTATTCCTGGATGGTCTTGATGACGTGGATGGATTGTAAAGTGTCCCGGATGAGACTGTCTTCAAAATGTTCCGGTTGTATATTTCCGTTAGTATTGGCAAGAATATTTATTTTTTCCTTTTCGGAAAGTGAAGCATAATTCGTGGGCAGTTCCTTGCCGTTGGCTGCAATGGCTTCCAGCACTTTGCCGTGTATAGAACTGTCCTGCCTGATATCGAGCGATGCGAAATGAAGTCCGAACACGTGGATCTTGTTGATCAGTCCGTCGACCAGGTGCTGGAACAGCCCGTTATGCTGGTAGATGAGGATCTCGCGGATCTTATACAGGTCATCCAGCACAGCCTGTTTCGAGAGGGCTGTACGCTGTCCCGGGATGAATATATTATTGTAAAGCTGTTTTTCCAGTTCCGACAGAATGCTATCGACCCCTTTGAAGGTGAGCCTTCTTTTCAGCCGGCGCACTTCGAGGTAATAACATTTGATGATGGAGCCGCGCAATACATCGGCCACTTTCAATGTGGTGTCGACCGTAACATGCGGGTTACCGTCCCGGTCGCCGCCGGGCCAGAAGCCCATCGTGATCACGGGATTGTTATTGGGCACTGCCTGTGGGAACTGGTTCTTCAGGAAGGTGATGATCCGGCCGGCCGCGGGATAGAAAACATTTTCAAGATACCATACCAGGCTGATGGCCTCATCATAGGGAGTAGGCTTTTGTTTCTTGAAGAAAGGCGTTTTGCCCAATTGCTGCAGGTACATATTGATCTGGCTGGTATTGTTCTCCGACAAGGCTTTCGACAGGTCGTTGATGATACCCAGCACAGTGCCGGGATAGAATTGTGTGGGATGGGCAGTGAGCACGAGGCGGATGGAAAAGTCCTTCAGCTTTTCGGCCAGCTTTTCCTGCGCCGTGCCCTGGATCACTTCGGATTCAAGATGCTTCAGCGTACCGATGCCGCTTATATCATTCACCTCACGGAAGGAAGCGTCTTCCAGGGCATCGAACAATACTACCTGCCGCTCCACATATTGTATGAAACGGAACAGCAGGTCCGATTTTTCCTGGTCTTTGGTATAGGAAGTATGTTTTTCAAAGAATTCTTCAATGATCTGCGCGGGGCTCAGCTTATGCTTGTAACCTTCTTCACAGTTATTGAGGAGCAGGGAAAGCAGGATCCCCGTTTTTTCGATCCGGTGGAAGGGTAGGGAGGTAAACAGGCTATTGTACAACTGGAATTTGATGCCTACATAATTTTTGAACTGCTGCAAGCCTCTCGACGACTGGTGGTCCATGATTGATGAGTTTTAATAACAGGGCGATGAAAGTACGGTGAAAAAATAATTTACTGAAGAAAAAAAATTGTAAACTAACACTTGTTATGAGCGATGCTTAGTATATTTGATTCATCGAATTACAATAGTGGCAACATTTCAACATATCATCTCTTCCTCTTCTGTAGCTTTCACGGCTACATCCACTATTATTATTACAACAACAACCCGTTAAGGGTTGTATCATTCCATATTACCATCTGGGCTGTTCAAGCTGATCCGATACCGACAAAAGGTATTTTATTTCTTAATCATTTCTACTCATCAATCAACAAACTTATATGCAGGTCCTGAAATTTGGCGGTACTTCCGTAGCCAATGCAGACAATATCAACCGGGTTGTGGCGATCGTTCAGGAGGTTTTGAAAAAAGATAAGACGATCGTAGTGGTCTCTGCCCTGGGTGGCGTTACCGATCAGTTATTACAAAGCGGTGCACTGGCAGCGGCCGGTGATGAAGCCTATAAGGAACAACTACAGAAAATAGAGCAGCGCCACCTGGAGGCAGTGAAAGCCCTAATACCAGTGGCGGAGCAAAGCAGTACCCTGAGCTGGGTAAAACAACGCTGTAACGAGATCGAAGATATTTGTAACGGCGTTTTTTTATTGGGTGAGCTGTCTGCGCGTACACGTGACCGTATCGTCAGTTTCGGCGAACTGATCTCTTCACAGATACTCAATGCGCGCATGAAAGCCGATGGGGCTACCTGGAAAGATTCCCGCGAACTGATCATGACCGATTCCAATTTCGGCCATGCCGCCGTAGAGGTGATGGTCACCGAAAAAGCGATCCGGCAATATTTCTCCACTGCTTCCGGCTCTTTGTTCATCGTGCCGGGTTTCGTGGCTTCCGATGCCAAAGGGCTGACCACCACGCTCGGCCGTGGCGGATCTGATTACACTGCCGCGATCTTTGCCGCTGCACTCGAAGCCCAGGTACTGGAAATATGGACCGATGTGAGTGGGATGATGACAGCCGATCCGCGTTTGGTGCCGCATGCAAAGGCCCTTCCGCATATCTCTTACCAGGAAGCGATGGAGCTTTCTCATTTCGGGGCCAAAGTGATCTACCCGCCCACCATTCAGCCGGTCATGAAAAAGAATATACCTGTGTGGGTAAAGAATACTTTCGAACCATTGGCGCATGGCACCGTGATCGAGAATGGTGGCGCAAAAAAGAACGGCAATAATATCCGCGGCATCACCAGTATCAACAGGATCAGCCTGCTCAGCCTTGAAGGCAGCGGTATGGTGGGCATCCCAGGTTTCTCCAAACGCCTGTTCGAAGCGCTGGCCAGTGAACAGATCAACGTGATCCTCATTACACAAGGGTCATCAGAACATTCCATCTGCGTGGGCATCGAAGATGCATTGGCAGACAGGGCAAGGCGTACAGTCGACAATGCCTTCAGCCATGAGATCAGCGTAGGAAAAGTAGATCCGCTGGTCGTGGAGCGCGATCTGGCCATCGTAGCCCTGGTAGGCGATAATATGAAAAGCCACCCGGGGGTGAGCGGTAAAATGTTCGGCGCTCTCGGCCGCAATGGTGTGAACGTTCGCGCCATTGCACAAGGCTCTTCCGAAAGGAATATCTCCGCCGTCATCGCTGCGGCCGATGTGCGCAAAGCGATCAACGTATTGCACGAAGAATTTTTTGAAACCTCTTATAAACAAGTGAACCTCTTCATCGCGGGCGCCGGGAATGTAGGCAGCAAATTATTGGCCCAATTGCAGCAGCAACAATCATGGCTGCAGGAACAGATGCGTCTGCAACTCAGGGTAGTCGGGATCGCCAACAGCAAGAAGATGGTTTTCCAGGATGAGGGGATCGACCTTCGCCATTGGAAGGAAACACTTGAAAAAGGCGAGCCGTCCAATCTCCAGGGCTTTGTAAATACCATCCGTTCGAAGAACCTGCGCAATTCAGTATTTGCCGATATTACGGCGAACGACAATGTGGCCAAATGCTACGACCAGCTCCTTTCGAAGAGTGTTTCAGTAGTAGCCTGCAATAAAGTGGCCTGTTCATCTTCGTATACTTATTATCGTAAGTTGAAAGACCTGGCACGTGAATACAATGCCTCCTTTCTCTTCGAGACCAATGTAGGCGCCGGGTTACCCGTGATCGGCACCCTGAACGACCTGCTTCGGAGCGGCGATGTAGTGAACCGGATAGAAGCCGTGTTAAGTGGCACCCTCAATTTTGTGTTCAACCATTATAATGGCGAACGCAAATTCGCCGATGTGGTGAAGCAGGCGCAGGACGAAGGATACACGGAGCCCGATCCCCGCCTCGATCTCAGTGGCACCGATGTGATGCGCAAGATCATGATCCTGGCCAGGGAATCCGGTGAAAGGCTTGAAATGGAAGATATTGCCAACAATACTTTCCTGCCTGCCTCCTGTATGAAAGGCAGCGTAGCTGATTTTTATGAAGAGATGGCGAAGCAGGAAGCGCATTTCAAAGCGATCTACGACAAAGCAGCCGCTGAAGGCAAAAAGCTGAAATTTGTGGCCAGCAATGAAAATGGGAAAGCCTCCGTGGGCCTGCAACATATCGATCCGCAGCATAACCTGTACCATCTCTATGGGAAAGACAATGTGGTCTTGTTCTATACGAACCGTTATCCCGAGCAACCCCTGGTGATCAAGGGAGCAGGGGCTGGCGCTGAAGTGACTGCTTCGGGAGTATTCGCAGACCTGCTGCGTGCAGCACATTGAGGGAGTTGGCAATTGGCAGTTTTCAGTTGGCAGTTGGTATCCCGATTTCGAATATTCGTTACTTGCTGCCAGCCATCGATAAGAGCGGGTACATAACTGCAAATTGGCAACTGCCAACTTGTAATTCACACACAGAACACTAAACAATCATGAGCACGATAAAAGTTTATGCGCCGGCTACTGTTGCCAACCTTGTCTGCGGTTTCGATGTACTGGGTATGGCATTGCACAGGCCCGACGACCTGATGACACTCAGCCTGCGCGATGAGCCCGGCCTCGTCATTCAACATGCAGATGAATACCAGTTGCCCGTTGAACCGGAAAAGAATGTGGCGGGTGCGGCGCTCCTGGCCCTGCTGGAAGAAACGCCCCACCCTGTGGGGTTCGATCTCACTATCGAGAAACGCATCAAACCCGGGAGTGGACTGGGTTCCAGCGCTGCCAGCTCCGCCGGGGCCGTAGTAGCGGCCAATCACCTGCTCGGGAATATATTTTCAAAGGAAGACCTCGTGCGATTTGCGATGAATGGTGAAAAGGTAGCCAGCGGAGTGAAGCATGCCGATAATATCGCTCCGGCCATTTATGGCGGGATCACGCTGATCCGTTCTATTTTTCCGCTGGACATTGTGCAACTCAGCGGCCCGCCGCTGTATGTTACCGTGGTGCATCCGCAGATAGAAGTCAGGACTTCCGACGCCAGGCAGATCCTGCGCAAAGAAGTGCAACTGAAGAATGCCATTAAACAATGGGGCAATATTGCCGGGCTGGTGGCCGGATTGCTGAAGCACGACTATGCACTGATCGGCCGTTCACTGGAAGACGTGATCATCGAGCCGGTACGCAGTATCCTGATCCCCGGTTTCGATGAGGTGAAGAAAGGCAGCAAGGAGGCCGGTGCACTGGGTGGCGGTATTTCAGGGTCGGGGCCCTCCATCTTCATGCTGAGCCAGGAAGAAAGGACAGCGCAGGCTGTGGAGCAGCTCATGCAACAGGTGTATACCAGGCTTGGCATTGAATTCCGGACTTATGTAACCACGATCAGTTATGAAGGGGTGCGAATAGAAAAATAAAAAAATCAATTCATGAAATATTATAGTCTCAATAAACGCTCTCCGGTTGTTGATTTCAGGCAGGCAACCATACAAGGTCAGGCGCCGGATAAAGGGCTTTATTTTCCTGAAAGCATACCTGCTATCGATCCGGAACTGATCCGGGAGATCGAAGGATTGGCGAAAGAAGAAATAGCTTACCAGGTCATCAAGCCTTATGTGGGCGATACCATTCCGGATGCTGACCTGCGACGTATTGTTGCGGAGACAGTGAATTTCGAAATACCACTGGTACGTGTAAACGATTTTATCTGGTCACTGGAACTCTTTCATGGGCCTACACTGGCCTTTAAGGATATAGGGGCGCGGTTCATGAGCCGTTGCCTGGGCTATTTTGCCCGCGAAAGAAAGGAGCGGGTAGTGGTGCTGGTGGCCACATCCGGCGATACCGGTGGTGCAGTGGCCCATGGCTTTTACGATGTGCCCGGAGTAGACGTAGTGATACTCTATCCTTCAGGGAAGGTAAGCTCCGTACAGGAAAAACAACTCACCACACTGGGCAGGAATATCCATGCCCTCGAAGTGAATGGTAGCTTCGACGATTGCCAGCAACTGGTGAAACAGGCCTTTGCCGATCCTTCACTCACCAGCGAGCTCTTTCTCACCTCTGCCAATTCCATCAACGTGGCGCGCTGGCTTCCGCAACAGTTCTATTATTTCTTTGCCTGGCAGCAATGGGCCGAAAAGGACAATCCGCCGGTAATATCAGTGCCCAGTGGAAATTTCGGTAATATCTGCGCTGGACTGTTGGCCCACCGTTCAGGCTTGCCGGTACGGCATTTCATTGCTGCCTGCAATGCCAATGATGCAGTTACCGAATATCTGGAGAGTGGGCAATACCAGCCCCGGAAAGCGGTGCCTACCCTGTCGAATGCTATGGATGTGGGTAACCCCAGTAATTTTGTGCGCGTGCTGCAATTGTTCCACCACGAATTCGGAGAACTGAAAAAGGTGATGAGCAGTTATAGCATTTCAGATGATGAAACAAAGAAAACTATCAGTGATGTATATGTGAAATATAGATACCTGCCCGATCCACACGGGGCTGTCGGCTACCTGGCGTTGGCGCGGTACCTGCAACAATGGCCAGGGGGCAGGGGGATCTTCCTCGAAACGGCCCACCCGGTGAAATTCTATGATGTGGTGGAACCGGTGATCGGTGAGCCTGTAGCCATCCCACCTTCTGTAAAAGCCATCCTTGACCTCCCCAAAAAGAGTACCCGGATCGAGCCGGAATATGATACCCTGAAAAAGCAGCTCCGGCAAGTATTCTTATGACCAGCACAATAATTGGTAATTAGGAATACTGCTGGGAAATCCCTTTCTTGGGGGTCATAAAACCCACAACTGACCATGAAAAAATCCCTCCTGGCCGTAGCTGCGCTGCTATGGTCCCTGGCCCTGATCGCCGGTGAAAAGGATTCACTGGAACGTGCCAGGGAACGCGCCCTGAACTTTATTGATTCCGTCAATAAAGCCATGAAATATGAAACTGGTGTCATCAAACTACCCGATGGTACTGTTCAACTCACCATTCCGCAAGGTTTCAAATACCTGAATGCAGAGCAAAGCCGTTTCGTGATCACGGACCTCTGGGGTAATCCTCCTAATTCAACAATACTGGGAATGATCTTCCCCGAAGAGGGAGGGCCACTGGCCGATAGCAGCTTTGCTTTTGTGATCACCTACGATCCCATCGGCTATGTAAAAGATGAGGATGCCGATAAGATCGACTACAATCAGATGTTGAAAGACATCCAGAAAGACGAAATACAGGAGAACCTCGAAAGGCAGAAACAAGGGTATTCACCCATCCACATGATCGGCTGGGCGCAGAAACCTTACTACGACAAAGAGAACAAGATACTGCACTGGGCCAAGGAATTGAAATTCGGGGATGCAGAAGCTCATACCCTGAACTACGATGTTCGTATCCTCGGCCGCAAAGGGATACTCTCCCTCAACGCAGTGGCCACCATGAGCGAGCTGGGTCTCGTGAAAAATGATATACCGAAAGTGTTGCACATCGCCTCATTCACCAGTGGTAATACTTACAAGGACTTCGATCCTAAAGTGGATGAAGTGGCAGCCTGGACGATCGGCGGCCTCGTGGCCGGCAAGGTATTGGCGAAAGTGGGCCTGTTGGCCTTCCTGGGAAAATTCCTGAAGTTCATCATCATCGGTATCGTTGCCCTGGGCGCCGGTATTGTCAAATTCTTCAGACGTAAAAAGCAGGAAAATGTGGTATATGAGCCTGTACAGGCCGATCCTCCCGCCGGGACAGAGCAAAATGGATGACAGGAAAAAAGTTTGAAAAGTTTGCAGTTGGCAATTTCCAGTTTGACCCTTTAAGTGCATAAATTTCACGAACTGATGCAACCACAGGTTCTAACTGCCAATTGCCAATTGCAAACTGCCAACTCAAACGATCCCCGCCAGTTCGAGACTTTTCTTCTTCAACTTCCTGATCTCCACGTCCTCGATCACTGCGTCGGGCGACAATATGAGTGATGTATTGTTCTCTCTCCACCAGCGGTTATTCCGCAACTCTTCAAAAGGCAGTACACCGACCAGGTATTTGCGGTCTGTTTCTGCATGCCATTCTTCGATCCATTCGAATTTTTCTTTGGGGATGAACTTCCAGTCGTCGAAACTAACGTACACGCGCACATAAAAATCATTCGTAAGCTCCTGTGGCTTGTGGTGGTACAGTTTCTTGTATTCGTATTTATATTGATAGCGGAGGGCTGAGAGGTCGCTCAGTACGGCAGAAGCAGTGGGGAAACTGCCTGCGCCTTTGCCATAGAAGAATTGTTTATCGGCAAATCCGCTCTCGATCACCACGCCATTGTATTCGTTCTTGACGAAAGCCAGGTGATCGTCGTGTTTTACGAACTGGGGAAGCACGAAGGCCGCTACCTTGCCGTTCTGCAATTTCTTCGCCTGTGCTACCAGCTTGATATCATAATGCTTTTCAGTGGCTACGTTGGCGTCGCCGGCCTGGATATTCTGAATGCCGTTGAAAACGATACGATCGGGATGCTCCACGATGCCGTATGCATGGGTGAGAAGGAAGGCCCATTTGTTCACGGCATCATATCCCTCCACATCGAGGGTAGGATCGGATTCGGCGAAACCCAATTGCTGGGCGAGCAACAGGGCCTGCTGGAAATCGAGCTTATCCTCGAACATTTTGGTGAGGATGAAATTGGTGGAACCGTTCACGATGGCCTTGATGGAATGGAGCAGGTCATTGTCGTAATATTCTTCGAGGTTGCGGATCACAGGAATGGAAGCGCAGGCGGCCGCTTCGCAAAGGAAGGACCGGTCCGTGAGCTTTTGCAGACCCAGGACCTCCGGCAAATGTTCGGCGATCATTTTCTTGCTGGCGCTTACCACGTCTTTCCCGTTCTTCAGGGCGGTCGATACGATCTCGAAAGCAGGTTCGGATTCGTTGATCACTTCCACGATCACATTGATATCCGGATCGTTGAGCAGTTCATTTTTATCGGTAGTGAATAATTCAGCCGGGGCATTGCGCTTCTTTTCCGGGTTCTTGATACAGACTTTTTTGATGCTGGCTTTCAGGGACGGAGTTTGCTGCAAAACTTTGTATAGCCCTTCTCCCACTACGCCGAAACCGAATAAGCCGATCGTTAACTGTTTGTGTGCGTCCATCGTTGATGTTTGATTTATTGATTGTGAATGGCAGAAGTGGCTACATGCGCACTTCCCATTCGTCTTCTATGAATTTCCAGTCGTTAAAGTTTTCTCTTCCACCGCGGATCTTCCAGTCGGAATCGATCGTCAGTTTGGAGCTGATGCCTCCGCGGGGATTGCAGATCATCACGAGCCGCATTCGTTCAGGTTCGTACACCTTCAACAGATCTTCGTAAATAATGTTTATGAGCCTTTCGTAAGAGGCCACGATATTCCTCAACTGGTAAATATATTGTTTCAGCGATTTCAGCTCGATCACTTTTTTACCGGGGTAGAAGGTAAGGTAGATCACTGCAAAGTCGGGCTGCTCCTTCACGCCGAGAAAAGTGAACTCGGGGATCTTTATCTTGATCTCATAGGCTTTATCGGTAGGGTTGGGTATTGCTTTCAGCAGGGAGCCGTCGATGTCTTTATATGTCCTGATCGTTTCTTGCATATCCATTTCAATTATGTATTAACAGGTCACTGGTTTTTCGGTATGCCGGTTACCGGCCAGGTTGGTTTCGGTAGTGGTGAAAGCCTGTTCGAGGTCTTGCAGCAGATCGGCCGGGTCTTCGAGGCCCAGGCTGAGGCGGATGAGGCTGTCTGAAACCCCGGCGGCGCGGCGTTTTTCGGCAGGGATCGATTTATGGGTCATGGTGGCGGGATGGCTAACGAGGCTCTTGATGCCACCAAGGCTTTCTGCGAGTTTGAACAATTGTGTGGAAGTAACGAAGGCGGTAGCTGCTTCAGCAGTGTCGTTCTTCAGGGAGAAAGATACGATGCCGCCAAATCCTTTGGATTGTTTTTTCGCTATATCATGATGGGGATGTGTTTTCAGTCCGGGGTAATACACCTTATCCACTGCCGGGTGTTGCTCCAGGAATTCTGCAATGGCCTGTGCGCTCGCGCAGTGCTGGCGAACGCGGAGATGGAGTGTTTGGATGCCACGGATTACGAGCCAGCTATCGAAGGGCCCGAGGATATTGCCGCAGGCATTCTGGTAGAACTTTATTTTTTCACCGAGCTCTTTATTGCTGGTCACTACCAGTCCGGCGATAAGATCACTATGTCCGCCGAGGTATTTGGTAGCCGAATGGATCACAATATCAGCTCCCAGCGAAAGAGGTTTTTGTAAGGCGGGTGAAGCAAAAGTATTATCCACGCAGAGCAAACATCGGTGGGCTTTGGCGATTTTGGCGATGGCTTCGATATCGGAGATCTTCAGGGTAGGGTTGGTGGGTGTTTCAAGCCATATCAGTTTCGTGTTGGGGGTGATGGCATTGAAAACTTTTTCGGGATCGGTGGTATCCACGAAATGGATCTTGATGCCGAATTGTTGGTATACCTGCGTGAAGATGCGATAGGCGCCCCCATAGATATCGTCTACGGCTACGATCTCATCGCCTGTTTTGAGGAGTTTGGCAACGGCGTCGATGGCGGCGAGGCCGGAGCCGAATGCAAGTCCAACCTGCCCGCCTTCCAGTTCTGCGATCAGGTTTTCGAGTGTGGCCCTGGTGGGGTTGCCGCTGCGCGCATAATCATACCCTTTGTTCACGCCTGGTGCGTCCTGCACGAAGGTGGAGGTTTGATAGATGGGAACGGAGATGGCGCCGGTCAGTGGGTCGACCGGGATGCTGTGAATGAGCTGTGTTGTCGCTTGCATGATAAACAGTTTTTTTGTTTTTGAATAGACATTGTTCTGCGACAGCACTTACCAAGAGTTACGTATCGGAGGAGCTGAGTTTTATGGGCGGCCCGCCTTCTCCTAGGCTCTGGCGGGCAACGACGGGCAAAAAAAAAGCTCTTCCGATAGTCAGAAGAGCTTTCAATATCTTGTAGACAGTATTGTAGAGCTTTTGATCTGACTTATCTGTCCCGACATTCGTCGGGATGGAGTTGGCACCTTTTTTTCCGGTATGTACCGAAAAATAGGTTGTCAAGGCTTCATCGGGCCATTTCCCTCAGCCTTTCTTGATAAGAGATGTATAAAGAACTGGTGCAAAGATAATCACCGGTCTCAAAAAACCAAAAAAATCCTTGATTATCCTACTAAAATAGTAGAGTATACGGTCAAAAGAGGCCCCGGGACTGCGCCCGGGGCCTGTAAATAGCTCGTTTTGTTCTTTTAGAACCTGTATCCTACAGAAACACCGAAACCGGTATTATGCCATTTGGAATTGTCGGAAACACCTGTGATCTTGGGATTGATCTTCACCAGGCCCAATTGTGCATTCAGTTGCGCAGAGAACCTGTTGCTGAGCTCATAACCGAATAACAGGTTACCACCAGCATCGATGCGTTTGAGATAAGGAGCAGCCATAGCCTCTGAAGGCGTTACCTCATTTTTGAATTTGATGTCCTGATCGATTCCACCGCCTTTGACCTTACCACCAACTCCGAAAGCGATATAGGGCCCTACACCGAGTAACAGGTGGCCATCGCCTAATTCGGGTTTGTACAGGAAGTTGACAGGCACTTCTATATAGGAGATATTTATTTTCGCATCACTTCCTTTTGCTTTAGCGCCTTTGGTAGTGAACAATACGCCGGGCTGAATATAAAATTCAGGAGCGATGGGAATTTCTGCATTCACTCCTACATTGAAACCGGCTTTGAGCTTGTTGTCGAGCTTGTTGCCGGCATCATCCTTACCGGTGATGTTCTGGAAATTCACACCGGCACGTATGCCGAATGTGGTTTTGTCTGCTGCTGCAGACGGCTTCGATTGTGCTTGTGTTAAGATCGTGATCAAGGAGAATCCAATGGTTAGTGCGATGATTTGCTTTTTCATCTCGTTAGGTTTTGTTTAAAAATTGTTAATGGGTAAACGGATTGATTGCGTTTGATGAAAGAGATAAAAAGATCAGCGTTTGCTGCTTATCGTTTTGTTAATGATTAGTTGCCGGCCTCTTTACGTGAATCGGCTTTCATTTTGTCATTGGCAGTGATGAGGAAGTCTACCCGGCGGTTCTGTGCACGTCCTTCTTCCGTATCATTGCTGGCGATGGGCGCTGTTTTACCGAAACCTTTGGTAGTGATCCTGCCTGATGCCACTCCTCTGTTCCTGAGATAGGTGGCAACAGAATTGGCCCTTCTTTCCGAGAGGCCCATATTGTAACTGTCGGAGCCTTTGCTGTCCGTATGGCCCTGGATCTCGATATTGGTATCACCATGTTGTTTCAGCACATTCGCCAGCTTATCGAGATTACCTTCTGCAGTGGCAGAGAGATCGGAACGGTCGAAGCCGAACAGGATCTTATCACTGAATTCTACCACGATACCTTCACCCACTCTCTCTACTTTCGCACCAGGTACTTCATTTTTGATCTGTTCTGCCTGCTTGTCCATTTTTCTTCCGATAACGGTACCAGTTACCCCGCCTACGGCCGCTCCGATGATAGCGCCGAGGGCAGTATTGCCTGCCGCCTTACCGATGATGGCGCCTGCGGCTGCGCCACCGGCTGTTCCGATAACGGCCCCTTTCTGTGTTTTGTTCATGCTGTCGCAGCTTGCCAGAATAACGGAAGCCGCCATAATTCCTGTCAGTGTGTTTTTAAGTAGTTTCATAGACTTTTTTTTTAATGTGAGTGAGGGTAAATAATTGCAAATGCTGTCCAGATGATGAGTTGCTGCTGATCAGAGGCTGATGAACTTGTAAAGATGATGCAAAACTCATCAAAATAAATTATAAAACAAGCACTTGAAATATCCACCTACTCTTGAAAACTATCCTCCCAATTCCAAATTGGATGCCAACCTCATGATTTTTGTCCTATTTCATTGAAAATGAATCCTAAATCTTCCAGCCAACCGATTCAACAATTCCACACCCCTTTTGTTCTTATCTTTACACTCCCCAGGTATAACCGGGTTTCCGCAAGCGCCCAGCAGTTACTATATGACATCTTGCATAGGGTTCTCCCCCGGTCGATCCAATAAAAAAGTTTTAAAAATCAGGGACCTGCAATTATGGCAAACGCGAAAGCAAACAAGGCAGTGTTGATCGAAAACGGACAAAATAACGGGAAAGAACCAGGTGATGCCATCGAAGTGATCGGCGCCCGTGTGCACAACCTAAAGAACATCGACATCAGCATTCCCAAGAACAAACTGGTAGTGATCACCGGTATCAGCGGCAGTGGTAAATCATCACTTGCCTTCGACACGATCTATGCGGAAGGTCAGCGTCGCTATATGGAAAGTTTCGGCGCTTATGCACGCCAGTTCATCGGCGAGATGGAAAGGCCCGACGTCGATAAGATCACCGGCCTTTCACCTGTTATTTCCATCGAACAAAAGACCACGAACAAAAACCCACGGTCTACCGTCGGCACTATTACTGAAGTATACGATTTCATGCGCCTGCTCTATGCCCGCATCGGCGAAGCATATAGTTATAATACCGGCAAAAGAATGGTGAAGTTCAGTGAAGAAGAGATCGTGGAAAATGTGTACAATAAGTTCAATGGTAAAAAGATAAGTCTGCTGGCGCCACTGATCCGCGGCCGCAAAGGACATTACCGGGAACTCTTCGAAGATATCCGCAAGAAAGGCTATCTGAAAGTAAGGGTCGACGGAGAGGTCAGGGATCTGGTACCGAAGATGCAGGTAGACAGGTACAAAATCCACGATATCGAAGTGGTGATCGACCGACTGGCCGTTACGCCCGATATGCGGGTGCGCATAGGCCAGAGCGTGCAGAAAGCGCTGCAGATGGGCAAAGACCTGATGTTCCTGCTGCTCAATGATAGTGATAAAGTAGTGCAGTATTCCAAACAACTGATGTGCGAAGACACCGGCATCAGTTATGAAGAGCCTTCTCCCAATTCATTTTCATTCAATAGCCCCTATGGCGCCTGCCCTACCTGCAAAGGTCTCGGCGTGGTGTACCAGATCAGTATGGACGCCATCATGCCTGATCGAAACCTTAGTATCAATGGGGGCGGACTGGCGCCTCTCGGTGAAGAACGGGAGAACTATGTATTCAACCAGGTACAGGCGCTCGCCAGGAAAAATAAATTCAGTCTCGATACACCCATAAAAGATATGCCCAAAAAGGCATTGAACCTCGTATTGTATGGGAATGAATCAGGACCGGTAGAAGAGCACCTCGATTTCGATTCGGTAGACGGGAACGTATACACGGAAGAATATGAAGGGCTCGTACCCCAGCTCAAACGCTGGTTTGCCGGCAGCTCGAGTGATGCCATCCGCCAGTGGGTAGAGCAGTTGATGGAACTGAAGACCTGTACCACCTGTGAAGGGGCCCGACTGAAAAAGGAAAGCCTCTGGTTCAAGGTAGATAAGAAAAATATTTCCGAGCTCAGTGAAATGAACCTCGATAAGCTCATGCAGTGGTTCGGTGGTATCGAGAACAGGCTCACCGATAAACAGAATACGATCGCCAAAGATATTCTCAAAGAGATCCGCGAACGGGTTCAGTTCCTGCTCGACGTAGGGCTTACCTATCTCACACTCAACCGCGCATCCAGAACGCTCAGCGGCGGTGAATCGCAACGCATCAGGCTGGCCACCCAGATCGGCTCGCAATTGCAGGGGATCACGTATATCCTCGATGAGCCCAGCATCGGGTTGCATCAGCGCGACAACCACCAACTGATCCAGGCATTGAAGAACCTCCGCAATATCGGCAACAGCGTGCTGGTGGTAGAGCATGACAAGGACATCATGATGGCCGCCGACCATCTCGTGGATATCGGGCCCCGCGCGGGTTTCCACGGAGGGCGCATCGTAGCGCAGGGAGAGCCCCGATCCCTCCTCAGGCTCGATACGCTGACTTCCTCCTATTTAAATGGTCATCGCTCCATTGCCGTGCCGAAAGAAAGAAGACAGGGCAATGGAAAAACACTGGAGCTGAAAGGGGCCAAAGGCAATAACCTGAAAAATGTGGACGTGAAATTCCCTCTTGGGAAATTCATCGTGGTAACAGGCGTAAGCGGTAGCGGCAAATCGACCCTGATCAATGAAACATTGTACCCGATCCTGAGCAAACATGCGTATAACTCACGTATGCAGCCTATGGAATATAAAAGTATCAAAGGACTGGAGCATATCGATAAAGTGATCGAGATCGATCAGTCGCCCATCGGCCGCACACCGCGCAGTAACCCGGCCACTTATTGCGGGTTCTTCACCGATATACGCACTTTGTTCGCCTCTGTGCCCGAAGCGAAGATCCGCGGCTATAATGCCGGCCGTTTTTCATTCAATGTAAAAAGCGGGCGCTGTGATGTATGTGAAGGCGGTGGTATGCGCGTGATCGAAATGAATTTCCTGCCCGATGTATATGTGCCCTGTGAAAAATGCCAGGGCAAAAGATATAACCGTGAAACCCTGGAGATCCGTTACAAGGGAAAATCCATCAGCGATGTGCTGGACATGACGGTAGACGATGCCGTTGAATTTTTCCAGAACGTGCATTATATCTATCGGAAGATAAAAGTGCTGCAGGAGGTCGGGCTGGGTTATATCACACTGGGGCAATCGGCTGTAACCCTGAGTGGTGGCGAAGCTCAGCGCGTGAAGCTATCCACCGAGCTGTCGAAAAAAGATACAGGAAAAACATTCTATATCCTCGATGAGCCTACTACCGGGCTCCATTTCGAAGATATTCATCACCTGCTGGAAGTGCTGAACAAACTGGTAGACCGTGGCAATACGGTATTGGTGATCGAGCATAATCTCGATGTGATCAAGGTGGCAGACCATATCATCGACCTTGGCCCCGAAGGCGGGGATGGCGGTGGAAGAATATTATTCGAAGGACTGCCGGAAGATCTCATCAAAGTGAAAGAAAGCCATACCGGTAAATTCCTGAAAGAAGAATTGAAATGACCTTTCCGGAAGATCAGGACCGCAAGTTCCGGTTTGAGGCCAACCGGCATTAAAACCATTTTTGACATAAAAATTATGAAGCGCGTTATTGTAGACATGGATGAAGTGATCGCCGACCCGATGGGGGATATGATCACCTGGTACAAAAAGGAATATGAACTGGACGTAGATTACAGCAAGATGATCGGTGGCTCCTGGCTCAAAGGATTTCCTGAACAGCACCAGCCCATTGTAAGGGAAAGGCTCTTATCCCCGGGGTTCTTCCGAAACCTCTCCGTGATGGAGAACAGTGTGGAAGTATTGAAAGAGATCAATGAACGGTATGAATTGTTCATCGTATCCGCCGCCATGGAATTCCCGAACTCATTGAAAGAAAAACTGGAATGGATGCAGGAACATTTTCCATTCATCGGTTGGAGGCAGATCACGCTTTGCGGGGATAAAAGGCTGGTGTACGGCGATTATATGATCGATGATCATGTCCGCAACCTGCAACACTTCAACGGGAAAAAGTATCTATACACTTCTGCCCATAACCTCGATGTTACGGAATACGAGAGGTTGAACAACTGGGAGGAAGCAGCGAAAGTATTTTTGGTCTGAACCGGGATTTGTGGGATGCATGGGATTGCCGGGATAATGTAAACAAATAGCCGGCAATTGCTCATCGCCGGCTACTGAGGATACTGGAAGAACCAGAAAATATTTATGCTTATTAATTCAAAATTCGGGTAGTAGTTCCCAATCATCGGGCTTTCCTCCTGATCCATCAAATCCAACAGATCATGGTTCAGACTGGCTTTCCAATAAGCGGGTGCAGGGAATACTAAATAAAATCTTTGATCAGGGTACTGAAAATAGGGAACGGATCAGGTTTTTGACTCAACCGGATGTTGGATTTTATCATTTTTCCCTGCAAGCTTATTGGTTATTAGTTATGGAAAAGCAAAGAACTCAAATGGATCACTACCGGATGATCAATTGCCCGTTCTCGATCCGCTCGTCGTCACTGAACACTTCGAACAGGTAATTGCCTTTATCGATATGATTGACAATGGTAGTCTGTTTATTCTTGATATTGGCCTGTTTTACCAGCTTTCCTTCCACATCGAACAGGAACAACTGATAGATCCTTCCTTCCTCACCAATAGCATTGAAGAACAATACCTCATGGTTGGCATTGGGATACAATTTGATCTTGTGTTTTTTGCTGGTAATTTTTTTTTGCACCACGATCGTGTCACGTAACTGTTGTCCGGCTGCAGGCGATGCATTGGCAGCAACGCTCCATGCTGTCAATACCAGGCAGAGGGTCAGTGAAGAAAGTATGTGAACAACAGGTCGTTTTCTTGCGGGTACAAATACTGGCATAGGCGAATACCTTTGGTTCAGGGTAGCTATAAATAGGGTACGGATTATAGTTATTTTATTGGAACCGGATATTAGAATCTAACCGGGCAACGGGTCGATGTGCTCCAGCGATCACTGCTGCCTAAGCGGAACCCAAGTTTGATACCCACAGTATAATAGGCATCATTTTGATTGGGGTTACCTCTTTTATCACCCGGCTTGAAACGGGTGCCTGTACCACCACTCTTGTTGGCCATACGGGCTGCCAGTTGCGCCTGGGCAAGAGGCATATTGGCATAGAAGATAGCAGGATCAACATAGTTGGTACTAACGTCATCGATATAATCGGTAAATGTTTTCCTGTGAAGGACCTCGAGGCTCAGGTTAACAGATTCGCTCAGGAAATATTTTATACCCACACCCATCGGGATATTTATTTGAGTGAGTTTGTACTCGGGCACTCCGGGGATCAGTCCCTGTCCTTCTGTGCGGAGAGGCTTCAGATCGACCCAGTCACCCGTGAGCGGGTCTTTGCCCTGCGGGTTGAAATGGAATACACCTACGCCAATGACGCCGTAGGGGCGCAATTTCAACCACACATCAGAGGGATCATTTTCTATGAATACGGTGGGATATACTTCAGCCATCAATAAGGCTTCCGAAAGTTTGGAACGGAAATTCGAATTGCGAAGTTTACGGGCTTCTTCCCAGCCACCTTTCCCTTTGATGATGGCATCATCGCCCTCCAGCCTACCAAAATTCACCGCAAACCTGAATCCCAGCCATTCAGCAGGCTGATAGGCCAGGTAAGCGCCATAGGTAAGCTTCGTCATCGAAAAATTATTGTCCTTCAGGAACGTGGTGCCTTTTCCGGCATTGCCACCCAGATCACCCAGGAAGTTACTGGGGCCAATGGTAATACCGGCTTCCCAGGAAGATGAAGATTGTCCGAAAGATTGACTGAATGAAGGCAGGTAATTGCACACAACCACAAGAGATAATACCCAGCACTTCCACACAGAAGAGCGTAGATTCTGTTTCATGGAATATTAGATTTTAGTTTTCAGACGGTCAATGGATTCCGTATTTCTACTTATTTGAATACGGGCCTTATGAAGTTAATAACGCAGAATTGTTTGTTTTTGTGTGTGCCTGGAAAAAAAATTATTGACAATTTTTGTTCAACGCCGTGGTGCTCAATAGGAAGTATGTAAAATCATTTCAATGTGTTCGATATTGTCTTCTATATATGGTTCACCTGCCACTTCAAAGCCCAGCGACCCATAGAATTTTTTCAAATATGTTTGTGCGCCGATGCTGATGGACTGTTTGCCCCAGATCGTATGGAGGTGTTGGATAGATTGAAGCATCAGTTCCTTTCCGGCCCCTGTTCCTCTCACCTTGGGCGATGATACCACCCGGCCGATGGATGCTTCCGGGAAGCTGAGCCCAGGCGGCACCAGCCGGGAACAGGCTGCGAGCAGGTCGCCCTGCCAGCCCATCAGGTGCCAGCACGATTGGTCTTTATCGTCCATATCGAGGAAGATGCAATTTTGCTCCACCACAAATACTTCGCTCCGTAGCCGGAGAATGGCATACAGCTCATGAGGCGTCAGTTCATCGAATGGTTTGCAGGCCCAGGTCATAGTGTAAAGTAATTTTGTCGGATGATCAGTAATGGTATTTATCTCCCCATAATGCCTTCAGGAATTTTCTCAGTTCTTCTTCCCTTGCATTCCTGCCGGGGTCGTAGAATTTGGTGCCCGCAATTTCTTTAGGCAGGTATTCCTGCGGGGAGAAATTATTTTCGTAGCTGTGTGAGTATTGATACCCTTTGCCATAGTCGAGATTCTTCATCAGTTTCGTGGGGGCATTACGGATATGCAGTGGAACGGAGAGATCACCATGTGCCCGTACGGCTGCGAGCGCATCATCGATGGCAACATAGGAGGCATTGCTTTTGGGCGAAGAGGCCAGGTAAACGGCACATTGCGATAAGATGATCCTGGCTTCGGGGTAACCGATCTTATTGACGGCATCGAATGTGGCATTGGCCATCACCAGGGCCGTAGGGTTGGCATTACCGATATCTTCACTGGCCAGGATGACCATCCTGCGCGCAATGAATTTTACATCTTCACCGCCTTCTATCATGCGTGCCAGCCAGTATACGGCCGCATTGGGATCGCTGCCCCGCATGGATTTGATGAAGGCAGAGATGATATCGTAATGCTGCTCACCGCTTTTGTCGTACAGGGCAATGCGTTGCTGCGCGATCTCCATTACTGCATCATCCGTGATCGTGATGGATTGGCCATTCCCGGAAGCCAGTGTGGTCACTACCAGTTCCAGCAGGTTCAATAATTTCCTGGCATCACCTCCTGAAATGTTGATCAGGGCTGCAGTCTCTTTCAGGTCTATTTTGAGTGGGGCGAGTTGATCGTCCTTTTCGATGGCATAGTTCAATAATCTCACCAGGTTTTTTTCCGCCAGCGGTTTGAGCACATATACCAGGCACCTGCTCAACAAGGCGCTGTTGACCTCGAAGGAAGGGTTCTCGGTGGTGGCGCCGATGAGGGTGATCACGCCTTTCTCCACGGCGCCCAGCAAAGCATCCTGTTGGCCTTTATTGAAACGGTGAATTTCATCGATGAAGAGAATGGCTTTCTCTTTCGATTTGGCGATCTCGATTACTTCACGCACTTCTTTCACACCGGAACTGATAGCGCTGAGCGTGAAAAAAGGCACCTGCAGCGTATGTGCAATGATATTGGCGATGGTGGTTTTCCCGGTGCCGGGAGGTCCCCAGAGTATCATGGAAGGCACTTTGCCCTGTTCGATGGAACTGCGCAGAATACTTCCCTTTCCGGCGAGATGTTCCTGTCCCACCAGTTGATCGAGGCTTTCAGGCCGCAGACGTTCTGCCAGAGGAATGGATGTATTGTTCATAAGAGGGGCAAAGTTACTAAAAATATTAGCCAATGCCCGTGCCGGCAACACCGGGCTACCTGCCTCTTATTTTCTTGTACATTTTCACTAAAAGGGGAGGGGTAAGGCCAGTAGCGATGTTTACGAGCGAATTGTAATATTTCATGAAAGGGTCATCTTCTTTCCTGGCTTTGAAAGTAGTGGTGATCCGGTTGCCTGCAACGGTCTCGCCGGCCGGCCGGCCATTGGTGTAGTAGTACAAGGCAATGGATTTGCGGCTTTTGTGGGGCGGGCAGTTCAGTGGGTCGGGGTGTCCATGATACGAGAAATCGGTGGTGCTGAACACCACCATGCGGTTGAAGACGGGCAGGATCTTTTTCCGGCATTGTTCCATCTTGCTGTCCCATAGCTCGAAATGCCCGCCATCGCTCTCTTCCCAGTTTTCATTCAGGTAAACCAGCAGGTTCAATCTCCTGTCGAGGTTTAGATAAGGATGTTTATTGAAATCCGTGTGGATCTTCAGGAACCCGCCACGCCTGATCTTATGAAACCCACCTCCCCATAAATAGGGATCGGGGATCAGTGCATCGATGCCCGTAAGCCTGGTAAGGAAATCGAGAAAGGGTTGAGAGTTGAGAAAATGGATGAGATCGAGTGTAGTGCGGCCTAACTGATATTCACTGCGGGAAGCGAATTTATTTTCATTGGGATTGCTGAAACTGATGGCGGCCTTATCTTCGAACTGTGAAACTTCCGCCAGCACCTCTCTTAGTTTTTCCCTGTTGAAGAGACCATCCAGGCAGATATGAGGGTAAGGATGGGTGGTAAGATAATGATTGCTCTCCCGCTCGCCCACCTGGTGTAATTCCGGAAAGGGCATATCGATGAAATGCGACGTATTCATGAGGAAGCCTGATTATTTTATTTTGATGATGATACCATTCCCGTTCAGGTTGTGCATGACAAGGCGATCGTTCTTTTGATATTGTTCGTTGACCAGGTGCGTGATCCCTTTGGTGAGCGGGAATCCATAATCATTGAAGATGACAATGCCTCCGGGATTGAGGCGGTCCCACAACCATTCCAGCACATCCCTGCCCGACTGATAGGCATCCACATCGATATGGCAGAAGCTGAACCGTTCCCTGTCGATATTGGCGCCAGTCTCGTCGGGGAAGGTCCCTTTCAGCAGGACTATGTTTCCAAGGCCCTGCTCTTTGATAAGTCCTTCCACCATATTCAATGAAGTGTTGCTATGTTCACCGCCTTTATAGTAATTGTCATTAGGGCCGGCTGCTTTGGCCACTCCTTCAAAAGTATCGCAGGCATAGATCTGTTTCGATGATCCCAATGCCTTTAGTTTCGCACCCATGATGATACTGGTGCTCCCTCTCCAGACACCTACTTCCAATATATCACCCTGCACTTTTCCTACCTGCTCCATCGCTTTCCAGAGTTCCCAACACTGGTATTTGTTCACCAGCGAGTTCCGTTTCACTTTCCGGAAGAGGCGCAGGAATTTCCTATCCTTCAGCCACGGTGCATAAGTATTGGCCGGAATGATGATCTGGTAACTGGTCCTGCATAAAAGCGAACAATAATAAAATGGGAGCCCTGCTATCCTTATAAAAACAAAGACAAGCGTACTCAGGTTTTTTTTCAGCATGAGAACGGAATGTGAATATAGTTGGCAGTTGGCAATTGGCAATTTGCAGTCGGCTGGCAGCATGCTTTTATAGTGAATTTTTGAACCGTAGTGTGTCTCAACTGCACACTGCCAATTGCCAACTGCCAACTATCATATATGACACGCTGATCAGCACATACCCTTATGCCTCTGCATCATTCGTTTTGAATAGGGGCCTGAACTGTTTGAGGAGGCGATAGGTGATCACGATATGTATGAGCAGGAGGAGACCATAAATGAGCAGGAACCTTCCCATGGAAAGTATGGCCTGTTGCATTTCTTTCTTTGTGTAATCTACGCCGGGAGGCATATTGCTCATGGCTTGTTCTGCGGCTTCGGCGGCCAGTGTTGGCTGCAATAAGAGGAAGATACCCGGAAACAGGAACAGGATAGCCAGTATAATGCTGAAATAACTGTTCACCCTGATCAGGTCGCGGAGAGAAGGTTTACAGGGAAGCCGATTCTCGATACCTCTTGTGAGGAATCGCCAACTGGTATAGCTGTAGATGATGATACAGGAAAGACCGAAGAGTATGAGCAACATCATCGGGTTGGAAAATGCGGAGGGCAGGGCAGTGAGCACGGTGAGACTGAGAAAGCCCGCCACGAACAGAAGCACATAAGAAACGACGCGATAGAAGAACAATGATTTCATCAAGCCTGTTTTCAGGCTGCAAGTTGCAGTATTTTTTTTAAATGACAGGGGATCTCCTCCATCGGGAGATCCCCTGTCAGCTTTTTAACTTGTCAACTCTTCAACCTTCCTCACGATTTTGCGAGGACCGAACCCAGCATCAATTCCAACATGCGCTCGAGCTCAGTACTATGGATCATGAAATTGCTGAAAATGATCCTTCCCTGTTTGTCGATGATGAAATTGGTAGGGAACCCACGTACCTTATATGTTTTTTCCGCCCATTCGCCGGTTGCGCGCAAAGGAGTGAAAGTATATTTGGTGCCTTTCAGGAAGGGCAATACGTAATCGTCCTGCTCCGGCACGCCGTTTACCGCCAGGTAAACAACATCCTGTCCTTTGAATTTTTTCAGCACATTCTCGAAGTGGGGGAACTCGCCACGGCAGGGCCCGCAGCCGGGGAACCAAAAGGTAAGCAGCACTACTTTGCCTTTGTAATCTTCCAGGGATGCAGTACCATCGGAGGTATACAAACCAAGATTGAATGCCGGTGCAGGGGCGCTGGCCTTTTCGCGCAGGCTCCAGGTGTCGTTGTCGATCTGCGGATTACCTTTGCCGATCTTGCCGCCGTATTTTTTCAACGCTGTATAGAGGGCATCGCTTGGTTTTTTTGCATGTAATGCCACGAGGCTATCATAAGCCATCGCCGGATTTCCCAATCCTGCGGCTGCCTCCGCCTTCAGCAATGCTACCAACTCGATACTCCCGGAATAGCGTGGCAGGCGCACCGTGTTCAGTAACACGGATGCCTCCGCGAATTTTTGCTCTGCCATCAGCTTGCGTACATTTTGGATATTCAGGGCCAATGTGTCTTTCGAAGGCCAGCCACTGCTATTACCCATCGATTGCGCCAATGCGCGCGCTTTTTGCGGGTCCGATTCCAGGTAGATATCGAAGAGCCCGCTCATGCCACTATTCGACCAGTTGAATTTTTGGGGCGGATAAAGCTGTCTGAGTTTTTCATAGACGGTCACTTTTTCCTTCGGGTCTGTTGAGCGGGCCGCCAGCCAGTACAAGCCCTGGGCGCCGCGTTCATGATCGGGGAAGCGTTTGGCCAGGTCGTACAACATGGTCCGCCATTTTGCTGGATCCACATGCTCGAAGTCCATAGCATAATAGAATGCATAGGAAGGGTTGGATGGCTCGGCTGCATTGGCTTTGCCCATGTATTCCCTGGAGGCGGCCTGATCGCCCCAGCGTTCAGCATCGATGGAAAGGTCCATATAGGCTTCTGCGAGCCTGGGGTTACGTTCTACTGCTTTCAACAGCCAGGGCTTTGCTTCCGGCGATTCGTGATCGGCCAGGTTCGACCCCAACGCAAAAGGGATATTTCCGTTTCGGGGGAATTTCTTCATCCACTGCTCATATTGCGCTACCAGGTCCGGGTTTTTGATGCCCATGGCCTTGATATATTCCTTGTGGTAGTTCAGGCTGTCCGGGCTGGCTTCCACTTTTTTCTGCAATTCTTCCAATTCTGCTTTGCTCAGGGTAGGTTCCGACTTTCCGGAAAGCTGCGCTAGTCCTGTTGCCGGCGTTCCTATGGCGAGCAGTCCGGCGATACCGGCCGCAATGAGCTGTTTTCTATACAAAGTCATTCGGTTATTCATATATGTTATATTTTTGTTTGATCTCACTTGATATGGGCGACCAGCGCCTCTTTCAGTTTTTCTCCATCCAGGTTTTTGCCGATGATCTTTCCATTCGGGTCGATCAGGAAATTGGAAGGGATGGCATTGATGCCGTAAAGTTTGGCGGCTTGGTTTTCCCAGAACTTCAGATCGCTTACATGGGTCCAGGTCAGGCCGTCCTTATGGATAGCGTCGAGCCAGGCATCTTTCTTACCTTCCCTGTCGAGCGACACGCTCAATACCGTAAAGTTTTTGTCCTTGAACTGATGATAGGCGGCTACCACATTGGGATTCTCTTTCCGGCAGGGCCCGCACCAACTGGCCCAGAAATCGAGCAGGACGTACTTGCCTCTGAAATCCTTCAGGGATACGGGTTTCCCCAGGGTGTCATTCTGGGTGAAATCCATAGCCATTACACCGACAACTGTTTTCTTTTCGACCTCCACACGCTGGCTGATCTCTTTGCCGAGGCTTGTTTGCTGTACGGCGGGCGATAATGAATTATACATTGCTTCCAGCTTTTCGATATCAGGCTGTACAACGAAATGACGGGTGATGGCATAAGCTGATACAACCGAACCGGGATGGGCCTGGATAAAACGGCTGGCCGCCTCCTTCCGCTGATCAGCGATCTTTTCCCATACAGTGCTGATACTGTCCTGCAGCCTGGTATCGGTACGCCCCTTCGACCGGGACAGGGTGGACAGCGCTTCCAACTGATCATTGAATGGGCGCAGGGCCTTATCATAAACCGCATAATCCTTTTGTGAGGCAGAGCCTTTCACTTTTGTCGCTTTCATATCGGCTGTATCGATCGAGAGCACGATGTTCGAGTTCTCACCGAAGAAAAGGAAGCTCTTGTTGAAAGCTGCTCCAAAAGTGACCAATAAAGGAAGCGGGTTTTCCAGTTGGCCGGTAAAACTGAAACGGCCGTCGCGGATCTCGGTGGAATCCCTTTTGCCTCCCTGCACGAATTGCATGAGGTAGACTTTACCTTCTTTCACACCTTTTATATTCCCTGAAATGGTGTAACCTTTTCCCTGTTGGGCAAATGCAGATGCGGCGACCAACAGGAGGGTGAGAGCAGAACCAATTTGTTTCATGGCATTTGGTTTTAATCAATATTTATTTTGAACGATCACGCCATTGCTGGAAATGATCTCTGTGCGCGGAATGGGAACTGCAAATCTTCTCGAATCTTTAGGCAGGCTATAAACTTTCGGGGCTTCTGAAGTGGAGACCACTGCTGAAGTATAAGGATAGAAAGTTTTGGTGAGCACCACATCATCGGCCGGGTCTTCATTGTTGTTGAAACGACGGATGTCGAACCAGCGTTGTGAAAAAGGCATTTCACGTCTTCTTTCCTGCAGCACTTTTTTAATGGCATCGGCTTTGTCGGCTGCCGAGAGGTTTACCCAGTCGCCCGGTTCCATCCTTTTTGCCCTCAACTGGTTGAGGGTTAACATGGCATCATTGGGCAGGTTGGTGCGTGCCTGGCATTCTGCCTTGATCAGCAGCATTTCCGCTACAGTGGGCCCGGAAGGTATCCTGTCTTTGAAGAAGAAAATATAACCCGGATAATCATACGAAGGTTTGGTCATGCCACGATCGTAAGAATAACCTTTCACCATGTGATAACGGTAGCGAAGGTCGTGGGTCTGATCGTACAGCGCCAGCAATTCCTGCGAAGGAACATACCACCACGATTCATGGTTGAGCATCCTGAAATACAGGAACTCTTTCCAGCCGAGCATATCGGTGAAGTCTACCTGGTTATCGTGCGTGTATGGGTATTTGATCGTCACCGTTTTTGCATTGGGTGTACCGGCATCGATGGTGATGGTTTGGTCCCGGCCATAACGCATCTCCGTATTGTAATCGACAAGCGTGTTGTATTCTTTAAGGGCTGCGTCGGCATACTTCAATGCCTCGGCATAATTATTCCGGTTGAGATAATAGCGGGCTGCAAAGCCATTGATACCTGCCTTGTTGGCCCTCCAGTGACGGGCCTTCCCGTTCTGCACCAGGAGCACAGGCGATTTCATCGCTTCGGCCAGATCGGATTCTATCTGTTGGTACACTTTCTCCAAAGGTTGCCGCTCAACGGGTAACTCGAAACTGATACCGGTTTTGATCGGTACGCCCAACTCATTCTTGTTCGCGTCGGTATAGGGAAGGCAATAGGTATTGGCCAGCACCCAGTAACTGTAAGCGCGAATGAAATGGGCATCTGCTTTCAGGATGGCCTTTTCATCTTCGGTGCCCGATACCTTGGGAAGATATTCCAGCACCATATTGGCCGTAAAGATCTTCCTGTATTCGCCACTCCAGAAAACTTCGCGGGTATCATCGGGCAGGTAGTCGATATCCCAAAGCCCGAAGAGCACTGCAGCCATACTGAAAGTACCGGGCCTTGCATTGTAAAGACTGGTAGTAAAGCCAAAATCATCCGTACCATAAATGGCTGTGCGGTTACCTTCCGTATAGAATGAGCTGTATGCATTGAGCAGTGCATCGAGTTGGGAAGCTTTGGTCACTTCCAGGGATGATGTTTTGTTGGGCTTCTCGTTTAAAAATTTTTTGCAGGAGCCCAGGCTGAAAGCAGTTGCCACAGCCAGTAGCCAATAATGCATTTTATTCTTGTGTCGGATTTTCATAATAGTCGTTTTTTCAAATAGCGTTCTTAAAATTCCAGCTTCATGCCGAAGGTGAGTTTGGGCTGTGGCTTCATGCCGCCCAAAGGATATTCAGGGTCTTCTCCAATATCTTTGGCCATAATGGTGAAGAGGTCGTTGCCCTGTGCAAAGAATTGAAGCCTGCTGAGGTTGACCTTTTGCATAATGCGGCGGGGCAGGGTATAGGTAACATTGACCTCCTGCATCCTGATATGCGAGGCATTGGCCACCAGGTAATCGAGATAAGGATAGAACCTGTCCCAGAAATAGAACCTGGGCTCATTGGCATTGAGCGGAAGCGGAACGATCTTCGAAGGATCACCATTCATTACTTCGCTTACTTTTTTGTTGGGCAGTACCCGGCCCCCCCATAATACAGGATAGTTGAAGGTCTGCCGATTGAATACATGACCGAATTTGCCTGTGATGATGAAAGAAACATTGAAATCATAGATCTTGAATGCGTTCATGAAGCCCAGGGTATAAGGGGCCACCTTGGTTCCCATATCGAGCATATAATCCCTGCCATCGCCGGGTGTCCAGGCACTAAAATCATAAAAATCTTTCCCTGCTCCTTTAACCACAGGCTGGTTGTTCTGCACGCCTGCATACTGAAAAGCCCAGAGGGTATTGGAATTCTTTCCTTCCACATAGGCGGAAGTGCCTCCGCCATAGAGATTGTAAGCAGGGTAATTGGCCACGAACAGCTTGGTGACCTTATTCTTGTTGTAAGAGAAATTGAGGCTGCCATTCCAAATGATATCATTGTTCCTGAGCCGCAGTGTTGTTCCCACTTCCAGTTCGATGCCCCGGTTGATCATGGCAGCATTGTTCAGCTTCTGTGTAGTGGTGCCATTCACGGCAGGGATGGAGAGTTGTGCGATCAGGTCTTTACCGGATTTATTGTACACATCCACCTTACCATACAGCTTGCCCCTGAACAGGGAATAGTCGACCCCGATATTCAGTGTGCCTGTTTTTTCCCAACGCAGGGTAGGGTTGCCGAAGCTGGAAATGGAAGCGGTGAAATCATTGCTGTATACATTAGGCGTAGCGCTGGTGCTGATGAGAGGCTTGAAAGCAGTGGACCTGTCGACATTGCCATTGTAGCCGAAAGTGGTGCGAATATTCAGCCGGTCGATCCAGGCCACTGCGTTCATGAATTTTTCCTTGTAGATCTGCCAGCTCAATCCAGCCGACCAGAAGGGAGCATAACGGTATTTGGGATCGTCAGTGATCATATTGGAAGCGTCGGTACGATAGCTTCCGGAGAGGGTATACTTACCATTATAGGTATACGCTGCATTGGCGAAGGCAGATACATATCGCTCGGTGCGGTAAGAGAATGTATTGGTATAGGCAAATGTTTGGTTGCTGCCCATCCAGTTCTTGATCTGGAAGAAGGTACCGCCGGGGCCATTGGGAAATGTGCCGAGCGTAAGGGTTTCATCATTATAACCATAGGTGGTGGGGTTCCCGAACGTTTCCGTAACGATATTGTTGATCTCGGAGCCTGCAATGAAATTGACTTCATGTTTGCGGGCGAACACCCGGTTGAAATTGACCTGGTTCCTGAAATTGTAGGTCTCTGCCTTGGAACGGGACTGGGCAAGGATACCTCCTTTGGGCAGGTTGGGCGTGATCTTGCCGGTGACCTGGTCCCAACTGGAAGCCGTATTGACGGTGCTCCTTACATAAAAGGTCTCTTCACCATAAAGACTCCTGTTGAAAGTGTTGAACAATTCATACTGGATCTTGCTGTCGATGCTCAATCCTTTGATGAGCTTGAGTGTGATGCCTGCCTGTACGCGGGCATTGAGCTGATTGGACGTGAGAGAACGGTTTTTGATATCACGGATAGGATTGTAGGTCCAGTCTGCATAAGGGAATTTGCTCATCGGCACGAAACGTTGCATGATGGGCCAGTAATACTGGTGGACATTGGTATAGGAACCATCCTGGTTCAGCAACATGTCGTAAGGAGACCAGCCCTGGATATCACCCAGGCCGACGCCATTGTTGGTGGCTTTGTTATACAACAACATAGCCGATAAATTGAAATCGAGCCAATTGAACACGCTGGCCGTTGTTCTGTAATTGGCCATGTATTTTTTGCTGTAGGTCTCTTTGAAATTGGATTGGTTCGATTCATAGAGGAGGGAGAGCGCATTGCTCATCCTGCCGGAAGAACCATAGAGTGTGAGGTTGTATTGCTGGTTCACCGGGTTGGCGAGCAGGTTGTCTTTGATCTGCTGGCGGTTGTCCTGCGTTTTCAGCCTCTCCAATATGGCATCTCTCTCAGTGGCTGTGATAAAGCCCAGGTCGTATTCATTGAGGGCCATGGAAGCGGAAGACCAGGAGAATCCGTAATTGTTCAATGCGCCGGGATTCGCCAGGGCTCCCCATTTGCCGAAGGCTCTTTTTTCATACTCGACGGTCTCGGCCGATGAGGCCAGCGGGTTCACGTAACCCAGGTCGAATTTGCCGCCCATTCTCGTGAAAGCGGAGAATTCAACTTTGAGGGGTACGCCTCTTCTGGCCGTTTTGGTGGTGATCACGATCACGCCATTGGCAGCGCGTGCACCCCAGATGGAGGCGGCCGCCGCATCTTTGAGGACCGTAACGCTCTCAACATCAGTAGGATTGATGGTATTGAAGTCACCCTGGATGGCAAAGCCGTCGACCACTACCAACGGTTGCGCCATTCCATAAAGAGTGGTTTGACCGCGGATCTCGAAAGTGGGGTTGCCATCTACGTCGAGCTTTGCCTGCATACCGGCCGTTGTGCCGATCAACCGCTGGGCTATATTGATAGTAGGTTTTTCGAGTTGTTCCCTGCCGATGATATTGAAGGAGCCGGTAGCCCTTTCTTTTGAAATGCTCTGGTAACCGGTACTGCCCACCACCAGTACATCGCCCAGGCTGCTGGCCAGTACTTTCATGGAGATGCTGATCGATTGCCGGCCGCTGATGGCCACTTCCTGCACTTCATAGCCGATGCTGGAGATGATGAGGCTGGCATTGCGGTCTACATTGGCGAGCACGAAATCCCCATTGAAATCCGTAGCGGTACCGATATTCTTTCCTTTCACTTTCACGGAAGCTCCAGGCAGTGGATCGCCCGTTGGCGTGAGCACTTTTCCTTTTATCACGATACCATTATCCAGCCGGTTAGGCGTGATCACGATCAGGTTCTCCAGTACGCGGTAAGTAAGGCCGGTATTGAGCAACGCCCTTTGCAGTACATAGGAAAGAGGCTGCTCGTTTACTGTAATGTTCACCCGTATATCGCCGGCAAGCCGGTCGTTACTGTATACAAACCTGTATTCGGTCTGCTTCTCCAATGCAAGGAATAACCTGTTGAGCGAAGTGTTCTCCAGTTTTACCGTTACTTTGGTATCCTGGGAAAAACCATTGGCCGATACGTGGAGACAGCCAATGATCAAAAACAAGACTGTCATTTTCATAATCAACAGAGCTTTGGTTAGGTACCGCCCCGCATAGGATGCCCCAGGGGACCGGCCCATCAATTTTTTTTGCATAACTTCATCATGTTTTTTTGAGTTCAGTAAAAGAAACAGACGGCTGTTTCATGAATTCGCGGGGATGTAGCAGCATCCCCGTTTTTTCATAAAAAAGGTGCTAATATGTATGGAAAGGTTATTGGGTGGTCATCTTAAACCCGGCCGGCATCGAGAGGTTGATGGATGATGCATTGTTTGCACGGTCTTGCATGCCGGATAAGTGGCCGGTGGGTTGTAATGGCAAGAGCAATCGCCAGACCCAATTGTTTTTTTGCATAACTTCAAATCGTTTTTTGGTTTACTAAAAAGAAACAGCTAGCTGTTTCACAAGGGGGGTGTTGCCGCACTCCCCTTCTTGTTTACAGTCGTTATAAGGAATGGTATTGAATCCTATCGTATGTACAAAACCTTATTCTGCTCGTCGATCTCATACTCATATTCACCGGAGATCGACAGTTGCAGCGCCTTCATCACCAGGTCGAGGCTTTCTTTCCCGATCGTGATGGTAAACCTGTATTTCCTGGCCGCTTCATTTTCAAAGTGCACGGATACGCCGTACCAGCGTTCGATCTTCCTGGCTATATCTTCAAATGAATCATTGGAGAAGGACAGTTTGTTGTCGGTCCAGTTCGTTTCTACAATGCTGCTGTCCTTCTTGTCGATCGTTACCGGCTTTACAGTAGCCATCTCGAAGGCTTGCTGTCCCGGCCTGGGTTTCAACAACTGGCCCTCCGCAGGAACAGGCTCCCTATTGGCTATCGTTATCTTCTCATTTGGACGCAGGACTACTTTCCTGTTACTTTCCGCCTTGCAGGTCACTTCTACCGAGCCTTTGATCAGTGAGGTCTCGAAATTCTGGTCGTCGGGGTATGCTTTCACATTGAAAGTAGTGCCCAGTACTTTTACATCCATCTTATTGGTATGGATGATGAAAGGTTTGGAAGCATTGTGCGTTACCTCGAAAAATGCTTCCCCGGTCAATGTCACTTCCCGGTTCTGTCGGTTGAATTCAGGGGCCAGTTCGAGGGTACTGTTGGCATTGATCTTTATCCGCGAACCATCCGGCAATTGTACTTCCTTCACTTCACCGATACCGGTCCGATAGGTATTAATAGCTGCGCTTTGCCCTACCGTAGCCATTTTAGCCGGCTCCATCACCCGGTATATGCCGGCAACAATGAGCAGTACTGCCGCAGCGCCAACCGCATAACGCAACCATTTTTTCGGGTGAGCAGTCCGCTTCATATTTATCACAGGCGATGCTTTCTGCTGTTGTTCGGTGATATACCGGAATATCTCATCTGCGCGGTCTGCCTCTTGTTCATGCGCAGGAAATTCCTGCCTCCAGGTATGATCGATCAGCTCTTTCAAAGGTCCTTCGTTCCCTGCCTGTACCACATATTTCATCAGTTCCTCTCTCTCTATGGTTGTACAGGTTTTGTCAAAGAATCGCTGGAACAAATATGTTATTCGTTCTTTAGATGGCATGTTGATGAGATTTAAAAAGTATGGCAAGTCGTGGCAGCGGAAGCCATACTACATAAGACTGCAAAAAATGAAGGGAGGATTAGGGGATTGTTAACTTTTTTTTAAGAAATCAGGCAGGTGAAATAACTACAGAGCAGGAATACGCTAACGGAATGGTAGCGAATATACTTACGGATGGAGCGGAGGGCATTGACAATGTGGACCTTGACGGTGTTGGGGGCAATATTCAGCTCGGAAGCGATCTCGTCGTATTTCATGCCCTGGTTGCGGCTGAGATGGTAGATCAGTTGTTGCTGGGTAGATAATTGATTGAGGGCTTGCTGGAGCAGTTTCTCATTTTCCTGGAACAGGATCCTGTCGTCGGCATTGTTGATGGCTGCCGGGATGGTGCGGACCAGCTCTTTTCTGGCCAGGGTTTCCCTGGCTGTTTTTTTCAGGGCGTCGAGCAGGTGGTTCCTGGCAATGGTGTATAGCCAGGAGTTGAAATGCTTTACTTCGAGGAGTTTTTGCCGGTGGACCCAAAGTTTGAGGAAGACTTCCTGCACTACTTCATCGGCCAGCAACGCAGATTCGGTGATCTGAAAAGCATAGGCATAGAGCTTTTTCCTGTAATGGTCATAAAGCTGTCTGAATGCTGTTTCATCACCGTTTGCTACCTGGACCAGAAGCGCTTGTTCAGTATGTACCTGTTCTTCCTGCACAGTTTAGAATTGGTCTGACACAATGAAATTAAACAAAATCGTTCAGATTCATCGAGGTCGGATATATAGGAAGATAAAAATTACAGGGGAAACGCTGCAAATGAGGTTGACAGGTTGATAAGTTGATAGGTTGACAAGTTGATAGGTTAATAAGTGTATCCCTGAGTTTCGGCGACCTCCTTGTCAACCTATCAACTTGTCAACCTGTCAACTTTTCACTGCTTCAGGTCCAGCTTTATCTGCAATTCGTCGAACTGTTTTTGATCGATGGCTGACGGTGCATCGAGCATTACATCGCGACCGCTGTTGTTCTTCGGGAATGCGATGAAATCCCGGATGCTCTCACTACCGCCGAGAATGGCGCAGAGGCGGTCCATCCCGAAGGCGATGCCTCCATGCGGGGGCGCTCCATATTCGAAGGCGCCCAGCAGGAACCCGAATTTATGATTTGCCTCTTCCTTGCTCATGCCCAATGCGGCGAACATCTTCTCCTGCAGGTCGCGCTGGAAGATCCGGATCGAACCGCCACCGATCTCATTTCCATTCAGCACCATATCATAGGCATTGGCCTTGATCTGTGCATAGGGGTGTTTGAGGTATTCGGCCGCATTGCCGATCACCGGATCGTTACCGATCATGGTATCGATATGGGAAGGTTTGGGCGCAGTAAAAGGGTGGTGGCGGGCTACCCACCGGTTGTCTTCCTCACTGTATTCGAAGAGGGGAAAGTCGAGCACCCACAATAATTTGAATTCGTCCTTTCTGCGGAAACCGAGACGTTCACCCATTTCCAGGCGTAGCTCGCTGATCGCTTTCCGTGTCCTTTCTTCGGCCCCGGCCAGTATGAGCACGAGGTCGCCGGCTTTGGCGCCGGCAGCATCGGCAATGGCTTTGAGCTGGGCTTCGGAAAAGAATTTGTCGACACTGCTTTTATAAGTGCCATCGGTATTCACTTTGATGTATACGAGACCCTGCATACCGATCTGCGGGCGTTTGACCCATTCCGTTAGCTCGTCCGTTTGTTTGCGGGTATGATCTGCACAACCGGGGACCGCGATAGCCACTACTGTTTCCGCATCATTGAACACTTTAAAATCGGTGCCTGCCAGCAACTGCCCTTTTGCAGGGTATTCTCCGTTCTTCAGGAAGGCCGATTTGATATTGAGCAGGGACATTCCGAACCGGATATCCGGTTTGTCGTTCCCATATTGCCACATGGCATCTTCCCAGGTCATGCGGGGAACGGCTTCGGTATAATCGATGCCTTTGACGGCTTTGAAAATATGTTTGATCATACCTTCGAACATGGAGAGGATATCTTCCTGCTCCACGAAGCTCATTTCGCAGTCGATCTGGGTGAACTCAGGCTGACGGTCGGCCCGCAGGTCTTCATCCCTGAAACATTTGGTGATCTGGTAATAACGATCGTAGCCGCTCACCATCAGCAATTGTTTGAAGGTCTGGGGTGATTGGGGCAGTGCATAGAACTGGCCCGGGTTCATGCGGGATGGCACTACGAAATCGCGCGCCCCTTCCGGCGTGGATTTGATCAGGAAGGGCGTCTCCAGGTCCATGAACTGGTTCTCATGCAGGTAGTTCCTGGCGGCGCGGTTCACGGCATAGCGGAGTTCGAGATTTTTCTTCACGGCATTACGGCGAAGATCGAGGTAGCGGAATTTCATGCGGAGGTCATCACCGCCATCCGTTTCATCCTGGATGGTGAATGGTGGAGTGACGGACTTGTTCAGAATGGTGAATGCGGTCACTTTGATCTCGATATCACCTGTTGCCAGGTTGGGGTTTTTATTGGTACGTTCCAAAACGATACCTTTTGCCTGGACGACGAATTCACGGCCGAGGGGTTGCTGATCGAGCTGTGCATTCAGGTCTTCACCGAACAATAACTGGGTAATGCCATAGCGGTCACGGAGATCGGCAAAGGTGATGCTTCCGAATTTTCTGACTATCTGGATCCATCCGGCGAGGGTCACTTCCTGTCCTGCCTGCGCCAGGCGCAGCTCACCGCAGGTATGCGTTCTATACATCCTATGCTAAGTTTTTGTAATATTATTGATTGAATCAATGATAATGAGCGGCAAAGGTAATCAGGATTGGCGATGGGGGAGCAAGCCTATGGAAAATTTATCAGGTCCGGATTTAGGTACTTACTTCCAGCCACTTATAAGGGATTCATAAATTTTGGCGCAGGTGCTTCCATTTTCGGATTATTCTTTATATTTTGTAACCGGGTTATACCTTTCCCTGATACCATTCTCTGTAACCTTTTCCATTCCACCTCCCCCGAAAGACCGTACTACAAATCCATACTTTGTGAAGACCCACCTGTTTGTTGGCCTCGTACCTGCTATTCACAAAAAGAAAAAAAGAGCCTTATGGAAATTTTGGTCATTTCCCTGGTGGTCTTCGGTATCATTCTTCTGCATGGCCCCGTGAGTGAGTGGATCAACCGACTTCAAGTCAAACGTCAATTCAAGTCGTTCCTCTCACAAGAACCCTTTTATCATTCGATCATTTCCCGTCATCTTCGCTATTACAACCGCCTCACCCTGGAAGAGCAGCGCAAATTCCTGTTCCGCACTTTCCTCTTCCGCAGGGCCAAGCGATTCCATTATATAGAAGTGAGCGAGAGCGCAGAAATGCCGGTGCTGATCAGCGCCACGGCCGTTCAGCTTACCTTCGGGCTGGATAAATTCCTGCTTAACTATTTCCGTGATATCTATGTGCTGAAAGACGATTACCATTATGGTTTTTATTCGCGCCCATTCCAGGGGCATGTGGACCATAGCGGGATCTATTTATCGTGGGACAATTTCATGAAAGGCATCAAGGGCCTTTCACCGAATTGCAATGTGGGATTGCATGAAATGGGACATGCGCTGGCCTATGTAAACTTCATTACACAAACGGAGGAGGATAAACATTTCAAAAAGGAATTCAAGAATTTCTCCAAAGTGGCGCGTCCCATCTTTGAAGGCATGCAGGGGGGTACGCGCAATATCCTGGGCGATTATGCCGGTACCAATTATCACGAGTTCTGGGCAGTAAGTGTGGAAGTGTTCTTCGAGAATCCTATCCGTCTGCGGCACGATCTGCCTGATCTGTTCAGCGCCATGAGCCGCCTGCTGAAACAAGACCCAAGCGTGATCCTGAACACTGCAAAAATTGCTGCCTAGCGAAAAGATATACTTTTTGAGTTGACAAGTTTACAAGTTGAAAGGTTAACAAGGAGGGAACTCTGAAGGTCAGAGATTTCCTTATCAACCTTTCAACATATCAACCTGTCAACTTTCCATCAACCCGCTTTCGCCAGTTTCAACGTATTCTCCGGTACATCCACACTGATCGTCACCAGCTTTTCCGTTTTCCTCTCACGGGGAAGTATGAACGCATAATAGACCACTATGAAGAATAGCCCGATACTGAAGGGGATCACGGTAAATATCCGCAGCTTCTCATCGACGCCGAAAAATTCGACGATCATCCAGTACCCATTGGCGCAGATCCAGAAAGTGACGGCCAGGTTATGGAACAATTCCGATTTCAGCTTGCGTGTTTGCCAGGTAATGAGAATGGCCACCGTAAGCGTAGGCACCAGCATGGCGATCCCCAGTGTTCGCCAGGTCATGCACCAACAGATATCTTTCATGAGCCAAAAAAGGATGTGCAGGTTCTCGATCCTCCTGAACCGGTCGGGAATGGAATACATTTTCTCAGCAGGCATGGTTATAAGTTATGAAGGTATTTAAATAATGGGCAAAAATACGGAAGAAGGAAGTATGAAGAAATCGGCAGTTGGCAGTCGGCAGTTGGGATGCAGCGTGCCTTAGCCTCACCAGGAATATCTTAGGCATTTCTGGTGAGGATGCGCTGGAAGCGTTGCACGTTGGCTTCGGGCAGAATAGGCTTTTGATGGAGAAGATATTCCGTCATTTGATGGGCAAAGAACGGGCCCAGTGAACAACCCTTGGTGCCCATGCCGTTGAAGATACCCAGTGCAGGATGTGCAGGGTGGAAACCCACAAAGGGCCTGCGTTCCAGCGTGGCGGGCCTGATGGCTGCCCGGTGGTCGACTATTTTGAAAGGCAGCTTTATGGTTTGTTGCAGCCAGGTCTGGGCAAACTGCCTGAACCCGGGCGTGGGCTGGTCGTCGGTAAACTCCCAGAGATAGGTGGAGCCCAGCCAGAAAATATCATCCTGCCAGGGCGCCAGGTTGAACCCTCTTTTGAAAATATGGGTGGCCGGAAGTCCGGGTACCGATACCCATACGGCTTCTCCTTTATTGGGAGCGAAGGGCAGGTTATTGAACCAGGGATTTTTTTCACCTGCGATACCATCACAAAAAATGATATGGGTCGCTTCGATGTCTTTGTACCGGATATGATCAGGATTGACCTGCAGGAGTTCCGTTTCGAATTTTTCTTCCAGCAATTGCCCGCGCTGCTGCAACAAGGCCCGGTAAGCAGGCAGGATGGCCGGCAGGTCCACGAGATAGGCTGGCTGAATTTCACCATAACCGAAATCGTAGTGGAACCACTCTTTCCAATGATTTTCATCGGCAGGCGCCGAAAGGTATTGGCTGTCTTCCCCGAACCTCTTTTCAAAAGCGAGCTTCATCTGCGGGGTCGGGTAAAAGTCGACGATATTTTTCTGCCCGATGGCGACGATCCCGAGCGCATCGCCCAGTGCCTTGTATGCCTGCCGGGCAAATGGCAGCACTTCATCGATGAGCCATGTTTTTACGATGCGGCGCCCGGTGACGGGATTGATAACACCGGCCGCGATCTGCGATGCAGTATTGGGCCTTGGTTCATCGATCACCAGGTGTTCGATCCCTGCTTCCTGTAAGTACCAGCTTAGAAAAGTGCCGCTGATTCCCTGCCCGATCAAGAGTATCTCTGTGTGCATTCTTGAAATTCTTTGAGTTAATGGGTTGAAAGGTTAATAAGTTGACAAGGGGATAACCTCATTCCAGAGACCCCCTTATCAACTTCTCAACATTTCAACTTTTTTACTTCTCCACATTCACTTTCACTCCTTCGCTATGGCTGGTGAATTCTGGCGCATACATACACTGGATGGTAGTGACGCCATTGCTGAAAGTGCCGCTATGCGTTACGAACAATGGATATTCGAATACCCAGGTCCCTTTGCGCAAATAGCCGAAGAAGAAATTGGTACTGGCATCTTTGGTGCTTTCGTAGTATCCCAATCCGCCCTGCCATTTGTATTGGCTGATCACATTCACCGGTTCGAGGCAGGCGGCACGCATATCTTTCATGTGAACGTATTCCATATCCCGGTCGACACGCAATTCGATCCGTACTTTTATTTTGTCGCCTATCTTCAGTGCGTCGCCCTCATTCACCGGTTGCAATACCGGCCCGCGGTCCGTATTTTTTTCAACGAACAGTTTCTTGCTGAGATTGAGTGGTGTGGCCGCATGTGTTATTTTATCGAGGTTCTCGAAATACTGCCAGTATACGGCTCCCCAGGCTGGTGAGGCGGCAGTACTGTTGGAAGAAACCGTTACCTGGATATTGCCCATGGCCGGTTTCACTGATTTGGCCTCGATCACTTTTTTGAAATACCCGGTACCGGCTTCCTGGTGCTGGTCGGCGCTGTTGACCGTAAGGTTACCCAGTTTAATGGTAACCGTAGGTTCATTGCTGAGCCAGTCCTTGCCCTGCAACAATAATGCATAACAGGCATCGGCAGTGGCTTTGGTGGTACGCCAGTTCTGCGTTTGCTTTTGTTTGAGGAGCCAGGTCTTCAGGTCTTCAACGGCTTTATTGTCTTTCGTCACCTCTGCAAATGTTTCGATCAGCAGGGCATGGCTTTCGATGGGGGCCTGGTGCCAGTAGTAACCTGCGCTCATATCTTTCCAGTACATTCCCATTTCTTCATTCACTATGGCATTTTGTTTGAGGGAGGCAACGATCTCCTTGGCCGTTTGCAGATCACCGGTGCGATGCAATGAGAGCGCGATCATCCCCTGCATATACCGGCTTTGCTGTAGCCAGAATTGCTGCGATTGCTTCCGGTAATAATTATAGGCAGTAAAGATATTGCCGGGTACAGCATATTCGGGGAAGAAGCTGCGCATGTACAGGAACTGGATCTGCGAATAGCCGAGATTGTTATCCGTGAGCTTCGTTTTATGTTTGATGAGATTATCATAATCTTCCTGCAGTTTCTTATCGAGATACGGGATGGCGGCACTGATGATGGCATTGATACGCTGATCATTTTTAGGAAGGGCATTCAGCTTTTTCAGGTGGCCGATGCTGGCGATAATATATTGCGTGATGTAACGATCATCGGGCCCGCCTTTGAACCATACGAAGCCACCGTTCGGGCTTTGCAGGTCCTGCAGCTTGGCAAGTGACGATTGCAGCTCTGTGCTCATCCGCACCATGTCGAACAGCAGCGCGATCTGTTTTTTCTGTTGCGCTTCCGTACGGGCCTGCATTACCCAGGGCGTTTCCTGCAGCAATACCGATTTCAGTTCTTCATTTTTCTGCAGGTTGCTCAGGAGCGCAGCGGTATCGGTCGTTTTCCAGCTTTCGAAGATGGCTTTGACACGGGGCGATACATTGACAATGCTCGTTGCCAGTGCATTGGCATAGTACCGGTTGAAGACCTGCTCTGCACATTCATAAGGATACTCCATCAGGTAGGGAAGTGCCTGTACAGCATACCAGGCTGGGTTGGTAGTGAACTCCACCGTGAGATCATGGTTGTTCAGCGTTTCACTGTTGCTGCTTTCCAGTAATTTTTTGAAAGTAAAATTTTTAGTGGTATTCCCACGAACAGGCAATGGAAGGCTTTCGGTGACCAACATGCGATTGCTCACGACCGGCAGCATCGCTTCTTCGCCATCGCTCAGGGAAGCAGCATTGGCCATGATCCGGTAACTGACAGGCCGGTTGTATTGATATGGGACCTGGACCGTAAAGCTTACCGGTGTGCTTTGCCCAGCAGCCACGGTGAAGAACTGATTGGGCGTCATGTTCTGGAACCAGCCGTCCACGGATTGATTGGTGGATGGATCGATCAACTGAAGGCTTACCTGCCCGCTCAACTCTTTGTCGGAGAGGTTCACGATCTTACCGCTGAAGTCCATGCGGTCCCCTTCGCGGAGGAAGCGGGGCGCATTGGGCTGTACCATAAGTTCTTTCTGGGTAATAATATTTTTCTCGCTATAACCGAATGAGAGGTCTTGTGTATGGGCCAGGCTCATCCATTTCCACTGGGTCAGTGCTTCGGGCATGGTGAATGAAAATTCGATATTGCCATTGGCGTCTGTTCGCAGATCGGGAAAGAAGAAAGCGGTCTCGTTGAAATTCTTCCGGGGAGTAGCATTCGCTTGCTCATTGCCGGGAGTGTTTTCAGTTGCCCCTGCTGAGCTTGTGGCAGTGCTATCCGACATGTCAGCCGACTTGTCTACGGCCCTGGCTTCTTCTCCTTTGCGGCGCCTGGCGCCTGTGGGGGCCATCTCGGCTTCCGCCAGGGTGGCTGGGGCAGCAGCGAACAACCTCACATCACTTTTTGCAGCAAAATTATAATGGTGCAAGGGTGCAAACCCGTAGGTGTTCAACACGTCATAGGTCTTGTTGAATGGCGTGATCTCCTTCCATGCGGATTGTTTTTCACGGGAGGAAACAGATTGAAAGTTGTTGGCGCTCTGCCATCCATTTCTGCGATAGGCGTATTGCTGCAGGGAAGGAATGCTCCAGGATTGTGGACTGAACTGGTCCAGGGAAGCGTCGTACATGGCTGTCAGCAGCTCGGCAGCCACTTTCTCATTTTTATAGCCACTGATCTTCAGTTTCCATTTTTCCTGGCTGCCGGGCAGGGTCTTGTCGCGGAATGTTTCATACGCAATGGTCAACTCCTTATTGGTATATGGAATGCCAATATTTTCCGAGGCCAGGTACACACGGTTGTTCTTCACGAAGGCCACCTCCAACTGGAGCCCGCCGCGGTCGGTTTCTGAAACAGGAATAGTGAAATCCCTGCTGTTCTGATCGATATTGAACACACTGCGTTTTTCCTCATTGTTTTTCCGGATCACTTCCTGGATCACGAATACATTACTGAGATTGGTGTTGACCTGGTAGTGAAGGGCCTCTCCGGGCTCCAGCGTTTTTTTATCAGCATCGATGCTGACATAGGCAGACGGATTGACCTTCGTTTTATTGAAGAGCTGCACATAGCGCATATCCTTCACCGTTTCACCGTATTTGTCTTTCGTCACCGCTTCGAGCACATACCAACCTGCTGGCAGCAGCAGGTTGCCAAGATCGAATTTGGAATCGGCAGTGGTAGTATCGGTCTTTTCGAATAGTTTCTGTCCGCGGGGCCATTGACTTACCTGGCCTTCATCGCTGTAAAGGTCATTCGGGAAGGAGCGATAGTATTCATCAGCGCTCATCACGAATTGATCGGGTTGAGACCAGTAACGCGAGCGGAAGAGCCTGTTCGGCGCTTGCAGGGATTGGATGGTGAGCGTAACGGTAGACTGCTCGAAGAGGTTGTTGAGATTGGTGGTGGAGATCCTGAATTGCTTCAGGCTGTCGGTATGCAGCCTGTCGGGTACATTGATATTGAGTTGCAGCGCCTGGTAGGCCACTGCTACGGATGTGTTGCCACTTCTCGTTTCACCGTTGATATCGGTCACATCGGCGCTTACTTCGTAGTGAAATACCGGTTGATTTTTTTTGTCGATGCTGTTATCGGGAATGGCTTTGAACGAGATGTTGAAATTACCGTTGGCATCGGTAGTGGTTTCACCATGTGCGATTTCCATGTTCTCTCCCCGCTGCGGCGGCCAGATCATTTTACCATAGTCGAATGCAAAGAACCAATACGGCATGATCGTTTGGCGTGTAACACGGTATTTTACCGTAGCGCCGTCGATGACATTACCCGCATAAGCTTTGGCATGACCGGTCACTTTGATCTCATCATTCAGCCGGTAAGTGCCGGCAGGTTTATCTATGCCGGTGGAGAATTTAGGCCGCTTGTATTCTTCCACCCTGAAATACTTCGAGCTTTTCGTAATGGCATCTTCGATCCTGAAATTTCCGTTCAGCAAGCCGGAGGGCAGGTTGAATTTGGCGGAATAGGAACCGAACTCACTGGTGGTGACCTGGATGGAATCCACTTTCTGCCCATTTACATCATAGAGCACCAGGGTGCTTTTCAAGTTGGGTAAAGTATGGTGCTGATTGGTAACATGGTCTCGCTGAACTACGATGCCTTTTACATACAATAGCTGTCCGGGGCGGTAGATCGCGCGGTCGGTAAAGAGGAAGCTGCTGATGTTCTGTTGTGGTGTATTGTAGGAAGGATAGCTGTAATTGTAAGTATAATCGTCGAGGAAGAGATGATCCTCCTTTGTGGTGATCTCGATCCTGAGGTTGTTATCCTGCCTGGTTTTAGATGGTTCAATATGGAAAAAGCCGTTGGCATCCGTCATGATATTCTCCCCCTTTCGCTCCGTATACTTGCTGGAATTGTAATCATAATACCGGTACCATACCTGTACGCTGGCCCTCACGAGCGGCGCGCCGGTTTCACGGTTCAGTACATAATAGTCGGAGTTCTTATTGATGTAAGCAATGTTCGAAACATAAAAATATTGGACGGCCATCGGTTCTTTGGTGAAAGTAAAATCGGGATTGGTGCTGGCGATGATGGCGTATTGACCGGTTGGAAGCGCGTCTACTTTGATCTCTGCCCGGTGCAATTGGTAATCCTTCGTATCCGGAAAAGATTGTGAGAACGACCTGAGAGCAGGCAAATGCACTAATTTCTTCCAATAGTCATCTTCGTATTCATTCCTGCCCAGTGATTCTCGGGTATTCTTGTTGATGTTCACGATCCTGAACCAGAGTTGTGTGAAATTCCGGTATTCAACGAGTGTTCGGAACGGTTGGCCGGGAATATTCACTTTCTCGGTTTGCAATGAGATGGACCTCGTAAGTATCTGCTGTTGCAGTTGCTGGCAATTCGATTTGCCTTCGCCGGGTTCCTGCCGGGCAGTTACTTTTTCGCAGATCGCAAGGGCATCTTTGTAGGCATAGCGATGGGCAGTATCCTTTACCGGGTCATAGCTTCCTGCTTTCCCGGCGAACCAGTTGGCCTGCAGGTACCAGGCTTGTGAAGCCACCGGCAATTGTCCATACCGGCCTGTGATCTGTTCCAGCGCTTTCAGGTAGAGCTGATCTTTGTCTGGCATAATGCCGTATTGCTCCGCGAACCTGATCCTGTCGATATCTGCATCTATCGTTGCGTCGGGTTGTGCATCGCCGGCATGGAATTGCAATATCCGTTGGTATAGCTGCAGCGCTTTGAAATGGAGCGAGCTTTCATCCTTTGTACGGAACTCATGGTGCATGAAGGAGGCAGCATCCGCCAGGGCTGCCGGATCATCGATCTCGAAAGCATAGGCCGGCCTGGTGATATCGCGTTCATCATTACCGAAGTAATCCAGGGCGCGGTGTGCAAGAAGGTCGAAGAGGGTAGGGCGAAGGTTGCGCATATTACCCTTGATGATAATGGGATCGAAGGGTTCCAGTTTGGTTTGCTGTAAGAGCTTTTCGTTGGAGAGGGAAGCAAGATAAGATCCGCTGATCTTTTTGTGGAAGTCATCGGCACTCCAGGTATCAGGGTCATCTTTTTTGAGATCGACAGTATTGGTGCGGTTGTATATTTTCCAGCGGACCTGCTGGAAGAAAGCATAGTATCCTTCCGCCACGATGCTCTGTAAAATGGCTTTTGCAGCCCCGGTGGAGCCGGCGGCCTCCTGTTCGAGACTTTGAAGACCTTTCTTTTGGGCGTTGTCATCACGGGTAACTTCCAGGGACATACGATACAGCAGCGCCTTGATCAATTGCGGCTCATTCTTCTCTTTTTTGGCAAGGGTATATATCTTGTTCACTTCGGTAAGGGCCGACTGGGTCAGTCCATTTTTCTGGATAAGGGAGTCTATTTTGCTCCAGGCTTTTTCGTAGTTGTTCATTTTCTGTTGGGCGGTAAGGTTGATCATTAATAAGGTAACGGGTACGAGCGCAAGGATTTTTTTGAGCAACATGCGATCAAAATTTAATACAAGGTATAAAAAACTCTATTTAAAAGAAGATGCCCGGCAACCATATTTTACACAATACGCCGGTAAGGCCTGCCCGAAGGGCAGGTTGATTTAACGTTTCCTTGCAGCAGGTCCACATTTAATGGCATATCATTGGAATAGTAAGCTTCAGGAGGAAACATTTTATGAAAAAGATCTTTACACTTGCTATCATGGCCCTGAGCTCATTGATCGTGTTTGCCAATCATGACGATGGAAGAATGAGCATTACCAACCTGGGCGGACGCGATACCTGGTTGGAACTGGATGGTAAACGTTATTCAGACAGGGATAACCCGGTCCTGATCCGTGAACTGGCATCCGGTAACCACACCGTAAAAATATACCGCGAAAATACCCCGAAGTCTGTATGGGACCGCGTAGGTATGGGAAGAAAACCGGAAATCATCTACAGCAACACTATTTACATAAAACCCCGGTATCATGTGGATATCGTGATCAACCGTTTCGGGAAAGTGATGGTCGATGAACAAAGCATGACGGACCGTAACTACGATGACGACAAGGATGGGGGCGACTACAGGCGTGATGATAACTGGAACAACGCCGCCATGAGCAATCGTTCTTTCAACGGCCTGATGAACACACTTCGCAAGGAACCTTTCGACGATAACCGGATGAACATGATCAAACAATCCATCATGGATAACAATTATTTCACGGTCGACCAGGTGAAACAACTTGCCACCCTGTTCACCTTCGACGACAAGAGATTGGAAGTAGCCAAATATGCCTACCGTAATACGGTCAACAAGGGTGATTATGTCCAGCTCTATGAAGTATTCACCTTCAACCGCAGCAAGGATGAGCTGGCGGATTATATCAGGAGGTCCAGGTAAATAATTTCTCTGCAACCAATGATCAACGGCCTGCCTTCCCGATGGGGAAAACAGCAGGCCGTTGCTATTCTATCTTTTCAGGAATTTTTGGGTGAGCACTTCACTGTCGATCTGCATTTTTAAAAAATATTCACCAACCTCTAGTTGGCCCGTTCGTAACCGGGCCTGGTTATAGCCGGCCACGGAAACAAGGATGGCCGACTGCATCACGCGGCCCAGCATATCTACGACCGATACCTGCGCATTGCTTCTTTGCCGGGCATTCCATTCGATCACAAGCTCATCCTGCACAGGGTTCGGATACAATCCCAGGAAGGCAATGCCGCTGGCCGTGGCCTGAATGCTGATGATCTTCGAGAGCTTCCAGCCCCCATCGATGTCAACTGTCCGTAAACGATAGTACGATCTGCCGGGCAGTGGTGAACGGTCCGTATAACTGTAACTACGCTCCACGGTGGAGTTGCCACTGGCGGCAATGCTGCCGATCGTTTCAAAAGTTTGACTATCGCTGCTCCTTTCGATCCCGAAATGATCGGCATTGATCTCTGTGGCCGTAACCCAGTTCAATATTACCGAATGGTTGATGTAGCTACCGGTGAAACTGGTGAGCGTTACCGGGAGAAGCTGAGGGGGTGGTGAAGCGCAGCCATTATTGACGAACCCGGGAGAAATACTGGTGCCGGACGTGGGAACGGGGAAGCGGTAAAAATTCCCATCGACCGATGAGCCGGAAGGGGTGGAGACGTTGTAGGTGAACGTGGCGGAACAGGAGGGAGAGCCATTGATGGTGAGCCCAACGCTCCTGGTAGTTGGGGTTGGATTATCATTCAGGAAAGTAGGCGTTGTAGGGGAAGCCAGGTTCCTGTATAAAATATACAACTGGCCATACTGAGTGCACCAGGAAGTGAAATCATAAGCCTGTCCAACGTTGTTCGACATGAAGATCACCGCCGGCGCATTGGCCGGGATCACGTCCCCATTCGTGAGGACGGTGATGCAGGAGCCAACCGGCGCTACGCTGGTGCCTTGCGGTAACGAAAAATCGTTGTTGTTGGAGGATGTAATGCTGCCATTGGTGGGGAAGGTCATCCCGATGTCGTCCACATTGAGCGCTGTGTTACCATTCAGGAGGAAAACGAACTCATTCTGATTTTCGACACCGCAGGCATCGACCATGATACCTGCCACGCGTGGGCATTGTGCATTGACCTGTATGAGCAGGCATGCCTGCAGGGCGAGGACGAGATAAAGTTTGCGCATATAGCTATTGGTTTTAAGCGGAGGAACAAACTTCTGTCGCACGCGGGAAAAGGGGTGTGATCAGGCCTTAAATGAGGTGTTCGATGAGATGTAAAAGGAACCCAGGGATGAACGGGGGAGGTTCAGATAGTGTAAATAATACTCAATATAAGTTATTTGAAGGATAACGTCTATGAAAAAAGAATAATATCAGGAAATGACGCGCGGTAGTCAAGGAGGAGATCGAAGGGTTAAAAAATTAACAGGTTGAAAAGTTGACAAGGATATCCCAAAATTTCAGGGTTCCCTCCTTGTCAACTTTCCAACCTATCAACCTGTCAACTCTATTTCTTACTTAATGGTCTTGGCGATCGTAACACCAATATCTGCCGGGCTTTGTACCACGGTGATCCCGCATTCTTCGAGGATCTTCATCTTGGCAGCGGCAGTATCTTCGGCCCCGCCGATGATGGCGCCTGCATGTCCCATGCGTCGGCCGGCCGGTGCTGTTTGTCCGGCAATAAAGCCCACCACTGGTTTCTTATTGGGCTGTGAAGCATACCAGCGGGCCGCATCTGCTTCCATTCCGCCGCCGATCTCACCGATCATGACCACCCCGATGGTTCCCGGGTCATTCATGAACAGTTCCAGCGCTTCGCGGGTGGTGGTGCCGATGATAGGGTCACCGCCAATACCTACTGCGGTAGAAATTCCGAGCCCGGCCTTGGCTACCTGGTCGGCTGCTTCGTAGGTGAGGGTACCTGATTTGGACACGATACCTATATTACCTTTCTTGAAAATGAATCCCGGCATGATGCCTACTTTGCATTCATCCGCAGTGATCACGCCCGGACAGTTGGGGCCGATCAACCTGGTGGAAGTGCCCTGCAGGTAGAGTTTAGCTTTGACCATATCCTGTACAGGGATGCCTTCGGTGATACAGATCACGAGTCCAACTCCTGCATCGGCAGCCTCTGTGATGGCATCAGCGGCAAAGGCAGGTGGAACGAATATGATGGAAACATTGGCGCCGGTTGCCCTGACAGCTTCCGCTACGGTATTGAAAACGGGCCGGTCGAGGTGGGAAGTACCACCTTTGCCCGGGGTTACGCCGCCAACGACCTGGGTGCCATATTCGATCATCTGGGTAGCATGAAAAGTGCCTTCTGTACCGGTAAAGCCCTGCACCAGTATTTTGGATTGCTTATTGACTAAAATGCTCATAGCGGGGATTTAAAAAGTTGGGCAAAAGTAAGGGAATCCGGGCAAATAATACTGAAGTATGAGGTTGGAGGTCTGAAGTCGGAAGTGCGAAAATATTCGAGAAGCCCGAATGCAGGGTCATTCCTACTTCAGACCTCCTGCTTCTTACTTCATTCTTTGAGCAGCTCGTCCATATTCCGGTCGTTATCGATCTTGCCGGTCTGCTCCAGCATGCGCATATCTTTGGCGTCTTTGAGGAATTCCGAAGCAAAGATGAATTCATTCAGCAGCTCATTCTTGCTGAATATGATCTCTTTGTTATTTCCTTCCCATTCCTTGATGCCCTGGTGCATATACATGATATGATCACCGATCTCCATCACGCTGTTCATATCATGCGTATTGACGATCGTAGTGATATTGTATTCAGTGGTGATCTCCTTGATGAGCTTGTCGATCACCAGCGAAGTTTGCGGATCGAGGCCCGAGTTGGGCTCATCGCAGAAAAGATATTTTGGGTTCAGTACGATGGCGCGTGCTATCCCTACACGCTTTTTCATACCACCGCTGAGCTCGGCGGGAAATTTCTTGTTCACATCCTTCAGGTTCACTCGTTCCAACACTTCATTCACCCGTTTCAGTTTGGTGGGGTAGTTATCGTTGGTGAACATATTAAGCGGGAACATGATGTTTTGTTCCACGGTGAGACTGTCGAACAGGGCCGAGCCCTGGAACAGCATGCCGATCTGTTTGCGGATCTCCTTCTTGTCTTCTTCGTTCAGGGCATTGAAATCTTCACCATTGTAGAGTATCTGGCCGCTGTCGGGCACAAAGAGGCCCACGAGGCATTTCATGAGCACGGTCTTACCGCTTCCACTGGCGCCGATGATGAGGTTGCATTTGCCGGCCTGCATCACTACGCTCACATCTTTGAGAACGAGCTTATCGCCAAAACCTTTTTTGATATTTTTTACTTCGATCATCTGAATTCATTGAGGTCTAAGGTCCGAAGCCTGAGGTCTGAAGTACCCTACGGTCAGACTGCTAAAGAAATTTCGCACTTCCGACCTCCGACTTCCAATTATTGCAACAGCAATGCCGCCAGTACATAATCTGCGAACAGGATGGCCACACAGCTTACCACCACGGCCTTGGTGCTTGCCCGGCCGATCTCCAGCGATCCTCCCGTTACATAGTAACCGTAATAGGCAGGGATGCTGGAAATGATGAACGCGAATGTATAGGCTTTCACCAATGCAAAGAATACATTGTATTGCTGGAAATTTCCGAGCAATCCTTTATCGTATTCGGTAGGTGAGAGAATGCCCGATAAAACTCCGGCCAGCCTTCCTCCCCAGATCCCCAGCGCTGCGGAAAGGATCACCAGCATAGGGATCGTGATCAGGGCGGCGCCTATTTTCGGTAACACAAGATAGGTCTTGGTATTGATGCCCATGATCTCAAGCGCATCGATCTGCTCACTCACACGCATATTGCCCAGTTCACTCGCGATCTTACTGCCCACTACGCCGGCCAGTACGATACAGACGAGGGTAGGCGCAAATTCCAGGATCACCGTATCACGCACGATCTGGGCGATGGTGGATTTGGGGATCACCGGGCTCACCAACTGGTAAGCTGTCTGAAGGGCGGATACCGCACCCATGAAGAATGAGATGATCACTACGATCCCCAGTGAGCCGATACCGATCTCCGAGCATTGGTGCATCAATTCCTTCCAATACATTTTTCCATTTTCCGGCTTGGAAAACATGCCTTTTATCATCAGCAGGTAACGGCCAAATTCTGTAAAGAGGGTCATGTGCTACTCGATATTTCTTTCCAAAACTAAGATCAAATTTACAATATTACCCGGCTCCTCAGAAAGCTTATTTCTATTTTCGGTTGCGCTTCCACCAGGTTGATTTTTTGATCGTATCCCCGGAGTGGTTGTTGCATTTCAGTTGCGCATCGATCACGGCCACCAGCGCCATATTATAAATACTTCTCACGGAACTGCCCAATTGAAGTACATGTACCGGCTTTTTCAGCCCCAGCAGGATCGGGCCGATGGCATCGGCGCCACCCACTTCCTTCAATAAATTGTAGGCCACATTGCCTGCTGCGAGGTTGGGGAAGATCAGTGTGTTCACTTCCTGGTCTACCAGCTCGCTGAATGGATAATTCTCACGCAGGATCTCACTGTTGAAGGCAACGCTGGCCTGCATTTCCCCATCCACGATGAGGGTGGGGTCTATCTTTTTCACGAGCTCGGTGGCCTGCGACATCAGCTTTGCTTCCGGTGAATTGCTGCTGCCGAAATTGGAATAGCTCAGCATCGCAATGCGTGGCGTGAGATTGAAATTCCGAACTTCCTTGGCCACCATCAACGTGATGTCGGCCAGCTCTTCTGCGGTAGGATTGAAATTGACAGTGGTATCGGCCATGAAGAGCGGACCGCGCTTGGTGAGCAGCAGGTACATGCCGGCGATCTTTTTTACGTCGGGCTCTGTACCGATCACCTGCAGGGCAGGGCGGATCGTTTCTGCATAGTTGCGCGTGAGGCCGGAGATCATACCGTCCGCATCGCCTGTTTCCACCATCATACAACCAAAATAGTTGCGGTCCTTCATCATCTTGATCGATTCGTATTTATTGATACCCCTGCGTCCTCTTTTTTTGAAGAAAAGCTCACCGTACAGTTTTCTTTTTTCTTCATATTCATCACTGCGGGTATCGATGATCGGCAGTTCGTCGATATCTATCTTATTGGTATCGGCGATGGAGCGGATCTTTTTTTCATCGCCCAGCAGGATGGGGTAGGCGATGCCTTCTTCATAAGCGATCTGCGCGGCTTTCAGGATCTTCTGGTTATCGGCTTCGGCGAATACGATGCGTCTTGGGTCGCGGCGGGCTTTGTTGCCGAGGATACGCATCACCTGGTTGTCGAGCCCCAGCCGTTTGTTCAGCTCGATCGCATAAGCATCCCAGTTATCGATCTTTGCCTGTGCCACACCGCTTTCGATGGCCGCTTTGGCAACAGCCGGCGCCACGGTCGAGAGGAGGCGGGGGTCCAGTGGTTTGGGAATGATATAGGTAGGGCCGAAGGCGATATTCTTTTCATTATAGGCGGTGTTCACGATATCGGGCACAGGCGTACGGGCGAGTTCTGCCAGGGCACGTACTGCCGCCAGCTTCATGGCTTCATTGATCTGCGTGGCGCGCACGTCGAGCGCTCCACGGAATATGAAGGGGAAGCCCAATACATTGTTCACCTGGTTGGGGTAATCGCTGCGGCCCGTTGCCATGATGATATCCTTGCGGGCGGCAGTGGCCAGCTCATAGCCGATCTCTGGATCGGGATTGGCCATGGCGAATACGATCGGGTTTTTGGCCATGCTCTTCACCATTTCTTCCGTGACCACATTGCCGACGCTGAGACCAATGAAAATGTCGGCATCTTTCATGGCTTCAGCCAGGGTTATATTTTTATTCCGCGTAGTGGCGAATGTTCTTTTGTCTTCGTCGAGATCGGTGCGGTCTGCATGAAGCGCTCCTTTGCGGTCGAAGAGGATGAAGTTCTCCGGCCTTGCTCCCAGTGATACATATAATTTGGCGCAGGCAATGGCAGCGGCGCCTGCACCGTTCACGATGAAAGTAGCTTTATCGATCTTCTTCTTCTGGAGCTCCAGCGCATTGAGCAGGGCGGCGGCGCTGATGATGGCGGTGCCATGCTGGTCGTCGTGCATCACGGGGATCTTCATTTCCTCTTTCAGCTTCCTTTCTATATAAAAGCATTCGGGCGCCTTGATGTCTTCCAGGTTGATACCGCCGAAAGTAGGTTCGAGCGCCTTCACGATCTGTACGAATTTCTCCGGGTCTTTTTCATTGATCTCGATATCGAAAACATCTATATCTGCGAATATCTTGAAGAGTACGCCCTTCCCTTCCATCACGGGCTTGCCTGCTTCGGGGCCTATATCACCGAGGCCGAGCACTGCGGTGCCATTGCTGATCACGGCCACGAGATTGCCTTTTGCAGTGTATTGGTAAACGGTCTCGGGATTGTCGGCAATCTCTTTGCAGGGTTCTGCGACGCCGGGGGAGTAGGCCAGCGACAGGTCGCGTTGGGTTTTAGCCTCTTTGGTGGGGATCACTTCGATCTTGCCGGGTCGTCCTTTGGAATGGTATTCTAATGCTTGTTCCCTGATAAGTTCTTTTTTCATTAATGGTGCTTTTATTAACCGGCAGAAAATGAAGGAAGTAGGATCCCTTCCTGCCAAAACAGGCATGCAATGTACGGGTTTGCCACGAAGGCGCAAAGTACACGGAGAGCCCTCAGTGCGTCCGGTGTCCCTGCGTGAACCTCTTTGGTGGATCCGTGTTTTTGAGACTTTGTGGCAATAAAAAAATCCCTGGAGATCAGAAGCCGTCGGTACTGGTGCCCAGCCAGGCCATCATGCCCATGCCGGTTTCGATAGCACTTTCGTCGATGTTGAAGGTGGGTGTGTGGACCCCTGATGTAATGCCTTTGGCGACATTCATCACACCCAGGCGATAGAAGCAACCGGGAATATGTTGAGTATAGTATCCGAAGTCTTCTGCGCCCATCCGCACTTCCGTTGTTTCGATCTTATCCTTCCCCATGTACTCCTCTGCATATTGCCTGGCAACTGCGCTCAGGGCCTCATTGTTGTACACGGAAGGATAACCGACATCGATATGCAGGTCGATCCCGGCGCCCATCGATTGTACGAGACCGGTAGCCTGTTGACGGATCAGCTCATGTGCCTTGAAGCGCCATTCCTCATCCAGTGCCCGGAATGTGCCCATTAGCTTCACTTCACTGGGGATCACATTGGTGGTATGTCCGCCCTGGATGGAGCAGATCGACAATACCGAAGGCAAAAAAGGATTTTTATTGCGACTGATGATCTGCTGGAGACTTACGATCAGCTCTGAGGCAATCAGAATAGTATCTGTGGTAAGATGTGGCGCCGCCGCATGGCCGCCTTTTCCTTTAATGGTGATATAGATCTCGTCGGCGCTGGCCATTACCTGTCCGCCCCTGAAGCTCAGTTTCCCGATCTCCAACTGTGGATGTACATGCAGGCCGAAAATGGCCTGTGGTGCGGGATTGGTGAGCACGCCTTCCTTGATCAGCAGACTGGCGCCACCGGGATTGCGCTCTTCTCCCGGCTGGAAGATCAGCTTGATGGTGCCTTCCCATTCATTCCTCAACTGCTGAAGGATCTTTGCAGCGCCGAGCAGACAGGTGGTATGCACATCATGTCCGCAGGCATGCATGATCCCTTCGCGGGTTGATTTGTAGGGAACATTATTTTCTTCCAGTATCGGGAGCGCATCGATATCTGCCCGCAGGGCGATCACTTTCTTCCCCGGATTTTTTCCTTCGATCAATCCTACCACCCCCGTCTGGGCCAGTACCGAATAGGGGATACCGAACTCATCCAGTTTATTGCGGATAAAGCGGGAGGTTTCGAATTCCTGGTAACTCAATTCCGGGTATGCATGCAGGTGATGCCTGATAGCTATGAAATCGGTCGAATATGTATTGGCGAGATGCCTGATCTTTTCTTTTAACTGGCTCATACCTCTTTTCTCGTTTTACTCCTTCGGCTCTTTTTCATCCGGATTGACCTCGATCACATCCGGCACTATGTATACACCGGTAGGAAAAAATTGTTTGATGGACAACAGGTATCCTTCTGCGTCTGAACGGTCCCTGAAATTGCCCACCTTGAGTTTATAGGAGGGGGATTGATACATCAGGTATGCCTTCAGTTCGGGGAACTCCTTATAGATTTTTGTCTTGGCAGAAAAGGCTTTATTGCGATCGCTGGTATTGATCACCAAAATGCGGAAACCCTGTGCGAAGCGGCGGGCATTGCGGGTGGTGACCTCATTGATTTCGATCTGTTTTTTTACCAGCAGATCGATACGCGGGTCTTTATGTACTACGATAGCATTGGTATCGGTCTGTGCACAAACTTTCAGGGAGCCCATCAATAATAGTATGCCAATAAGTGGTTTCATGTATAGGATCTTTTGATGAATGCCTGCAAAGGACGGCACAAATTACACAGAAATACTTGGATTGCTAATAACCGTCTGTTCCGCCTCTCTCACCTTTTACGATGGCCACGCTGGCGCTGGCGCCGATCCTGGTGGCCCCGGCTTCAATAAGCTGGCGGGCGAATTCATAGGTGCGGATACCACCCGAAGCCTTGATCTGCACGGGATCCGGTAAATGGGCCCGCATCAGTTGCACGGCTTCTATTGTAGCTCCTTTTTCGGCATAACCGGTGGAGGTCTTCAGGAAATCGACCCCCAACCTGCCATATAATTCGCAGCATTGAATGATCTCTTCATCGGTCAATATCCCCGATTCTATGATCACTTTCAACAGCTTTCCGTTCTTATGAGCAGCTTCTATAATATGTTTCACTTCCGATTCCAGGTAATTCCATGCCTTGCTCTTCAGGGCAATGAGGTTGATCACCATATCCAGTTCATCGGCCCCGTCCTCGATGGCCTGCTGCGCTTCGAAGACTTTGGCCTTGCTGACGGAATATCCAAAGGGGAAACCGATTACGGTAGCCACTTTCACAGTGCTGCCTTTTAATATGGAACGGGCATTTTTCACCAGCGGGGGAGGGATGCAAACGGCAGCAAACCCAAATTCAACGGCTTCTGCGCAGAGTTTTTTCACATCCTGAATAATTGTGGCAGGTTTCAAAAGAGTATGATCGATATAGCGTCCAATATCCATGTAGGGTATTTACCGGTTAAGCAAATTTTAACCCGTCGAAATTAGTTCATTTGACTAAATTCGAACCTTCATCGTTCAAACTAAAATTAACACGTCTATGAGAAAATCAAGGTTCTGTCCACCAGGAAGATCCTCATTCCTGGTGTGGTTGCTACTATTATTCCACTTTTACTCCTCCGCACAAACTACTTTCCCTGTTAATGGTGTTGCCGATCAGCGGACCGGCTCTTATGCTTTCATCAATGCCACCATTGTGAAAGATGCGCAAACGATACTATCGAATGCCACCCTGGTGGTAAAAGAAGGTAAGATCGTAGCGGCAGGCGCCGGAATAGCGGCGCCGAAAGAGGCGGTAGTGATCGATTGCAAAGGAAAATATATCTATCCCTCCTTTATAGATATTTACAGCGACTATGGTATCACCGCTCCACAACGTCCGCAGGGCGGGTTCAACTTTTTTGCCCCTGCCCAGCTCACTTCCAACCAGAAAGGTGCTTATGGCTGGAACCAGGCCATCCGTTCCGACGTGGAAGCAGCCAAACTCTTCACGGTGGACGATACCAAAGCGAAACCCCTGCGCGACCTCGGTTTCGGAACAGTGCTCACGCACCAGAAAGACGGCATTGCCCGTGGCACCGGCGTAGTGGTCACACTGGCCAATGAAAAAGAGAACCTGGTATTGGTCAAGGAAAAAGCATCTGCTCATTATTCGTTCAGCAAAGGCTCCTCTACCCAAAGCTATCCCGGCAGCATGATGGGCGTGATCGCACTCCTGCGTCAGAGCTATCTCGATGCACAATGGTATAAAAGCAATCCTGCCAAAGAAGGCGTGAACCTGAGCCTGAAAGCATGGAATGAGATCCAAAGCCTGCCGCAGATCATGGAGGCCAATGATAAATGGAATGATCTCCGCGCCGACAGGATCGGTGATGAATTCGGTGTGCAATATATCCTGAAAGGCGGTGGCAATGAATACCAGCGTATCAAAGAGATGACAGAGACCAAGGCTTCATTCATACTCCCTCTCAATTTCCCTGCACCGATCGATGTGGATGATCCCAATGATGTGCGCTTCACCGGCCTCGATGATCTGAAGAATTGGGAACTCGCGCCTTCCAATCCTGCTGCCTTTGAAAAAGCAGGCATCAATTTCTGTATCACTACAGCCGATCTTACCAGTATCACCGATTTCACGGCCAATCTCCGCAAAGCCATCGAATATGGTATGTCGGAAACCAAAGCCCTGGATGCATTGACGAAAAATCCTGCTACCCTGCTCGGCGTGTACGATAAAGTGGGAAGTCTCGATGCAGGCAAGCTTGCCAATTTCGTGATCACTTCGGGCCCCATCTTCAACGAGAAGACCGTGATCCTGAACAACTGGGTACAAGGCATCAAATACCCTGTGAAAGAAGAGAGCTGGTTCGATGTGAAAGGCTCTTATAAACTGGTGGCCAATGGAGCTGCCGGCGCTAAAACCTGGACGGTAGACCTGAAAGATGGCGGTACTGCTTCTTTCGTCGACAAGGATACGCTCACCGGAAAATATTCTTATGATGGCAAGATCGTAAAGCTCAGCTTTACCGAAGGCCGCGGCCCCAGGGCCACAGAGACCACGCTGAGCGGCATTGCCAATGGCAATGTATGGAATGGCAGTGGCCGTGATGGCGCAGGCAATCCATTCACATGGACGGCCAGTTTCGAAAAGGCCGCCGCTCCCAGGGCAGACAGCACCAAACCGAAACCACCCATTGAACTGGGTAAAGTAACCTATCCTTTCCTGGCATTCGGTTTTGAAGAAATGCCCAAACAGGAAACACTGCTCATCCGCAATGCTACTGTCTGGACCAATGAAAAAGACGGTAAGCTCGAAGCAACCGATGTGCTTGTAAAAAATGGAAAGATCGCTGCTATCGGCAAAAACCTTGCTGATGCCGGCGCCCGCGTGATCGATGGCGCCGGTAAACACCTCACGCCAGGCATCATCGACGAGCATTCACACATCGCGGCCGCTTCCATCAATGAAGGCGCACAAAGCGTGACATCGGAAGTTCGCATCGGTGATAACCTCAATCCGGAAGACATCAATATCTATCGCCAGTTGAGCGGCGGGGTAACCACATCGCATATCCTGCATGGCTCTGCCAATACTATCGGCGGACAAACACAGCTCATCAAACTGCGCTGGGGCGCCAATGATGAAGAACTGAAATTCAAGGGAGCCGATCCTTTCATCAAATTTGCCCTGGGTGAGAACGTAAAGCGCTCCCCTTCACAGGCCAATAACCGTTTTCCCGACACCCGTATGGGCGTGGAACAGGTATTGACCGATGCTTTCCAACGTGCCACTGATTATCAGAACGCACTGAAGAAAGTGGCGGATGATGCCAAAGGCAAAAAAGGACTGGCGATGCCCAATCCCTGGAGCATCGTACACCGCGACCTGGAACTGGATGCACTGGTGGAGATCATGAACAAGAAACGCTTCATCACCTGTCACTCCTACGTACAGAGTGAGATCAACTCCACCATGAAAGTGGCCGAGCGTTTTGGTTTCCCGGTCAACACCTTTACGCATATACTGGAAGGTTATAAGGTGGCCGATAAAATGAAAGCGCATGGCGCCAATGCCTCTACCTTCAGCGACTGGTGGATGTATAAAATGGAAGTGGTGGATGCCATTCCCTATAATGCCACCATCATGAGCAAAGTGGGATTGAATGTGGCCATCAACTCCGATGATGCAGAAATGGCGCGCCGCCTGAACCAGGAAGCAGCCAAGAGCATCAAATACGGCGGCATGAGTGAGGAAGATGCCCTGAAAATGGTAACACTCAATCCTGCCAAAATGCTGCACGTGGATGATAAGGTAGGTAGCATCAAAGTTGGAAAAGACGCCGACCTGGTGCTCTGGAACAACGACCCGCTGAGCATCTATGCCGTTGCAGAAAAGACCATCGTGGATGGAACTGTTTATTTCGATCGTGAGCGTGATGCCAGCCTCAGGAAACTGGTGCAGACAGAGCGCGCAAGACTTGTTCAGAAACTGGCTGCCGCCAAAAAAACGGCTGGTCCCGGCGCTCCTGCCGGCGGCTTCCAGCGTGCCAGGCCGAGATGGGAAGTGATCCATACCTGTATGGACCATTATCATAGCCATGGCCTGCTGGCAGTGGATGAAGATGATGTAGAATAAAAGCAGAAGCAATAAACAGAATTCAAAATTTATTAGAATATGAAAATCATAATAAAACTGATGATAGGTGTGTTGTGGGCGGCCGGCTCTTTTGCACAGGAAACGGTGTACCCGGCGCCTGCACAAACACAGACCTTTGCCCTCATCAACGCCACTATCCATGTGGGGAACGGGCAGGTGATCGAAAATGGGATGATAGTGGTATCCGGCGGAAAGATAGCAGATGTTCGCCCCACCGCCGCCATTGCCGATGTAAAAGTGATCGATTGCAAAGGCAAGCATATTTATCCAGGACTGATCCTTTCTTCCTCACAGTTAGGATTACTCGAAGTACCCAGCGTTCGCGCCACTATCGACGCTACTGAACTGGGCGAGCTGAACCCGAACATCCGTTCCATCGTGGCTTATAACACGGATTCGAAGATCATCAATACGCTGCGCAACTGCGGTATCCTGATGGCCAATATCGTACCGGCCGGCGGACTGCTCTCCGGTTCTTCCTCTGTAGTGCAACTGGATGCGTGGAACTGGGAAGATGCGGCCTATATCAAGGATAACGGCATTCACTTCCGTATGCCTTCCCTGCTGGCGCGGAGAGGTGGCGGCCGCGGATTCTTCTTTGCCCAACAGCCTGCCGGAGATCCGGTAAAGATGGGCTTGCAGCAGATCGAAGATATCAAAGGGTTCTTCCGTCAGGCCAAAGCCTATCATGAGGAGGCGAAACATGAGCAGACCAATCTGAAATTCGAAGCGGTAAAAGGACTGTTCAACAAAACGCAGAAACTTTTCATTCATTGCAACATCGTCAAGGAGATGCTCATCGCTGTTGATTTCGTGAAGGAATTCGGATTTGATGTAGTGATCATCGGCGGGTCCGATAGCTGGCAGATCGCCGACCTCCTGAAGCAGAACAATATTGCCGTAATCCTGAACCAGTTGCACGATCTTCCTACGATGGTGGATGATGATATCGACCAGCCTTTCAAAACCCCTTCCATGTTGCAAAAGGCCGGAGTATTATTCGCCATCAATGATGACGATGGAAGTGCAAGGCATCGCAACCTGGCTTTCAATGCCGGTACTGCAGCAGCGTATGGGTTAACCAAAGAGCAGGCGCTGACAGCCATCACCCAAAGCCCGGCAAAGATCTTTGGCATTGCCGACCGTACAGGCACTATCGAAACGGGTAAGGATGCTAACATCGTAGTGAGTGGCGGTGATATATTGGATATGGGTGGGAACAGGATCGAGTATGCATTTATCCAGGGCCGTCAGCTCAACCTGGATGATAAGCAGAAGCAATTGTATGAGCGATATAAATACAAATATGGGTTGAAGTAAGGAATAGATTTCTATAGCAAAGCCGCCACTGTCTATTGACAGTGGCGGCTTTTTATTTTATGATGTATGTGGTCAGCCAAAAATTCTCGATCTGGCCGTCAGCAACAGGATAAGAATTACAAGGGAGATGACAGTGCCTGCCGGTAAGTACCATAGTGTGAGTATGGAAATGATAAGCCCCAGCTTATAGGACCAGGGTTGGCTATTGAGCAGCCCGAAGAGGAAGATCAACCACACGATACCTAATACGATGAACATTGGTCCCAGTTTAAAAACATCTACCTGTAATTTATGGAAGAGGTTGGCCCATGGGCCTGGTTTCTCAGGGCCAATGTACTTGCCTTTGAAAAGTACATAGAACCCATCCAACAGCATATAACCGCCATTGATGAAAGCGAGAATAGTGATAAGGATTTTCATATCGAGAGAGGTTTTTTATTATATTTGCGCTTATTAGTTTCCGGTAGTATTATTTTGCCCCATTTCCACAGTGGGTAGTCAGATTTCTTCCCCGCGCTATTCCTTTCTTTTAAAAAATAACAAATACCTGCAAGATTGATGTGATAAGTGATTGGTAAATGAAAGCAGGGCCGTATAAAAACGAAAACCCGGATGCATGCAGAGCAGCGGCAAACCGGGAATACGAAGTAAAAGTAAATACACTTTTCAAAAGAAAAAAATAAATCTAAAAAATTATTCATGCGATATGATGAATTTGAGACCCTGATCTCGTCGCAACGTCTTGACCGGTTTAAGGAGGCATGTAATAACGATACCCGGAAAGCGCTTAGGCTTTACCGTTCAAATATCCGGCTTTCACAAGCCTTTCTGGGTGTATTAAGGATTTTAAGATCAGGAACAGGGTTGCCCATCATGAACCTATTTGTTTTGGAATGGATAGCAGAATTAGCACAGCTTATGTAAGAACACATTTTCAGCACATAATTGATCTTATAGGTATGATGGATATAACCAGTAGCCGGCTATTATATGGAATTGATTGTGTTCTGAGGGAAGCCGACAGGCTGGATAGGCTTGCTGCGCAATGCACAAAAAAAGCACCCACCAACAGTGAGTGCTCTATCATCTCTCAATAATAATTGATTCATTTATGCGTCCTTGCCATGGCAATTCTTATACTTCTTGCCGCTTCCGCAAGGGCAGGGATCATTGCGGCCGATCTTGGGCCCCACTTTCACAGGCTCCTGCTTAACCGGCGTGGAAGGATCGAAGTAATCATTTTCATTGGCCGCATAGTCATCGCCACGGCGGTCGATCTCTTCCTTGTTGGCGCGCATGCGGCTCATATCGGTCTTTTGTTCGCGGCCTTCGCGGATCTGTTGCGGACTGTCCTGCTCGATGGGAATAGTGGCATGGCAAAGGAAACTGATAATGTCCTTATTCACATCGCTGTCCATCCGCTTGAACTGATCGAAGGCTGTGATCTTATAGATCACCAGCGGGTCTTTCTGTTCAAGGTAGGCTGTTTGTACGCTTTGTTTCAGATCGTCCATGGCGCGCAGGTGCTCTTTCCAGGCCTCGTCGATAATGGCCAGGGTGATCTGTCTTTCCAGTGCGCTCGTCAGCTCGCGGCCAGAAGTTTCAAGTGTCTTGTTCAGGTTGGCCAGTGCCTGCAATCCTTTTTTACCATCGGTGAATGGCACTACTACATTTTCGATATGGCTGCCTTGTGTTTGCCTGATATTTTTGAACACGGGCACTGCCTGTGTTTGCAGGTCGTTGATCTTACGCTGGTAACGGTCGATCGCTTCCTGGTATAATTTTTCCGCCAGTTCATTGGCACTGTTCTTTTCAAACTCCTGTGCTGTGATGGCGCTATCGATACCGAAGCTGAGGATGGCGCTCAATTTGAATCCTTCATAATCGTTCTGCTCCTGGAAGGAGTTCACCAGTCCTTCGGCTACGATGTAAAAGGCATTGTCGAGGTCGAGGGCGAGACGGTCGCCGAACAGTGCGTGGTTCCGTTTTTTGTATACCACGTTCCGCTGTTTGTTCATCACGTCGTCGTATTCGAGCAGTCTTTTACGGATACCGAAGTTATTCTCTTCAACTTTTTTCTGGGCGCGTTCGATGCTCCTGGTCACCATGCTATGCTGGATCACTTCACCTTCCTTGTAACCGAAACGGTCCATGATGGAGGCGATCCTTTCGCTGCCGAACAAACGCATCAGGTCATCTTCCAGTGATACATAGAATTGGGAAGTACCGGGATCACCCTGGCGGCCTGCACGACCACGCAACTGACGGTCTACCCGGCGCGATTCATGGCGCTCGGTACCGATGATTGCCAAACCGCCGGCCTCTTTTACGCCGGGCCCCAGTTTGATGTCGGTACCACGACCGGCCATGTTGGTGGCGATGGTCACGGCGCCTGCCAGTCCAGCTTCCGCTACTACCTGTGCTTCACGGGCGTGCTGCTTTGCGTTCAGTACATTATGCGGGATCTTTTTTCCGCTCAGCATCTTGCTCAGCAATTCACTCACTTCCACGGAAGTGGTACCTACCAGTACGGGCCTTCCAGCATTGCGCAATTGTTCTATCTCGTCGATCACGGACTTGTACTTCTCGCGTTTGGTCTTATATACGAGGTCTTCATGGTCTTTGCGGATAGCCTTCACATTGGTGGGGATGGTCACCACATCCAGTTTATAGATATCCCAGAACTCACCCGCTTCAGTGACTGCTGTACCGGTCATACCGGCCAGCTTATGGTACATCCTGAAATAGTTTTGCAGCGTAATGGTGGCGTAAGTTTGCGTTGCCGCTTCGATCTTCACATTTTCCTTGGCTTCAATGGCCTGGTGGAGACCATCACTATAACGACGGCCATCGAGGATACGGCCTGTTTGTTCGTCTACGATCTTTACCTGTCCGTCGAGCACCACGTATTCCACATCCTTATCGAACAGGGTATAGGCTTTCAACAATTGCTGAACGGTGTGGATGCGGTCGGCCTTTATCGTATAGTCGTTGAGGATAGCTTCCTTCTTCTGTAATTTCTCATCGGCGCCGGCCTCTTCATTCCGGTCGACCTCGGCAAGCTGAACGCCGATATCGGGCAGGATGAAGAAATCGGGGTCTTCACCGGCTTTTGTAATGGCCTGGATACCTCTGTCGGTGAGGTCTACCTGGTTGTTCTTTTCATCGATATGGAAAAAAAGTTCCTGGTCTACCAGCGGCATTTGTTTCTGTTGGTCGGCCAGGTAATAATTTTCGGATTTCTGGAGTTTCACTTTCACGCCGGGCTCACTGAGGAATTTGATGAGGGCGCTGTTCTTGGGTAAACCGCGATAGGCACGCATCAGGGCGAGGCCGCCGCTCTTGGGGTCATCGTCCCCATCGGCAAATAATTTCTTGGCTTCGTTGAGGTATCTATTGGTAACCTGCTTCTGGGCTTCAACCAGTTTTTCCACACGGCCTTTCAGCAAATGGTACTGTTGTTCGTCGCCTTTGGGCACAGGGCCTGAAATGATCAGCGGGGTACGGGCATCGTCGATCAGTACGCTGTCGACTTCATCCACCATGGCGAAATGATGTTTACGCTGTACCATTTCTTCGGGGGAATGCACCATATTGTCGCGGAGATAGTCGAAACCAAATTCATTATTGGTGCCGTAGGTGATATCGGCCTGGTAGGCTTTTCTCCTGTCGGCGCTATTGGGCTGGTGTTTGTCGATGCAATCTACGGTAAGTCCCAGCCATTCGAAGATAGTGCCGTTCCATTCGGAGTCACGTTTGGCCAGGTAATCGTTCACGGTCACGATATGAACACCTTCGCCGGCCAGTGCATTGAGATAGGCGGGGAGGGTAGACACCAGCGTTTTACCTTCACCCGTAGCCATTTCAGAGATCTTGCCCTGGTGCAGTACGGTCCCCCCGATCAACTGAACATCATAATGTACCATGTTCCAGGTGATGAGGTTCCCGCCGGCAGTCCAGTTGTTACGGTAGATGGATTTGTCGCCCTGGATAGTGATATAATCTTTTTTAACGCTGAGGTCGCGGTCGTGCTGTGTGGCAGTGGCTTCCATTACCTCATTCTCCTTGAAGCGGCGGGCGGTTTCTTTCACCACTGCGAATGCTTCGGGCTGGATCTCTTTGAGGGCCTCTTCGATCTGTTTGTCGCGGTCCTTGATCAGCTTATCCACCTGTTGATAGATATTGTCTTTCCCGGTGATATCGCTGAAGGGAAGCGCTTCCGCTTCTTTATTGAGGTTGGCGATTTCTTCGTCGATCGACTTCAGATGTTCTTTGATGCGTGCTTTGAATTCGACTGTTTTACCACGCAATTCATCATTGGTCAGTGACTGGATGGAAGCAAAGTGCTGGTTGATCTGGTCTACAACAGGCAGGATCGTTTTGATGTCTTTCTCCGACTTGCTGCCTCCAAAAATTTTCGAAATAAAGCCTAACATGTTATGGCGAATTATATTTAATAAAGTTGACAGAACAATGTTGCCACGCACTACACGGATTTTCACGGACTTTTTCCTCTTTTCTGTGAAAATCAGCGTGATCCGTGGCAACTAAAACATTACCCGGTCAAAAAGAGTGCTATACTTTGATAACGAGCCAATTTGACAGGGGATCAAAGGTACAAAAAAGCACCGGGATGGAGCTATTGGGTAAACTTTAACCAGTAGTTATTTATAATGTTAAAAATATTAGTATATTGCGCTAAATTTATTAGTCTATGTCTCTCGCTGGCAAGAACCTCAAATACCTGCGCAAATTGCGTGGATGGACCCAGGAAGAGTTTGCCTCCCGGCTTCGTATCAAACGTTCTCTCCTGGGCGCGTACGAAGAAGAAAGGGCGGAACCCCGGATCGAAGTTCTGGAAATCGTGAGTGAGCTCTTCAAACTGACACTGGATGAATTATTGCTGAAAGACCTGGGGGATACCCGTGGTAATTATCTCGCCAAACGCCGTGCCCAGAAGCTGGCAGCCGGCACCAACGAGATACAGTTCGTGCCGGTAAAAGCGGCAGCCGGTTACCTGGCCGGTTATGCCGATCCTGAATTCATCGACGAGCTGAACACTTTTACATTGCCCATGCTGGCGCCAGGCACTTACCGGGCCTTCGAGATCGTGGGGGATTCCATGCTGCCTACTGCCAGCGGTTCCGTGATCGTGGGAGAGAAAGTGGATGATGTGGAAGATGTAAAGAACAACAATACCTATATTGTTATCTCCCGCAATGAGGGCATCGTTTATAAAAGGGTGATGAAAAATAACCGTTCGAAGAACAAATTCACCCTGATCAGCGACAATCCTTCCTACCAGCCTTATAATATCAATGCCGAAGACGTGATCGAACTATGGCGGGCTACTCTCATCTTGAGCAAAACGAATGTGCAGCAACGATGGGATGTTAACCAGCTTGCCAGCCTGGTCAGCAACCTGCAGGAACAGGTAAGCACACTGAAGAAGAAAATGAATTGAAGTTGACAGGTTAAGAAGAAGTTTACAGGTTAAAAAGTTGACAGGTTGATAAGGGAATCTCCGTATCTCAGAGATTCCCGTATCAATTTTTTAACCAACTACCCAAACACCTTAGGTTCATACCTTTCATCCTGGCGAAGCAACTAATAATCACGGTTCCTTGTCTTTTAACAGATACGGGTCACTGTTACTGTAAGTAAGGCTAAAAGCATTGAAGGCAGGCACTTTCCCACCGTATAAATACTAAGGTCAACCGTTCTTCCAGAAAACCCGACCGGATTTTTGATAAGGAGATTTCCGAATAGTATTTGAACTATTTTTGTTACCTCCAACCAACTGAATGCGTAGAGCCCTAACTGCCACGATCTTTATCCTTTGTTTATGCGGACCGTCCATGGCTCAGACCAAGACCACCAGGGCCGTAGAAACGAATTCTACCATTCATATCGATGGCGTTCTCGATGAAGCCGACTGGCAAAAAGCGCCCATCGCCACCGATTTTATCACCAATTCCCCCGTATTCGGTAACCCGGCCAGCTCCCGCACCGAAGTGCGCATCCTGTATGACAATACGGCTCTCTACATAGGGGCTTTCCTGTATGACGATCCGGCATCCATCCGCCGGCAACTGACTGCACGCGATAATGAACAACGATCGGATGTGGATTATTTTTCTATTTTCCTCGATACCTACAATGATCATCAGAATGCTTTCCAGTTCCTCGTTACGGCCCGCAATGTGCAGAGCGATGCGCGCGTATCGCCCAATGTGGAGACCAGCTATGGCGTCTATGGCGACCTGAGCTGGGATGCCGTGTGGGACAGCAGGACCAGCTTCACAAAAGACGGATGGATAGTGGAGATGAAGATCCCTTTCTTTGCGATCCGCTTCCCGAAAAAAAATATCCAGGACTGGGGCATTCAATTCCTTCGCTTCAGCAGGCGGCTGAGTGAAAGCAGCTTCTGGAACCCGGTGAACCCCAATATCAGTGGGCTCGTGAACCAGTTCGGCGCTCTCACTGGATTGGAAAACCTGGTTCCACCATTGCGGCTGAGCTTTTCACCATACATCAGCGCCGGTTACCGGCAAACGCCACACGCCACGGAGAATGGCAAATATGAAACATTGAAGAGCGGAGGCATGGACGTTAAATATGGCATCAGCGAAAGCTTTACCCTGGATGCCACGCTGATCCCGGATTTCGGACAGGTGATCTCCGATAATGTCGTGAATAATATCACCCCTTTCGAGATCCAGTTCCGGGAGAACCGGCCCTTTTTCACAGAAGGCACAGAGCTGTTCAATAAAGCAGGTATTTTCTATTCCAGGAGGATCGGCAGAACGCCCGATAAATTCCAATGGCTATACGACGAAACCCATAGCGGCTCACTGAACGACTATACCATTCTTAAAAACCCCGCCGTTACACGATTATACAATGCCGTTAAATTTTCGGGCCGCACATCCAATAACCTGGGCATCGGTATTTTCAATGCAGTGACGGAGGCTGTTCGTGCAAAGGTGCATAATAAATATAACGGTAACGATTCAACGATAATTACAGAACCGTTGGCCAATTATAATATCATTGTGCTCGATCAGGCGCTGAAGAACCGGTCTTACATCACTTTTACGAATACCAATGTATTGCGTGAAGGAAAGGACCATGATGCCAATGTTGCTGCGCTCGACATAGCGCTGTATGATAAAAGGAACCGGTACGGACTGGTGCTGAAGCCCCGCTACAGCATGATCTTCGATACATCCGGCGGGTACAATGGTTTTTCCAATTACCTCGAACTGGGAAAGGTGAGCGGCAAACTCCAATTTAACGTGAGCAATGAAATGCGTACCGCCCGCTATGATCCCAATGACCTGGGCTTTTTACTGGCGCCCAATGAATTCAGGAATAATGCGGCCATCAGTTACAATATCTATGAACCTTCACGCTCATTCCTGAATCAGAGCTATGGTATTTCCGCAGAACAAAGCTACCTGTTGAAGTCGTTCCGGTACCAGAAAACAAAGTTCGAAGCCTTTGCGGCCTGGGTGTTCAAAAATATGTGGGACCTGAAACTGTCTGCCGATATTGCGCCCTTCTGGTACAATGATTATTTTGAATTACAAACACCGGAAGACCTGTTGGTCACACCCCGGCAACCTCTTCGCAAATCACCTTACTATTCCTTTTTCGCCGATGGCAGCAGCGATAGCCGGAAGAGGCTGTATGTAAGCTGGTCGTTGGGTTTTGCAGAAACACCGCTTCCCAATGATCCTTATCACAAAATAGACCTGACGGCCCGGTACCGCTTCAGCGACAGGTTTTCGCTCACCGCCAATTTTTACAAGCAGTATGATAACGGCCAGTACGGATATGCTTTCTTCCGTGATGATCTCACCAAGGCTCCTATCTTGGCGCGTCGCCAATACACCGATATCACTGCTGTCCTTAGCGGCATCTATAATTTTACGCCCCGCATGAATATCACTTTCCGCGCAAGGCATTTCTGGAACCGGTTGCTCTACACCAACCTGTTCGACGTAAAGCCCGATGGTTACTGGACAGAACGTTTCGATCGAAATCCTGCCGATTACAATCTCAATTACAATGCATTTAATCTCGATGTATTCTACACCTGGGACTTCAGGCTGGGGAGCCGCCTGATACTGGGCTGGAAGAACTGGCTGGGCAGCGATTACGAGTACCTGATCAACGGACAGCAATACAATAGTTATCCCCGCAACTTCGGAAGGGTGCTTGCATCGCCGCATGGCAATGAGCTGACCATCCGCTTCATTTATTTCCTTAACTATCAGCAACTGATGAAGAAGGGTTAGCCTGATTCAATCCGTAAATTTCTTTCACAAGGCTGAAAGAATATGGCTGGTTCATTGTAATTGCATCACCTTATTGTCTACGATGGCAAAAACATTTTCGTGGCTGGATGGCCTGATCATGGCCATGCCGGTGAATTCACTGAAGGCTGGTAACACACAGAATTTATCCGTGAAATAAAAACACGGAAAGCAAAGTGACTGCCTGCCCTGCCCGTTGATGCGGATACCGGGATGCAGGTGGCCGGAGAAATAATAAGCGCTGCTGCCGAAGCTCCATTGATGGGGTGAGAGATCGTGGATGAACCCAAACAGGTCTTTGAGTGATAATATTTCTTCCGTTACGGTGATCCCTGTTTCATGATACCACCGGTCGTGGAGGATATCATGATTGCCCTTCACCAGTTGAACATCGAGGGCAGGAAAATCATTCCTCCATTTCCGGAAGAGCTCCAACTCCTTGTTCTCGTGGCTGTGAAAGAGATCACCCACCACGATGAGCTGTTTGGGTTGAAAATATTGTAGTTGCCCAACCAGCCTTTGCAGGTCATTTTTATAAACACCCTGGGGTACAGGGATGCCCCATTTCCGGAAATGCCCTGTTTTTCCGAAATGCAGATCGGATACGATCAGGGTCTTTTCATCTTCCCAGAAAACGCAACGGTCGGAGGAGAGCCAAAGCTGCTGCTGACGTAATTTATATGAAACGGGAGCCTGCATGTAAGGACGGCAAAACTATTGAAAAATAGCCAAAGCCCCCTGCGCCACCAATGATTTTCCACTGCTGCACATCAAGAATTCCTTCCGGCTCGTCAAACAAATTATAAATGACCTGGGATATGCAGTTGATTTGTGTTGAATCAAAAATCATTTTGTATGCAAACGACAATTTTCAAGAAAAGGACCCTGGGCCTGCTCGGTGTGGCTGTGCTCAGCGTGATATTCCTTGCTGCCGCAGCCCCCAAAGGCGCTGACCAGTACAGTATTTACCTCAACAACAAACTGATCATGAAAAGATATGTGGGACAGCCCCTCACATTGAAAAGCCTGGCCCTGGACAAAGCCAATGAAAATGATAAGCTGGAGGTCCATTACACGAGTTGTCATGGGATTAGCAAAGACAGGCGCATCCAGTTGAAAGATGATAATGGCGCCGTACTGCAAGAATGGAAGTTTGCCGATAATGCCGGCGGGGGCATGTCGATACCTGTGAAAGAATTACTGCAATGGCAAAAGAAAAACCCCCATGTGAACCTGTTCTATGCTTCACAGCAGTTACCTGCCGGCTGTTTGTTGGTGGGATTGAGTTTGTAAATTGCCCACTCACTTCCCCAACTGCGCCTGCATCCGCTTTACCCTGTCTTCCAGTTTTTCGGAAGTGAGGTTTTCCCTTAGGCTGTCCACTTTGATCGGGAAGCAGAAAGGAGTGAGTTGTTGCGGGAAAGTAATGACGATCTCCGACTGCTGGATGCGTTCCAGCATATTGCGCAACCGCAGTTCTTCCATTTCCCGGTCGAGCACTTCCTGGTAAGCCTGGCGCATGAGCAGGTTATTGGGATCATATTCCGAGAACACATTGAACAGGAGCGAGGCAGAAGCCTGCAAATGCCTCGCTTTTTTTTGTTCACCGGGATAGCCGGTAAAGATCAATCCGCCGATAACGGCAATATCCCTGAACTTCCGTCGCGCCATCTCTGTGGCGTTGACACTGCGTTGGATATCATTGAGCAGGTCGTCGGGACTGAATAGTTCATATACATTGGTGTCATCGACCGGTATCGGCTGATCACTCAATAATTCGAAGCCATAATCGTTCATGGCAATTGAAAAAGTGATCGGCGTATGGCGGCTGATACGATAGGCAAGGATGGCGGCCATGGCCTCATGCACCAGTCTGCCTTCGAATGGAAATACAAAAAGATGAAAGCCGTCTTTCGTTTCGATATGCTCGATCAGCAGTTCATTGGCTTTGGGTATGTGCGACAATTGCTCCTGCAACTGGAACAACGGTTGAAGCGCCACCAGCTCAGGGTCTTGCGGGCTGCCCGGATCGATCTTCGGGGGTAAAACCATTTGACCATTACCGGTTACGCGTAACTGTGATGATAAGGTAAATGCCTCCGTGAATTTTTCCCGGAGCTTTTTTCCCAGGTTGGCCGATAAAGGCATCCTGCCCCCCTGCCAACTGGGCACCATCGATTTTTTCGAATTCGATTTGCGTACCAGCACAGTCATATCCTTGATCATCACCAGTTCCACATTCCTTCCTGAGATGGTGAACACATCGCCGGGCGTAAGGCGGGACACGAACCATTCTTCCACCATACCGATATAACCGCCGCTCACGAATTTCACTTTCAGCATCGATTCGCTCACGATAGTGCCGATATGCAGCCGGTGACGCATGGCTATCCGCCTACTGGTGATCCGGTACAGTCCGTCGATCACTTCCACTTTTTTGTATTCATCATATTGTTGCAGGGCCGAACCACCGGTGGTCACAAAATCGAGGATGGCCGTCCATTCATCCATGGTGATATCACGGTAGCAATAAGTGGCTTTTACTTCTTCATAAAGCTCACCGGGACTGAACCCTTCTGAGATGGCCAGTGTGCAGAGGTATTGGATCAGCACATCGAAGCACAGGAGCATGGGCTCGCGGCTCTCGATGAAATTTTCTTCTATGGCGTTCTTGAGGGCGGCCGCTTCTACCAGTTCCAGTGAATGGGTGGGCAGGAAATAGATTTTGCTCACTTCTCCCGGCCGGTGCCCGCTACGCCCGGCCCGCTGCAGGAACCTGGCTACCCCTTTGGGCGAGCCAACCTGTATAACGGTCTCCACTGGCCGAAAATCGACACCCAGGTCGAGACTAGCCGTACAGACCACTGCTTTGAGCCTGCCACTGTGCAGGGATTCCTCCACCCAGATCCGGAGTTCCTGTTCGATACTGCCATGATGAAGGGCCAGCACACCGGCCAGGTCGGGGGCCGCATTCAGGAGCGTCTGGTACCAGATCTCGCTCATGCCCCTGGTATTGATGAAGATAAGGGTGGTGCGACTTTGATGAATGACAGGTATCACTTTGTGCACGAGCTTAATGCCCAAATGGCCGGCCCAGGGATATTTTTCTATTTCATCGGGAAGAATGGATTCGATCACTACCTCCTTCCGGAGATTAGCTTTTACAGTGACCACCCTTTCCGCACCTTGCAGCGAGAGGGACGATAGCAACACTTCCCTGGCTTCTTCCATATTACCGATCGTGGCGCTGATGCCCCAGATGCTGCATTGCTGGTTGAATAATTTTTTTTGAAGGCTCACGATCCGGGAGATGGCCAGTTCCACCTGCACTCCTCTTTTACTGCCGATCAACTCATGCCATTCGTCGACAGCGATGATATGGAGCGATTTGAAAAGATCGGGATACCCTTTCTGCGCCAATAGCAAGTGAAGGCTTTCGGGTGTGATGATCAGCACCTCCGGCATCTGCCTTTTTTGCTTTTGCCTTTCACTCATTTCAGTATCGCCGTTGCGGATACCTACTTTCCAGCTCATGCCCAATTCGGTGATCACTTCTTCCATTGCCCTTCCTACATCCTTGGCCAGTGCACGCAGTGGCGAGATCCAGATGAGTTGCAATCCATTCCTGCTGCGAGTGGCATGATCGGCCGGATGCCGGTTGATGAACCCGATCAGCGAGCCGAGAAAAACGGAAAAGGTTTTTCCGAACCCGGTAGGCGCATTGACCAGTCCGCTCTTTTCATTCACGATATGCTGCCAGGTCTCTTCCTGGAAGGGGAATGCCTGCAGACCTTTCGATCGGAGCCAGTTGCTGATAACAGAATATCCTATGGTGGAGTGAAGGTCCAGGTTACAAGGTTTTCAGGTACTCGATCAATGCCTTTCTTTCCTGGTCGTTCAGCTTGTCGCCGAAATAATGTCCGCCATTTCCATAACCGGGGAGATCGGTATTGTAGACATTCCTTCCTTTGGGCTTTTCATGTTGCGTGAACTGCCAGCCGGGATTGTCGTAATTATAAACAGGCTTATTAAAGTCCCTCGACCAGTACCGCGGCCGGAGGCCGCTGTTGAGCACTGCTTCCAGGGTGGGCACAGAACCGTTGTGGAGATAAGGCGCCGTGGCCCAGATGCCATCGAGCGGAGGCGCCACATAACCTGCATAGGGTTCCAGCCTTGCCGGATGATCGCCTGTGGTGAACCAACTCTTATTGAACCATTGTATGAATTGCGGGTTGGAATAATTGCTGGTATATAATAAGGAATCCGTTTGAATGACAGCTTCCGGGATGAGCAGGTTGGGATAATCATTTTTTTCACCGTAGTTGCCGTGGCATTTGGCGCAATGTTGTGTGTAAACGATCTCCCCTTCTTTCGAAGCGATGCTGTCGATGGCGCCCGGGTATTTTGGTGGTTGTATGGAATAAATAAATGCGAGCATATCGGGCATGTGGGTATCGACCTCCTTCGATTCTGCGGTGTCGTTCACCGTTAGTAGATTCGAAGCCATCAGGAACCTGCCGAAATCACCGCGACCAAAGCCATTGTAGAACATGGCATTTTTCTTTTTCAGTAACCACCAGGCAGGCACATCCGTAGGGATCACTGTTTCGGGAATATCGAGCTGGGCCTGGGCATTCCATTGGAAGGTAACGGGGTCTCGATGAGCAGCGAGAATGGCTGCCAGCCGGTCGGCCGCATTGACGCCTCTTACTTCGGTGGAGAGATATGGTGCGATGGTCTTCCCGATATCGATAAAAGACTTTGCGGCTTCATACTTGCGGGGAGCCGTGAGCTTCAGCCAGGATTCCACTCTCTTCAGGTTGGCCACATTGAGCTTTTCATTTTGTGTAAAATCGATCATGCTATTACCCATTCCTATGTAGAGCTGCCCATCGAATACCTGTGCATGGCATTGCAGGCAATTGGGCGCCACGAGCACCTCCCCGTTGGGAGCTGTTACGGCTGTATATTCGTATGAGAGCTTTTCATTCTTCCCCTGGCGGTTGAGGTAATTGTTTTTGTCTCTCCCCATGCCCATCAGGAAAATATTATAGGGGATACCGCCTTTCACATAATCGCCGGTAGTAAGGTAGTCGAATCCTTTGGCCGGGTCCCCGCCCAGTCGTTGCGGACTGGGAGGTATGTACACAGGTTCATACTCGAATGTGTTCAACACCTGTGTGAACGCCAGGCTGCAAGCCACGATGAGGAATAGCACCATCCACTTCTTCATTTGCTGCGTTTTCGGGAACTAAAATTAAGAAATCTTTGCTCAAACTATTTGCCGTACAGTTCCAGCATTTTCTTCAGGTCTTCCAATGTATTGATCTCATCGGGCCTCTTGTCTTTCCGCCAGCGGTTGATCCGCGGGAAACGCAATGCCACACCCGATTTGTGGCGGTTGCTGGCCGCGATCCCTTCGAAAGCGATCTCGAAGACCAGTTCGGGCCTGACAGTCCGCACTGGCCCGAACTTTTCCAGTGAGTTCTTTTTCACGAAGGCGTCCACTTCTGCAAATTCAATATCCGTCAATCCCGAATAGGCTTTGGTAAAAGTGACCAGCTTATCGCCGTCCTTTACGGCGAAGGTATAATCCGTGTAGAGATTGCTTCTTCTCCCATGTCCTTTCTGGGCATACACCATTACACAATCGATCACGAGCGGGTCGATCTTCCACTTCCACCAGTCGCCCCGTTTTCTTCCAACCTGGTAATTGGAGGAAACTCTTTTCAGCATGATGCCTTCTGCGCCCATATCACGGGAACCCATCCTGGTGGATGTCAGTTGTTCCCAATTTTCGAATTGGATGAGGGGCGATAGCTGCAACACCGGGTGATGAATGTCTTTCACAATTCTTTCCAATTGCTGCCGGCGTTCCTGCAGGGTATGTTCCCGGTAATCTTCACCATCGAGCTCGAGCAGGTCGTATACAAAAAAGGTAACGGGCGCTTCCTGCAATTGTTTTTTCGTTACTGTCTTCCGGCCGATCCTGGTTTGAAGGATGCCGAATGGTAATGGCTTGCTCCCATCGAAGGGCATGATCTCTCCATCCAGTACAATGCCGTTGGGCAGGAGGTCTTTCAGCACGAAATACTCAGGGAATTTTTCCGTCATCAATTCTTCTCCGCGGCTCCATACAAAGAGTTGGTCATTTCGTTTGATAAGCTGTCCTCTGATCCCATCCCATTTCCATTCGGCCTGCCACTCACGGGGATCACCCAGTGCAGTAATGTCTTCTTCGAGGGCATAGGCGAGGTATAAAGGATAGGGTTTGGAATAGTCGATGGCGATGGCCTGTTCACTGAGCAGGGTTTCAAAACCGGTGGTTGCAGGGTCCCAGTTACCACTGATGCGATGAGCTATCACAGAGGGTTGGAGTTTCACGGTCCGGGCCAGTGCGTTCACCATCATTTTCTGTGATACGCCGATGCGGAAACCGCCGGTAATGAATTTGTTGAACACGAATCGCTCGGCGGCATCCATCGACAACCAGCTATCCGTTATGAATTGCCTGCGCAGTGCTTCGTCTGCATTCCCGATGCGCAGGAGGGATTCGAGATAATAATGGAGCGGGTGTGAGGCCCCTGCCTGCACAGGTTGGGGTAGCAGGAGCGCGATGGTTTCGGCAAGATCACCTACGGTTTGGTAGCATTCTTCGAATAGCCATTCCGGAAATCCCGAAAGCCCGATGCACCAACTTTGCAATTGTGCAGTAGTCACCGAGCGCTTTGGTCGTCGTCCGCTGAAGATGGCGATCACCCAAACTTTGTCTTTATCGTTGGCATTGGCAAAATACGCTGCAAGGGCGTCCAGCTTTTCGTTGGTCCTGGTGGAAGCACCCAAACGTTGTACCAGGTTGGCGAATTGATTCATACTTGCGCTTCGGTTTCCTGTTCATCGCCGTATTCTGTTTTCACTTCGGCGGCTTCAATGCCTGTTTCTGTCAAATAGCGGCTAAGCGCCGATTGGAAGCCATGCGTGACAAATACTTTTTGCGCACCGGTGGCTTTTATCGCCTGTAACAATCCTTTCCAGTCAGCATGATCACTCAGTACGAACCCTGCATCGACATTGCTCCGGCGTACATGGCCCCTTACCTGCATCCATCCACTGCATACGCCAATGGAGGGTTCCGGGAAGCGTTTGATCCAGGGTGATGAATCGGTGCCGGGTGGCGCCAGCACGACGGCGCCTGCAAAAGCATCTTTGGATAATTCGGGTGTTACCGGCCGCACATCGGGCAATGCCCATCCTGCTTTCACAAGCACTTCCTGTGTATTCCAGATGGCGCCATGCACATAAATGGTGCTGGCCACTTCCGGTAAACATTGCAGCAATCGTTGTGCCTTGCCCAGGCTGTATGCGAGCAGCACCGGTGTTTTGCCGGTTGCTGTGCATGAACGGACCCAATCCTGGATCTGTTGAAAGATCGCGTGTTGGGGTTTCCAGTCATAGATCGGCAAACCGAAAGTAGATTCAGTGATGAAGGTATGGCAGGGCACCGGTTCAAATTTTCCACTCAGTCCATCGTCCTCAATTTTATAATCACCGCTGATGACCCATACTTCCCCCTGGTATTCCACGCGCACCTGCGATGAACCGATCATGTGGCCGGCCGGATGAAGCGATACCTTCACACCGTTCATGAACAGCGGTTCTTCCCATTCAACGGTCTGGTAATCGTTCTCGCCGAGACGTAACTGCAGCAGTGGTTTGCATTGGTGATGGCATAGATAGGAGCGGGAGCCCCACCGGGCATGATCGCTGTGCGCATGTGTGATGACGGCTTTGTCAACGGCTTTCCAGGGGTCAATATAAAATCCACCCTGCCGGCAATACAATCCCTTATCGGAAAATTCGATCAGTTGTGCCATCAGTATACTGCTTTCACCTGCCCGTCTACCTTTTTCACGAAGTAGAGCTTTTTGTTCTCGAAGTATTCCAGGGTGAGGGATTTATCGAGTACGGGCTGGATATCGAATTCGGTGAAGAGCTTGAACCGCTTATCGCTCAGGCTGGAACCGATGTTCTTGTCGTGCAGTTTCAGCAGGTTGGCAAAATGGTAGAGCGTTTCATAGCCGCGGAACACCATATCGCTGGGGCGTGAATAGAAGATCGTTTTGAAATGATCGTTCACCGATGCCACCAGTTTATCGGAGGGGTTGATATAAAAAGGTGTGCTGTAAAATATCTCGATGCCTTTGTAGATGGTTTTTTCAAAATCCACCACATCCCAGGTGGGCATACCGATCACGGTGGTAGAATAGCTGCTGCTTACGGAGGCCAGTTGCTGGCAAAGGTTCTGGCCGAATACGGCATCGAGGCTGGCAGCAAGGCATACATTGGTGCGGTTGCTGTCGATATGGGGTTGCAGTTGTTTGAGCGTGAAATTATCTTCCAGCGTTACATATTTCAGTTTGAGCGGAATGCCTGCGGTGGATCTTTCTACTTCGGTAATATATTCTTTGAGCTTGTCTTCTATGATCCCTTTTTTGCGGAATACGATGATATTGGAGACGGAATAATTCTTTTGCAGGAATTTATAAATGCCATTGCAATGGGTCATCAGGGTCGAGTTCAGGATAACATAATTGGGATTGTTCGTTACTCCCGCCTCATTGGGAAGATTGGCATTGATGAATGGAATATTCAGGTGGGCTGCCAGTTGCGCCAGGTTCGCTGCTTCGTTCACGTTGACATGGCCGATGATCAGGTCCAGTTTGTGACGGGAGGTGTCCATCAGGGATTGTAATACCTGCATGAATTTTTTAGACGCGGCCTTTGTATCGTATACATGGATATCGACGGCCATTCCTTCTTTTTTGAGAGAATCGATGGCCAGTTGAGCGCCTTCCCAGAACTCCAGTCCGGGGTTGATGAATTTCGGGAATGTCTTTGCATACCGGTAGGCCCCGGAAGCATCGAACGCGGAATCGAGATAGAGTGGGGCGAAGACGGCCACCTGGTGGCGCCTGTTCAGCGAATCCTGCTGGGAAAAAGAAACGGCCGCCTGCAAAAGGGCCCATACTGCCAGTAGTGCAATTTTTCCATTCTTTTTCATGACGACTATTTACCGTTTTTCTTTTCAACGCATTCCATCTTCTCCGCATTGTTCCGTTCACCAACAATCTACCGTATTCTCCTTTCCCCTTCTTCTCTTTTATCTCCTGGCTATTCCCACTCGATCGTTGCCGGCGGTTTGCTGCTGATGTCATACACTACCCGGTTGATCCCACGTACGTTGTTGATGATATCCGTCGAAATATATGCCAGAAATTCGTAAGGAAGATGTGCCCAGTCGGCTGTCATGCCGTCTACGGAAGTTACTGCCCTGAGCGCTACCGTGAATTCATAGGTCCTTTCATCGCCCATCACGCCCACACTTTTCACCGGCAGCAGGATAGCGCCTGCCTGCCATACCTGGTCGTACAAACGATGTTCTTTCAGTCCCTGGATATAGCGATGGTCTGCTTCCTGCAGCAATTGTACTTTTTCGGGTGTGATCTCGCCCAGGATGCGGATTGCCAGGCCCGGGCCCGGGAAGGGGTGACGGTTGAGCAGGTCGGCGGGAATACCCAGTTCATGACCTACGCGCCTCACTTCATCCTTGAATAAGAATCGAAGCGGCTCCACCAATTCGAGGTGCATGATATCTGGCAGGCCGCCTACGTTGTGGTGCGATTTGATGGTGACCGAAGGCCCATGTACCGATACACTTTCGATCACATCGGGATAAATGGTACCCTGGCCGAGCAATCCGATGCCTTCTACTTTTTTGGCCTCTTCCTGGAATACGTCGATGAATAATTTTCCGATCGTTTTGCGTTTGGCCTCGGGATCTGTTTTGCCTTTCAGTTCGCCATAGAATAATTCTTTGGCGTCGACGCCTTTTACATTCAGCCCGATGGTATGGTAGGTATCGAGCACCTGTTGAAATTCATTTTTACGGAGCACCCCGTTATCCACGAAGATGCCGGAGAGCCGATCGCCGATGGCACGGTGGATGAGGGTGGCGGCTACTGTTGAATCCACACCGCCGCTGAGGGCCATGATCACTTTACGGTCGCCGATCCGTTTCCTGAGCGCATCTACCGTATCGGTAATGAAATGCGCAGGTGTCCAGTCCTGTTTGCAACCGCAGATATTGACGAGGAAATTTTTGATTATTTTTTTTCCTTCTATGGAATGATATACTTCGGGGTGGAACTGTACGCCATACAGAGGAAGGCTGTTCCCGTTCTTTTTGAAAGCGGCATAAGGAATGCTTTCTGTAGAGGCCAGGATCTCGAAGCCCGGCGGGATCTCCAACACGGAATCGCTATGGCTCATCCATACCTGCGATGATTCCATTACATCTTTCAGTAATACGTCTTCGGCCCTCTTCAGCATCAGTGCCCGGCCATATTCACGCTTGTTGCTTTTGGCTACCTGTCCGCCAAACTGTTTGGCCGTCAACTGAGCGCCATAGCAAACGCCCAGTACCGGCAGATGCTGGTGCATCTGGGCGATGTCGACTTCGGGCGCATTGCTGTCATTTACAGAAAATGGAGAGCCCGAAAGAATGATACCCCTCAGGGAAGGATCGAAAACAATCTTGTGGTGGTAAGGAACTATTTCGCAATAAACATTGGCCTCCCGGACGGCCCTGGCAATCAACTGGGTATACTGACTGCCGAAATCGAGGATTAGAATCTTTTCCGTCATGGTGTTGCGAAGGTAAGAAAATAGGTCAAATGACCGGGAACCAGAATATTTTATCATCTTTGGATCGTTAAACCTAACACACATGAAAAAATCATTATTACTGCTTGTGTCAGTCGTTGTGGTGCTGGCCTCCTGTAATTTTATCGGCGGCAAACGCATCAAAGGGAATGGGAATGTGGTGACCGAGCCCAGGTCGGTGGGTAATTTCTCCGGAGTACGCACTTCAGGCTCTTATGATCTTTATGTTTCACCCGGCCCCAATGCGGTTAAGATCGAGGCAGAAGAAAATATCCTTCCTTATATCGAGACTTACCTCGATGGCGATATCCTGCGGATCGGTACCAAAGACGGTATTTGGCTTCGTAACAGACGCCCAGTGAAAATCTATGTTACAGCTCCTAATTTCAGGGTGATCCATTCTTCCGGTTCAGGTAATATTGTGGGGCAGGGCCTTATCACCGATTCTTCCCGTATCGATGTGGGGGTCAGCGGCAGCGCCAATATCAAACTGGAATTGGATGCTCCTGAGATCGAGACATCGATTACCGGCAGCGGGGATGCCGACCTCAAGGGACAGGCAAAAAAATTCAGGGGAGAGATCAGTGGCAGCGGTAATATCAGGGCCATGGACCTGAAAACCGAGGAGACCACCATCAAGATCTCCGGCAGCGGCAACGCAGAAGTATATGCCAGCGTGAAACTCGATGTACGTGTAGCCGGTAGTGGGGATGTGCGTTACAAGGGCAATGCGCAGGTGAACAGCAATATTGCCGGCGGTGGTGGTGTGAAAAAAGTGGATTGATCAGAGATTGACATACTTCACCCTGATCCAGATATCGCGGTTCCTGCCTTTATCATCGGTACAGGAGATCTTTACAGGCCCTTCTTCGGGGATGAAGAATTGCTTTGTCCTGGCCTCGGCAGCTTTATAGAAACGGTTATTGATGTACCAGTACACCTTGCTCACATCATTGCCTGCATGGCAGGTGAGCTGCAGCGGTTCAGGGTTCTTTTTGCTGATCAAATATTCCGCGCCGTTCTTCGGAAAGGTGATGGCAGGCGCTCCTGCCGTAAAGACCCTTTCGCAATTACTGTTGTGCGGAGGGATCTTTGCATATACGATATGATGTTCTTCATAGTATTGTTGCATTTCAGGAGATACGATGGTATACCATTTCTTCTTGTAACCCGCATTGGGCATACATAACCTGCAATAAGAGATCTTTTCATCGGGCGATACGGCGATTTCTTCCCGGTTATTGCAAACCTGCATGGAAGAGATGAGCGGGATGAAATAATCCGTTACGGTATTTTCACAATGGTCTGCCGGTAGTAAACCCGTTTCAGAGCAAACCATACGTACTTCACATTCTTTTGGCTGTGTGAACCATTCCTGGTCGCTGTCGTAATCGATGGTGTTGAAAACGCGGAACAACAGGGGAGTGGCTACATTGGCGCCGCTCAGTTCCGGAATGCCCAGTGCGGAAAAATTACCTACCCATACGCCTACCGTATAATTTTTGTTGTACCCGATACTCCAGGCATCGCGCCGGCCATAGGAGGTGCCTGTTTTCCAGGCGATCCTGGGCATGTGCTCCGTGCTTTGCCAGTTCAGGGGGAAATCGGGCCTGTTCACCTTCGACAGGATATCATTGATCATGAAAGTGGCTGCAGGACTTAATACCGTAAAACCTGCACTGCCGGAGGGTTTGGACACCCCACTGCTATCTACCCTTGTATATTGCGGCCTGAAATATTTACCATCATTGGCAAAGCAACTGTACAGCCCGGTCAGTTCTTCGAGGTTGGCGCCGCATCCTCCCAGGATCAGGGAGAGGCCCAGTTTCTTCTGGTCTTTCTTCACCTGCTGAAAATTGCAGGAGGCGAGTTTCTGTATGAATTTGTCTTTCCCCAATAATTTCAACCCTTTCACGGCAGGGATATTCAGGGAATGTTCCAGTGCATATTCCATGGTCACATAACCATTGAATTGCTTATCATAGTTTTCAGGCGCGTAACCTGCATAGTTGATGGCCACATCCGTGATCACGGCTTTGGGCGTCATCAATCCCTCATCGATACACATACCATAGAGCAGGGGCTTTAGAGTGCTTCCCGGCTGGCGGATAGCCTGGGCGCCATTCACCTGTCCGCCGTCGAGCGTATCATAGAAATTGGCCGAACCGATATAGCTGATCACTTTATGGGTATGATTGTCAATGACGATGACGGCGGCATTTCGTATGTTCTTCAGGGTGAGTATTCTACTGTAGTCGGCTACCAGCTTTTCCAGCTTCATCTGGGTATTCAGTTCGATATTGGTGTGGATGATATCGCCTCCCTGCTTTTTCAGCTTATAGGCCAGGTGCGGCGCCAGCCTGGGCACAGACCCCCGCGTAGCTGTCAAAGGTTCGCTCAGCGCATCCCGGATCTCTTTTTCGGTGAACACTTTTTCGGCGGCAAATTTCCGCAGCCAGCGATTGCGTTCCTGCATGATCAGATCATTGTTCTTTCCCATCACCAGGGAACTGGGGCGGTTGGGTATTATGGAAAGAGCCGTGATCTCGGCCAGCGAGAGGTGATCGGGGCTTTTGTTGAAGTAAAGGGTGGAAGCGGATTTCACCCCTTCGATATTCCCGCCATAGGGAACGAGGTTGAGGTACAACTGAAGGATCTCGTCCTTGCTATACTTCCATTCCAACTGGACTGCCCGGAACATTTCGATGATCTTGTTGTACCAGGTCCTCCTTTTCGGCTCCAGCGCGCGGGCCACCTGCATCGTAATGGTGGAAGCACCTGAAGTGCGTTTCCACCGGAATATATTTTTGACCATTGCCCTGCCAACAGCAAGGGCATTGACGCCGGGATGATAGTAAAAGTACTTGTCTTCCTTTTCAACGATCGTTTTTCGCAGCAGGGGAGATATTTCATCCAGCTCTGTTTTCATCCGCCATTTTTCATCTTTCGTGAGGTAAGCATGGATCACATCACCCTTGCTATCGGTGATGATGGTGGAGTATTCGATTTTATCCGGTAAGGGGAAGATCCAGTTGAGCAATATAAAGAACAGGAACAGGGAGAGTACGCCAATGCCCAGCCGGCGTAGCCATTTCAGCAGTTTCCTGCGGTTGATTCGTAATGTTGACACGGTTGCTATTGCTTTCAGATGCAATATATCGTTTTAGACGTGATCACTATTTCAATCGTTGTATTGAATTAACAAATACTTATCTCGGCGGATTTGCAAATGGCATTTACCGTTATGTATCTTTCATGCGAAATTCTCCTTATGCCCGCGTCAAGCATTCCCCCTTAGCTTCTCATTAAAATTTACTGTTGTCTTTCTTCACGAATGAACAAAACCATATTTTTGAATTCCTTTTTGTATATTAACAGGAATATGCCATTCCTATCCAGCTTTCAAACCACCCTATATGCGTAACCAACTGTTAGCACTAACAACCCTGATGGTTGTTATTTTTTTACCTGCCTGTAACAGGCGTGTCGTTAACCTCGAATACACCAATGCCAAAGAAGAAGTTCAGACACTCGGTAACCTGGTGTTCAGGTTCGATAAACCCCTCGTGGCTGATTCTTTATTGAACCAATGGGATTCTACCGAATATATTTCCTTTGAACCAAAAATCCGTGGCCGCTTCCGGTGGGAACAGCCGGACCAGCTTGTATTTTCTCCTGCCCAGCCATTGCCGCCGGCCACCAGCTTCAAAGGTACTCTCAAAACGGATCTCCTTCAGTATAGCAAGTTCGGCAGCATCGGCAAAGCCGCTATCAGTTTCTCCACACCCCTCCTGCACCTGGAAAATACCAATGTGACCTGGACCCTGCCCGATGAACGTTCCAGTACCGCAATTCCGCAGGTAGACCTGTATTTCAATTATGCAGTGAACCCGAATACCATCAAGGACAAACTGAAACTGGAAATCGGCGGACAACCAGCCAGCTTCAGCGTTCTCACGCTTTCGAACGATAATAAAATATCCCTGCGTATTCAGGGATTGAAATCGGAAGACAAAGACCTGGACGCCAAAGCAACGCTCGACAAGGGCCTGCTGCCCGAAGGCGGTACGAACGGCACCAAAGACCCTATCGAGAACAGGCTGGTGATCCCTTCCCCTTTCAATCTATCGATCAATGACGTTCATGCCGAACATGACGGTGCTTCCGGCACCGTGTACGTTCGCACCAGCCAGCAGGTGAACATGGACAATATCAGTTCCTTTATCAAATTCAGTCCGGCCGTAAAGTTTTCGGTTGAACAAACGGATGATGGCTTCCTGCTTACCAGTGAACAGTTCGATGTAGACAAGACCTATACCCTTACACTCTCCAAAGGATTGCGCGGCAGGATCGGAGGTGTGCTGCGAGAACAATCGACCAATAATGTAGCGTTCGGTGAACTGGCCCCTTCCCTGAGCTTCGCCAACAGCAAGGCAGTTTACCTGTCGGGCAAGGGAGCGCAGAATATCGAAGTACGGATCACCAATGTCCCCAAAGTAAAAGTGATCATTTCCAAGATATATGAAAGCAATATCCTGGCGGCGCAACGCTATGGCTACTATCCCCGGGATTCCCGCCGGGGCTCCGATGAAGAAGGTTATTATAATGAAGACTATTCGGAAGGTGGCGATCTTTCCATGGGAGATGTGATCTATGAAAAGGAGATCGAAACAAGATCATTGCCTAAATACGGCAACAGCCGGCTGTTCACCTTCAATGCGGAAGACCGTCTGCCGGATTTTAAAGGTATCTATCATATCAAGATGCGTTCTGCTACCGACTACTGGGTGAGCGATAGCCGCTTCATTTCTAAATCTGACCTTGGACTGATCACCAGGGAAGGAAAAGATAAAATACTGGTCTTCACCAATTCGATCAAAACGGCTGAAGCAGTGAATGGCGTGAACATAGTGGCTTACGGCAATAACAACCAAGTGCTGGGCATGGGTACTACCAATGCCGAAGGAGTAGCAGAGCTGGCGCTTTCGCGGAAAGATTTTGCCGGGTTCAGGCCGGCTATGATCGTAGCGAAAACAGCCGACGATTTCAATTACCTGCCCTTCAATACCACCAGGGTCAATACGAGCAGGTTTGAAGTGGGCGGCAAACGTAGCAACAGCACAGGTCTCGACGCCTTTATATATGCAGAACGCGATATTTACCGGCCGGGCGAAAAAGTGAATTTCTCCGTTATCATCCGCGACCGCCAGTGGAAATCACCCGGTGAGTTGCCGGTAAAACTGAAATTCCTCCTGCCCAATGGCAAGGAGCTGAAGAATTTCCGCAAGTCATTGAATGCGCAGGGTTCACTGGCAGGGGATGTGGACATTGCCACATCTGCCATCACCGGCAACTATGTGCTGGAAGTGTACACATCGAACGACGTGCTGCTCGGCAGCAGGAATTTCAATATCGAAGAATTCGTGCCCGACAGGATCAAGGTGAGCGCAAAGCTCGACAAACCTTCACTGACACCTGGACAATCGACCAGTCTTACCATCAATGCCATGAATTTCTTCGGCCCGCCAGCCGCCAACCGCAATTATGAAGCGGAAATACAGGTGAAGCCCCGCTATTTCAGCCCGAAAAAATTCAACCAGTTCGATTTCGGGATCCAGAACCAGGGGCTCTCGCTCGACAAAGTAGTGAAGGAAGGCAGCACCGATAATGAAGGCAATGCCAAAGTGGTCTATTCGGTTCCCGATATGTTCAGTAATGTAGGTTTATTGCAGGCCACTTTCTATGCCACCGTCTTCGATGAAACCGGCAGGCCGGTGAGCAGAAGCACGTCGGCAGATATCTACACGCAGAATGTTTTCTTTGGAGTGGGTTCAGATGGTTATTGGTATTATCCGCTCAACCAGGCGGTGCACTTCCCGCTGATCGCGCTGGATAAAAATGAAAATGTGGTGGGGGCCAAAGCGCTTGTGAAAGTGATCAAACATGAATACCGCACCGTGCTCACCAAAGACGGCAGCTATTTCCGTTATGAATCTCAAAAAGACGATAAGGTAGTGGCCGAGCAGACCGTAAGCATCTCCGGCGACCAAACCAAATTTGCCTATGTTCCCCGTTCTCCTGGTGAATATGAATTGCGTATATCCATCTCCGGTGCCTCCTCCTACGTGAGCAAGTCGTTCTACAGTTACGGGTTCTGGGGTGGGGATAACAATTCCTTTGAAGTGAATACGGAAGGGAATATCGATATCAGTCTCGATAAAACTTCCTACCTCGCAGGAGAAAGCGCCCGTGTGCTCTTCAAAACACCTTTCAGCGGACGGATGCTGGTGACCATGGAAACCGACAAAGTGATCTCTTATCAATATGTGAACGTCGATAAGCGTACTGCATCGCTCGACCTGAAGCTTACGCCTGAACACTTACCGAATGTGTACGTAACGGCCACGCTCATCAAGCCGCATGAAATGAGCGATATGCCGCTCACTGTGGCGCATGGGTTCCAAAGCATCAAAGTGGAGGAAGAAAGCCGTAAGATCCCGGTGGAGATCATAGCGCAGAAATCGGTACGCTCCCGCACACATCAAACCGTGAAAGTGAAAGCCGCTCCCAATAGTTACGTAACGTTGGCAGCGGTAGACAATGGCGTGCTGCAGGTAAGCGATTTCAAAACACCGGACCCCTACAATTTTTTCTATGCCACCAAGGCGCTCGAAGTGAATGGCTACGATCTCTATCCTTTATTATTCCCTGAGCTTCGTGCCCGTTTGAGCAGTACCGGTGGTGACGGAGAGCTCGACATGGCCAAGCGCACCAATCCTATGCCGGCCAAAAGGATCAGGATCGTTTCGTACTGGAGTGGCATCGCACAGGCCAATGGCAGTGGTGAGGCCAGCTTCGAGTTCGATATCCCGCAATTCAGCGGTGAAGTGAGGCTTATGGCTGTTGCGTATAAAGACGAAAAATTCGGAAGCAGGGAATCTGCCATCACGGTAGCAGATCCACTGGTATTGAGCACAGCACTCCCCAGGTTCCTGAGCCCGAAAGATACGGTGACGGTCCCGGTGATCATCACCAATACTACCGATAAAACCGGTTCTGCCACAGCTACTTTGAATGTGAGCGGCCCCTTGCAGGTAGTGGGCAGCAACAAACAATCTGTTTCGCTTACTGCTAACAGTGAGAATAGGGCAGTGTTCCAAGTAGTAGCTGCTCCATCCGTCAATACCGGAAAACTGACGGTGGATGTACAGGGATTGGGAGAAAAATTCAGCGATGAAACGGAGATCAGCGTTCGCCCTGCTTCACCCCTTCAGGTGGTAACAGGCAGTGGCGTGATCACCGGCGGCAACGGTCAACAACTCACCATTCCCACCAATGATTTCCTGCCCGGCAGTACCGATTACCAGTTGGTGGTCAGTCGCAGTCCGGCCCTGGAACTGGGCAAGCAATTGCGTTATCTCGTAGGCTATCCCTATGGTTGTACGGAACAAACCGTGTCCACCGCCTTTCCGCAATTATATTATGGTGATCTGGCCGAGCAGATGCAACTGCAGAAAGATGCCCGCAGTTCGGCCAACTGGAACGTGCTCGAAGCCATCCGCAAGATCAAACTACGGCAACTATATACCGGCTCCATCACGCTCTGGGATGGAGAAGGAACTGAGAACTGGTGGACCAGCGTGTATGCCGCCCATTTCCTCGTGGAAGCGCAGAAGGCAGGTTTTGATGTGAACAAGAACGTGCTCAACGGAGTGCTGGGTTACATCAACAATAAACTGAAGAACAAGGAGACCATCCTGTACTATTATAACCAGAAGGAGCAGAAGAAGATCGCACCGAAGGAAGTGGCGTACAGCCTGTATGTGCTGGCGCTGGCCGGCAAGCCCAATGTGCCGGCGATGAACTACTACAAAGCGAACCCGCAACTGCTGAGCCTCGATGCGAAATATTTATTGAGCGTGGCTTTCGCGATTGCCGGTGATAAAACAAAATTCAGGGAGCTGCTGCCCGGATCATTCTCCGGAGAAGTATCCGTGGCGCAAACAGGCGGTAGCTTCTATTCTGATATCCGGGATGAGGCGATCGCCCTGAATGCATTGATAGACGTAGACCCCAACAATCCCCAGATACCGGTGATGGCAAAGCATGTGGCCGAGAAACTGAAGCAACGTTCCTGGTATACCACGCAGGAATGTTCATTCAGCTTCCTGGCTTTGGGCAAGATCGCAAGGGCTGCCAACAAATCAACCGTGAATGCGGAAATCAAAGTAAATGGTAAAACAGTTGGCAAGGCTGCCGAGAATACCGTCAGGCTTACGGCCAAACAGTTGGGAGGCGCCAATGTAGAGATCAGCACCAAAGGGGAAGGGCAATTGTATTATTTCTGGCAGAGCGAAGGGATCAGCGCCAGTGGAAGTTACAAGGAGGAAGACAGTTATATCCGCGTACGCCGGAAGTTCTTCGACCGCTATGGCAGGGCCGTTACCGGCAATACATTCAAACAGAACGACATGGTGATCGTACAGATTACGGTAGAAAAAATGTACAGCGGCTCGGTGGAGAACGTGGCCGTGAGCGATCTGCTGCCCGCAGGATTCGAGATCGAGAACCCGCGTACCAAAGAGATCCCTGGAATGGACTGGATCAAGGACGCCTCCACACCCACGGCGCTGGACGTGCGGGATGACCGCATCAACCTGTTCGTGGACCTCTATAACAATAAACAGGTATATTATTATGCAGTGCGTGCCGTATCGCCCGGTATTTACCAGATGGGCCCTGTGAGCGCAGATGCCATGTATAATGGTGAATACCATTCTTACCATGGAGCCGGCGTGATCAGGGTGGTGCAGTGAGCAGGTTGGCAGTTGGCAATTTGCAGTTAGAACCTTTGGTTGCATTAGTGCGTGAAAAATATACTCACTTAGGCTCAAACTGCCAACTGCAAATTGCCAACTGCCAACTTTTTAACCAGACGACTGTTCTATCTTTATCAATTAATTCGATTTTCGTACGTATATGGATGCGCTGAGACCTTTACTGATCACCTATGCTTATAATATACTGGGTTCATTTGAAGATGCACAGGATATCGTTCAGGATGCTTTTCTGAAATTCATGGATGTCGATAGCAGTAAGATCGACAATAAGAAAGCATACCTGGTTCGCATGGTCATCAATCTCGCCATCAATCAGAAGAACCGCCAGAAGAAACTGATCGATTCCTATCCGGGCGAGTGGCTGCCTGAACCGGTAGCTACTGAATCAGCAGATACCCTCCTCAACAGGAAGGAAGTGCTGTCGTATTCATTGATGGTGTTGCTGGAAAAGCTCAATGCCAAACAAAGGGCTGTATTCATCCTGAAAGAAGCATTCGATTATGATCATGAAGAGATCGCGGAAGTGCTTGGTATCAGCGTGGAGAATTCGCGCAAGCTGCTGAGCCGCGCCAAAAGCCAGTTGCGTGAGCCTGCGCCGGAAACAGACAGTGTGCCGCCTCCCGGCTATCTCGACAAATACCTCGATGTGATCCGGAAAGGAGATACTCATCAACTGGAGAAAATGTTGCACGATGAAGTAGTGGTGATCTCCGATGGTGGTGGCAAGGCAGTGGCCTTCATCAATCCGGTTGCCGGTAAAAAATCTGTTATGGCGTTACTCCTGGGACTGGGCAATAAATATTATAAGAATGTGCGCGTAGAGCAGGCCAGGATCAATCATGAACCTGCTCTCTTCTATTATGATGATGATGGCATGCTGGTCACCTGCCAGATTTTTGTTATCCGGGAGGGCATCCTGGAGAATGTCTTTTTCATCCGTAACCCCGATAAGCTCAGGGCACTGCAAAAAAAATCCTGAAACCTGTCACGTTTCCATTGGCCGGTTTGTTTTTACTGAAACAAACAATTTTAAGCTATGGAAAGAATACAATTCAGTGAGGCCCCTGCAGGACTATACCAGCTCATGTCGCAGGCGCAGAGTTTTGTGGATAGATCAGGTATCGACCCGGTCATACTATACCTGATCAAGTTCAGGGTATCGCAAATCAATAGTTGTGCTTATTGTCTCGATATGCATTTCAAGGATGCTGTCTTCGAAGGGGAAACGCCGCAGCGGTTATATTCCCTTTCGGCCTGGCGTGAAACACCTTATTATACGCCTAAAGAGCAGGCTGTGCTGGCCTTTGCAGAACTGCTCACCAAAATGCCGGCCGATGAGCATAGTGATCATATCCATGATGAGCTGTCGAAATACTTCACGAAAACGGAGATCGGCTACATCACCATGGCAGTGGTCCAAATCAATTCATGGAACAGGCTGGTACGGTCTTTCGGAAGAATACCGGGCAATTATCAGCCAAAAGGTCACGCAACGGTTTAAGCCTTTCATCCATAATTCATCTTTTGATTAGAAATTTTTTCGGAGATTTGTTGCCGCTTTCTCAACAATTCCCATGTTGAAAATGTAGTACGCCCATATTTTTGAATCCCGCACTACGCAAGCATCATAGCGGTCCGTTTGCCAAGACAACCCAAAAGATGAATTTATGAGTTGGAAAGAAAGGATGGTCCTGGTTATTTTAGCCAGTTTGAATTTCACCTATATCCTCGATTTTATGATCATGATGCCATTGGGTAATTACCTGATGCCTCATTTTCATATCAGCCCCCGGTTTTTCAGTTGGCTGGTAGCTGCCTATCCCGTTACAGCATTTTTCTCCGGCATCGTTACCGCTTTTTATGTAGACAGGTTCGATCGCAAGAAAGTATTGCTGATAGCCTATACGGGATTCCTGGTAGGTACTGTTTTTTGCGGTATTGCACCCGATCAGTATTTCCTGATGGCATCGCGGGTACTCACCGGAATGTTCGGCGGACTGATCGCTGCCCAGGTAATGTCGATCATTGCCGATGTGTTCCCGTATGAAAAAAGGGGGCGTGCCATGAGTAGCATTTTCATGGCTTTCTCCCTGGCATCGATCTTCGGTGTGCCTTTCAGTCTTTACCTGGCTAATATGATCAGTTGGCATGCGCCCTTTATCTTTATCGGGATACTCGGTGTTGTGATCATTCCGCTCATTATCCGCTATCTGCCTCCTGTTCGCGGTCATATAGAAAGCGCAGAAACCACCACAACCGGTGTTAATAATATCTTACAGGTATTTGGCGATATAGCGCGCGACAAAAGCCAGGTGATGGCGTTGATGTTGTCTGGAGTATTGATGCTGGGGCATTTCATGGTGATACCATTCATCAATCCCTATATGGAGTTCAATGTAGGATGGTCTAAAAAGCAAACGCCCCTGATCTACGTGGTGGGCGGTAGCTTCGCTTTCTTCTCCTCTTTTTTTATCGGCAGACTGGCGGATAAATATGGGAAGTTCAGGGTATTCACGATCTGCCTTACCTTATCACTGCTGCCAATCTTTCTTATTACGGATATGCCGTCTATTCCATTCCTCGCAGTATTGAGCCTATTCGGTTTCTGGTTCATGTTCTCGACCGGCCGCAATATCCCGGCGCAGGCCATGATCTCCACAGTGGTGAAACCGGAAAGCAGGGGAAGGTTCATGAGCTTCAACTCGTCATTCCAGCAATTGTTCACCGGGCTGGCATCGGTGATCGGCGGGTTGATCATTACGGAAGATAAATCAGGAAAGATCCAGCATTATAATTGGGTGGGATACCTGAGCATCAGTATCGTGGCCAGTTGCCTGTTCATCGGTTACAGGCTGGCGAAACGACAGAACCTGCGCTAACGTAGTTGTATCCTGTCTTTCACCTTGCCTTGCTGGTTGTACAGCAGAAGGTATAATAATTTCCCATCCCGGCTGAAATACCTCCATTCATTGCGCCTGACGCCTCTTTTATAAACACCGCTTGAGCGAATGGCGCCGTCATCGATCCATTCTTCCCATATTCCGTCGCGTACGCCATTCTTGTAATAGCCCGAATCTTTTGTGGCGCCATCGGGATAAAAATTCATATACAATCCATGATGAAGGCATTCCGAGAAAGGAGGAAGGTATGCACTGTGGTTGCCTGTTGCATTGTAATCAGCCCTGTCTTTCAGGGACGTGATCACCGGTGCATGTTGCTCGGGGCCGGCATTGTTGAATGAATAAGCGGGCGTTAGCAGACGGTATGCCGCTGCCGGATCATTTTTGGCAAGATCGGTGATCACATACATCGTGTTCTTCGCATGCCGTCTGCGCAATTCATTTTTTATCATCCCCAGTTTGAAAGCATCATAAGTGCGGATAGAGCGTAACTGACCGTTCGGGTACCAACTCTTCCAAACCCCGTCGGGAATGGAATGCTCCAACCGGCCAGAATCGAGATACCATGCTCCCTGGTACCAGCTTTTCCAGGTACCATGCAACCGGTGACCCCTGACCGAGCCCAGGAACAGCGTATCACCGGACTCGTTCAGTCCGACCACCTTGTTACCGGCGCTCAGCAGATCATTCCCAATATGAATGGAAGATCCCGCACTGGCGGGAGGATTGGCTGAAAAAGGCATCAGCACGGCATCCGGAAGGGTCTGCGACATTTTATTCTGCGGCAAAGCGCTACACAGGAATAACATGCCCAACCCTGTAGTGAGTAGGTTTTTGATCATACATGACAAGCGACAAGCGGATACAAAATTAACCTTATATGATCATGCCAGGACCAGTTTAAAGGAAATTTAATCTGCGCTTATCAGCAGAGTGGAACAGTATATTCCAGCACCGGATCGAACTTCCGGTTGCGCGAAATATCCGGCGACCCTGGAGGCTATTTGAGCACCCGGTAAACCGGATACCTCAAATGTGCAGGCTCGTAATAGGGGGAATGCCTGTAAACGAAATCCAGTTGTGCGTAGGCATTTTTGGCAAAAGCGGTATCGGCAGCCTTTTTATCTTCCAGTTTCTTTTTCAGGTCGGGGTGCTTTTGAAGGTAGTCTGCGGCAATATCTTCAAAGGCATAACCGCTGAACCCTTCTTTCTGGATGAGAATGGCATCGAAAAAATTCCAGGCGAAATAGGAATCGGGAGCCTGTGGTTCCAGCACTTCGATGAGGAAGCGGTTGGCTTCTTGATTGAGCGGGATATACCAATCACCTTTCCTGAATGGTACGGCCTGCCTGCCGCTGCTGACTTTTACATCGCTGTTCAGGTGGTGGGCCTCATAGGGTCGTGGCGTTGTTTTATAATCTTCGATACGTAGTACTTCCACTTCGATGGTGGTGTCTTTGGTGAGCGGTTTCATCGTTACCTGGTTTGCTTTGAGCAATTCTATCACTTTCCACCAACCTTGCGGAATGATATAGGCCACTGGTTTTTGAACAATGGTTTTGGGTGCGTAGGTATTGAAATATTTGATTGGTTTCTCAAAGGGCTTGCTCCTGTCGTACCAGAGCCTGGGCAGGCCGGAAACGCTGCTGGGCTTTTCACCTGCTTCAAAACCCCTGAAGGTGATCTCGGTGGAATGGCCTCTGTCGAGCTCCCAACTTACCGGGAACTCGGCTTGTGTTTTCACCGATTGTTTGGTGGCCTGTCTCAGTTTTTTGATAGCGGCACTATTGGCGGCAGTATACCCGATAAAGCATTCCATGAGCGCATAGGTAGATTCAACACGCTGCGGATATGATTTGAGCATGTGGGTTTCAGGAACGAATGCAAATGTATGCCACAGGGAGGCATAACCGCTGCTGTAGCGGGGGCTATCGAAATAAGCGATCATACCTGCTTCGGGTGTTTTACCGGCAAAGTCGACATAGGGCACCAGGTCGAACCCTTTTTGTTTCATGAGAGCGTAAATGCCGGGTTCGAATTGCTGGTGCAGGTATTCGCCCATGGCGCCGCCCAGTTTATTATGCTGGGAAGTGAGAAGGGTCATGATATGCTGGTAATCGGCCCCGTTGCTCACGTGATTGTCGACGAACACGTCGGGGTCGCAGAGATGGAATATTTCTGCAAAGGATCGTGCCTCCCTGGAATCGCATTTGATGAAATCGCGGTTCAGGTCGAGGTTCTGTGAATTGCCGCGTGAACCAAATGAATCAGGGCCATTCTGGTCTACCCGGTAATAAGGGCTGCGGTTGAGGCAGCCGCCGATATTATAAACGGGGATGATGGCGAGGGCGATATTATCGGGCAGTTGTTTTTTATGGGTAACGAAATCCCGTACCAGCAGCATCGTGGCGTCGATACCATCCGGCTCACCGGGGTGGATGCCATTATTGATGAGAATGATCCGCTTGTTCTTTTTGCGGAGGCTGTTGAAGTCACTGTCCTTATCATTGGACAGGGTAATGAGGTGAAGTGGATAGCCTGCATCGGTGGGCCCCATGGTGCGCATGCCGATCTGCGGATAACGTTTATGCATTTTGGTCCACCAGTCGATGATCTCTGCATAGGCAGGTGTTTTGGCGCCTTTGCTTTGTTCGTATATTGTGGGAACGGGCTGGGCCATTGTAAAAAATATTTGGATGAATTGAAAAATTATTATTAGTTTTAATTTTAATATCATGTGTGCATATATGTTAGATACAAAAATATTTATCAGTAATGTTAAAGTACGAAATTATCGGTCTTTAATAGACCTGGATATCAGATTAAATAATGGCCTTAACATTATTATCGGAAAGAACGGTGCCGGGAAGTCGAATTTCTTGAAATTCCTGTATGGCCAGATCGCCCGTGGCATTCACTGGAACTATCTGCGAATGCTGAATCCCCGGCTCACATTGCCGGGCAGGTATAGTTATACTTTTGATATCGCATTGAAGAATAAGCGGGAGGATTCGATGTTCAGGATCAGCTCGGAGTACCGGGCAAAAGCAGGGCCAGGTCCGGGGAAGTTCGATCTCGATGAAAGGGTAGTGCGTGTTTCGAAATTCGAGAACGGGAAAGCTGTATTCAGGAACGTTGAATCATCACCCCTTAGTAAGAGCAAGTCCAGGAACGATAAAAGCAATCAGTTAGGTCTGGAAATGCTGAAGTTGGGTACGGGCCTGGCAGTGAGCTTTGTCAGGTTCAGGATTCCCGACCATCTCAAATATGTATCCGGACCGGGTGATCTCTTCATCGAGAATCCGGACAATTATTTGCTGGAAGAAGATTATTCCGGCTACGACAATGCTGTTCCTGCTGTTCTTCCTTCAGCTTTATTTGGCAATCAACTGGACAAACTGGTAAGAGCATCGCAGGTCCCCGGCAGCAAAAAAAAGCTGGTTGATAAAAAGGCCATTCTTGACTGGTTCGAAGAGCGGAAACAGAAATATGAATATGTAGATATCCTGAAACATTATTCCCCCATCGAAGACATCCGTTTGAATGAGCATATCAGCACCTATCAGATCGATTATGGAAAAGTGCTGGGTAATATCATGGTGGAATTCAAGGTCGATGGCCGGTGGGTCCCCTGGCCATACATGACGGATGGTACTAAAAGGCTGTTCCATATCATTACGGAAACCGTGTTCAGCGATGGCCAGATCATCCTGATCGAAGAGCCGGAAGTAGGCATCCATCCGGACCAGGTCTATAAATTGCTCTACTTCTTGAGAGAGTTCAGCCGGAAAAGACAGATCATCATTTCTACCCATTCCCCTATATCGCTGGATGTCCTGAAGCCTGAAAATCTCGACGAGATCATCATTGCGAAGATGACAGAGGAAGGGACGAAAATGGCGCATCTGTCAGCAGAACAAAGGGAAAAAGCTATTGAATACATCACTGAAGTAGGAAGCCTGAGCGATTATTGGTTACATTCAGATTTAGAAATTGAAGAATGAAAATAATAGGGTTAGTTGGCGAAGACACCAACGACACATTAGCCATCCGGAATTTATTAGAGCTGCAATTCAAAGAACAGATTCGATTTAAAACCTTGCTCCGAAAGAAAAATGGATGTCAGCTCGATAACCAAAGCTCGATAAGGGCTTTGAAAGCGGAATTATCGGGCGATGCCGTCGACATGATCATATTCATCCGGGACCTCGATGGGTTGCCCTCCGAAGAGCAAAAACTCAGGAAGCGGAGGGAATGGTTCGATAAATTCAATGTGATCGTTCAGAAAAAAGGAATATTCCTGTTGAATATTTATGAACTGGAAGCACTGATCCTGGCAGATATCGAAACCTTCAACAAGGAGTACAAAGTAAATATCAGGAATGTGGGCAATGTGATGTACAAGGTGAAACCCAAAGAATTCCTGGTGCAGAAAAGCGCCGGCCAGCAAAAAGTATATGAAGAGAGACATTGTCCGGAGCTTTTCAGGCGGCTCCGTTATCAGGTACTCGTTAACGGGTGCCTATATTTCAGGGAATTTTCTGAACAATTCGTGGCAAGAATAAAGAAATAAAAAAGTCCCGCTTCATAGCGGGACTAATAGTTTATAAATAGTTCCGGACAACTTATTTTGCCAGGGTATTGACTTTCTTGGTGAGCTTGCTCTTGAGGTTAGCGGCCTTATTCTTATGGATAATACCTTTTTTTGCCAGCTTATCGATCAAAGAGGCAACATCAGGCAATTGTTCGGCGGCTTCCTTGCCCGATTTCAATGCTTTCAGGTCACGGATCGCATTGCGGGTGGTTTTACCGTAGTATTTATTTCTTTCACGACGTTTAGCGGCCTGACGCACATCTTTTTTGGTAGCCTTGTGATTTGCCATTTCGTTCCAAAATTTAGGACGGCAAAGGTAAGCGGGCGGCAGTAATATTCCAAAAAATAATGCCCCGATTTCAAAAAACTCCCCGAAAATCCTCCTTTTCCATGCTGAAATGGCATGGGAAACCTGCCATTCATCAACGGCCTGATTATTGGATATTGGCAAAATACAATAAAATGACATGATCTCCTGTTAATCAGGGAATCGTGGCTATATTTGTACCCCGATTTTCTAATACTTTGATTCAATTGCTTCTTCATGAAGGACTTTTCGTATATCACCAACTCTCATCCCGCTTTTATTGAGAGCCTTTACCAGGAATTTGTGAAAGACCCCAATAGTGTGGATCCGGAACTGAAAAAGTTTTTTGAAGGCTTCGATTTTGCCGTTTCCGAAGGCAGGGCCGCTGTGTACGGCGCCAGTGGCAATGGCGTAACAGGGGCCGCCGCCATCGCACCCACCCCGGGGATCGACTGGAAAAAGGAGGTGAGCGCCTATCGCCTGATCCTCGGCTACCGAAACAAGGGCCACCTGATCGCGAAGACCAACCCCATCCGCTCCCGCAAAGACCGGGGCGCCAACCTCGATCTCGCCTTTTTCGGTTTCACTGAAGAAGACTTCGATAAAAATTTCCAGGCCGGTAACCTCATTGGTCTCGGCACTACCAGCCTGCGCAATATCCTCGCTCATCTCCAGCAAACCTATGCGGCCCATGTCGGTATCGAATTCAAGTATATCAGCAACCAGAAAAAGATCGACTGGCTCACCAACGAGATGGAAAGGAATTTCACACAACAGACTTTCCCCATCGAAAAGAAACGCCGCATCCTGGAAAAGCTGAACCAGGGCGTACTGTTCGAGAAGTTCCTTCATACCAAATACATCGGCCAGAAAAGATTTTCACTGGAAGGTGGTGAAACCACCATTGCAGCACTCGATGCCATCATCAATATCGCTGCCGGCCTTGAGGTGCAGGAAGTGGTGATCGGTATGGCCCACCGTGGCCGTCTCAATGTGCTGGCTAACATCATGGGCAAAACATACGAACAGATCTTCAGTGAGTTCGAAGGCACCGCCAAGCTCGATCAGACGATGGGCAGCGGCGATGTGAAATATCACATGGGTTACGGCAGTGAAGTGGAAACGCCGGCCGGTAAGACCGTCCACCTCAAACTGATGCCCAATCCTTCTCACCTCGAAGCTGTTGACCCGGTGGTAGTAGGATTTGCCCGCGCCAAAGCCGATGTGCTTTATGCCAGCGATTTCGATAAGATATTACCCATCCTGATCCACGGCGATGCCTCGGTTGCCGGGCAGGGTGTTGTATATGAAGTAGCGCAGATGAGTGACCTGAAAGGTTACTATACCGGCGGTACCCTCCACTTCGTGATCAATAACCAGATCGGGTTCACCACCGATTTCGATGATGCACGCAGCTCCGATTATTGCACTTCACTCGCCGCCATGATCCAGGCGCCTGTGATGCACGTGAATGGCGACGACGCAGAAGCCGTGGTGAAATGCGTGGAGATCGCCACCCGCTACCGCCAGGAATTCAATTCGGATGTGTTCATCGATATGGTTTGCTACCGCAGGCATGGTCACAATGAAGGGGATGATCCCAAATTCACCCAGCCCCATCTGTATGCACTGATCGATAAGCACCCCAATCCGCGTGAGGTTTATACGAACTACCTGCTGGAGAATGGGGAAGCCGATGCCAAGGAAATGGCGAAAGAAATGGAGAAAAAATTCTGGAGCGATCTGCAGGAGCGGCTGGATGAAGTGAAACAACACCCACTGCCTTATCACTACCAGCAACCTGAGCTGTGGTGGAAGAGCCTCCGGAAAGCAACGAGTGAAGACTTTGATCAATCGCCCATCACCGCTATCAGTGAAGCAGATTTCAAAAAAGTGTTCGACGCGCTGATGAAATGGCCGTCGGATTTCAAACCGCTCAAGAAAGTAGAGAAGATCTTACAGGATAAGGTTAAGTTATATAATGAAGAAGGAAAGGTAGACTGGGCCACCGGTGAACTGTTGGCCTATGGCAGCCTGCTCCTGGATGGGCACGATGTGCGCATGAGCGGTCAGGACGTATGCAGAGGTACTTTCTCCCATCGCCATGCAGTATTGCGCGACGAGAATACAGACAAAGCGTATAGCCGTCTCAGTGAGATCCCTGATGCAAAGGGGAATTTCAGGATCTATAATTCTTTATTGAGCGAATATGCTGTTCTGGGATTTGAATATGGATATGCTATGGCCAATCCCAACGGTCTCGTATTGTGGGAAGCGCAGTTCGGCGATTTCTGCAATGGCGCCCAGACCATGATCGACCAGTTCATCGGCGCCGGTGAGCAGAAATGGAACAGGATGAACGGTGTAGTGATGCTATTGCCACATGGCTATGAAGGGCAGGGACCCGAACATAGCAGCGCACGCATGGAAAGGTTCCTGCAGATGTGTGCCGAGCTGAACCTGGTGGTCACCAATATCACTACTTCGGTCAATCTCTTCCATGCCCTGCGCAGGCAACTGGCATGGGCATTCCGTAAACCATTGATCAACTTCTCACCCAAGGCCAACCTGCGCCATCCGGGCAGCTATTCGGCCGTACAGGATTTCCTGCAAGGTGGTTTCAAAGAAGTGATCGACGATAGCTTCATTAAGGATGCGGCCTCCGTGAAGAAAGTGTTGTTCTGCAGCGGTAAGATCTATTTCGACCTGGCCGAACGCCAGCAGAAAGAGGGCCGTACCGATACGGCCATCATCCGCGTTGAGCAATTATACCCGCTTCCGCTGAAACAACTGGAAGCATTGTATGCCAAATACAATAAAGCCACCTGGTTCTGGGTACAGGAGGAGCCCCTCAATATGGGTGCGGCCAGCTACCTGCAAATGAACCTCAAGAGCATCAACTATGGAGTGATCAGCAGGCAGCCAAGCGCGGCCACTGCCACCGGCTATGCCAAAGTGCATGCACAGGAGCAGGCCGAGATCATCGACACGGCGTTCTCGATCTAAAACAGGATATCATGGACCAGAAAGAATTTTTACAGAAAATAAAATTTGCGGTCTTGTCGGTCGATGAGCACGCAGAGGTCATTCTTTTTGGTTCCCGGGCGAGAGGAGACAACAGGAAGGATAGTGACTGGGATATATTGGTGCTGACGGATACAATAATGGATGATAGGTTGCAGACAAATATTACGGATAACATCTATGATATTGAACTGGAGTATTCAGAGCCTGTGTCGCCTATGATTGTGGATAGGCAACGATGGAATAAGATGTCAATAACCGGATTTTATGAAGATGTAATAAATGAAGGGATAAAAATTCAATAACAGCAGCACAATAAATTTATAAAGAGCCATATTATGATCGATATCAAAGTTCCGACAGTTGGTGAATCAATCAGTGAAGTAACCTTGCTCAAATGGGTGAAGAATAATGGTGATTATGTCGAAAGGGATGAAGTGATCGCAGAACTGGAAAGTGAAAAAGCAACTTTCGAGGTCAATGCAGAACAGGCAGGCGTACTCAAAACAAGCGCACAGGAAGGCGATACCCTGAAGATCGGCGATGTATTGGCCTCTATCGATGAAACGGCCGCAAAACCTGCCACACAGTCTACCCCCGCACAACCTGCACAGGCTGCCGCCAACGGCAAACAGGAAGCAGCGCCTGCCACTGCTGTAAAAGCTCCCGTGGCAGAAACAGTATCAGCCGCACCGGTAACCACTGTGCCCAATGATATCAAAGCCACTCCTGTGGCCGCTGCCATCATCGCCGATAAAAAGGTAGATCCCCGCACGGTAACGCCCAGCGGCTTCCACGGTAAGATCATCAAAGATGATGTACTGGCTGCTTTGTCGAACCCCGGCAAGGTGACCGGCGGCAAACCGCTGTTCAGCCGTGAGGAAAGAAGGGAAAAAATGAGCCAGTTGCGGAAGACCATCTCCCGCCGCCTGGTGGAAGCCAAGAATACCACGGCCATGCTGACCACTTTCAATGAGGCAGACATGACCCGTATCATGGAGATCCGTGCCAAATACAAGGACAAGTTCAAGGAACTGCATGGGGTTGGACTGGGCTTCATGAGCTTCTTTGCCAAGGCCTGTGCCATTGCTCTCCAGGAATGGCCGGCAGTGAATGCCTATATCGATGGGGACCATCTCGTATACCACGATTATTGCGATATCTCGATCGCTGTATCCACCCCCCGTGGGCTAACAGTGCCGGTTATCCGTAACGTGGAAAGCCTGAGCATGGCCGATATCGAAAAGAAAGTGATCGAACTTGCCAATAAGGCAAGAGATAATAAATTATCCATGGAAGAATTGCAGGGAGGCACTTTCACCATCACCAACGGTGGGGTGTTCGGCTCCCTTATGAGTACCCCCATCATCAATATTCCGCAAAGCGCTATCCTGGGCATGCACAAAATACAGGAACGCCCGGTAGTGGTGAACGGACAGATCGTGATCAGGCCTATGATGTATCTGGCAGTGAGCTATGATCACCGCATCATCGATGGCCGTGAATCCGTCAGCTTCCTGGTACGTGTGAAAGAATTGCTTGAAAACCCGGAACAATTGCTGATCGGAAAAGACCCGGTTAAAACACTACTGGAAGTTTGATCCGGATTAATTTCTTCCTGAATTACATTTGGCGTGCCATGGTCTGCGGTCTGTGGCACGCTTCGTTTTAATATCTTGCGCCTGATGAGATTTTTATCCTACCTCAATACGGCCATGCTGATCCTGGGGCAATTCAAAGGCGATCAACCCTTCAGTCTTTTTGCCAGGAACTTTTTTGCCAAAAACAAAAAATACGGGTCCACCGACCGTAAGCATATCTCCAAACTTTGTTATGCCTTCTTCCGCCTGGGAAAAGCATACCCGGAGATGAAGATGGAAGACAGGATACTGGCCGGGCTGTTCCTCTGCTCCCCATCACCCAATGAATTATTGCAGAACCTCAGGCCGGAATGGAATGAGCAGACAAACCTCCCGCCTGAAGAAAAATTTGCCATCATCGAAGGGATGCCCGGAGGCCGGAATGATGCACTGTTTCAGGTATTCCCCTGGCATGGTTTAATGAGTGATGGGATCGATTACAGGCAATTTCTGCAATCATTGTTCATACAACCCGATCTCTTCCTGCGCGTGAGACCCGGCAAGGTCGATCTTGTTCTGCAAAAACTGGCTGATGCCGGTATCAGCTATGAGATACTGAGTGGTACCTGTCTGGCGCTTCCCAATACTTCCCGTGCCGACCAGGCTATCGATATCAACAGGGATGCGGTGATCCAGGACTACAGCTCGCAGCAGGTGGGCAGCATGCTGCAACTTATTGCGGAGGATCATCAGGCCGGTATCTCGGTCTGGGATTGTTGCGCCGGGAGTGGGGGCAAGTCTATCCTCGCCTGCGACCTCTTTTCCAATCCCGTCATAACGGTATCGGATATTCGTGAATCGATCCTGCGTAACCTTAAAAAGCGTTTTGAAGAGGCTGGCATCAAGGAGTACACGGCCTTTGAAGCAGATCTGGGCACCACAGGAAATATTACTGATCTCTCTAAAGAAGCGGTTATGGCGCTTTCCCGTACCTATCAGCTTGTGATCGCCGATGTGCCCTGTACAGGCTCTGGTACCTGGGGACGAACGCCGGAGCAATTGTATTATTTCGATGCTTCTACGGTCCGGGATTACAGCAGCAGACAACGGAGGATCGTAAGCCGTGCCATTCAGCAGGTAGCGCCCAACGGTCATTTCCTATACATAACCTGTTCTGTATTCCGGGAAGAGAATGAGGAAGTAGTGGAATATATTCGGGCCAATACCGGCCTGCGTTTGCTACGTATGGAGCTGTTCAAAGGTTACAACCGGAAGGCAGACACACTTTTTGCTGCATTGTTCGCTAAATGATATGGATGAGATCAGTTATGATCGATGATGGAAAGTTTAATGCCAAATCCCGTCTTGTAGGGGAGGGGACTACCATTAGGCGGTTGATATTCCCATATCCATACTTCTTTATAGATGAGGCCTATATCTTTGGCATATTGTTCTACCCAATGATTGCGTTGGCCAACATTGGCAGGCATGGTGATAGGTACATTGATCGAATCGCGGGACTGCCAAACGTTCAATGTATTCTCATAATTCTTGTTGTTGATAACGGCTGAGGCGCCTACGTCTTCATAGGTATAATCCCACGACCGGATATAGTTATCGTTGGTGAACTGGTAACGGGCTGCGTAGGGAGATTCAGGCAGCAGGCTATTGCCCAGCCAGGTATAACCTTCCTTCACAGGCAGCTTGAGTTTGATGAAGCGGAGATTATCTTCCAGCACTTCCACCTGGTTCCTGCTCATCACCACCTGGTAGGCCATATTGGGTGTCCAATCGTTCTCATTGGTACTGTTGAATTTCCGCAGGTAACGGATCACCCGCCAGGTAGTGCGTCCATTTTCATCCGAGATCTGCGCATCGACCACGTCTTTGGCCTGATAGATAATGGTGGTATCTTTCTGTCCGAAGTTGATGAATACGAATGAATCGAGCCGGTAACGGATATACTTTCCCGGTTGCATGACCATGTAGGAAGACAATGGCTCGGATACAAAAGTGTCTTTCTTTTCGCAGCTTGTCAGGAAAAAAAATATCGAAGTAGTTATAACACCCAGCAGTATAAGACTTCTTTTCATGTATAAACCAGTTAGTTACAGTAGTAACATACGTAAAAAACCGGGAACTGGAGCTCCCGGTGTAGAACGATTTATCAGGTTGTTTATTGTTTCTTACATCCCCCTTTGAATAATCCCCCCTCCGATCACATCATCCCCCTCATAGAACACCGCACTTTGTCCTGGCGCCACCCCTTTCGCATCTTCATAGAACCTGACCTTCACGCCATTCTCATGGGCGTAGATATTCGATAAGGTCCCTTTATCCTTGTACCTGATCTTCGTGATAGCTTCCATACCATCCGTGATGCCGTCGTATTTGAGCCAGTTGACCCTGCCCACCAACATTTCATGGCGGTTGAGGTCTTCTTCATCGCCCAGCATCACGGTATTGGTTTCGGGGATGATATTGGTGACATAAACGGGTTTACCGAATGTGATATCGAGCCCTTTGCGCTGGCCGATGGTATAGAACGGATAGCCCTTATGTTTACCCAGTATATTGCCGTTCTTGTCGACGAAATTGCCCCCATCCACTTTTTCTTCCAGCCCTTCTACCTTGCGTTTCAGGAAACCGCGGTAGTCGTTGTCGGGCACGAAACAGATCTCGTAGCTCTCGCTTTTTTTGGCCAGTTCGGGATAGCCGAAGTCGAGGGCCATTTGCCTGATCTCGGTCTTGCGGTATTTGCCCAGGGGCAGGAGTGTTCTGCTGAGCAGATCTTGTTGCAAGCCCCAGAGTACATAGCTCTGGTCTTTTGTTTCATCAACCCCTTTACTGATATAATAGCGTCCGTTGGAATGCTGGTTGATGATACCATAATGACCGGTAGCGATGAAATCGCAGTCCAATGCATCGGCCCGTTTCAGCAATGCTCTCCACTTGATATGGGTATTGCACATGATGCAGGGATTGGGCGTACGGCCTGCCAGGTATTCTTCCACGAAATTGTCGATCACGAAATCGCCGAATTCTTCGCGGATATCGAGGATGAAATGCGGAAAGCCATGTTGCACGGCAGCCATACGGGCATCATTGAATGAATCCAGGTTACAGCAGCCGGTCTCTTTTTTACCGCCGCCGCTGGCCGCATAGTCCCAGGTCTTCATAGTGATACCCACTACTTCATATCCTTCATGATGAAGCATCAGGGCAGTAACGGTACTATCGATACCGCCACTCATCGCCACCAAAACTTTTCTTTTTCTGCTCATAATGCTCGATTTCCTTCACCCGTACGCCTTCGCTGAAGCTCCGGCGCACGAATAAACGTGCAAAGATACGTTAACAAGTTAACAGGTTGAAAAGTTGACAAGGGAATCTCGGGAACCCGATCTACCTGTCAACCTTTCAACTTGTTAACTTATCAACTTTCCTTAATTTCCCTCTTTGCACCACACAACCCCCTGATATATGAGAAAATTGCTATGTATTGGTAGCCTGCTGATTATATTGAGTGCCGGCTTCCCGGCCGGCGCACAGGAACTGAGCCTGAACTATTACCTGCCCGATTCCGTTCAGTATAATCCGTCCATCCCCAAACCCAAAGAGGTCATCTATCATGAACCGGGAGAATGGCATGTAACGCATGACCGCCTCGTGAATTACATGAAAGCCATCGCAGCGGCAGCGCCCGACCGGGTGAAGCTGGAACTGACAGGTTTCAGCTACGAGAAACGTCCGCAACTGCTTCTGATCATCACTTCACCCAATAATCATAAACGGCTCGAAGAGATCCGGCAGCAGCATATACAATTGACTGACCCTTCAAAGTCGGGCACACTCGACATCGATAACATGCCGATCGTGGTATATATTGGCCATTCCATTCATGGTAACGAACCAAGCGGTGCAAATGCTGCACTGATAAGCGCTTATTACCTGGCCGCAGCACAGGGAAAACAGATCGATGACCTGCTCGATCATGTAGTGATCCTTTTCGATCCTTCCTTCAACCCCGATGGACTGCAACGCTTCTCCACCTGGGCAAACCAGCATAAGAGCAAGAACCTGGTAACGGACCCGAATAGCCGGGAATTCAATGAAGTATGGCCCGGCGGCAGGTTCAATCATTATTGGTTCGATCTGAACCGCGACTGGCTCCCGGCAGTCCATGTAGAGAGCCAGAACAGGCTGGCCTGGTTCCAGGCCTGGAAGCCCAATATCCTCACCGACCATCATGAACAGGGTAGCAATGCCACCTTCTTTTTTCAACCCGGCGTGCCGGCACGCGTTAACCCCCTCACTCCCGAAAAGAACCAGGAGTTGACGGCCAAACTGGGAAAATACCATGCGGCATTCCTCGACAGGATCGGTTCTCTTTATTTCACCAAAGAGAATTACGACGATTTCTATTATGGCAAAGGCTCCACCTATCCCGATGTGCAAGGCTGTATCGGCATCCTCTTCGAACAGGCTTCTTCCAGGGGCCATGCCCAGCAAACCTCCAATGGGATACTCAGGTTCCCTTTCACCATCCGCAACCAGTTCGTAACCACTTTATCTACCCTGGAAGGAGCGAAGGCATTGCGCAAAGAATTCCTGGCCTATCAGCGCGATTTCTACAAGAGCGCCATCACCGAAGCAGCCGCATCTCCCATCAAAGGATATGTGTTCGGAGATGGATGGGACAAGACCCGGTCGGCCATTTTTGCAGAAATGCTCCGTCGTCACCAGATCGAAGTATACGAACTGAACAGCAACCTGCAGGCGGATGGATACTCCTTCGAAAAAGGCAATGCCTATGTAGTGCCGGCCAATCAGCCACAATTCCGCCTCATTCATGGTATCTTCGATAAAACACTAACGTATAAGGATAGCCTGTTCTATGATATCACGGCCTGGACCATGCCGCTGGCATTCGGTCTGCCTTATGCGGAACTGACTGCTGCTAAATTCAATACTTCATTGATCGGGGCAAGGATCGACAAGGTTGCCTATCCACAGGGTTCGGTGGCCGGCGGTCAATCCGGCTATGCCTATCTCTTCGGGTGGGAAGCTTTTTATGCCCCACGCGCCCTCTATGAACTGCAGGAAGCCGGCGTAGTGACCAAAGTGGCGAGCAATCCCTTCGAGATCAATACCACCCAGGGGGTCCTTAAATTTACCTATGGTACCATATCCATTCCCGTTAGTTTGCAAAAGCTGGACCCTGAAAAATTATACAAACTGGTAAAAACAGTGGCCGAAAGGAACGGTATACAGGTCTATGCGGTGAGCACAGGCAACGTGAACAGCGGCAGCGACCTGGGAAGCAGCCGTATGCTGCCGGTGGCCAAACCTTCCATCGCCATGCTGGTGGGGGTGGGCGTGAACGCTACGGATGCAGGCGAGATCTGGCACCTGCTCGACCAGCGGTTCAATATCCCGGCCACTCACCTCGAGATCCCCCTATTCAACCGTGCCGACCTGGGCAGGTACAATACCCTGATCATGGTAGGCGGTACGTATAATGATCTTAATAAAGAAAAACTCCGCAACTGGGTGCAGGCAGGTGGTACCCTGATCTTAACAGAAGAAGCGGTACAATGGGCTGCGCAGAACGGGCTTACCAATATAACATTCAAAAAGCCGAAAGAAGACACCAGTAAGGTACTGCCTTATGTGGAAAGGGAATTCAGGGAAGGCTCGCAACGCATGTACGGGGCCATCTTCAGAGCACAGGCAGACCTCACTCATCCGCTTGCTTACGGTTACAGATATCCGAATATCGACCTTTTTAAAGCAAATAGTGTATTTCCTGAAAAAAATAAAAACCCATATTCAAATCCTCTCGTATATGGCGACAAACCTCTGCAGAGCGGATTCATCACCAGGGAGAATTATGATGCACTGAAGAACTCGGCGGCCGTTCTGGTGAACGGATTGGGAAGCGGACGCGTGATCTCCATTGCCGATAACCCGAATTTCAGGGCTTACTGGCTGGAAGGGACCAAATTATTCATGAATGCGATCTTCTTCGGCAGGGCCATCGAGGCTGGTTCTGCGAGAAATGAAGAATAGTTGGTAGTTGGCAATTTACAGTTAGCAGTCGACCTTAAATGTACAGGCTTTTTTTAAAAAGGGTATTAACTGCCAACTGCAAATTGCCAACTGTTCACTACCTACTGGCTAACTCCAAGTTTTCCCCAAACCCGTATGCTACATTGCTGCAGGGCATAGAAACCGTAAATTGCCTCTTTAACGAAATTCAAGTACGCAGCTAAAAATGTAAATTATGATTAAACTACAGGTTATCGGCAATCTTGGAAAGGATTGCGTCACCAACACGGTGAACGGAAAGAATGTGATCAACTTCAATGTGGCCCATACAGAGAAATTCAGGGATGCCCAGGGCAATCAGAAAGATAAAACGATCTGGGTGGATTGTGCTTACTGGACTGAACGTACCGGCATCGCACCTTATCTCCGCAAAGGAACACAAGTGTATGTGGAAGGCACTCCTGAAGTAAGGACCTATCCCAAGAATGACGGCACTACCGGCGCTTCCCTTACCCTGCGCGTGCTCAACGTGCAGTTGCTCGGAAGCCGTAGCGAGAATTCAGGCGGAGGGTATGCCGGCAATGATAACAGTGGTAATTATGCTCCTGCCGGTAATAGCGGTGGTGGTTCAATGAGTGAACCGGTGGATGATCTGCCGTTCTAAAATATCTGAACCGGGATCTGTGGGATTTATGGAATGGATAGGATGGGTCGTTGACAGCTCCCGGTTCAGACTACCATCCCTTCATTTCTTTCCAATCCCTTATATTCTTCAGGTCCTGGTTCAAGCCAACGTTGATCACATACAAATACCCCTTACTGCCTGGTGTAGCCGAAAAAGCGCTTACCAGGTTCAATTGCTCACTCACCAGCAGCCGGCCGGTTGAAACATTCCATATTTCCTTCGCACAAAGACAGCCCATTGTTGGAGTGAGCGGATAATAGGGTTTATCCTTGAAATAGGCCGGGTCGATGGTGCTTCCGTGGGCAATGATCTCGGTCCGGCCGATCTTACCCGCCTCGAAAGTTTCCCGCATCGGAATATAATTGCGCCAGGATGGAGGCAGCAATTGTGCATACCGCATCGACGCATCCTGCGTGGAATCCCATAAAGTATCGGGAGGCAACTGGAAATAATTTTCCCATTTCCCCTCACAAGGCATCAGCAATTGCAGGTTGGGCGTGGGCCCGATGAAATTATTGTTGGAAATGGCGATCCCCTGGATACTGTAAACCCCCTGTGGGGTGCTGCCATTGATAATGAAATAAGGCAGATCGGATGCAGAGCGGGCCAGTTGCTCGAAGACCATCAGGCGGCCATCGGGATGGCGCACGAAGCGGCCGTCGGCCTGTTGTACGATGGCAAAGCCCGGATGATCGCGGTCCCACTGCTGAAAAGAATAGATCACTTTCCGGCCTGCGGTCTTGTTGAATTGAAAGAGATCTGTGAGAGGCGGTATTTTCTGGTGCCTGTTGAACTGATAACGGTCCAGGTATTTTTCGAGCGCTACCAGGATATCCACTGAATCATAATCAGGGAACTGCTCCACCATGCGGATCTTGAGAGCATTGATATTGTTCACTGAGGTATCCTGCCGGTAGAGATAGGCGGCGCACATGCTGAACAGTTTGGGGTTCGCTTCTTTTTCGGAGATGGCCCCGATCTCCTGTACAAACTGGCTGGGATATACGCCGTAAACAGCTTCCAGCAATGCCCGCCGGGTATCATATTGCAGGGAATCATAACGTTGAAGCAACATGGCAAGTCCGGCACGGATGGACGGGTCTGCAAACTGGAACTGTGAAATGGCATTGCAGGCAGATTCGAACCTGTATTCATTCTCACTATCGACCGGCATGGAGAATGTAAGGCCAATGGTGCGCTCCCGAAGCTCTTTCTCCAGCTTCACCCTTTTATCATACAATGCATAGGCGCTGTAAATATTTTCTTTCGACCATTGGGCCATGCTCCACTGGCATAGCATGATCAAACTAACTAACATCCGTATTCTCATAGTACAAAAATAAATGATGCCTGCCAGCAGCTCACGAAAAATTACGAAAGAGCTTTTTGATTTCTTCCATTTGTGCGTAACTTCAACATATTGTACTCGATTTTTCAACCAAACCAATGTATCACATGCAAAAATTGTTTGCCAGCCTGGCAGGTATGCTGCTGTTAGGAACACTCTTCGTTCAATGCAATGATCAACCGAAAGAAGCAGCCACTACTACCACCACATCCCCGGATCCTACTTCGGTGACCAGCTCCTGGAAACTGGGCGTTCAGCTCTGGACCTTTCACAAATTCCCTTTCTACACGGCCATCGAAAAGGCCGACAGTGCAGGTATCAAATTTATCGAAGCATATCCTTCACAACAGCTCAGTGCAGATTCCAAAGAGGCTTTCGGTATTCAGATGACAGCCGAAAGCAAGGCAAAGGTGAAACAACTATTGCAGTCGAAAGGCATGACCCTGGTGGCTTTAGGCGTAACATCGCCCGCAACGCCTGAGGAATGGAAGCAGACATTCGAATTCGCCAAAGAGATGGGCATCCAATACCTGACATCCGAGCCGAAACAACAGTTCTGGGGATTGGCGGATAGCCTGGCCGGTGTTTATGGCATCAGGATCGCCATTCACGATCATCCGTACCCCAGCCCGTTCGCGCATCCCGATTCCGTGATCGCTGCCATGAAAGGCCACCCGAATATCTATGCCTGCGCCGACCTGGGCCACTGGGCACGCAATGGTCTCGATGTGGTGGAATGCCTGAAAAAACTGGAAGGAAGGATCATTGGATCGCATCTGAAAGATATCACGGAGTTCAACAATACCAAATCTCCCGATACCATTCCGGGTAAGGGGGTGATCAAATTCCCGGAAGTATTTGCCGAATTCAAAAGGCAGGGTTTCAAAGGTATGTTCTCCATCGAGCATGAATCGAACTGGGATAATAACGTGCCCGATGTGATGCAGATCGTGAAGTATTACAATGAGCAGGTTGCTCAGCTAAAATAAACACCTTATGCCTGTACAATCCAATCGCCGGAAATTTCTGCAGCAACTGGGCGGCTCCGCCCTGTTGCTCTCTGCCGGTCCATTTGTCTCCCTGGCCAATGAAGAGGTCATGGAAGAACGCATTATTCAATATCAGAAAAGGATCAGTCCCAATGATACTATCCGCCTGGGTTGTATCGGCCTCGGCATCATGGGGCATAGCAACCTCGAGACCGCGCTGAAGATCCCCGGTATCCAAATGGCAGGCGCCTGCGATCTCTACAATGGCAGGCTTGAAAGGGCAAAGGAATTGTGGGGCAAAGACCTGTATACTACCCGCGATTACCGGGAACTGCTCGAAAGAAAAGATATCGATGCCGTGGTCATCGCCACCAGCGATCACTGGCATGCCCGCATCGCCAAAGATGCCATGCTGAAAGGAAAAGCAGTGTACTGTGAAAAGCCGATGGTGCATAAGATCAGTGAAGGACTGCCGGTGGTACAGGTACAAAAGCAGACCGGCAAGACCATGCAGGTAGGCAGCCAGCGTGTGAGCAGCATCATCTATGCCAAGGCCAGGGAATTGTACAGGGCCGGCGAGATCGGCCAACTGAACTGCATCGAAGCCTCCTTCGACCGGCAGAGCGCCATCGGCGCCTGGGAGTATACCATGCCTACGGATGGATCGACGGATTCGGTTGACTGGGACCGTTATATTGCCGGAATGCCCCAATCACCCTATGATGCCAAAAAATTCTTCTGGTGGCGCAACTATAAAGACTTCGGTACCGGTGTGGCCGGTGATCTGTTCGTGCATCTCCTGTCGGGCATTCACGTGATCACCAGTTCCTATGGCCCCGTCAAAATATTCTCTACCGGGCAACTGTGTTACTGGAAAGACGGGCGTGATGTGCCGGATGTCATGACGGCGATCATGGACTATCCCGAAACGAGGCAGCATCCTGCCTTCCAGGTGATGCTGCGCGTCAATTTCATCAGTGGCGGCGGTGATAAAGGCGTTACCCGCCTCATCGGCAGTGAAGGAGTGATCGATATGGGCTGGAATGGATTCACTGTTACCCATAGCCTGATGCCCAAAGCTCCCGGTATCGGTGGATGGGACGCGCTCAGCACTTATCCCAAGGCCATGCAGGACCAACTGCTCAATCAATACAACCAGCGCTGGTCGAAGGAAGATCAGAAAGCGCCTTCCAAAGAACCGGTGAAATACTCACCACCAGAGGGCTACAACGAGCATACAGATCATTGGCTCAATTTTTTTGAAGGTGTCCGTTCCGGCAAGCCGGTGGTGGAAGGACCCGAGTTCGGGTTCCGCGCAGCAGCGCCCTGCCTGGCTGCCAACGACAGCTATTTCCAGAAGAAGGTGATCCACTGGGACCCTGAGAAGATGAAGCTGGTTTGAGAATTCCGCATTAATTTGCGGCATGCCCGAAAAATTATATTCGTATCAACAACTTCTAGCATTCACCCAATCCGTTTTCCGGCAGTTAGGCTGCTCTGAAAAAGATGCTGAGCTGGCAGCGAAAGTTTTATTATCGGCCGATCTCAGGGGCATCGATTCACATGGTGTGGCCCGGCTCAGCGGCTACGTGCGCCTCTGGGAAGTGGATCGCGTGAATGCCAAACCTGGTATCCGCATCATTCATGAAACACCTTCCACCGCTGTAGTGGATGGCGATAGCGGGCTGGGGCTTGTGGTAGCTCCCTACGCCATGCAGGTGGCCATCAATAAAGCAAAACAGGTAGGTACCGGATGGGTGAGCGTTCAGAACAGTAACCATTTCGGTATTGCCGGTTATCATGGCATGATGGCTCTCGATCACGATATGATCGGTATCGCCATGACCAATGCCAGTCCACTCGTATCACCCACCTTCTCCATTGAGAGACTACTCGGCACCAATCCCATCTGCGTGGCCATACCTGCCGGCGAAGAACCGCCATTCGTGGCCGACCTCGCCACCACCACGGCCGCCAATGGCAAGCTGGAAATATTGCAGCGTAAAAATCTCGAAGCGCCTTCAGGCTGGGTGCAGGATAAAGAGGGCAATCCCTCCGTGAACCCGCATGAGTTGAAATCGGGCGGCGCCTTACTGCCACTGGGCGGTGACCGCGACCATGGCAGTCATAAAGGCTATGCCCTCGGTGCGATCGTAGACATTTTTTCTGCCGTGCTCAGCGGCGCCAACTATGGCCCCTGGGTTCCTCCATTCCCTGCTTATGTTCCTATGCCCGATGAGCAGCCCGGTAAAGGTATCGGCCATTTTTTCGGGGCTATGCGCATAGACGCATTCCGGCCAGCTTCGGAGTTCAAATCGAATATGGATAAATGGATACGCCGTTTCCGCAGTGCCGAAACGGTTGCTGGTGAGGAACAGGTGCTCATCCCCGGCGACCCGGAAAGGGAAATGGAGGAGAACAGGAGAAAGGCGGGCATTCCATTATTGAACGCAGTGGCGGCAGACCTTCAGTTATTATCGGAAAAATTGAAGATCCCGTTCCATATCCGATAATTCTTTTCCCTGACCATCATATCCTCTCAACCTTTATCTTTGCGCCTGCCTTTAGATAGGCGCCTTAAAAATAATTGTCCAATTAAAATCCCCGCCGGAAGGCGGTACAGGAGAGGGTATCATGAAAATTATGAAGTTTGGCGGTACCTCGGTCGGAAAACCGGAACGGATGCACCAGGTAGCGCAACTGATCACCAAAGATGCGGAACCCAGGATCGTAGTATTGAGCGCGCTCAGCGGCACTACCAATGCACTGGTATCGATCGGCGATGCGATGGCATCGGGCGACCGCCACCAGGCCAAGCAGCAGATCGACAAACTGGAAGCCCACTACCAGTCATTCATTCCCGAGCTCGTGAAAACGGATGCTGCCCGCAACAAAACGAAGCAGATCGTGGGCGAGCATTTCGAATTCCTGAATATCATTCTCAAAATATCTTTCAGTGAAGCTCTGAGCAAGGACATCCTGGCGCAGGGTGAATTATTATCCACCAAATTATTCAGCGTATATCTCGAAGAGAAAGGGATAGACCATTCACTGCTGCCTGCGCTCGAATTCATGAGCATCGATGTGCATGATGAGCCGCAACTGAGCGCTATCCGTTCCAAACTGCAGACCCTCCTGAAACAACAGGGCGATAAAAAATTATTCATTACGCAGGGATATATCTGCCGCAATGTCCGTGGTGAGGTGGATAACCTCAAACGTGGCGGCAGCGATTACACGGCCTCCCTGGTGGCGGCTGCCGTGAATGCTTCTGTATGCGAGATCTGGACAGATATCGACGGCATGCACAACAATGATCCGCGTGTAGTGAAAAAGACATTAGCCATCGAGCAATTGAGCTTTGAAGAAGCGGCGGAGCTGGCATATTTCGGCGCCAAGATCCTGCACCCCACCTGTATCTGGCCCGCGCAGCAGCAGAAAGTTCCCGTGAAACTGCTGAACACCATGCAGCCCGAAGCGGCAGGCACCACCATCACCCAGGATGCCGGATCGGTAGGCGTGAAAGCAGTGGCCGCCAAAGATGGTATCATCGCCATCAACATCAAAAGCAGTCGCATGTTGCTGGCCTATGGTTTTCTCCGGAAAATTTTCGAGGTCTTTGAAAAATACCGCACACCCATCGATATGATCACCACTTCTGAAGTGGCCGTGTCCGTTACGATCGACAGCGGCACGCACCTGAAGGCCATTCTCAAAGAATTGGAACCTTTCGGGAGCATCGAAGTGGAAGATGATCACACGATCATCTCGGTTGTCGGCAATGAGATCGCTAAAACACCAGATGTATTGCGCAGGCTGTTCGAAGCGCTCACACCGGTCCCCGTTAGAATGGTGAGCTATGGCGGCAGCAAGCACAATGTATCAATCCTCGTACCCTCATCCTTTAAAACACAAACACTGCAATTGCTGAACAAGGGATTGTTCGGTTTGGAATAGGCTTGATTGACCGGCAAATGATCAAGGCAGTAAGTCCAGTTCCCAATTGACGGATTTGTTCGTATCTTAATCAGGTATGAGAAGATTATGTCTTGCTATATGTCTGGTCTTGTCCACTGTTGCCTTTTCGCAGGATAAGAGATCGATCAGCGGTGTGGTGGTGAATGCTGCCAACAAGCTGCCCGTCGTCAATGCCAGCGTTTTTGTCAATGGAACTTCAAGAGGCGCCGTAACGGATGCGAACGGCCGCTTTTACTTAGGCAGTCTTCCTGCCGGCTCTTATGAGCTGGTGATCTCCTCTGTTGGTTTTTCCACTATAGTATATCCGTTCAGTTCAGATAAACTCCCTCTGGAGCTGAGCCTGGAACTGAAGCCTAAAGCGGAGGAACTGGAACCCGTTACCGTTGAGCCTTTTGAAAGGGATGGCTGGAAACAATGGGGCAAATTCTTCACGGAAAATTTTATCGGTACATCTGCAGCTGCCAAATTGTGCGAGATCAGGAACCCCAAAGTGTTGCGTTTCCGCTATTCGAAAAAAAGGAGAGTATTGGAAGTGATGGCCGATAAGCCACTGATCATCGAGAACAGGGCACTGGGTTATCGTATACAATACCAACTGGAAGCATTCGTATATGACTGGAATGCCCGATCGCAGGTGTTCTTAGGGTTTTCGCTTTTCGAAGATCTGGCTAAAGAACATCGCCGGATGGCTGCCCGGTACCTGGAGAACCGGCAGAGGGCCTACCAGGGATCGGTGATGCATTTTATACGGAGTCTTTATAACAACAGGTTGAAACAGGAGGGGTTTGAAGTGCAGCGGCTGAAAAGGGAAGTGAACCTCGAAAAGCAAAGGGTAAGAAAATTGAAAGCCACAGAGCCGCGGCGGTCGGTGTTTTCGGGCGGGCAGGTAGTATCGCTGGCCGGCACTTCCAGTTCGTATGATTCGCTGAACTATTATCAGCGCGTGCTGATGGAGCCCGATTCGATCGAGATCATCAGTCCGGCCCTGCTCACTGCCGATAGCCTCATTGCCTTCAACAGCGATTCAACCAAAACTTTTTACTTCAAGGATTACCTGCAGGTGGTTTCCAATACAGCCAGGGAGGAGGAGGAATACCTCGAGTTCACGCGGCAATCAGGCCGCAAGCCATCCTATCAGCGCTCTGTGGCCATATTGCTGGAAGGCACGCCGGTTACCATCGATCACAATGGAATGTATATCCCTCCGCAAGACCTCTTCCTGCTCGACTACTGGGCCTGGAGTGAAAAGATCGCGCACCTGCTACCCTGGGATTATGTTCCGGATATACCCTGACCAGACCCTTACGGAATGATCTTTTGTTCCTGCATCCATTTTTGCAGATGCTCCATCCATTTTACATCGCTGGTAGGATTGTTCATCCCGAACCCATGCCCACCCTTTTCATACAGGTAGAGGGAGGAGGGGACATGATGTTCCTGGAGTGCTTTATAAAATAGAAGGCCGTTCTCCACCGGCACCACTTTATCATCTTTGGCATGTACCAGGAAAGTAGGAGGCGTATTTTTCGTGACCTGTAATTCATTGGAATATTCACGGACCTTTTCCGGTGACGGGTGCTCGCCCAATAGCCGGGTGCGGGAACCTTTATGCGCGATGCTGTCTGCAAAACTGATCACCGGGTAAATGAGGATCAGAAAATCGGGGCGCAGGTTGATATTCTTTTTGGTATCTGTGTAGTGATGATTGAAATGGGTACCGGCTGTGGAGGCCAGGTGGCCGCCGGCTGAAAATCCCATCAGTCCCACCCGCTTTTTATCGATGCTCCATTCCGCTGCCCTTTCTCTCACGACCTGGATGGCGCGTTGCGCGTCCTGCACCGGCCCGGTCTCTTTGTTCACCATAATGAGATCATCGGGCAGGCGGTATTTCAGCACGAAGGCGGCAATCCCCATCTCATTGAATTTTTTGGCCACATCGGTCCCTTCGTGACTGAATGCCAATCGTGCGTATCCGCCACCCGGACAGATGATCACGGCAGTGCCATTGGCTTTATCCTTCGGCGGGAGAAAGACCGACAGGGTGGGGCTGGTCACCTCCGAGATCCTGGTAAGACCTTTGGGGTCTATTTCCGATTTTTCAATATCAGGCCCCGGTTTTGAATTGGGTATCTTCTCGTAGAGGGGAATGATGGTCTGTGCATGGGAAAGGGTGGTGATGCTCATGATGGAAATGGCCAGCAGACAGGCTTTCATTATTTCGGTTGTATTAGAGTGTTAGGTGATCGTTGACTGGTCTTGCAGAGGGTGTACCCCTATGCCTTTTATCAAATTTAAGGTTTAATTACAGCTATGCAAGGCTTTTACAGAATATTAAGTTAAATGCCCTGGCACCAGGAGAAATAGCTGTAACCGGGGCATATCCTTTGATCGTTTAACAGTAAACGCAGGTATATGAAAAAAATCTACTCCTTGCCTTTACTGTTGTTAGTGACCGTTCTTTTTACCGGTTGCAGTAAGGATATCTTCAAATCGTATGATCGTCGTATAGAGGGTAGCTGGGAACTTACGGATGTAACGCGCATCGGCTTTGGCAACAGCAGTCTGCCATTTACCGGCGGTCTTTTTACTTTCTATGGATCGGGCAGATTGAGTTATGAGGATGGATATGGCGGCTTTTATGAGGGCGACTGGAATATCCGCCAGCAGAATATCCCGGATTGTTATACCGATGAATATGGCCGTTCACGGTGCGACAATCGCCTGGTGTATACATTGCAGGTCCACGCGATCGATTTCAACAACCATGATTCCAGATCGGAATATTTCGATGAGATGGAATTTACCGGTACCAACACTTTCAAAGCGTATATCTATGACGGGTTGCGTACCTATATATTCAAGTTCAGAAGGAGATAGGTTATTTCCTGTACTTCTCCAGCAGCTCTGTGTAAATGGATTCGATATGCCTTGTCATGGTAGGCGCACTGAATGTAGAGCTGATGGTGGCTTGTGCCTCACGGCCCAACTGTGAACGGAGGGCCGGGTCATTGGCCAACCGGACAATGGCTTCTCCGATATCGGTTTCCATTTTGTCGGTGTTGATCATGATCCCATTCTGTCCCTGCTGTATCACTTCCGGTGTGCCGTCGACCCTCGTACAGATGATCGCCTTTCGCATGGCCATCGCTTCGAGCAGGCCGATCGGTAATCCTTCCCAGAGTGAAGGCAACACGTACATATCTGCCGCTGCCAGCACATCAGGCACATCCTGGCGGAAAGGCTGGAAGATGACCCTGTCGGAGATGCCCAGTGCTTTCACCATTTCCAGTGCCCGGGGCTTTTGATCTCCGTCGCCCACCATCAGGAGTTTTACATGAGGCAACTGATGCGCTACCCTGCCGAAAGCTTCAACGAGCTTTAAAGGTTGTTTCTGGTGAAGGAACCTGGCCACGAACAAAACGATGGTAGTATCATCGGGTATCTGCAATTCTTTTCGGACATTATTCAGCGGGCGATCGGGGTTGAATTTTTTCTGGTCGATGCCATAATTGACGATCACCGATTGGAAGCCTTTGATATATTTTTTTCCTGATTCCTGGTTGGCCATCGACACGGAGATATTGACATCGGTTTTGGAAGTCAATAGCTGTTCACCCATGATCCTGATCTTTTTGAGCAGGGGTTTCTGGTCGGGGTGAAATGACCAGCCGTGAATGGTATAAACGAGGGGTAACTGTAATCTTTTGGCGGCCCAGAAAACATTGGAATTGGCGCGTGTGCCATGTGCGTGTACGAGAGAAATACGGTTGGTCTGCATGAAACGCTTCACCTTGCTCCATTTGCTGATATCGAAGGGCCGCTCCGTGTAGATCACTTCGGTCTGCACGCCCATATCCTTCAGCTTGTTCACCATCGGGCCATCGGTGAACGATAATACTACGGGTTCAAACCTGTCCCGGTCGAGGTTCTCCACCAGGTTCAATAAATGACTTTCTCCTCCTCCGATCTGTCCCTGCCTGATGGTTTCCAGTACTCGTATTTTAGTTGTAGCCATAAAGATTAACAGATCATAAATTGATTAGATCACCAGCATGGCATCGCCATAGCTGAAGAAGCGGTATTTGTCTTTGATGGCTTTTTTATAGGCTTCCATGGCCAGGTCATAACCGGCGAATGCGCAGGTCATGATCAGGAGGCTGGTCTTGGGGAGGTGCAGGTTGGTGACCAATGCATCTGCAATATTGAATTGATAGGGGGGATGGATGAAGATATTCGTCCAGCCCTCTGATGGCTTCAGTAATTTTTCTGCCGTGTAGGAAGATTCAATGGCCCTCATGGTGGTGGTGCCAACGGAGCAGATGCGGTGGCCGCCCTCGATGGCTTTGTTCACGATTTTGCAGGCCGTATCTTCAATACGATAGTATTCTGCGTCCATCTTGTGTTTGCTGAGGTCTTCCACTTCGATCGGACGGAAAGTGCCGAGCCCGGTATGGAGGGTCACTTCGGCGAAGCGGATGCCTTTTATTTCGAGGCGTTTGATAAGCTCGATACTGAAGTGCAGGCCGGCGGTAGGAGCGGCCACAGCGCCTTCATGTTTCGCATAGACCGTTTGGTAACGTTCTTTATCTTCTGCTTCGGGCTTGCGTTTGATATATTTCGGCAGGGGAGTTTCGCCCAGGAATTCCAGCATCTGGCGGAACTCTTCGTCGGTGCCATCCCAGAGGAAGCGGATGGTGCGCCCGCGGGAAGTGGTATTATCGATCACTTCGGCCACCAGTTCATCATTCTCACCGAAATACAACTTATTGCCGACGCGGATCTTGCGGGCAGGGTCAACGATCACATCCCAAAGGCGGTTGGGCTTGTTCAGCTCGCGCAGCAGGAACACTTCGATCTTGGCGCCTGTTTTTTCCTTGCGGCCATACATGCGCGCTGGGAATACCTTGGTGTTATTGACGACAAAGACGTCTTTGTCGTCGAAATAATCCATGATATCGCGGAAATACTTATTCTCGATCTGGCCGGTGTGACGGTGGACCACCATCATCCGGGCATCTTCACGTTTCTTGGTAGGGTGTTGTGCGATCAGATTGAGCGGCAAATCGAACCTGAACTGTGAGAGTTTCATTCAGCTTATAGTTTATTTACGTGCCACATGGTACCAAAGGGGAGTAAGATCGGGTACATCGGGGGAAGTCCGGTACAAACCAGGTCTTACGGCACCAGGTTTGATAACATGTTGAGCGTCATTTTCAAGCGGGCAAAGGTAGTAACTTTTCCCAGAAAACGAAAAAAATAATCCCGTTTTCTTGTACCTTGATGCCGGGCGCGTTCCCGGCTCATATTCAAACCCTTTGCAGTAGTATGAAAATTAGAAGGTGCTTTCCCACGATCGTGTTGATATCTGCCTTACTGGTCCAGGTTGCTTTTGCACAGAAAATTCCCGTCAGGGAAAAGAAGACCGCTACATCAACTTCCGCTTCCGGTAAAAAATACCCCAGCCTGCTCTGGGAGATCACCGGTAATGGGCTCAAAAAACCATCCTGGCTTTTCGGCACCATGCACGTGAGCGATAAACTGGCGTTCCATCTGGGCGATTCTTTTTATGATGCCATCCGGCGGGCCGATGTGGTAGCGCTCGAGACCAACCCGGAGAGCTGGCAGGATGATTTCAGCCGCTCGACCATGTTCACCAGGCGTTCCGGCAGAGGCTACCGTTCTATCGGAGGTCAGAATGAATTTCCCATGGACAGGATGATGATCAATTTGTTTGCGCTTGATAGTTATGAAGAATTGATCAAAGCCTCCCTTTCCCTGGAACCGTCCATGATCAATGGCATGTTGTACCGGACCTTCGGCAATAATATGGACGATTTTGAAGAAGATACTTTCCTCGACATGTACATTTTCCAGGTTGGAAAAAAACTGGGTAAGCGTATAAGTGGGGTCGAGAATTTCGAGCAGAGCGAAAAGCTGGTGGCGGAAGCTTACAGGGATATGGCGCGCGACAGGCACAAGAAACGGAAAAGCTACGACTATGGCGGTATGGGCAGTTCGAAAAAACTGGAAGATGCCTACCGGAAAGGCGATCTCGATCTGTTGGATTCCATCCAGGTGCAAAATACAGTCTCCGATGCCTTCCAGGAAAAATTCCTGTACAGGCGCAATGAGATACAGGCCGGTTCCATCGATTCCATTATCCGCAAGGCTTCGCTCTTCGTAGGTGTTGGCGCTGCGCATCTGCCCGGTGAAAGAGGTGTGATCGAGATCCTGCGTAGCAAAGGCTATACCGTTCGTCCGGTGTTGATGGGCGATCGCAACAGTATTCAGAAAGAGGCTATCGACAAGATCCGCGTCGATCATTCCTTCAATATGCAAACTTCCGACGATGGATTTTACCAGGTGTCCATTCCCGGCAAGAAATTCTACCAGTTCACCAATTGGAGCGGTATGAACGTGGTGCAATATGCCGATATGGTGAATGGTGCTTATTATCTCGTGACCCGCATAAGGACTAACAGCAGTAACTGGGGCCATACTACCGGTGATGTGTATAAGAAGATCGACAGCTATCTTTATGAGAATATACCGGGGAAGATCATACGAAAAACGGCCATCATGAAAAACGGATACCGTGGCTTCGATATCCTCAACAAAACCCGGCGTGGCGATTACCAACGCTACCAATTATTCATCACCCCCTTTGAAGTGGTCCTTTTCAAGATCAGCGGGAATGGTGATTTCGTCAGCAGTGGCCAGGAAGCCAATCGTTTCTTCAATTCGATCCGCTTAAAAGAATACAGCTCCGGTGAATGGCTGGGCTGGCAACCTTCCACGGGAGGATTTTCTGTACAGTTGCCCCATGCACCAGCGGTAATTCACGATATTAATCATCCTTCCAGGCGATTTGAATATGCTGCTTATGATGCAAAGGACAGTACCAGTTTCCTCATCCTGCAGGCCAACCTGCACAATTATATGTATTTGGAGGAAGACAGTTTTGAGCTCAACCTCATGGATGAAAGTTATGCATTCTCCGGTTTCATCGAACAGCCACTCGAAAGAGGTTATACAACTGTTTCCGGGTATCCCGCACTCAACAGGTTGTATAAGCACAAGGATGGCAGCTTCAGCGCCGTAAAGTTCATCATCCGCGGGCCTGTATATTATGCATTGATCGCCCGGTACAGGAAAGAGAATCCGGGCGTACAGAAATTTTTGAGATCATTCGCCATTATCTCAAATAATTATCCTCTGGCCCGGCAACAAACAGATACTTCCATGCATTTCAGCGTACGCAGCCCGGTACCGCTCACCAATGAAAAACCGGGCGAGAGCGAAAGAGCCCGGCTGGAAGAAATGGTCCGTTCTGCAGCGGAGGAATTGGAGGATGACGGAGGTGATCCCGGTTATGCAAACAGGTTCAGAAGCAGAATTTTTGGTAACGACAGTACCGGCGAAAAGATCACTGTAGCGTATAGCCGGTTTTCGGAATATACTTATTGGAAAGACAGTTCACGCTTATGGAAGTATATCATGAGGAAGGAAGACGATGATGAGCCCGGTACTTTCGTATACTTGCTGGATAAGGAATTCGACGGGCCGAACGGAATGAAATGCAAAGACCTCCGGATCACAGATACAGGCAGCAGCCGGTTGATGCTCGCCAGGTTATTTTACAAGGACGGACATATCTTCTCCATCTCCACGCTTACGGATACTTTGAGTGCTTCAAGTGGTTTCCTGAAAAGCTTCTTCGAGAGTTTCAAACCTGCCGATACCTTGCAGGCGATCCCTATGTTCGTCCGGAAATCACAAAAGTTCATGAACGCACTGTTTGGCACAGACAGCCTGCTGGTCGCCAGGACGGCAAAGAACTCATACGAAGTGGAATTTGATTCTCTCGATGTGCCATTACTGAAGACCGCCATCAGTTCCCTGCATTGGGATATACCCCAGTACCTCGAGTTGAAAACGAATTTCATCAGAACGCTGGGAACCCTGCATCATCCGTCCATTGTTCCCTGGTTGAAAGACCTGTATTGGAAAGCAGGTGATACGGCCGAATTGCAGCATCCCGTTCTCAATGCATTGCTGTTACAGCGCAACAAGGAAGGATTCCAGGCTTTCAGGGAATTGATATTGCAGGAACCACCTATCAGTGAATCCGTTTCATGGATCAATGAATCCGCATCTCCGTTGTTGAGGACAGCGGGGAAGTCGTCTCTTAGCCATCTGCCAAAACGTTACAGGAAATATGAATATGGCTCCAACCTGCATATCCTGGCCGATACCCTTGCCCTGACAAGGACATTATTTCCTGATCTTTTACAATTGTTGAACCTGGATGATTACCGAACTCCCATGCTCTACCTGCTGCGCCAGTTGAAAGACAGCGGTTATCTCAAAGGGACCGACTATGAGAGCTACATGGCAAGGTTCTATCTCGACGGCAAGCAGTTGCTCAAAAAACAACTGGCCAGGGAAAATAAGGAAAGGATGGAGAAGGCAGGCCGTAAAGACCTGGGTTTCGGTTTTATGGCCGCGGATGAGGAAGATGAGTCGGACTGCGACGAAGGCAATGACGAACTCATGAACTATGCAGCATTGCTATTGCCTTTCCGTGATGATCATCCGGGCATTCAGAAATTTTTCAGGGACCTGATGACATCGGGCGACAGGAAGTTACTGTACGAATGCTCGATCCTCCTGCTGGAGAATAAAAAGCTGGTGCCCGATTCTTTCTTCATCAATTATGCGAGACTCGACAGGTATCGCGGGAATTTATACCACGACCTCGACCGTCTCGGCCTGATCGGTAAGTTCCCGACTGCCTTCAAAACACAGGAACAAATAGCCAGGAGCATAGTGACAGGCGCCACCAGCGGCTATTACAATAAGCCGGACACGCTGGTTTATGTCGATAAACTACCTGTTACCTATAAAAACAAAAAAGGGTTCGTTCACTTCTTCAAATACAAGGAAAAGCGCGATGATGAAGAATGGAAGCTCGCTTCAGTGGGCATGCAGCCCGAAGACCAGCAAAAGATCGACCTGGAAGACGATGAGTTCACAGAGCATGATGACCGGGAGCTGGAAAACGATCAGCCCATTGAAAAACAAATACAGGAAATGCTGAAAGAGATGATCAACAAGAAAAGGCCCTCTGCCACTGAATTCTATGATGCAAGATCAGTTGAACGGTACAGGCGGTTGTTGCCGGAAGTAGTGAAAAGCAGGCGGTATAGGGATTAGCCGGTCTTCAACCTTTGGGTATTGCCGCTATCAACTGCTGCGTATATGCTTTGGCGGGATGAAAATAAACCTGTTCGGCATCCCCGATCTCTTCGATCATTCCTTTATTCATGACCATGATGCGGTCACTGATATAACGCACCACTGAAAGGTCGTGCGAGATGAAAATGATGGTAAAGCCGAATTCTTTCTTCAGGTCATTGAGCAGGTTCAACACCTGTGCCTGTACGCTCACATCGAGCGCCGATACGGATTCATCACATACTATAAAAGAAGGATGCAGGGCAAGCGCCCTGGCGATCACGATCCGCTGGCGCTGTCCGCCTGAGAACTCATGCGGGTAACGGTTGAAATGCTCCGCTTTCAGGTCCACTTTTTCCAGCAGCTCCACAACTTTGTCCTTTCGTTGTTGCCGGCCTTCGATCAGCCCATGCACTTTCAATGGTTCGGCAATAGCATTGCCGATGGTGAGCCTGGGATTGAGGGAAGAGTAGGGATCCTGGAAAACGATCTGGATATCCTTGCGCATTTGTTTGAGATCATCACGTTTGCGTGCAGTAAGATCGATGCCTTCGTACCAGATCTTTCCTGAAGTAGGCTCGATAAGCCGGAGCAGTGTTCTGCCCAGCGTGGTCTTGCCACAGCCCGATTCGCCTACCAGTCCCAATGTTTCTCCTTTATAAACTTCGAAGCTCAGGTCGTTCACTGCTTTCACGTGATCGAGCGGCTTGCCGAGAAAATTTCTTTTGGAAGGAAAATGAACACTGAGGTGCCGGACTTTGATCAAAGTTGGCAGTTGACAGTTTTCAGTTTGCAGTTGCGCTGCTTCGGAGGCAGGACGCGAATTGCTAACTGCCAACTGCATACTGCCCATTGCCAACTCTCCCCGTCCTTCCAGGAAATCGCTCACCACCGGCAATCTTTTTCCTTTCGGATGCAGTACAGGCCGGCAGGCGAGCAAACCTTTGGTATAGGGATGCTGTGGATTATTGAAGAGTTCGTGGATAGCGCCCTGTTCAACGATCGATCCCTTGTACATCACTATGGCCCTGTCGGCCACTTCCGCTACCACGCCCAGGTCGTGGGTGATGAATACTACGCCCATCTGTTCTGTTTGCTGAAGGGAGCGGATCAGTTGAAGGATTGTTTTTTGTACGGTCACATCGAGGGCAGTAGTAGGTTCGTCGCAGATCAGCAGGGCGGGATGGCAGCTCATCGCCATCGCGATCATCACCCTTTGTTTTTGTCCGCCGCTGAGTTGGTGCGGATACCGGTGGAATAACCGGGCCGGATCAGGCAGCTTCACCATTTCGAATAGCTCGATGGTCTTTTGCCTGGCTTCGGCTTTCGGCAATCGCTGGTGTTGCCGGATGGCTTCCATCACCTGGTCGCCGCAGGTAAAGACGGGATTGAGGGAGGTCATCGGTTCCTGGAAGATCATGGCCACTTCATTCCCACGGATATTGCGCAGTTCCTCCGGCGTTTGCGTAAGCAGGTCGACGGTTTTATTTCCATCAACCGAAAAAAGTATGCTGCCACTGGTGTACCTGGCAGGAGGTGAAGGGAGGAGCTGGAGGATCGACAGGGAGGTGACCGACTTGCCAGATCCGGATTCCCCCACAATTGCCACGATCTCACCACGGTGAACAGTAAACGAAATTTCTTTAACGGCCGTAGTGGCGCCAATGCCGGTAATGAAGTCTACCTGCAGGTTTTCGATCTGTAACAGTGGACTTGCCATGCAGGGTCAGAATTTCAGGTGGCGGACGGTGAGACCGTCATTGATCAATTGCTTGAGGGAATCGATGCCGATCCTGATATGTCTTTCCACGAAGCTGGAAGTAACTTTTTTATCGCTCTCCTCTGTTTTTACGCCTTCCGGTACCATCGGTGAATCACTCACCAACAGGAGGGCGCCGGTAGGGATCTTGTTGTAAAATCCCACGGAAAAGATCGTGGCCGTTTCCATGTCGATGGCATAGCTGCGAATGCGTTGAAGGTATTCCTTGAACGTTTCGTCGTGTTCCCATACCCGCCGGTTAGTGGTATAGACGGTGCCTGTCCAGTAATCGACGCCATAATCGCGGATCGTTGTAGAAACTGCCTTTTGTAGCGCAAATGCGGGCAGGGCAGGCACTTCGGGCGGGAAATAATCATTGGAAGTTCCTTCTCCACGGATGGCGGCAATGGGCAGGATGAGATCGCCGATATTGTTGCGTTTTTTCAGTCCGCCGCATTTGCCCAGGAACAGAACGGCACTGGGCTCGATGGCAGTGAGAAGGTCCATAATGGTAGCGGCCCCTGGACTGCCCATGCCGAAGTTGATGATCGTGATATGATCGGCGGTGGCGCATTGCATGGGCCGGTCTTCACCTATCACGGGAACGCCATTCCATTCTGCGAACATCTTTACATAATTGCTGAAATTAGTGAGCAAGATATACTTGCCGAAATTTTCTAATTTTTCTCCTGTGTACCGGGGTAACCAGTTTTGTACGATTTCTTCTTTGGTCTTCATAACCCTAAATTTCGTTTATTTTTGCGAAATGCTTCGCATAGACTATCCAGATCACCCTTTCCGCCTGAAAAAAGAGAATGAAAAAGAATTCATTTTCGATAGTTTCCGGAAATTGTGGGTCCGTCTTACACCGGAAGAATGGGTGCGACAGAATTTTCTACAATACCTATTGCAGGTAAAGAATTATCCGGCATCGCTGATGGCAGTGGAAAAGGAATTGCGATTGGGCGAATTGAAAAAGCGCTTCGATATCCTCGTTTACGATGCCGGCCACCAGCCCTGGCTGATGGTGGAATGCAAAGCTACGGAAGTAAACATCGACCAGTCAGTGCTGGAGCAGGTATTGCGTTATAATATTGCCATACCTGTGAAATACCTGGTGATCACCAATGGTCATTATTGCGCCGGTTTTATCAAAGAGAACGGGCAACTGCGATCCATCGACTTCCTCCCCTCATTTGAAAATTAAATCCCCCGATCAATATTTTTTTTTGTTTCTTTAGATAAACCCAACGACTGCTTTTCATGGACCAGCTCTTCGAAAAAATAGAAGCATTGACCAGCCGCCTTCAAGAGCTGGCCAGGCAACAGTCCCAGCATCAAAAACAGATGATCGAATTGATGGATGAACTGGCTGCACTGAAGCAACAGGTTGCGGGGAAAGCTATTCAACCCACACAAACAACAGCACAGGAAAAAACAGTACCGGTAAAGGAAGCGGTCGTCGCTACGTCGCCGGTCATACAACAGCCGGGGATACCCGACAGGAAGCATATAGTTCCAAAGAGTGAAGCGAAAAGCCCTGCCAAACAATTCTCATTTGAAGAATTTATCGGGAAGAACCTGGCGAGCAAGGTAGGCATCCTGGTCACCATCGTTGGTATATTTATCGGGGCGCGGTATGCGCTGGAACATCAGTTGGTAAGCCCTGCCGTGAGAGTGATAACTGGCTATATCAGTGGCCTCCTCCTGGCTGGGCTGGCCATCCGCCTCAAAAATAAATATGAAAACTACAGTGCCGTACTGATGGGAGGCGGCCTATCGGTGCTTTACTTCATTACGTATATTGCTTATGGTTATTACAACATGCTCCCGCAGATCATGGCATTCCTGCTGATGTTTGTATTTACCGCAGCGATCGTGTATGCTGCTTTACTGTACAACAAGGTGATCATTGCGCATCTGGCACAGGTAGGTGCTTATGCCATTCCATTCATGTTAAGCGATAATTCCGGGCGTTACTCCGTATTGTTCACCTATATCGCCATTATCAATGCAGGCATCCTGGTGCTCTCTTTTTGGAAATACTGGAAATCCCTGTTGTATGTAGCTTTCTTCTCTACCTGGACCATCTTTCTTGTCTGGTATATCATGGAGTATTCCTTCGAAAGTCATATTAACCTTGCATGGACTTTCTCGATCATCTATTTCATTCTATTTTATGCAGCAGTGCTGGCCTATAAGATGGTGAAGAAAGAACAATACAATGCCTGGGATGTGGTATTACTGATGTGGAACTCATTTGTATTTTATGGAACGGGCATGATCCTGCTTGCCGCTAATAAGGCCACAGCCGGATGGCAGGGCGTGTTCACTATCGCGAATGCTGCGGTTCATTATGGAGTGAGCCAGTTGATCAGTCAACTGAAACTGGCCGATCGCCGCTTGTATTACCTGGTCTTTGGGCTGGCGCTCATTTTTTTCACCATCTCTTTTCCAGTCCAGTTCGATGGCAATTGGGTAACGATGTTTTGGACACTGGAGGCAGTACTGGTATTCACGATAGGGCGTAGGAGAGGAGCATCTGCTTATGAAAAATTGGGAGCAGGATTGATCCTACTGGGTTTCTTCAGCCTGCTGCACGACTGGTCACATCATCTTCCCGCGTTTACGGGACCAAACAACCAGCACCTGCGGCCATTCCTGAACATCACTTTCTTCACTGGTATTTTAGTATTGCTGGCATACGCCTATATTATATGGCTTGACCGGAATAAAAAATATCCCACCCCAACAAGAGGTTGGGCAACAGTATATGCTTTATTCTATGACTATGCCGTGCCCGTATTGTGCCTCGCATCGGCTTACTTTGCATTTCTACTTGAAGTACAGGGCTATTTCATAAAGGTGTCGCACCAGTTTCATGGCGCCGATGGAAGCTTCGGCCCCTGGGGCAGTGAAGTGAGCTTATTCAATATCGTGACGCTTCTGCTGTATTCCATGGTATTCACTGCGTTGGTCATTTTCATCAACCAGCAATGGGTAAGGAATAAATCACTGGCAATGGCAAGCCTGGCAGCTATTGCCCTGTTGGTGGTGATCTTGTTGATCAGCGGGCTACCGCTCATGAATGAAATGGCGGCCCATTATTTCGAAAAAGACGGAGCTGGTTTGTATTTCGGGAAGATGAACCTCCTGGTCCGTTACCTGGCAATGGGTGTAGTAGCACTGCTGGTGCTGTTGGGATGCAGGATAGTAAAGGATTTCATTGTCGACGATCTGCTGAAAAAAGCCTGGTGGCTGATGGTATATACGATCATCGTGAGCTTCACCAGTTTTGAATACCTGCACTGGATGCGTGTTTCCGGCGCCGGCAACCAGTATAAATTGGGATTGAGCATTCTCTGGGGGTTGTTTGCATTGGGTTTTATCGTATATGGTATCTGGAAAAAACTACGGTATGTGCGATTGGGGGCCATCGTATTGCTCGTCATTACGCTCATTAAACTATTCGTTTATGATCTGGCCGAAGCAGGTACCGTTACAAAAACCGTTTCATTCATTTCCCTGGGAGCTATCCTGTTGTTGGTCTCTTATCTTTATAACAGGTACAAAGACATTCTCTTCGGCCCGGATGAAGGGCCGGTGAGCAATAAAAGCAATGAAAGTGTTTGAGAGCTTGATGCTATAATAAGCGCTTCCCTAAAATCTTGAGACTTCTTTCCACGCCGTCGAGCACGGCGATATTCTCGAGATGGGCCCATTCACTGAACCCCAGGCTACTGAAGAGCCGGATGCTGGGTTCGTTATGAGCGAAGATATAGCCCAGCAATGTGTGGATCCCCAGTGCCGGGGCCTGGTCCATGCAATATTGCAATAATATTTTTCCCAATCCTTTTCCACGATATGCTTCGCCGATATAGATGCTGATCTCGGCTGTGGCATTATAAGCGGCACGGCCGTAGAAATCCTGGAAGCTCATCCAGGCAATGATTTCCTGGTCTTCGTTTTCCACCACCCAAAGCGGTCGCTTTTCCGGATGGTGATGACGGAACCAGGGAATCCTGCTTTCAACGGTCACGGGTTCAAGGTCGGCCGTAACCATTCTGCCGGCGACGGTGGAATTATAGATCGCCACAATGGCCGGGAGGTCTTGCAGCGTTGCATCTCGGAAGGTCATGGAATGCAAGATAGGAGAGTTTATAATTTTTTCTGAAAATGGAATCCCAGGATCTTGTAACCCTGGTTGATCCAGAACCTGATCCCTTTTTCGTTCGACACATAGCAGTTCAGCTCTGCAGCGATACAGCCCTTTGAACGTGCATAATCATGGATCCACTGCATCATCAGGTCTCCGATGCCCTTTCCCTGGTAGCCCGGATGCACCATCACATTATCGGGTTCAATATGTTTGCCCACATAAAATTTATTCAGGACCCACACACCGGAAATGGCGATGAGCTTGTCCTGGTCATAAACCCCTACGCAGGCATAATTGCGTTGAAGCATGTCCTGCATCCGCTCCTTCAATACTTCTTCAGCGATATTATTATTGTTCAACATGCGCAGCAGTGGAATGGTGGAGGGCAGTTCTTCTTTTGGAATAAGGCGAATATCGTAAGGCATAACAAGGTTGATTGGGATTGAAAGTTAGGGATAATTCAGGGAATGGTTTTTGTTGGCATCCATATAATCCTAAATGTAACCACCAATCGCGAAGGAGAAGATGAAAAACTAGCTTTTCTCTAATCCCTGAATCGTTTGTTCCATTCTATCCAGCACCTTATTCAACATTACCTCAACGATATATTGTCTGTCTTCTTCGGTAAGACCCTGATGGTATAATTTTTTAAAGAAAGGTTGTTGGTTATTATGATTATGGAGAGTAAATCCATAACAATAGTCCTCAATTATAAACCCTAGAGTCAGGTATTCATCATAATTTTCCAAACCAGCTTTTTTAAAGCCTAGCAGATAATATGAGAATTCAAGCTGGCGCATGCTTCTCAATTTCGCCTCGTTCTCCCAAACTTCATCAAATTGATCTAATTCATGCGTCCTAAATTGATCTCCACGCCAACTAATTTTTTTACTTATAAAATCATCGTCAAATACTGATAGTCTCCTGATAATTTCCAGGTAAAGAGGTTTTAATCCTTCCTTATACAAATTCAGGAGAATTGAATATGAAACCGGCATTCGAAGCTCTTCTGTTCTTATTGCTCTTAATTTTTCTTTAATGGCTAACAGTCTCGTTTCTACCGGGCTTAATTTCTTCTCATCAAAATCAGTAGTTTCTTTTTGTAATTCTTGTTCAAGTTCCTCAATTGTCGGCATTTCTCCCTTCAATTGTTTGGGTAGGGTCGTTGTGAGTTCGTATTCTGCTACTCCCATAGGAGTGTCAATACCTTTAAGGGCATATTTTACTACAGTTTCATTAGGTGTCTTACACAGGAGTATACCAATTGTAGGTTTATGTTGAGAAGTTCGGATTTTTTCATCGATGGAGTTTATATAGAAATTTAGCTTTCCCGTGTATTCCGGCTTGAAGTCCCCTACTTTCAGTTCAAAGACCACAAAACAATTCATATGATAATTGTAGAAAAGCAGATCTAAAAAATAGTCATTATCGCCAACGATAAGATTATATTGATTGCCTACGTAAGCAAACCCCCTGCCCAGCTCCAGCATGAATTTTTTGATATGCAGTATTAACGCTTTTTCCAGGTCTCTTTCTTTAACTTCTTCACTAATCCCTAAGAAGTCGAAAAAGTAGGGATTTTTCAAACTTTCCCTGGCAAGATCGGATTGCGATTCAGGTAAAGTCTGCTCGAAATTATTAATGGCATGACCCTGCCTTAAATGAAGTTGGTTATAAATCTGAATTGTCAGCATTGATTTGCTCCAGCCGTTTTCTATTGTTTTTCTGAGGTAAAAAAGTCTTTCTTCCTGAGTTGTTGTTTTATCCAATAATATGGTATGATGTGTCCAAGGGATTCCCGTGATTAAAGATTGAAAATCTGTAATTGATTGATTTTTAATTTCTTGTAATTTTGCAGCCACCGGCTGCAAAATTATCGGACTGGGCCATACTTCTGCGAACTTTTTCATATACCTCAGATTCCTTGCCGACAAGCCTTTAAAATCGGGAAACTCTGTTTTTAGATCTGTGGCCAGGCGGTCAATTACTTTTGTTCCCCATCCTTCCGCTTTTTCTTGTTTCAATATTATATTCCCTATTTCCCAATAGACCGCAAGAAGATGGGAACTGACAATAGTAACTGCTTGTTGCCTTACAAATCTTATTTTTTCCTTTAAATTTTTAAGGATAGAATAATAATCCTGGCCATTACCTGTCATAGGCTATGATTTTAAATATTTATCGGTTGTATATCTGGGTTATATAAATATTAAAGGCAAATTTAATTGGAATAGCCTACAAAAGATAATTTTGGAGGTTGTTTAAAACTACTGACAGGTAGTTTTAAACAACCTTAATTTGTTTGTATTTCGGATAATTTTTATTATGCAAAAAGATGTATAATATACGCATTTCCTGCCTCCCACTCACCCATTCCTGCGAACGGCTCATTGCAGCTTCCCCATCTTCTATTTACTATCAAACTTTGAGTGCTATTTTCCATGTCATAAACCAAATCTTCTACCATGATCTCCCTGAAGAAAATATTCCTCACTACGCTGGCGGGAATATTTCTCAGCGCTCTGATGATCATTTGTATCGTTTCCTGCAAAAAAAGCAAGGATAATGATCAAACCGCCGATGGAGAAGTAAAGCAGGTCGTTGAAACCCAAAACGGCATTACCTACAAACTGTACACGAAAACCAACAGCGCATCTTTCAAAGGCATCCTCATCATGGGCAGTGGGAATAATGAAAGCAATCCATCGCCCGGCAGCATGGATGGGGCAGCAGAAAATGATCTCTGCAAAAAAGCGGCACAGAACGGTTATGCGTCAGCTATCGTACAATACCGGAAAACACCGGGGCTCAGCAACTGGGACCTCAGTGCCCAGATGGTAGGGGAAGACTACGACAAATGTATCAAGGCCATTGCTGCTAAATACGGCCTAGATAAAAACAGGTCTGTCATTGGAGGATATTCCTATGCCAGCTATATGCTCCTGACCAATACGGCCGACCGTACAGACCTTGCCTATTGCAAAGGATTGCTGGCTCCATGCGGCGCCACGGATGCCACTTACTTTCATCTGCCTATTTATAGTATTGTATGCAGTGGTAATAATGAAGATGGTGGCCTTTCCGGAAAAAATTTGTACAATGCCATTCGCAATGATTCCCCTTACAAGTCATTAAGTGAAGGCATAACCGATAATAGTTGCAATACTCATTGCGGCGGCAACTGGACAGACAAGCTATATACCAGGATGGTGAACTGGTTACAATAAAAACTCACCAATGTTACACAGGCCATCCTCGATAGTGGTAACGTATTGGTATATATGAAATTTGTTGCCGATCGTCAGGGCCCGACTACTCGAAGATGAGCTATGAGGAGGTTTGTAAATTGCTGAAGATACCAGAATAAGATCAACCAGAAATAAACAGGTGGCCCCGAAAGCTTTCGGGGCCACCTGTTTTATATCGTTCAGCAAACAATCATTATGGGAAAATTCCCAGTTCTGCATAACTGGTGCCCACTTTGTTGATGGCTACCACGTAAGCGGCAGTACGCATATCAGGGATCTCCGGGTTGGCTTTCCAGGCATCCATCACTTCACGGGTAGCGGCGATCATGGTCTCTTCGAGGCCACTGCGCACCAGGTCCACTTCCTCCGGCCCATGCATGATGAATTCTTTTTCTTTCTGGTTTACTTTCTTACCGGTCAACCCTTCGATCTGCCCGAGGATCTGCGAATTCAGGTTTTCTGTAAAACGCTTTTCCATTCTACCATAACGCACATGGCTAAGGTTTTTCAGCCATTCGAAATAGGAAACGGTGACACCGCCGGCATTGAGGTACATATCGGGAACTACCAGTGTACCTTTTTTAGCCAGGATATCATCGGCTTCAGGAGTGAGCGGGCCGTTGGCAGCTTCGCCGATCACTTTGGCTTTAACACGGGAGGCATTCTCGCCATTGATCACGTTCTCCAGCGCGGCAGGGATCAGGATATCGCATTCCATTTCCAGTGCATCGGTATTTTTAGCAAAATTGGTAGCGCCGGGGAAGTTCAGGATGGAGCCGGTCTTCCTGCGATGTTCCACCACGGCATCCACGTTCAGCCCGTCTTTGCTCCAGATGGCCCCTTCATATTCTGCCAGGGCTACGATCTTTGCACCAGCTTCCTGGAAGAATTTGGCGCTATGATAGCCCACATTACCCAGGCCCTGAACAGCCACACGCTTGCCTTCAACACCGGTGGTCAGGCCCAGTTTGTCCATCACATCTTTCATATTGCATACTTCGCGCAAACCGAAGAACACCCCGAGGCCGGTAGCTTCGCGGCGTCCGCGTACACCACCCTGTGTAACGGGCTTGCCGGTCACGCAACCCAGTCCGTCGATCTCGCCGGGGCGCATACTGGTATAGGTATCCACGATCCAGGCCATCTCACGTTCGCCGGTGCCATAGTCGGGCGCAGGTACATCGATGCCAGGTCCTATGAAATTCTTTTTAATCAGCTCGGAAGTATAACGGCGGGTGATCTTTTCAAGATCATAAGGCGTATACTTTTTGGGGTCGATGGTAATACCTCCCTTGGCGCCAGCGAATGGTACGTTCACGATAGCACATTTATAGGTCATCAATGCCGCAAGGGCCATCACCTCATCGAGGTTAACGCTCAGGGCGAAACGGATACCACCTTTACAGGGCAGTTTATGATGCGAGTGCTGAACCCGGTAGGCTTTGATCACTTCGATCTTATCGCCGATCTTCACGGGAAAGTGCATACGATACACCGCATTGCATTGTTTGATCTGCTCCAGGATACCCGGATCCCATTTGGTAAACTTGGCGGCTTTGTCGAAACTTTTTTCCACCGCTCCAAAAAAACTGTACTCTGACATGATTAAGCTATTTAAAAGGTGAATTGGTGACTGCTTGAACGTTCAATAACAAATAAAGTTGTATGCTGTCATGCCGATAATTGTTATCGAAGTGCCGGCAGTACTATCGACTTGCTTTTTCCAGCTTTGAAATTTTACGGTCGAGCCTGTATACATAGAGGAACAGGCCCAGGAGGATCGTTACGGCTACAGCCACAACCACATATATCTTTCCATCCGCTCTCAATCCTGTTGCCTGTTCTGCGCCCTGTGCAGCAGTTCCCTGTGCAGATGCCCAGAACATCAGCAGCAGGGAGAACAGGGTTAACGTTAAATGCTTCATGAGTAAAAGTTAATGCAAATGTTTTTGCTCTTCCAGGAACCTGACCCTCAGACGAAGTGTACTGATCCATACCCCCAGCAGGGTCCAGCCGGCAACGGCAGGCCAGAATACCATACGCATGGTAGGATCGAGATCGTTTCCTCCGAAACCGGGGTTCCCTTCCACGCCTTTGCCGCCGGGGTGCAATGATTCCACCAGCCGGGGCAAGACCATGATCATCGGGACGTAAATAAAATAGGCAAAAATGTTATACACGGCCGCCACACGGGCTTTCTTATCGATATCGGTCATGGAATTGCGTAACACGAAATAGGCCAGGTAGATCAGGAGGGCAATGGCAGCTCCCAATTGTTTGGGATCATTGTTCCAGGGCGCTCCCCAGGTATAATTGGCCCAGATCATTCCGGTGAGCAATCCCAGGCAACCCATCACAGTGGCCGTTCTGGCAAACTCCGTGGCATAGAGATCATAGTTATGCTGTGGCTTTCGCAGGTATAATATGGAGTATACCAGTGAAACGGAAACCAGGATAAGCTGACCGAACCACATGGGCACATGGAAGAATAGATTGCGGATGGTCTCATAGAGGTTACCGATCGTTGGCACTTTGATCAAAAAGCCTGCGATAAAAGTGTAGAGCAGTAAAATAAAACTCAGTATTTTCCACCAGTACTGGCGCATAAATTCCCGTCATTGGTTATGGTCATTGGCTGGAGTAAATTCGTTTAGGGTGGTCGCCAACTACCTGATTAAGTGGGCAAAATTAGGGGAAAATATTTGTCTGAACCATGTTTTGTAAGATTTAAAGGATTATGATGAAAACATGGAAGAAACAATTTGTATTAATAGCAACTTTTCGAAAATCAACTGCCTTTCTTCCCAATCCTTTAAATCTTACAAATCATGGTTCAGACGGGCCTAGTCTTTCCAGAGAAAGGGGAAAAGTATCACGGCCAGCACGATCACCAGCAGATCGAGACCGGCCAGCAGTGCGATCAATTGCCATAGTCCCGATTGGACCACATCTGCAAATGCTATGGAAGATATCCGCATCAGCAACATCAGTTGCGGAATGATGAGCGGGAAACCCATGATGGCCATCATGGCCGCATTCTGCTGGGCGCGCGCTGCAATGGCCGCCAGGAAAGTGAATACCAGGCTGAGGCTGCAACCGCCCAGGCAAACCATTCCCACGAATTTCAGCGGATGCTGCAAAGGATTGCCCAGCAACAACTGGAAGAGGAGAAGGCTTACCAGGCTCATCAGTATCATGAGGCCGGCATTGAATACCAGTTTCGACAAAACGAAATCCCTCGCCCCAGCGATCGTATAGAAATACAACATGCGGCCACGGCTCTCCTGCAAAAAGCTTTTGGCCACGGCATTCACGCAAATGAACAACTGGATCATCCAGAACAGCCCGTTCCACACTTTTTCTTCAGGCTGCTCCATGGCGAGGTATAAAACGAAAATGGTGGAAGCCACGTACAATACGATCCCGTAAAAAGTGTACTGTTGCCTGATCTCCAGCAACAGGTCCTTTTTTACAAGGGCTATGATATGATGTAGTGGTTTGCTCATGGTGAATGGAGCCACGAAAGTAATACATAGTTGATAAGTTGAAAAGTTGATAAGTTGACAGGTCGACAACCACGCACTCGGTGAAAAGAACTAATTTGCTCCTTTAATAATGACTATGAGGAAACGCCTCTCATGCTGCTGGCCCTGCCTGCTATCGCTACTGTCCGTATTCTTGACTGGCTGTATGTCCAAATCTGCTGATCTCAGATTTCTGCCAGAAACCGGTGGGATATACCAGTACATCTTTGAATATACGGTCGACCAGCAGTACATGGACCAACCGATGAAATCCAATCTGAAAGCGACCTTCACACTTTTTGTTACCGGCGGGGAAGGGGCAGACAAGGTCCTCAAAGCCAAATACGACCGCTTCGCCATCGATATGCAATCACCCTCAGGCAATCTCTCCGCCGATACCGATCAGGCGGTTCCCGGTGCAGAAGCTATCCGGGCCGATCCATCCAAAATGATCGGCCGGCTCTTTCATGCGATCAAGGGACAGGCGTTCACCATCAGAATTAACCAGTTGGGTCAGGTAACCGCGGTGGGCGGCCTCGATTCTATCGTTGACCATATCACCGGCACGATCATCACTGAATTATCATTGCCCGCTTCACAACAGGAAGGGATCAGGAACACAGCTGCAGCGCAGTTCAATGAATCGTCGATCAGGGACATGGTACAGCAGGCATTTTATTTTTATCCCGGCAGATCGGTAAAGGCCGGGGACCGCTGGACGAGGAACATGCTTCAGCAACATGGCTATCCGCTTTCGGTCACCACCGATTATACCGTACGGTCCATTGTCCGCGATCTGGTAACGCTGGATGCCATCTCCAGGCTCGAAGCCAATTTAGAACAGGGGGGCTTGCTCACCGGTGAGCAACACAGTGTGTTGGAAGTGGATGCAAAGACCGGCATGCTGAAATCAACGGCGGCTGAACAAAAATTGAAAGGTGAACTCAATGGATTCCCCATGGAGATGGTCACCAAAGGAACTATCACGGGAAGAAAGTTTTAAACCTTTTATCTCCTTCTCCACCCGCTCATCTCTTTTCATAATAACACTTCCTGCATCTCGGCTCATACAGGTCTTTCTCTCCCAGCAGGATCTGTGAACCTTCCATCGTTTTACGGTAAGAATAGTTGGCGATGTTGCCGCATTGCACACAGATGGCGTGCAGTTTGGTGATGAAATCGGCTTTTGCCAGCAGGTTGGGCATCTGTCCGAAGGGCCTGGCCGTGTAATCCATATCGAGCCCGGCAATAATGACACGGATGCCACGCAGGGCAAGCTGGTCGCAGACATCGGGAAGCTGGTCGTCAAAGAATTGTGCCTCATCGATGCCCACTACATCTACATCACTGGCCAGCAGTAAAATGGTTTGCGAATTATCTATCGGGGTAGAAACAATAGCATTTTCATCATGTGATACGATCTGTAATTCATCGTATCGTACATCGATCTTCGGCTTGAATATCTCTACTTTGAGATTGGCGATCCTGGCCCGCTTCAATCTGCGGATCAACTCCTCGGTCTTTCCCGAGAACATCGAGCCGCAGATCACTTCAATGAAGCCGCGCCGCTCGCCGGATATATTGGGTTCTATGAACATGTTAACGGAAATAGGTATAATAATTGTTAACTTTATACTACAAACACTAACCCATAAAAAGTACCCACTGACTATGGAGCGTTTAGCACAATTGATCGGCAAATTAAACGAACAATTCGAACATAAAGCCGATCCGGCACAACTATTAGTTACCACTCAATTGATTGAGGCGGAACTAATGCAATTGTCATCCGCTTCCCGGCGGGCATTGGGCACGTCGAAAGTGGCTGTGGTAATGCCTTCCAACAGGTATCCGGTCCAGGTTGCCGCTGAAACGGCCGTGACGGAAAAAAAACCGGTGATGGATGAAAGAGTGGATGAACCTGTAGAGGCTACGCTGGAGCAATCTGAAAAAAATGGTTCTCATACGATCCCTGATAAAGAACAGCAGAACGGCTGGCATTATGATCCTCTCAAAGAGATCCCCACGCTGGCGCATCAGTCGAATTCCAAAGAAATCAACGAAGTGATCGGTTCTTCGGGCCAGTCTTCTCTTAATGATAAGTTAAAAGAAGAAGTGGTGGAAGTGGGGCATCGTCTCACCGATTCACCGGTCCGTGATCTCAAAAGAGCTATCGGTATCAATGACCGTTTTGTTTTTATCAGTGAATTGTTCCGCGGAGATGAAGTGATGTATGAACGAAGCATCAAGACCATCAACGGATTCCGCATCTTCCCCGAAGCTGAATACTGGATCGAGAGAGAGCTGAAAGTCAAGCTGGGATGGGATGAGACCAAAGCCATCACCCGTCATTTCTATCAACTGGTCAAGAGACGTTTCTCCTGAATATATTCCATCACGGCTTTCGTTGCGCCTGTTTTATTTTTCACATAATTACCTGCAGCCCGGCCTGCCTGCTCACAAAAAGCGCCATCGGTCAATAACCTGTCGAATTCTTTTTCCAGCTCAACGGCATTGCTCACACTAAATGCGCCGCCTGCTTCCAGTAATTCGGTAGCTTCGAAATATTTATCGTACACAGGGCCGAATACTACCGGCTTGTTATACACGGCCGCTTCCAGTACATTGTGCACGCCATCGCTGCCGAACCCCCCACCGATATAGGTAATGGTGGCGTAACGGTAGAGCTTCGACAGCATGCCGATATTGTCGATAATTAAGGTATTGACCGGTTGCTTATTGCCCACTGCCAATTCCCCACTCTCCGCTGCCCTCTCTTTCCATATCGAATAGCGTACCGCATGTTTGAACAGTTGCTCCACATCCCGCAAATGCTCTTCATCGATCTCATGGGGTGCAATGATGAAGCGAAGTTCCGGATGGGTATTGGCATAATGATCGAGCTCTTCCTCATCGGCATCCCAGGTACTTCCTGCCACGATCACCGGCCGGGTACCACAAAAAGCCTCTATTTCGGGAATGGGTCGAAAGGCAGTGGCGATGGCCGCCACCCTGTCGAACCGGGTATCCCCGCTAACGGTTACCTGCCTGCTGAAGCCAAGACTGCCCAGCAGTTGCGCCGATTCGGGGTTTTGTACAAAAAGATGGGCAAAACAGTCCAGCATATACCGGTGCAGGCGTCCATACCATTTGAAAAAGGGCTGGTCGGGCCGGAAGATCCCCGACACGAGCAGGGTAGGTATCTGCTTCTTTTTCAGTGCAATAAGAAAATAGTACCAATACTCATATTTCACCCAGAGCACCAGGGAGGGGTTCACCAGCTCGATGAAACGGTGGGCATTGTCCCTCGAATCCATGGGCAGGTAGCAAACCAGGTCGGCCCCTGGGTAATCTTTGCGAATTTCATATCCGGAAGGGGAGAAAAAGCTTAATACGATCTTAATAGTGGGGTGCTGTGCCCGAATAGCTTCCAGCAGGGGCCTTCCCTGCTCAAATTCACCCAGTGACGCGCAATGCATCCATATCAGGGGGCCTTTGGATGCCAGTCCGGCAGCCTCCAGTTTTTCAAATAGTCCTTTCCGGCCATCGATCCAGCGCCTGGCTTTGGGGTTCCACAGGGCTGCGATCCTGATCCCCGACCTATAAAGCCAGCAAAAAATATTATAGAAAAACAAGTGCACGTTAATGTAAAATTATCAACAAAAGTAGGGATGAATGGCATTCATGGCATTGCACATACCAGTTTTTTGCTGTAGGTTTGTGCCCATTTTAATAGAAAACAGTCGAGTATGCGGCCGATACAAATGGTTGATTTAAAGCAGCAATATGCGAAGATCAAGAAAGACATCGATACAGGGATCCAGGAAGTGATCGATAATGCGGCTTTCATCAATGGCAAGGCAGTGACTGATTTCAGCGCTTCACTCTCGCGCTACCTCGATGTAAAACATGTGATCCCCTGCGCCAATGGTACCGACGCCCTTCAGATCGCCATGATGGCCATGGACCTCCAGCCGGGCGATGAAGTGATCACTCCATCCTTTACTTATATTGCCACCACCGAAGTGATCGCCCTTTTGAGGCTGCAACCCGTTTTCGTGGAAGTGGATGCAAAGACCTTTTGCATCGACCCGGTGGCAGTGGAAAAAGCCATCACCCCCAAAACAAAGCTGATCGTGCCTGTACACATGTTCGGACAGGCCGTGAATATGGAAGCCATCATGGACATTGCCCGCAGGCACAATATTTATGTACTGGAAGACAATGCCCAGGCGATCGGATCGCCCTTTACTTTCAGCGATGGCACAACGAAAAAGACGGGCGCCATCGGTCATATCGGCACCACTTCCTTCTTCCCGTCAAAAAATCTGGGATGCTATGGGGATGGCGGTGCAATATTCACCAATGACGATGCGTTAGCTACCCGATTGAAAATGATCGCCAATCATGGACAGAGCAAACGCTACTACCATGATGTGGTAGGATGTAACAGCCGGCTGGATTCGATCCAGGCCGCTGTACTGAATGCAAAACTGCAACACCTGGATGCGTATGCGGACGCCCGCCGGGCTGTGGCTGATTATTATGATAAGGCCTTTGCCAATCATCCTAAGATCACCACACCGTTCCGTGCACCCTATAGCAAACACGTGTTTCACCAATACACCCTGTTACTGGAAGGTGTGGACCGTGATGGCCTGATCGCATTCCTGGCCAGCCATGGCATCCCTTCCATGATTTATTATCCAGTACCCGCCCATCGTCAAAAAATGTTCGAAGCTTTTGGCGGTTCAGCGTACGATCTCAAAACGACCGACTGGTTGACAGAACGGGTGATCTCGCTGCCTATGCATACCGAATTGGAGGACGAACAACTCCGCTTTATCACAAACAAAGTTTTGGAGTTCATTAATTAAGGAGAGGTCAGTGTATAGATAGGAGTTAGCAATTGACAGTTTGCAATTGGCAGTTGGGACACTGCGTGCATCAATAGACGCATTTTGAATATTCAGAGATCAACTGCCAACTGAAATTTGCCAACTGCCAACTTGTAGCTCCTGTACAACTATACTGAAACCCTAAAAAAACAATTCAAAAATGAAAATTGCAGTAGTAGGCACCGGTTATGTTGGCTTAGTGACCGGTACATGTTTCGCTGAAACAGGTAACGATGTCTTTTGCGTGGATATCGACAAATCGAAAGTAGAAAAACTTTCGAATGGCCAGGTCACCATCTATGAGCCCGGTCTTGAAAAATTATTCCTGCGCAACCTGAAAGAAGAGCGTCTCCGTTTCACTACCAATCTCGAAGAAGGTGTGAAAGACGCAGAGATCATATTCCTGGCGCTGCCCACCCCTCCCGGTGAGGACGGCTCCGCCGACCTGAAATATGTACTGGGCGTAGCCGAACATCTCGGCAAGATCCTCCGTGACTATAAAGTAGTGGTCGACAAAAGCACCGTACCAGTAGGTACAGCCGAAAAAGTGCATGCCGCCATCGCAAAAAATTATAAAGGCGAATTCGATGTGGTCTCCAACCCGGAGTTCCTGCGCGAAGGTGTTGCCGTAGACGATTTCATGAAACCCGACCGTGTAGTGATCGGCGCTTCTTCCGAAAGGGCCCGAAAAGTAATGGGCGACCTCTATTCACCATTTGTTCGTTCGGGCAACCCTGTTATATATATGGATGTCCGCTCTGCCGAGCTTACCAAATATGCAGCCAACTCTTTCCTCGCCACCAAAATATCTTTCATGAATGAAGTGGCACAGCTCTGTGAACGCCTGGGCGCCGATGTGGACATGGTGCGCCGTGGTATCGGCAGCGACGAGCGGATCGGAAAACGGTTCCTCTTCCCCGGGATCGGCTATGGCGGAAGCTGCTTCCCGAAAGACGTACAGGCCCTCGTAAAATCATCCAACGAAGTGCAGTACGATTTCAAGATACTCAATGCCGTGATGGACGTGAACGAACGCCAGAAGCTGCACCTCATGCCCAAGATCAAAAAATATTTCAAGAACGACCTGAAAGGAAAAAAATTCGCGCTCTGGGGATTGGCCTTCAAACCCAATACCGACGATATCCGCGAAGCACCCGCCTTATACATGATCGATGAATTGATCAGGGAAGGCGCTTCCGTAAGCGTATTCGATCCGGAAGCAATGGCCAATGTAAAAGGAGTGGTAGGAGATAAGGTGGAATATGCCGAAAGCCAATACGATTGCCTGAATGGCGCCGATGCACTCATTATTGCTACTGAATGGAACGAGTTCCGCACACCGAACTTCCTGAAAATAGTGACCGCCCTGAAGAACAAAGTGATCTTCGATGGCCGTAACCTGTTTGAAAGCAATGCCGTCAAGGAACTGGGATTTTACTATGTGAGCGTGGGCCGGGCTACCGCTGTCCCCACCAATGGTACCATAAACAAATAAATCAGCATGGCAAGAAAGAGAGTACTTATTACCGGAGCTGCAGGTTTCCTCGGCTCCCATTTATGTGATCGTTTTATCAGGGAAGGATTTCATGTGACCGGGATGGACAACCTGATCACCGGCGATCTCCGCAATATAGAACACCTGTTCAAGTTGGAACAGTTCGAGTTTTACCATCACGACGTTTCCAAATTCATCCATGTGCCCGGTGAACTGCATTATATCCTGCACTTCGCTTCACCGGCCAGTCCCATCGATTACCTGAAGATCCCGATACAGACCCTCAAAGTAGGTTCCCTCGGCACGCATAACTGCCTGGGCCTCGCCAAAGCCAAGAAAGCCAGGATACTGGTGGCCTCCACCTCCGAGATCTACGGCGATCCGCTCGTACACCCCCAAAACGAAGAATATTGGGGCAATGTGAACCCCGTTGGGCCCCGTGGTGTATATGATGAGGCAAAACGATTCCAGGAAGCCATGACCATGGCCTATCATAATTTTCATGGCCTGGAAACCCGCATTGTACGCATCTTCAACACCTACGGACCACGTATGCGGTTGAACGACGGGCGTGCCCTGCCGGCCTTCATCGGTCAGGCATTGCGCGGGGAAGACCTCACCGTCTTCGGCGATGGGTCACAAACCCGGAGCTTCTGCTTTGTGGACGACCTGGTGGAAGGGATCTACCGCCTGCTCATGAGCGATTATCATGAGCCGGTGAACATCGGTAACCCCGATGAGATCTCCCTCAAAGAATTTGCGGAAGAGATCATCGCCCTTACCGGCACTAAACAAAAGATCGTATACAAGCCCCTGCCTGTAGACGATCCCAAACAACGCCAGCCCGATATTACACGCGCCAAAGCGATCCTCGGATGGCAGCCGAAAGTAAAGCGTGGGGAAGGCTTGAAGGTCACTTACGATTATTTCAAGTCCCTGCCTTCGGAAGAATGGTTCAAACAGCCGAAAGAATTTGTAAGCAATAAATAGAAAGGCCCTTACCTGCATACCTGACCGTAGATACTGAACGCTCATCATTATTTACCGTTTTAAAAAACCATCTGTAATGTACCAGGAGCTACTCGAAAAGAAAGCCAGGTTGGCAGTAATAGGATTAGGCTATGTTGGATTGCCGATCGCTCTGGAATTTGCAAAAAAGATATCTGTCATCGGGTTCGATATCAATAGCCGCCGGATCGATATGATGCGCAATGGCATCGATCCCAGCAAGGAAGTGAACGGGCACGAATTCAATGGGGCCGATATCAGGTTCACGGACGATCTCGAAGAGCTAAGGGGCGCCAATGTTTTTATAGTGGCCGTTCCCACACCTGTCGACAAATACAATGTGCCCGATCTCAAACCCCTGGTCGGGGCCTCCGAAACAGTAGGTAAAGTGCTGAAGAAAGGAGACTATGTGATCTATGAATCCACTACCTATCCCGGTTGCACGGAAGAAGACTGCCTGCCCGTACTGGAAAAATTTTCGGGGTTGAAGATGGGGACCGATTTCAAGCTCGGCTATTCTCCCGAACGGATCAATCCAGGCGATAAGAAAAACACACTCAAAACGGTGATCAAAGTAGTGTCCGGCTGCGATGCGGAATCCCTGGGAGAGATAGCCAGCCTGTATGAGCTGGTAGTGGATGCAGGCGTGCACAGGGCCTCATCGATCAAAGTGGCCGAAGCCACCAAGATCGTGGAGAATACCCAGCGCGACCTCAACATCGCTTTGATGAATGAGCTGTCCCTGATCTTCGACAGGATGGGGGTCAACACTTTTGAAGTGATCGAGGCAGCAGGCACCAAATGGAACTTCCTGAAATTCCAGCCGGGCCTGGTAGGAGGGCATTGTATCGGCGTAGATCCATATTATCTCACCTACAAAGCCGCCTCACTTGGGTATGAATCCAAGGTGATCACGGCCAGCCGCTATATCAATGACGATATGGCGAAATACGTGGCCCGCAAGATCATTACCCATGTGCTGCGTAATGCCAATGATCCGAAGGTACTGGTAAAGGGAGTGACCTTTAAAGAAAATGTAAGCGATATCCGCAACTCCAAGATCATCGATACGGTGAAAGAGTTGCTGGCCTTCAATATTCATGTAGACGTGGAAGACCCTTATGCAGAAACGGGAGAAGTGCATGAAGAATACGGGCTCCACCTGGTGAGAAAAGTGGCTAACGATTATGATGCAGTGATCATAACGGTGCCGCACGCTCCGTACCTCTCACTTTCGGATGCTGATTTTTCATCTATTACCAACAAGGAGGCCATGATCGCCGACCTGAAAGGGATTTATAAAAATAAGATCACCAGCAGAAAATACTGGAGTTTGTAATGAATACATTCAGCAAGAAAATAATGATCACCGGTGGGGCCGGATTCATAGGCTCCCATCTGGTACGCCTGTTCGTGAACAACTACCCGGCTTACCTGGTCGTCAACCTCGATGCACTGACCTATGCCGGCAACCTGGAAAATCTCAGGGATGTGGAAGGCAGGGTCAATTACGTTTTTGAGAAAGGGGACATCCTCGATGAAGCGCGGATCGGTGAACTGTTCGGGAAATACCAGTTCGATGCCGTGATCCACCTGGCTGCAGAAAGCCATGTAGACCGCTCCATCAAAGACCCGCTGGCCTTTGTCCGGACCAATGTACTTGGCACCGTAACATTGCTGAATGCCTGCCGCCAGTATTGGGGAAAGGATATGAAAGGCAAACTCTTCTATCATGTTTCTACCGATGAAGTGTATGGCTCGCTGGGCGAAACGGGCTTCTTCACGGAAGAGACCGCTTATGACCCGCGCTCACCCTATTCCGCCTCCAAGGCATCTTCCGATCATTTCGTGATGGCCTATCATCATACTTACGGCCTTCCGGTGGTGATGAGCAATTGTTCCAATAATTATGGCTCTCATCATTTCCCGGAAAAGCTGATCCCGCTGATGATCAACAATATCAAAAACAACAAATCACTTCCAGTATATGGCAAAGGCGAGAATGTGAGGGACTGGTTGTTCGTGGAAGACCACGCCCGCGCCATCGACACGATCTTTCACAAAGGGAATATCGGCGATAAGTACAATGTAGGCGGTTTCAACGAATGGAAGAATATCGATCTGGTACACCTGCTCTGCAGGATCATGGACAAAAAACTGGGCAGGCCCGAAGGTAGCTCCGCCAAACTGATCACTTATGTTACCGACCGGCCCGGTCATGATCTTCGCTATGCCATCGATGCCACAAAGCTCAACCGGGAACTGGGGTGGAAACCCAGCCTGCAGTTTGAAGAAGGACTGGAAAAAACGGTCGACTGGTACCTGCAGAACGAAGAATGGGTAAGGCACGTAACCTCCGGCGACTATCAGCATTATTACGCCGACCAGTATGCGAAAAGATAAATATCTCATTAAAACCAACTTCATTAATATTCTGCATAATGCCCTTTATAGAAACAGGAATACCCGGCTTGCTGATCTTTGAACCTATGGTGATCGAAGATAGCCGTGGGTTTTTCTTCGAATCTTATAACGAAAAGATCTTTCGGCAGCAAGGCATCGGGCTTTTTGTGCAGGACAATCAATCCCGCTCCGTATATGGTGTTATCAGGGGATTGCACTACCAACTGGCCCCTCATGCCCAGGCCAAACTGGTGCGGGCCATTGCCGGCGCCATTCTCGATGTGGCCGTCGATATCCGGAAAGGGTCACCTACTTATGGAAGATCTTTCTCCATCGAATTATCTGCTGCCAATAAAAAACAATTGTACATTCCGGCCGGCTTCGCCCATGGATTTTCCGTGCTGAGCGAATCGGCAGAGGTAATGTATAAATGTGATGGATTCTACCATAAGGAGAGTGAAGGCGGCATCCTGTACAATGACCCGGTATTGCAGATCGACTGGCAGATCCCTGCCGGCAAAGAGATCATCTCCGAGAAGGATGCCCGCAATCCGCTATTTGTGGACAGTAAAAACAATTTCTTTTTTGAAGGTTAAAGAACAATTATGCCGAAACCAACCATCCTGGTCACCGGTGCCAATGGGCAATTAGGGAACGAACTGAAGGTACTGGCCGGTTCCCTGGAAGGCTTCGCGTTCCTGTTCACCGACCGCAGGGAGCTACCACTCGATGACCTGGGAGCGATCCCGGATTTCTTCAGGAAATATTCACCGGCCGTGTGCATCAATGCCGCGGCGTATACGGCAGTCGATAAGGCTGAGACCGAGCAGGACCTTGCATTTACCGTGAATGCAGAAGCAGTGGGCCTTCTCTCGGCGCTTTGCAAGGAATATGGCAGCCGGTTCATCCATATCTCCACCGATTATGTGTTCGACGGATCTTCACCTGAGCCTTACCGTGAAGATGCTCCTGTGAACCCTATAAATATGTACGGGCTCTCGAAACTGAAAGGGGAGGCCCTGGGCCTGCTGAATAATCCCGATGCACTGATCATCCGCACGGCCTGGGTCTATTCATCTTTCGGGAATAATTTCGTGAAGACCATGCTGCGCCTTATGAAAGAGCGTACCTCCATCAATGTGGTCAACGACCAGGTGGGAGCGCCTACGTACGCAGCAGACCTGGCAAGCGCGATCTTTACCATAGTTGGCAGTTGGCAGTTGGCAATTGGCAGTTCGGGTAATTTCGAAAGTAATGCCAATATTCAGGGTGATGCAACTGCCAATTGCCAACTG
>JAFIGX010000010.1 GCA_017849455.1 Pseudobacter sp.
AGAGATGCGGTAAATATCAGCGAGCAGAATATCGCCAGCGCAAATATGGTATTCTGATGGAGCAACAGGTCCGGCTATTGAATAAGGAAAGTGTAGGGATAAGTTCAATGGGGCGGATTCTGCAAATCCCAAGAAGCTCGGCCCAAATGTTGATAGAAAGGATGTCAGTCGAAGTAACGAAGCCTATATTGAAGGAGTCAGATCAGGTGTATGAATTAGATGAGCTATATACGTTTATAGGCAGCAAGGTGAATTCATGCTATATCATATATGCGATCAATCGGCGAACCAGGCAGGTAATAGATTTTGTGATAGGAGCCAGGACGAAGGAGAATATCAGCAAGGTACTCAAAAGTATTATGCAACTATCACCGAAACGCATCTACACGGATAGACTCCCGGTATTCAATTATTTGATCACAAAAGATATCCATAGAAGCCTCCGTTATAAGACAAACCGGATAGAGCGAAATAACCTGACTCTTAGAACCCATTTGAAAAGGTTAACGAGGAAAACAATCTGTTATAGTAAAAGTAGGGTAATGCTGGAGGCGTGCTTCAAATTATATATCTGGAGGAATGCAGAACCTGCTTATCAGCTCAATATCGGACCAATCACATCGTGAATTGGAGAAAGGCAAGACTTGGAAAGGAAACGGTTCATTGGATTAACGTAACAGAAGGTAAGGCTATCGGGTATCGGTTGTGCAGGAAATTATGTACAGCAGGAGATGGATACCCTGAAAGATGAATTATCCCGACACCATCCTTTTGGGTAAAATAATTGGCTATAAATTTGCCGATTAGAGGTTTGGAGATACCTGCTTTTACGCTTAAATTTGTAGGAAATGAAAATAAAAATGAGAACAGCAATAATACGGGAAAAACTGCACCAATTTATTGAAGTTGCAGAAGAAAAAAAGGTGAAAGCTATCTATACATTATTTGAGGATGAGATAGCACAAGATGAATGGGAATATACCGATGAGTTCAAGAAGGAGCTTGATCATCGCTATGCCTATTATAAAACTGGTGGTAAGATGGTAAGTGCAACGGAAGCAAACAAGCAGATCAATGATTTGCTGAAAAAAGGTAAAAAGAAATGAGCTATCGCTATGTTTATGACCCGATAGCATTAGAGGAATATAAAGATGCTATACAGTGGTATACAGCAAGGAGTGAAAGAGCAGCAGAAAATTTTATCATCGAAGTTAAGGAGAAGATAAAGGTTATTTGCAATGACCCTTTACGATATAAGTGCCTTTACAAAGGTTACAGAGAAACTTCGTTAAAGAAATATCCTTACACAATTGTTTACCTTTTGGATGAGGAAAATAAAATTGTAATTGTTTCTTCAGTATATCATCATAAAAGGAACCCCAATAAGAAATATCATAAATAATATCTTGAAAAAGTCTGCTGTTTACATAGCAGACTTTTACTTCTTAATAAGGGGAGAACTTTGAAATAATTTATAACGTTTTTCTGTACACGATACATTGTTTTTCTTACAATAAAAAAAGGAGGAATTAGGTAACCATTTAGGGAATGTGTTGACGACGGTGAATGATTACAAGATAGGCATCCCAGACAGCAGTAATGGTTCTTTGATAGGGTACTATGAGCCAAGGATTGTGAGTGCGAATGAGTATTATCCGTTTGGGATGCTGATGAGGGTGGGGACAACGACGACAGGGCAGTTTTATCGCTATGGGTTCAATGGGAAAGAGAATGACTGGGAGGCCAAGGGGTGGATGAATCAGCAGGATTATGGAGAAAGGGTATATGATCCAAGGGCGGGGAGGTTTTTATCTGTTGACCCATTAACAAGAGGCTATCCAATATTAACGCCCTATCAGTTCTCAAGTAATAGGCCGATAGATGGGATTGACCAGGATGGGTTGGAATACTCACCAGCCAGCCTCAATGGCCCCAATAGTGTGGCAAGGGAATCTACAGCTATGCTTAGGTATCCTGATCACCCGGCAGTTATAGCCCGTGAACAGAAAGAAAGAGCAAACTCGATGGGTGTTATAAAATCATGGGACGGTCAGCCAAATTTCTGGGGCAAGATGAAGGCGGGTCTGGAAATGACTAAATATAGTAGCCCAGGCAGTGCAGGAGCATTATTGCTGTATAATATAATGGATGATGCGCATATTACGTATACTGGTATGACGCGTGGCAAGGAGTATGCCAGCAGGCTGGATGATAGTCATGGGTTGTCTTACAAGGAAAGGGTCGGAGCAGGATTGAATACTGCATCATTAATATTCGGAGGGGTTGAGGCAATAGGAGAGCGAGCACTGATCAGTACTGTGAATGAAGGTGCAGCGTCTTTTTTTGGCAATAAGGAATTTGAGGCATTGGCAAGGACTGGTGTAACAGATGCAAAAAAAATAAGATTTAGTCAGGATAACATTGCAGCACAATTTAAGGGTGGAGGCGGTTTTGAGGAACTTATAAATAAATTAAAAAGTGGTCAGAAAGTTGAGATAGATCCCATACGAATAGTTGAAAAAGATGGTATGGTATTTACATTGGACAATCGAAGGCTGTATGTGTATCAGCAAGCCGGAGTAGAAGTCCCTTATATTAAATTAGATCAAATCCCTAAGAAAGAATTACGCAAGTTTACCACGCCCAACAATGGTACTTCAATAGAAATCCGACCCCCGAAGTCAAAAAATTAAAATTATCAATTATGGATTTAGCAGAATTAGTTGATCATGTAAAAACGAAAGAAGATTTTGTTGCCTTTTTAAGTGCGTTACAAAATGATTTAGCTAGGAATAATGCCGAATGGGAGAATCCGAATCTGGAACAGTATTTAGAGGCAATGGAGGCATACTTAAGGAGTTCAACTGAAAACTCTCTTCATAAAGTGGACTTTACGCCCACATGGAGTTTGTTTGCAAGCATTATGCTCACTGCTTCTATTTATGAATAGGTAGTGTACCAATTATCACCTGATAAGTTTTGAGATATCTAAAGGAGTTGACATCAAAAATGATCAGCTCTTTTTTTTCTTCAAAAATCTTGTACCTGGGAAGCGGCAATGTTTCCCTTCTTCATATTATACCTGGAAACCACATTACTAATACCGGTACTTAGGACTGAGAGGTCCCTGGTATCACATATAGTAGTTTATTGTTTAACAATCTTAAGCACATAATCAGTTTCTATAGCCTGAAGTTGGCTTCTTGATAAAGGGCGTTCTTTCTTCCTCATCTGTAGGATCATACTTTCGTAAAACCTATTGTGCGGCTCTTGCTGTTTTAGGAGCTCCCAACCGTACATTCACCGTACCAAAACCGGACAGTCCAACTCCACCTTGATAATATATCAGGCTGACAAATAGCCCTTTAAGACTATGGCATTTTATTGGTAATGCTTAACTGCCTTTCCGGGCTATCCCACAAACCTTATCATGATCAAATAAGCATCCCAAAAACATAGTCAGCCATGCTAAGAAATTATCTCAAGATCGCCTTTCGCAACCTCATTAAAAATAAGGCCCACACATTTATCAATATCAGCGGACTTGCCGTAGGAATGGCCGTGGCTATGATGATCGGGCTTTGGATATGGGATGAATTGTCTTACAATAAATACCATCAGCATTACGACCATATCGCCCGGGTCATGAAAAATGAAACCTACGGCGGTGAGGCCCGGACTTCCGGCAGCCAGGCCATGCAATTGGCGCCTGAGCTTCGGAATTTTTACGGCAACAATTTCAGATATGTCATCACTTCCACCTGGGCAGGCTCCCATGTCCTGTCATCCGGAGAAACAAAATTCAGCAAGACAGGTATTTTCATGGAGCCCGAAGCGCCGGAAATGCTCACACTTAAAATGCTGAAGGGTACGAGAGCAGGTTTGAAAGATCCTGCATCCATAATGCTTTCTGAATCGGTGGCCAATGCTTATTTCGGCAATGCCGATCCTATCGATAAGATCATGCAGATCGATAATAAGATGGATGTAAAAGTAACAGGCGTTTATGAAGACCTGCCCCGGAATTCTTCCTTCTCCGATCTCGCCTTTATTGCTCCCTGGGAGCTGATGGCCAAAAGTGAGAACCTGGAACAAAAGCTTGGATGGGGTAATAGCTGGTTCCAAACCTTTGTCCAGGTAAACGATGGGGCCGACATGACAACAGTTTCAGCCAAAATAAAAAATGCCAGATTGAACAGGATCGGCAAAAACGACAATTCCAAACCTGAACTCTTTCTGCACCCCATGAGCAAATGGCATTTGTATTCGGAATTCAAAAATGGTGTGCTGACAGGTGGCCCCATCCGGTACGTATGGATGTTCGGCATTATCGGTTTCTTCGTATTACTGCTGGCCTGTATCAATTTCATGAACCTGAGCACCGCCCGTTCCGAGAAAAGGGCTAAAGAAGTGGGCATACGGAAAACGATCGGCTCCGCCCGCAGTCAATTGATCAGTCAGTTCTTTTGCGAATCGTTGCTGCTGGCCTTATTTGCATTCGCCTTGTCGCTCGCAGTCGTACAAATGCTCATGCCCTGGTTCAACGGGGTGGCCGGTAAAGACATCTCGATCCCCTGGACAAACCCTGCCTTCTGGTTATTGGGGACCGGCTTCGCAGCGATCACCGGATTGATCGCCGGAACATATCCGGCATTATACCTCTCCTCCTTCAAACCTATCAAGGTATTGAAAGGCGCTTTCAGAGTGGGCAGGCTGGCGGCTGTTCCCCGGAAAGTGTTGGTAGTACTACAGTTTACGGTATCCGCTACCCTCATCATTTGTACTATCGTTGTATTCCGGCAGATAAAATTCGCCAAAGACCGTCCCATCGGGTATGATCGAAATGGTATACTGTCGATTGGCCGGACAGATAACCTGGCCAAACATTACCAGGCTTTTCGAAATGACCTGTTCAATGCAGGGATTGTGGAAGAAGTATCTCAATCGGAGAGCACTACTGCCAATGCCTGGGTAACGAATGGCGGGCTCCAGTGGAATGGAAAAGACCCGAATATGGCAGATGAAATTTTTACCGTGGCCATCGACCATGATTTCGGGAAATTGATCAACTGGCAGATCAGGGAAGGGCGCGATTTTTCATCGGCCATTGCATCCGATACATTCGGTTTTATTCTCAATGAAACCGCCGTAAAATATATGGGTTTCAAAAACCCGATAGGCGAGAAGGTCAGGGCCTTCGGGGAAGAATACCATGTGATCGGTGTGGTGAATGATATGGTAATGCAATCACCTTTCGATCCTGTAAGGCAAATGATCTTTTATATTGGTGACAGGTACGACAGGCTGAATTTCGTGAATATCAGGATAAATCCACGGGTAAGCGCCAGCACTGCATTGGCGAAGATCGGGGAGACCTTCAAAAAGTATGATCCTGCAACACCCTTCCAGTTCAGGTTCGTCGATGATGAATATGATGCCAAATTCAGAGGTGAAGAAAGGCTCGGAAAACTGGCAGGTTTTTTTGCAGCGTTGGCCATTTTCATCAGTTGCCTCGGACTGTTCGGCATGGCTTCTTTTATGGCGGAACAGCGGATCAAGGAGATCGGGGTGAGAAAAGTATTGGGCGCATCGGTATTCAATGTATGGCAATTGCTTTCCAAAGATTTTGTAAGGCTGGTGGTCATTTCACTGGTCATCGCCACACCCCTGGCCTATTATTTCATGCACCAATGGCTGCAGAATTACCAGTATCGTACTCCCATTTCCTGGGAGATCTTTGCCGTTACAGGAATAGGGTCATTGATGATCACCTTGCTTACAGTGAGCTATCAGGCAATAAAAGCAGCCCTGTCCAATCCCGTAAAGAGTTTGCATACAGAATAGTTTTTCTCCATGAAATGCCCTTGATCGTTCAAGGTCCATACAATAAATAAGTCAGGCCGCGCGAAAGCGGCCCGACTATTTCAACCTCAAAAATAACTGCAACTACCAATTGCAGGGGAGAAAACTCCCGACAAACAGCGTTAACGACTGCTCTCTACTGCTTTCTTCACACTGCCATATTTCAGTAATAATGCTTTTGCTTTATCGTAATCCATCAGGCCAAGCTTGTCCATGATCATCCTGGTGCCCCGATCGATAAGCTTTTCATTCGTGAGCTGCATGTTCACCATCTTGTTATCTTCCACACGGCCCAACTGGATCATCACCGTGGTCGAGATCATATTCAGGATCAGCTTTTGCGATGTGCCGCTTTTCATGCGGGTACTGCCCGTCACGAATTCAGGGCCCACTTCCACTTCAATGGGATGATCGGCTTCTGTGGCAAGTGGTGAACCGGGATTATTGGTGATACATCCTGTTACGATCCCCCGCTGCCTGCACATTTTCAGTGCGCCGATCACATAGGGCGTAGTGCCGCTGGCCGCAATGCCAATTACCACATCTTTGTCGTTGAGCTGGTGCTGCTGAAGGTCGAGCCAGCCCTGTTCAAAACTATCTTCTGCCTTTTCAACGGCACGGGTGATCGCATCATCACCACCGGCAATGATCGCTACCACTAATCCATAAGGCACGCCATAGGTGGGAGGGCATTCGCTGGCATCCACTACGGCCAGCCTTCCACTGGTGCCGGCCCCGATATAGAACAGGCGTCCGCCTGCCAGCATTTTATCGGAGATCACTTCCACCAGTTTCCTGATCTGTGGGATCGCTTTTTCAACAGCATAGGGTACGGACTTGTCTTCCCGGTTGATGTTCACCAACAGGTCGTTGATAGACATTTCTTCGAGATGACGGTACTTACTGGGCTCTTCTGTTACTTTCACAAATTCTGACATCTGTTTCCTGGGTTTTTATGTTGCTTCAATCTGTCTGTCACTAAGCATTGTATGAAAGATCCTGCACAAAGGCGCCTGGCCATAACAGGAACGTCGCTTCCGGCTGTCCGCGCCTTTGCACGATGAGTAGATCATCACAAGGCAGGATCAGCGGGTGTGTTCGGGTTGTTATCACGTTCACGAACAGGGTACGGAAAGAAATTCCTTTTACGCTCCGCCTGCGGCCTGCTGAACCGGCGCATATCTTCCAGCTTCAGTCCGCTCATGAATAATTCTATACACCGGTTACGATAGATTTGGTCTAGCAGTTGCGCCTGTGTCAAGGGGCCAACTACCGGAGGAAGGTCGGCGCCCACTCCAAAGGGATCATTAACCGGTTTCTTGGTCACGATTTTATTGAGCTCGGCCAGGCCGTTCACGAGGTCGGGCGTAGAAGAACGCGCATAAGCTTCTGCTTTGATCAGCGTCACTTCACCCGGAAGATAGAGCGGCACCTGTGTGGTGGTGGCCGCATAGAACCCACTGATCCGGAAGCGGGGATTGGTGGCGATGACCGTATAGAATGGAATGCGCTTATCGGTCAGGTCAGGAGCCAATGCCGGCGGGAGACCCAGTGTGCTGTCTACCGGTTGAAAAACATTATTGGTGGAGGTAGCTGTCTCGAAAACCGGGTTCAGGTTTTGTGCAGTATAGGCGAAGGACGATTTTTTGGTCAGGTCTACCAGGTTGGCGGCCGACAATGCAGTAGGATAATCACCGATGTATAAAGAATATCTTGCCTTCAACGCATATAGTGTATTGGTGATATCCACTTCTGCCGGTACGCGGGACTTGAAAGTAGTTGGCAAGGTAACTCCATTCAATGCTGCCAGTGCATTATCGATGATGCGGATCGCTTTTTTGAATCCATCCGTACGGGAGATAAAAGTTACATTGACCCCTATCGTATCCGGCACCTGTTCCCAATACAAAGACATATTTCCATAAGCCAGCGCTTTGAAAATGGAGGCATAACTGATAAGCCCGGCGGCATAGGATTTATCGGATGATTTCATCGCATATCCTATCACGTTATTGGCATCATAAATGCACTTGTTGCTGTTGGCCCAGATATTCCCCAGCACAGTATTGGTATTGTCGACAGCACTGCCGCCGGTTGCCAGTTGCAGCTCCGGAATATTACCGGCATTGCGGAGGATCAGTTCATTGGTCACAAATCCATTGGCATCAACGATATTATATAAACTGCCTGCAGCGGAAGTGGAATAGATGCGCTGAATGCCTACAGCAACACCAGTAGTGGCCCTGTCCTGGGCAAACACTTCATCGCGGGTGGCATCGTTCGGGTTGGAATAATCTTTTTTGCATCCCGTGGCGGCAGTAGCCAACACCAGGATCGCCAGTAAACCTTTATATATTCTGCGTTGCATATAATAAGTTTTGAGGATTAAAATTTGGCTTGAATACCGAAACTGAATGTCCTGGGAATAGGCACGGCCCCAAAATCTATTCCTCTCAATACTGTGCTCTGACCGCCGGCATTCACTTCGGGATCATATCCTTTGTAATTATCCCAGGAGATCAGGTTCCTGCCACTCAGGCTCACAATAAGATCATTGACCCATTTCAGTTTGCCGAAGCTATAGCTCAGTGATACTTCACGCAGTTTTACGAAGGAGCCATCATCTACCCGCCATTCTTCCACGGCATAGGCGCCGGCTATATAGCCACGGGGCAGTTTCCCTTCCTGTTCAAGCTGCGCTACGGTGCCATTGCCTACACCCTGACGCGTACGCCAGTCTGCATTCCATACATTGGCGCCCTGCAAGGCATCGAGCTGAATGCGCAGGCCGAATTTTTTGTAGCCCAGTTCATTCACGAGCGTGGCGGTGTAATCGGGATTGGGATCGCCCACTACTTTGCGAAGGGTGGTCGGACCGGCCGGCAAACCATTCGCATCTCTTTGGGGCGTGTAGGAAAGCACACTGTTCTGAACGCCTTTTTCGATCTGGAGGATGCCTGAATTGTTCTTCAGCAGTGCTCCACTGTTATCCCTGGCAAAGAAAGTTCCATAGAAAACGCCGATAGGTTCTCCTTCGATGATGGCCACCGGAGCGCCGGCATTGGTGGTAAGCAGGTTCAGTGTTTGCCCGATTTTTACCGCCTTGTTCCTGTTGCGGTTGAATATCCCCGTGATGTCCCATCTGAAATCTCTCGAGCGGACGGGTGTGCCGTTCAGCACAATCTCGAAACCTTTATTCTCCAGTGATCCGATATTATCGAGCAGGCTGGAGTAGCCCAAAGTGGGGGCAATGAATCGGTTGATCAGCAGGTCTTTTACTTTTTTGGTGTAATAGTTGAATTGCAATCCCAGCCTGTTGCCGAAGAAAGAGAAATCGGCCCCGAACTCCAGCTCTTCCTGCCGTTCCGGTTTTACTTTTTCATTGGCAAGCGTGTTGCTGGACGTGAGAGAGGTCCTGCCCAGGAATGCGATGCTTGTATAAGTATTGAAGCGTGCATAAGGCCCGATGCCGGTAAGGTTGCCGGAAGTACCATAAGCAACCCGGAACTTTAACAGGTCCCACCAGTTGGAAACACCCAGTTTGCTCCAGTAATCGGTGCCGGAGATCACATAGCTGCCGCTGGCTTTGGTATAGACCTGGTTACGCTCATCTTTACCGAAGACGGAAGACCCATCCACACGAATAGCGCCTGTGATGAATAAATGATTCTTGTACCTGAAATTCTGTTGGAGGTAGGTCCCGGAGATCGACAGCTCGCTGCGATCATCGGCAGGTGGGAGTAAGGTGCTGGCGCTTTTAACTACCTGTGATTTGGGGGAAAGGCCCCTGCCCTGCGACAATACAAAATTGTTCTTTTCATATTGAACGGAATATCCTACCTGCGTGGTAGACCCGATATCCCTGGTGATATTTGTCTGGTAGGTGGCATTGATCTCGTGATTGATGCCGAAGAAAGTATTGTTGGCGGCGCTCGCATACCCGTTCAGGGAATCATTGATAGGGAAGCCACCGCCGTAAAAAGCCGTATTCACATTATAGGTGTAAGGCGGAATGAAAGTGGTGCCGTTCTGTGAATAATTATCTATCCCCAATGTATAATCGATGGTCAGGTTCTTCATGGGTTTCAGCTTCAGGCTGGCATTGGCCAGTATGCGGCTGGTGACCTCCTGTTGCTTGATATCTTCGATCACCGATACGGGGTTCACACGGCCGCGTTCACCTACTGCCTGCAGATTACCCAAAGCATCCCGCGCAAAAATGTCGTGGAAATTACCGATGATGGTCACCGAGTTCATGGGTGAGAAGAAGGAATTGCCATCCGGTTTTTCATTCGACTTGCTGTTGATATAGTTCAGGCCCATGCTGAAGCTGGCCCAGCTATTCAGGGTCTGGTCGATATTGGTACGGAAACTGTAACGCTGGAAATCGGTGTTCTTGATGATCCCCTGGTTGAAGAAATAAGAACCGGAGAGGAAGTATTTCGTTTTGTCGGTACCGCCACTGACGGAAACATTGTTGTCCGTACCGATGCCCGTTCTGAAAATATAATCCTGGTAATCGTAGCGGTTCACCGGGGTGATGATGGTAGAAAGGGTATCGATCGGGCCTGTGGGTGTATTCTTTCTGCCGGTGGCGATAATATCCTGGGTAAGCGCGTTGGGGCCATCGGTAGGGCCGCCGAATTTAGTAGGTGATCTGTTCACATCGATCTTCTTGCGCAGGTGGCTCATCATAACACTGGTAGAGAAGCTTACCTGGGGTGCGCCTGATTTTCCCCGCTTGGTAAAGATCTGCACCACACCTGCATTGGCGCGGGAACCGTAAATGGCGGCAGCGGCAGCGCCGTTCAATACTTCAATGCGCTCGATATCCGCCGGGTTTATATCTGCCATCCTGTTCTGTCCGATCGTGCCGGTGAAATTATTGTTGGCATAGTTACCGCCGGGCCCGTCATAGTTGGCCGAAGTATTCGTAACACGAGTGGTGGAATTGTTCACGATCACGCCGTCCACAATATATAATGGCTCGGAGGAGCTGTTGATGGAGCTGATACCTCTCAGCCTTACACTGACCCCACCGGCAGGGTCACCCGAATTCTGGGTGATCTGGGCGCCGGCCGTTTTGCCCTGGAGGGCAGCCAGCACATTGCCGGTTGCGCCTTTGGTAAGCTGGTCGGCTTTGACGGTGGAGATATAACTGCCTATCTGCTTGCGGGTAGTGCCTGCAGAAGTACCTGTAACGATCACTTCATCCATACTAAGCGCATCGCTCAGCATTTCCATATTCAATGAATAGTTATCGGCAGCGCCCACTTGTAATGTTTTGTTGGCTGCTTTGAATCCTATGCCTGTAAAATCGATGGTATAAGTGCCGGGCTTGAGGTTGGCCTGGAGCGTGAAATTTCCGCCTGCATCTGTAGAAGTGCCGAAAGTGGTGTTCCTGACCTGAACGGAGATGCCGGGGACCCCTTCATTTTTGGCATCCGTCACCTTACCGGTGATCCGTTGCTGTGACTGAGCTATCAATCCTGTAAGTACCAGGCAGAGGATAACAGGAATACGCTTCCAGTTTCCTGCTCCCGGTGTCGTTAGCTTGTTCATAAAGCAGTTTTAAATGTTGATGAAGAATGTGGTTCGGTGTCTGCGAAAAAGGGTACCTGTGTTTCATGGGGCAGGTACCGGACGGTTTACGGGAATGTCGGTTCGTATATGGGTATACGATAGCCTGCTTCCTCATTTCACAGTATGGCACAAACACCGTTTAGCAGGGGGTAGGGCAATCGTTGTATAAAGATGGGGAATAAAATGATTATTACCGCAAAAACCTGCAATTATTTTATCAATTAATGCGGTTTTGTGCGATAAATGATACGACAAACCAGCAAGCGGTTGAAAAAATATGGCAAATTCATGCAATAGATTCACGCTTTTATGGAATATCTTCGCTTGCTGGACCTGATCGATTATTGCTATTGCCAAGATTAACTGCCCTTCACCATGAAATACCTTGTCACCTGCCTGTTGCTCCTGGTTGCCCGTGAATTGTTTTGTCAGCAGGACAACCGCCAGCTCCTGCAGGAACTGAACCTTGTGATAGAATCGGCTCCCCGCTACGATTCCGCCAAACAGCTCAGCATCGAAGCCCTCCGTCCTCCACTGGCCCACGCATCCGGCCGTTCATTGTTCGAAGTCTACCGTTGTCTGTTCGAAGCCTACAAGATATTCAACTACGATTCCGCCTACCGCTTCGCCAAGGAACAGTACGACCTCGCGGCAGGGCTCAGGAACGATACCCTCATCAATACCGCGCGTATCAATCTCGGCTTCAGCCTGCTCTCTGCCGGTATGTACAAGGAAACGCTCGAAACATTGGGAGCGGTCCGGATCAGTACTTTGTCCGACAGCGCCAGGGCCGGTTACTATTCTCTGCTGGGAAGATTTTATTACGATCTCGGTGATTTCGACAAAGACGTGAATTATACCCCCGGCTATATCGGGCAAGGCAACGCTTATCTCGATTCAGCCCTCCGCATTTATCCCGATACTTCCTTTGAATATGCTTATTACCGTGGCCTGCAGGAAATCAAATCCGCCAATAATGACCTCGCCCGGCAAACATTTCGTGCGCTCCTGCAAAGGCCCCGTCTCACCGACCATGAAATGGCGCTCACTGCCTCCACGCTCAGTGATATCTATATCCAACGGAATGAAAATGATTCTGCCATCAACCTGCTGATCCAGGCTGCCATCGCAGACATTCGCTCGTCCACCCGCGAAACCTCTGCCATTTTCAATCTTGCCGTGTTACTATATAAAAAAGGAGATGTGAAGAATGCCTATACCTGTATCCAGCGCGCCATCGCCGATGCTACTTTTTACGGGGCGAGGCAACGCAAGGTGCAGGTGAGCGCCATCCTCCCGCTCATCGAAGGGGAAAGGGTCAATATCGCAGAGAGCCAGAAACAAAAATGGCTTACCTATGCCGCTGTGGTCACCTTCCTGCTGGCGGTAGTGATCGTGCTCGTGATCGCCCTGCTGCGGCAGGTGAAAAAAGTGAAGCTGTCGCGCAAAGCCCTGATGGAAGCCCATGCCCGCCTTCAGCAGATCAACGGCCAGCTCATGGAATCGAATACGATCAAGGAAGAATACATCGGGTATTTCTTCAATTACAATTCCGACTTTTTCTCCCGCATAGAAAGATTCAAGAGGAACCTCGACCAGAAGATCGCCGACCGAAAGATCGACGAGATCCGGTTCCTCGTTAACAATATCAACCTGAAACAGGAACGGGACGATCTGCTCAAGAGCTTCGACAAGGTCTTTCTCACGCTGTTCCCCGGTTTCGTGAACGGGTTCAACGCCTTGTTCAAACCGGAAGACCAGGTACACCTCAAAGACAGCGAGCTACTCAATACCGATCTCCGCATTTTTGCCCTGATCAGGATGGGGATCACCGATAATGAAAAGATCGCGCATATCCTGGAGTATTCGGTCAATACCATTTATACCTATAAGACCAAGATCAGGAATAAATCCATCGTGCCGAATGATGAATTCGAATCGAGGATCATGGAACTGAAATAAAACTACTTCCTGGAATACCTGTTCTTATACTCGATGGGTGTTGTTCCTGTAACCCTTTTAAATATATCCCTGAAAGTCTGTGGGTCGGAATACCCCACTTCTATAATGATCTCATCGATCGACTTCCTGCCAGCTTCCAACTGCTTTTTACTGGCTTCTATCCTCACTTTTTGCAGGTATTCGATAACGGAGCAATGAGTACATTTCTTGAATCTTCTCTCGAAAGTGCGCCGGGTCAAATGGAGCCGGGTTGCCAGTTCATCCACGGTTATTTTATAGGGATAGTTCTCTTCAATATACGATTGTGATTGTAGTACCTCCGAATCATCATGGTCCTTCATGCCATTGAAAATGACAAAAGGGGTTTGATTGACCTTGTCCAGGTTCACCACGAAATATTTGGCAATTTGTATCGACATTTCACGATCTACAAACTTTTCTACTAAAAACAACAACAGGTTCCAGTAAGCATTATTACCACCACTGGAATACAAACCATTATGCTCCACAATAATTTTTTCATCGATCAATTCAACATTCGGATAGAAGTAACGGAACTCGTTTGCATATTGCCAATGCGTAGTACACTTCTTGTTCTTGAGTAATCCTGAAAATGCCATCATGAAGGCGCCGGTGCATAATGAAGCGATCTCCGCATTTCCTTTGTATTGCTTGATGATCCAGTCCACAAAAAATCGATTGTTGTGAGTGGCCGTCATCATATCCCCGTTCAGTGCCGGAATAATGATCAGATCAGTTTTTTTCAATTGTCCTGTAAATGCTTCCGGATGGATCGCGAATAACCCATTTGAGATCATCGCCTCATTATTTGTACCTACTACCTGTATTTCAAACAGTGGCTTTTGCCTGGAGGCGATCAGTAACTCATTGACTTTAAGAAACACTGTTCTGGCGTCTGCTATTGAAGCAAAATTGGAATCTTTCAAGGCCAGGATGGATACATGCTTCATATTCTTGTTGATTAAAAGAAGAAATGCTGAACAAATCTAATCATATTCCCTGTCGCAAATGGCAGGTATAGAATGTCGTATTGACCTATCCCACAATAGGGTAATCGCCTCTACATTTGTCTGGTAAATTAAAAGCTACAGTTATGAAAAATGTCGATTTCTATTTGCACTTCAATGGCAACAGCGAAAAAGCAATGACCTTTTACAAAAAGATCTTTGGTGGTGAATTCATTACCTCACAGCGCTACAAAGATGTTCCCGGGAGTGAGAAAATGAATGAAGAGGACCGGGAGAAAATGGTGCACATATCCCTACAGCTATCAGACAATGTTACGCTGATGGCATCCGACATCGTTACGAAAATGGCAGACCGCGTTTCTTTTGGAAATAACTACCATATATGCCTGCAGGCCGGTAGTGAAAAGGAAGCTGACAAGCTTTTTGCGGCGCTTTCCGAAGAAGGCATCATTGAAATGCCAATGAACAAAACATTCTGGGGGGCCTATTTTGGGATGTGCGTTGACAAGTTCGGTATCCAATGGATGATCAATTTTTCCTATAGCAAATCATAAAACCTACGATCATGAAATTGAAAACAGCAAGAATTTGGTTCTGGATCGTTACACTGCTGCTAACAGTATGTATACTGGGATCTGCAGTACCAAGTGTACTGATGCTGCCTTACGCCATCGATCATTTTACCAATCATCTGGGCTATCCTTCCTACTTCCTGTTCTTTACCGGATTGACCAAACTGTTGGGGTTAGTAGCCATTCTTTGGCCAGGATTTCCGAAAATCAAAGAGTGGGCCTATGCCGGGTTTGTTTTCGACCTGGTAGGCGCAATATATTCCTCGATAGCAGTGGGTGACCCTTTTAGCTCCTGGGTAGTCATATTGATCGATCTGTTATTATTGGTAATATCCTATCTCCTTTTCCGAAGGATCTATAGCGGGGCAGGGACATACAGGAGCAAACTGGCGGTCCAGGGATAATTATTCACTTTACTCAATCCATAAAAATGAATACAGCATTGATCGTTCTTTCATTGATCATTTTACTGCTTGCTATAATACTTGTAGCTGCTGTTTTTGCTAAAAAAGACTTCACCGTAAAAAGAGAATTGATCATCGATTCATCCAGGCAGGAAGTTTTTGATTATATCAGGTTTCTGAAAAACCACCAAACATTCAGCAAGTGGACTACCAAAGAAGCATCCAAAAAGACCGAAACCAGGGGGATCGATGGAACGATAGGGTTTGTACAACCGTGGAATAATTACAAGGAAAAGGCTGGCATTGGAGAATTGGAAATTAAAAGAATGGTAGAAGGATTGGAAATTGTAATAGAACATAGATACTTCAAACCTGTTCGGGGTATGGGAAATACCTTGATCGCTACCGAAACGGCTCCGCAAGATCAAACAAAGGTCAGGTGGGAATATCACGGCGTCTCCAAATACCCCATTAATCTTTTGACCGCTGTAATGGATATGGACAGGCTGGTTGGAACTGACCTGGAAAAATGTTTAATAAAACTGAAGTCTGTTCTCGAAGGAACATATTCAAAATAACCTGCTTCTCCTATTTCCTGGATGGCCCTATAGGTTTTTTCTCCTGCTCCTGCGGGAGCCTATTGAGGCCATTTCCCTGTAGAACATGCCAAACACCGGCAGGAAGAACTTTAGGATCACGAAATCGTTTCAGTTTTCGGACATAAATTATTCATATATCGGATTAGTTTATATGATCATACGTAATTAATTATCAGTGATCTGTGCTTCACGTCTCCTTTATTTTCCCTTTATTTTCTATACTTCCCCTATATAAGTTGCCCTCCTGTCTGCTTCAGTTTTTCTTTGGTGTCCTGAACCTCGTTCTACACCAATAAAAACTGCCGCTTTATGATTAAAACACGATTGCTGCCAGGCACAATTTTGTGCTGCCTTTTACTCTTGCTCATCTCAGGCAGCATGTTCGCCCAGACCCGGACCATTACCGGAAAGATCAAAGACAATAAGAACAGGCCCATCCAGGGTGCTACCATCCAGGCTAAAGGCTCCGCCGGCGGAGCCACTACCGATGAGGCCGGTTCCTTCCGCCTCACCATCCCCGACAAAACAGATTCCATTATCATATCGCATGTTGAATTCGATACGCGGACCATCGCACTCAAAGCGAAGTCGGTATTCGATATTTCACTGCAGCCCCGCGAAAACGGTCTCGATGCCGTGGTGGTGGTAGGATATGGTACCCAGAAGCGCCGCGACGTTACCGGCGCTGTCGCTTCCGTGAAAGGTGATGCCATCAAAAGCCTGCCCGTTACCAATGTGGCGGAAGCCCTGCAAGGCAGGGTAGCCGGCGTGGAGGTGATCAAAGCTTCCGGCGAGCCCGGCGCTCCTGCCCAGATCATCATCCGTGGCGTGGCCTCACTCAACCAACCGCAGCCATTGTATATTGTAGATGGTATCCGGCAGTCGGGCGATAATATCAACGTGCAGGACATCGCCAGCATCGAAGTCCTGAAAGACGCCAGCGCTGCTTCCATCTACGGCTCCGCCGCCGCAGGCGGCGTGATCATGATCACCACGCGACGCGGACAAGGCGCCAAACCAACCATCAACTTCAGCGCCCGCTACGGCCTTACCACTCCCAGGATATTGAAATTGCTCGACCGCGATGCGTTCATCCGCTTCCGCAAACTCATCAACGATCCTGTTTATGCCAACCAACAGCAGACAGATACACTGCCCAATACCAACTGGACAGACGAGATCTTCCGCAACGGCACCGAAGAGAACTATAACCTCTCCATCGCCGGCTCATCTCCCAATATCAATTATTTCGTGTCGGGCATTTACAATAACCAGAAAGGTGTTTTCCTGGGTAATAAATCGGCACTCACCGGCGCCCGTGTGAATACGGAGATCAAGGTGAGTGAGCATATAAAGATCGGTGAACAGATATATGCCTGGCAGCGGAATACTGCGCCCGTCGGCATCACGCCCATCAATCCCCCGTTCCGCTCCGTGCCTACCATGCCCGTGTACGGCAATTCGCCCGAAAGTCCATGGGGCAAGAACCCTACCGGTTTCCAGGGTCCTAACCTGGTTGCACAGATCAAAACGGCCGACAGGCAAATGAACCAGCTCAATTTCCAGGGCAATGCTTTTGCAGAAGTGAAACTGCCTTTCTATCTCACTTTCAAAACAACGTTGGGCTATACCTATTATAATGAAGAGAACAATTATTTTCAGAATGCCTATAATGCAGGTATCGTTTCACTCGCCTCCACCAATCTTTCCAAAAGCACTGCTACCTACAAGACCATCCTGAACAACTATGTGCTTTCTTTCGATCATGCTTTCGGTCAGCATTCCGTGAATGCTATCATTGGGTATGAGCAATTCCACACGGTTTACAACGGCATCACCACTGGCGCCACGGCAGTAGGAGGTAACTCCTATGCCTATCTGCTGACCTCCGATTCAAGGATCAGCCTTTCCAATGGCGGCTATGACCCCAATGGACTCGTGAAATCCACTTTCGGAAGGATCAACTACGATTACGACAAGAAATATTATGCCTCTTTCTCCCTGCGCAGGGACGGTAATTTCACCGTGTTCGGCCCGGGCAACCAGTATGGCGTTTTTCCTGCCGGTTCAGTAGGCTGGCGCATCAGCGAAGAGCCTTTCATGAAATCCTTGTTGCCGGAGGTGAATATGCTCAAACTCAGGGGCAGCTATGGCGTGTTGGGTAACAGCAATATCCCTCCCTATATTTTCCTCTCGACATTCGATATCATCAGTGCGCAGAATTTTGCGCCGGGAGCCACGCCGGTATTGAATTATACACAGAACAATATTCCCAATCCCAATATCAAATGGGAGAGCATGTATGAAGCGAATGTGGGGCTCGATGCAGAACTGATGAACGGAAAGATCTTCCTGAGCGTGGACTGGTACGATAAGACCACCAAAGATATGCTCTATGATCTGCCCATTCCTACCAGCGCCGGTATGCCGGTGAGCATCTTCCGCACCAATATCGGTTCCGTCCGTAACCGTGGTGTCGAGTTCGTGGTGGGCTATCGCAATAGTATCGCTGATCTCAATTACTCCGTGAGCTTCAATGGCGCCTTCAATAAGAATAAAGTACTGAACCTCGATAATATCAACAACAACCCCATCCTCGCCGGTGATAACAATTATGGCAATCCCACGTTCGGGATCATGACAGGCCAGCCGCTTACCTACACGAAAGCCGGTTCACCTTTCGGTCAGCTCTATGGATTTAGAGTGGAAGGGATCTATGAGAATGAAGGGCAGATCGATAAACATCCACAGCAGCCCGGTAACAGGGCACATGTGGGCGACCTCATCTTTGCCGATATGGATGGAAATGGAGAGATCAATGATAAAGACAAGACCGTTATCGGCAATCCATATCCGAAATTCGTATATGGTATCAATGTCAATCTCAACTGGAAAGGGTTCGACCTGGCCCTGCTTTTCAACGGCGTTGCCGGCGTCGATATTTTCAATGGGGTAGCGCCCTATGCACAGTCGTTCTTCAGCGATGGTAATACTACCTCCAAAGTATTCGGCGCTTCCTTCCTGGGCGATAACCAGCTTACCGGTCAGCCCAGGATCGGCGTCATGAACGGCGCCAGCTTCGCGCCCGACCCCAATCACAATTACACCTGGGCCAGCAGCTATTTCGTAGAGAATGGCAGCTATCTTAAACTGAAGAACCTGCAGTTGGGATATAATTTTTCCAACCAGTTGCTGGACAGGGCGCATATCAAGAATGCACGCCTCTATGTAATGGCCAATAACCTGTTCACCATCACCAGGTACAGTGGAATAGATCCGGAACTGGGCGGCGGCGTTACCACACGCGGTATCGATGCCCCCTGGAGATACCCCAATGCCAGGATCTATTCCGTAGGTATAGACCTCACTTTCTAAAAACCGATTAAATCTATTGCCATGTTTAAAAAGATCATCATCATAGCCACTGCGGCCCTTGCAATGTCCGGTTGTAAGAAAGACCCGGTCAATGTGGCGCAGAAAGACGTGTATAGCAGTAATGAATACCCGAAAACATTGAAAGACCTGCTGGGTGTACTCGGCGCAGGCTATGGGAATTACCGTTCCTATGAACTGGCCGGTTTCCAGTTGTTGTGCAAAACTTTTGCCTGCAGCGAACACACGGCCGACCTGGCCTATGGAGGCGAGCAGGCCTGGACAGAACTGGCCCTGAACCACCTCAGTGTTTCAAATACCTATGCCAACGATCTTTGGAAAGGATGTTACGTGGGCGTAAAAGAAGCCAATGCCTTCCTGGAACGGGCCGATTTCTACGAAAAGAATTATATGGCCCTTTCCGAACAGCAGGTGGTGAATTTCATGCGCGGCGAAGCCTATTTCCTGCGAGCCTTCTATTATTTCAACCTCGAATGCTTTTTCGGAGAAGCCTATATCACTTCCTCCGGCGGAGGCGATAAACTGGGCGTACCCATTTATACTTCCATCCCCAAAACACTGGAAGAAACACAGCAACCCAGGAAAACAACAAGAGAGGTATGGGATTTTATTATCAACGACCTGAAAAAATCCGCCGACCTCCTGCATGGCGCTGCATGGTCAGGGCCCAATAAAGGAAGGGCCACGGAGTGGTCGGCCAAAGCATTGTTGGGGAAAGCTTATGTGTTCACCCAGGATTGGGGCAATGCCAAAACTACCTTGCGCGATGTGATCGATCATAGTGGCAAATCACTGATGCCTTTCAGCAAATACAAAGAAGCATTCAATGATAAACCGGAGAATGAATTCAATGAAGAATCCCTCTTCGAGATCAATGTAGACAGGGTGCCGGCCAATTACGGGATCTTTGCCGATTTCCCGCCCAATAAGAACCTCACTACCAGTCAGGGCCTCATCTGGTCGCCCTCTGCGATTGGAGATAATGGCATCGAGAATGGTCCGAATAATAACCTGGGCTATTGCAATGAATTTGTGCACGACAAGAACCTGCGCCGTTTCGGGTTCGATAGCGCCATTTATAAACTGGTAGACAATCCATCCTTCGATCCCGGTAAAGCGGAATCGCTCACCAACCAGAAAAAGATCATCGATCCCAATTACAAAGCAGGCGTTATTGCCATGCGCACCAATAAAACAGTGGACCCACGCCTGTATGTGGTGGCCCTTGAGCCCTGGATCGATTCGGTCACCAATAACGATATACGCAAACCGGTCGGTAAATGCGTGGGCATCGGCCCCGATATCCAGAAGTACTTTCATGGCTGGAGCTTTAAGAAGTTCACGACCATGGACAATAATCTCTGGGCTAAGTCAAATGCTGCCGATGGCGCCAATTATTATATTATCCGCCTCGCTGATGTGTTCCTGTTATATGCCGAAGCCTGCATGAACTCCGGGGAGAATGCCAATGCGCTGGAATATATCAATAAGGTGAAGCGCAGGGCTTATGGGTATGATGTGAATGCCGCCTCACCGGTAGACTATGCCAGTCTATCGGCGCCCACTAAAGCCATCGATGTCAACCTTGGTAATAACCCCCTGCGTTATGAACGCTATGTGGAACTGTTTGCCGAAGGGCATTGGTGGTTCGACGTATGCAGGTGGAGGATCGGGAAAGCAGAAGCACAATATTATGGCAACACACTGCCTACCGGTGGACCGATAGAATGGAGCGATACCCGTTCCTATTCTTTCCCCATCCCGGGCAATGAGATCAACTCGAATGTTAAAATTGGAAACCAGAATCCGGGGTATTGAAGTTTTAATAAAGACCGCATCGCCCACCTTCGCCTTACCGCCTTCGCACCGTTGGCAAACGGTGCTACAGCGATCGAATGGTGCAGGAGGGCAGAGACGCCGGGCCGCAGCAAAAAAATGCTAGAACAAAATGTAACCGCTGCGTTTCTCCGTCATCGCCTTTCAAGGCCATCTGCGGTTTTTATTTTTCTGACAGAAACAGCTCTGGCTAAATACAACGAGACTATGCAGCAACAACCAAACGGTCTGATAAAAGCCCTGGTTATCGCAACGATCTTGATGGGCTTTCATACAACCATATCGGCACAGCAGGGCCAACCCTTTTCCATCAGCATGAACAAAGTGAGCCTGCAATTCCTGCTGGACACGTCAGGCCGCCCGCTCTATGCCGTACAATTCAACCAGCAACCCGTAGTGCTTCCATCCCGGCTGGGATTTACGCTGAATGAAACAGACAGCGTATTCGACAGTGGTTTCCACATCATTGGTTCGGAACAATCTGCCGTAGATGAGAACTGGCAACCCGTATGGGGCGAGCAGCGTAACATCCGCAATCATTACCGCCAGTTGACCGTTCACTTGCAACAGGGCCGGCCGCCCGGCAGATTGCTGGATCTCGTATTCCGCGTTTTTGAAGATGGGGTAGGCTTCCGGTATGAGTTCCCCCGCCAGCAGCGACTGAATTATTTTATCGTGGCCAATGAATCCACGCAGTTCAATATGGCCGGTGATCACAAGTCGTTCTGGATCCCCGGCGATTATGATACCAATGAATACCTCTATACCACCTCCCTCCTGAGTGAAGTGGATAACCGCAGGATGGTAGACAGTTCGCTGGACATTGCCGTTCGGGTAGCGCCCGACCGGTATTCAGTGCAAACGCCGCTTATGATGAAAACAAAGAATGGGCTTTATATCAATATCCATGAAGCAGCCTTGGTGAACTATTCGGCCATGCAATTGCATGTGAACACGAAAGACTTTTCATTGTCGGCCAGCCTCGTGCCCGATGCGGTCGGCAACAAAGCCTACCTGCATGCCCCGGCCAAGACACCCTGGCGCACGATCATCGTCAGCGATAAGGCCACTGAAATACTCAGTTCCAGGATGGTCCTGAACCTCAATGATCCGACCCCCCTCACGAATACGAGCTGGATCAAACCCATGAAATTCGTAGGCGTATGGTGGGAAATGCAGACAGGCAAAGCCACCTGGAGCTATTCCGATTTTGCCGACAGTGTATCGGCTGCCGGCAAACCCATCCCCAATGGCCGGCATGGGGCCAATTCGGATAATGTTAAACGTTATATAGACTTCGCCGCTAAGAATGGCATACCAGCCGTGCTGGTAGAGGGATGGAATACAGGATGGGAAGACTGGTTCGGCAACTGGAAAGAAAATGTTTTCGATTTCGTGACGCCTTACCCTGATTTCGATATGCCAGCGCTTACCCGGTATGCGTCTTCCAAAGGCGTGCAACTGATCATGCACCATGAAACCAGCGGTTCCGCCACCAATTACGAGCGGCGGATGGATACCGCCTTCCGGTTCATGAAGAAGTGGGGCTATCATTCCGTGAAGACCGGCTATGTGGGAAAGATCATTCCCCGTGGTGAGCATCACGATGGCCAATGGATGGTAGACCACTACAACCGCGTGGCCGAAAAAGCAGCCCGCTACCAGATCACCATCGACGCGCATGAGGCCGTGCGGCCCACCGGCCTGCACCGCACCTGGCCCAACTGGATGGCCTGCGAATCGGGAAGGGGCAATGAATACAATGCCTTCAGCAATGGAAGTCCGCCCGAGCACGAGACCATCCTGCCCTTCACCCGGCTGATGGGTGGCCCGATGGATTATACACCGGGCATCTTTAAAATGAAAGGATATACCGGCTATGCGCCAAAGCGGCAAATGCATACCACGTTGGCTAAACAGCTCGCCTTATACATCACCCTCTACAGCCCTGTGCAAATGGTGGCTGACCTGCCGGAAAACTATGAAGCACATCCCGATGCGTTCCGGTTCATAAAAGAAGTACCGGTAGATTGGGATGATACGAAGGTCCTTTCGGCCGAACCGGGCGATTACCTCACCATTGCCCGCAAAGAAAAGGGAACGGATAATTGGTTCATTGGGTCTATAACAGATGAGAATAAACGAATAGAGATCATTTCCTGCTCATTCCTCGATAAAGGAAAAAAATACCTGGCCACACTGTATGCCGATGCGGACAATGCCGATTGGCAGAACAACCCCGAAGCCTATAGTATCAAGGAATTCCTGGTAGACGACCAGACAAAACTGCAGCTCACCCTCGCTGCAGGTGGTGGCGCGGCCCTTACACTGCGACCTGCCACAGACGTACAGGTGAAAGCATACGCACGCTAACCAAACACTTGTTATATGAATATGAAACAAACCTCATCCACTCACCGACCAGGACCGGAGAAAAAACTTTCATGCGGTTCGATGAAATTAATTTTCGGTTGAACAATACCGTTAATGACGGCGATAAGATCAGGATAGGGAAAGACAATGGAGATGCGCAGACCTATGGGGTTGATTTTATCGAATTGGAGCCAGTGCCGGCCGCAATTACACAGCCTGCAAGATTTTCAGTGAAACTCCCAATCCCAATCTTATTATCTTCGTGCCTCCGTGCCTTCGTGGTTCAAATGCTTCTAAACAACCTTCATTCACACAACTGCAACGCATCCGTGCTCTTCGTGCTGAACTGGATCTTTCTGCATTTATTATCCGGTCCATAATACAGTACGAGGCAACCGTAGCCGGTCTGGTAAGCTTCCCATTTATCATCTTTTATTTTGGGATGTCCCAACAATCTGAACAGGCTTCCCCGTTTGGAACCGAGCAGGGGAACACTGAGCTTGCCCTGGAATTTAGGGCCGATCTCTATATAGTCGCGGGTGGTGTAAAAATAGATATCGCGGTCTTTGTAGAAAACCGTACCGCCGCATTTGGAAGAGGTGGATTCATCTTCGGAGGTGGTGAAACAGGGGAGCACGCTTTTGATCTCGCTGCTGGCGCGGTTGGGCCGCAGGCCATTCACCTTTCCATCCATAATATCCACTTCAAAAACGGGGCACTTGGCCTTGGCCTTCAACTGAGCTTGGCAAAAGGAGAACAGGCCCAGGGAAATGAGCATTGACAGGAGTTGTTTCATGAGGATTTTTAATTTAAAGGGTACAGGGTGTTGTACTGCAAAAAGCTTGCTAGAATGGTTGACAGGTTAGCAAGTTGACAGGTTAACAAGTTGACAGGTTGACAAGGGCATCTCCTAAGTGCGGGTTCCCCCTTGTTAACCTGTCAACTTTTATACAACCGTTTCATAACAAATGGTCAATTCCCTTATCTTTAAACCTTTTCCAGACAAAAACCAAGGTTATGAATTTAGTGTCAAGAATTTTCGCCGGCGCCTGCCTATCTGCTTTGGGCCTGGCAACTACTGCTCAAACCCCCAGCCGCTATGATCAGCACGAAGCTTTTGCCCCGGGATTCTATCCTATGTATGGCGATGAAGTGCGGGCGGCAGACGGAACACCTGGCCCTCACTATTGGCAGAACAGGGCCGATTATAAAATAGAAGTTGCACTGGATGATGAAAAACAATCCATCAGCGGCAATGTGGTGATCACATACACCAACAACAGCCCCCAGTCATTATCCTTTGTTTGGCTGCAACTTGACCAGAACATCTACAGTCTCAAATCGAGAAGTGTAGCCACTACGGCCACCGGAGGTGGCCGCTGGGCCAACCGCAATGCTTTCGATGGTGGTTACGATATCAAATCAGTTGCCATTATCCAGGATGGCAGGGAAGTAGCGGCCAGCTATTCCATCAACGATACCCGGATGCAGATCAAACTACCGAAAGAGGTGAAAGCAAAAGGTGGTCTTGTGCAATTCAGGATCAATTATGGTTTCAACATCCCCGAGTATGGCACCGACCGTATGGGCCGTCTTCAAACAAAGAATGGATGGGTCTATGAGATCGCACAATGGTATCCCCGTATGTGCGTATACGATAATGTGAACGGATGGAATACCCTTCCTTATCTCGGGCAGGGTGAGTTCTACCTGGAATATGGAGATATCACTTACCAGGTCACTGCACCTGCCAGTCATATCGTAGTAGGTTCAGGCGAACTGCTCAACCCGAAGGAAGTGCTTACGGCCGAGCAACTGAAGCGCTGGAATGCAGCTTCTGCCAGCGATAAGACAGTGATGCTTCGCTCGGCTGCTGAGGTTACCGAAGCTTCCAGTCGCCCGGCCGGCCCGAAACTCACCTGGAAATTCAAATGCAACAATACACGCGATGTGGCATGGGCCTCTTCCAAAGCATTCATCTGGGATGCTGCGCGGATCAACCTTCCCGGTGGCAAAAAATCCCTGGCCATGTCGGCCTACCCGGTTGAAAGTATGGGCGATAGCGCCTGGAGCCGTTCCACCGAATATGTGAAAGGCGCTATTGAATTCTATTCGGAATACCTGTACCCCTATACCTATCCCGTGGCAGTGAATGTAGCCGGGATCGTAGGTGGTATGGAATATCCCGGTATCGTTTTCTGCAGTTACCGCGCAAGACTGGGCGGCCTCTGGGGTGTTACTTCGCATGAGTTCGGTCATAACTGGTTCCCGATGATCGTGGGCAGCGATGAGCGCCGCTTCCCCTGGATGGATGAAGGCTTCAACACTTTCATCAACTCACTGGCTGAAGTGAAATTCAACAAAGGTGAATATGCCGGCAACCGCGCAACGCCCGTCGATGCCCTGGCACGTGCCTTCTTCAATGATAACAGCGAGAGTATTTACAATGTGCCCGATGTAACGCAGCAGGGCAATCTCGGTATCGTGGCCTATTATAAACCTTCTTACGGACTGAAGCTGCTTCGTGAAAGCATTCTCGGTGAAGAACGTTTCGATACCGCTTTTAAATATTATGTACACCAATGGGCTTTCAAACATCCTACCCCTTATGATTTCTTCCACTGTATCGAGAATGCGGCCGGTGAATCGCTCGACTGGTTCTGGCGCGGATGGTTCCTGAAGAACTGGAAGATCGATCAGGCAGTACAGGATGTGACCTATCAACAGAATGATCCATCCAAAGGAAGCCTCATCACCATCGCCAACCTGGAGCAATTACCTATGCCGGTGACGGTAGAGATCAAAGAGGCCAATGGCAAAACAGGCCGCGTACAATTGCCTGTGGAGATATGGCAGCATGGTGGTGTCTGGAAGTTTGGCTATAATTCAACAGACAAGATCCAGCAGGTCACGATCGACCCGGATAAAAAGATCCCGGATGTAAATGTGAAGAACAATATCTGGCCCGCCCAGTAATGGGTTAAAAAGGTTGACAGGTTAAAAAGTTGATAGGTTGACAAGGGAGAACCCGAATTGCGGAGATACCCTTATCAACCTATCAACTTTTTAACCTGTCAACCTTTTTAACCTGTCAACTTTACTACCCATAAAATAATCTATGCTTTTCGTAAGAAATTCTATTGAGCAGTGCCGTGTAATGAACCATATTTGTTGGCAAAACCCAACACGATTTCTAAAACTATGCTTATATGAAAAAAAGCGCGCTGCTTGCAACTCCTCTTATCTTTCTCATCCACCTTTTTTGTTTCGCACAAGATCAGCCTGTAACAGGAAGGATCACCGGGGCCGATAATTCGCCGCTGGCCAATGTGGCCATACAGGTGAAAGGGTCTTCCACCGGAACAGTCACCAACGAAAAAGGAGAATTCTCCATCAGGGTGCCGGCAAAAGGGACCCTCGTTATTTCCTCCATCGGCTACAAGACAAAAGAAGTGGCCGTGAGAGGAAGAACTACTGTTATCGAAATGCTCGAAACAGATTCCAAACAACTGGATGATGTGGTAGTGGTCGGCTACCAGTCCATCTCCCGTAAAAATGTAACGACATCCATCGCCTCGGTTGGCGCAAAAGATATCGAGCCTTATAATACCGGCACCGTGGCCAATGCCATCCAGGGCAAGATGCCGGGCGTGCAGGTGCTGGCCAGCAGCGGCTCTGTCGGGTCGCAGCCCAGGATCATCGTGCGGGGTATCAGTAGTATTTCTTACAATAACCATCCGCTGGTTGTAGTGGACGGAATGGAAGTAGGCTATAATTTCATGAGCACTATCAATCCGATGGACATTCAGAGTATCGATGTTTTGAAAGACGCTTCTGCAGCCTCTATCTATGGCGCCCGCTCCGGGCAGGGTGTGATCCTGATCACTACTAAAAAAGGCAGGGGGAAACCTGTCATCAATTTCCAATCTTCCGTCGGTATTACCAAATCACGAACGGTCAAAGTGGCCGATGCACAGGAATTTGCTGCTTTCATGAATAAGATAGCCGATAATGCCGGGCAGGTGAAGCCCTTCGGCAGGCCGGATACATTGAAGAACACCGATTATTTGGACGCTACCCTGCAAGATGGGATGCGCCAGAATTATAACCTCAGCATCAGCGGCGGCCGTGAAGGCATCACGCTTTTCGGCAGTATCGGGTATTATGAAGAAAAATCGGTTTATGGAAAACAGGGCGGTCACTGGAAAAAAATCACAGGCAGGTTGAATGCCGATATGGACCTCGGAAAATTCATCAAGGTAGGTATGAACCTGGCGCCCCGTTATGAAGTGTATCCCTATGCACCGCTCGATCTCACTTTCAACGCCTTCTCCATGGACCCCACCATGAAACCTTTCAGGACAGAACAGGAATTGTTCGCTTCCATACCGCCACTCACAGGCCCCCTGGCCGACCTGATGACCGCCTTCAATCCTTATTATAGCCTGCCCAGCTATTCTCCCTTCAACGGTCAGATCAATCCTCAATACAACCTGCGCGCTAATTTCGATAAAAGGGAATATTGGGGCGGACTGGCAAGCACTTATATCGAAGTAAGGCCCATCAGGAACTTATTGATCAAAGGCGTGGTCGATGCCTCCGCGAATTTCAACCAGAACAATAATTATGTACCAAAGTACTTTTTCGCCAATAATGTATATAATGCCAAAACACAGTTGAGCTCTTCCACCTCGGTGAACAGTCGCATCAAACTCACGGGTACGGCGGAGTATACGCTAGGTATCGGCAAACATAATATCAATGCGCTCGCAGGCGCCAGCTATGATGATTATGCTGAAAAATCGACCTCTGCCGGCCGTGAGAATATTCCCTTCGATGAAGAACAATACCGTGTTCTCGGCGCCGCCAATCAACTGATCTCCGGCAGCGCCGGTTACCAGCAAGGCGCAGCTCCGTTCGGACGCATGCAATCTTTCTTCGGATCATTACGGTACAATTTCAATGAGAAATATTATGTAACCGGTACGATGCGTGCCGATGCCACTTCATTGGTGAACCCAGATTACCGCTGGGGTTATTTCCCTTCCGTATCAGCCGCATGGGTGGTATCGAATGAAAATTTCTTTGAACCATTGGCGAAGACCGTGAACTATTTCAAGCTGCGTGCCAGTTGGGGCAAATCGGGCGGTAATATACCTAACTATGTAGGCGCCTATTTATCGAACGTTGGTCAGTCGAACCAGGTCGATGCCAATGGCAATCCCATCTTTGGCTATACTCCTACCACCATCGCCAACAGGGAGATCAGGTGGGAAGTACAGAACGACCTTACACTGGCATTCGATGCATCTTTCCTGAACAACAAGGTCAATGTTACTTTTGAAAGATATACCCGGAAATCGGACAACCTTTTGCTGAATGTGTTCATCGATCCTATCCTGGGCTACCCGCAGGGAAACCCCTACGCTTTTCAGTTGAGCAATGTGGGCCAGCTCACGACCAACGGGTGGGACCTCTCACTGGGGTATAAAGATAATTTCTTCGGTAAGCTGCGCTTCGGGGCCGATCTTACTCTCACACATTTCAAGTCGATCGTTGACAAACTTTCCAACAGCGATCCTATCATTACCGGGGAGACCAACGACCTGATCACTACTTCCCGCGCCAGAACGACTGTAGGCCATTCACCCGGCGTATGGTGGGGCTATATCATGGACGGAGTATTCCAGACAGATGAACAGGCTGCCTCCTGGGTGAATAAAGATGGCGTACGCCTGCAACCCGCTGCCAAAGCAGGCGATCTCCAGTTCAGGGATGTGAACAATGATGGAGTGATCGACAGCAAGGACATGGTAGATCTCGGTTCCCCTTATCCGAAGATCACCGCCGGATTGACGATCACTTTGGGCTACGGTAATTTCGATTTCAGAACAGAATTGTATGGCGCATTCGGACAGATCAATTTCAACAGGTATCGCCAGAACATGGGACTAAGCGCTGCCAGCTACCGCTATAATTTCCTCTCGGGCTTCGAAAACCAATACTGGGATGGACCGGGCAGCACCAATAATTTCCCCAAGCTGAAGAGGACCGATCTCAACGGCAATTTCACCAAGATGAGCAACTTCTTTTTGGAGCGGGGTGATTTCGTGAAATGCAACCTCATGCAGGTCGGTTATACGATACCGTCAAAGCTGGTAAGAGGATTGAGGTCATTGCGCGTATTTGCTTCGGTACAGAACCTGTTCATCATCTCCGGTTATTCAGGACTGAATCCTGATGTGCCCTGGTATTCGTCCATCAACTACAATGGGTCCGACAACTACCAGATGCCCAATCCCAGGATCTACCTTTTTGGTGTAAATGTTACTCTCTAACCCATACAAAAATCATTATACAGTTGTTATGAAACTGAGCATCATCAACAATTCCGCATTCAAGGCGCTCCGCCTGATGCTGGCTGTGGCGGCCCTGTTCCTGCTGGCCCCGGCCTGTAAAAAGATTGAACAGCTTCCTACCGGTTCCAGTATCGTAGAGGAAGAATATTATACAAACCTGGCGCAATGCAATAGCTCCGTGCAGGTAGCCTATACCAATATCGATTACAGCAGTTGGTGGCAAACGCTGAACTGGCGCTATCTTTCCGGGGAAGCCGCGAGTGATAATGCCTGGATAGGCAACACCTATCAATCACATGCCACCTACGATGCCGTTGCCCACTATACCATCGATGCGGCCAATGACCGTTGCGATGCCCACTGGGCCATGCTCTATAAAGGCATCGGCAAATTCAACAGTATCATAGCCGGTATTCAACGGGCCCCGATCGATGAGAACAGCAAGAAGCAATTCGTGGCCGAACTGAAATTCCTGCGTGCCTGGACCTATTTCGATCTCGTGCGCAATTGGGGCGGTGTTCCCATCGTGCTGAAGATATATCCTCCCGGCACCAGGATCGCCCGCTCTACTGCAAAGGAAGTATATGACCTCATCATCAATGATCTTACTGAAGCGGCCGGCGTGCTGCCGAAGAAATCGCAATACCCTGCGGCCGACAGGTTCCGCGCCAGCAAAGGCGCTGCCCTCACACTGCTGGCCAAGGCAGCATTGTACAAGGAAGACTGGGCCACTGCAGAAGCTGCGGCAAAACTGGTGATCGATATGGGCGAATATGATCTCGAACCTTCTTTCGGTTCCCTCTGGGCCTATACTTACCGCAATGGCAAGGAATCCATTTTCGAAGTGCAATACGGTGCTTCCAACAACCCGCCCTTGCCCTATAACGATTTTCAGAAAATGCTGAACTCCACCAATGATGCAGGATGGGGCTACTATTCTGCCACCAGCGACCTGGAGAATGCATACAAATCGGAGGGCGACAGTATCCGCCTGCAATGGACCATCAACAGGCATAACCTGCCTGTGGCCGGCGATCCCGATAATCCGAAATTCAACGGCGTTCCCTATGCTTTCTTCCCTTCAGGCCAGCATTCCAAATCGGGCCGGTTCAGCCGGAAGCATTATATCCCGAAAAAACAACGCCCTACGGTCGGCAATGCCCTGAACGATAAAATACTCCGCTTCGCCGATGTATTGCTGATCCATGCAGAGGCCTGCGCCATGCAGCCCGGCAAAACTGCCGATGCGCTGTCATCCCTGAGGCGTATACGCGACAGGGTTAGTTTGACTACTGATATGGGCCTCACCGGGTGGGACCTCATCAATGCCGTTCGAAAGGAGAGAAGGCTCGAAATGGCTTTCGAAGGCGATCGCCTCTTCGATATCCGTCGCTGGAAAGACCAGTCCGGGCAGCCCGTGATCAGCAGCATTTTCGGGCCCAACGGAAGTTTCGTGAAATATAACACGACACTGAGCACAGACTCTTATGAAAAGACCAATCCTATCGAACTGCAGAACAAAGGCATCAATTTCGATCCGAAGGTCCATTTGCTCTGGCCCATACCTGCCAGGGAGATCACGGTATCGGAAGGAACAGTGACCCAGAACCCAGGTTATTTCTAACAGGCATCGATGATAGATATACCTTATTCTTTAACATAAACTTTTATCAGTATGAAAAAAATGATCCTGTATGGCTTATGCCTGCTTGCTTTTGCAACAACCACTTTCGCATCAGTAGAAAGACCATTGCCGAAAATGTTGTTGCCTTTGGATGACCATTATATCTGGGGCCCCGGTGAATTCACTTCAACAGATCCCAACGAGACCTTTGAAATTTTCTGGATACAGGAATCCAGCTATGATAATTATTATGAATGGACGATCGAAAAACAATCAGGCGATGATATCAGTACCACCAGGCATTGGGGCCAGCCGGAACATTTGGGTACGGAAGTGTGGGATTTCATCAATAATACCGGACATGCAGCCACAGCTACGTTCCTGATCACGCTGAACTTCCGGGATTATACCAATAGTCCTGTCACCACCTATAAAACAGTGATCGTCCATTTTCCGGGGGCTGCATTGGCCAGGAATCACTGAGCTTGATCAACAGGTAATACATCTGTTGCAGAAAAAGAAAGATGAAACAAACGAAATTCTTTATGAATATGCTGACCTGCTTACCCTTCATGCTGGCAGTAGCGCTCTGCTCCTGTAATAAGAAGTCGTCCCCCACCACCGATCCGCCACCCAATGGTAATACCTGTATTTTCCTGGGAGTGGATACCTGTAAACAAAATGCGAGGACCACCCTTACCATTAATCTGAACTCGGTCAAACAGACCATTCATAGTTTCGGCGCTTCCGATTGCTGGACCACCAAGTACATCGGCAACTGGAGCAACGTATCGAAGAAGGACCAGATCGCCGATCTTTTATTCAGCACCGATACCAGTGCCGACGGCACTCCCAAAGGGATCGGCCTTTCACTCTGGCGTTTCAATATCGGCGCCGGCAGTCTCGAACAGGGAACAGCCAGCAGTATTGCCGATGAATGGAGAAGGGAAGAATGTTTCCAGAATGCCGATGGCACCTATAACTGGTCGAAGCAATCAGGGCAGCAATGGTTCCTGCAGGCAGCGAAGCAAAGGAAGGTCAGCTATACACTGGGCTTCTCGCTTTCGGCGCCGGTTCACATCACACAAAATGGTAAAGCCTACAATGGAAGCGGAGGCACTGTGCTGAACCTGCAGAGTGGGAAGATGCCCGACTATGCCGGTTTTCTGGCAGAAGTGACCAAACATTTCCAGTTCGATTACCTGAGCCCTATCAATGAACCGCAATGGTCGTGGGGCACAGCTACCGGCGCCAACCAGGAAGGTACGCAGGCAGTGAACAGTGAAATGGCGGAGCTTACCAAACTGACCGCACAGCAGCTCAGCGGCACCAATTCCAAAATAGTGTTGGGCGAAGCAGGCACCTGGGAATATCTCTATGGAAAGAACACGGACAATCGCGGTGACCAGATCAATCAATTCTTTTCTCCGGCTTCTTCCAATTATATCGGCAACCAGGCCAATGTGGCGCGCATCATTTCTGCGCATAGTTATTTCACGACCTGTCCGGATGCCAGCATGATCAGTATGCGCCAGCAGGTCTACAACAAAATGAAACAGGTAGATCCCCAACTGGAAGCCTGGCAAACGGAGTTCGGTATCCTGGGAGATATCTGCGGCCAGTATAATGGAGCACCGAGAAATACAGGTATCGACTATGGGCTCTATGTGGCCCGTGTGCTGCACCACGACCTGGCCGTAATGAATGTAAGCTCCTGGCAATGGTGGCTGGCGGTAAGCCCATATAATTATAGCGATGCGCTTGTTTACATCAACGATCCTTCGGGCGTCATCAATGTGGCCAATTGCAAGAACGACGGCATCGTCATCGATTCCAAACAACTCTGGGCCTATGGAAATTTTGCACGCTTCATCAGACCGGGCATGAAAAGAGTGGATATCAGCTCCGACGGCAGCAACGACCTCCAGGTAATGGCTGCCACCCTGATGTTCACTGCCTATAAAAATGAAGCGGATAAAAAGATCGTGATCGTGATCGTAAATCCAGAGAGCAAAGAGAAAAAATTACAGCTTTCCCTGCAGGGTGGATCAGTGACCGGCAATACGTTGAACCAATACACGACCGATGCGGCGAATAGCCTGAAAAAATCGGTTACATCGGCTGCGGATATCAGGATACCGCCAAAGTCGGTGGTGACGCTGACAGGAGGATATTAGTCTGAACTGGGATTCATAGGATTTTTGGGATTGATAGGAAAAGTGGATAGCTTGGGATAACATATCAAAAATTATGCAGAAGAAATTTTTGCCGGGGTTATTGTTGATGGTGATGCTGTGCGGGAATGTGGTCGCACAACAGGATTATTTGAAAGAAGTGAAAGAGGCTTTACAGAAAAAGTGGCCGGAGAACCATAGCATCAACCTGGTATTTCATGGGCATTCGGTGCCTTCCGGTTATTTCAGAACGCCGGATGTACGTACACTGGATGCGTACCCGGCTCAGGTATTGGAGGCCGTGAAAAAAATATACCCGACGGCAGTGGTGAATGTGATCGTTACAGCGATCGGGGGAGAGAACTCGGAACAGGGGGAGAAGAGATTCCGCAAAGAGGTACTGGTGCATCGTCCTGATGTATTGTTCATCGACTATGCACTGAACGACCGCAAGATCGGGCCCGAACGTTCGAAGAAGGCCATGGAAAGCATGATCAGGCAGGCATTGAAACGAAAGATTAAGGTCATCCTCCTCACCCCATCACCTGACCTCAGTGTGGACTGGGCAAAGCCGGGCAGTGAACTCGACCAGTTATCGGACCAACTGAAAGAACTGGCTTCAACCTATTCGATTGGCCTCGCCGATCCGTACGACAGGTTTAAAAAGCTGCTGGAAGAGAAGAAGGACCTGAAAGATTATATGGCCCAATCGAACCACCCTAACAGGGAAGGACATGCGATCATTGCAGAAACGATCATGCAATACTTTAAATGATAGCTGTGTCAACAAAGATCTTGAGGTATGGGTGCCGCATACCTGGAATAACAGGCAGGTGTATGCCCGTTTATCCCGTTATCAAACAGGTACATAAAATATTAAAACTTATCCGGTATGAAGTACAGGCTGTTATTTAGTTTATTGCTGACCACTATTCTATCCCATGCGCAGAAGCTTAATTCCTTCAGGCCGGATAGATCGTTATCGACTTTGGCAGATAGCAGCCTTACACTGGCTACCCGTAATTATCTATACCTGCAATCCCAATTACCACCCGATCGCTTTCCTGTTGCGTACGATCCGGCCAGGCGGACCATGAAGACCAGTGGCTCCGAGCCCTGGGTAAGTGGTTTTTATCCCGGTACTCTTTTGTATCTCTATGAGGCCACGCATGACCAGGCGCTTTATGAAGAGGCGAAACGGAAAATGGTTGTCCTCGAAAAAGAGAAATTCAACAAGACCACCCACGATCTCGGGTTCATGATGTATTGTTCTTTTGGTAATGCAGACAGGCTTGAGGCCAGTTCAGCTTACAAGGAAGTGATCGTAACGAGTGCAAGGTCACTGGCATCCCGGTTCAGTGAGAAAGTAGGTGCTATACGGTCATGGGATTCCAAACCATCGCAATTCATGGTCATCATCGATAATATGATGAACCTGGAACTCCTGTTTGCTGCCACTCGGCTCACCGGGGATTCTTCTTTTTATAAGATAGCCGTTACACATGCCAATACCACGATGGAACATCACTTCCGTCCTGACCATAGCTCATGGCATCTCGTGATCTATGATCCGGCAACAGGTGCGGTACAAAAAAAGCAGACAGTGCAGGGTGCGGCCGATTCATCGGCCTGGGCAAGAGGGCAATCGTGGGGACTGTATGGATACACACTGATGTATCGCGCTACACGCCAGCGGAAATATCTTGAACAGGCAGAGCTCATCGCGGATTATATGTTGAAACACCTGCCTACTGATGGTGTTTTTTATTGGGACTTCCAGGCGCCCGGTATTCCCGATACCTGGCGTGATGCATCGGCCGCGGCGATCACCTGCTCTGCCTTAATTGAACTGGCCGGTTATACAAAAAAGAAAACCGGGCGGAAATATTTTCGCACTGCGGAAAAAATACTTGCTGCTTTATCATCACCTGCTTATCTCGCCACCCCGGATGAAGCCGGTGGTTTCATTCTCAAACATGGTGTAGGGAACCGGCCTGCCAATTCAGATATCGATGTATCGCTTATTTATGCTGACTATTATTATGTAGAAGCATTGATGCGATATAGACGTAGATCAAATAATTGAAAAAAAGGGTAAGTGTTACCGTGTAGATAGGGATTATACGATTGCATCTGCTGCAATTAGTTTTTAATTTGGATTTCGAATCACCCCTAAACCGAAATCCTTATGAAAAAGAACTGCTCTTTTTTTAAGGCAGCCCCCTATTGCCTTGCCTTAAAGATTTTTCCATTCTTCCTCCTTTCAGTTTTTCTCTTTTCAAATATTACCGTTCAAGCCCAGGTGAATGCCTATGCCCGTGTTACCAGTATTTCAGGCTTGAGGCTTAACCTTTCCAATGTGAACCAGGACTCTGATACTTTTCAGAACGGTGACCAGATCATTGTGATGCAGATGCAGGATGATGTGATCGGCGGCAATACCGGCAACAATGCAAACTTTGGGAATCTCTCGGCCATTGCCAGTGCCGGTTATTATGAAGTGGCCACCATCAACTCTGCCAGCAACCTGCCTTCTTATATAACTATCACGGCCACCCTGCAACATACTTTCAATACGGGGAGCAATAGCCGTGTACAGATCATCAGTTACCGGAAAATGAGCACTTCCGATTATACCACCCTGGCTAATATCACGGCGCTGTCGTGGAATGGCAATATAGGTGGAGTAGTGGCCATGCAGGTGCCGGGAATATTTACACTGGCGCACGACATTACGGTCGATGCGCAGGGCTTTCGCGGTGGCGCTGCTTCAGCAGATGTGGACGATGACTGTATGCCCGACAGTTACCGGAGCAATTCGACCAACTTTGGTGCGAAAGGTGAAGGAATATTTTGCAGAACAGCAACGAGCCAGACCAGGGGCAGGGCGCATATCCTTACCGGTGGTGGCGGAGGCTCTACCAATAATGCCGGTGGCGGCGGTGGCGGCAATTATTCTGCAGGAGGGCAGGGTGGTGCAGGCTGGACCTGTAGCGCTTCGCCCAGCGGCGGAATAGGAGGCATTGGCCTGGCAGGAAGCATCACGTACGAGCGGATCTTCATGGGAGGAGGCGGTGGCGGCGGCCAGCAAAATAATACGGTTGGGACTGCTGGTAGTAATGGTGGAGGTATTGTACTGATTAGAGCGCAGACCCTCACCACCAATTGTTCCGGTACGCGTATGATCTCTGCGAATGGCGGCAATGCGGTCAATTCCGGCAATGACGGCGCCGGCGGAGCCGGCGCCGGTGGCACCATCGTTTTGTCAGTGAATACTTTCAATATCCCCGATGGTTGCCAATTATTGCTCCAAAGCAATGGCGGTAACGGCGGCAATGTGGCGCATGCGAATTCTCATGGCGGCGGAGGTGGCGGCGGACAAGGAGCGATCATGTACCTGCAAACCATTCCTGGCAATAATGTTACGGCAGTGGTGAATAATGGCGCAGGTGGACAGAATTTCATCGGCGGTCCTACAGCAGGAAGCGGCTCCGGTCCCAATAATGCAGGCATCGTTCTCGGCAACGGGAATCCGCTTCCAGTCAACCTGATGACATTCAACGCCGGCAGGTCTGGTGATCATGCACTACTGAACTGGACTGCCACCGAATCCCGCAATACCACATTTGCTGTACAGCATTCAACAGATGGTTCCAGCTTTCAAACAATAGGTTATGTGAACGGAATATCAGGCAGCAACGTACAACAGTATCGATTCATTCATCCTAACCCGGTTGAAGGCATCAATTATTACCGGCTTGCCATGAATGACCCTTCAGGAAGAACAAATTATTCGATAGTAGCAACTGTAAAATTCAATGGGGCCCGGCAGACTATGGTGGCATATCCCAATCCTGCCGCACAACAATTCAGTCTCATGCTCACAAAGAATGTATTATCGATCGCCGTGCTTAATATAACAGATCTCAACGGCAAAACGGTTTTCCATCAAAACTATCAACTCAATGGTAACCGGTTGTCAGTGACACTGGATAAAAAATTGACGCCAGGTATCTACACCATTCAACTGATCGCCGGCGCCGAAACTCAATATGGTAAGCTGAACATTCGATAAGCAACCCCCTGGCCAATCATGGCCGGGGATTTTTTTCCCTTCCTGATATTTTGTATATTCAGGGGAGATATTGCTGTCCAAAAGCATTTCATCGTATGCCAATATGAAACAAGGGAAACACCTCCTTCTCCTGAGCCTTATCTTCAGTGTGATGCTCCTGACCGGTTTTATTGCACCGGCCAGCTCGAAAAAAAATGCAGGGCCCGGAAATACTATTCCCTCTGATCAGGGCGATTCAACGCGAACGGCTGTTTCGACTTTGGATAAATTGAATATTTGTACCTTCTCTGCAGCTCAGGATACTGATTGTATTGAATGGTAAAAAAGCAATACAACGCCGGTGCTGAACGTCCGGGTCTGGGATAATTGCAGGGGAATGCTGTGTTGCAATTCCCTGAAAAGCGCTTTGCCTCTGCCAATGGCCACGGGGTGCATCCAGATCTGGAATTCATCTACCAGTTTTTGACGTACCAGTGAATCCACGATCTGACCACTCCCATACGTGATCATATCCCTGCCCGGTTGATCTTTCAACAACCGGATCTCTTTGGCGATATTTCCCTTCACCAGTCGTGAGTTATTCCATATAGGTGTGGTAAGTGATCTTGAAAAAACGACCTTGGTGTAGCGGTTCATCATATCTGCAAAATCGATGTCTTCCCTCGATGAATGGAGGTCGCCTATTTTTGCCGACCAGTATCTTGCCATGGCGTCATAGGTGATCCTGCCGAGGAGGATGGTATCGGCCCTTCCGAGCAATTCGGAAGTGGTCATGGCCATCTCTTCGTTCCAGCACCTGAAATGCCAATCCAGTTCACATTGCGGCCCGGCCATATAGCCATCGAGGGTCATATTCATTGAAACGATAACCTTGCGCACTTCGTTTGCTTTATTGATTGGTGGAATGATAACAAAGCACTACAAAAGTATCTATGGCCCTGAAAACCGGCGGGGGGCAGAACCGACTTTAAGAGGGTGATTTTGCGACCTGGCCTGCTGGCAGAATTGACTTTGTTTCTTATCTTTAATACCGCAAACTGCTCTAAACATTCGTCCAGTAGGGCGATACCTCAACCGGCTCGATCTTTATCGTAAAAGCATTCTACTGATATGAAACACGTATCTATCCTGGTCCCTGAAGAGGCAGTAATGGCCGCCATTGTAGACCCGCGCACGATGTTCACCGGGGTGAATGAATTCCTGGAAGCTGCCGGGCATCCACCGGCATTCCAGGTGCAACTGGTAGGACTGACGTCGGAAGTCCGCCTGCACAATAATATCTTTTCCATCCACAATGATATTTTGTTGAAGGACCTGAAAAAGACAGACCTGGTCATCATCCCGGCTCCAACCGGCGATCTGAAGATGGCGATCGAAAAGAACCGGGCTTTCCTGCCCTGGATCATAGATCAATACAATAAGGGTGCTGAAGTAGCCAGTCTTTGTATCGGTTCCTTCCTGCTGGCAGCTACCGGCCTGCTGAACGGTAAAGAATGTTCAAGCCATTGGAGAACGGCCGGCCTTTTCAGGGAAATGTTCCCTGAAGTGGATCTTGTGGATGGTAGGATCGTCACAGAACAACAGGGCTTATATAGCAGCGGCGGCGCCTCTTCTTACTGGAACCTCTTATTGCACCTGGTAGAAAAATATGCAGGCCGTGAAATGGCCATCACTGCGGCCAAGGTATATGCACTGGAAATAGACCGCAAAACACAATCGCCTTTCGTGATGTTCAACGGGCAAAAAAGCCATGCCGATGAACCGATCAGGCAGGCGCAGGAATTCATCGAGAAAAATGTCGCGGAAAAAATATCCGTAGAGGAGCTCGCCATCAAATACGCGATCGGGCGAAGACATTTTGAAAGAAGATTCAAGAGCGCCACTAACAACACACCGGTTGAATATATACAACGGGTAAAGATCGAGGCAGCCAAAAAACAACTGGAAAGCACCCGCAAAAATGTGAACGAAGTGATGTACGATGTAGGTTACTCCGATACAAAGGCTTTCCGCACCGTCTTCAAAAAGATCACCGGGCTTTCACCGATCGAATACAGGAACAAGTATAATAAAGAAGCGGCTATAGCCTAGCCTTTCAACCCATTATATCGAATTATATTCTATGTAAATTCCGATGATCTGTATTTTATTCTAAAACTTTAGTAAATTACAGAATAAAACAACCAAATCGGAGTATGTCTACTCAGGCAATGCCTTCTTCCCTGACTGCTGCGGCCGGCAAACGAATTGAATCCATAGATCTTTTAAGAGGGGTAGTGATCATCATCATGGCGCTTGATCATGTGCGCGATTTTTTTCATGGCAGCGCATACCTCTATGATCCAACAGACCTTTCACGTACCAGTGTTCCGATCTTTTTCACCAGGTGGATAACACATTTCTGTGCTCCTGTATTCATATTGCTCGCAGGCGTGTCTGCTTATCTGTATGGAGCGAAGCGGAACAGGAGGGAACTGGCTTATTTCCTGTTTACCCGTGGTCTCATCCTGCTGTTGGCAGAGTTCTTTATCATCACACTTGGCTGGACCTTCAACCCCGCTTATCCCGTTTATATTTTGCAGGTGATATGGGCAATCGGGATCGCCATGATGACACTGGCCTTATTGGTCTTCCTCGACAAACGATGGGTCCTGCTCATCGGCATACTCTGTATTGCAGCACATAACCTGATGGATAATATTCATGCGCCCAATAATAATTTCCCTTCCTTTCTCTGGTCCGCTGTGCATGAGCCGCGCTTCTTCAGCTTCGGGCCTATAGCCATGTTCGTGGGTTACCCGGTATTGCCCTGGATCGGTGTGATCGCTATCGGGTATAGCCTGGGAAGCACCTATGCTAACGGATACGATCAGTCGAAAAGAAAAATGATCTTATTGACCACCGGGTTGGGCATGACAGCCCTTTTCATTGTGGTAAGGCTGATCGATACTTATGGGGACCAGGCGCATTGGTCGGCCCAGAAAAATACCGTCTTCACTTTCCTCTCTTTCCTGAATACCACCAAATATCCGCCATCCTTCCTCTATCTCCTGATGACACTGGGGCCAGCTCTTATTTTTCTGGCGTATGCCGAAAAGCCGTTGAATAGTTTGTCGCGCCCCCTCGTGATCTTCGGCCGGGTGCCCATGTTCTTCTATGTGATACATATCTATTTCATTCACCTGCTGGCGATGCTGGCGGCTACCATGACCGGTCATAAATGGAGCGACATGGTGCTTACCGGCTGGGTAACGGCCAATCCGCAATTACAGGGTTATGGTTTTTCCCTGCTGATTGTGTATCTTGTCTGGATTGGTGTGATCCTTGTATTGTATCCATTGTGTAAATGGTTCGACAAATACAAGCGTGCGCATGTTGGCCAGCAGAAATGGCTGAGTTATTTCTGAGAAATATTTATGGTCAGGACCATTGTGATAGGAGATATCCACGGTGCTTTGAAAGCGCTCCGGCAATTGCTGCAGATCCTCCACCTTCATGAAGATGATCTACTGATCTTCCTCGGAGATTACGTGGATGGCTGGTCGGAGGCTGCACCATTGATCAGCTTCCTCATTGATCTCGATAAAAAATACAATTGCATTTTCATCAAGGGGAATCATGATACATGGTGCCAATCCTGGTTGGGCGGAGAAGAGGCAGACCCCGTTTGGTTATTCCACGGCGGACAATCGACAGTGGAAAGCTATAGTAAACTCAGCAGGCCGGAGAGAAAGAAACATCTTGCCTTTTTTGAACGGATGAAACTGTATCATACCGACGAACAGAACCGCCTGTTCATCCATGCAGGGTTCTCTTCCATGCACGGCCCTGGACTTGAAACATATCCATCCAATTTTTACTGGGACAGAACACTTTGGGAAATGGCGCTCGCCATCGATCATCGGATCGACAGGGATTCAAAATTCTATCCGAAGCGATTACTGCTTTTCAGGGAGATCTACATCGGCCATACCCCAACGCTGAACTACGACACTGAACTGCCCATGCAAGCCTGCAATGTCTGGAATATGGACACCGGCGCCGCATTCGGCGGAAAACTATCGGCAATGGACATCGATACCAAAAGACTATGGCAATCCGATTTCACCCTGTCGCTTTACCCCGGAGAAAGAGGCAGGATCAGGTAGGTAATATTTGATTATCTTCCACCAAACGGATTCCTTTCCACGAAATATCCAATTTAAGGACTTACCCGGACGGAAGCAGTATTATTGAGCATACTGGAATTCGTACGCTGTGGCCCAGTCAATACATTATACATGGGATCTAAACTGCTCCCTTTTTTCGGAAGGTAGAGAGTGAATGGTTTTAACGGTTTTGATTGTCAAGTTGAAGAAATTCTCTATATTTACATGAACTCCTGGCCTTAACTGATGAGGAATTTTATCCTATTTCTGCTACCAATTATTCTGACCTATACCTGGCAAACTGCATTTTGTCAGAATAGACCAGCACCTCCAATTTTTACTCCATATTCACCTGTTTCACCCAACCTAAATCAGAAAAGGAACTGGAACAATTTATTGCCCATTAGTCCCACCAATGTGTTCATGAGCCAACGAGATCAATTTCAAAAGGTTAATCAGGAATTGCTTCGGCAGCAACAGCAGGCAGAAAGTATTAGAAGTAGGGATAGAGAAGATGATGTAGCATATAATCGCATAGCATATTTGAGAGTGCAGCAACAGTATCGCCAGGCGTTTGACCAGATAATGGGAATGGATGGCGATAACTTTTCAATCACCAAGGCGGTGTTTCTTGTTGAAAATGTATTTTATGATAATTGCCTTTCATTTGCGGAATATATAAAAACAATAAAAGCGAAAACTGACTTATGTAAACAAATCATGAAGTCGGAAAATCTAAATCCAGATAATGATCTTGCGAAGAACTATGCCATACAAAAACTGTTCTCTGGTAGAGCAAAGATTTTTGATAAGCATACCAAATCATGGCAACCGGTTAAACCATTCCGGTATGATTTCGAAGACTTCCGGGCAGAAAAAGATTGGACAAGAATGTTTGTTGTGAAGTTGTTGAATTCGGGTACAGGTCAATGTCACTCACTCCCCTTATTGTATAAGATAATAGCAGAACAATTAAATACTACTGCCTGGCTATCGACCGCACCTGAGCATTCTTATATCAAATTCCCATCGGGCAATGGAAATATTTATAATTTTGAAACTACTCAAGGAAAGATAGTTTCCGACCAGGCGATAGTAATGTCTGGCTACATCACTCCCGCTGCTATCAAGAACAAGATGTATATGGATACTTTGGGAAGGCAGCAACTAATTGCTCAAATGCTGGTAGACTTGCTTCAAGGGTACAAGGAGAAGATTAGAGGATATGACCTATTTGCAGAAGAAATAGCAGATCGAATATTAGTCATCAATCCGAATAACATAATGGCGTTGATGATGAAAGCAGATATGACGGCATTCCGTTTTGAATATTCGGCTAACAATATCGGGAGGCCGCCAATAGGTAAGCTGCCTGAATTTCCTGAATTATTTAAGCTATACAATGAGCGTAATGATCTATATGATCGCATAGATAATTCGGGTTATCAGGCAATGCCGGCGCAAGCATATCAGCAATGGTTACAGTCCTTGAAAGAGGAAAAGCGAAAGCAAGAGAGTGAGAAACTACGGGAAGAAATTAAGCGCATGGTAATGAGCCCTAACAAACCAATATTGATCAATAAAAAGAACTAAAACTCTTATCCCAGACGATATTTTTATGAGTTATATATCAAAGCTTAAATTCTTGCTGGCCCTCGGCCTTTTTTTGGTTGCGCATTGTATATTGGCACAACAACCCAATCCTTTCAGAAGTATCGGCAAGAAGACAGAAGTAATGGATCTTAGCAAAGGAAAGTATATTGAGATTTTCGAGAAAGATTCATTGGAACGAATAGGATCCGTAATAGTTAATAGACATACAAGGAAAATTGAAAAATTTGTAGATGAGAGTTCATCGATGGAGAACCCTTCGGATAATTCTCAGCAGAGTAGATTTTTTTCAGTTGATCCAATTGCTGCAAAGTTTCCCTATTATTCTCCTTACCAGTTTGCAGGCAATATGCCTATATGGGCAAGCGACCTGGATGGATTAGAACCAAATTTTCGACATAAAAGTAATGGGATTAATGGTGTAGGATTATTCGACCCGGGTCAACTATCAGGTATTCAAAGACACTCGACCGTTCTTACAATTGGAAAAGAGGGGAAACAGTTTCAGGTCCAATGGTTGCTTAATAATGGTGGAGAGGCGATTGGTTATCTTGCTTCCAGAGTTATTCCAGAGGAAGAATATAAACAACTGTATGGTGGAACAGGGAAGGGCTTACAGGAATCGTATGTTATTGAATTGGATAAATTTTTTGAGTTTGGCAGAAATACCAATCAATATTACGAATCTAGCCGAAATACTGAATTAAATGACGTGATGTATGGGGAAATTGAAAGGGATCCGATTAAGAGTTTATTTGATCCAAGAGCGTGGTTGATGGGTAGAGTAATTGGCGCCACTGGTAAGTTAGCGAGCCAGTTTCTTAGCCTTAGTTCGAGGCTCTCAGCACTTGAAACCAGCATTTTAAGCCAATCAAAATCCATCATAAATTCAAAAGAATTTGAGTCAATTAAAACTGCTTATGAAAAGGGCATAGCAGCAGAAGTGAAAATCAAAGGCACTACAGTAGTTTTTGATCCTAATTGGACATATTCAGAAGCAATGACATTGCATTCAGAAGGCGGGTTCTTATTAGGTCCAAAAGCGTTTACTGCTAAAGGAGGAGTCGAACAGACCATCCTATGGGAAGTTGCCAGATTAAAAACTCAGAGTACAGGATTATTAGGGGTTGATCAAACCAGAGCGTTTACTCAAAGTGCTGAACAAATATCTGAGAGGCTACTGCCAGAATTGAAAAAGAAATAGACCACCATCAGTATGAAATCAGTTACAAAAAAATGGATTGAAGCAGGATACATTTTACAGAATGACCCTAAAGCTATAGTCCTATGTCCGGAATGTGGCGTTGGTTCTCTTATTGTTAAAGATGAACCAATCATAAGTTCCAACAATAGAATAGATAGATATTTAATTTGTAATAATTGCGGCAAATGGAATGTTATCACAATGCAGTTGCCTTCCGACGAAACGAACGAATAATCGGAATAAATTCAGATACAACTGCAAAGGGTGTTGAATTTGAGTTATCAAATCAACCAATTAGACAAGAATTATTAATATGTCAAACATGAAATGAATTTTTGCTGTGATCGATTTATGAGCCATTTTGCAGTTAATGCTTACGACAAAGATGGCAAGGTATTAGTTGAACGATTTCCGTCAATAAAAATTGTTAAACCGGAATCTACCAGTGGAGAAAAAATTATTAAGCCATATAGGTATCTGTTTGTTTGTGGGCCTATAAATGAGAAGTCACCCTTCATCAATATGGCGTATCGCCCATTTTGTGGGACATCTTTGTTTAAATTTTATGCTGACGATAATTATCTTCATGAACAGAGTGTTCACTTTTTTTGATAGTTAAAGGGAGTAATTACGTAAGACTTTAAAGGATGATGCATGCGTGAGTGGTTAATATGCTAAGTTATATGCGCAATGCAGACACCAGCACAGAGAGTTAAGTTAAATAATAAGTTGATGAATTCCACGGCTAATAAGCAAATAGATACTATGCAGAACAGTGAAGATAATTTGCTGGAACTAATAGCAGAATATGTTTCTTGTGTAAAGTACTCCTGTTCCTTTTTACGGGAGATATATAATGGCGATGAAACCTTTCTGTACGCATACAAAATTTTAAAGTTAATTCCGAAAGAAGGCCGTATTGATGAGGTTTACTATAATTTCCATGGGAAAGGATGTTCTTTTGACTATTCGGATTTTACCATAGAAGTTGATTTTGGGTTTGATGGAAGACGATGTGATGGGTTCGATTTATATCGAATCGAGTTATTTTACAGATTCAGAATTGAAAAATATACAAGTCTTCTGGGTAATAAATTAGAGGATACATTTAATGCATTTATGAAAAAGGGTTTTATTGCAAAACATCCTCAAGATCCCAATGGCACTTTATTTTATTTGTCTTCTTCTTTAAAAGAATCAATGTGAAGGCGGCCGTAGCTTATTTCATATTATTTTCCTTGACTGTTTGCAATTTGAAGGGACAATCTGCAGTGTTTGATACCACGTATGAACGAGCCTATCTCACTACTTTGAACATGCTTTCTAATAAGGAAGCGTTACTTTTTAAGAAAGCAGTATTTCTAACCGAGAATGCTTTTTTAGAAACAAAATTATCATACGATGATTTCGAAACTTCGATTCAAAGTCTAATTTCTTTAGGTCAAGCATGGATAAAAGCAAATCCATTATTGAACTATCATAATCAGGATAGTACATCAGTACATGGGAATGGGGCAATATTTGCTTTGTTGACGGATACAATTACTATTAAGTTTATTGATGCGACTGTGAAAAAACATTATCCTTTCACCTACGATTTTGATGATTCCTTTGCTGACCAGGATTGGAGAAAAATGTTTGTCACAAAATTATTGGTAACTAACTCTGGAAATTGTCATTCGTTACCTTACTTATATAAAATCCTTGCTGATGAAATGGGGGTGAAAAATTGCTGGCTTTCATTTGCGCCTAGTCATATCTATATTAAAAACCGATGCCAAAAAATTGGCTGGTACAATACGGAATTAACCAGCGGTGAGCATCCCCTTGATGCATGGATTATGGCATCAGGATACATTTCCACAGATGCTATTCGTAGCGGCATATATATGGATACATTGAGCAGCCAGCAGGCTGTAGCTAATTGCGTCTTGGATTTGGCAAAAGGATATGAAAGGAAATATAAGTTATATACTGATAGTTTTATTATTAGATGCTGTGATCTTACATTAAAGTATCATCCAAATAATATTAATGCCATAATCTATAAGGCAGAGACCCTGAAAAAGATGTACCAAATTTATCAGAAGGTGAGCCCTGCATTAACCAAAATAGTTTATCTGGACATGGAGAAACTGTACATTCAAGCCATGGATTTAGGGTATAAGGAAATGCCAGGTAAAATGTATAAAGAATGGCTGCGATCAATGGCTACTCAAAAGAAAAAATATAGTAATAGAAAGGTCCATAGGCCATAGTGCGGTAAAACGAAAATAGCCTGGTACCGAGTTTTTTTTCTGATATCGAAATGACGTGGGCTTGTTATCCCCCATATCTTCATTAAAGGATTGGTCTTATTTTCTGAAAAATACCACCGACCTATGAACCCAAAAGATTTTATCTTAGCATAAGCGAAGATCATTTCCATTTATATCCTTCCCTAACCCGCCCTGGAAAAGACCGGCCTTCCTTATGCCCGTCTGCATGACCTTTACGAAATGTTAAAGTCTTAACATTGACCGTAAACAAGGTAACACAATTGCCGTCAGATTTCTTGTAGCACCAGCTTACGAATCATAAATGATGATTGTATGGTTACCAATAAAATAGCGACATTGATCGGCGCAGTCTTTCTATGCAGTGGCGTTTTGCATGCGCAGGATACATTGCAGCAGGTGCGGAAATGGAGCCTGCAGGATTGTATCGAATATGCGAAACGGAATAATATCCAGATCAATAACCTGCGGCTTACCAAAAAATCCACAGAACAGGACTTCCTGCTTGCCAAAGCAGCCAGGGACCCTACCCTGAGCGGTACCGTTACCCAATCGTTTACCAATAGTAAGAATGCCAATCCGGTGATCGGAGGGTTCCAGACGCAATCCAGCTTTGCGGGCAATTACTCCCTGAACTCATCGGTCACACTTTATAATGCCGGATACATCACCAATGATATCAAACAGAAAGACCTGCTGGAACGATCGGCAGACCTGAATGTACAACAGGCACAGAATGATATTACGCTCCAGGTTACACAGGCATACCTCAATATCCTGCTCACCAAAGAGAATATCCTGTACCTGCAGGACCTCGTCAATACTTCCCTCGCACAACAACAACAAGGCCAGCAACGGTTCAATGCGGGAAGCATTGCCAGGAAAGACCTGGTACAATTGCAGGCACAGACAGCTACCGATAAATACACACTCGCCACAGCACAAAATGCCTTGCGGCAAAATACCCTTGTGCTGAAGCAACTGCTGCAACTCCCTTCCGAAACCAACTTCGATGTAGCATCTCCCGATACACTGATAACGAAACAACTCGTCTCCTCCCTGCGTGAAGCCCAGGAAACGGCAATGCTCACCAGGCCCGAAGTGAAGAACGGGCAACTGGGCATCGAAACGGCGCAACTGGCCCTCGATAAAGCAAAGGCAGGATCGAAGCCTACACTGGGATTGGCCGGCAGCCTCTCTACCGGTTATTCAGATAACCAGTCGGAGAAATATTTCAACCAGCTCGATAATAATTTCTACCAAAGGCTTGGCCTCACCTTGTCCATCCCCATTTTCAACAACCGTATCGCCAAAACCAATATCGAAAAATCAAAGATCGGCATCGACGAAGCAAAGCTTTCATTGCAGAATACAAAAACGGTATTGTCGCAGGCCATTGAACAGACCTATATCAATGTGCTGAATGCGCAGAACCAGTATGATGCGGCACAGGAACAATTGAAGTCGGCCCAGGAAAGTTATCGGATCGCCAATGAACAGCTCAGGCTGGGCGCCATTGCGACCGTCGATTTGGTACAACAAAAGAACCTGTATGTGCAGGCCATGCAATCCTTCATACAGGCAAAATACAATACTGTGCTCTATGCGAAGATCTATGAATTTTATATGAACCAGCCTATCACGCTATAAACCGAATGGATATGAAAAAGTTCAAGGTACTCCTTATCATTTTACTGATCGCTCTGGCAGGTGTAGTTGTGTGGTACTTTTTTTTCAGGAAACCAGCATTTCCGCCGGTGGTGAATACAGTAAAACCGCAATACGGCGATATCTCCAACAGCATTACGGCTACCGGCGCCATTCAGCCGATAGATACGGTATCTGTAGGATCGCAGGTTTCGGGCACTATCCAATATATTTATGCCGACTTCAATTCCAAAGTAAAAAAAGGCCAATTGATCGCGCAGTTGGATAAGACCGTTCAGGCAGCGCAGGTAAGCCAGATCGAAGCCAACCTGGCCAGTGCGCTCAGCCAGCTGACCTACCAGCAGGCGAATTTCAACCGGCAAACGGAATTATTCAATGTAGGCGCTATCAGCAAGGCCGACAATGAAACAGCCATCAACCAGTATAATGCCGCAAAAGCGCAGGTCGACAATTTCCGCTCACAACTGCAGGCAGCAAAGAAAACCTTGTCTTTTACGGAGATCTATTCCCCGATCGACGGAACGGTATTGTCGCGCAATGTGAGCGCGGGGCAAACCGTAGCCGCCAGTTTCAATACGCCTACCTTGTTCGTCATTGCCAAAGACCTCACCAAAATGCAGGTACGTGCATCAGTGGATGAAGCAGATATCGGCAACGTGGTGGCAGGCCAGCATGTTTCTTTCACGGTAGACGCATTTCCCGATGACGTGTTCGATGGCACGGTGCTGGATATCAGGCTGAACCCTACTGTATCGGCCAATGTGGTCACTTATACTACATTGATCGATGCTCCCAATGAAAAACTGAAATTGAAGCCAGGCATGACAGCCAGCGTGACCATCTATACCAAACAGGAAAAAAATGTGATGCTGGTCCCGTCGAAGGCATTGACCTTCAGCCCTGATTCTACCCTTGCAAAACAATTTGTAATTATCGGGAAACCCAGGACCGGCGGCACTTTCAGAAAGCCTGCCGCAGACAGTACCCATCATGTATCGAAAGATAGTACTGTCAAACCGGCTACGGTTTGGGTAAAACAGGGCGATAGCCTGATACAGAAGAGGGTCCATATCGGCCTCAACGACGATACGGAGGTGGAAGTAGTGAATGGGCTTTCGCCCGATGAGGAAGTGGTGTTGAGCATCGAGCAGGGCTCTTCCAAAACTGCCAAAAGCACTGATGCCACGAGAAGCCCTTTCATGCCGCAACGAAGGCCGTCGGGCACCGGAGGAAGACAGGGCAGATAATAGTGTGAACAGAAACCAAGTAATATCATGAACAACAAGATCCTCGAAATAAGAAACCTGAAGCGCGAATTCATCATGGGCTCCGAGACCGTCCGGGCCCTGAAAGGTGTCAGCTTCGATATCGGCGCTGGTGAATTCGTCACTATCATGGGTAGCAGCGGTTCGGGAAAAACGACCATGCTGAATATCCTTGGCTGCCTCGACAAACCTACCGATGGTGAGTACATTCTCGATGGCAACAATATAAAATCGCTCAACAAGAATGAACTGGCACGCCTGCGCAACCGTAAGATCGGTTTCGTATTCCAATCGTACAATTTATTGCCCCGCACTTCCGCACTGGAAAATGTAGAGCTTCCCCTGTTATACAATTCAGGGATCTCTGCCAGGCAAAGACATGAAAAAGCGCTCTGGGCGCTGGAATCCGTGAAACTGGCAGATCGCCTGCACCATACGCCCAGCCAGCTTTCGGGCGGGCAGCAGCAAAGGGTGGCCATTGCCCGCGCACTCGTGAACGAGCCGGTGATGTTACTGGCCGACGAAGCCACCGGCAATCTCGATTCGAGAACATCATACGAGATCATGGCGCTGATGCAGGACCTGAATACCAGCCAGGGCAAGACCATCATCTTCGTAACGCATGAGCCGGATATCGCTTCCTTCAGTTCCAGAACTGTGATGCTGCGTGATGGCAAGGTGGTGAAAGATTTTAAGAATGAGAACAAGCGCAGTGCAAAAGAAGTACTGGATTCGATACCGGTGAGCGATGACTACTAAATGATCATTTTATGAACGCATTCAATCTCATACAGATCGCACTCCGGGCCCTGCAACGGAATAAGTTGCGGGCCTTCCTCACGATGCTGGGCATCATCATCGGGGTGGCCGCCGTGATCGCCATGGTGGCGATCGGGGAAGGCTCGAAGAAAAGTATCCAGGACCAGATATCCGCCATGGGCTCCAATATGATCACCATCCGCCCCAACAGTAATGTTACGGGCGGCGCCAGGCTCGATGCCACTACCGTGCAGTCACTCACGGAAGATGATGTGGTAGCGCTTGAAAAGAATATGCAATACATCAATGCAGTATCACCCGCCGTTTCATCGAGAGGCCAGGCGATCAATGGCGCATTCAACTGGTCTACCACCATGCAGGGTGTGAGCCCCGACTATCTCCGGATCCGCGACTGGCCCATATCGGATGGCTTCAGCTTCAACGCTTCAGATGTGACCAGCGCTGCAAAAGTTTGCTTGCTTGGACAAACAGTGGTCGACAACCTTTTTCCCAACGGCGAAAGCCCGGTAGGTAAGATCATCCGGTTCAAGACGATACCGATGAAAGTGATCGGCGTATTGCAAAAGAAAGGAGAGAATGCATTCGGGCAGGACCAGGATGATATCATCCTCACACCTTATACTACTGTGCAGAAAAGGATACAGTCCAGCATTTATTTTCAGAATATCTACGCCTCTGCCATCGATGAAAATTCAACCGATGCCGCCACGCAGGAAGTGTCGGACGTACTGAGAAGGACGCACCGGCTGAAACAGGGAGACGACGACGATTTTACCGTGCGTACCCAGGCGGAACTGATCAATACATTCAGCTCTACCAGCCAGTTGCTGACCGTACTGCTCGCCGCCATTGCCGGCATTTCACTGGTGGTGGGAGGTATCGGCATCATGAATATCATGTATGTATCGGTAACGGAACGTACACGGGAAATAGGATTGCGTATGTCCATCGGCGCAAGAGGGATCGATATCCTGCTTCAATTCCTGATCGAAGCCATACTGATCAGCATTACCGGTGGAATTATCGGTATTGCGCTGGGGGTCACCGCTACCAAAGTGGTGACTGCCTTCCTTTCCTGGCCAACATTGGTGACGCAGTCGTCTATTATTATATCCTTCATGGTTTGTGTGATCACTGGTGTCTTCTTCGGTTATTACCCTGCGCAAAAAGCTTCCAGGCTCGATCCCATCGAAGCGCTCAGGTATGAATGATCACGAAGGAACTGTTTAGGGAGCCATGTTGGCATCATTGTTCCGCTCTTCATTTTCTTTCTTGAATTCCAGCTTCCCGAATTTCCAGGTGAAGTTGATGCCGAAGGAACGGAAGGGGATCTTCCGCAAACTGTTCTGCGTGAAATTGGTGCCGAACAGTTCCAGCCGCTGGTTTACGTATTCATTGAAAGGATTGGTGGCCGTGAGGGCAATGCTGGCCTTTTTATTCCAGAACTGTTTACGCATGGCAATACTATACGAAGTAAAGGATGGGTACCTGCCCTGCACTTCATTTCTCGGCGAATTGAAATTGCCGAAGAACTCCGCTGCCAGGGTCGATGAGAACTGGTAGGTGGCATTCAGGTTCACCCGGTAATTGAAGCTGGTGCGGTCTGCACCCTTGTCCACCGCATTGATGATATGCCGGTGAAAAAAGAACAGGTTAGTGCGGAGCGCCAGTTTACCGGTAGGATGCAGGTCGGTGAAAATGTTCAGACCTGTATTATTCTCGGTGCCGATATTTTCCCTCGTGCTTACAGATACATTATAATATACTGAATCGCCCACTTTCAGCATGGGATAAAATTTCGTGTAAGGCTGAATATCCTGGCTGTTATGCCTGTAAAAAGCAGTGACCATCAGCGAGCCCAGGTTGCCGATATCCCTTGAATAGCCCAATTCGATCCGCTGGCCCAGTTCCGGTTGCAGATAAGGATTGCCGGCGCTGATATTGTTGGGATCGCTGGTATTGATGAAGGGGTTGAGGTCTTCATAATCCGGGCGCTCTATTCTTTTTGAGTAGCTCAGTTTGATGAGCTGCCTTTTTCCCAGTTTCCTGGACAGGAAAAGCGATGGCACAAGGGTATTGTATCCCGGCATTTTTACCTGCTCCTGTGCATTGGAGTAAAATGAATTCGTTTCAGTCCTTTCATACCGGCTGCCTGCTTTCACATCGAACAGGTCGCCGGCAGGGAAGGATGTCTCTGCGTAAACAGCGTATACTTTCTGGTGATAATTCAGCGCATTGGAAAGCGCGCTGTCGAATTTATAATTACGATCGGCCGGGGAAAATCCGTATACGGTGTTATGGCTGCTGATATCGAGGAACGTGGTCTTGGCGCCGAAACCCAACTTGATATCGTTCGCCAGTGGTTGCGTATAATCAATGGCCACCTGCGTTTCATGCTCCCTGCCCGGGTTCCTGTTCCGGATGCCGTAGAACAGGGAATCCTTCGGCCTCAGCAGTTGTTCATTGCCGGTAGTGAGCGTAGCATTGTTGAAGCTTGAATTGACGGAAATCTCTAGTTCCTGGTCTTCTTTACTGAATGTCCTTTTATAGGTAAGGGAGGCGTCGATATTGTGCGAGCGGGATTTGCTGTTGGAATTATTGAGCGTCGATTTTCCGGAAAGGGTATTCCCGTTCATGTCCTTTGTATTCTGCCATTGTTCAACCACTCCTTTGTTGGAGTTGCCGAATTCATCGTAGTTGACACTGCCTGTGATACTGTTGTACTTCCTGATGGTCCAGTCGAACCCGATACCGGTCTCGATCCCATGCCTTTTGAACCTGCTGCTGCCATCCTGCTCCAGGAAACTATTGGTTTTGGCGCTCGTGTCTACGGAAGTGCGTAAAGAATGGCTCGATGTGGTGACGGGCATTCTCGCATGCCCGCTGACGAAAGCAGTGACACCGAAATTATCTTTCCGGGCATTGAAATTGAAAGATCCGTTCTGTGCCCTTGTACCGGTAGTAAGGGAGATATTGCCGTTGATGCCCCTGGCCGTATTTTGTTTCAGGATGATATTGATGATGCCTCCCATTCCCTGTGCATCGTATTTGGCTCCGGGGTTGGTTATGACTTCGATGCTCTTGATCTGGCTTGCAGGGATCGATTGCAGCACGTCGGCCATGCTTTTACCGAAAGCAGTGGAGGGCTTGCCATTGATCAGGAAACGGATGCCTGCACTTCCGGCGAGTTGAACATTGCCATCTACATCCACCGATACCTGCGGTATTTTTTTGAGGAGATCGGTGGCGACACCTCCCTGTGAGGTAAGATCCTTTTCTGCATTGAACACCATTTTGTCGATCTTATTCTCGATCAATCTCGACCGGGCGGTCACGGTAACGGCTTCCAGTGATTCCTGCGCCTTCTTCAGCACAATGGCAGGAATAGTTACCGTTTCATTGTTCTTACTGATAACGATTTGCGGGATGGTGAATGCTTTGTACCCGATATATTCGATCAACAGTTTATAACTGCCGGGCATCATGCCGGTCACTGAGAATTTTCCTGATTTGCCGGAAGTGGCGCCATTGAGTGGTTTGGCGGCGCCTGTTGCCGTAACGGTGATAGTAGCATATTCAAGAGGAGCACCGGTAGCAGAATCGGTGACAATGCCATTGATCTTTGCATTGCCCCTGGCAGGATCATTCTCCTGGGCTTGCATTGTATAAAAAGATAATATTCCAGCCAGGATGGTGCAGATCAGTTTTCTCATTCTTGCCCGTTAAGATTTGTGCTAAGGTAAAAGCAGAATCTGAAGAAAAATGGCAAAGAGTGGATGACCGGCAGCCGGTAGAAAACCATAGTATAGGAACAGCCAACGTACGTAAGTATTTTCAGGCGGTCACTGGTTCTTTTTGCCTGATCTTTTTCTGATGCATGGCGCCCCAATCATGCAGCGCACGGACCACTCCTTCCAGCGTGTCCGCATAATCGGTCACCTCATATTCGACGATCACCGGTGTTGAATCGGCATGAACGATCCTTCTGACGAACCCGTTCAACTCGAGGTCTTTCAGTTCATTCGACAGAACGCGTGCGGAGATCCCTTTCAGGGTACGCTGCAGTTCATTGAACCGCTTGTTATTTTCAGACAGTGCGATGATGATGCGGAGTTTCCATTTTCCTCCGATCACGTAAAGGGCATCCCCAACAGCACCCAACCTTGAATTGCACTCGTTCCTGGAAAGCACGGTCCTTTTATGTTTAAAGCTCATAAGAAATGTATTTAACTAACCTGAAGGTTACTACTAACCTTTAGTATACTACTAATAAATTATTAGTAAAGGTAAATAATTTTACATCATCGAACCAGGCAGCAATGGAATACGCGCGGTCCTTCCTGCAGATGGTTTCATTCAATCATTTATTTAATCATTGAAAATTGAAGAAAGAAAATGAAAAAGATCTTGCATATCACTTCCAGTCCGCGGGGCGAAGATTCCAATAGTACCCGGTTGGGGCGAAGGATCATTGAAAAATTGCGCAACCAATATCCAGGAAGTACTGTTACGGTGAACGACCTTGTGGAGAACGATTATGAACACCTGCAAATTGAACAGATCGGTGCATTTAAGATACCGCCGGAAGATCAAACATCCGCACAACGGGCGGCACTCCGCGTTTCGGACCACACGGTGGAGGAACTGCTGGATGCCGATATTATCGTGATCAGCTTTCCGTTGTATAATTTCAACATCCCATCTTCCCTGAAAGCATGGATAGACCATGCCGTACGGCCCGGTATGACTTTTACTTACGCGACCGGCCGGCCCGAAGGGTTGCTGAAAGGCAAAAAAGTGTACCTGGCCATGGCGGCGAATGGCGTTTATTCCGATGGGCCTATGAAGCCATTCAATTTTGCAGAGCCTTATCTCCGTTATATTCTCGGTTTTGTTGGATTAACGGATATCACTTTATTCAGGATCGAAGGAAGCGGAATACCGGGTGTCATGGAAACGGCCACTGAAAAAGGATTGCAGAGCGTAGAGATAGGGTAGTGAAATTTGTCCGGCCAAATTATATATTTGTATGTAATTAATAACCGGTTCATTCTCAAACCTTCTTTATATCATCTTACGGGATTGCTGATTTTTATAGCGGTCCTGGCGCTCCGCGTTTCCATCGACAGCCGGCTGGAAGCTCGATATCCCGGCGACCTTCGTAATCGTGTAGTGGGCGCAAGACTGATCGAAGATGGTATCTCTCCCTATTTCTATAAATGGAAGAAGGCCGACGGAATACGTTATTATGATCCGGCCGCCTTCGATTCACTCAAAGTATCGAATATCACCGCCAGTCCTTTTTTTCTTCATCTGCTGCGGCCAGTGGCCGACTGGCCGCAGCGGACCATTTCCCGTTTCTGGCTGGCGGCTGAATACCTGTTTTTCCTGCTCACTGTTGGCATCGCCCTGCTGCTGGCCCGCAACCGTCAGCAGCAGTTGGCTGTTGCCATTACCGCAATCCTATTCCTGTTTACCGAATCATGGAAGAGCCATATTATGGCCGGACAGATGTATCTTCTTGTCCCCTGCCTGGCCATATTGTTTTATTATTTCCTTACGAGGCAGAATAATATCGGAGGAGCATTGGCCGCAGGCGTTATTGCCGCAACACTTGTGCTGGTCCGATTCAATACCATTCTTTTCTTCTTTCCTTTTTTACCGTTGATCAATCGTTATTCAAGATCATTCCTGGTAGCGTTTGCCGTTCCGGTGATCTTGTTATTCGTTGGTACGGTCATCGATAAACAGGAAAGGAATTTATGGCTGGATTACAAAGAAAGCGTTGCCCAGCAAATAAAAGTTCACCAGGACCTTGGCCCTGCATTCCGGCAGAATGAACCCGATCCCTGTTATCGCTATTGGGAAGGTTGGGATATGGAGGAGGTCGGTAAGAGCGAGCGCGACCATCCAGCCAATATTTATTCTGAGAACGGGAATGTATTTGTGCTGGTCCGGCACTTACTGCATCTGAAAATATCACCGGGCCTGCTTACTATGCTGAGTGCGGGTTTGATGGCACTGATCGTATTCACCTGGGCAATGATCAGCAGGAAAAGAACAACGATCATCACACCTGTCAATATCGCCATCGGAGGTTTTTGTTTGTACATGATCTCCGATCTGTTCTCACCTGTCTACCGCCACCAGTATTACACGGTGCAATGGCTATTTCCCTTATTGCTGATCGCTGCCGGTTTCAAGCGGTCTTTTAAATGGATGTACCTCCTGTTGTTGTTGGGCATTGGACTGAACATGTTGAATACAGACCTTATGAAAATGGAGCATACGATGGGGGAATACCTATTGCTCTTTACCTGTTTATTATTTTCTTTTTCAGGTTTGGAGGAGCGCCCATTGCAACTGATGGGGAAAAAATAAATGGGAATCGACAATTTTTAAAACAATGAAAGCTGGTCCTCATTCTTATTATTTGGTTTGGCCTTATTGACGGGCTTCACTACTTCTATCATTTCCGCAGGAATTTCATTGACAAAGCGGGAGATGGTTTGTTTTTCTTCCTTACCATATATGACCCTTTTGGCAGACCAGGTAATATTCAGCTCATCTTTTGCCCTGGTCATTGCCACATAAAATAATCTCCGTTCTTCTTCAGGGTCGGTATCTTTTCTGCCGGAAGGTGTGATGCCTTCTTCGGCGCCGGCAATGAACACTACCGGAAATTCAAGCCCTTTCGCAGCATGGAATGTAAGCAGGCGGATACCATAGGTTTGGTCACGACCGGTGTCTGTATAGGCATTGAGCGAATTGTCTTCCAGAAATCCCCTTACATCCGTTGCTTCCTTTCCGAGCGTGAGGATGGTTTCTTTTTTCAGCAATTGTTCATCCGTGAGTTGATGATCGGGCAGGTAGCGATCGAATATTGCCGATAAAATACCTTCTACTCCGTTATTCGCTATCACATCTGTCATCTGTGCGTGGAATTGCTTCCACTGAATGAAACTTTCGGCCGAACGGTTGCTGACTGCCTCCGGCATACTTTGCCGCCATTCCAGTTTGTTCTTATGTAAATTGGACAGGAATGCGTTGATCTCATTTTTCTCCCACCCCAGGAAGCGCAGGACGCCGCGTAGGGCTACTACATCATGGAGGTTTTCATGGAGCTTGAGCATATCTGCGATCAATGTAAAAGGGGACTGTCTGAGGAAACTGGTGGCATCTGCCAGTTGAACAGGAATGCCCGATCTTTTAAAATGCGTCAACAGCTCTCGCCCTACCTGATGAGTTCTGTACAGTACCGCAATATCGGAAAACGCATGATTGCCGGTAAATGCTTCACCGCCGGTGAGGAGATGTAGTCCCCCTACGTGCTTTTCTATTTCCCGGATCATATATTTTGCTTCCAGCTCTGTGCCGGGTGCTTCATATAATTTGATGCGGGCGCCCTGCTGACGGGTGCCTTTCAATTGCACTTCACTTTTAAGGGTATTATGCTGTATCAACTGCCCGGCGGCCTCCAGTATATTGAGCGTGCAACGATAATTATCCGTGAGGCCGATAGGCGTTGCTTTGAAATCATTCACGAAGCGGAAGAAAAGATTTACATCCGATCCGCGAAACCCATAAATGGCCTGGTTGGGATCGCCAATGGCCAAAATGTTTTTGCCGGCGCCCACCAATTGCAGGAACTCATATTGAAGGGCATTGATATCCTGGAACTCATCGACAGCGATCGTCTTTAGCTTACTGCGGACGGATTCCAGTACAGCAGGTTCCTTTTTCCATAAGGCCACAAGCTGATTCAGTATGTCGGACAGGTCGATAGCTCCCTGGCTTTGCGCATACTCCCGGTAACGCGCGGCATAGTGGCTGATGCTATCGAAACCGTTTTTGTCGCCCGATTCAAAGGAATGGCCAAGCTCTTCCACCAATTTTTTATGTTCGCTATCTTTCAATTCCGGGAACAGGAAGGGGATGATGGCCATCCTGCTTTCTTCATCGTATACCGTTTGTATGGCAGGGAATTGTTGCTGTAACATACGATAGGCGACTGCATGAAAAGTGCCCACCTGTATACCGCTGACCGGTTCATTCAATGTATGCGCCAGCCGCTCCTTGAGCTCCTGTGCGGCTTTATTCGTGAACGTGATGGCAAGGACCTTATCAGCGCTGGCTTGAGCCGTTTTCAGTTGATGCCCGATCCATTGAATCAGTGTATTAGTCTTTCCGGTACCTGGCCCTGCCTGTACCAGTACGGCCCCTGAGATCGTTTCTTTCACGCTGGCCTGTGCTTCATTGAGGGCTACCGGGGTGAAAATGTTTTTTTCTTTCTGCATGGCGGCCTCTGCAAACCGTTGCCTGTCGGTGGAGGTGACCGTTCTTTTATTCATCTTCTTTACGTCCTGGTCGCCCAGCAGGTACATCTGCCCGGTCATTTTGCTCAGCTCACCTTCATGAAAGATCTTGATCACACCATAGAGTCCATCATAACCGGCTATGGGATGCACTTCCTGTTCGCGCATGCGACGGATAGCCTCTGCCAGCACAGGTCCTCCCAGTTTCTGGATGTCCTCTACCGGTACTTCCTTCAGCAATGAGAACTCATTACCGAAGCTGGATATGGCTTGCTGAAAGGCTTGTGTTACGGCCTTGCTTCCTGTTCCCGCACCTTTTATCTCCGCCAGTATTTCGGGTAAGGGAATGATATGATCGAACCCTGCTGCACCTGCCGGTTTTTGCGGCGCTTCACGGTCTATCAGTTTTTTCACGCGATGCAGAACCCCAATGGTGAGTGGTTGTCCGCATCGCGGACAGATATTATTATATTTCAGTGATTCCTCAGGTTCGAGGGATATTTCACAATTGCGATGACCATCGTGATGATATTTCCCTTCTTCGGGGAAAAATTCGTATGTACCCAAAAATCCTTTTTGTGTTTTCAACGCTTCAAAGAGCGCTTCATAGCTGAGCGCCGTATCGAAAAGATTGACTTCCCTTCCTAATTTTTGGGGAGAATGGGCATCGGAGTTCGAGATCAGGGTGAAGCGATCGAGTGCGCTCCATTGCCAGTTCATGGCCGGATCGCTCGACAGCCCGGTCTCGATAGCGAAGATATGATGGCTCAGATCGCGGAAGCATTCATCGATACTATCATAACCACCTTTTGAACCAAGTGTGGAGAACCAGGGCGTCCATACATGTGCCGGTATCAGGTAAGACTGGGAAGAAGATCCCAGTACGATCTCCAGCAGGTCTCTCGATGGCAGGCCCAGGATAGGCCGCCCGTCTGCTTCCAGGTTCCCGATGCTTGATAATTTAGCATTGATGCGTGCTACCGTATCGAAGTCGGGCGCATATACGAGATTGTGATTTTTTCTCACCTTATCACCGTACTTATAAATGGAGCTGATCTCCGTGGTCAGACAAAACCGTACATCGATATCATGCACTTTCATTCCGGGGATCGCTGTTTGTTGGGGAGGGTTCTTCAGCCGGAAGAACCCATTCCCGTCGGGTTCCAGTTTTTCCTTTAGTTCCCTGAACCATAATGGGTGCGTGAAATCACCTGTGCCTACGATATTGATCCCTTTTATTTGCGCCCACTGGTAAAGTGATTCCAGGTTGAGGTCTTTGCTGGTGGCTCTCGAGTAGTGGGAGTGGATATGAAGGTCGGCTTTATAGAGCATCGGAGGATGGTTTAGCTTTAAAGGTAGAATTAGTTTTAATATGAATGGACTTCCGTATACGTAAAAAATATATATACAATCCCCGTCAAACCAGGCGGGGATTTTTATTAGTAAGTTCTTGCGCTCAGCTTATGAGCCTCTTACGATAGTTGCTTCAGGTATCCACGGTAACGAACTATTTCATAATATTGACCTCATGAAAAGATTTCAGATATAATTATTTTTTCATGCCTTTGGGCATTATTGGGTTCGCCATTTACCTTGAGCATGCTATACTGCCTTATCACTTATCCTCCTTTAACTTAATTTACAAGCAAAACAGGTTGATGCAGGCCATTGGATAATACAAGTATATATAACCAAAAAGAACTGCTGCTGAAAATAGCATCGGGCGACCGGGATGCATTTCACCAGCTCTATGACCGCTATAATACCCCCCTATACAACACTGTCAGGAAATATATTGCGGAGGAAGATACTTCCGTCGATCTCGTGCAGCAGGTCTTTATCACAATCTGGGAAAGAAGACGAACACTGCCTGACCTGGAAGGTTTTGATGATTACATTTTTAAAATAGCGCTCAACAGTGTCAGGCGCTACTTCAGGGTACTGCAGCGGCAGGCCAGGGTGGACAGGAATTTTACTTCGGAAATGGACAATTCGGTTTCAGATCCTGCAGAACTTGCTGAGCTCAATGAGTACATGCGGCTCTGGAACAAGGCCGTAGAAGACTTGCCGGAACAGCAGCAGCTCGTTTACCGGATGGTGGAATTGCAAGGATACACCACCGGTGAAGTAAGTGGAGCATTGGACATTTCCAAAGCAACTGCCAAAAAACACCTGGAACTTTCCCGTCGGGCAGTTCGCCGGGCGATCATGAACAGCATCGGGGAAAATGGCGGAGATCCGGCAAACGGACTGGTATTGCTGGTATTGATGATCAGCCTAAAAATATTTTCCGATTGATTACGCCGATTCGTTTCGGCACGACTGTATTAATAAGTACAGCAATGTTGAACAACCGTTTTGAATACCTGGTAGACCGTTACCACAACGGTGAACTCACCCCGCAGGAATGGGGAGAGCTATACGCTATATTGAAGGATGAGCAGTTTATGAGCAGTCTGTCGGACAACATGAAAGATACCTTTCTGACCAAACTGGTGGCCGGTGAAAAAGACGATGAGCTGAACTTACAGATGTGGAACAGGATCGATGCAGCCATTCAACCCGCTATTATGCCACAGGCCCATCGCGCCCGATTCCTCAAAACTGCCTGGTTCCGGTATGCGGCGGCGATCATCATTGTGTTCGGTATCGGTGCTTACCTATGGTTCATCCAACAGGACCGATCGCGGGGAGTGGCCACAAGGCAACCCATTTCTGCTGAGAACGACATCGCACCCGGACATGATGGCGCTATACTAACACTGGCAGATGGTACAAAGAAGGTGCTCGACAGCCTGGGGAATGGTATCGTTGCCGATCAAAACGGTTCACGGGTAATATTGAAAGACGGACGGCTGGCTTATACATTTACCGGCAAGTTGTCGGGGAATGCCGTTTATAATACGATGAGCACGCCCAAAGGCCGGCAGTTCCAACTCCAATTGCCGGATGGTACACATGTTTGGCTCAATGCGGCATCATCAATTACCTATCCTACTGCTTTTAGTGAAAAAGCAAGAGAAGTGTCTGTAACGGGAGAGGTCTATTTTGAGGTAGCGAAGAGGGATAAACAGCCCTTTATCGTTAAGGTGAATGAGCAAACCCGGATAGAAGTATTGGGAACGCATTTCAACGTAAATGCCTATGCCAGTGAACCGGCGATAAGGACCACTCTTTTGGAAGGATCTGTACGTGTGACCGCCTACGATCAATTGCAAACACTCAAGCCTGGTCAGCAAGCGAAAGTTGACCCCCATGAAAAAATAAAAATAGTTGATGATGCAGATATCAACCAGGTGATGGCCTGGAAGAACGGTCTGTTCAATTTCAATGGATACGATCTGAAAGCAGTAATGCGTGAGATTGGGCGATGGTATGATCTGGAGATCGTTTATGAAGCGGAGCCCGCGGCCGGCGAAGTGGAGGGTGAAATACAACGTAATTTTTCGCTCTCACAGGTGATGAAGGTATTACAGAAGATCAATGTACATTACAGGCTGGAAGGAAAGAAGTTGACCATTATGGAATAACGCCTCACGATCTCTTGCCACAGATGCGTTTTCAACCAACAATATCACCGAAAATAATGCTGATCTACACAGCATCTGGCTGCAAAATATTACCGATGCAATGCTGCAGGATTTGAACTTACCTGCCGGGAAAAATTAAACCACATCCACCGGGACCATGAGCTTCCAATACGATCTGGCTGTCCGAATTCCGGCCGGGATCGTTGTGGATATGCTGGATTTACTCAGTGGCAAGGATGCGTCTGAACAGAAATTGAACGCACAACGGGCAAAAGCAGGATGAAGAAATTACAGGATCGATCAATTAGTGATGGAACAAAAAAACCGGGTCGAGATTGGCGTCCGTACCCGGTTGAAATGTTCAGGCTAATTGTTTAGCAATAAACCAAACATGCTGTCCGCTTCTTTTTCCAGGGCATGCGGAGCAGCCGATTATTAACCAAAACTGTTACCAAAGTTATGAAATTAATTGCTCTCTCCCGGCCGGATGGCGTTGTCGGGTCTTCTGACCTGCAACCTGAGCTCCGGCTGGCAACCAAAACAGTCTTAGTTATGAGATTAACTTTGATCCTTCTGACTGCTTCCTTTTGTACGGCCGCTGCTGAGGGCCTGTCGCAATCGGTCACACTGACTAAAAACAACGCCTCCGTCGAGGAGATCATTTCTGCTGTAAAGCAGCAAACCGGGTATGTCTTCTTTTATTATAAGAAAACGCTCAGGAATGCGAAAAAGATCAACGTTGCTGCTAAAAACGTATCCATCGGTGATTTTCTCTCACTTGCATTCAAAGACCAGCCTTTTACTTTTTCCATTGAAGATCGTACCGTAGTGCTTTCTTCCGCTAATGCCCCGGATAACCTGATAAAGAAAAATGACAATTCACCGCAGGATGACATCTATTGGACATTAAGACCTGATACATTGATCGATGTCAGCGGGCGTGTGCTGAACGATAAACAGGAGCCGGTTGCCGGCGTCAGTATAACCATTAAAGGCGGCGCTAAAAATACCATAACGGATGACAACGGCAATTTCAGATTGACCAGGGTATCGTCGACATCTACTCTTGTAGCAAGCTGTATCAACTGCGAGCCGCTGGAGATCAGGGTCAATAATAGAAAAGTATTGGTCCTAACGTTGAGGATAGCCGCCAGCAATTTGGATGAAGTGGTCGTAACCTATAGCTCCGGCTATCAAACCATCTCCAAAGAAAGAAGCGCCGGTTCCTTTTCCAAGCCGGATATGAACCTGGTCCGGGACAGATCTACCAGTATGAATATCCTGCAAAGGCTGGATGGATTGGTGCCGGGCCTGGTGATCAACAGTGCGCCAAACTCCCAAAACCCTTACCAGATACGGGGACTGACTACTATCGGTATCGCAAACGGCAGCGGGACCTATACCGGCACCAACAGAAATCCTTTATATGTGGTGGATGGGATAGCGATGGAGGACATATCATCGATCAATCCGCAGGACATAGCAGATATTAGTATCCTGAAAGATGCAACGGCAGCTTCCATCTGGGGCGCCAGGGCTTCGAATGGGGTTATTGTCATCACCTCGAAAAAAGGAGGCAACGGCGAAAAGCTAAAGGTCGGCTATAATGCTTTTGTCAATTTTCAGGGCCGGCCCGATCTCGATTACGTTCCTGTAGTGAACAGCAGGCAGTTCATAGAAACTGAAAAAGAAATATTTGATCCCATTACCAATCCATGGGAGACTGTTTCCACCTATACTAATGGAGGTATCTCTATTCCACCGCACAAGGTGATCATGTATAACAGGTATAGGGGGCTTATTTCCGAAGCACAGGCCAACAAAAGCCTCGATAGTCTCTCTTCCATCAATAATGTACAACAGATCAAAGACCTATGGTACCGCAATGCCATGCTGATGAACCATACCATTTCTTTATCGGGCGGAGGAAGGGTTCATTCATTTTATGGTTCATTGGCTTATACGAATACGCAATCACCACGCCCCGGTGAAAAAAACAATACGTATAAGATCAATTTGCGGCAGGACCTTAATTTTTCCCCCAATGTCCAGTTTTACCTGATCACTGATATCACCAATACTTCTACATCGGTGAAAAGGAATATCAATATCGATAACCGGTTCTATCCCTATCAATTGTTCAGGGATGCAAACGGCAAAAACCTGGCTGTGCCTGCCATGAATGGGTTGAATGATTCTATCAGGAACGATTTTCAAAACAGGAGCAGGATCAATCTCGATTATATCCCACTCGATGAGGTCAATTACGGGTATACAAAAAGTGATGCTTTGCTCGGCCGGATCATCGCGGGCGCATCCATCAAACTGTTGAAAGGCTTAAGGTTCGAGGGTCTGTATGGCTATGTGAAAGGGAATAATAAAACTACCAGCTATGACGATGCAAAGAGCTACCCGGTACGGCAGGAGGTGGTCCAATTTACGGTGGCCCCTACACCCGCTTCTACACCGGTATATTACCTGCCCACCACAGGAGGCAAATATTCCGTTACCAATACAAACCAGCGGAACTGGACCGTCCGGAACCAGTTGGTGTATGATAATGCCTGGAACAACCGGCTGCACCAGCTTACGCTGCTGGCAGGACAGGAGGCACAGGAGCAACTGATCATCAGCAACAGCAGCACCGTGAGAGGATATAATGAAGATCTTCAAACTTATGTGTCCCTGGATTATACCACGTTGGCTACCACAGGTGTCCCTGCCCCGGTGATGGCGAACAATATCGGCAGAAGTGTGCTTTCCACTGATTTTTTCAATAAAAATGAAATTCAAACCAGGTTCACTTCCTATTATGCCAATGCCGCATACACTTTCGACAAAAAATATTCCATCAATGGAAGCTGGCGGATAGACAGGAGTAATTTGTTCGGGCTGGATAAGTCTGCCCAGAACAGACCAGCATGGAGCGTTGGTGGAAAATGGTTATTGAGCGATGAAAAATTCATGACTGGTAGCGGCTGGCTCGACCGGCTGGCAGTCAGGGCAACTTACGGCATCTCCGGTAACTCGCCTGCGCCTGGAACTGCTTCCTCCTATGATGTGTTGGTGGCGCAGTCCAGCAATTTTCTTCCAGGCGGGGTAGGACTTAGGATCGCAACGGCCGCCAATCCGAAATTGACATGGGAGACCACCAAAACCATCAACCTGGGTGTCGATTTCGGTTTCCTGAACAATCGCATCAATGGATCGATAGATGTATACAGGAAGCGAACAGAAAACCTGTTGGGTAGTATGCCCGTCAATGGCTTTGCAGGGTATGCTACTATCATCGGAAACTTCGGCGACCTTGAAAATAAAGGAATAGAACTAAGCCTGAGTTCCCTGAACATCCGTAGCCGCAGCTTTAGCTGGAATACCCTGTTCACACTATCCTATAACAAGAATACCATCACACACCTGAATGATCCTACAGCCATCAGCACAGGAGTTCAGAAAGTGAGAGCGAATTACGTAACCGGATTCCCGGCATTTGCCATTTTTGCTTATCCATTCGCAGGGCTTGATAACCTTGGTGATCCGCTGATCAGGTTGGCTGATAAAACGGTTACGAAAGCCAGGAATGTTGCCATGCCGGATGATATCGTTTTTATGGGTACTTACCAGCCGGTTTGGAGTGGTGGTTTGTCGAACACTTTCCGGTATAAAGGATTTGCCCTTAGTGCCAACATGATTTACAATCTTGGGCACGTGATGAGAAGAGATGCTATATCTTTTTATTCCCCGTATAGTGTTCAGGGGTTCACCGGAGGACAAATTCATCCGGATTTTCTGAACAGATGGAAAAAGCCGGGCGACGAAGCGTTCACCAATGTTCCTGCTTATGTTTCCAATACTTCGGTCAGCGATACCCGGAGAGACCTGAACTATTATACGACAGGGGACCTGAATGTGGTCAGTGCATCTTATATCAAACTGCGCGATATTAGTTTATCATACAGCTTGCCGGAATACCTGGTCAGGCATATAAAAACTGACAATATAACTTTCAGGGTCCAGCTATCCAACATCATGTTATGGAAGGCCAACAAGTATGGCATCGATCCTGAATTCCAGGACGCTTCTTCCGGGCAAAGGGTCCCGTCTGCGTTTACCCCTACCTCAATTGCCATCAATAATCAGAATTTTCGCTATGGCCAGGGAGCAGTGACGATTGGCGTGAACGTAAATTTTTAATGAACTAAAAACGGATAAAATGAAAAGCATCCTACAATATACCAGGCCGTTGTTGATCGTGTTGTTGATCACCGGCATCGGCGCCTGTAAAAAAGACTTCCTCGAAGTTCAGCCCAAAGGCAAGCTGATTGCAAAAGCCATTGCCGATTACCAGAGATTACTCACCAACCTGGATCTGGTTAACTCGACCACAGATGCGCAGGTAGCCATGGGCGATGAAATAGCAGCAGTAGACCCCTATTTTTCCGGGGCTCCCGTCAGGACGCAAAGGCTTTTCCGGTGGGACGATATCATCTATGAGCCTGCAGAAAATGCCAATGAACTGGCAGTGCCCTTATCGAATATTTACCTGTATAACAAAGTGATCAATGAGGTAATGGAAGCGGCTGATGGCACGGAACAAGCGAAAAGATCTATCCAGTCGCAGGCGATGGCTTGCAGGGCATGGTCTTATTTTTTACTGATCAATTATTACGGAAAACCTTATACGGCCTCAGGTTCCCCGGCCGATCCTGGATTCCCAATAATTACCAAAGCCGATGTGACAGAAAAAAAATTTGCCAGGGCTACTGTTAAAGAAGTATATGACTTTATTGTCAATGAACTTGTAACGGCGATACCCAACCTGCCTACACAGATCACGCATCGCTTTATCATGTCGAAAGCTGCGGCAGAAGGATTGTTGGGCAAAGTGTATATGTTCATGGGAAAATTCAACGAAGCGTTGCCGTTCCTGAATGCAGCCATTGCCGATCTTGGATCATCTTCCATCCCTGTGGGCCTGTATGATTATAATACCACATTTGGCACGGGAGGAAGTTTTCTTCCTATCGGTATGTTTGGCCCGGTTTATCCTACCACACCCAACAACCAGGAAAATGTATATTCAAAGCAATACATCGATAACTGGACGTTCACCAATAACGAATTTGTCATCAACCCACAGATGGCTGCTTTATACGCAGCTTCAGATCTCCGCCTCAATTTCTATTCCAATAAACCTTTTTTCGGAAGCATTCCATATCCGGGTGGCATGCTAAGAAGGATTGGGCCCATTGCTGCACAGATCGGTGTCACAGTTCCGGATCTCTACTTACTGAACGCCGAGTGCAAGGCAAGATTGAGTGATCTCCCGGGAGCGAAAACCATGGTGGAAAATTTCAGGGAGAAAAGAATGAAGCCTGCCGATGCCCCAGTCCCTTCATCTATTGCCGGCAATCAAACGGCATTGGTAAAATTTATCCTGGAAGAACGCCTGAGGGAATATGCCGTGATTGGTTTCCGCTGGTTCGACATGCGCCGGCTATCAGTAGACCCCGTTTACAATACAACAGTAGGCAATACACATATTGTCTATAAACAAACCGGCGAGATATCTGCTTCCTATACGCTGAAGCCTGAACGCCTGGTATTGAGGCTTCCGCAAATGCTGATGGACCAGAACCCCGGCATGCAAAACAATCCTTGATACCCGTCTCATATCGTAATTAGAGAATGTCCTGGATAAAATCTCAGAAAGTTAAATAGATCTAATATGAAAAATAAAATAAGCTGCTGTATACTCCTCATCTGCACTATAATGTCGGTGCAGGCTCAACAAAAATTCACCATTGAAGGAAAACTGAGCGGGCTGAAAGACCCGGTAAAGATCATGCTGAATTATAGAGAAGATGGAAAAATGGTAACTGATTCAGTGATGATAACAAAAGGCAATTTTGTATTTAGGGGTACTCTAAACTTTCCGGTATTGGCTTCCCTGGCTGTAAAGCCATTAGTGGAAGACAAAGGGCCCATGACCTACGAAAAGATGCTTGCCACCGACATGCAGAACTTCTACCTGGAAAATGGGAAGACCACCGTAACCGGTAGCAACCTCAAAACAGCCGCCATCAAGGGCAGCAGGGCACAGGCCGATTACGCATTGCTTCAGGGGCAGTTGAAACCCCTCCAGGATAAGATGACCCCGATCAGCAGAAAAATGGCAAAATACTTCGAGGCGAAAAATCAGGCGGCCGGAAATGAACTGTTCCCGCAGGTAAGGGCCATCCGGCTTGAAATGAACAAGGTAGAAGAGGATTTTATCTACAGCCATCCTGATTCCTATGTAAGTCTTGACCTGGTGAAAAACAGATCGTACAATATCGATCTGAAAGAGTTTACTCCATTCTTCAATGCCCTGAGCGAGCGCCTGCGCAATTCAAAGGAAGGGCAGGAGTTGACCGCCAGGCTCGCTATTGCCAAAAAACTTGACGTGGGCCGGCCTGCCATTCCATTTACACAGAACGATCCGGAAGGCATCCCTGTTTCGCTCTCCTCATTGAAGGGAAAGTATGTGCTGGTGGACTTTTGGGCAAGCTGGTGTGGCCCCTGCCGTGCAGAAAATCCACATGTGGTCAAAGCATACCAGCAATTCAAGGATAAAAATTTCGAGATCATCGCCGTTTCACTCGATGAGAAAAAGGAACCCTGGGTCAAAGCCATCAAAGACGATGGCTTGCCCTGGATCCATGTCAGCGACCTGAAAGGCTGGAAAAATGTCGTAGCGGTTGAATATGGTATCCAGGCCGTACCACAGAACCTATTGCTCGATCCTAATGGTATTATCGTCGCTAAAAATCTGAAGGGTGAAGCCTTGAGTAAAAAACTGGAAGAAGTAATAAAAAACTAAAAATAAAGCAATGAAAAACATCATCACGGTATTCCTTTTTTTTCTTTCGGTATGCAATCTGACCGCGCAGGAAGGGATCAATTTCGACCACAGTACCTGGAGCGAAGCGCTGAAAAAGGCGAAAACAGAGAACAAGTTGATATTTGTCGACGTATATACGAGCTGGTGCGGGCCCTGTAAAAAGATGGTAGCAGAAGTGTTCCCCCAGAAACAGGTAGGGGACCTTTTCAATGCCAGCTTTGTGAACTGTAAGATCGATGCGGAAAAAGGGGAGGGCGTACAGGTCGCCAAAACTTATGAGGTCAGGAGTTATCCCACGTACCTGTTCGTCAATGGCAACGGCGACCTCGTATACAGGACACTTGGTTATATGGAGGCTGCAAAATTCTTACAGGAGGCTTCCTTTGCCTTACAGCAAAAGAACGATCCCAGGCCGCTGTCAAAATGGAATGATGAGTATGCGGCAGGCAACAGGAACAAGGATTTTTTGTTGGGATACCTTAAAAAAAGAGAGCTGACCAAGATACCATCATCCGACCTGATCGAAGAACTGTTCCCATTATTTACATCGGGCGATCTCCGTAACAAAGAAATGATCACAGCCTTGATACATTATGATGGGAATTTGGAATATGTACCCTATGGAAAATTTTATGATTACGTAGTGAAGAACCATCGGACCATCGATTCAATCACGAAAGATAAAAGTCCGGCACTCTTTGTATTGGAGATTGGCATCAACAACTATTTCAGGAAACGTATCATAAAGGACAGGAAAGAGGACCTGCTGCCGGTTATGGTGAAAGCCAGCAGGCAGTTATCGGAGCTATTGCAAGACAAACAAGCGACGTTGAAAGCAAAAGTGCTCGTAATGAATTACTATAGCAGTACACATAATGAGGGAAAACTGAATCCTGCTGTCCTGGATTACGTGAACAATGGTCTGTTCAGGCAAGACCTGGCGGAGATCAGGGCTATCGATGAAGCCAGTTATAAAAAGTTCAGGGAACCTTATCTCTCCGGCAGTGCTGATTCTACCAAAACTGAGAACTGGGCTAATATCAACAGGATAGTCAGGAATAGGGATATGGCCTCTTATACTTACAATTTGAGAGATGCGGCGGAAGCGATCTACAACAATTCCAAAGACAAAAAGATATTGGCACAGGCCACTGAATGGGCCAGGAAAGCCAATGACCTGTTTCCGCACTTTTCGAATGCAGCAGTGTATGCCGGTTTGTTGTTTAAAACAGGTAACAGGCAAAAGGCCATACAAATAATGGAAACGGCCAGCCAGGATACTTTTTTAGACAAGAATAACGATATCTATAAGCGATTGATAGGAAATGTCGACCAGATGCGGAAAGACCAGTTGCCCGAAAGTTTGTGGAAAGCCTTCAGGGATTGAGAATAAGAGCAAATAAAAAGGGTCGCCCCGAAAGCTTTCGGGGCGACCCTTTTTATTTGCTAACTGATTTATTATTATTTTTAATGAATACAAACTATTAATTCTTTTATATGAAGTTAACCTTGACGATTGTCCTGCTAATTTCCATCATGAGTTGTACCAATGTTCCCACATCCCGGGACCTCTACACGCTGAAAAATAAAAATGGTTTGGAGGCTGTATTTACGCCTGTAGGGGCACGGCTGGTAAGTTTGACAGTGCCCGACAAGAACGGCACTCCAACAGGTGTTGTAGTCGGTTTCGATAGCGTTCAACAGTATGCTACCTCCACGGAACCTTATTTTGGTGCTACGATAGGCAGGTATGGTAATCGAATTGCCAAAGGTAAATTTACACTCGATGGAACTTCTTACCAGCTTACCATCAACAATGGGCCCAATACCCTGCATGGCGGAACTCATGGGTTTCAGAGCAAAAGTTGGACAGGCACGCAGATCAATGATCGCGCAGTGAGTTTTCAATATTTGTCTAAGGATGGAGATGAAGGGTTTCCGGGAAATCTTACTGCGAAGGTCACTTATACATTGACAGATGATAACGAGTTGAAAATGGAGTATGAGGCCGGCACGGATAAAAAAACAGTGGTGAACCTGACCAATCATGCTTTTTTCAACCTTAATGGCGAAGGAAGCGGCACTATTGAAAATCATTTGCTTCAGATCGATGCCGGCGCCTATACGCCGGTTGATTCAACACTGATCCCTACCGGCGTTATTGCTCCTGTTCAGGGCACCCCCTTCGATTTTACATCTCCCCACAGGATCGGAGAACGTATTCAGGCCGCGGACACACAATTGATCTATGGAAAAGGGTATGACCATAATTATGTACTGAACGGCCAGGGCATGCGAGAAGTGGCTTCAGTGCTTGGTGATAAGTCAGGTATTTATATGCAGGTTTTTACCATTGAACCCGGTCTTCAATTTTATTCCGGCAACTTCATGCAAAGCAAAAACAAACTGCGCACGGGAATGGATGATTTCAGAACGGCCTTTTGCCTGGAAACACAACATTTTCCCGATTCACCGAATCAACCTGCATTTCCTTCCACGGTGTTGCAGCCTGGAGCTAATTATCATACTGCGTCCATATATAAGTTCTCTGTAAAGAAGGGCCTCTGAACAGCATAGCGAAAGTGAGTTTCCTGTGGGGCAGGTATACAGAGCGAATTAGTCCAGATCAGCCCGTAAATATGTCTATTTTACACCCGGTTATTGTAGGGCCCAGACAATAGTTTTGTGTATAATAAAGGCATCATTATGAAAAGGATTCGTCACCTCCTATTGGTTCAAGCCACTGCCTGCAAATTCATGCTGCTCAACCTGCAAGAATTGACGTATGAAAATGCAAATGAAAACTGCTGAGTTTATTGCTCTGTCGGCCTGCACCATGATGCTGACCGCTTTGGGCATCGACATCATGCTTCCTGCATTTGGTAAGCTAAGGGAGCATTTTGGGCTCAGGCACGAATCTACGGATGCGGCAAAGATCATTTCGTTCTTTTTCATGGGTCAGATCGCACAGATCATTTTTGGTACATTGTCGGACCGTTTCGGACGGCTCTCGATCCTGCGGGTAGGCTTCCCGCTCTATATCATCGGTGGATTGATCGCTGCATTCGCCCCAAGCCTGAAGATCATGTTTGCCGCGCGTTTTGCGGCCGGTATGGGAGCATCGGCCGTCTTCATGACCACCATCGCAGGTGTTCGTGATCGCTTTGTTGGAAACCAGATGGCCCGTATCATGTCGCTGATCCTGACGATCTTCCTGTTCACGCCGATCATTGCTCCCTTTTTAGGATTGGCTATTCTGTCCGTTGGATCCTGGCAGATGGTATTCCTCACACCTCCTTTGTTCGCCGTCATCGTGTTTATCTGGTCGCTCAGACTGGAAGAGTCCCTTCCACGTGAACAACGTATTCCGCTCGACTGGATAAATATCAGTCGTTCCATCCGCAAGGTCATGAGTAACCGGACCTTCCTTCGATATACCGGCGTCACTACTATTCTTTTCACGGCATTAAGTTCGTATGTGGCCAGTTCTGAACATATTGTTGGAGAGATCTATGGCAGGCCGGAACTATTTGCCTGGATATTTGCAGGCATTGGGCTGATGATGTCGATCTGCACTTTACTGAATTCCCGCCTTTCGACAAGGTATGGAGCGCGGCGGATCATAAGATGGCTACTTAGTATCTACACTTTATTGGGTGGTATCCTGTTGTTGTGCACATTCACTTTCGGAGATCCGCCGGCCATGATATTATTCTTCATTGCCATTGCCCTGATGTTGGGCATCAACCTGGCCGTTGAGCCCAATAGCAGCGCTTTGGCATTGGAGCCGATGGGAAATATGGCGGGCATGGCTTCGTCGATTTACGGAACTTCTTTCTTCTTCATAGGGGCATCGCTGGGATCGGTCATTAGTCAGTTGATGCGTAAAGGCGTCCTTCCGCTTGTTGTAAGTTTTTTTGTTTTAGGGCTGATCACGGTAATGCTGGTGTTTAGTGATCTGCGCACTGCTAGAGAGAAAATGGTTAGCGAACAACGATGATTCTTTTCGGAGAATCGCGCGTCAAATATGCTTGAATTTCAATTTTGCCAGGCGGATATATAAAACCTGAGGCCAGCTCGAGTCAATTAAAGCGACCTGGAAATCTGCATAGATAAGTCTTTGATAATTAATCGAAATCGAGGATTTTTTTATATAAGTATGCAAATATAACATTTTATGTTAGATTTGCATACATGATTCAACGAAGACTCGAAACAAAGATTGAAGATACTTTGAAGCGTAGCCCTTCAGTGGCTCTTATGGGGCCGCGTCAGGTAGGTAAAACAACTATTGCACTGAATATTTCAGAAACAATTCCTTCTGTATACCTCGATCTTGAAAACCGGACCGACCTGCAGAAAGTGAAAGACATTGAAGCCTTTCATGCTGAGAATAGCAACAAACTGATTATTCTTGACGAGGTTCAGCGTTTGCCAGAAATATTTACTTCACTAAGAGGCATCATAGATCGGGAACGCAGGAGGGGAAACAAGACCGGTCAATTTCTATTTTTAGGCTCGGCATCTATTGAACTGTTGCAACAATCCAGCGAATCGTTGGCGGGACGTATTGCCTACCTTGAACTACATCCGGTGGACGTACTGGAATATGCTGGCCGTAGCCCGGAAAAATTAAACACCTTGTGGGTGCGTGGAGGTTTTCCAGAAAGTTTATTGGCAGATTCCGATCAGGATAGCCTGGCCTGGCGCAATGATTTTATCAAAACATATTTAGAGCGCGATATCCCGCAACTCGGACCGCGCATCCCTGCTGAAACATTGGAGCGGTTCTGGACCATGCTGGCGCATAATCAGGGTACGGTATTGAATGCTGCCCATCTTGCCCGAAATCTGGATGTATCGGGCGTGACTATAGCGCGTTACCTTGATCTGATGACTGATCTTTTATTGGTCAGGCGATTAAAACCGTGGACTGCGAATGTCGGAAAGCGGTTGATCAAATCCCCCAAAATTTATGTACGCGATAGCGGCATCACCCATGCGTTACTCAACATTCCAGATTATAATAGCTTGCTTGGTCATCCTGTAGTAGGAGGAAGCTGGGAAGGATTTGTTATTGAAAACATCTTAGCTGTTGCTCCAACAAGGGTACAACCTTATTATTATGGCACGCCCGGCGGTGCAGAGATAGATCTGGTGCTGGAATTTCCGGGAGGTGAGAAATGGGCGATAGAGATCAAGCGTAATTCAACACCGTCACTTTCAAAAGGGTTTTATACTGGGTGTGAAGATATTCAGGCCAATAGGCGGTTTGTAGTCTATTCTGGCACTGATATCTTTTCTTTGAGCAAAGATGTAACAGCGATTACATTGCCGGGGCTGATGCGGGAGATACTGGAACAATAACTGGTGGGTAGGGGTTAATTTCTGGAGTGCGGCTCTTGTATTCTCTTTTACAGGAATAAAAATTCAACTACTAATTGTTATTTTCTTCAATTCTCGCATTAATCCTGAAAAATCAGACGACCTTTTCCAATAGCGGGAATTGGAAAAATGCCTAACACGATATTGATCAATTTAATTGATTCTAATACCATAAAGTGGTATTCACCTGACAATCAATTGACTCCTGCAGAAGCTCGAAATTTGTTACATTTGCAGCAGCTAAGTTATTACGCTGTTTTCGCAAATCATCCTTTGTATTAGTATGAATGAACTAAACGTCATATCGAAAAGCATAGAAGAATTGCAGAAATTAACCCTGAAAGAGACTATCTATTTGGATGATGTACAATTAAAGTTCATGCCTGATCTGCAAAAGTTCATTGTAGGGGAAACACTTTCTATGCGCGATGGAAAATTGGTTATTGGTAATAACCTTTATAAAAAGTGGCTAATGAAAATCAGGATAAAAGGATTTGATTATGAAATAGACTTTAAAAGATGAATATTCCGGAGAAGTTGCGGTACATTGATGAGTTAAAAAGCGAGATAGATAAATTGGTGACTCGAAAGGATTGGGATGATGCATTCTTTAAAAAAGTAAAACTAGGGTTTACTTATACTTCAAACAAATTAGAAGGAAATACACTTACTTACGGTCAGACGATAAAGCTACTTCGCGATTTAGTGGCTCCTAAGAAGGGACTATCTCACTAACTGTGTAAGTTTCAAAAATCAGGGTTCGAAGTAGGATATATATTCTGATCCTGTCTTCAAAAATAGTTAAAAACTGATCCAGGACAATGCCCCAGTTTTTAATCGGCATTGTCCATTTTTTTGTTACCTCTAGTAATGCCAGATAATTTCTGTTGGCCCAATAAAAAAGCGAGTACATTTTATTGTAATCGCTTGATCTTTACCATCTGTAGTCAGAACGGGAAAATTTTCTAACCGTTTTGTACAGGATTTTCTACTTTTTTGTGAGTTAGTCGTCTGATTATTAAGTTTCTTCTTAATATAAAGAACTCATTAATGTACATACTAATAATTATTTCAATGTATTGCCTAAAATTTGCCAAGATACTTCGGCGGCGCTGGATGGTATAATTTGGCGGTTGTAACCCTTTTAGTTAAAAGCTTCTAAACCGCTGATGAAACATGTAATTTTTCTTTGATTTTCACGCTAAGCCGTATTCTAACCTGTTCTTCCATTTCTCCCAATTAGGCATCATTTTGTTTTGAAGATTCAGAAAAGCCTTGGTGTGATTATGGTGCACTAGATGACAGAGCTCATGAATAATGACATACTCTATGCTTCCTTTTGGAGCCTTAATGAGTTCGGTATTCAAAATGATTTTTCCATTAGGCGTGCAGCTGCCCCAACGCTTTGACATAAAACGTATTGTTAATGGTGGCATTGTTATCCTGTATTGCTTGAATTTCGGCAAAGCTTCTTTCAATAATTCATTGAAGACTTCCTTAGCTCTTTCTTTGTACCATCTGTTCAATTGCTCTCTTAATGCCTCCGGTTTATTGTTAACGGTGTGCATCCATAGTTGTCCAGGATACGCTTTTATAATATTTTCTTCATCCGGCACAATTTTTAATCTGTACTGGCGCCCCAAATAGAGATGTGTTTCTCCATTAATAAATCTTCGGGGAGGTGTTGTCGGCTTATAGGAGTGAAAATAATCGATCTGCTTTAATATCCAAGGTGCCTTTTGCCTAACCCTTTTTACAACGTCCACCTCCCTGGCAGTTATAGGCGCTAAAACTTCCACGGTTCCTTCGGGATTCACTATTATACGCAATGACTTCCGTGCCTGATAGTGGAGTGTAAAATCAATAAGTCTGCTACCAAACTTCAATTGAGGTTCCATCAGCTCTTATATTTTATTTCCGCCACTTTGATGCACTCTTCTATTAGTTGATCAATATGATCGAAGCTAATGTCCAAATCGTACTTTGTTTTAATTTCAAACAACAGATCATCCATCTCAATTCGTATTTTTCCTTTGATATCGTCGTTCTTCTGCCAATCAATTACAGAAGATCCATTATCAAATACATTCGCTTTTATTATTTCATCAACAGCTGCTGCAATTTCAGCGGCTATATTCAATTTGTTCGATTTTCGTGTTAAACCTTCTTTAAATCCTTCAGAAGTCAGATTATAGAAAGCAATAGCGATTGGATTATCCTTTATGGATATAGGAACATTGTCTCGCTTGTCATTAAAAAAGCTATTTTCAAATTCAGTAGTTCTAGCCAGGTATTCTGCTTCACTAATCCGTTGTAGGTGATAATCTTCAATAGTCCTTCTTATCAGCTCAGATAGTTTTTTATAATAAACGGGATCTTCATCCATTCGAATGTTGATCGCTTTTATGGTGCGGCTGGCAATATGGTCTGCTTTTGCGGCTTTACCGGTAATCTTTTCCAGCACGGCTTGCCTTTCCTCCTTGTTAAAGATGTTTACCAACTCTGTAATTTTTAGTACATCACCATCAGAAGTAATATGCTTGTCAATCAATTTCTGTACCTGCGATTCATATTCTTTATAATTCAACTCATCTGAGTAACGCCGTTTTACAGATACTCTTAAGGACAGAAAGAATGCAGCATCGTTCTTGTACTTTTCAATCTGCTTTTCCGGTGTTTTATTGCTGAAGTCAATGCTAGAAAGGGCTAATTTTAAAATTCTTGCATATATAGAGAGCTTATCGTAGAAGCTATGCCGTTTTGCTTCATCAGAAAGCAGTTCTTCATAAGCGGGTTCATCATATTTATTCTTGATTTCTTTGAAAACGTCCCAGAGTTCAGAATGTACTTGTGGCAACTTCTCTACTTCCTTAGTGATATTGGTAAAGGAGCCTGCCAGTTCTTCTTGATCGTACTCCTCCAGGCCTGAATAGGTATGTAAAGCGTCGTCCAGATTCTCCAGATTGCCGTAATAATCAATTATATAACCATAATCCTTACCTGGATACAATCGGTTCACCCTTGCTATTGCTTGCAGTAAAGTATGTTCCTTAAGGTTTCTTGTGAGATATAACACCTGGTTACGTGGTGCATCAAAGCCTGTCAATAATTTGTCTACTACAATAATGATTTCGGGCTCTTCTTGCTTTTTAAAACTATTTATGATAGCTTTTTCATACTTCTCCGCATTGCCATATTTATCCATCATAGATTTATAGAAAGCCTTCACTTTATCATCGCTCTCTTCAAAGGCATCTTCTTCCCCTTCTCTGTCATCCGGTGGAGAAATCAATAGCTCAACGGATACTTTTAGTTGCCGATTTATTTTTCCTATTTCAATGAGCTTTTCCCTGTACCTAAGGGCAGAAAGCTTGTTGGGTGCTACTAACTGAGCCTTAAATGGCGTTCCTTGTATATTGTCTGTAAAGTGTTTTGTTATGTCCCATGCTGTATTTTCAATAAATGCAAGGGACTGCACAAGTTTATTCCTTGCAGAGAATTTTCTTTTCAATGTTACCTTCCCATATTCCGTCAATGGTTCAGAAACTCTGTCGAAAAAAGTATCTAAAGGCTTTTCGTTCACATGCATGATATTGTGCCTTCCCTCGTAGAGCAATGGTACCACAGCCTTATCAGCAACAGCATCAGCGATTGTATAAATTGTTCCAGGGACAATACCACCAAATTTATCAGCAGTACTTTTTTCCTTTTTCATCAGGGGAGTACCTGTAAAAGCTACGAAGCAAGCATTGGGGAAAACCATTCTAACTTTAACGCCCATAGGCCCATAATGACTGCGATGTCCCTCATCCACCAAAACAAATATCTCGGATGAATGAAAGCTTGCCCCGGCTTTATTGACTAAAGACTCAAACTTATTCACTATTGTGGTGATAATAGTATCATCAGACTGTAACAAGTGGCCCAATAAGCTGGAATCCCTTTTAAAATCTTCGAGTTCTTTTTCGGTTAGTTCTTCGCCATTAAATTGCTTAACTGCTTCCTTTGAGGCACCTTTGGTTGCCTGTCGTACCAGTTTATGGCATTTCTTAAAAGTTTCGGTTATCTGGTCGTCAAGATCTACCCGGTCGGTTACTAAAATGATTCGCGGATTTTTAATATTCGGATGCATGGCAATAAGCTGTGCCAGCATTACCATAGTTAATGATTTGCCACTTCCTTGAGTATGCCAAATTACACCACCTTGTCTTTTTCCATCGGGTTGCACTTTGCTTATGCGTTCCAACGTTCGTTTCACTGCAAAGTACTGTTGATAACGGGTGATTTTTTTAATGCCATCATCGAACAGGATGAAGTAATACATCAGGTCCAGTAGCCGGTCTTTGCGACAAAGGCTATACAATAGCTTATCCTGTTCTGTAACGGTAAGGTGTTCCTGCTCTAGTTGATTGAAGTATTGCAGCACGTAACGAAAACGTTCTTTGAACAGCACTGTTCTGTCGTTATCTGGCAATGGAGAATTTTTAAGCTGCTGTAATGTTTGGGTATAAGCCTGCTCTTCCTGTTTGCTCCGGAACTGCTCTTTCCATAGACTCCAGAATTCTTTTGATGTTGCTGTGGTGGCATACATGGCTTCATTTACGGCTAATCCAATTACTATATTTGAGTAATGGTACAACGAACGAATACCATCTTCCTGTTGATTGCGCAAGTGTTGCTCAATGCTCTGGCCAATAGGATCTTTGATCTTTGGGCTTTTACATTCAATCACTACCATGGGAATACCGTTGATAAATAGTATTAGGTCGGGGCGGTACGTATCCGTTCTACCGGAACGAAGCACCGAATATTCCTCTGTAATATGGAATACGTTGTTCTCAGGGTGCTCCCAATCGATGTACTTAAAGGAAAAGCTTTTCTTATCTCCCAGCACCGATTGCTCAAGGCTTTTCCCCAGTGTAATTAGCTCATAAAAGGTTTTGTTGGCGGCCAGAAATCCATCCTGTAGAGGTAAATCTCTTAAAGCTAGGATAGCAGTGTTAATGTTAGCTTCGCTGAATGCGAACTCTTTCCCCCTGTATTCAATCTTATTGATCTCTTCGAGCTGTTTCTTTAAAATCGTTTCCAGCAGTACATTGGAACTGCGGTTACTACGGGCTTCCAAAGCTTCTTGCGGGGTAAGATAACGATAGCCCAATTTCATTAGCAGTTGAAGGGCTGGAATCTGGGAGATGTGATCTTCTATGAATGATGGAAGTTGCATGATAGTTGATTGATCTTATGTTACTGTTTGAACCTGCCCAAACGCTAGCAGAATCTGCGTCATGGTATGTTGTCCTTCAGTGCTTTGTCAAATGATAATATTTTCATATTAGCTTTACTTAACTCTCACCTCACCCGTCAACAACTTTTGCATTAGGCCTTTTTTCTGCTGTTGTAAAGCAGCGAGCTTCTGTTCGTGAAGTTGTATCACTTCATTTGCTTTTATCAATACATCGGCAATAGTAATCTGTTCATTATACTCCGGCACTTTTACTGTCACTATCCCAAAGTCCTTGAACTTACAGTTCAATGTATCTTCTACTAAACCTTGTGAATTGCGGAAGAATTTATGAACGATAGATGGCAGCTTAAACAAGAAAGAATAGAATAATGAACTTTGGTTGGCTTTGGGAGTTACGATAGTGTAAGCTGGACTTACAATACCTTCCAATTGGGACAGTGCACTTCTTCCCTGCCACATCCGCATGGTATTATAGCCAATGTCATCAGGACAAATTCTTTTGTACTTGGATTTATCGGCATTAGAGGTATCTCTTTTTTCGGATTGTGATTGTGGGTAGATGCCCATTGATCCTACAGAAAGCAGATCGAGACTTCCATATCCAGTCTCATTGCGCTCTGTAAAGGCATCGCTAAAATGAATTTCATTCCACTCACCGGTGAAACCGCTCAGTCGCTTTGCTCCCGTCAGCAACTGCTGCATTAAACCTTTGTTGCGTTGTTGTAGTTGGGCAATGAGTTGTTGGGTTTTGGCGATGGCTTCGTCCCAGGTAGAGAGAATGGCGGCGATGCGGCGTTGTTCATTAGTTGATGGAGATATATAGGCTATATTCAAGAACGCTTCTTTCGAAATATTCTTCATGCTATTACTTGTACCTGTGGCAATACTTTTAATTTTGGTTTTATATCTGGGGGCATTCAATAAATAATTCAACCATTGAACATTCACTTCACTATTAGGATAAAATCGAGTTTGCCACAAGCGATCAGGAAGGAAAAGGTTTTCGAAAGTCTTGCTGACATAGCCACACTCTCCTACAAGTTCAGGGGTATTCATCCTGCTAATGATGATGGAATTAGCTCTTGGATTTAGCTTGGCTCTTCGAATATCATCAGCAATAATTCTCTTCTTTTGTTCAGGATAGAAAAATCCTCCGTTAACAGCAGATGTTTTCAAAATAGCAGGCTCGCCATTGATAGGAGCTTCGTTTATAGAATTTACGCTTATTCCTGCATCTAAGCTTTCTATATCATCTAATAATGACTTAATCTTCCACTCTTCTGGTATCCATCCCAACGGGGTATGTTTATAGCCTGGTTTATGTGAATTTTGGTTGCTCATAAATCCTTCTTTTTGCTTTTAGGTGTCGGTAATCTCTTTGCCAGCTTATCAAAATCACTTTCGTATAACTTGTCCTGCTCTATGCGGAATTTCTCATACTGATCCTCTGCGAGCTTCTTCGCCACCTCATGACTAATACTCCCTGCATTCTTCAGTATTTCATAATCATTGAACTGTAGGAAACCATCGAGCTTCTGCACCCAGTCTGCCATGCTCACTGGTATATTCCGCCTTGCCTGATTTTCGGCATAGTCCAAGTACATCGTTACAATGCGGTTCAGTTCATCTATTTCTTCTGCCTGCAGATAATTTTTGGCTACACTTACATCTGTTTTCAGGATCTTACCTTGGGGTGCATTTTTCCAGGTGGTTAGCCCCATATTGGGTTTGCCGGCATCGGCTCTTTGATAAATAATTTCTGCGGCAGTTTGCCTGGTAATTGCCCAGTGCAGTTTATTTTGCACTGTTTTGTAGAAGGTCAGTGTTATTTCAGCTTTGGGGTCGTAGTCGATGCTACATTGAGCATAGATGTCAGTAATCTTCTGATAAAACCGGCGCTCGCTGGCTCGTATCTCCCGGATGCGCTCCAGGAGCTCTTCAAAGTAATCCTTACCAAAATTCTTACCCTGCTTCAACCGTTCATCGTCCAGCACAAAGCCTTTGATAATAAATTCCCGGAGTGTAGTGGTGGCCCAGATGCGGAAGCGGGTAGCTTCAAGGCTATTCACACGGTAACCTACGGCAATGATGGCATCAAGGTTGTAAAATTGTGTATTATAGTTTTTACCGTCTGAGGCAGTCATCCGGAAATTCCGGATAACTGAATTTTTATCCAATTCATTAGTACTAAATATATTTTGTAGGTGCTCACTTACGGTTCGAACATTTACATTGAAAAGCTCTGCCATTTTTTTCTGAGAAAGCCAGAACGTTTCTGCTTCAAAGAAAACTTCAATTGTCGCTCTCCCTTCTGGAACACTATATAGTAAAATTTCAAACTTTTCCATATTTATTCCTTTTTAAAATCCCAATTCTTTGAGGTATTCCTCCATTTTCTTTTCAATGGATACCATTTCTCCTTTCAGCCGTTTAATCTCAGACTGTGTAGCAGCAATATCTATCGGTGGTTCTTCCTCAAATGTGTCCACATAACGTGGGATGTTGAGGTTGTAATCGTTCTCTTCAATCTCCTTGAGTGTTGCCCGGTAAGCATATTTATCTTCCAATACGGCGCCTTCGTTGGTTGCCAGAGGTGCTGCTGCTTTGAAGGCCTTGTATGTCTCTACAATATGCTGTATATCTTCCTGTCTTAAACGGTTCTGGTTTTTATCTTCCTCATACTCGCGACCGGCGTCTATGAACAGCACATCTTTATTCTCACCTTTTCCTTTATTGAATAGGAGTATAGCCGCTGGGATTCCGGTTCCAAAGAACAGGTTAGCTGGAAGCCCAATTACGGCTTCCAACAGGTTTTCTTTTATAAGTTGTTCTCTGATTTTTCCTTCGCTGCTACCCCGAAACAGTACACCGTGTGGTACTATAACTCCCACCTTGCCTATGTCCTCGTAAGCGGTTTCAATCATATGAGTGATAAATGCAAAGTCGCCTTTACTCTTGGGGGGGATACCCCGGTAAAAACGGTTATACTGGTCGGCCATGGCATTTTCAGCTCCCCACTTATCCAGCGAAAATGGTGGATTAGCTACCACAATGTGAAATTTCATTAATTGATCTCCTTCCAGTAAACGGGGATTATTAAGCGTGTCGCCCCATTCGATGTCAGCATTATCCATTTCGTGAAGGAACATATTCATCCGGGCTAGCGCCCATGTACTTCCATTGTTTTCCTGCCCATATAAGGAGAAGTTGTTATTACCAACTTCTCGGCCGACTTTAATCAACAGGGAGCCAGAACCGCAGGCGGGATCAGAGATACGGTTACCCGGCTGAGGATCTACCAGCTTTGCCAATAAGGTTGAAACTTCCGCAGGAGTATAAAATTCACCGGCTTTTTTACCGGCATCGCTTGCAAATTTTGCAATGAGATATTCGTAAGCATCTCCAATTACATCGTTTCCTTCCAGATGCGTTGGCTGAAGATCCAATGCAGAAAAATCAACCAGCAAATTTTTCAAACGACGGTTACGATCTTTGGTTTGCCCAAGGTTGGCTTCACTATTGAAGTCAATGTTTCTGAATACCCTTTCCAGTTTACTACGGTTGGCGTCTTCCAATTTCTCCAACGCAATGTTAATTAGTTCACCAAGATTATTTTCATTGCGTTGTTCAAACAGGTGATCGAAGGTACATTCGTTGGGTACCTGGAAACGTTCGTTCCGCAATGCCCTTTCGATGCGTACATTGTCTCCCTTATATTTTTCAACATATGCAGCTTTTTTATCCTTCCATACGTCAGTTACATATTTCAGGAATAGCATCGTTAAGATGTAGTCCTTGTATTGGGTTGCATCTATAGTTCCACGGAAAGTGTCGCAGGCCTTCCATACAATATTATTAATCTCTTTTTGCGTGAGTTTCTTCTGCATAATAGTTATTTCGTCAATTTAGAAATGATTGCCGTGTATAATTTCCGCTTTTGAGTGATAAGTTGCTCTGCTAATTCGATTTCTTGCTGATATAACTGCGCTAAAGCAGCTATGCTTTTTTGTTGCTTCATCGAAGGCAGGGGAACTTCGAATGCACCAAGTTCTGATTTTCGAATGGAGAATATATTTGTACCACCACCAATTTGACTGAAAGCAGCCTTGCTTAGTGGAGTATTTAGAATAGCTACAAGGTACTGAGGGTAAACCATCTTCGTGTCCGGTCGAAGAACAAAAAATATCGAAGATGCAACGACTGGTTGACCTATTTGTCTATAACACCAGGCAAACAGCCTATTGCCTTTACCAACAAATAAAACGTCATCATCTTTTAATATATGTGCTTCCACCTTCTCATCGAGATGTATATATTCATCTGCCGCGGCTATTTGCCAGCCATCATCACTGAATTGACGAGCTTGCAGATAGGCAACAGTACCTCCAGTGTCCGGTTGACTATAAAATCCAAACCTTATATCGCAGAGTTTAGATAACGGTAATTTTTTTATCAATGTAGAAACTTTCAATTTGTAATAAAGATAGACAAATTGTCATTATTATAAAAAAATATTGTAGAATTTTTCAAAAATAAAGAAATCGACATTTTTAGAATCTGAAGTTTGAAGTCCCCTCTTTATTTTTTTTAATAAAAAACAAACACCATAAATTAATATATGAAAGATAGCGTAGCAGCGGCAATTCTATTTAAGCCTTTACAGAAGGATATGCTCACTGTGGAAGAATTTATTAATGGTGCACCTGATTAGAATATCTCATACCAGAAAAAGATGGTCGGAGCAATCGAATTTTTTAATGAAATAATCCTTGCACTCAATGATGCATGTAGTCAAAATTTCAAAGATGATGAATAAAACATCGTATCAGCGTGCTGAGTTGAAATTCATTGTAATCTATGAAAAAATAAAAGGTGAAATATCATCTCAATAATGAGGACAATCCATATGTAATATGAAATCTAAGAAACCTAGAGCAATTCATGGTAGGCCTTTGCAGACGAATCTGCTACCACAAAAAAATTTAATGCTCACTGAGGAAGAATTAATGAGTGTAGATCCACTATTTGAGAATCTTACACCAGAAGAGAAAACCGCTACAACTAATTTCGTTTATGAAATGAGCCTTGTCTTTTACAATTTTGTAAGTAAAATAGATCCTAAAGGTAGCGAAGCATAAATGTTTTATTAGAATGGAAGTTGAACCTTATTGTAATTAAAACTAGGCTATAGGTATTTTTGAAGAAAACACTAATCAAATTATCTAACTTATTGACTTATGCTTAAAGAGTTGATTTATAAAGAAAAAGGCCGCATTAAATGCGACCTTCATTTTTCTTTCGTAGCGGGAAAGGGAGTTGAACCCTTGACCTCAGGGTTATGAATCCTGCGCTCTAACCGCCTGAGCTACCCCGCCGTTGTATGATCCGCTTGTACCGAGTATGGGATTCGAACCCGTATCACCATGATCATGATACAGTTCCGTTCCCCAAACGGGTTGCAAAAATAGAGAAAAATCCGGGTCTTAAAAACTTTTAAACGGAAAAGATAATGAGGCCACTGATCCCTTACCCGGCCAGCGTTTTCTCCACCGCCTTCAGCTCTGTTCTGCCCGGGTATGCTTCCAGCGCTTTTTCCAGGCAATCCATCGCCTTGTTCAGGTCATCAGAATTCAGCACATAAGCCAGTCGCACTTCATTCAGTCCGAGCCCTTTGGTGCCATAAAATCCGGTGGCAGGGGCCAGCATGACGGTTTGTTTATTATAGGAGAATGATTCGAGCAGCCATTGGCAGAACTTGTCCGCATCATCGATAGGAAGTCGGGCAATGGCATAGAAAGCACCGCCGGGATTAGGACAAAATACGCCGGGCATGGCATTCAACCGGGATACCAGCGTATCGCGACGTTTCAGGTATTCGGACTTGGTGGCATCGAAATAATTTGCAGGAAGGTCTACGGCCGCTTCGCCGAGTATCTGCGCAAAAGAAGGAGGGCTCAGGCGGGCCTGTGCAAATTTCATCACCGTATCATACACCTGCTTATTACGGGTAACGAGCGCACCGATACGTCCGCCGCAGGCGCTGTACCTTTTGGAGATGGTGTCCATCAGCAAAACATTTTGCTCGGCGCCTTTCAGTTGCATAGCGCTGAAATGCTCTCCATCGTAGCAGAACTCACGATAAGCCTCATCCGAAAACAAATAGAGGTTGTGTTTGATCACGATCTGTTTGAGCGTTTCCATTTCCTCATGGCTGTAGAGGTAGCCGGTAGGATTGTTGGGGTTGCAGATCACGATGGCTTTTGTTTTCGGGCCGATCACTTTCTCGAACTCACTGATGGGCGGTAATGCAAATCCTGATTCGATATAGGAAGTGATGGGTTTTACTTCCACACCTGCTTCCACGGCAAACCCATTGTAGTTGGCATAAAATGGTTCGGGGATGATCACTTCATCACCGGGATCGAGACAGCTCATGAACCCGAAGAGAATGGCTTCGGACCCGCCGGTAGTGATGATGATCTGGGTATAGTCTACATCGATGCCTGCTTTTTTGTAATACTCCGACAGTTTACGGCGATAACTCTCATTCCCGGCGCTATGGCTGTATTCCAGCACCTTGAAGTCGGCGTGCCTTACAGCGTCCAGTGCCTGTTTCGGGGTTTCGATATCCGGCTGGCCGATATTGAGATGATACACTTTTGTCCCTTTTTTCTTGGCTGCTTCTGCAAATGGGACCAGCTTACGGATCGGCGATGGCGGCATGGTTTCGCCGCGGTGACTGATGGTTAACATATAGCAAAGATAGGGGAGTGCCGGGGTTTGCCAATCGGAACAGGCGCAGCATTTATCAAATGGCGATCCTGCATTACGAACATCCCAATGTCCGGTATGAAATTAATAATGGATCAGCCTCAGCCCTGGTACTACAAGTGAGCGGTCGCCGATCAAAAATTACTTAGCGCCTTTATGTCCTGGTGGCAAAAAAAATCCCCGGCCAAAAGCCCGGGGAGACATTTTTCAAACACTAAAAAATATATCAGCTTTTTCTGGGACCTTTTTCTTTTTCATATTTCGCATAATCGATCTCATTCAGCACTTCACCGGTGATCTTGATCTCAACCGGTTGGTCCACACCTGCTATTTTTACCAGGATGCTCTTGGTGAAGGGCCCGAGGTTCACTGCATTGAAACCGGCAGTGATCTTATCGTTCTTTCCTTTCGCGATCGGAGCTTCAGGTTTTACCGGCGTGGTGCAACCGCAGGAAGCAGTAGCTGATTCGATCACAACTGGTTTGCTGCTTATATTGGAAAATGCGAAATCATAAGTAACGGGAACATTTTGTTTGATCTTGCCGAAATCATGCGTCATTTCCTTGAACTTCACAAAGTTTTCAGCTTTCTGTGGTGTTGCGGTCGGCTGTGGTGCGGAGGTCTGTGCAAAAGCAGAAACCGATGCGATCATTATACCCAGTGCCAGAATGATTTGTTTCATACGTAATATTAATTTTGATATTTTAATAATGCTAATGATGAATTGATGGGTGCTGAAGTGGAAGGCGTTTTGTACACCGTACCCGATATCACCATGGTCTTACTCTGTTGCGAATTGTATTGTATCGTGATGGTCTTGTTGAAGTAACCTTCCGCAGCGGCGTTATACCCGACTTTGATGGTGGCGGAAGCGCCCGGTTTAATAGGGTCGCGGCTCCATTCCGGTGTGGTGCAGCCACAGGAAGCCTGCACATTGTCGAGCAATAATGGTGTGTCGCCGGAATTGACGATGGTGAAATTATGCGTCACCGGACGGCCCTGGGGGATCTTACCGAAATCGAAACCTGTTTCTTTCAGTTGCAACACTTCAGGAACGGGCTTAACAATATTACCAGTATTGGTCTGGGCTTTTGTTGCCAGTCCTGCCAATATCACCACCATGAACATCCACGATCTTCTGATCATATCCATCTCGTTTAATGAATTGTTAACCTATTCAAAATTACATTATTAACGGACTAATGGAGAATAAATTTTAGGGTTAATGACAATTTTTTAACATCTATAGAAAAAGCAAATATTTGGGTATATTATTAATACTTTTACGCCATGGAAAACACCATGCACAATTCATTGTTAGCCAACGAAAAACTCTCCTTCGACAAATTCCGCGAAGAAGTGTTGAAAGACTACCGGCTGGCCTGTGAAAGCAGGGAAGCCAGTTTGCTCGGACGCAAAGAAGTGCTCACCGGCAAAGCCAAGTTCGGGATCTTTGGCGATGGCAAAGAAGTGGCGCAGATCGCGGCGGCAAAATTTTTCCGCAATGGCGATTTCCTGTCGGGGTATTACCGCGATCAAACCTTCGCCTTTGCTACACGGCAAGCCAGCATGGAAGAGTTTTTTGCACAGCTCTATGCCGATCCCGATACGGCCAATGATCCCCACAGTGCAGGCCGACAGATGAACTCCCATTTCGCTACACCGCTTGTAGACGAAGAAGGCAACTGGCTCGACCTGGTGAACCGCAGGAACATCGCTGCCGGCCTGGCCCCCACTGCCGGCCAGATGCCACGCTCCCTGGGCCTCGCCCTGGCATCCCGCTTGTTCCGGCACTCCGAAGCGCTCCACGACATGCATGAGCTGAGCGATGATGGCAATGAAATATGCTTCTGTACTATCGGTGATGCCTCCACGTCGGAAGGGCATTTCTGGGAAACCATCAACGCTGCCGGTGTATTGCAGGTGCCCCTGGCTGTTTTTGTTTGGGATGATGGATACGGCATCTCCGTCCCCAAAAAATACCAGACTACCAAGGGCTCCATCTCCGAAGCCCTGAAAGGCATGCAGAAAAAGGACAACACCAATGGATTCGATATCTATAAAGTGAAGGCATGGGATTATGCCGGGATGTGCGAAGTATTCGAATCGGCCATTCAGAAGATCCGCGATACCCATATACCTGCCTTATTCCATGTGGAAGAGGTAACACAGCCGCAAGGCCATTCTACTTCAGGTAGCCATGAACGTTATAAGAGCCCTGAACAACTGGAATGGGAGCGCGAATGGGACGGTAATAAGAAAATCAGGGAATGGATAATCGAGAACGAACTGGCCAATGAAGATGAACTGCACCAGGTGGAAATAAAGGCGAAAGAATATGTGCGCGACAGCAAGCAAAGGGCCTGGGAGAATTTCTGTGCGCCCATCAAAGAACAGGTAAACCAATCGGTAGCCCTGTTCAACGAAATGATCGGTCATGGCGACGACCCTCATGGCGAAATTGCACAGATAAAACAGGAATTGGCTACCAACCGCGAACCCCTGCGAAAAGATGTGCTGCATGCCCTGCACACAGTGCTCGATCTCGCCGGTGATTCCCTCCATGCAGCGCCCGTTCGGGAATACTATCATTCCCTGCGGGAAGAAGGATATGCTTTGTACGATTCCAAATTGTACGATGAAAGCCCGAAGAGCCCCATTAAAGTGGCCGCCACCGAACTGCATTATGCGGCAGATGCGCCCATGGTCAATGGATACGAGATCCTCAATAAATATTTCGATGTGCTTTTCAGCAGCAATCCTAAAGTACTGGCATTCGGGGAAGATGTGGGTAAGATCGGCGACGTGAACCAGGGCTTTGCCGGGTTGCAGTCAAAATATGGTATACATCGCATATTCGATACAGCTATCCGTGAGCTCACGATCATGGGACAGGGCATCGGCCTTGCCATGCGCGGCCTCCGCCCCATTGCCGAGATCCAGTATCTCGATTATCTCCTGTACGGGTTGCAGCCATTGAGTGATGATGCGGCAACGCTGCACTGGCGTACCAAAGGCCGGCAGAGCTGCCCGCTGATCGTTCGCACACGCGGCCACCGGCTGGAAGGCATCTGGCATAGCGGCTCACCGCTGGGCATGATGCTGCATTCACTGAGAGGGATGCATATCTGTGTGCCACGCAATATGGTGCAGGCCGCCGGTATGTACAATACATTACTCGAAGGCAATGATCCCGCTATCGTGGTGGAATGCCTCAATGGATACAGGCTCAAAGAAAAATTACCGGCCGATCTTCTCGGGTACCGCGTACCGCTGGGTATACCGGAGATCATCCGGGAAGGTACCGATATCACCATCGTATCTTATGGTTCCATGCTGCGCGTGATCCAGGAAGCTGCTGTCAGACTGGAAAAGAACGGGATCGATTGTGAGATCGTGGACGTACAAACGCTGTTACCTTTCGATCTTCACCAGGTGATCCTCGCATCACTGAAAAAGACCAATCGCATAGTCTTCATCGATGAGGACGTACCCGGTGGCGCCTGTGGATTCATGTTCAATGAAGTGATGGAAAAGCAAGGCGGATACCGCTGGCTCGATGTAGCCCCCCGTACCATCACCGGCAAAGACCATCGCCCCAGTTATGGCAGCGACGGGGATTATTTCAGTAAACCCAACACGGAAGAGATCGTAGACGTGATCAGGGAAATGCTGGCCGAGTAAACGGCCACGGTCAATCTCTGGCTACTGCTCATGAATAACCACTTCCTTTATGTGATCGAAATTCTCGGTACGATCGCCTTCACCCTCTCAGGCGCTTTCCAGGCGATAGAGAAAAAGCTGCGTCTTTCACCGGAGATATATTCTTCTGCCTGCATTCTATAAATAGCGATGCCATCTAAATCATTCAACATGCTTACATCCGCGGAAAAAAGGTTTGTCAGGTATTGGGAGGAACAAAGGAAAGGGGGGAGATGGTCATACCTGTTACTATATATACTGGCCGGCACTTTTATCGCTTCGATCGTGCTGCTCTTTGTATTGCACATGTGGGCAGTGGATTTCGAGGGAAGGGAATGGCTGATCCCCATCACCAGTTTCGTGATCATTACTGTTGTCACCAATCTTACCTGGATGAGGAATGAGAAAAGATTCAAAACCATTATCCGACGCGAAATGGAGAATGGTAAGAATGAAAGCGAAACAGGTGTCGGGGTCGATAAAAAATGATCAGGCAAGATTGTGGAATACCTTCTGCACATCGTCATCCTGCTCGAGACGGTCTACCAGCTTTAATACATCCTGCGCCTGCTCTTCCGACAGTTCAACCGTGGTGGTAGGGATCCATTCCACCTCTGCGCTGATCGGCGTGGCGCCTTTTTCTTCCAGCGCTTTCTGCATATTGCCAAAATCTGTGAAAGCCACGCGGATCACCAGCACGTTTTCCCCATTCTCTCCGGTGCCTTCGCCCATTTCTTCCAGTCCATGGTCGATCAGCTCCAATTCCAGCTCATCCTGGCTCAACCCTTCGGGTTTCAGTTTGAACACACCCATTTTCTTGAACTGGAAACTTACGCTGCCGCTGTTGCCGAGGGCCCCGTTTCCTTTATTGAAATGGGACTTCACATTGGCCACGGTGCGAACATGGTTATCGGTGGCTGTTTCTACGAGTACAGCCACTCCATGCGGCGCATAGCCCTCATAAAGGATCTCCTCGTAGTTTTCCATCTCCTTGCCGCTGGCGCGTTTGATGGCAGCTTCCACGCGGTCTTTGGGCATGTTCACGCTCTTGGCGTTCTGCATCACGCGGCGCAGGGCAGGGTTCGTATTCGGGTCCGGGCCACCTGCTTTTACAGCGATCGCAATTTCTTTTCCAATGCGGCTAAACTGTTTAGCCATCCGGTCCCACCGCGCAAACATGGTGGATTTACGTACTTCAAATATCCGGCCCATACTATTTGATTACAGATGATAGTTTTTAATGATAATGACCCCTGGTTGCAGGGGTTGCAAAAATACTTCAATGGCTTCTTATAAAAAAACGTCCCGTCAACTGACGGGACGTTTTTTTATTCATTTAGGCAGGAGCTACAAATGATTGAGCTTGCTCCTGGATTTACTGTAGCTGAAATAGATCACCAGACCGATGGCCATCCATACCAGGGCGGTGAGTTGGGTAATATGGTCGAGCGAAACGATCATGGCAGTACAAACGATCACACCCATGGTAGACACGAACGGAACGACCGGCGTTCTGAAAGGCCGTACCACCGTAGGGTCCGATTTACGCATGATCCATACCCCTGCACTTACCAGCACGAAAGCAAAGAGGGTACCGATACTGGTCAGGTCGCCCGCCATGTGGCCGGGAATAAAACCGGCAAAGGCGCCTACGAACAGGAACAGGATGACATTCGATTTGTAGGGGGTCCTGAATTTAGGATGCAGATCGGCAAACACTTTCGGGAGCAATCCATCGCTGGCCATAGAATAGAACACCCGGCTCTGTCCCAGTAACATCACGAGGATCACGGAAGAGAAGCCTGCCAGGATGGCGACAGTGACCAGCGTTGCCAGCCATTCATGATTGGCCATATAAGTCTGGATGGCATAAGCAACCGAAGCTTCGCGGCCAGCTTTCTGGAAATCGGTGAAAGGCGCCACACCTGTCAATACCCAGGAGAATAAGATATAAAGGATGGTGCAGATGACCAGTGATCCGAGGATACCGATCGGCATGTCCTTTTTCGGGTTCTTGGCTTCCTGGGCTGCTGTCGATACCGCATCGAAGCCGATAAATGCGAAGAATACGATCGCTGCTCCGCGCAGTACACCTAAGAAACCATGGTTGAAGGTGGGGGCATAGGAGTAAGAGGACCCATCAGGCAGGATAGCGGGCGGATGGTCGGCCGGGATAAAGTACGGCACATGGTTCTCCGGTTTGATGAATTGCCAGCCCACTGCGATAAAGATGAGCACGATGGCCACTTTCACGAATACGATGATGGCATTCACGATCGCTGATTCCTGTGTTCCCTTGATCAATAACAGGGAGAGCAGTAATAAGATGAGTAAGGCAGGTGCATTGAAGATACCGGTATGCATCACCCCGTTGGCATCCATCGCGGATTCCAACGGCGAGTGGCACCATTCGTATGGTATTGCCCCCCCCAGCAAATTGTTGAGGTATTCACTCCATGCAATGGATACCGTTGCCGCGCCTAACGCATATTCCAGGACAAGCGCCCAGCCGATGATCCAGGCCACCAGTTCACCCATAGTGGCATACGCATACGTATAAGCACTGCCAGCAATGGGGATCATCGACGCGAACTCTGCATAGCACAGACCCGCAAAGGCACAACCAACGGCTGCTATGATGAAGGAGACGGTAACAGCCGGACCAGCATGACCGCCGGCAGCGGCAGCAGTACGCACGAACAGACCGGCGCCAATAATGGCGCCAATGCCGAGTGCCACCAGGTTGCCGGCGCCAAGTGTGCGTTTCAATCCTTTTTCAGAATCGGCAGCCTGGGCCAGCAGGGCTGTTAAAGATTTTTTTCTGAACAAACTCATAACAGTTAGTTATCGTTTTTTTACTGTGACTTAATGAGGTTAACAATCAGATATAAGGCCGAAAGATAATGATTTATTAAATTGACCAAAGTAAAAATATACCAGGCGGCAGTCCCGGTTGACAAGCCAGATTAAGCCCTCATAAACAGGGCTTTTTATCCATTAAGTACTATATTGCGTGCCATAATTTACAAGAACAGCTTGCATGAAAAAGAACCGGCTGACTTTATACATATTGGCTGCTATGGCTTTAGGCATCATTGTCGGGTATATTGTCCACTCCTCCGCTTCGCCTGAAACCATCAAATCCTTCTCGAAAAATATCAACCTCCTGGGCAAGGTCTTTATCAGGCTGGTCCAAATGATCATCGCACCCCTGGTCTTTGCCACGCTGGTGGTAGGCATCGCCAAGCTCGGCGACCTCAAATCGGTAGGCAGGGTAGGCGGTAAGGCCATCCTCTGGTTCATTACAGCTTCCCTGGTCTCTTTGTTATTAGGACTGATACTGGTGAACCTGCTCCATCCTGGAGATTATATCGATCTCGCTCATGCCGATAAGGAAGGGGTGAAAGATCTCATGGCCAAGACCCAGGAATTCTCCCTCGAAAAATTCGTGGAGCATATCATTCCCCGGAGCGTGCTCGAATCCATGGCCAATAACGAGATCCTCCAACTCGTGGTATTCAGTATCTTCTTTGGTGTGGCCATGACATCCCTCGGCGATTATGGCAAACCGCTCATCAAGGCCCTCGATATCGTGTCGCACGTGATCCTCAAAATGGTGGGCTATGTGATGAGCTTCGCTCCACTCGGCGTCTTCGGCGCACTCACAGCAGTGGTGGCCACGAAAGGATTGGGCATCTTCAAATTCTATATCATTTATTTCAGCTATTTCTTGTTGGGCATTGCCATTCTCTGGGCCATCCTCATCGGGGCCGGCTATCTGGTATTGGGACAACGTACTACTTCCCTCCTCAAGAGGATCGGCCAGCCATTGCTGATCGCCTTCAGCACTACCAGCAGTGAAGCGGTATTCCCCAAGCTCACCGAAGAACTGGAAAGGTTCGGTTGTAGGAATAAGATCGTCTCTTTTGTATTACCATTGGGTTATTCTTTCAACCTCGATGGCAGTATGATGTATATGACATTTGCCAGTCTGGCCATTGCACAAGCCTATAATGTTCCGCTCGACCTGGGCACGCAGCTTACCATGCTCCTGGTGCTGATGGTGACCAGCAAAGGGATCGCAGGCGTGCCACGGGCATCACTGGTGATCGTGCTGGCCACCTGTTCCATGTTCGGCATCCCACCGGAAGGTGTGGCCATCATTCTGCCTATCGATCATTTTTGTGATATGTTCAGGAGCATGACCAACGTGGTGGGCAATGCGCTGGCCACCAGCGTCGTTAGTAAATGGGAAGGAGAACTGGGGCCCGAACAGGAGGCCGGGGAGCAAATGGCCGCATAAACTTTTTAATAATAAGTAACATAGTATGGACCTGATCTTGTTAGATTTTCAGTGGACGCAATTATTACAACCCCAGTTCTATATTGAAAATGGTGGCCTATGGTTATTGCTCTTCGTGATCTTCGCCGAAACCGGTTTGTTCGCAGGTTTCTTTTTACCCGGCGATTCCCTGCTGTTTGTGGCAGGTATCTATGCGCATGAAATGGATGACAAGACCCATGCCCCAGGCATTACTCACCAGTTCCTGAAACTGCTGGGTATGGGCGATCTCCGGAATGAATGGGTCGACCTGGTAGTGTTGTGGCTGCTGATCTCCGTTTGCGGTATCCTCGGCAATATGGTAGGGTACTGGACAGGCAAAAAGATCGGCCCCTCCATGTATCACTGGAAAGATAACTTCATCTTCAAACAAAGATTCCTGCACCAGGCGCACGATTTTTCTGAAAAACATGGTGGCGCCGCTATCATAGTGGCCCGGTTCCTCCCCATTATCCGCACCTTCGCACCTATTGTGGCCGGTATCGTTGAAATGGACAGGAAAAAATTCACTTACTACAATATCGTCGGATGCCTTGCCTGGGTATTCAGTATGATCTTTGCAGGCCATTTCCTTCAAAAATGGCTGATGAGCGCTTTCGACTTCGATCTCAAACAACATTTAGAGATCATTGTACTTGGTATCGTGCTGGTGACCACCGCACCTGTTCTCATCAAACTGGTCTTTGGTAAAAGGAAAAGCACGGGGAAAGTGCCGCCCACTCAAACACCTGAATAAGCTATATGCAACTGCCATCTCAACCAAAACCTGCATCCATCTTCAATATAGCCGTGATCGTGGCAGCACTCGGTTATTTTGTCGATATCTACGATCTGCTATTGTTCAGTATCATCCGTGTGCCCAGTCTCCAGTCGATGGGACTGACGCCCGAACAGATCACCAGCGATGGTGAGAGCATTATCAGTTGGCAAATGGCCGGACTGCTGCTCGGTGGGATCATCTGGGGTGTCATGGGTGATAAGAAAGGCAGGCTAAGTGTACTCTTCGGCTCCATCATATTATATTCATTGGCCAATATCGCCAATGGGTTCGTAACGACTGTTGGACAATATGCAGCCGTCCGGTTCATTGCAGGACTTGGCCTTGCCGGGGAACTGGGCGCCGGTATCACGCTGGTATCGGAGCTTACTCCAAAAGAAAAAAGGGGAGTGGCCACTTCGCTGGTAGCAGGGATCGGGCTGACGGGAGCAGTGGTGGCCTTCATCATGAAAGAAAATTTTGACTGGCGCACCTGTTATTTTATAGGTGGCGGTCTCGGGCTATTGTTATTGATCCTTCGTATTTCCGTATTCGAATCGGGCATGTTCCATGAAGTGAAGAAAATGCAGGTGCAGCGCGGTAATTTTCTTATGCTGTTCAATAATGGTGATCGCTTCAGGCGATATATCGTCAGTATTCTGATAGGGCTACCGACCTGGTTCGTGATCGGTGTATTGGTCACCTTCTCCAAAGAATTTGGCGAGAAGATGGGCATCAAGGAGAAGATCGATTCGGGTAAAGCGATCATGTTCGCTTATGCCGCTATCTCGGTAGGGGATATCCTCATCGGTTTTATCAGCCAATGGTTCCGCAGCAGAAAGAAGGCCCTTTTCCTTTTTTATGGCATCACTATCATATTCATGATCTTATTCTTTACCGTTTTGTGGGATGGCAGCGCAAGCGCTATGTACTGGATTTGTGCAGGGCTTGGGTTCGGTACAGGATTTTGGGCCATCTTCGTTACAATGGGCGCCGAACAATTCGGTACGAACCTGCGGGCTACGGCAGCCACCACGATACCGAATATGGTACGCGGATTGCTTGCCCTTTTCATCCTGCCGCTTTTCAAATGGTTAAGAGGCATCGATGGGGTTGGTTATGTGAATGGAGGAATGTATGCTGCCGTCATTCTCATGATCATCGCCATCATTGCGGGATCGATGACCAAAGAGACATTCGGCAAAGACCTGAATTATGTGGAAAATTGATCGTAGCGTTAAATCCCTTTTCGTGTCATGAAGTTCCTGATCGTACGTTTTTCTTCTATCGGTGATATCGTACTCACTACACCGGTCATACGCTGTTTGAAAAAGCAGGTAGTCACCGCAGAGGTACATTATCTCACTAAACAGGCGTTCCAGCCGATCCTCACTTCCAATCCCTATATCGATAAGGTACATTGCCTGCAGGATGACCTCGCCGCTACGATCGCAACCCTGGAACAGGAGGATTTCGATTATATCATCGACCTTCATCATAACCTGCGCACCCTGAAAGTGAAAAGGGCATTACGAAAACAGGCATTTTCCTTCAATAAGCTCAATATCGAAAAATGGCTGCTCACGGCATTGAAAATAAACAGGCTGCCCGATCTCCATATCGTTGACCGGTATCTTCAAACAGTCGGTTCTTTCGGGGTGAAGGATGATGGGGGCGGCCTCGATTATTTCATCCCTGAAAAAGACAGGGTCAAAGAATCGGATATACCGGCTTCACATCATGCCGGGTATATCGGGCTCGTGATCGGCGCAGCGCACAATACGAAGAAATATCCTGTCCATAAACTGAAGGAGCTTTGCGCCATTATCAATCATCCCATCATGCTGTTGGGCGGAAAAGAAGATGCGGCTATCGGTGCTGAAATTGCCGCCACGGCCCCGGTGAAGATCTATAATGCCTGTGGCAAATTCAATATCAATGAATCGGCCGACCTCGTGCGCCGCTCGAAGCTCATCATCACCAACGATACAGGGCTCATGCATATCGCCGCAGCATTCAAACGTCCTGTTATTTCTCTCTGGGGCAATACTATTCCTGAGTTTGGTATGTATCCTTATTATGGTAAATCGCCGGCCGGCCATAAACCTTATAAGGTCCTTGAAGTGCGCGGGCTTTCCTGCCGCCCCTGTTCCAAGATCGGGTATGATAAATGTCCGAAAGGTCATTTTAAATGTATGGAACAGATCAGTGCTCAGACCATCGCGTCTGAACTGGGATCGATGGGATGAATGGGAAGGATACATTGCCTGAAAATAAAAAAGGCCCCGTTCCATGAACGAAGCCTTAATGGTTGCCGACAATAACCGGTTTAATAATTGTTACTGTCTTTATTGTTGCCGTTGGAACTATTGTCGGATGATTTTCCGGGGCCCGGACGTTTGTAGTAATAGTCCTTTTTAGCCTGCAGGATTTCTTTATCTCGTTCAGTCTTCAGTTCACGCACTTTCTGCCTTCTTTCCTTTTTAGGAATATCGGTATTGAGGCGGACCGATTTGATCCTGTCTGAATAATCAGTCCTGATATCCTGTATTTCCAGGTCTAACCTGGAAGGCTTTGTCCTGTAATTATAATAGCCATAGGGAGGATAATACCAGGGATTATAGAATCCATAATAAGGAGAGAACGGACCATAGCCATATCCAAAACCGAAGCCCGGCGAAACGATCACCCGTGGAGCCGGCCTGTAAAAATGACCTCCGCCACGTCCGACAACCTTTTGGGCTGAAGCGCCCAAAGCCAATCCGATCGATAGCAATACTATCAAAAGCTTTTTCATAACTAATGATTTGCTTATTAGACAGCCCCGTGCCTCCAAAGGTTAATGCCCCTGCAGAAAATAACTTCTCTATAACAATTGCCAAGGAAAAGAAAAAGGCGGTGGCTTTGAATTATAGGGTATTGATTACCACGAAGACACGAAGGCTCAAAGGAAAAGAGGTAATTCATCCAGGCCAATAACCTTATCGATCCTTGCTTTGTGCCTTTATTGGACGTGACATACTTCAATGTTCCGGGACCTTATCAAGACACGAAGCTGCGCCAGTAATGCTGAGTAAACGTACGTCTCTTTTCCTTTGAGCCTTCGTGTCTTCGTGGTAATCAACTCCCTACTTTTCAGCAAGCTTTTTTTGGATCAGGTTTTTCTCCGCTATGGAATTGGTGAGCCCGCAGGCCTGCTCCAGGTATTTTTTTGCTTTGACTTGGTCGCCCTGCCGGAGATACAGATCGCCGAGCACGGCGCTATAGATATAATGTGAGGCAAGGAGATCTTCGATGCCGTGGATATTCCATACTTCGCTGATCGCCTTATCGATCTGCCCCAGGCGTGCTATGACCAAAGCCCTGTTGAGGTTTACGACAGGGGAAGGATTTTGCTGAAGGAGGAGGTCGTACAGGTGCAACATGCGTGGCCAGTTGGTCTCTTTGAAACTGGGGGCCAGACAATGCTCTGCTGCGATGGCCGATTCGATATGGTATACCGTGAACTGGTCGCCCTGTGAGGAATGATTGAGGAAATGATAACCCTGGTTGATCAGGTCTTTGTCCCATTTCGTGCGGTCCTGGTCCGGGAGGGGGATGATATCATTATCGGCATTCATACGGCTTTCAAACCTCGATGCCTGGAAGCACATCAATGAAAGAAGTGCAAAGGTGGCGGGCTGACGGCCTGCGGGATGCCCGGAAAGTATCAAAGCTAACCGCATCGCCTCCACGCAGCAGTCTTTCCTGATCAGTTCATCTGCCTTAGAGGAATTGTACCCTTCATTGAACAGCAGGTAGAGCACTGTATGCACCATGCTCAGGCGGCTGAACAGTTCCTGGCCTGATGGGATATCGAGTGGGATATGATTATTCCTGAGAAACTGTTTGGCGCGATAAAGCCTTTTCTGGATAGTGCTTTCATGGGTCACCAATGCCTTGGCGATCTCGGCGGCGCTGAAGCCCGACACCACTTTGAGCGTAAGAGCTACCTGGTCTTCTGCTTTCAGTGCCGGATGGCAGCAGGCGAAGATCATGCGCAACTGGCTGTCGGCTATTTCATGATCGAGAAAGAACTGTTCCAGCGTGTGTACCGTTTCCTGCTGAAGCTGAGAGGCCAGCTCCCTGGAGAATTGCTGGAAATTCTGCTGCCGGCGAATGATGTCGAGCGCTTTGTTCTTGGCTACCTGCATCAGCCAGGCGGCAGGATTATCAGGCACATTGCTGTAAGGCCATGTTTGAGTGGCTTGCAGGAATGCTTCCTGCACCACATCTTCTGCCATATTGATGTTATGGGTGCCGAAGATGCGGGTCAGCACCGCTGTGATCCGGCCTGCTTCATGGCGGAACAAATGGTCTACCACCTGGTTATTTAACTGACTGCTCACATTGTTGCTGATAATGATGGCCGCAGGTCAACAGGATGACGGCATGGTATTCCATCGGGCCTGTCGATCTGCGGCGAATGTTCAGGGATGATGTTTGTTACATATTGGGGATCTCCTGCACCTCTGCAATTTCTATCTTGCCCTGCAATTCGTAGTCGGGAAATCCTTTGGCTACCTTGAGGGCTTCTTTCATGTCTTTTGCTTTGATGATCATATAACCACCCACTGTTTCCTTGCTTTCCGCGAAGGGCCCATCGGTCACGATCTGTTCTTTGCCTGCAACATGCTTGCGTCCGTTTTCGAGGAGGGGCCTGCCTTCTACATAGATCCCCTGTTGACTAAGCTCTCCGATCCAATCGAGCCATTTTTGCATTTGCGCCTGCGCTTCTTCAGCGCTCATATCGAGGTGATCGTAATAGGGGCCTTTGAAAATGAACATGAACTCTTTCATGATGATCGATTTTAATAGTGACAAATAAGGATACCGGATCCATGACGAACAGAGAAGAACGGGTCGGACAAAATTCCCAAATTTTTTCTTGCCATGAATGTAGGGAGGGGTAAGGATGGGGTTGAAAAAGCAGGGTTGAAAAGTTGAAAGGTTGATAGGTTAACAAGGAAATCTTTGAATTTCGGGAAACTCCTTGTCAACCTATCAACCTTTCAACTCGCTTACAACGTCTTCAGCACATCGTTCATGCTGCGCACTGCATCGGCGCTTTTGTTGAACAATGCCTGTTCGTCTGCGTTCAGACCGAAGTCTACGATCTTTTCCCAACCGTTCCTGCCTATCACCACGGGAACACCGAGGCAAATATCTTTCTGACCGTATTCGCCATTCAGCGCCACGCAGCAGGTGAACAATTTCTTTTCATCGCGCAGGATGCTTTCCACGAGGGCGGCTCCGGCAGCGCCGGGAGCATACCAGGCGGAAGTACCGATCAGTTTGGTGAGGGTAGCTCCGCCGACCATCGTATCGGCCACGATCTGTTTTTGTTGTTCTTCGCTGAGGAATTTGGTAACAGGCACACTGTTCCAGGTGGCCAGGCGGATCAGTGGGATCATAGTGGTATCACCATGGCCGCCCACTACCACTGCGTTCAGGTCGGAGGGGCTGCAAGCCAGGTGTTGGCTCAATTGATATTTGAAGCGTGAACTGTCGAGTGTACCGCCCATACCGATGATCCTGTTCTTGGGCAGGCCGGTGGCAGCAAGGGCGAGATAGGTCATGGTGTCCATCGGATTGCTGATCACGATGAGGATGGCATTGGGCGAATATTTCAGGATATTCTCACAAACACCTTTGACGATGCCGGCATTGGTGCCGATCAGTTCTTCACGGGTCATGCCGGGTTTGCGGGGCAAACCAGAAGTGATCACCACCACATCGGAACCGGCAGTTTTGGAATAATCATTGGTGCTGCCGGTGATCTTGGTATCGAAACCAAGCAGGGTAGCGGTCTGCATCATGTCCTGGGCCTTACCTTCTGCCAGCCCTTCCTTGATATCCAGTAAAACCAATTCTGAAGCCAGCTCTTTACGGGCGATATTATCGGCACAGGTAGCACCCACGGCACCGGCACCTACAACAGTTACTTTCATCAGAAAACATTTTTATAAAGTGAAACAATCGGGAATAAACAATATCTGCTAACAAGCCTCAGCAGAGTGGACTTGTCTGCCGAAGCCCCTCGACATTCTGTGAAAACGAAGTGATCAGGGCGCAGGCGGGGCAAAGGTAGTCGGAAATACCAAACTATTGCAAGGCTTTGATCAGCTTTTCCGCCTTCTGGTTCCCTTCGAAGGTGGTGACCAGTTCATTCTTTTTATTATAGATGGCCAGGTAAGGAAGGCTGTGGATATCGAAGAAGGGTGCAATTTTATAAGATACGTCCCTGCCGATCCTGATATTGGGATATTTCTCGAGTTGGAATTCTTTGTAAAAGCTCACCATATCCTCGAATGGCTGGTAGGTGGCGAGGATGAATTGAACGGATGAAAGATCGTTCATGGCAGCGATGATATCCCGCATCTGGTGTTTGCAATGGTCGCAGGTGGGACTGAAGTACATGATGATCGTAGGCTGGTCTTTTTTCACCTGGCCATTGGTCAGCGTGGTGCTGTCGATCTGTAACAACTGGATGGTGGGGAAACCTGCCGGACGTTTGGGAGCTGTATCGCCTGCCTGGGCAAAAGTCAATTGCGAGGTCAATACTATGGCGATAATGAGGGTCCACTGTTTCATGGGTGTAACTTTTAATGGTGCCGGGCGATGAGAGCCCTAAGGACTACCAAAAATAAAAGGAAATAATTTTGTTTTTCTACGAATGTTTCGTAGGTTTACGGAAATATCGTAAACATGGAAAAATTAACTCCCCAGGAGGAAGAAGCCATGATGGTCGTTTGGCAAATTGGCGAGGGCAATGTGAAACTGTTCCTCGATCACTTGGATGAGCCCCGGCCTCCATACACCACGCTGGCTTCCACCCTCAAGAACCTGGAAAAAAAAGGTTTCCTGCATAGCCGTTTGATCGGGAATGTTTATATCTATAAACCTGCCATCAGCGGAGAGGAATACAAGAAGCGGTTCATGAGCGGGGTGGTAAAAAATTATTTCGCCAACTCATATAAGGAGCTTGTGAACTTCTTCGTGGAGCAGAAAAAACTCAGCCCGAAAGAATTGAAGGAGATCATCGATCTGATCGAAGATAAAAAAGATTGAGCAGCACGTATAGCATCGGCTATACGGTAAAAAACTATTGAATATGGAACAGTTGATCCAGTATTTGATCAAACTATCTATCAGCCTGGCTGTCGTGTATTTGTTTTATATCCTCGTACTGCGGCGGCTTACCTTCCACACCTGGAACCGGTGGTACCTGCTTGGTTATACCGCTTTTGCCTTCCTGGTGCCTTTCATCAATATTACACCCGTTTTACATGAAGAAGCATGGAACGATTCCCGCATGGTACAATGGATCCCGCTGGTGGGCAATTATACGGCCCCGGTTAAAGAGACGCCCGGCCTCTCCTGGCATAGCTTGCTGCTTGTATCGCTGTTGGCAGGCATCCTGGTAGCCCTGGTGAGACTGGGGGTACAGTTAGTATCGTATATGAATATGCGAAGATCGGCAACTTTATTGTTTGCCGACAGGGTAAAGGTCTTTCACGTGAACAGGCCGATCGCTCCCTTCTCTATCGGCAGCTCTATCTTCATCAACTCGCACCAGCATCCGGAAAATGAGCTGCGCGAGATCATCCGCCATGAATTCATCCATGTAAAACAAAAACATACGATCGATATCCTCTTTGCCGAGCTTATCTGCATCCTAAACTGGTACAACCCATTTGCCTGGTTGCTTCGCCGTTCCATCCGGCAAAACCTCGAGTTCATTGCCGACAACCAGGTATTGCAGTCGGGTCTCGACCGTAAGCATTATCAATACCTGTTGTTGAAAGTTATGGGAACAGATATGTGCAGCATCGCTCACCCATTCAATTACGCATCACTTAAAAAACGTATAGCCATGATGAACAAGATCAAAAGCGCCCGCATCCATGCCGTCAAATTTCTTTTTATCGTTCCGCTGGCCACAGTGACCCTGCTGGCATTCCGGAACGGTTCGCCAGTCACCCTCTCAATGAATGAAACGGTCCCATTCTATGAAACACCACAGGCAGATACCGTGCCTGCCAAAAAAGCCGTGGCCCCGAAACCATTGAAAGAAGACATAGAAGTAAAGGTAACCGCCACAAAACGTGCCGCTGCTCCCACTGCAAGGCCCGTGGCGCCTGCAGCCCCATCCGGCAAGGCTGCGCCTGGGCCTGGCATTGAAGGGGAGGTCAAAGGTGCAGGGATCGTAAGCGATACCCCTAAGATCAGGCTCCGCAACATGAACGGTGAACCGCCGTTGATCGTCGTCGACGGAGTGCCCCTAGAAGGTGATCCCGATCAAGAGCTTCAAATGATCGCCCCGGAAACGATCGAATCCATATCGATATTGAAAGATAAAAAAGCCACAGAAATATACGGCGAGAAGGGAAGGAACGGTGTGGTATTGGTGACCACCAAAAAAGGCTTGAAAGGTTCTGCCCGCCTTAAGGAAGTAACTGTAGTGGGCCGCCGGGCCAATCCCGACGATGTGATAGTGACCGGAAAAGGCGTTAAGTCCAATAATAACCCCGTTGTTGTGGTTGACAAAAACGCCAAAATCGAAGATGTGGTCGTTCGGGCCCGCAAAACAAGCTTTAACGGAGTGGTAGACCTTGGCCAGATGTCGGAGTTCCCTGGTCTTATCATCGTCGACGATAAGGAATATGACAATGATGCCTTCCGGAAACTCGACCTGAAAGCTGCTAATATTGAATCGGTGAGCATACTCAAAGATGCTTCTGCCGCCAAATACGGTGAAAAAGGGGCTAAAGGCGTGATCATTATCAAAACGAAGAAATAAATTTCTTTTCATCCTCTTCCCCTAACACGTTCCAATCCTTAATCCAACTTTGCCAAAACCTCTTTTTGCTGTAGTTTTGCGGCTCTCTGGAGCCCTGTTAGCTATCGGGGCTCCAGAGAAGTATCACAAATCAAAACAGTATATCATTATTTATGGCAACTACATCAGATATCAGCCGGGGTATGATCATTAAGCTGGATGGCAGCTTGTATACCGTGGTGGAGTTCGGTGAGAACAAGACCGCACGCGCAGCCGCTAAAGTGTGGGCGAAACTGAAAGGGGTCGACAATAGCAGGAGCATCGAAAAAACCTGGAACTCAGGCGATAATATCTTCCCCGTTCGTGTGGAAAGAAAGAACTATCAATTCCTTTACAAGGATGATTCCGGTTATAATTTCATGGACAATGAAACGTTCGAGCAGATAGCCCTTGGCGAAGAACTGGTAGATGCCCCCCAGTTCCTGAAAGAAGCACAGGAAGTTTCCGTGCTGATCAATACAGAAACGGAACAGCCCATGAGTGTAGAGCTGCCCGATAAGATCGTGTTGAAGATCACTTACTCCGAGCCCGGCGTGAAAGGCGATACGGCTACCCGTACCCTGAAACCCGCTACTGTTGAAACCGGCGCCACAGTGAACGTTCCCCTCTTCGTGAATGAAGGAGAATTGATCCGGGTGAATACCAAGACCGGTGAGTATGTAGAGCGTGTGAAAGAATAAGCTCCTTACCAATAACAATATTTGCGAAATGGACAACAGTGATCATGCGGTTGTCCATTTTTTATTGTCCACTGCCAGCCCCCATTTTCAACACGTTTTTGGGTATATTTAATGTGTAATCCTTATCTTAGCCGCCTGTTTTTCCGAAATAACCGTCAAAATAAATTATTATCAGATGGATTTTAAACAAATTCAGGAGTTGATCAAAATGATCAACAAATCCAACATCGGTGAAGTGACTATAGAGGAGAAAGGATTCAAGCTGACGATCAAACAAAAAGAAGAACCCGCCCAGAACCTGATTGCTGCCCCTGTACATGCACCCGTTACCATGCCGGCCTTCAACCAGCCTGCACAGATCCCCGCCGCTGCAGGCGCTACGGCCCCGGCTGCCGAGAAACCCAAGGCTGCCGAACAACCTGCCGCCGACAACCTGATCACCATCAAAAGTCCCATGATCGGGACCTTCTACCGCAGCTCGGCCCCCGGTAAACCGGTATTTGTGGAAGTAGGCTCGGAGATCGCTCCCGGAAACGTGGTTTGCATCATCGAAGCGATGAAACTCTTCAATGAAATAGAAAGCGAAGTAAAAGGCCGCATAGTGAAAGTGCTGGTGGAAGATGCTTCCCCTGTTGAATACGATCAGCCTTTATTCCTGGTTGAACCGAGCTGATTTGGAATTTGAAAAGGCCCTCCCGGCCACGCCCTGATTTTCAAATTTTCAGATTGTAAAAATTTCAAATTGCTTTAATGTTTAAAAAAATATTAATCGCCAATCGTGGAGAGATCGCCCTGCGGGTAATACGTACCTGCCGGGAGATGGGGATCAAAACGGTGGCTGTATACTCTACAGCAGATAAGGATAGTTTACACGTGAAGTTCGCAGATGAAGCTGTTTGTATCGGAAGGCCCGCCAGCAGCGATTCATACCTCAATATCGCGCATATCATGGCCGCCGCGGAGATCACCAACGCAGATGGCATTCACCCCGGATATGGCTTTCTCGCAGAGAATGCCCGCTTCGCCGAAATATGCGGGGAACACAATATCAAATTCATAGGCCCCACACCCGATCAGATCCGGGCCATGGGCGATAAGATCACTGCCAAAGAGACCATGATCAAAGCCGGTGTGCCCGTAGTGCCCGGCGGAGAAGGTTTGCTCGAAAGCCTCGAAGAAGCCAAATCACTTGCCAATAATATCGGCTACCCCATCATCCTCAAAGCCACAGCCGGCGGCGGTGGCAAAGGAATGAGGGTAGTATGGAATGAAGAAGAGATCGAAAGGGCCTACTCTACCGCCAAAGCCGAAGCCGGCGCTGCCTTCAAGAATGATGGGATCTATATGGAAAAATTCGTGGAAGAGCCACGCCATATCGAGATCCAGGTAGCCGGCGACCGCTATGGAAAAGTATGCCACCTCAGTGAAAGGGACTGCTCTATCCAGCGCCGTCACCAGAAGCTCGTGGAAGAATCGCCTTCCCCCTTCATGACCCCCGAACTGCGGCACCGCATGGGCGAAGCCGCCATCAAAGCTGCTTCCGCTATCGGGTATGAAAGTGTGGGCACCATCGAGTTCCTGGTCGACAAGCACCGCAATTTCTATTTCATGGAAATGAATACCCGTATCCAGGTTGAGCACTGCGTTACGGAAGAGGTCACCAATTTCGACCTGATCAAAGAACAGATCAAGATCGCGATGGGAGAGCCGATCAGCGGCTTGAACTACGAGCCCCAGATGCATGCCATCGAATGCCGTATCAATGCAGAAGATCCCTATAACGATTTCCGGCCAAGCCCCGGAAAGATCACTACCCTGCATCAGCCCGGTGGTCACGGTATCCGCATCGATTCGCATGTGTATGCCGGTTATGTGATCCCTCCTTATTACGATTCCATGATCGCCAAGATCATAGCCGTAGCCCGTACGAGGGAGGAGGCCATCAATACCATGAGCCGTGCTCTGAGCGAATACGTGATCGAGGGGATCAAAACAACTATTCCCTTCCATCAACAACTCATGCGCAACGAAGCTTTCCGCGCCGGTAATTTCAATACCAAATTCCTGGAATCATTCAGGATGGTATAAGTTATTTCGTTCCACAATCGCTATAGTTGACAGGTTGAAAAGTTGACACGGGAGTAACCGAAATTCAGGTCACCATATCAAATTTTCAACCTGTCAACATTTCAACTCATTCTTATAATAGCTTCGTGTCTTCACGGCAACAAGAAGCCCGCCCCGATCATCACCGGGCGGGCTTCTTAGTGGATACTCTTGCTCTTATACTATATTTTTATTACTGTTCTTTGTTCTTTTCATCTTTGTCATCATCCTTTTCTTTATCTCCTTTCTTCTTCTTTCCTCTCTTATCCCCTTCCTTGCTCCATTGCTTGTATTTGGCCTGCTGATCAGGTGTCAGCACTTCATTGATCTTTTTCTTACGGTCCTCCATCAAAGCACGGCCCTTTTCCTGGCGTTGCGCCTGCGTGAGCGTGGAATCATGGCGGATAGCCTGCAGGCCCGACTTGAATTCCTGGTTGATCTCTTTCATCTTCTGTTCCTGTTGCTTCGTGAGGCCCAGCTCATTTTTCAATTTTACCCTTTCAGCTACTTTGCTGGTTGCGCGGATAGTGTCCCTTTTTTCCTGGGCGCCGGCCGTGAATTGCCAGCCAATGATCACCAGGGTTACAATGAGCAATTTTTTCATATATATACGTTTTTTTGATGGGTTCAGGTGCTTCCCATGCAGGGGAAAGCCGCTTCTATAGATCGATGAAGCACCACCGGGTTTAAACCGGGCTGAAATTTAATTTGCTCAGAACCTAACCGGCCATTTCTGCGGCCAGGGCGTCCACGCGGTCTTCCAGGCCATAGAATGAGGCGAGGCGCCTGATCACGCCTTCTACCAGGGCATCGGGGCAACTGGCGCCACTGGTGAGCAGGATACGTAGGGGTTGCTGTGATGGTAAATAATCGGTGGACAGTTCTTCCTGCTTTGTATGATAGTTGTAATGAAGGATATTTCTTTCGGTTACGAGCTTTTCTTCCGAATTGATGAAATAGGTGAGCAGCTTTTCTTCACAGAGCTCTACCAGGTGGGTCGTATTGGAAGAATTGTAGCCGCCTACCACGATGGCCAGGTCGGCCGGCGTGTTCAACATTTGCACCATCGCGGTCTGGTTATCGTTGGTGGCATAGCAGAGCGTATCGCGGGTATCGGCAAATCTCGTTTCGACAGTGCTGTCCATTAACCCATAATGCTCTATGATCGTTTGGCGGAGATAATCTGCAATGGCCTGCGTATCTGTTGCCAGTTGTGTGGTCTGATTTACCACCCCGATCCGCTGCAGGTCCTTTACAGGATCGAAACCAACAGAGTACCTGCCTGCAAAATCCGTATAGAAACTGTCTGCATTTTTTTTACCCGTGATGTATTCCGCCAGTCTGACCGCTTCCTGCATATCATTGATGACAACGGAAGGAGCATTATCGGCCGCATGTGAAAAGGTGGCCCTTGTTTCTTCGTGCTTGGGTTTGCCGTGGATCACGATGGAATATCCCTTTCGCGCGATCTGTTCACTCCGGTTCCAGACTTTTTCCACGAACGGGCAGGTGGTATTGTATTTTTCAGTGGGAATGCCCAGGCTGTTCAATGTCGATTCTACGTCGAGGGTAGTGCCGAATGCCGGGATGATCACCACATCTTCGGCCGTAAGCGCTGAGAAAGGAATGAGCTGCTTGCCGTAAGTATCCTGCAGGAACCGTACACCCCTTTCCTGCAGATCGGCATTTACCTGCGGATTATGGATCATTTCACTCAGCAGGAAGATCCTTTTGCCCGGGTTTTCTTCAACGGTCCGGAATGAGATTTCAATGGCATTTTCCACACCATAACAGAACCCGAAATGACGGGAAAGGTAAATATGGAGAGGCCCGAGATCGAGCAGGGTTGGACTAAAATCCTTTTTCATTTTATCCTGCTGCCTGCGCCTGTTCTTGATGGCGCTGATAACAGGACTGCGGTATATGATGGGAACATTGAAGGTCTTCATGATCAATATTAAAAGGTTAACAGGTTTACAAGTTGATAGGTTGATAAGGGATTCCCGAAAATCGAACGACTTGTCAACCTTTCAACTTGTTAACTTATCAACATTCACAAAGATACAATCTTGCGCCCATTTGCCTGTCCTGGCTTATATTCGTAACATGCCGAGAAGATTTACGCCAGTACCATGGATCAGCCGGTGCAACCTGTATGAGGTGAATGTGCGCCAGTATACGCCGGAAGGAACATTCGCCGCCTTTTCCAAACATCTTCCGCGACTGAAAGATATGGGTGTCCAAATGCTCTGGTTCATGCCTATCACCCCCATCAGCCTGGAGGGCCGGCTGGGCACCCTGGGCAGCTATTACGCCTGCTCCGATTACAGGGCCATCAATCCCGAATTCGGCACACTGGAAGATTTCCGGGACCTGGTGAAGCAGGCGCATGCTGCCGGCATGAAAGTGATCATCGACTGGGTAGCCAATCATACCGGCATCGATCATGTGTGGACGAAAACGAATCCTGGTTATTACAAAAAGAACGCAGCGGGCAAATTTTATGATAGCAATGGATGGACAGATGTGATCGACCTCAACTATTACGACCATCTCATGAGGCGTGACATGATCGATGCCATGGCCTTCTGGATCAGGGAATGCGATATCGATGGGTTCCGTTGCGATATGGCCCACCTCGTGCCCAGGGACTTCTGGCGGGATGCCCGCCTGGCGCTCGATCCGCTGAAACCCCTTTTCTGGCTGGCCGAAACGGAAGACCTCCACTACCTGGAAGTATTCGATGGCTGCTATGCCTGGCGCTGGATGCATATAACGGAAAAGTATAGCCGAAAACAGGCCGATGCCAGATCGCTGGTCGAGCTGCTGAACGCTTATGAAAAAGATTTCCCCCCACAGACCCAACCGCTTTTCTTCACGAGCAACCACGACGAGAACAGTTGGAATGGAACGGAATATGAAAAATACGGAGAGGGGGCCAGGGCGCTGGCCGTATTCAGTTTTACCTGGCATGGATTGCCCCTGGTGTACAGCGGACAGGAATTGCCCAACAGGAAGCGACTGAAATTCTTCGATAAAGACCTGATAGAATGGAAAGACCCCATAGCCCTGCACGCTTTTTATAAAGCGCTCATGCAGTTGCGTTCCAACCATCCGGCCCTGGTGGCGGGAGAGGCCGCGAAGCCGCAATGGGTATCGATACAAGGCAGCAGCGAAGTGCTGGCATTTGTGCGGCGATTCGGGAACAGCCAGGTATTGGTGGTATTGAACCTTTCGCCTGCTGCCGTTACGATCCAGTTGACAGATGGATATGCCAGCGGGGAATGCATCGATATCTTCAGTGGGAAAACGATGCAGCTTACACTACCCATGACAGTTACCCTGCCCGGTTGGGATTATCTGGTGATGGCCGATAAGGCATGAAATTAAAAATCCCCGCAACTTACCGTTACGGGGATGAAAAATATTTGTAACGCGATCACCGCGTGTTTCATTAGTTACTGCTGTTCAGGTTGATGACGATCGGGTAGATACCTTCATAACCCGGGTACATACCTTCCAGCTTTACGGAACCGGTGGAAGAATTCTCCAGTACTTTTCTCAATTCATCGACTGATTTTACTTCCTTGTTATCCGCTTTCAGGATCACATAACCTTCCTGGACCCTTACTTTGCTGAGAACGCCGCGGGTGCCGATGCCTTTGATCACAACACCTCCGCTAACGCCCAGTTCTTTTGCATCGTTCTTGCTTAGAGATTCCAGTTGAGCCCCGAGCTTATCGAGCACCGATGTTTTGACCACATCGGTAGTGCCTGTTTCATTACGCAGGGTTACATTGGCGGTGCTCTCTTTTCCATCGCGCCTGTAGGTAATGGAGATCTTATCGCCGGGGCGGTAAGTGGCTATTTGTCCAACCATATCAGCACCGTTCAATACCGGGAAACCATTCACTTTGGTGATCACGTCGCCTTTCTTGAGGCCGGCAGTAGCAGCGGCGCCATCGGTGCGTACATTCAGTACGAATACACCTTCACCGTCTTTGATGCCGTTCTTGGATTTGTCTTCGTCGCTCAGGTCGTCTTTAGGATATTCGATACCGAGGAAAGCTCTCTGTACTGTTCCGTGCTTCATCAGGTCCGATACGATCTTCTTCACGATATTCACCGGGATGGTGAATGAGTAACCGGCGTAGGCGCCGGTGGGAGAGGCAATGGCCGAATTGATACCGATCAGTTTTCCTTCCGTATTGATCAGGGGGCCGCCACTGTTACCGGGGTTCACCGCAGCATCCGTCTGGATGAAGGATTCTACAGGTGTGGTGCTCTGGCGGCTATTGATATCGAGTGTTCTGCCTTTGGCGCTCACGATTCCTGCCGTAACGGTGGTTTCCAACGTCAGGGGATAGCCTACGGCCAATACCCATTGTCCAACACGTACGTCGTCGGAGTTACCATACAAAAGGAAAGGCAGGCCCTTGGCGTCGATCTTGATAACGGCGAGGTCACTGCTGGGGTCGGAGGCGATCAGCTTTGCCTTGAAAGATTTTTTATTGTTCAGGGTAACATTGATCTCGTCTGCACCATCGATCACGTGATTGTTGGTTACGATATATCCATCTTCACTGATGATAGCGCCGGAACCGGAAGCCATCTGCGGCACTGAGCGCATGCGGTTGCCGAAGAAATCATCGAGGTCGAGGTCGAACAGGTCACCGAAAGGGCTCCTGCTGCGGGGGAGATTATTGCTGGCTACACGGGTAGCTTTTGTTTTGATGTGAACGGTGGCGGGAATAGCGGCATTGGCGGCCGGACTGAAATCTACCGGGCCCATATCACCTGTACCACGGAAGCCGGCATAATTGGAAGGTACCTTACCGGTATCATTACCGTTGGAACTTTCAGAATGATAAACGTATGTTCCGTTCCTGGCAAAGTGATTGTAGCCCCACAACGTGCCCAAGGTGGTCACAGCGCTGAGCAACACAACGGCTACGATTTGTTTCAACTTCATATTGCGTACTTTTTAAGAATTGTTTTTTTAAAAATAAGAACTCTCACCCAAATTATATGCCTAAGCACAAGACAAATTAACGCCAGAAAAATCGTCCCGTTGAACCTGCTATCCGGTTTAACAATTAATTTACTAAAGTCTTCGTACTTCAGCTATACAAATGTAACTTTTTTAGCGGAATCCTTTGCCTGTCTTATTTTCCTGTTTTCTGGACTAACTGTCACAGCTTCAGTAAGAATTGCAGTGTATCCACTCCGTCTGCGTAATCGGTGAGGGCCGGTTGCTGCGTCTGCCCGAAAGCCAGGTATCCGTTGCCGGCGATGCATTGAACATCGTTGTTCTGCTGCAGCGCCGATTGCACCTTGGAGGGATCGGTATAATACTCGACATTGAGCTGGCTGATGGGAGAGAAAAGTGAAGGATCTTCATGCAGGAGGATACTGCCATTGGTCATGTAAAATTGTTTGTTGAGGATCAGCAGGGCAAGTTGATAGTCGTAATTGTTCTTGTATTTGTGATGATCGGCCAGGTATCCATATTTCCTGAACGTTTCGAGTAGGGGAACAAAATCATATCCTGCAGGTACATAGATCTTAGTGATATTCCTGCAACCAAGCCCGAAATACTGATGTACATCATCGGCCAGTTTTTCGAGATGGGCGATGGATTCCTTTCCATCCAGCACAGCTACGGAAGTACGGTTGCGGCGGATGATATTCAGGTACTTGCCGAAATAATAATCGAAGTAGCGGGCGGAGTTGTTGCTGCCGGTGGCGATATAGGCATCGCATCCTTTGAGCATGGAAGAAAAGCTGATCATGGAGGATGTTTCAGGCGCTTGTTCATTCAGCCAGCCAACGATATGCCTGATCAGTGTTTCATCTTTTGAAGAAGGTTTGATCGTTTGGCGGTGACCGGCCATGAACGCGCAAAGAAAATCGTGGAAGCCTACCAATGGTATATTGCCGGCCATGACGATGCCGATATTTTTTGGCGCTTGTTGCTGGTCAGGTACCCGGTATTCGGCACACCACTGCTGGAGCTTTTCTTTTTCAAGAAATCCTGCAGCTAAATTGCGGCAGGCAAGTTCAATGAATTCGGGTGTGAACCAACCATTCTCACGGAAAGCTTTCTCTTTGGCAGCCTGCCAGTTATTATCATCCGACAAAATATAATCCCCAAGCCCTACCATTAATTCAACCCGTTGTTGTAAATTCATTGCGTTGTATATTTGTCGTGCAAAAATAACAGTATTCACCCCATTAAAATCTAAGCAGCTTATGGCTATTAAAATAACAGAAGAATGTATCAATTGCGGAGCCTGTGAACCGGAATGCCCGAACAATGCGATCTATGAAGGAGGGGTGGAGTGGGCTATCACCGATGGTACTACCATCAAAGGGCCTTTTACGTTACTGGATGGGACGGTAACGGATGCCGAAGAACGTCATGCGCCCATCAGTGTAGACACTTACTATATTGTCCCCAATAAATGTACCGAATGCCAGGGTTTTCATGAGGAACCGCAATGTGCGGCCGTTTGCCCGGTAGATTGTTGTGTACCTGATGAAATGTATCGTGAAACGGTGGAGGAATTGATGGCCAAGAAGGAAAAGTTGCATGTCTAATCTGCAGGTGTGACAAATTAACGCCCCTAAAATTTGGATCAGGGGCTCCGAATGTGGTAACTTAGAAAAGCACAATAGTGAATGTAGCCCAGTGCTACTTGAACCAGGCGGGTGATATGTTCCGCCGTAATAAGGTGAAGGAATAACGACCTTCACCTTTTTTATTGGGCCAGGCCATGATTTATTGGATTTAATGGTTCGGACAGTTGTTTTTTTGTTTATTTGCTGAAAATTCAGACCCAATCAATGAAGCCTGTTATTGCCTTTGTGACCGGCGGTTATTCTACAGAAGCCGTGATCTCCTATAAAAGTGCTGTTACCATCGAAAACAATATCGATACTGATAAATACGAAGTTTATAAAATAGATATCACTCCACAGGGCTGGTTCCATGAAACAAAAGATGGCCGTAATATCCTGGCCGACCGAAGCGATTTCTCCCTCCTGATCGATGGCAAAAAGATCGTTTTCGATGCCGTTCTGATCGGTATCCATGGTACGCCGGGCGAAGATGGTAAGCTCCAGGGCTATTTCGATCTGCTGGGATTGCCCTACACTTCCTGCGATGCGGCCAGCTCTGCCATTACATTTAACAAAAGATATACAGTGGCCGTTGCCGCCTTTGCCGGCATCCATGTGGCCCGCTCGATCCATATTTTCAGGCATAGCCCCATTGCTCCTGAAGCCATTCTGCAACAATTGACCCTGCCGGTATTCGTAAAGCCCAACAATGGGGGTTCAAGTATCGGCATGAGCAAAGTGAATAAAGCGGAAGAACTGGCAGGGGCTTTGCTAAAGGCTTTCCACGAAGACGACCAGGTATTGGTGGAAGAATTTATCGCGGGGAGGGAATTCACGGTGGGAGTCTTGAAAACCCCTGAAGAAATTATCGTGCTGCCGATCACTGAAGTGCGGTCGAAAAATGATTTCTTCGATTTTGAGGCCAAATACCAGGGATTGAATGAAGAGATCACCCCTGCAGAGATCGATGAGGTCATGGCTGAAAAGATCAGGCGTACTGCCCGTAAAGTGTATGAGGTGCTGAACTGCCGTGGCGTTGTGCGCATCGATTTTATTTACAATGAAGCAAAGCAGGAGCCCTATATGTTGGAGATCAATACCATTCCCGGCCAGAGTGAGGCCAGTATCGTGCCGCAACAGATCAGGAAGATGGGATGGAGCCTGAAGCAGCTTTATTCAGCGCTTATAGAAGATGCGTTAATTAGAAAGTTGAAAAGTTGACAAGTTGAAATGTTGACAAGAAGTTTGAATATCGGGAAGCCGCTTATTAACTTGTCAACATGTTGACAAGTCAACTGTATACAAGCTTTATAAAATAAACAACTAATCGTGTTCAAATTCATTACGGGAAAACCACTTTGGGCAAATATTCTGTTTGGATTGGGATTGATCGTTCTCATTCTCTTCCTTTTCCTTCAATCCCTCAACTTCCTCACCAAGCACGATCAATCATTGAGCATCCCTTCTGTTACCGGTAAATCTTTCGAAGAGGCTAAAAAATTCCTGGAAGCACAGGGTTTTGAAGTAGTAGTGCAGGATTCAGTATACAATGATACGGCCGCTGCCTTGTCTGTCCTGCGCCAGTTCCCCGATGCGGAAGAAAAAGTGAAAGTGAACAGAACGGTGTACCTCACGATCAACAGGGCCGTTCCGCCGGTGATCGAAATGCCTAACCTGGAAGGACTGAGTTTCAGGAGCGCAGAGATCGCGCTCAGGCAGTACGGATTGAAACTGGGCGATACTTCCTACCGTCCGGATTTCGCCAAGAATTCGGTTCTGGAACAACAAAGCAAGGGACAACGGATCAAGCCGGGTACCAAAATACCGATGGGAACACTGATTTCCCTGGTGCTGGGCAGCGGGCTCGGCAGTGATGAGTTCGCAGTGCCCGATCTCGTGGGTATGAGCTACAGTGAAGCGAGGATACTGCTGGCATCGATCGGGCTCAATCCCGGCGTGGCTGTACCTGACGCCAATGTACGCGATACTTTAAATGCGTATATTTACCGTCAAAGCCCTGAACGCTTTGCACCTGACAAACGCATAAACCGCATCCGGCAAGGCCAGTCTGTCGACCTATGGCTGGGCATTCAGAAACCAGTCAGGGCCATAGATTCCACCACACAGGAACCTGCTCAACCCTGATCATACATTTTATTTTAATTAACCACCATTATGCAAAACATAACTCCACAGGAATTAAAACAGCGTATCGATTCAAAAGAAACTTTGAACCTGGTAGATGTCCGTGAACCACATGAGCGTGCAGAGTTCAATATCGGCGGCGTGCTGGTACCTTTGGGCCAGATCCAGATGATGCAGGTCGACGAGCTGGAACCACTGAAGAGCGAAGAACTGATCGTTTACTGCCGCAGCGGGAACCGCAGCGGCCAGGCCGCCATGCTTTTGGAGACCATGGGATTCTCCAATGTAAAGAACCTGGCAGGTGGAATGCTGAAGTGGAGAGAGTTGTATGAAGGGTAAAGGGTAAAGGTTGAAAAGTTTAAAAGTTGAAAGGTTGATAAGGAGATTTCCGAAGGTCAGAGATCTCCTTATCAACCTTTCAACTTATCAACCTGTCAACTTATCAGAGTTTCACTACCAAAGCGAACAACACATTCGTGCCCGCCATCGGGAAATAAGCATTCTCCGTTACGAGTGAGCCGCCACCTGCATCATAGCTATAGGTATAGCCATTGGATTCGTATTTCCGGTTGAACACATTATTCACCTGCCCGATCAGGGTGATCTCTTTGAAGAGAAGTTTGTGCAGTGTATAACTGATCCTTGCGTCCTGCACATAATAATCCCTCAGGCTATGTGCTATGCTGGAAGTGTTATCGAGGTACTGCCGGCTTACATATTTGCCCAGCAAACTGATATCGAGGTCCCTTACAGGCTGGAAACTGATGGCGCCGCTTCCGATCGCTTTTGGAGAAAAGGCAATATCGGTGTTCCCATTTTTAGCATAGTCCTTTATTCGGTTTCTGCTTAACGTTATATTTCCTGTTGCCTGCAGCCATTGGGTTACACGGGCACGCCCCTGCAACTCCAACCCGAGCCTGTAGCTATTGGGCACATTGGTACGGACATAGGCCCCCACATCATTGATATTGCCGGTCAGCACCAGTTGGTTCTTGTAAAGCATATAGTACACGGTAGCGCCCCAGGAAAAACGGTTGTTCTTCTTTTCAACACCCAGCTCGAAATCGTGGAGCCGTTCCGCTTTCAGGCCGGAACCGGTAATATTGGCTTCGAAATCATTCCGGTTGGGCTCGCGGCCCGCCTGGGAATAAGATGCATATACGAGGTAATCGCCATTGCTGTAAGTGATCCCCAGCTTGGGATTCACGAAATCATAGATATTGCGCACTCGCACATCCGGATTATTCCTGAAACCATTGATCTGGTATAATACCCGGCGGTACTGAAGGTCGGCAAATGCTTCGAGGTTGGCATTGATCCGGTATTGATATTTCGCGTATACATTTACGTCAGTTTTATAAGCGGTAAGACTATAATACCGGTATTTTACAGGAACGCCGACGGCTGCCCAGATCACATCGCCGTAGTGATTGCCATCATACCGGTTCCAGCCTCCGCCTATAGCGAGCTGGTCCCTGCCTCCTTTGTATTGAAGGGAGAGCACCTGCCCATAGAAATTATTGTCGAGCCAGAGCTGACGCACCAGGTCCGTTTGCCGTATCGTATCTCCATTATGCCCGAAGTTGGGAAGGCCATAATTGGAAAAAGCCTGTGCCGCTTTGTATTCCTCATAATAACCTTTTCCCTTCGTGAGGAAGAAGGCGGTATTGAAAGTGAGCTTTGGATTGAGTTCCTGGTTGATGAACAACTGGAAAAGGTCCTGCTGGTAATTGTCGGTCTGGTTATCATACGGTTCACCGGGCTTTTCCATGCCTGAATGGTTGATGGTGCGCCGGTTATTCTTCAGGTCATCTTCCGTGATACCGTTCCAGGCCTGGTAGGTTTTTTCTTTGCCCGACAGCACGTTGAGGCGAACGGAAGTCCTGGCGCCGGTCCAGGCGCCTGAAATATAGAAGGACTTCAGATCACTGCGTGCACGGTCAACATAACCATCGCTGGAAACTTTTGAGAGCCGGGCATCTACAGTGAAATGATCATTGATGAGCCCGCTCCCTGCTTTCACGGTATGTTTCCAGGTGTTGAAAGATCCCACACTGTTACTGATCTCACCATACGGTTCAGTATTCACTTCATTGGTGTTGAGATTGATGGTGGCGCCGAAGGCAGAAGCCCCGTTCGAGGAAGTGCCCACACCGCGCTGCACCTGGATGCTGTTGACGGAGGAAGTGAAATCCGGCAGGTCCACGAAAAATGTTCCCTGCGATTCCGCATCATTGTAAGGGATGCCATTGAGGGTAACATTGATACGGGTAGCGTCGGTGCCACGGATGCGGATGCCTGTATACCCGATGCCATTGCCTGCATCGGAGTTTACCACCACGGACGGCGTTTGATTGAGGATAAAGGGAACATCCTGCCCGAGGTTCTGTTTCTCGATCTCTTTTTTGGTGAGATTGGTCTTGGTGAAAGGCGCTTTCTCTCCGGCGGTGATGGCGCGTACTTCCACCGGCTGCATGAACAGGTTCAGGCGCTCCAGTTTGTAGTCTTCGGTAGATTGTCCGGGTGACACGGTCCTCTCCATAGACTGATACCCGATGCTCGTGATCCGGACCCTGTATTGCCCGGGCCTGATCTTCGTGAATTCAAAAATGCCGTTGGCATTGGTGGTAGTGGTGGCGATATTGCTCAATTCAACAGTGGCCGATGCTACGGCGGCCCCGCTGACAGCGTCTGTTACTTTGCCCGAAATATGCTGAGCCTGTAACCATTGGGAAAACAATAAGTAGCAAATCCCCAAAAACAATTTTTGCATGTCCATTAATTTTAAAATGGTTCAAAATTGATTTGAGAGAAATGCTGCGGAAGTGAAGTGTAGAATAAATGACTTAGAACTACCTTCCCTGCGCAGGCATTACCCTGGTCAGGTTCTACGGGTATCATCTCAGCCTCCCGAACGGATCGGGAAGCACCCCGAGGAATCTGAAAATCTCTTTGGCCAAAGAGAGGGTAAAGATACAGTCAAAAAATTATAAATACTGTAACATTCCGGCCCTGCTCGTCGTCACACTGATGCAACATCCGAAGGCCAGGCCGGTCTTTTTAAGGTAGAAAGCTTATGGGACCTGGCATTTACCAGGTCACTCGGGCCAAAAAATAAAACCATGCAAATGAAAAGGATAGGATTATTTTGTACTTCCTTGCTGCTGGCGACGGCACTGCTGGCGCAAACAACGATCAATGACCCCAATGCGCAGGTCAGGGATGTAAAAGGGTTCCATGGCATCCGTGTAGCGACAGGCATCGAGCTGATGCTGACGCAGGGCAAAACAGAAGCGGTGGCTGTCAGCGCTATCAGTCCGGAGCATCGTGACAAGATCAAAACAGTGGTGGAGAATGGAATACTGAGGATATATTATGATCATCCCAATGTGGATTGGAAGTTCTGGAAGAAAGGGGGCGATAAAAAGCTGAAAGCCTATGTGTCTATTATCACGATCGACCGGCTTCTTGGATCTTCAGGCGCTACTGTAAATGTGGATGGAGCGCTGGAGGCCGATAAGCTGAATGTCGATATGTCGAGCGGATCGGTCTTCAATGGAAGGATCAAAGCCGAATCCCTCACGGTAGACCAGAGCAGCGGTTCCGTGATGAATGTGGCGGGTTCTGTGTCACGCCTGAAAGTGGATGGCAGTAGCGGCAGCGTTTTTCATGGGTTCGACCTGGCCACTGAAAGGTCAGATGCCGATACCAGCAGTGGCGCCGTGGTACAGGTAACAGTCAACAAAGAATTGAATGCGGATGCCAGCAGCGGCGGACGCATCTCTTATAAAGGCGAAGGAGTGATCCGCAATATCCGCACCAGCAGTGGTGGGAACGTATCGAGAAAAGGATAGCCTTTTTCAATAAAGAAGATCAGTATGAAAAAATTATTTCTCGGAATAGTAGCTTTTCTTCCGCTATGCATCTTTGCGCAAAAGCAGATCATCAACGATGAGAATGTGCAGGTGCGCAGTGTAGGGCCTTTCAATGCGATCAAGGTATCCGATGCCATCGATATCTTCCTCTCACAATCGGAAAAAGAGGCGATGGCCGTGAGCGCGGCGAAGGAAGAGTACCGCGACAGGATCAGGACTTCGGTAGAGAATGGCATATTGAGGATCTGGCTCGACAGGCAGGGGAGAAGCTTCCGGAATACGAACATGAAACTGAGAGTATATCTTTCATTCACTACGCTCAACAGGATCGAGGCATCCGGCGCCAGTGATGTGGTGGTGAGTGGAACGATCAAAACCAATGAGCTGGCCATCGATATGTCGGGCGCCAGTGATTTCAAAGGCAATGTCGAGGCCAATACGTTCACGGTAGATCTTGCCGGTGCTTCCGATGCTACCGTAAGTGGCAAGGTGACCAGTCTTAAAATAGTGGCTGGTGGTGCGAGTGACTTTAAAGGATATGATCTTGAAACGGACACCTGCAATGTAGATGCAGGTGGCGCTTCTGATATCAGGGTTAGAGTCAACAAAGAATTGAACGCACGCGCTTCGGGTGCCAGTGGGGTTTATTATAAAGGAGAAGGTGTAACAAAAGAAGTAAAGACAAGCGGGTCAAGTAGTGTATCCAGAAGAGGATAGAAGTTTAAAAATTTTGGTGTGAATGTATAAACCCGTACATTTGCAACCCACATCGCGAAGTAGAGCAGCGGTAGCTCGTCGGGCTCATAACCCGAAGGTCGGTGGTTCGATCCCACCCTTCGCAACAAATTGAAGATCAGTCATAATTGGCTGGTCTTCTTTTTTCTGCCAGCATATAGCATCAGCACTTATTGATGAAGGAACCTGTTCATTCCATCTTTGTTCATTAAAGCATAATCAATCGCAGTTCGTACAAAATCATTCAGGGAAATGTTATTTATTGCTGCGAAAAGAGCTGCATCTCTATGCAAATCAGCACCTATGCGGATGTTGAAAGTGCCTTTATAGGTTTTGTTCGGCTCTTTGCCTATCTCTTTGCAGCTTTCCAGATAATCTTCAACTGCTTCGTGAAAAGACTTTTTTAATTCTTTTACAGAAGCTCCTTCGAAACTTACCAGGTCATCGATGCCAACGATCTTTCCGTAAAACACTTCATCCTCTGAACTGAAATGAATAGACCCAATATAGTCTTTGTATTGTAGGATGTCATTCATATAGTATGTGTCTTTTTTCTTTTAAGTGTTCAATGACTTGTTTAATAGCATATTCTTTGACAATATTTCCAGGATGAGGCTTATGGAGCGAAATAACATTCCTTTTCTCATCTGCAAACTTCCTCCTTGACCCTCCTGTCTTGCCATGCTTGATTTCAACATATCCGAATATGCCCAGTACTTTGATCAATTCTTCCCAGGTATAATCTTTGGGGACCAATAACAACCTGAACGTTGCTTTGTTTTTTTGAGACATTGTTTGAATCGGTCGACATTTTTTGATGCACTCTCAGTGCCATTTTTTCGCTGATTTTGTCTCCCCCGTAAAAGTGAATTGTTCTTAAAGGAATAAAGTATTTGCAACTAATTTTCAGTTGCAAATATAGGACCTTTTTTCAGATAATAAAATTTTTCCGCTTATCTCCCTTCCGCCCCGCCCTTGCACACCTCATTCTTTTTATCTATTTTAGTGACTCCATTCCCACCTCTGAATCCCATATCTATTGATTATCAGTGCAAATATCCTCGTGAATGCAGTCGGACCGACCTGCAGCCCCTTTCAAAAGGTCTGAATAAATCTACTATACTTATGATGTGATAATGGTTCGAGTACATCCAAGATCCGGCAATCGTCAACCCTAAAAACATCTATATTATGTCTTCGCCGTTCGAGTACAAACCAAGTTGGAAGAGCACCAGTAAATACGGTAAATACTTCCTGTATTTTACGGAATACCTGAAGTATGGTGATTTCAAGTCGCTTGGAGCATCATTGAGGTATATGTTCGCGCATAAGCTTCCCCGTTTCGACTATCAGACAAGCAGCGGAATGGGCAAATTCATCATCCGCAAGAACTCGCAGGATTTCCAGTTCATCAATTATGCCTATGAGAAGGCCATCAAGGATTTTTTCGTAAGCCAGATAGATACCTTCGATGTGTTCATCGATGTAGGCGCCTGTATCGGCGAATACGATATCTGGCTGGCCAGGCAGGGAAAACGTTGTGTGGCCATCGAGCCGGTGAGCTTTGCCGGATTGCGGCGCAACATCGAACTGAACAAGGTAGAAGATAAGATCGTCACCTTTCAATGTGGCGCAGGCGCCCAAAAGGAGCGCGTATATTTCGAAATTCTCGAGAATTATCTTGGCGCCAGCCATTTTGACCCGGAAGCCGATAAAGAGCCGAATGTAGACATCGAAAAGCTCGACGACCTGCTGAAACGTGCCAACCTATCCGACAGCGACCGGATCATCATGAAGCTGGATATCGAAGGCATGGAACCTCAGGCCATTGAAGGGGCCAAAGAATTCATCGCTTCCCGGAAAGACCTGCGCATCATTTACGAGCATTTCCAGGAAGATAATTACCGTAACGACAAAGCCCTGCTGGCCATCGCCGATTTCACCTTCCAGAACCTCGATAAGGTAAACCGGCTGGCAATCAAAAAAGGATAAGACCGCTTTTGCTCCATAGCTGTTCCCGCCGCTCAAAAAGAACCCATTGCGGCGGCCTATATTTTAATACCTTTGCAGCAATTTTTTGAACAGGTACGGCCGGAATTACGAGTTCCGGACGTATCTGTTCTGTGTATCGACAGCTTATAAGCGAGCATGAAAACGGGTTTTGTAAATATCTTCGGCCGGCCCAATGCCGGTAAAAGCACCTTGCTGAATGCCCTCATGGGGGAGAAGCTGGCTATTGTATCCCCCAAGGTACAAACGACCCGTCACCGGATCAAAGGCATCCTTACCGGCGATGATCACCAGATCATTCTTTCCGATACGCCCGGCATTATCGATCCGAAGTACAAACTACAGGAGAAAATGATGCTGGCCGTGAAGAATGCCCTCGAAGATGCAGACCTGGCGCTCCTTCTGGTAGATATCAATGAGAACTGGGATGAAGCCCATGCCGTTTTCCAGGCCCTTTCATTGAAAGTGCCGGCTGTTGTGGTGATCAATAAGCTCGACCAGGCCAATGCCACCAAAAAAGAACAGGCCATTTCCTTTTTCGGCGCTAAAGATTATTGCAGGGAAGTGGCCGGTATCTCCGCGCTGAAAGGCCTCCAGGTAGATGGCCTTATTCAAACCATCCTGAAATACCTTCCCGAAGGGGAACCTTTTTTTGATGGAGATGAAATGACGGACATGCCTACCCGCTTTTTTGTAGCTGAAATGATCAGGGAGAAGATCTTTTACCTCTACCAGGACGAGATCCCTTACCATACCACCGTTATCGTTACGGAGTTCAAGGAGAAAACAACGCTGATCAAGATCATTGCCGAGATCATCGTACAGCGCGAATCGCAGAAAGGGATACTCCTGGGTGAAGGAGGTAAGATGATCAGGCAACTGGGAACGGATGCCCGGAAAGATATTGAAGCGTTCCTCGGACAAAAAGTGTTCCTGGAACTGTTTGTGAAAGTGCGTCCGAAATGGCGCGACAATGAGTTCATGCTGAAAGAATACGGATACCATTAATAAAATCAGGAGTAGTCATGGCAGGTTTTACTGTAGCTATCGTAGGACGACCGAACGTAGGAAAAAGTACCTTGTTCAACAGGTTGCTGGAACAACGCAAAGCCATTGTGGATGATGTGAGCGGGGTTACCCGCGATCGCCAGTATGGTGTATCGGAATGGAACGGGAAATCCTTCAACGTGATCGATACCGGCGGATTCGTTCCGCAGAGCGAAGATGTATTCGAGAAAGAGATCCGCAAGCAGGTGCTCATTGCCGTGGAAGAAGCCAACGCCATTATCTTCATGGGCGACGCGGCCACCGGCATTACCGACCTGGATGAAGCCATGGCAGATATCCTGCGCCGTACTTCCAAACCCGTATTCCTGGTCGTCAATAAAGTGGACAACCCCGAAAGGCTGCTCGAAGCCACCGAGTTTTATGGATTGGGGTTCGATAATATTTTCTTCCTTTCTTCCATGACCGGCAGCGGCACCGGTGAACTGCTCGATGCCGTGACGGCCCTTATCACAGAAGATCAGTCGACCGAAACGCAGGAAGACAATGCCCTGCCTAAATTCGCCATTATCGGTCAGCCCAATGTAGGCAAATCATCCCTGCTCAATGCCCTGATAGGGCAGGAGCGCACCATCGTCAGCGATATTGCCGGCACTACCCGCGATACGATCCACACCAAATACAATTTGTTTCAAAAGGAATTCATCCTGATCGATACGGCCGGTATCCGCAGGAAGACCAAAGTGCATGAAGACCTGGAATTCTATTCCGTGATCCGCGCTATCAAGGCCATGGATGAAGCCGATGTATGCCTGCTGATGCTCGATGCGGAAAAGGGCATCACGGCCCAGGACCTCAATATTTTCAGCCTGGCCTCCAGGAAAGGCAAAGGGATCGTGATCCTGGTAAATAAATGGGACCTGGTCGAAAAGGAGACCAATACGGCCCGCGATTATGAGGAAGAACTGAAAAAAAGGATCGCACCATTTACGGACGTCCCCATCCTGTTCATATCGGCGAAAGATAAACTGCGGATACACAAGGCCATCGAAACGGCCCTGGAAGTATTCGGGAATAAACAGCGCAAAATACCTACCTCACAGCTCAATGAGGTAATGCTCAAAGCCATTGAAGCCTATCATCCACCTGTGGTAAGGGGTAACCCCATCAAGATCAAATATGTTACCCAATTGCCTACACATGTGCCTTCATTCGCCTTTTTCAGCAATTTCCCGGACGATATCAAACAGCCTTATAAGAACTACCTGGAGAACCAGTTGCGCCAGCATTTCAACTTCCGGGGAGTACCTGTCAGGCTGTTTTTCCGTAAAAAATAGGCCCTAATTGGAGATAAAGGTAATAAAGAGCAGAGAATCAATTTTTCATGATTAATGTCAATTTGTTTGCATAATTGCAAAAAGCTATTACCTTTGCGCCCATCTCATTAAAACTCAAAAAGCAAGTTCGCATGAAAAAGTTATTCGCAATTCTGGCTATAGCTGGTGTTATGGCTGCCTGCAACGACAGTGGTAAAACTGAAGAAGGAAAGAAGGCAGATTCTACTGCAACTCATCCTTCCTCTGCTGCTCCTGCTGCCGACAGCTCCGCTGTAGCTGATTCTCTGAAAAAAGTAGCTGCAGACACAACTGCAAAACCTGCTGTTGACACTACTAAGAAGTAATCAGATACCTACTTCTTGCAAGAAGCTGCCCCGGGACTATCGCCCGGGGTTTTTTTATGAAAAATGCCCTTTTTTCCAGCTTCAGGAATAAAGGGAGGGGGATATGGATATGAAAAAATCCGCATTCCTTGCATTGAATAGCGATTTATTGTAAATTGCTCTCCTGAACCACAAGCTTAAATTCCTATTTCATTTCCTACCTAAAAACCTCTGGAATCCATCTCCTGTGCAATAATTCTTTGCATTTATTCCGCGCTTAAAACTACTCTAGTATGAAAAAACTTTACGTGCTATCCGTAGCATTCCTGCTATGCTGCATCGCTATCACCAATGCCCAAACGAGATATTGGGTGGGTGGTTCCAGCAGTAACTGGAATGATGGAAACAACTGGGCTACCAGTTCTGTAGGACCCGGCGGGGCCGGGGTACCCCCTTCAGGTGCTGATGTGATCATCGACAGGAATGCTTCGATCAATGTAAACACCAGCCCCATCTCCCTCAATACCCTAAGTATTCTAAACAATTCGACCGTAGTCAAGCTCTATACATCCGCCACTACTTCCATCGGGATCACAGGCACCGGCACTTCCAACAACCAGGGGCTTAGGATCGTTTCGGGCGCCAGGCTGGAAGACAGTTGTGCCGCGAATGTGGTTTTCTCCGTAGATTTTGCAGCAGGCTCCACCGGGCTCATCGATGGTACCTGGTATTTTGCCGGCATCTCCACTGTTACCGGTGGCAATGGCCCTACGTTCAACCTGCCTGGTACAAGCGGCCAGGGCAACAGTATCAATGTGAATGGCACCATTATTATACGTCCGCAGGCATGGCCTACAGCTACTACACTTGCCGCTGCCCCGTACCTTAAATTCAATAGTGGTTCCTTGTTCTGGCTCGACAGGGATGCAGCCTTCAGCCCCAGAGCGACCTGGGACCCCAATTCCACGATCAGTATTACCGGTTCCTCAAATTTTCTGCCCAATATCAACGTTCCCTCAGGCTCCGGTTCAATAGGCAACCTGGTCCTGAATGCGCCCGGTATCAATGATGATATGGGCTGGAACCTTCCAAATAATCTCCTCGTTGCAGGCAACCTGCAGATCCTCAATACCAATGGTTTTAAAGTGAGCCTGGGCACCGATGTCGGTAGCTTTCCCATCGTTTATACTGTGAACGGGAATTTTAGTGTTACCAATGGGGCTTATGTGATATTAGGCAGCACTGCGCCACAAAGTGATATGGATTATTCTCTCCAGGTGAACGGTGATTTCAATCTATCCGGAGGCACTTTCGAGTTACGCGGCCCGGTATTAAACAATCCTACGCCTCCCACACCGCCAACTCCCATCAATCTCACCAAGCCAACTTTCCTGAAAGTAAAAGGCAATTTCAATTATACCGGTGGTTCATTTGCCTGCTCCAACGCTTCTACCAGCACCACCATCGATCTCTTCGGGGTAGAACTGAATGGAACATCCACTCAGAATGTCACTGCCTATACCGGTACGATCGATAATACCAACCACATGATCACCCTGCGGCTCAATAATGGACCTGCCGGCGCTGCGCTGACAAGCCCACTGGCCGTTGGAAAGATCAGTTGGAAAAATTCTGCTGCCGGTGGTATCCTCACTACTACCAGCACCAACCTGCTCACCATCAACAACACCAATGAAACAGATGCAACGGTAGTGAACACGCCCGCAGATAATGGCTTCGTAAGCGGCCCGGTAAAACGGATCACTTCCAGTAATGGCGTCTATTATTTTCCAACCGGCAAGGCTAATAAGCTTCGTTATGTAGAAGTAAGGCCAACAGTTGCCGGCGCAGGGTCTTATACGGCAGAATATTTCAATACAGCTTATCCAACCCTCACAGTGCTCAATCCCCTTACGGGCGTTTCGAACCAGGAATACTGGATCGTAAGCCAGGTAACAGGTTCGGGCGCAGCCGTTCGTCTCAACCTGGCCTCTGCCGTGCCGGGCGCACAAGCCTCCGATGCACTGGTGGTTGCCCGTTTCAACGGCACAAACTGGGTTAGCGAAAAAGGGACCACCGGTGGTTCGATCCAACCGGGCAATACTACGAGCGGGAATGTTTTTTCGCAGGACATAGCCTCTTTCAGTCCATTCACTTTCGGTATCATGCCGGGTTCACCGTTACCGATCTACCTGTTGTCATTCACGGCTAAAAAAGTGAACAACAATACAGCCAAACTCAACTGGAGCATCACTTCCAACAGCAACCCGGACCATTTCGAAATACTGCGCTCCACGGATGGTTCCCATTTCAGTCAGATCGGCACGACCTCCGGCGCCGGCCTGCAATTGGATTATGAGTTCACGGACAATGATCTGCCACTCAGCACTACTTATTATCGCCTCCGTATGATCGATAAGACCGGGGTAATTACCCTCAGCAAGATCGTAACCGTGGTCAACGGGGCAGAAGGCATCCTGATCACTTCCATGCTGCCCACCCTGGTAACCGGTCAGGCGAAACTGAATATCATCTCTTCCGACAGGGCCAATATTCGTTTAGTCATCACCGATATGTATGGCCGGATCGTGAAACAACAAGCCGCCGGTATCGCAGTCGGTAGCCAGGATATATGGCTCAACCTGTCGTCACTGGCAGCAGGCGCCTACCAGGTGACCGGCTATCTCGATAACGGAAAGCGTACAGCTACCATCCGGTTCGTCAAGAAATGAGGTTGACAGGTTAAAAGGTTGACAGGTTAATAAGTTGATAAGTTGACAAGGAAGTTTCCGAACATCAGAGACTTCCTTGTCAACTTATCAACTTATTAACCTGTCAACTTAACTCACCTCCTGCCCGACCATTTCCTGATCAGTTGCTGAACGGTCTTTTTATATTCTTCCAGTGCTGCTTTTTCCTGCCTGATGAAACTGTTCTGCTCCAGTTTTCCGATCACTTCATTCATGGCAGCATTCGTTTCGTACACCATTTTGCGGAAAGGATTGCGATAGTCCTTGGCCCTGGATTCATAGATCCCGCGTACCATCCCTTCCCTGATGCTGAGGCTTTGTTCCAGCAGGGAGGAGATAGTACCAGCATCTGCATTCCTGAGATGAATCCCATGCACTTCTTTCAGGGCAGCAGCAGCATGGAGGAATTTTTCGCGCGTATAACTGGCAGCTTGATTTACATAGAAGGAATGAACGCCATCCCAACCTTTAATACGGCCGCTATGGACCTGCCTGATCAGCTTGTCGATCTCCGTGTTCTGGATCAGCTGGCCTCCTACATTGGTCCAGTCGGTAACGGTCAGTTTTGAAGGCACGGCAGCTTTCAGTTCTTCCACCGTTCTTATTTTTTTCTCTTTCACCATTTCCAGCATCTGCTGTACGGCATAGAAGATGATCAGCTCTTTGAACAGCCGGTAAGCGGCCTGCACTTTCACGAGCACCACCGGCCTTGGATTGTTCTCGAATCCTTCGGCAAGGATCTCCAGTTCCTGTACAACAGGGTCTTGTTCATCGAGCAGTTTCTTTCCGGCCGCCATCATTTCATCCATGTCATGTTTTTTCCGGGGCTGTTCCCTTTGCAGCCAGGCTTTGCCGGTCAGGTATCGGAAGAGTTTGAGGGAACCGATGATCTCATTGACCGAATCGGGCGCCAGGAAATTGAATTCAAGGGCCTGTCCTTTCCCGATCCGTTTATCCCGGTCGGCATATTTCCAGGAATTCCGGGCCAGCGCGTACATATTATACAGGAACCAATAGCCAGGCATGATCACCAGCCGGTTATTGGTAACATCATTGCTGACCAGGGAAAAAGGAATAGGTATATTCAGTTCATAAGAATAATCGCCTTTGGCCAGTATACAGAACGATGCGAACCGTGAATTGTGTTTGAGGCTTACGCAGAGACCGGGCCAGAAGCCGCGACCGGCCACCAGTTCACCATCCGGACTGCGAGAATTATGGTTCGATCCGATCGTGGCGCCTGCTGCCATATTGCTTTGGCCCTGCACCAGCGCAGCGCAGAGGAAGGAATTGTTATGGTGTTGTTCATGCGAAGGAAAGATCAGTGAGTTCAACACTTCGCAGCAGGAGATGGTGGAGTTATCGCCCAGGTAGGAATTGATCAAACGGGCGCCATATTTCAATTGGGAATGGGAGGCAAGGAAAAATCGCACTGCTTTCACACCATAGAATACCCTGCATCCATAACCGATGATGCCATTTACCAGTTCGCATCCTTCTCCCACCTGTGATTTCGCCAGGGCCGAAGAGTTGATGGTCACATTCTTGATCTTATTGGCGCCTTTCAGGTAAGCGTCTGACCCGATGTTCACATCCTTGATGATGCGGCAGTTCTTGATCACGGTGCGGTCGCCGATGACACCATAATACCCTCTTTTCTGATCGAATTTATTTTGTGTGAACTCCCTGAATTTGTTTTGAAGGGTTTTATCATCACGGAACCTCGTCCATAGGAAAGCATCTCCCGGCAACATGCCATCGAATGGAATGATGCTTCTCCCTCCGTTCTCATTGCACACTTCCAGCCAGATGCGGATATTTTCATTTTCCCCTTCCTTCAGGATACCGTTGCCGAATTTGGCATGGTCGGTGGTGGCGATCTCGTTCACGTTCACCAGCATGACATCATTGCCGATGATATAGTGTGAGATATAATTTACATTGTCGACCACCACGTTGTCACCGAAATCGCAACTGATGATGGTACTGTTATAAAGACCCACCGGACGGCGGAGGTTATGGAATTCGAGGTAGTAAGGCTCCAGCTTCCCGATCCGTACCAATCCGTAGAATTTGCAGTCCTGCACCAATTCCGGATTAAAAGCGTCCGATACCAGCAGCTTGTTCCAGTCGTCGGAAGTATTGCGGTTGCGCACCAGCATCTCTATCTCGAAAGCTGTGAGATGCCTGTAGTGGATACCATTCCTGTTCTGCTGGTTGCGCAGGTAATACTCATCTTTTCCTTTCGGCAGGTATGCTTCCGGAATGAAGTGATAACCCAGCGTTTGAAGCGGGCTGCGTTTGATTTGATTCATGATAGAAAGTTTGCAGTTAGCGGAGGGCAGTTGGCAGTTTTCAGTTGGCAATTGGCAGTTGCATGTATCCTGATAAAGGAAATTTCATTTCGTTACGCAGTTCCCTGACTGCCAATTGCCAACTGAAAACTGCTAACTATTCTACAGTTACACTTTTAGCAAGATTCCGCGGTTTGTCTACATCGAGGTCCTTGGCAACGCCTATATAATAGGCCAGCAATTGCAGGGGGACCACGCTCAGGATCGGTGCTACCAGTTCATCAGCTTCCGGCACTTCGATGGTATCATCTGCCATCCTGCTGATATTTTCATCACCTTCCGAAATAACGGCGATCACTTTTCCTTTCCTGGCCTTGATCTCCTGGATATTGCTGACGATCTTTTCGTGGTAAGAATCGCGGGTGGCCACGAATACCACGGGAAGGTGTTCATCTACCAGGGCGATGGGCCCATGTTTCATTTCTGCGGCGGGATAGCCCTCTGCATGGATATAGGATATTTCTTTCAGCTTCAATGCTCCTTCCAGCGCGATCGGGAAATTGTACCCGCGGCCCAGGTAAAGGAAATCCCTGGCATCCCTGTATTTTTCTGCCAGCGCCTTCACCTTGGGAGCTGATCGAAGGGTCAGCTCCACTTTCTCCGGTATCTCATGCAATTCACTCAGCAGGTGCATGAAGCGGCTGGTATCGATGGTCTTTTTTTCATGGGCCACTTTCAGGGCGATCAGCGTGAGCACCACCAACTGTGCAGTGAACGCCTTCGTACTGGCCACACCGATCTCAGGACCGGCATGCGTATAGGCGCCGGCGTTGGAAACGCGCGCGATGGAGGAGCCTACTGCATTCACAACACCGAAAATGAGGGCGCCCTGCTCCTTGGCTTTTTCTATGGCCACCAGCGTGTCGGCCGTTTCGCCGCTTTGTGATACGGCAATGATCACATCCCCTTTGTGCACCACCGGGTTGCGGTACCTGAATTCCGATGCGTATTCCACTTCCACCGGGATGCGACAAAGCTCTTCGAAAATATATTCGGCCAGCAATCCCGCATGCCAGCTCGTGCCACAGGCAACGATGATGATCCGGGACGCATTCTTCAACTGATCGATATTGTTCTGGACACCGGCCATCGTGATGGCGCCTGCATTGGCGTCGAGCCTTCCGCGAAGGCAGTCGAAGATGGTTTGCGGTTGTTCGAATATTTCCTTGAGCATGAAATGGTCATAGCCGCTTTTCTCGATGGCTGCCAGTTCCAGGTCGAGCTTTTGAACGAAGGGCGTTATCTTTTCATTGCCCAGGTTTTTCAGGACCAGCTCACCGGGGCGGATGATAGCCAGCTCATAATCGTTCACATATACCACTTCCTTGGTATACTCGATGATGGGCGTTGCATCTGAGGCGAGAAAATGTTCGCCCTTGCCGATGCCGATCACGAGGGGGCTTCCCTTGCGTGCTGCGATGAGGGTATCGGGATGGTCCTGGTCGATCAGCACGATCACATAAGCGCCCACCACCCGTTTCAGGGCAATGCGCACCGCTTCTTCCAGGCCGCATTCGTTGTTGAGCTGGATATCTTCAATGAATTTCAGCAATACTTCCGTGTCGGTATCGCTTTCGAACACATATCCTTTTTTCAGGAGCTCATTTTTGAGCTGGCTGTAGTTCTCGATGATCCCGTTATGGATCATGGCCATTTTTCCGTTGGAGGATGTATGCGGGTGTGCGTTGCGGTCGCTGGGCTCTCCATGCGTTGCCCAGCGGGTATGGCCGATGCCGATATGGGCATGTACATCTTTTCCGACCAGGCTTTCTTCTAGGTCGGCCACTTTACCTTTTTTCTTGTAAACTTTCAGTCCGTTGTTCAGCAATGCCACGCCTGAACTGTCGTATCCCCGGTATTCCAGTCTTTTCAATCCTTTCAGTACTACAGGGTATGCTTCCTTAGGGCCGATATAGGCTACAATGCCACACATCTGGTAGGTTTTTCTTGTTAATGAATGAGAAGGCATGAAGTATGAGGTCGGAGGTCTGAAGTCAGACCTCCGACCTCATACTTCATGCCTCATGCCACGCAATTTATTGAAAATTACTTTTTCAGGTATGTTTCAAAAAGTTTAAAGATCCGTTTGTATTCATCCGTCCAACTGGAAGGCTCCACGAACCCGTGGTCTTCGACCGGATAAACGGCCAGTTCCCAGTTGTCTTTTCCCAATTCGATAAGCTTCTGCGACAAGCGTACGATGTCCTGGAAGTGAACATTCACATCCACCATGCCATGACACATGAGCAGATGACCTTTGAGGCCGGCGGCAAAGTTGATGGGCGAACTTCTGTAGTAGGCAATGCTATCGGTAAATGGTTCGTTGAGGATATTCGAAGTATAGCCGTGGTTATAGTGCGACCAGTCCGTTACAGACCTCAATGCAGCGCCGGCCTGGAATACGCCCGGTTGTGTGAACATGGCCATCAGGGTGATGAACCCGCCATAAGACCCGCCATAGAGACCGATATGTTGCGGATCGACGCCATATTTTTCCACCAGGATTTTTGCCCCGTCTACCTGGTCGCTCAGGTCTTTGCCTCCCATGTAGCGATAAATGCCCGTCCGCCAGTCGCGGCCATAGCCCGAACTTCCCCGGTAATCGATATCCAATACCGTATAACCATTATCGGCAAGCAGGTTGTGGAACATGTACTCCCGGAAATAAAGGCTCCACCATTTGTGGGCATTCTGCAGGTAGCCGGCGCCATGCACAAAAATAACGGCAGGTTTGGAAGCATGTGGTTGGGCAGGACGGTAGAGCCTGGCATAGACCTGTGCCCCGTCGCGGGCGGTGAAAGTGATGAGCTCCGGGTCTCTCCAGGGGTAGGCTTTGAATTCTTCGGTTTGCGCCATCGTGGTCACCTGTTGTATTTTTCCACCGGGTTTGTTCTCCTGCAGGTAGAGTTCCCAGGGTTTGTTGCTGTACGAGTAAAGGATGGCGATCCATTTTTCATCGGGCGAAACGGTCACCTGGTTGGCCCCGGTCATGGTGGTGATGCGGTCTGCTTTACCACCGTTAACGGGCAACCGATAGAATTGCTGCTCGCCCGGATGCACTTCATTGGTGATGAGGTAGAAATATTTTTTGTCTTTTGAAAGATCGGCATGCTGCACTTCGTATTGCCCGCTGGTAAGGGTTTTGCGCGCTTTGGTGAGTACGTTGATGCTGTAGAGATGGGAGTAACCGGTAACCTCCGACTGGAACCAGAAATTCGTTGCGTCGATCCAGCCGGTATTGGAATCGCCGAACCCGCTGGTGCCGGGGCCTCCGATCCAGGCTTCATCATGCTGGCGGTCGAGCAGGGAATATTTGCCGGTAGCGCCATCGAGCAGCAGCAGCCACCTATCCTTGTTGTCCTGCGAATGGACTTCCAGCACTGCATGATCACCACCGGGCGCCCAGCTTACCAATTGAAAGGTGACGGCCCTCAGCGGCGGCTGCTTGCTTTTTTCATTCCATACGGCAGGATAATCCTTCAGGTAGGCAGGCAGCTCGCGGATGCCTGGTATCGAATCCGTTTTGATGGCATAGACCGTATCCTTCATGGTATCGAAGAGGAAAAACTCCTGTATGCTCTGTGGAGCGCCTACATTGGAGCGGCCCGGAATATCTTCTGTGAACCCTGATTCGGTCACATAGTTTGGAACGATGGTGTTTTTTACCCCGGCGGCAGCCCTGATGAGTCGATAGGTGATAAAACGCCCGTCGGAACTGATCTGTACACCGGCAAGCATTTTGTCGTCCGTAGGGATCACCCGCAATGTTTTTTCCTTGGGCCAGGCATTGGTGATAGAATCGCCCAGGTCTTTTTTTGTTTTACGGCTCTGCAGCACGAGTGAGTTCTCCAGCGATTCTGCCTGCAGCCATTTTTCCTGCGGGTTGCTTTTTTCTGTAAACCGAATACCACGGGTAGGAGCAGCCGAAGTTTGAAAATTTGTTAGCTGCGTGGTAAAACCGGTATTGATATCCCAGGCATAAAGATTATTGTTGCGCATGTATACCACCCGGTTATCATGGAAAGAGAACTGGGGGTTTGATTCAGTTTCGATGGTTTGGGTAATGCGGCGTGTGGAACCGGTTTTCACATCTGTGAGGAAAAGGTCGCCCTGGCTGGCATAGACATAGGCCGTGCGGGTAGAATTGTAGCGCACGCTATTGTGCCCGATAGTGCTTCTTCTCTGCCCGATGGTCGTTTTTTGCGGGGCCAGGGAAGCGGGGGTGATAAAATACAGGGAATCCGACAGGGCTTTTTCGGGGTTCCAGTTGAAGAAAAGGAATTTTCCGTCGGCGCTCCAGTATGGATTGGAAGGGGAGGCGCCTATCCATTTGGGATCACGCATGATCTTTTCTACGGTGAGTGTGCCGGGGGCAGACTGGCCAAAGGCTGTTGTAGTAAACAGCAATGCCAGGATGAAAATAGGATGTTTCATTGAAGTTGAATTATGATATGTGCCGGTAAATGGCATTACAGCAAAATACCGCTTAGAATGATATAGGCCATGGAAAAATATATGATAAGCCCCGTTACATCCACCAGCGTGGCGACAAAGGGTGCAGAAGAAGTGGCGGGGTCGGCGCCCAGTTTTTTGAGTACGATCGGCAACATGGAACCGGAGATGGTGCCCCAGAGCACTACGCCCAGCAGGGAGAACCCGACGGTGATCCCGATCAGCAGGCCATGGTCACCATAGGTATGGAAGATGGAATTCCAGAAGATAACGCGGAAGAAACCGATCAGTCCCAGTACAGCGCCCAGCAGCAATCCGGAGATGATCTCCCTTCGCAGCACGCGCCACCAGTCGACGATGGTGATCTCTCCCACAGCCATCGCCTGGATGATCAGTGTGGAAGCCTGCGAGCCGCTGTTGCCGCCGCTGGAGATGATGAGTGGCACGAAGAGGGCCAGCACAACGGCTTTGGCGATCTCATCTTCAAAATAACCCATGGCGGTAGCGGTGAGCATTTCGCCGAGGAACAATACCACCAGCCATACCACTCTTTTTTTGAAAAGTTTTACGATGGGTATTTCAAGATAAGGCTCATTCAGGGCTTCGGTACCACCGAATTTCTGCATGTCTTCACTGAATTCTTCACTGGCTACCCAGAGCACATCGTCGATGGTCACGATCCCGAGCAGGATATTTTTGTCGTCCACCACCGGGAGGGCCACGCGGTTGTTCATTTTGAAGGTCTGGTTGGCCACTTCCTGGTCATCGTTCACATTGAGGGTGATATACCTGTTGTCGATGATCTCGCCCACTTTCTTATCGGGACTTGCGAGGATGATCTCGCGGATACGGATATCATCCACGAATTCTCCTTTGTCATTGACCACATAGATCACGTCGATGGTCTCGCTGTCTTTTCCCACTTCGCGGATATGTTCCAGCACTTCCTGTACGGTCCAGTCCACCTGTACTGCAATATAATCGGGCGTCATCAGCCTTCCCACGCTGCCTTCGGGATAACCGAGGAGGGAGAGGGTCACTTTGCGCTCTTCGGGATCGAGCAGCTTTACCAGCTCTTTCACCACTTCACCATGAAGTTCTTCGAGAAAGGCAGTGCGGTCGTCGGCCGGAAGCTCATTGAGCAGCTCGGCCGTTTTGAAGGGAGGCAGTTCCTGTATGATGGATTTCTGGTCGGCCAGGTCGAGGATCTTGAATACGCTGGCGGCCCGGTGTATGCTCATGTGGCCGATGATCTGGCTGGCATATTCCGGCAGCTCATAGATGAGCTCAGCCACATCACTGATGTTCTGGTCGTTCAGGAATTCACGTATCTGGAGTACGTCTTCCTGCCTGACCAGGTCAATGAATTGATCTTTCAAATTATCGATGTCGACCTCAGCGCTCATGCTTCAAATGTACAAAAGGGAAGTGGGAAAAGAGATATGGGAAAGGATTTCCACGTTAATGTCCTGCGATGGAAATAAATAATAAATACATAATTTCGGGCTGTTCTGCAGGCGATTATGATCTTACCATTCCTATTTATTGCACCTACCAGTGAGATGGGACGCGGGGTTTTCACTTCGGAAGACCTCACCGCCGATACCATCATCGAGATCTCCCCGGTAATAGTCATGGACCAGTCCGACCGCCGGCTGCTCGATCAGACCCTCCTTCATGATTATATCTTCGAATGGGGAGGGCAACGATGTTGCATGGCCCTGGGTTATATTCCTCTCTATAATCATTCCTATTCTTCCAACTGCGAATATGAAATGGACTTCGATGCTGAAACGATGACCATCAAAACCGTTCGCCCTGTCAGGGCCGGTGAAGAGCTTTTCATCAACTACAATGGGAACTGGAATGATACGAAGCCTTTGTGGTTTGAAGCTAAATGAAATCGGAGGTCTGAAGTCTGAAGTCGGAGGGTGCGAAATTATTTGAAAGCCCTTCGTCGAAGGTACTTCCGACTTCTGATTTCCGACCTCCTGCTTCTAGTCCGTTAATCTTCCGCCCGCATTGATCCAATCCGTGATCTTCTGCTTTTCCGCAGCCGATAAAGGCCCTCCGGATTGCGGCATATCGCCGATCACTACAGCGCGGACATTGATATTGCTTTTATTGTTCACGATATTACAATCGACCGAAAGGTTGAGCGTACCTGCCGGCGAAGCACCTGTGTGGCAGCCGCTGATGGCGCACCTGGTTTGCACCAGCGCTTTCACTTCCGTGAATTTAGGCCCTGGCGTACCTGTGCAGGATGACTTTTCATTCACCTGGAAACTGATGCTGCCGCTACAGCCATTGGCATTCCTGGCGGTGATGGTATAGCTGCCTTTCGCAAGATTGGAGAATGTGCCGGAAGATTGGAAATTACCGTTGCCCAGTTTGAAGGTAAAGCCTGAGCCGCCGGTTGCGCTGGCAATAATACTGCCGTTCGACTGACCCGCATCGGCATCCGTGATGTTGCCGGTTACGTTGACGGTGACACCTGCGCAGGGATCTGTTTGTCCACCCCCGCTGTCGCCACCCTTACTGCACGCATAAGTTACCAGTACAAGCGTGATGATCACGATACTCCATTTACGGAGCACGATAGCCGGTTTTTGCATAAGGATATTATTTATGGTTTCCTGCCGGCCGTTGTTGCTTTGTCGGCCAGCCTGTATTTGAGCGAAAAGTTAATACCATAACTGTTCAGTTGCAAGTTTCCGTACCCGATCCCTTTCATGGGCAGTTTCAGATATGGCTCAACCTGGAAGCTAAGATGCTTATTCAGTGTGCGTTCGAAGCCGGCCGAGAGATTGATGATGGAGAATAAATAACGGGATTGAGAATCGTTGGCCCATTCGCCTTTTCCATAGTTCCCGTTGTAATAATAATCATATTCATAATATTCGCGATTCATCAGGTAGGTAGATACACCTGCGCTCACGAAATAGCGGCGCCTGGAATTATAGCTCACATCATAGCGGAGGTTGATGGGGATATCCAGCATGGAGCAACTGCCGTTGATATTGTCGAGGTCATAATAGCGAAGGCGGCCGCGTTTGGTGAAGTCTTCTTCCTTCGAAGCATAATATTTTTTGGTGTAGATGATCCCGGTGTTCACGGACAGGCGATTCGAGAAGCGATAGCCTACCTGCAATCCCAGGTTGAGGCCGGGTTTGCTCATAGTGCTGAACCGTACATTGCTGAAATCAGGTCCTGTGAGGATGCCCATCTCCAATGGAATGCCACCGGGCTTTTTGGACCTGGCAGTTTGTTTTTCCTGTTGACCGGACCGTGAACTGTCCGATATGGCTGCTATGGAGGAAGCGAGGGCGGACTTCCCTGCAAGAGTAATGGCTGGTGAGGCAGGTGGTTGGATATGGTAGGAATCCATGTTATTCAACGCTGCTGTAAGATCTTTATCGGCAGGATCGTTCCTGGTAGCGGGTTCTTTCAATTTTCGTATATTCGAGAACGTTATATTCCCATAATCAGGCACTCCTTTATGAAAATCGGGCGTCATATTACGGGAATCGGGCGCAATATCTTTTTTGCTCTTTTTTGTTCCAGGGTTGAAGGATGGCGCCTGACTGGCAGGGACCACACGGCGATCGCTGCCATCGACGTTGGAAAGCTTGCCTGCTCCTGCCTGTTGATCGGTCATTGCCGGTTGATCCTGTTGTGGGTTGTTCTTTTGTGAATGATCAGTTGAAAGGTCAGTAGCGGTTGGCTGCTGATCGTTACCCAATGCCTGGTCTCGAGTGGACTTGCCGGCCGGTGCTGTTCCGGTGATCTCGCTTTGGAATTTGGAAGATGCATTCCTGTTATTCCCCAGCAGCCCATAGAGGCCGACGCCGGTAAGCACCACAATGAACAGGAGCCAGAACAGGAAGCGTTTCCTGTCTCTGTCATCCTGCTGAGGCAGTTCCTTATTCAGCCTCGATTCCAGCGCTTCCCAGCCCGATGGGCGCTGGTCCACATCGAACTGATCGGCCGCTTCGCGGCTGATACGGTCAAGGTCTTTGTCATTGAGGGGTGACATACACGTTAAAATGGGATTTATTAGACAATAGTTTTCGTAGGTTGTCCCTGGCTTTCGACAGGTTGGATTTCGAGGCGCCCACAGAGATGCCCAGCTTCTGGGAGATCTCCTCATGGCTTAATCCTTCTATGACGAACAAATTGAATACCGCTCTATATCCCGGCGATAATAAACGGATGGCTTCAATGATCTCTTTATAGGAGAGAACGTCCAGTCCTGTTTCACTATGATCAGCTATCGTTTCCGATTCGTGGCTAAGCACATGCCCATTGACCGACGACTGCGTTTTACGATAGTGGTCGATACAGGTATTGACCAGGATACGTTTGAACCAACCTTTTAATGACAGCAATATATCCTCTTGCCTGTTTTCATCGAATTGGTGAATATTCTTGTACAACTTGACGAACCCTTCATTCATGATCTCTTCCGATTCCTCCTGTGCATTGGTGTACCGGTAGCAGATCTTCATAGCAAAGCCCCTGAGCAGGTAATAGAGCTCTTTCTGGCTGGTACGGTCATTAAGCCGGCAGCCATGAATCAAAGCCATGATCTTTGGGTTATCTGTCAGCAAGAGTGGTTTGGTTTGCTTTGCTATTATCGTATATCCTCAATATAATATACGTTATTTCGAGCTCACCCGTAGATACGGGAAAGGGATTTCCCAGGTTGCCTGGGCCATATTTTTTTGATTGGCTGTTCTTATTTCATTCCCAGCAGGTTAGGAGTGGGATGCCCGGTCAGTACGAGGGATGCTTTGATATAGGCCTGTACCTGGATATGATCTTTCTGGGGCAATAGGCCCAGCAGGCGGACCTCCTGTACGCTGCCGCTGCTGCTCATCCAGGGCGTTACCGGCTGGTTGAGCCGGGCCTCTATGGCAGCTTTGTTCTTTTGAATGAGTGCGGCCAGGTCGAGCACCGACTGGTCCTGCAGTTGTTTGACCAGCTTTTTGCGGATCATGCCTTTCAGGATGTTCACGAGGATGTCTTTGGTATCGATCGAAACGCTGATATCGGGCATCGACAACACCTGCCGGGCCGTATCGAGCTGCGGTGTGCCACTGATATGCAATACACCCGTGCGGTTGCCGGTAAAGGACATATCCACCAGTATCTTTCCTTCATTGGTGCCGCTTACATGCACGTCTTTGATCACGAAGGTCCTTCCATCGGCTTCGAATGGTTTGTTCCGGAGACTGTCGTTCAATAAGCGGTTGAAGAATTTGTATTCGTAAACGGCATTGAGATAGGTACTGATATTGCCATTGTTGTCGGCCGTGTTGATCGGTGGCAAAGCGGCATTGGTGACCAGCCGCTGGCTGTCTGACGAAAATTGAGGACTGCCGCTGAAGCCCACGGAAAAATACAATGTGTCTTTGGAAGCGTTGAACTTGCTTACCCGCAGCATGGTTGGATTGAGATTGAGGAAACCGTACCGGCTGATAGGCATCACGCGGCTGCCGCCACTGCGCCACTCCCGGAGGAAGGGATTGTTGTTGAGGCTTTGCACGAAATTGTCGAACGTGGCGCAATAGGTTTCCACGGATGCTTTGATACTGTCGAGCACTTCGGCCGTCATATCATTTTGCATCAGGGTCACCTGGCATTTATCGAGTGCATTGAGCTTATCGAGGCGGGTGGTAGTGAGCACCTGGTGATTGGGCAGCAGGTTCACAAGCGAGCTGATGTTGATATCAACCCGGCGTAACGGCTCGCTGCCGAAACCGCAACTGCCGCTCACCCAGGGCGACACCTGCTTATTGAAAGCGCATACGCAGCGGCTGCCCGCGATCTGGTAATTGCCACGAAAACTGATATTCACGGTATTGTTCACACAGGTAAACGTGAAGGGTGAACGAAGAAAGCGGTACTTATACCGGAAATCGCAGGAGGCCTGCAGGTAGTCGGGCCATTTTTCACTGGTGAATTCTTTGGCCGTGGAAGAGTCCATCATGGCCAGTAGCGGCCGCATGTACACTTTGATGGGGATATTGATCTGCGACACCGGAAGTGCTGGCAGGCTGCGGCCTTCAGGCTCCGGGGCAATGGTAACTTTTTTAGTGCCGCTGCAGGCAAAAAGCTGAAAGAGGATGCTGCTGATCAGGATGCCCCGGATAATACGGCTCATGGTTGTATTAATGAGTTTTTATGGTGCCAAATATCAGGTTTATTTAATTATCTTCATCATAAGGGCTGATCAAAACTATCGGGCATGGTACTAAGCCCCGATCAAACGAAACTGATTACATTTTCGATGCGGCAGGCACCTGTATAGTACAAAAGCAGAAGCATGAAACACGCATTCATTCCGTTCATAATATGCTGCCTCGTGTGGATTACGGGCAAATCCCAGACTACACCCATTAATAAGTCGGGGAAGAATGAACTGGTGGTCATTGCCTATTACTCCGGCAATGAAAAGGCGATCGATGAATACCCGGTGGAACAGCTCACCCATATCATCTATAGTTTCTGTTACCTGAAAGATGGTAAGCTGGTAACGGCCGGACCGGCTGCCGACAAGACCATCCACAAGCTGGTATCCTTGAAAAAGAAATATCCGGGCCTTAAAATATTATTGTCGCTCGGCGGATGGGGTGGCTGTAAAGATTGTTCAGAAACTTTTTCCACGCAAAAGGGGCGGGAATCCTTCGCCGTTTCTGTAAGAGAGATGAGCGCTTCTTTCGGGGCCGATGGTATCGACCTCGACTGGGAATACCCGGCCATTGAAGGTTACCCCGGTCACCGGTTCGGACCGGAAGACAAACCAAATTTTACGGCCCTTGTCAAAACCTTGCGGACCATATTGGGAGAAGAACAGGAGATCAGTTTTGCAGCAGGCGGTTTCACCAGATTCCTGCAGGAAGCTATCGAATGGAGATCGGTAATGCCGCTGCTGAACAGGGTCAATATCATGACCTACGACCTCATCAATGGATACAGCCGGCTCACAGGCCATCATACACCGCTTTATTCGACACCATTCCAGTTGGAATCGACCGACCATGCCATCCGGTACCTCGATTCTGTGGGCGTTCCCCGTAACAAAATGGTGATCGGCGCTGCCTTCTATGCCCGCGTATTTGAAAACGCCGACAGCGTCGATAATGGCCTTAACCGCCCGGCAAAGTTCAAAAGCTTCGTGCCATACAAAGATTTCTTACGCTCCTTCAGGGAGGCCGATGGCTATCGGGCATTTTGGGACCCTACTGCCCAGGCGCCTTACAGCTACCATAGCGGGCTCCGGCATTTTGCCACCTATGATGATCCCCGCTCCATCCGCCTGAAAACACAATATGCTATCGACCGGCATCTTCAGGGGATCATGTTCTGGGAACTGACACTCGATCAACCGGCGAATGGCCTGCTGAACGAAATATTCAAAGTGAAGCAGGGAAAATAATTCAGCATTTTACCGCTTAGTGGTATCGCTTGTAAAAAAAACATATCTACCTTTGAGGCCGTTCAGATAGGCATTCCATCTTTTCTTCCCACCCAGGCTATGCTTCCGACCCAGGATTAATCGCCCCCTTTCTGTTTCCCGTCCATTTATCCGATGAGACGCACCGCAACACCGCCGTGCCGGCATTTTATTTCTTTAACTCAAAAACAAAGGAGGTTATATGCTTCCCGAATCTTCTGTGCAATCATTAAAAGGATCATTCAAAGGAAAGATCATTTTACCCGGCGACGATGCTTATGATGCGGCCCGTAAGGTTTATAATGGTATGATCGATCGCCATCCGGCTATCATTGCCCAATGTACCAATGAATCAGATGTGATCGAAGCGCTGCGCTTCGGAAAGGAGCAGGGACTGTTGATCGCTGTGCGGGGGGGTGGTCATAATGGGGGTGGACTGGGCATCTGCGATGGCGGACTGGTGATCGATCTCTCCGGCATCCGGCATGTTAAGGTAGACCCGGAGAAAAAGATCGTAATCGTAGGCGGCGGCTGCACCTGGGCTGATGTAGACAAAGCCACACATGAACATGGCCTGGCAACACCGAGCGGTATTATTTCTTCCACCGGCGTTGGTGGATTGACGTTAGGTGGTGGCCTCGGGTATCTCACCCGGAAATATGGCCTTACCATCGACAACCTGCTGGCTGCTGATGTAGTACTGGCCAACGGCGAACTGGTGCATGTCAGCGCCGATGAGCATCCAGATCTGTTCTGGGCCCTCCGCGGTGGCGGTGGCAATTTCGGGATTGTTACCTCTTTCACCTTCCAATGCCATGATGTGAGCCTGATATATGGTGGTCCTATGCTTTGGGAACAAGACCGTGCAGCGGAGATCCTTAAATGGTATCGCCAATTCATTAATGAAGCCCCCGATGAACTGAACGGATTTTTTGCTTTCCTGGTAGTGCCTCCAGGCCCTCCGTTCCCGGAGCACCTGCACCTGAAAAAAATGTGTGGCATTGTCTGGGCTTATGCAGGACCGTTAGACAAAGCCGAATCTGTGTTTGAGCCCATTCGAAAACAATTCCCTCCGGCGCTCGATCTTACAGGCCCTCTGCCGCATCCGGTCCTCCAAAGCCTCTTTGATCCGTTACTACCTTCGGGCCTGCAGTGGTACTGGCGTGCGGACTATTTCAACGAGATCCCCGACGAAGCCATCGAGCAGCACCTGAAATTCGGAGCGGCCCTGCCTACCATGTTATCCACCATGCACATCTATCCCGTCAACGGAAAAGCCGGAAGAGTAGGTAGGAATGAAACGGCCTGGAGCTATCGTGAATCCAACTGGGCACAGGTGATCGTTGGCATAGATCCTGATCCTGCCAATGCGGGTATCATCAGCCAGTGGTGTAAAGACTATTGGGCCGCACTGCATCCCTGGTCGGCCGGTGGCGCCTATGTGAATTTTATGATGGATGAAGGCAGCGAGCGGGTCCAGGCTACTTACCGGGATAATTATGAAAGGCTGGCCGCTATCAAGGGAAAATACGATCCGAAAAATATTTTCAGGGTAAACCAGAATATTAAACCAGTTATGGAATCAGTGCCGGCAGAGAAAGGGTAGGATCATTATTTTTGCAGGCATGATCACATACAATCCTAAAGACTGGTTCACTTTTGTGTTCCGCTTTCACAAGGCGGACACGCTCCGTAAACTTTTTCCGCTGATCCTGGCCATCTGCGTCTACTGCGCATTGATCGCCTATCTCGAACTTGAAATTTTCAAACTGGGGGAGGGTAATCACCTGAAGAATATCTCGATGATGAATACCCTCCTCAGTTTCGTGATCTCCATGCTGCTCGTATTCCGCACCAATACAGCGTACGACCGCTGGTGGGAAGGACGTAAGCTTTGGGGTAGCCTGGTCAACAACAGCCGTAACCTGGCCATCAAGCTGCAGGCCATGCTGCCGCCCACGGATGAGAACAACCGAAAATACTTCCGTCGCCTGATCGGGATGTATGCGGCTGTCCTCTCGCGGCACCTGGGCTCGGAGCAAACGAGGCTGGCGCTGGATGAACAGGAGCACCCGGAATGGGGCAATCTCGATACGAACAAACACCTGCCCAACCAGATCGCCACCCTGCTGATGCAGCGTGTGAACCGGTTGTATGAGGAGGGTATCATAAAAGGCGATCAACTGATCGTTTTGAATGCTGAGCTGCAATCTTTCACCGATGTATGCGGCGCATGTGAAAGGATCAAGAACACACCTATCCCTTTTTCCTATAGCGTATTCCTCAAGAAATTCATTTTCTTTTATGTGATGACCCTTCCGCTGAGCTTCGTGTTCAGCCTGGGGTACCTTTCTATTCCCGTGGTGGCATTTGTTTTTTATGTGCTGGCCAGTCTCGAACTGATCGCTGAAGAGATCGAAGATCCATTCGGCGATGATGCCAATGACCTGCCCACCCGGAAGATCGCGGACAATATCAAAAAAGCAGTAGCGGAGATCTTACACTAATGCGGTGGCGATGCGGGAGATTGATGGAAGATCTTTTCCAGCATGCTGTATAATTCCGGATGTTTTTCCTTCAACAGTTCCGGCCTCTCGAAAAAATATTCAGCGGCCACGGCAAAAAATTCGCTTTTGTCGGAGGCGCCATAAGGATTGATATCGGAGTGATTCGCCCGGATCTCATCGATCTGTTGCTGCATCAGGCTGATCCAGGGAATGGTGTACTGATGGGCCAGCAGGTATTCGGGTATCCCGTCCACAGCGCCATCTGCCTTATCCAGCAGGTGAACGAATTCGTGGATAGCCGTGTTCGATTTATCATTGTTCACCTGGAAGCCCTCTCGCAATGCCCGTTGTGAGAGGAGCATCTTACCGTTCATATAGCCGCTGCCTACCATACCGAGGATATTGCGGTCTTTCCCTTCGAATTGAAAGGATTCATTGAAAGTATCGGGGTAGATCAATACATCGGTGAGATTGTTGTACTGCCAGTCGGGAAAACCGAAAATGGGGATCACAGCGCTGGCAGCCACGAAGATCCTGTCGGTATCATCGATGGCCGTTCCGATGCCTGCTATGCGTACGGCGCTCAGGAAGGCAGCCACTCTTTGTTCAAAACGCCATCTGCCCGGCTCGTCGAGATGCTGATAAAACCTCACCTGTTCCCGGAGTATGGTGCGGTGCTGATCGGTAAGCACAAAAACAGGCATTTTCGGTTTGGGTTTCCATTTCCAGATGATGACGGAAACCACAACGATCAACAGGAGTATAAGAAAAGGCGCCATAGTGTTTGCTTAAAGATTACCATCCTCCGGAAGAGGAAGGGCTGTTTTCATAGATTTCGTGAAAGATATTTTTCAACTGTGAATTGCCGGTAGTAATGGCCGGATATTTTTTAAGTTGTTGGCGGATATTGTCGATCCGCCTGTCGAATACCGGGTGCGTGCTGAGGAAATTGGCCTGCTGAACGTTACCGCTTTCCTGTTGCAACAGGTCCATCAGGCGAAGCATTCCCTGTGGATCGATCTGGTTCGCAGCCATCAGGTGCATCCCGTTATCATCCGCTTCCGTTTCCAGTGAACGGGAATATTGCAATCCCTTCAGGTTATCTGCATTGTCGATCAGTACGGATGCGATGCCCGATTCACTGCCTACTACGAGTGAAAGGAACATCTTCCTGGCAACACTGCGGAACATATTGCGCAGTGAATGACGGAGGGCGATATGAGAGCTTTCATGGCCAAGCAGGGCAGCCAGTTCTTCGGGTGTTTTCATATTACTGAGGATGGCATCGTACACCACGATATGTCCGCCCGGTATGGCGAATGCGTTCACCTCATTCGAGCTGACTACGGTTATCTGTACAGGATAGCCGACCTGGTAATTCAATTGCTGATAGAATTCATTGAGCAGTTTGGTTTTCCGCTGGTCGGTTTTGTAATTGCTCATGACCGATCTGTACATCTGTTCTCCCATGCTGATCTCATGATCTTTGGAAAAGCTCATGGCCACCCGCTCACCCAGCCAGGGGACGAACCACAGATAAGCTGCCAGCACGATGGCCAGCATGGCGCCGGAAACGATCAGTATCCTGCTGGTCACGGAACCGAATATTCTCACCCCCTTCGACCCGGCAAAGGCATAATGACGAAAACTTTTTTTGATGGCCCCGATGGTGACGGGGTCGCGGATGATCAGTCTTTCCATGGTCCCATCATCATACCTGTATTGCAGCTCTGCATCCGAAGGCCTTTCTTCCAGGGAGATGATATTTTTTCCCAACCAGTGTACTTCGAGGGTATCGTTATGCTCATCCTTATACCGAATGGTGAGGGTTACCGATGAGAAGATGAGCGTAGCCTGGTAATACTGTTGTGAAATGGTATGATAGGTGGCGGTATAGGCGTTCATGTTCCGGTTGGATAAGCTACAAATTTACAAAAAACAAAACCTTGAAGATCTGCTCATCCTTTGCAACGGACGACGACCCTCAAGGCCTGTACACCGAAAAACCACCCGGCGATCGGCTCCCACCCAGATTCGATCGCATTCCGGAAAAACCAGATTCCGGTCGGATGGAAAAGTTTGGTTTAATGATTAACAGCACTGAAAAGCATCAGCAAGCTACTAAGTTGCAGGAGGAAAGGGGAACGTAGAACTACGGGAAGGGGAGAGTAGAAACTATTAATCTTTTTGTAAACAGGTTGATACTTAGTGGACTATTGGAATAAATTCCGTTAATAGAGGAAGCTACCCTATAATGGTAGCGTTTCTTTATATTCCAGATCTGATTTTATTATAAGGGTTCCCCCAAATTTTTTAACAAGTTCGTCAAGGTGTACTCTTCTTGATTTTATGTCAGGAGTTACTCTTTTCCCAACAATTCTTGCATGAATAATGCATTTTTGGGGTAATGACTTATGGAGTATTTGAATAGAATTGATCAATTGTTTAATGGCATCTGTCAGATTCCTCCCCTTTAATTCAATAAAATAAGCGCTGTTCTTTTGGCCTTGGGCATTTGCAAATGGTATATTAATGACATACAGGTAGTCACATTTTTGTTGTGTTATATTGGGTATAAGGCAAGGATCTACAGTATATACTTTTATGAGTAAAGCGTTAGGATTTAGAAGACGATATATCCTCCCATTCTGTGAAACCGGACAATCTTTTTTATTTCCCTCATAATGAAGGCACACCCCTCCTAAAGCCATAACTAATTTTTCTGCTTGAATTTAATATCCATGATCTGATCATATTCCTGATTCAGTGTCTCAGAGATTTTATCAATTTCTTCTGCTTGAATTTGCTGATTTTCTTCATCGATAATTGAACGTACAGTTCCATTTTCTACAAACCAGGCCCCAAGATCATCTGGATCAAGCCAAAGATGTTCCGGGACGATGTTTTGAACCTCATTGTTAGCCTTACCGACCTGAAAAGCGTAGATCAGGTTGTTAAGTGTTGTAAGCGTATATGGACTATGGGTTGTAATAGTTAAAGAATAATTCAGTGGATGAAGTTTTTCAATTATGAACTTGAGAAGGTTGTTTTGTGTAACAGGAAATAGGGATAATTCGGGTTCCTCGATCGAAATGGCAATTTTTCTTCCTTCATTTTTTCTGACAGAAGTTATTGAATCGATCGTAAGAAGAAGAGGAACTATTGTCTGTATTCCATTTGAACTTTCTTTTAGATTCAATACCTTGCCATCTTTCAATCTAATTAAATCTGCGTTGTCTTCAAAACTGTAGGCTAAATCACCAAGGAAGTCAAATTTTCTTGATTTTATCTGAGTTCGGGCTTTCTGAAATAAAATACCAAAATCGGTTATGTATTTGGCAATCGGTGTCTTTTCTCTGATAAATAGAAATGAGCTTTCTGCAATAAGAGGTACCAACGTTCTTTCTGCCGGAACATAAATTGATTCAGGCGCACCATAGAATCCAAGAGGTTCGTTTAAGATGGATAATAAAGGGCTTTCACCACTGATATTGATTTCGACCCCTTCAGTCTTTATACGAATCTTTGTGTTCTTGTTAAAGAAACTCCTGAGATTGTAGTCTTCCTGGAGTTTTGTTGTCATATCAGAAAAAAACCATTCTTCCGAACTCCAACTATGATAACTCCTTAAAGCACTGATGATCTTTGCAATTGTACTCTTTCCACTTCCCTGTGGACCAATAAATACGTTTATCTTCTTCAGATCTATTTCCGCCTTTTTGATCGGTCCAAAATTTTCAATGGTAAGCCTCTCCATATTTAATGGTACTGTTTAATCATGCTAAAGTAACAAAAAAAGCGGCCAGAAAGTCGGGCCGCTTTTATGGTAAGATAGTGTGTTTACTACTTCTTCGCAAACTGCGTGCGTATCACATTCAGCGCACCGCCTGCTTTGAACCATTGGATCTGCTGGTCGTTGTAGGTATGGTTAAGTGTGATCTCTTCTTTGCTTCCGTCTTTATGGTTCAGCACCATCTTTAACGGTTTACCGGGAGCGAAGCTGGTAAGGCCGGTAATATCGAAGGTATCGTCTTCCTGGATCTTGTCGTAGTCTTCCTTATTGGCGAAAGTGAGCGCCAGCATGCCTTGTTTTTTCAGGTTGGTCTCATGGATCCGCGCAAAGCTGCGTACCACGATGGCGCGTACGCCGAGATGGCGGGGTTCCATAGCTGCATGTTCGCGGCTGCTGCCTTCGCCATAATTCTCGTCACCAACCACGATCGTGCCGATGCCGGCTGCTTTGTAAGCACGCTGTGTGGCGGGCACCGGACCGTATTCGCCGGTGAGCTCATTCTTCACATTGTCGGTCTTCTCATTGAAAAAATTCACGGCGCCGATGAGCATATTATTGCTGATATTATCGAGGTGACCGCGGAACTTCAACCAGGGGCCGGCCATGGAGATATGATCGGTAGTACATTTTCCTTTGGCTTTGATCAGTAGTTTGAGACCTTTCAGGTCTGTGCCTTCCCAGGCTGCGAACGGTTCCAGCAGTTGGAGGCGCTGTGATTCGGGGTTCACGATCACCTGAACGCCGCTACCGTCTTTGGCAGGGGCCTGGTAACCGGGATCTTCCACGGAAAAGCCTTTAGGGGGCAGTTCCACACCGGTAGGTTCATCCAGCATTACTTCCTTGCCTTCTTCGTTTTTCAGTTTATCCTTGAGCGGGTTGAACGTGAGATCGCCTGCGATGGCAAAGGCCGTTACGATCTCCGGAGAAGCCACGAATGCGTGGGTGGAGGCCAGTCCATCGTTACGCTTGGCGAAGTTGCGGTTGAACGAGGTAATGATGGAATTCTTGCGGTTGGGATCGTCGATATGGCGTGCCCATTGACCGATACAGGGGCCGCAGGCATTGGCCAGCACTATGCCGCCGATCTGGTCGAAGGTTTTGAGGAACCCGTCTTTCTCGATGGTATAGCGTACCTGTTCGGAGCCAGGTGTAATGGTGAATTCTGCCTTGGCCTTCAATTTTTTATCGATCGCCTGTTTGGCCAGGGAGGCGGAACGGCTGATATCTTCGTAAGAAGAGTTGGTGCAGGAACCGATCAGGGCTACTTCGAGGCGTTCGGGCCAGTTATTGGCCTTGACGGCTTCAGCGAATTTGCTGATGGGCCAGGCCAGGTCCGGGGTGAACGGGCCGTTAACATGTGGTTCCAGCTCACTGAGGTTGATCTCTATCAGTTGGTCATAATATTTTGCAGGATCGGCGTATACTTCTGCGTCGGGGCGGAGATGGGCCCGGACCCCATCGGCCAGGGCTGCCACTTCTGTGCGGCCGGTGGCTTTCAGGTAATCGCTCATTTTTTCGTCGTAGGCGAAGATGGAGCAGGTGGCCCCGATCTCGGCGCCCATATTACAAATGGTGCCTTTACCGGTGGCGCTGAGGCTGTCGGCCCCTTCTCCGAAATATTCCACGATGGCGCCGGTGCCTCCTTTTACGGTGAGGATGCCGGCCACTCTCAGGATCACGTCCTTGGCAGAGGTCCAGCCGCTCATTTTACCGGTGAGCTTCACGCCGATCAGTTTAGGCATTTTCAGTTCCCAGGCCAGACCGGCCATTACGTCTACGGCATCTGCGCCGCCAACACCGATGGCTACCATGCCCAATCCGCCCGCGTTGGGGGTATGGGAGTCGGTGCCGATCATCATACCGCCGGGGAAGGCATAATTTTCCAGTACTACCTGGTGAATGATACCGGCGCCTGGTTTCCAGAACCCGATACCATATTTGTTGGAGATGGAGGCCAGGAAATCGTATACTTCTTTATTTACATTCAGGGCTGTTTTAAGGTCTTCTGCTGCTCCTGTTTTGGCCTGGATCAGGTGATCGCAGTGTACGGTGGAGGGAACAGCCACTTTGTCGCGCCCGCAGGTCATGAACTGCAGGAGTGCCATCTGGGCCGTAGCGTCCTGCATGGCAACGCGGTCCGGGGCGAAATCCACATAATCTTTACCACGTTCATAGGCTTTTTTCGCCGGCTCAAACAAGTGCGCATATAATATTTTTTCTGCTAATGTAAGGGGCTTGCCAACCAGCTTACGCGCTGCTTCTGTTTTAGCCGGCAGTTCCGCGTACAATTTTTTAATTAAGTCCAGATCAAAAACCATGATTACAATTTTAGATTTAAGGAAAGCGCTGCGAATTTACCTAAAAAATGGCTTATCAAAATAACCAAGTGCTCACACATTTTGTTTATATTTTATAAATTAGAGGTGTGAATCCAACAATAAGGAAGATGTTCCGGGAGTTAATAAATCAAATCAGTATTCCAGTGAATCGTTTGCGACAATTTATCGAATGGCAGGCATTTGGTGTTTGTACTGCTATCGGCGAAAAAATGGGTATTGCCACATCCCGCATTCGCACCTGGTTTGTATATATATCCTTTCTCACGATGGGTTCACCCCTAATCGTTTACTTTATTCTCGCTTTTTGGCTCAACATTAAACGTTACATCCTTTCTGTGCGCCGGAATCCGCTGAAATACCAATAATCCGTGAAGGCGATCATGGTATGTGAAATCATCGCATCGACGAGTGGTGGTCAAGGTCTTCTGATTTGCAATAGTTAGTCCATTTTGTAAAAAAGAATTGCCGGTTGTTCCAGGTCGATTACACATATACGGATTATGAGCAATTGCTGCATGAACTGGCGCGCCGTATGGAGGTGCCTGTTCATGATGACATCGTTTATTTCCCCCCGGCCATTGCCAACGGCAGTTTTCAATTCATCAGATTGCCCAATGGATTACATGCCTGCATCATGAATTGTGTGATGGAGGTAGACTGGCTCATCCACCGTAAAAAGATCAAGGAAGAATTTTACGTGCTGCGCTTCGATGAGCTGATCATACCCGGTACGCTGGTGGTCACCATCGATGAGGACAGGGTGAAGGAAAATAATACGGTCAAGTCGATCGCCTATCTTACCAGTACGATGTTCGACTGGGGCTATCTTGCTACCAAAGGCACCACTTTCAATGGCATCGCTGTATTGTTCAACAAAGACTGGCTGGCGAAATACCTCGATATCACTACGGCCGAGAGTGTGCTCTCCACCTACATTTCATTGAAATCGGAAAACCTCAATATCGAGCCGCTCGATAATAAATACAAGCGATGGATGCAGGCCATTGCAGAAGTGACTGCCGATAATCCGCTGCGTTTAACCATCATCCAGAACAGGATCATGCTGATGATCGAAAGGTTTTTCACGCACATGTATGAGAAGATGCATAACCCTTCCTTTCGGGTGCCCTTATCGCCTGATGATATCAACCGCGTGATGCAGATCGAGTCCATTCTTACGAAAGATATCTACCAGTCGCCCCCTTCTATTCAGCAGCTCGCCAAAATGGTCTCCATCAGTGAATCGAAGCTGAAAAAAGATTTCAAGATCATGTATGGATATCCGATCTACGAGTATTATCAGAAAGCCCGCATGCAGGCTGCACAGGATAAATTGCTCACGGGAAAATTCTCCGTGAAAGAAGTGGCCATGGAGCTTGGCTATTCCAATCTCAGCAATTTCACCATTGCTTTCAAAAAAGAGTTCGGCGTTTTGCCAAGCCAGTTATTATCAGATCAATAGCATCGGATTAAAATTCTTTTAATCGTTAAATATACTTTGCAGGTAGAGTTTTGACTACAACAGATAGCCCAATCGGTTATTGCGGCATAATTTTGTATCGTGAACGCGAGCGATGTGGATTAGAAAAGGAAGTCCCGTTTTTGATCCAGGAACACTTATGAAAAGCCCGCTATCTGTTACCACCTCTTTCTGGACGGTAATACCTTTGAAAACGATATTTAAAAAAGCTCCTTTAAGGAGCTTTTTTAATTTAACAGTATTAATCTTTTTGGAACAATTCTTGTCTAACCTCTGCAACCTTTATTATTTAAAACATCCACTTTATGAAAAAACACTTGTTTTCAGCAGGTTATATCCTCCTGCTATGCTCGCTGATCTTCGCGGCATGTACGCATAATAACGGCGTTATGTCTCAGAATGCGTCGCTCCAGGTGCGTTTAACGGATGCCCCTGGTAGCTATGATGCCGTGAACATCGATATCCGCGATGTTCAGATCAATGTCACCAGTGATGATAACAATGGCTGGCAAAGCCTGCCCGGTGTACACCAGGGCGTTTACAACCTGCTCAATCTCGTAAATGATAAGGACACGCTACTGGTCAATGCAGATATCCCTGCCGGCCGCCTTCAACAAATGCGCCTCGTACTTGGGCCTAATAATTCAGTAGTGGTAGACGGAGTGACCATTCCACTTGAAACGCCCAGTGCGCAACAAAGTGGCCTCAAGCTGAATATCCACCAGGATGTTACCGGAGGTATTCTTTATACCCTGCTGCTCGATTTCGATGCGGCCCGCTCCATCGTGAAAACAGGTAATAATAAATACATACTCAAGCCCGTCATCCGCACAGTGTTACAGGCCGCAGGCGGAAGTGTTACCGGAGTGGTGCTACCCGATTCGGTGAGGACCGCTGTTTTCGCCATCCAGGGCAGCGATACGCTCGCAGGGACTGTAACCGGGGCCAATGGCGGTTATCTTATCAGGGGCCTGAATGCAGGGAGTTATTCGGTTGCTTACAGCCCGCTCGATACAACTTATCAATCGCAGTTGAAAACAGGAGTGCTTGTGAATACCGGAATGGTAACAAAGATCGATACGGTAAGACTGGTGAAGAAATAAATGAGAAAGATCAGCATAAAAAAATCAGCGTCACGAAAAGTAACGCTGATTTTTTTTATGCTTTGGTGATTATATCCTAGACCACAGCCTTGCGCAGCTTCACCAGTTGCGCCAGCAAAGGCTCCAGCAGATCGAGTTTCAGCATATTGGCCCCATCGCTCAGGGCTACGGCCGGGTTGGGATGGGTTTCGATGAATAATCCATCGGCCCCTGTTGCAATGGCCGCTTTGGCGATAGTGCCGATCAGTTGGGGATTGCCACCGGTAACGCCACTGGTCTGATTGGGCTGTTGAAGGCTATGTGTGCAATCCATCACTACAGGCACCTGGTGTTCCTTCATCCAGGGAATATTGCGATAGTCCACCACGAGGTCCTGGTACCCGAATGTATTCCCTCTTTCCGTAAGGATCACTTTCTCATTACCTGCCTTGCGGATCTTTTCGGCGGCAAATTTCATGGATGGACCGCTCACGAACTGTCCTTTCTTCACATTCACGATCCTGCCGGTTTGTGCAGCAGCTACCAGCAGGTCGGTTTGCCGGCAAAGGAAAGCAGGGATCTGCAATATGTCGATGTATTGTGCGGCGATCGCAGCTTCCTCATGTGCATGAATATCGGAGGTGACCGGGAGCTTGTATTTTTCCCCTGTTTTCTTCAAAAGTTTCATAGCCGTTTCATCGCCCAGGCCGGTAAAGGAGGAGGCGCTGGTACGATTGGCTTTGCGGTAAGAAGATTTGAATACATAGGGAATACCCAGGTTCCGGCAGATCGTGGACACCTTATCGGCCACTTCCATTAATAGTTCCTCACTTTCCACTACACAGGGGCCGGCGATCAGGAAGAAATTCTTTTCATCGTATTGCTGATGGGCGAAGAGATCTTTGAGCATTTTTTCCATGGGGGCAAAGATAAGGAGCTTTCACTTTATCCCCTTAGTATCCGATCCGCTGCAGGAACTCCTCTTTTTTCCTTCGCGCCACATCCACGAAATTGCCGTTCTGCATTTCGATCTGCCCGCCATCGCCTTTGATATACCGTTTTAGGTAATGCAGGTTGATGATATGCGAATGGTGCGGCCTGAAAAAAGTATCCTGCGGCAGCAGCTCTTCGAATTCTTTCAGGGTCCTGCTGGCGATGAGCCTGGGATGGTTGATAAAATAAATGGCCGTATAGTTGCTCTGCGCTTCGAGATGGATGATATCATTGATATTGAAGAAGAGCAGACCGTCGAGCGTAGGTACCGCGATCTTGTTGAGGATATTTTTCCCGTGGAGATGATGCTCCAGCACTTCCAGCTTGTTGACGGTATGAGGAGGCCCTTCACGCCGGATCCTTTGTACGGCCGCTTTGAGCTCTTCGATATCCACCGGCTTCAGGAGATAATCGAAGGCGGCAAATTTGATGGCCTTGATGGCATATTGATCGTAAGCCGTAGTGAAGATGAGATGGAAGTTCTTGGAGGGCAGGCGGTGCAACATCTCGAAGCCATCGAGCCTGGGCATCTCGATATCCAGGAAAACGATATCAGGCTGATTTTTTTCGATCAGCTTCAATCCTTCCATTCCATCGGCGGCTTCGCCCATGACCTGTACTTCAGGACAGTAGTCCTGCAATTTTTGTTTGAGGGCGATCCGTCCTTTCATTTCGTCGTCGATGATGATAGCGTTCAGCATTATTGAATTTTTAAAAGCACCTGCACCCGGGTGCCGGCCGGTTTGTTATCAAGAATAAGATCGGTGATCACTACCGAGGCGTCGGATTCTTTGTTGAACAGTTTTACTCGATCACGGGTCATGTCCATTCCATAGGAGGCATTGTCGTGCCGCGTACCATTCTTTCCCGCCTGCCTTCCCACGCCATTGTCTTCAATGATGTATTCGATATGGTCTTCTTCCTTCGAGATATTCACCGATAGTTTCCCATCATGCCCCGGCCTGCTGCGTAATCCATGCAGGATGGCATTTTCGATATAGGGTTGAACTATGAGCGGTGGCACTTTATAATCATCCTGCAACAAACTGTCATCTGCATTGATCTCCACCTTGAATTTGTTTTCGTTGCGCAGTTGTTCCAACTCGATATACAGCTTCAATGTTTCCAGGTCTTTGGCGAGCGTGATGGTATTCTGTTTGGAGCTGTCGAGGATATTGCGGATGAGCCGGGCGAATTTGTTCAGGTATACGGTAGCGTGGTATTTGTCATTGCTCTGGATCAGTGCGTCGATACTGTTGATGCAGTTGAAGATGAAATGAGGGTTCATCTGTGCCCGCAATGCCATCATTTCCGTTTCCGTGATCTTCTGTTTGAGCGCTGCCTCATTTCGGATATTGCCGATCCTTCTGCGCACCAGCCACCATGCCAGGGCGCCCATCGCCACAAGGCAGGCCGCGATGAACCATCCTGTTTGCCAGAATGCAGGCAGGATGGTGATATGCAGGCTCGTTACCTGTGGGCTCCAGTTGCCATTGCCATTGGCCGCTTTTACCGTGAACAGGTATTTGCCTGGCGGGAGCTTGGTATAACTGGCCGAATGCCGGTTGCCGCAATAGACCCAGTCGGGATCTATCCCTTTCAACTGATAGGCATAAACAGTTTTTGTAGTATGCGAAAGGTTGAGGGCCGCGAACTCGATGGAGAAGAAGTTTTCGAGATGGCTGAGCCGGATATCTTTTTTGTACAGGAGGCTGGTATCGGTGGGATAGGGATTGTTCATGACACTGAAGGAGGTGATCACCGGGGCGGGGTTGAATTTCGATACAGGCACCGATGCGGGATTGAAATAGCTGAGCCCGTCGATGCCCCCGAAATACATGGTGCCATTGTTGGCGCGGTAACAACAGGCCGTATTGAATTCCATGCCCTGAAGGCCATAGTTGATATCGTAGTTGAAGAAGCGCCGGTTGCGGAGGTCGAAGCAGCTCAGTCCCTTGTTGGTGCTTAGCCATAGCCTCTTCTGTTCGTCTTGCAGGATGCCGTATACCACATCATTGGGCAGCCCGTCCCTGGATTGCCAGTTTTTCAGCACGCTGTCCTTGATACGGTCGTATTGCACCAGCCCGTTATCTGTGCCCAGCCAGAGATAGCGTTTATTTTCTTCAAAGATATGCCGTATATTACGTGTATGGATATGCGGAATTGAAATAGGAGTGATGCTGTTGGCGGCAGGGTCGTATTTCAGTAGCCCCATTCCTTCGGTGCCCATCCATACCAGTCCCTGCCCGTCTTCGAACATATATCTTACAACGATCTTGTTGCGCAGGACCAGACTGTCCCTGTCTACCCAGGGCAGCCATTGCTCATGTTCCAGGTCGAACTGGTAGAGGCCGCTGATGCCGCTTACCAGTAACCGGGGCGAGCCTTTCAGCTTGAGGAGGGTATATAAAAAGACTTTGTTGTTATCGCGGCCTACGGAATAAGAGATGAATTTCCTGTTGCCCGGTTTGCCGTTGAGGTCGAGCCGACAGAGGCCGCCCCAGGTGGCCAGCCAGAGGCGCTCACTATCACCGGCAATGCCATACACGGTGTTGTGGGTAAGAGAACGGGGATCATTTTCCCGAAATGTCTGAAAGGTATTGGTGATGGTATTCCAACGGGCCACACCGCCATTCTGCGATCCGATATAGAGATTGGCATCACCGGTGCTGAAGAGACAGAACAGCATATTATCGCCCAGCGACAGGTTACTGCGATAGTCTTTGCGGATGGTCTGGAAGATGGTATTGTACAGGTCGTATTTGGCGAAGCCGCCGCCGCTGAGGCCCGCCCAGATGATGCGCTGGCGGTCTTCATACAGGGAGAGCACAAAATCTTTCTGGAGGGAGCCTGGTATGTTTTCGTGGTAACGGCAATTGATCAGTTCATCGTTGTGGCTCGAATAACGATAGAGCCCTTCATTGCGGGTGCCGATCCAGAGGTTATTCCGGCTGTCTTTCATCATGCACACGATGGCATTGATATGCCCGGGTACGGACCGGTTGCTATTGCGGTTCTCGAATGAACCTACTGTCATTGTCTGCGGGTTCAATAAATAGATCCCGTGCTCAGCCGTACCGATCCACAATTGTTGCTGATAAAATACGATGTCACGGATCTTGATCTTGTTCATTTCATCGAGTGGCGAGAAAGGTATTTTATGAAAGAGGCCATTGGCTTCCGGGGAGTAGCGGTATACTTCTGTTTGACTGCAAAGCCAAAGCTGTCCTTTGTTGTCTTCCGTGATGCAGACCAGCCGGCCCCTCGTGTCTTCTTCCTGGAAAAATGAGGTAATGGTCTTGCTACGGGTGTTGAAGCGGAAAAGTCCGTCGTACTGGGTGATGATCCAGACATTGCCCGTATTGTCTTCAAACAGTCGGAGGATGTACAGCGAATCGAGTGAACAGGAACTGCCGGAGAAAGTGCTCAGCTTCCTGAAACGGCTGTTGAGGTTGTCGAATACGCAGAGACCGTTAGGTGTGCCTACCCAAAGCAGGCCGTCCCTGGTATTGAGTAAACTGGTGATCTGGCTGAAATAAGTGGAGGAATCCGGACTGATCTTCCGGTAGGTAGTGAATTCATAACCATCGAAGCGGTTGAGGCCCTCCTGCGTGCCCATCCAGAGGAACCCCCATTTGTCTTGCGTGATGGCATAACCGCTGTTCTGCGACAGGCCATTCTGTGAAGTGAAATGTTCAAAGTACAGGCCGGGGGATTGAGCTGATGACTGATGCCAGTTCAACAAGAGAAGTACGACCAGGTATCGCCCCAGGTTTTTCAATCAGGGTTAATTTATTTTTCGAAGTTACTACTAAATAGCCGGTCCGGTTACAGGGAATATACAACGTCGTTTAAAGGGGCCGTTATTATTCTGGCAAATGATAATAGGCCCTAACTGTCTCATAGTCGCTGAAATTGATATTGGGCAGGCCATTATTCATATTACTCCTGCCTGTGCGGCCACCTGGCAGATCCGAATTCGCATAGATGCGTATCATCCTTATTTTGGAATAGATCTCTCCGGACCCGCTTACTTTGATGATGTAAAGGATTGTTTGTTCATCGCGGACTTCCAGGTTGACGCTGTATTGGCTTAGGTCGAAAATTCCTGGCCCGGGCAAGAAATACCATCGCCCGACATTGGGATGGTACATATATACGAACCATTGTGATCTGTTTGCCGTGTCGGCTTTTACGTTAACCACCAATGCGTCTGTGACAGGGGGCTGGGTAAAGTCATGACTTCCAAAATTATACTGTACAACATTGGCATTGCCATCCTTCCCTGCTGCCCCGGTATCGCCTTTCTTGCAGGAAAAGAAGATCATACAGGAGAGGAGCAGTACTGTTGATATGGAGCGTACAAGCATATTTTTAAATTTTAAGTGCTAAAGGTTTAATATGCCAATGGTCAGCGTTTAGGGGTTATCCAGCTTGCGTAATGGTATATTCGTAAAGGTCCCGATTATATTGTATTCCTTACCGTCGCCTGTTTTTCTCGTACCGGAGAAATTGCCGCTGATCGACCGGCTGTTCATCTGCGTGATACGGAACTCGCCTTTTAATGGGGTCAGACTGGCAGGCATGCCATTCCCGTCATTATAGATATTGATGGTGGCTTTGCCCTTTTGATGGTCTTCATCCAGTAAATAATTACCGGTGCTCGTACTGCCGATATAGCCCATGAAGGAGTACCTGGTGTCCGGGCTGTTGAGCTCGATCATCAGCATCTCGGTATCTGCCACAGCATTTGGGCTGGCGCTGCTGTACTCGGCCAGCACTTCCCCGTTTCGTTTAATGGTCACGGTGGATTGTGCGATCTGGGGGCGGGCGGGCGTGTCCTGAACAGGAGGGTCGGCCGGCCTGTCTTTATTATTGGTGCTACAAGCAATCAGAAGGGAGATAGCGCATACCCATGGTAGTATTTCTCTCATACGAGCGTATTCTGTTTGGTCTTCCTGCCTCGTTTATTTTCCAACGGGCCTGAATTCCCATTGGCTTTGCTTGCTGCCGCCTGTATTGCTGAAGCGCAGCTCTTTGTCGGACCCCCAGGGATGCAGGGCATTACCATTCTGGTGAACGCTCCGGATGAACCAGGTAGTGGCGCTGGCGGAATCGATCGAATACAGGTGAAAGGCCGGGTCGGGCAGGTTGAGGATGGGCGTATGGTCCCTTACGGTAGGATGGGGTTGCAGGAGCAGATCGGAATGCCCTTCCAACTGGATAGCATACTGTTTCCCTTTCTGTATTACTTTCCATTGCTGCAATCCATCACGGGTAAAATCCTGGAGGAAGATATTTTGTCCGGCTGATCCCATCCCTGGCGTCAGTGCCTCTGAAGTGGACGAGTTGATAATATAATAAGTGCCCGGGGCCAGTTTCTTGATCTTTGGCAAAGCCCCTTTTGTTTTCTGGGCAAACCCCAACAAGCCCCATACGCAAAGGAGGGTGGTAAGCAGAAAGGTTATTTTACGCATAACATAAAATTTAACAAAGTTTCCATGCGAATGGTCGTGTAAAAAAGACCGAATGAGCCAATCACAGGATTGAGTGAGCCATTGGAGTCCTTTCACAAACCTCCCGGACCGTTTCGTGAATATTTTTTGAGGTTGGCATTGTACTGATTACTTTTGGTGCCCGTTCAGGTGAACCTATCAATCAAAAAAGTCCGAACTGTTTAAACTATGATCAGAGAAAGAATATTGGTGATCGGTGCTTCCGGCCAGATCGGCGTGGAACTTACACTGGCCCTTCGTAAGATCTATGGCAATAACAATGTAGTGGCTTCAGACCTTCGTGAAGAGAATGAACTGCTGAAAGGAACAGGTCCCTATGTAAGCCTGGATGTGATGAACAAGGAAATGTTGCACGTACAGGTGATCCGCCAGAGCATTACGCAGATCTATCTGCTGGCGGCCATCCTTTCGGCCACCGGCGAAAAAAATCCCAACCTGGCCTGGAACCTGAATATGCAGGGCCTCCTGAATGTGCTGGACATTGCCCGTGAGGAAAAGATCTACAAAGTATATTGGCCCAGCAGCATCGCTGTTTTCGGCCCCACTTCTCCCAAAAAGAACTGCCCGCAACAAACCATCATAGAACCGATCACCGTGTATGGGATCAGTAAATATGCCGGGGAATTCTGGTGCAATTACTATCACCAGCGTTTCGGCGTAGACGTTAGAAGTATCCGTTATCCCGGCCTGATCAGTTATAAATCGGCTCCCGGTGGCGGCACTACCGACTATTCGGTAGAGATCTTTCACGATGCCCTGGAAGAGAAAAAATATACCTGTTTCCTGCAGGAGAACACCTACCTGCCTATGATGTATATGCCGGATGCGATCAGGGGCACCATCGAACTCATGGAAGCACCTGCCAGCAAGATCACGGTACGTCATTCCTATAATCTTTCCGGGATGAGTTTTTCCCCTAAAGAGCTGGCCGGGGAGATCAAAAAACATATCCCGGAATTCCATATCGATTATAAGCCCGACTACCGTCAGGCCATTGCCGATAGCTGGCCGGAAAGCATCGATGATTCGGTGGCCAGGCGCGACTGGGGATGGAAGAATGAATTCGACCTGCCCGGGATGACGGCCGATATGCTGGAGAATCTTGGTGTTGCGAGCTAAATAGTTGATTATTAAATTGGTTGACAAGTTGATAGGTTGAAAAGTTAATAAGGGAACCTCCGGGATTTGGAGACCTCCTTATCAACCTGTTAACCTATCAACTTGTCAACCAATTTCGTACCTTTGCATCGTCATGGGTAAAAAGACAACCATACCTGCCAGTTCGAACTCCAAAGGGGCCTCCATCTTCAGGAAAATGCTTGAAGACAAGAAGGCTATTCATGAACATCTCAAAAAGGGCGGAAAAATTTCTGACTTAAAAGGCAAGTTCAATTTTGTTAAGCCCATATCCCCTTCAGGAAAATAATGAATACTCATACGAGTTCGTAACGGACCAGGGTATCCGATACCTGATCTTTTTCCTGGATTACAGCATTATTTTCTCCGACTATCCCCATATCGCCTCCAATGTATATATGTTCAATATCGATGTGCTCGACGGCAATCCCGACGATGGCATAGGCGATGAAAAGATCGGCCTCACCGTATTACAGGTGTTCAACGATTTTTTTAAGAAGGTACGCAATGTGGCCGTTTATATCTGCGACAGCTCCGACGACCGGCAACTGGCACGCAAAAGGAAATTCGATCTCTGGTTCTGGAAATACAATGACGGCTCCCTGCTCAAGGAAGATGGTATTGCCGTGGTGGACGGACAGCTCATCTACAATGCCATGCTGCTCCATAAAGAAAATGATCAACTGGTCGAGATCATCCTGGCCTACCAGGAGCTGAATGAAAGATCTACCGCCAAATAATTCCACTTTCTCCATTACATTTATTCCCTATTTTTCACATAGAATTAGAACGGCTATTGTTCCAGGCTTTACAAAGAGCCACGACCAGCCATAAACGACCCAACGTATGACAAGATCAGTCTGCTTTTTCCTTTGCTGCTTCCTCACCGTAGCATCGTGCTTTGCACAAAAAAAGTCCATACCATTCAACCAGCAGGCGGTCCGCATTTCCTGGGAAATGTTGGAGAACAGTTACCAGGGGCAGTCACAGTTCCTCTCTGCCTTCGTATTCACGAATACCGGCAAAACAGCCCTGCCTGCAAAGGGATGGTCGCTCTACTTCAATATTGCGAGAGCCGTGAAGCCTTCTTCCGTAACAGGCCATTGTTCCATCACCTCCATCAATGGCGATCTCTATAAACTGGCCCCGGCAGCGGGTTTCGAAGGACTGCCGCCAGGCGCTTCCCATAGGGTCGAATTCGTGTCCAGCGATTGGGCCGTGAATTATACCGACGCCCCGATGGGATTGTTCTGGGTACTTGACAACGATCCTTCGCGGGCCTATGCGAGCACCAATTACCAGGTCATTCCATCTACTACTGCCAAACAATATATGCGCTCTGCGGGAGACAGGATTCATTTTACCGCCCCGGCGGAGATCTTTGATCAGAACAAGAATATCGGCGATCTTCCGGCAGAACGGTTGCCCAAAATATTTCCCACTCCTTCCGAATACCGGGAAACAGGAGAAAGCTTTACGCTGACACGGAATATTGTCATCGCGAGCGATGCTTCCTTTCTTGCCGAAGCGCAGTACCTGGCCGATGAGCTGGCAAAAATAACCGGCAGTCGACTCACCGTTACCGGCCCTGCTGCTGCAAGCCCTTCCATCATGCTTCATAAAAGTGAGGCAGCGCCAGAAGCGTATGAATTATTGGTGCTGCCGAATTCAATAGTGATCAATGCCGGCAGCAATGCAGGGATATTTTTTGGGATACAATCACTCAAATCACTATTACCTCCCGATGCATGGCGGGCAGTTACTCCTTCGGTGAACATCCCGGGTGTTGCAGTGAAAGATGCCCCCCGCTTCGGTTACAGGGCCTTCCTGCTGGATGTGGGCAGGAATTTTCAACCGAAAGAACAGGTCCTTAAAACGCTCGACCTGCTCTCACTGTATAAGCTGAATGTTTTTCATTTCCATTTCAATGAAGACGAAGGATGGAGGATCGAAATGCCTTCGCTTCCCGAACTCACTACCATTGGCAGTAAACGCGGTTACCCGATCGATGAAAGCCGGCAATTGATGCCTTCATTTGGGTCGGGCCCTGATGCCAGCCGGTCGAGGGGAAGCGGCCATTATTCCAGGGCTGAATTCATCGAAATACTCCGTTATGCCACTGCCCGTCATATCACCGTTATTCCCGAGATCGAAACACCAGGCCATGCGAGAGCTGCCGTGGTATCCATGAAGGCCCGTTATGAGCGTTTGATGAAGGAAGGCAAAAAAAGCGAAGCCGAACAATATGTATTGCACGATCCTGCCGACCGGTCCGTTTATCGTTCCGTGCAGGGATGGCGTGATAATGTGATGAATGTAGCTTTGCCATCTACCTATCGTTTCCTCGATAGAGTATTCGATGATCTGCAGGCCATGTATAAAGAGGCCAATGCGCCGCTCAACACCATTCATGTGGACGGCGATGAAGTGCCTGCCGGTGTTTGGGAAGGTTCACCGGCCTGCCAGGAACTGATGAAGAACAATCCGGCCATCAAAACCACGGACGACCTCTGGTATTATTATTATGGTAAGGTGAACGAACTACTGAAAGCGAGAGGGCTTACCTTATACGGATGGGAAGAAGCCGGTATGCGCAAGACCCTGCTCGATGGCAGCCGGCATGCCATTCCCAATCCCGATTTCGTGAACCAGGGCATGCAACTGGATGTATGGAACAACGTACTGGGCTGGGGCGCTGAAGACCTGGCCTACAGGCTGGCCAATGCGGGATATAAAGTGGTGCTCTCTCCCGTGAGCAATCTGTATTTCGATATGGCCTATACAAAATCGTTCGACGAGCCCGGTTATTACTGGGGCGGCTATTCGGATATCGACAAGCCCTGGTATTATGTCCCGTTCGATTATTACAGGAACTCGAAGATCGACAGGATGGGCAATGCCCTCACACCGGATTTTTTTGTTGGGAAAGACCGGCTCACCGATTATGGCAAACAGCATATTGCGGGTATCCAGGGATTGTTATGGAGTGAGACCATCACGAGTGAAAAGCAGATGGAATATATGCTGTTGCCGAAATTGCTGAGCCTGGCGGAGCGGGCATGGGCGGCTGATCCGGCCTGGGCAACGGAAAAAGACCCGGCAAAAGCGGAGGGGGCGTACAGGCAGGACTGGTCGCAGTTCCTGAATGTTTTGGGTAAGCGGGAGCTTCCCCGGCTGGATCATTATGCTGGCGGATTTCAATACCGCATCCCACCGGCAGGCGCTATCGTGGAAAATGGAGCAGTGAAAGTAAATGTCCAGATCCCCGGTCTTATTATACGCTATACCACCAATGGGTCAGGACCTACCCTGCAAAGTAAGGTCTATACTTCACCTATAACCGAAAAAGGCACCGTGAAACTGAGAGTGTTCAATGAGGCTGGCAGAGGCGGTAAGGTGACGGAAATAGTGAATTATTAATAGTTAACGGGTTAACGGGTTGATAGGTTGACAAGTTGATAGGTTAACTGGTTGACAGGTTTACAAGGAAGTCTCTGAAATTCGGGGAGCCACTTATCAACCTGTCAACATCTCAACTTGTCAACCTATCAACTTGTCAACATTCACAGAATCCTCACCCAGATATTCCGGAAGCTCACCGGGTTCCCGTGGTCCTGCAATACCAGCGGTAACTTCTCTGGATGTTTTTCATAATTGGAAATACCGATGTACTGGGTGCCGCCCCAGATGGTAGCATTGTTCTGGACCAGTGTTCCATTCTGCAGAACTGTGATGCGTGCCTGCGATTGTACAGACCCGTCTTCATAGAAGCGGGGGGCCGTGAAGATGATATCATAGGTTTGCCATTCTCCCGGAGGGCGGCATACATTCACCAATGGCGGCAATTGTTTGTACATAGCGCCTGCCTGTCCGTTCGAATAGGTGCGGTTATTATATGAATCCAATACCTGCAATTCATATTTGCCCATGAGCAGTACGCCGCTGTTCCCGCGTCCCTGTCCATCTCCTTTCACTTCGGCGGGCGTTCTCCATTCGATATGGAGCTGACAATCCCCAAATGCTTGTTTGGTGTGGATCTCACCGGCGCCTTTCACTACTGTCATCACTCCGTTTTCCATCGCCCATTTTGCCGGGCCTCCGCCTTTGGCTTCCCAGGCATCCATGTTGTTGCCTAATAAAATGATGGCGTCGGAAGGCGCATCGGCAGCGGTTTTGCCGGGCGTCACGATCTTGGGCTCGGGGACCCATTGTTCGGTGAGTTTGGGATCACCGCCTTTGCGGTCCGTTTGCTGAGCCTGCAGGGTAGTGATCGATATCATGAATGAGCCGATCAATAAAATAAATTTGTTCATAAAGAAGATTTTTTACGTCGCAAAAATGCTGGTCAAGATAGGGAAAAGAATGGAAATCAGGATTGCAAAGTCTTATGTAAATGCGGGCAAATTGGAATGCTGAGAAGTTGAAAGGTGTATAAGTCAACAAGGGAATCCCCTCAATACGGAGATTCCCTTGTCAACATTTCAACTTATAAACTTTTCAACTTCATATCTTCATCAAAAGCCCATTTTTTTCCGGAGGCCGGCATCGATGGCGTCCAGGAATTCTTCGGTATACAGGTAGTGTTCACCGTGATTTACTTTATTACCATGTACACAAACGGCAAGGTCTTTGGTCATTTTACCCTGTTCAACGGTTTCGATACAGACAGTTTCCAGTGCATTGGCGAAATCGATGAGCGCCTGGTTACCATCGAGCTTACCGCGGAAGGCCAGCCCTCTTGTCCATGCAAAGATGGAGGCGATAGGGTTGGTGCTGGTAGGTTTACCGGCCTGGTGATCTCGGTAGTGGCGTGTTACGGTGCCGTGGGCTGCCTCTGCTTCCATGGTCTTTCCATCGGGCGTAACAAGCACGGAGGTCATAAGGCCGAGAGAGCCGAAGCCCTGGGCAACACTGTCGCTTTGAACATCACCGTCGTAGTTCTTGCAGGCCCATACGAAATTACCGTTCCATTTCAAAGCACTGGCCACCATGTCATCGATCAGGCGATGTTCATACACGATGCCGGCGGCTTCGAATTGTTGTTTGAATTCGTTCTGGTAGATCTCTGCAAAAATATCCTTGAAACGTCCGTCATATTTTTTCAGGATGGTGTTCTTCGTGCTTAGGTACAGCGGCCATTTTTTATTAAGGGCCATATTGAAGCAGCTACGGGCAAAACCTTTGATGCTTTCGTCTGTATTGTACATGCTGAGGGCCACACCATCGCCTTTGAAATTGAACACTTCGAAGGTCTGAGGTGCGCTGCCATCTTCGGGAGTGAATGTCATGGTGAGTTTGCCTTTCCCTTTGATCACGGTATCGGTGGCACGATACTGGTCGCCGAATGCATGACGGCCTACGATGATCGGGGCGGTCCAGTTGGAGACGAGGCGGGGAATATTGCTGATCACGATGGGCTCACGGAATACGGTGCCGTCGAGTATATTGCGGATAGTGCCGTTGGGGCTTTTCCACATCTGTTTCAGGTTGAATTCCTTTACGCGGGCTTCGTCGGGTGTGATGGTGGCGCATTTGATACCTACACCGTATTGCCTGATGGCATTGGCTGCGTCGATGGTGACCTGGTCATTGGTCTGATCGCGGTGCTCGATGCCTAAATCATAATATTTAATATCGATATCCAGGTAGGGTATGATCAGTTTGTCCTTGATGAATTTCCAGATGATACGTGTCATTTCATCCCCATCCAGCTCAACGACAGGGTTGTTCACTTTAATTTTTTTTGCCATGTGCTTTGATTTTAAGCTAATAAGGGTGCAAACCTACGGCAAATGAGTAAATTAGACAAGGTAGTTTTCGGGTGGATGCCTGGAGATGAAAGTGTACAACTACAATCGAAAAGTAGAGTTTGTACTTTTTTTGATAATAATTATACTTTTTTTGGGTACGGAATAGTACAACCTTGCATTTAATTGGTTTCTATTGAAAGAGCTATAACCTGGAAATATGGCATTGAGTTTACAGGAAAAGATCAAGGTCTTGCAAGGATACCTCGATTATTTGTCTACGTATACAGGCCGCATGGTATCCCTTTCTGCGGCCGATCTGACAACACTGGCCGAGATAATGACGGTAAGGACCTATGATAAGAAGTCGCCATTGGTCAGTATCGGCGAGCAGGAACAGTACCTGCATTTCGTGATCAAAGGGCTGATCAGGAAATATTTTTACAGGAAGGATGACGAGATCATCATACAACTGGCTAAAGAAGGTGATATGATCAGTTCCACTGCCTCCTTTTTCGGCGTGATCCCATCCGATTATACCGTAGAAGCGATCGAGGTCACCACCGTGCTCTCGTTGCCCCGTGTCAAGATGGAACAATTGTACCGCTATTCGATCATCATGAATAAACTGGCGCGTGTGATCCTGACGGAACATGTTCTGCAGCATGAGCATTGGGAACTGAACCAACTCAGGTACAATATCAGGGAACGCTTCCAGCAATTCGTGGCCAATAACCAGGCCCTGTTCCTCCGGGTGCCTCATAAATACCAGGCATCGTATCTCAATATCAAACCGGAGACCTTCAGCCGTCTGAAAGCACAACTGATCAGGAAAGTAAAAGCTTTATCCAACAAAAAATAATCTGGTCCTATGGCAAGAATGCTTGATGTCAGGAATTACATCGAACCTTTCTACCAATACATCGACCGTATGGTGGAGGTGAAGAAGGAACACGTACACCAGGTGATCCCTTTTCTCGATATCAAATTGTTCGAAAAGAAAGCGATCATTTTGCAGCAGGGGGAGATCGACAATTACCTCAACCTCGTCATGAAAGGGATGGTAAGAAAATATATTCCGCTGAAAAATAACAGGCAGGTGACCTTGCAACTCGCTACGGAAGGGCATTTCATTCAATCCGATATTTCCTTCAATGTACGCAGTCCATCCGAGGTGGTGATGGAGGCTGTTGAATCTTCGATCGTGATCAGGATGCATTATAACAAGATGAACGAACTGTTCCAGAAATATCCCTGGTCGGAAGAGATGGCACGTATGCTGGCTACGCAAATGGCCATTAAAAAGGATCACCGGCATTACAACCTGCTGAAAAAAGCGCCCAGGGACCGTTTTCTCGACTACTTGGCCAAGAACCCACACATGCTGCAACGCACTCCACAAAAAATACTGGCCTCTTATCTCAACATCAAACCGGAAACTTTCAGCCGGCTGAAACATTTGATTCGGGATAATGCAAAATCGTCTTGAAAATCGTTTGTTGTTGGTCGTTTGTTGTTCCTTCGGTGCAAGAGTTTTGAGTAAACATAAAGCCCAGGAATGGAGAATGATCGATTATTGTTAAGTGTATCCAACCCTCAACAACAACAAACGACCAACAACAAACCACAACAGTTAGAAATTGACAACGAGAACGGGTATGGAAAGTTCATGGCGAACGGAATTGATCGTCTCCCCATACAGCCAATCTTTCACCCCGCTATGACGGTGCGCCCCGATCACGAGCATATCGGCCTTTTCTTCCTTTACAAGTCGCACGATCTCTTTCGCCCTGTCTCGGAAACCAAGTTTGCCGCTGGCGGTGAAGCCTCTCTCCTGCAATTGCCGGATATAGAATTGTAATCTTTCCTCATCATTGCGTGTTTCGAAATCATCGCTTTCTTTTCCCAGCAGCCGTGCCGATGCGCTTTCTACGATATGGATCAGGACATAATGTGTTTCCGGTTTTCCCTGCCCGATAGCATGGGCCAGGAGCTGGGCATCGTGCTCCCCGAAATCGAGCGCTACTGCGATCCTTTTATATTCGGGCATCTGAAGGTGTTGCAGGGTGGCCACATCGGGGTGCATCTGTATGGAGAATGGTTTTCTTTTCCGGGAGAATAATGGATAAAAGATGATATACACCAGCAGGCCCAGGAAGAAAAGCCCGGCAGCGATGATCAGTCCTTTCCAGAACAGGTTCGACGAAGTGGTGAAGAATTTATCCGCTTCATTGAGCACCATCCTCACATTCAGGTAAACCAGGATGGCGGCAATGATCCAGGCGGTGGCCTGCACGATCGGTTTGATGGCAAACTGTCCCATCGTTTTCTTATCGCTCACGAAATGTATCAAAGGTATGATAGCAAATCCCAATTGCATACTGAGGATCACCTGGCTGAGGATCAGCAGGCTGTCAACTTCGTTATCACCAAACAGATAGATCACGATGATGGCCGGTATAATGGCCAGGAGGCGGGTGAGCAGCCGGCGCACCCAGGGATTGATCCGCAGGCGGAGATACCCTTCCATCACGATCTGACCTGCCAGTGTACCGGTAATGGTGGAGCTTTGTCCGGCCGCGATCAGGGCGATGGCGAAAAGAACAGGGGCGAGGGTAGAACCCAGGAGGTCCGACAACAAGCGGTGCGCTTCCTTGATCTCTGCTACCTGCATCAACCCGTTCTTGAAAAAGACAGCGGCTGCCAGGATCAGGATGGCAGCATTCACGAGGAAGGCGATATTGAGGGCAACGGCGGCGTCCACGAAGCTCCATTTCAATGCCTGCCGGATGCCCTGCGGTGTTTTGGTGATCTTACGGGTCTGCACCAGCGCAGAATGGAGATAGAGGTTATGTGGCATCACGGTGGCGCCGATGATCCCGATGGCAATGTACAATGCCTCATCATTGGGAAAACGGGGCACGAAGCCGGTAGCGATCTCGCCGATACTGGGTTTGGCCATGATGATCTCCACCAGGAAGGAGAGGCCCACCACAGCTACCAACCCGATGATGAAAGCTTCCATTTTTCGGATGCCGAGACGTTGAAGGAAAAGGAGCAATAAGGTATCGAATACGGTGATGGCCACGCCCCAGATCAGGGGCAGTCCGGTAAGCAGGTGGATGCCGATGGCCATGCCGAGCACTTCTGCGAGGTCGGTGGCGGCAATGGCCACTTCTGCAAGGATATAGAGGATGAAGTTGATGGCTTTCGGGTAGGTCTCCCTGTTAGCCTGCGCAAGGTCCCTTCCCCGCACAATGCCCAGCCTGGCGGAGAGGCTCTGGAGCAGCAGGGCCATGAGATTGCTCATCAGCAGCACCCATATCAGGGAGTAACCGAATTTGCTGCCCCCCGCGAGATCGGTGGCCCAGTTACCGGGGTCCATATAACCTACGCTGACCAGATAAGCGGGGCCGAAGAAGGCGAGGGCCTTTCGCCAGCCGGCGGACCTTTTACTGATATCGACCGATCCATGTACTTCTCCGAGCGATGTGTCGTGCTGTATTCTATTCATCATATTTCACAAAAACATTTTTGGCAACGTGTTCACTGATGGTAACGGATGGCTGGTTCCTGATCTTCAGCTCGAGGGAATTGTCGAACGCGAATTTCTTTTTGACCTCCAGCCGGGTGCCGAGGGCGATATTCTTATGGCTGAGGAGTTCGAGCATTTCGGGCGACTGATCGCCTATGCCGCTCACTTCTCCGATCTTGTTGAGGGGAAGGTTAAGCAGGTCTACCTGTTTGGCGGGCGTGAAGCGGCCCTGGCTATCGGGGATGGGGTCGCCATGCGGATCGGATTTGGGGAAGCCCAGGAATTCATCGAGCCGGTCGATCAGCTTTTTACTGCTGATATGTTCCAGCTCTTCGGCGATCTCATGCACTTCATCCCAGCCGAAATTCAGTTTCTCCACCAGGAAATATTCCCAGAGCCGGTGCTTGCGGATGATCTGCAGGGCCACTTTCCGCCCTTCATTGCTTAACCGGAAGCCCTTGTATTTTTCATACAACAATAATTTCTGGGCCTTCAACTTTTTGAGCATGTCTGTCACCGAAGCCGGGCGGGTCTGCAATTCATTGGCTACATCGTTGGTGGTTACCACGCCATCGCTTTTCTGTAAATGAAAGATGGCTTTCAGGTAATTTTCCTTGCTGCTTGAAAATTTCGCGTTCATCAGCATCCGTTTTTTGATCTGTATTGATTTTAATAAGGTCTAAATAAAAATTTAGACAAATCTAAAAAATTATCTGGAGAAAACAAATAGTTTGGGTGGGGAGATTTTTTGTTGACCACGAAGACACGAAGGCACGAAGGGAATATGGGTTGAGAGTTGAGCAGCCACTAAGAATATAAACCGGGGGCTTTTGAGAATATTGATTTAAGGTTTGATGAGGTTCGGTTAGTTTGAAAAGAGGCACGAAGGTGCGAGTAAACTCGCACTTTATCGCAGTCCCTTTGTGCCTTTACCTTTCCCGGCCATAGTCTTTTATCAATTCATACAACATTCTACATAAAGCTCTTTCCTTTTCCAGCCTGCCTGAAACTTTTATAATCTTACCCAACTCCAACCCTTATTCCCTTCGTGCCTTCGTGTCTTCGTGGTCAACAAAGAATCCTCCCACTACTCCATATTTTATTTTCACCGAGTGCCCCTGAATGCCTATTTTTATCGCGTCAACAGCCAACAGGTTTATGAAAAAATATCTTTTCTTTTTGCCTTTGCTCCTCCTCCTGGGCGCTTGCAAGAATAAAAAGACCTCACTCACGGACGACGATAAGGTCACCATCAGTGATTTCATCGAATTCTTTCCTGAAATAAACACACCTGTCAGGATCGCTGATACCAGTCTGCTGAAAAAAACAGCCGATTCCGCTCTGATAGGATATAAGATATTTACCCAGTTTGTTCCGGATTCCCTGCTGAGCAGGGATTTTGGCAAGGAAGCCCATCCAAAGCTCTATCCGCTGGGCAGGGTGAAGGAAAAAGGCAAGGAAGATTATCTTTTTGTAAAGGCGATGGGAACCAATAAGCGGGCAGCGTACCTGCTTTGCTTCAGCGACGACCACAAATTCCTGCAGGGCATGCCATTGGTGAGAACGGGTTTCGATAACTCCACGTCGGCCTATGGATTGCTCGACAAAAAATTCCAGATCACTACCTACCGTGAACGAAAACAGGGAAATGATTACACCTTCAAAAGAAATGTCTATTTCTTCAATAACACGGCCAACGAATTCACGCTGATCGTTACGGAACCGAATGAAGAGATCATCCAGAAGATCATCAATCCTATCGATACGCTGCCGGCCAAACATAAATATGCAGGAGACTACGTAAAGGATAAAAGAAATTTTATCAGCGTGCGCGATGAAAAATCGACTGCCTGGATCCAGTTCTTCGTGCATTTCGAAAAAGCGGACGGCTGCAAGGGAGAACTGAAAGGGGCCGCCAGGCTGGTCAATGCCACCACTGCCGTGTACAAGGAAAGTGGTAATCCCTGTGAGTTGCAATTCACCTTTGGAAAAAATGTGGTGACCATCAAAGAGACCGGGGGATGCGGCACCTGGCGCGATATCAAATGTTTCTTCGAAGGCAGCTTCCCGAAGAAGAAAACAGTGAAGCCTGAAGCGGGCAGGAAGAAAAAATAGGGTGGTGCAAAATTTCACCAATAAACAGAAACCATTATCTTGCGGCTGATTGTGTATTTATTACACAATAAAAACGGAGCAATTGTTGTGATTCGAGTATTTTCAAAAAGTATGAAAGGCTATGAGCTTTATCAATTATAAGGTACCCTACCAGGCAGACGACAGGTTTTCCAAACGTGTGGCTTATTTCTCCATGGAGTTCGCCATTCATCAGCCACTGAAGGTCTATAGCGGCGGACTTGGTTTCTTATCGGGATCGCACCTCCGCAGCGCGTATGAATTGCGCCAGAATATGATCGGCATCGGCATCCTGTGGAAATATGGTTACTACGATCAGGGCCGCAACCAGGACCAGACCCTGCAGGTGACCTGGATGGAAAAAAATTACAGCTTTCTCGAAGATACAGGCATACAGTTCCAGATCATTATCCACGATCACCCGGTTTGGGTAAAGGTCTGGTACCTCAATCCCGATACATTCGGCACTGCTCCTTTATTTTTATTGAGTACCGACGTACCGGAGAATGATTACGTTTCGCAAACCATCACGCATCGCCTCTATGATGCCAATGTGGCTACCAAAGTAGCCCAGTTCATCCTGCTGGGCGTAGGCGGCGCCAAACTGGTCGATGAGATCGGTTTCAATCCGGAGCTTTATCACCTCAATGAAGCACACGGCGTTTCATCCGTGTTCTATCTCTATAAAAAATTCGGCAATGTTGAGGATGTGCGGAAAAGGCTCGTGTTCACCACGCACACACCCGAAGAAGCAGGCAATGAAAAGCACGATATATACCTCTGTCAGAAGATGAGCTACTTCTGCGGGCTCGGATTGGATGAAGTACGCAAGCTCACCGGTATCCAGGACGACCAGTTCAATCATTCCCTGGTTGCCCTCCGTTTTGCACACCTGGCCAACGGCGTGTCACAATTGCATGGAGATGTGTCGCGCCAGATGTGGGGCAAATACCAGGGTATCTGCCCGATCATCTCCATCACCAACTCGCAGAACTGGCGCTACTGGGCCGATAAACAGCTTTACCGTGCCAGTGAGGAAGGGAATGACGCCTGGTGGGACGATCGCAAGAAATACCTGAAGAAAAGAACTTTCGAGATCGTCGGCGACCAGACAGGCAAGCTCTTCAATCAAAATGTGTTCACGATCGTATGGGCACGCCGCTTTGCAGGCTATAAACGCGCAGAGCTCATCACCCGCGACAAAGAAAGGTTCGAAAGATTATTGTCGAACAAGAAATATCCCGTACAAATCATCTGGGCCGGAAAACCTTACCCGATGGACTACCCGGCCATCAATGAATTCAATAATCTCGTGCACCTGAGCCGCAATTATAAGAATGTGGCCGTGCTGGTAGGGTATGAGCTCACCTTGTCGAAAAGGCTCAAGCAGGCAGGAGACCTCTGGCTCAACAATCCCCGTGTGCCGCGGGAAGCATCCGGCACCAGCGGCATGACGGCAGCCATGAATGGCGCGGTGAACTTCTCGACCGATGACGGATGGATACCCGAATTCGTTGATCATGGCAACAATGGCTTCGTGATCCCCAAAGCCGATTATGCCAAAATGAATGTGCAGGAGCAGGACGATTACGACCTCGACAAATTATACGAGATACTCGAAAAAGAGATACTTCCCCTGTATTATGATCATTACGATACCTGGCGGCAGGTTGCCAAAAACGGTATGCGTGATGTACGCTTCCGTTTTGAATCGGGTCGCATGGCGACCGAATACTACGAGCAATTATATAAATGAGGTATGATGTCTGAAGTCGGAGGTCTGAGGTTCGAAATAATGTAAAAACCCAATCTGAGGGTACTTCAGACCTCCGACTTCAGACATCATACTTCATTATGTAATTCCCCTGTTTCCTGCATCTTCCCTTCATACACCAAATCTTCCACGTATGAAGCAGCTATCCCTTGTTGTCATTTTCGTGTCGGCGATCGCATTCCACTCATTCGCCAACGGAGAAAAAAATACAGTGCCCGCTACCCTCAGATCGGCCATCGTCTACAGATCAGGCGCCGAGCTGCAACACACTGCCCGCGCCACTTTGAGCCAGGGCAACAATGAACTCGTTATCGAAGGGATCAGCAGCAGGGTCGATGAGAACAGTATCCGTGTCGGCAATGATGGAAATATCACAGTGATGTCTGTGGGGTTCTCCGTAGATCATTTGAAGCCTGTTCAACGATCGCCGCAAGTCAAAAAGCTCGACGATTCCCTCACAGCCGTCAATAAAGCGCTGGCTTCCATCCAGGTCTCCATCAAGACCAATAATGAACTGCTGGAATTGCTGAAGGCCAATAAGGAGATACGCGGTACGCAAACGGGTCTCAGTGTGGCAGAGCTTACCAAAATGATGGATTATTACAGGAACAAGACCCTCGAATTACAAAGGGAGAATACCCTGCTGAAAGAAAAAGAATCAGAGCTGCTCGATGATATTTCAGCGCTCACGAAACAAATCAAGGAAGAAGAACAGAAGAACACCAAAACAGTAGGCAGGTTGCAACTGCAATTATTTTGCCCTGTTGCCGGCAGTTACAACTTTACGGTTTCTTATGTTACCCCACTTGCCTCCTGGAGCCCTGCCTATGATCTGCGGGTGGAAAATATTACCCAACCTGTGAAGCTCTCCTACAAGGCCAAACTGGTACAAAGCTCCGGGTTCGACTGGAAGAACGTGAAGCTCACGCTCGCCACCTCTATCCCGAACCAGAACAGCAATGCCCCTTCGTTGAAAACCTGGTTCCTGTCTTATCAATACCCTGCTGCAGCCCTGAATGAACATGCTTCCTTCCTGCAAGGCAGAGTGGCCGGTCTGTCGGCAAGCAGCATCCGGTCTGTCAAAAAAGCTGAGCTCGAAGAAGTAGTGGTGACGGGTTATAGCGGCTATTCCAACGGGTCGGGTTCCACGACCCCCATGAACATCGATCCACTGTACATAGTGAACGGAACACCTGTCAGCAAGGCCGAATTCAAAAAGATAGAGAGCAGGGCCATTAAAGATATCAAGGTACTCAAAGACGCAGAAGGTGCTGCTATTTATGGTAGCAGGGCGAACGCAGGGGCTGTAGTAGTGACCCTCAAAGATGAACTGACCGATTATGTTGCCGTCAACGACAATGAACTGAATGTAACTTTCGAGATCGACCTCCCTTATGATGTTCCCAACAACGGCAAAGAGCAGAATGTACCACTGAAAGAATACACGGTGCCGGCTTCGTACAAATATTTTACGGCACCGGGTTCCGATAAAGACGCATACCTACTCGGCGCAGTAGCCGATTGGGAAAAGCTGAACCTGCTACCGGGAGAGGCCAATATAATTTTTGAAGGCACCTATATCGGCAGATCGGCCATCGATCCGGCCTCAACGCTCGATACGCTCAATTTCACGATGGGCCGCGACAAAAGAGTAGTGGTCAAGCGTGAAAAGCTGAAAGATTTCAGTAGTGTGAAATTCTTAGGGAGTAATAAGAAACAGGTATTCACCTATGAGATCACTGTAAGGAACAATAAGAAAGAGCCCATCCAGATCGAGTTGAAAGATCAGTATCCCTTATCGACCAATAAGGACATCGAAGTGGAATTGCTGGAATCAGGGAACGCAGTGAATGACGGGGAGAAAGGCATCCTTACCTGGAAAACCGGGATCGCGCCCGGCGAATCGAAAAAATTCAGGTTCAGTTATAGTGTGAAGTATCCGAAGGATAAGATGATCAATATCTGATATCTGAACTGGGATTTGTGGG
>JAFIGX010000011.1 GCA_017849455.1 Pseudobacter sp.
AGACGTGTGCTCTTCCGATCTCCAAATATTCAACGACATATCCTCCTAATCCTTAAAATCCAATAAATCATGGTTCAGACTTGGTAAATTTGCCGATACCGGTCCGGCTTCGCCGGACCGGAAGCTTAAACCCGCCAAGAAATGGAAACAGTGAATTGGAAAGTTGAAGGAATGACCTGCTCGAACTGCGCCCTCACCATCCATCATTACCTCGAAAAAGAAGGGATGAAAGAGGTAAAGGTGAACCTGGCAGGCGGAGATGTCAGCTTCATCCTGAACGGGAACACCACCAAACAAAACCTGGTCAAAGGGATCGAATCATTGGGTTATGCGGTTGAACCGGAACATCCCGGAGAGATAAAGCGCTCCAGAAGATTTTTATCGAACCATCTCCAACGATTTTTATTCTGCCTCATTTTTACCGCACCATTGATGTTGCACATGTTCGATAAATGGGTGCATATCCACTGGCTCATGAACCCCTGGGTGCAGCTCGCTTTTTGTATTCCCGTGTACATGGCGGGCATGGATTTTTTCGGACGCAGCGCCATCAAAAGCATCCGCAACGGCATGCCCAATATGAATGTGCTGGTGGCCATCGGTGCAACCGCAGCATTCGTATACAGCCTTACCGGGGCCCTGCTCGGATTGGGAGAAGGTTACCTGTTCTTCGAAACGACCGCTTCCGTCATCACGCTGGTCTTTCTCGGTAACTACCTGGAAGATGCTTCCATCCGATCTACCCAAAGGGCCTTGAACAGCCTGGCCAGGTCGCAAAAAGTGATGGCCAATATGATCGCATTCGATGAGCACCACCAGGAGCTCATCTTCCCCGTTGAAAATACTACGCTCCGGCATGGGGATCTCCTACTCATCAGGAGCGGCGAACAGGTACCGGCAGATTGTAAGATACTATGGGGCGACGCTACGGTGAATGAATCGATCATCACCGGTGAAAGCCTGCCGGTCACCAAAAGACCAAAAGACCTGCTGATCGGCGGAAGCCTGCTGGCCGATGGAACTATCAAAGCCCAGGTAACGGCAGAAGCGAAAGACTCAGTGCTCGCCAATATCATCAACCTCGTAAAACGCGCACAGGCTGAAAAACCGCCTGTTCAGCAGCTGGCCGATAAGATCAGCGCTGTTTTCGTGCCCGTGGTGCTGGGGATCGCCGCTATTACCCTGGTGGCGAACTGGGTCATTCTGCATGATTTCACGTCATCCCTTATGCGAAGTATCGCCGTACTGGTGATCGCATGCCCATGTGCCATGGGATTGGCCACACCGGCCGCTATCGCCGTTGGTTTGGGAAGGGCCGCCAGGAATGGTATACTGTTCCGTCATGCACGCAGTCTGGAACTTTTCCGGAATATCAAACAGGTGGTCTTCGATAAAACAGGCACACTTACTACCGGCCGGTTTGAAATGGCCGCATCGAAAGTGTTGGCGGAGAATATTCCGGAAGATCATTTCAGGCAGATCGTATATTCTTTGGAGAAATATTCCACCCATCCCATTGCGCAATGTATTGCTACCGCCTGGAAACGGAAAGACGAGATCAGGTGGTCTTCCATCGAGGAAGTGAAAGGGCTGGGCATGAAGGCAAGAACGAAGGAAGGGGATGAATATGTAGCAGGTTCATACAAGGTGGCGATGGCGCTCACCAAAGATGATACTCATAATGTTTATGTTCTGAGGAACGGTGAGCTGATCGGATGGATCGATGTGAAAGATGAGGTCCGCCAGGAAGCGATCACCGTTGTGCAATACCTGCGCCACAAAGGGGTCCGTACCATTCTCCTGAGTGGCGACCGTCTCGCCAGATGCAGGCAACTGGCCGATTTCCTCGGTATCGATGAAGTGATCGCTGAACAAACCCCGGAAGAAAAACTGACGGTGGTGGAAGACCTCACCCTGCAGGGCCCTACTGCCATGGTGGGTGATGGCATCAACGATGCCCCCGCACTGGCCAAAGCCACGATCGGGATCTCGCTCAGTGAGGCATCACAGATTGCCGTTCAGACGGCCGACGTAGTGCTGATGGGCCATGGCATCAAAAACCTGCCATTGTCACTCGGATTGGGCAAACACACATTCAGGACCGTTCAGCAAAATCTTTTCTGGGCTTTTATTTACAATATCATAGCCATTCCAGTTGCTGCCTTTGGATTGCTCACACCCACTTTCGGCGCATTGGTAATGGGATTGAGCGATGTGGTGCTCGGCATCAATTCAGTGAGATTGTTCGTGAAGAAAGTCGTATAACCCCATCGCCTTCCGATTTGCTTACCTTCGCATCTCGACTGATGCCCGTCATCCATTCCATATTGAAAGAATATTGGGGATATGATTCCTTCCGCCCATTGCAGGAAGAGATCATCACGTCCATATTGGAAGGGAAAGATACATTGGCCATCCTTCCTACAGGTGGCGGCAAGTCCATCTGTTTCCAGGTGCCTGCCCTGGCACGCGAAGGATTATGCCTGGTGATCAGTCCGCTCATTGCGCTGATGAAAGACCAGGTGGAGAACCTTCGCAGAAAAGGGATCACAGCGTTTGCCATTCATTCAGGATTGAACAGGAAAGAAGTGCTGAACACACTCAAAGTGGCCACACGCAGCAATTGCAAGTTCCTGTATGTTTCGCCTGAGAGATTGGAAACGGCCCTGTTCAAAGAATTCCTGCCTGCGCTCGATATCAACCTCGTGGCGGTCGATGAGGCGCATTGTATCTCTCAGTGGGGTTATGATTTCAGACCTCCTTACCTGCGCATTGCGGCCCTGCGCGAAGAATTGAAAAATGTGCCCATACTGGCGCTCACTGCTTCGGCCACACCGGATGTTCAAAAGGATATCGCCCACAAATTATTATTTACATCGCCGCAGGTTTTCCGGAAGTCGTTCGAAAGGCCCAACCTCTCCTATAGTGTATTCAAGGTGGAATCGAAGATCAACAAGATCGTTGAAGTGCTCCAAAAAGTTCCTGGCAGCAGCATCGTGTATTGCAGGAGCAGGAAGCGCACCAAATCCATCAGCGACCTGTTGAATATGTATGGGATCACGGCCGATCATTATCACGCCGGGTTACCGCAGGATGAACGTAGCCAAAAGCAGGATGACTGGATCAAAAACAAAACACGCACCATCGTTTGCACCAATGCATTCGGTTTGGGCATCGATAAGCCCGATGTACGCACTGTGATACATGCCGATCTGCCCGACTGTCTCGAGAACTATTACCAGGAAGCCGGTCGGGCAGGAAGGGATGGAAAGAAAGCCTATGCCGTTCTCTTGTATGATGAACAGGAGCCGGATGAATTGGGGTCGCTGCCCGAAATTCGTTTTCCGAAGCTGTCCGATATACAGTTGGTGTACCAGGGCATCATGAATTACCTGCAAATCCCATCCGGAAGCGGCGAAGGCAATTATTACGATTTCGACCTCACCGATTTCATCCAGAAATTCCAGCTCGATACACAGCTCGCGATCTATACCATCAAATCGATGGAACAGGAAGGATGGCTGAGCTTCAATGAACAGGTATTCCTCCCTGCCAGTATCGAGTTCACCACCGGTAAGGATGTTCTTTATGAATTCGAGAGCAGCAACCCTGCACTCGAACCACTGATCAAGACATTGCTCCGTACTTATGAAGGGATCTTCGATCAGCCGGTGAATATTCATGAGAAAACCATCGCAAGGTTGTTGCGGGAAGAGATGGGGACGGTGGTGCAACAGTTGAAAAAATTACAGGCATATCATATCCTGCAATATATCCCTCAGAAAGATACTCCCCAGTTGTATTTTCTGCAAAACCGGATCAAGGCCGGCGATCTGCAGATCGATACCCGGAACTACGGGAGCCGGAAACAACAGCTTCAGGAAAGGATCGACAACTTACTGAAATATATACACGAAAATAAGGATTGCCGGAGCCAATATATAGCCAATTATTTTGGGGACAGTACTGCAAAACCCTGTGGCGTTTGTGATAACTGCCTCCGTACCCGGCAGCAGGAACCAAGTACAAAGGAATTCGAATCGATCCGGCAAAGGTTATGGTCATTGATCGACGGGGAACCCGTATCAACGGCAGCGCTACTGCAACAGCTTACCGATATCAATAAAGACAAAATCTGGAAAGTGCTGAATTTCTTGCAGGCAGAGCAGCTAATAAAGGTGAATGACAAAGGAGAGATCACCAGGATTACCCCTTAATAAAGGTTATGTGCATTGCAGAGGCTACCTTGTCAACATATCAACCTTTCACCTTATCAACAATCCCTTAAAACCAACTGCTCTTCTTCGAGCTCCTGCCACCCAGTCCCAATGCCCCCAACAAGCTGCGTGTGATCACACTCGCTGCCGTGCGGCCGATCTGCCGGGTAACGGAATTGTCGAGCACTTTTTCGATGGTGGATTTTTCCTGCTTGCCGGAAGATTTTTTTTCTTCCGTTTCAGATCTTTTCGCTGCTTCTTCCAATTTGGCAGTGAGTATCTCGTAGGCGCTTTGGGAATCGACCGCCTCCGCATATTTTTTGATCAGCTTCGAATGGCTGATGATGTTATCGATCTCCCCGTCCGTCAGAACATCCATCCTGGACCGGGGCGATACCAGCATCGTATCTACCAGCGGGGTTGGTATGCCTTTCTCATTGAGCATGGTCACCAGTGCTTCGCCGATCCCCAGTTGCGTGAGCAGGTCTTCCGTTTTATAATATTCCGTTTCGGGATAGTTCTGTGCTGCCTGTTTGATCGTTTTCCGGTCGGCTGCCGTAAAAGCACGGAGGGCATGCTGCACTTTCAGACCAAGCTGGCTCAGTACGCTGGCCGGCACATCCTGCGGGTTTTGGGTACAAAAGAAAATGCCCACTCCTTTGGAGCGGATCAGCTTGATCACGGTCTCTATCTGCTGCAACAAAGCGTCAGTAGCCTCCTGGAATACCAGGTGCGCCTCATCGATGAACATGACCAGCTTGGGCTTATCGAGATCACCTGCTTCGGGAAGGGTGGCATACAGTTCGTCGAGCATCTGCAACATGAACGTGGAAAATAGCTTTGGGCGGTTCTGCATATCCGTTACTCTTACGATGCTGATCATTCCACGCCCATCATCCGCGATCCGCATCAGGTCGTCCACCTCAAAAGAAGGTTCTCCGAAAAATACATCGGCCCCCTGTTGTTGCAGCTCGATCACTTTTCGCAGGATGGTGCCTGTGCTTGTAGTAACGATCTTACCGTACGACTTTTCCAGTTCTGCCTTGCCCTCATTGCTCACATATTGCAGTACTTTGATGAAGTCCTTTAGATCGAGCAGGGGCATTTTATTGTCGTCGCAATATTTGAAGATCATGGCTACCAGTCCCTGCTGTGTATCGTTCAGGTCGAGGATCTTGGAAAGCAGGATAGGCCCGAACTCACTTACTGTGGCACGAAGGCGAACGCCTTTTTCATTGCTGAGGCTCAACAGTTCGACCGGGAATGCCGTGGGCTTGTATTCACCTCCGATCTTCTCCATGCGTTCCTTGATCTTATCGTTCTCCGTGCCGGCTGCTGCGATGCCGCTGAGATCACCCTTTATATCCATCAGCAATACAGGTACACTGGCATCGCTGAGGCCTTCGGCCAGCACCTGCAATGTTTTGGTTTTACCGGTACCGGTGGCGCCGGCGATCAGTCCATGACGGTTCATCGTTTTCAACGGGAGAAAAATATCCGCACCTTTCATCACTTCACCATCCAGCATGGCGGCCCCTATCCTGAATGATTCACCTTTGAAAGTATAGCCGTCCTTGATCAGTTGTGCAAAAGCATTTTTATCGGGCATAGGAACAAATTGTGATGGAAAGTTAAAGGAATTTGTTGGCAACTGTTCAGATATCCTCCTCACGTTCCAGCATCAGGATAGCGCTCTGCGGAACGATATAATATTTCTCATTTTCATACAGCACTTCGGTGGCGCCGCTCAGTAAGAAAATGGCCAGATCGCCTTCCCTGGCCTGCAGTGGGATATATTTCACTTTGTCGTCGGCAGCTTTCCACGGCTCATCGTCCACCGGCATCGGGATGGCATAACCCGGTCCGGTCTTGATCACATAGCCCTGTTGTACTTTTTCCCGCTCCTGTACGCCGGGAGGAAGGTACAGTCCGCTTTCAGTTCGTTCATTGGGCCTGGCAGGGCGGATGAGGATACGGTCTCCGATGACGATCAGCTTCTTGAAAGTATTGTCTGTTGTCAGTCTCATTATTCGGTCTTTATACCGCAAAATTAAACCCAATTATTAACAAAATATTACACGCGACTTGTCAGATATGGTAAATGATTTAATTTTATTTACACTATTGATATACTAAATCTACCAACAATGGAAGGAAAGAAACCGAAAATTTTATTGTGTGAAGACGATCAGAACCTGGGCAGCGTGCTGAAAAACTACCTGGAATTAAATGATTTCGATGTTACGCTGGAGAGAGACGGCCGCCTGGGACTGGCCGCGTTCCAACGTGAAAAATTCGAACTCTGCCTGCTGGATATCATGATGCCCCACATGGATGGATTCACCCTGGCCGAAGAGATCCGCGATGTAGATCCCGATATTCCCCTGTTCTTTCTCAGCGCCAAGACCATGAAGGAAGATATCATACAGGGATATAAGCTGGGCGCCGACGACTATATCACCAAACCTTTCGACAGTGAAGTGCTGTTGCTGAAAATAAAAGCGATCCTGAAAAGGAACGAAGAAGTGACCAAGGAACAGGAGAATAAGGAATATGACCTCGGCAGCTATCATTTCAATCCCAAACTAAGGGAACTGAGCCATAATGGAAAGACCCAAACGCTTTCTCCCAAGGAAAATGAATTGCTGAAAATGCTGGCTGAACATATCAATGACCTGCTTCCCCGTGAACAGGCCCTCAAAAAGATCTGGGGCAGTGATACCTATTTCAATGGCCGCAGTATGGACGTGTATATTGCCAAGCTGCGCAAATACCTCAAGGACGATGACCAGATCGAGATCGTGAACATACATGGTAATGGCTTCCGCCTGGTAGCGCCGGTTGCTTAATCTGTTTGTGGTTGGTGGTTGGTCGTTTGTGGTTGAGGTAACTGCGAAATAAAAAGCAGAAATGACAATAATTTACATGGGTAATTAATTGTGGCGGTCGGATATTCTTTTGCCGACCGAATCTCAGCAACGACAAACGACCAACAACAAACCACAAACAACTAAGGGTATTTAATCGAACAAGGTATTGCTATCCCCCCGCTTCATGTTTTTTCCCAAATGTTCATACGCTTTATGGGTGGCTTCTCGGCCACGGGGCGTTCGTTTGATGAACCCTTCCTGGATGAGGAATGGCTCATAGACTTCTTCGAGCGTTCCCGTTTCTTCTCCCACTGCAGTGGCGATCGTGGTAATGCCTACAGGCCCCCCTTTGAATTTTTCGATGATGGTGAGCAGTATGCGGTTATCCATATCATCCAACCCATGCTCGTCTACATTCAATGCTTTAAGTGCATGTTGCGTAATGGCCAGGTCGATGATACCATTGCCCAATACCTGCGCAAAATCGCGCACACGGCGAAGGAGCCCATTGGCAATACGTGGTGTGCCACGGCTGCGGCGCGCAATCTCACCAGCTGCTTCCGAAGTGATCTTTGTACCCAGGATACTGGCAGAACGGTTGATGATATGCTGGAGCGTATCGGCGGAATAATATTCAAGACGGGATTTGATGGCGAACCTCGACAGGAGCGGTGCCGTGAGCAGACCGCTACGGGTGGTGGCGCCTACGAGGGTGAAAGGATTTAGATTGATCTGGATACTGCGTGCATTGGGACCACTGTCGATCATGATATCGAGCCTGTAATCCTCCATCGCTGCATAAAGATATTCTTCCACCACTGTACTGAGACGATGGATCTCGTCGATGAACAGCACATCATGAGGTTCCAGGTTGGTGAGCAGCCCTGCCAGATCACCCGGCTTTTCGATCACCGGACCGGAGGTTTCCCTGATCTGCACGCCGAGTTCATTGGCCACGATCCGGCTCAGGGTCGTTTTACCGAGACCGGGAGGGCCATGGAACAGGATATGGTCGAGGGCTTCCCCACGCAGCTTCGCAGCCTTGATGAAGATCTTGAGGTTCTCGATGATCTGACCCTGACCGGCAAAATCCACGATCTCCCGCGGACGGATATTGTTCTCGAACTCTTTGTCGGCCGCACTCTGGAATGCTTTGTCGTTATTTAGGTTTGGATTGGACATTTGTTTCTGGCAACTTTGTAAAACTACACAAAAGTAAGCAGTAACACTATGCGGATACATTTTATACAACATGTCGCTTTCGAATCACCGGGATTCCTGCTCGAATGGGCAGAGCAACATGCGCACACGATCAGCTTTTCAAGAATGTATGAACAGGTAAACTTTCCTGCTGTACAGGATGTGGACCTGCTCATCATCATGGGAGGCCCGATGGGCGTATATGAAGAAAACAAATACCATTGGCTGAAACCTGAAAAGGAATTCATCAGGAAGGTGATCGACAACGGGAAAAAAGTGTTGGGTATCTGCCTGGGCGCTCAACTGCTGGCCGAAGTACTGGGATCGAAAGTATATCCCAATGTGGAAAAAGAGATCGGCTGGTGGCCAGTGCAAACTATCCGCCATGAAAAAGCCGACCTGCTTACCGGTGATCTGCCGGAGATCTTCACGGCCTTTCACTGGCATGGTGATACTTTCGATCTGCCCAAAGGAGCCGTGCATCTTTTCAGGACCGATATCTGCCACAACCAGGGGTTTATCTTCAATGAGCAGGTAGCCGGATTGCAATTCCATCTCGAGGCCACCGCGCCATTGATCGATCAGATGCTGCATCATGGAAGATCTGAACTGGTGATAGCAAGATATATAGAACCTGAAACTGAAATAAGGGACACGGCCCATCAATACCTGGGCAATACAAACCGCTACCTGAACAGTTTCGTGAACAATTTCCTAAAGCTTTGATCATATTTGTATATACAAATAAATATCGTATCTTTGTACAGTCAATAACTCAGGAAAACACAGTGAAAACATCGGAGAGTAAATATAATACGTGCATGTACTTCGCTTCCAATGCATTGGCCCGCAAGCTGGAAAAGCTGGCCATCGAAAGCTGGAAGTGTACAGACCTTTCGCCCAGCCATGCCTACCTGTTAATGCTGGTGGTGGAAATTCCGGGCATCCAGCCTACGGGCCTCAGCGAGCATCTCCGGCTAACACCCTCCACCATCACACGTTTGGTGGAAAAGCTGGAAAAGAAAAAGCTGCTTGTCCGCACCACGGAAGGCAAGCTGACCAATGTATATCCTTCCCCAAAAGGTAAGGAGCTGTACCCTTCCCTGGTGCAATGTGCCAAAGAATTTCAGGCCCTTTATGCAAGTATACTCGGAAAAGAAGAAAGTAACCGCCTGGCCAGGAATATGACCAGGATCGTAGATAAACTGGACGTGTAAATTTTTTTGACCAGTTATTTGTATATACAAATATAATGAACCAAATATCGATCATATTAAATCATCACACATGAAGTACATTATTACAGGAGGCTCCGGCCATATTTCAAAACCACTTGCTTTGGCCTTACTGGACGCAGGCCACCAGGTTACCGTTGTTGGCCGTAATGCGGCCCACCTGGATGAACTGGTTGGCAAAGGAGCCCGCGTAGCTATCGGATCAGTTGAAGACGTGCCTTTCCTTACCAAAGCTTTTGCGGGAGCAGACGCCGTTTACCTGATGACGCCACCCAATTTTACTACCAACGATACAAAGGGTTTCTATGAACAGGTGGCAAAGAATTATGCCCAGGCGATCAAAGGCAGCACCATCCGCTACGCTGTAAATCTCAGCTCCATAGGAGCTCACCTCGCAGAAGGTGTTGGACCGGTGAATGGCCTGTACCGCGGGGAACAGGTGTTGAATAAGTTGGAGGGCGTGCATGTCAAACATCTCCGGCCATCTTATTTTTATTACAACCTCTATTCCAATATAGACCTTATCAGGAACATGGGCATTATGGGCGGCAATTTCAGCATTGCAGCCAATAAATTCCCGATAGTTGATCCGGCCGATATTGCACAGGCTGCGGCAGAGGAGTTGTTACAACTGAATTTCACAGGAAATTCCTTCCGCTATATCGCCAGCGATGAAACAGGTACCGATGCCATTGCCAAAACGATTGGACAGGCCATTGGAAAAGCCGACCTCCAATGGGTTCATTTTACCGATGAACAGGCATACAACGGCATGTTACAGGCAGGATTGAGTGAAGATCTGGCCAGGAATTATATAGAGATGGGTAACGCCATGAATTCAGGCATTATGTTCGAAGACTATTGGAAGAACCATCCGGGGAAACCGGGAAAAACCAGTCTCGCTGATTTTGCAAGAACATTCGCTACTGTTTATTCGGCATAAACATTCAATTCATTAAAACAATAAACGATGTCAACTTCAGGAAAGCCAAACACGATCGACAGGCAATATATCGACAAAGCGATGAGCTATACCGCTTATCGTACACTGGTGGATGAACTGCTGGCCGGCGGTAAAGTGACCGGCCCGCAGCAATCCGAATCTCTCACGAACTACGCCAGGCTGAACGTACAGCGTATGCAGCGCATCGATAAAACAGTGAAAATTTTGCCGGAGGTACGGGAGATCATACAATCCATTCAATCGCCCCAGACCTGGCTGGTGCTCACGGAGAGCTGGTGCGGCGATGCCTCGCAGATCCTGCCGGTATTGAATGCCATGGCAGCCCTGAACCCGGCCATCGGGCTGAAATTATTGCTGCGCGATGAGAACCTGGAACTGATGGACCAATACCTTACCAATGGCGCCAGCCGCAGCATCCCGCGATTGATTGTTGTACATTCCAATACGCTGGAAGAGATCTTCAACTGGGGACCGCGGCCTGCCGAACTGCAAGCATCCTTCGATGCCATGCGCCGGGAAGGACTGCCCGGAAATATCATCACTGAAAAGATCCATAGCTGGTATGCGAAAGATAAAACGGTCACCACGCAAACCGAGATCGCAGAAATGCTAAGTGTTTCCTCGCAGGCGATCGCTGTCTAGGCAATCAGGCCCGATAATTTTCGATACCTTCATGGCATGAATTTCGAAGCCTTTCAGGCCAGCCTGAAAAACGATCAACCACCTGCTGAGCTCAATGTGTATTTGCAAAGCCTCTGGTATGATGCCAGGGGCGATTGGGAGAGCTCGCATAACCTGATCCAGGATATCCCGGATAAACCGGCTGCCTGGATCCATGCTTATCTGCACCGCAAGGAAGGAGATGTCTGGAATGCCAATTACTGGTACAACAAAGCAGCCAGGCGCATGCCCGGCTATTCCCTCGACCAGGAGTGGCAGGAGTTGGTACGGGTTTTTCTATCGGAAAGTCATACCGGTTGATACGTTGACAGGTTGAAAGGTTGATAAGTTAACAAGGAAGTCTCCGAATTTCAGAAACCCTCTTATCAACTTGTCAACCTTTCAACCTGTCAACGTACCAACCTTTGCAAGATTATTTTTCTCTAACCCCCACTGCTATCCGCCTGTCTTTTTTCCTTTCATCATCTGGAGCATCGGCAGCAGCTTTCGCAAACTTCGATCCATAGCCTTCTGCGCCAACCACCTGTTTCATATCGGCGCCGGTCGTTTTCAATGCAGCCGACACGGCATCGGCCCTGCTCTGCGATAATTTCATATTCACTACGCTATCGCCGCTCTTATCCGTATATCCTCCGATCTTGATCTTCAATTTCGGGTAGGCTTTGAGGATAGCGGCAATATTATTCACCTGTTTCATACTTGCAGGCGTAAGCTCTGAACTACCTGTTTTGAAATTCAGGTTATCGAAATCGAACCATACGTCCTTACCACCTTTGGTGGATGCGTCGTTGAGGAATGTCACCAGTTGATCTTCTATACCGCCTTTATAAGCATCCAGTTCAGTTCCATCAGGCAGTTTTACCTTGATCGATTCCATCGTTACTGGAGGCGTGGCCGTGGATGCAGAAGTATCTTTTGCATCGGCCTGCTGATCTGTGGCCGGGGGCGTGGTTTCCGTTTTATCCTTCTGGCCGCGGAGGAAATAGATCAATGCCAGTACAACCAGCAATGCCAGCAGCAGTGGCCACAACCATCTCATGCCCCTGCCCGCTTTGTTGGCGGCTTCTCCGGCATAGTGCGTAGCTGAAGCAGTTGCCTGCCGCACTGAGCTGGCAGCGCCGCCAACCAGGCCGGATAATTTATGGCCGATATCGCTCAGACTGTTATGGCCGAGCGCTCCGGCCAGGTTCAGCCCTGAGGGTACCGCTTTCAGGATATTGTCTTTTTGTTCGGCCAGGAAAGAGGTTAGTCCTGATACACCCATGTTGTTTTGTGTTACCTGTTTGCCCAACACGCCCAGTGCGGCCGGCGCAGCGGCGCTGAGCACTGAAGAAGCAGAGGATTCGCGGATACCGGCAAAGTTGGCGATCATGCTGGTGATACTGTTTGCCTTGTCGCCGAAAAGGCCTTTCACCATATCCAATCCTTTGCTCAGCATTGAACCTCCACCCAACAGGTTGCCGATATTGCCGAGGATACCGCTTCCTGCGGCATCTTTAGCCATATTGAGCAAACTTGAAGCTCCATCCGAAGAACCGGCCTTGTGCAACAATCCTGTCAACACAGCCGGGATACCGCCACTAATCGCTTTTTGAATTCCTCCCTCATTTTCACCAAAAGAAGAAGCCATCTTACTGACGAGGTCGCTGGTGAAAATGCCTTTCACCGAGTCGAGAAGGTTGAATGACATAAGAGAAAGTTTTAGGTTATCAAATAATGTCGGAAGAGACCATAACTATATATGGTATGTTCTTGTAATTTAATCAATAATTACCTAAAACTGTGCCGGGAAAAAATTAAATAATACAATAATGTGGTCAGATCAGCCTGTTAACGGATAAATAACACGTTTTCAGGTAGGCATCAACTGAAGTATGAGATTAGGATCGGGGCAGTTGGCGAGGTATTTTTCGCGCTCCGAATATTTGCATACGCCGGGATAGTCCCCCTGTTTCAATTCCATATCGAGGATCACCTGGAAATGCAGGTGGGGCGGCCATTGGCCATTTTCATGGGGCTCTCCGAAATGGGCCATCTCCTGTCCGAATATGATATATTGCCCGGCTGTCAGTGATTGAATATCCCTCAGGCTGATATGGCCATACAGGGTATAGAACGGCATACCCTCCAACTGGTGGAGAAGCACCAGTGTGGCCCCATAATCACCAAACCTGTCATTAAATGCAAAACTATGCACCATCCCTCCCATGAAAGCGTAGACAGGGGTACCGGCCTCTCCCCAGATATCGATCCCCAGGTGAAGCCTGCGCGGTTCATCACCCGGTCTTTCAGGGTCGAACACGCGGCTGCGGTTATAGATCGTTCTGTGTTCTGCATAGCCGCCGATGCCGAATTTACAATGTGCTTCCTGCAGGCGTTGCCTGATATAAGCGGAGAATAATTCAGTGCTGTCGAGGACTTCAGCGCTGAGGTCTTTGTTGCTTTCCGTAAAATCGAAATGCAATAATGGATCCCTGGCGGGATCCACTTTCAGTACCGGATGAAAAGTAGTTTGATACTTGCGAATGATATTATCGAAGACAAGATTACTCATACCACCACGTTCACCATCTTACCTTTTACATAGATGATCTTCTTATGAGGCCTGCTTTCGAGCCATTTCTGCACCACTTCATTGGCGAGCACCAGTTGCTCTACATCCTGTTGCGAAGCATCCAGGTTGATATTGAGCTGCGTTCTCACCTTACCGTTAATGGAGATAGGATATTCCTTGGATGTTTCCACCAGGTATTTCTCTTCGGCAACCGGGTAGGCGGCATCGAGAATGGAACCGGTATTCCCGATGAGATGCCATAATTCTTCACTCACATGCGGTGCATAAGGCGTGAGGAGGATAAGCAGTTTTTCCAGTATTTCTTTCTTGTTGCATTTCAGGTCTGTCAGTTCATTCACGCAAACCATGAAGGCGCTGACAGCCGTATTGAACGAAAACCTTTCAGTGTCTTCTTCTATTTTCCGGATGGCCCTGTGCAGCACTTTGAATTCGGCATCCGTTGCTTTCTGCGTATTCCATACCTGGCCTTTGGTCTCATCGTAGAACAGGCGCCACATTTTTTTCAGGAACCTGTGCACGCCTTCGATGCCTTTGATATCCCAGGGTTTGGAAGCTTCCAGCGGCCCGAGGAACATTTCATACATACGGAAAGTATCAGCCCCGTATTTCTCCACCACCTGGTCGGGGTTGATGACATTGAAATACGATTTGCTCATTTTCTCGATCGCAGAACCACAGATATATTTTCCATTTTCCAGGATGAATTCCGCATGGGCGAAATCGGGCTTCCATTTTTTGAAGGCTTCCGTATCCAGTTCCACTCCATCCACGATATTCACATCCACGTGAAGTTCGTCGGTCTCGTACTGGTCTTTCAGTCCGGCCGATACGAACTGGTTGGTATTACGCACGCGGTATACAAACCTTGAATCGCCGGTGATCTTACCCTGGTTGATCAGCTTTTTGAAGGGCTCATCGAAATTCAGGTAGCCGAGATCATGCAATATTTTTACCCAGAGGCGTGAATAGAGCAGGTGGGCCACTGCATGTTCCGCACCGCCGATGTACACATCTACCTGCCCCCAGTAATCGAGTGCTTTCCTGTCGGCGAATACTTTATCATTATGAGGGTCCATATAACGGAGAAAATACCACGCAGCCCCGGCATGGGTAGGCATGGTATTCGTATCCCGCTTTTCGTGGTCATCGATATGTACCCAGGCGCTCACATTGGCAAGCGGCCCTTCGCCGGTGCCGGATGGCCTGAAGTCGTCGGAGGCTGGCAATTCCAGCGGCAGGTCTTTTACATCCATCGCATAAGGGATGTCGTTCCTGAATATGACGGGGAATGGCTCACCCCAATAGCGCTGGCGGCTCCAGCCGGCATCGCGCATTTTGTAGTTCACCTGTTTCCTGCCGATGCCCAGCTCTTCCACTTTGTTCACTACTACTTCGATCGCATCGCGCATGACCATGCCATTGATAAACCCGGAGTTTTCCAGTATTGCATCTTTGGTGGCATTGGCCTCTTTGCCATTGTAGGCAGGACCGATAATGTTCGTGATGGGAATATTGAAGAATTGTGCGAATTTGAAATCACGTTCATCACCACAGGGCACAGCCATGATAGCGCCGGTGCCATACCCTGCCAGCACGTATTCGGATATCCAGATGGGTATCTCCCTTCCATCGAAAGGATTCACGGCATAAGCGCCGGTGAAACAACCGGTGATCTTTTTCACTTCAGCCATTCTCTCCACTTCGGAACGGCTTTGTACATATTGGAGGTATTTGTCGACCTCATCCTGTTGTGCGGCCGATGTGATGGCCAGCACCATTTCATGTTCAGGGGCTACCACCATGAAGTCGACCCCGAAGATCGTATCGGGCCTTGTAGTGAATACCACCATTTCCTGCACCATATTCTTCTCGCTCTTCACTTCGAAACGGATCTCTGCTCCATAGCTCTTGCCGATCCAGTTACGCTGGATCTCTTTCATGGAATCGCTGAAGTCCACCTCTTCCAGCCCTTTCAATAGTCTTTCAGCATATTCGGTGATGCGCAGGCTCCACTGGCGCATTTTTTTCTTTATCACGGGATAGCCTCCACGATAGCTGACGCCATTGATCACTTCATCATTGGCCAGCACGGTGCCCAGGGCCTCACACCAGTTCACATCGGTATAGGCCAGGTAGGCCAGCCGGTATTGCATGAGTATGTCCTGCCGTTGTTGCTCATCGTATTTTCCCCACTCACCGGCAGAGAATGACTGACCACCGGAAGGCAATTCATATTTATTGTTCGGGAACGGATGGTTGCGATTGCCTTCCTGTTCGAAGATGGCGATGAGGTCATGGATGCGTTGCGCTTTTTGCGTTTTCCGGTTGAACCAGCTATCGAATAGCTGGAGGAATATCCATTGCGTCCATCTATAGTATTTGGGATCGCAGGTCTGTACTTCACGGCTCCAGTCGTAACAGAAACCGATATTATCGAGCTGCTTGCGGAAGGTCTTGATATTGGCGGCTGTTGAAACGGCCGGGTGAATGCCATGGTCGATGGCATATTGCTCGGCGGGCAGGCCGAAGGCATCATAGCCCATCGGGTGCAATACGTTGAACCCTTTCAGTCTTTTATAACGTGCATAGATATCGCTGGAAATATATCCCAGTGGATGCCCCACATGCAGACCTGCCCCGCTCGGGTAGGGGAACATATCCAGTACATAACATTTGGGTTTTGTGCTGTCGTTACTGACTGCATAAGCCTTTGAATCGGTCCAAAGCTGTTGCCATTTCTTTTCTATTTCCCTGAAATTGTATTCCATGCCCTTTTCCCGCAACTGCGGGGATGATTTTTATGTTAAAAGTTGAGGAAACGTTAAATGCCCTGCCCCTTAAAAATTTTCCGGCCACGCGATCGTTAGAGGGGCATCAAAAATACGGATAATCCTGCTAAAGAGGGATAAATCCGTTATTTTTGCCTTACTACTAACCCATCAAAAATCTTGTTGCATGGTCCAATTCGGAAAAGCTTCGGCCAAGCGTTCCAAGCCCTCCTATTTTATGGCTATCCTGGGCGTTACCATCGTACTCTTCTTCGTGGGTACCTTCGGCTGGTTGCTCCTCAATGCTAAAAGGTATGTGGAAGAACTGAAAGAAGATGTGAAAGTGCAGGTATACCTCCGCCGGAATATCACGCCTACCGATGTGGAAACCCTCCGGAATTATCTTGCCAGCCGGCCTTATACGAAAAACCTCGAATATATCGATAAGGAAACGGCCAAGAAGAGATGGTCGACCGATGGGGAACAGGACTTCCAGGAATTGCTGGATGAAAATCCCTTGCCGGCCTCCTTCGACCTCAACCTGAAAAGCACTTATGTGCAGAAAGATACCATTGCCGCCATCAAGGCCGACCTGGAAAAACAAGCCCTGGTGGTGGAAAGCGTGAAATATCCGGCCAAAGTGGTGGAGAAGATGAGCTCTACGGTGCGGGTTGGACTGATCGTGTTCGCCATCCTGGCAGGGATCTTCTGCATCCTGTCGATCGTGCTGATCGATAACACCATCCGGCTGGCCATGTACAGCAACCGGTTCCTCATCAAGACCATGCAGATGGTTGGCGCCACCCGTGGCTTTATCGCCAAACCCATGAACGTGCGGGCTATCGCCAACGGGGCCATATCAGCTTTGGTGGCCATTGCATTGATCTATGGGCTGATGCTGCTCTCGGAATATTTCCTGCCATATCTCAAAGACCTGCGCGATAATGGCAAACTGGTCCTGCTATTCGCTTTCCTCATATTGCTGGGGATCAGCATATCCCTGTTCAGCACCTGGCGCAGTGTGGTAAAATACCTGAAGATGAAGCTGGACGATCTTTATTAATTCCCTTATATTGCATCCCTAATCACAAGGAAATGGTCGCTAAAAAACAATCTCCCGCTCCTGCGTCCGTACCGGCCCAAAGCCTGTTCGGAAAACAGAATTATATCTGGATACTGGCCGGTATTGCCGTGATGATCATCGGCATTATATTGATGTCTGGCGGAAAAAGTGAAGATCCCAATGTATTCAGGGAGAAAGATGTATACAGCACCATGCGTATCACTGTGGCGCCTATCCTGATCCTGATCGGACTGGCCATCGAAGTGTTTGCCATTTTCAGGAAACCGGTCAGGAGTTGAAAAATTGACAACGTAAAAAGTTAATAGGGGCGATGTATCAGACATCGCTCTCTTAGTTTACGGGCTTTTTACCTTTCAACATTTCATCTTCCCAACCTGCAATTCAATCCATTCACTACACAAATAGTCCATGAATCTATTCGAAGCTATCGTTGTCGCCATCGTTGAAGGGATCACCGAATACCTACCTGTCTCCTCAACAGGCCACATGATCATTGCCAGCAGCCTGATGGGTATTCAGAAAGAACAGTTCACCAAATTGTTCGAGGTGGCGATACAACTGGGCGCCATCCTGGCCGTAGTAGTATTGTATTGGAGAAAGTTCTTCGATTTCAAAAAATGGCAGTTCTACCTGAAGCTTATCGTTGCCGTGATACCTGCCATCATACTGGGCGCCCTGTTCGCCGACAAGATCGATGCCCTGCTCGAAAGCCCTACCACCGTTGCGGTCACCTTATTGCTCGGCGGTATCTTCCTGCTGTTCATCGACCGTTTTTTTCAGCGCCCTACCATCGAGCAGGAATCATCCATCAGTTACGGCAAAGCATTTGTGATAGGCATCTGGCAATGCCTCGCCATGATCCCCGGGGTGAGCCGCAGTGCCTCTTCCATCATCGGCGGCATGCAACAGAAACTCACCCGCAAGCTGGCTGCCGAATTTTCTTTTTATCTCGCTGTACCCACCATGTGCGCTGCAACGGGCCATAGTCTCTTCGTAAAAAAATGGGAAGTAAATGGTGTCACTGAAAAAGGTTATCAGTTGCTCATGAGCTCTTCCGATAACCTGTATGCATTCATCGTCGGCAATATCGTAGCCTTCGTAGTGGCCATGCTGGCCATCCGCTTTTTTATCGGTTTCCTGCAAAAACATGGTTTCCGTTTATTCGGCTGGTACAGGATCATTGCAGGCATTGTATTGCTCGCACTGATCTCAGCAGGTGTAATCGGAAAATGATGTATATTTCGGCATAAACCTATTCAACCCTCTGCCAATGCAAACTGCATCCAAAAAAGTCATTAATGGCTGGGCCATGTATGACTGGGCAAATTCCGTTTATAATTTAGTTATCACCACTACTTTTTTCCCGATCTATTTCACGGCGATCGTTCCGGAGAAAGTGAATTTCCTGGGCCGCACATTCGTGAACAGTGCGTTGTACGATTATTCACTGGCTGCCGGTTATCTCGTCAGCGCCCTGCTCTACCCGATCCTTACTTCCATTGCAGATACAAGAGGTAACAAGAAAGCCTTCATGCGCTTTTTCTGTTATCTCGGTGCAGCGGCCTGCAGTGGATTGTATTTGTTCAAAGAGCAGGAAGACGTTGGACTGGGAGTTACGCTCGCGGCACTGGCCGCAGTGGGATGGTGCGGAAGCCTCGTATTCTATAACTCCTACCTGCCGGAGATCGCCGCTGAACAGGACCGCGACCGGATCAGCGCCCGCGGGTTTTCTTTCGGTTATATCGGCAGCGTGATCTGTCAGCTGATAGGATTTGGGCTGATACTGGCCATGCCCCAATCGACAGGAGAAGCATCCCGCCTCACCTTCCTGCTGGTAGGTCTCTGGTGGTTCGGCTTCGCCCATATCACCTTTGCCCGTTTACCCCAATCCGTTCCCTCCGTTGACCAGCACGAAAAAAGTTTCTTGACAGAAGGTTTTCATGAAATGAAAAAAGTGTTTCACCAGGTAACAAAAATGCCGGTGCTGAAAAGGTTCCTGCGTGCTTTCTTTTTTTACAGCATGGGCGTACAGACCGTAATGCTGGCCGCTACCATGTTCGGGAGTAAATTGCTCGGGCTCGATACTACCAAGCTGATCGTTACGGCAGTGGCCATTCAACTGGTGGCCATTCCCGGCGCCTGGGGAATGGCCAGGTTGTCCATGCGATTCGGGAACCTGAGAGTATTGATGGGGGTTGTAGTGTTTTGGATCATTATTTGCGTGGCAGGATATTACACGGCAGAGCTGAAGGAAGAAGGGGTGAACCCGGAATATCATTTCTATGCGCTGGCTGTGGCAGTTGGCCTCGTGATGGGTGGTATACAGGCCCTGAGCCGTTCCACTTTTGCCAAGCTGATGCCGGAGACCAGGGATACGGCCTCCTTCTTCAGTTATTATGATTTTACCGAAAAGATCGCTATCGTTGTGGGCATTTTCACCTTCGGCTATATCGATGAGCTCACGCATGATCATGGAGGAATGAAGAATTCCGTATTATCACTGATGGTCTTCTTCGCCATTGGCCTCATCTGGTTGTATTCGGCCCTGTACAAACAAAACAAACTGAAATTAGTTACTGTATAAATAAGTTGTCGATGCCATGAAACTTTACGCGATCCATACCGGCAATTTCAAACTGGATGGCGGGGCTATGTTCGGCGTGGTGCCCAAGTCCATCTGGAACAAATTGAATGCCGCCGATGAGAATAATCTTTGTTCCTGGGCCATGCGCTGCCTGCTGATCCAGGATGGCAAACGCCTTATTCTCATCGACAATGGCATCGGTGATAAACAGGATGCCAAATTCTTCAGTCATTATTACCTCCATGGTGATGATTCACTCGATGCCTCCCTGAAGAAACATGGCTTCCACCGTGATGATATCACAGATGTTTTTCTCACCCATCTTCATTTCGACCATTGTGGCGGAAGCATAGTGCGCGAAGGCGACAAACTGGTCCCGTCATTCAAAAATGCAATTTACTGGAGCAACCTGCCGCATTGGGAATGGGCCACACAGCCCAATGAAAGAGAGAAAGCCTCTTTCCTGAAAGAAAATATTCTTCCCATCCAGGAAAGCGGCCAGTTGAAATTCATAGAACCTACAGACAGGGTTGAATTTACGGATAAGATCAGTATCCGCATCGTGCATGGCCATACCGATGCCATGATGCTGCCGCAGGTCCAGTATAAGAACCAGACCATCGTTTTCATGGCTGACCTGCTCCCTTCCGTGGGGCATATCCCAATTCCTTATGTGATGGCTTATGATATGTTCCCGCTTACCACACTTCACGAAAAACAGGCTTTCCTGAAAGAAGCGCTGGAAGAAGATCATATCCTCTTTTTCGAACACGATCCTGTAAATGAATGCTGCACACTGGCTATGACGGAGAAGGGCATTCGGCAAAAGGAAACCTTCAAATTAGCGGAGCTGTGATATCGATCAGCGAACGCTGATCAGCGAAGTGAGCGGATAGCGGATATTGCGATAGCTGATCATGTCTACTTTCACACTGCCCACGGAGATCGGGCTTTCTATCCGAACGGGTATATGGTTCTGGTCGTCGCTCACCCAAACCGTCATCTTTTCCCCGCCTTCGAAGATGGTGCCCTTGATCAGTAAGGGCTTGAACTTGATGGCCCTGAACTTTCCGTACTTGGTCTTTATATTTTCCTTGCCGAGGTAACGGATATACATTTCATATACTTCATTGTCGAGGAACATGGAGAAAGTGATCTTGTCGCCTTCCTTGTATTTGTCGAAGTCGATATTACGCGCATAGAAAATGGCGCTCAGCACATCCTGAACGCATTCAGGTACTTTGTAAACGCCGTCATTGGTGACGGCGCTGTTGGTAGTTTTATTGAAAGTTACATTTTCGAATTTCTTATAACTTCCTTCATTCACATTCCGGATGAACCGGTAAGGCTGGAGGGTGGCCGTATCGATATAGGTCTCATATTTATCGCGCACTTTGAAGAAGTTATCGTAGAAGCTATAGGTCTTTCCCTCCCCTATCACGTGATAAACGGGTTTATTATTGAGCCGCTCGAGACTTGTGTTGAAAGTGGCCTCACCTGCACCGAAATAAGCCCCTACCACTGTATAAAAAACTTTAAAAGTGATGGCTTCACCGGCTGAGAAGGCGGTGTTACGTAAACCGCAGAAGCCGTTCTGGGCCCTGAGCGGCTGGCAGGCAATCACAATCAGTAACAGTAAGGTAACAGGTTTGTATAATTTCATGGATAACCGTATTCATTTTATCAATTCTGCCGGGTCTATTGTTTTTTTCCGTATCCTAAAGATACGGATGCTTATGATCAATAAACTCCCGATCAATGCTGGTATCACTAAATTAATAACCCAAATAGACAACGAAGTGGCCAAAACCCCTATTACATTATTGCTAAAAAATTGTACCAGCTCTATGCTTGCCTTCCAGCGCACCCCCAGTTCCGTAATAATGGCTATGGTTGGAACGATGGCCAGCACCAGGAATACCACTCCTATGGAAGCGAATGCCTGCATGAAGTTTAATGATACATCGAACACAGCAAAGAGCAGGAAATATTGCCCGATAAAAACCACATAACGGGCTACAGATAAAGACAGTATACGTAAAAGGAAAGTTGTGTTAAAGGAATCCAAAACCCTTATGTACGCTACGAAACGTTCGATGCGGGGGATCTTCTCTATCCATCTTACCAGCCAGGCCAGCCGGAAATAAAATAATGTTAAAAGCACACTGGCCAGGACCGTAACATACAGAACGGTATCGATCCAGAATGGAGAGAGGTCGCCGGTAACCGGATGAAACTGCAGATAAGTGCGCATGTATAACAATGCCCCGATGCCGGCCAGTAATGTCACCAGCAATTGGGCCATACTACATACAATGGTGAGCGAGATGGCCTGTATCCGTTTACCATCTTCTATATACAGGATACGGCCCATGTACTCACCCATCCTGTTGGGTGTGAAGAAAGCCATGGTAGTGCCTGTGAAGATCGCTTTCAGGGATTGCAGGAATGAGATCGGCTGTATCTTCGTGATCACCAGTTGCCATTTACGTGCTTCGATGCCCCAGTTCATCAGCATCATACCCACGACCAACAGCAGCATCCAGGCTTTGGGACCTGTGAATGCCTGCAGGATATGATCGAGTGAACGATCCCAATCGGGCTGCCGGTTGAGCTGATGGTAGATCGAATAGCCCAGCAAGCAAAACACCAGCGGGCCGATCACATAGTTGAGGATTATTTTGATATTTTTGTTCAGCGGCAGCAAAATGATTTACAAATTAATTGAATCCTGCGCACACCCTTGCAAAAGTCATCCAAAATAATTCTGGGCATTGACCCCGGTACCTTGCTGATGGGATACGGCATCATCGTCGCTTCCGGCCGCGATGTGAAGGTATTGGAGATGGACAGGCTCAAAATGAACGGCAGGCAGGACAGCTATACACGCCTGCAATTGATCCATCAAAAGATAACGGAGCTGATCATACGGTTCAAGCCGCAGCACTTCGCCATCGAGGCGCCTTTTTTCGGAAAGAATGTGCAGAGTATGCTGAAACTGGGAAGGGCGCAGGGCGTGGCCATTGCAGCGGCCATGCAGGCCGGACTGGAAGTGCATGAATATTCTCCTAAAAAAGTGAAACAGTCCATCACCGGCAATGGGAATGCTGATAAGGAGCAGGTCTGGAAAATGCTGCAACAATTGTTGTCCCTCAACGGTACCCCCATCGGTTCATTCGATATCTCCGACGCGCTCGCAGTAGCGGTTTGTCACCATTTCCAGGACAATCCATTCCTCAAGAACTCCGGTAAAGTGCTGAAAGGGTGGGAAGACTTTGTGGCGAAGAACCCGGGGAGGGTACGGTGAGGTTAACAAGTTGAAATGTTTACAGGTTGACAGGGCGTTTCACAATCGGAGTTTCCCTTATCAACCTTTCAACCTGTTAACTTATAAACCCGCCAACGCCTTCAGTATCTTCTCCTGTACCCGTTTCAGTTCTTCCGGTCCGAGTTTCAGTTTCTTTCTCGTGAAGTTAAGGTCATCGGCCGAATTGATGGGAATAAGATGTATATGGGCATGCGGCACTTCCAGCCCAACCACGGAAATGCCGCAGCGATCGCAGCGGAAAGATTTTTCAATGGCTTTTGCAATGGGCCTGGCGAAGAGAAGGGCTTCGCCCAGGTAATCGTCCGGCAGGTCGAATATTTTGTCCACCTCCACTTTGCTTACCACCAGCACATGACCTTCTACCAATGGAAAGATATCGAGGAAGGCGTAGAAACGGTCGTTCTCCGCGATCTTGTAAGAGGGGATCTCACCGGCAATGATCTTTGAAAAGATGGTCATTATACTGTGATGTTTTCTATCTTGAATTTCACTACCCCTGCAGGCACCGTCACTTCTGCTACTTCGCCCACCACCTTACCGAGCAATCCTTTGCCGATCGGTGAAGTGATGGAGATCTTATTGGCTTTCAGATCAGCTTCCTTTTCAGAAACGATCTGGTAGGTGAGTTCTTTTTTGGTATTCAGGTTCACTACAGTTACCCGTGTGAGAATGGATACCTTGCTGGTATCCACACTATCCGCGTCCAGTATCCGGGCGCTGGCCACATCCCCTTCCAGCTTTTTGATCTTGGCTTCCAATATTCCCTGGGACTCCTTGGCCGCATCGTATTCGGCATTCTCTTTCAGGTCGCCCTTTTCACGGGCTTCTGCTATAGCGCGCGCTGCAGCAGGGCGGTCTACTGTCCGCATCCTGATCAGCTCTTCTTTCATTTGCTCCAGTGTATCTTTTGTTACATACAAAACACTCATAATAACCTCCTTCTTTTTAACAGGAAGCAACAAACGCTTCCGAAAATAGAAAAAAAGAACAACGCCTCAGGTAAGTGCTGAAGCGTTGCACGATTATCTAACATTACAAATGTAGAACAATTTTTGAAAATTAACCGGGGGATTGGAAATATTCCCCGGTCTCCATAAAAAAAGGTATTAATTACACATTAATCTCAGAGTTTCAATTTCTCCAATACCACTTTAGCCATTTTATAAAAGGCTTCAAAACTATACCCGGCGGTATGTGGGGTGAGCACTACATTGGGTTGCTCCAATAACCAGGTGAGTTGCTGTTGTTGTTCAGCAGTATAGGTCTCCAGTTTTTCATTTTCAAGCACATCGAGGCCGGCGCCGGCGATCTGTCCCTTTTCCAGGGCCCTGATCACTGCTCCGGTATCATGCACTTTCCCCCTGGACGCATTCACAAAGAATGGTTTGCGTTCCATCGTCCTGAAAAATTCATCATTCGCATAATGGTAGGTTTCATCGGTAAGGGGTAGATGAAGGCTTACCACATCCGAATAACGCGCGATCTGTTCGGGATTGGCTTCCTTGATATAATCCCTCGCAAACCCGAATTTGTATTTATCGTAGGCCAGAACAGTTACGCCGAAAGAGGACAGCAGTTGTGCAAATGCACTGCCTGTATTCCCGAACCCGATGATGCCCACTGTTTTACCGCTGAGCTCGATGCCCCTGTTGGCATCCCGGATCCATTTGCCCTCCCTGATCTCCTGCATACTGCTATCGATCCTGTTCATCAGGTTCAACAGTACGCCGAGCACATGCTCTGCCACTGCATTGCGGTTACCTTCCGGACTGCTTACACACAGGATCCCTTTACTTTCAGCATAGGGCACATCGATCAGTTCCATACCGCTGCCCAGCCGGCCGATCCATTTCAGTTCCGTTGCCTTCTCCAGCAGGGCCCTGTCGATCTTCAAACGGGTGGTCACTATCAGTCCACTGGCATCGGCGATCTGCGCAGCCAGCTCTTCATAGCTGATCTGCGGTTGAGATTGCACCGTGAACCCTTTCAATTCCAGTTGCTCGATAAGATATGGATGTACTTTGGCTGTAATGATTACTTTCTGCATATTAAACTTTTCCTGGCTTATTGTTCGGTTATTTCATTTTATAGGTGAGATCGGCAAAGTCCTGTACGGATAATTGTTCCGCCCGTTTGTTGAACAGCTCATCCTGCAAAATGGCCGCATCGAATAATCCCTTTACGGCATTACGCAGTGTCTTACGGCGTTGGTTGAACGCAGTTTTGACCAGCAGGAACAGATGCTTCTCCGACCGCATCGCCACAGGCTCTTTCAATGGTAGCAGCCTGATCACGGCACTTTTGACTTTAGGGGGCGGCGTAAATGCATTCTCATGTACTTCGAACAGGTATTCCACATGGAAGAAGGCCTGTACCAGCACACTGATCACGCCATATACCTTGCTGCCTTCCCTGGCGGCCACACGTTGCGCCACTTCTTTCTGGAACATGCCGGTCACGGCCTGCACCTGTTCTTTCCATTCAAGTACCCTGAACAGTATCTGAGATGATATATTGTACGGAAAATTGCCCACGATGGTAAACGGTCCATCGAAAGGCGGTGCAATATCCAGAAAACTATCGTGAATGATCCTGCCTTGCAGGGCGGGATAGGTTTGCAATAACCAGTTCACTTTTTCTTCGTCCAGCTCCACACATTTCAGATCGATCCCCGGGAGTTGCAGCAGGTACTTCGTGAGGGCGCCCCCGCCGGGGCCCACTTCCAGCAATTGCTGAAAAGGATATTCCTGTAGCACCTCCACGATCCTGCGGCAAATATGTTCATCCTTCAGGAAATGCTGGCCAAGGGATTTCTTTAGTGTATACATGAATGGCAAAAATCGTATTTTCACCGCCTGAATTCAAATAAATATGAGCGCACCGCAACAAAAACCTGTTATCGGTATTTCCGTCGGAGACCTGAATGGCATTGGTACGGAATTGATCATCAAGACTTTTTCCGACCATCGCCTGCTGGAGCTATGTACGCCCATCATATTTGCCTCCAATAAACTGATCAATTTTTACCGGAAGGCCGTTCCCGAGATCAATTTCAATTACCAGAGCATAAAGGATTTCAGCCGGATCAATTACAAGCAGATCAATATTTTCAACTGTTGGGAAGAGGAGATCAATATCACCCCCGGCCAGCTCACGGACACCGGTGGCAAATATGCAGTGAAGTCACTGGCCATGGCTGTACAGGCATTGAAGGAAAATAAGGTCCAGGGATTGGTGACCGCTCCTATCCATAAGAAGAATATCCAGTCGGCCGATTTCAACTTTACCGGCCATACCCCTTATCTCCAGCATATTTTCGGTGCACAGGATGTACTGATGCTGATGGTGGCCAATAATTTCCGGGTGGCCCTGCTGAGTGAACATGTTCCGCTGGCCGAGGCCGCCAAATATGTGACCCGTGAAAGGATACTATCGAAGCTTTCCATTCTCAATAATTCACTGATCAAAGATTTCGGGATCGACAAACCGAAGATCGCGGTACTGGGGTTGAACCCACATGCAGGTGATGAGGGACTGATCGGAAAAGAAGAAGAGGAGATCATCAAACCTGCCGTCAAGGAAGCCAAACGCTCTATGCTGGTGGTGGGGCCTTTCAGCGCCGATGCTTTCTTTGCCCGCCGGCAATTCGAAAGGTTCGACGCCGTACTGGCCATGTACCACGACCAGGGCCTGATCCCATTCAAATCGCTGGCCCTGGGCGAAGGCGTGAATTACACAGCCGGACTGCCGGTGGTCCGCACGTCGCCCGACCATGGCACCGCATTCGATATCGCCGGCAAGAACAAGGCCGATCATTCTTCATTCCTCACGGCCATCTATGAATGTATCGATATCATCAACCGCCGGAACGGCTATGCCGAAAACCGCCGGAACCCTCTCAAGAAAATGACCTCCGTGATCCTGGCCAATGCCGTGGATGAGAAGATCGAAGAGGGACCAGAGGGAGGTTGACAGGCTTATATGTTGATAGGTTGACAAGGAGGTCTCCGCGCCTCGAAGTTTCCCTTGTCAACCTATGAACTTGTTAACTTATCAACTATTTCTGAATTACAAGTCTCGTCAACAACACTTCTTCTCCCATCCTAACTCGTACATGGTAGAGCCCATCCTGTAAGCGGTCCACGCCATCTATTTGGAAGCTATTGCTGCCGCTGTATACCTGCCTCCGTTGTTGTATCACCTGCCTGCCTGCCGCGTCCAGTACCTCCAGCTCTGCCTTGCCATCTTTCACAGCCGTGAGATTGACGGTCACAAAATGGGATGCAGGGTTCGGGGCCAGGCTGATACCGTTACTGCCCTGCTGGCGGAGAATGATGATCGGCGTAGCTTTCTGTACTCCGGTAACACTTACTGCCTTCACACGATAGTATAAAAGTTGTCCATTGGCGCCCGGTGAATTGTCTGTGTACCCAAACATGGTAAGGTTAGGCGCAGTGCCGTTCCCTTGCTGTACACCTATTTTTTCAAAGTTGGAACCATCGGTACTTCGTTCGATCTCGAAATGATCGATGATCTTATCACTGGTGATCACCCATCGAAGCGCTACAGATTCACCTTTACGGGTACCCGAAAAACTCAGGAAGTTGATATCCAGCACAGCGCTCGCCGTCCGCCAGTCGCGCTCGAAGCTCGATGGGTTGCTCTTTTGCACCATTGTTCTCGATCCGGGAGAAGGGTCACCTGTGAGGGTGCCGAGTGTTCCCATATAACGGGAAGTGCCTTTGCCGCTGGTATTGTCCAGGTCGAAGAAATCATCCAACCCATCTCCATCGGCGTCTGTATTGGTCAGTACGATATTATCATCGGCCAGGCCATTCAAATTGAAATCATTGCCTTCGAGATAGTCGGGATTGCCATCATTATCGCTGTCGGTATCATAATAATCCGGGATGCCGTCTGCATCCTGATCGTTCGGTGTAAGGCCATTGCCACCAAATCCGACATAAGAATCATAGCGGTCATCGATACCGTCATTATCACTATCCTGGTTGAGCGGGAACTGGTAGCTGGAAGTGGACACACCTTCGATATTATCGGGAATGCCGTCATTGTCCGAATCGATGTCGAGGTAATCAGGTGTATATTGTCCGGGTGGGTCCGTATCATGATTGGCGATCGTATAGGCTGTATTGGCAATATTGAGGTCCCATCCGTTAGCGCCTTTCGGCCCATCGCTCATTCCATTATTATCGGCATCGCCAAAACCTGCCTCACGGACATCGGTAATACCATCGCCATCGCTATCGAGATCGTACGGATTGGGCCTCCTGTCTTTATCAGGGTTTTTATACGGATAGCTATCTGCCCTGCCATCACCATTGATATCGGGGCCTGTACGCAGCAAGGCCCTGCCGGGATTTTCGATCACGCCATCATTGCCCACGTCTGCGTCCACAATATCGGCGAGACCATCGTGATCGGTATCAGTGAGCACATCTACCCTTCCATTATTATCGAGATCAGTTCCCAATACTTCACGGATATCGGGAATGCCGTCATTATCACTATCGAGATCGAACTGGTTGGGCACACCATCCCCATCGAGGTCGGGTAACCCGAGACCATTACCGGAGCCGGCCGCACCAGTGGTGGGAGTAGCATCTACGCTGTTGGCCAGTCCATCCCCATCGGTATCCACGAAATTGTCGAGCTTACCATCTCCATTGGCATCTACGCCGCCGGCTTCCACCACATCGGGGATGCCATCGTTATCACTGTCGAGATCGAAGGCATTGATGATACCATCGAGGTCTGCATCATACCTGTCGTCGATGCCGTCGTTGTTGATATCGACGAAGCCGGGGGTAGATGGATCGCGATAATTTTCGATGCCATTGAAATTATCGTCATCCATTGGGTTCAGGCCACCGCTCTCCGCTATGTCTGTGATACCATCTTTGTCCCTATCGAGATCACAGTTCATCGTTACTGTTATCTGTGCGCAGGCAGTAATATTACAATCACCTTCTGCGCGTACATAATAGGTAGTATTGCCGGTAGGGTTGACGGTGATGGTGGCGCCTGTGCCAATGATCGGCCCCACGCCACAGTTCCCGGCATACCATCTCCAGATAGCGTTGGTGCCCAGGGAGCCTCCATTCACCCGTAAAGAAACGGCATCACCCGGGCAGATGCCCATTTTGTTCTTGCTCACGGAAGCGGGGGCGGTGGAAGATGCTTTCAGGTTCAGGTATAGCGCATTGGATGTATAACTACAGGAAGTGCTTCCGATATTGCCGGGCTGTGCAACGATGACACGATAATATTTTTGATGGGCCGCTGTGAGTGAGGTGATGGTATAGGTGGCGGCAGTGGCCCCGCTGATGTCAGTCCACCCAGTGCTGCCATCCAATGAAGATTGCCATTGGTATACCAGTGTGCCGCCCATACCGGTAGTATCACTGAGAAAGGTACCGAAAACAGTGGAGCTGCCGATACAACCGGCTTTCGGGCTGATGGCGGCCACAGTGGGCTCAGGATCGCAAAGGCCGAACTGGATATCATCGAGCGCCAGGTCATTGCCGCAACCACCTTCACCGGCATTATATATCTCGATGATCACTTTGCTGATGCCGGCAGGCATTACGAATTTCAGGCCGTACTGGTTCCAGGCCGTGGCAGTGATATCGCTGGTAGAGGCATTTGTAATGATAGAACCATCTGCTGCGTTCTTCACGGAGAACACCAGCCTGGGATATTTGAAACCGCCGAAAGCATTACAGAAAGTCTGGTAAGAAGAATTGCCGATGAATGCTGCATAGGTAAAGAATGAGTATTTCAGGTTGGAGCATTGTACCGCTACCGTATCCACGAAGATCTTATTGTCCAGCACATCCGCATTCACCAACAGCATCCGGCCATTGGGGTTACCGGTATGATCGGTAAGATTGATCCATTTGGAAGGGTCGCCATTGTTGGCATTGTTCGATATCGTAAATGATTCCAGTGGAACGGGGGCGGTCGTAACACCTGTATATTGAGATTTCACGGTGCCCGGCAACGTGGCAGAGAGCCCGGTGCCTGTGCCGAATGTTTGATTGTACAGAACCGTTTTCAGCGCATCGCAAGGCGGTGTTTCAGGCGCTACGTTCACGATGAATGGGGTGGGTTGCGATTCACCGGGATCGTCTGCCTTGTCGTTGGTATTCAGGTCGGGCTTCGAGCCATTGGTCGATACATCGAGCAGCGCTACTCCCTTATAACCGGTAGCGGTCACTGTTGCCGAATTATTGTACACGATGCCGGTAACAATGCCCGATACACGGCAGGAAATACGGATAGTAAAATTATTCTCTGCTACTGGGTAGTTTTTCAGGATATTGGTAGTAGGGGTGGGATTGGTGAGCAGGTTGGTGTTGGTAGTTCCGTTGTAACCTGCATTCAGGCTGAAGCCGGCAGACGCAGTGCCTACCCACGACAATGAAACCATTGAAACATTTCCAGCCCCGTAGACAGTCCCCAGGTTATCGGTGACCTGTACATTGTTATCAGGTACGTTGCCGTAGTTCTGTACATATACATCGTATTCGAGATCATATACACCGGCTGTCCCGGTCGGCGTGGCAGATATCAGTTTCTTCGCGGCACCGATGCCGGAGATCACGGAGGTAAGGTCTTGTGCGGAATATTTTCCTGTATAGGTTACGGGGGTCATATCACCCGTGAGCGGATTCAGTTCAGAATAATAGCAGGAATTTCCACGGATACTTGCTAACAATTTACCATCACTATATCCCAAACCCACCAATCTGTTACCGGTACCCACTTGCAGGGTGTCGATATAGGTAGCATTCAGCGTACCGATACCATAACTGGTATGGTTAACGGTCATCAGTTTATTGTTCATTACAAAATACAACTGCCCTGAGGGTGAGTATACGATATCACCGGTCTGTGTCCATATCTTCACAGATGCAGGCAATACGATCGTTTGTTGAGCACCTATAGTATTAGTGGCAAAATTTACTTTTTGAAGTGTCAACCCATAAGGAGCAGCAGAACCGGTATAACTGATCTGCCATCCGTCGCCATTCGGGTCAAAAGCTATGCCGGCGATGGCCTGCCCAAGATAGGTACGGTATAATGCCAGGCTGCCGGTGGGGCAAGTACTGGGGTTCCAGCGCCACACATAGGAGTTGGGCGTACCATTATATCTTAAATAATACATGAACCCATCCGATGGATTGAAGGCCATACTGGCCGCACTGCTGCTGAAACCGGGAGTTGCCAGTGAAGGAACGCAGGTAGTTCCATTCGTGAGTGTATTGGTGGTACTATTGAAGCTGAATTCCATATTCTGGCCCGTAGTACCGGTACAGGAGGTAACCCCGGTAGCGACCGGGGAGGAGACAGTGGCAGGTTGTGCCCACACCATTGCCGGAAGCGCCAGGAACACCAGGATAAGGATTGTTATGCCGGCAGTCGGAGCAGACCGGCGAAAGTAGATTTTCATAATATTGGATTTAGCTGAACACCTATCGTGAACTTATATACGTCACCAACGCTGTAGTTGCTGACTATAGAGTAATCATATTCCGGAAAATCATAATCGCCCAATTCAAAATCTGTGAATCCATCCAAATGAGCAAGAAGTTGGGAAGGACCAATGGCAGGTGAAACAATAATTGGTACAACGATCAGGCAACTGTTCCGTGGCCCCGGAAAGTCGATCGGGAGATCATTGTGCCCCGTAAGGCAATAGTAACTTATGGCCAGGCATGCACATAGTGCTCCTGCAGCTTTCAGAGGAATTGGAAACATAGGGTTTTTGTAAAAGGGGTTAAGATTCGGATACGGTTGTTACGAAACGGGGTTCAACTATAAATAGTATACCCATTTCATAAATTAATGCCCCGATAAGCTATTGATTAATAGTTTTTGACGATAGTCAAACTGTAGATAACAACAAAGCTATGCAGTAGATCGGAAAAATGAAACGTATATAAACGTCGAAAATTTACTGGAAGAAATTATCGGGAATCCCTTTGTTGATCTGGTAATTGTTGTAACTGATCTCTACCCTGCCTTTCTGGTTCTTTTCTGCAGGTGTTGTTTTGGGCTGATCACCGGTATCATAATCGAACGCAAGCCCTTTAGGCAGTTTATAATCTTTCGTACTGAATACGAACGCCACTTTATCCGGCAGGGCCCATTGGGTATATTTCCCGTAGCTCATTTCCACTTCATAGGTGCCATTGCTCCTGGTGGTGGTAACAGCTTTCCTGATCAGGGATTCCTTTTCATCGATATACAGGGTGGATACCACTGCTTCCGATTGTTCGTCGAGTGGCAACAATTTGATAATGGTGACGGCAATATTGTCGATGACGGTTTTGCCGGCAGCAACGGCCGTATAATGATCGCCGGCAAACAAGGCCGCGAGGTTGATATTTACTCCACCCCTGGGCACAACGGTAACACCGTTCTGTTTTTTGATCTTGAATTTATCCGGCTTTTTATAATAGATGGTGATGGAAGATTCCGGCACTTTAATGAATGGCACTGATGTTTTCATCACGCCATTCGCTTCATAATTGTCGACGGTAGCGAGCTTATCCTTTACTTTCTTCACCAGGGCATCGGCATCCTGTCCATAACCGGCCACGAGGCACATCGTTAAGAGTACAGTGAGCCACCCGCCTGCAAACGCGCCTGCTTTCATAAAAAAGTTATTGAACAAAGGTATCGACTAATCCTTACAAAAAGCTATCGCTTTCCCTGTATGCCCTGATCAATGCCATCTCACCTTCCTTGCCAGGGAGCGCATTGCCATGCTCCATGCCCAGGATGCCCTTGTATCCTTTATTGTAGATATGTTTGAAAATATTCCTGTAATTCATTTCGCCAGTTCCCGGTTCCTTCCTGCCGGGATTATCGCCGATCTGGAAATAGCCGATCTCATCCCAGGCCTTATTAATATTATTGATGATATTTCCTTCATTGCGTTGCATGTGGTACATGTCGAACAGGATCTTGCAACTGGGACTGTTCACTGCTTTGCAGATCGTAAAGGTCTGGTCGGAGTGGCGGAGAAAAAGGTCCGGGTTATCGCTCAGGGGCTCCAGTACCATTACCAGCCCTGCCGGTTCCAGTATCTCACAGGCTTTCCGCAATGCTTTGATCACATTAGCGGTCTGGTATTCGGTCGATATGCTCCTGTCATAATTGCCCGGCACCACGGTGACCCATTTGGCATTACATCGTTTGGCCACTTCCACGGCCTGTTTGCAATCTTTCAGCATTTTATCGATCCACTCCTGTTTGCCGGTGGTAAGGGTAGTGCTCCAATGCCAGTTATCGGAGGTGATCACGAACACACCCATTCTCATTCCCAGGGATACCAGCGTATCGCCGATCTTTTTTTGTTGCTCAACAGGGCGCGCCATCATGCCATTGTCTTCGATGGAGCGGAATCCTTTGTCATAGGCAAATTTTACCTGGTCGATGAAATCTGCACCGCCATTATTCTTGAACATGCCGTCATGAAAAGCATAGTCGAGCGTGAATGTCTTGTCTGCCGAGCTTTCTCTGGCAGCCGGGACATTTATTTTACTGAATGCAGTGGCCCCGGTGATCAGGGAAGCTCCGGTGAACAGGGACCGCTGCATGAATTTTCTTCTTTCCATCTGTCGGTTGGTTTTGGTTTTAAATTTACTCTCTATCGATGGCAGGCGGAAAAAAATTTTATGCAATCGATTTTGTTGGCCCCTGCCCCTCCGCGATTTGATTATTTTCTTATCTTTTGCCATGATTCAATTCAAATATGGGTACATGAAACCGACCGGACTTTTGTTTGCCACCATGATCCTTTTTTCTGCAGCTCGTGCTCAGCCTGCTGTTGATTCCTTTCAATCGTACCGGCTCACCATTCCGGGAAGCACCGTAAGTTTCACCATGCAGCCCATACAGGCAGGGACATTCATGATGGGCAGCCCGGCCAAAGAGCCCGGCCACAAAGCCGATGAAGGGCCGTCCAGAAAAGTACAGCTCGACGCCTTCTGGATGGGCGCCCATGAAGTGACCTATGATGAATTCTTATTATTCTTCAATGATGAGCAAACCAGCCGCAATTCAGAGGTAGATGCCGTTACCAGACCTACTGCCCAGTATATCGATCTGAGCTGGGGCATGGGCAAACAGGGCGGGTTCCCCGTGAACAGCATGTCGCAGCATACCGCCATGATGTATTGCCGGTGGTTATATGGCAAAACAGGGCAGTTCTTCCGGCTTCCCACAGAAGCGGAGTGGGAATATGCCTGCCGCGCAGGATCATCAGGCGCCTATTATTTCGGCAATGATCCGAAACTATTGGGCGGGTACGCCTGGTTCGCCGGCAATAGCAATAATAAATACCAGAAGGTTGGTCAGAAAAAACCTAACGCATGGGGATTGTATGATATGCTCGGCAATGTAGCGGAATGGACGCTCGACCAATATGATTCGGCCTATTTCTCCAATATACAGGATGGTGCGCTCGATCCCTCCATTCCTCCCGGTAACCAATACCCGAAATCAGTGAGAGGCGGAGGATACCTCGATAAGCCGGCAGCACTCCGCTGTGCCAGCCGTGGGCAGTCGAACCCTGCCTGGAACAGGCGCGATCCGCAGGTGCCTAAAAGCAAATGGTGGCTTACCGATGCCATGTCGGTTGGCTTCCGGCTGGTAAGGCCCCTGAAAACGCCCACTGCTGAAGAAGCAGCAGCTTTTTATAATAAATATCTTGGCAACTGATAACACATCATCTATAAAACCAAACGAACATGAACAAAGATGCACGCAACCAATCCGGCTCACGCCGGGACTTTGTGAAACAATCCTCTATCCTGGCCGGCGGATTGATCGCTGCCCCCCTTTTGTCGAAAGCCAATTATTTTTCCGGGGCCGATGATGTTATCAAAGTTGCCCTGGTCGGCTGCGGCGGACGCGGAACAGGCGCCGCCATGCAGGCCCTGCTTACCAAACAAAATGTGAAACTGGTGGCGATGGCCGATGCCTTCCCCGACCGGATCGAGAAAGCCTATAAAACATTGACGGCAGCAGATACTTCCGACCTGTCGGAACGAAAGAAAAATGTAAGGGACCGTGTGGACGTCCCCGAAGAAAGAAGGTTTACAGGTTTCGATGCCTATCTGAAAGCCATACCACTGGCCGACGTAGTGATCCTTGCCACCCCTCCGGGCTTCAGGCCCGTTCACTTTGAAGAAGCGATCCGCCAGAACAAACATGTGTTCATGGAAAAACCGGTGGCCACCGATCCTGCCGGCATCCAGAAAGTACTGGCAGCCGCCGCATCCGCCAAAGCAAAAAAACTGAATGTGGTGGTTGGATTACAACGTCACTATCAAAACTCCTACCGCGAATTGTACAAGAGGAAACACCTGATCGGGGATATCACTTCCGCACAGGCGTGGTGGAACAATGATGGCGTATGGGTGTACAAACGCAAGGAAGGACAGCCGGAGATGGAATACCAGATGCGTAACTGGTATTATTTCGTTTGGCTTTGTGGCGACCATATCTGCGAACAGCATATCCATAATATCGATGTCATCAACTGGTTCAAGGGAGGTTATCCGGTGAAAGCACAGGGCATGGGGGGCCGCCAGGTGCGGACCGGCAAAGAGTACGGAGAGATATTCGATCACCATTATGTGGAATTCGAGTATGCCGATGGCGCCATCCTCAACAGCCAGTGCCGGCATATTCCCGGCACCATGAGCAAAGTGGATGAACTGCTGATCGGCACCAAAGGAAGAATATCCAGCCAAACGGATTCCATCACTGACCTCAAAGGAAAAGTATTGTACCAGTTCGACAAGAAAACGGATAACAATGCTTACCAGACCGAGCACGATGAGCTCTTCGAAGCGATCGCCAAAGGAGAATACAAATTCGCTGATGCAGAGAATGGAGCGAAAAGCACCATGACCTCGATCCTCGGACGTATGGCCACTTATTCCGGACAGGTGATCGAGTGGGACAAAGCGATCAGTTCAGGATTAAGCCTGCAACCTGCATCGTACGACTGGAATGCAGCGCCACCCATATTGCCGGGCCCCGATGGTTTTTACCCGGTACCAAAACCTGGCGTTACCAAATATGGTTTTTAGGGTATAATTGTTAATGCATTTATAATATTGGGGGCACAATAATGGGCCATGAAGATAAAAGCCTGGAAAAGCTGCTTCATGGCCTATTACCATATTATTTAATGTTGTCCTGATCTGATTTTATATATCTTTAGCCGGAACTCGTACAATAACCCAAACAACCCATTTGCAGGCTCTGATCTATTATCTGACGCTTCCCTTTATTTATTTCCTTTCGATACTGCCATTCCCCGTATTATATGGTCTATCGGATATTTTTTATTTTTTTCTATACCGTCTCGCAGGCTACCGCAAAAAAGTGGTGATCGACAATCTCCGCAAATCTTTCCCTGAAAAAAGCGAGCAGGAGATCAGGGCGATCACTAGACAGTTCTACCGGTATTTCTGCGATCTTTTCCTGGAGACTTTCAAAACCCTTACGATCAGCAAGGCATCCATGCTGAAGCATTGCAGCCTGGACCCTGCCGCTGCTGCGCTTTTCGAGCAATTGGCAGCCGACAATACCAATATTATTATCGTATTGGGGCATAAAGGCAATTGGGAATGGGCAGGCAATACTTTCAGTCTTTGCTGCCGCCATCAGCTTTATGTGATCTACCATCCACTGAGCAATAAATACTTCAACGGGCTGATCTATAGAATGCGAACAAGATTCGGTACCAGGCTGATAGCCATGAAAGATACCTTCCGCGATATGCTTCAGCACAGGAAGGAACTGTCTGCCACTGCTTTTATCGCCGACCAGACACCTTCGCCCGACAAAGCATACTGGATGACCTTCCTCAACCGTGACACACCTGTATTTCTCGGCACGGAAAAAATTGCGCAGAAAATGAAATACCCTATTGTTTATGTAGGGGTCGAAAAAATAAAACGGGGATATTATACGTTAACAGCCGATCAATTGACAACACCTCCCTATTCAACAGAGGAAGGCCATATAACCGAAGCTCATACAAAAAGACTGGAGAAAGATATCCTCAAACAAACTGAAACCTGGCTTTGGACACATCGCCGGTGGAAGCATACACGGACCATTGTATAGATCTTTTCATCGAAAAATGAGCAATTATGTTATGTGGTAAGGACCTGATTTTAGCAACGAAACCCTTTGCCAGGGAGATCCGGATTAAAAGCTGGATGCACACGCTGACAACACTTTTCCTGGTGTGTCTTGCCCTGGCGGGGACGATCCTGGGCCCCTTTCTCGCCATCCGGATCGTATGCAGTATTCTCGCTGGGTTATTATTGGTGCGTATGTTCGTGATCTATCATGATCATCAGCATCATACCATCCTTACAAAATCTTTTGTTGCTGATGGCATCATGACCGTCTTCGGCATCCTGATGCTGGCGCCTACCAGTATCTGGAAGAGATCGCATGATCATCATCATAAACACAATTCCAAATTATTCAGTGCCAGTATAGGCTCCTTCCCGATTGCCACGAAACAGAAGTTCAGGAATATGTCTGCCAAAGAAAGGTTCGGCTACCTGGCTGTCCGGCATCCTCTTACTATCGGGCTGGGCTATTTCTCCATGTTCATCGTGGGGATGTGCGTGAATTCTTTCCTGAGCTGCCCACGCAGGCATGCCGATGCGCTGATCGCGCTCGTGCTCCATCTCGCAGGGGCCGCATCACTCATCATCTTTGCGGGCTGGCAGGTCTGGTTCTTTTTCTTTTTCCTGCCCTTCCTTATTGCCTTCGCCCTGGGCGCTTACCTGTTCTATGCGCAGCATAATTTTCCAGGTGTCACCTTCCGCTGCAATAACGAATGGGCCTATGATAAAGCCGCATTGGAATCATCCAGCTATATGGTCATGCACCCCGTGATGGCCTGGTTCACGGGCAATATAGGCTACCACCATATCCATCACCTGAATGCAAAGATCCCTTTCTACAGGCTGCCCGAAGTGATGGAACATTTTCCCGAATTACAACAATGCAAGAAAACCTCATTACATCCTAAAGATATACTGGCCTGCCTGCGGTTAAAGATATGGTGCCAGGATAGCGGCAGGATGATCGGCTTGCGCGAATTATAAGCTCACGATAACACATCTTTCTTTCTGAAGATATACATGGAAATCCCCAGCAGTACGCCTATATGCCCCAATAACAGGATGGCCGACCTGATCACGCTGCCATACACGATGGGCTTGTCGAAAAATCCTTTCCACCCGAGCATGTGCGAAGTGAAGAGGTAAGGTTTTATCAGGTTGAAGAATGGAAGGTCCATCGTGGTAAGAATGGTGAAGACGATCACGATGCTCATGGTGGCGACGATGGGGCCAATGGAATTCTCTGCGAACAAAGACAGGAAGAATGACAAGGCCGCCACAGTGGTCATGGCGATGGCCGCAAATCCGAAAGCCGCAAAATAGCGCCAGAGCACATCCTTTGCCTGGATGACCACGATCTCATAACTTTTGAACACCACCAGGTCGCCCACGCCGAAGATCAGCATCGACAACAACAGGGAGAGGAATGCCATCCAGGTCAGTAACAGTAATGTATATACGGTAGTAGCCAGGAATTTACCGGTGATCAGGGCAGTACGGCTCATCGGTTTACTGATCAGGAGACGGAGGGTGCCCATATTCGCCTCACCGGCCACCATATCACCCCCGATCAGCGCGATCAGCAGGGGCACATGGATCAGCAATGTCTGGAGAATATAATAACAGGCAAAATACCCATTCATGATCCTGCCTTCGAACAGGAGATTGTCCTTGATGCTTTGCAGCATCAGCTCCACGTAGGAGTCACCATCCACATAAAGCGCCAGTTGGATCAGCAATACGATCGCTGCAATGGCGGCAAAGGCAATATAGGTACGCGGCCTTCTGAATATTTTGAACAGCTCAATTTGTAAGATCGTCCACATGCCGGTTAGGAGTTGTTAGTGCCAGAAAATATGCTTCGAGTGAATGCCGGGGTTGCAGGGAAAGAATGGAAGCCCCCATTGCCACCAGGTCGGCGGTTAAAGCCGGGATCGATGATTGGTCCATTTGAAGAAGGATACGGCTTTCCCGTTGCTCACGGACCTGGGGGGCCCACCTGCTCGCCTGGAGGGCGGCCAGCGTATGCGCAGTATTGTTTACGCGGAGCTCGACCATCATCGACGAAGGGTTGAACAATTCTTTCAGGGAGCCTTCGGCGATCTTCCGGCCTTTGTCGATAATGATCATCCGGTTGGCGATCATCTCGATCTCATTGAGCAGGTGCGATGATACCAGCACCGTTTTCCCGTAAACCCTGCTCAGGCGAAGGATCAGTTGCCGGATATCGGCAATACCCTGCGGGTCAAGGCCATTGGTGGGCTCATCGAGGATCACCAGTTTCGGATCATGCACCAGTGCAACGGCAATGCCTAATCGCTGTTTCATACCCTGCGAATAGGTTTTCACCTTGCTATGCGCCCGGTCTTCCAACCCCACCTGTTCCAGTTGTTCCATCAGTTTTTTTTCGGTGATCCTGGTCCCGCTAAGCCTTGCAAAGAGAGAAAGATTTTCATAGGCAGTAAGATATTTGTACAGATCAGGCCGCTCGATCACGGCCCCTACCTGCTGCAGGATCCTGTGGCGATGATGCTGGATTTCCAACCCAAACAGATTGATACTGCCCGCGCTTGGTTGTACCAGTGAGAGCAACATGCGGATGGTGGTGGATTTACCGGCGCCGTTCTGCCCCAGGAACCCATACACATCGCCTTCATTCACCGTGAAAGAAATATCATTCACGGCATGGACATCATTGTAAAATTTGCTGAGATGGGAAACCTCTATAACGGTCATGAATGATGATTGATACTGTACCCTAAAATTAGGTACTTGATCCGGAATATTTTGCCTGTAAAAGTTATTTATATTGACCTGATCCACAATACCTATATAGACTGAGGTCAATTCATCCTATTTTTTTCCCCCAATACTTGCATAATCTAAAGGTGTAGAGTATATTTGCCTTGATTCTACAATTCCTCTGATAATCCACCTTTGTAAGATGTAGAGATCTTACAGCCAATTTCCAAAAAGTTTTAATGACACCTTGGTTGACCGCAATGGTTAACGATCTTTTCCAATAGCTATGTTAGCTCAGGGCAGGCGCATGTCTGTGCTGCTGATGCCTCCCTTTGTCTAATAGTATTGTATCGTATTCTTTTCCTTTGAATGCCCCGATGAATTCAGTTATTCATTCGTGCTCACAGTTATTCAAAACCCTGAAATCTTCAAAAATGAAACGGAATTTTACACTATTGCTTTCCGCATGGATGTTTTGTGCTGCCGGGGCCAATGCACAAACCTCCGACAACTTCAACTCCCGCCCTGGGGCGGACATTCCCCACGTTAAAGGATTTTTACAAGGCCAATGCTGGAAGTTCACGGATTTCGATACCAATAATGATGGCTGGGCGCCCGGTATCGAAGGTGATGGGGCCATGGTTTCAGGGCCCAGCGCCAGCGCTACTCAAAGCACAGGGATCTATACCCCGGTGCTGGATATTGCCGGTGAGCTGACAGTCAGGTTCAAATACAAATTCAATACACCGCTCGGAAATGGTGAGCGCAGGTGGTTCAAAATATACCTCACCGATGCCGATAATAATATTTTCGGCGTCTACCTCGACAGTGTAGAAGTTACCAACATCAATACTTCTACCGTTTATCAATACAATAAATCATGGAATTTCCCGGATATCGGTACCGGTGCATTCAAAGTGTATGTGAATTTCCAGGGTATCGGCGGCAGCACCCGCATCGGCATCGATGAGTTTTGGGTTTCTCCGAGAAAAAAATATAACAGCGGCTGCAATTCCGCTCCCATCGCAGTACCTGACGTGTTCACAGGGACCAATACACGCACCGCTTCCGGCAGGGTAACGCTCAACGACCGTGATCCGGATGGTGAGATCTTCTTTGCCGAACTGGTGACCGGTTCTCCCAATGGCCAGGTGGTATTGTATTCCAATGGTCAGTTCACCTTCGCGCCTAATCCGGGCTGGACAGGCACCACCACTTCTTTCACTTATAAGATCTGCGATAATGGTTCTCCCATCCTTTGCTCGGAAACCGTTACCGTGACCCTCAATTTCCCAGGTGGGGGCCCGCTGCCGGTAAGCCTGATCGATTTCAAAGGATTGTACAAAGACAATGGGGAAGTGGAACTGAGCTGGATAACCACTTTCGAACAGAACAGCGACCGCTTCGAAGTGCTGAGGAGCTTTGATGGTTCGGACTGGATCATTGCCGGTAAACTGCCCGCCGCAGGTACATCCAGTGATAAGAAATCCTATTCATTCATCGATGATGTAGGCCGCTCGGTAACCAAAAAAGACCTGTACTATCAATTACGCCAATTGGATAAGGACGGCCGCTCTTACCTGAGCAAGATCCTGGTAGTGCGCGTTTACAATACCCGTTCCCTGAAGATGGTGAGCGTTACACCCAACCCGGTCAAGAGTGATATTTCCGTTAACGTTCAATTGAACGAGCCTTCTTATGTTGTGATGAAAGTGCTGAACACGAGCGGATCTGAAATGATGCGCAAATCGAGCAAGGCAGGGGCAGGGGCCAATACCTTCATAGTAGACGGCAGCAGTAATTTACGCCCAGGCATGTACCTGCTCGAAGTAACGATCAACAGTAAGGAAAGAATGATCGTGAAGTTGCTGAAAGAATAAGTTTTTAAGGTTTCATAGAGGTAATGAAGTTTCCCCCCGTCCAGGTTTAGAGCTCTGCGGATTGGGGGGACTTTTTTTGTCTGAACCGGGATAAATGGGATGTTTGGAATAAGCGGGATAGATCGCTCCGGATTCGGTTATCTCGGGCCAAGATATGATTGAAGGTTCTTTACGTATTGTTCAAATGCTTTGATGCCTCTGGCAGTGATCCTGCAAATGGTTTGCGGGTAGTTGTCCTTGAAATGTTTTACCACTTCGATATACCCGGCCTCTTTCAGCTTGCTGATCTGCACACTGAGATTGCCGGCCGTGGCATTGGTCTTGTCTTTGATAAAAGTAAACTCCGCCTCTCGTACACTGATGAGCAGCGACATGACAGCCAATCGTAACTGTGAATGCAAAATCGGATCTAAGTCTTTAAATTCCATGACGAATGAATTCTTCTGTGTGCTTGTCATCAGGCGTTTTCCTTCCTGTACCTCGATCTTAAAATATAACCGGGAATGATCCAGGCAAGAACAACGCCAAAGGAAAGCATCAATATCTGATAATCATAGGGAAGAAATGCTGCTGCTAAGGAAAGCGCCCAACAGGCTATACCACCGGCTTTCAGCGGTTTGAACTTCAATATCACCCCGGATAAAAAGGTAGGCATACCGTATAATGCCAGGAACCCCGGATTCAGGAATTTATAATACTCCCCTCCCATGATCTGCCCGAATAAAAAGGCGAAAAGGAACATCAGTATCACGAACGTGATCCATACATAACCCAGGATATCATCCGTGTAGGTATGCACTTTCTTTCTTTTTTCCCGGCGGGAAATATAAATAGCCTGGTAGATCACTACCACCCAGGTAACTGTCCACACGATATAATGGTATGGATACCGGAAAAAGTGCAGCAATACGAATTGGGAAAGGCTGCAGATCAGGATCGTCCATCCCCAAATTAAATACAGGTGACCGTTCTCACTGAACTTGTTCTTGGCTTTGTTGATCATCGAGTGAATGATCTCGAGGCTTTCCACCTGTGATATGGCCTGCTCGTTCATAATTGGAAATGCTTTGGTCTTGGTTGGAAATGTTGGAAGTCATCGATACAATGGCGCATGCCCCGGCGGAAAAGACCGGGGCAGTTGCCATAAAAATTCTATTTGCATTGCGACAGTAGAAATTCCGCGCGTGGGCGTCCCCAGTTGGGATTCAGGCTGGAAGCGGGTTTGAAGGCTTCGAACCTTTTGATCGCTTCTTCCAGCACCGGTTTGGCCGTAGAGCATCCGCCGCCGAATTGTTCGGGTGTGTTCTTCAGGTTCTCACCCTGGATACAATAAGGGCGGGGATTGTTGGGGTCCTGGGTCTTGGCTTTCTCAAGATGATCGTTGATGGATTGGCCATAAAGTTGCCAGCGTTGCATCGGGTTCACCAGCATCCTGATCGTAGCGATCATGGATTTGACCACGGAGATCTCCGAATTATTTTTTTCCAGTGCTTCAGCCTTGCTTAGCAATTGTTCGGCCTTGTCTGCATATTGATCATTATTCGCCGCATCTTTCTTGAAAAAAGCGTAGAGGGTCCTGGAGAGTGCTGCATAATAATAAGGCAGCCATTGGGTCTTCTCTGCATCACCGATACGCTCGAAGGTAGCGGCCACCGATTGCATGTCATCGGCCGATTTGGCGGAATCGAGCAGGGTGATGACATTGGTCATGGCGCCCGTATATTTATCGCTTTGTGCGAAAGCAGTGCAGGCCGATACCAGTACGGCAAGAACGATCAGGATCTTCTTCATGGTTGATTTTTTATTGATGAATGATATTGATTACAGGTTACTGTTGATCACATCCTGTGATCTGTCGACCCCAAAGCTCAGGAAACAGCCCAGGAAGAACATTCTCCTGGCGGGTGGTATCACAGGCTCTTTGTGCAGGCCGTTCCAGGAGTAATTATAATTGAACACCTGGTCGCTTCCAAGCACATTATTCACGCTGAAAACCCATACCACAAAGCTTTTTGTGCCCTGCTTCCCGATCTTCGGGAGGTAGTTGACGCTGAAGCTGAGACTATGATAGGCGATGGTGGTGCCCTGGTCCGCTATGTTGAATTTTCCCGCGCTATTATCATAACGGATATTGTAATAAGGTCTTCCCGAAGCAAAGGTATAGGTACCGTTGAATCCTGTTTTCCACTTGGTCACAAACTTTTTCACCACCAGGCTGGCCGTATGGTTGGCCGCAAAATTAGGTTGAATGGCATACGGGAAGTTGAGATAGTTCCTTTTGGTATCGAGATAGGAATAAGAGATCCAATAGTCGACATCCTTCAGGGTCTTCCGGTCGCGCCAGAACAATTCGATCCCTTTCGCTTCCCCATAACCGCCATTACCTGCACTGTCGGCCAGGCTGCTGCCCTTGACGGCATAGGTCTTTACCAGCTCATTGTATTTCTTGTAATAGGCTTCTACCCGCAGGGTATAGTCCCTGCTCACGATCTGGTAGTTGGCGATATAATGGGTGGCCCTTGTATACAGGAGGTCGTTATAGGCATAGCCGCGGAGAAAGAAATCTTTTTCGGGTTTCTGGTAGAACAGGCCATAGGCCAGCGATACCTGCGATTGGCGGTCGAGTTTATATGCCAGTGATACACGGGGTGCAATATTGGCTTTCTCCAGCAGAGAGGAATGTTCAAGGCGGGTACCCAGTTTGGCGGCAAGGTCGTTGGTAATATACACGTCTGCTTCTGCAAAGGCCGCTTTGAAATGATCGTCCTTTTGGGTAACCAGGTTCGTTACCTGCCGGCTGCTGAAATCGTTCCTGTCCCTGAAAAACATGTACTCCCCACCGAAGCGAAAAGCACTGAGCCCGCCCAGCCTGCGTTCCAGTACTGCCTTGATCTGTGCCAGGTCGCTATGGGCTTTCACATCGAAATTCTTGGTGAGATAGGGATCGTAGGAAGGGAAGCTGGGTTTGTTATCCTGGTCCTGCAATTCATTACTGATCTTGTCGATATTATTGCTGTAGGAAAGTCCCATGTACATCTTCCATTTCTTTCCCAGCTTCTCTCTCCACGACAGGTTACCGTATACATTGAAATTGGTAAGGCTGAAAGCATCTTTCAGGTTTGCGGAATCTATATCGGGCCTGCGGAGGCCGAGGCTGTTGTAATTGAAATAACCATAGAATTTCAGCATCCCTGTTTTGGAGGTCTTTATCCGGTAATTGAACTCCCCGTTATGGAACTCCGGGATCTTGAAATTATCGGGTCTTTGCTTTATCAGGGCAAAATACGCGGCCAGGTTGGTATAGGAATAATTCACGCCCCAACTGGAATTTTTGTCTTTCGCCAGTTGCTGGTAGCCTGCGCTCAGCACGATGGGGGAAATACCGAGATTGGCGGAAGACTGTTCCGGCAGATCGATGGATTCCAGGATCAGTGCGGATGACAGGGCCTGTCCATACAAAGCGGAATAACCGCCTGAGCTGAACACAGTGCCTTTGAATATGAATGGGGAGAAGCGGCCACGCTGTGCAATATCCGGAACGCTGGTGAAAAAGAAATTATTGACCAGGGTGCCATCGATGAATATTTTGGTTTCCTGTGCGGTGCCGCCACGAACGAACAATCCTTCCGATTCACCGACCTGTTGTGTACCGGGCAAGGTTTTGAACGCACTGGTAATATCTCCATTGGCGCTGGCCGTGGTCACGATATCGATCGGGCTCAGCACGGTAGTGCGTTTTGTATCACTGGCTTCAAAGGTACCGGCCGTGATCACTACGGCAGTCAGTTCGTTCGGTTCCGGCTTCAGCACCACATCGGCGGTAATGGCAGTACCGCTCAGTGTTACTTTTTGTTCCTGCGGCTTGAACCCGATGGAGGAGATCACCAGTATTTGCTCTCCTTTTTCGGTTGTTCTGAACCGGTAGTTACCGAGTGAATCGGTGGTGGCCCCGTCGTAAGCTCCTTTGATAGCTATGCTGGCGCCGTTGATACCGCGCCCTTTGCCGTCCCGTACTTTGCCGGAGATGACGGTCTGCCCGTCTACCATGAACCACGACAAGAGTAGTATGGATATAGGTATCAGCTTGATCATCGTTGGTTATTTTGTTAGGCAAATATAAAGTAGTTTATATTATAAACTAAAATAAATCTTTATGAACTCCTTTTTGTAACCGGATGAAGGCGGAATTTTCCCGATGAGGGCAGGTTTTTTTATTGTGTAAACCGATCACTATTTTTTTTGCGCATAAGGGTCGCTTGATCTTTGTCTAATGTATTATTAAAAACCTCATATTCATTTTACTGGAAATCCACACTGCTTGCAGAAACCAGAAATAATGTATACTCTTGTGTCAGGTCCGATATGCATGAGAAATTAGTTTTTCCTGATACCACTTACCCCAACCGTAGAAGCATTTCAAGACCCCGCTGATTTCTCATCCAATGAGACTTTCACCTAACATGAAGCCGCCAACAGGTGTGGTTGGTCAGGCATACCGTCAGGAAGCTGACAGGTAAATTCTATTCATTGAAAAACCAGATTGCATGAAGCATTTGTACTTCCTATTCTCCGCATTTTATTCCATCCTTTCCTGCCATGGCAGGCCATTGCCCACTCCATTCGGGGAGCAGTACGGCCTCCGGCATTTCCCTATGCGCTGATAGAAGTTACGAATGCGCCATGCGGCAGTCAACTGCCTTTGCATGGCCCTGATATCCTAAACGAAGACCATTATGAAAACCGGCAACAGTTTTCTTTTTATTGCTTTACTGTTCACTGCTGTACCCGCGCTTGCCCAGCGTAAATACAGCAGGGTACGCCTGCAGGTGCCTCCCCAGGGTTTGGCCTGGTTGCAATCGCAGGGTGTGGATTTCGATCATGGTCAGCTCAATTCATCCGACAGCAGTTTTACCACTACGCTGAGCACCTCAGATATCATCCATCTCAAAAAAACAGGTATCCCTTTTACCATTCTCATCGAGGATGAAGCAGCACATTTTACAGCCACCAATAAAGTAACAGATTTCTATCGCTACCAGGATGCCATGATGGTCAACGGAGAAATGTATTTCGGGAACAACTGCGGCTCTGCGATCGACAATGTGCCGGTGCCTTCGGCTTTCACGCCGGGCAGCTACGGCGGCTATTACAGTTTTGCCCAGATCCAGCAAAAGATCAAATACCTGTACGATACCTATCCCGATCTCGTGGATACGATAGTGCTTCCCACCAGGTCTACGGAAAACCGGCCGCTGATCGTAGTGAAGATCTCCGATCATGCCCGTACCGATGAAGATGAACCGAAAGCATTGTATACGGGTCTTCACCATGCACGCGAAGGCATGAGCATGATGAACCTGTTCTTTTTCATGGAATATCTTCTCGAAAATTACAATACAGACCCCCGCATTAAAGACCTGGTGGACAGTCGTGAGCTTTTTTTCCTGCCCTGCGTGAACCCCGATGGGTACGTGTTCAACGAAACCGATTCACCTGCAGGTGGTGGTGGCTGGCGCAAGAACAGGCGCAATAACGGCGGCTCGTATGAAAAGGGAGTAGACCTCAACCGGAATTATAATGTGAATTGGGGAGAAGGCGGCCCGAATATCAATATTTCCACTAACCCCAACAGTGATTCCTATATCGGCCCTTATGCTTTTTCGGAGCCTGAGACCCGCGCCATCAGGGCCCTGGCGCAATCCAGGCATTTTACCATCGCCATCGACCATCATTCCTACGGGAATTATTATGTTACACCTTTCGGTAAGATCGCCGACCATACACTTACCCCGGTCGATTCCAGTTTTTACGGTTATGCATCGGCGTTGATGGCAAAATACAATGGCTATTTTGCCGGTGATGGCATGGCTACCGTAGGTTATTATGCAGTGGGGAATTCAAGGGATTACCACCTCATCGGCGATATCGGCATCGGCACCAAACAAAAGACCTATGGTTACACGGTGGAAATAGGGCCCGACAGCGACGGTTTCTGGCCACCTGCCAATCATATCATTCCCATTGCAAAAGATATGTTCTTCGCCAATATGCAAATGGCTTATATGGCAGGCTCTTATTTCGAATTACAGGACCTCGATAAGATGGCCATCACCGCCAGCTCAGGCAATTTCAATTTCAGTCTTCGCCGGGTTGGATTGACCGATGCCCCGGTAACCGTTTCCCTCATCCCGCTGGAGAATATAGCCAGTGCCGGCAGTCCGGTCACCATCAACAGCATGCCCAATTATTTCGATATAGTACAGCGGAATATCGCGTATACGCTTTCCAACACCATTGTGCATGGAAGCCGCATCCGCTTTGTGTACGAGATCAGCTCAGGCGGTATCACACTACGGGATACGATCATAAAATATTACCATCCCATCGAGATCCTGAACGATGATATGGAAAGTACCAGCAACTGGCAGTACAATACCAATTGGGGCACTACCACGGCAGCAGCCTGGCAGGGGGTCCGCTCCCTGAGCGAATCGCCCACCGGCAATTACACCAGGAACGAACAATCATGGGCGCTCCTGAATATGCCTATCGACCTTTCCGATGCCACTGCCGCCCGCCTTTCCTTCTGGGTGAAACACAATGCAGAGAACAGCCTGGACAAATTACAGGTGCAGGTATCTGATTATGGCACTTCCAATTTTCAACCTGTTTGTGGTTCCGGTACGGTCGCTGAGCTCAAAGGCACCCTGAACCGTATGCCATCTCTTACAGGCGTAAGAAATATCTGGAAAAAAGAAACGGTCGATCTCGGCGCCTTTCTCGGCAACAACAATGTACGCCTCCGATTCTTCTTCACATCGAACAGCAGCAACCAGTTCGATGGTTTTTATATCGACAATGTGGAGATCATCAAGTCGTCCCTCATCGTATTGCCACTGCAGTTCACAGATCTTCAGGCGCACCAGGTGATGCAGGGCGTACTGGTGACCTGGCAGTATGGTATGGGCGATAATCCCGATCATTTCGATGTACAACGCTCTGCAGACGGGGTGCATTTCAAAACGATCGGCACGGTGAAAGGCCAGCCGCCATACCAGTTCACCGACCCCACACCGGCTGCGATCAATTATTACCGGATCATGGCGGTAGACAGGCAGAACCGCCAGAACTACAGTAGAACAGTATTGGTAAAGAACATCCAGGAATATACGCTGAGTATAACGCCCAATCCCGCCACGGACGCGGTTTACATCAATTTCAACCTGGAATCGCCAGCCGATTACCTGTTGACGGTTACGGATATGATGGGAAGGGACCAGTTGACACAGAAACTGCATCTGGGCAGCGGCGCAGGGTACAGAAGAGTGGAAGCAAGCGCATGGGCGCCGCAGGTATATTGGGTGAAACTGCTGAACCTGTCGACCGGACAGCAAACAGCACAGAAGATCATCAAAAAATGATAGCATCATTATAGCTTATTGTGTTTTAAGATTTGTAGTCTCTAACAAGTAAATCCAATGTTTATGAAAGCGAGAAAATATGTTCTGGGAGCTTTGATGATACCGATGGCACTATTCGGTATCCGGGAAGGTCTGAATGCCCAGAGCCTTGATCTTAGCAAGTCGGTGACGAATATCACAACGGGCAGTCCTGGTACCAATGCTGCCCAGGGCCATGTGCTGGAGTATACGATCGTTGTGCGGAATATAGCTACGGTCAGTCTAACCAACGCTACCTTGTCCGACAATATTCCGGCCGGTTCTTCCTACGTTGCCGGTTCCACTACGTTGAACAGCGCGGCAGTGCCAGATATCAGCGGCACCATGCGCTATACTTCAGCCGGTTCGCTCATCAACACGCCGCTCCAGGCTGCAGGCGTGCTGGCTCCCGGCGCTACGGCCACGATCAAATTCAGGGTGAAGGTCACGGCGAACGGTGGTAATATCACCAACTTTGCCATCGTGCAGTGCAAGAATGGCTCCACGGATATTGTGCAGAGCACCAATACCGTATTCACCAATCTCACGCCGGACGCTACCTGTTCCAGGATATTCATGTCAAACGCCAAGACCCCGGACGGCACGCCCCAAAGCTCCACTAAACGTTATTACAGGTATCTCCGAGAAATGAATACCAGCAACGGTACAGCAGGCCCTATCCTGTATGATGGTGAATTCGGGCTTTGTAAAGAGATTGTCGGCGGTGTTGTAAAACCTCTTGGAGTAGGCACTGTCATGAAATACGTTTCCGCTATTGCCTATGACAAAGATTCCAACAGGATCTATTTCGTGAACAACTATGATAATCCCCGTCAGGTACTTTGCTATGTAGATCTCGATGAGCCTGCACCCCGCACTGCTTACCAGTTCACTGGATATCCGCTTCCGTCGCAGGCGGGCAGTGGATGGAATATCAACCGCATGGGCTATGCTTCTGACGGGTTTGGATATGCGATCACGGAGAGCGGTAGTGAGATCATCCGGTTCACCATCGCACCGGGCAACGTGCCGGTGATCACACCGTTGGGGCCATTGATCAATGATGCCACCAATGGCAGCGACAATGATATCCTTTCTGAAGTAGGGGGTGATGTGTTTGGTGATGGCTCCGGCAACCTCTACCTGATCGCCAACTCCAGCAAATTGTATAAGATCAATCCCAATACGCGTATCACCACTTTCCTTGGATCGGTCAATCCTTTCCCCACTGCCACGTCGAACTCTATCGCCGTGGATGCGTCAGGTACAGTATACATCGGCGGCGGTTACCAGAACGTTTATACGGTGAACCTCACCACCATGGGCGGCACTTCCATTACGGGCGGCTCGACCACCAACGTGTATACCAGTGGAGACTATGCCAGTTGCGGTTTTCCCGTGCTCGCTCCTGCTCTTACCGCCAATAAGAGCTACAGGAATATCAATGGCCGCCCGGTGGTGGTAGGCGGCGATACGGTGGAATATCGTATCGATGTGACCAATACAGGCAATATCAATGCGGCCGGTGTGAAATTGTTCGATGATATCCCGTCCACTACCAATTATATACCCGGTTCTACCAAGCTGAACGGTATCCCTGTTCCTGATGTGGGCGGCGCCATGCCTTTCTCGGTATCAGGCGGCCGGTTCATCAATTCACTGGTAGAGCAGAGCGGTATCATCAAGCCGGGCGCTGCTTACAAGGCCGTGGTGACCTTCAACGTAAAGATCGCGCCACTGAGCTATGTATGTAACCAGTCGAAGATCACCCTGCTCGATGTGAATGGCAATGTGATCTTCATCAATTCCAATGACCCCACTTTGCCCGGCGGCCAGAACCCAACCTGTTTCTTCTCCGATGGTTCATTACCGATCAAAAACCTCAGCTTCAGCGGAAGCCTGCTGGGCGACAGGTCCCAGTTGAAATGGACCGTGAAGGATGAACAGTTGGTCGATTATTATGAAGTTCAATACAGCCCGGATGGATCGAACTTTATGACGATAGGCGAAGTATACAGTAAAGGCAATACCACCGGCGCCAATGAATATAAGTTCACCGATGCCGTGAATACGCAGTCGACCAACCGGTTCTACCGTCTGCGGATCGTAGGCACCAGGGGCGGTGATCACTCTTATTCATCGATCATCCGTTTAAGCCTGAAAAACCTGCAAACGATACGTGTGCAGCCGAACCCGTTCGACGAACAGATCACTGTGAACCTTCAGCTCCGCAATGCCGAGCAGGTGCAGATCAAGCTGGTGGACTTTTCAGGGAAAGAGATCCTGCGTAGCGATGAGCGATTGGCCAGAGGAGAGCATACGATCAATATTCCGGTAGCTGCCCGCCTCAGTCCGGGTGTGTATATCCTCGAATTGTATACCGGCTCGGACAATTCAGTGAGCAGGCATAAGCTGGTGAGGAGATAAATCTAAATGGGTTGAAAAGTTAACAAGTTGAAAAGTTGATAAGTGGTTCCCGAAGTTCAGGCATCCTTGTCAACCTTTCAACTTGTCAACCAAAAAAGAGGCCACCCCGTAGACACGGGGCGGCCTTTTTGTTGATCGTACCCTTTAAATAAGGTCTTTATATCGTGATTGATAAATATCTTGTCTGAGCAGGGCCGGTCGGGATTTTTAAAAGAGCCACCCCGTAGACACGGGACGGCTTTTTTGTTGATCGTACCCTTTAAAACTCTTATGATAATTATTTTGCTTTCGTGATCTTTTGAACGGCCGATTCGCTGCCATTCGAAACCCGTACGATATACAGGCCTGTCCCGATATCACTCATATTCACTATTTCAGTCTGGTTGGCTTTAGCGGCCATTGAGCGTTTTACTACCTGTCCGTTGTTATTATAGATGTCGATGGTCACTGATTTATCCTGCCATGCTGCCGGCAAGGTCACGCGCAGCTCATTCACTACCGGATTCGGATATGCGCTGATAGATGCCGTTCCTTTATCTCCACCGGTGCGGATCAGGCGGACCATCGAATTGTTCATTCGTCCGTCCATATCCACCATCCTGAGGCGATAATAGATGATCCCGTTGCTATTGTTCTTCAGGTCGTCCGTAAAATTGTATTCACGGGTAGTGTTTGAATTTCCAAAAGCGAATACCATTCCTACTTCAGTGTAATTGGAACCATCGACACTGCGTTCGATCACGAAATGGCTCACATTCTCTTCCTGGGCGGTGGTCCAGCTCAGTCCAACTTTCGAATCGGCCTTCCTGGTAGCGTTGAAGCTGGTCAGTTTCACAGGTAGGGAACCGTCGACCGGCGCCTGATAGGTGAACGACTTGAACCAGAGAGAATACATCCTGTCGGCAGCGCCATTTTCTCCATCGCTCACTCCGCCAGTACGCACCCTGAATGACTTCACGTTCTCATACTTGTTGGTCACCATTACACGTGTTGCGGTAGGATCGATATCAGGGTAGTTCGTAGTGGGCGCAAGAAATTTCTTGCCGGCGACGCTTCCCACTATTCCCAGGAGGTTATCCAGTACACTGGTCACGGTGATCTGTGTCCTCGCCTCCAGGGTATATGATTTCAGGCCATAGAACGTAACATATTCACGAAGGCCATCTCCATTGCCGTCGACGTCGAGCGCGGTCACATCCATCTTTGTAACGTTCACCGGCATGCTGGTGGCGGACTTCACGAAAGAGATGTCGAATTCCATATACCAGTCGCTTTTACCGCCCGGCGTAGTGCCATTGTTAAAAGTGACCTGGGGTTGAAAGGCATTGTCAAAGCCTGAAGAAGTCAGATCGATATCGACCAATTTCACCTTGCTGGAGGAACGTCCTATGATCTTCACCAATGCGTCTACATTGTTCGTTACTCCGGGAAAACGGTAAACGGCGCCGTCTTTTCCGGCTGTAGTGCGTTCCGTTTCAAGGGAAGGTTTTTTGAAGACCAGTTCCTGCGAAAACCCTTTTGGGGCGCAGGTTATAAAGAGCAGGGCTGATAACAGGCACGTATAAGTGCTTTTTTTGATGATGAACAATACTGTTACCATCGGGCTGGGGTACGTTGTCATTTTCTTTCTTTTTGTGGTAAGTGAAATCTGAACGTGGCCCACAGGAACGTTGGAATGACTACGAGGTCATCAGACGGAAATCGATAGTAATTGGATAGAACGGTAAAACGGGAAAATTGGAAGAAAGAGTACGGTAATTACAGGGGAGATTGGAGAAACTTGTGTTGTTGTGAATTGTAGAGCAAAGAAAGAAACAAAATTCCAATGTTGCAATACCCCCGCACAAATATTTTTTATTTGAATGAAGATCGATAGGGCGAGTGCCTGATTTTCAGGGGCAAAAAAATCCCGGGACAAAAGCCCGGGACCTATTATATCATGAATTTGACAAATGACAAATCCTATTTGTACTGCGGAATGATGCTGTTGGCCAGGGCCACCATTTTGCTGATGGCATCATCGGGCAGATTGCCTTTCTTGAACTCGGCCAGTACATCGGGCAATTTGTTTTCCATCTCCATCAGGAAGTGGTCTTCAAATTCTTTCACACGCTTAACGGCTACTTCGCGCAGAAGGCCCTGCGTACCGAGGTAGATGATCGCTACCTGTTTTTCAACAGGGAAAGGCGTATATTGGGGCTGTTTCAGGATCTCCACGTTACGGGCGCCTTTATCGAGCACCAGTTTGGTAGCTGCGTCGAGGTCGCCACCGAATTTGGAGAAGGCTTCCATTTCGCGGTAGAGGGCCTGGTCGAGTTTCAGGGTACCTGCTACTTTCTTCATGGATTTGATCTGGGCGCTACCACCTACACGGCTAACCGAAATACCCACGTTGATGGCCGGGCGGATACCGCTGTTGAAGAGGTTACCTTCCAGGAAGATCTGACCGTCGGTAATGGAGATCACGTTGGTGGGGATATAGGCAGATACGTCGCCGGCCTGTGTTTCGATGATCGGCAACGCTGTGAGCGAGCCACCACCTTTTACGAGGTGTTTGATCGATTCGGGCAGGTCGTTCATATTCTTCGCAACGCTGTCGTCACTGATCACTTTCGCAGCACGTTCGAGCAGGCGGCTGTGCAGGTAGAATACGTCACCGGGATAAGCTTCACGGCCGGGCGGACGGCGCAGCAGCAGCGAAACTTCGCGGTAGGCAACAGCCTGCTTGGAGAGATCATCATAGATGATCAGGGCAGGGCGTCCGGTATCGCGGAAGAACTCACCGATCGCAGCACCGGCGAAAGGCGCATAGAACTGCAGTGGCGCAGGATCGGAAGCAGAAGCTGCCACGATGGTAGTGAAGGGCATAGCGCCTGCATCTTCCAGGGTTTTCATCACCCCGGCGATAGTAGAGGCTTTCTGACCGATGGCCACATATATACAGTATACCGGTTTACCGGCCTGGAAAAATTCTTTCTGGTTGATGATGGTGTCGATCGCAATGGCGGTCTTACCTGTCTGGCGGTCGCCGATGATCAGCTCCCGTTGTCCGCGGCCGATGGGGATCATGGCATCGATGGCCTTGATACCTGTTTGCAGCGGCTCTTTTACAGGCTCACGGAAAATTACCCCGGGGGCTTTACGCTCCAGCGGCATCTCATAACGTTGGCCGGTGATAGGGCCTTTACCATCGATCGGTTCGCCCAGTGTGTTCACCACGCGGCCTAGCATGCCTTCGCCTACATTGATAGAGGCGATCTTGCCGGTGCGGCGAACTTTTGCCCCTTCTTTGATATCCCCGCTTTCACCCATCAATACCACACCCACATTGTCTTCTTCCAGGTTCAGGGCGATCGCTCTTACGCCGTTCTCGAATTCAACGAGTTCACCGGAACGTACATTGCTCAACCCATACACGCGGGCGATACCATCACCCACCTGCAATACAGTACCCACTTCTTCCAGATCAGCGGCTGCATTGAAATTGCTCAATTGCTGGCGCAATATCGCTGAAATCTCATCGGGTTTAATTTCTACCATATCAAACTGTTTATCGTTTTTTGTTATAGGTTATTTTAAGGGCAGGATGCTGTCCTGCCGAACACTAGCGTATTTTATAAATAAAGTCGTTGTTCAGGAACTGGCTCTTGATCTTGTTCAGGTCGTAGAGAATGCTGGCATCTACCAGGGTATCGCCGATCTCCAGCTTGAAACCGCCGATGATCTCTTCCTTCACTTCGGTCTTCAGTTCGATATTCTTCATGCCCGACTGGCGCTGCACCTGGCTGATGATCTGTTGTTTCAGTTCTTCGCTTGCAGGGGTGGCAGTGACCAGTTTGATCGTATGGATATTCTTGTGCGCTTTGTATTGATCGATGAATGCCGCGATGATCTCAGGCAGGTTCGATTCGCGGCCTTTATTGATCAGCAGCTTGTTGAAAGAACCGGTAAGCTCTGTTACGTTGGCAGCGGTTACACCGTCTACGATCGCCAGTTTTTTATCGGCCTTGATCACCGGGCTCCTGAGCAGGTTAACGAATTCGCGGCTCGACCTGCAAACGGACTGAAGGTACAGCATATCCTTATATACCGATTCCAACTGGTCCTTTTCAATGGCCAGGTCGATCAAACTCTTGGCATATCTTCCTGCTAAACGTGGATTGGGCATTGTACTTAAAATTCTTGTTTCAAGATACGGGCACTTTACATGCTCCGGCTTAGTTCAGTTTCACTTCGCTGGCCAGTTGCTTGATATAGCTCTCCTGCTCTGCCTTGCCGGCCAGTTCACGACGCAGCACTTTCTCCGCTACTTCGATCACGAGGTTGCCTACCTGGTTCTTCACTTCGGTGAGGGCGGCCATCTTCTGCTGCTGGATGGCTGTTTGCGCATCTACGATGATCTTATTCGCCTCGATCTTGGCCTGTTCTTTGGCTTCGTTGATGATCCTGTCCTTGGTATCGCGTGCTTCTTTCAGCAGTTGCGCTCTTTCTTCACGGGCTTTTGCCAGCAGGGCTTCATTCTCGCTTTTCATCTGCGCCATTTCAGCCTTTACCTTTTCAGCAGTGGCGAGAGAATCGGCGATGCCTGTTTCTCTTTCCTTGAGGGATTTCAGGATCGGCTTCCAGGCGAATTTGGCCAGGATATACAACACGATCACGAAAGCCAATGCTGTCCATATCAGCAATCCAAAGTCGGGAGTAAGTAATTTCATCTGTTATTTTTATTTTTCCTCTTTCAGAATTCTTTCTTTTTTTGGATTACTGCATCCTCCGCCCTGTGCTTCGGATGCAGTAATATGTTCTGTACCTGCGATATTATAATACCATCGCAAGGAAACCAACGATGATACCGAACAGGGCAGCACCTTCGATCAGGGCCGCAGTAAGGATCATGTTAGTCCGGATGTCGTTCACGGCTTCCGGCTGGCGGGCGATAGACTCAACAGCGCCTTTACCTACCTGGCCGATACCGATACCGGCGCCAACAGCAGCCAAACCTGCACCGATAGCACCACCTGCATTCGCAACGGCATCCAGCATAATAACATTCAGTAAATCCATAACTGTTTATTTATATTGGTTTAAAAAAGACTTAGATCATGATCGCATCATCATATCCTTCATCGTGCCCGTCGTGATGATGCGGTTCTTCAATGGCCATTCCGATGAATACCGCTGTCAGGCTCGTAAAGATATATGCCTGCAGGAATGCCACCAGCACTTCGATCAGGTAAATGAACACGGTGAATCCAACGGCTACCGGAGAAGCTCCCCAGCCGATGGCGGCATTCAGACCTCCGAAAATAAATATCAATGAGATCAGACAGATAATGATGATGTGGCCGGCCACCATGTTCGCGAACAAACGGATGATGAGGGCGAAGGGCTTGATGAAGATGCCCAGGAATTCAACCAGCACCAGGATCGGTTTCACGAAACCGGGAACGCCGGGCGGATTGAAGATATGGCCCCAGAAATGTTTGTTGCTGCTGAAAACGATCACCAGGAAGGAGATCAGCCCCAGTACAGCCGTGAATGCGATATTACCCGTCACGTTGGCCGTTCCCGGGATAAGTCCGAAAATATTATTGATGAGGATGAAGAAGAATACGGTGAGCAGGTAGGGCATGTATTTTTCATAGCGATGCCCGAGATTAGGCTTGCCCACGTCATCGCGGATGAAAGTGATCAGGGGCTCGATGGCATTCTGGAAGCCGGTGGGCGCCTGTTTGGTGCCAATGCCCTTTTTGTATTTTTTTGCGATATTGATCATGATGAATACCAGCAATGCCAGCGCGATCAGCATCTGTACTACGTTACGGGTCATCGACAGGTCGTATACTTTCACGGACCCGTCTTCAGCGCCTTCGGCATTTACAGCGTGGATCTTGCCTTCGATGAGTTTATATCCTTTATAGATGGCATGTCCGTGCTCCAGTTTGGACGACATGAACACATCGAGACCGCGTTGAGGGGAGTACAGGATCACCGGGAGGGGAATGGTGACAGGGTGTTTATGGCCGTCTTCGCCGGGGATATCCAGAAAATGGAATTCATGGGCATCCAGTACGTGGCCGAAGATCACCTCATTGGCATCGAATCCTTTTTTCTCCTTTTTGGGCTGGTTTCCATGGTCGCCATGCTGGTCGTCATTGGCCAGGGACACATTAGAAAATAATAGTATAAATAGGCTGAAAACCGCTACCAATAAGGATTTGAGACTTCTAACCGTCATACCTGTCGTTAAATTTGCCGCAAAGATACGTAGGCAGGGGGCAAAAAAGAACGGGGGAGGAAAGTATTTTAAAGATTATGGCGGAAACCGAGGATCAAGGAAATTCAGGGAATTTATTGGCCTTTGATTTCTTTAATTCTTTCAAGCTCGATAGTATCTAACTGATCCTTGGGCCTGTTGAGCACCTTCTTATAGGTGATCAAATGGTCGATAGATAAATAAGGTACAATAAGCTCTTCAAACTGAGCGGTTAACGCACATTTTTGACATTCATTGAATGATAATCCTTCTACATTTTGAAACTCAGTATTGATTTCGAGTTCCATACCATCTGCAACAATGAACCTAAAATGATTGTGGGTAAATCTTGCAATTCCTAGAAAAGCGGATTCTTTAAACCCCAATGCTTCAAATGCCACGCTGAGTTTTCTTCGATTTGAAAAGTCATCCTTCACCAATATTTGTAATAAAGGCTGTGGGTATTTGAAGCCATGCAGAGCCATTGCAAAATCTCCAATTAAAATATATTGGACCTTACATATATCAAGAATCTGCCAGAAATTTAACAATGCTTCATCCTTAGCCAACGTGTAATTCCCTCTCGAATTTTTATGCATATTTCTTGCAGAAGCAAACATCAGCTGGATTCGCATCATTCTGCACAACATTTCAAATTTTTCCTGATCGGACATTGAAACTGCTTTTCGCAACCTGGCTTCTTCGAGCGCTTCTCGTGTATTATATACGCGAAAAAATATATTGTTTTCATTTTCGGTTATATCTGGCTGATATAAATCCATATTGCAATTTATGAAATAATAAGATAATATTTCATACACTTTTTTTTACAAACCTATCCCCTGCCTTTCGAACTGCATCTGGTGCAGCTTGAAATAGAAGCCTTCATTCTTCATGAGCTCCTCATGGTTGCCGATCTCGCGGATCTCGCCTTTATCCAGCACGATGATCTTGTTGGCTTTGCGGATGGTCGATAAACGGTGGGCTATTACAATGGAGGTACGCCCGGCGATCAGCTTGTCGATCGCCCTTTGGATCAGCAGCTCACTCTCCGTATCTACGGAAGAAGTGGCTTCGTCCAGGATCAGGATGGAAGGATTGTATAATAATGCGCGGATGAACGATAAAAGCTGGCGCTGGCCCAAGGAGAGGGTGCTACCCCTTTCCATTACATTGTAGTCATACCCGCCGGGCAGTTGCATGATGAAGTCGTGCAGGTCGATCATTTTGGCCGCCGCGATCACCTGCTCGCGGGAGATCTCCGGATTGCGCAAAGTGATATTGTCCAGCACCGACCCGGAGAACAGGAATACGTCCTGCAATACCACGCCCACATTCCTGCGCAATGCATCGAGCCTGTATGCTTCGATATTCACATCGTCGATGCGGATAGCGCCCTGCTGAATATGATAGAGCCTGTTCATGAGACTGATGATCGTTGTTTTACCACTTCCGGTATGCCCTACGATGGCGATCGTTTCGCCCGGTTCTGCCTTAAAAGAAATATTCTTCAATACATAACGGTCATCCACATAGGCAAATGATACTTTGTCGAATTCGATCTTTCCATTCACCGTGGCCGGCGCATGATCGCCATCGGTCTTGATGAAATCGTCATTGTCGAGCACTTTGAAGACCCGCTCGCTGGCAACCATTCCCATCTGCAATACATTGAATTTATCGGCGATCACACGCAGTGGCCTGAAGAGCAGGTTGAGACAGAGATAGAAAGAGATCATCTTCCCGATCAGGTCCTGGGCCGCTTTCCCTTCCAATTGCATGGCATGCGTGGCTGCCCACCATACCAGCAGGCTGGTGCCTACTGCCAGCACAATTTCCACTACGGGAAAGAAAACGGAATAAGCGAAGATGGCTTTGATATTCGCATTGCGGTGTTCCCGGTTGATCTTCCTGAACTTTTTGAATTCACGTTCTTCGGATGCAAAAGCCTGCACTACCGGCATGCCTGTGATATGCTCCTGCACAAATGCATTGAGCGCCGCCACTGCATTCCGCACGCGGATGAACGATTTGTTCACGCTTTCCTTGAATACCCAGGTGGCCACGATCAGGATCGGGAATGGCGCCAGGCTGATGAGGGTGAGGCGCCAGTCGGTCACGAACATGAAGGCCAGTACTGCCACGATGGAAAGCAGGTCGGCAATGATGGGGATCAACCCATCCGAAAAAATATCATTGATGGCTTCAATGTCATTGATGGTGCGCGTTGTGAGCGTACCGATCGGTGTTTTATCGAACTGCGACAGGTTGAGGCCCAGTACTTTTTTGTATACGTTCACCCGCAGGTCTTTCACCACGGTTTGCCCGAGCCAGGACGTGAGAAATGAGAAGTAAAACCGGAAGGCGGATTCAACCAGCAGCAACACGATCTGGATCACGGTGATCCAGATGACGATATCGATGATCCTCGTCTTTTCGAGCAGGTCTGCGGCAGAGGTGCCTTTTTTTACCCAATCATTGATCGTAAGTTGAATAAGCCAGGGGCGGATGGGAGAAACAACGGCCAGCAATATGGCAAGCCCCAAAGAAATGTAGAATTTTCTCCTGTAGGGCGCAGCATACTGGAACACCCTTCTGAGCAAGCTGAAATTGAATATTTTCTTCTCCTTACCTTTTTCTGACATACAAGCCCGCAAAGATATAGCACAAGCAGCAAGGCACAAGGAACAAGGTACGAACGGTCATTTAATCCTCTCCCATGGCTTTGCGATATGCTTTGATAAATATGGCACCCAGGTTTTTATAGGGAGGGATATAGTCGTCGAATTTTTCCTTGGCGGCCGCATCATTGCGGAAGCGTCCGCTGAGCTCTTTCCACATATTGATCCAGTCGATCGGTTTACCTGCCACCAGGTTGCTGTTGATGGCCTGCAGTATCGGTTCATTCACTACCTTGGTCCCCACCTGCTTGGAGGAAATGATATGTGCGTCCTTACAAATGGTGAGCACTTCATTGAGATTGTTGTAACCGCCGCATGAGCCCAGTACCACGATCCGGGCAGAGGGCGATAACTTCCTCAGTGTGGATGCCAGGTGATAGCTATGGCCGCGATGGATCACAATGGTAGGTTTGAGGTTCTTCGATTCCAGGTATTCGATCAGTTTGTTCTGTGCCTTATCGTCCGGATCGTCTTCCCCATACAAAGGTCTGTTGGCGAAGATCCATACGGGTTTCCCCTTGCTGGAGGTGATGGTGACCCAATCGGGATTTTTTTCATTGATCTTCCATTCCGGTTTGCCGCGGAACATGGCCATGAAGTTCACGAACGAATGCTGTCCGTCCTGGTCTTCATCTCCATAAAAGAATACCTGCTGCACTACCCGGCCGCTATCATCGACGAGCGATTGATAATCCTGCCCATACACGGAAGGAATGCCCAATAATTTCGAGAGGTCGGTTTTACGGGAAGTATCGGCCGACTGGAATAATATCTGCAACAGGTTGTAGATCACTGTCCCTCTTTTATTGTTGTCCCGAACGTTCTTGTCGTAGCTCCATTTCACCTGGTTGAGGATAAAATCGGCCAGCTCATGGTTCTTGTCCATGATGCTGCTGTACGAATCGGCCACGTCCACCGCATCTTCCAGGTCATCGCCCCTCTTGGGTGTCCTTTCCAACCCGATCACGAAGGATTGCATGAGGGTGGCGGCATTTTCTTTGCCCATGGTGCCGAGGAAATGATTGAGGGTATTGTATCCTGCGGCCATCTTGATGAATTTGCGGAAATAGTCGCCATGCACGCTCATGATAAGGCTATCGCCCCGTGGATTGGCCATGCGCTGGAATATCCTGGGGTATACACCACTTACATAGCTGGAAGTATACAGTTCGTCTTCACTCAGCACAGATATATAATACAGTTCCTGCGGGGTAAGTCCTTCCAGCCTTTTGAAACGGATATTCCCGTCATTCACATCATGCAGACCATTGATCTCCCGCACAAAATACTGGTTGGCCTTGGAAGCCATCATATCCGTCAATGCCTTCATTTCACTGGCAGTATCCCGGATGGGTGGTAGCAGTCGCGCGGCATATTCGATCCGGGTTTTCACCATCAGGCGGAAATATTTGAAATCATTGTCTTTCACGCTATCGATCTCATCGAAGGTGATCTTGCCACGCAGGAGTTGATCGAGGAAAGGGAAGTACAATTGCCCGCTGCGGCTGGTAGCCATCCTGGCCACCATATTTACCAGGGTGTCGGGGTGGTTGCGGATGCGATCGCCCAGTTTATTACGGGCCGGTGCATAATCATAGAGTTTCCTGATATCACGGTAGGCGGCCACCTTGATCAGGCTGTCGGCAAAATAAACATTGGGATTATCGCGGAGGGTGGGCAGTATTTCATCGGGATGGAGGCCGCAGTATTTACGGAGCAGGGTGACCCTCGCCCCTGCCATGCCGGGATTATCGGCGGAATAATAGGACAAGCAGTCTACGATGATCTTGCCTACACCATATTCATTATTATCGATGACCGGCTTGATGCTTTCATTTTTCTGGTCGAGGGCGATGCTTTGTTCAAAGGCCGTTACCAGGTCGGGGGCCATGGCGGCCGGAAAATCCCTTTTTCCTTTCCGGTCATTATACCCTTTTACCATATTTTCCAGGATGCGGAGATATTTTATCTTGCCCTGGTTATTGAGGGTGGAATCCTGTTCGATCTTTTGCTGAAGCTCGTCTACCCGCCGGATCATGGCATCGGCGATCTGCAGGTTGATGGATTCATCGGGGGTGACCTGAACGGTCCCGTCCGGTTGCAGGAGGCGCTTTTGCTCTTTGTCGATATTGTCGTGCCAAAGGGAACGCTCCCTCGCTACCTTGAAGGTATAGGCATTTTGGGCCAGGGAGGCCTGGCAGAGCAAAAGCAGCAGACTAAAGAAAGGTATAAATGGTTTCATACGGTGGATAACTCCCTGTATTGAGAGCAAAAATACGACCAAATGGTTGTATAGAACGGAAAATCAACAAATAGCGTATGGCATCTGTTAACAATTTCATAATCGGTCCATCAATTGAAGCTTGCAGTGGAAAATTAACTTTGCGTAAATTTATTGTTAACATGGACCCAAAAGGCAAGAAGATTTTAATAGCTGATGATGAGCCTGATATCCTGGAGATCATTCAATACAACCTTCAGAAAGAAGGATATGATGTTGCAACGGCGAAGGATGGGGACGATGCCCTGGTGAAAGCTAAAGCGAATCAACCCGATTTGATCGTCCTCGATATTATGATGCCCAAGAAGAATGGGGTGGAAGTTTGCGAGATACTCCGCTCACAGCCCAACTTCAAAGATACCCTGATCATCTTTCTCACCGCGCTCAATGATGAAAGCTCTCATATAAAAGGACTGGAAACAGGCGCCGATGATTATGTGAGCAAACCGATCAGTCCAAAAGTACTGGTCAGCCGCGTGAACGCCCTGTTCAGAAGGGTCAATAAAGAGCCGGAAGATAAAGTGATCCGCATCGACAACCTCGAGATCGATCCGGTCAAATTCGAAGCCAAGGTAGGCGGCAAGCCTGTTGTGCTCGCCAAGAAAGAATTCGAGCTGCTGTATTTGCTGGCATCGAGGCCCGGCCGTGTTTTCCTGCGCAACGAGATCCTGAACCATGTATGGGGCAATGATGTAATAGTGGGCGACAGGACCATCGACGTGCATATCCGGAAAGTACGCCAGAAACTTGGTGTCGATTGCATCACCACTGTTAAAGGTGTAGGGTATAAATTCGATCTGTAGATCCCTTCTTTAAAACACTGGGACCGTCCCTTTACCCGCCTAAATGTAAACCACTACACGCCACGTGGTTTTGTTTAGATAACTTCGTACACTAAAATTTTTCCCTTCAGGGACCAGAGGCATGTTCTCTACAAAAAACTTATCTCCGCGCCAGTTGGCCGCATTCACGGCGGGTATCCTGTCAGTGCCCATTGCTATTGGGATCGCTGCACTGACGCGCGACTGGCGGGTAGGTCTCGGATCGCTCATTGTTGTTTTTCCAGGCAGCTATGGGCTGATCATCTTCACCCTGGAACGCTTTATTTACAGAAAGATCAAACTCATCTACAAGCTCATCTACCAAACAAAGGCCACCAAAAAAGAAGAGGTCTATTTCAAATATATCCTTCCCCAGAAAAGCATCGACGAAGTAAGGGAAGATGTGGAAGCCTGGGGCGAAAAGAGGAACCGCGAGATAGAATCGCTCCGAAAGAATGAAGCCTATCGAAAAGAATTCCTCCAAAATCTCTCCCATGAATTCAAGACGCCCATCTTTGCGATCCAGGGTTATGTAGACACCTTGCTCGGAGGGGCAATGGATGAGGAAAAGATCAGAAAGAAATTCCTGGAGAACACAGCCAAGAACGTAGACCGCCTTGTGAACCTCGTGAATGACCTCGATGAGATCTCGAGGCTCGAGAGCGGCGAACAGTTATTGTACAAACAGAATTTCGTGATCCAGGACCTTATCCGGGAAGTGTATGATTCCCTCTCCATCAAAATGCAGGACAAGAATATCAAAACATCCATCAAGAAGGGATGCGAAGCACCGGTAACGGTCTTTGCCGATAAAGAAAAAGTGAAACAGGTGCTGATCAATCTCGTCGAGAATGCCAGCAAGTATGGAAAACAACAGGGAACGATCGTTGCCAGCATCTACAAAACCGACGACCAGCATGTGCTGATCGAGATCAGTGATGATGGCATCGGCATCGAAGGAGAACACCTCGACCGGATCTTTGAACGTTTCTACCGAACCGATGCAGCACGCAGCCGCGATAAAGGAGGCACCGGCCTGGGCCTCGCCATTTGCAAACATATCATCGAGGCACATGGGCAGAGCATCCATGTGCGCAGCACGCCCGATGTAGGCACAACGATCGGGTTCACCCTCGAATCCAGGAGGGACTGAAACAGGAGGTCGGAAGTATGAGGTATGAAAATCAAAATTATTTTGAGCCTCCCACTACCGGAGACTTCTGACCTCAGACTTCAGACTTCCTACCTCATTCAAGACTTCCTTCTGTTCCGCATCGCTTCCAGGATCGAGCGCTGCTTGGCAACTTCTTCCACTTGTTTCTGCTGCTCTGCACGGTTGGCTTCGAGCTTGGTCTGCAAAGATTTGATCTTATCTAACAGCGAAACGGAATCTTCCACCAGTCCGGCCATTTTTTTATCCGCTTTCTTCACGACCTCCATCTGTTCATTGATCTGCACTTCCAGGTGGTATGCTTCGGCAGAAGGCGCCAACCCATTCAGGAAGGACTTCGCTTCATCGACCTTATGGCGGTCTGAAGGGGTGCGGGCGCCGACATTTTCACTGGGACGGCCAACCAGCAGGTATACGACCGTGATATCTTTTTCTTTCCGGCTTTTACGTTCCACTTTGAAATGAAGATCGTTCAGCTCTGCATCGCCATCTTTCAATTTGGCGCTGCGGTATACTTCGAACCCTTTGGACTTATCCCCTTTCACACCTTTCTTGGCGAGATAATCCTTGATGACATTTTCCACTTCATCAACAGGGTAAGGCAATTCGATCACGGCGGCTACTTTGTCGCCATTGGAGTGTTCTACTTTTCCTTCGGTAGCAGTAGCCTGGCTCCGGCCCTGGTGGCTGATGAGCAAGAGCGCAAAGATAACCAGGAGGGATGACAATGTACGTTTCATATAGTTGACTGCTTGGTTTAGCGGTTGAAGCTGCAATATCGCATAATAATTTTAGTAACCGTCAACCATAGGGTCGCTAATACCGGACGAACCCTTAATTTTGATAGATTTTAAAATAAGCCCTCGTTGAGCATCAAAAAATTAGCAGGTCAAACACTTTGGTACGGCATACCGCGTATCGTCAGCAGATTTCTCAATTTCGGCATCAGCCTGCTGGGGTTCCGGTTGTTCGATCCTAACGGGTCTTATCCTTACACACAGATCTATGCGGTGATCCCATTCCTGAACATCCTGTTCACGTATGGCCTCGAGACCAGTTATTTCCGTTTTGCACAAACGCACGACCGGCAGAAGCTCTACAATACCCTCAATATTTCCATCATCGTTTCCACGGTCCTGTTCACGATCCTGCTGTTCATTTTCAAAACACCGCTCACCGATTTCATCGAAATGCAGAAACATCCGGAGTTCGTGACCTGGATGATCTGGATCGTTTTCTTCGATACGCTCTATACCATCCCGATGGCCAAACTCCGCCTGGAGGAGCGGCCCAGGAAATATGCGTTCATCAATGTGTTCTCCGTATTGCTGAACATATCCCTGGTCGTTTTCTTCTATTACGTGGCCAAACCTGCTTATGAAGCCAATCCCAATTCCCTGCTGGGACAGTTCTTCGATCCGAAGATCGGGATCGGGTATTTCATCATCTCGAACATAGTGGCAAGCGCTGTCTGCCTTCTATTATTATATAAGGAATTCATGTCCTTCCGTTTCGAATTCGACAAGGGGCTCTGGAAGGAAGTGATGCGGTATTCCTATCCGCTCATCGTGGTTGGGTTCGGTGGTATGATCAATGAAATGCTGAGCAGGCTGGTGTACCAGAAGGTATCGACCGCCAGCGTGGCCCAACGTGAATTCGAGTTGGGTGTATTCGGCGCCAATTATAAACTGGCGGTGCTGATCACCATCTTTATCCAGATCTTCAGGCTGGCGGCAGAGCCATTCTTCTTCAACCAGTCGCGCCATGAAGGCGCACAGAAAATGTATGCGCGTGTCATGAAGTTCTTTGTGATCGCCTGTTGTTTCATGTTCCTGGTAGTGTCGCTTTTCCTCGATGCCTGGAAGGTCCTGATCGCTTCCAAACATCCTGCTTATGCGGAAGGTATCCATATTGTGCCTATCCTTTCCATGGGGAGCGTATTCCTGGGCATATATTACAATCTTTCGGTGTGGTATAAGCTCACCAACCGCAACATGACGGGCGCCTATATCACCATCGCCGGGGCCCTGATCACCATCGGCCTCAACATCATCCTGATCCCGAAATTCAAATATATGGGTGCTGCCTGGGCCACTTTTACCTGCTATGCGTTCATGATGGTGATCAGTTATGTACTGGGACAAAAGCACTATCCCATCCCATACCCGAAGAAAAAACTGATCACCTATATGGTGATCTGCGCTTTATTTTACATCATCCATGAGAAGTTGATAACACCTGCTCTCACACCACATACAGCTATATTCTATTATGTGTATTATGGGAGTGCTTTTGTATTCCTGGGCCTTTTCTCCTTGCTGATCCTGAAGGTGGAAAAAAAGGAATTGCAGCGGTTACCTTATGTTGGCAAATACCTGTACAGGGGCCCCCGCCCGGCCTAAGCTCTCACGAAGGGGTTATGGACCTTTTCATGCCCGATAGTGGTTTCGGGCCCATGACCGGTATATACCAGCGTATCGTTGGGTAACACATACAGTTGTTCTTTAATACTGCGTTGCAATGTATCGAAGTCGCCCCCGGGAAGATCGGTCCGGCCAATACTTTCCCTGAACAATACATCTCCCGCGATCACGAAATCCTGCGCATTGCAATAATAACTGATATGGCCGGGAGAATGACCGGGCGTAAACAGTACCGTTAAGAGATCATTACCCAACCGTACCGTATCACCTTCTCGTAAAAAGATACAATCACCTTTGTAAGGATCGAACGGCAATCCCCATCGTAAAGCAGATACAGGCGCGAAGTCGAAGACCTGTTTCTCTTTTTCGTGTAGATGAGGCTTTAACCCGTACGTGTCCGCGATGAAACGGTTGCCAAAAACATGATCGAGATGGCCATGGGTATTTAACAAATATTTAGGGCGGAGACCTTTTTCCTGTATAAATTCTTTTAATTCATTGCGTTCATTGCCAAAATAACAGCCGGGATCGATAATGCAGCACTCCTGCATTTCATTGTAGAGGATAAAGGTGTTTTCCGCAAGAGGATTGAAAGTAAACTGCTGCACTGTGAGCATGATTCGACGTTGATTTTGAGCGCAAATTGAATTTTTTTCGGTAATTCGGATTGTTTTAACTTTAAAACATTATTAAAGACAGGCTATGCAATTTCACCAGATCAAGCCAAGGATTAGGGAATTAATCGTTTTTGGGATCGTCTTGCTGCTTCATGTAGAATTGACCGCACAGGTCAATACTGTGGAATTTGGCAAAAACCGGGTGCAATTCCGGAAGTTCAAATGGCAATACTATCAATCTACCAATTTCAATACTTACTTCTACGAAAACGGTCAGCCTATCGCCAACTATGTGCTGCAGATGGCTGAACAGGAATTGCCCGGTATCGAGCAATTCGTGGAATATGGCCTACAACGCCGCGCCAATATCGTTATCTACAATGATTTCGATGAGCTGCAGCAGTCGAACATCGGTTTGAGCCTCGACTGGCAAACCACCGGCGGCATTACCAAACTGGTGAATAATAAGATGATCGTTTACTTTGATGGCGATCACCAGCACCTGCGTAAACAAGTGCGCCAGGGCATTGCCAGGATACTGGTAGACAATATCCTGTTCGGTGACGACCTCGGCGAATTTGCCGCCAACCAGGCCCTGCTCGATCTGCCCAAATGGCTGGTGGACGGTTATGTGGATTATGCCGCAGAGAACTGGAGCACTGAACTGGATGACCAGTTGAAATCGGCTTTGCTGTCGGGCGATTACAAGAATTTTTACCAGTTCGCATTTGAAAAACCATTACTGGCCGGACATGGATTCTGGAACTATATCGCCGAAAAATATAAAAAGGAGAACGTTACCTATTTCTTATATCTCGCAAGAGTATACCGCAATGTGAACACCGCTTCACAACGCATCTGCAAGAAGAAATTCAAAGATGTGCTGCGTGACTTCATGGATGAGACCGCCGAAAAATATTATAAGGACATCCGTGGCCGTCGCAATGCTCCCAAGGGTACTGTTTCCATCACGGAAGAAGTAAAACATAACAGGGACTTTTTCCGCTTTACCGCCAACCCTGCCCCGCGCAGCATGACTTATGCAGTGGTTGAATATATCAAAGGACAGTACCAGGTTGTTCTGTATGAAAATATGGTAGACAGGAAAGTGCTGCTGAGAACAGGCGTACGCACCAATGAAAATGAGGTGAACCCCAATTACCCGCAGTTGGCCTGGGACGGGAAAGGAACAAGGCTGGCCTGCATCTATTGGAGCGAAGGAAAGATCCATTTGTTCGTATACGATATGGTGGCGAGGTTCAAGAGAGTGAAACAGGAGATCACACCTTTCGAGCAGATCCAGGATTTTAAATTCGGGCTCGATGCCAATACCCTCCTCATTAGCGCAGTGCGCAAAGGACAATCTGATATCTTTTTCTACAAGATCGATAAGGATAGCTACGAACAGGTGACCAACGATTCCTATGCCGACCTCGACGCATCACTCGTCTCCTTCCCCGGCAAAACTGGTATCATCTTCTCTTCCAACAGGCCCAACCCAACTGCTAAAGGTGGAGATACCGCAGTTCCTTCCAATCATTACAATATTTTCCTCACCGATGTATACAACAAAAGTGAATTCAGGCAGATCACTCAGCTCACCAAACTGAAATATGGCAATGCCCGCTATCCTGCGCAATACAATACATCGCATTTCACCTTCATCAGCGATGAAACAGGGATAGCCAACCGGTTTGCAGGTTTCTTCTCTACACGTCGTGCCGGATTGGATTCGGTTTATATCATTGGAGATGAAGTAATGCATAACCCCGATGCCAAAGACCTCGATTCCACCCTGCGGGCCTGGGGTAAAAAAGAACCGGATTCCGTATTCGCTTATTCGGTGACCAATGATTCTGCCTATGTATTCCCGCTCACCAATTACCAGAGCGGTCTGCTGGAAACCAAGATAGCAGGTGACAATGGACAGTTGAGTGAAACCAGGCAGGAAGGGAACCTGAAATTCCTGTACAAGCTGAAGATCGATGAGAATACTTTACGCCGCAGGAATGTGAATCCCAAGCCCACGGATTACCGCAAAAGGATCATGGCAGCCGATATCAGTGCATCCGGACAGTTTATACAACCGAAAATGCCTTCATTGAAAGATACTTCGGCCAAAGATGCTTTCGAAACAGGTTTTGAAAAAGAGAAGCCCGATACCACCAAACCACCATCACTGGATAATCTTTTCCAGGGAGAAGAACCTCCCAAAGAATCGATCCTGAAAAAAGCGAAACTATTCGATTATAAACTGAAATTCTCTGTCGATAATTTCAGCGGCGGGTTCAACAATGATGTACTGATCAGCCGTTACCAGCCCTATACAGGCTCACTGCCCATTACCTTGCAGAATGGTGGCGCCTTCAATGGCATGCTGAAAGCTTCTGTCTTCGATCTTTTTGAAGATATCCGGTTCACCGGTGCGATGCGGCTGCCACTGATCGGTGGACTGGGTTCCGGAGGCGGCGCCAGTATCGGAACAGGCGGTACCAGCCTCTTCGTTCCGGTAAATCAGTCGCTCTTCGATGGGGGCAGCGAATGGTTCGCAAGAGTAGATTACCTGAAGAAAAGGCTCGACTATTCTTTGATCTATTACCGCAAAACAGAATTGGGAAATGTGCTGGGCGTTTCGGGTAATAACCCGATCCCCTATGAAGGCAAACTGATCACGAACCTGTACCAGGGTGTTATCAAATACCCCTTCGACCGTGTTCGCAGCCTCCGTCTCTCCGTAGGTATCCGCCTCGATAAAGTGGTGGTGCGCGGCGACAGGTTCGATACACTGGCTTTGAAAGCGCCTGATCTCAACAAAAAGACCTACGCGATCTCCCGCATCGAATACGTCTATGACAATGCCGTTCAGAAAGCGATGAATATCTGGAATGGTTTGCGGTATAAAATATATACAGATATCAATGGCCAGGTAAACAAACCATCAGCAGGAACAGATAAACCAGGCCGTTTTACATTCAATGCCGGGTTTGATGGCCGCTACTACTATCCCATCTATCGCAATTTCATCTGGGCAGGCCGCGTAGCAGGTGATTTCTCCTGGGGCAATCAAAAGATCATTTATTACCTGGGTGGTGTGGATGGATGGTTATTCCCGAAGTACAATACGCTGCCACAGCCGCAGGATGCCGATTATGCGTTCCAGTCGCTGGCCGTAAACCTGCGTGGGTTCAAGCAAAATATCGCCAATGGGAACAATGCTGTCATCATCAACAGTGAATTTCGTTTCCCGGTATTCAGCACTTTGATCAATCGCCCCATCAACAATGCATTCCTCCGTAATTTCCAGATCATCCAGTTCGTTGACCTGGGTACTGCCTGGAATGGGGCATACAATAAACTGTCAAGGCCAACCCTGGAAGTGAGTGACAATCCGGGCATGCCTTCCGTGATCGTAAAGACCAAAGCCGGTGGTATTGGGCCTTTTGCCGGTGGTTATGGTTTCGGTGCACGCAGTATGCTACTGGGCTATTTCCTCCGCCTCGATCTGGGATGGGAGATGAATGGCGTATTCAGGGGCAAGCCGCTGCTGCATTTTGCCATGGGGGTCGATTTCTAGTCCTTCCAGCGCCAGTCCCCCGCAATCCTGAGTGGTTCCTTTAAATTATTATCGATCAGGAATTGCCTGGTATCGGCATCGCTCATACGCTGCGCGGGTAGTTGGGGGGCATTGGCGATGGCATAGAGCATCATCACACTGAAACGCACCTGATCTACCATCCAGGGTTTCCGTATCAGGTCGATGCCGTCACAGTCTGCATGGTAACAGCGATAAATATCCGAAGGCATATTACTGGCGGAGCTTGCAGTGGGAATACCCTGTAGCATGAAAGGCTGGTGATCGCTATGCAGCCCGGCGCCTCCGGCGCCGCTCTTATTGGAAAAAATGGTATCGATACTTTTGATCTGCTCGCCGGTTTCTTTAAAAAACGCTTCAGCCTCTTTCCTCCCTCCTGCTGTAAAGCCAATGGCGCTTCCCGCCATATCGAAATTGAAAACATATTTTACCTGGTCGATGGTCTTATTGCGGATGGCCTGTTGCACATAAGCCCTCGATCCGAGCAATCCCTGTTCTTCACCCATGAAGAGCACGAACTCGATGGTCCTTTCGGTGGACAGGCCCAGCTTTTTAAAAGTGCGTGCCATATCCACGATGGAGAATGAACCCAATCCATTATCGGTAGCGCCTGTGGCGAGGTCCCAGCTATCGAGATGACCGCAAACGATGATCTTCTCCTGGGGAAGTTTTGTACCGGGGATAGAAGCGATGACATTTCGGGCCTTGATGGGGCCGCTATAATTATGCATCATGATCCTGGCGGAAAATGATTGTGTTTTGAGCTGTTCTTTCAGTTTCATACCGTCTTCATAAGTGATACAAACGGCAGGGACCGGGTTGAGCTTACCGGTAACGGAGGCAGTGCCTGTAAGCAATACGCCATTCTGAACGCCATTGAACAGGATGATCCCTTTGGCGCCATATTTAATGGCAAGTGCGGTTTTCTCGGAGCGATGCAAATTGCGGAGACCTTCCTTGCTGCCGGGCATGAGCCAGAGCGAAGCAAATACGATCTTGCCGGCTGCTTTACCGGGGTTTTGCAGGTAATCATCTTCCAGGCCATTGCCCATGTCCACGATATCGGCTGTGGTATTCACATCGACAGGTGAATGCGCCAGTGTCACCGATCTCAATTCAGCAGTTTCTTTGGTGGTGGTATTGATAAGGTCGAGATGGATATCACCGCGGCTCCAGCTCTCCACTTCGAATGGTTGGAAATGTACATTCTTATAACCGTAGGATTGAAGCAGGCCGTAAACATACTGTTCCGCTTTTTTTCCATTGGCTGAACCGGTAAGGCGATGACCGATGGTCTCGGCAGATCTTTTCAGCGTTTCGTATGCCTGTGAATTGGCAAGAACTTCCTGGTTGATCTCACGGAATACAGTCTGGTAATTGCTTTGGGCCAGGGTTTGGCGGGTAAATGCGGCAGTCAGATAGCAGGCGGTCAATAGCAAATATTTTCTCATATATGATCGTTAAGATGCTTAAAAATAAAAAAATATTAATTGAATAGGTAGCGTAATATGATATATGGAGATCGAACCAGGCAATGCATAAAAAAAATGGCGCCGCATGGCGCGGCGCCTTGTTCCAATAGACCAACCGCTATTATGAAACGCACTGCGGTTAATGGATAGCCTTCGCAGTGGTGTAACGGTTCCTGCATCGATCAATGGATCGTTTTGCTGGTCCTTTTCAAAGTCATATACATCAATGTCATGAACACGGAAAAGCAAGCGACCATGCCCCAGGCATACCTGTATTGCAGGGGATGGACCAACATTGCTGAAATATCCGCCATCAACTGGAAAGGATCGGTGATCACATCCCAACTGTTGAAGCGCAGGTATCGCCCGATATAAACGCCCAAAGCATTCAACCACATCACCGGGCAAATGAATGCCCATTCATTCAGCGATGGGAAGTGCATCGCTACCAGCTTCTCCATTTGCCGTACTGACACGATGCCGAGTATCAACCCATTCCAGGCGAATGAAAGTATCAGGGCGAGGTCGAACCAAAGTGGGACTGCATAATAACTGCCCAGGTGGAAAAGGTCTGTGATAATATAAAATGAGTTGGGGATGAACAATAACCAGCCCGCTACAGCAACCATGAATCTCCATCTGCTGCGCCAACGATCCGGGCTCCTTGTCATCCAATTGGTGAGCGCATAGGGAAGATAGGCCAGGAACAGATTCCATGCAAGGAACAGGTACATCAGGCTGTTGGTATAGGTCACTCTCATCAATACCAACAAAACGCTGAAGAACATGGACAGAGACAGTATCCTGTCGATCTCACTTCTCAGAAAGAACCAGTGTTGCCAACCTGACCGCTTCACATAATTACTCATGATCAAAATATTTTAGGTATGAATACAATGCCGCCAATGATCGCTGCGATGATCGCTGCGACCAATACTCCTCCGGCAGCGAGGTCTTTGATGAATTTGATATCCGGGTGTTGATCCATCGAAATAAAATCCATGGTCCTTTCGATGCAGGTATTGAATATTTCCGCCAGCCATACCAGCCCGATGGCAAAGATCAGCGCCAGCCATTCGGTCCTGGTCACACCCGCCATACCTGCCAATACGATCACTACTACCGTAGCGGCAACATGCAGCCAGGCGTTATGCTCTCCTTTCAAAAATGAAAAGATACCCTTCCACGCATAGCGGAAGCTGTTCAATCTCGACCTCAGTGAAAATCTATCCTGTTTCATTGTTTAATAATTCTTGCGGATTGGGATGATCAATTAAAAGGTTTCTGACCGGGTGCAGGCGGATACAGTTGTTTATTGCGCAAATACTTTTTCACATAATCGTCTGCAAAATTCCACGACAGCCAGGAATATTGCTGCTGCCGGTGTATGAACATCCTTTCCCGTTGCGCAAGCTTTTCCAGGTAGCAGGTTTTGCAAATACCATCATTGAAAATGGATACAAGGTCCTGTTTCGCATTTTTCAACTCGAGCTCCTTTTTTTGAAGGCTGTCGCTGTTTTTTTCGAGTAGCGGAATGGTCTTGTCCGACAAAGACATCAGGAAAGCGATATCCAGCGGGACCTCATCCTGTCGCTGCAGGTTATACCCTGCGATAAACTCATCCCAGTGTACGCAACTCGCCAATACCAGCACCGTCACACCGGCCCATGCATTGACCCTGAACAAAAAGTAAACCGTTTTCTTCTGCCATATCTTAATGAAAACGGTGATCAGCCCGATCAGCACCATCAGCAGGAAGAACAATACCCCGATCCTTTTATAGGCCAGTCCATAGTGTACGATATAATAATAATCCCGCAGGAAAACAGAAATGACCAGCACGGTATTCTGTATGATCCAGAGATAGGCCCCATACTTCAGCCATTTATTACGCTTATAAAAATTGAGATTGCCTTTGAAGAAAAACAGTAACACCAATATGGCCAGTACGATGGAAACGATGAGCAGTTCCGTTCCTTCGTGTACAAGCTTGTATAGCTTGACATCTCCATTGTAATTGAAATGCAACCATAGAAAATCGATATCGATGATATTGATCCCCAATAACAGGAGATTCAATAGTCCAAGGCTGATGAGCCCTGTCATGTTCTCATTCTTCAGTGCCATCATCCCGCTTACCAGTCTGCCCATGATCGTTTCCAGCAGGTTATAAAACGGACGGCGCACTCGCTCACGCCAGGGTAACCGGGTACGTTGCAGGTCGTCTTTGTACAAAGTATCGCGTTTGGAAAAATAGTGTACCCTGCTTCGCAACAGTACAACGCCTGTTATGTACAGCCCGAGGAACATGAAAAGCACCCTCTCCCATGAAAACACGCTCAGCAGGGATGTAAAGAAATATTGCAACTTTGAGCCTATGGCATCAGCAATTTCCTGGAATACGGAATTGGAGAAAAAATAGATCACAAAAAATATGGACAGTAGAAAAACAGGGACCACCGCAAACCTGATCAGCATTCCTATCCGACGGCTGCGTTTGCGCTCTTTCTTATTACTAAAGCCACATTCCCTGATCATGGAATCAAGAAGGCATACGATGTTCATCAGCACTGAGCCTCCGGCGAACAAGGCAGACCTGTGCCTGTACATAGCAAAGGCCGTGATCAATGCAAGTGTAATCATGAACGCTAATTTGCTGAGCATGGTATTGTGCAGCACGATCATGGCCAGGCAGGTGAGATGGCCGAGAAGCAGCCATCTCACGGCAGCACTTTGCCTGGCTTCGGCGTATAAATAGAAAATTGCTGATAGCAGGAAGCTGTCGAACAGGATCGTGTTGATCCCTAATTTCTCCTGCCAGAAAACGAGATTGAACAACAGTGCCCCTGTTATGATCAGTACGAGATGAATGGCCTTTTTATTCATGCGGTTGTTTTTTGGGATCAATGACAGTTCTCGAGCAAGAGATAGGTGACGAGGGTCAGTAATATCAACCCGCTGAAGAGAACGACTGTCAGGTTTATCCAATGCTTCAGGATGGATACCTGGCAGTCGAACCTTTCTTTTGTGATATGAAAATCGAACTGCAGCACAGGCAGCAGATTCAGTACAAAGGCCAGCACAGGCCCAAAAACGATCAGCAGGTTGATATTAAGACCGAATCCTTCTGAAATTCCCCATTGCCGGAGCAATGGCCAGGATGCATCGAACAGATAGTCCTGGTTGAACGTATGTTTTAAGATAGAAATGGAAATGAAATAGGCGGCGGGGAAGGCAAGTAATAGCCCAATCACTGCCAGCAATGTCTTTATTTTCATAATTGAAAAGTACTTTGTATTTCAAAGTGAATTTATAAAAAAAATTATTTCACGCCCCTGATCATGTTTTCCAATGCTTCGATATGTTCCCGGAATGCTTTTTCACCTGCTTTTGTAATAGAGTAGGTAGTATTGGTCTTACGACCGATGAATCCTTTATGCACCTTGATGAAGCCGTTCTCTTCCAGGTTGATGAGGTGTGAGGCGAGGTTCCCGTCAGTCACTTCCATCATCTGTTTCAGATCATTGAAGCTCACTTCCTCGTTCACCATCAGGATACTCATCACACCGAGACGAATGCGGCTATCGAATATCTTATTGAGATTGCCTATCGGGTTCCTCATACATCGATCCGGTTAAGGAAAATTTAATTAGCTCAGTTTCCGCTCGTATTTCCACCACATCAGTGTTCCATATACGATATGCAGTATGCCGAAACCAGCGGCCCAAAAATACAATCCGCCATGGGTTATCCATAAATTAAAAATCCCCAGTATCAGTTGTCCATAGCCCAGGTAACGTACTTCACCCAGTGTATACTTCGACGCATTCACCAGCGCGAGGCCGTAAAAGATCAGGCAACCCGGGGCCACCAGTTCAAAATACCCCAGTTGCATGGCCCGCAGGATCACCAATCCGCCTACCAGCATCGGCATAAAAGTATTCCAGGTGAGCCGTTGCACGGTACGGTCCCAGATGGGCACCCCGTTCCGCTGGCTGCGCCGGTAGGTGAACAGGAACGCCGACACGAGGGCCGCTACAAAAGTGATGGCCCCTATCCATACCAGTTCCCTGATCAGTAAGATGCCGGTGATCCGGGTATAATATTCATAGCCGCCCCGTAGACCGGTATCCGATAAATTCCTGTTCAAACGCAGGTGCACGGCCCAGGCGCCTGCCAGGGCGCATATTCCGGCGGAGATACCGCTCCATCCGCTCAGGGAGATGAACCGGGAGGAACGCTCCATCATACGCCTGATGTCCTGTAAAGCTTCCAATGGTTGGTGTTGGCTATCCATAAAAGCACTTTGTATTACAAAGTACAGCATTGTTTTCCATTTCTGCAAGTTTTTTTGAATTTTCAATGAGGGATTTTGTGCAAATAGTTGTTATACATATACGCTATGAACGAATTTCATCGTTTTAGGGCTTGATACAACCCTTTCACCGGACAAACTGTTATATCCAGGTCGGTTGAGCGGGATCTCGTTATAGACTGGCTGTATATAAAATAAAATGACCACAGACTTGCCTGTATAGATTTAACAAAACGCTATTACAGGCATTGGCGTATTTTTGAAACTAGAACAAATCACACCCGTGGGAAAAAAACTTATGAGATCCTATAGACTGTTATGGTGCTTACTTTTGGTACAACTGGCACAGAGCACACAGGCACAATCAAAGATCCTCAAGGGAATTATCAAGGATGCCCATAGTGATGAACGCATCCCCTTCGCTTCCATGAAGCTGAAAGGCGCGGGCACCGGCAGACTGAGCGATTCCATCGGCGCCTTCGTTTTCCGTTTCGACCACTGGCCTTCCGATACCATCGAGATCACCTATGTCGGCTACCAGGATTTCGAGCTTGCCATCGACAGCAACCTTATCAAAAAGGCCAAGGGTGATGTAATAGATATCAGCATCCTGATGGAAAGGGGCAAGTTCACGAGTGAGGTAGTGGTGCGACAAAAGATCGATCGGGGCTACCTGATGTGGAAACGCATCGTCAAGCATAAACCCAGGAACGACCGTTACCGCTTCAATAACTTCTCCTACGAGCTTTACAACAAACTGGAAGTAGATATCAAGAATATCAAAAAAGATAAGTGGAAGAACCTCCCATTTGTACGTCGCTTTAATTTTATTTTTAATAATATCGATACCACCGAAGAAGGGAATACATTCCTTCCTGTCTACCTTACCGAAGCCATCTCGGATTATTATTACCAGAAATCACCCCGCAAACGCCGGGAAGTGTTCAAAGGCGTCAAGACCATGGGCGTCAATAATGAGAGCGTATCGAAATTCCTGGGCGGTATGGACCAGAACGTGAATTTCTACAGCAATTTCATCCCTGTCTTCGATAAGCTCTTCGTAAGCCCGATCAGCGACAACGGCGATAATTACTACCGCTACCATGTGCTCGACACCCAATACGTGGGAGGCCGTCGCCTGATCCACATGTCGTTCACCCCTAAACGAAAAGGTGAGAATACCTTTGAAGGCGATTGCTGGGCACACGATACCACCTGGGCCATCCAGAAGATGAACCTCCGGCTTACGAAAGATGCCAATATCAATTTTGTGGACAAGCTAAGCCTGATCCAGGAATTCAGCCTGATCAACGATAGCACCTGGTTCCTGTCGAGGGATAAATTCGTGGTCGATCTATCGCTTTCCGGTGAAAAGGCATTGTCGGCCATCGGCAGAAAGACCACTACTTATAAAAATGTCGTGGTGAACGATACGAGCGTCACCAATGAACTGGCAAAAAATACCATCCTGGAAGAGACCATCCTGCCGCCACAGGCACAGCAGGCCCCGGATTCTTTCTGGGTGGAAGCGAGGCATGAAGCGTTGAACAAGAATGAGAAGGCCCTCTATAAAACGATCGATACCTTATTGACGCTGCCTGCATTCAAACGGGTTACCCGCACCATCAATTTCCTGGCTACCGGCTACCTCAATGTAGGCAATTACGAGATTGGCCCCTGGTTCAACTGGCTTACCTATAACCAGCAGGAAGGCGTGAGAACACGTTTCGACCTTGGCACCAATAAATACTGGAGTAAGAACTTCTATTTCCATGGCTACCTGGCCTATGGTTTCAAGGACCAGAAATTCAAGTACCAGGTAGACGGAAAATGGATGATCGACCGTAATCCCCGTACCTATTTTTCTGCATCCTATAAATACGACTTCGACAGGGGACAACAATATTACGATGAGATCAGCCAGGACAATATCTTCGCGCTGGCCATCCGCAAGAGCGGCGTACCGATCAAATTCCTGATGATGGACGAAAAGAAAGTGGAATTCTTCCGCGATTCGAAGATAGGACTATCCGTGACCCTGGGGGGATCACACAAGACCTTCAATCCTGTATTGAACCTACCCTATAAATCTGTCTTTGCCAATGGCCATAGCGATTCTTCCATCCGCACCTCGGAATTCTCCATCCGGGTGAGATATGCTTACCTGGAGAAATTCCTGGAATCCACCTTTAACCGGTACAGCCTTGGTAGCGACTATCCAATCGTTGAACTGAGGTATACTGCCGGCGTGAGCGGCATTTTCAAGAGCAGCTATAATTACCATAAGCTCAATGCCAGCATCTCGGATTTCACCAAGATCCCACCCCTGGGCACCATCTATTATAATCTTTTTACGGGCCGTACCTACGGCACATTGCCTTATATGTTGCTCGATGTAGCGCCTGGCAACGAGATCTACTATTATAATAAGTATGCGTTCAACCTGATGAACCGGTATGAGTACCTGCACGACAGATATGCAGGTATCAATGTTGAACACAATTTCGGCAACGGCATTTTCCGTTTCATCCCACTTACCCGCAAATTCAAGTTCAGGCAATTCTGGACAGCCAAAGCTTTATGGGGCAGCCTCAGTGAAGAGAACAAGTTATATAATATGCCCCCCGGCTCTACTTATAAATTCGAATCACTCGATGGCAATACCTATCTTGAACTGGGCACAGGGGTAGATAATATCTTCAAATTATTCCGCGTCGATTTTGTATGGCGTGTGTTGCCAAGGCCCTTGCCGGATGAAAGAGTAAAACGCTTCGGGATCTTCGGCAGCTTCCGCCTCGCATTCTGATCATTCGGATGCCCCAACCGCTTTCCGGCACATATCTATTGTGTTAGGATCGTTCAACCTATCATGATCATTGCTCCCATTGGGTATGGCCCTTTATTGACGGGCGTTTCAGTGCATCAGCTATTAAAATAAAAAAAGGGCGATTAGAAAATCGCCCCCGGGTCATGCCCTCAAAGCTAATTACGTGCATTGACCCTTAACTCAATGCCGCAAAAATATTTCATCTGCCGGTAATACGATAACTTTTCGCTGAACGGCGAATTTTTATGTACCAACGCCGCTATTGCATGGTCGACTGCACGCTTCGATTTGTTCGTGAATATGAAATAATACGGGAACAGATAAACCAGGTTACTAAGGAAAGATTAGAAATGTGAGTTAGATTAGTAATTTAATATATAATTTTTTTGCAGATATTTTTTGGCCTGTTGAATGTAAGTTTCGTATTTTTGTTTCATCGGCGGCCGGGCTAATAGCCCCCTAACGACAAAAACTTGAACAAGGCTTCACTGAAAGCCTTGTTCGCTTTTTATGGAATGATCTGAAAGATACTTCTACTGATAATAAGGTTTGTAGATAATCCATAGAATTTTCCCTTGTAAAAAAGAAAAACCTCCTTGAGCAGTTTATTTCCGTGACAACTACTTCTCAGGCTCTGTATCAATACCTTGGAAGATATATTTGACCTCAGGTCAAGCACCACCCTGGAAGATTGCCTGCTTCCATCTACCAGCCGGTCAGCAATAGTAAGCGGACTGGAGCTGATAACCGTTTTCAGGTCTGCCCTCAAAAGAATATGATCCCGCAATAAGAAAACATCAAACTTCTTTTCATGCCTGGCAAACATTCCTTTGGGCACAAACAAAACATCATAATCCTCACTTGCCAGCTTAATGGCAGTCTCCAACTCATGGGCATACTCGATCGTACCACCTTCTGATAATACCTTCCTCTGTGTTTTAATGTTCCTATAATGTTCGAACCAACCCTTATCATTCAGTATTTTCTCGATAATTTCTCTCTTGACCTTCTTGTCCGAAGTCCCGAAAAAACTGATCAGGATATTCTTCAAATAAGCGATGTCAATGGTTCGCGCACCATAGCCTGGTACGGGCTCCATGATAATACTCACATCCCCGATCTGTTCTTCCAAAGAGACCCCTTCTTTCATTTACGGGATAATTTTCAAAATTATATAACGTAAACAAATATACGTTTTAAAAACGTATTTACATATATACATAGGCGTTACATAATTTATAGCTGTAATAAAAAAGCCCCTGGAAAGGGGCTTTTTTTACATAATTTTTTTACTCTGCTTATTTCTTCACATTCACCGTAATAGTGGCTGACAATTTACTGCCATAAGACCTGTGAATGCCATCAGCAAATTGCAGCGAGATCTTATGCTTGCCTGGCGCCAGGGTCAGCATGGCCTCTTTCTGCGCATTACCGAAATGAAGGTGAGTGGAATCTTTCGGCACAACAACACCTGCCGGAATGGAATCCAGCCCGATCAGGATATGATGGTGGCCCGAAGCCGGCTTTACAGCCCCGATCGTATCCACAGCAATATTGTCGGCCCCCATCTCCACTTTAAAGGGCGAAGTAACGGTTTGACCGTTTTTCAGATTCTTGAAATACACTTTTGCACCTACCGGTATGGCAGGTAATGGCGTAATAGCCTGTGAAGTATCTGCCATATGGTGATGATCACTATCGTGTTTGGCAGCAGTAGCTGTAGAATCACCGGTGGTAGCTTTCTTATCAGAGCCGGCTTCATTACAGGCAGCGAGGCCAAGGATCAGTAAAGCAGGAAGAAACTTAGTCTTGAACATAGCATATTTTTAAAGTGAAGGAATCCATACTTTTTAAGGCTCTCAAAGTTATTAAATACCTTCCAACAGTTATTCTTTTATTCCGGTAGTATTTACCGGTTTTTCAAAGGTCCATTCGCTACGGTCGAGTTTCCGGTTGCCGGGATATACCTCATCCATCGTATCCGCATTGTACAACCTGCCATTCTTCATTACCATTTTTATGGTATTGGAGTTCCGGATGTTCTCCAGCGGGTTTTTATCCAGGATCAGCAGATCGGCCAGTTTGCCCGATTGAATAGTGCCCAGGTCGCCATCGAGCCCCAATGCCTGCGCGCCCAGGATGGTGGCGGTCTTCAAGGCATCATGTGTGCTCATGCCCCCGCTTTGCATCGACCAAAGTTCCCAGTGATACCCCAATCCCTGCAATTGACCATGACTGCCGATCCCTGCCAGCGCCCCATTCTCCACCATCGATCTCATGGATTGGGCATGCTTCTGGAATACGTGCTCTTCCGGCATGAACCAGGCGCCACGCCTGCGTGATTTGCCTGCCAGCTCTTCATAAGGTGTAAAATACTGGAGCTTTATATCATTGTAGGGCATCTCCGTTTCATAATAATAATTCTCCGCCCATGGTCCGCCATAAGCTACCAGCAGGGTAGGCGTTACACACATTTTCGCATCAGCGATCGTTTTATATACGTCCTTATACAAAGGATACACTGGTATGGCGTGCTCATGGCCAGGATAACCATCCAACAGGTTGGTGATATTCAGTTTATAATTCAGTCCACCCTCCGTAGTAGGCATGAGCTGCTGGTCTTTTGCAGCACCGATGATCCATTGGCGTACCTGCCTCGGGCCCAGCATATACATTTTGATGTATTTCGTATGGTAGTATTTGCTGTATTGTTTCAGCACATTGCTGGCATGGGCAGAATCGCGGATATTATACATCCAGAACCCTACTCCCGGCCCTGTTGAATATACGCGGGGGCCTTCCATCTTACCGGCTTCCACCATGTCACTGTAAGTGAGCACATCGGAAGTGGCTGTTTGCGGATCGCGGGTTGTGGTTACCCCATAGGCCAGGTTGGCGGCATAGATCCATACTTCATTTTTCTGGATGCCCCATTGCGGCCACATGTGGGAGTGTGTATCGATAAACCCGGGAACGATGGTTTTACCGCTCACGTCTATCACTTTCGCATTCGAGGGCACCTGCAGGGCGCCGGAGGGCCCCACCGCTTTGATCCGGTTATTGACCACGAGGATGTCTCCATTCGCGATCACTTCATTGCCATTCATGGTGATGATGCGGGCCCCTTTCAGCAGTACCGTACCATATGGATAGTCTTTTTCATAGTAGACTTTTACCTGTGTTTCTTCAGGTTTATATTTCGGTTCTTCTTTACCGGTAGTTGCTTTCCTGGCCAGTGAATCCGCTTTCCTGGCAGTGTCAGTGGAAGCTTTGGCCAACGAATCCGTTTTCTTATTGTCGGCCTCTTTCTTTGCCGGTTTCAAACTATCTTCAAAAGACTGGGCTTTGTCCACATCATATATAAAGTGTGCATTGCCGAGCGACCAGTGTACTTTTTTCCCATCGGCTTCCCAAGCAGCAAATTCGCCTCCCAGCTCCGTGAGCTTCCTGGCCGGGAAATTGGCTGAACCGGCGTCAGCCAGGGAAATAGTGGCAGGTTTGCCCGTTTTCGGGATGGTGACCACATATATATCGTTGTTGATCTGAGCAAGTGCCCGGTCGCCGGTGGGCGACATCAATACCACCGATGCATTGGATGGCGACTGCACTTCCATTGCCTGTGCAGCTTTCTCCGTGAGCAGGCAATAGTCCGTTGCATTCAGGGCATGTTCATGGTCTTCTTCTTTCAGGTTACTGATCCCGAAAGTGGTAATACCTGTGATCTTTGCATGTGCTTTTTCATCTGTACCATCCCAGCGAATGGATAAAAGGCTTCCGCCCTGGTTGAGATAGATGCGATCGTCGTTTTTCACGAAATGGGGGTTGTCGCGCCCATTGGCCTTTTCAATAAAATTGATATCCCCGCCATTGGCGCTGATCCAGCAGAGCTCATTCTCCGATCCCACAGCAATCGGCCCGATGGATTCACGATAGCGCTGCATTTTGTTCCTGATAAATACGATCCTGTCATTCTTCCAACTCCAGGCCGGCATGGCATATAGCGCAGGTTCTTTAGTCAGCTTCTGCACAGTCACTTTCCCATTCACGTTCACCCTGTACAGATGGCCTCCTTCATGCGCCCAGGTAGTGAATACGATACTGTTGCCATCGGGCGACCAGGCTGGTTCGGCCTCTGTAAATTCATGGGTGGTGAGGCGTTTGGGCGTTCCATTGGGATAGTCCATTACATACAGGCGGTTGAGTACAGTGAACGCGAGCTTCTTTCCATCGGGTGATGGCACAGCATCGCGGATCTGGGTGGCCAGGGCATGAGAAGTATCCGATACCGGGTATTTGAATTCGAGGCGGGGCCCCAGTTCCAGATCGAGCTGGGCAGTGAAAGGGATCTCCTGCGGTTTACTTCCGTCAATGGATATACGATAAATCTTCCCTCCATAGGATGCTATCACTGCTTTGCTATCTGGCGTGAAGGCCATACCGGGCAGTACGCCCATGGTGGCAATGGATTCCTGATCATCGCGCTGAACAGGCCATGCCAGCCATTTTTCATCACCACTGGCCAGGTTGCGGATCACCAGTCCGGTCTTATCCTCATACCTCGATCCATATACGATCCATTTTCCGTCCTTCGATAATACCGGCGTAAAAGCAGAGCCATAGCGGGAAGTAAGTGATCTTGTCCTGCCATCTTCACGGTCATAGACGCTCACCTGGTATTGCGGTAATTGCGCATTATAGTTCCAGAACCCATTGCGTTGTGAATAGTAGATATATCGTCCATCGGGGCTCACGGCAGGATCGATGGTCTTGATACCGGCCGCATCGATCAGTTGTGTGCCGCTTCCTGCATCTTTATGTACAATCCATAATTTAACATCGAGCTTTCCGCGGGCCGCAATGATATAATTCCCGTCGGGCGTCCAGGCAGCACTGGGAAAATTCTGGTCGCGGTCCTTAGTGACCTGTACCGTATCTTTTTTCTCTGTATCGATATACCAGATATTTTCAGAGCCGCTGCGGTCTGAGGTGAACAGGATCTTTTTACCATCGGGGCTATAACGGGGATGCGTATCGAATGCCAGTCCTTTGGTAACGGGCGTGGCCCTTCCACCGGTTATCGGCACTGTGTAAAGGTCTCCCATGAGATCGAATACGATGGTCTTTCCATCGGGGCTCACGTCTACCGACATCCAGGTGCCTTCATTGGTTGAAAAAGAGATCTTGCGGGCAGGCTTTAATGGCAGGTTCTTGAATTCGGTGTACCTCACCGTATCCTTTTTAGTTGTATCGGCCATGGGACGGTCGTTCAAGCGGGCAGGCAGGTATATATTCCGAATGCTACCCATAGCAGTGCCCGTTACCAGTACGGTTGTGACCAGGATCAAACTGAGACCGGGATTTTTTAAAAGAGCAGATCGCATAACAAAAACAGTTTTTGATTGTATCAAGGAATTTACAACAGTTCCCATGAAAAAAGTTTCTCACGGGATTAATTATTATAAGCGGCTATAGGGGCCTATAAATTTCTTAACTTTTATAACAAAAGGATGGCATCGGGCCGTTCGAGCCGCTGTTGCCAGTGCCGGTAATCAATGATCATAATCTAATTATTATATGCTCCGTCAGGAATTGGTCCGTATACTCGAATCGCACACTTCGCCCTGGGACCTGATCGTGACCGGTGGTGGGGCTACCGGCCTGGGAGCCGCTGTAGACGCAGCTTCCAGAGGATACTCCACCATACTCTTCGAACAGGATGATTTTGCGAAAGGCACCTCTTCACGATCTACCAAACTGGTTCATGGCGGTGTGCGTTACCTGCAACAGGGTAATATCAAACTGGTGATGGAAGCCCTGCGAGAAAGAGGCACCCTGAAAAAAAATGCCCCACACCTGGTAAAAAATCAATCCTTCGTAGTACCCAATTACAAATGGTGGGAAGGGCCTTACTATGGACTGGGACTGAAAGTATACGACTGGATGAGCGGCAGCCTGGGGTTGGGAACCTCCGAATGGCTATCGACCGAAGAAGTGCTGCAACTTGCTCCCACACTCGATGCAGAGGGGTTGAGAGGCGGTGTGCTGTATCACGACGGGCAATTCGATGATGCGAGGCTCGCCATCAACCTTGCACAAACGGTAACAGAACAAGGCGGCGTGGCATTGAATTATTTCAAAGTAGTGGGATTCCTGAAAATGGCCGGTAAGATCGTAGGTGTACAGGTGAGGGACCAGATCAGCGGAAAAGAGTATGAGGTAAGCGGTCAGGTAGTGATCAATGCCACCGGTGTTTTCTCGGATGCAGTACAACACCTGGATGATCCGGAAAAACCGGTCAGCATTTCACCCAGTCAGGGTATCCATATAGTGCTCGACAAAGAATTCCTTCCGGGAGATGCGGCCATCATGATCCCCCATACCGATGATGGCCGTGTATTGTTTGCGGTACCCTGGCATAACAAGATCATCATCGGCACTACGGATACGGCCGTCGATACCATCGAAGCCGAGCCATTGGCCCTTCGTGAAGAGGTCGATTTCATATTGGAACATGCCGCCCGTTATCTCACCAAAGATCCGTCGGAAGCTGATGTGAAGAGTATCTTCGCCGGGCTGCGACCGTTGGTGAAAAGCAGCACGAAGAAAACCGCCGAGATCTCCCGGGACCACTCCATTATCATTTCCGAAAGCGGGCTTATCAGCATCCTCGGTGGCAAGTGGACCACTTACCGCAAAATGGCGGAAGATGTAGTGAATACTGCAGCTATCCATGCGCTACTGCCTTACCGGGAATGTATCACGAAAGATCTGCCAGTACACGGAGCACAGGCAACGGACGATTTCAGTACCAGCGATTATTATTACGGTACCGACAAACCATCGATCGACAGGTTGATCGCTGATCGTCCCGAGCTGGCCACTCCCCTGCATCCTGCACTTCCCTATACCAAGGCGATGGTGGTATGGGCAGTACAGCAGGAGATGTGCATGACGGTGGAAGATGCGCTGAGCCGGAGAACAAGGGCCCTGTTGCTCGATGCAAAAGCCGCCATGGAAGCGGCGCCGGCAGTGGCGGAACTGATGGCCGCCGGTTTGCAGCAGGATAACGACTGGGTCCAAAATCAGATAAACGCTTTTCAAAAAGTAGCAGTGAATTATTTGCCGCGGCGATAAATGCTAATCGGAGATTGCCTTCAAAATGATCTTGCAGGCTTTCCTGATCTCTTTCAATGTGATCGTCAATGGCGGCGCGATCCGCAAGCAATTTGGCGCAAACAGGAACCAGTCCGTCAATACCCTTTCTCCGTCGATACCCTCAATACAGGCATCGATGACTTTTTTATTGGCTTCGAAACTGTCGAATTCGACGGCCATCAGCAATCCATTGGAGCGGACAGCTTTTATTTTCGGATGCTGTAACAATTGATGGAACAATAATTCTTTCCGGGGCACCTGTTCGGGGATGTTTTCTTTCAACAGGACTTTAAATGCTGCCATGCCTGCTGCACAGCAAACAGGATGTCCCCCGAAAGTGGTGATATGTCCCAGCACCGGATCTTTCGTAAGGCGGCCCATGAGTTTTCTCCTCGCCACAAAAGCGCCCAGGGGCATACCGCCACCCAACGCTTTTCCCAACAGTAAAATATCAGGCACCACTTTGAATTGTTCAAATCCCCAAAGCTCCCCTGTTCTTCCGAAACCTGCCTGTATCTCATCCAGCACCAGCAGAGCGCCTGTGGCCCGGCATTTCTGCTGCAAGGCTTTCATCCAGCTCTTCGAAGGTGTGATTACGCCGGCCTCCGCCTGGATGCTCTCTGCGATCACACAGGCTGTGCGTTCTGTAATGGCATCGATCGATGCCATGGAATTATACTCGAGATGCAATATATCCGGGAGGAGCGGACGGAAAGCATTTCTCCAGTATTCATCGCCCATCACGCTCAATGCGCCCTGGGTAGAACCATGATAGCTCTGTTTGAATGCAATGATCTGTGTTCTGCCGGTAGCCCGTTTGGCCAGCTTCATGGCCCCTTCTGTGGCCTCAGCGCCCGAATTGGTGAAATAAACGGAATTGAGTGAATTGGGTAAATGGTCGGTCAGCAGTTTCGCATATTGCACCTGTGGCGTTTCCACCATTTCACCGTAGACCAACAGGTGGAGGTAATCGTCGAGCTGCTTTTTGATCGCCCTGATCACTTTGGGATGGCGATGGCCGATATTGCATACGCTGATGCCGGCAATGAGGTCGGTATATTCCCGGCCTTTGACATCCCATAACCGGCTGCCTTCGGCCTTTACGATCTCCAGTGCCAGCGGCGCCGGGGAGGTTTGCGCCACATGGCGCAAAAATAATTCCCGTTGATTCATGGCACAAAGAACGTTAAATTTGTAGTGCACCAAAAATCAACTTTATGCCTGTCATATTGCATGTAGATGGAATCTACCCTCAGTTCGGCGACAACTGTTTCATTGCTCCCAATGCTACTATTGTAGGTGATGTTGTAATGGGCCACGATGGAAGTATCTGGTTCAATGCCGTTGTACGCGGAGATGTGAACAGTATCCGGATAGGCAATAAGGTAAATATCCAGGATGGAGCTGTGATCCATTGTACATACAAGAAAACCAAGACCATCATCGGCAGCAATGTATCTATCGGTCATAATGCTATTGTGCATGGCTGCACCATTGAAGACAATGTGTTAATTGGGATGGGCGCCATCATAATGGACAATGCCGTGATCAAATCCAATACGATCATTGCAGCCGGGGCAGTGGTATCGGAAGGGACTACCGTACCGAGCGGCACCATCTTCGCAGGCATTCCCGCCAGGAAGCTGAAAGATATTGACGCATCTCAAATCACCGGCGAAATAGATAGAGTAGCAAACAATTACGTACGTTATGCCGACTGGTTCCGCGACCAGGTGACAGGTTAAATTACCCCCGCCCTATTGCAACTGTGGGATAATATTTATAGTTTTAAATACGTTTAACCGGTAGAAGAATACGCTTATGAAAACAGCCCGTCTTATCGTATTGATTACAGCCTGCGCCTTCCTTCTTACAACCGGCACATCCTGTGGTATCTTTGGTGGAGCTAAATCCGGCTGTCCGAGCAATGGGAAAAATGTAGGGGCAGAAAGGATCCTGAGCGGGGAGAAAATACCCAAGGCCCGGAAATTCAAAGCTTAGCCTCAACGGCACCGGTACAACGTAGTAGTCAACCTAAATCCGTATTATATGAGCCTCACGCTACGTACCGACTTCGGCTGTACCGAAGCCATCATCGACGACGATTGCGGCCTCAAACGCTTCTATGAAGTGGCCAACATTCTCACCGACGACCTCGATATCCGTTTCACGAAAAAAGAAGATGATTTTGACACCCTCGTATGGCATTTCCTGTACAGGGGCCACCTGCTTACGCTTCATTATAATATCTACACAGGCATCTCGATCTATCCGCTGAAATTCCGTGAAGCGCCGAGAAAAGATAATGATGCAGTGGTCGAGGTGGCAAAATTTTTGGAAAACAGGCTGCTGATCCACCGGGCCAGGCGTTATACTTCTTAGCCCTCTTTCCTAGTATCCTTTATCCTCTATCGATTCCAGAATATTGTAATAGCTCACATACCGGTCCTCGTGAATGAGGCCCTCAGCCACCGCATTTTTCACGGCACAGCCCGGTTCGTTGATATGTAAGCAATTGTTGAACTGGCATTGCACTATCAGTTTCGCCATCTCAGGAAAATAATGCGATAGCTCCTGCCGGGAAATGTCTACCAGCCCAAATTCCCGAACACCGGGCGTGTCGATCACGCTTCCTCCGAAAGGAAGATCGAACATTTCCGCAAAGGTGGTAGTGTGCAATCCCTTGCCGCTCCAGCCGCTCACATCCTGTGTCTTCAATTTCATTTCCGGGAAGATATGGTTGATGAAAGTGGATTTGCCAACGCCCGAATGGCCACTGATCAGTGTGGTCTTGTGCTGCAGCAGGTCTTTCACAGACTGTACTCCTTCATCTTTCTGCAAAGACATCAGTATTACTCGGTAGCCAATGGCTTCATATATCGCCGACCAGTCCCCGAACTTTTCAAGTTCTTTCTTTTTATAGAGATCGGCTTTATTGAAAACGAGGATGGCAGGCACATGGTACGCTTCACAGGTAACCAGGAACCGGTCGATGAAACCTTGCGATGTTTTGGGTTCTTTCAACGTTGCAAACAATAACGACTGATCGATATTGGCGGCAACGATCTGGTGCTGTTTTTTATGCGAAGGGGATTGACGGTTGATATAATTGCGCCTTGGCAGGATCTCCCGGACCATCGCAGTGTCTTCAGCGTCATTCTCCGGCTCGATGGCCACCTCATCGCCTACTGCCAGGGGATTGGTGGAGGTGATATCATCGATCTTGAATACGCCTTTGATCCGGGAATTGTAAAAACGGCCGTTATCGGCCTTTACAATATACCAGCTTCCGGTGGATTTATATACGATTCCTCTCATTGTCTGAACTGGGATTGATGGGATGGATGAGATGGATGGGATAATGAGATCGCTGTAAACATTGGTCTGTTTTCAGTCTCAAGGGAATTTTCTGAATATGGTATAACGTAGTGCAATCTCCAGCAAAAGTAAGATAGCGGCGGCAATAGCGAATGGAAAGAATTTTTCGGTGTAACGTTTCAGGGCCGTTACCTCTATCTTCGATTTTTCGAGTTGATCTATCTCGCGGTAAATTCCATTGAGACTTTCATTATCCCTTGCACGAAAATAGAGCCCGCCCGTTTCATCGGCGATCATCCGCAGCAATTTCTCTCCTATATTCACTTTCTGCTGCCGGACCACAACGCCACCGGCGCCATCTGGCATCGGCACAGGCGCATAGCCATCGGTGCCTACACCGATCGTATACACACGGATGTTATAGGCTTTGGCCAGCTCCTTGGCGGCCAGCGGATCGATACGCCCGCCCTGGTCCTCACCGTCGGTGAGGAGGATGATCACTTTCGATTTTGTTTTTGAATCCTTGAGCCGGCCCACGCTCACACCGAGACCATCCCCAATGGCCGTTCCATCTTCCAGAACGCCACGTTGAATATTATAGATCTGTGATTTCAGCACCGTCTTGTCCGTAGTGAGTGGCACCAGGGTAAAACTTTCACCGGAGAAGATCACCACACCGATGCGGTCGGTAGGGCGCTGGTCCACGAAATTGGCGGCCACCTGCTTGGCAGCTTCCAGCCTGTTCGGCAGAAGGTCCTGTGCGAACATGCTCCCACTCACGTCGAGGCAAAGGATGATATCGATCCCCTCACCTGTTTTCAATTCCTCGTCGTTCCTTGTTTGAGGGCGCGCCAATGCGATGATGATACAGATAATAGCCAGTAACCGTATTACGAAAAGTGAATGACGCAACAGGTTTTTCCAGGAACTGTTCTTCCGGAAGCCGGCAACTGTAGAGACAGTGATAACCCCCTGTTGACTGTTGCTGCTTTTGAGATACCAATAGATCATCAATGGCAGCAAAGCCAGCAGCGCAAATGCCGAAGGATAGGCGAATTCGATATGTTGATACCAGTTGTACAACAATTGTCAGGTGATATTATTAAGTGTTGTAATGGCCGTTCTGATGCTATTGAAATTTCTTTCATTATCCGCCCTTTCGGGTTGATAGCGGGCAAACTTCACGAAGTCCGCTATTTGCAGGGCTTCGGATAATTGACGGAACTGCTCTTTCTCCATCGGCAGTTGTTTCAATTGCATGATCAGCTCTTCATTGGTCTTTTCCAATGAAGCGATCTTCAGTTTGCGCATTACGAAAACCCGCAGCACGTCGTTCAGTTGCGTATAATATTTTTTTATTTCTCCATTCTGTTGTAAGCTACTTTTCTGAAGCTGGTCGAGCGACTGCATCGCTTCTTCATAAGGTGTCAGTTGCGGCACTGCCTGTACTTCGGCCTTGATCTTTTTCTTCGGCCAAAGCAGGTATACGATCAACGCAATGGCTATCAGGGTCCCTCCCGCAATGATCCAGGGTATATGGCTCATAGAAGGGTTGGGAACTTCAATGATCTCTTTGATATCACGATAATCTTCCTCGGGATTGAACGGAGTATAGGCAACCTCGAGGCCAACCGTATCGGTCAGGTACGATTTCTTGTTCACTTTCACACTCAGCCTGGGGATCACCCACTGGCCGGAATCGAAGCTGGTGAGGGTAAGTTGTTGAATCACTTTCTTACCGTCCACTCCTTCGATGGTATCGACCTTGCCTCTTTCCAGTATTTCAAAATGAGGGATGGTGTCTATGCTGGCCCAGTCGATGCTTGCCCCCAGTGGTGCACGCAGATCGAGCAGTAATTGTACAGGTTCACCGATCAGGATCCTGTCCTTGTCGAGGGATGCTTTAATCAACACCTGTGCCTGCACCGGCGATAAGATCGCCAGGAACACACAACACAGTATAATATAATGTACAGGGTTTTTCATCTGGGCCTGATACCTTTCTTGTTATTTATTCCTTCCGATAAAGAATTTCTGCAACACTTTCACATAGTCTTCATCCGTGCGGATATGCAACAGCTCACAACCGGCATGTAGAAATACATTTTTGCAGTATTCCGTATGCCTGAAAAAAGCCTCCTGGTATTCCTGTCTCACCAGGAAATTGCCGGTGTCGATCCAGGACATTTGGCCACTTTCTGCGTCTTCCATGGTGGTGAGGCCGATGGTAGGAAGTTGCATGTCCATTTTATCATAGATCTTGATACCGATCACATCGTGTTTCCGTCCGGCCACTTTCAAAGGATCATTGAAACTGTTGTCGAGAAAATCGCTCAGCACGAACGCAATGCATTTCTGCCGCGTTGAATTGTTGAACCTTCTCAATGCTTCTCCCAGGTGCGTACCTTTTTGTTTCGGTTGCATGGTGAGCAGTTCCCGCACAATGTACAGCACATGGTCCCTTCCCTTTTTGGGGGGGATGAATTTCTCTACCTTATCACTGAAAAAGATAACACCTACTTTATCATTATTACTGATGGCCGAGAAAGCCAGCACCGCCGCGATCTCTGTTACCAGGTCTTTCTTGCGGGCATGTACAGTGCCGAATAAAGAGCTGGCGCTTACATCTACCAATAACATCACGGTGAGTTCCCGTTCTTCTTCGAATACTTTGCTGAAAGGATGGTTGAACCTGGCCGACACGTTCCAGTCGATGAACCTCGGATCATCGCCCGGGGTGTATTCCCTCACTTCCTTGAACAACATGCCCCTCCCCTTAAAAGCACTGTGGTACTCCCCGGTAAAGATATGCCGGGTGAGCTTCTTGCTCTTGATCTCCAGTTCACGGACCTTTTTGAGTATTTCGGCTGTTGTTAACATAATAGGAAGTTGGCAGTTTTCAGTTGGCAATTTGCAATTCGCAATTAGACTATCGGGTTCCAACTGCCCACTGTCAATTGCCAACTGCAAACTATTCCTACGGCACCTGTATCACGCGTAAAATATCATCGATCACATTCACCACATTCACATTCTCTGCTTCGGCTTCGTAGGTAAGTCCTACCCGGTGGCGCAGCACATCTTTGGAAATACTACGGATATCTTCCGGGATCACGAAGCCACGCTTATTGAGGAAGGCATGCGCTTTGGCCGCTAAAGCCAGGTTGATGCTGGCCCTCGGCGAACCTCCGTATGCGATCAATGGTTTGAGTTTATCCAGTTTATATTTTTCAGGGAAACGGGTGGCGAAAACGATATCGAGGATATAATTCTCTACTTTCTCATCCATATAAACCTGCCGCACCAGTTCCCTGGCCTGTAATATTTCCTGCATGGATACCACGCGACCAACTTCAGGTTGTTTCATTCCCTGCACATTCTGCCTGATGATGAGCTGTTCTTCTTCCTTGGCAGGATAGTCAACGATCACTTTCATGATGAAGCGGTCCTGCTGGGCTTCCGGCAAGGGATAAGTTCCTTCCTGTTCCAATGGGTTTTGTGTGGCCAGCACGAGGAAAGGTTCATCGAGCTTATGGGTCGTATCGCCGATGGTCACTTGCTTTTCCTGCATCGCTTCCAGTAAGGCGCTCTGCACTTTGGCCGGGGCGCGGTTGATCTCATCGGCCAGCACAAAATTGGCGAAGATGGGGCCTTTGCGAACGATGAACTCATTCTTTTGCTGATTATAGATCATAGTGCCGATCACGTCGGCAGGCAGCAGGTCGGGTGTAAACTGGATACGGCTGAATTTGCCATGAACGGCCTGTGCGAGCGATTTTATAGCCAGTGTCTTTGCCAGTCCGGGCACACCTTCCAACAAAACGTGGCCATTGCTCAGCAACCCGATGAGCAGCCTGTCGAGCATCTGGTGCTGGCCCACGATCACACGGGAGGTCTCATCCCGTAAACGGTCAATAAAAACACTGTGATACTGTATCTTCTCATTGAGTTGACGAATATCGTCCGCTGTTAATACCATAAACCGGGTTTAGCATGAATGATTAAAACCAAGATATGAAAATACGAACAAAGCCGATGCAATATGCTTGCCAACTTGCCGGTCGCTTATCAAAAAAAGAAGGAAATATGTTGACCGGCCGGCACAATAAAATAGCTTAAAAATAGTTGCGTAGACAGGGCAGCTAACTCAGGTACCTCGCCACGATCGGTACTCTCCGTCCTATCCCGAACGCTTTGCAGCTTACCCGGATGATAGGGCAGAATTGGTTTCGTTTATACTCGCTCGTGTTGACCAGCTTCAGTATCCGCTTCACCAACGCTTCGTCGATGCCCATGGATATGATCTCTTTTGGGCCCTGTCTTCTTTCTATGTACTGATACAATACCTTATCGAGTACCGGGTATTCAGGCAGGCTGTCGCTGTCTTTCTGATCAGGCCGCAACTCGGCGGAAGGTGGTTTCTGAATAATATTTTCCGGGATGATCTCTCCATTGCGGTTGATGTATTCCGCCAGCGCATATACCTGCATTTTATAAACATCCCCCAGCACGCTGAGACCTCCGGCCATATCTCCGTACAATGTTCCATAGCCTGTGCTCAATTCACTTTTGTTGGAAGTGTTGAGAAGGATATATCCGAATTTATTGGCGATGGCCATGAGCAGATTGCCTCTTGTTCTACTCTGGATATTTTCTTCCGCCAGGCTAAATGGCAGGTCTTTGAACACAGGTTTGAGTGTGGAAAGAAAACTGTCGTAAATATCCTTGATCGGGATGATATCGTAAGGATTGCCCAGGTTCCTGCTCAGTTGTTCCGCATCGGTCACCGAGTGACTGGTGGAATAATGTGATGGCATGAGAATGGCGCGTACATTGTCTTTGCCCAATGCCTCACAGGCAAGGGCCAGCGTTACAGCGCTGTCGATACCGCCGGAAGAACCGAGGATCGCCTTGGAGAATCCCATCTTACGGAAGTAATCGCGGATGCCGAGCAAGAGTGCCTGATAGATCTCGCCGATATTTTTTTCTGCGGTGAGGTATTCAATGATCTTATCCGGATCACTGATCTTCGATACGCGCATTTCCTTATCGAGCTCAACAGCCTGCAATTTCTGATTCGATCGGGGGCTGCGGGGGCCAGATTTTTGTACCTCCACATCGTCCGTATTCACGATCGTAAAATCTTCCTCAAAATATTTCATTTCTTTTACCACGTGACCTTGCGCGTCCATTACGAGGCTGCCACCGTCGAATACCACTTCAGTCTGGGAACCGATGGCATTGCAATAGAACATGGGCAGTTTATATTTGAGCACATTGGCCCTGATCACTTCGAGACGGTCTACATCATGGTCATAATCGAACGGTGAAGCTGAAATATTGATCATGAGATCGGGTTGCTGCCCCATCAGCTTATCCATCGGGCAGATGCGGTAGAGTGGATTATCGCCCAGGTTCCAGATATCTTCGCAAATAGTCAGGGCAATTTTTTTCCCTTTGAAGGAGATCACCTGCCAGTTGAATGACGGCTCGAAATAACGGTACTCATCGAACACGTCATAGGTAGGTAACAAGGTTTTATGGGCCACTCCCAATACCTGTTTTTCGTATAGGAACCAGGCAGCATTGAAGAGGTCTTTCCCTTCTTTGTCGGGATTGCGTTGAGGACAGCCTACGATCACGCCAATATCTTCCGTATGTTCTTTGATGATGTCGATGGCCTTGTAACATTCCTGGATAAAATCGTTGAATTCCAGGAAATCACGGGGAGGGTAACCACAGATGCTTAGTTCGGAAAAGACCACCAGGTCGGCGCCGCGCGATTTGGCATACTGAATAGCTCCTATGATCTTCCGTGTATTATCTTCAAAATGCCCTATATGATAGTTCTGCTGGGCTAATGCGATCTTCATACATCAAATTTAAGCTTTACCACCCTTATTTTTTGCATTTACTTCACAACATTATATTTGTCGTAAACGTTTGAGTGACATGAAAAAAACGGGTTATTTACTGCTCATCGCCCTGAGCCTGGCAGCTTGCCGGGACAAAGGAATTCCCGATGTTTCCAATATCAGGATCGAGCTGACGGTACGTAGGTTCGAGAAGGATTTTTTTGCAATGGACACCACCCGCCTGTTGCCTTCCCTTCAACAGTTAACGCAGAAGTACCCGGGATTCGTGCCCGATTTTGCGCAGCATATACTGGGATTGCCGCCCGTTCCCGATTCATCCACGCAAGCCCTCTTGATGACCAGGCAATTCCTCAAAGACTATACTCCTGTCAAAGATTCAGCCGATAAATTGTTCGCGCGTTTCGATAAGTATGAAAAAGAGATAAAACAGGGATTGCAGTTCGTGAAATATTATTTCCCCTCCTATCCATTGCCCGGCAGCCTGATCACTTTCATCGGCCCGATCGATGCCTATGCAGAAGCTTCCCTGGGCGGCTATGGCGACGTGATCACCAAAGACGGACTGGCAGTGGGCCTGCAATTGCACATGGGGAAAGATTATTCGATCTACAAATCTCAAATGGGCCAGTCGCTCTACCCGGAATATATTTCCCGCCGCTTCACACCCGATTATATTACCGTGAATTGCATGAAGAATATCATCGACGATATCTATCCTGAGAAAAAAGGGAGCAGAACATTGATCGAGCAGATGGTAGAGAAAGGCAAACGACTTTACCTGCTGGAGAAATTCATGCCTTATACTCCCGATAGCATCCGGATCGGCTATACAGATTACCAGTTGAAGGGATGTTATAAAAATGAGGGCAGGATCTGGAATTTCTTTCTCACCAACAGCCTCCTGCTGAACAGCGAGCCGGCCCTGACCAAGGAATATGTCAGTGATGGCCCCAACACGCAGGCAATTGGTGAGGGTTCGCCCGGCAATATCGGTCTATTTGTGGGGCAGCAGATCGTAAAAAAGTATCTCTCGAAAAATCCCTCCCTAAGCCTTCAGGAGCTTTTGCAAACAGATGCGAAAAAGATCTATGAAGAAAGCAGGTACAAACCGGGCTAGGTGCTACCATTTCAGGACCCTGCCTTTTTGGAAATCTTCCTACGCAGTAATTGACGCACTTCCTGCTGATCGGTAATATCCTTGAAGGCATCCTTGGGCACCAGGAAAAAAGAACGGGGATCGAAATATAAATGGAAGAAATAAGGGCTTTCTATGAAATTGCTGAAGTTGCCCCAGGCCCAGCTTTTGGCGCCCCTCTCCGTTTCGAGCACGATCGATTCTTCATCGAAATGCATGATAAAATGGTCCCGGAATGTGAGGGAGCGACGGTAAATGCTGCCTGGCAATAAACGCCAGATCACCAGCATGAGAATAAACCACAGCAGTGAAAATACCAGGAACGACAGTGCCTGGATCTTCTTCATACCGAATAATACGGCTGAGGAAATTGCAAAAACATTTATGAGGACCAGCAGTGTCTTGATCTCAGGACGCATTAGAAAATGATAGCGTAGAGCCTGTATAACCTGCTTTTTGTCGTACCCGAAATGAACCGTCATTCGCAAGCATTAAGGTGGTAAAAATAAGGAATAAAAAAACACCATACATTTGATGCGATGAGGTATTCCAATCTTCCATGCAGCTTGCTGGCCCTCTGCCTGTTGATGGCATCATGCAGGCCCGGACATCAGGAACATGACACGGGCAGAGGATTTTATTATTGGAAATCGGTAGCCGCACTGAACGGCCCCGAACAGGCAGCCATTGAAAAGTGGCAGGTACAAAAAATTTACATTAAATTCTTCGATGTGCTGTGGAATGCGCCGCGCCAAACTCCTGTGCCGGTGGCCAAGGTTCGTTTTGCAGACAGCACCTTATCATTCCTGCGCCGGCATTCGGTCCGGGTGATTCCCACTGTGTTCATCACCAATGAAAGTCTTCAGAACATCGATCCGGTGAAGACTATCGATCTGGCCCGCAGGATCATACAACTCCTGCAGGCCACTATTCTTGACAATGATCTCTCCGGGGCCATCGATGAGGTTCAGATCGATTGCGACTGGACAGCTTCCACCAAAGAAAAATATTTTTCATTATTGCAAACCATCCGGGATTCGGAGCTTTTAAAAGGCCGGGCACTGTCGGCCACCATCCGGCTCTACCAATGCAAATACAGCATGAAAACAGGTGTGCCGCCCGTGCAGCGTGGGCTGCTGATGTGTTACAATATGGGTAACCTGAAAGATCCTCATACCACCAATTCCATCATCGATCCGGCAGAGCTGAAAAAATATATCGGCCAGCTCCATCGGTATCCCCTGCCGCTCGATATCGGATTACCCCTTTTCCAGTGGAAAGTGTTATACAGGAATGGCCAGTATAAAGGGTTGTTGCAGGAGCTTCCCGATTCATTGTTGCTACCTGCCATTGCTAACAGGAAGGGAAATACGTTTGAAATTTTGAAAGACACATTAATTCAACAATATGAATTGAAAAAAGCTGATCTGGTTCGGCAGGAAGACAGTAACTTTGGGTCCATCATGCAAGCGGCCGGTCTCCTTAAACCACAACTGGCCACTCGACATTTTTCAGTAGTGCTCTTTCACCTTGATCCATTAACTCTCCATAGCTATACAGACTATGAACTGGAAAAAATTTTTAATAGTTTGCGTTAACCTGGCCTGCGTGGCCTTTCCTTATAATATCATCGGTTGTGCCGGCGGCGACGCTGACCCTTATGATTATTATGTTTCTTTCTTCAGCAAGAATACCAGCGCTGCGCCTGGTTTCCAGCCTTTCTATTTTACCAATGTCCAGTTCCTCTACAGTGAAAAAGAGCCCGTCAATACGGCCACTGCTACTGCGGCTGAATGGGCTGCTTATGGCAATAATGCTTTCTCCGGTAAAGATGCTTATGCCTTCGTGGTGGAGTATGCGAGAAAAGACCTGGCCAATCTTTATTATCACCTGGAAAAAAACCAGCCTCTACAGATACCCGATTCCGTGAGCAATAACGGGATGACGAAATTCTTCTCCTCCGGTAAAGACCTCGAAGCGCTCGGTTATATTTTATATGCCAAACAGGTGGAACCGAATGTAACAGGCGAATGGACAGCCTGGGAACCTATCAGCCGCGACCAGGAAAAAATGGGCAAACTGATGAAGAATGGCCAGCAACTATATGCAGTGGCGAAAAACAATTTCATCAAACTCCGGCTGGCCTACCAGGTGGCCAGGCTGGCGCATTACAGTGGCCGTTATACAGAAGCGATCCAGTGGTATGATACAGGGATCAGTGACAATCCTACCCAAAGCGTATTGAAAGACCTGGGCCTCTCTTTAAAGGCAGGGGCCATGATGCGGCTCGGCCAAAAACCTGAAGCAGCTTATATCTTCAGCCAGCTCTTCAGCAAAAGCGAGCTGAAACGCATTTCGAATTATATGAGCTTCGACTGGTGCGTGAAGCGCTTCGATGAAGCCGACAGGAAAAAATGTCTTGCACTTTGCAAAACAGATCTCGAAAAAGCCAATATGCTCGGCCTTTTTGCGCTGGGCAGCAACAGGGACGAACTGAATGCGCTTAAACGGATCCAGCAACTGGCCCCTAATTCACCATTGCTCGAGATCCTTTTAGTGCGGGAAATGAACAAGCTCGAAGAATATTACTATACGCCGGCCTTACAATTCCATACCGGGAAAGACAGGATCATGCTGAACTATGCAGAGATCACCACGTCCGACAGCTCCTACCAGGCTTTTTACAAAGAGACCAAGGCTTTGACCGCATTTTGCCAGGAAGCGGCAAAGCAGGCATCCACACCCAATAAGGCATTGTATTCCCTTACCGCCGCACATGCGTCCCTGATCACCGGCGACTATCCCGCAACCCGCAAACTGCTCGATGATACCAAAAAACTAAAGCTCTCGCAACCATTGCAGGACCAATGGGCCATGACCAACCTGCTCTGGATCATCAATACCATGCCAACATTCGACAGTAGATCGGAAGAACAATTATTTTCTTCGATGCGCTGGCTGGAAAAGATGGCATCTACCGATACCGAGTACGCCAAATTCTATCGCAGGATCTATTCGGAGATCCTGGCCCCCCGCTATCAGCAAATGGAAGTAGCTGCCAGGATAAAATACCTGCTCTGTATCGGCGTGGCCGACTGGATACAAAAGACCTATGTAAAGGATGGATGGGGTTATTACGGAGGTGCCTTGTCGAAGTTGCGCACCGAGCTATCGGGAACAGAGGTGGAACAACTCATCCAATTGATGGAATCGAAAAACCTGAATGCTTTCGAAAAATATATCGTGGAGCATAACAGTTTTTCAAAGAACGACGTGAATGATGTGGCAGGCACTTCCTTCCTGCGCCAGTTCGATTATGCCAATGCCATCAAGTGGTTCAGCAAGATCCCGGCAGATTATTATAAAGAAGAACCCTACACCACTTACCTGGCCGCCAACCCGTTTGCCGATCTGATCATCGACACACATGCGCCCACCCCTCAGGACACGGTGAGGTATACCAGGCTCAGCTTCAGCCGCAAAATGCTCCAGTTGGAAACCGACCTGAAAACCGCGTCCGATCCGGAGAAAAAGGCAAAGCTCTATTATGAACTGGCAAAAGGGTATTACCAGATGAGCTATTATGGGAATAGCTGGTTACTGGTGCAATACTCCTGGAGCAGCAACGAGTCCGTCAGCGATGCCAATCCTTTGAAACCCGGAGAAAAGGAATATTTTGGCGTTTATAAGGCAGAAGATCATTACCTCAAGGCCTTTGCTCTCACGAAGGACAAGAACCTGAAAGCCCGCTGCCTGTTCATGGCCGCCAAATGCGATCAGAAACAGGTCGACATGCCGTTATGGAACGCCAAACAGGATTATAAGGAATATGAGAAAGCCATGACCGCCTATCGCAGAAAACTGATGGTAAGCCCTCATTTCACTACGCTTGCCAGGGAATACAGTACCACTCCCTTTTACAAGGAAGCATACAATACCTGCAGTTACCTGAAGGACTTTGTCAGAAAAATAAAATAGGAGATCGACTAGCGAAGCGAGCGGCCGCATTTGGCCTTTCCGTTGGCCGCTTCATAAGTGGTGATATACCTGTTGCAGGAGGCAAAGATCAATACCAGCGCTAACAGCGCAAGAAATGTTTTCATTTTCATACCGTCCAGATTTTGGTTGTAAAGGTCAGGATTAACGCAAGGATAATAGAAATAGTACAAAAATTATAGTAAAACGGCGGTTAATTTGAAATTTCGAGGGGTTTTACCCACCTGCGCTAAAGCTTCGGCGGGCAAAGCTTGCATAGTATCAGGGTTCCGGCGTTGAAAATCATTTAATCATTAGCAAGTTACACCAGGAGGCCGCCGGCCACACAGGCTTTAGAGTAGGAGGCTTGTTCTTTGCGATCTTATATATTATCTTCGCACCCGAAAATAGCCTAGTGAATAGCCCCCTCCTTAATCTCCATACCTTGAATAGCTACTTACAGGCAACCTCTTTAATCTTGCAATATACCAGCCCGCTTCTGAGTTATAGCACAAAGATTTAGCATAAGGTCTACCTGTAGATATTACGATCATTACGGATACGACATTTGAACATCATTATATGCTTACCGATATCAGGAGCTTCAATACGCTGAAAAAAAATCTGAAAAGGCCGGTAGACGGCTTGAAGACCATACGCATCGCCATCCTGGCCGATTCAGCCTCCCAGTTCATCAACCAGGCCATCCGCGGATACGGGCTCGAGAACGGTATCAATTACCAGGTATTCGAGGCCGACTACAACCAGATCGACCTCCAGGTCTTCGATCCGGGTTCCGAGCTCTACGAATACCAGCCGGATCATGTGATCATCCTGCGCAGCGTGGAAAGGATCATCAAAAAATTCTACAGCCTTTCCAACGCAGAAAAGGAAAATTTCGCCGCCACCCAGGTGGCCTATATGGACGGGCTTTACCAGCAGATCACGAGCCAGCTCAAAGCCAGGGTGATCAGCAATACCTTCCCCGAGATCAATGACAACGTATTCGGGAATTTCGGCACCAAAACGAAGTCTTCTTTCTTATACCAGGTGAAAAAATTCAATCTCTCGCTAATGGAACTCAGCAGCGGGAAAAAGAATTTCTTCCTGCTCGACCTCGATGCGCTGATCACGAAAAAGGGGTACGATACCAGCTTCGATCCCAAAATGTATGTCAGCGCCGATATGGTGTTCAGCCTGGATATTTTGCCATACCTGGCCAAGAATATCCATGATATCATCCAGGCCGTTAGTGGCTCCTTCAAAAAATGTATCATCCTCGACCTCGACAATACCACCTGGGGAGGCATCATCGGAGATGATGGCATGGAAGGCATCCAGATCGGGGACCTGGGGCTGGGGAAGGTCTTCACCGATCTCCAGTTGTGGGTGAAAGAACTGAAAAAAAGAGGCATCATCGTGGCGGTTTGCAGCAAGAACACGGAAAGCATCGCCCAGGAGCCTTTTCTCCACCATCCCGATATGAAGCTCCGGATGGAGGATATTGCCGTATTCGTGGCCAATTGGGAAACGAAAGTCGATAATATCCGTTATATCCAGGGCATCCTCAATATCAGTTTCGATTCCATGGTTTTCCTGGACGATAACCCTTTCGAGCGGGAAATGGTGAAACAGAATATCCCTGAGATCACTGTTCCCAACCTGCCCGAAGACCCTGCGGAATACCTGCCCTACCTTCGCAGCCTGAATTTATTCGAAACTGCCTCTTTCACGGAAGAGGATGCGCAACGCACCCAGCAATACCAGGAAGAGGCCAAACGAAATATTTTACAAAAAAGCTTTGCGAATGAAGATGAGTTCCTGAAAAGCCTGGGTATGGAATGTGAGGTAAAACCGTTCGACAGCTTCACCATTCCCCGTATCGCTCAGCTCTCCCAACGGTCTAACCAGTTCAACCTGCGTACCGTGCGGTATACGGAAGAAGAGATCAGGGAGATCGCGCAGCCGAAAGATCATTATACACTTTCCTTTTCATTGAACGATATTTATGGCGACTATGGCCTGATCGCTTTCATCATCCTGGAGAAAAAAGACAGCGATACTTTATTCATCAACAGTTGGATCATGAGCTGCCGTGTATTGAAAAGAGGAATGGAAGTATTTACACTGCTCTCCATCATCGACCTCGCCAAAGCCAATGGTTTCAAAAAGATCATCGGGGAATATATTCCCACCAAAAAAAATGAGCTGGTAAAAGATCACTACCAGAAGCTGGGCTTCCAGCCGGCCGGTAACAATTTCTGGGAACTGGACACCACCCGGTTCACAACCGACAAACAAGTACATATTAAACGCAAATAGTGAATTATGGAACAAAGCCAAATCTTACAGCAGCTGAATGATATTTTTAAGGATGTGCTCGACAATGATGATATTGTTCTTACCGATATTACCACGGCCAATGATATCGAAGAATGGGATTCGCTCTATCATATCCAGTTGGTAGTGGCCATCGAAAAACATTTCAAGATAAAATTCACGGCTTCGGAGATCCAGAGCTGGAAGAATGTGGGCGATATGGCAAATGCCGTGAAAAGCAAGCTGGCAGCTTAATGCGTCCTGTATGGCTTTACAGCAACCCTTTTAACCCTTTTACCAGGCAATAAATCCCGGTTGAATGTTATTTAACTCGATTGATTTTTTAATTTTTTTCATTTTTGTCACGACCCTGTACTTCGCCCTGCCCCATCGGTTCAGGTGGTTCCTGCTGCTGGTTGCTTCCTGTGTTTTCTATATGTTCTTCAAGCCTGAATACATCCTTATTCTGGGCTTCACCATCGTGATCGACTATTATGCAGGCATCAAAATAGAATCGGCCAAGTCGCCCGGGGCACGAAAACGCTTCCTGGTGCTGAGCCTGATCGCCAATATCGGTGTGCTGGCGGTCTTCAAGTATTACAATTTCATCAATGACAATATCACCGGGCTCTGCAACCTGTTCGGGTACGATAACCATATCCCTTACCTGAAGATCATCCTGCCGATCGGTTTGTCGTTCCACACTTTCCAGGCCATGAGCTATACCATCGAGGTTTATCGTGGTAACCAGAAAGCGGAAAGGCATTTCGGCATCTATTCATTGTATGTAATGTTCTATCCGCAATTGGTGGCAGGCCCTATCGAAAGGCCGCAGAATATGCTGCACCAGTTCTGGGAAAAATATACCTGGGATTATGACAGGGTGATGGGTGGACTGAGACTGATGGCCTGGGGGTTGTTCAAAAAAGTGGTAATAGCAGACAGGCTTTCGATCGTGGTAGACGCCATGTATAATGGCACATACGGTTACAATACTATCTGGGTGATCATCGGCACCTTCTTCTTTGCCTACCAGATCTACTGCGATTTCTCTGGGTATTCTGACATAGCGCTGGGCTCTGCGAAAGTGATGGGCTTTACACTCATGAAGAACTTCAACTACCCCTTCCAGGCCAAAACCATCACCGATTACTGGAGACGGTGGCATATTTCACTTTCCACCTGGTTCAGTGATTATCTTTACACTCCGATCGTGATCAACAAACGCGATTGGGGCAAATGGGCCGTAGTTTTTGGATTGGTAATTACATTTTTCATCAGTGGCCTTTGGCATGGCGCAGGTTGGCCATTCATCATCTGGGGCGTATTGCATGGCATTGCCATGTCGTATGAATTTCTAACGAAGAAATGGAGGAAGAAAACGATGTCGAAATTGCCGGTTTGGCTGAACAATACCCTGAGCCAGTTGCTGGTTTTTATTTTCCTTCAGTTCGTGTGGATATTTTTCCGGGCAGATTCTTTCCGTACTGCCTTCAAGGTGATCAAAGGGATCTTCAATTATGAGAACTTTTTTGCACAGGTGCCGGCTTTTACCGCTGCCCTGAAATACTCACTGGTAGTAGGGTTCGTGGTACTGGCCCATTTCCTGGTCTTCGAGAAACTGTGGAGGAATGAAAAGTTCCAGGCCATGCTGAACCAGTCCGTATATGGAAAGTATGCAGTGTATGCCTACATGTTCCTGGTGTTTATCTTTTTCGGTTCCTTCAAGAACGCACAAAGCTTTATTTACTTTCAATTCTGATACAGGCAATGAAACCACGTTATGTCATAATCGGTGTTGTATTGGTGGCCGTACTCGCTACCGGCCTTCATAGCTGGTTTGAGAACCGGTATACGAATAACCAGCTTTATAAAACACAGTGGATCCTCAATAAGAAGAATACGTACAATGATTATGTGGTGCTCGGCGCTTCGCATTCTTACGTAGGTTTCGATATAGGCATGGCCGACAGCCTGACACGTCTGAAAGGGATCAATCTCTCTCTCGACGGCAGCCTGATCGGTACCCAGAGCATCCTCGCCAATATGTATTTCAACCGGAATAAGAATAAAGCCAAATACCTCCTGTTCTCGATCGACAATCCCAGTGCCATCAATACGGAACTACTGGCAGATATAGCCGACGGAAGGATGATGCCTTATCTCAAATATGATGAAGTATTCAGTTTCTATAAACCCTATGGCATCAAATGGTACTTCGACCGCTATGTGCCTTTCTGGAAATATGCCGAATACAATTATTACTGGGGACCTCATGTATTTGCCAATACCTGGCTCAATTATATGAAGCAGGACTTCGATAGTGTAAGTGGTTCACGGTATGATTATGGTTATCGCTACGATAATTCCGATTCAAACCTCGTGGAGATCAGTTTCGATCTCGACAAAGCGGCATCTCAATACAAATACTTCAAAAAAGTGATAGCCGTTTGCAAGGAAAATGATGTCAGGCCCATCCTTTTCACATTCCCGCTTGGACGGGCAGACACATCTGCCATTGCTCGGCAGAACCTTGCCCAATTCAAATCATACTGCAAAGACCAGGGACTGGAATATGTTTACCTCGGAGATTACCTCAACTACCAGTTCGAATACTACGGCACCAAAGGGCACCTGAACAAAAAGGGTGCAGAGCTCGCCACCGGAAAATTGATGGAGATACTGATGAAGGAGAATATGATCACACCGGCCATCGTAAAGAATAATTGAGGATAGCATTAATAATCAATTACTTATAGTTTATTGAATAAAAGTGCATAATTATGCGCATAAATTGAAAATATGCGTATCTTTGTTTTGTCATGAAAGCTCGCTTGAACCTTACTATCGACTACGCGCTACTCAACAGCATTAAATCATACGCGTCAAAAAAGAATATGAGTGTTTCCGAATTAGTTGAAGATTACTTCAAAACGATCACTAAACCAACCAGGCGAAAGACTATCATCGATCTGGTTGAAAAGCTCGATCCGCCTGCTATCGATCCGCAGGCTGATCTGAAAGAGCTGTATTACCAGGACCAAGCTAAAAAATATGGCCTTTAAGATATTTCTCGATGCAAATATTTTGCTTGACTTCACCCTCAAACGCCAGTCGTACGAAATCTCCAAAAGAGTTATTGATTTGAGCGTTCATGGACATGTGCAGGCATTCATCACACCTTCAGTTGTTCATATTGTAGGTTATTGGTTATCGAAAGCTTACGGGAATGCAAAGGCCAGGGATATTCTGCTGACGCTATTGTCCGATGTTCAGGTAATAGACATCGATCATGAAGTAACATTGTCTGCCCTTCATTCGAAAATGAACGACATTGAAGATGCCTTGCAATATTATACTGCCATGCATCACAAAATAGATTACTTCGTCAGTCGGGATAAACATCTGCAAAAATCAGCTATCCCGGTACTGCCCGTATATACTCCTGATGAGTTCCTGGAGGAAGTGTATGGGTGAAATTTTCAAAACACTTTCCAATCATAAAAAAAGAGTATGACCTTTCGATCATACTCTTTTCCATTTATTGATAACAATATGCTTTAGCTGCAACCCATGCTGTTCCCGCAATTCAGGCATTTGTAGCATGTACCGCTGCGGATGGTGATATGGCCGCAGGTATTGCAGGCAGGCGCATCGCTCTGCATACTTTTGGCAGCGGCATTCATGGCATCCAGTCCGGCATCCGTTTTAACAGCCGAGCGGGCCTTTACCGGTTCCGTGTCCGGCTGCTTGGTGGATTTCGGTGCAACTACCCGGACATCGCTCAACTCAGGTGTCTTTTTTTCGTATTCAAGGCTAGTAGGTATCTCGTCCCAGTCGTCCGTTCCGGTATTCATTACTTCGGGCCTGTCGAGCACATGCACAAGGTCGGTGCGGTTGAGGTACTCATAAGCCAGGGCGCGGAAGATGAAGTCCACGATGGAAGTAGTGGTCTTGATATTCGGATGGTCTACCATACCGGATGGCTCGAAGCGGGTGAACACGAATTTCTCTACGAACTCTTCCAGTGGCACACCATATTGCAATCCGATGGAAATGGAAATGGCGAAACAGTTCAGCATGCTGCGCATGGTAGCGCCTTCCTTGGCCATATCGATAAAGATCTCTCCTACGGTACCATCACTGTATTCACCTGTGCGCAGGAAGATAGCCTGGCCGTTGATCTTGGCTTTCTGCGTAAAGCCACGTCGTTTGGCGGGCAATGTTCTGCGTTCCACGATCCTGGCCAGCTCACGCTTCAGTTTGGTATCGGGTGAAGATTGAACACGCTTTTGCACTTCATCCAGCAGTTCCTGGATGGTGAGCTTGCCGAGGTCTACGATATTCGATTCGGCCGGTTGTTCGACAGTTGCCTGAGTGGCGGAACTGGTTTCATCTTCCGTCTTTTTCTTCTTGTCGCTCTTGTTGCTAAGGGGCTGACTGAGTTTTGAACCATCACGATAGAGTGCGCAGGCTTTAAGTCCCAGTTGCCAGCTCAGCATATATGCATCGGCGATCTCTTCCACTTCAGCTTCATTGGGCAGGTTGATGGTCTTGGAAATGGCGCCACTGAGGAATGGCTGCGTGCCAGCCATCATACGGATATGCCCATGCGCGTGAATATAGCGTTGTCCTTTATTACCGCATTTATTGGCACAGTCGAAAACAGGCAGGTGCTCGGCTTTCAGGAAGGGGGCGCCTTCCACGGTCATGGTGCCGCACACATAATCATTCGCCGCTTCGATCTGTTCATCGGTGAAGCCCAGTGCTTCGAGCAGGCTCCATTCGAAATTGAAATATTGTTCGGGTTTGAAGCCGAGGCGTTGCAGGCATTCTTCACCCAATGTATATACGTTGAAAACGAAGCCGACCTCGAAAGCAGAACCAACGGCAGCGTCGAGCTTTTTGATCTCTTCAGCGATGAAACCTTTTTCGCTGAGTGACTGGTGGTTGATATGCGGAGCACCGGCGAAGGTCCCGGCACCCACGGCATATTTTACGATGGCATCGATCTCTTTGGGAGCATATCCCAGGTTCTTCAAAGCGGTAGGAACTGATTGGTTGATGATCTTGAAATAACCGCCGCCGCTCAGTTTTTTGAATTTCACCAGGGCGAAATCAGGTTCAACGCCGGTGGTATCGCAATCCATTACCAGGCCGATGGTGCCGGTGGGCGCAATAACGGTTGTCTGGGCATTGCGGTATCCGAATTTTTCTCCCAGCTTCACGGCCTCATCCCAGGCTTTGGTAGCGGCTTTCAGGAGATAGTCGGGGCAATACTTAGCCTTGATGCCTTGTGGTTTTACGCTCAGGGCTTCATATTCATCGGCATCATAGGCAGCGAGGCGGTGGTTGCGCATGACGCGCAGCATATCCTGTTTGTTCTCTTCATATTTGGCGAAAGGCCCTAAGATGGAAGCCAATTCAGCGGAGGTCTTGTAGGCGATACCGGTCATGATGGCGGTGATGGCGCCGGCGATGCCCCGGGCTTCTTCACTGTCGTAGGCAATGCCCATTACCATCAGCATGGAGCCGAGGTTGGCATAACCCAGGCCAAGCGTTCTGTAATCGTAGCTGAGCTGTGCCACTTCTTTGGAAGGGAACTGGGCCATCAGTACGGAGACTTCCAGCACAACCGTCCAAAGGCGGCAGGTGTATTCAAAACCTTCCACGTCGAAAGTGTTGGTAGTCTCATCGTAGAATTTACGAAGGTTGGCGGAGGCGAGGTTACAGGCTGTATTATCGAGGAACATATACTCGCTGCAGGGGTTGGAAGCGTTGATGCGACCTCCCTGCGGACAGGTATGCCATTCATTGATAGTGGTATCGTATTGAGTACCGGGATCGGCGCAACGCCAGGCGGCATAGGCGACCTGGTTCCATACTTCTTTGGCGGGGATGCGTTTCATGACGCGGCCGTCGGTGCGGGCTCTCAGTTCCCAGTCTTCCCCATTTGCCAGCTTATCGAAAAATTCATTAGGAATGCGAACGGAGTTATTGGAATTCTGTCCGCTTACAGTGCGATAAGCCTCTCCTTCATAATCGCTGGGATAGCCGGCTGCGATCAATGCTCCTACTTTCTTTTCTTCCTCTACTTTCCAGTTGATGAAGTCCATCACTTCGGGGTGATCGAGGTCGAGGCAGACCATTTTAGCGGCGCGACGGGTAGTGCCGCCACTTTTTATGGCGCCCGCTGCGCGGTCGCCAATTTTCAGGAAGCTCATCAATCCGCTGGAAGTGCCGCCGCCGCTCAGTTTCTCGCCTTCACCGCGAATATTGGAGAAATTGGTGCCAACGCCACTGCCATATTTGAAGATGCGCGCTTCACGCATCCAGAGGTCCATGATGCCGCCATCATTCACGAGATCGTCGTCGACGCTTAAAATGAAGCAGGCATGTGGCTGAGGTCGTTCATAGGCTGAGGTGGATTTTTTCAGTTGTCCGTCCACAGCGTCTACAAAATAATGGCCCTGTGGTTTGCCTTTGATGCCATAGCTTTCATGAAGCCCTGAATTGAACCATTGCGGACTATTGGGTGTGCAGGCCTGGTTGAGGATACAATATACCAGCTCTTCATAGAAGACCTGTGCGTCCTTTTCAGAAGCGAAATAGCCGTAGCGCTCTCCCCATACACGCCAACAATTGGCCATACGATGCGCCACCTGTTTAACGGATGTTTCCCTGCCGAGGGTTCCATCGGCCTGGGGAACGCCGGCCTTACGGAAATATTTCTGGGCCAGGATATCCGTAGCAATCTGCGACCAGTTTTTCGGTACCTCTACATTATTCATTTCAAATACCACCTCACCACTTGGGTTTCGGATCACACTGGTACGGTAATCGTATTCAAACTGGTCGAACACGCTGACACCCTCACGGGTATAGCGACGGCTGAACTGCAAGCCTTTGTTAGATTGCTTTTTATTAGTCATAAGGTTAGTAATTAACTGTTCTAAAATTATTATGTGATTAGTGCATCAGGAGGAAAACGAAAATATCTTCTACCGGTCAATTTACAAGATCATAAATATTAACACCTGTGGAAAAAGCAGGGGGAAAATCCGGCAGTTCCCACTGGCAGGGGATTCCTTGATTTTTGCACATATAATACCCATTCATAGGAAAATCATTTTTGGTTTTGATCTGAAAAAATTTTACTTTTTATTAATGTCTTTCATACCGGTAGACTATTAATCTTTTTTTAACTGCATTGTGCTATGTATCCACTTTTGAACTAGCCGAATTGTCGTTCTTTTGCAGGTATGAAGTATAATTTGATTACACTTGCCGGCGCCATTTTGTTCATGCCTTTTGTGGCTTTCTCACAGACCCAATTCACGGGGTGGGCAGCGGCCTTTAATACCTTCAAAATTGATACCAGATTCAGCCTTCATTTCGATGCCCAATTACGGAGTACGGACCAGTGGGAACAGGTGCAAACCGTGTTATTCCGTCCCGGCCTCAATTATCATTTGAATAAGAAGATAATATTGACTACCGGTTATGCTTATGTGAAAAATAAAAGGGTCATCGATGGAGTGAGTGGACATTCCCCTGAACACAGGATATGGCAACAATTCCTTTTCATGCATCCTGTCAATTTAGGTGCTGCTGCACACAGGAGAAAAGGGTCGCTCAGCCACAGGGTGAGGCTCGAGCAACGTTTTATCGCCAAATCTTATGTACACGATCATGGTATCACGCACAGCGGTCATGCGTATGCCAACAGGCTGCGGTATTTCGTACGAAATATCACACCGGTGGTACCCTGGTCGGCCCCTGGTACCGGTGCTTTCGTTGCCCTTCAGAACGAAGTATTCGTGAACATAGGCGATGCTTCGTCTGTAAATGGGAAATTTTTCGATCAGAACCGGGCTTATATAGCCGCAGGATATCGCTTCAGTACCCGTTTCGACGCTGAGATAGGGTATATGAACCAATATATAAACGGGAAGGATAGGGCATTTACGAATAACCACATCCTGCAGGTAGCCTCTTACGTACGTCTATAGGATTATCCACATCGGGAATTAACCGGGTGAAAGCGAAAAAGTTTTCGCATTTTTGCAGAAGATCCAATAGCTCAGGCATGACGAATCGTATCTATCAATCACTACTCCAACAGAAAGCGAAAGGACATAAGTCGTTTGCCGTACTCATTGATCCGGACAAGGTCACCGTTGAAAAGATCGACGAGCTGACCGCATTGGCCAATGATGCTTCCGTGGATTATCTGCTGATCGGCGGGAGCCTGGTCATATCCAACCACCTGGATGAAGTGGTACAGCAGGTAAAAAAGAATTGCGATATTCCCGTGGTACTTTTTCCCGGCAGCCCATCCCAGTTATCCCGTTACGCAGACGCCTTATTGTATCTCTCCCTTATTTCAGGAAGAAATCCTGAACTACTTATCGGTCAGCATGTGATCTCGGCGCCTGCCGTTAAACAAAGCGGCCTGGAGATCATTTCGACCGGTTATATGGTCATCGATGGCGGTGCGCCCACTACTGTATCTTATATCAGTAATGCCACGCCGATCCCGGCCGATAAAAATGAGATCGCCGTCTGTACGGCCCTTGCCGGTGAGATGCTCGGTATGAAGCTCATTTATATGGATGCCGGCAGCGGCGCACGCCGGCCTATCGCCGAAAGCATGATCGAAAAAGTAGCGCAGGTGATCGAAGCCCCCCTTGTGATCGGCGGCGGCATCACCGATCCTGAAAAAGCCTATCGCAATTGCAAGGCAGGCGCCGATGTTATCGTGATCGGCAATGCCATCGAAAAAGATGCTTCCCTTATCAAAGAAATGAGCGCCGCTATCCATTCGGTGCCGGTCAGCATCAGGTAACCCCTCTTCCATTCTCCCCAAACCAGCCCTGATTATTTAATGATCACAGGAACAAAAATCCTGCGGGTCTGTTCTATCTTTGAAATATGAGCTTCCTGAAGACCTGCTGTTGGTTAATGCTGATCGTATGCAGTTGCTCCGGCTGCTTCAGCCGGTTCGTGATGACGGAAAAAGAGATAAGGGAATATTACCGCGATAAGCCCGTCAAGCCCAATTTTTTTACCATCCGGAATGATTCGGTGCAGCTTTTCTGCGCCACCACCGGCGCCGATACATTGCCTCCCTTATTGATGATCCACGGGGCGCCAGGCGCCTGGTATGGCAGCCGCAACTTCCTGGACGATCCATTATTGCAGCAACACTATCATATCATTGCCGTTGACAGGTTGGGGTACAACAAATCGCGGTTCCGCGGAAAGAGAAGGGCCGTCACCTCCATCACCACGCAGGCCATTGCCATCCATGAAGCTTTGCGCCTCAACCGTTCCTTCAAGACAGGTGTGGTGATGGGCAGCTCCTACGGCGCCCCGATCGCCGCCAAAATGGTAGTGCTCTATCCAACGGCCTTTCATCAGTTGATCATGCTGGCGCCGGCCATCGACCCCGACAAGGAAAAATTCTGGTGGTTCCATCCTTATGTCCGTGGCGGTCCGATGACCTGGTTCCTGCCCCGCTTTATCAATCATGCTACAGAAGAGAAGTTTGCGCACGTGGAAGAGTTGAAGAAGCTCCTGCCTGATTGGGGAAAGATCAACATTCCGGTGGTGACCGTTCAGGGCGGCTCCGATGATATCGTGGACCCTGCCAACCTCGATTTTGCCAAAAAGCTGCTGAGGGGAAAGAATGCCGAATTCATCTATATCCCCGACGCCGGCCACCTCATTCGCTGGCGCAATGCCGGGATGGTGCGCTCCCTGTTGCTGAGGCCGGCCGACAGCCTGCGCACTACCGGTGTCCCTTCCCTGCCATTGCATGATAATCAACGCTCAAACTGAAGCCCTCCGTTCTCCCTTCGCTATCATCCTGTTAATATTCCGCCTGGCAAGGGGAAGCAGGCCCCTATTAGCCAAAAATTTACATTAAAATCGCCCCATCAATTAAAAAAAGTGTTTTCTTTGTACCGTTAAACCAATTGAGTTCAAAGCACATCCATAGAGAAATGCAAAAAAATCTCACTAAAATACTCGCTGACGTGATGGCGCAAGTCGCCGGCACTATAGTGCGTGGGGTTTTTCCTGTACAACTCCGTACAGTTTTTTTCTTCCATCCCGTTCCCGTCAGGGTGCGACGTTGATACCTATTTACCATAGTATCCTCTCATTTTTTGGAACTATGACCTCCTCCAGCCGGGGGATTCGTGTCTTCCGCAGTAATAGGGTTACTGCCATTTTTCACATTATTATAGTCATGTCAGTCAATGGAAACGCAACATCAATTCCAGATACTTATAGCCAATGAATCGCATACCAGCTTTGCCAACATTATATGCGATGAAATGGCAGCATCCGCCAAAGCACGGGGTACCGGCATTGCCAAAAGATCGCCGGATTATGTGCAGCAGAAAATGCGCGAAGGCAAAGCCGTGATCGCCTTTAACCAGGATGGCATCTGGGCAGGGTTCTGCTATATCGAAACCTGGAGCCATGGAGAATACGTTGCCAACTCAGGACTGATCGTAGCGCCTGCCTTCAGGAAAGGCGGACTGGCCAAAGCGATCAAGAAAAAGATATTCGAGCTGAGCCGTCAGAAATATCCCGATGCCAAGATCTTCGGCCTCACCACTGGTCTTGCCGTGATGAAGATCAACAGTGAACTGGGCTATGAACCGGTCACCTATTCCGAGCTCACCCAGGATGAAGCATTCTGGGCCGGCTGTAAAAGCTGTGTGAACTATGAGATCCTGATGAGCAAGGAAAGGAAGAACTGTATGTGCACCGCCATGCTCTACGATCCGAAAGATCATTACGAGCCGCAGGAAACGAAAGAATTCTTCGAGCAAAAGAAAAGCGTGCTCGAAAGACTGCTGCGCATCAAGCAGTGGAAATTCCTGCAGCCCTTCCTCAAAAAAGAGAAGGAAGGCAATGGCAACCCTAAAAACAAATCATTGTTCCAACAGATATTTAATTTTTAAACTCATTTTTGAAAAGCGAGATGGCAAAGAAAATTGTACTCGGATTCAGCGGCGGCCTCGATACGTCGTACTGTGTTAAATACCTTGGGGAAGACAAAGGTTATGAAGTGCACAGCATCATCGTGAACACCGGCGGTTTCAGCGAAGAAGAACTAAAGCAGATCGAAGCCCATGCCTATAAACTGGGTGTCAAATCACATACCACCGTTAACGCGGTAAAATCTTACTACGATAGCATTATCAAATACCTGATCTACGGAAATGTATTGAAGAACAATACCTATCCTTTAAGTGTAAGTGCAGAAAGATTAAGCCAGGCATTGCACATCGCCGAACATGTAAAAAAGCTCGATGCTTACGCAGTAGCTCATGGCAGCACCGGCGCCGGCAATGACCAGGTACGTTTCGATATGATCTTCCATATCATGATCCCCGGTGTGGAGATCATCACGCCTATCCGCGACCTCAAGCTGAGCCGTGAAGAAGAGATCGCCTACCTGAAAAGCAAGGGCGTGGAAATGAATTTCGCAAAAGCCGTATACTCGATCAATAAAGGTCTTTGGGGTACCAGCGTGGGAGGAAAAGAAACACTTTCCTCCAAAGGTATGCTGCCCGAAGAGGCATGGCCTACACAGGTCACCAAAACAGGCAGTGAAGAAGTGAAGCTGAGCTTCGTGAAAGGGGAGCTGAAAGCCGTCAACGGTAAAAAATTCGATCACCCGGCAGATGCTATTCAATATTTACAGGCCATTGCCGGGCCTTATGGCATCGGCCGCGATATACATGTGGGCGATACCATCATCGGCATCAAAGGCCGTGTCGGATTCGAAGCAGCGGCGCCGATGGTGATCCTGAAATCGCACCATGCGCTGGAAAAACATGTGCTCACGAAATGGCAACTGGGCTGGAAAGACCAACTGGCGCAGTTCTACGGCAACTGGCTCCATGAAGGGCAGATCCTCGATCCCGTGATGCGTGATATCGAGGCCTTCCTGGAAAATTCACAGCAGCAGGTCAACGGTGATGTGTTTGTTCAACTGATGCCTTACCGTTTCCAGATCATCGGCATCGAATCCGATTACGATCTGATGAGCAGCAAATTCGGCAAGTATGGTGAAATGAATACAGGCTGGAGTGGTGAAGATGTGAGAGGGTTCAGCAAGATCTTCGGTAACCAGACCATGATCTATCACCAGGTAAAAGAAAGCGCCAATGGCAAATAGCCGGCGAACATTCCTGAACGAATCAATGAAATCTTCATGAGCGCAATAAAAGCAGGTATTATCGGAGGAGCAGGCTATACGGGCGGAGAACTGATCAGGGTACTGATCAATCACCCAGGGGTAGCAGTGGAGTTTGTGCATAGCAAGAGCAATGCAGGCAATCTGATCAGCCAGGTGCACCAGGACCTGTTAGGTGAAACCGACCTGCGTTTTGCGGCCGAATGGCATAGCAAGATCGATGTGCTCTTTCTTTGTGTAGGCCACGGGGAAGCAAAGAAATTTTTAGCCACCAATACGATCGCCGGCCATGTAAAGATCATCGACCTTTCGCAGGATTACCGTCTTTCCGTAAATGGTCAGCGCCCCACCTACAATGGTCATTCATTCGTATACGGCCTGCCTGAACTGAATAAAGAAGATATCCGGTCAGCCTATCATATTGCCAATCCCGGATGTTTTGCTACAGCTATCCAGTTGGGATTGTTACCACTGGCAAAAGCCGGATTGCTCGAAAATGTCTATACCACCGGCATCACCGGCTCTACAGGAGCAGGCCAGGGTCTCAGCACCACCTCCCATTTCAGTTGGAGGGCCAACAATATCCAGGCATATAAAACCCTTAACCATCAGCACCTGCATGAGATCGGGCAGTCACTGCTTCAATTGCAGCCAAACGGTAAGATCGATGTGAGCTTCGTTCCCTGGCGGGGAGATTTCACCCGTGGCATCTTTATCAGCTCACAGGTCGATTGCGCACTCACGGAAGAGGAACTGTATACCTTGTATACGACATTTTACGAAGGCCACCCCTTCACCCATGTGAGCAGTGATCCTATTTTTCTCAAGCAGGCCGTCAATACCAATAAATGTATCATCCAACTGGAAAAAGTTGGCAGCAAGCTGGTGGTACATTCCGTTATAGATAACCTGTTGAAAGGCGCATCCGGTCAGGCAGTCCAGAATATGAACCTGGTGTTTGGCTTCGATGAATGCGCAGGACTGAAACTGAAGGCCAATTATTTCTAATTAAGTTGACAGGTTGAAAAAGTTAACAAGTTGAAAGGTTGACAAGGAAATTCCGAATTTGCGGAGAGCCCCTTGTCAACTTATCAACTTGTTAACTTATCAACCTTTTAACCTGCCAACGCAAAAATGAAACATCATGAAATTATTCGATGTCTATCCTATCAATGATATTACCATTGTACGGGGTAAGGGTTCTTATGTGTGGGACAATAACGGTGAACAATACCTCGATCTCTATGGCGGTCATGCCGTGATCTCTATCGGTCATACACATCCGCATTATGTGGAGCGCCTTACCGATCAGCTCAATAAAGTGGGGTTCTATTCCAACTCCATCAAAATTCCCCTGCAGGAAGAACTGGCCACGAAACTGGGCAAGGTCTCCGGCAAGGAAGACTACCAGTTGTTCCTTTGCAACTCCGGTGCTGAAGCCAATGAGAACGCCCTCAAACTGGCTTCCTTCGTGAATGGCCGCAAAAAGATCATCGCTTTCAAAAAATCATTTCACGGAAGAACATCCCTTGCGGTGGCGGCCACCGATAACCCGGCCATCGTGGCCCCGGTGAACCAGACGCCGAACGTGATCTTCCTCCCCTTCAACGATGAATCCGCGCTGGAAGCCTGTTTCAAGGCACAGGGACAGGAGATATCCTCCGTCATCATCGAAGGCATCCAGGGTGTGGGCGGTATCAATGTAGCCACTCCTGCATTCCTGCAAAAGATCCGCCAGCTCTGCACTGAACACGGCGCTGTTTATATAGCCGACAGCGTTCAATGCGGTTACGGAAGAAGCGGAAAATTCTTCTCGCATGATCATGCAGGGGTCAACGCAGATATCTATACCATGGCCAAAGGCATGGGCAATGGATTCCCGGTAGCCGGCATCATCATTGCGCCGCATATCCAACCCAAACATTTCATGCTGGGCACCACTTTCGGTGGTAATCACCTGGCCTGCGCTGCCGCACTGGCTGTACTGGAAGTGATCGAGCAGGAAAATCTTTTGAAGAATGCAGAGGAAGTAGGCAACTATCTCTCCACCGAGCTTAAAAAAATTCCTGAGCTGGCTAATGTACGCGGCCGTGGACTGATGATCGGTTTCGATGTGCCCGATCCGCTCAAAGACCTCCGCAAGAACCTTCTTTGGAAACATAAAATATTCACCGGCGAGGCCAAGCCCAATGTGATCCGCTTATTGCCTTCGCTTGCCCTCAGAAAAAAAGACGCCGACGAATTCCTGGAAGCTGTCAGAGAAGAGATCCAGGCATTGGTTTCATCACCCAATCCAGTCAATTAAGCCATGCAAAATTTTATTTCTGCCCACGATGTTCCCGATATCAATGCACTGGTAAAAAAAGCATTGGAATATAAAACGCATCCCCTGCACGATAAGCTGCTTGGGGCCAACAAGCGTATCGGATTGCTTTTCCTGAACCCCAGTATGCGTACCAGGCTGAGCACGCAGATCGCCGCACAGAACCTGGGCATGGAAGCCATCGTGTTCAACGTAGGGCAGGAAGGATGGGCACTGGAATTCGAAGAGGAAGCCATCATGAGCGGCAGCACTGTAGAGCATGTAAAGGATGCGGCGCCTGTAATGGGAAAGTATTTCGATATACTGGCCATCCGCACATTCCCTTCTCTCAAGAACAGGGAAGATGATTACAGTGAATTGTATATCCGGCAATTCATCAAGTATGCAGGTATCCCTGTCGTAAGCCTGGAAAGCGCCACCCTCCATCCATTGCAGAGCCTTACCGATATCATCACTATCCGGGAAAATTTCAATGAGCAACGCCGGCCTAAGATCGTACTGACCTGGGCGCCGCATGTGAAGCCACTTCCGCAGTGCGTGGCCAATAGCTTTTCACAATGGGTGAATGCCTGGGGAGAAGCTGATTTCGTGATCACCCATCCCGAAGATTATGAACTGGACATGCAATTCACCAATGGCGCCACCATCACGCATAACCAGGATGAAGCGCTCAAGGGGGCCGATTTCGTTTATGTGAAGAACTGGAGTACCTTCAACAATGAATACGGCAAGATATACTGCAATGATCCGGGCTGGATGCTCACCAATGAAAAGCTGGCACTTACCAATAATGCCAAAGTGATGCATTGCCTTCCCGTACGCAGGAATGTGGAACTGAGTGATGAGATCCTGGACGGGCCCAACAGCATTGTTACCCAGGAAGCTTCCAACAGGGTATGGGCAGCACAAGCTGTTTTAGCAGAAATTTTACGATCGAAATAATACATGGTGGAACAATTATTCGTTATCAAGATTGGCGGCAATATCATCGACAATGAATCTACACTCGGATCATTCCTGGAAGAATTCGCAGCACTCGAAGGGAAAAAAATATTGATCCATGGTGGCGGCAAGCTCGCTACCCGCCTGGCCGCCGATCTGAATATCCCTCAGCAAATGATCGATGGGAGGAGGATCACCGATGCGGAGACGCTGAAGATCGTGACCATGGTTTACGCAGGTTTCATCAATAAGAATATCGTAGCACAACTTCAATCCCTCGGCTGTAATGCCATCGGCCTGAGCGGGGCCGACGGAAATACCATCCAGGCACATAAAAGAAAACATGCCACCATCGATTACGGATTTGTGGGCGATATCGACCAGGTGAATGCACCCTTCCTGCAATCCCTGTTGCAGCAGGATGTCGCCATCGTACTGGCCCCCATCACACATGATCTTCATGGCCTCCTGCTCAATACCAATGCCGACACCATTGCACAGGAAACCGCCAAAGCATTGAGCGCCCTGTATGACGTGCAACTGATCTATTCTTTCGAGAAGAGCGGCGTATTGCTCGATGCCGATGACGACAGCACAGTGATAGCTCGCCTTGCTCCTGCCTATTACCAGGAGCTAAAAGCCACTGAAAAGATCTTTGCCGGGATGATCCCCAAGCTCGACAACGCCTTTGCCGCCCTCAACAGTGGTGTAAAGAAAGTGATCATCGGAAAGGCGGAAGAATTACAACAGCTAATCACCGGTCATGCCGGCACAAGCATCGTGAATGAGTAATGCAACTATCCATACAATAGGACAGGAATCGATCACACTATTGAAACAGTTGATCGCCACTCCTTCCTTCAGCAAGGAAGAACATCATACTGCCAATATCCTTGCGCAATACCTGCGCGATAAAGGCTGTGAAGCACAGGTGAAGATGAACAATGTCTGGGCAAAGAACCATTCGTTCGACCCTTCGAAACCCACACTCCTGCTGAATTCACACCACGACACCGTTAAACCCAATAAAGGCTATACCCTCGATCCTTTCACACCGATCGAAGAAGATGGCAAATTGTTCGGGTTAGGCAGCAATGATGCCGGCGGCCCGCTGGTATCGCTGCTCGCTACCTTTCTCCATTTCAACGACCATAAAGACATTCCTTTTAATATCATTTTTGCCGCCTCTGCTGAAGAAGAGATCAGTGGCAGGGATGGCATCGAGCTCTTATTGCCCGATCTCGGCCCTATCGCCTTTGGTATCGTAGGAGAGCCAACCCAGATGCAGATGGCCGTTGCGGAAAGAGGACTGATGGTACTGGATTGTGTGGCCGAAGGCAAGGCCGGCCACGCTGCCCGCAACGAAGGTGAGAATGCTATTTACAAAGCGTTGCAGGATATCGAATGGTTCCGCCATTTTCAATTCCCGCGCGTTTCGGACCTGCTGGGCCCTGTGAAAATGAGCGTTACCGTGATTGAAACAGACAATAAAGCGCATAATGTGGTGCCTGCCCAATGCAGGTTCGTGGTGGATGTGCGGGTGAACGAACTGTATACTTTTGAAGAGGTACTGGATGAGATCAGGGCGCATGTCCAAAGCCAGGTGCAGCCCAGGAGCACCAGGCTCCGGTCCACTTCCATTGCGCTCGATCATCCGCTCATCGAAGCGGGGATCAGCCTGGGCCGCAGCTATTATGGATCGCCCACCACATCGGACAAGGCGCTGATGAACTTCCCCACCCTGAAAATGGGGCCTGGAGATTCAGCCCGTAGTCATACAGCCGATGAATATATTTATGTAGATGAGATCTATGCGGGCATTGAATTGTATATTCAACTGGTGAACCTGGTATTTCAAAAAGGATAACCATTTAAAACATTCACTGATGAAACTGTGGCAGAAAGAAAATACATCGGTATCGGAACAGATCGAGCGGTTTACAGTCGGCCGGGACAAGGAATTCGACCTGCTGCTCGCCAGGTTTGATGTGCAGGGCTCTATGGCCCATGTGCAGATGTTGGGAGAAGTGGGATTGATGAGCAAAGAGCAGGCTGCGGCAGCCATCAAAGGTCTGCAGGAGATCCTTTCCGAAATAGAAGGCGGGCAATTCACCATCGGCGACAATGTGGAAGATATTCATTCGCAGGTGGAGCTGCTGCTTACGCAGCGTATCGGTGAGGCCGGCAAGATGATCCATAGCGGCCGCAGCCGCAACGACCAGGTTGCTGTCGATATCAAACTCTACCTGCGTGCGGAAGTGCTTGCTGTTAAAGAGGAGACCAAACAACTCTTCGATCTGCTGATCGCTCAAAGCGAAAAATTCAGGAACTTTTTATTACCCGGGTATACGCATCTCCAGATTGCCATGCCTTCATCATTTGGCTTATGGTTAGGGGCCTATGCTGAAGGTTTGGTAGATGACCTGGAGCTTTTGGCTGCCGCCTACCAGGTGGTCAACAAGAACCCACTGGGAAGCGGCGCTGGTTATGGGTCTTCATTCCCACTCAACCGGCAACGTACAACCGAACTGCTTCAATTCCGTACTTTGAACTGGAACTCCGTCTATGCCCAGATGAGCCGTGGCAAAACGGAAAGGACCGTGGCCGGCGCGATGGGAAGTATTGCCGGCACCCTGAGCAGGCTGGCCATGGATTGCTGTTTGTATATCAACCAGAATTTCGGGTTTATCAGTTTTCCATCCGAGCTTACTACCGGCAGCAGCATCATGCCGCACAAGAAGAACCCGGATGTATTTGAACTGATCAGGGCCAAATGCAACCGTATCCAGTCGACCCCCAATGAGCTCACCCTGCTCATCAACAACCTGCCATCCGGCTACCACCGTGATCTTCAGCTTACCAAGGAAATTCTCTTCCCTGCCATCGAAGAACTGAAAGCCTGTCTGCAAATGACCAGGCTGATGCTCTCGAATATGAGCGTGAAAGAACATATTCTCGATGATGCAAAATATAAATACCTGTTCAGCGTAGAGGCAGTGAATGAATTGGTCAATAAGGGCATTCCCTTCCGCGAAGCATATAAACAGGTGGGGAATGATATTGAAAAAGGTACTTTCTCATTTGATTATAAGAAGCAGTTACATCATACGCATGAGGGAAGTATCGGGAATTTGGGGAATGAAGAGATAAGGAAAGAGATGGAGAAGGTGTTGGGGAAGTTTGGAGTGTGATCGTTTCACCACTTCTTGAAATACTTCAGCGGTGGGCCTACTTTTTTAATGCCATGCTCTTCCCTGAATTTGTCCTGCTCTTCGTCGGTCATATTTTTTGTTACGCCTTCACTGATCTTTCTGAACATTTCTTCCATTTTTCCTGCAGGCTGAAAGAACATCAAAATCTTGGCTTCCCCTTTGCCAATTTTGGAAAAAGCATGAGGTACTTTTCTTGGCCCGAACACTGTGTCGCCTGCTTTGGCCGTGAAAGTCTCTTCACCCACTTTGAATAAGAATTCTCCTTTGAGGATATACCAGTATTCGTCCTGATCGAAGTGTAAGTGATAAGAAGGGCCGCCTTCTTTTATGCGCGTGGATTCGAATAGATAGATATCGCCTTCTGTGTCTTTAGTGGAAATTTTGGTGTAGAAGGTGTCTCCTTCGAAAAGAGAAATGGGTTTGCCGAACCTGTCTTTCCCCGCGTCGATCTTCAGGCCCTTATCCATTCTATCGCGGTGGCTACTCTTTGCGATGGTAGCAAATGGAGTAACCAGGAAGGCCCCGGCTGCCAGGCAGGATCTTATAAAAGAGTTACGCTTCATTTATAGATGGTTTAATGGTTGAGAATGTGTATTCACCAGCACCTAGCAATCCGGTTTGAAGTCAGGGTAAACACCTAAATCCGGAAAGAATCAGCTCATTGAAAATTATTAAATAATGTTATTACGTGGCTTTTACCGAAATTAGTTAGAAAACATAACACAGGCGAAAGTCGAAGGATCTTTATTTCCTATGAGCAGGTATATTCAATTTTTACTGGTCATCCTTTATGGTTTTCTGACTATAAGTGCCCTTGCGTTGGTTTGGCAATTGTTCTGCCTCGGATCGCATGATGTCAGGGATTGGGTCGTTTTTTCCATCATAGCCGGATGGCTGGTGCTATGCTTCTCAGCAGTGTATTGGTTGACGGACATCTTGCTCTTTTTTATGCAACTCAGGAAGCCCATTCTGGAAGAGGAACAGCGACTGGTATTAAGTCTTTATGAAATTCAAAGAAGGGCGAAAGACAAAAAGCACTACCGATTTCGTATTACGGAGAATATGAACCCCGAAGCTTTTGCAATCGGCCATCATACAATTGTTATATCAAAAGGCTTTATGAAGATGTTGACGGATGACGAACTTAGTGCATTACTGGCGCATGAGATGGGGCATTTGAGGACCAGGGATTGTATGGCAGGGCTGGCATTTTATTTGGCCAATCTGCTGCCTGGGATTGTAGTTCGGGTATTCAGTTGGGGAGTAAGAACTTCCATAATATTAGGGACGCTGGTGATCATTATCGGGATCCTCATGTTGTTTATCGTCCTTATGAAGGCCCTGGTCTTTATTTACGTTGCAACTATTCTTGGTTTTCTACTGTTTATGCGGCTTCTAAATCCAGTATTCCGGTTTTTCTGGTTTCTAAACTCCCGTTACACAGAATACCGGCAGGATGCCTTTGCTCAAAAACTGGGTTTTGGCCTGGAACTAAAACAGGTACTATTAAAACTCGCTCAGGATTGCCCTCCTCAACCTGTTAGCCGTTTTTTTATTGTTACCCGTTCTTCTCATCCAATCATACATAATCGGATCAGGCGCCTGGAAAAACTGCAAGGTTTAAGAAAATAATAGCAGATTCTATCAGTCATAACAATTCAATACGTCTGAATAAGCACCTCAGCCGGAATATGCAGTGTCTCATGCAGTTTCCGGATCATTGACAAATTCAATTTTCTCTTCCCTGTCAGTATTTCTGATTTTCGGGACCGAAACCCTAAAATCACTGAAAGCTCCGATTCAGACATATTCAACTGTTCCAGCCTGAATTTAATTGCCTCCAGGGGATTAGGCTTTGGAACAGGATAATGCACATTCTCATATTCTTTTACAAGAATAGACAGGATTTCCAATTCATCGGATTCTTTTGAATCCGGTTTGATGTCTTTTTGCATGAGGGCATATACTCTGGCTAGCGCGCTTTCGTATTGCTTCTTATTTTTTATTGGTCTTAACATAGCCTACTTTCTTTGCATCTATCGAATCATATTGTTTATGTGTACCGAACCACACATTAAAACGATTTTGAATTCGTATTCAAATTATAAAAAAAAATGTTACCAAAATGGCAACATTTTAATGAATTTGTTTTCAGCTTTCAACTGTTCCCCTATCTCAACTGGCTCGTATCCACCCTCGACGGCGTATCCTTTCCCGCTACGATCGACTTCGAGCTGATCGCTATCGCCTTGATGATCTCCGCCATATTCTTCATATCCAGTGTTCCGATCTCATCTTCCTGTGTATGATAATATTTCTCACTGTCCATTTTGGAAGTGGAGATGGTATGGGCAGGTACTCCCTGACGGGCCAGTGTGGCATTGTCCGACCGGTAGAATAATTGCTGATCAGGATATGGATCAGGGTAGAATTTGAACTGACTGCCTTCCAGGTTCTTTTCCAGTATCTTCCCCATGTCTGTTCTTTCATAACCCGTAATGTATGCAGAATTGGTACCCCACTTGCTTTCGGTACCGATCATTTCGATGTTGAACATCGCCATGACCTTTTCCGGATTGAACTGCTTCGAAAAATATTGCGACCCGAACCCGCCCAGCTCTTCTGCCGTGAAAGCAGCAAAGACCAGCGTTCGTTCATTGTTGTTCTGCTTCGCAAAATAATTCGCCAGCATGATCACGGCCGTAGTCCCTGCAGCATCGTCATTAGCACCATTATAGATAGAATCCCCGGCAGCATTGGGTTTGCCAATACCCAGGTGATCATAGTGCCCCGAGAAGATCACATATTCATCTTTTTTCTTTTTCCCAGGCAGTACGCCCACTACATTTTTCAGCGGCGCGGTTGTCACTTCCTGCTTGAATTCCACACTGTAGGAAGAAGGAGATTCATTCGTAAGCACCAGCACGATATTGGCATCAGAAGGGAATGATTGCTGGCGAAAACGTTTCAGGCTGTTGAACATCCTCATGAAACTTGTATCCACGGTCACGAAATAATTCCTTTTGGTGTCCAGCATTTTCATCACCTGCTCATACAGGTTATCATTGGGCCCGATGTTCGCTTTTTCATAGCCGGATGCATGCGTGATGGCCAGTTCCGGTTTGGAGGTCAGCGCAACAATGTTCCTTTCCAATACAGGTTTGCCATTCAGCTCGCCTTTGGCTGAAACGAATTTTGTTTTCAGCATGGTAAAGTCCTGGAAATAAGAATCGCCTTTCAACGGCTTGATGCCGGCCTTCGCAAATTCGGCGGCAATGAAGTCGGCGGCCTTGTCGATCCCGGGAGTGAACGTGCGGCGACCCTGCATGTCATCCGACGAGAGCGTTCTCTCGATTCGCTCTACTTCCTTAGCATTGATGACCTGATCGATGGATTGGGAAAAACCAGCCTGCCCGGCAAGGAACAAACCAGCAAATAGAATTATCTTTTTCTGCATGAGACTAAATATGGGTTTGGAGAAAATGTATTCAACTGAAAAATGCCAACTGATAACTGCCGGCTACGGCTTACAGGCTCATCATTTCTTTGAACTTCACGGTTTGCCTGCGACTGACCTCGATCTTTTCCCCACCTTTGAGTTCGAGCAAAAGACCACCATTGAAATAGGGCTCTATCTTGTCGATCAGGCGCAGGTTCACGATGTGCTTGCGATTGGCCCTGAAAAAAGTTTTTTCATCGAGCCTTTCTTCCAGCGCATTCAGCGATTTCAGGATGAGCGGCTTGTTGGGGCCGAAATATACTTTGGCATAGTTACCAACGCTCTCGAATAAGCGGATATCGGAAAGCTTCACGAACCAGCAGCGCTCCCCGTCTTTCACGAAGACCTGGTCATTCTCACTAAGAACGGAGGAATTTACGTTCGCCGGACTAACAGGGTTGGGGTCCCTGTCTTCATGCAGGTGTAATTTCTGGATGGCGTCTGCCAGGCGTTTCGGCTCTACCGGTTTGAGGAGATAATCGAGGGCATTCACTTCAAACGCTTTCAGGGCGTATTCATCGTAAGCCGTAGTGAAGATCACATTAGGAATGCGGTCAAGCTCTGCCAACATATCGAACCCGGTCTTTCCGGGCATCTGTATATCGAGGAAAACGAGATCGGGATTGATGTTCTCGATCTTTTCAATGCCCTCTCCCGAATTGGCGGCTTCCGCCACTACTTCGATTTCGGGGAATTCCATCAATAATTTCTTGAGTTCATTTCTCGCCAGCCTTTCGTCATCGATGATTATGGCTCTGATCATAGCGCGTTTATTTTATTTCAACAGGTATCAATATCCTCGCTTCCACCAGGCCATTGTCTACCTGCCTGATCTCAAAGTTAGCTTTTTCGCCAAATAATAACTGTAGGCGGTTCTTAGTGCTTGATAGGCCAAATCCATCACCGTTGATATGCCCGTTGAGATAACCCGTATTCTGAACGATCAGCTCATGGTAGTTGTTCCTGAAATCGGAGATCACTTTCACGATCCCTCCACTGATCTGCTTACCGATCCCATGCTTGATGGCATTTTCCACCAGCGTTTGCAGCATCATAGGCGGCACCGGCTGATCGAGCGTATCCTCATCCACCTGGTATTCTACTTTCAGGCGGTCTTCGAACCGGATGAATTCCAGGGCCAGGTAATCTTTGACAATGCTCAATTCTTTTTCAAAGGGCACTGTCTCCACTTTTTCTGCCTGCATACTGCTCCGGAGGATATTGCTCAGTTCCGTAATAGCATTCCGGGCGCGGTTCGGGTTTTCGTCTATCAGCGCCCGTATACTGTTGAGGGCATTGAAGATGAAGTGCGGGTTGATATGCGATTTGATGGTCTTCAGTTCCAGTTCTTTTACCAGCGATTCGAGCCGCACCCTGTCGAATTGCGCCTGCCTGGTCCTGATGATATAATGATAGGCAAAATAGATCAGGTTCCAAATGAGTATAAAGGTGAAACAGCCCAGGGACGCACGCAGGATCTTATTGATCAGCGCAATGTTCTTCTGGCGGTCGGCCTCGAATTGCAGGTACTGTTCCAGGGAGGCCCCAATAGCGGCATAGATCAATGCAAAAACAAATGAGATGAAAAAGATGTAGAAACCCTGCTCATTGATCGGTTTTTCCACGAATTTGAAACGCAGGATGAACATCCGCATCACATGTGTCACAAAGAAACCTACCAGGGCTTCGATGAACAACACTTCATAAAAATGAGGGGTTTCCCGGGTACGGAGCGAAAGATAAAAGAAGATATATACCAGGATAAAAGCACTCCAGCCCAGGATCTGGCATAGCCAGTAATATGGTATCTTTTTAAGCATGATCTAGTTGGAACAAGGCAAATCTATACATTTGACCAGACTGCCTCCTGTATTTGGGATATATGGTTCAATAAATACCTTATCGGCACCTCAATGTAGGTTTTTTGTAAACATGAAAGCCGGTAAATTCCCTAAAAACCCACTGAACCGGCAAAAAGAGGGCATACCGTATTAAAATAGTATTTTTGGCCCAAATTATCCGCGAATGAATATCACCCCGGGCCCGTTACTGAGCACGATCAATTCCCCGGCCGACCTCAAACAGTTGAGCCGGGAACAGTTGCATCAGGTATGCGATGAATTGCGCCAATACATCATCGATGTGGTGAGCGTGCATGGCGGTCATTTCGGCGCCAGCCTGGGTGTGGTAGAGTTAACTGTAGCCCTTCATTATATTTACAATACTCCTTACGATCAGTTGGTGTGGGATGTAGGCCACCAGGCTTATGGCCATAAGATCCTTACCGGCCGGCGCGATGATTTCAGCACCAACCGGAAATATCATGGCCTCAGTGGTTTCCCCAAACGCAGCGAAAGCGAATACGATACTTTTGGCGTAGGCCATTCTTCCACTTCCATTTCAGCAGCGCTCGGCATGGCTATGGCTGCGAAATATAAAGGGGAGAACAGGAAATCCGTAGCAGTGATCGGTGATGGAGCGCTAACGGCCGGTCTTGCCTTTGAAGGGATGAACCATGCCGGTGTGGCCGATGCCGACATGCTCATTATCCTGAACGATAATTGCATGAGCATCGATCCCAATGTAGGCGCCCTGAAAGAATATCTCACCGATATTTCCACTTCGCATACCTACAATAAATTCAAGGACGATATCTGGAAAGCGCTCGGCAAACTCCCGGTAGGCAAGAGGTTCTCAAGGGAAATGGCCAGCAAGCTCGAACATAGTATCAAAGGCTTCATCAATAAAAGCAGCAATTTGTTCGAGGCCCTGAAGCTGCGCTATTTCGGACCTATCGACGGGCATAATATTACCAAGCTCGTAGATACTTTGCACGATCTCAAGAATATTCCCGGCCCCAAATTATTACATGTAGTCACTGTAAAAGGAAAGGGCTATTCACTGGCTGAAAAAGATCAGACCCGCTGGCATGCACCCGGACTGTTCGATAAGATCACCGGTGAGATCTATAAGAAAAGCTTCGACAGGCCACAACCTCCCAAATACCAGGATGTATTCGGCCATACCATCATCGAGCTGGCAGAGCAGAACGACAGGATCTTCGGCATCACTCCCGCCATGCCCTCCGGTTCTTCACTCAAATTCATGATGGATAAAATGCCCGACAGGGCCTTCGATGTGGGCATCTGCGAACAACATGCCGTTACCCTGAGCGCCGGTATGGCCACCCAGGGCATGCGTGTGTTCTGCAATATCTACTCCACTTTCATGCAGCGTGCTTATGACCAGGTGATCCACGATGTGGCCATTCAGAAACTGCCGGTCATTTTTTGTCTCGACAGGGGTGGACTGGTAGGCGAAGATGGCCCCACCCACCACGGCGCTTATGATATTGCCTATTTCCGCTGCATCCCCAATATGATCGTCAGCGCGCCGATGAATGAGAGCGAACTACGCAATCTCATGTACACCGCGCAACTGGAAACGAACGAAAATCCTTTCTCCATCCGCTATCCACGCGGTGAAGGCGTTTTGCCGGAATGGAGAACACCTTTCGAAGCCATCAAAGTGGGGACCGGCAGGAAACTGAAAGACGGAGAAGAGGTGGCCATCCTCAGCCTGGGCCATCCCGGCAATTTCGCCACCGCCGCTATCCGTGAGCTGCGTACGGAAGGATTGAACCCTGCTCATTTCGATATGCGTTTCGTGAAGCCTCTCGATGAAGCATTGCTCCACGAAGTATTCGCAAAATTCAATAAGATCGTTACCGTGGAAGACGGAACCGTAGTGGGAGGATTCGGCAGCGCCGTCCTGGAATTCATGGCGCAGCATCACTATACTGCAGAAGTAAAGGTCCTCGGTATCCCCGACCATATCATAGAACATGGCTCACCCAAAGAGCTGCACCGCGAATGCGGTTATGATGCCATCGGCATTGCAACTGCTGTCCGCGAGCTGATGAAGGAAAAAGTTAAAGTGCAGGGCTGATCGAATAATTCTTGGTTTTTTCTCACCAGTATCGTCGAAGCCGGTACTGTTATCGATCTTCGAATAAAGAGTATCAACTGAGGTCTTCGGGTAATTTGATCTCGCCATTATATCCCATTCCATCGTCCTCACGGTCCTCATTGAATTCCACGATGAAATTGTTGCGGCCTTCCCCAACCATAATGGTCACATATTTCATCTGCACCAGCTCCAGCATGGAGAGAAAAAGAAAGATGGCGTGTATCCTGTTCTCACAAACATCGAAGATCTTCTCGAAAGACATCACCTTTTCTTTACGCACCGTCTCCACCACATACTCACGGCTCTCTTCCATGGAATAATTATAGCGAACGACCGTATGAACAGGTTTGAGGTTGCGCTGTTCCAGTTTCTTCATCACCCGCTCGAAGGTCTTCATGAGCTTGAAAAGTGTGATGGTCTGGATCTCGGTGCCTTCTCCGGCATCTTCCCCGATCTGCGAAAGGTCTTTCTGCAAATTGCCCCTGCGCACCATCAGCATCCGCATGGCTTCCATTTCGGCCATCTGTGCCGATGCTTCTTTGTATCTTTTGTATTCAAGGATCTTATCGATCAGTTCCTGGCGGGGATCGATCTCGTTGCCTTGTGCATCCAGTTCCTTGCGTGGCAACAACATCCTGGCCTTGATACGCATCAGGGTGGAAACGAATAGGATGAATTCGCTCGAAAGCTCGATATTCAGTTGTTCCTGCTGGTGGATATAATCGAGGAAATCCCTGATGATATTCGTGATGGGAATATTATAAATGTCCAGTTCATCCCTTTCAATGAAGAACAAAAGGAGGTCGAAAGGGCCTTCGAACTGGGGTAATTTTATCTGGTACGTAGATTGGTTCAAAATGATAGTTTTGTTGATCTGCTAATAAAACAATGCCCTCCTTCCGGTACGGGGAGGAGGGCAAATGTATGAAATATCATGGTTAGAATTTGGCCGAAAAACCCACACCCAGCAATGACCTGATCTGGGCGGCAGCCGATTTTTTATCGTCCCCGAACTGGCGCACATCATCATCGTATATCAGGTCCAGATTATATGTAACATTCAGGAACTTATTTACTTTCATGGAAACCAGGTTGGTCCAGAACACGTCTACGTTCTGCGGTTTGGCTTTGATCTTCTCGATCGATACCTGACGGGGCCCGATGGGCGTAAACCGGTAAGTGGACAGGTAATTGGAGTAGAGGTCGAGACGGCTTTTATAGACTACATTCTTGAACACTTCCTTATTGAAATTGGCCGAGAGGAAGCCACCGATCTCGGCACGTACTTTCCGGGCGGGATCTACCCCGTAATACGTAGAGAGGGGTGCTTCGAAGCCACCGCCATCAGCAGCAGGAATGATGCCGTCAGTGAAATAATAGCTGTAGGGGTCCAATGTGAAGACCATTCTGGCAGAAGCCGGTGAAAAGAAGATGCTGAAGTAATTCACCGGATGCCAGTCGATACCGGGCGCCACGATCAGGTAGGCCGGTGAAAAGAAAGAGGATGTTCTACGCTGGTACTTACCGAGGTATTGATAGTCGAACCCGTCGGTGAACTGGGTGCGCAGGTTGACAACACCGGCAAGACTGAGCTTGTCAGTGAGATCATGCCCGAGCTTGCTATAAAAATCGATCTTATCATCTGTTTTGCGGTTACCCAGCGACGTTGTATTGACCACTGCATAGCCCAGGTCGAGAGTATTGTTCCAACTGAACTTTCCCTGGCGGTAATTGGCAAAGAGGTTCAACCCTGCAGCAGTGGAAAATGAGAACTTTTCTGCACCGGCCGCCCAGTTATGACTGCTACCCTGGCCAACATTCAGCGAGAAGATACCTCCTCTTTTCCATCCTGATTTGTGCGCAGTATCTTGCGGGATCTTCGATTCGGCCTTGGCCTGGATATCTTTCAGGTTACCCTGTTGGGCCATGGCTGCCATGAAGGACACACTGAATGCTGAAAAGAGCAATAGTTTTCGCATAGTAGGTATTTAATAGTTAGTAATCAAGCATGCCGGACTATGCCGGCAGCCCGCAAAGATAACGGTTACAGCTATGTTTATCTTTGTTTCTTCAGCTCATCACGAATTTCTGCAAGCAATTGCTCGGTAGGTGTTGGGGGAGGTGGTGTAGCTATTTTTTTCTTTTCAAAAGCTTTCATGCCTTTTATGAGCAGGAACAGTATCCAGGCTATGATGATGAATTTGATGATGGCTGCGAGGAATTTCCCATATTTCACTGCACCCCAGGCCAGCTTATCGAGGTCCTGGGCATTGGCTGCTTTGAGAGCAGGGGTTAACAGCAAGGGGGTGATCACATCATCGACCAGTGAAGAAACGATAGCGCCGAATGCGCCGCCTATGATAACGGCTATGGCCAGATCGACAACATTTCCTTTGAGTGCGAAATCTTTGAAATCCTTGAGCATTCCCATGGTGGTTAGTTTTTAGTATGAGGAAATAAAAACCATCATAAACTTAGATAATATATAAGAACCGGCCATCAAATGATTTCCACAGGATGTGCCGAATTATCAAAGCTTTGGCGAAACTTCCTTTTTCAATCCCGGGAATTTCATATCCAGGCCCTTCAGGGTATCCAGAAGGGTGGATGCGATGACGTATTCCTTGTACCAGTTCTGATCGGCCGGCACGATCGTCCACGGAATATCGTTACAATACTCGAAGCAATCCTCATACACTTTCATGTATTCATCCCAAAGCTTTGCTTCCCTGAAATCATTTTCATTGTATTTCCATTGCTTGGCAGGATCTTCAATGCGCTCCTTCAACCTTTCCTGCTGCTCTTCCGGCGAAACGTGGAGATAGAATTTAAGTATTTTAGTATTGTTATGCTCTTTCAGTAATTGCTCGAACTGGTTGATCGCTTTCATCCGTTTCCTCGCCATATCATCATCGATCATATTATGCACGCGGGTAACCAGGATGTCTTCGTAATGGGAACGGTTGAATATTTGGATCTCTCCCTTTGCCGGCGCTGCCGCATGTACCCGCCAGAGAAAATCATGGCTAAGCTCTTCGGCCGTCGGCACTTTGAATGATTTTACCTTTACGCCCTGCGGGTTCAGTTTCCCGAATACATTCCGGATAGTGCCGTCCTTCCCACTGGCATCCATACCCTGGATCACTACAAGAATGGAATGCTTCGATTCCGCATACAGCAGGTTCTGCAGTGCGTCGAGCTTTTCGAGTATGGATAGAAGTTTTTCTTTGGTTTCCTGTTTGTCGAAATCCTTCGGCGCCCTGGTACTGATGGCAGAGAGCTTAATATTGGCCATAGATTGAAATTTGAATGCGGGTCCTCTTCATTCTCCGGCCCTACACCGTCATGATCTCCTTCTCCTTGGCCGCAAAATGTTTATCTACCAATAAGATGTATTTATCGGTCAACTCCTGGATATTCTTTTCGGCATCTTTGCTGATATCTTCACTGAGACCGTTCTTCTGCAATTTTTTTACCTGTTCCATCGCATCCCGGCGGATATTGCGGATGGCCACTTTGGATTGCTCGCCTTCATTGTGTGCTCTTTTCACCAATTCCTTTCTGCGCTCTTCCGTCAATGGAGGAAGGAAGAGGCGGATCATGGTACCATCGTTCTGGGGTGTGATGCCGATATTGGCCGCAATGATGGCCCGTTCGATAGGCTGCAACATATTTTTTTCCCAGGGTTGAATGGCTAGTGTACGGGCATCGGTCACGGTTACATTGCCTACCTGATTGATGGGAGTAGGTGTGCCATAATAATCGACCACGATGCCGTCTACCAGGTTAGGATTGGCTTTTCCAGCGCGCACTTTGATCAGTTCCGCTTCCAGGTGACTGATAGCTCTGTCCATGGCATCCTGTGCCTGATCTTTGATCTTATTTAATTCGTCTGACATAATTAAAGGATTACGGAGGAGACGATCAAGGACCTGGACAGTCCCACTAACATCAAGGTCCATCTCCGCGGGTGCGGAGGAGCCGCAATCCGCCGTGATCCGGCGCGCGCTCTAGCCGGTCCATCTCCGCGGGTGCGGAGGAGC
>JAFIGX010000012.1 GCA_017849455.1 Pseudobacter sp.
TTTCGGGGCGGCCCCTGTTTATTTATTTTTTCTTCGCCGGAGAGATCCAGGAAATTAATCCCTGCTTAAAAAACGGCAATAAGAAAATCCATCTTTTTTGGGCAAAAAAATTATTGATGCCCTCCACCGTCCTCCGGTTTTTTACAGCATTTCGGCAACCTTTTATATGCCTCCGGATCGGCTGTTACATCATCGGCATCATACCCGGCATTCGCAATGGCGGCCTTCACATTTTCGAGGTTAGTGCGCTCGGCGACAAAAGTTACCTTGGTTATTTTCTTCTTGAAATCCACATTCACTTTGGTGATACCTTCATCGCGTTTAAGGAATTCCTCGATCCTTTTTTTGCAACTTTCACATTGAACGGTAGGCGTTTTGATGGTCACGTTCTGGATCCCTTTTTTAACTTGCCCGAAGCCCAGCGTAACAATCCCTGTTACCGCCACGGCCAGCAGGAGTAATTTCTTCATACAGGCTATGTTTTAGCCAAATGTACTCAATTCCCTTTCCAGTTGCCAGGGTCCTCCCGCCATTTTAACAAAATTCCCTCCTGTTCCTTCGATACCAGCCCTTTCTCGATGGCCAGTTCGATCAGGGTAGGATAGCTGGTGAGCGAACGGTATGCCAGGCCTGCCTTCTCAAAGGCTGCGGCAGCCACCGGGAAACCATAGGTAAAAATGGATACCATACCGGTCACATCCAGCCCGGCTTCCTTCAATACATCCACCACCTGCAGGCTGCTCTTCCCGGTAGATACCAGGTCTTCGATCACCACCACTTTCTGCCCGGCACTGTAATATCCCTCTATCTGTTTGCCCAGTCCATGCTCTTTAGGCTTGGGCCGCACATATATATAAGGTAGCTTCAGCTGGTCGGCGGCCATCGCTCCCCAGGCAATGCCGGCTGTGGCCACGCCTGCCAGCAGCGCTGCATCGGGGAACTGCTCGAAGATCACATTGCACATCTCCGATTTCACGAATTCACGCACATAGGGAAAAGACAGGACCTTCCGGTTATCACAATAGATAGGGCTCTTCCACCCGGACGCCCAGGTAAAAGGTTGTTCCGGATTTAATTTAATAGCATTAATTTGTAATAACTTTTCCGCAACTGCTTTTTCGTTGGAGCTCATAGTATGATTTTATATGGTGGCGAAATTGAATGATGGGAGGAGAAAATTGAAAATTAGTTATGCACATCAAGATCTACTTTAACGACAAACCACTCTTTCTCACCGACGCCATCAATGACGAGATCTCTCCCTATGTTCACCACGATGATGCGGTCTTTATCGATGAGTTCTCCACTCCCGGTATCAAATCGATGATCCATGAAATGAAGCTGCCGAAAGTCCATGCAGGGATCTTTTATCATGCCGACCTGGACGAGCTGCGAAAAGCATTCTGGAAGAAATTCCTGCTGGTGAAAGCGGCTGGTGGATTGGTCTTCAACGATGCAGGGGATATCCTCTTCATGAAACGCCGCGGGAAGTGGGACCTGCCCAAAGGCAAGCTCGACCCGGGCGAATCACTGGAAACCTGCGCCATCCGCGAGGTGCAGGAGGAAACAGGACTGAAAAAAGTATTGTTGAATAAGCACCTGCTCAATACCTGGCATACCTACGATGAAAGCGGGCACCATATCCTGAAAGAAACACATTGGTATCATCTTACTGCACCCGGTGACCAACCCCTCATCCCCCAGTCTTCCGAGCAGATCACAGAGATCGAGTGGGCCCATCCTGCCAACCTGAAAAAATATCTTGCCAATACTTACCCGTCCATCATCGACGTTCTTCATACCCAGCAGAATCACGGCTGATCCTTCCTTCTTTCCTTCCCTTTTTACCGCTTTGGCAATATCGCTACCGTCAGCCTGCTCACACATACCAGTTTCTCCCCTTCATCATAGATCTTTATATCCCAAACATGTGTTCCTGACCCGAGGTGAAGCGGCGTGGCTATACCCGTTACATATCCTTCGCGTGCGCTGCGGATATGATTGGCATTGATCTCCAGTCCCACGCAGATGAATTTTTCCGTATCGATGACCAGGGCAGATCCGATACTGCCGATCGTTTCAGCCAGCACGCAGGAAGCGCCGCCATGGAGCAGGCCATAAGGCTGGCGGGTGCGTTGATCTACCGGCATCCGGGCTTTGAGATAATTATCACCCAATTCGGTAAACTCGATACCTACATGCGATGCCATGGTCCCATGTCCGAGGGAATGAAGTTCATGTACTGTAAGGTTTTTCCGGAACCAGATCATTTTTGAAGGCTTTTGGCCACCACTTCAGGGAGGAACTGGGTTACATCGCCACCATTGCGCAACACATCGCGCACCAGGGTAGACGCAACAGAGGTGTATTGCGGCAGGCAGGTGAGAAATACCGTTTCAATATTATGGTCGAGGCTGCGGTTCATATCTGCGATCGCCTTTTCGTATTCAAAATCGTTCACGTAACGGATACCACGCAAAATAAAATTGGCGCCAACGAGCTGGCAGCAGTTCACGGTAAGCCCTTCGTACACTACGGCGCTGACCTGGGGGGTATCGCGATAGATCTCACGTATCCAGTTCACCCGTTGTTCTTCCGAGAACATAGGCACTTTGTTGATGTTGCGGCCGATGCCGATGACCAGTTTATCGAACAATGGCAATGCCCGGTTGATAATATCGAGGTGGCCGATCGTGATCGGGTCAAAAGTACCGGGAAATAGTGCTATTCTTTGCATGTGGAATCATTGAAAGTGAATTGGGCTATGCACTGATCCCTCTTCCTCCGGAGAGCAAATATAATGCGGCCATGCGTACGGCCACACCATTCTCTACCTGTTGCAGGATAATGGACTGTCTGCTGTCGGCCGCATCGCTGTCCAACTCCACGCCCCTGTTGATCGGGCCGGGGTGCATGATCACTATTTCTTTTGGCAGGCTGTCGAGCAGTTGTTTATTGATGCCATAAGCCAGGCTGTATTCACGGAGAGAGGAGAAGAGCACCTGGTTCTGTCTTTCCAGCTGAATACGCAGCACATTCGCCACATCGCACCATTCCAGGGCTTTGCGGAGGTTGTATTCCACGCGCACATCGAATGCTTCGCGGATATATTTGGGGATCAGGGTGGGTGGGCCGGCCACCATCACTTCTGCGCCCATTTTTTTGAGGAGATAGATATTGCTCATGGCCACACGGGAGTGCATGATATCCCCGATGATGGCCACTTTCAGCCCTTCCAGCCTGCCCAGTTTCTCCCGCATCGAAAAAGCATCGAGCAATCCTTGTGTAGGATGTTCGTTGATACCATCGCCTGCATTGATGATAGCCGCAGGGATATGCTTTGCCAGAAAATGCGGGGCGCCGCTGGCGCTGTGGCGCATCACCACCATATCCACTTTCATCGAGAGGATATTGTTCACGGTATCGAGCAGGGTCTCTCCTTTCGATACGGAGGAACCGCTGGCCGTGAAGTTGATGGTATCGGCGCTCAGCCTTTTTTCGGCAAGCTCGAAAGATATCCTGGTGCGGGTGGAATTTTCGTAAAATAAATTGACAATAGTGACATCGCGCAAGGAAGGTACCTTTTTGATGGGACGTTGTAAAACCTCCTTGAATTCCGTGGCAGTATCTAATATTAGCTGGATATCCTGACCGGTAAGGTCCCTGATACCGAGCAGATGTTTTACTGAAAGTTGCATTTCAGGCAGCGAAGTTAGGGGAAAAAGTGAAACAAACCACCTTACAATAAGCCCACTTCATCTTTCCCATCCTTTTCCTTCCAGAATACTTTTACTTTCTGCGATATGATGGAATCGATGGATTTGCCTACATAATCGGCCTGGATGGGAAGCTGCCTGCTGAACCTTCTGTCGATCAGGATGCAGAGCTCCACTTTTGCGGGGCGACCGAAATCGAGGAGGGCATCGAGCGCTGCGCGGATGGTGCGGCCGGTATACAATACATCATCGATCAGTACTACATTCTTGTTCTCGATGCTGAAAGGGATATCGGTATGATTGGGCACATGCAGTTCCCTGCGTACATCATCGCGGTAGAATGTGATGTCGAGCTTGCCGTATTGAACAGTGCCCGGTAACACCAGGCGCCTGACCTCCTCCACTACCTTATCCGATACGAATACACCGCGGGGCTGAATGCCGATCAATACTGTGTTCTCCAGGTTGGTATGGTTTTCCAGGATCTGGTGGCTCAATCTTTTGATGGTGATGCTCAGTTGCTGTTCGTTCAATACCGTTTTCAAGCAGGAATATTTTCATAAAAATAAGAAACCACCGCGAATGGCGGTGGTTTTCGTATCGAATGATCGATCAAATTTATTTGCCGGTGCTTCCAAGCACATAGAATATGCCTAACTGGATCACACGGTTGAAGGCTTTACCGCCACTTTCCGGCAGTTTGCTGAGGCCCAGGTTGAACCGGCCGTCAACACCGAATTTGCTGCCATGTGGTTGGTAACCGATACCGAATACCCAGGCGAAGTCGACCTTTTTCAAGTCGTTCTTGATGTTCTCTTTGTTGCTGCCTACTTTGGCTTTGGCGCTCAGGAGGAAGCCCAACTGGGGACCAACAGCTCCATAGAAACCGGAGGAGAAATTGTATTTGACCAGTACAGGCAGGTTCAGGTAGCCAAGGTTGTATTTCAGGTCGTCACCAGTCCTTGTGAACTTTGCTCCCTGTGCGGAATAATACAATTCCGGACGGATGCTGATATGATCAGCAACGCCAGCGTCTGCAAAAACACCCAGGTGGTAGAGGATCCTCGCTTTGTTATTGCTAACATCGGACCCGCCAATATTTGAAATATTGAAACCACCTTTTACACCGTATTGCACCTGTGCCTGTGCAACGGCGATTGAAACAACGCTTACTAACAACAGAATTACCTTCTTCATTTTCATTTCGTGTTTATGGTTATTAATTAAGTCGGGCGCGAATTTAGTCGAAAATCGTTTAACGAAAATACCACGTTCGTGTGATATTTATAAACGGCGCCCCGACAGGATGATCCGTACCCGATTATTAAAGGAAAGAACTTAAAAGCAAAAGCTGTTGACCAGCAGTCAACAGCTTTCACCAATACTATTCTATTTCTAAGTGATATTTATTTACCACCAAATGCATAGAACACACCAACCTGAATTACGCTGTTGTGTGCTTTGCCGTCTCCACTGCCATCAACGATATTACCGAGGCCGAGGTTATAACGGGCATTGATCCCAAGGTTCATTGGGGTCAGGTAACCTACACCAAAAGCCCAATCGAAATCGGTCTTTTTGAAAGCATCTTTGATGTCCACACTGCCACCGCCATCGGGTTTTGCTTTAGCGCTCAGCAGGAAGCCAATCTGGGGACCTGTTTCAGCAAAGAATCCACCTTTAACATTGTACTGGAAAAGTACCGGGAGGTTCAGATATCCCAGGTTGATCTTTCCTTTTTCACCAGGATTATCAGATTTAGCGCCCTGACCGGAGTAATACAATTCAGGTTGCAGGCTGATCGCTTCAGTCAAATGGAATTTAACAAAAGCACCGGCATTGAAGTCAACTTTTGTTTTTGCACCTTGCACATCACCAGTGATGTTGGCGAAGTTGGCACCAGCTTTAATACCATATTTGAGATTTTGGGCTGAAGCTGTACCAAGAGAAGCTGCGCATACCATAAAAAGGAAAACCTTTTTCATAAGTTACATTTTTTTAGGGTTATTAAGTTTCGGTGGCAAACATATTGCACGTTTTCCAAAGAAACAATACTCCACCTCAAATAATTAATGTGATATGTATGCGATACGCTTCAGATACAAAAAATTCAAAGAGCTTAAAACCAGCGCCAGCACTGATTTTCGTCAAAGATAGTCTCAATGGGTCACAAACCACAACGATCGGACGGGAATTTTATTTTGCCGATCAAAAATCCATGTAATCAGGGAACGCGTCTACTGGTTTTCAGGGATCAAGATAAATAGAACATCCGCTGTACAATAAAATCCAAAAAGTTTCGTTAAATCTCATCATAAGAAATGCAGGCTGCATCAGCGTTTTCACGTGAGGGCCTGCATTCAGGATTATTCTTGCATAAATTATCTTCTTAGGCTTCCGATAAGAAAGGATAACGGTAATCCACAGGTGGATTGAATGTTTCCTTGATCGTTCTTGCACTGAGCCAGCGATAAAGATTCAGGATCGAACCTGCTTTATCATTCGTACCACTGGCCCTTGCACCGCCGAATGGCTGCTGACCAACCACTGCTCCCGTGGGTTTATCGTTGATATAAAAATTACCTGCTGCATGGCGCAGTTTAGCCGTTGCCAGTTCCACTGCTGTCCTGTCCTGCGCAATGATCGAGCCTGTCAACGCATAGGGTGAAGTGTGATTGACCAGTTCCAGCGTCTGTTCGAATTTTTCCGCATCGTAAATATATACCGTGAGCACAGGCCCGAAGATCTCTTCGCACATCGTTACATAGTTCGGGTCTTTGGCTTCGATGACGGTAGGCTGAATAAAATACCCCTGGCCCTTGTCGCAGTTCCCTCCTACCCAGATCGCTGCCTGTTTGTCGTTTTTCGCGTTGTCGATATAGGTCTTGATCTTGTCGAAACTTTTTTCATCGATCACGGCATTGATGAAATTGGTGAAGTTTTCCACACTACCCATTTTAAAACTGTTCACGCCTGCCACCAGTTTCTTTTTCACTTCTTCAGCTATATTGGAGGGTATGTAAGCCCTCGAAGCAGCAGAACATTTTTGGCCCTGGAATTCGAATGCGCCCCTCAGCAAGGCCGCTACCAGCACATCGGGATCGGCGCTCTTATGCGCCACCACAAAGTCCTTTCCCCCTGTTTCACCCACAATACGCGGATACGAGCGGTACAGGTGCATATTCTTCCCGATGGTTTCCCACATACTGTTGAATACACCGGTAGAGCCGGTAAAATGTACCCCTGCAAAATCCGGATGACTGAAACATACTTTGCCCAGCGTAGGTCCATCAACATAGATCAGGTTGATCACCCCATCGGGCAGGCCGGCTTCTTTCAGTATCCGCATGAACATCTGCGCTGAATATATCTGTGTATTGGCAGGTTTCCATACCACTACATTGCCGCACATGGCAGCCGATGTCGGGAGGTTTCCGCCGATAGCTGTAAAGTTGAATGGGGTCACCGCCAGTACAAATCCTTCCAGCGGGCGGTATTCCATCCTGTTATGAATGCCCGGCGAGCTGATCGGCTGCTGGCGGTAGATCTCACTGAGAAAATGTACATTGAAGCGAAGGAAGTCGATGATCTCGCAGGCGCTGTCGATCTCCGCCTGGTATGCGCTCTTACTTTGCCCCAACATGGTAGTGCCATTCATGTAGGGGCGGTATTTGGTGGCGATCAGATCGGCTGCTTTCAGAAATATGTTCGCCCTGTTCTCCCAGCTCATATTCGCCCAATGTTCCCTGGCTCCCAGGGCCGCGTCGATGGCCTCTTTCACATGCTTTTCTTCCCCGCTATGAAAATACCCCAGCGTATGTCCTGTTTCGTGAGGCGGTTTGATGGCTGTTTTTTTACCTGTCCTTACCTCCCTGCTGCCGATATACATCGGTGCATCGAGCTCTTCTTTTTTCAAGTTCGCCAATACTTCTTTCAACCGTTTCCTTTCAGGGCTGCCTGGTGCATAGTTCAATACCGGCTCATTGGCCGGGAGAGGGTATGAAAAATATCCAAGGTTCATAGCTGGTTCTTTTATTTATTATTGATCCCAATGATTCTGTATCCGTGTTCGGTTTCACCCAACCATAATTCTCCGCGGCCGATCATGACACCGTTCACATTGCGGAAGAGTTGACTGAGCGATTGTGCTTTCAATGCATTTTTTACTTTGGTATTGATATAAGTATCGTATTCAGGGAGGAATTGCTGTGCCGTCTTCACCCGTGGATTTTGCAGCGGGAACCCGATGACAGCCACTACACTGTCTTTCATGTCCTGTGCCACCCAGTAACGCAGCCGCTTGAGGAACATTTTGAATGATACAGGACCATCGATGCCGGCAACACTCCATCCGGTCGGGCGGCTCCCGTCACTGAACACTGAATCATCCTTCATTTCTTCCGGCGTAAGCGCATAAGGATCAGTGTTAATAACTGTATCAGCCGGCTTTTTTACTTCAGTATTGACGGCAGCGGGGCGGGTGGAATCGGTAGTACCGGCAGCAGTTTTGTGCTCACCGGCATCGTTGCAGGCCAACATCGACAAGACAATACATGACAAGACAAAGCGTATCATAACAATTGGTTTAATTATGTGCTCGCTTCCTTTTCCATCATGAGGTAGGCTTTGATAAATCCATCCAGTTCCCCGTCCATGACCGGCTGCACGTTGCCTACTTCATAATCGGTCCGGTGGTCTTTGATCATTTTATAGGGGTGAAAAACATAACTCCTGATCTGGCTTCCCCACTCTATCTTCTTCTTGCTGGCATTGGTAGCGTTCTTCAGTTCTTCGCGCCTGCGCAGCTCTTCTTCATACAAACGGCTCTTCAGCATTTGCAGGGCCATTTCACGGTTCTCGCCCTGGGTACGCGCTTTCTGGCATTCCACGATGATGCCGCTGGGCAGGTGTTTCAGTCTCACGGCCGTTTCCACCTTGTTCACATTCTGTCCGCCCTTACCACCACTGCGGTAAAACTCCCATTCCAGGTCGGCCGGGTTTACTGCCACTTCGATACTGTCGTCTACCAGGGGGTAAACAAATATGGAAGCAAAAGAGGTATGACGACGGGCATTGCTGTCGAACGGTGAAATGCGCACCAGCCGGTGCACACCGCTTTCGGCCTTCAGGAATCCGTAGGAAAAAGGCCCATCGAATTGAAGGGTAGCACTTTTGATGCCGGCCCCGTCCCCATCCTGCCAGTCGAGCTCCGTAACGGACCAGCCCTGTTTTTCGCCATACATGCGATACATGCGGGCCAGCATTTCGGCCCAATCCTGGCTTTCAGTGCCGCCTGCGCCGCTATTGATCTGCAGCACAGCCGGCAATTCGTCCTCAGGCTGGTTGAGCGTACTCTTGAACTCCGCTTCATCCAGTTGTTGTAAAGCTTTCTGATAGGCTTCCCTGGTCTCCTCTTCCGAAGCTTCGCCTGCTTTCCAGAAATCGAAGAGCACGGCAAAGTCCTCTACGGCCGATTCGGTCTGCTCATACAGTTTCATCCAGTATTCGTTCAGCTTGATGTTCTTGAGAATATCGGTAGCCCGTTTGTTATCGTTCCAGAAGCCCGGCGATAAGGATAATTGCTTATCCTGGTTTACTTTATCACGTCTGTTATCGACGTCAAAGAAACCTCCTCAGGACCACTACACGGTCCCTCATATCTTTGATTTGTTCCTGTGTCATAAGGGCGCAAAGGTAAAGATTTCGGGGATTATTCGTAGCAAAGAGAAAAAGGGGCAAAGGAGGAAAGGAGGCCGTGATTTTTTTTCCGAACTTCATGACGTATAAACTTTGTCGAACTATGAAACATATCAGCCTGATGATACCTGTAATGGTCCTTTGCATTTGCCTGGCAGCCTGCAATGATCATGCTTCCCAAACAAAACCTGCTCCGGAGAATAAAGCGGCTTCATTGGCCATCAAAGAAGAAGCCATCACATATGATGATCATGGCGTTACCCTGAACGGCTTTGTTGCCTACGATTCCGGCAGCAACGTCAAACGCCCTGCCGTACTGGTCGTGCATGAATGGTGGGGGCTGAACGATTATTCGAGGTACCGGGCACGCGAGCTGGCAAAGCTGGGTTATATCGCCCTGGCCCTGGATTTCTTCGGCAATGGGAAAGTGGCTGACAATCCCGACGACGCCATGAAATACTCGCTGCCTTTTTATAAAGACCCTGCCATGGCCAAAAGCCGCGTCGATGCAGGCATTCGGAAAATAAAGGAATTTCCCGTTACCGATACCGGGAAGATAGCTGCCATCGGTTATTGCTTCGGCGGGGCCATGGTGCTGAATGTGGCCCGGTTGGGCGACGACCTGAAAGGAGTGGTGAGTTTCCATGGTAGCCTGGTGGGAACGCCTGCGCGAAAAGACCTGCTCAAATCGAAAGTGCTTGTCTGCAATGGGGCCGACGATACCTTTATCAAACCTGAAGAGATCGCCCGGTTCAAGAAGCAAATGGATTCCATCGGGGCGGATTATACTTTCAAATCATATCCCGGGGCCATCCATGCATTCACCAACCCCAATTCAACAGAGGTAGGGAAGAAATTCAATCTGCATATCGCTTATCAGCCCGCGGCAGATACTGCTTCCTGGAACGATATGCAGGCATTCTTCAACAGGGTATTCAAATAACAGCCCATCAATTCATACTTCTTACCTGCAATGTATAACGGGGAAGGGTAAAGGAAAATACACTGCCTTTGCCGGGCTCGCTCTGTACAGATAGCCGGCCGCCATTCTTTTCCAGGAACTCTTTGCAGAGCTTCAATCCCAGCCCGGTACCTGTTTCACTATTGGTACCCCTGGTCGTGAAATAGACTTCCCCGAAAAGCTGGTGGATATTATCATCACTAATGCCTATGCCCGTATCCTGTACAAAAACTTCCACAAACTTTTTCTTTTCTGTGGCGCCGACCCATACAGTGCCCGCCGACGGCGTGAACTTGATGGCATTCGATAAAAGATTGCGCAGGACCAGGTTTATCATCTCCCGGTCGGCATAACAATACATAGGCTGCTGAAGCTTCAGCTCGAGATCTATATTCTTGTTGGAGGCCTGCAACTTTAATAATTGCAGTGTATCACTGATCAGGGACTGGATGTCGATCACCTCCGGCTCTGGTGATGCATTGCTCATCTGCGATTTCGACCATTGCAGCAGGTTTTCCATCAGGCTGGTGATATAATTCATTTCGCTCGAAATGCCAGGCAGCATTTCCTTGATCTCTTTGGCCGACAGCCGTTGCTGTTGCATATTCTGGAAGAGGGTACGCAGGGCGTACATGGGTGTTTTCAGGTCGTGCGCTATCACGGAGAACAATTTGTTCTTGACCTGGTTCAATTCCATCAGCTCACGGGTCTGTTGCTCGAGCAGGGAAGCTTTCTCGGCGATCTCCTGCCGCTGTCTTTCGATCTCCAGGTTGCGACGGTGCAGTTCCCGGCTTTTCACCAGCAGGCTGAACTGGTAACCACCGTTCTCCTTTTTGATGAGGATGAGCGCATAAATAATAAAGCCCAGGGCCAATGCCTGGTTGAAGACGAAAAACCAGTAGTTGACGGAAGAGAGCCTGAAATAATAATTATGCGGCATCACGGTGGCCAGTGCATAACAACTGGCCGACCACGTGAAGGAAAAAACGATGCTCATGAGCTGCTGCAAAAAGAAAACCGACATCACTACATACAGGATGAAGAACAGCTCGATGCCGACATCTACCCTTCCCAGGTAAACGAGGCAGGTAACGAATGGGTATAAGCTAAAATAAACGAGGCGGGAAAATTCATAATAACCCTCATCATTCAGCCAGAGAACGGTAATACCGATGGCTACGGGCGAAAAGGCTACATACCAGGTGAGCGGCGGGAGATGGTCCTTACTGAAAAGCCCGGCAATGCCCAGGATCAGTCCGGCCGCCATCCCGAATATATTAAGCTGGTTGAAAAGGCTCAGTTTTCTTTTTTCAAATTCTTCCATACCGGCCCTGGTCCCGATGGACCTGACAAAAATCCAATAGCGCAGCAGGGCCTGGCCGGTGAATTGCATAAAGGGTAATTTTCGGGGAATAGGTGAATGTTAAACGTTCAGGAAGGATTTTTATTTCACTACCTTTAATGTGCCTTTAATACCCCCGCCCGAACTGGCAGGATTCTTGAAAATCCTATCGATATTATTCATCCTTAAATATGAATGCTATGAGTATGCAAAAAGTCATGGTTGGAACGCTTACGGGCGTATTGGCAGGAGTTGCCATCGGTTTGCTGGTGGCGCCTGCATCAGGGGCAGAAACCCGCCAGAAGATCGCCGATACTGCAGGATCTTTGAAGAAAAAGTGGAACCGCCTGGTAGGCGCCAGCGCCGATGAGCTGGATGAACTGAAACATGTATTCGAAAACGAGATCACCGGATTGAAAGATGATGTAAGGGAAAGAGTTCTGCAACTGATCAAGGCTGCAAAGGCCAGTGGCAATAATATCAGGGAACAAACGCTGTTGTAACAACAAAATACCCCTCTTAAACACGATCCGTACCCTATTTATTTCATACCTGTATCAGGTGATGTTGATCATTTAAAATTGATTCATTAGTTAAATTTCTTATCATTGTGTATTAATTGTTAAATGATCGACTATGAAAAAACTACACTCCCGCTTATTTGCACTGCTGATGCTGGTCAGCCTCTTCTCTTCCCCTGTATTGGCTGCCTCTATGGTAGAGCCGGTCGTACCGGCAACCACTTCCACCCCTTCGGAACCGGATCCTGAAAGCGTAAAAGCAGCGATGCGCGATTTCAGGGCATTGCCACGTAAGGAAAGAAAGATGCGGATCAAAGAAGCCAAAAAAATGTTCAAAGAGTACAAGGCAGACAAACGTGCAGGGAAATCGACTGCTGAAACAGACAAAGTGCTGTTGGCAATTCTAGCCATCCTGCTGCCGCCGCTGGCCGTGTACCTGAAAGAAGGTACCTGGAACAACAGGTGCTGGCTCGCTCTCATCCTTACCTTATTATTCTGGATCCCCGGTGTCGTATATGCCTTACTGGTAGTATTCGACGCAGTTTAGGCCCATCTTAACATAGCTCAGAAAAGTCAAAGGTCCGGTATAGTACCCTTACCTTTGACTTTTTTATATTGGCACTGATCGTAGCAAACATCCTGAGTATTCCTGCCGTTCATTATTGGACTTATTATTCCTCAACAGTAAAAACGATCATATTATGAGAAAATATCCAGGTGCTCTTTCAGTGATTGTGACCATCGCCATTTTTGCCTGCAATCACCATGCTTCCCCTTCCGGTTCCGCCTCTTCTCTTGAAAAAACACATTGGAAGCTCACGGGCCTCTCCTCCCTGCCCAATGGCCTTCCTTCTTTGGGCAAGGATGTGACCCTCAGCCTGGATACCGGGCGGGCCGTGGGTTTTGCGGGATGCAACCGGTATTTCGGAGGCTATACGCATAACGGCAGCACCCTCAAGTTTAACGGGGTGGCCAGTACGAAAATGTTTTGCCAGGGTGCAATGGAAGCGGAAAACGGGCTGATGCAGGCTTTCAACAATACGGAAAGCTATCATATCACTGGCCACAGGCTCGCCCTTCTCAAAGGCAATGATACCCTGGCCCGCTTCGAAGCAACGAGACACGTAGCTAAATAATGTTGGTTAATAAGTTGAAAAGTTGATAGGTTTACAAGGAAATTCCTGCAATTCGGAGTTTTCCTTGTAAACCTATCAACTTTTCAACCTGTCAACTTTCCTCATGGTACAGGCATATAACTTTCTGGCCAGTTGGCAATTATTCCCCGAGAAAGGTATCTACGAATCGGGCGATCGTCCGCGATCAGGCATGTATAAAATGGAAGCAGTGGAAGACCAGCGCCTGCTCACCATCAGCACCAGTTGGGTGACCCTGGAGAACCAGGCATTTTCTTCCGGTTACTCCTTATTGCCCGATGAACAGGAACATACATTCGATAACCCGGAGATCGCGGATACCGTGAGGGCCGGATTTCCCGATAGTATTACCTTCCACGTCGATTTTTATAAGAACGGACAACCGGTATTACAGGTTTGCCATGAGATCATGCCCAATGGTTACCTGAAGATCACCCAAAAAGGCTCCACACAGGAACTTAAAGAATATACCAATGTGGAGTATTATCACAAACAGCTCAATGTGCTGCCTTATTCCGCATCGGTGGCCGGCGCGCTGATCAAACCCACGGAAGAAGGCGTGATCCGGCACAAGGCCCTTACGGCCATGGAAGAGCAAACGAATATGCAGCTCGATCAGATCAGACAGCAGATCGAATTACTGGCCCTGCAGGCACGGGAGATCCAGCAGCGGAAAGAGTTGTCCTTGCTTATTTACAATGCCAAACTGAATTTCTCCCCGGTGATCGGGCAAACCTATTACCTGTATGAAAAGAATGATGGCAGTTTCCTGCTGTCGCTGGTAAGCCCCAAAGAATGGGGCGGTGGCGCCGGGCCTTATAAACGATCCGTGGCTGCCGTTAAATTACTGGCCGATCATACCTGGATGGAAGTGGTATAAAAAAATGGCCTACCATTTCGTGCATGAACAACGAAATAGTAGACCTGTGGAATTAACGGGGAACGGATCAAAGTTCCTTTTTATGGCAGAGTAATGATGATGTCGCCGTTTGCTCTTCCTTTGAGAATGGCTTTGTTATCGCAGTCTCCGGCGCCAAAATCGATGGTGAAATTACTGTTGTTGATCCTGATCGATAGTATGCCCTGTGTGATCCAGCGACAAGCGACAGGTTTGATAAGGGGTGATTCTACATTCTTCGTTACAGTGATCCCGTTGTTGTATTTGATCTCCGAATGTCCTTCCAGTGAATAAACATCATCCCTGATCGTCTTCGTATCACTGCCCTGTATCTGTGTTACCACTTTCAGGCCCGACCATGAAAATCCTCTTCCATTGGGCCAGGTGATCTTACCACCTTCTACTTGTACAGAATATTTACGCACTCCGCCGGAACTTAGATTCGTGAGCGTACGGGTACCTTCGATCGAGACCTTGTTCACCACATAACCATTGAGGCTGATCGAGAGCGTGGCGCCCGACTGTCGCAGGGGAGCGCTGAAAGTGAGCGCAATAGAGCCTTTCCGGGTCTTTCCATCGAGGCAGACACAGCCATCGCCATAATCGATGGTGATCGTTTTTGGAAAAGTGCTGTCATTGGGAGAAACGGTGATCTTCGTACAGGGCCCGATCTTGAATTTAAGATCGGCGAACAGGTCGAGCCGGGCTCCCAGGTTCGCGCCCGGGTTCTGACGGCCCGCCTCCACCACTGTTTCCAGGTCGGACCCGCCCGAAAGGCCGATCTCCGTTACATCATTGTCCTCCGTTTCAGCAGTAGCGCTCTCTGTGCTGACCGCCTGTACTTCTTCATCACTGACGGGTTTGGATGAAGAGCTGTTATCTTTCTGGCAGGAAAAGATAAGCATCGAGGCAACAAGAAGCCCCGCCATGCCGGGTACATGGAATTTCATTTTCATGATTATGTTTTTAAAGGTGCTGAATTAGTCTATCCATTAGTTTGGAAGGGAATAGGGACAGGGGGTTTAATAGGGCTTTAACAAATTTGTCTGAACCATGATTTAATGGATTTTATGGGTTGGGAAGAAAGGTCGTTGATAGACTTCTTATATTCGTGGCATGACACCAATGATCGATTTGCGTTCCGATACGATGACAAAGCCTACGCCCGGAATGCTCAAAGCCATGATGAGCGCTGAAGTGGGCGATGATGTATTCGGCGAAGACCCCACAGTGAATGAACTGGAGGCCAGGACTGCCGCATTGTTCGGTATGGAAGCGGCCCTCTACTGCCCTACCGGCACTATGTCGAACCAGGTAGCCATCAAAGCGCATACCCGTCCGGGTGATGAAGTGATCTGCGACCAGTCTGCCCACGTATACCAGTATGAAGGTGGAGGCATTGCCTTCCATTCAGGCGCGCAGGTAAAACTGTTACCAGGTGACCTCGGAAGGATCGATGCCGCACAGATAGCGGCGGCCATCAACCCCGACGACCTGCACAAAGCCCGTACCTCACTGGTCTGCCTGGAGAACACTTCCAACCGTGGCGGGGGCAGTTGCTATGAGATCGAAGCCATCAAAAGCATCAGGGCACTCTGCGATGAGAAAGGCCTCTCCCTTCACCTCGACGGGGCCAGGCTTTTCAACGCACTGGTGGCTACCGGTGAAAAACCAGCTTCATTCGGACAACTATTTCACAGCATTTCTGTTTGTTTGAACAAGGGATTGGGTTGCCCTATCGGCAGCGTGCTGCTCGGTACAGGAGCATTCATCAGGCAGGCCCGCAGGGTCCGGAAAGTATTTGGCGGCGGTATGCGGCAGGCTGGATATATGGCTGCTGCCGGGCTGTATGCGCTCGACAATCATATAGAGCGATTGGCAGATGATCACCGGCACGCAAAGCAGATCGCTGCGGCCTTGAAAAAAACGGATTATATCGCCGGGGCCCTGCCTGTGGAGACCAATATCATCATCGCGGAAATAAAAGCGCCCTGGCAGCCGGCACAGATCAGTGCCAAACTGAAAGAGCGAAATATACTTGCCCTGCCCATCTCCCCCACACAGATCAGGATGGTACTGCATTTGGGAGTGACGGACGAAATGGTGGAACGACTGGAAAAGGAACTGCCTGCCCTGGTGGACTAAAAGGGGAAAATGAAAAGAGGACAGCACTCGGCTGCCCTCTCTCAACCTAATTCACACAGGTTGCAGGGTTTAGGGGGTATACGTAGGGAAAATAATATGTATAAAGAGAAGTTTTTTTTCAATTCAACCTCCGGGTACGTAAACCTTTTTTATTCGACCTAGTAGTATACCCTTAGAAATACCTACAGGGATTTAGAAGCTTTATTATTTTTGAGATCAATACAATGAACATGTTACCGAAAATCAAACCTCAGCGAACAGAAGCCTGGAAGAAACTGGAAAATCATCATAAAAAAATTGCCGACCTTGAAATGAAAGACCTGTTCGCCGAAGACCCGGACAGGTTCAAGCAATTTTCATTGCAACTGGAAGATATTCTCGTTGACTATTCAAAGAACCGCATCATCGGCAAAACAGTAGGGCTCCTGCTCGATCTGGCGGCAGAATGCGGCGTGAAAGAGGCGATCGAGGCCATGTTCAACGGGGATCCCATCAATGAAACCGAAGGCCGCTCTGTTCTGCATACTGCACTCCGGAATTTATCAGGCAATCCTGTTTATTCAGGAGGCCGGGACGTAATGCCCGATGTAGAGCGGGTGCTGCGCCAAATGAAACAGTTTGCCGGCCGCGTTCACTCGGGAGAATGGACAGGCTATACCGGCAAAAAGATCCGGTACATCGTGAACATCGGCATCGGTGGCAGCGACCTGGGCCCTTTCATGGTGACCGAAGCACTGAAGCCCTACTGGGTGGAAGGCATACAGCCCTATTTCGTTTCGAATGTGGACGCAACGCATATTGCAGAGACATTGAAAAAAGTGGACCCGGAAGAAACCCTGTTCCTCATAGCATCCAAGACCTTCACCACACAGGAGACCATGACGAATGCGCATACTGCGCGCAACTGGTTCCTGCAGGCCGCCATCGATGAGGCGCATATAGCCAAACATTTCGTGGCCCTTTCCACCAATGAAAAAGAAGTGGTGAAATTCGGGATCGATAAAGCCAATATGTTCGAATTCTGGGATTGGGTGGGCGGCCGCTATTCCCTGTGGAGCGCGATCGGGCTTTCCATTGTGCTTACGGTAGGATATGAACATTTCGAACAATTGCTGAGAGGCGGGCATTCGGTCGACAATCATTTCCGCCAAACGCCCTTCCCGAAAAATATCCCGGTAATGCTGGCCCTCATCGGGCTTTGGTATACCGATTTCTTTGGCACACAAACAGAAGCCATCCTCCCCTACGATCAGTATATGCACCGCTTTGCGGCATACTTCCAGCAAGGCAATATGGAGAGCAATGGAAAGAGCGTGGACAGGAAAGGCAAGCCGGTAAGCTATTCCACGGGCCCGGTGATCTGGGGAGAGCCCGGCACCAATGGACAGCATGCTTTCTACCAACTGATCCACCAGGGAACTGTGCTGGTCCCCTGCGATTTTATTGCACCGGCGATCAGCCATAATCCTATCGGCGACCATCACCCGAAATTATTATCGAATTTCTTTGCACAAACGGAAGCCCTGATGAATGGGAAGACCGCAGAGATCGTCAGAGAGGAACTGGTGAAAGCCGGTAAAAAGAAGGATGAGATCGAGGCACTGGTACCATTCAAAGTGTTCAGCGGGAACAGGCCCACCAATTCCATCCTCGTGAAAATGATCACTCCGTATACGCTGGGGCAACTCATCGCGCTCTATGAGCACAAGATATTTGTGCAGGGAGTGATCTGGGATATTTTCAGTTTCGATCAGTGGGGAGTTGAGCTTGGTAAGCAACTGGCCAATAATATCCTGCCGGAACTGGAAAATGATAAGGTAGTGAGCAGTCATGATGCATCTACCAATGGCCTGATCAATGCTTACAAGGAAATGAGGAAATAAAAAGATCCTGTAGGGCCTCTTCCGGCCACAAGATATAAGGATGAAAAAAGCCCTTCGGAATACCGGAGGGCTTTTATGTGAAAAGTTTCTAATGAACTACTACCATTTGTCTACTTCTTCGTTTGCATCTGCCGAAGTGCTATGCGAAGTGTTGGTGTTGACTGCGTTTACTGACTCGACAGTTTCCACAGCCTCACTGCTTGTGTCTTCTCCAGCTTCGTTCTCCGCAACCTGGTCATGATTGTAGGCATCGAAATCGAAGTTGGGCATCAGGTCTGTTTTCACATAATCAACTGCCTCGGTCAGTGCTTTCAGGAATTTATTGAAGTCTTCCTTGTAGAGGAAGATCTTATGTCTGTCGTAACCATTCTCGTTGAATTTCTTCCGGCTTTCCGTGATGGTAATGTAATAGTCATTGCCGCGGGTAGCTCTCACATCGAAGAAATAAGTTCTTCTCTTTCCAGCTCTGATGCGCTTACTGTAAACGCTTTCCATTCGTTTGTCGTTGTTTTCGTACGCCACAGTCATTTTGATTTTTGCAGTTTAATAATTGGCAGTTTCACAAAAAAGTAGGCACAAATATAATATTGTTTTGGATTCAGCAAAATTTCCCACGGGTTTTTGCTATGTTTTCTTTCAAACGCCCACGATATGTACGGGATCAATTATCCTCAGCAGCATCGGACCTTTCCTGTAATTGCTGTTCGTAGAGGTAAGTATAATGCCCGTTCCGGGCCAGCAATTCAGTGTGGGTGCCTTTTTCCACGAGTTGTCCATCTTCCAGGACAACGATCTGGTCGAAGTCAAATAAAGTAAAAATACGATGTGTAATAATGATAGCAGTCTTCTCTTTAAGGAACAGTCCAAGATTGCCCAGGATTTCTTTTTCGGTGCGGGCGTCGACGGCACTGAGGCAATCGTCGAACACCACGATCTGCGGGTCTTTGATCAATGCGCGGGCAATGGAGATCCGTTGCTTTTGTCCGCCGCTCAGGGTCACTCCCCTCTCCCCGATCATGGTCTCATACTTATCGTAGAAACCCTGTATCTCCTTGTCCACGCTGGCATAGCGGGCGGCCTGATGCACCCGGGCATCGGACTGTTCATCAACCCCGAACAGGATATTATTGGTGATGGTATCACTAAAAAGAAATACATCCTGCGGCACATAGCTGATCTGTCTGCGTAAAGACTGGAGGTCCATAGTATTCACATTCAGTCCATCGATCCGGATCGAGCCCTCTGAGGGATCGTACATCCTGAGCAGCAGTTGTGCGATGGTGGTCTTACCACTCCCGGTATGGCCGATAATTGCGATCTTCTGTCCTTTTTTGATATCGAGACTAAAATTCTTCAGCGCATGGATTCCGGTATTGGGATATGTAAAATTTACCCTATCAAAAACGATATGTCCCTGCAACTCAGGACTGACCGGCTGTGGCGGGTTGGCGATCGCTGTCTCCGTTTGCAGGAACTCGTTCAGTCTTTTCTGGGAAGCTGCTGCCCGCTGGATCATGCTGGCCGTCCAGCCGATGGCGCTCACCGGGAAAGTGAGCATGTTCACATACATCACGAACTCGGCGATGGTGCCGATGGTGACCTGGTGGTTGATGGCATAGATCCCTCCGATCATGATCGTGAGCAATGTGCTGAGGCCGATGAGCAGCGCCATGGAAGGAAAGTACAATGCTTCCACTTTGGCCAGCCCGATCGCGTTCTTTTTATATTCCTCACTGTTCTTTTCAAAAAAACCGTTCATCGCCTTCTCCTGGACGAATGATTTGATGACACGGATACCGGAATAAGATTCCTGGGCATTGGTAGTGAGGTCGGACAGCAGTGCCTGGATGCGTTCACTTCTTTTATTGATGATGGTATTGACGAGATAAATGATGATGGCCAGCAAGGGTAAGGGAGCGAGCACATACAAGGTAAGCCTGGGCTCGGTAGAGAACATGAAGAAGACACTGAACCCGATGGTGGCGGCCAGGTTGATGAAATACATCAATGCCGGGCCGGTGTACATGCGCACCCGGCTCACATCTTCGGCTATGCGATTCATGAGGTCGCCGGTACTATGTGTCTTGTAGAAATTGCTGTCGAGCCGCAAGTAGTGATTGAACACTTCATTCTTCTGATCATATTCGATATAGCGGCTCATCACGATAATGGTTTGTCGCATGAGGAACATGAAAAAGCCGCTGAGAATGGCCAGTGCGAGCAGAATGATGCCCGTCCACACTACCTTCTCTCCGAAATCGAGATGGGCATTCTTATAATAGGCGATCATTCCCTGCACTCCGATATCATACCTTGACTGTTTGGCCTCCATCTCTGCTACGCGGGGCGCAGCTTTTGTGGGGTCGCTTTTTTGGACAAGCTCCAGTTGTACTTCGTCGATCACAAACCCTGTGAGCTGTGGAGTGAGTATCTTGAAATAGTTGGAGAGTACGATAAAGAGGATCCCGAATAAGAATCGCCACCGGTACTTCCAGAAATACTTATTGATCGCCTTCAGATGCTTCAAACGGGAAAATTTTGACAAAGGTAAGGAAGCCGGAAGATGAAAGCAGCGAATAAGGAGTTAAACAGGGCAATCATCAGGATGAAAGGCTATGGATGAAGGTCGACTGCCAGAGGTATGAGAGAAATAATCGTAATAATAAAGAGTACGAATGAAAATAATTTACGCATTGATTTTGTGGAATTGATCCTGGCACCTATTTTTGCGCCGGAGAGATGGCAGAGCGGTCGAATGCGGCGGTCTTGAAAACCGTTGACTGTAACAGGTCCGGGGGTTCGAATCCCTCTCTCTCCGCAGATGATAAAAAGCGCTGACTTTCAGCGCTTTTTGTATGATAGTGGCAAAGCGAAATCGAACACTTCTACTTTACCTCAATTATTTGTTTTTCCCCTTTTTTATTTCTATCAGCATAATTGCTGATAATAGTATTCCGCTCGAATGGTCAAAATCCAATAGCATAGGTTATTGTAAAAAACTATCCAAATAACCGAATATCGTTTTTGTCTGCTTCATCAGGCTAACATGGCTTTGATTGGGAATAATGGCCAGCTGTGATTTTGGCATTGGTTGCAAATCAGCAGAAACACCCCCTCCCAATAATTTATATGTTTTTGCCAATTCGATTTTATCCATGCCATCATTGTCACCTGATATGATTAATACAGGTGCAGTGATTTTTGCTATATTGTCGTCACCCAAATTAAATGGCTCTCCAGCCAAGGCAATCATCTGTTCCAGGAACTTATTCCATTTTGTTTTATCTGGTGCTACAGCATCATAGGCGGCTTGCAGAGGCGAATTTGCAAAAAACTCAGGCTTCATTTTTTTAAAAACACCGGTTACTTCGGTTACCCAGCCTTCACTTTTATAAACAGAAGAAATGATGACTAATTTTTTCAATCGTTTAGGACTTTGTATCGCAAACTGGTAGGCTACCTGACCACCAAAACTATATCCCGCTATATCCGCGCTGTCAATTTTCAGATAATCCATTACTTTCTCCACATCGTTAGCTAAAGTTGCCCGTGATAATTTTCTATCTGAAAAGGGTGTATGCCCATGTCCTTGCAATTCTATAGCAATTACTTTTCTTGTTTTCGCCAATTCAGGTATTAATTCCCCCCAATTCATCTCAATGGTATAGTAAGCACCATGTAGTAAAACGATAGGCTTACCGTCGCCGTATACTTCGTAATAAACTTTGGTACCATTAGCCGGTGCGTAGCCACTGCCGGTAGGTTTGATTTGTTGTGCATTTGATGAAGAGGCTGCAGGCATAATGATTGCGATCAGGAATAATTTAATAAGATCTCTTGCGTTGAATAAATTTTTCATACACTTGCCCAATTTTAGTTTGATTGTTAGTGATATACAAAAGTCAGAAGCATTTTATGATTCTACGCGGTGCAAAAGCGACAACATTAGGGGTAGATCACGACAAAACAGGGTTATATTGGTCACTATCTTATTTGTTTTGACAGACGTTTTGAAAACAAAAATCATTTTACCGATAGCGTTGGTAATAGATTTTCCAGGTTATTCAAAGTCATTGTAAATCCTTCCTTAAAGCCTTTCTCAATCATCATCTTCAGGACGGCAGGAGTTTTATATTTTATAGTTATCCTGACTGTTGTAACACCGTTTGCTTCACTAAAATCCAGGTTATTTTCTGAGCCGTAAAATTCTGGATTGATATTTTCATCTTTATCGCTAAAGCCAGAAAGATATTTCAAATTAGTTTTCGGGGATATCGAAGAATAGTCCTGAACAGAAAAATGCTCTTGTCCTTCGGGGCTTACCATTTTATAAAATCTCCGTCCTCCAACTTTAAAGTTCATATATATTGTTCGTGCTGTTCATGGTTCAGGCGCCCCCCATTGGTCAAGAATTTCCTGTTTGGTAAATGCGTCCCAAACCAAAGAAAGTTCAGCAGCAAATTCTCTGTTTACGAAAATCTAATTCGTTGCTTTGTCAACGGTAAAATCAAATAACAAATCAGTTTTCATTTTTTCTGTTTATTAATGGTTGATAATACTTTGTCAAGTTGTTTAAATTGAGTTTCCCAAATTTTCCTGAATTGGGTTAACCAACTGTCAATCTCTTGCAGCTTTTTTGGATTAAAGTGGTAATAAATTTCTCTACCAGACTGCTCAGGTTTAATCAATTCGCATTCCTGTAATACTTTAATATGTTTTGATACTGCTTGCCGGCTCATATCAAATTTTTCAGCCAATGCATTTGGCGTTAAAGCTTGAATAGCAATTAAAGATAAAATAGTCCTACGCGTTGGGTCAGCTATGGCTTGGAATATGTCTTGTTTCATTTTGAAATATATAATTACGCAACTTTCTGGTTGCAAATATATGCGCAACTTATTAGTTGCACAAATTTATAGGCAATTATTTTTTTCGAGGTAAAATGTAGGGAAGTTCTAGTTGTTGCCGGAGGGAGCGTTACGATGACGCCAAACGATTGTATTAGAGATATTTAAAGTTAATACTTTCGCAAATACTGCCAAATCTGCCCGGCTTGCGAATGGGCTCAGAAATATTCTTATTTCACGGCAATTAGTTGTGTAATTTTCTGCGAGCTGTGATTCTCTACACTGAAATAGTTACCAATGAGAAAAAAAATAATCGAGCGATTGATCATCGGTCCCAGAGATATAGAAAGGTTACTTGTCGTAACTTTTTCTTACATTTAAAACAATGCAACAAAAACAGAATATATCTGCTGGCTATTTCACACTACTGGATCAGCATCTCCATGATCTCATCGATGGTACTGCAACAGAAATGCTGGAGTTAAATGATATTGCCAAAAAACTTTTTGTTTCGCATAAATACCTGATTGAACTCATCAAAGAAGAATATGGTCACCACCCTTGTCATTTTTACATTCAAAAGATCCTGGAGCGGGCTAATACCTTGCTAACGCAATCGGACCTGACAATAACTGAAATTGCATTAAGGTTAACCTACGATCCTTCCAACTTCAATAAGTTCTATAAAAAATATATGAAAATAACACCCGGACAATACAGAAAAAGATATTCACGTGCCGGGAAAAAACCGAAAAGTTCACCATAATCATCTCCTGCTTCCTGCTGACCTTTATTTCATTATTGAACTTAAAAGCTAGTGTTATGTCAAGAAATGATTTAAAAGGTAAAGTTGTCCTTATTGCAGGTGGCGCTAAAAATCTGGGAGGCTTATTAAGCAAAAACATCGCGGCCAAAGGCGCAAAAATTGCTATCCACTATAATAGCAACAGCACTAAGGCAGATGCGGAACAAACCCTGGCAGCAATCCAGAAAGCAGGTGGAGAAGCCTTCATCTTTCAGGCAGACCTGATCAAAACCGGCAACATTACGAGGCTATTCGATGAAACAATAAAGAAATACGGCAGTATCGATATTGCCATCAACACAGTAGGCAAGGTATTGAAAAAACCGTTTGTGGAAACCACAGAAGCTGAATACGACAGCATGTCTGATATCAATTCGAAAGTAGCCTATTTTTTCATTCAGGAAGCCGGGAAAAAACTCAATGAGCATGGTAAGATATGCACTATTGTTACTTCTTTGCTGGCTGCATTTACCGGCTACTATTCGACCTATGAAGGGATGAAAGCTCCGGTAGAACATTTTACCCGGGCGGCATCCAAAGAATTCGGCAATCGCGGTATCTCAGTCACAGCCGTTGCTCCAGGCCCAATGGACACCCCCTTCTTCTACGGTCAGGAATCCGAAGATGCAGTAGCCTATCATAAATCAGCTTCGGCACTGGGTGGATTGACTGATATCAAAGATATTGCTCCGCTGGTAGAATTCCTGGTAACTGATGGCTGGTGGATCACCGGGCAAACCATCTTTGCCAATGGCGGTTATACTACGAGGTAATTAGAAGCATCATAGCATAAAGGATCAGCCCTGGAAAGCTGATCCTTTTTAGGAAAATAGATTTACAATACAGGAAAGGGTAGTTTATTTTTCTTCTCTCCGTATAAATTAGAATTCCTGAATCGAAAATATATTTCAGCCAGTACATCAATCAATTGATGGGTTTTATTTTCGGCGACGGGATTTTTCTTGCATTCATTAGTCCTTTAACTTTCCTTCTCCAGCTTGATCTGGCTGCGGACCAGGTTTTGCTGTCTGGTAGTATTTCAATTCTGTCGGTGGAATGAGACGGCCGTCCAGGTAAAGATGAATAATTCAGGTTATCAAATTCCAACAATAAAGCTATATTATCGATCGGGCCCGGGTCATTATCTAAATCAAAAAGGCATTTATACTCTTCTTTATTGAAGGTTTTTGTTTTTTTCTCAAGTAGCTCCAATAATTGAGCGATAGGAATTTCATTCGTAATAAAGTCCAGATCATAAATATCTTTCTTGGCTTTTCTGCTGCTGTCACTGAGCAATTTCATCACGCCAATATCTGCAAGTGATAGAACCCTGATTTCATCATATATTTCTATGGGATTTAGAAATTGAATATTTTGAATTATTTCCACTTTAATATTCTTGCCTTGTGCGACAATTAACGCTCTTAAAAAACAATACTGATCTCCGGATTCAGCATTTATAATTTCACAGTACATTAATGCGCCCGCAAAGTTCTTTTTTAGTTCTTCTGTGATAATCTGGAAACCAGGTACTCCAACGATCCTGTTAGTAAATAAATCAATATCGTCAGAAATCCTGTGATAGAAGCGGAGGGCCAAACTCGTCCCTCATGCCAGTGCAAAATCATTAAGGGACTGAAGAGATTGAACCTGGATAATTAACTCACGGAGTTGTTTACTGACGGTTTCCAACACTTATTTTTTGCTGAATCTGTAAAAAACAGGAACGTTATATCTTTTAGCAACCAGTTCGCAAACTTCGTTGCTGATCAGTTCCTTTGTTGTCTTTAGCTGATCGACGATCTGAGTAGGCGTATAGAGGTATTCTAACTTTTGAATGTCATTATCAATAGTCTGTCTATTGGTCATATACAATGCCCTGGGAATAATGATGTCCTTGTCCCTTTCGGAATTCAAACGTTCATAGTTCATATCCCAAAACAAATGTTTTGGAAATAAGGTAGATATTTTTATTCGCTTAGACATTACTCAAGAATAATCATTTTTATCCATATCCATAAGCAGCCGCCCTTGTGCTATACGGTTCATTATCAACCGAATACCAGCCAACTTTTTCTTCGATCAAGCTACAGGAAATCGAAGGCTGGACAGAACGTAACCAACTGGCACTATATTCAATACCATATTCAGTCAACCTTTAGCGGTGGTCCAACCACCTGCATGTCGTGATCGGCGAACACTTTTGCAATCTCTTCTTTGGAAGGTGGGGCTGTCCATTTATCCGTAACTGCAAAAAAAGCTTCCATTTTACCCGCAGGCAAATAGGAAACGATCATTTTGCCGGTCTCGGTAAGCTGAACAAATGCGTGCGGAACTTGTCGGGGAAGGAAAATAGTATCGCCTTTCTTCATTTGAAACTTTTCTTCCCCAACCTGGAACAGGTATTCTCCGTCGATAACATAAAACCACTCGTCTTGCTTAGGATGAATGTGTAATGGAGGTCCTCCTTTGGGAGTTAACCCAGTCTGCTCAAAGACCGCAAGATCGTTATCGGTATCCTTGCCGGAAATTTTTATATCAAGCGTATTCAGGGTTACGCCTTTCATTTTGTAATGTATACCGAACCTTGCCTCACCTGCATTCACTTTAAAACCTTTATCCGGTCGCAAGGAAACCATTGATCTTAGTTTCGCAAATGCAAATCCCGGCAAGGCAGCCAGTGTAGCTAACATAAAATACCTTCTTTTCATGTTGTATGTCGATTAAGGATGATGAATTCGCGATCAAAGGTAAATGTCCACTAACTTCGCACCCATAAGGATCGGACCGACTACAAAAGTAGTCCAATTTTAAAATAGCTGTACAGAGTTCCGGGTAGCTAAACATTTCGATATGGAGATCAATATACAACCAACGCTTGAAAATGACCAGGTGCTTTTGGAGCCTTTACTGGAAACGGATTTTGAAGCCCTGTTCCAGACAGCGGCCGATGAAAAGATATGGGAACAACATCCAAACAAAGACCGTTGGAAAAGAGAGGTATTCCTTAATTTTTTTGAAGGGGCCATGCAAAGCAAAGGCGCTTTCAAGATCATAGATAAGGAAACAGGGGCCATAGCCGGCAGCACCCGTTTCTACGATTACAACGGATCGGAGAACAGCATTTTGATCGGTTATACCTTCTATGCCACCCGTTATTGGGGAAAAGGATTGAACCCGATGGTCAAGGGCCTTATGATGGATTATATCTTTCAGTTTGTCGATAAAGTATACTTCCATGTAGGAGGCAGTAATCTTCGTTCACAAATTGCCATAGAAAGATTAGGAGCAAAAAAGATCAAAGAAGAAAACATAGCCTATTTTGGTGAGGCCCCAAAACTGAATTTTGTTTATGAGATCGCCAAAAGCAGCTATTTAGAAAAGAAACGGGTTGTACAATGAATCATTCAACCAGGTTCCACTGATCATCAAGACGTTTCAAATTTCAGCTCTTCCACGATCTCACCTCTTTCCCTGACACGTATTCCCCTGCCCTGGCCACTACCCGTGAATTCAAAGGTCAGATCACGCTCTTTCGCAAAAAAGAGCGTTTTGGTCTCCGGGTAAAGACGCATTTTCGTATTTCCAGTCACCAATACTAAACCCCCTTTTTCTTCCCTGATCAGTAAATTGTTTGTCTGAGGCCCTTTATATCTTCCTGTAAATTGCCGCAGGGCAGTTTCCGGTAGCGTCATCTCTTTTCTCTTGTTGATATAGGCAGCCGGACCATGATCATAACTTAAAATACGCGACATTTTCCAAACGCCATCTTTCAATAGCCACAAATGAGTGAATCTCGCATGACCATCCAGGAATTCTTTTTGACCGTTTTGTGTGATATAAAAATAATGTTCGCCCGAAATGATGGCCCCGTAGATCGTATCGGCTTTCCGTAGTGGGAACACCTGCACGGTCCCTGGTACAGCCTCCCTCCTTATCCTAAAATCCTTATTACTGCATAGACCGTTCTTGATGGACAACACTAGATTTTCATTGCCTAAGGTTATTCCTCCTTTATCGTGGTAGAACTCCACATCATCTGTGATCCATTTTTTCATCTTCCCGATATCGCACTGGTTATAAGCGTTCCAGAACAAGCTGTCGTTATGTAATATGGTAGCGGTTAAATCGCTTGCGGCGGTTTGTGCATTCAGCGAACGGCAAAAGATTGAAACGAACAATAAAACAGTGAACGTAGCACGACAACAGGTACCCTTTTTCATGGCTAAATTTCATTTTTATGTTGAACAATTAATTTCTATAGCTAAACTAACAGCCCGGAGATGATGGGCTTTATGCGGTTGAGTTGGAGAAACAAAGATATGGAACTTTCCCTGATCAATTCCTCCAGTAAGAAAAAACCAGGGAAAGCAATACAAGGATCGGAAAGTCCTTCAAAGAAGCCGGAAAATATTCCTACTTTTTCTCCGCTTCAACGATACTGATCTCATCCAGGCCTATATCGATGACCCTGTTGAATTGCAGTCCGGCCTCACTGAAAATTTTCCGGAAATCTTCTTCACTTCTTTCACGCCCTTTGGTGGCTGCCAGCATCGTTACGTCCATATGTTTTCCCGGATGCCAATTATTACCCGGCGGTATGACAGCATCCAGCACCAATACTTTACTCCCGATATTCATCACAGCAGCACAGTTATGCAGTATCTTCACAGAACCCTCGTCGTTCCAGTCGTGCAGGATATATTTCATCAGGTAAGCATCCGCACCTGCCGGTACCCTTTCGAAAAAATTGCCCGCCACTGCCGTACATCTCTCCTGCAGGCCGTTTTCTTCGATCAGTGTCCGCGCCTGCGGCACAACGGAGGCCGCATCGTAGATAGTACCCTGCAAATGCGGGAAGGCATTCAGGATGGCAAACAACAATGCGCCATTGCCTCCGCCGATATCGACGATACTGCTGAACTGCCCAAAATCATAAGAAGGTATGATACACTTTGAATAATACTGGGTCATGCCCGCCATGGCCTTATTGAAATTGAGCGCGAGGTCAGGATGCTGCTCATAGAATGCCCAAACATCCAATTTATAATAGTCGTCGAATGCGGTTTCTCCTGTTCGCACGCTATAGAGCATATTGCCAAATCCGTAATAATGTTCACCCAGGATCACCTGCAGGAAATATTTGATGCTCCCTTCGGTTTCGCCGTGCATGGCTATGGCATCCTGCGTAAAGGAAAAAGTACGCGGACTGGTTTCTTCGAATAGCCCTTCTCCGGCCAGCACCCTGAGCACCCGGTACAGGGCTTCAGGCTTTGAGCCTGTAGCCAGAGCAAGGTCGTCGACCGTTTTCGGGCCCTCGTACAACAGTTCCGCAATGTTAAGCCTGGCAGCTACATAGGCGCAGCAGGCCATTTCATAATCGTAAATGATCCTGAGGATCTTTGCAGATGATCCTGCAGAAAATAAAGGTTTCGTCATGGTCACTATTTTTAAGGTGTATAAACAGGAACTGGTATCAAAGCAATTACCTGCCATGACCATACGGGATATGTATACAGTGCTCTTTGATCATTACAGGGTTACTGATACCGGGAAAGAATAGTAACCATCGATCATCAAAAAAAACAGTATCGATCAGAAAAACTTCAACCGGATAATAGAGGGATATTGTTTCCGGTGAATGATTATACAGAGGGGAATATTACAATACAATTTAGGGAAAAATTCCGAATCAAATTGCCTTTGAATTGAAGTACCCGTCTTTCCAGGCTGCATAAAAGGTCTTGTAGTCTTTTTTAACCTGTGATGCATATTCGGCGCACCATTCCAGCAACGGAGAAGACCAGTTGTCGTCGATAGCGAACTCCTTCAATTCGTCGGCAGTGGCCGCTTTCTTCCTGCCGGTGCCCCGCAATTCTGCTGCAGCGGCCAGCATGCCCAGGTCGACCAGGTATTGCTGGGTACTACTGAACTGCTTCACAGTATTGTCGATACTTATTCTGTCGGCAGTGGGCTGAAGCTCTTTTACAACGTACCAGACTTCTTTATATAGAAAGGTAGATAAGAATGCAGGCGATACATGCTGCATGATCTCCTGTACCCCGATTACCCTGGCCGCTTCATTATTCCATGACGGTTGTTGAAGGTCTGCATAGTTAAGGATGCAGGAAGGCAATGCCTGCTTGATATCGATGATCAGTTTCCGTTTGGGCTTCTTTTCGTTTTCCAGCAAACAGGCATAACGTCTCACCCCAATACTACCGGTACCCGCTACGCGGTACCCAAGATCCGTTACCCTGTATCCTTTATGATGATGCTCGGAAAACCATTGGTTGAATGCTGCTGCAAGCTCCTGTTTCTCAGGTTTCGGCAATGCCAATAGCCGCGGTCCGATGATGAATTTCGCATTACTGACCTTGCCATTGGTCCTTTTCGCCAGCAGCTCAGCTTCTGTTCTTCCGGCAACCTGTTTGATACTCTTTTTGATCAGCCCTGTAGCCGTTTCCTCTTCAACATTGCCCGGCTTGTTGCGGATAAGCACCAGCTTGTAATAATGTAACAGGTGATGGAGGAGATCTTTCTTCTCCTTCCTGGAGAACCCCGATTGGGCAGTAGCCACCTCAATAGAAACCAGCAGACGGGCTATTTCGTACAATACCGGCGCCTGGACAGCTTCATCGAAATCGTTGAGGTCAAAATAGGCAAGACGGTTAGGCCCTTTGTAACTACCGAAATTCTCGATATGCAGGTCCCCGCATATCCATGACCGTGGTGATGCAGGGAATGGATAATTCTTCAGCAGGTCTTCATAGAACAGGTGGCAGGTACCCCTGAAAAAACGGAACGGACCTTCGGCCATGGCCTTGTATTTCAAAGGCAGCGTTTGCGGCAAGCGGTTGGCATTGAACGCCTTTATCCTCGATGGAAGGGATGTATCCATATTTTTTCTTATTTAAAAATACTGAACAATCCAGCAATTTCCATCGGGTTGGCCAAAATCTTTCCCTCCATTAACAGAAATAGCCAACCGCCCGATACCCCGGTTCCATAAATGGAAAAGCCTCCGGGCATGATACCCAAAGGCTTCCCTGATAACCAATCAAAAGGTTCAATAGTACAAATTCTTACTCACCAGGTAAGCCTTCAATAAGGCCGGTTGATCGGTCTGGATGATATTCGCCCCATTGCTCAGCAATTTTTCGAGTGCGCCCACATTGCCGCCCACTACCTCCCTGTCCACATCGCCCAGGGCATTGATCCAGGCCCTGGCCCCATTCGATTTGATGGTGCCGGTAGTAGCACTGGTGTTATGGGAGGGATCGATGTGGATTGCTTCCGGTTTTACGGCAGCGAATACTCCGTCGACCTGGCCGGCGCTTCCCGTTCTCATCAGTACCATGAAAGCCGGGTTATTATTTTTTACAAATTGTACATGCTCTATCTGCGCTACAAAGAAAAGACATTGATTTTCTGTTTTTGTTCTCTGTACTGTTTCCATGATCGTTTGCACACAGGTGGCCACTTTGATATCGAGGTCCACCATGATCTTTCCTTTGGCAAGGGTGAGCGCTTCTTCCAGGGTAGGTACAATTTCTTCGGTCACCTTTCCATTGTGTTTCAGTCTCAGTTTCCTGATCTCTTCGAAGGTGAACTGATCGACCGGGCCTGTGCCATTGGTGGTGCGGTCTACCGTTCTGTCGTGCATCAATACCAATACCCCGTCTTTTGTACAACGAACATCGAGCTCTATGAAGTCGATCCCCAATTGTATGGCTTTCCTGAAAGCGGTCAGTGAATTTTCAGGGTCTTCGAGATGGGCGCCACGATGTGCAGCGATCATGATGGTTTTTGAATTCGGGTCCCTGAATGCTTTCGTTATTTGTTGAAAATGCTGATCGGGGGACTGTGCGGCCAATGTCAGGCACAAAGCCAGTTGACAACCGATCATCGATAAGATATTCCTGTACATGTATTATGATTTTTGATGAATGAAATAATGGGTGATATCAATAATAACCGAAGTTTTGTTCCTCCTCGATCGGGCCTTTGGGATCGAGGCGGTCGATATGTGTTTGAGGGATGGGCCTCAGTACGTGGTAGGGCCTGATATTGCCTGCATCGGGATTGTATTTTTTTACCCGCTCTTCCAGTTTCTCGCAGCGTACGAGATCTTCCCAACGATTCAGTTCACCCAACATTTCCCTGCCCCTTTCTTCCAGGATATAGTCCACGAACTGGGAACTGATCTGCGCAGCAGTGATCCTCATTTGCGTTACGGTAGAACTGGTGCGGTCCGCATAACTCCCCCCTTCGAAAGTCCAGTATTGCGTGGTCTTGGGTTCTCCTTCCTTGTAGGCCGCACGTTCACGCACTTCATTGATGTATTTGGCGGCATTGTCGTAATCGCCTTTTCTTCCATACGCTTCGGCCAGCATCAGCAGGGTCTCTGCATACCGCATCATCACCCAGTCGCGGCTGCCATTGGTTTCATTGGTAGTGGGCCTCGAAGGATCGAGCCATTTGCGCAGTCCGGGGAACAGGTTATTCATCGTGAAAGGCCTGTAGGTATTCTGCGGTGCGTATACTGCAAACCGTTTGTTTTCCTGGACGGCCGCATTCAACTCCGCCGGTGTATTGTAGTATACGGGCGAAAAATAGACGGCCGTATCCCCTACCTGCACGTTGATCGTATTGCCGGCGGTGGTCACGATATTGTTGGCAGCCTTATTGGCGATGTAGCCCCATACAAAAGATTTTGCGAAACGGGAATCATATTTCCTGGTATCGCCAAAGAGACCATTGTATACATAAGGAGTTGGACGAACCCTTCTGTACGGACGGCCATATTCTACCGAGCGCTGGAGTATCTTGGTATTGATGGCGTCGTATTGGGGTACATGGTACAGGTGCATCTGGTTGCCACTGCCATTGTTCAGGAGGTTGGTGGTGAACTGCACCGCAAAGATCACTTCGGGGTTCACCTGGTTATTGATATCGTACAGTTTTGCATAGTCAGTCACCAGGGAAAAATTGCCGAGCTTTTTGCCGACGATCATGCCTGCATAGTTCACTACGCTGTCGAGATCAGTGCTTTTTGTTCCCCGGATGGCCTGCTGTTCGGGCGATACGGCGCTGGCCCTGGTAAGATATACTTTCGCCAGCAGGTGCGCTGCTGCTGCTTTGTAGGTGCGTCCCTGCGCCGCAGGAGCAAGGGGCAATCCTTCGAAAGCGAACTGAAGGTCGGCGATGATACTGTCGTACACGGTCTTTGCAGCCGTTCTTTTAAAATCGGTCTTTACCTTATCGAAAGATTGCATTACCAGCGGCACATTGCCATAATGCCGAACGAGATCGAAGTAATAATAAGCCCGTAAGAACCTGGCCTCTGCCCGGATCTCCGTTTTCCTCTTATCGGTCATTTGTACTTTGGGCAAATAGGTAAGGATGATATTGCACTCCGAGACGCCTTTGTAGTGATAATCCCAGAAATCGGATATCCTCGGGTCGAGGGAAGAGAGGGTGGCGAGGTATTGATTGAAAGAAGGATTGCCATCGGACCCCAGTGTGAAAAGGTCCGTGCCCGCATCGCTGAAGGTGAGTATCCGCTCACTGGTAACGCCCATCCGCATGGTGTTATAGGCAGATACCAATGCACCTTCGATACCTTTTTCGGTTTCATATAATTGATAGGAAACGCTGGACACCACTTCCTCCGTCAAAAATTTTTTACAGGAGACGAAGGCCAGCATCAGCAAGGCCGCTATCATACATCGGTTTATCTTTTTCATACTTCTTTACTTTAATGGACGATCAGTTAAAATGAAATATTTACACCTAACAGGTACGTGATCACACTCGGCTCATTGAAGCCGGTAGCCCCTTCCGGATCAGTGCCCGGGAATTTGGTGAAAAGAAAGGGATTCTGAACGCTGGCATAGATCCTGCATTTTTCCATGAAGAGGTTTTTCAGCAAGGGCGATGGCAGCGAGTACCCCAGGGAAATATTCCTCACTCTTACGAAAGAACCGTCATAATAATTCAGGGCGCCCAGGTAGTTCAGGCCGGCAGTGCCCAGCAGCGGACGTGGATATTTGTTGCTCGGGTTCACCGGCGTCCAGTAATCGAGTTTGGGTTGGTTATACCGCCCGTCGAAACGCATGTCGAGGTCATGTTTGATGGTCTGACCGAACATGCCTACGAAAAACACCGAGGCATCGAAGTTCCTGTAGCGGAAATTGTGCGACCAACTGGCTGTCCATTTAGGATCTTTCTGGCCGATGATATACCTGTCATTCGCATCGATCTTATGATCACCGTTACGGTCGAGTGGACGGATATCTCCTGGTTTGAACGTGGACCCATTGGCATTGAATTTTGCCATCTCTGCCTTGTCTGCCTCCGTATCCTGCCATATCCCATCGAATCCCAGATCATAGTGCACACCCACAGGCTGACCGATGAACCAGCCTGCGCCGATATCATCTTTCTTTCCATTGTACAGTTCGATTATTTCCTGTTTGTTGAGGGAGAATATCCAGTCGGACCTCCATTCGAAATCCCTGGTGCGCATATTCACCGTGTTCAATGTAAGCTCGATCCCTTTGTTCCGGGTCTTGCCCACATTGGAGAGTATCATTGGGAAACCGGACACGGTGGGCAATTGACGGTCGAGCAGCAGGTCATAAGTATTCTGAAGATATCCTTCCAGGCTGCCGGTGATCCTCCCATTGAACAGACCGAAGTCGATACCGATATTATATTGACCGGTGGTTTCCCAGGTGAGTAGTGGATTGATCATCTCCACCGGGGTGAAGCCCAGGGCTGATGCATCACCGAATACATATCGTACGGTAGAGAGTTTACCCCAGGTCTTGTAGGGATCGATCCCCGAATTGCCTGTTCTCCCCCATCCCACACGCAGTTTCAGGTCGCTGATCACGTTGGAGGTTTTCAAAAAATTCTCGTTCTTCAACCGCCACGCAAGCGCAACGGAAGGGAAGACCACCCATTTCCTGCCTTCGGCCAGGCGGGAGGAACCATCATAACGGGCAGATACCGTTGCCAGGTATTTGCCTTTATAGCTATAGTTCAACCGCCCCATATAGGAGGCCAGTGCCCACTTCGATAAATTACTTCCTACCCCATTTATGGTCAGAGCACTTCCAACATTATAATACAACTGGCCGTCGTACGGAAGCTCTTTTACCGAGATATTGGCAGATTCCGATTTTTCAGATTGGATCGATTGCACGGCAGTGACATAAAAAGTATGTCCATCACCGATGGATTTGTTATAGCTTAGGATATTCTCTACGGTATACATGAATCTCCGTTCAGTACCATTCGCAGCAGAGGATGGTGCTTGTCCGCCGGCAGCGGCTGTATTCTCTCCGTTGAAATCGTAGTTTTGAAAGGCACGGTAATCGAGCGCCAGGTTAGACCTGAATTTGAAGTCGCGCAAAAAATCCACTTCCAGGTAGTAGTTACCCAGCAGCCGGTCTTGCTTCCGGAGCCTTTTGGTCTTACCAAAATTGGTAACAGGATTAGGGGTACGCGTATTGTTGGTAGGGAACATGGCGAGGGTCTTTCCATCTTCTTCATAAGGAGAAGCCAGGGGGTTGAAGCTCTTCAGGCCATATCCATCGAAAACATCGCTCCATCCCGCATTCTGTACTGCATTTGCATACGACATCTGTGTACCTATACGGATAGACTTTGTAATATCATGTTCGGCATTGAGACGGACGGAATAACGGGTGAAATCCTGGTCGCGCACCACCCCTTTGTTGTTGAAATAATCGGCCGACAATAAAAATCTCGTCGGTTCGCTCCCACCCCGTACGCTTACCTGGTGGTCCTGCATGGCGCCATTGCGCAATCCGTACGAAAGCCAGTCGGTGCTCACCAGTTTTGAAGGATCATAGGCGCCGGATTCCCAGGCCCGCTCCAGGTTCCTGTACATGTATGGAGTAGCTACCAGTTGTTCATTCTTGAAATCCAACTGCCTGTTGGGCTTTCCATCATAAGTTCCACCCAGTGCATTGCGTTGCGCTTCCCTGGAATACTCTACAAAATCAGCGGCATTCATCAGTTCGGGAAGGGGTTGGTTCTTCTGGAACCCATAATACCCGTTATACTCGACGATCGTTTTTCCTTTCTTTCCTTTCTTGGTGGTGATCAATATCACTCCGTTGGCCCCGCGGTTCCCGTAGATGGCGGTAGCAGAGGCATCTTTCAGTATCTCTATCGATTCAATATCGTTAGGACTGATCTGGTTGATGGCATCCACGAACGGAACACCGTCTACCACGTACAGTGGTGCATTATCACCATTGATGGATCGGTTGCCCCTGATCCGCACCTGCGCCATGAATCCGGGTTTCCAGGATTGCGTTTGCACCATCACGCCCGATGCCCTGCCCTGCAATACCTGTGTTACATCGGTGGCGGCCACTTCCGAAATTTTGTCGGATTTAACGGAGCTTACGGCGCCTGTTACATCTTTTTTCTTCACTGCCCCATACCCGATCACTACCACTTCATTCAAACCTGCTGAGGCTTCCTTCATCCGAACGATCAGGCTGTTGGTCACACCGGCCTTGATCTCAAAATTCCGGACGGTGTACTCCTGGTATCCCACATGCGTGAAGGTGAAATTGTATTTGCTGTTGGGGGCGAGACCTGTAAGCGTGAAAACACCTTTCTCATTGGTGGATAGTGATTGTTTCTCTTTCGAGCCCGCCATGGTAACGGTAATGCTTACTCCGTTCAGTGCCTCACCTGATTCCGTCGTAACGATCCCATTCAGTTGCGTTTTGGATTGCGCCCATAGCGATACCGTCCAGAAAAGGAACAGCAGGCTCGAGCAGCACCATTTCTTCGATTTGTTGCTGAGTACTATCATATATGATGTTTTGTGCATGTCCATAGAATGCCCTGCGCCATGTTGGCGTCAACAGGTCAACCTGTTTGTGTGAATGCTATTTTATTTTGCTGACCGTAATGGTATCTCCATGCCGGATAAAGGAAAGGTTGTTGATAGTCCGGAGGATCGACAGGGCCGTCTCCAAAGAATCCGATCTCAGGAATTTTCCGGTGACCTCATCGTTGCTGATCTCCGCTTCTTCATATTTGAAAATTACATGGTAACGTTTGCTGAGCTTCGTCAGTACTTCAGACAAGGGGGCCTGCACAAATTCAATCGCAACGGGTATTTCCCTCTCTTTGCCTTCTTTGCCGGGCTTTATGGTTCCTGTACCCGGTTTCGGTTCACCCATAGCAAAAGGTTTCACTGTACATTGATGAAATTGTCTGTTGATAGAACATTCTTCACCAGGCCGCAGGTATACTTTTTTCATTGGCCATTGGGCATTGGTAGACTGCACCACTACTTTCCCTTCAAATAACCTGATGGAGACGCGTTGTTCCGAATATGTGCTTACGAGGAACTTTGTTCCAAGCGCTGTAGTGGCAATGCCCCCGGCCACTACCGTAAAAGGCCTGGTGCTGTCCTTAGCCACTTCGAACGAAGCCTGACCTGTCAACCGGATATCCCTGGCAGAACCAGAAAATCCTTTGTGGTGGCTGATCGAGCTGCCCGGTGTAAGCACTACTTGTGATCCATCTTCCAGGCGGATGGTCTGGTTTGCCTGCTCATTGTTCGCATGTAATTGCACATCCCTCCCTGCCGGTATTCTCAAAACCATCGATGGCAGTTCATCTTCCCTATTATCGATGGATCGATATACGAGCAGGAATGCCAACACCACTGCAGCAGCAACGCCGGTCAACCACTTTGCCCTGGCAGGAAAGGACATGATTGTTGCTTTCTTCCCGGGTATTTCAGATCGATATGCCTGCAGTATCTGTTCATGCAAACTTTGCAGGATCTCTGCCGACCTTTCGGCCGCGAGGTATTGAATACCGGTATTCAATTCTTCCTGGTATTCCTTTTTCAATGCAGCCTTCCAGGCAGCTTCATCACGGAGCAATTCTTCGAGAAATTGCTTTTTTTGTTCAGGGCTCATCCCTTGTTTCCAAACCTGCCCGATGGACCGTTTATATTGTTCTGTCATTGGATAGTTTCAATATAAATACTCCAAAGTTGAATTCCGGTGATGCCGAATCGTATTACCAAATTGTTATGGGTTGCTGCTTAAATACAGGAGCAGGAAGAAGATGCCTGGCGCTTCTGCCTGGGCATAGTGGTGACTGATATACTGGCGGATGAACTGTGTGGATTGTTTGAGATAATCTTTGACGGAGAGAACGGAGATGCCGAGTTGTTCGGCCACTTCATCGTGCGACTTGCCATCGAAGCGGCAAAGCCTGAAGACCTCTTTTTTACGGGGAGGTAAGTGGTTGATGGCTTCTTCCACCATGGAGAGCCTGAGCTGGTATAATTCTTCGTTGATGGGAGTTTCCGGCGTGAGGTCCTGTTGCAGTACAGTTTCGGGAAGGATGATGCTATTTTCCCTGATCTTCTTCTTGAGACAGGTCATGGCTTTATTATAGCTTACTACGAAGAGCCAGCCGCCTGCATTGTCCATATTCACGGCCGACCTGTTTTCCCAAAGTGCTAAAAAAACTTCCTGCAAAACATCTTCGGCATATTGAGGGTCCTGCACCATCTTGAAAATATTGGCATAAACAGCCTGGTGGAACTGGTTGTACAATTTGTCGAATTGTTCCAGTTCGGTAACCAGTGTCCCGCCTATATTTAGATTGCTTGTTGGCACATCCTCCATCCTTGAAAGCGTTGTAGGGTCCGCGGAAATGAAAAACCGGGGCAAAATTAAAGGATGGGTTGGAAGAGCGTAAGTTATGTAATTGTGAAGTGACCGGGGATGAATGAAGCTCATGGATGACCACTGATCTTCATGATCCATGAAACGCAATCGGCAGGATCGAGGATATTCCAACTATGAAAGCCTTTGCCTTTTGTTGTGATATATTCGGCCCTGGTGTTTCCTTGCTGCGTAAGGAATTTGTATAGTTTTTCCTGGCATAATATTCATTCATCCGTACGGAAAGGCGATGCCGGCAATCCTGCTCCATTATACAAATTCGGGCGCATCACATTCTTCCAGGCAAACCTCACCGCCTCCGGTTCTTTGACCTCATCACTCCATACTACAATGGTATTCCCTTCGATCTTTGCGATGGCAGGTACAAAACGTTTGTCGGCCCCGGCGATCATGAACTCACGCAAAGCTCCATCCTTTGCTGTGAGCCCTTTTTCAGTATGATCGAAATAGACCCGGATACTTCCGTTCTCCTTTCTGATACGCCGATAAAGAGGGCCTGAAAAGATACTATCTTTTTTGCCATACACCTTATTCAATGCCCAAAGTGAAAGGCGCCTGCCCACTATCTCCTTGTTGCGCGGATGGATATCGAGCGAATCTCCTGCATCCGTGATCACAGCCATACCGGTATTAGGGACCGATCGCAAAGTCATGAACTGTGCTTCCCTGATTTCCGGCAATTGCTGATGATGGGGCGCGATCTGTACAAAATAGAAAGGGAATTCCGACTTCCATTCAGCCCGCCAGCTTTTGATCAGGGCAGGAAACAGTTTGCGGTATTGAATGGCGCGGGAGGAATTGGATTCCCCCTGGTACCAGATCACTCCTTTCAAGGTATAGGGGATCAGGGGATGGATCATGCCGTTATATAATTTGGTAGGCGATTTCGAATTCTTCTCCGGGTCGATGGGCGCTTTTGGAGCTGCTGCCGGCTTCCCACCCTTACTGGTGATACTGTCGGAGGACGCTTTCCATCGCGCCAGTTCCTCCTGGTATTGAGCAGTCGCCTGGGGGAACTCGATTGAATCCGATCTATAACGTTGTAGTATATCCGAAAAATATTTATCGGACCCGAGAATATCCTGTCTAACCCAGGATTCGGCAGGAGTGCCACCCCAGGAAGAATGGATCAGGCCAACAGTAAAACCGGTAGCCCGCGCGATCTCCCTCCCGAAATAATAGGCTACGGCTGAAAAGCTTCCTGCTGTTTGGGGAGAGCAGGTTTGCCAGGTGCCGCTCACATTGTTCAATGGAGTACCGGCCACCATTTGCTTAACAGTGAACATCCTGATCCGTGGATCAGTGGCAGCCGCCACTTCCTGCTCCCAGTTGATCTCTCCCGATCTCCACCCCTGCCCTTTACCCAGGGGAAACTCCATATTCGATTGACCTGAACATAACCACACTTCACCCAGCATGACCTGATCGATGTGTATCTCATTTTTTCCTTTTATCATGAGTTGGTAAGGGCCGCCGGCGCTGGTGGTCGCCATGCTTACCTGCCAACGCCCGTCGGCACCGGCTTTTGTCTTCACTGTTTTATGGTCCCAGTCATTGGTGACCGAAACGGTTTCACCAGGATCGGCCCAGCCCCAGATGGCCACTCTTGAATTTTGCTGCAATACCATTCCGTCTGCGATCAGGGCAGGCAGGCTAATATTGGCGAGAGCTGGCAAATGAAGAAGGAGCAGGGAGGCGAGTAACAGGCGAAAAGAATAGTGAACGGATCTCATGGAGCCTTTTTATTGCAATATCGGCATGAATCCAAATTATTCATAACGTTATTCTCTATTTTTTAAAACTAGCCCATCCTATGGAAATATGGCTTTAAAATCCCCGCCCGCCTGTAAGCACGCCATAGGTGCGGGGCGCCAACCGCCTGAGCACGATCCCCAATGAAATAGAGAGCATAATGATCAGCAGCGGTAATAACAGGAAAGCAATGAACCTGTATGCCGGTATCGGGTATAGCCAGGAGAACATCTGGTTGATGGAATACGCTACCAGCGGTGCATGGAGCGCATAGATGATGAATGAGAAAGCGGAGAGCCATACGAACCATTGTTTGGACATGCACCATTTTACCAATGCATCCAACCCATACCAGCAGGCGATCAGCCCGCTAAAGACCACCAGCCGGTGAATGAAGATAAGCAGGTAATATATCCGGCTCCCGTTCATCATGTACTGTCCGTTAAAGGCGAGCCAGGTCTTCAACAGGGCCAGCCCTACGAAAATAGTTCCCCAAACTGCAGGCTGCAACCAACGCCCAGGCTGCCCGATATTGAAATTCGTTTTCTGCAACCAGATGCCTAACGAAAAAAACAGCAGCCCCTCCCCTTCCACAAACAGGATATCAAAAGAAGTAAACCATAAATAAATAATGAGGATGAAATAGATCTTGCCCGCGATCCTGTGCATCACCAGCCGCCTGATGACGGGGTAGGCCAGGCTGTAAACGATCAGCACACGAATGAACCAAAGTTGGTATGAAACGGGATAGAGCAGCCATCGGCGCAAAAGCGTATGCCAGGCGTAATCGTGGATTAGCACATTCCTGCTGCCCATCCAGAAAAATCTTGAATCCAGGATCATCTGCCGGGTGAACGGGATGGATTCCAAAAAATAGGTCATGGCCAGCGCCAATGCGCTCCAGATAAGGTAAGGCAGCAGCAGGGTGCGTAATCTCTTGCCCGATCTTTTCAGGTAAGGGGCAGCATCATGCAGCGCAAACAGGTACCCGGAAATAATAAACAGCATGGGTATGCGAAAACGGAACAGCCCGTTTGCCAGGAAGTACTCTGCAAATCCGGTCGGGGTCATCTGTTCGTGTACGGTCGACCAGGGTCGCAGGTACCGGTCCGCGAGATTGTATCCATGTACAAATACCAGCAGGATCATGGATACGAATGACCAGAATTTGAATTTATCACTGATAAACCGTGGCAGCACTGCTTTTTCCATGGGCATCATTTTCTGAATGGAGAGTAACTTAAGGATGCGGTGGGAATGATTTTATATACTGAAGCATGTCCAGCGGAACGATGGGATTATGGATGGAACGTTTCAACCGGTAAATGATAGCGGTTTTGGTGGAATACTCGGGAAAGATCGTAGACCATTTATAATAGCCTGCCTGGTAAAAATTGTTTGCCCGGCTGGTGTCATGAATGGCATAGTAATAACTACCCAGCTTCACATCAGCCAGGAAATCCGTGGGATCGATCGTTGATCCCAGGTAATAATACTCCAGCATCTTCGCCGTATCCTTTCTTGCCGCATAAATATCTCCCAGGTAGAGATAAGGTCTGTTCAGGTTCGGGAGCTTATTCGTAACCTCCTTCAATAACCGGAAAGCTGCCTGGTCCTGTTCATTGTAGAGGTAAATCTTAGCGAGCCTGGCCTGTATCTTGATGTCGTGCGTTTTGTTGAAGAAAGCTTCCAGCCCCTGTTGCGCCTTTGAAGCTGCTGCCCTGGCCATACCGGGAGATCGTTTATTCAGCGATCTGAAAAAATCCGAATCCAGTATATCGGGCGATAATCTGATAGCAGTAGCGAATTCTTCCAATGCCTGTTCCAACTGCTGTTCTTTTTCAGCGGCTAAACCCAGGCTTATATGGTATAATGCCACATTCGGATCTGCCGCAACGGCCATGCTGAAGTAGTTCCGTGCTTTTTCATTGTCCTGCTTCATGAAATAGAGCCAGCCCAGGTTGTGGAAGAAAATATCATCCGGGTTCAGGGCAACTGCTTTTGAATAATGCCCGATGGCAGCTTCCACCGGTTGACTATTGGAGGGATCAGGCCGGTAGGAAGGGCTGAGCATTTCTTCCACAGAAACCTCATGTATTCTTTTCCTGACGATCGAGAGAGCGGTGTAGGCTTCTGCGATCGCGTTACCATTATCATATTGCACTGCCCGTTCGAAATTCCTTTTCGAGTCATCATAGACCCCATTATTATATCTCTCGACGCCTCTCATGTAATATTCTTTCGAAATGATCCTGCTGGCCAAAGGGAACAAGATCACGCCGAGCACTGCCAGCATCACCAGGTACAAGGCAATCGTCATTTTTTTCCCGGGAAGAACGAGCGCCTGATCTCCGCTGTGCCAGGCGCACACATAGATCATGATGATGGATAGGAATAGGGCATGATCATTGATGAATACCGATGCATAGAACAGTTCCCTGATCAATAATGCCAGTAGTGAGCAAACGAAAACGATCAGTCCTGCCCTGGATGCAGGATCCCCCGCCGATCGCAGCTTCCGCCAGGCATCGATGAAAACAATAGCGAACAATGATCCATACAGCAGGAACCCTACCAGGCCTTTTTCGATCAAAAGCAGTAAATAGGAATTGGTGACATTCCCGTTGAATTTTACATCTTCCGATCTTCTTTTGAAAACAGCATACATCAGGGGAAAGTTATTGCTGCCGATCCCTGTTACAGCATGGTTCCTGAATATGACCAGGCCGGTGTTGAACAATTCCTTCCTGCCTTCTGTGCTGAGCTTCTGCGATAAGGTCTTATCGATTGCAACGGTTGTGAGCACCGGCCTGTAGATAGGTATGGCAGCCAGTATAATAACGATCCCCGATATGAATGCCCACCTGCCGGCCTGTTTCATCGAGATCACTTTACTGGTACAGAGCAACGAAAAGCCGGCAACGAACCATACGCCCAGTGCAATATAAGCTCCCCTGCTGAATGTGACCAGCACTCCGAAAATAAGCAATGCAATGGTGATCAGCCAGCAACAACGGCTGGTCCATTTCCTGCTGTTGACGAGCAAGCAGGCAGGGAACGACAGGAAGCAGATGAATACGGAAGCCAACTCATTGGAATTGATGCCAAGGGGTTTGTAGAGGTATTTGAAATCGGAAAGGTCGGCCAGGTCCCTGTTCCTCGCATAAAAAGAAATGAAGTAATCCAGGTTGATCAATGCGAATACAAGACCGGTAATGCTCAGCAGGAAGACCATCTGCCGAAGGAGGTATTCTTTGTGAACATATAATCTCAACAGAAAGTAGAATGCGATAAAACAGGTGATCCGCTCGAGATATATAAATGAATTGGGAGAATAGGCCGACAAATAGAAATTGATGATCTCGTACAGCAGCACAAGGGCCAATATTGCATCAACGAAACTAACCCTTTGGGTTGGGCTCTCCTTCCTCCACAAGAACAATTTGTAAAGCGAACAGACCATGAATAACACCATCAACGCCAGGAACGACCAGGATCTATAAGGATGGGAATAAAAAACAGATAGCATGAAAATAAAGATGGGCAGGGTTATCCATTCAAACCGGATAATTGTTTTAGGAAAAGGCGTCAGAACAGGCATAACAGATGTTGGTTCAGGCGGTCCCGAATAAAAGAAGGTGAAACGACGATTTCCAGTGGGATCACGGACCGGTGAGGGGAGGCTATCGATAACAGGTAACTGTAAATGCTGTAAAAAGCGGTTAAACGTAGGGGAAATTAATCAATAATTTTCGATTTCAAAAAAATGGCCGGTGGTATTTCAGATTTAATTTTTTTATATGCCCAGCATAAAAACAGCGGCCCCGAAAGTTTTCGGGGCCGCTGGTCGTTTGTTTATTTCCTGGTCACTTTAGGTACTTTGATCGTTACTTCATAAGTTCCGGTTTGCAATATCCTGAATGCAAAACGTGGGTTGACGCTGTAAATATTCGCCGGCGTAGGGGTTACGCCGGGGTCGATATTCACAAAATCGCTGGGGATACGGTAATACATCAGGTAACCATATCCGGGAGCTTCCAGCATGGGAAAAGGTGTAAGCTCGAAATCACAGATCATGGTCGTATCTGTATACTGCACAGGATGGAACCTGGCGTAAGTCTCGAAAAAGGGCCTGTCGCCACGTTTGATCAATTCCCCGGCTTTGGGATTGAAAGGCTTATTGTTCTTATCGGTGATCTTCAGCCTTACCTGGTAGCCATCATTGGAGATTTTCTTGTAGGTGATGGTGGGTGTGCCGATATCGCCGCTGGTGGTGGTATTGTTCTGGAACCAGGCGGTGCCGCCACTGCTTTCGATCTTGAACGGGATATCCTGGATCTGGATAACGGAGATATCCTTAAAGGTTTTCTGTCCACTGCCATTGCTCACCGAAACATCGAATGAATAATTGCCCGGCGGAATATTGATCGATCCTTCATTGAACATCAGTTGTCCTGATTTCTCGATCAATTGCAGGGGTGGCATGCTTTGCTTCTTTCTTTTCTTATTCAATAATTCTACCGTGGTATCTGCATTGGGATCGAATAGCGCCGTCCACACATACACATCGTGATTTTCGGAGAAATAGCTGGTAGGCTTACTAGAAGTCAGGTCCCGCACCTCCAGCAGCTTTACGCTAATGGGATAGCTGGAGCCATCCAGTTCGAATCCCTTGGGATCAGTGCTATAATTGGTGCCTCTTGGCACACGGAAGGTATCGCTTACATAACGGATCTGGTCGCTGATATAGCCTACCGGGATTTTCTTGCAGGCTTCGAATGCCACGGACCCTGCAATACAAAGGAGGGCAAAATGGCGAAGTTTTATATTCGGGATCATACAAAGATTTATTTAGGTTCTACGCCAAAGGCGAAATTGTGATAGTTGGCCAATACGTGCAGTATGCCGTTATTGGTAATGATACCGGTGGTCTGACAAGTGATCCTGATATCTTTCTGGTCGTCCGGCACATCACTGTTATCTATGGGGTCAATGTCTCCAATGACCTTGGTGAAATAAATATATTTGGGCGTAACCGTCAGGCCCCCTGTAGAGTAAGTACCGCTGAGATCATCACGAAGCGAGATATGCCGTTTCTCACCATCTTTGGCCGTATACATTTTTCCATCGGCATTCAGCATGTCCCTGGTGATCTTCTCGGAGAAGATATAGGCGCGTAATGAATCTTTCAGTGAAGCGAAATCGAGATCGCTGAAATTGAAGATCAGGTTCTCATTATTCGTTTCGAGCCTTTTCCTGGCCTGAACTACTTTCTTTACATAGTTCTGAATAGCATAATCGGTAGGTGCAAAGAAAGTATTGTTTGCTGCATTCACTTCATCTTTCAACCCTGTTTTATCGATCAGGATCAGCAAGGTATCGAACAGTGGGTTCGTTTTGAGGTAATCATAAGTGGTGCCTTCGAATTTGGCATTGTGCAGGCTGCCGCCTACCAGGTAGTCATTCTTTTTGCAGGAAGCGAAGCTGCCGATCAGCAGCAGGAGCATTATGAATTTTATCGTTGATTTCATGTTGTACAATTTTTGAATGAGAAGATCAGAGCCTGCCATTCCAGTAAGGTGTTTGTTTCATGAGCAGATTGTCTTTGAAAAGCACCCGCGGGATAGGCCAGTAATTACGGCCATAGTTGGCATTGCCCGGCGTCATGGCGCCATTGAACACAGGATTGAAATCGGCGATGATATCGGTACGGAGCAGGTCCCAGAAGGCATGGCCTTCGGCGAACAGCTCGCGTTGTCTTTCATTGACCAGTTCATAAAAGAAATCATAGCCGGTATAGGAAGGGTCTACATCGCCCAGGTGTGCCCGGTGCCGGATATTGTTGACCAGAATTCTGGCCCCTCCCTCATTACTTGTTTCATATAAGGCTTCGGCGCGGAGCAGGATAATGTCCGACAGGCGGAAGATCAATATATTGTTCGAGAACCAGGGGTCTTTCTGCACATCGCCATCCCTGTAGACGACATTCGCATATTTCTTCAACATGATCATGTCCTGGATATTGGGATCATCATAGAACCAGAGTGTAGCACGAAGGTCGCCCGGTTCATAGAACAGGTTATCCCTTGTCTCTTTCAGTACCAGCCAGGGCACATCGTCGAGCTGGTGGGGCTCACGGATGCTCAGGAAGGGAGCGTACAATGTTTTATAGCCCAGGCTCCAGGTATAGCCGCCGGGCGTTACCATATCCTGACCTTCATTCTGATCATAGTTCAGGTTGATCTCGAAGATGGCTTCTGTAGACCTGCCGATGCTCATCTTTTGGTACTGCGCTGAATCGGTTATGAAGGTGAGACCGTACTTACCGGGATTGGCAACGATATCACGGGTAGCTTCTTCACATTTGGCATAGTCTTTCATCCAGGCATAGATATGTGCTTTCAGTGCGAGTGCGGAAGCCCGTGTTGCTCTTATGCCACGATCGTTGCTGGAAAGGGGCTTCTCCGGCAGCATGGGGATGGCTTTGTCGAGATCTGCCAGGCATTGTTTCAGCACGACAGACTGTTTCTCGCGTCCATAATTCCTGGCCTGTGAAGCGTCTTCCACAGCTTCCAGCACCAGGGGCACATCTCCCCAAACCCGTGAAATATAGAAATAATTGAAGGCCCGGAGGAAGTAGGATTCTCCGAGATAATAATCTTTGTAGCCGGCTTTGAAAGTATAATCGGGTATGCCCGGGATCTTTTCGATCAGCAGGTTGGCCTGTGCAATGGATTTATAGAACCTGGTCCAGTTCTGCAGGTTTTCCAGGTAACCGTAATACACTCCATCGAAAGAGCCGTCACGGAGCTGGTGAATGGAGTAATCGGAACTATAAGTGATCCGGAATGTGTTGGCAGGAACGTCACCATATACATAGTAACGGTTCTCATCCGTCAGTGCATTACGCAGGAGCGAATAACCACCCATCAGCCCGGCCAGTGCATCCCGCTCATTCTTCCAGAATTTATTGCTGGAAGGATTTTCCTTGGATTCAAGTTCCAGCACTTTTTTACAGGCCGTATTGCTTAACAGCAGCCAGCCGATAAAGCTCAACGATATGATATATTTAAGGCGTTTCATCATTGTAATGTTTTTGAATTTAAAATCCAAGATCAAGCCCAAAAGTGAATTTTCTTGGTATCGGGTATCCGTCTCCGGTATAAACGCCGTAGGCATTCACGGCTTCGGCATCAGGTACTGTGGAACGCTGGAAGGTGACCAGGTTGTCGATCATTCCATACAAACGGAGGCGTTTCAGTTTGAACCTGCTCAGCAGTCTGGGATTGAAGTTATAGCCGAGGGTCACGTTCTTCACGCGCAGGTAGCTGCCGTCTTCGATATACATGGTGCTCTTGTCGAGGAATCGGTAGGGAGAGCGCTGGTCTTTTACCAGTGAGAATGTGGGTAAACTTGCATGATCGCCCGGATGTTTCCAGTAATTCAGTTTGTCGATATTCATGATAGCCCTGTATGCCAGTTGGTTCTCGCCCTTGTCGCCCGGTTCTTCAAACAGGTATTCAAGCCGGCGGTTGAGGTAGCTGTTCATGATATCCCTGCCGAAAGTGTAGTTCAGGAAAACGCTGAGGGTGAAGCCCTGGTACATGAATGTGTTCAGGATACCGCCGTAGAATTTGGGATTGGGATCGCCGCCGATGATCTGGTCCATGGGCTCTTTGAGATCGAAATTGCCGTCCTGGTCTACCAGTATCGGATCTCCCTGATGATACTCATAGCCTACAAAATTCTTGAACTTCTGGCCGGTGAGCAGGTTGAAGGGAACATCCGATTCTTTGGAATAGATGCCATTGAACTGGAACACGTAATACTGGTTAGCCGGTAAGCCCACGGAAAGCAGGTAATCCAGACCGTATACACCGGTATTATAATTGAACACGATATTCCGGCCGCCATTGGGCAGTGAAGTGATCACGTTCTTGTTGTAGGCGAAAGTGAAGTCCGTGTTCCATTGAAAAGGATTTTTCGGTGATAGATTCCTTGTGTTCAGTGTTACTTCGATCCCCGTATTGCGGAGGCCGATGGCATTGGTCATGGCCTGTGTGTATCCACTGGCATTGGGCAGCAGGTAATCGAAGAAGCCCTTGCTGGTACTGCGATTATAGGCATCGACTATGAGATTGAACCTGTTATTGAGAAAGCCAGCCTCGAACCCGATATTGCCTTGCCTGGATTCTTCCCACGACAAGCCTTTCTGTGCAATCCCATTTTCATAATCCGGTGTGATCACCGGCGTACCATTGTAAGAAGTGGAATTGCCATTGCCATTGAAACCAGCGCTGTTCACGAGGTAATTATTATACCCCAGGTAATTCCGCTCAGGCTGTGTGCCGGTAATGCCGTAGCTGCCCCTGATCTTCAGGAAGCTTAACCAATGGAGGGTGTTTTGCATGAAATGCTCATCCGAAACGATCCAGCCAACCGATACGGAAGGGAAGAATCCCCAGCGATTGTCCTTCCCGAATTTGGAGGAAGCGTCGAAATTGGCCACTGCCGAGAGAAGATAGCGGCCTTTAAAATCGTAGTTGACCCTCGAGAACAGGCTCTGGAGGCCGGTTTCCTGTATGGAGGAGTACGTATAGGAATAATTCTTGTTCGCCACGATCACCCGCCATACATAATCGTTCGGGATCAGGTCGGCCTCACCGTAATTGGAACGGTACTGTGTGTATTCCAGGTTCTGGCCTACCAGTATATTCGCATGATGTTCACCGAATGTTTTGGTATAGTCCAGTGTATTGAACATGGTGAGATAATCCGATTTATCGGAGAAGGCAGAGGCAAAACCCTGGTGATTATCCCTCACCACGGATGGCTGGTAATAATCGCGGCTGGAGTTCTTCGTTTCATAGTTCACGGTAGTATTGAAGCGCATGCCCTTCAAAAGGTCGACTGTAAAGGAACTGCTGAACTGGAGGTCGTTGTTGATATTCTTGTCTGTCCGGTTGCTATTGCCCAGCAGGTAATCCCTGCTTTCGTCTGTCAGCGCGAAGAAAGACGCCGGCATATCATAGGTGTTGAAAGCAAAAAAACCTCCGGTGCGTTCATTGATGCTGCGTGGACGGTCGGTGCGGCTCACCCTGATACGGGTAAGGTTTTGAAGCCAGGGAGTGACCTTGGCCCCGATAGTGGCCAGCACACTGTACCGTTTGAACCCTGTGTTCCTGATGATCCCGTCTTCCTTGTAATGCCCGAGGCTCAGGCGATAATTGATGGTTTCGGTAGCGCCGGCCATCGACAGGTCGTAATTATTGATCAGGCCCCTCTTGTAGAACATGCCCTGCCAGTCCGTGGCATTGTTGAAAGCTGGATTGAGGCTATCCGTGAGCATCATGGGCAACTGGTAGTTATCCACGTACCCGTTATACAACTGCAACACGCCCAGTTTCATCCGGCGTTCTTCCGCACCTGCCATTGTTTCCATCAGTTTCGGCCTTTCGGTGATGCCCTGGTACATGCTGAAATTGAATTCCGGCTTGCCTGCTTTCGCCCTTTTCGTTTTGATGATGATCACGCCGTTGGAGCCACGTGAACCATAGATGGCTGCAGCGGAGGCGTCCTTCAGGATATCGATAGATTCGATGTCATTCGGATTTAATCCGGCGATCTGATTGGTGCCGGTGCCATTGCCGTCCATCACCCCGAGGTCTGTGCTGGAAAGCGGTATCCCGTCAATTACATATAATGGTGTACTGAGCGCCCTTGCTTCATCGTACCCGCGTAGTACGGAAGTATTCCCACGCACCACCAGCGTATTGCGAACCCCCGGCTCCCCGGATGCATTCTGGACATTCACCCCGCTCACACGCCCCTGCAGCATCATGTCCACACTCGGAGCCGGCAGATTGGCGATGGTCTCCCCTTTCACGGACGCAACGGCCGCAGTGCTTTTCCGGCGTGATATTTCCTGGTAACCGATCACCACCACTTCATCGAGCGCTTTCTTACTGGTTTGCAGAACGACGATAATGGAGGATTTGCCCGATACATTTATTTCCTGTGTTGCATACCCCACGGTCGAGAACACCAGCACATGAGCATTGCCTTTCAGCGTAAGACTGAAATTGCCATCCAGGTTCGTGGTGGTGCCAGTTACTTTCAACCCCTTTATCGTTACGGAAACATTTGGTAGTGGGTTACCGGAACTATCCTTCACCTGGCCGGTGATCTTCTGCTCCTGGGAAAACAGGTGTGAGGAAAGCAGGAGCAGGAAAATAAGGTGGATGGCTCTTGCTGGCCAACACCGTTTCTTGACAGTCATAGCTAGTTAAATTTTGGTTGAGATAAATAGTGTATTCGTTACCGATAAACAACAATCAAACTAAAATTGCTAAAAAAAATAATACCATGTAAGACTAAAAAAATGGTGGGTGGATAAACAAACGTTTGCAGCAACCAGGCAATCGATTGCGCGATTTATGCACCTGACCGTTAGCCGCTGATTCCCTCCTGTAGCCGGTTTGCGCAAACGATTGCCGTTATTATTGATAAACAATAGGATTATATTTATTGCCGCGGAACTGATCATCCAACAACTCATTCATCTACTTTATATGAAATGGATACTTCTATTGTCGGGCATTATTGCAGGCATCTATTCAGTCAAATCGCCGGAGGGAGGTATTACTATTCATCTTCCCCTGGCTGGTAATACCTGGGTATCACAGGGTTCGTCGAAGCAGTCAATGATCACTGATGCCGGTATCGGGAACTGGTCCGATGCCAATGCCCAATTCGATACTTACCTGCGCATTACGCAGCCGGGCTCTTTCAAAGTGAGCCTGAAAGCAAAGGCCAGCGGAGAGAGCAGATTGCAGGTGACCATCGATGGTATATCGAAGACCGTAACGGTCAGGAGCAGTGATTATGACATGGTGGATGCCGGCAGATGGACAGTAAAGGATACCGGCTATCTCAGGATCAGGCTGAGCGGGCTCTCCAGAACAGGGGCCAGGTTTGCCGATGTGAGCGAGTATGCGATCAGTGGTTCAGCCATCGATGAAAAAACAGCATTTGTAAAGAACAATGAAGGGAATTTTTTCTATTGGGGACGCCGCGGTCCTTCCGTGCATCTGAATTTCCCATTTGCCGACAGTATCAAAGCACAGTGGTTCTATAATGAGATCACTGTACCTGCCGGACAGGATATCATAGGATCTTATTTCATGGCCAATGGATTTGGAGAAGGTTATTTCGGCATACAGGTCAACTCGCCTGCGGAGAGAAGGATACTGTTCTCGGTATGGAGCCCATTTCATACAGACAATCCTGCAAGTATCCCATCCGATCAGCGTATCACACTGCTCAAAAAAGGAGAAGGGGTGTATGCAGGTGAATTCGGGAATGAAGGGTCGGGCGGACAAAGCTATCTGCGTTACTACTGGAAGGCCGGCAATACATATAAATTCTTATTGAAAGGCGAGCCCGGCAATAACGACAACACTACTACCTATACTGCCTATTTTTTTGCGCCGGAAAAAAATACATGGATGCTCATCGCTTCTTTCAAACGCCCCAGGACCAATACCTGGCTGAAACGGTTCCATTCTTTCCTGGAGAATTTCGATCCTGAACAGGGTGATAAAACAAGAAAGGTCTTGTTCAGCAATCAATGGATCGCGGATGAAAAAGGTAAATGGACTGAACTGAACAAAGCTGTATTCACGTACGATAATACCGCTGCGAAAAGTTATCGCATGGATTATGCAGGCGGTATAGAACAAAATGAATTCTTTCTGAAGAACTGCGGGTTCTTCAACCAGTATACATTGTACAGAACAGTATTCGAAAGACCTGCCACCGGCATGAAGCCTTCAGTTGATCTAAATCAATTACCTTAAATTCTTCTACCAGTTATCCACTATGAAGGGCGTTAAATAGCAAATCAGTCGGAATTATGTTATATTTGGTTAACTCCAGTATGTAAAGTACAAGGCAGCATGGGAAAGGTGACAGCGACCATGCAACCAGGCTAAACGTCCAACCAGGTTCCGATTAGAGAAATGGCCCAACAAGCCAATAGTATTATTAGGATTTACTAAACAAATGGATCTATCAGAGAAAGCAGTATCAGTATCTACTGATCTTTGCCAAATGTCCATTAATCATTAACCACCTAATTAAACTTATCGCTATGTCCGCAAACTTTACGATCAGGTTTGACCTCAAAATGATCAAAGAGGTTGTTAGGGCCAGGTACACAAAACTGATAGAAAAAGGAAGCGAAGGCATCAAGGATGAACAGAAGAAAGAAATGGTAGAGCAGGTCAACCGCCTTGGACTGTTCATAGCAGCTATCCTGCTCGTCATCTTACCCATATTCCATTTCTGGTTAATACCCAACCTGCTGATCACTTTCGGCATCCTCACCTACTTTCTCCTGAATGTGGCGGCCGTTCTACTCAATCATCAACAACATTACCGCAGTGCCGCTTCCCTGTTATTCATCGTGCAATGTGCCGCGGTCCTGTATTTCGGCAGGCTCCTGGGATCTGTTCTCCAATTGCAGTTCATGGTTTTCTTTCTGATCGCCATCAATTACCAGGTCTTCCGCCAGCAAGCAAGCCGGGTGGCTGGGATGATCACGTCAATTCTTGTGCTGGCCGCCCTGCAGTTCTCTTACTCCATTTATCCGCCGGTCATACCACTTGAAAGGGGATATACTACACATATCGTTGAATTCATAGCGATCATGGATGTGGTGGTCGTGTTACTGATCACCAATCCTTATGTGAGAAGCAGAGATGAGAAATTCGAATTGAAGAAGGCCAACAGGGTCATCAAAATGTTCGTGGCACAGATCACCCATGAGATCCGTTCGCCATTGAATGCCATCGGGCTGATCTCCAGGCTCATGAAAAAAGAGATCAAAAAAGATCCTCAATTCAAAAGCCTCGAGCCGTATGCGGATATGCTGATCGTTGGCAGCAATACCACCCGTACCATCGTGAACAATGTGCTCGATATGGCCCAGATCGAAGCCGGTAAGGTAGAGCAGGGTTTCGAACAGACATTTTTCGTGAAGCCGTTTTTCACCAAACTGATCGATGTGAGCAAGATCATTGCGCAATCCAGGAATATGCGCATCCGCCTCCTGATCGATCAAATGCCTTCCCTGATCACCAGCGATCCCCTCAAGCTGAACCAGATCATGAATAACCTGCTGTCGAACGCCATTAAATACGGCAAGAAAGACAGTACCATCACCGTTACCGTCAGCAAACACGATGACCAATCCTGGACGATCGAAGTTAAAAATCCCGCTACTCCTATTGCAGCCGAACGACTGAACACGCTATTCGATCCGTTCGTTACGGGTAAATCGAATTTCACCGAAGGCACCGGCCTTGGACTGTATATCGTCAGGAACAAAGTGCTTTCGATGAATGGCGCCATCAACGCCGACAATACCACAGACCAATACGTGGTGTTCACCATCACCCTTCCCCTGCTCGTCGGCAAGAGCAAGGATGTAGAGCCTGAGGAAGAAGAAGAAGAGCTCATGGACCTCTGCAATACACGGGTGCTCATCGCTGAAGATGAGCCTATCAATGCCCGTGCCCTCTCGCTTTGCCTGGAAGATATGGGATGCCATATCGATATTGCGAAGAACGGAAAAGAACTGATCAGTAAGGCGCTCACCACTGCGCCGGATATCATTATGATGGATTACCACATGCCGCTCATGAACGGTGAGATCGCCATGCGGCACCTCAAAGACGATCCCCTGCTGAAGAATATCCCTGTGATCGTCACCACCGGTGATATCTTTACCGAATCGCTCGACAGGCTGCTGGAGGCCGGCGCCGACGGCTATATCGCCAAGCCTATCGAGGCCAAACCTTTGCAGAGAGTACTCAGCAAACATCTGTACCAGAAGAATGACGAGTTACAGGAATGAGCAGGCGCTTCTAAACAACGGCTACCTTTTTCTCACCCGACAGTTGGGTCTCCTTCCAGATCGATCCTGGGCGCTTGTATCGCCTGGTATATACCTGCCACATCCAGGATGCCTGTACGATCTTTTCCAGTGTTCGCAAATGTTTTTCGATCGCCTGTACCTGTTCTGCATCTTCCAGTTGGGGCAGCCTCTCACGAATACCTTCTACCAGCCCGGTAAAATCGATCAACACATTACGCACGATATTGGCGGCATGGCCGATCGTTTCAATGAATGACCATTCAGGGTTGTTGAAAGCCACCGCCATCACGAGATTGCAATCCGCGTTATTGTCGATCACTTCCTTCTCGAAGGAGAAAAGGTCATTGGTGAGGCATCCGAACAAGGCGCAGGCACGATGTGCCCTTCGCATCCAGGCATCCATCTTCACTTCCGCCAGCCAGTTCCAGTCCAAAAACCTGTTATCACTGTATTCAGCCAGCGAAATGATATGCGGCATGCCCGATGTATGCTTTCGGATACTGATATATTCATCTACCGTAGGCAGGTAACCGAGTGCTGCTGCTGAATTGTCTTTATGCGTCACTTCAATATGATAGGAATATAATTTCAGGAATTCCACGAACCAGGGCAATGGGGAGATATCGCGTATTTCAGCCAGCATCTCCGCATTGGCCAGCTCCACCCCATGCGATCCGGGAAGGATCTGCAGTTCTTCATCGATGGTGATCATCCGTTGAATGATCTGCCGGGCTGCTGACTGTTTATCCCGGTCGAGGTATTTGAAAAGCTCGCGGCCCATGGTATCGTTGAGGTAATAATCAGTGGCCAGGTTCTTCACCAGGGCAGTGGCGCGCACGAAATCGGCATCGGGAAACAGGAAGAGCGCACTGGTAACATAGTGCCTGGCATTGGGAAGCCATATACCATAACGTTCCCCGAATTCCTGCACCAGGTTCACCAGTTCAGGCGTTTTCGGGTGTGGCTCGTAGGTAGAACAGTACTCTTCGAGGTTGAACTGATCGTGATTAAAGAGATCGAGCAGGGAGAAAGAGGTAAGGTCTTTCAAGGCGGCGTAGTCCTGCTGGATGCGGACAAGGGCAATACGGGTTGCCACCTGAACGGAATGTTCATGTTTCATAATACAAGGTTTAATGATTAATAGTATGTATAAACAGTATATAGCTGTTTCACCAAGCATGTTGAACAGCCATATTCAATCTATCGTTGACAAAGAAAAGTTCTGCCAGGGATGGGATCTTTACAGAGGGAGGAGAAGATACTATCGAAACAAATTTCCAGCTAAAAACCGAGATTCGATGGCTGAAGGAAGAGATTAAATTTGGAAAAGAAATGTGTCTTTCCGGGAAGCAGAAGTGTCTGGGAAAGGAACAGCATTGAGGTGGTTTACCAGGACCGGCTGTTGCACTTCTAACATATTTTAATATTTTTATCCAATTATTCCCGCATTCACCGATACGCAGTTACATGCACATAAGTAAAGCCCATGATGGTCCCTTCAGTCTTGCCAGTCTCGATATCCGGGAATTCGAATCCCTGTTCCAACAGTATTATCGATGGCTTTGCCTCCTTTGTTTCAGGATCACCGGTAACTGGAATGAAGCAGAGGATATCGTGCAGGATTTCTTTGCCCGCTGCTGGCAGAACAGGGATTCCATCGCCATCCGGGAATCGTGGAAAGCCTTTGCGGCACGCTCGGTGAAGAATGCGGCGCTCAACCAGATCAGGAAAGAAAATATCCGGCATAAGCACGAAACAGCTTCCCAACACAATACAGAAGCAGAACAAGAAGATACAGGCGTTGAAGCGGAAGAAGAACAGCGTTATCTCGATCTGCTGGCAGCCATTGACCGATTACCGGAACAACGCCGGAAGATATTCATACTGAGCCGCCGCCCGGACATGCGCTATGCGGATATTGCCTCTCTAATGGGCATTTCCGTGAATACCGTGAAAATGCACGTACGCCTATCCTACCAGGAATTGCGCAAAGTATTGAACAGCGCCCTCGTTTTTTTTTATTTTTTTATTAAATAACCGGGAAAAGGATACACCCTATTGCCAAATCATTTTGTCATATCATGGTAGTTTATGGAACAGGAACAATTCAATATTGACTGGGAAAAGCTGGAAGCGATCCTGGAGAAGCCGGAACAGGAGCGGGTTTCACTGATCGCACCATTGTTGCCGGAAGAAAGGAAAGCCCTGGAACAATTGCAGCAGTTGAGAGGAGATGCGTTGTTTACAGGGGCCCTTCAACTGGATACGCAACAGGCCTGGAAGAAAACTTTTGGCGCCATCGGCAAAACATCCATAAAGCCTGTGTGGAACTTCCGGCATCAATGGAGAAGATGGGTGGCCGCTGCCTGCCTGCTCATCCTGGCCGGGGCCGCCTGGTTATTGTGGCGCGACCGCCCCGCAGGGATCATGCGTGAGCAGTCTATCCAGGAAGGACTGGCTGGGCATATCCCATCTTCAAAGATCCAACTGATCACTGCTAGTGGTAAGACCATTGAGGTAGATTCATTACAACAGTTCAGGGAAAAGGATGGCACTTCCATCCACATGCAGGAAGGGACCATGACCTACCATCAGGCCGGCGCCTCTCATACACCCGGCATCGACACAACAGCCGGCGCATTGATGAATACCCTGATCGTTCCCCGTGGCTACCTGCAATCACTGGTACTGTCGGATGGAACGAAAGTATGGCTCAATGCCGACAGCAGGATCATCTTTCCCGTTCGCTTCGATAAGAAGGAAAGACGGGTATCCATACAAGGGGAAGCTTATTTTGAAGTGAAGCCTGGTGCTCAACAGCCTTTCATCGTGTCGGTGCATACGTCCGGACACACGGTGCAAAACACCAGCCCCGATGCAGAAGTGCAGGTGCTGGGCACCTCCTTCAATGTGAAAGCCTACGGTAATACTATTTATACCACACTGGCCACCGGCAGTGTGCTGTTCAGGCCTTCAACGGGCAGGTCTGTACAATTATCGCCCGACCACCAGGTCATGTACAATACCCAATCAGGTACGAATATCCTTCAGAATGTATCTGCCGTTGATCATACCGCCTGGCGAAACGACGAGTTGGTGATGAATAAAATGACCATGGCCGAGCTGGCCGAATTGCTGGAAAGAAGATACGATGTACAGATCAGTTTCAGTGATGAATCGCTGAAGCATATTCAATACAATGCTGCCCTTCACCTGACACCGCAGGTAGCAGACATGCTCGAAAACCTGGAGCAGACGGGCCTTGTACGCTTCGCCGTCAGGGACAGGAAGATCACGGTGATGCCCTATGAAAAATAATTGCTGAACGTAACGCTACCGCGGACCCGGCCTCCTGGCCTTGTCCATCCATCATAGACCTTTCCGACCATTTATTGTACCGAACTAAATCTGTTTATTATGAGGATCAACTTTCTCATCAGGGGCCTCCATGCCCGGCTGCTAAACCGGTCACTGATCATTCCATTGCTCGCATTGCTCTTATTCCTGCATCATCCGGCCCATGCGCAGGACCCATCGCCGGGTAACCAGCGGGTGACCCTGAAGGTCGACAATGCCTCTATCGAGGAAGTCTTGAAAATGCTTCGCAAGGTGGTGAAACTGCAATTCATCATCGATGCAGGCGTATCGGGCAAATCCAAAAGCGCCCCGCTCAATATGGTGAATGCCCCGCTATCTGAAGTGCTCGACAAAATGCTTACCGGTACAGGACTTGAATACGTGATCAACAAGAACGTAGTAGTCATCCGGAAAAAAATCACACCACAGGCGCAGGAACCGGCCGGTGCCTGGCGTGCATATATTCCCGTTACCATCCTCGTAAAAAACGAAGAGGGCGATCCCTTGCAGGGAGCTACCGTGGCAGATGCTTCCGACCTCTCCAGGGCAGGGATTACCGATGCAAAAGGACAGTTCATCCTTTCCATGCTGCCGGCATCGAAAGTTCGTATCTCCTTTATCGGCTACGAGCCGCAAACCGTGCCTGTCAATGAACACAAGCCTGTCATCGTGGCGCTGAAGAACAGCCAGAAAGCTGAAGAAGAAGTAGTGATCACCGGCTTTCAGAACCTGCGCAAATGGGAATCTGTCGGCTCTACCTATAAAGTGAAAGGAGAAGATGTAAGGATCGCCGGGATACCGAGGGTCGATATCGCACTGCAGGGACAGATACCCGGCGTAAGTATCACCATCCCCAACGGAACGGTGGGTTCCAACCCGAAGATCCGTATACGGGGCACTTCCACGCTGATGGGTAACCGGGAACCTGTTTGGGTGGTGGACGGGATCATCCGTGAAGACCCCTTCCCTTTCAAGAACCAGAATCTCGATGATATCCTCAATGCGGCCGACAGGGCATCGATGCTGGCCGGCCTCAGCATCACCGGGAATGGCATTGCAGGGTTGAATCCTGATGATATCGAGGATATTACTTTTCTCAAGGATGCTTCGGCAACGGCCCTGTACGGCGTGCGCGCCGCAAATGGAGTGATCGTGATCACTACCAAAAAAGGAAAGGCAGGTCGCACCAATATCAATTTCCGTTCGGACTGGAGCGTTACACAAAAACCTTCCTACCGGCAAACAGACCTGATGAACTCGGCTCAACGGGTAGCCCTGTCAAGGGAGATGATAGAGAAAGGGATCAACTATTCCATGCCGGGCGCACAGGGTAGCTTTCCCGCTGGTTATCCATTGGATGGGCCGCAGAACGTGGGTTATGAAGGTCTGTACTACCTGCTGATCAATAAAAGCATCTCGCAACAGGAATTCAATGAAAGGGTCACCCAACTGGAAAAAAACAATACCGACTGGTTCGATGAATTGTTCCGCCATGCCATCAACCAGAACTATACACTGAGCATCAACGGGGGGAACGATAAGAGCACTTTCTATGCCTCATTCGGGTACAATACCACCGCCCATAGCGCGATCGGGAACGATCAGAAAAGGTTGAGCGCTTTGATGAATATGGATTACCGTCTCAATTCACGAATGCGCTGGCACGTAGGCATCAATGCATCCTCAATCAACACAAATGGATTCTATTCAACGGTGAACCCTTCCCAATATGCACTGAGCACCAACCGGGAATTGAAAGCCGATGAGTTCTATCCTGTCGGCAATAGCGCGATCAATGTCTACCTTCCCAATGGAACGCTGTCCAGCTTCATCTCCCGCCTCAATTATAATTTCAGGAACGAACGCGAACATACCGGCAATGTGGTGGATGGCAAGAATGTAAGCTTCAATACCGACCTGCAGGTTCAGATCCTGAAATCACTGAGCTGGCAAACGATGTTCGCCTATAACTTCGACAGGACCACTACACAACGATGGGCCGATGAATACTCCTATTATGTGGCGCAGGTCCGTGGCGCTAATTTCGGTGAGCTGCCCAAAGGCAGTATCTATGAACAGGCTTCGGTGCTCGCCCGCGGCGGCATACTGGAAAAAGAAGATATGAACCGCGATGGTTACCTGTTCCGAAACACCCTGAACTTCAACAAATCACTGGGACACGATCAGCAACACGATCTGAATTTCATGGGCGGTATGGAACTGCGCACCAACGAATACAAAGGCACTGCCACCAAGAATTATGGTTATTTCCCTGACCGCGGCGATGTGATCGACTATGATTATTCGATCATCCACAATAATCTCGCCAGTGACCTGATGATCAACAAATATTATAACCGCCGTACCAACGGTCTCACCAACTTCGTATCCTATTTCGGAAGCCTCACCTATTCCTTCAACCGGAAATACACCATCAATCTCAATGGCCGCAATGATGCTTCCAACCGGTTCGGCCAGTATTCCAATGCAGGCTTCAACCCCGTATGGGCCATCGGCGCACGTTGGGATGTACTGGCGGAAAAATGGTTCCGGCAAAGGCTTACCTGGATCAATACGCTCACTGTCCGCAGTTCATTCGGCTTTCAGGGAAATATCGTGGAAACAGTCGGCCCCAACCTTATTGCGCAATACAACACGCCGGTGTATAACCCTCTTACCGGTGAAGCCTATCTCAATATCAGGTCTATGCCTTATCCCGATCTGAGAAAAGAGAAAACGCGCACCACCAATATCGGTATCGACCTCTCCGTACTCGATAACAGGCTTTCCGTAACCTTCGATTATTATTATAAATATTCCAAAGACCTGATCTCCCTTCGCTCTGTACCCGTGGAGTACGGGACCCTGCAGATGTATGTGAATGGCAGTGATATGGTCAACAAGGGATATGATCTGTCCGTACGTGTGGTGCCTGTCAGGACAAAGGATTGGAACTGGTCACTGCAATTCAATACCAGCTTCAATTCCAACAATGTGATAAAACCGAAGTATACGCCGAATATCAAAACCCTCACCAATGGCACGGCGCTCACGGACGGCTACCCGGTGGATGGTTTCTGGTCATTCGACTATGCCGGCCTCAATCCCAAAACCGGCAAGCCGATGTTCCGATACCTGGACATCGATTCCAATCTCGCCCTGCTGAAGAATCCCGATCCGACCAAATATCTCGTCTATGGCGGCAATTCCATTCCCCGTATTTCCGGAGGTATTTTAACAAGTATACGTTACCGTAATATCATGTTGACGGCCAATTTCAATATGCAACTGAGTTATTATCTCCGCCTCAACCCGATCATGCTGGCAGGCACCAATGGCCAGTATCAGGCGCCGGGGGCAGATAAAAATGCCAGCCTGCAGCTCACCAGGCGCTGGCAAAAGCCGGGCGATGAAGCCTTCACGGATATTCCCGCCCTTTATGCAGCAGACGAAAGCCCCAGTTTCTATTTCAGTGATGTATCGATCGGTACTGTCGGCACGGCATGGTACAGGTATACCATGTACAATTACAGTGATCTCCGGGTCGTCAACGGTAGTCATCTCCGCTGCAACAATATCGTAGTCACGTATAATTTCACCAGGCAACAATTGAAAAAGATCAAAGGCATCAACACGCTATCGCTGTCGGGTAATATCACCAACCCCTTTGTGATTGCCAGCAGCAAACTGAACGGGCAGGACCCCGAAGTGCTGTCCATCGATGCCAATGCCGTCACCCCTACCATGCCTAGAATGAAAACAGTTTCTTTCAGCCTGAATGTCGGTTTCTGATCCATGACCGCTTCTAAAAATGAATATTATGAAAAGAAATAGTCTATTGATAAGTATACTGGTCGCCACCACGATCCTTACAGGTGGATGCCGGAAGTTCTTAAAAGAACGCTCACAGGATGAGCTGACTCCGCAAACGGCCGCCTCCCTGAACGAACTATTGGCCAGGGAAGGTTATCCGTATGTGGCCTCTGGCCTGACGGCCAGCGATGGTTTTGTATTTTGTAATTTTCTCAACTTCCTGGACGATGATGTTCACATGCAGAACAGGGAGAACATTTATGTGCAACCTTATGCCCGGCCCTTTTATACATGGTCGGATAAACTATATGACGACCTGGGTAATCTTGCTTATGGTCAACAGCAGAGCAGGAATCCCTATCAGCAATTGTACAACCAGATCAGGGGTTGCAACGTGGTAATAGACATGCTGAACGATATAAGCGGATCGGCAGACCAAAAGGAACAACTGGAGGGAGAAGCGCTCACCCTGCGGGTATATTATTATTTCATGCTGGTAAATCTCTACGGCCGGCCCTATAATGACCCGGTCAACAAGAACGATGCGTCACCGGGCGTTCCCATCGTACGCAGTGGCGGCATTGCCGAAAAGCCCCTTGCCCGTAATACGGTGAAAGAAGTATACGATTTTATGGTTGCAGATATCGAACGCGCGATCAGTCTGCTGGAGAGAAAGAAAAACATTTCCACTGTCTACAGGATCAACTACCGTTCGGCCTGGTTACTGGCCAGTCGTATCTATCTGCACATGGAACAGTGGGAAAAGGTGCTTACCTACACCAACAAGCTCATTGGAGATTATCCGTTGCTCACCGACCTCAATACCTGGAAAACACCGATGGCGCAGGGGGCGTTCAGCGCGCCCAACGCCCCCTTCCTCGACGCGTCCAACGTGGAAATGCTGTTCCTGTTCTGTAGTGCACGGACCGGTGATTTGCAGCCGATCATTCAACCGCCTTTAGGTCCTGTGCTCATTGCTTCCAACGAACTCACCGGTATCTATGAGACGAATGATATGCGTTTTACACCGTTCGTGTCCAATCCGTCGCCCAATTTTTACCTGACACGTAATAGCGGCTATTATACCGGCTCCAAGGTCAATGCCAATTCCCCAGGCGCCCGTTGTTTCCGCATGTCCGAAGCATACGCCAACAGGGCTGAAGCTATTATCCGCAAAGCGCTTGCAGGCGATGGCAATGCTTCGCTGCAGGCAGCACTGGACGATCTGAATTATATCAGGATAAGCCGCTTCAAGGCCGGCTCATCGAACGCTGTAGTCACGCTGGCTTCGCTGAATAATGATCCAATCAAAGTACTTGACTTCTACAAGCTGGAAAGGCGGAGGGAGTTTTGTTTCGAGGAATTCCGCTGGTTCGATCTCCGTCGCTATGGCCAGCCACAGATCGTACACACGTACGATCCTAATGAGCCGGTGGTGACCAATCCTTCATTGCCGGTAGAGACCTATACGCTTCCACAGGGGGGTAACAGGTATTTGCTGAAATTCCCTCCAACGGCACTGCAGGCAAATCCATTGCTTACACAAAACCCGTAATGTTCCTTCATCGATCAACATTAACTCTATCAATATGCGCTATATCAACAAAGACAAGAATATATGCATCGCCCTCTCGGCATTCCTGGCTTTCTCTATCCTGTTGATCGCCTGCCGAAAGGAAAACAACCCGGTAGTGATCTCCGAAAAGAAAGAGCAGCGATTCCAGCTCCCGCAGGGGAACTCGTCTTTCGATGCCACGATCATGGACTACTATAAGCGTTTTGATACCTATATCCTGTATAAATTCACGGATATAGATTTCAGTTATAATTTCAGCTATAACCTTGCACAACCTCCTGTCGGCAATATCAATGCCAAAACAGGACCTGTGCTGATGCGCTGTGGCGATTCGATAGCTATCCAGTCGGCCCTGGATTTCATGGAGCAATACTGGTTCAGTTTTTACCCGGAAAGTTTCAAGAAAAGATACCTGCCTTCGAAAATAATGCTTGCAGGACTGATCTACAATACCACCTGGAACGGCACCACCAGGATCTATGATACGCCCAGGGTAAACCCGGTGACCATACCGATCGAGGGAGCAGACCATATCACACTGCCCAAGATAGACACCGCTTTCAACACCTATTCACTTTCGAACAAACTGTTGCTGAAAGCCCAGCTCAATAAAACCTTTCTCAAGCATCTCATGTACCCGATGGTAAGTACAATGCCTGCACTGGTGCCGCTGCCCGATCAGTTCTTCAAGGTCAGCGATTATAGCCTGGGCATCCTGAACAATTCCAATAAATACAAATACGGATTCCTTACCGTATACGCAGGCAACCGGTCGCCCGAGCCCATGACCGATATGCTTAATTATCTCGATACCATCTGCGCCAAGCCCAAAGCCGCACTCGATGCCTACATGCTGAACCCGAAAGTGGATTCACTGGGCCTTACCAAAAAGAAATACGATCTGCTGGTGAACTATTTCAAGAACAACTACAACGTGGACATACAGGAGATCGGTAATAAACAGAATTAAACAAGAGAAATATGAAGAAGAGAAAGATTGCGCTGATGATGATGATCGTCGCCACTACTTCCGGTATCAGCGCACAGGAGATCAAATTCGAACATGACCCTTTTTCGGTCGTTTGCGCCAAAGCAAAAAAAGAGAATAAACTTATTTTCATCGATTTTTATACAAGCTGGTGCGGCCCCTGCAAAAGAATGGCCCAGACGGTTTTCAAAGAAGATACGGTAGGGCGATTCTTCAACCGGCATTTCATCAATTTCAAGCTGGATGCCGAAAAAGGAGAAGGCGTCGATCTCGCCAAAAAATATGGAGTGGCCATATTCCCTACTTTCCTCTTCGTGGATGGGGATGGGAATTTGTACAATCGCTACACCGGTTACCGGAACGATACGGCATTCCTCGACCTGGCCAGCCAATCGCAAAAGGAATTCAGTACGCCGGGCAACCTGGTGGCCATGAAGATCGATTATCCGAAAAAGAAAAAGGATACAGCCTTCCTGCGGGCTTATATCGACAGACTGATCGCCAATGGGATCCATGCCACAGGGCCCATTGAACAGTATCTATCCGTACAAACGGCCATGCAGCCCGGAAGTATAGCCATGCTGAACTTTCTCACCCGCTACTGGAAAGAGCTTTGCTATGGCGGCAATGCCAACACCCTGCTGGAGAAAAATATCGATGCTTACCGCACCCTGGCCCACAAGCCACAGCTTGGCCTGCTGAACGATTCATTCAGGATAGTCATGCTCTACCGGACCAGGGATTATGCCAAAGAGATCAGAAGCGAGCAATTCATGAAAGCCTATCTGGCAGCGTTTGACAGGCAGCCTGCTTCGAACAAGAACTTTGCCGAACTGGATGCGGCCTGGCTGGATTACTATGCAGGCACCAACCAGTGGAAGATCTATCAACGCCTGGCCGACAGGTGGATGGACAGTGTATGCAAATACTATGTTTCTCATCCCGTGACCAAAACACAAACAGTCATTTTTGCAAAGCCTGTACCTCCTGATGAATTGCAGGCGAGAAGGATTGCCGGTATCATCACTTCCAATGTAGTGATCTATATCAGGCAGTTTGCCGGTGAACCGGGCACGAACGCAAAAGCACTTCGCTGGATGGAACAGGCCATCGCCAATTATGACCAATTCTACGCTACGCTGAGTATCTATGCCAATGTCCTTTACCTGAACAAGCAAACGGAGGAGGCTATACGCTGGAAACAGGCATCCCTGAAAAGCCTCCCCACCGTCAGCTTTCACAGGGACCTTATGGAGCGGAACCTGCAACATATTCAAAATGGAGAAACACTGGAGGAAGAATAACAATCAAATATCATGCAAGCAAAAAATCGTTTTTGTAATATGTATAGCAAAGCTATCGGTCTGATCGGAAGTTGTTTACTGTCATCGTTACTGACCACAGCACAGGTGAACTACGTGATCAAAGGAAAGATCGGTAACCTGAATATGCCTGCTAAAATGTTCTTATCTTATTGGACAGGCTCCGGATACAGCAATGATTCTGCCGATATAAAAAATGGAGTTTTCACCTTCAGAGGCACATTCGATTATCCTGAGGAAGCTCGCCTTCAATTGCGGCGCACTGTGGATCAGAAAAATCTCGTTGAAGTGAGAAGTTTCTACCTGGAGAACGGGACCATTGAAGTGAACGGGGATTCGATACGCAATTCGACCGTCAAAGGCGGACAGGTCAACAAAGACTATGAAGAGCTGCAGGCAGCCTTACATCCGGTCAGGGTAAAGAGTTGGGAATTTGGCGTATATTATAACAGTCTTTCGAAAGAAGAAAGAAAGACGCCTGCCATGGATTCGACCCTCAAGGCAAATGACCTGGCCACTCAAAACGCCACTATGCAGGTGTATACCAATTTCATCAGGCAACATCCGAATTCGATGGTATCGCTTTTCCTGCTGAGATATCAATATGGTAAAGTACCTGACGTAAGGGAAGTAGGCCCTTTATTCAAACTACTGACCGACAATATAAAGAATTCCATTCCCGGTAAAATATATGGAAAGGTCATCGCATTATGGGAGCGCACCAACATCGGACAAACCGCCCCGGATTTCACGCAAAAAGATTCTTTAGATAAAGCGATCTCCCTATCCAGCCTTCGGGGCAAGTATGTATTGCTCAACTTCTGGGCCACCTGGTGCGGGCCCTGCATAATGGAGAAAAGGGACCTCAGAAAGACTTATGCAAATTTCAGTAGTAGAAATTTCGAGATCCTGGATATTTCTATTACAGATACCACCGGCGTTTTCGGCGACCGGCAGAAATGGATTAAAATGGTACGCAATTTCAAACTTCCCTGGATCAGTGTATATGGTGATGAAGCCCGGGAGCTCTATGGCATAGAAGCTGTTCCCAATAATTTCCTGCTCGATCCGAACGGAAAGATCATTGCGGCCAATATTCACGGCCCTAAACTGGAGGCAAAACTGGAAGAACTATTAAAATAACCAACACCTGACCCTCCGGCGCCATGCAAACAGGTTTTGCATGGCGCTTTTTATTTGCGCGGTAACACCAGGCTTTCCATGGCTTGCTTGTCTGTCCATAATTCCTTAGCTTGCTATATTGAACATCAACCAAACGGAACACGATTATGAAAAAACTGCTATTACTGGTGGTAGCCTGCCATACCATTATATGGCTCAACGCCCAACCCAAACCGCCGAAAGACGCTCCTCCGGCAAAAGAAGAAAAACCCGCCCCACCCCCAAGTGGCAGCCGGGTGTTGAACCCTGACTTCAACGTCGTCACCGAACATGCTGTGAACATCAAAGGCCAGCGGGTGCCTTACCGGGCCACTGCCGGTTCCATTCCAGTATGGGATGATGACGGCAAGATCATTGCCGGTCTTTTCTATACTTATTATGAAAGAACAGACGTGAAAGACCGTGATGGGCGGCCACTTGTCATATCTTTCAATGGTGGCCCCGGTTCCGCCTCTGTGTGGATGCATATCGCTTATACCGGACCGGTACTGCTCCAGATCGACGATGAAGGATATCCTGTACAACCTTATGGCTGGAAAGAGAATCCTCATTCCATTCTCGACGTAGCCGATATCGTTTATATAGATCCTGTGAACACCGGCTTTTCGAGGATCATCGACAAGAACGTACCTACTTCCAGGTTCTTCGGCGTGAATGCCGATATCAAGTATCTCGCCGAATGGATCAATACCTTCGTGAACCGCACTAACCGTTGGGCCTCCCCGAAATACCTGATCGGTGAAAGCTATGGCACCACGCGGGTTTCGGGGTTAGCATTGGAATTGCAGAATACGCATTGGATGTATCTGAATGGAGTGATACTGGTCTCCCCCACCGACCTCGACATCGAACGGGACGGCCCTGTGAATGGCGCATTACGTCTCCCCTATTTTGCCGCTACCGCCTGGTATCATAAGGTGCTGGAGCCATCGCTGCAGAGCAAAGATCTCACGGCCATGTTACCGGAAGTGGAAGAATTTACCGTGAATGAACTGTTGCCGTCGATCACCCGTGGCGGCTTCCTCGATGAATCGAGAAAGAAAGCCATTGCTGCAAAAGTGGCCCGCTATTCAGGTATTTCCGAAAAGACCGTGCTCCAAAATAACCTCATCGTGCCGGTGCCGCTGTTCTGGAAAGAATTGCTGCGCGATAAAGGTTATACCATCGGCCGCCTCGATTCCCGTTATCTCGGCCTCGATAAACGGGATGCCGGCGAGAACCCCGATTTCAATGCAGAGCTCACTTCCTGGTTGCATTCCTTTACACCGCCCATCAATATGTACCTGCGCGAAGAACTGAAATATAAGACCGACCTGAAGTATAATATGTTCGGACCGGTATATCCGTGGGACAGGACCGGTGGCAAGACCGGCGAGAACCTGCGACAGGCAATGGCCCAGAATCCCTGGCTGAAAGTGATGATCCAATCGGGATATTATGATGGCGCCTGTGATTATTTCAATGCCAAATTCAGCATGTGGAATATCGATCCGAGCGGTAAGCTGAAAGACAGGCTGAGCTTTGAGGGCTACCGCAGCGGGCACATGATGTACCTCCGCCGGGAAGATCTTATCAAAGCGAATGATGATCTGCGTAGGTTCATCAAAGAATCCCTGCCGAAGCCTGGTCAGCCTGCAAAATATTAGGTCGGCCTGATCTGTTCAGTACATCACCAAAACCAAATACCTGATGAGCAGCTTCCTCTACGATCTGCCTACCACCGTGCTAGTAGCGATCTTATTTGTATTGATGATCGTCTTCAATTGGGCCGGCTCACGCCTGAAGAGATCAAGAGAACAGGAAACCGGTGAAAGCGCAGATGGCGGAGGCGCCATGGAAGGTTCCATGCTGGGGCTGCTTGCTTTGCTGCTGGCATTCACCTTTGGTATGTCGAGTTCCCGTTACGATACCCGCCGGGGCCTGGTAGTGGAAGAGGCCAATGATATTGGTACTGTCATCCTGCGGACCGATCTCTACCCGGACAGTATCCGCAATGCATTACGGTCCGACCTTCAACAATATCTCGAAGCACGTATTGCCTATTTTGAGGCAGGATTCAATGAACAGCAAGTGCAGGGATCCCTGCAGCAGTCGGCCCGGATATCGGATCTGCTTTGGAATAAAGTAACAGCGCTCAGTCGCACCAATAATTATATATTGGCCAGCCAGCAAATGGTCCCTGCCATGAATGCCATGTTCGACGCAGCTACCAGCCGTGATGCTGCACGCAATGCCCATGTTCCCGAATCGATCGTTTGGCTGCTCTTCCTGTTGACACTCACGGCGAGTTTCATCATCGGGTATGGCAGCAAGCGTGGCAAGACCGACAAGATCATAGTAGCCGGGTTTGCCTTGATGATGGTGCTCACCATCTACCTCATCCTCGATCTCGACCGGCCCCGCCGGGGCATCATCACGATGGACAAAGCACACGGCAATATGACCGGACTGCGGGAATTGTTCAAATAGGTCATGAAAATAACGGGGTGTTTTGTACATTTGCCGCCGTTCAAATGGAGAGATGCCGGAGTGGTCGAACGGGACGGTCTCGAAAACCGTTATTCGCGCAAGTGGATCGAGGGTTCGAATCCCTCTCTCTCCGCAAAATTTGACAAGACGGCTTTAATGCCGTCTTGTTCATTCGGATCATCCTCTGGAATGCAGATTATATTATTGCTTTAAAATATGGCTATAGAATCTGTTTACAGCCTTAATTTCAACGACCATAGGGGTTTTACTGTCGCTTATAATCGATTTTATCTTCCTTTATATTATTTTACCAAGAAGATTGTTACTGATCCGGAGATAGCAAAAGACATTACTGCCGATGCTTTCATAAAACTGTGGCGACAGGCTCAGGAGGGAGAACCTGTACAGAATGTAAATGCCTTTTTACATACTACTGCCCGCAATGCCGCTATCAACCATATACATACTCAAAAACTGCATCAGGACAAAAAAAAGGAACTTTATCACCTGGCTGAACAAGACGACCGTACAGCGCTGCAAATGGCAGAAATAAAGTCGGAATTATTGTTGTATATACAAGAAGAAATAGAGAAACTTCCGTCCAAAGCCAGGCAGATATTTAAACTGTCTTTTATAGAAGGCATGAAGAATAATGAAATTGCCGCCCTTTTAGGTATAAGCGAGCGAACCGTTATTAATCAAAAAGTCGTTTCCCTTAAAAAATTGCGTATAGCATTTCAAAACAGGCAATGGCTATGGGCTTTACTCTTGTTCGTATTCTATCATGAATAGTATTATGTGATTGATTTTTAATGCTGTACAATTTTTTTAACTTTTTTTACTCCTTTTTTGGTCGAAAACGCTGCCTCAATTGTCTCCTTATAGAACTCTTTATCCTGAAAAATTGCTAAATCACGACAAATGCCAAACATGTCGTTTCAACACCGGGCGTCATCGCTCATATTGAAATATTTGCAGCAAGAATTAAATGATGCCGAACAATTGGAACTAACAGCCTGGATAGAAGCTGCTCCTGAGCATAAAGTGCTTTTTGAAGAGTTGGTAACCGGTGATGGCATTAGGGAAGAACTAAACAGTTTATACAGATTGAGAAAAGAATTGGATAAAAAAATATATAGAGAAATTCCAGAAGCCAGGAAAGTAATTCCCTTATATAAACGGAGCTTTTTTCGAATAGCAGCAGCAGTAGCCTTCTTTACAATATTAGGAAGTGCAGGATATTACCTGGTTAACAGAAACAACCATACGCGCTTCGTAATAACCGCTTCTGATCCACAGGAAAAGCGATTCAAGAACGATATAGATCCAGGAAAATATAAAGCCATACTAATGCTTGCCGGTGGCCAAAAAGTAATCCTTGACAGTGCAGGAGGGATCATTGCAAGTCAGGACAATGTCAAAATCCGGAATGATGCAGGGTTATTAAATTATGAATCAGTGGAAATTGGTTCATCTACGGAAGTCAGTTACAATACATTAACCACTGCCAAGGGAGAAACCTATCCTGTAAAGTTAAGTGACGGAACAATGGTTTGGCTTAACTCAGGATCTTCTTTACATTTCCCCACGGTTTTCACTGGTAATGACCGAAAGGTAGAAATCACGGGTGAGGCTTACTTTGAGGTGGCGAAAGATACTACAAGGCCATTCAGGATAAAGAAGCCTGGAGATAGCTTTGAAACCGAAGTTTTGGGAACTCACTTCAATATAAATGCTTACGATGATGAAGCAGCCGTTAAGGTCACTCTGCTGGAAGGGATAGTGAAAGTGAAAGAAGGTAATAGTAGCACCTTGTTGAGGCCGGGGCAACAGGCCCAGGTTTCGGTCCCAATGGGCAACAAGGAGAGAACGATAAGCGTGCTGACTGATATAAATATTGATCAGGTAATAGCATGGAAAAACGGCTTATTTGATTTTAGGAACGCAGATATAAGGGAAATCATGCGTCAAATAGCAAGATGGTATGATATAGATGTTGTCTATCAAGGAAATCCTTCAGGGGAAAGATTTAAAGGGAAAGTATCCAGAGATGCCAAACTTACTGAACTTTTGAAAATACTTGAACTAAATGATGTGCGATTTATTATTGACGGAAAAAAGATTACAGTGATGCAATAACGCTTTGCAGATGGTTGATCAAAACAAAAACAGGGAAGTGTTGATGCCACTCCCCTGTGAATAGTTCGGGTTAACCCTTAATAAATACAATCGGGAAAGACTGCTTATTCATTAACCCAAACAAAAGCAAATTTATGCTATTTAATGCTCTTTGTAAAGGCCAGCCTATGTATGGCCTTTTAACTAAAACAATCTCGCCTCAGGCAAGACGAGTCATGAAACTAACCGCAATTATCTTGTTCGTGGCTGCGCTACACGTAAGCGCCAAGGGCCTCGGCCAGCAAATATCCCTTGATCTAAAGGACACCCCGCTGGAAAAAGTATTTACTGAAATCGAAAAACAAAGCGGCTATCAATTTTTTTACAAAATCTCGCTGGTGGTTGAATTCAAGAACGTTGATGTTGTTATCAATAACGCGAATATTGAACAAACACTGTGCAAAATATTCAAAAATCAGGCTCTGGACTTTAATATTGTCGGCAAAACCATTGTAGTTACAAAAAAGGACGAATCAAAAAGAATCATTGAACAACCTCCTCCTATTGATGTGCATGGACGGGTAGTAGATAGCACGGGGAGCCCGATGATTGGCGCAACGGTTAAAAATAATACAATCCATACGACAACTCTAACTGATGATGAAGGTGAGTTTTCTATTCATGCTGATGTTGGAGATGAAATAACTGTATCATTTGTAGGTTATAAATCAAAAACTTTTAAGCTTACCGTAAGTTCGACCAATCTGGCAATACAGCTCTCGCCTGAAATTGCAAGGTTAAAAGAAGTTGTTGTTAATACCGGTTATCAGTTGATATCTAAAGGGAAGATAACCGGGTCTGTTGTTGAATTAGACAAACAAACAATAAATAGATCGGTTGGAACCAATTTTATTGACAGATTAACAGGATTAGTTCCAGGCCTTCTGTCTCTTGGGTCTTATACCCCGAGCCCTTCAGCCGATCCTAATGACCGTTATACCGGCCTATCTATAAGGGGCCTGAGTACTTTATATAGTAATGTTGGAACAGACCCCTTGATTGTCCTGGACAATTTTCCTTATGATGGCGATTTAAATAATATAAATCCTAATGACATAGAGTCGATCAGTATTCTCAAGGATGCAGCAGCGGCCTCGGTTTGGGGAGCCCGGGGAGGCAATGGCGTGATTGTGATATCAACAAAAAAAGGCAAACTAAACCAGTCGATGCAGGTGAATATATCCGCTAATACTACGATAACCAATAGACCCAATATATATAAGGACAGAGCCTTCCTCGATGCCAATGACTACATTAATGCCGAGACTTATATTTTCAATCAGGGATTTTATGATTATTTACTTGACAATACATACTCGTACCCGGCAGTTTCACCAGTAGTTGCAATTCTTGCTAAACAAAGATCCGGACAATTGTCAGCTGCCGAAGCGTCGGCTCAAATCAATGCTTTGCGTAAGTTTGATGTCAGAGATCAGGCTAAAAAATACGGGTACCAAAAGGGCATTAATCAGCAATACTCGTTGGGAATAAATGGCGGCAGCAATAATATGACTTACGAGTTATCAATTGGCAGAGACCAAAATAAATCCAACATGGCCGGTTTAGCTTTTCATAGAACGACGATTAATGCCAATACCAGCTACAGGCCGATAAAGAACCTCGAGATAAACTCAGCCATCAACTATGCCCAGGCAAAATATTTTAATGCAGTTGGCGCCTTGGGATACAAAGGCATATACCCGTATGCTCAATTTGCCGATGCGAATGGTGATCCATTGCCTATAGCCAGTGGCTATAGTTCATCATATATTGACAGCGTGGGAAAAATGGGTTTCTTAGATTGGCATAACCGGCCCTTGCAAGATCTTAGGAACGGTGATAACACAACATCAAACACGGACTTGTTATTAAGGATTTCCGCCAGGTACAAAATAACGCCTTACCTGAATGTGCAGGTATCGTATCAAAACGAGCATCAGAATAACAACAACAGGAATTACCAAAACTTAAGTATATATTATACACGTAACTTAATTAATCAGTTTAGTCGATACGATCGCGCTACTGGAAAAATTAACTACGTGCTTCCGCTGGGAGGAATACTGAATCAAACAACAGTACAGAGTAATTCAAACAATTATCGTTTTCAGTTAAATTTCAACAAAAATGTGGCGAACAACCACAATGTTTCCGCCTTTGCCGGTGGCGAAATCAGGGAGGTTACTACCCGCGGCACTACCAATTTAGCTTATGGTGTTGACCCGGACCTCGGTACATCAAACAATTATCTGGATTATCTGCATTATTTACCCACGAACCCTAGCGGCAGTCAGCAGATCACCGCGCCAGATGGCAGCGTTACAGGGGTAAACTTACATTATGTATCCTATTTTGCCGGAGCAACCTATTCATACAAAAATCTGTTCATAGCAAGTTTAACCGGCAAACGCGATGGGGCTAACTTGTTTGGTGTTAAAACGAATGATAAAATCACCCCGTTATGGGCGGCGAGCGGTGCCTGGAATATAAGTAACCAGCCATTTTATCATGTCGATTTCATCCCACAACTGAAATTACGGGTATCATACGGTTACGCGGGTAACGTCTATAACGGTTCTGCTTATGTAACCGGGGGTTACGGTATACGGGGAAATACCGGGGCAAATATTATTTCTGCCATTACACCGCCAAATCCCAGTTTGCGTTGGGAGCGTGTGCGAACGACCAATTTGGGGATAGATTTTTCTTTGAAAAAGGACATATTATTCGGAACAATCGAACTCTACAAAAAAGACGGCCTTGACTTGATAGAAGATGTGCCCTTGGCCCCTTCTGTCGGATTTACTTCATTTAAGGGTAATGCGGCATCAACGACTACGAAAGGTATAGATATACAACTTGGAAGCAGAATTTTAAATCAGGGCTTCAAGTGGACCTCAACCCTGAATTTTAGCTATTTGAAAGATAAACTTTCAAAATATGACGTTCCCCAAACCAATGAGTCCATGATCTTTGGCCAGGGTATCGTAGGCGGACCAGTTTACGGAGTGTACAGCTATAAATGGGCAGGGTTAGATCCTGCAACCGGTGACCCGCAAGGATATCTGAATGGCAAAATAAGCAAAGATTATGCTGGGATAATCAATAATTTCAATCCGGACAGCCTGGTCTTTTCCGGCTCGCGAATTCCTACGACGTTGGGTTCTTTAACCAATGACTTCAGTTACAAAGGATTCTCCCTATCCGTCATGATTACCTATAAATTGGGCTACTATTTCAGGAAACCAAGTATAAGTGGCAATTTTTATGATATTGTAAATGGATTTCCCAATGTCGATTATATTAACAGATGGCAGAAGCCGGGAGATGAAAAAAAGACAAATATTCCGTCTTTAGTGTATTACGATTATGAGCGTGCTACATTTTATCAGTATTCGCAGGTTTTAATAGACAAAGCCAGCCACATACGGCTTCAGAACATACGGCTTGCCTATGACCTCACGCCACAAATTAAGAAGGCATTTTCGTCCTTCCAGGTCTTCACGTTTGCGAATAACCTTGGTTTACTATGGGTGGCAAATAAAGACAAAATAGACCCAGATACTTATAGTTCATATCCCAATCCTTTTTCAATATCATTTGGTTTACAGGCAACCCTTAAATAGTATTATTATGAGAAGGTACAACACGCTTTATCTTTCAGCGCTCATTATCGGGCAATTGCTTTTTGGATGCAAAAAACAGGATGACTTTCTGAATACAAAGAGGAATCTAAATGATGTAAGACCTTCTACTATTCAGGATGCCCAGGCTATCTTAGACGATAATTACGATATGAATGTGCAATATCCATCAAGCGGATTAGCGGGATGTGATAACTATTACATTTCTGATCTTCGTTTTTCATCGCTCGGCAGTATCTATCAAAATGCTTACTTGTGGAAGAAAGATGGCCTTTATAACGTTGGCCCCAATAGTGAATGGGCGACACAATACCAAAGAATTGAATTTGCCAATATAGCCCTGGATGTACTGGCCGGAATTTCTCCTGACGCCTCAAACCAGCAACAATATAATAACGCCAAAGGCTGTGGCCTTTTCTTTAGAGCATTTTCGTTCTATATGGCCGCTCAGGCCTACTGTAACGCATACGATAAATCAACAGCCTCGAAAGATTTAGGGATCGTGTTGAGATTAACTTCAGATGTCAATGTTCAATCAACCCGGGCAACTGTTCAACAAACGTATGATCAAATGATCAATGATTTGAAGGAGGCAGTTGCTATTCTACCGGCCAAAGCAGGTTTCCCTATGCGGCCATCAGCACCTACCGCAAACGCGCTATTGGCAAAGATCTATTTGTCGATGGAAGATTATGAAAATGCAGCCAAATACGCTACCGCCGCACTCAGCCAGTTTAATACCCTGGTGGATTATAATAGCAATTTGGTGTCTTATTCAGGAACCTATGCATTTCCCAGCTATCCCAATAATCCGGAGGTGAATTTTTACGCTATTTCGAGTTATACAGGCTCTTTCCTCATCAATTGGGCATCAAGAGGAATTGTTGATTCAACATTATATAACTCGTACGAGCCAAATGATTTGAGGAAAACGCTTTTTTTTACAAAACGATCGTCTGATGGCCAGATTGCTTTTCGAGGCAATTATGTAGGCAGCTTTTCGGGAGGTTATTATCCGTTTTGTGGTATAGCCGGTGATGAGCTTTACTTAATCCGGGCTGAGTCATATGCCCGTACCAACAATATCCAGGATGCACTGGCTGATCTTAATGCCTTGCTGGTAAACCGATATAAAGCAGGGACATTTGTGCCTATCGCTATTTCAGATCCTTTAATACTACTGCAAAGAGTTTTATTGGAGCGACGAAAAGAATTGCCGTTTACAGGACAATTGCGTTGGGAAGATTTGCGCCGGCTAAATAAAGATAGACGCTTTGCAATTACGCTAACCCGAGTCGTTAATGGAGCTACCTATACATTGCCACCGAACTCCCCGCGTTATGTTTGGCCTATACCCGATTACGAAATTCAATTAAGCGGAATTCAACAAAATCCTTAAACTAAAGACCATCTCTTCATCTGATTAAGCTATCGTTTTCTATCCATTTAATAACCATGATTCTAAAATTCTAAAGAATATGATTTCAAGATTAATTTCATTAAGATTGGCATTGGTGTTTTTTTTCATTGTCTTTAGTTTGAGACTTCTTGCCAATGCTGGTTTAGGCTATAATGGCCAGTCGCAAATTACTGATACCATACAGCCGCTTAAGGTCGGAGATTTTGTACCAGACATCTCATTTGAAAATACAATTAATTTTCCTGCGGGATTAAAAAACATGTCTGATCTAAAAGGCAAACTCGTCATTCTTGATTTTTGGAGCACCGGGTGTTCTTCCTGTATTAAACTTATGCCTCATATGGAAACGCTTCAGAGAAAATTCTCTAAAGACCTGGTAATCCTGGTAATGAACCCTTTGCAAACCGAAGAAGAAATAAACAAACGGATTGAAGGATTAAAGCGTGTTTATCCCGAGTTCAGAATTTCTACTTTGCCAGGTGTAAATGGAGATAAACAGTGGTATGCTTTTTTTCCGCATAAGAGTGTGCCCTATCATGTTTGGATTGATAAAGAAGGAAAGGTGATCAGTTGCACAAATTGGTATAACGCAAATGAAAATAATATTGCACGGGTGCTGAAGGGTGAAAAAGTCAATATGATACAGGATTTGGTAATTCCAGAACAAGATTATAAACATGTGTTGATCCCATCTGTATCTGCAATTCCTCAGCCATTATATTACTCCGTTATTCTTCCCTACGCGAACGGCATAAAATACAACGCGCAAGACGTTGATTCTATAAAAAAAACACTCACGGTAAGATTTGCCAACACGCATATCGAAGATTTATATAGGCAGGCCTATCCACAATTTAGACAGCGGATAATTTTTTCAATTCCGGATGCCGGCCAGTATTACAAAAACGACGATGAGCTATCAGATGAAAAATTCTTGAACTATCATTATACCTATGAGTCGTCTATACCGCTGGAGAAAAAAGACGAATGGAGGACCTACATGGCGGTTGACTTAAACCGTTTTTTTGAGGCATATAAGCATTTTAAAGCAGTTCCAGCCAAGGCAACGATCGGATGTTATGTTTTGCAGCTAAAGAACAAGAAGCTCCTGAATGCTAAAATAGATACTTCCGAATTTCCCGGAATCATAACGGAAACCTCCGACGGGCATATTATTTACACCGGCGCTAAGGCAAGCACAATTACAGCGGCTGCAGAGTACCAGCTTGATAAACATGATGGCAAACCATTGGTAGTACTCAATGAAACCGGCTTAACCGATCAGCGGATCAACTTTACTTTGCCATCGAAATTCAAGGACATAGAAAGCCTTAACGAAGGTTTGTCCAAGACCGGGCTTCAGCTTGTTTCAGCGAAAAGAAATGTGGATGTATTAATGATCAAAAGCGTTAAATAACAATATGACATCAGACGGTATGCTTGTAAACAGAATTCTGTAATAATGATTTGTAAATTTTTTATGAGGAAAATAACACTTTCTATATTAATTATTTTTTCTAGTTTCATAGTGTGCGCACAAATATATGCACCTGTTAAATGGTCCTGCACCTCGAAGAAAATAAGCAAAACAGATGTGATCCTGCTGCTAAAAGCTACGATAGATGATAGTTGGCATATTTATAGCATTCACCAGCCGGAAGGCGGCCCAACCAAAACGACCTTTATATTCAAGCCTTCAGAAGATTTTACATTGGCAGGACAGGTTCAGGAACCCATGCCGGTCACACACTTCGAGGAAGCTTTTAAAATGGACGTCGGTTACTTTGAAAAATCGGTAATCTTCCAGCAGCGCATCAAGCTGAAAAAAATACCTGCTTCCGTTACTGGTAAAGTAAGTTTCATGGCTTGCACCAATGAGAAATGTTTGCCCCCAGGGGAAGTCGAATTTAATATTCTAGTCAAATAAAAAAAGAATAAATTACTTAGGTCGCAAGTGCGCGTAGTTCTTTGAATGTTTTCGATTTTGTGAATACAATTCTGGTCACCAAGGGCTGGATGCCATAGCTTGTTGAATTATACGATGGAATAGCAAGGCTGTCTTTTGTGATATTTCCATTTCCTTGAATAATTCGTAGGCAGACATTCCCTTTTTCCGACAATACCGGAAGACACCGCAGAAAGCCTTTGGCAGACTGATAAACTTTGAAAAAAACGAAAACGGAGTAAGGCGCTCGATTGTGATCCCTCTCTCTCCGCCTTCAAACGTAAGAGCCTTCAAGTCTTTGGATTTGAAGGTTTTTTTAGTCAGAAGTTTTTTATGTCATTGACGCTATACTTCCTATTTGTCGTTATAAACTTTTATGAATTTTCCCTGCTCGCCCATTTTGTCGTACTCAATTAAAGTGTCTCCCTTCATCTTATAATCAAAACGAAATCTGTCTGTAGAAATCCAGATGTCTACGTTTGCTTTTATAGGATTATCAGGATGATTCCAATATCCCATCGACGCTTGCGATTTGTAGTACCAATAACGGTCAATTGTTATGGTGTCGATCTCTGCTTTTCTGTCTGTAAATTGGTAGTATAACACATTGGAAGTGTCTTTGATTTCGATTAGTGTAAACCCTTCTCTATTGTGTCGGACCCAGGTGCCTTGCAAATCTTGATTTTTTGCTGTGTCAACCAGTTGTAGTTTCTTAGAATTATTTGTTTTATTAATTGTAGCCTGATTATCACAAGCATAAAAGAATATAGACAAAAGAGAAATGGTCGAAAGTAGTTTGGTCATGTCTTTAAAAGGTAAGATGCGTTTTTGGAATTGTTCCATAAAGTGGTATCTAAAGATTGTGTAATAGCTAGTATTTGATCCGACAAACAAGGATTAAATATTAGCTATTACACTTTTGACCAGCCCCATATCACATGAAAATGGTAGTTAAACCAAAACTAATTATGCCCATATTCTTGGTATTTGTTTTTGCCCAGGTGTAAACTCAACTACAATCTTTTTAATCGCCCTTGATGACCTTGTCCCCATTGACGGACATAGTTAAAGTGGAGATTTCGAGCTTTTTTGATGCCTTTTAATTTGTTCAAACTTTTCTTGCCTGATGTCTGATCTTCATATTGCTTATAATGGCTTTCACATTTCTATGGGCAATCCAATTAATCAGTATTTATTGAAATTTCATTGAGAATCATTTTGTTATCGGCAAATTAATATCACAAATGCAACCATATTGAGATTTTAGTAGGTGGGAGGTCCATAAGTTTGCTATAAAACCCCTTAATTTTGCAGCCATGCGCATTATTGCTTTTATTTTAGCATTCATAGTATTAGCACTTAGCTCTCGGCCATGTGCCGATGGGGCTTATACTATGAAAGTTGAAAAGGCAAAAACAGTCCAGGCAAAATTTCCTACACAAAAAAAAGAGCAAACCCATAATGACGCATGCACTCCTTTTTGCCATTGCACCTGCTGTGCTGGCTTTTCGATAAATCACTATTTCACATCTGTAACTGATATCTGTTTTCTCTCCGACAGAACATTTACTTCTTATTTGCCAGCTACTATCATTGAAATTTCTCTTCCTATCTGGCAACCTCCGCAGTTGTTCGCTTAATACCTCTTCATGTTATTCTATGTCCTATGCTATGCGCAGGCGGCATAGGTAATTTTCATTTTTACTGCTCCAAAATGTGGTTATGGCCAAAAACAAAAAGAGGTCATTAACCCGTAAGATGCCAGTTTACAGCAAAATAAAAAGCCCTGTAAAGCCAGCTTGGATGCGGGTTGCCAAACTAATCACCATGATAGTGCTTGGTATTATGATGGTGCTGGCTGTTATCAGTATCATAATAGGATATTATCGTCTTGTATCAAATCATAAATAGGATATGCTCAATAAAATCATTCAATTTTCCATCAAAAATAAACTGGTCATCGGCCTGTTTACGCTGGCATTGATTATATGGGGTATTTATTCGGCAAAAAAACTCCCCATAGATGCCGTTCCCGATATCACCAATAACCAGGTACAGATCATTACGCTAAGTCCTTCGCTTGCTGCACAGGAAGTGGAGCAGCTAATATCGTTCCCCGTCGAACAAACAATGGCCACCATTCCTGAAATCAAGGAAATCCGTTCCATATCCAGGTTCGGTTTGTCTGTGGTTACTGTTGTATTTCATGATGATGCCAATATTTACTGGGCCAGGCAACAAGTGAGTGAACGACTGGTGGAAGCCCGTAACCTCATACCGAATAATATTGGCAATCCTGAAATGGCGCCTATCTCCTCGGGGCTGGGCGAGATTTACCAGTATGTTTTGCACACCAAAAAAGGCTATGAAAATAAGTATAATGCCATGTCACTTCGCACCCTGCAGGACTGGATCGTGAGGCGGCAATTACTCGGTACGCCAGGCATTGCAGATGTCAGCAGTTTCGGAGGATTGCTGAAGCAATATGAAATTGCACTCAATACTGATAAACTTCGCAGCTATAACTTATCCGTTGCAGATGTATTTAATGCGCTGGAAAAAAACAATCAAAATACAGGGGGGTCTTATATTGACAAGAAACCAAATGCGTACTTTATCCGTAGCGAAGGTTTTATTAATACAACTACTGATATTGAAAAGATCGTGGTTAAACGTACTTCCGGTGGTGCACCCGTATTGGTCAGGGATATTGCAACAGTTCAGTTAGGGCATGCTACACAATATGGTGCTCTTACACGGAATACAGAAGGAGAAGTAGTTGGCGGCATTGTACTTATGTTAAAGGGCGCTAATTCCAGCGAAGTAGTCAAAAATGTAAAAGATAAGATACTACAAATACAGAAAAGTTTACCTGAAGGTGTAGTAATCGAACCTTTTTTAGACAGAAGCGCCCTGGTAGGCCGTGCTATTGATACGGTAAAAAAGAACCTTATGGAAGGTGCATTAATAGTAATTTTTGTATTGGTTCTTTTTCTTGGGAATGTTCGTTCAGGGTTGATTGTAGCATCGGTAATACCATTATCCATGCTTTTTGCAATCTCTCTTATGAATATATTTGGTGTTTCCGGTAACCTGATGAGTTTAGGAGCTATCGACTTTGGGCTGATTGTGGATGGTGCAGTAATTATAGTAGAAGCAACCATGCACCAGTTAATACATAAAAGGGTTGCCCGGCTTACGCAGGAGCAACTGGATGAGGAAGTGTATAAGTCAGCCGGGAAAATGATGAACTCTGCCGCATTCGGTCAGATAATAATTTTAATTGTATACCTACCCATTCTTGCATTAGTGGGCATTGAAGGAAAAATGTTTGGTCCTATGGCACAAACAGTATCCTTTGCCATTCTCGGCGCATTCCTACTGTCGCTCACCTATGTGCCTATGATGAGTGCTTTATTCCTAAACAAAAAAATAAGCCACAAGGAAAACTTCTCCGATAAAATGATGAAGTTCTTTCAGAAGGCTTATTCTCCTTTGATACAGGGTGCTCTGAAAATGAAGGTACTGGTAGTTGGCATTGCTGTGGGATTATTTGTTGTCAGCCTTCTTATTTTTAGAACCCTGGGCGGCGAATTTATACCTACACTGGAAGAAGGAGATTTTGCAGTAGAAACCCGCTTGCTTACAGGTAGTTCATTGTCCCAAACTGTGGATAAGGTGACGCAAGCATCAGATATATTACTAAAGAATTTTCCCGAAGTAAAAGAGGTTATCGGCAAAATTGGCGCATCCGAAATCCCAACGGACCCGATGCCCATTGAAGCCTGTGACTTGATGGTTATATTAAAAGATAAAAGTGAATGGACATCTGCAACAAACCGTGAAGATCTGGCTGAAAAAATGGCTAAAAAACTTGAAAGCATACCGGGCGTTTCTTTTGGTTTTCAACAACCGATTCAAATGCGCTTTAATGAGTTAATCGCCGGCGTACGCCAGGATATCGGTATCAAGATATTTGGCGAAGACCTGGATGTACTTTCTGATCTGGCTAAAAAAGTAGCCGCAATTGTTCCCACTGTTAAAGGCGCCGAAGATTTATATGTGGAGCAGGTAACCGGATTACCGCAAATTGTCATTAAACTTAACAGGGACAAGATTGCACAGTTTGGATTGAATGTAGAAGATGTAAACCGCACTGTGAGCGCTGCATTCGCAGGAGAAGCAGCCGGCATTGTATATGAAGGAGAAAGAAGGTTTGACATGGTAGTTCGCCTGGAAAAAGCCAGCCGTCAGAGCATTGATGATGTAAAGGGGCTATTTGTGGTCGCCCCGGATGGCAACCAGGTTCCTCTGGAACAGGTGGCAGAAGTTAACTTGCAGTTAGGCCCCAACCAGATTCAACGCGAAGATGCCAAGCGGAGAATCATTGTAGGTTTTAATACAAGAGGCAGGGACATTTCATCGGTGGTTAAAGAAATGCAGCAGAAAATTGATAAGCAGATAAAATTGCCCCCGGGCTATTTTATTACTTATGGCGGACAGTTCAAGAACCTGGAAGAAGCAAATAAAAGGTTGTCTGTCGCCGTTCCTGTAGCATTGGCGTTAATCCTCCTGCTGCTCTTCTTCGCGTTTGGGTCTATCAAATATTCACTACTCATATTTACTGCAATCCCCATGAGCGCTATTGGTGGTGTATTTGCATTGTGGCTCCGTGGAATGCCATTCAGTATTTCAGCAGGTGTAGGGTTTATAGCCTTATTTGGTGTTGCTGTGTTAAATGGCATTGTATTAATCAGTGAGTTTAACCGGCTAAAAAAGGAAGGTATGATTGATATAACTGCAATCATTTTGAAGGGAACTTCTGTCAGGCTTAGACCTGTTCTAATGACTGCAACAGTTGCATCTTTAGGCTTTTTCCCAATGGCATTATCAAAAGGATCAGGTGCAGAGGTACAAAAGCCGCTTGCTACGGTAGTAATAGGAGGACTAATAACAGCCACCTTCCTTACGTTGGTTGTGCTGCCGGTATTATACACATGGTTTGAAAAGATAGGGAAGAAAAATAAGAAAACCAATATAGCCAAAGGCCTCGCTTCATTGGTAATATTATTTTTTGCCTCTTCTTCCTTGGTAAATGCTCAAACAAAACCCGTTATAAATCTGAAGGACGCCGTGGCATCTGCAATCAGAAATAACCCTTTGGTAAAAGTCGGCTCGCTGGATATTGGCTATCAGCAGCAGTTAAAAAAAACAGTAAAGGATTATGGTAAAACAAATGTTGACCTTATGTTTGGCCAGTACAACAGTCGGATTGCCTACGACAACAATTTTACCATAACTCAGAACATTCCTAATCCCGGTTATTTTAAAAGCCTGATAAAGCTATCTGAATCCAACATCAAAAGCAGTGAGCTGCAATTGAAGATTTATCAGGGTGAACTGGCTGCCAATACCAAAACATCGTATTACCAGGTTAGCTATTGGCAGGAAGAAATACGTTTGCTGAAAGAGTTGCTGGCTATTTATGAAAATGTATTGAAGGCAGCGGCTTTGCGGTATAAGACTGGTGAAACAAATGCACTGGAGAATTATAATGCGGAGAGTAAAGTGAATGAGATTAAGGCGCAATTAAGAAATGCAGAGGAAGACTACAGGATTGAGCTAAACCGATTGAAGATATTTACTGCCGATTCTTCTGTAGCAGCAATATCGGATACTTCGCTTGTAGAAAAGGCGATACAGGTTAGTTTTGACAGTACTGCCATCATTGCTAACCCCACATTAGCATTTATAAAGCAGCAAATTGATATTGCCGAAAAGGAAAAAGGTGTAGAACAATCAAGGCTGAAGCCTGATTTTTCTGTCGGTTATTTTAATCAATCATTGGTAGGTTACCAAACGGTAGATGGTGTTGACAAATATTATGCTGCCGGTCACCGGTTTCAGGGTGTAAACTTAGGCGTCAGCATTTCCCTATTTGCAAAGGCACAAAAAGAAAAAGTAAAAGCCGCCGAAATAAACCGTGTACGACGGGAAGCAGAGTTGACCAATTATCAATACAACCTGCAGGCGGAGTTGGCAAGATTGTTCGGTGAATTGCAAAAGCAAAGGGTTCAGATAAACTACTACCGTAATACAGCATTGCCCCAGGCGAACCTTATTATCACACAGGCGCAGAAGGCTTTTACTGCCGGTGAAATTGGGTATTACGAATTAACACAATCGCTCAACAATGTAGTAATTGTAAAACAGGAGTTTACAAAACTTTTAAATCAATACAATCAGACTGTAATCGCCATCGAATTTATCGGAGGTATCAATTGAAAACCCGGAGTTAAAACATAATGAATATGAAACAGACATTTGCTAATTCACTTATTATATTTTCCCTTACTACTGTCTTGTTTGCTGCCTGCTCTTCTGCGGAAAAGCCAGAGGTGGCGACCGAGGAAAAGAAAGCCGAAGGTGCCAACGTGGTGGACTTGTCCCAAGAACAATTTAAAACAGCGAATATACAATATAGCGCTGTTGAAGAAAAAAATCTAAGCAGTGTTATAAGAGCATCCGGTGAAATAGAGGCTCCCCCGCAGCAATTGGTAACAGTATCTTCTCCTTATGGTGGTATAGTGAGACAGATTCCACTACTGGAAGGAAAATTTGTATCGCAGGGCCAGGTGGTGGCTATTTTGGAAAATCCTGAGTTTATTCAATTGCAACAGGATTATTTAGATTATAAAAGTCAATTATCTTATCTCAAAGAAGAATTAGACAGACAACAGGAGCTGGCAAAAGAAAATGTAAACGCAAAAAAGACCTTTCAAAAGGCCAATAGTGATTATAATAGCATGGTTGCAAGAGTACAGGGTTTACGTTCAAAATTGCAATTGATAAATATTGATCCCGAAAAGGTTGGCAGCGGAAATCTGAGTAGCCGTACCAACATTTACTCACCGGTATCAGGTTATGTTACTAAAGTAAAAGTAAATGTTGGCAAATATGTGAATGCCAATGAAGCGCTGGGGGAAATTGCCGACACAAGGGAATTGCATGTGGAGCTTACTGTATTTGAAAAGGACGTGCCCAAAATTAAAGCCGGGCAAAAGGTGAGGTTTATTCTGAATAATGAAACAAAGGAAAGATTAGCGGAAATAAGTTTGATTGGAAGGGAAATAAGCACAGACCGGACAGTAAGGGTACATTGCCGTTTAGTAAAGGAAGACAGGGATCTGCTGCCGGGTCTGTTCCTGAAAGGAATTATAGAGACCGGTATTGCTACTACTACTGCCCTGCCTGATAAAGCCATAGTGCAGGCCGCTGGCAAATCATACATATTTATTGCTTCCGGTGAAAAGAAGGAAGATGAGGAAAAAAAGCGAGTCGGTGCAGACAGGAGTGAAACAGAGGAAAAGCATATCGTTTTTAAGAGAATTGAAATAACAACCGGGGTTTCAGAAAATGGATATACAGAAGTGATATTGCCGGAAGGATTTCCCAGAAACAGTAAAGTGGTAGTGAACGGAGCTTATGATCTATTATCGAAAATGAATAATGTGGAGGAAGAAGAATAAGTTTTATATGGGTCGGGGCTCTGCTTTTGTTTCTTTATTAAAAAGAAACAGTTACCGGGCAGGGTTTCCGGACCCTTCATTTTTTTCGTTTCTATGAAAAGGGGTTATAGAAAATAATTACTAAAACTCAAAAATCATGAAACAGTTATTTGCATTTTCTGTAATGCTGTTTTCAACTTTCATCCTGCATGCACAGGATATTATCACCCTCAGATCCGGTGAAATCATCAACGCAAAAGTAGTTGAAGTAGGCACAACAGAAATCCGGTATTATAAGGTCGACAATGCTGACGGGCCCGTGTATATGGCCAGCAAGTCGGATGTAGAGCAGATTATGTATGCTAACGGCACCAAAGATGTTTTTCAAGCACGAACCGCACAGCCTATTGTACGAACAAGGGGATATGGCAAACGAACTGGCAGGGTTTTTTACCGGCCTTATGTGTATCCGATAATTACACCACATATTGATTCGGGTCACCACGGAATCTTCAGAGGGCATCATGGTGGTCACTACGGGGGACATCATTAGTCGTAAATGATTCCGAAAACGATAATAAACTGGATTGATTTATAAGAATTCTTTTCAATTATGCTGCAGATTTTAGATTTTACTCAAAAAAATATTATAGCAACAAGGGCAAATGATTTGCTGGGTATTAAAGACTACGAGAAAATACACCCCTTTATCCATAATATTATCGGCACCGGGAAAAAAGTCAGGTGGTATTTTGAAATGGATGATTGCTCCTCTTCAGATTCAACCGGTTTTTGGGAAGACGGCATTATCGAAGTTAATTATGGTATAATGAAATTTACACACTCAGAAGATATTGAAAAGATTGCCATTGTTGGAGCAAAAAAGTGGGAAAAGTGGATGCATTCAATAATGAAACCTTTTACACAAGCAAGTATAAAATATTTTGATTTAACAGATAGTGACAAGGCAAAAGAATGGATTGTGAATCAGGAAGAAGATGTCTGAAATTATTCACATTGATAATCCTCATGCTTTAATAGGATTTATAAACGTTGATTGTATTTATCCAAAAATAAATTGGGAGAGTTTAGAGTGAGTTATACAAGCCTGAATTATTTGAAGGCAATTTTCTTCTCTCATCCTAATTGCTAAATAAGCATTTCGATGTTTATACTTTTAAGAAAGAAGTTAACACTGCCAATAGTTCTGGCAGCGTTTCTTACGTTTTTTAACTAATCTGGTAAAACACTCAGATTAAAGTGTTGGTTATAAGATTATTAAATGCATTTCACTATGGTCATTTCAATTTCAAAATTAAAGTATGACTTCCCGGCCGGGTTAGTAGTATTCCTTGTAGCACTTCCCTTATGCCTGGGTGTTGCGCTTGCATCAGGAGCCCCTTTACTATCGGGAATTATTTCCGGCATTATTGGCGGTATAATGGTAGGTCTTTTAAGCGGATCGCATACCAGTGTAAGCGGGCCAGCTGCGGGGCTTGCAGCTGTAGTGCTGGCTTCCATTACCAAGCTGGGTAGTTTTGAAGTGTTTTCGGCTGCGCTGTTAATTGCAGGCTTTTTACAATTAGGGAGTAGTCTGTTAAAAGCTGGGGTTATTGCCAACTATATGCCCTCGAATGTTATAAAAGGATTATTGGCGGCCATTGGAATACTACTTATTATAAAACAAATACCACAGGCTTTGGGTTATGATAATACTCACCAGGATGATTTTTCCTTTGTGCAGGCAAATGGGGAAAACACCTTTTCACATTTGTTCAATACTTTTTTTCATCTGACACCTGGCGTGGTAATCATTAGTTTGGTTTCCATACTTGTGTTAATTTTTTGGGATAAACCCCCGCTTCATAAAATTAAAGTTTTCCCCGCTTCACTTTTTGTAGTGTTGCTGGGTATTGGTTTAAACGAAGCATTCCGTGTATTTATTCCGGTATTGTATCTGCAACCCGTACACCGTGTAAACATTCCTGTAACCAGTCTTGCCGATTTGTCCTCCTTTTTAAAATTTCCTTCCTTAAGCGCCTTTGGCAATTTAAATGTGTGGTTGACCGGGATAACTATTGCCATTGTGGCTTCGCTGGAAACTTTGTTAAATCTGGAGGCCGTTGATAATATAGACCCACATAAACGGCAATCACCTGCTAACCGGGAATTGGTGGCGCAAGGTGTTGGCAATATGATAGCCGGCATTGTTGGCGGTATTCCTATAACCTCTGTTATTGTTCGTAGTTCAGTTAACATTAATGCGGGTGTACAAACAAAAACATCGGCTATCATTCATGGTATATTTTTACTCCTGGCTATTTTGTTCTTAAGCCCTTTTATCAATTTAATACCATTTGGTTCACTGGCTGCTATCTTAATTATTACAGGTTATAAGCTTGCCAAAGTATCCATCTTTAAAGAAATGTATGCGAAAGGATTGAATCAGTTGATTCCGTTTGTTGTTACTATTGTAGCCATCATATTTACAGACTTGCTCATCGGCATATTAATTGGCTTAGCCTTCAGTTTATTCTACCTCTTGAAAAGCAACTATAAAAATCCATTTACTATCGAAAAAGAACAGTTACATACTGGTGAAACTATCCGGATAGAATTACCCAACCAAGTGTCGTTTTTAAACAAGGCAAGTATAAAAGATACGCTTTGGTCTGTTCCTGAAAGTGCAAATGTGATTATTGATGCAAGCTATGCCGATTATATTGATAATGATATCCTGGAAATATTTGTTGATTTCAAAAATGTAATTGCGCCAGAAAAGAGCATTAAACTTAATATCATTGGCGTTAAAGAAAAATATCAGCTATCGGACTATATGCAATTTGTAAATGTACTCAACCGGCAGGATCAGGAAAGGCTGGCACCACAGCAGATCGTTGAGCTACTTAAAAAAGGTAACGAAAGGTTCAGACAGGGCAAGAGGAACGAAAAATATTTTCGCTACCAGATAAATGCTACTTCATCGGGGCAGTTTCCAATGGTTGTTATTGTAAGTTGTATAGATTCCAGAACATCACCCGAAATTATATTTGATTCTAATCTTGGTGATATAATCTCCATTCGCATTGCGGGCAATATTATTAATAATGAAATTATCGGAAGCATAGAACTGGCAGTGAAAGAAATGGGGGTAAAATTGATTGTTGTGATGGGGCATTCCAACTGTGGGGCAATAGCTGCGGCAGTGCTTTCGAGAAATGAGGGAAATATTGAAGCAATAATACAAAAAATAAGACCTGCGGTGGATAAAGCCCGATTGCTTGATACACAGGTCGGCAATGGCAATGAAGGTATTTTTTATCAAAAAGTAACATATCTGAATATAGATAATTCTGTAATAAGCATTTTGAAAAATAGCCCATTTATAGGCGAGCAAAATGACAAAGGTTCTGTGGGCCTTGTTGCAGCTTATTATAATACTGCCTCAGGCGAAGTTATTTTTAATGAGTTGACTAAAAAATATGAAACAGCAAATAATTAAATAGTTGATAATGGATATAAGAGTTGAATTAATAATTGTTGCCAAACTTATTGCCTCATTCCTGCTTGGAGCTTTTATTGGCCTTGACAGGGAAAAGCATGGCCTTGATGCCGGAATAAGAACTTATGCTTCCGTTTGTATTGGCGCTACTTTATTTACTGCTGTTGCGGCTCATCTTGTAAGCGATGTAGCCGCTGCTTCAAGGGTAATATCCAATATTGTTACCGGTGTGGGTTTTCTTGGGGCTGGTATTATCTATCGGAACAGCAGCGCCGGAACATCGCATGGCCTTACAACTGCCGCTACTGTCTGGTGCACAGCCGCAGTAGGAGTTGCAATAGGTCTGAATATGTTTATTATCGCCATTGTTGGGGCAATTGCATTGTATTTTCTGCTTTCATTACATCACCAGCATTGGTATATAAGATGGAAGAAGAAAATGGTAGATAAGCATAACAAAAATGGCAACACTGATTAATAATTTTTTTTTCGGAGTATATCTATACACTTATGTCATCATTGAATTCAACATCAGCAGGAGGAAAACACAACAAGTCGCTGAAGATTGTATTTGCTATCACCGCCTCTTATCTGGTAATAGAAGTAGTAGTGGGTTTTATTTCCAATAGCCTTGCTTTGTTATCTGATGCGGCACACATGCTGACAGATGTCGGTGGGCAGGCATTGGCACTCTTTGCAATTTGGATGTCATCCAAGCCACGGAATAACCGCAAAACCTACGGATATTACAGAACAGAAATTTTTTCTGCATTGATTAACGCTTTGGTGCTGATATTTATTTCCGGCTATATTTTATATGAGGCCTGGCAACGGTTTAAAGAGCCGCCTTCCGTAGCGGGCATACCTATGCTGATAGTTGCTGTTTGTGGATTAATCATCAATCTCATTGCAATGAGAATTTTGAAGGCCGGCTCAAAAGAAAGTATCAATATTAAAGGTGCATTCCTGGAAGTGGTAAGCGATATGCTGAGTTCGGTAGCTGTTATTGTAGCGGGGATTATTATTCTTGTTACCGGTTGGCTGTATATCGACCCCGTCATGAGTGCATTGATTGGTGTATTTATTTTACCCAGAACTTATAACCTGTTAAAAGAGTCGGTGGATATATTGCTGGAGGGGGTTCCCAAAGATGTGGATTATAGTGCAGTAGAAAAATTTATTACTCAAATACCCGGAGTGCTGTCAGTTCACGACCTGCATATATGGACATTAACCTCGGGAGTTAACGCCTTAAGTGGACATATTATAATGAGTGCTGAAACAAACCTTTTAGTTATAAACGAGGTGACATCATCCATTAAAAACGAGTTGATGACTACATTCAAAATTACGCATACAACCATTGAAGTTCATGTAGACAAAGAAGGCTATGTACCAAATGTTATATAAAAATCAAAAAATGCGAGTAAATATGAAAAATATAAAACATGGGTTTCTCAAAAACACCACACTAATTATAAACACTATTGCAGGACTTAAAAAGTAATTATTGGGTACGTTATTTTTTTAAAATATAATTATGGACAGATTAAAATTGAACAAATGGTTGAGAAATTTGTCAGCAGGAGTTGACCGGTATTCAAATTTGAAATCTATTCTCTTTACAACAGGTGATATTGTAAAGCTGGTAAAAAAGGGTGAAGAGAAGGTGAAATAGTAATCCTTATACACAAATTATATTTTCAACTTCACCGGCGAAAAAGAAGAAATACCTTATCATTTAAATAAAAAATGTACAGTATCATATCAGGCACTATATTATTAGGTATTACTCATGCACTCATTCCCAACCACTGGTTGCCGTTGGTTGTTATTGGTAAAGCTGAAAAGTGGGAAAAATATGAGTTGATGATGGTGACTGCCATTACTGCATCTGCGCATGTATTGGGTACAGCTATTCTTGGGCTTGCGTTAGGCTTAGTAGGCGCAAAACTGGCTCACCGGTATGAGGAATATGTGCATGTCATTGCTCCTGTTTTATTGATTTTATTTGGATTGATATATTTCTCCATTAATCTTCCACATCAACACCAAACAGCAATCCAGGATGTTCAGGGGTACAGGAATTCAAAAACAAGATGGATAATGATCTTTGCCGCAATGATGTTTTTATCGCCCTGCCTCGAAGTAGAAAGCCTTTTCCTTGCAGCCGGGGCCTACGGATGGAGCAACATATTGCTGCTGGCATTGGTATATGCAATAATAAGCATTACAGGCATTATGACGCTTGTTATGTTAGCATTCAAAGGGGTTCAGGTAATGAACTCACATTTTATTGAACGTAATGAAAAGCGAATAACCGGGATGGTGCTGATCATAGTTGGCATTGTAACATTCTATTTACATTAAATGACACTTTATGACGCATAAACATGATAATGAAACAACAGAACAGCATGAAGACTGCTGTTCAACTGGCCGGCCTGCTAAGGTGGTACCCTTTAAAACCAGTAAGGACGGCCATAAACATAATGAGGAAAGTCCCGGCTGGAAAGAATGGTGGCCTGCCGCTATCAGTTTTACCCTGTTAATAATCGGGATCGCCTTGGACAACTGGATAAAGCCGATACCAACATGGTTCAATGGGTGGTTTCGGCTAGTATTTTATGTGGTTGCTTACATACCCGTTGGAATGCCTGTTGTGGTAAAAGGGATAAAAACGGCTGCCAGGGGTGATGTATTTACCGAATTCTTCCTGATGAGTATAGCAACAATTGGTGCATTTTATGTCGGGGAATATCCTGAAGGGGTAGCGGTTATGTTGTTTTATGCAGTGGGTGAATTATTCCAGGATGCTGCGGTCAACCGTGCTAAAAGAAACATTAAGGCCTTGCTGGACGTCAGGCCTGATAGTGCGGAGGTGTTAAGAAATGGCATTTATGTAAACGTAGACCCCAACAGCGTAAAGGTTGGTGAGACCATTCAGATAAAAGTTGGGGAAAAGGTGCCGCTTGATGGCGAAATGTTGAGCGAGGGTAGTTCGTTCAATACTTCCGCATTAACCGGCGAAAGTAAACCTTCAACGTTTACCAGAGGAGAAACCGTTCTAGCAGGGATGATTAACCAGGAAAAGGTAATTGTGTTAAAGGTCACCAAATTATTTAACGACAGTTCACTGGCAAGAATATTGACATTGGTGCAGGAGGCTACTACAAGAAAAGCAAAGACAGAACAATTCATCCGCAAATTTGCCAGAATATATACTCCCATTGTTGTAATTCTGGCTATCGGCATCACACTCATCCCCTATTTCTTTATTAGCAATTATATTTTCAATGACTGGCTTTACAGGGCTTTGATATTTTTAGTGATCAGTTGTCCCTGTGCGTTGGTAATCTCTATCCCATTGGGATATTTTGGGGGTATTGGTGCAGCCTCCCGCAATGGCATTTTATTTAAAGGGTCAAACTACCTCGATTTAATGACTAAGGTTAACCAGGTGGTAATGGATAAAACAGGAACGCTTACCAAAGCAGTTTTTAAAGTGCAGGAAGTTAAAAGTTACGAAATACCTGAAGAAGACTGGCTATCGCTGGCAGCGGCTTTGGAAGCAAACTCTACCCATCCCGTGGCGAAGGCAGTTGTTGAATATGCGCCGAAAAATGCCGGCCGTATCGAGGTAAATGAATTGGAAGAAATCAGCGGTCATGGACTGAAAGGCCAAGCGGATGGAAAAGAAGTCTTGGCAGGCAATACAAAATTGATGGATACGATGGGCGTACCAGTAAATAATGGGTTGAGAAATATAGTAGATACGATTGTTATCGTAGCAATTGATCGGAAACTGGCAGGATACTTAACCATCGCTGATGAAATAAAAGAGGATAGTAAACAGGCGGTTGACACCCTGCATAAATTGAATGTAAAAACAACCATGCTCAGTGGCGATAAGCAGGCTGTAGTGGATAAGGTTGCCAGGTTCCTGGGCATTGACAAGGCCTACGGTGATTTATTGCCGGAAAATAAGGTGCAAAAAGTAGAAGCCCTAAAGCAGGATAAAATGAATGTAGTGGCATTTGTGGGTGATGGTATCAACGATGCACCCGTTCTTGCTTTAAGCGACGTAGGAATTGCAATGGGCGGTCTGGGAAGCGATGCCGCCATTGAAACGGCGGATGTTATAATACAAACAGATCATCCCTCCAAAATCGCTACCGCTATAAAAATTGGCAAGGCTACAAATAGAATTGTCTGGCAGAATATTGGGCTTGCATTTGGCGTAAAGTTAATTGTGCTGGTTCTTGGTGCAGGAGGCCTTGCAACCATGTGGGAAGCCGTGTTTGCCGATGTGGGTGTGGCCATGTTGGCGATATTGAATGCAGTGCGGATACAGCGGATGAAATTTTAAATAATGAGCGACAGTTTCGTATATGTAAAATTAACGTTGGACTATGGTTTCAAAAATCGCAAGAAGCACATATAGCCAACCTGGCAAAATCGAATATGAACCGGGATTGTCGGATCTTCCAGGAGTTTGCCTATCATATTAATACTGAAGCCAGGAAAATATGTCTGGAAGAAGGCAGTACTCCGTTTTCATTTTCCAATGCTGTCTATACAATCGATTCCACCATCATCGATCTTTGTCTCAATGTATTCTGTTGGGCAACTTTTCGGAAGGCAAAAGGAGCAGTGAATATTCACACGCTGTATGATGTCAGAACCTCCATTCCGGTCTTCGTCCATATCACCGCGGGGTCTGTTCATGATACCCAGGCCATGGATGAACTTGCCTATGAGCTAGGCAGTTTTTACATATTTGACAGGGTGTACATAGATTATGAAAGACTATTCGTCATTCAGGAATCGAAGTCCTTTTTTCGTCATAAGAGCAAAAAACAACCTGAAATTCAAACGGCGATATTCCGGTCCACTTGATAAACCAACGGGAATACCGTGAGACCAGACCGGTGAGCTAACAGGGTTTTATTCTGTCCAGGGTTATCCTGAAAAAATACGTCGCGTTAAGTTCTACGATGAAGAGCAAAACAGAATATTCGTGCTTTTAACAAACAATTTCCATCTAGGCGCGGAGGAAATTGCAAGCCTACATAAGCACCGATGGGAAATTGAGGTCTTCTTCAAATGGATCAAACAACACCTCAAAATAAAATCCTTTTGGGAACCATAGAAAATGCAGTCAAGACCTTTGCCGGTATGCAGTAATTTGCCACAAAGTTGTTAGCTGCCTGTGCTTTTATCAATCCTGTTTCATTAAGTGTTCCGGACAGTCGATTCGAAGATCATTAATTTGTAAGTCCTTTTCGAGCAGCTTGCAATAATGTTTATGCCCTTTATTGGAGGTTTGATAATAGGAACAGGTCAGACACATACGCTGTATAGTAATTATGCCTGCCTTGTTCAGATGGTTAATGATTGCCAAAAGATTCAGTAAAAGATTTGATTTTTCGTCCTGTGATAATTTGTCTATTGGCGATCGTAATTCGCTGGTAAAATAAGAGGTTTGCCTGGCAATGTCTTTGCCTTTGTTTGTCAGGTGAATTATATAACTTCTTAAATCATCAGGTTCGTATTCCTTAGTGATCATTTTTTTTTGCTCAAGCACTTTAATAGCGTCGCTGATAGTAGCTTTTGTCATGTTGAATTCACTGGCCAAATAGCTGACTTTCTTTTTTTCATCGCTGTGGTGAAGCAAAAAAATCAATACCTGAACCTGTATAGGGCTTAATGAAAACTCCTTGCTTTCCTGCCAAAGTAATACCCTGAATGCCTGAGACAATCTTTCAAGAGCGGCAACTATTTTACTTTCAATATTCTTATTTTGATAGTCCAAATTGAAATCGGAATTGCTCATTTAAATACAGTTTTCCATTTCGTAAATGTAATAACCATTTCCCTAAATTGTATCTTCCCATTCAGGTTTTACAGCAATCTGGCTATCCCGGCATTTTGCAGACATGACCTTATCCTAAAACTCCCCTTTATTGATGTAAGGATAAGTCCAAAGAATAACAGTAAGGGTAACAGCTTTAAACCATGCATTGTGCATTCCTTCCACGTCTGATACGGAGTGGCCTTTTTTGCCGAGAAATGACTTAATGGTTGCAGTAATGGGGTAGATAAATGCTGTCATGTAGCGATAATGTATGATAGGAACAGTGTCCACTCCGTCTGTCCGGTTTTTCTTTATGCTGTGGTGTCTTTTGGATATTTCGTACTGGTAGTTCAGCCAATTCTGGTCGTATGGTTTTTGGCAGATGTCCAGTATCCATTGTCCGAACCTTGCTCTCACAGCAGTCAGATAGTCTATGTTAGGCTGTCCGTTCTTTGTGAAGTAGTAAACCAGGTGTTCGTTACCACCAACATAGCCATACCAGAGGTCAAGCACATCGTTGGTTTGGTCCTTTAGCACATCGCCGGCCATTTTCAACAACCGGTCGTCATCGTCAGACCATAAAAGAGTTCTCTTCAGCAGGGCCAAATCCTGCATGGTGACTGGCGATTGTTCCAAAGTCGCCTTACCGTAGTCGTACCCTTTGATTGTTTCCATATTAGTAGTTTATTAAAAGTTGACGGCATCATTGCCGGCATAAATATAGTTAGGATTCCTAATAATAATACACGGAAGCATTTATTTTTTTTCAAATGCCCGCAAAAATCAACCTTGTCAGCTTACCATTTCCTTGACCCAAATCGGAGCGAATGGGGATGTACAACCCTTGGAGACGGGTTAATCGCAATATATCCCTAACTTTTCTCCCATCACGGTACCCCTCTTCCGATGCGCAGGAAAGCAAATGCTGATTTGCACAAGCGTTGAATTCATTGCCTATTGCACCTCTGGAGCAACCATTGGCATTTCAGCATCGATCCGGTCAAGAGGCTGTCTTTCGAATACAAAGGCCGCATTCTTGGCGTTTTTCATCCTTATTTCAAACTTTGGGTAATTTCGGTGGTGCCTGTTATTCTTCCATTTCCAGGTCTTCCATAACCTTTTTCAGTTCGGCGAGGTGCCTGCCGTATTGCAGGCGGATATGCAGATTCAATAGGAAAAAAGCAATGATCTGGAGAACAATCATCAAGATGAAAATAAAAAATAAAGAAGTATACTTCACTATAGATTCCCCGGCTACTTTCTGCGGTATAATAGCAGTCAAATCCATGCAGCCGGCAATAATAATAAGGATGATCAAAGGCAGCGCACAATAATTGAATATCCTGTATATTTCAATATTAAGTTCCAATTCATAAATAATCCTATAAATGCTTTTTTTTATGCTAAGATCATAACGACCGGTTACTTTATAGAACAGGTAAAATCTAAAGAAATAATAAACTGTCTGCAGAAGGAGAAGAAATATAGCAATACTGACCAGGAATACAGACAGCGCATTCTTGGAAGACCCAAGTAGAAAAAGGACCAACAGAATAAAAACTGCAATCCGTAAGATAAACTCCTTCTTCATATTTTTCCTGATCTTCGAGACGGCGGAAGAAGTTTGACCTACAGGAACATTCCTCATTGATAAATGGAGATCTTCCATCTTATCATTCACCCAGGCATCTTTCAAGTTATCAAAATTCATATCCCATTGTTTTAATAATGTACTTTAATTTATCTTTTGTGCGATTCAACCTCACCCGCACATTAGAAGGTGTAATACCCAGGATAGCGGCGATCTCTTTTCCCGACTGACCCTCCATGTAGAGAAAAATCAAAGCTTTTTCCACTTTATTTAACCTTTGTACAGCATTGTAGAATATCTTTAGTTGTACTTCCTGTTCCCGAACAGTATGTAATTCTTCCGGTAGATTATTATATGAAGGGATAGAAAAAATATCCTGCCTCCGTTTTTCCTTTTTGAAGAAGACAATAGCTGTATTGAATGCTACGCGGTACATCCAGGAACTGAACTGGCTGTCACCCCTGAAGGAATCATAAGACAACCAAAGCTGTAACAAGATCTCCTGCAATAAGTCATGTTGATCCTCCGCATTATCCTGATAAATACGGCATATCTTGTACAATATCCCGTTATGCATTTCTATTTGCTGTAGAAAACGGGCTTCTTTTGTACTCAAGTTTTGAAAGTGTTAAATGAATAATCATGGCTTTGCATAATCTGCCTTGGTAAACCGCAATGTTATTTCGCCTTCTGATGCTCATGTTCGTCGATTGCCTTTTTAATGGCAAGACTTATTTCGTCATCCTCCGCTACCTGGAATCCTGCACTACCATCCGTCAGCCACTCATCTTCCTTTGATTTTAATAGATGATATATCTTTTCATCTCCGGCATCCAAATGTACTTTAACAATATAGCCCGTTCTTACCTCTCTATCGCGCGTCTTCCTTCGAAACAGGTCAAAAAAATTTCCGGCCTTTCTTACGATTTTTCCAAATCTTACCTCTCCCTTTCTATCAGCAGGAAGATCAATTGTAAAATACCCCATACGATGTAATTAAATGTCAGAAAATTCAAAACACAACGGGTAAGTATCAAACTCCGGGAAACTGTTACATAAAAAAAGCGATTTTCTTGAATAGTGGAGATTTTCCAGGCAGGTGGTGCTTTTTAGAATGGCCTATTTATTTAACAAGTATTTGATTCTCAATGTATCTCAAGTGAAAGTTTCGAAATTTCGACCCCGCTCTCCGTAGCCCCCCAATTATACCTATGTCTGTGTCATAAAAAACCACTAATAACCAGGATAAATGAATATTAATGGAATGGTGCCCTGATTGTGTGGATGGATGGTATCGTGTTCAAGGTCCGGGAGAATAGCAAAGTGATCAACAAAACAGCTTATATCGATTGTCCAAAATTTAATTTGCACATTAAAATATGCATAAATTAGCTATTCTTGCATAAATGAATGTGCAATGGATAGCATACTTGAAAATTTCGTGCTAAGACACTATTCTTAAAACGCTGGTTTTATGAGTTTTTTTGGATACTCTTTTCATTTTAACCTGAGTAGCTTTCCTTTTCGCTTTATCACATTTTTATAATCCCATTGAATGTCTTCGGATTTTTTCAGCCACCGCTTCAAGTCCCTGGAATTGATTTGATCGATATGTGTATATAAAATGGAGGCATCTTTGAATTTACCTGTTCCCGGTTGCAATTGCTCTTCTTCAAAACTTGCACCGCTCCAGAACATCAGGCGAATACCGGCTTTCAACTTGCTATAACCCGCAACAGGATTGCCATCCAAAAACCAAACGGGGTGACGGTGCCATATTTTGTTTTCAGCTTCGGGAAGATGACGGTTAATTTCCGCAGCAAGCAGGTCACAGATAGCCTTCTCTGATTGGGTAAGGCTTTTATTGTAAGCAAGTGTTTCTGTATTCATTATCTAAAAATAACCCTTTTCCCTAATTTTAAACTGTTTGCTTTTTAGGAACATTTACAAAATCCATTCTATACCAGGAAATGGACTATCGGGTACGCAAAAGCTGTGATATGAAATGGATACTAATACAGTTCAGCGGCGTACGGCCTTCAGCAGGGGTGCGTTCAATCCATCTTATTTTTACGATATAACTCTTTCCAGGCGGCCTCATATTTATCACCGGCTGTCCATTTGGGTTGTTTCGGGTTGTCCGCAATGTATTTAGCGGATAGAATATAAGCTTTAATATATTTTAGAGCATACCTTTCATTCATGTTGCCTACTTCATCACTCAGTTGGTGCAGGCGCTTAATAATGGATTCGTCAATCCTGGTTATGCCGAGACCGAAGATAGGCGCCGGCACCCCTTTTACAGCGAGGCTAACATTATCACTCTTGTCGAAGGCGTCAAATCCAGGCAGATCCGCTAAAGCAGTAAGGCCAAAGGCCGAACAGCCCCTTCGGATATCTTCGTCTGCAGTGGTCCTTCCCATACCTGATATCGAGATACGGGTGGTGTCATTGTATCCGCCATTATCAATATTTAAATTGTACACTATTTTATTTAGTGGAATGGTTGGATGAGTGGCAAAATGCCTGCTGCCCAGCAGGCCCATTTCCTCTGCGGTATAGGCAATAAATAAAACAGATCTTTTGGGCGGGTGAGCAGCAAAATACCTGGCGGCGTTGATCATAGCGGTTACTCCTACCGCATTATCCCTGGCGCCATTGTAAATGCTGTCCAGCTTTCCTTCTTCCATCTTTGGCTCACTGTTGACACCGATATGATCATAATGTGCGGAAAGAACGATGAATTGTTTGTTCAAAGCTGCATCCGTTCCTTGCACCCATCCCATTACATTTTTTGCCTGTACATTTTTCATTTGGCAGCCAGTAACATTCAGGGTAGCTGTAGTTTGGTTTTGGATGGCAGGCAGTAGCATCTTTTCTTCGTCATGTACCAGTAAGACCGGCATCAAATTATCATCCGATTCAACCGGGCGTTCCTTCTGGTAGGCAGGTTTAATAAGTTCCCAATCTGCCGTTTTATGCCAGTAGCGCTCTACCAATGCAAGAGCGCCTTTCTCCCGCATCAATTTCGCTTTTGCTTCTCTGAATATCCAGCCCCCGATTACCGGCGAGGAATCGGATTCACCCATATTGGTGATGACGATCTTGCCTTTTACGTCCAAATTAACGAGATCACCGGCAGTACCAAACCCTGCAAATACAACGGGAGCTGTTTCTGAAATATCAGCGCCATTGGCTTTCAGCAGATTGTCGCCCAACAGGTATGTTTTGTTCCCAATCTTCAATGAGCCGGATACAGCAGGGCTAACAAATTTCAAATCGAAGGTTTGAAAATAATCCCGGCCCCCCGGCGCTTCCCTGAGACCAAAACTTCTGAATTGTTCACTGATATACCTCGCCGCCACATGTATCTCCGGCCGCATTGTTGCTCTTCCCATTAGTTCATCAGAAGCTAAAAACCGCAGGGGGGCGAGGGCTACAGATGGAGAATTGGTTTGATCGATTTCTTTAATCAAAGCTGGCTGAGCGAAAGCGCAAACCTCGATGATACATAAAATGATGCTTAAACTTGCTTTTTTCATTGCCTGGATTGATTAACACGATTACTTGATTGCCATGGGCCGTAGCATATAATGAAGATCATTCGGATAGTCAAATGTAGATAATCGGGCAAAATCACCTATTGTAAAAACCCGACATAATGGTTTACTTACGGATAGTGCAAGGAGACAATTTTTGAAAGCGGTTTTGTATCTTCGATGAAACAACTTTAGCATGTTATAGTATCGAAAGGTTGGCGGCCCCACTTGAAGTATCGCCAGTGAGCTTTGGAAATAAATTCAGGGAATTATACGCCTGGCACAATATTCAATACCCATAATTTTACAAGATGAACAAGAACGATAGCAATAAAAAGAAGTTGTCATCTTCACAACGTGAAGAACTACTCAGCACATTGAAAACCCGGTTTGAGAAAAACATGGGCCGACATAAAGGTCTCGCATGGGATAAAGTTTTGGCAAAGCTGGAAGCTAATGCAGAAAAACTCTGGTCACTTCATGAAATGGAAAGCACCGGGGGTGAACCGGATGTTGTTGGTCACGATAAAAAGACGGGTGAATACATTTTTTATGATTGCTCGGCGGAAAGTCCTAACGGCCGGAGAAACGTTTGTTACGACCGTGAAGCACTGGAATCAAGGAAAGAACATAAACCAGCCAATAGCGCTATCGATATGGCAACAGCCATGGGCATGGAAATCTTGACGGAAGAACAATACCGGGAGTTGCAGGAACTCGGCAATTTCGATTTGAAAACGTCGAGCTGGATAAAAACACCTGCTGATATCAGAAAACTAGGTGGCGCCCTCTTTGCCGACCGTCGATACGACCATGTCTTCGCGTATCACAACGGTGCGTCCTCTTACTATGCTGTCCGAGGGTTCCGTGGCTCGCTGAGGGTCTAGGTTTTGGACAGACAGCGAAGTGGGTATGGAGCGGCCTGATGGCTGGTAACATTAATAAACCCAATATGAGAAGATCAACTGTATTGATTGTTTTTTTGCTTGTAACAATTGTTTTGAATGCGCAAAAAAAGGTTGATGGGATCGAAAAACAAATCGACAGCCTGTTCTCAGGATATAATTCGTCGACACCCGGAGTGGCTATTGCCGTGGTGAAGGACGGAAGAATTATTTTGCAGAAAGGATATGGTACAGCTAACCTGGAATATGATATCCCTATCACTTCAAAGACCGTATTTCATATTGCATCGGTTTCAAAACAATTTACTGCTTTTGCCATTTACCTGCTGGAAAAACAGGGCAAGCTCTCGTTTGATGACGATATCAGAAAATATATTCCCGAAGTACCCGCGTTGGGAAAGCCAATTCGAATAAAACATCTTCTTGCGCATACAAGCGGTATCAGGGATCAATGGGCTTTACTGACTTTAGCCGGATGGAGGATGGATGATGTTATTACTACAGAGCATATCCTGAAAATCATCAGCAGGCAAAAGGAATTGAATTTCGAACCAGGGACCAGGTTCAGCTATTGCAATTCAGGGTTTACTCTATTGGCAGAGGTGGTGAAACGGGTTACCGGTAAATCCTTTGCCCAATACACCCAGGAAGCGATCTTCGAGCCCCTGAGGATGACCAACACCCAGTTCTATGATGATTTTGAAAAAATTGTAAAGAACAGGGCATATTCCTATGAAATGGAAAATGGCCATTATAAAAAGAAAAACCTCAACTATTCAAATGCAGGCGCTACGAGCCTGTTCACCACCACGGAAGATCTTTGCAAATGGGCGATGAATTTTGAACACCCGGTGGTAGGGGATGATGAATTGTTGGTAAGGTTCAATCAGCCCTCTACATTCAATAATGGGCAGCCACTTCTGGCCAATATTATTGATGGTGATTCCGTTTATCAGGCAAAAGGGCAGTTGATCAGGCATTACCGGGGCGAGAACATGTACAGTCATGGAGGTCATGATGCCGGTTTCAGGACTTATCTGGCCCGCTTCCCGGAAAAACATCTATCAATCATTACACTCAGCAACGATGAACATTATGAGATCCTCAAAAACGGTTTAATAATAAGTGAGTTTTATCTTAAAAATGATCTAAAGAAAAAAAACCTTGTCAATAATACCACCCCGGCTGCCGGACAGCAAAAGCCAGTTGAAAACTTTAACAATGACCTGAAACAGTTAGTAGGGAGGTTTTATAGTGAAGAGCTGAACACGGATTACGTTGCCTCAATAAAGGATGGAAAATTATTTCTTTGTCACACAAGATTAAGTGATATAGGGTTGTCGGAAACGGGAAAGGACAAATTTTCCGGGAGGATTGAATTCCCCGTAGAAGTGGAATTCATTAGAAACACAAACAACGAAGTTACCGGGTTCAGAATTTCAAATTTTGGAGCTAAAAATGTATGGTTTAAAAAAGCGTAGTTCAAAGTCATGGGCGTATTTCAAGTGTAATACCTGTCACCGGCAATGGACAACAGATCCTACGTTTTCAAAATTCCCGGTACTCCCCCTATTTCCAACCAGGAATCCAAAGTCCGCTAATTCAACCTGGTTCGATTTGTAACCAGGATGATCACCCCCCAAAAAACCGGGATCATCCCTAAGTGTTTTTTCCTTTTTGACGAGTTCCTGAAAAATAGTAGCTTTATATTATAATGTGTACAAAATACACATTATAATCATCACCTTATCACCTAACCATTGCTATATGAAAAAACTGTCTGCACTCCGGCGGCTCATCGCCATTCTATTTATTTTCTTTCTCTCCCACTCTATCATTGTCGCACAAAATCCCTGGAACGGCAAGGTCATCCTGCAGGGCTTCTGGTGGGATTACTGGAATAACAATTATACCAACGGCTGGTCCAATTACCTGGCCGACCTGGCGCCACGCCTCCGCGACCTGGGCATCGACGGCGTCTGGGTCCCACCCTCCATCAAAAACGCTGGCACTAACAGTAATGGGTATTCGCCGTTCGATCAGTACGACCTGGGAGACAAATACCAGAAAGGCAGCTTGAAGACCCGGCTGGGCAATAAGAATGAATTGCTCAGGCTCGTAGGTGTTATGCACGCCAACGGCATCGATGTGATCCAGGATGTAGTTTTCAATCACATGGATAACGCAGGCTCTGCCGATGGCTCCGGCGGTCCCGATCCCTCCGCTACCAGCAACAACGATGGCAACCTGTACAAGAATTTCAGGAATGTTAGCTATGCCACGCCGGCTTCCAGTGAAACCTCCGCCAATTACCTCGCCCGCTCAGGCAGGTGGCCCAAGAACTGGCCCAACTTTCATTCCAACCCGGGCCATGTATGCAATTCCGGCGATTGGTGTGCAGCCTTCTTCGGACCTGATATCTGTTATTATTCCGGTGCTTACGGTCTAAGCTCCAATGCCACCTATAATCCAATACAGTCGTCCGATTATATGCGGAACAATGCCCGCGACTGGCTCGTATGGATGAAAAAACAAACCGGGGCAGACGGGTTCCGCTTCGACGCCGTAAAACATTTTCCGTACTGGGCCCTCCAGGATTTTATCTGGAATGCAAAGTACAATGCCAGTTGGGCCGGCGGTGGCGCAAATATGTTTGCCGTTGGTGAATATGTAGGAAGCGCCACAGACCTGGATACCTGGATCAACAATGTGAAGACCAGCAACGGCGGCTCCGAAGACCTGGTAGGTACTTTCGATTTCAGCCTTCGACAGGAATTGAAGAATATGGTAAGCGCCGGTGGCAGCTATAACCTGGGAACGATCGTGAATGCCCAGCAAAGCAACCGCTACCGCACAGTTCCATTCGTCAACAACCACGATACATTCAGGCCCACAAAAGATGCATCGGGAAATTATACCGGGTGGGATACCGGCAATGAACTCGGTGGAGGCCATATCGATCCGTTCGATGCCCGCTTATCCGCCTGCTATGCCATCGCTTTCGCAGTAGACGGCTCACCGCAGGTTTTCTTCGAAGACCTGTTCAATGTCGGAAACACCGGTAAGCGCTATTCGCATTTGCCAACCAGCACAACCGATCTGCCCTTACGGGACGATATCGCCAATATCATCTGGTGCCATCAAAAACTGAATTTCAAAAAAGGATCTTACAAGGTACGCTGGCAGGCAGCCGACCTCCTCCTCATCGAAAGAGGTTACAACGCCGGGCCGGAGAACAGTTATGCCATCATCGGTGTAAATGATAACTGGAATACCTGGCAAAGCGCCAATATCCAAACCGATTTCGGGCCTAACAGGCAATTGCATGATTACTCCGGGGCCAACAGCAGTGATATCTGGACAGACGCCAGTGGAAAAGTAACGATCTGGGTGCCACCCTGCGACGGTAGCAATGTGCGCAAAGGATATTGTATCTGGGGACCAGCCGGCGTTTCAGGCAGTTTCAATCCTGCCCAGCGCAGCACCACACAGGAATGGGAAATGGCAGATGATATCGGTGATTCACACGCCAGCTCCCTGCAACAGGGAGGAGCTTTGCCAGCCAGTTCTACCGCCCTGAGAACGGTAGGTAAAGTTTTCGATGAAACGGGCAAAACGATCACGGTGAATGTTTATCCTACCAATACCAGTAAAGATATTACCGTCAATCTCTACAACAGTGGCGGCACTATGCTTCAGACCGTGAACGGAACTGGCAACCTCACACTCACGTATACACCGTCTGCAACAGATATGTACACGATAAAAGTAAAGAACACGTCCGTTACCAATCCATCGCAGAACCTGTTCGTGAAAGTGACATATACTTCACCCAAAGTGGCTTCTACTTCTTTGTACCCGGCATCGAGCGCTGGAACAATGTCGGCAAGCATACGCGATCTCGTGGAAGGAACGGAACATAAATTATCATTAAGGAATTATCCTGACCCATTCACCACCTCCACTACCATCGAGTATGAATTGCCCCGAAATGGAAAAGCAAGTCTGCTGCTCTATACCATGCAGGGCGGATTGGTACGGAAACTGGCTGAAGGTGAAATGACGGCAGGCGCACACCGGATCTCATTCAATGCGAACGGCCTGGCATCAGGCACTTATATGGTGAAATTGTTCACCCCAACAGGCGTTCAATTGCAAAAGATCACGATAGCGAAATAATACCGACGTCATAATAGGTGAATATTGCCCATTACAGGCTACTTGCATAAGCCTGTAATGGGCAAATTTTATGCATCCTTCGTCAAAGGTATTTCCGCTACGGCTGCAACCGGCTCCACCGATTCATTGAGTTTATGCAGTTCGAGGATAGTACCGTGGACCGTTTCCTGGTACATGGGAACGAACTTACGGTTAGACCTGATCTCGCGGAATGTATAGGAGGTGCGCTGCTGCACGGTATTCGAATAAATATCATTGAACCCTTTCACCAATACATATACTTCTACATCGGCTGCTTCCAGGTCTTCCTGCGTGAGCCCTATCAGCGGGCTTTTATCATCGATCGGGTGAACCACGGTCCAGTTCATCGGCAGGCTCTCGATCTTGCTCCTTTCCAGGTTCAAAGAATAATATTTGTAGGTTGGAATACCATTCTCCTGCACCATCATGGCAAGATTCACCATCACCGTTACATCGGTGAGCGAGTGATGGTCTTTATAGCAGACGAACCGGAACATCAGTGCATTACCATCCCGGTAAGGCGCAATGATAGCATGGTCGCTGAAATTGAGGTGTGCCCTCGGCCTGGCAAATCTTCCATACATGAGACCGGTGACAAGGGCGAATGACAAAAATCCACTCATGGCTTCAATGGCCGAGATCATATTGGCCCCATCGCCAACAGGGTTCACTCTTCCATAGCCAACGGTGGTAAATGTTTCCGTACTGAAGAAATACATTTCCTTGAATATTCCCCATCTCGAATGGGAGAGCATGCCGGTGAACTGGCCGGGCCCCATTAACCAGTAAATGCCTGTATACAATAAATTCACACCCAGGAAAAATACCAGGATGAGGCTGATGAATTTCCATAAAGGGAGATTGATCATTGTATAATATAGGCTGAACCTGTTCCAGAAAGGAGTACCTTGCTTGCGTAGGTTGAAAGTCCCGTCGCGGTTGATGAATCTTGCCCCGTTGACCACACCTGTTGTACTGAAACCGGTATCGTTATTCAGTGTGGAATGAGGGTTAAGTCGCCTCAATACTGCCATAAAAATAGATTTACAGCAAATCTAACGACTGTTTTTTTCATTCCGTTCATCTCCCTTTGCCAGTATCTGACGGGCAAGCTGCTGCCAGTTGTTCACCGTTTCCCGGATGCCCAGCATACCGGCCAGGAGGGAATAAATATCAGCGGCGCTTTTGCCTTGTTTGCGCAGGTATTGAATGGAAGTAGCGCCGGCAGACTTGGACAGTTTCATTCCATCCTTACCGGTGAGCAGTTCATGATGATGAAAACATATCCCCTGGAACGCTTTCGATTGTAACCTGTCCGCCAGGTAATGCTGGGCAAGTGTTGAAGGCCACAGGTCTGTTCCCCGCACGATGAGATCGATCCCGAAATGCAGGTCATCAATGACCGATGTGAGCTGGTAAGATGGGTAGTCATCCTTTTTTCTTACGATAAAATATTGCATGGATGCCGGCAATTCAGCAGTGATGCGGTTTCCATCATCCGTTCGTATCGAAAGCTCCCCTGCATCATCTGTGCGAAGCCGCCAGTTCACCTGTTCTGTATGCAGTGGAATATTCTTATGCAGGCAGGTGCCCGGGTAGCTGCCATTAAGCCCCTGCTGTTGCAATTGCGAACGGCTGCAGGTGCACGCGAATAACGCTTCTTGTTCTCTCAGGACTTTCAAAGCCTGGCGATAGAGTGGCAGGCGATGCACCTGCGAAAATTCCTGTTCGAACTCCCGGAGATTGCGCGGGCCTTCCTGCCAGGGTATCTCCATGAATTCGAGCGTATCGAAAATGTCCTGTATATATTGGAGATGGCTCCTTTCCTGGTCGAGGTCATCGATACGCAGTAGGATCGATGCACCTGTTGCTGCCGCCCTGCCTGCCGTGATCACAAAAGAAAGCAGGTTGCCCAGATGCAAGAAACCACTGGGTGTTGGAGCAATACGCGTTCTGTTGAAACGGGAGACCCTTTCCATCTGGCTGTAATAATACGGCCATTTTGCCTAACTTACATTTTCTTCTTCAAAACTATGAGCAGTCCCATTAAAGTCATTATTACCGGAGCCACCGGCATGGTGGGCGAAGGTGTTTTGCATGTATGCCTCGAAAGGCCTGATGTGGAATCCATACTGGTGATCAACCGCAAGCCTTGCGGTGTACAACACCCAAAGCTCCGGGAGATCATTCGCGGTGACTTCTACGATCTGCGCCCAATCGAAGGACAACTCAAAGGATACGATGCCTGTTTTTTCTGCCTGGGCATTTCATCCATAGGCATCAGTGCCGAAGAATATTTCAAAATTACCTATACGCTGACGATGCAGATGGGCGAAACACTGAGCCGGCAGAACGCAGGCATGACCTTCTGCTATATCTCCGGGGCCGGAACGGACAGCAGCGAAAAAGGGAGAAGCCGCTGGGCACGGGTGAAAGGCAAAACGGAAAATGATCTCATGAAGCTCCCTTTCAGGCAGGTCTTTGCCCTGAGACCAGGTTTCATCAAACCCATCCCTGGACTACAACATATCCATTCCTTTTATAAATATATCAATTGGATGTTCCCCCTGGGACGAAAGATCTACCCCAAAGGTTTCTGCACTCTTTCAGAATTGGCCAGGGCCATGATTTTTATCAGCAGAGAAGGTTATCCCACAAAAATACTGGAAGGTAAAGATATCATAAAAGCGGCTGCACATTTACGTTAGCATTCAGGATCGGCTACACGATCATCCCGTTTAGAATGCTTTCAGTCGAATGGGGCGAAAACCCGATCAATCTTTGTGGACCCTGAACCTGAAAGTCTGGAATATCAGCCTATTTCTTTTATCAGCGATCGCTTTATTGTAATAATCTTCATAAAATGATTTGGTCATGAGATCGACCTGGTAATAATATTTTCCGTAATTGATCGCATTCTTGCTTAGTTTGCTGACGAATACCTGCTCAAAATCAATGGGCGAATAATTGTTGAGCACGGCATTGCTTACCTTTTTGTTGTTGATCCATATACCGTATTGCGCGGCATTCTTCCAGGCATTCAACTGGCTTTCAGTTGGAACGACCTTTGGCAGCGGCGGTATGGGCGGCATAAAGGCTACTGTTTGTTTCGACTGTTGCTCCCTGCTCATTTGTTTGAAGATCGTTTCAAGGCGGTCACGGTCGGCGTCTGTAATGGTTTGCAGGAAATGGGCACGCCATTTCTTGTCATCACTGCGGTACTTGTTGATGATACTTTCATATTCTCCCATCAATTGAGATGAAGCGCCTTCCACAGTAGAGGGCATCTGTTGCTTTGGCAATACTTTGGGAGTTTCCTGGGCAGCCAGCCTGGTACTGAAAACAAATCCACCAGCCAATAATAAGGATATGGCCGCGGCCTGCTTGCAGAAGGCCATGCCTGAAGATGTTTTTCTGGTCATCATCAGTAATCGTTTTTTAGTGTTGAAATAATTGAATGGGCTCGATAATATGGCTTGAACAGGTACACTCGCTTTGGTGATCAATAGTTGCTGGTAGTATCCTGTATTGGTGAACTCCCTGATGACAGATGCATCGGCGAGGAATTCATGATTAAGCTTGACAGACCTGCAGTACAGGTAAAGAAATGGATTGAACCAGGAAAAGGTTATCAGCAATTCCAGGAACAGGACATCGATAGAATGCCACTGCCGCACATGGGCCAGTTCATGATAAAGTATCTCTTTCTCGATCTTCCCGCTTTCCATCTCTTCCTTGTCAAGAAAAATATAACGGAGGAAACTATATGGTACACTGTTATGCTGGCCATAGACCAGCCTCGCCCCCTGCCAGGATTCCCGGTGGCTTTTCCTGATATGGAGCGTGAGCATCAGCAGGTTCCTGGTAAGCCGGACCAGGAATAATGCCGTTACTGCCAGATAGATGGTCCATGCAGCTATGGGCAATAGGTTTTCGTGAGAGGCCGCCGGCGCCCCGCTCATCACTATACCGGACGGTGGAGGCGTGGATGCAACCTGCATCAATTCCATGATGGGCAGACTGATCATTTCCGACCTTACCATGATCAATGGAGCAAGCATCGATACGACCAGGCTGCCTAACAGGTAGGCCCTGTTGAATCGCAGCATTTTTTCCTGTTGCAAAAAAAGCAGGTAGGCCACATACAGGAGGCCGGAACAAAGAAAGGTCTTGATGATATAGGCCATCATTTTTTCTTCTTTTTGATTTCCTGGTCAATGATCTCTTTGAGGTCTTCCAGCTCTGCTGCCGTCATATTACTGTTGGAAGTAAAGAAGGAGGCGAACTGCAGGGTTGAATTGCCGAAAAAATTCCGGATGATCCCTTTCATCTGTTTCGAGAAGTAATCGGCCTTTTTTACAAGCGGATAGTACTGCCTCGAATTGCCGAATATGGTATAGCCCACAAAACCTTTGTCCTGCATACGTTTCAGCAGGGTGGCAATGGTAGTGGTGGCAGGCTTCGGATCAGGGAAGGCATCTACCAGGTCTTTCAGGAAGACTTTTTCCTGTTGCCAGATCAGCTCCATCAATTGTTCTTCTGACTTCGATAACGGGATCATTCTACATTTTGTTATTTAACTCTACAAATGTAGAATATATTATTGAACCAGCCAATTTTTTTTGGATAAGCTATTTCACGAGGCAGGCTGCCAATACCAGCACGAGCGCCAATACTGCTGCCAGCGTGCGGACGGTATGCAGTCTGTTCCAGGGTTTTTCGAAGATCATTCGCAGATGGTTCAGCTCTACAGGGCTCATGGACGAGAGCCTGGCCCTGTCCAATTCATTGTTGAGTGGTACATTCCCGAAGATCGTGACGGCGAAAGCACCGATGGCATATACCAATGTCGCCACCAGTAAAAGTATGAACCGGCCCGGTTCCGTTTCCTTGTAATGCAGGATGGTGCTCAATGGCAACAATACAAGGGTGCCCATAAAGCTAAGGAAGAACAATGGGTTCAATATCTCCCGGTTGATGGATTGCATGGCCGCCAGGTAGTCGGCATCCGTGAGCTTCGACAATCCGCGGTTCACCGAACAGGAGTAGGCATAGAACAATCCGGCGATCAGCGCCGTGACAGTGGCAGAGGCCAGCAGCAGGAGGTTGGAAATATTCATATAAAAAGTTTTTGGACTAGTTTTGTTCATCAAAATTAAATGCACCGTAATCTTCAAAATAGAACGAAACCGACAGCCAATCCAACACTTATTCACTCACTGGCCAGTCGGACTGCGGCGCTTCCGTCCATTAACGGTGAACTGTAAGTATTTGCCATTATATTCGTGTCTTATTATTTACAAAGACATAAACGGGTATAATGGAAAGAAGATCATTCATCCTGCAAACAGGCCTGGCTGGCGCCGGTCTATTGCTCCATCCCAATAATATCTTTTCCAACCAGGCTGAATTCCCGGTGGTAAGAACACCTTTGGCTTCCAGGAAATTCAGCAGCGAAGCCGTTGAAAAGGCCATCACCACTTTCAAGGCAGGTGTTCGCAACAGGGAACTGGCCTGGTTGTTCGAGAATTGTTTTCCCAATACGCTCGACACTACGGTGGATGTGGAGACCGTGAATGGCCGGCCCGACACTTATGTGATCACCGGCGATATCGATGCCATGTGGCTGCGCGACAGTTCCGCACAGGTATGGCCCTATCTCGCTTTCATCGGGGAAGATAAGCCACTGCGAAACCTCGTGGCCGGTGTGATCAACCGACAGGTCTCCAACATACTCTACGATCCATATGCCAACGCATTCTATAAAGACCGCAACAAGACAGGCGAATGGAAGGATGATCTTACTGTCATGAAGCCCGGTATCCATGAACGGAAATGGGAGATCGATTCCCTCTGCTACCCTATCCGTCTTTCCTGGCATTACTGGAAGAAGACAGGCGATACACAACCATTCGATGGCAACTGGAAACAGGCCATGGCCCTGGTGCTCGCCACCTTCCGGGAACAGCAACGCAAAAACGGACATGGCCCCTACAAATTTGAACGGCGCACCTCATGGGCCACCGATGGCGTACCGATCGGCGGTTATGGATATCCGGTAGCCGGCAATGGACTGATCTGCTCCGTCTTCAGACCCAGTGATGACGCCACGCTCTTCCTTTATCTCATTCCCGCCAATTTTTTTGCAGTGATCAGCCTGCAGCAGGCGGCAGAAATGCTCAGGGCCATTCATCATGATACCACCCTGGCCGCGGATTGTGAGGCGTTGGCCAAAGAAGTGGCAGCAGCCCTGCAGCAACATGCCATTGTGCAGCATCCGTCCTTCGGGAAAGTCTATGCTTATGAAGTGAACGGCCTCGGCAGTCACAACCTGATGGACGATGCCAATGTGCCCAGCCTGCTCTCCCTGCCTTACCTGGGCGCCATCACAACCAGTGATCCTATTTACCAGAACACCCGGCGGCTATTGCTGAGCAGGAACAATCCTTTCTTCTTCAAAGGAAAAGCAGCGGAGGGTATCGGCGGCCCGCATGCAGGCATCGATATGATCTGGCCGATGAGTATCATCATGCGCGGACTTACCAGCACCAACGATGACGAGATCGCGCGCTGCATAAAAATGCTGCAGGCTACCCACGCCAATACCGGGTTCATCCATGAAGCATTTCATAAGGACGACCCGACCAGGTTCACCCGCAAATGGTTTGCCTGGGCCAATACCCTATTCGGGGAATTCTTATGGAAAGTTTTTACCAGGAAGCCGCAACTGCTGGAGTAATTTAAGGTTGAAAAGTTGACAACTCCCCCTCCATCTCCCTAACTACTTTTTCCCGATCGGGTAAACCTTTTTCCCGATCGGGCACATGTAAAATGCTGGAACAGAGTTCCTTTGCACCCACATTTTAAGGTGTTATGAAATATATCTATACGTTCCTCTTTGCATGTATTATCCTGGTCAATTCCCTTTCCGCCCAGACCAATGCTGTGAATAATATTTCGATCGGTACCGACAACGATGAACCGGCAGGCATTGTAAAGGGAAAGATCATGACCACTGATGGCAAACCCGCTGCTTTTGTAAATGTTTCCCTGAAGGAGATCAATAAAGCTACCATTTCAACGGAAGACGGTCTCTTCATCCTGCACCATATAAAACCTGGCACTTATATTCTCGTCGTTTCCCATACAGGGCTGGTGACACAGGAAAAATCCATTACCGTTAGCGCCGACCAGACGCTGGAGGTCGTATTTACACTGAAAGAAGATTCGAAACAACTGGATGCCGTGATCGTGGAAGGCAGGAAAAGCCCGAACGAACGGCCGCTCTCGATCGGTAAAATGCCGATGGCGCCCATCGATCTGCCCCAAAGCGTAACTGTGGTTGGCCAGGGTATCATCCGCGACCAACAGGCACAGCGCCTCAGCGATGTGATCAAAAATGTCAATGGCGTTTATCTCGGAACTACACGCGGCGCTACCCAGGAAGCCTTCTATGCCCGTGGATATAGCTTCTCCAGCACCAATATGTTCAAGAATGGAGCCCGGGTGAACAGCGGTACATTTCCTGAAATGAGCGGCCTGGAGAGAGTGGAAATATTGAAAGGCAGTGCAGCCATCCTTTACGGGAATGTAGCCCCTGGCGGTATTTTGAACATGGTGACCAAACAACCCAAATTCAATTTTGGCGGAGAAGTGAGCATGCGCTTCGGCAGCTACGACCTTTATAAACCTGCATTCGATATTTATGGGCCCATCAGCTCCAAACTGGCCTACCGGCTGAACGGTACTTATGAGAAGGCCAACAGTTATCGTGACCAGGTACATTCCACCCGTTACTATGTAAATCCTTCTTTCCTCTACAGACTGGGCAAGAATACCGAGCTCGTACTGGAAGGAGATTATCTCTATCATAAATTCACACCTGATTTCGGTATCGGTACCCTGGCAGATACGGTCATCCCGAAAGTGGCCCGCGGCGCATTCTTCGGAACACCCTGGCAATATGCCAAAACGCAGCAGTCATCCGCCACTGCTACGGTAAGGCATCGTTTCAGCGATAGCTGGAACCTGAACGGTTCTGTTTCCTACTCGCAATACGACCGGGATTATTATTCCATCGAAAGGATACAGGCCAAGCTGAATGGCGATTGGAACAGGCCGCTGAATAAATTGAAGAACCAGGAAAAATATTATGTAGCCCAGGTATTCCTCAATGGGCATGTGAAGACAGGTGTCCTTGAACACAATATATTGACGGGGGTAGATGCAGACAGGTCTGTAACCACCAATACCAACTTCAACAATCCTACTGCGTATGATGTGATCAATATCCTCGATCCAACCAAATACAAACCCCGTACTGATATGCCTGTAGCTGATAACAAGACCTCGGTGGCAGAAACGCCTGTTAACCGCTTCGGCGCTTATGTGCAGGACCTTATTTCATTAGGTGAACACTGGAAATTGTTGGCCGGCATCCGCTGGTCGATCCAGGAAGCTCCACCTGCTACGACGACGACTTACAAATCTCCCGCCAACGATGTGGTCAAAAGTGCCAGGAAAACCGACAGGGCCTTTTCTCCCCGTGTAGGGTTGGTATATAAACCGCTTCCCAATATGTCGGTCTTTGCCAGCTATGCGAATTCCTTCACCACCAATACCGGCACAGACATCAATGGTGTGGCCCTCGATCCTTCGATCATCGACCAGTATGAATTGGGCATCAAGAACGATTTCCTGCAAGGGGCACTCTCCGTAAATGTAACCGGGTATCGCATCATCAATAATAACCTGGCGCAGATCGCTCCGTTCACGGCAGATGGCAGGGAGAACAACAACTCCAATATCAAACAGCTCACAGGCCAAACAACCAGCGACGGTATTGAAGTGGATATTGCGGCTCATCCAGTCAGCGGACTGAATATCATTGCAGGATACAGCTACAACTATATGCGCTACACCAAAACCGATATGAGTAAAAAAGGCAATTTCATAGAAGGGGAAAGGTTGGTGAATACGCCGATGCATACTGCCAATGCCAGTGCTTTCTATACGTTCAATGCAGGCAGGCTGAAAGGATTGAAGTTCGGGGTGAATGGCGTGTATATCGGCGACCGTGTAGGCGGATGGAACAACACGATCGGTCAGACCCAGGTGAACAGGAAGTTCCCGGTGGCAGGTTTCACCACTGTTGATCTTTCTGCCGGCTATACAATCCGGAATATTTCCTTACTGGCCAAGATCTCGAACCTTACGAATGAGTACAATTATTATGTACATGAGAACTACAGCATAAATCCTATTGCGCCGCGGCAGTTCATGGCAACGATCGCATACAAATTCTAAAAGATCTGGGTTCAAA
>JAFIGX010000013.1 GCA_017849455.1 Pseudobacter sp.
GTGCAATGCCGTTGAATGTGCCGTCCCATTTACGGGTCCAGTCGTTGGTATGGAATACCAACTGACCATAACGGTTATAAACATTGAATTCCAGGTCCGTTGCCTTGTAGGCATTGAGAGGGTACAAATAATCATTGAGCCCGTCATTATTGGGGGTAAATGCATTGGGCACCGCAATGATACAGGTATTGACCGTTTTCACCTGGTGTTTCACCGTATCCAGGCAATGATGATCATTCTCTACTATCAGTTGCACCGTGTACAACAGTGTACGGCCTACCGTTATCTTTGGATATGATTTGGGCGCCGGTTGTTGCAGAGAGCCGGAAGTGCCGTCGCCGAAATCCCATTTCCAATCGATGATCTTGCCGATGCTTTTATCCGTGAACACGGCCTTGTCTTCCGGGCACAATACATCCGGGTAAGCAAATTCGGCCTTCAGCTCATTATCGAGATTGAGGATCACGGAGGAGGTGGCGGAACAGACCCCGTTCGAAACGATCAGGCTGATCTTCTTGGGACCGAAACTATGAAAAACGAAGCGGTCGCTTTGCAGGCTGCTGCTGCCTTCTGTATCGAATGCCCAGGCCCATTGATTGACGCCGTTGCGGCCATCATGGCTCACCGCTACTGTATCCCATGTACAACTATATAGCAACTGGTAGCTGAAATCGGCATTCACGGTATCCTTTGCAATAAAACTGATGGTGGAGCCGGCCGGTGTTTCCTGTCCGCATTCATCGATGAGGGTATTGCCGTCGGAGCCTCTTACCAGTCTAACCTGGTAGGTGCCGCCGGTTTGTATAGGGGCCGATAAATGTACTTTGATGATCCTGGTGCCGCCATTCACGCAGGTGGCGTCGGCAGCAGATACAGTAACAGGCGTAGGGCCTGTCACGATGAAATCGCTCCCATTGGCGGCGATGGAATTGCAGAGGATATTCTTCCTGAAAACAAGCTCCAATGTGTTGGGAGCGCATTTCACAGGTGTAATGCTATCCATCGGTGTCGGCTGGATAGGCGCCACAGTGAAGCCGATATTGTCGCCCACCGGAATTGCCCTGTTGCAATTATCGAGCAGTGTATTGCCATCTGTCCCATTCTTCATGGTAAGCGTATAATTGCCGGGAGGAAGCGGATTGCTCATGGTGAGTACCACTTCATTCATATCGAAACTGTTGCTGCAACCGGTGCCGGAAGCTGATACGATATTCGCAACAGCAGGCGATAAACTAAAATCGCTGGCATTGACAGCAAGGCTGCTGCATTTCATTTTCTTGTTGAGTGTAACGGTAACGCTTACTCCGCCGCAGCCTGCAGTTGCTTTGTCGAGGGCTGGTAGTTTGGGATCGGTGATCACGGCCGTGCCTCCACCGAACGAGAGGCTGTATCCGCTTTGTGAGTTTGTAAAGTGGCTTACCAGGAGCAGGTATTCATGCCCCTGTATCAGCGTTGGCATAGCGGCAAAAGATGGAAGGTTCTGTGCCGGGTCTGAAGCGCATTGGATATAATTGACGCCAGAAGCATTGGCGCCGGTAACTCCATAAGTACCGGCCCAGTTGCCGGTAACGATGAGGGAAGCATCGGTGAACACATCATCGGGATTTTTACCGGTGATGTCGTATAGCATCCAGTCGTAATCATCGCCCAGATCTTTTGGGGTGATGAGGAATCCAAGCGTGCCGGCAGTATAACAGGTGAAGCGATACCAGAAAGGGTTTTTATCGGCATAGGCCGCACCTCCTCCGGCGCAACCGGGAACGATCAGGGAATGTGTACTACAGATCGGAACATTGACCTGGTCGAAGGTCGACGTACCGCATACCGGAAAGGCAGTGGATGGAGTTTGCCCCAGGGTAGTACAGGTCTGCGCAACTACCCGGTCAGCGGATATGAAAATCACCAACAGCCAAACAAGTCCTCTTAGCATACAAGCATTGACCTGTAAAAATACGGCATCGTTGCAGAACTATGAAATAAACAATATGATAATACGAGATCGGATGTATTGCTGCATTTACATACTTCCCTTGATCCTGGTGGAAGCGCGGCGAAGGTCTATCCTTCCACGGGAGCCTGAGCCTTCCTTATTGCTGAAAAATTTACCACTGATATGAATGATGCCATTTTCATTTGCGATCTCCAGGATGGTATATCCCATGAAATTATGTTTTGCAGAGCCGGGCTCGTAATGGAGTTTGTACAGTCCTTCCCAGAAAAAACATAGATATTGTTTCCTGGAGACCTTGTCGATAGTAATATTGGCAATGACACTTTTGGTAGAACTATGTTTACAATATGTATAGACCGTGACCGATGTAAAATCCTGCACGACCTCGAGAACAAAAGACTTAGTGCGCTCCCCCTCACGAATGATCTTCCCGATATATCTTCCACCAATATTGAGCGGTACCGGAAAAAGATCATGATTGTCCTGTATAAAGGTGACGCGCCAACCTATATTTTTAATAAGGAACCATACAGAGGTTTGTAGAAGATTGAACAGGCCGATATGTATCAGTATCTCTCCTACCTGTTTCCAGGTAACAGCTTGTTCTACCAATAATACCGAAGCGAAAAGCAGGATGCTGGTGATCGAAACTACTGCGATGATCGTTGAAGCCTTAAATTGAATCGGTTGCATATTTAATTGAATTTTGCGGGATCCTGTGAGCAGATATGTTTCCGTAGGGAGACGAATAATAGTTTTTCATTTCGGGAATTCTCCAAAATAAAAATGCCAACTGCATATATTTTTTTTGCCATACAAGTTGGTTCACGTACCTTAACTATCAATGGCCGATCGAAGCGCAGACCGCGTCTGCACCCGGTCGTAGCCGAAAGGGTTGCTATCATGGACGACAATTTATGATCAGCCCATATCTGACCAGAAACGATGACAGCGTTTCTGGTTTTTTGTGCTAACCATTATTAAAAAATGAATACTCCGTTTTTTTATCTGCTGTTTTGTTACATCAATAGATGATCAGGAGAGAAATACCCGGAGGTATTTCTCTTTTAATGATGAAGGATAAGGCCAATGGTGAGGCAATATTTTTATGGTTTGGATTTGGGCTTCGCGATTATCCTGTTACCATTCTTCTCAAATTCTACTATTTTCATCGAGTTCAACACTTTCAGTACTGTTTCGATCGGAAGACTTTTTGAAAGTGATATTGCTTCAATATGGCTGGTATCCCTGACCCTGATATCAGGCTGCAGACCATACCAGCGGGCTATTTGTTTTACAACTGTTTCGATGGTGTCGTTGGTAAAAAGAAAGTTCCCATCTTTCCAGGCAACAAATTTATCCGGATTGATATTTTCATTGACTGTTGCCCGGCCGGTATCAAAAAAGACCACTTGTTGCCTGGGAAGGATGGTCTTCGATTCCTGTCCATCGGTCACTTTTACCACTCCCTGCACGAGTGTTGTGGTTACAATATTGTCATCGGTGTATGCTGCCACATTAAAATGCGTGCCCAACACTTCAATCGTCGCTTTCTGTGCGTGGACAAAAAAAGGGGTCTGTCCTTTCCTGCTCACTTCAAAATAACCCTCCCCACTGAGGTCTACCGACCTGCCTGAATTACTAAAAATTGTGGGATATCTCAAAGCCGATTGAGCGTTTACCCATACCCTGGAGCCATCGGGAAATACAAGCAGCCGTTTATCCTGCCTTCCGAGCTTCAGTATATTCATGAAATTCTCCGCTTTCGCAGCGCTTTCTTCTTGAAGGACCCTGTAATTGATCATAGAATCCTGTTTTATGATCTCTACATTTCCCTGCCTGGCAATGACCCCGTTATTGGCACTGTCGAGTTTTATGGTCGTCCCATCCGCTAATGTTAACCCGATCCTTGCATCGACCATCTGTTTCTGGGCATCCGTTGTTATTTCCTGCGTTCTTTTATTCCAGGGAATGGTCAGCACAAGTGTAACGATACCTAACAAGCCCAGCAGAACGGCAGCAGCTTTCAGGTACATATACCTGTTATTCCTGTGCAAAGGGTGAGCAGCCCTGTCTTCCAATGCTTTTTCGATCTTCGATCGCCCGCGTTCTTTATTGACAGCATGGATCTCCTGTAATCCTTTCAGCAACTGCTTTTCATTGGTGAGACTTTCAAACAATGAATTATTTTCTTTAGTGGCGGATTTCCAGGCAAAAAGTTCTTCTCTTTCTGTGTCTGTCAGCCCGTCATTCAGGTATTTGACGATCAGCTCCACTATCCTTGTATTACTTTTTTTCATAAACTTGATTGAGTGAAATAAAGAATAGAGGGAACGGTCAGAAAGATCTTTTTCAGAAACATCGTCCTCAATAAGCAAAATGCAAGCAATTTATACCATCCTACCTTTACCAGTGGCATATTCAGCAGACAGGCGATCTGCCTATTATCCAGCTTGTCAAAAAGCGATAATTTATACACCTCCCTGCATGGGGAAGGAAGGCTGTCGATCTCGGAATATATACTGTGCCACAACAATACTTCCGTTTGTAGTTCTTCCAGGTTGATCTTCTCATTCCGCGCACGCTGCTCCCTGCCCGCTTCTTTGCCTCCATTCAGCACGGCCTGTGTGATGAGATAGTTGGTACAATCCAGTCCTACCGTATCGAATAAATATTGTCTTACCTCATGAATAGATTTAAAAGCAGTTTTCTTTTCGAGTAGGTTTACATAACAATCCACTACGAATTTCTCGGCCATGATCGATTGCGTGCCGATCACTCTTTGTGCAAAAACAACCAGCGGTGAATAAAATTCATCGAAATACAATAAGGGATCATTGACCTTATTCTTCTTTAATTGAAACAAACTACCGATCCACATTTTTTTGGTTTCATAGACACTCATAATGCGCGTTTTGATTGTACATTGTTTATTCCAGGCCGGGTCAAAGGGGTTGAAGGTACCTGGTAATTCTTATAACGCTGCTGGATGACCTGTCCGGATGCTTAACCACGGAAGCCACGTCTGCTCTCATTACCGCCAGTCTTGCCTGGACCTGCGCCCAGCCTCTGCTCTTGTTTACCCTGTGAATTTGACAAAGCCCGTCATATAATTTTTCTGTATCGATACATTTCATGAAAAATTCAAAGTTGATCGCCGAGTCTGAAACCCAATTGGTCAATGTAACATTCTCTTCTTCTGTAAGCTCATGACGCAGGTGTTTCAGGATCAGGGCAGAAACTTCCTGATGATGTTCAATCATAACTAAGCAAGTATAAGGTTAATGGTATTGATCGGCTCCGGATGAATGAGTATCCTGAAGCCACATATATAAAGCAAATGGGAGGAAGAAAATCACTACAAAAAATGAGGAATTTTATTGCAACATTGTTTCATAAATTAGAGGGGCGAGTCAGCCCATCATTATCAACCTTTTGTATGTAGCCGGCATCAGTCCCCCTCATGGGAATTCAGGTAATCTCTGAGCAAATTGCCCAGTGATCCTGACTTTAATTTTTCTGCGGCCCTTTTCAATTGAGCATCGACCGCCGACCGGCTGATGCCAAGTGAAGCAGCGATCTCGTTGGGCCTCATCTGCTCGATGACGGCCATTTTAAAGATCTTTTCTTCACCAGGGGAAAGCTTCCCGATCAGGCTGTACATGATCCTGGAAATATCGATCCGCCATTCGATCCATTCGGTCTTATTGCCGGCAACCGGGGTTCGTCTCCTCAACAATCTCAATATTTTTCTGTGAAACTCGGTTGCTCCCATTAGATTGAGGCAGGTATGCTTTGTTGCCTCTGTCATATAGCCTTTGAAATGTTGCTCATCCCTGAAGCATTTCCCGGAACTCAAAAGCTTCATAAAAATGTCGGCCACTATATCTTCTGCATCATGAAGATTGTTGAGGAATGCCTTTGCGTAATTAACGAATTGTGGATAATACCTGTTGAATATAAGATCAAAGGATTCCTTATCCCCATGCCGGAATGCTTTCTCGAATTGTTCTTCGGTAATGACCATTTTACACGTATTGAACGCGGTGATAGAGGAAGCTTACATACCAGTCGCTCATGGGGAATAAGGATAAGGCTGTTAGTAACTAAATATAATATACGAAAACTATCAGCTTGTCAACAATAATTCCTCAAAAATATCTATCCATAAGAATAAAACGATGTATTGACAATAGTCAAGCGATCATCTACCGCATACTGAATGAACGATTACACCCGGAATAGGAAAACCTATCCGGGTGTAAAACAGAAATTTAATTGTGGAATGGTTAAATCTGTTTGATGTACGTGTTTTGTGCGAACCACTGAATATTACTCCGTTCGCAAGCTCTTTACCGGGTTGGCCACCGCTGCCCTGATGGCCTGTGTGCTGATCGTGATCAGCGCGATCAGCAAAGCCAGTACGCCTGCCGCAGCGAATACCCACCAACTGATCCCTACCCTGTATTCGAATCCACGCAACCAGCTATGCATCGTCCACCAGGCAATGGGAAATGCAATGATCGCTGATATGCTTACCAGCTTGAGGAAGTCTTTGGTCAGTAACCCGGTAATACCGGGCACACTGGCGCCAAGCACTTTCCGGATACCGATCTCTTTGGTCCTTCGCTCTGCGGTATAGGCGGCAAGACCAAATAAACCCAGGCAGGATATGATAATAGTCAGCATAGCGAATACACGCGAGAGACGGCTCATCAGCATTTCACTGGTGAAAAGGGCATTGAACTGGTCATCTACGAATACATATTCGAAAGGATAGGCAGGATTATATTTGTGCATGACGCCTCCGATAGCGGCCAGCGCTTTTTCCAGGCCATCGGTTGGTTTGATCCGCACGTACATCCGGTCCGTCGCCTGCGGAATGGGATAGAATACTACAGGGTCCGGCTTTCCATACATATTGCCATACATGTAATCCTTCACTACGCCTACTATATTCAGGTGGTAGGGAGTTCCGTTCGTGTCGCCGGGCAGCAACAATGCCTTTCCTACCGGATCGTCTTTGCCCAAGAGTTTCCCCATCGATTCAGTGACCACTACATTGAATATCCCGTTGGGGTCCTTAGGTCTGAAATCAGGTCCCATCTCTATGGCATCAGTCGATCTGAAGTCGCGGCCGGATATCAACTGCATAGCAGAAGTGGCAATAAATTCGTAGCTCACCAATCTTTGGGAGACCAGTATCTGGCTACCGGGGTCTTTGCCTGCCCAGCTTAAACCAGTGGTATTGTTCCCGGCGTAGATCGTTCCGTGGTCGGCCAGTGCCGTGTTCTCCACGTAACCCGTATTCAGGAGGTCTTGTTTCAAAGATGCATAATGGCCGATCAAAGCATTGCGCATTTCGATCTGCACCAGGTTTTCTTTCCTGAAACCAAGGTTCCTGTCCTTCACATGCTGTAATTGCTGGTAGATGATGATAGTCCCGATGATCAGTATGATCGAAACAGTGAACTGTAATACTACCAGCCCTTTCCGGATGAAGGCCGCGCTGCCTGTTTTCAGCTTCACTCCTTTTAGTACGAATACAGGATTGAACGACGACAGGTAAAGAGCCGGATAACTACCTGCCACCAGTCCGGAGATCAGGGCTATACCGGCCAGCACCAGCAGGTGCACCGGCTGACCGAACCCGGCCGAAAGATTTTTTTGCACCAGGAAATTGAAAGCAGGCAACACCAGTGTGATCAGCACCACGGCAAATAGAGCCGCGAGCGTCGACATGAATATTGCTTCTCCGATGAACTGGCCTATCAGGCGTTTTTTTCCAGCGCCCAGTACTTTTCTTACACCCACTTCGCGGGCACGTTTCTCGCTGCGTGCCGTCGCCAGGTTCATGAAGTTGATACAGGCGATCGTAAGGATCACCCAGGCTATCACGGAGAATAAACGTACATATTCGATGCGGCCACCACCAGTGGATTTACCATTTTCAAACTGATCGTATAGTCGCCAGTTGGACATCCCAAATAAGAATAACCCGTTGTCGTTGTCCGTTTGTTTTGTTTTCATGAAAGCCGACAATTGCTTATCGACAGTTACTTCTTTGGCCGGCGATGTCAGCTCCACATAAGTATTGATACAGGAATTCCCCCATTTCCTGGCCCCGGGATTTTGATCATAAAAGATCTTGAAGGGAGAAAGCCATTCGAACCGGAGACTCGAATTTTCCGGCAGGTCTTTCAATACACCGGTTATCACATACTCCTGTTTGTTGTCGACCAGGATAGTCTTGCCCAATACCTGCCGTTCATTCCCAAAAAATTTGCGGGCTGCCTGCTCGGTGATCACCAGGGAATAAAGGTCTTTGAAAGCGTCCCGTGCATTGCCCTGGACAAAGAGAAGGGTGAACATAGTGAAAAAGGAAGGATCGACATATCTGCCGGAGGCATACACAGGTTTGTCACCTGAATTGAACAGGATCGAAGTAGTTCCTTCCGTGGCGCGGCATGACTGGCCAATACCGGGGACCTCAGCCTGTAATGCAGGCCCCAATAAACAAGGAGTGGATGAATGCGTAAATATCCTGCCATCGAGTTTCGAATTGGTGAGGATGAGATAGAGCCGGTCTTTCTTGCCATGGAACCGATCGTAGTGCATTTCATCTTCTACCCATAAAAAGATCAGCCCGGCACAGGTAATACCTATGGCCAGGCCGATCATATTCAAGAAACTATGGGACCTGTTTTTCCATAGATTACGGAACATTGTCTTGAGGTATTGGTTGAACATATCCAAACGATTGATACTGTTGCAAGATCGCATGGGTATCCTGCCAAGACAATGCCATTCGTTTATTTTCTGAAAACCAATCGAATAGAAATCTCATGCCAGAAGGAAATGTCCGCTTTTGATACGGTTTGTGTTCATGGCTGTTACAATATATCTAATTGTATTTGCAAAAAAAGCTGCCCGAAGGCTTTCGGGGCAGCTCGCTGAGTTCAGAGCTACTAATCATTTACATGCAGATTTCTCATGCGTGAGCAAGGATAGGGCAATGGTCATGATAGTGCAAGTGAGGCGGCGCGTATACTGTCTTTACGATTTCTTTTTTCCTTTCTGATGGAGATATTCTTTATAGGCAAGCTCATAAACGGTGTTATCCTGTACTTCGAGAAATTTTGCCAGCGTATAAATATCCTCCAGGGTGAATTTTTCAACATGGCCCATAAGCCGTGTGAACCTGATATTCTGTTTTCCCATATCGGCAGCTACTATGCTTTTGGGAATGAATTCGAACATCTGATTGAAATGGGTAATAGTGCCATTTTCGATAAGTGCCTTCACAGACTTGTAGCGGGAATCTCTGGCCATATTCAAAGAAAATCAATAGAATGATTCACTCAGCAAATTGGTTTATTTAGTACTTTTTTTTGGTACTACCTGCATCCAAAAAGGGTTCGATCGGTACTTTTTCCCGGCACCCTGATCATGGTAAGACCGTGATAATGAATGCCGCCGTGTGGAAAATGGTCCATTCAATATTGGATTACTTTCTTAATTTTGCTGCCTTTAAATGTCAGCTATGTCACCTATCCGCATCTTCGTAACCGGTGGTACTTTCGATAAGGAATACAATGAGCTTACCGGTGAATTGTTTTTCAAGGAGACCCACCTTCCCGAAATGCTGAACCGCAGCCGCAGCAGCCTCGACGTTACGGTACGCACCCTGATGATGATCGATAGTTTACAGATGACAGATGAAGACCGTGAGCTGATCGTACACCAGATCCGCAGCGCCCAGGAAGACAAGATCGTGCTCACACATGGTACGGATACCATGACCGTCACCGCCAAAGTGCTGGCGGAAAAAGTGACCGGCAAGACCATCGTGATCACCGGCGCTATGATCCCCTATAAATTCGGCAGCTCCGACGGTTTCTTCAACCTCGGCAGCGCACTCGCCTTTGCCCAATCATTGCCTCCCGGCATATACGTGGCTATGAACGGACGGGCATTCGACTGGGATAATGTCCGGAAGAACAAACAAACAGGCCATTTCGAAGAATTGAGATAAGCTTCTATTGTACCAGCAGTGGGTTTTTAACGTTTTTAGAGACCGTATATAACATATTATAGGTATATTTGTAAGAATGACTTACTTCTTTTCCAGCTTTAAGGACTTTAATACGTTTACCCCGGCCTGAATTTACCTGACCGGGGGCTAATCTCATCTACTCTATTTACTCGATCATTATTTATTGTTAAATCTGTATTGCTATGTATCGGAATCGATCGACGGTTTCGGCAAGTGGCAGTATGATACTTGTATTGGTATTGGTCAATGCTATTATCATCCGTACCGCATTCGTCAGTGATGGGTACTGGCACCAGGCATTGATCATCACACTGCCTTTATTGGTCCTTGCCTTGTACTATCACTATAAAAAATTATATATCATGAAAGATGAATTGCTGTTATTGAATGAAGATGTAAAACTTCTCCATACCTATATCAAAGGAGGTAGCCAGTTGACTTCCTTCGATAAAAAAAATGCCGACAGGCTGAAAGCGGAATTGAACAGGGGCACTGTACTGCAGAAGGAAGATTTTCCGGCTGATGTGATCCGTCTGAACTCATTGGTTAAAATCCAGGATAAAGCCACAGGTCAGTTGCTGGAACTGACACTGGTGCTCCCGGAAAAAGCGGCCATCAGCGATGGCAGGGTTTCCATCATGGCTCCCATCGGCACGGCCCTGCTCGGCTACCGCAAAGGACAATCCGTTAAATGGGAAGTACCTGCAGGAGAAAAACATTTCAGGATCATGGAGGTCATCAACCCTCTTTCAACATAGTTCACTGAAAAACCATCCGTACCAGATTCATAAAGAGGCTAACTATAGCCTCTTCTTTTTTTATTATAACTGTTGATGATGATGACGACGATAGCAACCATCAGTAATGCAACTGCCATGTAATAAGGCCAGGCTCTTTTCGACCCTTCCATGCTTACTGGTTGCAGGTGGCCGCTGTACATGAACCCGGCCCAGTAATAAGGCAATTGCAGGATGGGGTCGTTCACATGCGCTTCCAGCCATTGCTGTTTGGCATGATATAGCGCTAATGCCGGGCTCTGCCCCTTGTGAAGATTCTCATAGAACGACTGCACGATAGCGATAGCCGTTTCATCGTTGAGGTTCCAAAGCCCGGATACCACGCCACCTGCGCCGGCAGCCACGAATCCACGGCCCAGGCTGTTCACGCCCTCTCCTTCCATCAAATTTCCATCAGCCGTTTTGCAGGCGCCCAGTACTACCAATGCCGGGGAAAAATTTTTATACCGCAGATCGAAGAGGTAGAAGGGGCGGTCGTACAATTGAAGATAAGGAAATGAATCGCCTGATGATGAAACAGCATGGGTGGCAATATGTAATATGCGGAGACTGTCCGTGACCTGGTTGAAGGCCTGCCATGTACTGGCAGCATTGTAAAAATACCGACCTGGCATCATCGGCTGAAGCATGCTATATTCTTTCTCCACCGACAGGGCCGGTTGATTACCCTGCTGACCTTTCGAAACGAAGAAAGCCCCAAAATAGGGTTGTGTGTATAGGGCCGATTGCTGTTCATACCAGGTCTGCAGCGAATACGCCTGAGAGAGCGATACCTGTTTGAAAAGATAGGGCCATGCATTGATATCGGCTTTATATAAAGTATCCGTGAGGAGCGCATCGAAAGGAAGGTAATTGAAAATACCGTCGGGCGCCAGGATATAATGTTTTCCCTTTTGCCAACTGTATTGATGGAATATAGCATTATACAGGGAAGCGCATTGCCGGTAAAAGCCAGCGGGGTTATTGATCATGGCTGAAGGGCCGCGAGAAAACCATTGTTGCATGAAGGTTGGGATCACTGCCCGGAGCTGCGATGTATTTTCCACCAGGTGGACTGCCTGCAGCCCCCGGCTGCTCAACTCCAGTATATAACTGTTATCGGCCCCTTCGAAAAATTCAAGTATACTCGTATTGGCGGGTATAAGTGCCAGCATTGACGGAAGTTCACCGGCAGTAAGGATACGTTCATTTTTTTCGTTTACTGATCTCCGTTGTATCGTTTTATTGACCAGCGAAAGCTCGTATTCGGCCGACTGCAATAGCCCACGGACCGTTGCCGGGTCTTTGTATGTTGTGGTCCCCTGCTGAAAATTCATCAGTTCATGCTGATAATAAATGATGGCATGCTGTAGCTTATTCATTTTTTTGGCCAGGCTGTCGTTCGATGTAGCAGTTCCTGCCGCATGTGCCCGTGCAGATCGCTCATCGAGCAATAACTGGGCCTTCGACCATTCAGCAATGAGCAATAACCGGTCCCTGTATTCAGGTTGCCTGGTGGTATTCCACAAACGCCAGGCAAGCGCCATGGCAGCATCGGACCTCGATCGTAACAGAGCCAGCTCTTTCAACTTCGATTCGGTATGATAAAAACTGCCGCGCAACCTGCGTGCGGCTTTGAAGACGGCTGCATAGTATTGCAATGCAAGAGCGGGCTGGCCTGTGCGTTCCAGGATAGCCGCTTTTCCAGTCAATGCATCCCCGATGGTATTTTCGCTGTACAGGAGGGTATCGTTCGGGATGGCCAGGTCATTTTCCGGATGCCAGGAAGGTAACAGCCATCGCAATGCCTGCTGGTAATAATTGAAAGCTGCGCGGTCATTGCCTGCCTTCGAACTGATATCACCCAATAGCACATTTACTTTTGCCTTCTCCCTCGATCTGGTAAGCGGGAAACGTTCGTTGAAGATCTTCAATGCCTGTTTGCCGAAACCAGTGGCCTGAGGATACCTGCCTTGTTGCAGCGCGATCTGTGCGGCGACCTGCAACGCGCTTGTATACCAATACAGGGGAAGGTCATCGGATGTACTATTCTTCCATCTCTCCAGGAGCCGCAATGACTGTGCTGAAAGGATGGCGGCCGTATCCGTTCTGTTTTGCTCCAACAGCACATCGGCATAGGTATTCAACAACAAACCATAAAAGGCCTGGTCCCTGCCGGTCTGTTGAATTCCGGCCCTGCAGTATCGTGTGGCAGCATCGAAATCGCCTTTCCATCGCGCGCAAACGGCCATATTCAGGTACACGGATGCCTGTTCCCGGCGGTCCTTATTCCTGAGGGCGATGGCGAGCGTTTTCTCATGAATGAAAAAGGCAGTATTGTAATCAGCAAGCCTTGTATAATTATTACCGAGCGGCCTCAACACAAATTCGGCATACTCTTCAATAGCGGCCAGGGGTTGAGGTTGCTCATTCGCCTCATAGAATTGCATGGCCGACTCATACGCATCGATCGATGCAAGGATATTGCCGGTCTGCAATTGAAAATATCCCTGCAGGATCAGGAGATTCAACCATGCCTCTTTCTCAGTGAACGTACGGCAACTGCGCCAGGAGGCTTTTTGAGTGGCCATGAGAAAGCCGGTCCTTTCAAATGGATCTTTATCTGCATAATCGATACGGGCATATATCCAGCTACTGAGATCATCATTGCGCTGGAATTTTTCAAGCTGTTGTGTAAGTAATGCAGGCAGTGAAGTGCTATCGGACGAAGCCCGTGTATGGTCGATGAACAGCAGGAAGCAAATGGCAATATGTACAACTACCCGGCACAGGCAGTGATGCATCAGCTTGTATTTGCCTAAAAATACTTAAAATTTCCAGGTAGCATACAGGAAAATGCGCTGGTGGGAGGGATTGACGTATTGCAGGAACCTGGCTCCAATGGCGGGCCCTACCCGAACACGGCCTAATTGCACATCGGCAAATACCGCACCGCGCCAATCTGCGAATGATGCTGTATTGCTCCCCTGCTCCCCTTCCAGCATGATCGCATTTGGTGTACCACCCCTGATAGCGCTGGCGCGAATGACACGCGTGGTGGTCCGATTGATCTCTGCCGCCACCAGTGCTCCGGCGCCTGCAGAGGCGAAGGATGCGATATTGTAACGGAATTCCAGCGGCACCGCTTCAAGGGCAAATACTTTTACCTTTTTATAGTGATCACGGTATTCAAGCTTATATCCTACTCCATTGATAACAGTATCACCTCCCTGTTGCCTGCCGATGAAAGTTTCCGTTTCGCGGAACCCTTGCAGGTAGAGTTCCCATTGAAAATATTTTTTGTACGCTGCATACTCGGATAGTGTAAAGCCCAATGAGTATTGTTGCCGCGCCAGTTCTTGTAAAGAATATCCGAGCGTACTGCTGTAGCCGATGATTATACCGGGCGATAATCCCTTCCTGAACCTGCCGACCGAACGGTTGGTATAGATGGGCTCATTCTTATCGAATACGATAGCCGCCCTGCTGGTAAATGGCAGCTTCTTCATTTTCCGGTCGAAGTTGAGGCTGTATTTGATAAAGCCCATGGTAGAATCGGGATCATTCACACCATCCTGCTGAGTGCCGGGCAGGTAAATATTTTTGAAGATGAACCGGATGCTGTCTGCTGTAATGAGCGTATCGATACAACTTTGGTTGGGATAGGCAGTGGTGCACCAGTTACATTTGGGTTTCATGTCTACCACTTTTATACTGGCCGTATTCAGCATTCCGGGAATGGTAACGGTGATGGCTACCTGTTTAGCAGGCCCCTTGCCTGTATTCTGGAATTGTACCTTGTAGATATTGTCCTTATTCCTGCCGGTAAACCGGTAATTCAGTCTTTTATGTTTCAGCATCATCCTGTTGGGATCATGGGAGGCTACGATCTGTAATTCGAGATTGAACTTTTCAGCATCCATGGACGGATCATCCGGAACGAAAAGTCCGGAAATGGTGACCACTGCATTGGTATCTTTGATCATTTCCGGCAAAGTGTTGATGGTAAGGAACAGGAACTGCTCTTCACCGGGCTTCATGTTTTGTATACGCCAGATCCTGTGCTGCCGGAAGCCGGCCATTTCCTGTTTCAGCCATTGCATCAGTTGTTGTTTGTTGGATATTGCGTATGGTCCGGCGGCATTCAGTTCGAAAAGCCCTTTCGAGCTGATTTCCCGGATGGCCCAGGGGCCCGGATCGGACGGGGCCATGGCCAGCATGGAATCGAAGCCGATAGTTTTTTCCTCATGATAGGCCCTGGCCTCTGCCACTTCGAAACTATTCTGGCTGAATTGTTTCTCATTGTACAATAACATCACCGAGCCACTTACGGAGGCGACGGGAGCACCAGGTTTGTTGCGATACCCCAGTAACAGCACCATATCTTCTCCCGGCCTTGGCATCTGGTTGGTCTTCATTTCAAGCGAGCCTTCCCCTTTGAAAAATGAAGGAGCGTTGTTGGATGCAAGCAAGGGCCTTTTCTTTTCCAGCCTCACCCGTTTCAACCTCGTAGGAGGTCTTCTGCCGTCGTCATAATTATTGGTAGCAAATAACCGGATATCATAATAACCGGTATCCCTGTAATGATGTACCGGTTCTTTCTCGAAGCTATAGGTACCATCCCCGAATTCCCAGAAATAGCTGTAAAAGGCTTCGGGTGCTCCGGCGATCTGCCGTAGGGGTCGCAGGACTGACGTGAATTTCACGCGGTTGCTGTCGATCTGAGGTTCGATCTGCGCGGGTATCGTATCACTTACCTGTCCATTCGCCCAATCCATCGTGGCCAGCAATACGCCCGTCAACAGTAAGGGTTTGTACAGTTTCATAGACTTTATTGATTCTTATACCGGAGATTGGCGATCACCGGTAATGGGCAACGGTGATCTAAGCTCGTGTCTTTATTTGTAAAAAACAAATAATGCAGGAAGTAAGAGGTCGGAAGCAGGAAGTCGGAAGAGCCCGACTAATCGGGCTCTTCAACATTCTCAGACTTCCGACTTCAGACTTCATGCTTCAGAGGCGCCACTATTGAACGGTAGAGAGGAAGGCATCTACCTCAGCCTGGGTTGCCCGGTGAATGGGCGCATCAACATGGAGGTTGGCACTGATAGTGATGAGCTGTGTGCCGAACTGGATATAACCGTCGCTGTCCTTACCGACGATCACGAGATCAGCCTGCAGGCCTATCGGTAATGAATTCTGGTATGATTGGAATTTATTCGAACCATAATCGAACGGCAGGGTGATCACGGTGGCGATGGATTTGAAGACCAGCATCACCTGCAGGTTGTTCACCTGGTTATTATCCTGGAATACGGGTGAAACCGTGATCGTGGTCTTGGGATTGGGATCGCTGTAGAAACGATCGCAGTTGACCCAGGTAAAACCAGGCAGCGAGAAAGTATAGCTATTGGGACCATTGCCGAAAGGCGCATAAGGAGCGGGTACCCATGTATTGGGATTGGCCGGGGGCTGCTGACCTCCGGAACCACCCTGGCCCTGGTCGCGTTTACCCAGTACAAAAAGCTGCATATCTTTATTGTTCATCACCTTTGGCACTTCCACACGGACCAGCGTGTCTGGCATGATCTGCAGGTCGGCTCCATCTTTCTGCGCCTTCACCTCCAATTCTCCACCCGATTCGAGCAACTGACCGTGGGATTCCGTCATGACACCTGAGAACATGACATCTTTCTTACTGAGTACTTCTTTCAATTTGATGGTCACGTTCCCACTCACCACATTACCGTTTCCATCACGGAATGCTTTAGCCGGGAAAATGATCTTCGTGCCTTTTGCACCGGTGATGGTAAAACCTGTTGAAGCGTCACCGGAAAAAGTTTGTGTAAGGATAGCATGAGCAGCAAACACATCATCAGCTTTGGCATAGGCAGGTTTTTCCTGGCTTTTCTTACAAGCTGAGAAGGTTGCAATAGCGGCAGCCAGTATAGCGGCTGAGAATAATCTGCATTTCATAACGAAAGTTTTTGATAAGGCCTACTCTGTTGGGGCTTTTCGGCTTCCGCCCGTTCAGAAGTATATCAGCAGGCCCGATCTTTTGTTACCCCACCGGAATGGAGTTTTTTTATTTATTTTTATTGCTCACTTATAAATGCCTTGTTATCACTGCCATTATCCATACCGACCAACGCTATGTCCAGGGGCTGCTGGACAATGATACCGTAACGATCAGGGAGATCTACACCAGGTTCTCCGGCAGCATACGCCATTATATAATGGCCAACAGCGGCAGTATGGACGATGCCGCCGATATTTTCCAGGAAGCCCTCATCGATATCTATAAACAGGCACAGGAAAAAGCATTGAAGCTCTCCTGCCCTTTCGAGCCTTTCCTTTTATTGATCTGCAAAAGAAAATGGCTTAACCAATTGAAAAAAAGAGGACGTGAACCGGTAACAAAAGAGACGGATGATGTATATATTGGTGAGGACGTATTTGCCAAGGCAGAGCAACTGCAGCAGAGCGACCAGAAGATGCAGGTATTCATGGACTGCTTCAAAGAGCTGGGATCATCCTGTAAGGAGATCATCCGGAAATGCCTGAGCGGGGATGACCAGGAAAAAGTAGCTGCGGAATTGAAAGTAAGCTATGGGTACCTCCGTAAGAAAAAGAGTGAATGTATGGCAGCACTCACCAAAATGATCCATTCACAAATATCCAAATGGCAAGAATGATATGAGCCAGTATACCTTTGATGATATTGCCCGTTATGCGGAAGGCCTGATGGAGACTACCGAAAGGCAGTTGTTCGAAGCCGCACTCAACAGTGATCCGGCACTGCAGGAACAATTGGCGCTGTACCACGAAGTGCATTCGAAAATGTCGGGCCAGTTCGGCAGGAACAAGGAGCAGGAAGCATTGCAGGCCACGCTGCAATCGATGCGGCAGGAATTCTTCCCGCAGCAGGCCGGCGCGCGTGTGGTCAGGCTCAGGTTTTATTTACGCAGTGCAGTAGCTGTAGCGGCCATTGCTATCATAGCCCTGTTTGTATGGCAACCCTGGAAAACGGACTTGTACCAGGAATATTCGGAGACCAGGATGATCGCCTCTGTCGAGCGGGGCGGTGAAACGGATAGTATCCTTCAGCAGGCAACGGTGGTTTTCAATAAAAAAGATTTCACCCAGGCGGCAAAGCTATTGGCGATGGTGACCATTAAAGAGCCTGATAATAGTTTTGCGGCCTTTTATTATGGGGTTGCGTTGATGCAGACGGGAAGGACGGAGGAAGCAAGAAAAATGTTTACGCAGCTTTTCGATGGCAGCTCTGCTTTTAAATATGAAGCGGCCTTTTATATGGCATTGAGCTATCTGAAAGAAAAGGACAGGGAGAATTGTGCCAGGTGGCTGGAAAGGATCAATGCCGATGCCGGTAATTATCAGAAAGCACAATCATTGAAGAAAAAGATTTAAGATGTGACCGGTAACCAATATTTGGGCAGAGAATTCCCCACTGAAATTTATCGTAAAACAAAAAAGATTATCCCAAATTCATAACAAGATTTTTAATTACGGTTCTATATTTGCTTTGTATTACGATGGCAAAAGTGCTACAGGTCCATCGTTCACCAATTCCTGACCTCTTCTTTCGCAAGTCTAAATCATGGAATTATTTTCTTCACTACTATCCCGGTACGCATGTACCTGTAAGTGAACAGTAAATCCAGGCCATAAACCTCTTATTAAACTTTTTGTTTAACCAAAACTAACAATGCACTTCTTCACAAGAAGTCGTTGTGATTGTAAGTCCATGCCTTCGCTAAGATCTTGCGAAAGGTGGTTAAGTGTTCTGTATTGGTAAAACGGGATCATAACCCGCAAAAAAACCGGTTGAGCCCTGTTGCCGGTAGTAAACCGGCAACCTTCTCAACCGGCAACCAACCAATGATATAGCTGTCCCGGAATCCTGAACATGATATGAATAACCGGGTAGCTGGTGAGTGCAAGGTTACAAATGCTGTACCATTAGACCGGAAAATTGCCATTAAACCTTATCTTCTATGAAAAAGAACACGATTGTTGAGATCATCGCCGCATTGCTGATATTATTGTTTGTGTATACAGGGGTCAGCAAGTTTCTGACGATTGATCGTTTCATTCATGTACTCGGTGAATCCCCATTGATCGGTAAAGTTTCTTCTTTGATCGCCTGGGTATTGCCCATTACTGAATTATTCATTGCCGGACTTCTATTCATTCCACGTACGAGGTCAATCGGATTGTACAGTTCATTCATACTAATGCTGATCTTTACGATCTATCTTGGATATATGCTGGCCTTCACGCCTAACCTACCCTGCTCATGTGGGGGCGTCTTACAACAGATGAGTTGGCCACAACATTTCATCTTCAATATTTTCTTCACGATGCTTGCCCTATCGGGTATTTGGCTGAGCAGAAGAAAGGGCAGGCAAAAACAAGATCATGGCCCAACTGTAGTGATCACTTAACAAAAAATATTGTTGTATACAGCATACCGGCCTGAATTGCAATAATGGCCGGAGGCGGCGGCCTGTCACCGCCGGTGGACAAACTGGTTTGTCCGTCAACCGACAGGAAAGGGGAAACCGAAAACCTTTAACAGAGTAGGTATTTCATCTTTCAATTCTTAAAATTTTATTTTATGAAAAAGTATTTGTTTGGGTTGGTAGCTCTTGTAATGGCAGTTGCAACGGTAGCATTTACAGTACCAGTGAAAAAAGTGGCAGCTAATTACTGGGTATATACATCCAGCACTAACTCCGGATTCAGGGACGCAACCAAGTATGTGCAGCAATTCCTTTTGAACCCGGATCAACCAGGCTGTGCGAATACACAGCAACGCCCCTGTGTTTACAAAGAAGCAATAGGTAGTATCAGCACTTCCGCAGGGTTGCAAACTGAACTGAACTCCCTGGCCAATGACGCTGCTGTTCTCAGCGCGTCACTGCGCACCAAGAGCGTTCAATAATAGTTCCTTTGTAAAAGAAGGCATAAGGGTTAGATGGCAGAGATTGTCATCTAACCTTTTTTCAGAATATTTTCTATCTCGTATTTTGTGGCATACCAGACAGGTTTATAACATCTTCCGGGATAGGTAGTGCATACCTTAGGTCATTAGGAGGCAACGTGTAGTTTTGCCCGTTGGCCTGGCGAACAAGGGTTATATTCGAGCCTTCCTTGTTCAATCTTTTAATATCCACCCACCGAAGCCCGCGCATCAGCAACTCCTTTCTCCTTTCCTTTAAAATAATGTTGATAGCTTCCTGTGCATTGGATGCCGTCAATGGTAGAAATTTACCTTTTTTCCATCTTTTCGCCAGGAGCCTGTTGAGAACGTTTATGGCTGCATCATAGTCTCCTCCCCGTGCATATACTTCAGCTTTGATAAGGTAAATTTCATCTGTAGCGATCCCTGAAAAGAGTGAATAGGTACCTTCATAGCTTCCGTGGAACTCAAAAGTCCCATTACCTTTGCTTTTGAAGAAGATAGTTTTTCTCAGATCATTCGCATCATAGGAATTGTACAGGGCCGTATCTATCGTTGCAATACTGGGATTGATGGGAAAAGGGCTACTCATATTGCTTTCAAATAACATTTCAGGATTGCTATATTTCAATTGACCAAAGGGGAAGAAATCATCCGGATGCACGCTGTTGCTGTCGTTATAATCCAAGAGGGTGTCTTTTAATAGCAGGCATGAATCGGCATATTGACCGGCGAGGTCATAACGCCTCATGGAAAGATAGGTCCTTGCCATCAAGGCAAAGGCAGCAGGTTTTGAAGGCCTCAATGGATGGATTGTATGCACCGGCAGTAATGCAGCGGCCAGGCGCAAGTCATTGATCACTTGTTCATAGGTCTGTTGAACGGACGCTCTTGTAGATCTTTCATGAAAATCGGGGTTGAGCCGAAGAGGCAAGCCCATATCGGAGACAGCGCTACTTTCATCATACGCCAATGCCCAGATAAAGGACGCCTGCATCAGTGCCCTACCCCTATGGAAATACCCTTGTCCTTTTACCATATCCCATTGCACGGGGTTTACATTTCTATCGATGTTTTCAACATTGTCGAGTATGGTATTGGCGGTATATACTACCCGGTAAATATTTGACCAGTCATTGTACCCCTGATCGAACAGGAAATCCTTTTGCCAGGTATACATTCTTTTATAGGTCTCCGTCTGGGCTGCATAATTTGCATCTGTGAGAAAATAATCTCCGGCGCTGACCTCGGCAGAGCCGGCATCCTTACTATTCATTTTAGCGTCATTGTCCAGCAATGCCTGGAGATCAGGTAAAGTATTTGGAATTACTAATTTACCATTCGGCTTGGCATCCAGGTACTTTCTGCAGGAAGGAGACATGCCTGCAAACAAAGTGATCAGGACAATGACAATATGATTTTTCATCGCAATATTCTTATTATAATTCTGTATTTAATGAGCAGTTGCCTGCTTTTCCTTTAAAATGAACATCCGGATCGGGCGGGTTGTCTTTCCAATTTTCAGGCCATAAGGAGCCAATATTTTTGAGAGCTGTTCGGGATCCTGCAAGACCTCGATGGGTATAATACAATCGATAGGCTCCTCTATGCCAGTTTCATCTACATAAATATTCTTTTGGCTATTGTATGTCAATTCCCGAAGCATCATAGATAGCGGCACATTCTGAAAAATGAGATTTCTGCCCAATGAATCTTTTTCAAGAGTAAACTTTTTCTCACCTGATTTCCTGAACCTGTTTTTTTCAGGTAATGTAACGGTCCAACATGTCATTATTCTTGTTTCATAGTGGCCTTCTATATCCAGGAACTGGTTAAGGTCTTTTTGCATTGCCTGGAGGGCCACGCTATCAGGCGTGTTTAACGGATATACCATTTCATAGCAGTATAAATGCTTTTCCCATTCTTCAGGCGTAGATAAATATTCATAATACTTTGAAGAATCTGTTGTGATAAAGATCGTTCTGTTCCCGGGAGGATACCCAAAAGCGATATCAAACAGGCCCAATACAGGTTTATTCAGGTAGGTGATCTTTTGCAGGTTCCCATCGATGATATCATGTTTCGTACCCCCCATTCCATCGAGATACTTTGTCAGGCTGGTCCGGAACAGTAAATTTCTTGTATCGCCACCATTGCCGTTCTCCAGCAGGCTCTTTTTGGAGTCATAATTCATCACATCATTTTTGGACCGCATACCGGGGTCCTGGTGATTCAATAACCGGACGAGGTTCTCCTCGGTCACGTTTTTCGCCCCGGTAATGGCTTTCACTATTCCTTCAGGGCTTATTATCGCTACATGAGGGATACTGGTATGTGGAAAATAGGAAAACAGGATTGAATCATTGACAACGCAGGGAAAAGAGAGGGTTTCGCCTTTTCTTTTGTAGTAATTCCCGAAGAAGGTGGTCAGTTTCTCCTTCTTTTCTGCTGCGTAGATGGTACTGACCAATAACACCTGCAATTGCCTGTCGTATTTTCTCTGCATCGAATCGAGAAATGGAAAATGCTTTATGCAATCAGTACAATAGGTACCCCAAAAATCAAGGATGATGAATTTTCCTTTATAATCGGATAGCATTTTCATAGGTTCGGCACTATTGATCATCTCCAATTTTACTTCAGGCACTTTATCTCCGACCGATAATCTCGAATACCAAACATTTTCCTGCCGGGGTGTGATAGTAAGTGGGTTCATTATCGATGTCTGGGCCCCGGCCTGGAGGCAAAAAGTCAACATCAGGCATGTTACTGACATGTTTCTCTCCAGGGACGTCAACTTCAGGCTGGTTTTCATATTGTGTCTTTTATAACTTCGAATACTAATTAAAAATTGGCTCTTACCCCTGCTGCAATGCTCCGTGCCGGCGGAATGGAGTTTTGATATTCAGGATCTATTCCTTCTTTATTGGCTTTCCAGATAATGCCGACATTATTAATATTGATATATAGATCGATGCTCTTGAAAGGCGTTCTTTTCCACTGAGATACAGGAAGATTATAATTGATATTGATATACTGGAAGCGGATATGGTCCCCCTTTTCTACCAAAACCGACGAATTATTATAAAAATCATCTCGTCCATAAATATTGGGAAACATCATCGAGGGTACCTGGCTATGCTGTTCGTCGCCTGGTTTCAACCAGCGTTTTGCAAAATCGGAATGGCCTGTCCAGGTGCTGAAAATCCCACCATATAAAACGGATTCCCGGCGGAAATAATAGCGAACCTTAAAAAGGAACCGGGCGGTCAATGACCAGTTTTGCCAGGAAAATGTATTGCCCAATGACCCAAAGAATGTGGGAGTGGCAGGTCCGTTGTATACAAGATCATCGATAGTCCTGTCGGGGCCTGTAAGCTGGATGTAATCTGTACTTATCTGGCCGTTGAGGTATCCCTGTGGATTTCCGGTGGCAGGATCGAGACCTGCCCATTTGTAGGAATACACTGAATATACAGGTGATCCTTTTATGCCCGCGATGATGCCTGGGCTGATAAAGTTACTGGCCTGTTTGGAGGAAAGATAGTAATCAGTGACCTTGTCTTTATAATAACTGAGGTTCAGGTTGGTAGTCCATTTGATCTTTCGGTTCATATTCTTTGAGTTCAATTCAAGATCAAATCCATGGCCGGACATACTGGCCACATTGGCCGTGATGTCTGTAATCCCGGAAGTGTAGTCCAGCGGGGCCGGCCCGAAAAGATTGGTATTCTTCTTATGATAATACTCTATGCTACCGGTCAACACATCGCTTTTTGTTCTGAAGTCGAGACCTATATTGAATTGTGCCGAAGTTTCCCATGTAAGGGTAGGGTTATAAAAATTTTCGAAATCAGCGTATGGAGTATTGATATAAGAAGAGATACCGGCATAACGAATAGTGGTAATAGCCGGACGGTTCGGTTCCACATTACCACTATAACCGAAGGTGGCCCTTAATTTCAGATAAGGAATCCATGGGGTCCTGTAGAAAGGTTCTTCCGAGATATTCCAGCCGATTCCCGCGGACCACAGAGGCTTCCATCGTTCGTTCGTTTTAACGCCAAAAAGGTTGGTGGCATCCCGTCGGCCGCTAATCGATACAGTATACCTGCTATTGTAAGTATAGGCGGCATTGGCAAAATAATAGACAAAGCGATTGAGCTGATCGTCGATGTAATCGAGATTGGGAATAGTGGCCATGCCACCTCCTATAAATGTTGGATAATAGTTTACGTAATCAACATTTGCAAAAGTGAGCCTGTCATCATCATATCCATAGAGGCGATGGGAAGAAGCCATGGTATGTTTGTTCCTGATCTCTCCTCCGGCGATGGCATTGACCTCATGTAAACCCCATCGTTTGTTGAAGGTGATCTGGCCGCGAACATTATGAGATGTGAGCGTGTTTTCCGACTTGTCCAGGATCCCGCCTCGCGGAACGATATAGCCAGGCAAGCCAGTGGAATAGTCGATCTGTGTATAAAAATTGACCAGGTTTCGAGCAGTATAGCTGTTCAGATCGAATAGGGTTCGTGTATCGGATTGTTGCTCTTCATACTGATACTTGATGCCAAGAGACAGTCCTTCGAACAGTTTATAATCAATCCCCAGATTGATCAAAATGTCTTGAACTTTATCCTTGCTCCGCGCATGTTTATAATCTTCGAGAGGAGAATATTTCCAATCCAGCAATTTGCCCGCACCTGCTGTATCGACAAATGTTTGCCTGTAATCCTTGATCAACGGCAACGGGTTGCCTTTCACATCTGCCAATTGTGCATAGGGGAAAATATTCCCATTATAGGTAGTAATATCTTTTATTCCGGGTTTACCCGATCTATTCTCTGATCGGGTAAAATAAAAGTCCGTAGTGATCTGAAGATTCTCGACTGGTTTAAAGACGCTGTTCCACCGGAGATTCAGCCGGTCATATTTTGCGTTCAGTTCATTCAGGTTCCTGTCATAGCCGGTTGCAAATATCCAGGCGAAATTGTTGGAACCTCCCCTCAGGTTTACAGCATACTGTTGGTTCACTGCCCGCTGATAGAAATACTTTCGAAGGTCGCTTCGGTAATCTATTTTTCGCAATGTGTTGACCTGGTTGTTTGCTTCTTCCATCGAAATCTTTCCATTCATCTGTCTAAAAAGGATCTCATAAACAGGAGAAAAAGGTGGATAGAATGTATTCGCAGTATCTGAAAAATTATACTGGTTCTGGAAAAGCATTTGTTCCACATCGATCTCGTCGGAAGTGGACATCCGTTTCAGGTAAAACAGGTCTGGTTTATCCACGACTGTGAGGTTGGCATTCACTTCAACGGTCAGAGGTTGGTTGAGCCTGCCTTTCTTGGTGGTGATCACGATAACGCCGTTGCCTGCCCTGGTGCCCCAGATGGAAGCGGCGGCGGCGTCCTTCAGGATAGTGATGCTTTCCACATCATTTGGATTGATATTGTTGATATTCCCTTCATACGGAAAATTATCGACTACTACCAGCGGGTCTTTGGGGCCATTGATGGTGCTGAGGCCGCGGATCCTGATACCGGGAGAAGTGGTTAACCTGTCTACCGTTACTCCATTGGCCACTGCCTCCAGACGGCCAAGCACATCGGTGCTCACTTGCTGGTTGAATAATTTATTATCGATCTTGACGAAGGAGCCGGTGGCCCTTTCTTTGGGTACCTGCTGGTACCCGGTATTCACCGTTACGGATACAACGCTAAGCTCATTGATCTTTTGTCTGAGTTGTACATTCACCCGCCCCTGTCCGTTCACAGGTATTTCAGAATATTCGTACCCTACACTGCTCACCAGCAGGATCGCATGTTCATCCACATTTTTCAATATGAACTCTCCCTCCTCATTAGTGGCGGCCGATTTACTACTACCTTTCACCGAAACGGTGGCGCTTGCCAGGGGCATTCCTTTTTCATTGACGACCCTACCCTTCACCGTTATCGGTCCATCCTGTACGGCTACCCGATCATCCGCTCTTTTCCTGATCACCACATATCTGTCGATGATCGCGTAGGTAACGGGCTGTTCTTTAAATATCAGCTCCAACACTTTTTCAAGGCTCTCCTGCTGCACGTCGAGACTGACCTTCTTCGTATGCTGCATCAGCTCTTTCGTGTAGATAAAATTGTAGCCTGTTTGTTTTTTGATGGCAGCAATGGCTGTTTCCAGGGAAGCATTCTTCAGGGAAAGTGTAATGGGTTGTGCAATTACAGCAGCATTGGTCTGCAGACAAGCGATCAATAGAAACAAAAACATCATTCTCGCCCATCTTGAATGGACATGGTGATGAGGGCCGGCATCAAAAAAATACCGGTAACGTAACCGTGCTTTAATAATAAAATTCCACTTCATAATTCCTTGTTGGAATGGTTAAAAAATCATGGCAGACCGGAGGTCTGAATACGAAGGATTAATGTAGCGCCATTAGCTGCTGATGGCATCTGATAATGGAATGACCAATTGACAATGGAGTTTCCCGGATCTGATTCGTGAAGGATAAGTATGGTGCAGGAGAAAAAGGTTCATTGAATGCATATTTGGTTCTGGGATTAATATCGGTTCAAGGCAGATTGTCCTGCGATGAGTATCGTGTCATAAAGTGATAAGGTTAAGGTATCAATGGGATGATACCCTTTTTCCAGGAAGGTTGAATGGTGTTATTCCCTGTCCGGTTGGATGCAAATCTGATACCATTCGGGAACAGGGCACACTATCATAACAGGGAGGGGGAGAAAACGCCCAAACTATGTTGATAATATTTTCATCTCCTCAACAACTGCACTTTACCGGCTTTCTCCGGATGCTGGCGAACGGGTACAAAAGCTTTAACACCAGGAGCCTGATGAGAAAGGCCGGCAAAGAGCATAATTGTGGTTTCTCAGGTTGCTATTATATTGCCTCAGTGGCAACAATAGCTTTTTCATGTGGCGAAGAAAACCAGTTTGGCAACACTATAGGCAGGTTTAATGGTGGTATTTTTATCGGAAGGGCGTTGATCAATCAGGGTCGTACGTAAATGGTCTTTCCTTCAATACTGAAATGCACTTCATTGGTGGCTTCCAGCAGCTTCAGTAGCTTAGACACGGGTTCATCGCGATCGATGGTGGCAACGAATTCCTGCGTGCTAATGCGGCCCTGGTATACGATCTGCACATCATACCATCTTGCGATCTGTCGCATCACCGTTTCTATCTGAGCGCCTTCGAACCTGAAATGATTTTCTTTCCAGGCAATCACTTCTTCGGTATTGATATCCGTTTCCACCTTGATGGAAGAGGATGGTGCGGATGGGGAAGCAAATGTGAGACGGGCCTGCTGACCTGGGTTCAGCGTGACGGTTCCCGGACCCGAACTCACACGCACGTTTCCTTTCAATAAAGTAGTATTGACCGATGGTTCATCATCATAGGCATTGATATTGAAATGGGTACCCAGTACTTCCACTGATAGTTGCCCGGTCGTTACTATAAATGGTTTTGATCTGTTCTTCGCCACTTCAAAATAGACCTCTCCGGTGATGGATACCCTGCGTTCGCTGCCGGTGAAGACGGTCGGGAACTGAATGGAAGAGGCCGCATTGAGCCATACCCTGGTACCATCCGGCAATACCACACGATAATAGCCCCCGCGGGGTGTAGTGACTGTATTGTAAGTAAGAATTGAATGATCTCCGCCGGAAACAGGCTGATAGGTCAAGGCCCCTTTTTCATTCCGGGCACTGCTGCCTTCACCGGCCAGGGTGGCTGAACTGGCTGTATCGAGAACGATGGTCTTATCATTGCCCAAAGACAGCAGGGCTTTGTATCCGCCCGGGCCTATATCATTTTTATAAGGTCCCGTTCCGGTCGTTGCAGGGGCTTGGGATGAAGGCTTTGGTGAATTGAACCATAAAAAGAAAGCGGCCGTACCGATGATCGCCAGGATTGCTGCTGCTGCGATCCAGCGTCTCCAGTACCTCTCCCGATTCGGCAGCAGGGCGATCTGCTCCGGTTCCTGGCGCAAGAGAGGACTCTTTTGCCGGAACTGCCGGTATCCTTTCTTCCAATCGATGGATGCCATCTTCTCCAGCTTTGCCGAAACATTCTCTTGGGTATATTGCTCAACAAAGCGTTTATTCGTTTCCGATAGCTCCATCCATTCGCGCAATTCCTGCTCTTCTTCGGAGGTCATTGCTGAACGAAGCTGTTTAATGATCAGTGCTGCAATCCTGTTCATAGAACCGGTTTTTCAAAATGATCGGTAGCCGTTGCCGGTTTTGGCAAAGCCCATTAACATAACAAGGTTGGGCAAAAAACGCCCAAAAAAAATCAGGGGTAATTATGAAGTACGAGGTAGGAAGTCGGAGGTAGGAGGTTCAAGTTAATTTAAGGTTCCCGTAAACAGGTACTTCAGGCTTCCTACCTCATGCGTCCGATCTCAATTCCAGCAGGATATTGAGGAAAATGGCCGCAGTCAACAGGTTCTTTTTCAGCAAGATCGTTTGGAGTATCTGGATGGCCCGCGCTTTCTGGTTGCGTACTGTTTTCACACTAAGTCCCATCACTTCGGCGATCTCCTGCGTGCTCAGATGCTGGAAGAAAAGATATTTGAAGATCTGCCTGCATTGGGGAGGAAGGTTCTCCACTTCTTCAAGGATCACCTGGATGATCTCGGTGTCCATCATAGCGTATTCGGCATTCAGGTTATCCGCGAGCGGATCATGCAGGTATTGTAATTCTTTCTGGGAGCGGGCCCCTACTTTCAGCGATTGCAAATAATTATAACAGGCATTGCGGGTAGCCACAAAGAGGAAGGCCCTGATATTCGGCAGAGAATCGAAATCGTGGGTCTTCTTCATCAGTTTCACAAAACTTTCCACCACGATATCCTCCGCCTCACTGCGGTTATCGACGATAGAATCCGCGAAATAAACAAGCGGACGATAGAACTGCCCGAACAAAAAACTGATCGCTTCCGGGCTTCCCTGCTGGAAATCAATGATATTGAAATTGGTATCGAGGGCTACCATGATTGGGGATTATTCGCTACGAATTGGTGATCGGTCACTTCCTGTTGTGGCCAAATAAATGCGATTGCCATGACGGCCGCATGACAATGATAGGTAAGGTGATGATAAGGTAAATGAGTCGGTACAGGAATTTATAAATCTATGAAAAAAATATCAATGTGCCGGACCCTCTCCTGTTCTTTTGTTTTTTTAGGCCGATTGTCGTATATTACGAGTGTACGATTGCCTCACCAAAACACTTTGCTGTATGAACAAAAAAGTAGCTGACGTTTTACTTAGAAAGGGCAGCAATATCACTACGGTAACGCCCGACGCTTCTGTACTCGACGCATTGAGGATCATGGCCGACAAGAATATCGGTTCGGTTATGGTCATGGAGGATGGCAGGTACCTGGGGATCATGACAGAACGCGATTATTCCCGAAAGATCATCCTGAAGGGAAAATCATCTACCGATACGAAGGTCAAAGATATTATGACATCCGATTTCCCGCGGGTAACTGCGGCCGATTCGATCGACTATTGCATGCAATTGATGTCCGACAGGAATATCCGTTATCTCCCTGTATTTGAAGGTGAACAGGTTATAGGGATCATCTCTATCAATGACGTGGTAAAGGAGACGATCCTTTCACACGAAGAAACGATCACCCAATTGAAAGATTATCTGCATTCGAGCATGTAGGGTCCCGCTCCCCTTTCATACCGGGCTTACAATATTCTTCCTGCCCATCCGTCTACCATACTGATAGGTGTATTTTTTCATTTAAAAAAGAGAAACATGAACTACTATCAGTCATCTGCCGCAAAAGGCAATTACGGATACAGGAACCGGCACCTGTATGTCCGCTCCATGGAAAGGGCCGCTGTCAATGTTTACAAAACAGACAGCAGTTATGAAATGCTGGTATTTGCTCCAGGCCGCATCAGGGAACATTTCAATGTGGAAGTGAAAGGAAATGAGCTGATCGTTTCCTACACGCCACCCGAAGGGTTCCAACGTCCGGAATGGATCAAACGGGAATACAGTCGCGGAGGGTTCGTAAGGACATTTACACTGGACGACACCATCGACACGACCGCCATCTCGGCCAAGTATGTAGATGGCGTATTGCAGGTCAGTTTGCCGGTCATTCCCGGAAAGGAGACCGTACAGCATAATATTGTAATCAGTTGAACTGGTGAAGGTATTTTTGTTGACAGGTTTACAGGTTGATAGGTGGAGAAGGGAATCTCTGAGGTTGCAACTCCTTGTCAACCTCTCAACTTGTTAACTTGTCAACACTTTTTTCCGTTACCACTATCAGGTCCTTCAGGTCCACCGTGATCGGCATCAATCCCAACTGCACCACCGCTTTTTTGCCACGGATCTCTTTTACCTCTCCTACCTGGTGGTTCTTTTTCATGAGCACTTTATTACCGATCACGATATCTCCACCCACTTCCTCATATTTGGAGCCGACCTTCTTTTTCACTTTTTCATTGGCCTGTTGCTGGTTTTGTTTGAACAATAATACCTGCATCTGCCTGATGAGCTCCTTTTTGTCTTCCTGGCTTTCGGTCTTCCGCCAGTCGAACACGATCTGCCTGAGCTTGCGCTCCATGTCCTTGAGATAGGCGATCCTGTCTTCCGTGATCCTGTTCTGGTGCTTCAGCAGTTCCACCTGCTGATGGTGTTTTTCTTTATCCATCAGCGTTTCCATATCTTTTTTCAGTCGCTCGTTCTCTTTGATGAGTTTGTGCAATTCCTTTTCCTTCTTTTCAATTTCGCGCAGGTCCTGTTCGGTACGGTTGAGCAGTTTATCCAGCCTGAAATGTTCTTCGTCTACCAGCTTTCGCGCACGGGCTATCAGGGCCGGGTCGAGACCGATACGCTCGGCAATGGAAAATGTATAGGAACTGCCAGGTTTGCCGATGATGAGCTTGTACATCGGCAACAGGTTCTTTTCATCGAAGGCCATGGCGCCGTTGACGATGCCCGGGGTTTTGTTGGCCATCACTTTCAGGTTGAGATAGTGGGTGGTCACGATACCCATGGCATGTTTGCGGGTAAGCTCTTCCAGGATCACTTCGGCAAAAGCGCCGCCGAGATTGGGGTCACTGCCGCTGCCCAGTTCATCGATGAAGAACAATGTTTTGCCATTCGCATTTTCGATCAGGTATTTCATGTTCTTGAGATGCGAACTGTAAGTGCTCAGCTCGAATTCAAGGCTCTGCGTATCGCCGATATGGATCATGATCTGCTTGAATATCCCGAACTCGCTGGTAGGATGTGCCGGCACCAATAACCCGCTTTGCACCATCAGTTGCAGGAGCCCGGCCGTTTTCAGGGTGACCGTTTTACCACCGGCATTGGGGCCCGATATCACCAGTATCCTGTCTTTTTCATTGAGGCTCAGGTCCACAGGAATAGTAGGCTTTTTGGCGCGCAGGTTATAGAGGTATAATAACGGGTGACTGGCCTGTACCAGATGGATATGCGCTTTTTCATTGAGCAGCGGGTAATTGCCGTTCATATCTACCGCCAGTTTCTCCTTTCCGCGAATGAAATCATATTCACCCAGTATCTCGTGATACACTTTCAGCAGGGGGGCATACACGGACAGGTTAGCCGTCAGTTCCCGAAGAATGCGGTATATTTCACGGCTTTCTTCATTCTCCAGGGCATATATCTCATTATTCAGCTCGATAGTTTCTTCAGGTTCGATGAAAGCAGTTTTGCGGGTATCGCTTTCTCCATGCAGGATACCTTTCACCTGCCGCTTTTGTTCGGCAAAGACCGCCACTACACGGCGGCCATTGAGAAAGGATTCTTCTATATCGGCCACATACCCGGCCTTGGTGAGCTTTTGAACGATCCTGTCGAACAGACGACGCAATTCATTACGTCTTTTATACAGGTTGAGCCGGATGGAGGCCAGGGCTTCGGAGGCATTGTCTTTCACATTGCCACTTTCATCCAGCACTTCATCGATCATTTCCAGCACTGCCTTTTCAAAATAGGTCTCTGCGATCACTTTGCCCAGGGCGGGGTAGGCAAGCCGGCGGTCGTTATCGAACCAACGGAAAATGCTTTGCAGGCTTTCGGCCAGTTTCCGTATTGCTACGAATTGCTCCCCGGCCAGTACGGCCCCGGGTATGCCCAGCAGCCGCAGTTCTTTGGAGAGGTTCAGTGTATGGTCATTGGGAAAGTACTGGGCATGCTGCACCAGCAATTTATATTCATGACTTTGCTGTAGTTCAAGCTCGATAAATTCCTTACGGGTATGGATACGCAGATCACCGGCTTTTTCTTTGGCATACACGCTTTTACAGTGCTCTACCAGCAGGGCCTTTACTTTGTCGAATTCCAGTTGCACAAGGGCTGATTCCGGGAAAAATTTCATAGTACTAATGTAAAACTTTTACGTGGCGCAAAGGTACACCCAAAGTTTTCCTTGACGGATTTGTTTTTCCTATGTATTATTGGCATGAGAACACCCTTTCGATCGGTCGCACCCTGCCAAAATCATCGTATCCATCCCGTTATATGTTAACTAATTGGTAAAAGCCGGGACTTGACTGCCCGTTAACCAAGACAGGTCGTCGGGCCGGGTTAACTTGCATATAATTTGAATCGTTGAATGAGTGATTTTTTAAAAAGCAATGGTATGAAAATACTGATCACAAAGGCCATGATGTCCATGACCTTGTTGTCCTGCGCATTGACAGAAAATCCATCAAAACATATGAGCAACGATCTATCGAGTTCACTCACTTCTTCCACAGGCCAGAATACGATATACAAAACAGACACCGCCACTTTCGGTACAGGCTGTTTCTGGTGTACGGAAGCTATTTTCCAGGAATTGAACGGCGTTTTGAAAGTTACCTCAGGTTATAGCGGCGGCCAGGTGGCCAACCCATCGTATAAAGATGTTTGTACCGGAACCACTGGCCATGCGGAATGTGTGCAGATCGTGTACGATCCTTCGAAGATAAGTTACGATGAGCTGCTGGAAGTGTTCTGGCAAACGCATGACCCTACCACACTCAACCGCCAGGGCAATGATGTGGGCACGCAATATCGCAGCGTGATCTTTTATCACAATGATGAACAAAAAGAGAAAGCCTCGAAATATAAGGCCGAACTGGATAAGAGTGGAGCGTTCGACAAACCTATCGTAACGGAGATCTCTCCCTATTCCACTTTTTACGTGGCTGAAAATTACCACCAGGATTATTATAACCTCAATGGATCACAACCTTACTGTTATTATGTGATAAGGCCCAAGCTGGAAAAATTCCAGAAAGTGTTCAAGAGTAAGTTGAAACACTAATGGGTGGTTGATAAGTTGACAAGTTGAAAGGTTGAAAAGGAGATACCCGATTCTCAAACAACCTGTCAACCTTTCAACTTGTCAACTCATTAGCTTATTCCCATAATAAAATTTTTGCGAATTTACGTATTGCCTGTTGTCGGCCCAAACGACAAACAACAAACTACAAACCGGTTTTAATCTGCTATATAGGTATTCCTTAATTCGAGCAGGTTCAAACCATTCGGTTGAAAATTGCGAACACGGAGATTCACCAAACGGATCACTTCATCATACCATAATGGCACTACCGGCGCGTCCCGAACAATGAGCTGGTCCATCTGCCGGTACAATTTGTACCGCAATGAATCATTTTCCGTGATCAATGACTGCTCATACAACTGATCGAACAGTGGATTCTTATACCGTGTATAGTTCGGGGGCGCCGGGTTCTTCCCATAGAAAACGCTGAGGTAATTCTCTGCTTCGGGATAATCGGCTATCCAACTTCCCCTGAAGAACAGGACCTGCGATTTGGCCGTTTGTTCCAGCAACAAACTTTTCTGTACCACTTCCACCTGCACTTTCATCCCGATCTCTTCGAGTTGTCGCGCTATAAAACTACCCAGGTCGGCATAGATGGCCACCGTGAGCAATTTGATCACCGGCAATCCTTTCCCATCCGGGAAGCCCGCTTCCACCAGTAGTTGGCGCGCTTTGGCAGGATCGTAGTGATATCCTTTTACCTCCACCGGATCGAAGGAGGGCAGTCCGGCCGGAATGAACCCGCTCTCCGCTGGTGTGCCGATCGAATTGCGCAGGTACATCATCATCTTTCTTTTATCGAACCCATAATTGATCGCCTGCCTGATGGAACGCATCCGCAACGGAGAATTTTTCACCAGGGCATTACTACTATCCACCAGGATACCGAGGTATTCCGTATTGAGGTAAGGATGTTTGGACAACCTGATCTTACCTTCCCAATCTTTTCGCAACACTCCTTTCTTAGTGAGTACTTCATCCTTGAAAGATGGATCGATATCATTCGTGAATTCCAGCTCCCCCTGCTGGAGCAGCAGGAACTCCGTGGCCTTGCTGTCGAAGAAAGTGATCTTTATCGCATCGAGCCTGGGTAGCCGGTTGCCTGCAGGGTCTTTTTCGAAATAGTGTTCATTCTTTTGCAGGACCAGGGCCTGCCCTTCTTCCCATGATTTGAACATGAACGGACCAGTACCACAGGGATGGCTGCGGAAATCATGACCGTACTTTTCAACCACTTCACGCGGAACGATGGAGCAATACTGCATGCTGAGCAATCCCAGTACCGGTGTGAAAGGTCTGATCAGCGTAAGCTGGAATACCGAATCGTTCAATGCCCTGAATCCATTGGAGGGATCTACCCTGTCGTTGAATATCCAGGCGCCGCTGCTGGCCGTGGCAGGATCGATGATACGCCTGAAACTGTATTCCACATCGCCCGCCGTGAATGCACGCCCTTTGCCGCCAGGGAAAGCATCATTATCATGGAACAGTACATCCTGCCGGAGATAAAATGTATATACTCTCCTGTCGGGCGATACATCCCACCGATAAGCCAGTGAAGGAACGATCCGCAATTCGGGATCTGTTTCAACCAGTGTATTGTAGAGTTGATGAACAGGCCAGATGATCGATTGGTTCTTGGCGAATGCAGGATCGAGCGTAGCGATACCTGAAGATTCATTATACCGGAATACCTGCTTGTTGCCTTTTCCGCGATGCCCGCAGGAGTTGAACAGGAACAGGCACGCCAGGCAGCCCGCAAAAATTATAATTGTACCTTTCATCCGGTATTTGATATTTTTTTAGTGGGGAAGGATGTAACCTCGCAGGTAGTCCTTATTCACCGAACTAAATTAGCAAAACAAAAACATACCATAGTGGTCCTACCGGGAAAAATAAAATGCCTGAGGTTACTGGTGGGCCTTCTTGGCGCCTGTTCCCTTTTCTGCATCTCCTGTACAGCCCAGGAAACACCTGGTGAGAAAAAATTCACACACCAGGACAGCTTGCGCGGTTCTATCAACCCCGAGAGAGCCTGGTGGGATGTATTGCACTATGCTATCCAGGTTGAGCCGGATTTTATCCGGCAATCCATCAAGGGCAGCAATCTCATCACTTTTAAGGTGCTGAATGAAGGAAAGCAAATGCAGATCGACCTGCAGAAACCAATGAACCTGCTGTCTGCCACCTGGAACGATCAACCCGTTGAATATACGAGGGAAGGGAATGTCTATCATCTCCGTTTCCCTCAAACACTTGCTGAAGGCAGCACACAACAACTGCAATTACAGTTCTCCGGTAAACCGCATGCAGCCGTACGCCCGCCCTGGGATGGCGGCTGGATCTGGAAGAGAGATGCACGTGGTTATCCCTGGATGACCGTGGCCTGCCAGGGACTGGGCGCCAGTGTATGGTATCCCTGTAAAGACCATCAAAGCGATGAGCCCGACAATGGTGCTTCACTCAGTATAACGGTGCCGGACAACCTGGTAGCGGTGGCCAATGGAAGACTGACCGACCGCAAGCCCAATGGAAAACGTACGACTACCTATACCTGGACTGTAGTAAACCCCATCAACAATTATAACATTGTTCCCTATATCGGCAAATACGTGCATTGGGGCGAGACGTACAATGGGGAGAAGGGCAAGCTCGATTGTGACTACTGGGTGCTCGACTACAACCTGGAAGAATCAAAACAGCAATTCAAACAGGTAGCCACAATGCTGAAATGTTTTGAATACTGGTTCGGCCCCTACCCTTTCTATGAAGATGGATACAAACTGGTAGAAGCTCCACACCTGGGCATGGAGCACCAGAGCGCCATTGCATACGGCAATGGGTACCAGGATGGCTACCAGGGCAGCGACTGGTCGGGCACAGGATGGGGTAAAAAATGGGATTATATCATCGTTCATGAAAGTGGTCATGAATGGTTCGGCAACAGCATCACCACCAATGATATTGCTGATATGTGGGTGCATGAAGCCTTCACCAGTTATTCGGAAACGCTCTTCACTACCTGTCAATTTGGTGTAGAGGCCGGCAATACATATTGCATCGGCACACGCGCCCAGATCGCAAACCAAAAGCCCGTCATCGGCCATTATGGAGTGAATGAAGAAGGTAGCAGGGATATGTATTTTAAAGGCAGTAATCTACTGCACACTATCCGCCAGATCATCGATGATGATGATGCATTCAGGCAAATACTGAGAGGATTGAACAGGGATTTCTACCACAAAACAGTCGATTCGAAACAGGTGGAAGATTATATCAGCCAAAAATCCGGTAAAGACCTTTCCAAAATTTTCGATCAATATCTACGCACCACACAGGTGCCTGTGCTGGAATATAAAACGAGACCTGGCGCTATCGATTTCCGTTGGACCAACTGCGTGCAAGGTTTCAATATGCCGGTGAAAGTGAATGTGGGGAAAGAAATATGGATCACGCCCACCACCGCGTGGACAAATTTAGCACTGGCCGATTGGCATACAGGCAATGAATTTACAGTTGACAGAAACTTTTATGTGAAGTCGAAAAAGGTAAATTAGCGCACTCTTCCCGCTCCTGCATAGTGCTGGTAATAATACGTATCATTCATATCATTGATGGTAACTCCCAGTGATGTGGAAGCATGCACGAATTTATTGTTCCGCAAATAAACCCCTACATGCGAAACACCGCGCCGGCGGCCCATCGTTTTGAAGAATACCAGGTCACCTTCCTGCAGATCGTCTTTGCCGATCCGCTTACTGAACTCATATTGTGAGGCTGAAGTACGGGGCAATTGCACATTGTAATTGGCCGAGATGAAGGTCTGAACAAATGCCGAGCAATCGATCCCGCTCCTGTCATTCCCGCCATAACGATAGCGGGTGCCAAACCAGCTTTCGATGAATTCAAACATTTTCACGTCGGTGATTGTTTCAACAGGAGCATCGAGCAGGATGGCATATTTGAAAGCCAGTGGGGATACCAGTTCCACATTACCGGCCCCTTCCACTTTGGGAGGGGTGTAGTAACCGTCGCCGCTTGATTTACCCTGCGAGAAATCACGGCTGTTGATGGCGATATTTTCGATGAAGCGGGGCGAAGTGGCCGACCTGGAACTGCTTGCCGGCGCCCGTTCCGGCGCTTTAGCGCCGGTAGATCGTTTCAGGGTGCTGCAACTGGTGGCAGTACCCATAATGAAGCATCCTATCAATAGATTTTTCGCGCTATTGGACATCAGCGATCTGGGTTAGTAATTGCCGCAAAGTTAACAAATACATTGCCAAAAATGCCTGTGGAAATTTTGTGACGATTTTCGCTATTGTTCCAAGAACTTTGTGGTGTTAATTGCAGGTTCAATCGACCATTAAAGAGACCAGACTATGTGCAAATTTTCCCATCTACACGTCCATACCCAATTCTCCCTCCTGGATGGAGCAGCCTCTATCCAGAGCCTGTATAAGAAAGCCATCAAAGACAATATGCCGGCCATCGCTATTACCGACCACGGCAATATGTTCGGCGCTTTCGAATTCGTATCCGAAGCCTATAAACATAAGAACGATGATGGCACCCTCAAAGTGAAACCCATCGTGGGTTGCGAGTTTTACGTGGTAGAAGATCGCCATCGCAAGGTCTTTTCCAAAGAACAGAAAGATGAACGTTACCACCAGGTATTGCTGGCTAAAAATAAAACAGGTTACCAAAACCTCATCAAACTCACTTCCCTGGGATATATCGAAGGCATGTACAGCAAATATCCGCGGATCGATAAATCACTGATCGAGAAGTACCACGAAGGGCTGATCGCCACCACCTGCTGTATCGGCGCCTATGTGCCGCAAACCATCCTGCATGACGGTGTAGAAAAAGCAGAAAAAGAATTCAAATGGTGGCTCGATATTTTCGGGGAAGATTATTTCATCGAGATCCAGCGGCACAATATCAAAGAGCAGGTGATCATCAACGATACCCTGCTGAAGTTCGCCAAAAAATTCAATGTGCCGGTGATCGCCACCAACGATAGCCATTATACAGATCGCGATGATTACAACGCCCACGATATCCTCCTCTGCATCAATACCGGCGAAAAGAAAAGCACGCCGGGATACGACGATTTCGTGAACGATGATGTGAATCTCAAAGACCGCCGCTTCAAATTCCCCAACGATCAGTTCTATTTCAAAACTTCCGAAGAGATGAAATCGCTTTTCAGCGATGTGCCCGAAGCGATCGACAATACCAATATGATCGTAGACCGCGTGGAAGTACTGAACCTGAAAAAAGATATCCTGCTGCCCGCATTCCCGCTCCCGAAGGAATTCCAGATCCATGAGGACAGCAACCTGAACCAGTGGGAATACCTGCGGCATATCACTTATGAAGGCGCGAAGATGCGCTATTCCGATCTTACCCCCGACATACAGGAACGGATCGATTTCGAACTCTTCACCGTCAAAACGATGGGATTTGCCGGCTACTTCCTCATCGTGAGCGATTTCATCAAGGCCGGCCGCGAACAGGGCGTATTCATCGGCCCCGGCCGCGGTTCCGCAGCCGGCAGCGTGGTGGCTTATTGCATCGGTATCACCAATATCGATCCCATCAAGTATAACCTGCTGTTCGAACGCTTCCTCAACCCCGACCGTAAATCGATGCCGGATATCGATACCGATTTCGACGATGAAGGCCGGCAGAAAGTGATCGATTATGTTGTAGAAAAATATGGCAAGAACCAGGTAGCACAGATCATCACCTATGGTACGATGGCTGCCAAGATGAGCATCAAGGACGTGGCCCGCGCGCTCGATCTGCCGCTTGCCGAATCGAACGCATTGGCCAAGCTGGTGCCTGAGCGGCCCGGTATCGAGTTGAGAAGGGTATTGCATGCCCCACTCACATCGAAGGAAGGCGAGAAATCGCTCGAAGAGAAAGACGGTCTGGGCCCCGATGATCTCGAAATGGTGAAAAGGATCCGCGAAGTATATAAAGGTGATAATCTCAACAGCCAGGTATTGCATGAGGCAGAACGCCTGGAAGGCTCCGTACGCAATACAGGCATTCATGCCGCCGGCATCATCATTGCCCCCAAAGATCTTACTGAACTGATCCCTGTCTGTACGGCCAAAGATTCTTCCCTCTGGGTTACACAGATCGAAGGCAGTATCATCGAAGATGCAGGCGTTATCAAAATGGACTTCCTGGGATTGAAGACCCTTACCATCATCAAGAACGCACTGCGGCTGATCAGAGAGAACCATGGCGTCGATATAGAGATCGACGATATCCCCCTCGATGATCCACAAACTTTTGAAATATATCAGCGCGGCGATACCATCGGCACGTTCCAGTTCGAAAGTACCGGTATGCAAAAATACCTGCGCGATCTCAAGCCCGACCAGTTCGCCGACCTCATTGCGATGAACGCCCTGTACCGCCCCGGGCCGCTCGCCTATATCCCCAACTTCATCGATCGTAAACATGGCCGCGAGCCCATTACCTACGATCTTCCTGAAATGGAAGAATACCTGCAGGAAACCTATGGTATCACCGTATACCAGGAACAGGTGATGCTGCTGGCGCAGAAGCTGGCAGGCTTCAGCAAGGGAGATGCCGACGTACTGCGGAAAGCGATGGGCAAGAAACAAAAAGCAGTGCTCGATAAAATGAAAGCACAGTTCATCGACGGCGCCACGAAGAAAGGACACCCTGCCGAAAAACTGGAAAAGATATGGTCCGACTGGGAAGCATTTGCACAATACGCCTTCAATAAGTCGCACTCCACCTGCTACGCATTCGTGGCTTACCAGACCGCCTACCTGAAAGCACACTACCCTTCCGAATATATGGCTGCAGTGCTGAACAACGCAGGCAGCATCGAAAAGATCACCTTCTTCATGGAAGAATGTAAACGGATGGGATTGAAAGTGCTGGGCCCCGATATCAATGAATCGAAAAAAGGCTTTGCCGTGAACAAGGCCGGGGACGTGCGTTTCGGCCTGGGTGGATTAAAAGGCGTTGGTGAAGCTGCTGTTGAAAGCATCATCGCAGACCGGGTAAAGGAAGGATCGTTCAATTCCATCTTCGATATGATCAAACGCATCAATCAGCGCTCGGTCAATAAGAAAACACTGGAAAGCCTTTGCTACGCCGGCGCTTTCGATTGCTTCAAAGAATTACATCGCGCCCAATATTTTTTCATGCCGGCCGGAGATACTTCCACCGGGCTTGAAAAGATCATCAAATACGGGAATATCCTCCAGGCAGAAAGTACCAGCAATGCCAATACATTGTTCGGCGATCTGCCCAAAGTACTCGATATACAACCACCCAAGGTCCCCAACTGCGAGCCCTGGACACTCACGGAATTGCTCAACCACGAAAAGGAAGTGACGGGCATGTTCATGAGCGGCCATCCGCTCGATCATTTCAGGTTCGAGCTGAAACATTATGGTATCAAAACACTGAGTGAATACAACGAGATCCGCGATTCGGAATTATTGCTGGCGGCCAATGCGAATAAACCCCTGCGTATTGCCGGGCTGGTGACCGATGCACAGCACCGGGTTACCAAAACAGGAAAAAATTTCGCCAAGCTCGTTATCGAAGATTATTCCTCCAATACAGAGCTTACTTTCTGGAGCAATGACTATCCCAAATTCAATTCTTTCTTCCAGAACGGGCTCAACCTGCTGATCACCGGCAGTTTCCAGCCAAGGATGCGCTATGCACCGGACCAGCAATTGCGCCAGGATGGCTTCGAGTTCAAAGCCAGTTCTATCATCTTGCTGGAAACAGTGAAGCAGCACTTTACCAAACAGTTGATCGTGGATGTGCAGGCCAGGCATATCTCCCCGGAGATGATCAGCTTTATCGAAAAGAATGTTAAATCGCACCCGGGCCGGGCGGGGCTCAAATTCAATATTTCCGAGCCCAAGAACCATTTGAAGATCAGTTTGTATTCTTTAGAAGGTGGTTTCGAAATGAATGACGAAATGACGGCCTGGTTGCAGGATAAACCAGAGGTGGAGGTACAGGTTGTCACGGTATAAACCACTGGTATTCCGCAAGGGGTAGACAATCTTCTAAACGCAGGTACTGTGGAAATGTCAATTCGTGTAGGGATTTGGATTGGTCATAAATTTGTGTACTCTATAGGGTTTAAAGTAATTAATTTACATTAAAATTTGTATTATGGCTTTAGAATTCACTGATGCGAACTTCCAGGAGAAAGTAATTTCCTCCGATAAACTGACCGTAGTAGATTTTTGGGCTGAATGGTGTGGACCCTGCCGTGCGATCGGACCGGTCATTGAAGAACTGTCGAAAGAATATGTAGATAAAGTGAATGTGGGTAAAGTGAACGTTGACCACAATCCGCAGATCTCCATCAATTATGGTATCACTTCCATTCCTGCCATCCTTTTCATCAAAGGTGGCCAGGTGGTAGATAAGCTGGTAGGCGCCCAACCGAAAGCGAACTTCGTGAAAAAGATCCAACAACATATCTGATCGGGGTATCCGATCGCAGGTATATACGAAATTATCTATATACAAAGAGGGTGTCTCAAAAGTAATTGAGACACCCTCTTTTTTCATTCGATAGACTTTACAATAAACAAACCAGACTTATTACTTCCTCATCCTCCTTACGATCAACACCGTGCCGAGGCCCAGCAACAGTCCCGGAATTACATACACATACGTATACCAGATAATATTCCCTGCATTCTTTCCAATCGTCAACTTCCTGTCTTCCGGGAATGCCATTTGGGTATAAACAGGATATTCATTATTCAGGAGCCAGCTATACATCCCTACACCGATCATACTACCACTGGCTTGTGAGTAGCTCATAAAATCTGCATCACCGGCAACCACTATGCGCTGTTCCTTATTATTGATCTTCCTGGTCATTTTTACTGCCAGCACGTACTCTCCTCTTTTGATATCCCCCTCACTGGCTGCAAATACCGGTGCAGCGGAATCTGATTGAAAGATCCCGTTCTCGATCCAGGTATTATCATTTCCCGGCACTGTTACAACCGGTTCGATCCGAAATCCATCTTTTTCAATATAGCTGATGTTACTGTTGCCTACGAAGTTTGCAAGCGCACCTTTCTTACCGAGCTTTTGATACACCTGCATCGCCACTTCCTTTGCCATATAATTCCCCGCCTTATTCATGGAGCTCAGGAAGCTGCTGGTCTCTACGTGAGTCCTTGGAGATACAAGGATGCCGCTGTCTATATTCACACCTATCTGATTGAAAACAGGATTCAGCATTTGCTGTTTTCCCGGCTCTGCATAGATTATTGCATTGCCCCCCTTGTTCAGGTAATCCAGGATCTTCTGCTGCTCTGTAATATCGAGTGCAGACCTGGGATCGGCCACCACCAGGATATCTGTAGAAGCAGGGATATCGGAATTCAGTAAGGATACCGTATCTGAATTCACACCCTGATTGATCAGTGCAGTTCTTTCTATAGTATTGTTGGTATGTGATCCATACTCCCTCGATCCATTTCTCCAGGGATTTCGCTCATAGTGCCCCGTTACAAAGCTGAGATTGGGAACTGCATTCCTCGCCAGCCGTCTGATGGAGCCGGAAACATTCCGTTCGTCGGGCCATATATCATTGCTAAAGAAAGTCCGTAAAAACACCTTCTTACCCTTATACTCCAATTGCATCAAAAGATTCAATGGCTCATTGGCAAAATCAACAATCTTATTGATCTCTTCAGGATTCTTGAATTCACTGAGATCCTTTTTGGCGATCCTCGCATATTGCCTTGCCATCTGCACCATGGTCTTATTGGGGTTGGCCTTGTACTTTGAGCTGTCGCCTTTCTTGATATCATAGTAATACTCGTATTTGAAATTGATATTGGGATAAAAGCGGATATACTTGTCCCAGAGTCCCCAGACATAAGCATTCCGTTCTTCCGGGAGTCCTTGCTTCAGGTTACTGCCCAGCAGGTTGGCGTACAAGGTTACGGTGATGGGAGAACCATCCAGCTCTTTGAGCACGGCTTGTGTTGCAGTATCGATAGTATTCAGTTTATCCCTGGTAACATCCAGGTAGCCAATCTTTCCGGGTCGTGATGAAAAATAACCGAGCGTGAGGATCAGCGCTATCCAGGCAAGGTTCCTGTAAAAGGGAACTGTCCAGTGAACTGATTCCTGCTTTGTTTTCAACCTGGTCACAGTAAGTCCCAGGAATAAGATGATGATGAGTAGAAAATAGAAAAGATCATTGGTGGTGATCAATCCCTTCACCATGGTCTGGGTCCTTCCGGAAAACGAGATGAACCAGGTAATATCCCGCACCAGGTCATACTGCTGCCACATCTTATTCATAGCCCCTATCACAAAGAAGGATACGAAGGTGGCGATCCCCGCCAGGATCTGGTAATTGGTCAAACAGGAAATGAAAAGACCAATGGCCAGGTAGGTCCCCGAAAGCAGGAAGAAGCCCAGTAGCATAGACAAGAACCATTTGAACTCGGCATGCTCTATGCAGAAATAGCCTGTGAAAAGCAGCAGGGCAAGGGCAGACATCAATACCATATTGAAGATGAGCAGACCCAGGTATTTACCCGCTACGATCTCCCTCACCCTGATGGGAGATGAGTTCAGCAGGTTCATGGATCCGGAATTCACTTCCCGGCTGATGGCGCCCATTGTCAGCAAAGGAAGGAAGAGATACAAATAAGACATCACGCGAACAATGGTTCCCTTGAAAAGCGTAAATGTAAGCGGGCCGGCCAGTCCAAGCCAACCCGGGCTATTTGCCTCCTGAACCTGCTGCGCCCTGGCCATATTCATGAGCGGCGTTACAAATTCAATCCCGGTAACAACAAAGAACGCAACCAGTATCACCCAGGCAACAGGTGAGTAAAATAAAGTTCTGAGCTCCGCCCTTGCGATTTTAAATATGATTTTCATTTCAGTAATAATTAAGATTGATATTAGTGACCGATCAATTCAAGAATGCCTTCATTCCTGATGATCATCATTCCCTGTCGATCTTCGGTTATTCCATGCTGTAACCGGTAAGTGTACCGGGGTACTGTGCCTTCCAGTATTGTTGGCATATAGTTGAACTGTATATTCTCCTTCCCCTGCAATGCTTCTCCCACTTCAATGATATGGGTGCTTACGATGAACAGGCAATTCCTGTAATCGGCAAATGATTCTGTAACGGCCAGCGTGCCATCGTAGGCATCTTTCACATTCGTACCCTTGAACAATTCATCGAACATCAGCAGCAAATGTTTGCCTGTGGCAGTAGCGTCTGCTGCATTTTTCACACGCACCACTTCAGCATAGAAATGGCTATACCCCAGGGCAATATTATCAGCCACGTTGATGCTGGAATAGATGCCTTCTCTCACTGAAAATTCCATCGATGCTGCCGCCACCGGGAATCCGATATGCGCCAGGTACAAACCAATACCGATGGATTTCATCCAGGTGGATTTGCCGGCCATATTGGCTCCCGTCAAAAAGATCACATTGCTTTGAGCGGTCATTTGGATATCGTTCCCGATGGCATTGTCTATGGCTGGATGTTTCAGATCGATGGCATACAAAACATTCGCTTCTTTGGGCAGGGCCTTTGCATAGGTCAACCCTCTTGCAGCGGCCACATTCCCTACGGCAATATTCACATCTGTTTCTGCAATGAAGTGAAGAATGAACTGCATTTGCTTGTTCAGCTTTTGTTTCAGCAGGTGATCATAGGATGCGATAGTGCCCACGGGAATATCTGAATAGATATCGGTATCGATTAATTTACTTATTTCCTGTGATTGAAAGACCTTTATAACTTCAGCAGCCCGTTGCTGATACGGTCCCTTCCGGGCAGCCAATCCTGAAGCAAAACTGAAACACTTCTTTAACGTAACGATGGTGGCCTGCAACCCTTGTATCAGCATCTTGTACCGGTCGTCGCGCGTGAGGGAACTTAATGTCTTTTTCAGCAGGACGCCCGCCAGAACCTGCAGCCTTCCGCTGCTTGCCGCTGCATCCACATATTCTCTCATCAGCAGCACCTGTTGCGGGTCGAAGGGGAACTGCAACTGTTCTTCCTGGAAAAAACGGAATACCTCAGTACGCTGATTGATAACAACAGCATCCGTTAACGGTGTTCTGAACAGCTGATCCAGCAATTGCTCGCCGCCACGGGTCTTCACCTGGTTGAAGAGGTAGTATACGGATCCCTGCCTGAACTTCCCCATCAGGTTCAACTCATCAAGGGATTGTTTATCGATTGTAAAATTCATGATCGCTTAATTTTTCTTTCCATTTTTCAATGTGTCCAAAATGCCTTCATTACGTATGATGATCATACCATGCCTGTCGTCTGTGATGCCAGTCTCCAGTTTATAGGTATACTCCGGCACAGTGCCATTCATACGGGTAGGCAGATAATGAAAAGCGATATTGTTCTTCTGTTTCAACTCATCCCCCGCTTCCACTATATGGGAAGAAATGATGAACAGACTTGTTCTCTTTCTCGCAAAAGCATGGGTAACGGCCACTGTGCCTTCATGCGCATCCTTTACATTCGTTCCCCTGAACAACTCATCAAACAGCACGAAGAGGGATTTACCCGCACCCAGTTCAGCAGCCACTTTCTTTACTCTCAACACTTCGGCATAAAAATGACTTGCACCAATACCGAGATTATCCGGCAGGTTAATGGTAGTATATACCCCATCCATAACCGAAAACTCCATAGCTGACGCCGCCACAGGGAATCCCATGTGCGCGATATAAACAGCTGTACTGTAGGACCTCAGAAAAGTGGACTTACCTGCCATATTGGCCCCGGTAAGGAATACAACAGATTTGCCCGCATGCATCTCCAGGCTATTGGGCACAGGCTCTTTCAGTTCAGGATGGTACACGCCTTCCACTTTCAACACGTTGCTGCCTTTCGGCCTTACAACCGGGAAAGTGAAGTTCCTGTTATTTGCTACTGCCGCTACTGCAATGAAAACATCCAGCCCGTAAATGAAATGCAGCGCCTTCATCAACTCCTGCCTTACTTTCACACGGAAGAGGATATCGAAGGCTGTCGTAGCGGCGTACGACAGCTTCGATGCCGGTCTTTCTTTGAAAACGGGCTCCAGACCGGGTTCTTGTAACAGGTGTAGCATGGCTGTACTTTCCCTTTTCAATCTGTCTACCTTGGTAATATCGCCCTGCCTCAGAAAATCGAAGAGGGCATGCAGCAGCTCTATGATAGCAGAAACTCCATTGGCGATCTCCTTTTCTCCCATGCCGGATCTTTGACCGTCCTTATTCTCCTGATCCTGGCTCATGTATTTCTCCACGCTATCCAGCAGGGCCGGCGTGAAAGGGAAGGCTGTTTTCATTTTCGCAAATGCACTGATGATCTCTATCCGCTCAGTGATCGCTTCCAGATCCGACAATGGATTCCTGAACATTTTTTCCAGCAGCAGCTCTCCGCCGCGGGTGGCCGCATTATTGTAGATATCGTAAATACCTTTCTGCTCTCTTTTGGCAAAGAGCCTGAGATCCCCGATTGTTTGATCGTCTGTTTGCAGGAACATCTTCTTGTAATTTTTCTGTGATTATTTTCTTTTCCTCCGCACAAGGATAATGCTCCCGGTAACCAGCAAGATTGCCGGGATCAGGTACACATAAATATTGATCATCATGGTAGCCGTGCTATTACTGATCCTGAACCTCCTGTCTTCCGGCAACCTGTAGTTGGCATACACCGGATATTTATTGTACAAACACCAGTTGTAGAATGCCAGGCCCATCTTGCCCTGATCTATCAGTTTGCCCGACATGAAATCTGCATCGCCGGCCACTATGATCCGCTGTTCCTTATTATTTATTTTTCTCGACAGTTTCACCGCAATATTGTATCCTTCTTTTTGTACATCGCCTTCCCTGGCTGAGAACACGGGTGCGGCAGAATCCAGCACCAGCAAGCCATTCTCGATCCAGGTGTTATTATCACCCGGCATATAGATCACAGGCTCTACCTTGAAACCATCAACAGGTGTGGCTGTGATATTGGCTGCGCCTTCGTTCACCGCATTCCCTCCGAATTTGCCATACCATTGGAATAATTTGAATTCAGGCTCATCAGACATATAATTCCCCTCTTTGGTAACATAGTTGAAGAACACATTGGGTCTCTCATGTGGATCGGGATGCACTATCATGCCGCTGTCTACCTGTATCCCGATCTTTTTCAGTACCTGGGCCAAAATGAACTGCTTGCCTGGTTCGGAATAAATTATAGCATTGCCGCCATTGGCTATGTACTTATCGATGCGCGCTATTTCAGCTTCGCTGTAGGGAGATCTGGGGTCGGCCACAACCAGCACATCGAGGTTGGCCGGGATGTCCTTATCCATTATCGAGATGGTATCTGAGTCAATCCCTTTATTGATCAGGGATTTTCGGTTACTCTTCAGGGTAGCATGTTTACCGAAATCCCTTGGCGTGAAACGCATCGGGTTACGCTCGAAATGACCGGTCAGGAAGGTTGCTTTTACATCTTTTTCCCTTACCAGTTTCATGAATGAGCCTGCAACATGGTCAGGGTCAGGCCAGGTCATACCATCCTCATATGCTCCCAGCACAGATTTACGTCCCTTGTATTCCAGCTCCATCAGTAGTCGCAGATCTTCAGCCCGCAGCATTTCGATATTCTTCACTTCGGAAGGCTTTTTGAAAAGGGATGGACGGATACCCATGACCTCTGCCCTGATAGCGGCGATCTCATCCATGCTCTTTTTCGGATACTCTTTATATAGCGCACTGTCGCCTTTGGGGATATCATAATAATATTCGTATCTGAATTTCAGGTTAGGATAGAACCTGATATACTTTTCCCAGAAAAGAAGGATATACTCATTTCTGTTCTGAGGCAAACCTGACACGGCACGGCGGTGGAAGAGGTTGGTGTACAAGGTTACAGTAACTGGCGAGCCGTCCAGTTTTTTGAGCACATCCTGTACGTCCGGTGTCAGCGTGTTGATCTTATTCCTTGTCATGTCTGCGTAAGCGATGAAGCCGGGCCTTGAAGTAAAATAGCCTACAGTCAGCACCAACAGGAACAGAAGACCATACCTGGAAAAATTTGCTGTCCATTTTTTGGGCTCCTGCTTACTGTTCAGCCTGATGATGGCAAATCCAAGGAAGAGGACAATGATCAGCAAATAATAGATAATATCCCTGCTGGTGATCATACCTCTCATCATGGCGCCGATCTTTCCACTTAATGAGAGCGCATAAGTGAAGTCGCGAAAAAGATCATATTGCTGCCAGAGGCCACTTAATGCCGTCAGCAAATAGAAAGTAGCAAAGGTCAGCACTGCCGCCACTATCTGGTAGTTGGTGAGGCAACTGATGAACAATCCAATGGCCGTATAAGCATTTACGAGCAGGAAGAAACCAGTTAATACAGACAGGAACCAACCTGTTTCCGGATGCTCCATCGTAAAGCATGCTGTAAGGATCACCATCACTAATCCCAACAACAGCAGCATATTGAAACATACCATTCCCAGGTATTTTCCGAGAACGATCTCACGTGAACTGATGGGAGAAGAATACAATAATTTGATGGAACCACTGGTCACCTCCCTGTTGATAAGTCCCATGGTCAGCAGGGGAATGAACATATAGAGATTGCCGGCTAAATTCTTCAGTATCTCAGGCATCAGTCGTACAAATAAGCCCTCATTGAAACCAAGCCAGTTGGGATCCAAGTCCATAAGCACTTCCTGGAGCATGGTGGCTTTTTCCTGTGGAATAAAAAAGATAGCCGCCACAAAAACATAGAAAACAAGCAATACAAACCAGGCAACCGGCGAAAAGAAAAGATATCTGAGCTCTGCTCTGGCTATTTTATAAATGATCTTCATGGTTACCGGTTTTAAGATTGCATGGACAATTGTTTGAACACATCATCCAACAGGGACCTTTCCAGGTTGATCTCCTGAAGTCTCCATCCATGTTGCATGCTGGCGGCAATCACAGACTCGGCAATGGTATTGTTGCCATTGAAGAATAACCTGCATTGTTTCGCCGTCAGGAATTCCACCCTGGTAATTCCGGGAATCTTCAACAAATCTGTTTCCGATGGAGCATTTTCCATCACAGCAATGAGGCTGGTAGGTTGCAGATAATTATTGAAAGAATCCATAGAATCGGAGAACACGATCCTGCCGCCTTCGATCATAATGATATCACGGCAAAGCAGGTTGATCTCACTCAACACATGTGAGCTCAGCAAAACGATATGATCATTGCCGATATCACGGATCAGTTTCCTGGCCTCGATGATCTGGTTAGGATCAAGTCCATTGGTAGGTTCATCCAGGATCACCACACTGGGTTTGTGGATGATGGCCTGCGCTATGCCTACACGCTGCCTGTAACCGCCTGATAAATTCTTGATCAGCCTGGAACTGAAATGGGCAATGCCGGTCTTATCCATGGCTTCAGCCACCGCGCGTTTCACTTGCATCTTATCTATGAAACGCAGGTCTGCTGCATAGGTCAGGTACTCGTTCACAGTAAAATCAGCATAGAGTGGTGGCGTTTGCGGCAGGAATCCCAACTGGCGCTTGGCCAGCCTGGGATCATCTTTCTTATTGATGCCGTTGATATATACATCTCCTTCTGTTTGCTTCAGTACACCACAAATGATATTCATGGTGGTGGATTTGCCAGCTCCATTGGATCCGAGCAAACCAATTACACCTGTACTGCTGATCTCGAAGTTTATGTCACGGATAGCCCAGGCAGAGGAATACCTATGGGAGAGGTTCTCCACTTTTAATACTGTACTCATAATATGTAATGGATGAATTAAAAACTGATCGGAAAGAAATATTTATCGATGAGGCATTAAAACCAGTTTCGGCAGCAGCGTGCCGGTACCACCCTGCTTACCCACCAACACCACTGTATTAGACTTGTTGTACCAGGCGTTGCTCCCCGTGTTACCGGAAAAATCGTTCACCTTATCAGCAACATAGGTCGCGATGAGACCCCCGGTATTCAGATCCCTGATCTCGAATTCATATTTCGCAATAGTGATATTGGCAGGCAATTTTATGAACTCAGAAAAACTCCTCAGCTGTACCTGTTGAATGAAACTGCCTGCAGGCTGTCCTTTCAGGTTCACGCTGATGGTCTGGTCTTCACTGAAATTGGCAAACCTGATATTGGTAACACTATCTCCCATGCCCAGCGGAGGTATCTGATCCTGGTGCCAGATATATTTTGCTGTGGACTTTGAACCATAGAGAAAGAGAGAATAAATGGAACCATTCTCATATTCCAGGTTACCTGTTACAATGGGAGCATCCTTTGGCAAAGTATCCAGCCTGCTATAGAACTGAACTGGTTGCGGAGAGGCATTCAGGTAAAACCGGTTGTTGGCAGGAACGAAAGCATTACTGTTGAGCAGACGGTTGGTCTTGAATACTTGTGGCCGCAGATCGGTCAGGTTGATGTACACACCGGTACCATCATTCAGGGCATTAAATACCTGGATGGTAGCGGGACTTCCCGGATTCGGCTCCCTCTTGCTGCATGCATTCAATAGCAGGATCAACAGTAAGGACGCAGTTGGTAAAATATATTTTGATGACATTGGGTTTCGTTTAGTTGGTATTATATTCAGGATTCTGCACCAGCTGTCCATTCCGTTTGATATCTACGTCGGGGACCGGATAGAGAAGCTGGTAATCGCCCCACCAGGGTTGCTTCTGTGGAAGAGCAGGCAGCACTTCAGCGGCTTTGCCGGTACGCTTCAGATCGAACCAGCGATGACCCCATTCTGCAAACAACTCGATCCTTCGCTCATGTGCGATCGTATCTATCACGGCGGTAACGGGCAGGTTCTCGTCAAGCGCGGGGATATTGGCTCTTGTACGAAGAAGATTGATGTCGGCAATGGCATCTTTCACATTACCGGGAGAACCTTTGGCGATGGCCTCTGCACGGATCAGGTATTGCTCCGCCAGCCTCATCACTACATAGTATTCCAGTCCCTGTCCGTTCTTATATTTTGCAGGCGTACTGTAAGGCGGATAAACGCCCACCCAGGTGTTCTTTCTTTTGTCGTTGGGCTCAAAGCTGCTGAGCAGTTGATCGCTCAATCTGAAATCGGGTGTTACTGTGGGGAAATTGAGATTGAATAAGAACCTGAGCCCTTCCGGTGTTCCATTTTTGAATGTTACATCATCGCCGTTTTGCTTCAATTGGAAGATGGCCTCTTTACTGCCTTTCAGGAAAACCTTCGACAGATCGGTTTCCAGGTCGAACAAGGCTTTCTGGTTGATCACTTCGGTAGCACTGCTGATGGCCAGTTGGTACTGACCCGTGTACAGGTACACCCGCGCCAGAAGCGCTTCTGCAAACCATTTGTTCACCCGCACTTTTTCATTATTGCCGAAGGAGAAGTCGCTGCTTAAAAGTGAACGTGCCTTCACCAGGTCAGCAATGATCTGCTCATATACTTTTGATACCGGAGACCTTGAAAGCGCCAGGTTCTTCTTTGAATCGGAGCTCAGTACAAGTGGACAATCACCAAAGAAATTCACGAGATGGAAATAGCTGAAGGCTCTCAGGGCCAGGGCCTCACCGGTAAGCTGATCCCGTACACTCTTCACCAGTTCTGTAGACGTGGATGCTTCGATCCCTTCAATAACGGCAGTGGCGTCAAACACGATCCGGTAAGCTGTATTCCAGATGGCGTCAGGCTTTCGGGATAAGGTTGTAGTGAGTTTATTCTGGGCAACAGCCAGGTCATAGGCATTGAAGGTTGCAGGCAATACCAGCTCATCTGAAGAGAGGCCAGCGGCAATGGTGGTAAGTCCTGCTGCGAAATAAGATTCCGCTGCGTATACAGATCCGGGGCCTGTTGCTCCATTGATCATTTTGGAATAAATACCTGAAATGGCAAATTCCGCCTGCCTGTTATTGGCAAACATTTCATCGGTAGTAATGGAGGAGAGGGGAGGATCTATTTCCAGTAATTTTTTGCAGCTGCTCAGCAGAAGCACTGCAGACACCAGGCTGAGACAGAATTGTATGGCAGCATGTTTACGCATAAGCAGGGTTTAGAAGGTGAATTGAATATTGGCAGTGATGGTCCTGGGTATGGGGGTTCCGTTGAAGGCGTTCGCCACTTCGGGATCAAGTCCTTTGTAGGAGGTTATGGTGAAAAGATTATTACTGTTCACACCGAGCGTAACACCCTTCAAACCTGCTTTTTTGCACCAGTTCTGCGGGAGCCTGTATGCAAGGCTCAGGTTGCCCATGCGCATATAGGACCCATTCACATATTTGGCATCGGACCTGATGTACTGGGTAATGTTGATATTGGTTCCAACGGTTGTGTACCTGGGATACTTTGCAATATCCCCCGGATTCCTCCAGTGATCGGTGAGCCTCTCTGCAGGAAGCGACATATTGTACATGCCTCCTACAATGGCATTCAGGTAAGGATCCAGGCGCACCCTGTTCACGAAAACGAAAGTGGTATAGAGTGAGAAATTCTTGTACCCGAAATTCAGTCCCATGCTACCCGTGTATTTCTCTGTTCTGTCAATCACAACATACCGGTCATCATTGTCCTGAACAGGGATGAGGGTGACAGGAGCATTAACTATCCCATCCTTGTTGCGATCTTCAAAAGTATAAGCGCCGGTCATCGGATCTATTCCGGTATAGTGGAGCAGATATTCAGAATTGAGCGACTGTCCCACTTTCAGGTTGTTCTTGTATTGCGAATTCTCGATGCCGGGAAAGTCCACCAGTCGATTCTTATTCCTGCTGATCATGAAATTCATGGAGAGATTCATATTCTTTTTTTGGATCAGATCAGCTCTCAATTCCAGCTCCACCCCGGTATTGGCAATCTTTGCCTGCCAGTTCATCGTTGTAAAATCGAATCCCGTGTAGAGTGGCGTAGACACCTGTGTCAATTGGTTGCTGGCAATATTCCTGTACACGGATATATCCACTGAAAGCCTGTTATCTAAGAAAGCAAGGTTGGCTGCCAGTTCCGACTTCCAGGTGCTCTCCCATTGGAATTCCTGGTTCAGCGGGCTCAATACATTGAAAGCATCCATACCATTATACTTCAGGAGCGACACCGGGCTCAGGGCTGATATTCCGGTACCCCATCGTGATAAATACTCATAGTCCCCGATCTGATCACTACCAGTGGTGCCCACACTTCCCCTGAATTTTACAAAGCTGACCCAGGATGGCAGGATCTCCTGCATCCATGCTTCATCGGAGGCGATCCAGGCCGCTCCTGCGGAAGCGAAATTCCCGAATTGCCTACCCGGTCCAAACCTTGAAGAGCCATCCCTTTTCGCATTCAGGTTCAATACATACTTGTTATCCCAAACATATTTCAGGATAGCAGCCGTTGATGCGTATTTGTATTGCTTATATCCCTCACTGATGGTTTTGGTACCGGCATTGTTATAGCTCTTCATCAGGGCATCATTGGAATAATTGCTTCCCTGAATGGTCTCTGCACGCGTGGTGATACTTTGGTAGGTTCCGATAAGCTGAACAGAGAAATTGCCTTTCCCGATATTGGTATTGTATGCTATCTGTGGTTCTATATTGAATTCAGTCTGCGTGGATCGCCCATAATAAGCGCCGGGGAAGCTTGAATAAAAAGTATCCTTCGCAGCTTTGGGGAAGATATAAATATTCTCGTTATGCGAGAGGTTGAAACCACCTGCCGTGGAGAGCACAAGACCTTTCACGGGCTGGAAGCTCAGGTTGAGATTGGTTTGCATGGCATAGGTCTTGCTCTCGCTGGTTATCTTAAGTCCGCTAAAAGGGAAAAGGCTGGTAGTTCTTCCCCGGTAAGGAATGAAGTTGAATTCTCCTTTCTCGTTGTAGATATCCGGAGCGTTGGGTGGAATAGTATTCAGATCACCCGGAGGGCTGGCCTTTACATTGGTGAAGGCAATATTGTTACCGAAATTCAGCTTGAATTTCTGGTTCACACCACTGTGACTCACAGTAGTTCTCAAAGTACCGCGCTGATTCTTCCCGCCATTGTTCATGATCTCTTTTGTGGTGCCATACCCCCCGGAGAGATTGTAGCTGGTTTGCGGTGTACCGCCTCCCACACTCATATTCATGTCCAGGGTATTGCCCACTCCAATCAGTTGTCTTTGCCAGTCTGTGTATTTGTTTTGATCCCAAAGTACCAGGTCGGGAGCACTGTAAACATCAGCAGCAATGCCATCATTTCTGAGCGCTTCCCTCCGGATAGCCAGGTACTCCTGTGTATTCAGCATCTTGGGATAGCGCTGATTGAACTTGGTGCCATTAGAAATGCGGATATTGAAACTGGTAAGGCCCGTTTTGGCCTTTTTGGTAGTGATCAGTATCACGCCATTGGCGCCCCTCGATCCATAGATGGCGGTTGCATCGGCATCTTTCAGCACATCAACACGCTCTATATCCATCGGATTGATACTGAGCAGGGGATTTTCTCCATTGGTCAGGGAAAGACCCGCTTGTACTGCTCCCGGGTTTGCTGAGGCCAATGAAGTGGAAAGAGTAGCTGGCAGAAAGGTGAGGGGTACGCCATCTATCACATAGAGAGGGTCAGTAAAACCATTGGGGTTGATGGTGTTCCTTCCGCGGATCACTACATTCACAGGCGCTGCTCCGTTGCCAGAGGTCTGGGTCACCACCATTCCGGGCACCCGTCCTACCAGGGCTTCCAGCACAGTCATCACAGGTTGGCGTTGAATATCTTCCCCTTTCACGGTGCTGATATTGCCTGTCACCAGTCTTTTGGTTGTTTTTCCATAGGCCGTTATCACCGTTTCTTCCAGCACCACATCAGCTACACTCAGAAAAAAGATATATTCCTGACCGGTCTTGCGCACCAGGTTCCTCCCTTCGCTATAGGAGCTGCCATCGGTCATGGATCGAAGTTTGGCAACAGATAATTCCAGCTTTTGAAAACCGATGGATGTTATCACCAGTATCGCATCATCTGGAATACCTGGCATGGAGAACCGGCCCGACTTGTCTGTACTCACGCCTTTCTTTTCGCCTTTCACCTGTATGGAGGCAGAGATGACAGGCTCGCCGGTAGCAATGGATAATAGCCGGCCAACAAGATCAGTTGCAGGTGGAGTTAACAATTCCTGGATTTCCTTTTGTTTGTTGACTGGTCTTTCTACCAGGAAAATATTCTGTCCATCGAGGCGATAGGTCAGGGGCTGATCACGCAACAGCATTTGCAGGAATTCTTCCAGCGGCATATTCTTTACCGAGACGGTCACCGGATGCGTCTTTTTCAGGATAGACAGATTGCCGGCCACTTCAAAACCTGTTTGTTTTTTGACAGCAGAAAACACTTCCAGCAATGATGCATTGTTGAGCGAAAGCGAAACTGTCTGCGCTTTGGGCTGCGCGGCAACAGTCATACAAACGATGAAAAGAAGCAATGAAAGCAGTTTCATAAACCTAAGCATTGGAGCCCATAACCGTAGTTGTTCCTTTCCCGGCATCCATACGGATGGTATGCCACGGCTACTGGTAGCAGTTTTTGACATAAATTTGTTCCGCCAGCAATAGCTGGACTTGTTTTGGTTAATTAATTGCCGGACGCATTTGATTCAACCCAAACATTGTCGTCACGGGTCCTAAGCCGTGGCGGTTTTGTTTTATGGGACAAGCAGGAAAGGTCTATTGAAACCCGCAGGATGCGGAAGGAAAGGTCAATGATTATAGAGTGCTAACCTTAGGTGCAATTATATTTACTGTGCAGTCACTATCAGTTTTCTGCCTTCTTCAAGCCGGAGGTTCACACCCATATCGCGCAGGCCCCTGATAATGCCTTCCAGGCTCAGGTTCCTTTTCACACCTCCGAACAATTGTATATCGGGCACTCCCTTCTCATACACCACTTCCACATCATACCATCTTTCTATCTGGCGCATCACTTCACTGAAGTTGGTGTGTGTGAAATAGAAGCTGCCATTCATCCAGGCAGTAGCCCCTTCGATATTGGCACTGGAAACAGTGATTGTTTTTGCGATGGCCGCCTGTTGCCCGGGCGATAAGATTTTAGTTTCATTTTCTTTATTCTTCACCCGCACTGCTCCATCGATCAGGGTAGTGATGATGCTGTTTTCATTTTCATACGCATTCACATTGAAGGAGGTACCCAGCACTTCCACCTGCACGCGCTGGTCAATATTCACCACAAATGGTTGCTTTGCTTTAGGCACCACTTCCAGGTACACTTCTCCCGTTATTTCCACCTTTCTTTCATGTGTATTGAAGGCAACAGGAAAGCGGATGGAACTGGCGGCATTGAGCCATACTTTGGAACCATCTGGTAAACTGAGTTTATACTGTCTGCCTTTGGGTGTACGCATGGTATTGTACATTGTTGAACCGGCATTGCCCTTGTATTGCAAACTGCCATTCACAACAGTGGCGGTGGCTCCGCCTTCCTTCGCCACAATCCCTTCCTGGATATTGTCCAGCACTACTTGCCTTCCATCATCAAGGGTCAGGATGGCGCCTTCTTTTCCGGCAGCAATATCAGCTACCTGTTGGGCGGTGACCGGCTGCTTATCTTCTCCTCCTTTTTGCAGGAAGAACCAGGTAGTGGCCCCGAGGATCAATACGGCAGCTGCCGCCACGCGATACCAGTTACGGCGTGGCATGCACCTTACAACCGGCTCTTCTTTTATGGCGTCTGCCTGGAAAATAGCCTGGAGGATCTCATGGGAACGCTGCTCCGGCAACTGATGTAATGCAGGCGCCTTGTAGGTCTGCTGTATCAGATCTTTGATAACTGAAGCCTGCTCCGGATCCTGTATCAACAGGTATAATTCTTCCCGCTCAGCAGAACTTATCCTGTTCTCATACAGTTGTTGAAGCAAATAATGTAACCGTTCATTCATAATGAGATCATCGTCGTTGGGTATAAAGACAATTGCAAGAGATCAAACTGGTGAGTGCCGGCTAAATCTTTTTTTCAGCCAGCCATAGAATAAGGAGACTAAGCTCTATCCGCGCGGTGATAAAGGCACGGATAGCTCTTACTGCTGCATCAAAATGTGATTTGGTGGTATGCACTGAAATGCCCAGCCTGTCGGCCACTTCCTGCTTGGTAAGCCCATTCTGTTTGATGAGTTTATATACTTTCTGCTGTTGCGGGGGAAGTTGATGAATGGCCTGGTGCAGGAACTCATTCAATTCTTTTTCTTCGAGGAGGGCGTCGGCCGCTGCCTCATGCACATCCCGTTCTTCCGGGATGACGCCGCCGGTTGCAATGGCCCTGACCGTGCGCTGCAGGCTGTTGTAGGTATAATTCCGGGCCATCATGAAGAGATACCCTTCCAGGCTGGTGATATCCGGCATATCCAGCCGTTTAGTCCATAGTTTCACGAATACATCCTGAACTATCTCTTCTGCTTCAGTAACGGAACCGGTAAGTCGGAGGCCGGTGGAATAGATCAGGTCTTTGTACCGCCAAAAGAGAACGGTAAATGCCTGTTCTTCTCCCGCTGCGATCCGCCGGAGCAATTCTTTATCGGAGTATTGTACGCTACTATCCATAGGGGCCTTGAAAAGCAAGAATACAATTTTTTATTGGTAGAAGGCGCGCCCTGTTTACATGAACGGCTCTAATAAAAAAGAAGAGGGTGTCTCAAAAGTATGAGGCACCCTTTTTTTTTGTTGCTCTCTTGTTAATATTCTCACCAATTACGATTTATACTTATATTGCCAGGTCTTTTAAAATCTACTCTCAACTAAACCAAACTGCATGAGCCCAGTTCTCGAAAACATTCTCCGCGGTCTGCTAGGCATGTTCTTTCTCATTTTCGTTTGTTATTTATTGAGCAATAATAGAAAGGCCATCAACTGGAAGCTGGTGATCATAGGTATTGTAGCGCAGGTCTGTTTCGCGCTCGGCGTGCTGAAAATAAACATCATCAAGATCGTTTTCACCTGGTTGTCGGAGAAGTTCGTGGAGCTGATCAACATAGGCCACAAGGGTATCGAGTTCATGTTCCAGAACCTGGCCAACGACAAGGAAGCCTGGGGCTATGTTTTCGCCATCCAGGTACTTCCCAATATCATCTTTTTCGCTGCGCTTTCCGCCATGTTCTATTACCTGGGCGTTCTGCAAAAGATCGTGTACGTGTTCGCCTGGCTGTTGAAAAAGTTAGGCGTTTCGGGGCCTGAAAGTGTTTCGACGGCCGCCAATATTTTCCTCGGACAAACAGAAGCGCCGTTGATGATCCGCCCCTTTCTCGATAAAATGACCCGCTCCGAGATCATGTGTATCATGGTGGGCGGCTTCGCCAATACCGCAGGCAGCGTACTGGCCGCCTATGTGGGTTTTCTCGGAGGCAGTGATCCTGCCCAGAAACAATATTTTGCCTTGCACATGCTGAGCCAGTCGATCATGAGCGCACCGGCGGCCATCGTGATCTCCAAGATCCTTTTTCCGCAAACAGAAGAATTTGTAAAGGAACTGAGAGTGCCCAAAGAAAAGATCGGCGACAACTTTCTCGACGCCATTTCCCTCGGCACTACCGATGGTCTGAAACTCGCTGTGAACGTGGGCGCCATGCTGATCGTGTTCACGGCACTGATGTATTTCTGTAACTGGATACTCGGCTCTGTCGGCTATTGGTTGAGCATCAACGATGATATTGCGCGGATAACAGGAGGCCGCTACGATTCGCTCTCGCTTCAGATGATACTGGGATATGTGTTCTCCCCGGTGGCCTGGATGATCGGGGTGAACAGTAATGAAATGGTGCAGGTAGGACAGCTATTGGGAGAGAAAACCATCCTGAACGAGTTCGTGGCTTATATGTCGTTCGGCCACATGAAAGATGCAGGCGTTATTTCCGATCCGAAATCTATTCTCATCACTACTTATGCCCTTTGCGGTTTCGCCAATTTTGCCAGTATCGGTATCCAGATCGGCGGTATCAGCCAACTGGCCCCCAATCAGCGAAGGAACCTCACGGAACTGGGTGTCAAAGCCCTGATAGGCGGCACCATAGCCTGTTTGATGTGTGGTTGTATTGCGGGGGCTTTAATGTAGTCTGAACTGGGATTTTTGGGATGTATGGGATTGATGGGATAGATCAAAAGTTTCGGGTTTATCCCACATATCCCATACATCCCAAAAATCCCAGTTCAGACGTATCTTTGTGTCCCTATCATAAAAGGCTGTCAAGTATGAACAACTCCGTTGAACAGATCATCGCATCAGAAAAAGATCCGGTACTGAAACCCATCGCCGGCAAGATCATGCGCGCAGAACGCATCACACCAGAAGAAGGTATCGCCCTGTTTGAAAAAGCCGGCCTCCCCTTTCTCGGCGCGCTCGCTAATTTTGTTCGGGAGCGTCTTCATGGCGACACTACTTATTTCAACCGAAATTTTCATATCGAACCTACCAATATCTGTGTGTTCTCCTGTAAGTTCTGCTCTTATTCCCGCCTCTATGCACACCGCGAAGAAGGGTGGGAACTGACGGCCGACCAGATGCTCAACATCGTGAAAGGATATGATGGTAAACCGGTGACCGAAGTGCACATCGTTGGCGGCGTACATCCCAAGCTGACCCTTGAATTTTTTGCAGACCTCTTACGCAAGATCAAAACGCACAGGCCCGAACTGCATATCAAAGGCTTCACACCTGTAGAGCTGGATTATATGTTCCGCAAAGCAAAGCTCAGTGTGGAAGAAGGTATGGCCTATCTTCATGAGGCTGGACTGGATTCACTTCCCGGTGGTGGCGCCGAGATCTTCGATCCCGAGATCCGCGAACAGATCTGCGCCGACAAAGTTGATGCAGCAGGCTGGCTCCTCATCCACGAAACAGCGCATAAGCTGGGTATGCACAGCAATGCCACCATGCTCTATGGACATATAGAAGAGTACCGCCACCGGATCGACCACATGGATCGCCTGCGCCAGTTACAGGATAAAACAGGAGGCTTCAATACTTTCATCCCGCTTAAATTCCGCAATAAGGACAATGAAATGAGCCATGTGCAGGAATCCACCATCGTGGAAGATATGCGCATGTACGCAGTGGCCAGGTTGTACATGGACAATTTCCCGCATCTCAAAGCCTACTGGCCCATGCTCGGCAGGCAGAGTGCGCAGCTTACTTTATCTTTCGGTGTGAACGATATCGACGGCACCATCGACGATTCCACGAAGATCTATTCCATGGCCGGTTCCGAAGAACAAACACCTGCCATGAGCACAGCCCAACTGGTAACACTGATCAAACAGGTTAAACGCAAACCGGTAGAGCGGGATACCTTGTACCATGTGTTGAGAGATTATTCCAACATCGATATCAAAGAGATCGAATCGAATCCTCTGCTGAACTGATCTATTATACAGCCTCCAGCATCCACGTTTGCTGATTGCGGACCCAGTGCTTCACCGTTTCCTCCGTTACTGTTTCAGGCAGGAAGCGCATGGCGCTCAGTTCCTTCACTTTCACTTCCGCTTTCCGGCTCACCCTGAACCCACAACTGGCAAAGAAGTTACTGGCTTCTTCATAAGTCGCAAATTTATTTTCCTCCACTTTATGTTCCCTGAGAAAAGCCGACCATCGTTCTTCCAACAGATCACTGCCATCGGTTATGCTTTCGCGTTTGGGATCACGGATATATACATCGCCCGTGATCCAGCAACCACCTCTTTCATGCAGTACCCGGTGAATGATGCCACATAATTTCCGTTTCTCCTGTTCATCCAGGTACACCAACAATCCTTCATTCACGATAGTGACCGGCCCTGGAGGAAAAATCTCCATGATCGCCCTGAACTGTTCTTCATCGAGGGCATTCAGTGGCAGGATATGCAGTTCGCCTTTGAAGGCAATGGCCTGAGCTTCTATCAGCCTGTTCACCAGTTCTTTTTTATTGGCCGATGATTCAGGCAGGTCAGTATCTATGTATACGACAGGGCGGTAGCGGGCGAAAGCCAGGCCACGGCAGGAAAACCCGGAGCTCAATTCCAGGATATTCGAAGGGTTGACGGTTTCCAGTAATTGGTCCACCGTTTTGTACCGGTTCTCGAAATGAAGAGTGCGTAAGATAAAAGTGTTCGAACGGCGTTCCTGCAATATGCGTTCCCTTTCTTCTTCGTTCCAGATAAGAGAAGCGGCATCTTTGGCAAATGGGATATCCGTCAATGATTTCATCATCAGCAAGGTCACTGCCGATGGGCTGATGCTTCTAAAGTCACGAGTTGTCATGTGTTTGAAATTGGCAGTTGGCAGTTTGCAGTTTGCAGTTTGCAGTTAGGAAACAGCGTAACTAAATGGAAATTGCATTCTCAGGGTATACCCGACTGCCTACTGCCAATTGCCAACTAATTCATTCATCCTCTCAGCACTCACTCAAACTGATCGGGATGTGAACCGCCAGTCCACCTTCAGCAGTCTCTTTGTATTTGAAGCTCATATCACGGGCAGTATCCCACATGGTCCTGATCACACCGTCGAGTGAAACGCGGGCGAAATCAGGTGTGCTTTGAAGGGCCAGTTGAGAAGCTGTAATGGCTTTGATAGCCCCCATGGTATTGCGTTCGATGCAGGGGATCTGGACAAGGCCGGCAATGGGATCGCAGGTAAGTCCGAGGTGATGCTCCATGGCGATCTCCGAGGCCATCATCGACTGCCGCTGTGAGCCGCCCATCGCTTCTGTAAGCCCGGCGGCGGCCATGGCGGAAGACACACCGATCTCTGCCTGGCAGCCACCCATAGCCGCAGATATGGTAGCGCCTTTCTTGAAAATGCTGCCGATCTCGGCGGCAGTGAGCATGAAGCTCATGACCTTATCGTCGTTGTCATGTCCATCGCAGAAAGCCATGAAATATTGTAACACGGCCGGGATCACGCCGGCAGCGCCATTCGTGGGCGCTGTGACCACCCTGCCAAAAGAAGCATTCTCTTCATTCACGGCAAGCGCGAAGCAGCTTACCCAGTCGAGCGTATATTTGAAATCGTTACCTCCGGCACGGATGGCATCGATCCAGGAATCGTAATCGTGGTAGGTCCTGCCGGCCAGTAATTTCTTGTTGAGGTCGGCAGCGCGGCGCTTCACATTCAGTCCGCCAGGCAGTATGCCTTGCGTATGGCATCCCCTGTAAATACATTCCCTCATCACCTGCCAGATCCTGAGCGTGCCTGCGCGTGTTTCACTTTCAGGCCGCCAGCTATTTTCATTTTCCATCACCACTTCACTGATGCTGAGCCCCGTTTTGCGGCACCAGTGCAGCAGGTCGTCTGCTTTATCGATGGGAAAGGGTAATTCCACGGCAGCACCGCCGGCAGCCTTTTCACCTTCCTTGGTGACAAAGCCACCACCAACGGAATAGAATGTTTCGGCGATCGATTCGCCATTGCTGAAACTGGCGAGGAATGTGAGGGCATTGGGATGAAAAGGCAGGGATTCCGTCATGAGGAAGTCGATATCTTCGGCAGGATCGAAATCGATCTCATGCTTTCCATGCAGGACCAGCTTCTTCATTTCCGCGATATCGCGCATTTTGGGTTGGATCTCGTGTACATCGAAGGTTACCGGATCATCACCACTCAATCCGAGTTGAACGGCAATATCGGTACCATGGCCTTTGCCGGTCTTGGCCAGCGAGCCATACAGCAATACGCGGACAGCCGTTACATCGAACAAACGGCCATTGGATTCGAGCGTTTGGAGAAAACGTTGGGCTGCTCTCCAGGGACCGAGGGTATGCGAACTGGAAGGGCCAACACCTATTTTGAATATGTCGAATACGGAAATGGATTCGTGTGGCAACTGACAATGATTTGATACAAAATTACGGCATCCTCACTTCACTTCATAGAGCGTAATATCATAAATGATAACAGGGGTATTGGGGGGAACAAGGAAGGTATTGGTGGAAGCATCTTTCTTGCCGGCGCTGCCATAACCGAGCGTGGGAGGCACGAACAATCGTATTTTGGCCCCTGCCTTGAACATGGGTAACGCGATCCGCCAGGATTCGATGGTGAACTTCAGGTTCAGCACCACGTCATTGTTCTGCTCGAAAACGGTCCCATCCCTGAGGGTGCCCCGGAAACCTACCCGTACATCGGAGCAAATATTGGGAATAGTGCCTGTTCCATCCTGTAACACCGAGTAGAAAAGTCCGCTGGCATGTGCGGTGGCATTGATGCCCTGCCCGTTGAGATAATCTGCTACGGCCATCACTTCGGGGGCAGGCGCTACGATATTCCTGGGAGCACAGTCATTTTCTTTCTTGAAGCAGCCGCCCGACAGGTAAGCGATGCACAACAAACACAGAGCGATTTTCCGCATGGGGTGTATTTTGGTTTTGAGCAGTACAGGGTAGACAGTGGGATACAGGTTATTGCTGCACAGTGTTGCCGGAGCGGGATTCGCGCTCTGCTTTGGCTTTCAACTCACGATAATGTTGCTCCCGCTGGTCCCACTGGAATCGCTTGTAAAAAACAGCCACGAATACCGCGATGATAAATATGGCTGAGACCAGCAGGTAAGGGTTCAGCATGGTATTGGCCACCATATCGGCGCGAACATACCAGTACTTCCCGGTGATCTGGATCACCACTATCGGTAACGAAAACAGGAGGCCGATTGGTATGCCTACGAGCAGTTGATGCTGCCATTTTTTTTCCCGCTCACGATTCGCTGCCCAATATTGCATGAATTGTTCCTCTTTTTCAGTCATGATCGATTTTTAGAGAAATATCATCTGATTTTTTTGATTAATATAACTGCAAAATTACGCTCATTGAGGTTGACTTTGTTTGCTTACCAACAATTTATGATTAACTTGTGTCAAAATCCATTATATCTTGAAACTATCTGTCCTGTTAGCGAAATACTTCTACCAACACAGGGAAATCAGTCTGCCCGGTATTGGAGTTTTTCACCTCGACCCCGCTGTGACAGTGCCCGATGTAACCGACAAAAATTTCCGGGAATTCCTGAAGTATATACAATTCACACAGAAGCCTGTTCAGAAACCTGATGAGGCATTGATCGAGTATATCCGCGCACAGACCGGTAAAATCAGGCCACTTGCAGAATCCGATCTCGATTCCTACCTGGCCGATGGCAAGCTACTGCTCAATATCGGCAAGCCTTTCCACATAGAAGGGATCGGCTCATTGCAAAAAAACAAATCGGGCATTTTCGAATTTACGCCAGGGGAACCGATGATCGAAAGGCTTGAATCACTGCATGAAGAGAAGGACACGGAGAAACATCCCCGTCGCAAACTCACCTATGATGAAAGTCAGCAAAGGCATACTGTGCACAATAACCAACGCAGGGCCCTGCTCATCGGAACAATGGTCGTGATCGGGCTGGCCATCATTCTCTGGGGCGGTTATAGTCTGTATCACAAGAATACAGAAACATCAACAGAGGGCACTGTTGTGGTTCACAATGATACACCGGCGCAACACAAAGATACTGCCGCTCATTTGAGCAATGCACCGGATAGCGCTGCCAGGCAGGCTATCGCTCCTGTTCCCGGCACGCCACCCGGCGCCTACAAATTCATATTCGAGAATACCGATAGAAAAGCGCGGGCATTGAAACGATATGCTTTCGTAAAGGAGCTTAGCCCACGCATCCAGATGGAGACGAAAGATTCGCTGGCATTCACGATCTACGTGAACCTGGCTGCCACACCGGCCGATACCACCCGCATCAAGGATTCACTCAATGCCTGGTATTACGGCGGCAAGCCCATCAAGGTCACGATAGCTCAATAAAGGTAGTATGAGGTCGGACGTCAGAAGTCTGAAAACTCCAATACTCAAAGACGCTGCGCTTACGGCGATTTCCGACCTCAGACCTCCGACTTCCTACTTCTTTTCTTCCTGAAATAGAGATAGAGCGGCACACCCAGTGCCGTGATCGCCAGTCCCAGTACCGAATTCACCACAGGCGCTTCCCCGGTAATATACCTGTTGATATCATTCCAGATGGTGCTCACAACATAGAAAGCAGCGAAAGCTATAAAAACAGCCGGCACTACAGGATAACCCCATACCTTATACGGGCGGGGCTGACCGGGCATTTTCTTTCGCAGCATAAATATCCCGATCGCACCGAACAGGTAAGCGATCCAGGCAATAAAAGTGAACATATCGGCCAGCATATCGAAAGAGCCGCTGATCACTAACAGTGATGCCCATACGCCATGTAACCATAAGGCATTGCCTGGGGTATGGAAGCGGGGATGTTCCTTTCCCGTCCAGGCAAAGAACAGCCTGTCTTTCCCCATCGCATAAGTGACACGGGCAATGGACAGTGTATTGCCATTGACAGCGCCGAAGGCGCAGATCACGATCATTCCGGCAACGATAGCGCCGCTGGTTTTGCCCAGGGCAATGGCAATGGCATCGGAGGCCACCAGTGGAGAGGCGGCCATGGCATCCACCGGCATCGCATAGAGATAGGCCTGGTTCACGAGCAGGTATACGATGATACAGGCAATAAGGCCGGTGAGCAGGCTCCTGGGAATATTGCGCTGCGGTGATTTGATCTCACCGCCTACAAAAGTTACATTCACCCATCCGTCATAAGCCATAAAAGCCCCGGTAAGCGCCGCCGCGATGCCGCCTATCAGCTCCCATCCATGTTTGGGATGGACGCCGGGCGAAACGAAATGGCTGAAAGAGCCGTTGCCTGAACAGAAGATGCCGAATACGAGCATGGCGATCACCAACACTTTGATAAAGGTCGATACTACCTGCACCGCACTGCTGGCCCTAACGCTGAGATAATTCACAAATGTAAGTACCAGTATCAACACGATGGCCAATGCCTTCACACCCAGGTTCTGCAAGGGATACAGGTTACCGAGCAAAGGGATATGCCATACCCATGATCGTTCTGCTGCTGCACTCAGCCGGGGAAGGTGCAGGAAATAATCTGCATACTGGGCACACACGAATGCGATGGCTGATACAGAGGCGGAATTGATCACAGCGAAACCTGCCCATCCATAGAGGAAGGCCACGAAATCGCCGAACATATAACGGAAATAAACATAGAGCCCGCCTGTTTTCGGGAGCATGGCGCCGACCTCCGCATAGATAAGCGCGCCGAAGAGTGAAAAGATCCCGGCAATGATCCAGATGATGGCAAGCCAAACCGGTGAGCCGAGCTGGGCCGCCATGGTTGCAGGTTTCATGAATACACCCGATCCGATGATGCTCCCCACAACAATGGAAGTGGCAGACCAGAAGCCCAGGGTTTTATTAGGCATGCTTCAAAAAAGTTTGTGGTTTGTCGTCGGTTGTTTGTCGTTCCACAAATAACGGGCGACCACCATTTAAATAAAAGAAGAAACGATGCGGTGAAAATGATGGGTGCCCTGCTCCCTGGTGACAGAATACCTGCCATGCTGATAAAAACGTGAGCGTACTCCTTTCTGCACAGCTTCCACAACTTCCTCATCTTCCATCTCAACGGTGTTGAGGTCGGAGCCTGCGCCGGTATTGTATTTATCTTCTTTCCACACATAGGTCCTGAATGATACTTTGCACTTACTCTGTGAATACGGCTGCACGATGTTAACGCTCAGTCCCCACGGATAAAAATTGAACATCATATTCGGGAATACGAAAAAATAATAGGCAGCCACTTTCTTGCCATGATCGGGGGATGATGGCGGCAGGTCGAAACAATCCTCATCGTCTTTCGCAATGCCCAGTTGAAGGTTGGAATACCTGAACAGTTCGGTGGTATAGTTCCCGAAATCGATTACGGCATTGAGGCCCGCATGTACAAAGGGGATATGGAATCCTTCGAGATAATTTTCGCAATACAATGCCCAATGCGCCTGCACCATATAGTCTTTCGACAGATCGGGGCGGGGTTTGAATTCATTCACGGGAAGCCATCCTACCCGGTCGATCATATCCTGCAGATAGGGCGCAGGATCGGAGTTGCGGTCGAGGGAAGCAAAAAGCCAGGGGCCCCACTGGAACAATGGAAGATGGGTAAGGTCATCGTCTTTGGTTGGAAAATCTTTCACTTCTTTGAACTCGGGCATGGAATGAAAAGCGCCATCCAGCTTGAATAACCTTCCATGATAGCGGCAGCGCAGGTTGGAGACCTTGCAGGGCTCCTGCACCACGATGGCGCCCCGGTGCGTACATACATTACTGAGGCAGTGCAATGTACCTGCTTTATCGCGGGTTAGCACCAGCGGTTCATCGAGGTAACCATCCAGGAAAGTGAAAGGAAAACATTCACCGGCTTCTTTCGCCAGGCTCGTATCACCAATGAATTGCCAGGAAGGAGTGAAAATTTTTTCTTTGGAGAGTTCATAGAGCGCAGGATCGGTATAAAAATCGGTATGTAAAGTTTTCGCAACGGCAATATTGGCATCGACAGCGAAGCGCTTCATAGTTAGCTCGGTTTGTTTCCACTGAAATATACTATCTTACTTTCACAAAAACACTTCAACGTGAAACAACTTTTTTTCCTGCTCCTGCTGGCCATCTCTTTTGAAAGCAATGCCCAGCGAATGAAAAGTATCTTCAATGGAAAAGACCTGGCAGGCTGGACTACCCACGGCACTGAAAAATGGTACGTAGAGAATGGTGAACTGATCTGCGAAAGTGGCCCCGATAAAAAGTACGGCTACCTTTCTACCGATAAAGCCTACAAAAATTTCGAGCTGACCCTACAATTCAAGCAGGAGGCCAATGGCAACAGCGGTGTTTTCTTCAGGTCCTCGATCGAGGGGGTGAAGATCAGCGGATGGCAGGTGGAAGTAGCACCGAAAGGACTGCATACCGGCGGCATTTATGAATCTTATGGCCGGGGTTGGCTGATCCAGCCGAAACCGGAGGATGAGCAATGGCTGAAGGAAGGCCAGTGGAACACGATGCGGATAAAAGTGAATGGCGATGAAGTGAATACCTGGCTGAACGGCCACCCCATCATACAATTGAAGGATGACAAGGTGGGGGCGGGCAATGGATTCATTGCCCTGCAGATCCACGATGGGGGCGGTATTAAGGTAAGATGGAAGAATATCAGGATCAGGGAGCTGTGATAATCCAGGGGGAATGCAACCATTTTGTGCGACTGCCCGTCAATACAAGCACTCCTTTTTATCTCTGCAACCCGTTTTGATCCGTAAAAAAGATACCCGTAAATGAACCCTTTCAGTTTGAAAAGTTGATAGGTTATGAAGTTGGTAAGTTCTCTTACCAACTTTATTGTTTAACGGCCTTTCCTGCCAGCAATTCGTTGTACTTCTCTGCGAAACGGATAAAGTCATCGGCTGATCGCAGTTTGAGCTGGGCAGACGAGATAAATTCGGCCAATGGCCCGGCCTCATCAGGGAATTTCTGTAACAGGGAATCTTTGTCATTGGGCAGGCTGACCATCGCCCCATCTTTCAGCAAATAGAATAATTCGTCATCTTCGAAAAAACGGCGTGAGGAAGTGGACAGCAGTTCTTTTGTTTCCACTACCGCTTTTGCGAACAGGCGCAGCAGCGTAGCTTTTCCGGGAAGTACCACCTGGTAAAAGGTTTCCTGATTGTAATGATCCACGGAAGGAAATCCTTTCCGGAAGACCAGGGAATCTTTTTTCTTCCCCGAGCGTGTATAGATGATGAATTCTTTGATATTTCCTTCAGCAGCGAATGAAGCACCTTCATATTGTAGAAGCAGCCGATTGGCAGAACAATCGAATTTGATCCTGAACTGGCTTACGATACGGCCGTTGGAGAATTTCACTACACCATCCGACCAATCCTTGAACAGGTAAGGGTTGCCTCCCACTCCTTCGTAATTGCCTTCCTTTTTGCCGGAGTTCTCCTCATTGGTCTGCGACCAGGCCATTTGCGCCACCAGTAATAAGCACCAGTAGACTTGTTTCATGCAACAAAAGTTACAAAATTTTGGGGAGGTTAACAAGTTTTACCACGAAGGCACGAAGGAAATGATGTTGGAAGGTTGACAAGTTGAAATGTTGATAAGGGAAGCTTGAAATTCGGCGGTCCCTTGTAAACCTGTAAACCATTCAACTTATCAACCCAATCCCTGTGTGCCTTCGTGGTAAAAAAAATCCCGCTCTGCATGCAAAGCGGGATCTGTATTTCATTCTTCGTACTTCTGACTTCGTACCTCTTAATAATCCATACCGCCCATACCAGGAGCGCCACCACCATGAACATGGGGTTCTTCTTTCTTGGGTTTGTCGGCGATCACACATTCTGTGGTCAGCAACATACCGGCAATAGAAGCGGCGTTTTCCAGTGCAATACGGGTTACTTTGGTAGGATCGATCACACCTGCTTTGAAGAGGTTCTCATATACTTCAGTGCGGGCGTTGAAACCGTAATCGGCTTTGCCTTCTTTCACTTTCTGTACCACGATGCTGCCTTCGATACCGCTGTTGGCAACGATCTGGCGGATCGGCTCTTCGAGCGCTCTTTTAACGATGGCCACACCGGTGGTCTCATCTTCATTACCGACTTTCAGTTTGTCGAGACCTTCGATAGCGCGGATATACGCCACGCCACCGCCGGGAACGATACCTTCTTCCACTGCTGCGCGGGTGGCGTGCAATGCGTCGTCTACGCGGTCTTTCTTTTCTTTCATTTCCACTTCAGTGGCAGCACCTACATACAGTACGGCAACACCACCGCTCAGTTTGGCGAGGCGTTCCTGTAATTTTTCTTTATCGTAATCGGAAGTAGTTACTTCGATCTGGGCTTTGATCTGGTTAACGCGTGCGAGGATATCATCTTTCTTTCCTTTACCGCCAACGACGGTGGTATTGTCTTTGTCGATGGTAACGCTGGCTGCCTGTCCGAGATAAGTGAGGTCGGCATTCTCCAGTTTGAAACCCTGCTCTTCGCTGATCACCACACCTTTGGTGAGGATAGCGATGTCCTGCAGCATTTCCTTGCGACGGTCGCCGAAGCCGGGAGCTTTTACAGCAGCCACTTTCAAAGTGCCGCGGAGTTTGTTCACGATCAGGGTGGCGAGCGCTTCGCCTTCCAGGTCTTCAGCAATGATCAGGAGCGGGCGGCCTGTTTGGGCAACTTTTTCCAGGATCTGCAGGATGTCCTTCATGGCACTGATCTTCTTATCGTAGATCAGGATATAGGGATTCTGCAATTCCACTTCCATTTTTTCGCTGTTGGTAACGAAATAGGCGGAGATATAACCACGGTCGAACTGCATACCTTCCACTACTTCAACGGTAGTTTCGGTGGTCTTTGCTTCTTCAACGGTGATCACACCTTCTTTACCTACTTTGCTGAACGCTTCGGCGATCAGTTTGCCGATCGCTTCGTCGTTATTGGCGGAGATGGAAGCTACCTGCTGGATCTTTTTGCTGTCGGAACCTACCACCTGCGACTGGCTGCGGAGGTTCTCCACGACCTTTGCAACGGCTTTGTCGATACCGCGTTTCAGGTCCATCGGGTTGGCGCCTGCGGCAACATTCTTCAAGCCTTCGGAGATGATGGCCTGGGCGAGAACGGTAGCGGTGGTAGTACCATCACCGGCAATATCGGCGGTCTTGGAAGCTACTTCCTTTACCATTTGAGCACCCATATTCTCGATGGGATCTTCCAGTTCAATTTCTTTAGCAACGGTAACCCCATCTTTAGTAACGGCAGGAGCGCCGAATTTTTTTTCTAAGACCACATTGCGTCCTTTGGGACCCAGTGTCACTTTCACTGCATTGGCCAGGGTATCTACCCCTTTCTTCATTTTATTACGTGCTTCGATATCGAAGAACAATTGCTTTGCCATAATTATGATTGATTTGAAAAGTTTGTAAAAGAATGGAGGTCGGAGATCTGAAGTCTGATGTCGGAGGTCCGAAGTCTTCATACTTCTGACTTCTGACTTCATACTTCACTTCTTTATACGATTGCGAGGATATCGCTCTCTCTCATGATCAGCAGATCATCACCATCGATCTGGATCTCAGTGCCGGAATATTTACCATATAGAACGGTATCTCCGATCTTCACAGTTACAGGTTCGTCTTTTTTGCCGGGGCCGGCAGCCACTACCGTACCGCGCTGAGGTTTCTCTTTGGCAGTATCGGGAATAATAATACCACCAGCAGTTTTCTCTTCCGCTTTAGCGGGTTTCACTATTACCCTGTCGTGCAAAGGGGTAACATTTAACTTCTGTGCAGCATTTTTTGAATTAGCCATAGTTGTATGCTTTTTTAGATTTTGGTGATTGATTGGTCCCAACAGGGTTTAAAACAGTTGGGCCGTCCCGCCAGGAGGCAGGCCGGCAAAGGTAAACGAATTTCATACCAATCCGGTTGAAAGGTCATTTTTTCAGCAACGGCCTAAAATGCTGGCAGTTAGGTGGTGGAAAGCCCGGCCTTTTCATGGGGGACTGGTGTCATTTTTGCATGACCGGCAAAAACTTGTCTCCGTGACCGAAAAAAACTAGCTTTGCCCGCTTAAAAACAAGTTCTTAGAAAATGATCAGCAGAAGAAATATCCGTGTGAAAGTCATGCAGACCCTGTATGCTGTGGAAAGCCAGCTCGCCGAAGGAGGGGAAGGAAAGCGGACAGCCGCGGCCGACCCGGTGAGGCTGCTTCAAAAACATTTCGATCAGACCCAGCAGCTTTTAATATACCAGATCCATTTTCTGACAGCCATCGCGCGGTATGCCGAAATAGACGCCCGCAACCGGGCCTCCAAGCATCTGCCCACCAAAGAGGACCTGAGCGTCAATACCAAGATCGCCGGTAATGAACTCCTCTGGAAGATCCTCGAATCACCCTCCTGGAAACAGGCCGTGAAAGAGACCAAACCGGAATCGATCGATAACCCCGAACTGGTCCGCAAACTCTACCTGGAACTCGTTGAAACGGAGAAATACCAACAATACATTGCCATTCAGGGCAGGGATAAAAAAGAAGAAAAGGACATCCTCGAATATATCTATACTGAACTGATGTTGCCCAATGAAGTGTTCACCAGTTATGTGGAAGAACATTTCACCAACTGGGATGATGATGCCGATATGCTCAGCCAGCTCATCCTCAATTTCCTCTCCAAGCCCGCCCAGTTCAATTTCCAGGAACTGCTCGGCAAAGAGAAATGGCAGTTTGCCAAAGGTCTGCTGGAGACCACGCTCGATAAAAAAGAAGTGGCCCTGGAGTATATCAGGCCAAAGCTCAAGAACTGGGACCCCGAACGGATCGCCGTGCTCGATATGCTGCTGATGAGGATGGGCGTTTGCGAATTCCTGTATTTCGAGACTATCCCGCCGAAAGTCACCATCAATGAATATATCGACCTGGCCAAGGAATACAGTACACAGCAAAGCGGTCAGTTCGTGAATGGTATCCTGGATAATATTCATAAGGACCTGGTGCGCGACAATAAAATGCATAAAGTGGCTTTTTCACCGAATGCGCCCAACAAACCATCCTGATACGGCGGCATTGATTAGATTTGCAAAAATTATAGTACTGATGAAGTCACTATTCTTTCTCCTGATGACCGCGGCCCTGATGGCCGCCTGCAATAACGGGCAGGGCTATAAACAGCCTCCGATGGTCAATGCCAATGAACTTACCGATATCCAGTGGATCGATTCCACCAAAGACCTCGGGAAGATCAGGGAAGGGCAGACAGTGGAAGTCCTATTCCGTTTCAAAAATACAGGCAGCAGGCCGCTGGTGATCCGCAGCGTTCATCCTGGCTGCGGCTGCACAGTGGCTGAAACGCCCACGGAGCCTATCGCTCCGGGCGCCGAAGGCGAGATCAAGGCGTCCTTCAACAGCAAGGGGCGGGCCGGCATCAACCATAAATCGATCGATGTGGATGCCAATACCCGTGGCGCCCAACTCCATAAACTGGAGTTCAACGTAGAAGTAATCCCTCAATAAAAATTTTACAAATTCAATACAATGACACAATTAGTTGTTTTATTACAGGCACAAGGCGGCGGCGGTTTCTCATTGCAATTGGTTTTACTGGGAGGTATGATCCTGGTATTCTGGTTGTTCATGATAAGGCCGCAGGCCAGAAAAGCCAAGCAAGCCAAGCAATTCCAGGAAGGACTTCAGAAAGGTGATAAGATCGTGACCATCGCAGGGATCCACGGTACCGTGAATAAAGTGAATGACGATGGCACCATCATGCTGGAGACCAGTCCCGGCAGCTATATCAAGATCGAAAGAAGCGCCATTTCCATGGAATGGACGAATAATATCAATAAGGCGGCTGCTACAACAGCGAAATAATTTCTGAACCTGGATTTAATGGATTGTAAGGATTGGGAGGAAAATTCGCTGATTGATCAGGATCGCGTCATTAATTATTTTTTCAGGATGTATCTCAGGTAGTCAACGGTATTTCCTCTCAATCTTTAAAATCAAACAAATCATGGTTCTGAGAATCGGCATCACAGGCGGTATAGGCTCCGGCAAAAGCACCGTGGCCCGGATCTTTGAAGTGCTGGGCATTCCTGTTTACTATGCCGACGACGCAGCCAAACGGATCATGAATGAAGATGAAGAACTGAAAGAACAGATCATGGCCCATTTCGGACGGGAATCTTATGCCAATGGCCAGCTTAACAGATCCTATCTGGCCTCCGTCGTTTTCAACAACCAGGAAAAACTGGCCCTCCTCAACAGCCTCGTTCATCCGGCCACCATCCGCGATGGAGAACGGTGGACCCTCCGCCAATCCAGCCCTTACACCATCAAAGAAGCAGCCCTCCTCTTCGAAAGCGGCTCCGCAGCTTCGCTCCATTATGTGATCGGCGTTTCGGCCCCCACTCCCCTGCGTATCCTCCGCGCCATGAAACGCGACAATATCTCCCGCGAAGAAGTACAGGCACGCATGCGCCAGCAGATCGACGAATCGATCAAAATGCGGTTATGCGATTACGTGATCATCAACGATGAACAACAGCCCCTCCTACCACAGGTACTCCAACTCCATGAGCAACTCCTGAAGCTACAGCCGGAAACGGCCACCATCCCCTGACGGCATTTTCCCCATAATATTTCCACACTTACCCATTTGCGACCGCAGATACTGAACCTGCACGGCAATAACCAGTATTGATTATATTTATCCTCTAAAAAATCACTGCATGAGAAAACGACTGACAGCGCTCGCGCTGTGCAGCCTGCCCCTATTCCTGGCAGCACAGGCACCCACTGATTACAGCAATTACCAGCAACTCTCCAACCGCGTTCAGGCTCTATCGAAATCCTATTCATCGTACGCCAGTTCCCGCTCCATTGCCCGCACAGCCGGCAGCAAGGATATCTGGATGATCACCATCGGCACCGGCAATACGGCCTCCAAACCGGGTATTGCGGTCATCGGCGGCGTGGAAGGCAACCACCTGCTCGGTACCGAACTGGCCATCGGTTTCGCGGAGAATTTGCTGAAAGGCAGCAATACCGACAGTATCCGTCAATTGCTCGACAAAACGACCTTCTACGTTTTCCCCAATATGAGCCCGGATGCCACCGAACAATATTTCGGAAAACTGAAATATGAACGGCAGGGGAACGCTACCCCCACAGACGATGACAGGGATGGAAAGATCAATGAAGATGCCCCCGACGACCTCGACGGCAATGGCAAGATCACTTTCATGAGGGTCAGCTCGCCCGTAGGTGATTATAAATTGCATCCCGATGATGATCGCGTGATAGTGAAAGCAGATGTTGCCAAAGGAGAAAAAGGCGCCTATCTTCTTTATTCCGAAGGGATCGATAACGACAAAGATGACCAATTCAATGAGGATGGCGATGGCGGCGTATGGTTCAACAGGAATTTTACATTCAAACATCCTTCCTTTACGCCCGGCGCAGGTGAGTTCCCTGTTTCCGAGCCTGAGATCCGGGCGCTGCTCGATAACCTGTACGATCTCTTCAATATTTACGCAGTGGTCAGCTTCAGCATTAATAACAACCTCTCTACCCCTTTCACGTACAATGCCGCTGCCGCCACACAGAAGATCCCTACGGGTTATCTCGAACAGGATGCAAAGACCAATGCCATGGTCTCCGAGCTGTATAATAAGATCGTGAACCAGAAAGATGCACCCAAAACTACCCCGGCGGGCGGCGATCTGCTCTCCTGGGCCTATTATCATTATGGACGCTACAGCTTCTCCACCCCCGGCTGGTGGGTACCCAAAGCAAAGCCCGACACAGCCAAGAAGGAAAAAGCATTGACGCTGGATGATCCTGTGGCCAATTACCTGCGGTGGGCCGCACAGCAAGGGATCACCAATACCTTCACTCCCTGGAAAACCATTCAGCATCCTGATTTCCCCAACCAGAAAGTGGAAGTGGGCGGGCTCGATCCATTCGTGCTCATCAACCCACCTTATAACCTGGTGCCAGGCATCGTTCAAAAACACACTGCCTTTCTGGTAGCACTCGCAGGCTACCAGCCTACCCTCGAATTCGTAAATATAAAGACCGAAAAACTCGGTGCAGGTATCACCCGTGTCACTGCCGATATCATCAATAAAGGCGCGCTGGCCACCAGTTCCAAACTGGGCGACAGGAATTACTGGAATAAGCGCATACAGGTAAGGGTTAGCACTACAGTCAGTCAGTCTGTCGTGGGTGGAAGGAAGGTCCAGTCGCTCAATACCCTCGAAGGCTATTCCACACAAACCCTGAGCTGGCTGATCAAAGGCAGCGGCAAGATCAATATCGAAGCCGGTTGCGCGAACACCGGAACCATCAAAACAGATATCAATTTGTAGTTGACCTGAAAACTCCCGATTATGAAACGCATTACAAAATATATTCTCTTTCTATTTTCCCTGAGCATCACCGGCGCCCTGCAGGCCCAGAAACCTGAACAGATATTCAAAGCGGCCGGAAGCCCGCCCAATCCCAAAGTACCCATCAGTTGGAACAAATATTACGACCATGCAGGTATTTCCGAGATCTGTAAGAAGATCGCGGCAGCCCATCCCGATCTCTGCAAGTTGGAATCGATCGGCAAGTCTTTCAAAGGGCGTGATCTCTGGTGCCTCACCATCACCGATTTCAAAAAAGGCGATGCCAATCGCAAACCTGCCATGTATATCGATGGCAATATCCACTCCAATGAAGTGCAGGGCTCCGAGTTCGCGCTGTACACTGCCTGGTATCTTACCGAATCGTTCGCCGATGTGCTTTTCATCAAGGAACTGCTGGCCGATAAGGTCTTTTATATCGTTCCTACCATCAATCCCGATGCCCGCGATAATTTTTTCCATGAGGCGAATTCGCAACATTCCCCGAGGTCGGGGCTCATACCGGTAGACAATGACCGGGATGGACTGGTCGATGAGGACGGTTATGATGACCTCGACGGTGACGGCAATATCGTGATGATGCGCCGGAAAAATCCGAATGGCAGGTGGAAACAAGACCCCATCGATCCGCGCAAAATGATTCAGGCCGGACCGGAAGAAAAAGGTGAATACGAATTGCTCGGGCCTGAAGGGATCGACAATGACGGGGACGGACTGGTGAATGAAGATGGTTACACCTTCGAGTATGACCCTAACCGGGATTGGGGATGGGGATGGCAGCCCAATTATATACAGGGTGGCGCTTACCGTTATCCTTTCTCGATACCCGAGAACAGGGCCGTGATGGAGTTCGTGATGAAACATACCAATATCGCCGCTGCCCAATCTTACCATAACTCCGGCGGCATGATCCTCCGCGGCCCGGGGGCCGCAGAAGATATCGGCACCTACAATGCGGCCGATACCCGCATCTATGACGTGATCGCCAAAAAAGGAGAAGAGCTGCTGCCCGGTTACCGTTACCTTGTGGTGTATAAAGACCTCTATTCAGCCTTCGGCGGTGAGCTGGACTGGTTCTATGGCGGCCGCGGCATCTACACATTCTCCAATGAGCTTTGGACTTCCTACCTGATGTTCAATAAAGGAAATGATGCCGATCCATCGGCTCCCGATCCTTCGTATGCATTTGACCGTTACCTGCTGTTCAAAGATGCATTCGTGCCCTGGCACGAGTACAACCATCCCCAGTACGGCAAGATCGAGATCGGTGGTTTCAAGAAGAATTTCGGACGGATGCACCCCGGCTTCCTGCTGGAGAGCGATGCCCACCGCAATATGTCGTTCAGCATTTTCCACTGTTTCCAGACCCCGAAATTATCGGTCGATTCCGTGATGGAAAAAGAACTGGGGGATGGACTGAAGGAGATCACCGCCATTATCAACAACGAGCGCATCATCCCTACCCACGCCAGCCAGGATGAGAAATACAGGATCGAAAGGCCGGACCTGATCAGTATTTCAGGGCCGAAAGTGATTGCCGGTATGGTCATGCAGAACAGGGACCTCAATATCGGCGCCGAACAAAAGAACAACCCGCAAACGATAGAGGTAGGCAATATTCCCGGTCAGGGTTATGTGACCGTCCGCTGGATCGTGCAGGGCGCTGGAAAATATACCATCACGGTCGACAGTCGCAAAGGCGGTGTCGTGAGCAGGAATTTCTAAATTTGAGCATGGTGCTTATCGAAACATTATACCTGTTTCCTAAACTAGACGGCAAACTGCTGGAGCTGCTACGTTCCCTTACCCCGGAAGATTGGAACAGGCCCACTGTTGCCCGGCTCTGGACAGTAAAAGACATTGCTGCTCATCTGCTGGACGGGAACCTGCGCAACCTCTCTATCGCCAGGGATGGTTATATGGGTGACCCGCCCACGGACATTGAATCCTATGCCGACCTGGTGAATTACCTCAACAGGCTAAATGCAGAGTGGGTAAAAGCGTTGAAAAGGTTAAGTCCTGCCGTCATCATTGAACTGCTCGAATCGTCCGGTCAGCAATATCATGAATACCTGGGCAGCCTCGATCCTGCTGCCCAGGCTATATTTTCGGTTGGATGGGCCGGTGAGGATGTATCACCCAACTGGTTCCATATAGCCCGGGAGTATACGGAGAAATGGCATCACCAACAGCAGATCAGGGAAGCTGTGGGCAAGCCGGGCATCATGAACCGGGAACTCTATCATCCATTCCTGCAAACATTCATGATGGCATTGCCCTATACGTATCGGGATGTAGTCGCAGCGCCCGGCACTACAGTGCAGGTCACCATCACCGGTGCGGGCGGTGATGATTGGTTTCTCGTGAGGGATGAACATGAACGATGGGCATTGTCTTCATCCGGGAATACGCAGCCTGCTGCACACACTACTATCGACGGCGCCATTGCCTGGAAATTATTTTCCAAAAGCTGGCGGAGAAAAGAGGCAGAAGGGTACCTGAAGGTGGAAGGGGATGCTGCGCTGGGCGGAAAGGTATTGGAAATGGTGTCGGTGATGGCCTAACATAATTCGTTGCAAGTATTATGAAACGGCTATTGGTTTTTGTGCTCAATTTCGTTCAGCCTTTCTTCAATAAATTTCTTGTGTGATTGGGTTATTCCTTTTATTAAGTCGTCAATTTCTTTGTTAGTCAATTGTTCAGTATACAATTTATCTATTGGCGCAGTTCCGGTGGCGAGTACATTATAGGAAATGTTGTGAAAGTTAAATATGATCATCTCTATGTATTCTATGATTTGTGTAGTGGCCTGCTTAAAAAACTTATGTGTGCAGGACAATCTTATTTCACTAATACCCTCGCTTATCTGCTGCATCGCCGGTGAAACGAGATCAGAAAATGAATCACTTTCATAGGCTGTTGCCCCGATCTGCAAGTTGGAATTGTTGGTTATATAAAATCTTTTAAATTTTTCATTGGCCTTATCAAATGCTAAGGCAATTTTTACAAAGGAACCCTCATATATTTCAAGGACAGCTTCTTTCGATTTAATTTTTTCAACTTTTCTTCCAAGATTCTTAAATCTTTGCTCGAGCAATGCTATCTCCTTATCCAAATCATCCGGTTCTTCAATGCGTTCGCCCTTCGCACCTGCAATCATGATCTCTAGTGAACGAACCAGGTTCTTTGCGATATACTCGAAAAACGGTTCGATAATCCCGCTATCAGCCTGCTGCAAGGCGGAAAAATAATTTCCCTTATCCTCTACTTTAATGATCACCGGTGGATATCTGAATTGCATCAAAATAAAATTCATCAAAATCCTTGCTATCCTCCCGTTACCATCATCAAATGGATGAATGCGTATAAACCTGTAATGGAATTCAGCGGCCAGAATGACAGGGTTCGTATCAGAGGTCCCTTTTTTCGCCCTGTACCATTCAATCAAGTCATGCATCGGCGCTGGTGTTTCTTCAGGGGCAGCGAAACGGAAGATTTCGCCTGTCCTGGTTTTTACGTGATTAGGGACAGATTTATATTTTCCCACCTCTATTCTCTTTTTGGTCGGCTGGCCATCGGAGGTGATCGCATCGACCTCGTAAGGGCTTTTAAGTAACAACAAATGTAATTCCCGGATGAACTTTTCTGTAAGCAGGAACTCTCCCTTTACAATTTCAGTCACCCATTTTATGGCCTCATCATGACCCGTGATCTCAAAATGATCTTTCAAAGGTTTACCCTGTGCAGTTATACCGAACATGATGAGAGCCTTTGTCTCGCCATAAGTAAGGGAATTGCCTTCCAAGTGATTGGAATGGTAGTCCCAGTCAAGCCGAAATTTCTGCATTATAATAGCTTCGCGCTCTTGATCAATAGGTCTAAGTTTGTCCAACTCAGCTTTCAATTCCATTGCCTGGACAATATATTCCATCGTTTCTAAAGTTTGTCTTGATCATAAATGTACGCAGCTTTTCGAAATGCCCCTGATTCAAGCGAAAAAAAGAACCTAATGCCCCACCCCTATCTGCTTCATCATCGTTGCATTGTCCCAGAACAATGTTTCTTCTATCATCTTCCCGTTTTTCCAATGGCCAACGGTGCACATGGTCAGTTTGAAGGGTTTGTTGGTTGGCGGGATCGTTGAACCATTACCGATAGGCATGGGCTTCGAGAATGTCCCTGTCATGATCCCGGTAACACAGGTCCATTCGCCCGATCCGAATTTGACCGGATGCCCGGTGATCTTCGTATCGGGTGCAAATACGAACAGCGGTTTGAGCGCTTCGATATGCGTAGGCAGGTTGCTGGTCTGATGCCCATCGGGATAGGTGACGATGATATTGTCGGCATGACTGATATTCAGTTGGTCCCATTTCTGGTGGCTGTAAATATCGAAATCGAGAGAATCGAACCGGACGAGGTGGGCCTTGATAGCTGCATTCTGGTCCTTATACATTTTCAGCTCCTGCTGCAAAGAATCTATTTTCAATTGCATCGCAGCAATATTATCACCTGAACAGGAAGAAAAAATACCGGCCAGGCATGCGAAGAAGATCATGACCGGAACAGGCAGGAATTGTTTTTTCATACCGGAGGTTTTGAGGTGAATGATCAAAGAACTGGCATATTAAATTTACAAAAATCGCCTGGTCTGACCCATGATTTGAAGGATTTCATGGATCGAGAGGAAAATTTACTGATAAATGATCAACCTCCCAGGATATGGTAACCTGATTAAAACGAACAGCCCGCAATTCTGCGGGCTGTTCTATATTAAAAACGAATTTCACAGATCACTTTCAGACATTGTCATTCAACGACCTTTCCTCCCAATCCATTAAATCCTTCAAATCATGGTTCAGACCAATTTCCCCAGTGCTTCCGTGATCCTCTTCCATCCTGTTTCGATCTTCTCCATACTATTGGCGAAGGAGATGCGGATACAGGCAGGCTCCCCAAAAGCACGGCCGGTCACGGTAGAGACATGGGCCGAATTGAGCAGGTACATACAAAGGTCATCGGCATCATTGATGGTCTCGGAACCATTCTTCTTACCGAAGTACTGGCTGATGGTAGGGAATACATAGAATGCGCCATCGGGCTCGGCATAGGTAAGTCCGGGGATGGCATCCATCAATTCCATTACACGTTTCTTGCGGCGACCAAATTCTTCCACCATTTCCATGGTTGGGCGGAGATCGGTGGTGAGGGCAGTGATGGCAGCACGCTGTGTGATGCTGTTGGCGCCGCTGGTGAATTGTCCCTGCAATTTTTCGCAGGCTTTCACCACATCCGGGTGGGCGGCCACGAAACCAAGGCGATAGCCGGTCATGGCAAAGCCTTTACTGAGACCATTGATGATGATCACGCGGTCTTTCAGATCGGCGAATTGCCCGATGCTCTCATGCTTGCCGACGAAATTGATATACTCATAGATCTCATCGGAAAGGATGAATACTTTGGGGAACTTGCGGAACACATCGGCCAATCCTTCCAGTTCTTTTTTGCTGTACACGGAGCCGCTGGGATTGCAGGGAGAAGAGAAAATGAACAATCTCGTATTATCGGTGAGTGCTGCTTCGAGTTGGGCCGGTGTGATCTTGTATTTATTGTCGATAGAGGTGGACACCAGTTTCACAACGCCTTCTCCCAGCTTCACGATCTCGGAATAGGTGACCCAGTATGGTGTGGGGATCACTACTTCATCGCCTTTGCTCACAGTGGCGAGCACAACATTGGCCAGGCTTTGTTTGGCCCCGGTGGAAACGATGATATTCTCAGGTTTATATTCGAGACCATTGTCGCGTTTGAGCTTGTGGCAAACTGCTTCGCGCAGTTCGGGATAGCCGGCTACCGGCGTGTAGTGGCTCCAGTTGTCGTCGATCGCCTTCTTGGCGGATTCCTTGATATGTTCAGGCGTATCGAAATCGGGCTCACCCAAACTCAGGTCGATAACATCGAATCCTTTTGCTCTCAATTCACGGCCGAGCTTTGCCATCTTCAACGTTTCGGGTTCGTTGAATAACTGTAATCTTGTTGATAGTTGCATAATGTTTTGTCTGTTGCTTGCTTTTACGAATGCGCAAAAGTAAGGAAGAATGTAATTCAGGGGGGAGAAAGTTGGCAGTTTGCAATTGGCAATGGGCAATGAGCAGTTGGCAGTTAGGAAACAGCGTAACTAAATGGAAATTGCATTCTCAAGGTATACCCGACTGCAAACTGCCAATTGCCCACTGCCAACTACTTGTCATACACCATCCTGAACCCCGACAGGTCCGGCCTATGCTGTCGGGGGCGATGGAGCTCGTGATCATAGATCACACGACCGAGATGCTTCATGAAAGGAAAACCGATCGTTTCATAATCGTACTGGCTGTCGTTGAACACACCATCCGAATTGGAGAGGATGGTGGCAGCCAGCATGAATTCGATATTCTTCTCGAAATCCACGAAATAGGCCACATCGATGGCAAAACCATACGCGTCGCCGATCTTGTTGAAGATGCGGAATTGTTTGGGCAGGCGGCCCTTCTCATTTCCCCAGTACAGGAATTTGCAAAATGCATCATGGTAGGTGACGGAATCATAGGGAGGCCAGATAGATTCCTGTGGGTATTGCGACATATATTTCCATACGAATGAATAGTCTTCCGGGGTGAGGTTGAACCGCTGATGGGCCGGCACGGATTGAGGGAACAGCACACTGCGCAGGATATTGTGCAGGTCTTCCAGGCTGATCCTGTTCTTACGTGAAAAATTGAAAGGTTCATTGATGAGTTGTCCGCCCCGCTCATATCCCCTGCCCAGAAGATCCTGTCTGGGCAAAGCTTTCAGCGTACTCACCTGCATAGGCTGCTCATATACCGTGCGCCCCTGATCATCGATGAAGCGGAGGGGATTGGTGTGCCGGTTCTCATCTTCCGTCATCACCAGCTCCAGGTGATGAATGATCTCCACATCCGTATAACCCATTTTCCGTAACCGGGTATTGATATATTCCGGCCCGAGGAATTCATAGAGACGGTTATAGGCGTCATTATCGCTCACCATGAAAATTTTCCTTATATATTGTGCGATATTGGGTCTGCCGTCGGGTGTGGTAGGATCATTGTAAACCGGCGTCTGTGCGCTGTAGGCCGCTTCCGTGATCATGGTGGTATACTTGTCAAGCCCTTCTTTATTCAGCTCATTGAGCCTTTGCAGGGCCAGCAGGGCCGTAGGCATTTTCACGGTGGAAGCGGGGTAAAAATACCGGGAAGGGTCTACATGATAATAATAATTCTTGAATTCCGGGACATTATTGGCTCCTCTGTCGATCTGTGTGTAGATGATCTGTACGCGGAAGGAATCGGGATAGCGGAGGATGGCATCGAAATATTGTGGATATTGCCGGAGGATGTTTTCGAGGAATGCATCGGTGCGGGCGGTTGATGAGGGTATGGTTGCCGGAACCGCCGGAATATGAATAGTATCGGTAACAGCAGGAGCCACGGCTTGTTGGGACTTCTTCGAAGCATGACAGGCTGAAAATAAAAAAGCCATCCCGGCCGTTAGCAGGAAATACAGTTTTTTCATAGCTGAAAATTACAGCTTCCCACCGGCTTTTTTCCCTTTGCCAGCCTCATTTTCGTGTTTCCTTTTCTGACCGAAAACCCTATCTTTGCCAACTCCTAAAAAAATAAACAACACTGAAATGAGAGCACTGGTTAGCATTTTTACTGCCCTTTTAATAGGCATCTCGCTGTACCAGCTTTCCTTTACCTGGTTCGTGAACAGTCACGAAAAGGAAATGGAGGCCAAAGCTGTACAGCAGGTCAAAAGAGCCTACCCAACAGCCGCGCAGAAATATCCTGGCAGCAAGGAAGCCCAGGCCGAATACCAGGATACCCTGGACGACCTGCTGAAAGCCCGTAAACAGGCTTTACTCGACAGTACGGCCGACAAAAAGATCACCTGGTGGGGACAAACCTACCAGAAAGCCAAACAAAGTGAGTTGCTGCTCGGTCTCGACCTTCAGGGGGGTATCAACGTAACGCTCGATATCGCCCTCGACGGACTGATCAAGGGCCTTGCCAATAATCCCAAAGATCCCCAGGTCCAAAAGGCTATCGAAGAAGCTAACAGGTTGAAACTAACCAGTGATCAGAACTATATCAACCTTTTTGCTACAGCATTCCGCACCGTGAACCCGGGCGTAAGGATGGCCCCCTTCTTTGCCAATGGCAACAATAAACTGAGCTCGAACGCCACCGATAACCAGGTGGTCAGCTATATCAATACCCAGGCATCATCCGCCATGACGCAAACATTCGGGGTACTGAGAAAACGTATCGATAAATTCGGGGTGGCGCAACCTACTATCAGTCTCGATGAGAACAGGGGTATCATTACCGTGGAGCTTGCCGGCGCCAGCGATCCGGAAAGGGTGAGAAAATACCTTCAATCCACCGCCAACCTGCAATTCTGGGAAGTATACACCGTGGACCAACTGGGCGGGCCCTTATCGAATGCGGACAAAATGCTGGAGACCATTCTCTCCGGCTCCAAATCCACCGATTCTTCAACAGTTGCCACAGACAGCACCAAAAAAGATTCTGTAGCGCCCTCCAAACGCAATCCTTTATTCACCAAAATGCAACCCGCTTTCCCCGATCCTAATTCAGGAAGAAGTGGTACGCATCCTTTCATAGGCTTCAGCCAACTCCGCGATACCGGCCTCGTCAACAGCTACCTCAACATGCCTGCCATACGCAACCTGTTCCCCGGCAATGTAAAATTCCTCTGGGGCAAACAGGAAAGGGATGATGAAGGCAAGCTGTCGAACGTCATGAGGCTTTATGCGATCAGGACCATCCCCGGCAAAGAAGGCGCGGAACTGGAAGGCGCTGCCATTGAAGATGCCAAGCAGGATTTCGACCAGATGTCGAATGAAGTGACCGTATCGATGACCATGACACCTGCCGGCAGCAATACCTGGGCACGCATGACCGAAAAGAACGTAGGCAAACCGATCGCCATCGTTCTCGACGATATCGTTTATACGGCGCCGAATGTGATCCAGAAGATCGAAGGCGGTAATTCCCGCATCACGATGGGCGGCGGCGGCAAGAACAGGAACCTGGTGATCGAAGAAGCGCAGGACCTTGCGAACATCCTCAAATCCGGTAAGCTGGAAGCCCCTGCCAAGATCGTACAGGAACAAGTGGTAGGGCCTACCCTCGGACAGGCAGCCGTAAAAGGCGGTATGCTGGCCTTTGCTATCTCTTTCGGCGTGATCTTCGTACTGATGCTCGTATACTATAACACAGGCGGTTGGGTGGCCAATATCGCCCTCATCCTCAACCTGCTCTTTACAGTAGGTGTGCTGAGCGCATTGGGGGCCACACTAACGGCACCGGGTATCGCTGCTCTGGTACTGACCATCGGTATCGCGGTCGACACCAACGTATTGATCTTCGAACGGATCAAGGAAGAACTGACTAAAGGCAAGAGCTATGCGCAGGCAGTGATCGACGGTTACAAAAGGTCGATGGCCCCTGTGCTCGACGCGCATATCACCAACCTGCTCACGGCGATCATCCTGTTCTACTTCGGCCTCGGACCGGTACTGGGCTTCGCCACCACGCAGATCCTTGGTATCCTGCTCTCCCTGTTCTGCGGTATCCTCGTATCCCGCCTGATCAGTGATATCTGGACACGCAGGAACCGTCACTTCAACTATTTCACGCCACTGAGCCGCCGGATCTTCAAACATGCTGCCTTTAAATTCATCGAGCAGCGGAAGAAGACCTATGTGATCTCCATCATTATCCTCGCATTGGGTGTCGGCGCTTTGATCAATGGTTTCAAATATGGGGTGGAATTCAGCGGTGGCCGCAGCTATGTAGTGAAATTCGATAAACCTGTGAATGCAGAACAGGTAAGGAGCGCACTGGAAAAGACTTTCGATAAATCGCCCGTGGTGAAAACATACGGCGGCAATAACCAGCTCGACATTACCACCGATTACCTCATCGAGCGTACAGGCTCTTCGGTGGATTCGGCCGTTCAGTTGAAACTCTATGAAGGACTGAAACCCTTCCTCGCAGAAGGCGCCAGCTTCCCGGTATTTGCCACCAAATACCAGCAGGGCTTCAAGAGAGTAGACCCCACTATTTCGGACGACCTGAAACGGGGCGCGCAATGGGCTACCTTCTGGTCGCTGTTCATCATTGCGGCGTATATCCTGCTCCGTTTCCGCGACTGGAGGTATTCACTCGGTACCATCATAGGTCTGCTGCACGACGTATTGGTGACGCTGGCCGTATTCTCCTTCCTCAAAGAGATCATGCCATTTTCCCTGGAGGTGGACCAGCACTTTATCGCTGCCATCCTCACCGTGATCGGCTTCTCGATGAACGATAAGGTGATCGTGTTCGACAGGATCCGTGAGTACAGCCGAGACATGAAAGGGGCTGATAAGACCACCATCATCAACAAAGCGATCAATGATACGCTGAGCCGTACCATCATGACCTCCTTCACCGTATTCCTCACCATCTTCATCCTCTTCCTCGTAGGGGGTGAAGTGACCAAAGGCTTTGCATTCGCCATGCTGGTGGGTGTGGTTACCGGTACTTATTCTTCGATCTTCGTATCGGCCCCTATCCTGGTTGATTTTGCAAAAGACAAACCGCTGGGAGACGTGGATGCCAAAGCGAAGACCGATGTGGTAAAACCAAAATCACCCACATTGGCGAAAAAAGCATAGTTAAATTATAAGAACACCTGTTAATAACAGAAAAGTGTATCCGAAAACCGGATACACTTTTTTTATTTTCACTCATTCCACCTCAACGGCCTATCCCACCAATCCCATAAATCCCAAAAATCCCAGTTCAGACAGTTCAGACAAAAAAGAACGTCGCTCCCCACGGAGCGACGTTACAAACCCTAATACAAACCGACCTTTCTGCAAAAAAAGTTTTACATGGCTGTCTTCTTGGCGTGACGATGGTGCTTCTTGCCATGATGATGGGTACCTTTGCTCTTTGAGGTTCCAGGCTTATGGGCCTGTTTTTCAGTTTTCTTTCCTGAAGTTACGGGCTGAGTCTGCGCTGTTGCCAATCCTGCCAATCCCATTACCAAAACAGCGGCCATAATTATTTTTTTCATTGTTGAGGCTTTTAATTGATGAATCGTTTAACGGTATAAAGCTATCCAAATAATTTGCCCGAAGATATTTTAGGGGGCTGCTTAACCCCAGCTTAACAGGTGTTAATACATCGCTAACAAAGGCATGGTCCTTTTAAACCTGTAACTTCAGGAACAAAATGATCAGCCTATGAATCCGGTAAAAGCCAGGCATATCAGGGATTTGCTCAAAACGGAAGATGAGCACCTCCTTCCCTTTTATCCTGCTCAACCTCGTGCTTTCCTGCCTGGCCGCCATCCAGGCGCCCGTCATCATGATGAGTCTGAACTGGGATTGATGGGATTTATGGGATGGGTGGGATAATCCGCTGTATGACATGCTTCCCGCAGATACCTTACACTACCAATGGAAAAAAAACAGCCTGCATGATGCAGGCTGCTGATAATCTTTGAATCAAAAGAATTGGCTGAAGCTGTTCTTAGGGATTTATCTCCCATCAACGACCTATCCCACCCATCCAATAAATCCCATCAATCCCAGTTCAGACTTAACTTTTCTTTTTCTTCTTGTTTTCTTTGTAACGCATGTCGGGCGTACCGTCTTTTTTCTTGTGTACGACACTGTCGGCATGTACCTTGTTCTCTTTGTAACGTTTGTCGGGTGTACCGTCTTTTTTCAGGTGTACATTCCCGGATTTGCCTGCAGGGACTTCTTTCTTTTCCTGCTTTTTATCCTGATTCTTAGCCGGGGTGGTTTGTGCCATCGATGCACCGGCCAGGGTGAGGATCATGACTAAGGCCAGAAGTAGTCTTTTCATATTTTGCTGTTTTGAGTGATGAAATAACTGGGAACAATATATGGAAAAAAAAATGATTTAAAAAAACGCCGCTCTGCCTGAGCGACGTTCAAAAAACCCATAACAAACCGACTTCTGCAAACTAAACTATCGTATTAAGAATGTTTTTTCGCATGGTGCTTGTGAGACTTGTGGGCTGAAGTGTCTTTTGCCGGCTTTTCTTTGGCAGGTGCAGGCATAGTTGTCTCTTTCTTGGCAGGTTTCTTTTCAGCAGGCTTTGATTGTTGAGCTACTGCGAATCCAGCCATCATTATTACTAAACCAGCGGCCATCAATACTTTTTTCATTGTTGTTCTAATTTGATTGAAAAAATGATTTAACACAGTAAATCTATTCAAATAACCTGCCCGTGAGGTATTTTCGGGGTCCCTTAACCGCTGTTTAACATGCGTTAATGAAATGTTGATGGGCTTCAGAATCCTTTGTACCTTTCCTTAACAAGCAGTTAACCAGATAAAAAAATTTATATACTTAATGGGTAGCAAATTTGCCTTCAGTACCTACATCGACGGTATGCGCTCATCAACTCTGAAATGGATTGTGCTTATTGCAACCCTGCTGATCATCACTATCGTTGGTGTTCAACTGTTCTGGCTCAACAAGGTCTACTCCTTCGAACAGAAAACATTCAATACAAATGTGGTTAAAAGTATCCGGGGCCTCTATGAAGACCTGGATATCGCCGATACGCCGGGCAAACATTTACAAGACCTGATCTATCGCCCCGCCCCCGATTATTTCCTGTTCCGCATCGCCAGTTCCGCCCAAACAGATTCCCTGATCTGGTACCTCAAGGAGGAGCTCAATGAGTTCGATGTGCTCACCGATGCCCATGTAGGGTTCTATGTCGATGCCAAAAAGGATTATGTGGCCAAAGAATATATCCCGGCCGCAGCGGCACACTATGACCCCAAACAGAACATTCTGCCGGTATACCAGTGGGGGTTCGATTATGTGCTCCTTTATTTCCCTCACCGCAATAAATATGTACTGGCACAGATGAATTTCTGGTTCATCACCAGCGCCGTACTCTTCCTGGTGCTCATCGGCCTGGCCGTAAGCCTTTTCTATTTTTACAGGCAGAAATTCCTTGTGGAAGTACAAAAGGATTTTGTCAATAATTTTACCCACGAATTCAAGACCCCCCTGGCTGTAATGAAGATATCCTCCGACGTGCTGTTGCAGGATAGGATCATCCATCAGCCCGACCGCCTGCAGAAGTACGCCTCCATCATCCAGCACCAGACCGAACACCTGCAGAACCAGGTGGAGCGGCTCCTGCAGATCGCAGCGTCCGACCGGAATGATTTCCCCATGCAAAGGACCCTGGCCAACACCAGGGAGATCATCGACCAGGCAGTCACCAAAGTACAACCCCTGGCAGAAGCCCGCCAGGCCCGGATCGAACTGCCGACCGAAGAAACCGGAGCAGTGGAGATCTCGGCCGATAAGATCCACCTGGAACTGGCCGTGGTGAACCTGCTGGAGAATGCCCTGAAATATTCCATCAACCCGCATATCATCGTCAATACGGGCAAGGAAGGTGACCATGTCTTTATTTCAGTAAAAGACAATGGCGTTGGCATCGAAAAGAAATTCCAGAAAAAACTATTCAAGAAATTCTACCGGGTGCCCACAGGCGACGTACATAATGTGAAAGGGTTCGGACTTGGGCTCAATTTCGTGAAAAGGATCATGGACGCCCACCATGGCACTATCAAGATCAACAGCCTGCCCGGCATCGGGACCGAATTCAAACTATTACTCCCGTCCTACTAAAAATCATTGCGCATGAATATTAAAAAAGGAAGAGTTTTACTTGCAGAAGACGATCTCTCACTGGGATATGTGATCAAAGATAACCTGGTGGATGCCGGTTATGAGGTAGTACTGTGCGCCGATGGTCAAACAGCCATCGAAAAATTCGACAGGGCACAATACGATATCTGCCTGCTCGATGTGATGATGCCCAATAAAGACGGATTTACCGTGGCGAAAAAGATCCGCCAGCAAAGCGATGTGGTCCCCATCCTCTTCCTCACCGCCCGCTCCATGGAAGAAGACAGGATAAAAGGCTTTCTCACCGGGGCCGACGACTATATCACCAAACCATTCTCCATGCAGGAACTCCTGCTCCGCATGGACGTATTCCTCCGCCGCACCCGGAAGATGTATGCCGACCAGGTACAGGAATTCCGGATAGGTACTATGAAATTCGTATACAGCGACCTCAAACTGTATACGACCCTCGATACCCATACGCTGACCCAGAAAGAAGCCGACCTGCTCAAATTTCTCTGCGAACATGCCAACCGCATCCTGAAAAGAGAAGAAGTATTGTTGCATGTTTGGGGGAAAGACGATTATTTCCTGGGCCGCAGCATGGACGTATTCATGACCAAACTGCGCAAATATTTCAAAGCCGATCCTACTATCATCCTCGAAACTATCCATGGTGTCGGCTTCCGCTTCAATGCCACTATCAGCCGGTAATCAGTGCTATCAGTCTCCCGTAATCATGGTCTAAAGCGAACAGGGCTGTCAATTCAAGTCCCAACATGGTGTCACTGCGTACAAGTCCTGTTTTTAGGGGGCTTTTTTTATTGGAATGCTAACAGCACTTCAGGTACTCTTCAATATTTATCGTAATTTTTCATTGTATCACTTTTATTGATCACATAACCGGGTACCATGACCAGCAAACAAGTCCTCACCACCCTGCAATCCCTCGGCAGCGAGAATATCAAAAAGATCTTATTGAAACACGGCGCAAAAGAACCGCTCTTTGGCGTGAAAGTGGAAGATCTGAAAAAAGTGCAGAAGACCATCAAGCAAGACCAGCAGCAGATAGCCCTGGAACTATTCGATTCAGGTAACGGTGATGCCATGTACCTGGCCGGACTGATGGCCGACGGTTCGAAAATGTCGAAAAAAGAATTGCAGGCATGGGTGAATAAGGCCAATTCCCCTACGATCAGCGAATACACCGTGGCCTGGGTGACTTCGGAGCACCCCAACGGATTCGGGTTGGCCCTCGAATGGATCGATTCGAAGAAAGAACCGGTGGCCGCCTGTGGATGGAGCACCCTCACCAGCATCCTCGCCACCAGGCCCAATGAAGAACTGGATATGAAAGTGATCAAATCCCTCCTCGACCGGGTGCAGAAGACGATCCATTCTTCAGCTAACCGTGTACGTTATGCCATGAATGGTTTCCTGATCGCCACCGGGTCTTTTATCCCGGCCATGACGGCCACCGCCCTGGATACCGGAAAAAAGATCGGTACCGTGATGGTGGACATGAATGGAACGGCCTGTAAAGTGCCTTCGGCCCTCGATTATATCCAAAAAGTTAAAGACAAGGGGTATATCGGGAAGAAGAAGAAGACGGCGAAGTGTTGATCGCCTGGTTGAAAAGTTTATAGGTTGAAAGGTTGACAAGTAGGTCTCCGAATCATAGGTATCCCCCTATCAACCTTTCAACTTGTTAACCAGTCAACTTTCGCCCCTCCCTCCATTCCCCCCGACAAATTCACTACATTTGTCCCACCTAAAATAACCCTGATGTCATCGACTGAAACGACCTGGGCCCTGGTGATCGCCTTTGTATTGGGCGGTTCTTTGGCCTTTCTATTCTGGAAACAACGCCAGGAAGTAAAAAGAGCGGAAAAACAGAAAGCCAGTGGCGAAAAAAATTCCGCCCCTGTTCAGCAACTGCAATTGCAGGCCTATGAAAGATTGATCTTACTGGCCGACCGGATCGCATTGCCCAACCTGATCAACCGGGTGAACCAGCCCGGCCTCTCGGCCCGCGATATGCAGCAGGTGCTCGTTCAAAATATCAAACAGGAATTCGAATACAACGTCACCCAGCAGATCTATGTATCGGCCGAATCCTGGGAAGCCGTGCGCAACCTGAAAGACCAGAACCTCCTGATCGTAAACCAGGTGGCCTCCTTCCTGCCGGCAGAAGCCACCGGACAGGACCTCAACCGGAGCCTGCTCGAAATGCTGGTACAAAATCCCAAAGCCTCCCTGCATACCGTGGTATCCGACGTGCTGAGCTATGAAGCCAAAAAATTAATGAAATAGACAAAAATGTTTGTGGTTTGTTGTTGGCAACAACAAACCACAAACGATTAAAACCATGTCTGAAGAAAAAAAATTATATACCGACAGCGGTATTGAAATAAAACCACTGTACTGCGATCCGGTCGTGATGAACGAACAACCGGGCGAATTTCCCTTCACCAGGGGTGTTCAACCCGATATGTACCGCGGCAAATTGTGGACCATGCGCCAGTATGCCGGATTCAGCACTGCCGAAGAAAGCAATAAACGGTATCATTATTTATTGTCGCAGGGTGTAATGGGACTAAGCGTAGCCTTCGACCTTCCCACCCAGATCGGGTACGATAGCGACCACCCGCTGGCCGAAGGAGAAGTAGGCAAGGTAGGCGTTGCCATCGACAGCCTGGAAGATATACAAACCCTCTTCAAAGGCATCAGGCTTGAAGACGTATCGACCTCCATGACCATCAATGCCACCGGCTTCATCCTGCTGAGCTTTTATGTGGCCCTCGCCAAACAACAGGGAGCCGACCTGAAAAAAATATCAGGCACCATCCAGAACGATATCCTGAAAGAATATGCTGCACGGGGCACTTATATCTATCCACCCAAGCCCAGTATGCGCATCATCACCGATATCTTCGAATGGTGCAGCCAGGAAGTGCCCAAATGGAATACCATCTCCATTTCCGGCTACCATATCCGCGAAGCAGGAAGCACCGCCGTACAGGAGATCGCATTCACCCTTAGTAACGGGAAAGCATACGTGAAAGCGGCCCTCGAAAAAGGGCTCGACATCAACGTTTTCGGCAAGCGTCTCTCCTTCTTCTTCAATGCACACAACAACCTCTTCGAAGAAGTGGCCAAATTCCGCGCCGCCAGGCGCATGTGGGCAGCGATCATGAAAGAACTGGGAGCTACCGACCTGAAAGCCCAGATGCTGCGCTTCCACACACAAACAGGTGGCAGTACTCTCACGGCACAACAACCACTCAATAATATCTCCCGTGTAACAGTGCAGACCTTATCGGCCGTACTCGGCGGCACTCAATCGCTCCATACCAATGGATACGATGAGGCATTGAGCCTGCCCACCGAAGAAGCGGCCCGCATCGCCCTGCGCACCCAACAGATCGTAGCATTCGAAAGTGGCGCCCCAGATACGGTCGACCCGCTGGCAGGGTCCTATTACGTGGAAGCCCTCACCAATGAAGTGGAACAGGAAGCCTGGAAACTGATCCATAAGATCGATGCCATGGGCGGCAGTGTTTCGGCCATCGAGCAGGGATTTATCCAGGATGAGATCGCGCGAAGCGCTTATGACTACCAGCGGCAAATAGAAACAGGAGAAAAGATCATCGTAGGCGTGAATAAATTCCAGGTGAAAGAGACCGATTCGATACCGGTGTTCAGGATCGATGATTCCATCCGGCAGGTGCAGAGCGAAAAGCTGGCATCACTCCACAGACGCCGCGACCCGGCCAAATGCGACCAGGTGCTGCAACAACTGTCCGATAAGGCCAGCGGCGGCGAGAACATCATGCCCGCCGTGCTCGAAGCAGTGGAAAACTATTGTACGCTGGGCGAGATAGCAGACACGTTGCGCGAAATTTTTGGGGAATATAGGTAGGTTGAGAGGTTAACAGGTTGAAAAGTTGATAAGTGGTTTCTAAAATTTGATCAGCTTGTTAATATCCTACGGAGTTTCTGAGGCAGCAATACCTTGTCAACCTGTCAACTTTTCAACTTGTCAACGATGACGAATATATCCCTCAGCACCGAAAAAGAAATACCAGCCATCCTGTCGTTGCAGCGGAAAAATCTTATCAAAAATATTTCTGACGAAGAACGGCAGTCGCAGGGATTCGTAACCCTGCAACATAGCCCTGAAGTATTGCTGCAAATGCACCGGCTCGCCCCTGCCGTGGTGGCCAAAGATGACGATACCGTTGTCGGATATGCCCTCACCATGCTCCGCGAATGCAGGCAGATAGTGCCCGACCTGGAACCTATGTTCTCCGTGCTGGACAAAGTACAATGGAATGGCAGTCCCCTGAACGGCCACCGGTTCTATGTAATGGGACAGATATGCATCGACAAAGAATACCGTGGCCGCGGTTTGTTCGACCAGCTTTACCATGGGCACCGGCAATATTACCAGCCTTCTTTCGATTGTATCGTTACCGAGATCGCCACCCGCAACCTGCGCTCCCTCCGGGCCCACGAAAGGGTTGGTTTTACCACTATCCATGTTCACCAGGATGAACTGGATGAATGGAATGTAGTATTGTGGAACTGGCATTGACCGCTTGCCGGGTATTGAAATATTCTTTACATTCAATGATCAAAAATCTGCCCATGCGATCATTTTCCAAAACTGCCTGGTACCTGCTCCTGTTGATATCGACAACAACTACCGTTAAAGCACAAACGAATATATCTCTTATCGAACAAAAAGCCAGCGCCATCCTCCCCAAACTCATTGAATGGCGTCGCTATCTCCACCAACACCCCGAACTATCGAACCGGGAATACAAAACAGCGGAATATGTGGCTGCCCATCTCAAAATGCTGGGATTGGAAGTACAGACCGGTATCGCAAAGACCGGCGTGGTGGCCATCCTCCGGGGCGGCAAACCCGGCCCTGTAGTGGCTTTGCGGGCCGATATGGACGCACTTCCTGTATTGGAAAGAGCCGACCTGCCCTTCAAATCGACCGTTACCGCTGAATACCTCGGTCAAACAGTGCCGGTGATGCATGCCTGCGGGCACGACAGCCATGTGGCCATGCTGATGGGCACGGCAGAAGTACTGAGCGCCATGAAAAAAGATGTTCCGGGCACTGTGAAATTCATTTTCCAGCCTGCAGAAGAAGGCCCGCCGGGGGATGAAGAAGGCGGCGCCCCACTGATGGTGAAAGAAGGGGTCATGGACAATCCCAAGGTGGATGCCATATTCGGTCTTCATATAGAAGCAGACATCGAGGTAGGTAAGTTCGAGTATAAGCCCGGCGCCTTCATGGCATCTTCGGATTGGTTTACCATCAGGGTGAAAGGAAAACAATCACATGGATCACAACCGTGGAAAGGCATCGATCCTATCGTGGTAGCCACGGAGATCATCAGCGGGTTGCAAACCATCGTTAGCCGTCAAACGGAGCTTACCAAAGCGCCGGTCGTGATCACGGTAGGCAAATTCCATAGCGGCGTCCGCCCCAATATCATGCCTGAAGAAGCACTGCTGGAAGGCACTATCCGTACACTCGATCCGAAAATGCAACAGGAAACGCATGAGCGTATACGTAAGATCGCCACAGGCATCGCTGCCACCATGGGCGCTACGGCAGAAGTGAACGTGGATACCAAAACACTTGTCACCGTCAATGACCCGGAGCTCACGAAGATGATGGTGCCATCACTGGAAGCTGCAGCGGGTAAAGAGAACGTCAGCGACCGCGACTGGGTCACCGGTGCAGAGGATTTTTCTTTCTATGGCACCAAAGCCCCTGCTTTTTTCTTTTACCTGGGAGGCATGCCGAAAGGGACAGACAGGAAGCAGGCGCCACCTCATCATACTCCAGATTTCTATATCGACGACAGCCGCCTCGATGTAGGGGTGAAAGCATTCTGCCAGCTCGTGTTCGATTATGCACGGCTGAAATTGGGCAATGGCAAATCAACGACTGGTAAAAGATCTTCTTAAGACCAAAAAAAAAATCGCGCCAGGCCACCAGAACGCGAAGATGGTAACTCCTGTCTGCGTTCTGGTGCCCCGGCACGAAACCGTTCGAATCGATCACTGATCTTACCTGAATATCTCTTCCATTTTTTTATCCATCGCCTCATCGTTCTCTCCGCCTCCTCCATAACGACCGATGATCATGCCTTTCGGATCGATCAGTATTTTGGTGGGCAATGTATGTATCCCATAATAATTACTGATATCATCCGGGTTGGGCTCATGCTTCAGGAGCTTCTGCATATCGAAACCTCTCAGCACATGTTTCCAGATCCCGATGCCATCCTGTTCCACCGCTTTTTTCCAGGCGGCAAGGTCCCTGTCGTCATCGGAGATGCCGATGATCTCCAGTCCCTTGTCTTTGTACTTCGAATACAGGTTCTTCAAATGTGGATTGCCTTTGCGGCAGGGGCCGCACCAGCTTGCCCAGAAATCGACCAGCACATACTTTCCTTTGAAATCGGCCAGGCTCAGCATGTTCCCGTTGATGTCTTTGGTGGCGAATACATACGCCTCACTGCCTGGTGATCCCTGGCGCAATCCTTCAAGGTCTTTTTTGACGGCCTTGCCATACATGCTCTCCCTGATCCCGGCAGGCATGCTACTATATATCTTCTCCCCTCTTGCCAGGTTCATATCGTTCAGGTAAGAACGGAGCATGTAAGCAGATACATAAGAGCCGGGATTCTTCTCGATGAAATCCTTGCGGGCAGTCGAGACCTCTTCAGAGTATGGTTCCATCTGGCCTTTGATTTGGTCCAGCTTTTGGAGCATCGGGGCTGTAAAAGCGCTGTCTTTCTTTTCCCTTCTTGCTTTGATATACTCCTCATTGAGCTTATCATACGATTTGCGTAATGGCATGAGCTTTTGAAGGGCGTTCCCACAGGCTGATTCCATCCGCTTGTACTCTTCCTGTGCTTTCGAGCCGCTGAGCTTTGCCTTGTCGAATTCACCTTTGGTGAGCGCAAGGTTCATTTTTGAAGGTTCAATAAAGATCTGGGCCGATTCGCTCATCCTGGCATTCCTGTCGAGATACACACTGGCAGAGACGGGGTGCGGAATCTGACCGCTGAATGTAAAACTTCCATTCTTCAGCTCGGTGCTGTCGGTCTGGTATTTATTCTCATCTACCTGGTAAGTCATGTAAATTTTACCGGTTTGCTGGCCCGATAATTTTCCATCGATCGAGAATGGTTTGCCGGACTGGGCATAACATATATTGGCCAACAATATTGAATACGTGATGAATTGACTGGTCTTTTTCATAATGATCTAATTTTTTATTGCAATATTTCGGATAAGCGGGTATGTAGTTCTGTTCCACGAAGCCCTTTGGCGATGATGACGCCATTGGTGTCGAGCAGGAAAGAATAAGGGATGCCTTGAATTCCATAATAACTGGCGATCTCATTTTTCCAACCTTTCAGGTCGGACAATTGTGTCCAGGGCATGCCGTCTTTTTGGATGGCCTCTTTCCATTTCTCGCCGTTATCGTCGAGTGAAATGCCCAATACCGTAAAGCGTTTATCCTTGAACGTATTGTAGGCTTTCAACACATTGGGATTTTCAGCCCGGCAGGGGCCGCACCAACTGGCCCAGAAATCCAGGAATACATATTTCCCTTTGAAATCGGTGATCTTTACCGGACGGCCATTGACATCATTCTGTGTAAAATCTTTGACCGGTTGCCCGATAGAGCTGCGCTTCAGCACTTCCAGCCTTTTGGCCAGTTTCCTGCCGGTTGTGGTCTGTTGTGCTTTGGGATCGAGGTCACGGTACAGGCTATCGAGCGGCGCAAATTCTCCCATCATCGCCATATCATCGATCAATGCCACACTGATATTGCTGGCCGGGTGCTGGCGCACATACACTTTCATACGTACCCTTTTTGCCAGCCGGAAAGAATCGATCTGTTTTTCCAGCACTGCTTTCAGTTTATCATCGTCTTTGGCTTCGTGCAGTTTGGGGTACAGAATGTCCTGCGCATCGCTGATATCTTTTATCGATCGTTGCCAGGCTTTGTATTCATCCTGTGTGGCAGAGCCCGATACTTCACTGAAGTAAAGAGAATCGGCCGTGCCCTTGATCGTTACCGGTGAATTTTCCATAAATAGTTCCATGAACCTATGCCCGGTAGAGATGTAGATCTTTTGTGGACCGGCCAGGTTACCTGTCCACGTAAAGCTGCCTGCTTTCACCGGCACGGTATCTGTTCTGGCCGAATCGATCCCTGGCGTAGTAATATACGCTACAGAATCCGTGAGCCCTTTGATCTCGGCATGGATCGATGCATTCTTGTTCTGACTGGCTGTGTGGCAGGCGATCATAACAGGCAGGAAGGCCAGAACCGGCATCCATTTTACTTTTGTTTTCAACATGGCATTATTGGGTTTATTAAAAAAATATTATCAGGGCTGATAACCTCTGTTCTGCGGGCCGAAGGCCGGGTTATTCATCAGTTCATTATGAGGAACCGGGAGAATATATTGGATCTTGTCCTTGATCGTTGGCCTGAGTTGCTGCACCGTACTGAACGGCAACCGCAGCAGGGCCATCCACTCCTGCCCATCTTCCCCGGTCATATTCCTCGATATTTCGAAGTAGATCTGTTTGAGCAGATCATCGGGCGTAGCTGCATTATCGACCGCCTGGAAATTGGTGACCTCTGCATGGGCCATGATGTCTTTCACGATATTCTTCGCGTCGGTCGTGTTGCCGCCCGATCTTACGATGGCTTCTGCTTTCAACAGGTATACTTCCGTAAGCCGCATGGCATAGGCTGTTTCCGTGATTGGTGTAGGAGTGCTACCTTCAGCAATATACTTAGTAAAATAATAAGTACCGGCGGTATTGGGATTGGCGCTGCCTACTACCCAGCTCCCGCGCGGATCACCTGATAACAGGTCTTTGAACGCAGTTTTGGCAATGAAGAGCGAAGAGGCGCCGGGCCAGTACTGGCGGCTGCGATTATAATAATAGGCTTCCTGGTTCTGTTGCGGTTTGATGCCTATGATCACTTCCTTGCTCTGCAAGGCTTTTGTCCTGAACAGGTCTTTCAGCTTGGGCTCCAGCGTATAGCGATTACCGGCGGTCACCTGGTTGGCCAGCGTGATGACATCCGCATAATCCGCCTGTTGACCGTGGCATATCAGCACCCGCATCTTCAGGAGCATGGCCGCATATTTGGAGGCATAGATATTATTGGTGGAATCGGCGCCATTCTGAATGGCATAATCCAGGTCTTCGTAAATGGCCTTGTAGCTATCGGCAACATTGCTGCGTTGTTTCGGAATATTCCCCAAAGTGATGAACTCGTTTCGCAGCAATACGCCATAAGCACTGCTGGGATCGAACCATTCCGCATAATAGCTCAGCAATTTAGCGTGCCCATAGGCCCTGAGAAAGCGGGCTTCCGACAACAACTGCTTTTTTGTATTGCCGGTGAATTTATCATCCGCCAATTTCTCAATTCCCTGTATTACGCCATTGGCGGCATTGATCAATGAATAGGAATAAGTCCAGAAATAATCGCTGCCATTGTTGTAGTTGTTGCTTTCCTCATTGGTTTCTCCATACCCATACCCCAGGTAACCGGAAAATTCGCCCGGGTTCACTTCATTTATTCGCCAGACAGTAACATTGTTGGCGCTTTGCACATTGGCCAGCCTGTAATAAACGCCATTGAGGGCTACTTTGGCCGTGGCCTGGTCGATGATGGTATTGCCATCTACCTTTGCATTCTCTGGTAGTTTCCCCAGTTCTTTTTTACAGGCCGACAGGGCCGCTATCGAGACCAGGGATATATAAATTATTCTTTTCATTCCTTGTCAATTTTGATGTTAGTTAAAATCCGAAACGGATACCGGCGCTGTATTGCCGAACTGTGGGGAATGTGCCCGCATCGACACTGCCGTTGATCAGACTGTAGGGATCGCTGCTCACTTCCGGATCGGGGCCGGGATATTTACTGATGATGAACAGGTTGGTGCCAGATACATAAACAGAAGCATCGCGCATGTTCATTTTCTTCATCAGTGCGCCGGGGAACCTGTAGGAAAGGGTGACATATTTCAGTTTCACGTACGATCCGTTGTAGATATCATTGTTGGCCGTATAGGCTACGGAATTATATCCAAGCATCAACCGGGGCCTGTCGGAGTTGGGGTTCTCAGGTGTCCACCGGTCGAGGATCTTCGTGCCTTTGTTGGTTTGTCCGCTCACGAATTTATTCTGTACATCTGCCAGGTAAAGGACATCCCCTCCATAGGAGAAAGAGAGCAGGGCGATCAGGCTGAAATTCTTATAATTGAAAGTATTGGTGAACCCTCCATAGAATTTCGGTTGTGCATGACCGATCACTTCATAACTGTAGAGCCCCCTGTTATCCAGTTCGTACATGGGATCGCCAATGCCCAGATAGGGAGCGAAATATCTCGCAAAAGTGAATTTCTGTTTATAGTCTGCCAGTTCCTTGTCATTGCGGATAAGCCCTGTGTACACGCGCCCATAGAACAGGCCGATAGACTCTCCTTTCCGCACGATGCTATTGCCCAGGTTATATTGAGCGGTAGCCGGGTTACCGGCGGGGTTGGTGAAATCGTTCTGGATATCGAGCACCATGGAGCGGTTACCGGAAAGGTTGATAGCGGCATTCCAACTGAAATCCTTTTGCTGGATGATATCACCGCGCAGATCGATCTCCAGTCCACGGTTCCGGATAGTGGCGAAATTGGCGATCACACTGCCGAAAGAAGAGCTTGGAGGCAATATGGTGCTCATCAGCAGTCCTTCCGTTCGTTTCTCATAATAGCCGATTGAACCGCGCAGGCGCGAATGGAAGAAGGCGAAATCGAGCCCGAGATCTTTCTGCAGCGTGGATTCCCATTTGATGGCTTCATTGCCGAGCTGCGTGGGCACCATTGCGTTGGTTGCGCCATAAGAAGCCGGTGTGTACAATGTATAAAAGAGATTGTCGCCGATATTCTGTGTTCCTGTATAACCTGCGCTGGCCCTCAGTTTCAGCTCATCGACCCAGTGTACGGATTTCATGAATTTCTCTTCCGATATCCGCCAGGCAACCCCACCGGAAGGGAAATATCCCACCCTGTTCTTCGAAGGGAATTTGGAGGAGGCGTCCGAGCGGCCGGTGAAGGTGAACAGGTATTTATCCATCAGTGCATAATTGGCGCGCATGTAAAAGCTCAACAGGGAGTTTTGGCCCGAAGTTCCTTTAGGCGGCAAAGACACGGCAGCCGAGGAAAGATTATTGAGGAATTTATCATCGGGGAATCCCTGGCCACTGGCAGAAAAAGAATTGTAGCGGGCTTTTTGCCAGGAGGTACCGGCCACTACATTGAGACGGTGGTTCTCATTGAACTCCTTGTCCCACGTCAATGTATTTTCATAGAACATATTCGTTTCTTCGGTCTGTGATTGCGACCCTGTTCCTCCATTGGAGGTCCCTACTCCGCTGGGCGATGCGATCACGGCCGTGCTCGGCACATAATTCAATTGGTGGTAATTGGTATAGTTCACAGATACCACGCTCCTGAACTTCAGTTCCTTCAGGATATCGTATTCAGCCGCCAATGAGCCGAGCAGTACCGACTGCTTGCCTTCATTGGTACCATCGAGCAATGCCATCGGGTTCTGGAAACCTTCATAATCATACCCACCGATCTGCGAACCGAGGAAACGGTACACACTTCCATCGGGATTATACGCAGGCAAAGTAGGAGGCGCATATAAAGCCTGTGTATAGATACCGTTGGTGATATTGTTTTTGGTAAAGCCAAAATCGAGATTGGCGATGAACCTCAGTTTTGAAGTGATCTCGTTGTCGAGATTGATCTTCCCGGAAATCCGTTTGAAATCCGTTCCGCGTACAGCGCCATCCTGCCGACTGTATGCAATGGAGGTATAATACCTTGAACCGGTTCCGCCTCCGCGAATAGAAAGGTCCGCATTCTGTGTAATGGCCTTCCTGAGCACGAGGCCCAGCCAATCCGTATTGGCTGTACCGAGATAATTCGGATCGTTCAGGATATTATTGGCCCTTGTGGAAGGAGCCAGGCCTGCCGCGGCCCTGGCATCGTTCAGGTTTTTGGCCGCTTCTTTGACGATCATCTTGTATTGATCGGCGTTCAGCAGCGGTTGTTTGATGGCTGTGGTAACGCCAAAGTAATAATTCGCTTCCAGTTGCGGCTTCTGGTTCAGCTTGCCTTTTTTGGTAGTGATGATCACTACGCCGTTCGCTGCGCGGGAGCCATAGATGGCCGTGGCGGAAGCGTCTTTCAGGATATCGATACTTTCAATGTCGTTGATGTTCAAGCCGGCAAGACTATTGAGCCCACGGGCAAAAGATCCCGATACAGAATTGTTGGGATCATCATGGCCGAATCGTTCTATCGGGTTCACTGCTTCCGCCTGGTTCTGGATATAACGGTTCTGTATCTGTACCTGCACTCCGTCGATGATGTAGAGGGGATCATTGCCGCCCATGAGCGAAGTACCGCCACGGATGCGGATCCTGGCCACACCACCCGGCGAGCCGTCGGCCTGTACCACCTGCACACCGGCCGCTTTTCCGGCCAGTGCCTGATCGATGCTCACATAGGGAACATCCTTGAATTCCTTTACGTTCACGGATGATACGGAACCGGTAAGGTCTTTTCTTTTGGTGCTTCCATATCCTACCATGATGTATTCATCGAGGGCCGAAACTTTCAGCTTGAGCGATACGTCTATAGAGGTCTTTCCCTTCACGGCTATCGTTTGGGATTCGAAGGAAACGCTGGTGATCACCAGGGATGCGTCTTCAGGGGCATCGATGCTGAACCGGCCGTCATTATCGGTTATAGTAGACCGTTTGGTCCCTTTGATGGTGACGGTGATGCCGGGGAGTGGGCTGCCGAGATGATCTGTGATGCGGCCCTTGATGGGTTTGGGTGGCTCATTCATGAACTCTTCCACCATAAAGGGAGCATCCTGCTTTTTGATGAAGACCGTATTGCCTTTCATGGAGAAGCTCAAAGGCAGGTCTTTCAGGATAATATCCAGTGCCTCACGCAACGGAACATTTTTGAGGTTTACTGAAATTTCGCGGATCCCTGCCAGGTCTTCTTTCCGGAAGAAAAAGAGGTAGCCTGTCTGATCCTCAAAAGCGGCGAGCACGGTAGGCACTTTCACAGCTTTCGCGGAATAGGAGACCGTCTGCGCCTCTGAATGGGCGCTCACCTGGAATACAGCTACCATTAATAAAATAATTGTCAGCTTCATCGCATTCACAGTTGTTCTGTTGATGAAGAATGGGAGAAGGCTCTTCAGCAACGTTGTTTTGGTTGGGCATCCTGCGCCATACATTCCTGTGTGGCGGGCAGCCCCGGAACAAGTCCGGGATTCGGAAACAATAAATTGCATACTTTTGCAATGTTTTGGTTAAGAATTAAGCAGTTGATGCTATTGAATGATTAACCTCAACGAAAGCCGGGGGAAGGGTTCCAATCTTGCACCCGGTTTTTCATTTCTGGTCAGTCTTATCCAGGGAGTTGACATGTTGAGATGTTTACAGGTTGATAAGGAATTCCCAAATCGCGGATGCTTCCTTGTTAACCGATCAACCTATCAACCTGTCAACTTTTCAACCTACCTATACTCACGGCAATACCACGATCTTGTTCCCGTTCTCGATCCGGTATTTCACATTTGTTTCCTTCAATCCTTCCAGCACTTCTGCCAGTGTAAGCCCTCTGCCTATCTTTCCATTGAACAGCCCTTTCGGTATTTCACCTTTGTATTCCACTTCCACATCGTACCATCTCGCCAACTGGCGCATAACGGCGGGAAGGTCTGCATCATTGAACACGAAAGCGCCATTCTTCCAGGCTATCACTTCTTTCACATCCACCTGCTGCACCTGGATTGACCGCGCCACTGAGCCATTTTGAGTTTGAGGTTGATGCGATATGAATATCCGTGCCTGCTCACCGGGCTGCAGGACCACAGCAGCAGGAGGTTTGATGCCTGTTGTGCGGACCCCATCATCCCGCAGTTGATCTTCCTTCACCTCACTTACCTGCACACTTCCTTCGAGGAGCGTGGTATTCAGGCTCGGTTCATCCGTATAAGCATTCACATTGAAATGAGTGCCGAGCACTTCGATCTCAGCCAGTCCTTTCACTTCCACCCGGAAAGGCATTTGTTTGTTCTTCGCCACTTCGAAATAGGCTTCGCCCGTGAGCTCCACTTTTCTTTCCTGGCCGCTGAACCGGGTAGGATACCTGAGTGAAGAGGCTGCATTCAGCCATACCTGCGTACCATCGGGCAATTGCACATTGAATTGCCTGCCCCTGGGCGTGGTCATTGTATTGTATACAATCGTTGCAGGGTCTTTTACCTGGTTGTTATAAGAAAGCTTGCCGTCTTTCAACATTACCACACTGCCTTTCTCCTTCACCACTTCACCATTACCCAGGCTATCGAGCACGATCTGCGTTCCATCGGCAAGGGTCAGTATGGCGCCATCTTTACCTGGCGGCACATTTTGTTGGTGATCGGTCTTTCGAACGATCTCATCATTATCTTTTGTTTCTCTCCGGCTGCTCCACCAGAACAAAGCGACAGATCCAATGATCAATACAGCCGCAGCATAACGGAACCAGGACCTGCGGAATAGTGGAATAGCAGGCAGATTTGCCGCCCTGGCCTGCTTATCGGCCTGAAGCACCTTCTTCAATACCGGCTGCCAATGCAATTGATCGAATGCCGGATCTTCATCACGTTCCTCCAGCCAATGTTTGATCAATTCCGGCAGGCCACTGGTTTGCGGATCAGCTTCCAGTATCTGCATGAATTCCGCCAGTTCCCTTTCACTGATGCTGCCGGCTGCATATCGCTCTATCAGGTATAGCACTCGTTGGTCTTGCATAATGGTGGTTTGTGGACGCTATGGGCAGCGCCTGCATACTTAGAAACCGCTGAGGAAAAAAGGTACTATTGCTGTCTCAGGAAATTTTGAGGAAGGCTTCCAGGAGACATAGGGGGATCCAGTAACCCTTTTCCCTTAATTGCTGACGAATAAATTCAAGGGATTGAGCTATGGTATTTTTGACTGTGGATAAGGAGATATCGAGTTGACGGGCAATATCTGCCTGCTTCAAACCCTGTTCGCGGTAGAGCTGCCAAACGAGCTTGCGCTGGCCGCTGAGATTGCCGACGGCTTCACTGATCGCTTTCCGGATCTCTTTCGATTCGGTAGCATCCTGGAGGCTTTCCCCGGTATCATGGGTAGTGCCTGCGAACACCTTCAGGTGTTTTTCCTGCCTCACCTGCTGGCGCAGGTAATTGAAGCAAAGATGGGAAGCGATCGTCAACACCCAGGAACGGGGATAATCGATGCCGGTGAGCTGGTCGCGGTGCATCCAAACCCGCAGAAAGGTTTCCTGTATGATCTCTTCAACACCTGCGGGGGATTTGATCAGGCTGGCAATATGCAGGTGCAGTTGTGCGGTATAATGATAAAAGAACACGCTGAATGCCTCTTCATCCCCTTCCGAGATGCGGGCCAGTAATTCTTTTTCATTATGTAGTGATGCAACAGGCACAATGTCTGAACCGGGATTTATGAGATTATTGAGATTTGTGGGAAAGGTCGTTGTCTAGGATAGGTCCTTTTGTAAGGATAAGAAATACTGTGTGCTGGGAATAGACAACATAATATTAAGCAATTTTTATTGCCTGGGTTTTGAATGTCACTGAAAACTTCTCAACCGGGGAGATTATTTCCGCAACGGCCTATTCCACAAATCCCGATAATCTCATAAATCCCGGTTCAGACCTTTCTGGCCCAGCCGTCTTTCAATGTCACTGTCCGGTTGAAGATCAGCTTATCTTCCGATGTATCCCTGTCGAGGCAGAAATAGCCTTTACGCAGGAACTGGTACCGTTCTTCGAATTGAGCTGTTTTCAGAGCAGGCTCTGCAAAAGCATGGTTGACCACCACCAGCGATGCGGGGTTGATATAATCCTTGAAATCTCCGTCTTCATTGGAGGGGTCCTCAACTCTGAACAGGCGATCGTATAAGCGCACCTCACAACCGATGGCCGTTGCCACGCTCACCCAATGCAGGGTGCCCTGTACTTTCAGCCCTGAAGTATCGGCCCCGCTCCTGCTTTCCGGTATATAGGAACAGCGCAGTTCGGTGACATGGCCTTTGTCGTCCTTCACCACTTCATCACATTTGATGATATAAGCGCTTTTCAGTCGCACCATCTGTCCGGGCGCCAGGCGGAAGAATTTTTTAGGCGGGTTCTCCATGAAATCTTCCTGCTCCACGTACAGCTCCCTGCTGAATGGCACCTGCCTTTGCGATGTATCGGGATCTTCTGGATTGTCTTCACTGTTCAACATTTCGGTTTGTCCTTCAGGATAGTTGGTGATCACCACTTTCAGCGGATCGAAGACCACCATCCTTCGAAGGGCCACCTTATTGAGATGTTCACGGATGCAAAATTCCAGCAGGGACATTTCGATGAGGCTTTCGCGCTTCACCACTCCTACTCTTTCACAGAAATCACGGATAGCTTCCGGCGTATAACCACGTCGGCGTAGCCCGCTGACCGTGATCATGCGCGGGTCTTCCCATCCGGTTACATGTTTATCCTCCACCAGTTGTTTCAGTTTCCGCTTGCTCATCACATTGTAGGTGAGGTTCAGGCGGGCGAATTCGTATTGGTGCGATGGATAGATGCCCAGTTCCTTGATGAACCAATCGTACAGGGGGCGATGGGGTATATACTCCACCGTGCAGATGGAATGTGTGATCTTTTCGATGGAATCGCTTTGACCGTGTGCAAAATCGTACATCGGGAAGATGCGCCACTGATCGCCGGTACGGTGATGATGGGCATGCCTGATGCGGTACATGACCGGGTCGCGCAGATGCATATTGGGTGAGGTCATATCCAATTTTGCCCGCAATACTTTTTCTCCATCCTTGTATTTGCCGGCACGCATTTCTGCAAAAAGGTGAAGGTTCTCCCCGATGCTGCGATCGGCATACTGGTTACGCTTCCCGGGTTCGGTGGGCGCTCCTTTTTGTGCGGCGATCTCTTCACTGGTTGAATCGTCTACATAGGCCAATCCTTTTTTGATCAGCGTTACGGCGTATTCATATAACTGTTCAAAATAATCGGATGCGTAAAATTCATTGGCCCACTGGAAACCGAGCCACTGGATATCGGCTTTGATGCTTTCTACGAACGCTGTTTCTTCGGTGACCGGGTTGGTGTCATCGAACCGGAGGTTGGTCTTCCCCCCATATTTATTGGCCAGGCCGAAATTGAGGCAGATGCTCTTGGCATGACCGATATGCAGGTATCCGTTGGGTTCGGGTGGAAAGCGGGTCAGTACCGAAGAATATTTACCACTTTTAAGGTCTTCTTCCACGATCTCCTCCAGGAAATTGAGGCTTTTTTCCTCTTCTTTTTTGAGCTCAGTCATAATCCTGCGAATTTACTACAAGTTTTGGAGTTGGGAGTGGGTGATTTGCGAACTTATCTCTTCAGTAACCTGTTCTGCAGCAACTGCTGCATCACCGAATCTTTCTCCGTTCTGCTGATGGGTATATGGTGGGCACCGATCCTGATCTCATTACCTTCGATGCTTTCCACTTTGGCGGCGGCAACGATATAGGATTTATGGGTCCGGATAAAACGGCCGGGAGGCAGGTGCTCTTCGATACTGCGAAAAGTGAGGTAGGTGATGTATTTTTTATCGGTAGTATGAATGGCCACATAATTCTGCAAGGCTTCCACATAAAGGATATCATTGTAGTGTATGCGCACCAGTTTATTGTCGGTCTTGATGAAAAAGTGATCGGGCTCTTTGGCGGTGGCAGGTGTAAGGATGGCTTCCGTCGATTCACGGAGATGCCTGGCTTTCATGACGGCCTTCCAGAAACGCTCGAACGAAAATGGTTTCAGGAGATAGTCGATCGCATTCAACTCGAACCCTTCCACGGCATATTGAGGCCAGGCCGTAGTGAAGATCACCATCGGCGGGTTGGGCAATGATTTGAAAAATTCCATGCCTGTCATCCTGGGCATCTGGATATCGAGGAAAAGAAGATCGATGGTTTGCCCGGCCAGCAGACCGGCGGCTTTCAGCGGGTTGTCGAACTCTCCTGCCAGTTGCAGAAATTCCACATCCTGTAAATATTCTTTCAGCCCCTTGCGGGCGATAGGCTCATCGTCTATGATCACACAGGATAGCATCATGACAACTCCAGATTAAGTACTATTTTAAAGATACGATCATTATTGTCGATCTGCAATTCGTATTTCCCCGGATAAAGCAATTCCAGCCTGCGTTTCACATTGCTCAGGCCGATGCCGCCCGAAGGCTCTGTGGCATGCTGGCCCGGCTCGCAACTGTTCTCCACTTCAAAATGAAAAAGGCCATTGCTGCGGCCCATTATCACCTCCACATAATTCCGGTGACCGGTATGATGCGAAATATGTTTGAAGGCATTCTCCACGAAAGGGATCAGGAGCAATGGGGTGATGCGGAAGCCTTTCACTTCCCCGCTCACGTTTACTTTCACTTCGTACTGCCTGTCTTTCCGGAGCTGTTGCAACCGGATATAATCCTGCAGGTAAGCCACTTCCTTTTCTATTTCGATGCTCGCTGCGTTGCAATCATAGAGCTGGTAGCGGAGAAGATCTGAAAATTGCAGCAGGGTTTGCCTTGCTTCCGTATTTTGTTTATCGATCAGAAAATAGATCGAGTTCAGGGAGTTGAAAAGGAAATGGGGATTGATCTGTGATTTCAGGAAATTCAATTCGGCCTCTGCTTTTTCCTTCGATACTTCTCCCAGTCTTTTCTGCGAGCGGGCATGGTCGATCAGCCCTTTGAAAGCGGCGCCGGTACTTACCAACAGGAAATGCGGGATCACATTGTCGTATACCCTGCCTTTGAAGCGTTGCCAGTCCTGGAAACTGAAAAGCTGTGGCCTGTTCATCAACTGACCTTCGAGGTACATTTTGAAAAAGCTCAGGCTGAATACCATCAGGATGAACACGCAGGTGAACAGGATGAACTTTTTTTTATACAACAACCGGGGGATAAGCAGGTAATTGGTGATATAGACCATGAGGGCGAGGTCGGCCACTTTCACAAAAGTGATCCACCATCCTGCATGGGGGGGATAATCCTGGTACCTGAAATAATGCCATCCAAAGAACAGGACCGTCCAACCAAGCAGGTGTTGCCATACGGAACGCCGTGTGAACCAATTCGATTTCATACGTCAAAATAAATATACAAAATCGGAGGCGTATGAATTCTTACATATCATGCAGAAGGGGCTTGACCAAGTGCAGGGGATCGATCGGCCATTTAAGTCCATTCACCCGCATTTTCCTTTCAAACGTCGAATAGATTGTGCGTCCCGGCCCGTGGATATTAGTTTTACCCTTGTAATTAAATAGTGTTTTTCATAGGTTATTGATTAATGGTAAGGAGCTGTTTCTACAGCTCTTTTTTTGTGGGTCAGGAACGGGCGCCGAACAATAAACTGCCTATTCTTACCATATTGCTGCCTGCTTCGATGGCCAGGCGGTAGTCGCTGCTCATGCCCATGCTGAGGGTCTGAAGATGGAAATTAGGGGATTGAATGGAGGCATAATGATCTAAGAGCGATCTCAGGTAATTGAATTCACCCCTGATCATTTCCGTTTGACCGGTGAATGAGGCCATACCCATGAGGCCGGTGATCCTGGTATTGGTCAAAGCAGGAAGATCATTATTGCCTGCAATGGCCGCCAGTTCCTGTTCGTCCAGCCCGAATTTGGTCTCTTCCCGCGCTATATGCACCTGTAATAGCACATCTATGCTACGACTGAATTTTGCCGCCTGTTTATTGATCTCCTTCAACAGGTTGAAGCTGTCTACCCCATGTATAAGGTGTACAAAACCGGCCATGTATTTTACTTTATTGGATTGAAGATGGCCGATAAAATGCCAGCGGATATCATTGGGGAGCTGAGGTTGTTTGTCGACCAGTTCCTGCACATAGTTCTCCCCGAAATCCCGCTGTCCCAGGTTATACAATGCCCGGATATCTTCAACGGGTTTCGTTTTCGATACAGCAACCAGTGTTATGTGTTGGGGTGATAGCTCATCGATGATCTGTTGATATGCCTGTTGGTCGACTGCCATGATGCGAGTGTTATAAGCAGGCGCAAAGCTAAGCAAAAGTTGACAGGTTAGCTTACCAACTATTTCAGGATCGAGCGACTGATCACGATACGCTGCACTTCCGAAGTTCCTTCATAGATCTGGGTGATCTTGGCATCGCGCATGAGACGTTCCACATGATATTCCTTTACATATCCGTAACCACCGTGGATCTGCACTGCTTCCACAGAAGCCCACATGGCCACTTCACTGGCATACACTTTGGCCATCGAGGAGCTGAGGGCATAATCATGGTGCTGGTCTTTATCCCAGGCTGCTTTCAAACACAACAGCCGCGCCGCTTCAACGCGGGTAGCCATGTCCGCCAGCTTGAACTGGATGGCCTGGTGATGCATGATCTCTTTACCGAATGCTTTTCTTTCCTTCGAATATTTGAGCGCCAGTTCATAAGAGCCACTGGCGATGCCCAGGGCCTGCGATGCAATGCCGATGCGGCCTCCCGCCAGCGTTTTCATGGCGAAGGTGAACCCGAAGCCATCCTCCCCGATCCGGTTCTCTTTGGGCACTTTCACATCATTGAAGAGAATACTGTGCGTATCGCTTCCGCGGATGCCGAGCTTGTTCTCTTTCGCGCCTACGGTAACGCCCGGCCAGTTCTTCTCCACGATAAATGTATTGATACCCTTGCTTCCTTTGGATGGATCGGTTTGCGCCATCACCAGGTAAACGGAGGCAGAGGAACCATTCGTGATCCAGTTCTTGGTACCGTTCAGTATATAATGGTCTCCTTTATCTTCTGCAGTAGTACGTTGGGAAGTAGCGTCGCTGCCGGCTTCCGGCTCACTGAGCAAAAACGCGCCGATGTAGAGTTCGCCGTTCTTGCGTCCCTGTGCCAGCGGCACGAGATATTTTTGTTTCTGCTCTTCGGAGCCGTATGTTTCGAGACCCCAACTCACCAAACTATTGTTCACGCTCATACATACGCTCACGCTGGCATCGATCTTACTGATCTCTTCCATGGCCAGCACATAGCTGATGGTGTCCATGCCGGAACCTCCGTAACGCGGATCGACCATCATACCCATAAAACCCAGTTCGGCAAGTTTATATATCTGTTCTTTCGGAAATTTCTGGTGCTCATCCCGCTCTATTACGCCGGGCAGGCATTCCTGCTGCGCAAAATCACGGGCTGCTTTGCGGATCATCAAATGTTCTTCGGATAATTGAAATTGCATATATGGGTTGTTTAATCTTTACCTGCTTTGGCTTCTGCGTAAGCGGGGCCCGCCTTCGCTGAAGCTACGGCGGGCGAGGCGATGCAAATATAGGGAGAAGGCATCATTAAACTAACAATTGTTCGTTACCTGAATTGCCTATCTTTACATCCTGATAATTCCTTTATGCGATTTGCTGCCAAAAAGCCTCTCCTGTACTATTCTTTCGCCCAACTGCTGTTGCCGGTGAACTTTTATACTCCCGAGTAGGGTGCTGCGTTCTTACCTGTAATTTACTGAGATCGCCGCAAGGCCCGCGTTATTAATTCAAAGCAGTTTATGAAAAATATCAAGTTGATTGAAGTACCATCGGAGATTGGGGCCGGCACCCGCGGCGCCAGCCTGGGGGTCGACGCTATCAAGATCGCCGCACTGGATTTTATGAGTAATTTCTTCATCCATTTTCCTTCCGAGAAGATACCCCATGAGAATAAATTACTATATGAACCGATCGAATCTCCTTATGCCAAACGCATCAAAGGGATCATGGCCCTGTACGAGAGAGTGAGCAAGGCAGTGGGCGATTCCATCAGGAATAATTTCTTTCCCGTTGTCCTCAGCGGCGATCACAGTATTGCCGGCGCTACCATGGCCGGCATCAGGATGGCCAAACCAAAAGGCAAGCTGGGCGTGATCTGGATCGATGCCCATGCCGATATGCACACACCATATACCACTCCTTCGGGGAATGTACACGGGATGCCACTGGCCATAGCCCTCAACGAAGACAATGAAGAATGCTCTGTTCATGAGATCGATGAGGACACTAAAAAACAATGGAATTTCCTGAAGTCGATCGGTAAGATCACACCCAAGGTATTGCCGGAAGATGTGGTGTTCATTTCCCTCCGCGATTATGAGAAAGAAGAAAAACACCTGATCGATAAATATGGTATGAAGGTGATCTCCACCAATGAAGTACGCCGCAAAGGTCCGGAGAATGTGGTGCGCAGCGTGATCCGCTATCTCGCCGATTGCACCGATATCTATATCAGCTTCGATGTGGACAGTCTCGATTCTTCCATTTCAAAAGGCACCGGCACGCCCGTGAGCAATGGCCTCCGCGAAAGAGAAGCGGAAGACCTGATCAGCAAGTTCATGCAGAACCGGAAAGTCTGCTGCTTCGAGATCACGGAAGTGAACCCCACGCTCGATAAGGAAAATCTCATGAGCGAGATCGCTTTCAATATCCTGCAAAGAAGTGTGAATGTGCTGATGATGAACTAGGTTTTTCCCAACACTTTCCGTAACCCTTCACGGAATGATAAAGGCTCATATCCCAGTTCTTTTCTGGCTTTGCCGATAAGCAGGCTGGTCCTGGGCGGGCGTTTCCCCGGCTGCGAGAAACTGCTTGCATCGACCTTTTCGATATTGCTATGATCGAGCTGCAACAGTTCGGCCGTTTGAATGGCCATTTCGTAGGGCGAAAGCTCATCTTTTCCCGCAATATGATAAATACCTGTTGCCTTTTTTTCTATGATCAGTATTATACCCTGGGCGAGATCTTCCACGAAAGTGGGCGTACGCCGCTGATCGCTTACTACTTTGATGGGCTGTCTTTTTTCCAGGCTCTCCCTGATCCATCCGATGATATTGCTGCGACGGGCATGCGATACATTTCCATAAACCAGTGAAGTGCGAACAATGGCCCAGGGGATCTCACTGGTCTGTACCACACCTTCTGCCTGCAATTTGGTGAAGCCATAGAAATTAACGGGCGACAATTCATCTTCTTCCCCGTAGTTTCCCCGCTCCCCGTCGAATACGAAATCAGTGGATAGATAAATGAAATGACGGCTGAAAGTTTCGGCATCCACCAGTAATTGCGTGGTGGCCTGCACATTGGTCTGCTCACAGTGTTCGGGGTCCTTCTCACAGTCATCTACCTGGGTCATGGCGGCAGCATGCACCACCACTTCCGGTTTTTCCAGCTCCATCAGATGGTATACGTTCATGGGATCTGTAATGTCGATGGAATGATAACGAATGGGGGCGCCAGCTTCCAGTGCAAATCTCGGTTCTCCCTTACCGGTAGCCACCACTTCATACCCCTTTTTCAGCAATAGCGGCGCCAGGTGCTGGCCCAATAAACCGTTTGTGCCTGTGATCAATACTTTCATACTGTTAATTACAGCCCAACAACTGACAAAGTTTGGATTGCAATTCCTCCCCGCGAAGGTTCTTGCCGATGATCTTTCCCTGCGGATCGATGAGGAAGTTCTGTGGAATGCTGGTGATATTGTATTTCTGGGCCACTTCGTTATTCCAGAATTTGAGATCGCTTACGTGTGTCCAGGTGAGTTGGTCGTCTTTGATGGCTTGCAGCCAGGGATCGCGGTCCCTGTCGAGCGATACGCCCAGCACGGTAAAATTCTTTCCTTTGAATTTATTGTAAGCCGATACCACGTTGGGGTTTTCCATCCGGCAGGGCCTGCACCAACTGGCCCAGAAATCGACCAGCACATATTTGCCCCTGAAAGAAGAAAGTGAGACCGGTTTCCCTTCCGCATCGTTTTGCGTGAACCCGATCGCTTCCGTACCGATGGCCCCGATCTTGCTGGCATCGATCTGGCTTTTCAGGATCTTGCCATAAAATCCCTGCTGTACTTCAGGACTGAGCTGGCTGAACCTCATTTCCTGCCTTTGCATATCCTGTTCCAGTTCCCCGGTGACCACCATCAGGAATGGGGTCACGGGTGAAGTTTTTTTATTGGCCACGAACTGATCGATCGCATTCTTTATTTTTTCGAACTGGTCTTTATATGCCAGCATGAGCGTATCGGTGGGCTGGATGTTGGAGGTTGCATTGATCTGCTGGTTCAGTTGTGTCAATCGCTGGAACAGCGGATTGAACGTGGCCTGGAAAGCAACAAAATCATTCTGCACTGCCGAGCCTTTTACATCCAGTTGCTGAATATTCTCTACACTTCCTTTCACGATGACATTATCATTGCCGATAAAGATCACGGATTTTTTCTGCGGACCTGCGAAGTTCAGTTGGTGCAGGTTGGGTTCTTTGATCATTCCTTTCAGGACGAATGCGCCCTGTTTTACTGTGGCCCTTGCCAGCGTATCGGTGGGATTGTTCACATCCGTCAGTGTTACCGTCGACTGATCGGGCAGACCGCTCACTGTGCCATTGATCACAAAACCTTTTTGCTGCGCCAAAATACCAAGTGGAGAAAGCAGAACAATGATTATCAGATACTTCATGGATTTCTATTTTGAATGCCGTGCCTGTAATATACGCACGACCGACTGCAAATTATAGCCTTTTGCGTTAAGTAAAACCAAATAGTGGAAAAGCAGGTCGGCGGCTTCATTGAGGAACAGCTCTTCATTGGAATCCTTTGCTTCGATCACCAGTTCTACGGCTTCTTCTCCCACTTTCTGCGCGATCTTGTTGATGCCTTTGCCGAACAGGTCCTTTACATAGGATTTGGCGTCCGTACTTTTTTTGCGCAGCTCGATGATATCTTCGAGATAATACAGGAAATCATCGGAGTGATTGCGCTCGCTCCAGCAGGTATCGGCCCCTGTATGGCAGGTGGGGCCCAATGGATGGGCTTTGATGAGCAGGGTATCGTTATCGCAGTCCGACAATACCTCTTTCACCAACAAATGATGCCCGCTCTCCTCTCCTTTTGTCCACAACCTTTTCTTGCTGCGGCTATAAAAAGTGACCTTCCCCTCAGCCATTGTCTTTTGAAGGGCTTCCTCATTCATAAAACCAAGCATCAACACTTTCTGTGTTTTGTTGTCCTGGATGACGGCGGGCACGAGGCCATCGGCGTATTTTTTAAAATCTATTTTCATGTACTGATATTATTCTTTCGCATTTTGCTTTTTCAGGAGTTCAATTAATTCTTCCTGTTTTTCTTGTAATCTTTCCCTTCGGTGACGGCTTCTGTCCGCTTGTTTGTTTTTCAGGTAAGTGAAAAGCCAGAAGGCAACGATAAACAGGAAAAGTACCCAGAATATCATACGGGTCTTACATTTACATGTTGTTCCTGCAAATATCCCTTTAATTCCGGAATTGCAATTTCTTTGAAATGGAAGATGCTGGCAGCCAGCGCTGCATCTGCTTTGCCTTGCTCAAACACTTCCGCAAAATGTTGCATGGCGCCGCCGCCGCCGCTGGCGATCACCGGAACGGGCAGACTGGTAGCCAGTTTCCGGGTAATATCGATCGCAAAACCCTGGCGGGTGCCATCATGGTTCATCGAAGTAAGAAGTATCTCTCCCGCTCCCATCGATACACCCTGTTTTGCCCAATCCAGGCAAACAGTATCCGTTTTTACCCGGCCTCCATTGAGATACACGTACCATTCGCCATCTTCTTCCTGCCTCGTATCGATGGCCAGTACCACGCACTGGCTCCCGAATTCTTTGGCAAGCGCTTCGATAAGACCGGGATTTTTGAAGGCAGCGGTGTTCACAGATATTTTATCTGCCCCATTCTGCAATAAATAATGCACATCCTCCACACTGCTGATGCCCCCACCTACGGTGAAAGGGATATTGATATGATGCGCGATGCGGTTCACCAGTTCGCGCAAAGTCTTTCTTTTTTCATTGGTGGCCGTGATATCGAGAAAGACCAGTTCATCGGCTCCCTGTTGCGCATAGAGAGCGCCCAGTTCAACCGGGTCGCCCGCATCACGGAGGTTTACGAAATTGGTGCCTTTCACGGTGCGGCCGTCTTTGATATCGAGACAGGGTATGATCCTTTTACAAAGCATGATTGCAGTAATTATTTTTGGAACTGAACAAGTTCTTTTATGGTAATACATCCTTCATAGATGGCCTTGCCGATGATCACGCCCTTACAGCCTGTCTCCTGCAATTGCTCAATATCCGCCATACTGCTCACGCCCCCACTGGCAATGAAATGCAGTGAGGGAAATCTCTCCAGGATATTTTTATACAGGTCAATGGCAGGGCCCTGCAACAGCCCATCCCTGCTCACATCGGTACAGAAGATCTGCTCCACTCCATGCGCTGAATATTTTTCAATAAGATCATATATCCAAATATCTGTTGTTTCCAACCAGCCTGCCACGGCGATCTTTTCATCTTTCACATCGGCCCCCAACAGGAAACGGGACGGCCCGTATTGCTGTAACCATTGCAGGAACTCATTTTCATTTTTTACAGCGATACTGCCGACAGTAGCGAGCGCTGCACCGGAATTGAAGACAATGTCTACATCTGCTACGGATTTGATGCCACCACCAAAATCGATCACCAGTGAAGTCTTCCCGGCAATACTTTCCAGCACTTTCCAGTTCTTCACGGCTCCTGCTTTGGCCCCATCGAGGTCTACGAGGTGCAACCTTTCCAGTCCTGCATCCTCAAATGCCTTTGCCACTTCCAGCGGGTTCTCGTTATATATCTTCTTTTGTTGGTAATCGCCTTGCGTGAGGCGCACGCATTTGCCGTCAATGATATCGATGGCCGGTATGATCTGCATAATAATAGCCGGATTTATAGGCTTAAAAAATTTCGAAGGATCTGTTCACCAGTTCCGGCGCTTTTTTCCGGGTGGAACTGGACGCCGTAAAAATTCTTTTTATGAAGGCCCGAACTATACGGTTGCACGTAATCGGTAGTAGCGATCGTATGCCCGCCCAGTGAAGCATAATACCCATGCACGAAATAACAGTAACTGCCGTCGGGCACTTTATCGAACAGGGGCGATCGCAGGTCCCCGATCGTATTCCAGCCGATCTGCGGGATCTTGTAGCCCTGTACTTCTCCTGCACCGGGACTGAACAACTTTACCTTCTCTTCAAAAATACCCAGACAGCGTGTATCGTTCTCTTCGCTGTAGGAGCACATCAATTGCATACCCAGACAAATGCCCAGTACCGGTTGCTGCAATTGCCGTAATAATTCATCGAGCCCCCGCTCTTCCAGGTAGCGCATGGCGCTGCTCGCTTCTCCCACACCGGGGAAGATCACTTTGCCTGCTTTGCGCAGCGTTTCATGATCGTCCGTTACGATGGCTTCCGCACCGATCCGTTCCAATGCATAGAGTACAGATTGAATATTGCCTGCATTATATTTTACAATGGCTAATGACATCTCAATTAAGAATAGCGGTGATGAATTGTTTGGTAGCAGCCTGCACATCGCGGGCGCCTTCCAGCGCCTTGATGAAAGCAGTTCCTATAATAGCGCCGTTGGCATGTACGCCGGCCGCTTCGAAACTTGCTTTGTCCCTGATGCCGAAACCCACCAGCACCGGGTTGTTCAGCCTCATGTTCTGTAATCTGTTCAGATAATCATCCACAGCAGTCATATCCTTATCTTTCCCGGTAGTAGAGGAGGAAGACACGGCATACAGGAACCCAGTGCTCAGGGAATCCAGTTTGCGGACGCGCTCTTCGGATGTTTCAGGTGTTACCAGGAAGATGAAATCCAGTCCGTGTTTTTTGATCAGTGGACCATATTCCGTTTCAAATTCATATTCGGGCAGGTCGGGCAGGATCAGTCCATCCACACCGGCGGCGGCGGCGTCTGCACAAAATTTTTCAAACCCATATTGCAGTACAGGGTTCATATATCCCATCAGGATCACCGGGATGCTGATATTCTTCCGGAAGTCCTGCAATTGTTCAAACAATTTTTTGATGGTCATGCCATTCCGCAATGCGATGGTGCTACTGGCCTGGATCACGGGCCCATCGGCCAGTGGATCGCTGTAGGGCATGCCCAGTTCTACCAGGTCAGCGCCGCTTTCCTGCAGTGCGCGCATGATGGTAAGGGTACTATCAAGCGCAGGATAACCTGCGGTGCAATACACATTGAGCACTTTTTTATTCTTCCGTTTAAAGAGTTCCTGTATCCTGCTCATGGTTTTTTGTTGCTTGATTCGAAGTTTCAGATACTTTTAGCTTTGACTATCCATGGCCTTCATATAAGTAGCCAGGTCCTTATCTCCTCTGCCCGATAAACAGATCACGATATGCTCACCTGCTTTTAATTTCAATTGCTTCAGTGCTGCCAGTGCATGTGCCGATTCCAGCGCAGGTATGATGCCTTCCAGTTTTGCAAGCTCAAAAGCGGCATCCAGTGCTTCCTGGTCGGTGGCGCTGAGGAACTGACCGCGACCGCTTTGGAATAAATTGGCATGGAGCGGCCCGATGCCAGGATAATCCAGTCCGGCCGAAATACTATGCGGCTCCACCACCTGCCCGTCTTCCGTTTGCATCACCAGGCTCTTGCTTCCGTGCAGGATGCCCGGCCTTCCGAGTTGTGTGGTAGCGGCGCTCATTCCGCTATGAATGCCATGGCCTGCTGCTTCCACGGCCACGAGTTGTACAGAGGGTTCATCGAGGTAATGATAGAATGCACCGGCTGCATTGCTGCCGCCACCTACGCAGGCGATCACGCGGGCGGGCAGTTCACTGCCTGTTTTTTCCTTCAACTGCTTCCGCACCTCTTCACTGATCACACTCTGGAACCTGGCCACCATATCCGGGTAAGGATGGGGGCCCACTACAGAGCCGATAATATAATGAGTATCGAGAGGATTATTGATCCAGTCGCGGATCGCTTCATTGGTCGCATCCTTCAAAGTCTTGCTGCCGCTGGTTGCCGGGATAACGGTAGCACCGAGCATTTTCATTCTTGCCACATTGGGAGCCTGCCGCTCGATATCCTTCTCACCCATATATACGATACATTCCATTCCTTTCAATGCGCAGACCGTTGCAGTGGCTACTCCGTGCTGGCCTGCACCTGTTTCAGCGATGATCCTTTTCTTGCCCAGTCTTTGCGCCAGCAGGATCTGCCCGATGGTATTGTTCACTTTGTGGGCGCCTGTATGGCAGAGGTCTTCCCGCTTCAGGAAGAAGGCAGCGCCATACCGTTCACTCAGTCGCTGCGCGAAGTAGAGCGGTGTGGGCCTTCCCACATAATCCCTTAGCAATCCTTCAAACTCTTTGCGGAAGCCGGGCTCACTGGTGATGGCCAGGTATTTTGTCCGTAATTCTTCCACATTGGGATGCAGCATTTCAGGGATGTATGCCCCACCGAATTGTCCATAATAGCCTTGTGCTGAAGGCTGCTGGTATGTTGTCTGAACCATGATCTGATGTTTTTTAATCTCTCAGTTTCGCCACGAACTGCCCTATCTTTTCCAAATCCTTTATCCCTGGGCTCACTTCGAATTTGCTATTGATATCGATTGCGAAGAGCGCTTTGGCCACCGGCTCTTCCGTGAATGCTTTTAGATTTTCTTCATCACCTGGCTCGATGCCGCCACTCAGGAAAAAAGGTTTACCGATGGTAGTACCTTTCAAAATGCTCCAGTCGAATTTTTTACCAGTGCCTCCGTATCCTGCGCCCATGGTGTCGAACATGAACATATCGCATACATCCATGTACGGCCTGATCATCCATTCCACGCTGTCATTATCACTCAACCTGAACGCTTTCACCACGGAAACATAATCGGCGATCTTCTCGCAGTATTTCGGGGATTCGTCGCCGTGAAGCTGTACGATATGCAGGCGGCATTCATCCACCATGTGCAGCACTTCTTCGATAGTTGCGTTCACGAATACGCCCACCTTATTGATATTGTTCTCCTTGCGGATCTGGGTGGTGGTCATGTGCTTGAACACGTAGCGGGGGCTTTTGGGATAAAAGATAAATCCCGCAAAGGTAACGCCCATGTCTGCCAGACTTTCTACCTGCTCCTGCTGTGTCATGCCACATACTTTTACTCTCATGCTTTTCAGATTTTAAGTGTTAAAAGGAAGTATGAGGTATGAGGTCAGAGGTCTGAAGACCCGAATAGCCGGAAAGTTCGTGCCATAGGGCACTTCAGACCTCTGACCTCATACCTCATACTTCATACTTCTGACCTCGTAACTCCGCCACGAACGAAGCGAACGCTGCTCCCGGATCAGGCTCTTTCATGAAATTCTCCCCGATCAGGAAGCCATGAAAGCCATGATCTCTGAACAGCCGGATATTCGCTGCTGAATAGATGCCGCTCTCTGCAATTTTGATGGTCCCGGCCGGTAACCTGGTTGCCATGGCCAGGCTCCTTTCGATGTCGACCTCAAAGGTTTTCAGGTTGCGGTTATTGATCCCTATCAGCCCGGTATCATCGCAGATATGGACCAGTTCCGATTCATCGTGCAGTTCGAGCAATACTTCCAGTTGGAGGCTTCGGGCCGTTGCTGCCAGTTGCTTTACCTGGGCCGGACTTAAACAGGCTGCTATTAGCAGCACCACATCCGCACCCATGGCCCTTGCTTCCACCAGTTGGTACTCATCGATGATAAAATCCTTGCGGAGAATGGGAATAGGGTTCACTCTCGCTTTCAAAAGGTCTTCCGTACTGCCGCCAAAAAAATACTCATCTGTGAGCACCGATAAACCCGAAGCGCCGTTGCCAGAATAGGCGCCGGTTACCTGTACCACATCTGCCTGGGCATTGATAATGCCTTTGGAGGGCGATCTCCTTTTAAATTCCGCGATGATCCCTGTTCGCTGTTCATCCAGCAGGAACTGCCGCAACGATAATACCGGGCGGGAAAATAATACATTTTTCTCCAGTACTGCCACTGGTGTTTGCGCTTTCCTTTCTGCTACTTCATTTTTTTTGTGAGCGATGATCGTATCCAGGATATTCATCGGATCAATGATTTTTTGTTTGATGATCTGGTCCCCTTCACTGCAGGGCGATCAGTTTTTTCAGGACCTCATTCGCCCTTCCGCTTTCCAGGCTCTCCACAGCAGCCGCATAGGCTTCATCATAGGTCTTATGATTGCCGGTGCATTGCAGGGCCATGGCCGCATTGGCGAGTACTACCGCGTTCTGCGCCCAGCTACCTTCGCCTTTGAGTATTTTCACAAAGATCCTGGCTGCTTCTTCAACACTGTTGCCACCGTAGATATCTGAAGGAGCAACAGCCCGCTTGCCCAATTGTTCGGGGGTCATGATCTTCTCCCCCTCATTCGTGATCACTTTCGTATCGTTGGTGAGTGATATTTCATCATAACCATCGAGGCTGTGAATGATGGTGAAGGCTTTTTCCGTTTGCTGCAATAAATAATTATAGATGCGGGCCATTTCAAGATTGTAAACCCCTACGAGTTGGAATTTGGGGAATGCCGGGTTCACCATCGGCCCCAGCATATTGAAGAAGGTACGCATACCCAGGTTCTTGCGGATAGGCCCTACTGTTTTCAGTGCCGGATGGAACAGCGGTGCATGCAGGAAGCAGATATTGCTTTCCTCCACTTCTTTTTTCAGCCTGCCCTGGTCATTCTTGAATTTATAACCGAGCTGCTCCATCACATTGGAGGCCCCACTGATAGACGAAGCACCGTAATTACCATGCTTGGCCACTTTCTGCCCGGTGCCTGCCACTATGAAGCAGGAAAGGGTGGATATATTGAAAGTGTTCTTTCCATCGCCTCCAGTGCCGACAATATCGATGGATTGATGTCCATTAAGATCAACCGGCACACAAAGCTCCAGCAATGCATCTCTGAACCCCTGCAGCTCCAAGATGGTAATACTGCGCATAAGGTATACCGTCATAAAGGCCGTTACCTCATGTTCATTGTATAATCCCTTCCCGATATTCACCAGTGCCTCTTTCGCAGTGGCCCTGTCGAGGGTTTTGTGTTCAAATAAAAGCTGCAATATTTTTTTCATATACTCATCTTCTTTAAAATTCAACGATCTTTTTCATCGGCCCCGGTTCAGGCAGACAACCAGTTCCTCAAGATCTTTTCTCCCATCGGTGTCAGCACGCTCTCCGGGTGGAACTGCACGCCCTGCACATCGTATTGTTTGTGGCGCAGGGCCATGATATACCCGTTGTCATCACGGGCAGTTACTTCCAGTGAAGCAGGGAACGCCTCATCACTGACCACCCAACTATGGTAACGCCCTACTTCGAGTTCTGCGGGCAGTCCTTCAAACAATCTCTTTTGTTCGAGAATGCGCACCGGCGTGGCTACTCCGTGATATACCGTGCTCAGGTTGACCAGCTTTCCCCCGAATGCCTCCCCGATGGCCTGATGGCCCAAGCAAACGCCCAGTACGGACTTACTGGCTGCATATTCTTTGATGAGGGGTAAGAGCAGGCCCGCTTCGGTCGGGATGCCGGGGCCAGGTGAGAGAATGATCTTATCGTAATCATTTACTTTTTCCAGGGGTATCTGGTCATTGCGCACCACGTCCACCCGCTCGTGCAATATCTTTTCAACCAGGTGCACCAGGTTATAGGTAAAGGAATCATAATTATCGAAGACTAATATTTTTGCCACTATCGTTTGTTTAGAAAGTTTAGTTATTGTGCGATCTCTTCGGCGAACAGGATCGCTTTTTTGAGCGCTCCCAGTTTGTTGTTCACTTCCTGCAATTCATTCCCAGGTTTGCTGGCAGCTACCACACCGGCGCCTGCCTGGTAGAACAAGGTGTTGCTCTTGCTGAAAAAAGTCCGGATCATGATGGCATGATTGCAACTGCCGTCGAATCCCATGAAACCGATAGTGCCGCCGTAATAGCTGCGGGCTGTAGGCTCATAGGCATCGATCAGTTCCATGGCCTTGAACTTGGGCGCACCGCTCAGTGTTCCGGCCGGGAATGTTTTGGCCAGCAGCTCGAATGGATTGGCCGCAGGTCGCAGCCTGCCGGTTACCTCACTTACCAGGTGGATCACGTGGCTGTAATAATGTACCTGCCGGTACTGTGCCACTTCCACTTCATCGCAGACACGGCTGAGATCATTGCGTGCCAGGTCTACCAGCATCACATGTTCGGCATTCTCCTTCGCATCTTTGAGCAACCGCTCCGCTTCGCGCTGATCGGTCTCATCATCACCTGTACGCTTGAAGGTGCCTGCAATGGGGTGCACCACGGCTTTTCCACGCTGGATGATCAGTTGGGATTCCGGGGAAGATCCCATGAGCTTGTAATCGCCATAGTCGAAAAAGAACAGATAGGGAGATGGATTGATGCTGCGCAATGCCCTATACACATTGAACTCGTCACCACTGAATTTTTGTTCGAAGCGCCGGCTCAGCACGATCTGGAACACATCACCGCGATGGCAATGCCGGATCCCTTTTTTCACGAGTTCGATATAATCCTCATCTTTCATATTGGAGGTTTCAGGGCCTACGGCTTTGAAAGGATAAGCAGGAACATCCTTGCTTCGGATCAATGATTCCACCACCGACAACTCACTGTCGAGACCGGGAATGATATTCTCGCAAAGGAACAGCTCATCCTTGTGATGGTTGATGGCGATCACATATTGATAAAGGCGGTAACGCATGAACGGGATCTCCGGAACAGTACTGCCCGATCTCAGTTGAATGGTATCGAAGAACTGAACTGCATCGAAAGTGGTATAGCCGTACAATCCCTGTGCAAAGCGGGCTTCTTTGAGGCCATTGCCGGTGACTTCGAAGCGTTGCATGAATTCCCAAAGGAGTTGAGGCACTTCCTGCACTTTGCCGATGGGCAATTTCTCCGGGGGCTGGTTAGGCCATTTCAGTTCCAGCCGTTGGGTAGAGCTGATCTCCATCCCGGCAATGGCATTGATACAAATGAAAGAGTAACTATTCTCAGCAGCATGGTGATCGGTGCTTTCCAGCAGCACGGTATCACGGAAGCGGTCGCGCACACGCAGGTAGATCCCTACCGGCGTGAACACATCTGCCAGCATTTTTTTACAGTTCGTTTGAAGTGCTATTTTTTTCATACCTGGGAATAAATAAAAAAGCCCCGATGTACATCGAGGCCTGAATATGGTGTTCAAAAAACAACAACAGCAGCGTTACAAGCCCCGGAAGGAGTTTGTATGCCACCACCAATGTTTATTGATCTGTTGTGTATTCATTGCGTTACAAAAGTGCTTTGCAAAATTGAATCTACCAAATCTTTTTTAGAGCACTCCTTTCGTGCTCGGCAGGTAATTGCTCATCGGATCGCGTTTCACGGCCATCCTGATGGCTTTGGCGAATGCCTTGAAAATGGCTTCGATCTTATGATGCTCATTGTCCCCGTGACATTCGATATTCAGGTTGCACCTGGCCGCATCCGAAAAGGATTTGAAGAAATGGAAGAACATTTCAGTGGGCATTTCCCCGATCCTTTCCCTTTTGAATTCAGCATTCCAAACGATCCAGTTGCGGCCTCCGAAGTCGATCAGCACTTTGGCATCCGCTTCATCCATCGGCAGGGCAAAACCATATCGCTCCATGCCCCTTTTATCGGCCAGGGCTTTGGCGAATGCTTCACCCAGGGCGATCCCGGTATCTTCAATAGTATGGTGCTCATCGATATGAAGGTCTCCATTGGCCCTGATGGTAAGGTCCATTTTTCCATGCCTGGCGATCTGTTCGAGCATGTGATCGAAGAAACCAAGACCGGTCATGATCTGCGCTTTACCATTCCCATCGATATCGAGATCGATCCTGATCTGCGTTTCGTTGGTATTGCGTTCATGTTGTACATGCCGCAGCCCCAGCCGGAGGAATTGATATATCTCGCTCCACCGGGTGGTTTCGAGTGCGATCACCGGGCGCAATGCTGTTATTTGATCGCTGATCTCCCCTGCGCCGAGATGGGGATCATTATTGAGCCAGATAGCTTTGCAGCCCAGGTTCTTGGCCAGTTGCACATCCGTGATCCGGTCGCCGATCACATAGGAGTTTGCGAGATCGTAAGCCGGGTTATCGATGTATTGTGTGAGCATGCCGGTGCCCGGTTTGCGGGTGGGCGCATTGTCGGCCGGAAATGTCCTGTCGATATGTACTGCACTGAAATGTATTCCCTCCCCTTCCAGGCTTTTCATCACGAGGTTGTGCAGGGGCCAGAATGTATTTTCGGGGAAGCCGGCCGTTCCCAACCCATCCTGGTTGGTGACCATCACCAGCTCATAATCGAATTCACGCGCTATACGGCCCATGTATTCGAACATCTGCGGATAAAAAGTGAGCTTGTCGAATGAATCCAACTGGTAGGTAGGCGGCGCTTCGTTGATCAGGGTACCATCACGATCTATGAATAAAATCCTTTTCATCCCTTTGGGTTATTTCAATTTTGCGCGGACCGCTTTTACTTCCGCTGGTGTAACGATACTGGCTTTGTTCTTGAAACTGTTACGGACATACGTGAGTACGTCGGCCACTTCCTGGTCGCTGAGGAAGTCATGGGCCGACATCGTATTTTCGTAGGATTCCCCATCGATCTCCAACGGCTCATTCATTCCTTTCAATATGATCTGCACCAGCCGTTTTTTATCGCCCAGCACATATTGCGTTTTGCTCAATGGTGGGTTCATTTTCGGAACTCCGGCCCCATCGGCCTGGTGGCAGGCCAGGCAATAAACATCGTATACCTTCTTGCCATTCTCCATTGTTTGCTTAGGCACTGCGGCAGGCTTGGTCTGCATCGCCATGGATACAACAGCGATGCCTGTAGCTATCGTGAACGCTAATATTTTCATCGCACTGTTTTTATTGTTCCTTATTTACCGGAATAATTCACTTTCCAGATCCGGCCTTTTTTGTCGTCTGAAATATACAAAGATCCATCGGGGCCCTGTGCCAGTCCGCAGGGACGGAAACGTGCTCCATTAGGGCTCACATCGGCTCCTGCAAAACCATCGGCGAACATTTCAAATTCGCCACTGGGCATTCCATCTTTATTGAATGGCAGGAACACCACGCAATAGCCACCCTGCGGGCGGGGTGCGCGGTTCCAGGAACCATGGAAGGCAATGAATGCGCCATTCCTGTACCTGGCCGGGAACTGATCGCCTGTGTAGAACAGCAATCCATTGGGCGCCCAATGTGCAGGGAATCCATAGACCGGGTATTTCTTTTCTGCACAGCGGCCTTCTTTCTTGCCGTCGCCGCCGTATTCTGGCGCCAGTACTTTTTTATGCTGGAACTGATCGAAATAACAATAAGGCCATCCGAAGTCATCGCCCTTTTTAATGCGAAGTAATTCTTCGGCGGGGAGGTCAGCGCTTTTTTCCTCATCATACATTTCCGGGAACAGGGTATTGAAGTTATCGCGACCATGCTGCATGGCGTACAGTTCATTGACGGATTGGTTCCAGTCGAGCCCTACCACGTTACGGATGCCTGTGGCATAGCGAATGCCATTGTTGTAGGATTGTCCGGGTTTATCTGCTTTGAACTGCCAGATACCACCTGTTGAATCCAGGAGCGGGCAAGGGTCCGGCGAAGGAGAGCCTTTGGTGCGGTCCTTCAACTGGCAGGCATTGGAAGGAGAACCGATGGTAACGTAGATATTGCCATCATTGTCGAGCACCAGTGATTTGGTATTGTGTGTACGGCGGTTGATGAGTTTGGTCACGATATTCTCTGCATTGGCCGTATCGATCACCTCCCCTTTTGCATTCAGTTTGTAACGGTATACGTCCGTATTGGAAGAAGCATAGAGATAATTGTCCTTGATAGCAATACCGGTGCCGCCATAGTTGGCGAAGCCTGTGACATCATCTGCCACCCCATCACCGTTCTTGTCGTGGAGACGGAGAATGCCCTTGCCTTTTTTGGCATTGTCGAGCTTTACATACACATCGCCGTTCTTCTGTACTGCGAGATGGCGGGCGCCGCCGAGATTATCGGCCACTACGATCGCCCTGAACCCTGCGGGCAGGGCAATGCCGCCGTTCTCTTCGGGTAAATGCTTTTTCTTCACTTTTGTGGAATCGCTACCGTATACATTGGCGCCAAGCAATAATGATACGGCAATACCAGGTAATATCCATTTCATAATAATTATATGTATTTGTGTTAAAGGAGGTTTTAAAATTAATGGTTTTCGTTCATTATGCCGCTCCGCCTGCATATCTTTTCAGGCTTTTCACCAGTTCTTCATTTTCGGCCGGCGTACCGACCGTAATGCGGAGGCAGCCTTCGCAAAGTGTAACAGTGCTTCTATCCCGCACAACGATCCCTTCCTTCAACAAAAACCGGTAGATCCCTTTTGCATCCGTTACCCGTACCAGCAAGAAATTGGAATCCGACGGAAATACGAATTGCACGATTGGCAATTCATTCAATTTTTTTTGCAATTCTTCCCTTTGCGCTACGATCTCACGGATCATATCATTCACCTGTCCTACTTCTTCGAGTGCCTGCAGGGCCAGGTCCTGCGATGCCTGGTTGATATTGTAGGGGGGCTTCACTTTATTCATCACCCCGATGATCTCTTCCGAAGCAAAAGCAATACCAATACGGAGAGCGGCCAGTCCCCAGGCTTTCGATAATGTCTGCATCACTACCAGGTTGGGATAATCGGCCAGTTCCTGTGTGAAAGACCGGGACCTGGAAAAATTGATATAGGCTTCATCGATGACCACGATGCCCCAATAATTATTCAGGACCATTTCCACATCCTCCCGGTTGAGGGAGTTGCCGGTAGGGTTATTGGGAGAACAAAGGAAAATGATCTTGGTATGATCGTCGATGGCCTCTTCGAGAGGAGGCAGGTCAAGTTGAAAATTACCGGTGAGAGGTACTTTTTTAATGGCCACGTCATTGATATGGGCGCTCACTTCATACATGCCATAGGTAGGCGGACAGATCAGGATATTATCTTTCCCCGGATCGCAGAAGGTCCGGACCAGCACATCGATACATTCGTCACTACCATTGCCCAAAAAAATATTGGTCGATGGAACGCCTTTGATCTCACTCAGCTTTTCTTTTACCTTATGCTGAAGCGGATCGGGGTAGCGGTTATACCATTTGGTAAGCGGGGAGCCCAGGCTGTTCTCATTGGCATCAAGATAGATGCTGGCCTCTCCCTTGAATTCATCCCTGGCGGATGAATAAGGTACGAGTTTTTTAATATTCTCTCTCAAAAGGTTGTTGATATCGAAGCTCATCATACTGAATTATCAGGTTCTTTAAATATAACTATAATATATAACCGATTTTTATTTCACCTCTATTTCCCTAACCTCACCCTCACGGCATTGGCGTGTGCCTCCAATCCTTCCGCTGCTGCCATGGTCATCACCGTATTCCCTATATTCTTCAAACCCGTTTCACTCAATTGCTGAAAGGTGATCTTCTTCACGAAACTGTCGAGGCTAACGCCGCTGTAAGCCCTTGCATAACCATTGGTAGGCAGGGTATGATTGGTGCCGCTGGCATAATCTCCCACGCTTTCGGGTGAATAATGGCCCAGGAATACAGATCCCGCATTGATCACTTTCTCCGCCCATGCAGCGGCATTGGCAGTGGCAAGGATCAGGTGTTCGGCAGCATATTCGTTCAACAGGTCGATGGCCTGCGTTTCATCTTCCATAACGATGCTCTTACTGTTCTCCAATGCCCGTGCTGCAATGTCTTTCCTCGGCAATAACTGCAATTGCTTTCCGATCTCCTTTTCGACTTCTGTCACCAGTGCCGCATTGGCGGCTACCAGTAACACCTGGCTGTCGATACCATGTTCAGCCTGGCTGAGCAGATCGGCTGCTATGAAAGCAGGGTTTGCCGATGTGTCGGCATAGACAGCCACTTCACTGGGACCAGCGGGCATATCGATGGCCAGCCCTTCCTGTTGCACCAGTTGTTTGGCACAGGTCACGTATTGGTTACCGGGGCCGAATATCTTGTACACCGCCGGGATACTGGATGTTCCATAGGCCATAGCGCCGATGGCCTGCACGCCGCCCACCCGGAAGACCTTGGTAATGCCCACCGTTCTTGCAGCGAACAGGATGGCAGGATGCAGACTGCCTTCGCGGTCGGGTGGTGAGCATAGAATGATCTCCCCGCATCCTACCAGCTTTGCCGGAACGCCCAGCATCAGGATAGTGGAGAACAAAGGAGCAGTACCGCCGGGAATATACAGGCCCACTTTCCCGATGGCCACATTCTTTCGCCAGCATTGCACTCCCGGCATGGTCTCGATCAATTCAGGCTCCTGCCATTGTTTCTTGTGAAAGGCTTCGATATTATTCTTTGCCTGGAGGATAGCTTCTTTCAAAGAGGCGGGCAATGCCTGCTCTGCTTTGATAAATTCATGCTCGCTTACCAACAGATCATCCACTGTTGCCTTATCGAATTGCAACGTGAACCTCCTGATAGCCGCATCCCCTTCTGCCTTCACAGCATCCAATACTTTCCGTACCGTTTGCTCTAATGCCTGTGCATCTGCTACCGGCCGCTTCAGCAGTTCATTCCATGTTTTTCTATCCGGGTTGATATAAATTTTCATATCCACATTTGATCATTAATAAAAGTCCAACATTTCCCTCATTTCCTCCTAACCCATTAAATACAACCAATCACGGTCAGACGATCATCTTCTCGATCGGCACCACCAGTATCCCCTGCGCGCCTGCTGCCTTCAATTGCTCGATGATGTCCCAGAAAGTATCTTCACTCAATACGCTATGTACACTGCTCCAGCCGGCTTCCGCCAATGGCAACACAGTGGGACTTTTCATGCCTGGCAGTAACCGGATGATCTCCTGGAGTTTTTCGTTCGGCGCATTCAGCAAAACATATTTATTGCGCTGCGCCTTTTTCACTGCCCTGATGCGGAATACCAGTTTATCGAGCAGTTGTTGTTGCTCCGCCGTAAGCTGATTGTTGCGAACCAGCACGGCCTGTGATTGCAGGATGATCTCCACTTCTTTCAATCCATTCATGAACAGGGTGGAGCCGCTGCTCACCAGGTCAGCCACCACATCGGCCAGGCCGATCCCCGGTGCGATCTCCACCGACCCGCTGATCTCATGGATCTCCGCCTCTACCAGATTTTTTTTAAGGAATTCATTGACCAGGAACGGATAACTGGTGGCGATGCGTTTACCCTGCAAGGTCTTTACTCCTTCATACTCCTGGCTGCGGGGAATGGCTACCGAGAGGCGGCATTTGCCGAAGCCCAATTTCTCCACCACGGCTGCCTGCCTGTTCTTTTCGAGCAATACATTCTCCCCCACGATACCGATGTCGGCCACTCCATCTTCCACATATTGCGGAATATCATCATCCCGGAGAAAAAAAACTTCCAGGGGGAAATTGTCGGATTCTGTTTTCAGCCTGTCTTTTACATTCCGCAGGTCGATTCCACATTCTTTGAGCAGTTGTACGGAATCTTCGTACAATCTGCCTGATTTCTGGATGGCGATGCGGAGCTTTGTTGTCTGAACCATAGTCTGAACTGGGATTTATGAGATTAGTGGGATTTATGGGAGAAGACAGCGTGATGAAATGAATCTGCGCGATACTTCTTGTTCGTGAACCGGTGAAACTCCAATTTTTTGCTACCAAAATTTATCAATAACCCCACCTCAAGATTATACGCCTCCAAATAATTGATAGCTTGTGCGAGATGAACTTCTTCCAGCTTAATTATCGCCTTCAATTCAACACTGATTATATTCCTGACCAGGAAATCAACCCGCCTGGTACCGATTTGCTGATCACGATAATAGATTGGCATTTCAAATTCTCTGGAAAAATCGAGCTGTATAGTATTGAATTCTATTTCCAGCGCCCGCTGATAAATCACTTCCTGAAATCCATTACCTAAAGTGGTATGAACTCGGAATGCAGCACCAATTATTTTTTCGGTGATCTCACCATATTTAAATGTCTCCATATCAAGACTTTTGAGTTTAATCTCAAACCACAATCCCACCCGTCCCATTAATCCCACCAATCCCAGTTCAGACGAAAAAGGGCTTACCGTTGGTAAGCCCTTTTCATATCTTTGGCACTATGCACAGCACCATCGGCTTACCTGTCCGGGTAAGTATGATGATGATGTGTATGCGTGTTGAGTATCATAATTGCGGAGCAAAAATACTATTTAGAATTGTTCAGCAAAATATTTTTTTGATAAGTAGCATTTTTTACCGGAAAGACACGGAGGAAATTGAGTTGAAAAGTTTAAATGTTGATAGGTTGACAAGGGAATCTCCGCGTTTCGGGAACTCACTTGTTAACATTTCAACTTGTCAACATTTCAGCTTATCAACCTGTCACCTTAACGGAGAAAGCCTTCTCTTCAATCGAGAAGGCCTTCCGCTCTACAACCAAAAACAACCAATCAACAGCGCGCTGTTGTTCGTTTTCACAGGTAAGAAATTAAATCCCTTTAAACTAAACGATGATAAAACATGATGTCATGGAACCAACACATTATTCATGCCCGGATCACCGTTGGCTGTTAAAGAAATGATAAAGAGAATTGCAGACAGAAATGCGGGTAACTTTCAAAGGCATGACTATAAACCAACTGCGTCCGCATGTTGAAATACTGTGTCAGATAAGTTTTTTTCCGGGAATATCGATCCAAAAGATCAATCCTCTTGCAGTGACGCCATTATTCCCCAATCCATAACCGAAATATACATGACCTGCAACAAAAAAAGGGGGCTTCCGTTTCTGAGAAAAACCAAGGAAGACCCCACGTAGAAGTGTTTAAATAACCCCTAAGATTCTGCAGAACGCTCTCCTTTGCGTTTGCTTTCATGCTGACATATACCCGGAACCGATCGTTGCATTCTTCATTTATTTTTTACCGGCCCTTCTTTGCAACTCCGATACAGGGATCGTCATAGCCCTGCCGATCGGCTGTTTGCCACGATAGGTGATCAGCTTCAGGTTCACGGCATCTTTCGGCGGTATGAGCGCCTGCGTATATCGGGGATAAAATCTGTCGGGGAATGAATTATCGAAACTGTAATAGATATCGAGCCCTTCCACTTCGGTGCCGAGATCAACCTTGATCTGCCCATCTTCCGCCTTGCTCACTTTCACGATCGGATCGTACATACTGGGAGCATATTTTATTTCCGCCACATCGAAACGCTCAAAATGTTTTTCGACGCGACCGATGAAATTGTTCCAGTCTTTTTTGTTTTTGGGCGACCATACACACTCCGCAACTGCCATTGCCCTCGGCCATGTCATGTATTGTGCATGACGCATGTTGTAGATCTGCTCCGTCCACAGATTCGCCTGTCCGCCCTTCACGAATTTCCCATCTACCCCATCCGGCACTGGCTCGAACTGATAAGAGCTTTTCAACCGTACCGTACTGTACACCGGCGGTTCGATGGAAGGATCACCCTGCATCAAGTCAATATATACACTGGAGTTGGGGCTCATCACCACCTCATGTCCCTGCTTCACTGCTTCGATACCTCCTTTTATGCCGCGCCAGCTCATGACCGCTGCATTGGGCGCTAGTCCACCCTCCAGTATTTCATCCCATCCGATCAGCTTTTTCCCTTTCGATTCAATGATCTTTTCCACCCGCTTCACGAAATAGCTCTGCACCTCGTGCATGTCTTTGAGGTTTTCTTTTTGCATCAGCGTTTTGATCTGATCACTTTTCTCCCAGAAGTTCTTGGCGCACTCATCGCCACCCATGTGGATATACCCGAAGGGGAATAACTGCGCCACTTCGGTGAATACTTTGTCGAGGAATTCGTATACTTTCTCGTTGGCCGGGCAAAGTGTGTTATCGACCAGTGCCGAAAATGTGCCTTCTCCCCATTGCATGAATTTCTCCCCTGAATTTACATGGTAGGTGCCGGGAGTACAGGAAAGATCGGGATAGGACGCCACTGCAGCCAGGCTATGGCCGGGCACATCGATCTCAGGAAGGATATTCACGAAACGGTCGCTGGCGTATTGCACAATTTCTTTGATATCTGCCTGTGTGTAAAAGCCGCCATAGGTGCGGGGTTCATCGGCTGTTGGTGGTGAGAACTGACCGAAAGTGCCTGTTTTGTCGACCCGCCAGGCCCCCACTTCCGTGAGCCTGGGGAGGGATTTGATCTCGACCCTCCAGCCCTGGTCATCCGTGAGATGCCAGTGCAGGAGATTGTATTTATATTTCACCATCTCATCGATGAATTGCTTCACCTGTTCTTTCGTGAAGAAATGGCGCGATACATCGAACATCAGTCCTCTCCAGCCAAACCTGGGCTGGTCGGTGATCATCACGGCCGGTACTACCCAGTTGGTTTTCTTTACACTCGTTTTGCTTTCGATCTCTTTAGGTAATAACTGCAACAAGGTTTGTACGCCATAGAATAGTCCGGCCGGTTTATTCGCGCTCAATACCACAACGCCAGGGCCGGCTTCGAGCCTGTATCCTTCCGCGCCCAGATCGGCCGCTTCTTTTTTATTCAGGAGCAAACGGATGGTATTTTTACGGGCATCCCCGGCAGGGCCGGCATTCTGTACAGGGATGGCATAGCCCGTTGCTTTGCGGAGCTGTGCTGCCAGCATATCTGCGACACGGCGTACCGCAGCATCACCGGTGGGAATTTCAATGCGCGACTGCCCATTCAATTCAAACGTGCCATTTCTTTTTTCAAGGGAAACAGGTTGGGGGATGATCGCTACATCCTGTGAAAAGCCGATCAGCACTGTACAAAGGGCCATCAGCAAGAGACTGTTTTTTTTCATATTACATTGTTTGGACTGGAATGATAAACGGATTTAAAAATAGGGAAATTATTCACTTATAGACGGCCCGCCAGAATTTCACGCAATGGTTTGTGTTGAGGGCAGTGAGTAAGTTGTCAACTTGCAAACTATTTACCGGGAATCCTGTATCTTTCCAAAAAAACCGACAGACCAATGAAAAAATTCCTCGTTCCAACGGATTTTTCTGACACATCTAAGAATGCTGCCCGCTTTGCTGTACAAGCGCTTGCCCATGTGAAAGATGCCTCCATCATCCTGTACAATGTGCACGACAAGATCGCTGCCGGATCGGATGGCTCATTGCTCACCGAATCGGAAGATGACAGGGTCGTGATCCTCCGTCAGGCACTTCAGAACATGAAAAATGAACTGCTTACCCTGGGCCAGGTCAATATAGAATGTGTGGCCGAACAGGGCACTTCATTGGTCGATAGTCTCGAACGCTATGTTCGCCATCATGGCATCAATCTCGTGATCATGGGTATCACCGGCGCTACCCGCCTCGAACAGATCTTCATGGGAAGCAATACCCTCAATCTCGTGAACGTTGGCATCATACCGGTAATGATCGTTCCGCCCGATGCATCTTACCACCAGATCAGGAATGTGGTATTGGCCAGCGACTTCAAGGAAGTTAGCACCAGTACACCTGTTGCACCTATCAAAGCCGTACTGAATATCTTCAAACCCATGCTCCATATCGTAAATGTAGACAGCGAGCATTATGTAGAGCTCACCGATGAATACAAATCCGAAAGGGCCAAACTGGAAAAAATGTTCGAAGAATATAAACCGGAGTTTTATTTCATCCGCCAGTTCGACTTCCTCGAAGCTATCAGCCAGTTTGCCCAGGACAAGAACATCGATCTCATCCTGACCGTTCCCCGCAAAAATTCGTTCTTCGGCAGCCTGTTCAAGACCAGCCATACCAAAAAGCTGGCCTATCATAGCACCGTGCCGATCGTTGCCATCCACGAATAAATTTCATTACATATAATGTACAAGAGCGTAGTGAGTTCCGCTACGCTTTTTTAATTGCCCGAAAACCAACGTAACTTCATGAACGGATCAAATACAAACGACAAAAGTTACCGATGTTGAGTTTCAGTCATGAAGTATTCATTGAAGTAGCCACCCACCTCAGCTTTTCCAAAGCCGCGGAGAGCCTGTACATCAGCCAGCCTGCCATCACACGGCATATCCAGACACTCGAAAAAAATTATTCCATCAGTCTTTTCGAACGCAAGGGCAATTCCGTTTCCCTCACTGCCGAAGGAAAGATCTTACTTCAATATGTGATGCAGGCGAAAGAGCTGCAAAGGCAACTGGAATTCGATATCACCCGGCAGAAAGACCTTCATATCGCCAAAGGCTCTCTCACGCTGGGAACCAGTACTACCATCTCCCTCTATGTGATACCACCTGTTTTTTCTGCGTTCCACCAGCAATACCCGAATATCGATCTCACCCTGGTGAACCGCAATTCTGAAAATATTTTGAAAGCCCTGCTCGATCATGAGATCGACCTCGCCATTACGGAGGGGAAAACGAATATCACGGCCGTCAAATCACAATTCTTTCTCACAGATGAAGTGGTTCCCGTATGCAGCACCCGCAGCGAACTGGCCCACAAAAAGAGCATCAGCCCCGAAGAACTTAAAAATATTCCGGTGGCCTTGCGCGAAAGAGGCTCAGGCACCCTGCTGGCCGTAACGGAAGCATTGCAGAAATGCAAAATGAGCATTGCGGATATCAAACACCGGATCGTACTTGGCGGCACGGAGGCCCTGAAGAATTTTCTCCTCGACGATACCTGCCTGGGGTTCCTCCCCTTACGTTCCGTTGCCAAACAATTGAAGAACGGGGAACTGGTGCGCTTGAGCATACCTGGTTTATCCATTCACCGTGCCTTTTATTTTGTGCAGAGGCGTGGCTCGGAAGCAGATCGCATCAACCAATTGTTCATCAAGCTGGCTACCCTTCATTATAACAAAACGTTATAGCATATAAGCAAACGGCATCGGCAACGGAACAACGGCGTATTACTTTTACATTGTCATAGGATGTATCATGAAAGTAATACAACAACTCACTACACTGTCGAACCTCGTTTGTTCCGTATGCGGAAAATCGTACAGTATCTTCCAGCCGCAAACATTTGCTTATTGCTGTCAACAGCCGCTGCTGGCCGTTTATGAACTGCCGGGGCATTTTTCGAAATCAGCCTTGCGCAACCGCGCGGCCACCATGTGGCGGTATGCAGAAGTGCTTCCTGTATTCGAAGAAGAAAATATCGTTTCACTGGGAGAAGGCATGACGCCGATACTGCAACCTGCACGCTTATCCGAAAAATACGAGCTTCCTTCCCTGTTCATTAAAGATGAATCGAAGAACCCTACCGGTTCATTCAAGGCAAGGGGCCTGAGCGCCGCTGTTTCAAAAGCCAAAGAATTCGGGGCCGGCACCTGCATCGTTCCTACGGCCGGCAATGCCGGAGGGGCCATGGCAGCCTATTGCGCAGCAGCAGGTATCAGGGCCATTGTGGTAATGCCACGGCATACACCACAGGTTTTCAAGGATGAGTGTGAATTGTATGGGGCCGAATTGATACTGGTGGATGGATTGATCAGCGATTGCGCAAAGAAAGTAGCACAGATCAAACAATCCATCGACTGCTTCGATATTTCCACCATGAAAGAACCTTACCGCCTCGAAGGGAAAAAAACAATGGGGTATGAGATAGCAGAACAGTTCAACTGGACCCTGCCCGATGTGATCCTCTATCCTACCGGCGGCGGTACCGGCCTCATCGGCATGTGGAAAGCATTCCGCGAAATGCAGCAGATGGGTTGGATCGGCGAGAAACTTCCCCGCATGATCGCGGTACAGGCGGCGAATTGTCAGCCTGTCGTTCAAACGTGGACGGGCCGGCAGCCCCATTCAAAGAATTATGTAGGACAACCCTCCCTGGCCAATGGACTGGCCGTTCCCAATCCATTTGCTGAACCGATGATCCTCGAAGTGCTGAAGGCTTCGCATGGAAAAGCAGTGGCCGTTGAAGATGCGGACATGATCGACGCAGTGAAAGAAATAGCAAGGGAAGAAGGCTTGCTCATTGCACCGGAAGGCGCTGCTTTGTGGAAAGCATTGCTCCAACTGCTGGAAACCGGTTCCATTAAAAGGGATGAAAAGGTCTTACTCCTCAATACAGGTTCCGGATACAAATACCTGGAGAATATTTGAGCAGGGTATCCTTATCTTTACCGGATGGAAACATCTCCTCTCGATACCAATTTCTGGAACGATCTGTATCAGCACCAGGAAACCAGGTGGGATATTGGCCGTGTTTCCGATCCGCTCAACGCCTGGTTCGATCAGTTGACCAACAAAGACCTCGCTTTGCTGATCCCCGGCTGCGGTAATAGCCATGAAGCGGAGTACCTGCTGCAACAGGGTTTCACCAATATCACCCTCATCGATATTTCTTCCCTGCTCACTGCCGCACTTGAAAAGAAATTCAGTCAATACATCGGTAAACAGCTCACCATCATCACCGGTGATTTTTTCGATCTGCAGGGCCGGTTCGATATGATCATCGAACAAACTTTTTTCTGCGCTCTTCTCCCTGCACTGCGACCGGCCTATGTTGAAAAAATGTATTCGCTGCTCAAGCCTGGGGGCAGACTTGCAGGCGTGTTGTTCAATCGCAGTTTTGAAGGGGGCCCACCCTTTGGTGGCAGCAAAGAGGAATATCTTTCTTTATTTTCATCCCGTTTCACCATTAAAACTATGGAGCCCTGTTACAATAGCATCGGGCCGAGGGTGGGTGCGGAGTTGTTCATCTGTCTGTGTCTGAACCATGATTTATTGGATTTTGAGGATTAGGAGGAAAATTCGCCGACATGCATAGATCCATTTTGATTTATGATTAATCGGCAACTTCAACATTCAACGCCCTTTCCTCCTAATCCTCAAAATCCAACAAATCATGGTTCAGACAGGTTCCTGCTGGCTCAAACAATGGAAGCTTCCCAATCCCCAGATAATCTCCGTGGAATCGATGCCTGTTACTTTGCGGCCGGGAAAACAGTCCTGTATGATGCGAAGCGCTTTCTCGTCTTTGTCGCACCGGAAAGTAGGAACTATCACGGAACGGTTGGAAATATAAAAATTAGCATAGGAAGCAGGTAGTCGCTGGTCTTCGTATACGACCGGGTCGGGCATGGGCAGTTCCACGATATCGAGCTGTTTGCCATTCAGCAAACGCAGTTGCTTCAATTGTTTGAGGTTGTGTTGAAGCAGTTCGTAGTTCTCATCCGCCTTATCTTCTTCCACTACTGTGAGTACGGTATCGTCATTCACGAAACGAACGGTGTCATCGATATGGCCGTCGGTATCGTCTCCTACGATCCCTTCATCCACCCATAATATTTGTTCTACGCCATAATAGTTCACCAGGTATTCCTCGATCTGTTGCTGGTTCAGGTGTGGGTTACGGTTAGGGTTCAACAGGCATGCCGTGGATGTAAGCAGGCTGCCTTTTCCATTGAACTCCACCGACCCGCCTTCCATCACGATGCCCGGATGATAAACCGGAATATCATAATGCTTTGCGATCAGTGTGGGGACCATATCATCGAGATCATACGGTGGGTATTTATTCCCCCACGCATTGTAACCCCAGTCCACGATCAGTTTCGGTTGACCGGCTTTGGGATTGATAAGGAATGCGGGGCCGTGATCGCGGCACCAGGCATCATTGGTGGGGTGAAGGAAAAACTCGACCTGGCCCATATCCACCCCGGCTTCTTCCAGGCATCGGGTAGCGAATGCCTTCATATTCTCATCGCATACATTGATGCGCACTTTCTCACTCAGGGCAAGTTCTTTCACGAACTGGCTGTAATAGGGATAGATGGTATGGATCTTTCCCGGCCATGATGCTTCTTTATGGGGCCAGCTCAGCCAGGTAGCCAGGTGCGGAGCAAATTCTGCAGGAAAGTAGTAGCCGAGGGCGTGGGGGGTCATTGTCTGAACTGGGATTGGTGGGATGGATGGGATTGGTGGGATAAGCCGTTGAGTATTGTATAGGTCGACAAAATCGAAATTCGTGACATTAAGAATTTATAGTTTGAAATTTTTGAAATAATTGAACATGATAGATTATGAACGATTTCTTATCCCACCAATCCCATCCATCCCACCAATCCCAGTTCAGACATCTATAAATCTCTTCGTGATCGGCTCATAAGAATCGATCCTCCTGTCGCGGAGAAAAGGCCAGTGCGTACGATAGCGGTCTGTTTTATCGAGATCGAGCTCCTGTACATACACTTCTTCCTTATCATGCGAAGCCAGGTACAACAGGCTGCCGAAAGGATTGGCAATAAAGGACCCGCCCCAGAACTTCATGGCGCCGTTCTGTTCAAGGCCCACACGGTTCACGCTCACTACATGCACACCATTCGCCACGGCATGGCTGCGCTGGATGGTTTGCCAGGCATTGTACTGCTCGGTATTGGTGGCTTCATCCTGCGAAGTGGCCCATCCGATGGCGGTTGGATAGAACAATATCTCTGCGCCCATCAGGGATGTGATGCGGGCAGCTTCCGGATACCATTGGTCCCAGCAGATCAGTACGCCGATGGTGGCGAATTTCGTTTTGAAAACTTTATAGCCCAGATCGCCGGGTGTGAAGTAAAATTTTTCGTAGTAGGCAGGATCATCGGGGATGTGCATCTTGCGATACTTGCCGAGATAATTGCCATCTGCATCGATCACGGCGGTAGTATTGTGATAGAGCCCCTGCGTTCTTTTCTCGAAGAGGGAAGCGATGATCACCACGCCTTTTTCCGCAGCCACTTTGCCCAGCGTTTCCGTGGAAGGGCCGGGAATGGGTTCAGCCAACTTGAAATTTTCGTAATCCTCTACATCGCAGAAATAGAGAGAGGTGAACAGTTCCTGCAGGCAAACGATCTGAGCGCCTTTGTCGGCCGCCTCTTTCACTTTTGCAACTGCTTTGCGGAGATTCTCTTCCTTGTTGGCGGTGCAGCTCATTTGCACCATTCCTACTTTTACGGTTGACATGATGGCTTATGCTTTGGAGTTGCAAAAGTAATCAAACTCGTTCATTTGCTAACCTCTTCCCATTTGCTTCAGGAAAGCAACGTGAGAAGCGACCGCATAGCGAACGCGGGGGTATTCGATGTATTGCAACCCGTATTCATGGCAAGCCTGGCGGATGATCTTGCTGATGGCAGGATAATGCACATGGGATATCTTGGGGAACAGGTGATGTTCGATCTGGAAGTTCAATCCTCCCACCAGCCAGCTCACAAGCCTGTTCTGTGTAGCGAAATTGGCCGTGGTCTTGATCTGGTGAACGGCCCATTCATCATCCATTTTGCCGGTCGCTTCATTCGGCATGGGGAAGGCTGTATGCTCTACCGTATGCGCCAGTTGGAATACAAGGCTCAATACAAAACCGGCCACCAGCGTGAAGATAGTGAAGCTGATCAGCCAATGTCCAAAGCCTACCATATAGATGGGCAGACCGATGAACAGAAAAAGATGGAACAATTTGAAGCCCCAGAACACGAGATGGTCCGACAGCTTCATTTTCTTCAACGGCATATTGCCTACTTTGCTTTTGAAATATTTCTGATAATCGAGCACGAATATCCAGAACAGGTAGAGCAGTGAATAGAGGAACCAGAAATAGATATGCTGGTATTTGTGCAACCTGTATTTTTTCTGGGAACTGCTCATGCGCATCCAGGGTTGGATGTCGATATCATCATCCACCCCATCTACATTGGTGTAGGCATGGTGGATCACGTTGTGCTTCATATTCCACATGAAGCTGTTACCGCCCAGGATATTGAGCGAAAAAGCGGCGAGCGCATTCACCCATTTGTATTTGCTGAAGCTGCCATGAGCGCCGTCGTGCATTACGTTGAAGCCGATCGCTGCTACCAGCCCGCCCAGCAAAATGCTCTCCAGTATCTGCCAGAAAACATTGGGCGTGAAAAATACGAGATGGATGTAGATGAGCACGAAGCTCACCATGAGGACGACCGCTTTTATGAATAGTTTATAATTCCCGGTGGTGGATTTTCCTACTTCTTCGAAATATGCACTGATCCTCCGCTTCAGTTCCGCATGGAATGAATGCGGAACATTGGAAAACTTGGGTATAGACATTAATAAAATTTAAAAAATGTAAAAGTTTGGCGAAGGTAGGCTTAGTTCCTTATCCGGCCAATTATATCCGTCATAAAACTCCCCTAAATCTTTCAGTCCCAATCGCCCCAACCATAAATACCTCTATTCCATCTCAACTCCTTTCCTCTTTTCTCTCCTTTAACTTCTTAGCCATTATGTTTCTACCTGCACCAGCGCGTCCAGGTTCCTGATCCCTATCTTCTTTTCCGTGATAAATCCTTCTGCATATTTCACGCCAATTCTTTTACCGAGCATACGTGAACGGGCGATCACGCTATCGAGGAAATCGGGTGTTGAAATATACGTTTGCGGGCCCTTATCCCCATTCACCGGGTTATAGAATTGTGAGGTGTACGCTTCAATGGCTTTCATGCGCTGTTCGAACACATCACTGATATCTATGAGCAGATCGGGCTCATGGTACCAGTCTTGAAGGTAATGCAACACATATTTTGGCCGCCATTTCGTTTGCGGGTCGCCTTGTTCATCTTTTGTTTCGATCCTGGCCAGTCCGGAGAGGAAACAGGCATCTGCGATCATGTGGCCGGCCCTGCCATGGTCGGGATGCCGGTCGTCCAGCACATTGGCCAGTACGATCTCCGGTTTGAATTTCCGTAGCGCCCTGATCAGTTGGAGCTGATGTTCTTCGTCATTGCGAAAAAAACCATCACGCATTTTCAGGTTCTCCCTTACTTCCACGCCCAGTATGGCGGCAGCGGCGGCGGCTTCTGCATAGCGGGTTTCGATAGTGCCCCTCGTCCCCAGTTCTCCCTGGGTGAGATCGAGTATCCCTGTTTTCTTTCCAAGCCTGCGCTCGTTGAGCAAAGTACCTGAGCAGCCCAGTTCCACATCATCGGGGTGAACACCGATAGCGAGTATATCCAGTTTCATAGTAAAAATTAAAGGGGCAAATTTATTGTTTATTGAATGCCGAAGCCTATAACAAGGCAGTGATGGAATTGTTCTACAGTCCCATTCCCCATTTCACCAGCGCCGATACTTCCGACGGCGCATGATTGACATATTCCGGTGATCTATGCTTTCCCAGTCGTACCAGCACCACTTTTTTCGAGGGGATCACGATTATATACTGGCCCAGTATTCCTCTTGCATAGAATACCTGCTCCTTACCGGGGAATATCCACCATTGAAAGCCGTAATAATCACAGGGCTTGCTATCTTCATCCATGATCATGCAGGGAGTAATGGACTTTGAAAAATAACCTGGACTGATGATCTCCTGCCCTTTCCAACTTCCGCTATCGAGCATGAGTTGGCCAAGCCTGGCGAAATCCCTTGCATTCGAATTGAAGCAGCAATAAGCTTTGGTATGTCCGCCGGTGCGGTCTGTGCTCCACAATGCCGGATGTTCGGCGCCGGTCGGCCGCCATAATTTTTCCGAAGCATACGCGCTGAGCGATTTCCCGGTCGCTTTTTCCACGATGAGCCCCAGCAATTGTGTATCGCCCGATTTATACCTGAACAATTGTCCTGGTTTCTGCACCAGCTTCACACCGGTAGCCACTTTATAGGCATCGCTGCCATAATAAAGTTCCGTGGTCACGGAGAAAGGATCGGAATAGGTTTCGTTCCAGTCGCTGCCGCTGCTCATGGTGAGCAGGTCGATGATCCGGAGAGATGCTTTTTCTCCGGTGCTGAACTCAGGGAGGTATTTGCCTACGGGATCTTCGAGCGATTGAATGGAGCTGTCTTTCAGGGCGCAGCCGATCAGCAGGCCGGTAATGCTCTTGGCCATCGAGAAGGAGCCCGACCAGGAAGAATCCGAATAGCCATCCCAATAATACTCGGTGAGCAGGGAATCATTTTTGATGGCCAGCAACCCGATCGTTTGAAGATCTGTCAGCGTTTTTTCCAGGTCCACCGGAAGCGGTGAACGGTTATAAGCTGTTGATTTGTTCCAGGGCTGATGAATGCCGGTGGTAACGGGATTGTTGGAAAAGATCTTGTAGTCGTCGATCCCTGCAAAGTTATACCAGACCGCTTTGAAGAGATAGGTCTTGTCGCTCACGAGCGCATAGCCTGAAAAAATGGCAACCAGCAAAAGGACCGTGTACAGGAAATAACGCAGGAATCTTTTCATATTGCGCAAGGTTGGTCAGGAAAGGTACTGAAAAAGGAGGAAGGAAGCATGAGGTCGGAAGTCGGAGGTGTCTATTTGTCGGAAAACTCGAAGGCTTTCAGTCTTCAGACCTCCGACCTCTTGCCTCTTACCTTATGCCTCCGGCCTCCTTTTTGGGTTTTTTGGCTTTTTCGAGTAGCTTCGCAGGTCTTTGGTAGTCAGTACTAACTCTATCAGGATGAAAGACAGTGCTTCCAGCGCACAATGACAGAACATAAATCTAAAATCACAATTCTAATATGGCATACGACGTAGTAGTTCTCGGAAGCGGCCCAGGTGGATATGTGGCAGCTATCCGCGCTTCACAGCTAGGTTTCAAGACCGCTATCATCGAAAAGGAAAGCCTGGGTGGTATTTGCCTCAACTGGGGATGTATCCCTACCAAAGCCCTGTTGAAAAGTGCCCAGGTATTTGAATACATCAAGCACGCAAAAGATTACGGGTTCGAAGCCAGTGGCCAGCCTGATTTTCCGGCCATCATCAAACGCAGTCGCGGTGTGGCCGATAAAATGAGCAAAGGCGTTCAGTTCCTGATGAAGAAGAACAAGATCGATGTGATCATGGGCTTTGGTGTGATCAAGGCTAAAGGCCAGATCGAAGTGACAGGGGCCGATGGAAAAAAACAGGTAGTAGAAGGTAAACATATCATCCTCGCCACCGGCGCCCGCAGCCGCGAGTTGCCAGCTCTCAAACAGGATGGAAAGAAAGTGATCGGCTATCGCGAAGCAATGGTATTGCCTACTCAGCCCAAGAGCCTGATCGTGGTAGGCAGTGGCGCCATCGGCGTGGAGTTCGGTTATTTCTATAGCACGCTCGGCACGAAAGTGACCATCGTTGAATTCCTTCCCCGCATCGTTCCTGTGGAAGATGAAGATATATCCAAAGAACTGGAGAAAAATTTCAAGAAGAATGGTATCGATGTGATGACCAATGCAGAAGTGACCAAAGTAGATACCAGCGGCGCAGGTGTGAAAGCCACTATCAAAACACAGAATGGTGAAGTAGTGCTCGAAGCCGACGTGTTATTGAGCGCTATCGGTATTGCCGCCAATGTGGAAGGCATCGGCCTCGAAACACTGGGCATCAAAACTGAAAAAGGAAAGATCGCCGTCGATAAATATTACCAGACAAATGTTCCCGGTTTCTATGCCATCGGCGACTGCGCCCCCGGCCAGGCGCTCGCACACGTAGCATCCAAAGAAGGGATCATCTGCGTGGAAAATATCGGGTACAATGAGAAGAAGTACAACCATCAGCCGGAACCAATAGACTACAACAATGTTCCGGGCTGTACCTATTGCACGCCGGAGATCGCTTCTGTAGGTCTTACCGAAAAGCAGGCTAAGGATGCAGGTTATGAAGTGAAAGTGGGCAAGTTCCCGCTGAGCGTTTCAGGTAAGGCCACTGCGGCCGGCCATCCTGAAGGTTTCGTGAAAGTGATCTTCGATGCCAAGTACGGCGAATGGCTGGGCACACATATGATCGGTTACAATGTTACCGAGATCATCGTGGAGACCGTAGTAGCCCGCAAACTGGAGACCACCTACCATGAAGTGCTCAACAGCATCCATCCACACCCCACGATCAGTGAGAGCGTGAAAGATGCGATCGAAGTGGCTTATGGTGAAGCGATCCACCTGTAAGACTTTCAGCTAATATTTTTATAGGATTGAAAAGACTGTCCCGATCGTTATCGGGACAGTCTTTTTTTATGGCTTTTCTATTCAACAATGCTTCACTTCACAAGATTTAAGATAATATTAAGTATACCGGCTATTACATCGCAGATTCAGGGCAAAGGCTCTCAACTATTATGCACAAACGCCTAAAACCCTTATCAGCACTGCATTTTAAAGCATTACATTCCCTTCCTGTTCCGGGATTCATTCAAGTTACGACATGCGCATGATGCCTCTCATCATATTCTAATCTACCCCAAATCATGCTTTAATGTTACGCGGCTAATATTGTGCCCTAATCGGAAAATCCATGATCACAAGGCGTAAAAATGTACTACGGCATTTATTATTTATTTGGCTGATAATAACGATAAAAGTTTCGACGGCACAGGACAAGGTCGATACGCTCAAAATATCCCTGCAGGCTTCTGAACGGGTATTCCTGGAAAACAATCTTCCATTGCTGGCTGAGAAATTGAATATCAGCCAGGCAGATGCAAGGATACTTCAGGCGAAAGCATGGCCCAACCCAACATTTACCCTCGATGAAATACAGTTGTACAATTTACCTACCACCGATGAATCACCTCCCCTGTTCGGCAATTTCTGGCGGAACAAGACCTTCAGTGCTTCTATCGATCAATTGATCTTAACAGCATCCAAAAGGAAAAAGAATATTTCCCTACAAACCAGGAACAGGGAATTGGCGGAGATCAGTTTCACGGATCTCTTACAAGCACTGAAAGCGGAGTTCAGGCAAACAGGAGCAGAACTCCTCTACCTGCAAAGAGTGCAGGAAGATTATGCCTTCCAGCTCCGGGAGCTGAATAAACTGGTCAACGCCCAACAATTGCAATTCAGGGAAGGCAATATCTCACAAACAGAATTATTCCGGCTGAAAGGTCTGCAAATTTCACTGCAGGCCGAGATAAATGAACTGCACGAACAGATAACAGATAAGCAGCAAAACATCAAAGCACTGATGAATGTAAAACCTGACAGCTTTATCATTCTTACGGATGAGGCGTATGCTGCAACCGGTGAGGTCTCCAAACTACGGCAATATGCCCTGCCTGATCTGATAGCGCTTTCTTCCACGCACAATGCCGCCATTGGTTCGGCCCGGAAGTTAACGGAAGTGAATGAAGCCGAGCTCAAATTGCAATTGGCCGAAAGAGTGCCCAATATAAACCTGAATGTGAATTATGACAGGAATGGTAATAACCAGTTGAATTTCCTGGGAGCCGGATTTTCTATCCCACTTCCCATCTTCGACCGTAATAAAGGCAATATCAGGGCCGCACAGATAGAAGTGAAGAAAAGTGAGCTGATGAAGCAGTATAAAGAATCACAAATAGGTAATTCCATTGTGAAAACATGGTCCGATCTGCAGAAGGCCCTTCAATTGTATGAAAGTATCGATAAGGATTATGTAGACAAGCTGCAACAGATGAGCACCGCAGTGATCAGGAATTTCCTGCAGCACAATATCAGCCTGCTTGAATTTATCGATTTCTTCGAATCCTTCAGGCAGAGCAAGGAAAAGTTTTATGAGACCATTAAACTTATTTCCCTGAGAAGAGAAGATCTCAACTACCTGACCGGTAAAGAGCTCTGACCGAATATTCCATACAACAATCCCTATAAATAATTCCAGTTCAGCAAGCGAAAAATCATCAAAGAATGAATAAGTACAAGATTATAATCCTCATCACCGGAATTTCCGGCCTTATCTCCTGCAATGAAGCACAGCCGGAGGTCAGGGTCAATGATGCCGATAAATGCATTATCACTCTCCAGTTGAAAAGTTTGATTGAAGTAAACCAGCTTTCCCCGAAACCGGTCAATAAAGAGATCGAGTTCACAGGAAGTGTCAGTTATGATGAGGAGCATGTATACCGCTATCAATCGCTCGTTAACGGAGTGGTACAGCGGGTGAATTTTAAAATAGGTGATCATGTCACCAAAGGGCAGGTATTGGCTGAAGTACGTACAGCGGAGTTGAATGAACAGAAAGCGGGCCTCCATAAACTTCAGTCGGAACTTAAACTGGCGCAGCGCAAACTGAAGTCGGTCCAAAACCTGCATGAAGATGGAGTGGCGTCCGACAAAGACCTCCTCGAAGCAACAAATGATCTTACAGCCTTGCAAACTGAAATAGAAAAGATAAAGGAAACACTGGCATTGCAGGGAGGTAATGTGGAAAAGGGACTGCTGCTCGTCAGGGCCCCGCAAAGCGGTTATGTGGTCAATAAAAAGATCACTGCAGGATACCAGGTAACTGATGGGGAAGATGATCTCTTTGTGCTGGCCGACCTGAAGAAGATATGGGTACTGGTGAATGTTTATGCAACGCAACTGGACCTGGTGAAAGTTGGACAAACCGTAAAGGTCAGCACCAGCGCTTACCCGGATAAGGTATTTACCGGCAGGATCAACCGCTTGTCGAATGTTTTCGATTCAGAAGAAAGGGTATTGAAAGCGATCGTTGAACTGGATAATGCCGATCTGCTGCTGAAACCTTCCATGATGGTAAGGGCTAACGTATATCAGCCATCGCAGCGAATGGCCATCGCTATCCCCCGGCAGGCTGCATTGTTTGCCAATAATGCTTATTACGTACTGGCATATAAAAGCGATTGTGAAGTGAAAGCTGTCAATATCACTCCTGTAGCAGCCGATAAGGATTTCTTTTATATCGACGATCAGGAAGACCTGAAAGCGGGTGACAGCATTATTACCCACAACCAGTTACTGATCTATACAAAACTGACCGAACGGTAAATCAATCCCAGGATAAAAACAGCGTAAGGTATATAGAGCCCGCAAAATACAGATTATGACCAAGTTCATCGAGAATATCGTAAAAGCTTCTCTCCGCAATCATGCCATAGTCCTTTTTTTTGTCTTTCTGCTGGTAGCAGGCGGCATCGTTTCGGTAAGAAATTCCCTTATTGAAGCCTACCCTGATGTAACCAGCACCAGGGCCCGCATCATAACGCAATGGCCTGGCCGCAGCGCCGAAGAGATCGAAAAATTCGTTACACTCCCAGTTACCCGTGAAATGAGCACCATCCCCGGTAAAACGGATGTTCGTTCCATTTCGCTCTTCGGGCTTTCTGTAGTAACAGTAAATTTCGAAGATAATATCACTGATTTCTATGCACAGCAATACGCATCGAACCGTATGCGGAATGTGGAGTTGCCGCAAGGGGCATCAGCAGAGATCGAGCCTCCATACGGAGCAACCGGCGAGATTTTCAGGTATGTCCTCAAAAGCAAAGAAAGACCGCTCCGTGAACTGTCGGCCATCCAGGAGTGGACCATCGAAAGAGAATTGTTGTCGGTGCCCGGCGTGGCAGATGTAGTCAGCTTCGGCGGAGAGGAAAAATGTTATGAGATCAGCGTGAACCCGGTAGAGCTCGCCAATTATAACCTTTCTGCACTGGATGTATTTGAAGCAGTGGGCAAGAGCAATATCAATGTTGGCGGTGACGTCATTCAGAAAGGCAGCCAGGCTTATGTAGTAAGAGGCATCGGTCTTCTCGATAAAACAACGGACATAGAGAATATCCTGATCACGAACGCAAAGAACACTCCCATACTGGTAAAGAACGTGGCGAAGGTGAGCATTACCGGTAAACCGAAATTGGGACAGGTAGGATTGAATGATGAATCGGACCTCGTGGAAGGGATAGTGATCATGTTGCGTGGACAAAACCCCAATGTGGTGATCGGGCATTTAAGGGAGCGGATCAAAGACCTGAATGAACGTATCCTGCCCAAAGATGTACAAATAGAGCCATTCCTCGACCGGACCGAACTGGTGGACAAGACCATCAAAACAGTTACGCACAATCTTATTGAAGGGATCTTACTGGTATCGATCATCGTGTTCATATTCCTGTATAACTGGCGGACTACCCTGATCGTTGCTTCAGTGATCCCATTGGCTTTCCTGTTCGCACTGATGATGCTGAGGTTACAGGGATTGTCGGCCAACCTTATTTCCATCGGCGCTGTGGATTTCGGCCTATTGCTGGAAGGAACGCTGGTAATCGTGGAGCATGTATTCGTGGGGTTGGATAGAAAGGCAAAACAACTGGGGATGGCACCCTTCAATCTGATGCCCAAAGATGCCTTTATCAGCGACCGGGCAAAATCTGTAGGCAAATCGATCATGTTCGCGCAGATCATCCTGATCGTTGCCCTTTTGCCCATCTTCACTTTCCAGAAAGTAGAAGGCAAAATGTTCTCACCATTGGCCTTTACCCTGGGCTATGCCCTTCTGGGATCACTTGTGTTAAGTCTTACCTATGTACCGGTAATGTGTAAGCTGCTCCTGAAGAAGAATGTCAGGGACCGGCACAATCCGGTTACGGATTGGTTCATCAACGGAATATTCAGCCTGTTCAAAATTGCCAGCCGGTATAAAAGAACGACCGTGGCCGCTTTTATCGTGCTGCTGGGTATCTGCCTGTTCGGGTTCAGCCGGATCGGAACGGAGTTCATCCCTAAATTGAATGAAGGTTCTATCTATATCCGCGCCACCCTGCCCAATAGTGTGAACCTCGATGAATCCGTGAGGCTTGCGGCTGAAATGAAATCGAAGTTGCGCAGTTTCGAACCGGTAAGCTTTGTGCTATCGCAAACCGGACGCCCCAATGACGGCACAGACCCCACCGGGTTCTTCAATATCGAATTTCATGTGCAGTTGAAAGACCAGAAAGACTGGAAAACTTTCAAAAGTAAAGACGAGTTGCTGAAACAGATTGAAGGATCGCTACAGGCATATCCGGGAATAGTGTTCGCTTTCAGCCAGCCCATCATGGACAATGTGGAAGAATATGTGGCGGGCGTGAAAAGCTCACTGGTGGCAAAGGTGTATGGAAATGATCTCGCTTTGCTTGAAAATACGGCCGACAGCCTTGCAACGGTGATCAGGTCGGTAAGAGGTATCGAAGATGTGAATGTTTTCAGGAATATAGGGCTTCCTGAATTACGGTTACGATTGAGCGAAGAGAGGATGGCCCGATACGGAATAACGATGGCGGATGCACAGGCCGTTGTTGAAATGGCCATTGGAGGGAAAGCTGCTTCCACCTTTTATGAGAATGACAGAATGTTCGATATCCGGGTCCGCTATGACGAGCATTTCCGGAGATCGGAACAGGAAATCAGCAATATACTGGTGCCGGGACCCGGTAATACCAAAGTGCCACTCTCCGAAATTGCAGACATTGGTTTTCATACCGGCCCGGCATTCATTTACCGCCAGGGCAACTCCCGCTATATCGCTGTAGGATTTTCTGTCCGGGGCCGCGACCTGGGCGGCACCATTGCAGAAGCGCAGCAAAAAGTACAGGAAAAAGTGAAACTACCGGCATCCTATACACTGGAATGGGGAGGTGAATTTGAAAGCCAGCAAAGGGCAACGGCACGGCTCGCCTTTATCGTACCCGTTTCCCTTATTCTGATCGCCTTCCTGCTCTATGTGAATTTCGGTTCATTGAAAGATACGCTGCTTGCTTTGATCACAGTACCATTTGCATTCATCGGCGGGTTCTTATCCCTGTGGATCACACATACTATTTTCGGCATTTCAGCCGGGATCGGTTTCATTATCCTGTTCGGTGTGGGAACGATCGATGGCATCATCCTGATCGCAGTCATGAAAAGTTACCTGGAGAAAGGCATGGAGCTGAAAGAAGCTATCTCCAAAGGTGTGCATGACAGGATACGCCCGGTTTTCATGATAGCGGTGATGGGCTCTGTTGGTCTGTTGCCTGCTGCACTTTCTTCCGGGATCGGTTCTGAAGTACAAAAGCCGCTGGCGATCATGATCGTGGGGGGGCTGCTGGTCTGTATGCTTTTCAGCCTGCTGGTGATCCCACAAATATTCTATTTCTCCTACCGTAAACAATATCGCAACAAAACGAATTCAGATCTGAAACAGGATCAGGAATAAAATACAAATCATGACTAGAGTATTATTGGTCGAAGACGATGAAAGAGTGGCCTCCTTCATAAAAAAGGGATTGACCGAGAGCCTGTGCCAGGTGAGGCTGGTGAGTACGGGCAACGCTGCCATCAGTGAAGCCTCACAGAATGAGTTCGACATTATCATCCTCGATATCATGCTGCCGGAAATGGATGGGTTTGAAGTATGCCAGTTGCTCCGGAGAAGAAATAATACCACGCCTATCATCATCCTGAGCGCATTGGATACACCAGAAGAAAAAGTGAAGGGGCTTCAATATGGGGCCGACGATTATCTTACCAAGCCATTTATTTTCGAAGAATTGCTGGCGCGTATGCGCGCCCAGTTGCGGAGAGTGGAATTTGGCAAGGGCATCATAGAATTCCAACGGTATGCGGGCGTGGAGATCAATATGTCGGAACAGAGCGCCACCAGGGATGGAAAGAAACTGGACCTGTCGCCGCGTGAATTTCAGTTGCTCCTGTTCCTGATGAGGAACAGGGAAAAAGCGCTCACGCGCGTTTCCATAGCGCAGGCCGTATGGAGCATCGATTTCGATCATTCCTCCAATACGGTAGACGTTTATATCAATTACCTCCGCAATAAGCTCGACAAGGGCTTTAAAACCCCTTTGATCCATACTATCAAGGGCACAGGGTACCTGTTCAAACATAAGAAGGATGAGGCTGAGGACTAAATTATCGATCCGCTCTACATTCATATTCGCCTGTACGCTCGGGTGTATCCTGCTGAGCACCTATTTCCTGTTCAGGAAATTTACCAGGGAACTATATGAAAAAAAGTTGCTGGAACATGCGCGTATAGCGGCCCATTTCTATTTTGAAAAAGATGAAGTAACCGCCAGGCAATACCGTGAAATAGAGAAGCGGTATAAAGAGATATCGAGAGGCCCTGTAAGGATCTATGATGCGTCGAGTAAACAACTGATCAAAGATGATTCCCTGCCTTTCAGGTTGCCGGACGATGTATTGAATAAGATCATATCGACCGGGAGCACCAGCTTGAAAATAGGTGACCATCAGGTTGTTGGTATTTTTTACAGGGATAATGAAGGGGATTTCATTGTTGTTGCATCGGGGTCCGACAATAAGGACAGGGCACAGGTATCTGCCCTTGGATGGATGCTGGCAGGATTATTCGTGATAGGCATCCCGGTACATTATTTTTTGATGAGCCTTTTGTCGCGGCAAACATTCAGGCCGTTTGGAAGCCTGATCCGTAAGGTCAATTCCATTACCGCCGAGAACCTGCATTCCCGGCTGGAGGTACCTGAGGGGCGATCAGATGAAATGAAAGAGCTGATCACCACCTTCAATTATTTCCTCGAAAGACTGGAGCATGGTATACAGACCCAGCGGAATTTTCTGAAGAATGCGTCGCACGAATTGAGGACCCCACTGGCGGCGATCATCGGCAACCTGGAAGTGACACTGAACCATCCGAGAGAGAATGCCGAATACCTGCAATTACTGTGGAACCTTAAAAATGATGCCCTGCATCTGAGATCGATCGTGGAAGGATTGCTTACATTATCCGGACTTGAAATTGAAGGGAACCAGCAGATGGCGCCTGTGCGCATCGATGAAATACTCTGGAACCTCATCGAGAAGAAAAAGATCGAATATCCCCCGGTACAGATCGCCGTCAATTTCTCCTCTAATGCCGACCTGGAGCAGTTGCTTACCGTGCATGGCAACAAAGACCTGTTATTTGTTGCCTTATCGAATATTGTCGACAATGCCATTAAATTCTCTCTTCCGCATCCGGTGAATATTGAAGCGGAAGCGAAGGGTGGTCAACTGGTGCTTACCATTTCAGATAAAGGGCCGGGGATAGCCCCCGAAGATCAGGAGGCTATTTTCGAGCTTTTCCACAGATGCAACCGCACACGTCATATTGCCGGGTATGGGATTGGATTGTACCTCACCCGCCAGATCCTTCATCTTCATAAAGTGTCCATAAAGATCAGCTCAGGATCACAGGCAGGAACTTCAGTAAGCCTGGTCTTTCCGCAGACAGCCCGATAGCTTATGCCTTTGTTCCAAAGACTTTCTTCAGGATCTCCGTTGTCCGCGCCACAGGGTCTTTCCGGATCTTCTGCTCTTCCAGTCCCACCTGGTAAAAGATCCCATCCAATGCCTTACCAGTGACATAAGCGGAAAGATCGGGATTGATCTTATTGGAAGCAAAACGGTTGTACGCCGTGAACACATCCGACCAGTATTTCGTGGCATTCACCTTGCCCAGCGATCTCTCGATGACCGGCCTGAATGCTTCCGTCAATGGAACGCTCGTCTTTCCTTTCAGGTAATCGGTGGCGGCAAAATCACCTCCTCTCAATATTCCTACCGCATCCTGGATGGTCATTCCCTTCACTGCATTGATGAAGATCGGGGCGGCAGAAGAAGCCGCATCTTCGGCGGCACGGTTGAGAGAAAGGATGGCATTGTCTACCAGGCTGCCCAGTCCAACATCCCTCAAGGTCTTTTCCACTTTCTGCGCTTCCGGAGGCAATAATATTTTGATGGCGGCATTCTTGAAGAAACCATCCAGGGCCGAAAGCTGCCCGGCCGACCTTTGCGCCCCTACGGAAAGCGCTTCCTTCAATCCTGAAACGATCTCGGCGTTCGACAATCCACCGGCGCCTGCCTGCTGACCGATATTTTTCATTACCTGCTGGGCCGTTTCACAACCTGTGAGGAAGAGCGTGCTCAATACAACTGCGTACACGATTTTTTTCATCTGGTAGGAAATTTATTTGATGGTAAACGATTTTTCCGGATGCATATTATCGAATAACTTTAGCCTATGCAAATCTCTATCTGGGAAAAAGAAAGTTTTTATGCACCAAAAGATGTGATCATCGTGGGGAGCGGACTGGTGGGGCTTTGGTGTGCCTGGCATCTCAAAAGAAAACACCCCAAATGCAAAGTGGCGATCGTCGACAGGGGCATCATCCCCACAGGCGCCAGTACCCGCAATGCAGGCTTCGCCTGTTTCGGCAGTGTTACCGAACTGATGGCCGACAGTAAGAAAATGGGGTCCGACAAAATGCTGGAGCTGGTTGAAATGCGGTTTGAAGGTCTGCAACGCATCCGGAAAGTATTCGGCGAAAAACATGTCGACTTTGAATGGTGCGGCGGTTATGAACTGATCACGCAACAGAATGACCCGGGCAAGGAAAAGCTCGAACAGGAAATCGATTCGCTCAACCGGCAGTTGAAGGCGATCGTAAAAGAAGCTCATACATTCAAGCTGGCCGATAAAAAGATCGCATCTTTCGGTTTCGGCAATACCGCCCATCTTATCGAAAATAAAATGGAAGGGGCCCTGCATTCGGGAAAGCTCTGCCAGGCATTGTTACAGTCTGTGCAGGCACAGGGCGTAACAGTACTCAATGCTGTGGAGATCGCCGGCTTCGAAAAGATTGGCGACCAGGTGGCCTTGTATACCAATCAGCATATCCATCTCACCACCAAAAAACTGTTGATCTGTACCAATGCTTTTGCAGCACAGTTATTACCGGGGCTCGATATTGTACCGGCACGCGGACAGGTGCTCGTTACCTCCCCCATTCCCAAACTGGCTATCCGCGGTACGTTCCACTATGATGAAGGTTTCTATTATTTCAGGAACCTGGGTGACCGGATATTGCTCGGCGGCGCCCGCAACAAAGCGATCGAAGCGGAGACCACTACGGAAATGAATATCACCGACACCATTCAGCATGAACTGGAACATTTCCTTTCCACTTATCTCCTACCCGGCCACACCTATCAGATCACCGACCGGTGGAGCGGTATCATGGGAATGGGCGGCGAAAAAATGCCTATCGTGAAAGAAGTGTCGCCCGATGTTTTTTGCGCCGTGCGCATGAGCGGTATGGGCGTTGCGCTGGCAGCGGTGGTGGGAGAGAAAGTGGCGAAGATGTTACAATAAAATGTTTGTGGTTGTTGGTTGGTTGTGGTTCAATGGCAAATGACCAGCTTGTGGGTAACATTATCTATTCTTAGAAAATACATCCCGCTTTGCAGATGACGCACACTAAGCTGTGGCGTGCCTTTGGAAAGAATGGTCTTCATCACGGGCATACCGAGATGGTTGTAAATGATAATGGTTTTTCCCTCCAGGTTCCCATCAGACAACAAACTCACAATATCCCGTGCAGGATTGGGATATGTAAGGATACCGATCGCCCCGGCATCGTTCTGCGGCAGATCGCCCGGGGCCGGCAGCGGGTTATCGCTCAACCCATTCGACGACAGGATCGAATTACGCGGCCCTCCGGGGGCAAACGTATTGCGCATTCTCTCCGACTGGCCGCGCGTGAACAGGTTCATGCAGGCATCATCCGTAAAATCCATGAAGTTCATGTACATATTTCCATAAGGGGCATTGTTGCAGGTAGTGATGATCCCGCTGGGGCAGCCGGATGTACTGTTCCGCTGTGGCGGGGTATCATCAACTTCATCATTCCCGCAATAATCATCACCCCAGATATGACGAAGTCCCAACCAGTGGCCGATCTCATGCGTGGCAGTGCGGCCCTTGTTGAATGGTGCAGCAGCAGTGCCCATCGTTCCGAATGCCGTATAGGTGATCGCCACCCCGTCTTTATCTTTCGATATTCCTAACGGACTGCAATAACCGATCATATAACCTGCGAGCGGCCCTACCCAGATATTGAGATAACTGCCGGCATCCCAGGCATCATCGCCGCCCTGTGCGGTGGATTTGATCCTGTCGTCCATTCCGAAAAAACGGATGCCCGTCGATCGCCGGAGAATGCCGCTGGTAGCTCTGCCCGACGGATCGGTAGTGGCCAGTCTGAACTCGATCCTGCAATCGGCGGCGAGGTGCTTGAAAGCGGCAGGCACAAAACCTGTGTCTGCATTGAGCTTGCGGAAATCCCTGTTCAATACGTCGATCTGCGACCGTATCTGCGCATTACTGATATTCTGCCCAGGTGTGTTGTACAGGACGTGCACCACCACGGGTATCCTGATCAGTTGTACCTCGGTGCCGGTACCGTTGACCACGGGGGAAAATAGTCGGTCTGTATGAAGTTGCCGGAAGAATTGTTCGAACCGGTCGAGCCTGGCGGTGAGTGAAGCATCCCTGGCTTCTTCCTGTTGAAGATAGCCATGCGTTACGCAGTTGCGCTGGGCATCTGCTTTTTCAGCATACAGGCAAACAACCCATAAAGCAAGTAAAAGTCTTTTCATTGCAACAACTTTCTTTAGCGGCTACAGTACATGGGCACTGGCAGGGCTTTCATACGGATCTGTTACAGGCGGTCCTTTACTGCTGAAGGAATGGAAATAAGCACACAGGTAAACAGGGAGGGTAATTTAAAAGATATTGGGTGTTGGGGTTACCGGGAATACGATCAGGGATGGGTTAACAAAAAACTTATAGATGGAGCCACTCGGAAGATAAATAAATGGGGATGGATGGAGTGGTATTCGAACGATAAGCTACTGTAAAACAAATAAAAGTTTTCGATAAATCAAAACCATTGGTCGAAAAGTCGGCAAGATCAACATCAAATTGTATTTTTGGCGCATTCATTATCAGAACATGAAAAAGATCGTTTATACTCTTATTGCTGTTGCCTCCATCAGCGCTGTATCCTGTAAGGACAACGAAAAACCTGCTACCGATAATAGTTCAAGCGCAGAACCGGCCGCGCCACTGGTACAGTATACGGTGGTCAATAAATATCCGCACGATACTGCCTCTTTCACGCAGGGCCTCGTGGTTTACAAAGGTCAGCTTTATGAAAGCACCGGCAACCCTTCCGAGATCGGTAACAATGGTTCCTGGGTGGGCCCGGTAGACCTGGCCTCCGGTAAGGGGCAGAAAAAAGCCACGCTCGATAAGGGCTATTTCGGGGAAGGCATGACGATCCTCCACGATAAGGTATACTATATCACCTGGCAGTCGAAAAAGGGATTCGTGTACGACCTGGCCACTTTCAAAAAGATCAAAGAGTTCAGCTATAACACAGAGGGATGGGGACTTACCAATGATGGCACCAACCTCATCATGAGCGATGGCAGCAATAAGCTGTATTATTACAGTCCCGACTCTTTGAGGCTGCTCAACATTGTCAGCGTCTACGACCACAATGGCCCTGTTCCCAACATCAATGAGCTGGAATATATCAATGGTTCTGTATTTGCCAATCAGTGGGAAACCCCTTATATCCTGAGGATCGATCCTTCCTCCGGCAAAGTAACGGGCCGCCTCGATCTCACGGACCTCTTCAATCAGGCGAAGGCTGCTTATCCCGATGCAGATGTACTGAACGGTATCGCTTATGATAGTACTGCCGGTAAGATCTATGTAACAGGAAAGAAATGGCCAAATCTCTATGAGATCAGGCTGCAGTAACGGCGGTATATCACACAAAAAGCTATTTGCCGATAATATAGATCAGCGAGCTGCAGCGCTCCTTTTGCTGCATGGCTTTCCGGTTCGATCGCAGGCCGGTGAAAAAACCTTTCAGGTATCCGGGTCGCCCTGTTTTGTATTGCTCACTCATCAGGCTCACGTAAAAACTATCGAACCACATTGGTCTGGTCCCTTTCAACTGCAAACCATGACTGTTCAGTAATGCCCGCATAGAAGCCGGAGAAAAATGATACAGGTGCCGGGGCACATCATAAGCGGCCCAATATTCACCATAATGGCCCGCATCATAAGAAGTATAATTGGGCACAGCGATCAGCAGCACCCCACCTGGTTTCAACAACAGCTTCACCTGTTCGAGATATTCATGTAAACGATGTACATGCTCCAGCACATGCCACATCGTGATGACATCGAAGTGCGAAACGGGCAACCGGAACAATTGCGCAGCATCATGCAGGGAAACGTTGTTAAGCGCCTGGGCCTTTTGCCTGGCGGCCGGATCAGGTTCCAGTCCCATCACCTGCCAGCCGCTCTGCTGCATGAAAGCAGCGAATACTCCTGTTCCTGCACCGAGGTCCAGCAACTGGCCGGTATTGCGCCCTGTGACCGATTGCACCAATTTCCGTTTACGTTTCAATGTGATGCCCCGCACAAAATGGTAGAGCTTGTTGATAAGGCCCTTGCTGGTATTGGTATGCGAGATATAAGCTTCCGATTGATAATACTGCCCGATCGACGCTTCATCAGGCACAGCCTGTGTAAAACGCAGGGAGCAATGACCACATTCCCAGATCCCGAAGACCGATCCAGATACGGTATGGTCTTTTGCCGTCAATACTTTTTGGATGGCATGGGCGCCGCAGGCCGGGCAATGCGTATAATTGATGAGAGCATCCATAATATGGGAGAGCAAACCTAGGGAATTATTATTTTACAGAATCGATCCTTTGCTGGTTACCCACAGCCGCAGGGGTAAATCCATTTTTATAGAAATGAAAGAAGAGGGCGCTGAGCGCGATGGCGGCTATAATAAGCGCATAGATCCACCAGGAATCTTTTTCACGATGGTTTTCCTCCAGGTATTCGTTGGTATCGGCAGGTGAGAACTCCCGCGTCACTTCGCGGTCGCCCACCAGCATGGTGTGTTGTGCATGGGAATGGATCACCCGGTTGGCGGGAGCAGGCTCCTGCAACGAAGGGATGGCGCCGGCAGCTTCGAATAAGATCTCGCCGCCGTGGTCTTTTTTCAGTGTGCCGATCCCCGGCCATTCTTCAGTTTCACCATTCCGCAGCCTGTTCCGCAATTCATAGGCCCATTCATTATACCATTTGATGGCCTCATAGTCGGCTATATCCTGTTGCTGTGCCAGGTAAGTGAAGAATTCCTTATCGGGTGCGTCGAAATATTTATCGAAACGAAAATGATAGCTGGGCGGGAGTATCCTCTTGTTCACAAAGTCGGTCTGCGCCGGGATCCGTTCAATATATACGGTCCCCAACCCCGGTATGCTGATACTTTTGTGTTGCAATAAATAACTGGTGAGCACTTCCGTCATGATCGCTGTTTAATATTGCGAAACAACAGTATTTTAATTTATTAAAAAAATAAATGCTTTGGCCACCACAGCTTCAGCGAAAGCGGCCGGTCCAACAATTTCGGGAGCCGAATGCCGCTAAGCCTGACTATTTCGTATTGAACGAATACGTAATGCCTCCCAATATGTTAAAGCCGAACACTTCATACTGATGCCAGCGTTCATATTTATTATTGAGAATATTGTTCATCTGTACCCATAAATTAAAGTTTTTGGTAATACGGAACTCGGCGCCGGCATTCAGATCGAATCCGGTCGTGCCTTTGTAAGCCTGCCCGTCCTTACCGAGATAACGGGCGCCGTCCCATGCCCACAGCTCGCTTTTCAGTCGCAGGTCTTTGATGATCTGCCAGTGCAGCCCTGCATTGAACTCTACCGGGATCATTCCCCATGCTTTCAATTCATTCCTCAGTTTGGTAAAAGAATTGAAAGTGAAACCGGCGGAAGCCCCGAACTCTTCACCAATATTATAAGCCACTTCACTGTGCAGTTGAATGGCATCCATTTTCGGTTCATAACGGATCAGGAAGGTCTTTCCATCGCCGGGGTCATTCACGAACAATGGCAGATTACGATAAGTGAGGAAACCCAGTTTGGCTGAATAGCTGAAATGGTTGCCCAGTGAACCTTTCAGACCGGCATATTTTTCGTCGATCCTGGTATTGTACAATGAATCAGGCTGGGCCAGCCAGGGGTTGATGCCTGCGAATCGCTGGTAAGAGCCTTTCTGGTAATAGCCGATCCATCCCAATTGCAGGGTGAGTTGCTTATCGCCGGTAGTGATATCGGCCATGATATTCGGCAGCATGTGGAATTCGCGCTGGTCCCAGGAGGGGATCAACCCGCCGTGGATATACAGTTGCGGTGTCTTGTACAAAACGGCTGCCGACACATAATAAAGGTTGTTCTGGTCGGTCAGTTTATTGTTGCCGCTGTTATCGGCCTTGCGCTCGTAATGGGTAAGGTCGGCCGTGGCCCCGAGGTTGAACCCGAATTCATCTCCGAATGTTTTTTCCAGCGGAAGGTTCAGCACGGTGTTCGTTTCAGATGCTTTCGGGCTATGATTGTCCGAGAAGGCGCTTACACGTAGGTTGGGATGATAGCTCAGTCCATATTCTGTGGGCCTGATATTGCGCAGGTCAACCCGGCCTTCGATGGTCTGGAACCGTTGTCTCAGCTCGCTCTTCGTAAAGGACAGGGTTTCCGGACGGTAACCATAGAGATAATAATCATCGCTGCTGAAACCCAATTTACCATTAAGCTCCAGGTTATTGGTCGTTTTATAAGTTCCTGCTGCGCTCACACTGGTGAGGCTATTCTTCTGAAAAGGCAGGCTGCCTTTGGAAGTATAGTGATCGGCAAATACATTGAAAAAGGTGCTTTTGCCATCACCGAAGCTGAACCCTGCTTTTACATAAGGCTGGTGCACATTACCGATCCCCACTTTGATGAAGTTGCTGTACTGCCAGGCGGTGATGGAATCCATTTGAAGCGCTACAGGCTTCAGCTCCGCAGGCTGGTAGGAGAAAAATAAATTCTGTACCGGGATAGCGTAACTGAGGCGTGGCCTGCCGGTATCCGCCACGGGCGGTACTGCGTTGAAATTGATCTTGGAGGCTTCCCGCAATACCGGTTTAAAAGTAGAGGTGATATCAATCGTTTTCCTTTTGGTGGTGTCCTGTGCAAAAGCGGCGATCCCTGCCCCGCAACATAGGAATCCCAAAAGAAAAATGCTTCTGATCGGTTGTTTATTCATCTCTTACAAATAAATGCTGATTAAAGTTTGTTTCGTTATCTCAACTGCCAATTGCAAATTGCCAACTGCTCACTCCTACTGCCCTCCTATCTTACTCTTTTTCTTTTCTTCTTCGATGGTCAGGTTCAGCTTCCGCTCTGCTTCCTGCCGCAGATCTTCGATCTTGGCATTGTCGACCACACTCTGGAAGGTGGCTTTCGCATTGAAATAATCTTCCTCTTTGTAATAGATATCACCCAGCAGTATATACGCTTTGGTGACCCATAGCTCATAGGAACCCGATTTATTGATCACTTCGAAGGCAGCTTTCTCGGCATCGGACAGCCTGTTCTGCGACATGAAGCAGTTTGCCACCTCATAGCGGGCTTCTGCTCCATAGGCCGACTTGCTCAGGGCTGCTACCGTACGGTAACTGGTAATGGCCTGTTCATACTGACTGCTGGTCTGGTATGATTTGGCAATGGCCATATTCGCCAGCACTTTATCATCTGTTCCGATGCCTTTCTGGTTCAACAGCTCACGCGCATTGGCAACGGCATCGGTGAATTTTTGCAATTGATACTGGCTTCTCAGCAGGCCACGCATGGCTTCCAGCTTGTTCTCCTGCGAAGCGGCGAAATCTTTCAGCCGGCTGAAATATTTTTCCGCCTTCTCATAATTCTTCAGGTCGAAGAAATTCAGTCGCGCTGCATTCAGCAGGGATTTCTCGCCATATTTATTCGGAACGCGGTCCGATAACTGTTCATAACCGGCGGCGGCCTTTGCCCAATCTTTCTGGTTGAAATAGATCTCGCTCTTATAATACAATGCCTCGAGAGAATGTTTCCCTTGCGGGAATTTGCCGAGGTATTCTTCGAACTTCGTGGCGGCCGCTGAAAAATTGCCGTTGTTGAATTGCACTTCCGCTTCCTGGTAAGCCAGGTCGTCTTCCTGGGTCCCCGTGACCTCTTTACCCATCGAACGGGCAAAATTCACATACTCGCTGGTCTTGCCCTGTTCCACATAAATGATCTTCGCATTTTCCAGCGCGGCTTCTGCCTCCGGTGAATTGGGGAACTGCTTCAGGATGGCGGTATACTGGTTCAAAGATTCATTATTGTTATCGAGATTGTAATAAGCAATGCCCAGCTTCAGGTAAGCTTTTGGTTTGAGCGATGAATTGGGATCGCTTATCACGTTCTTGAGATACGGAATGGCTTCGCGGAATTGTTCATTGGCGAGATAGGTAGTGGCTATCTCCATATTGGCATCCCCGTTCAATCCGGAAGCAGGGAATTTGCGGCTGATGGAGCTCAGCAGGTTGATCTTCTCTTTGCCATTGCCCACGCCGGCGATCATGGCTTTTTGGAAAGTGGCATAATCACTGGCCGGCCAGGAATAGTCAAGCACCTTATCATACATCGCCTGCGCTTTTTTGTAATCGCGGTTCATATAATAACAGTCGGCACTGCGTACATAGGCATCCTGTTCCATGGGCGATGAATTGATCTTCGGGTTGGTCACGATCTGTTCAAAGAAACCCAACGCCTGGCGGTAGTTCTCTTTTTTCAGGAAAGAATAGCCCAGGTTGTATTTTGCATTCACCGGGTTCGCTTCTCCATTCGCAGCACTGCTTTTCAGGTATTCGAAATAATAACGTACCGCATCATCGATCCGGTTGAGGCGGTAAGCCACCTCTCCTTTCCAGAATTGCACATAGGGAAGTACAGACGCATTCTCAGGCATCGATTCCGCACGGGTGAGCAATTCATTGGCCGTTACGAGCATACCGTCGTTGATCAGCTCGGTGGCACGGCCGTAGAGTATCCTCGGATAGAGGCGCCTCGCATTGGCGGAAGGGGATTTGATGCTTTCCAGCAGGCTGAGCGCATCCTTATAGTTATTGGTATTGGCCAGCACGCCGATCAGCAGTTCCTTTGCCTCATTGTTGTACTCCGATTGAGGATAGGTCTGGAGGAATTTCTGCAATTCCGTAAGGGCCACATCCTGGTAGCCCAGCTCGTAGGAAAGTTTGGCGTAGTTGTACATGGAGATCTCGCGTTGTTTGGCATTGCTGCCATTGGAAGCGCAGATCAGGAAAGCATTGCGGGCATTGGCCTTTTGTCCTGTCTTCAGGTAGGCATCACCAAGCAGGTACATGGCGTTCTGCGCCAGTGAATCTTCTTTGCCGCTCACCTGTTTGAACCCGGCGATCGCTTTTTCGAGATTGCCTGCCTGGTAATAACAATAAGACAGTTCATAAAGGTCTTCACGGCGTACTTTGTCGGATTTGTTCACATAGGTTTCCAGGTAGGGAAGCGCTTTATCGAACTGTTTTTTTTCAAAATAGGCGTGCCCTACGATCTGCCGCATTTCGAGGTCATAGTACAGGTTGCCTCTTTTCAGTTTGCTCTCTGCATATTCGAGGGCTTTGTCTTTTTGCCCGAGGGAATAATAAATATTCGCAATATAATAAGGAACGACCTGGCCGTATTGCGGATGATCTTCCACGATGGCAAAAGCGTCGAGGGCATCACGGTATTTTTTGTCGTAAAAAGAGAGGAAGCCGAAATAATAATTCGCATCGATATAATTGGGATCATCCTTCATCTGCCGGATGGCATCGAACAAAGGTTTGGCTTTTTCGAATTGTTTGGCTGTGAAATAGGCATAGCCCTGGTGAAATTTCATGTCGGCGATCTCGCGGTTGCTCAGGTTCTCGATATTCACCGTTTCGTACAATGAGAGCGCTTTGGGGTAATTCTGCTGGCGGAAATAATATTCGGCGAGATGAAAGCTCATCATCTGCACACGGGCGTTGTTGTCTTCGAGGGCGATAAAATCCTGGGCCTTATCTACGGCGCCTCTTTCATTTTGTTTCAGGGCGCATACTGTTGTATAATATCTTACCTCCTGCGCGCTGATGGCCTGGCTGGTGCGGTCGGCAGATGTTTGCTGCAACTGAAGTTCTTTGAGAAGCGGCCATGCGAGGCTATATTGCTCGCGCTGGAAATAATCTTTGGCCTGCTTGAACGTACCCTGCGGGTCATTGATGAAACGGGTTTGCTGGGCAAAAGAAAATTGAATAAAAGTTACCAGCGTAATAAGGACTGTTATTTTTTTCATTCCAGATTTTCGTTTGAAGGACCAGAGATCGTGCAGTTGGTAATGGGCAGTTGGCAGTTTGGCAGCAGCGTGCTTCAAGAGGGATTTCCTGAGATACGGAGTCTTTTAACTGCAAGCTGCCAATTGCCCACTGCCAACTGTTCCGAGAACGCAGTAAAGATTCTAATTATTTTATCTTCAACCAAACATCGTTCCAAACACCTGTGGATAAGTGCAAGGATTAACAATTCTTTTTCAATCTATGATCCAAAAACAAATTCCATTACTTTTGAGAAAAAACAACCAATCTTATGAGTAAATTAATGTCTACCAGTTACACTACTGGTTCCTTTAATGTTGCTACGCTGCTGCTACGCCTCGGTGCGGCAGGTCTTATAATTCCCAGTGGATATGATAAGCTGAAGCATTTTACTACTTACAAGACCCAGTTCATCAATTTCCTTGGTTTAGGCATGCCGGTATCACTGGCTCTTTGCATTTTTGCAGAGCTTGCCTGTGCTCTGCTCCTCCTCATCGGCCTTTTCTCGAGATGGGCTACCATACCACTGATCATCAATATGGTGGTGATCATATTCGTAGCCGGCAAAGGCGATATCTTCGGCAAGGAAGGGCATGCTGCGCTGTTCCTGATGAGTTTCGTAGTATTGCTGATCACCGGCCCCGGCAAGATCAGCGTAGATGGTATGGCCGGTAAATAATTCCTATGTTCAGTTCAGAGACCCGTATCCGTGTGCGCTACGCAGAAACAGACCAGATGGACGTAGTGTATCATGGCAATTATGCGCAGTATTTTGAAGTAGGTCGTGTAGAATCTATCCGGCAACTTGGTTTTACTTATAAAAGTATGGAGGCCACCGGCGTGATCATGCCGATCGTGGAAATGCATTGCAAGTTCCTGCGGCCTGCCCATTACGACGACCTGCTTACCGTTAAGACCATGCTCCGGGAATTACCGGTCGACCACCGGATCGAATATCACCAGGAAGTATATAACGAAGAAGGGAAACTCCTTACTGTGGGAAGAGTGGTGCTCTATTTCCTGGATGCACAAACGAAGGCCAGAACGCAGATGCCTGCGGAGTTGAGGGAAAGGCTCGAACCGTTCTTTAAATAGTTGGCAGTTGGCAATTGGCAGTTTTGAAACTCCGCATTCTAAATAGTTCGCAGTTGGCAGTTTTGAAACGCTGCATTACAAAAAGTAACAATATAATACGCAGCTACCGGATTGCCCACTGCCAACTGCCAACTACTTCTTCAAAATATCCAGCACCCGGTACAACTTCCTTACCGCTTTTCCTGAAGATCCATCATAATTGTTGACGATGATGGCAAACGCATACTCCTTTCCGTTAGCCGATCTGTGATAACCTGCATAGGCCCTGGCGCCGCCGATGGAACCGCTTTTCATGGTCATGCCATTGTACTGGGGCAGCGCCTTATAAAAGGATTCGTACCAGTTCCTGCCTTTTGCATAACGTAATGCCTTCACCAGTGCATCGGTGGTGACCCTGTTCTGTGGTGAGAGACCACTGCCATCGACGATATTGATCGCTGCTTTGTCGATGCCCTGTTTACTCCAGAATTCTTTTACCAGTTCCACTCCTTTCTCCGTGGAGCCCGTATCTCTTTTTACCAGAGCGATCGTTTTGATCAGTGCTTCTCCATACAGGTTGATACTTCTCCGCAGGAACCAGTAATTGATGCTGTCCAGCGCAGGTGAATAATGTGTGTAGAGAATATGGGGATCGGCCACAGAGCCATCCGGCATGAAGTCTGTGCGATTCAGCGTTGAATCGGTCCCGATACCTTTCTGTAATAATTTTTCCTCCAGTTGGCCCACTGCTTGCATGACGGGATTGGGAAGTGAACCGGAGATCACGAAATTTCCATTCGCATTGACAGGCGGCACAGTCCCTCTTATTACCCCATACGTTGCATAAGGTGGTAAATAGATATAGGCATTGTCGCCACTGCCGGCAGCGCCTGTTGTAAGCTTACAGTCCAGCCGGATATTCCTGAGCGAAGGTCTTGTTTCCACGATACGCACGCTGTCGCCGGGCTTTTTTCCCGGCTTGATGTATAGATCATACTGATTTTCTCTCCAATTGAAAAAGGAAGCACCAGCTCCATAATAATTGCCGATATCCTGCCATATCCAGCCATCGGGAATAGTTTCACCTTCAAAACGCGGAGAGCCATACAGAACTGCGGTCGGTCCTTCGATCTTTTTGATGCCGGCGTTCACTACAGATTTCGTCCACCGTTCCAGCAGTTCATCTTCACTGGTGCTTCGATAACGCCAGCTCCCCAAAGTAGGATCGCCGCTCGCAATGATGTTCAAATATCCTTTCAGTGTATTGCCTTCGATCTTTCCTGAATAACCGAGCATGGTCTTGTAACGGTACGATGCCCCCAGCAATTCAAATGCCGCACCACTGGTCAGTATCTTCTGAACGCTGGCCGCCGCCAGTCCAACCTGCTCATGATGCGCATACACCGGCTTCCCTGTACCTGCATCCACCACACAGATGCTCATGATGGCATGGCGCATCTGCGGATCGGCCTCGAATGCGGCTACTGCTGCCGCCAGTTTCCGCGAAATGTCCTGCGAGCGCACCTGCAACGTCACCGCACATAGCAATAAAACCAATATCTGCTTCATAGACCGGTAAAATTGATTGATGAAAATACAGAAATAACTTTCATTTACCTTTACCCCCGAATTGTACGACTATGCAGCAGGTTTTTGCTTCCATTATCACTATCGGCGATGAACTTTTGATCGGCCAGGTTGTGGATACCAACAGCGCCTGGATGGCGCAGGAGTTGAACAGGATCGGCGTATGGCTAAAACGGAGAGTGGCGGTCGGGGACGACAGGAATGAGATCGTCCATGCCCTCGATGAACAAAGCAAGGATACACAGATCATCCTCATGACAGGCGGCCTCGGCCCCACGGCCGATGATATCACCAAGCCCGTGCTCTGTGAATACTTCGGCGGCAAAATGGTGGTGGATGAAAAGACCTTGGACCATGTCAAATACCTGTTCGAAAAAATATTCCGCCGCCCTTTACTCGAACGAAACCTCCAACAGGCCGAAGTGCCTGATGTGGCTACCGTTCTCCACAATGCCCGTGGTTCGGCCCCAGGCATGTGGTTCGAAAAAAACGGAAAGGTTTTCATCTCCCTTCCCGGCGTACCCCATGAAATGAAGGGCCTTATGACCAATGAAGTGCTGCCCCGCCTTCAACAATATTTCACAATGCCTTTCATTGCGCATCGCACCCTGCTCACCGCTGGTATCGGTGAATCATTTCTGGCGGAGGCGATCAAAGACTGGGAAGCAAAACTTCCCTCCCATCTGAAACTGGCGTATCTTCCCAATTATAGTATGGTTCGATTGCGTATCACAGGCTCCGGCCCCGACAAAACATTGCTCGACCAGCAGCTCGACCGGGAATTCACCGCATTGAAAGAACTGGTGAAAGAATGGATGGTGGTAGATGAAGATAAACCCCTGCAGGTAGTGATCGGTGAACTGCTCAAAGCCAAAAATAAATCGATGGCCACGGCAGAAAGTTGTACCGGTGGCTATATTGCACAGATGATCACTTCCATACCAGGATCAAGCGAATATTATAAAGGTTCGGTGGTGAGCTATGCCAATGCAGTGAAGGAAGGATTGCTCCATGTATCGCACGACACCCTGCGGAGCGACGGCGCTGTCAGTGAAAATACCGTGAAGCAAATGGTACAGGGAGCCCTGAGCAGCCTGCAGGCAGATTATGCGGTGGCCACATCCGGCATCATGGGCCCTGGCGGCGGCACACCGGAAAAACCAGTGGGAATGGTATGGGTAGCAGCAGGCAACCGCCACAAGATCATTACCCAGCAATTCAATTTCCGATTCGACCGCCTGCGAAATATCGAGATGACAGCCATTAATAGCCTTAATTTGCTAAGAAAGTTCATCATAGAGAATAGTTAGGCGAACGGTTGTTAGCAAAATCATTACCTTTGGCGCGGCATAAGACCTATATTCAGAAATCGTAAACTAAAAATCTGCATTCGACTATGGCAGTTGTTGACTTAATAATGCCTAAACTGGGTGAAAGTATTATGGAAGCTACCATATTAAAGTGGCATAAGCAACCAGGCGACCCGGTGAAAATGGACGAGACCGTGTTGGAGATCGCTACCGATAAGGTAGACAGTGAAGTGCCCTCCACAGCCGAAGGCGTCATCGAGGAGATCCTTTTCAAGGTGAACGATGTAGTGCCCATCGGTACAGCCATTGCACGGATCCGTACAGGCGCTGCCGAACCAGCCACCCTTCATACAGCGCCGCCTGCAACCCCAGTGGCCACTACAACTACCCATATTGCCTCCCAGCATACATCTACCGCCACCGCAACAGTCGCGGCCACCCGCACGCAAACTGCGGCTACAAACGGGATGGCCAACCGCTTTTACTCTCCACTGGTATTGAATATCGCAGCCGGTGAAGGCATCAGCATGAGCGAGCTGGAAAAAATTCCCGGCTCCGGCAATGAAGGCCGTGTAACGAAAAAAGACCTTTTGCAATATGTGGAAGCGAGGAAGACGGGGACAGTGAGCAGTGGGCAATTTGTCGTGGGCAGTACGATGCCGGCAGCAGAACCTCTCCGCCGAACGGATGAATTGCCAACCGCCAATGGTCAACTGCCAACTTATTCCGGTAATGCAGAGATCATCGAGATGGACAGGATGCGCAAGCTGATCGCAGAGCACATGGTGCGCAGCAAGCATACCAGCCCACACGTAACCAGCTTCACTGAGGCCGATGTTACCAACCTCGTTTTGTGGCGCGAAAAAGTGAAAAAGGACTTTGAAAAGAGAGAAGGAGAAAAGCTCACCTTCACTCCCCTCTTCATAGAAGCGATCGTTCGCTGCATCAAAAAATATCCCTGGCTCAACAGCAGCCTCGACGGCAACCATATCATCGTGAAGAAAGATATCAATATAGGTATGGCCACTGCATTACCTTCCGGGAACCTGATCGTTCCCGTGATCAGGAATGCTGACCAGCTCAACCTGGTGGGATTATCGAAACAGGTCAACAACCTCGCCAACGCAGCCCGCAACAATAAACTCAAACCCGACGATACGCAGGGCGGCACTTTCACCCTTACCAACGTTGGCACTTTCGGCAGCCTGATGGGCACTCCCATCATCAACCAGCCGCAGGTAGCCATCCTGGCAGTAGGCGCTATCAAAAAAAGGCCGGTAGTGATCGAGACCGAGCAGGGCGACAGCATCGCCATCCGCCAGATGATGTACCTCTCCATGTCATACGACCACCGTATCATCGATGGCGCACTGGGCGCCACCTTCCTGAATGCAGTGGCGAAAGAGCTGGAGAACTTCAGTCCCGACAGGGAGATCTAAGCCAAGCGTTTCTGTTACTTGCTATAAAACGAAGAGAGACCGCCCCGAAAGCTTTCGGGGTGGTCTTTTTTTTATGTTCTCCAATAAACGTAACTTTAGAGTAGTTCTTTCATTGCTCACCTTTAATTTATGCTGTATGAATCTCTTACAACGCATTGAGCATTGGGGAGATGCGCATCACCCCAAATGGTTGGACATCGCACGTATGGCTTTGGGAGTATTCCTCATCTTTAAAGGAGTCGAGTTCCTGGAAAATATCAGCCTGATCCTGGGAAGGATCTCCGACCACATGTCTTTCGGCTCATTCACTCTCTGGTTAGTAGGACACTATATCGTATTCGCACATATACTGGGTGGCTTTTTACTGGCTATTGGCGTACTCACCCGTTTTGCCTGTCTCATTCAGATCCCTATCCTGCTGGGCGCTGTATTCTTTATCAATGCTCCGCAGGGATGGTGGCAACCCTTCTCTGAACTGACCCTCTCCGTTCTGGTACTGCTGGCCCTCATCTATTTCATGATCATCGGCAATGGCCCCTGGTCGCTCGATTGGTTCACCAAAGAAGAAAAGAAAAATTCCTGAATGAAAGCAATCTCATTATTCCTACTGGCCGTATCCTTCGTGTCATCCAATAAAGTACCTGTCAACATGGGCCCCCTTGACCGCAAGGATACCTTGAAATATATCTACCTCACCTTCGACGATGGCCCATTGAGAGGCAGCCAGCGTATCGATAGCCTGGTGCTGGCGGAAAAGCTCAAGATCAGTGTTTTCCTGGTTGGACAAAATGCCCAAAAAAGCAGGGAACTGGGAACCTATCTAAGCATGTATGAACAAAATCCATTCGTGGAATCATACAATCACAGCTACACGCATGGACATAACAGGTACAAAAAATTTTACAAAGACCCCCTGGTAGTATTGTCCGACATAGAAAAAAATGAAACGGCCCTCTCCCTGCGTTACAAGATCGTACGATTGCCCGGCAGGAATATCTGGCGGGTGGGCGACCGGAAAAAAGATGATGGCGTCAGCGGTAAGGCCGCTGCCGACACGCTGGCTGCACGCGGTTTCAAATTGTTCGGCTGGGACCTCGAATGGCGGCACAACCCCAAAAGCGGAGCGCCTGTTCAATCCGTCGATGCCATGACCAAAGAGATCGAGAACCGGCTCATCAATGGCGGCACTTTCACCAAAGACCATATCGTGGTACTCGTGCACGATGAAATGTTCCAGAAGCCCTGGGCAACAAGCGAACTGAACAAGCTGATCGATACCCTGCGGAAAAAAGACTACGTCTTCGAGCATATCAGGTTCTACCCATAGGAACTATCTTCCTGCCTCCGATATAATATTGTCAATGCCTGAACGTTCTACACAAGGACGTTCATAATGCCGCATTGTCGTTACTGCTAATTGGCAGTCCATTAAGAAAAATTTGTCCGGTTTTTCGTAAATTCATTATGGTTACCCACCCCCTAAACGAATGCCAGAATTATGAAAACACTTTCTGATACCTGGTTTGCCGATGGCTACATCGATTTCGAGCTCAAGAAGTATACCCTGCTCGCCTACCTGCAGGAAGTCAATAAATACTTCAACGAGAACAAGCTCTATCCCCAGCTTGCAGATGTGATCTTCCATTACAATAACCTCATCGCACTCCGGGAGAACAAAAGATATTTACAGGAACAATTCCCCAAAAAACTTACCGGTATACAATTGGAACAATTGCAGCTCCTGTATGAGCAGATCATCGAAGACAGTGAGCTGATGCAGGAACTGGAAGACATCATCAACTATTCGGCCGGCAAGATCAAAAGAACGATCAGCAATGGCACCGAGATCTATGAGTTCGTGGAAGACAAGCTCACCATTTTCCCGGTGGGCCTCATCCCGCTCGACAGCAATGAAGGTTATTTCTTCCTCAGCGAAGGTTCCTACCGGCATACCAGGGTTTATCAGTACCGGTTAAGTATATTCGAAAAACATGATGAGAAATACAGGGCCATCAAAACGGAATATGTGAGCGAATGGCAGCGTAATATGGCGAACACCTATGAAAATATCAAGGCGGAACTGATCAGGCGCAAAAAAGACCTTCCCAATCCCGCCGTGTATTCAATCGAAACAGAGCTTTCTTTTCCGGTAGATGAGACCTTACTACCGATTGCCAAAAGAAGCCTGGTCCGGTATATTTCGAATGCGGCTTAAAATCCTTTCGCAGACCCGGTTTCCGTGCCCCAGTCGATCCCTTTCAAAGTGGCCGGCACTCCTTCCGCAATCCATTTTGCCGCAGGCGCCCCTTTCAGGAAATGATCGAAGAACTGGCCCAGCCTGATGCTGAGGTCTTTTCTGTTCCTTCTCTCCATCAGGTTGTGGTCTTCGCCATTATATTCCAGCATCCAAACTTTTTTCCCCAATCTTCTCAGGGCCGTGAAATATTCGATGCCCTGGTACCAGGGAACTGCCCCATCGGCATCGTTGTGCATGATCAGCAATGGCGTAGTCACTTTGTCTGCCTTGAATAAAGGCGAGTTCTTGATATACAATTCAGGTTTCTGCCACAAAGTAGCGCCGATGCGGCTTTGCGTGCGTTCATATTGGAACTGGCGGTTGAGGCCGCTTCCCCACCTGATACCGCCATAAGCGCTGGTCATATTCGATACGGGCGCTCCGGCGCCGGCAGCGGCGAACATTTTCGTGCGCGTCACCAGGTAGGCTACCTGGTAACCGCCCCAACTCTGACCCTGGATCGCCATCTTCGTTGAATCTACCCAGGGCATTTTCGAAAGATGTTTCGCGGCCGATACCACTGAATTATAGGCACTCTCACCGGGTTCTCCATTCTTGTAATAGATATTCGGATCGAACACCAGATACCCGTTACTGGCGAAATACGGTATGTTCACCGTTGAAGCGCTCGGAGCAGGGCTCATGTAGGCATACAGCTCATCGGCATCCTTTTCATAGAAATAAAAGATAACGGGATACTTCTTTTTAGGGTCGAAATTTTCCGGCTTGTAGAGCAATCCTTCCGCTTCTTTGCCATCGAACATTTTCCATTTCACAAGCTCGCAGGTGAGCCAGTTGTAATCTTTTTGTTGCGGGTTGATACTGCTCAGGCGCGTGAAGCTCCTGCCATCAATGGTCGAGTACAGATCGGCCGGGTCCTGTGTGCTCATGCGGCTCACGATATAGCTTTCGGCCTGTTTGGCTTTGATGAGCCTGTTATAAACGTAGGGGCCAGCATTGAGCTGTACCGGCTCACCGGGGATATTCAGTTTTTTGGTTGAAGTACCATCGTATTTGGTGACACGGTTGAAGGCGTCGAACAGCATTTGTTCGTCGGCCTTGATGGAGCGGGCTTCGCGGTCTGTACGCATATAGCGCAGGATCGTCTTGTGTTTCTTACCGTAACCATCCGTTACATTCACAGGCGCTTTTTCGCCGGTGGGATCAACCTGCCATATATCATATTTGTCGTTGATCAACACGGCCGCATCATTTTCCACCCAGCCTGCCAGGCCGAATGATGGCGGATCATCGGGATGATCATCTTCGTCATCATAAAGAGGAACATTGATCTTCTGTGTAATATTCCTGATGGCGCCGGTGCTCACCTGGTAAGTGAAATAGCTCCGGGTGGTGTTGTCCCACCAGAGCACGAAATTCCCTTTGGGCGACAGGCTAAAGAAAGTACGCAATTTTTCACGGATGGTCTTGCGGCTGCCGTCTGCCGTGCTGATCAGGTAAGAATTGAGTTTCGAAAATCCCAGCCACTGCGATTCTACTCTATTCCCTTTGCTCGATGTGCCCAGCACAAAATCGGCATTGCCTTCATCGGCCAGATAGATATTGTCGGCATCCTCATCGCCCAGTTGAACAACATGGGATGCATTGCCGTTCAGTACGGCCATATAGCTTTTGCGGAGGTCGGAGTTCAACTGTATCAATTGCTGTGGCTGGAGATAATCATCATTATAGTGCCAGACATCGAGCCGGGCCGTTTCGAAATCCACCAGGGTAGTGTCTTTCGGTTTACGGATCAGCGAGAGCCCGAAGAAGAGTTTCTTCATGTCTTTGCTGAATACCGGCGTCATGTTCTCGCTTACGGTAAGCCCATTTCTCACCCCAGTGGTATTCCTGTCTGCCCGCAGACGGGCGCTGTCGTCCCCGGCCCGGTAATACCATAGCTTATAGAATTTCACCAATGCCTTGGGCACACTGTCGCGCTCGGCCACAAAGGCCAGTTGCCTGCCGGCAGTGTCCATCGAAAAGTTCTTCGCGTCATTGAATTTGCGCATGATGGTATCCGTTTTACCCTCCGGTAAACTGGTCCACAACAGGCTTGCCTGGGAGAGCGTATCGCTGTTCTTCCGGGTGGTTTCAACGAGCAATACATTGCCTTTCTCACTGAAATAATAATCGCTTACCAGGGAGAACCTTCTTTCTTCCCCGGTATATAGATTGCGCAGCACCAGTTCTGTTCCTTCTTCCACGGGGTCCTGCGCTGGTCTGGAGGTGGGGGGCTTCTTTGAAACAGGCGGCTGCAACACCGATAATCCCTTTTCTTTGGCTTCAGTGGCTTTGTTACGAATGCTGTCGGCCACCCGTGCCAGGCTATCGGCCATGCGTACGAGGTTATTGAGCTGGGTCACTGAATCTGGTTTGGGCCTGTTGGCAGCAGCAGCCGGGGCTTTTTCCAGCAGGTAGGCCATCCATAGCCCCGATCCTTTTTCAGGGGTCTTGAATGAACGTACATTGGGGACCTTCGTTACACTGTCTTTCCCGATCTCCACGATCCCCAGACTGTCTTTCGGCATTTCATCCGGGCGTTTCTTTTTGACCTTTGCATCACGGGTATCCTTGAACAATGGCCGCACCTTGAACACCACGAAGCGACTGTCTTCGGTGATGACGGCTCCGTAGCCACGTGCGATCTCTTTTTTGAAAGTATTATCGGTAGACTGGATCACCAGTACCCCATCCCCTTCCTGCGGGTTGATGGTATACACGGCATACTTACCGTTATTGCTGATGCTTCTCTCGCCGACCGATTGCCAGCCATCATACACGGAATGGTCCAATGGCTTCTTTTGTGCGAAGGCGGTGAGGCAGAAAAGTACGGCGGGCAGTACATAGAATAATTTTCTCATATTATGGGGGCTATTTGCAAATAAAATTAACATAAAGATCTTTTCCCTGCACCACCATATCCGGCTTTCCGACCGTTCATAAAAGAGCGGGCGCGAATGCTGTGCATTCGCGCCCGCTTGTATTAAAAAAGCCATTAAACGGTTACCTGCTGAACATATAGCCCACCGATACCCCGAATGTAAAATTCGTGAATTTGATATCCCTGATCCCCGGGTCGACCTGGGTAGTGCTGGAGATATTGGCGAGCCCTGGTGTTACATTCACACCCAGGGTAAGTCCTGATCTCAGTTCTATCCCGGCCAGGATATTCAATCCGAAATCAAAACGCTTATAGCCCTGATCACCGAACACATCCTCACTCTGTCCACTGGCTTTCGCTTTACCGAATATACCATAAGCCAGGGAAGGCCCAACACCACCAAAGAAGGTAAGATGGCTTGGAAACTGATGACGATAGACCACATTGAGGGGAAGCTCCAGATAATAAGGACGGACCTTCGCCTTGCTGGTGGTGCTGGAACCACTCATCATGGCATCCAGATCGGACCCTTTTCCACTTAGCAACAATTCCGGCCGGAAGCTGAAATGTTTGGAGATCGGAACTTCAACCACGCCCCCGATATGGAAAGAGGGGATAGCGTCGCCCGACTTGCTTAATTTGGTGCCCATGTAATTGAGGCTGATCTTTTCATTCGCAATATTCAACCCTCCTTTCACACCAAACCTCACCTGCGCGTGAAGGGCCGATACTGCGCATACGGCGAGCATGAAGCAGTAGAACTTTTTCATAAAAATTTGTATTTAGGGTTTAAGAAATCTGCGACAAATATAGAGGATGTATGAGGTCAGAAGTATGAGGTAGGAGGCTGACCGTATACTTTTAACATTCCTCCAAACCTTCTTGCCTCAGGCTTCTTACCTCAGACCTCAGACCTCTGACTTCAGACCTCCTGCCTCAGCTCTTTTCTTCTCACGGTAAACAAGAAAAGTTTGCAGGAACACCGAACATACGATCAGCGCCAGCCCGATGTAGAACCCACCTTTCAGCAGTTTATCCTCCCTGAAAACGATAAAGGCCAATGCGATCCCATACAATGGTTCGAGATTATAAGTGAGGTTCACGGTGAATGCAGAGATCTTTCTCAGCGCATTCATCGAGAACTTGAAGGCCAGCACTGTGCAGATCCAGCTCAGGGCCAGCAGCCAGCCTGCATCGCTCCAGGTAGGGATGATATGATGGGGCGGAAATAATTTCAGGTAGAAAGGCATGAGCACTGTAACGAACAACAAACCACCGGTAAGCTCGTACACCGTAACGGTATCCGCTGCAAGTCTTTGGAGATACTGCCGGTTGAAGATCGGAAAGAGACTGCCGAGCATGGCGGAGATAATGCCGATGATGATACCGGTTTTATAGGCAGGGTCAAAATGAAAGATCAGGGCAATGCCGGCAATGGCGATCATACCGAGCAATAATTCAATATGATTGAGCCGGTTCCTGGTGATAAGTGGTTCGAAGATGGCCGTGAAAAAACCGATGGAAGAAAAGCATACCAGCGCCACCGAAACATTGGCGTATTTGATACTGGCATAGAAAGTGGTCCAGTGCAGGGCGGCCACGGCGCCTACTGCGGCGATCCCGGCCATATCCCTCAGGGAAATGCGTTCCAGTTTTTTCTGAAAATAGAACAGTATCCACATTGTAATAACGGTAATGAGCAACCGATACCATACTAACAAACCTTCATTCAGGGTGATCAGCCGGCCCAGTATTCCGGTGAACCCTGCAATGAATACAGCGCTATGTAATTGGAGGAACGCTTTTCGCATCGCTATTTGGTTTTGGCTAATACCTCATCCCGTGGAATGGATGGAAAAGCAGTGGTCCCTGCATTTTTTTTGAGACGGTTGCGATAATCCTTGAAGAGGCTGTACCAGCGCAGTTTGAGCACGCCGAGTATTCCTTCTTTCACGATACCCTTGTGCATTTTGGAAGCCCCGAATTTCCGGTCTTCGAAAATGATGGGCACTTCTTTGATCCGGAATCCCAGCTTCCAGGTGGCGAATTTCATTTCTATCTGGAATGCATATCCTAAGAAGCGGATCTGGTCGAGGTTGATCGTTTCCAATACTTCATGGCGATAGCAGACGAAGCCGGCGGTCGTATCACGTACCGGCATCCAGGTGATCAGCCTTGTGTAGAGGGAGCCGCCTTTGGAGAGGAAAATCCTGTCCCACGGCCAGTTCACGGTGCCTCCGCCTTTCACGTAACGCGATCCGATGGCCATATCGGCCCCACCGTCCTTGCAGGCTGCATATAAACGCTGAAGGTCGGCGGGATTGTGGGAGAAATCGGCATCCATCTCGAATATGAAACGGTACCCTTTCTGGAGCGACCATTTGAACCCGTGGATATAGGCAGTGCCCAGTCCCAGTTTCCCTTTCCGCTCTTCCAGGAACAATTCACCGGGAAACCGGCCTTGTAATGTTCTTACGAGATCGGCTGTTCCGTCCGGTGAACCATCGTCGATGACCAGGATATGAAAATGCTGTTTCAGTGAAAATACCGCATCGATGATATTAGCAATATTCTCCTTTTCGTTATACGTCGGTATGATTACGATCTTTTCCAAGCAAAGCGTCCATGTGGAACCACGAAAATACAATTTTTCAGGGTGTGGTTTTCACACAAATTTTACAGGTGGGGTTTTTAGCCCTTCTTTAACAGGGTCCTGTTGAAAATTTCGGTAAGCTTTTGTTTGGTATGCATCGGGAAGTCCCCTTTCATCATCCAGTCATAATATTGGGGCTCAGCCTTTAACACATCAGCCACTGCACGGCCTTTATGCTTGCCGAAATTGAAGACCTCCACGCCATTTTCCATGACCATACGGCGGGCAAAGTCAACGATATTTTCTTCTCCCAATATTTTCAGGATGCTTTCCACGGAATTGCCCAGTTGAGGATATTTTTCTATTTGTGCCTGTAGGATATCCCAGGTGGCGGAGGCATCTGCTTCTGCACTATGGGCATCTTCCAGGTTCTTATTGCAGTAGAATTTATATGCGGCGCTGAGCGTGCGCTGCTCCATCATGTGGAATACTTTCTGAACATCGATGAGCCTGCGGCCTTTGAACTCGAAATCCAGGCCGACCCGGAGAAATTCCTCCGCCAGCATCGGGATGTCGAAGCGATTGGAATTATATCCTGCCAGGTCGCAGTTATCGAGGAACTGTTTGATCTCATTGGCCACCTGTTTGAAGGTGGGTGCATCTTTCACCATTTCATTGGTAATGCCATGAACGTCGACGGACACCTGCGAAATAGGCATCTCAGGATTCAATAATTTCCGTTTTACCAGTTTGGTTCCATCGGGCTGGATCTTCACGATAGCAATTTCCACGATACGGTCTGATCCAAGATTAATGCCGGTCGTTTCCAGGTCGATGATTGCTAAAGGCTTCGATAACTGTAACATTAAACGTGATATTGGTTTATATTATCAATGGTTCAAAACGATCTCTTGTGCAAATGTAAGCATATTGGCCCCATCATAGTTTCCCGAACTCATTAAAAGGAGATTGGCGTTTTGGTATGACTGTGACCGAAGCCACTCCATCAGGGTCTCTTTATTATTGATCACTATCAATCCTTTTTTATTGAACCCTGCCGCGATCTTTTCTTCAGCCAGCGGCGGCAGCCGTTTCAGTTCCAGCGCATGCAGGGAATAGTAGACCACGGCCAAGTCTGCTTTGTCCATGGAACCTTTGTATTGCTCCATGAATTGTTCATTCAGGCTGCTATAGGTATGGAGTTCCAGTATCGCTATCAGCCTTCGCTCGGGATATTGTTGTTTCACCGCATCGATCGTGGCTTTCACCTTGGATGGGGCGTGGGCAAAATCACGGTAAACGGTGGTCACTGCATTTTTCGCCAGCAGTTCCAGTCTTTTTGCCGCACCGGTGAAAGTACCGATCGTTTTTATTAATACATCTTCGGTGATGCCCAGTTCCTTGCAGGCATACCAGGCTGCATGCAGGTTGAGTAAATTATGATCGCCGAAAACTTTCAGCGGGCCTTCCTGGTCCCCGATACGGATGGTGGTTTCACCATGATCGATGGAATGGGCCGGAACGCCATAAGGCTGGTAACGGAGATCGGCACGATGATGATCATGTACCAGTTTTTTCAACACCGGGTCGGTTTCATTATAGATAAGGAGACCACCCGGTTCAATTTTCGAGATGAAGATGATGAATTGTTCGAGGTAAATATCGAAGGTGGGGAATACATTGATATGGTCCCAGGCGATGCCGGTGATGATGGCGATATGGGGAAACAGGAAATGGAACTTGGGACGTTTCTCGATCACACTGGCCGGGTATTCATCACCTTCGCAAACGATGAGGGGAGCATCGGTGACTTCCACAGACTGATCGAACCCTTCGAGCCTGGCGCCGACCAGGTAGTCGAAACTGCTGCCTGCCTCGCGGAGCACATGCATGATCATGGAAGTGGTGGTGGTCTTCCCATGACTGCCTCCCACCACGATGCGCTTTTTCTGAATGCTCTCCTGGTAAATATATTCGGGGAAAGAATAGATCTTCAATTGAAGGGAAATGGCCCGTTGAAGTTCGGGATTGTCCTGTTTGGCATGCATACCCAGGATCACGGCGTCGAGACCGGGGTTGATCTTTTCCGGGAACCAACCGGTAGCGGCCGGTAACAACCCGGCTTTTTCCAGGTTGGTGCGGGCAGGTTCGAAGATCTCGTCGTCGCTGCCGGTAACGGTATAACCCTTCCGCTGCAAGGCCAGCGCCAACTGGTGCATTACACTCCCACCGATCGCTATAAAATGTACTTTCATGGGAAAAAAGATCGAAAATATAGAATTTCCTACTCCGGCTAAAAATATTTACGCTCAGTTATTTATCAGGTCATGCTAAAAATAATGGGTTAAAATTGGGGGTGGCCCTTGCATAACCCGGAATTATGTCGTTAATTTGAATCCTCAACCGTCCAATCCTACTAAAATCTCCCCGTCTTATCTTTAATCCGCTACCTCTGATGACCTGAGATCGTTTAGCCCTTTTGATCGTCAGGCTAATTGTAAACTTTAAATACCACAAAAATGAAAAGGACATTGGTGATCCTGGCCCTGGTAATTCTGGCCGGTGTAACTATTACTTCATGCACAGCTTCTAAGGGCGGATGTGCCGGATCTCGCGGATATGTAGGATACGGTAGCAAATAACCGAATAAAATAGCTGATATTTTTTGAAGTCTCCTGGTTTCACGGGAGACTTTTTTACTTACATTGTAATATGAACTGGATCATCTTGCAGGAAGAAAAGCAATTGACGGAGATCCAGGAAGTATCGGCTTCCCGTCCACAGGTGATCTTCAAACACAGTACCCGCTGCAGTGTCAGTGCAGGCGCCCGGAGGAGGCTTGAATACAGTGATGAGCCAATGGAGATGGATTTTTATTTCCTCGATATATTGAACTACCGGCCCCTTTCGAACAAAGTGGCTGAATTCTTCCAGGTGCCGCATGAATCACCCCAGGTATTGGTGATCGTTAAAGGAGAGTGCGTCTATGATGAAAGTCATGGGGAGATCGATATGCATTCAATCATCCGGCAGGCGCAGGTCTGATTTTTTTTTACCGCAAAGACACGAAGGCACAAAGGAAATGATGTTGGAAGGTTGACAAGTTGAAATGTTGATAAGGGACGCTTGAAATTCGGCGATCCCTTGTAAACCTGTAAACCTTTCAACTTATCAACCCAATACCTTTGTGTCTTCGTGTCTTTGCGGTAAAAAAAAAACTTCGATACTCCTTAAAAAAAAGAGAGCCCTCCTGAGAACAGGACGGCCTCTAACGATTGCTTGCCATATGAAAAATTCTTACTTCTTCGTAGTGTCAACTTTGGCTGCAGTGCTATCAGCGTGATGAGCTGTAGTGTCTTTTACTGCAGTGCTGTCGTGTGCAGGAGGCGTGGCGGTTGTGTTAGCAGTTGAATCTTTCTTTTCGCCTTCGCCAGTGCCGGCGTCATTGCAGGCAGCGAATGCACCGATCGCTAAAACTAACAGGAGCTTTTTCATTGTACCGTTTTTGTTTTGTTAACGAATGATTTTGAAGATTAATACACCAACTTCAAAAAGGTAACCCGGCTCCCTGAAAAAAACCGGAAATTTTACTGAACGCCTGAAATTTGCCGGTATTTTAACCGCAAATTTGGGTTACTTCTCTTTAATTTGGGTATTAATAAACGGTTAAGCGTGAAAACAGATCCCCGGGAAATAGCTTTACTGGAAGGACTTGCAAAAAACGAACGGCAGGCCATCGAGACCATTTATAAACAACATTATAACATGGTCCAGGCATTGATTATCAATAATAATGGCTCTATCGATGATGCCCGCGATATTTTCCAGGAGACCATGATCGTACTGTACGAAAAAGCCCGCTCCGGTACCTTTGAACTGAACTGCCTGTTGAAAACTTATATTTATTCCGTCGGCCGTCGCTTATGGCTCAAAAAGCTGCAACAGCAACAGAAATTCGTGCCGGAGATGAATGGAATAGATGAACTGGTGCCTGTGGAAGAAGAGATCGAGGCACATGGTGAAAGGAATATGGAATTCCAGACAATGGAAAAAGCAATGCTGAACCTGGGTGAACCCTGCCGTAGCCTGCTCGATGCTTTCTACCTGCAAAAAAGAAACATGACCGAAATAGCAGGACATTTTGGGTACACCAACTCGGATAACGCCAAGAACCAAAAGTATAAATGCCTGATGCGGCTCCGGAAATTGTTCTTTGCCGCATTTAAAAACACCCTATAATGGAAGATCTGCAAATACTGGATGCTATCGAAAGATACCTCCGGGATGAGATGAACCCCGAAGAGAAAGCTTATTTCGAGCAGCTCCGCAAGACCAACCCTGAAGTGGACCAACTGGTGGTGGAACATACCATGTTCCTGCAGCAGATGGACAGGTTCGCCGAATGGAAGAACTTCAAGTCTACCCTCCAGGATGTACACCATCAATTACTCGACAACGGCGATATCAAAGAAGAAACTCCCCGCGCCACTGTTGTCCATTACCTCAAAAAATATAAACGCGTGATGGCCGTGGCCGCCTCCATCGCCGGGATCACTACCCTGCTGATAGCCGGCGCCGCTACCTATTATAACCGCAGGGCCAGCAATGAAGACCTGCAACAGTTACGCCGTGAATTCAAACAGGAAGTAGCCAACAAGAAGAATGAAGTGCTCAATGAGGTGAACCAGAAGATGATCTCCAAGGCGCCGGAGAATGCCGAGCTGATCTCTGGTGGCACCGGTTTCCTGATCGATGGGAAAGGTTACCTCGTTACCAATGCACACGTGATCAAGGGCGGCTCTACCTTCGTAGTACAGAATAACAAGGCCCAGGAGTTCCGCGCCAAAACAGTTTATGTGAACGAGAGCAATGATATTGCGATCCTCAAGATCGGCGATCCGGATTTCAAACCCCAGGCCGTTCTGCCTTATTCCATCCGGAAGAACAGCGTGGAACTGGGTGAGCCCCTGTTCACACTCGGGTTCCCCCGCGACGAGATCGTTTATAATGAAGGGTATATGAGCGCCAAGACAGGCTTCAACGGCGATACCATGACCTGCCAGATCGGGGTACCGGCCAATCCGGGCAATTCCGGCGGACCTGTATTCAACAGGAACGGAGAGGTGATCGGTATCATCAATACGCGCCAGCGCACCGCCGAAGGAGTGGTGTTCGCCATCACTGCCAAAAACATAATTCGAACCCTCGAGACAATTAAAAAGGAAGATAGTACGTTACGTAATCTGAAATTTCCTGCCAACACACAGATCAAAGGATTGGAGAGAGTGCAGCAGATCAAAAAGATCGAGGACTGTGTGTTTATGGTGAAAAGTTACTAAACCTGATAAACGATCTGTTTTTAGCTCTGATAGTGCAAAGCCCCGTCGTTGCAAAACGAACGGGGCTTCTTATTAATTGTTTGTGGTTTGTTGTTGGTTGTTTGTGGTTGTCCGGATCAATCATCTCTTACAAATGGCATCTTTTCGAAAATGAGGCTGGATCGCATAAAAGTTGACTGTTACACGTAAAGAACTACATACAACCAACAACAAACCACAAACAATTTTTTAAACCCATAACGCCGGCGGATACTCCCCTGCCTGCACCAATTCCTCCAGGCTGGCCTTCACTTCCGGCGCATCTTCCTTGTACGTAACGCCAAACCATTGCGAAGAAGTAGGGATCACCTTGATAACACCTTCCTTGTCTTTTATGAATTGATCGGCTACCAGCGGAATAAAAAATTCCGCTTTGGGATTGCCGCTGTTGGTCGCAGCGAATGCAGTGAAGAGCTTTCCCGAATAAGAAAAGATGGAAGGATCGAAGCACCAGAAATTCATCGATACTTTCGAATCAGAAGGCAGTTCTTTCGGCTGTTGATCGTCATCACAAATGATCCTGCTGTCTTTCAGGGCAATATTCAATCGCTCTGCAATAGAGCTGAGGTTGCCCTTTCCATCCACCTGGCACACGCCACGGTTCACTGTTCCATTATCCGATAAGGTCTTCAACAGCTCATAACCGATGATAGAGTATACTTTCGATGCTACCTCCGTAGTGAGGAATTTATACGATTTTTCAAATGCATCGCGGCCATAGAAGTCATCCGCATTGATCACCGCAAACGGCTCGCGGATCACGTCTTTGGCGCATAATACCGCCTGCGCAGTGCCCCAGGGCTTGGTACGCTCCGGCGCCACTTCCTGGTACACGTATTCCAGTTCAACCCTTCCCTTCAATCTCGGCTCGAATATTTCCCTGAAGTCCTTTTCGAATTCCTTGCGGATAATAAATGCCACTTTTTTGTACCCTGCGCGGATCGCATCATATATGGAATAGTCCATGATCGTTTCGCCGCCGGGTCCGAACGATTGTATCTGTTTCATACTGCCATAGCGTGACGCCATGCCTGCTGCTAAGATCAAAAGAGTTGGTTGCATTATCGTAATTTTAAAAATTCGTGCACGAAAATATAAAAATAACCGATAAAACCGTGACGGTCGTTGATATTCACAAAGCCTTCCTCCAGCCGCTGCTATTACCGGAGGCAGCAGCCAGGGACATTCTCATCGACGTGCTGAGGCTCGATCAGGTGCATCCTGTTATCTCAGGCAATAAATGCTTCAAATTGAAATACCACCTGCTGAATGCGACGGAACAAAAGAAAAAAGGTGTCCTTACGTTCGGTGGCGCCTGGTCTAACCACCTTGTGGCAACAGCTTATGCAGCCAAGGATGCCGGGCTTTCATGCATCGGGATCGTTCGCGGAGAGAAGCCGGCATATCTTTCCAATACTTTGCAGGATGCTGTCGGGTACGGCATGGAACTGCTGTTCATCAGCAGAGAACAATTTGCGGCAGACAATGATCAATACTGGAAAGATCATTATCCCGATCACCTGGTGGTGCCGCATGGCGGTGGGGGTGAAGAAGGCATCCGCGGCGCTGCAGAAATACTGCAATTGGTGAATGCGGACATTTATACCCATATCGCCTGTGCAGTGGGAACTGGCACGATGTTCGCCGGTCTGGTACGGGCCAGCTTGTCCCACCAACAGGTACTGGGCATCAGCAGTCTGAAGATCGCCGACCCGCAGCGGAACAGTATCCTGGACTTTGTACAACGGCATGTGCACCAAACCAATTTTCAATTGTTCTATACCTATCACTTCGGCGGATACGCAAAGAAAAATGAAGCGCTTCTTCAATTCATGAACAGGCTGTACGACCTATATCATCTCCCCACAGACCTGGTCTATACAGGAAAACTACTATTTGGCATCACCGATTTAATTAACAATAATTTTTTTCATGCTAACAGTCGTTTATTGATCGTGCATAGCGGCGGATTACAGGGGAACCGCTCGCTGGCTCCCGGTATTTTACGGTTTTGACGATCGTTCATTTACCAACCCTACGTTATATTTGCAAGGTCAAAATAGCAACTTCATAATTTCGTTATAGGTACTATGAGCAGGATGATGGCAGTCGTTTTATTGTTGGTATCAGTCAGAGGTGTGGCGCAGGATACGTTACCGCGGTTTACCGCTACCACGAAGGGCAATGATAAAGTCATTATCAGTTGGACCAACAACTTTGCCGTGATCTCGCAGATCAGTATTCAGCGTTCGGCCGACAGTTCCAAAAATTTCAGGACCATACTCACCGTTCCCGATCCTACCGTTGCACAGAACGGGTTCGTGGATACCAAAGCTCCTTCCCCTTCCATGTACTATCGACTGTTCATCGTACTAGAGAACGGGAACTATCTTTTCAGTAAAGCGCAACGGCCTTTCTGGGATTCGGCAGGCGCAGTGCGCAATACAGGGCCCGCACAATCGCTCACCGGGGAGAATAACAACCGCCGCGTGGTGATCGCAGACAATATGCCGCTGAAAGATGTAGAAAAACTCAAGGAAAAAATAAAAGAAGTGGTGAAGAAGGAAGATCCTGCCCCTGCTCCCAAAAAAGAGCCGGAGAAATTCTTCACCGTGAAGAAGAGAGACAGCATCCTCCTGCAACTCCCGGAAAAAGCATTCAAAAAATTCAGGGATTCCATCGTTACCCGCACAAAAGATACCATGGCCTTCAAAAGCATGGACACCATCGTGATCAGGCCCTTTGTTCCCAAAGAGATCTACAGGCCCTCACGGTATGTATTCACCGATAAGGACGGCAACGTAGTGATCTCCCTACCAGAAGTGAAACAAAAACATTACGCCGTTAAATTCTTTGAAGATGACCAGTCCGTTCTGTTCGATATCAGGCAGGTGAAAGAACCATTGTTGACGATCGACAAGGTCAATTTCCTGCATGCAGGCTGGTTCCGGTTCGAATTGTATGAGGATGGCAAGCTGAAGGAAACACACAAATTCCTTATCCCGAAAGATTTCTGATCTCATTGCAATTCCACTTCGAACACTTTCTCGAAATTCCTTTTCACTTTCTCTTTTACCTCTTCCATCCCGAGCGTACGGCCAAGCTCTTTGGCGAGTGAGGTAACCTGCTTGTTCTGAATGCCACAGGGAATGATATGATCGAAATAGGAAAGGTCCGTATTCACATTGAAGGCAAACCCATGCATGGTGATCCAGCGGCTGCAACGGATGCCCATGGCACATATCTTGCGGGCCTTCCCCGGAAGGGCGGTATCGAGCCATACCCCTGTTTCCCCTTTTGAGCGCTCACCCTGCAATCCGTATTCAGCCATAGTGAGAATGATCACTTCCTCCAGACTCCGCAGGTATTTTCCGAGGTCGGTATAGAATTTTTCAAGGTCGAGGATGGGATAACCCACCAGTTGCTCCGGGCCGTGGAAAGTGATATCCCCACCCCTGTTGATCCTGAAGAACTGGATACCCCTGGTGCCCCGCTCCTCTTCGCTGATCAATACATTTTCTATATGGCCGCTTTTACCCAGCGTATACACCGGCGGATGCTCCACGAATAATAAATGGTGCCGGGTGGCCGGGCCTGCGGACTGCCGTGAATTCTCCGTCAACTGCCCACTGCCAACTGCCAACTCCCTGTGGGCCGTTTTCAGGGCCATGTTCTCCTGCAGAAGCTTTTCCTGGTAATCCCATGCGGCCTGGAAGTCCATCCGGCCCAGGTCCTCGAACGCTACTGCCTGCCTGGTGATCGTTATCATAACCTGCAAATTTACCGCTTTCCGATGATCCGGCCCGATCCCTTACCTTTGCCGGAAATTGCCGCAATAGGTATGACTACAAAAGATATTGAAGCGTATAATGAGTTCGGGGACGGCGCCGACGGCTCAGAAGAGCTGTACGAACGGATGAGCCTGGTGGTAGACCGGGGCCAGGAACCTATGCGGCTGGACAAATTCCTGGTGGCCCGGATCGAGAACGCTTCACGCAATAAGGTACAGCAGGCCATCGAAAGCGGCCGCGTGCTGATCAATGGCAAACAGGTACAATCCAACCACCGCATCAAACCCGGAGAGGAGATCGTCGTTTATTCGGACAAAGAGGTGCAGGGAGAAGAAATTGTACCGGAGGAGATGCCTTTGAATATTGAATATGAGGATGATGATATTCTCATCATCAACAAACCGGTTGGATTGGTAGTACATCCTGCCAGCGGCAATCCCAGCGGCACACTGATCAATGGCGTTGCCTGGCACCTGCTGCTGCAGAATAGTGACCTCAATGCCGATGTGCTGCCCCGCTTTGGGTTGGTGCATCGCATCGATAAAAATACCAGCGGACTGATGGTGCTGGCCAAGACCGAAAAGGCTGTCAGCAGCCTGGCCAAAGAATTTTTCGACCATACCGTTCACCGCCAATACATCGCACTGGTATGGGGCGATGTGGCGGAAGACAGCGGCACGGTGAATGCCCATATCGGGCGGCACCAGCGTTTCAGGAAGATCTTCGATGCTTATCCCGATGGAGAGCATGGCAAGGAAGCCATCACCCATTATAAAGTACTGGAACGGTTCGGTTATGTGACAATGGTGCAATGTGAGCTGGAAACGGGCCGCACGCACCAGATCAGGGTACACATGAAACATATCGGCCATCCTTTGTTCAGCGATGAATTATATGGGGGCGATAAGATCGTGAAAGGCACTGTCTTCAGTAAGTACAAACAATTCGTCGAAAATTGTTTTGCCATCTGCCCGAGGCATGCGCTTCATGCAAAGACCATCGGCTTCATCCATCCCCGCACACGCAAGGAAGTACGATTCGACAGTGAAATACCGCAGGACATGGAGCAGTTGATCGAAAAATGGAGGAATTATGTGAAGGTGAAGAATATCATCTAAGCATTACCCCTTTTTGAAATCGAACAGGGTGGCGGTGAACAGCGATTTTTCCCTCTTCTTAAAGATCACATTCCAGGTGCCGTTATAACGCATCACCTTAGGCACCACCAGGTCTTCGAACCGGGTCATCTCCACTTCCATGTGCACATTGAAATCGTATACACCTGCATTATAGCTCAGGTCGTAATTGCGGGCCACGATTTCCCAGTTATCGATGCGGAACCAGGTGGTCATTTCATTGATCACGACCTGGTCTTTTTCGGATGAACTGAGGTTAGCGCGGGGCGTTACCCGGAAGATATAGCACATCTCCCCATTGAAGACATCCATATCGATAGTGAAATCGTACCGCTTGCTGACATCTGCATCGAACAGGGCGATCTTGTTACCGATGAACGGGATGCCAGGGATCTTCTTGCCGGGATTGAAGAACAGCATTTTCAATTGCTCCTTGTGCTTCTCGATACCACTTTTGTTCTTCAGGCTGAACTCGCTGCCTTTAACGATATTATCTTCCCCGCAGATAGTGTCTTTGGCAAAGAAAAGCCCAGCGTACAATTCTGCGGTATAATAATTCAGGTTGTGGCGTTTGTCGTACATGTCGCCGGTGGACGTTTCACTCAACACGTGCATCCAGCGGCAGCCATGCTTCGTTTCCTGCCTGGTGCGACTGTTCAGGGATGCTTTCGTATTGCCCTTCTTATCGAGCATACGGACATCATTGAGCGAAGTATACCCGATCACTTTCAAATTACGGAATGCCTTGTAGAAACTGGTATCTTCCTGTATGCGGGTAATAAAAGCGGGCGCGTTGAGATTACTGCGCACCACCACTTCCTTGAGGGTCACTACATTCCTGTTCACGGTAACGGCGCTGTCTTTCTGCGCTGATGCAGCAGTGGCAATAAAGAGTACGAATATGGTGAGGAGGGGCTTCATCCCGGTCATTTCGGGAAAACCATCTTGTAATCTACTTTTACCTTGCCTTTGGAAATATCGTCGAGCTTGCCTTTCAGCATTTTTCTCTTGAGGGGCTTGAGGTAATCGATGAATAATTTTCCTTCGATATGGTCGTATTCGTGAAGGATCACGCGGGCGGTGATCCCGTTAAAGGTTTTTGTGTGGGGGGTGAAATGTTCGTCTACGTATTCCAGTGTCACTTCCTCATTGCGTACAATGTCTTCCCGTATCTTGGGGATGCTGAGGCATCCTTCATTGTAGGCCCATTCCTTACCGTTGACGGTCACTATATGTGCATTGATGAAAACCTGTTTCATGCCGGGCTCATCGGGGTATTGGCCTTTCTCGTCATCGTCGAGGTTCTCGAAGATCTGGTGGCTGTCTACCACGAACAGCCGTATATCCCGGTTGATCTGGGGTGCGGCCAGTCCAACCCCATTACTGGCATACATGGTTTCCCACATATCGGCCACCAGTTTATCGAGGTTGGCATAATCCGGTGTGATATCCCTGGCCACCGTGCGCAACACCGGCGCTCCATAAGCTACGATAGGAAGGATCATTTTATTTAAATGCTTGATTGCTTGATCGTTAGTGAAACCGCAAATGTACGGCAAATGGGCGGGATTGCAAAGAGTTGGCAGTGTGCAGTTGGCAATTGGCAGTTGGGAAACACCTTGCACTTTATAAAACATACTGAAAATAAAAAGCCCTGAAAGTATCTTAATTCATACCTTCATAGGCTTCACATATTTCAACTGCCAACTGCCAACTGCCAACTGCCAACTGCCAACTGCCAACTGCCAACTGCCAACTGCCAACTGCCAACTGCCAACTGCCAACTGCCAAC